>NZ_CAXUPN020000001.1:0-4800000 GCF_964252925.1 Pseudoduganella sp. LjRoot289
GGGGTCAGTCCACCGCCGCCATGCGCATTTCGTCGTTGTGGTGGCGCTGCTGCTCTTCCATCACCAGCATGCCGAGTTCGCGCTTGAGGGCGTTGAACTCGGACGAGGCGGGGTCGCGCAGGCGCGGCAGCTCGACCAGGATGTCGCGCTTGACCGTGCCGGGACGGTAGGTCATGACGACAATGCGGTCGGCCAGGTAGATCGCTTCCTCGATGCTGTGCGTGACGAAGATGATGGTCTTCTTCAGCTCGGCCCAGATGCGCAGCAGCTCGTCCTGCAGGTTGCGGCGGGTGAGGGCGTCCAGCGCGCCGAACGGTTCGTCCATCAGCATGATGGGCGAATCGAGCGCGAGCACGCGGGCGATCGCCACGCGCTGGCGCATGCCGCCCGACAGGTCTTTCGGGAAGCGGTGGCGGAAGTCGCTCAGCGACAGCATGGCCAGCAGCTTCGAGACGACCTGGTCGATCTCGCCCTTGGCCATGCCTTTGATTTCCAGGCCGAAGGCGATGTTCTTTTCCACCGTCATCCACGGGAACAGCGCGTACTCCTGGAAGACCATGCCGCGCTCGGGGCCGGGGCCGGTCACCAGCCTGGCGTCGGCGGTGATCTCGCCGCTCGATGGCAGCGAGAAGCCGGCGATGGCGTTGAGCAGCGTCGATTTGCCGCAGCCCGAAGGGCCCAGCAGGCAGACGAACTGGCCCTGCGGGATGTCCAGGTTGATGTCCTTCAGGGCCACCACTTCGCGGTCGCTGCTCTTGAAGATCTTGTTCACGCCGCGCACGGCGATGTGGCTGAAGTTCTTTTCCATTTTGCTCATGTCAGTTCTCCAGGCCGCGGTGCCACCGCAGCAAATGATTGTTCAGTTTATTCATGCCGATGTCTATCATCAGGCCCAGGATGCCGATGCTGATCATGCCGGCGATGATCTTGTCGGACCAGAAGTACTCGCGCGCCTCGAGGATGCGGAAACCGAGGCCGTTGTTCACCGCGATCATCTCGGAGACGATCACCACGATGAAGGCGGTGCCGATGCCGATCCGCACGCCGGACAGGATGTAGGGCACGGCGGCCGGCAGCATCACGCGGACGAACATGGTGCGCTGGCTGACGCCGAGGTTGCGTGCGGCGCGGATGTAGATGCCATCGACTTGCCGCACGCCGGCGATGGTGTTCATCAGCACCGGGAAGAAGGCGCCCAGCGCGATCAGGAACACGGCCGGGGCGTTGCCCAGGCCGAACCACAGGATGGACAGCGGGATGTAGGCGATCGGCGGTATCGGACGCAGCACCTGCATCATCGGATTGAACCAGGCGTAGGCGCGCTGGCTGGAACCCATCATCAGGCCCAGCGGCAGCGCGAGGCCGGCGCCGATGGCGAAGCCGACCAGCACGCGGTACATGCTGCCCAGCGTGTCGAGCCACAGTTCGCCCGACACCGCCCACGACAGCCAGGAGCCGGCGGCCGGGTCGTATGCCGTCAGCGGCAGCGCGTATTCGGCCAGTTTCTGCACCACCGCCAGCGGCGACGGCAGCACTTGCGGGTTGACCCAGCCCAGCATGGCGCTGGTTTGCCACAGCAGCACCACTAAGGTGGGCACGACGAGGCCCGTGGCGATCTCCCGCCAATTATGTTTGACCATGATGTCTCCTGCTTATGTGATGGTAGTTTGTGATGGTTATTTGATGTTCAGGCTTTTCTTCGCTTCGTCCAGCAGGTCGGTCTTGACCCACTCGCTGGCCACCGGGGCCTTGCGCATCTTGCCCACGCCGGTCTTGGCCATCACGTCGGTGGTGATCTGGATGTGTTGCGGCGTGATGTCGTAGCTGTACGGCGAATTGCTGATGGCGTCCTGGAAGTCGTCGGCGGTGATCTGGTTCTTGAAGATCACTTCGCGCACGTATTTCTCGGCCGTCGGCTTGCTGTCGATGAAGGTCCTGGTCGCCTGCACGAAGCAGTTCATGAACTTGGCGGCGGTGGCGCGGCGCTCGGTGTAGAACTTCTCGCTCATCACCATGGTGCGGACCGGTTCGCCGATCGGCGTGTCGTAGGGCTTCATCACCTCCACGCCGAAGCCCTTGTTGATGGCCTGCGAGGATTGCGGTTCCGATTGCATGATGGCGTCGATGTTCTTGCCGAGCAGGGCCTGGTTCAGGTCCGCGAAGGCCAGGAAGATCAGCTGCACGTCCTTGCCCGGCTGGTCGGAGAAGGTGATGCCGGCCTGCTGCAGCTCGGCCGCCAGCAGCACCTCGTGGATGCCGCCGCGCGTCACGCCGACCTTCTTGCCCTTCAGGTCCTTGATCGACTTGATGCCGCCGTCCGGACGCGCAACCAGGCGCGCGCCGCCCTTGGCGAAACCGGCCACGACGTAGATGGGTGCGCCGTTGGCGCGGCCCTGGATCGCCGCTTCGGAGGCGGTGGCGCCCACGTCCAGCTCACCGGCCAGGATGGCCTGCATCACGTCCGGGCCCTTGGCGAAGATGTGCTCTTCGACCTTGATGCCGCACTTGGGCGCGATTTCCTTGATGTAGGACACGGCGCCGTAGTGCGCGAATTTGAGATTGCCGAGGCGGACCACTTCCTGGGCGCTCGCGGCAGATGCCGAGAACGCGGACGCGATGGCCAGTGTGAGGGAAAGAATGCGGGTGGTGCTCATGCTCGTCTCCTAAGCGGGGTTGTTGTGGAGATCTATTGAGCAGGTTCCGTGCCTGGCGGAGGGAAAACGCCAAGTGCCTGATTTGATTCATTTGGTGCGCCGCCGCAAAGCCGGAGGCCGGCGGACGGTGCGGCGGAATTCCAGAATCGGCGGCGGCGTCTGTGCGGATTTTCGCCGTGGCGTGCGGGCCAATGCCGTTCAGTTACTTGGAGTGCATGCGCAGCATGGATTGCCGTGGGGGCGCCGAGCCCTGCGCGGGAATGACAAGCAAACTGTCGTTCCCGCGAAAGCGGGAACCCATGCTGAGTAAAAATGCACAATATGCGCTTACGCAGGCTTGTTGGCGTTGCTGCCGTAGCACATGCTCGGCTCGATATCGGGCCGGTAGTTGTCCACCATGCGGTAGCGCGTCGCGTACCAGGCGAAGACGGCGGCCGCCAGTGCGGCGAAAGCGGCGAAGAAGTACATCTGGAAAGCCATCACTGAAAAGCCGGTGCTGGCGATGTAGGCCGACACGGCCTCGTTCTTCACGCTGGAATTGAGGATCAGTACCCACAGGTTGCCGACCGTGACGGCCAGGTACCACAGCGACATGATGGTGCCCTTCATCGAGGCCGGGGCCTGGCTGTAGGCGAATTCCAGGCCGGTGGCGGACACCAGCACTTCGCCGAAGGTCAGCAAGGCATACGGCAGGATCTGCCATGCCATCGACACCGGCGTGCCGCCGTCCATGACCACCTGTATGGTGCCGATGACCACCCAGGCCAAGGCGGACGACAGGATGCCCGCGCCCATGCGGCGCAGCGCCGTCGGTTCGATGCCGATGGCGCGCAGCAGCGGCAGCAGCGCCAGGTTGTTGAACGGGATCAGCAGCATCACCAGCATGGGGTTGAGCGCCTGCATCTGGGCCGGCACGAGACTGAAGGTCCAGCCCAGCAGGTTGTAGGTCGGATGCGTCATGTCGTTCGCCTGCACGATCCAGGTCGATGCCTTCTGGTCGAACAGGGACCAGAACGGCGTCACCAGCGCGAACACGATGAAGATGCGCAGCACGGCGCGCACGCCGTCGACGCCTTCGTCGCTATGCTTGCCGCGCGCGCGTTCCAGCTGCATCGAGGTGCCGATGCCGCCGAAGGCCAGCAGCAGCACGAGCGCGGAGCAGGCGGCGATCACGAAGCCCCACTTGGGCGTCATGGCCAGCGAGGCGAGGGCACCGATGACGCCGATGGTGGCGACCGTCAGGCCGGGGCGGGACTGGCCCGGCGCTGCGCTCGTCAGCGCGCTCTTGGCCACGTTGAAGAAGGAGTTCGGGTTGGGCGCGGCGGGCGGCACGTGCACATACTTCCTGCGGCCCAGCCACAACACGAAGGTGGCGATGAACATCAGCACGCCCGGTATGCCGAAGGCGACGGCGCCGCCGTAGTCGCGCAGGAAGATCGGCATCAGCAGCGAGGCGAAGAAGGAGCCGAAGTTGATGCTCCAGTAGAAGGCGTCGAACACGACCTTCGCGCGTTTCTTGTTGGTCTGGTCGAACTGGTCGCCCACGAAGGACGCCACCAGCGGCTTGATGCCGCCCGAGCCGAAAGCGATCAGCGCCAGGCCCAGGTAGAAGCCTTGCAGATTTTTCTCGAAGACGGCAAGGCAGGCGTGGCCGGCGCAGTAAATGAGGCTGAACCACAGGACCGTGTTGTACTTGCCGAAGAATCGGTCGGCCAGCCAGCCGCCCAGCAGCGGGAAGAAATAGACGCCGATGACGAAGGTGTGGAACACGTGCTTCGCTTCGCTGGGGCGGTCCGCCAGCGGGATGAATAGCAGCAGTGTGCTGATCAGGAATGGCGTGAGGATGTTGCGCATGCCGTAGAAGCTGAACCGTTCGCATGCCTCGTTGGCGATGATGTACGGAATTTGCCGCGGCAGTGGTCCGTTACCCTGCTGCGTATCGTTTTGTGACATTGGGGATCTCCCTGTTTGGATCTGAGCGGGATGCTATGCCGAAGGCATCTGCTTTGGCAACTGGTATATGCAAGTTGTCATGTCGTAAATATGGGATAAATTTTGTAGTTTGACTACTATGGTGACGCGGTTGTTTTGCGCTATTTTTATGTATCACGATGATTTTAAACGATATTTACTTGATTTTCGCACGCGTGACTGGAATTGAAAAAAGCAGTGTGTTCATGTATATTATCTACAAACTCCCCCACATGGATACCGACATGAGCAAAGAATTGTCCCCGAACTGGTGGCGCGAAGCCATCATCTACCAGGTTTATCCGCGCAGTTTCAACGATACCAATGGCGACGGCGTGGGCGACCTGCCCGGCATTACCGCCAAGTTGGACTACATAGCGCAACTGGGCGTGGACATCGTCTGGATCTCGCCATTCTTCAAATCGCCGATGAAGGACTTCGGCTACGACATTTCCGACTACTGCGACGTCGATCCCCTGTTCGGCACCCTGGCCGACTTCGACCGGCTGATCGCCAAGGCCCACAGCCTGGGCCTGAAGATCATGATCGACCAGGTGATGTCGCACACGGCCGAGGACCACGCCTGGTTCGCCGAGAGCCGCAAGAGCCGCGACAATCCCAAGGCCGACTGGTACGTCTGGTCCGATCCCGCGCCGGACGGCTGCCCGCCCAACAACTGGATGTCGGTATTCGGCGGTTCCTCGTGGCAGTGGGACTCGCGCCGCAAGCAGTACTATATGCACAACTTCCTGGTCAGCCAGCCGGACCTGAACTTCCACAACCCGGAAGTGCAGCAGGCGCACCTGGACGCGCTGCGTTTCTGGCTGGAGCGCGGCGTCGACGGCGTGCGCATGGACGCCTGCAACTTCCACTTCCACGACCGCCAGCTGCGCAGCAACCCGCCGGCGCTGGTGCGCGACACCTCCACCGTGACGGACGTGAACCCCTACGGCATGCAGGCCCACATCCACGACAAGACCCAGCCTGAGAACGTGGCCTTCCTGAAGAAGCTGCGCGTGCTGCTGGACGAATTCGGCGCAGTCGCCATCGGCGAAGTGGGCGCGGACGATTCGCTGGCCGTGATGGCGGAATACACCGAAGGCGGCGACAGGCTGCACATGGCCTACAGCTTCAACCTGCTCACGCCCGTTTGCTCGGCCAGGCATATCCGCTCGCAGGTCGAACAGTTCGACGCGCGCGTGAAAGATGGCTGGGCTTCCTGGTCGGTCGGCAACCACGACTCGATCCGCGTGATGACGCGCTGGGGCGGCGAGGACCCGTCGCCGGAGATGGCCAAGCTGGTACTGGCGATGCAGCTGTCCCTGAAGGGCACGCCCTGCCTGTACCAGGGCGACGAGCTGGCCTTCACCGAGGCGGACGTGCCCTACGAACTGCTGCAGGACCCGTACGGCATCACCTTCTGGCCGGAGTTCAAGGGCCGCGACGGCTGCCGCACGCCGATCGCCTGGAACGACGACAGCAACGGCGGCTTCACCAGCGGCAAGCCGTGGCTGCCGGTGGACGAGAAGCACATCGCCCGCGCCGCTTCGCTGCAGGAAAACGACCCGTCGTCGGCGCTGGCGTTCGCCCGCAAAATCATCGCGTGGCGCCGCACCGTGCCGCAGCTCACGCGCGGCGACATCGTCTTCTTCGACGCGCCCGAGCCGGTGCTGGCGCTGCGCCGTGACCTGGAAGGACAGCGCAGCGTGCTGGCTGTCTTCAACCTCGGCGCCGCGCCGGTGACGTTCGCGCTGCCGCAGGCGGCCGGCGCCGAGACGATAGACGCGCCGGGTCTGCCGGGCGCGATGGCGGCGGACGGCACCGCGACCTTGCCGGCCTACGGCGCTTGGTTCGGCTACGCGGCATAGTAGGCCGGGCATGGATTCCCGCTTGCGCGAGAATGACAAGGGTGGGCCGTCATCCCCGCGCATGCGGGGATCCATAGTGCGTAGTTTTTATCCACGGTTTATTGCTTTTTCGGTTATCCTTGCCCCCTTTACAGGCATAACCCTGCATAACGAAATCGACGATGAAACTAGCTGCAGTTGACCAAAAATCCAGCCGCACCGCGTTCGCGGACGGTCCGCGCTTGCTGGCCGACATCGGCGCCACGCATGCGCGTTTCGCGCTGCAAACCGCTCCCTCGGAGTTCCGCGCCGTGCGCGTGCTCAAGTGCGACGATTTCGCCGGCATCGTGCCGCTGCTGCGCAGCTACCTGGCCGACCATGCCGACATCACGCTGAACCATGCCGCGCTGGCCGTGGCCAACCCGGTCAGCGGCGACTACGTGCGCATGACCAACCGCGACTGGGAATTCTCCACCGACGAGGTGCGCCGCGCGCTGGGCCTGCACACGCTGCTGGTGGTGAACGACTTCACCGCGCTGGCCATGTCGCTGCCCGGCCTCAAGCCGGCGGACCTGATGCAGGTCGGCGGCGGCGCCCCGGCCAGCAATTCCGTCATCGGCGTGCTGGGACCGGGCACCGGCCTGGGCGTGTCCGGCGTGATCCCGACCGTGGACGGCTTCGTCACCCTGGGCTCGGAAGGCGGCCACACCAACTTCGCCCCGGCCGACGAGCGCGAATACGCGATCCTGCAATACGCGTGGCAGACCTGGCCGCACGTGTCGACCGAGCGCCTGATATCAGGCCCCGGCATGGAAATCATCTACCGCGCCATCGCCAAGCGCAACGGCCGCAATGTGAAGGACTTGAACGCGCAGGAAATCATGGCCGGCGCGCTGACCGACAAGGACCCGCTGTGCCTGGAAGTGCTGGAGTGCTTCTGCGCCATGCTGGGCGGCGCCAGCGCCAACCTGGCGGTGACGCTGGGCGCCTTCGGCGGCGTCTTCATCGGCGGCGGCATCGTGCCGCGCATGGGCGAGTGGTTCGCCAGCTCGCCGTTCCGCGCCCGCTTCGAAGCCAAGGGCCGCTTCACGAGCTATCTGTCCGAGATTCCGACCTACGTCATCACCACGCCGAATCCGGCCTTCTACGGCGTGGCGACGATCTTGTCCGAACACCTGCGCGGCCGCAGCGGCGCCAACACGCTGATGGAGCGCGTGCAGCACCTGCAGCACGAATTGACCCCGGCGGAGCAGCGCGTGGCCGCGCTGGTGCTGGAGCAGCCGCGCCTGGTGCTCAACGAGCCCATCGCCGACATCGCGCGCCTGGCCGAAGTGAGCCAGCCGACCGTGATCCGCTTCTGCCGTTCGCTGGGCTTCTCCGGCCTGGCCGACTTCAAGCTGAAGTTCGCCAGCAGCCTGACCGGCGCGATCCCCGTGCGGCACAGCCAGGTGCGCGTGAGCGACAGCACGCACGACCTGAGCGCCAAGGTGATCGACAACACCGTGTCCGCCATCCTGAAGTTCCGCGACCAGCTGGACGTGCGCTCGCTGGACCGCGCCATCGCGCTGGTGGCGAAAGCCAAGCGCATCGAGTTCTTCGCGATGGGGAATTCGCGCGTGGTGGCGCTGGACGGCCAGCACAAATTCTTCCGCTTCCGCATTCCGACGGCCGCTTACGGCGATTCGCACCTGTTCGTGCTGGCGGCCGGGCTGCTGAAGGCGGGCGACGTGGTGATCGCCATTTCCAATTCAGGCAAGCTGCCCGAATTGCTGGAAGCGGTGGATGCGGCGCGCGCGGCCGGCGCCGACGTCATCGCCATCACCAGCAGCCAGTCGCCGCTGGCCAAACGCGCCTCGGTGTGCCTGGCCGTGGACCACTCGGAAGACAGCACCACCTTCCTGTCGATGATCTCGCGCATCCTGCAGCTGCTGCTGATCGATATCCTGTCGGTGGGTATTTCGGTGGACGCGCAAAACGCCGAGCTGGTGCTGGAACGCAAAGCGGGCGAGGGCGTCGAAACCGACAGCCGCCGCCTGCTGATCTCCCACCTGGACAGTTAGCGGCCGGTTCTCAACGCGGCGGCTATTCGCTAGCCTGCCGCACCACCAAATCCAGCAGCGCCTGCGCGCTTTGGATCGCCGACGATGCGCGCGCATCCCTGGCCAGCATTTCAAACGTGCCTTGCGTGAAGTACAAGCCATCGGAAGCCAGGAAGGCGATGCGCAGGTGGCCGGGGCCGGGCGGCGGCGTGCGCGCGCCGGGTGCGGCGGCCGCGTTGCGCAGCGCCGGCTTGGCCGTTTCCACCAGCGCCTTGGCACTATCGGCCACCGCGTCCGGTGCGCCCTCGAACACGGCGAACTTGCCGGTCTGGTTGATGTAGCGCACGGTGCCGTCCGCGTAGGCGGCAAGCACATCGAGGCCCTCGTCGAGCGGCACTTCCACGATCACACCCAGCAATTCGCGCGACGGCACGGCATGCCCGTTCTCGCGCAGCCAGTTGTAGGCCAGGATGCGCACGCGGCTCTCCTCGTCATGGTCCTCGGCGATGGTGCGCACCACGGCGGCGTCGGCCTGCTCGCCGAACAGCGCGGTTTCCGTTCCCTGCGGCTTGTACAGCGTCGATTCGTCGCAGAACAGCAGGTTGTAGATCAGGTTGAGCTCATCCTGCTTGTACGGCGCGCTGGGAACAGCGGGGCCAGCCGGCGGCGCCGGGTCTTTGATGCCTAAGAGGGCGAGTATTTTCTTGAACATGGGGCTGAACGACGGGACAGAGTTTGCATGATACGGCAATGCGCAGAACAGGGTGGTACAAAAAACATCTTGAATTCTCGAAAAAACAAGTTAAGATATATCTTACTTCGATATATCTTATGGAGATGTGCCATGTTTCACTTTTTCAAAAACCACCATCGTTTCCACCAGCACATGCACGGCCACGGCCACCACCGGGGCGGCGGCGGACGCGGACCCAAGATGTTCGATTCCGGTGCCATGCGCTACGTGGTGCTGCAGCTGATCTCCGAAAAACCGCGCCACGGCTATGAAATCATCAAGGAGCTGGAGCAGCGCACCGGGGGCGCCTACACGCCCAGCCCGGGCGCGATCTACCCTTTGATGGCCATGCTGTACGACATGGGCCATGTTTCGATCAGCCATGACGGCGCCAAGAAGCTGCATACCGTCACGCCGGAAGGGCAGGCTTTCCTCGACGAGAACCGCCAGATGGTGGACGCCGTGATGGCGCGCCTGAACGAGCCGGCCGAGGCGGGCGGCGACCTGCGCTCGCTGATGCATGAACTGAAGGAAGCGGTGATCCGGCGCGCGCGCGAAGGCGCGCCAAGCGATCTGCGGCTGGATCAGATTCGCGCTATCCTGCGCAAAGCCGCCGCCGACATCAACCTGCTGGATTGAAGGAGAGCCTATGACTTCTGTTCCCCCCTTGGCTGCGAAGCGCGAGCGGCTGATCCTGTGGCTGCTGGCGCTGACCCAGTTCACCGTCATCATGGACTTCATGGTGATGATGCCGCTGGCGCCGCAGCTGATGCAAGCGTTCTCCATCACGCCCGCCGCCGTGTCGGGCGCGGTGTCGGCTTACGCCTGGTGCGCCGGCCTGTCCGGCCTGCTGGCCATGACCTATATCGACCGCTTCGACCGCAAGCGCCTGCTGCTGGCGATGTTCTTCCTGTTCAGCCTGTCGAACCTGGCGTGCGCGCTGGCACCCAATTTCCACGTGCTGGTGCTGTCGCGGGCTTTCGCCGGCCTGACCGGCGGCGTGCTCGGCGCGATCGGCATGGCCATCATCAGCGACCTGATACCGGCCAACCGGCGCGGCGCGGCCACCGGCATCGTCATGACCTCGTTCAGCCTGGCCGCGATCGCGGGCGTGCCGGGCGGCGTGATGATGGCGGCCCACTTTGGCTGGCAGTCGGCCTTCTATCTGCTGGTCGGGTTCTCATTGGTCATCTGGCTGCTGGCATTGCGCGTGCTGCCGTCGATGACGGCGCACATCCAGGCCGCGCCGGTGCCGGTGGCTGCCGTGCTGCCAGAGCTGCTCGCCATCTTCCGTGTGCCTGCGCATCTGAAAGCCTTCCTGCTGACGGGGCTGACCATGCTCGCGAGCATGATGGTAATCCCGTTCATCTCGCCGGTGCTGGTGGGTAACCACGGCGTGCAGCCGGCCGAGATCACGTGGATCTACCTGGGCGGCGGGCTGACCACACTGTTTACCGCGCGCGTGATAGGCGGCTGGTCGGACAGGGCGGGCAAGCAGCGCGTGTACCGCATCATGGCCGCGATTTCGATATTGCCGCTGCTGCTGATCACGCACTTGCCGCAGATGCCGCTGTACGGGATCATCCTGATTTTCCCCTTCTTCATGGTGGCGATCTCTGGGCGCGGCATACCGCTGCAGGCCTTGATGACGACTGTGCCCGAGCCATCGCGCCGGGGCGCCTTCCTGAGCGCGAATTCCGCGATGCAGCAGATCGGCACGGGGCTGGGCGCCTTGCTGGGCGGGCTAGGTCTGAGCACGGACGCAGCCGGGCATATCGCCGGCTACGGCAACAACGGCCTGTTCGCCGCCGGCATCACCCTGTTTACGATCTGGTGGGTAGGCCGCGTGCAGAGCGCACCGGCCATGGTGCAGAGCGTGGAGCGAACGGCTGCATAGATGGGGCATGGACCGCGTCGGCCGACCGTCCCGCCTGCGCTGCAGTCCACCGATGCGGAATGACAAGGCTGTGTCATTCCGCATCGGCGGACCGCTGCGAAAGCGGGAATCCATGCTGAGCCTGCCCTTACTCCCCCGGCCCATTCCTCAATAACGGCCGCTTCTCCTTGCGCCACTGCTCCAGCGGCAGCAACTGGTTATCCTCGTCGTCATCGACCAGGATTTCCCCATCAGACTGCGCGACCAGGAAGCTCTCCCAGCGCCGCGCCGAGTCGCTGCTGTTCTCCACGAAGCTGAGCTGGTAATACTGCTTGCCGTTCACGGCGCGCAGCTGCGCGTCGTATTCGATCAGCGCGCCATGCGCCTTGCCCTGGGATTCCTTCTCGATCTTGGTCGACCATGCCTTCAGTTCCGGCAGCGCCATCAGCGCCGCCACCGCCTGCTCGCGGCTCAGCGCAGCGCCCTGTTTGGCGGCTGGCGCAATACCATCCTTCAGCGCCACGCTGCCCGCGCTGGCGACGGTCGCCACCCTGGCCGGCTGTTGCTCCTGCTTCACCGAATACAGGTAATAGGCGCCCAGGCCAGCCGCCAGCAGTCCAGCCAGCGTTCCGGCGACTGCGGCGGTTTTAGAAGAAGAGGAGCGCGAAGACATGAGGATGCAGCCTTGTCATAGAAGAGAAAAGTTGCGGCCATACTAAACCAAGCGCCGGCCCTCAGCAACTTGTGGTTTTGAAACTCGGATGGATGGCGGTGAGGCAGGCGATCAGGGGCCTTAACGCGAGAAGGTAATAAAAAAGCCCGCAAGGCGCGAACCTTGCGGGCTTTTCAGCGTTGAACCGGAACGGTTCGGCGCGACCGGCTGTTACATCATGCCGTCCATGCCGCCCATGCCGCCCATACCACCCATGCCGCCCATGCCGCCGGCTGGCTTGTCTTCGGTGATTTCAGCAACCATGCAGTCGGTGGTCAGCATCAGGCTGGCGATCGACGCTGCGTTTTGCAGGGCCGAACGGGTTACCTTGGCTGGATCCAGAACGCCCATTTCGACCATGTCGCCGTAGGTGCCGTTGGCTGCGTTGTAGCCGTAGTTGCCCGAACCGGCCAACACTGCTGCAACGACGACCGATGCTTCTTCGCCGGCGTTTTGCACGATCATGCGCAGCGGCTCTTCCATCGCGCGCAGAACGATCTTGATGCCAGCTTCCTGGTCAGGATTGTCGCCTTTGACGGTCAGCTGCGAACGGGCGCGCAGCAGGGCTACGCCGCCGCCTGGCACAATGCCTTCTTCCACGGCTGCGCGGGTTGCGTGCAGCGCGTCTTCCACGCGGGCTTTCTTTTCTTTCATTTCAACTTCGGTGGCTGCACCGACTTTGATCACGGCAACGCCGCCAGCCAGCTTGGCTACGCGCTCTTGCAGTTTTTCACGGTCGTAGTCCGAGGTCGCTTCTTCGATCTGCACGCGGATCTGCTTGACGCGCGCTTCGATGTTCGAACCGTCGCCGGCACCGTCGATGACGATGGTGTTTTCCTTGCCGACTTCGATACGCTTGGCTTGGCCCAGTTCGGCCAGGGTGATCTTTTCCAGGGTCAGGCCGATTTCTTCAGCAACAACCTGGCCGCCGGTCAGGACAGCGATGTCTTCCAGCATGGCTTTGCGGCGGTCGCCGAAGCCTGGGGCTTTCACTGCGCAGGTTTTCAGGATGCCGCGGATGTTGTTCACAACCAGGGTCGCCAGCGCTTCGCCTTCGATGTCTTCCGCGATGATCAGCAGTGGACGGCCAGCTTTTGCAACTTGTTCCAGTACCGGCAGCAGGTCACGGATGTTGGAGATTTTCTTGTCGCACAGCAGCACGAATGGATTGTCCAGGATGGCAACTTGCTTTTCCTGGTTGTTGATGAAGTATGGCGACAGGTAGCCGCGGTCGAACTGCATACCTTCAACGATGTCCAGCTCGTCGTTCAGCGACTTGCCGTCTTCCACGGTGATGACGCCTTCTTTGCCGACTTTTTCCATCGCTTCAGCGATGCGCTCGCCGATCGAGTAGTCCGAGTTCGCCGAGATCGCGCCAACCTGGGCGATTTCTTTGGTGGTGGTGCATGGACGGGCCAGGATGGCGATCTGCTCGACGGTGGCAGCGACTGCCTTGTCGATGCCGCGCTTCAGGTCCATCGGGTTCATGCCGGCGGCAACGAACTTCATGCCTTCGCGGACGATGGCCTGGGCCAGCACGGTCGCGGTGGTGGTACCGTCGCCGGCGTTGTCGCTGGTCTTGGAAGCAACTTCCTTGACCATCTGCGCGCCCATGTTCATCAGCTTGTCTTTCAGTTCGATCTCTTTAGCGACCGACACGCCGTCCTTGGTGACGGTTGGGGCGCCGAAGGAGCGCTCCAGCACCACGTTGCGGCCTTTCGGGCCCAGGGTGACTTTGACTGCGTTGGCGAGGATGTTCACGCCTTCAACCATCTTGGCGCGCGCTGCGTCGCCGAATACTACGTCTTTAGCTGCCATGTTCGAATTCTCCTGAAATTATTTGTTAACAACGGCCATGATGTCTTCTTCGCGCATCACCAGCAGCTCGTCGCCGTCGACTTTGACAGCTTGGCCGGAGTATTTGCCGAACAGGACGCGGTCGCCGACTTTGACTTCCAGTGGACGTACTTTGCCGTCTTCCAGCACTTTGCCATTGCCAACAGCCAGGACTTCGCCCTGGTCTGGTTTTTCGGCGGCTGCGTCAGGGATGATCAGGCCGGATGCGGTTTTGGTTTCCTGGTCGAGACGTTTGACGATGACGCGATCGTGCAAAGGGCGAAGGTTCATACAAAACTCCTTTATCAATGGTTGTCGTGCTGATGAGGTCCGGTAAGCTTGTTGCCTCAGCGAAACCTCAGAATTCTTGTTAGCACTCTCGGCTAACGAGTGCCAATTATAGGGACGGTTATGCCCTATTTCAAGACAGGCATGAACTTATTTGGATAAAAGGCTAAGAAACGGCGGGCAGGGTGAGGCGAAACCGCACTTGTCCGGGGCCGCCGTCGGCCAGGTGCAGGGCGCCGCCGTGGGCTTGCACGATGTCGCGCGCCAGCGCCAGACCAAGGCCTACGCCCGGGACGCGGCGGTTGTGGGCGTGGTCGGCGCGGTAGAAACGGTCGAACAGGCGGTCCCAGTGTTCGGACGGGATGCCGTCCGAGGCGTTGCTGATGTCGATTTGCCAGTTTCCGTCGCCGGCGCGCGCCGCCAGGGCGATCCAGCCGCCGGGAATGCCGTATTTGATGGCATTGCTGACAAGGTTGTGCAGCACTTGGCGCAGCAGGTCGGCGTCGCCGCGCACAGGGATGCCGGACGGGAGTTGCAGCCGGACCGGGCGGCTGTCGTCCATCAGTTCGATGTCCTCGGCCAGTCCGTCCAGCATGGGGCGCAGGTCCACCGGGCACAGGGGGATGGCCAGCTGGCCGGCGTCGGCGCGCGCGAGCAGCAGCAGTTTTTTGACGATGCTGTCCAGGCGGCGCACCTCGTCAAGCATATTGGCCAGGCCTTGCTCCAGCGCCGGATCGCCCTCGGCGCGGGCAAAGCTGCGTTCCAGTTCGCCTTGCAGGATGGTCAGCGGGGTTTTCAGCTCGTGGGCGGCGTCGCCGGAAAAGCGGGCCGCTTGCATGAAGCTGCGTTCGAGGCGGTCCAGCATGGCGTTGAAGACGATGACCAGCTGGGCGAATTCGCGGTCTTCCTCTGCGGCCGAGACGCGCTGGCCGAGGTCGGCCGCGTTGACGCGCACGATGACGCCGGTCAGGTGTTCGATGGGGCGCATGGCGCGGCCGGCCAGGTACCAGGAGAGCAGGCCGATCAGCGCGACCAGTCCCACCACGGCGGCGCCGAAGCGGCCCAGGCTGGCGCGCACCTGGGCGTTGGACAGGCTGCGGTTGACGCCCACCCACACCGTCAGCGGGCCGTTGCCGGTGCTGCCGATGCGCCAGCTTTGTCCGGCACCGTCCACCGTCTGGAGCGTGGCGGCGGCCAGGGCCGCCTGCGGCGTTGCCGGCTGGCCGGAAGGGGCGGGGGCCGACAGGGGCGAGGCGCCAGTCGTGTGCAAGGCGTGCGCCGCCGGTGCGGGCTGCGCCGCCTGCGCGGGCTGCGTCGCCTTCACCAGCTCGCGCGGCCAGTTGCTGCTGCGGTACAGTTCGCTGCCGTCGGCGTGCACCACGCGCAGGATGGCGTAACCCTCGGTGGTGCCGGCCGGTGCGAAACCGCTGAAATTGGCGTTGAGCTGGGCGTCCACCGCCGACCACGGCGCTTGCGGCGCGGTTTGCAGCATCGGCCCGGACAGCTGGGCCGACAGCATGCGGTCGATGATGGCGGCGCGGCGCGAGACGATGGTGACGCTGGCGGCTATATACAAGGCGGTGATGGCGGCCAGCGCGGTGAGCGTGGAAACGAGCGCCACGCGCAGCCGGAAGGAGCGGAGGCGGGGCAGGCGCGGCAACGCCCTGCGCGCGCCTGCGGCTTGCTTCACGCCGCGCCGTCCGGCTTGCGCAGGCGGTAGCCGACGCCGCGCACCGCTTCGATCGCGGCGCACTCCGGCAGTTCCAGCTTCTTGCGCAGGCGCTGGATGCACACGTCCACCATATTGGTTTGCGGTTCGAAGTCGTAGCCCCACACGTGCTCCAGGATCTGGGTGCGGGTGTAGACCCGGCCGGGCGAGCGCATCAGGTATTCGAGCAGGTTGAATTCGCGGCTGGTCAGCTCGACGGCGCGGCCTTCGACCTCGGCCACGCGGGTGATGCGGTCCAGCTTGACGGGCCCCAGCAGCAGCACGTTTTGCCGCTCGCCGCTGACACGCCGCAGCAGGGCGTGGATGCGCGCGATCAGTTCCTCCACATAGAAGGGCTTGGCCAGGTAGTCGTCGGCGCCCAGGTTCAAGCCCATCAGGCGGTCGTCCAGTTCGTTGCGCGCGGTCAGCAGGATGACGGGCGTGTTGCTGCCCTCGCGCCGCATCGCCTTCAGGATGGCCAGGCCGTCGCGGCCGGGCACCATTACGTCCAGCAGCACCACGTCGTACTCGCGCGACAGCGCGTAGTCGTAGCCCAGGTTGCCTTCTTCGCAATGGTCGACCAGGAAGCCGTGCTCGCGCAGGCCCGCGCAGACAAAGCTGGCGATACGTTGTTCATCTTCGACGAGTAATGCTTTCATGCTTTCAATTTCCGGCTCTCAACCCGCCATTGTCCGGGCTGGCGGGCCTGTCCGTCAATTGCGCGGATTACAACACCGTAATCGAAATGTGTGTCTTTCCGTCATATTGAATTGTTTCAATGGAAAGGTATCTATCCACACAAGGGAACACACATGGGCATCGGCAGCTGGATCAAGAAGAATGTTGTCAAACCGGTCACTAAGTTGGTCGACAAGGTCGGCGACACGGTGAAGGACATCGGCGGGGACCTGGGCGGCATTGGCGACGCGTTCGAGGAAATCGGCGACGACGTCAACGCGATCGCTAAAAAGGTAAGCGAACTGGGCTACACCAAGAAGAACCTGGGCGGCGGCAACGACACGTATACGGCGTCCTCCATCGGCGCCAACATCATCCACGGCGAGGGCGGCAACGACAACATCACCGTCACGGCCGGCGCCTACAACAACCTGTACGGCGACGACGGCAACGACACCATCACCGTCAAGGTAGGCGGCTACAACAAGATCGACGGCGGCAACGGCGACGACACCATCCGCGTCGACGTGGGCGTCTACAACAAGATCTTCGGCGGCAACGGCAACGACAGCGTGACCGTGGCGGCCGGCGCGGCGGCCGACGTCGACCTGGGCGAGGGCAACAACACGCTCACTGTCAACAGCGCCTACAACGAGATCGACGCCGGCGCCGGCGACGACCGCGTGAGCGCCAACGGCGGCTGGAACGACATCGACCTGGGCAACGGCAACAATACCGTCACTGCGGGCGGCGCGTCCAACGTCGTCAACACGGGTAACGGCGCCGACACGGTGACGGCCGACGGCGCGAGCAACGTCATCAAGACCTACGGCGGCAACGACAGCATCACGGTCAAGGCGGCCAGCAACGTGATTGACGCGGGCGACGGCAACAACACCGTGCGCGCAGAAGGCGGAAACAACAAAATCACCGCCGCCGGCGGCAGCGACAGCATCACCGCCAACGGCGCCGCCAACCAGGTGCGCGCGGGCGACGGCGACAACCGCGTCACGCTGGGCGGCGCGTCCAACCAGCTGTGGACCGGTGGCGGCAACGACACGATCGCGGCCAACGGCGGCGCCAACATCATCAACGACACTGGCGGCGCCAACGACGTCACGCTCAACGGCGCGGCCAATGTGCTGACCACCGGCGGCGGCAACGACAAGGTGAACGCCAGCGGCGGCGCCAACGTGATCGACACAGGCGGCGGCAGCGACACCATCACCGCCGCCGGCGGCGCCAACGTCGTCAAGGCCGGCGCCGGCAACGACAGCGTGACCGCGCTGGGCGGCGCCAACGTGATCACCGCCGGAGACGGCAGCGACACCGTCATCGCGCTGGGCGGCGCCAATGTGGTCACTGCCGGAGAGGGCAGCGATACGGTGGTCGCGCTGGGCGGCGCCAGCGCCATCACGGCCGGCGGCGGCAGCGACAACATCGTTGCCGGCGGCGGCGCCAACGTGGTGATCGACGACGGCGGTTCGAACAACATCGTGCTGGGCGGCCTGCTGAACGTGCTCTACACCGGCGGCGGCAACAACAAGGTGGCCGCGCTGGGCAACACCAACGCGCTGGTGAGCAACCAGGGCGGCAATATCGAAGCGGCCATCGGCCTGAACAACGTCATGCTGGCCAACGGCGCCGGCAACACGCTGGTCGGCCTGGGCGGCGGCAACCTGATCGCCACTGCCGTGGGCGGCAACACCGCCGTCGCCATCGGCGGCACCAACGTGGTGCTGACTGAACTGGGCGGCATGGTCAAGGCGGCCGCCGGCGGCCTGGGCAAGGTGCTGGGCGACGTCATGCCGGGCAAGGACGCGGCCAAGGCAGTGAGCAACGCCACGTCCAAGCTGACCGCCGCCATCAACAGCGGCAGCGGCGCGGACACCGTGGTGGCAGTGGGCGGCAACAACGTGGTCTACACCGGCGCCGGCAAGGACGTGGTGACGGCGGCGGGCGGCAACAACATCGTGCTGGCCAACGGCGGCGACAACGTCACCACCGCGCTGGGCGGCAACAACATCGTCGTCAACACGGCGGGCAACAACGTGGTGACGGCGGTCGGTTCGGTCAACGTCATCGTCACCGGCCTGGGCGACGGCCTGGCCGACGTCAGCAGCAAGCTGGCCAGCGCTGCCGGCGGCTCGGTCACCAAGGCGGTGGCCACCTTCATCGGCAGTACGCTGGCCAGCACGGCGGGCAACGACGTGGTGACCGCCATCGGTTCGACCAACGTGCTCTACACCGGCAGCGGCAACGACGTGGCCACCGCCATCGGCGCCAGCAACGTGGTGTGGAGCGGCACCGGCAACGACGTGGTGACCGCCTTCGGCGCGCGCAACCTGGTCTGGGGCGACGCGGGCGCGGACACCATCACGGCGGTCGGCGCGAACAACCTGCTGGCCAGCGGCAATTACGCCGAAATCGGCGCCACCGCAGTCGGCCTGGTCGATTCGATCGCGGCCGGCGTGGCGGCCACCAGCCTGGTGGCGAAAGCCGGCCTGTCCGGCGCGGCGTCGAACCAGAGCGGCAGCGACGTGATGACCGCCTTCGGCAAGAACAATGTGCTGGTCGGCGGCAGCGCCGACACCGTGGCCACCGCGCTGGGCGTAAACAACCTGGTGGCGACCGGCGCGGGCAACGACGTGGTTACGTCGCTGGGCAGCAAGTCGGCCATCGTCACCGGCGCCGGCAACGACGTGGTGACCGTGATCGGCAGCTACGACGTGGTCGCGGCGGGCGAGGGCAAGAACGTGGTGACGGCGCTGGGCAAGGCCAACCTGGTCGAAGGCGGCGGCGGCGACGACGTCATCACCGCGCTGGCCTTCGGCAGCGCCGCCAAGTCGGTCAACGTGAACGGCAACCTGATCGTCGCCGGCGACGGCAACAACGTCGCCACCGTGGTCGGCAAGGACAACGCCGTCATTTCCGGCAGCGGCAAGGACGTGCTGGTGATGGTCAGCTACGGCGGCGAGAACAGCAAGACCAGCAGCACCGACAAGGAGGGCGCGACGCAGTCGACCACCAGCACCACCAAGGGCAGCACCCAGTTCAACCTGGGCTGGACCGGCGCCGGCGACGACACGGCCGTGGTGTACGGCGACCACAACGTGGTGCTGGCCGACGCCGGCAACGACTTCCTGGTGGTGGTCAACGCAGGCAGCAAGCTCAGCTACAGCAGCACCACCAGCACCGTCGTCGACGGCGCGGACCAGGCGCAGGTGGACAGCTCGACCAAGGTCAGCGTCGACACCGGCATGAACTTCGTGCACGCCGGCGACGGCAACGACACCATGATCCTGGCCGGCACCACCACCATCGGCATGGGCGGCGCGGGCAGCGACCTGATCGTCTCATCCGGCCAGAACAACGTGGCCATCGGCGGCGCCGGCAACGACACCATCATCGGCCTGGCCGAGATCACCGTGTTCAACGCGGCCGAGGCCATCGTCGAGAACGACTACGAGTCGGCCGGCGACTGGGTGGGCGCGGCGATGAACGCCAACTTCATCCGCTCGCAGTACGGCGCGCTGGCCAAGGGCGACCTGGGCAAGCTCAACCTGGTCGGCAATGTGATCGTCGGCGGCGACGGCGACGACATCGTGTTCGCCACCAACGCGGGCAGCTATGTCGGCGGCGGCAACGGCAACGACACCATGATGGGCCTGGGCTGGGGCGTGATCGACCATCTGCTGGTGGGCAAGGCCAGCGCGCTGAACGCGGCGTGGAAGGATGTCGGCTCCGGCTTTGACGCCATCACCAAGTACCTGAACACGACCATGATCGATTCCATCAGCAAGGGCTGGAGCGGCGTGGCGGCCAGCATGAAGAGCGAGCTGGCCAAGGCCACCGCCAACGCGGGCGGCCTGGTGGACGGCTTGAACAAGGCGGGCAACAGCGCGCTGTCCGGCATCACCGGCACGGCGGGCCTGGGCTCGGCGGACTTCGACGCGGCCACGCCGCTGAAATCCGCACTGGAAACCGGCAAGAGCGGCTTGAACGCTGCCATCAACGGCATCGGCAGCGGTGTCGACTACGTGGCCGACGCCGATGTGGGCACGGCGCTGGCCGATTCGGTGTCCTGGCTGGGCGACGCGGTGAAGACCGCCTCCAACGCCAGCGGCAACGGCGTGGACTGGCTGACCAGGCAGCTCGGCGTCGACCTGCACCTGAGCGAGTTCAAGGGCGCGGACTTCTTCATCGCCGGCGCCATCGCCTACACGCTGGGCTACAAGTACGCCGGCAACAACCGCCTGTTCGGCGGCGCGGGCGACGACACCTTCTACAGCGGCATGGGCAACGACCACCTGCACGGTGGGGCCGGCAAGGACACCTATGTGATGTCGATGGGCGACGGCAAGGATACCGTGCACGAGACGGCGGGCGGCGGCGACGTGCTCAAGTTCACCGGCAACCAGCTGTTCTCGACGGTGGCCATGAGCGGCGACAACGTCAAGGCCAACATCGCGGACGGCGACCTGGTGATCAACTACGTCGCCGGCGGCAAGTCCTATGCGCAGTTCACCATCAGCGACTATGCCAGCACGAGCTTTAGCGAGCTCGATGTGGTGGACGCGGCGGGCAAGCAGGTGGCGGCCATCGCCATGGCCGACCTGATCGCGCGCGCCGGGCAGGGCGCCGACTCGTACGACATGGCCAGCACCTGGACCGCAGCGCGCCTGGACGACTTCGCCGAGTTGATCGGCACGGCCCTCACCGGCGCCTGAACCGTTTTCACCAGCCCCTGTCGTCCTGGACGATAGCCTGTGGGAAAGCTTCTCCATGCCGCGCAGCATTACAAACGCATGGCAGCTTTCCTACAGCCTGAGGACTTCTCCTAAATATGTGCATCATGCACGTGTAGCTGTTGACGCGGCTTCGCTTGCCATCCTATAGTTGCGGGATGATTTCAGAATTCCAAGAACTTTCCGATAAAATCGACCAGCTCGCCGAGATGAGCCTGGCCCTGCGGCGTGAAAACGCCCAGCTGCGCCAGGCCAACGCGGCCCTGGTGGCCGACAATATGGCCGTCCAGCGCCGCCTGGCCGAGGCGCGCGCGCGCGTGTCGGCGCTGCTGGAGAAAATCCCCGCCATTGAAGAAGCCGTGGACGCTGTGGCTCCTGTGCAAGAGGACGTGCAATGATACATCTGGACGTGAGCATCATGGGCCAGCCGTATCGCCTGGTGTGCAAAGAGGAAGAGGAGCGCGCGCTGCGCGAAGCGGCCAGCTTCCTCGACAAGAAGATGACGACCATCCGCGACGCCGGACGCATCAAGGGCAACGACCGCATCGCCGTCATGGCGGCGCTGGGCATGGCGGCCGAATTCCTGTCGGCGCGCGCGCCGCAAGGACCGCTGTCGGACATGTCGGTGCTGGACATGCAGGACAAGATGGCGGCCATGAACAAGGTGCTCGACAGCGCGCTGACGCCGCAAGAAATTCTGTTTTAAGGGTCGAAAGCCCTTTCCCTGGCGCGCATTGAGGAGTAAACTCCGTGTCACCCTGCGGTGTTCGCGGTTGCCATATATTCCTTGAACCATTTATATGCACCGGTCGCGGAATTTTGTTTGATGGGAGTGAGCGTCGCTAGCCCGATGAACCCGAAATTGAACTAACTGTGACCACCTTGAGCCTCTTGGTTCGGGATGCCGGCATAGCGGCACAGGCGGGGCTTCATTCCAAAAGAGCGGTTGTTAGCACTTCGGTGCGCAGCCGCTTTTTTACGTCCATACCTTTTGAGGGAGCGCCATGGCTTACTGGTTGATGAAGTCCGAACCGGACGAGATGAGCATCGACGACGTGCTGGCCGCGCCGGCGCACACGGTGCCGTGGTTCGGCGTGCGCAACTACCAGGCGCGCAACTTCATGCGCGACGGCATGCAGGCCGGCGACGGCGTGCTGTTCTACCACTCCAGCTGCCCGCAGCCCGGCATTGCCGGCATCGCCGAGGTGGCCAGCAGCGCCTATCCCGACCATACCCAGTTCGACCCCGAGAGCCACTACTACGATCCCAAGTCCAAGCCGGAGCAGCCGCGCTGGCAGATGGTGGACGTGAAGGCCGTGCGCAAGACGCGTTTGCTGCCGCTGGCCGAGCTGCGCACCATCCCCGCGCTGGAAGACATGGTGCTGTTGCAAAAGGGCAGCCGCCTGTCGATCACCCCGGTCACGCCGGCCCAGTGGAAAACCATCCAGGCGCTGCTGAAGTAGCTCAGGCGGCGGCCGGCGCGGTGGGCACGATGTTGCGCTTGTAGGACCACAGCAGCAGCAGGATGGCGCCCACGATCATCGGCAGCGACAGCATCTGGCCGGACGAGATGGTGACGCCGGCGAAGCCCACTTCATAGTCCGGCGTGCGGAAGTATTCGGTGAAGAAGCGCGCGCAGCCGTACAGCAGGGTGTACATGGCGCCTACCGCCAACCTCGGCCGCGCGTGGCGCGCGAACAGCCACAAGACCGCGAACACCAGCAGGCCGTCCACCAGCGCCTGGTAGATGGGCGAAGGGTGGCGCGGCAGGCCGTCGATGTTGGGCCAGATCATGGCCCACGGCAGCGTCGGGTCGGCGATGCGGCCCGGCAGTTCGGCGTTGATGAAGTTGCCGATGCGTCCGGCCGCGTAGCCCAGCGGCACCAGCGGCGCGATGAAGTCGTACACGTCCAGCACGTTGCGCCCGGACTTGCGCGCCCACAGCCACATGGCCAGCATCACGCCCAGGAAGCCGCCGTGGAAGGACATGCCGCCGTGCCACACGGCGAACACTTCCAGCGGATTGCGGGCGAATTCAGGATGATTGGACCAGTAGAACAGCACCTCGCCCAGCCGTCCGCCCAGCACCACGCCCAGCATGCCGTAGAACAGCATGTCGTCCAGGTCCTTGTTCTGCCAGCCCAGCCGCGCGATGTGGGGCTGCTTGATGCGCACCCGGCCCAGCGCCACGAACAGCGCGAACGCCAGCACGTACATCAAGCCATACCAATGGACTTTGACCGGGCCGAGGGCGAAGGCGATGGGGTCGGGCAGCGGGTGTATCAGCATGTTGTTCCTTAAAAATTGCGCAGCAAATCCAGAAAGCCTTTCAGCACCGGCGAGGGATTGTCGCGGCGCCAGGCCAGCCCGGTCTCCACCAGCGGCGTGGGGTCGAGCAAGGCCCGGTATTCTACTCCGGGCCGCTTCAGGTTCGACACGGATTGTGGCACAAGTGCGATCCCCATGCCAGCCGACACCAGGCTGACGATGGTCTGCATCTGGATCGCCTCCTGGCCGATGTCGGGCGTGATGCCGGCCGCGCGGAACACGCTGAAGATGGCGTCGTACAGCGCCGGCGAGATGGCGCGCGGGAACACGATCAGCGGCAGCGCCGGCAGGCCGGCCAGCGCCACCTTGCGCTTGCCGTGCAGCGCGGCCAGGCCGGCCGGCGCGGCCAGCACCAGCGGCTCCCTGAGCACCGGCAGATAGTCCAGCTCCTCGCGCGCCCGCTCCGGCAGCGGCGGGATCAGGAGGCCTGCGTCGATGCGCCCGTGCAGCAGGTCTTCCAGCTGCAAGTCCGACGTCGCCTCCTGCAGCGCGATCTGCACCTGCGGGAAAGCGGCGCGGTAGGCGCGCAGGAAGGGCGGCAGCACGCTGTAGTCGGCCGAGGAGACGAAGGCCAACGCCAGGCGCCCGGCCTCGCCGGCGGCGGCGCGCTGCACCAGTTGCGGCAATTCCTGCGCCTGCAGCAGCAAGCGGCGCGCTTCCGGCAGCAGGGCGGCGCCGGCCGCCGTCAGCGCCACGCCGCGCCGGTTGCGCTCGAACAGCGGCGCGCCCAGCAACTCCTCCAGCGCCTGGATCGCCTGCGACAGCGGCGGCTGGGTCATGTGCAGGCGCTGCGCGGCCTTGCCGAAATGCAGTTCCTCGGCGACGGCGGCGAAGTAGCGCAGCTGGCGCAATTCCACGTTCATATGGATTCCTATGGTATTTCGTTGCTGTGATATGTATAGCGTATCACAGGAAGCCGAATCTCATATTTGACACCGCAGTGCGGGCAAGGCACTCTGCTAGCACATCATAGGAGTCCGTCATGCCCCAATACCGTTCCCGCACCACCACCCACGGCCGCAACATGGCCGGCGCCCGCGCCCTGTGGCGCGCCACCGGCATGAAAGACGGCGATTTCGACAAGCCCATCATCGCCGTGGTCAATTCCTTCACCCAGTTCGTGCCCGGCCACGTGCACCTGAAAGACCTGGGCCAGCTGGTCGCGCGCGAGATCGAAGCGTCCGGCGGCGTGGCCAAGGAATTCAACACCATCGCGGTCGACGACGGCATCGCCATGGGCCACGGCGGCATGCTGTACTCGCTGCCGTCGCGCGACCTGATCGCCGACTCGGTCGAATACATGGTCAACGCGCACTGCGCCGACGCCATGGTCTGCATCTCCAACTGCGACAAGATCACCCCCGGCATGCTGATGGCCGCGATGCGCCTGAACATCCCCGTCGTGTTCGTCTCCGGCGGCCCGATGGAAGCGGGCAAGGTGCTCAAGGTGGTCGACGGCACGAAGAAGATCATCAAGCTGGACCTGGTGGACGCCATGATCAAGGCCGGCGACACCACCGTGTCCGACGCCGACGTGGCCGAGATCGAGCGTTCCGCCTGCCCGACCTGCGGTTCCTGCTCCGGCATGTTCACCGCCAATTCGATGAACTGCCTGACCGAGGCGCTGGGCCTGTCCCTGCCGGGCAACGGCACCATCCTGGCGACGCACTCGGACCGCAAGGAACTGTTCCTGAAAGCCGGCCGCCTGGTGGTCGAGCTGGCCAAGCGCTACTACGAGCAGGACGACGCCTCGGTGCTGCCGCGCAATATCGCCACCAAGGCCGCGTTCGAGAACGCGATGGCGCTGGACGTCTCCATGGGCGGCTCGACCAACACCGTGCTGCACCTGCTGGCCGCCGCGCACGAGGCCGAAGTCGAGTTCAAGATGGCCGACATCGACCGCATCTCGCGCAACGTGCCCTGCCTGTGCAAGGTCGCGCCGATGACCGACAAGTTCCACATCGAGGACGTGCACCGCGCCGGCGGCATCACCTCCATCCTGGGCGAACTGGCGCGCGCCGGCCTGCTCGACACCTCGGTCTACAGCATCCACGCGCCGACCCTGGGCGACGCCATCGAGCGCAACGACATCAAGCGCAGCGACGACCCGGCCGTGCACCAGATGTTCCGCGCCGCGCCCGGCGGCGTGCCGACCCAGACCGCGTTCTCGCAGTCCGAGCGTTTCGCCGAGCTGGACATGAACCGCAGCACCGGCTGCATCCGCGACAAGGAACACGCTTACTCGCAGGACGGCGGCCTGGCTGTGCTGTACGGTAACCTGGCGGAAAACGGCTGCATCGTGAAAACGGCGGGCGTGGACGAAAGCATCCTGAAATTCAGCGGCAAGGCGCGCGTGTTCGAAAGCCAGGACGCGGCGGTCGAAGCCATCCTGGGCGACACCGTGCACGAAGGCGACGTCGTCATCATCCGCTACGAAGGCCCGAAAGGCGGCCCCGGCATGCAGGAGATGCTGTACCCGACCTCCTACATCAAGTCCAAGGGCCTGGGCAAAGCCTGCGCGCTGTTCACCGACGGCCGCTTCTCGGGCGGCTCGTCCGGCCTGGTGATCGGCCACGCTTCGCCGGAAGCGGCCGAAGGCGGCGCCATCGGCCTGGTCGAAGAGGGCGACATGATAGACATCGACATCCCGAACCGCACCATCAACCTGCGCATCGATGCCGCCGCGCTGGCCGCGCGCCGCGCGGCGATGGAAGCCAAGGGCGCCGACGCCTGGCAGCCGGTCAACCGCGACCGCTACGTGTCGCAGGCACTGCAGGCCTACGCCGCGCTGACCACCTCGGCCGACCGCGGCGCCGTGCGCGACCTGTCGCAGCTGAAGCGTTAATCTTCAGCCTGGCCAAGCAAAAAGGGAGGATCGCCAGATCCTCCCTTTTTTACTTTTTCTTATCGAAACTCTGCTTGACGCGGTCCTTGCGGCGCTGTTCATCGACGTTGTGGGCCTTGCGCTTGTCCAGGCCCAGCATCGGTTCCAGGAACTCGAACCAGACGAAGGCGAACACCATCAGCCCGATGATCCAGTACCAGGACACTTCGCCGAAGCGCCAGACTTCAAAGTAACGCAGCCCGCACAGGGCCAATATCAGCAATATCAATGGCATGGAAGTTCTCCTTTACATCATCTTACAAAAGATTTGCCTATACGGGGTCCAATATTGTGGCGGCCGTCAACCCGGGCTATCATGCCTGCGTTGTGGAAAAGCGTTAGAATGAATGAAGTTACTATGGAGAAAACGATGAAACGATTTCTGATGGTTGGTATGGTGGCCGTATCGGCTTTCGCAACGCAATCCGCGATGGCGAATGCCGACCTGGCCAAGGCAAAGAACTGCATGGCTTGCCATGCGGTGGCGACCAAGCTGGTCGGCCCGGCTTACAAGGATGTGGCGGCGAAATACGCCGGCCAAAAGGACGCCGAAGCGAAACTGGTGGCCAAGGTCATGAAGGGCGGTTCCGGCGTGTGGGGCGCGATCCCGATGCCGGCCAACCCGCAGGTGACCGAGGCGGAAGCCAAGACCCTGGTGAAATGGGTGCTGGCCCAGAAATGACGATGTAAAAAAGGCGCCGATGGCGCCTTTTTAATGCCTGCTTACTTGACCACTTCCAGCACCACCCGCTTGCCGTCCTTGTAGCCATACAGGGTCAGCGCGCCGTCGTTGATGTCGCCGAACTTGTCGAAGCTGATCGGACCGGTGATGCCCTGGTACTTGATCTTGTGCAGGAAGGGCAGGTATTTGGCCGGATCGGCGGACTTGGCGTTGGCCATGGCGGTCGCCATCGCCATCACGGCGTCGTAGGCGTAGGGCGCGTAGATCTGCACGTCGGAGTTGTACTTGGCCTTGTAGCGCGCGACGAAGGCGTCCAGCGCCTTGCGCTCGCCCGGCAGGATGCCGCCTGCTTCGGCGCAGGTGACGATGTCGTCGGCGCCGCCGGACAGCTTGGGCAGCGCTTCGCTGCAGATGCCGTCGCCGCCCATGAACCTTGCCTTGATGCCCAGCGCCTTCATCTGGCGCAGCAGCGCGCCGGCAATGGCGTCCATGCCGCCGAAGAACACCAGGTCCGGATTCTTGGCGCGGATGCTGGTCAAGATCGCCGTGAAGTCGCTCGATTTGTCGGTGGTGTACTGCTTGTCGACGATTTGCGCGCCCTTGGAACCCTTGATGAACTCGCCGGCCACACCCTGGCCGTAGGCCGTGCGGTCGTCGATCACGGCGATGCGCTTGGCGCCCAGCTTCTGTACCGCGTACTTGCCCAGCGTGCCGCCCAGCTTGTTGTCGTTGGCGACGATGCGGAAGGCCGTGTTATAGCCCTGGTGGGTGTAGACCGGGCTGGTGGCCGAGGCGGAAATCTGGGGTATGCCGGCGTCGAAATAAATCTTCGACGCGGGGATGGAGGTGCCCGAGTTCTGGTGGCCGATGATGCCGTTGATCCTGGCGTCCACCAGCTTTTGCGCAACGGCCGTGCCCTGTTTCGGGTCGCCCGCGTCGTCTTCGGGCATCAGCACGAATTTGACGGCTTTGCCGTCGATCTTGTAGCCTTTGGCGTTCAGGTCTTCCACGGCCAGGCGGGCGCCGTTTTCGTCTTCCTTGCCCAGGTGGGCCGACGGGCCCGACGTGGCGGCAACGTGGCCGATCTTGATGATTTCCTGGGCCGCGGCTGCGCCGGAAATGCTGCCGGTGAATGCCAGCGCGAGCGCCGCAGCGATACACTTAATTTGCATGGTGCTGTCCTTGAAATGTAAAAAGGCCGTCCAGCGCTGGACGGCCTAATATAATTATCGCCGATTATGTACTAAGGCCACGTCAAAAAATACCTTGGACTCTTTCGCTGGCCGTAACCGGCGCGCTACATCGTTGCCAAGCGCTTGCAGTGCTCGCACTGCGGCGCGCCCGGCGCCTTGTATCGCATCCGGTTACGTCCGCCAAAAAGTCCAATCTATTTTTTAACGCGTCCTAAAGGGCTTTACTTGATGACTTCGGTTTTGGTCTTCTGGCCGTTCCTGTACGTGAACAAGGTCAGCGCACCGTCCTTGATGTCGCCCTTGGAATCGAAGGAGATCATGCCGGTCACGCCCTGGTACTTAATGTTGGCCAGGAAAGGCAGGTACTTGGCCGGATCGGACGATTTGGCGTCCATCATGGCCTGGGCCATCAGCATGACCGAGTCGTACACATAGGGTGCGTACAGCTGCACTTCCTGGTTGTACTTGGCCTTGTAGCGGGCGCGGAAGTCGTCCATATTCTTCTGCAATTCGGGGCCGACGCCGCCGGCTTCCGCGCAGGTGACCACGCTTTGCGGCGCATTGTCGCCGGACAGGCGCGGCAGCGCGTCGGTGCACAGGCCGTCGCCGCCCATGAAGCGGGCGTTGATGCCCAGCGCTTTCATCTGGCGCAGCAGCGGGCCGCCGACCGAGTCCATGCCGCCGAAGAACACCAGGTCCGGATTCTTGGCCTTGATGGTGGTCAGGATGGCGTTGAAGTCGGTCGCCTTGTCGGTGGTGAATTCCTTGGCCACGATCTGCACGCCTGGGCCCGCCTTGCTAGCGCCTTTGACGAACTCGTCCTTCACGCCCTGGCCGTAGGCGGTGCGGTCGTCGATGACGGCGATCTTCTTCGCGCCCAGCTTGTTGACCGCGTAGGCGCCCAGCGTGCCGCCCAGCTTGGCGTCGTTGGCAACGATGCGGAAGGTGGTCTTGAAGCCTTGCTGGGTGTATTTGGTCTGGGTGGTGGCAGGGGAAACCTGCGGGATGCCGGCGTCGGAGTAGATCTTGGAGGCCGGGATGGAGGTGCCGGAGTTCAGGTGGCCGACCACGCCGTTCACCTTCGCGTCCACCAGCTTCTGCGCAACCGTGGTGCCTTGTTTTGGATCGCTGCCGTCGTCTTCGGCCTGCAGCACGAACTTGACCGGCTTGCCGTTGATCTGCGGATTCTTAGCGTTCAAGTCCTCGATCGCCATGCGGGCGCCGTTTTCATTATCCTTGCCAAGGTGGGAGGAAGGACCGGAGACTGGGCCGACGTGGCCGATCTTGACTATTTCCTGCGCGCCGGCGCTGCCCGCGAAAGCCAGTGCGATGGCGAGTGGAATCAACTTGGTGTTGAACTGCATGAATATTCTCCGATAGATTAATAACGGCAGCGTCTCATGAACGCTACTTCTGACTATGCAGCCGAGAAGGTACAACAAATATTCAGCCGCGCAAAGCGTCAAGGTGATGTTTTGATCAATTTGATCCTTATTGATCGCAAACACCCTACATCAACGCATCGGGGTGGCAAGCGGTGCACCGGCCTTATTTTTTCTGCGCCTGCAGGTGCGTCAGTTCCTGCGCGACCGCGCGGCTGACGATTTTGGACAGCGTGTCGTGCAGGCCGTGGCGGATTTCCGCGGTCAGGCCGCGCAGCGCTTGGCCCAGCACTTCCTCCATGCTGTCCTTGATGCGCTGCTCCAGCACGAAGTCCACCCGCGACTGCAACTGGCGCAGGATGCGCTCGGACAGCTGCTGCTGCAGCATGTCCCACTCGTCGGCCGGCGCCAATGCGGGCTCGGCCACGGTCGCGGCCAGAGGCAAGGCCACGGCATCGGCAACAGCGACGGGGGCCAGGGCAGGATGGTCATCGAACACTTCGGTCAGGACCGGGATGGACGCGTCGAAAGGATGGGCTGGGCTCATGATTTGTTCGCGACGAAGTGGGTGGGTTGATAGTCCTGGTGCTTATAGGCGACATAGCGCTGGCGTCCGGCCATGGCGTCCGTTTCCTCGGACGATACCACTTCGATCACGCGCTGGAAGCGGCTGAACATGGTGGGCGTGCGGCGCGACAGGTTCACCAGCAGGTCGGTGTGCGGCAGCTCGGCGGCGTCGCTGTCGGTCAGCACGATGGGCGTTTCGGCCGCCAGGACATCGCCGCAGACCACGTGCGGCAGATAGTCCACGCCGGAAAATGCCCACAACGCAGCGTCAAGATCCGCCAACTGCTCGGCATCGTCCGTCATCAGAACGATGCGGTTGCGGGCGGCGTAAGCCTTGCGCACCAGGCGGCAGGCGTAGGCGATTTTGTCGGGGACGTTGGTGTGGAAGTCGATACGGGTCATGGCTGAACGGCTAATGCTGATGTCGGTTCAGCATTTTAACCGTAGCCGGGTTTTAGAACTGGAAATCCGGCTTGGCGTTGATGGGCGGCAAACGGCGTGCGCGTTCGGCTTGCTCGGCGGCCTCTTTTGCTGCAGCCGTTGCGCGCTCCTGCGCCGTGGGGCCTGGCGGCGGCGCTGCGGGGGCGGGGGCCGGGTTCTGGTAGCCGGACGGCAGCATGGGCTGGGCGGGATAGCCGGCGTCGCTCAGCAGTGTTTCCCAGGTGCTCGCTTCATAGCCGACCTGTTTGCTGCGGCCGACCAGCAGCAGCGGCAATTGGCCGGCGCTGCCTGCGCGTTTCAGCATGGCATGGTCTTCCGCGCTGTTGACGGTTTTCTCGGTGTAGGGGATGCCGCGCGTCTGCAGCAGCGCGCGGCCCTGGTCGCAGCCGGCGCAGGCGACCGTGGTGTACAGCGTCACCGGGCGGCTCTGCGCGGCGGCGGCCAGTTCGGGCGGCATGGCCGCCGGACCGCCGGTGTTGTAGGACTTCACCGACACCTCCCTGGCGGGCACGGTGGCCGGCGGCGGCGTGTCGCTGAAATGGGTGACGCCGTTGGCGTCCTTCCATTTGTACATCTGCGCGCTGGCTGCGCCCGCGCACGTCAGCAGAACGACTGCCAGCCGCATTTTCATCGCTCCTCCTTATGCCACTCAGGCCGCCATGCCGCTGTGGCGCAGCAGCGCATCGATGCTGGGCTCGCGGCCGCGGAAGGCCGTGAACGATTCCAGCGCCGGGCGCGAACCGCCCACGGACAGGATTTCCTTCAAGTAGCGCTTGCCCGTTTCGGACACCGCGTCGGCGCCCAGCGCCTGCGCCTCCTCGAAGGCCGCGTAGGCGTCGGCGGACAGCACTTCGGCCCACTTGTAGCTATAGTATCCCGCCGCGTAGCCGCCGGCAAAGATGTGGCCGAAGGAGTTCTGGAAGCGGTTGAACGCGGGCGGAATGACGATGGAGAACTTGGCGCGCACCTCGTCGATCACCTGCTGCACCGACTTGCCGCCGTCGGGCTGGAAATCGTAGTGCAAGTGCATGTCGAGCAGCGAGAACTCGACCTGGCGCAAGGTTTGCATGCCGGACTGGAAGTTCTTGGCGGCCAGCATCTTGTCGTACAGCGCGCGCGGCAGCGCTTCGCCGCTCGTCACGTGCGAGGTCATGTGGCTCAGCACGTCCCATTCCCAGCAGAAGTTTTCCATGAACTGCGACGGCAGTTCGACCGCGTCCCACTCGACGCCGGAAATGCCGGACACGCCGATCTCGTCCACCTGCGTCAGCATGTGGTGCAGGCCATGGCCGAACTCGTGGAACAGCGTGATGACTTCGTCGTGCGTGAACAGCGATGGCTGCACCTTGCCGTCCACCACCGCAGGTTCGGTGAAATTGCAGGTCAGGTAGGCGACCGGCGTCTGCAGCAAGCCCTTGGCCACGCGGCGGCCGCGCGCGTCGTCCATCCAGGCGCCGCCGCTCTTGCCGGCGCGCGCGTACAGGTCCAGGTAGAACTGGCCCACCAGCTTGCCGTCGCGCTCGATGCGGTAGAAGCGCACGTCCTTGTGCCAGGCCGGCGCCTGGTCGGGCGCGATGCTGACGTTGAACAGCGACTGGATCAGGCGGAACAGGCCGTCGACCACCTTGTGCTCGGGGAAGTACTGCTTCACTTCCTGGGCCGAGAAGGCGTAGCGGCGTTCCTGCAGCTTCTCCGAGGCGTAGGGCACGTCCCACGCTTCCAGCCTGGCGATGCCCAGTTCGTTGCTGGCGAAATCGCTCAGCTCGGCGTAGTCCTGCTCGGCGAAGGGCCGGGCGCGGCGCGCCAGGTCTTCCAGGAAGGCGATCACCTGCTCGGGGTCTTTGGCCATCTTCGGCACCAGCGACACCTCGGCGAAGTTCTTGTAGCCCAGCAGTTTGGCTTCCTCGTCGCGCAGCTTCAGCAGCGTGACGATGTTTTGCGTGTTGTCCCACTCCTCGCGCTTGCTGAACACCTCGCCCAGCTCGGAAGCCTTGGTGGCGTTGGCGCGGTAGACGGTTGCGCGCAGTTCGCGGCTGGAGGCGAACTGCAGGATGGGGTAATAGGAAGGGAAGTGCAGCGAGAACATCCAGCCGGCCTTGCCTTCCTTCTCGGCCAGCGCCCTGGCGGCCTGCTTGACGTCGTCCGGCAGGCCGGCCAGCTCGGCTTCGTCCTCGACGGTCAATTTGTAGTCGTTGGTGGCGTCGAGCACGTTTTCCGAGAAGCGCGTCGACACGGCCGCGTGTTCTTCCTGTATGTCGGCGTAGCGCGCCTTCTGTTCGGCGGGCAGTTCCGCGCCGCCCATGCGGAAGTCGCGGATGGCGTTGTCGATGATGCGCTTGCGGGCCGGGTCCAGCGCGTCGAAGCCGGCGCTGGCGCGCAGCGCCTTGTACTTGGCGAACAGCGCCTCGTTCTGCGACACGGCGGTGCCGAACTCGGTCATCTTCGGCTGGTTCTCGTTGTACGCGGCGCGCAGCTCGGGCGTATCGACCACATTGTTCAGATGGCTGACGATGCCCCAGGCGCGGCCCAGCAGTTCGGAGGCGTTCTCCAGCGGCGCCACGAAGCTGTCCCAGTCCACCGCGCCGTCCGGCGCTTCCAGCGAGGCGACCACGGCGTAGCTTTGCTCCAGCAGATGGTCGATGGCCGGCGTCACGTGCTCGGCCGTGATGGCGTCGAAGCGCGGCAGGCCGGAGAAGTCCAGCAGGGGATTGTTGCTAACGTTGCTTGCGTCTGTCGTCATAGTCTGTCCAATGTGGCCGTAGCCTGTTTATTTACGCTCAGCCGATTCGATGGTGTTCATCAGCAGCATGGTGATGGTCATCGGACCGACGCCGCCCGGCACCGGCGTGATGTGCGAAGCGACTTCCTTGATGTTGGCGAAATCCACGTCGCCGCACAGCTTGCCGTTATCGTCGCGGTTCATGCCCACGTCGATCACGATCGCGCCCGGCTTGACCATGTCGGCGGTCAGCGTGTTGCGGCGGCCGACGGCGGCCACCACCACGTCGGCCTGGCGGGTGTACAGGCCCAGGTCCGGGGTCGCGCTATGGCAGATGGTGACGGTGGCGTTGGCTTGCAAGAGCAGCAGCGCCATCGGCTTGCCGACGGTGTTGCTGCGGCCGATCACGACCGCGTGCTTGCCGCGCAGGTCGACGCCGGTCGATTCGATCAGCTTCATGCAGCCGTACGGCGTGCACGGGCGGAAGCCTTCCAGGCCCGTCATCAGTTCGCCGGCGCTCAGCACCGAATAGCCGTCCACGTCCTTCGACGTGGCGATCGCCTCGATCACCTTGTGCGGGTTGATGTGCCTGGGCAGCGGCATCTGCACCAGGATGCCGTGGATGGCCGGATCGGCGTTCAGCTGGGCGATGCGCTCCAGCAAGGCCGCTTCGCTCAGGTCGGCCTCGTACTTCTCCAGCACCGAGCGCACGCCGACGTCGCCGCAGGCTTTCACCTTGTTGCGCACGTAGACCTGGCTGGCCGGGTCTTCGCCGACCAGGATCACGGCCAGGCCGGGCTGTTTGCCCTGGGCGGTCAGGGCGGCGGCGCGGGTGGCGATTTCCGAGCGCAGTTTTTGGGAGAGGGCGATACCGTCGATCAGTTGAGCAGACATGATTTTGGAGAGGTGGGAGGGAAAAGCAGAATTATAAGGCCGGAGCGCCCCCGCCGCCGCATACATCAGCCAAGCTGGGCTGCATCCGCGGCTACGTGAATTCCACAATATGAAATCGATTATCGTAATTTGAAAAATCCACAAATCGCTGTTAGAATCTTCACACTAATCCGAAGTCTTAGTAAATAATCACGACGCACCGTCCGACAGCGATCCGGGCACTCACACTAGGAGACTCACCGCATGGCACCTCAACTTGACCAGGTCACGGCACTCACGGCCAACGATTCTGATACGCAGGAAACGAAAGAATGGCTGGAGGCGCTAGAAGCCGTCCTGGAAAATGAAGGTCCGGACCGCGCGCACTATCTGATGGAACGTCTGGTCGACCTGGCCCGCCGCCGCGGCGCCCAGATCCCGTTCTCCTCGAACACCGCCTACGTCAACACCATCCCGCTCAAGCAGGAAGTGCACTGCCCGGGCAACCTGGAACATGAAGAGAAGCTGCGCTCGTGGATGCGCTGGAACGCGATGGCGATGGTGGTCAAGGCCAACCGCGTCGATGGCGACCTCGGCGGCCACCTGTCCTCGTTCGCCTCGCTGGCCAATATGCTGGGCATCGGCTTCAACCACTTCTGGAAAGCCCCGAGCGAGAACCACGGCGGCGACCTGCTGTACATCCAGGGCCACTCCTCGCCCGGCGTCTACGCCCGCGCCTTCCTGGAGGGCCGCCTGAGCGAAGAACAACTGACCCATTTCCGCCGCGAAGTCGGCGGCAAGGGCCTGTCGTCGTATCCGCACCCTAAGCTGATGCCGGACTTCTGGCAGTTCCCGACCGTGTCGATGGGCCTGGGCCCGCTGATGGCGATCTACCAGGCCCGTTTCCTGAAGTATCTGCACGCACGCTCGATCGCCGACACCACCGACCGCAAGGTCTGGGCATTCTGCGGCGACGGCGAGATGGACGAGCCGGAATCGCTGGGCGCGATCGGCATGGCCGCGCGCGAGCGTCTGGACAACCTGGTCATCGTGGTCAACTGCAACCTGCAGCGCCTGGACGGCCCTGTGCGCGGCAACGGCAAGATCATCCAGGAACTGGAAGCGGACTTCCGCGGCGCCGGCTGGAACGTGGTCAAGGTCATCTGGGGCCCGGGCTGGGACGCCCTGCTGGCACAGGACAAGGAAGGCCACCTGCAGCGCGTGATGATGGAAACCATCGACGGCGAATACCAGAACTACAAGGCCAAAGACGGCGCCTACGTGCGCAAGCACTTCTTCGGCAAGCATCCGAAGCTGCTGGAAATGGTCGCCAACATGTCCGACGACGACATCTGGCGCCTGACCCGCGGCGGCCACGACCCGCACAAGATCTACGCCGCCTTCAAGGTCGCGCAGGAACACAAGGGCCAGCCTACCGTGCTGCTGGTGAAGACCGTCAAGGGCTTCGGCATGGGCAAGCACGGCGAGGCGCGCAACACCGCGCACAACACCAAGAAGCTGACCGACGAAGCCGTGCGCGAAATGCGCGACCGCTACTCGATCCCTATCCCGGACGACAAGCTGGCCGAGATCCCGTTCTACAAGCCGGCCGACGACGCGCCTGAAATGAAGTACCTGCACGAGCGCCGCGCCGCGCTGGGCGGCTACCTGCCGGCCCGCCGCCAGAAAGCCGACGAGCAACTGGTCGTGCCGCCGCTGTCCGCATTCCAGAACGTGCTGGACGCCACCGCCGAAGGCCGCGAAGTGTCGAGCACCCAGGCTTACGTCCGTGTCCTGACCACGCTGCTGAAGGACTCCAGCCTGGGCCAGCGCATCGTGCCTATCCTGGTCGATGAATCGCGCACCTTCGGTATGGAAGGCCTGTTCCGCCAGGTCGGCATCTTCAACCAGCAGGGCCAGTTGTACGAGCCGGTCGACAAGGACCAGGTGATGTACTACCGCGAAGACAAGGCCGGCCAGATCCTGCAAGAGGGTATCAACGAAGCGGGCGGCATGAGCTCGTGGATCGCGGCTGCGACCTCGTACTCGAGCAACAACCGCGTCATGATCCCGTTCTACACCTACTACTCGATGTTCGGCATGCAGCGCATCGGCGACCTGGTGTGGGCAGCGGGCGACATGCGCGCACGCGGCTTCCTGATGGGCGGCACCGCCGGCCGCACCACGCTGAACGGCGAAGGCCTGCAGCACGAAGACGGCCATAGCCATCTGTTCGCAGCCGCCGTGCCGAACTGCGTTCCCTACGATCCGACCTACGGCTACGAGCTGGCGGTGATCATCCAGGACGGCCTGCGCCGCATGGTGACGGAACAGGAAGACGTGTTCTACTACATCACCATCATGAACGAGAACTACCCGCACCCAGGCATCCAGGCTGGCAAGGAAGAGGGCATCCTGAAGGGTATGTATCTGCTGCGCGAAGGCGACAAGTCGCTGAAGCAGCGCGTGCAGCTGATCGGTTCGGGCACCATCCTGCGCGAATCGGAAGCGGCCGCCGAGCTGCTGAAGAACGACTGGAACATCGCGGCCGACGTCTGGTCCGCGCCTTCGCTGACGCTGGTTGCCCGCGACGGCCAGGACGCCGAGCGCTGGAACCTGGTCAACCCGACCAAGGAACAACGCGTGCCGTACGTGGCCCAGCTGCTGAAGGACACCAGCGGTCCTATCGTGGCGACCACCGACTACATGCGCGCCTTCGCTGAACAGATCCGCGCCTTCATTCCGAAAGACCGCACCTACCGCGTGCTGGGCACCGACGGTTTCGGCCGCTCGGACAGCCGCGCCGCGCTGCGCGAGTTCTTCGAAGTGAACCGTTACTACATTACGGTCGCTGCGCTGAAATCGCTGGCGGAAGAGGGCAAGATCAAGGCTTCCGTGGTTGAAGAGGCTGTCGTCAAGTACGGCCTGGACACCAATAAGCCAAATCCGGTGACCCAATAACAGTAATCGCGCTTTGTCATTCCCGCGCATGCGGGAATCCATGCGTCGCCAGCATCGTCGCCGGCGCACGGGTCCCCGCTTGCGCCAGGACGACGGGCGATAGCACAACTAGAATACGGAGCAAACGCTATGAGCATTGTGGAAGTTAAAGTCCCGGATATCGGCGATTTCAAGGAAGTTGAAATCATCGAGCTGATGATCAAGGTCGGCGATACGATCAAGGTCGACCAATCGCTGATCACCGTTGAATCGGATAAGGCCAGCATGGAGATTCCTTCGAGCGCCGCCGGCGTGGTCAAGGAAATCAAGGTCAAGGTAGGCGACAAGGTTGCTGAAGGCTCGCTGCTGTTGCTGCTGGAAGCGGACGGCGCTGTCGCCGCCCCCGCTGCACCTGCCGCTCCCGCTGCCGCCGCGCCAGCCGCTGCTGCAGCTGCGGCACCGGCGCCAGCCGCTGCACCGGCTCCGGCCGCCGCCGCGGCTTCGGCCGGCCCGGTTGAAGTCAAAGTGCCGGACATCGGCGACTTCAAGGAAGTGGAAGTCATCGAAGTGATGGTCAAGGTTGGCGACGTCATCAAGGTTGACCAGTCGCTGCTGACCGTCGAATCGGACAAGGCCAGCATGGAGATTCCCTCCTCGCACGCCGGTGTGGTCAAGGAAGTCAAAGTCAAGGTCGGCGACAAGGTTGCCATGGGTTCGGTCGTGCTGGTGGTCGAATCCACCGGCGGCGCCGCCGCTCCCGCTGCCGCCGCAGCTCCTGCCGCTGCTTCGGCTGCTCCCGCCGCTGCTGCCCCGGCCCCGGTTGCTGCCCCTGCACCTGCCGCCGCGGCCGCCGCGCCGGCGTCGCAAGGCTCGGTCGCGACCAGCAAGCTGGCCCACGCATCGCCGTCCATCCGCAAGTTCGCCCGCGAACTGGGCGTGGACCTGGGCAAGGTGCCCGGCACCGGCGCCAAAGGCCGCATCAACCAGCAGGACGTGCAGAACTACGTCAAGGGCGTGATGGCCGGCACCACTGCCGCTCCGGCTGGCGCAGCAGCGCCTGCGGGCGGCGCCAACGGCGGCATGAGCGTGCTGCCGTGGCCGGTGATCGACTTCAGCAAATTCGGTCCGACCGAACTGCTGCCGCTGTCGCGCATCAAGAAAATCTCCGGTCCCAACCTGCACCGCAACTGGGTCATGATCCCGCACGTCACGCAGTTCGACAACGCGGACATCACCGACCTGGAAGCGTTCCGCGTCGAGACCAACAACGCCAACGCCAAGAACAAGGATGCCGCCAAGCTGACCATGCTGGCCTTCGTGATCAAGGCTTCGGTCGCCGCGCTGAAGAAATTCCCGGCGTTTAACGCCTCGCTGGACGAGAAGGGTGAAAACCTGATCCTCAAGCAGTACTACAACATCGGCTTCGCGGCCGATACGCCGAACGGCCTGGTGGTGCCTGTAATCAAGGGCGCGGACCAGAAGTCCGTGTCGCAGATCGCCCGCGAAATGACCGAGCTGTCGCTGCAAGCGCGCGAAGGCAAGCTGAAACCGACCGATATGCAAGGCGCCAGCTTCACCATCTCGTCGTTGGGCGGCATCGGCGGCACGCACTTCACGCCTATCGTCAACGCACCGGAAGTGGCCATCCTGGGCCTGTCCAAAGCGTCGATGCAACCCGTGTGGGACGGCAAAGCCTTCCAGCCGCGCCTGATGATGGGTACGTCGCTGTCCTACGACCACCGCGTGGTCGACGGCGCGATGGGTGCCCGCTTCTCCGTGTACCTGAGCGAAGTGCTCGGCGACATGCGCAAAATTCTGCTGTAAGGAGCGATTATGAGCACAGTGGAAGTCAAAGTCCCGAACATCGGCGACTTCGCCGAAGTGGAAGTGATTGAAGTGATGGTCAAGGTCGGCGATACGATCAAGGCCGACCAGTCCCTGATCACCGTCGAATCGGACAAGGCCAGCATGGAAATCCCCTCGTCGCACGGCGGCGTGGTGAAAGAAATCAAGGTCAAGGTCGGCGACAAGGTCAAGGAAGGCGTTGCGCTGCTGGTGGTCGAGGAGAGCGCCGGCGCTGCTTCGGCGCCTGCCGCCGCGGCGCCCGCCGCGGCACCGGCTCCTGCCGCAGCTCCGGCGGCGCCGATCGCCGCACCTGCCGGTGGCAGCTATGCCGGCCAGGTCGACATCGATTGCGACATGATGGTGCTGGGCGGCGGTCCCGGCGGTTACTCCGCCGCGTTCCGCGCTGCGGACCTGGGCATGAACACGGTCATCGTCGAGCGTTACGAAACGCTGGGCGGCGTGTGCCTGAACGTGGGCTGCATCCCGTCGAAAGCGCTGCTGCACGTGGCGTCGGTGATCGACGAAACCGCGCACATGTCCAAGACCGGCGTCACCTTCGCCAAGCCGACCATCGATATCGATGAAGTACGCAAGTACAAGGAAGGCGTCATCAAGAACATGACCGGCGGCCTGGCCGGCATGGCCAAGGCCCGCAAGACGCAAGTCGTCACCGGCGTCGGCCAGTTCCTGAGCGCGAACCACATCGAAGTGACGGCCGGCGACGGCAGCAAGAAGGTCGTGCAGTTCAAGCAAGCCATCATCGCCGCCGGTTCGGCGGTCGTGAAGCTGCCCTTCGTGCCTGAAGATCCACGCATCGTCGATTCGACCGGCGCGCTGGAACTGCGCCAGATCCCGAAACGCATGCTGGTCATCGGCGGCGGCATCATCGGCCTGGAAATGGCAACCGTGTACTCGACCTTCGGTGCCCGCATCGACGTGGTCGAAATGCTCGATGGCCTGATGCAGGGCGCGGACCGCGACGCGGTCAAGGTCTGGCAGAAGTTCAACGAGAAGCGCTTCGACAACATCATGACCAAGACCAAGACGGTCGCGGTCGAGGCCCTGCCGGAAGGCATCAAGGTCACGTTCGAAGCGGCGGAAGCCGGTGCCGCAGCGCCTGCGCCGCAGGTCTACGACATGGTGCTGGTGGCAGTCGGCCGCAGCCCGAACGGCAAGAAGATTGCCGCCGACAAGGCCGGCGTGATCGTCACCGACCGCGGCTTCATCAACGTCGACAGCCAGATGCGCACCAACGTGCCCAACATCTTCGCCATCGGCGACCTGGTGGGCCAGCCCATGCTGGCGCATAAGGCGGTGCATGAAGGCCACGTCGCGGCCGAAGCGGCCGCAGGCCAGAAGTCGCACTTCGACGTGAAGGTGATTCCATCGGTCGCCTACACGGATCCGGAAGTGGCATGGGCCGGCATCACCGAAGACGAAGCGAAAGCCAAGGGCATCAAGGTCGAGAAGGGCCACTTCCCTTGGGCAGCGAGCGGCCGCGCAGTGGCCAATGGCCGCGCGGAAGGCTTCACCAAGCTGCTGTTCGACGCTGAGACGCACCGCATCATCGGCGGCACCATCGTCGGCACGCACGCCGGCGATATGATAGGCGAAATCGCGCTGGCCATCGAGATGGGCTGCGACGGCACCGACATCGGCAAGACGATCCACCCGCACCCGACCCTGGGCGAGTCGATCGGCATGGCTGCCGAAGTGTACGAAGGCGTCTGCACCGATTTGCCGCCGCCGCGCAAGCGCTAAGCAAGAGGCATGTCATCCGCGTTAGTCGCATGTCATTCCCGCGAAAGCGGGAATCCATGCATAGCTAGCGCGGCATGGATCCCCGCTTTCGCGGGGACGACAGAATAGGGCCCGGTCTCGTACCGGGCTTTTTTACGTCTGTTTTTACGCCATCGCGGAGGCGGGCAAGCCGAACACCCGGTCGAACATCCAGCTGAAGGCGAAAGTGTAGACCATGAAGAAAATCACCAGCCCCAGGTCCAGCACGAACGCGTCCCACAGCGACAGGTTCAGCCACCACGCGAACAGCGGCACCAGCGCCAACACCAGTCCTCCTTCGAAGCCCACAGCGTGGGCGATGCGGCGAGATACGCTGCGGCCGCGCGTCGCCTGGCGCGCTTCCCAAGCCTCGAACAGCGTGTTGTAGACCAGGTTCCACACCACCGCCGTCAGCGACGAGCCCACGGCGGCGATACCGGCGTGGCCTGCGTCGTGCCCGCCCAGCAGCACCAGGGCGCTGCTGGTCAGCCCGACCGCGATCAGTTCGAACAGCGACACGTACACTACTTTGCGTTTCAATCCCTGCATGGCTTTCCTTGGTGGAGTCAATGCGCTCATCATAAAGAGGATGCGCTGATCGAAAAAGTCGACAGCTATCAGTTTTTCTGACAGCATGACGGTATGGCTTTCTCCAGTGACAATGTCGCCGTTTTCCTCGCCGTGCTCGACCACGGTTCCTTCTCCGCGGCGGCGCGCGCGCTGGGCCGGGTGCCGTCCGCCGTCAGCATGGCCGTCGCGCAGCTGGAGGCGGAACTCGATCTGCAACTGTTCGAGCGCAGCTCGCGCAACGTGCGCGCCACCGTATCGGCGCTGGCGCTGGAGCCCGAGGCGCGCCAGATGGCGGGCCAGCTGCGCCGGCTGCAGGCGCACGCGCTGTCGCTGCATCGGGGCCTGGAGCGGCATTTGACGCTGGCCGTCGCGCCGGAATTGCTGTCGGTGCCGTGGAGCCATCCGCTGGCACGGCTGGCGGAGGAATTCCCCTCGCTGGACGTGGCGGTGCTGTCGGCGCCGCAGGCGGACGCGCTGCGCATGCTGTATGACGGATCGGCGCAGTTGGCGCTGATCTACGAACGCGCGCGGGTCGACGAGCGGGAAAGCTTCCAGGAACTGGGCAGCGAGGTGCTGGTGGCCGTGATCTCGCCGCAGCATCCGCAGGCGCGCGAGCGCAACGGAAGCTTCCGCTGGGAAGACTTGGTCGACATCCGCCAGATCGCCATCGTCAGCCGCGACACGCAGACCCAGGACGAGCGCATCCTCATCTCGCGCAAGGTGTGGCGCACGGACAGCCATCTGGCGACGCTGGGCATGGTGCAGGCGGGGCTGGGATGGGCGTATCTGCCGAAACGCCTGGCCGCGCCGCTACTGGACACGGGCGAGCTGCTGGGCATCGGTTTCGAGCACATGAGCAACCAGGTGCGGCTGTGGGTGGATATGGTGTGGCTCAATGACAAACCGCTCGGCCTGGGGGCCAAGCGGCTGATCGCCCTGATGAAGGACATCTCGGGGCTGGAGGCGCGCCCGGCGCAGGACTAGGCAGGCCGGACGGCGGAGGTATCAGTTGCTGCGGTATTTTTCGAAGTTGGTCTCGAAGTCGCCGAAATTATCGTTCAACATCTTCTCGTGCTGATCCTTGTAGTACTTGATCGCCTCGTCCTTCTGCTGGCTGAACACTTCCACGGTGCCGGTCGACGAGGCCAGCATGTAGGCGTTGAAACGCGTGGCGGCGAACAGGATGGCCGGGCCGATGATGTTGCGGTCCATGGTCTGCGCCTTGTCGTTGGCCAGGCTGATGAAGCTGTCGACCAGTTGCCAGAATTGCTCGTCGTTGCTTGGGGTAGTCATAGATTTCTCGCAGGAATTAATTTTAACCAGTGGGCATCGTGCCACGAAAGTATCCCCTATAGCAAGTTCAGCGTCATGTCGATGTGGCTGGCCACCGGCGCGCTGTTGACCAGTTCGCGCGCCCGCAGCAGCGCGCTGCGGGCGTCATTGTTGCGGCCCAGGCGCTTGAGCAGCATGCCGCGCATGCTGAAGTAGTAGGCGTAGCCGGACAATTCCTGCGCCAGCGGTTCGATCAGGTTCAGCGCCGCCGTGGGTCCGCGCAGCTTGCTGACCGCCACCGCGCGGTTCAGCGTGACGATGGGGGACGGGTGCACCGTTTGCAGCACCGCGTACAGGCGGTCGATCTCGGCCCAGTCGGTCTCCGCGGCGTTGCCGGCGTGCGCGTGCACGGCCGCCACGGCGGCCTGGATCTGGTAGGGCGTCAGTTCGCGGCAGTGCAGCGCCGCGTCCACCATCGGCAGCGCCTCGTCGATCAGGTCCTGGTTCCAGCGGCGCCGGTCCTGGTCGTCGAGCAGGATCAACGCGCCGTTGGCCGCGACCCGCGCGCCGGCGCGCGCATGCTGCAGCATCAGCAGCCCGGCCAGGCCGAGGGCGCCGCCATCGTGCGGGAACATGCGCGCCAGCAGGCGCGCCAGCGCGATGGCCGCCTCGCACAGTTCGATGCGGATGTACTGGCGGCCGTTGCTGGAGGCGTAGCCTTCGCTGAACAGCAGGTAGACCATGGCCAGCACGGTTTTCAGGCGCGCCGCGCGCTCGTGCGCGCCGGGCGCGTCGAAGGAGGTGACGGCCTCTCCCACGCTGCGCATGGCGCGCGCGATGCGCTGCTCCATTGCCGCCTCGCGGATCAGGAAGGCGTGCGCGATCTGCGGCACCGACAGGCCGCACGCCACGCGCAGCGCCAGCGCGATCTGGTGCGAGGCCGGCAGGCCAGGGTGGCAGCAGATGAACAGCAGGCGCAAGGTGTCGTCGAGGTAGGGCACGAAGTCGGCGTTGCGCTGGATGGTGGTGAACAGTTCGGCGTCCGCCACCAGGTCGGGATCGGGCAGGGCGGCGTAGTGGCTGGGATGGCGCACCGCGTCCAGGCCGGCGTTGCGGCCGCACGCCACCAGCCACGCCAGCGGATCGCGCGGCAAACCGTTGCGCGGCCAGTGCAGCCTGGCGCGCATGCTGGCGTCGTCGTAGGCGTCGAGCGCCTGGCCGAGGTCGCGGAAGTAGTACAGCAGCGCGGCCAGGGCCTGCGGCCGGGAGGTGGAGAGCAGGTGCGCGATGGTGTCGGTGTCGGGTGAGGCCACGTCGAAGTCGGTCAAGGTTGTACGCAATGGCCTAGCTTACGGTAAAGCGCATGAACGCGCTTGTCTGGCGCGCCCGGACGTAAAAAAACCGGGAAAAATTCCCGGTCGGGTGTGCCGCCCTCGGGCGCTCAGTTCGCGATGAAACGCGGCGGGATCTCGATGCCGCCCGCCCGCGCGGCCTCTGCGTAGGCGCGCAATTCGTCGATGGCCGCTTCGAGCTGTTCCTTGCTGGGATTCGCCTGGAAGCCCTTGATGCGCTCGTTCAGCGCGGCTATTTGTCTACTCCATTCGAGCCGATTGGACTTGCTCATACAACCTCCTGTTTGAAAGGCATAGCATGCGCTGCGGCGCCGTTTCGCTCGGTGCGGCAGTTCACATATTGCCGCGTCAGCCGGGCTGGCGCCGGGCGCCGCCGAGGAACAGGTCGATGCCGCGTTCGACCTGCGGCAGCACGTCGGTCACCGGCGCGGCCAGCGGCACGACGAACAGGTAGCGCTTGAGCTGGTCGCCCATGATGCAGTTCAGCAGGTGGACCGCCAGCGCTTCCGGAGGCATGTCTTCGCGTAACTGGCTGCGGATGTCGGGACGGCCGAAGAAGCGCTGCAGGGCCTCGCGGGTCTGCTTGGGGCCGGAATCGAAGAAGGCGCTGGCCAGTTCCGGGTTCGACATCGACTCGGCAATCACCATGCGGTGCATGGCCAGCACCGACGGCGAGGTGATCAGCTGAGCGAAGCGCAGGCCGAAGTCGAGCAGGATATCGCGCAGCGGCCGCATCGACGTTTCCATGTCGTGCATGGCGTCGAAGAAGTGCGCGCAGCCGGCGTTGATGACGGCCGTGAACAGGCCGGCCTTGCCGCCGAATTTCACATAGATGGTGCGCACCGCAACCCGGGCCTGCCTGGCGATCGTCTCCAGGCTGACCTTGCTGTAGCCCGTTTCCAGGAACAGCCGGGCCGCGACCGCGACCAATTCCTGGGTGCGTGCCTCGGCCTCGGCCGCGCGTGGGCGCCCCGCCGTCTTGGCAGGGCACAGGGACAGGCCGAATGGGTCGACTGGCGGCGGGGGCGATTTTTCTGGCGTGGCGGTGGTCATGGCTGGCTGCTAACTATCTAGGCGAGATCTTATCAGATGGGGACTGTATTCCAAAATAAAATGAAATGCAATCGTTTCATTTCTTGACTTGCTTGATCCTTTGTCGAATAATGCACCTATCCCATTTCATTATTCGGAGCCCACATGTCTAACCAAGCAGAGCAAAAAGTGCTGAGCGCCGTTCCGGCCGCCGCACCCGCAGCCCCAGCCCAGGCTCCGGCCCCGGCCGCGCCGGCGGCCACCCCGCCGAACCGCCGCGTGCTCGTCATCGCCGGCCTGATTGCGCTGGCCGCCATCGGTGCGGGCGCCCGCATGTGGTATCGCAGCCATTATTTCGTCGAGACCGAGAACGCCTACGTGGCCGGCCACGTGCATCCGGTGTCGGCGCGCATCGCCGGCGTGGTCACCAAGGTGCTGATCGAGGACAACCAGCTGGTCAAGCAGGGCGACGTGATCGCCGAACTCGACCCCTTCGACCAGCGTGTGAAGGTCGAACAGATCGAAGCGCAGATCGCCACCGCCGAGCAGCAAGTGCTGCAGTCGGAAGCGCAGATCGCGCAGGTCAACGCGCAAGCCAGCGCCGCCGCCGCACAAGTGGCGCAGTCCGAAGCGCAGCTGCTGCGCGCCAGGCAGGACGCCGAGCGTTACGGCCAGCTGTACAACAGCCAGATGAAAGCCGTGTCGAAGGCGGAGCTGGACGCCGCCAACGCGGGCCGCTCCAGCGCCACCGCCGACCTGGCGGCGCGCAGGGACAACGCCGTTGCCGCCAAGGCGCAGACCACCGCCGCCGCCGCCGCGCGCGACGTGCTGAAGGCGCAGGTGCGCGTGCTGCGCGTGCAGCTGAAGGACGCCCAGCAGCAACTGGCGTACAACCGCATCGTCGCGCCGGTCGACGGCCGCATCGGCAAGCGTGCGCTGGAAGTGGGCCAGCGCGTGCAGCCGGGCCAGCAGCTGACCGCCATCGTGCAGGACAACGTCTGGGTCACCGCCAACTTCAAGGAAACCCAGCTGGCCGAACTGAAAGTGGGCCAGCCGGTGCACGTCACCATCGACGCCATGCCGGGCAAGACCCTGGTCGGCCGCGTGGACAGCTTCGCGCCGGCTTCCGGCGCCCAGTTCGCGCTGCTGCCGGCCGATAACGCGACCGGCAATTTCACCAAGATCGTCCAGCGCGTACCGGTAAAAGTCACCTTCAAACCGGAAGACGTGAAGGCCTTGAGCGGCCGCCTGGTTCCCGGCATGTCGGCCATCGCCGAAGTGGAACTGAAGAGCGCCGAAGCTGCGGCGCACTGACCGGGAGCGGCGATGAGCGGCACGACTAATATCAACAGCGTTAATAGCGTCAATAGCGTCAACAGCGCCCCGGCCATGCCGCAGAACGGCCAGAAGGTCGACATGCGCACCTGGATCGCGGTCGGCGCCGGCATGCTGGGCGCCTTCATGGCGGTGCTGGACATCCAGATCACCAACGCCTCGCTGAAGGACATCCTCGGCACCCTGTCCGCCACCCAGGAAGAAGGCTCGTGGATCTCCACCGCCTACCTGGTGGCCGAGATCATCGTCATCCCGCTGACCGCGCTGCTGACGCGCGTGTTCGGCGCGCGCACTTATATGATGGCCACCACCGCCCTGTTCCTGCTGTTCTCCACCCTGTGCGGCGCGGCCTGGAACCTGGGCAGCATGATCGTGTTCCGCATGGCGCAAGGCTTCACCGGCGGCGCCCTGATCCCGATGGCGTTCACGCTGGTGATGCTGAAGCTGCCGCCGTCCAAGCGCGCGGTCGGCATGGCCATCTTCGGCCTGACCGCCACGCTGGCGCCGTCGATGGGCCCGACCCTGGGCGGCTACCTGAGCGAAATCTACGGCTGGCCGTCGATCTTCTACATCAACTGGGTGCCCGGCCTGCTGCTGATCGCCGGCATCGCCTACGGCCTGGACGACGAGAAAACGCAATGGAGCCAGCTGTTCAAGACCGACTGGCTCGGCATCGGCTTCATGGCGCTGGGTCTGGGCTGCCTGACTATCTTCCTGGAAGAGGGCAACAGCAAGGACTGGTTCGATTCCGGCTTCATCATCGCCTTCGCCGCGCTGGCGCTGGTCGGCCTGCTGGGCTGGATCGTCACCAGCGCGATGCGCCCGGAACCCTTCGTCAACCTGGCGCTGTACGGCCAGCGCAACTTCCTGGTGGCCACCGCGCTGTCGGCGGTGTTCGGCATGGCGCTGTACGGCTCGTCCTTCCTGCTGCCGCTGTTCCTGGGCCAGATCGCCGCCTATTCGCCGATGCAGATCGGTGAAGTGATCATGTGGGCCGGCCTGCCGCAGCTGTTCATCATGCCCTTCGTGGCCAAGCTGTCGGGCAAGGTGGACAACCGCATCCTGTGCTCCTTCGGTCTGCTGCTGTTCGGCCTGTCCTGCCTGATGAACGCCTACATGGACGCCGGCACCGGCTACGACCAGCTGCTCGCGTCGCAAGTGGTGCGCTCGCTGGGCCAGCCCTTCGTGATGCTGACCCTGTCGAACTTCGCCATGCAGGGCATCGCGCCGAAAGACATGGCGTCCGCATCGAGCCTGTTCAACATGACGCGCAACCTGGGCGGCTCGATCGGCATCGCGCTGCTGGCCACGTCGCTGTCGCAGCGCGAGCACTTCCACTCGCAGCGCCTGGGCGAGGCGATCAACTCCTTCGCACCGGCCACGCAGGAACGCCTGGCCGCGCTGACGCAGTCCTTCATCAGCAAGGGTTACGAAGCGGGGATGGCGGCCGACCAGGCGCTGAAGGCGATCGACGGCATCGTGCGGCGCGAGTCCTACGTGATGTCATACAACGACGGCTTCTTCATCGTCGCGGCAATCCTGCTCGCTTGCATACCGGTGCTGTGGATGTCCGACAAGGTCAAGTCCCCCGGTAGCGGCGGTGGCGGCGCGCACTAAATTCGAAAAGGTATAAACGATATGTTCAGCACATTCAAAAAAATGACACTGGTGGCCGCCGTCGGGCTGACGCTGGCGGGCTGCGGCACCGTGGGATCCGACTTCAGCGCGCCGAAGAACGTGGCCGACGCGGGCTTCCGCCACGCCGCCGGCGCCGACACCAGCCAGGCGCGCCTGCCGGCGCAATGGTGGACCATCTACGGCGACGACACACTGAACCGCCTCGAACAAAGCGCACTGCGCGACAACCCTAGCGTGAAGGCCGCGGCGCAGCGCCTGGTACAGGCGCAGGCGCAACTGGGGCTGGCGCGGGTGAGCGAATCGCCGACGCTGAGCGCCAACGCCGGCGTGTCGAACACGCGCACCTCGGCCAATACCTCGCAAAGCATCGCGCTGGGGCGCCGCTCCATCCACGGCGACAACTACGCGCTGGGCGCTTCCATGTCCTATGAGCTGGATCTGCTGGGCCGCGTGCGCCGCATGGTCGAAGCGGCCGACGCGCAGGCGCTGGCCGCCGAAGCTGACCGCGACGGCGTGCTGCTGCTGCTGTCCTCGCAAGTGGCCGCCACGTACTGGCAGCTGCGCGGCCTCGACACCGAGATCGCCATCCTGAACGGCGCGCTGGATACCCGCCGGGAGTCGGAAGAACTGGTCACGGCACGTTTCGACGCCGGCCTGTCGAACGAACTGGACACCTCGCGCGCCCGCATCGAGCGCGCCAACGCCGAAGCCGACCTGCACGAAGTGCAGCGCCAGCGCAACACGCTGGAGCACGCGCTGGCCACCTTGACCGGCGCCTCGCCGTCGGCCATGCAGCTGCCTGCCGCGGACGTGGCCAGCCTGCCGCAGCCGCCGGCGATACCGGTCGGGCTGCCGGCGAGCTTGCTGTCGCAACGCCCAGACCTGGCCGGCAGCGTGGCCTCGCTGCGCGCGGCCAATGCGCAGATCGGCGTGGCCGAAGGCGCGTTCTACCCGAGCATCAGCCTGACCGGCAATTTCGGCGTCGCGTCCGAAAGCCTGAGCGAGCTGGCCAAGGGCAGCTCGCGCCAGTTCAGCATCGGTCCGCTGGCCCTGTCGCTGCCCATCTTCGACGGCGGCCGCAACCGCGCCAACCTCGCGCTGGCCAAGGCGCGCTACGAGGAAGCGCTGGCCAACCACGAAGGCAAGCTGCTGACGGCGCTGCGCGAAGTCGAGGATGCCCTGTCCGACGTGCAGCAAAAGCAAAAACAGGAGCTGGTGCAAGCGCAGTCGCGCGCCGCGGCGGCGCGTGCCTACCAGGTCGCGCGCGCCCGCTACGAGCGCGGCGTGTCGACCTATCTGGACGTGACCGACGCCCAGCGCAGTGCCTTGACGGCCGACCGTGCCGCAGCGCAAATCAACACCCAGCGCCTGCTGGCGACGGTTGCCGTCGCCCGCGCCCTCGGCGCCGGCTGGCAAGCCTCCGTGCCTCTCGCCGCCGTCGCCAGCCGCTAGGCAGCCTGAGGCGATCTTCAAGCGAACTGAGCCGCGCACGGGGACTCGGCGTCCCCGTCCGGCCCGGAATGCGGCCCAGCTCGCTGTAAGTCAGCCAGCGCCGAAGCGGGCCAGCATGAAGTCGATGAAGGTTTTCAGCTTGGGTGTGGGCTGGCGGTCGCGCGAGTAGACCAGGTGCATCGGCCGCGCGACGGGGACGTAGTCTTGCAGCACCGCCACCAGGCGCCCGGCTTCAATCTCTTTTGCCAGCAGCATCTCGGCCTGCATCACGATGCCGAAGCCGTGCAGCGCGGCGATCCGCAGCGCGTGGCCGTTATTGGAGCGGAAGCGGCTTTCGCGCACGCTGTTCGCACCCAGTTGGCCTTTCAGCCGCCACCGCACCTGGTGGCTCCATTGCATGAAGTCCAGGCATTCGTGGTGCGCCAGGTCCTCCGGCGTGCGCGGCGTGCCGTGCCGCTCCAGGTAGGCCGGCGCGGCGCAGATCAGCATCCGGTAGGGCCGCAGCGCTCGCGCCACCATGCTCGAATCCTCCAGCACGCCGATCCGCACCGCCGCGTCGTAGCCTTCTTCCACGATGTCGACCAGCCTGTCGTTCAGGTTCAGGTCCAGGCTCACTTCCGGGTGCCGCGCCAGGTATTCCGTCATCGCCGGGCTGATCCATTCGCTGCCGAAGGAGACCGGCGCGGTGATCTTCAGCTTGCCGCGCGGCGTGGCGCGCATCGCTTCGGCGCCCGTTTCGGCGGCGCTGATCTGCGCCAGGATGGCGCGGCACTGGTCGACATACTGGCGGCCGATTTCGGTCAGGCTCTGGCGCCGCGTGGTGCGCGTCAGCAGTTGCGCGCCGAGCCGGGTTTCCAGCGCGCGGATGTGCTTGCCCACCATCACGGGCGAGATTTCGAAAGCGTCGGCGGCGGCCGTGAAACTGCCCTGGTCGACCACCGTCACGAACACTTCCATGCTACGCAGTTTGTCCATATTAAGAACCCGTGGTTTGGAATGTTGTTCATTCTAGTGCATTTATTCCTGCGGTGAAGGTGTCCATACTGGCTGCTCCATCCCCTCACCACCCAACAGGAGAACAGCATGAAAGTAATCGTCATCGGCGCCACCGGAACCGTCGGCAAGGCCGTCGTGGAGCAACTGGGCCTGCGTCACGACATCGTGGCCGTCGGCAGCAGCAGCGGCCAGTACCAGGCCGATATCGGCGACATCGCGCAGGTGCGCGCGGTGTTCGAGAAAATCGGCAAGGCGGACGCGGTGGTCGTGGCGGCCGGCGCGCTCGCCTTCGCGCCGCTGGCCGAGTTCACGCCGGAGCAGTTCCGCGTGGGCCTGGACAGCAAGTTGATGGGGCAGGTCAACGTGGCGCTGGTGGCGCAGGAGTTCCTGAACGACGGCGGCTCGATCACGCTCACCAGCGGCATCGTGGCCGACCAGCCCATCCGCAACGGCGCCAGCGCCACCATGGTCAATTCGGCGGTGGAGGGCTTCGCGCGCGCTGCGGCGATCGAGTTGCAGCGCGGCATCCGCATCAACGTGGTCAGCCCGAGCTTGCTGACCGAATCGCTGGAAACCTACGGCCCATTCTTCCGTGGCTTCGAAACCGTGCCCGGCAGCCGCGCCGCGCTGGCCTACAGCCGCAGCGTGGAGGGCGCCCAGACCGGGCAGGTCTACAAAGTCTGGTAAGGCCAGCAAGGCTGGGCTGGGTCGGGCGGGCGGCCGAGGGCTGCGTTGCCGATTAAAAAAAAATGCACGAATGCAGGCCTGACCCCAAGGCTGGGGTCAGGCCTGCATTCGTGCATTTACAAGTAAGCTCATCTACGTAAGACCCACTGTCTACGCCGTTTTCCGAATTGGCGTCCGAATTGGCGTCTGGCTTGCATTCGTGCAGTATTGGCTAATGCCGGGTCAAGCCTGGCGTAAAAAAGCACGGATGCAGGCCTGACCCCAGGGGGAGGGCCCGAGGGAGCAGGGGTACAATGGGCGCTCGCTTTTTCCGAAAACCCATCGTCAATATCCATGAAAAATATCCTGCTTCCTCTGGTACTGGCTTTCGCAGGCGCTGCCACCGCAGCGCCTGCGAATGTCGATGAACTGAATAAAATGGCCAGGCGCTACGCGCCGGTCGAACTGAAGGCCGATGCGTCCAGGCTGTCCGCTGGCGACAGGCAGGCCATCGTGAAGCTGATCGAGGCGGCCAAGATCGTCGACGTTCTGCAGATGCGCCAGCGCTGGGAGGGCAACGAGGCGCTGTGGTCCGCGCTGCAAAACGATGCCACGCCGCTGGGCAAGGCGCGCCTGGATTATTTCTGGCTCAACAAAGGGCCGTGGTCCATCATCGACGGCAACCAGTCCTTCCTGCCGGAGGAGGTCGCGGGTATCAGGATCCCGGCCAAGAAGCCGGAGGGCGCCAACTTCTATCCTTCGGGCGCCGGCAAGGCCACCATCGAGGCGTGGATCAACAAGCTGTCCGGCCCGGACAAGGAGCAGGCGCAGTGGTTCTTCACCACCATCCGCACCGGCGCGGACGGCAAGTTCAAGACCGTCAAGTACTCGGACGAGTACAAGCCTGAGCTGGAAAGACTGGCCGCGCTGCTGCGCGCAGCGGCGGCCGCCACCGACAACGCGTCGCTGAAGAAATTCCTGACGCTGCGCGCCGACGCCTTCCTCTCCAACGATTACCTGGCGTCCGACTTCGCGTGGATGGACCTCGATTCGCCGGTCGATGTCACCATCGGCCCCTACGAGACCTATAACGATGAGCTGTTCGGCTACAAGGCCGCTTTCGAAGCCTACGTCAGCATCCGCGACCACAAGGAAACCGGGAAACTGAACTTCTTCGCGCAGCACATGCAGGAACTGGAGGACAACCTGCCGCTGGATCCGAAGTACCGCAACCCGAAAGTGGGCGCGCTGGCGCCCATGGTCGTGGTGAACGAGGTGTACGGCGCGGGCGACGGCAATATGGGCGTGCAGACCGCCGCCTACAACTTGCCGAACGACGAGCGCATCATCAGCCAGCGCGGCTCCAAGCGCGTGATGCTGAAGAATATCCAGGAGGCGAAGTTCAAGTCCACGCTGACGCCGATCTCCAGGCTGGTGCTGAAGCCGGCCGACCAGAAGGACGTCGACTTCGATTCCTTTTTCACCCATATCCTGGCGCATGAAATCATGCACGGCCTGGGTCCGCACGCGACCATGGTCAACGGCGCGGCGTCGACCCCGCGCCAGGACCTGAAGGACGCGTATTCCACCATCGAGGAGGCCAAGGCCGACATCACCGGCCTGTACGCGCTGATGCACATGATGGACAAGGGCCAGCTGAAAGGCACGCTGGGCCAGGGCGAGGCGGCCGAGCGCAAGCTGCACACGACCTTCCTGGCGTCCGCCTTCCGCACGCTGCACTTCGGCCTGACGGATTCGCACGCGCGCGGCATGGCGATCCAGGTCAACTACCTGCTGGACAAGGGCGGCTTCGTGTCGCACGGTGACGGCACTTTCGCGGTGGACTTCAAGAAGATCAAACAGGCGGTGCTGGACCTGGACCGCGAATTCCTGACCATCGAGGCGACCGGAGACTATGCGGCCGCCAAGGCCATGATGGCCAGGTATGTGGTGATACGCCCGGACGTGCAGAATGCGCTGGACAAGATGAAGTCGGTGCCGAACGACATCCGCCCATCCTTCGCGACGGCCAGGCAATTGCTGAGAAAATAAGCCGCGCCGGCGGCAGGCAAGCGCCCGCTTGATCTGCCGCATCCTCCCTCCTTGGTGCCAAGCGGAAATGCTTCATCCGTGTTAAATTTTCCTCTTATTTCCAAAATTCAATAATTGGATAATCGGACACAGGGATAGGACATGGACCTCTACAGCACCAAGATCAGCACCCGTTTGGCTACCGGCTTCGGCCTGGTATTCCTGCTCCTTATCGTCGTCACCGCGCTCGGCATCAACCGGGTGCAGAAGATCGACACCATCCTCACCAACATCAGCGACGTGAACAACGTCAAGCAGCGCTACGCGATCAATTTCCGCGGCAGCGTGCATGACCGTTCCATCGCGCTGCGCGACGTGGTGCTGGCGGCCGATGCCGGCGCGGCCCGTCCGCACATCGAGCAGATCAGGACGCTGGCCGACAACTACGCCAAGTCGGCCGCGCCGCTGGACCAGATCATCTCGTCGGGCAAGGGCGTGACGCCGGAAGAGCGGGCGGCGCTGGAAGGCATCAAGGCCAGCGAGGCCAAGGCCCAGCCGCTGATCGCCAAGGTGATCGCGCTGCGCGAGGGCGCCCAGGCGCCGGAGGCCACCGCGCTGCTGCAGCAGCAGGCGGCGCCGGCCTTCGCCGAGTGGCTGGCGTCGGTCAACAAGATGATCGACCTGGAGGAGAAAATGAGCCGCGACCAGGCCGACAGCGCCAGCAGCGTGGCGCGCAGCTTCTTCGTGTTCATGGTGGTGCTGTGCCTGATCGCGATCGGCATCGGCGTGGCGGCGGCGTGGTTCATCGCGCGCGGCCTGCTGCGCCAGCTGGGCGGCGAACCCGAATACGCCGCCGCCATCGTCGCCGACATCGCCTCGGGCAACCTGGCGGTGCGGATCGACACCAAGCCGGGCGACAACAGCAGCTTGCTGCACGCGATGCAGGGCATGCGCGACAGCCTCGTTAACATCGTCAGCCAGGTGCGCAGCGGCACGCAGACCATCGCCACCAATTCGCGCGAGATCGCCGCCGGCAATATGGACCTGTCCGGCCGTACCGAGCAGCAGGCCGCCAACATCGAGGAGACCGCCTCGTCGATGGAGCAGCTGACCGGCACCGTCAAGCAGAACTCGGACCACGCTTTCCAGGCCAACCAGCTGGCGCTGTCGGCCTCCGAGGTGGCGCTCAAGGGCGGCGCCGTGGTGGACGAGGTGGTGCAGACCATGGCCTCGATCAACGCGTCCTCCAAGAAAATCGTGGACATCATCGGCGTCATCGACGGCATCGCTTTCCAGACCAATATCCTGGCGCTGAACGCGGCCGTCGAGGCGGCGCGCGCGGGCGAACAGGGCAGGGGCTTCGCGGTGGTGGCGACCGAGGTGCGCAACCTGGCGCAGCGCTCGGCCGGCGCGGCGAAAGAGATCAAGGGCTTGATCGACGACTCGGTGCTGAAGGTGGACGCGGGCGCCAAGCTGGTGGACCAGGCCGGCGCGACGATGCTGGAGATCGTCAGCAGCGTCAAGCGCGTGACCGACATCATGGGCGAAATTTCGACCGCCAGCGCGGAGCAGACCTCGGGCATCGAACAGGTCAACGAGGCGATCGGCAAGATGGACCAGGTGGTGCAGCAGAATGCGGCGCTGGTGGAGCAGGCTGCTGCGGCCGCCGCGTCGCTGGAGGACCAGGCCGGCAATCTGTCGCAGGTGGTGAGTATCTTCAAGCTGGACGCGTCCTGGCAGCAGGCAGTGCTGAAGCCTGCGGCCAGGCCCGCCACCGCGGCCAAGGTCAGCGCCATCGCCGGCAAGCCGGCGCGCCCGTCCGCGGCCCGCTTGCCGGCGGCGCAACCGGCGCCGAGGAAGGCTGCCGCCGGCGCCGGCCCCGGCGAGGGCTGGGAAGAGTTTTGACGGCAGCCCGAAGCTTGAAAGGGTGACAATTTAAATTTGGCAAAAGTGAACTTTAACCAAGCAAATATTTTGTAACAGCCACGCCGATACGGTTACAAGTTGACGTCAGGCATGTACTATTACCTTCAAGAGGGGTAAATCATGCCTAAAGTCATCTTGTCCACATTGTCCGCCGCGCTGCTCTCGCTGCCGGTGTTCGCCACGGCGGCGCAACTCACCGATATGGAGTCGCGCTGGCTGCAGGCTGGCGCTTCGGTGCTGGCTTATGCCAAGCAGCAGCAGTTGCCGATCGATATCATCGTGCAGCCGCAAGCCCAGCCGGGCGCCGTGCCGCTGGCCATGGGTTTCGACGGCGGCCGCTGCAAGCTGGTGTTGTCGATGCGCGGCAATCCCGGTGCCGAGGACGTGCTGCAGGCTGTGCCCGCCGCGCAGCGCGCACTGATGATAGAGGCGATGACGGCGCATGAAGTGGCGCATTGCTGGCGCTACGCGCAGGGCGCCTGGCACTCGGTGCCGAGCGGCTTCCAGGAGCGCACGGCGGACGCGTCGCTGGCCCCCGAACTTCAGAAAATGACCCAGGAATTGCGCGAGACGCGCCGCGAGGAAGGCTATGCCGACCTGGTGGCCCTGGCGTGGATGCGGCGCAGCCATCCGGCCCAGTACGCGCAAGTGTACGGCTGGCTGCTGCAGGTGCGCGCCGAACAACCGGCCAGCCACGTGTCGCACGACACCGGAACCTGGCTGTCGCTGGCGGCCGACGGCGCCGTGTTCCGCAACGGGGGCACGCCGTTCGAACAGGCCGGCGTGCTGTGGGACAAGGGTCTGCTTTCCACCGACTGAGCCGCCGCAATCGGCAATTTAGCACTGCTGGGCAAGATGAGCCTTATGTTGGTTAGCGTACAGAGTGATTTTCGCCACAGGCGTTTAATCAATGCGCTAACCATCACTTAGGGGGACTTATCATGAACAAACTCGTTATCCTTGCACTGGCGACCGCCATCAGCAGCGGCTACGCCGTGGCCGCCGACAACGATCCGGTTGCCTACAAGGCCATGAAGGACAAGGCCGCCACGGAATACAAGGTCGCCAAGGCGCAATGCGACAACCTGAAGAAAAACGCGAAAGATATTTGCCGGGAAGAGGCAAAAGTGGCCCGGGCCAAGGCTGAAGCCGACGCGGTGGCCCAGCACCGGTCCGACGCCAAGGACATCCGCAAGGCCCGCGAGGACGTGGCGGAGGCCGAGTATGACCTGGCCAAGGAAAAATGCGACGATATGAGCGGCAATGCGAAGAGCGCTTGCAAGCTGGACGCGAAGGCTGCGCGCGACACCGCCATCGCCGATGCGCGCCGCGCCGATCCGACCCCGACGATGGCCGAACGCACCGCCGACGCGGTTGACAGCACCCGCGCCAAGACCGCCGACGCGGTCGACACCACCCGCGACCGCACCGCAGCCGCCACCGACACCACCCGCAACACGGCCCGCGACACCACCACGACCGCCGGCGAAGCCGTGGCCGACACCGTCATCACCACCAAGGTGAAAGCCGACCTGGCCGCCGATCCCGCCGTGAAGGCCATGGACGTGCACGTGGAAACCGTGAAGGGTGTCGTCATGCTGAGCGGCTTCGTGCCATCCAAGGCGGAGGCCGACAAGGCCGTGCAACTGGCGCGCGGTGTGAAAGGCGTGACCGAGGTGAAAAGCTCGCTCCAGGTGAAATCCAAGTAAGCACGATTTCCGGGCCACAGACAGGCCCGCAAGCAGGAACAGCCCGCCGCGCGCGGGCTTTTTTCCGCCCATTGATTGCTTAAATTACGATCATCATTTAAACTGCACGGGAAGGCAACCATCCATCAACTTCCCGTGAGGCCGCCCATGTTCGCGCTCCCCTTATCCGCCTGGCTGGAACGCCGTGGCTTGCACTACGCCTGGGTCATCGTCGCGCTGACCTTTCTGACCGCGCTGACCTCGTCGGCCGCCCTCGGCCTGCCCGGCGCGCTGCTGCAGCCGCTGAGCAAGGAGTTCGGCTGGAACGTGGGCCAGGTGTCGTCGGCGCTGGCGGTGCGTTTCGCTTTGTTCGGGCTGATGGGGCCGTTCGCCGCCATCCTGATGGAGCGCTTCGGCTTGCGCAACATCGTCGTCAGCGCGCTGGCGCTGATTTCGCTGGGCCTGGCGCTGGCCACGCGCATGACCGAGTTTTGGCAGCTGGTGGCGCTGTGGGGCGTGATGCTGGGCGTGGGCTCGGGCATGACGGCCCTGGTGCTGAGCGCCGTGGTGGCCAACCGCTGGTTTGACACGCGGCGCGGTCTCATCATCGGCCTGCTGACGGCCAGCTCGGCCACCGGCCAGCTGGTCTTCCTGCCCTTCGGCGCCTGGCTGATCGAGCATTACGGCTGGCGCATGTCGGTGCTGCCGGTGTTCTTCAGCTGCGCCGTGGTGGCGCTGGCGGCATTTTTCCTGATGCGCAACCGGCCGTCCGACGTCGGCCTGTTGCCTTTCGGCGCGGACCCGGCCGCCGCCGGGGCCGCAGCGGCGGCGCCGGCGGTGCCCGTCAAGCTCACGTTCGCCACGCCGTTCGCCGTGCTGCGCAGCGTGTCTGCCCACCGCACGTTCTGGATCCTGTTCGGCACCTTCTTCATCTGCGGCCTGAGCACCAACGGCCTGATCCAGACCCACTTCATTTCCCTGTGCGGCGACTCCGGCCTGTCGGCCGTGCCGGCCGCCTCGGTGCTGGCGATGATGGGCGCGTTCGACCTGATCGGCACCATCCTGTCGGGCTGGCTGTCGGACCGCTACGACAACCGCAAGCTGCTGTTCTGGTACTACGGCCTGCGCGGCCTGTCGCTGCTGTGGTTGCCGTATTCGGAATTCACCCTGTACGGATTGTCGCTGTTCGCCATGTTCTATGGCCTGGACTGGATCGCCACCGTGCCGCCCACCGTCAAACTGGTGGGGGCCACGTTCGGCAAGGAGCGCGCGGGCATGGTGTTCGGCTGGGTATTCGCCGGCCACCAGCTGGGCGCAGCGGTGGCGGCATACGGCGCGGGCAGGGTACGCACGCTGTGGTTCACCTACAATCCGGCGCTGTTCGCGGCGGGCGCGGCTTGCCTGCTGGCGGCGCTGCTGGTGATGGCGATACGGCGCCAGCAGGCCGCCGCCGTGGTGGCGCCGGCGCAAGCGGCGGCCTAGCCTTAGTTCGAGCCCGGAGTCTGCTGCAGCACGGCTTCAGCCTGGCGCGCGGGCTGGCTTTTGCCGGCGTAGCGGCGGTCGGCCATCAGGTTTTCCCAGAAATCGCGTTCCACGCGGGTGGCCGCCAGGCGGCCGTAAGGCTGGCCGTTGCTGTGGGCGACGGTCGCCCTGACCCAGGCCTCATGCCGGCCCTTGACTTGCTTGTAGTCGCGCGCGAAAGCCACCATGTCGTCCACGCCGGGGCGCTGCGCGGCAGCGATGCGGAAGCAGGCGCGCCACTCGCGCAGCGCCTTTTCCACCAGGCGCACGCTTTCCATCGTGGTGGAGCGGACCGGGAAATCCGGCTGCGGGCAGGCCGATTTTTGGCTGGGATCGGTTTCAGCGCCGTGGGCAACTGTGGCGCCGCATGCGGCTGCCAGGAACAAGGCGGCGACAACCTTCATTGAGATACCCGTGTGGTGGACTTGCACTTATTTTAACTTGCCCACAGGGAAGTAGTATATTTTTTTGTAACATTTCTGCCACAGATAATCGGCGTGGTACGTTCGATGTTTCCTCACTATACTGTGAGCATCATAATTGTGGTGGAGACACGTTCATGAGCCGGTCCGGTTTTTTTTCGCTGAGTCTGCTGTTGCCCCTGCTGCCCCTGTTGCCACTGCCGGCGGCGGCGCAAGCGGACTATCCGAATACCTCCGCCATGGGCAGCATGGGCGACCCCGGCGCCCCCTGGTATCGCCAGTGCATGGCGGTACGGCCGGCGCAGCCGCCCGCGCGCGACATTCCGCCCGCCGGCGCCTTGCACGGCCTGCGCCAGTGCGGCGCCCAGGACCGCTATTACGACACCCGCCAGCGCCCCGGCGCCACCCCGTCCGACTGGGAGCAGGTGCGCCATTGCGCCTATGCGGAAAGCGACGCCACGGTGCTGATGATGCTGTACGCGAACGGTTACGGCGTGTCGCGCAACCACGACCTGGCGCTCAAATACGCCTGCTCGCTGCCGGCCGCGCCGGCCGAGATGGACGGACGCGTGGCCCATTTGAACGAGCGCGCGCTGCACCATGAAGCCAGGCCGTTCGACCAGTGCGACGACATCACCAGCGGCTATATGGGCGGCCAGTGCGCGCTGATCCAGGACAGGCTGGACAGCAAGGCGAGGGCGGTCAAGCTGGCGGCCATCATGAAGACCTGGCAGCCCGGCCAGCAGATCGCGGCAGCCCGGCTGCAGCAGGCGCTGGAGCAGTTCGCGGCGCGCCGCGCCGACCAGGAAACGGACATGAGCGGAACCTTGCGCGACGCCTTGGCGATCGAGGCCCACGGCGAGGAGCTGGACCTGTTCGCGCACGACGTGCAGGACGCGGAGAAGGGCAAAGTGCCGCGCTATTCGGAGCAGCAGTTCCAGCAGCTCGACAAGAAGATGAACCTGGTCTACCAGCGCGTGCTGCAGCAGCCGGCGCAGAAGGATGGCGGGCCGGACATGGGCACGGTGACCAAGGAGGGCGTGCGCATCACGCAGCGCGCGTGGCTGGCCTACCGCGACGCCTGGGTGGCGCTGGGCGCGGTGCGCTATCCTGCGGTGGCGCCGCACGCGTGGAAGGCACTGCTCACGCAGCGCCGCATCGAACAGCTGGAAGACTTCGAATCCTGAGTGCGGACCCTAGGCCTGCGCCAGCAGGTAGATGGAGTCGCCCAGGCCGGCCAGCCACAGCAGCGTGCGCAGCCAGCCGGAGTTGGCCATGTAGACCGCGCTGTACAGCACGCGGATGCCGATGAAGGCCAGGGCCAGCATGTCGACGCGGGCCTGGTCCACATGCGCCGTCTGGGCCAGGAGCACCGCCGCCACGAACAGCGGCAAGGCCTCGTAGCCGTTCAGGTGCGCCGCCAGCGCGCGCTTCTTCCAGCCGGTCTGCCTGGCCGACCAGTCGCGCGGCATCTTGTTGTCGTAGATGCCGCCATCGGCCTTGCGGCCTTGCATGATCGATGCCGCTTTCGGCAGCAGCGCCGTGAGATTGGGCAGCACGCAGGCGGCCACGATACACCAGTTTGCAACGGTCATTTCAGGTATTTCCCCAGCCAGTTGTGGACTTCGTTATAGAAATAGCGGCTGTTCTCGCCCTTGAGCACCCAGTGGTTTTCATCCGGGAAGACCACCAGCTTGCTCGGCGTGTTCAGGCGCTGCTGCGCGGCGAAATTCATCAGCGCGTTGTTGACCGGCACGCGGTAGTCCAGTTCGCCGACCGTGATCAGGATGGGGGTCTTGAAGCCCGTGCCCTTCTCGTGGTTTCCGGCCTGCATGATCGGGCTTTGCTCGCGCCACACCGGCAGGTTGCCCCATACCGGGCCGCCGCTGTTGACTTCGCGGCCGTAGACGCTGTCGCTCGTTCCCCACTGCATCACCAGGTCCATCTCGCCGGCGTGCGAGACGATGGCCTTGTAGCGCGTGGTGGTCGCCTGCAGCCAGTTGGCCAGGTGGCCGCCGTAGCTGGCGCCGCCCGCCGCCAGCCTGCTGCCGTCGACGAAGCTGTATTTTTTGACGGCTTCGTCGACCGCCTGGTTGACCTCGTCGCCCGGGCCTTTGAGCGGGTCGAACTGGATGGAGCGGGCGAATTCCTCGCCGTAGCCGGTCGAACCTTTATAGTCGGTCAGCAGCACGATGTAGCCCGGCTTGGCCAGCAGGTGGTAGTTCCAGCGCAGCACGAACTGGTCGCGCCACATGTTCGCGGCGCCGCCGTGGATGACGGCGAACAGCGGATATTTTTTGGCCGGGTCGAAGCCGGCCGGCTTGACGATCATATTGTGGATCTGGCGGCCGTCCGGGGTGTTGAACCAGAAATGCTCGGGCGCCTGCCAGTCGATGCCGGCGGCTTGGTCCACGTTGAACGAAGTCAGGCGCTTGGGCGCTTTTCCCGCGCCACTGCCGTTAAAGGCGAACACTTCCGGCGGATTGATGGCCGATTCCCATACGCCCACCAGCGCCTTGCCGCCCGCGTTCAGCGCGTTGATGCTGCCGGTGGCGGCCGAGGCTTCCGCTTTCACGTCGCCGCCGGCGTAGGCGATCGAATGCAGCTGCTCCAGGCCGGCGTGCTCGAAGGTGAAGTAGATGCGCTTGCCGTCGGACGGCAGCGCGTAGCGTGAGACCGAGCGGTCCAGCGCGGCGGTCAGGATCTTGGGCGTCGGGCTGGCCAGCGGCCAGGCGAAGCTGGCCAGGCGGTCCAGGTCGTAGACCTTGCCTTCGGTTTCGGCTTGCGTCAGGCACAGCAGGGTTTTGCCGTCCGGCGAGAATTGCAGCTTGCTGTAGCTGTGCTTGTCGGCGGTCAGCTGCAGCGCTTCGCCGCCGCCGGCCGGCAGCGCGAAGATCTGGGTGTAGGCCGAGGCGCGCGCCAGCTGGTCGCGGTTGGTGGCGGCGGAGAACACCACGGTCTTGCCGTCCGGTGCCCAGATCGCGTCCAGCGACTGGCCCTCGTCGCCCTGGCTGCCGCCGAAGCCCGGCTGGGCCGACAGCGTGCTGCCGGACAGGATGTCCTTGGGCACGGCGCCGATCTGCGCGTCCATCACGAACAGGCGGACCAGCTTGTCGTCCAGCCATTTGTCGAAGAAGCGCGGCGGGAAGGATTCGTAGGCGCGCGCGCTGTATTTGCGGTCCTTGCGTTCCTTGGCGCTCTTCTTGACCGATTCCTCGTCGGTGTTGCCGGGGAAGAGGTCGCTGACGAACAGGATGCGCTTGCCGTCCGGGCTGAATTTGGGCGAGCGGGCGCCCAGGGTGAGCGTGGTCAGGCGCTGCGCCTCGCCGCCGCCGGCCACGTCGATGCGGTAGATCTGGCCGGCCTCGTCGCCGTCGCGCTTGGCGACGAAGATCAGCTGCCGGCTGTCCGGCGACCAGTTCAGGCTGCCTTCGCCGCCCTTGGAGAAGGTCAGGCGCCGCGGCGCGCTGTCGTCGTTGAGCGATTTGATCCACAGGTCGGACCATTGTTCCTTGCTGTCGTAGGCGGTGTCGGTGACCGGGAACACCGCCCACATGCCGTCCGGGCTGGGCACCGGTGCGCCGACGCGCTTCATCAGCCATACGTCCTCGTGCGTGATGGCGTGTTTGGCCGCTGGCGCAGCGTTTGCCGCAGCGGCGGTGGCGGTCGAAGGTGCCGGCAATTCGGCGGCCCAGGCGTGTGAGGCGCCGGCGCTCAGCAGCAGGGCGGTCAGGGGTGACAGCAGGGAAACAGGTTTCATTGGCACTGGCTCTTCAAGGAATGAAGCGTCAGATAGTGGACAAAACCTTGCCCCTTGTCAATCGGGGCGCGAGCCGCCCTCATGTGGCGGCCGGGGCGGACGCGGCCGGGCTGGGCGCGGGGGCCGCTCCGGTCCAGGCGGCAACGCCGGCTGTGCGGGCGGCCAGTATCATGTCGGCCGCTTTCTCGGCGATGGCCACCGTGGGCGCGTTGGTGTTGCCGCCCACCAGCGTCGGCATGATGGATGCGTCGGCCACGCGCAAGCCTTGCAGGCCGTGCACGGCCAGCGTGTCGTCCACCACGGCCATGGCGTCGTGGCCCATCTTGCAGCTGCCCACCGGGTGGTAGATGGTTTCCGCCTGGCGCCGCACGAAGTCGCGGATCTCGTCGTCGCTCTGTAGCGGCGCGCCCGGGTGGATGGCGGCGCCGCGGTAGGGATCGAAGGCCGGCTGCGCGAGGATGGCGCGCGCCGCTTTGACGCCGCGCACCATGTTGTCGAGGTCGTCCGGGTGGGACAGATAGTTGGGTTCGATCAGCGCGTGCGCCAGCGGGTCCGCGCTGTGCAGGCCGATGCGGCCCCGGCTCCTGGGGCGCAGGTCGCACACGTGCAGCGCGTAGCCGTGGCCCAGCATGGTGGACCTGGCGTAGCCCAGGTTGCGGCCGTGGCCGTCCAGCGTGGCCGGGGTGAAGTGGAACTGCAGGTCGGGCGCGGCCAGTTCCGGCCGGCTCTTGACGAAGCCGCCGCCTTCGGCCGAGTTGGTGGTGAACGGTCCCTGGCGGCGCAGCAGGTAGTTCAGCAGGTGGCCGGCCTGCGCCAGCAGGTTGCGCCAGGAGATGCCGAGCGATACCGGCTGCGTGCATTTTTGCACCAGCATCACGTCCAGGTGGTCCTGCAGGTTCTGGCCGACGCCGGGCAGGTGGTGCAGCAGCGGGATGCGGTGGCGCGCCAGTTCGTCCTGCGGGCCTATGCCGGACAGCATCAGCAACTGCGGCGAGTTGATGGCGCCGCCGGACAATATGACTTCGCGGCTGGCCAGCGCCTGCTGCGCTTTGCCGTTTTTCAGGTAGGCCACGCCGCGTGCGTGCTTGCCTTCCATCAGGATGCGGCTGGCGTGGGCGCCGGTGACGACGGTGAGGTTGGGGCGCTTGCGCACCGGGTGCAGATAGGCGCGCGCCACGCTCCAGCGCTCGCCGTTTTTCTGCGTCAGGTGGTAGCGCCCCAGGCCTTCCTGGCTGGGGCCGTTGAAGTCGTCGTTGAGCGCGTAGCCGGCCGCCTTGCCGGCGTCGAGGAAGACCTGGGTCAGCGCGTTGGGCGAGCGCTGCGCGCTCACGTTCAGAGGACCGCCGCCGCCGTGGAAATCGTCCGCGCCGGGCTCGTGGTGCTGGGCGCGCTTGAAGACGGGCAGCAGGTCGGCGTAGCTCCAGCCGCGGTTGCCGAGCGCGGCCCAATGGTCGTAATCGCCGCGGTGGCCGCGCGTGTAGACCATGGCATTGCTGGAACTGCTGCCGCCCAGCGTCTTGCCGCGCGGCCAGAACAGGCGGCGCCCGTACAGGCCGGCCTGCGGCTCGGTGTAATAGCGCCAGTTCAGCGTTTTGCTCATCATCAGGAACAGGATGCCGATCGGCAGGCGGATGAAGGGGCTGCTGTCGCGCGGTCCGGCCTCGAGCAGGCAGACCTGGACGGCCGGGTCGGCCGACAGCCGGTTGGCCAGCACGCAGCCGGCCGAGCCGGCGCCGACAATGATGTAGTCGTACATGTTTCCCTCCCCAGATGCAGCGTTGCGCGGCCACCCCAGTGTTGCACAGCCCATCCGCGACGGCAATTGCCCCAGGAGCCAATCTGCGGGCGTCGTGCGGCCGAACGTTTGATGCGTGTCAATGCCGGGGCAGACGGTGCGTGAAGGCTTTCCGGCGAGCATATACTCGGCCGATGATCAAGACATTCCGGCACAAGGGCCTGCAGCGCTATTTCGAAACCGGTTCACAGGCGGGCATCCAAGCCCGGCATGCGCCACGTTTGCGGGCTCAGTTGGCGAAACTTGACGCGTCTCCCAGCGCGGAGGGAATGGATTTACCTGGCTGGCATCTGCATCCTCTTAAAGGCGCATTGGAAGGCCATTGGTCTGTGCGGGTGGACAGGAACTGGCGTATGATTTTCAAGTTCGAAGGCAAACATGCGGTTTTGGTAGACTACCGCGATTATCACTAGCGGACTTTCCATGGCATCGATGCATAACCCTCCTCATCCCGGCCAAGTGTTGTTGGATGGCGTGTTCTCGGAAACGGGGCTTTCCACCGAGGATTTTGCCGCGCGCATCGGGGTGCCGCATGTGCTCCTGCTGCGAGTGCTGGATGGCTTGGACCCGGTCAGTCCCGACCTTGCATTACGCTTGGCTGCAGCCTTGGGGGGGGATGCGGAGAGCTGGTTGCATATGCAGGCGAGTTTCGATCTGTGGCAGGCACGGCAGCAACCGCGTCCTGCCATTGATCGTCTGAAATTCCAGAATATATAGGCTGCGTTTGAGGCAACGTCAAGCTGTGTGGCGGCCTTACTCCTGCTCCAGCGTCCAGGTATACTGTAATGCCAGCCACGATGCGGCCGGCTTGCCGTCGATGACGGCGGCGCTGAACTGACAGGTGACGACGCCGGTCATCGCTGCCAGGTCCAGTGCAATGTGCCCGCTGGAACCGACTTTTCGTACGCCCACCGGTTTGCCGTTTTCATTGATATAAAAGGCGAGCGTGACCTGATCGCCTGCCCGCGCGGCGGCCATGATTGCAGTGATGCAGCCGTCGCGCGTGCCGCAAGCCTGGGCCGTGGCGGAGAATGCGGCTGAGGCGCAGCATGCGTACAGGAGCCGTTTGATGCCGTGGGATTTGAAAGTCATGCGTATCCTTGCTGAGATATTGTTCGGCCGCGCCGGTTAAGTCGGCAGCGCTGCGGGCAGGGTGTCCCATGCGGCCGCCAGCGCGTCGCCGCCGAGACTGGAGACGGCCGCCAGTTGGCCGCGCTCCAGCGCCGCGCCGGGGGCGTCCAGCAGCGATTGCACTTGCTGCCGGGCGGGGATGGCGGCGCCGCACTCCAGGCCGACCCAGGCCGCGCGGCCGCTGCGTTTGGCGGCGTACAGGCCGAGGTCGGCCAGCTTGATGGTTTGCTGCCAGCTCAGCAGGCGCGGCTGCGCGGGCGCGAACGGGAAGCAGGCGTAGCCCACCGAGCACGTCTGGCGCAGCAGGCTGCCGTCTTCCAGCATGAAGGCTTGCTCGGCCACGGCGGCGCAGACGCGGCCGGCCAGTGCGCTGGCGCCGGCCGGGTCGGTGTCGCGCGCGACCACCAGGAATTCTTCGCCGCCCCAGCGCACCAGGAAGTCGCTGTCGCGGAACACTTGCTCCAGCCGCTCGCGCATGGCGAGCAGCACGCGGTCGCCGGCAGGGTGGCCGTGGCGGTCGTTGACGCTCTTGAAATGGTCGAGGTCGATCAGGAAGAAGATCAGCGCGGCGTTGCGCGGCGCCGGCGCGGCCACCGGCGCTTCGTGGCGGCGCAGGATCAGCTGCACGTCGGCCGGCAGCTTCTGTTCGATGAAGCGGCGGTTGCGCAGCCCGGTCAGCGGATCGGTCACACTCAGGTTTTCCAGCGCCGCGTAGGCACTGGTCAAGGCGGCGTTCTTGCCCGCCAGTTCGCCGGTGCGCTGGGCCACCAGCCATTCCAGTTCCAGTTGGCGCCGGCGCAGCAGCCGCACGCGCCAGCGGTACAGCACGCCGAGCCCCAGCACGGCCAGCAGCACGGCCAGGCAGCCGAACCACCAGGTGGACCAGAACGGCGGCGTCACCGTCACCGGCAGCGCCAGCTCGCGCGCGCTCCACACGCCGTTCTTCGTCACCGCCTTGACGCGCAGCGTGTAGCGGCCGGGCCGCAAGCTGGTGTAGGTGGCCACGCGGTGCGCCGCGTCGGCCGCGATCCAGTCCGTGTCCAGCCCGTCGAGCCGGTAGGCGTAGCGGTTGCGGTCGGGATCGGCGAAATGGGTGGCGGTGAATTCGAGCGAGAAGGTCGACATGTCCCACGGCAGCTGCAGGCGCGTGGGCGCGTTGACGGTGCCGTCCAGCTCCACTTGCGCGGGACGCGGCAGGACTGCCAGCGAACGGTTCATCACGCTTAGCCCGGTGGCCGTGACTTGCGGGGCGATGTGGTTGCCGCGGATGGCGGCCGGGCGCACCATGCTCATGCCCTGGAAGGCGCCGAAATACAGCGTGCCGTCCGCGCCGGCCAGCGAGGCGCCGCCGACGAAGTTGCCCGAGGTGATGCCGTCGGACGCGTAGTGGCTGGAGACGGCGCCGCTGAGCGGGTCGAAGCGCAGCACGGCGCCGGCGACGGTGAGCCAGAGCTGGCCGTCGCTGTCGCTTTCGATGGCCGCGACGTCCATGGCCGACAGGCCGTCGCGCGTGCTGGCGCTGAAACGCAGGGCGCCGGCGGCGTCCTCGGCAACCTGGTTCAGGCCGCTGCGCGTGCCGACCCAGATGCGGCCTTGCCTGTCCTCGTAGATGCGGTTGACGAAGTCGTTGCTCAGGCTGCCGGGACGGCGGTCCGCGCGGTAGGTGCGTAGCCGGCCGTCGGCGCCGCGCACATCCAGGCCGCGCCCGTAGGGGCTGCCTATCCATAACCGGCCCTTGCTGTCTTCCAGCAGCGCACCTGCGTTGGCCATGGCGCTGGCCTCTTTGCCTTGTGGCAGCGCCTCGGCCTTGCCGCTGGCAGGATCGAAACGCAGCACGCCGCCGTCCGTGCCCAGCCACAGCGCGCCGCTGCGCGAGAGCGCGATGGCGCGCACGAAATTGCGGTCTTGCTGGCCGAAGCGGTATTCCTTGAAGCGGCCGCTGGCCGGGTCCAGCCTGTTCAATCCCGTCGAGGTGCCGACCCACAGCGCGCCGCCCGGCGGCTGCAGCACCGCGATCACGAAGTCGTTCGACAGCGAGCCGGGCTTGGCCGGGTCGTGCCGGAAGCTTTGCACGATGCGGTTGCTGGCCGGATCGTACAGGCGCACGCCGCTGGGGCCGCCCAGCCACAGCCGTCCGCCGTCCGCGTGGCTCAGGCTGCCGATCACGTTGCCGCGCGGCTGGGCTTCACGCGCGTCGGCGCCGGGGATGAAGCGGCCGAAGCCCTGGCTCGCTAGGTCGACCCGCGCGGCGCCGCTGTCCCAGGTACCGGCCCACAGCGTGTCGCTGCGGTCCACCAGCACCGAGGGCACGCGGCTGGACGGCAGGCTGTTCGGGTCGCCCGGCTGGTGGCGGTAGCTGGCGAAGCGTTGTTGCTGCGCATCCCAGCGCAGCAGCCCGGCCGGCTGCGTGCCGAGCCAGACGGTGCGCGCATTGTCCTGGTACACGGTATATACGGAAAAATCGGCCACGCCGTCCGGCGCCGGCAGCACTGCGCGCGCCGCCCATGGGGTGCCGATCTCCCAGCGCAGCACGCCGCTGGCCGTGCCTATCCACAGCCGCTGCTGTTCATCGACCAGCAAGGCGTTGACGGTGTTGCGCTTGGCGTTCGGCGCGGCGCGGTCGTCGGGCTGGAAGTGGCGGAATTCGGTGGCGCCCGGCGCCAGGTAGTCGATGCCCGCGGGCCAGGCACTCAGCCATAGCCCGCCGTCGGCGTCGCGCGCCAGCGCCTCGACCCGGTCGGTGGCGGGGCTGCCCGGTCGTGCCGGGTCGTGCGCATAGGCCGTGAAAGCGCCCTTGGCCGTGTCGAAGTGCTGCAGTCCTTGCGCCGTGCCCAGCCACAGGCCGTCCTGGCCGTCGCCGATGATGCTGCGCACGAACAGCGTGGCGGAGGCCGGGTTGTAGCTGATGAAGGCGCTGCGCTCGGGATCGAAGCGCGCCAGGCCGTTGCTGGTGCCGAACCACATGCGGTCGCGGCCGTCGCGGAAGATGGCGCTGACATGATTGCCCGGCAGGCTGTGGCGCTCGGCGGGATCGTTGCGGTAGATGGCGGAGCGCTGGCCGTCGTGCCGGTACAGGCCGTTCTGGGTGCCCATCCAGATCAGACCCTGACCGTCCTGCGCCAGCGACAGCACCGAGTTGGTGGGCATGCTGAAATGCAGGCCGCTCAGGTTTTCGAAGCGCAGCTGGTGCGCCGGTGCGGCCGGACCGGCCTGCGCCGCTTGGCCGGCTTGTGCAACTCGTGCCGCCGATGTCGCTGACATTGCTGACATTGCTGGCTTTGCTGGCTTTGCTGGAGCATGCGCAGCCGCCAGCGGCAGGCCTGGCATCATGCCCAGCCACAGGCCCAGCGTCATACCCAGCGTCATACCCAGTGTCAGGCCCTGCGGCGGCCGGGACGAGCTGCCCGACGGCAGGCCCGGCAGGAGACCCGGACGGGCGGGAGCTTGGCGGCGTGGCGGCGGGCGCATGGCTGGCCGGTATCAGGCGCGCTGGCGCCGGATGCTCATCAGGATGCCGGCGCCGACGCCCAGCGTCACCAGCGCGGTGCCGCCGTAGCTGATGAAGGGCAGCGGCACGCCGACCACCGGCACGATGCCGCTCACCATGCCGATGTTGACGAAGACATAGGTGAAGAAAATCATCGTGATGGCGCCGGCCAGCAGGCGCGAGAACAGCGTGGTGGCGTTGGCGGTGATCATCAGGCCGCGCGCGATGAGCATGAAGTACAGCATCAGCAGCACCAGGATGCCGACCAGGCCGAACTCCTCGGCGAACACCGAGAAGATGAAGTCGGTGGTGCGCTCGGGTACGAAGCCCAGCTGGCCCTGCGTGCCTTGCAGCCAGCCTTTGCCGTCGAGGCCGCCGGAACCGATGGCGATGCCTGCCTGCTTGATCTGGAAACCCTTGCCCAGCGGGTCCGCTTCCGGATTGAGCATGGTGAGCACGCGCTGGCGCTGGTACTCGTGCAGCCTGGGCCAGGCGATGGGGATGCTGACGGCGGCCGTCGCCGCGAGCGCTGCCAGAGCTTGCCACGACAGTCCCGCCAGCACGATGACGTAGAAACCGGCCGCCAGCACCAGCACTGCGGTGCCCAGGTCGGGCTGTTTCATGATCAGCGCAGCCGGGATCAGCAGCAATATGCCGGCTATCACGAAAGTTTTTCCGCGCTGCATGCCGCTGCACTGGTGGAAGAACCAGGCCAGCATCAGCGGCATGGCGATCTTCATCATTTCGGATGGCTGGAAGTCGAAGCCGATGTACAGCCAGCGGCGCGAGCCCTTCTTGATTTCGCCCAGCATGGACACGGCCAGCAACAGCAGCAGGCCGGCAGTGTAGATGGGCGCGGCGTAGCGCATCATGGTCTGGGGCGGCACGCTGGCCACGGCCCACATGATGCCCAGCGCAATCAGGATGTTGCGCACGTGGAGGGCGAAGCGGCCGGGGAAGTCGGAGCCGGCCGAGTACATGGTGGCCAGGCCGGTGCCCAGCAGCAGGACGATGCACAGCGTCAGTTGCGGGTCCAGCATGGCGAACAGGGACTTGAATCTCCGCGGCATCAGAGCATGCCCTGCGCGCCGCGTACCGCCTGCAGCCAGACCAGGCGGCCGACCAGGCCCAGGATGCCCAGCAGCGCGACGGCAGCGAGGATGGCCAGGCGCCGGCGGAAGCGCCGTTGCTCCGATTCGGGGCCGCGTTGTTCAGTCATGTGAGTCTCCGTGCAGAAGATGGCATTTTATCATGCTGGTTTCACATTTAAAGTTCCTACAGGAAAATTTAACACTTCAGCCAAACCGGTCGCGGTACTCCGTCGGCAGCACGCCGAGGTGCTTCGCGAACGAGCGGCGCAAGTTGTACTCGGTGCCGAAGCCCGACAGCCGCGCCACCTGCTTGATCGAGCAGCCGGCCGATTCGAGCAGGCCGCAGGCGGTCTCCATCCGCAGCCGCGCCAGCAATTGCGCCGGCGACAGACCCGCCTCCTGGCGCAACCGCCGGTGCAAGCTGCGCGCCGACAAGGCGAGCGCTTCCGCCATCCGGTCCACGTCGATCTCTTCGCCGATGCGCGGCCGCATCCATTGCACCAGCTGCTCCGCCAGGCCGCCGCCGCAGGCCTGCGCCAGCAGTTCCGAGCTGAACTGGCGCTGGCCGCCGGGGCGCTTGTGGTACACCACCAGGCGCTTGGCTACGCTGAGCGCAGCGGCCCGGCCCAGGTCTTCTTCCACCAGGCTCAGGCACAGGTCGATGCCGGCGGTGATGCCGGCCGAGGTGTACACCGAGCCGTCCTTGATGTGGATGGCGTCGTCCTGCACCTGCACGGCGGGATAATCGCGCTGCAGCTTGCCGGTGTCCAGCCAGTGCGTGACCGCGCGCCGGCCGGCCAGCAAGCCCGCCTCGGCCAGCAGGAAGGCGCCGGTGCAGACCGAGGCGCAGCGCCTGGCCGTGCCGTGCGCCGCCCCCACCCAGTCCACCAGTGCCGGCTCGGCCAGCGCGGCCAGGACGCCCCGGCCGCCGGCCACCATCATGGTCGTGCCGTTCAAGGCACAGGCCGGCGGAAGCGGCTTGGTCAGCACTTCCACGCCCGAGCAGGACTTGACCGCTCCGCCGCTTAGCGACACCAGCCCTATCTCATAGGCGGCTGCCTGCCCCGCGTCGCGGCGGTCGTCGTTGGCGCTGGAGAAAACCTGTACCGGTCCGGTAGCGTCCAGCAGCAGGAAATCGGGGAAGACGAGTATCCAGACCGGGGTGATCGCTTGGGGCATAGTGTGGCGGTTTTTCAATCATGAATGTCATAAATGCCAAGTCTAGCATGTCTAAAATGGCCGGACTTCAACGACTAGAGAGCTACCATGCTGGAATTGAGACCGAGCTGCGAGCACTGCAACAAGGCGCTGCCGCCCGCCGCCGCGGACGCGCGCGTCTGCAGCTATGAATGCACCTTCTGCGCGGACTGCGTCGACAGCGTGCTGGGCAATGTCTGCCCGAATTGCGGCGGCGGCTTCGAGAAGCGGCCGGTTCGGCCGGCGCGCAACTGGAAGAACAATAACTACCTGGGCAATGATCCGGCCCGCGTCCAAGTCAAGCACAGGCCGGTGGACGCGGCGGCGCACGCGACCTTCGCAGCGCCGTTGGCGGCGCTGCCGCCGGAAGCGAGGTAAGCGGCGAAACTCGCGGAGCGAGGCCGGCCATGCGCCGGCCTGCTTGCCGGCCTTACAGGCGCTTGCCGGGCAGCGCGCGGCCGTTCTGGTGCAGCACCATCTGGCTCACTTTGCCCGAAGCGTCCTTGTCGAACTGCAGTTCCGCATCGACCACCTTGACGAAGAAGCGCGTTTCGGAGCGGGGGAAGATCTGGAACGCGGGCTGGTTGGTGGCCTGGGCCACGAACTTGTCGCCGTCACGGCTGACGGTGATGATGAAGTTGGGCGCAATTTCGTAGCGGCCGACGAACTCGTCGAACGCGGTGTTGGCCAGTTTGATTTCCGCCGGCGCGGCCGGTGGCGCGTCGCTGATGCGCTGCTGCACGCTGCTGCTGCCATCGTCCTGCGTGACGCTCATGGCGGTCACCTTGCCGCTGGCGTCGCGCTGGAATTCCAGCTGGACCAGCGAGTCGTTCATGAAGAAGCCGGTCTCGGACTGGGGCCAGATCGGCGTCGCGGGGCCGCCGCTGCGCTGCATGACGAGATGGTCGCCGTCGCGGCGGATGACGCGGGTGGCCTTGTCATTGATTTGGTAGACGCCGACCATGCCGTCCAGCACCTTCTCGGACAGGCTCACCTTCACTGGTTCCGGATAGGCGTCGCCGGCCGCCAGCGCGGCGGCCTTGTTGACGATCAGCGGCAGCGGCGCGCTGCCGGGGCCGATCATATTGCTCAATGCGGCGACGTAGATGCCATCCTTGGGCAGGTAGGCCGCCTCGGAGCGGAAGCCCGGGATGGCGCCGCCGTGGCTCCAGCTGGCGTGCCCGCGCACTTTGCCGATATTCCAGCCGTAGCCATAATCGCTGGCCTTGCCGCCGGCCAGGGTGTAAGGCGAGAACACGCGCTTCCAGGAATCCGGTTTGAGCAGTTTGCCCATGCGTATGGCCTCGTTCCAGCGCGCCAGGTCGTCGACGTTGGAGGTGAGCGCGCCGGCCGAATACGGCCAGGCCATATTCATCGGGCCTGCGCCTTGCACGCCGTTGGGGCCGGGCGCGTGGCCGCTGGCGCGCGCGATGCCCGCCGGGTCGCTGTCGCCGTAGCCGGTATGGTCCATGCCCAGCGGCGTGAAGATGCGCTGGCGCAGGAAGGCCGCATAGCCGGTGCCGCTTACTTTTTCTATGATGGCGCCCAGCAGGAAGTAACCGGAATTGCTGTATTTGAATTGCGTGCCCGGTTTGAAGTCGAGCGGATCGTTGCGGAACAGGTCTATCATCTGCGGCAGCGGCAAGGATTGCGCGGCCATGCTGGGGAAGTTGGCCTTGTCCGTGTAGTTGACGATGCCGGAGGTGTGCGTGAGCAGGTGCTCGATGGTGATGCCGTGCTCGGGAAAATCGGGCAGGTATTTCGTGACCGGGTCGGCGACGGCGAGCTTGCCTTCGTCCGCCAGCAGCATGACGGCGACGGCGGTGAACTGTTTGGTGATGGAGCCGAGGCGCAGCGCCATGTCGGCCTGCATCGGCGTCTTCGCCATCACGTCTGCCATGCCGTAGGCTTTGCGGTACAAGGTCTTGCCGTCCTTGGTCACGATCAGCGTCATGCCCGGACCGTCGGCCTTGATGTAGGGGGCGGCGATGGCGTCGATGCGCTGGACCAGGTCCTGTTGCGTGCTTGGGGCGACGGCCACGCTGGCGGCGGCTTGGGCTTCGAACATAGGCGCAACGGCAAGCAGCAGGACGGCGGCGCACAACTGGGTCAGTTTGAACATAGGCATGGTCTCCTTGGTGAGTGTTCGAGCAGACTAAGCTTGAATTGCCGGACTGGCAAGACTTCGTCGACGAAAGGCCGGAACGGAGGCGTGACCGGCAGTATGGCGCGATGGGGGGAAGGGACGGGCGCCGCCCTAGGGCGTTGCCAATCACCATCATCAGGCTATCAACGGTGTCCGGCGTGGTGTAATGTGTCAGTTCCACTCATCGCACAGGGTCAGCATGCCGCTTCACCGTTCACTACAGCTGCGAACGCGAGCAGGCGAGCGACCGCTGTCCGCTGTCAGGCGGGCCATCGCCATCGCCGGAGCCATCGCGCTCGCGTGCGCGCCATGTGGCGCGGCGCGTGCAGGCGACGGGACATTGCAGGTGGTGCATGTCGGCATGGGTCTGCCCAAGCCGCCCTACATCATGGAGTCGGCAACGGCTGGCCTGGACTACGACATTGCAAAGCAGGCGCTGGCAGCGGGCGGCTATAAACTGCTTGGGCAGCCGCTGCCGCAAGCGCGCGCGTTGGCCATGCTGCGCGCCGGCCGGCTTGACGGCATGCTGTCGATCACCGAAGGGATAGGCGGGCAGGACTACTTCAGCGACACCTACATCGTTTACCAGAACGTCGCGACCACGCTGAGCAGCCGCAATCTGGAGCTGCGCCAGGTCGAGGACCTGGCCCATTATTCGGTGGCGGCATTCCAGAACGCCAGCATGGTGCTCGGCGATCGCTTCGGCAAGGTGGTGGCCAACCACGGCCGCTACAAGGAATTTCCCACCCAGATCACCCAGGACAAGCTGCTGTTCACGGGGCGGGTGGACGTGGTGGTGGGGGACTATCTGATATTCCGCTATTACAGCGACAAGCTGGAACCGCAGATCGATTCCTCCCAGGCGGTCACCTACCACAAGATTTTTCCGGAAAGCCCGCGCAAGGCGGTGTTTCACGACATGCGCGTGCGCGACGGCTTCAACGCCGGCCTCAGGATCATCCGCGCCAACGGCACGTACGACGCCATCGTCAGGCAATACCTCGGCAGCGCGCGGCCTTGAGAAATTTCTCATAATAAATTTGCAGATTGCTAAAAAAAGAATATATTGTTCTTCCTTGCAATTACTTCGGGCTTCCAATGTTCCCGCTACAGCCGCTGGCTTGGATGCTCGTTCTGGCCATTTCTGCGTTGTCGGCGTGCGGGGGCGGCAGCGATAGGGAAGCGCTGCCAGCGAAGAGGCTGCTCGCTTCGGCGCCCGCGTCAAACGCTATCCAGATCTTCCGGGGCGGGATAGAGGATTACACCATCGTCAAAACGGCGGGCGGATTTGCCGTGGTTGACAAGCTGGGCATTGAAAGCGCCACGGATGTCGCCGCCACCGCGCGACTGCGCTTTGCCGATGTGTCGGTCGCAATGGAGGGCGACGCGGTTGCCGGCCAGGCTTACCGGATTTACAAGGCCGCTTTCAATCGCGCGCCGGATTACAGCGGACTCGGGTTCTGGATCAGTGCGATGGACGCCGGCATGAGCCTGAGAGAGGTTGCCGCCGGGTTTGTCGGCTCGGCTGAATTCAAGAGCGCCTACGGCGCGGCGCCGACCCATCGCCAGATTGTCGACATGTTGTACCAGAACGTGTTGGGCCGCGCCGGCGACGCCGGCGGGATAGTCTTCTGGCTCGGTGTGCTGGACCAGGGCATGGACACGGTCGCCGGCGTGCTGGCGGGTTTCAGTGAAAGCGCTGAAAACAAGGCCGCGCTGCAGGGTACCATTCAAAGCGGCATTATTTACAGCGAGGTTGGCCTGAGCTATCCGCAAAAAGCCATCCCGGCCATCAACTCGGTCTCCGCGAAAAATCCGACTATCCTGGCCGGCGCCCTGGTGATACCGGCCACGGCCACAGGGCCTGGTCCCGCCGTGCCCGGCACCGTGGCTGGCGCCCCTGCCGGGACGAATTTGAAATTGTGGATCTATGATCCCCGCAATCCTGCTGTTGCGCTAGGCTCGCCAGGAATATTCATCAGTAAGAATGGCGGAGATTTCCAATTTGTTCCCGCGTCTGCCGACGGCGCCTTGAGTATGACGCTGGCGGCCGGGGCCTATGTCTTCGACGTCGTGGAGCCGAACACCACCAGCACTATTTTTGTGCGGGCCCGCTATACATTGCAAGTGGCTGCCGCGCTCGAGCAGCCCGTAGCCAGTTCGGCCACGCCCGTCATCCCCGCCGGTCTTGGCGCAGCGCCGGCCGGATCGACGCTCAAGTTGTGGATTTATGACCCGCTTACGCCGAGCACGTCCGCCGGGGCCGCCGGTATCTTCATACAGCCGAAGGGAGGGGCATTCAGCTTTGCCGCCGCAGCGGCGGACGGCAGCGTGTATTTGCCTCTGGCGCCAGGCGACTATGTATTCCAAACAGTGAAAGCGAACGACGACAATACAGCGCGACGCAGCTACAACGTGTCCGTTTCATCGTCGGGTGGCGGGTCCATCGCAGGCGCGGGCGCGAATGCCGGCGGCGTCATTCCCGTCACTGTGGCGCTGCCGGTCGCAGGCGCGGGCGTGTCGATACCGGGGAAAGTTCCCGACGCGAACGGCGTCTATTCCCTGACGGTCAGCGTCATCAAGACGCCCACGGCGGTAGTCCAGCAAAAGCGCGATGCATTGATCGCCTCGGCCATCGAATCGACTGCCAGCTTCCAGGCCAGCGCCGCTTGCCAGTTGCTCGATCAGGTCACGCCCGTGCGTACCATCGACGGTATCGGTCTGTCGGCGGGCTTTCCCAAAGTGGGCTGGCGCTTGCCCTCCTACGGCCGCATACGCGCGCTGATCGTGCCCGTCGATTTCCCCGACGTAAACGGGGGCGATGATCCGGTTAAATTCTTCACGCCGCTGGCCGATAATGTGCGTGATTTTTATCTGAAACAATCCTATGGCCGCCTCGCCTTCGATTTCGACATCGTGCCCAATTGGGTCAGGGTGCCGTTCAGCCCCAAGGATTTCGGGTACGGCGCCACGGTCGGTTCCGGCGACCCGGGCAGCTACGCGAAGGGCGTACTGGGCCTGACCGAGAGCCTGGTCGACTACAGCCAATACGATGCTGTCTACTTTCTCGTGCCGCAGCAAATGCCGATGGCCAAAATGGGTTGGGGACCGGCGATTACCCATCCGTACTGGATCGATGCCGGCTACGTCACCAATGGCGCGACCGGCGGCGCCGATATGTATTTTAACGAACAGAACGGTGTCGTCGGCGCCCAGTGGAAATGGATGGCCCATGAAACCGGGCATGCCTTCGGCCTCTACGACGAAGACCTGGACCATCAATCGGCAACGCTGGGCAGTTGGGGGATCATGGCGAACAGCTGGTCGAACGGGGCGATCGAGCACAATGGCTGGGACCGGTATTTGCAAGGCTGGCTGAGCAAATCGCAAGTGGCATGCCTGCCGAAAGCCAGTCTGACGGCGGCCGGCACCAGCGTCAAACTGAGCCCGCTGGTGCGGCAAAATGCCGATACCAAGGTGGCCATGGTGCCGTTGAGCGCGTCCAGGATCCTGGTGATGGAATCGCGCAAGATCGAAGGCTACGATGCCATGCAGCCCGGGGAACAGGGCGTGCTGGTCTACACGGTGGACATGACCACAGGCCATTTGAAGGGCGGCTACGTCACCCAGCCCCGTCCCGGCTCGACGGACCGGGCCTGGTTCACCGACGCGGCCTTGCGCGCGGGCGATTCGGTGACGGTTGATGGCGTGGTCGTCACCGTCGTCGCGCTTGACAGCAGCGGCGACACCGTAAAAATCGGGTTCCGGTGAACGAAGGCTTACGCGCCGGAGCAGGTAAGCCTGATCTGCTAATGCGTATTCTGGCAGGCCGTGCGGGATTCGAACCTGCGATCATCGGATTGACAGTCAGTCCGCGAATGCCATGAGGGTATAAATTTCACTCAGCTTGGTATATTCTCTAGCTATCACCCGCAGCTTTGGGGGGGAGGCCGCATGCTGTTTCACCATACGCCACAGTTGCGAGCGCGGCCGGGAAAATGGCCGCTCTTTGTCATCCTGGCCTTCGCTTGCGCTGGCGCGCGGGGCGAAACGGCGCGCGCACAAGATGCGAGACTGCAGGAAGTGTATGTCGGCATGGGCCTGCCCAAGCCACCCTACATCATGGAGTCGGGTACGGCGGGCCTCGATTACGACATTGCCAAGCAGGCGCTGGCGGCAGGCGGCTACAAGCTGGTTGGCCAGATGTTGCCGCAGACGCGAGCGCTGGCGATGCTGCGTGCCGGCCAGCTCGACGGCATGCTGTCGACGACGGAAGGAATCGGTGGCCAAGATTACTTTACAGACGCTTACATCGTTTACCAAAACGTCGCGACCACGCTCACCAGCCGCAACTTGAAACTGCGGCAAATTGAGGATTTGTCCAACTATTCGGTGGCGGCGTTCCAGAATGCCAGCATGGTTCTGGGTGAGCGCTTTAGTCTGGTCGTGAGCGGCCATTCGGACTATAGGGAATTGCCCTCCCAGATCACGCAAAACAAGCTGCTCTTTACGGGAGGGTCGATGTGGTGGTCGGAGACCGCTTGATTTTTCGCTACTTCAGCGACAAGCTCGAACCGCAGATCGATTCCACGCAGGCGGTGACCTATCACAGGATTTTCCCGGAAAGCCCGCGCAAGGCGGTATTTCGCGACGCGCGCGTGCGCGACGCCTTCAATGCCGGCCTGAAGATCATCCGCGCCAACAGTTCGTATGACACGATCGTGAAGCAATACGGCGGCGCAGCGCGGCCCTGAGAGGTAGCTGCGCGCCGCAACGCGGTTCCCCGGTTGGGAATATTTTTTAAGCGCGCGCAAAAAAGGGTTAGGGAGCTTGCGCTCACTAACCCTGATCTGTACTGCTGTATTCGTGGTAGGCCGTGCGGGATTCGAACCTGCGACCAACGGATTAAAAGTCCGCTGCTCTACCAGCTGAGCTAACGACCCGAAAGAGGCCGTATTATATACAGCTCGCCGCGCCTTGCAAAGGCTTTTCCGGGCTTTTTTTGTCACGCCAGCGCGGAGGTCACCTTGAGTACCTCCTCGGCGCTGGTGACGCCCTCGGCGATCTTGTAGGCGCCGGCGATGCGCAGCGGCTTCATGCCGTCGGCCACGCTCTGTCGGCGCAGCGCGGCGATGTCGGTTTCCTCCTGCACCTGCTGGCTGAACGCCTCCGTCACCGTCAGCAGCTCGTAGATGCCGGTGCGGCCCCGGTAGCCGGTCTGGCGGCATTCGGGGCAGCCGACCGGGCGGTAGATGCGCTCCGGCTTGGGCAGCTTCCACGCGCCGCCTATGCCTTGCCACACGTCGTCGGCGATCTGGCCGTCGGGCGACTTGCAGTCCGGGCATAGCGTGCGCACCAGGCGCTGCGCCATGATGCCGACCAAGGTCGCTTCCAGCAGGTAGTGCGGCACGCCCAGTTCCAGCAAGCGCATCACGGCCGACGGCGCGTCGTTGGTGTGCAGCGTCGACAGCACCAGGTGGCCGGTCAGCGCGGCCTGGATCGCCATCTCGGCGGTGGCCAGGTCGCGGATCTCGCCGACCATGATGATGTCCGGGTCTTGCCGCATCAGCGCCCGCACGCCGTCGGCGAAGGTCAGGTCGATGCCGGGCTGCACCTGCATCTGGTTGAAGGCCGGCTCCACCATCTCGATCGGGTCCTCCACCGTGCAGACGTTGACCTCCGAGGTGGCCAGCGCCTTGAGCGTGGTGTACAGGGTCGTGGTCTTGCCCGATCCGGTGGGGCCGGTGACCAGGATGATGCCGTGCGGGCGCTGGGTGAGCGCGTCCCAGCGCGCGGCGTCGTCCTCGGGGAAACCGAGCTCGGGCAGGGTCTTGACCACCACTTCGGGGTCGAAGATGCGCATCACCAGCTTTTCGCCGAAGGCGGTGGGCAAGGTCGACAGGCGCAGCTCGATCTCCTGGCCGCCGGCGGTGCGGGTCTTGATGCGGCCGTCCTGCGGGCGGCGCTTCTCGATCACGTCCATGCGGCCGAGCAGCTTGATGCGCGCCGTCATGGCGATCATCACCACCGCCGGCACCTGGTACACCTGGTGCAGCACGCCGTCGATGCGGAAACGTATCATGCCCAGGTCGCGCTTGGGCTCGAGGTGGATGTCCGAGGCGCGCTGCTCGAAGGCGTACTGCCACAGCCAGTCGACGATGTTGATGACGTGCTGGTCGTTGGCGTCGACCTGGCGGTTGCTCTTGCCCAGCTCCACCAGCTGCTCGAAGTTGTTGCGCAGCGCCAGGTCCTGGCCGGTGGATTTGTTTGCCTTCTTGATGGACTTGGCCAGCGCGAAGAACTGCGAGGTGTACTGGGCAATGTCGAGCGGGTTGGCGATCACGCGGCGTATGGCGCGGCGCGATACCTTGGCGATCTCGGCTTCCCATTCGTGGGCATAGGGATCGGCGGTGGCGATCACCAGCGTGTCCATGGTCAGCTCGACCGGCAGGATGTTGAAGCGCGCCGCATAGCTGGCCGACATCACGTCGGCCACCTTGGTGAAGTCGATCTTGAGCGGATCGATGCGGTAGAAGGGCAGTTTGGCGTGGCCGGCCAGCCATTCGGTCAGCGTGTCCAGCGTCAGCAGCTTGTGCGGCGCCTGGGGCGGATGCAGCTTGCAGTGCGCCACCGCGCACAGCGGGTGCATGGAGCCGACCGTGTTCTTGAGGATGCCCTGGGCCTGCGCGTAGGCCGCCTTGACGTGTTCCTTGTCGACCAGGCCGTCGGCCAGCAGCCAGGTGAAAATTTGTTGCAGGTCTAGTGCTTTCATCTGGCGCCGGTCTCCGCGGTTTATTTCTGCAGCGCTTGCTCGATGCCCTTGACCCAGGACTTGGCGGGCAGCTTGGTGTCGGCCACGATCTGCGCGGCCCGTGCCTTCAGCGCTTCCAGGTCCATGGGTCGGCTTTGCTTGAAGGCGATCGCCACCACGTTACCATCATGCACCTGCGGCAGGCAAACGACCTGGTCAAAGGCGAACTTCATGGCCTTGATATTCTTGGCGTAGCTCGGGTGGTCGCCGAACAGGTTGACCGTCATCACGCCGCCGTCGGCCAGGCAGGCGTTGCAGGCCTGGTAGAACTCGGGCGTGTCGAGCACCGGGCCGCGCGCGGTGGCGTCGTACAGGTCGACCTGCAGTGCGTCCAGGGTGTTGTGCACCGATTTGTCGTGCACATAATCGAGCGCGTCCATTTCCAGCACGTGCAGGCGCTCGTCGTTGTCCGGCAGCTTGAACATGGACTCGCAGATGGCGATCACCGAGGGGTTCAGTTCGATGGCGGTGACGTCGGCCTGCGGAAAGTGCTTGTAGCAAAACTTGGTCAGCGCAGCCGTGCCCAGGCCCAGCTGGGCGATGCGGCGCGGCTGTTCCACCCAGAGCATCCACGCCATCATCTGCTGCGCGTATTCCAGTTCCGGCCAGTCCGGCTTGCGGATGCGCATCGCGCCCTGCACCCATTCGGTGCCGAAGTGCAGATAGCGCACGCCGTCCTGCTCGGACAGGGTGACCGGCGCGTACTTGATCTTGCGGGCGGCTGGCGCCGCTTTGGCCGGCTTGGAGGCCGGCTTCGAGGCAGGACGGGAGGATTCTACTTGTTCGATGGATTTGCGTTTGATGAGCATGGAAGGCAGCCTGAGGTGAGCATCTATTATCCCGCGCCCGCTTACCGCAAAGCAAGATACAAAAAGGGGCCAGGGTTATTTTTGGCTACGGAAAAGGGGCCAGGGTTATTTTTCCCCGCCCCGGTGGAAAAATAACCCTGGCCCCTTTTCGGTTGGGGGGAGTTGCCCTGGCTCTAGTTTTGAGGGGGGGCAATGATACTGGTCCCGCTTCTCGGGAGGTGCTTAGTTCTGCATCGGTTCGACCGACACGCGCAGGCGCACGCGCTGGCCCGGGTCGAAGGACATGATGCTGGTGTAGTTGCGGCCGCGGTAGTCGTACGTCACCTCGTAACCATTGGTGCGCGATTCCCAGCTGTCGACCGTGCGGCACTGCTTGACGGCTTGCTCGGTGACGCCGCCCGGCTGGACGTTCTGGTTGTCGACGCGGTCGCCCACGACGGCGCCGGCGATGGCGCCGGCCGCCGTGGCGGCGGTCTTGCCGTGGCCGCCGCCGATCTGGCTGCCCAGCAGCGCGCCGGCAATGCCGCCGACGATGGAGCCGCCGGCGCTACGCTGCGCGGGCTGCTGCACTTGCACGTACTCGGTGCGGCATTCCTGGCGCGGCCGGTTGATCTGCTCGATCTGCGGCTTGACCTGCACCACGCGGCCGTAATCTTCGAACTCGGTCGCTTGCGCGAGCGGCAGGGCGCCCAGGCACAGGGCCGACAGGATCAGTTTAGATGGCATGTTCATTTGATACCTCGTTTATGTTTGGTGGTCTGGGTATGCAATCCGCTCGCGTCGGGGATGGCTAGTTTGTATGGTAATCCCGCCATTCCTGCAAAAACAGTTCTCATGGCAACAAATTGTAACAGCGCCCGGCGTAGTGGCTTGCAGTGTGAAATTACCGAGGAAATGTTCTATTTCTGGCAAAACTTGCGTGAGATATCACTTACGTGTTGATTCGCAGGATACAACACGTTACCCTAACAACCGTATGGGATCAGATTGACAGAGAGAAACGCGACTAGCCGCCGGCGCAATGACCCGCCCGCGGCAATCCATGTATAGGTGGCCTATCAGCGGAAAGCAAACCGTACATTAACAGGTCGATTTGAGGGAAAAATGAGTTTGTTGCTAACTGTGCCGCCCAACCTTGTCCAGTCCATTCGTGCATTTCGTGTCACCGATCTGCAAGACGAGGCAGCCCGACTGGGGCAGCACTTTTTGTACGCGCATTGCGGCCACGGCCTGACCAAGCAGCAAGTTCTCGGCATCATCGCCGAATCGTTTTTCCTTCCTAAACCGTGCGGCAAGAATTTCGAGGCGCTGCGCGTGACCCTGACCGACACCATGGCCAAGGCCGGCGAACAGCCCGGCTTCCTGATCGTCATCGAGCAGTTGCCGAACACCCAGAAATTCGACCGTGAAGCGCGCGAATGCCTGCTGGACGTGTTCCGCGACGCGGCCGACTTCTGGGCCGAGAAGAAAGTGCCGTTCCGCGTATTTTATTCCTTCGAATAAAGCCAGACCCGGTCCGTTTGGACGGTCCGGTCCGCCGCGCAGGTATAATAGCCGGCTATGAAAAATATCGTCATCCTCATTTCCGGACGCGGCAGCAATATGGAAGCCGTGGTTCGCGCCGCCCAAGCGGAGCAGTGGCCGGCCCGTATCGCGGCCGTCGTCGCCAACCGTCCCGACGCGCTGGGCCTGGCTTTCGCCGACGAGCACGGCATCCCGACCGCCGTGGTCGCCAACAAGGATTATCCGAGCCGCGAGGCCTTCGACGCCGCGCTGCAACAGGTCATCGACGGCTACCAGCCCGACCTGGTGGTGCTGGCCGGCTTCATGCGCATCCTGACGCCGGCTTTCGTCACGCATTACGAAGGCCGCATGCTGAACATCCATCCCTCGCTGCTGCCGCACTTCCCCGGGCTGCACACGCACGAGCAGGCGCTCGCGTCCGGGATGAAGGAACACGGTGCGACGGTGCATTTCGTTACCGCCGAACTCGATCACGGCCCGATGGTGGGCCAGGCCGCCGTGCCTGTGCTGCCGGGCGACACACCGGCCACCTTGGCGGCGCGCGTGCTGGTGCAGGAGCACGAGCTTTATCCGCGCGCCATCCGCTGGTTTGTCGAAGGCAGGCTGACCATCAAAGACGGCAAGGTCCTTGTCGATCACGACGGCCACAACAAATAATCAACCAAGGAATTCCATGAGATTGCCTCCAGCGATACTCGCCAACGCCGAAGAAGTGTTGCGCGAGATTTTGCGCTTTACCGCCCCTGCCGACACCACCCTGTCGCGCTATTTCAAAGACCATCCCCGCCTCGGCGGCCGTGAACGCGGCGCCATTGCCGAAGGCGTGTATTGCGTGCTGCGCAACCGCAACTTCTTCACCGACCAGTCGGAAGCGGGCGCCGGCGGCGCCATGCGCCGCTTGATCCTGCTGGGCCTGGCCGACGCGGTCGGTATCGACGCCCTGGGCGGCGTCACGCCGGAAGAGCTGGAGTGGCTGGAGCGCGTGATGCAGATCGACCGCAAGCTGATGCACAAGTCGATGCGCTCGAACATGCCGAAATGGCTGTTTGAAAAGCTGGTGGCCCAGTTCGGCGAGGAAGACGCGCTGCAACTGGCCGACGCGCTGAACACGCCGGCCCCGCTGGACCTGCGCGTGAACACCATGAAGGCCAACCGCGAGGACGTGATCGCCGAATTGGCGCAAGCGCCCATCGCCGCAGAACCGACCCCGTACGCGCCACTGGGCCTGCGCGTGCTGCGCAAGCCGCAGCTGCAGAACCTGCCGCTGTTCAAGAGCGGCGCCATCGAGGTGCAGGACGAGGGCAGCCAGATCCTGTCGCAGATCGTCGGCGCCAAGCGCGGCGAGATGGTGGTGGACTTCTGCGCCGGCGCCGGCGGCAAGACCCTGGCACTGGGCGCGCTGATGCGCAACACCGGCCGTTTGTACGCCTTCGACATCTCCGAAAAACGCTTGGCCAAGCTGAAGCCGCGCCTGGCGCGTTCCGGTCTGTCGAACGTGCATCCGGTGCAGATTGCACACGAGCGCGACGCCAAGATCAAGCGCCTGGCCGGCAAGATCGACCGCGTGCTGGTCGACGCGCCCTGCTCGGGCATGGGAACGTTGCGCCGCAACCCGGACGTCAAATGGCGCCAGGCTGAAAGCGCGATCGGTGAAATGCACGACAAGCAGATCGCCATCCTGGCCGGCGCCGCGCGCCTGGTCAAAGGCGGCGGCCGCCTGGTGTACGCCACCTGCAGCTTCCTGAACGAAGAGAACGACGACGTGGCTGCCGATTTCCTGGCCAAGCACCCGGACTTCGAGCTGGTGCCGATGAGCAAAGTGCTGGCCGAGCAGAAGATCGCGCTGGAAATGGGCGACTATCTGAAAATGTTGCCGCACAAGCATCAGACGGACGGCTTCTTCGCCGCCGTGTTCGAACGCAAGCCGATGGCGAAAAAGCCCAAGCCGGAGCGCAAGGATGACGACGGCGGCGACGAGGCAGGCGACGCGGACAGCGCAGACTAAGTATGATGGGGCCGGCCGCTGAGCTGGCCCTTTTTCCATCTACCCACGCAAACGATGAAGCAAGAACCACTGAAGAACCTGATTTCCGACCTGATTACCGACCTGCGCGATCCCGGCCTGATGTGGCAGATGGGCGCCATCGTGGGCGCCGTGCTGCTGGGCTGGCTGCTGTCGAGCATGCTGCGCAAGCGCGTCGCGGCGCGCGAGCCGGCCACCGGCATGGTGGCGCGCTTCGGCATGGAGAGTTTCACCCGCGTGATCGGCCCCCTGGCCATCGCCTGCCTGATCTTCATCGCGATGGCGGTGATGGCGCGCTACCAGAAAGTGCACCTGCTGAAGGTGGCGCTGCCCATCGTCGGCTCGCTGGCGGCGATCCGCTTCGTGTTCTACCTGCTGCGCCGCGTGTTCGCGCGCCACGGCCAGATCGGCGCGGCCATGCTGACCTTCGAGAAGATCTTCCAGTTGCTGGTGTGGGCCTGCGTGGCCATGTACATCACCGGCCTGTGGGACGACGTGTTCTCCTACCTGGACAATACCTTGCTGCCGCTGGGCAAGCACAAGGTGTCGGTGTCCGACATCCTGCAGGCGGCCGTGTCGGTGGTGGTGCTGCTGATGCTGGCGCTGTGGGCCGGCGCCGCGATGGAGGAGCGCCTGCTGAACCTGCAGGGCATGCACTCCAGCCTGCGGGTGGTGATGGCGCGCTTCGGCCGCGCCATCCTGATCGTGGTGGCCGTGCTGCTCAGCCTGTCGCTGGTGGGCATCGACCTGACGGTGCTGTCGGTGTTCGGCGGCGCGCTGGGCGTGGGCCTGGGCCTGGGCTTGCAGAAAATCGCCAGCAACTACGTGTCCGGCTTCATCATCCTGCTCGACCGCAGCCTGACCATAGGCGACATGATCACGGTGGACAAGTACAGCGGCCGCGTGACGCAGATCAACACGCGCTACACGGTGCTGGCCGGGCTGGACGGCGTGGAGTCCATCGTGCCGAACGAGATGCTGGTGTCCGGCGCGGTGCAGAATTCGTCGCTGACCAATAAAAACCTGTGGCTGACCACCAAGGTGTCCGTGTCCTACGAGACCGACGTGGACCTGGCGCTGGGTTTGCTGGAGCAGGCGGCGCTGACGGTCGAACGGGTCGACAAGAACAAGCCGCCGTCGGCTTCGCTGATCAATTTCGGCGCCGACGGGCTGGATCTGCAAGTGGGCTGGTGGATCGCGGACCCGGAGAACGGCCGCGGCGGCGTGACCTCGGACGTCAACCGGGCCATCTGGAAAGCCTTGCAGACGCACAAGATATCGGTGCCCTTCCCGCAGCGCGAGATGCGCATCATCGGCTCTGTTCCCCTTGTGGAAACGTTGCAGGAAAGCGAGCAGGAAAGCTTGCCAAAAACGCCAGTGGAAGAGGCGGAAGCGCCTAAAAAATAATCAGTGACTGTCGGCAATCCAGCATGAAACCGGCTGTGTTTCAGCGTACAATGACGCCCAACAATAGCAAACTCGGCCTTCCGATTGCGGCTGCGCCGGTGCACGGGACACCAACATTGGAGTAGTAATGACATTTTTACAAGCAGTTCTCGAATTCCTGAGTAATGGCCTCACCGGCGCCTCGGGTTGGCAAGTGTTTGCCTTCACCATGGCCGTCACCCATATCACCATCGCCAGCGTCACCATTTACCTGCACCGTCACCAGGCGCACCGCGCGCTGGAGCTGCATGCTATCCCGAGCCACTTCTTCCGCTTCTGGCTGTGGCTGACCACCGGCCAGGTGACCAAGGAGTGGGCAGCCATCCACCGCAAGCACCACGCCAAGTGCGACACCGAGGAAGATCCGCACAGCCCGGTAACCCGCGGTATCAAAAAAGTCTTCTGGGAAGGCGCTGAACTGTACCGTGCCGAGTCCAAGAACATGGAAACCATGGAGAAGTATGGCCACGGCACGCCGAACGACTGGATCGAGAACAATCTGTACACCCGCTACAGCTGGCAGGGTGTGGTGTTGATGCTTTTCATTAACTTGGCGCTGTTCGGCGTGATCGGCCTGACGGTGTGGGCCGTGCAGATGATGTGGATCCCGGTGACCGCCGCCGGCATCATCAACGGCATCGGCCACTACTGGGGTTACCGCAACTACGATTGCGCCGACGCCGCGACCAACATCATTCCTTTCGGCATCATCATCGGCGGCGAAGAGCTGCACAACAACCACCACACCTTCGCCACCTCGGCCAAGCTGTCGTCGAAGTGGTATGAGATCGATATCGGCTGGTGCTATATCCGCATCCTGGAAACGCTGGGCCTGGCCAAGGTGAAGAAAGTCGCGCCGGCGCCGAAGTTCCAGCACGGCAAAATGGAAGCGGACCTGGAGACGCTGCAATCGGTGATCGCCAACCGTTACGATGTGATGGCCAAGTACGCCAAGTCGATCAAGAGCGCCTGGAAGGAAGAGCTGGAGCATTTGAAAGACAAGGCGCAGCTGGAATCGCGTTTCCTCAAATCGTCGCGCAAGCTGATGACGCGTGAACCAGCCAAGCTGGAAGCGCCGCAGAAACAGCAGCTGGTTGAATTGTTCGAGCACAGCAAGGCGCTGGAAACCATGCACAATATGCGAGTGGAATTGGGTGTGATCTGGGAGCGGTCGCATTTCACCCGCGACCAATTGCTGCACAAGCTGCAAGACTGGTGCAACCGTGCCGAAGCGTCCGGTATTAAATCCCTGCAGGACTTCTCCCTGCGTCTGCGCAGCTACGCTTAAATAGCGTTCTGTTCCGCAGAAAATAAAACGGCCCATACGGGCCGTTTTTTTATTGCCCGATTGATTTATATCGAACCTTGTTGCTGCTCAGTTTGCTGACCAGTGTGTCTCTGCCTATACCGAAATGATATACAAGGAGGCTGCCATGAAACAATTTGAACTCGAGCATGGATGAGGAAGGTTGAGCGATTATTTGGATATGCCGATTGAGGCTGCTGCTGGACAGGCATATTCTTATCCGGGCCCATTTCATGTCCGGATAGGCTGCCTTATGAAGTCAATTCATGGGAGGTGGCGAGTAAGCGAAGTAGTGGGAAATTAAACTTTGGAATGGGTGCTCTCGAATTTTTGGCAGAGCTGCTTTCCTTTCACTTTATGGAGCTGGCCGTATCCGCCATACGCACAGCTCCGATCGAGAAATTGCCTCGGCTGCCCAAATATTCATTTGGCAGAATATGACCGCTCGGGCCATGACCGGGGCTTGGTTCTGATCACGGCTGATCACGCTCTCGTACAGTATCCAGAAACCACCTACAAGGTTTGAAACGGCTTACCGCCGGCTGCTGCTGAGCGCTCACTCTGCGCGCGCGCCGCTGCCATGCTAGTTTTTGGCGCGTACGTGCTTAAATCGGGCTTAAACACCTCGCTGGGCGTCTCGGATCCGGGACATGGCCATGTTGTTTCTGGTTGATGGCTAAGCTGATCATGGCGGCGGCGGGTGTCGTTATCCTATTGGTGCTGACGCCTTTGCCATTGCCCGGCAGGTAATCGCGGCGTGCTGACGATATTCGGAAAACCATTCAATGAAGTATTTTCGGAAGAGAACCTCGAAATACCTGTCGTTCTCGCGTAATCGGGAACCCATATGCCGCATGCTCACAGGCATAGCACGGATTCACTCGGGGGCGCCGAGCCGGCGGGAACCCATACTTCGCATGCTCAGAGGAGTAGCATGGATTCCCGCCTGCGCGGGAATGACAATTTAGCGGTTATTCGAGGTTCCCGACAAATCGGTGCTTATTCGAGAAGTCCCGAAAGCCTGTATTTTTGCCGGCCTTTGGCGCGGAATGCATTTAGTCGGCGTGGCGATTGAAAAAGGCGAAGGCGAGGGCGACGCCGCTTCCAAGGATTTGCAAGCGGCCAGAGCCGAAACCGCCATCAATTAGCATGCGCGTCCGGATGCCGTAGTGGTGGTTTGTCGCGATCTGGGTAATCAGCCTGGCGAGCGTATTGACGAGGCGATTGAAGCGAAAACCACGGCCGAGCAATTGAAAATGAAAATGAAAATGAAAATGAAAGCGGAATCGCCTTCTTTGCAATGCCAGAAAATAGTGCCGGAATTACTCCGCTTGCGTGAAACCGAAAACCAGGCCAAGGCGATTGAGAAATGAGATGGGCATTTTCCGGCCGCGATGGCCGGCGGTGCGCTGCCGTTTATCAGCTTGCCGGCCAAACAGCAATAAAAAAAGCCGCTCTGGGAGCGGCTTTTTTAATGAAACAAGGATCGATTACTTGATCTTGGTTTCTTTGTACAGAACGTGCTTGCGTGCCTTAGGATCAAACTTCATGATCTCCATCTTGGTAGGCATGGTGCGCTTGTTCTTGTCGGTGGTGTAGAAGTGACCCGTACCTGCGGTCGATTCCAGCTTGATTTTGTCGCGGCCAGTTTTTGCCATGATAGTAGCTCCCTATTTAGACTTTTTCGCCACGAGCACGCATGTCGACCAGGACGGCGTCGATGCCTACCTTGTCGATGACGCGCAGGCCGGCGTTGGACAGACGCAGGGAGACCCAGCGATTTTCAGATTCAACAAAGATACGACGGTTCTGCAGGTTAGGCAGGAAACGACGTTTAGTTTTGTTGTTAGCATGGGAAACATTGTTGCCGACCATCGGCTTCTTCCCAGTGACTTGGCAAACACGTGCCATGGCGCACTCCTTGAATAGATTCCACAATTGGAAAAAACAAGAGTATATAGAAAAAACTGAGCTTTTTCAATGACTTGCGAAAAACAATTGTGTCGCGCAATGGATCATAAATTTAACAATTGTAAAATCCGCCGCCAAGCCCTTGTTTTTCATAGGTAAACCGGCGTATGCGGCACCGGTTTCACAGTTGCCCGTGCTCGGCGAAAGAATGCACCTGGTGGCCGGCGACGACGAAATGGTCGAGGATGCGCACGTCGACCAGGGCCAAGGCCTGCACCAATGCTCGCGTCAGCAGCAAATCGGACTCGCTGGGTTCGGGCGTGCCGGACGGGTGGTTGTGCGCCAGCATGACGCTGGACGCGTTGCGCGCCAGCGCTTCGCGCACCACTTCGCGCGGATACACGCTGGTGTGCGACAAGGTGCCGCGAAACAGCTCGCGCGCGTCGATCAGGCGGTTTTTGACGTCCAGGAACAGCACGTGGAAGGATTCATAGGGCTGGGAACCCAGCGTCAGGCGCAGGTATTGCTTTACCGCCTGGGGCGAACTGAGCGTCTGCCCCGCCTGCAACTGCTCGCCGACCGCGCGCCGCGCCAGCTCCATCACCGCCTGCAGCTGGGCGAACTTGGCGCTGCCCAGGCCGGGAATGGCGGAGAAATCGCGCAGGCTGGCCGCGAACAAGCCTTGCAGCGAGCCGAAGCGTACCACCATGTCGCGCCCGAGCTCCACCGCGTTCTTGCCGCGCACGCCCACCCTCAGGAAGACGGCCAGCAGTTCGGCATCGGACAGGGCGGTTGCGCCTTCGCGTATCAGGCGCTCGCGCGGGCGCTGATGTTCTGGCCAGTCGGCAATTCCCATGCTAGACCTCGCTATGCCGGGAACAGCCCGGCCGGTCAGCCATTATGGCAAGTTTGCCAGCGCCACACTTTGTAGCTGCGCAAGCCAGCGCGAAGTTTCCAGCGCAAAGTGGTCAGCGCGAGCTTGTCAGCGCATGGTGGCTGCGCAAGGCGTCAGGAGGTTCAGCGCGCCAGCGCGAAGGCGCCGGCCGCCACCAGCGCCATGCCCACCATGCGGGTAGGGGTCATGGCTTCGCCGAGCACGGCGTAGCCGATCAGCAGCACGGTGGCCATGGTGATGGCCGTCATTAATGGGTAGGCCAGCGTCATCGGCAGCTTTTGCAGCGTGATGGTGTAGCAGACGAAGCCCAGCCCGTAGACGGTGCAGGCCGCGCCCAGGTAGGCCAGCCGCGCCGGGCTCCAGGCGGTGCCGGCCTGGTGCGAAAGCTTGATGAGGAAAGTGGCGCCCGCACTGGCCAGCGAGGCCAGGGCGCACCAGAAATAGCCGTTCAGGATAGGGTTCATAGACTTGGACCGGTAAATAATCTCAAAGCAGGGCTGAAATCGAGACTGGCAGCGGCGCCCAGCATGCCGCACACGGCAATCACGACGAGGCTGACGGGATCCTTGCTGACGTACAGCAGCGGATCCTCGTTGACCTTGCCACGGAAAGACAAAGTCCACAAGCGTCCCAGCCAAAAGACCAGCAAAGGCACGATGCCGAGCAGCAGTGCGGGATGCAGGTATAGCTTGCGTACATTGTTCGAATCGAAGTACAGCACGAATACCAGCACGGCCACGAAGGCGCTGTTCATGCCCATGATGCCGATAGGCAGGCGGTCACCGGTGTCGTAGCCGCGTCCGCTGGTCTTTTCCTTGCCCTGGCTGTGCAGCCGGTGCAGTTCGCTGTGGCGCTTGAGCAGTGCGAGCGACAGGAACAGGAAGAAGGAAAAGTTCAGCAGCCAGAACGACGGTTCGATAGCGGTGCTGGCGCTGCCGCCGAGGATGCGCAGGCTGTACAGGATGGCCAGCGTGACGATATCGACGATCAGCAGCTTTTTCAGGCGCAGCGAGTACAGCACGGTGCTGACGAAATAAATTGCCACCACGGCCAGCAGCATGGGTTCGGCCCAGGCGCACAGGATCAGGGACAGCGGCGCCAGCAGCGCGCTGACAGCCAGCGCCACGGGGACCGGCAGCGTGCCGGCGGCGATGGGGCGATGCCGTTTTACCGGGTGCAGGCGGTCGTCACTGGCGTCAAGCGTGTCGTTCAGCAGATAGGCGCTGGAGGCGCACAGGCAGAATGCCGCGAAAGCGGTCAGCGATTGCAGCAGGGCGGTGGTGTTGATGGCGTGGCCGGCCAGCATGGGCACGAAGACCAGCAGGTTCTTCAGCCACTGGCGCGGCCGCATGGCGCGCAGCAGCGGCCCGCCCCAGCCGCGCCGCAGCGGGCGGATGCCGGTGCCGCATGCTGGCGCTGGCCCGACCGGCCCGTCCGGCCCGGCAGACGTGGCTGGCACGGCCTGCCCGCCAGGCTTGCCCAGTGTCGCGGACCTGGCTGGCGCGGCAGGCTTGGCCGGTGTGACTGATGTGGTTGACACGGCAGGCTTGGCCGGTGTGGCTGGCGCGGCAGGCGTGGTCAACGTGGCTGACGTGGCTGGCGCGGGCCGCCCCGCCGGTTTGGCCGGCATGGGCAGCGTGGCGGCCATGGCGGGTGTGGTTGGCTTCCTCAGCGCGCTGTCCCGGTGCGGAGCCGTCATGCCGCCGCCCGGCGGGCCGGCGCATCGGCGTCCTGGTGCTTGCGCCTGAGCAGGGACTGGCAAGCGCCTATGGCGAAGGGGATCAGCAGCGGGTACAGGCCCCACACGGCGCGGCCGTCAACGCGTACCGACAGCGCGGCGTACAGCGGCGGCAGCGCCAGCAGCAACAGCAAGCGTTTAAAGGGCTGCAACTGCGGTGCGCAGCGCCACATGCCGAAGATGGCCAGCGGCAGCACCGCGCCGGCCGCCAGCGCGATCGAGGCCAGCGAGCGCATGTCGGCCAGCGCCGCCAGCGCCTGTTCCAGGCTAGGCTTCCACACATAGCTGGGCAGGCCGCCGATGATCCACCAGCGCACCGCCAGCATCCACGCGGCGGCGGCGGCCAGCGCCAACAGGCCGGCGCGCCAGCCTATCTGGCGTGCAAACAGCAGCCAGACCAGCAGCACGATGTTTTCCTCGCGCACGCCGCTGCCGACCACGCCGGCCAGCGCCGCCAGCCACGGCTGGCCGGACACCAGCGCCAGGACGAAGGCGGCACGGGCGCAAACCGAACCGGGATCGACCAGCAGATAGGGCGCATACCAGAAGGTGGGCACGGAGACGATCAATAGCAGGCCGGCGGCGACGGCGCCGTTGCGGCCGTAGCCCAGGCGCAGCGCGGCCAGCGCCGTCATGCAGGCGGCGGCGCTCACCAGCAGCCAGTTCAGCAGCGCAAAACTGTTGCGGACCTCGCCGGGAATGGCTGCTGCGGCAGCCGGCACCAGCAGGCGATAGGGGAAGGGCGCCCGCAGTTCGCTGGCCGCTACCTCGCCGCGCAGATAACGGGCGGTATTAAAGTAGTGCAGCGAATCCTCCACCGTGCCGCCCCAGCGCCACCACATGACGGCTAGGGCCAGGGCGGCGAAGCCGGCGGCCAGCATCAGCAGTTGGGCGGGTTCGAAACGGGGGCCGGATTTCGGATAGAAGTGGGGAGCGGGGAACAGTAGTTTCATCATGGCGGGCGTATTCTATTACACAAGGGTAAGAATAGGCGTTTTGCCAACATCTGCTAACACGTGCCCACGGCTCAAGAACGGCCCGCCGAGCAAGCCGCCGCGCGGAAGGTGGCTTACAATAGCGTTTTCAAGTTTTCTGCCTATCATGTCCAACCAACAACCTGTCGTCACCGCCTCGGCCTACCTGACCCTGCATTACCGCCTCGCTACCGTGGACGGTACCGATATCGTCACCACCTTCAACGGCACACCCGCCACGCTGATGCTGGGCCAGGGCCAGCTGGCCCCGGTGCTGGAAGAGTTGCTGATCGGCATGCCTGAAGGCACGCACAAGACTTTCGACCTGGAGCCGGGCGTCGGCTTCGGTCCGCGCAACCCGGACCTGGTGCGCCCCGTGTCGCGCGCCACGCTGGACGCGAACTCGGTGCCGGGCGCCGACTACAAAGTGGGCGACCTGGTGGACTTTGCCGCGCCGGGCGGCGGCCGTTTCGCCGGCGTGTTGCGCGAGCTGGGCGAGACCGAAGCGCTGTTCGACTTCAACCATCCGCTGGCCGGCCAGCCGGTGCGGTTCGAAGTGAACCTGATCTCCGTGCTGTGAGAGGGTAAAGACCATGGACAAGGAAATCCTGCTGGCCCAGCCGCGCGGCTTTTGCGCCGGCGTCGACCGCGCCATTGAAATCGTCGAACGCGCGCTGCAGCAGTTCGGCGCGCCGATTTATGTGCGCCACGAGATCGTGCACAACGCCTATGTGGTGGAAGACTTGCGCAGCAAGGGCGCCATCTTCATCGAAGACCTGGACGACGTCCCGGCCGGCAACACCCTGGTGTTCTCGGCGCACGGCGTGTCGAAAGCGGTGCGGGCCGAGGCGGAATCGCGCGGCCTGAGCATTTTCGACGCGACCTGCCCGCTGGTGACCAAGGTGCACGTGGAAGTGGCCAAGATGCGCAAGCAGGGCTGCGAAATCATCATGATAGGCCACGACGGCCATCCCGAAGTCGAAGGCACCATGGGCCAGACGGACGAGGGCATGCACTTGGTGGAAACGGTAGCCGACGTGGCCACGCTGAATGTGGCCAACCCGGACGCGCTGGCCTACGTGTCGCAGACAACGTTGTCGGTTGACGACACTGCCGACATCATCGCGGCCCTGAAACTCAAATATCCCAACATTATCGAACCGAAAAAGGGCGACATCTGCTACGCCACGACCAACCGCCAGGAAGCCGTGAAATTCATGGCGCCGCAAGTGGAATTGGTGATCGTGGTGGGCAGCCCGAACAGCTCCAACTCCAACCGCCTGCGCGAAGTGGCGGACAAGATGGGCACCCCGGCCTATATGATAGACAACGCCTCGCAGATCGACGCAGCCTGGCTGGAAGGCAAGCTGCGCGTGGGCGTGACCGCGGGCGCCTCGGCGCCGGAAGTGCTGGTGCAAGCCGTGATCGACCGCTTGAAGGAACTGGGCGCGAAGAGCGTGCGTGCGCTCGACGGCGTGCAGGAGGCGGTGACCTTCCCTCTGCCCAGGGGCCTCGAAGGTCCGAAAGATGGGACGCAGCTTGCGGCTAAGGTCTGAGTTCTTGGAATCGCCATGCTGCGGGCTAAATTAAATTCGGCGAACTTCATTTTTTTTCGATATTAGTTTTCGTTAAACCTCGCTATTATTGCGGACGCTTATAATTATTGCCGTTCCGGCCATCGGGATGGCAAGGTACGCAGTAGATAGATGCAAAGCAGCGTCATTCAACGGCGGCACTACGGGGATAGCTCTCCGGGTGCCGTTTTTGTTACGCGGGCGGCGCAAAGCTCCATGCAAACGCGAACTGAAGAGGCAATCTCATGATGGATACACTAATCCAGCAACTTATCAATGGCTTGGTGCTGGGCAGCATGTACGCGCTGGTCGCCCTCGGCTACACCATGGTGTACGGCGTGCTGAACCTGATTAACTTCGCCCACGGCGACGTGCTGATGGTGGGCGCGATGGCCGGCCTCACCATATTGAACCAGCTGAACCAGCACTTCCCCGAACTGCCGGGCTATGTGAAGCTGGGCATCGCCATCCTCGGCGCCATCCCGGTCTGCATGGCGGTCAATGTGTTCATCGAGCGGGTGGCCTACCGCCGCCTGCGCAACGCGCCGCGCCTGGCGCCGCTGATCACCGCGATCGGCATGTCCATCATCCTGCAAACGGTCGCCATGCTGATCTGGGGCCGCAACCCGCTGCCGTTCCCGCAACTGCTGTCGTCCGACCCCATCATGCTGGGCAATTCGGTGATGACGCAGACCCAGGTGCTGCTGCTGGTGCTGGCCGCCGCCGCGATGTTCGGCCTGGTGATGCTGGTCGAGCGCACCAAGATGGGCCGCGCCATGCGCGCCGTGGCCGAGAACCCGCGCGTCGCCGGCCTGATGGGCGTCGATTCGAACCGCGTCATCGTCGCCACCTTCGCCATCGGCGCCGCGCTGGCCGCCATCGCCGGCGTGATGTGGGGCGCCAACTATGCCTCGATCCAGTTCGCCATGGGCACCTTGCCCGGCCTGAAAGCGTTCTGCGCGGCCGTGCTGGGCGGCATCGGCAACATCTACGGCGCCATGATAGGCGGCATCGTGCTCGGCATTATCGAGAGCCTGGGCGCCGGCTACATCGGCGACCTGACCGGCGGCTTCCTGGGCTCGCACTACCAGGACATCTTCGCCTTCGTGGTGCTGATCCTGGTGCTCACCGTGCGCCCGTCCGGCATCATGGGCGAGCGCGTGGCCGACCGCGCCTGAGAATCGAGAGGATAAATCATGGCATTGTTGAATTTCGACGTACAAAAGGACGCCAAGAAGGCCTACACCAGCATGGCCGTCGTGCTGGCGCTGATGCTGGTGTTCCCCTTCGTGGCCGCGCCCTTCGGCAACTCCTGGGTCCGCATTGTCGACCTGGCGCTGCTCTACATCATGCTGGCCCTGGGCCTGAACATCGTGGTCGGCTTCGCCGGCCTGCTGGACCTGGGCTACATCGCCTTCTACGCGGTGGGCGCCTACATGACCGGCTTGCTGGCCTCGCCGCAGTTCGCCACCTTGCTCGAATCCATCATCAACCTGCACCCGGCCTTCGGCGAGGCGCTGGCGGCGATGATGGGCGAGGAGATCCGCACCACCGGCATCCACCTGTCGGTGTGGTTCATCGTGCCGATGGCGGCCGCGCTGGCCGGCCTGTTCGGCGCGCTGCTCGGCGCCCCGACCTTGAAGCTGCGCGGCGACTACCTGGCCATCGTGACGCTGGGCTTCGGCGAGATCATCCGCATCTTCATGAACAACCTGAACGAACCGGTCAACATCACCAACGGCCCGCAGGGCATCAACCTGATCGACCCGATCCGCGTGTTCGGCACCTCGCTGGCCGGCGAAGCCGGTTCGCGCGCCACCGTCTTCATCGGCGGCTACGGCATGCCGTCGGTGAACGCGTATTACTACCTGTTCCTGTTCCTGTGCATCGCCGTGGTGTTCGTCACCACCCGATTGCAGCACTCGCGCCTGGGCCGCGCCTGGGTGGCGATCCGCGAGGACGAGATCGCCGCCAAGGCGATGGGCATCAACACGCGCAACGTCAAGCTGCTGGCCTTCTCCATGGGCGCCTCCTTCGGCGGCGTGGCGGGCGCCATGTTCGCCTCCTTCCAGGGCTTCGTGTCGCCGGAATCGTTCTCGCTGACCGAGTCGATCGCCGTGCTGGCCATGGTGGTGCTGGGCGGCATCGGCCACATCCCCGGCGTCATCATGGGCGGCGCGCTGCTGGCGGCCCTGCCGGAAGTGCTGCGCCACGTGGTCGAGCCGCTGCAGGAAAAGCTGTTCGGCCACGTCCTCATCGAGGCCGAAGTGCTGCGCCAGCTGCTGTACGGCCTGGCCATGGTGCTGATCATGCTGAACCGCCCGGCCGGCCTGTGGCCGTCGCCCAAGCATGAAGACCGTCCGGATTCCGACTCCGACAACAAGAATCAATCGTCCGGCGTCATGCCCGCGTGAGGTAGAACATGAGCGAACAAGTTATTCTGAATATCGCAGGCGTGAACAAGCGCTTCGGCGGCTTGCAGGCGCTGACCGATGTCGGCATCAAGATCATGAAGGGCCAGATCTACGGGCTGATCGGTCCCAACGGCGCCGGCAAGACCACCTTCTTCAACGTCATCACCGGCTTGTACCAGCCGGACACCGGGACCTTCGAGCTGGCCGGCAAGCCCTATTCGCCGTCCGCGCCGCATGAAGTGGCCAAGGCCGGCATCGCGCGCACCTTCCAGAACATCCGCCTGTTCGGCGAGATGACGGCGCTGGAAAACGTCATGGTGGGCCGCCACGTGCGCTCGCACCAGGGCGTGTTCGGCGCCGTGTTCCGCCACAAGGCGGCGCGCGAAGAGGAGGCGGGCATCCGCCGCCGCGCGCAGGAACTGCTGGACTTCGTGGGCATCGGCGCGTTCGCCAACCGCACCTCGAAATTCCTGTCCTACGGCGACCAGCGCCGCCTGGAAATCGCGCGCGCGCTGGCCACGGACCCGCAGCTGCTGGCGCTGGACGAACCGGCGGCCGGCATGAACGCGACCGAGAAGCTGGCGCTCAAAGAGCTGCTGGTCAAGATCAAGGCCGAAGGCAAGACCGTGCTGCTGATCGAGCACGATGTGAAGATGATGATGAGCTTGTGCGACCGCATCACCGTGCTGGAATACGGCAAGCCGATCGCGGAAGGCTTGCCGGCCGAGATACAAAGCAACAAGGCGGTCATCGACGCCTATCTGGGAGGTTCGCACTGATGAGCGAGAATGTACTGAAAGTCGCCGGCCTGAAGGTGGCGTACGGCGGCATCAAGGCCGTCAAGGGCATCGACCTGGAAGTGAACAAGGGCGAGCTGGTGACGCTGATCGGCGCCAACGGCGCGGGCAAGACCACCACGCTGAAAGCCATCACGGGCACGTTGCCGGACTGCAAGGTCGAAGGCACGGTGTCCTATATGGGCCAGTCGCTCAAGGGCAGCAAGTCCTTCCACCTGGTGGAGCAGAAGCTGGCCATGGTGCCGGAAGGGCGCGGCGTGTTCACCCGCATGACCATCACGGAAAACCTGATGATGGGCGCCTACACGCGCGACGACCAGGCCGGCATCGACGCCGACATCGCCAAGTGGTTCGACATCTTCCCGCGCCTGAAAGAGCGCGCGGCGCAGCTGGCCGGCACCTTGTCCGGCGGCGAGCAGCAGATGCTGGCCATGGCGCGCGCGCTGATGTGCCATCCGACGCTGCTGCTGCTGGACGAGCCGTCGATGGGCCTGTCGCCCATCATGGTCGACAAGATCTTCGAAGTGATCCGCAACGTGTCGAAGGAAGGCATCACCATCCTGCTCGTCGAGCAGAACGCCAAGCTGGCGCTGCAGGCGGCGCACCGCGGCTACGTGATGGATTCCGGCCTGATCACCATGACCGGCAAAGCCAGCGACATGCTGGATGATCCCCGTGTCAAGGCCGCCTACCTCGGCGAGTAACGCCCCCCAATGGGGCTGGCAAAAAGGGGCCAGGGTCAAATCGTAAAAAGGGCCAGGGTTATTTTCTCTGCCCGGGGAAAATAAATAACCCTGGCCCATTTTTGATGTGTCATTCCCGCCTGCGCGGGAATGACAGGATTTGCTACACTGGTGGCTCCTCATTTCGGAAGCGCCGGCCATGAGCATCAAATCCTTGCCCGAACTGGCCGCACTGGAGCAACTGATCGAGGACGGCGGGGACTTGCTGGACGCCAGCATCGCCTGCACGGTGGCGGCGGACAGCCAGCAGTTTCCAGTCTACGTGCTGACCATGGGCAGCAAGGATCCTGCCGCGCCCGCGCTTGGCTTCTTCGGCGGTATCCACGGCCTGGAGCGCATCGGCACCCAGGTCATCCTCTCTTTTCTGCAGAGCCTGCTGGCGCGCTCGCGCTGGGACGATGGCCTGCACCGGCTATTGGCGGACGTGCGGATGGTCTTTATGCCGCTGGTGAATCCCGGCGGGATGTGGCAGGCCACGCGCTGTAATCCTCAGGGCGTGGACTTGATGCGCAATTCGCCGGTGCAGGCCAGCGAACGCGTGCCTTTTCTTCTGGGCGGTCAGCGCGCCAGCCCGGTGCTACCCTGGTATCGGGGTGCCTTTGGCGCGCCGATGGAGGCCGAGAGCCGTGCCGTGTGCGCGGTGGTGGAGCGCGAACTGCTGCCGCGCCGCTTCAGCCTCACGCTCGATTGCCATTCGGGCTTCGGCCTGCGCGACCGTATCTGGTTTCCGCACGCGCATACCCGCACGCCGATCGCGCACCTGCCCGAAGTCGCCGCGCTCGAGCAGCTGTTTACAGCCAGCTATCCGCACCATAACTACACCTTCGAGCCGCAAAGCCTGCAGTACCGTACCCACGGCGACTTGTGGGATCACTTGTACCTGCGCTCGGAACGGGAGGCCGGCCGCGTGTTCCTGCCGCTGACGCTGGAGATGGGGTCTTGGCTGTGGGTGAAGAAGAATCCGCGCCAGCTGTTCTCGCGCCTGGGGGCGTTCAACCCGACCGCGGCGCACCGCCTGCAGCGCGTGCTGCGCAGCCACCTGGTGTGGTTCGACTTTCTGATGCGGGCGGCCGGCGCGCATGAGCGCTGGCTGCCGGACGAAGCGGAACGGCTGCGCCAGCGGCAGCGCGCGCTGGTGCGCTGGTACGGGCTGGGGGCGGCGTGAACTGGGTCTTCCTGCGCGGCCTGATGCGCGAGCAGCGCCACTGGGGCGACTTCCCTGCGCAGTTCGGCGCCGTACTGCCGGGGGCGGACATCGTCACGCCCGATTTGCCGGGCAACGGCGCCAACTGGCGTGTGCGCAGCCCGCTATCGGTGGCTGGCATGGTGGAGGCCTGCCGTGCCGACCTGCGCGCGCGCGGCCGCCAGGGGCCGTACAATCTGCTGGCGCTGTCGCTGGGCGCGATGGTGGCCGTGCAGTGGCAGGCCAGCTACCCGGACGAAGTGGCGCGCTGCGTGCTGCTCAACACCAGCATGCGGCCCTTCAGCCGCTTTTACCAGCGCTTGCGCTGGCAGAATTATCCGGCCATCGTGCGGCAACTTCTGTTGGGAGGCGCGCGGCGGCAGGAACAGCTCGCCCTCAGGCTGACCAGCACCGTGCACGGCGCCGACACGCGCGACAGCGAATTGCTGAAGCGCTGGGTGGATTATCACAACGAGTGTCCGGTCTCACGCCTGAACGCGCTGCGGCAGTTGCTGGCAGCCGCGCGCTTCAGCGCGCCGGAGCGCCGGCAGGGCGGGGCGCCCTTGCTGGTGCTGGCGGGCGCGCTGGACGGGCTGGTCGATCCGCAGTGTTCGCAGCGGCTGGCGCAGGCGTGGGACGCCGAGTTCCGTTTGCACCCGGCCGCCGGACACGATCTGCCGCTGGACGACGGGCCGTGGGTGGCCGCGCAGGTCGCGGACTGGCTGGCGGATACGCTGGACGAAAAAAAGCCCCGGACTAGCCGGGGCTGATGAAGGACATCCGCTTGAAAGGACACCACGGATGCCGAGGAGACCTGATGCAGCGGAGCCGGCGCCCGGAGGCGCCGGCGCTTCATATTACTTCTTGGCCGCTGGAGCAACTTTCTGAGCGGCGGCTGCGAACTGGTTCACGGCTGCGTTCAGGTTGGTTTCGATTGCTTCGCCAGCTTGCTTGGCGGACTTGGTGAACTGCTCGTAACCGGCGCTGGCATTGCCCAGGGTCGATTTCAGCAGAGCGATCGCGTTTTCCGAACCGGCTGGCGCGTTCTTGCTGACTTCGTCAACCAGCGAGATGACCTTGCGGTTGGTTTCGGCGATTTGCGTTTCGGCGGCGCGGCTGAATTCAGCCTGGGTGCCGGAAGCGATCGCTGCCAGATGACGGCCGTAAGCGATGGCTTTTTCGGCGGTTGGCTGGGCTTGCGCAGCGGCCAGCGAGAAGAATTCTTGTGGATCTTTAGCCGACAGCAGCTGCTTGGCGGCAACCGAGGACTCTTCCAGCGAGGCTTTAGCGGCGGTCAGGTTCAGGTCGACCAGCTTTTCCACGCCTTCGAAGGCTTTGGCGGTCAGGGACGAGAAGATGGCGAATTGGCTCTCAAAGTTAGCTTTGGTCGCATTGGAAAATTGCTCAGGGATAGAAAACATGTAAATCTCCAGTCTTGAAGTGATTTAAGCGTTAGATGCTGCTGAAAGCTACCTGCAGTAAAACAGTGCGTCTAAGTCCAGGCTCTACCAACAAATTGTGCAACGCAACAAACCCGATTTTACGGACTTAAATTTTTAAGTCAAGCGATTTTTGTGCATTGCACAAAGGAACCTACTCCAGCCCGTATGCCCCGTCTTTGCGGGCTGAAAGGGGATTTGATGGAGGGCAACTTTGCTGCGCCTGCGGCAGGGGACGGCCCCTGGACCGGAAGCCGAAGCGCAGCCGTGATAGACTCTATCTCCTCTGCAATATTCACACAAAGTACGCAAGCGTGTGATACCAACGGTAAAGCACATGCCCCGATCCGCCTCCTTCCTGTCGCCCGTCCCGCTGTTCTTTGTATTCCTGTGGAGCACAGGTTTCATTGTTGCCAAATTCGGCTTGCCGTATGCGCCGCCGCTGACGTTTTTGCTGCTGCGCTTCGTCGGCGTGCTGGCCATCCTGCTGCCGCTGGTGCTGCTGATGCAAGCGCCGTGGCCGAGAGGCAAAATGCGCGAAGTGGCGTTGGCGGGCCTGCTGTTGCAGGCCGGTTATCTGAGCGGCGTATGGTGCGCGATCAAACTGGGCATGCCGGCCGGGCTGAGCGCGCTGATCGTCGGCATGCAGCCCATCCTGACGGCCATGGCCGCGCCGCTGATCGGCGAGCGCGTGCGGCCGCGCCAGTGGCTGGGCCTGGCCTTCGGCCTGGGCGGCGTGGCGCTGGTGGTGGCCGCCAAGATCACGCTGACGGGCCTGTCCTGGCAAGCCATCGCGCTGTGCGTGTTCGCGCTGCTGTCGATCACGGCCGGCACGCTGTACCAGAAACGCCATTGCCCGCAGTTCGACCTGCGCACCGGCACCGTCATCCAGTTCGCCGCGTCCTTTGTCGTGGTGCTGCCGTTCGCGCTGTATTTTGAAAGCTTTACCGATATACAATGGACTGCGCGCTTTGTCGGCGCGTGGGCCTGGTCGGTGCTGGCGCTGTCGATCGGCGCCATTTTCCTGCTGTTCGCGCTGATACGCCGCAGCGACGCGACCCAGGTGACCAGTTTGCTTTACCTGACGCCGCCCACCACCGCCGTCATGGCCTGGCTGATGTTCGGCGAGGCCTTCAGCCTGCTCGGTGTGGCCGGCATGGCGCTGGCGGTGCTGGGCGTGGTATTTGTAGTGAAACAAGCAAAATAAGAGAGACCCCATGATCTCGACTCCCGACCAGCAGGCGGTGGACGCCGCCATCACCTCGCGGCGCTCGATCCGCGCCTTCCTGCCGACGCCGCTTGCGCGCGAGGATGTCGAGCAGCTGCTGCAGGTGGCCGCGCGCGCGCCGTCCGGCACCAACACGCAGCCTTGGAAAGTCTATGTGCTCACCGGCGATACGAAACAGCGCTTGTCCGAGCGCATATTGGCCGCACATAGCGATCCGGAGCAAGCGCGGCTGCACACCGAGGAATACGCCTATTACCCGCGCGAGTGGGTCTCGCCGTATGTGGACCGGCGCCGCAAGGTGGGCTGGGACCTGTACGCGCTGCTGGGCCTGACGCGCGAGAACAAGGCGGGCATGTCGGCCCAGCACGGCCGCAACTACGCCTTCTTCGACGCCCCGGTGGGCTTGATGTTTACCATAGACCGGGTGCTGGAGCAGGGCTCGTGGCTGGATTACGGCATGTTTTTGCAGAACATCATGGTGGCGGCGCGCGGACGCGGACTCGATACCTGCCCGCAAGCTGCCTTCACCCAGTACCACAAGATTATCCGCGAGGTGCTGGAATTGCCGGATAATGAAATGGTCGTGTGCGGCATGTCGCTGGGCTACGCCGACCCCGGCCGGATTGAAAATACTTTGATAACGGAACGTGCGCCGGCTGCGCATTTTGTCAAATTTGTAGAGTGAACAAGCTGTGGTTTTACGGTGCAGTGCGGCGTTGAATTCGCTTGCGCCTGCCCCTCGTTTTGCTACACTGCAACAAGCGTAGTCTCACTGCATTGGGGAAACTGGAATGGTTAAATTTACTTTAGGCGCGATCTTCGCTCTGTTGTGCGTTGCGTTGCCGGCCACCGCAGCCCATGCGGCCGAGGGCGCCCGCAAGCCCACCACGAAGAAAGGCAAGGCCGCGCCGCGCCGCCAGAGCATGGTGCTCAATGCCGCTTACGCCCCGCCGCGCGAGCGCACCCTGCGCCGCGTGATGGTGGTCGACGGCAAGCGCAAGGTGGTCTACCAGCGCGTGACGAATGTGTCCGATGTGCTGTCGCGTCCGACCATGGGCGACCTGGCCGGCTTGAACCTGACGCACGATCCGCTGGCCCTGAGCGCCAACGTCGCCTTCGTGCTGGACCAGGCCAACTCGGAAATCCTGTTCGAGAAGAATGCCGGCGTGGCGCTGCCGATCGCCTCCATCACCAAGATGATGACCGGCCTGGTGGTGGTGGAAGCCAACCAGGACATGGACGAGGTGCTGACCGTCACCGAGGAGGACGTCGACCACGCGAAATTCAGCAGCTCGCGCCTGAAGGTGGGTTCGCAGCTGACGCGCGCCAACATGCTGCACATTGCGCTGATGAGCTCGGAGAACCGCGCCGCGTCCGCGCTGGGCCGCCACTATCCCGGCGGCCTGCCGGCCTTTGTCGAGGCCATGAACGCCAAGGCCCAGCAACTGGGCATGACGGACACGCGCTATGTCGATTCCAGCGGCTTGTCGAAAATGAATGTGGCGAGCGCGCGCGACCTGGCCAAGCTGGCCATGGCGGCCTACCAGCACCCGGTGCTGCGCGAATATTCGACCGACGCCAAAGCCGTGGTCGAAGCGAACGGCCGTCCCATGCATTTCGGCACGACCAACCGCTTGATCGCCACGCCGGGCTGGGAGATCGGCCTGCAGAAGACCGGTTTCATCAATGAAGCGGGCCGCTGCATGCTGATGCAGGCGGTGATCCAGGGCCGTGCCGTGATCATGGTGCTGCTGGACGCCAAGGGTTCGGCCGCGCGCGCCGCCGATGCCGGCCGCATGCGCAAGTGGCTGGAAGCGGTCAGGCCTGCCGCCCTGACGACCGGTGCGCTGGGCGGCACCATAGGCGCCGCCGCGGCAGCCGGCACCGTCAGCGCCGCCGCGCCCGGTTATTCGACCGGCATGTAACCCAGGGTGGCGGAAATCTGGTTGGCGGTGCTGACCAGGTCCTCCAGCCATTCGTCCTGCAGGCGGTCGGCCGGCGCCGAGATCGACAGGCCGGCGATCAGCTTGCCGCTATCGTCCCGTATGCCCGCCGCCATGCAGCGCACGCCCAGTTCCAGTTCCTCATTGTCGCGCGCATAGCCGCGCGCCCGCACCAGGCTCAGCTCGCGTTCCAGCTTGGACAGATCCGTGATCGAATTCTTGTTGTGCCCGGCCAGGCCGGTGCGCGTGGCATAGGCGCGGATCGCTTTCGGCTCGTCCACCGACAGGAACAGCTTGCCGGTCGACGTCAGGTGCAACGGGCCGCGTCCGCCGATGGCGCGCACCACCTGCATGCCCGAGCGTTCCGAGAAGGCGCGGTCGATATAGACGATCTCGTCGCCCTGGCGCACCGACAGGTTGATGGTCTGCTGGGTTTTCTTGTGCAGCGAGCGCATGAAATCGAGCGCCGCTTCGCGCACCGACAAACGGCTCTTCACCACATTGCCCAGTTCCAGCAGGCGCATGCCGAGGCGGTAGGTGCCCGGTTCGATGCGGTCGACAAAGCGCGTCAGCACCATGTCGTTCAGGATGCGGTGCGCGGTGGAGGGGTGCAGGCCGGACACCTTGGACAATTCCTTCAGGCTCACCGGGTCGGGGTATTTGGCAAGGGCGTCGAGCAGGGCAACCATGCGTTCGATCACCTGGATCGTGGTTTTTTGCGCCGGAACGGGTTCGATTTTCATGATGTGGTTGGTGCAGTGCAGTATTCGATCCCTAGTTTATACCATGATGTGAAAAAAATGGGAATTCCGGCGCGCGGTTCCGCTATGAAGGCGGCATAATGGCGCACCGTATCAAATCCTTGGCGCATCCCATGGCACAACCAGAGCAAGAAGTCAGCGAATTCAAAAGCAAAAGCGGCCTGAAACGTATCTTGTCGGCACTGTTCTACTCCATCGACGGGCTCAAGTCCGCCTGGCGCCATGAGCATGCCTTCCGCCAAGAACTGATGCTGTTCGCGGCCGGGGCGGTGGTGGCGATGGCGCTGCCGGTGTCGGCTTTCCAGAAGCTGCTGCTGATCGCGCCGCTGGTGCTGATGCTGATCGTCGAGCTGATCAATTCAGCCATCGAGGCCGTGGTGGACCGCATTTCGCTCGAGCGCCATGCCTTGTCCAAGAACGCCAAGGACTTCGGCAGCGCGGCCGTGCTGCTGGCCGGCCTGCTGGCGGCGCTGACATGGGCGGTGGTGCTGGTCCAGCGGTTCTGGTGACGGGAATCGTCCTTATGCATTCGCGGTATATCAAACTGCTAAATGCTTAGTTCTCATTTATATAGCGTGGGGATAATCTACAACTTCTGAAGTCCAACTATAACGGGGTCTCTGATGTTGTCCAAAAAAATTATCGCCGCTGCCATCTTCGCTGCCACCACCTTCGCGCCGGCCATCGCCGCCGAGTTCAGCCTGCTCAACGTCTCCTACGACCCGACCCGGGAACTGTACGCCGACGTCAACGCCGCCTTCGCCAAGGAATACAAGGCGAAGACCGGCGACACCGTCAAGATCAAGCAATCGCACGGCGGCTCAGGCAAACAGGGCCGCGCCGTCATCGACGGCCTGGAAGCCGACGTGGTGACCTTGGGCCTGGCCTACGACATCGACGCCGTGGCCGAGCGCGCGCTGGTCGCCAAGGACTGGCAGAAACGCCTGCCGAACAACGCCACCCCGTACAGCTCGACCATCGTATTCCTGGTGCGCAAGGGTAACCCCAAGGGCATCAAGGACTGGAACGACCTGGTCAAGCCGGGCGTGGCCGTCATCACGCCGAATCCGAAGACTTCGGGCGGGGCGCGCTGGAACCACCTGGCCGCCTACGGCTACGCGCTGCGCCAGCCCGGCGGCACCGACGCCTCGGCGCGCGACTTCCTGAAAAAACTGTACAAGAACGTGCCGGTGCTCGATTCCGGCGCGCGCGGAGCGACCACCACCTTCGTCGAACGCGGCATCGGCGACGTGCTGGTCGCCTGGGAGAACGAGGCGCTGCTGGCGATCAAGGAACTGGGTCCGAACAAGGTCGAGATCGTGGCGCCGTCGGTGTCCATCCTGGCCGAGCCGCCGGTGGCGGTGGTGGACAAGGTCGTTGACAAGCGCGGCACCCGCAAGGTGGCGGAAGCCTACCTGAGCTTCCTGTACACCGACCAGGCGCAGGAACTGATCGCCAAGAACTACTACCGCCCGACGGTGGAAAAGGAAGCCAAGAAATACGCCGCCCAGTTCCCCAACGTGAAACTGTTCACGCTGGCGCAAGTGGCCGGCGACTGGCACACGGCGCAGAAGACCCACTTCGCCGACGGCGGCGTGTTCGACCAGATCTATCAGCCGGGCAAATAAGGACCGGGACGGGGAATGTGCGCAGCGGCCAGTTGCAAATACTGGCCGAACTGGCGCACAATGAGCAGACCGTCAATGTTTTTTAACCGACCAGACTGCATAGGAGATGTATATGACTTTACGCTTGGGCGACACCGCCCCCGATTTTGAGCAGCAATCCTCGATCGGCCCGATCAAGTTCCACGAATGGGCGGGCAATTCCTGGGTGGTGCTGTTTTCCCATCCGGCCGATTTCACGCCGGTCTGCACCACCGAGCTGGGCCTGACCGCCAAGCTGAAGCCGGAATTCGACAAGCGCAACGTGAAAGCCATCGCCTTGTCGGTGGATCCGGTGGAATCGCACACGGCCTGGATCAAGGACATCGAGGAAACCCAGAAAACCGTGGTCGGCTTCCCCATCATCGCCGACGCGGACAAGAAAGTGGCCAATCTGTACGACATGATCCATCCGGAGCAGTCCGCCACGGCCACCGTGCGCACGCTGTTCGTGATCGACCCGAACAAGAAGATCCGCCTGTCCATCACCTATCCGATGAGCACCGGCCGCAACTTCGACGAAGTGCTGCGCGTAATCGACGCGCTGCAGCTGACCGACGGCTACACCGTGGCCACGCCCGGCAACTGGAAAGACGGCGACGACGTCATCATCCCGCTGACGGTGCAGGACCCGGACGTGCTGAAGCAGAAGTATCCCAAGGGCTTCAAGGCCGAGCGCCCTTATCTGCGCGTGACGCCGCAGCCGAACAAGTAAACCCGCCCGTGTCATTCCCGTTTGCATGGGAATGACGCGGCGCATGCATAAGCAAATAGAATTTCCGTTGTTTGGATTTCCGGCAAGTCTGGTTACCCTTGCGTTTCTTAAGGGGAAACTATGGACTTGTCGTTTATTGCATCGGGTTTTGCGGTCGGCCTGCTGGTCGGCATGACGGGCGTTGGCGGCGGTTCGCTGATGACGCCCATCCTGACCTTGCTGTTCGGCATATCCCCCTCGGTGGCAGTGGGCACCGACCTGGCCTTCGCGGCCGTCACCAAATCCGCCGGTACCTTCACGCACCGCCTGCGCGGCACCGTGCGCTGGGACATCGTGCGCCTGCTGTGCATGGGTGCCATCCCTGCCGCCATCGTGGCCGCCATCGGCCTCAAGCAGTTCGGCGCGCTCGACAAGGAAATCGCCCTGGTCATCCGCTACTCCATCGCCGGCTCGGTATTGCTGACGGTGGTAGCCATCCTGTTCCGCGGCAAGATGCTGGCCTGGATCAACGCCCATCCCGAACGCCAGCTGCAAGGCCGCGCGCTGGACACCGCCACCGTGGTGTGCGGCGCCGTGCTGGGCATACTCGTCACCATTTCTTCCATCGGTGCCGGCGCGGTCGGCGCCACCCTGCTGGTGATGCTGTATCCGCGCCTGTCGCCGGCCGAAGTGGCGGGCACCGACATCGCCTACGCCGTGCCGTTGACGGCCGTGGCGGCCTTCGGCCACTGGTGGCTGGGCTCGGTCAACTGGATGCTGCTGCTGACCTTGCTGATCGGTTCCGTGCCCGGCATCACCATCGGTTCCTGGTTTGCCCGCGCCGTGCCGGAACGCGTGCTGCGCGGCCTGCTCGCTGCCACCTTGACCGGCGTGGCCGTCAAGCTGCTGGCCTAGCTGTCGTCCTCGCGCAAGCGGGGACCCATGCGGCCTATCCCTGCCAGCCGGGCCATCGCTTCCTGCGGGCCGGCGAGCCCTGCGCTGAATGCCAATCACGTACTCAAAATAGCTGCTGGCCTGGCTGTCGTCCTCGCGCAAGCGGCGAAGCATGCAGCGCGTCCCCGGCTGGCGGAGCTTGTATTCCCGCGGGGTCGCCGAACCCTGCGCGGTGGTCCGCCGCTGCGCAACGACCGCTGTACATACTGACAAACTGGCATCTAAGCAAATGACAATTGCGTCGTTTGTTTCATCACTCCTCCATGCGACCATCCGGGCCTAAACTCGGAATTGTAATAAGAGGAGTATTCATGTCTGCAGTAGCCATCCCGGCCGCAGCGCCGGTCCCTTACCAAGCCAGGAGCGCCCCGTTCAGGGTGATGCCCGGCTTCAACCTGTCGCTGGGTTTCACGATCTTCTATCTGGCGCTGATCGTGCTGATTCCCCTGTCGGCCGTGTTCCTGAAAACCTTCACCATGACCTGGGAGCATTTCTGGGCCACGGTCACGTCCGAGCGCGTGATGGCGTCCTACCGCCTCACGTTCGGCGCCTCCCTGATCGGCGCCTTCATCAATGCCGTGTTCGGCTTCATCGTGGCCTGGGTGCTGGTGCGCTACCAGTTCCCCGGCAAGCGCATCGTGGACGCGCTGGTCGACCTGCCGTTCGCGCTGCCGACCGCCGTGGCCGGCATCACGCTGACGGCGCTGTACTCGTCCAACGGCTGGTTCGGCACCTTTCTGGAAGGCACGCTGGGCCTGAAAGTGGCGTTCACGCCGCTGGGCGTGGTGGTGGCGCTGACCTTCATCGGCCTGCCTTTCGTGGTGCGTACCGTGCAGCCCGTGCTGGAGGACGCCGAGCGCGAACTGGAAGAGGCCGCCGCCAGCCTGGGCGCCAGCGCCTTCCAGACGTTCTCGCGTGTGGTCTTCCCCACCGTGCTGCCCTCGCTGATGACCGGCTTCGCGCTGGCCTTCGCGCGCGCCACCGGCGAGTACGGCTCGGTCATCTTCATCGCCGGCAATATGCCTATGGTGTCGGAAATCACGCCGCTGTTCATCATCACCAAGCTGGAGCAGTACGACTACGCGGGCGCCACGGCGATTGCCGTCGTCATGCTGCTGATCTCCTTCGTGCTGCTGCTCAGCATCAATCTGCTGCAAGCCTGGGCCCGCGGAAAGTCGGGGAAATAATGAGCGCTCCTGTTCCTGTCATACCTGCACCGGCGCCGCGCCGTGGCGAACTGGCCTCGGCCCCGAACATCCTGGAACCGCTGTGGGTACGCGGCCTGCTGATCGGCGTCGCGCTGACCTTTTTGACCCTGTTCCTGTTCGTGCCGCTGGTGGCCGTGTTCGCCGAGGCGCTGAAAAAGGGCTGGGATGTCTACGCCGCCGCCATCGTCGAGGACGACGCGATTTCCGCCATCAAGCTGACCTTGACCACGGCCGGCATCGCCGTGCCGCTGAACCTGGTGTTCGGCGTGGCGGCCTCGTGGTGCATCGCCAAGTTCGAGTTCCGCGGCAAAAGCTTCCTGCTGACCCTGATCGACCTGCCGTTCTCGGTGTCGCCGGTGATCTCCGGCCTGATCTACGTGCTGCTGTTCGGCGCCCAGGGCTGGTTCGGTCCGTGGCTGCAAGCGCACGACATCAAGATCCTGTTCGCCGTGCCGGGCATGGTGCTGGCCACCATCTTCGTCACCTTCCCCTTCGTGGCGCGCGAACTGATCCCGCTGATGCAGGCGCAGGGCAGCGAGGAAGAGGAAGCCGCGCTGGTGCTGGGCGCGTCCGGCTGGCAGACCTTTTTCCGCGTGACCTTGCCGAACATCAAATGGGGCCTGCTGTATGGCGTCATCCTGTGCAACGCCCGCGCCATGGGCGAGTTCGGCGCGGTGTCGGTGGTGTCCGGCCACATCCGCGGCGAGACCAACACGGTGCCGCTGCAGGTCGAGATCCTCTACAACGAATACAACTTCGCGGCCGCCTTCGCCGTGGCCTCGCTGCTGGCACTGCTGGCGCTGGTCACCCTGGCCCTGAAATCCTTTATTGCCTGGCGTCTGCATGAAGACTATGCCGGCCTGAACAACGAACATTAAGCGGAGCCCCAGCCATGACGATCGCAGTCAACAACATCAACAAGCGTTTCGGCGACTTCACCGCCCTGAACAATGTCTCGCTGGATTTCCCGACCGGCGAACTGACCGCGCTGCTGGGCCCGTCGGGCTGCGGCAAGACCACGCTGCTGCGCTGCATCGCCGGCCTGGAGCATCCGGACTCCGGCCAGGTGCTGCTGGACGGCAAGGACGCCTCCGACCGCCATGTGCGCGAGCGCCAGGTGGGCTTCGTGTTCCAGCACTACGCGCTGTTCAAGCACATGACGGTGTTCGAGAACGTGGCTTTCGGCCTGCGCGTCAAGTCGCGCGCCGAGCGCCCTTCGGAAGCGCAGATCAAGCAGAAGGTCATGGACCTGCTGGGCCTGGTACAGCTGGACTGGCTGGCCGACCGCTACCCGCCGCAGCTGTCCGGCGGCCAACGCCAGCGTATCGCCCTGGCGCGCGCGCTGGCCGTCGAGCCGCGCGTGCTGCTGCTCGACGAGCCCTTCGGCGCGCTGGATGCGAAGGTGCGCAAGGAGCTGCGCCGCTGGCTGCGCCGCCTGCACGACGAACTGCATGTGACCAGCATCTTCGTCACGCACGACCAGGAGGAGGCGCTGGAGGTGGCCGACCAGGTGGTGCTGATGAACAAGGGCAACGTCGAGCAGATCGGCGCGCCGGACCAGGTCTACAACCATCCCGCGTCGCCCTTTGTGTACGGCTTCCTGGGCAATGTGAACATGTTCCACGGCCGCGTGCACGAGGGCGTGATCACCACCGGCGGCGTGGCGCTGGACCTGCCGTCGCACGGCGAAACGCAGGACAGCCAGGGCATCGCCTATGTGCGTCCGCACGACTTGGAGATCGACCGCTACACGCCGGGCGCCGAGGGCATCGTCGTCAAGCTGCGCCGCGCGCACGCCATCGGCCCGCTGGCCCAGCTGGACCTGGAGCGCGCCGACAACGCCGAGATGATCGAGGCGGTGATCCCGAACGAGCGTTTCGCCGGCCTCGGATTGAAAGAGGGCGAGACCCTGGTGGTGCGTCCCAAGCGCCTGCATGTGTTTGTCGATGAAGGAACAGCAATATGAATTTCCAGCAACTGCGTTCGATCCGCGAAGCGGCCCGCCGCAACTACAACCTGACCGAAGTGGCGAACGCGCTGTTCACCTCGCAGCCCGGCGTGAGCCGCCAGATCCGCGAACTGGAGGACGAACTGGGCGTGGTCATCTTCGAGCGCAACGGCAAGCGCCTGACCGGCTTGACCGATCCCGGCAAAGGCATCCTGAAGATCATCGACCGCCTGCTGGTGGAGGCCGAGAACCTGCAGCAGGCCAGCCTGGAGTACACCGGCCAGAACAGCGGCACCCTGACCATCGCCGCCACCCACACGCAGGCACGCTATGCGCTGCCGAAAGTGGTGCAGAGCTTCCGCGCGGCCTTCCCGGACGTGCGCATCGCCCTGCAGCAAAGCTCGCCCGAGCACATCGCCGAGTGGGTCTTGTCGGGCAAGGCGGACGTGGGCATCGCCACCGAGGGCCTGAGCCAGTTCCCCGACCTGGTGTCCTTCCCGTGCTACCGCTGGAGCCACTTGATCGTGGTGCCGGACGGCCATGCGCTGCTGGCGCGCCCCAACATCCGCCTGGAAGACCTGGCTGAATTCCCGCTGATCACCTACGACGTCGGCTTCACCGGCCGCGGACACCTGGACGACGCCTTCGCCAAGGCCGGCGTCAAGCCGGACATCGTGCTCACGGCGATGGATTCCGACGTCATCAAGCAATACGTGTCGCTGGGCCTGGGCGTGGGCATCGTCGCCTCGATGGCCTTCGACCATGGCCGCGACAAGGGCTTGCGCGCGGTCGAGGCCTCCCACCTGTTCGCCGCCAACACCACCCGCCTGGCGGTGCGGCGCGGGGCATATCTGCGCACCTTTGCGCAGGAGTTCATCCTGCAGTTCGCGCCCGAACTGAGCCGCGCCGACATCGAAACCGTGCTGGCCGGGGCGGAGGCGGCTTAGCTTTTGCCAGTGACTGTTGCGGCGGCATAACAGCTTTGTTTTTTTCCTCTATTCATTGTTTTTTAGACATATACTGAAACCAGTTGTTTGATCGCATCACCCCTCTTTTTTGAAACATGGTTTTAACTCAGGGAGTGCAAGATGGGTATCGGTAACTGGAAAATAGGGACGCGGCTGGCCGCCGGGCTGGGCATTTCGCTGGTCTTCATGATAGGCATGTCGATGATCGGGATCGGCAATCTCGGCAAGCTGAACGACGGAACCGACGACCTGGCCGCCGACAAGGTGCCCAAGGTGATCGAGGCCTACGAGGCGGTGGGCGGCGTCAACGACATCGCGCGCGCGATGCGCAATGCCATGCTGTCCGCGGACCCGGCCACGGTGCAGAAGGAGCTCAAGCGGGTCGACGACAAGAAGCTGGAAATCGCTGCCCACCTCGGCAAGTTGGGCAAGCTGATCGACGACGACGTGGATGCGGAAAGCAAGGCCAAGCTGAAAGCCGTGCTCGATGCGCGCGGGCGCTACGACGTGGTGCAGACGGCCTTTGTCGCCAAGTCCGCCGACGAGGCCAAGCGCGACGAGAACGTGGTCTACCTGTTGACCACGGTGCGCAAGGAACAAACTGCTTACCTGACCGCGCTGACCGACCTGGTCAAATACCAAACCGACGCTGTCTCCAAGGCCACCACGGACGCCCATGAGGCTTACCGTAGCGCGCGCCTGATGATGATTGCGCTGACCGTGATCGCCACAGCGCTGGCGGCGCTGGTGGTGTACTGGATCACGCTGAGCATCACCCATCCGCTGAGCCGGGCGGTCGGCATGGCGGAAGCGGTGGCCAGCGGCGACCTGACGCAGCGTATCGAATGCCACACCAGGGACGAGACCGGCCAGTTGCTGCGGGCGCTGGGCAATATGAACGAGAGCCTGGCGCGCACCGTGGGCCGGGTGCGCGCGGGCACCGACACCATCACCAGCGCGTCGAACGAAATCGCGAGCGGCAATATGGACTTGTCCAGCCGCACCGAGCAGCAGGCCTCCAGCCTGGAGGAGACCGCCTCGTCGATGGAAGAGCTGACGTCGACCGTGACGCAGAATGCCGATAATGCGCGCCAGGCCACGTCGCTGGTGGTGTCGGCTTCCGAGTTCGCCACCGAGGGCGGCCGGGTGGTGGGCGAAGTGGTGGTGACGATGGGCGCCATCAAGGCCAGCTCGAACAAGATCGTCGACATCATCGGCGTGATCGACGGCATCGCCTTCCAGACCAATATCCTGGCCTTGAACGCGGCGGTGGAAGCGGCGCGGGCGGGTGAGCAGGGCCGGGGTTTTGCGGTGGTCGCATCCGAGGTGCGCAACCTGGCGCAGCGTTCGGCGGCGGCCGCCAGGGAGATCAAGGCGCTGATCGGGCAGTCGGTGGAAACCGTGGACGCCGGCGCGCGGCTGGTGGACGAGGCCGGCGCGACGATGGAGGGCATCGTGACGGCGGTGCGGCAGGTGGCGGACATCATGAGCGAGATCAGCGCGGCCAGCCAGGAGCAGAGTTCGGGTATCGCGCAGGTGAACCAGGCCATCGTGCAGATCGACGACGCCACGCAGCAGAACGCCGCGCTGGTGGAGGAGGCGGCTGCGGCGGCGCAGTCGATGCGGGACCAGGCCGAGTTGCTGGCCGAGGCGGTCAGCGTGTTCAGGCTGGCGGAGCAGCATCAGCAGGCGGCGGTGCCGCGTGTCGCGGCCGCGGCCAAGGCGCCGGCTGCGGCCGGCAAGCATGTGCTCAAAGCCAGGGCCGCGCCGGCGCCGGCCAAGCGCATCGCCAGCACCGGCGACGACGGCTGGGAAGCGTTTTAAGTTATCTTGTCATTCCCGCGCAGGCGGGAATCCATGCATGCGTTGGATGCTCAGCACGGCACGGGCTTGCATGCGGCCTAAGGATTCCCGTCCCCGCGGCGGAACGCCGATGCGGAATGATAAGGAGCCGGGGCGCGGATTGTTACTGGCCGGGATTCGGCAGGCTGGCATGGATGGCGTCGATTTGCGCCACCACGTCCGGTGCCAGCACCGTGCCCAGCGCGTCGATGTTTTCCTTCAGCTGCGCCAGGGTGGTCGCGCCAATGATGGTCGAGCCGACAAACCAGCGCGTATAGCACCAGGCCAGCGCCATCTGCGCCGGCGTCATGCCGTGCGCGCGCGCCAGGGCGGCATATTGCGCCGCCGCGGCCAGCACGCCGGGCCGCATGTAGCGCGGGCTCCAGTTGGCCGGGAAGATCGTCATCCGGCCGTGCGCCTTCGGATTGTCCAGGTACTTCGCCGTCAGTTGCCCGAACGCCAGCGGGCTATACGCGAGCAGGCTGACTTGCTCGCGAAAGCAGGTCTCGTCCAGCAAGCTGGTCTCGAAGTGGCGCGCTGTCAGGTTGTACAGGTTCTGGATGGTGGCGATACGCGGCAGCCCTTTCAGCTCGGCCTGCTTGATGAACTCGCTCACGCCCCAGCAGGACTCGTTCGACACGCCGATGTGGCGGATCTTGCCTTCCTGTTGCAACTGTCCCAGCACGGCCAGCGTGTCTTCGATCGCCACGCACGCGCGCTCCTTGCCCGGATCGAACGCGGAGGCGCCGAAAATCGGTACGTTGCGGCTCGGCCAATGCAGTTGGTATAAATCGATATAGTCCGTTTGCAAACGCTGCAAACTGGTCTCGACGGCGGCGCGGATGTTGGCCGCGTCCAGCTTGTTGCGCCCGCCGCGTACCCAGTGCAGATTCGGGTTGGGCCCGGCCACCTTGGTCGCCAGTACCACCCCGGCGCGCTTGCCGCTCCGCTTCAGCCAGCTGCCGATGAAGCGCTCGGTCGCGCCTTGCGTTTCAGCGCGCGGCATCACCGGATACATCTCCGCCGTGTCGATGAAGCTGATGCCGCGCTCAAGCGCGTAGTCGAGCTGGCTGTGCGCGTCCGCTTCGGTGTTCTGCTCGCCGAAAGTCATCGTGCCGAGGCAGACCTTGCTGACCTTGACGCCGGTCGCGCCCAGGGTGGTGTATTCCATGCGTGCCCCCTGCTTGTGGCCGGATCAGCGGCGGACCGCGTCGGCGCAGTCGCGCACCAGGGCGGGGCCGGCGTAGATCAGGCCGCTGTACAGCTGCACCAGCTGCGCGCCGGCGTCCATTTTCACCTTGGCGTCCGCGCCGCGCATGATGCCGCCCACGCCGATGATGGGCAGCGCGTCGCCCAGCTCGGCCTTGAGCAGGCGGATCACCTGGTTCGACAGCTCGAACACCGGCGCGCCCGACAGGCCGCCCGCTTCGGCGCCGTGCTGCATGCCCTCCACGGCGCTGCGGCTGAGCGTCGTGTTGGTGGCGATCACGCCGTCCATCTTGTGGCGCAGCAGCGCGTCGGCGATGTTCTTGACCTGGTCGCCGTCCATGTCGGGCGCGATCTTCAGCGTCAGCGGCACGTAACGCTTGTGCTGGTCGGCCAGGCGCAGCTGGGCTTCTTTCAACAGGCCCAGCAGGCCGTCCAGTTCGGAGCCGCCCTGCAGCTGGCGCAGGTTCTTGGTGTTGGGCGAGGAAATGTTGACCGTCACGTAGCTGGCGTAGGGGTAGACTTTTTCCAGGCAGTGCAGGTAGTCGTCGGCGGCGCGCTCGATCGGCGTATCGGCGTTCTTGCCGATGTTCAGGCCCAGCACGCCTTCCTTGTTCTGGTAGAAGCGCGAAGACTGCACATTGGCCACGAAGGCGTCCACGCCGCCGTTGTTGAAGCCCATGCGGTTGATGATGCCGTGCGCGGCCGGCAGGCGGAACATGCGCGGCTTGGGATTGCCGGCCTGCGCGCGCGGCGTGACGGTGCCCACTTCGATGGAACCGAAGCCGAGGTCGGCCAGCGCGTCGATAAAGGCGCCGTCCTTGTCCAGGCCTGCGGCCAGCCCGACCGGATTCTTGAACAGGATGCCCATCACGGTGCGCGGATCCGGCTTGGGCGCGCGCACGACGGCGCGCAGCAGGCCCAGCCTGGAGGCTTTTTTCAGCGCCGGCAGCGTGAAGTGGTGGGCTTGTTCCGCGTCCATCGAGAACAGCATGGGACGGGCGAGGGAGTACAGGAATTTGTCTGACATGGAGGGCATCTTTATGAAAGTTGCCGTATTTTACCGTGCCGTGACACTCTACCGTGCCATGACGCTCCACTGGCCCTTGATGCGCGCTTCCAGCGGCTGGAAATTGATCTTGTAGGACATCTTTGGGCTGTCCGAGATCCAGTAGCCGAGGTAGACGAAGGGCAGGCCCAGCTCCTGCGCCTGGGTGATCTGCCACACGATGTTGTAGGTGCCGTAGGAGGCGCCTTCCACGTCCGGGTCGAAGAAGGTGTAGACCGAGGACAGGCCGTCGGACAGCACGTCGATGATGCTGACCATGCGCAGCTTGCCGTCCGGTTCGCGGAACTCGACCAGGCGGGTGTTGACGCGGCTTTGCAGCAGGAACTGCGCGTACTGGTCGCGGCTGTCCTGGTCCATGCCGCCGCCGGCGTGGCGCGTGCTCTGGTAGCGCAGGTAGAGGTCGTAGTGCTCGTCGGAGAAGGACAGCGTGGCCACGCCCGCCGACAGATTGCCGTGCCGGCTCCAGGCGCGGCGCTGGCCGCGCGTGGGCACGTAGTCGGCGGCCACCACGCGCACCGGGATGCAGGCCTGGCAGCCGTCGCAATAGGGGCGGTAGGTGAAGATGCCGCTGCGGCGGAAACCGTTGCGGACCAGCTCCGAGTACACGTCGGCGTTGATCAGGTGCGAAGGGGTGGCGACTTGCGAGCGCGCTTGGCGCTCGTCCAGGTAGCTGCAAGGATACGGCGCTGTGGTGTAGAACTGCAGCGTCGCGAATGGCAGGTCGTTCAGGTGCGTCATGCGCGTCCCGTTAGTGCTAGGGCAAAAGAGGTGTCCGTCCGCATATCATAGCGCAGAATTCGCCGAACTCTGCACCCTAATCCATATCGTGCATGCTGGACGGGTAGGGCGGCAACGGCGTCCAGTCGGCGATGGGCGGCAGGGCGATGTTTTCGCGCAAATGCAGCAGGAAGCGCTCGCGCGGAATCGGCGCCGCGCCCAGCGAGGCCAGGTGACCGGTCTCCTGCTGGCAGTCGATCATGGCCACGCCGTTGCGTTTCAAGAAGTGCACCAGGTAGGCCAGCGCGATCTTGGAACCGTCCGTCACGCGCGCGAACATCGATTCGCCATAGAACATGCGGCCTATGCAGACGCCGTAGGCGCCGCCCACCAGTTCGCCGTCCAGCCACAGTTCGGACGAGTGCGCGTAGCCCAGTTTGTGCAGTCCGCTGTAGCCGGCGATGATGTCGTCCGAGATCCACGTGCCGGGGCCGTCCCGGCGCGGCTCGGCGCAGGCCCGCATCACGTCCTCGAAGGCGGAGTCGAAGCGCACCTGCCAGCGGCCGCTGCCGTTTGCTTCGGCTGCGCTGCGCTGCACCTTCTTGACGGTTTTTTTCAGGCTGTCGGAGACGCGGAAGCGCTCCGTCATCAGCACCATGCGCGGGTCGGTGCTCCACCAGAGTATGGGCTGGCCTTCGGAGAACCACGGAAAGATGCCGCGCTGGTAGGCCGCCAGCAGGCGCGCGGGCGACAGGTCGGCGCCGGCGGCCAGCAGGCCGGGGGCGTCGGTGGTCAGCGCCTCGGAGACGTCGGGGAAAGGAGTGTGGGCATCGAGCCAGGGGATCATACGTCGCTGCGCATGGGTTTCGTGATGTCCTGGGTGTGGAAACCGTAGCCGCCGCCGCTGGCGCGCATGCGGGCGCGGTCGGCGAAGAACAGTTCCAGCGTGTTGCGGATGGTGGGGAAGGCCAGGTCTTCCCACGGGATCTGCTCTTCCGTGAACATTTGCACGTCCAGGCTTTCCTCGCCGGGCGCGAAGTCGAGGTCGCGCAGCGTGGCCAGGTAGAACATGTGCACCTGGTGCACGCGCGCCACGTTCATCAGCGAGAACAGCGGGCCCAGTTCGATATTGGCGCCGGCTTCCTCGACGGTTTCGCGCAGCGCCGCCTCGGCGGTGGTCTCGTTGTTTTCCATGAAGCCGGCGGGCAGGGTCCAGTAGCCGTAGCGCGGTTCGATGGCGCGCTTGCACAGCAGCACCTGCAACTGGCCGTCACGCTCCCAGACCGGAATGGAGCCGAGCACCATTTTCGGGTTCTGGTAGTGGATGGCGGTGCATTGGGTGCAAACGTAGCGCGGACGGTTGTCGCCGGCGGGGATGGTCAGCTCGACGGGCTGGGCGCATTCGGAACAGAATTTCATGGGGTACGGGTTTAGTCAGCGGTTCAGGTGGTGTGCTTACTTTACACCGATTGCGGGCTGTACGCGTAGCGCAAGCGCACGCTATGCAGCGGTGCCGGTGGATAAATCGGCTCTATCATCGGTGATTTGGGGATTGATATTGCCTAAAGCCTCCAAGTCGCCTATAATACGGTCATACAGACGCGGGGTGGAGCAGTCTGGCAGCTCGTCGGGCTCATAACCCGAAGGTCACAGGTTCAAATCCTGTCCCCGCAACCAGATACGTGAAAAAAGCCAATCTTTCGAGGTTGGCTTTTTTCTTTTGGAATTCATTTCTAGGCAGAACGCCTGCCAGCGTATATAATGCTGGCCTCAGACGCGGGGTGGAGCAGTCTGGCAGCTCGTCGGGCTCATAACCCGAAGGTCACAGGTTCAAATCCTGTCCCCGCAACCAGATATAGAAAGCCGTTGATCTCGCGAGAGCTCAGCGGCTTTTGCGTTGTGGGCGTCTATTTCTTCAAGAATATGATGGCGTACAACATAAAGAGATTAAATAGTGTTCCGCCTATGATCATGAAGGCACCGAGCCGTACTGTGAGTTTGCGGCGGTTTTCCGGGCTCTCCAGGTAGTCTGCGAACCATTTCACAGTATTCTCCTCAATCATGCGCTAACCCAATAAGTAGTGGGTGGCGGAGTAGCTGCTGGCCGTTAGCGCGGAAATGACGATTGATATTAGCACCAGCGGAGAAAGCACGCTCTCGCTGCCATCGCGGGCCAAGTTGGTCGTCGCGTCTGTTGTGCTGACGGTGACCAATACGGACGACGCCACGATGAACAGGACATGCCAGCCTATGGATAGCCAAGCCAGCGCTGCATTCAGCGCATCTGCCCCGGCGGTTTGCCGTGCAAATGACCCTGCCGCTTCATAGCATGCTGCTGCGCACATCGCGATCACCGGCCAATATAGCTGGCCGTCCTGGACTGCCCATTTGATCAGCATCCTGACCTTCCCTCTGTGCTGTCTGCCAGCCCCCAACAGCGGTAGCAAGGCGAGCGGGGCGAGCAGGGGAACGCCAACGTTCAGCAGGAACCACCCCAGGAATTTGAGCCATGCCATGATCGCGCCATGTCGGTTGCGTCAATCGAGCTTAACCGTGGGCGGGACTGGGCGTCTTGGCGCGGATCAAGGGGCGGGCAGCGTGGCGATGGCGGTGCGGAGGTAGGCCAGCAGGGCGGGCGTCATCCAGGTGCCGGAGAGCAGGACGGGCTCGGCTTCGTGGGCGCGGCGGATTTTGTCGCGGGTGGCGGGGTCGGCGCCGGCGTGGCGCTGGAACAGGGCCAGCCACTGGCGCGCCAGCGCTTGCGTGGCGGGAGCGTCCGGTTGGGCGCCGGCTTGCATCTGCGCCTGCACGGCCGTGATCAGGCTTAGCCACTCCTCCGTCTGTTTGCCGCTGTGCTCGCGCATGTGGGCGAGTTCGCTTGCGTCCAGGTAGTTGGCGTAGATGGAGAGCTTGAAAGCGCTGAAGGCCTGCACGACGTAGTGCCGCAGATCGGGCGCGATGCCGCTGTGCCGGCCGGCGGCGGCCTGGTCCGCCATCATCGCGTTCAGGCGGCGCGCGAAATCGGGATTGGATGCCGTGTCGCGCTCGAGCATGGACATCCATTGCCGCGACAGCGCCTGCGCTCGCGCGCTGTCTGCCGGCGCGCCTTGCGCCATCAGCGCGCGCACCTGCGCCACCAGCGCTGCCCACTCGCGCTGCGGGCCGCTGGCGGCCAGCGGCAGCGCGGCCAGTTCCTCTTTGCTGAAGTATTCTTCGTAGGTGGCCATGCGTTCCAGCGCCGACAGCCAGTCGCCCAGTCCGGGTTGCTCGCCCTGGTCCAGTTGCCGCTGCAATTGCGCCAGCTGTTCGCGCAGCGCGGCGGCTTGGGCGATCTGGCGGTCCAGTGCGGCGATCTGCTCGCCGACGAGGCCCGCCAGCGGCGCCTCCGGCCGCGCCAGGAAGGCTGCAATGTCGGCCAACGCCATGCCGAAGCGGCGCAGGGCCTGGATCTGGTGCAGCCGCGCGACATCGGCGACGCTGTACAGGCGATAGCCGGAGCCGGCGCGCGCGGACGGCTTGAGCAGGCCCAGGCTGTCGTAGTGGTGCAGCGCGCGCACCGTCAAGCCCGACCGCCTGGCCAGTTCGCCGACGCGTATCATGGCGCCGCGCCGCCCACGGTGGCGCGGATGATGCCGGTGGTGCCGGCCAGGCGCAGCTCGTCGTCGCGGCCGGACAGGTAAAGCCGCGTCAGGTTTTCGCGGTTGAAATGCTCGACCGCGCCGTAGCCCATGCCGCGCAGCAGCGCTTCCAGTTCCGCAGGCGCGAAATTGCTCTTCCACGGTTCGCCCCCTTGCGCGAGGGTGGCCGTGATCGCTTCCATCGCCGCCCGCTCCCGCGCCTCCAGCAGTTCGGGCGCGATGGCGAAATCGAACACGACGCTGCTGCCCGCCGCGCAGGAGGCGATGTAGCGCAGGGTGCGCACCACGTCGTCCTTGCCGAGGTAGAGCGTGACGCCCAGCCAGCTGAAGCAGGCCGGCGCGCCCGCATCGAAGCCGGCCTGCGCAAGGCCGTCGGCCAGCGTGGTATCGCTGAAGTCGAGCGCGACGTAGCGCAGCGCTTCGGGTATAGCGATGCCGGCATCGGCAAGCCGCGCGCGCTTCCAGCGTTGCGTTGCCGGCAGGTCGACCTCGAAGACGCGCGCCTGCACGGGCAGTTCTTCGCGATAGGCGGACGTGTCCAGCCCCGCGCCGAGGATCACATGCTGCATCGTGCCGCGCTGGCGGGCCTCCAGCCAGGTGTCTTCGGCCAGGCGGCTGCGGATCACGAGGACGGTGCGCAGTGCGGTCGTGAGCGGATCGCGGAAGCGCTGCGGATTGCTGCGCACCTCGGCTTCCCGTTCGGCACCGGCCACGCGCAGGGCGAGCGGGTCGTCCAGTATCAGCGGCGCATCCAGCAACTGGTGCGCGGCGCGCAGCGTGGCGACCATCAGGGCGCTGGGTTTGGGGCTGTCTTCCTGCATGTTGATCCTTTCGAGGTCATGGAAAGGATAGCCTAAAGCCTCACGCAGCGTCAGGGTCAAGCGGGCGGAATGCAAATGCGGGCGGCTTTCCATTATGATATCCGCCATGCAACGCTTCCTCATTCTTCTGTTCGCCTGCATCAGCTGCGCTGTTCTGCGGGCGGATGTGCGCGCCGGCGACGCGGTCCGCCATCCGGCGCTGGCGCAGCTGCCCGCACATATGCTGTGGGCCTGGGAACGGCCCGAGGACATGCGCTGGCTTCCGGCCGACGTGGGCGTGGCTTATGTGGCGTCGACAGTACTGCTGCGCGGCGAGGAAGCGCTGGTGCATCCTCGCGTGGCGCCACTGATGCTGGCCGATGGCGCGGCCACGGTGCCGGTGCTCCACGTGGACGCGTCGTGGCGCGTGCCGCCCGCGCTGAACGGGCAGCAGGCCGCGCGCATCGTGCAGGAACTGCTGCGCGTGGCGCAGCGCGGCAGCCGCAATGTGGTGCAGCTGGACTTCGAAGTGCGCCGCTCGCAGAGGCCTTTCCTGGCGCGGACCATGGCCGAAATCCGCCGCCAGCTCGATCCGCGCATCGCACTGTCGGTCACGGCACTGGCGTCGTGGTGCATGGACGATGCCTGGCTGCCCGGCGGCGTGGCCGACGAAGTGGTGCCGATGGCTTTTCGCATGGGCCAAGGCCGGAACGACTTGCGCCGCCGCCTGCGCCGGCAAGGTTTCGTCCAGCCCTACTGCCGCGACGCAGCCGGCTACGCCAGCGATGAACCGGCGCTGCGCGGCCTGGCCGCGCGCGGCTATTACTTTTCTCCCCGTCCATGGACTGCCGCCAGCTGGCAGGCCATGCAATCCGATACCTTGTCCGCTATCCCATGACACGACTCTCCAGACTCCCTTCCTTCGTGGCCGCCGCGCTGCTCGCGGCGCTGCCTCAATACGCGATATCGAGCGGCGGCGACGGCTTCACAGCCAACCGCTTTGCATCCGAATACCAGGTGGCGCCGGGCGTGCTGGCCCAGTTCGCCGGCGGCAAGCTGGGCGTGCTGCCTGGGACTTATTGGCGCATCTACCAGTACCTGGCCTACCAGGCGGCGAAAGGACGCCCGCTCGCGCCGCAGCAACTGGCCGCGCTGGAGCTGGACCGCTGGCACGTGGGCAAAGGCAGCGATTGGGACTACAGCTATGAGCCGGAGAAGAACGGTTCCGGCGCCTGGCTGAAGGAGCGTGCGGCATACGCGAAGCAATGGGGCCTGGCCGCCGACGTCAAGCTTGATGTGATGGGCGATATCGACAACGCCAGCTATGTGAACTGCCATGCCGACGCGTTCAGGCAGGCGGCATTGACGATGAAGGCGCGCGCCCAGCTGGCGGGCAGCGCGGCCGCCGGCGCCGGCGGCAAGGCCGATCAGTGGCACAAGGCCTGGCTGCAAGGACAGGACGCGGTGTTCGCGAACTGCGCGGAACCGCCTTACCAGTACGGCAAGCCGCAACCGAAGCGCGTGGCGCAGTTGCCGCCCGCAGTGCCGGCCAACGCGCCGGACTGGCTGAAGGCCGACCAGGCTTACCAGACCGCCGCCGCGCATTTCTACGCACGCAATTTCGACGCGGCGCGCAAGCAGTTCCTGGCCGTGGCGCAGGACGCGAAGTCGCCCTGGCATACGCTGGGCGCCTATCTCGCCGCACGCAGCCTGATACGCAGCGCCACGCTGGAGCAGGACGGCAAGGCGCCGGACCGCGCGGCCAAGCTGGCGCTGGCGCGCAAAGAACTGGAAGCGCTGGCGCCCACGTACGCGCCAGCGAAGCAGATGGTCACGCTGGTCGATGCGCGCCTGGACCCTGTCGCGCGCATCGCGGTGCTGGCGCGCAGGCTGGAGCAGGAGCCGTTCAACGCGGAGACGCCACGCTTGCTGAGCGACTACCTGGTCCTGCTCGACAAGCAGCCGCGCAGTGCGATGATCGCGGCGCAGGAGCCGTTGACGGCCTGGATAGGCAGCATGCAGGCCGAAGCGCCGCTGGACCTGTATGAAGACGCGCACGGCAAGGACGTGCAGCAGGCGCGCGTGCAGGCGCTGTCGGCCTTGCGCCAGCGCTGGCTGAAGCAGGGAGACCCGGTATGGCTGGCGCCCCTGTTCACGCTGGCCCATGCCGGCGAGGCGAGCGAGGAGGAGAGAAAGGCCGCGGCCGCCGTGCCCGCGAAGCATCCGCTCTACCTCACGCTGCAATACCATCTGGCCCGCCTCGCCCTGTCGGAGAAGCAGGCCGCGCAGGCCGACAAGGACATCGACCGCGTGATGGCCAGCCACGGCAAGGCGATGTCGGCCGCGACGAGCAACCGTTACCTGGCGCTGAAGATGATGTCGGCCGCCACGCTGGACGCGTTTTTGCAGGCGGCGCCGCGCAAGCCGGATCCGGTGGAGGCGGGTGCGGCTATCGACAGCGCGCCCGCGCAGGGCGACATGGACGACGACTTCGGCCGCGCCGTGTTCCGCTACCTGCCCGCCAGTGAAATGAAAGCCCTGCATGCGCATCCGCGCTTGCCCGCGGCGTGGAAAACGGCGCTGCAGGAAACCATGCTGGCGCGTGCCCTGATACTGGACGATGAAGCGACCGCGCTGTCCTTGCTGGACGCCGTGGCGCAGGGCCGCAAGACTACCGAGCATCTGTACGCGCGCTACCGCGAGGCCGCCAGCGGTGCGGAGCGCAAGCTGGCCGGCGCGCTGATACTGGTGAACACGCCGGAGCTCAATCCCACCGTCATCGACGCGCAGGGCAACAGCCGCCGGTGGGGCTGCCGCGAGGGGGCGCCGGAGCGGAGCGAGGGCGAGCCGCAGTATCCGCCGCGTTACCTGTCTCCGGAACAGTTGGCGGCTGCCGGCAAGGAGCAGCAGGTTTTCCTGAAACTGCCGCTGCGCACCGAGTTCATCGCGCCGACGCTGCTGGCGTGGGCGAAGCAGAAGCCTGCCGACGAGGAGGCGGCCAAGGCGCTGCATTTCCTGATCGCGTCGACCCGCATGGAGTGCCCGTACGGAACCGACAAGGAGGAGAAGGACCAGCTGCGCGCGCAGTATTCACGGGAGGCGTTCAACCTGCTGCACAAGCACTACCCGAACAGCAAGTGGGCCAGGCAGACCAAGTACCACTTTTGAACGCTCAATCCTCGGCGCGCGGGTGCAGGCTGGCCCACAGGTGCGCCGCCGCCATGGTGCGGTGGGGGGCATAGCGCTTGAGGATTTCCTCGGTGCGCGGCATGTCCGGCTTGCTGTCCTCACCGAGCAGCGCCTGCAGTGCTGCGCGGATGGCGACGTCGCCGTGCAGCGAACAGTCGGGGTAGCCGTAGCCGCGCAGCAGGCCGTAATTGACGGTCCACGGGCCGATGCCCTTGACCGCCAGCAGCGCCTTGCCGATGTCTTCGATGCTGTTGCCGGGGCCGGGCGCGAGATCGAGTTCGCCGCTGGCGACCAGCGTGGCGAAACGCAGCAGGGTTTCGGCTTTGGCGCGCGAAAACTTGCGGCTGGTGAGCTCTTCCACTTGCAGGCGCGCGGCAGCGGCGGCGTCCGGGTAGCACCACAAGCCACTGCTGTGCTCGGTGCCGGCCTGCAGGATGAAGGTACGGCGCAGCGAGATGGCGAAGGGCAGGTTGATCTGCTGGCCGATGATGGCCCAGGTCAGCGCTTCGAACACGGTGGCCGACTGTACGATGCGCAGGCCGGGCTGGCGGCGCGACAGCTCGCCCAGCAGCGCGTCGCCGGACGCGAAATCGAGGAAGGGTTGCGGATCGATGCGCAGGCCGAGCACATTGAGCACGGCGTCGCGGGCCTGCGCGGCCAGGGCGGCAGGCAGGGCCGCCGGGGGCGCGGCGGCGGCCCGGGTTCCGCCTGCCGCGTGCGGCGCCGGGATCCGGTGTGCCGGCTGCGGGTCGGCGAGCACGGTGTATTCGGCGGCGGCGGGCGTCAGCGCGATATCCAGCACCAGCGGCACGCCGTCCATGACGACGCCTTTGCGCAGCCGCTCGGGGCTGATCTGCTCTGCCACGCTTTCGGCGTCGCGGCTGTGGAAGGCGAGGACATCGTGCAGCCGGTAGCCGTCCGGCAGGGCGATACGCTGCGCCGTGTACCGGCCCTCGTGCTCCTTCTCGTGCTGCTCTTCGTGCTGCTCCTTGTCCTGGTCCTTGTGCCGCATCACGTGCTGCTTCCTGCGGAGGCGGATTTGCGCAGCCAGCCCAAGCTCGGCTTGAAACCCGTCACCAGCGCGGTGCCGACGATGACGATGGCCGAACCGGCTATCGTGTACCAGCCCACCACTTCATCCAGGAACACGGTGCCGAGCAGGATGCCGAACAGGGGGCTGAGGAAGGTGACGGTCAGCGCCGAGGTCGGGCCGACGTCGCGGATCAGGCGGTAATACAGCAGGTAGGCCACGCCGCTGCACACCACGCCGAGCGCCAGCGCCGCGCCCATGATGCCGACGGTTGCCTGGCCCGGTTGCGGGAAGAAGGCCAGCGCAGGCAAGGTCAGCAACGAGGCTGCCCACATGCTGCCGTGCGCGTTGGCGAAGGGATCGACCGCCTTGGCCGACTTGGCGTAGGTGCTGGCAATGCCGTAGTTGAAGGCGGCGAACAGCGCCGCGGCGATCGCCAGGCCGGCGCCTTCGCGCGAGCTGCCGTGGTCGAAGCCGACCAGCAGGGCCACGCCGCCGGTGCCCATCGCGAGGCCCAGCATGACGCGCGCGGATACCATCTGGCGGTGCCACACGGCGCCGATGACGGCGCCCCAGATCGGCGCGGTGGCGTTCAGCACCGCCATCACCGAGGCGGACAGCGTGCGCGCGGCGTAGGCGTACAACAGGAAGGGCAGGGCGGAATTGAAGAAGCCGAGCACCAGGTAGTGCTTCCAGTTCTGGCGCAGGGCTAGCGGTTTTTTCATCAGCAGCGCCACGGCCAGCAGGAACAGCGAAGCGAACACCACGCGGTATTCGATCAGCACCGCAGGCCCGAGCACCGGCGCGGCGATGCGCATGAAGAGGAAGGAGCCGCCCCATATCGCGGCAAGCAGGATCAGGCGCAGCAGGTTGGCAGTGCTCATGGCGCTCCAGTAGGCGGTGGTGGTGTGCTGGCGCCAGTGTGCGGGAGGTGTGCGGCCGGCGCCAGCCGAATCTTGCTTTTGAATTGCTGTTGAATTCAGGTCACGGCGCAGGCGTTGGGGGCGTCTTGCGCCGACGGCGCTTCGGGCGAGGCGGCGTGCTTGACCTGCATGGTGGCCGGCACGCCGTTCTTCACCGCCGTCATCTCGGCCAGGATGGAGATGGCGATTTCGGCCGGGGTCTTGCTGCCGATGTAGAGGCCGATCGGACCGTGCAGCTTGTCGAGCTGCGCCTCGCTCACGTCGAATTGCACCAGGCGCTCGCGCCGCTTGGCGTTGTTGACCCGCGAGCCGATGGCGCCGACGTAGAAGGCGTCCGACTTCAGCGCTTCCATCAGTGCCAGGTCGTCCAGTTTCGGGTCGTGCGTCAGCGCGACGACGGCGCTGCGGTGGTCCAGGCGCATGTCCAGCACCAGGTCGTCCGGCATGGCGTGCACCAGCCGCACGCCGTCCACCTGCCAGCCGGCGCGGTATTCCTCGCGCGGGTCGCACACGGTGACGTGGTAGTCCATGGCGGTGGCGATCTGCGCCAGGAAGCGCGACAACTGGCCGGCGCCTATGATCAGCAGCCGCCAGCGCGGGCCGTGCTGCGTCACCAGTTCCCGGCCGCTCAGCTCGAGCACATTGCCGGCCGTGGTGGGCAACAGCGCGACGGCGCCGGTGTCGAGCCGCAGGCGGCGTTCGACCAGCTGGCGCTGCTCGAGCATGTCCAGCAGTTCGGCGATGCGGCTGTGCGCGCCCAGCGGCTCGATGGCCAGTTCGATGGTGCCGCCGCAGGGCAGGCCGAAGCGGTGCGCCTCGTCGGCGGTGATGCCGTAGCTGACCACTTCCGGCACGCTGCGGGTGATGCCCTGCTCGCGCACGCGGGCGATCAGGTCGTCCTCGATGCAGCCGCCCGAGACCGAGCCGACCACGCGGCCGTCGTCGCAGATGGCGAGGGTGGCGCCGATCGGGCGCGGGCTGGAACCCCAGGTTTTGATGACGGTGACCAGTTCGGCGCGGTGGCCGGCGGCCACCCAGGCGGCGCTGGTTTTGAGTACTTCGAGGTCTATGCTGTCCATGGCCATCACTATACTACGCCGTGGACATTCCGTTTTCTCAGCGCAGTTTGCGGCGGCAGACGTATCTGAATGCGTTGTCGGTGTGGCTGCCGGCGACCGGCACCTCGGCGTCGTACTGCTCGTATTTGAAGTTGCCGACCGCTTCGCCGCGCGCCATGGTGGCGGGGTAGAAGGTCTGCGCCAGCAGCGTGACGCTGTGGTCCCTGCAGGAGTACAGGTACTGGGCTTTGAGGGAGCGGTAAGTCTTGCCGTCGGCCGAGGTCTGCGGCTTGTGGTAGGACACCAGGGTCCAGGCTTTGCGGGCGCTGCCGGGGCCATCGGCGCCGGCGTCCACCTTGGCCACGCTGGCCTTGTCGACGTACAGCGTGCCCGCGCCGTCGCTGGCCAGCTTGCTCCATTGCGCCAGCCTGGCCGCGTGGGCAGGGCTGGCCAGGAGCAGTGCCGCCAGCAGGGGAAGGACGGCGCTGCGCATCACGGCACCAGCGGCTTCTTGCCTGCGATTTTGCCCTTGATGTCGGCCACGGACTTGTCGATGGCGGCCAGGCGGTAGGCGACACCGGGGTGCACCGCGGTGTAGCCGTTCAGCACCGTGGCCGGGTATTGGGTGGACAGGCGCTGCCAGAAGGGCTTGACGCGGTCGATGTTGTAGCCGGCACGGGCCAGCATGTACAAGGCCAGGTTGTCTGCCGCCGCGTCCATTTCCTGCGGCACGGCCTTGATGCCGGCGCCGCCGATCAGCAGCGAAAGGTCGGGCTTGGTGCGCACCAGGTTGTCTATCATGCTGCCGACCGTGGCGGCGTTGCGCATGCTGCCGGCGTGGCCCAGCACATTGTGCGCGATGTCCTTCGCCAGCACGTAGGCGATCGCCTCGTCGCTCTGGGCGAAGTTCACCATGCCGCGCGTGATCAGCACGCGCTGGCCGTCGGCGTAGGAATTGATGTTGTCGGAGTTGCCCAGGTGGACGCGGATGGCGCAGGCGCGCGTGACGGGCACGTTCAGCGTCTGGTTGCCGCCGTTGCGGGCTATCGTCATATTCAGCGTGGCTTGCTTGCCGACCAGCGGACCCAGCACTTCGGCGGCCTGCGATTCGGCGTCCGGGCCGCCTTGCAGCTGCTTGCCTTCGACCGCCACCAGGCCGTCGCCCTTGCGCAGGCCCGCGCGCGCGGCGCCGCTGCCGGCCAGCACGGAGCTGACCTGCAGCCGTTCGCCGTAACCCAGCACGGCGTGCGAGGCTTCCGAGTATTCGCCCGGGTAGGAGTAGCGGTTCTGCGCGGTGAAGCCGAGCAGGTTGCGCGCCTGGCCCTTGCACAGGTCCGCATTGTTGATCAGCAGCGGGGCGGACACGCGCGTCAGGCGGTCTTGCAGCGCGACCATGGTTTTCAGGGTTTCCTGCGCGGCCGCCATCCTGGGCGACAGCACCGGTGTGACCTGTTCGGCCGGCAGGGGCGTGGCGGACGTGGCCTGCGGGGCGCTGCTTTGCGGGGCGAACGTGGAGCAGGCCGACAGCAATGCCGCCGCGGCCAGTGCCGCCAGGCGGCTGGTTCCTGCCACCGTTGCCCGCAGCGCTTTCACCCGTATCGCCCCCGCCACCGCCTTGTTCGCCCTGCCTGCCATAAGTTTTCCTTAGTGTTTGCCCGTACTGCCGAAGCCGCCTTCGCCGCGTTCGCTGCCGCCGAATTCTTCCACCACGTTGAATCCCACCTGCAGGACGGGCACGATAATGAGTTGCGCCAGGCGCTCCATCGGATTCAGCGTAAACGCGTTGTGACCCCGGTTCCAGGTCGAAACCATCAGCTGGCCCTGGTAGTCGGAGTCGATCAAGCCTACCAGATTCCCCAGCACGATGCCGTTCTTGTGTCCCATGCCGCTGCGCGGCAGGATCATGGCGGCGTAGCCCGGATCGGCGATGTGGATGGCCAGGCCGGTCGGCACCAGCACGGTCTGGCCGGGCTCGATGACGATGGGCGTATCGATGCACGCGCGCAGGTCAAGGCCCGCGCTGCCCGGGGTGGCGTAGGCCGGCATCTGGTCTTGCATGCGCGGATCGAGGATTTTGACGTCTACAGTTTTCATGTTCAGGGACCGGTGTCATTCCCGCGAATGCGGGAATCTATACGCGCCAGGGGTTCCCGCATTCGCGGGAACGACATGCGGCGCTATTGGAATAAGGAGTGCTTGTCGATGCGTTTGGAGATTTCGGAAATCAGCTGGCGCGCCAGCGTGAGCTTGTCGGCGCGCGGCAAGATGGTGTGGCCGTTTTCGTCGAACAGGATGATGGTGTTGTCGTCCTGGCCGAAGGTCTGGTGGCCGATGTTGCCGACCAGCAGAGGGATGCCTTTCTTCTCGCGCTTGGCCGCGCCGTATTCGAGCAGGTTTTCGGATTCGGCGGCGAAGCCCACGCAATACGGATAGCCCGCCAGGTTGGTGCGGGTGGCAACGGTGGCCAGGATGTCCGGGTTCTGTTCGAACTTCAGGTCCGGTACCGTGCCGTCGCCTTTTTTCTTCATCTTCTGCGTGCTCGGATTGGCCACGCGCCAGTCGGCCACCGCCGCCACCGAGATGAAGACGTGCTGGCCGTCGACGGCCGACAGCACCTCGTCGTGCATCTGCAGCGCGCTTTGCACGTTGATGCGCTGCACGCCGAACGGCGTGGGCAGGGCGGTCGGGCCGGAGATCAGCACCACGTCGGCGCCGGCTTCGCGCGCGGCGCGCGCCACGGCGTAGCCCATCTTGCCGGAGGACAGATTGGTGATGCCGCGCACCGGGTCGATGGCTTCGAAGGTCGGGCCGGCGGTGATCAGGATGCGCTTGCCGGCCAGGACCTTGGGCTGGAAGGCGGCGATCAGTTCGGCCAGCAGCTGCTCGGCTTCGAGCATGCGGCCCAGGCCCACTTCGCCGCAAGCCTGTTCGCCGGCGGCCGGGCCGAAGACCTGGATGCCGTCGTCCTTGAGCTGCTGCACGTTGCGCTGGGTGGCCGGGTTCTGCCACATCTCCACGTTCATCGCCGGCGCCACCAGCAGCGGCACGCTGCCGGGACGGGCCAGGCACATGGTCGACAGCAGGTCGTCGCACACGCCGTGCGCGAGCTTGTAGATGAAGTCCGCCGAGCAGGGCGCCACCAGGATGGCGTCGGCGTTGCGGGTGACGTCGATGTGGGCCATGTTGTTGTCCACGCGCGGGTCCCACTGGCTGGTGTAGACCGGCTTGCCGGACAGGGCCTGCATGGTGACGGCGGTGATGAAGTGGGTGGCCGCGTCGGTCATCACAACTTGCACGGAAGCGCCTTCGCGCGTGAGCGCGCGGCACAGCTCCGCCGCCTTGTAGCAGGCCACGCCGCCGGACAGGCCGAGGACGATTTTTTTACCGGTCAATTCCATGATGCAGCTCCTGCTTACTTGTTTACTCTGCGCAGTTCATCGAGCACGAACAGCGCGGCGCCGATGCAGATCGCCGAATCGGCGATGTTAAAGGCAGGGAAGTGGCCGATGCCCTTCCAGTGGAAATCGAGGAAATCGACCACATGGCCATACAGGATGCGGTCGATCACATTGCCGATGGCGCCGCCCAGGATCAGCGCGAGCGCCCAGCAGAACATGCGCTGGCCGGCGTGCTTTTTCAGCAGGTAGACGATGTACAGCGCGGCGGCGACGCCGATGCCGGTGAAAAAGTAGCGCTGCCAGCCGCTTTCGTTGGACAGGAAGTTGAACGCGGCGCCCTTGTTATAGGCCAGCACCAGGTTGAAGAAGGACGTGATGGCCATCTCCTCGCCCCAGCGGAAGCTTTTGTTGATGGTGATCTTGGTGACCTGGTCGAGCAGCAGCACGATGAAGGCAATGCCCAGCCAGGGCGTCAGGCCGCCGGAGGAGGATTTGGTGGTGCTGAAAGTACGTTGTTTGGAGGCCATGGGAAACAGTGTAGGTGGATGCGTTGTCGTCCTTGCGCCGGCGGGGACCCATACTGAGCGCATTCAGCATGGGTCCCCGCCGGCGCGAGGACGACACCTTAGGCGAACTTGCGCTTTTCGCCGGCGCCAAACAGGTTGCTGTGGCAGCGGCCGCACAGCGTCGGGTGGTCGGCGTGGCTGCCGACGTCGGCGCGGTAGTGCCAGCAGCGCTCGCACTTGGCCGCGGCCGAGGCGGCGACAGCCACCGCTTCGTCGGCTTCCGCCGCCACTTCCACCGCCTTGGCCTGCGAGGTGATGAAGACGAACTTCAAGTCATCATCCAGGCTGGCCAGCAGCTTGTATTTGTCGCCCGAGGCCTTGATCTCCAGCTCGGCCTGCAGCGAGGAGCCGATGGCGCCCGAGGTGCGCAGGTCTTCCAGCTGCTTGGTGACGCCGGTGCGCACCGCGCGCAGCGCCGTGTACTTGGCCAGCAGGGCTTCGGCGCCGGCCACTTCCGGCAGGTCCCAGTAGGTCTGCGTGAAGATGGTTTCGTCGCTGGCCTTGAAGGCGTCGTCGCCGGCGAAGATCGCCCATGCCTCTTCGGCCGTGAACGAGAGCATCGGCGACATCAGGCGCAGCAGGCTTTGCGTGATGTGCCACAGCGCGGTCTGTGCCGAACGGCGCTGCTGCGAATCGACCGCCGAGGTGTACAGCCGGTCTTTCAGGATGTCCAGGTAGAAGCCGCCCAGGTCTTCCGAGCAGTAGTTCTGCAGCTTGGACACCACCGGGTGGAACTCGTAGTTCTCGTAGTGCTTGCCGATTTCGGCCTGCAAGCGGCCCATGTCGGCCACCGCGTAGCGGTCGATTTCCAGCATCTCGGCCAGCGGCACGGCGTTGGCCTTGGCGTCGAAGTCCGAGGTGTTGGCCAGCAGGAAGCGCAGCGTGTTGCGGATGCGGCGGTACGATTCGGTCACGCGCTTGAGGATCTCGTCGGAGATCGACAGCTCGCCGGTGTAGTCGGTGGCGGCCACCCACAGGCGCAGGATGTCGGCGCCCAGCTTGTTCGACACGTCCTGCGGCGAGACGGTGTTGCCGACCGACTTGGACATCTTCTTGCCTTCGCCGTCGACCACGAAGCCGTGCGTCAGCAGCGCCTTGTAGGGCGCGCCGCCGTTCAGCATGGATGAGGTCAGCAGCGAGGAGTGGAACCAGCCGCGGTGCTGGTCCGAGCCTTCCAGGTACAGGTCGGCCGGGAAGGTGCTTTGTTTTCCGTGCGAGCCCCGTCCTTGTGGTCCACCCAGCACCGTCTGGTGCGTGGTGCCCGAGTCGAACCACACGTCCAGCGTGTCCTTGTTCTTGACGTACATGGCGGCGTCGTCGCCCAGCAGGGTGGCCGGGTCCAGCGCCAGCCAGGCGTCGATGCCGTCCTTTTCGATCAGCTGCGCCACCTGCTCCAGCAGTTCCGGGGTGCGCGGGTGCAGGTCGCCGGTTTCCTTGTGGATGAAGAAGGCCATCGGCACGCCCCACTGGCGCTGGCGCGACAGGGTCCAGTCCGGACGGTTGGCGATCATGCCGTGCAGGCGGGCCTGGCCCCAGTCCGGGAAGAAGGTGGTCTCGGCTATGGCTTTGAGCGCGGTCTGGCGCAGCGTAGGGCCGCCATCTTTCGGATGCGCGTCCATGCCGGCGAACCACTGCGAGGTGGCGCGGTAGACGATGGGGGTCTTGTGGCGCCAGCAGTGCATATAGCTGTGGTCGAACATCTTCAGCTCGAACAGCGCGCCTGCTTCGCGCAGAGCGTCGCAGATCGGCTTGGACGCTTCCCAGATGGTCAGGCCGCCGAACAGCGGCAGGGTCGGGATGTATTTGCCGTCGCCCATCACCGGCTTCAGGATGTCGTCGTCCTTCATGCCGTGCGCCTTGCACGAGATGAAGTCGTCCTGGCCGTAGGCGGGCGCCGAGTGCACCACGCCGGTGCCGCTCTCGGTGGTCACGTAGTCGGCCAAATACATCGGCGACAGGCGATCGTAGAAGGCGTCGCGCGCGTGCAGCGGGTGCTTGAAGCTGATGCCCGCCAGGTCCTGGCCCATGCAGGTGCCGATGGTGGTGCCTTCGAGCTTGTAGCGCGCCAGGCAGGACTCGACCAGCTCTTGCGCCAGGATCAGCAGCAAGGGCTGGCCGTCGCGCTCGGTCTGCACCAGCGCGTATTTGACTTCGGCGTGCACGTTCAGCGCCTGGTTGGACGGGATGGTCCACGGCGTGGTGGTCCAGATGACGATGAAGCCGTTCCGGGTCGGCAGCGCAGCCAGGTCGAAGGCCTTGGCCAGCTTGTCGAATTCATGGAAGGCGAAGCCGACGTCGATGGCCGGGTCGCGCTTGTTCTGGTATTCCACCTCCGCCTCGGCCAGCGCCGAGCCGCAGTCGAAGCACCAGTTGACCGGCTTCAGGCCGCGGTAGACGTAGCCCTTCTCCAGCAGCCGGCCGAGGGCGCGCAGCTCGTCGGCCTCGTTGGAGTAGTTCATGGTCAGGTAGGGATTCTCCCATTCGCCCAGCACGCCCAGGCGGATGAAGTCCTTCTTCTGGCGCTCGACCTGCTCGTGCGCGTAGGCGCGGGCCTTGGTCAGCACGTCGGCGGTCGGCAGGTTCTTGCCGTGCAGTTTCTCGATCTGGATTTCGATCGGCATGCCGTGGCAGTCCCAGCCCGGCACGTAGGGCGCGTCGAAACCGGCCAGCGAGCGCGATTTGATGACCATGTCCTTGAGGACCTTGTTGACGGCGTGGCCGATGTGGATGTCGCCGTTGGCGTACGGCGGGCCGTCGTGCAGCAGGAATTTCGGGCGGCCGGCGGCGGCCTTGCGGACGCGGTGGTAGAGCTTCTTCTCCTGCCAGTCTTTGACCCAGTTCGGCTCGCGCTTGGCGAGGTCGCCGCGCATCGGGAACGGGGTTTCGGTCATGTTGACCGGATACTTATTTGCTGCCTTCTTGTTGTCGGACATAGCTATCTTCAAGTGTGTGTGTCGGTGACTGCCTGGTGCTTGCAGCGATGGGCTGCGCCGCGGGAGTCACTCGGTCGGGGGGGAGATGACGGCGCCGCTGCGCCTGGCGAACCAGGCGCGCGCCAGTTCGGCGTCGCGGTCGATGGCCGCGGTCAAGGTGGGCAGGTCGATGAACTTTTCCTCGTCCCGTATCTTTTCCAGGAATTCGACGCGCACCTTGCGGCCGTAGCAGGACCGGGCGTAGTCGAAGATGTGCACTTCGAGCAGGGTGCGGCCGGCGTCTTCCACGGTCGGGCGCACGCCCAGGCTGGCCACGGCGGGCAGCGCCGCCCCGCCTTCGTCCAGGCCGTGCACCTGCACGATGAAGATGCCGCCCAGCGCCGGCCGGTGCGGCACGCGCAGGTTGAGCGTGGGGTAGCCGATGGTGCGGCCCAGCTTGGCGCCGTGGATCACGTGGCCGGAAATCGAATAGGGGTGGCCCAGCAGCTGTTCGGCGTGCGCGAAGTCGCCCTCGGACAGCGCCGAGCGCACCGCCGACGAGGAGATGCGGTGTTCGCCGTTCATCACGGTGGGCAGGGTTTCGACTTCGAAGCCGTAGTGCCGGCCCGCTTCGATCAGCATCTGCACATTGCCGGCGCGGCGCGCGCCGTAGCAGAAGTCGTCGCCCACCATCAGCCACTTCACGTGCAGGCCTTCGACCAGCACCTGCTCGGTGAATTGCTGCGGCGTGAGCGAGGCGAACGGCGTGCTGAAGTGTTCGACGATGACGCGGTCGATGCCGTTCTTCTCCAGCGACTGCAGCTTGTCGCGCAGGTTGGCGATGCGGGCCGGGGCTTTGGACAGGTCGCCGGCCTTGTGCGCGAAGAACTCGCGCGGGTGCGGCTCGAACGTCATGACGGCCGCCTCGAGGTGCAGGCGGTCGGCGGCGGCGCGCACCCGTGCCAGCAGCGCCTGGTGGCCGAGGTGGACGCCGTCGAAGTTGCCTATCGTCAGCGCGCAGGGCGCGCGCGCCGCTGCATTGGGTAGTCCGCGAAATACCTTCATGGGAATCTGGAGCGAAAAACTGGGCTAAATGGTGGATTATACGGACTGTTGGCAGGATTCACATAAGGAAACACAGGGAAACACCGCGGAAACGCGGCGCGGGCGCTGCGGCGCAGCATAAAAGCCGCCCGACAAGCAAAAAAGCGCCGCGGGCGGAGGCCGGCGGCGCTTGCTTTTCCCTGGCGGGAGCTTACTGGCGGGAGCTTACATCGGGCGGTTCAGCTGCATGATGTTGTAGCGCGCCAGTTCGGCCTCGCCTGCCGTGCCCTTGACCGCTTTGAGCGTGTTCAGCGCGGCCGCTTTCTTGCCGGCGATGGCTTGCGCCTGGCCGTAGTGCAGCTTCAGCTCTTCAGGACGGCGCGCGGTGCCGAACTTGATGGCCTGGTCCATCAGTTTCAGGCCGGCGTCGCCCTGGCCTTCGCTGACCATGGCGTAGCCCAGGTTGGCCAGGCCGTCGGCGTCCTTGTTCTTGATGAGCTCGGCTTCGGCGGTGGCGCGGTTCTTGACCGCTTCGGCAGCGGTCTTGACGGCCAGGTCTTTCAGGCGCTGGTGGCGGCCGGCGTCGGCGCCGGTGCCCAGCAGGCCCTTCTTGTAGCCCTGGTCGATCACTTTGAGCGCCTCGGCCGGATTGGCCACTTGCAGCGCCAGCTGGCCCATTTCCATGTAGTCGTTCGGCTTGGCCAGCAGGCCCAGCGCCAGTTTCAGGCGCAGCAGGTCCAGGTTCAGCGTGCTCGAGAAGCCAGGCTTGCCCACCACGCGGTTCAGCAGGTCGGCCCAGTAGCTCGTTTTCGGGTAGCCGGAGGCCAGTTTTTCCAGGGTCGCGACGTAGCCGGCCTTGTCATTCTGTTTCAGCTGGATGTTGGCCAGCATCTGCAGGTTGCCTTCGGACTGCTTGCCGCCCGCTTGCAGTTCCTTGGCCGCCTCGGCGTACTTGCCGCTGATGTAATAGGTCTGGACCAGCAGGTCGTGCATCTGCGCGTCGCCCGGGCTGTCCTTCAGCGCGCGCTGGATCCAGGTGATGGCTTTCGGGTAGTCCTTGACGCGGTAGTACATGCCGGCCAGGGCCTGGGTGAATTTTGGCGCTTCCGCGGCGGACAGGCGGCCGGAATTGACCACGGCCTCGAACGCGCGGGCGGCGGTGTCGTTGTCGCCGGCGGCTGCGGCCGCCGAGGCGCGCACGCGCTCAATCTGGTATTTCTCGAATTCGGACTTGCCACCGATCGCGTCGGCTTCCTTCAGTTTGGCCAGCGCTTCCTTGTGCTTGCCGGAGCTCGTCAGCTTCTGTGCTTCCTGCAGCGGCTTGCCGACGGCAGCGCTGACCGCGTCGGCAGCGTAGGCGACCGAGGTCAGGCCGGTCAGCGGAGCGGCGGCGGTGAAACCAATGGCGGCCATCACCAGGCCGATGTGAGCGAGACGAAACTTGGTCATGAGGAAGTATTCTTTCTGTAAAAACGCAATAGGCAGGAAGCCCTGCCTATTGCGAAAAATAGTACGGATTACTGGAACTGTTCGTTGCCGACCAGACCAATCTTGGTCACACCCAAGCGCTGGGCCGAAGCCATCACGCCTGCCACCGATTTGTACGACACCAGCTTGTTGGGGCGCAGGTGCACCTCGGGCTGGTCAGCTTGCGCTGCCACGGCGGTCAGTTTCGATTCCAGGGTAGCGCGGTCAGGAACAACCTGGTTATCCCACAGTATCGTACCGTCGAAGTCGACGTCTATCGTCACCACAACCGGTTCCTTGGTAGGCGGCGGCGGGGTGCCGACCGGCATATTCAAGTTCACCGAGTGGTTGGCTTTTGGAATGGTGATGATCAGCATGATGATCAGTACCAGCATGACGTCGATCAGCGGCGTCATGTTCATTTCCATCATTGGTTCGGGATCCGCGCCTGCGGCGGGCGAACCGACATTCATACTCATGGTGTTTCCTTTGTCGAAGGTGACTGGACCAGCCCCGGCCTGGTTGCCGGCCGGGGCATAGCGGGGTGTTTAACCCCTGTCAGGCGGTTCGGTGATGAAACCGACCTTCTGGATACCAGCACGCTGAGTCGTGAAGATCACCCGGCCGATGGACTCGTACTTGGTTTCTTGGTCACCGCGTACGTGCACTTCCGGCTGAGGCAACTTCACTGCCTCTTTTTTCAGAAAATCGAACAGCTCATTCGTGTCCGCCATTTTCTTTTGATTCCAGTAGATGTCGCCATCCTTGTTAACAACGATGTTGACGTCTTCCGGTTTGGTCTGAATCACCTGGTTGGTCTCTTCCGGCAGCTTGATCTTCTGCAGTTTGAGAACGACCGGGCTCGTAATCAGAAAGATAATCAGCAGAACCAACATGATGTCCACGAGGGGCGTCGTGTTGATTTCTGACATTACCTGATCTTCTCCGCTATCGGAGCCTACGGACATCGACATGGCTATTATCCAATCTTTTTAGCGCCGGCTGCGCGGCCAGCTTCGCTGGTCGACATCGCGCCGGAGATCAGCACCGAGTGCACATCGGCCGAGAACGAACGCACGTCTTCCATTGCGGTCTTGTTACGGCGTACCAGCCAGTTGTAACCCAGCACGGCAGGAACTGCCACGAACAGGCCGAAAGCGGTCATGATCAGTGCTTCACCCACCGGACCTGCCACTTTGTCGATCGACGCGTTACCGGTCATACCGATGTTGATCAGTGCATTGTAAATACCCCAAACGGTACCGAACAGACCGATGAACGGTGCGGTCGAACCCACGGTAGCCAGGAAGGACAGGCCGTCTTGCAGACGCGACTGCACTTTGTCCACGGCGCGCTGGATCGACATCGTCACCCAGGTCGACAGGTCGATTTGTTCCAGCAGGGCGCCGTCGTGGTGCGCGGTGGCTTTCGTACCGGTTTCAGCGATGAAACGGAATGGCGAGCCATCGGTCAGCGATGCTGCGCCGGCGGCGATCGACGAGGCTTTCCAGAACTTGGCCGACGATTCCTTCGACTGCTTGAAGATCTTCATCTGGTCGATCAGCTTGGTGACGATGATGTACCACGAACCCATCGACATGATGGTCAGGATGATCAGGGTGCCACGGGAAACGAAACCACCGTTCCAGACGGCTTCGAAGCCGAATGGGTTCTCAACTTCTTCATGGCTTGCTGCTGGTGCTGCTGCTGGAGCTGCTGCGTCTGCTGCTGGAGCTGCTGGAGCTGCCGCTGCATCCGCTGGGGCCGCTGCAGGTGCCGAAGCGGCTGCCGAGGCAGGCGCGTCAGCCATGGCTGGGGCGCTGACCAGAGCGGTTGCTGCGGTCACCGAGAACAGCACAGCGGCCAGTACAGCGGACAAACGGGTATTCTTAAACATGCTTCCTCCAAATTGATAAAATAATCAGTTCGCCATAGCTTTTGAATGACAGCGAACTAAGGTGAGACAGGATAAGTCTCGATTTACTCCAGCGTCCAAACGTACTGCACTTTGGTCCACGTTTGTTCCGGCTTGCCGTCTACCATGGCAGGCTTGAACGGGCACTTGCCCAGACCATTTTGCGCCGCTTTGTCCAGGTCACGGAAGCCACTGGATTTCAAGACGCGCGACTCGACCACCCGGCCGTCCACGCCAATCAGGAATTCCAGGGTCACAGTGCCGGTTTCTTCGTTGCGAAGCGACGACTTAGGCCATTCTGGTTTGCAAGTGTTCAGGTCGAACTTTGCATCCACACGAGTTTGCTTTGCAGGCGGCGCCGGCGGTGCTGGCGGTGCGGCTGGTGCCGTTTTCTGCAAGTCGTTCGTCGCAGGCTTCACGTTGGTCGCGTTGGCGATCACGTTCTGCTGCGGCGGCGGCTGCTGCACGTTCACCTCAACCGGAGGAATGAAGGGCGGTGGTGGCGCTTTCATCTCTGGCGGTGGTGGCGGTGGCGGCAGTTCTTTCGGAGGAGGTGGTGCGACTTCCTCGATGATCTTGGTTTCAACGGGTTCGACCATTTTGGCGACCAAACGTTTGCCCAGACCCGACACGATCCCGTAAGCAACCAAGATGTGTAACAAGACCACGATGGTTATGCCAGTGAGATTCTTCTTGGCGTCCTTCTCGTTATGCGTGAAATTCATGCCTGCTTTCTCCAATACCAACTCTTTTGTACTACCTCGAACCCCGTTATGGCGACAAAAAGCTCCAGCCGGCATCCGGGACGTCGGCGAATTATACATACGAATTCCGCAATTTACATAGAATTTTGCTCCCTAAAACCGGTTAAATTTCATGTGCTTAGCGACCTTTTTCCGCCCACCGCTGCACCGTTCTGGCTCAAAAAGCAAGACTTCCCGGCACGATTTTGGGGAGAGTTTTTTCTCAGCTTCATGATGTTTATATTTTCGCCGAAAAACGGAATTTCATTACAAGTTTTGAGCTACCAGCAGTGCAATAATTCGGTGCGCACCGTTGCTAAGGTGCAACCGCAAGTGGCACTCTGCTATAAATACTATAGAAGAAAAAGGCGGACGGGCGCCCGTTAAGCTGCTCTTAAAAATTATTCTATCTATATGCGCGGCGCGGCGGGGGGCCGGACGCAAGGGGGACGGGGGCGCGGCGCCCCCGGGCGGTTTTCAACTGCCGCGGTTGCGCTTCTCACGCTTGACTTCCAGCGTGTTGATGACATTGCCGTGCGGATCGACTGTTTCCAGGTGGACGTCGAAGCCCCACAGCCGGGCCACGTGCTTGAGCACCTCGTTGGCCTGCTGGTTCAGCGGCCGGCGGTTGAACTGGGTGTGCCGCAGGGTCAGCGCGCGGTCGTCGCGCGTGTTGACCGACCAGACCTGGATGTTCGGTTCGCGGTTGCCCAGGTTGTACTGCTCGGCCAGCTGCTGGCGCACGTAGCGGTAGCCCATCTCGTCGTGGATGGCCGAGACGTTGAGCTTTTCGTTCTTGTCGTCGTCGAGCACGGCGAAGAAGTGGAACTCGCGTATCAGGCGCGGCGACAGGTACTGGGCGATGAAGCTTTCGTCCTTGAAGTTGCGCATGGCGAAGTCCAGCGTCTTGCGCCAGTCGCTGCCGGCGATGTCGGGGAACCATTCGCGGTCCTCGGCGGTCGGGTTCTCGCAGATGCGGCGGATGTCCGTCATCATCGCGAAGCCGAGCGCGTAGGGGTTGATGCCGCTGTAATAGGGGCTGTGCACCGGCGGCTGGTAGACCACGTTGGTATGGCTCTTGAGGAATTCCATCATGAAGCCCTCGGCCACGATGCCCTCGTCGTACAACTGGTTCAGGATGGTGTAGTGCCAGAACGTGGCCCAGCCCTCGTTCATCACCTGGGTCTGGCGCTGCGGGTAGAAGTACTGGCTGATCTTGCGCACGATGCGCACCATCTCGCGCTGCCAGGGTTCCAGCAGCGGCGCGTACTTCTCGATGAAGTACAGCAGGTTCTCCTCCGGCTCGGGCGGGAAGCGCGGCATCGGCTTGTCGACCTCCTCCTCGTCGCGCCGCGGCACGGTGCGCCACAGCTCGTTGATCTGCGACTGCAGATAGGCTTCGCGCTCCTTCTGCTTCTGCTGCTCCTGGAACAGCGACAGCTTGGCCGGGCGCTTGTAGCGGTCCACGCCGTAGTTCTGGATCGCGTGGCAGGAGTCCAGCAGCAGCTCGACCGCGTCGATGCCGTGGCGCTGCTCGCACTCGGCGATGTAGTTCTTGGCGAACACCATGTAGTCGACGATGGCTTCGGCGTCGGTCCAGGTGCGGAACAGGTAGTTGCCTTTAAAGAAGGAATTGTGGCCGTAGGCGGCGTGCGCGATCACCAGCGCCTGCATGGTCAGGCTGTTCTCCTCCATCAGATAGGCGATGCAGGGATCGGAGTTGATGACGATCTCGTAGGCCAGGCCCATCTGGCCGCGCTTGTAGCCCTTCTCGGTCGACAGGAAGTGCTTGCCGAACGACCAGTGGTTGTAGGACACCGGCATGCCGACCGAGGTGTAGGCATCCATCATCTGTTCGGCGGTGATGATCTCGAGCTGGTTGGGATAGGTGTCCAGGCCGAAGCCCTGGGCCACGCGGCGGATTTCCTCGTGCGCCTGCTCGATCAGCTCGAACGTCCATTCGGACTGTTCGGGCAGCGCGCGCGGATGCGGGGGGCGTTTGCTCATCTGGTTCATGTTTAGCCCTGCTTAATATAGAGAGGTCTATTTCGGCTGCTTATTTCGGCTGCTTTTTGAACAATTCGCGGAACACCGGGTAGATGTCGGCCGGCGTGACGATCTTCTGCATGGCGAAGTGCGGGTGCAGGTCCGGCACCTGGGCGTACTGCTCCCACAGGTTCTGCGGCGGGCCGTCGGTGATCTCGACGTAGGTGTAGTACTGCACCTTGGGCATGATGGTGTTGACCAGCAACTGCTTGCACAGCAGCGAGTCGTTGTCCCAGTTGTCGCCGTCGGAGGCCTGCGCCACGTAGCTGTTCCACTGGCCGGCGCCGTAGCGCTCGTCGATGATCTTGTTGAGCAGGTGCAGCGCCGACGACACCACGGTGCCGCCCGATTCGCGCGAGTGGAAGAACTCGTTCTCGTCGACCTCGGCCGCCGCCGTGTGGTGGCGGATGAACACCACCTCGATCTTGTCGTACACGCGCTTGAGGAACAGATACAGCAGGATGAAGAAACGCTTGGCCGTATCCTTGCGGCTCTCGTCCATGGAGCCGGAGACGTCCATGATGCAGAACATCACCGCCTGCGTCATCGGCTTGGGCACCTTGATGCGGTTGCTGTAGCGCAGGTCGAACGGGTCGATATAGGGGATGGCCAGCAGGCGCGTGTGCAGATGGTGTATCAGCTTGCGCAACTCCACCACGTAGGGGTCTTCCATCGGCGCGCCGGCCTCGAGCAGCGCCTGCAGTTCCAGCTCGGCCTCGTGCAGGCGCTTGCGCGAACTGCCGCCGACGGCGATGCGCCGGCCCAGCGCGCCGCGCAGCGAGCGCAGCACGTGGATGTTGGACGGCGTGCCCGACACCGTGTAGCCGGCGCGCTGGTTCTTGAATTCGGTGGTGGCCGTGAGCTGGGTCTTGACCAGGTTGGGCAGTTCCAGGTCCTCGAAGAAGTAGTTCATGAATTCTTCGCGCGACAGTTCGAAGATGAAATCATCCTCGGTCATCTGGTCGCTATTGCCGGCCTTGCCGCGCCCGGAGCCGCCGCCGCCTTTCGGCCGCGTGATCTGGTCGCCCTTCAGGTATTCCTGGTTGCCCGGGTTGATCACTTCCCATACGCCGCCATGGGCGTGGCCGAACGAGGGTTCGCCCACATCCTTGACGGGGATGGAGACTTTTTCGCCATTCTCAACGTCGGTGATGGAACGGCCCTTGATGGCCCGTCCCACCGCGTCCTTGATCTGGCTCTTGTAACGCCGCAAGAAGCGCTCGCGGTTGACCGCGGACTTGTTCTTGCCTTGCAAACGACGATCAATGAGGTAAGTCAAAGTGCCTCCTGCTGCTACATGAATGCCGGCGCCGGGACCGGGCGGCGGCGCCGCCCGTCTTCATGCCACTGCCCCTATTATCGCACCGCCGGCTTAGGACGACTTCCTCACACGCAGATACCACTCGCACAGCAGTCGCACCTGCTTGGCGGTGTAGCCTTTTTCCACCATGCGCGCGACGAAGTCGGCGTGTTTGTTGGCGTCCTCCGCGCTGGCCTTGGCGTTGAAGGAGATCACCGGCAGCAACTCCTCCGTGTTGGAGAACATCTTCTTCTCGATCACGGTGCGGAACTTCTCGTAGCTGGTCCAGGCCGGGTTCTTGCCGCCGTTGTTGGCGCGCGCGCGCAGCCCGAAGTTGACGATCTCGTTGCGGAAGTCTTTCGGGTTCGAAATCCCGGCCGGCTTCTCGATCTTCTCGAGCTCGTTGTTCAGCGATTCGCGGTCGAAGCTCTCGCCGGTGTCCGGGTCGCGGTATTCCTGGTCCTGGATCCAGAAGTCGGCGAAGGTCACGTAGCGGTCGAAGATGTTCTGGCCGTACTCGGAATAGCTCTCCAGGTAGGCGGTCTGGATCTCCTTGCCGATGAACTCGACATAGCGCTGCGCCAGGTGCTCCTTGATATAGGAGAAGTACTTCTGCTCGGTCTCCGGCGGGAACTGCTCGCGCTCGACCTGCTGCTCGAGCACGTACAGCAGGTGCACCGGGTTGGCGGCCACTTCGGTGGTGTCGAAGTTGAACACCTTGGACAGGATCTTGAAGGCGAAGCGCGTCGACAGCCCGTTCATGCCCTCGTCCACGCCGGCGTAGTCCATGTACTCGTGGATGGACTTCGCTTTCGGGTCGGTGTCCTTCAGGTTCTCGCCGTCGTACACCAGCATCTTGCTGTAGACGCTGGAGTTCTCAGGGTCCTTCAGGCGCGACAGGATGGCGAACTGCGCCATCATGCGCAGGGTGCCCGGCGCGCACGGCGCCTTCTCCAGCGAGGAGTTGGCCAGCAGCTTGTCGTAGATCTTGACCTCGTCGGTCACGCGCAGGCAGTAGGGCACCTTGACGATGTAGATACGGTCGAGGAAAGCCTCGTTGTTGCGGTTGTTCTTGAAGGCCTTCCACTCGGACTCGTTCGAGTGCGCCAGGATGATGCCGTCGAAGGGGATCGCGCCGAAGCCCTCGGTGCCCTTGTAGTTGCCTTCCTGGGTGGCCGTCAGCAGCGGGTGCAGCACCTTGATCGGGGCCTTGAACATCTCGACGAATTCCATCAGGCCCTGGTTGGCCAGGCACAGGCCGCCGGAGTAGCTGTAGGCGTCCGGATCGTCCTGCGCGTAATCCTCCAGCTTGCGGATGTCGACCTTGCCCACCAGCGAGGAAATGTCCTGGTTGTTCTCGTCGCCCGGCTCGGTCTTCGAGATCGCGACCTGCTTCAGGATGGACGGATAGCGCTTGACCACGCGGAACTGGTTGATGTCGCCGTTGAACTCGTGCAGGCGCTTGACCGCCCACGGGCTGGGGATGTTGCGCAGGTAGCGGCGCGGGATGCCGTAGTCCTCTTCCAGGATGGTGCCGTCCTCGAGCTCGTTGAACAGGCCCAGCGGCGACTCGTTGACCGGCGACCCCTTCAGGCAGTAGAAGGGCACCTGCTCCATCAGCGATTTCAGTTTCTCGGCGATCGACGACTTGCCGCCGCCGACGGGACCGAGCAGGTAAAGGATCTGCTTGCGCTCTTCCAGGCCTTGCGCCGCGTGGCGGAAGAAGGACACCACCTGCTCGATGACCTCCTCGGTGCCGTAGAACTCGCGGAAGGCGGGGTAGATCTTGATGACCTTGTTGGCGAAAATGCGGGACAGCCGGGTGTCGTTGCGCGTGTCGACCAGCGTGGGCTCGCCGATGGCGGCCAGCATGCGTTCCGGCGCCGTGGCGTAGGTGAGCCGATCCTTCTTGCAAAGCGCGAGGTATTCTGTCATCGACATTTCCTCTTCCTTGGTGCGCTCGTACCGTGCTGCGTAGTTGTCAAAAATGGTCATTTGAATGTCCTTTGATGTAAACCTGCTAGTCACCTGGTCGGCAGTCAAGACGGCTGTCGGCCCTTGTTTGTGCGAAGCAAACTCCCATTTTATTTTTCTTTGTTATCGTCGCCAGCTGCCTGATTCGGAACGGATTGCCCGTGCCCCGGAGCTGAACTTTGTGGCCGTGCGGAGGACTGTTGCCGGCATGTTTGTGTGTATGTCGTAACGCATCTTACGTCTATGAAATTTATTATTGCTCTATTGGATCAGGAAGTCAAAAGGTATGTCGTAAATTACTTAACAAGATTCTGCAAGCCGTTGATTCCAAAAACAAAACCGTGAAAAATTGTTGATTTTCCAGTGGTATTTCCAGCGTTTTTCCGGTGCTTCCACGCCACATTAGCACGGCTGAAGCAGTCATGCCGACACGCATGCAAACGACGCGTTGCGCGGCGGCCAGAAATGCGCCGGCCGCACTTGCGTTAAGATGGCCGCATCCCCGTCATTTCACCCTCACACGGAACACATCATGATGAACGACCAGCTACGCACCGTGGTGCAAGCGATGCCCAAAGCCGAACTGCACATCCACATCGAAGGTTCGCTGGAACCGGAACTGATCTTCGCGCTGGCCGAGCGCAACGGCGTCACGCTGCCCTACGCCTCGGTCGACGCGCTGCGCGCCGCCTACGCCTTCACCGACCTGCAATCCTTCCTGGACATCTACTACGCCGGCGCCAGCGTGCTGCTGGAAGAACAGGATTTCTACGACATGACGGCGGCCTATCTGAAGCGCGCCGAAGCCGACAATGTGCGCCACACCGAGATCTTTTTCGATCCGCAGACGCACACCGCGCGCGGCGTGGCGATGGCCACCGTCATCGACGGCATTTACCGCGCCTGCCGGGACAGCCCCGTCAGCGCCAGCCTGATCATGTGCTTCCTGCGCCATCTGCCAGAAGAGGACGCGCTGGCCACGCTGGACGCCGCGCTGCCGCACCGCGACAAGATCATCGGCGTCGGCCTCGATTCGTCCGAGGTCGGCCACCCGCCCGAGAAGTTCGCGCGCGTGTTCGCGCGCAGCCGCGAGCTGGGCCTGCACCTGGTGGCGCACGCGGGCGAGGAAGGCCCGCCGGCGTACATCGCCTCGGCGCTGGACGTGCTGCATGTCGAGCGCATCGACCACGGCGTGCGCGTGCTGGAAGACGCGGCGCTGACGGCGCGCGTGGCGCGCGAGCAGATTGCGCTGACGGTGTGCCCGCTGTCGAACACCAAGCTGCGCGTGTTCGACCGGATGGCGGACCATAATCTGGTGGCGCTGCTGGACGCGGGCCTGATGGCGACCGTGAATTCGGACGACCCGGCCTATTTCGGCGGCTATATGAACGCCAACTTCCTGGCCACCTTCGAGGCGCTGCCGCTCGGCCTGTCGCACGCCCGGCGCCTGGCGCGCAACAGCTTCCAGGCCTCGTTCCTGGCGCCGCAGCAAAAGCAGCAATTCCTCGACGAAGTGGACGCCTTCTTCGCCGCCGTTCCAGCCTAAACGAGCACGCGGTTTTCCGCACCATCGATGCAGTTTCGGGAGCACCATGTTTAAACAGGCTTTACGTATGACCTTGCGCGACTGGCGCGCGGGGCAGTTGCGCTTCCTGCTGGTGGCGCTGGTCGTGGCCGTGGCCGCGCTGTCGGCGTCCGGCTTCTTCATCGACCGCCTGCGCTCGGCGCTCGAGCGAGACGCGCACCAGCTGCTGGGCGCGGACATGGTGGTCAACGCCGACCAGCCCCTGGCGCCGGCGTGGCGCGCGGAGGCGCAGCGGCGCGGCCTGCTGCTGGCCGACACGGTGGTCTTCCCCAGCATGGCGCAGGCCGGCGAGGGCGATGCGGCCGTGTCGCAGCTGGTGTCGCTCAAGGCGGTCAGCCCCGGCTATCCGCTGCGCGGCCGCGTCAAAACCAGCCTCGATCCGGAACAGGCCGGCGACGGCGTCGGCACGCCCGCCGACGGCGCCCCGGAACCCGGCACGGTATGGGTCGACGCCGGCCTGCTGACGGCGCTGAAGATCGCCGTGGGCGGCGAGCTGAAGATGGGCGAGCAGCGCTTCAAGGTGGCGCGCCTGATCGCGGTGGAGCCGGACCGCGGCGCCTCGTTCATGAACTTCGCGCCGCGCGTGATGCTGCCGTTGGCGGACCTGGCGGCGACCAATCTGGTGCAGCCCGGCGCGCGCGTCACCTACCGCTTGCTGCTGGCGGCGGCGCCGCAGCGCGCGCAGCAAGTGCCCGAATACGAGGCCTGGCTGAAGGAGCGGATCGCGGCGGACGGCGTCAAGGGCGTGCGCGTCGATACGCTCGAAGCGGGCCGCCCCGAGATGCGCTCGACGCTGGAACGCGCCGACCGTTTCCTGTCGCTGGTCGGCCTGCTGTCGGCCATGCTGGCGGCGGTGGCCGTGGCGATGGCGGCGCGCCGTTTCATGATGCGCCACCTGGACGCCTGCGCCATGCTGCGCTGCCTGGGGTTGACGCAGAACCAGGCCGCGTCCCTGTATCTGATCGAATTCCTGCTGGTGGGCCTGGTGGGCAGCGTGATCGGCGTGGCGCTGGGCTACGCCAGCCACTTCATGCTGCTGGAGGCCCTGGGCAAGCTGGTGGCGAACGACCTGCCGGCCGCCACGGTGCGCCCGGCGCTGCAAGGCCTGGCCACCGGCATGCTGCTGTTGGCGGGCTTCGCGCTGCCGCCGGTACTCCAGTTGCGCAACGTGCCGCACAACCGCGTGATCCGGCGCGAGGCCGCCGCGCCGCAGCCGATGGCGCTGGCCACCTATGGCCTGGGCCTGGGCAGCTTCGTGCTGCTGTTGCTGTGGCAGGCCGGCGACGCCAGGCTGGCCTTGATGACGGCGCTCGGCTTCCTCGGCGCCTTCGCCCTGTTCGCGCTGGCGGGCTGGCTGGCCTTGAAATCGCTGAAGTCGCTGCGCGGCGCCTTGCGCCACCAGGCGTGGCGCTTCGCCGTCACTTCGCTGCAGCGCCGTCCGGGCGCCACCGTGGTGCAGATCGTCTCGCTGGCGCTGGGCTTGATGGCCTTGCTGCTGCTGACCGTGGTGCGCGGCGACCTGATGACGGCCTGGCGCAACGCCACCCCGGCCGACGCGCCGAACCGCTTCATCATCAACATCCAGCCGGAGCAGAAGGACGATATCGCCAGGCGGCTGATGCAGGCGGGCGTGGCCGGCGCGCCGCTGTATCCGATGATACGGGGCCGCCTGGTCGCGGTGAACGGCGAGGCCGTCGCCGCCGCCACCTATACCGAGGACCGCGCGCGCGGCCTGGCGGAGCGTGAATTCAACCTGTCGACGATGAGCACGATGCAGGAGGGCAACCGTATCGCCGCCGGAAAGTGGTTCAGCGAGGGGCGAGATGACGCCAGCGCCCCGGCCGAGGCCTCGGTGGAGGAAGGCATCGCCAAGACGCTGCGCCTGAAGCTGGGCGACACGATACGCTTCGACATCGCCGGCTCGCCGGTGGAGGCCAGGATCACCAGCTTGCGCAAGCTCGAATGGGGATCGATGCGGGTCAATTTCTTCGTCATCATCAACCCGAAGGCCATGGCCGATACGCCGCAGACCTGGATCACCGCCTTCCACCTGCCGAAGGCGCAGGCCGGGCTGGGCAACGCCCTCACGCGCGACTATCCCAACCTGACCATCGTCGATGTCGGCAGCGTGCTGCGCCAGGTGCAGGCGGTGCTGGACCAGGTCATCATGGCGGTCGAGTTCCTGTTCGCGTTCACTTTGCTGTCCGGCGTGCTGGTGCTGTACGCGGCGCTGATGGGATCGCAGGACGAGCGCACCCGCGAGGCCGGCCTGCTGCGCGCGCTGGGCGCGACGCGCAAGCAGCTGTCGCAGGCGCAGCTGATCGAGTTCACGCTGGTCGGCGCGCTGGCCGGACTGCTGGCCGCCAGCGGCGCGGCCGCCATGGGCTGGGCGCTGGCGACCTACCAGTTCAAGTTCGAGTGGGCCTTCAATCCGGGCGTATGGCTGGCGGGGCTGGCGGCGGGCGCGTTGTGCGCCATCGCGGGGGGCTGGCTGGGCCTGCGCAGCGTGCTGAACCAGCCGCCGCTGCAGACCCTGCGCGAGGCCTGAATCGCTACGCCGCGTCGCGCAGATACTGGGCGTGGCTGTAGGGCTGCTCCGGCAGATAACCGGGCGGCAGCTCGAACAGCGCCCAGTAATACAGTTCCTCGCCCTCGCAGATCTGGGGTTCGCGGCAGTAGTGGCGCCAGCTGCCGTTGATCGACTTGTCGTACATGCCGTCGTGCCCCAGGTGCTGGAAGAAGGGCAGCACGCTGCGATCCGCCAGCGCCTGCAGCAGCTGGCGCGGCGCGCCGCTGTCGCGCGCCATCTCGAATTGCGCCTGCATGCCGCGCTCGGTCTCGACCACCATCAGCTGCGCCTTGCCGGCGCCGTCGAGCAGCAGGATGCCGTTCGGGCGCGGGAAGATGTAGTGCTCGACAAAGCCGTGCCGCTGGTACAGCTGCCGGGCCACCGCCGCCAGGCGCGGGCAGCGCAGGAAACTGTAGTCGTGCAGGGCCAGCAGCGCGCGCTCCACGCGCGCCTGGTCCAGGAACCAGGCCTGCCGCAACTGCCCGATCTGGTCTTCCAGCCGGGGCAGGGCGTCCTGGTCCTGCTTGCGCACGTAGCGGTCGATCAAGCCCTCGTTCAGCGCGTCGATGGCGATGCGCTCCTCGGCGGCCCCGGCCAGCAGGATCTTCTTGCACGGCAGATGCTGCAGCGCGCGGCAGAAATCGAGCCCGTTCATGCCGGGCATGTAGAAGTCGACCACCAGCACCGACGCGATCTCGAAACGCTCGCGCTGGCTGCTGACGCGGAAGATGCCCTCCACGTCCACCGTCACGCTGCAGCCGGGCAGGTCGTGGTTGACCCGCAAGGACGGCGCGGCATGGCGCGGGCTTTCCATCAGCCAGTCCAGCGCCAGGTCGGCCCGATGGAAAGTCTTGAAAGATTGCCGGCGGGCAGAGAGACCTTGCAGCAAGGGGCTACTGTCATCTACGAGGACGGTCAGCGTGGGGTGGCTGTAGATGGGCAGTTTCATTTACTTTGGTACTATTGATCAGGAAAGAAGTTTCACCCGAAATATGGTCTTGCAGCTTGATCGATATCAAGCTTTTGCTGTGTAGGCTATGATTGAGGCTATGAACGAGCCACAATCCCTGTATGACGCCATAGGCGGCGAACCCAAGCTGCGCGACATGGTAGACCGCTTTTACGACCTGATGGAACTGGAGCCGGAGTTTGCCGGCATCCGGGCGATGCATCCGCCCACGACCGAAGGTTCGCGCGACAAACTGTTCTGGTTCCTGTCCGGCTGGATGGGCGGGCCGGACGCCTATATCGAGCGCTTCGGCCATCCGCGCCTGCGCATGCGGCACATGCCGTTCGCGATCGGCACCAGCGAGCGCGACCAATGGCTGCGGGCGATGGCCTGGGCCATGGAGGACGTCGGCATCGCCGAGGAACTGCGCGTGCGCCTGATGGAGTCGTTCTACCAGACGGCCGACTGGATGCGGAACCATCCGCACTGATCCCCGGCACCGATACACCGCACGGATACACCGCACTGGTACACAGTCATGACCCATATCGAATTTTTCGTGCTGCTGGCGCTGGGCGCCGTCCTGCTGGTGCTGCAGGTCCTGATGCTGTTGCGCGGCCGCGCGCAAGGCGGCGGCCACGCCGAACTGGCTTCCCATATCGAACGGGTGGAGCGCGAGGTGCGCATGCAGCTGCAGGCCACGGCGCAGGCGTCGCGGCAGGAGATGGGGCAGACCTTGTCGCAGTCGCACGCGGCCACGGTGCAGCAGCTGGACGGCATGCGGCGCCAGATCGAATTGCTGACCGAATCGAACGCGCGGCGCCTGCTGGAAGTGCGCGCCACGCTGGAAGCGAAGATGCGCGAGCTGCAGACCGACAACGGCGCGCGGCTCGAGGAGATGCGCAAGACGGTCGACGAGAAGCTGCACGCCACGCTGGAGGCGCGCCTGAGCGCCTCGTTCCAGCAGGTGTCGGAGCGGCTGGAGCGCGTGCACCAGGGCTTGGGAGAGATGCAGTTGCTGGCGCAGGGGGTGGGCGACCTGAAGCGGGTGCTGACCAATGTGAAAACGCGCGGCACCTGGGGCGAGGTGCAGCTGGAAATGCTGCTTGAACAAGTGCTGACGCCGGAGCAGTACGCCAAGAACGTGGAGACGGTGGCGGGCAGCAATGCCCGTGTCGAGTTCGCGCTCAAGCTGCCGGGCCAGGTGGCCGGCGGCGCGCCGGTGTGGATGCCGATCGACGCCAAGTTCCCGAAAGAGCAGTACGAGCGCCTGCTGGAAGCGGCCGAACGGGCCGACGCCGAGGGCGTGGCAAGCGCCGGGCGCGAGCTGGAGCGGGCCGTGCGCGGCGAAGCCAAGACCATCGCCGAAAAATACCTGGCGCCGCCGCAGACCACCGATTTCGCCATCCTGTTCCTGCCGACCGAAGGCTTGTACGCCGAGGTGATGCGCAGGCCGGGGCTGGCCGACGAGCTGCAGCGCGTGCACCGCGTCAGCATCGCCGGGCCGTCGACCCTGATGGCGCTGCTCAACAGTTTGCAAATGGGATTCCGCACGCTGGCGCTGGAGAAGCGCTCGTCGGAAGTGTGGCAAGTGCTGGGCGCGGTGAAAACCGAGTTCGGCAAGTTCGGCGACATCCTGGCCGCCACCAAGCTCACGCTGGAAAAGGCCGCGCGCAACATCGAAACGGCCGAAGTGCGCAGCCGCCAGATGGCGCGCAAGCTCAAGTCGGTCGAAGCGCTGCCCAGCGAGGCGGCCCAGCTGGTGCTGGGGCCGGAAGCCGACGGCGAGTAGGGCGGCTTGGCTGGGCGGGCCGGGCGGTGGCACCGCCTTGGCCGCCGGGCGTCGCGGCGGCCAAGGCGCCTTGCGGCGTCCGCGCCTTAAGCCGCCCTGCGCCGCGTGGGTGTCAGATCAAGCCGTGGAAGGGGACCACGTCCACCATGTCGCCGGGGGCGGCGTCGCCCTGGGCGGCGGCCAGCACCACCATGCAGTTCGCTTCGGACATGGAGCGCAGGATGCCGGAGCCTTGCGCGCCGGTGATGCGCACTTCCTGTTCGCCGTTGCCGTTCACCGTCAGGACGCCGCGCTGGTATTCGCTGCGGCCGGGCTTTTTGCGGATGGCCGCCGCGCTGCGCACGCGCATCGTCGTCAGGCTCGGGTCCGCCCCCATCATCTGCAGCAGCGCGCCGCGCGCGAAGAAATAGAACGCCACCATGGCGGCGACCGGGTTGCCCGGCAGGCCGAACAGCAGGGCGCTGCGGCCATTGGAGGCTATCCTGCCGACGGCCATCGGCCGCCCGGGCCGCATTTCCATTTTCCAGAAAGCGACGTCGCCCAGTTCGGCCATGACCTGGCGGATGTAGTCTGCCGCGCCGGCCGAGACGCCGCCGGTGGTCAGGATGACGTCGGCGTTCTCGCAGGCGCCGCGCAGCGCGGCCGTCAGCGCCGCCGGGTCATCCTTGACCGCGCCCATGTCGATGGGGTCGCAGCCCAGGCGCATCAGCACGCCGTATAGCGTGTAGCGGTTGCTGTCGTAGATGCTGCCCGCGTCCAGCTTTTCGCCGACCGAGCGCAGTTCGTCGCCGGTGGAGAAGAAGGCCACGCGCAGGCGGCGCCGCACCGGCACTTCGGCAATGCCGAGCGAGGCGATCAGGCCCAGGTCGGCCGCCGTCACCAGCTTGCCCTGGCGCAGGGCGGGATGGCCGGCGGCCAGGTCTTCGCCCTTGAAGCGGCGGTTGGCGCCGGTGGCCACGCTGCCCGGCGCGACGGTGACGCCGGCGTCGGTGACGGCGGCGGCCAGTTCCTGCGGCAGCACCGTGTCCAGCCCGGCGGGCATGACGGCGCCCGTCATGATGCGCACGCACTCGCCTGCGCCGGCGGGCACGCCGGCGGGCCGGCCGGCATAGGCGGTGGCGACCACCTTGAACGTGGTGGGCGCGTCCGGTTTCAGCTCGGCGCCGCGGAAAGCGTAGCCGTCCATGGCCGAGTTGTCGTGGGCCGGCACGTCGATGGGCGAGACGATGTCGGCAGCGAGCACCCGGTCGAGCGCGCTGCGCAGCGCCACGGTCTCGGCCAGCGGCTGCCCGTGCGGTTCCTGCCGCCGCTGCAGCACCAGGCTGCGGATGATCGCCTGGGCCTGCTCGACCGGCATCGCGTCCGGGGTGTAGCCGGGGACGGCGGCGAAGGCGCTGCGCTGCCGCGGTTGCGTGGCCGCCTGCCCGTGCGCTGGTTCATGCGGATGCGCGTGCGGATGCGCGTGCAGGTCCGCGTTCCCGTGTTGTTGCGGCTGGCCGGCCAGCGCTTCCATGTCTTTCAGGTCGCCCAGGGTGTTGATGTTGCGGAAGGCCGCGTTGTCCGTGAACACCACGTGGGCCACGCGCACGGCTTTGTGCCAGCCGTCCATGCGGCGCGCGCCGGTGTCGAGGTAGGCGTTCAGTTGCGGCAGCACGCCCGTTTTCATCAGGCTGAACACGGGGTGGACACGCTGGTAGGCATCGCCGGATTCGTCGGATTCCATGGTCGCGGCCACGGCCAGGTCGGCGCCTTGCGCCTGCATCGCCTCAAGCAGGCGCTCGGCCAGGTCGGACGGCAGGAAGGGCGAGTCGCAGGGGGCGGTCAGCAGCAACTCGGTGGTGCAGCGGCGCAGCGCGGTGTGCAGGCCGGCCAGCGGACCTTCGAAGCCGGCCAGTTCGTCCGGCCAGACCGGCACGCCCATGGCTTCGTACACGGCCTGGTTGCGGTTGGCGCTGATGGCCACGCTGCCCACTTGCGGCGCCAGCCGCTGCAGCACATGGGCGGCCAGCGTGCTGCCGCGGAAGGGCTGCAGGCCCTTGTCGACGCGGCCCATGCGGGTGCCGCGTCCGCCTGCCAATATCAATCCCGTCATGTTGCTGTGCTTGCTGCTCAAACTATCCCCCGATATAAGACATCTCGACTTTTTTTGTGATGCCAGCCGTCTGGCTGGTGCGCAGCTCGGAATAGCGGTCGCCGCGCGCCTGCCATAAATGGCTGACCGCGCCGGCGATCTGGGCGTCGCTGGCGCCGTCGCGCAGCAGGGCGCGCAGGTCGTGGCCCCGGGTGGCGAATAAACAGGTGTAGAGCTTGCCTTCGGTGGACAGGCGCGCGCGCGAGCAGTCCTTGCAGAACGCTTGCGTGACGCTGGAGATCAGGCCGATCTCGCCGCCGCCGTCGAGATAGCGCCAGCGTGCGGCGGTCTCGCCGGTGTAGTTGGCCGACACCGGTTCCAGCGGCAGCTCGGCGCCGATGCGGCGCGCCACCTCGGCCGAGGGCACCACTTCGTCCAGTTTCCAGCCGTTGGAGGCGCCCACGTCCATGTATTCGATGAAGCGCAGGATGTAAGGGCTGTCCTTGAAATAGCGCGCCATCGGCAGGATTTCCTGGTCGTTCATGCCGCCCTTGACCACCATGTTGACCTTGATCGGCCCCAGCCCGACGCCGTGCGCCACGTCCAGGCCGTGCAAGACGTCGGCCACGGCGAAATCGACGTCGTTCATGCGCTTGAAGACGGTGTCGTCGAGCGCGTCCAGCGACACGGTGACGCGCTGCAGGCCGGCGTCCTTCAGCGACCGGGCTTTCTTCGCCAGCAGCGAACCGTTGGTGGTCAGGGTCAGGTCGAGCGGCTTGCCGTGCACGGTCTTGAGCTCGGCCAGCATGCCGATCAGCTTTTCGATGTTCTTGCGCAGCAGCGGCTCGCCGCCGGTCAGGCGGATTTTTTCCACGCCGTGGGCGATGAAGATGCTGGCGATGCGCGTGATTTCCTCGAAGCTGAGCAGCGAGGTGTGCGGCAGGTAGTTGTAATCCTTGTCGAACACTTCCTTGGGCATGCAGTAGACGCAGCGGAAATTGCAGCGGTCGGTGACGGAAATGCGCAGGTCGTGCAAAGGGCGGGCGAGCTGGTCCCGCAGGCTGCCGGTGGGCGCCTCCAGGACGGCTGGCACGACAGCGGCCCGCGAGCGGCTGTCGGTGAAGAGGATGATTTTTTCAGACATAAAGATACGATAGCACGATGCCACCTTGTCGGGTGCCGCTGCATGCATACATGAAATACGGACGAAAAAAAGGGGAAGCGCTCGGCTTCCCCTTTCAGTCAGGCAACTCGGCGCTTAACGGCGGGTGTCGACCTGGATCAGCGGCTCGTCCGCTTGCGGCGGCAGCGGCTTGCGCTCACGCGGCACGCGCGCCGGAGCGGTCGTGCTTTGTGTCGCGGCTTCCTGCGCAGCGCGCAGTTTGGCCGGGTCGGTCGCTGCCAGGGTCAGGCCGGCGGCTTCCAGAATAGCGTTCAGGTCGGCGGCTGGCTTGGCCGCCGGCGCTGCTGCTACCGGGGCCGGCGCTGGTGCGGCCACCGGGGCTTCAACCGCCGGGGCGGCTTCCACCGCTGGCGCTGCTGCCGGCTCGGCTGCCACTTCGGCGACCGGGGCGGCTTGCGGCTTCTGCTCGAAAGCGTACTCGGCGGCTGGTGCTGGCTCAGGCGTTGCTGGAGCAGCTTGTGCTGCGGCAACTATCGGGGCAGCAACTATCGGGGCAGCAACTACCGGGGCGGCGACTACCGGGGCGGCAACTTCGGCTGCCGGCGCGGTTTCAACCGGCGCGACTGGAGCAACTGCGGCCGGGGCAACTTCTACCGGGGCAGCGGCGGCGGCTTCAATTGGAGCAACTTCAACCGCAGCTGCTGCGCCGACTGCGACCGGGGCGGCTTGGACTGCTTCGGCTACGGCGGCAGGAGCGGCTTCAACGGCCGGCACAGGCGCATCGACGGCGACGGTCGGATCGACCGGTGCCGCCACGGCGACAGGCGCTTCGGCTGCAACTTCCTGCGCGGCAGGCGCTTCGATTGCAACGGTCGGGTCGACCAGGGCAGCAACGGCCAGCGGAGCGGCAGGGGCTGCGACGGCGGCTGCCGCTGGAGCGGCTTCGCCTTCGGCCGGGGCCACGGTGAAGCTGACGGCCGGGGCGGTTTCGCCTTCGGCCAGTTCCGCGCCTTCCGCGCCTTCGATGCCTTCGCCTTCGCGTTCACGGCGGTTGCGGTTGCGGCCACCGCGGCGGCGGCGGCGGCGCGGCTCTTCGCCGTCCGCTGCTTCGCCATCTTCGCCTTCAGGGCCGGCGTTGGCCGACACTTTCGGCTGGGTGGCTTCGCTTGCAGGCGCCGCCACCGGCGCACCGGTCAGGGTGACGGCCGGGGCTGCGGCGCCTGCAACGGCTGCCGCTGCGCCCAATGCCAGTTCTTCGGTTTTCACTTCGCCAACCGGCGCCTTGTCGGCGCGCGGTTCGCGCGGCGGACGCGGGGTGCGCTCGGCGCGTTCCGGACGCTCGGCGCGCTCCGGACGTTCAGCGCGTTCCGGACGCTCGGCGCGTACGCCTTGCGCGTCGGCCGGCTGGCCTTCACGCGGTTCGCGCGGCGGACGCGGCGGGCGGGCCGGACGGCCTTCGCGGCCTTCGGCTTGCTTGGTTGCATCTTCGCTACCCGGACGGCTGCCCGGCTCGCGCTCTTCGCGCTCGCGGCTGCCCGGCTTGCCGGTGCGGCTGCGGCCGCGCGGGCCGCGGGCGTTGCGGTCGCCGCGCTCGGAAGCGGCCTTGGCGGCTGCTGCGGCGCTGACCGGCGCTGGCGCGGCCACCGGCTCTTCCTTCTTCGGCGAGAAGAAGGAGAACAGCTTGGCGAAGAAGCCCTGCTCGGCTGGCGCGGCCAGCACCGGCACGGCCTTGACGGCTTCCGGCGCGGGCTTGCGCTCAACCACGGGTGCCGGCTGGGCCGGGGTGATGGTCTTGACGACAGCTTCCTGGCGCGGCTTGGCTTCTTCCTTCTGGCGCTTGCTGTAGGCCATGTCGGTTTCTGCTTGCTCGGCCATGGTGTAGCTGGCGGTGTGGTCTTCCAGGCGCGGATCGTCGTGCTTGATGCGCTCGAGCTTGTAGTGCGGCGTGTCCAGATGCTTGTTCGGGATCAGGATCACGTTGATGCGGTGGCGGTTCTCGATCTTGAGCACTTCGCCGCGTTTTTCGTTCAGCAGGAAGGCCGCCACGTCCACCGGCACTTGCACGTGGATGGTGGCCGAGTTTTCCTTCATCGCCTCTTCCTGGATGATGCGCAGCACCTGCAGGGCGGACGATTCGGTGTCGCGGATGTGGCCGGTGCCCGAGCAGCGCGGGCAGGTCACGTGCGAACCCTCGGACAGCGACGGACGCAGGCGCTGGCGCGACAGTTCCATCAGGCCGAAGCGGGAGATCTTGCCCATCTGCACGCGGGCGCGGTCGTGGTGCAGCGCGTCCTTCAGGCGCTGTTCGACTTCGCGCTGGTTCTTGGCCACTTCCATGTCGATGAAGTCGATCACGATCAGGCCGCCCAGGTCGCGCAGGCGCAGCTGGCGGGCCACTTCTTCGGCCGCTTCGCAGTTGGTGTTGAAGGCGGTGGTCTCGATGTCGGAACCGCGGGTGGCGCGGGCCGAGTTGACGTCGACCGAGACCAGCGCTTCGGTGTGGTCGATGACGATGGCGCCGCCCGACGGCAGCGGCACCGTGCGGCTGTACGCCGTTTCAATCTGGTGTTCGATCTGGAAGCGCGAGAACAGCGGCACGTCGTCGCTGTAGCGCTTCACGCGGTGCACCATGTCCGGCATCACGTGGCTCATGAACTGGTGAGCCTGCTCGTAGATGTCGTCGGTGTCGATCAGGATTTCGCCGATGTCGGGCTGGAAGTAATCGCGGATCGCGCGGATGACCAGCGACGATTCCTGGTAGATCAGGAAGGCGCCGTTGGAGGCCTTGCCGGCGCCCTCGATCGCGCGCCACAGCTGCATCAGGTAGTTCAAATCCCACTGCAGCTCTTCGACGTTGCGGCCGATGCCGGCGGTGCGGGCGATCACGGACATGCCTTGCGGCAGGTCCAGCTTGTCCATGGTTTCGCGCAATTCCTGGCGCTCTTCGCCCTCGACGCGGCGCGACACGCCGCCGCCGCGCGGGTTGTTCGGCATCAGCACCAGGTAGCGGCCGGCCAGCGAGATGAAGGAGGTGAGGGCCGCGCCTTTGTTGCCGCGCTCCTCTTTTTCCACCTGCACCATGATTTCCTGGCCTTCGCGCAGCGCTTCCTTGACGGAGGCGTTGCGGACGTCCACGCCCTCGCGGAAGTAGGTGCGCGCCACTTCCTTGAACGGCAGGAAGCCGTGGCGGTCCTCGCCGTAGCTGACGAAGCACGCTTCCAGCGACGGTTCGATCCGGGTGATGACGCCTTTGTAGATGTTGGACTTGCGCTGTTCACGACCAGCGGTTTCGATGTCGATATCGATCAGTTTCTGACCGTCGACGATGGCAACGCGCAACTCTTCTTGCTGCGTCGCATTGAACAACATGCGTTTCATTTTTATTAACTCCGCGGCCCGAAGGCCATCTCTAGCCATTCCCTCGGGAACGGCGTAATACCAGGGATATACGCGGGAGTAAGGAGGCTGCGGGGAGATGCCTCGTCATGCGGCGCAGCAACGTGTAACGTTGCGGCCGCAAAGGGCGCATGAGGCCGAGCGTCATGCCGAGTACGCGCACTGCTTGCAACTCATCCAACGGGCCGACCGGTCAACAGGGTTAACCGGGGCGGGGGGCAGAGAATGCAGGCGTGCGCAAAACGTCGAGCCAGCGCATCTTGTATGGTGCGTGGCGAAAACGGCAAGCGTAATCAGCTTCATCAACCGGCGAGCAACGACTGTGTGCTTGCTCGCCGGACTTATCCTAACAATCCAGCCTATCTAATCCCAGCACCCGTGCACGCTACCCGATGGCGACAGCGGTCGCCACCCTGATATCCACACGAGTGTGCGTATACATTTATTTCCACCGAATTTGCTAAATAAGCGAGGCCAGTGGATACGCCCCTGTGTAAAATGTGCTTTTATTCTTACACGTACAGCAGGTTAAACTGCGGCAAAACGATTATATATTCAAAATGAAGGACTTAGAGAGATTTTCTGGGAAGAACGGCCGAAACAAGGTCCAGAATGCGGCGCAAATGCCGCAAGCCGTGCCCCCCACACAGGTCCTGCCGCAAGCACAATTCCTGACGATAGGCGAAGAAGAGGCGGGTCAGCGCATCGACAACTACCTGTTGCGTATTTGCAAAGGTGTGCCGAAAAGCCATATTTACCGCATCCTGCGCTCCGGTGAAGTGCGCGTCAACAAGGGCCGCATCGACCAATTGTACCGTTTGGTGCAAGGGGACGTCGTGCGCGTGCCGCCGGTGCGCGTGGCTGAAAAAGCCGAGGCCAACGTGCCTGCCGCCGAGTTCGACATCATCTACGAGGACGCCCAGCTGCTGGTGATCGACAAGCCGGCCGGCACCGCCGTGCACGGCGGTTCGGGCGTGTCCTTCGGCGTCATCGAGCAGCTGCGCGCGTCGCGCCCGGACGCCAAGTTCCTGGAACTGGTGCACCGCCTGGACCGCGACACCTCCGGCCTGCTGTTGCTGGCCAAGAAACGTTCGGCCCTGACCAATCTGCACGAGCAGATGCGCGACGGCCACACCGACAAGCGCTACCTGACCTTGGCGGTGGGCGACTGGAAGAACGCGCGCCAGCACGTGAAGTTGGCTTTGAAGAAATATTCGACGGCGGACGGCGAGCGCCGCGTGTCGGTGGCGCCGGACGGGCTGGCCTCGCACACGGTATTTACCTTGCTGAAAAAATATCCGCAATTCGCCTTGCTGGAGGCCGAGCTGAAAACCGGGCGCACCCACCAGATCCGCGTTCATCTGGCATCGTCCGGCTTCCCCATCGCAGGCGACGACAAATACGGCGATTTCGCTCTGAACAAGGCGCTGCAGAAAGGCGACGCCACGCGCGGCGCGCTCAAGCGGATGTTCCTGCATGCCCACCAGATTACGTTTACCCACCCGGAAACGGGCAAACCCATGACCCTGAACGCGCCGCTGGCCGCCGAATGCGAGCGATTCTTGGTAAGCTTGGGTAAACCAATGCATTTAAATACAGAGGAGCCGGCGGCAGGGCGCGCCGGAACACATGGCAAGAAAGCAATTTGATCTGATCGTCTTTGATTGGGATGGCACGTTGATGGACAGCACATCAACGATCGTGAAGTGCATACAGGCAGCGGCCAAGGATCTCGGCCTGCCGGTGCCGCGCGAGGACGCGGCCTCGCATGTGATCGGCCTCGGCTTGTACGAGGCGATGCAGGCCGTCATGCCCAATATCGACCCCAAATACTATCCGCGCATGGTGGAGCGCTATCGCTACCACTATCTGTCCAAGGACCACGAACTGACCCTGTTCGCCGGCGTGGCCGAAATGCTGCAGGAACTGACGCAGCAGGCTTATTTCCTGGCCGTTGCCACAGGGAAAAGCCGCGTCGGCCTGAACCGCGCGATGAACGCGGCCGGCCTGCTGTCGACCTTCGACGCCACCCGCTGCGCGGACGAGACCTTCTCCAAGCCGCATCCGGCCATGCTGCAGGAACTGACCCGCGAACTGGGCCAGGACTTGAAACGCACCGTGATGATAGGCGACACCAGCCATGACTTGCTGATGGCGAACAACGCCGGCGCGGCCGCGGTGGCGGTCGAGTACGGCGCCCATCCGGTCGAACAGTTGCAGGCCTGCAATCCGATGTATTCGGCCAAAACCGTGTCCGAATTGCATCAATGGCTGAACGAGAACGCCTGATGAGCGACAGCGTCGAGATCCTGATCTGCGCCGCCGACGCGGTGCAGGAGGGCGGACGCGGCGTGCGTTTTCCGGTCACGGCCGGCGGCGAGGACGCCACCGGCTTCGTGGTGCGCCACGGCGGCAAAGTGTACGGCTACCTGAACCGCTGCGCCCACGTGCCGATCGAACTGGACTGGTCCGAAGGCGAGTTCTTCGAATCGAGCAAGCTGTATATCATGTGCTCCACCCACGGCGCCATCTATGTGCCGGACAGCGGCTACTGCGCGGGCGGTCCCTGCCGCGGGAGGCGGCTGCGTCCGATCGCCGTGCTGGAACGCGACGAGCAGCTTTACTGGCAGCCGGATGACTACATCCGTCCCGCCCGCGCCTGAACGGCGCTACAACGAATGATCCCATGAGCGACAACACGAGCGATACACATGACACCGGCGCCGCCGCGCCCGAGCCCGGTCCGGCCAAAGCGGCCCCGGCCACCCCTTCGGTTGCCGGGTTGAACTGGGAACGCGAAGTGCTGGAAAAACTGGTGCTGTCGACGGTACGCGAGCGGCGGGCCAATCGCCGCTGGAGCATCTTCTTCAAATTGATGACCTTAGTGCTGGTATTTATCGGCATCGCCGCCTATTTCGACTTTACTTTCCCCGGCAGCGACTCCGAAACCCTGGGCCGCCATACGGCGCTGATCGAGATCGAAGGCAATATCGAGACCGAGGGCAGCGGCTCGGCGGCGGTGGTGATCCCCGCGCTGAACAAGGCGTTTTCGGACAACGGCTCGGTGGCCATCGTGCTGCACATCAACAGTCCGGGCGGCAGCCCGGTGCAGGCCGGCATGATCGTCGACGAGATCCGCCGCCTGCGCCGCGGCTATCCGTCCAAGCCGCTGTACGTGGTGGTGGACGAGATCTGCGCCTCGGGCGGTTATTACATCGCCGCCGCCGGCGATAAGATTTATGTCAACAAGGCCAGCATCGTCGGTTCCATCGGCGTGCTGATGGACGGCTTCGGCTTCAACGGCATCATGGGCAAGGTCGGCGTCGAGCGCCGCCTGCTGACGGCCGGCGCGGACAAGGGTTTTATGGATCCGTTCAGCCCGCTGACCGACAAGCACAGGCAGCACGCGCAAACCATGCTCAACGAAATCCACGCGCAATTCATCGACGTGGTGCGCAGCGGGCGCGGCAAGCGCCTGAAGGAAACCCCGGAAACCTTCTCGGGGCTGTTCTGGACCGGTGCCCGCGCCATCGAGATGGGCCTGGCGGACGGCTTGGGCACGGTGGACACGGTCGCGCGCGACGTCATCCATGCCGAGGACATCGTCGACTACACCCAGCATGAGGGCTTGCCGGAGCGCGTGCTGAAGAAATTCGGGGCGGCAATGGGGGCGGGCGCGATGAAGGCGGCGGTGCAAACCGCCGCGCCCGCCATCCGCTGAGTGTTATGCGGGTATGAACAGGGTACGTGAACGCACAGAAGAACATTGCCAATTCTGCTCGATTTTTTCTTGTATTCTTTCCGGGGTGGGCTATATTGGTGTTGTAGTTCTTTCCCCGGGAGGCCCGCATAAACAGCATAACTCGTTGTCTGCAAAAGTTTGCCGAAACTCGAACTACTCAACCGCATCGCTGATGCGGATCAGAGAGAATTTCAATTCCTCGCATTGAGTCCCGCGACGGGACATGAGAACGGCGGCGTCATAGCCGCTGTTTTCATTTACGCTTTCCACATAGCCCTTCTGTTTGAATCCGCCCGCCGCCAGCCAATCCATGTAGCGCTGCTGCGCCCCGGCGTGCCAGTCCGCCTGCGGCATGGATGAGGGCGCCGTGCCGTCCGTGTCCAAGCGCCAGCGCGCCACGCCCAGCAGCGTGGCATGCAGTGCGAGATGGCGGCTTGCAAGCTTTTTCCGGGAGCTCATCTTGCGTCCTTTCTTACGGGGGTAGGGAAATTCCTACGTTTAATAAAGTGTATCCCAGCAAAACGAACACCCTTTGATCTGCGTCAACCCCCGTTTGAAATCTGGTAAAGTCTCGCCCTATGAGCAAATTATCCTTAGACCGCATCCTGCAATCCCAGGGCTTCGGCACCCGCAAATACTGCCGCAGCCTGATCGAAGACGGCGAAGTCAGCATCGCCGGCGTCGTCCACGACAACTATAAGGCCAGCCTGGACACCGAGGGTCTGGTGCTGCACATCTTCGACGAAGAGTGGGCGGTCCGCGAACATCTGTATATTGCGCTGAACAAGCCGGCCAACTACGAGTGCTCGCGCAAGCCCAGCCACCACCCCGGCGTGCTGACCCTGTTGCCCGAGCAGTTCACCTGGCGCGAAGTGCAGCCGGTCGGACGGCTCGACCACGACACCACCGGCATGCTGCTGATGTCAGACGATGGCCCCTTTATCCACGCGCAATCGTCGCCGAAGCGCCACGTTCCCAAAGTGTATCAAGCCACAACGCAAGACCCGGTGACGCCGGAGCTGGTGGCCCAGCTGCTGGCCGGCGTGCAGCTGCACGACGAGCCGGCGCCGCTGGCGGCGCTGGTGTGCGAACAGCGCGGCGAGCACCGCCTCGAAATCGTGCTGGAGCAGGGCAAATACCACCAGGTCAAGCGCATGCTGGCGGCCGCCGGCAACCATTGCAGCGCGCTGCACCGCTCGGCCATCGGCCAGCTCACGCTGGAATCGCTGGGCTTGCAAGAGGGCGAGTGGTGCTATCTGAGCCCGGAGCAGCTGGCGCTGCTGGCGCCGGCCTGAACGGCGGCGCCCCGGCACGCCGGGAACTGATTCGCTTTCCGCACGGTAATATCAAATAACCGGGTTTTTGCCGTCCTGCTCCATGGATGGGGGCGCGGGATGCCCGGCGATAATCGTTCCTGATATCACGGCAACAGCGGGCGGGAGCGCGGCATGGCAGAAGAAAGCGAAAGCGAGAAGACAGAACCGGCGTCAGCGAAGCGCCTCGAGCAGGCGCGTGAAGAAGGCGACGTTCCCCGTTCGCGCGAAGTGGCCACGTTTACCGTGCTGATGACCGCCGGCGCCGGCTTGTGGATGACAGGCGCCGGCCTGGCGCGCGACCTCAGCTCGGCCATGGTTTCCGGCCTGGCGCTGGACCGTGAACAGATTTTCAATGCCGACGTGCTGATCCAGCGCGTCGGCGTCGACATCGGCCGCGTCATGCTGGCCTGTCTGCCGCTGGCCGTGGCCATCATGGTCGTGGCGCTGGTGTCGCCGCTGCTGGTCGGCGGCTGGCTGTTCAGCGGCAAGGCTGTCACGCCCAACCTGATGAAACTGAACCCCATGCGCGGCCTGGGCAATATGGTGTCGACCAACGCCCTGGTCGAGCTGGTCAAGGCGATCGCCAAGACCATCGTGGTCGGCTTTGTGGCCTACCTGGTGGTCATGAAGCAGAAGGACGCCGTGATCGGCCTGGCAATGGAGCCGTTCAAGCTGGGCAGCGTGCACATGATAGACATGCTGGGCACCAGCTTTTTGTTCATCGTCGGCGCGCTGGGCCTGATCGCCGCCATCGACGCGCCTTACCAGATGTGGCACTACGCCAACAAGATGAAGATGACGCGCCAGGAGATGATCCAGGAAAACAAGGAATCGGACGGCAATCCCCAGATCAAGGGCAAGATCCGCCAGCTGCAGCGCGAAATGGCCAAGCGCCGCATGATGGCCGACGTGCCGACCGCCGACGTGGTGGTGACCAATCCTACCCATTACGCGGTGGCGCTGAAATACACCGACGGCAGCGGCGCGCCCAAGGTGGTGGCCAAGGGCACCGACGAGGTGGCGGCCAAGATCCGCGAACTGGCGCGCGAGCACAAGGTGGCCATCCTGGAGGCGCCGGCCCTGGCCCGCGCGCTGTACAAGCACAGCGACATCGGCGACGAAATTTCGCCCCGCCTGTACGCGGCGGTGGCCGAAGTGCTCGCTTATGTGTTCCAATTGCGCACCTTCAAGCCGGGCGGCCGCTATCCCGACCGTCCAAGCAAGCTCGACGTGCCGAACGACATGGACCCGAACCACCCGGCCTACGAGGCGGCCAAGCTGGCCAGGCAGCAAGCGCTGCAAACCAATAACAACCCTGACAACCGCGACGGAGCACCGCAATGAACAGCCTGAAACTGCCCGCCTGGCTGACCGGCGCCTTCGGCGGCATGAGCGGCGCCGGCAGCAAGAGCCTGGCCCCGCCCATCCTGATCATCATGCTGCTGGCGATGATGGTGCTGCCGCTGCCGGCCTTCGTGCTGGACCTGTTCTTCAGCTTCAATATCGCGCTGTCCATCATCGTGCTGCTGACCGCTCTGTATACAGTCAAGCCGCTCGACTTCATGGCCTTCCCGACCGTGCTGCTGGTGTCGACCATGCTGCGCCTGGCGCTGAACGTGGCCTCCACCCGCGTGGTGCTGACCGAGGGCCACACCGGCGCGGCGGCGGCCGGCAAGGTGATCGAGGCCTTCGGCCACTTCCTGATCGGCGGCAACTACACGGTCGGTATCGTCGTGTTCATCATCTTGACCATCATCAACTTCACCGTGGTGACCAAGGGCGCCGGCCGTATCGCCGAAGTGGGCGCGCGCTTCGCCCTGGACGCGATGCCGGGCAAGCAGATGGCGATCGACGCCGACCTGAACGCCGGCCTGATCGGCGAAGCCGAGGCGCGCAAGCGGCGCAGCGAAGTGTCGATGGAAGCCGAGTTCTACGGCGCCATGGACGGCGCCTCCAAGTACGTGCGCGGCGACGCCATCGCCGGCATCCTGGTCACGGTGATCAACATCGTCGGCGGCCTGATGGTCGGCCTGATCCAGCACGACCTGGCCTTCGGCGAGGCGCTCAAGGTCTACACCTTGCTGGCCATCGGCGACGGCCTGGTGGCGCAGATCCCGTCGCTGGTGATCTCGATCGCGGCCGGTATCGTGGTGTCGCGCGTGGCCAGCGAGCAGGACATCGGCACCCAGGTCATCGGCCAGCTGTTCGCCAAGCCGCAAGTGCTGTACATCACCGCCGCCATCATCGGCGGCATGGGCTTGATACCCGGCATGCCCAACCTGGTGTTCCTGCTGCTGGCGGGCGTGCTGGGCGGCTCCGGCTACCTGATGGCCAAACGCACGAGGGAGGGCGCGGCGGCGGGCCGGGCGGCCACGCCGGAAGCCGAGGCGGCGGCAGCGGCAGCCGGCGGCGCGGCGCCGGCGCCCGAGCAGGAAGAGGCGAGCTGGCAAGACATCCTGCCGGTCGACACGCTGGGCCTGGAAGTGGGCTACCGTTTGATCCCGCTGGTCGACAAGACCCAGGGCGGCGAGCTGCTCAAGCGCATCAAGGGCATCCGCAAGAAGTTCGCGCAGGAAGTCGGTTTCCTGGCGCCGCCGGTGCACATCCGCGACAACCTGGAACTCAAGCCGTCGGCCTACCGCATCGCCTTGAAGGGCGTGGAAGTGGGCACCGGCGAGGCCTTCAATGGCCAGTTCCTGGCGATCAACCCCGGCATGGCCAGCGGCACCTTGCCCGGCCTGGTGACGGAAGACCCGGCCTTCGGCCTGCCCGCCATCTGGATCGACGCCGGCCTGCGCGACCAGGCGCAAACCATGGGCTATACGGTGGTCGATGCCGGCACCGTGGTGGCGACCCATTTGAACCATTTGATCACCACGCACGCGTCCGAGCTGCTGGGCCGGGCCGAAGTGCAGGCGCTGCTGGACCACCTGGGCAAGGAATCGCCCAAGCTGATCGAAGACCTGGTGCCGAAGATGCTGTCGCTGTCGACCTTGCAGAAAGTATTGCAGAACCTGCTCGCCGAGGGCGTGCACATCCGCGACATGCGCTCCATCATCGAAACGCTGGCCGAGCACACCGTGCACACGCAAGACCCGAACGAGCTGACCGCGCTGGTGCGCATCTCGCTGGGCCGCGCCATCGTGCAGCAGCTGTTCCCGACTGGCGGCGAGCTGTCCGTGATGACCCTGGACAACCGCCTGGAGCGTCTGCTGATGCAAGCGCTGGCGGCGAGCGGTCCGGACGGCGCCGGCATCGAGCCCGGCCTGGCCGACACCATCGCCCAGCAGGCCCAGGCGGCGGCCGCGCAGCAGGAAGCGCTGGGGCTGACGCCGGTGCTGCTGGTGCCGGGGCCGCTGCGCACCTTGCTGTCGCGTTTCCTGCGCCGCGCGCTGCCGCAGCTCAAAGTGCTGTCGCACGCCGAAATCCCGGAAACCAAGACCATCCGCGTCACCGCCCTGGTGGGCGCGCAGTAAAGGAAATGAAAAGGGGGCCATTTCCGGCCCTGTTCCATCGATCGTTTCCCCAGTGCATGCTTAATAATGCAAGTGTCGGAGTGAGCCGCGCCGTCTTGAAGGCGCGGCACTTGCGTAACAGGGGAACTGGTCATGAACGTCAAAAAATTTACTGCACCTACTTCGCGTGAGGCGCTGCGCAAAGTGCGCGAGGCCCTGGGCCCGGATGCGGTGATCTTGTCGAACCGTCCAACCGATGGCGAGGTCGAGATCCTCGCCCTGGCCAACGACGATGCCGCCTCGCTGGCGCTGCCGTCGGCCGACTCGCCGATGGCCCAGCCCAACCCTTACCTGGACATCCCGGAGACCCCGGCTTATTTGGCACCGATGGCACCGATGGCACCGATGTCGCCGATGTCGCCGATGGAGGCGCTCGACGCGGCTGCGCTGCGCGCAGCCACGCACCGCGCCGCCGCCCCGCGCACCGCCGCCCCGGCGCCGCGCATGGAGGCGCCGGCCGCCGAATCCGCGCCGCGCCAGCCGGTGCGCGCCGCTGCCCCTGCGGTTCCGCGCCAGCTTGCTGCGGCGCAGACGCCGTCCGCCGCGCCGTCGCTGGACCTGGAGCGCATCAGCGCCATGGTGGCCGACGCCGTGAACAGCGCCAAGGCCAACGCCGCCGCCGAGATGAGCGGCATGATGAGCGAAATCCGCGCCATGCGCGGCATGATGGAGACCCAGCTGGCCGAGCTGTCCTGGGGCTCGACCCAGCAGCGCGAGCCGCAGAAGGCCGCGGTGCTGCGCGAAATGCTGGCGGCCGGCTTCTCGGCCAGCCTGGCGCGCTACCTGATAGAGAAACTGCCGGCCGGCCGCGACGCCGCCGACAGCATGCGCTGGATTAAGACCGTGCTGGCCCGCAACGTGAGCGCCATCGCCAACGAGGACGCGCTGATCGAGCAGGGCGGCGTGTTCGCCCTGGTCGGCCCGACCGGCGTCGGCAAGACCACCAGCACCGCCAAGCTGGCCGCGCGCTGCGTGATGCGCCACGGCCCGGAAAAGCTGGCCCTGATCACCACCGACGCCTACCGTATCGGCGCCCACGAACAGCTGCGCATCTACGGCAAGATCCTGGGCGTGATGGTGCACTCGGTCAAGGACGAGGCCGACCTGCGCATCGCGCTGAAGGAACTGAAGAACAAGCACACCGTGCTGATCGACACGGTCGGCGTCAGCCAGCGCGACCACATGGTGGCGGAACAGGTCGCCATGCTGCAGGGCACCGGCGCCAATGTGCAGCGCCTGCTGTGCCTGAACGCCACCTCGACCCAGGAAACCCTGAACGAGGTGGTGCGCGCCTACCAGGGCAGCGGCCTGGCCGGCTGCATCATGACCAAGCTGGACGAGGCCGCCTCCATCGGCAACGTGCTGGACGTGGTGATCCGCCAGAAACTGAACATGTTCTACGTGTCGAGCGGCCAGCGGGTGCCGGAAGACCTGCACCTGGCCGACCCGGCCGCGCTGGTCGAGCGCGCCTTCCGCCTGAAGCAGGGCAGCGCCGCCAGCCAGTACGCCGACAGCGAACTGCCGCTGGTGATGGCCGCCGCCGGCAACGACAACGCTCTGCGCGGGGTGCACCTTGGCTAATTTCGACTTCGACCAGGCCGAAGGACTGCGCCGCATGCTGGCGGGGCCGCAGCCGCGCATCGTCACCTTCCTCTCGGCCACCCCGCAAGACGACAAGGGTTCCATGCTGGTCAACCTGGGCGCCTCGCTGGCCCGCGCCGGCAACGACGTGCTGCTGGTTGACGCCTGCGCCAGCGCGCACGGCGTGGCTTCCCGCCTCGGCGTGGACAACGGCGCCAGCCTGCTCGAGGTGGCGCGCCAGGAATGCGGCCTGAACCAGGTGATCCACCAGGTGCCGCAGGGCTTCGGTGTGGTATCGATGACACGCGGCGTGGCGCGCTCCGGCCCCGACGAAACGCGCCGCCTGGCCAAGGCTTTCGACGTGCTGGCCAAGCAGACCGGCATGGTCATCGTGGACGGCGAATTCGACGGCGAGGCTTTCCCCGTGCCGGTCATGGCCAGTTCCGAGATCGTCGTGCAGGTGTCGAACAGCGCCACGTCGATCAAGAATGCCTACAGCATGATCAAGCGCCTGAACCACGAACTGGGCCGCAGGCCCTTCGGCATCCTGGTAACAGGCGCATCCGAGGCCGAAGCCAAGGTGGTTTACGATAATATGGCGCAGGCGGCAAGTCGTTACATTGCCGTCAACCTGGTTTCCATGGGTTCGGTGCCGGCCGACGAGTACTTGCAGCGCGCGGCGCGCCTGGGGCGCGCGGTAGTCGATGCCTTTCCTCTGGCCGGCGCGTCGGTCGCGTTCCGGCAGCTGGCGGGGCGATTGGCGCTGGCCGGCGCGCCCAACTTGCGTACGGGGAGCAGCAACCATTTTAGCGTCTAAGAAAAACTAGAAATATGTACACGGCCAAAGGGAAAGCGGACAAGAATTCGCTGCTGACGGAGCACATGCCGCTGGTCAAGCGGCTGGCCCATCACATGAAGGCCAAATTGCCACCCAGCGTGGAAGTGGACGACCTGGTGCAGGCCGGCATGATAGGCCTGCTCGACGCCATCAACCGCTACGAGGAAACCCACGGCGCCCAGTTCGAAACCTATGCCGTGATGCGCATCCGCGGCGCCATGCTCGACGAGCTGCGCAATAGCGACTGGATGCCGCGCAGCATGCGCCAGGACATGCGCAAGATCGAAACCGCGATGGCCACGCTGCAGCAGCGCCTGGGCCGGCCGCCGAGCGAATCGGAAGTGGCCAAATCGCTCAAGCTGTCGCTGGCCGACTACCAGGAAATGCTGTCCGAGGGCGGCGGCCACCAGCTGCTGTACTACGAGGACTTCCGCGACGACGACGGCGGCGACAGTTTCCTCGACCGCTACCACAGCGACGAGGAGGCCGACCCCCTGCGCGCGCTGCTCGACACCGACTTCCGCCAGGCCGTGATCGACGCCATCGACGGCCTGCCGCCGCGCGAGAAGATGCTGATGGGCTTGTACTACGAGGAAGAATTGAACCTGAAGGAAATCGGCGCCGTCATGGGCGTCTCCGAATCACGCGTATCGCAGCTGCATACGCAAGCGGTGGCGCGCCTGCGCGCCTCGTTACGGGAGCAGGCATGGACTGGGCCAGCATAGCGGGACTGATACTGGGCGTGGCCGGCGTACTGGTCGGCCAGGGCCTGGAGGGCGGCAAGCTCGGCTCGCTGCTGCAGCCGGCCGCCTTCGCCATCGTGGTGGTCGGCACCCTGGGCGCGGTGCTGCTGCAGACCAAGTCCGCCACCTTCGTGCGCGGCCTGCGCATGGGCGCCTGGGTGTTCGCGCCGCCGCCGGACAGCCGCATCGCGCTGGCGCGGGAAATCGGCGCCTGGAACAGCACCGCCAAGCGCGACGGCATGCTGGCGCTGGAGCGCTACATGCTGGCGTCGAAGGACAAGTTCAACGCCAAGGGCCTGCGCCTGATCGTCGACGGCATCAACCCGGATAAATTGCGCAACCTGCTCGACACCGAGATCACCGCCTATGAAACGGCCGAGCGCCAGGCGGTGCGGATCTGGGAGTCGGCGGCCGGCTATTCGCCCACCATCGGCATCCTGGGCGCCGTGCTGGGACTGATCCAGGTGATGGAAAACCTGGCCGACCCGGCCAAGCTGGGCACCGGCATCGCGGTCGCCTTCGTCTCCACCATCTACGGCGTCGGGCTGGCCAATCTGTTCTTCTACCCCATCGCCAACAAGCTCAAGACCATCGTCACGCAGAATGTGCACCAGCAGGAAATCGCCGCCGCCGTGTTCTACGACATCGCCACGGGCGACCACAGCCGCGTGATCGACGAGCGCATCGCGACCCTGCTGCGCGAGTACTGACATGCAGCGCCGCGCCCGCAGGAAGTTCGACGACGAGCCGGAGAACCACGAGCGCTGGCTGATCTCCTACGCCGACTTCATCACCCTGCTGTTCGCCTTTTTCGTGGTCATGTATTCGCTGGCCGCCGTCAACACCGGCAAGTACAAGATCTTCTCGGACGCGCTGGGCGACGCCTTCGGCGGCCAGGGTTCGGCCAAGCCCGTCAACACCGAAGTGCAGAACCTGCCTATCCCGAACCCCGGCCTGCGCCGGCGCACCGAGCTGCTGCGCAAGGAGAAGGAGCAGATGACCAAGCTGGCGCAGGATTTGCTGTCCACCCTGGCGCCGCTGGTCAAAGAGGGCAAGGTGCGGGTGACGCAGAACAGCCGCGGCGTGAGCGTCGAGATCAACGCCAGCGTGCTGTTCGATCCGGGCGCGGCCGTGCTGACCAGCCAGTCGCGCGAGGCGCTGCAGGCGGTGGCGGTGCTGCTGAAGAACGACACGCACGCGGTGCAGGTCGAGGGCCACACCGACAACCAGCCTATCCGCAACAACGCTTTCCCGTCCAACTGGGAGCTGTCGGCCTCGCGCGCCGGGGCCGTGGTGCGCCTGTTCATCGATGCCGGCGTGGCGCCCGCGCGCCTGTCCGCCGTCGGCCACGCGGACAACTACCCGGTGGCGCCCAACGAGCAGCCGGACGGCCGCGCCCGCAACCGCCGCGTGGCGGTGACCATCCTGTCCGGCATCCCCGATCCGGCCACCGAAGTGCCCACCGCTCCCGTCGCCCCCGCACTGCCTGCGCCTCCGCCTCCGCGCTGAGGTCCACGTCAAAGAAACCTGGTTTTTAGATGGCCGCAAAAAAAGACCAGGCTATTTTTTAACGCGGCCCAAGCACTCTAGCGCTTCTGTTTGGCGCGCCTGCGCCAGTGCCAGCCTGCGCCCATGCCTGCCAGTCCCAGCAGTAGCCCGCCGACCGGCAAGGGCACCGGCAATCCGCTGTCCGCCGGCGCCGTGCCCTCGCGCAGTTCGGCAGGGAAGGGACGCGGCGGCACCGGCACGGTTTTCCATTGCGCCTTGTCCCGCGGCGCGCGCGCCATGAATTCGTCGATGGAAAACACGGGCGCTGAACCAAAGGCGCGGCTGGACGGCACTTGCGGAATGCGCACCAGCACCAGCGCCTCCACATCGGTCCGCAGTTGTTGTTCGTAGGCGCTCAGCGCGCGGCCCGGCTGGCCGCCCAGCAGGCCCAGCAGGTCCTGCCCAAGCGCCGTGAAAGCGACTGCCGGGTACAAGCGCGTCTGCTCTTCGGTGTAGTAGTCGTACGCCTGCTGGCCGCTGGCCAGGCTCAGTTCGCTGGCGGCCATATAAGCATAGGCGCCCAGCGCCTTCAGGCGGCTGGTCGGCCCCAGTTGGGGCACTTGCCAACCCAGCCGCCGCAGCACGTCCATATTAATGCCTGCGCAGTTGGCGGCCGCGTGCCGGTAGCTGAAGTCGTGACGGTAGAAGGCGCGGAAAGTGTGCTGCACGCTGGCCTGGTAGGCCTGTGCCGTGCGGGCGTCGCGCAGGATGGCCACCAGCATGTGCGAGGGCCGGTAATACTGCTGACCGCTGTTCAGGTCCATCAGGTAGTTATCCATCGGCGCCATGGAAGCGATGATGCCCTTTTCGCTGTAGGAATCGAGATTGTAGAAATTGTTCACCAGCCAGTCGGCCCATTCGCCTCGCTGTCCCAGGCGGCCGGTGGCGATGGCGAAGTGTCCGCCGTAGGCTTCGTCGTCATCGCCCTGGGCTCCGTTCAGCATGATGGCCAGCACCGGTTTGCCGCGCCAATCGGGCTGGGCGGCGCCCTCGCGCTCCCACACCAGCCGCGTGGCGTAGGGGCTGCGGGCGCCGCCGCCGTCCTGCTGGATGAAGCCTGCCAGCGTGTCGTTTGCCGTAAGCGGCCGCTTCGGCAGCGGGGCGGCGCCAATGACGAAGTCGCGCGGCCAGATGGTGCGCGCTTCGAAGCTGGGTCGGCCCGCCTCTTCGCTGAGACTGCCGCGCAAGCGCACGGTGCGCTGCCTGAAGAAGTCCAGCGAGCTGGCATTGAAATAGGAGCGGTTGGAATCGATCCTCGGAGCCAGGCGCATGGCGATCGGCGCGTCCGTCCCCGCCAGCAACTCGTCGCCGGACGGGGCGAGCGTGGCTTCTGGCACCAGGTGCGGCGAGCCCAGCCAGATCAGGTCGGGCAGGCCGGGCGTGGCCGGCGCCTGGCCAGGCACGTTGCGCGGCACGGCCAAGCCCTCATCCTGGAAATACCACAGCGCCTGTTTTGGCGCGCAGCCTGCACAGCGGCCGGTGCCGTACCGGAAGTCGGTAGCGTCGTGCAGGCCCAGGCGCTCGCCTTCGAGCGCGGACGTGACCGCTGGACCAGCATGGGCCGTGGCCGCGGCGGCAAGTTTCAGCGCAATCACGCTGACGGCGACATAGAGTTTTGTGTGCATCGATGCATTATGAGAAGAGTTCACATCGCTGCATCGAGTCAATGAAGAGTCATTGACGCCGGTCAATAGCGGGCAAGCGTGCCCTGGTCCTGGCGTGGCATGGCTGCTTGCGGCGCGCCGCAAGCGCAAGGCTAGATGGTGATATGGCGGGCATGCACCGCAGGGCGGTGCGCGCGGACCAGTTTAGCCGGCCAGGAAGCCTCTGCGTGGATGGGCAGATGTGGCGTGGCCGCTGGGACCGTAGAAGTTGCCCTGGGTTGGCGGGCGCAGTGCTTGCAGCGCGCCTTGCGTGTGGCTCAGGTGCTTGCTGATGAGGGTGCCGTTCAGGCGGTTCAGTTCTTTTGCTGCGCGGGTCAGTTCCAGCACTTCGGACCACAGCGGGGCGGCCTCGCTGTCGCCGCCGGCGGCCAGCCAGGCTTCCATGCCCGCTTCTTCCGCCTTGTAGCCCGCCGCGCCGAGCGCGTTGTGGCGCTGGCTGGCCAGCACGGCCATGTCGTTGACCAGGGAAGATTTCTTCGGCGTCAACGCCGTCAAGCCATCAATGTCCGCCGCCACCAGGTGCTGCTGTTCCTGCTTCAGCACGTCCAGCAGAGCGGTGATGACGCGCTGTTCTTCGCGCAGGCTGGCGATGGGCGAAACAGCGGGCGAGACGGATTGCATGGCGTTTACCTATCTTTTACGTGAGTGCAGCAGATCTTTCACCGTTTCCAGCAAGCCGTCCGCCACTTTTTCCGAATTGACTTGGAATTGCCCATCGGCAATTGCAAGCTTGATGCGCTCGACCTTTTTGCTGTCGAACACGGCGCTGCTCGAGGCGGCGCCGCTGGCGGCCATGGCCTGGCCCTGGGCCGACAGCTTGACGCTCTCGGTGGGGATGGGCGCGGCGCTGGCCTTGTCGGCGCCGCGTGCATTGGTCGTTGTCGCAGGCGAAGCCGGCAGGCCTGGCGTGCTTTTGACTGAGTCGTTAATTTTCACAGCAATATCCTCGTCTGGTTGGAGTAAAAACACCCCGGGATCTGAGTTATTAACGGCACCGCATGCTTAAACTTTAGCGTTCTGCAATGCAATGTCAACATTCCCTCAGAACGCCACCTCCACCAGACCACCCGCCTTGGCCACGCCGCTCACTTGCTGGCCGCCGGCGGTCCTTACCTGCACCATCTGCCCCTCGGCCGCCGCGCTGACTGCGCGCGCCTCGGCCGAGACGCGAAAACCGGCTCCGCCCGACACCACCCGCACCAGCTGCCCGGACGTGATGACCTGCTTGCTGCGCAGCGTATCGAGCCGCATCGGCGTGCCCGCCGCCAGCGATGCGTTGCTGCTGCGGCCGACGATCTGGCTGACATCGGTGGCTATGCCGGCAGGCAAGGTTGTCAAATCGCCCTTGACCAGCACCAGCTGGCTCGCTTCGATGGGCTGGCCCTGGGCCAGCGGCACCGCGCTGGCCACGTATTCGGCTTGTACTGCCACGTTCGCTTGAATATACACCGTCCACGGGGAAGGGGCCGCGCACCGCACGCCCACCGTGGTTTTGCCCCAGGCGCGCGCGCCGGGCATGAAAAAAGGCTGCAGCTGGGCGCAGGACGCCAGCGCCATGCGCTGGTCGATGGGGCCGACGTTGACCGTCACCGTGCCAGGCAAGCCCATGGTCTGGGTCTGCAGGAACTGCTCCACGCCCAGCCGCAGCGCGGCGAGGTCCTGGCGCGCGGGGGCGGCCGGCTGCTGCGCCTGAGCCTTAGCATGGGCGGCGGAGGAAATAAGGAGCAGGGCGGTGATCAGGGTGCGTTTCATATGGGGCCTTCAGTGTATGTGGCCATGATAGACCGCGCCCGGCGTCCCGAAGCGGGGAATAAGGCGGCAAATCCGGGGCTGCTCGTCCGATCGGATGGCCGTGCTCGTCCGTATCATCGATCCTGTCACCAATAGAAAGTGTGCGGGAGATTGCGATGTTAGGGAAACTGGACGATTACATGCGCTTCAACGAAACGGCCCTGAGCCTGCGTTCGCAGCGTCAGACCGTGCTGGCGTCTAACATCGCCAACGCGGACACCCCGAATTACAAGGCGCGCGATGTGGACTTCACGGCCGCGCTGCAGGGCGCCATGGCGCGCGGCGGCCCCAACCAGCCTTTGAAGACCACCGCGCAGCAGCATTTCCCCGTCCCCCAGCAAGCAGCAGGTGCGCTGGCCGACGGCACGCCGCTGCAGTACCGCGGCATCGTGCAGGGCGCGGTCGACGGCAACACGGTGGACATGGATGTGGAACGCAACCAGTTCGCCGACAACGCGCTGCGCTATGAAGCCGGCATTACGCTGATCAACGCCCAGATCAAGGGCTTGATGGCGGCGATCCAGGGAGGACAATAATCATGTCGCTGTTTAGTATTTTCAATGTTTCCGGTTCGGCCATGAGCGCGCAGGCGCAGCGGCTGAACGTGGTGGCCAGCAACCTGGCCAATGCGGACAGCGCCACCAGCGCCAGCGGCGAAGCCTACCGCGCCAAGCAGGTGGTGTTCGAAGCCCAGCCGGCCGCCAATGGCGGCGCGTCCACCGGCGTCAAGGTGCAGCGCGTGATCGAGGACCCGTCGCCGCTGAAGCAGATGTACGACCCGAAACACCCGATGGCAGACGACAAGGGCTACGTCACCATGCCCAATGTCAACGTGGTGGACGAGATGGTCAACATGCTGTCGGCTTCTCGCTCCTACCAGACCAACGTCGAAACCATGAACGCGGCCAAGACCTTGCTGCTGAAAACGCTCACCATCGGCCAGTAATCCAGTCAGCCGAATAACCCGAGAGATCAACCATGAGTGCAGTTTCCTCCACCGCCCCCGGACCCAGCGATGTGCTGCTGAACGCGGTCAACCCGAAGAAGGCGGTTGCCAGCGACAGCGTGCAAGCCGACACCGACAAGTTCATGACACTGCTGGTGACCCAGCTGAAGAACCAGGATCCGATGAGCCCGCTCGACAACGCGCAGATCACCAGCCAGCTGGCGCAGCTGTCCACCGTGACCGGCGTCAACAAGCTGAACACCACGCTCGATTCGCTCAAGGCCAGCTACCAGTCCAGCGAGAACCTGCAGGCGACCAGCATGATCAACCACGGTGTGCTGTCGGCCGGCAAGAACGTCGGCCTGGCCGAGGGCAAGGCGCTGTTCGGCATCGACCTGGCCACGCCGGCCGATACGGTGGAAATCGTCATCTCGACGGCGGCCGGCAAGGAAGTCGACACCATCAGCATGAAGAATGTGGCCGCCGGCACCATGCCGATCACCTGGGACGGCAAGTCGGAAGACGGCACCACCTTGGCGGACGGCAATTATGTGTTCAAGGTCAACGCCAAGGCAGGCGGCAAGGAACTTAAGGACGCCACGGCGCTGCAGTTCGGCGTGGTGGCCAGCGTCTCCACCGGTGCGGGCGGCGTCAAGCTGAACGTGCCGAACTCGGGCCAGCTGTCCATGGCCGACATCAAACAAATCCTGTAACCCACCTACTAGGGGAAATCATGTTCCAACAAGGACTCAGTGGCCTGAACGCCGCAGCTAAATCGCTGGACGTCATCGGCAACAACATCGCCAACGCCAGTACCGTGGGTTTCAAGGGTTCGCAAGCGCAGTTCGCCGACCTGTACGCCAATTCGCTGAACGGCGTGAGCGGCAACAACGCCGGTATCGGCGTGTCGGTGTCGCGCCTGGCGCAGCAGTTCACGCAGGGCAATATCGAGACCTCGAACAATCCGCTGGACATCTCGATCAACGGCGGCGGCTTCTTCCGCACCACCACGCCCAGCGGCGGCGTGCAGTACAGCCGCAACGGCCAGTTCCAGCTGGATAAAACCGGCACCATCATCAACGCCCAGGGTAACGCGCTGACCGGCTATCCTGTCACCACCGACGGCGTGGTGCTGCAGGGCGCGCCCGGCCCGATCGCAATCGACACCGCCGACCTGGTGCCGGTCGCCACCACCAAGGCCAATTTCGAACTGAACCTGGATTCGCGCAGCAAGGTGCCGACCAAGATTCCGTTCGACGCGCAGGATCCGCTGACCTACAACAAGCAGACCGTGCTGGACGTGTACGACAGCCTGGGCAATCCGCACGTGCTGTCGACCTATTACGTGAAGACCGACGCCAATACCTGGGATGTGTATGTGGGCAGCGACGGGATGGAAAAGGCGGCGGCCGAAGTGGCTGCCGTGGTCGCGACGGACGCTGGCGTCATCGCCGCGCGTGCCGCCTATCAGGCGGCCGTTGTGACTGGTGATCCGCTTCAGATCGGGCCAGCCGCGAGTGCCTACGCCGACACGGCCGGTGCCGCCATGCAGGCAGTGCTGGACGCGATTCCGGGCGTGACGGCGGCGCAGAGCGCCGCGCTGGCGGCGTTGTACGGCGCTGGTAACCCGGCTAGTGTGGGCGCCATCGTCGGCACCAATCCCGATGCGATCAACCTGGCGCTGTCGAAGGCCATTTCCGCGCCGCCGACCAAGGTCTCCACGCTGGTGTTCGACCAGAAGGGCTCGCTCAGTGCGACTGCCATGGCTCTCGTCGATCCGCTCAACACGCTGCCGTTCAGCTTGAACTTGCCGATCTTCCCGAACACCGGTTCGGTGGCGCCGCTGACAATGGATATGAATTTTGTCGGCACCACGCAGTACGGCACCGCCACCAGCGAGAAAGCGTCCAGCCAGGACGGCTACTCGTCCGGCCACCTGGAGCGTTTCTCGGCAGGCGCGGACGGCGTGATCCTGGGCCAATACAGCAACGGCAAGTCGCGTCCCTTGGGCCAGATCGTGCTGGTGAACTTCGCCAACGTGGACGGCTTGACGCCGCTGGGCAACAACGCCTGGGCCGAAAGCTCGGTCTCCGGTACGCCGCAGGTGGGCACGCCGGGCGCCGGCAGCGTCGGCCAGTTGCGCTCGTCGTCGGTGGAAACGTCGAACGTGGATCTGACGGCCGAACTGGTCAACATGATCACCGCGCAGCGCGTCTACCAGGCCAACTCGCAAACCATCAAGACGCAGGACCAGGTCCTGCAGACGCTGGTCAACCTGCGTTAATCCCGCAGGGCTAGCACGCCAGCCATGTCATTCCCGCGTCTGCGGGCATCCATGCGGCGTATGGACTCCCGCGGACGCGGGAGCGACAGTTGCCGGAGCAATCTATGGACAGACTCGTTTATACCGCCATGACTGGCGCCAGGCACGTCCTGGAACAGCAGGCCACCACCTCGAACAACCTGGCCAACGCCACCACCACCGGCTTCCGCGCGCAGCTCGATTCCTTCCGCGCGGTGCCGGTGCAGGCCGAAGGCTTGCCGACCCGTACCTTCGTGGTCGATTCGACCATGGGCGCCGATTTCCGCGCCGGGCCTATCCAGACCACCGGGCGCAGCCTGGACGTGGCGCTGCGCGGCGAGGGCTGGATGGCGGTGCAGTCGTCCGACGGCTCGGAAGCCTACACCCGCAACGGCAGCCTGAAGGTCAGCGAGAACGGCTTGCTGCAAACGACCAGCGGCCAGACCCTGGCCGGCGAGAACGGCCCGATCGCGGTGCCGCCGCAGTCGGAAATCGCGATCGCCGCCGACGGCACCGTCAGCGTGATCGACACCAGCCAGACCAAGCCCGGCCCGGCCAATGTGCTGGGGCGCATCAAGCTGGTCAATCCGGACAGCAAGGGCCTGGAGCGCGGCACCGACGGCCTGTTCCGCCAGAAGACCGGCTTGCCGGCCGACGCCGACCCCAATGTGCGCCTGGTGGACGGCGCGCTCGAGGGCAGCAACGTCAACCCGGTGGACGCCATGGTCAACATGATCTCGCTCGGGCGGCAGTTCGAAACGCAAATGAGTTTGCTGAAGAATGCCGAGAATAACGCCGCGAAAGCCACCCAGATCCTCGCTTTGACTTAACGCTTCCCCCCGCATAATGGTGACGTGGAAAGAGCTTAGCCTTCCACGACCATTACCGGGAGAAAGCAAATGATACGATCGCTGTGGATAGCCAAGACTGGCATGGAAGCGCAGCAGACGCAAATGGACACGGTTGCCAACAACCTGGCCAACGTCAGCACCAACGGTTTCAAGAAGTCGCGCGCCGTGTTCGAGGACTTGCTGTATCAGAACGTGCGCCAGCCCGGCGCGCAGTCGTCGCAGCAGACGCAGCTGCCATCGGGCATGCAGGTCGGCACCGGCGTGCGCCCGGTCGCCATCGAGCGCATCCACACGCAGGGCAATCCGCAGGCGACCGGCAACGATAAAGACCTGATGGTCAACGGCAACGGCTTCTTCAATGTGCTGCTGCCCGACGGCACCACCGGCTACACCCGCGACGGCTCCTTCCAGCGCGACAGCAACGGCCAGATGGTGACTTCCAGCGGCTTCGTGCTGCAGCCAGCCATCACCATTCCCGTCACCGCGCAAAGCATCACCGTCGGCCGCGACGGCACCGTCTCGGTGACCCTGCCGGGCCAGACCGCCGCGCAGCAGATCGGCAGCATCCAGTTGTCCACCTTCATCAACCCCACCGGCCTCGAATCCAAGGGCGAAAACCTGTACGTGGAAACCGGCGCCTCGGGCGCGGCGCAGAACAACACGCCGGGCACCAACGGCACCGGCGTCATCCTGCAGGGCTATGTGGAAACCTCGAACGTCAACGTGGTCGAGGAGATGGTCAATATGATACAGACCCAGCGCGCCTACGAAATCAACAGCAAGGCCATCACCACGTCCGACCAGATGCTGGCCAAGCTGGCGCAGCTGTAAGGAGCATGGCCATGAAAGCGATCACCTCCCTCGCCATCTGGTCCGCGCTGGCGCTGGCCGGCTGCGGCACCGCGCCGACCTCCATCGTGCAGGGGCCGACCACCGCCCGTCCGCTGACGCAGGCGCAGATGGCCGCACCCAGCAACGGCGCCATCTTCCAGGCGCAGAACTACCGCCCGCATTTCGAAGACCGCCGCGCGCGCCTGGTGGGCGACGTGATCAACATCGTCATCACCGAGAAGACCTCGGCGGTGAAAAGCGGCGCCAGCGCGGGCGGCAAGTCCGGCAGCGTGAACTTCAAGGCGCCGGGCCAGCTGGCCGGCGTGTTCGGCAGCCAGATCACCACCAGCGCCGACAATAAATTCGCCGACAATGCCAGCCAGTCGGCCAGCAACACCTTTACCGGCACCATGGGCGCCACCGTGGTCGAGGTGCTGCCGAACGGCAACCTGATCGTCGCCGGCGAGAAGCAGATCGCGCTCGACAAGGGCGTGGAATACATCCGCTTCTCCGGCATGGTCAACCCGGACACCATAGGCACCGGCAACACCGTGGCCTCCACCAGCGTGGCCGATGCCCGCGTCGAGTACCGCACCAGCGCCAAGATCGACCGCGCCGAGATGAACTCCATGGTCTCACGCTTCTTCCTCAGCGTACTGCCATTCTGACCATGAAAATCACCACCACCACACCGTCATTCCCGTGCCAACGGGAATCCATGCGCCGCCAGGCCAGCCGCGCAGCATGGATATTCAGCTGCGCCAGGATGACGGCGGCGGCGCTCGCCGGCGCGCTGCTGTTGCTGTCCGCCCCGGGCGCCCATGCCGAGCGCCTGAAGGACCTGGCCAGCGTGGCCGGCGTGCGCCAGAATCAGCTGATGGGCTACGGCCTGGTGATCGGCCTGGACGGCACCGGCGACCAGACCACCCAGACCCCGTTTACCGTGCAGACCGTCATGTCCATGCTGCAGCAGATGGGTATCACCTTGCCGGCCGCCAACACGCTGCAGCTGAAGAACGTGGCCGCCGTGATGGTGACCACCTCCTTGCCCGCGTTCGCCCAGCCTGGGCAGCTGATGGACGTCACCGTCTCGTCGATGGGCAACGCGAAGAGCCTGCGCGGCGGCACACTGCTGATGACGCCGCTCAAGGGCGCCGACGGCCAGGTCTACGGCATGGCCCAGGGCAACGTGCTGGTGGGCGGCGTGGGCGCGCAGTCCGGCGGCAGCTCGGTGGTGGTCAACCACCTGTCCGTGGGCCGCATCTCCGGCGGCGCCACGGTCGAGCGCGCGGTGGCCAGCGCGCTGGGCGAGGGCAACCAGATCAAGCTGGAACTGAACACCACGGACTTCTCCACGGCCGCCCGCGTGGTGGACGCCATCAACGACAAGTTCGGCGCAGGCATCGCCTACGCGCTGGACGGGCGCGTGATCCGCGTGCAGTCGCCGTCGAGCAGCGACCAGCGCGTGGCCTTCCTCGGCACCCTGGAAAACCTGCAGGTCAATCCGGCCCAGATGGCGGCCAAGGTCATCATGAATGCGCGCACCGGCTCGGTGGTGATGAACCAGGCGGTGTCCCTGGACACCTGCGCCATTTCGCACGGCAACCTGACTGTCTCGGTCACGGCCGACGCCCAGGTAAGCCAGCCCGGCCCGCTGTCCGGCGGCCAGACCGTGGTCACGCAGAACGCCAATATCGACATCAAGAAGGACAGCGGCAAGGTCATGCTGATCAAGGGCGGGGCCTCGCTGGCCGAGGTGGTCAAGGCGCTCAACGCCATCGGCGCCACGCCGCAGGACTTGCTGGCCATCCTGCAAGCGATGAAGGCCGCCGGTTCGCTGCGCGCCGAACTCGAAATCATTTGAGGAGGCTGCCATGATACGCCAGAGCCCTGCTACGAACGACCTGTCCGCCACGCTGGCCACCGATGTCAACGGCATGGGCAAGCTGCGCCAGTCGGCGCGCGAGGGCTCGCCCGAGGCGTTGAAGGGCGCTGCCACCCAGTTCGAGGCCATGTTCATCAACATGATGATGAAAAGCATGCGCGAAGCGTCGCCCGGCGAGGGCATGCTGGACAACCAGCAGACCAAGATGTTTACCACCATGCTGGACCAGCAGACCAGCCAGAACCTGGCGAAAAAGGGCGTCGGCCTGTCCGACGTGCTGGTGCGCCAGTTGTCGAAACAGAACGACCAGGCGCTGGCGCTGGGCGGCGAACCGGGCGCGGCGGACGCGTCCGGCATCGCCAACAGCGGCAACCTTGCCAGCGCGGCCATGGCCGCCAAGCTGCAGCGCGCCATCGCGGCGGCCGGCGGCACGGCCGCCGCCAACAACGCCGCCAATAACGCCGCCGGCGCCAAGGCCGACGCCAGCGCGGTGGGCGAGGCCGGCAAGGGCTCGTCGGCGCCGCACGTGCGCGCCTTCCAGGCCAAGCTGGGTAGCCACGCCGACGAGGCCAGCAAGGCGACCGGCATCCCGGCCAAGTTCATGCTGGGTCAGGCGGCGCTGGAAAGCGGCTGGGGCAAGCGCGAGATCAAGGGCCGCGACGGCAGCGCCAGCCACAACCTGTTCGGCATCAAAGCCGGCCCGGAGTGGAAGGGCAAAGTGGCCGAGGCGGTCACCACCGAATACGTCAACGGCAAGCCGCAGACCCGCGTCGAACGCTTCCGCGCCTACGACAGCTATGCCGACAGTTTCAAGGATTACGCCAAGTTGCTGACCAATAACCCGCGCTACGAGAAAGTGCTGGCCAGCGCCAAGGACGCCAGCGGTTTCGCGCACGGCCTGCAGAAAGCCGGCTACGCCACCGACCCGCAGTACGCCGCCAAACTGACCCGCATCATCAAGCAATCCCTTGCTTGATCAATAAGATAGCGCACACTGTTGCCTCAGAGAATTTCAAGTTTTGGCAGCCGCTGCCGTAGACTAAGCTGATAAAGAAAGTAAACACACCATGACCAGTCTTCTCAGCATCGGCAAAAGCGGCTTGTTGGCGGCACAGGTAGGCCTGTCCACCACGGGGCACAACATCGCCAACGCCAATGTGCCGGGATTTAACCGCCAGACCGTCGTCCAGTCCAACACCGAGCCGCAAAGCAGCGGCGGCTTCTATATCGGCACCGGCACCGAGGTCACGCAGATCAAGCGCCAGTACGACGATTTCCTCACCAAGCAACTGCTGGGTGCGCAGTCGAACGAGGCCAATCTGGACACCTTCTATGCCCAGGTCAGCCAGATCGACAACTTGCTGGCCGACACCACCTCCGGCCTGTCGCCGGCGCTGCAGGACTTCTTCAAGGGTGTGCAGGACGCCACCGCGAACGCCGCCACCGACGCCTCGCGCAGCGCCATGCTGTCGGTGTCGAACACGCTGGCGGCGCGCTTCCAGGGACTGAGCGAGCGCCTGGCCGAGATCGGCGATGGCGTCAACAGCCAGATCACGTCCACCGTCACGCAGATCAATTCCTACGCCGAACAGATCGGCAAACTGAACAACGACATTGCCGGCCTGACGGTGGATCCGTCGAAGGCGCCGAACGACTTGCTGGACCAGCGCGACCAGCTGATCAACGACCTCAACAAGCTGGTCAAGGTCACCGTCACGCAGGGCGACGCGCACACGCTGACGGTGTCGATCGGCAGCGGCCAGCCGCTGGTGATCGGCAACCGCAATTTCGAGCTGGCCACCACGGCCTCGCTGACCGATGTCAGCCGTGTAACGGTCGGCTACGCCACCGGCAACAAGATCTCGCCGCTGCCGGAGGGATCGCTGAGCGGCGGGGCCCTGGGTGGCTTGCTGGAGTTCCGCAGCAGCGCGCTGGACCGCGCGCAGAACCAGCTGGGCCAGGTCGCGGCTGGCCTGGCCAGCAGCTTCAATGCGCAGCACCAGCTGGGCCAGGACCGCAACGGCGCGCTGGGCGGCAACTTTTTCGAGGATATCAACGCCTACGTCGGCGTCGACTCGCGCAATTCCGACCTCAGCACGGCTGTCGTGACGGGCGTGGTGAAGGACGCCAGTGCGCTCACCACCAGCGATTACGACCTCAATTTCGACGGCACCAACTTCGTGCTCACGCGCGCCTCGGACGGTCTGGCCACGGTGATCAACCCGTTCCCGCAGGCGGTGCCGCAGATGATAGACGGCGTCGAGTACAGCATCACGGGCACGCCGCAGCAGGGCGACCACTTCCAGGTGCGGCCGACCTTCGCGGCTGCGTCTGAGTTCAAGGTCGCGCTGACCGACGTCGGCAAGATCGCGCTGGCCGCGCCCATCGTCACCAACGCGCCGCTGGCGAACACCGGCAACGGCAAGATCACGCCGGGCACCGTCGATGCCGCCTACCTGACGCCCGGCAACGCGCTGGCCGCCCCGGTGACCTTGACTTACGACGCGCTCACCGGCTCGCTGTCCGGCTTCCCGGCCGCGCAGGATGTGGTGGTGACGGCCAACGGCGTCAGCACCACCTATCCGGCCGGCACGCCCACCATCCCCTACACCGACGGCGCCAGCATCAGCTTCGGCGGCGTCAACATCGCCATCAGCGGCACGCCGGGCGACACCGACACCTTCACGGTCGCTCCCAACACCGGCGGCACGCGCGACAACCGCAACGGCGCGCTGCTGGGCGACCTGCAGTCCAAGAACATCCTGAACGGCGGCAAGACCACCTACCAGAGCGCCTACGCGTCCATGGTCAACTTCGTCGGCAACAAGACGCGCGAAGTGCAGATCGGCGCCGACGCGGCGACGGCGGCCGTCAAGCAGGCCAGCAACGCGCAGCAGGCCGTGTCCGGCGTCAACCTCGACGAGGAGGCGGCCAACCTGCTGCGCTACCAGCAGGCCTACCAGGCCGCCGGCAAGGTGATGCAGGTCGCCAGCACGCTGTTCGACGTGCTGCTCTCGCTGGGCCGATAAAGAGCAAGCAGGATCAAAGTAAGGTAGAGCTATCATGAGCATGCGCATCAGTTCCAAAACGATCTACGACAACGGCGTCGGCCAGCTCGGCACGCTGCAGACTTCGCTTGCCAAAGTGCAGCAGCAACTGGCCACCGGCCGCCGCAACCTGACCCCGGCCGACGATCCGATCGCCTCGGCGCGCGCGCTGGAGGTGACGCAGTCGCAATCGATCAATACCCAGCTGGCCACCAACCGCCAGAATGCCAAGAGTTCGCTGTCCCAGGAGGAAGTGGCGCTGGCCTCGGCCACCCAGCTGTTCCAGGACGTCAAGGAGCTGGCGGTGAAGGCCGGCAACGGTTCGCAGACCAATAAGGACCGCGAATCGCTGGCGGTCGAGCTGGAGGGGCGGCTCAACGATTTGCTGGGCATCGCCAACACGGCCGACGGTTCGGGCGGCTATATCTTCTCCGGCTTCAAGGACAGCATACCGTTCACGCTGAACGCCACCGGCGCCATCTACCAGGGCGACCAGGGCGAGCGCACCTTGCAGGTGGGTTCCGCCCGCAAGATCAGCATCAGCGATTCGGGCAGTTCGATTTTCGAGAACAACGTCACCGGCAACGGCAGCTTCCAGACCGGCGTCGACCCGGCCAACTACGACCGCGGCGGCACCGGCGTCATCTCGCCCGGCGCGGTCACCGACCCCAATGCGCTGACCGGGCACCAGTACGCCATCAATTTCACCGTGGTGCCGGCCACGCCGGGCATCCCCAAGGTCACCACCTACACGGTGACGGACCTGACGCTGAACCAGCCGGTGCCGGCCAACCCGGTGCCGCCCGACCCGATTCCCTACACCAGCGGCCAGAGCATCGCGTTCGACGGCCTGCAGTTCGAGATCACGGGCGATCCGGCCGAACTGGACAGTTTCACGGTCGATCCGAGCGACAAGAAATCCGTGTTCGAAAACGTGCGCGACCTGATCACCGCGCTGCGCCAGAACGGCGAAGGCGCGGCCGGGCAGGCCCGCTTGAGCAATGCGTTGAACCAGGTCAACAAGAATATCGACAACGCGCAGGACAACCTGCTGTCGGTGCGCGCCTCGGTGGGCGCGCGGCTCAAGGAGATGGACTATCTGGACAGCTCCGGCGAGGACTTGAACATCCAGTACGCCAGCACGCTGGCCGACCTGCAGGACGTGGACACGATACAGGCCATCTCCCTGTTCACGCAGCAGCAGATCAACCTGGAGGCGGCGCAGAAGTCCTACAAGACGCTGACGGGCTTGTCCTTGTTCAACTACATCACCTGATCGCGGCGCCGGCCCATAGCGGCGGCGGAAAGTAAAAACGGGACGCTGATTTTCGCCAGCGTCCCGTTTTGCTTTTGGGTGCGGGAGACCTGGAGCACACCGTGCCGCGGTGTGGCCTCCCGCTTTCCTATTTGTCGGCCAGGATGCCGGCGAGCGGCGGCTGGCGCGGCTTCCACTCGTCGCGCAGGTCGGCAGCGGCCGCGCCCAGCGGCGGCAGGTTGCCGTAGTGCTGCAACTGGCGGGCCAGATCGGCCACGCCGGCGGCGAGTGCGCCGGAGGTGGCGGCCGGGGCCGCCGTGCCGTCGCCGGACTGGCTGGCGCCCGGTGCCGGCCAGGCCAGCGCCCGCCCGCCGTCCAGCGCGGTGCCGGCGCCGTAGCCGGCCAGCGCCTGGGTCAGCGCCGACACCTGCGCGCCCAGCGAGGCGGGGGCGTCGTTGCGGTCGGTCAGGTACCACACGTCGGCCAGTTCGGCCGTCTTGCCGTCCGTGGTCTGGAAGCTGCCGCGCAAGCCGATCCAGTTGCCCTGGTCCTTTTCGCTGGCGCGCGCGGCGCCGGTAGCCAAGCTGGCCACGCCGGCGTCCGCCAGGGTGCGCAGTTCGCCGTCCTGGCTGAGGCCGTCGCTATTGCCGTCGACCCACACGCGCAAGTCGCCATAGGCGCCGTCGCGGCTGTCGATCACGCCGTCGGCGTTGCCATCCAGCTCGGCCAGCGCGGCAAAGCCGTCGGCGGCGCGGCTGCCGTCGGCCAGCGTGGTGCTGGTGCCGAACAGTTCGCCGCCGTCGTTGATGCGGCCGTCACGGTTGCGGTCCAGCGCGAGCAAGCCGTCGCCCTTGCCGGCCCAGCCTGTCTGCACCGCCGCGCCGCTGGCGAACAGGTCGAACTGCACGCCGTCCGCCAGGGCCAGGGTGTCGATGCCGTTGCCGTCCAGGTCCAGCTGCAGCGGACTGCCGAGCGGGGTGGCGTGGATCTGTTCGCTGCTCATGCCGGCCAGCTGCGCCGCGCTCAGCGAGGAGGCCTGGGTCGCGGTGAAGACGCCGAATTCGGCCAGCGTCATGTTCGACAGCTGCAGCGTGGTCAGCGCCTGGATCTGCGCCACCTTCATCGAGCGCACCTGGCTGGTGGTCAGGCCGCTAATCTGCGGCACGCCCAGGCTGGCGATCTGGGTGGCCGTCAGCGCGATGAACTGGCTGGTGCGCATGGCCTGCAAATCGTCCAGCTCGATCGCGTTGAGCTGCATGGAATTGAGCGCCGCCAGCGCGCGGGTGCTGACCGCGTTGATCTGCTGGCTGCTCAGCCCGGCCATGTGGGCGGCGGTCAGGCCGCTGATGGCCGCCGTGCTCAGCGCGGCGATCTGGTTGCTGCGCATGGTGTCGAGCACATCCTGGCCCAGCGTGTTCATTTGCAGCGAATTGAGGGCGGCCACCTGCGTCACGGTGAACGAGGCCAAGGTGCCCAGCGCGGCGATCTGGCCGCTGCGCAGCGCGCCCACTTGGGCCGGCGTCAGGCTGGCCAGCGAGCGGGTGCTGAGCGAGCCGAGCTGGTCGTTGCTGAGGGCGGCGATCTGGCTGGTCTTCAGCGCCACCACTTGCAGCGAGCTCAGCGCGCCGATGTCCTCGACTTCGAGGGCGGCCAGTTGCGCCGTGCTCAGCCCGCCGATCAGCGCCACGCTCAGCGCGCGCACCTGGACGGTGCTCAGCCCGGCCAACTGCGCGGTGCTCAGCGCCGAGAGCTGGCGCGTGCCGAAGGCGGCGATCTGGCTGCTCCTGAGGCTGTTCAGATGGTCCTGGTCCAGGCTGGCCAGCTGCTGCGTGGTCAGCGCGTTGCTCTGCGCGGTGGTCAGCGGCGCCAGCGTCGTGAGCGCGGCCAGTTGGCCGGTGGTCAGCGCGGCGATTTGCGCGGTCTTCAGGCCGATCAGCTGGCGCGTGCTCAGCGCGCCGACCTGGTCGGCGCTCAGGCCGGCGATCAGTTCGGTGCGCAGGCCTCCCAGCTGGACGGTGGTCATGGCAAGCAAGTCTTCCGCTTCGATGGCGCGCAGCTGCGCCGTGCTCAAGCCGTTGAGCGCCATGCTCGACAGCGAGCGCACCTGGCCGGTGCCCAGCGCCACCAGCTGGCTGGTGCTCAGCCAGGACAATTGCGTGCTCGTCAGCGCGGCGAACTGCGCCGTGCGTATGGTGGCCAGCTGGGCGTCGCTGAGCGAGCCGAGCTGGTTGCTGGTCAGCGCGGCCAGCTGCGTCATGCCGAAACCCTGCAGATTGGTCAGCGCCACCAACTGGTCGGTGCTCAGGGCGCGCAACTGCGCCGCGTTCAGCGCGTTCAGCTGGGCCGAGGTCAGCACGCCCATCTGGGCTTCGCTCAGCGCCTGGATCTGCAGCGTGCGCAGGCTGGCGAACTGGGTCGAACTGAGCGCCGCCAGGTCCTCGTCCTGCAGCGCGCGCAGCTGCCGCGAACTGAGGCCGCCGAGCGCGGCAGTGTTGAGCGCGCGCACCTGGCTGGTGGTCAGGCCCGGCAACTGGGCCGTGGTCAGCCACGACAACTGCAGGGAGGTCAGCGTCGCCAGCTGCGAACTGCGCAGCGTGGCCAGATGGGTGTCGTCGAGCGAGGCGATCTGGTCGCTCGACAGGCCGGCCAGTTGTGTCGCGCTGAAGCCCTGCAGGCTGGGCAGCAAGGCCAGCTGTGAGGAGGTCAGCGCGGACAGCTGGCCGTCGGTCAGCGAATTGATCTGCAGCGTGGTCAGCGCGTCCATTTCCGCCGGCGTGAAGGCGCGGATCTGTTCGGTGCGCAGGGCGGCGAACTGGGCGCTGCCTACCGCAGCCAGGTCGAGCGGGTCGAGTGCGGCGATCTGGTCGGTGCTGAGCGCGCGCAGCGCGACCGCGCTCAAGGCGCGCCATTGCGTCGTGCTCAGCGTGTTCAGCTGCGCCGTGTTCAGGGCGGCGGTCTGGCGCGCGGTCAGCGCGGCGATCTGGTTGGTGCGCAGCTGCTCCAGCTGGCCCTCGTCCAGCGTGGCGACGCGGTCGGTCGACAGCGCCGCCACTTGCGCGGCCGACAGCAGCGGCAGCGAGTCGAGCAGGTTGAACTGGGCCGACGACAGCGCCGCCAGCTGGGTCTCGCTGAGGGCGATGACCTGGTTGGTGGTCATCGCTTCCAGCTGTGCTTGCGTCAGCGCCGCGAGCTGGGTGTTGGTCAGGCCGCGCACTTGCTGCGTGCGCAGCGCGGCCACGTCGACCGCGTCCAGTGCGACGATCTGGTCGGTGCTGAGCGCGGCCAGCGAGCGGGTCGCCAGCGCCCGCACCTGCAGCGAAGACAGCGCGGTGATCTGGGCGGCGCTCAGGCTGCCGGTCTGCACGCTGTTGAGCATGGATATGCCGGCCGTGCTGATGTGGCTGAGCTGATCTTCCGACAGCGCGCGCAGCTGTGCCGTGCTGAGGATGGAGACTTGGCCTGAGCGCAGCGCCTCCAGGTCGTCATTTAACAGTTGCGTGATCTGCAGCGTGGACAGCGCCGCCAGTTGGCGCGTGGCCAGGGTGGCGTACTGGCGCGTGTCGAGCGCCTGCAATTGTTCTGCGCTGAGCCGCGCGAACTGCTGCGTGCTCAGGCCAGCCAGTTGGGCCGAGCTCAGCGAGGCCATGCGCTCGCCGCTCAGCGAGGCCAGCTGGTCGGTGGTCAGGGCGCGCAACTGCGCCGTGCCCACGCCGGCGAAGGAAGTCAGCGCGGTCAGTTGCGCCGTGCTCAGCGCCGCGATCTGGGTGTTGCTCAGCGCGCCGATGGCCACGCTGGTGAGCTGGGCCAGCTGGGCGTCCGACAGGCCCAGCATTTGCCTGGTGGTCAGCACCGGCAACTGGCTCGAGCGCAGGCCGAGGATGTCTTCGAGCTCGATACTGCTGATCTGGAAGGAGCTCAGGCCCGGCAGCGCGGCGGTGCTGATGGCGGCGACCTGCCGGCTGCTCAGCGCGATGATCTGCATCGAGTTCAGCGCGCCGAGCTGGGCCGCGCTGAGGATGCGGACCTGCGCCGTGGTCAGCGCTTGAATGTCGGTTTCCGCCAGCGCCGCAATGCGGGAGGTGGACATGGCGGTGATCATGGCAGCCGTGTAGTCGCCGATGTCGCCCAGCGAGGCCAGTTGGACGTCGGACAGCACGTTCAGCTGGGCCTGGGTCAGGGCGGAGATCTCCGCGCCGGTCAGTGCGTGCAACTGCGTGGTGTCGAGCGCCTTGACCTGGGCGGTGGTCAAGCCCTGTATCTGGGCCGTGCTCATGCTGCGCAGACCGTTGGTGGTCAGCGCGCTCACTTGCACGGTGTTCAGGCTGGCCAGCGCGCGCGCGGCCAGCGCGCGTACTTGCGCGGTGCTCAGCTGGGCGATCTGGGCGGTGGTCAGGCCGGCCATCTGCGCGTTACCCATGGCGCCCATCTGGCGCGTGCTCAGCGCCAGCAGATCGGCGTCCTCCAGTGTGCGGATCTGCTCGCTTGTGAGCGAGCTGACCTGTAGCGTGCTCAGGCCCTGCAGGCCGCGCAGCGCGGCGATCTGCGTGCTGTTGAGCGCGGCCAAGGACATGGTGGCGATGGCGCCGATCTCGGCGGTGGTAAGGAAGCCGAGCTGGGTCAAGGACAGCGCGCGCAGGGTGCTGCTGCTCAGGCCGCCGATCTGGCCGGTCGTCAGCAGTTCGATTTCGTCGTTGTCGATCGCGGCGATCTGGGCCGAGTTCAGCGCGTTCAGCGAGGCGGCCTTGAACACCCGCATCTGGGTGCTGGTCAGGGCCTGGATCTGGGCCGTGTTGAAATAGGCCATCTGGCTGGCGGTGAGTGCCTGCAGCTGGGTCGACTTCAGCGCAGCCACTTGCCCCGTGGTCAGCGCGGCGATCTGGTCGGACGACAGCGTGGCGATCTGCGCCGTGGCGATGCTGCCCAGCGAACTGAAGGCGGCGAGCTGCTCGTCGCTCAGCGCGTTCAGCTGGGTGGAAGTGAGAGCGCCGATTTCCTGGGGCGTAAAGGCGGCCAGCTGCTCGGTCGTCAGCCCGGCGATCTGGGCCGTGCTGAGGGCGCGGATCTGGCGCGTCAGCATGGCCGCGATGTCGGCCGTTTCGATGGCCGCGATCTGCTCGGTGTTCAGCGCGGCAAGGATGGTCGTCGTCAGGCTGCGGATCTGCACGCTGTCGAAGGCGATCATGTGGGCGCTGGTCAGCGCGGCCACCTGCTGGCTGGCCAGGCCGGCGATCTGGTTCGACTTCAGCGAGGTGATCTTGTTGTCGGCCAGCCCGGCGATCTGGTCGGTCGTGAGGGCGCCGATCTGGCGGCTGCTGAGCGCGGCCAGCGAGGCCAGGCTGTCGAGCTTGGTGTTGCTGAGGGAGGCGATCTGCTGCGTGCTCAGGGCCGAGACGGCGTTGGTCTGCAGCGCGCCGAACTGGAACGAGGTCAGCGCGTCGAGCTGCTCCGTGCCGAGCTGGGCCAGCTGGGTCGATTTCAGCGCGTTCAGGTCGGCCGTTTCGAGCGCCTGCACCTGGTCGGTGCTCAGCGCGCCCAGTTCGGCCGCGGTCAGCGCACGCACCTGCGCCGTGGTCAGCGCGATGATCTGGTTGCTGCCCAGGGCGCGGATCTGCGCGGTGGTCAGCGCGGCGACCTGCGCCGTCGACAGGCCGGCGAAGGCGCTGTCCGACAGCGAGATGATCTGGTCGGTGGTGAGCGCGGCGATGGCGGCGGTGTTGAACGAGGCCAGCGTGCTCAGCGCGGCGAGCTGTTCGCTGCTCAGGGCCGCTTTCTGCAGCGGCGTCAGGGCGCCGATCTGGGACGAGTTCAGTACCGCCACTTGCAGCGTGCCGAGGCCGGCGATCTGTTCGGTTTGCAGCAGGGACAGCTGGCGGCTGGTCAGCGCGGCGACGTCCTGGGTTTCGATAAAGCCGAGCTGCTCGGTGGTGAGGGCGCGCAGCGCGCTGCTGCTCAGGGCGCGGATCTGCGCCTCGGTCAAGGCGGCCAGTTGCTCGCTGTTGAGCGCGACGATCTGCGCCGTTTGCAGCGCGGCCGCCTGTTTGCTGGTCAGGCTGGCGAAGTCGGCCGTGTTCAGGCCGGCGATCTGGTCGGTGCTCAGCGCGGCCACCTGGCGCGTGCTCAGCACGGCCAGCGAGGCGATCGCGTCGAGCTGCTCGGCGGTCAGGGCGTTCAGCTGCTCGGTCGCCAGCGCGCCCAGGACGATGCTGTTCAGCGCGGCCATCTGCTCGGTGCTCAAGCCGGCCAGCTGGCTGGTGTTCAGGCTTTGCAGCTGGCGCGAGCTCAGCGCAGCCACATCCACGCTTTCCATGGTGGCGATGGCGTCCGAGCTCAGGCCGGCCAGCGCGGCCGTGGCCAGCGCGCGCACTTGCGCCGTGCCCAGGGCGATCAGCTGTTCGCTGGTGAACGCTTGCAGCTGCACGCTGTTGAGCGCGGCAAGTTGCGAGGTCTTCAGCGTACCCAGGCTGGCCGTGCCCAGCGCGGCGATCTGCTCGCTGGTGAGGGCGCCGAACTGGCGCGAGGTCAGCGCGGCCAGCGACGCCAGCGCGCCCACCTGTTCGGTGGTGAGCGCACTGATCTGCGCCGTGCTCAGCGCGGCCTCCGCGGCGGTGCTCAGCGCGGCGATCTGCGCGGTACCCAGGGCGGCGATCTGGCTGGTGCCCAGCTTGTTAATCTGGCTGCTGAGCAGGGCGCCGATGTCGTTGGTCTCCATCACCACCAGCTGGTCGGTGGTGAGCGCGGCCAGCGCGGCGCTGCTCAGGCCGCGCACCTGGCTTTCGTTCAGGGCGATCAGCTGCTCGCTGGTCAGGGCCAGCGCCTGGGCCGAGGTCAGCGCGGCCAGCTGGCGGCTGCTCAGCGTAGCCAGGTTGCGCGTGCTCAGGGTGCTGACCTGGTCGGACGTCAGCACGGCCAGCTGGCGCGTGGCCATGCCGGCCAGGGTGCTCAGCGCGTCTATCTGCTCGGAGGTCAGCCCGATGATCTGGTTGGTGCCGAGTACGCCGACGGCGCTGCTGTTCAGGGCGCCGAACTGGTCCAAGGTGAGCGCGGCGATCTGCTCGCTGCCCAGGCGCACGATCTGCGCAGTGCGCAGCGCGGCGATGTCCTGGGTTTCGATCTGCGTGATCTGGTCGGTGCTGAGGCGGGCCAGGAAACTGGTGGCCATGGCGGCGAACTGGTTCACCGTCAGCGCGGCGATCTGCTCGGACGTGAGGGCTTGCACCTGCTCGGTGCCCATGGCGGCCAGCTGGTGGCTGCCCAAGGCGGCGATGTCCTGCGTTTCCAGGGTGCTGACCTGGTCCGAGCTCAGGGCGCGGATCTGGGCCGACGTCAGCGGCGCCAGGCCGTCCAGCGCGATCAGCTGCTCGCTGCCCAGGGCGGCGATTTGCAGCGTGGTCAGCGCGCGCAAATCCAGCGTGTCGAGCGCGGCCATCTGGTCCGAACCGAAGGCGGCCAGTTGCTCGGTGCTGAGGAAGGCCATCTGGCGCGAGGTCAGCGCCTTGATGTCCAGCGTTTCCAGCGCGGCGATCTGGTCGGTGCTGAGGCGGCCGATGGTGGCGCTGCCCAGCGTCGCCACCTGGGCGGTGCTCAGGGCGATGACCTGGTCGCTGCCGAAGGCTTGCAGCTGGGTCGAGCTGAACGAGGCCAGCTGGGCCGAACTGAGGCCGGCCACGTCGCTGGTCTCGATGGCCAGGATCTGGTCGGTCGTCAGCAGTTGCAGCGAGGCCGACGGCAGGCCGTTGAGCTGGCTGCCGGTCAGCGCGACGATTTGTTCGGTGGTCAGGGCAGGCACTTGCAGGGAATTGAAGGCGCTCAGTTGTGCGCTGTTCAGGCCGGCAAGGGTGGCGGTGGGCAGCGTGCTGATCTGCAGCGTGTCCAGGGCCGCGATGGCGCTGCGGTTGATGGCGTTGAGCTGGCGGCTGTCGAGCGCCTGCAGCTGGTCGCTGCTCAGGCCTGGCGCCTGGCGCGAGGTCAGTCCGGCCAGCTGGTTGGTGCCCAGCGCCTGTATGCCCTCGGTGGTGATGGCGGCGAACTGGGCCGAGTTGAGCGCGGCCAGTTGGGAGGTGCGCAGGGCGGCCAGGTCGGCCGTTTCCAGCGCCGCCAGCTGGTCCGTGCCCAAGGCGGCGAGCTGGCCCGTCGTCAGCACCGTGAACTGCAGCGTGGTCAGGGCGGCGATCTGGTCCGAGTTCAGCACGGCCAGGTCTTCGGTCTCCAGCGCGGCGATCTGGCTGGTCAGCAGGCAGGCCAGCTGTTCACTGTTCAGCACCAGCATGTGTTCCGTCGTCAGTTCCCGGATTTCGGCGGTCGAGAACGCGCGTATCTGTTGCGTGTCGAACGACGCGATCTGATCGGTGGTAAGGCTGGGGACGATGGAACTCATGGGTATTTTCTCCTGGACGGCTCAACCATGATACACCACTACTTTCCGTAGGGAAATCAATTGATTGTAAGCGGCGCCTAAAATTTGGGCAGTACTTGCGGCGGCGCAACAGGCGCCGATGGCGGCCGCGTTTCGCGCGCGGCCCAGCTGCGCGGAAACTGCCGCGCGCTCTCGATCCCCTGCAGGAACAGCCTCTGCAGCGGGGTGCCCATATAAGGCAGGGTCATCACGATGACCAGGAAGCCGATGCCCAGCGTGATGGGAAAGCCGATGCCGAACAGGTTCAACTGCGGCGCCGCCCTTGTTAATATGCCAAGTGCAACGTTGGTAATTAGCAACGCGGCAACTATCGGCAATGCAAGTTGCATCCCCGCGCTGAAGATCCTGGCGCCCCAGTCTGCGACGTGCTTGAAGCCGCCGCCGCTGACCGGCAGGCCGGATACCGGCAAGGTGGAAAAGCTTTCCGCCAGGGCGGACAGCAGCACCAGGTGGCCGTTGACGGAAAGGAAGGCCAAGGTGGCAATCAAGGCCAGGAACTGGCTGATCGCCGACGAGCGGCCCTGGGTGTTGGGGTCGAAAAAGGTGGCGAAGCCCAGGCCCATGGTCAGGCTGCTGATCTCGCCGGCCATCTCGACGGCGGCGAAGACGACGCGGATGGTGAAGCCCATGGCCAGGCCGATGAGCATTTCCTGCGCCAGGATCAGCAGGCCGGCGTAGGACATGGGGTCGGCCGCCGGTATCGCCGGCACGGTCGGGGCGATAATCATGGCCAGCAGTACGCCCAGCGCCATTTTCACTGTGGTGGGCACACTGCGGTTGCCAAACACGGGCGCGGCGGAAATGAGGCCGAGTATCCGCGTTAGCGGCCACAGCAAAGAAGCGATCCATGTGTTGATATCGGCTGTCGATAGCGTAATCATGAGGTTACTGCCCGGACATTTGTTGTCACGCCCTGGCAAGCAGCCGTGAATACTCTATAAAGCGACATGAATCGCGCGGAAATTAACCGACCAGGCCGGGAATGCCGGTAAATACTCCGCGCATATAGTCCAGCATGACCGACAGCATCCAAGGCCCGGCCACCACCAGCGCGACAAAAATGCCGACCAGCTTGGGAATGAAGGACAGGGTGGCCTCGTTGATCTGGGTGGCGGCCTGGAAGATCGACACCACCAGGCCGATCACCAGCGCCACCAGCAGCATGGGGGCGGCCACCATCAGGGTCACCTCCATGGCGACACGGCCCATCGTCATCACGCTTTCCGGGGTCATGGGCGCTCCATCCTAATAAAAACTCTGCGCCAGCGAGCCGATCAGCAGCTGCCAGCCGTCCACCAGCACGAACAGCATCAGCTTGAAGGGCAGCGAAATGACGGCCGGCGACATCATCATCATACCCATCGACATCAGCACCGACGCCACCACCATGTCGATGATGAGGAAGGGGATGAAGATGGCGAAGCCGATCTGGAATGCGGTCTTCAGCTCGCTGGTGACAAAGGCCGGGATCAGCACGCGCAGCGGCACGTCCTCCGGCCCCTGCAGCGCGGGCGTGCGCGACAGTTTGACGAACAGCGCCAGGTCGGGCTGGCGGGTCTGGCGCAGCATGAAGGCCTTCAGCGGCGCGGCGCCCTGGTCGAGCGCCTGCTGCATGGTGATCTTGTTCTCCTGCAGCGGCAGGTAGGCTTCGCTGTAGATCTTGTCGAGCACCGGGCCCATGACGAACAGGGTCAGGAACAGCGACAGGCCCACCATCACCTGGTTGGGCGGGGCCGACTGCGTGCCCATGGCCTGGCGCAGCAGCGACAGCACGATGATGATGCGGGTGAAGCTGGTCATCATCAACAGCGCGGCCGGGATGAAGGTCAGCGCCGTCATCAGGATCAGCGTCTGCAGCGACAGGCCGTAATTGGTGCCGCCGCCGGCCGCCGGCGTGGCGGTGAAGGCCGGCACGGTCGGCTCGGCGCCGGCCCACAGCGGCAGCGCGGCCAGCGCGGCCACGCCGGCGATGCTCAGGCATTTCAGGAGATTTTTTGGCAAAGCCGCCGGCGAGGTGTGCTTATTTGCCATTGCGCTTTTCTATCGTCTGTTTGAACCATTCGGCGAAATTGGCGCTGGGCAGGCCGTTTTGCGGCGTGTCCAGGCCGGGCTCGCCTTCCTGGCGCGGCATGGTGGCCAGCGCGTTCATGCGGCCGGGCGAGGCGCCCACGACTATCCATTGCTCGCCCACTTCGACCACCAGGATACGCTCGCGCGCGCCCACGCTGAGCGCGCCGACCAGCTTGATGTTGGCGCCGCCGGTGACCGATTTCGGGCCGTAGCGCTTGAGCGCCCAGGCCAGGCCGACCAGCACGCCCAGCACCAGGATCAGCGAGAAGATGGTGGTCAGGATGCTGCCGGTGGCGCTGGGCGCCTGCAGGGTGTCGACCGGTGCGGACGGACGGGCGCCCGCCAGCGCGGCTTGTTGCTCGGGCGTCGCCACCGGTGCCGCAGCGGCGGCCGGCGCGGCTGGCAGGGCGGGCAGGGTGGCCGATGCGGGAGTGGATGCGCCTGCCGGGGATGCAGCGGCTGCGCCGGGAGCCGCCCCGGTGGCCGTTGCGGCCGCGTTCGCCGCAGCCGCCGCAGCCGCCGGAATGGCGGCCGGGTCGGGCTGGGCTGGGACGGCGACGGGTGCGGGGGCGGGCACTGCTGCGGGCGCCGGTTTGGCGGCGCCCGAGATCGAGCCGGAGGCGGTTTGCGCCGCCAGCGCCTGGCTTGGGGCCAAGGCCAACGCGGCTGACAATGCAGCCGAGACTACATATGCTGCGACAACGGATGCTGGCTTCATTTATTCAGTTTTCGAATGCGTTCGGAAGGTGTGATGATGTCGGTCAGGCGGATGCCGAATTTGTCGTTCACCACCACCACTTCGCCCTGGGCGATCAGGCAGCCGTTCACCAGCACGTCCATCGGCTCGCCGGCCAGGCCGTCCAGTTCCACAACCGAGCCCTGCGCCAGTTGCAGCAGGTTCTTGATGGCGATCTTGGTGCGGCCCAGTTCCACCGTCAGCTGCACCGGGATGTCGAGAATGAAGTCGATATCGTTATGCGTTTCGGTTTTCGAAGGCTGCTTCGAGAAGTCCTGGAATACGGCGGCCTGGGCGGCCTGCGTCGCCTGGTTCTGCAGCGCCTCGGCTTCCGCCTTGGCCTGCTCGGCGATGGCGGCGCCCCAGTCGTCATCCAGGCTTGCGTCGTCGTCTTGATTGTCGGCCATCTTGCTTTCTCCTGTATTGCTTGTCTGCGTTATTTCGTGTTATCGGAATTCGCCAGCAGTTTTTCCACTTTTAGCGCGTATTGTCCATTCAACACCCCGTAGGTGCAGTCGAGCACGGGCACGCCGTCCACCGTCGCCTCGATGCTCGCGGGGATGTTGAGCGGGATGATGTCGCCCACCCGCATGTTCAGAATCTCGTCGAACGACACCTTGGCTGTGCCCAGCGAAGCGACCAGCTCCACCTCGGCGATCTGGATCTGCTGCGTCATCAGGCGGATCCAGCGCTTGTCCACCTCCAGCGCCTCACCCTGCAGCGAGGAGGTCAGCGCGTCGCGTATCGGTTCTATCATTGAGTACGGCATGCAGAAGTGGATCTGGCCGGACACCGATCCCAGCTCCACCGTGAAGGTCGACGCCACTACCACCTCGTTGGGCGTGGCGATGTTGGCGAACTGCGTATTCATTTCCGAGCGGATGTACTCGAACTCGACCGGATAAACCGGTTCCCAGGACTTGGTATAGGCCTCGAACACGATATCGAGGATGCGCAAGATGATGCGCTGCTCGGTTTGCGTGAAGTCGCGCCCCTCGACCCGGGTGTGGAAGCGGCCGTCGCCACCGAACAGATTGTCCACCAGCAGGAACACCAGGCCCGGATCGAACACCATCAGCGCCGTGCCGCGCAGCGGCTTCATGTGCACCAGGTTCAGATTGGTCGGCACCACCAGGTTGCGGATGAATTCGCTGTACTTGGAGACCCGCACCGAACCGACCGACACCTCGGCGCTGCGGCGCAGGAAGTTGAACAGGCCGACACGCAGCAAGCGCGCGAAACGCTCGTTGATGATCTCGAGCGTCGGCATCCGGCCACGGACGATGCGCTCCTGGGTCGCCAGGTTGTAGGTTCTGACTCCCGCGACTTCTTCCGGCGCCGCGGCGTCGTCCTGGTCGCCATTGACGCCCTTTAAAAGGGCATCAACTTCTTCCTGGGAGAGAAAATTATCAGCCATGGCTTTCTACTAAGTTGCTTACTGAATGATGAACGAGGTAAACAGCACTTCCGTCACGTCCTGCTGCGGCCCCTTATCCTCGAAAGGCGCGCGCACCTGCTCCATGATTTCGGCGCTGAGCTGCTGCTTGCCTTCCGGCGTGTTGATCTCGGACGCACGTTTGCTCGACAGCAGCAGCAGCAAGCGGCTGCGCACCTTAGGCATATTGTTCTTGATGACTTCCACTTCCTCCAGGCCGCTCACCTGCAGCGTGAACGCCAGCTGCAGGTACTGCTCGCCATTTTCGGGCTGCAGATTGACGGTGAACGGTTCGATGATCACGTACACCGGCGGGCCGACCTTGGCGCTGGCCGCCTTCTTGTGCTTGGCCGGGGCTTCTTCGCCCTTGTCCTTCAGCATGAACCACGCGCCACCGCCGCCGGCCGCGGCCAATACGCCGACCAGGCCGAGGATCATGACCAACTTCTTCTTGGAGTTGGCGGGCGCGGCAACCTCTGCTTTTGGTTCCGCTTTCAATTTTGGATTCGCTTTCAAAATTACCCTTGGTGCTGAAGTGGATCATGTCGCCATTATGGCACGCCTTGTGTTGCAGCCAGAACGGTCAGGCGAAGGTATCGACCATGCCGAACGGACGCTGGCGCGGCGCCGGCGCAACAGGCACGCCGTCGCCGCCGTCCGCGCCGCCGCCATGACCGTCCCGGCCGCCCCGGCCATTATTCCCGCCCGTACCGCCTTGCTGGGCGGCGCGGGCCTGGTCGAAGCCGTTGTTTTGATCCGACATGCCGGCCGAGACGGTGGCGTCGCCCAGATGGATGCCGGCTTCGCTCATCATTTCACGCAGGCGCGGCAGGGCCGCTTCCAGCGCGGCGCGCACTTCCGGCTGGGCCGAGGTGAAGCTGGCGCTGGCCGAGTCGTTCGATACATTCAGCACCACTTGCAGCGGGCCCAGATCGGGCGGATTCAGTTCCAGCGTGGCGCTCTGCTCGCCACCGGCCGCCATGTACACCACTTTCTGGCCGACCTGCTGGTCCCAGGCTGACGTGCCCACGCGCGCCGCCAAGTGGTTGCCCGCCACCGTGCCGGCGGCCTGGGTGCTGGCCAGCTGGGCTTGTGCGGCCGGCGCCGGCATGGTCGCGCCAGCGGTGCTGGCGCCGGCCGGGGCGGCCTCCTTGAGGGCTGTGGCGAAGTCCGGCGCGGCGTCGCGCGCGGCGGACTGGGCCTCGGTCCTGGACTGTGACTGCGCGGCCAGCGGCGCCAGGCCGCCTTGCTGCGCGTCTCGCCGGCGTTCGGCCGCGATTGCGTTCGGATCGGCCGCCTGCTTGGCGCCCGGCACTGCGGCGCCGGCATCGGCGCCGGTGTCGCTGCCCATCGCCGGCAGGGCGTCGCCGTCGGCCGGGGCCGCCAGTGGAGCGGACGTTGCCGAGCTGGATGCTTGCGGTATTCCATTTGCAGCCGCGCCTGCCGACGCTGCCGCTGCTGCTGCCGCTGCTGCTGCTGCGCCCTGTGCGGTGGCAGGGACGGCAGGCTGGGCGGCGGTGTCGGACGGCGCCAGCGCAGCCGATTCCAGTGCGGCTTTGAAGCTGTCGGCAGCATCGGCGGGCAGGGCGTCGCCCTTGCCGGCGTTGCCGGCCGCCGTCGTGGTGTCGTCCATGCCGACTTCGCCGGCGGACAATGTCTGGTCTGCTGCTGCTGCTGCTGCGTCCACACCTGGGTTCGGACCTGGGCCAGCCCCTGCCAGCGCATCGGCAGCCAGGGAGGCGCCAGCGGCACCCGCGCCGGCGCCGGCCAGCGCATCGGCGTCCGTGGCGGCTGTTGTCGCGGGCGCAACTGCGGGTTGGTTGAATGCGGCCATCAAGGCCAGCATGGCGGCCATAGGATCGGAGGCAGCGGCGGCGGCTTGGGCTGCTGCCTCTGCCTCCGCTGCGTCGGCGGCGGCATCCGGAGCGCCGTCGGCGCGCGCGCCGCCAGCGGCCGCGCTATTGCCGCCGCTCGCTGCGGCTGCGCCGCTTGCCGGGTTCGTTTCCGCATTGCCGCTGCCATTCGCCGCGTTCGGCGAGTCCGCCGCGCTGGCGCCCTCGCTGCCAGTGCCCGGCTTGGCGGCATTGGCGGTACTGGCGCCGGCATTGCTGCGGCTGGCGTCATTGTTCATATCGCTGCGACTATTATTGCTATTGCCATTGTTGCTGGCGGCAACCTGGGCCGGGCTGCCCGCGTTGCTGGCATTGGACGGTGCTGGCGGTTTCTGCTGCGCGGCGGTCCTGGCCTGCTCGGCCTGGCGCGCCTGCGTGCCGTTGGCGGACTGGCTTTGCTGCGCCGGCTGCGCCATTTTCCCCTGCGCGCTGCGGGCGGCCGGCGCGGCCATGGCGGAAGGCACCGGCGCGGCCGGGCGCGCGTACTGGCGCTGTTCGATCTGGCGCGTCAATGCTTGCTGGAACTGGTTGTCCGGCGCTGCTGCGTACGCCGCCTTGGCCGCTGGCGCGCCGGCGCCGGTGCTGGTGGTATTCGTGATGAGCGGTGTCTGCATGATGGCGCCGTTTCAGTGGATCTATCGTTTATAGAATGCTTGCCTTGCGGCATGTTCATCCATGGCCTTCTGGTCGCGCTTGGCTTCCACCTTGAGCGCCTGCGCCTGCGCGCGGTCGTTCAGCGTGGAATAGGACATGCGCTTGCGCTCGGCGTTCTGCCAGGTGCTTTTTTCCTGCGTTTCCTTGCGCTGGCTGTGCCGCAGCACTTCTTCCTGGCCCTTGATCGCGTTGTCCAGCTTCTCCATGAAAGCCTGGAAATTGCGGTAGGCCATGGGCGTGATGCCGGACTGCTGGGTCGCCTCGAAGCGCTTGCCGTACTCGTCGCGGTAGCCGACCAGCATGTTCAGCTTTTCCTCGGCGTCCGCCACCGCCTTCAGGGCCATACCCAGGCGCTTGGCGGCGTCGTCGGTTTCGCGCCGCGCCAGTTCGATCAGTGTTTCAAGTTGAGATTGGGAGGCCATGATGATTCATTATAGGCGCGCTTCCAGCTCGGCAATCAATCGAACAGAGAGGACAATTGCCCCAAACTCTCCAGCATGTCCACCCGCTCGGTGATCTGCTGTTGCAGGAAATGTTCAATTCGCTCATGCAAGTTAATCGCCTGGTCCAGCACCGGGTCGCTGCCGGGGCTGTAGGCGCCCACGGCGATCAGGTCGCGGCTGCGCTCGAAGCGCGAATACAGCTGTTTCAACTGGCGCGCCCGGCTCTGGTGCTCGGGCGAGGTAATGCCGTGCATGGCGCGGCTGATCGATTGTTCGATGTCGATGGCGGGGTAGTGGCCGGCCTCGGCCAGGCGCCGGTTCAGCACGATGTGGCCGTCCAGGATGGCGCGCGCCGAGTCGGCGATCGGATCCTGCTGGTCGTCGCCCTCGGTCAGCACGGTGTAGAAGGCGGTGATCGAGCCGCCGCCCATTTCGCCGTTGCCGGCCCGCTCCACCAGGATGGGCAGCTTGGCGAACACCGAAGGGGGATAGCCCTTGGTGGCGGGCGGCTCGCCGATGGCCAGGGCGATTTCACGCTGCGCCATGGCGTAGCGGGTCAGCGAATCCATGATCAGCAGCACGTTCTGGCCCTGGTCGCGGAAATATTCGGCGATGGCAGTGGAATAGGCGGCCCCCTGCATGCGCATCAGCGGCGGCGTATCGGCCGGGGCCGCCACGACGACCGAGCGCGCCAGGCCTTCCTCGCCCAGGATCTGCTCGATGAATTCCTTGACCTCGCGGCCCCGCTCGCCGATCAGGCCGACCACGATGACGTCGGCCTCGGTGTAGCGCGCCATCATGCCCAGCAGCACGGATTTGCCGACGCCGGAACCGGCGAACAAGCCCATGCGCTGGCCGCGGCCGACGGTCAGCATGGCGTTGATCGAGCGCACGCCCACGTCCAGCGTCTCGACGATGGGCGCGCGGCCCAGCGGATTGGCCGGGCGCACGTTGATCGGGGCGCTCTCGGTGGTGTGCAGCGGACCCAGGTTGTCCAGCGGGCGGCCGGCGCCGTCCAGCACGCGGCCCAGCAGTTCAGGTCCGACCGGCAGGTGGCGCGCGCGGTCGCTCGGGCGGCGGCGCGGGTGCGCCACGCTGCCCGGTTTGGGGATGGTGGGCTCGACCGGGAACACGCGGGTGCCGGGCACGATGCCCTCGACGTCGCTTTGCGGCATCAGGAACAAACGGTCGCCTTCGAAGCCGACCACTTCGGCCTCCACCTTGCCGCCGGACGGCAGCGGCACGGTGCAGGCGGCGCCCACGGCCAGGCGCAGGCCGACCGCCTCCATCACCAGGCCGGCCACGCGCGTGACGCGGCCCGAGACCTGCATCGGTTCGACGAACTCGGTCAGCGCGCCGCAATCGTTCAGATAGGCGCGCCAGCGGCCGGCGTGGGGGTTCGGTTTGAGGGCGTCGCCCATATCAGTCCAGCCAGTCGACGTCTTTGCCCAGCGCATAGGTCAGGCGCTGCCAGCGGGCCGAGGCCTGGGCGTCGATCTGGTTGCTGGCGGTATCGATCTTGCAGCCGCCGCGTTCGATCAGGGCGTCGTCGATGACGCGCCAGCCGCCTTTGTCCAGCTCTTCGCCTATCCCTTCGCGCACGGTTTTCGCGTCCTCCGGGTTCAGCATCAGCAGCGCGGGCTGCTGCAGCACCGGCAGGTATTCGATGGCTTCGCGCACGATGGGCAGGATCAGCTCGGGCTTCACGTGCAGCGCCTGCTTGAGCATGCCCTTGGCCAGTTGCAGCGCCAGTTCCAGGATGTCGGCGGCGATCAGCTGGTCGGCGTCCTGCAGCGCGGTGCTGAAGTTGCCCGCGATCTCGCGCAGCGGCGCCAGTTCCAGTTCGGTCGCCTCCTTGGCCAGCGCGATCGCATCGGCCTGGCCTTCGGCGTGGCCGGCTGCGTAACCCTTGTCGTAGCCGTCGATGCGGGCCTGCTCGCGGATCGCGGCCAGTTCCTCCTCGGTCGGATAGTCGGGGGGAGGCGCTTCCTGCTCCAGGTACTGTTCATCCTCCGCCTCGGCCTCAATCGGCGGCGGCGCCAATGCCGCGGCCGCGGCCGCTTCGGCTTCGCGCGCGGCGACCGCGCTCGGACGGAAATCGCCGAACGACTTCATCTCCCAGCGCTGGAATGCGGTTTGCTGCTCTTTTGGAATTTGTGCCATTCGGTATTATGACTTAAACGAAGGAGTCCTCGCCCTTGCCGCCGAGCACGATCTGCCCCTCGTCCGCCAGGCGGCGCACGATCTGCAGGATCTGCTTCTGCTGGGTTTCCACTTCGGACAGGCGCACCGGTCCCTTCGATTCCAGGTCTTCGCGCATCATTTCGCTGGCGCGCGCCGACATGTTCTTGAAGATCTTGTCGCGCAGGTCCTGCGAGGCGCCCTTGAGCGCGATGATCAGCATTTCCGACTGCACTTCGCGCAGCAGCAGCTGGATGCCGCGGTCGTCGATGTCGATCAGGTTGTCGAACACGAACATCTCGTCCATGATCTTCTGCGCCATGTCGTTGTCGTAGTTCTTGATGTTGTCCATCACCGAGCTTTCCTGCTCGCCGCTCATGAAGTTGAGGATCTCGGCCGCCGCGCGCACGCCGCCCAAGGTCGACTTCTTGATGTTTTCATTGCCCGACAGCAGCTTGGTCAGCACGTCGTTCAGTTCGCGCAGCGCGGCCGGCTGCACGCCGTCCAGGGTGGCGATGCGCAGCACCGCGTCGTTGCGCAGGCGGTCCGTGAAGTGGCCCAGGATTTCGCACGCCTGGTCGCGCTCCAAGTGGACCAGGATGGTGGCGATGATCTGCGGGTGCTCGTTGCGTATCAGTTCGGCAACGGATTGCGAATCCATCCACTTCAGGCTTTCGATGCCGGACGCGTCCTTGCCGCCCAGGATGCGCGACAGCAGCACCGAGGCCTTGTCGTCGCCCAGCGCCTTGGTCAGCACCTGGCGGATGTACTCGTCCGAGTCCAGGCCCACGGTGGAGGCGGCCGCGACCTGGTCGCGGAAGTCGTCCAGCGTGTCGACCACTTGCTCGTGCGGCACGTTTTTCATGGTCGCCATGGCCGCGCCCAGTTTCAGCACCTCGCGCGGGCCGAGGAATTTCATCACCTCGGCCGCTTCGCTCTCGCCCATCGCCAGCATCAAGATGGCGGCCTTTTGCAGTCCGGTAGAATCAGTCATTTGCGCCTATCCATGCTTTGATGACGTTGGCGACGATGCGCGGATCTTCCGCGGCCAGTTTCTTCGCCAGGCCCAGGTTGTCGCGGTAAGTCCGCGCGGTGTTCTCTTCCATTTTAGCGATTTCCGCCGCCATGATCTCTTCCGGTGTCGGGCCTTCCGGCACGATGATTTCCGGCTCCTCCGGTTCAGGCTCGGGCTCGTTGATCTCGTCGATCTTCTTGAACACCGGCCGCATCATAGGACGCACGATGCGCAGCAGGATGTAGAGCAGGATCAGGGCGGTGACCAGGAACTTGGCCAGTTCCTTGGCCAGCGGCAGGTTGGCCGGGTCGCGCCACCAGTCCAGCGCCACCGGCGCCTCGAAGGGCTTGTCGACGCCGTCGAACGGGGCGTTGGCCACGCTCAGCGAGTCGCCGCGCTCCTGGTTGTAGCCCATGGCTTCCTTGACCAGGCTGTTGATCTTGGCCATTTCCTCGGGCGTGAACGGTTTGATCGTCACCTTGCCGGTCTTGGCGTCGACCAGGCGGCGGTAGTTGATCACCACGCCCACCGTCATGCGCTTCAGGCCGGCCATGGCCTTCTGCTCGTAGCGCACGGTCTTGTCGACTTCGTAATTGGTGGTCGATTCCTTGTGGTTCGGACCGGCGTTCGCGCCGGCTGCCACGGTGCCCGCCGGCGTACCCGGGGCAGGGGCTGCGCCCGGCGCCGTGGTGGTCAGCGGCGCGGTCGCGGTGCCCGGCGGCTGGTTCGACAGCGCGCCCGGCACGCCGTTGGGATTGGCGTTGCCGTTGCCGTTGGTTTCGCTGCTCTGCTGGCTGCGGATGGCGGACGCCTCCGGCGGCGAGTTCGGCTTGTAGGTCTCGTTGGCCTGCTCGACGGCCGCGAAGTCCACGTCGGCCACCGCCTCGGCGCGCACATTGCCTTCGCCCACGATGGGCAGGATGATGGATTCGACCTGCTTGATGACCTGCTTCTGCAGTTCCTGCACGTATTTCAGCTGGCTGGCGTCCAGGCCCTTGTTGCTGCCGGCGCCGTTCTTGTTGGTGTCGGACAACAGGTTGCCGGACTGGTCCACCACCGTCACGCTGGACGGCAGCAATTGCGGCACCGACGAGGCCACCAGGTGGACGATGGCTTGCACCTGTGCCGGATCGATCTGGCGGTTGGGGTGCAAATGGAGGATCACCGAGGCGGTCGGTTTTTGCTGCTCGCGCACGAACACGCTGTCCTTGGGCATGGCCAGGTGGACGCGGGCCGAGTCGACGGCGGCGATGGACTGCACGGAGCGCTCCAGTTCGCCTTGCAGCGCGCGCTGGTAATTGACCTGCTCAAGGAACTGCGACACGCCCAGTTTCTGGTTCTCCATCACTTCGAAGCCGACGTTGCCGCCCTTGGGCAAGCCCTGCGCCGCCAGTTTCAATCGCGCGTCGTGCACCTGCTCGGTCGGCACCAGGATGGCGTTGCCGCCCTCCGAGAACTTGTGCTTGATCTGCATCTGGTCCAGCGCGGCCGTGATGGCGCCGCCGTCGCGGTCGCTGTAATTCGAGAACAGCACGCCGTAGGCGGGCGGCTGGTTCCACATCCACAGCGCCACGATGACGGCCAGCACGCCGGCGGCGGCCGCGCCTATCATCACGTTGCGGCCCAGCGGCGTCTTGAAGAAGGGCGGCTTGGCCTCGGCCTGCGCCGGGTCCGCTGCTTCGTCGATGTCGATTTGTTCGGCTGCTGCTGCCATGGCTGGTGTGTGTCTGGTTGGTTAGTGGGGCGGCCGTGTCCGGAGGGAACCGGCCTGTTGCACATTATCGGTGGAGTCCGCCACAGGCAATCGCGGGAAAAGCAGGCTGTTTACGGGCCTGCTCCGGGCAGTAACTTGCGCTGCGGACAGTTATTCTGGCAGGACTGATAGAAGCGCCGCCTATTGTAGCGCGGCGCCACCGCAAGACTGTTCTGCGGAAGCAACAAATTTGGAGTCCACATGAAAACGAGCGGCCTGGGCATAGACAGCAGCAGGATACAAGCGATGATGGAGCAGCTGAAAGCGCATGCGGCCAAGCCGCAGGCCAGCATGCCGGCTATCCAGACCGAGGCGCCGGCCGCCAAGGTGCAATTCTCGGACGCGCTCAAGCACGCGCTGGACGCGGTGTCGGAGAGCCAGACCAAGTCCGAGCAGCTGGGCAAGCGTTTCCAGATGGGGGACGACTCGGTCAGCCTGTCGGACGTGATGGTGTCGATGCAGAAAGCCAGCATCAACTTCCAGGCCACCATCCAGGTGCGCAACAAGCTGGTGTCGGCCTACCACGACATCATGAATATGCAGGTGTAAACGGCAGAGTTCGCAAGGAAGCCCTGCCTATGACGGGACAGCGAATTAGGCTTTGCGGCGGCGCATCCCTGCAAGCACGGCCAGGCCCATGCCCAGCAAGGCCAGCGACGCCGGCTCCGGTACTTGGCCGCTTGGGCCAGCCTGGCGCACTAGCCAGACGCCGCTGCCAGCGCTACCCGAGTAGTTGAAATAGTCGTTTCGCAACGAGCTGCCGTCGATCACGTAGAAACCAACCATGCGATCGGTGCCATTATCATTCAGCAAGGCGCGCGATCCGTATACGCTGGTGCCGTAAGATCCCATGGTGTTACTCAGTAGAGCGGTTAGCGCCTGTGCTTTCTGAATGGCACTGGCATTGGTGCTGACGGTGCCTTGGGCCGTGCTGTACGGCATGCCCGCGTCGCCCATCAATTCATGGACTTGGCTGACCGTGGCCAACTGGAAGCCGCTGAACTGCTGGCCCGCACCGAGTTTGTCCAAGACTTGGGGCAACGTCATCCCGAGCGTCTGGGACAGGTCCAACCACTGCAGGTTGGTGGCGCTGTCGATGGTCAGTAAGTTGTCGCCACTCGTATTCCAAGCGCCAGAGAGCAACGTCGCGTGGGCGGAGCAGGCGGCTATCGCCAAGCTGATTGAGGCGATAAATTTTTTATTGATCATGCTGTCTTATTCAAGTTAAATTATAAAAATATCACTAGGGCAAACGCCGCCCTTGTTTCCTTTGCTACTGCGCTTCCACGGCGAGATTCATGGTGTAGACGATGCTGTGAATGCCGTTGGATACCGCCTCCAGCTCCCAGGCGCCGGGGCTGGGTACGAACAGCGTGGAGCTCCAATGGCCTTGGGCGTCGGCCACTGCGCTGACCGAAAGGAAGGCCGGGGCGCCTTCGGTGCTAACGGTGACCAGCACCGTCGCGCCGGGCGCCGCCGTGCCGCTGACCGGAATCGGCATCGGGCTCCAGAGCGTAGGTACGACGATGGTCGGTACCACGCCGTCGGTGATGGTGGCGGTGACGCTGGCTACCGGCAGGCCCGTGTATTCTGGATCGGTGCTGACGGCGGTGTGCTTGACGATGCCGGTGTGCGGACCTTGGAACACTTCATTGGCTGGCGCCTGTACGCTGACGATTTGCGGCGTGCTCCAGTTGCTTGGAGTGAACGTGAGCTGCGAGCGCGCCACGCTCAATTGCGCATCTGGGGCCACGTTGAGCGTTACATTGGCGGCGGGTTGCTGCAGCAGCACTGCGCTATAGGTCGCGCTGTCGCCGCCCTCGGTCAAGGCGACAGTCGCTGGCGCTACGGCCACCCCTGTACCGATGCCAAAATCGGTTACGCACATCTGGTTGGATGTGCCAATCGCGCCGTTAAAGATGCCGTAGCGTCCGTCGCCGCTGATAACAGGGTAGCTGAAAATGTTGATTGCGAAGCCCGGCGCGGCATATCCGCGCTTTGCTGTTCGGCTGAGGCGGTCGTAGCGGTACAGGGTCTCAGATGAGTAAATTGATGGGATGACGCCGAGGAACGTTACAAAGCGGCCATCGCTACTGATACTCGTTCCGGTGACACCAGAGTCTCCGCTGTAAGAAGCGCTGAGGCGTTCGGTAGTGCCCGCGACGCGGTCACGTACGAAAATGTCACGATTGGTGCCGGTATCTCCTGGCACCAGATTAGACGACGTGGAGACGAAACTGATGGCTTTGCCATTCGCGCTCATCGAGAATGACTGTGTCCCATCCCGTTGGTTTTCCCGTTGACCAGCGCTGTTAACATTGAGCAGCTCCGTGGCGCCGGTAACTCGATCATGCAGCAGTAGATTTACAGGTCCGGGGCTGGGAACCGCTACTCGGCCCATATATCCTACGTAGCGACCATCGTCGCTGATATACAAGGCGACGAAAGGCGCAGTGAGCGCATGAGTAGTGTCAACTGCCTGCGTAGTGTTCTGAACAGTATCGTACACATAGATAATTGATGTTGTGCTGCCAAATGCGGTTAGAGCGCGATAGACGACATAGTGGCCGTCTGAACTGATTCCAAGCGAGCGATAAGGGTTGCCGATCGGATTGCCTTTATATATTGGTTTGGTGATGTTATTGATGCGGTCATAGAGAAAGATACCACCCTCAGTTCCCGTCAATCCCATATCGTGTGCCAGCGAGCGGAACACGACATAGTGTCCATCGGCGCTAACCACGGGCGAACTGGTGTTGCCGCCAGTTGACGGCAACCCGGCCGAAGTTAGGTCGGCCTGTACGTTGGTGCCGCTGACGCGGTCGTAAACAAATGCATTACCCTGTTGCGTATAGGTAAAGTTTATGTACGCTACATAGCGGCCGTCGCCGCTGAGAGTTGGAAGTGAGGTAGCGCCGCCGCCCGGTTTATGATTGATTTCGCCAAGGGCATAAGTTGTTGCTGCGGGACTAGCCAAGACCGCCGGTGCTGTTAGTCCCAACAAGAGAGCGGTGGCAAACCACCTAGTTAAGAAAAAGAGAGTTATTGTTGATCGGGCCATGCGGACACTCCTGATAAAAGACTCATGGAAACTATTATTCCCAAGTGGATACTTTATACAGGAGTGAAACGGGCAAAAGATACGCGGATTGTCACCGCAGGCGAATTAACCCAATCCGGCGATGCGGGCGTTGCGCTCGCGTTCCAGCTTGGTGATGTAGCGCTGCACGGAATTGAGCGCGCCGCGCGCCATGTCGGCGAACTGGCAGCCGAGGCGGCGGTTGGATTTGTTGTTGAGCAGCGTCAGGTCGATGGAGTTGCGGATCTGCAGGCTGGTGACGACGGTGCCCACTTCGGGCAGTTCGATGCGGCAATCGAGGTAGTTCTTGCCGATGCTGTCGCCCAAAATTAATTTGTTGTCCAAGATGGCAATGCCGCCGCAGCTGATGTCGGCCAGCGGGAAACTGGTGCTGCCACCGCCCATTTCGGCCGGCAGCGGTATCACCACGCGCACCGGGTTGCTGACCGGCGTGCTCATGCGGTAGTACTCGCGCCGCTGCAGGCGGATCAGCGTCGGCGGCAAGGCGATCTTCATCGCCGGCGTACCCTGGAACGTGCATTTCTCCACCCGCTCGCTGGCGAACAGGATGCGGATCTTGTCCAGCGTGGTTTCATACGACAGCCCCTTGGCGCCCAGGATGCGCTGGTTCTGCTCGGGATTGATGGAGCAGTCCAGAATGACGGCGTTGTTGTCGGCGTCCACCTCCAGGATGGAGGTCACGCACACGTCCGATTCGCCGTGCACCAGCATGCGGATCAGCTGGTTTTTTTCCCCGATGCTGCGCAGCAGCGCAATGATCTCCCTGCGCGATTCGACCTCGAAGTCATGCCAGTTTTCCAGGTCCGCGTCTTGTCTGTTTGATTGCATTATTCTTGTGGATCTCTAAGTGGAGAGCTGGTATCCGGGGCCGGGGGCGGGGGCTGGCCGGATTTTTGCGCTGATTCAATATGATATAGCCACGCTAATAGTTCCGCAATTGTCCGGTATAAAGCGGGCGGAATTTGTCTATCCAGATCAACATCCATGAGCAAAGAGACAAGTTCTTTGGACTCGTGGATGTGCACGCCGTGCTCGGCGGCCACGTGGATGATTTGTTCGGCGATCAGGCCGCGTCCCTTCGCTACCACTTTCGGTGCCGGCGAGCCGTCGCTATAGGTGAGGGCGACCGCGCTCTGGAACGGGCGCCGGGGCGGGGCTTCATTCGGCATCGCCGCCTCCGAGCATGGCGGCCACGGAGGGCACCGCAAGGTCCGACGCCGCACCGGCGGCACCGTCCTGGCTGATGGTCAGCGAGGCCAGTGGCGAACCGGCCGCTTCCAATGCCAGCTGCAACTGGCTGGACCAGGCGCGCAGGGTGTCCGCGCTGTCGCCATCGCCGGTCTGCACCTGGATGTGGACCTGCTCGCCCACCAGCGTCACTGTTGCCGCGATCTTGCCCAGCAGCGGCAGGCGGAAGCGCACGCCGCTGCGCCACACCTGCTCCGGTTCGGCACCGTCTTCCTGGCCATGCTGGCTGCCCTCGCGCTGGTCGCGCTGCACTTCCCATTGCATGGGCTGACCTGGCCAGGCCTGGCCGTTCCATTGGACACGCTGCTGTTCGTGCGCGTGCAGTTGCTGGTTGATCATTTGCGCCGCGCTCAGGTCCGGGCTGGCGAGGGCGGCGCGGGCCAGGGTTTCGCTGGTTTGCGCACCACCTTGTTGCGCCTGCGCGCGCTGGTTCTGCGGCTCGCGCATCAACTCCTGCAGCGGGCGCTTGCCTTCGGCCCATTCGGCCACGTGCGATTCGTAGAACAGGCCGCTTTCACCGAGGGCGTTCTTCAGGCTGTGGGCGAGCTGGTCGGCGTCCGGCACGCCGGCCGACACGAGCGGCGTCTTGCCGTTGATGGTGGCGGGCACGCCGGGGGCGCTGTAGGCGCCTGCCAGGGCGCTGGCGATCGTGCGGGCGGCTTGGCTCAAGGCGGCGGTGGGCGTGTCGCGGCCCAATCCGGGGAGCTGGTCGGCCGGTGTCAGCGGCGCGCGGCCGAGCAGGGCGGCGGCCAGGCTTTGCGGACGCGCCTGGCCTGCCGCGCTTGTGGCGCCTTGCGCGCCGGCGTTACCGGCGGCGCCGGGTTGGCCGGCAGTGGTGACCGCCTCAGCGCCAGCCGTGGTGCCGGCTGCAGCTGCGGCGGCTTGGGCTGCGGTGCGGAGATTCGCTTGGGCGCTGACATTGCCAGCCTGCGCGGACAGACCTGCGTGTGCCTGTGCCGCAGCGGCGCTGGCCGTGTTTGCCGCATTGGCCGCATTCGCCGTACCGGCCGCGCCCGCCGTGGATGTTTTTGCGGAGTTTGCACCGCCTGCGGCGTTGCCGGCGCTGCCATCCGCGTCGGCGGCGCCAGAACCCGCTGCTGTGCCGGGCGCGCCCGCTTGGCCGGGGACGCCCCCAGCGGCGCCGGGCAGGGCAGCAGAGCCCGGTTGTCCTGCTGTGCCGGCCTGGCCAGCCGCCGCGCCGGGCTGGCCGCTGGCGGTGGGCGCGCCTTGGCCGGCGGCTTGCCCTGCCTGGCCGGGCAAGCCTGTGTTTCGGCCGGGCAAACCGGTCGTGTCTTGGGAAGGAAGCCGGGGCTGGGCGCCTGGAGCGTCCGGCGTGTCGCCGGGCGGCAGGCCGGCTTCGGTATAGAGCTGGGCGGTTTGCGTGCCTTGCGCGCCCATGCCGACCTGGAAGGTGGGGCGGGGCGTGGTGGCGATCAGGGTCAGCGGCACTTCGGCGCCGACTTGGGCGCCGCCGGGCAACATCATGCGGGCCGAATTGCCGGCCACGCGCACCAGATAGCTGCCGTCATCGTACTTCGACAGCACCTCGCCCTTCATGGTCTGGCCGACCATGCCGCTCAGGGAGCGCTGGAACGCGGCTTGCCGCGCGTCGCTGACGGGAATGGCCGCCGGCGCCGGGGAGATGGGCCGGGAGGCGCCAACTGTGCCGCTCGGCGCCAGCTTGACGCCGGCGGCGTCCAGACGCGGCGGCAGCATGATGGTGACCTATTCCGGCTTAAACGCCGCCGTACGCGTTGACCAGCCGCCGTTCGGTGCCGGTGCTGTTGATCAGGGCCGACAGCTGCGCCATCCAGGGCATGGTCAGGTCGCGGATCTGGCGGTCGGCGGTCAGCATTTTGCGGATCAGTTCGACCTTGCGTTCGCGCTGCTCGCCCTGCATAGGCTGCGGGTCTTCCTGCCCCTGCAAGGTGCGCACATGCATGGCGCAGCGTTGCTCCAGTTCCACCATCTCGTCCCATTCGCCACGGCTGGCGTGGCCCAGCATCTGTTCGGTCAGCTCGGCCATGTCGGCGTACACGTTTAACACTTCTTGATTCGTCATCATGGATCAGGCGCTCGCGTATTTGTTGTTGAGGGCGGCGGTGGCGGGCGCTTTCACTGCCGGGGTGTCGCCGATCTGGTTCCAGGCGTCGCGCAGTTCCGTCAACAGGCGCTGCACTTCTTCCAGCATGGCCGGATCGTTCTTCAGGTTGGCCGTCAGCAACCGGCCGCTCATGTATTCGTACAGCGCGTCCAGGCCCTCGGCGATCTCGCCGCCCACTTTCTTGTCGAGCGCGGCGCGCAGGCCGCTGTCGATGATCATGATGGCCTTGGAAATGGCTTTGCCTTTTTCGCCGATGTTGCCGGCGCGCATATTCGTCAGCGCGTTGCTGATCGACACCAGCGCGCCGTCAAACAGCATGACGATCAGTTTGTGCGGGCTGGCCGCGACGACACCGGTCTCCATGCCCACTTTTGCATAGGCATTCACGCCAGTTTGCCTTGATCCGAACATACTTGTCTCCCTTGTGTAGCTTATGCGTTCAATTTCGCGAACTGCTGCGTCAGGAACGCGGCGGTCGTGCTCATGCTGGACAGTGCCGTGTCCAGCGCGGTGTATTGCTTGCGGTAGCGTGCTTCGATGTCGACCAGCTTCAGGTTGAAGGCGTCTTTTTGCTTGGCGATGTCCTTGACACTCTGGTTTAACCCTTTGGTGCGGCCGGTGAGCACGCCGTCCGCACCCAGGAAACTCTTGGCCAGGTTTTCCATCTGGTAGGCGTAGCCCTGCGAGAAGCCCAGCGTGCCGCGGCTGCCAATGGTGTCGCCCTTGATCTCCAGCTTCAAGCCTTCGACCGGCGCGCCGGGGCCGCCGGTCAGCACTTGACCGTCACCGGTGGCCGAGTAGCCGCCTATGGTGCCGGCTACGTTCACGCCCTCGACCGGAGTGGCAGCGCCGAACAGGTCGCTCACGGCGGTGCCGGTGTCGCTGGTCAGCGTGACGTTCGAGGTCGAACCGTACTTGGTTGAATTGAGCTTCAACGTGCCATCGTCGTTCAGCGTCACCGATACGGTCGAGCCTTTTTCGGTGAAATTGCTGGCGCCGTTGATCGACGCTTGCAGCAAGGTCGCCAGCGCGTCAGGCGAATAGCTGCCCGCCGTCAGTTTGACCGAAGCGGTGTTGCTACTGTTGGTCGGCACCGTGTCGTTCAGCTTGACGGTCCAGACGGTGTCTGCCGCGATGGTGGTCGTGGCAGGCGGCGGCGCAAGGCTGGTCAGCGTGCCTTGGGTTGCCAGTGCGGTGATGTCGACCACGTATTCGCCGGCCATGGTCTTGGCGGTTGAACTGGTGAAGCTGACGTCGGCGTCGGAACTGCGGCCGACCGCCGCGAACAGGCCGCCGATGTCGGCGAAATTGGTGTTCATGGCTTTTTGCAGCTTGCTCGAATCCAGCGTCAGCGTGCCGTCTTTCTGGAACGCGATGCCGACCTGGGACAGCGAGGTCAGCTTGCTGCCTTGCAGCCCGGTGATGCTGCCGGTCAGCTGGCGCCGCAATGCTGCTTGTAAATTCTGTATGGTCGAGTCGCCCAGCAGGTCGCCGCCCTTCTTGGTTTCCGCGTCGTAGCCGCTAACTGACTTGATTTGTGTGCTCAGGTCGTTATACGCTTTGACGAAGCCCTGGATCGAGCTGGTGATGTTGGCGGTGTCCTTGGACACGGTCAGGCTGGCACTGCCGACCTTGTTGGCGCTTAGGGTCACGCCCTCGACGGCGCCGGTGATGCCTGTGCTGCTGCTGGTGACGGCGATGCCGTTGACGACGGCCAGCGTGTCCTGGGCTGCGGTCTTCTGGCTCAGGTTCTGCACGCCGCCCGGGTCGTAGCCCAGCAGGGCGACGATGGCCGGGTCGGCCGGGTCGGCGCCGTCGCCGCTGACGTTGATGCGCATGTTCGAGTTGGCGCCGGTGGCGCTCGAGGTCAGCACCAGGTGGTTCGGGGTGTCGGCGCTGCCGTCCGAGACGATGCTGGCGGTGACGCCGAAATTGGCCTTGTTGATGGCGTCGCGGATGCCTTGCAGCGTGTTGTTAGTGCTGTCGATAACAATGTTGCCGCTGCTGCGGGTGCCGTCCTGGGTGAAGGTGGCGGCCTGGTAGGTGCCGCCTATGCCCGCCGTCAGGCCGGCCGCAGTCGGGTTGCTGCCGCCGACGTTGATCTGGGTGCCGCTGGCCGACACCAGCGAAATCGCGCTGGCGGTGGTGGCGTTGTAGCCGGTGTTGGCGGTGCCGCTGTTGCCGATGCCGCCGGTCACAGCGCCGGTCACGTTTTCGGCGATGGTGATGTTGGAACCATCAGCGTTGGTGAAACGCAAGTCGCCGGCGGCGGCGGTGCCGCTGATGGTGATGTTGGAGTTGGCCAGTGCCTGCGTCACGCTGTTGCTGCCGCCCAATACCGCGTCCAGCGCAGCGGCATCGACCGCGCCCGCTGCGCCGGGCGCCAGGCCGGTGATCTGGCTGGCGATTTCCACACCGCCCACGTTCAGGCTGTAGGTGCCCCCGCCTGAGGTGTCGATGGCGCCGTAGCTGCTGGCGCCGGCAGCGCCGAACAGGGTGGCGCTGGTGACGGTGGGTTCCGCCTTGGCCGAGACGCCGGTGGTGGTGCTTTTGGCGTTGATCGCGTCGGCCAGCAGCTTGGCGCTGCGGGTGCTGCCGTCGGTGGCGATGGCCGTGCCGTTGATGCTCAAGCCGCCAGGGGTGATGCCGCCGGTGACCACGGTGTTGGCCAGGGTGCTGCCGGTCAGGCCGAAGCTGCCGCCTGCCACGGTGCCGAGCTGGATGTTGATGGTGGTCTTGGCGCCCAGGCCGATGGCCGATTTGGTGGTCTTGTAGCCGGCCGTGGCCAGGGTCTGCGCCTGCGCCAGTTGGCTGATGTCGACCTTGTACGTTCCTGGCTGGGCCTTGCTGGTGGCCGTGCCGCTCAAGATGCTGCTGTCGCTGGAGTTGCTGCTCAGCGCCTGGAAGGTCGACAGCGACGTCAGGCTGGAGAGCGAAGACTGGAAGCTGCCCAGCGCACCGGAAACCGTGCCGAAGGCGGTCACTTTCGCCAGGTAGCTGGCGGACTTCTTGTCCATCGTGGCCGCAGGCGCCGCCTCGACCGACATCAGCTTGCTGATGATGGCGTTGACGTCCAGATTGGATCCGATGCCGGGTGAAGAAAGGCCCACGTTGTGCTCCTGGTGAAAACGATAGATTAAGTCATTATCGGCATAATCAAAGAGGACTTGAGAAGGGGAATTACCAGCCAGTTCACGATTCGCTAAAAAAAGTGGCAGCGCCAGAGGGGGATGCGCTGAAAACGGACCGAAAAATGGCGCAAAAACAGGCAGAGGTCGCCACCATGATGCCATGGCGGGAAAAAAAACGGCGCGCAGAGCGCGCGCCGGGTCAGGCCGTCTGCTTGATCAGCAGCCCCTTGGTGGTGTCGAGCGCCTTGGCAATTTCCAGCGCCTCCTGCGAGGGCATCTGGCGCAGCACTTCCTTGGTGGTCTGGTCGATCACCTTGACGATGGTGCGCTTGCTGTCATTGTCGACCGAAAATTCCAGGCCCTGCGACTTGGTCTGGGAAGAATTGTTCAGGTCGGAGACGGCCTGCTTGACCTGGTCCAGTGTTGGGGGCGGGGCAGCGGCGCGTACTGCGGCCGCCGTCTCCAATTCCGTGGCGGGGGGGCGGCCGGCGCCTTGCGGCGCGGCGTTGTCAGTCGCAGCGACCGGCCGGTCCACATTGCGCGCCGGGCTGGCCGAGCTGATGGATTCGATAGTCATGATTGCTTCCTTTATGCAAAATCCCCGGCTGCACGAGTCAGCCGGGGAACCTGGTTTCAATGATGGCTGGCCATCACATCATCAAGTTGTCGCGAGCGATTAGCCGCGCAGCAGGGACAGCACGCCGTTAGGCAGCGAGTTGGCCTGCGCCAAGATGGCGGTACCGGCTTGTTGCAGGATCTGGCCGCGGGTCAGTTGCGCCGTTTCCGCTGCGAAGTCGGTGTCCTGGATGCGGCTACGGGAAGCCGACAGGTTTTCCGTGGTCGTTTGCAGGTTCGAGATGGTCGAAGCGAAACGGTTCTGGATCGCACCCAGTGCTGCGCGGTTGCTGTTGATCGAGTTCAGAGCCGCGTCGATCGTCAGCAAGGCGTCGTTCGAACCTTGCACGGTGCTCACGTCCAGGCTGGACACCGACTGCAGATCGCTGCCGACGTTGGTGCCGCCGGTGATGGTGTCGTTGGTGCTGGCGATCGAGAAGCCGGTATCGGACGAAAACTCGACACGGCCGCCCACCACGCCGAAGTTGCCGGCCGCAAGTACTGCGACGGTCGCTGCTGGTGCGCCGGCTACATCGGCACCACGCAGTTCGGCGGCACCCAAGGCGACGTCACCGGTCTGGGCCGCCAACTGGATGTCGTTGCCGGCCGCGTCGGTCAGTTGCAATTCCTTGGCGCCCGACGAGTCCAGCGTCACGGATGCGGTAATGTTGGTGGTGTTGCTTTGCGCATTCACGGCCTGGGCCAAGGCCGACAGGTCGCCGCCCACCACCTTGGCCGAAATGGTCACGGCCTTGGAGTTCGCGTCGTTGGCGACCGAGTTGGCACCGCGCAGCTGGAAGTTCACCGCGCCGTCGGCGATCTTGGCAATGGTGGCCACGGTCTTGGCTTGGGCCGACACGCCCGAGGTCTGGGTAGTGGCGTTAACTTTGTCGGCAACGGCCTTGGCCGAATCGGCGGTTTTCACAAACACGTCGGTGGTGAGGCCCGCGCCCGAGCTGATGGTCAGAGTGTCATCGGCGGTCAGCAGATTAGCCTGGTCGGTGGTCAAGTCGCCAGCGCCAGCCGCAGCTTGCGACAGCGAGGTGGCAGTATCGGTCGGCTTGATCGTGTTGTTGCCGATGTCGGTCGCTTTCGCGCTCTGCACACCGATGTTGATGGTCTGGTTCGAGTTCGCACCGACCTGGAACTGGGTGCTGGTCAGCGAGCCGTCCAGAACGTTCTGGCCGTTGAACTGGGTGCTGGTGGCAACGCGGTCGAGTTCTTTCGACAGGGCGCCCACCTCGTTCTGGATCGATTTGCGGTCCGATGCCGAGTTCGAGCCGTTGGCCGACTGGACTGCCAGTTCGCGGATACGCTGCAGCAGATCGCCTGCGGTGCTCAAGCCACCTTCAGCCGTTTGCGCCAGGGAGATACCGTCGTTGGCGTTGCGTGCTGCCTGGTTATTGCCGCGAACTTGCGAGGTGAAGCGTTCCGAAATTGCCAGACCTGCCGCGTCGTCTTTCGCGCTGTTGATGCGCAGACCGGACGACAGACGTTGCAGCGAGGTGCCCAGGGCGGCTTGCGACGTATTCAGGTTGCGTTGCGAGTTCAGCGAGGCAATGTTGGTGTTGATGGTTTGGGCCATGATGTTTCTCCGAGACTGGTACTGCTTGTTGGGCTACTTGCTCATTTCACTTTGGCCCGCCCCGCTGTTCCGAGACGATCAAGCCGCTGTTGTATTCAGTAACGGTTGCCCCATGGGAAAAGTTTAGGGAGGAAACAGGCCTAATTTTTTTCGATTCACCCTCAAATTCATCTGCTGCTACACGCTTAAGCGGCGCAATCGGGCTGAACTTTAGGGTGAAAATAATTTTATTTTCGTGCTTCAGCAATGAAAAAAAAGGCCCGCACAGAGGCGGGCCTGGGGTAAAACGGGCGAAAATTGCTCAATCTGCAACGACGACCCGGTTCTTTCCGGTCTGCTTGGCCTGGTACATGGCCTTGTCTGCGCGCTTGACCAGCTCGGTCTGGTCCTCGTTCGGGCGGCGCAGCGCCACGCCGGCCGAGAAAGTGATCAGCACCTTCTCGTTGTCGTGCATGAAGAAGTGCCGGGTCAGTTCGCGCTGCAAGCGCGTCATGGTCTGCGAGGCGGCCTCGATGGTGGTCTCGGGCAGCAGGATCAGGAATTCCTCGCCGCCGAAGCGGGCGATCACGTCCATCGAGCGCAAGGTGTCCTTGACGATCTTGACCAGGTGCTTGAGCGCGGCGTCGCCGGCGATGTGGCCGTAGGTGTCGTTCAGGCGCTTGAAATCGTCCAGGTCCAGGATGGCGATGCACAGCGGCGTGCCGCGCCGGTCGGCGCGCGCGGTTTCGCGTTCGAACACGTCGTCCAGGCCGCGGCGGTTCAGGCTGCCGGTCAGCTGGTCTTCGCGCACCAGCTCGCTCATATGCTGCAGCTTGGCCTCCAGCTGGTGGATGCGGGCCTCGGCGTCCTGCACTTCCTGGCGCGCCATCACCATATTGTCGCGCGCCTTCAGCGCCTCGGTCTGGACGATGCGGGTTTCCTTGAGCACCTCGTCCAGGATCTGGTTCAGCTCGGTGATGTTCTCGGCCTTGCTGATCTTGTCCGAATAGCCGCCTATCTTCTCGTGGAAGTCGCCGGTGGAGGCGGCCACCTGGCCCAGGCGGTCGATAAAGGTCATCATCATGTTCTTGACGGTGAGCTTGACGTCCGACAGGCTGTGCTTGAGCTGGCTTTGCTTGTAGATCACGTCCTTCAGGCTGCGGGTGGCGTCTTCCAGCGCGCGCTGGTCGAGCGGACCGGCGATCAGGTTCTGCACCGCGTCGATCTGGCCGCGCAGCCAGGAATCGTCGTCGAGCAGTTCGCTGACGTTCTCCAGCAGCAGGCGGAACAGGCGCAGCAGCAGTTCCTGCTGCTCGGCCGTGTCGCCGCTCTTGAGTTCAATCTGGTAGCACAGCTGCTTCAGGCGCAGCGCGATCTCCGACAGCGCCGCCTCGGTGTGCGCCTCCTTGGTGGCCGCGCCCAGCGCCTCGGCCTCGGCCACCAGGGCCGGGGTGCCGCTGAGCAGGGAGGCGACCGCGAAACTCAGGGTGCGGCTCAGCATTTCACGCAGCGCGCGGGTGTGTTCGCCGTCCGGGATGTCGGCCACGTCGATGCCGCGCCTGGCGCCGGCCGGGCGTTCGGCCAGCTGCACCAGGGTGCGGGCATAGCCTTCCCAGTCGCGCGCCTTGACGGCGCGGCTCAGGCGGCGGCCGTAGTCGGCCAAGTCGCCGGGCTGGTCGCCCAGGCGGCTGGCGAACTGGTAGAGCATCAGTTCCGGGCCCGGATCCTGCGGCGCGGCGGTGCCGGCCAGCACCGGCGGCGTAGGAACCCCGGCGATCTCGTTATAGATGTCGCGGTAAGCCTCGGGCGTCGGCGCGATGCGCCGGGTCGCCAGGCGGCGGAATGCTTCGCGTGCGATGTCGGCCGGATTCTGTTCCATCGCGGCGGGAGGGGAAGATTTGCTGGACATGTGACGCACGGCCTCTTGTAGGTTTACTGACTGGCTTCATGATAGTGCACGCCAGAGTCCGTTTATTCCTCGATAAGCGGGCAGAACAGCACTTACTTTCAAGCATGAAATAATATTGAACCGGCAACGCCGGCCGCCTGTCATGCGGGCCGCTACTCGATCAGCTGGTTCTTGATCGCGTAGTGGGTCAGTTCCGCGCTGTTCTTCAGTTTCATCTTCACCAGCAGGCGCGCGCGGTATTCGCTCACCGTCTTGACCGACAGCGACAGCTCCTTGGCGATGGCACCCACCGTCTTGCCGGAGGCGATCATGGTCAGGGTCTGGTATTCGCGGTCGGACAGCGTTTCGTGCGGTGGCGCCTCGTGGTCCTCGCCGAGGTGGTTGGCCAGTTCCTGGGCCAATGCCGGACTCACGTATTTTAACCCGCCGGCGACCTGGCGGATCGCCGTCACCAGTTCTTTCGGCGCGCTCTGCTTGGTGAGGTAGCCGGCCGCGCCGGCCTTCAGCGAGCGGATCGCGTACTGGTCCTCGCGGTGCATGGACAGCATCAGCACCGCCAGCTCCGGTTTTTCCTTCTTGATCTGTTTCAGCACCTCGATGCCGCTGCGGTCGGGCATGGAAATGTCGAGCAGCACCACGTGGCAGCCGGATTTGCGGAACAGCTTGATCGCGTCGAAGCCGTTTTCCGCCTCGCCGGCCACGATGATGTCCTTGGTGTCGGCCAGGATCTGCTTCAAGCCTTCGCGCACGATGGCGTGGTCGTCGGCGATGAACACTTTGATGGTTGCTTTGTCTGTCATGGGGATACTGTTGCTATCAAGAACCTATTGTAGCGCCGCCGGCCGCCGCAGGCGAGGGCGGGCCGGCGGTTTCGTGCTTATTTTCGCGCTTGAGCTTGATGGCTACCACAGTGCCGCCGCCGGGCGCGTGGCTCAGCGTCAAGGTCCCGCCCAAGGCGCGGGCGCGCTCGGCCATGCCGCGCAGGCCGAAGGACTGCGGCTTGGCGCGGTCGGCCTGGGCGATGCCGCGCCCGTTGTCGATGATTTTCAGGCTGATGTAGTGGCGCGTGCGGTGCAGCTGCAGGTTCACGCGGCTGGCGTGCGCGTGCTTGGCGATATTGGTCAGCGCCTCCTGCACGATGCGGAACAGGGCGCTGGCCCGGTTCGGCTCGAGTTCGATCTCGCGCGGCGCGCAGTCGAAGCCGATCTCGATGCCGGCCTGGGTGCCGAACTCCTTGACCTGCCATTCCAGCGCCGCCACCAGGCCGAAGTCCAGGATGGACGGGCGCAGGTCGAGCGAAATGCGGTGCACCGCGTCGATGGTGCGGTCCACCAGCGCGTCGACATAGGCGGCCTTGTCCTGCAGCGCCGGGTCCGATGGCGGCAGCCGGCTGCTCAGCATGGCCAGCGCCATCTTGATGGCGGTCAGGTTGCCGCCCAGGTCGTCGTGGATCTCGCGCGCGATGCGGGTGCGCTCCTGCTCCTTGACCGTCTCCATGTGGGCGGTCAGCTCGGCCAGGCGGGCGCGGCTCTGGCGCACCTCCAGCTGCTCCAGCTTGCTCTCCGTGATGTTGGTCATGATGCCTTCCCACTGCACCGTTTCCGAGCCGGGCTGGATGTGCGGCGTGCAGCGCAGGTTGATCCACTTCACGTCCTTCCAGGCGTCGACCCAGATCCTGCCCTCCCAGTTCCAGCTCCACAGCGACGCGGCCGAGGCCAGCATCGCGTCCAGGTAGGATTTGCGGTCCTCTTCCAGGATCAGCTCGAAGAAGCGCTCGGGATGCGCGTACAGCTCGGCGGCCGGCATGCCCAGCAGGGCCTGGCAACCGTCGCTCAGGTAGGTGAAGGCCACCGCGCCGTCGCCGTAGCGGACGAACTGGTAGACCAGGCCGGGCGTATTGCGCACGATGGCGTCGAAGCGGGCTTGCGCCTGCTGCAGCGCGGCGGCGATGGCGGGCTGGGCTGCTTGGCCGGCGCCGCCGCCGGGGGCTGGGCCGGGTTCGCCGGCCTGCGGGGCTGGCGCACCGTGGGCGGTGCGCTGCCCGGGCGGCACGCCGCTCATGGCTCGCGGCGGCGCGCGCGCCACTGGCTGATGTAGCGGCGCAGCACGCGCAACAGGCGGTTGCCGTTGCGCGCGTGGGGTGCGGGATGCAGGCGCAGCCACAAGCTTTGGCGCCAGGCGCGCGCGGCGGCAGCCAGCGCCGACACCTCGCGCCAGGCGCGGGTGGCGCGCAGGCGCGCTATCCAGCGGTCCTTCAGCGCCAGGAAACGTTCCAGGCACCAGGCGAACCAGCGCAGGCGCAGCAGCGCGGGCAGGGTCAGCGCGTAGATGCGCGCCACGGCCGCCGCGCCGGCGATTTTGGCCAGCAAGATGGTGCACACGCCGGTGAACGCGTGGCCCCTGGCAATGGCCAGCAGCGCCAGTATCTTCACGGGGAAGAGCAGCAGTCCCGGCAGCAGGAACAGGCACAGCGCCGCCACCGGGCCGAGCGAGGCGATCCAGCGCGCCAGGCGCGGCAGCGGCAGCACGCGCGCGAGGGCGGCCATCAGGCGCGCGCCCAGGTCCCACAGCCATTCTTCCAGCAACAGGATGATGGCCGCCAGATAAACGAGGGGGGCCAGCAAACGGCGTCTGAGTGTGTACAATCGCTTCATGGAGGCATGATACGTGAAAGTTGTGGAAAGTTATGAGTAAAGCATTCACCAAAGAATCCGACAACGACGATGACGACGAGGCCGCCGCGCTGGCGCTGGCGATCCCGCCCGGCTCGAAAAACTACATCACGCCGGCCGGCTACCAGCGCATCAAGGACGAGCTGCTGCAGCTGATCGACGTCGACCGGCCCGAAGTGGTGCGCATCGTGCACTGGGCCGCTTCCAACGGCGACCGCTCGGAGAACGGCGACTACATCTACGGCAAGAAGCGGCTGCGCGAGATCGACCGCCGCATCCGCTTCCTGACCAAGCGCATGGATTTGGCCGAGGTGGTCAGTCCCAGCGTCCATCATGGCAGCGACCAGATCTTTTTCGGCGCCACCGTGACCTACAGCAACGCCCACGGCGAGGAACGCACGGTCACCATCGTCGGTATAGATGAGCTCGATCCGCTGAAAGGCAAGATCAGCTGGATCTCGCCGGTGGCCCGCACGCTGACCAAGGCGCGCGAGGGCGACACCGTCACCCTCCACACGCCGAACGGCGTGGAGGAACTGGACATCCTGGAGGTGAGCTATCCCGCACCCGCCCAAGAATAGGCTGCGCCGCATGCTGGCGGCGGCATTGGGCACGCTGGTGCTGCCGGCCCCGCTTGTGCTGGCGCGGGCGCCCGACGTCTACACGATAGACCACAATTTCAGCCGTGCCGACCTGCGCGACCGCTACACCTACCATGTGCTGACCGCGGCGCTGGACGCGTCCAGCGCGCAGTACGGGCCGTATCAATTGCGCACTTCGCCGCTGGCCATGGAACGCGACCGCCTGATGCAGGAAATGGTGCAGGGCAAGCTGGTCAACCTCGCCGCGCAGATCACCTCGCCCGAATGGGAGCAAAAGCTGCTGCCGATCCGCATACCGGTCGACAAGGGCTTGTCGGGCTACCGCATTTCGCTGATCGACAGCCGCCGCCAGTCGTTTTTCAGCGCGCTGCAGACGCTGGAGCAGCTCAAGCGGATACCGATCGGGGCGGGGCGGCAATGGAGTTCGACGGCAGTGTTTCAGGACACCGGTTTCGCCGTGGCGCTGGGCAATTCGACGTCCGGCCTGCACAGCATGCTGGCAGCCGACCGCTTCCAGCATTTCCCGCGCGGAATAGATGAGGCGGTGTATGAACAGGCCGTGTACGCGCAGGCCTTCCCTGAACTGGCGGTGGAGCGCAGTTTTGTCATCTATATGCCTCTGCCGCGCTATTTCTTTGTCACGCCGGGCCAGCCGCGCCTGGCCGAGCGGCTCGAGGCGGGCATGCGCGCGCTGGTCGCCGATGGCAGCTTCGACCGCATCTTCCACGAGTTTTACGACGAGCTGATCGAGAAGGTGGGCTTGCGCAAGCGCCGCGTGTTCAAGCTGGAGAACCGCTGGCTGTCGCCGCAAACGCCGCTGGCCAACAAGGCTTACTGGTACGAGCCGCTTGAGCACAAGTAGGCACAAGCAAGCACAAGGGCAGGTACAAGGGCAGGTACAAGGGTAGGTACAAGGGTAGGTGCAAGAGTACGCACAGGATAGTCACAGCTAAGCGCGGGCCGCCGCCGCAAGCGGAGGCGGCCCCGGCGGCGCTTAGCTGCGTTCGCGCAGGATGCGGTTGACGCCGGTCACGCGGCGCACGTTGCGCAGCAGGCCGGCCAGGTGCACGCGGTCCTTCACCTGGATGGTGAAGCGCAGCTGGTGCAGCACGTGTTCCTTGTCCTCGTCCATGCCGACGAAGGTGATGTTGCCGTCCGATTCGCCGATTTCCGCCGCCACCCGCGCCAAGATGCCCTTTTCATTGTTGATCAGGAGCTTGATGCGGCTGTCGAAGCGGCGGTTGATGTCGCTGCCCCATTTGACGGCGATCCAGCGGTCCGGTTCCTTCTGGCGCTGGCGCTTGGCCACCGAGCAGTCCAGCGTGTGCACTTGCAGCCCCTGGTCGCGCCGCAGCTGGCCGATGATCTGGTCGCCCGGGATCGGCAGGCAGCATTGCGCCAGCTGCACCGACACGCCCTCGCTGCCGCAGATGGTGACCGGGTCGAGTTCGCCCGCGCTGTTGTGGTCGATCGGCACGGAGGCCGATTCGCCGCCCAGCAGGCCGAAGATGTGGCGCGCCACCAGCGCCGCCATGCGCTTGCCGATGCCGATGTCGGCGTACAGCTCGTCCATGGATTTGGCGCTCGATTCGTTCAGCAGGCGCTCGGCCAGCGCGTCCGGCAGGTCCGGCTCGATGCTCACGGCCGCCAGCGCCTGCGCCAGCAACTGCCGGCCCAGCGCGATCGATTCCGGCAGGTTGATGGTGCGCAGGTGGTGGCGGATGGCCGAACGGGCCTTGCCGGTGCGCACGAAGGACAGCCAGCTCGGGCTGGGGCGCGAGGTCGGGTCGGTCACGATTTCGACGATGTCGCCATTGCGCAGTTCGCTGCGCAAGGTGGCCGGTTCGCTGTTGATCGTCACCGACACGGTATGGTCGCCAATGCCGGTGTGGATGGCGTAGGCGAAGTCGATCGGCGTGGCGCCGCGCGGCAGCGCGATGATCTTCGACTTCGGCGTGAACACGTAGACCGAGTCGGGGAACAGGTCGACCTTGACGTGTTCCAGGAACTCGGCCGAGTCGCCGGTCTGCTGCTGGATGTCGAGCAGCGACTGCAGCCAGGCGTGGGTGCGCTGCTGCATGTCGGACAGGTTGATGTCGCCGGTCTTGTACAGCCAGTGCGCGGCCACGCCGGATTCGGCGGTGCGGTGCATCTCCTGGGTGCGGATCTGGAATTCGACCGGCGTGCCGTAGGGGCCGATCAGCGTGGTGTGCAGCGACTGGTAGCCGTTCAGCTTGCGGATCGCGATGTAGTCCTTGAACTTGCCCGGCATCGGCTTGTACAGCGAGTGCAGCGTACCGAGCGCCACGTAGCAGTTGGGGAAGCTGTCGACCACCACGCGGAAGCCGTACACGTCCAGCACCTGCGAGAACGACAGGTGCTTGCTGCGCATCTTCTTGTAGATGCCGTACAGGGTCTTTTCGCGGCCGTAGACTTCCGCTTCGATGTCCGCCATCGCCAGGGTGTTCTTGACGGACTCGAGGATCTTCTTGACCACCTCGCGGCGGTTGCCGCGCGCCGCCTTCACGGCCTTCTGCAGCACGTGGTAGCGCAGCGGGTACAGGTGCGAGAACGACAGTTCCTGCAGTTCGCGGTAGATGTTGTTCAGGCCCAGGCGGTGCGCGATCGGCACGTACACTTCCATGGTCTCGCTGGCGATGCGGCGCTTCTTGGCCGGCGCCATCACGTCCAGCGTGCGCATATTGTGCAGGCGGTCGGCCAGCTTGATCAGGATTACGCGCACGTCCGAGGCCATGGCCAGCAGCATCTTGCGGAAGTTTTCCGCCTGCGCCTCGATCTGGCTCTGGAACTCGATCTTCTCCAGCTTGGACAGACCGTCCACCAGGTGCGCCACCGGCGCGCCGAAGCGTTCGATCAGCTCGTCCTTCTTGACGTCCTGGTCCTCCATCACGTCGTGCAGCAGCGCGGCCATGATGGCTTGCGCGTCCAGCTTCCAGTCGGCGCAGATTTCGGCCACGGCGATCGGATGGGAGATGTAGGGTTCGCCCGATTTGCGGACCTGGCCCAGGTGCATCTCGTCCGAGAAACGATAGGCGTCCTTGACCTTTTTCAGGTCGGACGCCGTCATGTAGTCGGACAGCTTTTCGGTCAGGTGGGTGACGGACGCGACGCCCGCGGTCAAGGTGGGGGTGGCGAGTGGCGAAGAGGTCACAGGTGGTGGAGCAGAGGGTGCAGAAGCGGGAACGCCCGGCGCAGATTTGGCCGGGCGCTTGGCCCGACTGGCGGGCTTGCCTGTAACATTGTCAGTCAGGTCCATACATGTCCAGTGTCGGTGTGTGGGTGTAACCTCGAACTACACTGGGCGGGGCGCAAAGGCTCCCAACTTACATGGGAACCTTTTTCAGCATTTCCAGGCCGACCTTGCCGGCGGCGATTTCACGCAGTGCAACTACGGTCGGCTTATCCTTGGCATCCACTTTAGGGGTGTGGCCTTGCAGCAGCTGGCGGGCGCGATAGGTCGCGGCCAGGGTCAGCTGAAAACGGTTAGGGATATTCTTCAGACAATCTTCAATCGTAATACGGGCCATCTTAACTCCTAAAAAAGCTTATTCTGCGTGTTCGGCGTGGATGCCCAGCTGGGCGAAGAGCGATGCATTGCGGGCCGCTTGTTGCGCAAACCGGCAACGGGCCGCTCTCACAATCGCGCTCAGTTCGGACAAGGCGACCGGAAACTCCTGATTGATAATAACATACTCGAACTCGGGCGCGTGCGCGATTTCGCCGCCGGCCGCCAGCAGGCGGCGCGTGATGACGTGCGGCTCGTCCTGGCCGCGCTTGTGCAAACGCTCTTCCAGCGCGGCGATCGACGGCGGCAAAATGAAGATGCCGGCCGCCTGCGGGAACTGTTTTTTCACCTGGCGCGCGCCCTGCCAGTCGATCTCGAGCAGGATGTCGGTGCCGGTGCGCATCTGTTCTTCGACGAAGATGCGCGAGGTGCCGTAGTAATTGCCGTGCACTTCGGCCCACTCCAGGAATTCGCCCGCCTGCGCGCGCGCCACGAAGTCTGCCGGCGAGGTGAAGAAGTACTCGCGGCCGTGCTGCTCGCCCGGGCGCGGGGCGCGGGTGGTGGTCGAAATCGACAGCTTGATGGCCGGCTCCTGCGCCAGCAGCGCATTGACCAGCGTCGATTTGCCTGCGCCCGAAGGGGCTGCCACCATGAACAGGCTGCCGGAGAAGGCGGAAGTTTGGCTCATGTTGTTCTTTCGGAAACTGATGTGGACTGGTGAAAAACACCGTCGCCCAAAGGCATATTTTATCACTTGCCTTGCATCATTACAGCGGGAGTTTTGCGGTACGGGGCGGGCAGGGCGGGGCTACAGCAGGTCTTTCAGCTGGAAGTAGAGCTTGCCCAGTATGAGCGCAGGCGTGCGCATCAGGGCGCCGCCGGGGAAGGCGTGGTGCTTGAGGCGGGCGAACACGTCGAAACGCCCGGCCTGGCCGTCGATCGCTTCGGCCGCCAGCAGGCCGGCCATGCCGGTAAACGCCAGGCCGTGGCCGGAAAAGCCCTGCAGGTAGTAGATGTTGCCGTCCAGCCGGCCGAGGTTGGGCGCGCGGTTGGCCGTGATGTCGATGAAGCCGCCCCAGGCATAATCGATCTCCAGGTCCGACAGCTGGGGAAAGACGGCCACCACGCGGCGCTGGATGCGCGCCACCAGGTTGCTGGGCGTGTGGCCGCTGTAGCTGTCGCCGGCGCCGAACAGCAGGCGGTGGTCGGCGCTCAGGCGGAAATAGTCGAGTACGAAATTGGTGTCGGAGACGGCGCTGCGCTGCGGCAGCAGGGCGGCGGCGCGCTCGGCCCCCATGGGTTGCGTGGCCACCATATACGTCCCCACCGGCATGATGCGCGCGCTCAACTGGGGCGCGAGGTCGCCGTATTCGGCCAGGTAGACGTTCCCGGCCAGCACCACGAAGCGCGCGCGCACCTGTCCCTGCGCCGTTTTGACGACCGGGGCGGCGCCACGCTCGAGCAGGAAGACCGGCGAGTCCTCGTAGATGCGCACGCCCGCCGCCAGCGCCGCGCGGCCCAGGCCCAGACAGTATTTCAGCGGATGCAGGCTGCCGGCGGCCAGGTCGGCGACGCCGCCATGGTAGCGCGCGCTGGCGATCCATTGCCCGACATCGCTCGGCGCAATCCAGCGCAGCGGGTAGTTGTAGCGCTCGCCCACATGGCGCACCCAGTGCTCCAGTTCGCGCAGCTTGCGCGGCTTCACGGCCAGGCTGAGCGCGCCTGGCGTGTAGTCGCAATCGATGGCGTGGCGGGCGATGCGTTCGCGCAGCAGCTGCACGCCCAGCACCGAGGCGTCCCAGGCGCGGCGCGCGTCCTCCTTGCTCAACTGGCGCTCGACCGCGCGTTCGCCGTCCGAGCCGAAACCCGGCAGCACCTGGCCGCCGTTGCGGCCGGAGGCGCCCCAGCCCACCCGCTGCGCTTCCAGCAGCACCACGCTGTGGCCGCGCTGCGCCAGCTCCAGCGCGGCGGACAGCCCGGCCAGCCCGGCGCCGACCACGCAGACGTCGGCCTCGGCGTGTTCGCACAGCGGCGGCAGCGGCGCCGGCCGCGCGACGCTGGCCTCGTAGTAGGAGTTCTCGATGACGCCCAGTTCTTTTTGCAGCAGCATGCGGCCCCCGCCTAGGCGACCCGGAAGTTCAGGAACTGCCAGGGATCGTCGCGGTCCATCTCTTCCTCGAACAGCGGACTGCGCTCCTTGATCGGGGTCCAGTCGCCATAGACGCCCACCAGCTGGCCCAGGTAGGGCGCGGCGATGCGCAGCACCAGCTCATAGTCGATGTCGTCCGGCTCCACGACGCCGGCGCGCGGATTGCGCATGGCCCACACCATGCCGCCCAGCGCGCCCGCCGCCACTTGCAGGCTGGTGGCTGAATTGTGCGGCGCGCCCGCGCGCGCCTCTTCGATGGTCAGGCGCGAGCCATACCAGTACGCCCCTTTCCGGTTGCCCATCAGCAGCACGCCCAGTTCATCGATGCCGCTGTCGATCTCGTCGCGCATGATGCGGCGCTCGCGCTGCGGGCGCCAGTTCTTGCCGGCGGTCTCGTGCAGCGACAGCACGGCGTCGTCGCAGGGATGGTAGGCGTAGTGCACGGTGGGGCGGTACACCACTTCGCCGCGCTCGCGCAGCGTCAGGTGGTCGGCGATCGAGATCGATTCGCCGTGGGTGACGAGGAAGCCGTGGTAAGGGCCTTCGAGCGGGGTCCAGCTGCGCACGCGGGTGGCGATGCCGGGCTGCTGCAGGTAGACCGCGGCGTCGCAGCCGTAGCCATGGCGGCAGGCGTCGGACGGCCAGTGCCGTTCGTGGCTGCCCCAGCCCAGCTCGGACGGCTGCAAGCCCTCGCTGAGGAAGCCGGCGACCGACCAGGTGTTGACGAACTCGCCGCGCTGCTTGCGGCGGCCGGCGATCTGGGAGTCGCGTTCGGCAATGTGGATCACCTTGATGCCCAGCTGTTGCGCCAGCGCGGCCCAGTCCTCGTAGCAGGCAGGCCGGCCGGGCGCGATGTCCTGGTCCTGGGCCATGGCCAGCAGGGCCTGTTTGACGAAGGCCGACGCCAGCCCGGGGTTGGCGCCCTGGGTGACGACGGCCGTGGCGCCGTCGCGCTTGTCGAGCCGGAACGCCAGCACCGCTTCGCGCAGGGTGTAGTTGGAGCGCTGCGACAGCGTGCGGCCGGGATCGTTGTAGCCGCCGGGCCAGGGTTCGATGCAGGTGTCGAGGTAGAGGACGCCGTGCCGCCAGCAATAGCGGATCAGGTCCAGGCTGGCCACGTCGACCGACAGGTTGAGCAGGAAGTCGCCGGGGCGCACGGCGCCGTGCAGCGTGGCTTCGTAGTTGCTCTCGGTGAGCGCCAGCGCCTGGAATTCGACCTCGTACTGCGCCGCGATGCCGCTCTGGTCCGGGCTGCGGGAAAGGATGCGCACCTGGCCGTGCCGCAGGGACAGGTGGCGGAACAGCAGCGGCAGGATGGCCTGGCCTATGCTGCCGAATCCCAGCATGACGATGTTGCCGCTGAATTCCGCGTGTTTTTCCGGTTCGCTCATGAGTCCTCCTTGCGCTGTCTTCATGCCCGTGTTCCGGCCGATTATGGCAACGCGCAGGTGGCCCCTCTATGCGCCAGTTAACAGAGTGTTCAGAGAGCGTGTTCAGAGTGTTGGCCCGCTTACGGTCCACCGCGCCGCCACGACAGTGCCGAACGCCGATAAATTGAGGCAATCGCACTTCGAAAGCATGCGAGGTATGGGTTTCCGCTTTCGCGGCGGTCCGCCGATACGGAACGACAGTTTGCTTGTCGTTCCCGCGCAAAGCGGGAACCCATACTGAGCCAAATGCACGGCGCCAATCGCTTGACTTAAAGGCATTACCCGCCGTGCCGGTCCGCCGCGCCTGGCCGACGGCGGCTCAGGCCAGCGCGGCCAGCAGTGCCATGGCCGCCGCCGGCGCCCTTTCCTTGGCGCCGTTGATGAAATAGAGGAACACATCGCGGCCCTTCGCGGGCGTCTTGGCTTCTTGCTGGGGCTGGCCCGCGTAGGGCAGGGCGTCCGGCAGGCCGCCGTCCCGCCACTGCTTGGCGGTCGCGGCCCACTTCTTCAAGGCCGGCTGGGTGTAGCCGGTGGCGATTTCGCCGCGCGCGCTCATCAATCGGGCATACACGAAGTCGGCCGTGACATCGGCATAGGACGGGTAGTCCGGCGAGTCGGTGAAGACGGTGGCGATCTTGTGGCGGCGTGCAAGTTTCAGGTAGTCGTCGCACATGAAGCTCTCGTGCCGCGTGTCGAGCACATGGCGCAGCTTGCGTTTGCCCAGCCTGGCGGGCAACAGCTTGAAGAAGTCCGCCAGGTCGTCGGCATCGAAGCGCTTGGTGGGCGCGAGCTGCCACAGGATGGGGCCGAGCTTGCCGCCCAGTTCGGCCAGGCCGCTGTCCATGAAGCGCTCGATGGATTCCCCGGCCTCGCCAAGCACCTTGCGGTTGGTGCAGTAGCGGCTCGCTTTCACCGAGAAGACGAAGCCGTCCGGCGTTTGCGCCGCCCAGTTGGCGAAATGTTCCGGTTTGGCGTTGCGGTAATACGTGCCGTTGATTTCGATGCTGCTCACCTGGCTGCTGGCGTACTCCAGCGCGCGTTTCTGCGCCAGGCCCTCTGGATAAAATGTTTCGCGCCAGGGAGCGTAGTCCCAGCCGCCTATGCCCACCCGGATCTCCGTGCCCATGCGCCATCCTCCCTGCACGGATGATCGCAGTTTTTTCGCTTGACCACTAGACCGACCGGTCTATAGAATGCATGCATGACGACGCCGACCCTGCCCAGCACGCCCATTGCGCCCACTCCGCCCATTCCGCCGAGCACGCGGGACAGGCTGATCCACGCCATGATTCACACGCTGCAGCACACCGGCCTGCACGGCGCGGGGCTGAGCGAGATCCTGGCGCAGGCGCAGGCGCCCAAGGGCGTGCTGTACCACCATTTCCCAGGTGGCAAGAACGAGCTGGCGGTGGCGGCCATCGCCACCACGGTCTCCTATATGTGCGCCATGCTCGACAAGTTGATGCAGACCGAGCCCGATGCCGCGTCCGCCTTGCGCAAGTGGGCCGCGCGCGCGCTGGGGGGGCTGGGCGGCAGCGGCTTCGAGCGCGGCTGTCCGCTGGCGGCGGTGGCGCTGGAATCGACCGCGGCCGACGTGGCGCTGCGCCAGGCGCTGGCCGAGGGCTTCGCCGCCATCCGCGCGCGCATCGCCGGCGCGCTGGTGGCCGGCGGCCACAGCGACACCCGCGCGCAAGGCCTGGCCGCGCTGATGGTGGCGGCCTACGAAGGCGGGCTGCTGCAAGCCCGCGTCGCGCAAGACCCCGCGCCCATGCTGCAAGCGACCGAAGCCCTGCTGTCCATGCTGTCCCCTGAACGCTAAGCCGCATCCTGTCGTTCCCGCACGCGGGAACCCGTACGTCGCCCGCATACCGCCACGAGGAGTGCCCATGAACGCCAAACCCGCCGCCGCCAGCCAACCAGAACGCCTGACCCTGCACGCCGCCGACGGCTACCCGCTGACCGCGCTGCGCTACGCCAGCCACGGCCCCGAGCGCGCGCGCCTGATCGTGGCCGGCGCCACGGGCGTGCCGCAAGGTTTCTACCGCCGCTTCGCCGAATACGCGGCCGCCTGTGGCTACACCGTGCTGACGTTGGACTATCGCGGCATCGGCCAGTCCAGGCCCAAGACGCTGCGCGGCTTCCGCATGGACTACCTGGACTGGGGCCGGCTCGACCTGGCGGCCGCGGTGGAGGCGGTGGCGAACGAAGGCGCAGGCGCGGGACCGGGCGCGCCGGTGCCGCTGTACATGGTCGGCCACTCCTACGGCGGCCACGCTTTCGGCCTGCTGCCCAACCACGACCGGGTGGACGGCCTGTACACCTTCGCCACCGGCGCCGGCTGGCACGGCTGGATGCCGCCGCTGGAGCGCCTGCGCGTCAAGCTGATGTGGAACGTGATCGGCCCGCTGCTGACACGCTGGAAGGGCTGCCTGGCCTGGAGCAAGCTGGGCATGGGCGAAGACTTGCCGCTCGACGTCTACCGGCAATGGAAGCATTGGTGCCGCTACCCGCACTATTTCTTCGACGACCCGGCCATGCGCCACGTGGCGGCCGGCTTCGAGACGGTGCGCGCGCCCATCATGGCGGTGAACGCCGAGGACGACCTGTGGGCGCCCCCCAACTCGCGCGACGCCTTCATGCGCGGCTACCGCAACGCGCCGTGGTTCGGCATCACCCTGGACCCGGCCACGGCCGGCATCGGCAAGATCGGCCACATGGGCTACTTCCGGCCGCAGGCGCAGGCCTTGTGGGGCGCCGCGCTGGACTGGTTTGAAGGCATAGGCCGCGAGCGCCCGGCGCCGCATCCGCCGGTGTGAGCATGCCACTGCCGGGTTGAATCCGGCGCGAAGATGCGCTACCGTGCAGCATGAGCACACCATTCAAAGCGGTGCACCAGGCCATGCAGGCCTGGGTGGACGCCGGCATCCTGGCCGGCGCCTCGTGCGCACTGCTGTCCGGCGCCGACGTGGTGGACCGGCATTGCGCCGGCTGGGCCGACCAGGAAGCCGGCGTCGCGCTGCGCGAAGACCATTTGTTCCGCATCTTCTCCAACACCAAGCTGGTCACCACCGTCGCCGTCATGCAGTTGGCGGAGCAGGGCAGGCTGGCGCTGGACGACGCCGTGGAACGCCATCTGCCCGCGCTGGGCCGGCGCCGCGTGCTGCGCCCGGATGCGACGCGGCTCGACGACAGCGTGCCGGCGCGCCGCTCCATCACCCTGCGCCACCTGCTGTGCCACAGTTCCGGCCTGAGTTACGGTTTTCTCGACCCCGGCAGCCTGATCTACCAGGCCTACAGCGCCCGCCGCGTGATGCACGCCGACAGCTCGCTGGAGGGCTTGATCGAATCGCTTGCGCCGCTGCCGCTGACTTTCCACCCGGGCGAACAGTGGGAATATTCGATCGCGTCGGACGTGCTGGCGCGGGTGGTGGAGGTGGCCAGCGGCCAGCGTTTCGACCGCTACCTGGAGCAGGCCGTCTTCGCCCCGCTGGGCATGGCGGACACGTGTTTCGTCATCCCGCCGGACAAGCAGGACCGGCTGACCATCTACTACGCGGGCGCCAGCCGGAGCGATCCCACGGCGCCCGGCCTGCGCCGCCTGGCCGGCTCGCCTTTCCCGCGCGCCTATCTGACGCCGGTGGCGCGCTACTCGGGCGGCGGCGGCCTGGTCTCCAGCTTGCCGGACATGGTGGCGCTGGTACGCAGCCTGATGCCGGGTTCGCCCTCGGCGCTGCTGCGGCCGGACACGGTGGCGGCCATGATGGTCAACCAGCTGCCGGCCGGCGTGAGCATCGGTTTTCCCACCGTGGGCGCGGTGCCGGGCAAGGGTTACGGCTTGGGCGGCGCGGTGACGCTGCGGCCTGGGCCGGGCGACCCGCCGGCCGGCGAAGGCGAATTCGAATGGGGCGGCATCGCCGGCACCCAGTGGTGGATCAACCCGCGCCACAATATCGCCGGCGTGCTGATGGCCCAGCGCCAGATGGGTTTCTGGAATCCCTACACCTTCCAGTTCAAGCGCCTGGCCTACCAGGCCTTGCTGGCGCGCGCATGAGGCGGGCATCGCCGGCGCTCTTGCTGTGGAGTGTATCGACGGGGCGAGCCCTGTGGTTTTTTGTGGACGGTTCAGGATACCGATGTAGGATATCGATAACAAATTGATTGCCGCACGGAAAGATTGCTCGCATAATCAGCCGGCCACGGCGCGGTCTTGCGGTGGCGCCTCCCACCAACAGCCACCCGCACACCCGTGAACGAAAGGTGATCATGTCCAAACGCAATCCGGAAATCTCCCTGCAACGTAGAACCTTCTGCACCGGCTCATTCAGCCTGGCAGCCCTTGGCCCGCTCGCGCTCGCGGGTTGCGGCGGCGCCGGAGAGGGCGCGGCGCCGGCGGCGCCGGCGGGTGGCGCCAGGCTGCTCGCCGGCGGGGCCGCTCCTGCGCCGCGCACCTTCGCACACCCCGGCCTGCTGCACAGCGAAGCCGACTTCGACCGCATGCGCGCCAAGGTCGCGGCCCAGGAACAACCGTGGCTCAGCGGCTGGAACGCCTTGCTGAACACGGGCCGCTCGCACCTGAACAACTTCCCGCGCCCGCTGGCCACGGTGATACGCGGCGGCAGCGGACAGAACTTCGCCCAGTGCTACATCGACATCGCCCGCACCTATCAACTGGCGGTGCGCTGGAAGGTGTCGGGCGATGTCGCCTACGCCGACAAGGCGGTGGAGTTCCTCAATGCCTGGTCGTCCACGCTGACCAGCATCACCGGCAACGCCGACCGCTTCCTGGCAGCCGGCATCTACGGCTACGAGTTCGCCAACGCCGCCGAAATCATGCGCACCTACCCGGGCTGGGCGGCGGCGGACCTGGCGCGCTTCCAGAACATGATGCTGACCGTCTTCTATCCGCTCAACCACCAGTTCCTGCTGCAGCACAACGACGCCGCCATCACCAACTACTGGGCCAACTGGGACCAGTGCGCGCTGGCCTCGATACTGGCCATCGGCGTGCTGTGCGACCGCGAGGACCTCTACAACGAGGCGGTCTCCTACTACCTGGCCGGCCCGGGCAACGGCGCCGCCAGCCAGGCGGTGCCCTTTGTCCATCCGGGCTACCTCGGCCAGTGGCAGGAGAGTTCGCGCGACCAGGGCCACTGCACGCTGGGCGTGGGGCTGGCCGCCGCGTTCTGCGAGATGGCCTGGAACCAGGGCGACGATTTCTACGGCCTCGACAACCGCCGCTTCCTGGCCGGCGCCGAATACGTCGCCAAGTCCAATCTGGCCGACGCCAACGGCAATCTCTACTACACCGCCATGCCGTTCGACCCTTATACCAGCGTGCAAGGCACCGGCTACGGGATCTCCGGCGCCGGGCTGCCGTTCTCGCGGCCAGTGTGGGAAATGATCTACAACCACTATGTGAACCGGCTGGGTTTGGCCGCTCCCTACACCGCGCAGATGGCGGCCAAGCTGCGCGCCGAGGGCGACGGCGGCAACGGCGACCAGCTCGGCCTCGGCACCTTGACCTTCACGCGCGATCCGGTCGCGGCGGGCGCCAATCCGAGCGGGCTGAGCGCCAACCTGGTTGGCGGGCAGGTGGAGCTGTCGTGGTGGGGCAGCGCCTACGCGAGCAGCTACACCGTCCAGCGCGCCGCCACGCAGGGCGGGCCCTACGCGACAGTCGCCAGCGGCATCACCGATCTGCTGACCTGGACCGACAGCGGCATGGCGCCCGGCGTCTACTACTACGTGGTGACGGCAGCGACGCCGTCCGGCGAGAGCGGCCCCTCCAACGAGGCGAAGGTGAGCGCGGGGACGGCGCTGCACACCTGGCTGCCGTTCGATGAAAGCAGCGGCACGGCCGCCTCCGACGCGAGCGGCAACGGCCGCCACGCGGCGCTGCTCAACGGTCCGCTGTGGACCGCCGGCCAGCGCGGCAATGCGCTGGCGCTGGACGGGGTGGACGACTACGTGGCACTGCCGGCCGGCGTCGCCGCCGAGCTGTCCGACTTCACCATCGCCGCCTGGGTGAACTGGAACGGGGGCCGCAACTGGGAGCGCATCTTCGACTTCGGCTCGGGCACCAGCCATTACATGTATTTGACGCCGCGCTCCTCTTCCGGCGGCATGCGTTTCGCCATCGCCACCAACGGCGGCGTCGGCGAGCAAAGCCTGGCGACGTCGAGCGCCTTGCCCGCCGGCCAGTGGGTGCATGTGGCGGTGACGCTGTCCGGCGCCACCGGCACGCTGTACATCAACGGCGCCGTGGCCAGCACCAACACCGCCATGACGCACGCGCCGCGCCGCATGGGCAGCACCAGCCAGAACTGGATCGGGCGCTCGCAGTACGCCGACCCGTATTTCAAGGGCAAGGTGGATGACTTCCGCATCTACCACGGCGCCATGAGCGCGGCGGAGATCGGCGCGCTGATGGCGGGCTAACTGCGGCGGCGGACCTGCCGACGCGTCATCAGCGTCGGCGGGGATTAGCTTAGTTTCGCCGTAGCCGGCCCGTTCTCCCTTAAGCAACTCGGTGCGGATGCGACGGCCAATGCGCCGGTACAGCATGGTCAAGGTCGAATTGACCGTCGAGGCCAAGCCGGCGCGCGCTTCGTTGATCAGGACGTGGATATCGCTAACTAAGCTAGCCCCCGCTGCCGTCTCTTGCACGTTTTGAGATTCCACAGAACTGCTCCCTTCTGGCGCTCCAAAGAACCAAAGACAGCCTTCCCGCGTCGAACTGAACCGAAATTTGGACACCAATTTTCGGGTGTGGTTCACTTCCTATCGCATAAGAACCACGGTGGTAGCGCGCGGCCCGGAGCAAAGTAGGGAAGAAGTGCGGCGTTCGCCCCGCCTCGCGGTGCAGGCGCACGCGATCTGCCGTCGAGCAATTCGATGGGTGCCCGCCAATTCTTTGACCTTACTTGTTGAAGCGGACCACCATGGATTTGCCTGCATAGATCACGGACTTGGAGGCGTGGCCGCTTTCGGTCCCTTTGCCGTTGGCTTCATCGACAATGACGAGATTGAAGGTGCGCCGTTTCACCATGTCCGGATAGGAGCCCTTGCGTGCGCCTATCGTCAGCGTCCTGGCGGCGTCGTTCCACGCCAGCGTGTAGCTTGCCGACTGGCCCTTCTCATAGTTGTAGGTCTCGTTGTCGTCTTCGTAGAGCGTGAATCCTCCGTCCGCGCCCGGATAGATGCGGACCTCGTACGGTGCGTCCGGCTGTTCGGTCGCGTATTGGACCACCGGCCCCATGGGAAGGATGGATCCTGCGCGCACATACAGCGGGACGATATCGAGCGGTGTTTCACGCGCCACCGTCTGGCCGCCGTCGTGGCGTTGGTTGGTCCAGAAATCGTACCAGCCGGCTGCCTTGGGCAGATAGGTTTTTACCGTCAGGTCCAGTGCCGGCTTGTCTTCCTTCTGCGCGCGGATGGCGCTGGGCGTGCGCCAGGCGAGCCGCAGATTGCGGTCCATCGTGCTCTGGAAATATTCCAGCCTGACGCTGATGCGCTGTCCCTTGTGCCACCTCTTGCGCACGCTGAGCAGGCGTTTGCCGCCGTTCTTCCAGTTGTCGATTGCCAGCGCCCCGTCGAGGAACAAGCGGGTGCCGTAGTCGCCCTCCGTCGCGATCTCGTATTCACCGTCCTCCGGCGCCTCCAGCGTGCCGGTCCAGCGCGCCGAGAAGTTGTCCAGCGAACCCAGGCCCGCAGGAATCGTCGCGAGCGGCGGCGCGGGCCAGGCGTGGTCTATGGTCGCGTCGACCACCTGGCCCTTGGGTGTTTCGAAATTGCGGCCTTCGAAATACTGGCCGGCCAGGCCGGCCTGGCCGTCCGGGGTGCGCAGGTAGGCGGCCGGTATGGTCGCCGGGGGCGCGGCATCGATGTGGTACATCGCCCGCGTGACCGGGTGCACCAGCAGCGCAGGCCCGAACATGAAGGCGTCGTTGATGCCGTAGGTCGCCTTGTCGTCCGTGAAGTCCATCGGCAAGGGGCGCATCAGGGTGTAGCCTTCGTTCGTGACCTTTGCGCTCAGACCGTAAATATACGGCAGCATGCGATAGCGCAAGTGCGCCGTGTCGAGCAGGGACTTGTAGACTTGCGGATCGAGCGTTTTGAACAGATACGGTTCGCGTTCGACGTCCGTTCCGTGCACGCGCATGATGGGATTGAACGCGCCGTACTGGAACCAGCGGGCGAACAGTTCGCGATAGGACGGATTCTTTTCACCGGCGGGATAGGCGCGCTGCACGAAAAAGCCGCCGGTGTCCTGCGTCCAGTAGGGATTGCCGGTGACCGTCACGTTGACGCCGCCGCTGATCTGCTTGCGCAGCGTGTCCCAGCTCGCATGGGTGTCGCCCGACCAGGATGCCGCTGCGGTGCGCTGGGCGCCGGCCCAGGCGGAACGGGTCAAGGTGAACACCCGCTTGTTGCCTGTGGCGCGCTGGCCGTCGTACGTACCCTGGGTGGTCATGAGGGTGTAGGGGTTGAGGTAGCGGGAGAAGTCGCCCAGTGCGTTGTGCCCGAGCGACTTGATGTCCTCCTCGTTCTTGACGGGGTCCCAGGCGGCCGAACCGACTTCCACCTCGGTGCAGTCCATCCAGAGCGCGTCCACTCCATTGTCGAACAGGCCGGCTTTCGCATGCTTGAAATAGATCTGCCGGCCTTTCGGGCTGAAGGCGTCATAGACTCTTGCCTTCTTCGAAATCCAGTGCAGCGGCTCGAAACGCAAGCCGTACTGATCGAGTTCCCTGGCAAGAGCCGTGTCGTTCCCGACCGATGGCCAAATGGAGACCATCAATTTCATGTTGAGCTTGTGGATGTTGTCGGTCATGCCTTTCGGATCGGGAAAGCGGACCGGGTCCCAGGTCATGCCGCTCCAGGTGCCGTCCTGGTCGCCGCCCCAGTACTGCCAGTCCTGGACGATGTAGTCGAGGGGAAACTTCTCCTTGCGAAAAGTCTCTGCGACCTCAACGATGCGGGCCTGGTCGACATAGCGCTCTTTGCTCATGAACAGGCCGAAAGCCTGTTTGGGAAACATGGGCGCGGCGCCGGTCAAGGCGCGGTAGCCGGCCACCACGTCGTCCAGCGTTTTTCCGCCTATGAAATAATAGTCGACGCCGCCCGGGGCGCTTTCGGCCCACAGTTTCGCGCCGTCCGGGCCGTCATGGAAGCGCATCTTTGAATAGGTATCCCACAGGATGCCGTAGCGTTCGGACGACATCATGACCGGGATGATGATGCCGAGGTTGGTCTGTACCAGCAGCAGGTCCTGGTTGCGACGGTTGATCGCGTCGCTGTCGGTGTAGCCGAAGCCGAAGATTGCTTCGTCGGGTTTAAGCGTCAGCCGGTTTTCCACCTCGTAGGTCGGGGCGCCCGAGATGTCGACCTGCTTGATGGACTGGGGATCGCTGGCCTCGCGGGTGTATAGCTTTCCCGCGCCGTTCATGAAGCTTAACGCGCCCGTTTTGCGATCGATGGCGACACGCAGTTGCGCGCTCTTGATCGTAACCGCATCCGGGCTCTCTTCGATATCGAACGCCACTTTGCCGGGTTTATCCACGATAACGATGCTGCGGCTTTTCCAATGGTTTCGCCCCAGGTTGGCGTTGACGCGGACCGTGGCGGGGCCATAAAAAATGATGTTCTTGCTGACCGCGCCGATCCGGAACTGGACGCCGTGCTCGAGACTAACAAAGCCGAAGCCGTCGTGGCTGGCCAGCGGGGCCGCAGCCAGATGGCCATTCGCATCCAGGCCGGTTGGCGCCGGCGCGGCGGCCTTGGCGCAAGGCGCCTGGACGCAGGCGCTGACTGGCGGCGCGACGGCCGCCGATAGCGCGAATGATGTGGCGAAAACGGTATGACGCAGGTCTTTCATGGATGGATGTGTGCGATTCGGTTAAAAGTGCAGCGCATGCGGAAAGCGGAGACACCGGCGCAGCCGGCGTGTCCGCTCAAGCCTTTATTCTTAGCTGTTATACAGAGCCAGCACCTCCGCCGCGCTCAAGGCGCCACGGTAGATGCGGAAGTCGTCGATCTTGCCGTTGAAGTAAGGGTCGGCATATTGCGAACGTCCGATCCAGTTCTGACTGGTGCTGCCGAGCCGGAACGGGGCATGGAACATGGTGGCATTGCTGCCGGCGCTGGCGCCGTTGACGTACAACGTGCCGGTGCTGCCGGACAGCGTGACGGCCACGTGCACCCACTGTCCCGTCGGCAGCGCCGCCGTGCTGTTGATGCCCTGTTCCCCCTTGCCGCCGTTGATCGTGATGGCAAAGCGCGCCACGGAACCGTTGCGTGGCGTCAGGTACATATACTGGCCGGTGCCGCCGCCGAAGTCGAAAATACGCTGCCAGTTGCCGGACGCATTCCAGTACACCCAGCTCGCAATGGTGAAGTCGCCGACGTCGGTCATGAGGTCGTTCGCCAGGCTGACATAGCCGGTGCTGCCGTTCAGCGATACCGCATTGTTTTTCTTGCCGGCGACCCAGCTGGCGCCGCCAACCAGAGTGCCGGTGTGGCCCAGGCCGGTCTCATCGGCAGCGGCGGTGCCGCTGCTGGCGTCGAACGCCAAGTGGGTATGCAGCGGCTTGCCGGTGATGACGGTGGCCTGGTTCGACGCGGCGGATTCGCCCGATGGCGTGATGGCAGTCACTACGTAATAGTTCGTGCCGGCCGGCGCGGTGGTGTCGCTATAGGTCAGCAAGTCCGTGATGCCGGTCTGGATGGTCGTGTACGGCCCGCCCGATACCGTGGCGCGCTTGACGTTGTAGCTGGTGGCGTACGCGCTCCCCCACCATGACAGCACCGGCAGGCCGGCGTTGACATAGCCGGTCAGGCCGCTCGGCAAGGCGCCGGCGGCGATCGGATCGCGTGTGCAGGTCAGCGTGCCCAAACCCAGCTGGTCGTAGCCGCCGCTGGTCGAACCAAGGGCACCGCCTTCGGGCTGGACCACCATTGCGAACTGCTTGGAGTATGGCGCCGCCAGCCCCATGCGGTTGACATAATGGTTGTACACCAGCGCCCAGCAAGCCCGTCCAATGCCTTGCCCTCCGGTCGCAAAGGCGGTCTGGTTGACGTTGTCGACGTTGTTGTAGGTCACGTAAGGCACGGTGTAATAGGTGGTGCCGGATTCGATCAGATTGGACTTTGCGACGTATTCCGCGCCGGCCAGGAAGCGGTTGTTGTCATAGCCGTACAAATCCACGTTCTGGTTCCACGCCATTTCGCAGATGGCGCCGCCGAGCACGATGCCGAGCGTGGCGTGGCCCTGGTCGCGTCCAGCCTCTTGCCACTGGCCGAGATAGCCCGGGTGCATGTAATACACCGCCTTGAAAATGCGGCCATTGCCGCCGCCGCTCTTGAAGTAATTGACGGCTTCATCGAACTTCGCGCCGTCGTCGCACAGCACGCCAATCGCCATGATGCTGGCGATCGCGCACAGGTCCCAGTTGGCCCAGTAATGGGTCCACTCGGTGCCGTAGTGGTTGACCAGGAAATCGTGGCAGATCGGATAGAAAACGGCCTTCATCATGTCTTTGAACGCGGTCTGCTTGGCCGCCGCCCAGCCGCTGTAGCTGCGCATGATTTCGGCGGCGTTGGCGAACTCGTAGCCATATATGCCGGCCGCCAGCAGCGCATTGGTGTCGCCACCGATGCCGGCCAGGGGGATCCAGGCGTTCAGGATAGTCACGGCGGTGTCCGCATAGGCCGCGTCACCCGTGATTTTCCAGCGCAGCGCGCACTGGTAGGCCGCAGCCACGTCGTTCATCAGCCGCGAGTAGTTCTCCGCGTGCACGCCGTCACTGCCGCGGTACACCCAATCCTGCGGCAACGGCACATACGACGATTGCGCGTGCCAGTTGTTGATCAGCAGATTCCAGCTGCCAGACCACGGGCTGGTGGTGTATTTCGCGGCCATGCGCGCGAAATCGGCATCCGTGTGCAGCAGGCCGGGATGCACGAACGGGGTGGGGGCACCCATGGCGCGCGGCGCCGGGGCCGATGCCAGCGCGGCCAGTTGCTGACCGGCGCCGCCACCGCAGCCGGTCAGCGCGAGCGCCCCCAGGCTGTACAGGAAGCTGCGGCGCGACAGGTGTTGTGCCAGCGCGGTGTTGGGATCGGCGGTGATATCTGCCGGGTGGTTCGATTTCATCATCTGTTGTCTCCAGGATGTAGCGCGATGGTGGCACGCGGGGGATGGGCGGGCGGCGATACACGGGCCAGGCGCGCAACCTTATGTATGGTTGCTGCGCTCAAACGGCCCTTCGCCGCAAGTTCGGTATCGATAACACGCAGCCATGATCAGGCTTGACGTCCATCTCGGCATCGTCCGTTCGGACTATTGCGCAAATCCCGGAAACTGCTACCATCTCGCAATGTTATCGATAACTGGAGAGATATAGTGACACGTGAATTATTCTGCCTCGCGGCATGCGCCTTGGGCTTGTTGGGCGTCCAGCAGGCCGGCGCGGCCACTCCTGCGGCCGAGTTGCACCGCCTCCAGATTTTTCAATTCCCCGAGCCGGTCCGCTATACCCATCACAACGACGACTTCACCGTGCGGGTGCGGGTGCCCGGCGGCGTGTGGCGCGACTTGTACGAATACCGCGCCACGGTGGACCTCGACAGCAAGCAGGACGCCTCCATGGTGTATTTCAACTTCGACGGCAGCGTCGAGGTCGCGGTGCAGAAGAACAACGGCAACGCATCCCGCGTTGTGGTGAGGCCGGATTCAAAAGGCGTCAAGGCCGCCCTCAAGGACGGCGTGGCCTACTTCACGCTGGACAAGCCGCAAAACCTGAGCGTTGAATTCGACGGCGACAAGCTGCACAACCTGCACCTGTTCACCCACGCGATCCGCAAGGACATGCCGTCCTTGCCGGCCGACTTCGACCCCAAGCAGATTGCGCAGGGCAAGACGCCGGACTTCACGCAGAAAGAGGTGTTCTTCGGTCCCGGCATCCACAGCGGCAAATTCCGCGTGCGTTCGAACAGCAATGTGTACATCCACGGCAGCGCCATCCTGACCAGCCCGCTGATCATCGACCGCGTCGAGAACGTCAGGGTCGTCAGCGATGGCCTGTTCCATGGCGTGGACGGCTTTGCGATCCGCAATTCTCGCAACGTCCTGGTGGACGGCGCCATCTTCATCAACCAGCCGGGTGGCACCATGGGCTGCACGGCGTCGGATGACGTCGAATCGCGCAGCATCCGGACCATAGGCGGCGGCAAATGGTCGGATGGCCTGCCCAACTATTCCTGTTCGCGCGTGAAGATCAGCGACAGCTTCATCCGCACATCGGACGACTGCATCACGGTCTACAACCACCGCGGCGACACCTGGGGCAGCAGCCGGGACTTCAACGTCACCAACACCACGCTCTGGGCCGACGTGGCGCACGCCATCATGATCGGCATCCACGGCAATACGCCCACGCCTGCGCACCCGGAGCCGGAAGTCATCGAAGGCCTGCGCTTCTCGAACATCGACATTCTGGAGCACGACGAGGACGACCCGGAATACGAGGGCGCCATCGGCATCATGGCCGGCGACGACAACCTGGTGCGCGACGTGGTATTCGACGGCATTCGCGTTGACCATATCGAGGAGGGCAAGCTGTTCAACTTCCATATCGCCTACACGCCCAAGTACAACACCAGTCCGGGCCGGGGCATAGAGGACATCACGCTGCGCAACGTCAGCTACAGTGGCAAAGGCTCGCCCAGCGCCTCCGCCGTATATGGGCACGACGCCGCGCGCAAGGTGAGGAACATCGTGCTGGAGAATGTGACGGTGGGTGGCAAGCGCCTGACCGGCCCGGAGAACAACGTGCTGGACATCGGCCCGTTCGCGGAAGGCGTGGTCTACAAATAGTGATGGAAAGCGCGCCGGGGCGGTGCCTGCCAGCCCACATCCAAGCAAGGCGGAAAAAGAGTTCATGAAAACACTACTATCGACATTGGCGATGGCGTTGCCGATCGCATTCTCAGGCGGTGTACATGCCGCCGAGGTCGCGCCAAAACCGGTGTTCAGGGACCCGGTATACGACGGGGCCGCAGACGTCTCGATCATTTACGACCGCGCAGCGAAGCTGTGGAAGATGTTCTACACCAATCGCAGGGCGACCATGAAGTTGCCCGATCCTGGCGACGTCGCATGGGTGCACGGCACCGCCATCGGCGTTGCCACCTCCAGCGATGGCACGCAATGGCGTTACCAGGGGACCCTGGATTTCCCCAAGGGATGCACCGATGTCACGCAATGGGCTCCCGATGTGTTTTATGAGAACGGCACCTACCACATGTGGCTGACCGTCGTGCCCGGCGTTTTCCACCGTTGGGGCGCCCCCGGGGCGGATGTGCGCATTGAGCATCTCACCAGCACCGACCTGTCCCAGTGGGACTGCGAAAGCACCGTGAAGCTGCCGAAGTCAGGGCGCCTGATCGACCCGACCGTCATGAAGCTGGGGCAGGGCTACCGCATGTGGTACAAGGATGACCGCGCCGGCAGCCGGATTTTGGCGGCCGACAGCCAGGATTTGCGGACCTGGACCAAGGTCAGCGAGCAGCCGGTCAATCCGACCCGGGGCGAGGGGCCGAAGGCGTTCCGCTTCGAAGGGTACTACTGGCTGATTGCCGACGTCTGGAAGGGCTTGATGGTGTTGCGGTCAGATGATGCCCTCAACTGGACGGAGCAGCCTGGTTACATTCTGGCCGAACCGGGCCGGAAGGCCACCGACCGGTCCGCTGGACAGCATGCCGAAGTTGTCGTCGATGGCGAGCGCGCGTTCATCTATTATTTTGTGCATCAGAAGAATGAGACTGAAGCGGCCACGGACCCGCGCTGGAACCAGCGCACCGTCATCCAGGTTGCGGAGTTAGTGTACAAAAATGGGGCGTTGAGCGTGAATCGCGATGCCGATGTCTCATTCCGGCTTGCCCCCCCGTCGCCGTAGCTAGGGTGCGCGGCCCTGCCGGCGACTGGCGACGGTGATCGCGTCGTTGGTCTCGCGCACCTCGAGGCCGAAGCCGCGCTGCAACAAGTTGGCGAAACCTTGGGCATTGCCCACATCGAAACGCCCGCTGATTTGCAGCTTGGCCGCCTCTGCGTCGGCCAGCACCAGTCTTTTCTTGTTGTAGCGGTTAAACTCGCCGGCGGCATACTCCAGCGTCACCTGATCAAACACCAGCTTGCCTTCCCGCCAGCTCAAAATTTGTTCGATCCTGGCATCGCTTTCGTCGGACTTGAGTATATTGGCCGGGGTTGCAACGACCTTTTGGTGTTTGACGAGGACTAGCGGCGGCTGGCTGGAACTCTGTCCATTCTCGACCTGCACGCGGCCGTCGACCACCACCACATTGGTTCCACCGGCTTCACGCCGCACGGTGAATTTGGTGCCCAGCACCGTGATCCGGTTGGTGCCGGACATGACCACGAACGGGTGGGCGGTGTCATGCGCGACGTCGAAATAGGCTTCCCCCTTGTCGAGCCAGACAGTGCGCTCGCCCCGGCTGATGCGCGCGCGCACTTGCGTCGCGGTGTTTAATGTGAGTTTGCTGCCGTCATTCAGCGCGTGCGTCTGATGGGCGCCAAGCTGCGTTTCGTAGCGAACTTCAGAAGAATTTTCCCGCACAGCCAGCAAGCCTGCGGTAGCGCCCACCGTCACCAGGATGGCGGCGGCGATGCGCCACTGCGAAAATCGCGGCGGGGTAGGGCGGCCTGCTTCGGCAAGGACATGATCCGGCCGGGCAGGCGGCGAGGCCGGCACAGGCGCGCCCGGTGCAAGCTGGTCTGCTTTCGACCACGCGGCAGCCAAGCGCAAATAGGCGACCCGATGCGCCGTTGCCAAGCCTAACCATTGGTCGAGTTGCGCCTGTTCGGCCGCGGACCACTGGTCGCCATCTTTCCTGGCCAGCCACGCCGCCGCTTGTTGTTCAATTTTTAGATGCTTGCTCATACAACCTCGGTTTCGCTGATCGTCTTCACTTTGCTTTTGTTTACGCCAAGTGCAGCCGTGAGAAATCGTATGCCCTTTGCAATCTGCTTTTCAACCGTGCCCTCGGTAATGCCCAACTGGGCTGCGACGTCGCGTTGCGACAATCCGGCGATCTTGCGCAGCTGGACGACTTCACGGCACTTGGGGGGCAGGTCGGAAAAAGCCTGTTCAAGGCACTTGATATCTTGCCGGCCCATGGCGTGGCGCTCGGGACACAACTCGTCGACGTGGTCCGGCAATTCGCCGGACGGCGCCAGCGCGACGATGGCGGCGACCTGCATGTGCCTGGCCCGGTCGATCAGCAAATTTCTGGCGACAGCGAAGACGAAGGCCTTCGGGGTATCCGGCAGGCCTGCTTCTGCTGCTTCGTACACGCGAACATACACGTCCTGGCGCAGATCCACGATGTCATCGGTTTCGCGGCAATTTCGCCGAAGAAAGCCGATCAGCATGGGTTCAAGGGGCAGCACTTCTTGAACAAACCAATTGTCCAGCGCTTCATGTAATTCGGGAGACATGGAAATAGCATGCCACACTCTTGCGTAAATTGTTGAAAATAAATTTGGATGAGGATGGGGGATTTTCCAGCGCGTTACGTCATACAAGGAAGGGGCAATAGAGCCTTTGTAACGAGAACACATGAGACAATTTTGCTATCTTGCCAGGGTGGCCATCACATGCTTGCTTGCGGTTTGCATCGATGCCATGGCGCAATCGCCAGCCCGGGAATTCAATATCGTTGCAGGCGACATGAAGATTGCGATCGACACTTATGCGACGCAGTCTGGCGTGCAATTGCTTTACCGGGCGGCGGAGGTCGATGGCCTGGTGGGGAAGGCAGTCAAAGGAAAGATGGCGCCGGAGGCGGCTTTGTCCCTGCTGCTCGAGGGCACGCCATTGCGGATCGTGCGCGATGGCGCCAATGCGGTGGTCATTTTTCGTCCAAAAATGCCCGCGCCTGCGCCTGCGCCTGCGCCCGCGCATCGGGCACCCAAGGTGTCGCTCGAACCGCAAGGCGAGCCGGCCACGGTGCTGGTCAGCGGTTTGCGCGGCGGCCAGGAAAGTGCGCGCGACAGGAAGCGCGACAACGATGCGATCGGTGACGGCATCGTCGCTGCCGACGTCGGCAAGTCGCCGGACCAAAGTACTGCGGAAGCCGCCCAGCGTATCCCGGGCGTCCAGGTGCAGCGCTACATGGAGGCGGGGGGCGCCTTTGCGATTCGCGGCCTGAAGCAGGCCAAAGTGTTGCTGAACGGCCTGGAGGTGTATGGCGCCAGGGTACACGCGGGCGAATACAATGGCCGCAACCTCGACCTCGAAGACTTGTCGGCCGAAGTGCTGGCCGGGGTCGACGTCAGCAAGAGTTCATCTGCCGATGAAATCGAAGGTGGCCTGGGTGGCTACGTGAATATCCGTACCCGCCAGCCGTTTGATTTCAAGGGCGCGACGGCGAACTTGACGGTGAAGGCCACCAGCTACCAGATGGCGCCCGGGTTTGGCGGCAAGGCCCGTGCGCAGGCATCGGCGCTGGTCAGTAATCGCTGGAGTACCGGCATCGGCGAACTGGGCGTGTTGATCAACGTTGCGGACAGCGGCGGCGTGTTCGGCCTGACCGAGAATGAAGTGCAGCGTCCCTGGACGATAGCCGATTATGCCGGGTCGGGTAAGACGGTCTCGCTGCCGATCGGCATGTTCACCGGCAACGGCCACCACGGCGAGCGCGAGCGCGACAGCTACGTCGCCGCCTTGCAGTGGCGCCCCAGCGCATCGGTGAGTCTCTTCGCCAACTATTTTGGCATCGACTACCTGCTGGACCAGCGTTTCCAGACGGCGCGCTTTTATGCCGGCATCCCGACCTCGACCTTCACCTTGTGGGGCGACCGCAATGGCGACGGCAGCGACAATCTGCGGAGCGGGACCTTCACCGGCAACTCGATGACCGACGCGTCCGTCATCAGCAAGGAAGGCCGCAAGACCAAGCTCTACGATATTGGCGGAAAATGGCATAGCGGCGGGGGCGCCGGCGGCGCGCTGACCATCAAGGCACGCCTCAGCCACAACCACACGGCAGTGCGCAACACGCTGCTCGAATGGGGCGCGAAAGCCAGCATTCCATTGATGAATGTGACGGTGAACGACGGGGCGGCGTCGCGCGTGGCGGTGTCAGGCGTCGACCTGACCGATGCCGCCAACTACCAACCAGCCTATCTACTCTCCATCGCTGGGGACGGGACGCAGAAAAATACCGCGGCCACGCTCGACGCGAATTACCGCCTCGATCACTCCTCGCTGCGTTCGGTCGACTTCGGGTTGCGCCTGAACGACTATACGCGCCGGGCTTTCGGCTTCGTACACATGTATTGCATAGACGGCTGCAATAGTAGCAAATCCTTGGCGACGGCCGATCCGGCGCTTCTGAATATAGTTCCGGCTGCGCAGTCGCGCGAGGTCGGGGCTTATCCGACGTTCTCGACCGCCGCAGTGCGCCAGCAGGCGGCGTTGCGCGCCATGTACGGTTTGCCGATGGCGGATGCGAACATGCTGGAACACGATCAGCTCAATCAGGAAAAGACCACGGCAGCCTATGTGAAGTTCAACTACACCATGGACCTTGCAGGCAAGGCGGTGAGCGGCAATATCGGCGCGCGCTATGTCGAGACCGCGCTACATGGCGAGTCGTATGGCGCGAACGCGGCTGGCGTGCTGACGCTGCAGACCAGCGATGCGACGCGCCGCGATGTGCTGCCCTCTTTCAATGCCAGCGTTCGTTTGCGGGACGATTTGCTGCTCAGGCTGGCGGCGTCGAAAACCATGGGGCAGGTCAATTTTTCCCAGCTGAGCGCGGCAGTGAGAATCATGAACCCGGTTCAGCATGACGCCCAGGCAGGCAATCCGGATCTGACGCCCTATACGTCAAGGAATTTCGACTGGTCGCTGGAGCACTATTTCGGTGTCACTGGGATAGTGTTTCTGAGCATGTTCTACAAATTGGCCGACGGCTTCATCCAGACAACGACCGAACAGCGCGTGATCAATGGCGAGCAGTACAATGTCGCGACCTACAAGTCGGCGGGCCGCTCCAGGATCAAAGGTTTCGAAATCGGCTATCAGCAATTTTTCAAGCGGCTGCCGGCGCCGTTCAACGGCCTGGGCATGCAGGCGAACTACACCCATGTCGATACCCAAGCCCCGTCGTCCGTTGCCGGCCTTAGCGTGCCGCTGGTAGGCCTGTCCAGAAATAGCTGTAACCTCATCGGGATCTATGAGCGCGGCAGGGGCAAGGCGCGCCTCGCCTACAACTACCGCGGTAGCTTCGTCGCTTCAACCAGTTCGTCCGGCGCGCTGGGCGTGCCGATTTTTGCCAAGTCCCTCGGTACGCTGGACTTCTCGGTCGGTTACGACGTCAGCAAGCAACTGTCGCTGATGCTGGATGCCACCAATCTTGCCGGCGCCCGCATTGAGCAGTACTACGGCAACACCCACAATCAGATGAATTATGTGCCGCTGAATAGGCGTTATGGCGTGCAAGTACGCTATGTCTTCTGAAAACGATATGACCATCTCGACTGCATCATCCTGCGCGACCGATGACTGGACCGACTTGTTCAATCTGACGATACACGCTGTCTACCAATCGGTGCAGGAAGTGGACCCGTGGCGCAGCTACCTCGCGCTCATGGTGAAATACTTTCACATCGCGAACGCGTCCATCGTGGTGCGGCCTTCCACCGCGAACGATCCCGGCTACATGGTGTGCGTGCCGGCCGGGGGCGAAGCGATGGAGCTGGCATACCGCAGCAAGTGGTATCAATTCGATCCTTTCATCGACTTGCCGCCGGAGCGCGTGATGCTGGTTTCGGACCTCATGACGGATGCGCAATGGCAGGGCAGCGAGTTTTTCCGAGACTATATCAGGCACGACCTGCCGGCCGGTGCAGGCCATGTGATGGGAGTCAATATCACGACCCAGGCGGGAACCATTACGCGTTTGCGGCTGCACCGCTTTCAGCATTTGCCGCCCTTTAGCGGCGAGGACAAGCAGCGGCTCGCGATGTTCGTGCCGCATATCAAGCAGGCGATGACGCTGACGGCGCACCTGAACTGCAACGAGTCGCAAAAGCGGATCTACGAAGAAGGGCTGGAGCGGCTCAACATAGGCGTGATCGTGCTGGACGAGACCGCCCAGTTGTTGCAGGCAAATCCGACCGCCCGCCAGATGCTTAATAGCTGCGATGGCCTGAGACTGGTCGATCGGCACCTGGCCGCCAGTACGGCGGCCGAGACGCGCGAATTGCAGCGTTTGCTGGCCAGCGCGCGCGAACATCCCAAGCTGGTCACGGCCATGTGTTTGAGCCGTCCGTCCGGGCGCCGCAAGTTGGCGGCGGTAGTGCGCAGCATCCCGCTGGTGCAGGAATCCGAAGGCCGCGCGCGGCCCGCAGTGGCAATATTCTTGCGCGACCCCGACACCCAGGCTGGGCCCGCGCATGATATTGCGCGCCAACTGTTCGACTTCACGCCCGCAGAGGCCCACTTGGCGCTCGAACTGCTCAACGGTTTGAGCCTGGACGAGGCGGCAGGGAAACTGGGCATCTTGCGCAATACAGCGCGCGCTCATTTGCGCGCAATTTTTTCCAAGACCGGTGTTACCAGGCAGAGCGAGCTGGTTCGGGTGTTGCTCAATGGCGTGCTTGGCCTCTCAACGACAGAGCAATAGACAGCACGTATATTATCGATAACTCTCGACAGGGAAGAGCTTGAGCGCAGCAACCATTTATGACGTCGCGCGCCAGGCCGGTGTATCGGCGATGACGGTATCGCGTGTGATCAACGGCAGCCCCAAGGTCGACCAAACGACGCGCACCCGGGTCAAGGCAGCCATCGTAACGCTGCAGTACCAGGTCAACCTGGCGGCGCGCTCGGCGCGGAAGGGTACCTTGCGCATCGGCCTGTTACTGGGCAGCCCCGGCGCGGCATTCATGTGCGAATTCCTGGTTGGTGCGATGGACCAGTGCAGCCTGCAAGGAGCCCAGCTCATCGTTGAGAAATGCGGTGACCTGGAAAGCCAGCGCGCGGCGCTCGCCAGGCTGATCGCCAACGGCGCGGACTGCATCCTGGTACCGCCGCCGCTGTGCGACCTGGCGGCTTCGCTGAGGCAACTCGACGAGATTGGCGTGCCGGTCGTGGCGGTAGCCAGTGCCCGGCCAGCAGGCAATATTTCTGCGGTTGGCATTGATGACTATCGGGCGGCGACCGCCATGATGCACCATCTGTTTGCGTCGGGACACCGCGACATTGCCTTCATCCAGGGCGACCCAGGCCACGCGCCGGCCCGGTTGCGCTACCAGGCTTACCTCGATGCCTTGGGCGTGGCCGGCATAGCCGTGCGCGCCGAGCGCGTTGCCGAAGGGCTGTCTACTTATCGGTCAGGCTTGGCCGCCGCCCATGCGGTGCTGGGCCGGCCGGACCTGCCTTCTGCAGTCTTCGCCTGCAATGACGACATGGCTGCGGCCGTGATCTCGGTGGCGCACGCCATGCGCTTGCGGGTGCCGCAGGACCTGGCGGTGTGCGGTTTCGACGATACGCCGATCGCGGCCACGGTGTGGCCCGAATTGAGCACGATACAGCAGCCGATCGACCAGATGGCGCGCGTGGCAGTGCGGCTGGCGATCGAGGCGATCGGGGAACCCAGGCGCGCGCGCCACAGCGTGCTGCCCTATACCCTGGTCGTGCGCGCGTCGACCTCCGCGCGCGCGGTCGCCGCGCCCGAGTGCTGCGCAGAACAGGCATAAATTTTCTGATTTCCATAGTCCGAACGGACGATGCGGCATGCTGCGGAAAGCCGGACCATCTGTTCATGATATCGATAACTTGACATGCTATTGAGAGCACGTCTTTTCACGGCAGTTCAATAAAACAAATTGGGGGAGAGCACTATGAAGTGGCACAGATCCGCACATGCGTTGCGGCGCAGTTTCAAGTTTGACCGGTCGAATGCGGGAGGCAAAAAATGAGAATGCATAAACTCGATTTTCCACTCAAGCGCCTTGTCTCCTTGCTCGTTTCGGCCAGCATCGCCGCGACCTTTGCGCCATTCCCGATGGGTGCGGCGCATGCCGCGGACAGCATTCAAACCTTGGCCACCAGCTATCAGCCGACGCTCAGCGAGACTGTCGATGCGAGCGGCTTCAGGCATCCAGGCATCGGCTTCACCAAGGAGATGCTGGAGAATATGAGAGCCCAGGTAAGGGCGCAAAAAGAACCCTGGAATACCTATTTCAACAGCATGCTGCTCTCCGCGGCGGCCTCGAAGACGCCGGCGATCAAGAACGTCAGCTCCGACCCCACGCTGCCGCGCTACTACGGCCTCGCTACGCAAGGGATGAATTCGCTGTTCATTGCGGATGCCAACGTGGTATACACGCAGGCCGTCCTGTATTACGTGACCGGCGACGAGACCTATCGCGCCAACGCCATGCGCATTATCCGGCTGTACGAGAAGATGGACCCGGCCCAATACGTGTATTTCACGGATTCCCACATTCACACCGGCATTCCGCTGCAAAAAATGGTGAGCGGGGCGGAAATCCTGCGCTACACCAGCACGCAGACGCCGGCGCTGGCGTGGACCGACGACGATACCGCCAAGTTCACCAGCAATTTGGTGGTCCCGGTGGTCCAGACCTTCAACAGCTGCAATTGCCGCTTCATGAACCAGCATCTGTACACGACGATTGCCGCGATGACGGGTTCGATCTTTGCCGAAGACCGGGACACGTATAACAAAGCGGTCGAATGGTTTACCGTCAACAAGGACGCGGTGGACCAGGGGCAGAACGGCGCCATCAAGCGCTTGTTCCGCCTGGTGACCAGGAACGACCTGACCGGCGAAGAGGTGACTCCGGCGGTCCAGCACGTCGAAATGGGCCGCGACCAGGCCCACGGCGGTGGCGACATCACCAATGCCGGCATTCTGGCACGGTTGATGATGGCGCAGGGCACCAAGGTCGATCCGGTGGAGGGCACGGTTTCCGCCGCAGAGAATGCGGTCGGCCCCTACGAATTCCTGAATGACCGCATCCTCGACGCCACCGAACAGTTTGGCGCTTACATGACGGGTGTGGATATCCCCTGGGTCCCGACCGCCTCCCATACCGACGAAGCCGGCAATCCGACCATCGTTTATAAGAACGTCTCGTGGGCATATCGCGGCAGGTCCGGATCAAACCAGTCGGAATCGTTCTACTACTACAGATACACCCGCGGCGTCGACATGACGCAACGCGCGCCCAACTTTACCAAGTTCTTCGTAGACCGAGCCGGGTACGGCTGGGACAGCGGGGATGGCGGCGGCGATTTCTGGATCGGCATTCCGAAGGCGGCCGAAGCCGAAGGCGCCACATATCTGGCGAAGCCGACCACCGACCCGTATCGCGAGGTGGAAGACCGCTACAGGTCGCTGGACAGCCGCTCCGTTGTCATGTCGGACGGTTCCGCAACCTTTATCCGGGCCACTGCGGCGCCGGAAGGCACCAAGGTTTCGGTGTATGCCTCTGGCTATGGTGCGACCTACTACGGCATCCGTATCCGCACCAATGGCACGGCCTTGATGGATAACTACGGCAGGAGCATTCCCTTACCCGATACGCATGGCGAGTGGCGCTATGTGATTTTCACGGGCAATGTGGATGATTTCATTCCGCTCACATTCACAGGCAATGGAACCACGGTTGACGTCGATCATGTCAACGTCAAGGCCAGCACCTTGCTGACCCCGCCGGTATTCACGGTCGGGACTTCGGATGAGCTGCGCTACAGCTATGCGGGAACCACGCTGCCGGTCACCCTGGATCTGTCGGCGACCGATCCGGGCGCCGGCGAAGTCGTCACCTACCAGGCCGACAATCTGCCCGCCGGCGCGTCCTTCAGCACGGCCACCGGAGCATTCTCCTGGAACCCGACTCAGGCCGGCACCTATACCTTCTCTGTCGGGGCCTCGGACGGCACCACCGTGACGATGAAGCGCATCACCGTCGTTGTCGACGCAAGCCGGCAGGGTGCGGTCGACAGGGCCATCGCTGCGTACAAAGCGGGTACGCCGTATGTCGAGTCGACGCTGCCGGCCTACAACGCCGCATACGCCGACATGATGAGCGTCATCGGCAGCGCGAGCGACGATGTCTATTACCAGAAGCTGGCGGCGTTGAGGACCGCCGCCGCAGGACTGCAGGAAATCAACCCGCTGCTGAGCGATGGCAGCCTGGACTTCCGCAACATGTTTGTCACATCGACCTTCGGCACCTTGGTTGGCAACCTGGTGGACGATAGCCAGGACACCGGCGGTGGCTGGGGCCCGAACCTGACCCATCAATGGGATTTCGGACCCAGTTTCAAGGTTGCGGCCAATGACTTCAAGACCAGGACGGTCGGGGCCTTTCCTGAACGTACCGGCGGTGCCGCCATCTTCGGGTCCAACGACAACGAGAACTGGACGCGCCTGACCCCGGGGCTGACCACCAGGGTCGACAACATGCAGGACATGCCGGTCTCGGACGAGGTCAAGAATCTGAAATTCCGCTTCTTCAAGATGCAGATGTTGGAGCCATTCGTCCCCGTGTATCAGCCGTTCGCCATTCTTGAGATGACCGAGTTGCGCATTTTCGGTACCCGCTATGCGACGGTCAACAAGCTCACCTCCGTGTCCATGAGTTCGGACCAGGCGCTGAGGAAACGCGTGGTCGCCGGCAATACCGTCAAGTTGACCTTCAATTCGAGCGAGGCGATCAATAACGTCGTGGTCACGGTGCAGGGCCAGCCCGCCACCGTGACCACGACCGACAACCTGAACTGGACCGCCTCCTGGGTGGTCAATGGCAGCGCGCCGGCAGGCGCTGTGAAGTTCCTTGTCAACTACAAGACGGCCGACGGCGTGGATGCCGAACCGACCCTGTTCACCACCGATGCCAGCTCGCTGTTCGTCGCCGACGAGACCGGCCTGATCAGCAACCCGGTCGCGGTCACCACGGTGGCCGACTCGAGCGGCAGGACGCAGGCGGACCTGATCACCGTGGCCGGCTACCTGTTCGACAACAATCTGAACACCGGCACCGATTTTCGTGTCAGCGGCAGCGGCTATGGCGCCTGGGTCTCCTTCGACTTCAAGGGCGGCGGTACGGTGAAGCTGTCCAAGGCGGAAATCATCGCCCGGCAGGATACTTTTTACGGCCGCGTCGGCGGCGCCGTCATCCAGGGGTCGAATGACAATGCGACCTGGGAAACGATTACCAACGCGGCGGTCGGGACGCTGGAATGGCAGACCCTGACCAGCACCAGCAGCACGCCTTACCGCTACGTCCGGGTCTGGAATGGCGGCAACTGGTATGGCAACATGAATGAGCTGAAGCTGTACGGCGTGATCGAATCGAGCAATTTGATGTCGACCGCGTCGATCAGCTCTAGCCAGGCGCTGCGCACCCGCATTGTGCCAGGCAACACCGTGAAGCTGGCCTTCGCGGCCAAGGAAGCGGTCAAGAACGTCACCGCGACCATCCAGGGCGTGCCGGCCACCGTCACCACCACGGACAACGTCAACTTTGTTGCCACCGCCTTGCTGCCGCAAGGAACCGCGCCGGGCCAGGTGAAATTCGAGGTCAAGTACGATACGGCCGCTGGCAAGACCGGCTATCCGCTCAGTGCGGTGAGCGACGGCAGCGTGCTGTATCTGGTCGACGAGGCCGACGTGATCAAGAACGTGACCGGCATCACCACGCTGATCGACACCACCGCAGGCCGGACCGCGGCGCAGACCACGACGATCATGAACTACCTGTTCGATGCCAATGCCGGCACGGGTACCGATATCCGTCTCGGCACCAATGGCGCGGGCGGCTCCATCACGTTCGACTTCAAGGCGGGCAACCAGGCCACGCTGACCGGCGTCGAACTGCTGGCGCGGCAAGACTCGCTGTATACCCGGGCCAAGTACACCATCGTGCAGGGCTCGAACGACAACAGCAACTGGACCACGCTGACCACCGGGGCCGCTGCCACGCCGGAATGGCAAACCTTCCCGGTCACTGGGGGCGTGCCATACCGTTACATCAAAATCTGGAACGCCACCACCTGGTACGGTAACATTAATGAAGTGCGCTTCCACGGCACCGTGCAGGGTGCCGATACCGCCGCGCCGGTCACCACCGACAACGCGCCCAAGGTGCCGGTCAACGTGGATACCACGGTGTCATTCGCCGTTGCCGATTCCAGCTCCGGCGTCGCCGCGACCTACTACAAGGTCAACGGCGGCGCCCAGCAAGCGGGCAACGCGGTGGCGTTGAGCGCCGAGGGTACATACGCGCTGTCGTACTGGAGCGTGGACAAGGCCGGCAATATCGAGCAGCCGCACGGCGCCAACGTCACCATCGACAAGAGCGCGCCGGTGACCACTGTGACCAGCAACCCGGCCGCACCGGCGAACGGCTGGTACAGCTCGGACGTGATACTGAGTTTCGCCGCCGCCGACGCCAACTCCGGCGCCACCACCTACTTCAAGGTGGACGGCGGGGTGCAGCAAGGCGGCGGCTCGGTGGTGCTGAGCGGCAAGGGCACCCACACGGTGGAGTATGCCAGCGTGGACCAGGCCGGCAATGCGGAAGCGGCGCGCACGGTGGCCATCAATATCGGCCCGATCGATCTGAGCGCCAGTGTCAAATTCACGCAGAACGGCGCGACCCTGAACCGCGCCACAGGCAAGTACGTGGGCAGTGTGACGGTGACCAACAACACGGGGTCGACCTTGGCCAGCCCGCTGCAGGTCAAGCTGGGCAGTTTGACCGGTGGCGTGACGCTGGACAACGCCAGTGGCTACACCGGCGGTGAACCCTACGTGACGCTGCCGAGCTCGCTCAGCCCCGGCGCCAGCGTCAACGTGCAGCTAACCTTCAGCAACCCGGCGCGCACAGTCATCGGCTATGCGCCATCCCTCTTCAAGGGCAACTTCTAAGGACGACCTGATATGCAATTCGACATTCAAAACAAGGCCTTGAAACTGCTGCAGCGCATGGGCCTCGCCTTGGCCCTGGCGGCAGGCTGCGGCATCGCATCGGCCAGCGTGATCCACGTTTCCATCGATACGTCCACCTTCGGCGTGGCCAGCGGCTACATCGATATGGAGTTCAGCGCCACAGGCGGGCCGCTGGCGACAGCGGCGGTCAGCAAGCTGGTCGGCTTGGCCGCGACACCGGATATCCAGTGGGGTGTGGAACAAGCCGCTTGGGGCTACACCTTCCGCAACGACACGGTCAATCTGCTGTCGCACGCGGCCAGCTTCGGCGGCATCGTGTCCTTCGACCTGGCGATCACGGGGGATTACGACCCGGCCGGCAGCATCGTGTCGGCCTTCAAGGTGGCGGCCTTCGATGGCGCCAACTACCTGGGCAACTTCGATCCCGCCACCGGGGCGCTGGCGACTTTCCTGTGGACGCCTTCGCCGTCCGTGACCGGTAATGACAGCCTGGCGCTCAACGTGTCGGATTCCAGCGTGGCCGTGGTGCCGGAACCATTCAGCTTGCTGCTTATGGCCGTCGGCTTGGCCGCGATGGTGCTGGCGTTGCGCCAACGCGGCCGCGCTGCGGCTGCCCGAGGTGGCGAGCTGATCGTGTTGGCTGCCTGACTGTCTGAGCGCTGGATACGGGCGCTGCTTTCGGCACCGTCCGGCGTGCCGCTGCCGGATATTGGCGGTGCCCCGGCCTGATCTAATCAAGCATCAGGCCGGGGAGGGCGGTGTTCAAGCGTAACCCACCAATAACATACGACGAGACCATGTACTCTAAATTTCTTTCTGCCATGGCCATGGCGGCCGTTTTGGCCAGCGGCGTTTCCGCGCATGCCGGCGATGCGCGCTTCGGCCACTTCAGCTATCGTGGGAAAAGCCAGGAAAGCGCGCTGCTCAAGCCTACGCGCGGGCAGTTCATCAATCCCGTCATCTCGGGCTACGCGCCGGATCCCAGCATCGAGCGCGTGGGCGACGACTACTTTATGGTGATGTCGAGCTTCGTCCATTTCCCGGGCCTGCCCATCTATCATTCCAGGGATCTGGTGACCTGGCGCCAGATCGGCAACGCCATCGAGCGGCCGAGCCAGGCCGATTTCACCGGCATGAAGGTGTCGGGTGGCATGATGGCGCCAGCTATCTCCTACCACGACGGCCTGTACTACATCGTCTGCACCAACCGCAAGAATTTCGTCATCACCGCGAAAAATCCGGCCGGCCCCTGGTCCGATCCCGTCTACTTCGAGTTCGACGGCATCGATCCTTCGCTGTTCTGGGATGAGGATGGCAAAGCCTACGTCGTCAACAACGGCAATCCCCAGGGGCCGGCCCTGTACGAGGGCCACCGCTCGATCTGGCTGCAGCAGTTCGATCCCAAGACGGCCACCATGACGGGGCCGCGCCGCGAAATCATCAACGGCGGTGCCGATCTGTCGAGCAAGCCGTTCTGGACCGAGGCGCCCCACCTGTACCGGAAGGACGGCTATTACTACCTGATCGCCGCGCAGGGCGGGACCGGCGACCAGCATTCGGAGGTGGTGTTCCGCAGCCGCGCCATCACCGGTCCGTACGAGAACTACGCTGGCAATCCCATCCTCACGCAGCGCGACCTGCCCGAAAACCGCCCGCATGCCATCGGCACGGCCGGCCACGCGGACTTCGTGCAGACGCCGGACGGCAACTGGTGGTCGGTGTTCCTGGCCACGCGCAACTACGGCCCCGACCTCTACAACATCGGCCGCGAAACGTATTTGCTGCCCGTGACCTGGAAGGATGGATGGCCGGTCATCCTGGAGCAAGGCAAGACTGTGCCTTTCGTGCTGGAGCGCCCCAAGCTGCCCGCTTCGCCGCGCCCGTCACAGCCCCTCAGCGGCGACTACGGCTACACGGACGAGTTCAACGGCGGCAAGCTGGGCATGGAATGGATGAGCGTGCGCATTCCGGCCACCGCGCGATACCAACTGGCTGGCGGCGACCTGCTGCTGAAAGCCAGCCGCGAGGCGATCGGCGATATCGGGCAGGTGCCTTCCTTCGTCGGCCGCAAGCAGGCGCACGCCATCGCCACCGTGAGCACGGAACTGCGTTATAAGGCGGAGCGCGCGGGCGATCGCGCGGGGCTGGTCGCCATGCAGAGCGACGACGCGTATCTGTTCCTGGGTGTGCAGTGGCTGGACGGCAAACAGGTGGTGGCGCTAAGCGTGCGCAAGAACGGGCAGGAGCCGCGCCAGGGGCGCGTGGTGGCGAGCGCGCCGCTGGCCCAGTCTGCCGCCGGCAAGCCGGTCTACCTGAAACTGTCCATAGCCGGGGGCTCGCTGAGCGCCTCGTACGCCGTGCGCAGGAACGCATGGCGGGACCTGGCGGTCAGGCAGGACGCGACCTTCCTCAGCACCAAACAGGCCGGCGGCTTCGTCGGCACCGTCATCGGACTGTACAACGAACAGGGCGGGCAGGACGCGGCGCCGGGCTTGCGATAACCAAACTGCCGCCCGCGATGAAAATTCGCGTGGGGGCGGCTGCGATCTTCAAAGCGTGCTGCATGCGTGTTATCGTCACCATGCCATGCGACCGCAGAGTCCATTTGAAATCAACAGCATCAAAATAAATGGCACCAAGAATATGGAAACGCAATGAACTGCACATCAAGAGTCACTGCAATGAAGTGGACATTCAAAAAACTGGCGGGCATCTGCACATTGTGCGCGGCAGGCGGCGCGTTGGCCGGCACCCAGCTCGCCACGGCGCAGCTGCACGCCGATCAACCCGGCCCCCTGATTCCGCGCTACATCTACGGCCAGTTCTCGGAGCACCTGGGGCGCGGCATCTACGACGGCGTGTGGGTCGGCGAGAAGTCGGCCATCCCCAATGTACGCGGCATCCGCAGCGACGTGGTGCAGGCGCTGCGCGAGCTGAAGGTGCCGCTGATACGCTGGCCCGGCGGCTGTTTCGCCGACGACTACAACTGGCGCGACGGCATCGGCCCGCGCGACAAGCGCCCTGGGCGCAAGAACAACTGGTGGACCGGCAAGCCGGAAAGCAATCAGTTCGGCACGCATGAATTCATGGACTTCGCCGACCAGGTTGGCGCTGATGCGTATATCGGCATCAATCTCGGCTCGGCCCCGCCGCGCGAGATGCGCGACTGGATGGAGTACATGACGTCCGACGGCGACAACGCCTTGGCCAACGAACGCCGCAAGAACGGCCGCGCCCAGCCGTTCAAGGTGCCGGTGGTTGGCATTGGCAACGAGAGCTGGGGCTGCGGCGGCAATATGCGCGCCGAGTACTACGCCGACGAATACCGCCGCTTCCAGACCTTCTTCCACAACAATGGCCAGGCGGCGCCGGCCGCCATCCGCGTGGCCTCGGGCGCCAACAAGGACGACTACAACTGGACCGAGGTGGTGATGAAACAGGCCGGTGAGAAGCTGGACGGCCTGTCGCTGCACTACTACACGATGCCGCCCGACGAATGGAAGGACAAGGGCAAGACCACAGGCTTTAGCAAAGAGGAATGGGTCACCATCTTCGCCTCGGCGCTGCGCATCGACGAGATCATCGGCAAGCATTCCGCCATCATGGACAAATACGATCCCAAGAAGCGGGTCGCGCTCTATGTCGACGAATGGGGCACCTGGTACAAGACGGATAGCGGGGAGTTCGACTGGGACCTGTACCAACAAAACACGCTGCGCGACGGCGTGGTGGCCGCGGCCCATTTCAACATCTTCCACCGCCATACCGACCGCGTGAAACAGACCTCCATCGCGCAAACCATGAACGTGCTGCAGGCGATGATACTGACGGATGGACCGAAGATGGTGCTGACGCCGACGTATTACACATTCAAGATGTACGTGCCATTCCAGGACGCGACGGCTTTGCCGCTGGACGTCTCTTCCCCGTCCTACCGCATCGGCGCCACCGCGATTCCGTCCATCAACGCGTCCGCAGCGAAAGGCAAGGATGGCAAGACCTACATCGCTATCGCCAATATGAACCCGGACGATAACGTGGTGCTGTCGGTCGCGCTGGGCTCGCTGGCGGCCAGCAAGGTGAGCGGACAGGTATTGACGGCGCAGAAGATGGACCAGCTCAACGAATTCGGCAAAGCCCCCGTTGTGACCGCGCAGGCCTACAAAGGCGCCACCCTGGCCGGCGGCACGCTGAAGCTGGACTTGCCCGCGAAGTCCGTCGTCGTCGTCAGCCTGGAATAAACCCAACCCCTTCTTTTTACGATTTGAAAGCACCAATGAAACGCAGAGAATTTACCCACGCGCTCGCGGCAGGCATGCTGGCCACCGCCGCGGCCCCGCGCACTTTCGCGGCCGCCGCCGTTGCCGCCAGTGATGGCCGAGACGCCAAGCTGGCCCGTATCGTCCGGAAAATTGCGCCATTGGCGAACGCCGCGCATCCCGGCGAAAATGACATGAAGGCCTATCTCCTGTCCTACTTCAAGGACGAGACGCATTCGATTTACTTCGCCACCTCCACCGATGGCTACACCTTCACCGATGTGAATGGCGGCGCCCCGGTCTTGCTCGGAAAGGACCTCGCGGAGCAGAAAGGCGTGCGCGATCCCCACCTGATGCGCGGCCCGGACAACGCCTTTTACCTTTCCATGACCGACCTGCACATCTATGCGCAAAAGGAAGGCCTGCGCGCCACGGAGTGGGAGCGTCCCCGCGAGCAATACGGCTGGGGGAACAACCGCTCGCTGATCCTGATGAAGTCGTATGACCTGATCAACTGGACCCATGCGCTGGTCCGCGTTCCCGACCTCTTCGCCGCGTACCAGGATATAGGCGCGGCTTGGGCGCCGCAGACGATCTTCGATACCGAGCGGAAGAAACTGATGGTCTACTTCACGGTGCGCCACAAGGGTGGGCACAACCACATGGTCTACGCCTACGCCGACAATGACTTTACAACCTTGGAGACCACGCCCAAACAGCTGTTCACCTATCCGGACAAGGACAAGAGCACCATCGACGGCGACATCACGAAGGTCGGCGACAAGTACCACCTGTTCTATGTGGCCCATGACACCCCGGGCGGCCTGCGCCACGCGGTGTCGGACCGGATCAACCAAGGCTACCAGTACGACCCGAGGAAGGTCGATCCCGAAACCGTGGCGTGTGAAGCGCCCATGCTGTGGCGCCGGATCGGCAGCGACAGGTATATCCTGATGTACGACGTGTTCGGCGCCAATCCCAACAACATGGGTTTCTCTGAGACGACGGACTTCGTCAACTACAAGAACCTGGGCCGCTTCAACGACCCGGGTTCGGCCATGAAGGCGACGAATTTCTCGGGTCCCAAGCATGCGTCGGTCACGCATATTACGGCGGAAGAACTCGCGCGTCTGCAAAGCCACTTCGCACCCAAACGCACTTAGTTTATCCGGGACCAAACCGGAAATTGCGCAGCAATTTCCGGCTTGCTTGAGCCCCGTTTGGCTTGAGCCCCGTTTATTCAGCGCGGCGGCGCGCGACCAGCAGCAGGGGCAGGGCGGCCAGCAGCATCAGCCACAGGGTGGCCGGCTCGGGCACCGCCTGCACGCTGCTGAGCGCACTGGTGTTGTCCAGCAGGTAGACGTCGCCCTGCGGCGTGCCCGGTTGCAGCGACACGGTGCCCAGGTCGCCGTCGGCGCCCAGGTAGCCGGTGTCGCTGAACAGCGCCCAGCCGAAGGTGGTGCCGGCGTCGCCCGCGCCCAGCAAGAAGCTGAGGTCGAAGGAGAACACGCCGCCCAGCGTGATGCCCTGCACCAGCTCGCTGCCGCCGTTGGCGTTGCTGAACACCAGCGGACCGGGCAGCAAACCGGCCACCGTGCCCGTCACTTCCGCTGCGCCGGCCAGCGCGCCGGTCAGATTGCTCACCGTGGCGCTGGCCTCCGCCGCGTTGCCCAGGCCGTTGAAGTGCAAGCCCAGGTAGGCCGGACCGCTGCCCAGCGTGGCGGTGTCGATGCTGACGCTGTAGATCGGGCCGGCCAGTGCCGCTCCCGCGCCGCAGCTCAGGAATACGGCCAGCATCAGCCTGGCCAGGATGTCTTTCAGATTGTTCATGTCGTTGCCCTTAGTATTTAACGCTGATCAGTTTGCGCACATAGTTGATGGCCGCCTTGGCCGGATTGCTGAACGTGGTGGTCACGATCGCGGTCTGGCCCGGCGCCAGCTCGGCCACCGGCAGCGTGACGTAGGGCACGCCGTCCTTGATGCCTGTGGCGTTGTCCAGCGTGACGCCGGCGGTCAGCCCTTGCAGGTGCAGATGCAGCGGCCCGGTGATCGTTTTCTGCGTGATGTTGGTAAACGACACGGAGCCGGTGTACTTCTGCGTGAAGCGGTTCACCGCCAGACCCGTTTGCAGCATCTTGACGCTGGCGCTCACGTCCACCGGCGACAGCAGGTCGTAGCGCACGCCGTGGAAGCGGAACTCGCCGTAAGACGAGATGCCGGGGAAGGCCGGATCGGTCGGCGGGCCGGCGTGGTCCACGCGCGCCATGAAGTAGCGGTAGCGCGTGTCCTCCAGCCCTGGCAGCACCGGGATCACTTCCATCTCGAAGTTGCGGTTGCTCGTGTCCGTGGTCTCGCGGCTGGTCAGCAGCGTCCAGCTGGCCTTGTCGTTGGAGCCGTACACATTGATGCCTTGCGAGCGGTTGGCGAACATGAAGCGGGCCTGGATGCCGAACGCCGCCACGGAAACGCGGTAGTTTTCGCCGAAGTCGATGGTGACCACGTCGCGCAGGTCGCCTGAATAGCTGTTGTAGTCGCCGTCGACCAGCAGGGCCGGACGCCCGGCGCCGAGCACGGTGGTGGTCACCATGTTCTTGCCCCAGTCCAGGCTGCCGTCCGACGCCACGCGCGGATTCAGCAGTTCCAGCTTGGCCGCCACCGCTTTCACGGCGGTCAGCAGCGCGCCGAACTCGGCGTCCGGCACGGTCGCCACGGCCGCCTGCAAGGGCGCCAGTTCGGCCTGGAACGTGGCTAGCGAGGTGGTGGTGTACACGGCGGCCGGGTCGTAGGCGCCCAGCGCCGAGGCGAAGGCGGCGGCGCGGTCGGGCTGCACGCTCAGCTTGGCTGTCATGGTGCTGATCGAGATGCCGTCCGTGGCGCTGACGATGATATCGTGCACGCCGGCCTGGGCCGCCGTCGGCGTCCAGCTGAACGCGCCGGTGGCCGTGTCCAGCGACGCGCCGGCGGGCAGGCTGATCGCCTGGTAGGCCACGGTATCGCCGGCCTGGGCGTCGGTGGCGGCGTAGCTGGCCTGGTAGGGCACGCCCTGCACGATGAGTTCCGTGGCGGGGAAGGCCGGCATGGCGAAGCGCGGCGGCGTCAGCTGGGTCGGCGCGGCCATGTTAATGAAGTCCACGTCCACCGTCGCGCCTTCCGCGCCGGTGAATTTGAAGTAGATGATGTTGTCGCCGAAGGGCCGGCCGGCGGTGGCGGCGAAGGCCGAGTCCGGGACGATGTAGCGCCACTGGCCGCCGGTGTCGGGCACCGTCGTTTCCGACCACGGGGCGGCGCTCGGGCTGGCGCTGGCGGCCAGTTTGCTCACTGCGTTGGTGCGCACCATCATGCCCACGGGCGCGTATTTTGCGCGGTCGGCATAGCGCACGTCGTGGAATACCACGGTGGCGCCGGCCGGCGTGACCTTGGCGTGGCCATAGCTGCGGCCGCCCTCGCTCTCGCTGCTCCAGTCGCCGTCCAGGAAGACCGCCTTGCGCTCGGTCTCCAGCATGCCGGTGTTGACCGGCAGCGGCACGCCTGTCAGCACCGCCGGCAGGGTCAGGAAGGCTTCCGAACCCATGTCCTTGTTGGCCGGCGTGCCCGGGCCCCAGGCGGTGACCGGGCCGTCCGCGTGGGCGGCCGCCGTGCTCAGGTAGGGCGCGACGGCGTCCACGTCCACGCCTTGCTCGTGCTTGTAGACGTTGTAGAGTTCGGGTATGCCGCCCACTTCGTACAGGCGGCCGCGGTAGGCGCCGGAGATGTAGGAGGTGCCGCCGCTGGTGTCGGCCCAGGGCGTGGTATAGCCCAGCATGTACTGGGCGTAGGCGTTGGCGCCCATCAGCACGCGGTTGCCGCCGAACTGGTACACGCTGACCGCGTCGCCGGCGGTGGACGGCATGCCGGTGTAGGGATCGACCTTGGTGCCCTGGGCGGTGACCATGCGCAGCAGGCCGGTCAGGTTGTCGACGTTGTCGCCGCCGTGGGCCTGGTCGCGCGCCATTTCCTGGATCTGGTAGAAGGCCTGGCCGTATTTGTTGAGCGGATTGTCCGCTTCGATCAGCGGGATCAGCGGCAGGATGGCGCCGTTGATGTCCTGCCGGGTCGAGGTCGCGTTCACCGTCATCCATTCAACCGTCTCGTCGTAGCGCGCCCGGTTGTCGGTGAAGATCGCGCCGGCCATGCGTCCGACCAGCGAGTAGACGTGCTGGTTCATGAAGCGCTCCTTGCTGGCGAAGAAGGTGCGCTCCATCGGGTCGATCAGGTTGTCCTTGAGTTTCTGGGTGTCGGTGTCGGTCCACACCAGCGGGTAGGCGGTGTAGGACGGATCGCCCGGCGTGTAGCGCATGATCTCGGCGGCGGCCAGCATGCGGAACAGCGGCACGCCGTTGTGGATGTGCGCGTCCGGGAAGTAGGCGTAGCCGGCCGGATTCATATTGCTCCAGGTGCGCAGGATGCGCATGGCGTTGCGGCGGTACTCGTTCTGGCCCGTCATGTAGTACAGGATGGCCTGCGTCAGCGCACCCTGCGAATCGTTGATCATGCGGGTCTGCGCGGTGCTGCCGTTGTAATTCGGCGTGTTCGGCGTGTCGACCTTGGTGGCGTCGCGGTTGGTCGGCTGCAGGTTGATGTTGGCGTAGCTGCAGCACACGGTCGCCAGGATGTTGTAATACGTCTTGTACGGTTCGACGTCTGCCCGCGTTTGCTGGCGCGCATAGTCGAGCTGGGCCAGCGTGAAGCCCAGGGCGGGGTGCTTGATGCCCGCAGGGCTGACTGCGGCCTGGGCCTGCGGCGTCGCCACGAAGCCGAGCGCCTGTGCGGAACCGCCCGCGAAGGCCAGCAGCGCCGAGGCCACCGCCAGCGCCGCGATGTTCACCTTGCCACGGCCAGGCGCGGCACGCCGCTGTCGATCCGCATTGGATTGCTTGTGCATGATTTGTCCTTATAGTTGTTAGTCCGTTGTCTCCGGCGTATCGAGCACTAGTGTTTCCACCAATGTTGTGTTATCGATACCACGAGCAATGTAACATGTAATTTCTATAAGGCGCCCGGTTTACTGTTATCGATATCCTCTAGTGTTGTATGCGTGCCGCGTAATCAACTGCAAGATTGCTTCGTGGCATCAAATCGACTTCATAGCGATCCCCGCCCAGGCTGCGCACGGTGGCCGCCCCGGCGCGCGGCGGGGTGGCGCTGCTCAGGCGCAGTACGCCCTGGCCATCGGCGGTGGCGATCTCGATGCGCTTGGCGCTGACCCGCAGCGCGATGTCGCCGCGCGGCGTGGGAACGGTGCCTTCCATCCATTCCAGCCCGCCCAGATCGGGCTCCACCGTGTACGCCGCATAGCCTGGCCGGGTCGGCGTCACGCCCAGGTAGTACTTGCCCAGCAGGTAGACCGGGCTGGCGCCCCAGGCGTGGCACAAGCTCATGCCGAAGGCCTTGCCGTACATGGCGTAGCGCTCCACGCCTTTCTGCCTGGGATCGTACTGCTCCCAGAAACAGGTCGCGCCGTCGCGCAGCATGCCGCCCCAGTAGTCCTTGATCTGCCCGGTGACATAGCCATGCTGGCCGCTTTGCGCCAGCGCCGCCAGTTCGTAGAAGCGCATATATGGCGTGGTGATTTTTGCCGCCTTGTCGCCCATCAGCAGGCGCTTGACGGCGGCTTCCTTGGCCGGATCGAGATAGCCCAGCATCAGCGCGAACATGTTCGGATGGCGCGTGACGAGGCGGTTCAGCTGGCCTTGCACGCGGCTGTGGACGAAGGCCTGCTGCCCGGCGTCCCAGAAGGTGGCCATGATTTTCGCCTTCAGCTCATCGGAGATCTGCCGGTAGCCGGCCGCCTTCTGATGGTCGCCGGCGATGTCCGCGCTGCTCGCCATGGCCTCCAGGCTGCGCGCGAACAGCAGCTGGATCACGCTGAGTTCACCATCTTTCGGCATGTCGGCCCAGTCGACGAAGACCCAGTCTCCCGGCAAGCCCTCCAGCATGCCGTTGGCGTTGCGGCGGGCCAGTACGTAGTCCATCAGGCTGACCATGCGCGGATAGATGCTTTTGACGAAAGCCTCGTCGCCGCTGTACAGATAGTATTCCTGCACGCCGATGAACCAGTACAGCGAGTAGTCCAGTATGGTGTTGATGTGCATGTCGACCGGGTCGGCGCCGCGCAGGGCGCGGGTGGTGCGCTTGACGGCGTCGTTGTCGAAGAAGGAGTAGTAGTTCATCAGATAGGTCTGCACCGCGTCGCCGGCCCACAGCCAGTGGTCGCGCTTGATCCCGTCGAGGAAGAATTCGCGCGTGTTCAGTTCCAGCGTGCGGACCGAAACGTCCCAGATGCGGTTCAGCTCCGGGTCCGAGCTCTTGAACTGGCCGCGCCGGGTCAGTGGCAGGTACTCGTACATCAGCGTCACGTCGTCGGCCGTCATGCCCTCGCCGAGCTGGATGTTCACGTAGCGCATGGCGCGCGAACGGTCCGAGGTGAAGTCGCCCCTGCTGTCCGCCACCGTGTAGTGGTCGAGGATTTCGCAGGTCTCGGGCGACTGTGCCTCCTCCAGCGATTCGCCGTAATACAGGCTCACCTTGCCGTGGCCGCGCAGGTTCTTCAGCTTGACGTAGCCTATGGTCTCCTGCCCGAAATCGACGAACAGCGAATGCTTGCCGCGCGCGATGGTCTTGGCAGGGATTTCCCGGGTGGGCAGCTTGTATTGCGACGGCGGCGCCGCCGGCGCATGCAGGTTCCAGCTGGACGCCAGCACGGCTTGCGGACCTTCCGCGCCCGGGTAGGGGCGGGGCCCCACCGCCCAGGAGTCGTCCGAGCGGATGGTCTTGCCCTGCACATGGATGGCGGGCGGCGAGGCCGGGTTGTAGACCTGGATGTTGATGTGGTGCTTGCCGGCCGGGACGGTGATGCGCTGCTGGTCGCCCTGCGCGAACTTGCCGTCGATGGTGACGGCGTGCTTGCCTTCGGCGTGCACCACGATGTCCTCGGGTGCGGCCAGTTCCACGCGCCGTGCGAAGTTGACCTGCGGCTGGTGGCTGTACAGGCGCCAGAAGGGCAGGAAGTAGGCGTCGCGTTCGCTGCGCGTGGCTTGCATCTGGTTGCTCAGCCAGATTTCGAAGTCGCCGGGATACCAGATCCAGCCGGCGCGGTTCTGGGCGGCGGCGATATTGCAGAGCAGGCTCAGCAGCAAGGCGATGACGGTGGTGCTCAGGCGTGGTTTCATGGTCTCGGACTAGAAAAAGGAAGATGCCCGGAGCGCCGGGCGTGCCGCCATTATAAAAGATGTGTTATCGATATCATGCAATCTGGATGCAATAGCCCCAAACACTCATTGCGGTGATCGAAGCGCGGCGGGGGGGCGAATAAGGCGACGGAAAAGGGGCCAGGGTCAAATATTAACGAACGCGCGTTCATTAATATTTGACCCTGGCCCCTTTTTGGAGGTGCTGCGCGGAATTATTCCAGGTTTTGCACCTGCTCGCGCATTTGTTCGATGAGCAGCTTCAGCTCCATCGACGCGTCGGCCAATTCCTTGACGGAGGCCTTGGCGCCCAAGGTGTTCGCTTCGCGGTTCAGTTCCTGCATCATGAAGTCCAGGCGCTTGCCGACCTGGCCGCCTTTTTTCAGGATGTGGCGGGTTTCGGTCAGGTGGGCCGACAGGCGGCCCAGCTCTTCGGCCACGTCGATGCGGATGCCGTACAGGATCACTTCCTGACGGATGCGCTCCATCGCGTCCTGGCGCGATAAACTGGTGTTCGAACCTTGGCAGGCCAGGCCCAGCGCTTCCTGCATGCGCTCGACGGCCTTCTGCTGGAAGGCGGCGACGACCTGGGGGATCAGCGGCGTGATACGCTTGACGATGGCTTCCATCGCTTCGATGCGGGACACCAGCATCGCTTCCAGCGCCGCGCCTTCGCGCTGGCGGCTGGTGACGAAGGCGGCCACGGTGCGCGCGGTCAGTGCGGCGACGTCGGCCTGCAGCGTTTCCTGGCCGATCTGGGCTTCCTCCACCACGCCGGGCCAGCGCAGCAATTCCGCCACGCTCATCACCGGGGCGGCGACGAAATGCTTGCCCACTTCGGCTTGCAGGCGGGCCAGTTCTTCCAGCAGTTGCAGGTTCAGGGCGGTGGCGCCGGCGCCGGCGGCCTTGCGGCCGAAGCTCAGGCGCAGTTCAACCTTGCCGCGGGTGATGGCGGCCATGATGGCGGTGCGCAAATCGGGTTCCAGCGCGCGCAAATCGTCGTTTATTCGAAACTGCAAGTCAAGAAAACGTGAATTGACGCTCTTGATTTCTATGGTCAGTGTCCCGGCCGCGCTTTCACTGGTGGCAACCGCGTAGCCTGTCATGCTGGAAATGCTCAATGGATGTCCCCGATTTAATCTTTACAAAACAGTGATTTATCCACACAATCCGAATGTTGAAGCGAGGAAATCCTATGGCTGCACAGAACAACGCTCCATTGCCGGATGGGCTGGAAATTGCTGGATATCGCATTGTAAAGAAAATTGCGTCTGGTGGGTTCAGTATTGTATATCTGGCCTATGATCCGGAAGGCAACGCGGTGGCGGTGAAGGAGTACCTGCCCAGTGCGCTGGCGCTGCGCCAGCCCGGCGAACTCGTGCCGTCCATAGCGAAAGCCAATCTGCCCGTGTACCGCATCGGTCTGAAATGCTTCTTCGAGGAGGGGCGGGCGCTGGCACGGATCTCGCATCCGAATGTTGTAAGCGTGTTGAATTTCTTCCGCGCCAACGAGACTGTCTACATGGTGATGGCTTACGAGTCTGGCCATTCGCTGCAGGAGCACATCCAGCGGCAGCGCGCCAAGGGCAGCAAACCGGGCGAGGCCTTCATCCGCCAGATCTTCACGCAGGTGCTCAAAGGCCTGCGCGAAGTGCATGCCAACAAGCTGCTGCACCTGGACCTGAAGCCGGCCAACATCTACCTGCGCACCGACGGCACGCCGATGCTGCTCGACTTCGGCGCCGCACGCCAGACCGTCAACAACGACCTGCCCAAGCTGACGCCGATGTACACTCCCGGCTTCGCGCCGCCCGAGCTGTACGTCAAGACCGAGCAGCTGGGGCCGTGGACCGACGTCTACAGCATAGGCGCGTCGATGTTTGCCTGCATGGTCGGTTCGCCGCCGCAACCGGCCGACCAGCGCCGCAAGGAGGATAAAATGGAGGGCCATTTCGCCAAGCTGGACGGCCTGTATACGGCGGAGCTGGTGGCGCTGGTGCGGCGCGCGCTGGCGATCGATCCGCTGGCGCGGCCGCAAAGCCTGTTCGAAATGCAGAAAGTGCTGCAAACTCCGGTGGCGCAGCCTGCGCACGCGGCGCAGCCGGGCGCGCTGGAGCGGCTGGGCGGGCAGGTGCGCGGCCTGCTGGGCCGATTTGGCCGTAAAAAGGAGGGGGCGCAGACTACGCTGCAACCCTGATCACCAAGGAACACCATGCAATTCTCCGTCTACCAGGAAAGCCATCTCGGCGGCCGCAAGGTCAACCAGGACCGCATGGGCTACAGCTTCACGCGCGACGCGCTGCTGCTGGTGCTGGCCGACGGCATGGGCGGGCACTTGCGCGGCGAAGTGGCCGCCAGCATCGCGCTGCAGACCATCTCCACGCTGTTCCAGCAGCAGGCCATGCCCTATGTGAAGAAGCCGGAGCGTTTCCTGGAAGAGGCTTTCATGGCCGCGCACCAGGAGATCCACCGCTACAAGGCGCTGCACAACCTGCCGGAGACGCCGCGCACCACTGTGGTGGCCTGCCTGATCCAGCACAATATCGCGGTGTGGGCGCACTGCGGCGATTCACGCCTGTACTGGATGCGCGGCGGCCAGGTGCTGGCGCGCACGCGCGACCACTCGCACGTGGAAAACCTGATCGCCAAGGGCCTGGTGCCGCCGTCCGAGCGCGCCACCCATCCCGACCGCAACAAGCTGTATAACTGCCTGGGCGCGACCAGCCTGCCGAAGGTGGAGCTGTCGCGCCGCGCCAGCATGCTGCCGGGCGACGTGATGCTGCTGTGCTCCGACGGCCTGTGGTCGGTGCTGGGCGACGCCGACCTGGCGCAGCGCCTGGTCACGCAGACCGTGGTGCGCGCCGTGCCGGAGATGCTGACGGCGGCGGTGGCCATGGCCGGACCGTCGGCCGATAACACCACGGCGCTGGCCATCATGTGGCAGGGCCACTCGGTGGCGGACGGCGCGCCGACCACGGCGGCCGACATGTCCAGTATCATCTCGACCGAACTGCTGCCGGAAGACCAGGTCAACACCACCATCAGCCGGGGCGCGCTCGAAGCCGCGCCGGGGCCGGTGGACGCCTTCGACGACGACGAGATCGAGCGCGCCATTGCGGAAATCCGCGGTGCGATCGAGAAATCCTCCCAATTACTGACACGGAAAGACTGAATAATGACTTTTGAATCCCGCCCGAGCGGCCGCGCCGTCGATGCGCTGCGCGCCATCCGCCTGACGCGCCAGTACACCAGGCATGCCGAAGGATCGGTGCTGATCGAATGCGGCGACACCAAGGTGATCTGCACCGCCAGCATCGAAGAGAAGGTGCCGGGCTTCCTGAAGGGCAAGGGACAGGGCTGGCTGACGGCCGAATACGGCATGCTGCCGCGTTCGACGCACACGCGCATGGACCGCGAAGCGGCGCGCGGCAAGCAAAGCGGCCGCACGCAGGAAATCCAGCGCCTGATCGGGCGCTCGCTGCGCGCCGCCTTCGACCTCGAAGCGTTCGGCGAGCGCACGCTGAACCTGGACTGCGACGTGATCCAGGCCGACGGCGGCACCCGCACGGCATCCATCACCGGCGCCATGGTGGCCGCCTACGACGCGTTCTCCAAGCTGGTCGAGCGCGGCCTGATCCCGGCCGTGCCGGTGAAGAATTTCGTGGCCGCGATTTCGGTCGGCGTCTACAAAGGCATGCCGGTGCTGGACCTGGACTACGTGGAAGACTCGGACTGCGACACCGACATGAACGTGGTGATGACGGACCTGGGCCACTTCATCGAAGTGCAGGGCACGGCCGAAGGCGCCGCATTCGACCGCGCCGGCATGAACCGCTTGCTCGACCTGGCGCAAGGCGGCATCGCCGACCTGGTCAAGCTGCAAAAGCAGGCGCTCGGCCTGGCCATATAACAACGGGCCAGCAAGCTGCCCGAGCCGCACCCGCCGACTCGGCGTCCCCGACTCGGCGTCCCCGACTCGGCGTCCCCGTTATAGTCCAATGCGGCTTGGCCTGCTCTAGCTGCCCAGGCGCTCCTGCAGGAAGTCGACGAAGGCGGCCGTTTTCAGCGCGAGGAAGTCGCGCGCGGGGTAGACGGCGTAGTTCGACGGCCCCGGCGGCAGCGGTAAATGCGCCAGCACCGGCACCAGTTCGCCGCTGGCCAGTTCGTCCTTCACCAGCGGCTGCGGCACTTTGAGGATGCCGGCGCCGCCCACCGCCGCCGTCACCAGCGCGCCGCCGTCGTTCATCTGCAGCGGGCCGTCCACGCGCACCGTGTAGGGGCCGTCCGGCCCCTGGAACATCCATTCGTCATAGACCCGGCTGCCCACCGCGTACAGCAGGCAGGCGTGCGCGCGCAGCTCGTCCACGGTTTGCGGCGCGCCGGCGCGCGCCAGGTAGGACGGCGCGGCCACGATGATGCTGGGGTTGTCGCTCAGCTTGCGCGCGATGAGCGTGGAGTCGACCAGCGCGGAGGTGCGGATCGCCACGTCGATCTGCTCGGCGATCAGGTCGACCATGCGGTCGTCCAGCTGCAGCGCGACCTTCACCTGCGGGTAGCGGGCGGTGAACTCGGCCAGCAGCGGCACCAGCACGCGCCGCCCGGCCATCGAACAGGACACGCGCAGCAGCCCGCGCACCTGCTGCTGGTACTGGCCGCTGAGCTGCTCGATATTGGCCAGCGAGCGCTCGATCTGCTTGGCCTCCTGCAGCACCAGCTCGCCGATCTCGGTCAGTGCCAGGCGCCGCGTGGAGCGCTGGATCAGCCGCGCGCCCAGGTCTTCCTCCAGCCGCGCCAGCTGGCGCGACACGACCGATTTGCCGCAGCGCAGCTGCAAGGCGGCGCCGCTGATGCTGCCGGCCTGCACGATGGCGGCGAAGATGGCGAGGCGTTGGGGATTGAACATGGCGATTGTCCCTGTCTGGTCAACAATGTTATGCCGGATTGGCGGCTTATCAGGCAACTATAAGCGCTCTATACTGAATTCATCAACTTTTAAAGGAATCCAGATGACCACCAACCGCCAGTTCCGCCTCGCCCGCCGTCCCCAGGGCATCGTCCAGCGCAGCGATTTCGACTACGTGGCCGAGCCGCTGCGCGATCCGGTAGAGGGCGAAGTGCTGATCCAGGTGCTGTACGTGTCGCTCGATCCGGCCATGCGCGGCTGGATGAACGCCAGCACCGATTCGTATATGCCGCCGGTCGCCATCGGCGAAGTGATGCGCGCGATCGCCGTGGGCCGCGTGGTGGCGTCCAGACTCGCCGGTTTCGCCGTGGGCGACCATGTGAGCGGCCTGCTGGGTGTGCAGGCCTACGCTTACTCGGACGGCCAACGCCTGAGCAAGGTGAACCCCGCGTTGGCGCCGCTGCCGCTGTATCTGGGCGCGCTGGGCATGCCGGGCCTGACCGCCTATTTCGGCCTGCTGGATGTCGGCCAGCCGAAAGAGGGCGAGACGGTGGTGGTGTCCGGCGCGGCGGGCGCGGTCGGCATGCTGGTGGGCCAGATCGCCAGGATCAAGGGCGCGCGCGTGGTCGGCATCGCCGGCGGCGCCGACAAGTGCCGCTACCTGGTCGAGGAGCTGGGCTTCGACGCCGCCATCGACTACAAGCACGAGGATGTGGCGGCCGCGCTGAAGCGGCACGCGCCGCAGGGCGTCGATGTCTATTTCGACAACGTCGGCGGGGACATCCTGGACGCGGTGCTGCTGCGCCTCGCGCACGGCGCCCGCGTGGTGATCTGCGGCGCCATTTCGCAGTACAACAACATGTCGGCAGTGCAGGGCCCGGCCAACTACCTGCAACTGCTGGTCAAGCGCGCCACGATGAAGGGCGTGATGGTGGCCGACTACTATCCGCGCGCACTGGAAGCGGTCATGGCCATGGGCGGCTGGATACGGGCCGGCCAGCTGAAAACGCGCGAAGACGTCGTCGCAGGCCTGGATACCTTCCCCGAGACTTTCCAGAAGCTGTTTACCGGCGCCAACAACGGCAAGCTGGTGCTGCAGGTGGCCGGCTGAGCCCTGCCCGGTCCGGCCGCGTTTGAAAGGCGGCAGAAAGGGCATACAATGCGGGTACTATGAAAAAATGGTTGTCGCTCCTGGTGGCATGCATCGCGTTTTCGATGTGTCCGGCGTATGCCAGGGATTTGAATGTCGTCTTCATTCCCAAGGCCCGCGACCAGGATTTCTGGACCTTCATGCGGCAGGGCGTGGAACGGGCCGCGCGCGAAGACGGCCATGTCGAGCTGACCTGGCGCGGACCTGCCCACAACGACGACATCGATTCGCAGATCCAGATCCTGCGCATCTACTCCAGGCCCGACGTAGACGCCATCATCATCGCCTCGACCGACCGCGCCAGGCTGGTCGGGCCCGTCAAGCAGGCCGTGGCGCTGGGAATCAAGGTCGTCGTGGTGGACTCTGCGCTGGACGGCAGCGCGCACACCAATTTTGTCGGCACCAATAATTACGCCGCCGGCAAGCTGGCGGCGGAACGCTTGTCCACCCTGCTGAACGGACAGGGCAGGGTGGCCGTGCTGCGCACCATCCCCGGCAGCGGATCGACCGATGACCGGGCCAACGGCTTCCTCGACTACCTGAAGAAATCCGCGCCGCAGCTGGCCGTTGTCGCCGACGAGTACGGCGGCGGCACGCGGGGCAAGGCGGCCCGCAGCGCTGCGGCCCTGCTGGAGAAATTCCCTGCTGTCGACGGCATCTTTGCCGTCAACGAATCGACCACCGACGGCATGCTGCGCGCACTGCGGCAGGCGGGCCTGGCCGGGAAGAAGAAATTCGTCGGCTTCGACACCACGGACTTCCTGCTCGAGGGCCTGCGCAAGCAGGAAATCCACGGCCTGGTGGTGCAGGACCCGCGCCAGATGGGCTATCTGTCGATGAAGGCCGCCGTGGCCGCCGCAAGAGGGGCAGCCATCAAGACTCCGCTCATCCTGACGGATGCGGTCATGGTGACGCGGGAAAACCAGCAGGCGCCGGAGATCCAGGCGCTGCTGATCCCGTAGCGGGGAGCGGGGCGCGCAAAAGGATTACAATGGCGCGCTGTCACCAACGTTACGCCAGATTATCCATGACCCAACGCCTAGTCCTCGCCTCCAATAACGCCGGCAAGCTGAAAGAATTCAACGAGCTGCTGTCCACGGTTGGCTTTTCCGTCCACGCCCAGGGTGAATTCGACGTCCCGGAAGCGGACGAGCCGCATCACACCTTTGTCGAAAATGCACTGGAAAAGGCGCGCCACGCGTCCCGCCTGACCGGCCTGCCGGCGCTGGCCGACGACTCCGGCGTTTGTGTCACCGCGCTGGGCAACGCACCCGGCGTGTATTCCGCGCGCTACGCCGGCGAGCCGAAGTCGGACGCCGCCAACAGCGCCAAGCTGATCGCCGACCTGGCTGCGCACGCCGACAAATCGGCATACTATTACTGCGTGCTGGTGTTCGTGCGCCATGCCGACGATCCGCAGCCGGTGATCGCGGACGGCCGCTGGAACGGCGAGATCATCGCCGAGGCGCGCGGCAGTGGCGGCTTCGGCTACGACCCGCATTTCTTCATCCCCGCGCTCGGCAAGTGCGCAGCCGAGCTGTCGGCCGACGAGAAGAACAAGCTGTCCCATCGCGGCCAGGCCCTGCGCGCACTGGTGGAAAAACTGAAATGATCCCGATCAAGGTGGTCGGCGCCAAGCCGGCAGCATCCGCTCCTCCAGCCACGGCTGCGGGCTCCAACAACGAGAGCGCCGCCAGCAGCGCGCTGCACTACCTGCAGCCGGGTGCGCTGAATCTGACCGCGCTGCCGCCGCTGTCGCTGTACATCCATTTTCCGTGGTGCGTGCGCAAGTGCCCGTACTGCGACTTCAATTCGCATGAGGCGAAGGGCGGCGGCTTCCCCGAAGAGGAGTACCTCGCCTCCTTGCGCAGCGACCTGGAAATGGCGCTGCCGCTGATCTGGGGCCGCAGGATCCACACCATCTTCATCGGCGGCGGCACGCCCAGCCTGATGTCGGCGGCGGGCCTGGACCGGCTGCTGTCGGACGTGCGCACACTGCTGCCGATGGACGCGGACACCGAGATCACGATGGAGGCCAACCCCGGCACCTTCGAAGCGGAGAAGTTCAAGTCCTACCGCGCCAGCGGCATCAACCGCCTGTCGATCGGCATCCAGAGCTTCAACGCCGAGCACCTGAAGGCATTGGGGCGCATCCACGACGACGGCGAAGCTCGCCGCGCGGTGGAGATCGCGCTGGCGAACTTCGACAATTTCAACCTGGACCTGATGTACGCGCTGCCGACGCAGACGCTGGAGCAGGCCCGCTCGGACATCGAAACGGCGATGTCCTTCCAGCCGCCGCATTTGTCGCTCTACCATTTGACGATGGAGCCGAACACGCTGTTCGCCAAGTACCCGCCGGCGCTGCCGGACGACGACGCCAGCGCGGACATGCAGGACATGATCGCCGAGATGACCGCCGCCCGCGGCTACGGCCAGTACGAGGTGTCGGCGTACGCGCAGCCGGGCCACCGCGCCAGGCACAATCTGAACTACTGGAACTTCGGCGACTACCTCGGCATCGGCGCGGGCGCGCATTCGAAGATCTCCTTCCCGCACCGCATACTGCGCCAGGCGCGCTACAAACAGCCCAAGGCCTATATGGATGCGGTCAAGGCGGGCAAGCCGGTGCAGGAGGAGGCCGAGATCGGACGCGACGAGATGGGTTTCGAGTTCATGCTCAACACCTTGCGCCTGCATGAAGGCTTCTCTCCCAATCTGTTCGCCGAACGCACCGGCCTGGCGATCAGCGCGATCGACAAGCAGCTTAACGCGGCCGAGGCCAGGGGCCTGCTGTACCGCGACCACGCTCTGATCAAGCCGACCGAACTTGGGCAACGCTTCCTGAACGACTTGCAGCAGATGTTCCTCGGCGGCTGATCCGCCGCCTTTCTAGGCGAACGAGGCGGTTTGCGCCAGGTCCGGTTTTTCGGCCCAGCGCGCGAACGCCTCGGCCATGCGTTCGCTCTCGGCGATCGCACGTGTCCAGTCGCGGATGCGGGTATCGTGGTTCTGGCCGTAGAACTTGAAGTCGGCGCGGTCCGGCATTTTCCCGTTCGGCAGCCTGGCCAGGAATTCCCTCGACGGCGACACCAGAATGACGTTTTCCAGCGCAGCGTCGCGCGCGCGGCGCCACGGCATGGATTTGTCCAGCCAGCCGGGCACGATGTAGTCGCTGAAGTGCGGGTACAGAACCAGGCCCGGGTCGCGCTGGTAGGGCAGGTGCAGGTGGTAATCGATCAAGCCGCCGTCCCAGTAGGCGCCGGCCGGCGCGCCGGCGATGCCGGACACCGCCTGCAGCACCATCGGTATCGAGCCGGACGCCAGCAGCGCGTCGCGCAGATTGTGCCCGGACAAATCGACGAAGCGCGCCGCGAAGGCGTCGAACTCCTGCCGCAGCCAGTCTTGGCCGTCGCGCGCGTCGTGGAAGATTACGCGTTCCATGGCGCCGGCCAGGCGGCTGCGCGAGACGGCGTTGCCGGCCGCGGCGCGCAGAAAGCCCGCCAGTTCTCGCCAGCGGTTGCCGGCCACCTGCGCGAGCGGGCCGACGCCGCGCGCCGTGATGATGGCGAGCCGGTAGTGCGGGTTGTCGAGCGCTTCCGCGCCGCGCCCGTCGAGCACTTCGTCGAGCAGGGTGCGGCAGGTGTTGCTGACGTAGGCCGCGTCCACCTTGGCCGGATAACGCTGATGCGAATACAGGTGGGCCAGGCGCTTGTGCGCCGCGTCCGGATCGTCGAAGGCGGCGGCGGCCATGCGCCAGGCGCCGATGGAGGCGCCGATCAAGCGCCGCTGGCGTGGCGACTGTTTCAGGAAGTCGCCGAACAGCCAGCGGTCCAGCCCATGCAGGATCAGGCCTTTCGGCCCGCCCGCCGCCGCGGGGATGATGGCGACGTCAGCGGCCTGCATCCCCTCGGCGGCGATGCGCCGGCGCGCGCGCTGGCCGAGGCGGATGGTGATCGGAGACGGCATTATTTCAGGCCGCCTCCCAGCGCGCGGTACAGGTCGATGGCGCTGGTGGTGCGCAGCAGGCGCGCTTGCACCAGCGACTGCTCGGCGCTGAACAGCTCGCGCTGCGCGTCGAGCACGTCGAGCGAGCTGGCGACGCCGTTCTCGAAGCGCAGTTGCAACAGCTTCAGACGGTCCGCCTGGGCGTCCTGCACGGCGCGCTGCGCAGCCACCTGGTCGCCCAGATAGGTGCGCGCGGCCAGCGCATCGGCCACTTCGCGGAAGGCGACCTGGATGGTCTTCTCGTAGTCGGCCACCGCGATGTTCTTGCGCACTTCGCTCAGGTTCAGGTTGGCGCGGTTGCGGCCCGCGTCGAAGATGGGCTGCACCAGTTGCGGCACGAAGGACCAGCTGCCGGTGCCGCCGTCGAACAGGCCGGAGAAGTCCGGGCTGCTGCTGCCGATGGCCGCCGTCAGGCTGATGCGGGGGAAGAAGGCCGCGCGCGCGGCGCCGATGTTGGCGTTGGCCGCCTTCAGGCGCTGCTCTGCGGCGCGGATGTCGGGACGGCGCGCCAGCAGTTCGGAGGGCAGGCCTTCAGGCAGCGCGCTCATGGCGTCGATGGCGGCGTCGCTGGCGGCCGCGGGGCCTGCCATGGCGCCGTGCATGCGGTCCGCCGCAGCGCCCGTCGCTGCCCCCGGCACCGCGCCGGGAGCGGAAACCGGCGCAGTGCCGGGCGCAGCGCTTGCCGTGGCAGGAAGCGGGGTCTGCGCTGGCGCGGTGGCGCCGGACGGGCCCTGGCCCACCAGCAGCGTCAGCGCGTTCTCGGCCTGCGCGCGCTGGCGTGCCAGCGTCAGCGCGGCCACGCGCGCCGTTTCCATCAGCGTTTCGTTCGAGCGCAGGTCCAGGCGCGACGAGGCGCCCGCGTCCAGGCGCTGCCGCGTGAGCTTGTAAGTGCGTTCGCGCGCCTCGAAGGTCTGCCGCGCCAGCGCGTACTGCTCGGCGTAGGCGCGTTCGGTGAAGTAGGCTTTCGCCACTTCGGCCACCACGCTGATCTGCGCCGCCTGGCGCGCCTCGTCGCTGGCCAGGTAGGTGGCGAGGGCGGCCTCGTTCAGGCTTTTCACGCGGCCGAAGAAATCGAGCTCGAAGGCCGAAATCGCCAGCCCCGCATCGTAGTGGCGCGTGATGACGGCCTGGCCGCTGGGCGACACCGCTGCGGGGGTCTTGGCGCGCGTGCCGCTCAGCGACGCGCCCACGTTCGGCAGGCGGTCGGCCGACTGGATGTTGTAGGCCGCGCGCGCTTCCTCGATGCGCAGGGCCGCGGTGCGCAGGTCGCGGTTGTATTCGAGCGCGGCGGCGATCAGCTGTTGCAGGCGCGCGTCGGTGAAGTACTCGCGCCAGCCGGTGTCGGTGGCGGACTTGGGCACGGCGGCGCCGCTGGCCGCAGGCGAGCCGCTTGCGGTCGGGGCCCCGGTAGTCTGCGGGTAGGCTGGATAGGCCGGGGCCACGGGCGCTTCGGGGCGCTGGTAGGTCGGGGCCATGGAGCAGCCTCCCAGCAGCAGCGCCGCTGCCACGGCGGCGGCGAGCGCTTGCCGCGCGGCCGCCTTGCCGTGCGCGGGCGGCAGGCCGCGGGATGCCGGCTGGCCGGATTGCCGGCCGGATTGCTGGCCGAATTGTTGGCTGAATTGTTGGCCGGGTTGTTGGCCCGATTCCTGGTCGAATTTCATCATGCTTTTTTCTCCGGAAGGTCGAGTTCATGCGCGGCCAGGCGGCGCTGGCGTTCGCTTCCCTTGAATATCTTGCGTATCACGACAAAGAACACAGGCACGAGGAACACCGCCAGCACCGTGGCGGTAATCATGCCGCCCATCACACCGGTGCCGATGGCGCGCTGGCTGGCCGAGCCAGCGCCGGAGGCGACCACCAGCGGTAGCACGCCGAGGATGAAGGCCAGCGAGGTCATGATGATGGGGCGGAAGCGCAGGTGCACCGCTTCCAGCGTGGCTTCGACCAGGCCCTTGCCCTGCGCCTGCAAGTCCTTGGCGAACTCGATGATCAGGATCGCGTTCTTCGCCGACAGGCCGATGATGGCGATCAGGCCCACCTTGAAGTACACGTCGTTGGGCAAGCCGCGTATGGTCGCGCCCAGCAGCGCGCCGAGGATACCGAGCGGCACCACCAGCAGCACGGCGATCGGGATCGATTCGCTTTCATACAGCGCGGCCAGCACCAGGAAGGCGGCCAGCATGGACAGCGCAAACAGCGCTGGGGCTTGCGAGCCGGAGGTTTTCTCTTCCAGCGACTGGCCGGTCCATTCGATGCCGAAGCCGGGCGGCAGCTGCTGCGCCAGGCGTTCCAGCTCGTCCATCGCCTCGCCGGTGCTGCGGCCGGCGGCCGCGTCGCCGCTCAGTTTGATGGCGGGATAGCCGTTGTAGCGCACCAGCTGCACCGGACCGTTGATCCAGCGCGAGCTGGCGAAGGACGACAGCGGCACCATGGAGCCGGACGCGGAGCGCACGTTCAGGCGCAGCATGTCTTCCGGCTGCAGGCGTTGCGGCGCGTCGGCCTGCACCACCACGCGTTGCTGGCGTCCGGCGCTGGTGAAGTCGTTCACGTAGCTGGAGCCGAATGCCACGGACATGGCGTTGTTGATGTCGGCGAAGGCCACGCCCAGGGCGTTGGCCTTGTCGCGGTCGATGTCGATCTGCAGTTGCGGCGCGTCTTCCAGGCCCTCGGGACGCACGCCCTTCAGCACGGCGCTCTTGGCCGCGAGCCCCAGCAACTGGTTGCGCGCAGCCACCAGCGCCGCGTGGCCTTGCGAGCTGCGGTCCTGCAGGCGCGCCGTGATGCCGGTCGCGTTGCCCAGTTCGCGGATGGGAGGAGGGCTGAGCGCGAACACCGAGGCGTCGGTGATGCCGGACAGCGCGCCGAAAGCGCGGCCGGCGATCTTGTCGGCCGAGTCCTGCGCTCCACGCTCGCTCCAGTCCTTCAGCGGCACGAACACCAGGCCCGCGTTCTGGCCGTTGCCGGAGAAACTGAAACCGGCCACCGCGATGGTGCGCGCCACGCCGGGCTGCTTGCCCAGGTAGTCCTCGACCTTGGTCAGCACGGCTTCGGTGCGGCTCTTGGAGGCGCCGGCCGGCAACTGCACATTGGCGATGATGTAGCCCTGGTCCTCGTTCGGCAGGAAGGACGACGGCAGGCGCGCGTACAGCCAGCCCACCACGGCGCAGATCAGCAGGAAGATGATCATGTAGCGGCCGGTGCGGGTCAGTATCCTGGCGATGGTGCCCTGGTAGCCGGTGGCGGTGCGCGCGAAGGCGCGGTTGAACCAGCCGAAGAAGCCGCGCTTCTCGTGATGGTGGCCGGCTTCCACCGGCTTCAAGATCGTCGCGCACAGCGCCGGCGTCAAGGTCAGCGCCATCAGCGCGGAGAACACCATGGCCGACACCATCGACAGCGAGAACTGGCGGTAGATGGCGCCCACCGCGCCGCCGAAGAAGGCCATCGGGATGAACACGGCGATCAGCACCAGCGTGATGCCGATGATGGCGCCGGTGATCTGCGACATGGCCTTGCGCGTCGCGTCGCGCGGCGACAGGCCTTCCTCGCTCATGATGCGCTCGACGTTCTCCACCACCACGATGGCGTCGTCGACCAGGATGCCGATCGCCAGCACCATGCCGAACATGGTCAGCACATTGATCGAAAATCCGGCCACCTGCATCACGGCGAAGGTGCCCAGCAGGGCCACCGGCACCACGATGGTGGGGATCAGCGTGTAGCGGAAGTTCTGCAGGAAGATGTACATCACGATGAACACCAGCAGCACCGCCTCGAGCAGCGTCTTGACCACTTCCTCGATCGAGATCTTGACGAACAGCGAGGTGTCGTAGGGAACGGTGTAGGTCAGGCCGGGCGGGAAGAACTTGGACAGCTCCTCCATCTTGTTGCGCACCAGGTTGGCGGTGGCCAGCGCGTTGCCGGTCAGCGACTGCTGCACGGCGATGGCGACGAAGGGCTTGCCGTTCAGGCGCGCGCTGATGTTGAAGTTGGCGCCGGCCATTTCGATGCGGGCGACGTCCGACAGGCGCACGGTGGCGCCGGTGCCGCTGGCGCGCAGCACGACCTTGCCGAATTCCTCGGGCGAGGTGAGCTGGCCCTGCACCACCACCGGCGCGGAATAGGTCTGGTAGCGCGGCGCAGGCAGGTCGCCCAGCGTGCCGGCGGTCACTTGCGCGTTCTGGCCGCGTATGGCGGCGGTGACGTCGGCCATGCTCAGTTTGTAGCCGACCAGCTTGGCCGGATCAACCCAGATGCGCATCGCCCGTTCGGTGCCGAACAATTGGGCCTGGCCCACGCCCGGCAGGCGCTTGATCTCGTTGACCACGTTGCGCGCCAGGTAGTCGCCGATGGCGGCCGGGTCCATCGAGCCGTCGTTGGAGGACGCGCCGACGAACATCAGGATGTTGGAGCGCGCCTTGTTGACCTGCACGCCCTGCTGCGTGACCGCCTGCGGCAAACGCGATTCGACGCGCTTGATGCGGTTCTGAACGTCCACGGCGGCCAGGTCCGGGTTGGTGCCCGGCTGGAAGGTGACGGTGATGGTGACCGAGCCATTGGCTTCGCTCTGCGACTCGACATACTGCAAGCCGTCGGCACCGTTCATTTCCTGTTCGAGCACGCTGGTGACGGCGTCGTCCAGCACCTGGGCGGTGGCGCCCGGGTAGGTGGCGCTGATGACGATGGACGGCGGCGCGATGGTGGGGTACTGCGCCACCGGCAGCGTGGTAATCGCCAGCGCGCCACCGAGCAGGATGAACAGGGCGATCACCCACGCGAAGACGGGGCGGTCGATGAAGAATTTTGCCATCGGAGCTCCCGGTTATTTCGCAGCCGCGGCGGCGGCGGGGGCAGGGGCAACTGCGGGCGCTGCAGCCGGAGCCGCCGTTGCCGGAGCCTGAGCGCTTGCCTGAGCGGGAGTTGCCGGCGCTGCCGGCGCGCCGCCCGGCGCGGCCTCCACCGGGCCTTTCCACGCCGTCGGATTGACGGTGCCGCCCGGCTTGGTCTTCTGGAAGCCTTCCACGATGACGCGCTCGCCGCCTTTCAGGCCGGAGCTGACGATCCAGCTACCGTTCTGCGCGGCGTCGGCCTTGACCGGCACCGAGGCGACCTTGTTGTCGGCGCCGACCACCAATACGGTGGAACCTTCCGGACCGCGCACGACGGCTTGCTGCGGCACTTGCAGCGCGGCTTCGTTGACGGCCTGTTCCAGGCGCGCGCGCACATACATGCCAGGCAGCAGGGTGCGGTTCGGATTCGGGAATTCGGCGCGCATTGCCACCGAGCCGGTGGTCTCGTCGACCGCCACGTCCGCGAACAGCAGCTTGCCGGACTGCGGATAGGGCTGGCCGTCCTCGGTCACCAGCGTCACCTTGGCGGCGCCGTTGCCGGCGCCCTTCAATTTGCCGGCCGCCAGCGCGCGCTGCAGGCGCAGCACGTCGGTGGACGACTGGGTGATGGTGACGTAGATCGGGTCCAGCGTCTGCACCGTGGCCATCGGCGTCGCCTCGCCCTGGCCGACCAGCGCGCCCTCGGTCACCAGCGCGCGTCCCACGCGGCCGGAGATGGGCGCCGTCACCGTGGCGTAGCCCAGCGTCAGGCCGGCGGTGGTGCGGGCGGCGCGGGTGGTGGCCAGGTCGGCGGCCGCCTGTTTCTGCGCCGTCACGGCGTCGTCGTATTCCTGGTTGCTGACGGCTTGTGCGGCCAGCAGCGGCTTGTAGCGCTTCACTTTGAGTTCGGCCTGCGCCAGGTTCGCTTCGGCCTTCGCCACAGCCGCCTGCGCGCTGTCGTAGGAGGCCTGGAACTGGGCCGGGTCGATGCGGAACAGGACTTCGCCGGCCTTCACGTCCGAGCCTTCCTTGTACACCCGCTGCAGCACGATGCCCGGCGTACGCGCGCGCACCTGCGCCACGCGAGACGCTTCGAGGCGGCCCGGCAGCTCGGTGGACAGGGTGACGGTGGCGGGGGCGACGGTGTAGACGGCGACCTGGGGCGGCGGCGGCGGCCCGCCGGCCTTGTCGTCCTTCTTTCCGCAAGCAGCCAAAATGGACAAGGAAATAATCGCGGCGGCGACAGGAGTGCAGCGAGGGACTGATCTCATAGATGTCTCAAGTGAAGTGTTGGATGTTCGAACGCGCAGCAGTGCCGTTTATTGTATAACACAGACAAATGTAACGTTTTGTACAGTTTTCCGCACCGCAATAAAAAAAGGCCAGGGTCGCTGACGCGAGCCTGGCCTGGTCCGGACCGGAGGAAATTAACGCATGCCGGAGATGATTTGCTTCAGCTTGCCCGAGTCGGCGCAGAAGGCGCGTATGCCTTCGGCCAGCTTTTCGGTCGCCATCGCGTCCTCGTTCATCATGAAGCGGAAGGTCTTCTCATCGACGGCGATCTTGCCGATGGCGCCCGACGAGCCGCCGTCCGCGCTCAGCTTGCGCTCGACCGGCGCGTTCGAGTCGGCCAGCGCCTGCAGCAGGTCCGGGCTGATGGTCAGCAGGTCGCAGCCCGCCAGTTCCAGGATCTGGCCGGTGTTGCGGAAGCTCGCGCCCATCACTTCGGTCTGGTAGCCGAACTTGCGGTAGTAGTTGTAGATACGCTTGACCGACTGCACGCCCGGATCTTCCGCGCCCACGTAGTCGATGCCGGTGCTTTTCTTGTACCAGTCGTAGATGCGGCCGACGAAGGGCGAGATCAGTTGCGCCCCGGCTTCGGCGCAGGCGATGGCCTGGCTCAGCGAGAACAGCAGCGTCATGTTGCAGCGGATGCCTTCCTTTTCCAGCACCTCGGCGGCGCGGATGCCTTCCCAGGTCGAGGCGATCTTGATCAGCACGCGCTCGCGCGGGATGCCGGCCTTCGCGTACAGGGCGATCAGCTCGCGGCCCTTGGCGATGTTGCCCTCGGTATCGAAGGACAGCTTGGCGTCGATCTCGGTCGACACGCGGCCCGGGATGATCTTCAGGATCTCGGTGCCGAAGGCGATCAGCAGGTGGTCGATGATGTCGCTGGTGGAGGCGTCCGGGTTGTCGCGCACGGCTTTTTGCAGCAGCGGCTTGTATTCGTCCTTCTGCACCGCCTTCAGGATCAGCGACGGGTTGGTGGTCGCGTCGCGCGGCGTGTAGGCCTTGATCGACTGGAAATCGCCGGTGTCGGCAACAACGGTGGTGTATTGCTTGAGCTGTTCGAGTTGGTTCATGGTCGCGCGCGATGTTGGTGCTGAGGTTAGGGGACAGAGCGATATATTGTACACAATCCTCAAGCCGCACAGCGGCGTGTGGCTATGTTAATAAGCAAGTTGAACATGACTGTTAAATAATTTTTGCGGCGGCGTGTCAAACTGATGCAAGTGCGGTAATATTGTCTCCCCTTTAACCAGTGCTAACCCTCGAAAGGAGTTTCCCATGATTCATGCACGACTCAACACTTTCCCGATGGGCCTGGTTTCACTGCGCGGCAGACACTAGACGTTACAGCTTCCCCGCAGTCCCGGCGCCCATTTCCTGAGTACCTCTTATGGAAATACAGAATGGGCAAATTCATTCGTGTGGTATCCGAGCGCGCTTCGGTCGTCGCTTCGGAACGGCTCTGGCTTGAGGATGCTGCGCTGCAGCAGCTGGCCATCACTTCCCAGTTGCCCGGCATGCGCCGCGCCGTTGGGCTGCCTGACTTGCATCCCGGGCGCGGCTATCCGGTCGGGGCGGCGTTCTTCTCGGTCGGCCGCCTTTACCCGGCGCTGTGCGGCGGCGATATCGGCTGCGGCGTGAGCCTGTGGCAGACCGACCTGGCCATCAGCAAGGTCAAGCTGGACAAAATCGACAAACAGATCGGCAACCTGGACGCGCCGCCGGACGGGGATGAGATGGCGCGGCTGCATGCGCTCGATCCCGCGCTCGACGCCGAACTGGCCGCGCTGGCGCTGCGGCTGGCGCAGGCCGGGCTGGATGCGTCCGGCATGCGTTCGCTGGGCACCATCGGCCTGGGCAACCACTTCGTCGAACTGCAGGCCGTGGTGCAGGTGGACGAGCCTGCGCTGTTCGAAGGCGCGGGACTGGAAGGCAGGCAGCTGCAACTGGTGGTGCACAGCGGCTCGCGCGGCCTGGGCGGCATCGTGCTGCGCGCGCACGTCGACGCACACGGGCATGCGGGCCTGGATGAGGGCACGCCGGAGGCGCAAGCCTACCTGCTGCGGCACGACGCCGCGCTGGACTATGCGCGCCTGAACCGCAAGCTGGTCGCGCTGCGTGTGCGGCAGCGCCTGCGCTGCGAGGCCAGGCGGGTGCTGGACGTGCACCACAACCTGATCTCGGCGGACACCATTGCCGGCGAGGCCGGTTGGCTGCACCGCAAGGGCGCCAACCCTGCCGACCAGGGGCCGGTGCTGCTGCCCGGTTCGCGCGACGACCATAGTTACCTGATCCGGCCATTGCCGGTGGCCGACAGTGTCAGCCTGCAGTCGCTGGCGCACGGCGCGGGCCGCAAGTGGGCGCGCGGCGATTGCAAGGAGCGCTTGGCGCGCAAGGCCACGCCGGCGCAAATGTCGCGCACCTCGTTCGGCGGCCGCGTGATCTGCGCGGACCGCGCGCTGATCTACGAGGAGGCGCCGCAAGCCTACAAGGACGCCGGCTCGGTGCTCGACAGCATGGAGGGCGCCGGCCTGGTGCGCGTGATGGCCAAGTCGCGGCCGGTGCTGACCTACAAGACGCGCGGGGAGTGCTGCTGATGATACTGCTGCATTTGACGGCCAACACCGGTCCGGCCGAGTGCTGCCTGGCCGTGCAGCATGCCTTGAAGGCGCTGACGCGGGAAGGCGCGCGCAGCGGCGTGAAGGTGAAGGTGCTGGAGGAACGCGCCGGTCCGGTCGACGGCACGCTCAATTCGGTGCTGCTGGGGCTGAAAAGCAAGGCGGAGGACGCGCCCGCGCGCAGCCTGGCGGAACACTGGAGCGGCACCCTGCAGTGGATCTGCGAGAGCCCGTACCGGCCGGGGCACGCGCGCAAGAACTGGTTCATCAACGGCACCATGCAGGACGCCTTGCCGGGCGCGATACAGCTGCCGCAGGCGCCGCGCCGCACCTTCGTCGGCAAGAGTTTCCTGGAAGCCCAGCCCAGCGGGGCCTGGCTCAGCCCAGGAGCCGGGGGTTGAGCTGCCAGGTGCTGTAGGTGAGCGCGGTGGCGAACGATACCCAGGCGAAATAGGGCAGCAGCAGCGCTGCGGCGAAGCTGCGCACGCGCCAGAAGGCGACGATGGTGGCGGCGATCAGCAACCATAACAGCACCACGTCCGCGAAGGCCCAGGCGCCCTCGCGCCAGGCGAAGAACAGCCAGCTCCACAGCGCGTTGGCCGCGAGCTGGACGATGAACAGCGCGAGCGTGCGCGGGGCGCTGGCAAAGCCGCGCACGCGCCACACCAGCCAGGCGGACACGGCCATCAGGAAATACAGCATGGACCACACCGGCCCGAACACGGCGGCCGGCGGCGCCCACGCGGGCTTGAGCAGTTGCGCGTAGAAATCGGAGGCGTTGGCGGCGGCGAATCCGCCTGTCGCGGCGGCGGCGAAAGTCAGCAGCAGCCAGGCGGCCAGGCCGCGCGCCTCGGTGGCGTAGCGGCTGCCGCTGGCGGGGCGGCCGCTGCGCAGGAAGGGAATCCGATTGCGTACCCGCATCGTTGGCTCCTTGCATGAGGCCCGACTATAGCAGCGGCTTGTGTGAGCTGGCGCGCAGATGGCGCGGCGCGGCGGGCGTAGGCTGCACTCATGGCTATCACGGCGGGGGACTATCATGAACGAGAACAGCACAGCCGGCGGCGCCGGTTCGGACCTCAATCCCGGCGACGAGGCCTTGCCGGGCACGACAGGCACGGGCGAGGACGTCTGCCCGGTCTGCAGGGGCAGCGGGAAACTGGCCAGCGGCCAGCCCTGCCCGGAATGCGGCGGGACCGGCAAGATAGTCGAGGGGATAGGCGGCGGCTAGGAAGCGGCTAGGAAGCGGCTAGCCGATGAAGGAATCGAACTGCAGGTCGAACTCTTGCAGCGCTTTCTGCGCATTCTGCATTTTCTTGCGGAACTCGGGGCCGCGTTGCAGCGCCAGGCCGACGGCCAGCACGTCGATCACCACCAGGTAGGCCAGGCGCGCCGAAATCGGCGTGTAGGGGTCGGTGTTGAAGATCAGGTCGATCGGGATCAGCACGGTGGCCAGTTCGGCCAGCGGCGTGCCGGACGGCGCCAGCACGATGACGTCCGCGCCGCCGCGCTTGGCCAGCATCACCGAGCGCACCAGCGCCGGGCTGTTGCCGCGCTGCGAAATGGCGACCACGGCGTCGCCGGTTCGCAGCAGGGCGGCGGCGATGCTGTGGATATAGGGGTCGGCGTAAGCCACGGTGGGCACGCCGGAACGGAAGAACTTGTGCTGCGCGTCCGCCGCCACGATGCCGGAGGTGCCCTGGCCGTAGAACTCGATCTTGTTGGCGCGCTTGAGGATGTCGAGCGCCTGCTGGATCGATTCGGCCTTCAGGTTGTTGCGCAGGTCGAGCAGGGTGTTGATAGAGCGGCTGCAGATCTTGTTGACCAGGTCCGCCGTCAGGTCGTCCTGGGCCGGCTGCTCGTTCAGGCCGGGCAGGGCCAGGGCCAGGCCCTGCGCCAGCTTCAGTTTGAACTCATGCCAGCCGTCGTAGCCCAGCGTGCGGCAGAAGCGCACCACGGTCGGCTCGGACACCTGCGCGGCGCGCGCCAGCGCGGTGATGTTCTGGTCGACGATCAGGTCGGGATGGTCCAGCACCGCCAGCGCGACCTTGCGCTCCGATTTGGAGAGCGAGTCGAGCTGGGTGCGGATGGAGTCGAGTAGCACGGCGGGCGTCCGATCAGTCTTCAGGCAGCGCTTCTTCGCGCCACTGCAGGCCGTCGCGGCCTATCAGGGCGCTGGCGGCGGCCGGTCCCCAGGTGCCTGAGGAGTACGGCGTCGGCGCCGATTCATCCTGCTCCCAGTGGTTCAGGATGGGTTCGACCCATTCCCACGCCGCTTCCAGTTCGTCGCCGCGCATGAACAGCGTCAGCTGGCCGCGCAGCACGTCGAGCAGCAGGCGCTCGTAAGCGTCCATGCGCGGTGACTTGAAGGTTTCGCGGAAGTCCAGCTCCAGCTCGGCGGGCTTCAAACGCATGCCTTCGCCCGGCGTCTTGGCCATCAGGTTCATGCGCAGGCCTTCGTCGGGCTGCAAACGGATCACCAGGCAGTTCGGCTGGAAGCTGCTGGTCGGCTGGTTGAAGATGGAGTGCGGAATCGGCTTGAAGCGCACCACGATCTCGGCCAGCGAATCGGCCATGCGCTTGCCGGTGCGCAGGTAGAACGGCACGCCGGCCCAGCGCCAGGTGTCGATTTCCGCCTTCATGGCCACGAAGGTCTCGGTGCGCGATTTTTCCGGCGCGTCCGGTTCGTCGCGGTAGCCCGGCACGGGCTGGCCGTCCACGTGGCCGGCGCGGTACTGGCCGCGCACGATGTTTTGCGCCAGCGTGGCGGGCGTGAATTTCTTCAGCGAGCGCAGCACCTGCAGCTTTTCGTCGCGCACGGCGTCCGGCGAGATCGACGTCGGCGGCTCCATGGCCACGATGCACAGCAGTTGCAGCAAGTGGTTCTGCAGCATGTCGCGCAGCGCGCCGGAGGTGTCGTAGTAGCCGATGCGGTTGCCCACGCCGAGCTTTTCGGCGATGGTGATCTGCACGTCCGAGATCCATTCGCGGCGCCACAGCGGCTCGAACAGGATGTTGCCGAAGCGCAGGGCCAGCAGGTTTTGCACGGTCTCCTTGCCCAGGTAGTGGTCGATACGGTAGATCTGCGATTCCTCGAACACCTGGCCCACTTCGGCGTTGATCTGCTTGGCCGAGGCCAGGTCGCGGCCCAGCGGTTTTTCCAGCACCACGCGCGAGTTCTTGGTGGCCAGGCCGTTCTCTTTCAGGTTGGCGCAGATCTTCGCGAACAGGTGCGGCGGCGTGGCCAGGTAGTAGACGCGCGTCAGGGCAGGGTCTACGCGCAGCGCCTCGACCAGCGTGCCGTAGGTGCTGGAGTCGGTCGCGTTCAAGGACACGTAGACGATGCGGGCGGTGAAACGCGCCCACGCTTCGGGCGTGACGGCCGGCGACTTGATCAGCGGCTTGGACGTCGTGTTGACGACATTGATGAACTCCTCCTGGCTGGACTCCTGGCGGCCGACGCAGATGATGCGCGCGCTCGCTGGCAGGTCGCCGCAGACGTCGCGGGAATACATTGCGGGCAGTAGCTTGCGCATTGACAAATCGCCGCTGCCGCCAAACAGAACCAGGTCAAAATCGGTAAGAGCCATAATATATGTGTGATCGCAAAAAGTTGTGCCGCGGTTGTATAAGTACGTTATGTAAATTTACTACATAAAAACCGTGAAATCAAGAAAATTTACTACAATTGGCCTAGCTAATATAGACCTGCGGGGCTAGTCCCGCAACTTTTACGCGCACCTGCAGCACGCGGCCGCTCAGCGGATATTGCGCCAGTTCTTCGGCCGGACGCTTGCCGGCGCTGGTGATGTACAGCGTCTTCAGGTCCTCGCCGCCGAACGTCACCATGGTCGGGCAGCGCACCGGCAGCGCAATCTGGTCCAGCAGTTCGCCCTGCGGCGACAGCTTGACCACGCGGCCGCCTTCGAACATCGCCAGCCAGTAGTTGCCTTCGCTGTCCACGGTTGCGCCGTCGGGACGGCCGCCGTAGTTGTTCGTCTTGTCGGCCGAGAACTGCGCCAGCACCTGCGGATCCGACGGCGTACCGCTTGCCAGATCGTAGGCGTAGCGCGTGACGCGGTGGGCGGCGGTGTCGGCATGGTACATGACGCTGCCGTCGGGACTGAAGGCCAGGCCGTTGGAGTTGGTCATGCCGCCGGACCAGGCTTTGCGCACGGCGCCGCGTTCGAGCACGAACATCTCGGCGGCCTGCTTGTCGCGCGGCTCGTAGATGGTGCCGACCCAGAAACGGCCGGCCGCATCGACCTTGCCGTCGTTGAAGCGGGTGGTGGCGGTGTCGTATGGCGCCGGGGCGACGGCTTTCAGCATGCCGTCCTCGGTGTCCAGGTGCATGAAGCCGGCGCGCGTGGCGACCAGCAGGCCGCCGCCGTCGCAGATCGCCAGCGCGGACGGCTCGCTCGCCATCGGCCATTTGCGGTGCTGGCCGGTAGCCGGTTGCAGCCGGTGGATGGCAAAACCTTCGATGTCCACCCAGTACAGCGTCTGTTCGGCCGGATGCCACAGCGGGCTTTCGCCCACCAGCATGGTCTCGTGGCTGAAGGCTACGGCCTGGTATTCGTTCATCGCAGTTTCCATCATCATCAACGCAGGTTCTGCGCAGCTTTCGCCAGCGCGATCAGGCCGTTGGTGGAACTGTCGTGGCGCGCGGGCTGCGCTTCGCCGGTCAGCTCGGACTGGATGTTCCTGGCCAGCACCTTGCCCAGCTCAACGCCCCACTGGTCGAAGCTGTTCACGTCCCACAGCACGCCTTGCACAAAGGTCTTGTGCTCGTACAGCGCGATCAGCGCGCCCAGCGTGGCCGGGTTCAGCACATCCATCAATATGGTATTGGACGGACGGTTGCCGGGGAAAGTCTTGTGCGGCGCCAGTTCGTTGATCTGCTCGGGGCCGATGTCTTGCGCTTTCAGTTCGGCCCGCACTTCTTCTTCGGTCTTGCCGGTCATGAAGGCTTCCGATTGCGCAAAGCAGTTGGCCAGCAGCGCGTCGTGGTGGTCCGCCAGCTCGTGGGTCGGGCGCAAGGCGGCGATGAAGTCCATCGGCACGATGTCGCTGCCCTGGTGCAGCAGCTGGAAATAGGCGTGCTGCGCGTTGGTGCCGCACTCGCCCCACACCACCGGGCAGGTCGGCGTGTCCACGGCCGCGCCGTGGCGCGTGACGCGCTTGCCGTTGCTTTCCATGTCGAGCTGCTGCAGGTAGGCCGGGAAACGGTTCAGGTCCTGGTGGTAGGGCGCGATCGACAGCGAGGCGCAGCCCAGGAACTGACGGTTCCAGAAGCCGATCGCGGCCAGCAGCACCGGCAGGTTCTGGTCCAGCGGCGCAGTGCGGAAGTGCTCATCCATCTCGTGCGCGCCGGCCAGGAAGTCGCTGAAGTAGCCGAAGCCGACCGCCAGCGCGACCGGCAGGCCGATGGCCGACCACACCGAGTAGCGGCCGCCGACCCAGTCCCAGAACGGGAACATATTGTCGGCGTCGATGCCGAAGGCGGTGACGGCCTGCGTGTTGGTCGATACCGCGACAAAGTGCTTGGCCAGCGCTTCCTCGGTGCCGTACTGCAGGAACCAGCTGCGCGCGGTCTGCGCGTTGAGCATGGTTTCGGCGGTGGTGAAGGTCTTGGAGGCGACGATGAACAGCGTGCTGTCGGCCGGAACCTGGGCCAGCACCGCGTCCATGTCGTGGCCGTCCACGTTGGAGACGAAGTGCAACTTCAGGCGCGGGTGCGAGTAGGCGCGCAGCGCCAGGCAGGCCATCTTCGGACCCAGGTCCGAGCCGCCGATGCCGATGTTGACGATGTCGGTGATGGCTTTGCCGTTATGGCCCAGCCAGGAGCCGTTGCGCACCTTGTCGCTGAAGACGCGGATGCGCTCCAGCACGGCGTGCACGTCGGCCGCCACGTCCTGGCCCGCCACCGTCAAAGCCTTGCCGCGCGGCATACGCAACGCCGTATGCAGGACGGCGCGGCCTTCGGTAGTATTGATTTTTTCGCCGGCGAACATGGCGTCGCGGCGCTGCTCGACGCCGCGCGTGCGCGCCAGGTTGGCCAGCAGCGCGATGGTGTCGGCGGTCAGGCGGTTCTTCGAATAGTCGAGGTAGAGGCCGGCGGCGTCCAGCGACATCGTCTCGAAACGCTTGGGATCGGCGGCGAACAGCTGGCGCAGCGTCTGGTCCTTGATGTCGATGTGGTGGGCGGCGAGGGCCTGGTAGGCGGCGGTGGTCGTGAGGGCGGGCTGGCGCATAATGTCGGTCCGGGTCGGCTGGGTTGCGAGATGAATTGCTGGGATATTGTCCATAATACAGTAAAAACAGGTAAATTCACTACAATTTGTTCAATCGTGCGGGCTGCAAGGGCGTTTTTCACGCCCGCTCCCCGCCTGTTTTAGCGCTGCGGTTGACCTTTTTGGTAAGAATTGCGGTGCACTCGCGTCATTTTGTAGTAAAATTTCACGCAATTACTTCATAAGGAACGATCATGGCGGTGCATCCCGTACTTGAAACCGTAACTGCACGGATTATTCAGCGTAGCCGGCCTTCGCGCGGCGCTTACCTGGCGCACCTTGAAGCGGCGCGCGTCAAAGGGCCGCAGCGCGGCACGCTGTCCTGCACCAACCTGGCGCACGGATTCGCCGCCTTCCCGCAGAACGACAAGCTGGCGCTGAAGGAAGTGAAGAAGCCCAACGTGGCCATCATCTCGTCTTATAACGACATGCTGTCGGCGCACCAGCCCTTCGAAGGCTTCCCGGCCATCATCAAGGATGCCGTGCGCAAGGTCGGCGCGGTGGCGCAGTTCGCCGGCGGCGTGCCCGCCATGTGCGACGGCGTGACCCAGGGCCAGCCGGGCATGGAACTGTCGCTGTTCTCGCGCGACGCCATCGCCATGTCGACCGCCGTCGCGCTGTCGCACAATATGTTCGACTCCGCCGTCTACCTCGGCGTATGCGACAAGATCGTGCCGGGCCTGCTGATCGGCGCGCTGCACTTCGGCCATCTGCCGGCCGTGTTCGTGCCGGCCGGGCCGATGACGACCGGCTTGTCGAACAAGGAAAAAGCGGCGATCCGCCAGCGCTACGCGCAAGGCAAGGCCACCCGCGAGGAATTGCTGGAAGGCGAGGCGCAGTCCTACCACGGCGCCGGCACCTGCACTTTCTACGGCACCGCCAACAGCAACCAGATGCTGATGGAAGTGATGGGCTTGCACCTGCCGGGCGCCGCCTTCATCACGCCGGGCACACCGATGCGCGACGCGCTGACCGCCGCCGCCGCGCAGCGCGCGGCGCTGATCACCGAGCAGGGCGAGTACCTGCCGGTGGGCCGCATCGTCGATGAGAAATCCATCGTCAACGCCGTGGTCGGCCTGCTGGCCACCGGCGGCTCGACCAACCACACGCTGCACCTGGTGGCCATCGCCAAGGCGGCCGGCATCGTGATCGACTGGAACGACTTCGACGAACTGTCGAACGTGGTGCCGCTGCTGACGCGCATCTACCCGAACGGCGACGCCGACGTGAACCACTTCCACGCCGCCGGCGGCACCGGTTTCGTGATCCGCGAACTGCTGGACGCGGGCCTGCTGCACGACGACGTGACCACCATCCTGGGCAAGGGCCTGCGCAAGCACTGCACCGAGCCTTTCCTCAACGACGCCGGCGACGGCGTGGTGTGGAAAGACGCGCCAGCCGAATCGGGCGACGAGAAAGTGCTGCGCAAGCACACCAATCCGTTCTCGCCGGATGGCGGCATGGTGCTGGTGCAGGGCAATTTGGGCCGCGCCGTGATGAAGGTGTCGGCAGTGAAGGAAGAGCACCGCACGGTGGAAGCGCCGGCGCTGGTGTTCAACTCGCAGGAAGAATTCATGGCCACCTACAAGGCCGGCAAGCTCGATCGCGACTTCGTCGCCGTGCTCCGCTTCCAGGGCCCGCGCGCCAACGGCATGCCGGAACTGCACGCGCTGACCCCGGCGCTGGCCAACCTGCAGGACGCCGGCCGCAAGGTGGCGCTGGTGACGGATGGCCGCATGTCCGGCGCGTCCGGCAAGGTGCCGGCGGCGATCCACGTGTCGCCCGAGATCCTGGCCGGCGGCCCGCTCGGCCTGGTGCGCGACGGCGACATCATCCGCGTCGACGCCTTCACCGGCACGCTGGAGGCGCTGGTGCCGAGCGATGTGTGGCATGCGCGCGCGCTGGCCACGGCCGACCTGTCGCCGAACGGCGTGGGCATGGGCCGCGAGCTGTTCTCGATGTTCCGCAACACCGTATGCGAGGCCGAGAAGGGCGCCACCGTGTTCCCGCTGCCGTCGCCGATACCAACCACGGTCGCCCTGCATGACGGCAACACGGTTGGCAACACCGTGCCCGGTTCCGATGAAGATTTCTCGATGAAGAAGGACTGACCATGACTTTGCTGGACATTATGCGTACCTCCGCCGTGATCCCCGTGATCGCGATCGACGACCCCGATCACGCCGTGCCGCTGGCCAAGGCGCTGGTGGCGGGCGGTATCCGCGTGCTGGAAGTAACGCTGCGCACCAAGCACGGCCTGGCCGCCATCAAGGCGATGACTGCCGTTGAAGGCGCCATCGTCGGCGTCGGCACCTTGACGCAGCCGGAAGAATTCGCCGCCGCGCGCGACGCGGGCGCGGTGTTCGGCGTGTCGCCGGGCCTGACGCCGGCCTTGATCGCCGCGGCAAAGAGCAGCGGCCTGCCGCTGCTGCCGGGCGTGATGACGCCGTCCGAAGTGATGGCCGCGCGCGAGCAGGGCTTCCAGCAGTTGAAGCTGTTCCCGGCCGTACCTGCCGGCGGCGTGGGCATGTTGAACGCGCTGGCCGGTCCGCTGGGCGACATCACCTTCTGCCCGACCGGCGGCATTTCGATCGAGACCGCACCGCAGTTCCTGAAGCTGAAGAACGTCGCCTGCGTGGGCGGTTCCTGGCTGACGCCGAAGGACCTGATGCTGGCCGGCGACTGGGCCGGCATCACCGCGCTGGCGAAGGCAGCTAGCGCACTGCGCTAAGTCGCCGTCGTGTCAAAAGCCGCCAGCACGCAGCGTTAAGTCGCCGTCGTGCCAAAGGCCGCCAGCACGCTGCGTTAAGTCGCCGTCGTGTCCAAAGCCGCCAGCACGCAGCGTTAAGTCGCCGTCGTGCCAAAGGCCGCCAGCGCATTGCACCAAGTCGCCGTCGTGTCATTCCCGCGTACGCGGGAATCCATAGGCTGCCTGCTATGCACGCTAGCTATGGGCCCCCGCTTGCGCGAGGGCGACAACTTATTTGTCCATGTGCGCGGCCACCCGGTTGCGGCCGGCGCGCTTGGCCGCGTACAGCGCGCGGTCGGTCAGCCGGGCCCTTAGGACTGCGGGTCGAACCCGAAGACACGCAGTTCCTGGTCGCAGCGACAGGCCTTGGCCATGCGCGCGGCCCACGCGATGGCCTCGTCGCGTGAAGGCAGTTCCAACACGGTGAAGCCGCCATCGAGCGTGGGCGCCCAAGGATAGCCGCCCCTTGCAACCGCGCCGTCAGCAGAGACGAGTACGGGCGGTACGTCTTCGTCGATTCCGCCGGCGAAGACGTAAACACCGGCGGCTTTCGCCTCATCAATCACAGCGGCCGCGTCGCGGCCCACCGCTCCCAACTCGCCATCGGGCACATCCATCGCTGCGCTTGGAAAAGAGATCAGGTATTTGGCCATGGTGCTCCTTCTGGGATTTGATAGCGGCCGTGAAGCCTGCAAAGCCAGGGTCATAACAGCAAGCCAGCAAGCCAGGGTCAGCTCCGACATTCGGACATTTTGTCCGTTTGTCGGACCCGACCCTGACCTGCTGACCTATTGCTGACCTGCCGTGGTTTGCGACTAGGACATTTTGTCCCAATGTATGGAAATTGCTTTTGTGTAGTATGCCTCAGAGCATGCAGCAACAGCATCCTTGCATGGCAGTCACCGGTTTTGAGGTAGTGGTCCTCACGATATGTAGTGTCAAATAATAGCCTGGAAATACTCAAAATGATGGATTGGATCCCTATAGTCTTCGTTACATTCAAGGTTCTCGTGCTCGGCACGGGCATGTTCTTTGCCATCAAGTGGCATTACGATCAAGGGACGAAGGAGAAGGAGATGGCGCAGCGCGCGGTGCTACGCGCCGGCGGCAAGGTGGCCGCGGTCTTCCTGCTATCGCTCCTGAGCCTGGGGCTCGTCACCTTCGTCCTTGGCGGCATGCTCGGTTTGGACCTTGCCTTCCCATGATGGTAAAGTCTCGAGCTCGTTGAGCGTGCCAGGCTAGCCTTGGTGGGCCATCACCCGGTTGCGGCCGGCGCGCTTGGCCGCGTACAGCGCGCGGTCGGCCGCGCCGATCAGCGAGGGCACGTCGAAGGAGTGCTCGGTCGTGAGCGTCGCCACGCCCACGCTGACCGTCACGCACTGGCTTCCCTGCGCCGCGTAGCGGTGTTCGATCGCGAGCGCACTGACGCGCTCGCGCAGCCCGCTCGCCATCTTCAGTGCCTGCTGCGCATCCGTGTCCGGCAGGATGATGGCGAATTCCTCCCCGCCGTAGCGCGCGAGCAGATCGGTCGAGCGGTGCAGCAGGGCCGCCAGCGCGCTTGATACCTGGATCAGGCACTGGTCGCCGTGCTGGTGGCCGTAGTGGTCGTTGTATGCCTTGAAGCAGTCGATATCGATCATCAGCAGCGATAGCGGCGTGCCGTTGCGCTTGGCGCGGCGCTGTTCCTTGTCGATGGCGACGTCGAAATGGCGGCGGTTGGCCACGCCGGTCAGGCCGTCCGAGAAGGTCTGCGAGCGCAGCACCATGGCTTGCTCGCGCAGCACCTTTTCGCGGTTGGCGGCGATGCTGACGTCGGTGACCTGGATCAGGCAGTGGCGCTCGGCGCCGTCCACCTCCACCGGCGTGACGGCCAGCGCCTGCTGCAACCGTTCGCCGCGCGCCGCCGCCGAACGGTTGGCGTACAAGGGGAAGGGCGATTTGTTCAGGGTCTGCGACAGCAGCGAGGGGAAGTTGCTCACCAGCGCCTGCTGGATCGCCATGCCGATGCGCTGGCTGCGCATCTCGGGGAAGAGCGCGTAGAAATCGCGGCACAGCACTTCGGCCGAAGGCAGGCCGGAATACTGCTCCATCCAGCGGTTCCACAGGACGATGCGGCCGTGGCCGTCGAGCACGATGGCGCCGATGTGCACGGCTCCCAGCACGCTCTCGAGCAAGCCGAGGCGGTTCGCTGCCTGCGCTTCCTGTTTCATGGTCAGTTTTGCCCCATGACCCGGCGCAGGTAGAGATTGATCTGCTCCTTCAGGTCGTGCAGCGCGGAGACGTCCAGGATGAAGGCGACGTAGCCGTGGATCTGGTGCATCTCGAGGATGAAATCGATGTGCAGCATCAGCACCACCGAGGCGGCCGCGCCGCCCGAGGCGCTGAGGATTTCCTCGCTGGTGCCGACGTGGTAGGTCGGCAGCGTGCCGCGCAGTTCGCGCTCGAAAATATTGGCCAGCGTGCCGACGCAGGAATTGAGGATGATGTTGCCGATCTCGCTCATGGCCTCCTGTTCCATCTCGGTCAGCTCGGCCAGCGGCACCAGCTCGCCTACCATCAGGCGCACGATCTCCAGGCTTTTATCCTCGGGGAACATGAGGATGGCCTCGGTCTTGAACGCGCCGTCATAAGTCTGGCTGACGCCGCAGATGCGCGGCGCCTGCGAGCCGGACGACTTGTCGCGGTGGGCCAGCATGGCGGCGGCCTCGGCGCGGTTCAGGAAGCTGATCGAGGGCACCGACATCGTCACCGCCTCGTTGACGATGCCGCTCATCGCGGCGGCGGCCTGGCCGACGCCGATGTTGAATATCTCGACCAGCGCGTCGTGTTCCAGTTCGGTGAGCGCGAACATGGTCAGGCTTCCAGCGGCGCGATGAGCTGGCTGATGCGGGCCTCGGTGATCGGTTTTTCCATGAAGCCGACGCCGATTTCGGCGGCGCTGTTGCGGGTCGCGGTCTGCACGTTGGCGGTCAGCAGCGAGATGTGGGCATGCGGCAGGCGCTGGCGCAGCTGCTGGGCGGCTGCCACGCCGCCCATGCCGGGCATGTTGACGTCGATCAGGATCAGTGCGGGGATGAAGGTCTCGATTTTCTGCAGCGCTTCCTCGCCGGAGGACGCTTCCTCGACGATCCAGTTGGCGTGCAGGCTGAGGATGTACTGGCGGGCCATCAGGCGCGAGACGCGGCTGTCGTCGACTATCAGTATCTGTTTGGCGGACTCCATGAGCGATCCTGGTAGGCAATGTCTGGAAGCCCATTTTCGCATACCGCTGCGCTTTCGGCGAGTATCATCCCCGAAATAAGACGTTGCTTTGTGGTAATTGGACGATGGCGCTGCGGTGATAAAATAGCGGCACTTCCCTCTACCCACCTACTTACAAGCCATCATGACCCAAGACGAACTGAAACAAGCTGTTGCCCGCGCCGCCATCGACTACGTGGAAGGCGACATCATCGGTGTCGGCACCGGCTCGACCGCCAACTTCTTCATCGACGAACTGGCCAAGATCAAGCACCAGATCAAGGGCACCGTGGCCTCGTCCGAAGCGACCGCCGCGCGCCTGGCGGCCCACGGCATCCCGGTGCTGGACCTGAACGACGTGAGCGAAATCGCGGTCTACATCGACGGCGCCGACGAGATCACCGAGCAGGGTGCCATGATCAAGGGCGGCGGCGCGGCGCTGACGCGCGAGAAGATCGTCGCTTCGGTGTCGAAGAAATTCGTCTGCATTGCCGACGGCTCCAAGCTGGTCGGGGTGATGGGCAAGTTCCCGCTGCCGGTGGAAGTGCTGCCGATGGCGCGCAACGCCGTCTCGCGCCGGCTGGCGGCACTGGGCGGCCAGCCCAAGCTGCGCCTGAAGGCCGGCAGCGACGAAGCTTTCGTCACCGACAACGGCGGCAACATCCTCGACGTGGCCGGCCTGGCGATCACCGATCCCAAGGGCCTGGAAGCGTCCATCAACCAGATCGTCGGCGTGATCGCGGTCGGCCTGTTCGCCGCGCGCGGCGCCGACGTCTGCCTGCTCGGCACGCCCGACGGCGTGCGCACGCTGACCTACTGATTCCTCTTTTCGACCTTCACCCGGGACTTCCATGAAACGATTTCTACTGCTGCCCGTCGTTGTGCTGAGTGCTTGCTCCTACCTGCCGTTCAATAAGGACAAGGACCAGGAGGCCGAAGCGGCGCGCCGCCTGGCCGCCGCGCGCAAGCCGGTGGTGTCCGAACTGGCCAGCGACGGCAGCAGGCGCGTCGTGGTGGACGGGGTGGAGATCGAGAAGGTGGCGTTCCGGGCCGGCGTGTCGTCGGCCACGGTGGAGCGCATGGCCAAGAACGCGGGCTGCGACGGCGGCCCCGGCGCCGGGCTGGTGTCCGAGCCGGGCCCGGTCGAGGTCTACCGCATGGCCTGCGGCAGCAATGGCGGCAAGGCCTACATGGCCAGGTGCGAACTGCGCCAGTGCAAGCCTATGCAGCGTTGAAGCCCATGGTGCCGTAAGCCGCCATGCATGCGGCGCGAGCGGCTATGTACCGCGGCAAGAAAAAAGGCGCCTCGGCGCCTTTTTCCATGCTGCTTGCTGCGGAGCTCAGTCCGCCGGCGGCACGTAGCCGGCGGCCGCGTCGGCGCCCTCGCCGAAGAAGTGCTTCTCCATCTGCGTCGCCAGGTATTTGCGGGCGCGCACGTCGGCCAGGTTCAGGCGGTTTTCGTTGACCAGCATGGTCTGGTGCTTGAGCCACGCGGCCCATGCCTCTTTCGACACGGACAGGTAGATCTTCTTGCCCAGCTCGCCCGGATACGGCGGGAAGTCCAGGCCTTCGGCTTCTTTGTTCAGTTTGATGCAATGGACGGTGCGGGCCATCTTTGGTGCTCCTAAATGCGGTGATGAAAGCGTGATTATAAGGTCTTAACCAGAACCTGGGATTTGCGCTGCCAGTTGTACATGCGCTGGCGGTCTTTCGGCAGGGCGTCCACGGTGGCCGGCACGAAGCCGCGCTTGATGAACCAGTGCGCGGTGCGGGTGGTCAGCACGAACAGCTTGTTCAGGCCGAGCGCGCGGGCGCGGTTCTCCATGTGCTTCAGGATGCGCTCGCCGTCGCCCTGGGTCTGCACCTCGGGGTTGACGGTCAGGCATGCCATTTCGGCCATCTTCTGTTCCGGGAAGGGGTATAGCGCGGCGCAGCCGAAGATGACGCCGTCGTGCTCGATGACCGAGAACAGCTCGATTTCGCGCTCGATCAGCTCGCGGCCGCGCTTGACCAGCGTGCCGTCCGCTTCCAGCGGTTCAATCAGCTTGATAATCCCGCCGACGTCCTCAATTGTGGCCTGGCGCAGCGATTCCAGGTTCTCGTGCGAGATCATGGTGCCCACGCCATCGTGGGTGAACAGTTCCAGCAGGGCCGAGCCGTCCATCGCGAACGGCACGATGTGGGAGCGCTCGACGCCGTTGTTGCAGGCCTTGACGCAGTGCTTCAAGTAGAATGCGGTGGCGTCGGGCAGGAATCCGGCCTGCAGCACGGCCTCGGCCTGGTGCGAGGACAGTTCGCGGATTTCGGCACCGGCGGCGTCTTCCATCATCGGCGTTTCGGTGATGAAGATCAGTTTGTCGGCGTGCAGGGCGATGGCGGCGCTGCAGGCCACGTCTTCCATCGTCAGGTTGAAGGTTTCGCCGGTCGGCGAGAAGCCCAGCGGCGACAGCAGCACCAGGCCGTCCGAGCCGAGGATGGAATGGATGGTTTCGGCGTCCACCTTACGCGTGATGCCGGTCAGTTCCAGGTCCACGCCGTCGATCACGCCGAGCGGGCGGGCCGTGATGAAGTTGCCGGAGATGATACGGATCGCGGCGTTCGACATGGGCGTGTTCGGCAGGCCCTGGCTGAACGCGGCCTCGATGTCGAGGCGCAGTTCGCCGGCGGCCTCCTTGGCGCATTCCATGGCGGCGGTGTCGGTGATGCGTACGCCGTTGTGGAAACGGCCTTCCACATTACGCAGGGCGAGCTGCTCGGCCACCTGCGGGCGGGAGCCGTAGACGACGGTGACGTTGATGTCCAGTGCTTGCAGCAGCGACAGATCGTGGGCCAGCACGGGCAGGGCGCCGGCCGATACGAGTTCACCTGGGAAGGCGACGACGAAGGTCTTGCCGCGGAAAGCGTGGACGTAGGGCGCGACGGAGCGCAGCCATTGGACGAATTCGGTAGGGTTTTCCATTAGCCGCATTATAATTCGGTGCGCGGTTTTCGCGCCAAATACTAGTAAAAAACATGTCAGAAGCCAGCAAGAAGTCACCAAATTCCGTCACTCAGCCGAAATCCTCCGCTCCCGCCCACACTGCCGCCGCAGCGGCAGCCCCCGTTGCGGGCGTTGCAGCCCCTGTGACGCGCACGCGACAGGACGGTGCCGAAGGCCAGCGCAACCGGCCGCCGCGCGCGCCGGGCGAAGGCCGCGCAGCCCGCGAGGGCGACCGCGCGCCCGGCCAGCAGCGCCCGGCGCAAAGTGGCGAGGGGCGTGCTCCGCGCGACGCTGGCGCTTCCCGCGCGCCGCGCGCGTCCGGCCCCGGCGAGCCGCATCCGCCGCGTGCCGAAGGCGAAAGCCGTCCCCCGCGTGATGGCGCCGCCGCGCGCGCGCCGCGCACTGCCGGTGAACCGCGTCCGCCGCGTGCCGAGGGCGAAGCCCGCGCGGCGCGCGACGGCACCGCGCCGCGTTCCGCCGCGCCGCGTGGCCGTGGCGATGGCCGGCCCGGCCAGCCGCGCCCGCCTCGCACCGAGTCGGACGCCGGCGACCGTGGCGGCCGTGGCCAGCGTCCGCGCCTGACGCCGGAGGAGCTCGCCGCGCGCGAGGCCGAGGCGAACTTCCGCAATGCTATCCCGCCGATCACCTTCCCTGAAGACTTGCCGGTCTCGGGCCGCCGCGCGGAGATCGCCGAAGCGCTGCTGAAGAACCAGGTCATCATCGTGTCCGGCGAGACCGGCTCGGGCAAGACCACCCAGTTGCCGAAGATCTGCCTGGAACTGGGACGCGGCCGCAAGGGCATGATAGGCCACACGCAGCCGCGCCGTATCGCCGCCTCGTCCACCGCCAAGCGCATCGCGCAGGAACTGGGCACGCCGCTGGGCGAGAATGTGGGCTTCAAGGTGCGCTTCGCCGACACCCTGATGCGCGGCGCCTCCGTCAAGCTGATGACGGACGGTATCCTGCTGGCCGAAACGCAGACCGATCCGCTGCTGAAGAACTACGACACCATCATCATCGACGAGGCCCACGAACGCAGCCTGAACATCGACTTCCTGCTTGGCTATCTGAAGCAGCTGTTGCCGCGCCGTCCGGACCTGAAGATCATCATCACTTCGGCGACCATCGACGCAGACCGCTTCTCGCGCCACTTCGGCACGTCGGAAAAACCGGCGCCGGTGATCGAGGTGTCGGGCCGCCTGTACGCGGTGGAAGTGCGCTACCGCCCGGTCGAGCGCGACCAGGTCGCCATGGGCGGCCCCGGCGCAGCGAATCCCTCGCCGCAGCAGGGCAAGGCCGCCGCCGCGCGCGAGAAGCGCGACCTGATGGACGCCGTGATCGACGGCGTGGAGGAAGTGTGCCGCATCGGTTCGGGCGACGTGCTGGTGTTCCTGCCCGGCGAGCGCGAGATCCGCGACGCCGCCGAAGCGCTGCGCAAGCACCATCCGCCGCACGTGGAGATTTTGCCGCTGTTCGCCCGCCTGTCGGTGGAGGAGCAGGAGCGCGTGTTCCGCACCTCCAACGCGCGCCGCATCGTGCTGTCGACCAACGTGGCCGAGACTTCGCTGACCGTGCCCGGCATCCGCTACGTGGTGGACGCGGGCCTGGCGCGCGTGAAGCGCTACAGCTACCGCAACAAGGTCGAGCAGTTGCAGATCGAACCGATCGCGCAGTCCGCCGCCAACCAGCGCGCCGGCCGCTGCGGCCGCGTGGCCGACGGCGTCTGCATCCGCCTGTACGACGAGCAGGATTTCCTGCAGCGCCCGAAATTCACCGAACCCGAGATCCTGCGCTCGTCGCTGGCCGCCGTCATCCTGCGCATGAAGTCCCTGCACCTGGCGGACGTGGAAACCTTCCCCTTCATCGAGCCGCCGATGGCGCGCGCGATCGCGGACGGCTACCAGCTGCTGCAGGAACTGGGCGCGGTCGACGAGTACAACCAGCTCACGCCTTTGGGCGGCAAGCTGGCCAAGCTGCCTCTGGATCCGCGCGTGGGCCGCATGATCTTGGCCGCGCACGACAACGCCTCGCTGACCGAAGTGCTGATCGTGGCGTCCGCGCTGTCGGTGCAGGATCCGCGCGACCGGCCGGTGGAGCACCAGCAGGCCGCCGACGAGGCGCACAAGAAGTTCGCCGACGAGAAGTCCGAATTCCTCAGCTATATCAAGATCTGGCGCTGGTTCGAGGGGGCGATCGAGCACAAGAAGACCAACCGCCAGCTGCAGGAAAACTGCCGCAGCAACTTCCTGTCGCAGGTGCGCCTGCGCGAATGGCGCGACGTGCATTCGCAACTGCTCACCATCGTCAAGGAGCAGGGCTGGCGCATGAACGAGGCGCCCGCCACCTACGAGAACCTGCACCTGGCGCTGCTCACGGGCTTGCTGGGCAACGTCGGCTTCAAGGGGGAAGACGAGCCGGGCGCGGGCTTCCTGGGCGCGCGCGGCATCAAGTTCCACATCTGGCCGGGCTCCAACCTGCTGAAGAAGCCGGGCAAGTGGATCATGGCGGCCGAGCTGGTGGACACGTCGCGCCTGTACGCGCGCTGCGTGGCCAAGATCGAGCCGGAATGGCTGGAGAAGGTCGGCGGCCACCTGCTGAAGAAATCTTGGGGCGAGCCGCGCTGGGAAAAGCGCAGCGCCCAGGTGACGGCGTCGGAACGCGCCACCCTGTACGGCCTGGTGGTGTACAGCCAGCGCCGCATCAACTACGGCGCCTTCAACCCTGAGGAGGCGCGCGAGATCTTCATCCGCGACGCGCTGGTGGGTGGCGACTACGACACGCGCGCACCATTCTTTGCGCACAACCACAAGCTGGTGAAGGAGATCGAGAACCTGGAGCACAAGTCGCGCCGCCTGGACGTGCTGGTGGACGATGAACTGATCGCCGCCTTCTACGACAAGCTGGTCCCGGCCGACGTGGTGAACGGCGCCGGTTTCGAGAAGTGGCACAAGGAGGCCACCGCGGCCGAACCCAAGCTGCTGTTCCTGAACCGCGACGAGCTGATGCGCCACGAGGCGGCCGGCGTGACCACCGACCTGTTCCCGAAGACGATGATGGCGGCCGGCCTGGAAATGGCGCTGACCTATCACTTCGAACCGGGCAGCGTGCGCGACGGCGTGACGCTGGCGGTGCCGCTGTATGCGCTGAACCAGCTGTCGCGCGAGCGCAGCGAGTGGCTGGTGCCGGGCATGCTCAAGGAGAAGGTGCATCTGCTGCTGAAGTCCCTGCCGCAGAAGCTGCGCCGCCACTGCGTGCCGCTGCCGGACTACGCGGCCAAGTTCTGCGAGCGCGTACAGGAGGCCCAGGCCTTTGGGCGCGGCGATTTGATCGACGCTATCATCGCCGACATCCGCAAGCAGATCACCATCGGCGTGCTGACCACGGACTTCAAGCCGGAGACGCTGCCCGCGCACCACTTCATGAACTTCAAGGTGATCGACGAGCATGGCCGCCAGCTCGACATGGGGCGCAACCTGGCCACCTTGCAGGCCGAATACGGCACGCTGGCGCGCCAGAGCTTCCAGAAGATGGCTGAGGCGACATCGCCGTCCGGCACGCAACTGCGCGCCGGAACGCTGGGTGGCGCCGCCGGCGCCGGTACTTCGGGGTCCGCAGGCGTTGCAAGCCCCAGCGGTGCCGCTCGCGGCGGCGCTGCCGGGGGCATCGGTGCAGGCAAGGCCGCGCACGGGGGCATTGCCGCCGACGCGGCGCGCGGAGCCGGAGCAGGAACTGCCCCGGCTGCAGGCAATGGCGGCAAGGGCGGTGGACAGGCCGCTGCGGCCGGCGCGCCACCGGTGCAGTCCGCCACCACCGGCATTAGTGCCTGGACCTTTGGCGAACTGCCCGAGATCCTGGAAATCGTGCAGGGCAAGCTGACCTTGATCGGCTTCCCCGCGCTGGTGGACAAGGGTACGCACTGCGACCTGGAAGTGTTCGACGACCCGACCGTGGCCGAGCGCACGCACCGCGTCGGCCTGCGCCGCCTGTTCGCGCTGCAGATGAAGGACCAGATCAAGTTCGTTGAAAAGAGCATCCCCAACCTGCAACAGATGGGCATGCAATTCATGTCCATGGGCACGCAGGAGGAGCTGCGCGACCAGATCATCAACAAGGCGCTCGACATCGCCTGCCTGCAAGACCCCTTGCCGACCGACGCCGCCACTTTCGCCAAGCGCAAGGACGAGGGCAAGTCGCGCCTGGTGCTGCTGGTGAACGAAGTGGCGCGGCTGCTGTCGCAAGTGCTGACCGAATTCCACGGCTTGCCGAAACGCCTGCAGGGCATCAATGCGCAGGTGGCGGCCGACATGCAGGCGCAGTTGCAGGGCCTGGTGCACAAGCGCTTCCTGCTCGAGAGCGACTACGCGCAGTTGGCGCATTTCCCGCGCTATCTGAAGGCGATGAATGTGCGGCTGGAAAAGCTGCGCGCCGACCCCGCGCGCGACGCCAAGCTGATGGCCGACTGGCAGCTGGCCGCCACGCCGTTCCAGCGCCTGCTGCGCGACAAATCGGCCGGCCGCAACACGGATCCGAAACTGGTGGAATTCCGCTGGATGCTGGAAGAGCTGCGCGTGTCGCTGTTCGCGCAGGAACTGCGCACGCCGATGCCGGTGTCGGTCAAGCGTCTGCAGAAGGTGTGGGAGTCGATGCAGCGCTAACACAGGTGCGCGTGGCGGTCCGACGGGTAGGGTGCGCGGCAGGATGGCCAACGCAGTCCCACCTGCCGGCCATCCTGTCTTCTCCGCGCATGGAAGGTGCTGCCACAGCCGCCCCTGCGCGGGAAATGCGACTGTATCGGCAGTTTAATCTGTGATCCGGTGCGCTGGCGCACTGATGGGCAACTGCTGCCAGGCTATATTGCACTGCAACATAGTGAAGGGAGTATCGCATGGCCAAGCCCATCTTTGGCGCACGTTTGCTGCGCAGCCTCACCAAGGCAGGAAAATCGCAGCAAAAGCTGATGACTCAGCTGTTCGCGGCGCCCACGGCGAAAGCCAAACCCAGGAAGAAAACCGCCAAACCGGCAAAAACTGTGGCTACGGCAAGGTCCCGGGCCGCTCCCGTCTCGGCCGCCAAGCCGCAGGTGAGCCGGGCTCCTGCGGCGCCGGACGGCATGCCGCTACGCCAGCACGCGCGGCCGAATGTCAGCGTGTTGCCGGGCCGGTGGCTGGCATCGCACTATGCTGCAATGCCGCAGGCGGGGCAGGTTCCCAGCCAGCCGATGAGCTATTGGCTGTACCTGCCGCAGTACGCGCCCGAGGCGGCGCGGCGCGCCGGCCTGCCGCTGGTCGTGATGCTGCACGGCTGCCACCAGAGCGCCACGCAGTTCGCGCAGGGCACGCGCATGAACCGGCTGGCGGAGCAGAAGGGATATGCCGTGCTGTATCCGCAGCAGCTGGCGAGCACGCAGGCGCACCGCTGCTGGCGCTGGTACGACAAGGCCACGCAGGAGGGCGGCGGCGACACCGCGCTGATCGCCGCCATCATCGCCAAGGTATGCGGCGAGTATGCGATCGACCGCAGGCGCATCTATGTGTGCGGGATTTCGGCGGGGGCGGGCATGGCCAACATCCTGGCCTTGAACCATCCCGACATGATTGCGGCCGTGGGCCTGCATTCGGGGCCGGCTTATGGCGGAGGGCACAGCACGGTTGGCGCGCTGACGGTGATGCAGCACGGCGCCGGGCCGCAGGCCGCCATCGCGATCCGCCAGGTGCTGGCGCGCCGTCCCGGCTTCCCTGTGATGCCCACCATTTTGATCCAGGGCGAGGGCGACAAGGTGGTGCGGCCCATCAACCAGACGCAGCTGGTGCAGCAAAGCCTGCTGCTGAACCGCTTGCCGGCGGGGACGCAGGTGAACGTGGTGGAGCGCGCCAGGGTGGGGCGCACCCGCCTGGCGCACGAGATACGCGACTACAGCGCCGGCGGCAAGGTGCTGCTGCGGGTGGCGCGCATCGCCGATCTGGAGCACGCTTGGAGCGGCGGCGATCCGGCGCTGTCGTTCAACTCCAAGGCCGGCCCCGACGCCAGCAAGATGATGCTCGATTTCTTCGCCAAGCACCGACGCCTGAAAGCCTGAGGCGTTTTATTCCTCCGGTGTTTCCTTGTCGGCGTCGGCGTCGGCTTCGGCTTTGCCGCCGACCTTGACGCCGCGCCGCGCCAGCCCCTCGCGCAGCAGGAATTCGATTTCCGCGTTCACGCTGCGCAGGTCGCGCGCCGCCAGGCGCTGGAGTTCATCCCACAGCGCCGGATCGATACGGAGCGGATACGCTTTTTTGCCAGGGCTTGCCATGCTGTTCTGCCGCTAGTTGTACAGCGTGCCTGTGTTGATGATGGGCTGGGTTTCCTTGTCCGAGCATAGCACCACCAGCAGATTGCTGACCATGGCCGCCTTGCGTTCGGCGTCCAGTTCGACGATGTCGCGTTCGGCCAGGCTTTTCAGCGCGGCCTCGACCATGCTCACCGCACCGTGCACGATCTTGGTGCGGGCGCTGATGATGGCCTCGGCCTGCTGGCGGCGCAGCATCACTTGCGCGATTTCCGGGGCATAGGCCAGGTGCGTCAGCTTGGCATCCAGCGTTTCCACGCCGGCCGCTTCGAAGCGCGCCTGCAGTTCCACCTTCAGCGCCTGCACCACGACATCCATGCCGGCGCGCAGCGTGGTCTGCCCTTGCGACAGGTCGTCGCCGTCGTCATAGGCGTATTGCGAGGCCAGATGGCGCAGCGCGGTCTCGGCCTGGACGGCGACGTAGCGTTCGAAATCGTCGACCTCGAACAAGGCCTGGGCGGTATCGCGCACGCGCCAGACCACGGCGGCGCTGATCTCGACCGGGTTGCCGCGCTTGTCGTTGACCTTCAGCGTGGGCATGTTCAGGTTGCGGGCGCGCACCGACAGGCGGCGCTTGACGTAGAAGGGAAAGGCCCAGCGCAGGCCTTCGCCGCGGTCGGTGCCGATGTATTTGCCGAACAGCGTCAGGACGGCGGTCTGGTTCGGCTGCAGCATGTAGAGGCCGGCGAGGCAGACGACGCCGACGATGGTCGCGAGGACAAACACGAGCGGATGCATGCCGCCCCGCAGCGTCAAACCGGCGAGCGCCAGCAGGCCGACCCCGCCCGCTGCGGCCAGGTAGCCGTTGGTGGAAGTGAACGCCGTTTCGCGGCGGGTGTGGTCAGAACTCATGCTGGTCCCCTCGTGGTTGTGACATCAAAGTGATATCACTTTAGGGCGACGCGGAATTGATGTCAAGTAAATTATCAGCAAATAAAGACTGCCGGGTTGCAAGACATGGCGCCGCGCGTCAGCTTGTGAAGGCCACGTGCGTCCAGTGGACGCCGTTGTCGCGGTTGTGTTGCTGCACAGATCCACGGTGGCCGCTGAAGATGGACCGCAGGCCGTGCGTGGCCGCCAGCGCGATGGTTTCTCCGCCGCTGACGTCGAACATGCGCCGGCCGGGCGGCACCGGCCCATGCCGCAGCGAGATGATGAGCGTGCCGCCCGGCCGCAGCAGCGCGGCGACCGCAGGCATGGCTTGCTGGCGCTGCTGCGCGTCCAGGTGCATCCAGACGGCAGTCACCATGACCAGGTCGAACGTTGCGCGGCGCGCGCGCAGCACGGCCAGGTGGGGCAGGCTGTCGTCCAGCCATTCGATACCGGGCGCGTCGTGCAGGGCGATGCCGGGGATGCGCAGTGCGCTGGTGGGTTCGACCGCCACCACCGTGTGCCCCATGGCCGCGAAAGCGGCCGCGTCCAGGCCGATGCCGGAGCCGATGTCGGCGACGCGGCTGGGCTGCTGCGGCAGCAAATGCATGACGATGCGGTGGTGCTCTTCGAACGGCGTGCCCTGCCATTGCTCCAGCAGGATGTGCGCCGTCTCGGCGTAGCCTTCGGTGCCGCTGACGGGGCTGGCCATTACAGGAAGAAGGCCAGCGCTGCGACCGCCGTCGGCGGCAGCGCGCCCAGCAGCAGACCGATGGCGCCTATCGATTCGTCCTGGAAGCCGCGCCGCAGCAGCGACACGCCGGCCGGGTTGGGCGCGTTGGCGATCACCGTCAGGCCGCCGCCTGCCACGGCGCCAGCCACCAGCATGTATTGCGCTTGCGGCGCCATGCCGTCGATCAGCGAGCCGAGGTAGGTCAAGGCGGCGTTGTCGGTGATGGCGGTCAGGCCCAGCGCGCCGAAGAACAGCGCCACCGGCTGCAGGCTGGACACGATGGGCTGCAGCCACCATTGCTGCATGCCGCCCAGCACCACCAGCCCGGCCAGGAAGAAGCCCACCAGCAGGCCTTCCTTCAGGATCAGCGGCTGCTGGTAGCGCTGGTAGGCCTGGGTGAAGCCGAGGAACAGCAGGAACAGGCCGAGGAACATCACCGGATGGTGGGCCAGCAGCACCACCGCCGCCAGGAAGCCCAGGTGGATCAGCGACACCAGCAGCGGAACTTGGGACTGGGCGCCTTCGCTGGACGTTGCCGGCGCCGGCTGCAAATGGCGCTTCAGCACGAAGCTGATGGCGGTAGCGTTGACCAGCACCGCCAGCGACGCTTTCCAGCCGAACTGGCTGGCCATGAAGGCGCTGTCCCAGCCCCAGGTGGCGGCCACCATCAGCACGGGCGGCGCGGCGTAGGAGGTCAGCGTGCCGCCTATCGACACGTTGACGAACAGCACGCCCAGCGCGGCGTATTTCAGCCATTCTGGTATGCCGTCGCGGAACACCAGGGGTGCCAGGGTCAGCGCGGCCAGGGTCATCGCCGCCGGCTCGGTGATGAGCGAACCGGTCAGCGGCACCAGCGCCATGCCCAGCCAGGCCAGCGCCACCTCGGTGCGCATCGGCGCCAGCCGCGCCAGGGTCTGCAGGGCGCGCTGCACCACGTTCAGCACCGGCCACGAGGCGGCCACCACCATCACCACGAACACGAACAGCGGCTCGGTGTACTGGCGCGACTCGGCGTAGGCGATGGCGTTCTGGCCGCCCGCCACGATGGCCATCACGGCGATCAGGATGGCGGCCCAGAAGCCGAACACCACTTCCACTTCACCCAGCAGGTGCAGCAGCCCGGCGTGGCGCGGGTGGCGGTGGGCCAGCACTTCGAAAGATTTGGCGGCGAAGGTGTGGAGCAGCGCGAGCCCGAACAGGATGGCGCCGATAAGCTGGATGGTGGTCATTTGGATCCATAAAAAATGATGGCTTCGAGCATCTTACAGCATGAGTAACTTTTCCAGTTTGGCAAAGGAAACCAAGTAAACCTTGCCAAAACCGGGTCCAAATAGTACTGTGTATTAATACAGTATTTTGGATGTTTCAATAGCCATGCCCCTCACCGCATCCCTCACCGCATCCCTCACTGCGCCAGAAAGCCTGCACCCGTCCTTGTGGCTGGCGTCGCAGCTGGCGCATGCGGCCACGCGCTGCCTGGACACCGGTTATGCGGCGCTGTCGGCGCAGTTGCCGGGCGGCGGCTGGCCGCTGGGCACGCTGACGGAACTGCTGTTGCAGCAACATGGCATCGGCGAAATCCGTTTGCTGCGCCCGGCGCTGGTGGCGGCCGCGCAGCGGCAGGTGGTGCTGCTGGCGCCGCCGCAAATCCCGCAGGGGCTGGCGCTGGCTGCGCTGGGCCTGCCCCCGGCGCAAATGATCTGGATACGCGCCACCGGAAAAAGCGGCGACGCGCTGTGGGCGGCCGAGCAAGTGCTGCGCAGCGGCTGCTGCGGCGCGCTGCTGCTGTGGCAGCACAATATACGCAGCGAAAACCTGCGCCGGCTGCATCTGGCGGCGCAAAGCGGGGATACGCTGTTTTGCCTGATGCGTCCGCTGGCGGCCGCGCAGGATGCTTCGCCCGCGCCGCTGCGGCTTGCGCTGCGGACCGCGCCCGGCGGCATCGATATCGAATTCGTCAAACGCCGGGGGCCGCAGCGCGACACGCCGCTGTTCCTGCCACTCCCACCTTCTTTGCTACAGCGTCATGCGTCTCTGGATCGGCCTCTACCTGCCACGGCTCCCGCTCGAAGTCTTCTGCCCCAGCTGGTCGGAGGATAGCTGCAGCGTGGTGCTGGAGCAGGAAGGGGTGCTGGCTGTGTCGCCGCATGCCCATGCCGCCGGCGTGCGGGTGGGCATGCGGCGAGGCGGCGCGCTGCTGATGGCGCCGGACGCGCAGTTGCACGAGCGCGCGCCGCCGCGCGAGGCGGAGGCGCTGCATGCGGTGGCGATGGCCTTGCTGCGCTACACGCCGCAGGTGGCCGAGGCGGAGGAGGGCACGCTGCTGATCGACATCGGCGCCAGCCTGCGCCTGTTCGGCGGCATAGTCAAGCTGTGCAAGCTGGTGCGGGACAGCATGCGGGCGCTGGGTTTTACCGCCGTACTGAGCTGCGCGCCCACCGCGCGCGGCGCCTGGCTGTTGGCGCGCAGTGGGGGCGGACGTTCTTTAACAATCGCATCGATGACGCGGCGCCTGGCGCGGCTGCCCAGCGGCCTGCTGCCGCCGGCGCGGCCTTTCCTGAGCTGGTTCGAGGGCATGGGCTGCCTCAGCTTGGATGACCTGCGGCGCCTGCCGCGTCCCGGCCTGCAGCGCCGCTGCGGCCGCGCGCTGCTCGACATGCTGGACGCGGCCCACGGCGAAGTGCCGGAGATGCACGAGTGGATAGAAGCGCCGCCCACCTTCAGCGCCAGGCTGGAACTGTTCGACCGCATCGAGCACGCCGACGCGCTGCTGTTCGGCGCGCAGCGCCTGCTGCAGCAAATGGTGGGCTGGCTGTGCGCGCGCCAGTTCGCGGTCGAGCGCGTCAGCCTGCTGCTGGAGCATGAACGGGGCAGGGTGGCGCGGCCGGCGACGGCCATCGAACTGGTGTTGGCCGAGCCGGCGTGGCGCGACGACCATCTGCTGCGCCTGCTCAAGGAACGCCTGGGCAAGACCGAGCTGGCGGCGCCGGTGATAGGCTTGTGCCTGGAAGCTTTGCAAGTGCGGCCCATGCTGCCGCCGACCGACTCGCTGTTCCCCGAACCGGGCGGCAGCAAGGAGGACCGCGAGCGGCTGTTCGAGCTGCTGGTGGCGCGGCTGGGCGAGGACAATGTGCTGAAGGCCGCGCCGCAGGCCGATTACCGGCCCGAGCAGGCCAACGCCTGGGTGCCGGTGCACGACAAACTGCGCGCCGCCGATGCGCGCGCGCGCCTGCCGCCGCACGGCCTGCCGCGCCCGGCCTGGCTGCTGCCCAAGCCGATCGCGCTGCTGATGCGCGACCACCGGCCGTTCTACATGTCGCCGCTGCGCATGGTGTCGAACGCCGAGCGCATCGAGGCCGGCTGGTGGAGCGAAGGGCAGACGCGCGACTACTTCATCGCCGAGGGCACGGACAACGCGCACTACTGGGTCTACCGCGAGCGCCTGGGCGGCAAGGAAGGCGAAGCCGAGCCGCGCTGGTATCTGCACGGCTTGTTCGGCTAGACTGTGGCATGGCCATCACCACGGAATCATCATGCGAGCGGAACGACACGAATTTACCGGCGCCAGCGGCCACCGCCTGGCGGCCCGGCTGGACGCCCCGGACGGCGACGCCAAGGCGTACGCGCTGTTCGCCCACTGCTTCACCTGCGGAAAGGACGTGATCGCCGCCAGCCGTATCGCGCAGGCGCTGACCGGGCACGGCATCGCCGTGCTGCGTTTCGATTTCACCGGCCTGGGCGCCAGCGAGGGCGAATTCGAGAACACCAATTTCTCGTCCAACGTGGCCGATCTGGTGGAAGCGGCCGATTTCCTGCGCGACAAATTCGCCGCGCCGCGCATCCTGATCGGCCACAGCCTGGGCGGGGCGGCGGTGCTGGCCGCGGCCGCCAGCGTGCCTGAGGCCAAGGCGGTGGTGACCATCGCCGCGCCGGGCGAACCGGCTTATGTGACCAATATGTTCAGCGCCCACCTGGAGCAGATTGCCACCGAGGGCGAGGCGCAGGTGCAACTGGCGGGGCGGCCGTTCCGCATCAAGCAGCAGTTCGTCGAGGACGTGGGCGGGCACAGCCTGCGCGAGCATATCGCGGGACTGCGCAAGGCTTTATTGGTGATGCACGCGCCGGGCGACGATACGGTGGCGGTGCGTAATGCGATGGACATTTTCACGGCGGCGCGCCACCCGAAAAGTTTTATCTCGCTGGACGACGCCGACCACCTGCTGACACGGCGCGAAGACGCCGTGTACGTGGCCGATCTGATCGCGGCCTGGAGCAGCCGCTATCTGTAGAAACTATCTGTGGAAACGATGGAAAGGCAGGGGCTTATTCGTCGAATTCGGATGTCAGGTCTTTCCAGCCCTTGCGCACGGCGAAGGGCAGGAACTCGTCCGGCGTGTCGAGCACGATCAGTTTCTTTTCCTGCACCACGGGATCGCCCGCCGTCACGTCCGGTCCCGCGTAGCCCAGGCTGCGCAGGTGGGCGCTGATCTCGGCCAGCAATTTCTTGTCCTTGTGCAAACCGTCGGACGCCGGGGCGGCCAGGTCCACGTACAAGTCGATGACGCCGTAGCCCTCGTCGAAAATGCGGAGGGCTTTGATGTCGATGGCGCGGCCGGCGCCGTCGGTGGCCTTGAAAGGGCCGCTGAGCTGGATGTCGGTATCTTGGTTCATGCCCGCAGCATACACCAAATCCGGCGCGGCGCCCTCCTGCCATCCGGCTCAACCGGCCGGGATGGCAGGAGCCGCCGCCGGTGAGCCCTGCGGCGTGCTGACTTCAGTACTTATTTCACTGCCGACAGGATGGCCTGCAGACGGTCCGGCGTGTCGGCGATGCGCTCCAGGCGCGGATACTTCAGGCCGCCGTGGTAGTCGATCAGCAGCGTACGGTACTTGCTGCCCTTCTTGACCAGCAGCTCGATCGGCTTGGCGCCGGTTTTGGCGGCGGTGACGGCGGCGCGCAACACGTCCGGCTTGTAGGCGGTGCCGTTGACGGCCAGCACGGTGGTGCCGCCGCCGATGCCGGCCTTGAAGCCCGGGCCTTCCCATTGCAGCGCCTCGACCTTGCCTTCGGCGGTCAGCGAGAAGCCCAGCGAGTACTGGAAGTCCGTCATCTTGCTGCGCTCCTCCGCCGCCTTCAGGTAGGGCGTCGCGGTCTCGGCGTAGACCAGTTTCCAGCCGGCGCGGGTCAGGCCGTCCAGCGGCGCCGGGCCGGTGCCGTCCAGGCGGCTGCGCAGGAAGCCGGCCCAGTCGAAGGGCTGGATCGCGTTCAGCGCCTTCACCACATCCTCGAAAGTGTAGTGGTTGGCCACGTAGGCGCTGTTGTCGATGCCGAAGAAGTTGCGCGCGAAGTTGTCCAGCGACTTGCTGTCGCCCGACATCTCGCGGATCTTGGTGTCCACGTCCAGCCAGATCAGGGCGCCCTCGTTGTAGTAGTCCTCGCCGCGTTGCCAGCTGGTCCAGCCTTGCGGCCGGCGGCCGTTGATGATGGGGTCGTTGGTGGTGTCCTGCACCGGACGCCAGCTGCGGCCCAGCATGTTGTCGTAGCGGGCGGCGGTGGCGGCGAAGATGTCGCGCACACTGTCCAGCTTGATCATGCCCGAGCGCGCGGACAGCACCTGGCCCCAGTACTGGGTCTGGCCTTCGTACACCCACAGCAGGCTGTTCTGCAACGGGGTGTTGAAGTTGGGGACGTTCTGGTCGGCCGGGCGGCGGAATTTGCCGTTCCACGAGTGCGTGAACTCGTGCGGCAGCAGGCCGCGCACCGACTCGGCTTTGGCCCAGTCGGTGAAGTAGTCGAGCTTGACGCCGTTTTCGCTGGACTGGTGGTGTTCGCGGCCGATGCCGCCGAATTCCTCGCTCAGGGCCAGCAGGAAATCGTAGTGCTGGTAGTGGTAGGAGTTGAACAGTTTGTAGGCCTGCTGCACCATGGCGCGGTGCAGTTCGATCTGTTCCGGCTTCGCTTCCACCGCCTCGGCCGTGTCGGCCACCACGTTCAGGTACACCGGCACCTTGGCGCCGGGGTCGAGGTCGTAGCGCTTGAAGTAGCGGCCGGCGAACAGCGGCGAATCGACCATGGTTTCCAGGTCGAGCGGCTTGAATTGCACGGTGTCGCCCTTGCGGTCGGCCTCTTCCAGCGCGCTGCCGTATTGCCAGCCTTCCGGCAGGGTCAGGCTGGGCTGCACGGTGATGCGGCGCGCGGAGTGGCCGGCCGGGTACAGCACCATCGAATGCCACTGGATGCCCAGGATCTCGCCGGTGATGGTGGTGCGGCCCTGGTTCGCCTCGGTCGGCGACAGGTACTGGTATTCCACGTCCACGCTCTTGGCGTCGCGCGGCACCTCGATGTGGAAGGCGTGCACGTTGACGGTGTCGCGCTTCCAGGCCAGCGGCTTGCCGTTGGCGCTCAGCTTGAGGCCTGCGAACTGGTTCAGCGGGCCGCTGGGGCCGTGGTTGGCCGGCACCCACTGCGGATACAGCAGGGTCAGCTTGCCCGGCTTGGCCGGGATGCTTTCGGTGATGCGGAAAATCTGCTGCGCGGTGTTGGAAGCGTCCACCTTCAGCAGGATGGTGCCCGGGTAGGACTGGTCCACCGGCGTCGGGATGGTGTCCGCTGCCGCCTTGGCGCGGGCGTGCAGAAGAAGACTGGATGTCACCAGCAGTGCCAGCAGGGATTTGTGCATCAGGGTCATGGCGCGATGGCGTCGAGGTCGAAAGACGCCGAGTGTAGCATGCAGGAAACGACGAATTTGTTTCAAAGTGTGTCGCTAAAAATTTGAAAAGCAGCCCTTGAAAGACGGGTGCCGCAGCCGTATATCGGATTCAGCGGTTGCCCAGAAGGGGACCGCCAGACCATATCGCTTAACTTTGAAAGGATATTTATCATGCGTACTTTTGACCTTGCACCACTGTATCGTTCCGCTATCGGTTTCGACCGCCTGGCCCAGCTGCTGAACGACGCCCAGCGCGGCGACGCCCAGCCCAGCTATCCGCCGTACAACATCGAACTGGTCTCCGAAGACCAGTATCGCATCGTGATGGCGCTGGCAGGCTTCAACCGTTCGGAAATCGACATCACCAGCGAACGCGACACCCTGCACATCGTGGGCCGCAAGCAGCGCGACGGCGTGGAGCGCACCTATCTGCACCGCGGCATCGCGGCGCGGGACTTCGAGCAGCGCTTCCAGCTGGCCAACCACGTGAAGGTGACCGGCGCGGCATTCGACAACGGCATGCTCACCATCGAACTGGTGCGCGAAGTGCCGGAAGCCTTGAAGCCGCGTAAGATTTCCATCGACGGCACCGACAACGTGACCGCGCTGGAGCAGCGCCAAGCCGCCTGAGCGGTGATGGTTGTTGAGTAATGGCTGAGTAGCAGCTGAGTAGCAGCTGAGTAGCAGTGAGTAGTACCGACTGGCCGGGCAATCCGGCCAGTTGCACGTCCGGCGTGCAATGGCGGTCATGGCGGCAATGATGGCAACGGCGGCAATGGTGGCAACGGTGGCAACGGTGGCAATAGTGAGCAACGGCCATCAATAGCAAGCAATCGTAAGCAATGGTAAGCAACCGTAAGCAAACCGCGCGTTAAGCGGCACCTAAGTCTCCTGCCCCATATTGGTCACATCGATTAAGCCCCAACGTATTTAAAATCATCATTCGTCAGGAGTGCAGAGATGAACAAACAACCTGTTTCCGTAACCATGAAACGCGGCGTGCTGGCCCTGGCCGTGCTCGGTGCCCTGGGTGCCGGCGGTGCGGTGGTGGTGCAGCAGAATAACGCCAACGCCGTCGCTCCGCAGACCGCGCCCTTGGCCGTGCCGCCTGCCGCTGCCGCCGCGCCGGCCAACACCGCCGTGCCGGTGGCAGCGCCCATGATCGCCATGCCCGACTTCAGCGTGATCGCCGAGCGCAACGGCCCCGCCGTGGTCAACATCAGCGTCACCGGCAGCACCAAGACCGGCTACGACGGGGCCCAGGCACGCGGCCGCGATCCCTTCGGCGACGACCCCTTCTTCGAATTTTTCCGCCGCTTCCAGCAGCAGCCCGGCCAGCCGCGCGGCGAGCGTCCCATGCCTTCCCACGGCGTCGGGTCCGGCTTCATCATCAGCCCGGACGGCATCATCCTGACCAACGCCCACGTGGTGCGCGACGCCAGCGAAGTGACCGTGAAGATGACCGACCGCCGCGAATACCGCGCCAAGGTGCTGGGCTCGGATCCGAAAACCGACGTCGCGGTGCTGAAAATCGACGGCAAGAACCTGCCGGTGGTGCCGCTCGGCCGCACCAGCGACCTGAAGGTGGGCGCCTGGGTGCTGGCCATCGGTTCGCCGTACGGCCTGGAGAGCACCGTCACGGCCGGCGTGGTCAGCGCCAAGGGCCGCTCGCTGCCGGACGACAGCTATGTGCCCTTCATCCAGACTGACGTGGCGGTCAACCCCGGCAATTCGGGCGGCCCGCTGTTCAACACGCGCGGCGAGGTGATCGGCATCAACTCGCAGATCTACAGCCAGACCGGCGGCTACCAGGGCTTGTCCTTCGCCATCCCGATCGACGTGGCGACCAAGATCAAGGACCAGATCGTCTCCACCGGCAAGGTCGCGCACGCCAAGCTCGGCGTGACGGTGCAGGAAGTGAACCAGAGCTTCGCCGATTCCTTCAAGCTCGACACGCCCGAGGGCGCGCTGGTGGCCAACGTGGAACCGGGCGGCCCCGCCGACAAGGCCGGCCTGAAGCCGGGCGACGTGATCCGCAAGATCAACGGCCAGAAAATCATCGCCTCGGGCGACCTGCCGGCCATCGTCGGCCTGGCCATGCCGGGCGACAAGGTGACCCTGGAGGTCTGGCGCCAGGGCAAGGCGGTCGAGCTGAGCGGCAAGCTGGGCAACGCGGCCGACAAGGTGGCCGGCAGTTTGGCCGATGGGGCGCGCCAGGACGACAGCGCCAGCAGCAAGGTCAAGCTGGGCCTGTCGCTGCGCCCGCTCGACCCGCTCGAGAAGCGCCAGTCCGGCATCGCGTCCGGCCTGCTGATCGAAAACGCGGCCGGCGCGGCGGCCTACGCCGGCGTGCAGCCGGGCGATGTGCTGCTGTCGGTGAACGGGCGCGCGGTCAACTCCATCGACCAGGTGCGCGACGTGATGTCCAAATCCGACAAGTCGGTGGCCTTGCTGATCCAGCGCGGGGATGAGAAGATCTTCATTCCGGTGCGCATAGGCTAACATGCGGCTTAATCACAACAAGGAATAAGCATGCGCCTGCTGCTGGTGGAAGACGATACGATGATAGGCGAGGTGGTGCTCGACCTCTTGCGGGCCGAGCACTACGCGGTCGACTGGGTCAAGGACGGCGACATGGCCGACACCGCCCTGCAGACCCAGACCTACGACCTGGTGCTGCTCGACCTGGGCCTGCCGCGCAAGGACGGCCTGGAAGTGCTGCGCTCGATGCGCTTGCGCAAGGAGCTGACCCCGGTGCTGGTGGCCACCGCCCGCGACGCGGTCGACCAGCGCATCGCCGGCCTGGACGCCGGGGCTGACGACTACGTGCTCAAGCCCTACGACCTCGACGAGCTGCTGGCGCGCATCCGCGCGCTGCTGCGCCGTTCGGCCGGCCGAGCCGAGCCGGTGTTCGAGCACAAGGGCGTGTCGATCAACCCGCAGACGCGGGAAGTGATCGCCAACGGCCAGAGCGTAAACCTGTCGGCGCGCGAATGGGCGGTGCTGGAGGCGCTGATCGCGCGCCCCGGCATCGTGCTCTCGCGCGCCCAGCTGGAGGAAAAACTGTACAGCTGGAAGGATGAAGTGAACAGCAACGCGGTGGAAGTGTACATCCACGGCTTGCGCAAGAAGCTGGGCAGCGAGCTGATCCAGAACGTGCGCGGCCTCGGCTATATGGTGCCGCGCGTATGAAGGTGTCGGTGGCGTCCATGTCGCAGTCCGTGTCGCAGTCGGTCTCGCACTCCTTGCGCGCGCGCCTGCTGTGGTTCCTGCTGGCGGCCATCGTGCTGGCCGCGATGGCCCAGGCCTTCATCGCCTACCGTAGCGCGCGCAGCGACGCCGACGAGATTTTCGACTACCACATGCAGCAGATGGCGCTGTCGCTGCGTTCCAGCGCGCCGCTGTCCAACCACGCCGACGGTCCGGCGGCCGACCCCGGCAACGACGACATGGTGGTGCAAGTGTGGACGCCGGACGGCGTGCAGGTGTTCCGTTCGCTGTCCCGCGCCGAACTGCCGCAGCGCGCCGTATTGGGCTTTTCCAATGTGCGCGTGAACGGCGCCACCTACCGCATCTTCTCGGTGCAGACCAGCAACCAGACCGTGCAGATCGCGCAGGACATGGCGGTGCGCCAGCGCATGGCGGGCGCGCTGGCCCTGCGCACGGTGGCCCCGATCGCCCTGATGGCGCCGCTGTTGATGCTGGTCGTGTGGTGGGTGGTCAGCGGTTCGCTGGCGCCGGTGTCGCGCGTGCGCAAGCAGGTGGCGGCGCGCCAGGCCGACGACCTGTCGCCGGTGTCGGAAAACGATTTGCCGGACGAGGTGAAACCGCTGGTGCAGGAACTGAACCTGCTGTTCGGCCGCGTCAAGACCGCCTTCGAGGCGCAGCAGCATTTCGTGGCCGACGCCGCGCACGAGCTGCGCTCGCCGCTGGCCGCGCTCAAGCTGCAGGTGCTCAGCCTGGACCGCGCCGAGGACGCCGACGCGCGCGCGGTCGCGGTCGGGCGCCTGACGGCCGGCATCGAGCGCGCTACGCGCCTGGTCGAGCAGCTGCTGGTGCTGGCGCGGCAGGAGTCCGGCGGCGCCGAACAGAAGTTCGACAGCGTCAACCTGGCCGACCTGGCCAAGCGCACCTTGGGCGACATGGTGGGCGCGGCGCAGGCGCGCGAGATCGACCTGGGCCTGCAGCACGCCGACGAGGCCGTCGTGGCGGGGCAGGGCGACGCGCTGCTGATCCTGCTGCGCAACCTGGTCGACAACGCCATCAAATACACGCCGGCCGGGGGCACGGTGGACGTCGAAGTGCGCCAGGGCGACAGCGGGCGCGGCCCGGTGCTGTGCGTCGAGGACAGCGGCCCCGGCATTTCGCCGGAGGAGCGCGAGCGCGTGTTCAGCCGCTTCTACCGCGTGCCCGGCAGTTCGGCCGGCGGCAGCGGGCTGGGCCTGGCCATCATCAAGGCCATCGCCGAGCGCCACGGCGCCACCCTGGCGCTGGAGCAGTCCGGGCGGCTGGGCGGGCTGAAAGTGAAAGTCGAGTTTCCCGTAACAGGAAAGGCTGTGTCCGGCTAGAATGGCGTTTTGACCTGGCAGCGGAGCAGCGCATGAAGAAGATCGGCTTTTCGGGCACCCTGGACCCCATCACCAACGGCCACATGTGGGTGATCGGCGAGGCCCGCACCATCGCGGAAGAGGTGGTGGTGTTCCTGTCGGAGAACTCGACCAAGCAGCCCAAGTTCTCGGCCGAGCAGCGCAAGGACATCATCCTGCTCAGCTGCGCCGAGCGCGGCTGGGACAATGTGCAGGTGCAGATCGTGAAAAGCGACTACACCGCGCGCGTGGCCAAGAAGCACGGCATCGACTACCTGATGCGCGGCATCCGCACCACCGCCGACTTCGACTATGAAAACCTGATCCAGCAAACCAATGTGGACGTGATCGGCGGCGCCAAGACGCTGTTCGTGATGCCGCCGCGCGACCTCGGTTCGGTCAGCTCCAGCTTCGTCAAGGCGCTGGAGGGGCCGGTGGGCTGGAACTGGACCATGAAGAACTTCGTGCCCGCGCCGGCCTACAAGGCCTGGATCATCAGCTGGCTGCGCAAGGAGTGGGATGCGCTGTGGCAGGGCGGCGCCGCCGACCCGGCCGCCGCCGCCAACGCCGAGCAGTGGTTCGAACGCCTGACCGGCCCGGGCGCCTACGGCGGCGCCGGGCGCCACTACCACAACCTGGACCACCTGGTGCACGGCCTGGCCGAGATCCGCACCTGGAGCGCCAACGTCGGCCCCGCGCGGCGCGATGCCGACCAGGTGCGGGCGGCGTTCTGGTTCCACGACGCGGTGTACGAGCACGCCGCCAATGGCATCTCGAGCGAGGAGGCCAGCGCCCAGCTGTGGCTGGCCAGCGGCCTGGGCCCGGACATCGCGGCCGACGTCGCCGCGCTGATACGGGCCACCGACCACTTCCAGAGCGCCGGCGTGGCCCACCCTTTGAAGGAAACCATGCTCAGCGTGGACCTGGCCATCCTGGGCCAGAGCGAGGACGTGTACCGGCACTACACGCAAGGCATCCGCGCCGAATACCGCCACGTTTCCGACGACCGCTACGCCACCCAGCGCGGCCAGGTGCTGACCTATCTGCGCCACAAGGCCGAAGCCGGCACCCTGTTCGGCGACCCCTTCTTCGCCGACCAATACAACGCACAGGCCATCGCCAACATGAGCGATGAAATCGCCGGGCTGTAAGGGCCGGCGAGCGGCCACTTCAATTCCTGGACGATAATCGGCCGTTACGGATGCTGGTGATATGGACTATGTCGTGCGCTTGATTGAATTGATACTGTACGACATAAACGTGACGGCGCTTGCCTATAAGCAGTTCGCGTTTGCTGTTCGGTATGGGTCTGCCGAGCAAAGGGGCTTGTTCGAGTATCTTTAGCTTGTCCCTAAGTACTGCGATCTTGGCGGCAGAGTCGCCGACCGAAAATTGCGCCAAATAGTTGAAGATTTCTTCGAGATCGTCCTTAGCCTGCGGCATCAGCACAATCGTAGTCATGGCAGACTTAACCTGCCTGCGTTTTCTTGCTCTGCTCTGACCGTTCTGCTACGTATTTTTCCATATGCTCTTCGACTTCATCGAGGGTGTAAGCAATCCCCGTGCGCAGATACTCTTCATAGCGGCGCTCCACCTCTTGGCGGTTCTTTTCGCGATCGATTTCCTCAGTGATCGCTATCGTCAGGAATTCTTGCAGAGGAATGTCGCGCTGCTCTACCGCGTCCATAAGCTCAGAATGCAAATTGTCCGGAATTTGAATGGTTAGGGTTGGCATATGGCCTCCTGCATGGAGTCTTGATTGTAGCACCGCCGGTTTTGCGTCGATGCTGCGCTGGATCAACGCAGGGCATGAAAAAACGCCCGGCGCATCGCTGCGCCGGGCGTTTCATTCAAGCTGTGTCAGCTTAGGCTTCGAGCATCAGAACTTGACCCACAGGCGGCCGAAGTAGGAGGCGCCGTTCAGGCCGAACTGCACGCTGTCGTACTTGAAGCCGTTGTCGGTTTCGTCCGGATTCTGCGCGGTCGGCTTGACGTTGAAGATGTTGGCGCCGCCGAAAGTGAACTTGGCGTTCTTGTTGATGCTGTAGGTGAAGCTCAGGTCGGCCGAGGTCTTCGCTTCGTACTTGGCGTTCGGCACGCCGGCGGCCGTGCCGCTGAAGGTGCCCAGCGTCTGCGGACCGAAGTGGATCACCTTCAGGTCGGTCTCGATGGCGCCGGTGACGTAGTCGAAGCCCAGGGTGGCCTTGCGGCGCGGGCCGCCCTGCTCGATGAACAGGCGCTCGCGCTCGGACAGCAGCACGTCTTCGTAGCCTTGCAGCGAGGCCGGCGCGTGGATGCCCTTGACTTCGGTCTTGCTCAGGTTCATCGCCAGGAAGGTGGTCAGCTTGTTGCCGAACAGGCTGCCCTTGTGCGAACCGGTCAGGTCCAGGCCGGAGGTCTTGGTGTCGACCGAGTTGACGAAGAACTGCGCCTCGCCCACGCCCAGCTTGGCCAGGCGGTCGGCCAGGTCGGGGTAGTTGTCGGCGTTGAAGCGGCCCGACAGCACGATGCGGTCCTTGATCTTGATGCTGTACAGGTCGGCCGTGACCGACACGGCGCTGTTCGGCGTCCAGGTCGTGCCCAGCGTGTAGCTGGTCGACTTCTCTTCCTTCAGCTTGGGGATGCCGGCCGCGTTGGCGACCGCGCCGCCGTTCGGCGCCAGCACCACGTCGGTCGGCACGCCGCCGATGAAGTCGGTGAAGGTCGACGAGAAATACACTTGCTGCAGCGACGGCGCGCGGAAGCCGGTGCTGGCCGAGCCGCGCAGCAGCACGGCCGGGGCCACGCGGTAGCTGGCGGCCAGCTTGCCGGTGGTGGTCGAGCCGAAGTCGCTGTAGCGCTCGTGGCGGACCGCGCCCTGCACCTTGGTCAGCTCGTTGACGTCCAGTTCCAGGTCCAGGTAGGCGGCGCTGCTGTGGCGCTTGGCGTTGCTGCGGTCGGCCGGCTGGAAGCCGGGGAAGCCCTGGCTGCCGGCGTTGCCGCCGAAGCCGACGCCGTCGGCGTCGCTGTAGGAGCCGGTTTCGCCGGCGAAGATCTTGTACTGCTCGCTGCGGTACTCGGCGCCGAAGGCCACGTTCAGGCCCTGCATCACGCCGCTGTAGAAGCGGTTGAAGTCGGCGTTGCTGGTCAGCTGGCGGAAGGAGAAGCCGCCCGCGCCGAAGGCGCTGGGGCTGATGCCCTTGCCGCCCTTGAGCAGGTCGGCGTTGGCGATGGACGCGTTCAGCGTGTTGCTGATGTTGTACATCATCTTGTTGTAGCCGTAGGTTTGCGAGAAGTCCGCATTCCATTCGCCGATCTGGCCGCGGTGGCCGACGGTGGCGTAGCGGTCGTCGATGTCGCCGTTGATGAAGGGCACGAAGCCGTTCGGGTACATGGCCGCCGAGTTGCGCGACGGGATGTCGTCGCTGCCGATGCCGCCGCGTGCGAAGGCCGCGCTGGACGCTTCCCTGGTCTGGGCGCCGCCGGTGAAGTAGAACTTGCCGCCCGGGACGGTCGGGATTTCGCCGTTCACGTACACGGTCTTGTTCTCGGCCTTGGTGTCGCCGATGATGCGCGGGTTGCCCGCCTCGGAACGGTTGGAGCGGCCGCGGTCCAGGTATTCGCCGGTGATGCCGACCACGCCGCCGGCCATGGCCACGCCGCAGTAGGCCGACGCCATATAGTTCTTGCCGTCGCCTTCGGCGTACTGGCTGTAGCCGGTCACCGCTTCGCAGCCCAGGCTTTTCTTCAGGCCGATGTCCATGACGCCGGCAATCGCGTCCGAGCCGTACTGTGCGGCCGCGCCGTCGCGCAGCACTTGCACGTCCTTGATGGCCAGCAGCGGGATGGCGTTCATGTCGGTGCCGGTGTTGCCGCGGTTGCGCGCGCCGAACAGGTTGACCAGGGCGGTGGTGTGGCGGCGCTTGCCGTTCACCAGCACCAGGGTCTGGTCCGAACCCAGGCCGCGCAGCGCCGCGGAGTCGACCAGGTCGGCGCCGTCCGCGCCGGTCTGGCGGGTGGAGTTGAACGAGGGGGAGACGTAGGTCAGCGTTTGCGACAGGTCGAACTGCGCGCCTTGCTCGCTGGCCTTGTTCATCGGGATCACATCGACCGGCACCACGGTGTTGGTGGCCGAGCTGGTGGCGCGGCGCGAACCGACCACGCTGACAGACTGGATGGGGGCGGCGCTGGCCTCGGCGCTCTGGGCTTGAGCCTGGGCGTGGGCGGCTGGCGCGAAGGCGGCCAGTGCTGCGCTGCCGTACAGGCTGAGCAGGACGGCGTGGCGAAGAACGGAAATGGAAGGCACTTGTTTCTCCTGATGAAAGATTTCCGCAGGATTTTAAAGGAAGCGCGCCCGATTGAAAGTTACGAAAGGTAAGTTTGTGCCATTTTTACACAATAACTTTATTTTCTATTGTGTACGGCAGCAAATGGTGTAGGCAGCAAATGGTGTAGGCAGCTACAGGTGCAGGCAGCTAGGCGCCCGCCGCGAACACCGCCGCGCCGCCGACCAGGACAGATTCGCCGTCCAGCGCGGTGCGCAGCACGCAGGGCTGGCCGGTGCCCGCGCCCTGGTGCAAGGTGAGCGGACGGCCCAGGTGCAAGGTCAGTGCGCCGGCAGCCACGCCGGTGGCGCTGTCTTCCAGCGCCGGGTCCAGGTGGTTGAAGTTGCGTCCCTCCAGGCTGCCGTCGGCGCGCTGCGCGTAGACGTAGCAGCCGCTGATGGCGTGCGCGCCGCCCCAGGCGGCGATGCGCTGCAGGTCCGGGTGCAGCGCCTGCAGCGTGGCGCTGTCTTGCACTTCGATCAACAGCTTGGGGCTGCCGACCGAGGCCACCACCGGCGCCGACGCCAGCGCCAGCCCGGGCTTGCCGAGCAGTTCGGCCGCCATCTGCGGCGTCACTTGCACTTCCGGCGCAGGCTGGCGCTGCAGGCGGACGTAGACGCCGGCGGCATTTTTGGACACGAGCAGCAATTGACCGCGCATCGCGGTGCGCACCGGCAGCGGGCCGTCGCGCTCTTGCAGCAGCACGCGGGCGGCGGCCAGCGTCGCGTGCAGGCAGAGCTGGCTGCGCATATGGGGGTAGTAATAGTCCAGCACGTGGGTCGCCTCGCCCTGCGGGCTGGCGTTGACGAAAACGCAGGCGCTGAGGTTTTGCGCGCGCGCGAACTGCTGCCGTTCGTACTCGCTGCTGTTGTCGCCCAGTATCACCAGCGCCGCGTTGCCTTCGCCGAGCGCGCCGCCGAAGCATTTCAGTTTGTGAATAATCATGGTTCCCTCGACGCTCCGCCGAATTCCGGCCGAATTTCAGCCGAGTTTCAGCCGAATCATACTGCTTCCGGCCGTAAAGCCGCGGCACGCTTGCATTTTGGTAGTGGTCGGGCGCAATCAGTCGGAGTAGAATACTGTGTTTATGTACAGTATTATTGAGCCATGCCCCCGAATCCGCCGCCAGCCAGCAGCCTGCCAGCTTATGCGGAGCTGTTTTGCCTGACGAATTTCTCCTTCCTGCAAGGCGCCTCGCATGCCGAGGAGCTGGTCGAGCGCGCCGTGCAGCTCGATTACGCCGCGCTGGCGATCACCGACGAGTGTTCGCTGGCGGGCGTGGTGCGGGCGCACGGGGTGGCCAAGCGCGCCGGGCTCAAGCTGCTGATCGGCGCGCATTTCCATTTGAGCAATCCGGACGGCACGCCCGGCTTGTCGCTGCTGGCGCTGGCGCAAAACCGCAACGGCTACGGCAATTTGTCCGAACTGATCACGCTGGCCCGCCTGCGCGAAGGCGTGGTGAAAGGCAGTTACCGCCTCTGCCTCGACGACATCGCCGCGCCGCCGCCGGACTATGCGCATCTGCGGGGTTTGCCCGACTGCCTGCTGATCCTGCTGCCGCGCTATCCGTCCGACCAGGCGGAGGACGTGGACCGTCTGCACCTGGAGGCGGTGTGGATGGCGGCGCAATTCCCCGGCCGCGCCTGGATAGGCCTGAACCTGCTGCAGCACGCCTTCGACGAGGCGCACCGCATGAGCCTGGACGAGGTGGCCTGGCAGCACGGCTTGCCGGTGGTGGCGCTGGGCAATGTGCGCATGCACGTGCGCTCGCGCAAGCCGCTGCTCGACACCTTGACCGCCGTGCGCGTCGGCCGCCCGGTGGGGGAGTGCGGCTACGAGCTGGCGCAGAACGCCGAGCAGCATCTGCGCTCGCGGCTGCGGCTGGCCAACCTGTATCCGCGCGCCGCGCTGGACCAGAGCGTGCGCATCGCCGCGCTGTGCGATTTCTCGCTGGAAGAGCTGAAGTATGAATATCCGCACGAGCTGGTGCCGGCCGGCCACACGCCGGCCAGCTATCTGCGCCAGGAAACCTACCTCAGCGCGCAAGGACGCTACCCGGACGGCATGCCGGCCGCGGTGCAGCAGCAGGTCGAGGAGGAGCTGGAACTGATCGCCGAACTGGGCTACGAGTTCTATTTCCTCACCGTGTACGACATCGTGCGCTACGCGCGCTCGCTGGGCATCCTGTGCCAGGGGCGCGGTTCGGCCGCCAACTCGGCCGTGTGCTATTGCCTGGGCGTGACCGAGGTCGACCCGGCGACCAGCAAGCTGCTGGTGGGCCGCTTCATCTCGCGCGAACGCGCCGAGCCGCCCGACATCGACGTCGACTTCGAGCACCAGCGGCGCGAGGAAGTGATCCAGTACATCTACGCCAAGTACGGCCGGCACCGCGCCGCGCTGGCCGCCACCGTGATCTGCTACCGGCCCAAGAGCGCGCTGCGCGACAGCGGCAAGGCGCTGGGCGTGGACCTGGCGATTGTGGAAAAGGTCGCCAAGTCGCACCGCTGGTTCGACAGCAAGCAGGATTTGCTGGGCCGCCTGGGCGAGTGCGGGCTGGACCCCGGCTCGCGCCTGGCGCAGCAGTGGGCATCGCTGGCCTGCCAGTTCCTCGGCATGCCGCGCCACCTGTCGCAGCACGTGGGCGGCTTCGTCATCGCGCAGGACAAGCTGTCGCGCCTGGTGCCGATCGAGAACGCCAGCATGGCCGAGCGCAGCGTGATCCAGTGGGACAAGGACGACCTGGAGGAGCTGGGCCTGATGAAGGTGGACGTGCTGGCGCTGGGCATGCTGTCGGCGCTGCGGCGCTCGCTGGACCTGATCGGCCAGCGGCGCGGCACGCTGTTCCGCATGCAGGACATTCCGCGCGAAGACCCGCAGACCTACGACATGATGTGCGAGGCCGACACCGTCGGCGTGTTCCAGATCGAGTCGCGCGCGCAGATGAGCATGCTGCCGCGTTTGCGGCCGAGGACGTTCTACGACCTGGTGGTCGAAGTGGCGCTGGTGCGGCCCGGGCCGATCCAGGGCGGCATGGTGCATCCCTATCTGCAGCGCCGCATGGATCCCGCGCTGGTGGAATACCAGCCGCGCTTGAAGGAGGCGCTCGAACGCACCCTGGGCGTGCCGATTTTCCAGGAGCAGGTGATGCAGATCGCCATGCTGGCCGCCGATTTCACGCCGGGGGAGGCCGACCAGTTGCGGCGCGCGATGGCGGCCTGGAAGCGCAAGGGCGACATCGAGAAGTACCAGAAGAAAATCGTCGCCGGCATGCTGAGGAACGGTTATGAGCTGGCGTTCGCCGACGCCATCTGCCAGCAGATCCAGGGCTTCGGCGAATACGGCTTCCCCGAATCGCACGCGGCCAGTTTCGCGCTGCTGACCTACGCCAGCTCCTGGGTCAAATGCCACGAGCCGGCCGCCTTCCTGTGCGCCTTGCTCAACAGTCAGCCGCTGGGTTTCTACGGCCCGTCCCAGCTGGTGCAGGACGCCAAGCGCCACGGCGTCATCGTGCGGCCGGTGGACGTGGCCATCAGCGGCTGGGACTGCGCGCTGGAGGAGGCGGCCGGCGCGCGCGGCCAGCCCGCGGTGCGGCTCGGTTTTTCGGTGCTGCGCGGCATGCGGCCCGGCAGCGTCGAGCGCATCGAGCAAGCCCGTTCCGTGCGGCCCTACGCCAGCGTGGCCGACCTGGCCCGGCGCGCCGACCTCGACCGGCACGACCTGCAGGTGCTGGCCGGCGCCAACGCGCTCGAAAGCCTGTCCGGCAACCGCCGCCAAGCCCTGTGGCAGGCGGCCGGCGCCGTGCCCGACAAGGATTTGCTGCGCCCGACCACGCCCGACGAGGCGGTGCCGGTGCTCAAGCCGCCCAGCGAAGGCGACGACATCGTCAGCGACTACCGGGCGCAGGGCTTGACCTTGCGGCGCCATCCGCTGGCGCTGCTGCGCCCGCAGTTGCTGGAGCGCCGCTTCATGTCCGCGTCCACCCTGAACACCTACCGCAACGGCCAACTGGCGCGCGGCTGCGGCATCGTCACGGTGCGGCAACGGCCCGGCACCGCCAAGGGCGTGCTGTTCATCACCCTAGAGGACGAGACCGGCAATGTGAACGTGATCATCTGGCCGGCGCTGGTCGAGCAGCAGCGGCGCGAAGTGCTGGGCGCGCAATTGCTGGGCGTGTACGGCGTGTGGCAGCAGGAGGGCATCGTGCGCCACCTGGTGGCCAAGCGGCTGGTGGACATGAGCCATTTGCTCGGCAAGCTGCCCACCGTCAGCCGGGATTTCTGCTAAGACAGCTAGGCGGGCAGGGCCGGCGGGCCGACGTCCGCGTCCTCGGTCAGCGCGTACTCGCCGCGTTCATAGGATGCGAGCGCCTCGCGCGCCTTGCGCATGAACTCCTCCGGCACCAGGATGCGCGCGCCGCCGATGGCCGGCGCCCACAGCAGGTTGGCCTGCACCAGCTGGTCGTCGCACACCACGGCCGGCACGCCCGCCGCCACCAGGCAGCCGCACACCAGGTGCGCCTCGGTCGGTATCAGGAACTGCGCAATGACGCGGTAGTCGTTATCCATGCTTGCTCCTATGGGATGCCTTCACTATACCGATTCTGGCACAATGGGGCATGGAAAAAATGCTCATTCGAAAAGCAATGCGGGAAGACGCGGTGGCGATCAGCGCGCTCATCAATGACTTGATGCCCTTCATGACGCTGGCCCCGGACGGCGCGGGGGCGGAGCAGTTCATCCTGAGCATGTCGCAGGGCGCGGTGGAACGCTACGCGATCGGCGCGGAGTACCAGTACTGGACCGGCTGGGTCGACGGCGACCTGGCGGGCGTGGTGGCGCTGCGCAACGGAACCCACCTGTACCACCTGTTCGTGGCGCGCCGCTTCCACGGCCAGGGGCTGGCGCGGCAGCTGTGGCGCACGGCGCGCGCGGCCGCGTCCGGGCCGGCCATGACCGTCAACGCGTCGCTGTGCGCGCTGCCGGTGTACGAGCACTTCGGCTTCGTCGCCACCGGAGCGCGCGTGGAGGAGCACGGCATCGCCTATGTGCCGATGCGGCTGGCGGAACCAGCCGCCGGCTGAGGCGCCGACTGCGCGGCCGAAACGGCAAACGCGCCGGGAAGGCGCGTCTGGACAGTGCGGCGGGTGCCGGCGCCGGCGCGGCGCTTAGCGCGCGCTGGTGCCGTAGTAGTTGTGAATCTCGGCAGACCAGGCCTGGTTGGCCATATTGGGCCAGTGGTCGGTGTCGAAGCCGGGCGCGTTCTCGATGCGCTCCTTGTCGATGTTGAGTGTGAAGCGCTTGTTCACGGTGTCCAGCGTCAGCGCTTCCCACGGTACGGCGAACAGCTTCTCGCCGATGCTGAACACGCCGCCGCTGGACATCACGGCATAGGCGATTTTGCCGGTGCGCATATCCAGCATGATTTCCTTGATCTCGCCCAGGTGTTCGTTTTTCAGGTTGTGCACATGGTCGCCGATCAGCGTGTCGGCGCCCATCAGTTCTGGACCCGGGCCCTTGTGGCCGCGGTCCACATACATGCCGTAGGCATCGCGTTCTTCGTAGCTCATTTCGTCCTCCCGTTGAAAATGACCATTGTCCGGCAAGCGGCGTGAGCACTCTGTACGCTGACCCACACTGAAAGCAATCTTGCCCTTTTGCCTAGGCGAGCCCGGCCGTAGCGGGATATTTCCGGCCGTAATGATGAAGAAATGCGCAATTTGCGCTATAATTTCAATTTCCCGCACGTGCCGTTCGGCACCGACCCGCAATGACCAAATATGTCTTCGTCACTGGTGGCGTTGTGTCTTCCCTTGGTAAAGGGATAGCCGCCGCCTCCCTCGCCGCGATCCTCGAATCGCGCGGCCTCAAAGTCACCATGCTCAAGCTCGACCCCTACATCAATGTCGATCCAGGCACGATGAGCCCTATGCAGCACGGTGAAGTGTTCGTCACCGACGACGGGGCGGAAACCGACCTCGACCTCGGTCACTACGAGCGCTTCATCTCCACCCGCATGAAAAAGGTGAACAACTTCACCACCGGCCAGATCTACGAATCGGTGATCCGCAAGGAGCGCCGCGGCGAGTACCTGGGCAAGACCGTGCAGGTGATCCCGCACATCACCAATGAAATCCAGGACTACATCCGCCGCGGCGCGGAAGGCTACGACGTGGCCCTGTGCGAAATCGGCGGCACCGTGGGCGACATCGAGTCGCTGCCCTTCCTGGAAGCGGCGCGCCAGCTGAGCCTGCGCGCCGGCCGCAAGAACACCGCCTTCGTCCACCTGACCCTGGTGCCCTTCATTGCCTCGGCCGGCGAGCTGAAGACCAAGCCGACCCAGCACTCGGTGCAGAAGCTGCGCGAAATCGGCATCTCGCCGAACGCGCTGCTGTGCCGCGCCGACCGCGCCATCCCGGAAGACGAACGCGCCAAGATCTCGCTGTTCTCCAACATCGAAGAGCAGGCCGTGATCTCCGTGTGGGACGTCGACACCATCTACAAAGTGCCGCAGATGCTGCACGACCAGGGCCTCGACGCCATCATCTGCGAAGCGCTGGACCTGTCGCCGGCGCCGGCCGACCTGTCCGTGTGGAGCAAGCTGATCTACACGCTCGAGCACCCGAAGGCGGAAGTGGCGATCGGCATGGTCGGCAAATACGTGGAACTGACCGAATCGTACAAGTCGCTGACCGAGGCGCTGCGCCACGCCGGCATCCACAACGAATCCAAGGTCAACATCGAATACATCGATTCCGAAGAGATCGAAACCACCGGCTGCGCCGAGCTGGCCAAGTACGACGCCATCCTGGTGCCGGGCGGCTTCGGCAAGCGCGGCGTGGAAGGCAAGATCATGGCCGCCCAGTTCGCCCGCGAGAACAAGATCCCCTACCTGGGCATCTGCCTGGGCATGCAGGTCGCGCTGATCGAGTACGCGCGCCACAAGGCCGGCCTGGTCAACGCCAACTCCACCGAGTTCGAGCCGGAAACCGACCAGCCTGTCGTGGCCCTGATCGACGAGTGGCAAGGCCTGGACGGCAAGGTTGAAAAGCGCGACGAGAAGTCCGATATGGGCGGCACCATGCGCCTGGGCGCGCAAGCCTGCGCCGTCAAGCCGGGCACCCTGGCCTCGGAAATCTACGGCAGCGTGGTGACCGAGCGCCACCGCCACCGCTACGAAGCGAACAACCACTACCTGGGCCGCGTGGAAGCGGCCGGCCTGGTGGTTGCCGCGCGCACCCCGACCGAAGACCTGTGCGAAATCATGGAACTGCCGCGCAGCGGCGACAATGCCCACCCATGGTATATGGGCGTGCAGTACCACCCTGAATTCAAATCGACCCCGCGCGACGGCCACCCGCTGTTCACGTCCTACATCAAGGCCGCGCTGGTGCAGAAGGCCTCCAAGGGCTTGCACGCGGTGGCGAGCGTTGATGAACTGCAAGGAGATGCGGCATGAAACTCTGCGGATTTGACGTCGGCCTTGACCAGCCGTTCTTCCTGATCGCCGGCACCTGCGTGATCGAATCGCGCCAGATGGCGTTCGACACCGCCGGCGCGCTGAAGGAAATGACCGAAGCACTGGGCATCCCCTTCATCTACAAGTCGTCGTTCGACAAGGCCAACCGTTCGTCGGGCACCTCGTACCGCGGTCCCGGCATGGACAAGGGCCTGGAAATCCTGGGCGACGTCAAACGCGAGCTGGGCGTGCCGGTGCTGACCGACGTGCACTCGATCGAAGAGATCGGCGCCGTGTCGTCGGTGGTGGACGTGCTGCAAACGCCGGCCTTCCTGTGCCGCCAGACCGACTTCATCACCGCCTGCGCCGAATCGGGCAAGCCGGTCAACATCAAGAAGGGGCAGTTCCTGGCCCCGGGCGACATGAAGCACGTGATGGCCAAGGCGCGCGAAGCGGCCAAGGCCAAGGGCTTGAACGAAGACAACTTCATGGCCTGCGAGCGCGGCGCCTCCTTCGGCTACAACAACCTGGTGTCGGACATGCGTTCGCTGGCCATCATGCGCGAAACGAACTGCCCGGTGGTGTTCGACGCGACCCATTCGGTGCAGCTGCCGGGCGGCAACGGCGCTTCCTCGGGCGGCATGCGCGAGATGGTGCCGGTGCTGTCGCGCGCGGCCGTGGCGGTCGGCGTGGCCGGCCTGTTCATGGAAACCCATCCGAACCCGGCCGTTGCGCTGTCGGACGGCCCGAACGCGGTGCCGCTGGGCCGCATGAAGGAATTGCTGTCCGTGCTCATCGAGCTGGACCGCGTGACCAAGAAAGCCGGCTTCCTGGAAACCAGCTTCAACTGATCACCGGGTAATCGAAATACCGGGCGGGCCCGGCGTATAGAACACATACGCCGGGCCCGCTTCCACATCCGGCCGCCGTCTGTTACTCTTGCTGCAATTTTGCGCGGAGCCCGGCTGAACACCCGCCCAGACCTGCTCGCCGGCAACAGTTTTGCTTAAACTTTTGGAGAATGACATGAGTGCTATCGTAGACATTATCGGTCGTGAAATCATCGACTCGCGCGGCAATCCAACCGTGGAGTGCGACGTGCTGCTGGAGTCGGGCGTGATGGGCCGCGCGGCGGTGCCGTCGGGCGCGTCGACCGGTTCGCGCGAAGCGATCGAACTGCGCGACGGCGACGCCAAGCGCTATTTCGGCAAAGGCGTGCTGCAAGCCTGCGAGAACATCAACACCGAGATCTCGGAAGCCATCATGGGCCTGGACGCCAATGAGCAAGCCTTCCTGGACCGCACCCTGATCGACCTGGACGGCACCGAGAACAAGTCCCGCCTGGGCGCTAACGCCATGCTGGCCGTGTCGATGGCGGTCGCCAAGGCCGCCGCCGAAGAAGCCGGCCTGCCGCTGTACCGCTACTTCGGCGGTTCGGGCGCGATGCAGATGCCGGTGCCGATGATGAACGTCATCAACGGCGGCGCGCACGCCGACAACAACCTGGACATCCAGGAATTTATGATCATTCCCGTGGGCGCCCCGTCGTTCAAGGAAGCGATCCGCTACGGCGCGGAAGTGTTCCACACGCTGAAGAAGATCCTGCACAAGAAGGGCCTGAGCACGGCCGTCGGCGACGAAGGCGGCTTTGCCCCGTCGCTGGCCTCGCATGAAGACGCGATCAAGCTGATCATCCAGGCCATCGAAGAAGCCGGCTACGAGCCGGGCACGCAGATCGCGCTGGGCCTGGACTGCGCCGCGTCCGAGTTCTACAAGGACGGCAAGTATGAGCTGGAAGGCGAGGGCATGAGCTTGACCGCCACCGAATTCACCAACCTGCTGGCCACCTGGTGCGACAAGTACCCGATCATCTCGATCGAAGACGCGATGCACGAAGGCGACTGGGAAGGCTGGGCCATCCTGACCGAAGCGCTGGGCAAGAAGATCCAGCTGGTGGGCGACGACCTGTTCGTCACCAATACCAAGATCCTGAAAGAAGGCATCCAGAAGGGCATCGCCAACTCGATCCTGATCAAGATCAACCAGATCGGCACCCTGACCGAGACCTTCGCCGCCATCGAAATGGCCAAGCGCGCCGGCTACACCGCCGTGATCTCGCACCGCTCGGGCGAAACCGAAGACTCGACCATCGCCGACATCGCCGTGGGCCTGAACGCGCTGCAGATCAAGACCGGTTCCATGTCCCGTTCGGACCGCATGGCCAAGTACAACCAGCTGCTGCGCATCGAAGAAGACCTGGGCGACATCGCTTCCTACCCTGGCCGTGACGCGTTCTACAACCTGAAGTAATGGCACCGCGCCGGCCGGATGCGTATCCGGCCGGCGTCTCACTATGCGTCTGATTACCCTTGCACTGGCAGCGCTGCTGCTGCTGATACAGTACCCGCTGTGGCTGGGGAAAGGCGGCTGGCTGCGCGTCGCCGACCTGGAAGGCCAGGTGGCGGTCGCCCAGAAGAAAAACGCCGAGCTGAAAAGCCGCAACGCCAAACTCGATTCCGAAGTGCGCGACCTGAAGGATGGCACCGGCGCCGTCGAGGAGCGCGCCCGCTTCGAGCTGAGCATGCTCAAGCAGAACGAAATCTACATCCAGATCCTCGGCAAGGGCCAGACCCAGCCGCAAGCCCCCGCCGCCTCGGCCGCCCCCGCCGCCCTCGCCGCCCCGCACTAAGCCCGAATCCGCACTAAGCCAGAATCCGCAAGCAGCCGGCGATGCGCCCGGCGTCCTGCGCCAAACCGATTCCGCTGGCAAGCTGAACCGCGGTGCGGCGCGACCGGCATGGGCAACATCGCCCGCCATGAGCCCCCGACCAGCGTGCCAGCCGTACAAGCCGGGCGATAAAAAATGCTGGAACTACGCGTCCCGCGCAGCCTGTGAACGCCATGCGAAACCTGGCCGTCATGTCGCGCTTGCCTTTAAACTGATGGTCTGATACTGGAGACCCGCATGAAAATTCATCACCCTTACGCCCTGGCCCTGGCCGGCGCCCTGATGTTTGGCGCGCTGCCGGCCGGCGCAGAAAACCTGGCCGAGCGCTGGACCAGGCTGCGCGCAGAGCAGCCCCAGCTGCAGGTCCGCGACGCCGCGCGCGCCCTGGACGTCTCCGAAGCCGAGCTGCTGGCCACCGGCATCGGCAAGACCGTCACCTTGCTGAAGGACGACGAGAACGCCGCGCGCGAGATCATGCGCCGCGCACTGGACTTCGGCAAAGTGCTGGCGCTCACGCGCAACGAGAACGGCGTGCTGGAACGCACCGGCGTGGCCATGCGCCTGGAGCAGGACGGCGCCACCGCATCATTGGCTGCAGGCGCCGGCAACGATCCGGAACGCGAGGCGCGCATGCGCAATATCGCGGGCGGCTACCTGGGCGGCGAGATCGACCTGCGCTTCAACTTCGGCAACTGGAAGCACGCCTTCGCGGTGGAGCAGCCGGACCGCGACGGCCAGCTTGCGCGCAGCCTGCAGTTCTTCGACGAGAGCGGCATGGCCGTGCACAAGCTCTACCTGAAGAACGAGGCTGCGGCCGGCGTGTTCGACAAGCTGGTGGCCGACTTCCGCGCCGCCGGCCAGCATGCCGCGCTGAAGGTGCTGCCGGCCGCGCCGAAAATGGCGGAGAAGGCCGACAGTGCCGTGGACGTGAACGCGTTCCAGCTGGCCTGGAAGGACATGACGGACGTGCAGCAGTTCAACCGCCTGCTGGGCGAGTTCGGCATCTCGCGCGAGCAGGCCATGCGTCTGGCGCCGGAAGGCGCCGTCACGCGCGTCGCGCCGCAGGCGGTGCGCCAATTGCTGGACGAAGCGGCCAAACAACAGCTGCCCATCATGGCCTTCCTGGGCAATGGGGCGGTGACGCAGATTTTCAGCGGCGTGATCACCAGGACGGCGGCCAGCGGCGAGTGGTACAACGTGCAGGACCCGGACTTCAAGCTGCACCTGCGCGAGAGCGCGTTCAAGAGTGGCTACGTGGTGCAGCGCGCGGGCGTGACGTCGGTGGAGTTCTTCGACAAGGACGGCGAACTGGTGGTGACTTTCTTCGGCGTGCGCGAGCGCGCCAAGGCGCAGCCGCAGACGTGGGCGGATTTGACCCGCAACCTGCCTAAAGCGTAGCCCATCGGCGGATCCTGGCGGGTTACGCCTCCGGCTAAGCCGCCCTACGGCCAACGCCAATCGGCCTGCGGCGCCTCGCTGCCGCCCCACGGGCTAGCGCCCATCCGCCCTGCGGACCAATATCCATCCGCCTGCGGTAGGGCGGGTTGGCTGCGCAGCAGCGTAACCCGGCAGTGGGTGCTTAGTGCTTTGCTTCGCTGGCGTGCATCAACACTTCCGCCGGCGCGCTGCTGACGAACAGCTGCGCGCAATCGACCTTGTCGTACTCGTAGTGCTGGCCGCAGAAATCGCAGTTGATCGCGACCGTGCCTTGTTCGTCCAGCACGCCTTCCACTTCCTCCTGGCCCAGCATCTTGAGCATGTTGCCGACCTTCTCGCGCGTGCAGCTGCAGTGGAAGGAGGGATGCACGGGATCGAATACGCGTATGGTCTCTTCCCAGAACAGGCGCTGCAGCAGCACGTCGATGGTGGTGCTCAGGATTTCCTCCTGCTTCAGGGTCGAGCCCAGGATCACCGCGCGGTTCCAGGTTTCCAGCGCCTCGTCCTGCGACAGCGTCGTGGCGTCGACCTTGCCGCCGTGGTAGGGCAGCTTCTGCAGCAGCATGCCGCGCGCCACGTTGTCGTCGGCCGCCAGCCACAGCTTGGTGTCCAGCTGTTCCGAACGCTGCATATAGTTTTCGATCACGGTCGCGACGTCGTCGCCGTCCAGCGGCACGATGCCCTGGTAGGGCTGCTGGCCCGGCATCTTGTCGGCCGGGTCGAGCGTGATGATGAAGCGGCCTTTGCCGCTGGCGTTGAGCAGCTCGCGTACGCCGGCGCCGTCGGCGACCGCCAGGTCCGGGTTCAGCTTGGCCGTGGCGCGCACGCGCAGCTCGGCATCGCACTCGACCACCAGCAGGCGCACCGGACCGTCACCGTGGATCTGCATGATGATGGAACCGTTGAATTTCAAATTGGCCGACAGCAGGGCGGCCGCCGCCACCATTTCACCGAGCACGCGCTTGACCGGCGCCGGATAGTCGTGGCGCTCCTGCATCTCGCGCCAGGAGGCCGAGATGTCGACCAGTTCGCCGCGCACCGAGGCGTTGTCGAACATGAATTTCTGCAGGGAGTCCTGGCCGGCGGCCAGTTCGGGGGTGATGCTCATTGTTTATCCTATTTTCTTGAGTTGCGTCTTGAACAGCTGGCCGCGCTTGACATAGCTGTCGGCGCCGCCTTGCAGGCGCGCCACGTCTTCCGGCGTCAGCGTGCGCACGGCCTTGGCGGGCGAACCGATGATGAGCTGGTTGTCGCCGAATTCCTTGCCTTCGGTCACCAGCGCGCCGGCGCCGACCAGGCAGCCTTTGCCGATCTTGGCGCCGTTCAGGATCACCGCCTGGATGCCGACCAGCGAGCCGTCGCCGATGGTGCAGCCGTGCAGCATGGCTTGATGGCCCACCGTCACGTTTTTGCCCAAGGTCAGCGGAAAGCCCATGTCGGTGTGCATCACGGCGTTTTCCTGCACATTGCTGTTCTCGCCGATGGTGATGCGTTCGTTGTCGCCGCGTATCGTGGTGCCGAACCACACCGAGGCATGGGCGTGCAGCGTGACTTTGCCGATCAGCGTGGCGCTGTCGGCCACATAGGCGGATGCATCGATCTCGGGCGCGTGTTCGCCCAGCTGGTAGATGGTCATGGATGGCCTTGATAGTCTGAGGGGATTGCGGAATGGCGCTATTTTACGCCTGCTGCACGTGAGGCTGGCAAAACCGGGCAAAATGGCGGGGGCCGGCACGCGTTATACGTTGCGAACGATCGTGCTAATATCTTGGCTTGCGCCTTAGCAGGCTCCCATATTGCGCTCGCCGCGCTACTTTCAAGGCTGCAATCATGATGAAACCATCCCGTTCCGAATTTATCGACGTGCGCGGCAACCGCACCCATGTGCGCCACTGGGGCAGGGAAGGGGCGCCGAAAATCTTCATGGTGCACGGCTGGATGGACGTGTCGGCCTCGTTCCAGTTCGTGGTCGACGCGCTGCAGGGCGACTGGCATGTGATTGCGCCGGACTGGCGCGGCTTCGGCCTGACCGAGCGCCCGCGCGTGGACACGTACTGGTTCGTCGACTACCTGGGCGACCTGGACGCCATCCTGCGCCACTACCAGCCGGACAGCCCGGTCAATCTGCTGGGCCACAGCATGGGCGGCAACGTGGTCGGACTGTACGCCGGCGCGCGGCCGCAGCGCATCCGCCGCCTGGTCAACCTGGAGGGCTTCGGCATGAAGTCCACCACGCCGGAGCAGGCGCCGGGCCGCTACGCCAAGTGGATGGACGAACTGCTGGTGCCGCAGGAAATGCGCGGCTACGCCAGCCTGGCCGAGGTCGCCAAGCGGCTGCAGAAGACCAACCCGCGCCTGTCCGACGCGCGCGCCGCCTTCCTGGCCAGCCACTGGTCGGGCCAGAACGACAAGGGCGAGTGGGAAATCCTCGGCGACCCGGCCCACAAGCGCATCAACCCGCTGCTCTACCACGTGGACGAAGTGATGGCGTGCTGGGCCGCGATCACGGCGCCGGTGCTGTGGGTGGAGGCCGAGCACACCAATATGTGGCTGTGGATGGGGCCGAAGGAGGAGGCGCGCGTGGAAATCGACCGCCGCCTGGGCCACCTGGCCAACGTCACCGCCAGGATGATGAACAACGCCGGCCACATGCTGCACCACGACCAGCCAGAGCAGCTGGCGGCGATGCTGGAGGAGTTCCTGGCTTAGCTTGGCGGGCTGGCGGGCTGGCAGGGGACGCCGGGTCCGCAGCGCGTCACCCGCCATTTCGAACGCAGCGTACAATGGGGTTTTCGTATTTGTAAAGTTTGCCAAGCATGAATGTCGATTTGCACTGCCATTCCAACGTTTCCGACGGCGTCTTGCCGCCCGCCAAAGTCGCCATGGTGGCGCGCGAGGCCGGCGTGGACGTCTGGGCGTTGACCGACCACGACGAAGTCGGCGGCATCCCCGCCGCCCGCGCGGCCGCCGCCGAGCAGGGCATGCGCTTTGTCACCGGCGTGGAAATCTCCATCACCTGGGCGCGCGAGACGGTGCACATCGTCGGCCTGCAGATCGACGAGCAGAACGCCGCCCTGGTGCAGGGCCTGGAAGCGACCCGCTCCGGGCGCGACCAGCGCGGCCGCGAAATCTCCTCGCAGCTGGCCAAGGCCGGCATCCCGGACGCCTACGAGGGCGCGCTGAAATACGTATCCAACCCGAATTTGATGTCGCGCACGCATTTCGCGCGCTACATCGTCGAGATCGGCGCCTGCCGCAATACCTCGGAAGTGTTCAAGAAATACCTGTGCGAAGGCAAGCCCGGCTACGTGGAGCACCGCTGGGCCACCCTGGCCGACGCGGTGCAATGGATACGCGGCGCCGGCGGCATCGCCGTCATCGCCCACCCGGGCCGCTACAAGTTCAGCGACACCGCCCAGGGCGCGCTGTTCGACGAGTTCAAGCAATTGGGCGGCACGGCGATCGAAGTGGTCACCGGCAGCCATACGCCCGACCAGTATCCCGAATATGCCCGCCTGGCCAACGCCTACGGCTTCCTGGCCTCGCGCGGCACCGATTTCCACGCCCCGGGCGAGGCGCGCGTGGACTTCAGGCTGCTGCCGCCGCTGCCCGGCAACGTGACCCCGGTCTGGCACGACTGGTTCTGAGCGGACTTGTAATTTGCGCTACCCGGCCATATCTCATGCCCGGGTAAGACCTCGGAGAATTGTATGAAACGTATCGTCCTGTTTATCGCCACCAACCTGGCCGTGATGCTGGTGCTGTCGCTGGTGCTGTCGCTGCTGGGCATCGGCCGTCCCGGCACGGGCGGCAACCTTCAGCTGGGCAGCCTGCTGGCGTTTTCGCTGGTGGTCGGCTTCACCGGTTCCATCATTTCTCTGCTGATCAGCAAGCCGATGGCCAAGTGGAGCACCGGCGCCCGCGTGATCGACGCGCCCGCCAATTCCACCGAGCAGTGGCTGGTCGGCACCGTGCGCCAGCTGGCCGAACGGGCCGGCATCGGCATGCCGGAGGTGGCCGTGTATGAAGGCGAACCGAATGCCTTCGCCACCGGCGCCTTCAAGAATTCCGCCCTGGTGGCGGTCTCGACCGGCCTGCTGCAGTCGATGAACCGCGACGAGGTGGAAGCCGTGCTGGGCCACGAGGTGGCCCACATCGCCAACGGCGACATGGTGACCATGACGCTGATCCAGGGCGTGGTGAACACCTTCGTCGTGTTCCTGGCCCGCATAGTCGGCTTCTTCGTCGACAACATGTTGCGCAGCAAGGACGAGCGCGGCAACGGCTCCGGCATCGGCTACATGGTCACCGTGTTCGTCTGCGAAATCGTGTTCGGCCTGCTGGCCTCCATCATCGTGGCCTGGTTCTCGCGCCAGCGCGAATTCCGCGCCGACGCCGGCTCGGCCAAGCTGCTGGGCAGCAGCGTGCCGATGCAGCACGCGCTGGCCCGCCTGGGCGGCCTGGAGCCGGGAGCGCTGCCGCAGAACATGGCGGCCTCCGGCATTACCGGCGGCGGCGGCTGGTCGGCGCTGTTCTCCACCCACCCGCCGATGGAGCAACGCATCGCGGCCCTGCAGCAACTGCCGCGATAGTCTCGAACCGTCCTTATGAGCCAATATTTCCAGGTCCACCCCGTCAACCCGCAGAACCGCCTGATCAAGCAGGCGGCGCAGATCATCCACGGCGGCGGCATCGTCGCGCTGCCGACCGATTCCTGTTATGCGCTGGTGTGCCACCTGGACGATAAAAGCGCCGTCGAACGGCTGCGCCGCATCCGCGGCATCGACGAGAAGCACCACCTGACCCTGCTGTGCCGCGACCTGAGCGAAATCGGCGTCTACGCGCGCGTGGACAACAAGCAGTTCCGCCTGCTGAAGGCGGCCACGCCGGGACCGTACACCTTCATCCTGGAGGCGACCCGCTGCGTGCCGCGCCGCCTGAGCCACCCGTCGCGCAAGACCATCGGCCTGCGGGTGCCGGAAAACGCCATCGTCGAGGCCTTGCTGGCCGAACTGCAGCAGCCGCTGCTGGGCACCACCCTGATCATGCCGGGCGACGGCGAGCCGCTGACCGACCCCGATTCCATCCGCGAACGCCTGGAAAAACAGATCGACCTGATCGTCGACGGCGGCGCCTGCAGTTTCGAGCCCACCACCGTGGTCGACCTGAGCGGCCCCGAGCCCGAACTGGTGCGCCAGGGCCGGGGCGACCCCGCAGTGCTGGGCCTGTAAGCCTGCCCACCCATCCATTCCCACCACGCTCCAGGCCGGTCGACCCGGTCTGGTAGAATTTTACCTATGACCGATTTCAATCAAACAATACAGACCATCGCCGTGTTCGCGATCCCTGTACTTTTCGCCATCTCCCTCCACGAAGCAGCGCACGGCTATGTCGCCCGGTATTTCGGCGACACCACGGCCGAGCAGCAGGGGCGGCTGACTGTCAACCCCATCGCCCACATCGACTGGTTCGGCACCGTGCTGCTGCCCATCATGCTTGCGCTGAGCCCGCTCGGCATGGCCTTCGGCTACGCCAAGCCGGTGCCGGTCGACTACGGCCGCCTGCGCAACCCGAAAAAGCAGATGGGCTATGTTGCCGCCGCCGGCCCGGCCGCCAATTTCCTCATGGGCCTGGGCTGGACCATAGTTCTGCTGTTGCTGTACCGTTTCGGCGTGCAGGAACCCTTCCTGTTGGGCATGGCCAAGGCCGGCATCCTGACCAACGCGGTAATGTGCGTATTCAACCTGATCCCGGTGCCGCCGCTGGATGGCGGCCGCATCCTGACCGCGCTGCTGCCTGACCAGCTGGCGTACAAGTTCGCCCGCATCGAGCGCTATGGCCCCTACGTGTTTATCGGCCTGCTGGCGCTGATGTACACCGGCATCCTGAGCCCCATCCTGGCCTCCATGGTGCAGATGCTGCAAGGCGTCTTCATCGCGCTGGTGTACCCGCTGCAATTGCTGCTGAGCTGACCGCCATGTACCCAGATCGTGTCGTATCCGGCATGCGCCCCACGGGCGCCATGCACCTGGGCCATTACCACGGCGCCCTGACCAACTGGATCAAGATGCAGGCCGAGCAGCCTTGCCTGTTTTTCGTGGCCGACTGGCACGCCCTGACCACCCACTACGACGACCCGGAGCTGATCGAACGCAGCACCTGGGAAATGCTGGTCGACTGGCTGGCGGCCGGCGTCGACCCGTCCCAGGCCACCTTGTTCATCCAGTCGCGCGTGCCCGAGCACGCGGAACTGCATTTGCTGCTGTCCATGGCCACGCCGCTGGGCTGGCTGGAGCGGGTGCCGACCTATAAGGACCAGATCGAGAATCTGGCCAGTAAAGACCTGGCAACCTACGGCTTCCTCGGTTATCCGCTGCTGCAGGCGGCCGACGTGCTGATCTACCGCGCGTCCGAGGTGCCGGTGGGCGACGACCAGGTGCCGCACATTGAGATGATGCGCGAAATTGCGCGCCGTTTTAATCACTTGTACGGCAAAGAGAAGGGTTTCGAGCAGAAGGCCCAGGACGCGGTGAAAAAGCTGGGCAGCAAGCGCGCCAAACTCTACAACGAGCTGCGCACCGAGTTCCAGCGCGACGGCAATGGCGAGGCGCTGGAGCAGGCCAAGGCCATGCTGGACGAGGCGCACAACCTGTCGATGATAGACCGCGAGCGCCTGTTCGGCTACCTGGAGGGCAGCCGCAAGCTGATCCTGGTCGAGCCGCAGGCCAGGCTGACCGCCTCGGGCCGCTTGCCCGGCCTGGACGGGCGCAAGATGTCCAAGAGCTACGGCAACTCCATCGCGCTGCGCGAGGACAAGGACGCGGTCACGAAAAAAGTGCGCACCATGCCGACCGATCCGGCGCGCGTGCGCCGTACCGATCCGGGCGACCCGGCGCGCTGCCCGGTGTGGCAGTTCCACCAGGTCTATTCGGACAACGCCACCCAGGAATGGGTGGTCAAAGGCTGCCAGTCGGCCGGCATCGGCTGCATCGAATGCAAGCAGCCGGTGATCGACGCCATCATCAAGGAGCAGGAGCCGATGCACGAGCGCGCCCAGCCCTACCTGGACGACCCGTCGCTGGTGCGCGCCATCGTGGCCGACGGCAACGACGTGGCCCGCAAACTGGCACAAGAAACCATGCGCGATGTGCGCGAAGCAATGGGACTTTCCTATACATGAGTGAACTGATATCTCCGTGGGTGCGGCGTTTCGCCCCGCTTATTCCGGGCGGCGAAGTGCTGGACCTGGCATGCGGCACCGGCCGCCATGCGCGCCACTTGGTGGGCCTGGGCCACCTGGTGGTGGCAGTGGACCAGAACGCCGATTCGCTGCTGGCGGCGGCGGGCGACGGCATCGTCACCTCGCAGATCGACCTGGAGGCGGAGGACGCGGTCTGGCCTTTCGGCCCCGGCCGTTTCGCCGGCATCGTGGTCACAAACTACCTGCATCGGCCGCTCATTGCCGACATGCTGGCCAGCCTGGCGCCTAACGGCGTGCTGCTCTACGAGACGTTTTCGGAAGGCAATGGCCAGTTCGGCAAGCCGTCCAACCCGGACTACCTGCTGGCGCCGGGCGAGCTGCTGGAATGGGCTGCCAGGCACGCGCTGCGCGTGATCGCCTTCGAAGACGGCATGGTGGAAACGCCAAAACCTGCTCTGGTGCAACGCATCTGCGCCGTCAAGCCGGACTTCCCGCGCGTCGCGGCCCTGCTGCCCGCGTTCTAATCGCACTTTTAATATGCGATACTGTTCCCGGAAGCACCACAGACCCGGCCTATCGTCTACAATCGTTGTTTTAATTTCTTACTGTTTTGGTTAACTATGATTAAGGGCAGCATAGTAGCAATTGTCACCCCGATGCACCCAGACGGCAGTCTGGATTTTCCGGGTTTGAACAAGCTGATCGATTGGCACATTGCCGAAGGCACTGACGGCATCGTCATCGTCGGCACCACTGGCGAATCGGCCACCGTCAACGTTGAAGAGCACTGCGCCCTGGTCAAGGCCACCGTGGAGCACGCCAAGGGCCGCATTCCCATCATCGCCGGCGCCGGCGGCAATTCGACCGCCGAGGCGATTGAACTGACCCGCTACGCCAAGGCGGCGGGCGCGGACGCCGTGCTGCAAGTCGTGCCGTACTACAACCGTCCTACCCAGGAAGGCATGTACCAGCACTTCAAGGCCATCGCCGAAGCAGTCGATATCCCCGTCATCCTGTACAACGTGCCCGGCCGCACCGTGGCCGACATGTCGAACGAGACCATCGTGCGCCTGGCGGCCGTCAAGAACATCATCGGCGTGAAAGACGCGACCGGCAACATCGGCCGCGGCCTGGACCTGCTGCGCCTGGCGCCGAAAGAGTTCGCCGTCTATTCCGGCGACGATCCGAGCGCCGTGGCCCTGATGCTGGCCGGTGGCAAAGGCAACATCTCGGTGACCGCCAACGTCGCCCCGCGCGCCATGCACGAGCTGTGCAAGGCTGCCATGGCAGGCGAGATCACCAAGGCGATCGAGATCAACAACAAAGTCTTCCCGCTGCACACCAAGCTGTTCGTCGAACCCAATCCGGTGCCTGTGAAGTGGGCGCTGGCAGAAATGGGCATGATGCCTGCTGGTATCCGTTTGCCGCTGGTGCCGCTGGCAGCCGAGTACCATGAGACCGTCCGCGGCGCGCTGCGCGAAGCCGGCCTGATCAACTAAGCCCCGCTCCGGCGGGACTTTCCTCTCCAGTAAAACATGACTATTCGCAAGACAGCATCCCTTACCCCGCAGCGCGGCTTGATGTGTGCGGCGGTTGCCGCCATGGCCGTCAGCCTGACCGGCTGCGGCATGATCAGCTCGGTCGTCGGCAACGACAAGGTGGACTACAAGTCGGCCAAGAAAGCCAGCACGCTGGACGTTCCGCCGGATCTGACGCAGTTGCAGGCGGATAACCGCTATTCGCTGCCGGATAGCACCCGTGGCGTGGCGACCGCGTCGGGCTACCAGGCCCAGCGCGCCGCTGGCGGCGGCACCGTGGCCGCAGCGCCCGGCAGCGCCAACAAGGTCGCGTCCACCGGCACCGACAGCGTCAAGGTGATGCGCGCCGGCAATCAGCGCTGGCTGGTCGTCAAGCAGACGCCCGAGCAACTGTGGCCGCAGCTGAAGAACTTCTGGGAAGAGTCGGGTTTCACCCTGGCGCTGAACGAGCCGAAAGCCGGCATCCTGGAAACCGAATGGAATGAAAACCGCGCCAAGATCCCGCAGGATTTCGTGCGCAACACCATCGGCAAAGTCTTCGATTCCCTGTATTCGAGCGGCCAGCGCGACAAGTACCGCACCCGTCTGGAACGCTTGCCGGACGGCAGCACCGAGGTCTACATCAGCCACCGCGGCGCCGAGGAAGTCATCACCGGCGCCCAGAAGGAAACCACGATGTGGACCGCGCGTCCCAACGACCCGGGCCTCGAAGCGCTGTTCATCGCCAAGCTGATGACCAAGCTGGGCGGCGACAAGGATGAAGCCAGCGCGCGCACCACCGTCGACAACGCCATTGTGCAGCCGCAGCACGCCACGCTGATGGGTGCCGGCGCGGAGCGCAAGGTGGAAGTGGATGAAGGCTTCGACCGCGCCTGGCGCCGTGTCGGCCTGGCGCTGGACCGCGCCGGCTTCACCGTCGAAGACCGCGACCGCGTGCAGGGCGTGTACTTCGTCCGTTACGTGGACCAGGACGCCGGCAGCACCAAGGGCTTCTTCTCCAAGCTGTTCAGCTGGGGCTCGTCCGAGAAGGACAAGGAAGCGCAGCGCTACCGCGTGGCAGTCAAGGCGGGCGCCGCCGGCACCGCCAGCGATGTGACCGTGCTGAGCAACGACGGCAAGCCGGAAACCTCGCCGACCGGCGAGAAGATCCTGACCTTGCTGCATGAACAGCTGAAGTAAGCTGTCCCATGAGAAAAAACCGGCCTCGGCCGGTTTTTTTACGTCTTGCGAAAACCAGGGCGAAAAAAAACCGGCCGAGGCCGGTTTTTCTTTCCAACTGACTGATTACTTCGCAGCAGCAGCGGATGCAGCAGCCGAAGCAGCCGAAGCGGCAGCGGAAGCGGCCGAAGCAGCAGCCGAAGCGGCGGTAGCGGCAGCAGCAGCAGCGTCAGCAGCTGGAGCAGCGGCTGGAGCAGCAGCGTCAGCGGCTGGAGCAGCTGGAGCGGCTGCAGGAGCAGCAACTTCAGGGGTTGCTACTGGAGCAGCAGGAGCTTCTTCTTTTTTCGAGCAAGCAGCCAGAGCAACGGCCAGCAGGGAGGCGATCAGCAGGGATTTTTTCATGGGTTTTCCTTAATTAATTCAAAAAATAAACAACAATGTTGCGATGAATAATTACCGGTAATTATCGCTCATTAGGGCGTCTTCGTAGGCCTTTCGTACCAATAGGTGCCTGCCAGACAACGGAAACTTCCTAACCGAATATTATAGCGATTTTTGGTGCGTCGCAATAGCGGAAGAGGCCGAAATCGCAACTATTTTGCGATAACGCAATAAATTGCTTCTTCAGCCAAACTCCCGCAACCGCAGCCAATACCGGCTTAACAGTCGAACAGCAGCATTCTACCTTGATAAGGGCTAGAGTCCAGTAGTGTCCGCATTCAAACCGGGCACGGTCTCCTTCCATATCGCCGTGAAGCGCTCGCCGCAGACTTGCGTATCGAGTGCTGCATCATACACTGCTTCGCCGCGGAAGTGATCCGAGTGATAACGGCGTACCAGGTGCAGTTGGTCGGCGATGCAGAATGAATCCGTCAATTGCCGCAGGGCGGGGCTGGTGCGGCGGCATTCTATCGCATGGCTGTAGTCGCGCAGCAAGCGCTTGAAGCGGGGCGCGTGCTGCTCCAATTCGGCGTTACTGTGGGCGACCAGTTCCAATTTGCCGCGATTTGACAGGAACTGCCTGAATAAGGCGTCTATTTGACTGCTACCCAGCTCCCAGGCGGCAAAATCGGGATCGAATAGCTGCAGCGTCGAATTAGCCCTGGAAATGCAGACCCGCAGCTGCTCCTGGAATCCCGCGCGGGTATCGAAGTGCTGGACCTGCTTTTCCATGGCTGCTCCTTTTATTTGGTGCCGGCCGCGAATTCCAGCCAGCCGTCGGTGTACCAGGCGTACAGGGCGTCCACCACGTCGTCCGACGCTTGCGCCAGGGCCGCCGCGCCGAGCGCGCGGTCGTTTGCCAGGGTCACCAGCGCGACCTTGTCGGCGCGGCCGATGGCGAAGGACTCGCCGTTGATGAAGACATGGCTGCCCCGGTACAGCATCTGCGTCTTGGGCGACAGCGCCACCCCGCCTTTTTTCGCCGCCGACTGGAGGAAGCGCTCTAAAGTCAGCGGCTTGTCCGGGCCGGTGAAGAAAACGTTGTGTTTTGGCTCAGACAGGTACTCGCCCAGGAAGATGGTGATGTCGTCCTCGGTGAAGCGCACCTTGTTCAGCTCGTCGATCACGGTGTCCAGCATATGGCGCGGGATTTCGGCCGGCTTGCCCGTCGCCTCCAGGTCCGGATCGGCGTAGCGGCCCGGCAGGTCGATCGAATCGGCCATCCATTGCAGGAAGTTCTCGCCCAGTTCCTGGAACGACGGCGAACGGAAGCCGATCGAATAGGTCTGGCAGTCGCCGATGGCGGTGCCGTCGTGCGCGTAGTGGGGCGGCAGGTAGAGCATGTCGCCCGGTTCCAGCACGAATTCCTCGTCCGCCTGGAAATTGCTCAGGATCTTGAGCGGCAGACCGTCGATCAGGCTCAGGTCCTTCTGCGGGCTGATGCGCCAGCGGCGCTGGCCCTGCGCTTGCAGCAGGAACACGTCGTAGGAATCGAAGTGCGGGCCGACGCCGCCGCCGTCGGTGGCGAAGCTCACCATCAGGTCGTCCAGGCGGGCGTCGGGGATGAAGCGGAACTGGCGCAGCAGCGCGTCGGCGCGGGCGTCGAACAGGTTGACGCCCTGCACCAGCATGGTCCATGCCTTTTCGTCGCGCGCGGGCAGCGCTTCGAGCGGGCCGTGCTGCATATCCCAGTTGCCGTCCACCTTGGTGATCAGGCGGGATTCAACGAAATTCTTTTTTGCCAGCTCGGCCAGCGCGTCCAGCGTCAGCAGCGGCTTGAAGCCGGGCACCGCTTGACGGATCAGCAATGGTTTCTTGTGCCAGTAGTCGCGCAGGAATTGCGCGGGCGTGATGTCGCCCAGGAGAGGTAATTTTTTCATACCCCATTATAACAAGCGCACTGATGGGGGAATCCGGGGCGCTGGGTGGAGCTGGGAATTCGTGCGGCACTGCCGCGCGCCAGCGCAACGGTTTGCGCCTGCTGGCGTGGGCTCGACTACAAGGTATAATCTTGGGAGCTTAAATACGAAAGGAAGCCATAATGAAGATCGCCAAGAATACTGTTGTGACCGTTAACTACAAACTGTCCGATGCACAGAACAATCTGATCGAAGACGGTCGCCAGCCTATGGTCTACCTGCACGGCGGTTACGAGAACACGCTGCCGAAAATCGAAGAAGAGCTGGACGGCAAAGAGACCGGCTACGCTTCGACCATCCAGATCGAACCGGAAGACGCGTTCGGCGATTACGACGCCGCGCTGGTGAAGGTCGAGCCGCGCAACCGCCTGCCTGAGCCGCTGGAAGTGGGCATGCAGTTCGAAGGCATGCCGGACGGCGAAGATGGCGATGAAGAAGCGCTGATCTTCACCGTGACCGAAATCGCCGACGACAAGGTGGTCCTCGATGGCAACCATCCACTGGCCGGCATGGCGCTGCGCTTCGAGCTGAACGTGGTTGACGTACGCGCCGCCACCGACGAAGAAATCGCGCACGAGCACGTGCACGGCGCCCATGGCCACCACCACGGCGAAGAAGATGACGGTGAAGAGGGCGACGAGTTCCGCACCCACCCGATCCACTAAGCACTAAGCAGCAGCGAAAAAGGCACGCGTTCGGCGTGCCTTTTTTCTATGGCGCGGTGTCGCCGCCGTCCTTCAGCGTGAACAGCGCGGCGCTGCCCGGCTGGACTTTCACCGCTTCCCATTCCGTCCCCAGGCCCAGATGGCCCAGGTTGCCTTGCCAGGTGATGGCGGGCGCCGTTTTGCCGTCGCCCTGGCCATCGATCAGCAGCACCTTGCCCTTGAACTTCTCCGCCTGCGCGCGCACCTGCTTGCGCACCTGCTTGAAGCCGTCCTGCTTGTCGCCGAAGCCGCTGAGCAGCGAAAAACCTTCCTCCGCATGCACGCCCAGGTCGCCGTCCGAAAACAGGACCACGCCTTGCACGCCGCGCCGCTGCGCCAGCGTGAACAGGCGGTGCAGCCAGGCGCGGTTGGCCACCAGCCTGTCCTCGTATTCGCTGTTGCGGCCCGCCTCGGGCAGGTAGTGGTTGTTCTTGGCCGGCAGGTTCAAGGTGGCGAACAGCACGCCGCCGTGCTCCCAATAGGCGTTCTCCGCGTAGCTGCGGAACTTGGCCGTGGCCGAAAGGCGCGTCAGCGTCAACGGTTGCGCGCCGAGCGAGTTGCTATCCGGGTAGAAGACTTCGCGGATGCGGTTCAGCCGCTCCACCGCGTTCGAACGCCCGGCCGAGTTGCGGCATTCGCTCCAGTCGCTGCCTGCGGGCGACACGATGATGGGGCGGGGCGATTCGTCCAGTACCTGCTTGCGCTGGCTATACAGCCTGTCGCTGCAAGGCTCGCTGGCCGCCTTGATGCCGGTGGCGACGATGAAGGCCGGCTTTTCCTGGTTCACTTCGGCGATGGCGCGTTTGAGCAGGGCCTCGTCGGCGTCGGCCTTGAAGGCGTGGCCGATGGCGCCGAACTGGAAGCCGCGCGCGGTTTTCGCGCTGGAGACCTTGCCCGCCGCCGGCTGCGCGGCAAACGCCGGCGCGCCTGACGATACGGCAGCCAGCAGCGCCGTCAGCAGCAGGGCTGCGCGCCGTGTCATGCCAGTGCCGGCTCCGCGAGGCGCTTGAGCTGGTACAGGCGTTCCAGCGCTTCGCGCGGGGTCAGCGCATCCGGGTCCAGATCGTCCAGCGCGTCGAGCAGTTCGCGCATGGCGGGCGTCTCGGCGGCCTGCGCGGGGGCTGGTGCCTGGCCCGGCTGAGGCGCTTCCTCGTCGTTGGCATCGACGGTAGGCGCGGCGAACAGGTCCAGCTGCGGCGTGGCGTCCAGCGCTTGCGCTTCCAGGCGCGCCAGGTGTTTGCGCGCGGCTTTGATCACAGGCTGCGGCACGCCGGCCAGTTGCGCCACCTGCAGGCCGTAGCTCTGCGAGGCCGGGCCGTTCTGCACCGCGTGCAGGAAGACGATGGTGTCCTTGTGCTCGACGGCCGACAGGTGGACGTTGGCGGCGGTCGGATGGCTCTCCGGCAGCTGCGTCAGTTCGAAGTAGTGGGTGGCGAACAGCGTGAAGCTGCGGCTGGTGTCGATCAGATGGCGCGCGATGGCCCACGCCAGCGCCAAGCCGTCGAAGGTCGACGTGCCTCGGCCGATTTCATCCATCAGCACCAGCGAGGTGTCGGTGGCGCCGTTCAGGATGGCCGCCGCCTCCGTCATCTCCACCATGAAGGTGGAGCGGCCGCCGGCCAGGTCGTCGGTGGCGCCGATGCGGGTGAACACGCGGTCGATCGGGCCGATCACGGCGCTGGCGGCGGGCACGTAGCTGCCCACGTAGGCCAGCAGCGTGATCAAGGCCACCTGGCGCATGAAGGTCGATTTACCGCCCATGTTCGGGCCGGTGATCAGCAGCAGGCGGCGCTCGTTGACGAAGCGACAGTCGTTGGCGATGAAGCGTTCGATCTGGCCTTCGACCACCGGGTGGCGGCCCTCGGCGATGTTGATGCACGGCTCGGCCACCAGTTGCGGCGCGCACCAGTTGTGGCGCAGCGCGTGGTCGGTCAAAGCGGTCAGCGTGTCGAGCTGGGCCAGCGCCTGCGAGATGGTCTGCAAGGTGCCGATGAATGGCGCCAGGTCGGCCAGCAGCTGGTCGTACAGGATTTTCTCGCGCGCCAGCGCACGGTCCTGCGCCGACAGCGCCTTGTCCTCGAAGGCCTTCAGCTCCGGCGTGATGTAGCGCTCGCAGTTCTTCAGCGTCTGGCGGCGCCGGTAGTCTTCCGGCACCTTGGTGGCCTGGCCATTGGTCACCTCGATGTAGAAGCCGTGCACGCGGTTGTATTCCACGCGCAGGTTGGCGATGCCGGTGCGCGCGCGTTCACGCGTCTCCAGGTCCACCAGGTACTGGCCCGCGTTCTCGGACAGGCCGCGCAGCTCGTCCAGGTCCGCGTCGAAGCCGCGCGCGATCACGCCGCCGTCGCGCACCATGGTCGCCGGCTCTTCCATCACCGCGCGCGTCAGCAGGTCCAGGCAGTCTTCCGGCGTGGACAGCGCGCCGTGGATGGTCGACAGCAGCGATGGCGCACCCTGAGCGGCGTCCTGGCCCAGGCTGCGCTGCATGGCCTGGCGCAGCACCGGCAGCTGCTTCAAGCCGTCGCGCAGGCTGGCCAGGTCGCGCGGACGCGCCGACAGCAGCGCGATGCGCGTGGTGATGCGTTCGATGTCCGGCACCTGCGCCAGCGTGTGCGACAGCACGCCGGTGGTGTCGCTCTGCGCCAGCGCGGCGATGGCCTCGTGGCGCGAGCGCGCCACGTTCTGGTCGCGCCTGGCGTGATGCAGCCAGTAGCGCAGCAGGCGCGAACCCATCGCGGTGCGGCAGTGGTCCAGCAGCGAAAACAGGGTAGGGGATTCCTGGCCGCGGATGGTCTCCGTCAGCTCCAGGTTGCGGCGCGTGGCCGCGTCCAGGCCGATGAATTCCGATTCGGTTTCGGTCGCCAGGCTGCGCACGTGCTGCAGGCCGCGTCCCTGCGTCGATTGGGCATAGCGCAGCAGCGCGCCGGCCGCGCCGAAGGCGGCGCCCAGGTTGTCGGCGCCAAAGCCGGTCAGCGTGGCCACGCTCAATTGCTCCAGCAGCGCCTTGTGGCCGCTGACCACGTCGAAGTGCCACTCCGGCACGCGGTTGACGTGGCAGGCGAAGCTGTCCTCGAACAGTTCCGCGTCGTCGCCGCGCAGGATCTCGGCGGGGGAAATGCGCTCCAGCTCCTGCTGCATGCGCAGCGCCACGGTGCGGCTGTCCCCCGAGAACTCCATCAGCTTCAGCGCGCCGCTGGCCAGCGACAGCCAGGCCAGGCCGGCGGTGACCACCTTGCGCTGGCTGATCATGCACATCGCCAGCAGCGGGCGTTCGGCTTTTTCGGGCAGCAGGTCCGAGTCCGTCAAGGTGCCGGGCGTGACCACGCGCATCACTTTGCGCTCGACCGGGCCTTTGCTGGTGGCCGGATCGCCGATCTGCTCGCAGATCGCGCACGACTCGCCGATCTTGACCAGCTTGGCCAGGTAGCCTTCCAGCGAATGGAAGGGCACGCCCGCCATCTTGATCGGCTGGCCGTTGGCCGAACCGCGCGCGGTCAGCGTGATGCCCAGCACGCGCGAAGCCTTCTCGGCGTCCTCGTGGAACAGCTCGTAGAAGTCGCCCATGCGGTAGAACACCAGCATAGCCGGGTATTCGGCCTTGATGCGCAAATATTGCTGCATCATTGGCGTAACTTTTTCAGCGGGGCTGTTCTTGACGGCGGCGGCGTTGATTTCGCTAGGGATGGTGGTCATTGTTTCGTGGTTCGATGTGGCTGCGCGCGACTGCGCGATAAGGCCGACATTTTACCGCTTTCACAACGGTGCGCCGAGTTTCCCTTGGTTTTAAGGCAGAAAATCGTCGTCCAGCACCTGTTCCACGCTGAACGGGCAGTGCGGCGGGAAGTGCGAGGCGGACAGGCCGGTCTCGTCGACGGCCCTGCGCAGCGCGTGCGGGTAGCTGGCGTCCAGTTTGGCCTGGAGCTTGGGCCGCAGGCTAGGGCTGTCATCGACGATCATTTGGATTTGCCGCCGTTGTTCGTGTACTGTGCTTTCCCAACTGCGGGTTTTGCGTTCAGGCTGGAACGCGCATTTGAGCAGGTGGGCAATCAACACGTCCAGTCTGCTTCCCAGTTCGCGGCGGTCTCGATTGGCCATGGATGTGAGCTCGTCGATGAGGTTTTCCCTGTCCAGAAGTTCCAACTTGCCTGTGCGCAGGAACTCGGCTTGCGCTTCCAGCCAGATGATGAAGTCGTCTTCATACCTTGGCGTGGGGAGCGATTCGTCTTTGAAGTCCAGCATGATGCACCTCCGTTACGAGTGTCCAGCGTAGGCCTTTGCGCGGCGCGGTGGCGTGCGTTTGCGCTATGGCTTGGGTTTTACTTGTGCTTGATGGACTTGAGCAGGTTGTCGCGGATTAACGCGACGGTTGCTTGCGCCTGGGCCGCTTGCGCGTCATCGAGCCCGGTGGCCGCCAGCACGCCGCGGTTCAGCGCCTGCTCCCGCAAGGCGTAGCCCGCGTCGGTCAGGCTGACCCGCACTTGCCGCTCGTCCTCTGGGTCGCGCTGGCGGCGCAGATAGCCCATGGTCTCGAGCTTTTTCAGGATGGGGGTGAGCGTGTTCGATTCCAGGAACAGCTTCTCGCCCAGGCTGCCGACGGTCTGCCCGTCCTCCTCCCACAAGGCGATGATGGCGATGTACTGGGTATAGGTGAGGCCAAGCTCGTCGAGCAGGGGCTTGTAGGCCTTGCCCAGCGCCAGATTGGCCGAGTAAATCGAAAAGCAAAGGAAGTCGGCGAGCTTCCTGACGCCGGGGTCCGACGGGCTGACGCGGGTGGTGGCGGGCTTTTTCACTGTCTTCCTCGGGCGTGGTTGGATGCCTCATTGTATCGGGTTCGATTTAATCGGTGCAATGGAAAGTGCTTGCAATTCCCCCGCAGTATGGCTATTGTTGGTCTTATCCGATTAACTCGGTTCCGATATAACATCTCTGGAGATCGACATGACTGTCATGCAAAATGTTCTGTACACCGGCAAAACCCACACCACCGGCGGCCGCAACGGCGAATCGCGCAGTAGCGACGGCCGGCTGGACATCCAGCTCTCGCCGCCGGGCTCGTCCGGCGCCGGCACCAATCCCGAGCAGCTGTTCGCCGCCGGCTGGTCGGCCTGCTTCATCGGCGCCATGGGCAAGGCGGCGCAGGCCCGCGACGTGACCCTGCCCGCCGATCTGGCGGTGGACGCGGAGGTCGACCTGGGTACCACCGAAGGCGCATACCTGCTGCAGGCGCGCCTGAACGTCAGCCTGCCCGGCGTGCCGCGCGGACTGGCCCGGGAGCTGGTCGATGCCGCCCACACCCTGTGCCCCTACTCGAAAGCGACGCGCGGCAATATCGGCGTGGAAATCAAGCTGGTCTGAGTTTTTTGTATCGCCACGTATCCGGTGCGGCCATGGACACAAATCCGGGCGCCGCACATACAGCGCGACACAGCCCGGATACGCGCGGCGGGTGTACTGCAAGCCCGTCAATTGAAAGGAAAAAACGATGAAAACGATCCATTCCATGTCCGTCGCGCTGTTGCTGGCCGCCAGTGCTTTGACCGTCCAGGCGGCGAAGGCGCAGATGCCCGGCATCGGGCGCGTCGACTTGCTCAAGCAGGACCTGAGCGCGCCAGGGCGCGAAGTGGTGCAGGTGCGCGTCGACTTCGGGCCGGGCGTATCGGCGCCGGCGCATTCCCATCCGGGGGAGGAGGTCGCCTTTGTGCTGGAAGGGACGCTGGAATATCAGCTGAACGGCAAAACGGTGACGCTAAAGGCCGGTGAAACGCTGTTCATTCCGGCCGGCGCGGTTCACTCGGCGAAAAACACCGGCAGCGGGGACGCGAGCGAGCTCGCCACCTACATCGTTGAAAAGAGCAAGCCCTTGGTCGTGATCAGCAGATAACGCCGCAAACAAGCCGCAAACAAGCCGCAAACAAGCGGCAAACAAGGCGCAATCCAGCCGCGATCCAGCCGCGATCCAGCCGCAGTCGGCGTTCCAGCCACGGCCCGGGTGTTAAGCGCCGCCGCTTTGCTTCCCGGCGCCGGGTGCGCCGTTCTGCCCCACGCCGTGCGTAGGATTAGCCGGCTGGGCCGGCCCGCTGCGCTGCTGCTTGCTGGGCGGCGACTTGCCTCGCGTCGCGTCGCCCTGATTGGCATCCTGCCACACGTCTTGCTTCGCTTCCCGCGTCGCTTCCCGCGTCACTTCCCGCTTCACGCCGGCATCGACGCCCGCGCCGCTGGTGGCGCCTTCGGTGCCTGGATTGTCGCTGCCCGAAATGCCGTCCTGGTCGCCAGGACCGCCTATGGATTGGCTGCCGCCGCTGCTGCTCATATCGCTCTCCTCAAAAGCGCCATTACACCCCCGGCCCGCTGCGCCATCTATGCGCCAACGCACCAAGCGCCGGCATCAGGCGCTGGATGTATTGACCAGGTGGTCGATCAGTGCGCGTACTTTTTTCGGCAGATGGTGCGTGGGCGGATAGACCGCATGCACCGTGCGTTCGGTGTAGCCGCCGATCAGCTCCCAGTCCGGAAACAGGCGCACCAGCGTGCCGGACTTCACGGCCGGCGCGGCGATGAAGTTGGGGATGATGCCGATGCCCACGCCGCCTTCCACCACGGCCAGCCGCGCCATGCTGCTGTTGACTTTCAGCGGCCCGTCGATCTCCACCACCAGTTCCTCGCCGGCGCGGCGCATGGCAAGCTGGTTGCGCAGCGTGCCGTATCCCATCTGGATGCAGCGATGACTGGCCAAATGCGCCGGCTCGGCCGGCGTGCCGTGCTCCAGCAGATAGGCGGGCGTGGCCACGATGGCATAGGCGACATTGCATAGCGGCCGGGCCACCAGCCCCGGCGCCAGCGTGCCCGCGACGGCGACCCGGATCGCCAGGTCGAAGCCATCCTCCACCAGGTCGACCAGGCGGTCGGTCATTTCTATTTCGATCTTGACCTCGGGCCACTGGATCAGGAATGCCGGCAGCTGACGCGCCAGCCAGATGTCGCCGTACACCATGGGGGCGGTGATGCGCACAGTGCCGGTGGGGTAGGCCGCGTAGCGCCCGGCCTGGGCCTCGACGTCGCGCGCGGCGCCCGCGATGCGCGCGCAGTCGGCGTACACGTCGCTGCCCATTTCCGTCAGCGACAGCGAGCGCGTGGTGCGGTTGAGCAGGCGCACGCCGAGGTGGGTTTCCAGGCGCCCCACGCAGCGGCTGACGGCCGACGCCGTCATGCCCAGGTGCCGCCCGGCGGCGGCAAAACCGTTGTGGTCGACCACCTTGGCAAATACCACCATTTCAGCGAGCAGTTTCATCAGATTAGTGAATTTGGGGAAGTATTGTATGTCCGGTGGAGCGTATTGTTACCTGTTGAGAATGATCATAACATCAAGTCATCCACTCACCACAGGGAGCGCCAGATGAACATCGTCAACTTTATCCTCCGTATCCTGACGTCGCCGGCCGCGCCGCCGGCCGGCAATCCCAACGTTGCGTGCAAGGCTGGCGGCTACCCTCGGCTCGTCACCCTGCGCTAAATTCAGGTAAAGCAAAAATAATTTGCGTACAAATAAATAGTGCGCTATAGTTATTCCCATGGCAGCCGCGAACACGGGCTGCCAGACAGCCAAAAATTTAGCGCACTAATTAATAGTGCGAAATATATCAACCAGCCTTGGAGATTCATATGAAACCCGTCATCAAATCCGCACTGCTCGCTTCCGCCGTCCTGTCCGCTTTTGCCGCCGTGCCGGCGCGCGCCGCATCCGCCGCCGACGACACCACCGTCGTGCTGGTGCATGGCGCTTTCGCCGACGGTTCGAGCTGGGACAAAGTGATCCCGCTGCTGCAGGCCCAGGGCGTGAAAGTGGTAGCGGTGCAGAACCCGCTGTCGTCGCTGGCGGACGACGTGCTTGCCGCGCAGCGCGTGATCGACGCGCAGACCGGCAAAGTGGTGCTGGTGGGGCACTCCTGGGGCGGCGCCGTGATCACGCAGGCCGGCGTCAGCGACAAGATCAAGGCGCTGGTCTATGTGGCCGCGTTCGCGCCGTCGGAAGGCGAATCGCTCGGTTCGGTGGGCAAGAATTATCCGCTGCCGGCCGGCGTGCCGACCTTGCAGGAAGGTCCGGCCGGCTTCCTCAGCCTGCCGGCAGAGTCCTTCGCCAGCAACTTCGCACAAGACCTGCCGGCCGGGACCACCAAGGTCCTGGCCGCCATGCAGGGCCTGTTCCCGGCCAAGAACTTCGCCGAACCGGTGAGCTACACGGCGTGGAAAAACAAGGCCAATTACTACATCGTCGCCAGCCAGGACCGCATGATCGACCCCGGCCTGCAGCGCGACTTCGCCAAGAAGATCAACGCCGTCACCACCACGCTGCCGACCAGCCACGTGCCGATGGTGTCGCAGCCCAGGCAGGTGGCCGAGGTCATCCTGGCGGCGGTCAAGCGCTGATACGGCTAACGGTATCTGGCGGTGATGCGTTGCCAGGCCGGCTCATCCTTGAGCTTGCGGACGGCTGGCGCCAGCTGGCGGGCATGCGGCCATGGCGCATCTGGCGGCGAAGCTCGCGCTTATGCCGCACGCCTGTATAATTTTGTTCATGGAAAAACTGAGAGACTTTGCGCAAATTGTCGCCGAGGCGCGGCGCGGCCAACTGGTATTCCCCACCAGCGTGAACGCGGCCCTGCAATTGCAGCAGGCGCTGGCCGATCCCGACTGCCACGTGGAAGACGCGATCCGCAAGGTGCTAGCCGAGCCGGTGCTGGCGGCGCGCGCGGTGGCGCTGGCCAATTCAGCCGTCTTCAGCCGGCTGGGCGGGCCTGTGGTCACCAGCGCGCGCGGCGCGGTGGTGCGGGTCGGCTACCGCAACCTGTATTCGCTGGCGGCGGCCATGGTGGTGCGCCAGTTCGGCGCCCGCATCCGCGATGCGCAGCTGCGCTTCAAGGCCGACCAGCTGTGGCAGCATTGCGCCCACGTGGCAGCGCTGTCGCACCTGCTGGCGCGCCATCTGACGCGGACCGATCCGGATACGGCGATGTTCGCCGGCATCATGCACGAGGTGGCAGGCTTCTACCTGCTGTCGCGCGCCGACGACATGCCGGGCTTGCTGGACGACCCGGACGAGCGCATGGGCGCCTTGCACGAGATCGTCACGCGCGAATTGCTGAAGAAATTGCTGGTGCCCGAGCCGGTGGCCGTGGCGATCGCCACGCTGCGGGGCGGGGCGATGTCGATACCGCCCAGCGGCCTGCGCGACACCTTGCTGCTGGCCAAGCGCTTGGCCCCGCTGCGCTCGCCGCTGCCGCTGGCCGACGACGCCGTGCTGGCGCGCGCGGCGGCAGTGGACGCCTACCTCACCGGCAACGCGCTGGTCGACGAGATCCTGATCGAATCGGCCGACGAGGCGCGCTCGATGAGCGCGGCCTTGCTGGTTTAAGGTCCAGCCGGACCGGGCGGGCGCATGCGCCAAGTCATGGCGGCATGTGCTCAACCATGCGCGGGGGGCTGAAAAAAATTGGTAACATGTAAAATGTTTCCCGATTCCGCCTCATGAAGAATGCCGTTGTGACCGCCCCCATCAATATTCTCGTCGTCGATGACGTCCAGCAAAACCTGACCGCCGCCGAAGCCCTGCTGACGCGTCCCGGCTTGCGCCTGCTGAAGGCCGGCTCCGGCGCCGAGGCGCTGGAACTCTTGCTCGTCAACGAGGTGGCGCTGGCGCTGATCGACGTGCAGATGCCCAATATGGACGGCTTCGAGCTGGCCGAACTGATACGCGGCAGCGAGCGCACGCGCGCCATCCCGCTGATTTTCCTGACCGCCGCCACCCGCGAGCCCGCTTACACTTTCCGCGGCTACGAAGCCGGCGCGGTCGATTTCATGTTCAAGCCCGTCGACAGCCTGGCCCTGGTCAGCAAGGTCAAGGTCTTCGTCGAGCTGTACCAGCAGAAAAAACAGATGTCCGCGCAGCTCGACGAGCTGCAACGCTCCTTGCGCCTGAACGAGATGTTTACCGCCGTGCTGGGGCACGACCTGCGCACGCCGCTGTCGGTGGTGATGAACGGCGCCATGCTGTTGCCGATGATGACAGACCATCCGAAGGTGGCGGTCACGGCGCAGCGCATCCAGAGCAGCGCGCGGCGCATGGCCCAAATGGTCGACCAGTTGCTGGACCTGGCGCGCATCCGTTCCGGCGCCATGCAGCCGCGCCTGCAGCCAGCCAATTATGAAGCGCTGTGCCGCGCCATCGCCGACGAGTTCCAGGGCGGCGAGGCACAGGCGCGCATCGCCATCGGCTGCAGCGGCGACGCGGCCGGCCTGTGCGACACCGCCATGGTGTCGCAGGTGTTGTCCAACCTGCTGGGCAATGCTTTGCTGCACGGCGAGGCCGAGCAGGAGGTGCGGGTGGCGGTCGACGGCGGCGCGCCCGGCCAGGTGAGGATCAGCGTCGCCAACCGGGGCGTGATTCCGGCGCCGCAGCTGGCGTGCCTGTTCGAACCCTATCAGCACGGCTGCGACAGCCGCAAGTCCGGCCAGGGGCTGGGGCTGGGGCTGTACACGGCGCGCATGTTCGCGCAGGCCCACGGCGGCGCCATCGCGGTGCAGTCCGACGCGCAGCGCGGCACCGTTTTCACCTTGACCATGCCGCGCAAGCCGCAGGAAGCGAACGCCGCATGACGCAGAATCTGCCCCGCAGCCATCCGCTGGACAGCGCGCTGGCCAACGGCGTGCCGTCCCACAGCGAGCGGTCCCCGGGCGGTGCGACGCCGGGCGGCAGCGCCGGCGCCCGGCCGGTGCAAGACCGCGCAGAGAGCGACGTCACCGGGGAATTGCTGCGCCTGGCGCAGGAGGCCGGCGGCATCGGCAGCTTCGAGTGGTTCCCGGACAGCGGGCAGGTGGTGGTGTCGGCCAACTACCGCCGCCTGTGGGGCATCGCCGACCATGTCGCGGTGACGGCGGACCTGCTGGTCGGCCTGGTCGATCCGCGCGACCGGGGCGTGGCAGGCACCCAGCGCATGGACCAGCCCAACCCGCTGGCCTACGCCGAATTCCGCATCCACCGCGCCGACACGGGCGAGCTGCGCTGGATGGCGCGCCAGGGCCAGGTGCTCGAGGGCGCGTCGCCCGCGCAGCGCCGCTATGTCGGGGTGGCGTTCGACATCACGCGGCGCAAGCTGGTCGAGCAGGCGCTGCGCGCCAGCCAGGACCGGCTGGCCGCCATCTTCGGCCAGGCCTCGGTCGGCCTGTCCGAACTGGATTTGACGGGCCGCTACCGGCGCGTCAACGGCGCGCTGTGCCAGATGCTGGGGCGCACCGAGGACGAGCTGCTCGGCCTGCACATGGACGACATCATCCACCCGCAGGAGATGGAGGAAAACCGCGCGCTGGTGCGCCGGCTGCTGGCCGAGGGCACGCCGTTCACGCTGGAGAAGCGCTATTTGAAGCCGGACGGCGACTGGGTCTGGATCTCCAGCAGCATGAGCCGGCTGGACGACGAGGCCGGCCAGCCGCAGGCGCTGATCGCGGTCAAGACCGACATCACCGAGCGGCGCCGCATCGAGATCGCATTGCGCGACCTGAACGACACGCTGGAGCAGCGCGTGGGCCGCGAAATCGCCGAACGCGACAAGGCCGAGGAGGCGCTGCGCCAGTCGCAGAAGATGGAAGCGGTGGGCCAGCTCACCGGCGGCGTGGCGCACGACTTCAACAACGTGCTGCAGATCATCTACGGCAATTTGCACCTGCTGCAACAGGATCTCCCCGACGGCGAAGACGGCGGCACCCGCAAGCGGCTGGCCATGGCGATCGCCGCGGTCGAGCGCGGCGCCAAGCTGTCCTCGCAGCTGCTGGCGTTCGCGCGGCGCCAGCCGCTGCAGCCCATGGTGTCCAACCTGGGGCGCCTGGTCGGCAATATGGACGAGATGCTGCGGCGCACCCTGGGCGAACGCATCGAGGTCGCCACCGTGGCCGGCAGCGGCCTGTGGAACACGCTGGTCGACCCTGGCCAGATCGAAAACGTGGTGCTGAACCTGGCCATCAACGCGCGCGACGCCATGCGCGGCGAGGGCCGCCTCACCATCGAGGTCGGCAACGCCGTGCTGGACGAGTACTACGTGAACAACCTGCTCGACGTGCCGTCCGGCCAGTACGTGATGCTGTCGGTCACCGACACCGGCGCCGGCATGACGCCCGAAGTGCTGCGGCGCGCCTTCGAACCGTTCTTCACCACCAAGCCGGAAGGCGAGGGCACCGGCCTCGGCCTGTCGATGGCCTACGGCTTCGTCAAGCAAAGCAGGGGCCATATCAAGATCTTCAGCGAGCCCGGCGAAGGCACCAGCGTCAAGATCTACCTGCCGCGCTCGCTGACCGACGAAACCCAGGAGTTGCCCGGCCTGAGCGGTCCGGCGCTGGGCGGCGACGAAACCGTGCTGGTGGTCGAGGACGACCCCGGCGTGCGCGCCGTGGTGCTCGACATGCTGGGCGGCCTGGGCTACCGCGTGCTGTCGGCCGAGAACGGCGAGCAGGCGCTGCGGGTGCTGGAGCGCGAGCGCGTCGACCTGCTGTTCACCGACGTGGTGATGCCGGGCACGCTGCGCAGCCCGGACCTGGCGCTGGCCGCGCGCGGCATGCAGCCCGACATCGCCGTGCTGTTCACTTCCGGCTATCCGCAGAGCGCCATCGTGCACGGCGGCCGCCTGGACCCGGGACTGGAACTGCTGAGCAAGCCCTACCGGCGCGACGAACTGGCGCGCAAGCTGCGCCACGTGTTCAACAACCGCAGCCAGGAACAGCTGGCGCGCCAGCGCAAGCGCGAGCTGGCCGGCGAGCTGCTGGCGCCGGCGCCCGGCATCGCCCGCAACAGTTCGCTGCGCATCCTGGTGGTGGAGGACAACCTCGATTCGCAGCAGATGGTGTGCGAGCTGATCGGCATGCTGGGCCACACGGTCAGCGGCGTGTGCGACGGCGAGCAGGCCTGGGCGCTGTTGCAGGCGCAGCGGTTCGACATCCTGTTTACCGACATCAGCCTGCCCGGCATGTCCGGCATCGAACTGGCGCGCCGCATGCTGGCGGGGGGCAGCCAGGCCCGCATCATCTTCTCCACCGGCTACGACAAGGAAGCGCTGGAGCGGCTGGAGTTCCACGCCAGCGTGCTGCGCAAGCCCTACGACTTGATGGAGCTGAAAGCCGCGCTCGACAATTCGCTTGGCAATCCGTTCGGCAACTCAGCCGGCAACTCGCCCGGCAATGCCTAGGCTGCCGCTCGCTGTCCTCCTACGCCTGCTGTAGGCTCCGTCCTATGGCGCCTGCCCGGCGCGCCGCATACAGTGCTTGGCATGACTATCCGGCATGGGCGGTGTTATGGTGACCAGTATTAAAAGCGCGGCGCGCCAGCGCAAGGCGCTGAAAGCGGCTGCGGCGCGCACGCGCCTGATCGGCGGACTGCTGCGCCGCGTGTTCGGCGTCGGGCAGTTGCGGCCCGGCCAGCGCCAGGTGATCGACAGCGTGCTGGAAGGGCGCAACACGCTGGCCATCATGCCCACCGGCAGCGGCAAGTCGCTGTGCTACCAGATTCCCGCGTCCATCCTGCCCGGCACCACGGTGGTGGTCTCGCCCCTGATTTCGCTGATGCAGGACCAGCTGGAAAAACTGGAGGAAATCGGCATCAGCGCGGCGCAGGTGAACAGCAGCCTGCCGCGCGCCGAGGAGCTCGAGGCGCTGGCCGGCATACGCGCGCGCAGCAGCGACATCGTGTTCTGCACGCCGGAGCGCCTGGCCACGCCGGAATTCCTGGAGCTGCTCAAGGCCACCGAGATCGACCTGTTCGTCATCGACGAGGCGCACTGCATATCGCAATGGGGGCATGACTTCCGCCCGGCCTACCTGGGCATAGGCGCCGCCATCGCGGCGCTGGACCGCCCCACCGTGCTGGCGCTGACCGCCACCGCCACCGAGGACGTGGTGGCCGACATCGGCCGGCAGCTGGGCGTGGCGGAACTGAACGTCATCAACACCGGCATCTACCGTCCCAATCTGCGCTACCGTGTGCTGCAAAGCACCAACCTCGACGAGAAACAGGCGCAAGCCCTGGAGCTGGTGCGGCGCACGCGCGGCGTCGGCATCGTCTACGCGGCCACGGTGAAGGCGGCCGAGGACATGCACGCGCTGCTCGACAGCGCGGGCGAGAGCGTGGCGCTGTACCACGGCAAGCTGCCGGCGCAGCAGCGCAGGGACAGCCAGGACCTGTTCATGCGCGGCGAGCGGCGCGTGATGGTGGCCACCAACGCTTTCGGCATGGGCATCGACAAGGCCGACGTGCGCTTCGTGATCCACCTGCAGGTACCCGCCAACCTGGAGGCCTATTACCAGGAATCCGGCCGCGCCGGGCGCGACGGCGGGGCGGCCGATTGCACGCTGTTGTACTACCAGGGCGACAAGCGCCTGCAGCAGTTCTTCCTGGTCAGGCACTACCCGGAGGCGAACGAGCTGCGCGCGGTGTACGAGACGGTCTGCAAACTGGCGGCGGACGGGCCGGTCGCCTTCAAGGCGCTGGACGAGGAACTGGGCGACGCGGCCACGTCCAAACTGCAGGTCTGCCTGAAGCTGCTCAAGGACGGCAAGCTGCTCAAGCAGAACCGCCGCCTGGAGTGGCAGGTGGCCAAGGGCGAGGCCAGCGCGGCGCAGCTCGACCGGCTGGCCCAGGTCTACGCCGACAAGCAGGAGCGCGACCGCGAAGCGCTGGAGCAGATGGTGGCCTACGCGCAGAGCGGCTATTGCCGCTGGAAGCTGCTGCTCGACTACTTCGGCGACGCCGCGCCGGGTTTCGAGCGTTGCTGCTGTTGCGACAATTGCCTGTCGCCGCCGCAGGCGGAGTTCGATCCCGGGGAGCGTTTCGCGGCGGCGCCCGTGCCGCCTCCGCAGGGCGCCGCGCCCGCCGCGCATATCGCCGTGGGCAGCCGGGTCAAGGTGCCCAAGTTCGACGTCGGCACCGTGCTGTCGGTGGCAGGCGACCTCGTCACCATCGAATTTCCGGAGCACGCCACCAAGACTTTTATGGCCGAGTTCGTGGAGCCGGCCTAGCGCAGGCTCCCGGCCTCCCAGCCTTCACTTATGTGCGGCAGCGGACAGATAGGCGCCGCCGTGCTTCGCTAGAATGGGCCATTCCGTCATTGGAGCCCGGCATGTCCGACATGGTGATAGTCCGCAAGGAAGGCTTGTACTGCGTCCCCGGCGATTTCTACATCGACCCGTGGCGGCCGGTGCCGCGCGCCGTCATCACCCACGCGCATTCCGACCACGCCCGCGCCGGCCACGGCCACTACCTGGCCGCCGCGCCGGGCGTGAACATCCTCAAGTCGCGCTTGGGCGACATCGCCATCCAGGGCCTGGACTACGGCACGCAAGTGGAGCACAACGGCGTGCGGATCTCTTTGCATCCGGCCGGCCATGTGCTGGGGTCGGCGCAAGTGCGCATGGAGCATCGCGGCGAAGTCTGGGTGGCCTCGGGCGACTACAAGGTGGAGCCGGATGCGACCTGCGCCCCGTTCGAGCCGGTGCGCTGCGACACCTTCATCACCGAGTCCACGTTCGGCCTGCCGATTTACCGCTGGCAGCCGCAGCAGGAAATTTTCGACGACATCAACGCCTGGTGGCGCCGCAACGCGGAGCAGGGCCGGCCCAGCGTCCTGCTGGGCTACTCCTTCGGCAAGGCGCAGCGCATGCTGAGCGGTCTCGACCCCGCCATCGGCACCATCATCTGCCACGGCGCGGTGGAGCCGCTGAACCGCGTCTACCGCGCGGCGGGCGTGGCGCTGCCGGCCACGCGCATGGTGGGCGAGGTGGACCAGGCCGGCATCCGGCGTTCGCTTGTGCTGGCGCCGCCGTCCGCCGCCGGCTCGCCGTGGATCAGGCGCTTCGGCGACTACAGCGACGCCTTCGCCAGCGGCTGGATGCTGCTGCGCGGCGCGCGCCGGCGGCGCGGCGTGGACCGGGGCTTCGTGCTGTCGGACCACGCGGACTGGCCCGGGCTGATGTCTGCCATCCTGGCCACCGGCGCGCAGCGCGTCATCGTCACGCATGGCGCGATCGCGGCCATGGTGCGCTGGCTGTGCCAGAACGGCTACGATGCGAGCGGCTTCGATACCGAATACGGCGACGACGAGGCGGACGACGCCACGGCGGCCGCCGCTGCCGCAGGCACTGCTGCTGCCGAGGAGGGAACGGAGGCGGCCCATGCGTGAATTCGCCCGTCTCTACGCCGAGCTTGATGAAACCACCGCCACCAGGCGCAAGCTGGAGGCGCTGCAGGCCTACTTCAGCAGCGCGGCGCCGGAGAACGCGGCGTGGGCGGTGTATTTTCTCGCCGGCGGCAAGCCGCGCCAGGCGGTGCCGGTCAAGCTGCTGCGGCAGTACGCCACCGAGTTCGCGGAGCTGGACGCGTGGCTGTTCGACGAGTGCTACCACGCCGTGGGCGACCTGGCCGAAACCATCGCCCACATCCTGCCTGCGCCGCGCCACCGCAGCGACGTCGGGCTAGCGGTGTGGGTAGAGCAGCGCATCGCGCCTTTGCGCGGCGCGGCGCCCGAGACGATACGCGAGGCGCTGTTCCGCTACTGGGACGAACTGGAAACGCGCGAGCGCTTCCTGCTGGCCAAGTTGATCGGCGGCGGCTTCCGGGTCGGCGTCTCGCGCCTGCTGGTCACGCGCGCGCTGAGCGCCATCGCCGCGCTGGACAGCAAGCTGATCGCGCAACGCCTGATGGGCTGGACCGACGGCCGCGTCAACCCCACGGCGGCCGGTTTCCTGCAGCTGATCGGCGCGCAGTCGGCCGACGAGCACGCGCTGCGCGGCGGCCAGCCCTATCCCTTCTTCCTGGCGCACCAGTTGCAGGCCGCGCCCGAGTCGCTGGGCGCGCTGGAGGACTGGCAGGTGGAGTGGAAATACGACGGCATGCGCGCGCAGCTGGTCAGCCGGGAGGGCGGGAACTGGCTCTGGTCGCGCGGCGAGGACCTGGTCACGGACCGCTTCCCCGAGCTCGCTGCGCTGCGCCTGCCCGACGGCACGGTGGTCGACGGCGAGATCCTGGTCTGGCGCGGCGCGGACGCCGCCGAGGGGGCGCCCGCGCCGTTCGCGGACTTGCAGAAGCGGATCGGGCGCAAGACCGTGTCCGTGAAAATGCAGGACGCACTGCCCGCCGTGCTGGTGGCCTACGACCTGCTCGAGCTCGATGGCGCCGATTTGCGGCCCCTGCCGCAGCGCGAGCGGCGCGTGCTGCTGGAGCAGCTGGTTGCCAAGGTGGACTCGCCGCAGTTGCGCCTGTCGCCGCTGGTGCGGGCCGGCAGCTGGCAGGAACTGGCCGCGATGCGCGCAGAGTCGCGCCTGCGCGGCGTGGAGGGCATGATGCTGAAGGCGGCCGGCGCGCGCTACGGCGTGGGGCGCACCAAGGACGTCGGCACGTGGTGGAAGTGGAAGATCGATCCCTACACGGTGGACGCGGTGCTGATCTACGCGCAGGCGGGCCACGGGCGCCGCGCCTCGCTGTACACCGACTACACCTTCGCCGTGTGGGACGATGCGGCCGGGGAACGCCAGCTGGTGCCTTTCGCCAAGGCGTATTCGGGCTTGACGGACGCCGAGATCGCGCAGGTGGACAGCGCGATACGGCGCACCACGATAGAGAAATTCGGTCCGGTGCGCAGCGTGAAGCCGAGCATGGTGTTCGAGATCGGCTTCGAAGGCATCGCGCGCTCGCCACGCCACAAATCGGGCATCGCGGTGCGCTTCCCGCGCATCCTGCGCCGCCGCGACGACAAGGCCGTCGAGGAGGCCGACACGCTGGACACGCTCAAGGGCCTGCTCGGCGGCAGCGGCGCGGCATGAATCCGGACGCGTGGTTCGCGCAGCGCGGCTGGGAGGTGTTTCCCTTCCAGCGCGAGGTGTGGCGCGCGGCGGCGGCCGGTGTATCGGGGCTGCTGCACGCCACCACAGGCTCGGGCAAGACGTATGCGGTCTGGTTCGCCGCCCTGCTGCGCGCGGCCGCCGCCCAGCCCGCGCGCCGCAAGGCCGGCCTGCGCGTGCTGTGGATCACTCCCATGCGCGCGCTGGCGGCCGACACGCTGCGCGCGCTGCAAACCTCGGCCGCCGACCTGGCAGCCGCGTGGACGGTGGACGCGCGCACCGGCGACACCACGTCCGCCCAGCGCGCACGCCAGGCCAGGCGCTTGCCGGACGCCCTGGTCACCACGCCCGAAAGCCTGACCCTGATGCTCAGCAAACCGGACGCCGCCGGGCAGTTCGCGCTGCTCGACATGGTGGTCGTCGACGAGTGGCATGAGCTGATGGGCAACAAGCGCGGCGTGCAGACCCAGCTCGCGCTGGCCCGCCTGCGGCGCTGGCATCCCGGCCTGGTGGTGTGGGGCTTGTCGGCCACGCTGGGCAACCTGGCGCGCGCCCGGGACGTGCTGCTCGGCCCCGGCATGGGCGTCATCGTCGAGGGCCGCATCCGCAAGGACATCGTCGTCGACACGCTGATCCCTGACCACCCTTCGCGCTTTCCCTGGGCCGGCCACCTCGGCATCCAGATGCTGCAGCCGGTGATCGCCGAGATCGAGCGGCACGCCACCACGCTGGTGTTTACCAACACGCGTTCGCAGTCCGAGCTGTGGTACCAGAACCTGCTCGACGCCCGTCCCGACTGGGCCGGCCTGATCGCGCTGCATCACGGTTCGCTGGACAGGGAGGTGCGTACCTGGGTGGAGCAGGGCCTCAAGAGCGGCGCCCTGAAGGCCGTGGTCTGCACCTCCAGCCTGGATCTGGGCGTGGACTTCCTGCCGGTCGAGCGCGTGCTGCAGATAGGCAGCGCCAAGGGCGTGGCGCGGCTGCTGCAGCGCGCCGGCCGTTCGGGCCACGCGCCCGGCCGCGCCTCGCGCGTCACGCTGGTGCCCACGCACAGCCTGGAGCTGCTGGAGGCGGCGGGCGCCAAACTCGCCGTGGAAGAACGCCGCATCGAACCGCGCCCGGTGCCGGACAAGCCGCTCGACGTGCTGGTGCAGCACCTGGTCACCATCGCCATGGGCGGCGGCTTCCGCGCGCAGGACCTGTTTGACGAGGTGCGCACCGCCTGGTCCTACCGCGAGCTCACCGCCGGCGAATGGCAATGGGCGCTGGACTTCGTGGCGCGCGGCGGCCAGAGCCTGACCGTCTATCCCGAATACCGGCGCGTGCTGCCGGACGGGGAGGGCGTCTACCGCGTGCCGGACGCCGCCATCGCGCGCCGCCACCGCATGGGCATCGGCACCATCGTGTCCGAGGCCAGCATCCAGGTGAAGTTCATGCGCGGCAGCCGCATCGGCACGGTGGAGGAGTCCTTCATTTCGCGCCTGCACAAGGGCGACCATTTCCTGTTCGGCGGACGCATCCTCGAATTCGTGCGGGTCCATGAGATGACGGCCTACGTCAAGCGCGCCAGCGGCGCCAAAGGCGCGGTGCCGCGCTGGCAGGGCGGCAAGATGCCGCTGTCGTCCGAGCTGGCGCACGCCGCGCTGGAATGCATGCGCCGCGCCACGCAGGGCCATTATGAAGGGCCCGAGATGGAGGCCGTGCGGCCGCTGCTTGAAGTGCAGCAGCGCTGGTCGGCTTTGCCGACGCCGGCCGCCACCGTGGTCGAAAGCATGCAAAGCCGCGAAGGGCAGCACTTGTTCATCTATCCGTTCGCGGGGCGCGCCGTCCATATCGGCCTGGCTTCGCTGCTGGCCTGGCGCGTCGCCCGCATGCATGCGGCCACCTATTCGATCGCCGTCAACGATTACGGCTTCGAACTGCTGGCGCCGGAGGCGCCGGACTGGCGCCAAATCTTCAGCGCCGCCGAGGGCCGCGACACGCCGCTGTTCGGCACCGGCCATTTGCTGGAAGACGTGCTGGCCAGTTTGAACGCCACCGAACTGTCGCAGCGCCGCTTCCGCGAAATCGCGCGCATCGCCGGGCTGGTATTCCAGGGCTATCCGGGCCAGCCGAAAAGCGCGCGCCAGTTGCAGGCCTCGTCCTCGCTGTTCTTCGAAGTGTTCCGCAAGCACGACGCGGGCAATCTGCTGCTGACGCAGGCGCAGCGCGAGGTGCTGGAGCAGGAACTCGAATTGCAGCGCCTGCGCGAGACGCTGCTGGAACTGCAGCGCCGCAGCGTCTCCTTCCACGCGGTCAAGCGTGCCACGCCGTTCGGCTTCGCGCTGATGGTGGAGCGCTTCCGCGAAAAGCTCAGCACCGAAAAACTGTCGGACCGCGTGGCCCGCATGCTGCGCGAACTGGAGAAGGCGGCCGGGCCATGACGCCGTGCGCCACCGAACTGGCCGGGGAGGGCGTGCTGCTGCTGCCTGCCAAGGCCTTGTACTGGCCGCGCCAGCGGCTGCTGGCGGTGGCCGACATTCACTTCGGCAAGGCGGCCTCGTTCCGCGCGCTGGGCGTGCCCGTACCGCGCGGCACCACGGCGGAGAACCTGGCGGCGCTGGACCGGCTGCTGGCCGAGCACGACGTGGCGCACCTGGTCTTCCTGGGCGACTTCCTGCATGCAAGGGCCGCGCGCGCCGGGGCCACGCTGGCGGCGCTGGCGCGGTGGCGCGCCCGCCATCCGGCGCTGCGGCTGACGCTGGTGCGCGGCAACCACGACCTGCATGCGGGCGACCCGCCGACCTCGCTGGCGATAGCCATGGAGGACGAGCCCTACACGCTGGGACCGTTCTCCTTTTGCCACCACCCCGGACTGGACGCGCCGGGCTACGTGCTGGCCGGCCACGTGCATCCGGTGTTCCAGCTCGCCGCCGGGCGCGACGCGCTGCGCCTGCCGTGCTTCCTGGCCAATGCGCGGCGCGCCATCCTGCCAGCGTTCGGCGCCTTCACCGGCGGGCACGCACAGCTTCCCGCCGCGGGCGAAAAGCTGTTCCTGGTGGCAGGCGATATGGTGCTGGCGCATACAAACTTTACGGCTGGAAGGTAAGAAAAACTCAGTCACTTATTGCGGGACTGTTCCTACAGCTTGTACTGCAAGTGTCCTATGTATCCCTGCTGGGGCTTGCACTACCATGGGCTTCCCTATCCACTTTAAGGAGACATATCATGGCTTCATCCAATCAAGGCAAGGATCAGGACAACAAGGGTAATCAGGGCGGTAATCAAGGCGGCAGCAAGCAAAGCGGTTCCCAAGGCAGCAGCAAGCAAAGCGATACCAGCAACCGCGGCTTCGCCTCGATGGACCCGGAGCGCCAGCGCGAGATTGCTTCTGAAGGCGGCCGTGCCGCGCACGAAAAAGGCACGGCCCACGAATTCACGTCCGAAGAGGCACGCCGCGCCGGCAGCATGAGCCACAAGAACGACCAGAACAGCCAAAGCAGTTCCGGCAGTTCCGGTTCGCGCGGCGGCAGCAGCGGCGGCAATGAAGGCAGCAGCGGCGGCGGTTCGCGCGGCGGTTCCGGCAGCCGTTGATTGATCGTCCGAATAGACCCCTGATTCATCTGTAACGCTGCCTGGCCCCGGTTTACCGGTGCCAGGCATTTCTTTTTTGCCAGCCTGATTGACTCCGAGAATGATAATCATTATCATTCTCGCTCTACGTCAGGAAAGAGCAAATGAGTGCCTCCCCAAATGCCGGCCGTGCCTTGTGGCTGAAGAACCTGCACCAATGGCATTGGATCAGTTCCGCGCTGTGTTTGCTGGGCATGTTTTTGTTCAGCATTACCGGCATCACCTTGAACCACGCTGCGCAGATCGAAGCCAAGCCCGACGTGGTGCGCCGGCAGGCCGTGGCGCCGGCCGCCCTGATCACCGAATTGAAGAAGTTCGCCGACGCGCACGATGGCGACAAGGCGCCGCTGCCGGAGACGGCCGAGCGCTGGCTGCGCGACACCTGGTCGCTGAAGGCGGGCGGCCGCAGCGCCGAATGGTCGGCCGACGAGGTCTACCTGCCGCTGCCGAAAGCGGGCGGCGACGCCTGGGTCCGTATCGGCCTGGAGGATGGCGCCGCCGAATTCGAGCGCACCGACCGGGGCTGGGTGTCCTGGCTGAACGACGTCCACAAGGGCCGCAACACGGGCGCCGCCTGGAACTGGTTCATCGACATCTTCGCCGGCGCCTGCCTGGTGTTCTGCATCACCGGCCTGCTGATATTGAAGTTCCACGCCGCCAACCGGCCGTTCACCTGGCCCATGGTGGGGCTGGGCATCCTGATCCCATTCGTCATCGCACTGCTGTTCATCCATTAAAGGCATTCCATGAAATTACGCTATTCCATCGCCGCCGCCATTCCGCTGCTCAGCGCGCAGGCCATGGCGGCCGAACTGGCCCTCAAGCTGGACATCCCGCAACTGAACGTCGCCGAATACCACCGCCCCTATATCGCGGCCTGGCTGGAAAACGCGGACCAGAAAGTGGTGGCCAACCTGGCGGTGCTGTACGACACCAAGAAGAAGGACAACGCCGGCACCAAGTGGCTGAAGGACATGCGCCAGTGGTGGCGCAAGAGCGGCCGCGACGTGGCCATGCCGCTGGACGGCGTGAGCGGCGCGACCAAGTCGCCGGGCGAGCATACGCTGAGCTTCCCGCTGGCCAAGGACGGCCTGGACAAGCTGCCGGCCGGCCAATACCAGCTGCTGGTGGAAGTGGCGCGCGAAGCGGGTGGCCGCGAAGTGGTGAAAGTGCCGCTGACCTGGCCGCTGAAGCCGGCGCAGGTGGCGAGCGCCAAGGGCAAGGAAGAAGTCGGCGCTGTCGCCGTTCAACTCAAATAAGGCAGACCCATGAAGAACCCAAGCAAGTATTTGCTGGCCGCCGCGCTGGCCGGCCTGGCCCTGAACGCCTATGCGCACAAGCCTTGGCTGCTGCCGTCCTCGTCCATGGTCGATTCCAAGGATGCGTGGGTGACGGTGGACGCCGCCATCTCCGAGGGCCTGTTCGACATCGACCACCAGCCGCTGAAGCTGGACGCCATCGTCGTCACCGGCCCGGACGGCGCCAAGGTCGACCTGCAGAACGCCAGCACCGGCCGCCTGCGCAGCACCTTCGACATCAAGATGAGCAAGCCGGGCACGTATAAAGTGGCGCTGGTGCAGCAAGGCGTGATGGGCAGCTACAAGCTGAACGGCGAGATGAAGCGCTTCCGCGGCAGCGAAGAAACCCTGGCCAAGGATGTGCCGGCCGACGCGCAGGAAGTCAAGCTGACGCGCAGCCACAGCCGCCTGGAGACCTTCGTGTCGGCCAACAAGGCCGACGACGCGGTCTTCAAGCCGACCGGCGTCGGCCTGGAACTGGTGCCGGTCACGCATCCGAACGACCTGCGCGCCGGCGAGAAGGCCACCTGGCGCTTCCTGCTCGACGGCAAGCCGGCGGCCAACCAGGCTTTCAGCCTGATACCGGGCGGCGTGCGCTATCGCGGCACGCTGGGCGAGATCCGCCAGAACGCGGACGCGAAGGGCGAGATCAGCTTCACGCTGCCGGAAGCGGGCATGTATATGGTCAGCGCCAGCTGGCCGGCAGCCGCCGTGCCAGTCGCCGGCCAGCCGCCGCAAATGCCCCCGCGCCGCGTGAGCTACGCCGCGACGGTGGAAATCCTGCCGCAATAAGCGAACATCCGGTTCAACCTGCCTGAGCCGCATTCAGGGATGCAAGTCCCGAATGCGGCTCAGGCCGCTAGTACGGCGGGCTGCGGTCCGCCATGGTCTTATGCGCCGCATTCTTCTGCCTCACCACATTTCCGACGAGCCCGCACCGGCGGGCGCCACCCTCCGCGCGTACGGCGGGCTGAGCATGGGCACGAGCTGGTCGGTGCTGCTGGCCGCAGGCGCCACTGCCACCGCGCCGGATCTGCAGGCGCAGCTTCAGCGCCAACTCGATGCGGTGGTGGCCGAGATGAGCCACTGGGAAGCCGGCTCCGACCTTGGCCGCTACAACCGCGCGCCGCGCGGCACCTGGCTTACGCTGCCGCCTGCCTTCTTCGATGTGCTGGCGTTCGCCATCGGCGTCGGCCGCGACTCGGGCGGCGCCTGTGATCCCTGCGCGGGCGCCATCGTCAACGCCTGGGGCTTCGGCCCGGGCGGGCGGCACGACCAGCCTGGTTTCACCGCGCCCACGGCGGCGCGCATCGCCGAATTGCGCGCCGAACGCGTGGCGCAGCATGTGCTGCTCGACGCGCCGGGCCGCCGCGTCCTGCAGCCGGGCGGCGTGCAGCTCGACCTGTCCGCCGTGGCCAAAGGCTACAGCGTGGACCGGCTGGCCCATTTCCTGATGTCGCAAGGCCTGCGCCACTTCCTGGTGGAAGTGGGCGGCGAACTGCGCGGCGCCGGCATGAAGCCGGATGGCCAGCCGTGGTGGGTGGCGCTGGAGCAGCCGGCCGCCGCCGATGCCGGCCCACTGGCCGGCGATGCGGCCGCGGTTTCTCAAGGCGGGACGGCTGCTGGCCAAGCGCCCGGCGCCTGTTCCGCCGCGCCCGCGCCGCTGGGCGAGATCGCGCTGGCGTTGCACGGCTTGGCGGTCGCCACTTCCGGCGACTACCGCCGCTATTTTTTGCACGGCACGCAGCGCTACCCGCATACTATCGACCCGCGCAGCGCCGCGCCCATTGCCAACCGCCTGGCCTCGGTCACGGTGGTGCATCCGCAGTGCATGGCGGCCGACGCCTGGTCCACCGCGCTGACCGTGCTGGGGCATGAGGCGGGCCTGGCGCTGGCCGAGCGGCGCGGCCTGGCGGCGCGCTTTGTCGTCCGCAACGCGGATGACGCCGGCTTTACCGAGTACCTCAGCAGTCCGATGCGCGGCATGTTGAGCGACGACCAAGACTGAGAAAATGATATTCACTATCGATCCCCTGCGCCTGCTGCTGACGGTGGCCTGCTTCGTTTGCTACGGCCTGGTTTGCCTGCTGCCCTGGCTGCGCTCGCGCCGCAAGCGTCTGGCGGGCGCGGCGGGGCAGGCGGCGGCTGCATTGGCGCCGGGCTGGATCGTTGCCTACGCCAGCCAGACCGGCAACGCCGAGGCGCTGGCCGAACAGACGCGGGAGACGCTGCGGCTGGCGGGCGTTGCCGCGCGGCTGTGCGAACTGTCCGCGCTGAGGAAGGCGGATCTCACCGGCGCCGAACGCATCCTGTTCCTGGTCAGCACCTACGGCGAGGGCGACGCCCCCGACTCGGCGGCGGCTTTCGCCAGCCGCCTGATGTCGCGCAGCGTGCCGCTGACGCAGCTGCACTACGCGGTGCTGGCGCTGGGCGACAGTTCCTACCTCCATTACTGCGGCTTCGGCCGCGCGCTGGACCAGTGGCTGCAGGAGCAGGGCGCGCAGAGCCTGTTCGAGCGCATCGAAGTCAATTGCAACGCCGCACCCGCCATTGCCGCCTGGCGCCAGCAGCTCAGCCACCTGGTGGGCACCAGCGACGCGCCGGACTGGAGCGCCCCGGCCTTCGGCGCCTGGCGCCTGGCCGAGCGCCGCCACTTGAACCCGGGCAGCGCCGGCGCCCCCGTCTACCATATCGAACTCGAGCCGTTGCGCGAGCGGCTGCCGGAATGGCAGGCGGGCGACCTGGTGCAGGTGGCCGCGCCGTCGGACCCGTCGCGCGCGCGCGAGTATTCGATCGCCTCGATACCGCAGGACGGCCGGGTGCACCTGCTGGTGCGGCTGCATCTGCACGACGATGGCAGCCACGGCCACGCGTCAGGCTGGCTGTGCGTCCAGGCCCGGCCCGGCGACACGGTGCAGCTGCGGCTGCGCCAGCACCGCCGTTTCCGCCTCGAGGGCAATGCCGGCCGGCCCCTGATCCTGATCGGCAACGGCAGCGGCATCGCCGGCTTGCGCGGCCATCTGCGCGCGCGCGCGGTCGCTGGGCAGGTGCGCAACTGGCTGCTGTTCGGCGAACGCCAGGCGGCCCACGATTTCCACTACCGCGACGAGCTTTCGGCCATGCAGGCTGCGGGCCAGTTGCCCCAGCTGGACCTGGCCTGGTCGCGCGACGGCGGCCCGCAGCGTTATGTGCAGGACCTGCTGCCGGCGCGCGCGGACCGCTTGCGCGCCTGGGTGGAGGAGGGGGCCGCGATCTATGTCTGCGGCAGCCTGGAGGGCATGGCGGCAGGCGTCGACCAGGCCCTGGAAACCGTGCTGGGCCGCACAACCATGGCCCATCTCGCGGCGCAGGGCCGCTACCGCCGCGACGTTTACTAATGACGCTTGGGAAATGATGTTAGGCGGCTACGTTGTGGAAATAAGACAAATTACCGTGTTTTGGCGCATTTCCACGATAGATAATTCGAAATCAAGCGGCCTCATCTGAATTATCTCCAATTCTCACCTTTTTAATGATTATTTGGCAATGGAAGTTGTATTTAGCCAATGCCGAACGCCCCCGTCGCATTACATAATCGCTGTTCTAAAGATGCAAGGCCGGCCTTCGGCACTTGCACAAGTGATCCACGACTACGGGAGTTATGAATGGTTTTGAAAGAGAAAATCGCTGCGCGCTCGGTACGCCTGGCCCTCGCGGTGCTGGCCGGCGCTGCCACGCTGAGCGGCAACGCAGTTGCTCAGGAGCAGATCCAGAAGGTAGAGATCACGGGTTCGGCCATACGCCGCATCGCCGTGGAAGGCGCACTGCCAGTGCAGCGCCTGTCGCAAGAGCAGATCGCCAAGTCCGGCGCCACCTCAGTGGCCGAGCTGATTCAGGCATTGCCTTCCATGCAAGGCTTCACCATCGACGCAATCGCGGCCGGCACCAACTCGGGTGGCCGCGTGTCCGCTTCGATCCATGATCTGGGCGAGGACTACACCCTGGTGCTGCTGAATGGCCGCCGCGTCGCGCCGCAAGGTTCGGGCAGCACCATCAACCTGAATGCCATTCCGATGAGCGCGGTTGAGCGCGTCGAAATCCTGACCGACGGCGCCTCGGCCCTGTATGGTTCGGACGCGATCGCCGGCGTGATCAACTTCATCCTGAAGAAAAACCTGCAGGGCGGCACCATCGAAGCCACCTACAGCCAGCCGGGCGAGAGCAGCGCAGGCACGCAGTACAACGTCAACGCCACCTACGGCTTCGGCGACCTGGCCAAGGACCGCTTCAATGTGATGGCGTCGTTCCGCCATGACGAGCGCAAGCAGGTCAAGGCCTTGGACCGCGACTTCGCGGACACCGCCTATATTCCGTTCAGCAATAACGGCAACAACTACATCTACGACCGCACCAGCCCGGCGGCGATTCCGGCCAACGTCTCGGCCACCTTCAACAAGGCGGGCAGCCAGCCGATCGGCTTCAATCCCTACCAGAAGAAGAACGGCAATTGCGCGCCGATGAACCAGCTGGCGCTGAGCAATACCGCGCTGGTACAGAACTGCGGCTTCGACTTCGTGCAGACCATTGAGATCGTGCCGGAAAACAAGCGCGACAGCTTCTTCGGTAAAGCCACCTTCAAGGCCTCCGACAACCTGTCCGTGTTCGCCGAAGCCGCCTACTCGCGCCTGGACTTGACCGCCCGCATCGCGCCCAACACCGCGTCGGTGTCGATCGCCAAGAACTCGCCGCTGTACAACACCTACGTCAAGCCTTACATGACGGCCGCGCAGGACGCCGATGTCAAAGCCGTGACCGCCAGCTACCGTACATACGACTGGGGCACCCGCGACAGCCGGACCATCACCGATTCCAAACACTTCGTGCTGGGCGCGGAAGGTGAACTGGGCGCCTGGAACTTCGGCACCGGCCTGACCTGGTCGAAAAACGCAATCGACGAACGCTATGTCGGCGGTTACGTGAAGAACGCGGAATTCCGCGACATGCTGGCGAAAAACCTGTTCGACCCCTTCCTGGGCATAGGCGCGCAGTCCGACGCAACCAGGCAACTGATCGCCAACTCGGTCTACCAGGGTTCGATCCGCGACGCATCCACCACGCTGAAAGGCATCGACGCGCGCGCTTCGCGTGAACTGATCGCCCTGCCGGGCGGTCCGGCCGCCATCGCACTGGGCGGCGACTACCGCGACTACCATTACGAGCAGAGCCCGCACGCCACCAGCGCGGACATCTTCGGTTTCAGCGCCTCGCCTGCCTACGATCTGCAACGCGCCAACTACGGCGTATTCACCGAACTGAGCGCGCCTGTGCACAAGACTGTCGAGCTGACCGCCGCCGCCCGCTACGACACCTTCAACGCCGTCAAGAACGCGCTCGCCAAGCGCGAGATGGGCAAGAAGGAGTCGTCCAGCACCTACAAGGTGTCGGCACGCTGGCAGCCGACCCCGTCCTTCCTGGCGCGCGGCTCCTACGGCACCGGCTTCAAGGCGCCTAGCATGCTGGACATCGGCCAGCCGCTGGTGACTGCCGGCTTTACCGCTTCGTCGTGGGACTGCCCGGCCAACCTGAAGGCGGAGAACGCCGACTACTGCCAGGTAGGCAAGCGCCAGTACAACGTCATTTCGGGCGGCAACGAAAACCTGAAACCGGAGAAATCCAAGCAGTTCAGCGTGGGCTTCCGCTACGAGCCAAGCTCGACGTTCTCGGTGCAGGCCGACCTGTGGGACGTGAAAATGCGCGACGCGGTCTCCAGCGTGAGCGAACTGCAGATCTTCGGCGACCCGGTCAAGTTCCGCGACCTGTTCACCACCTTTGTGGATCCGGGCAACAACCAGACCTACTGGGCGAAGAAAACCCTGTCGGTCAACATCGGCCAGACCCACAACCAGGGCGTGGACTGGGAGACGACTTACCGCCACCGCTTCGCATTCGGCAACCTGACCAGCGTGCTGAACGGCACCTACCTGATCAAGTCCGACTACACCAAGGCCGGTACGCAGGACGACTGGACCTCGAGCATGAATTACTTCGGTCTCAACGATAAGGTGGCGTTCCGCCACATCGTCCGCCTGGGCACCACGCTGGACACCGGCAAGTTCTCCAACACGCTGACGGCCAACTACCGCAACGGCTACACCGACGCGGAAGCGGAAAGCCGCAACTTGGCGACCAACAAGCTGGAGAAATTCCGCCTGGAAGTGCCTTCGCACCTGACGTTCGACTGGCAGGGCAAGTGGCAAGTGAGCAAGCAGGTAGGCCTGCGCGCCGGCGTGAAAAACATCGCCGACCGCAACCCGCCGTTCTCGCTGCGCGCTTCGTCGGGCCACCAGGTCGGTTTCGACCCGCGCTACGCCGATCCGCTGGGCCGTACTTTCTACATGACCGGCAACTACCAGTTCTAAAGAGCTGCGCACTAGCACCGGAGCCCCGCAGGCGCAAGCCTGCGGGGCTTTTTTTTGACGTAAATTTTCGATAACTCTGTTGTATTTTCGTGAAATGTTGCCGATGGCGGCCGTTTTTCCCTGCATTGATTGACTTTCATCAACCTGAATGTTCAGATCGCGCCTTTCGAAAAAATACCCATGCTTTCGAAAAAGCCATCGTTACAGATGGTGGCCGGCGCTACCGCGCCGGGACAGTCACAAGATCTCACTACAGCGGAGTAAGTTTTGAACAATAAGTTAGTACTGAAGCAAGGCGTCGTCGCCGTCGCACTCGCACTGGGCACGACCCAGTTCGCCATCGCGCAACAAGCGGCCGAAGCCCCGGTCGCCAAGGTATTCGTGACCGGCTCCAACATCAAGCGCGCCGACAAGGAAGGTTCGTCGCCGGTCCAGACCGTGAACGCCAAGCAGATCGCCGCCAGCGGCGCCAACACCGTGGCCGAACTGCTGCACTCCATCCCTGCCTTCGGCTCCGGTTCGTCGGTCGACGTGGTCGACGGCGGCTTCTCGCGCGGCGCGGCCACCGCCTCCATGCGCGGCCTGGGTTCGTCCTCCACGCTGGTGCTGCTGAACGGCCGCCGCATCGCCTCGTCCGCCTACGCCGACCCGAACCAGGGCAAATCGGCCGTGTACGACCTGAATTCGATCCCGCTGTCGGCCATCGAGCGCGTTGAAGTGTTCAAGGACGGCGCATCGGCCGTGTACGGTTCCGACGCGATCGCCGGCGTGATCAACTTCATCACCAAGAGCGACTTCACCGGCATCGAAATGTCGGCCAGCGTATCCGGCAACGACGACGGCGAATTCGCCCGCAAGACTGTCAACGGCTTGATCGGCTTCGGCGACCTGGACAAGGACCGCTTCAACGCCTTCATCTCCTTCGACCTCTCCAAGCGCGACAGCACCCGCATCGCCGACGCGACCTCGGACGTGGACCAGGCTGCCTACGCCTACATCCAGGGCCGCCTGAATCCGTACTCGAGCAGCCTGACGGACCAGCCCTTCTTCTACCGCGAGCGCACCGCCGGCGGCAAAAACTTCGCCAGCACCTACGCGCAGCGCGCCGACGTGATCAACCGCAGCAATTGCGACCCGTCGCAACAGCTGGTGGGCAGCATCGCCGACCACAACATCCCGGCGACCAGTGTGTTGGTCGGACGTACCTTCTGCAACTTCAACCTGAACGATTTCAACGAAGTGCAGAGCGCGGGCAAGGACGCCAACGTGCTGGCCCGCGCCACCTTCAAGGTCAACGAGTCGGTCACCGCGTTCTCCGAAGCGTCGTACTCGCGTTCCGAGCGCACCTACCTGGGCGCGCCGCGCACCGTCTCGAGCACCACGTCGAGCACCGTGTTCACCGCCGACGGCAAGCCGTCGTCGCAGTTCCAGCTGATCCTGCCGGTCGGCCACCCGGACAATCCGTTCACCGCGGCCAATGGTTTTAAGCCGGCCTCGCGTTCGGCAGTCGGCTTCCGCATGATGGGCCACACCGGTGGCGCTGAAAACATCAACGAAACGTTCCGCGTGCTGGCCGGCCTGAAGGGCACGAGCGGCATGTTCGACTGGGAGACCGGTGTGCTGTGGAACCGTGGCGAGCGCACCGAAACCGGCCGCGGCTACCTGTACCGCCCGACCGTCGAACGCATCATGACGGAAAACCGCACGATTGCGGCAACCATCGCCGATCCGACCGCCACCCGCGACCTGACCAACACCGGCTTCTCGCAAGTGGTGCAGATCGACGCCAAGGCGTCGGCCACCCTGGGCAAGCTGGCAGGCGGCGACATCGGCCTGGCGTTCGGCGCCGAGGCCCGGCAGGAGAAAATCGGCCTGACGCCGGACATGGCGACGCAGCGCGGCGAGATCATCGGCCTGGCCAACTCGGTGGCCGACGGCCAGCGCAACGTGAAGTCCGCCTTCGTTGAACTGCGCACGCCGTTCTTCAAGAATTTTGAAATGGACTTCGCCGGCCGCTACGACAAGTACCCGACCGCATCGAGCTTTGTGCCCAAGGTCGGCAGCAAGTGGACCGTGACCGAACAGGTCGCCCTGCGCGCCAGCTACGCGCGCGGTTTCCGCGCGCCGGCGCTGACCCAGGTGTCGCCCGGCGGCGTGCAGTCCTTCGTGTCGGTGATCGATTCGGTGCGCTGCCCGGACGGCGTGAACCCGCTCGGCAACGCAACCACGGTCGACTGCAACAAGAGCATCTCGGGCCTGTCGAGAGCCAATCCCGAGCTGAAGCCGGAAAAATCGAAATCGATGTCGCTGGGCCTGATCCTGCAGCCGACCAGGAACCTGGACGTGCTGGTGGACTTCTACAACATCAAGCTGCGCGATGAAACGGCTCTGCTGAGCGCCCAGACCGTGGTCGACCACCCGGCCCAGTACCCGGGCGCGTCGGTGATCCGCGACACCAACCCGGCCAACCAGCTGGTGCTGCCCGATGGCACCGTGGTGCCGAATTCGGGCCCGCTGCTGCAGGCGAACCGTTCCTACATCAACCAGGGCAGCACCCAGGTTGCCGGCGTGGACCTGGAAGTGAGCTACCGTCACGCGCTGGGCGATTACGGTCGCCTGAGCAGCACTTTGAACTGGAGCTACCTGGCCACCTTCAAGCGCGCCATGAAACCGGGCGACGCCACGTACAACACCGCTGGCGCCAACGGCGGCCTGGCCGACTGGAACGTGTCGGCCGGCGACAACCCGCGCAACCGCGTGTCGTTCTCGACCAACTGGACCCGGGGCGTGCACAGCCTGACCGGCATGATGGACTTCGTCGACCACGTGTCGCTGATGCGCAAGTACGACAACGCGCTCGTCTACCCGACCCCGTTCTGCCACTATGGCGAAGGCCAAGTTGGTGGCAAGCAGCTGGGCGGCCTGCCGAAGTACAGCAACCCGCACTGCGAAGTGGCGAGCTGGACCACTTTCGGCCTGGCGTATTCGTACACCGGCATCAAGGACCTGACCCTGTCGCTGAACGTCAAGAACATCCTCGACAAGGCCGCGCCTTACGATCCGCGCTACGGCACCAGCACTGTGGTGGAAGGCTTTAACAGCCAGCTGCACAACGGCATGGGCCGCAACTTCCGCGTTACCGCGAAGTACGCCTTCAAGTAATCGTCGCAGTATGCACAATCGCGCAGCCCTGGCTGCGCGGCAGGCCCCGCCAGCGCAAGCCAGCGGGGCTTTTTCACGTCAGTTCGGCTTCCTCGAGGCCGCGCGCCAGGCTGGAAATGCTGGGGTTGTCGATGAACACGCAACGCTTGCCGGTGCGCTTGCAGAAGTCCTTCACGCGCCAGTAGGCGCTGTGACTGATGCAGCCGGTCTGGCAGATCACCAGGTCGGCCGCCGCCAAGCTCGCGTCAAGCTTGTTGGCGTTGTCCTCCAGGCCGCCGTCGTGGTGCGAGAACTGGGCGCCGACCCGTTCGATCAGCGCGCGGTAGGTCGCCACGTTGCCGCTGCGTCCGCCCACGCACAGCACGGCGCGGTCGGCCAGCCGCTGCGGCATGCGGATCACATGTTCGGTGACGGCGGCGGCCGCACCCGGCGCGGGCTGGCCGGCCGCAATCTGTCCGCCCCCGGCGCCCGTGCCGCCGGCCGCCGTCTCGGATGACGCGCCGGCCTGGCCGGCCTGGACCGCCAGCGCGGCGTTGGCACGGGCCAGTTCCTGCCGCAATTCGCCCACCTGGTTGCGCAGCGCGCGCTCGCGCTCGTCGACCTGGCTCAGGCGCTGGGACAGGCGGTCGCGCGTTTCCAGGCCGGGTATCGAGGCGCGCAGCTGCTCAAGCTCGTGGCGCAGCGAATCGGCCAGGCTCTCGCGCCCCACCAGCTGGGCGCGCAACTGCATCAACTGGCTGGCGTGCTGGTCCAGTTCGGCATTGCGCTCCAGTTGCATGGCCGCGTTGCGCTGCTGCAGCCGCGCCAGTTCGCGCGTCATGCGCGAGTTCTCCTCCAGCACGGCGTGGAAGCGCGTGATGTCGGCGCGCGCGCAGGCGCCGGCCTGGTGTTGCACCATGTGCAGGTCGCGGCACATCTGCTCCTCCAGTTCCGGCGTGCAGCGCGCATGCGTCAGGCCGGCCCAGAAGGCGCCCGCCACGTCGCCGTTGGCCACCGCCGCGCGCCAGAGCGCGGCCACCGCCTCGGCATCCTTGGCGTTCCTGAAGCGCAGCAGCACGCCGGCATAGCGCCGCTCGAGTTCCTTCTGCAGCGCCTCGGACAGGCGGTTGCGGCTGTTGCACTCGGTGACCACGCCGACGTGGACTTCATAGTCGTCCGCCACCACGGTGCCGCCCGTGATTTTCCCCACCAGCTTGCGCAGCGCCGCCAGCGGCATGCCCACGCCGACCAGCGGGCAGTGGCTGGCATGGCCCAGTTCCCACAGGCGGCGCCGGCGCGAAGTCTGGGCGGGGGCGGACGCCGGTCTTGCATGTTTGTCGCACATGGGATCAAGCGCCTTCGACTGTTTGCTCGCTGCGGGTGCGCGCCATGATGCGGGCCAGGAAGGTGTTCTTTTCCGGGGCCGGCATGGCGCGCTCGACCACCCCGGCCCATTGCTCGGACAACTGCAGGCAGGTGGCGCTCAGCACCGGCGCCAGTTCCGGCAGTCCGGCCAGCGCCTTCAGGTGGCGTTCGATGACGCAAGCCAGTTTCAGACAGGCGCCGCTCTCGCCGGCGCTGGCCGTGTAGTGCGACATCAGGTGCAGCACGGCCGACAGCATCAGCTCCGGGCGCTGGCCGTCCTTGTTGGTGGTGAGAAAAATCGGGTTGCTACGGTCGATAATAGCCATCAGGCACTCCTCGCTAGGTCAGGGTGGCTGGCTGCCGCGGGGCGGCTGGCTGGCTGGGGAAGGGGACGACAGGGGGGCGCTCAGGCGGTCAGGATCAGCTTGCCGAGCTGGGTGATGCGCAGGCGGTAGATCTTGCTGCCGTGTTCGATTTCCACTTCGCGCTGGTCTTGCATCAGGCCGGCGCTGGTCAGGCGGCGGACGGCCGGTGCCGTGCGCAGCGGGGCAGGGATGGCGGCGCTGGCCGCCGGAACCAGGGGGGAGGCCGGGGATTTGTCTGCATGCATTGCTCTACTCCTTTAAATGAGAACGATTCGCATTTGCATTATTCACCAGGCGTGCCGTATTTGCAAGGGTATTTTTGGCGGCCCATAAAAAAGGCCCGCCGGGGCGGGCCAAACTGGGAAAGGGGGGCAAGGCCTCAGGCGGCGACCATCGGTTCGGCCGGCTCTGCGGGCTGGGACGGTGTCGCGGCAACCACCACGGCGGCGGCGGCGGCCGCTGCGGCCGCCTTGGCGCGGCTGGCCGAGGGCTGGCGTCCGCGCGCGCGCGACGGCGGCAGCCGGCGCAGGTTTTTCAGCGCTTCCGGATCCTTGATGCCGATGGTGCGCTGGTCCACGCTGATCAGGCCGACTTCGTTGAAGGCTGACAGCGTACGGCTGACGGTCTCCAGCGTCAGGCCCAGGTAGCTGCCGATTTCGTGGCGCGTCATGCGCAGGTTGAACAGCTTGCTGGAGTAGCCCATTTGCGCGAAGCGGTCCGACAGCGCCACCAGGAAGCGCGCCACGCGCGCCTCGGCGCTGAGCGCGCCCAGCATGCCTATCATGGCTTGCTCGCGCACCAGTTCGCGGCTCATCACGCCGTACATCATGTTTTCCAGTTCGATATGCACACGGCCCAGCGCGGCCAGCTTGCGGAAGGGCAGCAGGATCAGGTCGCAGTCCGACAGCGCCACCGCCTCGGACGAGTAATGGCGGGTGTGGATGCCGTCCACGCCCATCATGTCGCCCTTCATCGGGAAGCTGAGTACCTGTTCGTTGCCGAATTCGTCGATCAGCACGGTCTTCAGGAAGCCGGAGTTGACGATGTAGAGCATGTCGAAAGGCTGGCCGATGGTGTGGATGCGCTGGCCGGTCTTGAACTGCACGTGCTGGAACAGCAGTTCTTCGGAATGGGCGATATTGACCGGAGGGATGTGCAGCAGTTCGCAGACTTCCTTCAGATTCGACCACAGGCGGCCTTGGCGCTGGCGTCCCGCTTCCAGACCGGGCGGCTGCGCCACCGGCATGCCGGGGCGGAACTCAGATATTTGCGTGGACTGCATGCTTTTCTCCCTGTGACAATTATGAACATCTGGCAACTTCTGACGTGTGATTTCAGTATGCCAACATGATCTTGCCGGGGATATCAGCAGAGGCTGAATGTGGGCGTAGGAGTCTGCGCCCGTCCGTAGGAATATTCCTAGGTCTTGAAGGGGGAGAGCAGGCGGTGGGCGACGGCATACTGCACCATCTCAGAGAGGGAATTCATGCCCATCTTCTGCATGATGCGGGTTTTGTGGGTGCTGACCGTCTTTACACTAAGATGCAAGCCATTGGCGATTTCGGTGATCGATTTTCCTGCCACCAAGAGCGAAAAAACCTCGAATTCGCGGTCCGACAGCTGTTTATGCAACAGGCTCTCGTTCGGCATCATGATGTTCAGGGCCAGTTGCTCGGCCACCTCGGTGCTGATGTAGGGGCGGCCTGCGGCCACGCGGCGGATCGCCCCCACCAGCTGGGTGCCGGCGCTTTCCTTGGTCAGATAGCCCTGGGCGCCGGCGCGGATGGCGCGCACCGCGTACTGCTCTTCCTCGTGCATGGTAAGGATGAGGATGGCCAGCTTGGGCGCTTCGCTCTTGATCTGGCGGATCAGCTCGACACCGCTGCGGCCCGGCATGGACAGGTCCAGCAGCAGCAGGTCGAAGCCGCCCTGGCGGATGTGGTTCAGCACTTCGAAGCCGTCTATGGCCTCGCCTACGATGTCGATGTCGGGTGCTCCGTCGAGGATGCGCTTGAGTCCTTCGCGCATGATGGTGTGGTCGTCTGCTATGACAATTCTTATCATTGGGTTGCGTGGGGTGAATGACTGGGTATGGGGAGAAGGTGGCGGCGCGGCCGCCACCTGCGTTAAGTCGCGGTCAGTCCGGCAGCGGCTCTTTGATCAGGCGGTGCACCAGCACCGGCAGCTTGGAATGCGACAGCACTTTGTGGGTGACGCTGCCCAGCAGCAACTGGCCCCAGCCGCTGCGGCCGTGCGAGCCCATGAAGATCAGGTCGCAGCCTTGCTGTTCCGCCACTTCGACGATTTTCAGCGCCGTGCTCTCGGCGAAGGCCGTCATGCCCTCGCATTCCAGGCCTTTCTTGCGGCAGGCTTCCAGGATGGGTTGCACATGGTCTGCCCCGGCGCGGCGCATGGCGGCGCGGTATTCCTCTTCGCTCGGATAGCTGGGCGGGATGATCTCGACATAAATCGGGTATTGGTATTCAGGGGCGACAAATAAAGCCAGCACATCGGCGCCCATTTGCTGGGCGAAGGAGACGCCGGCGCACGCCGTCATGCTCGAGACAGCCGAACCATCGGTTGTAATCAGGATTTTGCGGTACATAAGCAGCTCCTTTCGCGGGGTATCGGGCTGGCATCGGGCCTCATACTTTATTGTAGCCCCGATTTGGCCCATTATTAGGATGGAAAGACTTGATATTTATCAAGAAACTTCCGGTTAGGTGCCCAAAACGCCAAGCTGTCCCGGCGCGATTTTTTCGCCGCCGCCCGTATTTGTTCCCATGGGGCATACCCGGATGGCATCCAGCGATGTTAGTATCTGCAAATACAACAGTAAACTTCCTTTTCGCCACGCGGCAGGGCAGGGCAGGCCGCTTTCCGGCACTGGTGATTGAATTAGCGGGCAGCCCCCTGCTACACTCGCGTAAGCGGTTGAATATTGCCGGGTGTCATCACGAGGGACGCCGGGGTGAACAGCATGTGCAGCATTTTGACAAATTATGGAGAAGCAGGGATATGACCAACGCCGCTGATGATTTCGATGCACTATTTGATGAAGTGTCCGCGCAACGCGCTACAGAACCCGCACCGGCCCCTGCTGCAGCCGCATCCGCCGAAGACGACCTGGAGAGCTTGTTCGACGAAGTCTCCGCCTCCCGCCCGGCTCCGGCCGCCGCCCCAGCAGCCCCAGCAGCCGCAGCCCCGGCCGCCGCCCCCGCAGCCGCCGCGCCGGCCGCCGCCACCCACGACCACGAGGGCAACCCGATGTTCGAGCGCCTGGGCGGCATCGTGCGCCTGCTGCACGATTCGCTGCGCGAACTGGGCTACGACAAGGCGCTGACCGAGGCCTCGACCCAGATCGTCGACGCCCAGGACCGCCTGGAATACGTCGCCTCGCTGACCGAACAGGCCGCCAACAAGGTGCTCAACACCCTGGACGACGGCATGCCGGCGCAGGATGTGCTGTCGAAGAAATCCAAGGAAATGGAAGAGCGCTGGGCCGACCTGTACGCGGGCAAGCTCAGCATCGACCAGTTCAAGTCCCTGGCCGGCGATTCGCGCGCCTTTGCGCAAGCCGTGTCCGAGGCCACCGAGGCCGAGAAGGCCCGCCTGCTCGACATCATGATGGCGCAGGATTTCCAGGACATCACCGGCCAGCTGATCAAGAAGGTGGTGGTGATCACCAAGACGGTGGAGACCGAGTTGGCGCAGTTGCTGCGCGACAATGCTCCGACCGAGGTGCGCGAGAAGATCGCGCAAAAAGAGGTGTCGCTGATGTCCGGCCCCTCCGCCCCGACGGTGGCGTTGAACCAGGACAATGTCGATGACCTTCTTGCCGATCTGGGATTCTAATGGACGATATGCTCAAGGAGTTCGTCGTCGAGGCGATGGACTTGGCGGTAAATGTCGAGGAAAACCTGCTGCGCCTCGAACGCGATCCTGAAAACAAGGAAACGCTGAACGCGGTGTTCCGGGCCTTCCACACCATCAAGGGCGGCGCCGGCTTCATGAGCCTGGGCGCGCTGGTGTCGGCCTGCCACCTGACCGAAAACCTGTTCGACGCGCTGCGCACCGGCGCCGCGCCGGTCACGCCGATCGCGATCGAGGCGGCGCTGATGGCGTCCGGCTTCGTGGCCGACCAGCTGACCGAACTGAACAACGGCGGCGCCGCGGAAGACCTGCCGGCCATGCCGGCCGAGCTGGAAAAAATCCTGACCGACGCGATCGAAGGCAAGGCCTCGGCGCCGAAAGCGGCTGCCAAGCCGGCCGCGCCGGTCCCGGCCGCCGCGCCCGCCGTTGCCGCCGCCAGCGCCGCGCCAGCGGCTGCCGGCGCGAACGGCGCCGACGGCCTGGACTGGGAAGGCATGTATATCGCCGTCGTCCCGGAAGGCACGTACACCCGCAGCGCGCCGGCGCCGGCCGCCGCCGCATCGGCTGCCGGCCAGGCGGTGTCCGAAGGTGTCGCCGCCGGCGTCGCCGCGCTGGCCGAAGTGCATGGCGAAGCGGCCCCGGCCCCCGCCGCGGCAGCCGTGCGCGCCCGCCCGGAGCGCGACGACAAGGCGCACGCCCAGCCGGCCAAGGAAGAAAGCATCCGTATCGACGCCGTCAAGCTCGACGCGCTGCTGGAAGTGGCCGGCGAATCGGTGCAGGCCGCCAACCAGGCCGCGGTGCTGCTCGAGCGCCTGCAGCAGTTCAAATTCGAAGGCCAGGCCGCCAGCCTGATGTCGGCGCTGACCGAGACGCTGGAACGCGCCTCGCGCTACTCGAGCGAACTGCAGCGCGCCACGCTGGCCACCCGCATGCAGCCGGTGGGCCGTTTGTTCCAGAAATTCCCGCGCCTGGTGCGCGAACTGGCCAAGGACCTGGGCAAGGAAGTCGAACTGACCATCGAGGGCGCGGAAACCGAAGTCGACCGCGTGGTGGTCGACAGCCTGTACGATCCGCTGGTGCACATGCTGCGCAACGCGCTCGACCACGGTGTCGAGTCGCCGGACGTGCGGGTGGCCGCCGGCAAGCCGGCCAAAGCCTATATTTCGCTGAAAGCATGGCAGGAAGCTAACAGCGTCATGATCGTGCTGCAGGACGACGGCAAGGGCATGGACCCGGTCGGCCTGCGCAAGAAGGCGGCCGAGAAGGGCCTGATCTCGCCGAGCGCCAATATGACCGACGACGAGTCCTACCAGCTGGTGTTCCTGCCGGGCTTCTCGACCAAGGAAGTGGCCTCCAGCGTGTCGGGCCGCGGCGTCGGCATGGACGTGGTGAAAACCGCCGTCGAGAAAAACCGCGGCGCCATCCACATCGAATCGGCGCTGGGCAAGGGCACCAAGTTCGCCATCCGCCTGCCGATCGAGCTGTCCATCGTGCCGACCATGCTGGTGTCGACCTCGGGCGCGCTGCTGGCGCTGCCGATGGCGGTGGTCCAGCGCGTGGTCGAACTGCCGGAGGAATTCATGGAAGTGGGCGGCGCGCCGGTACTGAAGGACCAGGGCCGTCCGCTGCCGGTCCGCACGCTGGCCGGCGCATTGGGTTATGCTCCTGTTTCGGAGCGCGTCGGCATCGTGGTCAACGCGCCGCAGCCATACATCCTGGCGGTCGAAGCGGTGGACGGCACTGCCGACCTGGTGATTAAACCGATGACGGCGATCGCCGTCGAGGGCATTACCGGCACCGCGCGTTCGGCGGAGGGCGACCTGGTGCTAGTAGTGGGCCTATCGTTCCTGATGGACGGATGCAGGGGTAGTGTGCGCATGGCGGCTTAAAGTCCGCCGGCAGCAAGAAAACACAAAAGCCTGCGCGATCCGCAGGCTTTTTTTTCAAAGGGCGTCATAAGGTGTATCGGGACCCACAGCCGCATCGGCCCACGAGGCGGACAGACGGGCTTGGTTCTGTATTGCACAACTATGGCATAATCAAAGTCAAAATTTCATACGGGCAGTAGCAGCAATCATGAAGACGCTTTACGACAAACTCTGGGAATCCCACGTGGTGCGCACCGAGGAAGACGGTACGTCCATCCTCTACATCGACCGCCACCTGGTGCATGAAGTGACCAGCCCGCAAGCTTTCGACGGCCTGCGCGCGGCCCACCGCCAGCCTTGGCGCATTTCGGCCAACCTGGCCGTGGCCGACCACAACGTGCCCACCACCGACCGTAGCCACGGCATCGCCGACCCGACTTCGCGCCTGCAGGTCGAAACGCTGGACGCCAACACGAAATCGGTCGGCATGACCTATTTCAACATGAACGACAAGCGCCAGGGCATCGTGCACGTGATCGGGCCGGAGCAGGGCGCGACCCTGCCGGGCATGACGGTGGTCTGCGGCGACTCGCACACTTCCACCCACGGCGCCTTCGGCGCGCTGGCGCACGGCATCGGCACCTCGGAAGTGGAGCATGTGCTGGCCACCCAGACGCTGCTGCAGAAGAAATCCAAGGCCATGCTGGTGCAGGTCGACGGCGCGCTGCCGGCCGGCGTCACCTCCAAGGACATCGTGCTGGCCATCATCGGCAAGATCGGCACGGCCGGCGGCAACGGCTACGCCATCGAATTCGGCGGCTCCACCATCCGCGCGCTGTCGATGGAGGGCCGCATGACGGTCTGCAACATGGCAATCGAGGCGGGCGCGCGCGCCGGCATGGTCGGCGTGGACGACACCACCATCAACTACGTCAAGGGCCGCCCGTTCTCGCCCGCCGGCCCGCACTGGGAGCGCGCGGTGGAATACTGGCGCACGCTGCATTCGGACGCCGGCGCGAAATTCGACCTGGTGGTCATGCTCAACGCCGCCGAGATCAAGCCGCAAGTGACCTGGGGCACCTCGCCCGAGCAGGTCGTCGCCATCGACGGCCGCGTGCCGGACCCGGACCTGGAAAAAGACGCGGTCAAGCGCGACGCCATGGAAAAAGCCCTGGTGTATATGAACCTCAAGCCGAACACGGCCATCGAGGACATCCGCATCGACAAGGTCTTCATCGGCTCCTGCACCAATTCCCGCATCGAGGACTTGCGCGCCGCCGCCGCCGTGGTGCGCGGCAAGCAGCGCGCCTCCAACGTCAAGCTGGCGCTGGTGGTGCCGGGCTCCGGCCTGGTCAAGGAACAAGCCGAGCGCGAAGGCCTGGACCGCATCTTCCGCGACGCCGGCTTCGAATGGCGCGAGCCGGGCTGTTCCATGTGCCTGGCCATGAACGCCGACCGCCTGGAACCGGGCGAGCGCTGCGCCTCGACCTCCAACCGCAATTTCGAAGGCCGCCAGGGCCAGGGCGGACGCACCCACCTGGTGTCGCCCGCCATGGCGGCGGCAGCCGGCATCGCCGGCCATTTCGTCGACGTGCGCAAGGCGCACTGATTACCATTTTTTACTAAGAGAGTCCCACTATGAAATCGCTATCCGCCCTGATTACCGCCGCCATCGTCGCCAGCATCGTCCTGACCGGCTGCAACACCATTTCCGGCGTGGGCAAGGACGTCCAGAAGGTCGGCCAGGTCGTGACCAGCGCCGGCGGGAAATAACCTTATGCGCCCGGTCGCAGTGGCAACGCCCGCACCGGGCCGCACTTTGCAGAAAACATCATGGAAAAATTTACGATCTATGAAGGACTGGTGGCGCCCCTGGATCGGGCCAACGTCGACACCGACGCCATCATCCCCAAGCAATTCCTGAAGTCCATCCACCGCACCGGCTTCGGCCCCAACCTGTTCGACGAGTGGCGCTACCTGGACCACGGCGAACCGGGCATGGACAATAGCAAGCGCCCGCTGAACCCGGACTTCGTGCTCAACGAGCCGCGCTACCAGGGCGCTTCCATCCTGCTGGCGCGCAAGAACTTCGGCTGCGGCTCCTCGCGCGAACACGCGCCGTGGGCGCTGGACCAGTACGGCTTCCGGGCCATCGTCGCGCCCAGCTTCGCCGACATCTTTTTCAATAACAGCTACAAGAGCGGCTTGCTGCCCATCGTGTTGAGCGAGCAACAGATCGATCATCTGTTCAATGAAGTCAAGGCCTTCCCCGGTTACCGCCTGGTGGTCGACCTTGAGCAGCAGCGCATTTCCACCAGCAATGGCAGCATCTCCTACCCCTTCGAGATCGACGCCTTCCGCAAGTATTGCCTGATGAACGGGCTCGACGACATCGGCTTGACGCTGCGCCACGCAGACGACATCCGCGCCTTCGAGGAACGGCATCTGGCGAACCAGCCATGGCTGGCCAACGTCATCTGAATGATCTAACCTAGTCGGTCTCAACATGAAAATTGCAATCCTCCCGGGCGACGGCATCGGCCCGGAAATCGTGGCACAGGCAGTCAAGGTACTGAATGTGCTTGGCGAGAAGTTCGAACTGGAAAGCGCGCCGGTCGGCGGCGCCGGCTACGCCGCGCACGGCCACCCGCTGCCCGAAGGCACGCTGGCGCTGGCCAAGGCGGCCGACGCGGTGCTGTTCGGCGCCGTCGGCGACTACCAGTACGACAGCCTGGAGCGCGCGCTGCGCCCGGAGCAGGCCATCCTGGGCCTGCGCAAAAACCTCGGCCTGTTCGCCAACCTGCGTCCCGCCATCCTCTACCCCGAACTGGCCGGCGCCTCGACGCTGAAGCCGGAAGTGGTGTCCGGGCTGGACATCCTGATCATCCGCGAACTGACCGGCGACATCTACTTTGGCATGCCGCGCGGCGTGCGCGAGTGCCCGGACGGCCCGTTCAAGGGCCAGCGCGAAGGCTTCGACACCATGCGCTATGCGGAAGGCGAAATCCGCCGCATCGCCCACGTCGCCTTCCAGGCCGCGCAAAAGCGCGACAAGCGCCTGACCAGCGTGGACAAGGCCAATGTGCTGGAGACCTTCCAGTTCTGGAAGGACATCGTCACCGACGTCCACAAGGAATACCCGGACGTGGCGCTCGAGCACATGTACGTCGACAACGCCGCCATGCAGCTGGTGCGCGCGCCGAAGAAATTCGACGTCATCGTCACCGGCAATATGTTCGGCGACATCCTGTCGGACGCGGCGGCCATGCTGACCGGTTCGATCGGCATGCTGCCGTCGGCCTCGCTCGATGCAAACAACAAGGGCCTGTACGAGCCGTCGCATGGTTCCGCGCCGGACATCGCAGGCAAAGGCATCGCCAATCCGCTGGCGACCATTCTGTCCGCAGCCATGATGCTGCGCTTCTCGCTGAACCGCGCCGAGCAGGCCGACCGCATCGAGAACGCCGTCAAGAAGGTGCTCTCGCAAGGCCTGCGCACGTCGGACATCTACGAAGCCGGCACCACAAAGGTCGGCACGGAACAAATGGGCGATGCCGTCGTGGCAGCGCTGTCACATTAACTGTCGTCCCCGCGCAGGCGGGGATCCATGCTGAGTATGGGTTCCCGCCTGCGCGGGAACGACATGCCGGCATCTCATACGCAAGGGAATACAAAATGAAACTCGTAGGTCTGGTAGGTTGGCGCGGCATGGTGGGTTCGGTCCTGATGCAGCGCATGCAGGAAGAGGGCGATTTCGGGCACATCGAGCCGGTGTTCTTCACCACCTCGAACACCGGCGGCGCGGCCCCGGCGATGGCCAAGAATGAAACCACGCTGAAGGACGCCACCAATATCGACGAACTGAAGCGCTGCGAGATCATCATCTCCTGCCAGGGCGGCGACTACACCTCGGAGGTGTTCCCGAAACTGCGCGCGGCCGGCTGGAACGGCTACTGGATCGACGCGGCCTCCACGCTGCGCATGGAAAAAGACGCGGTCATCGTGCTCGACCCGGTCAACCTGAACGTCATCAAGGACGCGATGGCCAAGGGCGTGAAGAACTTCGTCGGCGGCAACTGCACCGTGTCGTGCATGCTGATGGGCCTGGGCGGCCTGTTCAAGCACGACCTGGTGGACTGGATGACCTCCATGACCTACCAGGCGGCATCGGGCGGCGGCGCGCAGCACATGCGCGAGCTGCTGACCCAGTTCGGCACCATCAACGCCGCCGTGCGTCCGCTGCTGGACAACCCGGCCGCCGCCATCCTGGAGATCGACCGCCAGGTGCTGGCCACCCAGCACGGCTACTCGCCGGACGAGATCAAGCAGTTCGGCGCGCCGCTGGCCGGCAACCTGATCCCGTGGATCGACAAGGACCTGGGCAACGGCCAGTCGAAGGAAGAGTGGAAAGCCGGTGCCGAGACCAACAAGATCCTGGGCCGCGGCCTGGACTTCGGCACCGCGCCTATCCCGGTCGATGGCCTGTGCGTGCGCATCGGCGCCATGCGCTGCCACTCGCAGGCGCTGACCATCAAGCTGAAGAAGGACGTGCCGCTCGATGAGGTGAACGACATCATCGCCAGCGACAACCAGTGGGTCAAGTTTGTGCCGAACACGCGCGAAGCGTCGGTGCGCGACCTGTCGCCGGCCGCCGTCACCGGCAGCCTGACGATACCGGTCGGCCGCGTGCGCAAGATGTCGATGGGCGGCGAATACCTGTCCGCCTTCACCGTCGGCGACCAGCTGCTGTGGGGCGCGGCCGAACCGCTGCGCCGCATGCTGCGCATCGTGCTCGATAAATAAAACCTGGATGCCCGCTTTCGCGGGAATGCCAGTTCAAAAGGCCGATCTCATAGGGGGATCGGCCTTTTTTCTTGGCATCAAACTATGAATTCAGCAAGGAGGTGACAGAAGCAGCCGCAAAGCTTGCATGGTCCTGTGCATGGTGATATGTTGGTATATCTCGGAAAGCAACTTTTCCCCCATATCTCAGAGACGGCCTCGACACTATGCATGTAAATCGCCCCAACACCGTTACGTTCGCGTTGAAAACGCTCGCCAGCGCCGTCGCCTGTGCCGTGCTGCTTGCTCCCACCGCCAACGCCGCCGGTCTTGGCAAGCTGACCGTGCTGTCGTCGCTGGGACAGCCGCTGCGCGCCGAGATCGAGCTGACCGCCGTCACTGCCGACGAGGCCGCCAACCTGGCCGCCAAGCTGGCCCCGGCGGACGCCTTCCGCCTCGCCAACATCGATTTCAACCCGGCCCTGCTGTCGCTGCGCTTCGAGGTGGACCAGCGCAACGGGCGCCAGTTCATCCGCGTCAGTTCCTCGCAGCCGGTCAATGAGCCCTTCGTCGACATGCTGCTCGAACTGAGCTGGACCGGCGGGCGCCTGGTGCGCGAATACACCTTCCTGCTCGACCCGGCCGAGCTGCGCAGCACGCAGGCGGCCCAGGTCGCCGCACCGGTGGACGTGCCGGGCCGCGCCGCCGCCGCAGCGGCCGCGCAGCAAGGCACCCAGCAGAGCACCCCTTCCGCGCCGCGTGCCGCCCCCGCAGCCGCTCCCGCTCCCGCTCCCGCTCCCGCAAGCCGCGCCACCCCGGCCCCGCGCGCCCCGGCCGGCGACAGCGCCAAGGAATACCGCGTCAAGCCGGGCGACACGCTGGGCCGCATCGCCTCGCAGCTGAAGCCGGTCGACATCTCGCTCGACATGATGCTGGTGGCGCTGTACCGCGCCAATCCGGAAGCATTCATCAACAACAATATGAACCGCCTGAAGTCCGGCCAGATCCTGTCGGTGCCGGACTCGGACGCCATCAAGGGCGGCGCCAACGAGGGCGAGGCGCACGGCGTGGTGATCGCCCACGCGGCCGACTTCAACGCCTACCGCAGCAAGCTGGCGGGCCAGGTGTCGGCCAGCGCGCCGGCCAAGGCGCCGGAAAGCAGCCAGAGCGCAGCGGGCAAGATCACGGCCAAGGTGGAGGAGCGCCCGACCGCCGTCACGGAAGCGAAAGACCAGTTGAAGCTGTCGAAAGCCACAGGCGCGCCGGCCCCCGGCAAGACCGCCCAGGCCGAGGAAGACAAGATCGCCCGCGAGAAGCAGGTGGCCGAAGCCAACGCGCGCGTGAAGGAACTGGAAAAAAACGTCTCCGACCTGGAAAAGCTGATGGCGGTGAAGAGCAAGGCCATGGCCGAGAAGCAGAAGGCCGCCGGCGCGCCTGCCGCCTCAGCGCCAGCCATGGCGGCCGCCGCGCCTGCCGCCGCACCTGAGGTGGCCGCGCCCGCGCCTAAGCCGGCGATCAAAATGGCCCAGCCGCCGGTGGCCGAGCCTGGCTTGATGGATACGCTGATGGACAACATCCAGGCCGTCGGCATCGCGCTGGCGGCGCTGCTCGGTGGCGGCATGTATCTGCTGGCGCGCCGCCGCAAGCAGGAGCAGGCGGTGGCGGCCAAGCCGGAAATCAGCGTGCTGGGCGATCCCGGCGCGCAAGCCCAGCCGCTGATCGCCGAGACCGGCGGCCAGAGCGTGGACACCAACAACAGCGTGTTCAATTCCAATTTTGCCCCGTCGGCCAGCCAGCTCGACACCAATGAAGTCGACCCGGTGGCCGAGGCGGACGTGTACATCGCCTACGGCCGCGACGCCCAGGCCGAGGAAATCCTGAAGGAAGCGCTGCGTACCCATCCGGAACGCCACGCGGTGCGCCTGAAACTGATGGAAATCTTCGCCAACCGCAAGGATGCGCGCTCGTTCGAGGCCCAGGCCAGCGAACTGTATGCGCTGAGCAAAGGCGAGGGCGAGGAGTGGGCCCAGGCTGCGCTGCTGGGCCTGGCCATCGACCCGCTCAATCCGCTGTACGCCGGCGCGGCGGGCAGTACTCCGGCCTCCGCAGCGGACTTTGGCGCAGATCTTGGCGCGGCCGCCGATGGCGGACGCGAGCCCTTGCCGGAAGACTTTGCCAGCATGTTCGCCGAGGCGACCGCTGCGCCCGCCGCCGCGGCGCCCTCGGCGGCCGATTTCAGCGGCCTGGACCTGGACCTGAGCTCGGACGCCGCGCTGGCAGCCGCGCCGGCCGCTGCGCCCGACGCCGACCAAGCCCATATCATGGAGTTCGACCTGGACCGCGACGCCACCGCGCTGCCGGACTTCGACGCGCCGGCGGCAGTGCCCGCCGCGCCGACGCCGGCCTCGATGGCGGCCGCGGCGGACGCCGACCACTTCCTGGACTTCGACCTGGGCGGCCTGAGTTTCGAGCCGGTGGCCGCGCCGACAGCCGCCGCCATCGAGATGCCGGCACCGGCGGACGAGCCGGCCATCGTGGCCGAAGCGCTGGCGCCGCAAGCCGAGGCCAATCCGTTCGACCTGGACTTCGACCTGGAGCCGCCGCCGGTTAAGGCCGCGTCCGCGCCTGCGGCTGAAGCCGCAGCCCCCGGCGCCGACGATTTCAGCATGGACTTCGGCCTCGACCTGCCCGCCTTGACCGCAGCGCCCGGCGCCGCGCCATCGGCGCAGCCTGACCCGCTGGCCGAGCTGGACATGATGGACTTCAAGCTGCCCGACGCCCCGGCCGCAGCACCGGCTGCGCCGGCCTCGGCCGAGCTGACGATGGACGACTTCGCCATTCCGGACCTGGCCGGCGCCGACGGCGCCGCTGCGGCGCCGTCCCAGACGCCGGCCCCGGCCGAGTTCGACCTGTCCGGCATCGACCTGGACCTGATCGGCAGCGGCGCGCCGGCCAAGGCGCCGGCCGCCGACGAGGAAATGTCGGCCATGCACATGGAAATGGACACCAAGCTGGACCTGGCCATCGCCTACCAGGAAATCGGCGACAAGGAAGGCGCGCGCGAACTGCTGGATGAAGTGATACGCGGCGGCAGCGACGACCAGGTTTCGCGCGCCAGTTCCATGCGTGCCTTGCTCAGCTAAGCCGTATGGCTGCCTCGGCGCACGGGTATAATGCGCCGAGGCACACAACATACAGAGCAGCAATTGAAACGCATCGCATTAGGAGTCCAGTACGACGGCACGGCCTGGCAAGGCTACCAGACCCAACCCTGCGGCAACACCGTGCAGGACCAGCTGGAAAAGGCGATGCGACGCTTCGCCACCGTGCCGCTGGCCACCACGTGCGCGGGCCGCACCGACGCCGGCGTGCATGCGCTGGGCCAGGTGGTCCACTTCGATACCGAGCTGAACCGTGAAATGCACGCCTGGGTGCGCGGCATCAACGCCTTCCTGCCCGACTCGATCGGCGTGCGCTGGGCCAAGGAAGTGCAGGAGGTCGGCCCGGCTTTCCACGAACGCCCGCTGCACACCCCGCAGGACTTCCACGCCCGCTTCAGCGCGCGCTCGCGCACCTATCACTACCTGCTGCACAACCACGCCGTGCGCTCGCCGCTGCTGGCCGGCCGCGCCGGTTTCACGCACCGCCCGATGGACGTCGAGCGCATGCGCGCCGCCGTGCCCGCGCTGATCGGCGAGCACGACTTCAGCACTTTCCGCGCCGCCCACTGCCAGGCCAAAACGCCGGTCAAGCGGATGCACGAGATCCGCATCGAACGGCATGGCGACCTGATCGTGTTCACCCTGCGCGCCAGCGCCTTCCTGCACCACATGGTGCGCAACCTGGTCGGCTCGCTGGTGTACATTGGTGCAGGGCGCGAGGAGCCCGAGTGGCTGGGCCAGTTGCTGGCCGCCAAAGACCGTTCCCGGGCCGCGCCCACCTTCATGCCGGACGGCCTCTACCTGGCCGACATCGAATACGACGAACGGTGGGGCCTGCCGCAGGAGAGCGCACGGCCGCTACCCTGGTTTTAATGGCGTGTTACGCTGCGCTCGGCGCGCCCCGCTCGGCGCGCCCCGCTAAGCCGCCCTGCGCACTTGACGCGCCTTGCACCGCAGGGCGGGTTGGTGCGCAGCACGTAAGCCGCCAAGTGCGCCGCCCATGACCTGAGGACTGACCATGCACCGCACCCGCATCAAGATTTGTGGCTTGACCCGTGAAGAAGACCTGGCCGCCGTGGTGGCCGCCGGCGCCGACGCCGCCGGGTTCGTGTTCTACGACAAGAGCCCGCGCTACGTCACGCCGCAGCGCGCCGCCGGACTGATCGCCGGCCTGCCGCCCTTCGTCACGGCCACCGGCCTGTTCGTCAACGCCACGCCGGAACAGGTGGCCGAGACGGTGCGCATGGCCCCGGTCGGCCTGCTGCAGTTCCACGGCGACGAGACCGCCGAGCAGTGCGCGGCGGCGGCCGCACTGGCAAATCGGCCCTATTTGCGGGTATTCCGCGTCAAACCCGACACGCGGCCGGACGATTTGCTAGAATACGAAACACAATGCCGTGCATCCAGCAGGCTGTTTTCGGGCCTCTTGCTCGATACCTGGGTGGATGCCTACGGCGGCGCAGGAAAGGTTTTCGATTGGTCACTCGTTCCAAAAGATCTCGCGCATCGGGCCGTTTTGAGTGGTGGCTTGAGCGTACTCAACGCGACTGGCGCGGTGGCACAGCTACGCCCCTACGCGGTTGACATCAGCAGTGGTGTCGAAGCGTCCAAGGGCATAAAAGACGCCCACAAGATCGCCGCCTTCGTGCGCGCGGTCCGTGATGCCGACGCCATCATTGAGAGAGATCCGCCCCATGAAAGACCAAGTACCTAACGCGCTGTTCCACGCCACGGATTACCACCTGCCGGACGCCCGCGGCCATTTCGGCCCCTACGGCGGCGCCTTCGCCGCCGAAACGCTGACCTTTGCGCTGGCCGAGCTGAACGCCGCCTACGAGCATTACAGCAAAGACCCCATCTTCCTCGACGAGTTCCGCTACGAGCTGAAGCACTTCGTCGGCCGTCCCTCGCCGATCTACCATGCCAAGCGCTGGTCCGAGATGGCCGGCGGCGCGCAGATCTACTTCAAGCGCGAAGACCTGAACCACACCGGCGCGCACAAGATCAACAACGTGATCGGCCAGGCCTTGCTGGCCAAGCGCATGGGCAAGCCGCGCATCATCGCCGAAACCGGCGCCGGCCAGCACGGCGTGGCCACCGCCACCATCTGCGCCCGTTTCGGGCTGGAGTGCGTGGTCTACATGGGCAGCGAGGACGTCAAGCGCCAGGCGCAGAACGTCTACCGCATGAAGCTGCTGGGCGCGACCGTGGTGCCGGTGGAGTCCGGCTCCAAGACCCTGAAGGACGCCTTGAACGAGGCCATGCGCGACTGGGTCACCAATATCGAAAACACCTTCTACATCATCGGCACCGTGGCCGGCCCGCACCCGTATCCGATGCTGGTGCGCGACTTCCAGTCCGTGATCGGCGAGGAATGCCTGGTGCAGATGCCGGAAATGACGGGCCGCCAGCCGGACTACGTGGTCGCCTGCATAGGCGGCGGCTCCAACGCCATGGGCATTTTCTATCCCTATATCGACCAGAAGCAGGTGCAGCTGGTCGGCGTGGAAGCGGCGGGCGAGGGCCTGGACAGCGGCAAGCACGCGGCATCGCTGACCAAGGGCTATCCGGGCGTATTGCACGGCAACCGCACCTATCTGCTGCAGGACGACAACGGCCAGATCATCGAGACGCACTCGGTCTCGGCCGGCCTGGACTATCCGGGCGTGGGGCCGGAACACGCGTACCTGAAGGACATCGGCCGCGCTGAATACGTGTCTATCACGGACGAGGAGGCGCTGCAGGCCTTCCACGACTGTTGCCATATCGAGGGCATCATCCCGGCGCTGGAATCGTCGCACGCGCTGGCCTACGCGGCCAAGCTGGCGGCCACCCTGCCGAAGGACAAGATCGTGCTGGCCAACCTGTCCGGCCGCGGCGACAAGGACATGCACACGGTGGCGGAGCGCATGGGGCTGCATTTCGGCTAGCCGCAGTCCGCTCTGCCGGTGTCATTCCCGCAGGGGCGCCGAGCCCTGCGCGGGAATGACAGAATATATATTCCTCTATAGAGATAACTATTATGTCCCGTATCGCCCCAACTTTCGCCGCCCTGAAAGAACAGAAAAAAACCGCCCTGGTCACCTTCATCACCGCAGGCGACCCCGGCCCCGAACTCACCGTGCCGCTGATGCACGCCCTGGTGGCGGGCGGCGCCGACATCCTGGAACTCGGGGTGCCGTTCTCCGACCCGATGGCCGAAGGCCCGGTCATCCAGCGCGCCTGCGAGCGCGCGCTGGCCTTCGGCATCGGCATCCGCGACGTGTTCAACTACGTGCGCGAATTCCGCAAGACCAACCAGAGCACGCCCGTGGTGCTGATGGGCTACGCCAACCCGATCGAACGCATCGGCCAGCAGAACTTCATCGCCTCGGCGCTGGAAGCGGGCGCGGACGGCGCCATCGTGGTCGACTATCCGCCCGAGGAATGCGAAGAGTTCGGCGTGCAGATGCGCGCGGCCGGCCTGGACCTGATCTTCCTGCTGGCGCCGACCTCGACCGAGCAACGCATCGCCCAGGTGGCCAAGGTGGGCGGCGGCTTCAGCTATTACGTCTCGCTCAAGGGCGTGACCGGCGCCGGCAATATCGACACCGTGGAAGTGGCCGAGCGCCTGACGGCCATCCGCAAGCACGTGCAGTTGCCGATCGGCGTGGGCTTCGGCATCCGCGACGGCGCCACCGCCAAGGCGGTGGCCGAGGTGGCGGACGCGGTTGTCATCGGCAGCCGCATCATCCAGGAAATCGAGAACGCACCCAAGGAGGGCGCGGTGGCCGCCGTGCAGGCTTTCGTGCGGGGCATACGCACGGCTTTGGATAGCTGAGCGGAGAGCTAAGTCCTTGAAATTTAACGGCCGTGCTAAATATTGCAAAATGGCAACGTTCGACACGCGCTTCTAAAACGGCTACACTTCCGCCCACTAAGTCAGTGCATGATATCAAGCAGGCAATCCAGGCAGCACGCTGCCGCCTGCATCACTGGCGCCCGGGAAAGGGTGCCGATAGGAGAAATTATGAGTTGGTTGGAAAAACTGCTGCCACCGCGCATCCAGCGTTCCGATGCTGCAGCACGCAAGACGATGCCTGAAGGCCTGTGGGTGAAATGCCCATCGTGCGAGGCCGTCTTGTACCGTACCGATCTGGAATCGAACCTGCACGTTTGCCCCAAGTGCGACCACCACATGCGCATCCGCGCGCGCGAGCGCCTGGACGGCTTGCTGGACGCGGGCGGCCGTTACGAAATCGGCCAGGAGACCCTGCCGGTCGACACGCTGAAGTTCAAGGACAGCAAGAAATACCCTGACCGCCTGAAGCAGGCGATGGAAGCCACCGGCGAGACCGATGCGCTGGTCGTGCTGGGCGGCGCCATCATGAGCTTGCCGGTGGTCGTGGCCTGCTTCGAGTTCGAGTTCATGGGCGGTTCCATGGGTTCCGTGGTCGGCGAGCGCTTTGCGCGCGGCGCCCAGGTGGCGTTGGAGCAGAAGGTGCCGTTCATCTGCATCACCGCCACCGGCGGCGCGCGCATGCAGGAAGGCCTGCTGTCGCTGATGCAGATGGCGAAGACCACCTCCATGCTGACCAAGCTGTCCGAGAAAAAACTGCCCTTCATCTCCGTGCTGACCGACCCGACCATGGGCGGCGTGTCCGCCTCGTTCGCCTTCATGGGCGACGTCGTGATCGCCGAGCCGAAAGCGCTGATCGGCTTTGCCGGCCCGCGCGTGATCGAGAACACCGTGCGCGAGAAGCTGCCCGAGGGCTTCCAGCGCGCCGAGTTCCTGGTGACCAAGGGCGCCGTCGACATGATCGTCGACCGCCGCAAGATGCGCGAAGAAATCGCCCGCCTGCTGGCGCTGCTGCAAAGCCAGGCTGTCGAAGTGCTGGCATAAGCAAGTTTAAAAACACCCCCGGGGTCAGGTCCGACATTCGGACACGCATGTCCGCATGTCGGACCTGACCCCGCCCCCGGAAGTTCTCCCCCGATGTCTACTCTCCCTACCACTTTGCCAGCCTGGCTCGCGCTGATCGAATCGCGCCACGCCATCACCGAAATCAACATGGGCCTGGACCGCGTGCGCGCCGTCAAGGAGCGCATGGCGCTGGCGTTCAGCTGTCCGGTCGTGATGGTGGCCGGCACCAACGGCAAGGGCTCGACCTGCGCCATGCTGGAATCCATCCTGCTGCGCGCAGGCTACAAGGTGGGCCTGTACATCAAGCCGCACTTCCTGGACTTCAACGAGCGCGCACGCGTCAACGGCGACCTCGCCACCGACGAGGCGCTGGTGGCCAGCTTCAACGTGGTCGAAGCCGCGCGCGGCGACACCATGCTGACCTATTTCGAGTTCACGACCTTGGCCATCATGCACTTGATGGCCAACGCCGGCCTCGACGTGGCCATCCTGGAAGTGGGCCTGGGCGGCCGCCTGGACGCGGTCAACGTGATCGACGCCGACGTCGCCATCGTCACCAGCGTGGACATCGACCACACCGATTACCTGGGCAGCAGCCGCGAACAGATCGGCTACGAGAAGGCCGGCATCTTCCGCGCCGGCAAACCGGCCATCTGCAGCGATCCGGTGCCGCCGCAATCGCTGATCGACCACGCGACCGCCATCGGCGCGGATCTGTGGCTGATGGGCCGCGACTTCAATTATTCCGGCGACAAGCAGCAGTGGAACTACGGCGGCCGCAGCCAGCGCCGCAATTCGCTGGCCTACCCGAGCCTGCGCGGCGCCAACCAGCTGCTGAACGCCTCGGCCGTGCTGGCCGCGCTGGAGGCGCTCAAGCTGGAATTGCCGGTCGGCGCGCAGGAAGTGCGCACCGGCCTGGTGACGGTGGAGCTGCCAGGCCGCTTCCAGGTCCTGCCGGGCCGCCCGACCGTGATCCTGGACGTGGCGCACAACCCGCACGCGGCCTCCGCGCTGAACCAGAACCTGGGCAATATGGGCTACCACCCGTACACCTTCGCCGTGTTCGGCTCCATGCACGACAAGGATATCGACGGCGTCATCAAGGCCATGTCCGAGCACGTGGACCACTGGTGCCTGACCACGCTGCCATCGCCGCGCGCCGCTTCGGGCTCGGAACTGGCCGCCAAGGTGCAGCTGATCCAGGAAGACAAGCCGGAACGCACCGTCAATATATTCGACGATCCGGCACAAGCTTTTGCAAATGCGGTGAGTCGTGCCAGCGAGAATGATAGAATTGTGGTCTTCGGATCTTTCCTGACCGTTGCCGGCGTCATGGCAGCGCGAAAATCCGCACTTCACTGACATCACCAACTGAATATCACGCATGGGCTTGTTCTCGAAACTCAGTAAAAACAAGCAGGAAGCCGCTGGCCAGGACAGCGGCTATTACAGCAGCGCAGCCGACTCCGCCGCGCTGGAACGGGCCCAATCCAAGCGTGCCAGCGCCGCCGACCGCAATACGGACGGGGGCGCCCGCCGCAGCCGCGCCAAAGATCCCGCGGCCGATCCGGTCTTGCCTGAAAAGAAACGCGCGCGCCGCCGCCTGGTGGGCGCCATCGCGCTGGCGCTGGCGGTCGCCGTCGGCCTGCCCATGCTGCTGGACTCCGAGCCCAAGCCGCTCGCCACCGATATCGCGATCCAGATCCCGTCGAAAGACAAGCCGGCCGACGCCGCGCCGGCCGCCGCGCGGCCTTCCCGCGTCGAGGCCGCCGATGCGCTCGACACGAGCGAAGAAATCGTCAAGGAAGTGCCTGCCGATCGTCCGGCCGCCGCCAAACCGGCCGCCGCCGCGGTGGCGAATACGCCGGCCCCGGCCGCGATGCCGTCCGCCGTTGCGACCCCGGCCCGTGTGGCCGCGCCGCTCGCCCCCACGGCATCGGCCGACAAGCCGGCCGGTGCGGTGCCCGCCAAGCCTGTCGTTACGGCCGCGCCCGCGGTCGCCGAACTGAAGCTGCATCCCGAGCCGAAGCCGGCCAAGGACAGCGTCAAGGAAAGCCTGAAAGAAAGCAGCCGCGCCGCCGAGGCGAAGCTGGAGGCCGACGCCAAAGCCAAGGCCGATGCCAAGGCCAAAGCCAAGGCGGAGGAAGTCAAACACGCCAAGGCGGAAGCCGACGCCAAGGCGGAAGCGCGGACCAAGGCCGAACAGGACGCCAAACGCGCCGCCGAAGTGAAGCACGCCAAAGCGGAAGCCGACGCCAAGCCGAAGGGCGAGGACGCGCGCGCCATGGCCATCCTGGAAGACAAGCCGTCCGACACGCGCTACATGGTGCAGGTGGCCGCTGTCACGACGCAGGAAAAAGTGGACGAGCTGCAAGGCAAATTGAAGGACGCCGGCATCAAGTCCTTCACGCAGAAGGTGACGACGGCCGGCGGCGCATTGACCCGCATCCGCGTCGGCCCGTTCCCGAACAAAGAAGAAGCCGAAAAAGTGCGCGCCAAGCTGAACAAGATCGGCCTGAGCAGCAGCCTGGCTACTTCCTGACCCTAGCCCCGACGTGACGCTATTCGATTACCTGGTGATATTCGTGCTGATCGCCTCCGTCGTCATCAGCACCATGCGCGGCCTGGTCAAGGAAATGATTTCATTGGCGAGCTGGATCGTGGCCTTCGTGGTGGCCAACGCCTACGGCGCGCAGCTGGCTGCGATGTTGCCGGCGATGGTGCCGGGCGAGGTGGTGCGCCTGATCCTGGCCTTCATCGTGCTGTTCATCGGTGTGCGCATCCTGATGGGACTGCTGGGCATGGCGGTCGATGCGCTGATCAAGGCGGGCGGCCTGAGTCTGGCGGACCGGGGCCTGGGTGGCTTGTTTGGTCTCGGAAGGGGCCTTGTAATCGTGCTGGCCGCAGTCATATTGTGCGGGATGACCACAATACCGCAGCAGGATTTCTGGAAGAACGCGTTATTGAGTCCGCTCGCGGAGACCGGGGCGCGTACCGTGAAACCTTTCCTGCCCGCTGCCTTCGCGCAGCATGTGCAATTTTAGAATTCCTTAAATCCGTAGTACCAGTCCAGGAGCACTACCATGTGTGGCATCGTCGGCGTCGTATCCCATCAACCCGTCAACCAGATTCTGTACGACGCATTGCTGCTGCTGCAGCACCGCGGCCAGGATGCGGCGGGCATCGCGACCAATCACAGCAGCATGTTTTCCATGCACAAGGCCAACGGCCTGGTGCGTGACGTCTTCCGCACCCGCAATATGCGTTCGCTGCAAGGCAATTCCGGTATCGGCCACTGCCGCTATCCGACCGCCGGCTCGTCCAGCGAAGAGGAAGCGCAGCCGTTCTACGTCAACGCACCGTTCGGCATCACGCTGGCGCACAACGGCAACCTGACCAACTGGGAACAGCTGAAGCAGGACATGTTCAAGAACGACCGCCGCCACATCAACACGGACTCCGATTCGGAAGTGCTGCTGAACGTGCTGGCCCATGAAATCCAGAACGCGACCACCGGCCTGAACCTGGACCCGGACGCGATCTTCAAGGCCGTGACCGTGCTGCACCGCCGCGTCAAAGGCGGTTACGCCGCCGTGGCGCAGATCGCCGGCGTCGGCCTGCTGGCCTTCCGCGACCCGAACGGCATCCGTCCGCTGTGCCTGGGCATCAATGAAACCGAGCAGGGCACCGAGTACCTGATCGCCTCCGAGTCCGTGGCGCTGGACGGCATGGGCTTCCGCTTCGTGCGCGACGTCGAGCCGGGCGAAGCGATCTTCATCGACGCCGACAAGAAGCTGCACTCGCGCCAGTGCGCCGACAATCCGCAGCTCAATCCCTGCGTGTTCGAATTCGTCTACCTGGCCCGTCCGGACTCCGTGATCGACGGCGCCTCGGTCTACGCCACCCGTTTGAAAATGGGCGAGTACCTGGCCGACAAGATCAAGCGCGAAATCCCGGACGGCGAGATCGACGTGGTCATGCCGATTCCCGATTCCTCGCGTCCGGCAGCGATCCAGCTGGCGCTGCGCCTGGGCGTGGAATACCGCGAAGGCTTCATCAAGAACCGCTACATCGGCCGCACCTTCATCATGCCGGGCCAGGCCGCGCGCAAGAAGTCCGTGCGCCAGAAACTGAACGCCATCGGCGCCGAATTCAAGGGTAAGAACGTGCTGCTGGTGGATGACTCCATCGTGCGCGGGACCACCTCGCGCGAGATCGTGCAGATGGCGCGCGACTCCGGCGCCAAGAAGGTGATCTTCGCCTCGGCCGCGCCGCCGGTGATCTACCCGAACGTGTACGGCATCGACATGCCGACGCGCGACGAGCTGATCGCCTACGGCCGCACCACCGAGGAAGTGTGCAAGGAAATCACCGCCGACTACCTGGTCTACCAGGACATCGACGCGCTGAAAAAATCCATCACCGACGTCAACCCGGCGCTGACCAAGTTCGAGGCTTCCTGCTTCGACGGCATCTACATCACCGGCGACGTGTCGCCGGAGTACCTGGACAAGCTGGAATACAACCGCCACAACCCGAAGCCGGCAGCGGTCGAGGACACCGGACGGACCCAGTTGAACCTGAACGCAGCGGCGGCTGAAGGCTAATGCCGCAGCCCGGTGCCTTTGGGTACCGGGCTTTTTTTTGATTAAAGATCATGACGGAAAAGAAAAATTACGGTTTCACCACCACCATCCTGCACAACGACCGCCAGAAGGGTATCGAGCACGGTTCGCTGCACAAGCCCGTGCACACCTCGGTGGCTTTCGGCTACGCCGACGCGCGCCAGCTGGCATCGGTATTCCAGGGCAAGGAGCCGGGCTTCCGCTACGGCCGCCAGGGCAATCCGACCGTCTCGGCGCTGGAGGACAAGGTAAACAAGATGGAGCAGGGCGTGGCCACGCTGTGCTTCGCCACCGGCATGGGCGCCATCGGCGCCGTGTTCCAGGCGCTGCTGCGCGCGGGCGACCACGTCGTGTCGTCGTCCTTCCTGTTCGGTAACACCAATTCGCTGTGGCAGACCGTGGCGGGGCAGGGCGTGGCGGTCGATTTCGTCGACGCCACCGAGGTCGCCAACGTGGCGGCGGCCATCAAGCCGAACACGCGCATCGTCTTCGTCGAGACCATCGCCAACCCGCGCACGCAAGTGGCGGACCTGAAGCGCATCGGCGAACTGTGCCAGGAGCGCGGCATCCTCTACATCGTCGACAACACGATGACCACGCCATATCTGTTCCAGCCCAAAGCAGTGGGCGCGGGCCTGGTGGTGAACGCGCTGACCAAGTCCATCGGCGGCCACGGCAACGCGCTGGGCGGCAGCCTGACCGACACCGGCGCCTACGACTGGACGCGCTTCGCCAACATCTTCGAGAACTACAAGAAGGCGGCGCCGGCGCAGTGGGGCATCACGCAGATCCGCGCCAAGGGCTTGCGCGACTTCGGCGCTTCGCTGGGGCCGGAGGCTGCGCACCACATCGCGGTCGGCGCCGAGACGCTGGCGCTGCGCATGGAGCGCACCTGCGCCAACGCGATGGCGCTGGCCGAGTTGCTGGAGTCGGACGAGCGCGTGGCTGCGGTTTATTACCCGGGCCTGAAGTCGCACCCGCAGCACGGCATTTCCTCGGAACTGTTCCGCAGCCACGGTTCCTTGCTGAGCTTCGAGCTGAAGGACGGCATCGACTGCTTCGACTTCCTGAACCGCTTGAAGCTGGCGATCCCTGCGTCCAACCTGGGCGATACGCGCACGCTGATCATCCCGGTGGCGCACACCATCTTCTTCGAGATGGGCGCGGAACGCCGTGCGTCGATGGGGATAGCGGAATCGCTGATACGGGTGTCGGTCGGCATCGAGGACACCGACGACCTGCTGGAAGATTTCAGCTGCGCGCTGGAAGGCTGCTGATATTGGCGGGTTACGCTTCGCTAACCCGCCCTACGGCATAGGCAAGCGCGGCGTAGGGCGGGTTGGGCGGAACGCCGTAACCCGCCATCACCAGGGCTGCGCGCCTTCCATCTGGTACGGATGGCGCCAGCCCGGCAGGGTGGCGATGCGGTCCAGCCATGCCTGCACGCGCGCCGGGTAGCTGACGTTGGCCTGGTCGGCCCAGTACATATAGCCGCAGAGGGAAAAGTCCGCCACGCTGACCTTGTCGTCCAGCAGAAAGGCGCGGCCGTCCGAGAATTCGTCGTCCAGGCGTTCCATGTCGGCGTCGAAGCGCTTGCGGAACCACGGCAGTACCGTGCCGGCGTACGCCGCCGGATCGAATTTCTGCCCGTAGCGCAAGTGCGCCATCGAGAACCCGACGCGGTTCGCTTCCCAGAACAGCCATTCACGCACGCGCTCCAGGCGCTGCTGCGTTTCGCCGCCGTAGGCTTGCAAATATTCAGCCAGGTGCAGCAGGATGGCGTTCGACTGCACATAGGGCTGCCCGTCGTGCACCAGCAGCGGCACTTCGCCGTATTTGGCCAGGCTGCGGAAAGGCTCCGGACGCTCGCCGCGGGCCGCGCGCAAGTCGATCTCCTCGTACGCGTGCGGCACCTGGGCCACTTCCAGGGCCAGCTTCACCTTGTAGCTGTGGCCCGATTCGCAATTGCCGTACAGTTTGAATAGACCCATGCCGCCGCTCCCGACCAAGTAGTTACAAGTAGCTCATGCCAGCTTAGCGTCAGCTTAGTGTCAGCTTAGTGTCAGCTTAGTGCCAGCTGCGCAGCAGACCCACCGCCAGGCCTTCCAGCGCGAACTCCTCGCCTTCCGGATCGACGGTGATGATCTTGAAGTCCGGGTTCTCCGGCAGCAGTTCGACGGTGGCCCCGGTCTTGCGGTAGCGCTTGACGGTCACTTCGTTGCCGATCCGGGCCACGACGATCTGGCCGTTCTTGGCGCTGTCCACCTTTTTCACCGCCAGCAGGTCGCCGTCCATGATGCCGATGTCGCGCATCGATTCGCCGCGCACCTTGAGCAGAAAGTCCGGCTTGGCGGAGAACAGGGCGGGGTCCACGCTGTAGCTCGTTTCCAGGTTTTCCTGGGCCAGGATGGGGGAGCCGGCGGCCACGCGGCCGATCAAAGGCAGCGACATCATGTTCGACATGGTGGCCGCCGCCGCCTGCACCGCCTTGGTGGCGGCCGACTCGGCATGCACGCCCAGCAGGCGGATGCCGCGCGAGGTGCCGGCGGCGATCTCGATGGCGCCCTTGCGCGCCAGCGCCTGCAAGTGTTCCTCGGCGGCGTTGGCCGACTTGAAGCCCAGTTCGTTGGCGATCTCGGCGCGGGTCGGCGGGAAGCCGGTGTTCTCGATGGCATCCTTGATCAGATTAAGGATTTGTTCCTGGCGTGCGGTCAGCTTGATCATGGTGCTTTTTAGCTCTGGGAGCTGTGGATATAGACAGACTGTATTTTTGTACAGTGCGGGCGCTAATGCAAGGAGTTTTGTTGCTGTACGCGAAATATTTTCATTCGGCCGGCCCGAACCGCCTTCCCGGACCGGTTGCTTGATTTTTCAGCGGAAAGGCGCTATAGTCGCGGGCTTACCTCTTCCCACACCCGTCTTGACGCCGGGGTGGGCTATATTCACAGTCCTTAAGGGAGTTTTCATGCGTCACTATGAAATCGTATTTATCGTCCATCCGGACCAAAGCGAGCAAGTGCCCGCGATGATCGAACGTTACAAAGCCAGCGTCTCGACGCGCGGCGGTAACGTGCATCGCGTGGAAGATTGGGGCCGCCGTCAAATGGCTTACTCGATCCAGAAACTGGCTAAAGCACACTACATCTGCATGAACATCGAATGCGACAACGAGACCCTGGTCGAGTTGGAAACCGCCTTCAAATTCAATGATGCCGTTCTGCGTCACCTGACCGTGAAAATGAAGAAAGCGGAAACCGCTCCTTCGCCGATGATGAAGTCGGTACAACGTGAAGACGCGGCCAAGAGCCATCGCGCCGAAGCCCAAGCAGCTGCAACGGCCTAAGGGCCCGGGCAAGTATTGATCAGGAACTGAACTGAACCAGCTGACGGTTACCGCCCTCATCACCGAACGGGACGCAATGCGCTACACGCCCGCCGGTATGCCGATTGTCACTGCAACTTTGCAGCACAGTTCGCAGCAGATGGAAGCCGGTATCGCGCGCTTGACCGAATTTGAAGTCCCGGCCCTTGCGGCGGGCGACCTCGCGAAACGGTTCGGCGACGCCCCTTTGGGTGGCATCTACCAGTTCACAGGATTCCTGGCCAAGAAAAACCGCAATAGCAGAAGCCTGGTGTTTCACATCATTGATTTTAGTTTATTAGATACAGGAGCCTAAAATGGCATTCGGTAAAAAGTTCGACAAAAACAAGCTCAAGCTGAAAGAAAAGCGCAAGCAACAGAATCCTCTGTTCAAACGTAAGAAGTTCTGCCGCTTCACCGCCGCAAACGTTGAGCAAGTGGACTACAAAGACGTAGACACGCTGAAAGATTTCGTCCAGGAAAACGGCAAGATCATGCCAGCACGCCTGACCGGTACCAAGGCGCACTACCAGCGTCAAGTTGACACCGCAATCAAGCGCGCTCGCTATCTGGCACTGCTGCCGTACACCGATCTGCACCACGCTTAATTAGCGCAGTCAGATTAGAAACTGGAGAGAACTATGCAAATCATTCTGTTGGAAAAAGTTGTTAACGTCGGCAACCTGGGCGACGTGGTCAAGGTCAAGGACGGTTACGCACGTAACTTCCTGATCCCGCAAAAGCTGGCCCGCCGCGCCACCACCGCCGCTGTCGCTGAATTCGAAGTCAAGCGCGCCGAACTGGAAAAAGCTGCAGCCGCCAAACTGGCCGCCGCGCAAGCCCAAGGCGAGAAGCTGAACGGCATGACCGTGACCGTGTCGCAAAAAGCGGGTGTTGACGGCCGTCTGTTCGGTTCCGTGACCAACTTCGACATCGCCGAAGCGCTGACCAAGGTTGGTTTCGCGGTTGAAAAGGCTGCCGTGCGCATGCCTAACGGCCCGCTGAAAACCACCGGCGAGCACGCTGTTGCCGTGTCGCTGCACACCGATGTGGTGGTCGACGTGACCGTTGCTGTCGTTGGCGAAGCTGCCTAAAGTTTTGTTGTTGTACACATAGAAAAGCCGGGCTTGCCCGGCTTTTTTATTTTTTGCCCTTGCACCGAAGCAGGTATAATTCGCGCCATGAACACCCCCTCAGATCCACAGGTAGATTCGCTACGCATTCCGCCGCATTCGATCGAAGCAGAACAGTCCGTCATCGGCGGCCTGCTGCGCGACAATGCGGCGTTCGACCGTATCGCGGATTTCATGAATGCCGACGATTTCTACCGTTACGATCACCGCATCATCTTCGAACAAATCGTTCGCCTGATCAACAGCTCCAAGCCGGCCGACGTGCTGACCGTGTTCGAGGCGCTGTCCATGATGGGCAAACAGGACGAGATGGGCGGTATGGCCTATCTGAACGCCATGGCGCAAAACACGCCATCGGCCGCCAACATCCGCCGCTACGCCGAGATCGTCCGCGATCGCGGCATCTTGCGCCAGCTGATCACGGTCGCCGACGAGATCTCCGGCCAGGCCTTCAGCCCGCAAGGCAAGGAGGTCAAGCAGATGCTCGACGAGGCCGAGTCGAAGATCTTCGCCATCGCCGAGCAGGGCGCCCGCGGCGCCCAGGGCTGGCTGCCGGTGCAGCCGCTGCTGACCCAGGTGGTCGAGCGCATCGACGAGCTGTACAGCCGCGACAACTCCAGTGAGATCACGGGCGTGCCGACCGGCTTCATCGACCTCGACCGCATGACCTCGGGCCTGCAGCCGGGCGACCTGGTCATCGTGGCCGGCCGTCCGTCGATGGGCAAGACCGCGTTCTCGGTCAACATCGGCGAGAACGTGGCCATCGAGGCCGGCCTGCCGGTCGCCATCTTCTCGATGGAGATGGGCGGCACCCAGCTGGCCATGCGTATGCTGGGCTCGGTCGGCCTGCTGGACCAGCACCGCCTGCGGACCGGCAAGCTGAACGACGAGGATTGGCCGCGCCTGACCAACGCCATCCAGAAGATGAACGACGCGCAAGTGTTCATCGACGAGACGCCGGCGCTGAACCCGATCGAGATGCGGGCCCGCGCGCGCCGCCTGTCGCGCCAGTGCGGCAAGCTCGGCCTGATTATCGTCGACTACCTGCAGCTGATGCAGGGTAGCAAGGCCGGCGACAACCGGACCGCCGAGATCTCGGAGATTTCGCGTTCGCTCAAAGGCCTGGCCAAGGAATTGCACTGCCCGGTGATCGCGCTGTCGCAGCTGAACCGCTCGCTGGAACAGCGCCCCAACAAGCGTCCGGTGATGTCGGACTTGCGCGAGTCCGGCGCTATCGAGCAGGATGCCGACGTCATCATCTTCCTGTACCGCGACGAGGTCTACAACCCCGATTCGCCCGAGAAGGGCACCGCCGAGATCATTATCGGCAAACAGCGTAACGGCCCGATCGGGGCGATACGCCTGACCTGGATGGGCATGTACACCAAGTTCGGCAACTACTCCGGTGCACTGACGACCTACCAGGGCGACTAAGTTTTACCTTCCCGCAGTACCCGTACTTTTCTGAGGCCGCCGCCTGGCGGCTGCTTGCAGTAACGATGATTCATGATTGGAGATTGAAATGTTTGGACGCTTGATGCCCACCGAGGGCAAATTTTTTGACCTGTTCAACCAGCACGCTGAACTGTGCGTCAAAGGCGCCAAGGAAATGCTGGCCCTGATGACCAACTTCGACGACCTGGAAAACCGTGTGCACGCCATCGAAGGCATCGAGAAACAGGCCGACAAGATCACCTACGCCACGGTGGACATGCTGCACAAGACTTTCATCACGCCGATCGACCGCGACGACATCCACAAGCTGATCACCCGCATGGACGACATCCTGGACCTGATGGAAGACGCCGGCCAGACCGTGTCGCTGTACGACCTGCACTCGGTCACCCCGGAAGCGAAGCGCCTGGCCGAACTGGTGCTGACCTGCACCGAGAAGGTCCGCGACGCCGTGGCCCTGCTGCACAATATGGACAACTCGCGCCAGATCGTCGCCATCTGCGAAGAGATCGACCGCCTGGAATCGGACGCCGACCACGTGATGCGCGCCGCCATGTCCAAGCTGTTCCGCGATGAACCGGACGTGCGCAACCTGATCAAGATGAAGGCCATCTACGAAATCCTCGAAACGGTCACCGACCGCTGCGAAGACGTGGCCAACATCATCGAAGGCATCGTCGTCGAAAACGCGTAAACCGCGCAGTCCTGAAAAGAACCGAAAAGAATAATCCATGCAAACCCTACAAATCAGCATCTATGCGCTGAGCGTGTTGATCTTCCTGGCGCTGGTGTTTGACTTCATGAACGGCTTCCATGACGCCGCCAATGCGATCGCCACCGTGGTGTCCACCGGCGTGCTGAAGCCGCAGACCGCCGTCGCGATGGCCGCCTTCTTCAACTTCGTCGCCATTTTCGTGGTCGGGCTGAAGGTCGCCACCACCATCGGCAAGGGCACCATCGATCCGCACGTGGTCGATCATTATGTGATCTTCGGCGCCCTGGTCGGCGCCATCGTCTGGAACCTGATCACCTGGTACTACGGCATCCCTTCGTCGTCCTCGCACGCCCTGATCGGCGGCCTGGTGGGCGCCGCGGTGGCCAAGGCAGGCACCGGCGCGCTGATCTCCGGCGGCCTCATCAAGACCGTCGTATTCATCGTCATCGCCCCCATGCTGGGCTTCGTGCTGGGCTCGATCATGATGCTGCTGGTGTCGTGGATCTTCGTGCGCTCGACGCCGCGCAAGGTCGACACCTGGTTCCGCCGCCTGCAGCTGGCCTCGGCGGCCGCCTACAGCCTGGGCCACGGCGGCAACGACGCGCAGAAGACCATGGGCATCATCTGGATGCTGCTGATCGCCTCCGGCCACGTGGCCGCGAGCGACGCCGCGCCGCCGATCTGGGTCATCGTGGCCTGCTACGGCGCGATCAGTTTCGGCACCTTGTTCGGCGGCTGGCGCATCGTCAAGACCATGGGCCAGAAGATCACCAAGCTCAAGCCGGTGGGCGGCTTCTGCGCCGAAACCGGCGGCGCCATCACCCTGCTGGCGGCCAGCTTCTGGGGCGTGCCGGTCTCCACCACCCACACCATCACCGGCGCCATCGTCGGCGTGGGTTCGTCGCAGAAGATGTCGGCGGTGCGCTGGGGCGTGGCGGGCAACATCGTATGGGCCTGGATCTTCACCATCCCGGCGTCGGCCTTCGTGGCGGCGATCGCCTGGTGGATTGGCAAGCACATCATGTAAGCAATCCGCTGCGGATGTGAAAATGGGAGCCTCGGCTCCCGAAGAAGGGCGCCTTGTGCGCCCTTCTTCTTATTGGCTGTTCAGTTTTTCCTGCAGCCAGACTTTGATCAGCGACTGGTAAGGCACGTCGCGTGCGTTGGCTGCGGACTTGATGGAGTCAAGCAGATGTTGTGGCAGGCGCAGGGAGATGGTTTGCGTGCTGGGCTTCAGATTGGGCAGCACCGTTTTCTTTGCTTGCGACCAATCCAGATAGTCCGTGCTGTCGTGCGACTCCCAGAACAGACGCTCCTCGGCTTCGCTGGCAAAGGCCGGTACGGTTTTAAGTGCTCGCTTCATAAATTTCGCGCTCCTTCCTATGCATATCGCGTGCCGAGATGACGCGTATCAGCGTGCTGCCGCTGCACAACGTAAAACTGATGTGCAGTCGTCGCCCCGTATGGGATCTCCCCAGCGCATGAAAACGGATTTCCGCGCCGCTATGCTTGGGATCTGCCAACATTAACAAGGGGGTGTTGAAGAAGACTTGCTCGGACTCGGCCATGGTAACCCCATGCTTGTCATTCTTCCGGGCATTGCCTTGATCCCATTCGAAGCCAGTGACGGCGGTCATATCGATCATGACTGTATATTACTGGCATATACAGAAAGTGCAAGGCCGGGAGCCTGCGCTCTCGTCCGCAGCGCTGCTAGAATAGCCGCATGTCCTCCATCCTCGCTCTTTTGCGCCGCCTGCGGCCAGACAATTTCACGCTCGCCTTGCTGCTCACCGTGGCCATCGCCAGCATCCTGCCCAGTTCCGGGCGCGTCGCCATGGCTTTCGGCGGCGTCACCACCGTTGCCATCGGCGCGCTGTTCTTTCTGCACGGCGCCAAGCTGCCGCGCGAAGCCATCATCGCCGGGCTGACGCACTGGCGTTTGCATCTGCTGGTGCTGTGCTGCACCTTCGTACTGTTCCCCTTGCTTGGCCTGCTGATGAGGCCCCTGGCGCTGGCGGTGCTGACGCCGGAGCTCTACCTCGGCATCCTGTTCCTGTGCATGCTGCCATCCACCGTGCAGTCCTCGATCGCCTTCACCGCCATGGGAAGGGGAAATGTGCCGGCCGCCGTATGCAGTGCCTCGGCCTCCAACTTCCTCGGCATCTTCCTCACGCCGCTGCTGGTCAGCGCACTGGTGGTGCAGGGATCGGCCGCCAAGTCCTCGCTGGACGCGGTGCTGTCCATCGTGCTGCAACTGCTGGTGCCCTTCATCGCAGGGCAGCTGATGCGGCCCTGGATAGGGCAGTGGGTCGACCGCCACAAGCCCGCGCTGAAATACGTCGACCAGGGCTCCATCCTGCTGGTGGTCTACACCGCCTTCAGCGAGGCGGTGAATGAAGGCCTGTGGCACAAGATAGGCGCGCCGGCGCTGTTCGCGTTGGCCGTGGTGTGCTGTTTGCTGCTGGCCGTGGTGCTGCTGGCGACGGCGTGGCTCAGCCGCCGCTTCGGTTTCAGCGCGGAGGACGAAGTGACCATCGTGTTCTGCGGCTCGAAGAAGAGCCTGGCCAGCGGCGTGCCGATGGCCAAGGTGCTGTTCGCCACCTCCTCGCTGGGCATGATCATCCTGCCGCTGATGCTGTTCCACCAGATCCAGCTGATGGTGTGCGCCGTGCTGGCCCAGCGCTTCGCGCGCCGCATCGGGGAGGAAGCGCCGTGACGCGCGTGTCGGCGGAAGATCCGGGCGCGGCAGACTCGCTGGAACTGATGGCGGAGTTGTCGGCCGTGCTGGCGGCGATCACCGGCGACAGCGGCCAGTCCTCCTTCGATCCGGAAGATGTGCGCGGCCCCTTGGCCTGTTTCGCGGTTGCCCGCAGCGTTACCACTGCCGACGCCAGCGCAGCAGCAGGCGCAGGGAATGACGCAAGCCTCCCGGCAGGCCAGGCGCTCGGCTGCGGGGCCTTCCGCCCGCTGGAGCAGGGCGTTGCCGAGATCAAGCGCATGTACGCGCGGCCCGGCCATCCCGGCACCGGCAGCGCCATCCTGGCCTTCCTGGAGGCCGAGGCGGCCAGGATGGGCTACCGCGCCCTGCGCCTCTCCACCCGCCGCGTCAATACGCGCGCGGTCGCCTTCTACGAAGCGCGCGGCTACCGCATCATTCCCAATTTCGGCCGCTACACCGCCAAGCCCGAGTCTGTCTGCTTTCAGAAGCTGCTGTAAGCGGACCTGAACTTCAACCGCGCCGGGCCGCTTCGATCTTGGCGATGTCGATTTTCCCCATCTGCATCATCGCCTCGAAAGCGCGCTTGGCCGCTGCCGGATCGGGATCGGTGATCGCCGCAGTCAGGGCGCGCGGCGTGATCTGCCACGACAGGCCCCACTTGTCCTTGCACCAGCCGCATGCGCTTTCCTGGCCGCCGTTGCCGACTATCGCATTCCACAAGCGGTCGGTTTCGGCCTGGTCGTCGGTCGCGATCTGGAAGGAGAAGGCTTCGCTGTGCTTGAACGCCGGGCCGCCGTTCAAGCCGAGACAGGGAATGCCGGCCACGGTGAATTCGACCGTCAGGACGTCGCCCTGCTTGCCGGAGGGATAATCGCCCGGCGAGCGATGAACCGCTGCCACCGCACTGTCCGGTATCGTCTCCGCGTAGAACTGCGCGGCTTCCAATGCGGTGCCGTCGTACCAAAGGCAAATCGTGTTTTTGCTGGTCATATTCGTTCTCCAAGTGGCGTAACGCTGGGGTTGGTTTGAAGCTAGCGGTGGTAGACGATGCGTTCGTCCACCATGTAAAGGCGGCAGGCCCGGCCCGCGTATTCCTGGCACATCTGCAAGGCGCGCTGCTGCGGATCGGTGGGGTAGGCCGGGTTTTCGGGATGCGTGCCGCTGACCGAGACCGAAAAACCGTTGTCTGAAATGGCGAAGGCGCGCGGCACGGGCTTTTTCAGGAACTGGCGGAAGCGCTCCTGCCCCTTGGGCGTCAGGAAGGGTACCGGATCGTCGACGCTGGGCCTGTCGTCGGCCACCGCCACGGCGGTGTCGTCGTTTGGCGGCAGGCGCAGCATGCCGGTGCGCATGGTCTGCAAGCAGGTGTTGGCGCCTATGGCCATTTCGCGCTTCAGGCGCGCTGCCTGGTTCGCCATCAGCTCGTCCTGCGTCGGGGCGCCGTCCTTGCCCGATTCCCGCGAGCACTCCAGGTCCGCCAGCACGCTGCGCGCGGCCACGTCGATCAGGCGCGCCCTGGCGTTATAGATCACGTTGTAGTGCGACCAGTCGGTGGCGAAGTAGCGCGTGCTCCATTGCGTCCGCACGTCGAGCAGGTAGCGTGCCTGGCCGGCCATGGCCGACAGTTCGGACGTGCTGACGGTATCCGCGCTGACCGGCTGCTGCGCCGGCTGCGCGCCGTAGGCCGCCGCCAGCGCCTTGCTCAGCGCCTGCGCCAATTCCGGGGCCGGATCGTGCAGCCCGTTCTGTTCGGCCGCTTTTCCCGCGCCCGACTCCGCGAGGGCGCCAAGCAGGCCGAAGGCCGCCCCGCCGGGCGTCAGCGATTGCAGGTGGGCGGGCGGATGGACCACGTAGGCCACGGTCTGACCGCGCAGCGACTCGGCAGCCTTGGGATCAAGCGGTGTTGGTGTCGGCGTGGCGCCGGCCCGGGCTGCCCAGGCGCATGCGCAGAGGGTAAGGAGGTGTCGAGCTTTCATGCCGTAAACGATAGCATAAAAACAATTTGGTGACATTCCCGTTGATCCGATGCGGGCCGGGCGCGGTTGTTCTTCGGGGAAGCAGGGGAGCCGACCCCGCAAGCTGGATCTCACAAGCCTCGTTGTTCCGTCAGGTCGAGGCCATTTACCTTACTTGATGCACACAGCCCGCACCATCTTGATGTCGGTAATGCCCAGCAGGACCTTTTCGATGCCGTCCATCTTCAAGGTCAGCATGCCGTCCTCGAGCGCTGCGGCCAGCAGCTGGGCCACGCGGGCGTGCTCCTGCAACAGCTTCTTGACCTTGTCGCTGCCTATCATCAGCTCGTGCAGGCCGACGCGGCCGCGATAGCCGCGGTTGCATTCGTCGCAGCCGACCGCACGGTACAGGGTGAACTTGCCGTCCTTGTCGGTGTAGCGCTCGCGCCAGCCGGCCAGCACGGCGGCGCGGCCGGCCTTGGCGTCCTTCTTGAAGCTCTCGGTGTTGAGCAGCTCTTCGCAAAATTCGGTCAGCAGCAGTTCCAGCTCCGCCTCGCTCGGCTGGTAGGCCTGCTTGCAGGTGGAGCACAGCCGCTTGGCCAGGCGCTGCGCCAGGATGCCGAGCAGGGCGTCGGCGAAGTTGAACGGGTCCATGCCCATGTCCAGCAGGCGCACGATCGATTCGGGCGCGCTGTTGGTGTGCAGGGTGGCCAGCACCAGGTGGCCGGTCAGCGACGCTTCGATGCCCATGCCGACCGTTTCCTTGTCGCGCATCTCGCCGACCATGATGATGTCCGGGTCGGCCCGCAGGAAGGCCCGCATCACGGTCGCGAAATCCATCCCGGCCTTGCGGTTGACCTGCACCTGGCGCAGCCCTTTCTGCGTGATCTCGACCGGGTCTTCCGCGGTCCAGATCTTGGTGTCCGGCGTGTTCAGGTAGCTCAGCACCGAATGCAGGGTGGTGGTCTTGCCGGAGCCGGTCGGGCCGCACACGAAGAACAGGCCGTAGGGCTTTTCCACCGTGGCGCGCAGCCGGTCCAGGTTGAAGGGCAGCACGCCCAGCTTGTCGAGCGGGATAGGCTCGCCCGCCGCCAGGATGCGCATGACGATGTCTTCCACGCCGCCGCTGGAGGGAATGGTCGCCACCCGCAGCTCGATATCGAGCGGGCCGTATTTCTTGAACTTGATCTTGCCGTCCTGCGGCTTGCGCTTTTCCGAGATGTCCAGGTCGCACATGATCTTCACGCGCGCCACCAGCGCGCTGCGGTAGCTGGCCGGGATCTCGATGTAGGGCATCAGCGTGCCATCCTTGCGGAAGCGGATGCCGGTCTTGCCTTTGCCCGGCAGCGGTTCGATGTGGATGTCCGACACCCCCTGGCGGTAGGCGTCCACGATGATCTTGTTGACCAGCTTGACCAGTTCGTTCTCGACCGCCTCCGACACCTCGGCGTGGCCGTCGCCTTCCTCGTCGACATGGTCGTCCATGCCCGACAGCAGTTCGCCCACGCTGGAGCTGTCGCCCGCCGCGCCGTAGAACTGGTCCACGGTCTGCTCGAATTCGAGCTTGCTGGTGACGCGGTAGACGATTTTCGCGCGCGGGAAGATCTGGTTGACGATGCGGGTGTTGGCCACCCGCTCCGGATCGATCGTCAGCACCAGCAAGCCTTCCTTGGTCTCTTCCAGCGGCAGCCAGCAGCATTCCTCGATGTACTGGCGCTTCAGGTTCTTCAGCAGGTCGACCGGCCGCACCCGCTCGGACTTGAACGGCTCGTACGGCACTTCATAGAACTTCGACAGCGACTGGCCGATGGCCGGCAGCTTGACGTGCAGCTCCTTGAGCAGGACGTCCTCGACGTCGGTGCCGGCCTTGCGCGCGGTGCGCTTGGCCGTCTCCAGTTCGGTGCCCGAGAGCACGGCGTCGGCCACCAGGCCGTCGTACTTGGTGCGCACGTATTGCGGCGGTTTCATGCGCTGGCTGAGGGCCACCGACAAGGTCTCGCACAGCTCCTTCACGCCGTCCAGGGCGATCTGCGAGAACGGCCCGCCGTCGCGGTTGTTGATGAACTGGATCACGCCCAGCAGTTCCTTGGACTGCACCGCGATCAGCGGCGCCACCAGCATCTCGCGCGTGCGGTAGCCGGTGCGCTGGTCCACTCCGTGCTGGAAGCGCAGTTCGGGGGACAGGCGTTTGAGCTCGGCCTCGTCGTAGACGTCGGCGATGTTGATGGTTTTGTGCGTCAGCGCCACGTAGCCGGCGATGCTGTGCGGCGTGACGGCCAGCTTCAGGTCGCGAAAGGTGGTCAGCCCGGTCTTGACCTTGGAGACGATGTAGTCCTTCTCGTGGTCCATCGCGTACAGCGTGAAGCGGTCGCAGTTGAACAGGTCGCAGAAGTCCATGCCCAGGTCGAGCATGATTTCATCGAGATTGTTGGTGGCGTGGATCTTGGTGGTGACTGCCTGCAGCTTTCTGAAAAACGCCAACCGCAGATCGACTTCGCTGGGTGGGATACGGACTAGGTCGGCGTCGCTCATGTCGCTGTGTTTCCTCTTATAGTTGGACTTCCAGGCCTTCGTACGCCAGGAACACCTCCAGGCCAGGGGGCAGCGGCGCGTGGCGCGCCATCACTTCGGCGAACACCGCTTCCAGTTCGTCGTCGCTGCGGGTCGGTTCGTGGTGGGTGCAGTACAACTGCCTGGCGCCGGCCTTGATCGCCATCGCGAGGGCGGCGTCGAAGGTGCCGTGGCCCCAGCCCTGTTTGGCCGGATACTCTTCGCGCGTGTAGGAGCAGTCGACGATCAGCGCGGTCACGCCGCGCACCTTGTCCTCGATGGCGCGCGCACGTTCCTCGATCTGCAACTGGTAGGCGGCGTGCTCGGGGTGGTCTTCGCTGTAGATGTTGTAGTGCGGTTCGTGGTCGCCGGTGAAGAATACCGATTTGCCGTTGCAGTCGATGCGGTAGCCCAGGTCGATCACCGGGTGGTTCATCATGACGTTCGAGACCACCGCGTCGCCCACCTCGATGGCTTCGTCGACCGCCAGCGTGCGGTATTCGATGGTGGCGTCCATCTGCGTTTCGCTGACCGGGAAATAACTGTTCTGCAGCTGCACCCCCATCACGTGCTCGATGCCGTTGCCGGTGTCCGGGTCGGTGGTGCCGTGCAAACGCACCCGGCTGCCCTTGATGAACAGCGGCGTGAAGAAGGGCAGGCCGTGGATATGGTCCCAGTGGCTGTGGGTGATGAAGATGTTGGCCTGCACCGGGGTTTTTTTCTGGGCGATCAGGGACTGCGCCAGCGCGAACAGGCCGGTGCCGCCGTCGATCACGATCAGGGTGTCGTCGTCGCTGCGCACTTCGATGCAGGTGGTGTTGCCGCCGTAGCGCGCTGTGCGCGGACCCGGGGACGGGATCGAGCCGCGCACCCCCCAAAATTTGAATTTCATGCTCTCTACCCTTAAACCGATCTGAATAGCCGCCCTTCTATTGCAAGTCCTGCATCAAGCATGGTTGAACAAGCAAGTGACGATCACCCTCCGATGATAGCCTTTTTTTCATTAATTCTGGGTCAAAAGTTGCGAATTTGAAGGCCGCGGCCGCCATTCGGCCGCGCTGTGGGCATTTAGGTCTCTTTGATAGCGATAGCAATGTACAGCGGCTTGCACTAGAGCTACACTTCTAACAATTACGCCTGTGCAGCAAATTACCAGAAGAACATCATGCAAGAGTTGAACCATATCCAAATCGCGCAGCGGCTGGACCAACTGACCGAATTGAGCGTGGCGCTGGGCGCCAGCCACGACACGGCGGAGTTGCTGGAGCGCATACTGATGGTCGCCAAAAGCATGACCCACGCAGACGGCGGCACGCTGTACCGCCCGAGCGAGGACGGCCGCAGCCTGTGCTTCCACATCTCGGTCAACGATACGCTGGGCATCCGCCAGGGCGGCGCCCAGGGCGACAAGATCGACATCCCGGCCGTGCCGCTGTTCGACGAGCAGGGCGACAAGAATCTGTCCTCGGTGGCCGCCTACTCGGCCAATTTCCGCCTCTCGGTCAACATCGAGGACGTGTACCAGGCCGACGTGTTCAATTTCTCCGGCATGCGCTCCTTCGACCAGCAGCGCGGCTATCACTCGCAGTCCTTCCTGACCGTGCCGATGAACGACCACGAGGGTGAACTGGTAGGCGTGCTGCAGCTGATCAACGCGAAAGACCCGGCCACCGGCGCCATCCGCGCCTTCTCGCCGACCGACCAGCGCTTCATCGAGGCGCTGGCGGCGCAAGCCGGCGTGGCCATCACCAACCAGCGCCTGATCCAGCAGCTGGAAGACTTGCTGGAAGCGCTGGTCAACCTGATCAACATCGGCATCGACGAAAAATCGCCCTACACCGGCCGCCATTGCCAGTTCGTGCCCGAGCTGACCATGATGCTGGCCGAGGCGGTGCACAATACCGAAAGCGGCCCGCTGGCCGACTTCCGCATGAACGACGGCGACCGCAAGGAGCTGTGGCTGGCCGGCCTGCTGCACGACTGCGGCAAGATCACGACCCCGGTGCACGTGGTGGACAAGGGCACCAAGCTGGAAACCATTTTCGACCGCATCCACATGGTCAGCACCCGCTTCGAGGTGATGATGCGCGATGCCGAGATCCGCGCGCTCAAGGCCAAGCTGGCCGGCGGCGACGCGGCCGCCATCGACGCCGAGCTGGCCGAGGAGCTGGCGCAAATGGAGAACGACCGCCAGTTCCTGCGCATGGCCAACGTGGGCGGCGAGGGCATGAAGCCGGAAGACCAGGAGCGCGTGCGCCAGATCGCCAAGTCCACCTGGACCGGTCCGCGCGTGCAGAAGAAGGAGCCGGGCGCCGAGGAGCCGCCCTTCATCCGCGAAGAGCAGGACTTCCTGACCGCCGAGGAGGTGGAGAACCTGAACATCCGCTTCGGCACGCTGACCGAGCCGGAACGCAAGGAAATCAACAACCACATCTCGGTGACGATACGCATGCTCGAATCGCTGCCGTGGCCCAAGCATTTGCAGAATGTCGCCGAATACGCCGGCGGCCACCACGAGCGCATGGACGGCAAGGGCTATCCGCGCGGGCTGACCAAGGACCAGATGTCGGTGCAGGCGCGGGTGATGGCCATTGCCGACATCTTCGAGGCGCTGACCGCGCGCGACCGGCCGTACAAAAAAGGCAAGATGTTGTCCGAGTCGCTGCGCATCCTGGGCAATTTCAGCCTGAACGGCCACATCGACCCGGACCTGTTCGACATCTTCATCCGAGAGAAGGTCTACCTCGACTTCGCCTATAAGAACGTCGACGAGCGCCAGCTGGACCACGTGGACGAGTCCAAGATCCCCGGCTACACGCCGTAAGCGGGCGGGCCGCGTGCGTTTCGACCTGGGCAAGGCCCTGAAAAAATACGGCGCCCGCTGGGGCCTGGGCCTGGCGCTGTGCACGGCGGCCATCCTGCATGCGGGCAGCGTGCTGCACTTCGACACGCTGGACAGGATGGACACCTTTGTCGCCGGCCTGCGCATGCGGCTGGAGACGCCTGTGCTCGACCCGCGCGTGGTGATCGTCGACATCGACGAGAAGAGCCTGGCCGAAGTGGGGCGCTTCCCGTGGAGCCGCAATGTGATGGCCAAACTGGTCGAGCAGCTCACCGTCAAGTACGAAGTGGCGGCGGTCGGCTTCGACGTTTCCTTCCCCGAGCCCGACACCAGCTCCGGCTACGGCGTGCTGCAAAAGCTGGCGCAGGGCGAACTCAAGGAAGTGGCCGGCCTGGACCGGCAACTGGCGCGCTTGCAGCCTGAACTCGATTACGACGGTCTGCTGGCGAACGCCATCGCCGGCCAGCCGGTGGTGCTGGGCTACAACCTGTCCGGCACCCAGACCAAGGGCGTGCTGCCCAAGCCGGCGTTCACCGAGGACAGCCTGAACGGGCGCACGCTGGACGCCTACCGCGCGCAGGGTTACGAAGGCAACATCGGCCGCCTGCAGGCCGCCGCGCTCAGCGCCGGCATCTTCACCGCCATGCCGGACCGCGACGGCGTGGTGCGCACCACGCCGCTGCTGCAAAAGATCGGCACCGGCTACTACCCTACGCTGTCGCTGGCCACCGCCGCCGTGGCGCTGCAGGCGCGCGCCATCAGTCCGCTGTGGCAGGGCACGGTCGACACGCTGACCGAAGCCGAGCGCAGCAACGGCGGCCTGGACGCCATCGCCCTGTTCCACGCCGAGGGCAATATCCGCATCCCGGTCGGCGAGGGCCTGACCGCCGCCGTGCAGTTCCGCGGCCCGGGCGGACCGAAAGGCGGCGGCTACCGCTACGTGTCCGCCTCCGACGTGCTGCGCGGCACGGTGCCGCCCGCCCAGCTGAACGGCGTCATCGTGCTGGTGGGCACCACCGCGCCAGGCTTGAACGACTTGCGGGCCACGCCGGTCAATGCCGAGTATCCCGGGGTGGAAATTCACGCCAATATGATCAGTTCCATTCTCGACGGCAACTTCAAGTACCGTCCCGACTACGCCATGGCGATCGAGGGCGGGCAACTGCTGGTGCTCGGATTGCTGCTGACGCTGGCGTTGCCCGTGCTGGCGCCGGTCTGGTCCATTGCGCTGTCGCTGCTGGCCATGGGCGCGGCGGCCGGCGCCAACTTCTACATGTACAGCACGCTGGACATCGTCTACAACGTGTCGGCCATGCTGGTGCTGGCGCTGGCGCTGTTCATCCTGAACGTGGCCTGGGGCTACTTCTTCGAGGTGCGGCGCGGGCGCGCGCTGGTGTCGCGCTTCGGCGAATACGTGGCGCCGGAACTGGTGGCCGAGATGGCCGAGAACCCGGAAAAATACAATATGGACGGCGAGAGCCGCGAGCTGACGGTGATGTTCGTCGACGTGCGCGGCTTTACCACCATCTCCGAGGGCCTGACGCCGAAGGCGCTGCGCGAATACATCAACCTCTACCTGACGGCGATGTCGACTGACATCCGCGACAGCCACCGGGGCACGCTGGACAAATACATCGGCGACGCCGTGATGGCCTTCTGGGGCGCGCCGGTGGCCTTCGCCGACCACGCCAGCCGGGGCGTGGCCACCGCGCTGCTGATGCAGGCCAGCGCGCACCGCCTGAACGATGATTTCATCAAGCGCGGCTGGCCCGAGTTGAAAATCGGCATCGGCCTCAATACCGGCCAGATGCACGTGGGCGACATGGGCTCGCAGATCCGCCGCGCCTACACCGTCATGGGCGACGCCGTGAATCTGGGATCGCGACTGGAGGGCATCACCAAGGTGTACGGCGTGGGCATCTGCGTCGGCGAATCCACCCGTGCCGCCGCGCCCGAATTCGCCTACCGGGAACTGGACCTGGTGCGCGTCAAGGGCAAGAACGAACCGGTCGCCATCTTCGAGCCGCTGGCGCTGGCCAAGGATCTGGGCGCTGCCGCGCGCGCAGAATTGGCGCGCTGGACCGAAACGCTGGCGCTGCTGCGCAGCCAGCAGTGGGACGCGGCCGGGGCCGCGCTGGCCGAGCTGCGCGGCCTGGCCCCGGAAAGCGGCTTGTACCAGCTGTACGAGGAGCGCCTCGCGCACTACCGTCACCATCCGCCGGGCCCGGATTGGGACGGCGTGACCACCTTCGACACCAAGTAAGGACCGTGTGGAAATGCTGAAAATGAGCAAAAAAAACGGACGTGGCCGCCAAATCGGACTAAACTGGGAGTAACAACCGTTTCTCTCAGGCTAAGCGTTTCGCTGTCTTATTGTTAATTAGTTGTCGTGTGAACACTGGTTTGACCGGAGGACATCATGAGATGTCGCTTACTGCAACTGCTGGCTGGAGCGGCCTTGGCCGCGACGTCGGGAGCGGCTTACTCCGGCGGCCAGGAAGCGGCGGGCCAGCCTGTGCTGAGCGGTTCGGCCACCGTGGACAACAGCGGAGGCGGCGCGCCGGGCGGCAAGCTGCGCGGCGGTTTGCGGCTCGATTACCGGATACCGGTTTCCGTGCTGGGCGACACGCTGGACCTGTACGGCGGCTACAACGAGGCCGGCGCGGCTTGGGTACGCAACGGCGGGAAAGATAATAACGCGTGGCAGGACGGCGGCCGGGGCGCCATGCTGGGCGCGCGCTACAGCCAGCTGCTGGCCAGGGGCGAGGGCCACGAGTCGCGCCTGAATGTGGGCGCGGGCATCAAGTCGTTCCGGGCCGGCAGCGTGCTCGACGCCGAATCCGGCAACGACGTCACGGTATACCCGTTGAGCCTGAATTACAGCGGCAATTGGCTGTTCGACAAGGGTGAGCTGAGCGGTTCGGTGACGGTGTTGCACAACCTCGGCGGTGCGCGCAGCGGCCAGGACGACTTCAACCGGGCACGCCCGGGCGCGGACGCCAATTACAGCGTGCTGCGGCTGGCGGCCGGCATGACCAAGCTGCTGCCCCGCGATTTCCAGATGCGGGCGGCGGTCAACGGGCAGTACACGCGCGACAAGCTGGTGCCGGGCGAGCAGATCGGCATCGCCGGCGGCGCGCTGGTGCGCGGTTTCAGCGCGCGCGACCTGTCCAACGACAGCGGCCTGACCGCCAATGTCGAGCTGTACTCGCCGGAACTGTGCGGCCTGGACGCGCGCTGGCGCTGCCGCGCGCTGGTGTTTTATGACAAGGGGCTGATCAAGCACAACCGCGAACTGGGAGGCGAGTTGCGCGCGAAGTCGATCGGCAGCGTGGGCGTGGGCCTGCGCGTCAAACTCTCCCGCGACGTCAATCTGCAGGTGGACTACGGTCACGTGGTGCGCTCCAGCCTGGTGCCGCAACAGGATAAAAATCGTCTGCATCTCAGGGTGGACCTGAGTTGGTGACAAGCTAGAAAGGGTATTCACGATGATGTCAGATCCAGTCCGTCACGGCCTGCGGCTCAAGCTGCTCGCCGTTCTCGTCGCTGCTTGCTACGGTTCCGCGCAAGCCAATCCGGGCGGCCCGCAAGTGGTCGCCGGCCAGGCCAGCTTCCTCCAGCAAGGCAACCTGTACTCCATCACGAATACCCCCAACGCCATCATCAACTGGCAGAATTTTTCGATCAATCCGAACGAGATCACGCGCTTCATCCAGCAAAGCGGCGACAGCAAGGTGCTGAACCGCATCGTCGGCCAGGATCCGAGCAAGATCCTCGGCTCCTTGCAGTCGAACGGCAAGGTCTACCTGATCAACCCGAACGGCGTGCTGTTCGGCAAGGACGCGCGGGTCGACGTGAACGGCCTGGTGGCCTCCAGCCTGGCCATCAGCAATGCCGATTTCCTGGCCGGCCGGAACCACTTCGCCGGCGAGGGCGCGGGCAAGGTCGTCAACCAGGGCAGCATCACCACGCCGGACGGCGGCCAGGTCTACCTGATCGCCTCCAGCGTCGAGAACAGCGGCGTCATCACCTCGCCGCAGGGCGAGGTGGTGCTCGCTGCCGGCAAGAGCGTGCAGCTGGTCGACAGCGCCAACCCGGACGTGCACGTGGTGGTGTCGGCGCCGGCAGACCAGGCCCTGAACCTGGGGCAGGTGCTGGCCGCCGGCGGCAAGGTCGGCATCTATGGCGCACTGGTGAACCAGCGCGGGCGCGTCAGCGCGGACAGCGCGGCGCTGGGCGCCAACGGCAAGATCGTGTTGAAGGCCAGCGGCACCACGCTGCTGGAGGCGGGCAGCCGCACCAGCGCCGTCAACGCGGCAGGCAAGGGCGGCGAGATCCAGCTGCTGGGAGACCGGGTCGGCTTGACCGACGACGCGGCGGTGGACGCCAGCGGCGCTGCCGGCGGCGGCACGGTGCTGATCGGCGGCGACTACCAGGGGAAGAACGCGGCGGTGCCGCACGCCCGGCAGACCTATATCGGCGAGCATGCCACGGTGCGCGCGGACGCCACGCAGCAGGGCGACGGCGGCAAGGTGGTGGCCTGGAGCGACGGCGCCACGCGCGTCTTCGGCAGCCTGTCGGCACGCGGCGGCGCACAGGGCGGCGACGGCGGCATGCTGGAAACGTCAGGCAAATACCTGGACATGCAGGGCCGGGCGGATACCCGCGCGCCCAAGGGCAAGACCGGTTCGCTGCTGCTCGACCCAACCGACATCTTTATCGCCGACAGTGTCGAAAATGCGGCCGGCATGCTGGGCACGAACATCCGGGCAGCGGCTGCCGATGGCGAAGGCAAGAGCATCTTCCAGGAGGCCGACGAATGGCACGATTCGCTGGTGCTGGCCAGCACGCTGAACACTGCCCTGGAATCGACCGATGTTACTATTTCCACGGTCAATGCCAAAGGGCTCAACAGCACCAGCGGTTTCATCAAAGTGGTCGATCCCGTTACTTGGAGCTCGTCCCAAAGCCTGACCTTGCGCGCCGACACCGACATCTTCCTGAACGCGCCCATCACCGGCCTCGCCGGCGCATTGAACCTGAACGCGGTGGGCGGCCTGATCGCGCAGAGCAGCACCCAGGCCAATGCTTTGCAGGTGGCCAGCCTGAGCGCCATGGCGGCCGGCAACATCACGCTGGAAAATGCTGGCAACCTCATCATCGGCACCGCAACCATGGTCACCAGCGGCGGCAACGCCCTGCTGACGGCTTACAACGTCAACCTCGGCGCCAGCAGCGCCAGCGGCAGCGGCAAGACGCTGACGGCCACCGCCACCGACGGCGACCTCACGGTCAGCGGCGCCGTGAGCAGCAGCGGCGACCTGTCGCTGTTCGCTACCAAGGCCGACGCCGGCATTACCGTCGACACTGGCGCCAGCGTCCGTTCGAGCGCGGGCAATGTCGCGCTGCAGTCCGACCGCATGGCACTGAACGGTGCGCTGGGCACGACCACGCAGCACGGCATCAGCCTTGCGCCCATCAGCACCGGCACCAACATCTCCATCGGCGGCAGCGCGGCCGACGCCACCAGTGTGCTGGGCCTGAGCGCGGACGAGCTGGCCAATGTGCAATTGCCCGCCAACGGCTGGCTGAGCATAGGCGTCGGCAGCGGCGCCAACACCTTGACTGTCGCAGGCGACCTGAACCTGACGACAGGGCAGAACAGCGGCAGCCTGCTGTTGCAAACGTACACCGGGGCCCTGAATATCGCCAGCGGCGCGGACCTGGCGGCGACCGGCGTGATCAGCTTGCAGACTTCGCCCAGCGGCAGCAATAAAATCACCAACAGCGGCACGGTGACCTCTGCTTCGGGCATCAACCTGTTCAGCGGCAGGATGGCGTTGGCCGGCGGCACGCTGACGGCGCCGTCGGTGAGCCTGGAGTCCAGCAATCCGATCAATCTGGGTGCCAGCACGGCCGTCGACAATACGCTGACGCTGAGCGCGGCCGACCTAGCCAGCGTGACGCCGACAGGCGCGCTGTACGTGTCGGTCAACAGCAGCAATGTCGTCACCGGCGACATCGTTGTCAGCGCGCCGCTGTCGTACGCCGGCAACCTGACGCTGAGCGCGCAAAACGATCTCACCGTCAATACGAATTCGGCTGTCACGACGGGTAACCTGGCGCTGAACGCGAAGCGTAACATCGGCCTGCAATCGTCCATAACTACGGGCGGCCTGGCGCTCTATACGCCTGGCTCAGCGAATACGCCCGGCATCATCACGGCCACCGGCGCGGTGGCCGTGAGCGGCACATTTGAACTGCTCGACGGCAAGTGGACGCAAAGTAGCGGCACTTTGCCGGCCTTCAGCGCAAGCGACTTCCGGCTCAGCGGCGGCAGCTTCCTGCGGGTGCTGGGCGGCACTGGCGGCGACGAGGCTTATACGATTGCGGACGTGTACGGCTTGCAGGGCATCGCCACGCAAAGCCTCGGCCTGCGCTATGTGCTAGGCGAGAGTATCGACGCCAGCGGCACCAGCGCCTGGAACAGCGGCGCGGGCTTCGTGCCTATCGGTAGCAGCGGCAATATGTTCAGCGGTGAATTCAACGGCGACGGCCAGACCATCACCGGCCTGACCGTCAACCGCCCCACCAGCAACGGCGTCGGCCTGTTCGGCTACGTCAATAACGGCACCATCCAGGAATTGACCCTGAGCGGTGGTTCGATGCGGGGCCAGAACTATGTCGGCAGCGTCGCGGGCAATGTGCTGAGCGGCCGCATCCAGGACGCCTACAGCAGTGCGAGCGTGAGCGGCATCAACGCAACCGGAGGGTTGGCTGGCTATAACGGCGGCTATATCACTGGCTCGAGCGCCAGCGGTGCGGTGACAGGCCTTGCGGCAACCATCCAGAGCGAGACAGCGGCTGGCGTCGGCGGACTGGTGGGCAGCAATACGGGCGTTATCGATACGTCCAGCGCCACCGGCAATGTCAGCAGCGCGGGCGTCGGCTACGTGGGCGGCCTGGTTGGCATCAACGCCAACAATGGCGACGGTGGCAGCATCGCCGAATCCTATGCGAGCGGCAATGTCACTGCCAGCGGTACCGTCGCGGGCGGCCTGGTGGGCAAGAACCTGGGCGGGGCCATCAGCGTGTCCTACGCCAGCGGCAACGTGGCGGCCGGCTCCGTCGCGGGCGGCCTGGTCGGGTACAACTACAGCAACGGCAGCTACACCGCCAGTCTGAGCAAGGTCTACGCCAAGGGCAATGTGGCGGTCAGCAGCGACTACGCGGGCGGCCTGGTGGGCCAGAACGACGCCACCGTCAGCAATGCCTACAGCGCCGGCAGCGTCGGCAGTGCCGAATCCGGCAGCCATGTGCACGGCCTGATCGGCGCCAACACCGGCACGCTGAGCAACGGTTATTTCGATTCCACGCTGGCGGGCGTGGGCGTGACTGCCGGCACCGGCGGCGGCACCGGTTTGACCAGCGCGCAGATGATGCAGCAAGCCAGCTTCGCCAACTTCAATTTCAGCGACGGCGAAGTGGCAGCGACGTGGCGCATCTATGAAGGCTATACCACGCCACTGTTGAAAAGCATGCTGGCACCGCTGACGGTGACGGTCACCGGCAGCGGCGTCACCAAGGTGTACGACCGCGCCAGCGCCACGTTTGCAGGTTCCGGCGCTTATACAGGCTTCACGGGCGGCGACACAGCCGTGAGCGGCACGCTGGGCTGGAATGGCGCCAGGGATGTCGGCAGCTACAGCATAGGCGGCCTGTATTCCACGAAATACGACATCAGCTACCATATCGCGGAGGGCAGCAACCCGGTGCTGGCGATTACACCGGCGCAGTTGACCGCGCAGCTTAGTGGCAGCAAAGTCTACAACCGCGACACCTCGTTTAATACCGCCACCGTGGCGCTGACCGGCGTTCTGGATGGCGACACCGTCACCGGCTCCGCCGAGGCGAAGTTCCAGGACTGGAACGCCGGCACCAACAAAACGCTGACCGACATTGCGGTGACGCTGGACGGGGCGAACAAGGCCAATTACCAGCTCAGCTCTTCGTCCGGCACCGCGACCATCACGCCAGCGCTGCTGACGGTCACCGGCATTACCGGCGTGGACCGCAGCTACAATGGCATGACCGACGCCACCGTCACCGGCACGCCCGTCTTCGCGGCGATTGCAGGCGACACGGTGACCGCCTCCGTGGCAGGCAACTACAATTTCATCGACAAGGAGGTGGGTGTCGGCAAGTCCATCACCGCGCCACTGACGCTGGGTGGGGACCACGCGGGCAACTACCAGGCGCTCGTGACCGCCACCGGCACCATCACGAAAGCGCCGCTCGCCATCAGCGGCTTGACCGGCGTCAGCCGCGTCTACAACGCCACCACGGCAGCCACGGTGACCGGCGGCACCTTGAGCGGCACCTTCAGCGGCGACACGGTCCAGGTGTCCTCGGTGCACGCCTACTTTACCGGTGACCAAGGTAAGAACGTGGGCAGCAATAAGACTATCGGCTTCACCGGCACGGACCTGACCGGCACCGGCAGCAGCAATTATGAAGTGACCAGCTATCCCGGCAATGTGACCGCCAGTGTCACCCCGGCCGCGCTGACCGCAAGCGGGCTCAGCGCGAACAGCCGCGTCTACAACGGTTCCACCTCGGCTACGCTGAACGTCACCGAGGGCGGGCAGCTGTCCGGTGTGCTCTTGCAGGACAGCGTGTCGCTGAATACCTCGAACTATACGGCCGCCTTCGCCGACCGCAACGTCGGCACAGGCAAGGCCGTGACCGTGTCCGGCCTGACGCTGGCCGGCACCGACGCCGGCAACTACACCTTCACGGCGCCGTCCCTCAGTGCCAACATCACGCAACTGGGCAAGGCCACCTGGACCGGCAGCGCCGGTAACAACCTGTGGAGCGATTCGGGTAACTGGTCCGGCGGAGCGGTGCCGGTCGCCAGCAATGTGCTGGCCGCCGAGCTGGGTATGTACGGTGGCGAGGTGATCTATGACGCCGGGAGCACCACGCTGAGTTCGCTGACCGGCATCCACTTCCAGCCACTGACGGTAACAATCAGCGGCGGCACCCTGGCGGTGGGCACGATCAACACGAGCATGAGCATGGGGCTGACGGTCGCTGGCGGCGCGCTGACGCTGGGCGCGGTCGAGGGCGCTTCCTCGTCGCTGACGGGCGGTGCGCTGACCGTCAGCAGCGGCAGCCTGGCCCTGAACAGCGCGTTGACTACGGGCGCCTATGCGCAAAGCGGCGGTGCGCTGAGCGGCGCCGGCTCGCTGAATGCCACCGGCGTGAGCCTGAGCGGCGGTACGCTGTCCGGGCTGGCCTCGGTCACCACCAGCAGCTTCAACCAGAGCGGCGGCGCCATCAGCGGCCTGTCCGCGCTGACCATCAATTCGGCCTACGCATACAGCGGCGGCACGGTTGTCGTGCCGGGCAGCGTGAGCATCCATCACAACAGCGGCAACCTGACGGTCGGGCCGATCACCGCGCTGGAAGGTATTTCGCTGAACGTCTCCGAAGGCGCCGGCATCGCCCAGAGCGGCGCGCTGAATACCAACCATCTGATGGTGTCGTCGCAAAACGGCGTCGCGTTGGACAACAGCGCCAACCATGTGCTCCATTTCAGCGGCACCAACTACGGCAGCGGCGGCATCAGCCTGCACAACACGCTGAGCGGCAGCGATGAACTGGGCGTCGGTCCCTTGAGCACCAGCGGCGGCAGCATCGCCATCGACAACGTGGGCGGCATCTACACCGAAGGCACGCTGTCGGCGGCCCTCGGTGCAGTATCGCTGACGGCGCACAGCCCTATCACCATCAGCAATACGGTGCAGGGCAACAGCGTCAGCCTGTCGGCCAGTACCGGCATCACGCTAAGCAGCAGTTCCAGTATCCAGGCCGTGAACGATATTTCCATGACCGCCGGCACCGGGATCCAGCTGGCCGGCACGCTGCAAAGCACGAGCGGCGGCATCAGCTTGCTGGCGCAGACCGGCAGCATCAGCGCCGACAGCAATATGACGATTAGTGGCGCCGGTGCGATCACGCTGAGCGCGACCCTGGGCTCGATTTCGGCGCCGGAGGGTATTTTCCAGGGCGGGTCGGTGCCTGTCCTGAACGACGGCGCTGCGGCTGCGGCGGCGAAAGCGGCCGCCGACGCCGCAGCGGCGAAGGCAGCGGCGGACGCCGCGGCCAAGGCCGCGGCCGAAGCGGCAGAGAAGGCTGCAGCCGATGCCGCCGCCAAGGCAGTGGCGGACGCAGCGGCCAAGGCGGCGGCCGACGCGGCGGCAAAAGCGGCTGCGGATGCAGCAGCCGATGCGGCCGCCAAAGCCGCGGCCGACGCCGCAGCCAAGGCGGCGGCCGATGCGGCAGCCAAGGCAGCGGCGGACGCGGTGGCGAAAGCGGCAGCCGACGCTGCGGCGGAAGCGGCAGTCAAGGCGGCGGCCGAGGCAGCGGCCAAGGCGGCGCAGGATGCCTTGGCCAAAGCGGCGGCGGACGCGGCGGCGAAAGCGGCAGCCGATGCGGCGGCGGAGGCGGCAGCCAAGGCGGCGGCCGACGCGGCAGCCAAGGCGGCGGCTGAAGCTGCAGCCAAGGCGGCCGAGGCGGCGGCCGAGGCGGCGGTCAAGGCGGCACAGGATGCCGCAGCCAAAGCGGCATCCGATGCTGCTGCGAAGGCCGCGGCAGCCGAAGCGGCAGCCAAGGCGGCACAGGAGGCAGCCCAGGCCGCAGCGGACGCGGCGGCCAAGGCTGCCCATGATGAGGCGACGGCCAAGGCGGCAGCCGAAGCGGCGGCCAAGGCGGCGCGGGACGCGGCGGCGAAAGCGGCGGCCGATGTGGCAGCCAAGGCGGCGACGGACGCGGCGGCCAAGGCGGCTGCCGACGCCAGCCAGGGCCAGTCGAAGGAGCCCGTCGGCCAGGCGCTGAACGCGACGGTCAACATCATCAACACCACCGCCACCACTGCCACCACCTCGTCCACCAAAGAGGTCGTCAGCATGCCTAAGCTGCTGGTCAACTCCACGCCTGGCGAAAAGGAAGAGTCCAAGGCCACGGAAGTTGCGAAAGAGGAGAAAAAGGATGGCATCGCCAGCACTCAGCCCGAGCTTAAAAAGGTCGAGCCAGTCAAAAAGATGTATTGCAACTAAGGTCGGCCCGGTCGCGGCGTCCTGGCTGGTCTTGCTGCTGGCGGGCCCTGCTGCGGGCGCGCTGGCCGGCCCGGTAGCGGGCACGGTGGTGCAGCTGAGCGGACCGCTGCTGGCGCAAAAGCCGGACGGCACGCTCAAACCGCTGGCGCTGCGCTCCGAAGTGGAAAGCGGCGACACCCTGCAAACGCAGGCCGGCGCCTACGCGCTGCTGCGCTTTATCGACAGTAGCGAAATCACCATGAAGCCGTCCACCACGCTGGCGGTGGAGCAGTTCGCCTTCAGCCGCGGCAGGCAGGACGGCGACAGTGCCAGCTTCCAGTTGCTGAAAGGCGGGTTGCGCTCGGTGACGGGCTTGCTCGGCCAGCGCAGCAAGGAAAAGTTTTTCATCAAAACGCCCAGCGCCACCATAGGCATACGCGGCACCACCTTCATCATCGAATACGTCGACGGCGCATCGGGCGCGCCGGCGTCGGCGGCAGCTGTGGCAACTGCGGCCGACGCGGTATCCCGCGCCGCGCCGCTGATACCGCCGGCGCCGGTACCGGCCGGGGGGCTGCCGCCGGGGCTGCACGTCTATGTCAGCGAGGGCGGCATTTCCGTGACCAACCAGGCCGGCCAGGGCCAGTACGACCCGGGGCAGTTCGGCTACATCAAGGACGCCACCACCAAGCCTGTCAAAATGACCAGCAACCCCGGCATGCAGTTCAGCCCGCCCGCGTCCTTCGCGCCGCCACCGCCCGCGCCGTCTGCGGACTTCTATTAAAACTATGGAATATTAGTTTCGTTTGAGCACTTTTTATGCAATTCGTGCTAGCATTTCACATTCCGCGCACTGTATGTGTCATCCCGGATGCTTAAATTTCCAGATTTTGCCGGGGAATGCGAGATTCGGTTTGGTCCTGGGTAATAATTGCATGTGCGCAGCACGCGCCGCTCCGGAATGGCCGGCCGGCCGCCCGCAGCGCCAGAATAACTCCAAGAGCCGATATGACATTGAAACTAGTGCGCATTCTTGCAGGCACCGTGCTTGCCGTTGCTGTCAACGCCGCCTGGGCCGCCGAGCCCGATAGCGCGATCCGTTTTGAAATCAGCCGCTTCGAGGTCAAGGGCAACACCTTGTTGCCGGCCGACGAGGTGGCGCGCCTGGTGGCCCGCTATACGGGCCAGCGGCGCGACTTCGGCGACGTGCAGCAGGCCCTGGAGGCGCTGGAAGCTGCCTACCACGCGCGCGGCTACAATGTGGTGACGGTGGAACTGCCCGAACAGGAGCTGGACCGCGGCGTGGTGCGCCTGAACGTGGTGGAAACGAAGATCGGCCGCATCAAGGTCAAGAACAACCGGCATTTCGACGAAGCCAATATCCGGCGCAGCCTGCCCGCGCTGCGGGAAGGCCAGACGCCCAATTTGACGCAAGTGTCCGGCAACTTACGGCTGGCCAATGAAAGCCCGGCAAAAAAAGTCAGCCTGAAGCTGCAGAGCAGCGACACCGACGGCGAAGTCGACGCCGGCCTGGAAGTGACGGACGAGAATCCATGGAAGGCCATGCTCAACGCCGACAACACCGGCACCGGGCAGACCGGCAAGACCCACCTGGGCTTTGTGCTGCAGCACGCCAATCTGTGGGGCCGCGACCATGTCGCCAGCCTGCAGTACACCACCACCGCCGAGCAACCGGGACGCGTGAAAGTGTACGGCGTTGGCTACCACGTGCCACTGTACGAACTGGGCGGCTCGCTGGACTTCTTCGGCAGCTATTCGAACGTGGATTCGGGTACGGTGTCGGCCGGCATCTTCGACCTGGCCGTCAGCGGCAAAGGTGCGGTGTACGGCGTCCGCTACACGCACGGCCTGCCCAAGCGCGGCAACTACGAATCGCGCCTGGTGTACGGTGTCGACCACAAGGCCTTCAAGAACACGGTGCTGCTGCTGGGCCAGAACCTGGGCAACGACGTCACCGTCCATCCGCTGAGCGTGAACTACGTCGCCAACTGGAGCGGCGAGGGCAATGAGCTGGGCGGCTCGGTCACCCTGCTGCACAACGTGGCGGGCGGCTCGCGCGGCAGCCAGGAAGACTTTACCAACGCCCGCAAGGGTGCCAAGGCCGGCTACAGCGCGCTGCGCCTGTCTGGCAGCTTCAGCCGCGTGCTGCCGCAGGAGTGGCAAGTGCGCGCCATTGCCAACGGCCAGTACTCGGCCGACGCCCTGATCCCGGGCGAGCAGTTCGGCGCCGGCGGCGCCAGTTCGGTGCGCGGCTTCGCCGAACGCGAAATTTCCAACGACAGCGGCCTGGGCGCCAACCTCGAGTTGTACACCCCCAACCTGTGCACGGCCGCGCTGGTCCAGTGCCGCGTGCTGGGCTTCTACGACAGCGCCTACATCAAGCGCAACCATGCGCTGGCCGGTGAATTGAGCAGCACCAGCATCGCCAGCGCCGGCCTCGGCCTGCGCGTGCTGATGTCCACCTATGCCAACCTGCAGCTCGACTACGGCCATGTCGTCAAAGCGGGCGCGACCGGGCGCGGCGGCGCCAACCGGCTGCATGTGCGCCTGGGCCTGTCCTATTGATCGAAGATGATGATTGAACAATTCCCCATCCACCACAAGCTGAAGCGCAAATTCCTGGCGGCGCTGGTAGCCGCCTGCTATGGCGCGGCGGCGCACGCCAACCCCTTGGCTGCGCAAGTGGTGGCGGGGCAGGCCACGTTCAGTCTGCAGGGCAATGTATTTTCGGTGACGAACACGCCGAACGCCATCATCAACTGGCAAAGCTTTTCGATCAGTCCGAACGAGATCACGCGCTTCATCCAGCAAAGCGGCGACAGCAAGGTGCTGAACCGCATCGTCGGCCAGGATCCGAGCAAGATCCTCGGCTCCTTGCAGTCGAACGGCAAGGTCTACCTGATCAACCCGAACGGCGTGCTGTTCGGCAAGGACGCGCGGGTCGACGTGAACGGCCTGGTGGCCTCCAGCCTGGCCATCAGCAATGCCGATTTCCTGGCCGGCAGGAATCACTACGCCGGCGAGGGGGCGGGCAAGGTCGTCAACCAGGGCAGCATCACCACGCCGGACGGCGGCCAGGTCTACCTGATCGCCTCCAGCGTCGAGAACAGTGGCGTCATCACCTCCCCGCAGGGCGAGGTGGTGCTGGCCGCCGGCAAGAGCGTGCAGCTGGTCGACAGCGCCAGCCCGGACGTGCACGTGGTGGTGTCGGCGCCGGCCGACCAGGCCCTGAACCTGGGGCGGGTGCTGGCCGCCGGCGGCAAGGTCGGCATCTACGGCGCGCTGGTGAACCAGCGCGGGCGCGTCAGCGCGGACAGCGCGGCGCTGGGCGCCAACGGCAAGATCGTATTGAAATCCAGCGGCACCACGCTGCTGGAGGCGGGCAGCCTGACCAGCGCGAACAACAGTGCGGGGCAGGGCGGCGAGATCCAGTTGCTGGGCGAGCGCGTCGGCCTGACCGGCGACGCGCGCGTGCAGGCCGACGGTGCTGCCGGCGGCGGCAGCGTGCTGGTCGGCGGCGATTACCAGGGCAAGGGCGATGGCAAATCGGCGTTGCTGCCGCAAGCGCAGCAAAGCTTCGTCGGCGCGGAAGCCGTCATCTCGGCCGACGCCACCGCGCTTGGCGACGGCGGCAAGATCATCGTCTGGGGCGACCGGTCGGCGCGCATGCATGGCGCGCTGTCGGCGCGCGGCGGCGCGCAGGGCGGCGACGGCGGCCTGGTGGAAACCTCGGGCCACTTCCTCGACGTGGCCGGCGCGCGCGTCGACACCTTCGCCCGTTCAGGGCGGGGCGCCACCGGTCTCTGGCTGCTGGACCCGGACTACATCGAAGTGAGCAGCGGCGGCATCGCCACGCTGACGCAGGTGGCCGATTTCGACAGCGGCAGCGGCGTCAGCACCATCGCCGCGTCCACCATCAACGGCGCCACCAGCAATGTGCTGCTGCAGGCGAACCAGGACATCAGCTTCAACCAGGCGGTCAGCATAGCGGCCGCCAACGTGGGCCTGACGGCGCAGGCGCGCGGCAATATCAGCGTCAACGCGGCGCTGAGCACCAACCACGGCGACGTCACGCTGCAGGCCAACCTGGGCGCGACCGACAGCGCCACCGCAGCCGGCAGCGGCACGGTGACGCTGGCCGCGGCCGTGTCGACCAACGGCGGCAAGCTGGCGCTGAGCGGCGCGGCCGTCACGCTGAACGCGGCCGCCAACGTCGGCCTGGGCGACGCGGAACTGCGCGTGAACAAGGCCGGCGGCAGCGTGACCATAGGCAGCGCGGGCAGCCTGACGGGCAGCTCCGACGACAGCGCGTCGCCGCTGTTCGCCTTCGTCGCGGACGACGTGACGCTGTCCGGCGCCGTCAACGGCGGCGGCAGGGAGCAGGGCACCTCGGTGTCCTTCACGCCGTTCACGGCCGGACGCGGCATTGCGGTCTCCGCCAGCAAGGTCGAAGGCAAGCTCACGCTGAGCCCGGCCGAGCTGGGCCGCGTCTCCGCGCTGAACGTCAACATCGGCAGCAGCGCCAGCGGCGGCGTGACCGTGGACGGTGCGCTGAACCTGGCCGACGTGCGCAACGTTTTCATCGAAAGCGCGGGCGAGATCGCCATCAACAAGAACGTGCAGGCCAACAGCAGCGACGGCACCGTGTACGTCGGAACTTACGACAGCAGCGGCGGCATCGTGTTCGGTGCCCAAGGCGGGCTGGCCGCGCACAACGTGCTGCTGCGCTCCGATAATATGGACCTGGGCAGCAAGGCCGGCGCCATCAGCGCCACCGGCACGGCCAGTCTCAGCCCCTACACGCCGTCGGCTGCGATCAAGCTGGGCAAAGACGCCAGCGGCGGCAGCGGCACGCTGGTGCTGACGGCGGATGAACTGCGCGTGGTGAGCGCGCCCACGCTGAACATCGGCGACGGCGACGGCTACACGGGCACGCTCAGCGTGGCCGGCGCGCTCGATCTGAGCAGTGGCGGCGGCACGGCCGGCGGCAGCGTGCTGCAGCTGGGGGGCGGCAGCATCGACATCGGCGCCGGCGCGAGCGTCGTGGCGGCGGGCACCTTGCGCTTGACGGTCAACAACAGCGGCGGCGGCATCGCGCTGGGCGCGGGCGCCAGCGTGCAGGGCGGCAGCGTGAACTTTGTTGCCGACAGCATCGCGCTGGACAGCACGTCCAGCACCACCGCCAGCAGCAGTTCCGGCATGGTCAGCTTCGCACCGCTGACGGCTGCCAGCGTGCTGCTGGGCGCGAACGCCGACGGCGGCAGCGGCGTGCTGGGCCTGAGCGAAGCGGAACTGAAAACGGTGAACGCGCAGACCCTCTACATCGACAACGCGAATGACGGCGGCAGCGTCACTATCAACGCACTGGACATGGACAGCTGGGGCAGTGCCAACCGAACGCTGAGCGTGCATTCGGCGGGCGGCCTGACGGTGAACGGCGCCCTGTCCTCGGCCGGCACGCTGCTGCTGACGGCCGAAGACACTTTGCGCAACACCGCGCAAGTGGCGGCAGATACTGTGCGCCTGAACGCCGACGCCATCACGCTGGGGGCCGAAGTCAGCGCCGACAGCGTCGTGCTGGCGCCGGTGAGTGCGGGCTACGGCATCACGGTCGGCGCCAGCGCGTGCGCGTCCAGCGCGGCGTCCTGCCTGCTGCTGAACACACTGCGCTACGTCAATGCGCCATCGCTGACCATAGGCTCCTCGGACAGCACATCGGGCGCGGGTCTGATCACCGTCGCTGGCATCGCCAGCGCCGGCGACTACGTGCAGCGCCACGAGAACACCGCCAGCATTACCTTGCTGAGCAACGCGGGCATCGCGCAGACCGGCGCCATCGACGTGGCCAGCCTGGCCATCGTGTCGAACGGCGGCGTCGCCCTAGGCCAGCAGGCCAACCATGTACAGCGCCTGTCAGCGCAGGTGACTTCGGCGTCCGGCGGACTGGCCTTCAAGAGCGACCGCAGCCTGGCTGTGGCCGGCATCACGGTGCCGGGCACCGTGGCGCTGGACGTGTCGGGCGCCATCACGCAGGGTAGCGGCTTGATCCAGGCCGACCGCCTGGAACTGACCGCCACCGAAAACATCGGCACGTCGGCGGCTGCGTTGTCGACCATGGTGTCGCAGCTGAGCGCGGAAAGCACGGCCAGCGGCGGCAGCAGCTTGATCAACATCAGCAATGCCAACTACACCGCCAACCCGATCACCGCGCACGGCGGCAAGCTGACGGTGGATCTGCTGAGAGCCCGCACCGGCAATGCTGGCGCGGTCACGCTGAACAACACGGGCGCGCTGGTGGTGGACGGCGAAGTGGCCAGCCATAGCGGCAAGATCACGCTGGTGGCGCACAGCCCGTTGACCATCAACGGTGCGGTGCGCACCGAGACCGGCGACATCGAACTGACGGCCGGTTCCAGCGGGTCCAGCAACGACCAGCTGACCTTCGCCAGCAACGCCCAGGTCCGTTCGGCCAGCGGCAGCATCACGCTGGCTGCCGGCGCGGCCATTGTCGGCGCCACGGAGAGCACGGTCCAGGCCGCGCCTGGCAGGCTGACCACGCTGCCGAGCCAAAACACGCCGGTGGTCACGCCGCCAGTCGAGCCGCCGGTCGAACCGCCGGTCGAACCGCCGGTTGTGCTCCCGCCGGTGGTGACGCCGCCGGTCGAACCCCCTGTGGTGACCCCGCCCGTGGTGACGCCGCCGGTTGTCACGCCGCCGGTCGAGCCGCCTGTGGTTGTCCCGCCGGTTGTCACGCCGCCGGTGGTGACGCCGCCTGTCGAACCGCCTGTGGTTGTCCCGCCGGTTGTCACGCCGCCGGTGGTGACGCCGCCTGTCGAGCCGCCGGTCGTGACACCGCCTGTAGTGACGCCGCCGGTAGTGACGCCGCCTGTCGAACCGCCTGTCGTGGTGCCGCCTGTCGTGACGCCTCCGGTCGAGCCGCCTGTTGTGACCCCGCCCGTTGTTTCGCCGCCAGTGGTGACTCCGCCGGTAGTGACGCCACCGGTAGTGACGCCACCGGTAGTGACGCCACCGGTAATTACGCCGCCGATAGTCACGCCACCGGTCGAGCCGCCCGTGGTGGTTCCGCCTGTCGTGACGCCGCCGGTGGTGACGCCGCCCGGGTCCGGCATCTGCACCATTGCTCCTAATTCGGCCTTGTGCCAGGTGATCTCGCCGCCGACCGCGAGCGAACCGGTCAAGCCGGTGCAAAAGGCGGCCAACGAATTGATCGCCGCCATCGCCGTGACCAAGCACGCGGCGCTGAAAGAACCCGCCGCCGTCGACGGCGGCGCAACTGGTTCTTCCAGTTCTTCCACTGGCGGTCCGGCCGCCACCGCGTCCACGCCGGACGACAAGGCCGACGCGAAAGACGACACCAAAACCACCGCCTCATCCGACAAATCGGGAATCAAAAATGAACCTGTCAAAAAACTGTACTGTAACTAAAGCGTTGCTGCTGCTGGTCCTGTGGTGCAGTTGCACGCTGGCCCTGGCCGCGCAGGTGGCGGGCACCGTGGTGCAGCTGAGCGGGCCGCTGCTGGCGCGCAAGGCCAGCGGCGCGGTCAAGATCCTGTCGCTCAAGTCGGAGGTGGAAAGCGGCGACACCCTGGTGACCGAGAAGAACACCTACGCCATGGTGCGCTTCATCGACAACAGTGAAATGACGCTGAAACCGGCCACCACCATGACGGTCGATAACTTCGCCTTCGACAACGCCAAGCCGGACGGCGACAGCGCCAATTTCAGCCTGGTGAAAGGCGGCCTGCGCTCGGTCACCGGCCTGCTGGGCAAGCGCAACAAGGAAAAATTCGAGCTGAAGACGCCGGCCGCCACCATCGGCATCCGCGGCACCACCTTCATCGCCGAGTACCAGCCGCCGGAGGAAGAGCGTGCGCTGGCGGCGATGCAAGCCTGGCTCAACGCCAGCACCGCCGCGCTGGGCGACAGCGTGATGCCGATCGCGCCGCTGCAGCTGGCGCAGGTCACACTCCCGCCTCCGCCGTCATCGGGAACCCCGCGCTTGCCCGGATTGTACGTGCAGGTGCTCGACGGTCTGATTCACGTTACCAATCCGGGCGGCACAAGCAATTTCGCGGCTGGCCAGTTCGGCTATACAGCGAGCCCCAGCAAGCCCCCGGTGATCGTGCCAGTCAACCCGGGCATACGGTTCACGCCGCCGCCGGCCTTTAACCAGTCGGCGGCGCCGGCGGGTGCTGCGGGCGTGCCCGCCAAGTCCAACACCATCGAGTGCGAAGTGCGTTAAACATGAATATCGGACAGGCCGCGCAGGCCTCGGGCGTCAGCGCCAAGATGATACGCTACTATGAAAGCATAGGGCTGGTCAGCGAGAGCCGGCGCAGCGAGTCCGGCTACCGCATCTACGGCGAGTCGGATCTGCACGCGCTGCGCTTCATCAAGCGCGGGCGCAAGCTGGGCTTCTCGCTCGAGCAGATCCGCGAGCTGCTGTCGCTGTGGCAGGACAGCGAACGCGCCAGCGCCGACGTCAAGCGGATCGCGCTGGCCCATGTCGATGAACTGAATCAGCGCATCCGGGAATTGAGCGAGATGCGCGACACGCTGGCCAGCCTGGCCAGCTGCTGCCAGGGCGACCAGCGTCCCGACTGCCCCATCCTGCAGACGCTCAGCGAATAAACATCCACACGGTCAGCGCCGCGCCGACCGCCACCACGAAGCCGCGCATCAAGCGTTCCGGCATGCGGTGGATCAGCCACGAACCGCACAATCCTCCCGCGATGCCGCCCGCGCACAGCGCCAGCGCGGCCGGCCAGCTGATCATGCCCGAGAAGGCGAAGATCACCGCCGCCGACGCGTTCATCGCCATCGCCAGCATATTCTTGGTGGCCGTGGCCATGCGGATTTGCTGGCCCGCGACGGTGAGCGCGGCCAGCATCAGGAAGCCGATGCCGCCGCCGAAGTAGCCGCCGTAGATCGCGATGCAGCTCTGGATCGCCACCAGCGCGCCGGTCGGCAAGCCGCTCACCTCGTGCAGCGGCTGGCTGCGGAAACTGCCCCAGGCGAACATCGAGGTGGCGAACAGCACCAGCCAGGGTACCAGTTTGGAGAAAAAGGTAGGCGGCGTCACGATCAACAGGATGGCGCCGAAGACGCCGCCGGCGATGCTGATGATGAACAGCTGCCTGAACGTCAGCCCGCCCACGCCGCCGGCCAGCTTGCGGCCCGCGATGGCGGACGTGGTCTGGCTGGGGAACATGGCGATGGTGGACGTCATATTGGCCGCCACCGGGTTCAGGCCCGCCAGCAGCAGGGCAGGGAAGGTGATGAAAGAACCGCCGCCGGCAAGGGCGTTCTGCACGCCGGCGAACAGGCCGGCGGCGGCGATCAGGAGGACGGTGGAGAGTTCGAGGGGAGGGACGGGAGGCATGCGGCGATTATAGCCGCGCCCGCGCGCCGCCGCTTGCGGGCGTCGGCCGGGAAGGAAATAAGGCATCATTCCGTTTCCATATCCGTATCGGGGAAGGACCTGGCGATGCACTATGAACTGTATTACTGGCCCAGCATTCAGGGCAGGGGCGAATTCGTGCGGCTGGCGCTGGAGGAAGCCGGCGCCGCCTACAAGGACGTAGCGCGCGGCAAAGGCGGCATGCCGCCGACGATGGCGGCGATCGATCCCGGGCAGGAGCAGCGGGCCGCGTTCGCGCCGCCGGTGCTGCGCGCCGGCGAGCTGCTGATAGGCCAGACCGCCAACATCCTGCTCTATCTGGGGCGACGCCACGGCCTGGCGCCGCGTGCCGAAGCAGGCTGGCTGTGGGCGCACCAGCTGCAGCTCACCATCGCCGACGTCGTCAACGAAGCGCACGATAGCCACCACCCGGTATCGACCAATCTGTATTACGAAGACCAGAAGAAGGAAGCGAAAAAGCGCGCCGCCGATTTCACGGCGGAGCGCATCCCCAAGTATCTGGGGTACTTCGAACAGATCCTGCAGAATAACGGCGGACGCCACATCGTGGGCCGGCGTTTGAGTTATGTGGACTTGTCGCTGTTCCAGCTGATCGAAGGCTTGCGCTACGCCTTCCCGAAAGCGATGGCGAAGCTGGAGCCGTCCTGGCCGGGGCTGGCCGCGCTGCGCGACATGGTCGCACAGCGCCCCAATATTGCCGCCTATCTGGCGTCCAGGCGGCGCATCCCGTTCAACGAGGACGGCATCTTCCGCCGTTATCCCGAACTCGAATAGGCTAACGCGCCGCGCTGACCGGGAAGCCCGCGCCGGCGATAGCCGCTTTCACCGCCTCCAGCGTCGCGCTGGAGGCCACGGTGACCTGTTTGCCCGCCAGGTCGACCTGCACCGTCGCCTGCGCATCGAGCGCCTTCACCGCGCCGGTCACGCTCGCCACGCAGTGCCCGCAGCTCATTTCTTCCACCTGTAGCTGATACATCTCCGTACCTCCATAAATTGCTTGATGACGCCACTGTACCCCTTCCCACGGTGGGAAGGTCAAGAAGGCCTGCGCGCGCAAATAAAAAGCCCCGCGCGCCGGATGGCGGACGGGGGAGGGGGGCTGGGGTCAGGGCCCTGGGGTCAGGCCTGCATTCGTGCAAAAAACGGCTGGGGTCGGGCCTGCATTCGTGCATAAATCTTTGGTGTTTAGCGAACGATTATCCCTGCAACAGAAGATAATTGCCTGGATCGGAATTCAATTTGATTAGTCTCAGCTTGCCGATTGGACGAACGCGGCATACCCATGCGTTACAAATAGCGAAAATTCGTCTCACGGCAGCTTATTGTTGTGTGTCTCGCCCGCCTGGCTTTAAATATGCACGAATGCAGGCCTGACCCCAGGGGGCACCAGGGGGCAACTGCACGAATGCAGGCCTGACCCCAGGGGCACTGTACCCCTTCCCACGGTGGGAAGGTCAAGAAGGCCTGCGCGCGCAAATAAAAAGCCCCGCGCGCCGGATGGCGGACGGGGCTTTTGTGCGCGCAGGCCCTTGCGGGCTGCAGCCGGAATTACAGCACTTCGCTGGCGTGGTCGGCCAGGCGCGAGCGTTCGCCGCGCGCCAGCGTGACGTGGCCGCTGTGCGACCAGCCTTTGAAGCGGTCCACCACGTAGGTCAGGCCGCTCGACCCTTCGGTCAGGTAAGGCGTGTCGATCTGCGCGATGTTGCCCAGGCAGAGGATCTTGGTGCCTGGACCGGCACGCGTGACCAAGGTCTTGACCTGCTTCGGCGTCAAGTTCTGCGCTTCGTCGATGATCAGGAACTTGTTGACGAAGGTGCGTCCGCGCATGAAGTTGAGCGACTTGATCTTGATGCGCGAACGGATCAGGTCCTGCGTCGCCGCGCGGCCCCATTCGCCGCCATCGCTGTCGGACTTGTTCAGCACTTCGAGATTGTCGTCGAAGGCGCCCATCCATGGCGACATCTTCTCTTCCTCGGTGCCCGGCAGGAAGCCGATGTCTTCGCCCACCGGCACCGTGACGCGGGTGACGATGATCTCGTTGTACAGCTTGGTCTCCAGCACTTGCGCCAGGCCCGCCGCCAATGCCAGCAGGGTCTTGCCGGTGCCGGCCTGGCCCAGCAGCGTGACGAAGTCGCACTCCGGATTCATCAACAGGTTCAGCGCGAAGTTCTGCTCGCGGTTGCGCGCGGTCACGCCCCAGACGCTGTTCTTGTTGTGGCTGTAGTCGCGCAGGGTTTGCAGCACGGCGGTCTTGCCGTTGATCTGCTTGACCTGGCCGTAGAACGGCGCCTCGCCGTTGGCCGGCTCGAGGAACACAAACTGGTTCACCAGCAAGGTCGGGATGACCGGACCGGTGACGCGGTAGAACGTGGCGCTCTGGCCGTTCTTGTTTTCCTGCCAGGACTCCATGTCCTTGCCGTGCTTGTTCCAGAAGTCGTTCGGCAACTGCACGATGCCCGAGTACAGCAGGTCGGTGTCTTCCAGCACGTGGTCGTTGAAGTAGTCTTCAGCCGGCAGGCCCAGCGCGCGCGCCTTGATGCGCATGTTGATGTCTTTCGACACCAGCACCACGGCGCGGCCAGGCTGCTCGTCCTCCAGCGAACGCACGACGCCCAGGATCTGGTTGTCGGCCTTGCCTTGCGGCAGGCTGGCGGGCAGGTCGGCGATCTGCAGCTTGGTCTGGAAGAACAAGCGGCCCTTGGCGTCCTTGTTGCCCAACTTGGACAGCGGGATGCCGTTCTCGATGGCGTCGTCGTCGGTGCTGCCCACCAGCGCGTCCAGCGTGCGCGAGACTTGACGCGCATTGCGCGCCACCTCGGTCATGCCTTTCTTGTGGTTGTCCAGCTCTTCCAGCGTCATCATCGGCAGGTAGACGTCGTGCTCTTCGAAACGGAACAGCGACGATGGATCGTGCATCAGCACGTTGGTGTCGAGCACGAACAGCTTGGTGCTGCCTTCCTGGTCGGCGTGGCGGCTGGTGGACGATTTGAGCACCACCTCGACCGGCTTGTGCTTGGCCGGATGCGGCGCTTCAACCAGGACCGGCGCAGGCTTGCCGCGCGGCGACTTGGCCTTGGCGGCAGGGGCGGCGGCAGGCGCGGCCGGTGCCGGCGCGGCCTGCAATATGGCGGCTTTCTTCGCCGCCGGCTTGGCGGCGGCGGTTTTGGCCTTGGCGGCCGGCGCGGCGGCTAGCACGGGGGCTGCGACCGGCGCCAACACAGGCGCTGCGACAGCTTTGACGGCCTTGGCCGCAGGCGCCGCCTTGACAGGCGCTTTCTTGGGCGCGGCAGGCGCCGCAGCTTCAATGATGGGCAAAGACTGCGGACGGACGCCGCTGGCCTTCGGGTAATCTTTTGCGAGCAATAGCGTTGCTGGCTTGGTAGGCAGTTTTGGCAGTGGCATCAGGATCTCGATCTAAAAAATGCTGGAAGGGTCCGCCCATGGGACGCGCCGCGCTTAGTGCGGCGCATGGGGTGGATGCTGACGAATTGAAATATAAGAACTGCCGCGGGCGGGGTGCGCCCGTTGAATGTACCGGTCGGTGGCCTGGGCCACCTGGTACAGTTGGAAGGTGAACTTTGCAGACTCAAAATCAGGTTTAGTGCGCTCTATGATTTGATAAATTCCAGTACTTCATCAACGTGACCGGCTACCTTCACGCCTCTCCATTCTTTCACCAATCGGCCGCTACCGTCAATGACAAACGTACTGCGCTCGACGCCGCGCACGGTCTTGCCGTACATTTGCTTCATCTTCATCACGCCGAACAGCTGGCAAACCGCTTCGTCCGGGTCGGAGATCAGCTCGAAAGGCAGGCCGAGCTTGGCTTTGAAGCTCTCGTGCGAACGCAGCGAGTCGCGGCTGATGCCGACCACTTCTGCGCCGGCCGCCAGGAACTGCTCGTGCAGGTCGCGGAAGGCCATGTTTTCCGTCGTGCAACCAGGCGTGTTGTCCTTCGGATAGAAAAACAGCACGGTATACTTGGCCGGACGGCCGGACAGCTGGAAGGTCTGGCCGCTGGTCATGGCGGCGGAAAAGTCGGCGACGGTTGCTACGGATGGGCTATCAGCCACAGGTGCTCTCCTGGACGGTGGCGCTGGTGCGGGGGCGGGCTAGATGCTGGCAGCGTACCCAGCGGCGCTTAGATGGGGATGGATTGCTGGATTTCAAGACTGTTGCACGGGCTTTTCGACGATCAGCGCCAAGGTCACCTTGCGGCCTTCGGCCATCAGGATGTTGTAGGTGCGGCAGGCGGCGTTGGTGTCCATGCACTCGACGCCGATGCGCTGGGCCGTCAGCGGCGCGGTCAGCCTGGGGTGGGCAAAGCGCTGGCGCTCGCCGGTGCCGAGGATGACCACGTCCGGCGTGTCGCCCAATAGTTGCTCGAAATGTTCGACCGTCAGTTGCTCGAAGCTGGCCACGGGCCAAGCGCGCGGGGGCGTTTCAGGCATCACGATCAGGCTGTAATCGTAGGGTTGGGCGTTGATTTCCACCCCGCCCGGGAAGTAGCCGGTAACGGTTTGATAATGCTGAGTACTGCTGGCGTGGAGCTTCATAATTGTTATCTGTGCGCAAAGTGGCGTAAAGGGACGCGAATCCGGTCACTATTGTAACGTTTAACCCCGATCTGCGGCCCCCGGAGGTTGATTTAATGAGGCGTATTCGGCAGAATGGGTCTTTTCGCAATGCACCATTTGCGCGCATGGCCCCCATATCTCGATAGGACTAGATTTTGCGACCGATTCACAAATCCAACAAGCTGGCGGAAGTTTGCTACGAAATCCGTGGTCCGGTGCCTGAAAAGGCGCGGCAGATGGAAGAAGAAGGCCACAAGATCACCAAATTGAATATCGGCAACCTGGCGGTGTTCGGCTTCGATCCGCCTGACGAAATCGTCCACGACATGATGGTCAACCTGCACAATGCGGCCGGCTACACCGATTCCAAGGGCATGTTCGCGCCGCGCAAGGCGGTCATGCACTACACGCAGGGCAAGAACATCGCCGGCGTGGCCATCGACGACATCTACCTGGGCAACGGCGCTTCCGAACTGATCGTCATGTCGATGAACGCGCTGCTCAACACCGGCGACGAGGTGCTGGTGCCGGCGCCCGACTACCCGCTGTGGACCGCCGCCGTGTCGCTGTCCGGCGGCACGCCGGTGCACTATGTGTGCGACGAGCAGCAGGACTGGTTCCCCGACATCGAGGACATGCGCCGCAAGATCACCAGCAACACCAAGGCGATCGTGGTGATCAACCCGAACAACCCGACCGGCGCGCTGTACCCGGACGAGATCTTGCTGCAGATCATAGAACTGGCGCGCCAGCACCAGCTGATCATCTACGCCGACGAGATCTACGACAAGGTGCTGTACGACGAGGCGCAGCACACCTCGATCGCCTCGCTGGCGGAGGACGTGCTGATGGTCACCTTCAACGGCCTGTCGAAGAATTACCGCGCCTGCGGCTACCGCGCCGGCTGGATGGTGGTGTCCGGCGAAAAACGCCATGCTAAAGATTACATCGAGGGCCTGAACATGCTGGCCTCGATGCGTTTGTGCGCAAACGCGCCGGGCCAGTTTGCCATCCAGACTGCGCTCGGCGGCTACCAGAGCATACAAGACCTGGTGGGCCCTGGCGGGCGCCTGTTAAAGCAACGCGATCTGGCTTACAAGCTGTTGACCGATATCCCCGGCGTCAGCTGCGTCAAGCCGAAAGCCGCGCTGTACATGTTCCCGCGTCTTGATCCGAAGATCTACCCGATCGCGGACGACCAGCAATTCGCCTATGATTTGCTGGCTGAAACCAAAGTACTGATAGTCCAGGGCACCGGATTCAACTGGATTGCGCCCGACCACTTCCGCGTCGTGTTCCTGCCGAACACGGACGACATGACGGAAGCGTTCGGACGTATTGCGCGCTTCATGGAAGGCTATCGCAAGCGCCACGGCAGCCCCATCTGATCAACACAGCGTCGGCCGGCACCCGCCGGCGGCGCTGCAAGGAACTCACCATATTATGAAACCCATCAAAGTAGGCCTGTTAGGCATCGGCACCGTCGGTGCAGGCACGTTCAACGTACTGGCACGCAACCAGGAAGAGATTACCCGCCGCGCCGGACGCGGCATCGAGATCGTCGCCGTTGCCGACCTGAACACCGCCCGCGCCACCGAGCTGACCGGCGGCAAGTGCAAAGTCGTGGCCGACGCGCGCGACATCGTCAACGATCCCGAGATCGACATCGTCATCGAGCTGATCGGCGGCTACGGCATCGCGCGCGAACTGGTGCTGGCGGCGATCGCCAACGGCAAGCACGTGGTCACCGCCAACAAGGCCCTGCTGGCCACGCACGGCAACGAGATCTTCGCCGCCGCGCAGGCGAAGGGCGTGATGGTGGCGTTCGAAGCGGCCGTGGCCGGCGGCATCCCCATCATCAAGGCGCTGCGCGAAGGCCTGACCGCCAACCGCATCGAATGGGTGGCCGGCATCATCAACGGCACCACCAACTTCATCCTGTCCGAGATGCGCGACAAGGGCCTGGACTTCAACACCGTGCTGAAGGAAGCGCAGCGCCTGGGCTACGCCGAGGCCGACCCGACCTTCGACATCGAAGGCGTGGACGCCGCGCACAAGGCCACGCTGATGTCGGCCATCGCCTTCGGCATCCCGGTGCAGTTCGAGAAGGCGCACGTGGAAGGCATCTCCAGGCTGAACGCGGTCGACATCAAGTACGCCGAACAGCTGGGCTACCGCATCAAGCTGCTGGGCATCGCCAAGCGCGCCGTGGTGGGCGGCACCGAGGGCATCGAACTGCGCGTGCACCCGACGCTGATCCCGTCCAAGCGCCTGATCGCCAACGTGGAAGGCGCGATGAACGCCGTGCTGGTGCATGGCGACGCCGTCGGCGCCACCCTGTACTACGGCAAGGGCGCCGGCGCCGAGCCGACCGCTTCGGCCGTGATCGCCGACCTGGTCGATATCACCCGCCTGGCCACCGCCGATCCGGAGCACCGCGTGCCGCACCTGGCCTTCCAGCCGAACGCGATGACCGACATCCAGATCCTGCCGATGTCCGAGATCACCACCAGCTATTACCTGCGCCTGCACGTGGTGGACCAGCCCGGCGTGCTGGCCGACCTGACCCGCATCCTGGCCGACGCGACGATTTCGATCGACGCCATGCTGCAGAAGGAACCGGCCGAAGGCGAGACCCACGCCGACATCATCATGCTGACGCACCAGACGCAGGAGAAGAACGTGGACGCGGCCATCGCCAAGATGGAAGCGCTGGCTTCCGTCATCGGCAGCGTGACCCGGATCCGCCTGGAAAACCTGAGCTGATTGTCGGACGCTGGCAAGAAAACACCCCGGGCTTCGCACCCCGGGGTGTTTTTTTTCGTGAGTCAGGATAGCCAGGGACTGGCCATGGCAGGCCTGGCAGTGTCTGGTAGTGTCTGGTAGTGTCTGTTAAGCAGCGGCCTGGCCGGCAGTCTGGCGACCAGCCAGGCTGCCGCGCTCCCGCATGGCGGCGTGCCCGCCGGGGCTGGCCCTGCCGTTGATGCACTCTGTCATCGTTTGCTGGAAGGCCAGGAAGGGCCGGTAGTACCGGTCCAGTACCGCGTCCGCAATTTCATTGGCGGTCTGCCGGTTGTAAGTGTGGGTGGACCTGTTGCGCTTGGCTATCATGTCCAGCCAGGTGTCGGCTTGCTCGATCAGCTGCGCCTGGTATGCCGAGCGGGTCGCGTCACGCGAGCCGATGATGGTACGGTTGCCATGGAATTCGAAATATTCCTTCATCACTTTCCATGCAAGCTCGTGCGTACATTCAAAGGCCTTGATCAGGCCTTGCTGCTCGAGTTCATTCAGCTCGCCCTTGTCGACAAATCTCGTTAGCTGAGCCAGGGCCATCTGGTACTGCTCCAGCTTCTGCTTCCAGCGGATTTCTTGCGTATCCATCGTCGCCCCGTCGAATGTTGGTCCAGTTAATGAGGATAGGCGCGTGTTTGCGGCCGGCTTTGATCCAGATCAATACGCGGCCAAAAAAATGGCCGGGCGGCGTGGAACGCGGCCCGGCTGAAGGTCTTACTCTGGGTAGGTACTACAACATCAACTGCGGATACTACGAACTTCTACTGCCGGGTGATATCGCGTGCGCGGAGAATTATTTGCTGGCGACGGTCAGTTCGCTTTTCACTTCCTTCACGCCTTCCACGGCGGACGCTGCCTGGATGGCCTTGGTGCCGATGTCGGTGTTGGCGACCTGGCCGGTCAGCGTGACCACGCCCTGGGCAGCGGTGACGCCCACGCCTTTGTAGTCGGACAGGGCAGCCTGGACTTTTTTGCTCAGCACGCCATCGGTCGAGGACGCGGCAGTGCCGACGCCAGCCATCGCGCCTTCTTGCTGCGGCTCGGCAGCGTAGGCAGCGGAGATCGATGCGGCGGCCAGGGTTGCGGCGGCCAGCAGGCGGGTGATCATTTTCGAATTCGTCATGTTTGCTTCTCCGTAAAAGTTTTCAAAGGAACGCCTTGTGACGTTATCCTCTCCTTTGCAAGCGCTGTGCCAGCTCTGGAAATGTCCATGAAATCAATGACTTGGCAATTCAGACAAGATTTACTTGCTGACAGGAATTGGAATTGCGGCGGAATTTGTCGTGGGGGAGCGACACGGTCCGGCGGGGTTTTTTCAAGTCATTGAAAACAAAGGAGTTTTTTCTGTCGCCTTGTGGCGACAAGCTGGTGCTGGCGTTCATCGCCGCTGGGATGCTGCGGACAGTGAACCGCAGTTGGCGCAGGCGGCCAGCGTGTTCAAGATAACGCCTGTCGACGCGCGGTAGGGCGGGTTAGCGTAGCGTAAGCCGCCAGGCATTGCGGCGGCTCATGGCGGCTCATGGCGGCTTACGCAGCTTTGCTGCTAACCCGCCCTCCGCATCAGCATCCGCCTACGTGCCGTCGGCGCGGAACTGGGCGGCGTTGAGGTCGTATTTCTGCAGCAGGCGGTAGAACTCGGTGCGGTTGCGCTCGGCCAGGCGGGCGGCGTCGGCCACGTTGCCGTCGGTGAGCTTGAGCAGCTGCACCAGGTAGTTGCGCTCGAAGCGCTGCTTGGCCTCGGTGTAGTTGAGCACTTCCAGCGAGGGCACGCGCAGCGCGCGCTGCACCAGCGTCAGCGGCACCAGCGGCGCGGTCGCCAGCGCGCATACATGCTCGACCACGTTGTACAGCTGGCGCACATTGCCGGGCCACGAGGCGCGTGTCAGCGCCTCCAGCGCGCCGGGCGCGAAGCCGCTCACCGTCTTCTGGTACTTGGCCGCCAGCGCGTGCAGGAAGCGCGTGGCCAGCAGCGCGACGTCCTCGCGCCGCTCGGACAGCGGCGGCAAGGTCAGCGTGATGACGTTGAGCCGGTAGTACAAGTCCTCCCTGAACTGGCCTTCCAGCATGGCCGCGTCCAGGTCGCGGTGGGTGGCCGACAGGATGCGCACGTCCACCGGCCGGCCCTGGTCGGAGCCGAGCTGGCGCACCACGCGCTCCTGCAGCACGCGCAGCAGCTTCACCTGCAGCAGCAAGGGCATGTCGCCGATCTCGTCGAGGAACAGCGTACCGCCGTCGGCCGCCTGCACCAGGCCTTCGCGGCTGTTCATCGCGCCGGTGTAGGCGCCCTTGACGTGGCCGAACAGTTCGGATTCCAGCAGCTGCTCCGGGATCGCACCGCAGTTGACGGCGATGAAGGGCGCTTTCGCGCGCCGGCTGGCGCGGTGGATGGCGCGCGCCAGCAACTCCTTGCCGGTGCCGCTTTCGCCGCGTATCAGCACGCTCGCGTCGGACGCTGCCACCAGCTTGGCTTCGGCCAGCAGCTCGGCCATGGACTGGCTGCGGCTGATGATTTCCTCGCGCCAACTCTCGTCGCCGCCGCCGTGCAGTGGCGCGGGCGCGGTCAGGCTCAGGGCCTGGGCGATGCGCTCGAGCAGCACCTTGGCGTCGAAGGGCTTGGTCAGATAGGCGTAGGCGCCCAAGGTGGTCGCTTCCACCGCGTCCGGTATGGTGCCGTGCGCCGTCAGCAGGATCACCGGCAGCGCCGGGTACTGCGAGCGGATTTCCTGGAACAAGGCCATGCCGTCGCGGTCGGGCAGGCGGATGTCGCTCACCACCAGCATCGGCAGCTCGATCGACAGCCGCGCCAGCGCCGCCTCGGCGCTGCCGACGGCCGTCACGCGGTAGCCGTTGGCGCTCAGGCGCAGCGACAGCAGGCGCAGCAGGTCGGGGTCGTCGTCGACCAGCAGGATGTGGGCGCCGGCCATCAGCGTCCACCCTGCGAAGATTGCGGCGGCGGCCGCACGGGCAGGTTGCGCTCGATGGCTTTCAGGCCTTCCAGCATCTCGTTCAACTGCTCGGTCTTGCGCTGGTTCTCCTTTAACTGCGCCGTCAGCCGCTCGACATGCTCGGACAGGCGGCGCGCTTCCGCGCAGTGGCTGGAGAGCAATTGCGCCAGCGGCTTGATGCCCTGCGCGGCCTGGTCGTTCGAGGTGGCCACGCTGTCGAACTGGGCTTGCGCACGCGCCAGGTCGCCATTGCCGCGCGTGAGCATCAGGATCATGCCTATCTGCAAGGACAACTTGGGCGTGGCCTGCTGCAGGCTCAGGCCGCTCAGTTCTTTCAGCAGTTCGCCCTGCGCCATGCGGCGCAGGCTCTGGTGGTAGGCCAGGAGCGGCGCCGCCTCGTCCTGCGGCGACACATGGGTCAGCGGCGTCTGCGTCAACGGCGCAACGGCGGGGGCGGGCATCACCGGCGACGGCGCGGGCGGGGGCGGGGCGGTGATGCAGGCGCTGAGCAGCAGTAGCGGCAGCAGCGGCGGCAAGGACGTCAATTTACTGGTCATAGGGCAATTCGATCCGAAAGTGCGCTCCCGTGGGGGAGGGCAGAAGTTGCAGGCTGCCGCCATGCGCTTGCACATATTCGCGCACGATGGACAGGCCGATACCGTTGCCGCGCCGGGCGCCGGGCGGCTGCCGTTCGCCCTGGTAGAAGGGCTCGAAGACGCGCTCGGCGTCCTCCTCCGCCACGCCGGGCCCCTGGTCGATGCAGTCGATGCGCAGCGTGCCCCTGTGTTCGTCCAGCGCGAAGCGCACCGCGCCGCCTTGCGGGCTGAAGCGCACCGCGTTCGACAGCAAGTTGCCCAGGGCCACGCCCATCTTGTCGCGGTCCAGCGGCAGCGCGCGCGGCGTGCCTTCCACCAGCGCCCGCAGTTCCCGCGCCTGGATCTGCAACTGCTGGTTGTCTATCACTTCGCGCAGCAACTGCGCCGGCTCGCAGGGCTGGCGCTGCAAATGCTGGGCGTCGAAATTGGCGGCGTTGTAGCGCAGCAAGTCTTCGATCTGGTTCTGCAGCGAGGCCGTGTTCTGGCGCAGGATGGCGGCGATTTCGCGCTGCTGCGGCGTCAGCGCGCCCAGCACCTGGTCTTCCAGCAGCGCCACGCCCTCCACCAGCGCCGCCAGCGGCGTCTTGAGCTCGTGCGAAATGTGGCGCAGGAAACGCGACTTGTCGGCCTCCAGGTCCGACAGGCGCTGGCGCAGCCAGTTCAACTGCTGGCCCAGGCGGCGCAAATCGTCCGGGCCCTGCACGGCGATGGCGTCGCCGTAGCGGTTCTCGCCGAGGCGGTGGATGGCCTGCTCGATCTGCTTCAAGGGGCGCGAGACCCAAGCGCCGAAGCCGACCGCCAGCAGCGCCGCCACGGCGATGGCGGCTGCCACCTGGCCGGTCAGCACGCCGCGCCGCTGGTCGAGCTCGTCGAGCAGCAACTGGTTGCGGCGCTCCACTTCGCGTTTCACTTCGTCCTCGAGCAACTGGCTGATGGCGGGCAAGCCGGCCAGCGCCTGGTTCAATTGCTGCTGGCGCACGGCGCGGCGCGCGCGCGGCGTCTGCAGCACGGTCCAGGCCGCCTCACTGCGCTGGCGCCAGTCGGCGAAAGTCTGCTGCGGGGCGCTCGGCAGGCCCAGCGAGACGGCGGCCAGCGCGGCCTGGGCGTCGCGCCAGGCCTCGGCGTAGCGCTGGCGGAAGGCCGGGTCGTCCAGCACCAGGAACTGGCGCGCGCTGCGCTCCATGGCCACGCTGCGCTCGGCCAGGCGCTGCGCGTTTTCGGTCAGCGCGACGGCGTGCTGGCCCGCCTCGCGGCTGTGGGCGGCGAGGCGGTCGAGGGTCAGCAAGGCGTGCACCGAGGTCGCGCTCAGCAGCACGGCGATCAGCAGGAACACGCCCAGCAGAAGGTGTCTGAAGGACAGCTTGGGATACATGGGGAAGGGCCGGACGGCTCAGCAGCGTATTCCGCGCATGATAGGGGAAAAGCGCCAAACTCCGCGTCCGATTGGCGGCCGTGCCGGCGCGGCCGGCGGCGCTTCAGCCGGGGAAGGCGACGCGCACTTTGAGGCCGTGGCCGGCGGCGCCGTCGCCGAGCGTGATGGTGGCGCCGTGCAGCGCGGCAATGTCGCGCACGATGGCCAGGCCGAGGCCGGCGCCGCCGGGGTTGCGCTGCATGGAGGCGGCGGCGCGGTAGAAGGGCGAGAACACGCGCTCGCGCTCGCTTTCCGGGATGCCGGCGCCGCTGTCTTCCACTTCCAGCACCTTGCCGGGGCCGACCCGCAAGGTCACGCTGCCGCCGGCCGGCGTGTAGCGCAGCGCGTTGTCGACCAGGTTGGCCACCATCTCGTGCAGTAGCAGGGCCTGGCCCTGCACCACCGCCTCGTGCTCGGCCTCCAGCGCCAGGTCGATATTGCGGCTGACGGCGGCCACGGCCAGTTCCAGCGCCACCTGCCGCACCAGCTCGCGCAGCGCGACCGGCACCGGCTCGGCGCCGCCGCTGTGCTCGATGCGCGCCAGCATCAGCAGGCGGTTGGCCAGGTGCACGGCCGAATCGGTGGTGGCGGCGATGCCCTGCACCATGCCGCGCAGGGCGGCCGTGTCGCACGGCGTGCGGTCCGCTTCGCGCATGGCCAGCTCGGACTGGGTCTTGAGCACCGTCAGCGGCGTGCGCAGCTGGTGCGAGGCGTCGGCGATGAAGCGGCGCTGGCTCGCGATCAGGTCCTGGATGCGCGACATGGAGCCGTTCATGGCCTCCACCAGCGGCCGCACCTCCTTGTGCACCAGCGCCGGATCGACGTCGGACAGGTCGGACACGCTGCGCGTCTCGACCTCCACCTTCAGGCGCATCAGCGGTTTGAGCACCAGGCGCACGGCGAACCACACCAGCAGGCCGGTGGCGAGCACCAGGCCGGCCTGCCAGATCAGGGTATCGAACAGGATCTGGTTGGACAGGCCGCGCCGCGCGTCCATGGTCTCGGCCACCTGGATCAGCGCGATGCCGCGCATGCTGTCGTCGTAGACCGGCTGCAGCAGCGCGGCGATGCGCACCGGCTGGCCGTTGTAGTTGGCGTGGTAGAAACGCACCAGCGCCGGGTAGTTCTCGGAGCGCGGCACGTTGGCCGGCACCGGCGGCAGGTCGCCGAAGCCGGACACCGTCTCGCCGTTGATGCCGCTGACCTTGTAGTAGATGCGGCCCAGCGTGTCGGTCTCGAAGCTGTCCAGCGCCACATAGGGCACGTCCGCCACCACCTTGCCGTCCTGGACCGAGACGCGCTCGGCGAGCGCCCGGGTCGAGGCCAGCAGCGAGCGGTCGTAGGCCATGTCGGCCGCGTCCAGCGCGTTGCGGTAGACCGAGACGGCGTTGAGCGCCATCAGCAGGATCAGCGGGATGAGCAGCCAGCGCAGCAGCTGGCCGCGCAGGCTGCCCAGTGGCGCAGCCGGCGCCGGCCGGCCTGCTTCAGCCGCGGCGGCCGTGAGCGGCTCCCCGGCCGCGAAGGGCGGAACCGGCCGTGGCGCCGGCGGGGCTGGCGGTCGGTCCATGACGCGATTACGCGGCCGGGACGCGCGGCTGCAGCAGGTAGCCGATGCCGCGCAGGGTGGTGATGGCCGTCGCGCCCGGCTGGCTGCTCTCGAGCTTCTTGCGCACGCGGTGGATGTACAGGTCGATCGCGTCCAGGTTGGCGTCGTCGGCCAGCGCGAACACTTCGTCGAACAGTTTCTCCTTGGATACTGCGCGGCCGGCGCGGCTGATCAGCGCCTCCAGCACGGCGTGCTCGCGCGGCGTCAGGGCCAGTGCTGCGCCGTGGTAGCTGAACATGCGCGTCACGGTATCGAAACTGAGGGCGCCGCAGCTGTGCACCAGCGCCTCGTTGCCGACGCTGCGGCGCAGCAGTGCCTTGACGCGCGCTTCCAGCTCGGCCAGTTCAAAGGGCTTGGCCAGATAGTCGTCGGCGCCCAGGTTCAGGCCCTGCACGCGCTCCTCCAGGCCGCCGCGCGCGGTCAGGATCAGCACCGGCGTTTTGCCGCGCACGCCGCCGCGCGCACGCAGCCGTTTCAGCACTTCCAGCCCGTCCATGCGCGGCAGCGTCAGGTCCAGGATCACCAGCGCGTACTCCTGCGTGTGCAGCAGGGCATCGGCGTCGGCGCCGTTGTCGGCGCATTCGACCGTCAGGTGCGCGTCGCGCAGCGCCTTGGACAGCCAGTGCTGCAGTTCGATGTGGTCTTCTACCAGGAGGATGCGCATTTTGTGTGCCGCTTAGGAGTATGCTCAGGCCAGCATCTTCGCCGCCGCGCCGCCAAAAGTAAAACTTTTGTGGTTGCAAGGCGACAAGTTTGACGCTGAAAGAGAATTGAAAGGAAATCGAATTTATAGTGGAGTCCTGATTTCAGTGATCAGGCATATCACCAACAATTATATCTATAGGAGACACCCATGAAGAAGTCCACTTTGACGCTGGCAGTCCTGGCAGCTTGCACCCTGGCCGGCGCCGCGCAGGCCCAGTCGAACGTGCAAGTGTATGGCCTGATCGACGCCGGCGTTGAAAACGTCTCGAACGCTTCGGCATCGGGCGCCTCCGTCACCCGCGTGGTGTCGGGCGGCATGAACACTTCGCGCTGGGGCCTGCGCGGCACGGAAGACCTGGGCGGCGGCCTGAAGGCCGTGTTCCAGCTCGAAGGCGGCATCCTGCTCGACACCGGCGCCCAGGACGGCCCGCTGTTCAAGCGCCAGGCCAATGTCGGCCTGGAGGGCAGCTTCGGCCGCGTCGTCATCGGCCGCTCGTTCAGCTCCGTGTACGACACCGTGATCTCCTACGATCCGATGGGCTTCGCGCCGAGCTACTCGTGGGCCACCAGCGGCCCGGCCACCGGCCCGAGCAAATACGGCTTCACCACCGCTTTTGACAACCTGATCAAGTACTCCGGCAGCACTGGCGCCTTCAAGTACGGCGCCACCTACGGCGTGGGCGAGCAGACCACCGGCGCGTCCGACAGCCGCAAGGTTGCCGGCAACGTGGCCTACGCCGCCAACGGCCTGGGCCTGATGGCGACCTGGGAGCGCATCAACGGCAACACCGTTGTCGCCACCGGCCGCCGCGACGAGAACACCGTCTACCACGTGGGCGCCTTCTACGAAACCGGCCCGGTGAAATTCTTCGGCGTGATGCGCGACTACAAGCTTGAATCGGGCAAGGCGGCGACCGCCGACGTGAAAGCGACCACATGGTGGGCTGGCGTGGCATACAAGCCGGTCGAAAACACCACGCTGACCGGCGCCGTCTACCACATCAACGTCAAGAACCTGGCCGCAGGCAAGGACGCCGACCCGACCATGTACGTGGCGCGCTACCGCTACGCGCTGTCCAAGCGCACCGACGTGTACGTGGCCGCAGCCTACGCCAAGTCGAAGAACGGCCAGCTGACCGGCCTGTCGCGCGACGACGCCGGCTTCGACACCAACCAGCGCGGCGTGATCACCGGCGTGCAGCACCGCTTCTAAGCCATGACCTGTCCGACTGCCCTGCCGACTCGCCGCGCGCACGCGCCGGCCGCCACGGCTGCCATGGCTGTAATGGCCATCGCCGCCGCGTCGTCAACGGCAGCGGCAGCGGCAGCGGCAGCGGCCCCGGCGGCCGCGCCGGCAGCGCGCGTCGAGTGCATCGTGCCGTCCAAACCGGGCGGCGCGATGGACCTGACCTGCAAGCTAGCGCAGAAGGGTCTGCAGGCGCTGCCGGGTGCGCCGGGCGAGTTGGGGCGCGACATGCGCATCAGCTATGCGCCGGGCGGCATCGGCGCGGTGGCCTGGCATTCGCTGGTGTCGCGCCGGCGCGCCGAGCCGAACACGCTGGTGGTGTTCTCGGGCGGCTCGCTGCTCAACCTCGCGCAGGGCAAGTTCGGCAAGGCGAAATCGGACGACGTGCGCTGGGTGGCGGCGTTGGGCGCGGACTACGGCATGATCGCCGTGCGTTCCGACTCGGCCTACAAGACCTTGGGCGACCTGGTTGCGGCGCTGAAAAAGCATCCTGAAAAAGTGCTGATCGGCGTGTCCGGCACCATCGGCAGCCAGGACTGGCTGAAGATCGCGCTCGTCATGCGCACCGCAGGCGTCGACCCCAAGGTGCTGCGCTTCGTCGCGCTGGAAGGCGGCGGCGAAGCCTTCACCGCCATGGACGCGGACTATGTCCAGGTGGTGTCCGGCGACGCCTCGGAGGCGACGCTGAACGCGGCCAACGGCAAAACGCGCGTGCTGGCGGTGCTGTCCGAACAGCGCCTGCCCGGCGTGCTGGCGAACGCGCCGACGGCGCGCGAGCAGGGCGTGGACGTGGTCTGGCCCATCATCCGGGGCGTGTGGATGGGGCCGCAAGTGGCCGATGCCGACTATCGGCGCTGGGTGCAGCTGTTCGACCGTATGCTGGCCACGCCGCAGTTCGCGCAGACGCGCGCGGCGTACGGATTGTATCCCTTTGCATTGACCGGCGACGCGCTCGCCGATTACGTAAGAAAAGCCGTGGACAACTACGGCAAGCGCGCCAGCGAATTCGGCCTGGTGCGCTGAAAAACCAACCTCTTGGAGACTGACATGTTTATGAAATCGACCCTGGCCGTCGCGGCCGCCCTCGTCCTGACCGCATCCTCAGCGCTGGCGCAAGTGCCGGCCGGCTACCCGGCCGACTATCAGAAACTGGTCGACGGCGCCAAGAAAGAAGGCAAACTGGTGGTGTACGGCGCCACCGACAGCAAGGCGACGCAGCCGCTGATCAAGGAGTTCAACGCCATCTATCCCGGCATCACGGTCGAGTACAACGACATGAATTCGACCGAGGTGTACAACCGCTTCATCTCCGAAGCGGCGGCCGGCGGCAACACGGCAGACGTGATGTGGTCGTCCGCGATGGACCTGCAGATGCGCCTCGCCTCGGACGGCCACGCGCTCAAATACAAATCGGTGGAAGCGTCCAAGATTCCCGGCTGGGCGATCTGGGACGACCAGGCCTACGGCACCACGTTCGAGCCGGCCGCCATCGTCTACAACAAGCGCCTGCTCGATCCCAAGGAAGTGCCGCATAGCCACGCCGAGTTCGCGGCGCTGATCCAGCAGCCCAAGTTCAAGGACAAGGTCACCACCTACGACATCGAAAAATCCGGCGTCGGCTTCATGTTCATGACGCAGGATGCGCGCGAGAATCCGAAGTTCATCGACCTGGAAAATGCCTTCGGCGCGGCCAAGGTGCGCGTGCAGTCGTCCACCGGCACCATGATGGAGCGCATTTCCTCCGGCGAGAACCTGATCGGCTACAACGTGCTGGGCTCCTACGCGCTGGTGCGCGCCAAAACCGATCCGTCGATCGGCGTGGTGCTGCCGAAGGACTACACGCTGATCCTGTCGCGCGTGCTGTTCATCAACAAGGCCGCCAAGAACGTCAACGCCGCCAAGCTGTGGCTGGACTTCATGCTGTCGCACAAGGGCCAGACCGTGATCGCCAACGACTCCAAGCTGTACGCGATCCGCGCCGACGTCACCGGCGAAACCACCTCGGCCGACCTGATCAAACAGATCGGCAAGGACAACGTCAAGCCTATCCCCGTGCACCCTATCGTGCTGCAATTCCTGGGGCCGGCCAAACGCATGGCCTTCCTGAAGCAGTGGAAAGAAACCGCGGGCAAGAAGTAGTAATCCGCGCGCAGTCCCATCCCCCGCCGGGGGACTCCTGGCACAGACCGGAATCCATGCAGCGTGACACGGTTGCGCCGCATGGGCCGCAGCAGCGCACCGCCCCGCCTGCGCGGGGACGACGGGACACACGCCGCAGGCAACGCTTTAACAAGGACCATCCCATGCAAACACTGACTCTTCCCTCCAGCGGCCGTCGCAGCTTGAACTGGCCGCGCGGAGTGGTGGTGACGCTGACCGCGATCGCCATCTTTCTGCCGCTGTTCCTGATCTTCTACCAGAGCTTCCTGTCCGCGCCGTTCTTCATGCCGGTCAAGGAACTCGGGCTGGACGCCTACCGTTTCATCATCGATGACCCGGACTTTTCGGCCGCCTTCTTCAATGGCCTGATCCTGGCCTCGGGCCTGACCGCCATCGCCGTGCCGCTGGGCGGCGCGCTGGCCTTCCTGATGATACGCACCGACCTGCCGGGCCGCAACTGGATCGCTCCCGCGCTGCTGGTGCCGATCTTCGTCTCGCCGATGGTGATGGGCTTCGGCTACGTCGTCTCGATGGGGCCGGTGGGCTTCTACTCGATCTGGGCCAAGGACCTGCTGGGCTTCATCCCCTGGAACATCTACTCCTTCACCAGCATCGTCATCATCGCCGGCCTGACGCACGTGCCGCACGTCTACCTGTACGCCTCGTCCGCGCTGAAAAGCCTGGGCTCGGACGTCGAGGAGGCGGCCCGCGTGGCTGGCGCCTCGCCGCTGCAGGTGATGATGAACGTGTCGCTGCCGATGATCATGCCGGCGCTGTCGTACGCCGGCGTGCTGGTGTTCTTCCTCGGCTTCGAAGTGTTCGGCCTGGTGCTGGTGCTGGGCGATCCGGAAGGCCACCTGGTGCTGGCCACCTATCTGTATAAGCTGACCAACAAGCTGGGCACCCCGTCCTACCACCTGATGGCCGCCGTCGCCGTCTGCCTGGTGATGGTCACGCTGCCGCTGGTGATGCTGCAGCGCTGGCTGCTCAAGTCGGCCAACAAATATGTGTCGATCAAGGGCAAGGGCGCGCGCAGCAAGGCCATGCCGCTCGGTAAATGGAAATGGCTGGCCTTCGGCCTGATCTTCGCCTGGCTGCTGTTCACCATCATCCTGCCGCTGACCGGCATCGTGCTGCGCTCCTTCGTGCAGTACTGGGGCGAGGGTGTGAAACTGGCCGACGTGCTGACCCTGCAGCACTTCCGCGACATCCTGGAACAGCACTCGCTGATGCGCGGCATCCTGAACACCGTGCTGATCGGCGTGATCGGCGGCGCCCTGGCCGTGGCCTGCTACTGCGCCATCGCGCTGGCCATGCACCGCAAGCAGGACGGCATCACCCGCCTGCTGGACTACAGCGTGCTGGTGCCGCGCGCCGTGCCCGGCCTGCTGGCCGGCCTGGCCTTCCTGTGGGTGTTCCTGTTCGTGCCCTCGTGGCTGGACGGGCTGCTGAAGATGTCGGACAACGGTGTGGCAGTGTGGCTGAGCGAGCACCTGATCCCGGCGTTGCGGGCGGTGCGCTCCACCATCTTCGCCGTGTGGCTGGCCTACTCGGTGGTGTGGCTGGCCTACGGCATGCGTTTGATCTCGACGGCGCTGCTGCAGGTCGGACCCGAGCTGGAAGAAGCGGCGCGCGCGGTCGGCGCCCAGCGCGGTCAGGTGACACGCGACGTGACGCTGCCGCTGATCAAGTACGGCCTGCTGGGCGCGTGGCTGATGGTGTTCCTGATCTTCGAGCGCGAATACTCGACCGGCGTGTACCTGCTCTCGCCCGGCACCGAGGTGATCGGCGCCATGCTGGTGTCGCTGTGGGCGGGCGGTTCGACCGACCTGGTGGCGGCGCTGTCCTTCATCAATATTACGCTGGTGGCCTTGGGCTTGGGCATAGCGCTGCGCTTCGGCGTCAAGCTGCACAATTGAGTGCACAACTGAGAAAAACATCATGAAAAGAGACCTCGCCATGAATGAACTGACCGTCAACGACCTGCACCTGGAATATGGCCACGGTGCGACGGCGAATCCCATCCTCAAGGGCGTATCGATGCACTTGCAGAAGGGCGAAGTGGTCGCGCTGCTGGGACCTTCGGGCAGCGGCAAGACCACGCTGCTGCGCGCGGTGGCCGGCCTGGAAAGCCCGAAGCTGGGCACCATCAGCATCGGCAGCCGCAATGTGTTCGACGGCGCCAAGGCCTTCGAAATGCCGGCCGAGCAGCGTAACCTGGGACTGGTGTTCCAGTCCTATGCGCTGTGGCCGCACAAGACCGTGTTCGACAACGTGGCCTACGGCCTGAAGCTGCGCAAGATGGGCACCTCCGAAATCAAGGAACGCGTGATGGAGGTGCTCAAGCAGCTGGGCCTGGGCCACCTGGGCGAGCGCTATCCGCACCAGATGTCCGGCGGCCAGCAGCAGCGCGTGGCGATCGCCCGCGCACTGGTGTACAACCCGCCCGTCATCCTGCTCGACGAACCGCTGTCCAACCTGGACGCCAAGCTGCGCGAAGAAGCGCGCGCCTTCCTGCGCGAGCTGATCGTGCGCCTGGGCCTGTCCGCGCTGATGGTAACGCACGACCAGGCCGAGGCGATGGCGATCTCGGACCGCATCCTGTTGCTCAACAACGGCAAGATCGAGCAGCAAGGCACGCCGCAAAGCATGTACGAAACGCCGGAGACGCTGTTTACGGCCGAGTTCATGGGCAGCAACAACCGGCTGCCGGGCAAGGTGCTGGCGCGCGACGGCGCCAACGTGGTGCTGGATGTGAACGGCACCCGGCTGCAAGGCACGGCGCGCGGCGCGGGCATGGCGGAACCGGCCACGCTGATCCGCCTGGAGGAGGTGAAGGTCAGCGCCACGCAGACCGAGAATGCGATCCAGATGCCGCTGCTGACCTGCATGTACCTGGGCGACCGCTGGGAGTGCCTGTTCAAGGACGCCGATGGCGACATCAGCCTGCGCGCCTATTCGAAGTACAAGCTGGACGCGGGCAGCTATTGGCTGCAGCTCCCGGCCGACAAGTTGTGGGTGTTCTAAGGCCCTTCCTCCATGCCCTGGCAGCCGGCGTCCTCGCCGCGCTGCTATGCATCTTCCTCAACACCCCGCTGCCGTGGATGATAGGCCCGCTGTTTGCCACGGCGGGCCTGCGCCTGGCCGGGCATGACTTGCACGCGCCGGTCCGCGTGCGCGAAGCAGGGCAGTGGGCCATCGGCACCGCGCTCGGCCTGTATTTCACGGCGCCCGTGCTGGCCGTGCTCGCGGCGCGCGCCGGCTGGATCGCGGCCGCCGTGGCATTCGCGCTGGCGCTGGGCTGGTTGTGCGCCTGGCTGCTGCACAAACTCTCCCGCACCGACCCCACCACCGCCTTCTTCGCCATGGCCCTGGGCGGCGCGTCCGAAATGGCGGTACAGGGCGAGCACCACGGGGCCAACGTCGAGCGCGTAGCCGCCGCGCACAGCCTGCGCATCATGCTGGTGGTCGCCATCATTCCCTATGCGATACGGTACTGGGGCCAGCATGGCCTCGGCATGGGGGCGGACTTGTACGTGACCGGCGCGCGCGTGGTGGACGTCCCCGGCCTGCTCGTGTTGATCCTGCTCACCGCTTGCGCCGCGCTGGTGTTGAAACGCCAGCGCGTCCCCAATGCCTGGGTCATCGGTCCGCTGCTGACGGCGCTGGCGCTCACCGGCTTCGGCATCCACCTGAGCAGCCTGCCGCAATGGATGGTGAAGGCGGGCCAGCTGTTCATCGGCATGTCGCTCGGCACGCGCTTCACGCCCGGCTTCCTGCGCACCGCGCCGCGCTACCTGGCCAGCGTGGCTGGCTGCAGCGTGCTGGCATTGGCGCTGGCGGCCGCCTTCGGCCTCGTGCTGGCACGGCTGGCCGGGCTCCATCCCGGCACCGCCATCCTGGCCACCTCGCCCGGCGGCATCGCCGAAATGTCGCTCACCGCGCAGACGTTGCAGCTGGGCGTGCCCATCGTCACGGCCTTCCACGTCGCGCGCATGACGGTCCTGGTGCTGACGATAGGGCCGCTGTTCCGGGCGGTGCGGCGCAGCGGACGGCACAGTCAGCGCTGAATCCGTCGCGGGCTGCTCGATGACGCCGATGCGATCCTGAAGCGCGCAGTGTCAGCGCGCGGTCCGGAGGTCGGGCAAGAAGACTTGCGGTCGACGACAGGCGCCGACGACGCGCGGCGGCACTGGCTGTCCGGGCCGACACCGGTCAACGGACGGTAAGCTCGCGCGCCTGCCTGTCTTGCTGCTTGAGAAAGCGCATCACCGCGTCCACCGTCACCGTGTCGATCTGGCCGGCCATGCGGCGGTCGGTGGGGTGGTCGTCGAAGGCGACGTTGGCGCGGAACATGCGCGCGCCCAGCCGCGCCAGCGCCGGGATCTCCACCGTGATGGGACGGAAGCCCGCCTGCTTCAGCCAGGCCTGCGCCTCCGCGCGCGTCTCGACCTGGCCCGGCGCGGCGCTGGCGGCGGCGTAGGTCTCCAGCACCCACTGGTTCGAATTCTGGTACTGCGTGGAGTAGGCGTAGGACAGCATGTTGTACCTGGCGTCGTGCAGGCGCCGCGGCGTGCCGGAAGCCAGTACGCGCGCCAGGCGCGCTTGCACTTCCGGTGCCGGGACCAGGATCTGCGATTCGTACAGGTACATATCGTCCAGGAAGAAATTGCCCAGGCCTTCGTTATACAGTGCCGAGGACGCGCTGCCGCATTCGTTCAGCTCATGTACCACCAGCCAGCGGCCGCGTTCCTGGTCGCGCCACACCATCGCCATGTGCGAGTACTTCAGGCGGTATTTGCTCAAGTCCTGCCCGGCGCGGGCGATGAAGGCCACTTGCGCGCCGCTCTCGTCGAGCACGCGGCTGGTGCGCTGAGCCAAGTCCATGCCTTTGACGACGGTTTGCAGTTCGAGCGGCTTGTCCTCGCAGCTTTGACCGGCGCGGGCAGCGAGCGGCAGTGCGGCAAGGCCGGCCAGCGCTGCAAGCAGTGCCAGGGAAATCGTCGCGCGGCGCATGCTTATTGCCCCACGCGGCTGTGGTGGATCAGCGCCGACCCCATCTCGTTCGGGATGAAGGCGATCGCGGCGCCGGACATGACCAGCACGTAGCCGGTGGAGATCGCCGTCACGGTGACGGCCTGGCCCACGGCGCGCGACATGCGGTCTGCCGCCTTGGCGCTGAGCTTGACGGAGGCAGTGGCGGCCTCGGACGCGCCCTTCAGCACGACGACGCTGCCGTCCGCCACCGCGTCCACGCTGGCGATGACGACGTAGCCGGACGCGGCCACCGCCGACATGGAACCCAGCAGCACCATGCCCGCCGCGCCGGACAGCGCTTCCGATGCGCGCGACAGTTCGGAATTCTCGCCGCCGTTCGCCCCGTTCGCGGCGTGGGCGATGCTGCTGGAGGTGGCGGCAGTGATGGTCAGCAGGGATATGAGCAGCAGGCGTTTCATGGTGGGCTCCAGTGGTTGAGTGGAATGCATCATGGGCCCTGATTGTGGAATTGGCAATCTGCCTGATACTGGTTAGTTGGCAAGGCGATATGGTATTATTTTTTAATACTTTTCACGAAAAACTGGCGCCATGTCCAACACCAGCCTCATGATCGACGCGCTGAAACGGCAATTGAAGGCGAGGGCTGTGACGTATGCGGAACTGGGCCGGCGCATCGGCCTGTCGGAGGCCAGCGTCAAGCGCATGTTCGCGCTGCGCAGTTTCACGCTGGAGCGGCTCGAGCAGATACTGCAGGCGATAGGCATGGACTTCGCCGAGTTGCTGCAGGCGGCCACCGACGCGCCCCAGTTGATCGCGCAGCTGACTTTCGCGCAGGAAGAGGAGATCATCGGCGACACGAAATTGCTGGTGGTGGCGGTGGCGGCGCTGAATCTGATCCCGCTGGAGCAGATCGTGGCGGTGTACCGGATCAGCGAGGCCGAAGCGGTGAAGTATCTGCTGCGGCTGGACAGGATCGGTTTCCTGACGCTGTTGCCGAACAACCGCGTCAAGCTGCTGGTGGTGCGCACCTTCAGCTGGATACCGAACGGTCCGATCCAGACCTACTTCCGCGACGAGGCCTACGGCGATTTCCTCGATACCCGCTTCGCCGGCGAGCAGGAGCTGATGAAGCTGGTGAGCGTGATGCTGTCGCAGCGCTCGGCCATGGCACTGCTGGAGCGGCTGAAACAGGTGGCCGGCGAGTTCTCCCAGCAGCACCAGGACGACGCCCGGCTGCCGTACGAACAGCGCCACTCGCTGACGTTTCTGCTGGCGGCGCGGCCTTGGATGCCGAGGGCGTTCAAGGCCTTGATGCGCTAATGCGCGCGCAGTCGCGTTGACTTGCATAGCCTTGCGTTTAGTTGCGCCGAGTCATGACGATGTTGCGGCGCCGGGTTGTCGCCACCGGCTTACTGATGTATTTTGTCAATATTCCATTTTTGCAAAGACCTCGACCATGAGCAAGCCCAGCCAGTTTTCCCTGCTGACGCAGCGCCGCTTTGCCCCGTTCTTCTGGGTCCAGTTCCTTGGCGCTTTCAACGACAACCTGTTCAAGACCGCGCTGATGGTGGTGCTGGCCTTCGAAGCGGTCAGCTGGACCGATCTGTCCGCCTCCACGGTGACCAATCTGATCCCGGGCCTGTTCATCCTGCCTTACGTGGTGTTCTCCGCCACCGCCGGCCAGATCGCCGACAAGTTCGAGAAGGCCGGTCTGTCGCGGCTGGTGAAATGGCTGGAAGTGGGCATCATGCTGATGGCCGGCGCGGGCTGGATGACGCACACGCTGTGGCTGCTGATTGCCGCCGTGGTCGGCATGGGCGTGCACTCCACCTTGTTCGGCCCGGTCAAATACGCCTATCTGCCGCAGCAGCTGAAACCCGAGGAACTGATGGGCGGCAACGGCGTGATCGAGATGGGCACCTTCGTCGGCATCCTGCTGGGGCAGGTGCTGGGCGCGGTGCTGGTTTCCTACAAGGGCATCGGCATCGAGATGGTGGCGGGCGCCACGCTGGCGGTGGCGGTGATCGGCCTGCTGGCCAGCTACCGCATCCCGCTGACGCCGGCGCCCGCGCCTGAGCTGAAAATCAACTGGAACCCGGTCAGCGAGACCATGCGCAACATCGCTTTTTCGAAGCAGAACCGCAGCGTGTTCCTGTCCATGCTGGGCAACTCCTGGTTCTGGTTCTACGGCGCGCTGATCCTGGCGCAGTTTCCGGTCTACGCAAAGGACTATCTGCACGGCGACCACAGCGTGTTCGTGCTGCTGCTGACGGTGTTCTCGCTGGGCGTGGGCACCGGCTCGCTGCTGTGCGAGCGGCTGTCCGGGCACAAGGTGGAGATCGGCCTGGTGCCGTTCGGCTCCATCGGCCTGTCGCTGTTCGGCGCCGACCTGTATTTCGCCAGCCAGGGCTACAGCAACGCGAACGCGGTGGTCTGGTTGGGCTTCCTGGCGCAGGACGGCGCGCTGCGCATCCTGTTCGACATCGTCATGATAGGCGTGTTCGGCGGCTTCTTCATCGTGCCGCTGTTCGCGCTGATCCAGATCCGCTGCGAACCGGCCCACCTGTCGCGCACCATCGCCGGCATGAACATCCTGAACGCGCTGTTCATGGTGGCCGCCACCGGCGTCGCCATCGTGCTGCTGGGGCAGGGCTTCACCATCCCCGAGCTGTTCCTGGCCACGGCCGTGATGAACGCGCTGGTGGCGGCCTACATCTTCTCGCTGGTGCCGGAATTCCTGATGCGCTTCCTGGCCTGGCTGCTGATCCACACGCTGCACCGTGTGAAGACCATAGACGCCGACCGCATCCCCGACAGCGGCCCGGCCGTGCTGGTGTGCAACCACGTCAGCTATGTCGACGCCATCGTGATCGGCGCGGCCAGCCCGCGCCCGATCCGTTTCGTGATGGACCACCGCATCTTCAAGATGCCGCTGCTGGGCTGGATCTTCCGCACCGCCAAGGCGATCCCGATCGCGCCGGCCAAGGAAGACCCGTGGCTGATGGAGAAGGCCTTCATCGACATCGCGCAGGCGCTGCACGAGGGCGACCTGGTGTGCATTTTCCCGGAAGGGCGCTTGACCACGACGGGCGAGCTTAACGAGTTCAAGGGCGGCATCGCCAAGATCATCGAGCGTAGCAAGGTGCCGGTGATCCCGATGGCGCTGCGCGGGCTGTGGGGCCACCTGCTCAGCCGCAGCAAGGAGAACGTGTTCGAGCGCACCTTCCGCAAAGGCTGGCGTTCGCGGCTGGCGCTGGCCGTGGGCCACCCGGTCGCGCCGCTCGACGTCACCCCCGAGCTGCTGCGCAAGCAGGTCGCCGAACTGCGCGGCGACTGGAAATAAGCTATTCGTTAAAGCAAGCCGAACCTCGCGGCCGCCATTCCCGCGCAAGCGGGCATCCATGCTGAGCGGACGTGGATGCCCGGCATGGGTCCCCGCTTTCGCGAGGACGACGCTGTAACTTCGGTATCTTCCCAGAAAAGCTCGTCATTCCCGCGCAAGCGGGAATCCATGCTGAGCGGACGTGGATGCCCGGCATGGGTCCCCGCTTTCGCAAGGACGACGCTGTAACTTCGGTATCTCCCCCAGAAAAGCTCGTCATTCCCGCGCAAGCGGGCATCCATGCTGAGCGGGCATGGATGATAGGCATGGGTCCCCGCTTTCGCGAGGACGACGCTGTAACTTCGGTATCTTCCCAGAAAAGCTCGTCATCCCCGCGCAAGCGGGCATCCATGCTGAGCGGGCTTGGATGCTAGGCATGGGTTCCCGCTTTCGCAAGGACGACGCTGTAACTTCGGTATCTTCCCAGAAAAGCTCGTCATTCCCGCGCAAGCGGGAATCCATGCTGAGCGGACGTGGATGCCCGGCATGGGTCCCCGCTTTCGCGAGGACGACGGGGCTGTAATTTCGGTGTCTTCCCGGAAGGCGGCTCAGGATTGCTGGGCGGCCAAGCGCAGCAGGTCGTCGAAGTCGACCGGCTTGATCAGGTGCTGGTCGAAGCCGGCGTCCAGGGTGCGGCGGCGGGCGTCGCTTTGGCCCCAGCCGGTCAGCGCCACCAGCTGGATCTGGCTGCCGCCGGGCTGCTGGCGGATCAGCCGCGCCGCCTCGTAGCCGTCCATGCCGGGCATGCCCAGGTCCATTACGATCAGGTCCGGTTGCTGCTGGGTGGCGGCTGCCACCGCCGCGTAGCCGTCGTAGGCGGTGCTGACGTCGAAATTCTCCATCTTGAACAGCGCGCCCAGCGAATCGGCAGCGTCGCGGTTGTCGTCCACCACCAGCACGCGCGTGCGGCGGCTGTCCAGCGCCGCGTCGCGGAACGCCGGCGCGGCCTCTTGCGCCGCCGCGGCGTGCGCCGGCAGCGGCAATTTGATGATGAATTCGCTGCCCCGGCCGATGCCCTCGCTGTATGCTTCGACCGTGCCGCCGTGCATCTGCGCGAACTGGCGCGCCAAGCTCAGGCCTATCCCCAGCCCGGCCGAGATCTGCCCGCTGACGGTGCGGCTCTGCTCGAACATATTGAAGATGTTGGGGATGGCGTCGGCGTCCAGGCCGATGCCGGTGTCGCGGATGCTGACCCACAGCATGCCGTCCTGGCACCAGGCGCGCAGCGCGACCTGGCCGCCGGCCGGCGTGAACTTGATGGCGTTCGACAGGATGTTGGAATACACCTGCACCACGCGCGCGTAGTCCGCGTCCAGCATCACCTCCTTGCCCGGCATCTCCTGCTCGAGCCGGATGCGCTTGGCGGTGGCGGCCTGCTGGATCAACTCCACCACGTGCCGCATCACCACGCTGAACGCGACGGGCTCGCGCTGCAGTTCGATCTTGCCGCTCGTGATGCGCGCGACGTCGAGCAAATCGTCCACCAGCCGCGTCAGGTGCACCACCTGGCGCTCGATCACTTCCTTGATGCGCGCGGCCGGCGCCGACTGCGGGAACAGATGCGGCAGCAGCGCGGCCGAGGTGCGGATCGGCGCCAGTGGATTGCGCAGCTCGTGTCCCAGGCTGGCCAGGAATTCGTCCTTGCGCCGCGTCGCTTCGCGCACCTGGTACTGCTTGTCGCGCGCGCGCAGCTGGGCGTGCAGCGCGGTGATCAAGGTGACGGTGCGCACCGGCCGTTCCAGCAGCGTGAGGTTGCCCAGGCTGATCACCGCGCGCCGCACCAGCAGCGAGTCGCCGCCCCGGTGCGTCAGCAGCAGGATGGGCAGGTCCGACCAGTTGGGCTGCTGCTCGACGAAGTCGGCCAGCAGGCGGAAACCGCTGGCCGACAGCGCCTCCTCCACGGTCAGCAGCGCCCCGGCGCCGAGCATCAGCTGCTGTCGCAGGTCGCCGACCGTGTCGCAGACATGGCATTCGACGCCCGCCACGTCCAGCACCTTGCGGCACAGGGCGGCGTTTTGTCCGGTGGGGGCGTAGACGAGGATGCGCTTTTCCATGGCGTTCAGGGCGCGTTGTGAGGCGTACTCAGCGGCGCGTCGGTGGAGGGGTGGAGATAGGTCGGCACGCCGGTCAGCACGCCATGGAAGCCGTTCAGCACGTCGCCCACCTTGGCGCCGCCCATGCCGATGGTGAAGTCGCGCAGCGTGCGCTCGTGGCGGCTGCCGCGCTTTTTGAACACCGAGATGGCTTGCCGCACTTCGCCGTCAGCTTCGAAGTAGCGCAGCATGATGACATTATCGGCGATGTAGCTGGCATCGACTGCCGTGGTCATGGCGCCGCCTATCATGCCGGCCTGCACGCCGACCACGATGGTGACCACGCCGCGCTGGCCCAGGTAGGTCAGCAGTTCGTGCAGATAGGTCGACAGGAAGCGCTCGTCCGGCACCGCGTTCAGGTAGCCGTTCAGGCTGTCGACAACGATCACGCGCGCGTCGCTGGCGGCCGCCTGCACCACCGCCTGCGTGAACTGGCCCGGCGTCAGTTCTGCCGGGTCGACCTGCTGCACGGTGAGCAGCCCGGCCGCGATGGCGCCGTTCAATTTCAGGCCCAGGCTTTCGGCGCGGTTCAGCATGTTGTTGCGCGATTCCTCGAACAGGAACATGGCGGCGCGCTCGCCGCGCTGGCAGGCGGCGGACACGAACTGCGCCGCCACCGTGGACTTGCCGCTGCCCGGCGGGCCGGCCACCAGGGTGCTCATCCCTTCTTCCAGGCCGCCGCCCAGCAGTTCGTCCATCGCCGGCAGGCCGCTGGAGAGCTGGCGCCGGGTGCCGGCCACACGCGTGTCGGCCGCCACCAGGCGCGGGAACACGTGCAGGCCGCCGTGCAGGATGCGGTAGTCGTGCATGCCGCCGCGGAAGGCGATGCCGCGGTATTTCACCACGCGCAGGCGACGCCGTTCGCTGCCGTAGGACTGGTTGGCCAGGTCCAGCGTGATCACGCCGTGCGCCACGCTGCGCACCTGCAAATCGGTGCTCAGCGCCGTGCGGTCGTCGAGGAAGACGGTGGTGCAGCTACGGCTGGCCAGGTACTGCTTGAGCGCGAGCACCTGGCGCCGGTAGCGCAGCGGGCTTTCGGCCAGCAACTGCAGCTCAGACAGCGAATCGAGCACGGCGCGGGTCGGCTTGAATTTTTCGACGGCGGCCAGGATGCGCTGGGTGGTGGTGCCCAGTTCGATTTCAGACGGATGGAAGATCGAATACTGCTGGTCCGGATCGAGCGAACTTTGGTCCGGGATGATTTCCTCGATATGGATGCCGTCCAGCGTCCAGCCATGCGAGTGCGCCACCGAACTCAGTTCCACGGCGGTCTCGGCCAGCGTGATGTAGAGCACGGACTCGCCCTGGCGTACGCCCTCGTTGAGAAATTGCAGCGCCAGCGTGGTCTTGCCGGTGCCGGGTTCGCCTTCGACGAGGTATAGCCGGTCGCGCGTCAGGCCGCCCGCCAGGATGTTGTCCAGGCCGGGTACGCCGGAAGAGAGGAAGCGCCCACTGTCGATATTTTGCTGTTCCATGATAAATCGCCGAGGAAAGAAGTCTTGCAATAATCATAGCGCAGGCGGAGAAAATGCCATTTACGATACGCGTCAGCTTGCAACCGCCTCATCTCATCAACTGGAAATGGCTGCGGTTCTCTTGATGGGGTTGGAGTGATCGTTCATTCTATGAAGGCCATCGGTGGAACGCGCTGGTGTCGCGACGCGCGCTGTACGCGGCGCTTATGAGGGCTGCCACTCCATGGACGCGTACAGGCCGTCCAGCCCTTTCATGATGAAGTCGCAGCGCTGGCACAGGCGCTGCGCGGGATTGCCAAGCAGGACGTTGACGCGCACCGGCAGATGCAGGCGCCGGCCATGCGCCTGCAGGCCGCGCAGCAGCCCTTTGCCGATGCCGCGTCCGCGATACTCCGGCAGCAGGGTCAGGTCGACCAGGCGCAGTTCGGTCTCGCCGTAATACACGTAGAGGCGGCCGATCGGCCTGTCCCGCTCGACGATGATGGTGACCTCGGCGTCCGGATAGAGCAAGCGGTGGTCGGTCTGCTGCGCCTTGCACTGGACCGACTGCAGCATCGCCTCCGTGGCGGCGTCGCAGCCGTGCAGGCGGAATTCCGTGCCGCGCGCGCTGGCGTACAGGCGCTGCAGGAAAGGCTGGTCGGCTGGCGTGGCAGGGCGCAGTTCTATCGAGGGGGCGGTCTTGTAGGTGATCATGAGCGGCACCCATGGCTGGTTTCTGTTGTTTTTATGGTATCACCAATCCGCGCAGGCGGAGCGCGCCAAATTGACAAAATGCCTGGCCTTGGCCACAGTACCGGATCGAACACGAGGAATCCCGCATGAGCATCACCGAAAGACGGCATAGCGACCCGGAACGCGCGCAAGTGCGCCGCAAGCAGGTACTGGACGCGGCCGCCGACTGTTTCGGCCGCAGCGGCTTTCACGGTGCCAGCATGGCCGAGATTTCCAAGGCTGCCGGCATGAGCGCCGGCCATATCTACAATTATTTCGACAGCAAGGACGCCATCATCGCCGCCTTCGTCGAGCAGAACGTCGAGCGCGTGTCGGCGCTGATGCGCGACCTGGAGCAGCATGCCGACCCGTTGCAGGCGATGGTGGACGACGTGGCCAGGAGCCTAGGCGAGCATTTCGATCCCAACACCTGGCCGCTGGCGCTGGAGATATCGGCCGAAGCGGCGCGCAATCCGAAGATCGCCGCAGTGGTGCACGACGCCGACCTGCGTTCGCGCACGCAGTTCCACGCCATTCTGAAAATGGCGCGCGCGCGGCACGGACTGGCGGTGGACGATGAAACGCTGGACGGCGTGGCCGACTGCGTGATCGCCCTGTTCCAGGGACTGGATGTGCGCGTGGTGCACCATCCGGCGCTCAACGAAGCCGCGCTGGCACGCCGCATGGCTATCGCCATCAGAGCCATTTTATTCACGTGATCCCTCTATTATGAAACCCTACATCTTTCCCCCACATGACATCGCCGGCCTGCCGGTCGCCGGCACGGATGCACTGTTCCCGGTCCGCCGCGTGTACTGCGTCGGCCGCAATTACGCCGGCCACGCCCGCGAAATGGGCTCCGACCCGACGCGCGAGCCGCCGTTCTTCTTCTGCAAGCCGGGCGACAGCGGGGCCGTGGTGCCCGTGCCGGCGCAAGGCGTGACCGAACTGCCGTATCCGCCGCAGACCAGCAACTACCACTACGAGTGCGAACTGGTGGTGGCCATCGGCAAGGGCGGCAGCGACATCGCGGTCGAGGACGCGCTGGCGCATGTGTTCGGCTACGCGGTCGGGTTGGACATGACGCGGCGCGATCTGCAAGGCCAGATGAAGGACGCCGGCCGTCCCTGGGAAATCGGCAAAGCCTTCGACTACTCGGCGCCGGTGGGCGTCATCCGCCGCGCCGATGAAGCGGACGCCATCGAGCGGGCTGCCATCACGCTGGAAGTGGACGGCGCGGTCAGGCAGTCGAGCCACATCACGCACCTGATCTGGTCGATCAGCGAGACCATCGCCAACCTGTCCACGCTGTTCACGCTGCAGCCGGGCGACTTGATATTCAGCGGTACGCCGGAAGGCGTCGGCGCGGTGACGCGCGGCCAGACCATGGTCGCCAGCATAGAAGGCTTGTCGCCGATCACGGTGAAGGTGGTCTAGGCCTTCCGGCGCCTTGCACCCCACGCAAGTACGCTATCGGGCAGGGCTGCGGCTGTGCCCGGGGCCGGCCTGGCTTAGGCTAGCCTGGCTGCGATCGCGCGCAGCCCTTGCAGCGCGCCCATCGCGATGCCTACGTCCTGCGCGCCCGGCACTTGCGGCTCGCGCGGATTGATCCTCACCAGCCGCCCGCCGTGCTGCTGCACAATGCGGTGGCTGAAATGCCGCACCGATGGAATCGCCGTCCCTGCGCCCAGTTCAATCACCAGCGGCTGTTTCACGCGCGCCAGCCAGGCTTGCTGCCGGGCGGCCTGCTGCTCGGAGCGGCGCTCCAGCCACTCCCAGTCGCCGAACATCAGGATATTGGGCCGCGCCAGCCCGCCGCAATGCGGGCAGGTGGGCGGTGCGTTGCGCAAGCGGCAAGCTGCGGCATCCACATCCGGCGCAAACTCATCCGCGCTCCAGATATCCCCGCCGCACGGCGCCATGCACTGCAAGTGATGAATCGAGCCGTGGCACTCGACCGTCCGTTGCGGATCGAAGCCCGACAACTGGAATTGTCCATCGACATTGCTGGTGAAGACGCTGGCGCCGTGCTCCATCCTCGCGCCCCAGCGGCGCAGCAAGCCGAAGCCCTCGTGCGGTGAAGTCGCGCGATACAGCGCCAGGCGATGCCCGTAAAATCCCCAGGCCAGCGCCGGATCTTGCCGGAACGCCTGCGGCGACGCGATGCTGGTGAAATCCATCCGCGCCCGGCCCAGGGCTGGATAGGCCTTCCAGAAACCTTCGTTGCCGCGAAAGTCAGGCAGGCCGGAGTCCACGCCCATCCCGGCGCCGGCCGAGACGATGAGTGCGTCCGCCTGGGCGAGCAGCTCGGCGGCAAAGTTGATGGAATTAATCATCAGTTAAGCATAAAGCACTCTTACCAAAATCCCAAACGTGCTGCTATAATGTTCGGGTCCAGTCGGGGCGTAGCGCAGCCTGGTAGCGTACTTGCATGGGGTGCAAGGGGTCGGAAGTTCGAATCTTCTCGCCCCGACCAGACAAATCAAAGACTTAGCGAAAGCCAGCGGAAGCTGGCTTTTTTATTTCATTGGTTTACACCCGGTATACACACGTTTTCCTTTTGCTGGCGCATTTTCCTTTCGGCAACTCGAGCCAAGCTTAAGACTCAGGCGGGCGGTCAACTAGTCGTGGATGCTGGGCCAGGGACTCCGCTCAATCACCTCTATCGCTCTCGAGTATTTCAAGCAGAAGGCGGGCTCAAGGCAGCTCTGTGTCGTCCGGACTCCAGCATAGGATCACCGCCGTCCAAACTGGCGCGCGCTGGCCGGATGAACGCACAGGGCATATCGGTCTTCTATGGCGCGACAACGGCGAGGGCCGCTATTGCTGAAGTCCGGCCGCCAGTCGGAAGTCAAGTGGTCGTTGCCAGATTCGACATCACGCGGCTGCTACGCCTACTCGACCTGACTGTGCTGAGTGACGTGCATGAGGATGGCAGCATCTTCGACGCCCCCTTCATAGAGCGCTTACACCGAGCTGCGGCCCGACTTGTTCTGCGCCACATGGGGTGTGACGCTCATGGCTTGGCAAGCCTGCACAAATTCGGCCGCGTCGTAGCCTTTGTCCGCGCCCAGCGTGATTTCCCGCTGCGGATCGTCCAGCGCCTGGCGCGCGTCGTTGATCATGGCCTTGGCCGCTTCCCGTTCGGCATAGCCATCGGCCTTGGTCACCATGGCGCTGGCAATCAGGCCGTGGCGGTTATCGCTGAGAGTATGGCCGATAAAGCGCAACTCGCTGCCGGTGTTATTGCCCTTGCGGTACAAGCGCGAGTCCGGGTCGGTTTTCGACTGGTGGGTGTCGTTGCTGCGCTTGCTGCCTTTGAAGTCGCCGCCGTCGCCGTTGTTCTGGTCGTCATCTTTGCGCACGAAACTTTTGTGGCCAGCCCAAGCCTGGATCAATGTGCCGTCCACGCTGAAGTGTTCGCCCGAAAGCCAGTCTTTTTTCTCGGCGATGGCCAGCACTTCGTTGAAAAATTCAATGATCGCGTCGTGCTTGACGAGGCGCTCTCGGTTCTTGGTAAACACCGTCGGCACCCACACAGCATCGCCCATAGACAGCCCGATGAACCAGCGGAACAGCAGGTTGTACTGGACCTGCTCCATCAACTGGCGCTCCGAGCGAACGCTGTACAGCACCTGCAGCAGCATGGCGCGCAACAGCTTTTCGGGCGCAATACTGGGACGGCCGCCTTTGGTGTCGGCTTCGTACATTTCGGCGAACAGGCCGTTCATCTTCTAAGGGGAACCTCGAATTACAGGGAAATCGGCTCTAGGCGTGAGGCCGATATTGGCCGTTGAGGGACGAGCGCGAGCCCGCCGAGCCATTTCGCGGCCATCTCATCATCTAAACCGCGTGTTTTCTGCGGTCCAGACGGACTATGGGCGTCAGAACGCCTCGACCTGGGCCTCCTTCAGGTAGGAAAGACGGCGCAAATTGTAGGCCGCGACCTTCCAGTTCAGGTGCAGCGTGGCGCGCGCCAGGCCGATCGAGCGCAACACCTTGCCGCCCAGCTGCGCCAAGCCGGCAAAGACATGCTCGACACGGGCGCGTGGCTTGGCGATGCGACGGTTGCGCCGCTCCTGCGCCATCGACAGCGGTTTTTCTTTGCTGCCTTTGCGCTGGATATGCATGCGCCAACCTTCGTCCGTCAGCCGCGCCTCGCGTTTGCCGTTGACGTAGCCCTTGTCGGCGTAGACGTCGCGGCTGGTATTGCACGGATCGAGCACGTCCTCCAGATGCAGGGTGTCGTGTTCGCTCGCCGTGCAGATCTTGATTTTGCGGATTAACTTGTAGCGTTTGTCGGCACTGGCCGAGAGCTTGTAGCCGAAGAAAGACTTGCTATGTTTCTTGGTCCAGCGCGCATCGGTGTCCTTCTGGCGCCGCTTGGCAGGCTTCCAGTCGACGGGCGTCGCGTCCTCTTTTACGACGGCCTTTTCATCCTTGCTCAGCGATTGCTTTGGTACCTGCACGAAGCTGGCGTCGATCATCTGGCCGCCGCGCGCGATGTAGCCGTGCTTGGCCAACTGGCGGTTGACCGCGTCGAAGATGCTTTCGCTGGCGCCGGCCTGGATCAGGCGTTCCTTGAACAATGGAATGGACGCCCCCACCCGTAACGGCATCGAATGTGCCAAAGTGGAAGTGTCGAGCAACCACTTGAAGAACCGAGGGACGCGTTATCATGAAGATTACAACGATCGGCATCGACCTGGCTAAGGCCGTATTTCAAATTCATGGCGTGAATGCGCAGGGTAAGGTCATGCTGAAGAAGCAGCTCAGGCGCGAGCACATGATGGCGTTTTTCACAAGCCTCGTGCCTTGCCTGATCGGTATGGAAGCTTGTGGCAGCGCACATCATTGGGCCCGCAAGTTGCAGGCACTTGGCCATACCGTGAAATTGATGGCGCCGCAGTTCGTGAAGCCCTACGTCAAGACGAATAAGAACGATATGGCAGATGCCGAAGCAATTTGCGAAGCGGTTAGCCGTCCGAACATGCGTGTCGTGCCGATCAAGGATGTCGACCAGCAGGCGGTGCTGGCAGTGCACCGTGTCAGACAAGGCATGGTGAAGGCGCGTACCGCCCAAGCCAATCAAATACGAGGGTTGCTCAGCGAGTTCGGTCTAATCATTCCACAAGGGATTGCGTATATCTACCAGCGTGTGCCAGCACTTGTCGAGGAGGCCGGCGATGCCTTGCCGGGCGCATTCCGTGCACTGGTGCTGCGCATGCTCGACCACATCAAGGAGCTTGATCGTCAGGTTGGCGAGCTGGAGTTGCAGATCCAGGCGTGGCATCGCGCCAGCGCGTTGAGCCGCAAACTCGAGAAAATACCGGGCATTGGTCCGATCACGGCCAGTGCGTTGGTGGCATCAATCGGCAATGCGCGAAATTTCCAGAATGGTCGTCAACTGGCGGCGTGGCTGGGACTCGTTCCCAGGCAGCATTCCACCGGCGGTAAGTCGAACCTGTTAGGTATCAGCAAACGCGGCGATAGCTATTTGCGCACCTTGCTGATCCACGGTGCCAGATCAGTTATTCGGTACGCTGAGAACAAGCTCAACGGGCATGAATGGCTTCGGGCGATGATGGGTCGCCGCAATAAAAACGTGGCGACGGTCGCGTTAGCCAACAAGAATGCGAGGATCGTATGGGCTATTGGCCCATGAGCGGGAGTTCCGTTCCGATTACGCTTCCACGTAATCGGAACGGTTCGGAAAAATCCATCACTACGTCGGAAGCGAACAGGCAGTTCCGTCCACCGATTGCCCAAGCAATCAAAAATGATGGCAGACAGGTAAGACCGTGGTTGGTAAAGCCCGAATTTGGACTGGCACTAAAAGTGCGTTTGAACGATCGAGGCACCAATCAGCACATTCCATCAGGGACACTGACCGGGCGAGCATCACGGCAGCAGTCCGAATGTACGGGTGCAATCTTTACCTTACGTCGTCAACAATGAGCGCTTGGCAAACTGGGGGCGTCCATGTACGTCCAGATCGTGGTCCGGTCCGGATTCTGGCTGCTGGCGCGCAAGCCAGCAAAGCGCTGGAAGCTCAGCCGGTCAAGCAGCTGGAACTCCATCTGTTCATCGGAGAGATTGAACAACTGCTGGATCAGCAGCACCCGCACCATCAATTCGGTCGGGAATGGCGGGCGGCCGCCACGTTCACGGCTCGGTCTCGGCGCGGCGTGATCGACTTCGGCGGCCAGCGCCGCGAAGTCCACGTGCTGCTCCAGCAACCGCAGCGCGTCGCCAAGCTTGTTCAGCTTCGCTTCGCGCTCCTGGTCTGCAAACAGGCTGGTTTTGATCATCGGAAGAAGGTCAGTGTTGGCTCAGCGACATCATGCCATTTTTGGGGAGGTTTTTCGAGGTTCCCAACAGGTGCAAATCGCGCTTTCCCGTCGGCTCTGAAATGCCCTCTACCGCAGGAACCATGGTTAATTCACTTTGAATAGTCACGATATTTTTCCCAAGTTACACACTCGAAGTAACGACGTGATTGCAAAATACGCAACATTTGGATAGATTTTAAGCTAAAAAAAATTGCTAAGATGCACTGCAAACCATGATTGTCGACGAACTTCCACCAGATAGTCGATCAATAAAAATACAGTGAGGAAATATTGAAAACAGAAAATGGATTAAAAATTTTAGTATACGCATTCTTGGCAGCTCTTCTTACATCATGCGGTGGCAATTCAAATGAGGGTTCGCCCGCAATTCTTACAGCAAGCACAGTTCGAATCGGCGGATCACCAACCATAGCCGAGACAGCTTTAAATCCAGAAGAAAAAATTCATCTGGTTTTTCCAGTTCAGCTTAATGACAGACAAGGCTTGGATCAATATATTGCAGAAATGCATGACCCAACCAGCCACAATTATCATAGAACTCTAAAGCCAGATGAGATCAGGGAACGATTCGGGCCAACCCATGCTCAAATAAATAAGTTAACGTCTTTTTTACGGTTGAATGGATTTTCTAACGTTATCGTCTCCGAAAATGGAATGATTGTAGAATCAAACGCAGAAAGCAGCCTTATCGAGTCAACCTTTAAGACAGTAATTAAAAAATATTCCATGCCGGAAGGTAGGTTGGCACACGCGAATAGTACTCCGGTAACCATTCCTGCAGAAATATCGGGTATTATCAGCTCTGTATATGGATTAGACACTGTCAATCTGGTTAGACCCATGCCCTTATACATAAGTCGGATCTGACCGAAGCGCACCCAGAAAACCCGTTTACATTCAAGGACTTGCAACGCCCCTTGTAAACTACCGCCATTTCGCGTTTACTCTCGCCTTTTAGGTGACGCGTTGACGATAGCATCAGCACACTGGGCGGCCAATGAATTTGCACAGTTGGATCTCGGCGACGCGCGCCTCAACAAGCGAGCGAGGACGTTGATGGAACGATTTGCAGCCGATCCGGTGGCCAGTATCCCGGATGCCTGCCATGGCTGGGGCGAAACGATGGCGGCCTACCGTTTCTTGGGTAACGAGGCGGTCGATTGGCGCGACATCATGGCACCGCACTGGGAGCAAACGCGGCGCCGGATGCAGGAGCACCCCGTGATGCTGTGCCTGCAAGACACGACCGAATTGAATTTCAACGGGCAGGAGACCGAGGGGCTAGGGCCGTTGAGCTACGAGGCCCAACGCGGCATGTATTTGCACCCTACCTATGCCGTGACGCCGGCGCGCGAAGCGCTGGGCGTGCTCGATGCCTGGATGTGGGCGCGCACCAAGAAGGACGACTCCGGCAAGCGGGGTGGTCCGAAGGAAAGCCTGCGCTGGGTGGAGGGCTACGACCGCATTGCCGAGATGGCGGCCGACTTCCCGCATACCAGGCTGGTCTATCTGGCCGATCGGGAAGCCGATTTGATGCCGCTGATGCGGCGTGCTCAAGAGTTGGGAGCGCCAGCTGATTGGTTGATCCGTGCGGCGCACAACCGCTGCCTGCCTGACGGCGGCAAGCTGTGGGACCACACCACGGCCGGCCCCGTCCTGGGCGAGATCGCGTTCACGATGGCCTCCCGGCACGGCGTCAAGGCAAGGCCCGTGCGTCAGCAACTATGGGCTCAGCGCATCGAACTTCCCGCAGGCAAAGGCAGGGTTGCCGTGACCTGCATCGTGGCACGCGAGATCGATGCGCCGAAGGGGGCCAAGCCGGTCGAATGGCGCTTGCTGACGAACCGGCAGGCCACCAGCCGGGACGAGGTCATCGAATTGATCGACTGGTATCGCGCACGCTGGGAAATTGAAATGCTGTTCGATATCCTCAAGAACGCCTGCCGCATTGAAGCGCTTCAATTGTCGCAGGCGGGCCGGCTGGAGCGCGCCATTGCCATGTATCTCGTCGTGGCTTGGCGCGTTGCGCATCTGATGCGCTTGGGCCGTACTTGCCCCGATCTGGACGCTACACAATTCTTTGACCGGGCAGAAATTCAGGCGGCGTACATGCGCAGCAAAGGACCACCGCCGGCATCACCACGCCTGAACGAAGTGCTGCGCCTGATTGCCGGATTCGGCGGCTTCCTAGCTCGCAAAGGCGATGGAGAACCCGGCGTCAAAGCAATTTGGAACGGACTCAGAAAAGTGCGCATGGCAGCCGAGGCCATCCGCGCTGTCTCGACCTATCGATGAAACGGATTTCTGTATAAGGGCATGGGTTAGACCACATAACACTTCAGTCAGGACGGGTGAATTAACGGTTACTGCAGACCTTCCCGGAGCTTTGTCTGCTCATAGTCCAACCCAATTTCCAGGAATATATAATGTCGGCACCACGGCTGCGGCTAAAACTGTCACTGCCGCCATTATAGCTTGGGGAGATGTTAGTCCTTCAATTTCGGACTTGCGTAAGTTTGAGCAACAGAATTCCTTACCCACCACGCCCACAAGCGTTGTGACGACAGGAATACCAAGTACCGATACGGCTAGCACCATTGAATGGAGTCTTGATAGCCAAGCGATAGTTGGCATGTCCGGTGGCGTTCGACAACTTAATTTTTACGTCTCACAGTCAGCTGCGTTCGGAGATGTTTTAGTAGCGATTAATGCCGCTATACAAGCCAATGCTGCACAAGTAGTCAATATGTCGTTTGGCATCTGCGACACGGTTGGAGCGACTTCGTTTGATTCCAGCTATTTTGCAGTTGCGATTGCTCAGGGACAGACCTTTGTGGCCAGTACTGGTGACTTTGGTTCAAATCCACCTAATTGTTCGGGCACCTCTGTTCAGTACCCTTCTAGTTCTCAATATGTCGTCGCTGTGGGTGGTACATCTCTCAGAACAAATGGTTCTACCTATGCCGGCGAAACGGCATGGAGTGGCTCGGGCGGTGGAATCGCCAAGTATACGACAATTCCCTTCTGGCAGTCTATTGTCCCATCCCTGTCCGGCGGTTCTTTGCGCGGCGTACCGGATATTTCATTTGTCGCCGACCCTCTTAGTGGGGCAATAATTTATTCTAATGGAAGTCCAATTCAAGTCGGAGGAACCAGTCTGTCAGCCCCGCTTTTCGCCGCGACTTGGGCGCGGATGCTAACAAGTTGTGGAAACCTTGGGTTTGCGTCTCCGACCCTTTACGCTTACGCGAAGGGAAGTCCCACTATATTCAACGACGTTATGAGTGGATCAAATGGCGCTTACAGTGCGACGAGCGGCTGGGACTCAGTGACGGGTTGGGGCAGCATCAATATCAATAACTTTAAGACCTCAATTTGCCCGGGCGCGGCCCATATCGCTGCAACACATGCGCTTTATTTGGCATATCTCGGACGCCCTGCTGACCCAAGTGGCTTAGCCTTTTGGAGCAGCTCTTTAAAGAATGCAAATGCTCCGAAGTCACTAACCGAGCTACTAAACTCATATAGTACAAATACGAGTGTAGCCGCTCTCATTAACTCACTTGCCAGCAGTACCGAGTCTCAATCATTCTACAACACGCCCAATAACACGGCATTTATCACACAAGTATATAATGTTTTATACAACAGAAATCCAGACTCCACCGGTTTAACTTATTGGCTTAATCGAATTAATAATGGCGACGTTAGCAAAGCACTTCTTCCACTCGCAATACTACAAATGGGACAACGTCAGTTCTCAAGTGACGCAGTAATAAGCGGGAATAAATTTGCAGTAGCGACAAATTTCACCGCAACACTAACTACGACTCAATCTGCCTACTACACCGGTCAGATGGCCAACATTTCCGCTCGCCACTTGTTGCAAAATGTTACATACTCAACTTCTCAATCGTCGAACTTCAATTTATACTATATTCAGCCTGTCTATGTAAGTGGCTATCAATCGTCAATAAATTCTGCCATATCTGCAATTTTGGCTGGCGTTCCTTATTAATCTGCAACTTTTCAGATTACATGAGAGCTCTTCCCGGCACTAAAATTTTAGTGCCGTTTTAAGTCTTCTCTATAACTTATTTTAAAAATTATATATGAACAAACGTAAATTTCTAATCCCTCTTGCAAGTTTCATAGCGCTAGCAGGATGCGGTGGAAACAGCTCATCAAATCCTATCGCCCCCACTCCAAGCAATGCCATCATTGGCGGCAATCTAACTGGCTTACCCAGTGGCTTAACGTTGCTTTTACAAAATAATAGCTCCGAAATTGTCAGTATCAACGCCAATGGTTCTTTTTCCTTTGGAAAAAAAATTCCCGAAGGTTCGAATTATAGCGTCGCGCCCTTGGTTCAACCGTCTGGAGCAAACTGCATAGTTTCAAATGGCACAGGCACAGTCACACACGGAACTGATAGCATTTCTAGCATCGGCGTGACTTGCCAATCCGCTGCCGTTGGACTTGCTAACTTCAATGTAGGCGCGACTGTTTCCGGACTTTTACCAGGAAATAGTGTCGGCCTTTTGAACAATGGCACGGATAAGCTGGTGGTGAGCGACAATGGGCTGTTCGTCTTCTCACAGTCTTATGCCAAGCAAGCCGTATATGCCGGACGATTAGGGGGCTACAACGTAACCATTCAGACAAATCCAAGTTCTCAAACCTGCACCTTAACTAACGCGTCCGGCGAACTTTCTTTGTCCAATGTGAGCAATTTCGTCAACATTTCCGTTTTATGCAAATAACAAGGAGATGCCTTGCGAAAACTTTGATTTGCATAAGGTATAGGTGCCTGTGAAGTTGGCCATCAGTATAGGGAATTCCATTATCGGGAAATCGCCTTTAAGCATGAGGCGATAACACCTAGTGAGGCGCAGGCGCGATCCATGGTGCCGATGAGTTGGCCGTTGCGGCATCGAAACCGCCTGTTTTCGGCGAGCTAAACGGACTAAAGGGGACCTCGAAAAACCCCGCCGAAAATGGCATGATGTCGCAGAGCCAACACTGACGGGGACCTCGAATAATGGGATGGACGCCTCCCTCCTGATGCAGGCCACGTCGGGTAAGCGCAGCCGGGCACGATAGCCGGATCGCAAGCAGGCGCCGACGCCCGGTTATGCGATAGTGGACTAGTCGATAACCAGTCCGCAAGGAGAGTCATCATGGACAGGACACCGATCGTCTACGGCGTCGACTTGGCGAAGAACGTGTTCCAGATGCAATGGGTGGACCCGGAAACCGGTGAAATGATGAATCGACAGGTCAAGCGTGCCGGTGTCTTGGCCCATTTTGCGAACCGCGCACCGTGCCTGGTCGGCATGGAAGTGATCCGCTTGGATTTGCAGGAGACTTTTCGTGGGCAAGTTTGGTCCGTGTATAACGGGGTGCCCTAGGGAGCCGCTGATTTATTCATCGGCACCCAAGCTTGCTGCCGGCAGAACCTGAGACAATACGACACCGCCCACAACTGCACAGCCGATCATGCAACGCAGCTTTTCCGACCTCGAGTACGCCGCCAAAAAGAAGCTCACGCGGCGCGACCGATTCCTTGCCGAGATCGATTTGTAAAGTGGACCCGTCAGTCAAGACACTTTGCCGGTTAATTTAAGCTGTGCCCATTTCCACCTCGTCAGCTGCCCGGCGCTGCCCCGTATTTCTCTTGTCCTGCGGCTTATCGTCATCGTCACCAAACCTGTCGACGATCAATGCACCGCCGCCAACACCGGCGCTGTAGACATGGCTGGGCGTTTGGTAGCCCAGCGCCTGGTGCGGGCGCTGCGCGTTGTAGAACGCGAAGTATTGCGCCAATCCCACCGTCAACTCCGCCATGTTGACGTACCCATTCAGATACACATCCTCGTACTTCACGTTCCGCCACAGCCGCTCGACAAAGATGTTGTCCAGCGCCCGGCCACGTCCATCCATGCTGATGGTGACGCCCTCACGCTTAAGCACATCGGTAAAAGCCGTGCTGGTGAATTGCGAGCCCTGGTCGCTGTTGAACACCTCCGGCCCTCTGTGGTGGCGCAAGGCGTCCTCCAGGCAGTCCACGCAAAACGACGCGTCCATGCTATTGCTGATGCGCCAGGACAGCACCTTGCGGCTGTACCAGTCGATGACCGCCACCAGATAGGCGAAGCCCCGCGCCAGCCGAATATAGGTGATGTCCGTCGACCACACCTGGTTCGGCCGCGTTACCGCCACACCGCGCAGCAGGTACGGATAGACCTTGTGCTTCGGGTGCGGCTTGCTCGTGTTCGGCCCCGGCGCCATACCCGCCAGCCCCATGCTGCGCATCAGGCGCTGCACGCGCTTGCGGTTGACCTCATGGCCCGCTGCGCGCAGGAACACCGTCATGCGTCGGCTGCCGTAAAAAGGCCGGCGGGTGTACTCCTCGTCAATCAGCGCCCGCAGCTTCAGGTCGTCCTCGTCCTCGCACGCCTGCCGGGTTGCCGCATCGATCCGCCGGTACACCGTCGCGCGCGGCACACCGGCCAGCTCGCATTGGCGTGTCAGCGGCAGCTTTGCGTGCTCGGGTTCGATCCAGCCAAAGCGCGCCTGTTGGCTCACGGCCCCAGCTTTTTTTTAAGCCAGTCCACTTCCATTTTCAGCCGCCCGATCTCGCCGTACAGCTTGTCCTCCGGGCTGCTTTCATCGATCGGTTTCGGACCGCGTTTGGTGTCGAACAAGGCCCCGGCGTTCTCCAGGATTTCCTTTTTCCATTGCCCCACCAGCACCGGATGCACGCCGAACTCCTGCGCGATTTCCGTCACCGTCCTTACCCCGCGTACCGCTTCCAGTCCGACCTTGGCCTTGAACTCTGCCGTATGTACCCTGCGTTTTTTGCCTTCTGCCATTTGCTCTCATCCTATCGAGGACAACAGCTTAAACCAACGTCTCAAACTCGGGGTCCACTATATTGGTCACTCCGTGGGGCAAGCTGCACAAGCTGATCGAACCGTTTTATCCGAAGGCCGCAGGTGCGGGCCGCCCTCCAATTGGCTTGGCGCGCATGTTGCGAATGTATGTGCCCAGCAGTGCTTCGGGCTGTCCGACGAAGGCATCGAGGACGCGATCTACGACAGCCAGGCGATCCGGGGTTTCGTCGGCATCGACCTGAACCGCGAGTCGGCCCCGGACGCGACGACCTTGCTGAAGTTCCGCCATCTGCTTGAGGCCAACGGCCTGACGCGCCAGATATTCGACACCATCAACGGCCACTTGGCCGAGAAGGGTTTGATGATGCGCGAAGGGACCATCGTTGATGCCACCTTGATCGCCGCGCCGCCGTCGACCAAGAACCAAGACAAGCAGCGCGATCCCGAAATGCACCAGTCCAAGAAGGGTAACGACTGGCACTTCGGGATGAAAGCGCATATCGGCGTGGACGCGACGTCCGGCTTGGTGCACACCGTCATCGGCACGGCCGGCAACGTGGCCGACGTCACCCAGGCACACGCGCTGCTGCACGGTGACGAGATCGCCGCGCTCGGCGACGCGGGCTATCAAGGCGTTGAAAAACGCGAAGAGAACCAAGGCAAATCGGTCACTTGGTTTGTCGCCATGAAGCGTGCAGCGCGCAAGGCGCTTCCGAACAACAAGCTGGGACGCCAGCGTGAAAAGCTGGAAGTGCTCAAGGCTAGCGTGCGGGCGAAAGTCGAGCATCCGTTTCGTGTGTTGAAGAACCTCTTCCGCCACCGCAAGACGCGCCATCGGGGCTTGGCAAAGAACACTGCCCAACTGTTCTCGCTGTTCGCTTTCGCCAACTTGGTGCTCGCTGGCCGGCGCTTTAAGTTGCCGACACCCGAACTCCGTCCCGAGCGTAGCAATAGGTAGGCATTGGGGTGAATTCGCCACTTTCCATGCCCTTTTGTACGTTTTCGAGACCGCTATTGCAACCCCGAACACGTCCAGCGCGCCGAAAAGCTTAATTGTTCAGCGTCTCTCTAGCGGTGGCTTTGTCCATTTCCAACGTTGGAAAGCACTACGCCTGATCGACGCGGTGTAGTGTGACATGAAAGTATCAGGCCAGCGACACATTTAGCGACTTACCCAGCGCCCTGGCGGCCTGCTCCACGAATTCGATCTTCGACGAGTGCGACAAGTCGAACAGGCGGTCAACTTGCGGCGTGTGCACGTCGAGCATGCGGGCGAGGTCGGCTTTGCGCAGCTGCTGCGCGTGCATCTCATTCCACAGCAGCACTTTCGCCGTGTCGAGTGCTGGCAGCGCTACAACGTGCTGGCCGGCGGCAGGTTCGGATGGAAGAGGCACCGGGCGGCGCTGGTCAAAGTAAATGTCGAGCGCAGTCTCCAGGGCGTCAACTGCATTGCGCAGCGCGTCCGCTTCATCGTCGCCGACGGAGTTCGCCTCGGGGAAGTCGGGGAAGCCGACCAGGTATGAACCGTTGGTGTCCGGCGTCAGGGTGACAGGGTAATTCAACATGTCTATTCCTTAAAAAAGGTGAGTGCCTTTGCTTGGCTGCTATTGCTAATAGTTCCGACTGCGGATTTACGGGTATCGCCAGCAATTCAGATAATGAAACAAATATGTTGTGTTTTGCAAGATTAAAATAACATATTTGTTGTGTTTTCTCCGTCCCGTCCAAGGCGACAAGGAAGAATGGCTGGGCCTCGCGTGAGCACGCCGCGCCGCCCACTGCAAAAGAGGTGCGCTGTACTGCCGGGCCGCGCATCCTGCGCCACTGCACAAATTTCATGAAAGATTTTTATATATCGAATACAATCGCCTCAGGGTAACGTTCGCCGACAGCTGACGCCCCCATCTTGTTCCGGCGCCCGCCGGATCGAATCCCTGACAGCGGTACAACCCCGGAGTGAAGCAAACATGAACAACGCGGTCGAAAATGTTATCGAAAACAGCGGTGCGGAGATCTCCCGCCGCACCTTCCTGTACAGCCTCTCGGCGCTGGCGCTGGCGGGTTGCGGCGGTGGCTTGGCGGGGGGCGGGCTGGGCCTGTCCTCCAGCGAGGGCGGCGCAGCCAAGCTGCGGCAGGGCGGTGCGCCGCTGGGCGCGTTTGTTCACCCCGGCTTGCTGCACACGGAGGCCGATTTCACGCGCATGGCGGCGAAATACACCACCAGCCCATGGAGCGGCAGCTGGAACCTGCTGATCAACAACAGCCATGCCAGCCTGGGCTACAACCCGCGTCCCGTTGCCATCGTCTATCGCGGTTACGACGGCGTCCATCCCGAGAATTACGGCCTGCTGTTCAACGACGTGGCGGCGGCCTACGCCTGCGCGCTGCGCTGGAAGGTCTCGGGCAATACCGACTATGCCAACAAGGCGGTGCAGATCATGAACGCCTGGTCGGCCGTGCTGACCTCCATCCAGGGCACCACCGACGCCGCGCTGGCGGCCGGCCTCTACGGCTACGAGTTCGCCAACGCCGCCGAGATCATGCGCGGCTACAGCGGCTGGGCCGCGGCCGATTTCGACCGCTTCAAAAACATGATGCTCACGGTTTTCTATCCGATCAACCACGACTTCCTGATACGCCACAACGGCACCGAGATCACCCACTACTGGGCCAACTGGGACCTGTGCAACCTGGCTTCCATGCTGGCCATCGGCGTGCTGTGCGACGACCAGGCCAAATGGGACGAAGCCATCGCTTACCTGAAGGGCGATTCCGGCAACGGCGGCATCGGCCAGGCTGTGTATTATCTGCATGCCGGTTATCTGGGCCAGTGGCAGGAATCCGGGCGCGACCAGGGCCATACCTCGCTGGGCGTCGCGCTGCTGGGCGCGATCTGCGAAATGGCGTGGAACCAGGGAGAGGACCTGTACGGCTACGACAACAACCGCTTCCTGGCGGGGGCGGAATATGTCGCCAAGAGCAATCTGATCGAGTCCGGCACCAGCTATTACACCGTGCCCTACGTGACCTACAAAAATATCGACGTCAAACAGGCCGTCTTCAGCACATCCGCCCAAGGCAATGCCCGGCCTTGTTGGGCGCTGGTCTACAACCATTATGTCAACCGCAAGGGGCTGGCTGCGCCGTACTCGAAACTGTTCATGCAGAAGGTCCAGCCAGAGTGGGGCGGCTCCGGCGGCACCAGCGGCGGCTACGACCAGCTGGGCTATGGCACGTTGACTTGCACGCTAGACCCCATCGCCAGCGGCGCCGCGCCCAGCGGGCTGACCGCCTATGCCATCGGCGGCGCGGTGGTGCTGTCGTGGTGGGGCAGCGCCTACGCCACCAGCTACACGCTGCAGCGCGCCACGACGCCGGGCGGACCGTACTCGACGGTGGCCAGCGGCATCGCGGATTTGCTCACTTATAGCGACAGCGGCTTGCCGGACGGCACCTACTACTATGTCGTGACGGGCAGCACGCCATCGGGCACGACGGCCAACTCCAATGAAGCCAAGGTCGTGGTTGGCGTGCAACTGCATACCTACCTGGCCTTCGATGAACTGAGCGGCACGGTCGCCGCCGACGCCAGCGGCCTGGGCCACACCGGCACGCTGAACGGCGGCGCCACCTGGGTGGCCGGCAAGAAGGGCAATTGCCTGTCGCTGAACGGCAGCACAGGCTATGTCAGCCTGCCGGAGGGCATCATGTCCGACGTGGGCGACGCCACCATCGCTTGCTGGGTGTACTGGAACGCCAGCCGGGCTTGGGAGCGCGTGTTCGACTTCGGTTCCGGCATCGGTCATTACATGATGCTGACCCCGCGTGCGGGGAACACCGGCCCGGCGCGCTGCACGATCACGGTCAACGGCTGGACCAATGAGCAGAACATCGACAGCAGCGCGGCACTGCCCACGGGGCAATGGGTGCATGTGGCGGTGACGCTGTCGGGCAGCACTGGCACGCTGTACTTGAACGGCGTGCAGGCCGGCATCAATACCGGCATGTTCCTGGCGCCGTTCCGTCTGCAAAACACCACCAGGAACTGGATCGGCCGCTCGCAGTTCCCCGACCCGTATTTCAACGGCAAGGTCGACGAGTTCCGCATCTATCGAGGCGCCCTCGGGGCGGCCGAGGTGGCGGCGCTGATGACGGCCTGACAGAGACGCAAACCGGCCTGGCGCAGGCGCGTGGCGCGCCTGCGTATCGCTTATGCTTCTGAACTGAATTTCGGCGGCGCCGCCGGTCGTCGCGCGACCAGGCTGACCAGCCCTACGCCGATCAACAGCATGACGTATACCGGCGGTTCGGGGATGGGGCTGACGGTGGGCGGCGCGGCCTGCGCGGTGCTGGCCGGCGCCATATTGGAGAGCGCGATCAGGTCGGCTTCGGTGATGTAATTGATGTCGCCGGGACTCGGCGGCAGCAAGGCATTGTTTCCGGCCTGGTACAGGATTTCGGCCGCGCGGGCGGTACCGGTGGCAGCTCCCGCCAACAGCAGCGTGAGCAGGAATTTCTTCAGTACAGTGTGCATGGTGACTCCCAGAGCTAGCATATTTTCGCCTACACTATCACGAAATCCATCACCATGTCGCTTGATTAATAATTTCACTTTTGCAATGTTTCTGTTGCGCTGCACTAATTGCGGCGGCGCATCTCCGGATAGGCCAGCACGCGCGTGATGACGCCGGTCGGCACTGCTTTATGCAGCATGAAGACCCAGGCATTCGCAGCGCCGGCCTTGCTGTCTATGGATATGCCTTCCTCGACGCAACGGGCCAGGAGATGGTTGCTGCGTGTTGGCTGCTGCGTGTACATGATGGCTCTCCGTTGTTTTATAAATATGTATTTGTGCGGCGCAATGATACCTCGGGCCGGACCGCAGCTGCGTTCCGCAGACTTTGGTTACAATCAGCTTAGACCCCTGGACATGGAGAGCAAGTGAAACCGAAAGCGGAGCGCGCGGCGATGCCGGGGCAAGTCGTACTCGTACTGCAGGGCGGCGGCGCGCTGGGCGCTTACCAGCTGGGTGTGTACCAGGCCATGAGCGAGGCGGGCATCGAGCCGGACTGGGTGATCGGCACCTCGATCGGCGCGCTGAACGGCGCCATCATCGCCGGCAACCCGCCCGGGCGGCGGGTCGAGCGGCTGCGCCAGTTCTGGACCATGATGGAATACCACTCCACGCTCTACCCGGGCCTGCCGCGCGAGTTCGACAACGCGCTGACCATGTCGCAGGGCATACCGGCCTTCTTTTCGCTCAATCCGGCCACCTGGTGGAACCCGAACGCCAAGGTCGGCGTCGAGAACGCCTCCTTCTACCGCACCGGGCCGCTGCACAAGACGCTGGCCATGCTGGTCGATTTCGATTACCTGAACAGTAACGGCACGCGCTTCACGGTGGGGGCCGTCAACGCCCGCAACGGCCAGATGCGCTATTTCGACAGCAAAAAGGAAACGCTGGGCGTGGACCACGTCATGGCTTCCGGCGCGATCCCGCCCGCCTTCCCGGCGGTGCGCATAGACGGCGAGCCCTACTGGGACGGCGGCATCTATTCGAACACGCCGATCGAGGCGGTGCTGGACGACGAACCGCGCCGCGATTCGGTGATCTTCTCAGTGCAAGTGTGGAATCCGGACGGCAAGGAACCGCAAAGCGTGCTCGATGTGCTGGAGAAGCACAAGGAGATCCAGTACGCCAGCCGCGCCAGCAATATCGAGCAGCAGCGCCGCATGCACCGCCTGCGGCACGTGGTCCGCCAGCTCGCCATGCAGCTGCCGGACGAGGTGCGCGCCAGCGCGGAGATGCGCGAACTGGCCGCCTGGGGGTGCGGCAGCCGCATGCACATCGTCATGCTGAAGGCGCCGCGCCTGGACAGCGAGGACCATACCAAGGATATCGATTTCACGGCCGCCGGCATCCACCGCCGCTGGAAGGCCGGCTATGAAGATACGCAGCGCGCCTTCGCGGCCCAGCCGTGGAATGCGCCGGTCGACCCGGTCGAGGGCGTGGCCATACACGAGGTGTTTTAATGAAAAACTATCGATACAATAGAATCAATTGTCTTTGTTAATCAATGATGTAGCTTTAGAATGATTTCACCCCGAAAACATCCTTGAGGAGCAAACATGAGCCAGCAGCCAACGATCACCACTGCGTCCGGCATCCCGGTCGCCGACAACCAGAACTCCATCAGCGCGGGTCCGCGCGGCCCGCTGTTGCTGCAAGACTTCCACCTGATCGAGAAGCTGCAGCACTTCAACCGCGAGCGCATCCCCGAGCGTGTGGTGCACGCCAAGGGTTCGGGCGCCTATGGCACCTTTACCGTCACGCACGACATCAGCCGCTACACCAAGGCCAAGCTGTTCTCGGCCATCGGCAAGCAGACCGAAACTTTCGCGCGTTTCTCCACCGTGGGCGGCGAGCGGGGCAGCGCCGACACCGAGCGCGATCCGCGCGGCTTCGCGGTGCGCTTCTACACCGAAGAGGGCAACTGGGATCTGGTGGGCAACAACACGCCCATGTTCTTCATCAAGGATCCGATCAAATTCCCGGACTTCGTCCACACCCAGAAACGCTGCCCGCAGAGCAACCTGAAATCGGCCACGATGATGTTCGACTTCTGGAGCAAAGCGCCGGAAAGCCTGCACCAGGTGACGATGCTGTTCTCGGACCGCGGCACGCCGGACGGCTACCGCCACATGGACGGCTTCGGCAGCCACACCTACAGCTTGATCAACGAGGCGGGCGAGCGCGTGTACGTGAAGTGGCATTTCAAGACACGGCAGGGCATCAAGAACCTGAGCGCTGCGGACGCGGTGCGCCTGGCCGGCGAGGACCCGGATTATGCGCAGCGCGATCTGTTCGGCGCCATCGCGGCGGGCGATTTCCCGCAATGGGACGTCAAGATCCAGGTTGCCTCCGAGCGGGAGCTGGCGGCGTGGGGCGAGCGCACCGGCTGGAATCCCTTCGACCTCACCAAGGTCTGGCCGCACGGCGACTTCCCGCTGCAGACGGTGGGCGTGTTTGAATTGAACCGCAATCCGGTCAACTACCACGCCGAAGTCGAGCAGGCCGCGCTGTCGCCGTCGAACGCGGTGCCGGGCATGGGCTACTCGCCGGACAAGATGCTGCAAGGCCGTTTGTTCGCCTACCACGATGCGCAGCTGTACCGGGTCGGCACCAACCACCAGCATCTGCCGGTGAACGCGCCGCGCTGTCCCTTCCACAACCAGCAGCGCGACGGTGCGATGGCGATCAGCAACGGCGGCGCGGCGCAGAATTACGCGACCGTGGAAGCGGCCGGCGTGCCTGCACAGGGCATGGGGCATGGCGAGCCGGCGCTGGCGCTGGAAGGCGCAGCGGCGCGCCATGACGGACGCGGGCACGAGGACGACTACACCCAGGCCGGCAATCTGTTCCGGTTGATGACGGCGCAGGAGAGGCAGAACCTGTTCGACAATATGTCCGGACCATTGAGCCAGGTCAGCGACGAGATCGTGCAGCGGCAACTGGGGCACCTGGACAGGGCGGACCTGTCTTACGGAGCCGGGGTGCGCGCGGCGCTCAAGGCGCGCGGGCGCAGCGTGGATTGAGGCGGGCTTGCATGGCGGGTTAGCGCAAGCGTAACCCGCCATGCTCCGCCGCCGCATCAATTAAAATAGCGGTCTTGGATTTCAAATTACGGGACCGCCATGACCATTAAAATCAGCCAAAATTTCGACTCGGGCGCCATTGACGTGCTGCGCGCGGACAGTGCCGCCAGCATCGAGCTGAACCTGCGCAAGGACAGCCACGCCGACATCCGCCAGTGGTTCCACTTCCGCCTGCAGGGCGCGCGCGGCCAGGCGGTGACGATGCGCTTCCTGAACGCCGGCCAGGCCACCTACGCCAAGGGCTACGAGGGCTACAACGCCGTGGCCAGCTACGACAGCGAAAACTGGTTCCGCGTGCCGACCTCCTTCGATGGCGAGGTCATGACCATCAAGCACACGCCGGACCTGGACAGCGTCTACTACGCCTACTTCGAGCCGTATTCGTGGGAGCGCCACCTGCGCCTGCTGGGCGAAGTGGCCGAGAACCCGGCCGCGCGCGTGCTGGACCTGGGCTCCACGGTCGACGGCCGCGACATGAACCTGGTCGTCATCGGCGAGCCGGAAGCGGAGAAGAAAATCTGGGTCATCGCGCGCCAGCATCCGGGCGAAGCCATGGCTGAGTGGTTCGTCGAAGGCCTGGTCGATTCCCTGCTCGACGACGCCAACCCGATCTCGCGCAAGCTGCTGCAGCGCTGCTGCTTCTACATCGTGCCGAACATGAACCCGGACGGCTCGGTGCGCGGCAACCTGCGCACCAACGCGGCCGGCGCCAATCTGAACCGCGAGTGGATGACGCCCACGCAGGAGCGTTCGCCCGAAGTGCTGTGCGTGAAGAACAAGATCCATGAGACCGGCGTCGACATGTTCTTCGACATCCACGGCGACGAGGCGCTGCCGTACAACTTCGTGGCCGGCAACGAAATGCTGGAGAATTTCACGCCGGAGCAGGCCGCCGCGCAGAAGGCCTTCATCGAGCGCTACAAGAACGCCAGCCCGGACTTCCAGGACACCTACGGCTACGCCGCCAGCAAATACAAGGAAGACATGCTGACCCTGGCGTCCAAATATGTCGGCCACCACTTCCAGTGCCTGGCGCTGACCTTGGAGATGCCGTTCAAGGACAATGCCGACCTGCCGGATGCGCATGTGGGCTGGAACGGCGCCCGCAGCGCCGCGCTGGGCCGCGCCATCCTGCAGCCCATCCTGCTGTCGCTGGACGCCTAAGCATGGGCGTCGAGATCGAACGCAAGTTCCTGCTCACCAGCGACGCCTGGATGCGGCAGGGCGAACCGGTCCTGCTGCGCCAGGGCTATCTGTCCTCGCACGCTCAGCGCGTGGTGCGCGTGCGCATCGAGGGCGCGCGCGCGGTGATGACCATCAAAGGCAAGAACGTGGGCGCCAGCAGGGGCGAGTGGGAGTACGAGATCCCGATGGCGGACGCGCAGGAGTTCCTGGAGAAGCTGTGCGAGCAGCCCATCATCGAGAAATACCGGCGCCGCATCCCGTACGCGGGTTTCGTGTGGGAGGTCGACGAGTTCCTCGGTGCAAACGCCGGGCTGGTGGTGGCGGAGATCGAACTGCCGTCCGAGGACCAGCGCTTCGACAAGCCGGACTGGGCAGGAGAGGAGGTCACGCATGACATGCGCTACCTCAACTCCAACCTGATTAAACACCCGTACTCCGCTTGGTAAGCCCGGTTTTCCGTCCTAAACTGGAGGGATGGAAAACGACTGGACAGAATTCGCCGCGCGTATAGACGCGATCTTGCCGACCTTGGCAACCAAGGCCGACGTTGAGGCGTTGCGTGCTGATTTTGCGCGCTGGACACTGGCAACGGTGATAGGCCTGTTTATTGGCTTTGGCGGACTGTTCGTGGGAATAACCAATAGCTTGAAGCCGGCCACGCCGGCTGTCGCCCAGGGTGGCCAGCAGGCCCAGCAGCCAATAGTGATCTATGTGCCGGCAGCGGCCCCGGGGCAGCAACCCCAGCAGCCAACGCCGCAAAAATAAAGCCCTCACATCCGAGGGCTTTTTCGCAGGGCAGCTTAGTGGAAGTGCTCGTTCCCGGCCGGCGTATCCTCCGGCATTTCCGCATGCACCAGCTCGCCCGTCGGGTCGGCGAACAGCGGCGCGCCGCAGTCGTCGCAGTATTCGGACACGTAGCGCTCGCCCAGCTTCTTCACCTGCGTCACGCCCAGCGCGTTCAGGTGCTCGACGATTTCCTCGACCGGCGTGCGCGGCTTGAGCAGATCGGCGATGCCGCCCGAGATCGGGCCTTCCGGCGGCGTGCCTTCCTCGTCCTCCTGCCCGTACAGCGGCCACACCACGCCGTACACCACGTCGGCGCTCTGGCGCGGCGTGAAGGCGACGCGGTATTCGTCGATCTGGCCGTCGGCCGCTTCCTCGCCGAAGCCGGCGATCACGGCGCGCAGCTCGGACGGCTCGACCGCCAGCGTGTGCGTCAGGAAGTGCACGGCGGCGCGGATCGACACCGGACGGATCAGCTTGTCCGCCTCGCGGCAGGCCATGTAGTACGCTTCCGGCAGCAGCAGTTCGATGCCGCAGCCCGGCAGCAAGCGGTTCACGGTCGGCATCGCCTGCACGCGCCACTGCTCCAGCGCGGCCTTGCGTTCCTCGGCAAAGTTCGACTGCAGCGCCGGCATCTGCCAGCGGAACAGCGGCGCGCCGTGCGGCGCCACCACGGTGGCCAGCAGGTAGCGCGTGTCGGCCAGGAAGGGCGCCGTTTCCGGCGCCTTGGCTTCCGATTTGAACGCCACGCCCTTCAAGGCGGCTTGCGCCAGCTTGTGGGTCTTGGCGTAGGCCTCGGCGTGGGTGCGCGGCAGCTGGTCGATCGAGTACAGCATCGAGGCCATCGCCATGTGGGTGCCGTCGGCCAGCAGATGGGCCGAGAAGTGCGCCGACAGGGTGTTCAGCACGTCGGCCGGTATCGGTCCGGACGCGATGGCGAAACGGGTCCAGGCCAGGATGGGCGCGGCCACCAGCAGCACGTCGTACCTGGTGCTGACGCCGTCGGCTTCCACCGTGATGGTGCCCGACTCGCTGACCGCCTCCACGCCGTCCATCAGCACGTCGTAGGCGTTCAGGTCCTCGCGGAACAGGCCGTTCAGGGCGGCGTCGATGGTGTCCTGGTGGCTGGTCTTGAGCAGCTTCTGCAGCTGGGCGTCGAGGCTCAGCTCCCAGGTGCGTTCTTCAAGGCGGCTGGCGGACTGGCCCACGGCCTGGGCAATGGTGACGAGGCGCTGGCTGTCGGCGGTTAACTTGTGTGGCGATTCTTTGGATGGGCGACGCATAGCGCTTACTAGTCTCTGGAAAGTTCTGTTAGCCGTATTGTAGTGGATTCGGGCGATGACGGCGGTCCAAATAAAAAACGCCGGACGAATCCGGCGTTTTTGATGAAGCTGGGGACTTGTTACGCGGCCAGCAGCTGGCGCAGCACGAACGGCAGGATGCCGCCGTGCTTGTAGTAGTCGACCTCGATCGGGGTGTCGATGCGCAGCAGCACGGTGACGTCCTGCGACGAGCCGTCGGCGCGGTGGATCACCAGCGTCGCCAGTTGCTGCGGCTTGATCTCGCCTTCCAGGCCCTTCAGGTCGTACGTTTCCTTGCCGGTGATGCCCAGCGATTCAACGCTGTCGTCGCCGATGAACTGCAGCGGCAGCACGCCCATGCCCACCAGGTTGGAGCGGTGGATGCGCTCGAAGGAACGGGTGATCACGGCTTTCACGCCCAGCAGCTGGGTGCCCTTGGCGGCCCAGTCGCGCGACGAGCCGGTGCCGTACTCTTCGCCGCCGAAGATCATGGTCGGCGTGCCTTCGGCCACGTACTTCATGGCCGCGTCGTAGATCGACAGCTGTTCGCCCGACGGCTGATGGATGGTGATGCCGCCTTCGACCGCCGAACCGTCCGCTTTCGCAGGGATCATCTTGTTCTTGATGCGCACGTTGGCGAAGGTGCCGCGCATCATGATCTCGTGGTTGCCGCGGCGCGAGCCGTAGGAGTTGAAGTCGGCCTTCAGCACGCCGTTGTCCTTCAGCCATTTGCCGGCCGGACCGTCTTCCTTGATCGAACCGGCCGGGGAGATGTGGTCGGTGGTGATCGAGTCGCCGAACACGCCCAGCGCGCGGGCGCCGCTGATGCCGGTGGCGGCCGCTTTCGGGGTCATCTCGAAGCCTTCGAAGAACGGCGGCTCGGCGATGTAGGTCGAATCAGGCCAGTTGTAGACCTGGCCTTCGGTGGCCGACACGTTTTCCCACAGCTTGCCGGGGTTGCCCTTGACGTCGGCGTAGTTGGCCTTGAACACTTTCGAGTTCATCGCGAACTTCATCAGCGCGGCGATCTCTTTCGAGGTCGGCCAGATGTCGCCCAGGTACACGTCCTTGCCGTTGGTGCCCTTGCCGACCGGCTCGGTCATCAGGTCGCGCGTCATGTTGCCGGCGATGGCGTAGGCCACCACCAGCGGCGGCGAGGCAAGGAAGTTGGAGCGGATGTTCGGGTGGATGCGCGCTTCGAAGTTGCGGTTGCCCGACAGGACGGCCGAGGCGACGATGTCGTGCGAGGCGATCGCCGCGTTCAGTTCCGGGGTCAGGTCGCCGGCGTTGCCGATGCAGGTGGTGCAGCCGTAGGCGGTCACGCCGAAGCCCAGTTGCTCCAGGTAGGGCAGCAGGCCGGCAGCGGTCAGGTACTCGGTCACCACGCGCGAACCGGGGGCCAGCGAGGTCTTGATGTGCGGGGCGACCGTCAGGCCGGCTTCGACAGCCTTCTTGGCCAGCAGGCCGGCGGCCAGCAGCACGGACGGGTTGGAGGTGTTGGTGCAGGAGGTGATGGCGGCGATCAGCACGTCGCCGTTGTGCACTTTCACGCCGTCGGTGGTGGTGTACTCGGCGGTCAGGTCGGCGGCGTTCTTGTTGAAGCCGTTTTCCGTGGTCGGCTTCGAGAACAGCTCGGTGAAGTTGTTCTTCACGTTGCCGATCTCGATGCGGTCCTGTGGACGCTTGGGGCCGGCCAGCGATGGCGTGACCGAGGTCAGGTTCAGTTCCACCACGCGGGTGTAGTCGATGTCGCCGGCTTTCGGCACGCCGTACAGGCCCTGGGCCTTGAAGTAGGCTTCGAAGGCGTCGATTTCGGCCTTGCTGCGGCCGGTGCCCTGGAAGTATTCGATGGTCGCGTCGTCGACCGGGAAGAAGCCCATGGTCGCGCCGTATTCCGGCGCCATGTTGGCGATGGTGGCGCGGTCGGTCAGCGACAGCGTCTCGGTGCCGGCGCCGAAGAACTCGACGAACTTGCCGACCACTTTCTCTTTGCGCAGCAGTTCGGTAATGGTCAGCACCAGGTCGGTCGCGGTGCAGCCTTCGCGCAGCACGCCGGTCAGGTTGACGCCGATCACGTCCGGGGTCAGGAAATAGACCGGCTGGCCCAGCATGCCCGCTTCGGCTTCGATGCCGCCCACGCCCCAGCCGACCACGCCGATGCCGTTGATCATGGTGGTGTGCGAGTCGGTGCCGACCAGGGTGTCCGGGTAGTAGACGCCGTCGGCCGCCTTGTGCACGCCGCGCGCCAGGTACTCCAGGTTAACCTGGTGCACGATGCCGAAGCCCGGCGGCACCACGCCGAAGGTGTCGAAGGCCTGCATGCCCCACTTCATGAACTGGTAGCGCTCGTTGTTGCGCGAGAATTCCAGCTTCATGTTCAGGTCCAGCGCGTTCGGCTCGCGGAAGTGGTCGATGGTCACCGAGTGGTCGACCACCAGGTCGACCGGCACCAGGGGTTCGATTTTCTTCGGGTTGACACCCATTTTCGAGGCCACGTTGCGCATGGCGGCCAGGTCGGCCAGCAGCGGCACGCCGGTGAAGTCCTGCAGCACGACGCGGGCAACGACGAAGGGAATCTCGTCGGTGCGCTCGGCGGTCGCGCCCCAGCTCGCCAGCTGTTTCACGTGTTCTTCCGTGACTTTTTTTCCGTCGCAGTTGCGCAGCACGGATTCCAGCACCACGCGGATCGATACCGGCAGGCGGGAGACGTTGATCCCCAGGCTTTTTTCCAGCGCCGGCAGCGAATAGAACTTTGCCTTCTTGCCGGAAATGTTGAAATCTTTCAGCGTGTTCAGAGTGTTGCGGGACATGACCTCTCCTTCAGTGGGTATCGTCTGTTATTAATTTTCAGGTGATGCCGGGTACAAAAAAACTTGATCAGCCCTGGGTGGCCGGCGTGGCGGCCGCCGCCGGTTTCATCTGTTCGGCGTTGCGGCATTCGTTGGCCAGCTGGCGGTTCTGCTTGGAGTCGAGCAGCATGCCCTTGGCCGGGATGCCGATCCAGATCAGGCCGAACAGCTTGTTCTCGAAGCGGTTGGCGCCGGTGGTCGTGCCGACGCGCGTCAGGCGGTGCAGACGCTTCTTCCAGCGCAGCGCGATATGGTGTTCGTCGCTGGCGTTCTGGTAGATGGTGATCTTGTTGCCCAGCTCGCAGTCGAAGTCGACCACGGTGGAGCCTTCCACGCCCGGCTCGGCGGCTTCCTCCGCGTCCTCGGGCGCCACGGCCACGGGGGCGGCGGCGGCTTTTTTGCCCGGGGCTTTCTTCGCCTTGGCGGAGGTTTTTTGGGCGCCGGCCTCAGCCTTGGCCTCGGCTGCATGGGACACTGGCGCCAGGCACGTGGTCATCGCGCCCAGCGTGATACCGCAGGCCAGAAATAATTTGGAGAGTGACATTACTTGGATTCCGTAACAGGTGTGGCAGGTTCGATCGGGTTCAGCAGGGCGGAGGCCGCCTCCGGCAGCGGCAGGCCCGCCAGGCGCGCGCGTTGCAGCACGGTCCAGTAGTAGCGGTAGCTGGCGCGGTCGTGCAGGCGGCCGTTCTGGGAAATCGGGCCCCACTGCACGCGCTCGGCGTCCTGCAGGATGTGGGTTGCTTCGTTGACTTCGGACAGGCGCGGCGTAAAGGCCTTGATCACCGGCTTGATCTGGTTCGGGTGGATGCTCCACATGCGCGTGTAGCCGAATTCGGCGGCCGCGCGCTGGGCGTCGTTGGCCACCACGGCCGGGTCCTTGATCTCGGTGGTCACATTGTGCGACGGCACCTTGCCGTGCGCGTGGCAGGCCGCCGCGATCTCCAGCTTGGCGCGCACCACCAGCGGGTGCGTGAACTGGCCCGGCGTGCGCATGGCGCTGCCCGGCACCGCGCCGTAGTGGGCGGACACGAAGTCCATGATGCCGAACGACAGGCACTCGACCTGGGGCAGGGCGGCGATGGCGTAGGCGTCGCGCAGCGCGCCGTGGGTTTCGATCAGCACGTGCACCGGCAGCAGGGGGCGGCCGGCCTTCTGCGCGTGCCGGTTGATGAAATCGATGGCGCGCATCACTTCCTGCACGCTGTCCGGTTTCGGCAGCACGACGTAGGCCAGTTGCTGCGCCGCGGCGCCGCAGATGATCTCGACGTCGCGCTCGAAGTGCGGGCTGTGCAGGTCGTGCATGCGCGCGCCGATGCGCTTGAATTTGTTGTCCTCGCCGGTCAGCAGTTCGGCGACCAGGCGCGCGTGCGCTTCCTCGTTGCCGGCGGAGGCGCCGTCCTCGCAGTCGAGGGTGATGTCGAACAGGGGACCAAGTTCTTGTTGCAAGGCAATCGATTTGCGCATCAGCTTTTCGGAGCCGGCGTAATGGTCGCAGGCCGGCAAAAGCAGCGGCTGGCGCGTGCCCTGGAATAAAACCTCGGATGGATGCATGCGGGAAGGAGAAGTGGGCTGGGCTGCGGCGGGCGCAGACGGAACCGCCGCACTGCTCTCGGCAGTGCGGCGGGTGCGGCGTATGGGCGGTTTAACCGGTTCCACAGTGGCCAGTGCGCCGCTTACGGCAGCAGGTGTTTCACGCCTTCACGCTCTTCGGTCAGTTCCTTCAGCGTGATGTTGATGCGCTCTTGCGAGAAGGCGTCGATTTCCAGGCCCTGGACGATGGTGTACTCGCCGTTCGCGGTGGTGACAGGGAAGCCGAACATGGTGCCTTCAGGGATGCCGTAGGAGCCGTCCGAAGGGATGCCCATGGTGGTCCACTTGCCGTTGGTGCCCAGTACCCAGTCGCGCACGTGGTCGATGGCCGCGTTGGCTGCCGACGCCGCCGACGACAGGCCGCGCGCTTCGATGATGGCCGCGCCGCGCTTGCCCACGGTAGGCAGGAAGGTGTTGGCGTTCCATTCCTGGTCGTTGATCAGGTCCTTGACCGATTTGCCGCCGACGGTGGCGAAGCGGTAGTCGGCGTACATGGTCGGCGAGTGGTTGCCCCACACGCACAGCTTCTCGATGTCCTTGACCTGGGTGCCGGTCTTGGCGGCCACTTGCGACAGCGCGCGGTTGTGGTCCAGGCGCAGCATGGCGGTGAAGTTCTTGGCCGGCAGCGACGGCGCCGATTTCATGGCGATGAAGGCGTTGGTGTTGGCAGGGTTGCCGACCACCAGGACTTTCACGTTGCGCGAAGCGACGGCGTCCAGCGCCTTGCCCTGCACCGTGAAGATCTGGGCGTTCGCTTCCAGCAGGTCCTTGCGTTCCATGCCTGGGCCGCGCGGACGGGCGCCGACCAGCAGGGCCACGTCGGCGTCCTTGAAGGCGGTCATCGGGTCGGCGTGGGCAGTCATGCCGGCCAGCAGCGGGAATGCGCAGTCGTCGATTTCCATCATGACGCCTTTGAGCGCTTTTTGCGCTTTTTCGTCAGCGATTTCAAGCAGTTGCAGGATGACCGGCTGGTCTTTGCCCAGCATGTCGCCATTGGCGATGCGGAACAGCAGGGAATAGCCGATCTGACCGGCGGCGCCGGTAACGGCAACACGCATTGGGGTTTTAGCCATGATGAATCTCCAAAGTGGAATAGAAAACGATCTTGCAGCTGGGCCTACGCTTGCGGAAAACTGTAATGATACCAAAACCGGCAAGGTTTACTGATTGCCTTTGACCGGTGCAGCGGCTATGCTCTTCTTGTTCCGGGTCGCGCGGGCGCGGGCGGGCAAGTGGACATCGCCGCCGAGTGTAGGCCGGTCTGCTGCTTCTGTCAATCATATCTTATGTCTTATATAAGACAGATAAGTTGTCGTGTTTTGCTGGACGGCGCCTGGCTTTTGTGGTGAAATCCGGGTCTATGAATTCCGCCCCGTCCAACCTGACCAACCATGGCGCCGCCGCGAGCGGCACGGTCAGCCCGACGGCGGCTCCGGCCACCGCCGCGCCCGCTTCTGCCCCCGGCTCCTCCCCGACCTTTTCCCCGCTGTACCAGCAGATCAAGGCCCTGATCACGCAAAGCCTGCAGTCGGGCGAGTGGAAGCCGGGCGAACTGATCCCCAGTGAAGTCGAGCTGGCCGGCCGCTTCAAGGTCAGCCAGGGCACCGTGCGCAAGGCGATCGACGAGCTGGCGGCGGAAAACCTGGTCATGCGCAAGCAGGGCAAGGGCACTTTCGTGTCGACCCACCACGAGGCACGCGCCCATTTCCGCTTCCTGCGCCTGATGCCCGACGAGGGCGTGCCCCATTATCCGGAATCGAAGTTCATCGAAGTCAAGCGCACCCGCGCGCCGGCCGACGTCGCGCGCCTGCTCGAGCTCAAGTCCGGCGACGCCGTGGTGTTCATCAAGCGCGTGCAGTCCTTCGACGGCATGCCCACCATCGTCGAGGAGCTGTGGCTGCCCGGCTTGATCTTCAAGGGACTGACCGCCGAACGGCTGGTCGAGTACAAGGGGCCGATGTACGGCCTGTTCGAATCAGAATTCGGCACCCGCATGATACGCGCCGCCGAAAAAATCCGTGCCACCAGCGCCGACGAGGGCGCCGCCGCACTGCTGCAGGTCGCGCAGGGCACCCCCCTGCTGATGGCCGAACGCGTCTCCTTCACCTACGGCGACAAGCCGGTGGAGCTGCGCCGCGGCCTGTATTCGACCGAACGTCATCACTATCAGAACGATCTGAACTGAAAAACGCATAAGGGAGACGCGCTGTCCGGTCGCCAGCCGGACGATGTTGCGCTAATAACACGCGGCCTTGCATAAATTGCAAAGACCGGGTACGACAAAACATAATTTTGGTTATATGTAACAATACATATTGGTCTGGACTGCAAAAATCGGCGAAAATCGCAGTCTCACAAATTTAGCATTACGTATAGGGAGGTCTCGTCATGTCAGAAGCCGTAAGAGAAGCACCAAAAAAAGAACGGCCGCAGTTTCGCAATATCAACATTTTCACCGATCTACCAGCTTACCGTTTCCCTTTGGCCAGCCTGGTTTCCATTTTGCACCGCATCTCCGGTTTCCTGATGTTCGCGCTGCTGCCGGTGGTGCTGTATCTGCTGGAGAAGAGCCTGTTATCTGAGATCTCTTTCGAGCATTTCAAGGGCATCGCATCGCATCCCTTCACCAAATTGATCATCCTGGCCTTGTGCTGGGGCTACTTCCAGCACTTCTGCGCTGGCGTACGCCACCTGGTGATGGACATGCACGTCGGCCTGGACAAGGATTCGGCGCGCAAGTCGGCCGCCTCGGTCATGGTGGTGAGCCTGGCGCTGACCGCCCTGGTGGCACTGAAACTGTTTGGAGTGTTCTGACATGGCAAATAACAATATCGGTCCTAAGCGCCTGGTCGTCGGCGCCGGCTACGGCATGCGCGACTGGCTGGCCCAGCGCGTCACCGCGGTTCTGATGGTGGTCTACACCGCCGTCCTGCTGATCTGCTTCCTCACCGGCAGCAACTTCAACTACGAAGGCTGGGCTGGCCTGTTCGCCCAGAAGTGGTTCAAGCTGTTTACCGCCGTGACCCTGTTCGGCCTGTTCTACCACGCCTGGGTAGGCGTGCGCGACATTTGGATGGACTACGTGCAAGCCGTGGCCCTCCGTCTGACGCTGCAAATCATCACCATCGGCTGGCTGATAGGCTGCGCCGTGTGGTCGGTACAAATACTCTGGAGTGTGTAATCGTGGCAGCAATCAAATCTGCAATCCCTACCCGCCGCTTTGACGCGGTGATCGTTGGCGCCGGCGGTTCCGGCATGCGCGCCTCCTTGCAACTGGCGGAAGCCGGCCTGAACGTGGCCGTGCTGTCCAAAGTGTTCCCGACCCGCTCGCACACCGTGGCGGCGCAGGGCGGCATCGGCGCCTCGCTGGGCAATATGGCCGAGGACAACTGGTTCTGGCATATGTTCGACACCGTCAAGGGCGGCGACTACCTGGGCGACCAGGACGCCATCGAGTTCATGTGCCGCGAAGCACCGAAGGTGGTCTACGAGCTGGAACACTTCGGCATGCCCTTCGACCGCAATCCCGACGGCACCATCTACCAGCGTCCGTTTGGCGGCCACACCGCCAATTTCGGTGAGAAAGCCGTGCAGCGCGCCTGCGCCGCGGCCGACCGCACCGGCCACGCGCTGCTGCATACGCTCTATCAACGGAACGTGCGCGCCCGCACCCACTTCTTCGTCGAGTGGATGGCGCTCGACATCATCCGCGACGCCGAAGGCGACGTGGTGGGCGTGGTGGCACTGGAAATGGAAACCGGCGAATGCATGATCCTGGAAGCGAAGACCACCATCTTCGCCACCGGCGGCGCCGGCCGCATCTTCGCCGCGTCGACCAATGCCTTCATCAACACCGGTGACGGCATGGGCATGGCGGCGCGTGCCGGCCTGCCGCTGCAGGATATGGAATTCTGGCAGTTCCACCCGACCGGCGTGGCCGGCGCGGGCGTCTTGATCACCGAAGGCGTGCGCGGCGAAGGCGGCATCCTGATCAACTCGGAAGGCGAACGCTTCATGGAGCGCTACGCTCCGACGCTGAAGGATCTGGCGCCGCGCGACTTCGTGTCGCGCTCGATGGACCAGGAAATCAAGGAAGGCCGCGGCTGCGGTCCGAACAAGGACCACGTGATGCTGGACCTGCGCCACATCGGCGCCGACACCATCGCCAAGCGCCTGCCGTCGATCCTGGAGATCGGCCACAAGTTCGCCAACGTCGACGCGACCAAGGAACCGATTCCAGTCGTGCCGACCATCCACTACCAGATGGGCGGCATCCCGACCAATATCCACGGCCAGGTGGTCACGCCGAACGGCGACGGCACCCAGAAAGTGGTCAACGGCCTGTACGCCATCGGCGAATGCGCCTGCGTATCGGTGCACGGCGCCAACCGCCTGGGCACCAACTCGCTGCTCGACCTGGTGGTGTTCGGCCGCGCGGCCGGCAACCACGTGGTCGCGTCGAACCTGAAGCAGAAAGAGAACAAGCCGCTGCCGAAGGACGCCGCCGATTTCGCGATGGGCCGCCTGAACAAGCTGGAAACCTCGACCGGCTCGGAAAAAGTGCAGGGCGTCGCCAACGACATCCGCGCCACGATGCAGAAGTACTGCGGCGTGTTCCGTACCGACGATCTGCTGGTGCAGGGCGCCAAGGAAATCATGGTGCTCGACGAGCGCCGCAAGCACGTGTCGTTCAAGGACAAGTCCAAGGTGTTCAACACCGCCCGCGTGGAAGCGCTGGAACTGGACAACCTGATCGAGACGGCGAAAGCGACCATCACCTCGGCGGTGGCGCGCAAGGAATCGCGCGGCGCCCACGCGCACAGCGACTTCCCGAACCGCGACGACGACAACTGGATGAAGCACACCCTGTGGTACTCGGAAGGCAACCGCCTCGATTACAAGGCTGTCGTCACCAAGCCGCTGACGGTTGATACCTTCAAGCCGAAACCACGTACTTTCTAAGCAAGGGCCCAGAACATCATGGCACGCACTCTCAAATTCAAGATTTACCGCTACGATCCCGACCAGGATGCCAAGCCTTACATGCAAGACCTGACGGTCGAGCTGAAAGACACCGACAAGATGCTGCTCGACGCGCTGCAGCGCATCAAGTCCGACGTCGACGACTCGCTGGCCCTGCGCCGCTCGTGCCGCGAAGGCGTGTGCGGTTCGGACGCGATGAACATCAACGGCAAGAACGGTCTGGCCTGCACCACCAACCTGAACGAGCTGACCGAGCCTATCGTGCTGCGTCCTCTGCCGGGCCTGCCGGTGATCCGCGACCTGATCGTCGACATGACGCAGTTCTTCAAGCAGTACGATTCGATCAAGCCTTTCCTGATCAACGATTCGATCCCGCCTGAAAAAGAGCGTCTGCAGACCCCTGCCGAACGCGAAGAACTCGACGGCCTGTACGAGTGCATCCTGTGCGCCTGCTGCTCGACCTCGTGCCCGTCGTTCTGGTGGAATCCGGACAAGTTCGTCGGCCCGGCCGGCCTGCTGCAAGCCTACCGCTTCATCGCCGACTCGCGCGACGAAGCGACCGGTGCGCGCCTGGACAACCTGGAAGACCCGTACCGTCTGTTCCGCTGCCACTCGATCATGAACTGCGTCGACGTTTGCCCCAAGGGTCTGAACCCGAACAAGGCGATCGGCAAGATCAAGGAACTGATGGTCCGCCGCGCTATCTGATAATCTGATTATCCGATATGACCGATATGGAAAAGCCTGCGCATCAGGCCGACCCGGCAAACCGCGCGCGCCTGCGCTGGCGCGCCCGCCGGGGATTGCTGGAAAACGATATCATCCTGACTCGTTTCCTCGATGCGCATGAAACCGAATTGACCGACGAGGAAGTGGACGCGTTCACGCGGCTCCTCGACTTGTCGGACAATGCGCTGATGGATCTGGTGCTGGCTCGCGCAGAGCCGGAAGGCGAGGTCGATCTGCCGCACGTGCACGCACTGCTGCAGCGCTTGCGTCTGGCCTGATACTGCGCAAGGGCGCCCGCCACGGCGGGTGCCCACGCCGCCGGGAAAGTTTAGAAGTTTTTTTAATAAGCCGCATCTCTCCAAGAAGGAAGAGTCCATGAACATCTCTGACAACAAAGCTACTCTGTCGTTCTCTGACGGCAGCCCATCGGTCGAGTTCCCGATTTACAAGGGCACGGTCGGCCCGGACGTCATCGACATCCGCAAACTGTACGCCGGCACCGGCAAGTTCACCTACGACCCGGGCTTCATGTCCACCGCAGCGTGCAACTCGTCGATCACCTACATCGACGGCGACAAGGGCGAGCTGCAGTACCGCGGCTACCCGATCGAACAACTGGCCGTGAACGCCGATTTCATGGAGTCGTGCTACCTGCTGCTGAACGGCGAACTGCCGAACGCGGCTGAAAAAGCCAAATTCGTCGACACCGTGACCAAGCACACCATGGTCCACGAGCAGATGCAATTCTTCTTCCGCGGCTTCCGCCGCGACGCGCACCCGATGTCGGTGCTGGTCGGCACCGTCGGCGCGCTGGCGTCGTTCTACCACGATTCGCTCGACATCAACGACGCCAAGCACCGCGAAGTGTCGGCCATCCGCCTGATCGCCAAGATGCCGACCCTGGTCGCCATGGCCTACAAGTACTCGGTCGGCCAGCCCTTCGTGTACCCGCGCAACGACCTGTCGTACAGCGCCAACTTCATGCGCATGATGTTCGGCAATCCGTGCGAAGAATACAAGGTCAACGACGTGCTGGTGCGCGCGCTGGACCGCATCCTGATCCTGCACGCGGACCACGAGCAGAACGCGTCGACCTCGACCGTCCGACTGGCCGGTTCCTCGGGCGCCAACCCCTTCGCCTGTATCGCAGCCGGCATCGCCTGCCTGTGGGGCCCTGCCCACGGCGGCGCGAACGAAGCGGCGCTGACCATGCTGAAGGAAATCGGCTCGGTCGAGAACATCCCGGCCTTCATCGCGCAAGTGAAGGACAAGAACTCCGGCGTCAAGCTGATGGGCTTCGGTCACCGCGTGTACAAGAACTTCGACCCGCGCGCCAAGCTGATGCGCGAAACCTGCCACGAAGTGCTGGAAGAGCTGGGCCTGCAGGACGACCCGCTGTTCAAGCTGGCCATGGAACTGGAAAAGATTGCACTGAACGACGAATACTTCGTCTCGCGCAAGCTGTACCCGAACGTGGACTTCTACTCGGGCATCGTGCAGTCCGCGCTGGGCATTCCCGTGTCGCTGTTCACCGGTATCTTCGCCATGGCCCGCACCATCGGCTGGATCGCCCAGTGGAACGAGATGATCGCCGATCCGGAACAGAAGATCGGCCGTCCGCGCCAGCTGTTCGTCGGCGCCACCAACCGCGACGTGCCGCCGCTGGACCAGCGTTAATCGCCGTTCCTGGCAGCACAGCGAAAAGCGGGCTTCGGTCCGCTTTTTTTTATGCCGGCGCTCAATGCACTTCGAGCGCTGCGTCGGCCAGCAGTGCTTCCAGCGCCCGCTGGCTCAGCGGGGCGCTGAAGATATGGCCTTGGGCGTCGTCGCAACCGCAATGCTTGAGGAAGCTGCGCTGGGCGTCGGTCTCTACGCCCTCTGCGACCACCGCGAAACCCATGTTGTGGCCGATGTCGATCAGTGTCTTGGCCAGGCGGCCGGAGTTGGTGCGCGGGCAGATCTCGCGCACCGAGGCGCGCGTCATTTTAAGGTGGTGTAAGGGCATGCTCTGCAGATAGGGCAGGTTGCTGCTGCCGGCGCCGAAGTCGTCCACCGCCAGCTGGATGCCCAGCGCCCGGGCGGCCTCGGCCACATCCCGGCTCAGGTGGGGATCGCGCATCAGATGGTCCTCGCGCAACTCCAGCTCGAAGTTGCGCGGCGCCACGCCGAAGCGCTTCAGCATGGCGCCGACGTCGGCCACGTAGTTGTCCTGGATGAACTCGCGGTAGGATGCGTTCATCGACAAGGCGATCTCGCCGTGGCCCAGCGCCGCCAGCCGGCGCAGCATGGCGCAAGCGTGTTCCAGCACCCACTGGCCCAGCGGTACGATCAGGCCGCTTTCCTCGGCATCGGACAGGAAGGACGTCGGCAGCAGCACGCCCAGCTCGGGGTGGCGCCAGCGCAGCAGGGCCTCGATGCCGCTCAAGCGCCCGCTGTGCAGCGACCATTTCGGCTGGTACATCAGGAACACTTCGTTGTTGGCGAGCGCGTTGCGCAGGTCGGTTTCCAGCTTTTGCTTGGCCTCGGTGCACGAGCGCATGTCTGCCGAGAACAGGTGCACGCTCTGGTCGCCGCTGGTCTTGGCGTCGTACATGGCGACGTCGGCGGCGCGCACCAGGTCGAGCGCGCTGCAGCCGTCGTGCGGGTAGACGCTCACGCCCATGCTGGCGCCCACCGAGATGTCCTTGCCTTCGAACACCATCGGCTTGGCGAGGCTGCTGCGCAGGCGCTCGAGCATGCGCAGCGTGTAGCGCAGCGAGGGCTGGTCGGCCAATATCAGCACGAACTCGTCGCCGCTCAGGCGCGCCACGGTGTCGCTCTCGCGCACCGCCGCCTGCAGCCGGCGCGCCACCATCTTCAGCACCTCGTCGCCGGCCTCGTGGCCCAGCGTGTCGTTGATCAGCTTGAATTTGTTCAGGTCGACCAGCAGGACCGCCACCAGCGACTTGTTGCGCTGGGCCGTGTGCAGCGCCTGCTCCAGGCGGTCCCACAGCAGATTGCGGTTGGCCAGGCCGGTCAGCGTATCGTGGTTGACCTCGTGCTCGAGCAGCGAGGTGCGCTGCTTGAGCGCGGTGACGTCGTTGATGATGCCGATGTAGTGGCTGACCTGCCCATTGTCGCCGCGCACCGGGGTGATGGTCAGGTCGTTCCAGAACAGCTCGCCATTTTTGCGCAGGTTGCGGAACACCACGTTGGCTTCGCGCCGCTCGGCGATGGCGATGCGCAGCTGGCCGCGCTCGGCCTCGTCCAGGCCGGGCGCAGCCATGAAGCGCGGGTCGCTGCCGATCGCCTCGGCCGTGCTGTAGCCGGTAATCTGTTCGAAGGCCGGGTTGACATAGTCGATGGGGTTGTTTTCGCCCGCGCAGCGTGTGATGAGCACGCCGTTGCTGGTGGCATGCAGCGCGCGTTCGCGCAGGCGCAGCGCTTCCTCTCCCCGGCGCCGCTGGGAAATATCCATGCCCAGGCAGAACACATAATAGTGGCCGTGGCACTTGAACCGGCTGGCGGCGAACAGATAGGGCGTGGCGTGGCCATCCTTGGCCACCAGATCCGCCTCGAGCTGGACTTCGGCATCCTGCTGCAGCACTTCGCGCATCTTGTCCCGCACCAGCGGGCGCTGCGCCTCCGGAAACAAATCGATGGCCGCCGCGTCCGCCAGTTCGTCGCTGTTCAGCTGGGTGGTCTCCTCCACCCGCTTGTTCCACAATGTCAGGCGGCCGCTGTTGTTGATGACGCAAAAATTGTTGCTGCCCAGGGACATCAGCGACTTCAGTTGCAGTGCGCCTATCTGCTCGCGTTCGCTGAGCGCCGGCCGAGCCGGCGCCAGCAGGACGATGCTGCCGTCCGGGCCGGCGCCGTCCCGCTGCGGCAGCAGGCGCAGGTCGAAGCGCGCCCGGCTGCCATCGGCGCGGCCCAGCTCCAATTCCGCCGCGGCGTCCCCGTTGGGCTGGCCGCGCAGCATGCCGGCTTGCTCGGGCAGCGGGCTCAGCAGGAATTCAGCCGCCTGGCCCAGCGCGACCTTCTCGTCGTAGCCGAGCAGGCGCCGGCAACTGGCGTTCCAGCTCGTGATCGCGCCGCCGCCGCCGATATGAAAAGCTGCCAGTTCGTCGTCGAGAGGGGCATGCATGAGTGGCTCCTATGTTTGTAGTAGACAAAGGTAGACCGGCCTGTTGGATAAACGTTCAATGCATGTGTGGGGCGAGCCGAGCGGCCCAGCGGCTGGCGCTCTGCGGCCCGCCGCCCGCCGCCCGTATACGGTCGCGCCGGACTATTTTTCCCCGTCCAGCAGGGCCTGGATTTCCTCGTGTTCCTGGGGCGTGACTTGGCCACCGCGACAGTTCAGGCGGAACGGGCTGGTCGCAGCGGTCCAGCAGCTCCTCCAGCAGGCAGCCGAGACCTTCTCAGGCCCGGCGGTGCAGCCAGTGCTCCAGCGCCGGGCGCGTCAGCGGGCGGCTGACGAAGTGGCCTTGCATGCTGGCGCAGCCGTGCTGCACCAGGAAGTCGTGCTGGCGGCGGGTTTCGACGCCGGTGGCCACCACGTTGATGCCCAGGTTGCGGCCGATGTCCAGCATGGTCTTGGCGAGCGCGCCGCTGTGCCCCTGCTGGTCGATTTCGCGTACCGGGGCCGGCGACATCTTCAGCTGCTCGAGCGGCAGCGCGCGCAGGCAGTTCAGGTTGGACAGGCCGCCGCCGAACTCGTCGACCGAGAGCCGCACACCGAGTTCACGCAAGCCCCTGGCGACGCCGTGCGCCAGCGCCGGGTTGCGCATCAGCTCGGCCTCGCGCATCTCCAGGATCAGGCAGGCGGGATCGACCCCGTAATGCGCCACCCCGCGCGCAATGCCGGGCAGGTAGTCGCGCTGGCTGAACTCGCGGTGCGAGGCGTTCATCGTCACCGGGAGGCGCGAATAACCGAGCGCGTCCAGCCGTTGGATCAGCCCGCACACCTCGGCCAGCACGCGCTGGCCGAGCGGCACAATCAGGCCGTTGGCCTCGGCCTCGGCCAGGAAGGCCGCCGGCAGCAGTTCGCCCAGCTCCGGGTGGCGCCAGCGCAGCAATGCTTCCATGCCGACAATGTGGCCGCTGTGCGCGCAGACGTTGGGCTGGTATTTCAGGTAGAGGTCGTCGCAGGTCAGCGCCGCGCGCAGCGCGTGCTCCATGCTGCGCCTGGCCGCGGAAGCGCACGCCATGTCGTGCGAATAGAAGTGCACCGAGTCCGGCCCGCCGCTCTTGCTTTCGTACATGGCCGCGTCGGCGGCCCGCAGCAGGGTGGTGAAACTGTCGCCGTCCTGCGGAAAGACCGCCACCCCCATGCTGGCGCCGAGCGGCAGGCTGCGCCCCTCGATTTGCGGCGGATGCGCCATGGCCAGGCGCACCCGCTCTATCATGCCCAGCGTATAGCGCAGCGTGGGCTGCTCGGCCAGCACGAGGACGAATTCGTCGCCGCCCAGGCGGGCCACCGTGTCGCCGTCGCGCAGCGCCGATGCCAGCCGCTGGGCAACCGCGCACAGCAGCTGGTCGCCCGCGTCGTGGCCCAGCGTGTCGTTGATTTCCTTGAATTTGTTCAGGTCCATCAGCACCACCGCGACGTGCCGGCCGCTGCGCCGGGCCGCATGCAGCGCCTGGTCCAGCCGGTCGCGCAGCAAGGTGCGGTTGGCCAGGCCGGTCAGCGCGTCGTGCGTGACCTGGTGTTCCAGCTGCTCGGTGCGCTGGCGCAGCAGGGTGATGTCCTCGACGATGCCGACGCAGTGGGTGGCCCTGCCGTCGTCGCCGGGTACCGGGGTGACCGTCAGCTGGTTCCAGAACTGTTCGCCGTTCTTGCGCTTGTTGCGCAGCACGACGGTGACTGCCTCCTGGGCTGCCAGCGCGGCCGCCAGCCGGGCGCGCTCGGGCGCGTCCTGGCGGCCGCAGGCCATGAAGCGCGAGTCGACACCGGCGACTTCCTGCTGGCTGTAGCCGGTGATGCGTTCGAATGCCGGGTTGACGTATTCGATGGGATTGTCCCGGCCCTGGCAGCGGGTGATGACGATGCCGTTGCTGGCCGCATGCACGGCCCGCTCGCGCAAGTCGGCCAGGGGCGGCCGTTGCGCGCGGGATGACAGGTCGAGCCCGGTTCCCAGCAGGTAATTCTGGCCGCCCGCCTGCAGGCGGGCTCCGGAGAGCAGATAGGGCAGGGGCGCGCCGTGCGCCAGCAAGCGGGTCTCCACCTGCATGTGCCGCTCGGTCTGCAGCGCGGTGCAGAAAGCTTCCGCGATCGCCGGGCGGTCGGCGGGATGGATCAGGTCCAGGAAGTGGTGGGTGCGCAGCTGTTTCGCGCTGAGCCCGGTGACCAGCTCGACGCGCTGGTTCCAAAGGGCGAAATATCCAGCCTCGTCGAGAACATAGAAGGTGCAGGCAAGCACGTTCATTACCTCTTTCAACGAAGAGGTGCCGATCTCGAACGGCGGCGCCTGTTCGCTTTCATCCATATGCGGTCCCTGCAGCGTGGCGCTGCGTGTTGCCGGCGAAAGGGCGGGGCGGGGCTGCCGGCTTGGCGCGACCGTCGTGTCTTGCAAGTCGCTAGTGTAATAGGCGCAAGCAGCCACGGCGCGCGCTTGAGCGAGCGCGTGTTTTATTTACAACACTTTGCGGGCGGAATGTTATTTTTCCTGGTCCAGCAGGGCCTGGATTTCGTCGCGTTCCTGGGGCGTGACGTGGCCGCCGCGCAAGGCGGCCAGCACCAGCGCTTTTCCGGAGCCGGAAAAGGCTTTCTGGATCAGCTCCGTCAGCAAGCTGGTTTGCACCGACTCCTGCTTCTGCGCGGGAGCATAGACGTGGGCGCGCTGGCTTTCGTCACGGGTCAGCAGGCCCTTGGTGTGCATCACCTGCAGCAGGCGCAGCACGGTGGCGTAGTTCATGTCCGGCCGCGTCTCGAGCGCGGCGGCGTGCACCTGCTTGGCGGTGGACGGGCCGAGCGTGAACAGCAGGCGCAGCATCTCCAGTTCGGAGGCGGTCGGTTTCGGTGGGGCGGCGTTGGTCATGGGATCTAGAATAAAATATCTAGAACGGATTGTCTAGCGCTGCCTGGCGCAGGCCGGACAGACGCCGCTCGATATCGTCGAATAGCGGCCTCGCCGCCGCGTCGGCGTGCCAGCAGGCAGCTTGCAGCGCTGACAGCTCAGCCGGAACGGGCCGGTCGCAGCGCTCCAGCAGCTCCTCCAGCAGGCAGCCGAAAGCGCGGACTTCCAGGGCTTGCAGGGCCCGGGCTTGCGGCGTTCCCGGCTCAAAAAAGGAGGCGGCGCCGAAGTCGCCCAGCAGTGCGCGGCCTGTGTTGCAGTGCAGCACATTATGTCCGTACAGGTCGCCATGCATGATGCCGCGCGCGTGCAGTTGGCGCGCGGAAGATGCGATGCCGTGCGCGATGGCCAGCGCGGCCCCGAGCGTGAATCGCTTGCCGTCCGGGTAGGTGTCGCGCGTGCAGCTGGCCAGGCTGGGCGGGCCGGCCAGGTTGGCGAAGTCGGGCGGGATGAGCGGCATGACCAGGACGTGCGCGCCCTGCGGATGGTCGGGCACTTTGCCCAGCACCGGTAGCAGGCTGGCGTGCGCGCCGGCACCGATGCAAGCCGCCATTTCCGAATCCGGCAGGCCGTCGCTGGTGACTGCGCCCTTGAATATCTTGACTGCGACCGTGTCCGTGCCGCACTCGGCGCGATAAATATGGCCCGATGCGCCTTCGCCCAGTTTATTCTTCAGCGTGAATTGATTCCACGGTATCTCGACGATGGGCGCGTTCGCGGCCTGCGCTTCCACGGCCGCGCAAAATGGATTGCCGGCATACGCGAGCCAGCTCAGGCGCGGCAATTCGAGCAGCCATGCAGGCAGGCTGGCCATTTCATTGGCCGCGATACGCAGTAATTCCAGATTAATGCAGGCAGCCATTTCCGCCGGCAGCGACTTTAACTTATTCCCTGCCAGCATGAGTTTCTGCAATTGCCGGCAATTGCCTATTTGCGGCGGCAATTCCGGGATCAGGTTATCGGTCAGCACCAGCCAGCGCAGTTTTGCCGGCAGCGCCGCGCCGGACACCCTGGCGATGCGATTGGCCTTGAATCCTATCATGCTCAATTCCGCGCAAGAGCCTAATACTTCAGGCAGGTCCGTGAATTGATTATCGGAGCAGAAAATGATGCGCAGCCTGGACAGGCGGGCCAAATCGGCGGGCAGGGCGGATAGGGCATTGCCCGACAGGTCGAGTATCTCCAGCGTATCGGCCAGTTCAAAAATCTCGTCGGGGAATTCGGTCAGGCCGCAGGCGAGTTGCAGGCGCTGCACGCCGCGCAATTCGCCGGCGCGCAACTGTTCAAGGGTGTGCATGGATCAAGCTCGTGCAGGGGAAACGCCAAGTCTACCACCTCGGCGCCGCACCGGTCACGGCACAATATGCACGGTTTTGGCGCGATCAAGCCAGGATCTGGCTTAAGAGGCCAAGGCGCAGCCCTTGGGGCCGGTCTTTTTTGGGCTTACCACTTCATTTCGCCCTTGGCGACCTTGGCGCTGATCTGCAATGCGCTTTCCAGGCCGGCCGCCGGATAAGCGGCTTTCATGGCGGCGCTGAGGGCGGACGAATCGGCCGACTGCGGTGCGGCCGATTCGAATTTACGCAGATAACCGGCGGTATAGCTGATACTGTCCGGCGTGAATGGCGTACCGGGAGCGAAATGGCCGGGGACGACAGTTACTGGTTTGAGCGCCGCAATCCGGTCCAGGGTAGACAGCCATTGCTGGCGCGATTCCGGGGTTTGCGTGTCGGCGGTCCATACATGCAGGCCGTTGAATAATACGACGCCGCCCGCCACCGCTTGAATGGAAGGGATCCAGACGAAAGTCCGGTCCGGCACGGCACCATTTAAGCCTTCGATTTTCAGCGATGCGCCTTCCAAATGTATGGTGTCGCCTTGCAATGGCTGCGGCATGACGATGGCTTGCGGCGCATTTTCTTTCAGGATGGGGCCCCAATAAGCAACCTTGGCCGCGGCTTTCTTTTCCATGGCGGCGATGGTGCCCGGCGTGGCGACTATTTTCGCTTGCGGGAAGGCGGCTTGAATAACATCCAGGCCGAAATAGAAATCCGGATCGCCGTGGCTGACGTAGACGGTGGTCAGGCGCTTGCCGCTGGCTTTGATTTGCTGCACCAGTTTCTGCGCTTCGCCACGCGAGAATTGGGCGTCGATCAATACCGCGTCTTTCTGGCCTTTTACCAGCACGGAGGCAACCGGGAAGATCGCGGCCTCGCCGGGATTGAATACCTCCAGCGTCAGCGGCGCGGCGGAGGCATATGCCGAACTGGCGATGGCGGCTGCTGCGAGGGTCTGCTTGATCATGGCGTTATCCTTAAAGAAGAAGTGATGACGCCAGTGTAGGACTGTTCACTCATCCGAAAAACAGTGTAAATTGCAACTATCAATTGCATGGATCGGATGAGTGATGGACAGGCTGACGGCAGCGCAGGTATTCAAGGAGATCGCGGAGCGCGGCAGCATGATCGCGGCGGCGGAGGCGCTGGACATGTCGCGCGCCATGGTCACGCGCTACCTGGCCGAGATGGAGCAATGGTGCGGCGCGCGCCTGCTGCACCGCACAACCCGCCGCGTCAGTTTGACTGCGGCGGGGGAGGTGGCGCTGGCCCGCTGCGGCGAAATGCTGGCCCTGGCGGCGGGCATGCACGCTGCAGGCGACCCGGAAGCGCCGCACGGCCTGCTGCGCATCGCCAGTTCGCATTCGCTGGCGCAGATGGCGCTGGCGGGCGCAATGGCTGATTTCCTGCGGCGCTACCCGCGCACCGCCATCGACCTGCAGGTCGACAACCGCGCCGTCAACCTGGTCGAGCAGCGCATCGACCTGGCGATCCGCATCACCAACGGCCTGGAGCCGGGCATGATCGCGCGCCGCCTGGGCGACTGCGATTCGGTGGTGGTGGCCGCGCCGTCCTACCTGGAGCGCCACGCCGTGCCGCAGGCGCCGGCCGACCTGGCTGTGCACAACTGCCTGACGTATAGCTATTTCGGCAAGACCATGTGGCGTTTCCAGGCCGGGCAAGGCGAGAAGGAGGAGGAGGGGAATGCGCTGCAAATCCCCGTCAGCGGCAATCTGTCTGCCAACGAATCGATGGCGCTGCTGTCGGCCACGGTGGAGGGGGCCGGCGTGGCCCTGCAGCCGCTCTTCGCTGCCGCGCCGCTGCTGCGGGCCGGTCAACTGGTCGAATTATTGCCGGCCTGGCGTCCGCAGCGCATGGGGATCTACGGCATCTACACCTCGCGCGAGCACATGCCGCCGGCGCTGCGCGCCATGCTGGACCACCTGGTGGACTGGTTCGCGCACGACCCGGCATGGCGTGCGGCGGCAGGGGGCGGCGGCGATACCAATTATTGAATTGCCATGATGGCCTTCCCGCCAACCCGCATTATTTCACGCGTGTATGGTTGTTCGAATACAATACCGCGTGCTATCCTTAGCGACCGTTTTTTGGAACTACTGAAATACCTAAGTCCTTCCCCACAACTTGATGTGCAATCCGCTAACCGGTCAGGCCGTGTCGCGGAAGGTTAGATTAACCCGCTAATCTCGCGAAGCGCGAAGAAAGGTGAGCAATATGATGCAACAACAGTCGTCCAATTCCTACCTGTTTGGGGGAAACGCACCGTACGTTGAAGAACTGTACGAAGCGTATCTCGACAATCCAGGATCCGTGCCAGACAACTGGCGCTCGTACTTCGACGCCATGCAGCACGTGCCGGCAGTCGACGGGTCGAACAAGCCGGACGTCGCCCACGCCTCCGTGATCGCCTCCTTCGCCGAACGCGCGAAAGCCGGTCCTATCCGCACCGTGGTCGCTTCGGCCGACGCCGAAATGGGCCGCAAGCGCGTGGCAGCCACCCAGCTGATCGCCGCCTACCGCTACCTGGGCTCGCGCTGGGCCAACCTGGACCCGCTGCAGCGCCAGGAACGTCCTTCGATCCCGGAACTGGAACCGAGCTTCTACGGCTTCACCGATGCCGATCTGGACACCGTTTTCAACATCAGCAACACCTACTTCGGTCCTGAAACCGCTACCCTGCGCGACCTGACCAACTTCCTGCGCGACACCTACACCCGCTCCATCGGCGCGGAGTATATGTACATCTCCGACCCGGCCGAAAAGCGCTGGCTGCAGGAACGCCTGGAATCGATCCGCTCGACCCCGAATTTCACCGCAGACAAGAAAAAGCACATCCTGGAGCGCCTGACGGCAGCTGAAGGCCTGGAGCGCTATCTGCACACCAAATACGTCGGCCAGAAACGCTTCTCGCTGGAAGGCGGCGAAACCTTCATCGCCTCGATCGACGAAATCATCCAGCGCGCCGGCGAAAAAGGCGTGCAGGAGATCGTTATCGGCATGGCCCACCGCGGCCGCCTGAACGTGCTGGTCAACACCCTGGGCAAAGCGCCCAAGGACCTGTTCGAAGAGTTCGAAGGCAAGCACGGCGACGACCTGCCGGCCGGCGACGTGAAATACCACCAGGGCTTCTCGTCGGACATCTCCACCGCAGGCGGCCCGGTCCACCTGTCGCTGGCGTTCAACCCGTCGCACCTGGAAATCGTCAACCCTGTGGTTGAAGGTTCGGTCAAGGCTCGCATGGACCGCCGCGGCGATCCGCTGGGCGCGCAAGTGCTGCCTATCCTGGTGCACGGCGACGCGGCCTTCGCAGGCCAGGGCGTCGTGATGGAAACGCTGAACCTGGCGCAGACCCGCGGCTACGGCACGGGCGGCACGGTGCACATCGTGATCAACAACCAGATCGGCTTCACCACCTCCGATCCGCGCGACGCGCGCTCCACCATCTACTGCTCGGACGTCGTCAAGATGATCGAAGCGCCGGTGCTGCACGTGAACGCCGACGATCCTGAAGCCGTGGTACTGGCTTCCCAGATCGCCATGGACTACCGCCTGCAGTTCCAGAAGGATATCGTGGTCGATATCATCTGCTACCGCAAACTGGGCCACAACGAGCAGGACACGCCGGCGCTGACCCAGCCGCTGATGTACAAGAAGATCGCCCAGCACCCGGGCACCCGCCGCCTGTACGCCGACAAGCTGTCGGCCCAGGGCGTGATCGCTGCCGATGGCGGCGACAAGATGGTGGCCGCCTTCCGCGACGCCATGGACGCCGGCAAGCACACCGTCGATCCGGTCATCTCCAACTTCAAGAACAAGTACGCGGTCGACTGGCTGCCGTTCCTGAACCGCAAGTGGACCGACTCGGCCGACACCGCCGTGCCGTCGACCGAACTGAAACGCCTGGCTACCCGCATCACCACCGTGCCGGAAGGCTTCAAAGTGCACTCGCTGGTCGAGAAAGTACTGGGCGACCGCGCCGCCATGGGCCGCGGCGAAGTGAACCTGGACTGGGGCATGGGCGAACACCTGGCCTACGCCTCGCTGGTGTCGTCCGGCTACGCCGTGCGCCTGACCGGCCAGGACGCCGGCCGCGGCACCTTCGTGCACCGCCACGCCGTGCTGCACGACCAGAACCGCGAGCGCTGGGATGCCGGCACCTACGTGCCGCTGCAGAACGTGTCCGAATCGCAGGCGCCGTTCACCGTGATCGACTCCGTGCTGTCCGAAGAGGCAGTGCTGGGCTTCGAATACGGCTACTCGACCGCCGAGCCAAACACGCTGACCATCTGGGAAGCCCAGTTCGGCGACTTCGTCAACGGCGCGCAAGTGGTGATCGACCAGTTCATCAGCTCCGGCGAAGTGAAGTGGGGCCGCGCTTCCGGCCTGGTGATGATGCTGCCGCACGGTTACGAAGGCCAGGGTCCGGAGCACTCGTCCGCGCGTCCTGAGCGTTTCCTGCAGCTGTGCGCAGACAACAACATGCAAGTGGTGCAGCCGACCACCGCGTCGCAGATCTTCCACCTGCTGCGCCGCCAGATGGTGCGCCAGTTCCGCAAGCCGCTGGTGATCCTGACCCCGAAATCGCTGCTGCGCAACAAGGACGCCGGTTCGCCGCTGACCGACCTGTCCAAAGGCGCTTTCCACACCGTGATCGGCGAAGTGGACGACAAGATCGACGCCAAGAAGGTCAAGCGCGTTGTGGCCTGCTCGGGCAAGGTCTACTACGACCTGGTCAACGCACGCAAGACGCGCGGCCAGACCGACACCGCCATCGTGCGCGTGGAACAGCTGTATCCCTTCCCGCACAAATCGTTCGCCGCTGAACTGAAGAAGTTCCCGAACCTGGCCGAAGTGGTGTGGGCGCAGGACGAGCCGCAGAATCAGGGCCCTTGGTTCCAGATCCAGCACAACATCTTCGAAAGCATGGACGCAGGCCAGCGCCTGGCGTACGCGGGCCGTCCGGCCTCGGCGTCGCCGGCCGTCGGTTACTACGACAAGCACTACGCGCAGCAAAAGGACCTGCTGGAAACCGCGTTCTCGAAGCTCAAAGGCTTCATTCTGACGAAATAAATCAAGTCTGCCCCCGTCCGCCTCTGGTGCGGAGGGGGCATCAAAAAATATAAAGATTACGGAGTTTCACATGGCACAAATCGAAGTTAAAGTCCCACAATTGTCGGAATCCGTCGCTGAAGCGACCCTGCTGACCTGGCACAAGAAAGTCGGCGAAGCCGTCGCCCGCGACGAGAACCTGATCGACGTTGAAACCGACAAAGTGGTACTGGAACTGCCAGCGCCGGTCGCCGGCGTCATCGTCCAGATCCTGCAAGCCGACGGCGCCACCGTGGTCGCCGACCAGGTCATCGCCATCATCGATACCGAAGCCACCGTGGGCGCGACGCCAGCCGCCGCTGCCGCTGCTCCAGCCGCCGCCGCACCTGTCGCCACCGCCGCCGTGAACAAGGGCGACGTGGCCATGCCTGCCGCCGCCAAGATCCTGTCCGAAGCCGGCCTGTCCGCTTCCGACGTCGCCGGTTCCGGCAAAGACGGCCGCGTGACCAAGGGCGACGCCCTGGCAGCAGCCTCCGCACCGAAACCAGCGGCCCCTGCGCCACTGGCGCCAGCCGCCGCCAAGCCTGCACTGCAGAAGATCGCAGCGCCGGCCGGCAAGGCCAACCTGGGCGACCGTCCGGAAGAGCGCGTGCCGATGAGCCGCCTGCGCGCCCGTATCGCCGAGCGCCTGCTGGAATCGCAGTCGACCAACGCCATCCTGACCACGTTCAACGAAGTGAACATGGCGCCTGTCATGGAACTGCGCAACAAGTACAAGGACAAGTTCGAGAAAGAGCACGGCGTCAAGCTGGGCTTCATGTCCTTCTTCGTCAAGGCCGCCGTCGCCGCCCTGAAAAAGTACCCGATCATCAACGCCTCGGTTGACGGCAACGACATCGTGTACCACGGCTACTTCGACATCGGCATCGCGGTCGGTTCGCCGCGCGGCCTGGTGGTGCCTATCCTGCGCAACGCCGACCAGATGAGCATCGCCGACATCGAGAAGAAGATCGGTGAATTCGGCCAGAAAGCCAAGGAAGGCAAGCTGACCCTGGAAGACCTGACCGGCGGCACCTTCTCGATCTCGAACGGCGGCACCTTCGGCTCCATGCTGTCGACCCCGATCATCAACCCGCCGCAATCGGCCATCCTGGGCGTGCACGCCACCAAGGACCGCGCTGTTGTCGAGAACGGCCAGATCGTGATCCGTCCTATGAACTACCTGGCGATGTCCTACGACCACCGTATCATCGACGGCCGCGAAGCCGTGCTGGGCCTGGTGGCCATGAAGGAAGCGCTGGAAGATCCGGCGCGCCTGCTGCTGGACCTGTAATTCGAGCTTGGCGGATCAGGCGGCACGCCTGATCCGCCAGCATCGCCGCAGTGTTTGCACAAGGAGTGTCATGAGCGTCTCCGAAGAAATCAAGCGTTTGCACGAACTCAACCAGGCTGGCGCGCTGAGCGATGAAGAATTCGCCCGCGCCAAACAGAAGCTGCTCGACACCACGCCGGTGCAGCTGGGCAAGGACAACGGTTCCGGCGACTTCGCCAGCGAATTCAACCGCTTCCGCCGTTCCCGCGGCGACCGCTGGGTAGGCGGCGTGTGCGGCGGCCTGGGCAAAGTGTCCGGCATGGAATCGTGGATCTGGCGCCTGGTGTTTACGCTGTTTACGATTTGCTTCGGCTTCGGGCTGGTGATCTACCTGCTGCTTTGGATCTTCGTCCCCGACGAGGCCTGAATGCCGCTTAAAAACGGCCGCAGCGTCGTTGCAGCTCCTAGCCGTACATTCGTACTGTCTTCGTCGCTGCGCCTGGCTGCAACCGTTTTGAAGCAACATTTTATTTTAGGAATACAAGACAATGAGCAACAAACAATTTGACGTCGTCGTCATCGGCGCCGGCCCCGGCGGCTACATCGCCGCCATCCGCGCAGCGCAGCTGGGCTTCTCGGTCGCTTGCGTGGACGAGTGGACCAATGAAAAGGGCGGCCCCGCACCGGGCGGCACTTGCACCAACGTGGGCTGCATCCCGTCGAAAGCGCTGCTGCAGTCGTCCGAGCACTACGAGCACGCCGGCCACTCCTTCAAGGAACACGGCATCGATGTCGCCGGCCTGTCGCTGAACCTGGGCCAGATGGTCAAGCGCAAGGACACCGTCGTCAAGCAGAACAACGACGGCATCCTGTTCCTGTTCAAGAAGAACAAGGTCACCTTCTTCCACGGCCGCGCGGCCTTCGAAGGCGCGGCGGGCGCCGACGGCTACCCGATCGCCATCACCGGCAAGGCGCCTGAGACCATCAACGCCAAGCAGGTCATCATCGCCACCGGCTCGAACGCACGTTCGCTGCCGGGCGCGGACTTCGACGAGAAACTGATCCTGTCGAACACCGGCGCGCTGGCGATCGACGCCGTGCCGGCCAAGCTGGGCGTCATCGGCGCCGGCGTGATCGGCCTGGAAATGGGTTCCGTTTGGCGCCGCCTGGGTTCCGAAGTGACCGTGCTGGAAGGTCTGCCGACCTTCCTGGGCGCAGTCGACGAGCAGATCGCCAAGGAGGCGAACAAGCTGTTCACCAAGCAGGGCCTGAAGATCTCCCTGGGCTGCAAGATCAACAGCGTGACCAAGGGTGCCGACAAGGTCACCGTTGAATACAACGACGCCAAGGGCGATGCTGTCACCGCCGTGTTCGACAAGCTGATCGTCTCGATCGGCCGCACCCCGAACACCATCGGCCTGGGCGCCGACAAGGCCGGCCTGGCGCTGGACGAGCGCGGCTTCGTCGCCGTCGACGGCGACTGCAAGACCAACCTGCCGAACGTCTGGGCGGTGGGCGACGTGGTGCGCGGCCCGATGCTGGCGCACAAGGCCGAGGAAGAAGGCGTTGCCGTTGCCGAGCGTATCGCCGGCCAGCACGGCCACACCAACTTCGACACGATACCGTGGGTGATCTACACCTCGCCGGAAATCGCGTGGGTGGGCCGCACCGAGCAGCAGCTGAAAGCGGACGGCACGCCTTACAAGGCCGGTACCTTCCCCTTCCTGGCCAACGGCCGCGCACGCGCGCTGGGTGACACCTCGGGCATGGTCAAGTTCCTGGCGCACGCCGAGACCGACGAAATCCTGGGCGTCCACATCATCGGACCGATGGCTTCCGAGCTCATTTCCGAAGCCGTCGTGGCGATGGAGTTCAAGGCTTCGGCCGAAGACATCGCCCGCATCTGCCACGCCCACCCATCGCTGTCCGAGGCGACCAAAGAAGCCGCGCTGGCGATCGACAAGCGCACGCTGAACTTCTAAGCAGTCATGGCGGCTTACGGCTACGCCTAAGCCGCCCTACCTCCTCCGAGATGCGGACCGTAGGGCGGGTTAGCGCAGAGCGCGTAACCCGCCAAACGTAACCGGCATCTCCCATGAACGTCCAAGAATTCTACGAGCACGCGCTCACGCAGCGCGATTTCAAGGCCGACGCCGCCCAGCAGCGCGCCGTCGACCGTCTGCAGCTGTGCTTCGACGAGTGGGTGGACTACAAGTCCCAGCGCTCGAACGGCTTCAAGCGCTTCATCAACCGTCCAGACGTGCCGCGCGGCGTGTACATGTGGGGCGGCGTTGGGCGCGGCAAGTCCTTCCTGATGGACAGCTTCTATTCGGTGGTGCCGCTGGTGCGCAAGACGCGCGTGCACTTCCACGAATTCATGCGCGACATCCACCGCCAGCTCGACGAGCTGCGTGGCGTGGCCAATCCGCTCGAAGAGGTCGCGCGCCGCGTGGCCCGCAAATACCGCCTGATCTGTTTCGACGAATTCCACATCTCCGACGTGGCCGACGCCATGATCATGTACAACCTGCTGTCGGCGCTGTTCGACAACGGCGTGTCCTTCATCATGACCTCCAACTACGACCCGGAGCTGCTGTACCCGGACGGCCTGCACCGCGACCGCATCCTGCCCACCATCGCGCTGCTGAAGGCGAAGATGGACGTGATGAACGTGGACGCAGGCGTGGACTACCGCGGCCGGGCGCTCGAGCAGGTCGATTCCTACTACACGCCGCTGGGCGCGGCCACCGACGAGGCCCTGCGCGCAGCCTATTCCCGCATCGCCGAGACCGCCGACGACGACCCGCACGTGACCATCGAGAGCCGCCAGATCCGGGCGCTGCGCCGCGCCGGCACCATCATCTGGTTCGATTTCGCCACCCTGTGCGGCGGCCCGCGTTCGCAGAACGACTACCTGGAGATCGCCAGCCAGTTCCATACCGTGATATTGTCCGGCATACCGATGATGTCGGCCGGCCAGTCTTCCGAGGCGCGCCGCTTCACCTGGCTGATCGACGTGTTCTACGACCAGAAGGTCAAGCTCATCATGTCGGCCGAAGTCGAGCCGGAGGAGCTGTACACCAGCGGCATGCTGGCCAACGAATTTCACCGTACCGTGTCGCGCATTGTGGAGATGCAGTCGCGCGAGTACATGGACAAGGAACAGCGCGGCGCTGCCGAAGCGCTGGCGTGAACAACAGGAGCAACATGGCAAAGCTTTTCAATCCGGGCCCGGTGCTGGCGCTGGTACTGGTAATGGCCGCGGCGGCGATCCCGGCGCAGGCCCTGCAATTCGGGCAGGCGCCGGTCGGCGCGCCGGCCGTCCCGCAATCGCACTCGATCGAACAGGCCGATGCGCGCCTGGCCGAGGTGGCGAAGAACCGCGCCGCCGTGGAGGCCGAGTACAGCGCCAGCGAGCAGGTCTGCTACACCAAGTTCTTCGTCAACCACTGCCTTGACGAGGCCAAGGAAAGGCGCCGCGTGGCGCTGATCGGCCTGCGCGCCATCGAAGTGGAAGCCAATTACTTCAAGCGCAAGTTCACTGTCGACCAGCGCGACCGCGAACTGGCCGAGCGCATGAAGAAGGACGAGGAGGAGCTGGCGCGCCGCGTGGAAAGCGCCGCCGCGACGCCGCCGCATGTGGCGCGGGAAGCCGGCAAGCCCGCCCCCAAGGCCGGAATGACGCAGGCGCAGCGCCAGGCCGCGCACGACGCCAAAGTGCAGGCGCAGCAGGCGCAGGAAGCGGCGGCCGCGCCGCAGCGCGCCGAGAACGTGGCCGCGTTCGAGAAGAAGAAGGCCGAGTCGGAGAAGCGCCAGGCCGACGTCGCGGCGAAGAAGGCCGCGAAAGAGGAAAAGCTGCGCAAGCAGCAGGCCGACGCCGCCGCCAAGGCAGCCAAGGACGCGGCCGATGCGGCCGCCAAGGCCAGGTAGGGCGCTCTACACCGCCTTGCCCATCTTCTGCACCGTGTAGGTCGGCACTTCCTTCGGCGGCGCGACCAGCTTGATGATGGCCATGCTGCAGTTGTCGCCCTGGCCCTTGGCGCGTTCGATGGCCTTGTTGATCAGCATTTCCGACGCCTGCCTCGGCGTGCCGCGCGCCAGCGCGTTGGCCAGTTCGGTGTCGGTGAAATACTGCCACAGCCCGTCCGAGCACAGCAGGAAGGCGTCGCCCGGCTGCAATCCCTGGTGCACGCCGACGGTGACGAAGGGCGCCTTCAGCCGGTTGCCCAGCACATTGGCCAGCAGCCGCGAACTGCGGTGCTTTTTCGCCGCCTCCGGCGGCAGCTTGTCCACATTCACCAGGTGTTCCACGTAGTCGGCATCGCCGCTGCGCGCCGCGCATTGCGTGTTGGCAAAACGATACAAACGGGAATCGCCCACGCAAGCCCACACGGCCTGGCCCTGCGGCGTCAGCACCAGCAGCACCAGCGTGCTTTGCGGCTCGCCGCTGGCGCCCAGCGGATTCATGGCCAGCACGTCGTGGGTTTCCTGCGCGATGCCGCGCAGCAGCTCCTGCAGGCGCGCCAGGCTGGCGGTCTCGCCGGCGCGGTAATCGTCGAACAGCTGCTTGCTGGTGTGCAGCACCTGTTCCGGCGCGGCGCTGCCGCTGCCCATGCCGTCGGCCAGCACGGCCATCACGTAGCCGGGCGCTTTCGCCGCCGTGTACAGCGCGGCGCGGTCATTCTGTTGGGGGCGGTTGCCCAAATGCTGGGCGGTGCCTGCTTCTATTTTATAAACGCTCATAGGTCCATGCTAGCCTGCATCTGTTCACTGAGTTAAACTATGCACCGGTAAGCAGTTTTGTTGCAAGCGTAGGGTTGTTGACCAGGCGAAACTGTTGGCGAATTAACAGAAACCGAGACCCTATGACAGACGTAGAAGATATCAAACGCCGCATTGTTGAGCTCGACGTCGAGCACCGCGACCTGGACGCAGTGATCGACATGCTGACCCTGGACGGACATCACGACCAGCTCCAGCTGCGCCGCCTGAAGAAGCGCAAACTGCAACTGAAAGACTACATCACCTTGCTCAAAATGCAACTGGTGCCCGACGTACCGGCCTGAACTGCGCTGAACAGCGCGCAGCAGCCCCATCTTAGCCTATTTTGACCACTCCCCGACTTACGCCTGACGCTTTAGCGGACAGCGGCGCACCACTCCCCGAGCCCGGCAAGCACGACGCCGAGATCGACCGCCTGTTCGGTCCCGGCGGGCCGCTCAGCCCGGCCGTGGACAGCTTCCGCCCGCGCCGCGCACAAACCGAGATGGCCAAAGCCATCGCGGCGGCCATCGACGACCGCAGCACGCTGATGGCCGAGGCCGGCACCGGCACGGGCAAGACCTTCGCCTACCTGGTCCCGGCGCTGCTGTGGGGCGGCAAGACCATCGTCTCGACCGGCACCAAGAACCTGCAGGACCAGCTCTTCCTGCGCGACATCCCGACCGTGCGCGCGGCCTTGCAGGCGCCGGTCTCGGTGGCCTTGCTCAAGGGGCGCGGCAACTACCTGTGCCACTACCATCTGGAGCGCACGCTGCAGAACGGCCGCATGACGTCGCGCGAGGACATCGGCTACCTGCGCGAAATTTCGCGCTTCCTGAAGATGACCACCTCCGGCGACAAGGCCGAGCTGGCCCGGGTGCCGGAGAACGCCACCATCTGGAACCTGGTCACCTCGACCCGCGACAACTGCATGGGCGCCGAGTGCCAGTACTACCAGGACTGCTTCGTGATGAAGGCGCGCAAGGAGGCCCAGCAGGCCGACGTGGTGGTGGTCAACCACCACCTGTTCTTCGCCGACGTGGCCTTGAAGGACACCGGCGTGGCCGAGCTGCTGCCGTCCGCCAACACCATCATCTTCGACGAGGCGCACCAGCTGCCCGACACCGCGACCCTGTTCTTCGGCGACACCTTCTCCACCTCGCAGGTGCTCGAATTGTGCCGCGATGTGCTGGCTGAAGGCCTGTCGCACGCGCGCGACGGCGCCGAGTGGGGCAAGGTGGTCACCGTGGTGGAGAAGGCCGCGCGCGACCTGCGCCTGACCTTCCCGCAGGACATCGTGCGCCTGTCGCTGCCGCAGATCGCGCCGTCGAGCGAGTTCTTCCCGGCGCTGGAAAAGCTCAAGGACGAACTGGACGGCATGCTGGCCGTGCTGGAGACCCAGGCCGCGCGCGCCGAAACGCTGGAGCAGTGCCGCACGCGCGGGCTGGAGCTGGCGCAGGCGCTGAAGGACTGGAAGTTCGACCCGAAAGCCAAGGTGGGCAAGGGCGAGGAGGCCGTGTACTGGGTCGAGGCCTACACCAGCTCGCTGCAGCTGCACAAGACGCCGCTGTCCATCGCGCCCATTTTCAACGGCCAGCGCGAAGGCGTGCCGCGCAGCTGGATCTTCACCTCGGCCACCCTGGCGGTGAAGAACGACTTCAAGCACTTCGCCGAACAGATGGGCCTGACCGGCGAACCGGCGCGCACCTGGCCCAGCCCGTTCAATTACGAGCAGCAGGGCATCCTGTACGTGCCGCAAGGCTTGCCGGACCCGAACGCCATGGGCTACACCGACGCCGTGCTCGACGCGGCGCTGCCCATCATCGAAGCGTCCGGCGGGCGCGCCTTCCTGCTGTGCACCACCTTGCGCGCCGTCAAGCGGGCCGCCGAGCGCCTGCGCGACGAATTCGAGCAGCGCGGCCTGCCGTATCCGCTGTTCGTGCAGGGCGACAAGGGGCGCACCGAGCTGCTGGACCAGTTCCGCAAGTCCGGCAACGGCGTGCTGATCGGCAGCCAGAGTTTCTGGGAGGGGGTGGACGTGCGCGGCGAGGCGCTGTCGCTGGTCATCATCGACAAGATGCCGTTCGCCCCGCCGGACGACCCGGTGCTGGCGGCGCGCATCGAAGTGATGGAAAAGCAGGGCCTGAACGGCTTCATGAACCACACGCTGCCGGAAGCCATCATCAACCTGAAGCAGGGCGCCGGCCGCTTGATCCGCGACGAGGGCGACCGCGGCGTGCTGATGCTGTGCGACCCGCGCGTGATCACCAAGCCCTACGGGCGCCGCGTCTGGCAAAGCCTGCCGCCGTTCAAGCGCACGCGCGAGGCGTCGGTGGTGATCGACTTCTTCAAGGGCGTGCCGCCGCCTGACTCTCCGCCGGATGGCCCTGCAGAATAAGCCGCTTGAGGCGCGCAAGAAGACCGGGCTATCGCAGTCTCAGTTTGCGGCACTGTTGGGCGTATCAATTCGAACTCTGCAGGGCTGGGAACAGGGGCGCAAGCAGCCGAGCGGCGCGGCTCGCACCTTGCTTGCGATCGCACTTGCGAACCCCGGGGCCGTGTTAGCCGTTCGCCAAGGCTCGCCTGAGGCGACCCCGGTTCTTGACGCTTCGCAGTGATTACGCGTTTGGCAGTATCACCACTTTGCCGGTTACCTTGCGCGCGGCCATGTCGTTCAAGGCCTTGGCCGTATCGGCCAGCGCGTAGCGCGCCGAGATGTGGGGCTTGATCTTGCCCTCGGCCATCCAGCCCAGCAATTGCTGCATGCCCGCCAGGTTAGCTTTCGGCTCGCGCTTGGCGTATTCGCCCCAGAACACGCCCACCAGCGACGCGCCTTTCAGCAGCGCCAGATTCAGCGGCAGCTTCGGGATTTCGCCGTTGGCGAAACCGACCACCAGGTAGCGCCCGCGCCAGGCGATCGAGCGGAACGCCGCTTCGGCGTAGTCGCCGCCCACAGGGTCGTACACCACGTCCGGACCCTTGCCGCCGGTGGCCGCCTTGATCGCCTCGCGCAAGTCTTCCTTGCTGTAGTTGATCAGCGCGTCGGCGCCGTGCGCCTTGCACACTTCCAGCTTTTCGTCGGTGGAGGCGGCCGCGATCACGCGCGCGCCCAGCGCCTTGCCGATCTCGATCGCCGCCAACCCCACGCCGCCGGCCGCGCCCAGCACCAGCATGGTTTCGCCGGCCTTCAGCGCCGCGCGGTCCACCACCGCGTGGTGCGAGGTGCCGTAGGTGAGGGTGATGGCCGCCGCCGTGTCGAAGTCCATGCCGGGCGGCATAGGCATCAGCGCCTGCGCCGGCACCGCCAGCTGCTGCGCGAAGGCGCCGTTCGAGGAGAACGCGATCACCCGGTCGCCCACCTGGTACGCGCTGACGCCTTCGCCCACCGAGCGCACCACGCCTGCCACCTCGTTGCCCGGCGTGAAAGGCAGTTCCGGCTTGTACTGGTACTTGCCCTGGATGATGAGCACGTCCGGGAAGTTCACCCCCGCCGCCTTCACGTCCAGCACCACGTGGCCGGGCGCGGCCGCCGGGTCGGGCAGCTCTTCCACGGTCAGGGTGTCGGGCAGGCCCCAGGCTTTGCATACGATGGCTTTCATTCTGTCTCCGTTGGTTGTCCGTAATTAAATAGTACGGTCGTTTTATTTTACGCTGCTTACGGCCGGCTGTGGCGTTTTCTGTGCTGCGCACGAGTTTGCGAATTCGCAAAGCGCGGTACGGCCAGAGCGCTACAGTTGATTCAATGAGCAAGCAGGAGGCTGCCATGTCGACCATACGCTACGGCTGTTTCTTCAGTTACGCCCACGGTAACCATCCCTACATGGTCAAGTTCAAGAACGACCTGGCCGACGCGCTCAAGTGCTACCTCGAACCCCATTTCGACCGGGAAAGCGAACTGTTCATCGACACCGAGCAGCTCGGCGGTGGCGACGACCTGGACCGGCGCATCGCCACCGCGCTGTGCGAGAGCGTCTGCATGATCGTCATCTACACGCCGAAATACGAGGCGCACGGCTACACCCGGCGCGAATTCGCCGCCATGCAGCAAATCGAGAACGAACGCCGCCTGTGGTATCCGCTGCCCAGCCATCTGATCATACCGGTGATCATGACGCGCCACCCGTTCAATCTGCCGCCGCAGATCACCGATCCCGGCATGTACGTGGACTTCTCGCGCTACACGCTGGCCAGCGGCGACTTGAAAACCAATCCCGACTTCCTGCCGGACATCGAAAAAATCGTCCAGCGCATCGCCGCCCATTACCACTACCTGAGACACAGCATCCCGCCCGAGCATGACTGCAGCCGCTTTGTGCTGCCCCCCATACCGGAGGAGTGGCGCGCCACACCTCCGCCCCATTTCCCCCGTTGAAGGTGACTTATGGAACTCCCGCATCTGCTGCCGCCGCTGGCCACGCCCGGCGAAGTGATTACCTTCCACTCCCATAAGGGCGGCGCCGGCCGCAGCATGGCGGTGGCCAACGCCGCCACCTTGCTGGCCGGGCGCGGCCAGGCCACCATGCCGGTGCTGGCGATAGACTGGGACCTGGAGGCGCCTGGCTTGCACCAGTTCTTCCCGGCCGTGGCGGAGGGGCCGGGCGTGCTGGAGTTTTTCACCGCCTGCCGCGAGCAGCTGCAGCGCCGCAACCGGCGCTCTTCGGTGCACAACGGCGCGGCGCCAAAGAGCGCGCACGGCGCCGTGCGCGACGCCGGCCGGGATCCTGCACGCAACCCTGCGCACGCGGCTGCCCACGACGCCGCCCACGACGCCGAACTGGCGCGGCAGGTGCTGGCCGCGGTCGGCTGGGAGCGTTATGTGCTGCGGGTCGACCAGAGCCGGCCCTTGTACCTGATGCGCGCCGGCCGGCTGGACGCCGGCTACGCCGAGCGCGTCGCGGCGTTCAACTGGGAGGCGCTGTTCCACGCCTGCCCGGCGCTGTTCCGCTGTTTTTCCGCCATGCTGTCGCGCCACTTCCGCCACGTGCTGGTGGATGCGCGCAGCGGCCGCACCGACAGTTCCGGCATCTGCACCACCTTGCTGCCGACGCGGCTGGTGCTGCTGTTCGAGGCTAACCGGCAGAGCCTGGAAGGCTTGCAGTCGCTGGTGCAGCGCGCCACCACCTACCGCCGCAGCCACGAGGACGAGCAGCGTCCCCTGCTGATCTACCCGCTGCCGACCCGGACCGACATGGAATGCAGCGCGCAGCGCGCGCTGTGCCGGCGGGGCGATCCTGCCACCGGCTTGCCCGGCTACCAGCCGACATTCGAGCAGGCGCTTGGCGAGGCCTACGGTGTGGCCGACCTGTCGCTGGAAAGCTATTTCGACGAGGTGCAGCTGCCGCAGTCGCGCAGCCTGGCGCGCGGCGAACGGCTGGCGGTACGCGGCGAGCCCGTGGCCGACCGTTTTTCCGTCACGCGCGCCTATGAAGCCTTGCTGGGCTGGCTGGCCGACGGCCATCCGCCCTGGCGCTCGCAGCGCGAGATCCCCCTGCTGGCGGCGGTCGACCATGCGCGCCGCTCGATCGACGCCGGCGGCGCCCGCAGCATGATGCTGGCGCGCGAACTGTTCCGCCTGGGGCTGCTGTACGTGGAAGAGGGCAGGCACGCGGCCGCCACGCTGGCCTTGCGCGAAAGCCTGGCGCTGCACGTGAAGATGCTGGGCGAGGAGCATGTCGAGACGGCCGCCGCCAAGGCCCAGCTGGCGCGCGTGCTGCTGCTGGACGGCGAATTGGACCAGGCCCGCATCCTGCTGCGCTGCGTGGTCGAAACGCGCACCAGGCTGCTCGGCGCGGAACATCCGGACGTGCTGGAGGCTTGCACCGCCCAGGCCAGCGCGCTGGCGCAGCAGGGGTATTTTGAAGCCGCGCTGGACCGCCAGGACGCAGTGCTGCAGGTGCAATTGCGCGTGCTGGGCCAGGAGCACCTGGAGACGCTGGCCAGCCAGGCTGCCCGGGCCGCCATTCTGTACCTGGGCGGCGATCTGGAGCTGGCGCGCCAGGCGCAGGAGCAGGTGCTGGCGGTGCGCGCCCGCCTGCTCGGCGCCGAGCACCCCGAGACCGTGCGGGTGGGCGAGGCGCTGTTGCAGACCATGACAAGGATGGCGCAGCTGGATCTGGAGGGCCGGCAAGCCCAGAACGGGCTGGAGCCGCATCCGCAAGAGGGGCGGACCGGCGCCTTGCGGCTGGCCGGCCAGCGCCCGCCGCGCGGCCATCGCGGGCAGGATGGCTCGCATGGCGGGCACGGCGTGCAGCCCGGAGCGCAATCCGGCGATACCGGACCGTTGGCGGACGGCCTGGGCGAGGGCGTGCGGGTGCCCGGCATCGAACAGGCGGCGGCGCCGTATTGCGACGCGCCGTATTCGCTGCAGCGCGCCGAACTGCTGCAGCACGAACAGCTGCAGCCGGAGGAGGCGTCGGAGACGCGCGCCGAACTGCGTTAGCCGGTCTGTCCTGGCGCCTGCGCGCCAGGCAAATTTATCTGGGCCTGCGGCCGCCGTCATGTGCTGGCGCGCCGTTGCTTCGGGTAAAATTCCTGCCATGCGTATCCTAATTAGTAATGACGATGGCTATCTGGCGCCCGGCATCAATGCCTTGGCGGAAGCGCTCGCGCCCATAGCCGACATCGTGGTCGTGGCGCCCGAGGGCAACCGCTCCGGCGCCTCCAATTCCTTGTCGCTGGACCGTCCGCTGTCGGTGCAGAGGGCCGCCAATGGTTTCTACTTTGTTAACGGGACGCCGACCGATTGCGTGCACGTGGCGCTGACCGGCATGCTCGACTACAAGCCGGACCTGGTGGTGTCGGGTATCAACAACGGTCCGAACATGGGCGATGACACCTTGTATTCGGGTACGGTGGCCGCCGCCACCGAGGGCTATCTGTTCGGCATCCCGGCCATCGCCTTTTCGCAGGGCTCCTACGGCTGGGAGCACATCGACGACGCCGCCAAGGTCGCGCGCGACATCGTGCAGCGCTATGCCGACCTGCTGGCCCATCCGTACTTGCTCAACGTAAACATTCCGAACCGGACGTATGGCGAGATGGGAGCGCTGACCGCGACCCGCCTCGGCCGCCGCCACCAGGCCGAGCCGGTCATTAGGGCGAAGGACCCGCGCGGCCGGGAAATCTTCTGGATCGGCCCGCCGGGTGCCTGCAAGGACGCCGGCGAAGGCACCGACTTCCACGCGGTCGCCCACGGCCAGGTGTCGCTGACGCCGCTGCAGGTGGACCTGACGCACCGCACCCAACTCGAAACGCTGGCAAAGGGCCTGGCATGAGCGACAAGAACCGCACCTTCCCGTTGCCGCTGTCGTCCGTGGTGGACAAACCGCAGAAGCCGGTGTTCTCGCCCGTCGCCACGCCGCAGACCGCCACCCAGAACGCGGCGCAGAACGCGGCCCGCAGTGCGGCGCTGGGCGCCGCGCACGCGGGCGGCCGTTCGGGCGCCGGGGCGGGGACCGGCATGGCCGGCCGGCCGGGGCCGACCGCCAGTCCGTCGCGTTCCCATACGTATGCGCTGGAGCGCGCCCAGGCCGCGCCGGCCGCCGCGCCGCGCCAGAATCCCCTGGTGTCGGAGGCGGTGCGGCGCGCCATGGTGGCGCGCGTGGCCAAACAGGGCGTCAAGGACGCGGTGGTGCTGGGCGCGCTGGAGGCGGTGCCGCGCCACATGTTCATGGACGAGGCGCTGGCCTCGCAAGCCTATATCGACGCCTCGCTGCCGATAGGCCACCACCAGACCATTTCCCAGCCCTATATCGTGGCGCGCATGATCGAGGTGATGCGCAACGGCGGCCAGCTGCAGCGTGTGCTGGAGATCGGCACCGGCTGCGGCTACCAGGCGGCGGTGCTGTCCTGCCTGGCGCAGGAGGTGTATTCGATCGAACGCATTAAGCCGCTGCACGAGCTGGCCAAGGCCAATTTGCGGCCTCTGCGGCTAGCGAATCTGCGTCTGCACTACGGAGATGGTATGCTAGGCCTGCCGCAGGCTGCCCCGTTCGATGGCATCATCCTGGCCGCGGCCGGGATGGAAGTGCCGCGCGCACTGCTGGAGCAGCTCGCCATAGGCGGTCGCCTGGTGGCGCCGGTCGGCGCCCGCGCCCAGCACCTGGAGCTGGTGACCCGGCTGGGCAAGGCCGAATGGGCCAGCCAGACGCTGGAGGACTGCCATTTCGTGCCCCTGCGCCCCGGAACCGTTTGACGGTCCGGCTGACGATCACAATATTAAGATGAGTATGACGAATAAGCGTTCCCTTTTATTACTGAGCATTTCCCTGGGCCTGCTGAGCGCCTGCAGCACCGTGCCCAACCAGGCGCCCGTGGTCGACCGCACGCCGCTGACGCCGGTGCCCGCCGCCAAGCCGCCGGCGCCGAGCGAGGATGCGCAGAAAGAGCGCGACGAACGCGGCCTGTACACCGTCAAAAAGGGCGACACGCTGATCCGCATTGCCCTCGAGCATGGCCAGAACTACCGCGACCTGGTGACCTGGAACAACCTCGCCAATCCGAACGACATCAAGGTGGACCAGGTGCTGCGCGTGCAGCCGCCGGAATCGGTGGGCGGCGTGCAGACGGTGGCCGTGCCGCCGCCGGGCAGCACCGAAGTCAAGCCCTTGCCGGTGCCGAAGAAGGCCGGCCCGCGCGGCGAGAAAAGACCGTACAGCGAGAGCGCGCTGGCCGAACTGCAGCGCGGCGAGGACGCCGACAACGGCAAGCCCGCGCCGCCGCGCAGCGAGCGCCCGGCGCAGGTCGCCGCGATCGCGCCGCCGGCCGCGCCGGCGCCCGTGCCGCCAGGTCCGCAGCTGAGCGCCGAGGACCGCGAACTGAGCTGGTCCTGGCCGTCCGACGGCCGCGTCATCGCCACCTTCGACGAAGGCAAGAACAAAGGCATCGACATCGCCGGTAAAGCCGGACAACAAGTGATGGCCGCCGGTGCAGGAAAAGTGATGTATGCCGGTAGCGGCATCCGCGGATATGGTAATCTCGTAATTGTGAAGCACAGTAATAGCCTGCTGTCGGCCTACGCGCACAACCGCACCATCCTGGTGAAGGAAGGGCAGAGCGTGAACAAGGGCCAGATGATTGCAGAAATGGGGGATTCAGACACCGACGCCGTCAAGCTGCACTTTGAAATCAGGCAGCAGGGCAGGCCGGTCGATCCATCGAAGTTCTTGCCTAACCGCTAGCTACCCATGACACACTCGCCGCATGACCGCCTGGATGACGATGCCGTACCGGAGGATTATTCGGACGAGCCGCTCGAGGACGCCGTCACCGACGGCGAGGCGGGCGAGAGCGAGGCCGCGCCGGAAGTGAGCACGGTGCTCGAGAGTGTCGACGAGCTGAAAAAAGTGCTGGCCGCGGAACTGTCCACCGACACCACCCAGCACTACCTGAACCAGATCGGCACCCGGCCGCTGCTGACGGCGCCGCAGGAGGTGCACTTCGCCACCCTGGCCAAGGCGGGCGATTTCTCCGCCCGCCAGACCATGATCGAGCACAATCTGCGCCTGGTCGTGTCGATCGCCAAACACTATATCAACCGCGGCGTGGTCCTGCTCGACATGATCGAGGAGGGCAATATCGGCCTGATGCGCGCCATCGACAAGTTCGAGCCCGAGCGCGGCTTCCGCTTCTCCACCTACGCCACCTGGTGGATACGCCAGAGCATAGAGCGCGCCATCATGAACCAGGCGCGCACGGTGCGCCTGCCGGTGCACATGGTGCGCGAGCTGAACCAGATCCTGCGCGGCAAATACCATCTCGAAGCGCAGCACCACAACGGCAAGGACGCCACCGCCGAGGACATCGCCGAGCTGGTGGGCCGGCCGGTGGAGGAGGTGCAGGACATCCTGGCCCTGTCCGAGCACGCCACCTCGCTCGACGCGCCGCTGGACAACGATCCGCAGTCGTCGCTGATGGACATGCTGCCCGGCGACAGCGAGGACGCGCCGGACGCGCGCGCCGAGCACCACGAAATGACGGTGCTGGTGCGCGACTGGCTTACCAAGCTGCCGGACAAGCAGCGCATCGTCATCATGCGCCGGTTTGGACTGGACAACGACGATCCGGCCACGCTGGAAACGCTGGCCGAGGAGATGGGCGTCACGCGCGAGCGGGTGCGCCAGATCCAGCAGGAGGCCCTGGTCAAGCTGAAACGCGCCATGGCGGCGCGCGGCGTGGTGCGGGACTCGCTGCTGTAAAACCCTCCGTGATATCATAGCGCCCTCATAAAAGGCCGCCGGCCCGGTGCCAGGCGGCCTTGCTGTTTGCCTCCCCAACAATCTTGAACGCTATGCAAGACAAAATCATCGACATCAAATCGCTGGACATGGACGCCCGCGGCGTCGGCCACATCGAAAACGAAGACGGTTCGCCGGGCAAGGTGGTATTCGTGGAGGGCGCGCTGCCGGGCGAGCGCGTCTCCTTCCATTCGTTCAAGATCAAGAAGAATTGGGAAGCGGCGCGCCTGGTCGCCATCCACAAGGAAACGTCGATGCGCGTGAAGCCGAAGTGCGAGCACTTCGACACCTGCGGCGGCTGCTCGATGCAGCACCTGGAGCCGAGTGCCCAGGTGGCCATCAAGCAGCGCACGCTGGAAGACAACCTGTGGCACCTGAGCAAGGTCAAGTCGGGCAATATGATGCGCCCGATGTACGGCCCGACCTGGGGCTACCGCTACCGCGCGCGCCTGTCGCTGCGCCACGTGCCGAAAAAGGGCGACACGGTGCTGGTCGGCTTCCACGAAAAGAAATCGATCTATGTGGCCGACATCGAGACCTGCCAGATCCTGCCGCCGCACGTGTCGGCCATGCTGATGCCGCTGCGCGCGCTGATCCGCTCCCTGTCGATCTACAACAAGGTGCCGCAGATCGAGCTGGCCATCGGCGAAGACCTGACCGCCCTGGTGCTGCGCAATATGGAAGCGCTGACTGCCGACGACGAGAGCAAGCTGAAAGCCTTCGCCGACGAACACACCATCCAGTGGTGGCTGCAGCCGAAAGGCCCTGAGACCGCGCACCCGTTCTACCCGCTGGACAAGGAGCTGTACTACCTGCTGCCCGAATTCAATGTGCGCATGCCGTTCAAGCCGGTCGACTTCACGCAGGTGAACCACCACATCAACCGCGTGCTGGTGTCGAAGGCGCTGCGCCTGCTGGAAGTGCAGCCGGAGGACCGCGTGGCCGACCTGTTCTGCGGCCTGGGCAACTTCACCCTGCCGCTGGCCACGCAGGCCCGTGAAGTGGTAGGCATCGAAGGTAGCACGTCGCTGACCGAGCGGGCGCTGTCGAACGCCGTCGTCAACGGCGTGGCCGCGAAGACCAGCTTCATGACGCGCAACCTGTTCGAGGTGACGCGCGAAGACCTGGTCGCGCTCGGCAAGTTCGACCGCATGCTGATCGACCCGCCGCGCGATGGCGCGCTGGCGCTGGCGCACGCGCTGGCTGAACTGAAGAAGACCAATCCTGAGCTGCTGCCCAAGCGCATCGTCTACGTCTCGTGCAGCCCGTCCACCCTGGCGCGCGACGCCGGCGTGCTGGTACACCTGGCCGGCTATGTGCTGAACAAGGCCGGCGTGGTGAACATGTTCCCGCACACCTCGCACGTTGAATCGATGGCAGTGTTCGACCTGGACATCGGCGCCGTGGTCACCAGGCTGGCCGACGGCCGCCCGATCCCCCAGGCGGCCGGACAGGACGAGGCACACCCGCTGGGCGCCGCCGCCTGACCGCATCATCTCGTCGGGCAAATATAAGCGGGCGTAGTTGACATGCCTTAGCGTCTTTGCAACACTGCTTGGACAGTGTAGCCCTGGAGACCTTATGCGTGCCGTGTCGATGTTTTTCGGTTTGTTGCTGCCCCTTGTGGTGCACGTCCAGGTGCACGCCCAGGCGCAGGCTCAGACTTCGGTGGAGGCTTTTTCCCCCGAAGGCGCGGTCAAGGGCGTGCGCCAGGTGAAGGCGCGCTTCAGCGCGCAGATGGTGCCCTTCGGCGACCTGCGCCTGACCGATCCCTTCGACGCCGATTGCGCAGACGCTGTCGCGGCGGCCGGCAAGGGCCGCTGGGTCGATGGCCGGAACTGGGTCTACGACTTCGAGCGCGACCTGCCTGCCGGCGTGGCCTGCCGTTTCACGCTCAAACCTGCGCTGAACGACGTGGCGGGCAAGCCGCTGGCCGGGGAGCGCAGCTACAGCTTCAACAGCGGCGGCCCGTCCGTGGCCGCATCGATGCCGCGCGACGGCGGCGGCTACATCGACGAGAACCAGGTCTTCGTGCTGAACCTCGACGCGGCGGCGCGTGAAGAGGACGTCGCCAAACACGCTTACTGCACGGCCGAGGGCATCAACGAAAAGATCCCCGTGCGGCTGCTGGCCGGCAAGGAGCGCGACCAGCTGCTGGACGCGCGCAAGGACTTCATCAACCGCCACCTGCACGTCTACTACGCCGCGCGCGGCCAGGTGTGGCACACGGCGGTGCAAGTGCGCAGCAAGCGCGGCGAGCCGCTGCCCGTCAGCGTGCTGCAATGCACGCGCAGCCTGCCGCAGGACGCGAAAGTAACGCTGGTCTGGGGCGCCGCCATCGCCGCGCCGAACGGCCTGGCCAACGCGCACGACCAGGTGCTGAGCTTCAAGACGCGCCCCGACTTCACCGCCAAGTTCAGCTGCGAGCGCCCGTCCGCCAAAGGGGCCTGCATTCCCTTCCTGCCGATGCGGGTGAACTTCACCGCGCCGGTGCGCGCCGCCGACGCCCGCGCCATCGCCGTCGCGGGCCCGGACGGGAAGACGTGGAAGGCGCAGCTGCCCAGGGATGAAGCGAAGAACGAATACGTGGACGGCATCGCTATCCCGGGCCCTTTCCCCGAGGACGCGAAACTGCGCCTGCTGTTGCCGGACGGGCTGAAAGATGATGCGGGCCGCAGCCTGCTGAACCAGGCACGCTTCCCGATGGCGGTGCAGACCGGCGAACTGCCGCCGCTCGTCAAGTTCCCCGCGCGCTTCGGCATCATCGAGGCGCGCGGCGACAAGCTGCTGCCGGTCACGGTGCGGAATGTCGAGGCGGGCATTGCGGCGCGCATGGCCAAGGCCGGTGGCGCCGGCGTCGACGGCGTCGACGGCGTCGACGGCGTCGACGGCACGATGCTGCGCATAGGCGAGCGCACGGCTGATCAGCAAGGCGACGGCCAGGACCGGCAAGTCATCGACTGGCTGCGCCGCCTCGCCGGCAAGGACCGCAAGAACGGCTGGGTGCCGCGCGAACTGTATGGATTGAAGGAGTCCGTGTTCACCGAAGCGAAAGGCGGGCCGCAGCCCGGGACTTCGCGCTTCTCCCTGCCCAAGCCGGGCGGCAAAAAAGCCTTCGAAGTGATCGGCATCCCGCTGCGCAAGCCGGGCTTCTACGTGGTGGAACTGGCCAGCCCCAAGCTCGGGCTGGCGCTGAACGGCAAGCGTAGCCTGGCCCATGTCAGCGCGGCGGCGCTGGTGACCAATATGGTGGCGCACTTCAAGCACGGCGCGGAATCGTCGCTGGTGTGGGTCACGTCGCTGGACAAGGGCCAGCCCGTGCCGAACGCGCAAGTGGCGGTGCGCGCCTGCACCGGCAAACTGCTATGGCAGGGCAAGACCGATGCGATGGGCGTGGCCAGCATCCGCCAGCAGCTGTTCCATGATGGCTGCCCGTACAGCGAAGGCTACTTTGTCAGCGCCCGCAGCGGGGACGACATGACCTTCACCTTGTCGAACTGGGACCAGGGCATAGAAAGCTGGCGTTTCAACGTGCCGACCAACGATCTGCGGGCCGACAACACCATCGCCACCACCGTGTTCGACCGCACGCTGCTGCGCACCGGTGAGACGGTGCACATGAAGCACTTCATCCGCAGCCACAACGCGGGCGGCTTTGCTTACGGCGCGGAGCCGGGCAAGGATAAGCTGATCATCACCCACCAGGGCAGCGAGCAGAAATACGAATTGCCGCTGGTTTGGGCCGGCGGCGGCATCGCCGAGAGCAGCTGGACCATCCCGCCGGACGCCAAACAGGGCTGGTACGAGGTGATGTTTAGAGGCCGCGTCGGCGGCACCTTCCGCGTCGAACAGTTCCGCGTACCGACCATGAAGGCGCTGCTGCAAGGGCCGTCCACGCCGGTGGTGCAGGCGCCGCAACTGGCGCTGGACGTGCAGCTCAGCTATCTGTCGGGCGGCGGAGCGGCGGGCGCGCAAGTGAAGCTGCGCACGAATATGATGGCGCGCGGCGTGCACTTCGAGGATTACGACGATTTCGCCTTCGCGATGGGGGACGTCAAGGCCGGCAAAGTGCAAAGCGCGCCCGCGTTCGACGAGGACGAAGGCGAATTCGAAGGCATGGAGGGCATGGAAGGCGAGGGCGCGGCGGATGCGGAATCGGGTCCCGTGAGGACGCAAAACCTGACGCTGGACCGGGCCGGCGGCGCGCGCGTGGTGCTGGACAAGCTGCCCAGGATAGCGCAGCCGCAGGACTTGCTGGCCGAGATGTCCTACCAGGACGCGAACGGCGAAACGCTGTCCTCGTCCACCCGCGTGCCGTTGTGGCCATCGAATTATGTGATCGGCATCAAGCCCGATAGCTGGGTGCTGAGCAAGACCGCGCTGAAATTCCAGGTGGCGGTGCTGGACGTGCAGGGCAAACCGGTGGCGGGCGCCCCGGTCGAGGTGGACTTCTTCCAGCGCCAGACCTACTCGCACCGGCGGCGCCTGATCGGCGGCTTCTACGCCTATGAGAACAGCAGCGAGATCAAGGCGCTGGGCCATGCCTGTTCGGGCAGTACCGATGCCAAGGGACTGCTGCTGTGCGAAGTGGCCGCACCCGAATCGGGCAATGTGATATTGCGCGCGACAACGCGGGACGGCGAACAGCATGTGGCCGTTACCAACCGCGAGACCTGGGTGGCCGACGGCGACGACTGGTGGTTCAAGGCCAGCGACGACGACCGCATCGACCTGCTGCCCGAACGCAAACGCTACGAGCCGGGCGAGACCGCCACCTTCCAGCTGCGCATGCCGTTCCGCGAGGCGACTGCGCTGGTAACGGTGGAGCGCGAAGGCATCATCGACACCTATGTGCGGCAGCTGTCCGGCAGCACGCCGGTGTTCAGTATTCCGGTCAAGGGCAACTATGCGCCGAACATATTCGTGTCCGCGCTGGTGGTGCGTGGCCGCGTGGCGGGCGTGCAGCCGACCGCGCTGGTCGACCTGGGCAAGCCTGCCTACAAGATGGGCGTGGCGCAATTGCGCGTGGGCTGGGCCGCGCACGAGCTGAAGGTGGCGGTGAAGACCGACCGCCAGGTGTACAAGGTGCGCGAGCATGCGCAAGTGGCGGTGAAAGTCACGCGCGCCGACGGCTCGCCCGCGCCCGCCGGCGCCGAGGTGGCGCTGGCGGCGGTCGATGCCGGGCTGCTGGAACTGATGCCGAACGCGAGCTGGGATTTGCTGGAGACGATGATGCAGCAGCGCGGCCTGCAGGTGGAAACTTCCACCGCGCAGATGCAGGTGGTGGGCAAGCGCCACTTCGGCCGCAAGGCCGTGCCGCACGGCGGTGGCGGCGGCAAGGGCGGGGGACGCGAGCTGTTCGACACGCTGCTGTTCTGGAAGGCCCGCGTCAAGCTGGACGCCAACGGCGAGGCGAGCGTGCAGGTGCCGGTCAACGACTCGCTGACTGCCTTCCGCATTGTCGCCATCGCCAGCGCCAACGCCGGCCTGTTCGGCACCGGCCGCGCGGAGATCCGCAGCGCGCAGGACGTGATGCTGCTGTCAGGCCTGCCCGCCATGGTGCGCGAAGGCGACAGGTTCCGCGCCGGCTTCACGCTGCGCAACGCCACCGGCGGCGACCTGAAAGTGGAGCTGGGCGCAAAAGTATCCGGCAAGGAGCTGCCACGCCAGACAGTCGCCATCGCGGCCGGCATGGCGCAGGAGGCCGGCTGGGACTATCAAGTGCCGGTGGGCGCAACGGAACTGGCGTGGGACGTCAGCGCGCGAATTGCCGGCCAGCCTGGCCAGGATGGGCTGCGGCTTGGCGGCGGCGCTGGCGGATCGGCCAACGCGGCAGACGCCGGCAACGCCGCCAGCGCATCGCCGGCCGACCGCCTGCGCATCAGGCAAACCGTGAAGGCCGCCGTGCCGGTGCGCACCGTCCAGGCCACGCTGCTGCAGATCGACAAGCCGCTGGCCATGCAGGTGCAAGCGCCCGCCGACGCGCTGCCGGGGCGCGGCGGCGTGCAGGCCTTGTTCGCCGCCCGCCTCGGCAGCCAATTGTCCGGCGTGCGCGACTACATGCTGGATTATCCCTATACCTGTTTCGAGCAACACACCTCGCGCGCGATCGCCCTGCGCGACCGCGAACGCTGGCAAAAGCTGGCCGCGCAATTGCCCACTTATCTGGACAGCGACGGCCTGCTGAAATACTTCCCCATCATGGAGCGGGGCAGCGACAGTCTGACGGCCTATGTGCTGTCGGCCGTGCAGGAGGCGGGCTTTGCCATCCCGGCCGAGTTGAAGGCGCGTATGGAGGACGCCCTGCTGAACTTCGTGCAGGGCCGCATCACGCGCGGCTCGCCGCTGGCCACGGCCGACCTGGCGGTGCGCAAGCTGGCCGCGCTGGAAGCGCTGTCGCGCGTGGACCGCGTCACGGCGGCCGAACTGGAATCGTTTTCGCTGGAGCCCAATCTGTGGCCGACGTCGGCGGTGCTCGACTGGTATTTGATCCTGCAGCGCTCGCCCAAGCTGCCGCTGCGCGAGAAACGGATCGCGCAGGCCGAACAGGTCCTGAAGTCGCGCCTCAAAATGCAAGGCACCACGATGGGCTTCTCCACCGAGCGCAATGACGACTGGTGGTGGCTGATGGTGTCCGGCGATTCCAACGCCAACCGACTGTTGCTGGCGATGGCCGACAATCCGGCCTGGCAGGCCGACATCGGCCGCCTCGCGCGCGGCGCGCTGGGCCGCCAGCGCAAGGGCCGCTGGAACACCACGGTGGCCAACGCCTGGGGCGTGCTGGCGCTGGACAAATTTTCGCGCAAGTTCGAGAGCGACCCGGTCGCCGGCAGCAGCAGCGCCGCCATCGGCAGCACCAGCCAGAGCGTCGAGCTGGACGCCGGGACGGCCAGCGGCAGCGCATTGCTGCCATGGCCGCGCGGCGCGTCCGAGCTGTCGCTCAAGCACGCCGGCAGCGGCAAGCCCTGGGTCACGGTGCAAAGCCTGGCCGCCATACCCCTCAAGGCGCCGATATCGTCCGGCTACAAGATCGTCAAGACCATCACGCCGCTTGAGCAGGCGGTGAAGGGCGTATGGACGCGCGGCGATGTCTACCGCGTGCGGCTCGACCTCGAAGCGCAGGCCGACATGACCTGGGTGGTGGTGGACGACCCCATTCCCGCCAGCGCCTCCTTGCTCGGCACCGGCCTGGGCAAGGACTCGCAGCTGCTGACGGCGGGCGAAAAGAGCAAAGGCTGGGTATGGCCGGCGTTCCAGGAGCGCAGCTTCGAAGCGTTCCGCTCCTATTACGAGTTCGTCCCGAAAGGGAAATGGAGCGTTGAATACACGGTCCGCCTGAACAATGCCGGCCAGTTCCAGCTGCCGCCGACGCGCGTCGAAGCCATGTACAGCCCGGAAGCCTACGCCGAGTCTCCCAACCCGGCCGTGAACGTGAAATGAGACCCCTGCGATACGAATGGCGCGCTGGACGCTTCCGGCTGGCGGCGGCTGCCGCCGCATGGCTGGCGGCGTCGGCCGCCGCTGCCGTGCCGACGCTGGCCGAAGTGCAGGCGAGCTACCGCGCGTCGGACTCGGTGCTGCTGGACCGGAACGGCGTGGCGATCCAGTCGCTGCGCATCGACCTGGCCGCGCGCCGCCTGCCGTGGGTCAAGCTGGACGACATCTCTCCCGCCTTGGGCGCCGCCGTCATGCAGGCCGAGGACCAGCGCTTCATGCAGCACGGGGGCGTGGACCTGGAGGCGCTCGGCAAGGCGGCCTGGGACAATCTGTTCCGCAGGCGTCCGCGCGGCGCGTCGACCATCACCATGCAGCTGGCCGCGCAGCTCGATCCGGACTTGCAGCCCTCGGCCGCCGGGCGCAGCTGGGGCCAGAAGTGGGATCAGCTGAAGGCTGCCAGGGAACTCGACGACGCCTGGAGCAAGCCGCAGATCCTGGAAGCCTACCTCAACCTCGTCAGTTTCCGGGGCGAGCTGCAAGGTGTGGGCGCGGCCGCGCGCGGGCTGTTCGGCAAGGCGCCGTCCGGCCTGAACGTGGCCGAGTCGGCGATCCTGGCCAGCCTGCTGCGCGCGCCCGCCGCCGCGCCCAAGCTGGTGGCGCGTCGTGCTTGCGCGCTGGCGAAGGAGATGCACGCGGGCGCCACCTGCGGCGACGTCGAGGCTGTCACCGACCACGCCTTCGCCCGCTCGGCCGCCATGGCTGTCCTCGCGCCCGCGCAGCAAGTGGCGCAGAAGCTGCTGAAGGCGCCGTCGCAGCAGGTGCGCAGCACGCTGGACGCGGGCCTGCAGCGCTACGCGCAGGCGGCGTTGCGCCAGCAGATCATGTCCCTGCGCGAACGCAACGTGAAGGACGGCGCGCTGGTGGTGCTGGACAACGCCAGCGGCGAGATCCTGGCCTACGTCGGCAATGCCGGCGGCAGCGAAGTCGACGGCGTGGCGGCGCTGCGGCAGGCCGGCTCCACGCTCAAGCCTTTCCTGTACGCGCTGGCGCTGGAACGCAAGCAACTCACCGCCGCGTCGCTGCTGGACGATACCCCGGTCGACATCTCCACCGCATCCGGTCTCTACATCCCGCAGAACTATGACAAGGAGTTCAAGGGTTACGTCAGCAGCCGCACCAGCCTGGCCAGCTCGCTCAACGTGCCAGCCGTGCGCGCGCTGATGCTGGTGGGACTGGACCGCTTCCATGGCCGCCTGCGCAGCCTGGGCTTCGACAGCCTGGGCGAATCGGCCGACTTCTACGGCTATTCGCTGGCGCTCGGCTCGGCCGACGTCAGCCTGTTGGAACTGGCCAACGCCTACCGCACGCTGGCCAGCGGCGGCCTGCACGGCACGGCCAGCCTGGTGCCGCGCGCGCCCGAGACCAGGCAGCGGGTGCTGGACGCGCGCGCCGCCTTCATTGTCGGCGACATCCTGTCCGACCGGGCGGCCCGCAGCGTCACCTTCGGGCTGAAGAACGAGCTGGCCACCACGTTCTGGGCGGCGGTCAAGACCGGCACCAGCAAGGACATGCGCGACAACTGGTGCGTCGGCTACAGCGAACGCTACACGGTCGGCGTCTGGGTCGGCAATTTCGACGGCGGCTCGATGTGGGACGTGTCAGGCGTGACCGGCGCCGCGCCGGTCTGGCGCGACGTCATGGATTATCTGCACCAGCATGTACCCAGCCGCGCCCCGGCTGCGCCGGCCGGCGTGCTGCGGCGCGAGGTGAGGTGGCAGCCGGCGTTCGAGCCGCCGCGCGCCGAATGGTTCATCGCCGGCACCGAGAGCGCCGAAGTGGCGCTGCTGGCCGACGGCCGCCGCGCCCCGCGCATCCTGTATCCCGTCGACGCCAGCATCATCGCCATTGACCCGGACATCCCGGACGACCGCCAGCGCGTCTTCTTCCAGGCCCAGGCGGGGCAGGGGCTGAGCTGGGTGCTGGATGGCGCCATCCTTGGGCCGGCCACCGAAGGCTACGCCTGGCGGCCTGCGCCGGGCGCCCATGAACTGGCCCTGGTCGGCGCCAGCGCCACCGCAGCCGCCACCATGCGCTTCACCGTGCGCGGCACTTCCCGATGAACTATGATCGTGGCGCGACTATAATATGATCATCGGCTTCAAGTGCAAGCACACCGAGGCTTTGGCATCGGGCAAGCGCGTTGCGCGGTTTGCTAGTGTTGAAGACGTAGCCCGTCGTAAATTGCGGCAACTGCAGATCGCCGCCAGGCTCGACGATTTGCGCGTGCCTCCTGGCAATAGATTGGAGGCCCTGAGCGGTGCACGGGCAGGGCAATACAGCATACGCATCAATGAACAGTTCCGGGTTTGCTTCAAATGGGGCGAGGGCGGCGCAGTCGATGTCGAGATCGTTGACTACCATTAAGGGAGTGGGGACATGCACGGAGAATCAATGTTGAAACCGGTCACGCCTGGCGAGCTGCTGCTGGAGGAGTTCATCAAGCCGATGGGCATCACACGCTATCGCTTGGCTGCCGCCATCGGCGTTTCGCCGACGCGCATCAACCAAATCGTTTCTGGCCGCCGTGCGATTACGGCGGACACGGATTTGCGGCTGTGCCGTTATCTGGGCTTGTCCAACGGTTATTGGCTGCGCGCCCAGGTGGCGCACGATGTGGAAATGGCCGAGCGCTTGCTTGCAGGGGAGTTGGCCCGGATTGAGCCTTGGCAGGCATCACTTGCGGCCGCATGAATAAAAAAAGCCGGCGCGAGGCCGGCTTTGGAGCGGCTAACTCAATGCCTAGTCGCGCTTAGTCGCGGTCGCCGCCGGCGATGCCGAGCAGGCTCAGCAGGCTGCTGAAGATGTTGTACACGTTCAGGTACAGCGACAGCGTGGCGCTGACGTAGTTGGTTTCGCCGCCGTTGACGATCTGCTGCACGTCGTACAGGATGTAGGCGGAGAAGATGCCGATGACGATGACCGAGATGGCGATGTGCAGCGCAGGCATCTGCAGGAAGATGTTGGCCAGGCTGGCCACGATCATGACGATCACGCCCGCGAACAGCCACTTGCCCATGGCCGAGAAGTCGCGCTTGGACACGGTGGCGATGCTGGCCAGCGTGGCGAACACGGTCGCCGTGCCGCCGAAGGCCAGCATGATCAGCGATGCGCCGTTGGAAAAGCCCAGGGTGCGCGTCAGCAGCGGCGTCAGCATCAGGCCCATGAAGAAGGTGAAGCCCAGCAGCAGGCCTACGCCCAGTCCGCTGTTCTTGTTCTTTTCGATACCGTAGATGAAGCCGTAGGCGATCGCCATGAAGACCATGAAGCCGATGAAGCCGCGTGGCACCGGCACGTTCAACAGCACGCCGGCCACCGCGCCGAACACGGTCGGTATCATCGACAGCGCCAGCAGCCAGTAGGTATTGCGCAGGACATTGTGACGTACCGAGACGCTTTTGTCTGAGTAGTCGTAGGTTTGCTGCAGGTTACTCATAATGTTGCCTCCAAAGGATAGGTGCGGAGCACCGCTTGCTAAAAGCATAGCACGGCCCAGCCAAAAGGGGCAAAATCGGCCTTAGAGGGGGCTTAAACGGGCCGTTGGCAGGGGGCGGAATAGTGCCCGGCAAGCGAATATAGGCTCCGCCAGGGGGTTCTATGGTAAAATCAAGGGTTGATTGAATCATCAATTTCGTTTTAAACCTTTCTTTTTATTGGAGTTTTTTACATGGCAATCGAACGCACCCTGTCGATCATCAAACCAGACGCAGTTGCTAAAAACGTAATCGGCCAGATCTACAGCCGCTTTGAAGGCGCTGGCCTGAAGGTCGTCGCTGCGCGTATGACTCAACTGTCCCGCGCTGAGGCCGAAGGCTTCTACGCTGTGCACGCTGCTCGTCCATTCTTCAAAGACCTGGTCGACTTCATGATCTCCGGTCCAGTCATGATCCAGGTTCTGGAAGGCGAGAACGCCATTGCCAAGCACCGCGATCTGATGGGCGCTACCGATCCTAAGAAAGCAGAAGCCGGCACCATCCGCGCTGACTTCGCCGACTCCATCGACGCCAACGCCGTGCACGGTTCGGACGCCGCTGAAACCGCTGCTGTGGAAATCGCTTACTACTTCCCAGCACTGAACGTTTACTCCCGTTAATTCGCCTCTGGCGGATCAAGGCAGTACGTTGTTGTGAGCTTTACCTGTTGCCCCGGCATCGTCCGGGGCGCAGCCTTTTTTTAGAATGATTTGAGTACCGAATTGAGCACCGAATTGAGCACGATGATGGACACGACCCTCACCAACCTTCTGGACTTCGATCCGGAACAGCTGATCGCCTACTGTGCGGAGTTGGGTGAGAAACCGTTCCGTGCCAAGCAACTGCAGCGCTGGATCCACCAGTTCGGGGCGTCGGATTTCGATGCGATGACCGACCTCGCCAAGTCGCTGCGCGACAAGCTGAAAACCCGCGCCCACATCACGGCGCCGGCCATCATCAGCGACCACACATCGACCGACGGCACCCGCAAATGGCTGGTCGACGTCGGCAACGGCAACGCCGTCGAAACCGTGTTCATCCCGGAAGAAAACCGCGGCACGCTGTGCATTTCCACCCAGGCCGGCTGCGCCGTGAACTGCCGCTTCTGCTCGACGGGCAAGCAGGGCTTCTCGCGCAACCTGACGGTGGGCGAGATCATCGGCCAGTTGTGGATGGCCGAATTCGAACTGCGCCGCACCAAGGGCATCGAAGCCGGCCCGAAAGGCGAACGCCAGATCACCAACGTGGTGATGATGGGCATGGGCGAGCCGCTGCTGAACTTCGAGCCGACCGCCACCGCGCTGAAACTCATGCTCGACGACAACGCCTACGGCCTGTCGCGCCGCCGCGTCACGCTGTCCACTTCCGGCGTGGTGCCGATGATGGACAAACTGTCGCAAGTGGTGCCGGTGGCCCTGGCGGTGTCGCTGCACGCGTCGAACGATGCCCTGCGCGACGGCCTGGTGCCGCTGAACAAGAAATACCCGCTGGCCGAGCTGATGGCCGCCTGCAAGCGCTACCTCGAATTCGCCCCGCGCGACTTCATCACCTTCGAGTACTGCATGCTGGACGGCTTCAACGACAGCGACGAGAACGCGCGCGAGCTGGTGGCGCTGGTCAAGCACCGCGAGTTCGGCGTGAACTGCAAGTTCAACCTGATACCGTTCAATCCCTTCCCCGAATCGGGCCTGTTCCGCTCGAAGAACGAGCGCATCAAACAATTCGCGCAAATCCTGATGGATGCCGGCATCGTCACCACCGTGCGCAAGACGCGCGGCGACGACATCGACGCCGCCTGCGGCCAGCTGGCCGGCGAAGTGCAGGACCGTACCAAGGTGCAGGAGCGCATGGGTAAGATGGCCGAATATCAGAAGAAGTTCGGCGCCGATTTCGGCAAGATCGTGGAGATTCGTTCCTGATGACCGCGCTGGCCCACCGCTGCCTGTTGCGCCTGGCCGCCCTCGGCCTGGCCGGGCTGCTGTGCGGCTGCGCAAGCGCGCCGGGCGCCGCTTCGGGCACGCCGGGCCAGAGCGGCAAGGCCGAACTGGCGACCGCGTCGGACCAGACGGCGGCGCAGAAGCGCGCCGAAATCCGCATGCAGCTGGCCATCGGCTACTACCAGCAGGGCCAGTACGCGGTGGCGCTGGACGAGATCAAGAAGGCGCTGGCCGCCGAACCGGACCTGGCCGACGCCTACGGCATGCGCGCCCTGACCTATATGGCCATGGACGAGCGCGAGTTGGCCGAGGATAACTTCGTGCGGGCGCTGAAACTGGCGCCGCACAACCCGGAAGTGAACAACAACTATGGTTCCTTCCTGTGCCGCCACGGCCGCGTGGCCGAATCGTTCAAGTATTTCGACGCGGCCCTGGCGGTGCGCAGCTACCAGTCGCCGGCCGATGCCTACAACAACGCGGGCAGTTGCGCGCTGAAGCAGAAAAATTACGACACGGCAGAGAAGTATTTGCTGCCGGCATTGAAGATTGCGCCGGATGTGCCGGCGACCAGCGCCAACCTGGCGCGGATCTACTACGAGCGGCGCGACTACGTGCGCGCCGGTTTTTTCATTACCCGGCTGAGCAAGCTGGCCAAGATCGACAGCCTGTCGGCTGACGTGCTGTGGCTTGCAATCAGGGTGCAGCATAAGCTAGGCGATACGGGCGCCGAATCGGCTTGGGTGACGCAATTGCGCCGCCACCATTCGGGCTCGCCGGAATATGCTGCCTATCAACGTGGGGCGTTTGATGAGTGAGACAGGAACACCTATGAATTCAGAGTGGGCGGAACAGCCTGAAAAGAAGAGCAGTCAGGCCACGCCCGGTGCGCAACTGCAAGCCCAGCGCGAAGCGATGGGCTTGTCGGTGGAGCAGATAGCGGACCAGCTCAAGCTGGCGCCGCGCCAGGTGGCGGCACTGGAAGCGGGCGACTACGCGGCGCTGCCGAACATGGCCGTGACGCGCGGTTTCGTGCGCGCCTACGCCAAGGTGGTGAAGCTGGACGCCGCGCCCCTGGTGGCGATGATCGAGGTCAATCCGGTCGCCGGCCACGAAACGGCGCAGCCGCTGCGCCGCGAGAAGAAAACCACCACCTTCTCCGAGTCGCGCTTTCCGACGCTGACGGAGCGTTCGTCCAAGCCTGCGGGCTGGGTGATGGGCGCGGCCGTGGTGGCGGTCGTGGTGGCCGCCGTGGGCGCCTACCAGGCTGGCCTGTTCCCGGCGCTGCCGCAGTCGCAGAAGGATGTTGCGCCGGCCGCCAGCGCGCCGGCGACGCCGGCGGTGGAAACGGTGGCCAAGCCGGGCGCCGATACCGCGCCGCTGATTTCGCCGAACGTGCCGCTGGTGTCGGTGCCGCCGGCCGACGCCACGCCAGGCGCTGCCAGCACCACGGCCACCACGCCCGCCGGCGTGACGCCGCCGGCTGGGCCGGCCGCAGGCACGGGTGCTCCCGCGGCTGCAGGCGCCACGCCGCCGGCCGCCGCGCCGGCCGGCGCTGCGCCGGCCACGAACGCAGCCGCAGCCCTACCTCCGGCCGCCACACCGGCGCCAGCCGCCAGCGCCACGCCGGGCTTCACGCCCGGCACGCTGGTGCTGAAGTTCAACGACGACTCGTGGGTGGAAATCCGCCGTCCGGGCAAGCCGGCGCTGATCGCGCGCCTGGTCAAGGCCGGCAGCACCGAACAGTTCGAGCTGAGCGACCCGGCGCTGCTGATCGTCGGCAAGCCGAACAACGTCCAAGCGACCATGCGCGGCGCGCCGCTGGCACTGCCTGAAGTGCCGGGCGGTACAATTGCACGCGTCAATATCAAGTAAACAGCCGAGATGAGCACTCCGATGTCGAACACCGCAATCCCATCCGGCCCGCAAGGGCGCCGGGGCAGCCGCAGCGTGCTGGTGGCCCATGGCGACCGCAAGATCTGGGTCGGCGGCGACGCGCCCGTGGTGGTGCAGTCGATGACCAACACCGATACGGCCGACGCCGTGGCGACCGCGATCCAGATCAAGGAACTGGCGCGCGCCGGTTCCGAACTGGTGCGCATCACGGTGGACCGCCCCGAGGCGGCCGCCGCCGTGCCCTACATCCGCGAACAGCTGGACAGGATGGGCATCGACGTGCCGCTGGTGGGCGACTTCCACTACAACGGCCATACGCTGCTGACCGACTACCCGGAGTGCGCCAGAGCGCTGTCCAAGTACCGCATCAACCCGGGCAACGTGGGCAAGGGCGCCAAGCGCGACACGCAGTTCGCGCAAATGATCGAAGTGGCCGTCAAGTACGACAAGCCGGTGCGCATCGGCGTCAACTGGGGCAGCCTGGACCAGGCGCTGCTGGCGCGCATCATGGACGAGAACGCCGTGCGCGCGGACCCGTGGACCGCCCAGGCCGTCATGTATGAAGCCTTGATCACGTCCGCCATCGAAAACGCGGTGCGCGCCGAGGAACTCGGCATGGGCCGCGACAAGATCATCCTGTCGTGCAAGGTGTCCGGTGTGCAAGACCTGATCGCCGTCTACCGCGAGCTGGCCAAGCGCTGCGACTACCCGCTGCACCTGGGCCTGACCGAGGCCGGCATGGGCAGCAAGGGCATCGTCGCCTCGACGGCGGCGCTGTCGGTGCTGCTGCAGGAAGGCATAGGCGACACCATCCGCATTTCGCTGACGCCGGAGCCGGGCGGCGACCGGACCAAGGAAGTGGTGGTCGGCCAGGAGATCCTGCAAACCATGGGCTTGCGCAAGTTCACCCCCATGGTGATCGCTTGCCCGGGCTGCGGCCGCACCACGTCGACCACCTTCCAGGAGCTGGCCGACGACATCCAGACCTATCTGCGCGAGTCCATGCCGGAATGGAAACTGAGCTATCCGGGCGTGGAGGCGATGAACGTGGCCGTGATGGGCTGCATCGTCAACGGCCCCGGCGAATCGAAGCACGCCAACATCGGCATCAGCCTGCCGGGGACCGGCGAATCGCCTGCCGCGCCGGTGTTTGTCGACGGCCAGAAATTCGCCACTTTGCGCGGCGAAAATATCGTCCAGGAATTCCAGACCATCGTGCTGGACTACGTTAAAAAGAACTACGGCAAAGAATATGTCTGAAAATAAAAAAGCTGAAAAAATTATAGGTGAAGCCGGGGTTGCGCGCGGCATGCCGCGCGCCGGCTGAACGGCACGGGCTCGCAAGCCCGTGTTCCTTAGCGACATTCCGAGAAAAATTATTACCGAATTCGATAAAGTAAATTATGTCTGACAACAAAAAAGCCGAGAAGATCGTCGCCATCAAAGGCATGAACGACCTGCTGCCGCAGGACGCGCAACTGTGGGAACTGTTCGAGAACACCGCGCAGTCCGTGGTGCAGAGCTACGGCTTCCAGCAGATCCGCACCCCCATCGTCGAGAACACCAGCCTGTTCGCGCGCGCCATCGGCGCCGTCACCGACATCGTCGAGAAGGAAATGTATTCCTTCACCGATTCGATGAACGGCGACGCGCTGACCTTGCGCCCCGAGGGCACGGCCGGCGTGGTGCGCTCGGTGATCGAGAACAACCTGGTGTACGAAGGCCCGAAACGCCTGTGGTACAAGGGCCAGATGTTCCGCCACGAGAAGCCGCAGCGCGGCCGCTACCGCCAGTTCCACCAGTTCGGCTGCGAGGCCGTCGGCTTCACCGGCCCGGACGTGGACGCCGAAATGATCATGCTGTGCCGCCGCCTGTGGGACGACCTGGGCCTGGAAAACATCCGCCTGGAGCTCAACTCCATCGGCGACGCGTCCGAGCGCGCCGCGCACCGCGTGGACCTGATCGCCTACCTGGAATCGCACAGCGAGCAGCTGGACGCGGAAGCCCAGCGCCGCCTGCACACCAACCCGCTGCGCATCCTGGACACCAAGAACCCGGCCATGCAGGAACTGGTCAACAATGCGCCCAAGCTGCTCGACTACCTGGGCGAGGGCTCGCTGGCGCACTTCAACGGCGTGCAGAAGATCCTGAACCACAACAACATCCCGTTCACCATCAACACCCGCCTGGTGCGCGGCCTGGACTATTACAACCGCACCGTGTTCGAATGGGTCACCGACGAGCTGGGCACGCAAGGCACGGTCTGCGCCGGCGGCCGCTACGACCCGCTGTTCGAGACCTTCGGCGGCAAGCCCACCCCTGCGGTCGGCTTCGCCATGGGCATCGAGCGCCTGGTGGAACTGATGAAGTCGGCCGGCGAACCGGCCGAGTCCAACCAGTGCGACGTGTACATGGTGCACCAGGGCGAAGAAGCCCAGATGCAAGCGTTCGTGCTGGCCGAGCGCCTGCGCGACGCCGGCCTGGACGTGGTGATGCACTGCGCGGCGCTGACCGGCGCCGGCTCCTTCAAGAGCCAGATGAAGAAGGCAGACGGCAGCGGCGCATCGTTCGCGGTCATCATCGGCGAATCCGAAGTGGCCGGCGCCACCGCCAACGTGAAGGCGATGCGCGGCGAAGAGGGCGAGCACCAGCAAGCCACCGTGGCGTTCGACGAAGTGGTGAACTACATCGTCGACCACATCACCGGCGATGGCGAGGAGCACCACCACTTCCACGTGCATGACGAAAACTGCAAACACTAATCCTGTAATCGATCAACCTTTAACCTGACGAATCTCATGGCATACGATCTCGAAGAACAAGAACAATTAGCTAACTTCAAAGCCTGGTGGGCCAAGTACGGCAACCTGACGTCGTGGGTACTGATCGCTGGCCTGGCGGCTTACTCCGGCTGGAACGGCTGGAACTACTATCAGCGCGACCAGGCCGGCTCGGCCTCGGCCCTGTACGACGAAGTGCAGAACGCCGTCGCCGCCAAGGACACGGCCAAGCTGCAGCGCGCCACCGCCGACATGGAAAGCAAGTTCGCGCGCACCGCCTACGCGCCGATGACCGCGCTGGTGGCGGCCAAGAGCGCCTTCGAAGCGAATGACCTGAAGACCGCCAAGGCGCAGCTGCAATGGGCCATCGAGCACGGCAACGAGGAATACCAGGCCATCGCGCGCGTGCGCCTGGCCGGCGTGCTGCTCGACGAGAAGGCCTACGACGAAGCGCTGAAAGTGCTGGCCGCCGTCACGGCGCCGCAATTCGCCGGCGCCGTGGCCGACCGCAAGGGCGACGTGCTGGCCGCGCAGAACAAGCTGGCCGAGGCGCGCACCGCCTACCTGGCCGCCTTGAGCGCGACCGACAAGAAGAACCCGGGCCGCCAGCTGATCCAGCTCAAGCTCGAAGCGATCGGCGGCTCCGTGCCTGCCGAGGCCAAGAGCGCCGCCTGAAGGCGGATGGGTAGGGCGGGTAGGGCGGGTTAGCGAAGCGTAACCCGCCGGCTCCGCCGCAACGCATGCATGGCGGCTTACGCGTTTCACGCTAACCCGCCCTACGGTTTTACAAGCTAGGATACTTATGCGCATTACCGGAAAAGTTGTTGGACTCAGTCTGCTGGCCTTCGTTGCGGGCTGCAGCACGCTCGACAAGATCAATCCCTTCGCGGACGAGAAGAAGGACAAGCCGGCCCCGCTGGTGGAACTGAAAAGCAGCATGGCGGTGAAAACCGCCTGGAAGTATTCGCTGGGTAAAGCCGGCACGTATTCCTTCAACCCCGCCTTCGCGGCCGGCAGCGTGTTCGTGGCCGACGCCGAGGGCGGCGTGGCCCGCCTGGACGCGGCCAGCGGCCAGCAGCTGTGGCGCGTCAAGGCCGGCTCCGACCTGACCTCCGGCGTGGGCGTGAGCCCGAACGGCGACGTGGTCGCGGTGGGCGGCGCCAAGGGCACCGTCATCGCTTTCGACGGCAGTGGCAAGCAGCTGTGGAAGGTGCAGGCATCGAGCGAGGTCTTGTCCTCGCCGGTGGCGGCGGACGACGTGGTGGTCGTGCGCAGCGTGGACAACCGCATCACGGCCTTCGAAGCCAAGACCGGCGCCAAGCGCTGGTCGGCGGTGCGCACCACCCCGGCCCTGACCCTGCGCAACGCGCCGGGCATGGTCATCAGCGGCGCTAACGTCTATGTCGGCCAGCCCGGCGGCAAGCTGCTGGCGCTGACCCTGGCGACCGGCGTGCCGCGCTTCGAGGTGTCGGTGGGCGAGCCGAAAGGCGCCACCGAACTGGAACGCGTGGCCGACGTCGCCGGTTCGCCGGTGGTGTTCGAGAAAGACATCTGCGCCGTGACCTACCAGGGCCGCGTGGGCTGCTTCGACCTGGCCACCGGCCAGGCGCGCTGGACCAAGGAAGTGTCTTCCGACGTCGGCGTCGCCGTCGACCAGCGCTTCGTGTTCACGGCCGACGAGAAGGGCGCTGTCGCGGCCTTCAGCCGCGAAGGCGGGCAGAGCGCATGGAAGAACGACAAGCTGGCCTTCCGCCGCCTGTCCACGCCGGCCTCCTTCGGCCGCAGCGTCGCCGTCGGCGACCTGCAAGGCTATGTCCATTTCCTGTCGCGCGAAGACGGCGCGATACTAGGTCGGGTCAGCACCGACGGCTCGGCTATCCAGTCGGCGCCGGTCGTTGCGGGCTCGAATTTGATTTTCCAAACCCAATCAGGGACAGTGACCGCTCTCGCGGTCGAGTAATACAATGAAGCCGGTAATAGCACTCGTAGGTCGCCCGAACGTCGGGAAATCGACCTTATTCAATCGTCTGACCCGCTCGCGCGACGCGCTGGTGGCGGACATGCCAGGCCTGACGCGCGATCGCCATTATGGCGAGGGCCGCCTCGGCGAACGCCCCTTCCTGGTGGTCGACACCGGCGGTTTCGAGCCGGTGGCCAAGGAAGGCATCATGTTCCAGATGGCGCTGCAGACCAAGCAGGCCGTGGCCGAAGCCGACGTGGTCGTGTTCCTGGTCGACGGCCGTCAAGGCCTGACGCCGCACGACAAGACCATCACGGACTTCCTGCGCAAGACCGGCCGTCCGGTGCTGCTGGTGGTCAACAAGTCGGAAGGCATGCGCTACACCGCCGTGGTGTCCGACTTTTACGAACTGGGCATGGGCGACCCCTATGTGATCTCCGCCGCCCACGGCGACGGCGTGCACGACCTGGTCGAGGAAGCGCTGGACAAGGCCTTCGAGCAGCGCCCTGACGACGCCGAGGAATTGGCGCCGGCCGAACGCGGCGTGAAGATCGCACTGGTGGGCCGCCCGAACGTGGGCAAGTCCACCCTGATCAACACGCTGCTGGGCGAAGAGCGCGTGATCGCCTTCGACATGCCGGGCACCACGCGCGACTCGATCGAGATCCCTTTCGAGCGCGACGGCAAGCAGTACACGCTGATCGACACCGCCGGTATCCGCCGCCGCGGCCGCGTGTTCGAAGCCATCGAGAAATTCTCGGTGGTCAAGACCTTGCAGTCGATCTCGGAAGCGAACGTCGTCATCCTGATGCTGGACGCCCAGCAGGATATCTCCGAGCAGGACGCCCACATCGCCGGCTTCGTGCTGGAAACCGGCCGCGCGCTGGTGGTGGCCGTCAACAAGTGGGACGGCCTGCAGTCGGACGACCGCGACGAGATCAAGATCGACCTGGACCGCAAGCTGGACTTCCTGTCCTTCGCCAAGATGCACTTCATCTCGGCGCTGAAGGCGTCCGGCATCGGCCCGCTGATGAAGTCGGTGGACGCGGCCTACGCCGCCGCCATGGCCGACCTGTCGACGCCGAAGCTGACCCGCGCCCTGATCGAGGCGGTGGAGAAGCAGGAGCCGAAGCGCAAGGGCTCGATCCGTCCGAAGATGCGCTATGCGCACCAGGGCGGCATGAACCCGCCGGTGATCGTTATCCACGGCAATTCGCTGGAAGCCGTGTCCGACCCGTACAAGCGTTACCTGGAAAAACATTTCCGCGAAACGTTCCAGCTGATCGGCACGCCGCTGCGCATAGAATTGCGCACCGGTAAAAACCCGTTCGATAAACGGACGAAATAAGCCTGAAAATAATGACATTCGTGCATGGTGCGCCCTGCACGAATGTCAAAAACAGGTTACAGTAGCTTGGCAGCATCATTCATCATACTTTCATAGGGAATTGATGCTTGGCACTTGAAAATAAGCGAGTCGCCTCCATTTCCTGCACAACAACATAAATCGGAGCTGTTATGAGCAACAAAGGGCAACTGTTACAAGACCCATTCCTGAACGCGCTGCGCAAGGAGCATGTTCCTGTCTCGATCTACCTGGTCAACGGTATCAAGCTGCAGGGCCATATCGAATCGTTCGACCAGTACGTGGTATTGCTGCGCAATACCGTGACCCAGATGGTGTACAAGCACGCCATTTCGACCGTGGTGCCGGCCCGTGCCGTCAACCTGAACATTGAATCCGACGCGGAATAATCATTGAGCTTTAATTTTCGCCTCCCACCTTGCCTGGCGGCCGTATGCGCGCAGCTTTAGTCGGGGTAGACTTCGGTCAGGGCGATTTTGCCGCTAGCGTCGAAGAACTGATGCTGCTCGCGCGTTCGGCGGGAGCGGATCCGGTGACGACCATCACGGCCAAGCGCTCCAGCCCGGATGCGGCTTATTTCGTCGGCAGCGGCAAGGCCGACGAGATCGGCTTTGCCGTCCAGGATCTCAAGCTCGAGATCGTCATCTTCAATCACGCCCTGTCCCCCGCGCAACAGCGCAACCTGGAAAAGCGCCTGCAGATCCGCGTGCTCGACCGCACCAGCCTGATCCTCGACATTTTCGCGCAGCGCGCGCAAAGCCACGAGGGCAAGCTGCAGGTCGAGCTGGCGCAGCTGCAGCATCTGGCCACGCGCCTGATACGCGGCTGGACCCACCTCGAGCGCCAGAAGGGCGGCATCGGCTTGCGTGGTCCGGGCGAAACCCAGCTCGAGACCGACCGCCGCCTGATCGGCGAGCGCGTCAAGGCCTTGCGCGCGCGTCTGGGCAAGCTGCGCAAGCAGCACGAGACCCAGCGCCGCTCGCGCGGACGCAGCCAGACCTTCTCCGTGTCCCTGGTCGGCTACACCAATGCCGGCAAGTCGACGCTGTTCAACGCCATGACCAAGGCCGGCGTCTACGTCGCCGACCAGTTGTTCGCCACCTTGGACACCACCTCGCGCCGCGTCTACATGGGCGAGGAAGTGGGCAATGTGGTGATCTCGGACACGGTTGGTTTCGTGCGGGAACTGCCGCACCAGCTGGTGGCGGCGTTCCGCGCCACGCTGGAGGAAACCATCCATGCCGACCTGCTGCTGCACGTGGTCGATGCCGCCAGCCCGGTGCGCATGGAGCAGATCGAGCAGGTCAACCTGGTGCTGCGCGAAATCGGCGCCGACCACATCCCGCAGATCCTGGTGTGGAACAAGATCGACGCCGCCGGCCTGGAGCCGTCGGTCGAGCGTGATGAATATGATAAAATTTCTCGCGTTTTCACCAGCGCGAGGACGGGCGCGGGCATGGATTTGCTGCGCAGCGCCATCACCGAGGCGGCCAGGGCCGCGCCAGGCAAGGCTTATCTGTACCAGGTGCCGGAAGACGAAGAGGGCAGCGATGCCGGCCTCGACGACGACGGCCATTCCACTTTCACCCAAGTTGGATCACATTAGTATGCCTCTTTCCTCTCTAATGAAAAGAATAGGCTTGAAACCGACCTTGAACGATCCCGAATGGGGTTCGGGCAAGAAGGACGGCAACAAGCAGGCCCAAGAAGGCAAGAAACCCGGTGAAGGTCCGCCGGACCTGGACCAGCTTTGGCGCGACTTCAACCAGCGGCTGAACGGCCTGTTCGGGCAGAAGAACAGGAACAACGGCAGCGGCGGCGGCGGTGGCAACGGCAACGGCGGCGACATGCGCGGCGCCGGCTTCACCGTCGGCGCGGTGGGCGCGATCGCCGCGCTGGTGTGGCTGGCCAGCGGCACCTTCATCGTGCAGGAAGGCCAGACCGGGGTGGTGTTTACCTTCGGCAAAGTCTCGCACGTGACGCCGGCCGGCTTGAACTGGCGCTGGCCTTACCCCTTCCAGAGCGACCAGATCGTCAACGTGTCGCAAGTGCGCACGGTCGAGGTGGGCTACCGCTCCAACGTCAAGAACAAGCAGCCGCGCGAAGCGCTGATGCTGACCGACGACGAAAACATCATCGACATCCAGTTCGCGGTGCAGTACACGCTGAAGAACCCGGTGGCCTGGATCGTCAACAACACCGACGCCGAGGAAACCGTGCGCCAGGTGGCCGAGACCTCGATCCGCGAGATCGTCGGCAAGAGCAAGATGGACTTCGTGCTGTACGAGGGCCGCGAGAAGGTCGCTTTCGAAACGCAGCAGCTGATGCAGCAAATCCTGGACCGCTACGCCTCCGGCGCCCAGATCACCAACGTGACGATGCAGGGCGTGCAGCCGCCGGAGCAGGTGCAAGCCGCCTTCGACGACGCCGTCAAGGCAGGGCAGGACCGCGAGCGCCAGAAGAACGAAGGCCAGGCTTACGCCAACAAGGTGATCCCCGAGTCGCGCGGCACCGCTTCGCGCCTGACGCAGGACGCCGAGGCCTACCGTTCGATGGTGGTGGAGAACGCCGAGGGTAACGCGGCGCGCTTCAAGTCGGTGCAGGCCGAGTACCAGAAGGCCCCGGGCGTGACCCGCGACCGCATGTACCTGGACACCATGCAGCAGATCTTCACCAGCACCAGCAAGGTGATGATCGACTCCAAGACCGGCAACAACCTGCTGTATCTGCCGCTGGACAAGCTGATCGCGCAAGCGGCGGCCGCCGACGCCGCCGCCAAGGCGAACGCCGCGCCGCCGCCGCCGACGGCCGTGATGCTGCCGTCCGACGGCATGCCTTCGGTCGAGATCAGCCGCCAGCGCGACAGCCGTTCGCGCGAATCCTCACGTGATCGGGAGAGCCGTTAATGAACCGCATAGTAACCATCCTGATCGGCGGCTTCATCGCGTTGATGCTGCTGTCCTCGACCGTGTTCGTGGTCGACCAGCGCAAGTACGCCATCGTGTTCGCGCTGGGCGAAGTCAAGCAGGTGATCAGCGAGCCCGGCCTGCACTTCAAGCTGCCGCCGCCGTTCCAGAACGTGCTGTATCTGGAAAAGCGCATCATGACCATCGATTCGCCGGACGCGGACCGCTTCATCACGGCCGAGAAGATGAACATCCTGGTCGACGCCTTCGTCAAATGGCGCATCGTCGATCCGCGTCTGTACTTCGTCTCCTTCGGCGGCGACGAGACCCGTGCCCGCGACCGCATGTCGCAGATCGTCAAGGCGGCGCTGAACGACGAGATCACCAAGCGCACCGTGCGCGAAGTGATCTCCGGCCAGCGCGGCAAGGTCATGGAAGCGCTGCGCACCAAGGTCATCGTCGAATCGAAGCAGATCGGCGTCGAGATCATCGACGTGCGCCTGAAGCGGGTCGACTACGTGGAGCAGATCAACAGCTCGGTGTACGAGCGCATGAAGGCCGAGCGCGTGCGCGTGGCCAATGAACTGCGTTCCACCGGTTCGGCCGACTCGGAGAAGATCCGCGCCGACGCCGACCGCCAGCGCACCGTGATCCTGGCCGAAGCCTACCGCAGCGCCGAGACCATCAAGGGCGAGGGCGACGCCAAGGCCAGCCAGATCTACGCCGAAGCCTTCGGCCGCAATCCGGAGTTCTACAAGTTCTACCGCAGCCTGAGCGCCTACCGCGAATCCTTCAAGAACCGCAGCGACGTGCTGGTGGTCGATCCGAACTCGGACTTCTTCAAGTACTTCAAGGGCGCCGGCGCCGACGCCGGCAAGAAGTAAGTTCCGCACCCCTGGGGTCAGGCCTGCATTCGTGCATTCGTCTCGCGACGAATGCACGAATGCAGGCCTGACCCCATTGTCAGAGCGCCAATTGGCGAGCTTTTATTTCCATCCGTCCGCATTTTCGCGTAAAATATGCGGTTCGGCCCTCCGATTGCCGTGTGCGTTCTTGTGGACGCATGATCGATATCTCAACAACACCGTTGCCGGTTTTCCCCATGCCGAATTGGCTATTGCCCGAACATATTGCGGACGTTTTACCGTCCGAAGCGCGCAAGATTGAAGAACTGCGCCGTCTCATGCTGGATAACTTCCGCCTGTACGGTTACGAACTCGTCATGCCGCCCCTGCTCGAATACGTCGAGTCCCTGATGACAGGCGCCGGCCAGGACACCGAGCTGCGCACCTTCAAGCTGGTGGACCAGATTTCCGGCCGCATGCTGGGTCTGCGCGCCGACATGACCACGCAAGTGGCCCGTATCGACGCGCACCTGCTGAACCGGAACTCCGTCACCCGCCTGTGCTACGCGGGCAGTGTGCTGCATACCCGTCCGTCGGGCCTGCACACCACGCGCGAGCCGCTGCAGATCGGCGCCGAAATCTATGGCCACGCCGGCCTGGAAGCGGACGCCGAGATCCAGGAACTGGCGCTCGCATCCCTGGCCCTGGCCGGCTTCACCGACGTGCGCCTCGATCTGTCGCATGTCGGCGTGCTGCGCGCCATCCTGGCCGAGGACGCGGACGCCGCCAAGGACGAAGCCGCGCTGTACCTGCTGCTGCGCGCCAAGGACGTTCCCGGTCTCGAAGAACAGACCGCCGGCTACACTCCGGCCGTGCGCGCCGCGCTGCTCGCACTGCCCGGCCTGTACGGCGACGTGGACGTGCTCAAGCGCGCCCGCAGCGTGCTGCCCGACCTGCCCGGCATCGCCAAGGCGCTGGCCGAACTGGCCGCGCTGGCCGCCACCGCTGACAACCCTGCCATCGGCCGCGAGGTGGCGGTCGACCTGGCCGACCTGCGCGGCTACCAGTACGAAAGCGGCGCGATGTTCGCTGTCTACGTGCCTGGCCTGCCGAACGCGGTGCTGCGCGGCGGCCGTTACGACCACGTCGGCGAAGCGTTCGGCCGGGCCCGTCCCGCCACCGGCTTCTCGATGGATCTGCGCGAACTGGCGCGCCTGCTGCCCACGGCCGAGCGCAAGCACTCGGTGCGCGCGCCGTGGGGCAACGCGCCCGAACTGAAGGAGAAGATCGCCGAGCTGCGCAAAGCCGGCGAGGTGGTGATCCAAAGCATGCCGGGTCACAGCAATGAACAGGACGAGTTCGAGTGCGACCGCGCGCTGGTCCTCGATGATAGTGGTAGCAACTGGATTCTTAAAAACTTAGGTTAGTGTGATGTCGAAAAAAAATATGGCAAAGAACGTGGTTGTCATCGGCACCCAATGGGGCGATGAGGGCAAGGGTAAAATTGTTGACTGGCTGACCGACCACGCCCAAGGCGTGGTGCGTTTCCAGGGCGGCCACAATGCCGGCCACACGCTGGTCATCGGCGGCGTCAAGACCGCGCTGCAGCTGATCCCGTCGGGCATCATGCGTCCAGGCGTGGCCTGCTACATCGGCAACGGTGTGGTGGTGTCGGTGCCGGACGTGCTGCGCGAAATCGACAAGCTGGAAGCGGTCGGCGTCGAAGTCGCCTCGCGCCTGAAGATCTCCGAAGCCTGCCCAGTGATCCTGCCATACCACAGCGCACTGGACGCCGCCCGTGAAACGGCCCGCGGCGCCGCCAAGATCGGCACCACCGGCAAGGGCATCGGCCCTGCCTACGAAGACAAAGTCGCACGCCGCGCGATCCGTATCGCCGACCTGCTGAACGAAGAGCGTTTCGCCGAGAAACTGCGCGAAAACCTGGACTACCACAACTTCGTGCTGGAAAACTACCTGAAGGCCCCGAAGGTCGACTACCAGAAGACCCTGGACGATGCGCTGGCCTACGTGCCGCGCCTGCGTCCCATGGTGGCCGACGTGTCGAGCGCCCTGTACGCCGCCCACAAGGCCGGCGGCAACCTGCTGTTCGAAGGCGCGCAAGGCTCGCTGCTGGACGTCGACCACGGCACTTACCCCTTCGTCACGTCGTCGAACTGCGTGGCCGGTAACGCCGCCGCCGGCGCCGGCGTCGGTCCCGGCATGCTGCACTACATCCTGGGCATCACCAAGGCCTACACCACCCGCGTCGGCTCCGGCCCCTTCCCTTCGGAACTGCCTACCGATGCAGGCGTCGGCCACCACCTGTCGTCGGTCGGCCACGAGTTCGGCACCGTGACGGGCCGCGCCCGCCGCTGCGGCTGGTTCGACGCCGCGCTGCTGCGCCGCTCGGTCCAGATCAACGGCGTGTCCGGTATGTGCATCACCAAACTGGACGTCATGGACGGCCTGGAAACCATCAAAATCTGCACCAGCTACACGCTGGACGGCCGCACCGTGGACATCTTCCCGGTCGGCGCAGAGGACGCGGCCCGCTGCCAGCCCATCTACGAAGAGATGGCTGGTTGGAGCGAAAGCACGGTCGGCGCAAAATCGCTGGCGGCGCTGCCTGCAAACGCGCGCGCTTACATCAAGCGCATCGAAGAACTGGTTGGCGTGCCAGTGGATATGGTATCGACCGGTCCTGACCGCGAAGAAACTATCGTACTGCGCCATCCTTACGAGTAAAGAAGGATAGAACGAATGAGCACCCCTGAATCCAACGAAAAGCACCTGTGGGTGTCCTGGGACGAGTACCACCGCCTGATCGAGCGCCTGGCGCTCAAGGTCTATGAATCGGGCTGGAAGTTCGACATGGTCCTGTGCCTGGCGCGCGGCGGCGTGCGTCCGGGCGACGTGTTCTCCCGCATTTTCGACGTGCCGCTGGCCATCCTGTCGACCAGTTCCTACCGTGCCGACAAGGGCACGGTGCAGGGTGACCTGGACATCGCCAAGTACATGACGATGACCAAGGGTCCTCTGTCCGGCCGCATTCTGCTGGTCGACGACCTGGCCGATTCGGGTGTCACCCTGATCAAAGTCATGCAGCATTTGAAGGAAAACTTCGAAGGCGTGACCGAGGTGAAGTCGGCCGTGATCTGGACCAAGGGCAGCTCGGCGTTCCGTCCGGACTACCAGATGGAAGAACTGCCGCACAACCCGTGGATCCACCAGCCGTTCGAAGACTACGACGGCATCCGCCCGCACCAGCTGGCGGCGTGGATCAAGAAGGGCGAAGCCTCGGCGTAAGTTTGGCGACGCAGTGCAAAGGAAGCGGCCCGAGGGCCGCTTTTTTTACGTCTGAACCCGCAGCGCAAAGCAGGGGCAGTCAAGCGCATTGCCGGGCGGCCAGTTCCATTGCCGCAGCGCCCACCGTCTCGATCGCCGTTTCGATCCGCTGTGAAAAGGGCGCGCCTATGCTGAGGCGAATGTTGCGCTGGAATTGCCGGCCGGACGAGAAAATGATGCCGGGTGCGACGTTCACGCCTTGTTCGAACGCCAGCTCGCTCAAACGCACAGCGTCGATGTTACCCGGCAGTTCGATCCAGAACACGTAGCCGCCGCTGGGTTCCGTCACCCGCGTGCCGGCCGGGAAATAACGCAGGACGGCCTCCCTGATGCGCGCCACCTGAGATGAAAAAACCTCGCGTAAATGGGACACATGACGTTGATAGTCGCGCTTGGCCAGATAGTGCGCCAGCACTGCCTGGGGCAGGGCGCTGGGACTGGCCGCGCGCACGGTCTTCTGTTCGAGCAGGCGCGTCTTCCACATCCCGGGAATGACCCAGCCGATCCGCCAGCTGGACGAGAGGGTCTTGGAAAACGAGGAAAAATAGACCAAGCGGCCGCCGTGGTCGTAGCTGAGCAGCGCGGCTGAATTGCGCCTCTGGAAATACAGGTCGCCGTAAACGTCATCCTCGATGACGGTTGCGCCGTGCCGGCCGGCCAGTTCGAGCAAGGCGATTTTCGCCGCTTGCGACATGGTGAAGCCCAGCGGATTCTGGCAATTGGACGTGACGATGACGGCGCTGATCGTTTCCTTTTCGAACGCGCGGGCGAGCGCCTCGAGATCGATTCCGGTCTCGTTGTCGGTGGCCAGTTCGAGCGCGCGCAGGCCGAGCGCTTCGATGGCCTGCAAATTGCCGAAATAAGTGGGGCATTCCACGGCCACCAAGCCGCCTGGCGGCACCAGGATTTGCAAGATGGTATCCAGGCAGTGGCCGTCGCCCGAGGTGATCAGGATGTCGTCGGGTGCGACGTGGACGTTGCGCCCGGCCATGAGCTTGGCGATCTGCATGCGCAGGCCGTAGTGGCCCAGCGCCGGCAGCGCGCCCAGGTGGCATGGGGTGCGTGCCACGGCCGCCATCGAGCGGTTGAGCGAGCGCACCGGGACCAGGCTTGGGTCGAGCGTCGTCGATCCCATGGAGAACAGCTGCGGCCCCTCCTTGGGCGAGGGCGAGAGCACGCGCAGCACCAATTCGTCGACCCCGGCCTGCGGTGCCGGCGCGGTCGCGGCCGTGCCGTTTGCAGGCTGCTGCGCCGCAGCCGGCTTGCGCGCCAGATACCAGCCGGAACGCGGTACCGAGCGCAGCACCCCCGCGCTTTCCAGCAGGATCAAGGCGCGCACCACCGTCGACATGCTGGCCTCGTATTCGCTCATGAAATGCCGCACCGATGGCAGGCGCTCGTCCCACATCCAGTGGTTGGCCTCGACGCGCCGTTCTATGGCATCGGCTATGTGCCGGTATCGGTAACCCGTCGCTTCAGGCGCTTGCTCTTGTTCGCGCATGGTTCTGTATCGTGAATTTGCATGAAATGTGTATATTTTATTCACTTTTATACATGAATATACTCTTTCTTTTCACATCCCAAGGAATCGCATGCCGTTTATTCGTCTCGCATTAAAGAAAGGCACCAGCCCCGTACAGAAGGTGGCCATCGTTCAAGGCGTGCACCGCGCGCTGGTCGAGAGCATCAACATGCCGGCCGACGAGTTGTTCAACCTGGTATCCGAATACGATCCCGAGGACTTTTTCTACGATAGGAAATTCAACGGCGTGGCCCGCTCGGACAGCGTGGTGGTCGTCGAGATCACCATGCGCCGCGGCCGCAGCGATGCAATGAAAAAATCGTTGTACGCTAAAATCGCGGAAAACCTGGAGGCCGATGCCAAGGTGTCACCCAAGGACGTTTTTATTTTCATGCACGAGAACGACTATTCGGATTGGTCGGTCGGCAACGGCCAGTTTGCCATGGCGCTGGTGCAGCAGCGGGGCACGGACACCTGATTGGCGGATCCCCCATGGGCGAGCCGGTACAGCAGCGGCAGCACCAGCATGGTCAGCACGGTGGACGAGAGTATGCCGCCTATCACGACGGTGGCCAGCGGCCGCTGCACTTCGGCGCCGGTGCCGGAGGCCAGCGCCATCGGCACGAAGCCCAGCGCGGCCACCAGCGCCGTCATCAGCACGGGTCGCAGGCGGCCCAGCGCGCCCTCGCGGATCGCCTCGTCCAGCGGCTTGCCTTGCTCACGCAGGCTGCGGATGAAGGAGATCAGCACCAGTCCATTGAGCACCGCGACACCGGACAGCGCGATGAAGCCCACCGCCGCCGAAATCGACAGCGGCAGCCCGCGCAGCCACAGCGCGGCGATGCCGCCGGTCAGCGCGAACGGTATGCCGCTGAACACCAGCAGCCCATCTTTCAGATTGCCGAACATCGCGAACAGCAAACCCAGCACCAGCAGCAGCGCGGCCGGCACGACCAGCTTCAGGCGCTCGCTAGCGGACTGCAGTTGCTCGAACTGCCCGCCCCAGGCGATCCAGTAGGCCGAGGGCAGCTTCACCTGCCGGCGTATGGCCTGCTCGGCGTCCGCCACGAAGGAGCCGATGTCGCGCCCGCGCACATTGGCGCTGACCACCACGCGCCGCTTGCCCTGTTCGCGGCTGACCTGGTTCAGCCCGGGCGCGACTTCCAGCGTGGCCACTTCACCCAGCGGGATGAATCCGCTGCCGCCGGCGCCGCCGCTCGCGCTCGCGCTGCCGCTCGCGCCCGCGCCGCCGTCTGCGCCAGCGCTTCCGCTGAGCGCTCTGCGGCCCTGCGCCGGCGGCAATGCAATCGGCAGGCGGCGGATCGCATTGAGATCGCTGCGCATCTGTTCCGGCAGCCGCACCACGATATCGAAGCGCCGGTCGCCCTGGAATACATCGCCTGCCCGCTGGCCGCCCACGGCCGCCGCCACCGTTTCCTGTATGTCGGCCGAGTTCAGGCCATAGCGCGCCAGCTTGGCGCGGTCGATGGCCACCGTCAGCACCGGCAGACCGCTGGTCTGTTCCACCTTCACCTCGCTGGCGCCGGGCACACGCGCCAGCGTGGCCGAGATCTGTTCGGCGGTCTGGTTCAGCACTGCCATGTCGTCGCCGAACACCTTTACCGCCACGTCGCTGCGTACGCCTGAAATCAGTTCGTTGAAACGCAGCTGGATGGGTTGCGAGAATTCGTAGCTGTTGCCAGGCAGTTGCTCAACGCTGGCGCTGATCGCCGCCTCCAGCTGCGCGTGCGTCTTGCGCGGCTGGGGCCACTGCTCGCGGGGCTTGAACATGATGAAGCCGTCCGCGCTGTTGGGCGGCATCGGGTCCGACGCCACTTCCGCCGTGCCGATGCGGGCGAACACGCGCTCGATCTCGGGGAACTCTTTCATCAGCTTGCGTTCCAGCTGCTGCTGCATCGTGACCGATTGCGTCAGGCTGGTGCCGGGTATGCGCAGCGTTTGCAGCGCGATGTCGCCTTCGTCCAGGCTGGGCACAAATTCGCTGCCCATGCGCGCGGCCAGCAGCGTGGCCAGCAGCACTGCCACCGCCGCGAATGTCAGCACCACCGGCTTGTTTGCCATGGAGCGCTCCAGTGCGGGGGCGTAGCAGCGTGCGGCCGTGCGCATCATCGCGTTCTCCTTTTCGCTGACGCGCTCGCCGATGAACAGTGCCACTGCCGCCGGAACAAATGTCATCGACAGCACCATGGCGCCGAATAGCGTGATCACTACCGTCAGCGCCATGGGATGGAACATGCGGCCTTCCACGCCGCTGAGCGCGAAGATGGGAAGGTACACGGCCATGATGATGAGCTGTCCAAACAGCAGGGGCCTGCGCGCCTCATGCGCGGCGGCGAACACTTCATCCATGCGCTCGCTGCGCGTCAGCGGACGGCCCTGGGCGGCCTGCGCGTGCGCCAGCCGCCGCACACAGTTCTCGACGATGACCACTGCGCCGTCGACGATGATGCCGAAGTCCAGGGCCCCAAGGCTGAGCAGGTTGGCGCTCACCTTGTACGACACCATGCCGGTGAAGGTGAACAGCATGGACAGCGGTATCACCATGGCGGTGATCAGCGCCGCGCGCAAGTTGCCGAGGAAGGCGAACAGCACCGCCACCACCAGCACCGCGCCTTCCAGCAGATTGGTGCGCACGGTGGCGATGGCCTTGTCCACCAGGGTGGTGCGGTCGTACACGGTGACGGCGTGCACGCCCGCAGGCAGGCTGCGGTTGATCTGCTCCATGCGCTGGTCCACCGCGCGTGACACCGTGCGGCTGTTCTGGCCGATCAGCATGAACACCGTGCCGAGCACCACTTCGCGGCCGTTCTCGGTGGCGGCTCCGGTGCGCAGTTCTCGGCCTTCCACCACGTCACCGATGTCGCGGATACGCACCGGGATGCCGTCGGCGCTGGTGAGCACCACGTTGGCGATGTCGTCCATCGTTGCCAGCTGGCCGGGCGCGCGCACCAGCAGCTGCTCGCCGTTGCGTTCGATGTAGCCTGCGCCGGTGCTGCCGTTGTTGCGCTCCAGTGCGGCGACCACGTCGCGCACGGACAGGCCGTAGGAGGCCAGCTTGTCGGGATGCGGCGCCACCTGGTATTCGCGGGCGTAGCCGCCGATGGAATTGATCTCGGTCACGCCGGGCACGGTGCGCAGTTGCGGCTTGATGATCCAGTCCTGGATCTCGCGCAGATCGGTCGGCGTGTAGGCCGTGCCGTCCGGCTTCTTCGCGCCTTCCCTGGCTTCCACCGTCCACAGGTAGATTTCGCCGAGGCCGGTGGAGATCGGGCCGAGGGCGGGGGAGACGTCCCCGGGCAGGCGCGCGCGGGCTGCCTGCAGGCGTTCGTTCACAAGCTGGCGCGCAAAGTAGATGTCGGTGCCGTCCTTGAAGGTGACGGTGATCTGCGACAGGCCGTAGCGCGACAGGGAACGCGTCTGCTCAAGCTGCGGCAGGCCGGCCATGGCCGTTTCCAGCGGCAGCGAGATGCGCTGTTCGGTTTCCAGCGGCGAGTAGCCTGGCGCGGCCGTGTTGATCTGCACCTGGACATTGGTGATGTCCGGCACCGCGTCGACCGGCAGGCGCTGGTAGTTGTAGACGCCGAGGACAGCCATGCCCAGCACGGCCAGCATCACCAGCCAGCGCTGCGCGATGGCGCCGCGTATCAGTGGTTCAAACATGATGGTTCGCCTTTCGCCTCAGTGGGCGTGTTCGTTGTCGGACTTGCCCAGTTCGGCCTTGACGGCGAAACTGCCTGCAGCCGCGTACTGCGCGCCCGGCGCGAGGCCCGACAGCACCTCCACCAGCTTGCCGTCGCTGCGGCCCAGCGTCACCGCGTGCGCCGCGAAACCGGCGGGCGTGCGCACGAAGATCGCCGGCTTGCCGTCCAGCGTCTGCACAGCGCTGGTTTGCACCGCCACCGCCGCCGTTGCCCCGTTTTCGGAAGGCGGGAACACGCTGACGTTGACGAACAGGCCGGGGCGCCAGGCGGTGCCGGGATTTTTCAGCCGTATGCGGGCGGTCGCCGCGCGCGTCTGCTCGCCCAGAAGGGCGCCGACGTAGGCCACGGTGCCGGCCGCGCTGGCGCCGGAGCTGACGGACTGCACGGACGCTTGCTGGCCGACGCGCACGGCGTCGAGATGGGGCGCAGTCACCGCGAACTCGGCCCAGACGCTGGACAGGTCGGACAGCGTGAAGATGTTGGCGTCTTCCTTTACCGCTTCGCCGGCGGCGATGTGCTTCTCGAGCACTGTGCCGTCGAAGGGCGCGCGCACTTCGTAGCGGTTCAATGGACCGGAGGCAGGCAGGCCGCCGGCGCCCAGCGACTCCAGCTTCTGCTGCGCGTTGCGCACGGCGATGCCGGCTTCATTGGCGTGCTGCTGCGCTTGCAGGTAGTCCTGTTCGGCCGAGATGCGTTCTTCCCACAGCTTGCGCTCGCGCGCCAGCAGCGTCTGCGCCAGCGACTGGCGCTGGCGGGCCGACAGTAGTTCGCTGCGCAGTTCGGACAGCTCGCGGCTGGACAGCACGGCCAGCACTTGTCCTTTTCTGACCTGCTGGCCCAGCTCCGCGTTGACCTGTTCGACCATGCCCGCTGCGCGCGGCACCACGTGCGCCGTGCGGTCACCGTCGTAGCGGATCTGGCCCGACAGCGTGATCGCCGGCGCGATCGGTGCCGGTCCCGCCACAGCCAGCGCGATGCCGGAGGATGTGATCTGCTCCCCGCTGAAGACGGCCTGCGGCGCGGCTTCCGCGTGCACGGGCTTGCCGTGCGCTGCGCCGTCATTGCCGTGCGCCCCGGCTTGCTCTTCGTGCGATGCCTTGCCGGTTCCTTGCAGCGTGGCTTTCTCGCCATGCCCGACAGCCGTGTCGTCCTGCGCTGCGTGTTTGTGGCCTTGCGCCGCGCCGCTTTCGCCTTGCGCCCGCTGGTCCCCGCGCCCATCCATTTTCTTGTGCGCGGCCCCGGCTGTGGCTACCGGTTGCGCGTCAGGGCGCAGGATCAAGGCGGCGAGCGCCGCGCCGGACAGTACGATGACTGCGATGGCGGTGGTTTGTTTTCTGGTCAGTCTCATGGCGGTTCAATGTTCGTTGTTCGGCGCGCTGTGGCCGAGGATGCGTTCGATGGCGGCGGCGGCACGGTGGCCGTCCGACAGCGTGGACAGGTATTGCGCCCGCGCTTGCAGCAGCGTGCGCTGCGCGTCCAGCACATCGAGGAAGTTGTGTTTTCCGAATTCGAAGCCTTTGGTGGCGGCTTCGGTGGCTTGCTGCGCCGCCGGCAGGATTTCGCGCCGCAGCGTGTCCACGGTCTGCCGCGCAGACTGCAAAGCTTGCACCGCCTGCGTCAGCTCGGACTCCAGCCGCACGGCGGCAGCGGCCAGTTCGGCGCCCGCCTTGTCGGCCTGCCGCTGCGCCGCCAGGACGTTGCCCTGGTTGCGGTCGAACAGCGGCAGCGGCAGGGACAGGCCGATCACGGTCTGGCTGCGGGCAGGGGCCGCCATGCGCTTGCCGCCCAGGCTAACCGTCAGGTCCGGCGCGCGGTTGGCCAGCTCAAGCTGCGTCACCGCTTCGCGCCGCGCCACCTCCAGCCGTGCCGGGCCAAGCGCCAGCGAGCGCTCGCGCCAGTTCGCCAGCACCGCTCCGTCGGGCAGGGCGGGCAGCGCACCGATGTCGCCCTCGACGCGGTCAAAGAGCGTGCCCGGCGCTCCGCCTGCCATGTACGCCGCGCCGGCAGCGTTCGCCGCCTGCCTGCCACCGGCTGTCTGCCCGGACGAAATCGCATGCGCATCGCTCGCCGCCTGCTCGCCGTTTGCCGCATGGCTAGTCATGCGCGCATGGGACTCAAGGTATATATTTGAACCAGAGGCAGGCGTTCCACTGCGCGGCGTTGGCTGCGTCCAGTACGACGCGAGCCGTTGCCGCGCGGACGCGAGGGCCGACGAGGCGCTGCTTGCCTCCAGCCGCACTTGCGCCTCCGCCAGCTTGGCTTTGGTCTCGTCGACCGGCGACACTTTGCCGGCTGCCACGCGCCGGTTTGCAACCAGGGTGGCGCGTTGCGCCAGTTCGTTGGCCTCCTGCGCCAGGCGCAGGCGCTCCTGCGCCACGAGCACATCGTTGAAGGCCGTCACGACGTCCGCGTGCAGTTCGGCGCGCCGCGCTTCGAGCGCCGCGCTGGCGGCGTCGCGCCCGCGCTCGGCGGCTGCCATGCGCGCCGCGCGCTTGCCGCCCAGCTCCAGCGGCTGGCTGAGCTGATAGCTGCGTTCGCCGTCCGCTTCGGCGCTGCCGCTGCGGCCAATGCGCTCGAAAGACAGCAAGGGGTTGGGGCGGGCGGACGCTTGCAGTACAAGGCCGTCCTGCGCCTCCACTTCGAAGCGGGCCGCCGACAGGGCAGGGTTGGCTTGCGCGGCCAGCGCCAGGGCGGCGCGCAAGGTGAGAACCGCTTGCGGTTCTTGTGCTGCCGCATGCATGGGCGCGACAAGCGTCGCCATGGCTAGCGGCCAAAGGAATTTGACCATCCGAATTCTCCAGTATAGGGAAAAAAATTCGACGGGACTTCAGAAAATGGTGGAGAGTCCCGCCGCGCTAGGCAGCGGGATGCCAGTCGGGCTTTTTCGGCCCGTCGGCTATATGCGAAGAGAAGCGGGGATCGGATGGCGGCGGGTATGCCGCGCCAGCCGCTGTGGGCGGCGGCGCCATCGCCGAGAGCAGGGATGCCTGCACGGCGTGATGGCAGACGGCGCAATCGGCATGCACCTCGGCTTTGCCGGCGGGTTTGCCATGGCCATTGTCATTGCCGCCGGCGCTGTCGTCAGCAGCATCGCCAGCGTGCCCGGGCTCGGCTTGCATATTGTGATGATGCGCGTGGTGGCCGAAATGCTGGCTCTTTCCCTGTTCATGCCCGCAATAGGCGGCAGCCGCCGACCAGGCATACTGGAGCGGCAAAACAGCAAGCAGCAGGATTAAAAGCAGTCGGCGCATGCGGCGATTCTATCAGCATTCGCCGCAGGGCCTGGACCATGTAGTAAACTCCGGCCTGGTGCGCCGGCTCGGCCCGCCAAGCCCGGAAAGCTCGTAATGACCCAGAATTTTTTTCAGACCTTCATCCTGCTGCTGCTCGTGACCGACCCATTCGGCAACGTGCCGCTGTTCGCCACCGCGCTGGCGCCGGTGCCTCCGGCGCGGCGTCCCAAGGTCGTATTCCGCGAATGCATGATCGCCTTCGTGGTGCTGCTGCTGTTCATGTTCTTCGGCCGCCACTTCCTTGAAGCGCTGCAGCTGTCCGAAGCGTCGCTGCGCATCGCCGGCAGCGTGATCCTGCTGCTGATCGCCATCCGCATGATCTTCCCGCACCCGGACGGTGTGCTGGGCCGCAGCGAGGGCGGCGAGCCGTTCATCGTGCCGCTGGCGATCCCCGCGCTGGCCGGTCCGTCGGCACTGGCCACGGTGCTGCTGTTCTCGCGCGAGAGCACCGGCGAAGTGCTGATCCACGTGGCCGCGCTGGCCGCGGTGGTGCTGGTGTGGCTGGCCGTGTTCCTCGGCGCCGAGCGCCTGCAGAAGGTGCTCGGCCCGCAAGTGATGACCGCGTTCGAACGCCTCATGGGCCTGATCCTGGCCGCGATGTCGATCGAGATGCTGCTGGGCGGCATCCGCGAGTTCGTCAAGACCTTGTAAGCGCGCGCGGCGCTGGGCGGCTTGGGGACAGCGTATCTGCCGGCCTGGATGGTGATGGAATACATAGGCACAACGCAGGCGCAGCAGCCGGAGCCGCGGCTGCAGCCGCTGCTGACCGCGCACGCGGCGCCGCTGACGCCGCTGAACGCGGTCTACTCAGCCGAGAGGCTGCTGCCGCACCGCGCGTCGGTCTTCATCGAGTTCATTGCGGGGGTGTTCGCTGCGGCGCCGGGGCTGGCAATCCGCCCGGCGTCGCAGCGCGTGGTGCAGTCGGTCAGCTGATGATGTCCGCGCCGGGGGCGCCGAACAGCTGCTGCTTGAGCACATGCAGCTGGTCGCGCACCTGCGCGGCTTTTTCGAACTCCAGGTTCTTGGCGTGGTCTATCATCTGCTTCTCCAGGCGCTTGATTTCCTTGCTGACCTGCTTCTCGCTCATGGCCTCGTACTTGGCCGCCTCCTGCGCCACCTCCAGTTGCTCGCGCGCGTCCTGCGGGCTGTAGACGCCGTCTATCATGTCCTTGATCACCTTGTGCACGCCGCGCGGCACGATGCCGTTGGCGGCGTTGAAGGCGATCTGCTTGTTGCGCCGGCGCTCGGTCTCGCCGATGGCACGCTCCATCGAATCGGTCATGCGGTCCGCGTACAGCAGCGCCACGCCGTTCAGGTTACGCGCCGCGCGGCCTATGGTCTGGATCAGGGAACGCTCGGAACGCAGGAAGCCTTCCTTGTCCGCGTCCAGTATGGCCACCAGCGACACCTCGGGCAAATCCAGGCCCTCGCGCAGCAGGTTGATGCCGACCACCACGTCGAAGGTGCCGATGCGCAGGTCGCGCAGGATTTCCACGCGTTCCACGGTCTCGATATCGCTGTGCAGGTAGCGCACCTTGATGCCGTGGTCGGTCAGGTATTCGGTCAGTTGCTCGGCCATGCGCTTGGTCAGCGTGGTCACCAGCACGCGCTCGTTCTTGGCGACGCGGTCCTGGATCTCGGACATCAGGTCGTCCACCTGCGTGCGGGCCGGACGCACGATGACCATAGGGTCCACCAGGCCGGTCGGGCGCACCACCTGTTCCACCACCTGGTCGGCGCGCTTGTTCTCGTAGTCGGCCGGGGTGGCCGAGACGAACACGGTCTGGCGCATTTTCGATTCGAACTCTTCGAACTTCAGCGGCCGGTTGTCCAGCGCGGACGGCAGCCGGAAACCGTAGTCCACCAGGTTGGTCTTGCGCGAACGGTCGCCGTTGTACATGGCCGACAGCTGGCCGATCAGCACGTGCGACTCGTCCAGGAACATCAGCGCGTCCTGCGGCAGGTAGTCGATCAAGGTCGGCGGCGGCTGGCCGGGCAGGGCGCCGCTCAGGTGGCGCGAGTAGTTTTCGATGCCCTTGGTGAAACCGATCTCGGCCATCATCTCGAGGTCGAAGCGGGTGCGCTGCTCGATGCGCTGCTCCTCGATCAGCTTGTTCTCCTGGCGGAAGAACTCCAGCCGTTCGCGCAGCTCGACCTTGATGGTCTCGATCGCGCGCAGCACGGTCGAGCGCGGCGTCACGTAATGCGAGCCGGGGTAGACCGTGAAGCGCGGGATCTTCTGTTTGACGCGGCCGGTGAGCGGGTCGAACAGCTGGATCGATTCGAGCTCGTCGTCGAACAGCTCCAGGCGCACCGCCAGCTCGGCGTGCTCGGCCGGGAAGATGTCGATGGTGTCGCCGCGCACGCGGAAGGTGCCGCGCCCGAAGTCCACCTCGTTGCGGGTGTACTGCATCTGGATCAGGCGCGCGATGATGTCGCGCTGGGCCACGCGGTCCTTCTGGCGCAGCGTCAAGATCATCTGGTGGTATTCGCTCGGGTTACCGATACCGTAGATGGCCGACACGGTGGCCACGATCACCACGTCGCGCCGTTCCATCAGCGACTTGGTGCAGGACAGACGCATCTGCTCGATGTGTTCGTTGATCGAGGAATCCTTCTCGATGAACAGGTCGCGCTGCGGCACGTAGGCTTCCGGCTGGTAGTAATCGTAGTAGGAGACGAAGTATTCGACCGCGTTCTCCGGGAAGAACTCGCGGAACTCGCTGTAGAGCTGCGCGGCCAGCGTCTTGTTCGGCGCGAACACGATGGCGGGACGGCCCTTGCGGGCGATCACGTTGGCCATGGTGTACGTCTTGCCGGAACCGGTCACGCCGAGCAGCGTCTGGAAGAACAAACCGTCGTCTATCCCCTCGCACAGACTGTCGATCGCGGTCGGCTGGTCGCCCGCCGGCGGGAAGGGCTGGTGCAGCTTGAAGGGGGAATCCGGGAAGGTGACGACGGTCGGTGCTGCGGAATTTATAGCTTGCGTTTCAGCCATGAGGTCAGACCTTTGATAGAATATGCGATTGCTGGCGCTTAAAACCGGATTTTGTTCGGGCGCCAGCAAGCTTCCGCTGCGAACCGCTCCTAATCGAATTCAATCTTATCATGACGAACCCTTCCGTTTTCAGCGCCATCGAGATGGCCCCGCGCGACCCTATCCTCGGCATCACCGAGGCCTTTAATGCCGACACCAACCCCGCCAAGATCAATCTGGGCGTAGGCGTCTATTATGACAACAACGGCAAAGTGCCGCTGCTGTCGTGCGTGCAGAAGGCGGAAGCGGCGCTGATCCAGCAGCCTACCCCGCGTACCTATCTGCCGATCGAAGGCCTGGCGGCTTACGACAAGGCGGTGCAGGAGCTGGTATTTGGTGCCGACAGCGCCATAATTCAAGAGAAACGCGCAGTGACCGTGCAAGCCATCGGCGGCACCGGCGCGCTGAAAATCGGCGCCGACTTCCTGCAGCGTTTCGCGCCGGGCGCGCAAGTCTACATCAGCGATCCGAGCTGGGAAAACCACCGCGCACTGTTCGAAAGCGCCGGTTTCAAGGTCAACAACTACACCTACTACGACGCGGCCACCCACGGCGTGAACTTCGCCGGCATGCTGGCCGACCTGAAGGCCATGCCGGCCGGCTCCATCGTGCTGCTGCACGCCTGCTGCCATAACCCGACCGGCGCCGACCTGAGCTCGGCCGAGTGGGACCAGATCATCGCCGTCGTTGCCGCGAACGGCCTGGTGCCGTTCCTGGACATGGCTTACCAGGGCTTCGGCTCCGGCATCGCCGAAGACGGCGCCGTGGTGCGCCGCTTTGCCGCCACCGGCGTGCCGCTGCTGGTGTCGAATTCCTTCTCCAAGTCGTTCTCGCTGTACGGCGAGCGCGTGGGCGCCCTGAGCGTGGTGGCCGCATCGGCCGACGAAGCGTTGCGCCTGATGTCGCAACTGAAGCGCGTCGTGCGCACCAACTACTCGAACCCGCCGGTACACGGCGGCAAAGTTGTGGCCACCGTGCTGGCCACGCCGGAACTGCGCCAGCTGTGGGAAGACGAGCTGGCCGGCATGCGCGTGCGCATCAAGGAAATGCGTGATACTTTCGTCAAGAAGCTGAAAGAGAAAGCGCCTGCGCACGACTTCGAATTCGTGCGCGAGCAGGTCGGCATGTTCTCGTACTCGGGCCTGACCAAAGCGCAAGTGGACGCGCTGCGCGCCGAATCGATCTACGCCGTGGACACCGGCCGCATCTGCGTGGCCGCGCTGAACTCGACCAATATCGACAAGGTGGTTGACGCCATCGCCAAAGTACTCTAAAATCTTGCTTCTTCGAGCTGAACGAAAAGTGCGGTTCGAAGCAATTCCCTGATAGCTCAGTTGGTAGAGCGACGGACTGTTAATCCGCAGGTCCCTGGTTCGAGTCCAGGTCGGGGAGCCAGAACATAGCAGCAAGCGTAGAGCCCAGCCTTAAACGGTTGGGCTTTTTGCTTTGGCAGGTCCCATCTGAAATGTTATACACTGCTCTCAATGATAGGCGACATGAGGTATGTCATGACCCGATTGACGATCGAAGTGGACGATCAGCTTGCGGCGGTGGTCGCTGAGCTGGGTCGGGCGGAGAACCGTGCAGTGGCGGAGATCGTACGTTCTGCGATCACAGAATACGTACGTCAGGCTTCGCACGGCAGTATGCCTATCAGCGTAAAAGTAGGCCAAGCCAGCGTCAGTGTGTCGGTCAGGGACCGTGGCGCGCATCCCACAGTGCCGCTGGAGGAGCGCAAGCGTTTGCTTGAACGCACTGCCGGCATGTGGGCTGGGAAAGGTATCGACGGCCTGGACTACCAGAGGAGGCTGCGCGCCGAATGGTAAAGGTCATTTTCGACACGAACATTCTTATCGACCACTTCGACGGAATTAAAGAGGCATTGGACGAGCTCGCAAGGTACGATGACGTAGCCATCTCTACTATTACTTGGTCCGAAGTTATGTCATTGCCTGCCGCCAGCTCACATGAGTTGGAAGATATGCGCGCGGTGATGCGGGGATTTGTCCTGTATGACGTCGATGCAGAGGTTGCGGAAGAGGCGGCCGCAATGCGGCGTGCCGCGAAGGCCGCCGGGGTAAGGATACCCAAGACTGCTGATGCGATTGTGCTTGCGACAGCCAGATTATCGAATCGGCGCCTGATCTCGCGGGACACTCGGGCCTTCAGTCCGGTGGAGATTCACGTTCCTTACAAGCTCGAGAAGGATAAGGATGGGAATGTTTTGAACTTGGTTCCGCTCCCTTTAATAGAGAAGCCTACGGGTTCGGCAGAGTTAAATGCGGGGATCGACCTGCCGAAGCAGGATCAAAATCCGCAAGAGTGATCTAGGATCTTGAAAAATTATCCCCGGTTTGAGTCCATGCCGGAGAGCCAGAACATAGCCGCAAGCTTGGAGCCCAGCCTTAAACGGTTGGGCTTTTTGCGTTTTGCAGCCGTTTCATTCCGCCGACGGCAGGTAAAGCCATTGTTGTGATAATTCGTGAATTTTTCACCTCGGCAACATGTTATGCTGACTACAGATGATCGAACTGGGGCAAGTGAGGACGGCGATAACTGCACATTTCAAGGTGTTGGGCTAGGCATCGCAAGCGCTTTCGCGGCTGCTGAAGAGGGATGCTGCGTTTCCCTAAGAAATTAAGAAGAAAGCCCAAGGCTGCGAAAAATTGTCGAACGAGGTGTCTTGGGCCAACAGATCCAGTTGCCGAAGAACGTCAGCATGCGGCCAAGAGTGGTCCTTGAGCGGTACGAACGAATAGAGAATGAAAGCGCCTCAGTGTGAAACATTCAGCCCGGAAGAGGTGGTTCGTCATTGCGGGGTTTGTCTTTGCGATACTTGCTTGCTACAGCGTACTTGGGGTGCTTCAGGCGCTAAGCCTCTACCAAGGAGAAAGGTTAGTAATCAACCTGCGCTGGTGGGGCTCAGTCGCGCTAGCGAGTCTTTTTGCAGCGGGCACATGCCTGTATTTTGCCCTACGTCGGGACGGGACCTGAGGGACGCGCCGTGAGATGTCACTATCGGCCAGGAGCAGACATTCTCAAGCTGAGGAAATGTATGCAACGAGTTAAATTTTCGAGCAATGAGCGCCACAAGTCCCTTGGCATGGGAAACTTTCTTCTGATTTCCCCGGACAAAGAGCATGAGATAGAGCTTCTGTATGACGGCGAGCCGCCGCACGGAGACTCATATCATTTGCTCGCAATTGACGGAAATCCGTACCCAGGATATGCGTGGGGTTGCATGTTTGGTTTTTCATTATGCTCCCGTTATTTTGCCTTTAGCGCGATGCCAACCAAATATGAGCGGCGCACAGCAGTTGTTGATTTGAGTACCAATAGCCATTGTCTTCTCCCGCAGTACATTTATCAGTTCAGGTTGGACTGGCCTGTGATTACCGGGGATGGTCCTATTTCGTCCGGTCTAATTTACACCTTCGACGGCAAGGAAACTTGGACTAAACTATGACAAACTACCGCTTCCGGCCAAGGGTTGCCGTTCATGTGGAATCATGAGAATGACGGGTTTACAATAGGGTTTTTGGTGGCATGCTTAAATCAATGAAATCGTTTAGGTTCTGGTCATTTGCGCTAGGCGCGACGTCTATAGTTCCTCTGGTCTACTTTATGTATCAGAATTGGATGTTTTCACAGTGGGCGAAAGTGCAAGCAAGTAGTGGTAACTATGTTTGTGGAACTGAAATGTTCGCACTGCTTGCCTTTTGCATTTTTGTCTGTGGCATATTCTCCACCACCGGAATTTTGTTGGGTGTGATTGGCTACTTGAGAACCGAAAAGCCGAGACTGAAAAAGCGGCTATTTGAGATAGTTCTCCTTGGAAGCGGCATGGTAATAGCGATTGCAACTGGCTTTGCCCTCATCTGACCGTTGGCTGCCAGAACCGGACACTACCGCTAACGCCGCTTGCTATCGTCTGAATATACCGTACATCTCGTCTTCAAAAACTGCTACCGAATGACATTTCATATCAACCGATATCCGACCATTCAGGAAATTTCTGAACTAGCGGCCTCAGCGAAAGACACGCCTATGGCGGAACGGGTCGGCAGAATGTACCTCAATGACTTCCGACTTGCCGAGGACCGTCAGCGCAACGCATTCATGTTCCAAACAGGCGCACTCTCGCGAGAAACCTGTCTGCAAAATCATTACTTGCTGTATTTTATGCGGCACTGGTTCGATATTCGCAGCAGAGGGGACGATACCTTCGAAGTCAGCTTTTACGATTTCCCTACAAACTTGGAGGCAGATAGGAAATGGATTGAACAATGCTTCGGGCAAGCCGCAAGGATTTACGGCTGGGCTGATGGAGGCGGTGGGGATACGGTCATTTTCGACCCGATTTTTTGTGAGGATGATTCGTATCCTGGCTAATACTTTAGGCTCACTAAAGTTGAGTGCGCGCGCTTTGAAAAAGTTCGGTCTAAAGTGGCATAAACACGCCGCTCAGCGAGTGTCCGCAGTGGGGCGACTGCTGGTGCCGCCCATGCTCTTAAGCGTCTGTCTGCTCGGCCATCTCGAGTGCGTCATCTACTTCGATGCCCAGATATCGTACGGTGCTCTCGAGGCGCGTATGGCCCAGCAACAGCTGCACCGCACGCAAATTTTTTGTGCGCCGGTAGATGAGTGTTGGCTTCGTCCGGCGCATCGTGTGCGTGCTGTATGCCGTCGGGTCAAAGCCTATTTCGTCGAACCATTGGTGAACAATACGCGCGTACTGCCTAGTCGAAATGTGCGGCGATTCTGAGATTCGACTGGGAAAAAGAAAATCGCCGTGGCGCAGGGCTGCTGCCGCTATCCAGTCCGCCAAGCTTTTCCTGGTTCCTGCGGTAAGTTCGAACTGGACGGGTTGCTTGGTTTTCTGCTGCATCACGCTGGCCCGCGCTGCCACACGGCCTCCATGGCATACATCGTTGACGCGCAGCTGGACCAAGTCGCAGCCACGCAATTTGCTGTCGATGGCCAAGTTGAAGAGTGCCAAGTCCCGGGCCCTGCCGAAGATTTCCAAGCGAACGCGAATTGCCCAGATTTCGCTTATACGTAGCGGCGCTTTTTGCCCGACCAACTTACCCTTGTTCCACGGCGTAGATTGGCCAGAACCTTTCACTTGATTGTTCATGATAGACCTCCTAGATGGGAACTCTACTATGCGCCTTGCTTGTTCTGGTGCGGACCCGCAGGCGATGTGATAATTGGTGACGTTTTCAGTTGAGCAAGATGGTATCCTTGCACATCGGCGGAAATCGCCAAGAGCTGCCGCTCGCGCCTTGCACCTAGGCTTAGAGGAATTTAGATGAGTGAACTTAGCATTGGCGAGATGATAGACCGGCTGGCCAGACTGCTTATTAAAAACCGCCGAATCGATTTCTCTTTCCGATTGGCCGACTCTGATGATATTTGCATCGTGCACGTCCACGAATGCGAGGACTACGAATTTTCTGAGTATGGCGAGGAATACGCGCCAGGAGAAATGTTTGAAATTGGCCCTGCCAAACTAGATGCCGCTATCATTCACACTCAGCTGCGTTTCGCAGGTTTGCAGGAGGCCGGGAGCGCAGTTCTTAAGGTTCGTTCTCAAATCGCCGGAGCGCATTGGGATGGCCGAAACCGGCCAGAAGCAGACCTTCAGCAGGAATTTCAATAAAGACTTTTAATGCGATTTCGAGTAACGTCAATAACGTATGAGGATGAGGCCAAGCTTGTTATAGCCCCGTTGTGCAAGATTGAAGACTGGCTAAATGCTGCGATGGCCGATGCAGAATTCGGTGGCGGCTTGGACAGCCTTATGATTGTAGTTATTTCCTATTACATCGACGAAGCTGGTGAGATAAGTAAGCTACCTAAGCCGTCAAGACTAAGTAAATACAAGCACCCGACGACAGGCGAGGAGCAACGCTGCCTGGCCCTGCACATTTCTGTGGAAGATAAGGCGCTATTACGTGTGGAACCAAAAAATATGGTGAACTACCTAAGTCAAGTGATTGTCGAGAAGTTGCCTGAGCGGCCATTGCGCATTCCCAAGGACCTCGACTATAGCCGCTTGAGGACCGCCATGCAGAAATGCATCGGCACATTTGCTGAAGTGCGTTAGACCGAGACCGGCCAGAAGCAGCCCATCAAAAAATAGGTAAGTTGAATGTACGCTCCAAAGCGAATAGAAGAAATTACTGTTGAGGATTTGCGTCTTTGCCGTTGGTGTTATTTTTGCGACGACAATGACGGCTTCGACGGTTTTGAATGGGCAATTCCTGAGTTGCATCAGAAATTCAGCACGGCGGTAGTTGAACTGGAACTAGCCACATTTCGTTTTAAAGGTGGTCAAGAATTTGACGGTATGTTTGATGGCTCAAAATCGTTTTCCGTGTATCTTCAGGGTAGGTGGCATTCGCTTTGGCGTGGCGAGGTACGGCCTAGCGCTGCTGAGGTGGCGGCTTTTAATAGTGCCATATCTGAGTTGAGCCTTTCGCTTCCTATCGTCGCAACCGCACGATGGTCCGGAAAGTCAGAATGCTATGGTGGTCTGCGCTACTATGACCAGGATGGAGCGGAAGTCGAGGCTTAGGTTTTGGCCATAACCGGCCAGTAGCGGCTGTTCAGGAAATTAAGGGAAGAGATGAAGAAAAAGCCAGTCGATTTCCTGGTCGGACTTGTTATTATTGCCGTCCTTGCCTGTTTGTTTGTATTCTTAGCAGGCGCGCGGATATTGGTTTATATAGGATGGGCTATTGCATGCGGAGTTGCTGTCATCTTCCTTCTCAAGCTGAAACGAATGGATTCGACAGTCATCGCGACAATCTTAAATCCTGCAGTTCTGTTGCGCTACTTCTTGCCTAAGCGATTTCGCACGCAGTTGAAGGACTTTGAACGCAAAGATGATATTTCACGCCGGCCGTAACTGGCCAAGAACGGCCGTTGCCATTTTCGGAATAGGAAGCAAGGAAATGATGCACATCAAGGTGCGTTGGATACATCAGATATCGGATATGCCAAAAGAAATATACTCGGAGCTTGATGAGGCTGGCTGAGAGGTGCGGAAAGTTGAGATTTTCGCGGATGGACGGCAAAGCTATGCAAGTCCTGTTCAATCGAGTGGCAGTAGCTTTCTTGCGGAATGCCAATTTCCATCGATTGACGAGATAGGTAAGGACCCTCAGTTTATACCACTGGTGATAGCGGCCGACGAGTTTCAAAAATGGTGGGAAATAGCTCTCGGCCGTAACGACTTCGGCTAGAAAATTGCTGCAACCGGCTAGCAGCGGTCATCCGTACTTAATAACTTACCGCACACGCTAGAAAAACTTCATGCACGAATCGGAATTTTGGAGACTAGTTGCTCTAATCGATGTTAAAGCGCTCGATGATGGTGACGAGGATGTAGCGATTCGCCCCCTGTACGAGGTCTTGGTTAATAAGACAGAAGAGGAACTTTTCGCATTCGAGGAACAACTTGCGCAGCAGCTATACGAAATCGACGGCGAACTTTACGCGGAGAACGCCGGGGATTCAGGTGGCTCAGACGGCGGTTTCCTCTATGCTAGGTGTTACGTTGTGGCGAAGGGTTTTGATTTTTTTAAGGCAGTAAAAGGTGACCCGACACGGATGCCAAAATCGATTGAGCAGTGGTGCGAAACTCTTCTTTATTCGCACCGAGAAGCTTGGGCGCTTCTCACCGGTCACGATTCATCGGAGTGGCCGTTTTGTTCTTCTGTCAGCTACGAATCGGGTAGTAACTCGAACCTTGGGTGAGATGCCCTCGGTACTCACTGTACAATACATCTGCGTTAGGCGGCCGACGGCCAGGAGCAGCCGTTCAATATCCAAAGCGAGTTTTATAATTGGAAAAATCAGTTTTTGCTATAGCTGTTGATGAGATTCAGTCCGCCCTTCATCCTGTCCTAAAAGCAGCGGGCTTTCGGAAAAAGGGGCGGACATTCAATCGACGGATGCCTGATGGCGTAATTCATGTGCTCGGAATTCAGATGGGCGCAGCCGACCCGCCAGGTACCACAAACATACCGGGCTTCCGAGAAAACATGCATGGACTCTTCGCCGTTAATTTGGGGATATACGTCCCTGAGGTTTCTACCGAAACCAATGGCGTAGATAAAGACTGGGTTCCTGAATATTATTGCTGCATACGGGCTCGTCTCGGAGCACTGGTTGGCGGTGATAAGGAGGCGTGGTGGCATGCTGATGCATCAGCCAGTGTAATTGATGACCTGCTGAACGCAATTCGTGGGTCAGGCATGAAGTTCTTTGAACAATTTCCGAATCGTGACGCCGTTATTGATTTGGCTTATCGTGAGCGGGATCGGGTGTTTTTTGGCACTCCACCGCGTATAGTAGCTGCTGTGATTCTTGCGAGGAGAGGCGACCTTGAGAAGGCTCGAGCCTTGCTGGTGCAGCAAATGACAGAGAAAACTAATCCAGGTCATCCTGAATACGTGCGAAAGCTAGCTCAAAATATTGGATTGGGACAGCTCTAGTGAGGAGTGTTGCAGCTCAGTCCGTAAGCGGCCAAGAACGGTAACTCAAAAAATTTTATTACATAGTAAATGCTGCGATATCTACTTAGACGATTTTCTGCGAAACAGGTCATCCCTGAATCTGCGAGCCTTAGGACATCAGACTTTCTTGTTCGCTTGTTCGAGGGCCACGATATCGAATGTACGACCCACAACGATTGGGTTCTTCCAAATGCTGAACTTCCGGCCTTAAGAGCGACGTGGTTTCCAGGTTCATCAAACGGGCGGTTAGATGTACAAGCATTTGTCAGAGAGGGTGTGACGATTGAGGAGTGCTTTGCAGGCATCGGAAAAGACGAAGTTGGTCTAAACGATGCCTTGACGAACTTCACAGTTAACTCCTTTCATGTCTTGCTTGCTGCACTTTGGAATCAGAACGATAAAACCCAAGTAACAACGGAAGATTGGAGTATTGGTGGGAGGCGATATACTGCATTTATAGGAAACTTTGGGACTCGTGGCTCAGAAGGAGTCACAGCGGACATACCGGCTGACTTATTTGCTCAAGTAGAGAACGTCGTCAAACTTGATTCTCTGATGGGTGAACTGCACTGGTTTCGATTCTTCTTCTGCAACGTCGCTGGACAACGCACATTTGAAGCATTAAAGGACAATGAAACTTGGAAATCAGGAATCCGCTGTCTTGAAGGCGTTCAATGGGCTGACAGTATGGGCTACTACAGCGTGCGATTGTTTGTGGTTCTCCGCGCCATTTAGCTGATAATCGCCAAGGATGCCAAATTAGAGCATCAATGAGATGTGAGGCAGGGTTCTGCCATTAACGCACGGTGAGATTAAACAAACATAGTGACTTAAGAATATGACTCCGTATCAGTACGTTATTTCTCTACGAATTTGGCACCCATATATGCCGCAGGAAGAGTTTTCACAAATCACTGGACACCATCCGAAATATAGCTGGACGGCAGGAAGCCCGCGATTTTCACCGAAAGGAAAGCCACTGGGCGGCATTCATAAGAGTTCATACTGGTCTACAGAACTCACATCAGAAACCACGATTTCTGACCCGATTGAGGTAGAGCAGGCGTTAGACGTGCAAATCGCGAATTTTTCACGGCACGCTGAGTTCTTCAATAAAGTTCGTGCTAAGGGGGGCAAAGCGGAGCTCTTTGTCGGACTATTCAGCGATGAAAATATCGTTATCGATATTGAGCCTTCGCTCATGGGACGACTCGCCCACGCGGGTCTGGGTATTTGACTCGACTACTACCCTTGGAAACGGGATGAAATCCGGAGTCAAATTTGAGGTGGCTGCGAACGACCGCAAAGGGGTGCGGATTCAATCGGTGATCGCAACACTCTATCCTAGATACATAGGTTACAGGAGTGTTGAAAATGAACCAGAGACCTCGAATGTGTTACACGGAAAGCCAGAAGGCAATGATGTGGGAACGCTGGAAGCAAGGTGACTCTCTGCAGATGATCGCACAGATGTTCGATCGCAACCATTCGTCAGTGCAAAGAATTTTGGCTGAGACGGGTGGTATACGACCAGCGCCACGATGCCGATCCCGGCTGGCATTAACGCTGGCTGAGCGCGAAGAAATTTCTCGTTCCGTCGTCGCGGGCCAGTCAATCCGTTCGGTTGCGGCGCGTCTCGGCCGAGCGCCGTCGACGGTCAGCCGGGAAATTAGACGTAATGGCGGCCAGGATGAGTATCGTGCAAATCAGGCGGATCAGCATGCTTGGGATCGGGCGCGCCGCCCCAAACGCTGTAAGCTAGCAGAGAACCGGATGCTGGCCAATATGGTAGCCGCAAAACTCCAGTTACAGTGGTCGCCAGAGCAGATCGCGGGTTGGCTCAAGCATTTGTTTGCGGACTACGGGGAGTACCAGGTGTCGCACGAGACGATCTACCGGAGCCTTTACATTCAAGCGCGCGGCGCCTTGAAGAAGGAGCTGTTGGAGCACTTGCGACGTACGCGCATCATGCGCCGCTCACGCCACCACACCCAGAAGAAGGACAATCACGGCCGGATCACTGACGCGGTATCGATCAGCGAGCGTCCGGCAACGGCAGAGGATCGAGCGGTGCCAGGGCATTGGGAAGGTGATCTGCTCTTTGGCAGCCACAACAGCCAGATTGCGACGCTGGTCGAGCGTCAGACGCGTTATGTCATGCTCGTAAAAGTCGCCGGTAAGGATACTGAAACGGTGGTCAATGCACTGATCGACAATGCCCGCAGGTTACCGCACGAGCTTTACAAATCGCTGACTTGGGATCGAGGGAAAGAGATGGCCGGCCACAAGCGTTTTACCTTGGCCACCGATATCCAGGTGTATTTTTGCGATCCGCAGAATCCGTGGCAACGAGGCTCGAATGAAAATACCAATGGGCTGTTGCGCCAGTATTTTCCGAAGGGACTGGACCTTTCCGCCTACTCGCAGGACAATCTCGATGAGGTGGCTAGAAGGCTGAACGAGCGCCCCAGGAAGACGCTACACTACCAAACGCCGGCACAGCAATTCGAAAGGTGTGTTGCATTGACCGATTGAATCCGCAGGCGGAAGCGGTCAGTCGCGGTAGTGAACTGGCTGCAATGTCGATGTGAGTAACAGATGATATACGCGGATTCACTCTCGTTTCTCGCGGCAGAGCTCCCGGAGGATATGACACGTCTTAGTGCTTTTGGACATCTTGCAAGTGCATCTTCCGGCTATTTTGTGACGCCGATTTTGGAACGATCAATCGTCAGCGCCACGGCCGACACGATCAGCACCCCGTACACGATAGGTTCGTAGGCCGGATCAAGCCCGACCGCCGCGGTCCCGACCCTTAGCAAGGTGATGGTCAGCACGCCGACCAAGGTGCGTCCCATGCCGCCCACGCCGCCCTTGATTGCGTTGCCTCCGATTAGCACGGCGGCGATGCTCGGCAGCAGCAAGCTGTCGGCGATGGTGGGGCTGCCGCTGTAGGTGCGCGCCACCAGCGCCATCCCTGCCATTCCCGAAAACAGCCCCGACAGCGCGAACGCGATCATTTTTACCCGGCCTACCCGCACGCCCGACATGAGCGCCGCGCGCGGATTGAGGCCTGCTGCGTACACGCGGCGCCCGAACGAAAGCCAGCGCAGGCAGGCCGCCAGCACGGTCAAAGCTTCCATCGCGAACAGGAAGGAGTGCGGCAGGCCGAAACTGCTGCCCTCCAGCCAGCCCACGGCGCCGTAGCCGTCCGTCACCGGTATCGTCGTGTGCCCGACCGCCAGTGCGACGCCGGCGCAGATCGCCCCGCCGGCCAAGGTGACCACCAGCGACGGCAACTGGCCGTGCACGTGCACCACGCCCTGGAACAGGCCGATGGCCGTGGTCAGCGCCAGCACCGCCGGCACGCCGCCGGCGCCCATTCCCGGCAGTGCCAGCGCGAGCAGCACGGATGCCAGCGCGGCCAACGCGGTCATCGATAAATCGATGCCGCCCAGCAGGATCACCAGGGTCTGGCCGCTGGCCAGCAGCAGCAGCACGCTCGATTCCCCGGCCATCATGGCGAGGTTGTCGAGCGACAGGAAGGCAGGTTCCACCAAAGCCGCACCAGCCAGCAGCGCCAACAGCACGGCTGTCGGGATGGCCGCTGCGAACGCGGGCGCCAGCGCCGGGGGCCGCGCGGCGAGTGGGGGCCTGTCCATCAATCCATGCACTCCAGTATCTGCCGCTCGGATGTCTTGCCATCCGCGAGCGGAAGACGGCTTGTTACCATGCCGCCGCGCATCACCAGCAGCGTGTCGCTCAGCGCCATCGCCTCTTCCAGCGTATCGGCCAGCAGCAGCACGCCGATGCCGCTCGCAGCCAGCTCGCGGATCAAGGCGAAGATTTCCGCGCGCGCGCCGACATCGAGCCCGCGCGCGGGATGGTCCAGGATCAGCACCTTGGGCGGATGGACCAGCAGCCATTTGGCCAATGCCAGTTTTTGCTGGTTGCCGCCACTTAAATGCTGGGCCGGCGTTTGCGCGTTGGGCGGCGTGATGCGCAGGTGCGCCATCCATCCCGCCACCAGCGCGCGCTCGCGTGCGCCATCGACGAAGGCGCCGCGCCGCAGTAGGTCCAGATGCGGCAAGCTCATGTTTTCCCGCACGCTCATTCCTGCGACGATGCCTTCCGCCTGGCGCTCGGCGGGCAGATAGGCGATGCCGTGGCGGACCGCGTCGGCGGGCTCGTTCAGCCGGACCGGCCGGCCGTCGAGTACGATCTCGCCTGCGTCGGGCGCCAGCGCGCCGAACAGGGTGCGGCACAGCTGTTCGCGTCCCGAACCTGCGCCACCGACCAGCCCTAGTACTTCTCCGGCGCGCAGGTCGAAGCTGACATCGCGATAGCGCTTGCCATGGCCCAGGCCACTGACCTGCAGGCGCAGCGGCGACGGCGTGGCCGGGGCAGGGCGGGGCGGCGCGTGTACAGTCGCAGGCCCAAGCATGAGCCGGCGCAGTTCGTCCGTATTGCGATCAGCCCCGGCGCATTCGGCCACGCAACGGCCGTCGCGCAGCACGTAGATCCGGTCGCATACCCGCAATACTTCGTCGAGCCGATGCGACACGAACAATACCGAAGCGCGCTCGCGCAGACCCTGGATGCGCTTCAGAACGGTGTCGAGCTGTTCCGCTTCCAGCATAGAGGTCGGCTCGTCGAGCAGAATCACGGGCCGCTGGTGAGCGCGCTCTTCCAGCGTCAGCATTTTGGCCAGCTCGACCACTTGCCGGTCGCCGAACGACAAGCTGCCGGTCTGCGCCGACGGCAAAATGGCCGAGCCCAGCTTGCCGAGTTGCACGGCGGCCAGGGCGTTGAGCGCAGTCCAGTTGTAGAACAGGCCGGCCCGCAGCGCAGCCCCTTCATGGCCAAGCATGATGTTTTCTGCGACGCTCAGATTGGGCAGCAGAGATTGTTCCTGGAACACCATGCCGATGCCCGCATCGGACGCGGCCGCCCTGTCCTTGAGCACGGTCTCGCGGCCGCGCAGCACGATCCGCCCGCTGTCGGGCTGGCACAAGCCGGCTATCATCTTCAGCAGCGTCGATTTGCCGGCGCCGTTCGCGCCGACCAGGCCGACTACTTCGCCGGCGCGCAGCTCCAGCGTGACATCGTCAAGCGCCGGCAGGCCGGCGTAGTGCTTGCTTACCCGCTCGACGCGCAGCACCGGCTCGCTCATGAGATGGCGCTCGTCCACGGCGCTGATCCGCGCGCTCATGCGACGGCGCTCATGCCACGCTCCGCAAGCGACCGCGCAGATGCCAGGTCGCCAGCAGCGATGCCATCAGGATGATGACGCCCTGAACCGCCTTCTGCAGCTCCGGCGTGACGCCGACGAAGATCATGCCGTTGGCCAGCACGGCCAGGATGAGCACGCCCAGCGCTGATTGCAGCACGCCGCCGCGCCCGCCGCTGAGCGGGGTACCGCCGATTACCACGGCGGTGACGGTGGCCAGCATTTGCCCGATGCCGATATCGACATGGCCCAGGCCGATCTGCATCGACGCCAGCACCCCGCCCAGCCCGGCCAGCAAGCCCGAAAACGCAAACGCCGCCACCTTGTAGCGGTCCACGGCAATGCCGGACAGGCGCAGCAGCGCCTCGTCGCCGCCGATGGCCATGCTGTAGCGTCCGAAGCGGGTGTAGTGCTGCAGGCCGTAGCCGAGCGCGACGATGGCAACGGCGATCAGCGCCAGGTTCGGCATCGCGCCCGTGCGGCCCAGGCCGAAGCTGCGCATGCCCTGGTCCAGTATCAGCGGCGGCTGGCCGCCGGACAGCAGCATGGCGGCGCCCAGCGAGGCCGACCACACGCCCAGCGTGGCCATGAAGGACGGCACGCCCAGCCGCGCCACCAGCCCGCCGTTCAGCAGGCCCAGCAGGAAACCCGGCAGCAGCGCCAGCGCCGCGCCGGCGCCGCCGAGATCGAGCGCGCTGCGGCTGTTGAGCACCAGCATGGCCAGTCCCAGCGAGCAGGCCGCCATGATCCCTTCGAGCGCCAGGTCGATCGATCCCTGCAGCACCACAAAGCTCATCCCCACCGCCAGGATCAGCGGCACGGCGCTGCGGTCGGCGATGGCGGCCAGGTTTTGCGCCGTCGCGAAGCGCGGCTCGGCCAGGCCGAAGCCGATGCACAGGATGAGCAGCGCCAATGCCGGCCCCCACAGCTGCGCGCGGGCGGCGCTCAAAACGCCGGGCCGGTGCTGCGTTTCCATAGGTTCGCGCAATCCCATTCCGGTATGTAGGTCGAGGCCGGCGGATCGGCGCGATACTGGCCGGCGTTGTGTTTGGTGATGAGCTGCAGCTTCAGATAGAACTCGCGCTTGTCCTTGGGCCAGGTTTGCGGCAGGGGCGCCTGGCCGGTCAGCACGCACACGCCCATGGCCAGGCCGATGCTGCCCTGGTAGAACGCGTCGCTCGACACGGTCGCCTGCATCTCGCCCTTGCCGATCGCGGCGATGGCTTCGGGTATGCCGTCCACCCCGACCACCGGAATCCGGCCGGCCAGCCCGGCCGCGCGCAAGGCTTCGAGGGCGCCCAGCGCCATGTCGTCGTTGGCCGCCCACACGCCCTTGATCTGCGCGCCGTATTTGGCCAGCCAGGTCTGCATGACGGGGAAGGCCGCCGTGCGGTCCCAGTTGGCGCTTTGCTGGTCGAGCAGGCGCACGCCGGGCCGGTCCTTGAGCACCTGCTGCAATCCGGCGTAGCGTTTGCGGGCGGGGTCGGTGTCCAGCCGGCCTTGCAGGGCCACGATGCCGCCTTGGCCGTCCATGGCGTCGACCAGCGCGGCCGAGATCGCCCGGCCCGCCTCCAGGCTGTCGACCGCCACGTGGGCGATCCATTGCTGGTAGCCGTTGAAAGGATGCAGCCCCTCGCCGTGCGCCCAGTGCGTGACGATCCAGGCACCGGCGTGCTGGGCCGTGTCGACCATGGGCTTGATGACGGGATCGGAATTCGGTTCCACGTTGAAGATCGTGCAGCGCGCGTTGGTGACCAGCAAGCCGCGCATCAGCGATACCTGCCTGGCAGAATCGCCCTGGTTCAGCTGCAACACGTAGTTGCGCTCCAGGCCGGCCCAACGGGCGAACATCCGGGCGCCCTTGTCCACATTGGCGTGATAGGGCTGGGCGATCTCGCGCATGGAATTGACCAGGCGGATCTCGGATTTGGCGCACGCGGTGAACGCATCCGCATGCGTGCAAGCCATTGACAACAACAAGCTCATTGCGTGTCTCATTCGCCTCGCCTGTCTCGGGTATTGCTCGGGTATTGCTTAGGTATTATCTTTGTAGTAACTCGACTTATTCAACCGACCGGACTATATTGCATGGTAAGACAACACTTTGTTTTGGACTAGCAGTTTGTGCGACGGTTCGCGAACTTTGAAGGTTTCTTTGCGTCCAATCCAATGTGATACAAGCCGATCAATGAGCTCCGATTCCATACCGTCAAGCTGGCAATTCCACACCTTGTGGCGGGATGCCGAATTCACCCTGTACCGGGTGAGCGCGCAGGAGGGAGAGCGGCCCAAGCTGGCCAGGGCGCCGAGTGAGGACTTGCCGGACGCGGCCGGGCTGGCGCGGCTCGAACACGAATATGCCCTGCGCGACAAACTCGACCCGCAATGGGCCGTCTGCCCCCTCGCGCTGACGCGCAAGGACGGGCGTCCTATGCTGCTGCTGGCCGACCCCGGCGGCGAGCCGCTCGACAATCTGCTGGGCGCCCCCATGGCGCCCGGCCAGTTTCTGCCCATAGCCTGCGCGCTGGCTGCGGCGCTGGCGCAGTTGCACCAGCGCGGCATCGTGCACAAGGACATCAAACCAGCCAACGCCGTGGTCGACGTGGACGGCGGCGCCGCGCGCTGGACGGGCTTCGGCATCGCCAGCGTCCAGCCGCGCGAGCGCCAGCCGCTGGCGCGCCCGGAAGACGTGGCCGGCACGCTGGCCTATATGGCGCCGGAGCAGACCGGCCGCATGAACCGCTCGATCGACCTGCGCAGCGACCTGTACGGCCTGGGCGTCAGCTGCTACCGGATGCTGACCGGCGAACTGCCGTTCACCGCCACGGACCCGATGGAACTGTTCCATTGCCACCTGGCGCGCGAAGCCACGCCGCCCGCCGAGCGCGTGCCCGGCCTGCCGGCCGCGCTCTCGGCCATCGTCATGAAACTGCTGGCCAAAGCCGCCGAGGAGCGCTACCAGACCGCATCCGGCCTGGACGCGGACCTGCGCCATTGCCTGTCGCAGTGGCGGGCGCAGGGCCGGATCGATGCCTTCCCGCTGGGCGCGCACGACGCTTCGGCCGAACTGCTGATCCCGGAAAAGCTCTACGGGCGCGAGGCGCAGACCGGCGCCCTGGTGGCCGCCTTCGAACGCGTGGCCACCGGCGGCGCGCCGGAGCTGGTGCTGGTTTCCGGCTATGCCGGCGTCGGCAAGTCGGCACTGGTGGGCGAACTGCACAAAGTGCTGGTGCCGCGCCGCGCCATGTTTGCCACCGGAAAATTCGACCGCTACCAGCGCGATATCCCCTACGGCACGCTGAGCCAGGCATGCAGGGCGCTGGTGCAACAGCTGCTGGGACGGAGCGAAGCCGATGTGGCGCAGTGGCGCGAGGCGCTGCAGGCGGCGTTGGGGGCGAACGGGCAACTGGTCGTCAAACTCGTTCCCGAGCTGGAATTGCTGATCGGTCCGCAGCCGCCGGTCCACGAGCTGCCGCAGCAGGACGCCCACCACCGTTTCCAGTCCGTGGTGCTGCGCTTCCTGGGCGTGTTCGCGCAGGCGCAACATCCGCTCGTGCTCTTCCTCGACGACCTGCAATGGCTCGATACCGCGACGCTGGAACTGCTCGAACAGCTGTTGACCCAGCCGGAGCTGCGCCACCTGTTGCTGATCGGCGCGTACCGCGACAACGAGGTCGACGCGCTGCATCCGCTGATGCGTACGCTCGAGGCTATGCGCCGCACCCGCCAGGAATCACGTCAAGCAGCGGGCCAAACACCGCGCGAAACACCGCGCCACGACATCGTGCTCGCGCCGCTCGCGCTCGACGACGTGGCGCACCTGCTGGCGGACGCCTTGCACAGTGCGCGCGAGGCGGTCGCGCCCCTGGCGGCGCTGGTGCACGCGAAAACCGACGGCAATCCATTTTTCACCATCCAGTTCATTGCCGCGCTGGCCGACGAGGGCCTGCTTGCCTTCGATCCGGCAGGCGTGTGCTGGCGCTGGGACATCGCCCGCATCCGCGCCAAAGGTTATACCGACAACGTGGCCGACCTGATGCTGGGCAAGCTGCACCGCCTGGCGCCCGCCGCACAGGCGCTGCTGACCTTGCTTGCCTGCCTGGGCAGCAAGGCCTCGACAGCCGACCTGGCGCTGCTGCACGACGCCGCGCCGGCGGCGGTCCATGCCGCCCTGGCCGAGGCGGTGCGGTCCGGCTGCGTGTTCCGCTCGGAGGACGGCTATGTCTTCCTGCACGACCGGGTGCGCGAAGCGGCCTACTCGCTGGTCGCGCCCGGCGAACGGGCCGTGCAGCACCTGCGCATCGGCCGGCTGCTGGCCGCGCGCGCGCCGCCTCGCGCGCTGGAACAGCACATTTTCGAGATCGCCAACCAGTTCAACCGCGGCGCCGGCCTGATCGATACCGTCGAGGAGCGCGAGCGTCTGGCCGAACTCAATCTGATGGCCGGCCGGCGCGCCCAGGAGGCCACCGCGTACGCGGCGGCGCTAGGCTTTCTGGCGGCCGGCTGCGCCTTGCTGGCGCCCGACAGCTGGGAGCGCCGTTACCCCTTGAACTTCGCGCTGGCCCTGCATCTGGCCGAGTGCGAATACCTGACAGGCGACCTGGCCTCGGCCGAGCAGCGCCTGTCGCAGCTGGGCGAACGCGCCGCCAACCGCGCCGACCTGGCCGCCGTCACCTGCGCCCGCGTCAACCTGTTCACCACGCTGGACCGCAGCGACCGCGCGGTCGAAGCCGGCCTGGACTACCTGCGCCGGGTGGGCCTGCCATGGACGCCGCATCCGGCCCCGGACCAGGTGGAGCGGGAGTTCGCGCGCATCTGGCAGCAGGTGGGCGAGCGCCCCATCGAGGAACTGGTCGACTTGCCCTTGATGCGCAACCCGGACGAGCAAGCCACGATGGACGTGCTCACCACCATCCTGCCGCCGGCCCTGTTCACCGACGAGAATCTGCTGGGCATGGTGGTGGGCCGCATCGCCAACCTCAGCCTGGAGCATGGCCACAGCGACGGATCCAGCCTGGGTTACTGCTGGCTCGGCATGTTCCTCGGCCCCCGCTTTGGCGACTACCAGGCCGGTTTCCGTTTCGCCAAACTGGGCTTGGACCTGGTGGACCAGCACGGCCTGGGACGCTTCAAGGCCCGCGTCTATGTTCACTTCGGCAACGTCGTCACGCCCTGGAGCCAGCCCTTCCAAAGCGGGCGCGCGTGGGTGCGGCGCGCCTTCGACGTGGCCAATGAAAACGGCGACCTGACCTTCGCGCTCTACAGCTGCAACCACCTGGTGAGCAACCTGCTGGCCTGCGGAGAAGCGCTGGAAGAGGTCGAGCGCGAGGCCGGACACGGCCTGGAATTCGCCCGCGCGGCCGGCTTCGGCCTGGTCGTCGATATCCTGACCGGCCAGTTGCAGCTGATCCGCGCGCTGCGTGGCGCCACCGACGACTTCGCTTCCCTGAACGGCGCCGGCTTCGACGAGCCGCGTTTCGAAGCCCACCTGGAGGCCGATCCGCGCCTGGCGATCGCGGCCTGCTGGTACTGGATCCGCAAGCTCCAGGCGCGCTACTTCGCCGGCGACTACGCAGCCGCCGTCGCCGCGGCGGGCAAAGCCGAGCCGCTGCTGTGGACCTCGCCGTCGCACATCGAAGTAGCCGAGTACCACTTCTACGCGGCCCTGGCGCGCGCCGCCCACTACGAGCAGGCCAGCCGCGAGGAACGCGCCCGGCACCTGACCGCCCTGGACGCGCACCGCCGCCAGCTCGAGGAGTGGCGCCGCAGCTGCCCCGAGAATTTCGCCAACCGCGCCGCCCTGGTGGGCGCGGAACTGGCCCGCATCGAGGGGCATGAACTCGACGCGATGCGGCTCTACGAACAGGCCGTGCGCAGCGCCCGCGACCATGGCCTGGTGCACAACGAGGCGCTGGCGTACGAGCGTGCCGCCGCCTTTTACCGCGCGCGCGGCTTCGAGCTGGTGGCAGACACCTATCTGCGCCAGGCGCACGACGGCTATGCGCGCTGGGGTGCGGCCGGCAAGCTGCGCCAGCTGGAAGCCCGGCACGGGCAATTGCAGGCGGGGCCGGAGGCGCCGCCCGCCGCGCCGCTGGCCCAGCTCGACATGCTCTCCGTGGCCAAGGCTACGCAAGCCATTTCCGGGCGCATCGTGCTCGACGAGCTGGTCGACACCTTGATGCGCATCGTGCTGGAAAACGCCGGCGCCCAGAGCGGCGCCTTGCTGCTGGTGCGCGACGGCCAGCTGGCGCTGGTGGCCGATACCCAGGTGGCCCAGCAGGACGTGCAGGTGCGGCTGCACCGCGAGGCCGGGCAGGCCGACATGGATCTGCCGGAAACCATACTCAATTACGTCCGGCGCAGCGGCGAGACCGTCCTGCTGGCGGACGCGGCGGCCATGCACCCGTACGCCGGCGACGCCTATTTTTCTCGCCACCGGCCCAAGTCTGTGCTGTGCCTGCCGATCGTGCGCCAGGGCGCCCTGATCGGTTTGCTGTACCTGGAAAACAGCCTGCTCACGCACGCCTTCACGCCCGCGCGCGTGACCGTGCTGGAACTGCTCGCCTGCCAGGCCGCCATCTCGCTGGAAAACGCCCAGCTCTACACCGACCTGCGCGAGCGCGAAGCCCGCATCCGCCGCCTGGTCGAGGCGAACATCATCGGCATTTTCTTCTGGGATGTGCGCGGCGGCATCAGCGACGCCAACGATGCCTTCCTCGACATGCTCGGCTACAGCCGCGCCGATCTGGCTGCGGGAAAGCTGAGCTGGAGCGGGGTCACGCCGAGCGAATACGGCGAACTCGACCGGCTCAAGGTCACCCAGCTGAGCACGGTCGGCACCTGCACGCAGTACGAGAAGGAATTCATCCGCAAGGACGGCACGCGCATGCCTGCCCTGGTCGGCGGCACCTTGCTGGAGGGCTCGCGGGAGCAGGGCCTGGCCTTCGTGCTCGACCTGACCGAGCGCCGCCAGGCCGAGGCAGAGCGGGCGGCCCGCAAGAGCGCGGACGCGGCCAATGCCGCCAAGAGCGCATTCCTGTCCAGCATGAGCCATGAACTGCGTTCGCCCTTGAACACGCTGCTCGGCTTCGCCCGGCTGATGGAGCGCCGTCCCGCCTTGCCGGACGAGACGCGGGCAGACCTGGCCATCATCCTGCGCAGCGGCGAACACCTGCGCGCGCTCATCAACCAGGTGCTCGACCTGGCCAAGATCGAGGCCGGCCGCCTGGTGCTCGACATCACCGATTTCGACCTGCATGCCGTGCTCGACGAACTGGAGGACATGTTCGCCTTCAAGGCCGAGGCGCGCGGTTTATCCTTGCGCTTCGCGCTGGAGGGCGTGCCGCAGTTCGTCCGGGGCGATACGCTCAAACTGCGCCAGGTGCTGATCAACCTGCTCGACAACGCGCTCAAGTTCACCGAACACGGCGAGGTGGTCTTGCGGGTACACCCGGAGCCGGGGGACGGGCGGCTGGCCTTCGCCGTGGCCGACACCGGCATCGGCATAGTCGCCGCCGAACTGGGCCAGCTGGGCACCGCCTTCGTGCGGGCCGGCGGCGCGCAGCGCGAAGGGACCGGCCTGGGCCTGGCCATCAGCCGCAACTTCGTGCACCTGATGGGCGGAGAACTGCGGCTGGCCAGCGAACCCGGCCATGGCACCTGCGCCAGCTTCAGTGTCGATCTGCCACCGGTGAGCGCCGAGGCGGCCTCGCCGGACCCGCTGCCGCGCCGCGTGGTGGCCCTGGCGGCGGGCCAGCCGCGCTACCGCGTCATGGTGGTGGACGACCGCGCCGAGGCGCGCCAATTGCTGAGGCGCTTGCTGGCGCCGCTCGGCTTCGAGGTGCGCGAGGCGTGCGACGGCCGGCAGGCGGTCGAGCTGTGGCGCGCCTGGCCGGCGCACCTGATCTGGATGGACATGCGCATGCCCGTCATGGACGGACGCGCCGCGACTCGCTGCATCAAGGCCAGTCCGAACGGCGGCGCCACCGTGATCATCGCGCTGACCGCCAGCAGTTTCGAGGACGAACGCGCCGACATCCTGGCCGCCGGCTGCGACGATTTCCTGCGCAAGCCCTTCCACGAATCCGATCTGTTCGCCTTGATGCAGAAACATCTGGGCGTGACCTTCGTCCACCAGGAGGAGGGCGAGGGCGGCGCGGCGGCCCCCAAGCTCGACGCCGGGGCGCTGGCGGTCCTGCCTGCGGCGCAGCGCCTGGCCTTGGAACAAGGGCTGGTCCAGCTCGATACCGCGGCGGTAGAGGCTGTCATCGCCGAGGTCGGCGACCCGTCACTGGCGCGCGCGCTGGCCACGCTGGCCAGTGAATTTCAATACACGCAGATATTGCGGCTGTTGCAGGGCGAAAATCTAAAGGAACTGCCGTGACCTTAGCGCTCCCGACTCTGTTACAGTCAGACCAGCATTATCCCGCAGGGGAGGAGGAAGCATGAATACGGCTATCGACGTCGTGCGGGAACGGCTGGAATCGCCGCCCAGGGACCGCATTTTGATCGTCGACGACGCGCCCGCCAATCTGCGCCTGTTGATGCACATCCTCGATGAGCATGGCTACCTCGTGCATCCCGCCAGCGACGGCGAAACCGCGTTGCGCTTCGTGCAAACGACCTTGCCCGACCTGATCCTGCTCGATGTCATCATGCCGGGACTGGATGGCTACAAGGTGTGCGAGCGCCTCAAGGCCGATGCCCGCACGCGTGACATTCCCATCATCTTCATCAGTTCGGCCGACCAGGAACTGGACAAGGTCAAGGCCTTCGCCAGCGGCGGCGTGGACTACATCGTGCGGCCGCTGCAGGCGGAGGAAGTGCTGGCCAGGATCAAGACCCACCTGGCCTTGCGCCACCTGCAAATCCGCCTGGAACAGCGGGTCGAGGAGCGCACCGCGGAACTGACGCAACGCAGCGCCGAGCTGCTCGAGGCCAACGAAAAACTGCGCGCGGAGAACCTGGAACGCAAGCAGGCCGAGGAGCGCATCCGCTACATGGCCCACTACGATGCCCTGACCGGCCTGCCCAACCGGGTGCTGTTCCAGGACCGGGTCTCCCAGGCCATCGCGCTGGCCCACCGCAACGGCAACCAGCTGGCGCTGCTGTTCATCGACCTCGATTACTTCAAGCACATCAACGATTCCCTGGGCCACCAGGCCGGCGACCGCTTGCTGCAACTGGTCGCCAGTTGCCTGCAGCAATGCCTGCGCGAGGGCGACAGCGTGGCCCGCCTTGGCGGCGACGAGTTCGTCGTCAGCCTGATCCAGCTGCACGCCAGCGACGACGCCGCCCGGGTGGCGCAAAAGATCCTGGCGGCCCTGGACCAGCCCTTTGTCGTCGCCGACCACGAACTGCATGTCAGCGGCAGCATCGGCATCGGCCTGTATCCGGACGACGGCGGCGACGTCGAGAGTTTGATGCGGGCGGCCGACGCCGCCATGTACTGCGCCAAGGAAAACGGACGCGGCTGCTATGAATATTTCACGCCGGCCATCAACAAGCGCGCGCGCCAGCGCCTGGAACTGGGAACCCGTCTGCGGCGCGCCTTCGCGCAGGACGAACTCGCGCTGCACTACCAGCCGCAGGTGGACATAGAAAACGGCCACATCTTTTCGGCCGAGGCCCTGTTGCGCTGGCGCCAGCCGGGCAACGACGTGCCGATCGCCTGCGGCGCCTTTATCGCCATCGCCGAGGAAACCGGGCTGATCCTGCCGATAGGGCAATGGGTGCTGCGCCAGGCTTGCCTGCAGCTCAGGCGGTGGCACGACGCCGGCTACCGCGACATGCGGATCTCGGTCAATCTATCGCCGAGGCAATTTTATCAACCCAACTTCCTGGCCACGATCAAGGACATCCTGGACGAGACCGGGCTGTCGCCCACCGTGCTGGACCTGGAAATCACCGAAGGCGTGCTGCTGCAGAAGAGCGAGGACAACATCGCCATGCTCAAGGAACTGGGCAATATGGGCATCCAGTTGTCTGTCGACGATTTCGGCACCGGCTATTCCAGCCTGGCCTATCTGCAGCGCTTCCCCGTGCACGCGCTGAAGATCGACCAGTCCTTCGTCAGCGGCATAGGCTGCAATCCGGGCGCCACCGCCCTGGTGACCGCCATCATCGCCATGGCGCAGAGCCTGCACTTGAAAGTGCTGGCCGAAGGGGTGGAAACGCCGCAGCAGGCGGATTTCCTGAGGGCGCATGGCTGCCTCGCCGCGCAGGGTTTTTACTACAGCAAGGCGGTCGCGGCGGAAACCCTGACCGCGTTGCTGCATGAGCAGGACCTGTCGCCGACCCATAGCGCATGGCCAGACAAGGGGGAGACGCAGCGTGCGGAGAAGGAAAAGTAAGGTTTTTGCTTGCCGAGCGGCACTTGTTAGAGCGGGAGCGGCAGTGTACAATCTCGCGTCTAATCCCTGATAGCTCAGTTGGTAGAGCGACGGACTGTTAATCCGCAGGTCCCTGGTTCGAGTCCAGGTCGGGGAGCCAGTACACAGCAGCAAGCGTAGAGCCCAGCCTTAAACGGTTGGGCTTTTTGCGTTTCAGGGACCGTCTATTGCGCACAGTGGGCCGTGGTGAGGCTGTTGTGCGAGGAGATGGCCTACCCCTAAGGCAGGGTTCGCGTGGCAGATGGCGGCCTGCTGGCGAGACCGTGGATGCTGAGCGGAACAGGAGGGCGGAGGACAAATTTTCCGTCAGCGACTATTTGATTCTCGATCTGATTTATTGGGAACTTCCGTTCTCGCCCGGAAGCGGACCTTTATCGAAGCGTTGCTCAGGTTGTCAGGCCAGCAAGGGCTGGCGCGCGATAAGCCAGTCGCTGGCACCCGGTTCCCATGGAAACACGCCGGTAGTGCTCGGCCAGATGATCTGATAGGCTCGAAACGGTCGGCCCTTGTACAGCCAGCTCGCCCAATGCATATAGTCGGCAACTTGCTCGGAGGACGCTTCGCCGATGACGCACTCGAAATCACCGCCGAGCAGACCGGCGATGCGTGCCCCCGGAGCGATCGCCCCGCGCTCCTTCATCTGTCGATAGCACTCGTTGATGGCGCTGCAGGCAACGTTGGACTTGAGGCCGATGACAATGAGCTCCGGCATGCCGAGCGATTGTTCAATACCGATCGAATAGGCAAACGGCGGATGTTCATCCTCTTCCGTCACGCTGATGACATGCAGGCCGTACTTCTCGATATCGGCCAGCGCCTTGGCGTCCGCCTCTTGTCCACCGCATTCATGCGGCGCGTCTTGTTCGCCATGGTCCTGATCGTCTTCGGGGTCCAGCGCCCAACGCTCCCATTTGCCCCCTGCAACGTCGCGGCAGGCGCCCCAGCCGCGCGGAAGGTCGGCGATGGCCGCGATGTCGGCGTGCTTCTCGAAAAGACAGCCGAGACAGAGCATGACGCATTCTCCCGGCTCGTCCGTGGTGCCGTCCAGGAACTGCCAGTCTCCATTAAAATCATGGGCCACACTCAGCACATCGAAGTCTCCGCGTGCCACTTTGTCCGTGCAGAAGGTGGCCGTGGAAACGGGATCAGGGAACGGCCAGTCGGGAAAATTGTGAGTATGTGCGGTCATGAATGCAGGCGTGCGCCGTTAGTAGATGTTCGTTGAAGCGAAACTGTTGGCCAGGAGCTTGCCGCCACTACGGTCGGGAAGGGGCATGCGGTTCCATTTCTTCGGCTAAGTGTTGTTGAACGGCAGTTTCTGGCCGGCAGCTGTCTTTGGCAGGATAGCATGTTGCACGAGGGGAATGTGCGTGGATTGTCACCGGCTTCCCCAAGGATTTGGAGGGCTTGGGGCTCCTGGCCTGATTGCGGTTGTCGCTTGTGCTATATTGAAGTTATGAGCCAGGTCATCTTACGACGGACGAATGCCGCGACGGTTTCCACCGAGGAGGCGCTTGCCTTGGTTGACGCCACGCGGGAGGCGCGCGTCATTCATCACACTGGGGACAATGTGCTGGTCGATATCGCGACGGCGGAATTCGCGTCGCTGCGCCGAAAATTGCCTGGCTGGATAGTGTCTCCCCAGACTGAGCGAATCGCCGTTCCTGATACGCACCGGCACGTCCGCTCGTAGCTGCCACGCCCGCCCGAATGCATCACTAGTCGTCCAGGCCCTTGCCGCTGAGGATATTCGGCGTATATTTCTCCACCCGAGCCACGCGGGTCTTGGACTGTTTAGCGGCGGCGAAGTGGAGCAGGTAAGCTCTTTGCCGGCCCGGGGTCAGCGCATCGAAGGCGGCCTTCAGGCCCGGCGTTTCGTCCATTTTGGCCTGGAACTCTTCGGGGACGGTGAATTCGGCGGTCTTTTTGAAATCAATGTGCAGGCCGGCTTTTTCCACTTCGATGGCTTGGCGGATGTAGGCTTTCACCGTGGCTTTCAGCTTGCTCACCTCATCGACACTGGTGAACCGGATCTGGCGCGCGGCCTGCGTGTTCTCGGTCTGCTGAACCAGTACGCCGTCGGCGTCGTTCAGCAGCGCACCTTTGAAAAACAGGATGGCACAGTATTCCTTGAAGACGTGCAGCAGCACGATGTTGCTGCCCTGGTCGGTGTAGCACGGCACGCCCCACTTCAATTCCTCGGTCAGATGGCAGTCGAGGACGATCGCTCTCAGCTCCATTAATTCCTCCTGCCATTTCTTTGCTCTGCCTATGTAGGCGTCGACCTTGGGATTCATGGGCATCCTTTCGCTGTGAAATAATGTCAGTTCGCTATCAGGTCATTATAGCCAAGGTATATGCCTGAAGTCATGCACCCGCCCTGTGCCTGCCGGCACATGTGCGCCTCCCTACGTTTTCCTACAATCGCTGCACTGATTCGGCCTTGCCACCGTGCCGGAATCAGCACTCTTTTTTAAGGAACCGTATGTCCAAAGCATTGATTTCGACCTTGCTGGCCACCGCCGTCCTGGCTTCCTCGTGCGCTTCTGCGCAGGACTATTTCGCTGGCGTCACCGTGGCCAAAGGCGGCGAGCTGACCTTCCGCAATCCGCTCAACGGCAATACCGACAAAGACGACGCCGGCGCCGTCTTCAAGGTGTACGGCGGCTATGCGCTGACGGATTACCTGGCGCTGGAAGGCGGCTATTCACAGGGGGCCAAAGCCCGTTTCGACAAGGCGGCGCTGGGCATGGCGAGCGATCCAACCTTCAAGTTGAACAGCTTCTACCTGGCCGCCCGCGCCACGCACAGCTTCAACGACAGCTGGTCCGTGTTCGGCAAGCTGGGCGTGGCGCGCAACCGCTACACGGTGGCCAATACCGGCAATTCGGACCGTGTCTCTTCCACCAAGCCTTTGCTGGGCGTGGGCATTGCCTACAATGTGACGAAGGATGTGGCGTTGACGCTCGAGGCCGAGCGTCTGGGCCGCACGCGCGAGGATGGCATCAACGTCAGCCACAACACTTTGCAACTGGGCGTGAAGGCCGGTTTCTAAATCGCTTCTGCAGCTCTAGTAGCTGTACTGGACCGTGAGCGAGCTGGCGATGCCGGTGCGTTGGCTGGTGCGCGGGCTTGCGCCCGCGTCGCCCAGCAGGCAGCTCCCATGTAAGGCTGCGGTCAGCGTGTATTTGCGGCTGAACTGCCAGTGCCATCGCCCTTCGGCAAACACGTCGCGTATGCCGCCCGCTGGCCGGTAGCGCGCGGTGCCGAAGTCCGATTGCATGCCGGCGCCATCCGCCAGGTTGACGCCGGCCGCCACGCCCAGCATATGGTGCGGCACCACCCAGGTGTGCGTGGCAGCCCTCAGATTGAGCAGCGCGCCTTTGCCGTCGCGGCCGGCCGGCGCGTAGGCATGCGCATGCAGCAGCAGTTCCTGTACCGGCTGGTAGTTGACGAAGCCGCCGAACACCGGCCGCGCGCCAGCGCTGCTGCCGTCGGACCGTCGTCCGCCGAGATTCAGCGATGCGACCGGGCCGTATTGCAGCAGCGGGTCGCGCGACATCTTCATGCCGAGTTCCAGCCCTTGCAGGAACACGCCGTTACTCCACTCCACCGAAAACTGCGGCACCAGGTAGGTCGAGCGCAGCGCGCTGCCGGGCCGACTCGGCGCGCTGCCCAGGGTTGCGCCTATCCACACGTCCGTCGAGCCTTCCGGTATCAGGCTCTCTTCCGATTGCGCCCATGCCCATGCCTGTGGCGTGGCCATGGCCAGGGACATTGCCAGCAGGGCCGCGGTGACGGGGGACCTCTCCATGTCAGATATGTCCCAGTTCCAGGCCGCGCAGTACGGCGCGCACCCGGTCGCGTACGCCCAGCTTGGACAGGATGCTGGACACGTGGTTTTTGATGGTGCCTTCGCTGGGCCCGAGCGCCTGGCCGATTTCGGCATTGTTGAAGCCCGCCGCCATCAGCGCGAGAATTTCCGTTTCGCGGCTGGTCAGCGGTGTGGACAGCGCCATCGGGGAGGGGGCCGCAGGAGGCTTTTCATAGGCGGCGCGGGTGCGTTCGGTGAGCGCGGGCCGGAACAGCGTGGCGCCCGCAGCGACGCTGCGTATGCCTTCGGCCAGCCGTTCCAGCGATATGTCCTTGAGCAGGAAGCCGCGTGCACCGGCGCGCATGCCGTCGAACAGGGCGTCGTCATCGTCGAAGGTGGTAAGCAGGATGGTGGGCGGCAGCCGCCCCTGTTCGCGCCGCAGCAGTTCGATGCCGCTGCAATGGGGCATGCGCACGTCGAGCAGCAGCACGTCTGCCTGGGCTTGGGCGATGACGGCCACGGCCTCGGCGCCGTCGGCCGCTTCGGCCACCACGCGTATGTCCGGGGTCAGGTCGAGCAGGCCGCGTATGCCGCTGCGCACCAGCATCTGGTCGTCCACCAGCACCACGCGTATCATGCGCGTGCTCCCGCGATGGGCAGCGTGAACTCGAGCCGGTAGCCACGGCGACGGACTTCGCCGCCGGCGCTTCGCCTGCCGTCGCCGCTACTGCCAATGCGCAGCGCGCCGCCATGCTCGGCCAGGCGTTCACGCATGCCTGACAGGCCGTTGCCTTCAGGGGCGCCGCCGCTGCCCCTGCCGTCGTCGGCGATGCGCGCGATCACGCTGTCGCCGCTTTCGTTGCGGCGGATGTCTATCGTCAGCAGCGCGGCCCCGGCGTGGCGGACCGCGTTGGTGATGGCTTCCTGCACGCAGCACAGCAGGGTGTGGGCGGCCGCTGGCCGGCAGGCGTCGGCGCCGCTGTCCATGGTGAGTGCTATGGCCGGCGAGGGGATGCCGTCGCACAGCAGCCGCAAGGCTTGCCGCACGTTGATCTCCGCTTCCTGCCGCTCGGCGCTGACCACGCCGCGCACTTCGGACAGCAGCGACGTCGCCAGTTCGCGCGCTGTGCCCAGTGCGGCGGCTGGCTTGCTGTCGGACTGGCGGACCGCCAGGTCCAGGTGAAGCTTGAGAGCCGTCAGGTGGTGGCCGACCGCGTCGTGCAGGTCGCGCGCGATGCGCATGCGTTCGGACGAGCGTACCGTGTCGCCCAGCAGCGACTGGGTGGCGCGCAACTGGGCGTTCGACGTTGCAAGCTGCACGCGCATGCGCTGTTCCTGTTTCATCATGTAGGCGAAGGCGAATCCCAGCAGAAGCACCAAGCGCTCGGAGGTCAGCACTGCCAGCATGGTGTGGATGGACTTGTCGTTCAGGTGCAACGCGGGACCGGTAAGCACCCAAACGTCCATGCCGACGCCGAGCAGGAATTGCACCGCCAGCCATGCCAGCGCGCGGCGCAACGGCAGCAGCGCCGCCAGTTGAGCTGCGAAGATCAAGTGGAAGGCCAGCGAGTTGAGTGCGACGGTGATCACCAGTTGCGCTGCCAGCAGCATGGCGTCGACCACGGGCGTGCGCAGCAGCGCGGGCTTGATGCGCCACCATAGCAGGCCGATGAAAGTGGCCATCAGCAGCGCTTCGCCTGCAAGGAATAGCTCAAAAGCCAGCGTGGCACGGTCCGAGCCGACGCGCAGCAAGGAGGGCGCCGGCGTGAAAAGGCTGGCGAGATGGCGCGCCACCCGCCCCACTGCGTTGTGCAGTTCGGCTTCGCCGGCTCCGGTAGCAAATGGCGGGGCCAGCTCCAGCAGGCCGAGGATCAGGCTGGCGATCATCGCGGCGGCGGGATAGCGGCTGTGTGCGCGCGAAAGATAATTGCTGATGTTGTTCATTAAGCCTGTCGTTTTGGCAAGTCGGAGCGCAGCCATTCTACTTCAGCGGACTTGCGTGACAAAGTGCCGAAAGTCATGCCACCTGACTTCCGGCACATGGGCGGCGGCGTGCGATGCCGTAGAATCGCGGCCGGGCCGATAGCTACGCAAAGGGATGCTTTTGAACGTGAAGATGATGGGATCTGTGGCGTTGCCGCTGGCGCTGGCATTGCCGCTACCGGCGCCGGCGGAGGAAGCGCCGACCCAGGTGCTGGTGCCGGCGCAGCGCGACGCGGAATGGCATAGCTACCGCCACGCGTACAAGGCCGCGCGCTTTTTCGCGCCCTATCTGAAAACGCGTCCTTTGATCCAGGCGCACATGCAGATCCGGCCCAAGGATCCCGAATTGCCGATGGACGGCCTGCAGTTGCAGCTGGCCGGGGAGACCGTGAGCGTGGCGATACCGGTGGATGCGCTTGGCCGCGCCACCTTGCCGATGCTGAAGCAGGCTTACGACGAGGACGCCGTGCTGCGCCTGAACCGCCGGAAGGGCCATTACCAGTTCAGCGGGCGCTATTCCATCCGCGAGCGCGAGGATGGCGTCTACAGCGCCGCCAGCCTGCGCGCCGCGTGCGAGCAGCTTTTGGGCGCGCAGCGCGAGTCCGGCTACCGCCTGCGGCTCATCGGCAAGAAGTGCGTGGGCGTGAAGTTCGTGTATGCGCTGGACGGCGCCCCGCCCGACGTGGTGCATAGGGACGCGGCCGGCAAACTGACGCCGCTGCTTGCCGAGCGCGGCTACCCGTTTGAAAATCCCACCATGGGCAATTACCAGGTCGCCGTTTACCGCTTTGCCGACTGGCCCGAGCAAGGCGAATTCCTCACCCGCAGCAAGCCTTTGGCGGTCGGCACGGTATACGAATAGGGCTTACGCGGCTGCGCAGCGCTGGTTGAGCCAGTCGCTGACCAGAGGCCACAGCACGGCTTCCTGACTGGGTTTGAAGAAGCCGAAGTGGCCGATGCGGCGCAGCTTGAATTGCTGCGGGTTGATGACGCGGTAGTCGACTTCCGCGTCCGTGTAGGCGTCGTGCAGCATGCGCGAGCCGGCTTCGAGCAGCAGTTCGTCGTCGCTGAAGGTCAGGCCCAGCACCGGGTATTGCGCGCGGGCGTAGGCGTCGCGCGCGCCGGGTTCGGCGCTCAGCAGATAGTCCGGGGTCAGGCACCAGCGCCGCCATTGCAGCATGGCGCGGCGCGGAATGTCGCCGATGATGCCGACCCGCTTGCCGGGGAAGTAGCCGAACAGGCGGCACAGCAGCGGCGTCAGCACGTACCACAGCAGGGGCGCCTGGCGCCGCACGCCGGGCTGGTTGTGGCGGGTCGCGCCGCTGCCGACCGCGATGTTGACCAGCCCCGCCAGCCGCGCCACGGACGGCAGCAGCGGCGCGGTCTGCCCGCCCAGGCTGTGGCCCAGCACGAAGATCGGCAAGCGCTCCGGCGTCTGGCTCGCGTGCTGCACCACCGCGTCGAAGTCTTGCGCCACCCAGTCCGAAATGTCCGCTTTGCAGCCGCGCATGGAATCGTAGCGCGACTCGCCCATGCCCCGGTAGTCGAAGGTCCAGACCCGGTAGCCCAGGCGCGCCAGGAAGGCCGAGAAGTCCGCGTAGAAGGACTGCGGCACGGCCATCGCCGGCGCGATCACCACGTCCGCGCGCGTGGGCCCTTGCGGCGCGTGGCAGTAGGCGGTCAGCGCGTGGCCGTCGTGGGCTTGCAGCGTGAGGCGGGTGCGTATCATGCGGATGCTCCTGGGAGGGATGGTTACCAGCTGCGCGAGGGATCGGCGGCCAGGCTGCGCCACGCGGCGCCCGCCAGTTCGTCGATGGCCACGCGCGGGTCGATGGTGACGCGGCCGCTCAGCCAGTGGCGCGCCAGTTCCTGCGCGGGGCCCAGCAGCAGCGGGCCGTAAAGCTCGGCCGGCAGGCGGCGCAGGATGCCTTGCTTGAACCAGGGTTTGAGCAAATCGAGCAGCGTTTTGAAATAGCCCGCCGTTTGCGCGCGCACGGCGTGGTCGTGCTCGGGGGCGACCGCTTGCCGCCGCGAGAACAGGAAGCGCGCCAGCTCGGGATGGCTGGTGACCCAGACCAGGTGGGTTTCTATCATCGCGCGGATGGCGCGTTCCGCGTCTGCCGCTTCGCGCGTGCGTTCGATGAGCTGCGTCCAGTAGTCGTCCAGGCCCTGCATGAAGAGCGCGGCGGCGATGCCTTCCTTGGTGCCGAAGTGGTGGTAGATGCTGCCCACCGATGCCTGGCTGCGCTGGCGGATGTCGTCGATGGTCGCCGCTGCGATGCCTTTTTCCGAGAAAACGGCGAGGGCGGCGGACAGGATGGCCGACTTGCGGTCGATGGTTGGCTTGATGGCATTCATGGCTAGAATATTGTTCTAGAATTTAATTCTAGTCAAGCGTCATCTGCATGGCCGGTACCGGCCCGTTTCGCGCCATCGGCAAGCACTTTCGCGCCCTTGCAGGGCAGTTCCGTCGTTTTGTAGTTGCCAATCGCGCAATGGATGGGGACAATGCCCCATCGTTTCCCTATTGCGCCGCCATGTTCAACTTCCCGTTCCGCCGCCTGGCCATCGACTGCATGTACACGCAGGTGCTGAACCTGGTGTGCGGCTTGATCACCACCTATGTGTTCAAGTTCAGCGGCGGCTTCCTGTCCAACTGGCTGATTTCGGCCTGTATCGGCACCATCGCGCTGCTGCTGATCGACGGCGCGCGGCTGGCGATGTGGGGCGAGGGCGCCCGGCCGCACTGGTTCAAATTCCTGCTCGTTGTCGCCGTTTCCGTGCCGCTCGCGCAAGTGCTGGGCATGCGGCTGGGCGGCTGGCTGATGGGCTATCCGGTGGCCGACATGGGGCCGCTCGACGATGGCACGTCGGCGGGACTGATGGTGTTTACGCTGCTGGCGGCGGGCGCGGCCACGGTGTTTTTCGCCGGCCGCGACCGCGCGCTGCGCGCCGAGGCGGCGCTGGCGGTGGAGCGCGCCCGCACCGAGACCGTGGCGCGCCAGGCGCTGCAAGCGCAACTGCAATCGCTGCAGGCGCAGATCGAGCCGCATATGCTGTTCAACACCCTGGCCAACCTGCAAGGCCTGATCGCCATCGACCCGCCGCGCGCACAGGACATGCTGGAGCAGCTGATCCAATACTTGCGCGCCACGCTCACGTCGTCGCGCGCCGAGAGCACCACGCTGGCGCAGGAGTTCGCGCTGATGGACGCCTATCTGGGGCTGATGCGCATCCGCATGGGCGAGCGTCTGAGCTACGCGCTCGACCTGCCGGCCGGGCTGCGCGGGTTGGCTGTGCCGCCCATGCTGCTGCAGCCGCTGGTGGAGAACGCCATCGCGCACGGTCTTGAACCCAAGATAGAAGGCGGCCACCTTGCGGTCGGCGCGTGCCTGCGCGACGGCTTGCTGGCGCTGACGGTGCAGGATAGCGGCCGTGGCCTGGACGCGGAGCCCGGCAAAGCCGGCACCAGCGTCGGCCTGGCCAACACGCGCGAGCGCCTGCAAGCGATCTACGGCGGGCGCGCCGCGTTGACACTGGAAGCCGCAGCGCCGCATGGCGCCATCGCCCGCATCACCCTTCCCGCATGACTTTTTCTTCAATTGCCATGACCATACAAGTACTGATCGCCGAAGACGAACCTATCCTCGCCGCCACGCTGGCGCACGCGCTGCGGCGGCTGTGGCCCGAAGCCGTGGTGGTGGCCACCTGCCCCCACGGCGCCGACGCGGTGGAAAAAGCGCTGGCCTTGCGGCCGGAAGTGCTGTTCCTGGATATCAAAATGCCCGGCAAGACCGGGCTGGAGGCGGCCGAGGACCTGGCCGAACAGTGGGGCGGCGCGACACCGTTCCCGCAGATCGTGTTCGTCACCGCGTACGAGGAATATGCGGTGCAGGCCTTCGAGCGCGAAGCGGCGGACTACGTGCTGAAACCGATCAGCGATGCGCGCTTCGGCAAGACCATCGAGCGTCTGAAGGCGCGGCTGGCCGCGCCCGGCGCCAGCGGCGGACTGGAGGCGCTGCTGGGCCAGATGCGCGCGCTGCTGCCCGGTTTGCCCGCCGCAGCGTCCGCGCCGGCGGCCGAGCGGCTTGCAGTCATACGCGCGGCGGTTGGCAACCAGGTGCGCATGATACCGGTCGGCGACGTGGTGTATTTCGAGTCGCTGGACAAATACGTCAACGTCGTCACGGCCGACGGCGAGGCGCTTATACGCATGAGTCTCAAGGAACTGCTGCCGCAACTGGACGACAGCCTGTTCTGGCAAGTCCACCGTGGCACTATCGTCAATTCCGCCTGCGTGCTGAGCGCCGCGCGCGATGAAGCCGGCAAGCTGACCCTGGCCCTCAGGCAGCGCCCCGAACGCGTGCGCGTCAGTCCCTTGTACGCGCACTTATTCCGACAAATGTAACCGGAAGGACAGGCATGAACCCAGAAATCACCCAACAAATCAGCGGCGTGGAAGAACGGCTCCGGCTGGCCATGCTGGCATCCGACACCGAAGAACTGGACCAGCTGCTGGCGGACGATCTGCTCTTTACCAACCACATGGGACAACTGTGGAGCAAGGCCGCCGATCTGGCCATGCACCGTTCCGGCGCCCTGAAATTCCGCGCGGTTGACAGTTCCGAAATGACGCTGAGGGGAAGCAGCGATGTGCCGGTAACGTCGACCCGCATTCTGCTCGATGGTTCGTACGAAGGAGCCGCGTTCGTGGCCGACTTGCGTTTCACGCGCGTGTGGCGCCGCGCCGGGAATGGCGCTTGGCAGCTGGCGGTGGCGCACAGTAGCGCGGTGCTTGCGCCGCCAGCGGTCTAGCACTGGCCGCCACGGCTCAGAACGCGTACCGCACCGTCGCCACGGCGACGTGCGGACTATGCTTTATTTTTTCACGGCCTGGTGTCTTTTTGCCATGTTTTCACCGCCGTGCGGGATTTTTTCACCAGGCTCTGGTCAATTCGAAATCCCGCGTATATAATTCGGGCCTCAATTCCCTGATAGCTCAGTTGGTAGAGCGACGGACTGTTAATCCGCAGGTCCCTGGTTCGAGTCCAGGTCGGGGAGCCAGAATTTAGTTGTAAGCGAAAGCCCAGCCCTTACCGGTTGGGCTTTTTGCGTTCCCGGGGCCTGTTTAGAGACAATTGCCCAGGAATGGCTGAATCAGGTGGACGGGAGAATAGCGCTTCAGTATTCTCTAGGGTAATCGCGTTGGCGGATAAGAAAAGTATTCAAAATAGGGGAAGAGCATGACCACGGAAAACAACCGCGTTGTATACGGAACGGAAGACCTGTTGACGAGTTTATGCGACTCGGTGACGCGCGTTCTGAACATCGCAACGCAAAGCAAGGTGCACTACTCTGCGATGGTGCAGCGGATTACCAAAGTCGGCCTGAAGCCCGACATCGGCTGTTTCGTGCTGTTCGACGGCGGTTTCAGCGGTCTGGTAGTGCTGAATTTCGCCAAGGAGACGGCGATGGAGCTCTACGAGCGCTACATGCTGCACATGGGCATGCCGAAGTCGGAACTGGCCGGTTCACACACGTCCGACGAGGTGTCGAACATCCTGGGCGAGTTGATGAACCAGATCGTCGGCGATTTCACCGGCAAGATCCGCCGCGAACTGCAGACCAATATCACGCAGAACCAGCCGAAAATGCTGGTGCTGACCAAGCAGGTGATGCTGAACGTGGATACGCCGCTGGACCGGCCCGAAATGCGCCGCGTGTCGTTCTACACCGAGAAGAACAATGTGTTCTACCTGGAGCTGGCGATCGACCGCACGGAATTCATCCGCCTGCACGAGTTCGACCCGCACGAGGAAGCCGATCCGGACGCCCTGATGGACATGGAACACGCCAACCAGGCGGCCGATGCGGCCGCCGCCGCCGTGCCCGAAGTCGACGACAACGATGAGTTGATGCGCTCGCTGGGCATGTAAGCGGAAACCGCTGGGGACTTGGGGATTCGAGCTGCCTGTGGGCAGCTCGAATCGTTTTCGGCCTGACCAAACTATTCAGAAACCCGTGGATTGACTAATATTCAAGGTGTTTTCCCTGGAATTGCGTACCCTCTATGAAAAAAAGAACATTAATCCGCGTGGTGCCGGCCGTTGTCGCCGGCGCCGTGGCGCTATACGCCGGGATCGGTTTCCTCGCTTTGCCCGCCATCGTCAAAAGCCAGGCGCAGCAACTGGCGGCCGAGAAGCTGCACCGCCAGCTCACCATCGAGAAGGTGGAGTTCAATCCCTTCACGCTGGCGCTCAATATCCATGGCCTCAAAATGATGGAGCCGCAAGGCGGTGCCGTCTTCGCCAGCTTCGACAGCTTGGCCCTGGACCTGGCGGGGGAGTCCTTGTGGCGCCTGGCGCCGGTGGTGCAGCAGGTACGGCTGGAGCAGCCCTATGTGCACCTGGTGCGCAACGGCGCCAACGAGTACAGCATCGACGACATCCTGGCCTTGATCGCCAGCCAGCCGCCGTCGCCGGAACCGGCGCGCTATGCGGTGAACAATATCCAGCTCGAAGGCGGCCGCATTGCGTTCGAGGACCAGCCCGCGCATGCCATCCACACGGTGGAAGGGCTGAAGCTGGGCGTGCCCTTCGTTTCCTCGATGCCCGCCGATGTGCAGGTCTTCGTCGAGCCGCTGCTGGCAGCGACAGTCAACGGCGCGCCACTACTCCTGAAGGGCAAGGCGCGCCCCTTCGGCGAGGCCAAGGATGTCGCGCTGGACTTGAACCTGGACGCGGTCGATCTGCCGCGCTACCTTGAGTACCTGCCGTCCAAGCCGAATTTCAAGCTGCCGGGCGCGCGCCTGAGCACCCGGTTGACCGCCAGCTTTGTGCAGCCCAAGGGCAAGGCTGCGGCCTTGCTGATCGGCGGCGAGGCCAGCCTGAAGAAGCTGGAGCTGACGCAGGCGGACGGCAAGCCTTTGCTGAAACTGGCCGCGCTGGACGTGAAGCTGGGCAGCCTCGATATCTTCGCGGGCCGCTACGACATCGCGCGCGTGGCCTTCGACGGGCTGGACGTGAACGTGGCGCGCGACCGCAAGGGCGTGCTGAATTTCAGCCAGTTGATGGCGCCGCAAGCGCCGGACGCGGATGCGTCGAAGACGGCCGCCGCCAAAGCAGCCAAGCCCGCAGCGCCCGCCGCGCCGGCGCAGCAAGCTTCGGTATCGGCGCCGCAGGTGTCGCTGAAGGAGCTGGCCGTCAGTAACGCCACGCTGCGCTACGCCGACGATACGCCACAAGCGGCTACCAAGGCGGATATTGAAAAGTTCGCGCTCTCGGTCCGCGACATCGTGGCCGATACGGGCAAGAAGACCGTGGCCATCGGCTCGGTGGCGTCCACCGGCACCGCCATCGCCTTCACGCAGGGCAAGCGGACGGATGTCCCGGAGCCGGCCAAGACCGCCGCCAGGGTGTCGAAAACCGCGCAGGAAGATGCGCCATATCTGGTCACAGTCGGGCAGGTCGACATCCAGGATTGGTCGCTGCGCGTGGAGGACCGCAGCCATGGGGAGGCGGCCATCTTCGCGTTGTCTCCGGTGAGCCTGGCGCTGCGGCAGGTGTCGAGCGCGCCCGCCAGCCGCAGCAAGCTGGATCTGAAAGCGACCGTGAACAAGACCGGCCAGCTCGCCGTCGCTGGCACGCTGGGCCTGGCGCCGTTCAATGCCGACCTGGCGCTGGACCTGAAGAATATCGGCCTGCTGCCGTTGCAGCCTTACGCCACCGATTACGTCAACCTGCGCTTCACGCAAGCCGCCGCGAGCACCAGGGGTAAGCTGCTGCTGGAGGAGGGCGGCGACGGCGCGCTGAAGGGGGGCTTCAAGGGTGACGCCAGCGTGAACAACCTGGCCACGGTCGACAAATCCAGCTCCAACGATTTCCTGAGCTGGAAAGCGCTGTCTTTCGGCGGCATGGACGTCAAGCTGCAGCCATTCGGCATGAGCGTGGACAAGGTGGCGTTGACCGACTTCTTCGCGCGCGTGATCATCGATCCGACCGGTCGCCTGAACGTGCAGGACATCAAGCGCAGCGCCGCGAACGAAGACCGCAGCCTGACCGAAGCCGGCTCGCGCGCGCAGGCCGCGATTGCCCAAGCCAAGGCGGCCAAGGCGGCCAAGGCGGCATCAGTCGCACAGGTGGCACAAGTTGCACCTGTAGCACCTGTAGCACCTGTCGCCGTTGCGCCAACCGGCTCCGGCAACCGTCCTGCAGCTTCCACCGCTGCGATGGCCGCTGCGCCTGCAAGCTCAGCCAAATCAGCCAGCGCTGTCGCTGTAAACGCAGCCACACCAGCCGCGCCGCCGGCCGACGCGGCCCCGCTGCCGCCCATCCGCATCGGCCAGCTTGTGCTGTCGGGCGGGCGCGTGCGCTTCACCGACAACTTCATCAAGCCCAACTACACCGCGAACCTGAAAAGCATAGGCGGCACGGTGACCGGGCTGTCGTCGGACCCGAACAGCAACGCCGCCGTGGCGCTACGCGGCGAGGTCAATAGCGCGCCGCTGCTGATCGCAGGCCGCGTCAATCCACTGAAGCGCGACTTGTCGCTGGACCTGAAGGCCGAGGTGCGCGGCATGGAACTGGCGCAGCTGTCCACTTACGCGGATAAATACGTCGGCTACGGCATCGAAAAGGGCAAGCTGACCTTCGAGGTGGCCTATCAGCTGGAGAACCGCGCCCTGAAGGCCGAGAACCGCCTGGTGCTGGACCAGCTTACCTTCGGCAGCGAGAGCACCAATCCGGATGCGACCAAGCTGCCGGTGGGCTTGGCGGTGGCGCTGCTGAGCGACCGCAATGGCGTGATCGACATCAACGTGCCGATCGGCGGTTCGCTGGACGATCCCGAGTTTTCGGTGGGCGGCATCATCATGAAAATCATCGGCAACGCCATCGTCAAGACCGTGACCGCGCCGTTCGCGCTGATCGGCTCCTTGTTCGGCGGCGGCGAGGAGCTGTCCAAGCTGGACTTCGACGCGGGCCACGCGGCGATCCTGCCGGCCAGCGAATCGCGCCTCAAGTCCCTGTCCAAGGCGCTGACCGAACGCCCCGGCCTGAAGCTCGACATCACCGGCCGTGTCGATCCTGCCGCCGATCTGGAGGCGTTGAAGCTGGTGGCCATCGAGCGCAAGGTGCGCCAGCTGAAAACACGCGACCTGCAGGTGCGCGGTGCGGTGCCGGAGGGCGGCGTGGCGGTCGCCAAAGAGGAATATGCCGCGCTGCTGGCGCGCGCGTTCAAGGAAGAGACCTTCGCCAAGCCGAAGAACGCGCTCGGTCTGCACAAGTCGCTGACGCGGGAGGAAATGGAGCAGCTGATGCTGGCCAATTCCACCGTCACCGGCGAGGATGTGCTGGCGCTGGGCAGCCGGCGGGCGCAGGCCGCGAAGGAGTGGCTGACGACGACCGGCCTGGTGCCGGCCGAGCGCATATTCATCGTGACCTCCAAAACCTCGCCTTCATTCTGCGGTGTGGACTTTGCGCTGCGATGATGTTGCCCAATGATTCAAATTTCATATAACACACATCATGAAAAAAATGTTGTTCGCTTCGACATAGAGCCTATATAATCCGCGAACTTTCAATGCAAGATGTTGAGGCCGCGCCACTAGCGCGGCCTTTTGCATTTCAACCACGCACTTACCCAAACAGGAATGTGAATGATGAAGATGTCCAAGATGCAGAAGCGTTTTTCCCGCACCAGCGGCGCCATGCTGGCCCTGAGCGCCCTGGTGCCGACCGGCTCCGCGATGGCGCAAGCCCAGGCCGATGCGCAGCAGGCGCAAGCCGGCCAGCTGGAGACGGTCACCGTCACCGCCCAGCGCCGCACCGAAAACATCCGCGATGTGCCGGTGTCGGTCTCCGCGCTGAAGGATGAAAAACTGGACGTGATCCTGTCCGGCGGGCAGGACATCCGCGTACTGGCCGGCAAAGTGCCTAGCCTGAACGTGGAATCGTCGACCGGCCGCGTGTTCCCGCGCTTCTACATCCGTGGCTACGGCAACGCCGACTTCAGCACCTTCGCATCGCAGCCCGTCTCGCTGATCTACGACGACGTGGTGCAGGAAAACCCTATCCTCAAGGGCTACCCGATGTTCGACCTGGCAGGCGTGGAAGTGCTGCGCGGTCCACAGGGCACCCTGTTCGGCCGCAACACCCCGGCCGGCGTGGTCAAATTCGAATCGGCCAAGCCTAGCCTGAAGGGCATGGAAGGCTATTACAACCTGTCCTACGCCAGCCACGGCACCATCAACGCAGAAGGCGCGGTCAACATCCCGCTGTCGCAGGAATGGGCCATGCGCGTATCGGCGCTGCGCCAGCACCGCGACGACTACGTCTCGAACGCCTTCACCAAAGAAGAAGATTCGATGGAAGGCTACAACGAGCACGCCGAGCGCGTGCAAGTGCTGTATAAGCCGAACGCCGACTTCAACGCGCTGTTCAATGTGCACCAGCGCGTGACCACCGGCAGCTCGCGCCTGTTCCGCGCCAACATCATCAAGAAGGGCACGAACGAGCTGGTTGACGGTTTCGACGCCGAGAAGATCTACACCAACGGCCAGAACTTCCAGAACCTGAAAACCAGCGGCGCCAACGTGCGCCTGAGCTGGGACCTGGGCGCCGTGAAGCTGTACTCGATCACCGGTTACGAGGCCGTGAACAAATACCTGAGCCGTGGCGACATCGACGGCGGCAGCCCCGCCGACTTCCCGAAAGTGCCGTTCCAGGTGGAGACCGCCGGCAGCATTCCCGACCTGAAGCAGTACTCGCAAGAGTTCCGCGTCGAGTCGAAGAACGCCGGCCCGCTGAACTGGCAGGCAGGCGTGTACTATTTCAATGAAGACGCCACCGGCTCCACCGACAACTTCAACGTCGCCGGCGCGCGCACCACCCGCGTGACCAGCCAGCAGAAGAACACCGCCTGGGCGGCCTTCGGTTCGGTGAACTACGCCGTCTCCGACGCGTTCACCGTGCGCGGCGGCCTGCGCTACACCAAGGACGACAAGGAATTCGCCACGCTGGAGACCATCGGCACCACGCTGACCGGCCCGAAATCGGTCGACACCAGCAAGGACAAGATCAACTGGGACCTGAGCGGCACCTACGCGCTGAACAAGGACGTCAGTGTCTACGGCCGCCTGGCAACCGGTTTCCGCGCGCCGAGTATCGCCGCCGCGTCGACCGCCGTGCCGATCACCGTGGCCGACGCCGAGACCATCACCTCGGTGGAGGCGGGCATCAAGGCCGACCTGTTCAACCGCCGCGCCCGCGCCGCGCTGAGCGTGTACCAGTACGACGTGAAGAACCAGCAGCTGACCGTCGTAGGCGGCAACTCCAACGTCAACAAGCTGATTAACGCCGCCAAGACCAAGGGCCACGGCGTCGAGGGCGAGATCGAAGGCTTCATCACCAACCAGTTCAAGGTGGCGCTGAGCGGTTCGTACAACTTCACCGAGATCAACGACCCGTCGCTGTCGGTGAACAAATGCGGCCAGTGCACCGTGACCGATCCGTTCAACGCCGCAGGCCGCGTCCTGATCGACGGCAATGCGCTGCCGCAGGCGCCGAAGTGGATCTTCAACGCCAGCGCGCGCTACAACTGGCCGCTGGCCGAAGGCAACCTGTTCGTGCTGACCGACTGGTCCTACCGCAGCAAGGTGAACTTCTTCCTGTACGAAGCCAAGGAATTCACCGGCAAGGCGCTGACCGAAGGCGGCGTGCGCGTGGGTTACAACTGGGCGGGCGGCAAGTATGAGGTGGCAGCGTTCGGCCGCAACATCACCGACACCCAGCGCGTCACTGGCGCCATCGACTTCAACAACCTGACCGGCTTCATCAACGAGCCGCGCCAGTGGGGCGTGCAGTTCAAGGGCGGCTTCTAAGGCGTCCCACGGCTGTCCGGGTAAGGCGGGAATTTTTGTTCGCCGGATCTGGACAGCCTGAAAAAGGCTCACTATAATGTGGCCTCTTTTCCCTGATAGCTCAGTTGGTAGAGCGACGGACTGTTAATCCGCAGGTCCCTGGTTCGAGTCCAGGTCGGGGAGCCAGAACAAAGTAGCAAGCGTAGAGCCCAGCCTTAAACGGTTGGGCTTTTTGCGTTTCAGATGCCTGTTTATTTGCGCAAAGTGGGCCGTGGTGAGGCTGGCGTGCGATGGGATGGCCTGCCCCTAAGGCAGGGTTAGCGTGGCACAGGGCGGCGGCTGGCGAGACCGTGGATGCTGAGCAGAACAAGCGGGCAGGGGCAAACTGTCCGTCAGCAACTACTTGATTCTCGATCTGATTTATCGGGAACTTCCGTTCTCGCCCCGAAGCGGACCTTGTCAAGTTCCGCGATTGATCTTCCAAGGTAGGCCAAACCTATCGATCACAATCGCATAGCGGGGAGACCAGAAAGTCCGCTGCGGCGCCAGGATCACCTGCCCATTGGTTTGTAGCGCACTGAAGTAAGAATCGACTTTCTCTTCCGAATCGACACCGAGCAACACATAGAAGCCTGTCGGCCGCTTGTAGTTATGTGCTTCAACGTCGGCACCGGCCAGCTCGACCCCATCGATGCAGATATTTGCATGAACGATGTGGCGTCCCGGACGCGTCTTTGATGCCGGAATCGGTGAATCTGCGACCTTGAGCATCGTGCCGATCCTACCTCCGAGATGCGCCGCATAAAAATTGAATGCCTCTTCGCACTCGCCATTGTAGTCAATGTGAAATGACAAGCTCATCGTCTATTGTGCTTCCATTATGGTCGGGTTGTGACGCTGCCATTCGTCAGCGAAGGTCTGCTCCCGGCCGCTTGCTGTCATCCCATTCCGGGCCATGGGCCGTTATGGGTACCAGACGAGCGAGCTTCCTTCGGTGAATGCACCTTCGTAGTGCGGTCGAAAAAGCTGCCATGTTTGGATCTGTCAGGCTCTCGACACCGATGTTGCGCCCTTCGCATCGTGATCTGGGACGCCATCACTTTGCGCGAGAAACAGGAGGAAACGGTGGGTACTTCCTACTGTTGGGCTAGCCCAGTCGAAACTCGCTGCCCCTGTAAAAAGAGCTGAACCAGGGTACAGCATGACCATCTTCAACTGTTACTCCTCCTTGATTTGCCAGCTGGACTCAGCAACCGAGCGCTTCTTTTGATCGTCCGCTTCCGCAGTTGACACCGGCGCAGCCCGCGTATTGGGTGGCGCCAATGGGCCATCATGTAACCGCCACCAAGGATTAAAGCCTGCCCTAATGCCTGTGAGCCCGCTGGCTATTAGTCTCCGCGGTAGCTGGTTTGGGCTCTATCGGCGGGCGGCGAACCACGACAACTGATTCGTCCGGCTCGAACCAGAATTCACCGTGGGGGCCGTCGAGACGGCCCGTGATCAGTTGAATCAGCCCATCCAGTGAATTGACCTGGGTGATAGCTTCCCAAGCGTAGGTCGGGTGTTTGCCAGTGCCAAGCCCGTTGTAAATCATATCGCCGATCCTGGCGTGGTCAGCGGCTACAGTGATCCTGGTTGTCATGCCGATTCACTCCTAAACCGTCCGCAGCCAGTTTGCGGCCCTTGCTTAGATCATGCTCCCCTCCGATCATTCCCGCTACGATATTTTGATCCTGCCCCAGCTAAGTTCACGCGCCACGTAGAACGCCACTTGAGACGTGGCTGACGGTCAGTTGGCAGACGACAGGGATCGCCGAATGAATGGAGGGCACCTCGAAATACCTGTCATTCCCGCGAAAGCGGGAATCCATAGGCCAGCTCCTTGCAGCTGATGTATGGATTCCCGCGTGCGCGGGAATGACAAGTTGGCGGTTATTCGAGGTGCCCTGGAGTTGGTCGGCGGCAGTCGTTGGCAAGATAGCATGTTGCAGGAGGGGAATGTACGCATATTGTCCAGGCCCCATGGGGGCGGGGATACACGCGGACGATCGCAGAGCTGCGCATTTCGCAGTTCAGCCCACTCGAAATCTTTGAGTGCGGGTAGGGGCCTAGACAACAAGGCTAGCTTGACTTGGTAGGTCGCCGAATTGTTAATCCGCAGGTCCCTGGTTCGAGTCCATGTCGGGGAGCCAGAACACAGCAGCAAGCGTAGAGCCCAGCCTTAACCGGTTGGGCTTTTTGCGTTTTCAGGGCGGGGTTTTTGGATAAGTGCAGGTCGTACTGGTACTCTTGCCCCCAGCCTGAGCAGTTATGCGTGGAGCAAAACGCTAGAGAAGTGGTGCGGAACGGACGTTTTCATGGCTGACCCCAGTCGTAGTCCATGTGGCGCGCGGTGGCGAGCGCCAGCTCGCGCCCCGCCAGCCGCTCGACCAGTTGCAGCGACAGGTCGACGCCGGCCGTGACACCGCCAGCGGCGACGATGGCTCCATTGTCGACCAGGCGCTGCTTACCTTCTATCCGCAACTCGGGAAACGCGTGGGGGGGCGCCCCGGCCGCCCGCTGCTGCGCTGGCACCTGCTGGCCGTCGAGCAGCCCGGCCTGCGTGAGCAGGAAGGCACCGGTGCCGATTGCACCCACCAGTTCGCAGTTGCGGGCGACGCGGGCGATCCAAGCGGTGACGTCGGCCCTGGCCAGTTCGGCGTCGATGACACCGCCGGGAACGATCAGCACGTCGATGTCGGCGCCGCCGAAGTCGGCCTCGGGGAAAACGGTCAGGCCGGCGCGTGCGCGCAACAGGGCCGACGTGCGGCCGATCGTGCGGATCCGGAACGGCGGCGCGTCCGGCTTCGCCTTGGCGCTGACGCGCGTGGCGCAGGTGAATACCTCATAAGGACCGGTGGCGTCGAGAACCTCGACGTTGTCGTAAATATAGATGCCGATGGAGCGGGTCATGCGCGCCTCCTGAAACCAAAGGCGGTATCTTCCCATTTGCGCACTTGACACACGTGACATCGATGGTTGAATATCTGCCAATATGCACGCCGCTCAATATCCCAACCCGGATTCCACCCCTGCGCCCGCCATCGACGTGTGGCTGCTGGTGCTGCCGCGCTTCGCGCTGCTCGACGCCACCGGCCCGGCCCAGGTGTTCTCCACCGCGAACGACGAGGCGCGCGACGCAGGCCTGGCCGCGCCGTACGCAATACATATGGTGTCGCCCGGCGGCGGCCTTATCGCTTCCGCCGCCGGGGTAAGCGTGCTGACCGAGCCGCTGCCCACCGGCCGCCTGGCCGGATCGACTCTGATCATGGTGGGCGGGCGAGGCCTGGAAGACGGCAGCAGCCCTGCGCTGACGCCGGACGTCGTGCGCTGGGTGGCCGACGCCGGTGGCGGGGCGAATGCCGTCGCGCGCTGCTGCTCGGTGTGCACCGGCGCCTTCCTGATGGCGCGCAGTGGCTTGCTGGACGGGCGCCGCGCTGTCACCCACTGGCAGGACGCGGGGCAGCTGCAGGCCCAGTTCCCGGCCATCACCGTGCAGGAAGACGCCATCTATATTAAGGACGGCCCGATATATACGTCGGCCGGCATCGCCGCCGGCATCGATCTGGCGCTCAGCCTGGTCGGCGAGGACACGGGCCGCCACTTTGCGCTGCGCGTAGCCAAGCGGATGGTGGTGTTTTTCAAACGCCCCGGCGGACAGCGCCAGTTCAGCTCCGAATTGCTGGCGCAGGCCGATCCGCAGGGCTTGCACGGCCAGCTGACGGCGTGGTTGCGTCCGCGCCTTAAGCAGCCAATCGATGTCGAACAGATGGCCGCCGCGTTTGCGCTTTCGGTGCGCTCACTGCACCGCAAGCTGCAGCAGGAGGCGGGCGTGTCGCCGGCGCGGTTGCTGCTGCGGCTGCGCATGGAGCGCGCCTGCGCGCTGCTCGAGCAGGGCGGTATGACAGTCAAGCGGGCCGCCGGCCAAAGCGGCTTTGGCAGCGAATACAATCTGCGGCGCGCGTTCGCCGCGCAGCTGGGCGTAGTGCCCAGCGAATACCAGGCGCGCTTTGGCTGATACGGCAAGCGTACGCGTACGCCGTCGGCTACTGCCGTTACTTGCTTCAAGCGAGGAACTGTTAATCCGCAGGTCCCTGGTTCGAGTCCAGGTCGGGGAGACAGAATACAGCAGCAAGCAAAAAGCCCAGCCTTCACGGTTTGGGCTTTTTGCGTTTCACACCCATTTTTCAAACGCCGGCCGTAGCCGGTTCGGCCGCGGTTCCGGTATCATTCTGCATGAATAAGATTTCTTTCCAACCGTTTGTCATTGGTGTCGCTGGCGGAAGCGGCAGTGGCAAGTCAACGGTGTCCCAACAAGTGCTGGCGTCGTTTGGCGCTGATATGGTCTCGGTCGTGATGCAGGACGATTACTACTGCGACCAATCCCATCTCACCCCTGAAGTCCGCCGCAAGCAGAATTACGACCATCCGCAGGCTTTCGACTGGCCTTTGCTGGTGCAGCACGTCCAGGCCTTGCGCAATGGCGAAGCGATCGAGATGCCGGAGTATGACTTCACGCTCGACAACCGCTCCGACAGGACCATTCCGGTCAAGCCGGCCCCGGTTATCGTGATCGAGGGCCTGTTTGCCTTGTATGACGCGGACTTGTGCGACATGATGTCGCTGAAGATCTTTGTCGACACGGCCTCCGACATTCGCTTCATCCGCCGCATGCAAAGAGATATTACCGAACGCGGCCGCTCGGTGGAGAGCGTCGTCGGCCAATATCTGGAAACCGTGCGCCCGATGCACAAGCAATTCATCGAGCCGACCAAGCGCAACGCCGATGTCATTATTCCGCACGGCGCAAATGGCCCGGCAGTCGATATGATTACTACCAAAGTGGCGAGCGTTATCGGCCAGTTGAAGCGGCCCTGACCGCCCCTGACTTTGCCCGGCGAGCTGCGCCTATGCCTGTGTGAGATCGCGGGCATAGGTAGCCGAACCGGGCGAGCCGGAGCACGGCAGCAAGCGTAAAGCCCAAGCTTCACAGCCTGGGCTTTTTGCGTTGCAGGGCCAGTTAGCGGATCACGCCTTGCCGGGCGTGAAGGCCAGTATGCGGTCGGCGATGCGGAACCCGACCGGGCCGCCAAAATCCTGCAGATGGAGCGCGTAGCGCGTCAGCGTTTTCTGGGCCAGGAAGTGTTCCATCACCACGCTCAGTTCTTAACTGGAGCCGCCCAGGTTCAGGAGAACAGCTGCTCGATTTTCTTCATCGGCAGGAACAGGCGGCGGGGTGTCGTCTGGAATGGGCTGAAATCAAAATGCTTGTAGAACTGTTCGGCCTCTTCGTCCTTTGCATCCACAATTACCGCCATCGAGGCGATTTGTTGTGCCTGTTGCAGGCTACGATACAAGGCGTCGAGTAGTAAAAATGCCCCGATTCCCTTGTCGGGAATGGTTTTGTCGCGTGCCAAACGGCCAAGCAGTGTCACTGGCAAAGAGCCGTACCGCGGCAGCTTACTGGACAGTTCCGCAGGCAGCTCGTCCAGAGGAATGAGCGACGAAGAGAGGGTGTAGTAGCCCCGAACCACAGGCGCATCGGGTTCGATCAGGACGAAAGACGCAGCGACAAACTTTTCAGCATCTTGCCGCGCTTGCTGTTTCAGATAGCGATTTAAATCTTCGTTTCCACAATTGAAGGCATGGCGGTCATGTCCTTTTTCAAGTGGGACGATGTAGCTGGGCGCTAGAATAAGCGGCAATCACAGCCCCGATTTTTTGCGATAGCTATCAGCGGCTTGACGTAGCCGGGAACCAGGTTCCGACGGGGTGAGCAACGCCGAGACAAAGGCTATTTGCTCCTCGCGCGATAAGCGGATCAGGTCATGCTCCTGGACGACTTTAGCGGCTGCCTTCTGTGTGCTGTCGATCACGAATTCGCTCAGGGTCTGCCCGGATAGCGTGGCGGCGCGCTGAAAGAGGTCCTTCTGGTCGCTGGACACGCGCGCTTCCAGCCGCGCATTGCGTGCTTTGTCCTGCATTTTGCGTGCGTCCAGCATAACGGTGTCCTCCAATTCCTTTCTATAAATGTACGCCGTTTGTACGGACGAATCAAGCTCATCCTGATTGTTCCATGGTGCGGTGTGGCTGGACTTGTCTCAGACTGGCTGGCGTTGCGCGGACAGTTTCTTGACAACAGTCACCAGCCGGTCTATCTCGTCGAAGGTGTTGTAGAACGCCAGCGAGGGCCGCACTGTCGTTTCGACGCCGAAGCGGCGCAGTATCGGCTGGGCGCAGTGATGGCCCGTGCGCACGGCGATGCCTTCCTCGTTCAAGGCGTGGCCGACTTCCGCCGTGCTGTAGCCTTGCAGTACGAAAGACATGACGCTGGCTTTGTCTGCCGCGGTGCCGATCAGGCGCACGCCCTTGATCTGTCCCAGCTGCTGCATGCCGTAGACCAGCAGCTCGTGCTCGTAGCGGGCGATGGTTTCGATGCCTATCCTGTCGATATAATCGATTGCCGCGCCCAGCCCGACCGCGTCGGCGATGTTGCCCGTACCGGCCTCGAACTTGTTGGGGATGGGCTGGAACACCGTTTTGTCGAAGGTGACGTCGGCAATCATATTGCCGCCGCCTTGCCACGGCGGCATGTCTTCCAGCACTTCACGCTTGCCCCAGACCACGCCGATGCCCGTTGGGCCGAATAGTTTGTGGCCGGAGAAGACGAAGAAGTCGGCGTCCAGGTCCTGCACGTCGACGCGCATGTGCGACACCGACTGGGCGCCATCGACCAGCACACGGGCGCCTGCGCGATGGGCCAGCGCGATGATTTCCTTCACCGGGGTGACGGTGCCGAGGGCGTTGGAAACCTGCGTGACGGCGACGATTTTCGTGCGGTCGTTGAGCAGTTTGCAGTATTCGTCGAGCAGGACTTGGCCGGTGTCGTCCACCGGTATCACGCGCAGCTTCGCACCCTTGGCGGCGGCCAGCTGCTGCCAGGGTACGATGTTGGCGTGGTGTTCGAGATGGGAGACGATGATCTCGTCGCCTTCGCCGACATGCTGTGCGCCCCAGCTCTTGGCCACCAGGTTGATCGCTTCGGTCGTGCCTCGCACGAAAATGACTTCGTTGACATCCGGCGCGTTCAGGAAGCGCCGCACGCGCTCGCGCGCGCCTTCGTAGGCGTCGGTGGCGCGCGCAGCCAGTTCGTGCGCGGCGCGATGGATGTTCGAGTTTTCGTGTTCGTAGAAATAACTGATGCGGTCGATGACGGACTGCGGCTTGTGCGTGGTGGCGGCATTGTCGAACCAGACCAGTTGGCGGCCGTTGACGCGCTCCTGAAGGATAGGGAAGTCGCGCCGCACGGCGTGCACGTCGAACGGCGGATGGCGCTTGCTGCCGGCCAGCGGCACGCCGTCATGCGGCGCGGGTTTTGCCGGCGTGACGTAGCCGCTGGTCAGTACCACCGAGTCGACAAAATAGTACTGCGGCGATGGCGACGCGGCTGTTGGCGGGGCCGAGGCCGGTGCCCGCTGGGTAGCCGGGGACGTGAAAGGCGGCGCGGCTGGCGATGCGAACGACGGCGCGGATGGCACTGATGGCACCGATGGCGCGGATGGCACCGATGGCACCGTTGGTACCGATGGCACCGTTGGCATCGTTGGCACCGTCGGTACGGATGGCACCGCTTGCGCGGATGGCGCGGACGGCTTGGGCGCGTTGGCGCCCGGGGCCGCGTCCGGATGGCCGTGGGCGTCGTTCAGGAAGTAATACGGCGAGCCGTTGGATTGCGGTCGCGCCGCGTCCGACGCTTGCGGTACGCCCAGCAAGGCGCCGCCGCTGCGCGGTTCGTACGCAGGGATGGCGCCGTGGATCTTGTCCGGCACGCCGTTGCCGGCCGGCGCGGACGGCGCCAGTGCCGGCGCGCGGTTGGCCAGCGACAGCACCTGGGTGGGCGAAGCGGGTATCAGATTGGTGCCGGGGAGTTGTCCTTGCGGTATCGGCGTGCCGGGCACGGAAGGGCCAAACCCGGCCGGGCTGGCCAGCGGCGAACCGGCCGGCGCGATATTGCCCGGCGCCTGGACGCCGCGCGGCGCGAACGGCGGCGCGGCGAAGAACTCCGTCGCCAGGCGCGCCAGCACGGCAGGATCGAACGGCGCGCCCGACGGCTCTGGAAGGCCGGCGAACGGCGCCGCCGGCAGGGAAGGGGAGGGCGAAAGTGGGTTCACGTCGCGGCTTTATTTGTAGGTGTCGGGATAGTCGTGGTATTTGCCGATTTCGACGTCGTCAAGCACGGCCAGCGCGTCGGTGGTCAGCACGGCCAGCGAGCAATACAGGGAGATCAGGTAGGACGAAATCGCCTGGTTGTTGATGCCCATGAAACGCACCGACAAGCCGGGGCTTTGTTCGCCCGGCAGGCCGGGCTGGAACAGGCCGACCACGCCCTGGCGCTTGTCGCCCACGCGCAGCAGCAGGATCTTGCTCTTGCCGTCGGCCACGGGCACCTTGTCGGACGGGATCAGCGGGATGCCGCGCCAGGTGATGAACTGCGAACCGAACAGGCTGACGGTTGGCGGCGGCGTGCCACGGCGGGTTGCCTCGCGGCCAAAGGCGGCAATCGCCAGCGGGTGCGTGAGGAAGAACGCCGGTTCCTTCCAGACCTTGGTCAGCAGTTCGTCCAGGTCGTCCGGCGTGGGCGCGCCTGTCAGCGGGAAGATGCGCTGTTCGTCCGTGACTTGCGCCAGCAGGCCGTAGTCGGGATTGTTAATCAGTTCGCTTTCCTGGTTTTCCTTGATGGTCTCGATGGTCAGGCGCAGCTGTTCCTTGATCTGGTCGTGCGGGCTGCTGTACAGGTCCGAGACCCGCGTGTGCACGTCCAGCACGGTGGAGACGGCGTTGAGGTAGTACTCGCGCGGATGCTCCTCGTAGTCCACATAGGTGCGCGGCAGCTGGTTCTCTTCCTGGCGCGCGGTGCACGTGACCTTGATCGCTTCCGGGTTCTTGACCTTGTTGAGGCGGTAGATGCCCGCTTCCACCGGCACCCATTGCAGCAGATGCGTCAGCCAGCGCGGGCTGATGGTCTCCAGCTGGGGAGCGGTCTTGGTTGCATTCGCTAGTTGTCTTGCTGCGTTATCGCCCAGCGCTGTGGTTGCGCCAACTGTTGCCGACATCGTGACTCCAATTCAGTTAAGTTAAGTAGGTAGGTGCTAAGTAGCCAGCTACGTCAAGGTGCGCGCAGTGTGCGGTCTCGGCGTCGACGGCTCAACATGCTATAGCCATCAATTGCGCGCCCCGGTGCAAATGCATTTGCCGGATCGCTTCGCCTCGTGTGAGCAGGGCGGACGGCGTCAGCTTCAGGGCGATGGCCAGTTTCTCGACCGTCGCCAGCGAGGCGATGACGCAGCCGCGTTCGATCTCGCCAATGTAGGAACGGTTCAGGTTGGAGTTCTCCGCCAGTCGTTCCTGTGACCAGCCGCGCGCCTTGCGCAACTGCCGTATGCCTATGCCAAAGCTTTGCACCAGGGGGCTGGGAACACTGTCGATGCTGTCCTGCCGCGCGGCCGGCGGGCCGGTGGCGATTTTGGTGTTCATGTGCTGCTCCCGGTGGCGCTCAGGTGGCCGCGATGCTGTTGGCGAAAGCGCCTTCGCGCGACTCGGCCTGGGCGATGCGACCTCCCGGCGGCACGTCGTGCGTGACCCACACATTGCCGCCGATGACGGCGCCTTTGCCCAGCGTGATGCGGCCGAGTATGGTGGCGCCGGCGTAGATGACGACATCGTCTTCCACCACCGGATGGCGCGGCAAGCCTTTCTGCAGCTTGCCGTCGGCGTCGGTGGGGAAGCGCTTGGCGCCCAGCGTCACGGCCTGGTAGACCCGCACGCGCTCGCCGATCTGGGCGGTCTCGCCGATCACCACGCCGGTGCCGTGGTCGATGAAGAAGCCGGCGCCGATGGTGGCGCCGGGATGGATGTCGATGCCGGTGGCGCCGTGGGCCAGCTCGGCCACGATGCGCGCCAGCAGCGGCAGGCGCAGTTCGTACAGCTTGTGCGCGAGCCGGTAGTGGATCATGGCAAGCACGCCGGGGTAGCACAGCAGTACTTCATCGACGCTGCGCGCGGCGGGGTCGCCGTGGTAGGCGGCCAGCACGTCGCTGTCGAGCAGGCCGCGGATGCGCGGCAAGGCGGCGGCGAAGGCGCGCACGGCGGCCAGGGCTCGGTCGTCGACGTCGTCGAAGCTTGTGCCGGCCAGCGCGGCGTTGTATTTGAACTCGCGGCGCACCTGTTTCAGCAAGGCGTGCAAGGCCGCGTCGAGTGCGTGGGCGACATGAAAGTCTTCGCTTTCCTGGCGCAGGTCGGGCGGCCCCAGGCGCATGGGAAACAGCACGCCTTTGAGGCTGTCGAGGATGCCGGCCAGCGCATTACGCGAAGGGAACTCGCGGCCGCCGGGTTCGTTCGACCGGTCCTGCGCGCGGCGCCAGACGTGGCGTGCTTCGTGCAGGTCCTGCACGATGGTGGTGATGTCGAAAGTACGCACGTGCTCTCCTTAGTCCTGAACCCAGGGCAGGCCGCGGAAGCGCCAGCCGTCCGCCTTGCCGCGCTGGTGCAAGGCATCGATTTCACCTTCGAAGCCTTCCAGGACATTGAAGATGGCGCCGAGGCCGGCCTTGGTGGCCGCTTCGGCCGCCAGCGCGGAACGCTTGCCGCTGCGGCACAACAGCAGGGCAGGGACGTCCTTGCCGCCGATTTTGTTTTCCAGTTCGCGCACGAAGCGCGGGTTGCGGATCAGCGCGGTGCCGGTGGCCCAAGGCACATGGACGCTGCCGGGCACGTGGCCGACGAATTTGCGTTCTTCGGCGGAGCGCACGTCCACCAGGAGCACGTCTCGTTCGGAGAAGAGCTGCCATGCGGTGGCGGGCGTGACGCCGCCGGCAAAAGGCAACCCGGCGGTTTCGGCTTCGGATCTGATCGATTCCAATGCCTCGGGCAAGGCGGGCGCGGCGACGTCAACTGACATAAATGGGCCTCATGATTGTTACGGGACGGTGTATCCGGTCTTGCTGATGGCGATAGACGGCAGCCAGTGACTCGAATATACGTTTCGCGAAAGTGAAACAGAACGAATAAAAACAAGTTGGAAAAGATGAAAAACAGATAAGGAGGCCGGGACGACTCGTTGATCGTGCTCATGGGGGACGCGCCGCGCTTCGGGTTACACTAGGCGACACCAACGTCGCGAGGGAAACCGCTATGCCAACACGGAGTTTTTGGGCCGCTTGCGCGGTCGCCGCCTGCGGCGCTTCCGCCGCCATCCCTGCCGCCGCCGCGCCGCAGCAGCCCTTCGTCTGCCGCTCGGAAGAATCGGGGCTCGGGCCGCCGCTGGTCGATAACCAGCAGGGCATCGGCCATCCGGTTTTCGACGCGGAGGGGCAGCTGCTGGGTCACAGCCAGTTCTGCAAGATCCAGACGCGCGTACTCCACCTTTACTACAACGGCAGCCGCTTCAAGCCCTACGATCCGGCCGATCCGCCTTCCGACATGAAATCCGCCACCTACAACGGCGCCAAAGTGCCGTTCGTGGTGCGTGTGGAGGCGGGCACCATCAACCGCTTCCTGTACACCATCGTCACGCTGGCGCCGGAGGCGGCAGCCCCGTCGTGGAACGGCAAGCTGATTTACTGGCTGCGCGGCGGCGTCGGTATCGGTCACCAGCAGGGCATTGCGATGTGGGTGAACGAGCGCCTGAACGGCTCCGAACGGGCGTTGATGCCCAAGCTGCTGGAGCAGGGCTATGCGGTGGTCAGCTCGTCCGGCAACGAGACCGGCGTGCACTACAACATGCAGCTCGCCGCGGAGACGGCGGCGCAGACCAAGGCGCGTTTCGTCGAGGCTTACGGCAAGCCGAAATTCACCATCGGCATAGGCGGCTCGGGCGGCGCTGTGCAGCAGTATATGTTCGCGCAGAACCGGCCCGGCCTGCTCGACGCGGGCATCGCCATCCAGTCCTATCCGGACATGGTGACGCAGACCATACCCATCTCCGACTGTCCCTTGCTGGGCCAGTACTTCAAGGACGAGGCGGAACTGAATCCTTCCTCGCCGTGGGCCAAGCCGCGCAACCACGCGCTGATCGAAGGCATGAACGCGAGCGACAGTTCGACGGAGTGCATCAGCGGCTGGAAGATGGCGATGCCGTCGGTGCTCAACCCGGTGTTCAAGGATCCGAAGTTCGACGCAGGCGCCAGACATTACCGCTATCCGGCCAATGTGTTCGCGAACGTGAAGTGGACACACTGGAACGACCTGGCGGAGATTTATGGCACGGACAGCAAAGGCTACGCGCCCATTCCGCTCGACAACGTGGGCGTGCAGTACGGCCTGGACGCGCTTGCGCGGGGGCAGATAGGCGCCGATGAATTCTTGCGCATCAATGCCTGCATCGGGGGCTGGAAGGAGCAGGCGGACTTCGTTCAATGGGAAATGAAGGACGATCCTTTCGACAGCCGCAATATGAAGCGCAGCGCCACTTGCCGTTCGCCGGACGGCATGCCGGCGCCACGGCGCGCCGGCGATGTGAGCGCTATGCAGAAGGCGTACACGTCGGGCCATGTGTTCAGCGGTCAGCGCCTGGGCATGCCGGTGATCGACCTGCGCCCCTATCTGGAGGCCGAGCTGAACATGCACAACGCGCGTCAGTCGTTCTCGGTGCGCCAGCGCCTGCTCGACGCCAATCCCGGCGAGGCCAAGAACCAGGTGATCTGGTTCACGCGGCTGGACGCGGACCTGGGAGCGCGCGTGCTGGAGGCCTTGCCGGTATTGGAGCGCCACCTGGCCAGCGGATCGGCGCCTGCCGACTTCACGGATAAATGCTTCGATACCGGCAGCGCGCTGATCGCTGCCGGGCCGTCGGTCTGGGACGGCATCCTGAACCGGAACGCGCCGGGCGCGTGCACCAGGGCCTATCCGGTCTACAGCAGCCCGCGCATGGTCGCGGGCGGCTCGATCAAGGGCGATGTGTTCAAGTGCGCCCTGAAACCGGTGGCCAGCGCGCTCGCCGACGGCACGTATCCGGCAGCCGTGCAATTCACCGCCGCGCAGACGGATTGGCTGAAGCGCATCTTCCCGCAGGGGGTGTGCGACTACGCGCAAGGGGACCAGGGGCGGCCATGAGCTGCCGCCCCTGCCAGGCCCTTACAAGGCCTTCAGGAAGGCCGTCAGGTCCGCCACCTCTTGCGGCGTAAGGCCGATCTGGAAGCGGCGGTCGTAGAAGCGCACCACGCCTTGCAGGTCGGCTTGCGCGCCGTTGTGGAAGTAAGGCGCGCGGGCGGACAGGTTGCGCAGCACCGGTACTTTCATCTTGCCGACGTCGGCCCAGCGGCCGCTGAGCATGGCCAGGCCGGGGTCTGTGGTGGCCACGGTGGCGCCGGTAGTGTTGTTGCGCAGTGTGTAGAGCGGCATGTCCGGCGTGCGGAAGCGTGCGTCGGCCACGCCGATGTCGAGCATCAGCGGCGTGGAGTGGCTGCCCGCGTTGGGCGCGCTGTGGCAGCTGGCGCAGCTGCCGCGCTGGGGTTGCGTGCCGCGCTGCGGGAAGCCTGCCACTTGCGTGATATTGAAGGGCCGGTTGTTGAACAGCGCTTCGCCGCGCGCGATCGATGCGCGTGCCGTGTTGACGGTGTTGGCCGGCGCCGGCGGCGGGGTGCGCTGGCCGCCCGGGCCGGGCCGCTGCGGTGCCGGCGGTGCATCGAGGTTGCGCCAGGCGCCGAACATGGTCATCACGTTCCGCGTGAAGGGGGCTCCCGTCCGGTAGTCGCCCGCTTCCAGGTCATTGATGCCAAAGTAGAAGGCGTTGCCGGACAAGGCCAGCGGGCCGCCGCTGGCGCCGCCCTCGAGCAGGCTGCCGGCGGCGGCGCTGCTGACCTGCGCGGCGAACAGGCCGCTCTCGAAATTGACGATGGCACGCTGGTCGGCGGCGCTCAGTTCCTGCGCCGCCTCGGCGTGGCCGCGCACGGCGTCCCGGGCCTGCGCGAGCAGGCCGCTGTCCAGGCTGGCGTAGCACTGCGCGGGGCGCGCGTTGAGCAGGCAGTTGACGCCGGCCGCGCCGGTGGTGAGCGGGCTTTCGCGGCCGTCCCACATCACGGTGCTGAGGAATTTCAGGTTGGCCGACGGCAGCGGGCGGCGGAACAGCGACAGCTCGCGCGCGCTGGCGAAATTGTAGGGATCGTCGGCGCGGGCCAGCGAGAATTCGGCGTTGGCCGGCAGCGCCATGCCGACGCGGATCAGGCCTTTGGTCAGCAGCATGCTGTAGGCCACGCGCTTCTGGTCCAGCGTGGCGGTGGCCGCGACGGGGGAGTTCGCACCGTCCACGAGGCGGAAGATGGCGTCGCTGCCGGCGCTTTGTTCGAAACGCTGGGCCAGGCCGCGCGGGGTCACGCTCCATCCTGCGTTTTCGCTGTGGCAGCTTGCGCAGCTGCGGCCATTGCCCATGGGCGTGAAGAAGGCGTTGGTCCTGTCGATGAAGCCCGCCGCGCTGACGGTCAGCGAGGTGCCGTCCGGATTGGTTTGCGGCACGGGCGGCGCCGGGGGGAGGGCGCCTTGCGGAGCGCCCAGCGCCGCGCGCGAGACGGCGGCGGTGACGACTGAAATGTCCGCCGTGGCCAGTGTTGCCGAGGTTGCCGAGGTTGCCGCTGCCGCCGCTTCGCCGCTTGACGTAGCGTTTGCGATAGCCGCAGTGGTCGTAGTGTCCGTGCTGCCGGTATTGGCGGTGGCGGCCGGATCGGCGGCGTCGCCTGGTGCCGCGCCGCCTGCGGCAAGGCGCAGCGGCGCTGCGGCCGTGGGCTGGTCGGCGCTGCCGCCACCGCAGGCGGCGAGCAGCGCGGTCAAGAGTGCGGTCAAGACTGTGGGACCCGCAAGGCGGATGGTTGCTCGCATGGTGTTTCTCCTTTTAGTTCTGGTAGGAAACAGCATGTATTGGCAATGTGGAGGAAAAATGGAGGACGCGGAGCGCCGTGGCATTCTTGTCACAGCTTGGCCGCCTGCACAATTCCTGCACATTCGGCAGGTATGATGGCGGGCATGAACCCTGTCTCGATTTCATTTTTGGAGCGCGTGTGCGCCTGACCATCGCCCGTAAGATCGCGCTCGCCGTCAGCGCGGTCGTCATCCTGAGCATAGGCACCATGGCCTGGCTGGCCAGCGTCAACTTGCAGCGCGGCTTTGTCGCCTATCTGAACGAGATGCAGTCGCAGGACTTGGAACAGGTGAGCGGCCTGCTGGCGGAGCGTTACCGCCAGGAGGGGAACTTCGACTGGCTGCGCCATCGTCCGCGCGCGATGAAGGATGTGCTGGACCGGATGGCGCCGCAATTGCTGATGGAGCCGGACGCGCCGCCGCGTCCCGCGCGCCGCGCGCCGCCCCAGCGCGGCTATGGTCCGCCACCGCCGCCTGAGCAGGATGACGGCAGGCCGCGCCGCGAGCCGCCGCCCATGCGGGAAGGTCCGCCGCCTGAAGGCCCGCCGCGCCAGGGCCCCTTGCGCGATCCGATGGCTTTCGCCCAGCGCCTGTCGGTGATGGACGCACAGGGGCTGCCCGTGATCGGCCCGCGCGAACCGCCGCCGGGCATCGAGCGGCCCATCGTGGTCGACGGCCGTACTGTGGGCAAAGTGCTCCTGCTGCCGCTGCGCCAGGCCAGCGGCGCCAACACCAGCGCAGCGGGTTTCCTGCGCGCCCAGGTGCGCGACATCCTGTTGCTGGCGGGCGCGCTGCTGCTGGTGGCGGTGGCGCTGGCGGCCGGCCTGGCGCGGCACCTGCTGCGGCCCGTGGCGGCACTGAACGGTGTGACGGCGCGGCTGGCGCGCGGCGAGTTCGCTGCCCGCGCCCCCGTGCTGAGCCGCGACGAACTGGGCGAACTGGCGCTGCACGTGAATGCCATGGCCGAAGATCTGGAACGCAGCGAGCAGCAGCGGCGCCAGGTGATGGCGGACGTGTCGCACGAACTGCGCACGCCGCTGACGGTGATCCGCGGCGAGATCGAGGCGCTGCAGGACGGCATCCGCGAGGCCGGTCCGGCCGCGCTGGAATCGCTGCACGGCGAGGTGCTGCGCCTGACCAAACTGGTGGACGATCTGCACCAGCTGGCGCTGGCCGACGCGGGCGACCTGCATTGCGAGCCGAAGGAACTGGAACTGCGCGCGCTGCTCGAGCCTTTGCTGGAGCGCTACCGCTCGCGCGCGGCAGGCGCAGGGCTGGAGCTGGCCTGGACGCTGGGCGGCCAGGCGCTGCGGGTGAACGGCGACGCTGGGCGCCTGGAGCAGGTGGTGATCAATCTGCTGGAGAACAGCGTCCGCTATACGGATGGGCGCGCGCAAGGGGGCGGACGCATCGCCGTGACACTGGCGGCGCGCGACGGCCATGCCGAGCTGGCCATCGACGACAGCGCGCCCGGCGTGCCTCCGGGTGCTTACGCGCGCCTGTTCGAGCGCCTGTACCGCGTGGACCGGGCGCGCACGCGCGAGCGTGGCGGCAGCGGGCTGGGGCTTTCCATCTGCAAGGCGCTGGTGGAGGCGCACGGCGGCGAGATCGCGGCGTTGCCCTCCACGCTGGGCGGCGTGCGCATCCGCGTGCGGCTGCCTCTGGCGGCATGAACAACAAGGGACACATGGAACACATACTGGTGGTGGAAGACGACGCGAAAATATCGGCGCTGCTTGCGGACTACCTGCTGGCCGCCGGCTACCGCGTGACCTGCATCGCGGACGGGGCGCAGGCGCTGGACTTTTTGCGCGCCAACCCGGTCGACTTGCTGCTGCTCGACCTGATGCTGCCCGGTCTGGATGGGCTGGCGCTGTGCACGGCGGCGCGCGCCTTCCTGCAGGTGCCCATCATCATGCTGACGGCGCGGGTGGACGAGATCGACCGCCTGCTGGGCCTTGAGGCCGGCGCCGACGACTACGTCTGCAAGCCTTTCAGCCCGCGCGAGGTGGTGGCGCGGGTGCGCGCGCAGTTGCGCCGCGCGTCCGGCACGCTGCTGCAAGGAGCGGTGCAGGGGCAGGGGCAGGGGCCGGTGCAGGGGCCGGCTCAGCCGCAGCCTGGTGCGCAAGCGGGCGCGCAGGCGGCCGCGCCGCTGTTCGCCGTGGACCGCGAACGCATGCGCATCCTATTGGCGGGGACGGCGCTGCCGCTCACGCCGGTGGAATTCCGCCTGCTGGCCGAGTTGATCGCCCATCCCGAGCGCGTGTACTCGCGCCAGCAATTGCTCGATGTGGCGCACGTGGACCAGCGCGACAGCAACGACCGCACCGTCGATTCGCATATCAAGAATATCCGCCGCAAACTGGCGGCGGAACCGGCCGCCGCCACGGCCGCCGCCGAATGTTTGCAGTCGGTGTATGGCGTAGGCTACAGATTCGAGTTGCCAGTCTGCTAAAATCGGGACTACCCCGAGCGAAATCAATGGAGCAGGCATGAAACGAGTGATATTCAACCAGAAGGGCGGCGTCGGGAAATCGACTATTGCCGTGAATCTTGCTGCGATTGCGGCGCACCAGGGGAAAAAGACGCTGCTGATCGACATCGACCCGCAGTGCAATTCGAGCCGTTACCTGCTGGGCGACGCCGCCAAGGAAATCGAGCCCACCGTGGCTGGCTATTTCGAGCAGACCTTGAATTTCATGGTGTTTTCGCTGTCGGCGCGCGGCTACGTGCATGAAACCGGCTTTGAAAACCTGTGGTTGATGCCTTCGCATCCGGAAATCGGCGAGCTGCAGTCCAAGCTGGAGTCGCGCCACAAGATCTACAAGCTGCGCGATGCGCTGAACGAACTGTCCAAGGAGTTCGACGAGATCATCATCGATACGCCACCGGCCTACAATTTCTTCACCCAGTCCGCGCTGATCGCCGCCGACTCCTGCCTGATTCCGTTCGACTGCGACGACTTCTCGCGCCAGGCCCTGTACACACTGATGAACAACGTCGGCGAGATCAAGGCCGACCATAATCCGGCGCTGGAAATCGAAGGCATCATCGTCAACCAGTTCCAGCCGCGCGCCAATCTGCCGCAGCGCATGGTGGACGAGCTGCTGGCCGAAGGCCTGCCGGTATTGAACAGCAAGCTGTCGAGTTCCATCAAGGTGCGCGAGTCGCACGAGCGCTGCCTGCCGATGATCCACCTGGACGCGCGCCATAAGCTGTCGCAGGAATTCGTGGCGCTGTACGAGGAGCTGGAGGCGGTGCAGCAAGGCGCAGCAACGCAGCGCAAGCGGGGCTGATGCCTTCCTATGCCGCGAAGTCGCCGACGTAGCGGGCGCGCGGCCGTATCACGCCGCCGTCCGCCATCTGTTCGGCCGCGTGGGCCAGCCAGCCTGCCGAGCGGGCCAGCGCGAACAGCACCACGCCGGAGTGCGGCGGCAGTTGCAGGACAAGTTCCAGGGCAGCCAGCGCGAAGTCCGAGTTCGGCTCCGCGCCTTTGATGGCGGACGCCCTTGCCGCCAGGGCCAGAACGCCGGCCGCCCGCGGCAGCGGTTTCATCATCTCCAGCAGTAGCGCGGCGCGCGGGTCGCCGTCCGGATACAGCGGATGGCCGAAGCCGGGCTGCATGGCTTCTACCGTAAAATTCCCGGGGCGGACCACTTCCGCTTCCATTACGTCTTTCGCGATCAGATAGTGGCCGCCATGCTCGCGCCCCGACAATGCCGCCAGGCCCGCGCACAGCACCGCAGGCAGGGCAGCGGCGGTGGACGCCACGCAGCGTACCGTGAACGTGGACGTATTCAGTTCATGGTCCGCCATCAGCACCAGCGCTGCGCGCAGCAGTTCCTGCGCTGCTCCCTGGACGCCCCACGCCCGCGCGACCTGCTCGTGCAGCGGGGCGCTCGTAACCTCCGCGTCCAGCAGCAGGCTGGCCAGCATACGCATGAGCTGCGCGGGTGGCGCTGCGCCGGGGCAGCGCTCCGGCCCCGGCTCCAGGCATGCCAGCACAGGCAAGAAGGCCATGGCCCGCTCCAGCGGCGGCATGGTGCGCGCCAGCGCGGCGACGGCGGCCGGAAGCTGTGGCACGGGCGGCAGCTTGCCGGCGCCGCCATCGGACTCCTCGCCCGTTCCGCCCCAAAGCAGATCGGCCACTTGCTCCAGCGTGGCGTGGGCGGCAAGGGCGCTGCTGTCGCGGCCACGGTAGATCAGTTTGCCGCCCGCGACCGACGAGATGCGCGACTCCAGCACCGGCACGCCCCAGCTCATGGCGGCGGCCACGGCGTGGCCTGCGCGTTTGCCGTCCGCCTTGCGCGCGGCCAGGCGCAGCACGTCCTCGTGCGCGTAGCGCTTGCTGCGCGCACGGCCGTCGGCGATGGACACCAGCAGGCCACGGCTGACGTAGGCGTACAGCGTCGCGAGTGACACGCCAAGTATCGCGGCGGCTTCCTTGGACGATAGCTCTTTCTTCATGCGCAGCATATTTTATGTTGATTGCGGGAGTCAAGATTGACGCTGGTTTCGCGCGCCGCCAGACTGGCTGCACGTGAACCGGGAGCCATTGTATGCACAAGAATAGTCCTATCGCAATGCCGCCGGCGCAGCCCGCACCGGCCGGCCGCCGCAAGGTGCCCATGCTGCAACCGCTGCGCCACAAGCGCTATCGCCAGCTGTGGCTCGCCAATCTGTTCTCCAACCTGGGCACCTGGACCCAGACCTTCGCATCCGCCTGGCTGGTGGCCTCGATTCCAGGCAGCACCCACACCAGTGCGCTGGTTCCCGCCGCGACTTATGCGCCCATGCTGATGTTCGGCCTGCTGGCCGGCGTGGTGGCCGATGCGCTGCCGCGTCCACGGCTGCTGTTCGCGGTGAATGCCTTCATGGCGCTGGCTGCGGCCGCCATGGCGGCGCTGGCCGCCAGCGGCCGCGTGTCGCCCGCCGCCGTGCTGGCGCTGATCTTCATGATGGGCACCGGCTCCGCCTTCATGTGGCCCGCGTGGCAAGCCGCCATGTCCGGGCTGGTGCAGCCGGAGGAGGTGGAGGCCGCAGCCTCGCTGAACAATCTCAGTTTCAACTTAGCCGCCACCGCCGGGCCCGCGCTGGGCGGTGCGCTGTTCCTGTGGATAGGCGCCGCGCCGCTGTTCCTGTTCAATGCCTTGTCTTTCGCCGGACTATTGCTGGTGTACCTGGACTGGATGCGCGACGGCGACGGGGAGACCGTTCCCGCCGCACGCGCGCAGATCAACTGGAGCGGCTTGCGTGCCGGCCTGCTGGCCGCTTGCGGCTCGGCACCGTACCGGCGCCTGCTGCGCCATACGGCCTGCATATTCGGCGGCGCGATCGCTTTTTCCTCGCTCCTGCCCGTGTACGTGCGCGACGTGCTGCACAAGGAGTCGGGTGTCTTCGGCAGCTTGATGGCTAGCCTCGGCGTCGGCGCCATACTGGCCGCATTCGCGCTGCCGGAATTGCGCGTGCGCTTCCCGCGCCGCCATCTGCTGGCCGGTGCCGTGGCGGTGTTCGGCGCAATGCTGATCGCCGTGGCGATGACGCGGGCCTGGCTGCCCTTGATGGTGCTGGCCGCCGCGGGCGGCATGGCCTGGTCCGCCATGGTGACGACGCTGAACAGCACGGCGCAGACGTCCTTTCCCAGCGAGGTGCGCGCCCGCACCTTGTCGGTCTACCTGATGGCGCTGGCGCTGGGCCAGACCGCCGGCAGCCTGCTGTGGGGCGGGGCCGCCGAACTGCTGGGTGTACCGCCCGCGCTGATGCTGGCAGGGGCCTGTTTGCTGCTGTATGCGCTGCTGTTGTTGCGGGCTCCGCACGGCGAGCCGGCAGGCCAGTGTAATCTGTAGGCTGGCACAACGAGGAGAGCGCAATGGCAATGCTGGAACTGGCCGATGGCGGCCAGCTGTACTACGAAGCGATAGCGGGCGATGCCGCCAAACCGGTGCTGGTCTTCCTGCACGAAGGACTGGGCTGCGCGGCCATGTGGAAGGACTTCCCGGCGCGCCTGTGCGCGCTGACGGGCTGCGCGGGCCTCGTGTACGACAGGCTCGGTTATGGCCAGTCCGCAGCGCTGCGCGGCGGGCGCAGCGTCCATTACCTGCACCAGTATGCGCTGCAGGAATTGCCGCAGGTGCTGGCGCAATTGCTGGGCGGGCGGCCGCATGTCGTGGTGGGGCATTCGGACGGCGGCAGCATCGCGCTGATTTACGCGGCGGGCCAGCCGCTAGGCTTGCTGGGCGTGGTGACCGAAGCCGCACACGTGTTCGTGGAGGAGGTCACGCTGGCCGGCATCCGCGAGGCGCAGCTGGCGTTCGGCGCGGGCAAGCTGCGCGGGCTGGAGCGTTACCACGGCGCCAAGACGGAGCAGATCTTCAAGGCTTGGGCGGATACCTGGCTGCGGCCTGCGTTCAGCCGCTGGAACATCGAATATCTGCTGGCGTCGGTGGCATGCCCGGTGCTGGCGCTGCAGGGCAGCGGCGACCAGTACGGCACCGTCGCGCAGCTGGACGCGATCGTTGCGCAGGTCCCTGCCGCGCGCAAGCTTCTGGTGCCGGAGTGCGGGCATACGCCGCACCAGGAGCAAGCGGAGGCGGTGCTGGCGGCTGTCCACACGTTCATGAAGGAGCTGGAGACAAAATGATAGATCATCTCGATCACCTGGTGCTGACCACGCGCGAGCGGGAGCGATGCATCGATTTCTATACGCGCGTGCTGGGCATGCAACTGGAGACTTTCGGCGCCGGCCGTGTGGCATTCAAGTATGGCGCGCAGAAGATCAATCTGCACGAGTACGGCAAAGAGTTCCTGCCCAAGGCGGAGCAGCCGACGCCGGGTTCTCTTGACTTGTGTTTCATCGCGGCGATTCCGCTGGATGCTGTGATTGCGCGCCTGCGGCAGCTGGATGTGCCGATTGAAGAAGGACCGGTCGCGCGCACCGGCGCCAACTGGCCGATACGGTCGGTCTACCTGCGTGATCCGGACCGCAACCTGATCGAGATTTCCGAGCGCGCCTAGTCCTCTACCGGTGTGCGGCAAGCCGCCTCGTGCAGCCATAGGCCATTGCAGATCCTTGTGCGGCACAAGCTGGCTTCCGCGCCACCGAGGCGCTGGCAACGCCGCAGCAGCGTAGCCGTGCTGTCGCCTTCCTTGTGCTCGACCACATCGCGGCTGGCTTGCCCGGTGGGTGGGCTGGATGCTTGCGCTCCGGTGTGGGCAACCAGGGCGGTCAGCAGCGCAATGTCGCTGTCCGGCTGGGCTGCCGCGGCCGAGAGGCGTGCCTGCGGCACCGTGCCCCCGGCATACGCCGCTGCGAGCGGCCGTGCGGAGGCACTGGGCGATGCGGACGCGTTGGCGTGTGCATGTCCCCACTCCCTCGCCTGTGTCGCCGGCATGCCAGGCGCCGCTTTGGCCGGCGTGTCCGGCGCGTGCAGACGGGCAGCCGTTCGCCGCTGCGCGATGCGAGCCGCGCCAGCCGGCTGCGCTGCTGCCGCCGCCGCAACTGCCGCGGCTGCCGCCCTGTGTTGGTTCGAGGAGAGCTTGCTGCTCGCGGGCGAGACGGCCGGCAACGGCTCGTTGACGATGGCCGCCGCCATCCGCTCGACTTCCTGCGGTGGCCTGGCCAGCGGCGTCGGGTGCTTGCCGAAGTCAAGTTCCTTCCGGTGCTGTGCCGGTTCCATGCCGACGTAGCTGAAACACGCGACGATCGCCGCCAGCACGGCCAGCAGCGTCACGAGGAGCACCAGGTGACTGGGCCGCAGGCGCGCCAGTGTCGCCCCGGGCGCATTGCTCTTGCCGCTGTTTTCCAGGCTGGCCAGGATGCGCTGGCTGCTGCTGCTGCTGCTGCCTTGCGGCGCGGAGAGCAGGTCCGGCCGCTGCGTCGGTTTGGGTTTGTCCAATCTATCCTCCCAAGGTTTGATCTGCTTCGACACGGTCGGGTTTCAGGCCGCATACGATGGTTTGAGTCCGGCATGGCCGCCATCCAGTGTGCCGCCAGCCGCCCAGCCACGTTTTGACGGAGCGCACTATGCTGGTCTTTTCTCTGTTGCTGCTGTTCCTTTTTTCTTGCCTTGCGGCCTGGATGCTGCTGTTTCCGGCCGCGCGCGGGCTGTGGATGGCCTCGGCGCAGGAATGGTTGGGCCGCGTTTGGCGACGCCGGCGCGAAGCAAGGCGCAGCCGGAAGAGCCGCTGGCACGCGCTGGGATCCTCGGCCTACAGCGGCCTGCTGCAATGGCACGGCGTACTGTTGCGCCACGCCTGGCTGGTGGCCGGCGGTGCGCTGATGCTGTTGCTGCCGCCAACGCTGGCCTTGCTGGCCGGCCGCCGCCTGGCCTTGCCCGCCTTCGACGGCGCCGGCCACGAGGCGAACAGCCAGGTGGCCGAGTTGCTCAAGGGAGAGCGCCTGGCGGCGCCGCCGCCATTGCCTCCGCTGGTGTTCACCACGGCCGAAGTGAACCATGTGCGGCCCCTGCTGGCGGGCGCCAGCCGCAGCTGGCAACTGTTCCATCCGGGCTTCGAGCAGCGCCTGCTGCTGGTGTTCCGCATCATGAAGGAGCGCCACGGCTACGAGATGGCGCTGCTGGAGGGCTACCGCAGTCCGGAGCGGCAGGACCTGCTGGCCAGCGCGGGCGCCAGCATCACCAATGCCAAGGCGTTCCAGAGCTACCACCAGTTCGGTCTGGCCGCCGACTGCGCCTTCCTGCGCGACGGCAAGCTGGTGATCTCGGAAAAAGATCCGTGGGCGATGCGCGGCTATCGCCTGTACGGCGAGGTTGCCGAAGCGGCCGGCCTGACCTGGGGCGGGCGCTGGACCATGATGGACTTCGGCCACGCGGAGCTGCGCCTGGCGGGAACGCTGCAACGCAAACGCTGAGGCTTGTGCTTCCTCAAGGAAATTTTTCAATAGCAGTGGCACCATGGTTCGGGTCTGCCGACTGGCGCCACGGAGCTATCATGATGCGACGTACCTGGCTGTTCCTGACCGATTCCCGCCACATCACCGTCATCGGCTTCATTGCCGTGGCGGGCCTGTTCTACCTGGGTGCCGATTTGCTCGAGCTGGCGCTGGTCTGGGCCATCGCCGGCACGGCGCTGGCGTTGCTGGCGTGGCTGCTGGCGCGGTGGCTGCGAAGGCGTTACGCGGCGAAGGCGGGCGCCGGACTGGGCGAGGCAATGGCGCGGCAGCCGGAGCCGGTGGACGGCGCCAGCCGGGAGGAGGTCGACGCCATTCGCGCCGGCATGCTCAAGGCCATCGCCACCATCAAGGCATCCAGGCTGGGACGGGCGTCCGGTACGCGGGCGCTGTACGAACTTCCGTGGTACATGATCATCGGGAATCCGTCGGCCGGCAAGAGTAGCGCCGTCACCAACTCCGGCCTGCAATTCCCCTTTGCGGATGCGAAGGTGGTGCAGGGCGTGGGCGGGACCCGCAACTGTGACTGGTTCTTCACCGCCGACGGCATCGTGCTCGACACGGCCGGCCGCTACGCGGTGGAGGACGAGCATCTGGCGGAATGGCGCGGCTTCCTCGACCTGCTGAAGAAGCACCGCAAGCGGGCGCCGGTGAATGGCCTCATCGTCGCCGTCAGCATCGCGGAGCTGCGCAGCGATCCGGAAGGCGCGCTGGTACTGGCGCGCAGCTTGCGCAAGCGGGTACAGGACCTGATCGAGCGCCTCGAGGTGTTCGCACCGGTCTACGTGTTGTTTACCAAGGCCGACCTGATCGCAGGCTTCAGCGACTTCTTCTCACGGTGCGAACGCAGCGAGCGCGAACGGGTATGGGGCGCGACCATGCCCTACAAGCGCAAAGCGGACGGCAAGGAACTGCAGGCGTTCTTCGATCAGGGCTTTGACGAGCTGCATGAGGGACTGGTGGAAATGAGCATGGCCAATATGGCGCAGGCGCCCCGCGATGCCCTTGCGCCGGGCGTGTTCACCTTCCCGATGGAGTTCGCGGGCCTGCGGGCGCCGCTGCGCGCCTTCCTGGCCACGCTGTTCGAGGAAAATCCCTTCCAGTACAAGCCGGTGTTCCGGGGCTTCTACTTCACCAGCGCCTTGCAGGAGGGGACGCCGGTCAGCGCACAGTCGCAGCGCGTCATCGAACGCTTCGGACTGGCGGCACTGCCCGAGCCGGCGCCGCAAACGCCCTTGCCCTACGGCGTGGCCGGGGGCTACTTTCTGCTTAAGCTGTTCCGCGACGTGGTGTTCGCGGACAAGGCCCTGGTGTCGCAATATTCGACGCGCGCGACGGCCCGGCTCAGGTATGGCGCCTTCTTCACCGCCGTGGTGCTGCTGGGCGTGTCGTTGGGCGGCTGGACCTGGTCCTACATGGGCAACCGCCAGTTGCTGGCGAATGTGCAGGCCGATCTGGACAAGGTGGTCAGGCTGCAGGACAAGCGGCTGGACCTGCAGTCCCGTCTGGAGGCGCTGGAGATCATGCAGGACCGCATCGAGCAGCTGGAGAAATTCCGCCGCGAGCGTCCGTGGTCGCTCAGCATGGGGCTGTACCAGGGCGAGCTGCTGGAGCGCAAGCTGCGCGAGGAATACTACGCGGGCGTGAAGGAGGTGATGGTCAAACCCGTGGCATCCAGCCTGGAGGCGCTGCTGTTCGAAATGAACGCCAATGCCGACCAGCTGGCGCCGCAAGGCGCCGGCGGGCAGCGGCCTGCGCCCGCCGCGCCGCCAGCAACGCCCGCTGCGCCCGCAGTCCCGCGCCAGTACGCCGACGCCAATCCCCTCAATGTGGAAGACGCTTACAACGCCCTGAAGACCTATCTGATGCTGTCCGACACCTCGCGCGCCGAAGTGGGCCATCTGAACGACCAGCTGACCCGCTTCTGGCGCGGCTGGCTGGAAGCGAATCGCGGTTCGATGCCGCGCGAGCAGATGATACGCAGTGCGGAGCGGATGCTGACGTTCCACCTGGCGCAGTCCGGCGACCCGTCGTGGCCGCGCATCGAGCAGAAGCTGGCGATGGTGGAACAGGCGCGCGAGAACCTGCGCCGCGTGGTGCGCGGCATGCCGGCGCGCGACCGTGTGTATGCCGACATCAAGGCCCGCGCGGGCACGCGCTACCCGGCGATGACGGTGGCGCGCATCGTCGGCGAGCAGGACCAGGCGCTGCTGGCAGGCAGCCACGCCATCCCCGGCGCCTTCACCCGCGAAGCGTGGGAAAAATACGTCGCCGGCGCTTTCCGCGAGGCAGCCAGCCGCGAGCTGCAAAGCACCGACTGGGTGCTGAAGACATCGAACAAGGACGACCTGACCCTGGAAGGCAGTCCGGAACAGATCCAGAAAAACCTGGTGGAGATGTACAAGCTCGATTACGCGAAAGAGTGGTTGAAGTTCGTGCAGGGCGTGGCGGTGGCGGACCTGGACGGCTTCGACGGCGCGGTGGCGGCCATGAACCGGCTGGGCGATCCACAGGCCTCGCCCATCATCAAGCTGCTGAACACCGTCAACGAGCAAACCGCATGGGACAATCCCACCACGGTGAACGCGGAGGTGAAGAACGTCCAGCGCGGGTTCGCCGACTGGATCAAGACCACCTTGCTGCGCCGTTCTCCGGCGCAGATCAACGTGCAGCTCGACGGGGCGCGCTTCGAGCGTCCCATGGGACCTGTGGGACGCGAATTCGCGGCGGTTGCCAAACTGGTGGCTGCCAGGGACAAGGACGCCACGCTGCTGCGCGGCTATATGGACGCCTTGTCGCGTTTGCGCACCCGGCTGAACATGCTGAAGAACCAGGGCGACCCTGGCCCCGGCGCGCGCCAGTTCATGCAGCAGACGCTGGAAGGCACCGGCTCCGAGCTGGCCGACGCGCTGCGCTTTGTCGACGAACAGATGCTCACCGGGATGAGCGACACGCAGAAGCGCGCCATCCGTCCCATCCTGGTGCGGCCGCTGATGCAGACGTTCGCAGTCATCATTGCTCCGGCCGAGACGGAGATCAACAAGACCTGGCTGGCGCAGGTTTACGAGCCGTTCCAGCGCACCTTGGCCGGCAAGTATCCGTTTTCTCCCGGCGCGAAAATGGAGGCCAGCAGCGCCGAGATCGGGCTGTTCTTCGGCCCGGAGGGGCAGGTCGCCAAATTCGTCACCGCCGCGATGGGGCCCTTGGTGGTGCGGCGCGGCGACGTGCTGGCGCCGCGCACCTGGGCCGATATGGGCATTTCGCTGTCGCCGCAGGCGGTGGCGCGCTTCCCCGGCTGGATCGCACCGCTGGGCGCCGGCGGCGTCGCCACCGCGTCGGCCGCCGCGCAGACCGTGTTCCAGATCCAGCCGCTGCCCGCGCCCGGCACGCTGGAATACACGGTGGAGATCGACGGCCAGCAACTGCGCTACCGGAACACGCCCGCGCAGTGGACCAGCATGGTTCATCCCGCGCCACAGGGCACGCCGGGCGCGCGCATCACGGCGGTGGCGTTCGACGGGCGCAGCGTGGAGCTGTTCAACGAGGCTGGCCAGTTCGGCCTGAAACGCATGATCGACGCGGCGGCCCGCAAGCGCAAGGACGACGGCGTGCACGAACTGCGCTGGAGCAGCGGCGCCATCAGCGTCGCGCTGGACTTGAAAATCACCAGCAGTCCGGAGGCCAGCGGCGGCGCAGGCACACCGCAGGACCAGGGCTTCCGTGGCATGCAACTGCCGGAGAGCATCGTCGGCGCGCGCCCCGCAGTTCCTGTGGTCCCGGCCACCCAGGCTGTCCCGGCGGCCGCCCAGACGCAGGGAGGCGCATGATGAGCATGGCGAACCATGGAAGCGCCCGTCCGCCGCAACTGGCCCGGGTTGCCTATTTCGGAAAAATCCCGACCCGCAGCGACTTCGTGAAGGGCGGCGACAACCTTGCGCTGGCCACCCTGCTCGACGGCTGGCTGGCCGGCACCATGGTCGAGCTGACCGCCGAGCCGCGCTGGAAGCTGCACTATGACGCTTTGCAGCCGCTGCACTTCGCCTTTGTCGGAACGCGCAGCAGGCACGCCATCGCCGGCCACATGGTGGCCAGCAGCGACCAGTCGCAGCGGCGTTTTCCTTTCATGGCCATGAGCACGCTGGAGGTCGACGATCCGGCCGTCTTCCTGCCGCACAGCCCCATCGTGCTGGCGCCGCTGTGGACCGCGCTGGCGCATGGCGCGGCAGCGGTGACGCAAGCCATGCATCCGGTGCAGCATCTGCATGCGCTCTCCAGCGCCACGCTGGAAGTCGATCCCGGCGGTGGCGGCCATGCTGCCGCGCTGGAGGGTTTTTTGGCGCACACCACGCTGGCGGGCCTGGAGGCCATGGTGGCGCGGCACGGCATGGACGCTTCGGCGCGCCGGATGATACTGGCCATCGGCCTGCTGCTGCAGCCCTTCGGCTGGAGCGGCAGCGCGCGGCTCGACAAGAGCCTGGTGCTGCCGCTGCCGCGCGAGCCGGCGCTGCACGCGGCGACCGCCGCATTCTGGCTCTCGCTGGCGTCGCCCTTCCTGTGGCAAGCCGACGTCGAGCTGGCGCTGCTGGTCTGCGAACGGGCCGGCCAGCCGGTGCTGGTGCTGGGCTTCAGCGGCGCCTCGCCCGCCACACTGCGCGGCGCCATCGACCCGCAGTTCGCGGACGGGCAGCAGATCAATTTCGACAGCACGGAATGGGTGGACGACATGATCGCCGGCGAACACAAGGTACTGCGGCTGTCCGCTTGCCTCGAGCAGGACCAGCTGTCGCTGAAGTCCGCCTGCGCGCTGTTCCACGAAACCTTTGCCTGAGGAGCATGCCATGCGCAGCCTGAACCATCCGATGTGCGCCGCCGTCGCCGCCGCCATTGCCGCCAACGTCGCCGCCACCGCCGTCGCGCAGGCGCCCGCGATACCCGCTTCCGCCACGCCCGGGCCCGGCCAGGTGATGGTGGCCGGCACCGTGCCGGACGAGGGCAGCAAGGCGGCCATGCTGCAGCGCCTGCGCGAGCTGTACGGCGCCGAGCGTGTGGTGGACCAGATCGGCATAGGGAGCGTAGCGCTGCCGCCCAATTGGAGCGGCTACGTGCAAAAGCTGATCGGCCCGAATCTCAAACTGATCACCAAGGGCGAGCTGAAAGTGGACGGCAACGTCGTCAGCGTGCGTGGCGAAGTGGCCAATGAAGCGCAGCGGCAGCAGATCGCCAGCGACATCGCCACCAGCCTGAATCCCACCTACACGGTCAACAACGGCCTGCGCGTCGGCGCCGCGGAACAGAAGCTGCTGGACGCCACGCTGGCCAGGCGCATCATCGAGTTTGAAAGCGGGCAGGCGACGATACGCCCGTCCGGCATGGACATCCTGGACGAGATGGCGGGCGCGCTGCGAAAACTGAAGGGCAAGAAGGTGGAGGTGATAGGCCACACCGACAATGTCGGCCTGAGAAGCAGCAACGTCGCCCTCAGCCTGGCGCGTGCGGAGGCGGTGCGAAGCTATCTGGCGCAGAAGGGCATCAACCCGGACCTGGTCGCGGTGTCCGGACAGGGACCGGACCGGCCTGTGGCCGACAACGCCGCCGGCGAGGGCCGCGCGCGCAACCGCCGCATCGAGTTCAGTATCGCGGACTGAGTTGTAGCGTCGGGAGCGCCGGGCGCCAACCCGGCGCGGCGTTCATGGCAGTGTGATGGTCAGGCTGGCCGGGCGCGGCGCCAGCTTCACCAGGTCTGCATAAACTGCCAAGCCTTGGGTGGTGGCGCCGGCCAGCGCGGACTTCATGCCGATGTAGACGGATAGCGCCACCAGTGCGAACACGGCAGACAAAGTCCACAAGGGCACGTCGCTGCGCAGCTTGTTCGCCACCTGGTCCGGACGTTCCCCCTGCGGGGCGAAACCCCGGCTCTTGCCTTTGATGTGCGCGATCTCGTCTCCCAGGCGTGCCGTCAGGTAGGCCAGCTTGTCTTTATCGTCGAGCATGAACTTGCCCTGGAAACCAAGCAGCAGACACAGATGAAATACCTGCAAGGCCTGCAGGCGGGCACCGCCTTTGCTGCGCAACTCCTCCAGCCTGTCGAAGAAGTGCGCGCCTCCCAGCTGGTTGCCGAAAACGGTCAACTGCAGTGTACGCAGTCCCCATGACTCGTGGATCGGATGCGGCGAGTACAGCATGGCTTCGTCGAGCGCCGCGCAGTAGGCGTACTTGGCGGCTTCGATGTCGTCGCCGTGCGCGCGTAGGCGGCGGGCCTGCTTGTCGAACTCCGCCAGGAAGTGCGCCACCTTGTCCCGGAACGCGTGCTCGCTGTGCGGCATGGCGCCGCTCTTGAGCAGGAACAGGAGGTGGAAGCCGTCATGCATCAAGTCCACCAGCGACTGGATACGTGGACCTGCGCCGTTGCTGAACAGCGACGGCGCGCTGCGCCGTTCCACTTGCGCGCTCATGCCGTCACCGCGATCAGTTCGATGCGCAGATCGCTCATTCCGGCTGGCGCAAAGATCGTGACCGATTGCGCTTTCAGCATCTGCTCGTATAGCACGCCCTTGTTCTCCAGCACGAAGTAGCAGGTGCCCGGCCGCACGGGGATGGCGGCAGGCACCTGCGGCGCATGCGACAGTTTCACGCCGGGCATGGCGGAGAGTACGCATTGGTCGACATCGTCCGGCGCCCCCACCTTGAAACGCAGGGGTACCGCCGCCACCAGTTCCAGCGCGGGCATGGCTGCGCCGACAGCCAGGTAGAGCGTGGTCTTCTGGTCGATTTTTCCCGAGTCGAGCTGGCCCTTGTGGTAGCAGCTTTTTTCCTCGATCAGGGCGATCGAGAAGCAGCGCGAGGAGATTACCGTGTCGAGCAGGTCGCGGATAATGGCGTCCAGTCTGGCGAAGCACTCGCCCGGTTCCTTATGCTCGTAAGAAGGCAACGCGGTCAGCTGGTAAGACTTGGAGTAGGTCATCAGCGCGCCGGTCAGCTCCAGCATGGCTTCGAACAGGCGTTCGGGATGCAGCTCGGGGTGGCGCTGATAGTGCATCAACTGGGCGCCTGCGGAGCTCACGGTGTGCAGCAGCCAGAAGGCGGACATGTCACCGCTGCGGAATTCGATCACGTTGCGGCTCGGTTCGCGCATATGGCCTTGCAGCGCGTGGACCTTGGCCTGCAGCGCGTCGAGCAGCTGTTCCAGCTGGGCCTTGAGGCGCGGAGACGCCTCCACCGACAGGCTGGGAGGGATGAATGCGGGATCGGCTTCGAACCCGCCCGAGACCACCCGGCGCAGCCGTATCAGCGGGACGCATTCGTAGCCGCCGAGGGGCTCCTGGTCCGACACCAGCCGCACTGCCTTGTGCAGATAACTCAGCTCCTGCGCCGCTGCCTGCGTGTACATGTCGGCGGTGGAGCGGCTGGTCTGGGCGTAACGCTCGTCCTGGTGCCGGGCGCCCTCCGGCGCGCAGTTGCCGCCGTCCGGCGACAGCGGGGGCAGGGCTGCGTAGTAAGTCACTTCCTGCACTTCGGCCTTCAGCGTGCCCAGGTCCACAGCAGGGGGCAGCGGGTCGCAGGCGGGCGCGTCGCTTAATTCGCCGTCGCGGAAGATGGCCGACAGCCGGTGCAGCCGCAGCACATTGGCCTTCAGCGCGAGCTGATCCCATTCCAGCGCCTGAACGCCCCAGTAGTGGGGCTGCAAGGCCTGCGCGATGCGCTGCAGGCGCGCCTCGTGATAGCGGTCTTGCTGCTGGAAGTGCTGCGGACGTACGAGTTGTCCTAAGCCCCAAAGTACTTTCGCTGCTGTGCTCATATGCTCTCCTTTTGCTTGGGCTTGCCTGGGCTTGTTTATGGCTGACACCGCGTGCCTGCCAGTGCCTGCCCGCCCACGCTGAGCGCGCAGGCGTGCAGGCCGATAGTGATGCCATTCCTTTCCACCTCCGATACGGAAAAGGCGAGGCGCCAGCGTTGCGGCGCCGGGTTCCTGAACAACGCCACCACCCCGATGTGCGAGGCCTCGCGGCTGACGCTTTCGAGCACCTCGTAGCGCTGGCCTGGAACCAGCTGCACTTCCTTCACTTCCACCAGGTCCGCGCCGAGCAGCTCGCGTTCGGCGTGCGCGCTGAGGAAGCCGCCGTAGCTGGCGCGCTCGAACGCTGCTGTCTGGCGCAGCTTGTAGATGCGCGCGGCCAGCGCCAGAGGCTGCCCGCCGCCGCCCGCGTTCAGGTTGGCGCTCGCGTGCAGGCGTATCGCCACCTGGCGGGGCGGCTTCTGGAGTTCGGGCAGGTCCGGAGGCTTGCGCACGCCGGCCAGCTCCATCGCGGCACTGGCGATGGAGCCTGCGGCGCAGCCGGTGAGTATCAGAAACGCTGGCATGCCCAGCGTGGTGCGCCAGATATTCATGGAGGACGTCCTTTCATGCTGTGCCGGGTGGCGGTCCATCCATTAGAGCCAAGCGGACAGGGCCGGTGTTTGAGGGCGCGCAAACAGCGAAGCACGCGAACGCCATCGCGAACGCGGGGTTTGCGCCAACGCAATTGACGTTGTCATCCTTGCTTCAATAATTGCTTCCACCGCACCGAAGGAGACCACGATGACATTCAGAGTAATTCCCCCCAGCCTGGCTTGCGCGCTGCTGCTGTCGGCATGCGCCACGGACGGGCCGCAACCGCGGCAGGACAGGCCTGTCGCCGCCAGCCTGGAAAGCGCGATGACGGAGGCCGCCCGCGCGACGGCCTCCGGCCAGCAGGACAAGGCGCTCGGCTTGCTGCGCAATGCTGCCAGCACCTATCCGGCCGAGAAGGGACCGTGGCTGACCATGGCGCAGATGAAGTTCGACCGCGCCAGCTACGGCGAAGCGATCCTGGCTGCGCAGGAAGCCTTGCAGCGCGACCCGGCCGACCAGGTGGGCAGCAGCATCATCGCCGTCAGCGGCCTGCGGCTGTCGACCAAGGCGCTGGCGGACCTGAGCCAGCAGAACAATCTGAGCGGCTCGCTGCGCGACGAAGCCCAAGGCCTGGCGCGGATGCTGCGCACCAGCCTGGGTGAGGACGTGCTGGTGCCGCCAGTCCGCGCCTCCAAGCCACAGCAAGGCGCGCCGGTCAGACGCGGCGCGCCGCAGGCCAGGCCGGCCGCACCATCCGGTGCAGATCCTTTCGGCTCAATTCGATAAGCGTAACGACAGACACAAGGAGAAAACGATGGCCAACGGCGACAGCGTCCAGAAACGGCTGGGCAAGGTGCGCGCACCGCGCGTTCAGATGAGTTACGACGTCGAAATCGGCGACGCGATGGAGAACAAGGAATTGCCTTTCGTGGTCGGCGTGGTGGGCGACTTCGGCAGCAACGCGGAAGCGGGCCAGAAGCGTTTGAAGGACCGCAAATTCGTCAACATCGACAGCGACAATTTCGACGAGGTGCTGGCGGGCGTGGCGCCCGTCGCGCGCTTCCAGGTCGCCAACCAGCTGAGCGGCGAAGGCGAGTTTCCGGTGGAGCTGCACTTCCGCGAGATGAGCGACTTCCGGCCGGAATCGGTGGTGCGCCAGGTAGAGCCGCTTAGCCGGCTGCTGGATGCGCGCAGCAAGCTGGCCGACCTGCGCAACAAGCTGGCCGGCAACGACAGGCTGGAAGACATCCTGACCCATGTACTGAACAACACGGACCAGTTGAACAGCATCGCCCCGCAGCCGCAACCTGAAAAGGGAGAATGACATGTCGGCACAACTGCACGCCTCCGCACCGGCGGCGCCGGCACAAGCCGGCAGTCTGCTCGACGAGATCGTCGAGCAAAGCAAGGTCGCCAAATCCAGCGTGGAGCACGAACGCGCCAAGGACATCATTGCCGAACTGGTGCACCAGGTGCGTGCCGGCAGCATGGCCGTGTCGCACAACCTGAGCGGCACGCTCGACGCGCGCGTGGCGGAGCTGGACAGCCTGATCTCCACGCAGCTCAGCGCCATCATGCACTCGCCCGCGTTCCAGAAACTGGAGCAGAGCTGGACCGGCCTGCACTACCTGGTGAAGAATTCCGCCACCGGTCCGAACCTGAAGGTGCGCATGCTCAACGCCAGCAAGCGCGAGCTGGTGAAGGACTTCCAGAGCGCGCTGGAATTCGACCAGAGCACGATGTTCAAGAAGGTGTACGAAGAAGAATTCGGCACCTTCGGCGGCGCGCCCTACGCCGCGCTGGTGGGCGACTTCGAAATTTCGCGCCAGCCGGAAGACATGTACTTCCTGGAACAGATGTCGCATGTGGCGGCTGCTTCGCACGCGCCCTTCGTCAGCGCGGCGTCGCCCGAGCTGTTCGGATTGGAGAGCTACGGGGAGCTGGGCCGGCCGCGCGACCTGGCCAAGGTGTTCGACACGGTGGAATACGCCAAATGGAAAGCCTTCCGTGAATCCGAAGACGCGCGCTACGTCGGCCTGACCTTGCCGCGCTTCCTGGGCCGCTTGCCGTTCAATCCGGTGGACGGCAATACGGTCGAGGGCTTCAATTTCGTCGAGGAAGTCGATGGGAGCGACCACCACAAATACTTATGGTGCAATGCGGCCTACGCCTTCGGCGCCACGCTGACCAAGGCCTTTGGCGACTACGGCTGGTGCGCAGCGATACGCGGCGTGGAGGGCGGCGGCCTGGTGGACGACCTGCCCACGCACACCTTCAAGACCGACGAGGGGGAAGTCGCGCTGAAGTGCCCGACCGAAGTGGCCATCACCGACCGCCGCGAGAAGGAGCTGAGCGACCTTGGCTTCATCTCGCTGGTGCACTGCAAGAACACCGCGTACGCCGCCTTCTTCGGTGCGCAGTCGGCCCAGAAGGCGCGCAAGTACAGCTCCGAGGCTGCCAACGCCAACGCCGTGCTGTCTTCGCAGCTGCAATACATCTTCGCCGTCTCGCGCATCGCCCACTACATGAAGGCCATGATGCGCGACAAGGTTGGCAGCTTCGCCGCAGCATCCAGCGTGGAGGATTTCCTTAACCGCTGGCTGATGAAGTACGTGCTGCTCGACGATAACGCCAGCCAGGACCAGAAGGCGCGCTTTCCGCTGCGCGAGGCCTCGGTGCAGGTGCACGAAGTGCCGGGGCGGCCGGGCGTCTACCGCGCCGTGTCCTTCCTGCGTCCGCATTTCCAGCTCGACGAACTCTCCGTTTCCCTCCGACTGGTCGCGGAGTTGCCGCAATCGACCAACCACTAACCACAACCTAGGAGCATGCAATGGCAATCGACGTCTATCTGTACATTGATGGTATCAAGGGCGAATCGGCGGATGACCGCCACAAGGACTGGATCGAGTGCAAATCGGTCAATTTCGGCGTGGAGCAGCCCAAGTCCGCCACCGCCTCCACCGGCGGCGGCCACACGGCGGAACGCTGCGAGCATCGCGACATCGTGATCTCCAAGCTGGCCGACCTGGCCTCGCCCATCCTGCTGCAAACCTGCGCCGCCGGCCGTACCATCCCCAAGGCGAAGTTCGAGTTCATGCGGGCCGATGCGCAGGGTGAACGCGTCAAGTACTTCGAAATCGAAATTGAAAACGTGTTGATCGGCGCCGTCGCCCCGGCTGTCGAGGAGGGCGACATCCTGACCGAGGCGGTCGGGTTCAAGTTCTCGAAAGTGCGCTGGAAATACACGCAGCAGAAGATCACTGGCGGCGCCGGCGGCAACACGTCCGGCGGCTGGGATCTGTCGGCCAACCGCATTGCCTAGGCGGCTGGCGTAGAACATGCCGCGGTGGCAGCACCGCGGCATTTTTTGAGAGGAGCAGCCATGAGCGGCTTTGCACCCGGCTTGATGGACCGCCTGATGGGCAACCGTGGCCACGCGGCCACCATCGTGCAGCTGAAGGACGCCGTCGCGCGCGACCTTGAGGATTTGCTGAACACGCGCGCGGCCCTGCTGGAGGCGGATATGGGCGCCTATTCCGAATGCGCCGGTTCCATCGTCAACTACGGCCTGATCGACTTTGCCGGCCTGTGCCTGAGCAGCAGCGAGGACCGCGCCCGCATCTGCGCCAGCCTGAAGCGGGCCATAGAGCGTCACGAGCCCCGCCTGCGGCAGGTGCAGGCCCGCATCGAACTGCGCGCCGGCACGGTCAACCGGGTCGACTTCATCATCAGCGGCATGCTGGCAGTCTTTCCCGCCTTTGAACCCATCAATTTCGACGCCGTACTGCAGCCGTCCACGCTGCATTATTCGATCAACCACAGCGTAAGCGGAGCCCCGGCATGAGCATCAATCTGAAAACCCTGATAGCAAAACTGAACGACACCACGCGCCTGGCAGCGACCCGCGCCGCCAGTATCTGCGTCGGGCTGGGGCAATACGAGGTCGATATCGAACACCTGTTCCTGGCGTTGCTGGAGCAGGAACAGAGCGACTTTGTGCTGATCGCGCGCAAGTGCGGGGTCAGCCTGGAGGCGCTGGACGGCGACTTGCGCAACGAGATCGCCCGCTTCAAGAACGGCAGCGCGCGCACGCCGGTGTTTTCCAGGCACTTGCCCGTGCTGCTGGAGCATGCCTGGCTGATTGCGTCGCTGTCGCTGCCGCAGCCGGATTTGATACGCAGCGGCCATCTGTTGCTGGCGTTGTTGACGGAGCCGGACCTGGCACAGCTGGCCGCGCGCGGCTCGGCGCTCTTCGCGCGTTTTCCGCTCGATGAACTCAAGCACAACCTCGACAAATACGTGCGCGGCTCGCAGGAGGAGCGTGCCGGTGAGCGGGCGGCGCAGCAACGGTTGCCGCAGGGGGACGGCGCCAGCGGTGATCAGGTGCGGCAACTGGCCGTGAAGACGCCCGCGCTGGACCAGTACACCACCAGCCTCACGCAGCAGGCGCGCGAGGGCAAGCTCGATCCCGTGATCGGCCGCGAGGCCGAGATCCGCCAAGCCATGGACATCCTGATGCGGCGGCGCCAGAACAATCCCATCCTCACCGGCGAGGCGGGCGTCGGCAAGACCGCGGTGGTGGAGGGGCTGGCGCTGCGCATCGCGGCGGGCGATGTGCCCGAGGTGCTGCGCGGTGTCGAAATCCACGCGCTGGACATGGGCCTGCTGCAGGCCGGCGCCAGCGTCAAGGGCGAATTCGAGGCCCGGCTGAAAAGCGTGATCGACGAGGTGCGCAAGAGTGCGCACGCCATCGTGCTGTTCATCGACGAGGCGCACACCATGATAGGCGCGGGCGGGCAGGCCGGCCAGAACGACGCGGCCAACCTGCTCAAGCCTGTCCTGGCGCGCGGCGAGCTGCGTACCATCGCGGCCACCACCTGGAGCGAATACAAGAAGTACTTCGAGAAGGATGCCGCGCTGGCGCGTCGCTTCCAGGTCGTGAAGGTGGAGGAACCCAGCGAGGACATCGCCTGCGCCATGCTGCGCGCGATGGCGCCGCTGATGGAAAAGCACTTCGGCATCCGCATCGGCGACGACGCGGTGGTGGCAGCGGTGAGCCTGTCGCACCGCTACATCAGCGGCCGCCAGCTGCCGGACAAGGCGGTCAGTGTGCTCGATACCGCCTGTGCCCGGGTGGCGCTGGGCCGGAGCGCCGCGCCGCAGGCGGTGGAACAGGCGCTGAAGCGCGTCGAGCGCATAGGCTACGAAATCGCGGCACTGGAGCGTGAAGGCCGGCAGGGCAAGCACGCTGCCCGCCTGCGCGAGTTGCGCGTGGCGCGCGAGGCGCTGCAGCAGGAGCACGACGGGCACAACGCGCGCTGGGAGCGCGAGAAGGCGCTGCATGCCGCCATGGCGGTCCAGCGCGATAGTTGTCCGCCTGTGGGCGGCGGCGTCAGCATGGCGGCGCTGCAGGAAGAGCTGACCGCGCTGCAGGCCGAAGACCCGATGGTGCCGCTGGAGGTGGACGCGCATACGGTGGCGGCCATCGTGTCCGGCTGGACCGGAATCCCGCTCGGCAAAATGGTGCGCGACGAGATCCGCTCGGTGCAGAAACTGGAGCACGCGCTGCAGGCACGTGTTCTGGGCCAGCGGCACGCGGTGGCGGCCGTCGCGCAGCGCGTGCGCACGGCGCGTGCCATGCTGGACGACCCGAACCAGCCCAAGGGCGTGTTCCTGTTCACCGGCCCGTCCGGCGTGGGCAAGACCGAGATGGCGCTGGCGCTGGCGGACCTGCTGTACGGCGGCGAACGCAAACTCATCACCATCAACATGAGCGAATATCAGGAAGCGCATAGCGTCTCCGGCCTGAAAGGCTCGCCTCCCGGCTATGTCGGCTATGGCGAAGGCGGGGTGTTGACCGAAGCGGTGCGGCGCAACCCCTACAGCGTGGTGCTGCTGGACGAAATCGAGAAGGCCCACCCCGACGTGGCCGAGCTGTTTTTCCAGGTCTTCGACAAGGGCGTGCTGGACGACGCGGAAGGGCGCGAGATCGACTTTCGCAACACCATCATCATCGCCACCTCGAACGTGGCGTCGGCCGCCATCATGCAGGCCTGCCTGAACAAGCCCGCAGCCGAGCGCCCCGCACCCGCGGCGCTCGAGCAACTGGCCCGGCCGCAACTGATGAAGCATTTCAAGCCCGCATTGCTCGGCCGCCTGCAGCTGGTGCCGTTCTATCCCATTCCCGACGAGATCCTGATGCATATCATTTCGCTCAAGCTGGAACGCATCGGGCAACGCATCCGTGCCAACCACCAGGCCGAATTCAGCCACGACAACGCGGTGGTCGACGCGGTGCTGGCGCGCTGCACGGAAGTCGATTCGGGCGCGCGCAGTGTGGACCATATCCTGAACGGCACGCTGCTGCCGGGGATAGCGGAAGCGGTGCTCGCGCGCATGGCGGATGGGGTGCCATTCACCAGCATCAAGGCCGGCGCGAGCCGCCAGGGGCAGTTCAAATACACGATCAAATAAGGAGACAGCCATGTTCAGCATCGCGCAACTGCTCACCCCCATCAGCACCGCGCAGGTTTGCGGGGAAGACATATCGTTCAGCAGCGAGGTGGACGAAATCGTCAAGGCAAGATTGGCCGACGATCCCACGCTGGCGCAGGGCGAATGGGTGGTGGCGCTGAAAGAGGCGGACTGGCCTTTGGTCGCCACCCGCTGCGCGGCGTTGATCGAATCGCGCAGCAAGGATTTGCGGCTGGCCGTGTGGCTGGCCGAGGCGCATGCCAAGACACGCAGTTTCCGGGGCCTGGGCGATGGTTTTGCGTTGCTGGCTGGCCTGTGTTCCAAATACTGGGACGGCCTGCACCCGGCCATCGAGGACGGCGACATCGAGCAGCGCGTGGGCAATCTGTACTGGCTGCTGTCGCGCACTCCGCAACTGGTCAAGGAAATCCCGGTGACCGAGGACGGTGCGGTTTCCATGGCCAGCTTCGAAGCGGCGCGCCAGCGCATGAACGCGGCCAGCGCGGCCGCACTGAACACGCGGGGCTGGGACATGCAGCCCGTCGCCGCCAGCGGACCGGGGCTGGCTGAACTGGATGCGGAGCGGCGCCGCAATTCGGCGCAGTTCAACGACAGCCTGCTGGCCGATGCGCGTTACTGCGCCGCGTCGCTGCTTGAACTGGAACGCGCAGTCGATGCGCAGCTTGGCGCCGACGGCCCGAGTTTCGGCGCGGCGCGGGAAGCGCTGCTGAACGCCATCGATTTCATCGAGCCGCTGGCCTCGCCGCCTGGACCGGAGGAAAGCGCCGCCTTCGGCGACGACGGTCCGCTTGCCGAGGGGGGAACCGGTGCGGGTGCGCGCCGCGCCGCCGCAGGGCCGCCGCAGAACCGCACGCAGGCGCTGGCGCAACTGCGGCTGGTGGCGGAATTCTTCCGCCGCACCGAGCCCCATAGCCCGGTCGCCTACCTGGCTGAGAAGGCTGCCGGCTGGGGCGAGCTGCCCTTGCACTTGTGGCTGCGCGCGGTCCTGAAGGAACCTGGCGTCATCGCGCAGATGGACGAGCTGCTGGGGACCGCGCCGGCCTCGGAGTAGGTCAGTTGGCCTGGTCGGGGACTGGGGCTGGCGTCCAGCCGGCTTTGAAGGCTACAATCGCGCCATGTCCAATCCGTCCAAACGCGCCGTGTGCGCCGCCTGCCTGCGCCCGCAAGCGACCTGCATCTGCCGCTGGGTGGCCCCGGTGGCCAGTGCGGCCGAGGTGCTGATACTGCAGCATCCGATGGAAGTGGCGAATGCCAAGAACAGCGCGCGGCTGTTGCATCTGTGCTTGCCCGACAGCCGGCTGGCCGTTGGCGAGTCCTTCGACGCCGGGCAGCTGGACACTTTGCTGGCCGGCCCCCGCCGCTCGCTGCTGCTGTACCCGGACACGCCGGGCGACGCCTCGCTCGGCATCGCTCCCGCGCCGCCTTTCGATCCGGCGTGGGCGCGGCAGCCCGGCACGCTGCGGCTGGTGGTGCTGGACGCCACGTGGCGCAAGAGCCGCAAGATGCTGTACCTGAACCCGGCCTTGCAGCGCCTGCCCCGCTTGCCGCTGCGCGATATGCCCGCATCCCACTACCTGATCCGCAAAGCCCACGCGCCGGACCAGCTGTCCACGCTGGAAGCGACCACTTACGCGCTGGCCCAGCTGGAAAACGACGGGAACAAATTTGCGCCGCTGATCGCCGCTTTCGATGGCTTCGTCGCGCAGCAGCAGGGTTACGTCCAGGCGGGACCAGCGCAAGCGGCGCGCTAAGTGCGTGGCCGGCCGGACGGTGTGCTGGCAGGCGGGCAGGCGTCTGGCCGGGCAGCCGGGCAGCAATGAGCTGATCAGCTGATCAGCTTGAGCCCCGGCGGCAGCGACTCGCCCAGCATGCGCTTCTCCATCGCCTGATCGAGCTCCACGACCTCGCTCACCATGGCGCTCCACGCGGCCGGGGCACGCGAGGATTCCAGGCGCTGCAGGATGTGCGCGCGCAGTTCAGGGGTGATGTCGCGCGTGCGGTCGCCCGTCATGCGCGCCAGGTGGGCGGCCGCGAAGCCGGCCGGTTCGACCTTCTTCCAGTCCAGCGTCAGCAGGGACGCCAGCCATTGCTCGACTTGCTCCACCGGCGCCACGTCGTGCGCGCTGCCGTGGAAGGGATGGCGCGCGCCGACCCTGCCCAGCGCCCACAGGAAGCGTCCCAGCGCCGCCTCGGCCTTGTCCGGCCTGGCGGCGCCGGCCGCCGCGTGCTTCTCGACCTGCGTCAGCAGCCATGCGCCGATCTCGCCCTTGTACGCCGACGGGATGCGCTCGAGCGAGGCGCCCAGGCGCAGCATGTCTTCCTCGCTGCCGTTCGCCAGCGTGACGGGACGGCGTCCGCGCTCCTGTTCGTCGGCCTGCAGGTTGAAGGCGAAATCGTCCAGCAGGCGCAATTGCCGTGCGGCGTCCAGGCCGCCGGAGACGCGGCGCCACAAGGTCCACCATTCGGAGCAAGCCTGGCTGTCCTTGTGGTGCTGCAGGCCGGTGTCGAACATGGCCCACAGCTGCTCGATGCGCCAGTCGTCGAGCGGATGGCCGAAGCCGGGCCGCAGGCAATAGCCGGCCAGGTTGAGCCAGGCGCGTTCATGTTCGGCGGAGCGGCGGCGGCCCTTGGCACGCTGCAGCAGCGCGTCGAACAACTGGCGCAGCAGCGGCGTGGCCCAGGTTTCGCGCGCGCCCAGCAGATGGTCAAGCTGGCGGCCGAGCTGGCGCACTTCCTTGCTCTCCACCTGTTGCGCGCGGCCGCCGAAGATGCGGTCTATCCTGTCCAGCGCATCCTTGTAGCGCGGCGGCAGCGCGATTTCATCCGCGCCGTGCCCGGAGGCTGGCGCGCCCTCGTCGCGCAACTGGAATTCAAGCAGCCAGCGCTGCGGCTTGCCGCCTTCGTTGGCCACGCAATGCACTTCCAGTGTGCCGACTTCGCTCAGCGACGCGGCCAGCTGCACCGGGATTTCCCTGCGCGCCGCAGCGTCGCCGCTGTCGCGCAGCACGGTCGCGATAGGGGGCAGGCGCACGAAGGACGAGGGATCGAGATCGACCAGTTCGCCGGCGCGCGGAGCCGGACCCGCATCGGCGGTCGAGGAGACGATGTGGAAGCGCACCGGCCGGCCCAGGCGCAGCGCGAAGGTGCGTTCGGCCAGACGGATTTCGGTGGCAGTTTCAGCGCCGCGCGGCAGGATGCACACGGCGCGGCGTGCGGTGCGCGGTGCCGCGCCGCCCATGCCGGCGTGGTTGCCGGCCTCCGTCGCCGCAGCACTGGCTGCGGCGCTGCCGCCTGCATCGGCTTCGCTGTCGAGCAGCAGGAAGTAGGAGCGCGGCGAGCCGCCGCCTATGGTGGGCGCGCGGCCCTGCTTGCCGATCGAATAGGCCACGCCGCCGCGCGCCACCGCCACGTCCGGATTGTCGTTGTGCAGCATCTGCACAGGCTGGCCGCGCCAGGCCGACAGCGTCGCCTCCAGCCGTGCCGCCAGCGCGTCGGCGCGGAACACGCCGCCGTTCAGCAGCAGCGTGTCCGGAATCGGCAACCCGGCATCGTCGTCATCCATGCCCAGCGCCGCGCGCGCGGCGGCGGCGTGCTGGTGCAGAAAGCTGGAAAGATGGCGCGTGATGGCGGCGTCGGCCGCGTAGGGCAGGCCGAATTCAACGATGCCGCCGCGCGTGCGTTTCGCTTCCTCGCCGGCGTCGCCCATGGGGAAGAAGCCGTCGACCACCATGCGCTCGACTTCCTCGCGCGTCAGGTCGACCGAGCGCGTGCCGCCGATGAGTCTGGAGCCGCTGCCCAGCATGGTGACGGACACGCGTTCGGGGGCGTCCGCCGCCAGCAGTTGCTCCTTGGCGGCGCGGCAGCGTTCCGTCAGCTGCGCCATGCGCGCCGCCGACAAGCGCGCCGCTTGCGGGTCGCCACCGGCCAGCCGGGTTTCCACCACGCGCGCCAGCGCCAGGTCCATATTGTCACCGCCCAGTATCAGGTGGTTGCCCACGCCGATGCGCGTCAGCACGGGTTCCCCGTCCCGCATCTCCACCTTGATCAGGCTGAAGTCCGTGGTGCCGCCGCCGACGTCGCACACCAGCACCAGCCGCGTTTGCGACAGGTCCTGCGCCAGCGTCGCGCGGTGGCGGTAGATCCAGTCGTAGAACGCGGCCTGCGGCTCTTCCAGCAGCCGCAGCCTGGGCAAGCCCGCCATGCGCGCCGCCTCCAGCGTCAGCGCGCGCGCGCCTTCGTCGAAGGAGGCCGGGATGGTCAGCACGATCTGCTGCTGTTCCAGCGCATGCTTGGGAAAACGCTGGTTCCAGGCGGCCCGCACATGCGCCAGGTAGCCGGCGCTGGCGGCCACCGGCGACACCTTGGCCACGTCGGCCTCGGCTCCCCACGGCAGGATGGGCGCCATGCGGTCCACGTTCGGATGCGACAGCCAGCTCTTGGCGCTGGCCACCAGCCGGCCCGGCACTTGCGCGCCCAGCTTGCGTGCCAACCGGCCGCCGGCCACTTCCGCTATCCCCGCGACATCGGGCAGCCGCCACGGCAACTGCAGTTCGCCCGCCGCCAGTTCGCCCTCGGCCGGGTGGTAGCGCAGCGACGGCAGCAGCACCGCCGTGCCCACTTCACCCGGCGCCACCAGCTGGTCGATATCGAACAGCTCGATCGCCTCCGGCGTCTGCTTCGAACCCGGCGCGGCGTACGCCAGCACCGTATTGGTGGTGCCCAGGTCGATGCTGACGAGGTATTGCTTCATTACGCGATGGCGTCCGAACCTGCGGCCGGGCGCACGTCAAACTCCACCTTCCAGCGCTGCTGATTGTCGTTGGAGACGGCCAGCAGCTCCAGCGTGCCCGACTCGGTGGCTTGCGCGTGCAACCTGACCTGCACCACGTCGCCCGGCTGGCGGCCTTCCGGCGACAGCGTCATCTGGATCGCGTTCAGTTCCTGCAGTTCCTCCGGGCCCCAGAAGTCCAGCATGTCGCCGATCTGGTCCTGGCGGCGGGTGGACGAGCCGAAGAAGCGGAAGTCGACCGGCTCGCCGACCACCAGGCCGAACTCCTGGCCCGGCAGTTCCATCTCGCTGCCTTCCTCCATGCCGAACGGCGCCACGCACAGTGCCTGGATCGGCGGTTCCATGCCGGGGATGGCGGGCATGGAGGACTCCACCGCCACGTAGTACGAGCGTGCCGTGCCGCCGCGTATGCGCACGCCGCTGCCGCGGCGCACGTAGCTGTAGTAGGCCGCGCCGCGCGCGACCGCCAGGTCCAGGTCCGCGCCGCCCAGCATGCGCGCCGCTTGCGCGCCCTCCAGGTACAGCCAGTCGTTGATGTTTTCCATCACGCGCGCGGCCAGCAGGTCCGACTTGAACACGCCGCCGTTGAACAGCACGGCGGTCGGATGCAGGAACGTCGCATCCGCGCTTTGCGCGCCGGCGTAACCTTGCAGCTCGCTGGTGGCGCCCAGCTGGCGCGCCAGGAAGGAGGCCAGGTGGCGCGTCACGCCGGCGTCCTGCGCGTAGGGCAGGCCAAGCTGGGTCAGGCCGGCGCGGGTGCGCACGGCGGGGCGGGCGGACGCGTCCACTTTCGGGAAGAAGCCGTCCAGGATGAAGGTGCTCACTTCGGTACGCGTCAGTTCGGTGCGGATCGAGCCGCCGATCAGCTTGGAGCCGCGGCTGGGCACGACGACCGGCCAGCTTTCCACGCTGGCGTCGGCCAGCAGGGCCTCCTTGCCTGCGCGGCAGCCGTAGGTCAGCGCGCGCAGCTGCCAGGCGTCCAGCTGGGTGCCGTTGGCGGCCAGCTTGCGCGCCAGCAGGTGGGCCAGCGCCAGGTCCATATTGTCGCCGCCCAGCAGGATGTGGTCGCCCACGGCCACGCGGTGCGGTTCCAGCACGCCGTCGCGCTCGAGCACGGCGATCAGCGAGAAGTCGCTGGTGCCGCCGCCCACGTCCACCACCAGGATGATGTCGCCGGGCCGGACTTCCTTGCGCCAGCGGCCTTCGCTGCCCTGGATCCAGCTGTACAGCGCCGCCTGCGGTTCCTCCAGCAGTGTCAGGCCCTCGTAGCCGGCGGCCCTGGCCGCGTCGGCGGTCAGTTCGCGCGCGGCCGGGTCGAACGAGGCCGGGATGGTGACGGTGACGGCTTGCTGCGTGAACGGCGCTTCGGGATGCGCGGCGTCCCAGGCCTGGCGCAGATGCGACAGGTAGCGGGTGGACGCTTCCAGCGGCGAGACGCGCGTCACTTCCTCCGGCGCGTCGTTCGGCAGGATGGCGGCGCGGCGGTCCACGCCGGGGTGGCACAGCCAGCTTTTGGCGCTGGAGACCAGGCGGATCGGCGTGGTGGCGCCGCGGCTGCGCGCCATCTCGCCGGCCACCGGGCCGGCGCCCTCGCCGTCGGCCTGCCATGGCAGGGCCAGCTCGCCCTGCGCCATTTCGTCCGGATGCGGCAGGTAGAGGAAGGACGGCAGCAGCGGCAGTTCTTCCACCGTGCCCGGCGCCGTCAGCTGCGGCACGCCCAGCACGGCTTGTGCGGTTTTCTCGCCGTCGCTCGCTTCCAGGTCGACATAGGACAGGGCGCTGTGGGTGGTGCCAAGGTCGATGCCGATGGCGTAGCGTGGAGTGTTCAGGTCGGCGCTCACAGTTCCACCTCCGCAGGGGCCAATACCTTCGCGTCATGCGCTTCGGCCAGTTTCGGCAGGCGCACGCTGGTCGCGCGCCAGCCGCGATGGCTCAAGCTGCCCTTGAACGGGGCCTTGCCGACCACGTTGCCGGTCAGGCGCACGGCGGCGGCGTCGAAGCCCTCGTCCAAGGTCACGCGGCTGCCTTCGGCTTCCGCGCGCACCGGTTCGATGGTGAAGTGCTCGCGCAGCACTTTCGCGCAGCCTTCGTGCACCACGCGCGCGGCGGCGCCGATGTCGGCGTCGGCGTAGGCGCTCAGGTTTTCCTGGGTGAAGTCGATCAGGCGCGCTTCGCGCTGCAGCAGGCCAAGCAGTTGCAATGCGGCGTCCGGCGTGGCTTCGCGCAGGATGACGGGGGCGGCAGCCGGCGCCGGCGTTGGCGCTGCGGTGGGAGCTACGGTAGGCGCTGCGGTAGGTGCAGGCGTCGGCGCGGCGGTCGGCGCCGTCATCGGCTGGTCGATGCGCTGCAGGCGCGCGGCGAACTGCGGGTCAGACAGGGTGCGGAAGAAGGTGCTGAACGCGAGCGCGATGCGGCTTCCGAGCGAGGGCAGTTTGTTATTTGTCATGATATGGTCGATTAGCTTCGATTCGGTCGATTCTGGTCAAAAAAAACAGTCCGCCGCAGCAAGGAGCGCGGTCGTGGACTGGCGGTGTTGGTGGCATCGGATGGCGTGTGCGGCGCAGCGGCGCCGGGCGCACGGCACCTGGGACAGTGCGCATGATACCAGTTAGCGGCCCTGCAACGAAACACCCGCCCCGCTGGAGAGCGGGGCGGGACTGCGGGTGGGGAAGGGAAAGCCGGGGGCGGACGCCCGGCAGGGGTCAGAAGCGGACGAACTCCGCTTCGTCCATGTCTTCGCGCGCGGAGCCGGAGGCGGAGAACACTTCCTTGCTGCGCACCGACTTGGCGGCGCCCGGCTTGCGCGCCGCCTGCCCCGGCCTGCGCAGCGGCCCGGTGTCGACCTTGAAGAAGCCCATGGTGTGCTGCAGCTGCTCGGCCTGGGTGCTCATCTCCTCGGCGGTGGCGGCCAGCTCCTCCGAGCTGCTGGCATTCTGCTGGGTGGTCTGGCTGAGCTGGTTCACCGCCGAGTTGATCTGCGCCACGCCGGACGACTGCTCCTCGGAGGCGGCCGTGATTTCCTGCACCAGGTCGGAGGTCTTCTTGATGTTGGGCACCATCTGGTCCAGCAGCACGCCGGCCCGCTCGGCCAGCTCCACGCTGCTGGTGGCCACTTCGCCGATTTCCTGGGCCGCCACCTGGCTGCGTTCGGCCAGCTTGCGTACCTCGGCCGCCACCACCGCGAAACCTTTGCCGTGCTCGCCGGCCCGGGCCGCCTCGATCGCCGCGTTCAGCGCCAGCAAGTTGGTCTGGTAGGCGATGTCGTCGATGATGCCGATCTTGCGTGCGATCTGCTTCATGGCCGTGACCGTGGCGTTGACCGCCTGGCCGCCCTCGGTGGCCTCCTGCGAGGCCTTGGCCGCCATGCCGTCGGTGGCCTTGGCGTTGTCGGTGTTTTGCGCGATGGAGGACGTCATCTCCTCGATCGAGGCGCTGGTCTCCTCCACGCTGGCGGCCTGCTCGCTGGACGCCTGCGACAGCGCCTGCGCCGTGGCGCTCACTTCCTCGGACGCGCTGGCCAGCGCCTGGGCACCGGTGTTGACCTCCGTCACCACCTGCAGCAGCTTGGCCATGGTGTTGTTGGCATATTCCTTGAGTTCGGCGAAACTGCCCTCGTATTGCTTGTCGATGGACTTGCTCAGGTCGCCCTCGGCCAGTGCGCCCATCACGCGCACCACGTCGGCGATGCTGGCGCCCGTGGTGGTCATCAGCCGGTTCAGGCCCTCGCCCAGCGCCTTCTGGAAACCCTGCAGCCCGGCCAGTTCGACGCGCGCCTCGAAGTCGCCCCGGTTGGCCGCCGCCACCACGCGCTGCTGGCCGTCGATCACCTGGCCCAGCTTTTCCACCGTGTTGTTGGCATAGCGCTTGAGCTCGTCGAACGCGCCCTCGTAGGGCTTGGTGATGGTCTTGTCCAGGTCGCCTTCGGACAGCGCCCCCATCACGCGCACCACGTCGGCGATGCTGGCGCCGGTGGTCGACATCAGCTGGTTCAGCCCTTCGGCCAGTTCCTGCTGGAAGCCCTGCAGGCCGGTGAGGTCGATGCGGGTGTCGAAATTGCCCCGGTTGGCGGCGTCCACGGCGCGCTTCTGGCCGGAGATCACCTGGTTCAGCTTGGCGACCAGGTTGCGCATGGCGCGCAGCAGCTGGCCGGTTTCGTCCTTGGACGTGGCGTCGATTTCAATCGACAGGTCGCCCGCCTCCAGCCGCTCCGCCACTGTTACGGCCTGCTCGATCGGCCGCACGATGCTGAGTGTGATCCCGGTGGCGATCGCCACCGCCAGCACGGCGGCGGAGCCGGCCAGTATGATCACCAGGATGCGGGTGGATTCATAGGTGGCAGCGGCGGAGTCGGCGGCCTTGTCCATCAGCTCGCCCTGAAATTTCGACAGCGCCTCCAGCGCGCCCCAGAACACGTCGTTGGACGCGGTGAAGTCGTGCTTGAGGAATTCCACCGCCGCCTTGCGGTCCGTCTTCACCAGCGCATAGAAGGGATCGTACTTGCTCACCACCGCTACGCGCTTGTCGATCGCATCCTTGTACAGCTGCTTGCCTTTCTCGCTGCTCAGCAGCTTTTGCACCTTGTTCAGGCCGTCTGTCATCTCGTTGCGGTTGGTATCGATTATTTGCCGGTACTTTTCCGCTTCCGCATCGCTGGTCGAGAGCAGGATATTGCGCATCTGGCGCGCGTTGTCCAGGCCGTTCTTTATTACTTCGTTGAGCAGGGAGACCTTGGCGTAATGTTCTTCATAGATGACGCGGGTGCCCTCGTTGATGGTGCCCAGGCGCTGCACACTGATCACGGACAAAATCAGCAGCAGCACGACGACACTGCCAAAGCCAAGCCCGAGGCGGGTGGCGATTTTAAGGTTTTTCAGCATGGCGGTCCCCTGTCGGATGAGCGAATGAGCCGGGTGATAATGCGCTGACGATTCAGTGAAATCTCACCAATTATAGCTGTTGCCTAAAAGCGCGATGAAGAATAAGATACTGTATGTGCATACAGTATTGGGGCGGCCGTGGAAGACGATCTGATGGAAGGGCAAGCCATGCTGCCGGCGGCGCCGCTGCGCGCGCAGAAAGGACGCGGCGCGGTCAGCAATCTGCAGGGCCGCTACGAGGTGCATGCGCGCGAGCAGTTCGACGACGGCTGGGAACCCGGGGAGGAGGACGGCGATGGCACGGCGCGCGTTTTCAAGACCCATGTCACGGACGAGATCGCCAAGTCCATCCTGAGCCGCAACAGTTCGCCGGACGTGCCCTTCGACGTGTCGCTCAATCCTTACCGGGGCTGCGAGCACGGCTGCATCTATTGCTTCGCGCGGCCCACGCACAGCTACCTGGGGCTGTCGCCCGGCATGGATTTCGAGAGCAAGATCTTCGCCAAGGTGAACGCGCCCGAGCTGCTGCGGCAGGAGCTGGCGCGGCCGTCCTACGTGCCGGAGCCGATCGCGCTGGGCGTCAACACGGACGCCTACCAGCCCTGCGAGCGCAGCCTGCGTATCACCAGGCGGGTGCTGGAGGTGCTGCACGAGTGCGGGCATCCGGTGGGGCTGATCACCAAGTCGTCCCTGATCGAGCGCGACATCGACCTGCTGGCGGCGATGGCCGCCAAGGGGCAGGCCTCGGCCGCCATCACCATCACCACGCTGGACCCGGAGATCGCGCGCACGCTGGAGCCGCGCGCCGCGTCGCCGGCGCGGCGCCTGCGCACCATCCGCACGCTGGCGGAGGCCGGCATACCGGTCGGCGTCAGCATCGCGCCGGTGATCCCCTTCGTCACCGAGCCGGACCTGGAGAAGGTGATGGAGGCCGCCTTCCTGGCCGGCGCGCAGCACGCCAACTACATCGTGCTGCGGCTGCCGTGGGAAGTGAACCCGCTGTTCCAGCAATGGCTGGAAGCGCATTTCCCGGACCGCGCCCAGCGCGTGATGAACCGCGTGCGCGACATGCGCGGCGGCAAGGACTACGACAGCGATTTCGCCACGCGCATGAAAGGCGAGGGCGTGTGGGCCGACCTGATCAGGCAGCGCGCCGAGAAGGCCATCCGGCGCTTCGGCATGGAAAAGCGCGGCAGCCGCTTCCGCCAGCTCGACGCCAGCCAGTTCCGGCGCCCGCTGCTCGTTCCCGCCTCGGGCGCCAAGGCCAGGGCCGCGGCGGCCGCGGGCCAGATGGATTTGTTCTGAGGCGCGTGTCGATGCGGCCCTACGGCGCTTTGCGCGAGCAGTTGCGCCCGGCGCGCTTTGCCACATAGAGCGCGGCGTCGGCACGCGCGATGAGGTCGTTCATCGATTCGCCTATCCGGTGCTCGGCGACGCCGGCGCTGATCGACAGCTGGAGACCGCTCAGCCCGTCCAGGCGCAGTGCCTGAACGGTGTCGCAGAAGCGCTCGGCAAAGGCCAGGCAGTCGTCGTCGCTGGCCCCCGACTGGAAAATGGCGAACTCGTCGCCGCCATAGCGCACCGCGACATCGGTCTTGCGCGAACGCTTGCTCAGCAACTGGCCCACGACGCGCAACACCGCGTCGCCGCTGAGATGGCCGTGCGCGTCGTTGATCTGCTTGAAGTGGTCTATATCGAAAATCAGCAGCGCCAGCCGTGCCGACGCATTGCGCTCATGCAGCTCGATCATGCGGGCCGCGGCGTCTTCCATGTAATAGCGGGTAAACAAGCCGGTCAGTGGATCGCGTGCCGCCATATGGTAATAGCGGCGCCGGTCTTCCTCCATGGCGGCATAGCCGGCCTGCGCCAGCTTCAGGTCGTCGTAGGCTATCCGCAGTTCCCTGTTTGCCGCAAGCAGATGCTGTTCGTGGCGGCGCTCGAGCGTGACGTCCTGGTAGATCGTGACAAAACCGAAGGCTTCGCCATCTTCGCCGTAAATCACGCGCCCGGTGATGTCGAGGACGGTGCCGTCGGGGCGGGTGCGGGTGAAATGGTGGGGCTGGAACAGCCTGGCCAGGCGTATGCGCTCCTGCACTTGCGCATCGGGGTCGCCGGGGCCGAACTCGCCGCGCCGCGCATTGTAGTGGAACAGCTCGGGCAGCGTCACGCCGGCATGCATGACTTCCTCGGAAAAATTCAACAGCCGGCAGAACGCGCCGTTCCAGTAGCGCATCGACAAGGCGCTGTCGATGATCGTCACGCCCACGGGCATGCACTGCATGGCTTCGACCAGCTCGCGGATGCGAAGCCGGGGGATGTCGTCCGTGGCGGGAGGCAGTGTCATGAGTGGCCTTAGCTGGCCGAACACGGCCGGTAATGCCCAGAATAGCATCTCGTCCGGACTGAATATACGCACATTCTCACGCCGCCTGCCGAATCCGGACGGCTGCCGCTGTGACAATGCGCGCATTTTCAGCGTTGCCGCGCTGATAGACTCCTTGCAGGGCCCGGAGAGCGGTCGACGGTGGGTAATCGTATTTGCGCGGGGGGCGCCACATGACGGATGCACGTTTGGAACGGCCCGCCGTCGCCTTGGTCATTGATAGTGATGCGGCGACCCGGCGCCTGCTGCGCGACCATCTGGAAAAGATCGGTTTGCAAGTGTACGAGGCGGCCGACACGGCGGCCGGCTTTGCCGTCATGAGCGAGCATCCCGCCGATATCGTTTTGCTCGAAGTCGCCACGCCCGCTCTCCCAGCCTTCGAGGCTTGCCGCCGGATGCGCCTGCTGCCCAATATGGAATTCTGTTCCGTCGTGCTGCTGACCCCCAACGGGGATGGCGGCGCGGTCGCGCAGGCCTACGAGGCGGGCGCCACCGATTTCGTCAGCAAGCCCGTCGACGGCACGCTGCTGCAGCACCGGGTACGGTTCATCCTGAAGACGGCGGCATCGCTGCGCGCCGTGCTGACGCAACGCATGCACCGCCTCGCCAATTACGATGCGCTGACCGGCCTGCCGAACCGCAGTTTGCTGGAAGACCGCACGCTGCAGGCCATCGCGCTGGCGCGGCGCACGGGCGAGCGGGTGGCTGTGCTGAGCCTGGACCTGGATGGCTTCAAGTTCATCAACGACAGCTGCGGCCACGCGGTGGGCAACCGGCTGCTCCAGGCCGTTGCCGCGCGCATCAGGGCCGCTGTACGCGCGTCCGACACCGTTGCCAGGCCGGGCGGCGATGAATTCATCCTGATCTGCCCCGGCTTGCCCGGCAGCCGCGACCTCGAGCGCGTCGCGCAGGAAACCTTGGAGCTGTTTGCCGAACCCTTCGTGGTGGACGCGCGCGCGCTCCATGTCACTGCCAGCATCGGCGTTTGCCTCTATCCCGACGACGGCGAAGAGATGGACATGCTGTTCAAGAACGTCGACGTGGCCATGTACGAGGCCAAGGAAGGCGGGCGCAATTGCTACCGGGTGTATGTGCGGGAAATGGGGCGCCGCATCGAACAATATGTGGAGATGGAATACGCCTTGCGGTTGGCGCTCGAACGGCAGCAATTCGAGGTCTACTACCAGCCCAAGGTGAATTTGCACAGCGGGAAATTCCACGGCGCGGAAGCGCTGATACGCTGGCACCATCCGCGGAACGGCCTGGTCCTGCCCGGCAGCTTCATCGCCCTGGCGGAGAAGACGGGCCTGATCGCCCCGATCGGGGAATGGGTGCTGCGCACGGCCTGCGCCCAGGCCCGGCAGTGGCGCGAGATGGGCTTGCGCGACATGCCGGTCGCGGTCAACCTCTCCGCTGTCCAGTTCGCCCAGCAAAACATGGCGGACCTGGTGGCGCGCGTGCTGGCCGACACCGGCTTGCCGGCCAGCCACCTCGAGCTGGAACTGACCGAGAGCATGCTGATGAACGACAGCGACAGCATGCTTGCGGCGCTGCGCGCGATCAAAGCGCTCGGCGTGACGATCTCGCTGGACGACTTCGGCACCGGCTATTCCAGCCTGACCTACCTGAAGCGCTTTCCGATCGACGTCATCAAGATCGACCGCGGCTTCGTCCGCAACATCACGAGCGACCCCAACGACGCGTCGCTGACCAGGACCATCGTGCTGATGGCCAAGTCCTTGAAGATGAAAACCATAGCCGAGGGCGTGGAGACGCCGGGACAGCTGGGTTTTCTCAGTGCGATCGGTTGCGACGCGGTGCAAGGTTATTACTTCAGCAAACCGGTCGGCGCGGCCGAGCTCACGGCCATCCTGCGGCAGCAGTCGGACCGGCCCGTCCTGCTGCGCGGGCCCGCGCCCGGGCGCACCATGCTGCTGCTGGACGACGAGCCCAATGTACTGGCCGCGCTGCAGCGCATCTTCCGCAAGGATGAATACCGCATCCTGCAGACCACCTCGGCGCTGGAGGCGCTGGAATTGCTGGCCATGCATCCGGTCCAGGTGGTCATCAGCGACCAGCGCATGCCCTCCATGTCCGGCACCACCTTCCTGTCCAAGGTGAAGGAACTGCACCCGGACACGATACGCATCGTGTTGTCCGGCTATATGGAGCTCGATTCGGTGATCGACGCGATCAATCGTGGCGCCGTGTACCGCTTCTACACCAAGCCGTGGGACGACCAGCAACTGCGCGAACAGGTCCGCGAGGCGTTCGAACACCATGGCCGGCTGCATGGCCGGCCCGGTGAGCAGCTGCCGCCGGGGGCGGCAGGGCCGGTCAAGCTGGCGGAGACCAGCTGAAACCGGCCTACTTCGGCTTGCCGCTGTCGATCAGCTCGACCAGGTATTGCTCGATGGCGAAGACGTGGTCGTCCTGCTTGCCGAGTTCGCGCAGGGCGACGGCGAGCTGGGTCAGGTAGTCGCTGTTGGGGCCGCTGGGCCCGGCGGCGCCGGCGATGTGGCGGGCGATCTCCTCCTCGCTGGCCGCGCCCAGGAACGCTTCGTTGTCCTCGCGCGCCACGTAGACCACGCCTTCGGCGGCGCTCTTGTCCGCAATGCCGTCCGCATGGCCGTCCGCGTCGTCGAAGCCGATTTCCACCGCCACCCGCAGGTAGCCGTTTTTCTCGCGGTAGTCCAGGTGTTCGAACACGGAAGGGGTGATCAGATATGCCATGCCGTGGCACACGGCGCCGGCGTCCGCGATGATGGTGACCACGCGTCCCGGCGCGGCGGGCGTGCCGCGATGGTCGTGCGAGCCTTGCCAGAAGCGCCGCGACCAGCCGACGATGCTGGCGGGACGCCGCTCCAGGTAGGGGAAGTCCACCTTGTAGATCAGCGAGCCGTAGCCGAACACCCACACGCTGGCTTGCCCCGCGAAACGGTCCATCTGCTGGTTGACGGCGATGGTATTGGCTGACATGCGCTGCGGCCCCCGGGCAAATAGGCAAATTATAGTGCCCTTGCCCGGGATCGTCAGCACTGCCGCGTGCGACGCCGCGTACGTGCGCCGGTCCGGCCTAGCGCTGCGGCATGTTCCATTCGTGGGCCGCCACGAACTGGAACAGGAAATCGGCGAAGCTCTGCGCCGCCGGCGACAGCGCGCGCGCACTCTTGGTGTAGACGAAAAAGCGCCGCGTCAGCTCGGGCTCGCGCAGCAGCCGCATTTGCAGGCCGTACAGCTTGACCATCGGCTCCGCGTAGGGCAGGCAGGCCGTCACGCCCAGGCTGGCGTTGACCATGGCCAGCGCGGTGGTCATGAAAGTGACCTCGTTGTAGGGATTGAGCGCCACGTCGCGCAGCAGGCGCTCGGTGAACTGGCCCTGCAGCGCGATCAGCGGATAGTCGTTGACATCCTTCCACGTCACGCGCTCCTGGCCCGCCAGCGGATGCTGGGCCGGGAACACCAGCACGAAAGGCATCTCGAACAGCAGCTGCGCGGCGATCTCGGCCGCCGGGTCGCGCTCCGGGCCGACGCCGAAATCGACCTCGCCGCTGAACACGCGGGCGGACACGTTCTCCACCGGGCAATCGACCAGCTTGACCTGCACTTCGGGGTGGGCCGCGCGGTAGGCCGCGATCACTTCCGGCAGCAGGGTGCAGGCCATCATCTGCGGCGCGGCCACCCGCACCGTGCCCGATTTGAGCGCCTTGCGGCTGGCGATGTCGGCCATGGCGCCGTCCAGGTCCTGGATCATCTTGTCGAACAGCGGATACAGCTCGCGCCCCACCTCGGACAGCTGCGCGCGCCGGGTGCTGCGCTCGAGCACCTTCACGCCCAGCAGCTGTTCCAGCTCCTTGATCTGGCCGCTGAGCGCCGATTGCGTCAGGTGCAGGTGGTCCGCCGCCAGCGTGAAGCTGCCGGTTTTGGCGATGGCGACGAGGGCGCGCATCTGGCGCAGGGTAGGACTCATAAGAAATTCTGATAAATCGATTGAAAAATACCGTTTGTATGATATCTGAAACTGGCTTCTAATGGCGGCATACGTTAAAGACCAGATAAGGATTGCACCATGAAACTTGCCACGCTCAAGAACGGCAGCCGCGACGGCGCCCTGGCCGTCGTCAGCCGCGACCTGACACAATACGTGAGCGCCGTCAGCGTCGCGCCTACCCTGCAGGCGGCGCTGGACAACTGGGACTACGCCGCGCCGCAGCTGGCCGCGCTGTACGCGGCGCTGAACGAAGGGCGCGCCGCCGACGCCCTGCCGTTCGACGAAAGCGCCTGCCACTCGCCGCTGCCGCGCGCCTACCAGTGGGCCGACGGTTCGGCCTATATCAACCACGTCGAGCTGGTGCGCAAGGCGCGCAACGCCGAACTGCCCGCGTCCTTCTACACCGATCCGCTGATGTACCAGGGCGGCTCGGACAGTTTCGTCGGCCCGCGCGACCCTATCTACGCGCTGACGGAAGACTGGGGCATCGACCTGGAAGCCGAAGTGGCCGTGATCACCGGCGACGTGAAAATGGGCGCCGGCGACGCCGACGCCGCGCAAGCGATCCGCCTGGTGATGCTGGTGAACGACGTCTCGCTGCGCAACCTGATCCCCAACGAACTGGCCAAGGGCTTCGGCTTCTTCAACGCCAAGCCCGCCAGCGCCTTCTCGCCGGTGGCCGTCACGCCGGACGAACTGGGCGCGCACTGGGCCGGCAGCAAGCTGCACCTGCCGCTGTCGGTGCAGCTGAACCGGCAGCCCTTCGGCAAGCCGAACGCCGGCGAGGACATGACCTTCAGTTTCGCCCAGCTGGTGGCGCACGCCGCCAAGACGCGCGAACTGGGCGCGGGCACCATCATCGGCTCCGGCACGGTGTCGAACAAGCAGGGCAACCTGCACGGATCGAGCATCGCCAACGGCGGCGTGGGCTACTGCTGCCTGGCCGAAGTGCGCATGTACGAAACCATCGAAGACGGCAAGCCGGCCACCGGTTTCCTGAAGTTCGGCGACAGCGTGCGCATCGAAATGCTGGACCCGCAGGGCGCCAGCATCTTCGGCGCCATAGACCAGACCGTCGCGCACTACGGGGAGCGCGGATGATGAAGCTGTTCACCTACTTCCGCAGCTCGGCCGCCTACCGCGTGCGGATCGCGCTCAATCTGAAGGCGCTGCCCTACGAGGCGGTGCCGGTGCACCTGCTGCGCAACGGCGGCGAGCAGCTGGGCGAGGCGTACCGCCAGGTCAACCCGGGCGCACTGCTGCCCGCGCTGGAGGACGACGGCGCGCTGCTGACGCAGTCGCTGGCCATCATCGAGTACCTGGATGAGACGCATCCCGGACAGCCGGCGCCGCTGCTGCCGGCCGATCCGGCCGGCCGCGCCCGCGTGCGTGCGCTGGCCATGACCATCGCCTGCGATACCCACCCGCTGAGCAATCTGCGCGTGCTGAAATACCTGGTGCGCACGCTGAAACTGGACGAGGAAGCCAAGCTGGCGTGGATACGGCACTGGATGCAACTGGGTCTGGCCGCGTTCGAAGCGCACCTGGCGCGCGACGCCGCCACCGGCCGCTATTGCCACGGCGACACGCCGACCCTGGCCGACTGTTGCCTGGTGCCGCAGGTGTTCAACGCGGAGCGCTTCGAGGTGGATCTGGCGCCGTATCCGCACATAGCCCGGATTTACGCCAACTGTGCGGCGCTGCCGGCGTTCCAGGCCGCCCATCCCGCCCGGCAGCCGGACGCGGAGTAGGGAGCGGCTGGCAGAGCGGCTGGCACACCCGCACCGTATAACAGGCGGTGCGCCAGCCAGCCATGGTGTCAGGCCGCGCTCAGCACCACGCGGTCGCGGCCTTCCTTCTTGGCCCGGTACAGCGCCTGGTCGGCCCGCACCAGCAGGGACGACGGTGAATCAGGCGCCGCCTGCGGGTAGGAGGCCGCCACGCCTACGCTGATCGTCACCGAGATCGCCAGCCCGCCGTCCACCTCTATCCTCAACTGCGACACCGTCTCGCGCAGGCGCTCCGCGGCGCCGCCCGCGGTGTCCAGTTCCGCCTCCGGCATCAGCAGCACGAACTCCTCGCCGCCGAAACGCGCCGCCAGGTCCATGCTGCGCATGCTGGCCGCCAGCGCGCCCGCCACCGCCAGAATGGCCTGGTCGCCCACCTCGTGGCCATAGGTGTCGTTGATGCGCTTGAAGTGGTCGATGTCCACCATCAGCAGTGCCAGCGGATGCTTGTAGCGCCGCGCGCGGTCCAGCTCCTTGGTGATCTGCTCGGTCATCTTGCGCCGGTTGGCGATGCCGGTCAGCGGGTCGGTGGTGGCCAGCTGTTCCAGCTTGGTGTTGGCCATCAGCAGTTCCAGCGTGCGCTGCAGCACCCGGTCCTCGAGGTTGTTGCGTTCGTCGTTCAGCGCCGCCAGCGCTTTCCGGCGCGAACGCAGCACCCGCACCAGCACCGTGATCAGCGCGCCTTCCAGCACGATCAGCGTCGCGCCCACGATGATCTGCCAGCGGTACAGTTCCCACATGCCGGCGGGCCGGTTGCGCAGCGTGGCGCCGGGCGGCAGCTTGCGCAGCAGGTGTCGTTCGGCGGTGGGGAAGTCGAAGATGTAGCGCTGCGCGCCCGTCATGTCAGCCGGCTGGCCTTGCAGGATGCGCGCGATCACGCGGCCGATGGCTTCGCCGCTGAGCACATAGCCACCCACGATGCCCGGCATGACCAGCGATTCCGCGTGCGTAAACACCGGCACCGGCGACACCGCGGCCAGCTTGCCGGCGACTTCGGAAGGCGGACCGGAGGCGCCGGCTGCGTCGCGGAAGGTGGCGAACATCAGGATGGCGGTGTCGTTGCCCAGCATGCCGGCGCGGCGGTACAGTTCCGCGTAGGTCTGGTTGTCCCAGTAGTCGAATTCGATGTGTTTGCTGTAGGGACGCGCGGCGGCGCGCACGCCGGCGATCCATTCCTGCACGCGCGGCGTCTGGTCGCCCACCACCACGATGCGCTTGGTGTTCGGCGCCACCAGCGGGATCACGCCCACCATGCGCCCGTAGTCCGGCGCCAGCTCCAGCGCTTCGCCGTCGGCCGGGCGCCAGTTGCGGCGGCCGTGGTTGACGTAGTGGCGCGGCACGCCGGGGAACAGTTCGGGATGGCTGCTCAGGAAGCCTGCCGCCACGAAGTTCTCCGTGATGATGGCGTCCAGCTTCACATTGGCGTATTTGACGCCCAGGTAGGGCGCCATGCCGGCCAGCGCAGCCTGTTCGCCGAGGCGGGACGCATCGAAGCGCTCTTCGAAAATGCTGGGCGCAGGGCCCCAGCTGTTTTTGGCCATTTCGTCCAGCAAGCCCTTGTGCACCAGCCGCTGCCAACCCGACGCGGAATCCGGCCCGAGCGAGTACAGCACCAAGACCTTGCGCGCTTCCGCGGCCCGGGCCTGAGGAACGGTCAAGGCGGCCAGCACGGTCAGCATGGCCAACAGGCGGAACACGGGGGGGCGGGATGGGCGGGATGGCATGGGCATAGTTTGACATACTATTCGTATTTCCAGCCGGGATAGGACCGGGCCGTTTTTTTAGCTGGTTTCGCTTCAAGGTCCAGGCCAGCTTACGCCGCGCGCAATGCGTCCACGATGTTCATGCGCGCGGCGCGCAGCGCGGGCAGGAAGCCGCCGACCAAACCCATCGCCAGCGAGAACAGCAAGGTCTTGACGACGATGGCGCCGTTCAGCCTGAAACCGAACGCCAGTTCGGAGAAGGACTGGAAATTGGTGGTGGAGAAGGACAGGAACTGCATGAAGGAGGCGAACAGCAGGCCCACGGCGCCGCCTGCCGCCGCCAGCAGCATGGACTCGGCCAGGAAGGCGGCCAGGATGTTGCGCCGCAGGTAGCCCAGCGCGCGCAAGGTGCCGATCTCGCCGACGCGGTTGGCCACCGAGGCGTACATGGTGATGGTGGCGCCTATCATGGCGCCGATCGAGAAGATGATGGACAGCGTCAGCCCGAGGATGCTGATGAAGGTGGACAGTGCGCGCGACTGCTCGGAGTAGAAGGTCTGCTCGCGTTTGGCCTCCAGCGTCAGGCGCGGATCGGATTCGATGTCCTTTTTGAAACGCTCGAACAGCGTGCTGTCGGCCAGGCGCAGCACCATGGAGGAATAGGCGTTGCGGCGGAAGGCCTGCATCAGCTGCTCGGCGTCGCCCCATATTTCGGAATCGAAGCCGCTGTTGCCCGCGTCGAACAGGCCCACCACGGTCCATTCGCGCTGGCCGAAGCGCAGCTTCTCGCCGATACCCGCACCGGCGAAACGCTTGGCGATGCTGGCCCCGGCCACGATCTCGGAGGCGCCGGGCCGGAACATGCGGCCTGCGCTCAGCTTCACCTGCGGCCGCAGCACCAGGGCGCGCTGGTCTACGCCGCGTATCACCACGTTGGACGGTTTCTCCGAGCTGCGCTTGAGCAGCGATATCAGCACCACGGGTTCCCTGGACAGCAAGCGCCGGCCGTCCGCGCCCAGCGCGATGGCGGCGTGGCTGCCGGCGATATTGGCCTGCACGCGGTCTATGCCGCTCTGCACTTCGGTCTCGGCCGAGCGCCGTATCAGGATGACGTTGTCGTACTCGCCGGTGGTGACCAGGGTGGTGCGCAGGCCTTCGTCCAGCATCAGCACGGTGGCGAACACGAACACCACCAGCGCCAGGCCGGCCGCCGTCAGCGCCGTGGTCAAGCGCCGCGCCCACAGGTTGCGTGCGATGTAGGAGAAGGGGATGCGCATGGCCGTGTCCTTATCCTATGCTGCGCAGGCCGTCGACGATGTTGATCCGCACGGCGCGCACCGTGGGCGCGATGGCCGCCACCAAACCGATCAGCAGCGCCGACAGCAGTTGCAGCAGCAGCGTGAGGGGCGCCACCTGGAACACCGGGAACATGGTCCCCATGGCCGAGCCGATGACGGCGGCCAGCGGGTACAGCAGCGCGATGCCGAGCGCCGCGCCCACCGCCGACAGCAGCAGCGATTCGCCGAAGATCAGGGCCGCCAGGTAGCCGGGGCCAAAGCCCAGCACCTTCAGTGTGGCGTACTCGCCCAGCCGCTCGCGCGCGCTCATGGCCATGGTGTTGGCCATCACCGCCATGATGATGACGATCACCACGAAGGACACCACGCGCACGGCCGCCACGATGGCTTCGGACATGGACACGAAGCCAAGCTGGAAGGCTTTCTCGGTTTCGGTCAGGGTCTCGGCCAGGGAATTGCGGAACTGCTCGTCGATCGCCTTGGAGACGGCTGCGGCGTTCTCCGCGCGGGCGATGCGCACCACGTACACGCCCACCTGGTTGCCACGGCGGGGGTAGAGTTTCTTGATACCTTCGTTGACGTAGTCCCAGTGGAAGAACATGGTGGCGGTGTTGGTGGACTCCTGCCGGCCGTCGTATATGCCGCGCACCACGAATCCCCATAGTCCTGGGTAGATGGTGCCCTTGAGGGGGATGGTGTCGCCCACTTTGAAACCGTACTGGTTCGCCAGCTTGCGGCCGACGATGGCGCCCTTGCGGTCGCGCAGGAAGGCGGCGCGTTCGGCCTCGCTCAGCAGATAGTCGGGGTAGATGTCCAGGTAGCTCTGGCCGGAGATGGCGAACTGCGCGAAGAAGTTTTTCGGGTCCTTGTACTGGCCGCCGAACCAGTTGGCGTAGCCCACGCCCGTCACGCCGTCCACGGCGCGGATGCGGGCCTGGTAGGCCAGCGGCAGGGGGAACACCAGCGAAGTGGCGTTGCGCGTGACCAGCGTGGTGTTCGATGCGCCCTCGGCGCCCGCATACCACGCGTCCACCACGGTTTGCAGCAGGCCGAACGACAGTGTCGCCACCACCAGGCCGAGCACCGTCAGCACCGTGCGCAGCTTGTGGCGCAGGGCGTTCTTGGAGATCAGCTTGAGCAGGTACATGACGGCTGCGCCAGCTATGCGGGCGCGCTGGCCGGCTCACCGGTCAGTTCGCCTTTTTCAAGGTGGATCAGCGTGCGCGCCTGTTGTGCCGCGTGGGCGTCGTGCGTGACCATGATGATGGTCTTGCCCAGTTCCTCGTTGAGTTGCCGCATCAGGGCCAGCACGTCGCTGGCGGACTGGCGGTCCAGGTCGCCGGTCGGTTCGTCTGCCACGATCAGCGTCGGGTCGGTGACAATGGCGCGCGCGATGGCCACGCGCTGTTGCTGGCCGCCGGACAGTTCGTTCGGCGTGTGGTCCATGCGGTCGGCCAGGCCCACCATGGACAAGGTCAGTTCGACCCGTTCGCGCCGTTCGCGGCGGGACAGGGGGGTGAGCAGCAGCGGCAACTCCACGTTTTCAAACGCGGACAACACCGGCATCAGGTTGTAGAACTGGAAGATGAAGCCGACATTGGCCGCGCGCCAGTGCGCCAGCTCGGTTTCCGGCATGGCGGCGATATCCAGTCCGTCCACCAGCAGCAGGCCGGAGTCCGGCTTGTCGATGCCGGCGATGAGGTTGAGCAGGGTGCTCTTGCCGGAGCCGGAGGGGCCCATCAGCGCGGTGAAGTCGCCGGCCTGGATGTCGAGGGTGATGTCGGTGAGCACCGGCACATGCTGTCCGCCGCGCCGGTAGGACTTGACCAGGTGCGCGATCTGCACCAGCGGCGGCCTCATTTCTTGACCACGCTAACCGGCTGCCCGTCCTGCAGCCTGGCGTCCGGATTCAGCACCGCCTTGTCGCCCGGCTTCACGCCCTTGAGCTCCACCAGTTCGCCCACTTTCCGGCCGCTGGTCACGGGCACCTGCCGCACTTTCTCGTTTTCGACGACGAACACAAACGTCTTGCCCTCGCGCGCGGCGATGGCTGCGGGCTGCACGGCCGTCACCGCCGCCTTGTCCTGCGCCGGCACGGCTTGCGATAAAAACGCCACCTTGGCGCTCATGTCCGGCAGCACGCGCGGATCGCGCTCGACGAAGCGCACCTTGACCAGCAGCGTCGCCTTGCTGCGGTCCACCGTCGGCACCATGCGCGACACCACGCCGGCGAGCCGCAGTTCTGGGAAGGCATCGAGCTGGATCTCGGCCGGCTGCTCCGCCTTGATTTTCGCGATGCTGGCTTCCGACACGTCCGCCTCCACCTCCAGCGTGTCCATGTCGGCGATGGTCACCACCGCGCCTTTGCTGTCGGCGGCCGAGGAGAAAGGCGTGATGTTGTCGCCCACGTTGGCGCTCTTGGTGAGGATCACGCCGTCGAAGGGCGCGCGGATGACGGTCTGGTCCAGCGCCACCTGGGCTGACTGGGCATAGGCCTGCGCCGCGGCGATGGCCGCGCGCTGGGCCGCGATGGCCGCCCTGGCCTTGTTGTAGCGTGCCAGCGCGCTGTCGTAGCTGGCCGCCGCGATGAATTTCTGCGCCAGCAGCTCGCCGGCGCGCTTGTATGCCTGCTGCGCGTCGAGCAGTTCGGCCTGGCCTTGCTCCAGGTTGGCTTGCGCCACCTTGATGTTGGCCTGCGCCTGCCCCAGCGCGGCGGAGACGTCGCGGTTCTCCAGCCGCGCGATGACCTCGTCCTTCTTCACCTTCGAGCCTTCCAGCACACCGAGCCACTCCAGCCGCCCGGTCGCCTTGGACGACAGCGCCGCCTTGCGCTGCGCCACCACGTAGCCGGTGGCGTTGAGCAGGGTGTAGTTCTGCGAGGGATAGGCCTGCGCCACCGTCACCGTGTCCACGTCCGCCTTGCCGCCCGCCTTGCGCATGGCGACGGCGGCTGCCGCCGCCAGTGCCGCCGCCAGCAGCGCCAGCCTCACCCACTTGCGGCGGCGCGCGCGCCGGCCCGGTATCTGCGCCTTGGCGCTGCGCTCTATCTTCAGCTTGGAGATATCGGGGGACGACGTCATTGCCACCTCGCAACAGAGTGAATGAACTTGTCAATTTGTTAGCGATATTGCGGCAATTTGCGCCGCGCCGCAAGCAGGCCTTTAAATGGGACGCAGCGCGCGGTGGGCCGCGTCCACCACCGCTGCGCTGAGCCGTTCCAGCTTGGGCGACTGCACGCGCCAGCTATGCCAGTGCAGCGCGACGTCGGTGTGTTTGCCGGGCGCCAGGTCGAGCAGGGCGCCGCTGGCGAGGCGGTCGCCGATCTGCTGCTCGGCCACCATGCCGTAGCCCAGGCCGAGGTCGATGCAGCGCAAAAAGCTTTCGTTGGCGGGGATGTAGTGGCAGGGATGGCTGAACGGCGTCAGGCCGAATTCGCGCTGCATGAAGTTGGCCTGCAGCAGGTCCTTGCGGTCGAACACCATCATGGGCGCATGCAAGGCGGCGTCCCGGCCCAGGCCGGCGGGAAACCAGCGCCTGGCGAAGGCGGGCGTGGCCAGCATGCGGTAGCGCATCACGCCCAGCGGCTCGGCCACGCAGCCGCGCATGGGCTGCGGCTCGGTCGAAATGGCGGCCAGCGCCAGGCCGCGCTCCATCAGCGTGTACGTGTGGTCCTGGTCGTCCAGCGACAGTTCGAGCAGCACGTTTTCCTGCACCAGGAAGGGCGCCAGGCCCGGCAGCAGCCAGGTGCCCAGGGTGTCGTTGTTGACCGCCAGCGACAGGCTGACGGGGCGGGCGTCTTCCTCCTGCATGCTGGACAGGAATTCGGCTTCCAGCAGCTTGCTGCGGCGCAGGTACAAGGCCAGCCGCTGGCCGGCGCTGGTGGGGCGGCAGGGGCGGCTGCGGATGATCAGCGGCGTGCCCAGCGCCACCTCCATGGCGCTGACCCGTTGCGACACGGCCGAGGCGGATACGTGGAGCAGCGCGGCGGCCAGCTCGAAGCTGCCGGTGTCGAGGATGGCGAGCAGGGCTTCGGCCTGGCGGGTATCGGGCAGCATGGGGTCTCCAGATTAGAAATTCTTAACTATCCTGAGTAATATTAATCCAGCTTCATTTGCGGGCGCAAGGACGGGAGAATGCATGCATTCCCTCAACTACCCAGCGAGCCAGCTATGTTCACACCACACGTCTTCCTCAACGGCATGGGCCTGTGCGCCAGCCTCATCGTGGCAATCGGCGCGCAGAACGCGCATGTGCTGCGGGTCGGCGTGCGGCGCCAGCACGTGGCGGCGACGGTGGCGGCCTGCATCCTGATCGATGCGGTGCTGATAGGCGCCGGCGTGGCCGGTATGGGCGCCCTGGTCCAGGCTTCGCCGCTGCTGATGGGCTTGGCGCGCTGGGGCGGCGCGGCATTCCTGCTGTGGTACGGCCTGCGCAGCTGGGCCTCGCTGCTGCGCTCGGACACACTGGTGGTGCAAGCCGGGGCGGTGCCGCTCAGCCTGCAGCGCGCACTGATCAGTGTGCTGAGCCTGTCCTTGCTCAATCCCCACGTCTACCTGGACACGCTGGTGCTGCTGGGTACGCTGGGCGGCAACTACCCGGCGCATCAACGCCCCAGCTTCGCGGCCGGCGCGATAGCCGCCTCGCTGCTGTGGTTTACCGCGCTGGGCTTCGGCGCCAGCCGCCTGTCCGAGGTGTTCCAGCGTCCGCTGGTGTGGAAGGGCATCGAAGCGCTGACCGGCGTCATCATGCTGACCGTGGCGGCCGGGCTGATTCTGGGCTGACATTTTCGGGCTGACATTCCGGGGCCGCCGCGAGCGGGGAAAGCGGGGCTAAGGTAAAATCCTGCCCCATGCCCGCTCACACTCCCATCCCGACACCCATCCTGCAGGCATTGGACCGCGTCGACGCCAGCTGGCGCCCGGTCCTGCTGCGCGGCCTGGAAGCGATGGCAGCGGCCAACCCGGCCTATCTCCCCGAGCTGGCGCTGGACAACTACCTGCCCACGGAATTGCGCCTGTTCGCCGCTTTTGAGCTGCCTTTGCCGCAAGTACGCTATGTGTTGGTGGGAGAAGGCCCTTACCCGCGCGCCGAGAGCGCCACCGGCGTCTGCTTCATGGACGGCGCGGTCGGCAGCCTGTGGTCCGGCGAGGAGGGCGGCGGGCTGTCGAAACCGGTCAACAAGGCAACCTCGCTGCGCAACTTCATGAAAATGCTGCTGGTCGCCGACGGGCAGTTGTCTGCGGACAATACGGCCGGCGCCGCGCTGGCGGCCGTCGCCGCTCAGTATCGCAACGCCCCCGGCGCTACCCAGACCCTGAAGCAGATCCAGCACAAGCTGACCGAACAGGGTTTCCTGCTATTGAACGCCTCGCTGGTGTTCCGTCCCCACGTGGCCCCGGCCAAGGACGCGAAAGCCTGGCTGCCCTTTTTCGAGACGGTGATCGCGGCGCTGTCCGATGCCCGGCCGACGCTGGTGTTGTGGGGAAAGATCGCCGAGCAGCTGAACAAATTGCCCATGGTGCAAGCGCTGCCGCAGATCGTGGCCGAACACCCTTATAACCTGTCGTTTATCGCCAATAGCGACATGCACGCGCTGTTCGGGCCGCTGCGTTTGCTGCGCTGCTGACGGACAAGCAAGGCGCTTGCCAGGGGTGCCTGACAAAATTGGTCAAGTTTGTTATACTTGACTAAATCGTTCAACTAATCGGAGTTTGCTTAGTTGCAAAGCACGATATTTTAACCGAACCGAGGTTGTGATGCGTCTGACCACCAAAGGCCGTTTTGCAGTGACTGCGATGATCGATCTGGCTTTGCGCCAAGGCAAAGGCCCGGTCACGCTGTCCGGCATTTCGCAGCGCCAGGCGATTTCGCTGTCTTATCTGGAGCAGCTGTTCGGCAAGCTGCGCCGCCACGAGATCGTCGAGTCGATCCGTGGCCCCGGCGGCGGCTACAGCCTGGCCCGCCGAGCCGACAAAGTGACGGTGGCGGACATCATCATCGCCGTCGACGAGCCGCTGGACGCCACCCAGTGCGGCGGCAAAGAGAATTGCCACGGGGCGGACGCCGCCACCGGTGCGCGCTGCATGACCCACGAGCTGTGGGCCACGCTGAATGAAAAAATGGTCGACTATCTGGACTCCGTATCGCTGCAGGATCTGGTCGATCAACAAAGGCAAAAACACGCCGAGCAGGCCGTGGTGGTCATGCACCGCAACGCCGCTCTTGGCTAAACAGATACGCTGATTGGAGTTATTAGATGAACGCCCCAGAAAAAAACGTCGCCCAGGTGGCCCCGGTTGAATTCAAGACCGCGCCGCATTTCCCGATCTATATGGACTACTCGGCCACCACGCCGATCGACCCGCGCGTGGCCGACCAGATGATCCCTTACCTGCGCGAACAGTTCGGCAATCCCGCCTCCCGCAGCCATATGTACGGCTGGACCGCTGAAAAAGCGGTGGAAGAGGCGCGCGGCCACGTGGCCGCGCTGGTCAATGCCGATCCGCGCGAAATCATCTGGACCTCGGGCGCCACCGAATCGAACAACCTCGCCATCAAGGGCGCGGCGCAGTTCTACAAGACCAAGGGCAAGCACATCATCACCGTCAAGACCGAGCACAAGGCTGTGCTGGACACGGTGCGCGAACTGGAGCGGGTCGGCTTCGAGGCCACCTATCTGGAACCGCAGGACAACGGCCTGATCACCATCGCCCAGCTGGAAGCGGCCATCCGCCCGGACACTATCCTGATCTCGGTCATGCTGGTGAACAACGAAATCGGCGTGATCCAGCCGATCGACGACATCGGCACGCTGTGCCGTTCGAAAGGCATCATTTTCCATTGCGACGCCGCGCAAGCGACCGGCAAGGTGGTGATCGACCTGCAAAAGACCAAGGTCGACCTGATGACCTTCACCGCGCACAAGACCTACGGCCCGAAAGGCATAGGCGCGCTGTACGTCTGCCGCAAGCCGCGCGTGCGCATCGAAGCGCAAATGCACGGCGGCGGCCATGAGCGCGGCCTGCGCTCGGGCACCCTGCCTACCCACCAGATCGTCGGCATGGGCGAAGCGTTCCGCCTGGCGAAGGTGGAAATGGACAGCGAGATCGCGCGCATCAAGGCGCTGCGCGACCGCCTGGCGGCCGGCCTGCAGGACATCGAGGAAACGTATATCAACGGCGACATGGAACACCGCGTGCCGCACAACCTGAACGTGAGCTTCAACTACGTCGAAGGCGAATCGCTGATCATGGCCGTGAAAGACCTGGCCGTGTCGTCCGGCTCGGCCTGTACCTCGGCTTCGCTGGAGCCGTCGTACGTGCTGCGCGCCCTGGGCCGCAGCGACGAGCTGGCGCACAGCTCCATCCGTTTCACCATCGGCCGTTTCACGACCGAAAAAGACATCGACTTCGCCGTGGAACTGATGAAGTCCAAGGTGGGCAAGCTGCGCGAACTGTCGCCGCTGTGGGACATGTTCAAAGAGGGCATCGACATCAACTCGATCCAGTGGGCGGCGCACTAAGCGCGGCCGGACAGATTTCTTAAGATACTAGGAGCATTAAAATGGCTTACTCGGAAAAAGTGTTGGACCACTACGAAAATCCACGCAACGTCGGCGCATTTGAAAAGGGCGACGAATCGGTCGGCACCGGCATGGTTGGCGCGCCAGCCTGCGGCGACGTGATGAAGCTGCAGATCAAGGTCGGCGCCAACGGCCTGATCGAAGACGCGAAATTCAAGACCTACGGCTGCGGCTCGGCGATCGCCTCGTCGTCGCTGGTGACCGAATGGGTCAAGGGCAAGTCCCTGGACGAGGCGCTGGCCATCAAGAACACCGCCATCGCCGAAGAACTGGCCCTGCCGCCGGTGAAGATCCACTGCTCCATCCTGGCCGAAGACGCCATCAAGGCGGCGGTCGAGGACTACAAGGCGAAACACGCGGCACCAGTGGCACAAGTGGCTTAAACGCCGGAGAACAGCATGGCAATTACACTGACCGAAAAAGCGGCCAAGCACATCAACCGTTACATCGAACGCCGCGGCAAGGGCCTGGGCCTGCGCTTCGGCGTGCGCACCACGGGCTGCTCCGGTCTGGCCTACAAGCTGGAGTACGTGGACGAGGTGGCCGATGAGGACAGCGTGTTCGAGTCGCACGGCGTCAAGGTGTTCGTTGATCCGAAAAGCCTGCCGTACATCGACGGCACCGAACTGGACTTCGCGCGCGAAGGCCTGAACGAGGGCTTCAAGTTCAACAATCCGAACGAGAAAGACGCCTGCGGCTGCGGCGAAAGCTTCCGTATCTAAATCCGCAGTATTTTCCTGTCGTGCGCCGTGCAAAACCACTTCGAACTATTCCACTTGCCGCAGCAGTTCGCCGTCGACACGGGGGCGCTTGACAGCGCCTTCCGCGACGTGCAGAGCCGCGTCCATCCCGACCGTTTCGTCAACGCCACCGACGCCGAAAAGCGCGTCGCCATGCAGTGGGCCACCCGCGCCAACGAAGCCTATCAGACGCTGAAGAACCCGCAAAAGCGCGCGCGCTACCTGTGCGAGCTCAATGGCGTGGACCTGCAGACCGAGTCCAACACGGCGATGCCGGCGGCCTTCCTGATGCAGCAGATGGAATGGCGCGAGGAGCTCGACGACGCGCGCTCGGGCAAGGATGTGGCACTGCTGGAAAAGCTGGACGGCCAACTGCGCGCCGCGCGCAAGGAACAGCTGAAGGACATCGAGGCCAGCATGGCGGGCGGCGATTTCCACGCCGCCGCGCAAGGCGTGCGCGCCCTGATGTTCCTCGAAAAATTCGGCGAAGAAGTCCGCTTCGCCTTTGACACGCTCGAAGCGTAGCGTAAAAAGAATACAAATAACATGGCACTACTGCAAATTTCCGAACCGGGTATGTCGACCGCGCCGCACCAGCACCGGCTGGCCGTCGGTATCGACCTGGGCACCACCAATTCCCTGGTCGCCACCGTGCGCAACAGCATTCCGGAAGTGCTGAACGACGAAGAGGGCCGCCCGCTGCTGCCGTCCGTGGTGCGCTACCTGCCGAACGGCCATGCCCACATCGGCTACAAGGCCCAGGCCGCGCAGACCACCGACCCGAAGAACACCATCGTCTCCGTCAAGCGCTTCATGGGCCGCGGCCTGAAGGACATCGCCTACGCCGAGAACATGCCCTACGATTTCGTCGATGGCGGCCGCGAAGACGGGCACGGCATGGTGCAGCTGAAGACCGTGGCCGGCGTCAAGTCGCCGGTCGAGACCTCGGCGCAGATCCTGGCCACCTTGCGCCAGCGCGCCGAAGACTCGCTGGGAGACGACCTGGTCGGCGCCGTCATCACCGTGCCGGCCTACTTCGACGAGGCGCAGCGCCAGGCCACCAAGGATGCGGCCCAGCTGGCCGGCATCAACGTGCTGCGGCTGCTGAGCGAGCCGACCGCCGCCGCCATCGCCTATGGCCTGGACAACGCCTCGGAAGGCACGTTCGCCGTGTACGACCTGGGTGGCGGCACGTTCGACATCTCCATCCTGAAACTGAGCAAGGGCGTGTTCGAGGTACTGTCCACCGGCGGCGATTCCGCGCTGGGCGGCGACGACTTCGACCACCGCCTGTTCTGCTGGATCCACGAGCAGGAAAAACTGGCGCCGCTGTCCGATGAGGACACCGCGGTGCTGATGGTCAAGGCGCGCGAGGCCAAGGAACTGCTGTCCACCAAGTCCGAAGTGACGGTGGACGCCTTCCTCGGTTCGGGCGAGGAAGTGCACCTGAAGGTGACGGCCGAGCAGTTCGCCGACATGACCAAGCACCTGGTCGCCAAGACCATGAACGCCATCAGGAAGGCGCTGCGCGACGCCAGCATCGATGCCGACGACATCGACGGCGTGGTGATGGTGGGCGGCGCCACGCGCATGCCGCACGTGCAGCGCGCGGTCAGCGAGTATTTCCACACCATCCCGCACGCGAACATCGATCCGGACAAAGTGGTGGCGCTGGGCGCCGCCATCCAGGCCAATCTGCTGGCCGGCAACCGCGCGCCGGGCGACGACTGGCTGCTGCTGGACGTGATCCCGCTGTCGCTGGGCATCGAGACCATGGGCGGCCTGGTCGAGAAGATCATCCCGCGCAACTCGACCATCCCTTGCGCCCGCGCGCAGGAGTTCACCACCTTCAAGGACGGCCAGACCGCCCTGGCCGTGCACGTGCTGCAGGGCGAGCGCGAACTGGTGACGGACTGCCGTTCGCTGGCGCGCTTCGAGCTGCGCGGCATACCGCCGATGGCGGCAGGCGCGGCGCGCATCCGCATCACGTACCAGGTCGACGCCGACGGCCTGCTGTCCGTGTCGGCGCGCGAACTGCGCTCCGGCGTGGAAGCGTCGATCTCGGTCAAGCCGTCCTACGGCCTGGGCGACGACGACGTGGCGCGCATGCTGCAGGACTCGTATAAGTCGGCCGACGTCGACATGGCGGCGCGCGCGCTGCGCGAAGAACAGGTCGAAGCCGAGCGCATCCTGCTGGCCACGCAGTCCGCGCTGGATGAAGATGCGTCGCTGCTGTCGGCCGAGGAACTGGCCGAGGTCAACGCGCTGGTGGCCAGGACCCGCACCGTGCTGGCCGAATCCGTGGCCGGCGCCGTCGACCATACCGCCATCAAGCTGGCCGTCGAAGCGCTGGCGAACGGCACCGAGGAATTCGCATCGCGCCGCATGGACCGCAGCGTGCGCAGCGCACTGGCCGGCAAGACGCTGGACCAGGTCGTGTAAATTGTTGTCGTTCCCGCGAAAGCGGGAACCCATAGCCATTTAGCTCAGCATGGGCCTCGCATCGGCGCACAGCCGCCTTCGCGAGGGCGACATGGGCTACTGAATATATAGAGGTATCACGTGCCACAAATTGTTTTTTTGCCACACCCCAAGCTGTGCCCCGAGGGCGCCGTCGTCGAAGCGCCGGCCGGCAAAACGCTGTGCGACGTCATGCTGGAAAATGACATCCACATCGAACACGCCTGCGAGAAGTCCTGCGCCTGCACCACCTGCCACGTGCTGGTGCGCGAAGGCTTCAACTCGCTGAGCGAAGCCAGCGAAACCGAGGAAGACCTGCTGGACAAAGCCTGGGGCCTGGAAGCCGTGTCGCGCCTGTCGTGCCAGGCGGTGGTGGCGGACGAGGACCTGGTGGTCGAGATTCCGAAGTACACCATCAACCACGCCAGCGAAGGCGGGCACTGAGGAGCGCATGATGAAATGGAGTGACATCTCGGCCATTGCCGAAGCGCTGTACGACAAATTCCCGGACATCGATCCGCTCACCATCCGCTTCACCGACCTGCACAACTGGGTGGTGGACCTGGAAGGTTTCGACGACGACCATACCCGTGGCGGCGAAAAGGTTCTGGAAGCGATCCAGCAGGCGTGGATCGATGAAGCAGCCTAAGCATACCGGCGCGTCCGCAGCCAAGCCTGCCAAGGCCGGTCCGCCCGCAGCTGTCGGCGCCACCGTTACGGCGGCCGCCAACATGCCGGAGATCCGCGAGGGCCAGTCGGTTGCGCTGCTGCAGGAGCTGCACATTCTCACGCGGGACGGCAAGCTGAACCAGGACAGCCGCCGCAAGCTGAAGCAGGTCTACCACCTGTACCAGTTCATCGAGCCGCTGCTCAAGGAGATCCAGGCAGCGGAAGGGAAACCGAGCCCCGGCGTGTCGCTGGTCGACCACGGCGCCGGCAAGTCCTACCTCGGCTTCATCATCTACGACCTGTTCTTCAAGAACCTGGACGACGGCTCCCACATCTACGGCATCGAAACGCGCGCCGAGCTGGTGGCCAAGTCGCAGGAGCTGGCACGGAAGTTCGGCTTCGGCGGCATGTCCTTCCTGCCGCTGTCGGTGGCCGAATCGACCGAATCCAGGCTGCTGCCTGAGCAGATCGACATCGTCACCGCGCTGCACGCCTGCAATACGGCGACCGACGACGCCATCGCCTTTGCGCTGAAGAAGAAGGCCAGATACATGGTGCTGGTGCCGTGCTGCCAGGCCGAGGTGGCCACGGTGCTGAAGAAGAATAAAGGCAAGACGCTGGCGAAAAACGCGCTGACCGAAATCTGGCGCCATCCCATCCACACGCGCGAATTCGGCAGCCAGATCACCAATGTGCTGCGCTGTCTGCAGCTGGAGGCGCATGGCTACCAGGTCAACGTCACGGAACTGGTGGGCTGGGAGCATTCGATGAAGAATGAACTCATCATCGCCAGCTTTAAAAACCTGCCGCGCCGCCGCCCGACGGAACGCTTGCAGGAAGTGCTGGAAACCCTGGGGCTGGAAGAAATGGGCAGGCGCTTCTTTGCCGAGCAGCTGGAAAAAGCAGAGTCTTAACGACAGAAAAGCGATAGAAAAGGGCGGGATATGAGTGAGCAGTGGATAGACCTTCGCAGTGACACCGTAACCCGCCCGAGTCCAGCCATGCTGGACGCGATGCGCGCCGCCGACACCGGCGACGACGTCTATGGTGACGACCCCACCGTCAACCGCCTGCAGGACACGGCTGCCGAGCTGTTCGGCTTCGAGGCCGCGCTGTTCGCACCCTCCGGCACCCAAACCAATCTGATCGCGCTGCTGGCCCATTGCGGCCGCGGCGATGAATACCTGGTCGGCCAGGAAGCGCACACCTACCGCTACGAAGGCGGCGGCGCCGCGGTGCTCGGCAGCATACAGCCGCAGCCCCTCGCCAACCAGGCCGACGGCAGCATCGCGCTGGCCGACATCGAGGCCAATATCAAGGCCGACGACATCCACTTCGCCCGCTCGCGCCTGCTGGCGCTGGAAAACACCATAGGCGGCCGCGTGCTGCCGGCCGGCTACGTGGCGCAAGCGACGGCGTACGCGCACAAGCGCGGCCTGGCCACCCACCTCGACGGCGCGCGCGTCTGCAACGCCGCCGTCAAGCAGGGACTCAGCCTGCGCGCGGCCGCGCAGGGTTTCGACAGCGTGTCCGTGTGCTTGTCCAAGGGCCTGGGCGCGCCGGTCGGCTCGGTGCTGTGCGGCTCGCGTGCCTTGATCGAGGAGGGCAAGCGCTGGCGCAAGATGCTGGGCGGCGGCATGCGCCAGGCCGGCGTCATCGCGGCCGCCGGCCTGTACGCGCTGGAGCACAACGTCGAGCGTCTGGCCGAGGACCATGCCAACGCGGCCTACCTCGCCGACGAGCTGGCCAAGATCCCCGGCCTGAAAGTGAGCACGCCGCAAACCAATATCTTCTACGTGGACGTGCCGCCAGCGGCGACCGCAGGGCTGCAGGCAGCGCTGCATGCCGCGCACATCCGCGTCGCCATGGCGCCGCGCCTGCGCCTCGTCATCCATCTCGATGCGCCGCGTGCCGGCCTCGAACGCACCGCCGCAGCTTTTGCGGCTTATTTCGCCAAGTTATGACAGAACAAGACAACACCATCCGCCTCGCCAAACGCCTGGCGGACATGATTCCGTGCTCGCGCCGCGAAGCCGAACTTTATATCGAAGGCGCTTTCGTGCGCGTGGACGGGGAACTGGTCGAAGAAGCCGGCGCGCGCGTCGCGCCGCACCAGACCGTGGAACTGGCCAAGGACGCCGCGCCGCTCGAGATCGAGCCGGCCACCATCCTGTTCAACAAGCCGGCCGGCATCAGTGCAGGCATCGACAAGGACGGCCAGCCGGTGTTCGGCTGCCTGAGCGAGGCAAGCCGCAGCGAGTCCGCGCGCGGCGAGCGTTTCCTCAAACGCCACCTGGCCAACCTGTCGCTGGAGACGCCGCTCGACACCATGGCCAGCGGCCTGGTCGTGCTGACGCAGGACTTCCGCGTCACGCGCAAGCTGCAGGAAGGGCTGGAGCAGGAGATCATCGTGGAAGTGGAGGGCAGCATCGCCGACAACGGCCTCAAGCTGCTGAACCACGGCCTGCCGTTCAACGGCAAGCCGCTGCCGCCGATCAAGGTCAGCTGGCAAAACGAGAAGCGTCTGCGCTTCGCGGTGAAGTCGCCGAAGCCGGGCCAGATCGAGCACATGTGCCGCATGGTGGGCTTGAAAGTGGTGGCCATGAAGCGCATCCGCGTCGGCCGCATCGCTATGTCCAGCCTGCCGGTCGGCGAGTGGCGCTACCTGCAGGCCCACGAGCGCTTCTAGCCATTTCAGCGAAATACCACCGTCATCCCTGCGAAGTACCAGGGGCATTCCGCGAAATACCAGGGCATTCTGCGAAGTACCAGGGTCATCCCCGCGAAGTGCCAGGGGCATTCCGCGAAGTGCCAGGGGCATTCCGCGAAGTACCAGGGTCATCCCCGCGAAATACCACCGTCATCCCCGCGAAAGCGGGGATCCATGGACAGCCAGCGTCACGGCAGCGCGCTTGCTCAGGCGGCCTTGGCTTGCTTCTTCTCGGGCGCAGGCAACTGGACCAGCCGGGTGCCGGCCAGCTTGTCGTGCAGGAACTGGCGGTCTTTGCCGAGAAAGGCCGTCAGCGACCAGGCCAGGATGCCGGCGGCGATGGCGTTCAACGCTTGCCAGCGGCTCAGGCCGAAGGCGTAATCAATCACCAGCGCAGGCAGCACCCAGCCCCAGCTCAGCAGGTAGCGCAGGGCGGCGATCCTGGGCGGCACATGGGCGTGGCCCGGCAGCACTACCTTGATACGCCAGGTGCGCATGGCCAGGGTTTGGCCTTCGCGCACCCATTGGTGGATGAAGTAGGCGCCCAGCACCAGGAAGGCCAGCATCTGGCGCATGTGCTCGGCCACCGGCGTGTGCGCCGCGCCGGACACGACTTCGAAAATCAAAAAGGGCAGGAACAGCACCGCGAACGCCAGCAGCAATTCATACACCATGGAGATCAGGCGGCGTTTGACGGTGGGGACTAGCGTGTCGATCGGCGTGCTATTTGACATTGGCTGGTGCTGCCGGGCTGGCCGGATTGGTGGTGGGAGCGGCTGCGGCAGGGGCTGCGCTGGCCGGGGTGGCGCCAGGTGTCGCCGCCGGGGCCGCGGCAGGCGCGGAACTCCCTGTGGCGGCGGCTGGCGTTGCGCCCGGCGAGGCTGCGGTACCCGGCTGGGCGGGCGCTTTGGACTTCACCGGCGCGACCAGGGGCACCTTGCTTTGCGACGGCGTCGGCGGATTGGCGACCTGTTTTTTCGGCGCCTTGTCGGCCAACTGCTTTTTCTTTTCTTCCGGCAACTGCTGGTATTGCTCCCACTGGGCCGACTTCTGGCCAGGGGTGATTTTTTGTGTCCGCGCGAAGTTCTCGCGCACCTGGCGGCGCTGGTCCGGCGTCAGGCGCAGCCAGTCGCGCATGCGCTCGTGCACGCGCTGCTGCTCGTCCGGTTTCATCGACGCGAAGCGGTTGGCGATCTCCAGCCATTTCTGCTTGCGCAGGCTGTCGAGCTTGTTCCACTCGCCGATCAGCGGTTCCAGCGCGCGCTGCTGGGCTGCCGTGAGGTCTTTCCACAGCGGCTTTTCGATGGCGATCGGGGCTACGGCATGCTTGCCGGGCGCAGGCGCTGCGGTTTTGACGCTGGCCGCAGGGGCGGACGCGGATGCAGGCAAGGCAGCGGCGGGCGCGGCGGTCACAGCCGGGGCCGGAGCAGGGACCGGAGCAGCGGCGCCGCTTTGCGCGCCGGCCAGCGCTGTGCAGCCCAGCATCGCGATGGTAACGATTTCACCCTTGAAGCGGCAGAGTGCACCCACGCTGGTACGCGCCATCCCTATTGCTCGCGATTTTCAAGATAGGCGTTGAAGCCGTGGTCCAGGTAGGCCGACAGCGGCAGTTCGTCCGACAGCACGGCCGCGTCCAGCTCGGCCAGTTCGGCGATGCGCTGCTGCTCTTCGTACTGGTAGACGCCCACCATGCCGGCCACCAGCACCAGCAGCGGCACGGCCACGCTCATGCGGCCCAGCCAGCCGAGGGGATTGCTGAAGAAGCCGCCGGCGTTCGCGCCGGCGCCGGCCGTGGCCAGCTCGGCCTGCGTCACGCGCACGGGAACGTGCGCCTTCTTGCGCGCCATGGCGGCCTTGCGGGCTGCGGCCAGGCGGTCGGTGGTCGAAGCCGGCAGGTCGTCCAGCTTCTCGTTGAGTGCGTGCCGCACCCGATAGGCAAAGTTTAGATCGTCGGTATTCATAATTTAATTCCCTTGGCTTTGAGCGCTTCCGCAAGAGTGTGTGTTGCGCGTGAGCAATGTGTTTTCACGCTCCCTTCGGAACATCCCATCGCTTCGGCCGTTTCGGCCACGTCCAGATCATGTAAGTAACGCATGAGGAACGCTTCGCGTTGACGCGCGGGCAGTTTTTGTACTTCGTCATCGATGGCGCTGAGGGTTTGCATGCGCTCGACCTTGTCGGCGCTGGACTCGGACGCCTGCGAGCCTTGCTCGGCCTCGTACGACTCCAGTATGTCGAAGTCCTCGTGCTCGTCCGACGAGGAGCTCATGCCCGAAAACAGGCTGACCCAGGTGTTGCGCACCTTTTCGCGCCGGAAATAGTCCAGGATGGTCGTTTGCAGGATGCGCTGGAACAGCATCGGCAATTCGGCGGCCGGCTTGTCGCCGTACTTCTCGGCCAGTTTGATCATCGCATCCTGCACGATGTCCAGCGCGCTTTCGTCCTTGCGCACCGCGTAGACGGCTTGTTTGAATGCGCGCCGCTCGACGTTTTCGAGAAAATCCGATAATTCTTTGTCTGTTGCCATGCGTCGGGGAGCGTACTGCCGGGGGGAGATGAACAGGCTGCATCCTAGCAAAAATCGGGCCTTTCCGCATGGCTTTAACACTTGTCTGGATAAAAATGCACCAGATTGGCAAGCAAATTGCGCTTGGCTCATGATTTTACTTGACCAAATTGATGCCAGGCAGTACCGTGTAGATCGCTTTGCACACCACGAGGCCATTGGTTTTACCCGGCAGCACACAACGCGGCCACAGGTAATTCCCGCTTTCATTTGTCAGCAGTTTGCTCTAACCCGCGCCACAAGCGCGAGAGGTATGCAGAACCGCGGCAGACACTCCGGCCGAACGAGTTGCGTTTAGCGCCGCTTTGCACCGTATCTATGGGTACGCCAAGAAGCGCCGTGACCGCAGAAAGAAGGGAAGCCTGGAGCCCCTGCCACGTATTGCATAGCTTCGCCAGGAAAGAGCATCCGATCAATCTCCTATGGACCTTGAAAGGAATGTTTCATGAACACCGAAGCCAATGCTCCCATCACGGGCGCAGAAATACTCGTCCGTTGTCTGGCCGAAGAAGGCGTTGAGCACGTCTTTGGCTACCCGGGCGGCGCAGTACTCTACATCTACGACGCCATCTTCAAGCAGGACAAATTCCAGCACATCCTGGTACGCCACGAGCAGGCCGCGGTCCACGCCGCCGACGCCTATTCGCGTTGCTCGCAGAAGGTCGGCGTTGCGCTGGTCACTTCCGGCCCCGGTGTGACGAATGCCGTTACCGGCCTGTCCACCGCCTACATGGATTCCATCCCCATGGTCGTGATCTCGGGCCAGGTGCCCAGCCACGCCATCGGCCAGGACGCCTTCCAGGAATGCGACACCGTCGGCATCACCCGCCCCGTGGTCAAGCACAACTTCCTGGTCAAGGATGTGAAAGACCTGGCGGAAACCATCAAGAAAGCTTTCTTTATTGCCCGTACCGGCCGTCCAGGCCCGGTGCTGGTCGATATCCCTAAAGACATCAGCATGCACAAGGCGCCGTACTCCTATCCCAAGGAGATCGAAATGCGCTCGTACAAGCCTGTGGACAAGGGCCATTCCGGCCAGATCCGCAAGGCCGTGCAATTGCTGCTGCAAGCCGAACGCCCGATGATCTACACCGGCGGCGGCGTGATCCTGGCCAATGCCTCGCCCGAGCTGAACAAGCTGGTCGACAAGCTGGGCTTCCCGGTCACCAACACGCTGATGGGCCTGGGCGCCTACCGCGCCTCCGACGACAAGTTCGTCGGCATGCCCGGCATGCACGGCACCTACGAAGCGAACATGGCGATGCAGCACTGCGACGTCCTGATCGCCATCGGCGCCCGTTTCGACGACCGCGTGATCGGCAACCCGAAACACTTCGCCAGCAATCCGCGCAAGATCATCCACGTGGACATCGACCCATCGTCGATCTCCAAGCGCGTGAAGGTCGACATTCCTATCGTCGGCAACGTCAAGGACGTGCTGGTCGAGTTCCTGGCCCAGCTGGACGCCGCCGAGCAGAAGCCGAATCCGGCCGTGAGCAACTGGTGGAAGCAGATCAACGAATGGCGCGGCAAGGACTGCCTGAAGTACAGCGGTTCGGACCTGGTCATCAAGCCGCAGGACGTGGTCGAGAAGCTGTGGCAAGTGACCGGCGGCGACGCCTACGTCACTTCCGACGTCGGCCAGCACCAGATGTGGGCCGCGCAGTACTACAAGTTCGACAAGCCGCGCCGCTGGATCAATTCCGGCGGCCTGGGCACCATGGGTGTCGGCCTGCCGTACGCCATGGGCGTGCAGATGGCTAATCCGGACGCGACCGTCGCCTGCATCACCGGCGAAGGCTCGATCCAGATGAACATCCAGGAACTGGCAACCTGCAAACAGTATCACTTGACGCCGAAGATCATTTTGCTGAACAACCGCTTCCTGGGCATGGTCCGCCAGTGGCAGCAGATCGACTACGGTTCGCGCTACTCCGAGTCCTATATGGATTCGCTGCCGGACTTCGAGAAGCTGGCCGAGGCCTATGGCCACGTCGGCATGAAGATCGAAAAGCCGGGCGACGTCGAGAACGCGCTCAAGGATGCTTTCCGTATGAAGGACAAGCTGGTCTTCATGAATTTCATTACCGACCAGAGCGAGAACGTGTGGCCGATGGTGAAGGCAGGCAAAGGCCTCTCCGAAATGCTCCTGGGTTCGGAGGATCTGTAATGCGACATATTATTTCTGTATTGCTGGAAAACGAAGCCGGCGCACTGTCCCGCGTGGTTGGCCTGTTCTCGGCCCGCGGCTACAACATCGAAACGCTGACCGTGGCGCCGACCGAAGACGCGACCCTGTCGCGGATGACCATCGTCACCACCGGTTCGGACGACATCATCGAGCAGATCACCAAGCACTTGAATCGTTTGATTGAAGTGGTCAAGGTGGTCGACCTGACCGAAGGCCAGCACATCGAGCGCGAGCTGATGCTGATCAAGGTGAGGGCGGTGGGCAAGGAGCGCGAGGAAATGAAGCGCACCGCCGACATTTTCCGTGGCCGCATCATCGACGTCACGGAGAAGACCTACACCATCGAGCTGACCGGCGCGAAGACCAAGCTGGACGCCTTTATCGATTCGATCGACCGCGCTTCCATACTGGAGACCGTCCGTACCGGCGGCTCCGGCATCGGCCGCGGCGAACGCATCCTCAAAGTTTAATTAAGAATTTCTTCTTAAAAATTCTTAAAATTTACCAAATATCTCACCAAGGAATGACCATGAAAGTTTTCTACGACAAAGACGCCGACCTCTCCCTGATCAAGGGCAAAAACGTGGCCATCATCGGCTACGGCTCGCAGGGCCACGCGCACGCACAAAACCTGAGCGAATCCGGCGTCAATGTGACCGTTGGCCTGCGCAAGGGCGGCGCCTCCTGGTCGAAAGTGGAAGCGGCCGGCCTGAAGGTTGCTGAAGTGAACGACGCGATCAAAGCCGCCGACGTCATCATGATTTTGCTGCCGGACGAGAACATCGCCCAGGTTTACGCTGAAAACGTCGCGCCGAACGCCAAGCAGGGCGCCGTGCTGGCCTTCGCGCACGGCTTCAACGTGCACTACGGCCAAGTCGTGCCACGCGCCGACCTGGACGTGATCATGGTTGCTCCCAAGGCCCCAGGCCACACCGTGCGCGGCACCTACCGCCAGGGTGGCGGCGTGCCGCACCTGATCGCCGTGTACCAGGACAAGTCCGGCAACGCCCGCGACATCGCCCTGTCCTACGCTTCGGCTAACGGCGGCGGCAAGGCCGGCATCATCGAAACCAACTTCCGCGAAGAAACCGAGACCGACCTGTTCGGCGAACAAGCCGTGCTGTGCGGCGGCGCTGTCGAGCTGATCAAAGCCGGTTTCGAAACCCTGACCGAAGCCGGCTACGCGCCGGAAATGGCCTACTTCGAGTGCCTGCACGAGCTGAAGCTGATCGTCGACCTGATCTATGAAGGCGGCATCGCCAACATGAACTACTCGATCTCGAACAACGCCGAATACGGCGAGTACGTGACCGGCCCGAAAGTCGTGACCTCGGCGACCAAGGAAGCGATGCGCCAGTGCCTGAAGGACATCCAGACCGGCGAATACGCGAAGAGCTTCATCCTGGAAAACAAGGCCGGCGCGCCGACCCTGATTTCCCGCCGCCGCCTGACCGCCGAGCACCCGATCGAAGAAGTCGGCGCCAAGCTGCGCGCCATGATGCCTTGGATTGCGAAAAACAAGCTGGTCGACCAGACGAAAAACTAATGCAGCGCGGGCGCAAGCCCGCCCGCATCGAACCCGCCCGCGCAAGCCGGCGGGTTTTTTTTGCTCAGGAGCGCGCGCGGCGCTGGCGGCGCGCCGTGAAGCCGAGCACGCCGAAGCCGGCCAGCAGCATCGCATAGCTGCCAGGTTCCGGGACCGCCGACAGCACGACGATTTCGCAGCCCACGCCGAATTTGCAGGCTTTGGCGGCGATGTCGCCGCTTTCGTTGATGTCGAACGCCTGCTGCACGCGCCAGCCGGTGCCCGGATCGATCAGGGTGTTCAAGTCGGTCAGGCTGCCGTTGTCGTACAGGAAAGCGCTTTTGCCACCCGGCTGGAAGCTCCAGCCCACCACCTGGCCGGCGTCGTTGATGCCTTGGGCGTAGGAATTGACGGAACCGGTCAGCGCGCCCAGGTTCTGCATGTTGCCGTTGGCGTACAGGAAGGCCTGGTTGCCGCCGGCGCGGCTGGACGTGCCGACCACCGCCCGGCCGGCGTTGATGGCCCAGGCCGAGCTGTCCTGATCGCCGGGCAGCGTGCCGATATCGCTCATCACGCCATTTTCATAAATGAAGGCGTGGCCGCCCCAACTGCCCGGTGCGCGGTCGGTCGAACCGACCACGACACCGTTGTCGTTGATGCCGGCGGCATCGCTGTTGCCGCCGTACAGGGTGCCCAGATCGCGTACCCCGCCGTTGCTGAAAACGGCGGCATGATAACCGCCGTCGGCGGTCAGGGCGATGCCCGCCACCTGGCCGGCGTTGTTGATCCGGCCGCCCTCGGCGCCGTAGCCCAGGTCGGCCAGCTTGCTCATCTGGCCGTTCTGCCAGGTATACGCGCCGGGCTGGCCGCCCCAGGTGTTGCCCGCGATTACGCCGTTGTCGTTGATGCCGCGCAGCGCGAAGAAGTTGCCGGGATAGCTGACCGTGCCGCCGGCGGCGAGGAAGGCTGCCGGTTGCTGTTCTTCTCCCGGATGGTGGACGCCGACCACGGCGCCCGCGTTGTTGATGCTGCTGGCGTAGCTGTCGCCGCCGGCCGACACGCCGATGCGTTTCACGTAGTACGGCGCGCTGTGCGCCAGCAGCGGGGCGGCTGCCAGCAGGGCGATGGGAAGGTATTTCAAGTAGGGCATGGATACTCCAAAATGGTTGGGGTGCCATATCCTAAGGCCGTCGCCACGCTTGTGCTTGCTTTGTTGACATTATTTTTTATTTATTAAGTTTGTGACATTCCGTGTATCGTGCGCACAGTTGAATAGGCTAGCTGTGCAGTTTCGCCGGGTCCATGCTATCCTGCTAGCCAGCAATTGTTTTTCCCTCCGAGCCCCAGTCCCGCTCAGTTGTCCGCCGATTTCTCGCGCCGTTCCAGGTGCGTGCCAGTGCCCAGTCCCGCATTGATTATCCCCGCGCCGCCGCATCGCGCGTGTCATATCGACCTTGACCGGAGCAGCAATGCCACTATCCAGCCCCCTGAACGAAGCCAAACGCCTAGACGCGCTGTACAAACTCAACCTGCTCGACACGCCGCCCAGCGAAGCGTTCGACCGCATCACGCGCATGGCCGCACGGCTGTTCAAACTGCCCATTGCCGCGGTGTCGCTGACCGATATGGACCGCCAGTGGTTCAAGTCGCGGGTCGGCGTCGAGCACTGCTCCATCCCGCGCCTGAAGGCGCCCTGCGCCGAGGTGGCCGACAGCGGCGGCGTGCTGGTGATACCGGACCTGCTGGAAGACGCGTGCTTCCGCGACAGCGGCCTGGCAGCCAGCGGCGTGCGCTATTACGCCGGTGCGCCGCTGACCACGGCCGACGGCCATTGCCTGGGCGCGATGTGCGTGCTGGGCCTGGAACCCCGCGTCACCACTGCCGAGGAAATGGCCGACCTGGCCGACCTGGCAGCGATGGTGATGTCGCAGATCGAACTGCAGCATGCGCTGGGCCGCATCGACCCGCTCAGCGGCCTGCCCAACCGCAACCAGTTCATCGAAGATTTCCAGGACCTGCAGCGCGACCGTCCGCGCGGCGAGCAGCGGCTGGCGGTGCTGATCAACCTGGCCAAGCCCGAGCAGCTGGGCAACGCCGCGCGCGCCATGAATTCCTCCTTTCTGGACCAGCTGGTGAGAGACGCCGCGCGCTGGATACGCGAGCAGATCGGCCCCGGCGGCCAGGTCTACCACGTGGCCGAAACCCAGTTCGCGCTGATCGCGCCGCCGGGCATGACGGTCGAGGCCTATGTGCCGACGCTGCGGGAAAAGATGCGCAACGCCGTGAGCAGCGCCAGGTCGCGTTACGTCGCCACGCCCTCGGTAGGCGTGGCGCCGTTCGCACTGGGCGAAGCGGATTGCCTGGACGTGCTGCGCACCGCGCAAAGCGCCGCGCACGACGCGCTCGGCCATCCCAGCCACATCGCCGTGTATTCGAGCGAGGCGGACACTGCCTACCGTCGCCGCTTCAGCCTGCTCAACGAATTCGGCGCCGCGCTCGAAAGCAGCGGCCAGCTGCGCCTGGTGTACCAGCCGCGGGTCGACCTGCTCACCGGCGCCTGCGTCGGCGCCGAGGCGCTGCTGCGCTGGACCCACCCCGAACTGGGCAATGTGTCGCCAGGCGAGTTCATCCCGGTGATCGAACGCTCGGCCATGGCCGAGGCGACCACCGCCTGGGTGCTGGAGACGGCCATGCGCCAGCAGCGCGCCTGGCGCGCCGCCGGGCTGGAATTGCAGGTGGCGGTCAACGTATCGGCCGCCAATCTGCTGGAGCCCGATTTCGTCGCGCGCGTGGAACGCGGCTTGTACATGTACGATCTGCCGCCGTCCTGCCTGGAACTGGAGATCACCGAGAGCGCCATCATGGAACATCCCGCACGGGCGCACTCCACGCTGGAAGCGATCGCCGCCGCCGGCATCCGGCTCGCCATCGACGACTTCGGCACCGGCTACAGCAGCCTGTCGTATTTGCAGACCATGCCGGCCAATGTGGTGAAGATAGACCAGTCCTTCATCATCGGACTGGAAGACGACGTGCGCAAGCAGGCCCTGGTGGCCACCATGATCACGCTGTCGCGGGATCTGGGCCATCGCGTGGTGGCGGAGGGCGTCGAGAACGCGGAAGTGCAGACCTTCCTGCAGATGACGGGCTGCGACGAGGCACAGGGCTACCTGTTCGCGCGGCCGCTGGAGGTGGCCAGCCTGCTGGCCTGGTGCGGCGGGGCGACGATGGTGCCGCCGGCCTCCGCGCGCCTGGCCAGCCTGGTCGCATAAGCGGAATTCGGACAAGCTGAAACTTGCCGTTCCGCCGATGCGGCATGGCAGTTTTCGAGCACCATGCCGTCTGGCCGTGCAGGCCTGGCTGTCAGCCGAACAGCTTGCCCTTGAGCAGGCCGATACCCTGCGCCAGCAAGTCTTCCTGCGGCACGGCGCCGTGCGGCGTCAGGTGGTCGATGATTTGCGGCAGCAGCTGGGCCAGGCCGGTGCTGGCGTGCTCCGGCGGCAAGCCGGCCTGCTGCGCGATCTGTGCCAGTTGCCCCTCGCCCAGCGCCTCCTTGATCTGGTCGCCGGACACCGGCTCGTTGTCGCCCGTGCCCACCCAGGACGCCACCTGGTCGGCCAGTCCGCTGTCCCTGAGTTTCTGCAGCAGGCCGGGCAGGCCGCCGGCCTGGTCGATCAGGCCGATCACGCTGTTGACCAGGTCGCCTTGCGGCACCGGATCCTGCTTCTGCGCGCCCAGCGAACCGAGCACCTGTCCTGCGAGTTGGTCGAGTAATCCCATGCTATTCCCCTGGTTGAGTGGCAAAATAATGTTATTGATATTATCACGCATCAAGAAGACCTCCTTGTTACAAACGCTCACCGAGTTGTATGTGGCGGATGGCTGATTTCGGATACAGTTGCTTCACGATTTACTAAGGAGCATCCAACCATGACCGTCAAGAAGACCATCCTCGCCGCCGCGGTGCTGATCCTGGGGGCGCAAGCCCACGCCCAGTCGGTGCCGACCGCAGGCACCCTGGTCATCGTTCCCGCCCAGGGCGAAGTGCGCGCCAATAACGACCAGGCCATTGCCACGCTGGCGATCGAAGAGCAGGACAAGGACAAGGCCGCCGCCGCCTCGCGCGTGAACCAGAAGATGAAGCAGGGCCTGGACATCGTCAAGAAGGAAGACCCGCAAGCGAGCCTGAAGACCCAGGGCTACTACACCTATCCCGTGTATCCGGACGAGCGCCCGCTGCCGAACGGCGCCCCGCCCAAGGTGCGCGTGCCGACCGCCTGGCGCGTGGGCCAGTCGCTGCAGGTGACCACGACCAGCCTGGACAAGCTGCCGAAAACGGTGGCCGCCGCGCAAAAGGTGCTGACCTTGAACAATCTGTACTTCGGCCTGTCACCGGCCGCCACCAGGAAGCTCGACGAACAGCGCATCGCTGCCACCTACCAGAACCTGAACGAGCGCATTGCCGCCATCGCCGCCGCCATGGGCCGCAAGCTGGGCGATGCGACCCTGGACACGGTGGACTTCGAAGGCTCGGGCAACTACGCGGGCGCCGAGCGCGCCCATGCCCCTGCGCCCATGATGATGATGCGCGGCAAAGCGCAGGACAGCGCCGAAGTGGCCGAGCCGAGCTTCGAGCCGGGCGAAACCACACTGGAGATGCGCGTTGTTGGTAAAGTGAAATTCAAATAAGCCATCCATTTCTCTTGCGGCGTCCTCCCTTATATAATAGGGTCGCATTCCGGCCGTCCAGGCGGCCGGGCACGAATAGACCGCAGTACTAGAAATGGAATCCAATGGCAAATTTCCCCCGTCGCAGAGCAAAGAATGGCGTAGCCCAGGCCAAGCCGAAGAACTCGCGTTTCGCCAGGTTCGCGCGCAAGGCCCGTGGCGTGGACGAGGGGGCGGGCAACCTGCCGCGCTCGCGCGGCATCTACCTGCTGCCGAACGCCTTTACGACGGGTGCGCTGTTCTGCGGTTTCTACGCCATCGTCATGGCCATGAACCAGCGCTTCGAGCACGCGGCCTGGGCCATCTTCATCGCCATGGTGCTCGACGGCCTGGACGGGCGCATCGCCCGCCTGACCAACACCCAGAGCGAATTCGGCGCGCAATACGACTCGCTGTCGGACATGGTGTCCTTCGGCGCCGCGCCGGCGCTGGTGATCTACGAATGGTCGCTGCGCGGCATGGGCAAGCTGGGCTGGATCGCCGCCTTCGTCTACTGCGCCGGCGCCGCGCTGCGCCTGGCCCGTTTCAACACCAATATCGAAGTGGTCGACAAGCGCTTCTTCCAGGGCTTGCCCAGTCCGGCCGCCGCCGCCATCGTGGCCGGCTTCGTGCTGCTGATGGTCGACCTGGAGATGCCGGGGCTGCAGCTGTCGTGGACCTCGTTCGCCATTGCCCTGTTCGCGGGCCTGACCATGGTCACCAACGTGCCGTTCTACAGCTTCAAGGACGTCAACTTCCGCAAATCGGTGCCCTTCATCGCCGTGTTCCTGATCGCGCTGTTCTTCGCGCTGGTGTCCATCGATCCGCCCAAAGTGCTGTTCCCGCTGTTCATCGCGTACGGCCTGTCCGGCTACATCGTGTCAGTCTGGCGCCTGGCCAAGGGCAAGCCGGTCAGCATCATCCAGACCGACGAAGAGCCGGTCGACGAGAGCGAACGCCGCTAGCATTGCCGGGGCGGTTCAACCCTAGCCATAAGGAGACATCGTTATGAGCACCAGCAACCGCCTCATCATTTTCGACACCACCCTGCGCGACGGCGAGCAGTCGCCCGGCGCGTCCATGACGCGCGAAGAGAAGCTGCGCATCGCCAAGCAGCTGGAGCGGCTGCGGGTCGACGTCATCGAAGCCGGCTTCGCCGCCGCCTCGCAGGGCGACTTCGAATCGATCAAGGCGATTGCCTCGCACGTGCGCGAATCGACCATCTGTTCGCTGTCGCGCGCCAACGACCGCGACATCGCGCGCGCCGCCGAGGCGCTGGCACCGGCCGAACGCAAACGCATCCACACCTTCATCGCCACCTCTCCGCTGCACATGGAGATGAAGCTGCGCATGACGCCCGAGCAGGTGCTGGAGCAGGCCAGGCTGGCCGTGCGCTTCGCCCGCAAGCACACCGACGACATCGAATTCAGCCCGGAAGACGGCAGCCGCTCCGACGAGGACTTCCTGTGCCGCGTGCTCGAAGCCGTGATTGCCGAGGGCGCCACCACCATCAACTTCCCCGACACGGTGGGCTACGCCGTGCCCGAGATGTTCGGCGCCACCATCAAGCGCCTGCGCGAGCGCATCCCCAATTCCGACAAGGCCGTCTGGTCGGTGCACTGCCATAACGACCTGGGGCTGGCTGTCGCCAACTCCCTGGCCGGCGTCATGATAGGCGGTGCGCGCCAGATCGAATGCACCATCAACGGCTTGGGCGAACGGGCCGGCAACACCGCGCTGGAGGAGGTGGTGATGGCGCTGCGCACGCGGCAGGCCTATTACAATCTGCAAGTGGGCATAGACGCCACGCAGATCGTGGCCGCGTCCAAGATGGTGTCGCAGATCACCGGCTTCGCGGTGCAGCCGAACAAGGCGGTGGTGGGCGCCAACGCCTTCGCGCACGCCTCCGGCATCCACCAGGACGGCATACTCAAAGCGCGCGAAACCTACGAGATCATGCGCGCCGAGGACGTCGGCTGGACCGCCAACAAGATCGTGCTGGGCAAGCTGTCCGGCCGCAACGCCTTCAAGCAGCGCCTGCAGGAGCTGGGCATCGAGATGGAGTCGGAAGCCGAGGTCAACGCCGCCTTCGGGCGCTTCAAGGAACTGGCCGACCGCAAGTCCGAGATCTTCGACGAGGACATCATGGCCCTGGTGTCGGACGAGGAGACGGCGCAGGAAAAGGAGTACTACCGCTTCGTGTCGCTGGCGCAGCGCTCCGAGACCGGCGAGACGCCGACCGCCAAGGTGGTGTTTTCGATGGACGGCAAGGAATACAGCTGCGCCGCGGAAGGGGACGGCCCGGTGGACGCCATGGTGAACGCCATCGAAAGCCAGGCGAAAACGGGCGCCGAGCTGGTGCTGTTTTCGATCAACGCCATCAGCACCGGCACCCAGTCGCAGGGCGAGGTGACGATGCGGCTGTCGAACGCAGGGCGCATCGTCAACGGCGTCGGTTCCGATCCGGACATCGTGGTGGCGTCGGCCAAGGCCTATCTGTCCGGGCTGAACAAGCTGCACTCCAAGATCGAGCGGGTCAATCCGCAGACGGAGTAAAGGACACCGGGGCCGTGCCCGGCCCCGATGTCCGGTGTTTTCCCTTGCCTAGCGGAAGAAGCCGCGCCGTTCCTCGCGGTCGGGGTCCGGCCCGGCCATCATCTCGCGCACCACGCCGGCCCGGTCGAAATGCACGTGCATCATCGAGTCCCACACGCCGGACTGCTTGTAGCGGTAGGACCAGACCGTCAGGTCGCGCAGCGCGAGATACGACTGCTCGACCGGATGGCCGACCGTGTGCAGCACGTCGTCGCGCGTGGCCTGCCCGACCTTCAGCGTGGCGAATTTGTCGTCCGCCAGCACTTGCTCGTAGGACTTCAGGGCGCCGTCCGGTCCGAAGCGCGCCATCCAGGTGGTCTGGCCGTAGGGCCCGGTGGCGTATTCCAGCAGCGTGTCGCTGCCGGCCTTGTACGTTGCCGAGGGCCGGCCCAGCTTGGTCTGCACCGCACCCATGGGCTCGCCGACGGCCGGCGGCGGGCCGCCCAGGCCCGCACAGCCGGCCAGCAGCAGCGGAAATATTGTCAAGCTGATCGATTTTTTCATAATTGCAACTCCTTGATGTGCCGAGGATGGTTAAAAGTAGCCACGGTTGGCGTATTCCGCTATACTCGCGGGTCTGGTCTTTCAAGGCCAGATTTTATTTCAATCGTACTCACGGTGCGCAGGGTTCAGACTCCGTACACCGCATGTGAAAGGTAATATCATGACCGTAGAAAACATCAACAAGTCCGCGATTATCGCTGACAACGCACGTGGCCAGAACGACACCGGCTCCCCGGAAGTTCAAGTTGCGCTGCTGACCGCACGCATCAACGAACTGAACGGTCACTTCAAAGCACACAGCAAGGATCACCACAGCCGTCGTGGCCTGATCATGATGGTTAACCGTCGTAAATCGCTGCTGTCCTACCTGAAGAACAAAGATGCAACCCGTTACCGCGACCTGATCGCTAAACTGGGCCTGCGTAAGTAATTTTTGTACGTCCCGGCTTGAGCAAATGCCTGCGTCAGTTCTCTGCCGCGGGCATTTTGTCATTCTGAGCCAATGAAACTTGCAGTAAAGCAGTAAAGGCGGCGGCCCCGGCCGTCGTCTGTGGTGAGGTGAACGACAGCTCCTGAAAATCTGTCGGCAAATAGAAAGGGATTACCCATGTTTAACAAAGTTACGAAAACCTTCCAGTACGGCCAACACTCCGTGACCCTGGAAACCGGCGAGATCGCTCGCCAGGCATCCGGTGCCGTGCTCGTGTCGATCGAAGACACCGTCGTGCTGGCAACCGTTGTGGCGCGCAAGGAAGCCAAGCCTGGCCAGGACTTCTTCCCGCTGACCGTTGACTATCTCGAAAAAACCTACGCAGCCGGTAAAATCCCTGGCGGTTTCTTCAAACGCGAAGGCCGTCCTTCCGAAAAAGAAACCCTGACCTCGCGTCTGATCGACCGTCCTATCCGCCCGCTGTTCCCGGAAGGCTACATGAACGAAGTGCAAGTGGTCATCCACGTGCTGTCGGTCAACCCTGAAATCGATCCTGACATCGCCGCCATGATAGGCGCATCGGCCGCGCTGTGCGTCGCCGGCGTGCCGTTCAACGGCCCGATCGGCGCCGCCCGCGTCGGTTACGCCAACGGCCAGTACATCCTGAACCCGACCGTGGCTCAGCTGAAAACCTCGCAAATGGACCTCGTCGTCGCCGGTACCGAAACGGCCGTGCTGATGGTGGAATCGGAAGCCCAGCAGCTGTCCGAGGAAATCATGCTGGGCGCGGTGGTCTTCGGCCACACCCAGATGAAGGTCGTCATCGACGCGATCCATGACCTGGTGCGCGACGGCGGCAAGCCGGAAGTACAGTGGGCGCCAGCGCCGAAGAACGAAGCGCTGATCGCCCGCGTGAGCCACTTCGCCGAAACGAAGATCCGCGCGGCCTACCAGACCAAGGACAAGCAAGCCCGCACCGACAAGCTGCGCGCGATGTCGGCTGAAGTGGTCGCCGACGTGACGGCCGAAGCGGCCGCCGCAGGCGCCGCCGCGCCGGATGGCGTTGAAATCGGCAACATCCTGTTCGACATCGAAGCCAAGGTCGTGCGTTCGCAGATTCTGGAAGGCGAGCCACGCATCGACGGCCGCGACACCCGCACCGTGCGTCCTATCTCGATCCGCACCTCGGTGCTGCCGCGCACCCACGGTTCGGCCCTGTTCACCCGCGGTGAAACCCAGGCGCTGGTCGTGGCCACGCTGGGCACCGCCCGCGACAGCCAGAAGATCGACGCGCTGATGGGCGAGTTCACCGACTCGTTCATGCTGCACTACAACATGCCTCCGTTCGCCACCGGCGAAACCGGCCGCGTCGGTACGCCGAAGCGCCGCGAAATCGGCCACGGCCGCCTGGCCAAGCGCGCGCTGATCGCCGCGCTGCCGGCAGCCGACGAGTTCAGCTACTCGGTGCGCCTGGTATCGGAAATCACCGAATCGAACGGTTCCTCGTCGATGGCTTCCGTCTGCGGCGGCTGCCTGGCACTGATGGACGCCGGCGTGCCGATGAAAGCGCACGTGGCCGGTATCGCCATGGGCCTGATCAAGGAAGGCGGCCGTTTCGCCGTGCTGTCGGACATCCTGGGTGACGAAGACCACCTGGGCGACATGGACTTCAAAGTAGCCGGTACCGCCAATGGCATCACCGCGCTGCAGATGGACATCAAGATCCAGGGCATCACCAAGGAAATCATGCAAGTGGCGCTGGCGCAAGCCAAGGAAGGCCGCGAGCACATCCTGGGCGAAATGCAAAAAGCCATGCCGCACGTGAAGACCGAACTGTCGGACTTCGCACCGCGCCTGATCACCATCAAGATCAACCCGGAAAAGATCCGTGACGTGATCGGCAAGGGCGGCGCAGTCATCCGCGCGCTGACCGAAGAGACCGGCACCCAGATCGACATCAGCGACGAAGGCGTGGTCACCATCGCTTCCGTCGACGCTGCCGCAGGCCAGGAAGCCAAGCGCCGCATCGAAGAACTGACCGCGTCGGTCGAAGTGGGCAAGACCTACGACGGCACCGTGCTGAAACTGCTGGACTTCGGCGCCATCGTGCAAGTGATGCCGGGCAAAGACGGCCTGCTGCACATTTCGCAGATCGCCAACGAGCGTGTGAACGCCGTCGCCGACTACCTGAAAGAAGGCCAGCAAGTGCGCGTCAAGGTTCTGGAAACCGACGACCGCGGCCGTTTGAAGCTGTCGATGAAAGCCGCCGAAGACGGCGCAGCGCCAGCCGCCGCGCAGTAATCCGGGCTCAGCCTCGTAAAAACCGCCAGTGCGCAAGCCTGGCGGTTTTTTTTACGTCCGGCGCGGAACTTATGCGGCGTTTGACTGTCTCATCTGCAGGAGGTGGACAACATGGGCACGCTATACGACCAGGACATCGCTGCATGGGCGCAAGAGCAAGCGCAGCTGTTGCGCGACAGGCAATGGGACCAGCTTGACGTGGAGCATATCGCCGAGGAGATCGCCGAGTTGAATTTGCGTGAGCGCCATGAGCTGGCGCACCGCTACACGATCTTGCTGAGCCATCTGTTGAAGTGGCGATATCAAACGGAAAGGCGCAGTTCAAGTTGGCGCAACACGATCCGCGACCAGCGCAAGCGAATTGCCCGTCTGCTGGAGCGTACGCCCAGCTTGAAGCACGTGATGGACGATGCAGAATGGCAGTCCGATGTGTGGGGCGATGCGCGCGATAAAGCTGTGCACGAAGCAGGGCTGGACTACGATGTCGTGCCGAAGACTTGGCCGTGGACAGTTGAACAAGTCCAATCGCAGGAATTTATGCCTGAGTAGGCGGGCTTGCGGGGCGCGCCCAGCATGGGCCGCTGGCGTCTGCGCTAGCGGTAATCCTCCGCCGTCAGCCCGTACTTCTGCATCTTGTGATACATGGTCTGCTTCGGCAGCGCCAGCGCAGTGCACGCGTCGGCGACGTTGCCGCCGGCCGTGCGCAGCGCCTGTTCGATCAGCATGCGCTCGAAGGCGCCGACCTGCTCCGCCAGCGGCGCAGGCGGCGCGGCGTTGTCGCAGGCGGACAGGCCGAGCACGAAGCGGTCGGCCGCGTTGCGCAGTTCGCGCACGTTGCCGGGCCAGTCCTGCGCCATCATCTGCTGCATCTGCGCGGCCGGGACGACGGGGCAGGGGCGCTTGTAGCGCTCCGCCGCATCCAGCATGAAGTGCTCGAACAGCAGCGGGATGTCCTCGCGCCGCTCGCGCAGCGGCGGTATGTGCAGCACGATCAGGTTCAGGCGGTAGTACAGGTCGCTGCGGAACTTGCCCTGGTCCGAATAGTCCTTCAAATCCTCCTTGGCCGCGGCGATCACGCGCACGTCCAGCGGCACAGGCGTGTTCGACCCCAGGCGCTGGATGTAGCGTTCCTGCAGCACGCGCAGCAGCTTGACCTGCATGGCCAGCGGCAGGCTCTCGATCTCGTCCAGGAACAGCGTGCCTTGCTCCGCGTGTTCGATCTTGCCGATCTGGCGCTTGGACGCGCCCGTGAACGCGCCCGGCTCATGCCCGAACAACTCGCTCTCGAAGATGGTTTCGGGTATCGCCCCGCAATTGACCGGCACGTAGTGGTGCTTGGCGCGTTCGCTGAACAGGTGCAGGCAGCGCGCCACCAGTTCCTTGCCGCTGCCCGTTTCGCCGTAGATCAGCACGTCGGCGGGCTGGCTCGCCACGCTGAGTATCACCTGGCGCAGCGCCTGCATGGCTGGGGCGTTGCCGAGCAGGTAGGCGTCTATGCCCTCGCTGTGCGCCAGGCGCTCGCGCAGTTTGAGCACTTCCAGCTGCAGACGGCGCTTGTCGGCCGCGCGCCGCACCACGTCGGCCAATTGCTCGGACGAGTAGGGCTTCTCGATGAAGTCGTAGGCGCCGTCGCGCATGGCTTGCACCGCCATCGAAATGTCGCCGTGGCCGGTGACCAGGATGACCGGCAGATCGGGATCGATGGCGTGCGCGGCGGCCAGCAGCTCGAGCCCGCTCATGCCGGGCAGCTTCACGTCGGTCACCAGCACGGCGGGGCAGTGCGGCCGCAGCAGCGCGTGCGCCGGCTCGGCGCTGTCGAAGCCCTGCACGGTGAAGTCGGCCAGCTCCAGCGCCTGCACGCTGCCTTCGCGCACGGTGCGGTCGTCTTCGACCAGCAATACCTGTATGTCGTTCAGTATCTTGTTCATTGCGTCTCCCGTGCCGCTTTGAGTTCGATGACGAAGCAAGCGCCGGCACTGGCCTGTTCCGCTTGCAAGCTGCCGCCGAAGTCGCGGATGATTTGTTCCGAGATGGCCAGGCCGAGGCCCAGCCCCTCGCCTTGCGGCTTGGATGTGTAGAAGGGCTCGAACAGGCGCGCGCGGGCTTCGTCGCTCAGGCCGGGGCCGGTGTCGGCCACGCGTATCCGCACCTGCTCCGGCGAACTGCTCACGTCCAGGCGCAGTTCGCGCACCGGGCAGCGGGCCATCGAGTCGAGCGCGTTGGTCATCAGGTTCAACAGTACCTGTTCGAGCCGGTTGCTGTCGCCCAGCGCGTAGATGTCCTGGTCGATGCGCAGCTCGAAGCTCACTTTGTCCAGTTGCAGCCGGCGCTCCACCAGCACCAGCGCGTTGGAAATGGCGGTGTGGATGGAGACGTCGGCCAGTTCCGCGTTCGACTTGCGCGCGAAGCTTTTCAGCTTGCCGGTGATGGTGCCCATGCGGGCCACCACCTGGGAAATGGTGTTCAGGTTGTTCTTCACGTCGTCCAGGCGGCCGCGCTCGAACAGCAGCACCGCGTTGTCCGACATGGTGCGCAACGCCGTCAGCGGCTGGTTCAGCTCGTGCGTGATGCTGGCCGACATCTGCCCCAGCACCGCCATCTTGCCGGCCTGGAACAGCTCGTTCTGCGTGATGTGCAGCCGCTGCTCCGCCTGGCGCCGCACGTCCACTTCCTTGCTCAGGTCCTGCGTCATGCGCGCCAGGCTGGCGGTGCGCTCGCCGACCATGCGCTCCAGGTCGTCGTAGGCGTGCTGCATGTCCTCCTTGGACTGCACGCGCTGGCGCCAGTACAGGAACAGCAGGACGATGAAACCGTAGGCCAGCAGCGTGAACAGGAAGGCGACGCGGGCGTTGCCGCGCGCCTGGCTCAGGTCGGACAGGTAGATGAAGTTCCAGTTGCGCGGCGCCAGCGAGCGCGTCTGCGCCAGCATGCGCGGCGGCGCGGCGGCCCGCCCGCCGTCCTGGTCGCGGATGGCGAGCAGGCGGGTGCCGTTGGCCTGGGGCTGGTCGTAGGCGATGCTCAGGGGGGCGAGCGGCTGCGCGTAGTACTGGCGCGTCTGCTCCAGCTTGGCGCGCACATCGCTGGCCAGCGGGTGCAAGGTCTTGTATTTCCAGGCGTGCGCCGAGGTCAGGAAGACCACGCCGTTGGCGTCCACCAGCGCCACCTTGTCGGCGCCCTGGGCCCAGTTCTTTTCCTGCTCTTCTATGCTGACCTTGACCGCGGCCACCCCCAGCATGCGGCCATCCTTGTAGATGCCGTGCGCGTAGAAGTAGCCCGGCTCCAGGTTGGTGGTGCCGACCCCGTAGAAGCCGCCCGGGCGGCCGCGCAGCGCGTCTTGGATATAGGGACGGAAGGCGACGTCGTCGCCGACGAAGCTGTCCTTTTGGCGCCAGTTGCTGGCCGCTTGCGTGCGGCCTTGCAGATTGACGATGTAGATGGTGCTGGAGCCTGCCTGCCGGTTCAGGCCTTCCAGGTATTCGTTGACGCTGCCGCGCAAATCCTCGTCGCCGGGATGCTCCAGCAGGCCGGTCACTTCCTTGTCCAGCTCCAGCATGCGCGGCACGAAGTCATACTTGTCCAGCAGGTTTTCCAGGCTGGTGGCATACACCTCCAGCCTTTGCGCGCCTGCCGTGCGCAGCTTCTCGGTGGCCAGCAGATTGACCCACCAGTAGGCGAGATAGGGCAGCGCCAGCCCGGCCAGCAGCACCAGGCCCCACACGGTGCGGGTACGGTGGGGCCGGCGGGCGGTCGCCGGGAGGGCTGCGGAAGTGTCGGGCTGGGCTGGCATCACGGCACTATAGCAAAACCGGACGCCTTTACAGCAGGTGGCGCAATCCGATGTTGAAGGCGGCGTTGCCTTTGCCGTCGTCGGTGGCGTTGCCCACGGTGAAGGTGGAGCCGTTGTTATTGCTGATGCGGCCGTAGGCGGTGTACAGGTCGGTGCGCTTGGACAGCGAATACAGATAGGCCGCGCCGAACTGGCGCGCGTCCTTGTCGGCCGGGCTGCGGTCCAGGTGCTGCACCACGGAAGCGGCGAAGCGGTGCGGGCCGAAGGTGGCGCACAGGCCCAGCAGCAAGTCGCGGCTGGCCGCGCCTGGGATGCCGACCAGGCCGCCCATGGCGCCGCCGCCCATCACCGCCAGGCCGCCGCCGCCCACCGTGCCCATGCCGCGGTTGGCGGCGTAGGCTGCGTGCAGCTGGTAGGCGCCCAGCGTGTAGCGCGCGGCCAGCAGGCTGTTGCGCGCGTGCAGGCTGGACAGGGCGTCTTCGCGGCGGTAGTGCGTCACGGCCAGGGCCAGCGGGCCGTTGGCGTAGTTGACGGCGCCGCTCAGCGCGCGCTTGCGCGTGCCGTTGCCCGCCACTTCGCCGGCGCTGTAAGCCAGGTCGGTCGACCAGCCTGCCAGCTTGGGCGAGGCGTAGACCACCGAGTTGTCCATGCGGCGGTTGGCCGACATCAGGTTGGAAGCCTGGCCGGCCAGGCCGTCGCCGAAGGGATCGGCGATGTTGAGCAAGGCCTTGTAGTAAGGGGAGTACTGGCGGCCGGCGCTGAGCGTACCCAGCGGGCTGCTCAGCGACACGAAGGTCTGGCGGCCGAACGTCAGGCCGCCTTGGCCGGAGGCGCCGGTGTCGATGCTGACGCCGCCTTCCACCACGAAACCGGCGCTCAGGCCGTTGCCGAGGTCTTCCGTGCCTTTGAATCCGATGCGCGAGCCCGAGGCGACGCCGCTGCTGACATTGGTCGTCGTGCCGGCGGCGCCGCCGTGTTCGACGACCAGGCCGGCGTCCACCACGCCGTAGACTTTGATCTGGCTTTGCTCTTGCGCTTGCGCCTGCGCGGTGCAGCAGGCCAGGGCCAGGGCCGCGGCCAGCGCCGGCATTGGGCTAACGATGTGTTCCATGTGTGCTCCGTTTTTATGTTGTAGGGTCATGCCGCGTGGATGTAAGGGCGCTCTTCCGGTTTCACTTCTTCGTCGCCCAAAGCGCCTTCCCACTTCGCCACGACAGCGGTGGCGATGGCGTTGCCGACCGCGTTGGTGGCCGAACGGCCCATGTCGAGGAACTGGTCCACGCCCATCAGCAGCAGCAAGCCGGCTTCGGGGATGTGGAACTGGGTCAGCGTCGCGGCGATGACGACCAGGGACGCGCGCGGCACGCCGGCCATGCCTTTCGAGGTCAGCATCAGCAGCAGCAGCATGGTGATCTGGGTGCCGATGGACAGGTCGATGCTGTAGGCCTGGGCGATGAACAGCACGGCGAAGGTGCAGTACATCATCGAGCCGTCCAGGTTGAAGGAATAGCCCATCGGCAGCACGAAGCTGGAGATGCGGCGCTGCACGCCGAATTTGTCCAGCGCCACCAGCAGCTTGGGGTAGGCCGCTTCCGAGCTGGCGGTGGAGAAGGCCAGCAGGAAGGGTTCGCGGATCAGGCCGACCAGGCGGAATACGCGCGGACCGAGCACCAGGAAGCCGGCGCCAATCAGCAGCGTCCACAGGCAGAACAGGCCCAGGTAGAAGCCGCCCATGAATTTGGCGAAGGTGGCGAGCACGCCGAGGCCGTTGGTGGTGACCACGCTGGCCATGGCGGCGAACACGGCCAGTGGCGCCATATTCATGATGGCGCCGGTAATGCGCAGCATCACCTGGGCCAGCTCGTCGATCACGGCCAGCAGGCGCTTGCCGGTATCGCCCAGCGCGCCGAGCGCGGAGCCGAAGAAGATGGAGAACACCAGCACCTGCAGGATCTCGTTGTTGGCCATCGCCTCGATCGGCGACTTGGGCACCACGTGGGAGATGAAATCCTTCAGCGTGAAGGCGGCGGTTTTCAAGCCGGTGGTGGCGTCCGCGGCGGGCAGCGGCAGGCCGAGATTGGTGCCCAGCTGCATCAGGTTCGACAGGATCATGCCCAGCGCCAGCGAGAACAGCGAGGCCATGACGAACCAGGCGAAGGCCTTGGCGCCGATGCGGCCGGCGGCTTTGCCGTCGCTCAGGTTGGCGATGCCAACGGTAAGGGTGGAGAACACCAGCAGCGCAATGATCATCTTGATCAGGCGCAGGAAGATGTCGGTGACCAGCGAGATGTGGGCCGAGATATCGGCGGTCAGCTTGCGATCAGGGAACATGGTGTGGCAGGCGTAGCCTACGGCGATGCCGAGCAGCATCGCCACCAGGATGTAAAGGGTAAGAGGGCGCTTCTTTTGCATGGCTATCTCCGTTGTTGTCAAATCCTCGCGCGGTTGGCGGGGTCCTGACTCAATAGCAAGCGCTGTGCCTGCCGATAAAACGGGATGGAATTTTTATATGTGTTTGATTTTTATAAGATAATTTTTGGCATCCCGGTGGAGGGCGCGCGCATGCGTCCCGATCTTTGGACTGCCGCGCGGGGCTGCGTATGGATACTTGGACTGGTACACTCCAGGCTTCCCAACCAACCCAGGCAGTCATGACACAGACAAGCGAATTCAGCGTCGCCTATGAGGGCAGCGAGCTGAGGGGCGACCATTTCGAAGGCGCAGTTTCCAACAATGCCTTGTACCTGCATGGCGCAGGCACGAGCACGCGCCACGGCCATCATTTGCTGCGCTCGGCCCTGCAGCGGCACGGCGTCGGGACGAGCTGCTTCGATTGCATCGGGCACGGGGAGACCGGCGGGGAACTGGCACACTCGTCGGTGGCCAGCCGCACGCGCCAGGCGCAAGCCGTGCTGGCTGCGCGCCGCCTGCACGAACCCTTGACAGTGTTTGGCGTCAGCATGGGCGCTTACAACGCCATCCGGCTCACGCAGCAACACCGTGTCGATGCGCTGGTGCTGATGGTGCCCGGCATCTACACCCCGGCAGCCTACGAGGTGCCGTTCGGCCCGGATTTCTCCAGCATCATCCGCCGCGAGCGCAGCTGGGCCGACAGCGACGCCTGGGACATCCTGTCCCGCTTCGAAGGTTCGCTGCTGGTGCTGGCCGCCGAACACGACAGCGTGATCCCGCTCGAGATCCCGCAGCGCCTGGTGGCATCCGCCGTCCGTGCCCGGTCCAGCGTGCTGCACGTGGTCGAAGGCGCCGAGCACAACCGCATGTGGTCCCTGCTGGCCGAGCAGGCCGTGCGCTTCGAGGAAACGCTGGCGCTGGTTTTGCGCAGCATAGGCGGCCAGCCGTATGCTTAAGGAGCTTGCATGAGAAAGTATGTGCTACTGGTCCTTGTACTGGTACCGCCGGGGTTGGCACTTTCGGCGCCTGGGGACGCGGCGGCGGGCAAGAGGGCGTTTGCACGCTGCGCGTCGTGCCACCAGGTGGGGCCGGCGGCGCGTGGCGCGTTCGGGCCGCAGTTGAACGGCATCGTGGGCAGGAGGGCGGGGGCGACGGCGGACTACAGCTATTCGCCCGCGATGAAACAGTCCGGCATCGTGTGGACCGAGCAGACGCTGGCGGCTTTCCTCAAGTCGCCCAAGGAAGTCGTCCCCGGCAACCAGATGCGTTTCTGGGGTATCGGGGATGAACAGCAGATCGCCAACCTGGTGGCGTATCTGCGTACGGCGCAATAGTTAAATAGTTATTTGCCTTCGTAGGTGACGCGGTAGACGCGGCCGCCGTGGTCGTCGGAGATCAGCATCGAGCCGTCGGCCAGCACGGCGATGTCGACCGGGCGGCCGACCACGTCGTCGCCGTCGCGCAGGAAGCCGTCGATGAAGGTGGTGGTGCTGACCACCTTGCTGTTGTACAGCGTCACCAGGCTGACTTTGTAGCCGATCTTGTTTTCCCTGTTCCACGAACCGTGTTCGGCGACGAACAGGTTGTTGCGGTACTGCTGCGGGAACTGGGTGCCGGTGTAGAAGGCCAGGCCCAGCGGCGCCACGTGCGGGCCCAGCTTGGCCACCGGCGCGACGAACTGTTCGCATGCCTGCAGCTTGCCGAATTCCGGATCCGGCAGCACGCCGCCGTGGCAGTAGGGGAAGCCGAAGTGCAGGCCGGCTTTCGGCGCCACGTTCAGTTCGCACGACGGCGTGTTGTCGCCCATCATGTCCGGGCCGTTATCGGTGAACCACATTTCCTTGCTGAGCGGATGCCAGGCGAAGCCCACCGTGTTGCGTATGCCGCGCGCATATTCTTCGAAGTTGCTGCCGTCGGCGTTCATGCGCCAGATCTTGGAGTAGGGCTGTTCTTCCTTGTTGCAGGTGTTGCAGGGCGCGCCGATCGGGACGTAGATCTTGCCGTCCGGGCCGGTCCTGATGAATTTCTCGCCGTGCCAGCCATCCTTCGGCAGGTCGTCCTTCACCACCTTGTAGGCCGGCTTTTTCGCATAGCTGGCGTCGATGTTGTCGAAGCGGATGATGCGCGACACTTCGGCCACGTACAGGGAACCGTTCAGCAGGGTGACGCCGATCGGGTTCTGCAGGCCTTCGGCGATGGTGACCACCTTGTCGGCCACGCCGTCCTTGTTCTCGTCCACCAGCGCGTAGACCTTGCCCGCCTTGCGCGAGCCGACGTAGACCACGCCGCTGTCGGACACCGCCATGGCGCGCGCGGTTTCCACCTTGTCCGCGTACACGGCGATGCGGAAGCCTTTCGGCAGTTTGAAGCCGCTCATGCCGGGCAGGGTTTTCTCGGATGCCGCGGCCTTCTCCGCTGGCGTGTGCGCAGCGCTTGCCGTGGTGCTTGCCGCGGCGCTTGCGGCCGGTGCCGCCTTGGCCGGAGCCGCCGCGCCAGCCGCCACATAGTCCGCCAGCAGGGCGATTTGCGTCGAACTCAGCGTCGGCGACCAGGGCGGCATGCCCTTGTCCGCCACGCCCTTGCCGATGATCTTGATCAGGTTGGCCTTGGTCGGCGCACCGTGCAGCCAGGTCTGGTCGACCAGGCTGGGGCCGACGGCGCCTTCCATGCGGACGCCGTGGCAGGAAGCGCAATTCGCCTGGTACAGCTTGTCGCCGGGATGGACGGCAGCGTGGGAGGTGAGCGGGGCAAGCGCGGACAGGCAAACCAGCGCCGCAAGGCGCAAAGACTTGTTCATGGCAAATGGAAAAAGTTGTGGTTGGGAACGCGCATCTTACCGCCATCCGAGGCAAACCGCAGGGAACTTTTTTCGCCGCCGGCTGTCACAGCTGTAGAAGATAGCGCCGTCCGCGAAACCGGGCTCGACCCGGCGGCTTTGCCGGATCGGAGTCCCTGGACCATGGCGCAGCTGTGCGACGCAGCGTTTCTTCCCTGACGGGCTGCGGCAAGGGCTTTAGCCGAGGTGGCCGTGCTCGTGCCCGTGGTGGTGGCGACCGATGAGCTGCACCTCGTGCTCCGGCGCGGTGTCGAACGCCGTGTCGCTGGTGCTGGTGCTACTGCCGGCGGCCGTGCTGGTGCCGGCCGGCTGGAATATCATGCCGGTGTTGTCCAGGGTGATCGTCATGTCGCTGAACTGGATGCGCTCGTCGCGCACCAGCAGGTCGCTGCCGCCGCCGGTGCCCGCCACATCGTTCACCTTGTAGCCGTAGAGGGTCTTGGCCACCGTGTAGTTGGCGCGGGCGCCGCTGTAGACCACGGTGTCGATGCCGGCGCCGCCGTCGATGTAGTTGTTGGCCATCAGCGCGGCCAGCTTGTCGTCGCCGGCCGTGCCGCTGACGTTGCGCAGGCTGGAGACGATGAAGTCCTGCGCCGCCGATGCGGCCGACGCATTGCCCGCCGCGTCGGTGGCCCGCGCCGTCACGTGGTAGCTGCCGTTGCCGACCGCCACAGGCGTGATGCTCCAGTTGCCGTTGGCGGCCGCCGTGCCCATGCCCATGCTGGTGCCGTTGTTGAAAATCTCGATCCTGGCGCCGGCTTCCGCCACGCCGCTGAAGGTCGGGTGGTTGCCGCTCGCGGCCGCCGTGCCGTCCTTGATGAAGGCCAGCGTCGGCTGCGCGGGCGCCGTGGTGTCCGGCAGGACCGTGCTGCCGAAGGCGACGGTGCCGTCGGTGAAGCGCAGCTGTTCGATGTTGTTCAGTGTGTCCGTGCCTTCGCCGCCCGCCACCTTCCAGCTGGAGGCGCTCAGTTGCGTCACCGTGTAGGCGCTGCGCGCGCCGTTGTAGAACGCCGTGTCGGTGCCGGCGCCGCCGTTCAGGATGTCGTTGCCGCCGTCGCCTTCCAGCATGTCGTTGGCGGCGGTGCCGGTCAGCGTGTCGGCCAGGCTGGTGCCGGTGACGTAGCGGCCGCCACCGGTGGAGTTGACGCCCAGCGCACCGGCCAGCCCGTCGCCGCCGTACAGCCACTTCAGCGCGGCGATGTCGTACTGGCTGAAGGTGGAGTGCGCGCCGCCGCTGTGGGTGTAGGACATCAAGGTGTAGGCGGTGTTGTCGGTCGCCGCCGGCAGCGTGACCGCGCCTTCGAACGAGTGCTTCAGGCCCATCGCGTGGCCCAGTTCATGCAGCAGCGTTTCGTAGCCCTGCGTGCCCGCGCTCAGGTTGGCGTTCATGCCCGCCCATTCGGCATTGTCCAGGTAGACGTAGCTGGCGGCGGCAAAACTGGTGACGACGTTGCTGCTGTTGTAGGAATAGCTGTAGCGCGAACTGTCGAGGCCGGTTGTGCTGGCGCCGCTGATGTTGGCGTTGGCCATGTGGATCTGCGCCAGGCTGCCGTCGCTGGTCTCGGCGAAGGTGATGCCGGTGAGCTTGGACAGATAGGCCATCGCGCCGCGCGTGGCGGCCTGCTGCGCCGCGCTGAATGCCAGCGGCGCGCTCAGGATGGCGCTGTTGCCGCTTTCGAGTCCGGCCGTGACCGAGAAGGTGTAGTAGAGCTTGTTGCCGCCGGAAGTCTGGTAATTCCAGTTTGGTAAAACGCCGAGCAGGGCGTCGATGTGGTTCAGGCCGGAAGGGGTGGTGCTGCGTACTTCGGAGACGGTTGCCATGTTCGCGAGATCACTTTGTATGTCGGGCTGGTCAGTATTCCGAACCGTGACGGCGGGGTCAACAGGCAATGCAATCGTGCGCGGGGTGAGTGTGCACTCATTTGCAGGATGATAAAAAAAGACCGGCGGGGCCGGTCTGAAGGGGAAGTCAGCGGTCTGTCAGTGCGGCGTCACGCGCCCAGGCGCATCTCCGAGGCGGGATCGAACAGGATGGCTTTCGACAGGTCGAACGCCAGGCTGATGCGCGCTCCCGGCTCGGCGCCTGCGCGCGGGTGCGTGCGGCAGGTGGCGCGCACGCCGTTGAACCAGGCGAAGGCCAGGGTGTCCGGGCCGGTCGGCTCGGTCATCTCGATGGTGCAATCGACTTCCATCGGGTGGTAGCCCTCAGGCGTTTCGGCGCGGCGCGCGCTCAGCGCGTCGGTGACGTGCTCGGGGCGGATGCCCAGGATCAGTTCGCGCCCCATCCATGCGCCGAAGTGCCCGGCGGCGGCATGGGTGGCGGGCAGCGGCAAATAGGTGGTCACGTCTTCGTGTGTCAGCGCGAAGGCGGCCCCGGTCCCGGCGCCGTGGTCGTTCTTGACCAGCTTGCCGCGCAGGAAATTCATCGACGGCGAGCCGATGAAGCCGGCCACGTACAGATTGTCCGGCTGGTCGTAGATCTGCTGCGGGCTGCCGAACTGCTGGACCACGCCGTCGCGCATTACCGCGATACGGTCGCCCAGCGTCATCGCCTCGATCTGGTCGTGCGTCACGTAGACGATGGTGGCGCCCAGGCGCTGGTGCAGCAGCTTGATCTCGGCGCGCATTTCCACGCGCAGCTTGGCGTCCAGGTTGGACAGCGGCTCGTCGAACAGGAACAGCGAGGGATCGCGCGCGATGGCGCGGCCCATGGCCACGCGCTGGCGCTGGCCGCCGGACAGCATGGCCGGCTTGCGGTCCAGCAGGTGCGTCATCTGCAAGGTCTCGGCCACGCGGTTGACGATGGCCTCCTGCTCGGCCTTCGGGACCTTGCGGATGCCCAGGCCGAAGGAGATGTTCTCGCGCACCGTCATGGTCGGATACAGCGCGTAGGACTGGAACACCATGGCGATGTCGCGTTCCTTGGGCGGCACCCTGTTCACCACGCGCTCGCCGATGCGGATCTCGCCCTGCGAGATGGTTTCCAGGCCGGCGATCATGTTCAGCAGCGTGGACTTGCCGCAGCCGGAACCGCCCACCAGGATCAGGAACTGGCCGTCCTCGATGTCGAGGTCGATGCCCTTGAGGATTTCTGCGCCGTTCGGATAAACCTTGCGCACATTACGGATAGATAAGCTTGCCATGTGTGTCTCCTTAACCTTTGACGGCGCCGGCGGTGAGGCCGCGCACGAAGTATTTGCCTGCCACCAGATAGATCAGCAGTGTCGGCAGCGCGGCGATGATGGCCGCCGCCATGTTGACGTTGTATTCGGTCACGCCGGTGGAGGTGTTGACCAGGTTGTTCAGCGCCACCGTCACCGGCTGCGCGTCCGAGCCGCCGAACACGACGCCGAACAGGAAGTCGTTCCAGATCTGCGTGAATTGCCAGATGAAGCACACCATGAAGATGGGCAGCGACAGCGGGAAGATGATGCGGCGGTAGATCATGAAGAAGCCCGCGCCGTCGATGCGCGCCGCGTTCACCAGTTCTTCGGGCACCGTCACGTAGTAGTTGCGGAAGAACAGCGTGGTGAAGGCGATGCCGTAGATGATGTGCACCACGATCAAGCCGCTGGTGGTGTTGGCCAGTTCGGCCATGCCGAGCAGTCGCGCCATCGGCAGGATCACCACCTGGAAGGGGATGAAGCAGCCCACCATCAGCGCCGTGAACACCACGTTGTGGCCGGGGAAGCGCCAGTGCGCCAGCACGTAGCCGTTCAGCGAGCCGATCAGGCTGGAGACCAGCACCGCCGGGATGGCCATCCGCACCGAGTTCCAGAAGTAGGGCGCAAGGCCTTCGCAGCGCACGCCGGTGCAGGCTTGCGACCAGGCTTTGCTCCAGGCGGCCGTGGTGGGTGCCAGCGGGAAGTCGAGCAGGTTGCCGTCTCGGATCTGGTCCAGCGTCTTCACGGAGGTGGTCAGCATCACGTACAGCGGCGCGAGGTAGTACAGCGCCACCAGCACGAGCAGGGTGTAGATGGCGATGCGGCCGGCCGTGATGCGGCCGCCGTCGTGGTTCAAATCAGCGGCCATGGCGCGCTCCTTTCGTTTCCATATACATCAGCGGCACCAGCACTGCCAGCACGGTGGCCAGCATCATCATGGCCGACGCGGCGCCCAGGCCCAGCTGGCCGCGGGTGAACGAGAACTGGTACATGAAGATGGCCGGCACGTCGGAAGAGGTGCCGGGGCCGCCGGCGGTCAACGCCATGACCAGATCGAAGCTCTTGATGGCGATGTGCGCGAGCACCAGCAGCACGCTGAAAAAGACCGGACGCAGGGAGGGGATCACAATACGCCGGTAAATCGTCGGCAGGCTGGCGCCGTCCACCATGGCGGCCTTGATGATGCTGTCGTCCACGCTGCGCAGGCCGGCCAGGAACAGGGCCATGACGAAGCCGGACGATTGCCACACGCCGGCGATGACGACGGTGTAGATCGCCATGTCGGAGTCGACCAGCCAGTCGAAGGTGAAGTTGGTGTAGCCCCAGTCGTGCAGCATTTTTTCCAGGCCCAGGCCGGGATTCAGTATCCATTTCCAGGCTGCGCCGGTGACGATGAAGGACAGCGCCATCGGGTACAGGTAGATGGCGCGCAGCGCCCCTTCATGGCGGATGCGCTGGTCCAGCAGGATGGCCATGGTCAGGCCGATGGCCAGGCAGAACAGGATGAACAGGCCGCCGAAGATGCCGAGGTTGCCGGCGGAAACCCACCAGCGCTCGATGTCGAACAGGCGCTCGTACTGGCCGAAGCCGGCGTAGTCGAAGTTGGGCATCATGCGCGATTCGGTCAGCGACAGCCAGGCGGTCAGGCCGATGAAGCCGTACACGAAGACCAGCGACGCGATGATGGTGGGCGACAGCACCAGGCGCGGCAGCCAGGCGTCGGCCAGGGCGCCGAAGCGGGTGATGGCGCGACTGCCGGCGCGACTGCCGGCGCGGCTCACGGCGCGATTGTTGTCGTCGTCCGGAGGATGGGGGGGGCGGTCGTTTGCCGCAGGTTTGGCAGCAGCTTGGACAGATTGGGCAGGCGGGGTGCCGGCCCCTGGCGGCGGCGTCGAAGCTGTCGACGCGGCCGATGCGGCCGATGTGGCCTGCGCCGCCGAAGCGCAGGGCGGCATTGATGGAACGGAGGATGACGGTGTAGCGGACATGATGCGGTTCTCCTGATGCACCCTGTCGTTCCCGCGCAGGCGGGAACCCATACGCCGCGTACCAGTACGCGCAGCATGGGTTCCCGTTTTCACGGGAACGACAACGGGGTGTTACATGGTTTTTGCTGCTTTGGCCAGTGCTTGCGCGGCGGCTTGCGGCGTCATGGTCGAGTTCATGAACTTGGCGATCACGTCCTGGATCGCGCCGGCCTTGGCGCTGTCGACCGCCATGCCGTGCGCCAGCGACGGCACCAGCATATTGGTCTTGCTGGTGGCCGCCATGTCATCCATCGACCTGGTGGCGCAACTGTCGAACCTGGCGCGCGGGACGCCGGCGCGGACCGGGATGGAACCCTTGTTCAGGTTGAACACTTCCTGGAACTCGGGGCTCATGACGGCGTTGGCCAGGGTCAGCTGGGCCTTCTGGTCGTCCGCGCCTTTCACCTTGAACATGGCCAGCGAGTCGATGTTGAAGGTGAACGATTTCTCGGTCCCCGGCGCCGCCAGGCACAGGTAGTCCTTGCCCGGCACCTTGCCGGCCGCCGTGAACTCCCCCTTGGCCCAGTCGCCCATGAACTGCATGCCGGCCTTGCCGTTGATGACCATGGCCGTGGCCAGGTTCCAGTCGCGGCCCGCCGCGTCCTTGTCGATATAGGTCTTGATGCGGGCCAGCGTTTCGAAGGCCTTGATCATGGTCGGGCCGGTCAGGCTGGCCTGGTCCAGCTGCACCAGGGCTTTCTTGTAGAAGTCCGCGCCGCCCACGCCCAGCACCACCGATTCGAACACGGTCGCGTCCTGCCATGGCTGGCCGCCGTGGGCGATGGCCACCAGGCCGGCTTTCTTGATCTTGTCGGCCGCGTCGAAAAACTCGGCGAAGCTGGTGGGGGCCTTGGCGCCGGCTTTCTCCAGCACGGCCGGGTTCACCCACAGCCAGTTCACCCGGTGCACATTGACCGGCACCGCGACATAGTGGCCCTTGTACTTCATCACATTGGTGACGACGGGCGGCAGCAGGGTTTCCCATTTGCCTTCGGCGGCCGCCGTATCGAGGTTGGCCAGCCTGCCTTCCTGCCCCCATTCCTGGATGGCCGGGCCCTTGATCTGGGCGGCGGTCGGGGCGCTGCCGGCGATCACGCGCGCCTTCAGCGCCGTCATCGCGTTCTCGCCGCCGCCGCCGGCCACGGCGAAGTCCTTCCACGCCACGCCCTTCGATTCCATGATCTTCTTCAGCTCGGCGGCGGACTTGGCTTCGCCGCCCGAGGTCCAGTAGTGCAGTACTTCGACCTGCGGCGCTGCCTGCGCCAGGGATGCGGTCAACAGCAGGGCGCTGAGCGCCAGTGGTTTTAATGTCATGCTTGTCTCCTGAGTTTTATAAAGTAGTAGGGACTGCCAGCGGGATTACCACCAGGCTTCCATGTGGATGCCGTAGGACACGCCGCTGGTGTCATTGCCGTACACCGAACCGGAATTGTTGAAGGCGTTCAGCGCCTTGGTGGCGGCATCGTTCCATTTGCCGTAGCTGACAAACAGGCGCAGTTCGGGACGCGACCAGTAGTCGCGTGCCAGGCTGATGGTCGGCGCGATGGTCAGCTTGGTCAGGCGCTGGGCGCCCGGCGCCGCATCGGTCTTCAGGCGGGTCACGCCCAGTTCGGCCTGCAGCTTGAAGTTCTCGGCGAAGGCGTACACGGGGCGCGTGCCGACGGTGGTCCAGGTGGCGCCGCCGTCCTTGTCATTTTTGTCGCGCTGGTACAGGGCCACGAGTTCCATGCTGAAGTCGCGGGTCGGCTGTATCCAGGCGCTGTCGAAGACGCGCAAGCGGGTGTAGCCGGAGCCGAGCAGGGTGCTGCCCGATGGGCCGATGCGCGCGCAGCACGGGCCGTTGATGCCGGTGCCCGGGCCGACGCCGTACTGCACGCCGATCTTGTTGTCGCCGCCGAATACCTTGGCCTGGCGGTGGAACACGGACAGCTGCCAGCCGTCGTGCGTGGTCTTGTCCTTGCCCTGGGCCGAGATGAGGGAGGCCGCGATATCGAGCGTGCCGTTGGTATTGACGGGCAGGCCTTCGTACAGGATGTTCTGCCGCAGCGCGGACGGCGAGTCGACCACCCTGCCGGTGGCCGGGTCGGTGGTGTTGAAGTCGTTGTCCTTGAAGACGGCGTAGCTGATCGTCCCTGCGCCCAGCGGGTAGCGGTCGACGCCGCCGCCGGTGCCGTTCATATTGATGTACTGCATATCCATCATGTGGATGTCGGGGCGGGAGTAGTGGCGCTTGCCGATCCAGACCACGCCGCCGTTCATGAAGGGCAGGTTCTTCGCTTCGACATAGGCCTTGGACACGCCCAGCTTGGCGTCGCCGAAGTCGGAGCTGTTCTTATAGGCCTCGGCCCAGAAAGTGCCGACGAAGGTGGCGCCGTTGGCGGCCTTGGCCAGCTCCTTGGTGTAGCCCAGCTCCGTGAAGCTGTCGCACTCGTTGCCCAGGCGGTAGGCCATGGTCGGACCGCCCAGGCCGTAGCAGCTTTGCGTGCCGCCATGGTTGCTGGTGCCGCCGCCGGCGCGCAGGTAGCCGTGGAAGCCTTCGGCGTCGTGGTCGCCGGCGCTGGCGGCGCCGCAGGACAGGGCCAGAACGATGGCGGCCGGCAGGGATTTCTGGACGAATTTGTTCATCAACATGGTGCAGTCTCCGTTTTTAGGTGTTGTATGTTTTGCTACCGGAACGGACAGTAGCACCGGCTGGAATGTGATACCAGCGGGGGCGGAGAGGGTGCTTGGGGCTTGCTTAAGTGCTTGATTTAGATGGGGAATGGCCAATTTCCGCGACGGTGCCCGCTAACAAAACTTTACAAAGCCCCCGTGTGTTGCGCTGCAGCGGCTGCAACACTTCGCAATAAATCCACACGCTTCCTTGCAAAATGCTTTGCATTCTTACCATCGTTTCGAGAATGCTTTGGGTTATAGTCTGGGCACACAAAACGCCATCCCAGAATGGCCTCGAAAATGACGGAGACGACCTTCTACCCGCTGCGCAAGGCCATGTGCCAACTCGCGTGCCTGCTCTTGAGCGTGGCATGCGGCGGCGCGCGCGCCGAGTCGCTGCAGGTGCTGCACTGGTGGAAATCGGTCAGCGAGCGCAAGGCGGTGGACTTGATTGCCGCCCGCCTTGCCGCCGAATCGGACATCGGCTGGCACGACAGCATGATCCCGAGCGGCTCCGGCGCGGGAGCCGGCATCGTGCTGCGCAGCCGCATGCTGGCCAACGACGCGCCGGAAGTGGCGCAGGTGAACGGCATCGTCGTGCGCGACTGGGCCAGGCTCCACCTGCTGCTGGACCTGGACGCGGTGGCCGCCGCCGGCAAGTGGGACAAGCAGCTGCTGCCCACCGTGGCCGAGGCGATCAAGTCGGACGGCCATGTCTACGCCGCGCCCATCGGCATCCACCGCATGAACACCCTGTTCTACAACCGCAAGCTGCTGGCCCGCCTGCACGTGGCCGTGCCGGCAAGCTGGGCGCAGTTCGAGCAGGCGGCCGCCAAGCTGCAGCAGGCCGGCGTGGTGCCGCTGGCGCAGAGCAGCGAGCCGTGGCAGGTGACGACGCTGTTCGAGGCGCTGGTGCTGATCGAAGGCGGAGACTTCCACCGCGACCTGTTCCAGCGCCGCCACGCGGCCGCCTATACGGACCCGCGCCTGGCCACCGCCCTGCAGCGCTTGCGAAGCTTGAAAAAATGGATGGGCAATCCGATCGCCGAGCGCAGCTGGGACGAGAGCATGCGCGAGCTGGCCGACGGCCGCGCCGCCTTCATGGTGATGGGCGACTGGGCCAAAGGCGAGCTGGTGTCGCGCGGGCTGAACGTGGACGAGGACTTCGGCTGCACCGCCGTGCCGGGCACCGAGCGCTACCACCTGTACAACATCGACACCCTGAGCATGCTGGCCGCGCGCGAACCGCACCGGGCGGCGCAGGAAAAGCTGGCCGCGCTGATCATGTCCCCGGCGCTGCAGAACGACTACAATCAGATCAAGGGTTCCATTCCCGTGCTGCGCAATCCGGCGCTGGCCAAAATGGACAGCTGCGCGCGCGCTTCCTGGAAGCTGTTCGCCAGCGGCGCGGAGGCGCAAGTGCCCAGCCTGGTGCACCGCATGGCCACCGAGGAGATCGTGCGCGACGCCATCGTGGCCGAGGTGCACCGCTACTTCCTGGACGATAACGTGTCGGTGGCCGATACCCAGCGCAGGCTGGGCACGATCGCGCGCACCCTCATCAAATCACGGTAAACTATCATGCGTAAAATCCTGATCGTCGACGACGACCAAAAAACGCGGACCCTGCTGAAGGCCTACCTGGAGAAAAACCAGTATGACGTCGGCCTGGCCCACGATGGCCAGACTTTCCTGGCCGAGTTCAACCGCTACGCCGACGAATTGTCGCTGGTGATCCTGGACGTGATGCTGCCCGATACAGACGGTTTCGCGCTGTGCAAGGCGGTACGCAGCCGCTCGAACGTGCCCATCATCATGCTGACCGCCAGTTCCGACGAGACCGACCGCGTGGTGGGCCTGGAGCTGGGCGCGGACGACTACGTGTCCAAACCCTACAGCCCGCGCGAACTGCTGGCCCGCATCAAGGCCATCCACCGCCGCACCGGCATGGGCAGCGAGTCCGCGCCGCGCTACTACCGTTTTGTCGGCTACACGCTCGATACGGTGGCGCGCACCGTCACCGACGCGGCCGGCGGCATCGTGCCGCTGACGGGACTGGACTTCCAGCTGCTGAAATACTTCGTCGAGCACGCGGGCGACATCCTGGACCGCAGCGTGCTGTGCGAAGGCACGCGCGGGCGCGACTCGGGACCGCTGGACCGCTTCCTCGACGTGCAGATCAGCCGCTTGCGCCTGCGCCTGAACGACGGCGGCAAGCACCCGCTGCTGATCAAGACGGTGCGCGGCGCCGGCTACGTGTTCTCGGCCGACGTCACCGCGTCCCATGCATAAGAAGGAAGGACCGCCGGCGGCATGGCGCGCGCGCTGGCGGGACCGCTGGCGGGCCCGCGTTCTGCCGCGCTTTCTGCCCCAGTCGCTGCAGGGGCGCCTGACCCTGGTGATGGTGATCGGCGTGCTGCTGACCCAGCTGGCGGGCAACTTCATCTGGGCCGCGCAGCGCCGCGCGGAGTCGCTGAGCGAGACGGCGACGGCATCGCAGCACCTGGCGCACAGCGCCTCGAGCGCGGTGCGCTTCTTCCTCAGCCTGCCGCCGAACTACCGGCCGCTGATCATCCAGCAGTTCCGCGAGATGGGCGGCACGCGCTTCCTGGTCAACATCAACCGCGCGGCGGTGCCGGTGCGCGCCATCGCCGGGCAGGAGCTGGCGGACGCCGCGCTCAGGCAGGTGCGCGCCACGCTGAAGGAAGACCTGCCCAACATCTCGAACGTGCGCATCGCTTTCGCCTGGCCCGACAAGCTGCCGGTGGGCGACAACGGCGCCACCGTTGCCGACCTGCCGGACACCTGGGTGCAGCACATCCTGCTCACCAAGCCCGCGCCGGTGCTGCTGATCCAGGCCGAGATGGACCCCGGCCACTGGCTCTACCTGGCCACGCTGATGCCCAACCCCTATTTCCTCGAAACGGGCAACCCGCTGACGCGCGACCGTCTGCTGCTGCAAGCCCTGTCGCTGGCGGCGGTGCTGCTGCTGTCCATCCTGGTGGTGCGCTGGATCACGCGTCCGCTGGCGGCGCTGGCCGAGGCGGCCACCGCCTTCGGCAAGGGCGAGAAGGCGCCCGCGCTGCCCGAGACGGGCAGCCGCGAGTTCGTCACCACCGCGCGTGCCTTCGACGCCATGCGCTTGCGCATCCAGCGCTACATCGAAGACCGCGAGCGATTGTTCGTGTCGATCTCGCACGACCTGCGCACGCCCATCATGCGCCTCAAGCTGCGCACGGAATTGCTGGACGACGAGGAGATGCAGAGCGAGTTCCACGACGACCTCGATGAGCTGGACATGATGGTCAAGGGAGCGCTGCAAACCGTGAAGGACAGCGATATCCACGAGAACCCGACCGAGGTGAGGCTGGACGCGCTGCTGGGCCGCATGGTGCGCGACGCGCAGCTGGCCGGCCATGAAGTGTCGTTCGCCGCCTCGGGCCTGAGCGTGACGGTCAAGCCGCTGGCGCTCAAGCGCGCCATCGGCAACCTGCTGAACAACGCGCTGCACTACGGGCGGCAGGTCGAACTGGCGGTGCGCGAGCACGCCGGCAATATCGAAATCGAGGTGCGCGACCACGGTCCCGGCGTCCCGTCCGAGGCGCTGCACGATCTGTTCGAGCCCTATGTGCGGCTGGAGCATGGCCGAAATCAAAACAGCAGCGGCATGGGACTGGGGCTGGGCATCGCCCGTGGTATCGTTCAGGCGCACGGCGGCGAACTGCTGCTGGCCAACGCGCCCGACGGCGGCTTCCGCGCCACCATCGTGCTGCCCGGCGGCGCCTTCAGTCCGCTTTAACTGTCATACCGAAAGGCCGACATGAGCAAATCCCTGCGGTTGTCCGAGAAATGGTTCCAGCGCGGCCTGTGGCTGGTGGCGTTTGCTTTCGCGTGGTTCCTGATCGGGCTGGGCGGCCAGGTGGTCGGCAATCTGGGCGGCGTGGAGCGGCAACTGACGCTGGAGCAGTTCATGGACCAGCAGCGCGCGGCGCCGCTGCGTGAAGCGCTGAAGCGGGAAGGGCAGCGCCAGGCCGACGCCAACGCGGCCCTGCAGCAGGCGCGCCAGAAGCACGAGGTGGCGATCGCCAACACCCAGTCGGCGCGCGAAACCTTCGACAACTGGCTGGCCACGCGCAACGTGACGGCGCGCCCGGAGCAGGATCCTGAAGTCATCAAGCGCACCCGCGAACTGGACGCGCTCAAGGCGGCCGAGCGGCAGGCGCTGGCCGTGGTCGAGGCGCAGCAGCAGCAGCACCTGGACGCCAGCCAGGCGCAGGAGAAGGCGCAGGAACAATGGAACGCGCTGGAACGGGCCGCGCAGGCGCCGTTCGACGCGGCGATGCGGGCGCAGGAATTGCGCGTGTTCGGCTACCGCCTGCTGCTTACGCTGCCGCTGTTGCTGCTGGCCGGCTGGCTGTTCAAGACCAAGCGCAAGGGCACTTACTGGCCCTTCGTATGGGGCTTCATCATCTTCGCCGGCTTTGCCTTCTTCGTCGAGCTGGTGCCTTATTTGCCGAGCTACGGCGGCTATGTGCGCTACATTGTCGGCATCGTGCTGACGGTGCTGGTGGGGCGGCAGGCCATCGTCTCGCTGCAGAAATACCTGGAGCGGCAAAAGGCCGCCGAGGCGCTGCCGGATTCCAAGCGCCGGGAAACGCTGCAATACGACGTCGCCCTGGCCCGGCTGGCCAAGGAAGTGTGCCCCGGCTGCGAGCGCAAGGTGGACCTGAAGAACCCCGCGATCGACTTCTGCCCGCACTGCGGCATCGGCCTGTTCGACCACTGCGGCCACTGCCAGTCCCGCAAAAACGCCTTCAGCCGCTTTTGCCACGCCTGCGGTACTGCGGCCCCGACTCCGCCTGCGCCCTAGCGCCAGATCAATATCAGGGCGCGGCTTTCCCGTTAAGCTCGTAGCGGGGAGGGGTCATGGTGAGAAGTCGCAAAACACGGCTTAAGCGAACGGCCCGGGATTCGATAGCGCAGAAAGAAGCGTCTGGGCTGGGCGTTGGAAAATTCACGTCCCACATCCTTGGCGGTGCAGCGATGTGCACGGTTCTGTTGCTGGTAAGTGCAGGCCTGTCAGTCTTACTGCAAATGCTGCCCTTGTTGACGGCCGAGCCTGATTTCCTGCTGTTCGCACGCGTGATGCACCTGTTTTTGCTATGGAGCGATGGCTGTTTATTCGTTTGGTGGGTGCTATACTCGATTGTGAAACGAGTGAAGGAATGGCGATGAGTCAAGAATGGCGCGCGTTTTGGCGGGGCTTCAAGAAAGGCTTCATCATCGGCATGAAGGAGACGCCGCGCGGCTATTTTCTTCCAGTCATCCTGTTCTGGCAATTCCTCTCCCGGCAGTGTTCGGCGCTCAGGCGCAAACTAGCCCTCAAACTGTAATCTGGTCCGCGTTTTTTGCAGTTCATCGCAATCCGGCCCGGCGGAGGGCTGTCTGCCGCTATAGTGTTTGCACTATGATAAGCGGCGAACAGACCCGACCCCGAGGATAACCCGATATGACCATTTCCTACCGCATAGGCCTGCTGCTGGCCGCCTTCAGCCTGTTCCTGAGCGGCGCCCGCGCGGCCGACGACACCGTGACCGAAACCCGTCCCGTCGACGCGCGCGTGCTGCGGGTCAAGCTGGACGGCGTCCTGGACCTGAAGCTGCGGCGCGGCGACACGCCGTCACTGACCATCATCGCCGACAAGCGCACGATCTCGAAGATCACGGCCACCCAGTCGGGCGACACCCTGCACCTGGATACGGAGGGGCGCGGCTTCAAATTCCAGCGCGGCAGCACGGCGCGCGCCGAACTGGTGCTGCCCAACCTGCGCCAGGTAGTCTCCGACGGCGTCGGCACCACGGAAGTGAGCGGTTTCACCGGCGAGGACATCGAACTGACGCTGGACGGCGCCGGCAGCATGAAAGTGGTCTGTGACTACCGCAATATGCGCGTCAGCCTGGGCGGAGTCGGCAGCATGCACGTGTGGGCCAGCGAGACCGACACGGTGGAGCTGGACCTGCAGGGGGCCGGCTACGTCACCATCGGCGGGCGCAGCAAGATGCTGAAGGCCACGCTGGGCGGCCTGGGCGGCCTGAACGCGCAGCAGTTCAAGGCCGACAGCGTCAGCCTGGAGCTGAGCGGCCTGGGCAACGCCACGGTGACGGCGAGCGAGAACGCGACGCTGAGCCTGAGCGGCCTCGGTTCGGTCACCGTCTATGGCAAGCCGGCCAACCGCAATGTGAGCGTGGACGGGCTGGGCAAGGTCAGCTGGAAGTAAATGGTGCTGCGCGGGAGCGCGGCAATAAGAGACACAAGTATCCATTTCTTGAGCAACATGAAAAAATTAATAATACAAGTCATCACCGCGATAGCGCTCGCGCTGGGCGTCCACGGCGCCGCGCTGGCCGGCTTCGCGGAAGGGGCCACGGCCTACAACAACCGCAACTACAGCCTGGCGTACAAGGAGATCGAGCCGCTGGCGCGCGCCGGAAACGCCGACGCCGAGCATTTGCTCGGCTTGATGTATTACATGGGCCGCGGCGTGCCGCAGGACTACAAGCAGGCGCTCAACTGGCACCGCAAGGCCGCCATGAAGGGCAAGGCGGACGCGCAGTATGTCGTGGGCGCCATGTATTACACCGGCAACGCGGTGATACAGGACCACAAGCAGGCGGTGGTCTGGTTCCGCAAGGCGGCCGAGCAGGGCCATGCGGACGCGCAGCAGACGCTGGGGCTGATGTACCGTTATCACATCGGCGGCATGCCGCAGGATAACGTGCTGGCCTATATGCTGTGGAACCTGGCCGCCGCCGGCGGTTTGGCCAACGCGGCCGAGCAGCGCGCCGCCGTCGTCAAGAAGATGACGCCCGAGCAGCTGGAAGAAGGGCAGGCGCTGTCGGCCACCTGGAAGGTCGGCACGCCGCTGCCGAAGCAGTCGCGCACCGGCGGCGGCTAGTGGCGGCTTACGGCGCTGCCCGCCTAAGCCGCCCTACGCGATTCGACACCGCCGGTAGGGCGGGTTAGCGCGGCAGCGCGTAAGCCGCCACTATCGTACAATCGCCCTTTCATTGTGAAGGGGCAGCCATGCGAGCGATAGAAATCAGCCAGCCCGGCCCGGCCGACGTGCTGCGCCTGTGCGAGCGTCCGATACCCGAATTCAAGGCCGGCGAAGTGCTCATCAAGGTGCACGCGGCCGGCGTCAACCGGCCGGACGTGTTCCAGCGCCTGGGCAGCTACGCGCCGCCGCCGGGCGCGTCGGACCTGCCGGGCCTGGAAGTGGCCGGCGAAATCGTCGACGGCGACCTGGCAGGCAGCCGCTTCGGCAAGGGCGACCTGGTCTGCGCGCTGGCGCAGGGCGGCGGCTATGCCGAATACTGCACCGCGCCGGCCGACCAGTGCCTGCCCGTGCCCAGGGGCTTGTCCATGCTGGAGGCGGCCTCGCTGCCGGAGACCTTCTTCACGGTCTGGAGCAATGTGTTCGACCGCGCCCACCTGATGAGCGGCGAGACGCTGCTGGTGCAGGGCGGCACCTCCGGCATCGGCGTGACCGCGATCCAGCTGGCCAACGCCATGGGCCACCGCGTGTTCGCCACCGCCGGCAGCGACGGGAAAGCGCGGGTCTGCGAGCAGCTCGGCGCCGCGCGCGGCATCAACTACAAGACCGAGGATTTCGCCGCCGTCGTCAAGGAACTGACCGACGGCAAGGGCGTCGACGTCATCCTGGACATGGTGGGCGGCGACTATCTGCCGCGCGAGATCAGCTGCCTGGCCGACGACGGCCGCATCGCCGTCATCGCGCTGCTGGGCGGCGCCAAGGCCACGCTGGACCTGGGCCAGGTGCTGCGCCGCCGCCTGACGGTCACCGGCTCCACCTTGCGCCCGCGTCCCATCGCCTTCAAGGCGCGCATCGCGTCCCAGCTGCGCGCGCGCGTCTGGCCGCTGATCGAGGCGGGCAGCATCAAGCCGGTGATCCACCAGGTCTTCCCGCTGGCGCAGGCGGCCGAGGCGCACGCTCTGATGGAAAGCAGCGCCCACGTCGGCAAAATCATGCTGCAGGTCTTATAAAGCGTGGCTGATTTTGCAATACTGTCGCACGCTTGGTTTGACCCCGGTTTGCGGCTCGCGTTAAAATAGCGGGTTATTGAACTTTAGGCTACTATGCGACGCAAACTCGTCATCGGAAATTGGAAAATGAACGGCAGCCGCGACAGCAACGCTGCGCTGCTCTCCGGCATTACCGCAGGCCTGTCGGCAAAGGCGGCCGATTGCGCCGTCTGCGCGCCCGCGCCTTACCTGGCACAATGCCAGGCTGCGCTGCAGGGGTCGCCGGTCGCATGGGGGGCGCAGGACGTGTCGGCGTACGCCGCAGGCGCCTACACCGGCGAAGTGGCCGCTTCCATGCTGGCCGATTTCGGCTGCAGCCATGTGATCGTGGGCCACTCGGAACGCCGCGCCTACCACAAGGAAAGCAATGAGCTGGTGGCGCAGAAGACCGTCGCCGCGCTGGCCGCAGGCTTGATCCCGGTGGTGTGCGTGGGCGAAACGCTGGCCGAGCGCGAAGCGGGGCAGACCAATGTGGTCGTGTGCGCCCAGCTGCAAGCGGTGCTGGACGTGCTGGAAACGGCCGCGCTGGCCAAGGTCGTGCTGGCCTACGAGCCGGTCTGGGCGATCGGCACCGGCAAGACCGCCACGCCGGCCATGGCGCAGGAAGTGCACGCCCAGCTGCGCAAGCAAGTCGCCACGCGCGACGCGGCGGTGGCCGGCGGCATGCAGATCCTGTACGGGGGCAGCATGAAGCCCGAGAACGCGAAAGAATTGCTGGCCCAGCCCGATATCGACGGCGGCCTGATCGGCGGCGCGTCGCTGAAGGCGGCGGATTTCCTCGCCATCGTGCACGCGACCGACTAAGTGCTGGCAGTTGGCAGCAAGCAGTACCGGATTTAACTGAAATACTTTCAACTGGAAATGGAATAGCATGAACTCTTTGCACAACCTCATCATCGTCGTACAGGTCCTGTCGGCGCTGGCCATCATCGGCCTGGTGCTGCTGCAGCACGGCAAGGGTGCCGACATGGGCGCGGCCTTCGGCTCCGGCGCTTCCGGCAGTCTGTTCGGCGCCAGCGGCTCGTCGAACTTCATGTCGAAGTCGACCGCAGTGGCCGCCGCGATCTTCTTCGCCGCTACCCTGGCGCTGTCCTCGATCGCCAGCAACCGTAGCGTCAGCAGCGGCGGCGGCGTGATGGACAAGATCACCGCGCCAGTGCCGGCCAAAGGCGCGGGCGCGATCCCGACTGCCGGTTCGGCAAGCCCTGCGGCAGCCCCTACGGCCGCCGAAGCCGCCGCAGCCGCAGGCGTGCCTGCGGCAACCGCGCCAGCCGCTTCGGCGCCTGCCGCACCAGCAGTTCCGGCACCGGCGCCAGCGCCGGCGCCGCAGAAGTAAACTCCTCGAACTCCCTATACCGTAGGGATTCAGTCAAGCTTTACTGTTTTCTTCTTGTTTCGCTGCAATACGCATTAACAAAGCAGTGAAATCACTGTAGAATAACGGGCTTAACGCCGACGTGGTGAAATTGGTAGACACGCTATCTTGAGGGGGTAGTGGCGAAAGCTGTACGAGTTCGAGTCTCGTCGTCGGCACCAAAAAAGAAATGAGAAAGCCAGCAGGTGTGCTTGGGTAGGGTTCTCCCGATTCAAGCCTAAGCTGGTTTTTTTACGAGGATGTGTCGTTTGATCCTGGTCTCAATGTTGATTGGGGTCGAGCGTTAAATGTGCCGCTGAACAGCGCGGTGCCTTCCTAACCGATCGTTCAACATTAAGTTCTCATCAATGAACCTCGAAAACTACTTCCCCGTTCTCTTATTCCTGCTCGTCGGCCTCGGTGTCGGCGTAGTCCCCCAGGTGCTCGGCCGGCTGCTCGGCCCGCACAAGCCTGACGCGGCGAAATTGTCCCCCTACGAGTGCGGCTTCGAAGCCTTCGAAGACGCGCGCATGAAATTCGACGTACGATACTACCTCGTCGCAATTCTCTTTATTTTGTTCGATCTGGAAACGGCATTCTTCTTCCCATGGGGCGTCTCCATGCGCGAACTGGGCTGGCAGGGTTTCATTACGATGATGGTGTTTATCGCCGAATTCGTGGTCGGTTTTTGGTATATCTGGAAGAAAGGTGCCCTTGATTGGGAATAAGCCATGGCTATTGAAGGCGTATTAAACGAAGGTTTCATCACCACCACAGCCGACAAGCTGATCAACTGGGCACGCACCGGGTCGATGTTCCCGATGACGTTCGGCCTGGCATGCTGCGCGGTTGAAATGATGCACGCGGGCGCAGCCCGCTACGACCTCGACCGCTTCGGCGTCGTGTTCCGCCCATCGCCGCGCCAGTCCGACGTGATGATCGTCGCCGGCACGCTGTGCAACAAGATGGCGCCGGCGCTGCGCAAGGTCTACGACCAGATGTCCGAGCCGCGCTGGGTCATCTCGATGGGTTCCTGCGCCAACGGCGGCGGCTACTACCACTACTCCTACTCGGTGGTGCGCGGTTGCGACCGCATCGTCCCGGTCGACGTCTACGTCCCGGGTTGCCCGCCGACTGCGGAAGCGCTGCTGTACGGCATCCTGCAGTTGCAGAACAAGATCAAGCGTACCAACACGATCGCACGCTAAACGGGGCGCTTCAGAACTATGAGTACACAATTGGAAGTTTTGCAAAACGCCCTGGCCACGGCTTTGGGCGATCGCGTTACTACTGTGGTAGCGCTGGGTGAAGTCACCCTGACCGTGAAAGCGGACGATTACTATGCCGTCATGCTGGCGCTGCGCGACGACGCCACGCTGGCGTTCGAGCAGCTGATCGACCTGGCCGGCGTCGACTACCTGACCTACGGCGAAGGCACGTGGGACGGCTTGCGTTACGCGGTCGTCTCGCACCTGCTGTCGGTGCAGCACAACTGGCGCGTGCGCGTGCGCGTGTTCTGCGCCGACGACGACATGCCCATCGTGCAGTCGGTGATGCCGATCTGGCGCACCGCCAACTGGTACGAGCGCGAAGCGTTCGACCTGCTGGGCATCCTGTTCGATGGCCACAACGACCTGCGCCGCATCCTGACCGACTATGGCTTCATGGGCCATCCGTTCCGCAAGGACTTCCCGGTCTCCGGCTATGTGGAAATGCGCTACGACGAAGCACAGAAGCGCGTGATCTACCAGCCTGTGACGATCGATCCGCGCGAAAACGTACCGCGTGTGATCCGCGAAGAAAACTACGGGATGAAATAATGGCTGAAATTAAGAATTACACCCTGAACTTTGGTCCGCAGCACCCTGCGGCACACGGCGTGCTGCGCCTGGTGCTGGAGCTGGACGGCGAAGTGATCCAGCGCGCCGACCCGCACATCGGCCTGCTGCACCGCGCCACCGAAAAGCTGGCCGAGCAGAAGACCTATCTGCAGTCCGTGCCTTATATGGACCGCCTCGACTATGTGTCGATGATGTGCAACGAGCACGCCTATGTGATGGCGATCGAAAAGCTGCTGGGCGTTGAAGTCCCGCTGCGCGCGCAATACATCCGCGTCATGTTCGACGAGATCACCCGCCTGCTGAACCACCTGCTGTGGCTGGGCGCGCACGCGCTGGACGTGGGCGCCATGGGTCCCTTCCTGTACGCCTTCCGCGACCGCGAAGACTTGATGGACTGCTACGAAGCGGTGTCCGGCGCGCGCATGCACGCGGCCTACTACCGCCCGGGCGGCGTCTACCGCGACCTGCCGGACGCGATGCCGCAGCACCGTCCTTCGCCGATCAAGTCGGCCAAGCACATCAAGGAACTGAACGACAACCGCCAGGGCTCGCTGCTCGACTTCATCGAAGACTTCAGCAACCGTTTCCCGACCTATGTCGACGAGTACGAGACGCTGCTGACCGACAACCGCATCTGGAAGCAGCGCACCGTCGGCATCGGCGTGGTCGCGCCGGAAGACGCGCTGGCCATGGGCTTCACCGGCGCCATGCTGCGCGGTTCGGGCATCGAGTGGGATCTGCGCAAGAACCAGCCGTACGAAGTGTACGACCTGATGGACTTCGACATCCCGGTCGGCACCAACGGCGACTGCTACGACCGCTACCTGGTCCGCATCGAAGAGATGCGCCAGTCGAACCGCATCATCAAGCAGTGCGTCGAGTGGCTGCGCAACAATCCGGGTCCTGTCATGACCAGCAACCGCAAGGTGGCGCCGCCGTCGCGCGTGGACATGAAGACCAATATGGAATCGCTGATCCACCACTTCAAGCTGTTCACCGAGGGCTTCCACGTGCCGCCGGGCGAAGCATACAGCGCGGTGGAGCACCCGAAAGGCGAGTTCGGCATCTATCTGCTATCGGATGGCGCCAATAAACCGTACCGCATGAAGATCCGCGCTCCGGGCTATCCGCACCTGCAGGCGCTGGACGAAATGGCGCGCGGCCACATGATCGCGGACGCCGTGACCATCATTGGTACGCAGGATATCGTTTTCGGTGAAATCGACCGCTAAGCGGCCGAAGAATAGGCAAAGTATGTTGTTATCTGAAGATTGCTACAAAAAAATCGACCGCGAGCTGGCCAAGTACCCGGCCGACCAGCGCCAGTCGGCCGTGATGGCCGCGCTGGCCCACGCCCAGGTCGAACTGGGCTGGGTTTCGCCCGAGGTGATGAAGGAACTGGCCGACTACATCCGCATGCCGGCGATCGCCGTGCAGGAAGTGGCCACCTTCTACAATATGTACAACCTGAAGCCGGTCGGCAAGCACAAGATCACCGTGTGCACCAACCTGCCGTGCGCCCTGTCGGGCGGCGAGCGCGCCGCGCACCACCTGAAGCAGAAGCTGGGCATCGATTACCGCGACACCACCGCCGACGGCGAGTTCACGCTGATGGAAGGCGAGTGCATGGGCGCCTGCGGCGACGCGCCGGTGATGCTGGTAAACAACCACCGCATGTGCTCCTTCATGTCGAACGACAAGATCGACGCCCTGGTAGAGGAACTGAAGAAATGACCAGTCTGCACGACCGTCACATCAAGCCGCTGATCATGAAGGATCTGAACGGCGCCAACTGGCACCTGGCCGACTACGTCAAGCGTGGCGGCTATTCGGCGCTGCGCCGCATCATCGAAGAGAAGATTGCGCCGGAAGCCATCATCGCCGACCTGAAGGCCTCGGGCCTGCGTGGCCGCGGCGGCGCGGGTTTCCCGACCGGCTTGAAGTGGAGCTTCATGCCGCGCCAGTTCCCGGGCCAGAAATACCTCGTCTGCAACACCGATGAAGGCGAGCCGGGCACGTTCAAAGACCGCGACATCATGCGCTACAACCCGCATGCGCTGATCGAGGGCATGGCCATCGGCGCCTACGCCATGGGCATCACCGTCGGCTACAACTACATCCACGGCGAAATTTTCGCCGAGTACCTGCAGTTCGAGGAAGCGCTGGAAGAGGCGCGCGCCGCCGGCTTCCTGGGCGACAAGATCCTGGGCAGCGAGTTCAGCTTCCAGCTGCACGCGCACCACGGCTACGGCGCCTACATCTGCGGCGAGGAAACCGCGCTGCTGGAATCGCTGGAAGGCAAGAAAGGCCAGCCGCGCTTCAAGCCGCCGTTCCCGGCCTCGTTCGGCCTGTACGGCAAGCCGACCACCATCAACAACACGGAAACCTTCGCCGCCGTTCCCTTCATCCTGAACATGGGTGCCGAGAACTACCTGGCGATGGGCAAGCCGAACAACGGCGGCACCAAGATCTTCTCGATCTCGGGCGACGTCGAGCGTCCGGGCAACTACGAAGTCCCGCTGGGCACGCCGTTCGCGACCTTCCTCGAGCTGGCCGGCGGCATGCGCGGCGGCAAGAAGATCAAGGCCGTGATACCAGGCGGTTCGTCGGCGCCTGTCGTGCGTGGCGAACTGATGATGAACACCGATCTGGATTATGATGCGATCGCCAAATCCGGCTCGATGCTGGGTTCGGGCGCCATCATCGTCATGGACGAGACGCGCTGCATGGTGAAAGCCCTGGAACGCCTGGCTTACTTCTACTTTGAAGAATCGTGCGGACAGTGCACCCCATGCCGCGAAGGCACGGGCTGGATGTACCGCGTGGTCCACCGCATCGAGCACGGCCAGGGCCGCCCCGCCGATCTGGACCTGCTGAATTCGGTCGCCGACAACATCCAGGGCCGCACCATTTGCGCCCTGGGCGACGCCGCCGCGATGCCGGTACGCGCCTTCGTCAAGCAGTTCCGCGAAGAATTTGAATATCACGTCGAGCACAAGCATTGCTTGGTGCCCGCTTACCTCTAAGCTGCGTAACGATCATCATGGTTGAAATCGAAATAGACGGCAAGAAAGTCGAAGTCCCTGCTGGTAGCATGGTGATGGACGCTGCCAACAAACTGGGTACTTACATCCCCCATTTCTGCTATCACAAGAAATTGTCGATCGCAGCGAACTGCCGCATGTGCCTGGTCGAAGTGGAAAAGGCCCCCAAGCCTTTGCCAGCTTGCGCCACGCCGGTGTCGGCGGGCATGATCGTGCGCTCCGCCAGCGACAAGGCGGTGCAGGCGCAGAAATCGGTCATGGAGTTCCTCCTGATTAACCACCCGCTGGACTGCCCGATCTGCGACCAGGGCGGCGAATGCCAGTTGCAGGATCTGGCCGTCGGCTACGGCAAGGGCGAATCGCGCTACGAGGAAGACAAGCGCGTGGTCGTGCCCAAGCAGGCCGGCCCGCTGGTGTCGATGCAGGAGATGGCGCGCTGCATCCAGTGCACCCGCTGCGTGCGTTTCGGCCAGGAAGTGGCCGGCGTGATGGAGCTGGGCATGATAGGCCGCGGCGAACACTCGGAAATCACCAGCTTCGTCGGCGAAGCCGTCAGCTCTGAAATGTCCGGCAACATGATCGACCTGTGCCCGGTGGGCGCGCTGACGTCCAAGCCCTTCCGCTACAGCGCCCGTTCGTGGGAACTGTCGCGCCGCAAATCGGTCTCGCCGCACGACTCGCTGGGCGCCAACCTGATCGTCCAGGTCAAGGCCGGCAAAGTCATGCGCGTGCTGCCGCTGGAAAACGACGCGGTCAATGAGTGCTGGATTTCCGACAAGGACCGCTTCTCCTACGAGGCCCTGGGCGGCGAAGAACGCCTGACCCAGCCTATGCTCAAGCAGGGCGGCCAGTGGAAAGAAGTCGACTGGCAGACCGCGCTGGAATACGTGGCGCACGGCCTGAAGAACATCAAGCATGAACACGGCGCCGACGCCATCGCGTCCTACGCGACAGCGCATTCGACCACCGAGGAACTGCACCTGCTGCAAAAGCTGACCCGCGCCCTCGGTTCCGAGAACGTGGACTTCCGCCTGCGCCAGAGCGATTTCGCGCTGGACGGCCAGGTCACGCCATGGCTGGGCATGCCCGTGTCCGAGGTGACCGGCCTGCAGCGCGTGTTCGTCATCGGCTCTTTCCTGCGCAAGGACCACCCGCTGCTGGCGACGCGCATCCGCGCCGCCGTCAAGTCGGGCGCCAAGCTGTCCGTGCTGAACGGCACCGCCGACGACAGCCTGATCACGACCGCGAACCAGATCGTCGCCGCGCCGTCCGACTGGCTGGCCGCGCTGTCGCAAGTCGTGGTGGCCGTGGCCGCCGCGAAAGAAGTGGCAGCTCCTGCCGGTTTCGAAGGCATCGAAGCTTCGGATACCGCCAAGGCGATCGCCGCTTCGCTGGTTTCCGGCGAACGCAAGGCGGTCTTCCTGGGCAACGCCGCCGCTGCGCACCCGCAAGCGTCCGCGCTGCACGCCGCCGCGCAGTGGATCGCCGAGCAGACCGGCGCCAAGCTGGGTTACCTGGTGGAAGCCGCCAACACGGTCGGCGGCTACCTGGTCAACGCGACCGCCAAGAACGCCGCTCCGGCTTTCTCCGCGGCCAAGAAAGCCTACGTACTGCTGAACGCCGAACCGGAACTGGATGCGGCCAACCCGCAAGCCGCGACCGCCGCGCTGAAGCAGGCCGAGATGGTGGTTGTGCTGTCCGCCTTCAAGCATGGCATGGACCACGCCGACGTGTTGCTGCCGATTTCGCCGTTCACCGAAACCTCGGGCACCTTCGTCAACGCCGAAGGCCGCGCGCAAGGCTTCAACGCCACCGTCAAGCCACTGGGCGAGACCCGTCCGGGCTGGAAAGTGCTGCGCGTACTGGGCAACATCCTGGGCCTGTCCGGTTTCGACTACGAGACCTCGGAAGCCATCCGCGACGAGCTGTTCGGCAAAGGCGTGACCGACCTGTCGGCCAAGCTGAACAACGTTTCCAAGAAAGCGGCCGTGAGCGCCGCCTTCGGCACCGCCGGTGCGCTGGAGCGCCTGGCCGACGTGCCTATCCACTTCGCCGATGCCGTCGCGCGCCGTTCCGGTCCGCTGCTGGCGACCATCGACGGCGCCGCGCCGAAAGCGCGCCTGTCGGCGGCCACCGCCGCCTCGCTGGGCGTGAAGTCCGGCGACAAAGTGACCGTGACCCAGGGTTCCGGTTCGGCCGTGCTGGAAGCGGTGGTCGACGCCGCGCTGGCGGCCAACGTGGTCCGCGTGCCTGCCGCGCACGCGTCGACCGCGTCGCTGGGCGCCATGTTCGGCGCCATCACCGTGGCCAAAGCAGGGGAGGGCAAATAATGGCGCTGGAATTCGTCAACACCATCACCACCAACGGCTCCGCTCTGCTGGGCCCGCAACTGTGGTTCTTAGTCTGGAACATGGTCAAGCTGCTGTGCGTGCTGCTGCCGCTGATGGGCCTGGTCGCCTACGCCACCCTGTGGGAGCGCAAGCTGATCGGCTGGATCCAGATCCGTATCGGCCCCAACCGTGTCGGCCCCGCGGGTTTGCTGCAGCCGATCGCCGACGCGCTGAAACTGCTGCTCAAGGAGATCGTCATCCCGAGCAAGGCCGCCAAGGGCTTGTTCGTGATCGGTCCCGTGATGACCATCATGCCGGCGCTGGCCGCCTGGTCGGTGGTCCCGTTCGGCCCTGAAGCGGTGCTGGCCAACGTCAACGCCGGCCTGCTGCTGCTGATGGCCGTGACGTCGATGGAGGTGTACGGCATCATCATCGCCGGCTGGTCGTCGAACTCGAAGTTCTCCTTCCTGGGCGCGATGCGCGCCTCGGCGCAGATGATCTCCTACGAAATCCCGATGGGCTTCGTGCTGGTGGTGATCCTGATGGTGTCCGGTTCGCTGAACTTCATCGACATCGTGCAAGGCCAGGAAAAGGGCCAGATGGTCGACATGGGCTTGAACTTCCTGTCGTGGAACTGGCTGCCGCTGCTGCCGCTGTTCGTCATCTACCTGACCTCCGGCCTGGCCGAAACCAACCGCCACCCGTTCGACGTGGTCGAAGGCGAATCGGAAATCGTGGCCGGCCACATGGTGGAATACTCGGGCATGTCCTACGCCATGTTCATGCTGGCCGAATACGCCAACATGATACTGATCGGCGTGCTGGCATCGATCATGTTCCTGGGCGGCTGGGCTGCGCCGTTCAAGTTCCTGGAATTCGGCGGCGGTTTCGGCGGCTTCTTCTGGCTGTTCGCCAAGGCCTTCTTCATCGTGTCGATCTTCATCTGGGTGCGCGGTACTTTCCCACGCTACCGCTACGACCAGATCATGCGTCTGGGCTGGAAAATTTTCATCCCCCTGACCCTGGTCTGGCTGGTGCTGGTGGCCGGCGTGATTAATTCGCCGTGGAATATTTGGAAGTAAGGAAGCAAACATGGAACGAGTAAAAGAGTTCTTCGGCAGCCTGATGCTGACCGAATTGATCAAAGGCATGGCCCTGACGGGCAAGTACATGTTCGCGCGCAAGATCACGGTGCAGTACCCGGAAGAGAAGACGCCGATGTCGCCGCGCTTCCGCGGCCTGCACGCGCTGCGCCGCTACCCGAACGGGGAAGAGCGCTGCATCGCCTGCAAGCTGTGCGAAGCGGTGTGCCCGGCCATGGCCATCACGATCGAATCGGAGCAGCGCGACGACGGCTCGCGCCGCACCACGCGCTACGACATCGATCTGACCAAGTGCATCTTCTGCGGCTTCTGCGAAGAATCCTGCCCGGTCGACTCCATCGTGGAAACCCACGTGCTGGAATACCACGGCGAGAAGCGCGGCGATCTGTACTACACCAAAGAGATGCTGCTGGCAGTGGGCGACCGCTACGAAGCGGACATCGCCGCCAACCGCGAAGCGGATGCAGCGTACCGCTGATCGCCACCGATACTGATCTGGACTACAAATGGACTTTACAACCGTTTTATTCTACGTGTTCTCCGCCATCCTCGTGCTGGCGTCGATCCGCGTAATCACGGCCCCGAACCCGGTGCAGGCCGCGCTGTTCTTGGTGCTGGCCTTCTTCCAGGCGGCCGGCATCTGGATGCTGCTGAAAGCCGAATTCCTCTCCATCGTGCTGGTGCTGGTGTATGTCGGCGCCGTGATGGTGCTGTTCCTGTTCGTGGTGATGATGCTCGACATCCACACCGCCAAGCTGCGCGACGGCTTCTGGGGCTACCTGCCGGTCGCCGCCACCATTGGCGGCGTGATCGTGGTCGAGATGGCGTCGGTGATCTGGCGCTCCTTCGGCATCAACGGCGCCGTGGCGCCGGAAGCGGCCAACACCATCGGCGGCACCAAGGCCCTGGGCCTGCTGATCTACACCGACTACATCTACGCCTTCGAGATCGCCGCCGCGATCCTGCTGGTGGCCATCGTCGCCGCCGTGGCGCTGACGCTGCGCAAGCGCAAGGACATCAAGTACTTCGATCCGTCGGACGCGGTGCGCGTCAAACGCAACGACCGCCTGCGCATCGTCAAGATGAAGGCGACGCCGCGCGAGGTGGTTGGTGCGGCAGTGGCAGTGGCAACGAATGAAGCACCGAAGGAGGCGAAATGACTTTATCCCTGGCGCACTACCTGGTCCTGGGCGCGATCCTGTTCGCGATCTCGATCGTCGGTATTTTCCTGAACCGCAAGAACATCATCGTCCTGCTGATGGCCATCGAACTGATGCTGCTGGCGGTGAACATGAACTTCATCGCGTTCTCGCACTACCTGGGCGACGCGGCCGGGCAGATCTTCGTCTTCTTCATCCTGACCGTGGCCGCCGCCGAATCGGCGATCGGCCTCGCGATCCTGGTGGTGATGTTCCGTAACCTGGACACCATCAACGTTGAAGACCTGGATAGCCTCAAAGGCTAAGCATTAACCCGAATAATAAACATTAAGGTTCATCATGACGGGGCTTAACCCTAACCTCCTTTTGGCCGTACCGCTGGCTCCGCTGGCGGGCTCAGCTATTGCAGGCCTGCTCGGCACTAAATTCTTCGGCAACGTGGTCGGCCGCAAGGTCACCACCACCGCGACCATCCTGGGCGTGCTGATTGCCTTTATCATTTCCTTCCAGACCCTGCTCGCAGTGCTGGACGGCGCATCCTACAACGCGGACGTGTACCGCTGGATGACGGTGGCCGGCGTCAAGCTGGCGGTCGGCTTCCAGGTCGACGCGCTGACGGCGATGATGATGAACGTGGTGACCTTCGTGTCGCTGATGGTTCACATCTACACCATCGGCTACATGAAGGACGACGAAGGCTACAACCGCTTCTTCTCCTACATCTCGCTGTTTACGTTCTCGATGCTGATGCTGGTCATGTCCAACAACTTCCTGCAGCTGTTCTTCGGCTGGGAAGCGGTGGGCCTGGTCTCCTATCTGCTGATCGGTTTCTGGTACACCCGTCCGACCGCGATCTTCGCCAACATGAAGGCCTTCCTGGTCAACCGCGTGGGCGACTTCGGCTTCATCCTGGGCATCGGCCTGCTGCTGGCCTACGCCGGCTCCATGGACTACCAGGAAGTGTTCGCCAAGAAGGACGCACTGGCGCTGATGCACCTGCCGGGCACCGGCTGGATGCTGCTGACGGTGGCCTGCATCTGCCTGTTCATCGGCGCGATGGGTAAATCGGCCCAGTTCCCGCTGCACGTCTGGCTGCCGGACTCGATGGAAGGCCCGACCCCGATCTCCGCGCTGATCCACGCCGCGACCATGGTGACCGCCGGCATCTTCATGGTGACCCGCATGTCGCCGCTGTTCGAGCTGTCGGACACCGCGCTGTCCTTCGTGCTGGTGATCGGTTCGATCACGGCGCTGTTCATGGGCTTCCTGGGCATCATCCAGAACGACATCAAGCGCGTGGTCGCTTACTCGACCTTGTCGCAGCTGGGCTACATGACCGTGGCGCTGGGCGCCTCGGCCTACTCGGTGGCCGTGTTCCACCTGATGACGCACGCCTTCTTCAAGGCGCTGTTGTTCCTGGGCGCAGGCTCGGTCATCATCGGCATGCACCACGACCAGGACATCCGCAACATGGGCGGCCTGCGCAAGTACATGCCGATCACCTGGATCACTTCGCTGCTCGGCTCCCTGGCGCTGATCGGCACGCCGTTCTTCTCCGGCTTCTACTCGAAGGACTCGATCATCGAAGCGGTGCACGAGACCCATCTGTGGGGCGCCGGCTTCGCCAACTTCGCCGTGCTCGCCGGCGTGTTCGTGACCGCGTTCTACTCCTTCCGCATGTACTTCCTGGTGTTCCACGGCGAAGAGCGTTTCGGCAAGGCCCACGCGCACGACCATGGCCATGATGCCCATGCCAAGCATGATGCGCACGCCAAGCACGACGCACATGCGACCCCTGCGCACGATTCGGACGCGCACCACGACGAGGAAGACGACCACGGTCACCACGGCCTGGAGCCTGGCCAGAAGCCGCATGAATCGCCATTCGTGGTCTGGTTCCCGCTGGTGATGCTGGCCATCCCGTCGGTGCTGATCGGCTACTTCACCATCGGCCCTATGCTGCATGGCGACTTCTTCAAGGGCGTGATCGCCATCGCCCACGAGCACAAGGCGATGGAAATCCTGAGCGAAGAATTCCACGGCCCGATGGCCATGGCGATCCACTCGCTGACGTCGCTGCCGCTGTGGCTGGCGATTGCCGGTGTCGCGAGCTCGTACTACTGCTACATGATCAATCCACGTGTACCGGCCTGGTTCTTCGCCAAGTTCCACGCGATCCACACCCTGCTGGACAACAAGTACTACATGGACAAGTTCAACCAGGCAGTGTTCGCCGGCGGCGCGCGCGTGCTGGGCAACGGCTTGTGGCAGATCGGCGACCGTACCCTGATCGACGGCCTGGTGGTCAACGGCAGCGCGAAAGTGGTGGCGTGGTTCTCCTCGCTGACCCGCATGGCGCAGACCGGCTACATCTACCACTATGCGTTCGTGATGATCCTGGGCATTGTCGGTTTCCTGGTCTACTTCCTGCCGTTTTGGCACGCTTAACAGCTGACACGCAACTAGAAAAAAGATACAGTCAACAATGAATAATCTTCCTTACTTGAGCCTCTCGATCTGGCTGCCGATACTGGCAGGCCTGATCGTGCTGGCAACCGGGCGCGATTCGCGCGCCGGTATGGTGCGTGTCCTGGCCCTGATCGGCTCCATCGTTTCGCTGCTGCCGACACTGCCCCTGATCTCGCACTTCGACAATGCTGCCCATGGCATGCAGTTCGTCGAGAAATCGCCGTGGATAGCACGCTTCAACATCTTCTACGCCCTGGGCGTGGACGGCCTGTCGCTGTGGTTCGTGCCGCTGACCGCCTTCATCACCATCATCGTGGTGATCTCGGCCTGGGAAGTGATCCAGGAACGCGTGGCCCAGTACATGGGGGCCTTCCTGATCCTGTCCGGCCTGATGATCGGTGTCTTCACCGCCACCGACGGCCTGCTGTTCTACTTCTTCTTCGAAGCCACGCTGATCCCGATGTACATCATCATCGGCGTGTGGGGCGGCGCGAACCGCATTTACGCGTCGTTCAAGTTCTTCCTGTACACCTTCTTCGGCTCGCTGCTGACGCTGGTCGCCATCATCTACCTGTACAACAAGACCGGCAGCTTCAACATCCTGGACTGGCACGTCGCCAAGCTGACGATGAACGAGCAGATCGCGATCTTCTTCGCCTTCTTCATGGCCTTCGCCGTCAAGGTGCCGATGTTCCCGGTCCACACCTGGCTGCCGGACGTCCACGTCGAAGCGCCGACCGGCGGTTCCGCCGTGCTGGCCGCGATCATGCTGAAGCTGGGCGCCTACGGCTTCCTGCGTTTCTCCCTGCCTATCGTGCCGGACGCTTCGCGCCAGCTGGCCTGGTTCGTGATCGGCCTGTCGCTGATCGCCGTGGTCTACATCGGCCTGGTCGCGCTGGTGCAGAAGGACATGAAAAAGCTGGTCGCTTACTCGTCGATCGCCCACATGGGCTTCGTCACGCTGGGCTTCTTCATGTTCAACGACATGTCGGTGCAGGGCGGCATCGTGCAGATGATTTCGCACGGCTTCATCTCCGGCGCGATGTTCCTGTGCATCGGCGTATTGTATGACCGCGCCCACTCGCGCAACATCGCCGACTACGGCGGCGTCGTCAACAAGATGCCGAAATTCGCCGCCTTCTTCATCCTGTTCTCGATGGCCAACTGCGGCCTGCCGGCGACTTCCGGTTTCGTCGGCGAGTTCATGGTGATCCTGGGCGCCGTCCAGTTCAACTTCGTCACCGGCATCGTCGCCGCTTCGGCGCTGATCTGGGGCGCGGCCTACTCGCTGTGGATGGCCAAGCGCGTGGTGTTCGGCAAGGTGACCAACCACCACGTGGCGGAACTGACCGACATCAACGGCCGCGAGTTCCTGATGCTGGGTCTCCTGGCGATCGCGGTGATGTGGATGGGCTTGTACCCAGCGCCGTTCACCGACACGATGCAAACCTCGGTCGCCGACCTGCTCAAGCACGTTGCGCAGACCAAGCTGCCATAAGAAATAACGGGAAAGCTCTACATGAATCCAATCGATACGGCCACCCACGTGGCCACCATGGCGCCGCTCCGCGCCGAGATCTTTTTGCTGGTCGCCGCTTCGGCGATCCTGCTGATCGATATGTTCCTCGGCGAGAGCAAGCGCGCCGTCACCTATGTGCTGTCCCTGCTGACGCTGGCGGGCTGCGCGGTGTTCTCGTTCGCCGACTTCAACGCCGGCACCACGGTGTACGCGTTCAACGACATGTTCATCGCCGATCCGATGGCGAACCTGCTCAAGCTCGCCTCCTACGTGGCGGTGGCCTTGACCCTGATCTACTCGCGCCAGTACGCGCACCAGCGCGGCATGCTGGGCGGCGAACTGGGCGGCGAGTTCTACGTGCTCGCGCTGTTCGCGCTGCTGGGCCAGATGGTCATGATCTCGGGTAACAACTTCCTGTCGATCTACCTGGGCCTGGAACTGATGTCGCTGTCGCTGTACGCCCTGGTGGCGCTGCGCCGCGACCACGCGCAATCGACCGAAGCGGCGATGAAGTACTTCATCCTCGGTGCGCTGGCCTCCGGCTTCCTGCTGTATGGCATCTCCATGCTGTACGGCGCGACCGGCTCGCTGGACCTGACCACCGTGGCCACCAAGGCGGTCAGCGGCACCGTCAAGCCTGCCATCCTGGTGTTCGGCCTGGTGTTCGTGGTTGCCGGCCTGGCCTTCAAACTGGGCGCCGTGCCGTTCCACATGTGGGTGCCGGACGTCTACCAAGGTTCGCCGACCCCGGTCACCTTGCTGCTGGGCGCCGCGCCTAAACTGGCGACGTTCGCGATCTGCGTGCGCCTGCTGGTGGAGGGCCTGCTGCCGATGGCAAACGACTGGCAGCAGATGCTGACCATCCTGGCCGTGCTGTCGCTGGCCATCGGCAACCTGACCGCGATCGCGCAAACCAATCTGAAGCGCATGCTGGCGTACTCGACCATCGCCCAGATGGGCTTTGTGCTGCTGGGCCTGACCGCCGGCGTGGTCGGCGTGGACAAGACCGGCGCCGCCGCCGCGTACAGCGCCGCGATGTACTACTCCATCGTCTACGTGATGACCACGCTGGGCAGTTTCGGCCTGATCATGGTGCTGTCGCGCGCAGGCTTCGAAGCGGACGAGCTGAACGACTTCAAGGGCCTGAGCAAGCGTTCCCCGTGGTACGCGCTGATCATGTCCATCTTGATGTTCTCGCTGGCCGGCGTGCCGCCGCTGGTCGGCTTCGCCGCCAAGTTCTCGGTGCTGAACGCCGTGCTGCACACCGGCCAGGTATGGCTGACCGTGCTGGCCGTGATGTTCTCGCTGATCGGCGCGTTCTACTACCTGCGCGTGGTCAAGGTCATGTGGTTCGACGAGCCTGCCGACACCGCGCCGCTGGCCGTGAACGCCGACACCAGCGTGGTGCTGGGCCTGAACGCCCTGGCCATCGTCGCCATGGGCATGATGCCTGGCCCGCTGCTGGACGCTTGCCTGAAGGCCATGACCAAGACCCTGGCCATCTGATGGACATCGGCGCCTCCAGCTGGCTGGTCATCCTGCTCGCGCTGGCGGGCGCCAATCTGCCTTTCTTCAACGACAAGGTATTCGGTCTGATACCGGTCAAGCGCGCGCTGACCTCCGGCGAGCCCACGGCCAGCCGTCGCTCCGGCGCCGCCCCGCACAAGAATTTCCTGGTGCGGCTGGTGGAACTGGCGGTGCTGTACTTCCTGGTGGGCGGCGCCGCCGTCCTGCTGGAAGGCCGCATCGGCACCGTGTTCCCGCAGTCGTGGGAGTTCTACGCCATCTCCGCTTGCCTGTTCATCGTGCTCGCCTTCCCGGGATTCGTCCTGCGCTACCTGTACAAGCCCCGTCACTGATACACTGCGGTTTTCTGACTCTGCAAGAGGAGGGCGCATGGATGCGCACTTGAAGGAAACCCGGATCGACGGCGGCATGGCCTATGACGGTCATTTCCTCAAAGTTCACAAGGACCGCGTGGCGCTGCCCGACGGCAAGCCCACCGGCCGTGAATACATCAAACATCCCGGCGCGGTGGTGATACTGCCGCTGCTCGACGACGGACGCGTGCTGCTGGAACGCCAGTTCCGCTATCCGCTCGACCGCGTGTTCATCGAACTTCCGGCAGGCAAAAAGGACGAGGGCGAGTCCGCGCTGGACTGCGCCAAGCGCGAACTGGAGGAGGAAACCGGCTACACCGCCGGCGAATGGCACTACCTCTGCACCATCCATAACGCCATCGCCTACTCGGACGAGCACCTGGACCTCTACTTGGCGCGCGGCATGAAGGCCGGGCCGGCCAAGCTGGACCAGGGCGAATTCCTGGAAACTTTCACCGCCACCGGGGACGAGCTGCTCGAATGGGTACGCAGCGGCAAGGTCACGGACGTGAAAACCATCATCGGCGCGTTCTGGCTGGAGAAAATCGTGTCCGGGGTGTGGCAGCCGGAATGATGAGCTCGCGGCTGCCGCCGTCCCCGCCGCTGTCCCCGCCGCTGTGGCTGTGGCTGTGCCTGCTGCTGGCCTGCGCCCTGGCCGTGCCGGGCGCGTCCGCCGCCGGCCGCACGCCGTTCCAGGCGCGCTGCGAGGACAGCATCAACAAATCGGTCTCCATCCTGAGCTCCGAGCAGAACGGCTACAGCGTCGACAACCACTTGTCCTACCGCACGTTGACGGTGATGAAGGGCGCGGCCGGCCCCAATACCTATGTGCTGGGCCTGACCAAGACCGAGTCCCGGGTGGCCATCGCCTCCGACGGGGCCATGCTGACCGACTCGGTCACCGGCTACGAGTGCGTGTCGCCGCAGGTCGCGGTCCGGCTGAGCTATGCGCCGGTGAAGATCTACGTCGGCAGCGAGTTCCCGCCGGGCAGCTGCGGCTACAAGGAAATCCTGGAGCACGAATTCCGGCACATGAAAGCCTATATGGACCATTTGCCCAAGGTCGAGCTGACCGTGCGCGCCGCGCTGGCCAACCGCTACGGCGGCAAACCGCTGTACGCGCCGGGCGGCACCGCGCGGGTGGCCCTGGCGCGTGAAATCGACACCGGCTGGCTGCCCTATATCAAGGCCGAGATGGCCAAAGTGGAAACCGTGCAGGCGATGATAGACTCCCCAGCCGAATATATGCGCCTGAGCAAGTCATGCAATGGCGAAATCCAGGCCGTGCTGAACAAAAGCCGAGGCCGGCGTTAACGAGAAAAGCATGACAGAAAAGTATGACATTCCACCCGCCAGCGCTAGCGGCTTGGCTGGCGTAACTGGCATTAATGGCATTAATGGCATTAATGGCATTATCGGCGCTATCGGCGCTATCGGCGCCCAGGCCGAGGGCAGCGGCTTGCCGCCGGCGGTGCCGGAAGCGATACCGCGCTATTTCGCTCTGATCCCGGCGGCCGGCGTGGGCGCACGGATGGCTGCGTCCAGCCCCAAGCAATACCTGCCCATCAACGGCAAGCCTATGCTGCGCCACACGCTGGAAGCGTTTTTGGCCAGCGAACTGATCGCGCACACCTTCGTGGTGGTCAGCGAGGGCGACGAATATATAGACGGCGTGCTGCCGGAGGCGGGCGCATCGGTGCTGCGCTGCGGCGGCGCGACGCGCATGGACAGCATCCTGAACGGCCTCCGGGCGCTGCGCGACCGCATCGCGGACGCCGATCTGGTGCTGGTGCACGATGCCGCGCGGCCCGGCCTGACGCCGGCATTGATAGCCAAACTGATCACGGAGGCGGGCGCCGAGCCGGCGGGCGGCCTGCTGGCCTTGCCCGTGGTCGACACCGTCAAGACCACGAAATCCGGCCTCACCGCCACCATCCCGCGCGACGGCATGTGGCTGGCGCAGACGCCGCAAATGTTCAGCTACGCGCTGTTATTGCGCGCGCTGTCGTCCGCCAGGGATCCGAACGCCATTACCGACGATGCCAGCGCCGTTGAATTGCTGGGCCTGTCACCCAAGCTGGTGGAAGGCCATCCGCGCAATTTGAAAGTAACTTTGCCCAGCGACATACGTATCGCTGAAATGTATCTGGCGCAGCCAGAAAAGGACTCCATATGACACTTCCACTCCCATTCCGCATCGGCCAGGGATATGACTGCCACCGCCTGGTTGAAGGCCGCAAACTGATACTGGGCGGGGTGGATATTCCCCACCATTCAGGCTTGCTGGGCCATTCGGATGCCGACGCATTGCTGCACGCGATAACCGACGCCATATTGGGCGCCGCCGCGCTGGGCGATATCGGCAAGCATTTCCCGGATACCGATCCCGAATTCAAAGGCGCGGATTCCCGTGTGTTGCTGCGCGAAGCCGCAAAAAGGGTAAAAGCAACAGGCTACGATGTAGGTAATATCGATGCGACGATTATTGCCCAGCGCCCGAAAATGGCGCCGCATATTCCTGGGATGGTGGCGAATATCGCGGAGGATTTGGGTGTATCGGTTGATCAAGTGAATATCAAAGCCAAGACCAACGAGAAGATGGGTTATCTGGGCCGCGAAGAAGGCATCAATGCCGACGCAGTCGCCTTGCTTATTCGCGCCTGATCCTGCTATTTGATAATCCGCACAACTTTCATGTTGTGCCGGATGACTCCCCGCTTCAAGTCCTCCTCAGTTGCCTCTGGGTGTACATCGTCGAGGACGATGTCCTCGTCGCGCATCTTTCGTATTCTCTCCCAATCCGTCAGAGAGTCGGTCTCTGAACAGTCTTTCCTCGATGCGAGTCGCTTTTCTAAATGAGATGATTCGGATTTCATCCTGTTTCTCCGTGTGTGCTATGGATACTGTTTGCTCGCCAAGAAATCCGAGCGTGATGTATCGCGCCTCGTAATCATAACGGCTGTCCGGGAAGGTACATCTGGCCGTCGAATACATCAGATGCCTGCTTGAAATCGAAACTGTGCTTCCTTAAGTTGACCAAGCGCTTGTGTTCGTCCCAAGTGAAGCGTTCTGTTCTTAGTCGCTAACCGTCCCCCCACAAGCCTGCATCATGGAGCGAAAACACGAACTCGGCATTGAGGTAGGTCATGCGCTGGACAAGATTGCGCCAAATATTGGCTTGATCGAGCTGAAAAGGGGCATGAATTCGGTTGGCCGACGTGCTGTCACACAAGTTCAGCAGGAAAGATGGCGCGCTTCCCCGCTGATTGACAAGGCTAGATGGGGAATATCAGGCAGGTAGTGGTGGCGAATGCGTAAAGCTTGCCATTGGAGTCGGTGATCCGGCCTTCGGCTACCGCGACCTGGCCGCCGACGGTAATGACTTTTCCTTCGGCCCGCACGGGGCCGGTTTTATCCGTCATGCCGCGTATATAGTTCACTTTTAATTCCAGCGTGGTAAAACCCTTGCCGGCGGGGAGCATGGAATGAATTGCGCAGCCAACGGCCGTATCCAATAAAGTTGCCGCGTAACCGCCATGGACTGCACCACTGGGATTGTAATGCTGGAATCCGGGCGTTCCCTGGAATACCGCGAGACCGGGTTCCACGCTGATGGCAACAAAGCCGATCAATTCCGCTATCGGCGGATGCGGCGCCGTGCCATCTCCAATTCCTGAGAGCATCTCCATTCCGCTCCTGGTCCGCAATTCTTCTCTGCTGACACAACCAGGCTGGCCTTGTTTGGCGCGGATTTCAGCTTCCAGCGCTACCCAGTTTTCCAAAGTACTGTTATCTTCCATGGCGGGCTCTTTCGATAAAGTGAACGATCGTGCGTATACTACCGCATCTAAATAATTCAGGAGAAAAAGCAATGACGCGTGATATTTACGCTTACCGCGAGGTCGCCGTGGAGTCCTGCTTGCGGGATGGCCAGGTGAAGATCAGCCCGGTGCCGGGCCAGGCGTATTCCCCGTCGCTGGTGGCGCATTGTGCGCGCAGCATGTCCGACACGGAAATTTATCCTCTTGGGACGACTTTTCTGGTTTCCGCTAAACTGACCGACCGGCTCGGCGGTACGCCTTTCCTGTACGTCTACCATGGGGATCCCATCACGGTGATGTCGCCGAAGGAATGCAAAACTTTCCTTGCGAAATTTATTCGGGGCCGTATCTGATCGTTAAAACACCCATTGGAGGCTATATGATCAAACTGCGGGAAATCGACCATATCGTGCTGCGGGTTAGCGACCTGGAACGCATGGTGCAGTTCTATACCAAGGTGCTGGGTTGTACCATAGAGCGGCGACAGGATGAGATAGGCCTGGTGCAGTTACGGGCCGGGCGCTCGCTGGTCGATCTGGTGCCCGTGGCGGGGAAACTGGGGCGCATGGGCGGCGCGGCGCCGGGCAAGGAGGGCCGCAACCTGGACCATTGTTGTTTCAGGGTGGAGGACTTCGACGAGGCGACGGTGCGGGCCGAGCTCGCTGCGGCCGGCGTGCAGGCAGGGCCGGTCGAGTCGCGCTATGGCGCTGAAGGAGAGGGACCGTCCATTTATCTGAACGACCCCGAGGGCAATACTGTCGAGTTGAAGGGCGCCGCCTGGACTTGATTCAGGTTCCGTCGTCGTCGTCGTCCAGGTCGGCTTTGCCGCCGCGTGCGCGCGCGGCGTCGGCGGCCGGCTTGAGCTTGGCGGCTTCGCGCATGAAGTCGTCCACCGGGTGATCCGGGCTCTGGCGCACCGCCGGCGGCAACAGCACGGACATGTACAACTCCTCTGCCAGCCTGCCGGTGTTCTGCAAGTTGCTCGCCAGTATTAATCCAGATCCCAGCGCCATCAGCACCAGGCAGCCTTTCAATAGCGGCTTGGGATGGCGCGGCTTGATGGTGCGCATGTGGAAATAGACGACGCCGCAAATAATGGCCAGCGTGACAAGATTCCCGTAGCGGGTCAGCGCTTCCAGCGACCAGGCGTAGGCCAGCACATTGCTGATCACCCGCCACGCGCCAGCCGTCACCAGGCCGCTGCCGAGTATGAACAGATGCCGCCCCATGCGCGCATGACCGCCGAAGAGGCGGTTGGCCAAGGCCCACAGGCCGCTCCAGACCAGTCCCCCGCCGATGCCGGCGGCAATCGCCAGCAGGTAACGGATGGCCTCGAACGACTCGGTTTCCGACAGCGCATGGTCGACGGCGATGAACAGGGCGATCAGCGCCAGGCCGGCCAGCGCAGGGGCGCCGCCTTCCCAGCCGTGCATGGTGGTGTCGGCGACTTCCGGCGGCACGGGAAAATCGGCGTCGCGCACGCGCAGACGCGTATGGCCCAGGCGCACCACGGTGGTACCGCTCAGCGGCACGCTGGCCAGGCGCTTGCCCAGGTGGATCACGCCGTTCTGGCTGCCCAGGTCGTGCAGCACCAGGTGGCCGTTCTCGTCCGCCTCGACCAAGGCGTGGCGCTCGGCGGTATGGGCGTCGTCCAGGATGAAATCGTTGTCGTAGCCGCGTCCGATGCGGATCGGCAGGCTGTCCATGCGGTGGCGCTGCAGGATGTCGCCATTGTTGGCCAGGACTTCGATAAAGTAGGGCGGCCTCATTTCACTGCCCCGCGCGCCAGCGCATCGAGGAAGGCGCGGGTGGCGCGCATGCCGTTGTCGTAGGATACGCCGCGCGCGTCCATGCGGCTTTGCAAGTTCATCAGGCCCTCGTCGGTGCTGGCGGTCAGCAGCGCGAAATCGTACAGGCCGGCGAACTTGCGGTAGGCGCGCACGCACAGCACGGCGCGCAGCGGCAGGGTCTGGTTCTTGACGAACATCTCCGTGCATTGCGGGCCGGTCAGGTGCGCATCCTTGTTGCTGCCGAAACCTTCGTTCTTGAACGAGGCGCTCGACAACTGCGCGAAGCGCACGGCGTCCAGGCCGGTGCTGCGCATGAACTGGTGGCGGATGCCGATGGCGCCGGTCTGCAAGGTGCCGGAGACGAAGATCGCCGATTCCATCGAGCAGTTGGTGATGTCCACCGTGTAGGGCTTGTTGGCCTTGACGTTCGAGCGGCCCCAGCAGCGCATCTGCTCGGATTCGCGCACCGGCACCATGTAGGGCCCCATGGCTTTCATGGTCATCGGCGTGGCCAGCAACTGGTCGACCATGGCTTTCTGGTGCTGCAGCAGCTGTTCCGCCACCACCGAGGTGAAGTTGCGCGGCGGAGCCTTGTCGGCCGGGACTCTTTTCAGCAGGTCCTGTGCGTAGCGGGCCGGCACCAGGAAGCTGACCAGTTCGCCGTCCAGGCGCTTGGAGACGTTGACGCCGGCGATATCGCCATCGACCGTGACGCTGGGGCCGCCGCTCATGCCCGAATTGATGGGGCCGGTGAACATCAGCTGGTCGTAGAAGCCGCGGCTGATGACGCCGTTGTACGAACCTTCCGAAATGGCGAAGCCGAGGTCGAGCGGATTGCCGAGCGAGTACAGGTACTGGCCCTGGGTCAGGCGCGCGAGCTGCTCGGGCACCTTGAACACGCCGGTTCCGTTGCGGTTGACGCGTACCACGGCCAGGTCGTGCAGCACGTCCACCGCCAGCAGTTCGACATTGCCGCGCTGGCCGCCGGTGTCCACCCATTCACCGGTGTAGGTCTCCGGATCGAGCGCGAACTGTGACACCACGTGGTAATTGGTCACCACCAGGTTGCTGTTGCCGACCAGGAAGCCGGAGCCGACGGACGACTGGGTGCGGCCGCTTTTCAGCAGCGAACGCACTTGGAGCAGGTCGGCCTTGGCGGAGGAATAGAGTTTTTGCGCGGCGCTGGAGGGCGCAGGCAGCGGCGCGCCCGCGTCAGGCGCCGCGGACGGGGCCTGGCCCTGCAGTCCGGGCTGCTGCCTTTGCTGCTGCCCGGCCGGCTGCGCCGCGGCTGCCGGGGCCGCCTGGAGCTGCGGGGCCGCCAGCGCCTGGGTGCAGCCCCAAGTCATGGTGATTACGGTGGCAAGACGGGTAAGCTTCATGCGATCCTGGACTTGGGGGAAGGGGTCTGGCTTACAGCTCGCCATCCTCGGCGGCCGGCGGCGGCGGGGTCATCATATGGCCCAGCTTGGCGGCCTTGGTGTTCAGGTAGTTCTGGTTGAACTTGTTGCGGTTGACCAGTAGCGGCACGCGTTCGGCGACCGGAATGCCCAAGGCTTCCATGGCGGCGATTTTGCGCGGATTGTTGGTCATCAGGCGCAGGCTTTGCACGCCGAACTGCTTGAGCATGGGTTCCACCAGCGCGTAGTTGCGCTGGTCGGCCTTGAAGCCGAGCTGTTCGTTGGCCTGCACCGTGTCGGCGCCCGCTTCCTGCAGGCGGTAGGCGCGCATCTTGTTGATCAGGCCGATGCCGCGGCCTTCCTGGCGCAGATAGAGCACCACGCCGCGGCCTTCGGCAGCCACTTTCTTCAGCGCGCCTTCCAGCTGGGCGCCGCAGTCGCAGCGCTGCGAGAACAGCACGTCGCCGGTCAGGCACTCCGAATGCACGCGCGCCAGCACCGGTTCGCCGTTGCCGATGTCGCCGAGCACCATGGCGAGGTGTTCCTTGCCGGTGGCGTGCTCGACAAACGCGTGCAGCGTGAACTGCGCCCACGGCGTCGGGAGCGCGCAGGAGGTCACGTAATCGAGTTCTTCTTTGGCTGGTGTTTCTGCGGACTGCATGGCTGTGCTCTTTTATTATCAGGTGCTCAAAAGTAAAAAAGGCACGCCGGGCCGTCGTGCGGACCGTGCGTGCCCTGCCATCATAACAAAAATTACGTCCCGGCTATGCCAGCCGGCCGATATGCCGGCTTGATTAAAGGATAATGCCAGTTCAGTAAGGCAGATCGAACAGCAATACTTCAGCGGCCTCGGCACGGGCCAGCGCAATGCTGGTCTCGTCGTTCAGCTTCAGCGCGTCGCCGCCTTTCAGCTCCACCCCGTTGACCGACACGCTGCCGCGGATCACGTGGACATAGGCGGTCCGGCCCTGCGCCAGCGTGTGCTCGACCGCGTCCGCCCCGTTCAGGATGGTGGCGTAGATCGCCGCGTCCTGGTGGATCAGCACCGAGCCTTCGCGGCCGTCGCTGGAGGCGATCAGGCGCAGCTGGCCCTGTTTAGTTTCCGGCCCGAAATGCTTTTCCTCGTAGCTCGGTGCGATGCCGGTGACGTTGGGCTGGATCCAGATCTGCAGGAAGTGCACGCCCTTCGTCTCCGAATGGTTGAACTCGCTGTGCCGTACGCCGGTGCCGGCGCTCATGCGCTGGACGTCGCCGTATTTCAGCACCGAGCCGTTGCCCATGCTGTCCTTGTGGGCCAGCTCGCCTTCCAGCACGTATGAAATGATCTCCATGTCGCGGTGGCCGTGGGTGCCGAAGCCCTGCGCCGGGGTCACCTTGTCTTCGTTGATGACCAGCAGCGGACCAAAACCGGTATGCTTGGGATCGTGGTAGTGGCCGAAAGAGAAGGTGTGGCGGGAGTTCAGCCAGCCATGGTTGGCCAGGCCGCGTTCTTCGCTTTTACGTACTTGCAACATGATGAGCTCCATTTCTGTGTCAGGTTATGTGCAATAAATTCGAAGGGTTCTTTACGCCGCCCTTGAATTCGCTGCATCGATAGGTCAAAGTATAGGCCCGCGCGTCCGTTTCAAAAAACGGAAAATTTATGGATCTATGATCGAAAAAATCGAATGTTAAGACTCAGCCTCGAAGCCCTGCAAATCGTTGACGCCATCGACCGGCGCGGTTCCTTTTCCGCCGCAGGCAAGGAGTTGCACCGCGTGCCGTCCACCATCTCCTACACGGTCGGCAAGCTGGAGGACGACCTCGGCGTGCAGGTGTTCGAGCGTAACGGGCCGCGCGTGGAGCTGACCCGCGCCGGGCGCGAGTTGCTGAAAGAGGGGCGCTACCTGCTCAAGGCGGCGCTGGACCTGGAACACCGCGTGCGGCGCGTGGCGTCCGGCTGGGAGACCGAGCTGGCCCTGGGCATCGATTCGATGTTCTCGGCGGTGGCCTTCGACCAGGACGTGCGCGCTTTCTACGAGGTGGCGCAGCAGACCCGGCTGCGTATCGTGCAGGAGGCGCTGTCGGGCACGTGGGAAGCTTTGCTGGACAGGCGCGTAGACCTGCTGGTGGGCGCGCCCGGCGACGGCCCGGCCGGCGGCGGCTATGTGTCGCACGCGATCGGCAGCATCAAGTTCGTGTTCGCGGTGGCGCCAGGCCATCCGCTGGCGGCGGCCACGGGCAAGCTGGGCCGCAACGAGCTGCAGCACCACCGCGCCATCGTCATGTCCGATTCGGCGCGCCGGATGGCGCCGCGCACGGTCGGCCTGTTGCTGGGGCAGGACACGCTGACCGTGCCCACCATGCATGCCAAATACCAGTACCAGCTGGCCGGCCTCGGTTTCGGCTTCCTGCCCGAGCAGTGCGCACGCGCCGCCATTGCCGAGGGCAAGCTGGTGGAGAAGGAAGTGGAAGAGCCCAAGCCGGATGAAACCTTTTACCTGGCGTGGCGCACGGGCGAGGAGGGCGCCGCGCTGAGCTGGTGGATCAAGCGCATGCGCCAGCCCGGGGTGTTCGAGCATTTGTGCCGCTATTTGTCGACTTAGAGGGCGCTTGCCTGCGGGTTTGTTGACCTGTGCCAATACTTTCGGAGTAACATAATGGAATCATCGACGTGCCCTTCACGTGTTATTTTTTGGACTTGAGATATGAGTGTTTTGAACGACGTACCGCCCGTTTTCCTGCAACTTCTGGCTGACCGCAACGGCAAGCCGGCCGGGCTGGTGCTGGGTACAGGCGTTACCGCGGCGGCCGCGCTGCCGGACGACGAGATGCAGGCGCTGGCGGCGCAATTCCCGTGCTATGTGCGGGCAAGCCTGGAGAGCGCGGATGCATGGCTGGAAGCGGGCTGGCTCGTTCTGCCCGAGGAGCAGACGCTGCGCACCGATACCGTTTTCGACAAGGCGGCCATGGCGCCCGGCATCTCGCTGGTCGAGGGCGACTGGCCGCTGGCTCCGCCAGCCAAGGCGGTGGGCGCGCAAGCGGCCTCGCGCGCGCTGGCGCTGCAACTGGTGCAACTGGTGACCAACGACGCCGACACGCACGAAATCGAGGCGCTGCTGCGGCGCGATCCGACCCTGTCTTACCATTTGCTCAAGCTGGTCAATTCGCTGGGCATGGGCAGCAGCCGCCGCGTCAGCAGTTTTTCGCAGGCCATCCTCATCCTGGGCCGGCAGCAGCTGCGCCGCTGGCTCAACCTGATGCTGTTCTCGGCGCGCGAAGGCGACATCCGCTCGCCCATGCTGCTGGCGCGGGTGGCGGTGCGTGCCCAGGCGCTGGAGCTGCTGGCGCGCGAAACCGGTCTCGGCAAGGCACAGCAGGAGCAGGCCTTCATGACCGGCATGTTCTCGCTGCTGGGCGTGCTGTTCGGCATGCCGCTGGACGAAGTGCTGGCGCCGCTGACCATCAGCGAGGCGGTGCAGCAGGCATTGTTGGCCAAACAGGGCGAGCTGGGCGAACTGCTGGCCCTGCTGGAAGCCGGCGAGCGCGGCGACTTCGCCGCCGTGGCCGGGCGCCTGGAGGCGCTGCAGCTGGAGCCGTCCGATTTCAACCGCGTGGTCGCCGAGGCGCATGTGTGGATGATAGGGGTGGCCACGGACAAGGCGGGCCCGCCAAATGCTTAACGCAGCGATCGAACGCTGCCTGGCGCTAAGCCAGGCAGCTCGAACGCAACAGGGCGAAGCCCTGGCGGGCACGCTCGCCGAACTGGACGCGGCACTGGCTGAAGTGCGCGCAAAGCAAGCAAACAGTGCAGCAAACAATGCAGCAATCAGTGCGGCCAACGGCGCGGACCACGGCGCGGCGTTGGCCTCGCCGCCGGAGGCCGCGCTGGAACTGGACCTGGCCGGCTACCTGACCGCCTGGAACGCCGGCGCCGAAGCCTTGTTCGGCTACACGGCCCAGGAAGCGCTCGGGCAAAACATCTTGTTCCTCTACACCGAGGACGACGACGGCGCCATGGCCGAACTGCTGTTCGAGCAGGACGGCGGCCTGGCCGAAGTGCGCCGGCGCAAGAAGTCCGGCGAGGTGATCTGGGTGCGGCTGGCCATGTCGCTGCTGCAGGACGACATGGGCGAAGCGCAGGGCATGCGGGTGCGCATGGCGCACGTCAGCGAGCCGCTGTCGGACTTCGACAAGATCAGCCTGCACGCGCGCATCATCGAAGACAGCGACCAGGGCGTGCTGATCACCGACGCCAGGGAGCGCATCGTCTCCATCAACAGCGCTTTCACGCGCATCACCGGCTACACGCCGGGCGAATCGCTGGGCATGACGCCGGACCTGCTGCGCTCGGGCGTGCACGACGCCGACTTCCGCGCCAAGGTGCGCGCCGCGATGAGCGGCGCCGGGCCTTGGCGCGGCGAGATCGTCGGCCGCCGCAAGAATGGCGAGCTGTTCCCGCAGTCGGTGACCATCAGCGCCGTGCGCGACAGCAACGGCAACATCAGCCACACCTTCTCGCTGTTCTCCGACATCAGCGTGCACAAGGACGCCGAGGCGCGCATGCAGCGCATGGCCAACTACGACACTTTGACCGGCCTGCCGAACCAGTGCCTGCTGACCCAGTTGATGACGCAGGCGCTGACCGAGGCGCGCCGCAGCCACGAGCACGGCGCCTTGCTGGTGGTGGAGATCGGCCGCCTGGGCGCGATCAGCGACACCCTGGGCCATGACGTCGGCAACGAACTGCTCAACGCCATCGGCCGCAAGTTCCGCCTGGTGCTGCGCGACGCCGACATCCTTGCGCGGCTGGACGGCAACCGTTTCGGCATCGCGCTGCTGCATATCGAAAAGCGCGAGCACGCCGCCATCGTGGCGCACAAGCTGGCCGCCGCGCTGGTGGCGCCGATCGAACTCGGCACGCACAGCCTGCAGGTGAGCGCCAGCATCGGCATTTCCGTCTACCCCGAGGACGGGCAGGAGACCACCGACCTGATACGGCACGCCGACGTGGCCACCACCAAAGCGGTGCAGGCGGAGGCCGCCTTCCTGTTCTACAGCGAGGAAATGAACCAGCGCGCCAAGGAGCACTTGCGCATCGAGAGCGAGCTGCGGCAGGCATTGCAGCACGACGAACTGCAGCTGTACTACCAGCCCAAGGTCAGCTTGCGCAGCGGGCGCATCGTCGGCGCCGAGGCCTTGCTGCGCTGGCGCCATCCGGTGCGCGGCCTGGTGTCGCCGGGCGTGTTCATCCCGGTGGCCGAGGAGACCGGGCTGATACTGGAGCTGGGCAACTGGGTGCTGGAGGAAGCTTGCCGCCAGGTGCGCGCGTGGAAGGACGCCAACCTGATCATGCCGCCTATCGCCGTCAATCTGTCGGCGCGCCAGTTCGACCGCAAGCTGCCCGAGCGCATGGCCGACGTGCTGCAGCGGCACGGCGTGCACGCCGAGCAGATCATGCTGGAAATCACCGAGAGCCTGCTGGTGCGCGGCACCGAGAACGTGGTGGCCATCATGAACGAGCTCGTGGCCATGGGCCTGGCCCTGGCGCTGGACGATTTCGGCACCGGTTATTCCAGCCTGGCCTATCTGAAGAAATTTCCGATCAGCACCCTGAAGATCGACCGCTCCTTCGTGATCGGCCTGCCGTACGAGGAAAACGACTGCGCCATCGCGCGCGCCATCGTCACCATGGCGCAGCAATTGCGGCAGGAGATCGTGGCCGAGGGCGTGGAAACGGCCGAGCAGATGAGCTTCCTGCGCGACCTGGGCTGCGACCAGCTGCAAGGCTATCTGTTCAGCCAGCCGGTGCCGGCCGACGACTTCGAGCGCATGCTGCGCGAAGGCAAGCGCCTGGCCTTCATCGCGCGCTAAGCGCCCCCCAGCATACGCCGTGCGGCGCGCGCACGGTACACACATTCCCACACAATAAAATAAAGCCGCGCCGCTGCGGTGCGCGGCCTTGCCGGCGCTAGCATGGTGTCCCTCGTCCCAATCTGGAGACCTCCCATGTTCAAATTCCATCGTATGCTGCCGGCGCTGCTGCCGGCTGTGCTGCTCTGCGCCGCCGGCAACACCTTCGCGGCCGCGCCGCGTTACAGCGTCACCGTGATGGACAGCAGGCCCTACGCCAGCACCGTTACCGCGATTAACAATGCTGGCGTGGTGGTCGGTTTCTTGCTAGCGCCGGACCGAGAAGGGCGCAGTGCCTTTACCTGGAGCGCGGGGCTGCGCACCATGCTGCCGGCGCCGATGCGCGATGCCCGCGGCATCAGCAGCTTGGGCCACGTGGTCGGCAGCACCGCAATCGACCTGATCGACGACGGCAGGGTAACGATTAATGTCGGCGTGCTGTATTTCCAAGGCGCGATGACGACGTTGCCTTCCCCGTTTTCTCCCCAGTACGATGTGTCGGGCTGGTACAGCTATGTTTCGCCGGTTGGCGTCAACAGCGCCGGCACCGTGGTCGCGAACCAGGAAACCAATGGCGCCGGCGGTGCCTATATGGACCGCAACGGCACGACAACGATATTGCCGTTTGGCTACGCGTCCGCCATTAATGAGGCGGGCCAGGTCGCTGGCGTCGGGCGGACAGACGGCGGCCTCTGGCACGCCATGCTATTTGCCAACGGCCAGGCTTTGGATCTGGGCGCGCTGCCGACCGATCTCGACGGCAACAGTTCGGCTCACGACGTGAACGACGCGGGCACGGTGGTCGGCTCGTCGGACCGCGGCTTCGGCAACCAGGCCAGCGACTACCATTCCTTTATTTACCAGGATGGCGTGATGCGGGCACTGGGTAGTCTGACGATGAATAATTCGGCCAGGGCGATCAATAACAACGGCGACGTCGTGGGCGAAAACTGGACCGATTTCACCGAGCAGGGCAAGCATGCTTATCTGTACCAGGACGGCGTGCAGTACGACCTGGACACGCTGCTGGCCGGCGGCGGCGATTGGCGCATCACTGAAGTGCGTGACATCAACGACAGTGGCCAGATTGTGGGCCTCGCCTGCCGCGACGGTGTGGGCTGCTACGCGGCACTGCTTTCCCCGGTGCCGGAACCGGCGACCTACGGCATGCTGCTGGCGGGCTTGGCCGTGGTGGCTGCGGGCCGGCGCATCAAGCGCGCCTGAGCCGCGCCGAACGGCAGCGCTTGGCGGGGCGGATTGGCTAACTCTTCATGCTGGGCTGCACCCCAGCATACCGCGCGCCTGCGGCGCAATGTTCACACATTGTCACACGATAAAATAAAAAGCGGCCTCAGCCGTGCGCGGCCGCGCCGGCGCTAGCATGGGTATCCCTGGAACTACACTGGAGACGCTCCATGCTCAAATCTAGCCATTTGCTGCCCTTGCTGCTGTTGGGTTCGCTTCTATACGCTGCCGGCAGTGCTTGCGCCGCTGCGCCGCGCTACAGCGTCACCGTGCTGGACAGCATGCCCAACGGCAGCGCCGTGTCTTCGATTAACAACGCCGGCGTGGTGGCCGGCTCGCTGTCCAGCGCGGACAACGAGGGACGCCATGCCTTCATCTGGAGTGCGGGCCTGCGCACCATGCTGCCGGCGCCGATGCGCCACACCAGCGGCATCAGCCAGCTGGGCCACGTCATTGGCAGCACCGGCATCGATATGCAGGATGGCGGCATGGTGATGGTCAACGCGGGCATGCTGTATTCCCAGGGCGCGATGACGGGGGTGCCGACCGCGTTTTCGCCTCAATATGGCGCATCCGGCTGGTACAGCTATGTCACGCCGACCGGCGTCAACAGCGCCGGCACCATGGCCGTCAACCAGGACACCAATGGCGCCAGCGGCGCGTATATCGCCAGCAACGGCGTCACGACGATACTCCCCATCAGCTACGCCGCCGCCATCAACGAGGCGGGCCAGGTGGCGGGAAACGGGTCGGATGGCGCGGCCCCCTTGCACGCCATGCTGGTTTCAAAAGGACAGGCGCTCGACCTGGGCGCCTTGCCGACCGATCTGTATGCCACCAGCTCGGCGTCCGACCTGAACGACGCCGGCACGGTGGTCGGCTCGTCGGCGTACGGTTTCGGTGCGCAGGCCAACTATCATTCTTTCATCTACCAGAATGGCGTGATGCAGGCGCTGGGCAGCTTGACGGTGCGCAATTCGGCGCAAGCGATCAACAACAACGGCGACGTGGTCGGCAATTTTTCGACCGATGCCAGCGCGCAAGGTTCGCACGCCTATCTGTACCAGGATGGTGTGCAATATGACCTCGACACGCTGCTGGCCGGCGGCGGCAACTGGCGCATTTCCGGCGTGAGCGACATCAACGACGGCGGCCAGATCGTGGGCCGCGCCTGCCGCGACGGCGTGGGCTGCTTCGCCGCGCTGCTGTCGCCGGTGCCGGAACCGGCCACCTACGGCATGCTGCTGGCGGGCTTGGCCGTGGTGGCGGCGGGCCGCCGCATCAACCGGGCCTGACCCTCGCCCAACCCTCGCCAGACGCGTGGCGCCTAGAGCGCGTCCAGCCGCGCCGGCAGCTCGCGCAGGAATGCTTCCTTGGCGCGCAGGCCGCCCGCGGCCGCTTCCTGCTTCCGGTCCAGCACCAGGCGGGCGAACACAAGCTTGCGCTGGCCCTTTTGCGCCCAGCCCACATACCAGCCGTACTGGTTCAGTTTGTCGTCCCTGCCGTTGGGCAGCACCGGCGAGGCGGTGCCGGTTTTGCCGTGCACTTCCCAACCGTTGGCCAGGGTCTCGGGGAGCATGATGCGGGTGGTCATGTCATAGGCTTTCGCGCTGAGCGCAAGCTCGCGGTTGACCACCTTCCTCAGGAAGGCAACCTGCTCGACGGGGGATATCTTGAGACTGGAGCTGATCCAGGAATAGCTCAGGCCGTTGTCCTTGCCGGCGTCGCCTGACAGGTCCCGGTTGCCATAGCCGAAGTCGCGGACATAGCCCGCGAAACGCCTTGCGCCTAGCCGGGCCGTGACCTGCTGGGCATACCAGATGACTGAATTCTTGATCCAGCTGCTGGGGTCGGTCGCCGCGCGCCAGGACGGGTAGTAGGCGGGGTAGCCCGGCTTGAACGGCAGCACGGGCGTATGTTCGTCGGCCAGGATGGCGCTGTCGTAGCCCATCAGGGCGACCGCGATATTGAAAGTCGACGCCGGCGTGACGCGCTCGTCGCACTGTCCCTCGTGCACCAGGCGCGCGCCGCTGGCGGCGTCGACCAGTTCCGTGCAGCTGAGCGTAGCTTGCGCTGCGGGCGCCGACGCCGCCGAGCCGGATGCCGGGGCCGGAAGCGGCATGGCCGGCTCCGCAAGCGGCGGTTGCGGCTGCGGCAGGGCTTCGGCCGATGCCTCGCCGTGCCATGCGAGCGCCGGCTGGAATGCCAGGCTGGCAGCGAACACGCCCGCCAGGCCAGCGATGGCGGCGCAGCGCGCCAACAGGCCGCGCGGCGCGGCGGCCGGGTCGCGGATCAGTGCGATCCGCGCCGCCAGCGTATTCGCGCTGACGCCGCCGAAAGCGAGCGCCGTGTTCGGCGTGCCGCGCTGCAGTCTCAGCTGCGCCACCAGCGCCGCCGCGTAGGCTTTCCGCTGGCCCTGCGGACGGCTGCGCAGCACGTCGCGGTCGCAACCGAGCTCCTGCGCCCAGGACAGCCTGGCGCGCAGCAAACGCATGAAGGGATTGAACCAGAGCAAAGTCTGGAGCAGGATGCCCGCGCTCATCCACTGCAGGTCGCGCCGCCGCAGATGCGTGAGTTCATGCGCGATGATCAATTGCTGCTGCGCCGCCTCGAAGCTGCGCAGGTGCAAGGGCAGCAGCAGGCGCGGCCGGAACAGGCCGAACAGCATGGGGGAAATCGGCGCGTCCACTTCGGTGACGGCGGGCGCCGGACCCGGCGCCGGCGTTCCGGAAAAGCCGGCGTGCCGGCTCAGCGCATGCACGCGGCTGCCGGCGGCCGCCAGTCCGTTCAAGCTCCTGCGCGCCTGCCCCAGGCGGAGCAGCGCACAGGCCAGGCCGAGCGCATAGGTCAGCAGCCAGGCGTAGGCGCCATAGGAAAGCCAATCGGTATCGGCCACTTCCACATCGGGAGCCTTGGCGGCAAGCCCGCCGGAGGCCGTGGGGAGTTGCGCAAGCGGGGCGGCAGGACGGGTCTCCGAAGCGTTCTGCAGGTCGATGGGCGGCACCAGGCGCAGCCGCTCGCTGTGCGGTAACAGGATGACCAGGAAGGCCGCCAGCACGGTGACCTGGCCCAGCAGCCACATCGAGCGTTGCAGGGCGACGCCGGGCAGATAGCGGCGGCACAGCGCCGTCAATGCCCACACACCCAGCCCTGCGGCCAGACAGCCGCCGCTAGCCAGCAGGAAGCGGAGCGCGAACTGCTCTAGCGGTGTCATTCGGCTTCGCCCTGGTCGGCGGGCCAGTCGTGCAACATCCGCTCCAACTGCGCCAGTTCGTTTTCATCGACGAGCTTGCTGCCGGTGAACATATTGACCGGCAAGGGCGCGTCCATCTCCATGACGCGCTTGCCGAAGTCGTGCGCGAATGCGGCCAGGGTGCCGACTTTCTCCAGCGCTGCCTCGTACACCTGCACGCCGTGGCGCACCGACAGCCGCACCGAACCCTTGTCCAGCATGCGTTCCAGTGTCTTGCGCGTCGACGAAAAGGACCAACCGAGCTCCTCCTCGACCTGGTCATGGATTTCGCGCGCGCTGAGCGGTTGCTGTCGCCATAAGGCTTTCAGTACGGAGAGTTCGGAGATCGAGGGGATGGCCATGGGGTGCTTTCTGCGTGCGACATTTGTCACCAAATGATAACATGTTGACAGATATGTGACATATGTCGCAATATGGCGAAATTGGCCGCGCCGGCCACTCCACTGACAAAGGAAGCTGATGCAAACGAATAAGAGACTGAACGACAAACGCCGCAAGCTGCTGGGCGCAGCCGCCCTCAGCCCTTTCCTGGCCAGCCTGAACGCTTTCGCGGCGGACGCGCCGGACCCGGTGTTCGCTGCGCTTGAGAAAGAGATGGGAGGCCGCCTGGGCGTGTCCGCCATCAATCTGGCGACCGGCAAGCGCACCGGGCACCGTAGCGGCGAGCGCTTTCCGATGTGCAGCACCTTCAAGACCATCGTGGCAGCGGCCATCCTGCAGCGCAGCGCCGGCGATCCGACGCTGCTGAAACGGCGCATCCAGTACACGGCAAAGGACATGGTCCCGCACGCACCGGTCACCGAACCGAATATCGCCAAGGGCATGACGGTGGAGGAATTGTGCGCCGCCATGATGCAGTACAGCGACAACCCCGCAGCCAACCTGCTGATGAAATTGCTGGGCGGGCCGGAAGCGGTGACGGCGTATGCACGCAGCATAGGCGATACGGAGTTCCGGCTGGACCGCTGGGAGATTGAACTGAACAGCGCCATCCCCGGCGACCCTCGCGACACTACCACGCCGCTGGCGATGATGCGCAGCCTGCAGGCCCTGGTGCTGGGCGACGCGCTGAGCGCGCCGCAAAGGCAGCTGCTCAAGGATTGGCTGCTGGGAAATACGACCGGCGGCAAGATGATACGGGCCGGCACGCCGGCCGGCTGGCTGGTGGGCGACAAGACCGGCGGCGGCGCTTACGGCGCGCGTAACGACATCGGCGTGATCTGGCCGGTGGGCAAGGACCCGCTGGTGATCTCGGTCTATACCGCGCACGACAGCAAAGACGCCAAGTACCGCGAAGACATCATCGCACGCGCCACGGCATGCGCGATCGCCATCCTGGCCACGGCCACTGCGGCCTAGCCCTTGCCGGATACCGGGCCGGCGGGACCGGATGGGCTTGTCAACGCGGGCGGGGCGGGATACATTGCTTGTTCCGCCATGACCTTGGAAGCCCAATGAGCCGTCCAGTACTTGAAGAATCCCGCCTCCATCCCGCCATCCGCGCCAAGATCGCAGGTAATTACGCGGACACATTGAACGAAGTGCAGGCCGCCGTCGCCGCCAACAAGGTGGTGGTGGTCGGCATGGCGATGAATCCGTTTCCGCGCAAGGCCAGACGCATCCTCGACGGGCTGGGCACGCCGTACGCCTACCTTGAATACGGCAGCTACCTGAGCGAATGGCGCCGCCGCACCGCGATCAAGATGTGGAGCGGCTGGCCGACCTTGCCGATGGTGTTCGTCAACGGCACCCTGGTCGGCGGCGCGCAGGAATTGCAGAAGCTGGTGGACCAGGGCGAATTTACGGCGCTGGTGGCGCCCAAGCTGGTGTGAGCCTGCTGGCGCACCCGCTGCGCCTGGGGCCCGGCGCCGACTTGCGCGCGGCGATAGAGACGGCCGTCGCGGAGGCTTGCGCCGCCATGGCGACGGCCGGCGGTGCAGCCGGCGAGGTAGCCCGGGGCGAGGCCCGCAATGCCCCTGATGGCAGAGAGGCTGGCAGGCGCTGGGGCGCTTTTGTATTGCAGGGCATCGGCAGCCTGAGCGTGGCACAGCTGCGCTTCGCCGGCATGCCGCACGCTACCGAACTGCGCGGCGACCTCGAAATTCTCACGCTGGCCGGCTCGGTGGCGCCGGACGGCGCCCACCTGCATATCTCGGTGGCGGATGCGGAGGGGCAGGTGACCGGCGGCCATGTTCTGGCCGGCTGCATCGTGCGCACCACGGCCGAACTGATGCTGGCCCTGCTGCCCGGCCACGCCTTCAGCCGCGAGACGGATCCCGCGTCCGGCTACCAAGAACTGGTGGTGCGTACGCTGGGGTGATGCCGGCGACGGTCAGCCGACGTTGGGGATCAAGGCCAGCAGGTCCGTCACGCCCACGTCCGCGCCCGCTTGCGACAGCAGGGTCGACACCTGGCCGCGATGATGGGTCTGGTGGTTGAAGAAGTGCATCAGCAGTCCGAACAGCGGCTTGTCCAGCGCCTCTCCGTTCATGCGCTCGTAATGCACCACCAGGTCCAGGTCGGCTTCGTGTAATTCCTCGGCCCAGGCCGTGATCACAGCGTCCAGCCACGCGCGGTGCGCCGCCATCGGCTGCAAGGCCGTGAACAGCTGCGCGTCCAGCCGCGCCGGCTGCTCCAGCTTGCGCACCGGCTCCAGCGCCGGGAACCGGGCGGGATGCGCCGCGAAGCGCTTCAGCCACACCGTATCGGCTACCACCAAATGGTTCAGCGTCCCCAACACCGACCCGAAGAACGCGCCCCGGTCGCGCGCCAGCTCGTCGGCCGGCAGCCCTGCGGCAGCGTCATATACCTTCTTGTTCATCCAGCTGTTATAGGACGACATTAATCGGACGTGGCTGATTCGGCTCATTTCTGCTTCCTGGACGTTGGATAGGGACGGGGCGGACGCAGCGGATCGAGCAGGCTGCGCAGGTCGTTGTGGTCGAGCTCGTACATCAGGGCGAGCAGGGCGCCCAGCTGGCCGCTGGGGAAGCCTTCGCGCGCGAACCAGCCCAGGTAGTGGCCCGGCAGGTCGGCCAGTACGCGGCCCTTGTATTTGCCATAAGGCATTTCAAATCGCACCAGCTGCGCCAGTGCGTCGGAGTTCATGGTCATAGGTGCTATTGCTGCGTTCGAATCAAATATCTTCTGCCGGGCGGCATATTTTCTGAAATAAAAAATTCCCCGATACTGCGTGACATCCACTTTACAGGAGTATGTCATGCCTCGCCTTGCTGGCGCTGACCATCAGCGCGTTTGCCCTTCATCGCCCAGCACTTCGGTTGGCGCGCGACTTTCCTGGCCGTGTCCGTGGCATGTCCACTCAACAAAAAATGCATGAATGCAGGCCCGACCCCACTGCTGGGGTCAGGCCTGCATTCATGCATTTTCAAACAAGCTCATCTGCCCGAGAGCTAGCAGCTGCCCCGTTTTTATCGCTGGGGCCTGGCCTGCGTTCGTGCGGTATTGCGGCCCTTTGGGGCAGCCCATGCGCTAAAGGCGCACGTTTGCGGGCCTGACCCCAGCATCTGACCCCAGCATTACTGACCTCAGCATTAATCATCTGACCCGAAATCAGGACTTCCAGTAAATGGCATCCAGGCTGCCAGGGCCGAAGTATTTTTCGTATTCCTGGGCCGCGTAGGAATCCATCATGCCGGAGATGTAGTCGATCACCAGGCGCTCGCGGCTGTCGTTGAGGCAGCGCAGTTCGGGCGGCAGCAGGATGTTGTCCTTGTTGTAGCGCTTGTCGGTCAGCACTTCGAACAGGCCGCGGATGATCTTTTCGCCGCGCTTTTCGTACAGCTGCACGTCCTTCTTGCGCAGGATGGCTTTCCACAGCAGGCTTTTCAGCCCCTTCGCCAGCAAGCCCATCGCCTGGTAGTCCAGCATGCCGCCGACCACGCTCAGGTCGCGGCACAAGGTGTGCACGATCTCCGACGTCAGCTCCTTGCGCAGCACGATGGAGTATTCCTCGGACGAGGCTTGCTGTTCGCATTTGAGCGCCTCGTTGTGGGCGCGGTCGGCGATCGCCGAGAACAGCGGGTGGGCGGCCGCGTAGTCCTGGCTGATCTTGAATTCATGCGCGATCTCGCCCACGGTGATGATGCCGAAGCTGAGCGCGTCCTCCACGTCGTGCGCCGCGTAGGCAATCTCGTCGGACAAATCCATGATCTGCGCGTCGATGCTCTTGCGCGCCGTGATGCCGTGCCTGGCCAGCTCGCCGGTCAGGAAGGCGTGGTCGTCGTCGTACAGGAATTTGCGCGGGTTCTCGCTGCGCGTGTGGAAGTATTTGGTGATGCCGAACAGGGTGCGCACCGTCAGGTTCAGGCCGGCGTAGCCGTAGTGGCGCTTTTCCAGCGTGCGCAGGATGCGGAAGGCTTGCGCATTGCCTTCGAAGCCGCCGTGCTCGGCGCACAGCGAATCCAGGATCTTCTCGCCGTAATGGCCGAAAGGCGGATTGCCGATGTCGTGCGCCAGCGCGCAGGTCTCGGACACCACGCAGCGCTCCAGCCCCATGTCGGCCGCGATCGAGCGGGCGATCTGCGCCACTTCCAGGCTGTGCGTCAGGCGGTTGCGGTTGGACTGGTTGGCGTCCACGCCGAGCAGCTGCATCTTGCCTTGCAGGCGGCGGAAGGAACCGGCGTACAGCACCCGCGCATAGTCGCGCATGGCGTCTTCGCGGCCGTCGCTGCGGCCATCCTGCTGCGGGTGGACGCGGTATTCCAGCGGCCGCACCAGGGCTTCCTGTTGCTGGGCGAAGGCGATAGTTTCTGCTGAGTACATGCGATAACTTCCGATGACGAGTTGGCGAAAATCCAGGGCAATTCTAGACCAGCACGCGCGGGATCGGGTGTATATTGCAGCCGAAATGTTTCTGAATCGGAATGCCCATGTCCTCAGCCATCCTGTTTTTCGTGGTCCTCGTCTATTTTGCCTTGCTGCTGGGCGTGGCATGGCTGACCTCGCGCAACGCCAACAATGACAGCTTTTTCATCGGCAACAAAAACAGCAACTGGATGCTGGTCGCGTTCGGCATGGTGGGCACCACCCTGAGCGGCGTCACCTTCATCAGCGTGCCGGGCGCGGTGGGGCGCGACGGCTTCGGCTACCTGCAGATCGTGCTCGGCTACACCTTGGGCTATATCGCCGTGGCCTATGTGCTGCTGCCGCTGTATTACCGTTTGCAACTGACCTCGATCTACCATTACCTCGACGTGCGCCTGGGCCGCCGGGCCTACCAGAGCGGCGCCGCTTTCTTCATCGTGTCGCGCACGCTGGGCGCCACGGCGCGGCTCTATCTGGTGGTCAGCATCCTGCAGGCCACCATCCTGGACAGCCTGGGCGTGCCGTTCTGGGCCACCAACCTGGTGATCCTGCTGATGATATTGCTCTACACCTATGAAGGCGGCGTGAAAACCATCGTCTGGACCGACACGCTGCAAACCACGGGCATGCTGCTCGGCCTGGTAAGCTGCGTGACATGGCTGATGCACAGCATGGACCTGGGTTTTCTCGACAGCCTTGCGCAAATGGACGCGCACGGCTTGGCCAGGGTCTTGACGTTGGACATGGACAGCCCCGCCTACTTCTGGAAGCAAGTGCTGGCCGGCATGTTCATTACCATCGCGATGACAGGCATGGACCAGGAAATGATGCAGAAGAATATCTCGGTGAGCACGGTGGGCAACGCGCAGAAGAACATGGTCACGCTGACCCTGATCCTGATCGGCGTGCTGTCGCTGTTCCTCTACCTGGGCGGCCTGCTGCACCTGTATGCACCGGCGGCGGGCGTGGCGGCGGCCGGGGACAAGTTGTTCCCGGCGGTGGTGATGGGCCACATGCCGGGCGTGATCCAGCTGATATTCTTCATCGCGCTGGTGTCGGCGCTGTTTCCCAGCGCGGACGGGGCCATCACCGCGCTGACGTCGTCGTTCTGCATCGACATCCTGGGCTTGCAGCGCAGGCCGGCTTTGAGCGAGCGGCAGCGCACCAGCTGGCGCCACCGCGTGCACCTGGGCTTTTGCGCGCTATTCCTGCTGCTGGTGATGCTGTTCAAGTGGCTGGACAGCGCCAGCATGATAGGGGTGATTTTGAAGCTGGCCGGCTACACCTACGGCCCGCTGCTCGGCCTGTTCGCCTTCGGCATCCTGACACGGCGCGGCGTGCTGGACCGCTGGGTGCCGCTGGCGGTGCTGGCCGGACCGCTGCTGTGCTGGCTGCTTGACCGATATCAAGAGTTGCTGTTTGGCAGCTACCGGCTGGGACTGGAGCTGCTTATCATCAACGGCTTGCTGGTGATGGGCGGCCTGTTCCTGATTTCCGTGCCGCAGCGGGAAGGCGTAAAAGCGTTAGCATGAAGGCAGGATATCGCTTACAGTGTTGTCAGATTTAAATTATTTCAAGGAGTATCGATGTCACGATCCATTTTTTCCCGCATCGGCAGTGGTTTCGCCTTTGCCTGGCGCGCGCTGGACTTCGGCCGCCGCGCCGTACTGAACTTGCTGTTCCTGATCCTGCTGATCGTGATTGCGGTAGCCATCTTCGGCGGCGGCGCCAAGCCGCTGGGCGCCAAGACCATGCTGGTGCTGGACTTGAAGGGCGAGCTGGTGGAGCAGGGCAGCGCCGGCGTGCGCGAAGCCATCAAGGCCAATGTGATGGGCGGCGAAGTGCGCCGCACCGTGCAGCTGCGCGACGTGCGCAACGTGCTGGACGCGGCCGCCAAGGATCCGCAGATCGCCGGCGCCGTGCTGCTGCTGGACGAGCTGGAAGGCGGCGGCCAGGCCAGCCTGCGCGAAGTGGCGGGCGCGGTCGAGCGCTTCAAGGCCAGCGGCAAGAAAGTGGTGGCCTGGGGCGCGAGCTATAGCCAGCGCCAGTACATGGTGGCCTCGCATGCCAATGAAATCTATATGCACCCGATGGGCGCCTTGATGCTGGAAGGCTTCGGCCGCCATCGCAACTACTACCGCGACGCGCTCGACAAGGTCGGCGTGACGGTCAATCTGCTGAAGGTGGGCACCTACAAGAGCTTCGCCGAGCCCTTCATCGCCAACGGCCCGTCGCAGGCGGCCACCGAGGCCGATGCTTACCTGAACAACGCGCTGTGGAACAGCTATACCGCCGAGGTGGAAAAGGCGCGCAAGCTGCAGGATGGCCAGATCATGAAAATCATCAATGGGCTGCCCGAGCTGATGGACGCGGCCAAGGGCGACATCGCCAAGGTGACGCTGGACGCCAAGCTGGTGGACGGCCTGAAAACCCGCGACGAAATCCGCCAGATGATGATACAGCGCGGCGAGAAGGATGCGCTGGGCAAGAGCTTCCGCCAGGTGGCCTTTGACGACTACCTGTCGCGCGTGCGTCCGAAAATGCTGGGCGACGCCGTGGGCGTGGTGATGGCCGTGGGCGAGATCAGCGACGGCATGGCGCCGGCCGGCTCCATCGGCGGCCAGTCGACGTCCAACCTGATCCGCATGGCGCGCGAGGACAGCAGCATCAAAGCCATCGTCCTGCGCGTCAATTCGCCGGGCGGCAGCGCTTTCGGTTCCGAGCTGATCCGCCGCGAGCTGGAACTGACCCGCGCCGCCGGCAAGCCGGTGGTGGTGTCGATGGGCGACGTGGCTGCCTCGGGCGGCTACTGGATCTCCATGGCGGCGGACGAAGTGATCGCCGAGCCGAATACGATCACCGGTTCGATCGGCGTGTTCGCGCTGGTGCCGCGCGCCGACAAGGTGATCGACAAGCTGGGCATCCACACGGCCGGTGTGACGACCACGTGGCTGGGCGACGCGGCCAATCCGCTGCGCCCGCTCGATCCGCGCCTCGGCCAGGTCATCCAGGGCAACATCAACCATATTTATTCGGACTTCACCAGCAAGGCGGCAGCGGCGCGCAAGACCACGCAGGAAAAAATCAACGAGGTCGCGCAAGGCCGGGTATGGACCGGCACCCAGGCCAAGGAGCGTGGCCTGGTGGACCGCGTCGGCAGCTACGGCGACGCGTTGAAGTCGGCCGCCGAGCGCGCCAAGCTGGGCAGCGACTACCGCGTCGCTTACATCGAGCGCGAAGTCTCCAAGTTCGACCGCGTGGTTGAATTCTTCGGCGGTTCGGCTGCCCAGGCGGTGATGCCGTACGTGAAAGCGAGCCTGGCGCCGACTGGCCTGCCTTTGGGCGCGGCCACCGAGGTGGCGCATGAGTTGAACTGGCTGTCCGAACTGGCCGACAAGCGCAAGCCCTTCACGGCAGTGACGCATTGCCTGTGCGAGTCGCCTTGATGCAGTCGTCCGTTCAAACCTTGTCGCTGCAGCCGCTGACGCTGGCGCAGCTGGGTGAGCTTGCTGCGTCGCGCGTCCCGTCCAGCATGGCCGGACGTGTCGAACAGGGTTCCTTGCCGCCGGCTTTCGTGGCGCAGCGCGCCCTGGACCGCATCGCCGAAGGCCGCTCCGAATTCTGGTGCGCCACCTTTATTATCGTGCGCGACGATGGCCAGATCATCGGCGGCTGCGGCTTCAAAGGCGCGCCGGAAAATGGCCGCGTTGAAATCGCCTACGGCATCGCGCCCATGTACCGCCGCCAGGGTGCAGCTGCGGCGGCGGTTGGGGCTTTGCTGGAACGGGCCTACGCCAACGGGGTGCAAGTCGTCGTTGCCGGAATTCTTCCCGAAAACGCCGCCTCCATCGCTGTGGTCCGCAAGCTCGGCTTCCAGGCTGCTGGCACCCGCGTGGATGAAGACGGCGACGTCGTCGGCATCTGGCTGGCGCATCCGGGCTGAACCCGGGGGCCCGGGCCCCGCTTCTTACATCGACGCCGCGTTGCCGTTGGACGCGGCGTTTCCTTTTGCGGAACCGTTGCCGTCGATCGAGCCGCCGGCGTTTGCCGAAGGCTGCCCGTTGACGCTGCCCGCAGCGCCTTTTGCGCCGTTCGCCATGCCTTTGGCGCCATGGACGGCGCCGTGCGCCGAACCCCTGGCGGCGCCGGAGGCGTTTGCCGCGCTGGACTGCGCATAGGCGCGCGTCGATTCGGCCTGGCTCTTTGCGCCATCGCGCAGCGGTGCCGCCGTGCCGCGCGCGCCTTGTACCGCGCTGCCGGCGAGTTGGCGGCTGGCGCTGCCGTCCGCGCCTAGCGTAAGCTGCGCGCTGCCGGCGCCACTGCCGCTGCCGCTACCCGTGGCATTGCTGCCGCTACCGATGCCGCTACCGCTACCGCTACCGTTGCCGCCACCCGTGGCATTGCTGCCGCTAACGACGCTGCCGCCGTTCCCTGCAGCATTGCCGCCGCTGACGATGCCGTTGCCCGGGGCATTGCTGCCGCCAACATTGCCATTGCCATTGCCATTGCCATTGCCATTGCCATTTCCGCCGCTACCCTTGCCGTTCCCGATCAGATTGCCGCTTCCGTCGGCTATGCCCGCGACTTTGCCGTTGCCGGCTCCTGCGCCGCTGCCTGCAAGCGCAGCCAGTGGGACCGCGCCAGCGCCCTGGGTCTTCGCTGGCGCTGCCGCCGGCGACGCGCTGGAAGCCGCTGCAGGCGATCCGGCGGCCGGGGCGGCCGGGGCGGCTGGCAGGGTTGGCATCGCCGATTGCGCCAGGTTGCCCGTCACCGAGCCTGCGCCGCTACCGGCGGCCTGCCCGTCGGCCGACGCGGATTTCGAGCCGAACAAGCTGCTGAAGAAGCCTGGTTTTTGGGCTGGCGCGGCACCGTCCGCGGCGGCGGCTGACGGGGCACCGGCGATGTTGCCGGCCAGGCTGCCGGAACCTGAGCCATTGCCGCCCGCTTGCCCGTCCAGAACCGCATTGCGGCCCGCCGCGCCACTGAGCACGCCGGCGGAACCGCTGCCGTTGCCGCTGGCCTCGCCGCCGGCCTTGCCCGCCGCCGAGCGCGGCTTGCGCAGTTCGTCGGTATTGATGGCGCTGGTGGCCGAGCGGGTGGAGTCGAGCATGGAGCCGCGGCTGGTGATCGGGCCCATGCCGCCCATGCCGCCCATCTGGCCGCCGATATTGCCCGCACCGCCCATCATGCCGCCGACCGCGCCGCCACGGCCCAGCAATTGGGCCTGCGCCGAGCACGCCATGCCGATGGACAGAGCGATGACCAGTTGTTTTGCGATGATGATGTTTTTCATGGTGTTTCTCCTTGTCAGCGCCGCAGACTATCTGCAGCTTTGAAAGGAAAACGTACGGGCTCAGCCGTTTAATCCATCGTCTTGAAAATATTTTTCAAATTTATCGAAACCCCGCTGGATCGACCCGGTAGGACGCGCCTAGCACGCCGTGGCCGGTCTCGTTTGAGACCGTGCCCGGCGCCACGCCGGATGCCTGCCTGGCCAGCGCGGCGAGCGCCTGTCTGGCACTGTCAGGCGCTGGCTGCGGCAGCGCGTCGGCCAGCAAGGCGGCCACGATGGGCGCGGCGAACGAGGTGCCGCGCACCACGCGGTAGGGCGGCGTGCCGATGGCGGCGCTCACCATCTGGCTGCCGGGCGCGGCGAACATCACCTGCGGCCCGCGCGCGGCCTCGGGCAGGGGGCGTCCCTGCTTGTCCACGCCGCTCACGCCGACCACGCCGGGGTAGCTGGCCGGGTACAGCGGTGGCGCGGCAGGCCCGTCGTTGCCGACCGCCGCCACCAGCAGATGCCCGCGCTTGACCATGCCGGCCACTACCCGCTCGAGGATCTGGTTGGGCGGCCCGACCAGGCTCAGATTGATGACCGCCACCTGTTCGCGTGCCAGCCATCCCAGGGCGTCGGCGATGCGCGCGGCCGAACCGCCGGTGCCGCTGTCGCAGTAAATGTCGGCCGCGTACAACCTGGCGTGCGGCGCCACACCTCGGAAACGCTCCGAGCGTCCCACCATCAGCCCGGCCACCGCCGTGCCGTGCGCGTTGGGGTGGGCTGCGCCTTCGCAGCCCCAGGGCACGATGGCCGATTCCCGGAATACATCATGACCGCGCTCGACGCCGCCGTCGATCAAGCCCACCTTGGCGGTGCCCGGCTTGGCCTGCGCCGGCGCGTTTTTGCCGGCGGCCGGCGCAGCCTGACTTTGCGGCGGCTGGAGGTGCCGGGTGGCTTCGCTGGCATCGCCGTCGATGCCGCTGCCGGTATAGATATGGTTGAAGTCGTACGAGCCGTCGGGATCGAGCGCCCGCAATTGCTCCAGTGCCGCAGCCGTGTCCTTGTTACCGGGCACGCCCAGCACGGTCATGGTCTCGCCGGCGCCGACGTCGCGCTCGCCGAGCACCGCCAGTCCGGCAGCTTTGGCTGCGGCCAAGCCTCGCGCGCTGGGCGACCATGCCAGCAGTTCCCGCCGCACGACGGGTTCGCCGCGCGGATCCGGCTCCAGCACGTCGCGGTGGCGTTTCAGCAGGGCGCCGATCTGGTCCAGGCGCAGGGAGCGCAGCTCGCCGATGTCGCTGCGGTCCAGCAGGCGGCGGCCGGAATCGCGCAACAGGCCGCTGTTCAGCGGATCCAGGCGATCCACCTGCGGAAGTTGCGGAATTTGCAATTGCGGCAGGCGCAACTGGGCATGCGCGCTCCCGGCGCACAGTGCAAGCAGAAAAAGGAGTGTTCTGATGGGCATGGTTTTCGGATGATAGTATAAGAAATCGAACTTTCTGACGGGTAAACGAACGGGACAGGGATTAAAATCCATCTCCGCATCGTTTACCAGCTATCCATGACTGCAAACGCACCGACCATCAATACCGAAATTGCCGCCTTGCTGCCGCGCCTGCGCCGGTTCGCCCGCACCGTCACGTACAACCGGGAGGACGCCGACGACCTGGTACAGATCGCAGTCGAGCGGGCATTGAACCGCAGCGCGCAGTGGGAGGCGGGGACCAGGCTGGACAGCTGGATCTTCAGGATCATGAAAAATGCCTGGATCGACGAGGTGAGGGCGCGCATGCGGCGCGACACCGTGTTCGCGCCGGAGGAGGCGGGCGAGCATGTGGGCGACGGTTTTGCCGAGGCGCAGCAGCAGCGCATGGCGATCCAGAAGGCGGTCAGCCTGCTGTCCGACGAACACCGCATCGTCATCGCGCTGGTGCTGGTCGACGGCCTGCCGTACAAGGAGGCAGCCGAAGTGCTGGACATCCCGATGGGTACCCTGACCAGCCGGTTGAACCGCGCCCGCGCGGCGTTGCAAGAAACATTATCCGATCAAGCGAGGACCGCAACATGAGCTTTTCCGATGAAACCCTGATGGCCTATGCCGACGGCGAACTGGACGAACCGGCGCGCAGCGAGGTGGAAAGCGCCGTCGCCGGCGATCCGGCGCTGGCCGCGCGCGTGGCGCGGCACCAGGCCTTGCGGATGGACGTTTTCGCCGCGTTCGCGCCCATCGCCGACGAGGCTGTGCCGCCTGCGCTGCTGGCCGCCGCCATGCCGGGCAAGGTGAGCGACCTGGGTGCGGCGCGCGCCGCCCGCGACGGGGCACGCCGCCGCTGGGCGTGGCAGGAGTGGGGCGCGATCGCGGCGTCGCTGTCGGTAGGCGTGCTGGTGGGGAGCCTGGTGCTTGGCGGCGCCGGCGGGGGCGCGGGCGCCGGCGCTGCCGGCAAAGATGGCGTGGCGGGTGCATCCGCCGGCGCGGGCGGAGATCAGCTCGCCGCCGTGCGCGCCTCCAATGGGGCCTTGCTGGCGCAGGGCCCGCTGGCCGACGCACTGAGCAATCAACTGGCCAGTGCGGGTGCCGCTGCGGCAGGCGGGCCCGCTGCGCTGGCTGGCATCCAGATCGGCGTCACCTTCGCGTCCACGGATGGTTCACTGTGCCGCAGCTTCACGGCGGGCGAGGCGGCCGGGCTGGCATGCCGCAGCGGTGAACAATGGAAGCTGGCCGTGCTGGCCGAGGCTGCAAAAGCCGCGTCCGGCGACTACCAGCAAGCGGGCAGCGCGATGCCGGCCGCTGTACTGGAGGCCATCGACGCCCGTATCGCTGGCCAGGCGATGGACGCGAAGGCGGAGCAGGCGGCACGGCAGCGCCGCTGGCGGCCTTGAGCGGCGCGCCTCGCATTATGCGGCGCGCCTCACCTTAAGCGGTACGCCTCAGCCGCTGGCCAGCGGCAGGGTGACGATGAAGGCGCTGCGTCCGTTGTGGAGGTTGGCGCAGCGCGCCTCGCCGCCGTGGCGCTGGGCGATCTGGCGCACCAGCGCCAGGCCCAGGCCTGAACCCACGCTGTCGCGCGCATTGCTGCTGCGGTAGAAGGGCTCGAACACTTTGTCGTATTCGGCAGGCAGGATGCCGGGTCCTGCGTCCTGCACCACGATCTCGGCCTTGGCGTCGCTCCCGGCGCCGCTGCGGCGCAGTTTCACGCTGGTGGGCGGTACGCCGTGGCGGCGCGCGTTCTCCAGCAGGTTGCGCAACAGGCGGCGCAGCAGGCGGGCGTCGCCGCGCACGATCAGCGATTCGCCATCCAGGTCGGCCTCGTCGTAGCGCGCGCACTCTTCGGCCGCCAAGGCCAGCAAGTCCACTTCCTCGTCCTCCGTTTTCTCGCCCACCGAATCCAGGCGGCTGGCCAGCAGGATTTCGTCGATCAGCTGATCCAGTTCGGCGATGTCCTGCTCCAGTCCCGCGCGGCGCTTGGGTTCCACGTTGTCCTTGCTCAGTTCCAGCGCCAGGCGGATGCGCGCCAGCGGCGTGCGCAACTCGTGCGAGGCGTTGGCCAGCAGCGACTTGTGGGCGTTCACCAGCGCCTCGATCTGGTCGGCGGAGCGGTTGAAGCTGGCCGCCAGGCCCGCCACTTCGTCGCTGCCTTCCACTTTCACGCGCGCCGACAGATTGCCCGCGCCCAGGGATTCCACGCCTTTCTGCAGATGCTCGAGGCGCCGCGTCACGCGCCGCACCACGGGATAGGCGCCGAGCGCGATGATGATGGCAAGCCCGATCAGCATCGTGTGCAGCCGCATGCGCGACGGCGCCTGCTGGCGCAAGGGTGTGGTGGACAGGATGTGGCGGCCGTCGTCGAGCCGCATATGGAAGCGGCGCGGGCGCAGCGGTCCGTCGTCGTCGCGCGCTTCGGCGCTGCGCGGGCCGCGTTCACTGCGCTCACCGCGTCCCATATGCTCACGCATCATGCGCTCATGCATCATGCGCCGGTCCGGGCGTTCCAGTGGCTCGCCGACGTAGGCCAGGCGCTGCCAGTCCTGGCTGAACAGGGTAATGTCGGCGCGCAGGCCCTTGGTCAATCGTTCCAATGCGGCTTGCTGCTGGGCGGCGGGGGCGTCGGCAGCGGGCAGGGCGTTGCGCAGCACGGTGCCGAGTGTGCGCTCCGGCAGCTCGATCGGCTCGCCGGCGTAGTGCCACAGCAGGCCCACGGCCAGGGTCATCAACGCCAAGCTGGCCAGCAGCGCGGCGTAGAACCGGAAATACAAACGCGGCATCAGTCCTGGTCCTTGGCGAACAGGTAGCCGGCGCCGCGCACGGTGATGATGCGGCGCGGATGTTTGGGATCGTCCTCCACGGCCGCGCGGATGCGCGACATGTGCACGTCGATGGAACGGTCGAAGGCTTCGCCCTGGCCGTTGCTGGTGGCGTCCATCAGCGCTTCGCGCGAGAGCACGCGGCCCGCGTTCCGCGCCAGCATCAGCAGCACGTCGAACTGGCAGGCGGTCAGTTCGCAAGCCTTGCCATCGAGCCGCGCGGCATAGGCGCCCGGCTCGATCTCCAGCCGGCCGAAGCGCAATACCTCGTGCGCCGCGCGTTGCGCCTCGCCGCCCCGGCGCAGCACGGCGCGCAGGCGCGCCAGCAGCTCGCGCGGCTCGAAGGGCTTGGGCAGGTAGTCGTCGGCGCCCAGTTCGAGGCCGATGATGCGGTCGATGGCGTCGCCGCGCGCGGTCAGCATCACCACCGGCACGTTGGAATGGGCGCGCAACTGGCGGCACACTTCCAGGCCGTCCATGTCCGGCAGCATCAGGTCGAGGATCACGGCGTCGGCGTGGCTGGCGGCCAGCCAGGCCAGCGCCGGCTTTGCGCGGCCGTGGGCGGTGACCGCGAAACCGGCTTTGGACAGGTATTCGGACAGCATCTCGCTTAGCCGCGGATCGTCTTCAATAATCAGGATATGTTCGCTCATGCCCCATTTTACGGAGCCGGGGACCGGCCGGCCTGAATTTTTTGTAGCGGCTTTGTATCGGAGCGCCGCGCCTTGTAACGAGCGCCTTTTTCGCCCGCGCGGGCCGTGGCCAAAGGGGCGCTTGCTTTCATCTTGGAAACCCTCAACTGGTCAGGCCGCCGTGGGCGCGTCGAGTGCGGGGCGGAATGTAACAAAGCGACATCCTGGCCAAATTGGGCTGTGCTAGAGTCGGTTTCATCAAAGAACAAGGGAAAACCGCGATGAAACCGTCCGCTTCGAACGCCAACACCACTCCGAGGCGCAGCCGCCGCGCGCAGATCATCGGCGGCGTGCTTGCCGTCGCGGCCATGGCCGGCCTGGGTGGCCTGGCATGGCATTTGACGCATCCGGCGGCCGGGCAGGGGGGCGCTGCGGGCGTGCCGGGAGCCGCTCCGGGCAGCGCCGGCGGCCCTGGCGGCCCAGGCGGTGGGGGGCGGCGTGGCGGCGGGGCCACCACGGTGGGCGTGGCAACGGCCGAAGTGGCTGACATCCCGGTGGTGCTGGACGCGCTGGGCACCGTGACGGCGGCGGCCACCACCACGGTGCGGCCGCAGGTCTCCGGTATTCTGCAGAAAGTGCTGTTCAAGGAAGGGCAGATGGTCAAGGCGGGCCAGGTGCTGGCGCAGATCGATCCGCGCCAGTTCGAGTTTTCGCTGATGCAGGCCAGCGGCCAGCGCCTGCGGGACGAGGCGCAGTTGGAAAACGCGAAGCTGACGCTGCAGCGCTACCGCACCTTGCTGTCGCAGGACTCCATCGCGCGCCAGGACGTGGACACGCAAGCGGCCCAGGTCAAGCAACTGGAAGGCACGGTGATGACCGACCGCGCCAACGAGGGCACCGCGCGCCTGAACCTGGGCTACACCAAGGTGGCGGCGCCGATCAGCGGGCGGGTTGGCTTGCGGGTGGTCGACATCGGCAACCTGGTGAGTTCGGGCGACGCCAACGGCATCGCCGTCATCACGCAGCTCTCGCCTATCGATGTCGAATTCTCGGTGCCGCAGGACCAGGGGCCGCTGGTGATGGAGGGTGTCAACGCCGGCGCGCCGCTGACCGCCGTGGCGCTGGACCGCACCCGCGCCGTCACGCTGGACACCGGCCGCTTCTCGGCGCTGGACAACCAGGTCGACACCCAGACCGGCACCATCAAGGCCAAGGCGCGCTTCGCAAACGCAAAAAATGCATTGTTCCCGAGCCAGTTCGTCAATGTGCGGCTGGAGCTGCGCACCATCAAGGACGCCGTCATGGTGCCGGTGACCGCGCTGCGGCATGGCAGCAAGGGCGATTTCGTCTATGTGCTCAATAGCGACAAGACGGTCAGCACCCGCCCCGTCACGCGCGGCCAGTCGACGGTGGACAAGGTTGAGATCCGCACCGGCCTGAAAGCGGGCGAGCAAGTGATTACCGAAGGTGCGGACCGCCTGAAAGACGGCGCGCGCGTGACGCTGCCGGGCGACAAACCGGGTGCAGGCGGCGGTGGCGGCGGCCGTCGCGGCAATCGCGGCGGGCAAGGCGGAGCAGGTGCCGGTGCTGCTGCTGCAGGCACGGATGCTGCACCTGCGGCCGGTCAGCCTGTCGCGGCAGGCACTGCCGAGGGTACGCCATCGGGCGGACGCCGCCAGCGCGACAGGGCGGGCGCTGCTCCGGCGGCTTCCGCGCCAGCCGCTTCCGCGCCAGTGCCGGGAGCGCGGTGATGCGCGGCTTGGCTAATCCGTCGGGCGGCACGCCATGAGTCCGTCCCGTCCCTTCATCGAGCGCCCGGTCGCGACCTCGCTGCTGATGCTGGCCATCGTGCTGGCCGGCCTGGTCGGCTTCAAGTTCCTGCCGCTGTCGGCGCTGCCGCAAGTCGATTTCCCCACCATCCAGGTGCAGACGCTGTACCCCGGCGCCAGCCCGGAAGTGATGGGGCAGACCGTCACCGCCCCGCTGGAGCGCCAGTTCGGCCAGATGTCCGGCCTGCAGCGCATGAGCTCCACCAGCGCGGCCGGCGTGTCCATCATCACGCTGCAGTTCGGCCTGGGCCAGACCCTGGACGTGGCCGAGCAGGAAGTGCAGGCCGCCATCAACGCCGGCGGCTCGCTGCTGCCGACCGACCTGCCCGCGCCGCCGGTGTACGCCAAGGTCAATCCGGCCGACGCGCCTGTGCTGACCCTGGCCATCACCTCCGACACCATGCCGCTGACGGAAGTGCAGAACATCGTCAACACCCGGCTGGCACTCAAAATCAGCCAGGTCGGCGGCGTCGGCCTGGTCAGCCTGAGCGGCGGCCAACGTCCTGCCGTGCGCATCCAGGCCGACACGCAGGCGCTGTCTTCCTACGGCCTCGGGCTGGATACGCTGCGCAGCGCCATCTCGGCCGCCAATGCCAACAGCGCCAAGGGCAGCTTCGACGGACCCACCCGCTCCTTCACCATCAACGCCAACGACCAGCTGGTGACGGCCAACGACTACAAGAACCTGATCGTCGCCTACAAGAACGAGGCGCCGGTGCGCCTGTCCAGTGTGGCGCGCGTGATCGACAGCGCGGAGAACGTCAAGCTGGGCGCATGGTCGGGCCTGAAGCCCGCCATCATCCTCAACGTGCAGCGCCAGCCCGGCGCCAACGTCATCGCCACGGTGGATGCCATCAAGGCCCGCCTGCCCGAGCTGCAAGCCGGCCTGCCCAGCGCATTGCGGGTGGACGTGCTGAGCGACCGCACCACCGGCATCCGCGCCTCCGTCAAGCACGTCGAGATGGAGCTGGTGCTGGCCGTGCTGCTGGTGGTGCTGGTCATCTTCGCCTTCCTGCACAGCGTGCGCGCCACCGTCATCGCCAGCCTGGCCGTGCCGATCTCGCTGGTCGGCACCTTCGGGGCCATGTATTTGCTGGGCTATAGCCTGAACAACCTGAGCCTGATGTCGCTCACCATCGCCACCGGTTTCGTGGTCGACGATGCCATCGTCATGATCGAGAACATCGCGCGCTACATCGAGGAGGGTGAAACGCCGATGGCCGCCGCCATCAAGGGCGCAGCGCAGATCGGCTTCACCATCATCTCGCTGACGGTGTCGCTGATCGCCGTGCTGATTCCGCTGCTGTTCATGGGCGACGTGGTGGGGCGTTTGTTCCGCGAGTTCGCCGTCACGCTGGCCATCACCATCCTGATCTCCGCCGTGGTGTCGCTGACGCTGGTGCCGATGATGTCGGCGCGCTGGCTCACGAGCCACAAGGAAGACGCGCCCGGCTCGCCGGGTTCGCAGGGGGGGCAAACTGCGCAGCGCTATTTCGACAAGGTGATAGGCCGTTACGACAACTCGCTGCAATGGGTGCTGCGCCGCCAGGGCCTGACCTTGCTGGTGGCGCTGGCCACGCTGGCGCTGACCGTGGTGCTCTACGTGCTGATCCCGAAAGGCCTGTTTCCGACCCAGGACACCGGTCAGCTGCAGGCGCGCATCGAAACCGCGCAAGCCGCGTCCTACAGCCGCATGGCGGACCTGCAGCAAGCCGCTGCGCGCGCCATCCTGGCCGATCCGGATGTCGATACCCTCAGCTCCCTGGTCGGCGTGGATGCGGCCAACAACACCATGCTGCACACCGGGCGTATGCTGATCAACCTGAAGCAGGAGCGCGGCACCAGCCAGGCCGAGACCATGGAGCGCCTGCGTGCACGCGTGGCCGAGGTGGCGGGCGTGACCATCTATCTGCAACCGACCCAGGATTTGACCATCGACGCCGAATCCGGTCCCACGCAGTACCGCGTGTCGCTGGAAGGCGCGGACAACGCCACCGTCACCGAGTGGGCGAACAAGCTGGCCGAGCAGATGCGGAAGAAGGAGCAATTGCGCAACGTGGTGTCGGACGCGGGCGCCACCGGCCTGGCGGCGCACGTGAGCATAGACCGCGATACGGCCTCGCGCCTGTCGATCACCGCCGCCGCCATCGACGATGCGCTGTACAGCGCCTTCGGCCAGCGCATCGTGTCCACCATCTTCACCGAGACCAACCAGTACCGCGTGATCCTGGAGGCGCAGCCTGGCATCCTGACCACGCCCGAGTCGCTCGGCAACCTGCACCTGCGCACCGGCTCCGGCAAGCCGACGCCGCTGTCGGCGGTGGCGACCATCACCGAGCGGCCGGCGCCGCTGCAGATCACGCACGTGGCGCAGTATCCGGCCACCACGCTGGGCTTCGACACGGCGCCCGGCATCTCGCTGGGCCGGTCGGTGGAGGCGATCCGCGCGGCGGCCGAGGAGATCAAATTGCCGCCGTCGGTATCGATGACCTTCCTCGGCGCGGCGGGCGCCTACCAGGCTTCGCTGTCGAACCAGCTGTGGCTGATCCTGGCGGCCGTGATCTGCGTCTACATCGTGCTGGGCGTGCTGTACGAAAGCTATATCCATCCGCTGACGATCTTGTCCACCTTGCCGTCGGCCGGCGTGGGCGCCTTGCTGGCGCTGATGATCAGCGGGCAGGACCTGGGCGTGATCGGCATCATCGGCATCATCCTTTTGATCGGCATCGTCAAGAAGAACGCCATCATGATGATCGACTTCGCCATCGAGGCGGAGCGCGAGGAAGGCAAGCCGCCGCAGGAGGCGATCCACCAGGCAGCGCTGCTGCGCTTCCGGCCTATCCTGATGACGACGCTGGCCGCGCTGTTCGCCGCCGTGCCGCTGATGCTGGGCTGGGGGGAGGGTTCCGAACTGCGCCGGCCACTGGGCCTGGCCATCTTCGGCGGCCTGATCGTCAGCCAGATGCTGACCTTGTACACCACGCCGGTGATCTACCTCGGCTTCGACCGTCTCGCGCAGCGCTGGCGCGGCCGCAAAGCCGCGCAGCAGGTGCCGGCATGAGCCGCCAACGTGCCGTTGCCGTGCAAACGGGACGGTCCGCCAATGCGGTCCATGCTGAGCTGACTCCGGCACGCGATCTATGGATTCCCGCGTGCGCGGGAATGACAGGTTATGGCGGCATGACAGCTTGTTACGGTTTGACAGCGCTTGCGGAGGGCTCGGAATGAATCTGTCCAAACCCTTCATCCGGCGCCCCATCGCCACGGTGCTGCTGACCATCGGCATCGCCCTGGCCGGCATAGCCGCGTTCTTCGTGCTGCCGGTGTCGCCGTTGCCGCAGGTCGACTACCCGTCGATCTCGGTCAGCGCCAACCTGCCCGGCGCCAGCCCGGACACCATGGCCTCCAGCGTGGCCACGCCGCTGGAACGCCGCTTGGGCGTGATCGCCGGCGTCAATGAAATGACGTCGTCGTCCGGCAGCGGTTCCACCCGCATCAGCCTGCAGTTCGACTTGAACCGCAAGATAGACGCGGCCGCGCGCGAAGTGCAGGCCGCCATCAATGCCTCGCGCGCCGACCTGCCCGCCACGCTGCGCAGCAATCCGACCTACCGCAAGGCCAACCCGTCCGACGCGCCCGTCATCATCCTCGCGTTGACCTCGCCCACCCGCCGCCCCGGCCAGATCTACGAGGCGGTGTCCAACATCGTGCAGCAGAAACTGGCGCAGGTGAAGGGCGTGGGCGACGTCGAGATCGGCGGCGGCTCGCTGCCCGCTGTGCGCGTCGAACTGCTGCCCTACGCGGTGAACCGCTACGGCGTGTCCATGGAGGATGTGCGCGCCGCCATCCAGGCGTCCAACGCCAACCGGCCCAAGGGCGCGCTGGAAAGCGACGAGCGCCGCCTGCAAATCTATTCCGGCCCCGCGCGCAGCGGCGGCGTGGTGGCCGGCGTCTCGGCCGGCGGCGGCGCCGGCAATCCCCAGACCCGGCCGAGCGCCGTCGACTACCGCGACCTGGTGGTGGCCTGGCGGGACGGCGCGGCCATACGCCTGCGCGACATCGCCACCGTGGAGGACGGCCCGGAAAACAAGAATACCCTGGGCCTGTTCAACGGCGAACCGGCCGTCATTGTGCTCATCACGCGCCAGCCCGGCGCCAATGTGATTGACACGGTGGACGGCGTGCGCGCGCTGATCCCGCAGTTGCAGGCTCAGTTGCCGAGCGACGTGAAGCTGCAGGTGGCTTCCGACAGCACCAATTCCATCCGCTCCTCGCTGCACGAAATCGAGCTGACACTGCTCATCTCCATCGCGCTGGTGGTGCTGGTGGTGAGTGCATTCCTGCGCAGCGCGCGCGCCACGATCATCCCGGCGGTGGCCACCATCGTCTCGCTGCTGGGCACCTTCGGCGTAATGTATCTGATGGGCTTCAGCCTGAACAACCTGAGCCTGATGGCGCTCACCGTGGCCACCGGCTTCGTGGTGGACGACGCCATCGTCGTGCTGGAGAACACCGCCCGCCACATCGAATCGGGCATGGACCGCTTCAAGGCGGCGCTGCTGGGCGCGCGCGAAGTGGGCTTCACGGTGCTGTCGATCAGCCTGTCGCTGGTGGCGGTATTCATTCCGCTGCTGTTCATGGGCGGCCAGGTGGGGCGGCTGTTCCGCGAATTCGCCGTCACCCTGTCCGTGGCGGTCACGATCTCCCTGGTGATTTCGCTCACCACCACGCCGATGATGTGCGCCTGGCTGCTGAAACCGGGCCACGACCGCGGGCCGCAGGGCAGGGTGGCGCGGTTGTTCGAACGCGCCTTCCAGGCCGTGCTGCGCGTCTACGGGCATGCGCTGGACTGGGCCTTGCACAGCCTGTGGCTGGTGATGGCCATCCTGGTGTTCGTGGTGGGCTTGAACGTCTACCTGTTCTCGGCCGCGCCCAAGGGCTTCTTCCCGCAGCAGGACACCGGCCAGATCAACGGTGGCATGCGCGCCGACCAGAGCATCTCCTTCCAGGCCATGCAGCAGAAGCTGCGCCAGCTGGTCGCCATCATCAAGAGCGACCCGGCGGTGGCCACGGTGGTCGGTTTCACCGGCGGCGGGCGCGCGGGCGGCGGCTTCATGTTCATCAACCTCAAGCCCGTCTCTGAACGCACGGAGTCGGGCCAGGCCGTGATCGCGCGGCTGCGGCCGCAGCTGGCCAAGGTCACCGGCGTGTCGCTGTTCCTGAACCCGGTGCAGGACTTGCGCATGGGCGGGCGCTCCAGCAATTCGACCTACCAGTACACGCTCAAAAGCGACAACCGCGCCGACCTGAAAGCCTGGGCCGGCAAGCTGGCGGACGCCATGAAGCAGCAGCCGGAACTGACCGACGTGGACACCGACCAGGCCGAAAACGGCGTGGAAACCTTCGTTACCATCGACAAGGACACCATCTCCCGCCTGGGCATCGGCGTGCGCGACGTGGACAATGCGCTGTACAACGGCTTCGGCCAGCGCCAGGTGGCCACCATCTACGATGAGTTGAACCAGTACAAGGTGGTCATGGAAGTGGCGCCGGAATACGCCAGGAGCCCGGAGGCGCTGAAGGACGTGCATGTGTCGGCGCGCGGCGCGGGCGGCGGTTCCAACAACGTGGCCGCCGCGCGCGATGCCTCCACCGGTTCGGCGCTCAGCACGTCGGCGCAGGCCATGGTGCCGTTGCCGGCCATCGCCAGCTTCGCCGAAAGGGCGACGCCGAGTTCCGTCAACCACCAAGACGGCGAACTGGCCACCACGGTGTCCTTCAACCTGGCCGACGGCGTCAGCCTGAGCGATGCGCAAGCCGCGGTCAGGCAGGCCGAGGCCGACATAGGCCTGCCGAACAATGTGCGCGGCAGCTTCCAGGGCACGGCGCGCGCGGCGGACGAGTCGAACAAGCAGCAGCCCTTGCTGATCCTGGCGGCCATCGTGGTCATCTACATCGTGCTGGGCATCCTGTACGAGAGCCTGGTGCATCCCGTCACGGTACTGTCGACCTTGCCGTCGGCGGGCGTGGGCGCGGTGCTGGCGCTGCTGATGTTCAAGATGGAGTTCTCCATCATCGCGCTGATCGGCGTGTTCCTGCTGATCGGCATCGTCAAGAAGAATGCGATCCTGATCATCGACTTCGCGCTGGAGGCGGAGCGCTCGCGCGGGCTGTCGTCGGTGGAGGCGGTGCGCGAGGCTTGCCTGCTGCGCTTCCGGCCCATCCTGATGACGACACTGGCCGCCGCGCTGGGCGCCTTGCCGCTGGCGATAGGCTTCGGCGAGGGCTCGGAGCTGCGCCAGCCGCTCGGCATCGCCATCATCGGCGGGCTGATCGCCAGCCAGTTGCTGACGCTGCTGACCACGCCCGTGGTCTACATCCTGATGGACAGGCTGCGCCACCGCAGCGAGTCCGAACTCCAATTGAGCAAGCAGGCAACTGCCGCGCCGTCCACGCCATGAACCAAGCAAATTCCCCGATGCGGCTCGCCGCCCTGGCCCTGGCCGCAAGCACGCTGGCCGGCTGCGCGGCCGGGCCGAAATACGAAGTCCCTTCCACGCCGCAAATAGCCGCCTTCAAGGAGGCTGACGGCTGGCAGCCCGCCGCCCCGGCCGACACGCTGGAGCGCGGGCCGTGGTGGACGCTGTTCGGCGACCCGGTGCTCGACGAGATGGCCGCGTCCATCGACGTGACGAACCAGAACGTGGCGGCCGCCAGCGCGGCTTACGCGCAGGCGCGTGCCGCCGTGGCCGAGCAGCGCGCGCAGCTGTTCCCGGCGGTGGATCTGGGCGGCAGCGCGAACCGCAGCGGCGGTGGGGGCAGCCGCACGGCCGGCCAGTACCGCGTCAACCTGGGCGGCAGCTGGGAGCCCGACATCTGGGGCCGCCTGGCCGCCGCCAACAGCGGCGCGGCCGCCAGCGCCGCCGCCAGCGCGGCCGATCTGGCCGCCGCGCGCCTGTCCGCGCAGGGCGAACTGGCCGCGAACTATTTCGCGCTGCGCCAGGCTGATGCACAAAAGGCCCTGCTAGGCGCCACTGTGCAGGGCTATGAGCGCGTGCTGCAAATCACGCGCAACCGTTTCAACGCCGCCATCGCCGCCAAGTCCGACGTGCTGCAGGCCGAAACCCAGCTGGCAAATGCGCGCATCGATTTGATCGGCATCACCCGCTCGCGCGCGCAGCTTGAACATGCGATTGCCGTCCTGCTGGGCAAAGCGCCGGCCGAATTCACGCTGGCGCCGCTGCCGCAAGCCGTCAGCGGCGCCATGCCAACCGCCATCGCGCCGGCTCCGGATGCCGGTGCTGCTGCGGCGGGCAGGGGAGGCGTCCCGGCGCCCGCTGCGCGCCCGGCGCCAGCCGCCGTATCGTCCGCGAGCGCCTTGCCCGGTGGCTCTGCCTTGCCGTCCACGCGTTTGCCGTCCGGCGCCGGCGCATCATTGCCGGCTGGTTCGGCGCAGCCCGGCTCCGACATCGCGTCGTCCGCCGGGGAGGCCGCGCCTGCGCCAGCCGGCGCGGAAGCCGCTTTGTGGGGCGGGGCGGTGGTGCCTGCGATTCCCGTCGGCGTGCCATCGACGTTGCTGCAGCGCCGCCCGGACATTGCCGCCGCCGAGCGCCGCGTGGCCGCCGCCAACGCGCAGATCGGCATCGCGCGCGCCGCCTATTTTCCGAGCCTGAACCTGAGCGCGTCCTACGGTTTCGGCGCCAGCCAGGTGGCCGGCCTGTTCAGCGCCTCGAACAGCCTGTGGTCGCTCGGCCTGTCCGCCGCGCAGACCTTGTTCGACGCCGGCGCCACCCGCGCCCGCGTGGCCGGCGCCGAGGCCGCGCGCGACGCGGCCATCGCGCGCTACCGCCAGACGGTGCTGGCCGCCTTCGCCGACGTCGAGGACCAGCTGGCGGCCAGCCGTGCGCTGGAGCAACAGCAGGAACTGCGCCGCACGGCCGCCGCCGCGGCCGACCAGGTCGAGCAGCAGATGCTGAACCGCTACCGTGCCGGCCAGGTCGGCTACACCGAAGTGGTGCAGGCCCAGGTCACCGCGCTCAATGCGCGCCGCGCGCTGCTGCAGGCCCAGGCAGACCGGCAGACCACGGCCGTGGCGCTGATCCAGTCGCTGGGGGGCGGTTGGTACACGAGACGCTAGCGGACGCTGGCTTTCGCACGGGGCGCTTTGTATAATCGGGTGTTTCCCCGCCTCCGAACCTGCCCCAGTATCCATGAGTAATCGCAACAATGCCGGCGACTACGCCGGCGCCCTGGCCGAATTGGCTGATGACGCCGCTCCGCCAGATCCTGCGCCAGCGAGGACCCCTGTGCCGGTTGTGGGGATAGGCGCATCCGCCGGGGGACTGGAACCGATCAGCGAACTGCTGGCGGCGGTGCCGCCCGGCAACGGGTTTGCTTACGTCGTCGTGCAGCACCTGGATCCGCAGCACACCGGCATGCTGCCCGAACTGCTGCAGCGCGTGACGGCCATGCCGGTGCTGGAGGCGGCCGACGGCATGCTGATCGAGCCCGCCAGCGTCTATGTGATTCCGCCGGACCGCGACCTTGGCTATGCGCGCGGCGCGCTGCGTGTTGCCAAGCAGCAGCGCCGGCCCGGCCAGTGCATGCCGATCGACCATTTTTTCCAGGAACTGGCGGCCGATTGCGGTCCGCTGGCCACCGGCGTCGTGCTGTCGGGCATGGGCTCGGACGGCAGCGCCGGCCTGCGCGCGATCCAGGAGCATGGCGGCCTGACGCTGGCGCAGCAGCCGCCGTCGGCGCGCTTTGCCGCTATGCCGCAAAGCGCCATCGATGGCGGCACCGCCGACATCGTCGCGCTGCCGACCGAGATGCCGGCGCTGATCGAGGGCCGCCACCTGCACCGGCAGGCTTTGCATATGGGGCCGGGCGCGGTGCGCAAGGAGCACAAGAGCGCGCTGGGCGATCTGCTGCAATATCTGCTGGCCCGCACCGGCAACGACTTCGCGGACTACAAGATGAATACGGTGATGCGCCGCATCGAGCGCCGCATGGCGCTGCACCAGCGCGCCTCGCTGGACGAATACATGCGTTTGCTGCAGGACAATCCGGGCGAAGTGCAGCTGCTGTTCAAGGAAATGCTGATCGGCGTGACCAATTTCTTCCGCGACCAGAAGGTGTGGGAGCAGCTGAAAACCCTGGCGCTGCCGCAGTTGCTGGCCGCGCACCCGGACGGCGCCGCCTTCAAGGCCTGGGTGCCGGCCTGCTCGACCGGCGAGGAAGCGTACTCGCTGGCCATGGTCTTTTGCGAGGCGGTCGAACACATCAGCCCGAAGAACAAATACAGCCTGCAGATCTTCGCCACCGACCTCGATCCGGGCGCGATCGACCGCGCCCGCAACGGCGTGTTCGCGCACAGCGTCGAGGCCGACGTGTCGCCGGAGCGCCTGCAGCGCTTCTTCGTGGCCGACGAGCAGGGCTACCGCGTGCGCAAGGAGTTGCGCAACATGATCATCTTCGCGCAGCAGAACATCATCTCCGACCCGCCGTTTACCAAGCTCGACGTGCTCAGCTGCCGCAACCTGCTGATCTACTTCAGCCCCAAGCTGCAGCAGCGCCTGATTCCGCTGTTCCATTACGCGCTCAAGGCGGAAGGCATGCTGCTGCTGGGTAGCGCCGACACGCCCGGCCAGTTCACCGACCTGTTCGCGCCCATGCCCGGCGTGAGCCGCATTTACCAGCGGCTCGATGCCAGTACACAACGGCTGGTACACTACTTCCCAACCAAGGTGGCGGCGGTCGCCCCTATCCAAAACGAGGCCAGGTCTGCATCCATGAGTGGCAACCTCCAATCCCAAGTCGAACAGCTGTTGCTGAAGAAGCACACGCCGGCCGCCGTCCTGCTCAACCACGACGGCGACATCCTCTACATCCACGGCCGCACAGGCGTCTATCTGGAACCGGCGGCAGGCAAAGCCAACTGGAACATCCACGCGATGGCGCGCGACGGCTTGCGCTACGAGCTGGACGACCTGCTGCAGCGCGCGGTGCGCAGCGAAGGGCCGCAGATCCTGCGCGGCCTGGTGATGAAGGATGCCGGCGGCCAGGAATTGGCGGTGGACCTGAGCGCCGAAGCGGCGGGCGAGGCCGATGCGCTGGAGGGCATGGTGCTGGTGACGTTTGCCAGCGCGCCGCGCCCGGCGGGCCGCCGTTCGCGCCCGGCCAGTCCGCGCCTGACGGAGTTGGAACAGCAGCTGGCGCAGGCGCGGCTGGAGATCCAGACAGTGCGCGACGAGATGCAGACTTCGCGCGAGGAATTGCGCTCGGCCAACGAGGAGCTGCAATCGACCAACGAGGAACTGCAGTCGACCAACGAGGAACTGACCACCTCGAAGGAGGAGATGCAGTCGCTGAACGAGGAACTGTACACCGTCAACGCCGAGCTGCAATCGAAAGTGGACGACTTGTCGCTGGTCAACAGCGACATGAAGAACTTGCTCAACAGCACGGACATCGCCACCATCTTCCTCGACAACACGCTGCGCATCCGCCGCTACACCACGCAGGCCAGCCAGCTCTACAAACTGATCCCCGGCGACGTGCAGCGCCCGCTGAGCGACATCGCCAGCGACCTGGTCTACCCGGAGATCGAGGACGATGCCGGCGACGTGCTGCGCACGCTGGTGTTCAGCGAAAAGGAGATTCCTACCCGCAACGGGCGCTGGTTCACGGTGCGCATCATGCCTTACCGCACGGTGGACAATGTGATCGACGGCCTGGTGCTGACCTTTATCAACATCACCGCCGCCAAGGAGCTTGAATCGCGGCTGCGCGCGCTGAATCCGCCGGAGGATGTCCGGGACGGAGGCGCCAAGTGAGCCGCGCCGGGTCCGAGGTCCAGCACGGTTCGGACACGCTGCGCCAGTGGCAGGCGCTCCAGCTCAGCAAGCTTGAACTGGAACTGCAGCAGAGCGCGCTCACCGCCTTGCAGCAGAGCGCGGACGAGGCGCGCGCCAGCTCCTCCCTGTATCAGCAACTGTTCGAGCAGGCACCGGCGTGCTGCTACGCGCTGGACATGGCCGGGCGCATCGTTTGCGTCAACCAGGCCGGCGCCGCCTTGCTGGCGCAGCCTGCCGGCGAGCTGCACGGCCAGCCGTTCGAACGTTACCTGGCCTCGGACGAGCAGCCGCGCTGGCGCGCCTTCGCCGCCATCTTGCAAGCGGGCAATGGCAGGGCTGGCATGGAGTCGCGCCTGTTCGACGGCATACCGGGGGCCGCGGCCGTGCGGCTCGAAGCGCGGCTGGACGTCGCTTCGGGGCTGTGCTGCCTGGTGGTATCGCCGCCGGGTGTAACGCAGGCGGAGCTGCTGGCCCTGCGCGACGCCGGCCGCGACGCCGAACTGGCCGAGCTGATCCCGGCCGACGCAGCCGGTGGCATCACCCGCCGGCTGCAAGAGCAGGTGGCCGAACAGGTGGCCGCGCAAGTCGCCGAGCAAGTAGCGGTGCAGGTAGCCGAACAAGTGGCAGGACAGGTCGCGGCGCAGCTTGCGGCGCAGGTCGCCGAACGCACCGCCGCGCTGGAGCAGGCTAACGCGCTGCTGCGCCGGCAACTGGCCGAACGCAACGACGAAAGCCAGACCACGCGCGCCGCAGCGGACCGGCTGCACCTGCTGATCGACCGCCAGGCCAGCGCCGTGGAGGATACGCGGCAGGAGCTGGCGCGTACCGTGCACGACCAGCTGGGCCAGAATCTGCTGGCGCTGCGCCTCGACGTGTGCATGCTCAATGAACGCAGCCGCCACAGCCACACGCGGCTGCACCAGCGCACCGACGCCGCACTGCAGATCGTCGACGCGACGCTGCGCTCCGTGCGCACCATCATCAACCAGCTGCGGCCGCCGGTGCTGGACCTGGGTTTGCAAGCCGCCATCGACTGGCAGCTGTCCCAGTTTCGCAAGCAAAGCGGCATGGCCTGTACCTTCGACGCGCCGGACGACGAGGTGTTCGAGCATATCGGCGGCAACGCCAGCGTAATGCTGTTCAGGCAACTGCAGGCGGCGCTGGCCGCCGTGCAGCGCGACGGCGGCGCCAGCGCGGCGGTGGTCAGCGTGCGCCGGTACGACGGCGACGTCCTGCTGACGGTCACCGACGACGGCGCCGGCGGCAGCGGCAGCGCGGGCGAGTGGCGCCGCCAGCGGCAGGCGCTGGCCATGCTGGGCATCGCCGAGCGCCTGCGCGCCTTCGGCGGCGCGTTCGAAGTGGAATACGGCCGAGCCGGGCAAGGATGCCGGATATCCATGCGCCTTCCCGCCGGGCGTAGTTAAAAACCATTTTCAGCGGCCGGCGTTGCGACTATACTTCGCGGTTTTTTCCACACCATCCGGGGACCATCTTGTTCAAATCGCTCATTTTGCCGGCTGCCTTGCTGGCCGCGTTCAGTCCAGCCCAGGCCGACGAAGGCCAATGGCAGCCGCACCAGCTGCCGCAGCTCAAAGCCGAGCTCAAACGCATCGGCATCGCCATTCCGGCCGAGAAGCTGGCCGATCTGTCCAAGCACCCGATGAGCGCCATCGTCTCGACCGACGGTTGCTCGGCTTCCTTCGTGTCGCCGCACGGCCTGGTGGTGACGAACCACCACTGCGCTTATGGCGCCATCCAGCGCAACTCGACGCCGGAGCACAACTACATCGCCAACGGCTTCCTGGCCAAGACCCGCGCCGCCGAGCTGCCGGGCGGGCCCAACCTGCAGGTCTATGTGACCGACAAGGTGGAAGACGTCAGCGCGCGCGTGCTGCAAGGCCTGGACAAGATGGGCGGAAAAGCGCGCCACGAGGAAGCGCAAAAGCGCATCAAGGCCCTGATCGCCGAATGCGAGACCGACAAGATGTACCGTTGCTCGGTGCCGACCTTCCACCGCGGCGCCGAGTACTACCGCATCCGCCAGATGCAGATCCGCGACGTGCGCCTGGTCTACGCGCCGTCCGACAAGATCGGCAACTTCGGCGGCGATATCGACAACTACGAATGGCCGCGCCACACCGGCGACTATTCCTTCCTGCGCGCCTACGTGGGCAAGGACGGCCGCCCGGCCGACCCGTCGCAGGACAACGTGCCCTACCAATCGAAGGACTTCCTGGTGGTCTCCGCCGAAGGCCTGAAGAACGGCGACCCGGTGCTGCTGGCCGGTTACCCGGGCCGCACCAGCCGCTACAAGCTGCCGGTCGAGATCCGCAATGCGCGCGATTCGGCCTATCCGCTGCAAGCGGCCGAGTACCAGTCCGACCTGGACACCATCGCCGCCGCCACCAAGGGCGACGCGGCGGGCGAAGTGCGCTACGCCAGCGTGGTCAAGGGCATCAACAACCGCATGAAAAAGACGCTGGGCCTGCTGGACGGCTTCGCGCGCAAGGACGTGGCGGCCGTCAAGGACGCGCAGGACGCCGAGTTCCGCGCCTGGTACGCCAGACAGCCCGGCGTTTCCGCCACCATGCTGGCCGAGCTGAACGCCGCCATCGCCGCCGACATGGCGCTGTCCGACGAGGAATTCGCCTGGGGCGTGGCCACCAATAGCGACTTGCTGAAAAGCGCGCGCACGCTGCACCGCCTGGCGCTGGAAAAGCAGAAGCCGGACGCCGAGCGCAAGTCCGGCTACCAGGAACGGGACATCAGCACCATCAAAGCCCGTCTGATGCGCCTGGAACAGTCGTTCTCGGCCAAGGTTGACCAGGCCCGCTTTGCCGACGGCCTGGCGCGCTACGCCAAGCTGGCGGCACGCTTCCATCCGCGAGGCCTGGACGCGCTGCTACCGGCGGTGGCCGACGTGCCGGCGCTGTACGCATGGTCGACACTGGGCGCCACGGCGGAACGCGTGGCGCTGCTGGACAAGGACAGCGCCGCCATTGCCGCCTCGGACGACGCCTTCCTGAAGCTGGCCGCCAGGCTGCATGACATCGACCTGTCGCTGGAAGAGCGCCGCTCGGAAGTGGACGGCAACCTGGAGCGCGTGGTGCCGCAATACATGGCGGCAGTCATCGCCTGGAAGAAGTCGCTCGGCAAGCCAGTCTACCCGGACGCCAACTCCACGCTGCGCGTGACCTACGGCACCGTCTCGGCCTATAGCCCGAAGGACGGCCTGACCAAGGGTCCGTTCACCACCGCCGAAGGCATCGTTGAAAAGCACACCGGCAAGGAGCCCTTCGTCGCGCCGCAAAACCTGATCGACGCCGTCAAGGCCAAGCGCTACGGCCAGTTCAAGGATCCGGTACTGGGCACCGTGCCGGTCAACTTCCTGACCAGCGCCGACACGACCGGCGGCAACTCCGGCTCGGCCGTCATGAACAAGCGCGGTGAACTGATCGGCCTGAACTTCGATTCCACCTACGAATCGATCACCAAGGACTGGTACTTCGACCCCGCCATCACCCGCGCCATCCACCTCGACATCCGCTACATGCTGTGGGTGATGAAGGAAGTCGACGGCGCCGACAATCTGCTGCAGGAAATGACCATCAAATATCCAAAAAAATAAAGTACGCGGGGTGAATTGACCAGGGGCCGGGTTCGACATTGAGCCCGGCCCTTTTTTACGTCATAATCGGCGGTTCCCCATTGATCGCCCGCCATGAATGAATCCTTCGCCCTGTTCGGGCTGAACACCACCCCGCTGGAATTGTTGTCCTTCGTGCTGTCCGTCGCGACGGTGCTGCTCAACATCCGCCAGAACCACTGGGCCTGGCTGCTCGCCATCCTGTCGTCGGCCACCTACGGCGTGGTGTTCTACGGCGCGCGCCTGTATGGCGACATGGGTTTGCAGCTGGTGTTCATCACCGTGTCGTTCTGGGGCTGGTATCAGTGGCTGCACGGCGACGAGACGCATGACCGGCTGCCCGTTACCCGCAGCAGCCGGCGCGGCCTGCTGATGGCGGGCGCCGGCTGGGCGGCCGGCTTTGCCTTTCTGGCCTGGTTCCTCGGCCGCTATACCGACACCGACGTGCCGAACACGGATGCCTTCCTCACCGCCGGCAGCCTGGTGGGCCAGGTGCTGCTGTCGCGCAAAAAACTGGAAAACTGGCACGTCTGGATCATCGTGGACGTGCTGTACGTGGCGCTCTATATCCACAAAGGCCTGATGCTGACGGCGCTCCTGTACGGCATGTTCGTGGCGATGGCGGCCGTCGGCCTGCTGGCGTGGAAGAAGTCGATGGGCGAGGACGGCAGCGCCGCCCAGGCCATGGTGCTGAAATGAAGGTGCGGGCATGAAGGTGCAGGCATGAAGGTACAGCCATGAGCCGGTCCCTGCGCGTGGCCATCGTCGGCTCGGCCTCGTCCGGCAAGACCACGCTGGCGGCGCGGCTGGCGCAGCATTACCGCACCATCTGGGTGCCGGAATACCTGCGCGAGTTCGTCGACAGCGAGGCGCGCCTGCCGGTATCGTCCGACCAGATCCACATCGCCCGCACCCAGGTGGCGCGCGAGGAGGCGGCCCTGCCGCAAGCGCGCCGCTACCTGTTCTGCGACACCACGCCGCTGATGACGGCGGTCTACAGCCGGCACTACTTCGACGGCGTCGACGCCGAACTGGACGCACTGGCGGCCTCGCACCGGCTCCGCTACGACGTCACGCTGGTTTGCGCGCCGGATCTGCCCTGGCTGCCCGACGGCCTGATGCGCGAGCCGGAAGACGTCAGCGGCGCCGTCAGCGCGCTGCTGCTGCACGAACTGGCCGTGCGCGGCGTCGCCTACACGCTGGTAAGCGGCACGCCTGAACAGCGCCTGGCGAAAGTCGAGCAAGTGCTGGGAAGGCCTGCTACATTAGCAGGATGAACAGACAGCCGCTCGCACTCAGTATTGCACTCCGTATTGCACTCCTTGTTGCCGCCGCGCTGCCGCAGTCGGCCGGGGCGGCCACCGGTTACTATCTGGTTTCGACCTACGACGTCGAAGGACAAAAGTCCGTCGACTTCAAATACTGGAACGCCGACTACAAGCATTCCCCCAGCAGCTCCTCTCCGGAACTGGGTTTCGGCTACGGCGTCACGTCCCGCTGGTACACCGAGCTTTCCGCAGTCTGGATACGCTTGCATGGCCGTAGCGACAGGCTGGCTGCCGTGGAGTGGCAGAACGACTATATGCTGACCCAGGGCCAATATCCGTTCGACCTCGCACTGCACACCAGCGTAGGGCGCGGCGACGCCAGCCCGCACAGCCGCAGCGTGGAGATCGGCCCGGTGCTGCAGACGGAAATCGTGCGCACCCAGTTCAACCTCAACCTCTTCCTGCAACGCGAGTACCGCACCGGGGAAGCCGAACAGACGCGGCTCGCCTATCAATGGCAAATCAAGCAGCGCTGGAAAAGCTGGCTGCAGCCCGGCGTGCAGGGTTTCGGCGAGGTGGGGAAGTGGGATGACTGGCTGCCGGGCAAACAGCAGTCGCACCGCTTCGGGCCGGCGCTGTTCGGCTCGCGGGAAGTGGGAGCCGGCCAGGAGCTCAAGTACGAGGCGGCCTGGCTGGTGGGGAGGAACTCGGCCCGCACGGCGAAAAGCTTCACCATGCGGGTACAGTACGGCTTCTGATCAGAAGTCGAACTGCGCGGACAGCTTGACGGTGCGCTCGGCGCCCGGGAACAGGTAGCCGCCCAGGTCCGGCGTTACGTCGCGCCAGTACATTTTGTCGGTCGCGTTGTAGACCTGCGCGCGGAAGATGGCGCTGGTGGCGCCGATCTTCGTGGCGTAGGAAGCGCCCACATTCAGCGTGTCATAGCTCGGCACGAAGAAGGTGTTCTCCGGATCGAAGGCCTTGTTGCCGGCATGCTGCCAATTGGCGTTCAGCTTCAGGCCGGCCACTTGCGGCAGCGCGTACTCGGCATACAGCGACGATTTGAACTTCGGCACATTGGTCACGCGCTTGCCGTCCATGTCCGACCGGCCGGTGCCGCTCTGCTCGGTGTCCAGCGCCATGGCGGTGAAGGCCAGCATCAGATCGGGCGTCACGTGGCCCTGGGCCGACAGTTCCAGCCCGCGGTGCTGCGCGCGGCCGTTGCGCACGTAGAAGTTGCTGGCCGTGTCGGTGTATTCCAGGCCTTTGCGGATCTGGAACACGGCCATGGCCAGGCTCAGGTCCTTGTACAGGTCCGCCTTCACGCCCAGTTCGACCTGCTTCGACACGGAAGGCGACAGCGCCTGCTTCTCGTTGCGCGTGTCGCGCGGGGCAATGCCGCCGCGCTCCAGGCCTTCGGACCAGCTGGCGTAAGCCGACACATTGGCCTGCGGCGCGTACACCAGCGCCACGTTGGGCAGCCAGAATGACTCGTCGCTGCGGGTCGCCTTGAGCTGCTCGCGTTCGACCTGGGCGTGGCGCGCGCCGGCGTGCAGTTTCAGCTGGTCGGTCAGGCCGACCACATCCTGCACGAAGACCGCGCGTTCGCGGTCGCTGCGGCGTTCGGTCACCGGGCCGCTGCTCAGGCCGGATGGCTGAACGATGGCCGGTTTGTAGATGTTGCTGGTGCCTACTTGGACGAAAATGTCGTCGCCCCACTTTTCGCTGTTGCGGAAGAAGGAGTAGCCGCCGGTGAACGCGTGCGTGAAGGCGCCGGTGGCGAATTTGCCCTGCACCATGGCTTGCACGGCTTGCGGTTTCTTACGTTCGCCCAGGCTGACATAGTCGTAGAGCTCATAGTCGCCGTTGCTGCAGAAGCCGGGATACAGCGCTTCCGCGTCGCAGCCGTAAGGGAAGGCGGTGTAGTCGTCGCGCTTGAACGAATGGCTGTTGGCGGTGACGGTGGCGTTCCAGTCCTGGTTGAACTGGTAGGCGAAGCGGGCGCCGATGTTGCTGCTCTCGGTCTTGACCGGATAGCTCCACGGCTGGTTGTTCAGCATGTTGTCGGCCGAGATGTTGGGCAAGCTGCGGTTGCCGATCAGCTGGAAGCCGGGCACGGACACTTGCGCTTTGTTCTGGTAGTCGGCGTCCAGCTGCAGCAGCGCCTGCGGCGAGATCTGCCAGTCGAAGGCGCCGGAGATGAAGTTGCGGTGGCCGTCGGCACCCTTGACGTAGGAGCGCAGACGCTCGCTCGCCACGTTGACGCGGTAGCCGAAGCGGCGGTCCTCGAAGCGGCCGCCGACGTCGACCGCGCCCAGCACGGTGCCGCGTTCGCTGGCCTCGATGGTGACGGAACGCAGCGGCTTGTCGGTCGGGCGCTTGGTCACGTAGTTGACCACGCCGCCCGGCGAACCCAGGCCGGCCTGCAGGCCGGACAGGCCCTTCAGCACTTCGATGGCTTCTTTGTTCTCCAGCGGGATCTGGGTGTCGCCCGGGATCGCCAGGCCGTCCTTGCGGTAGCTGCTGGCGTTGTCGAGCTTGAAGCCGCGAATCGAGAACTGCTCGGCGTAGCCGACGGCGTTGTAGGCGTCGCCGATGCTGGCGTCGAACTTGGCGGCGTCGGTGGTGGAGCGGATGTTCAGCTCCTGCATCTTCTCGCGGTTGATCACGCTGACGGAGGCCGGCGTCTGCAGCAGCGGCAGGTCGGCGAAGCCGGCCACCGAGGCGCGGCTGGCGGTGTTCTTGCCGGCGATGATGACGACTTCGGTCATCGTGGTGTCGGCGGCCGCGGCCGCGGTGGCGTTCGCGTCGTCGGCGAAGGCGGAAACGGCAAAGGCCTGGGAGATCGCCAGGGCGATCGTGCTTACTGCGAAATTACGTGCGGACATATCGGGCTCTCGAAAACAGTGGGAGCCAACGGAAGGGGACAAAGGAGGGGGAACAACTTTGCGCTTTCCTTCGCTGGCATTATCCAGATCAGGTACGAAGGGTATCTCTCACCCGGAAAATGCGTTTCCAGGACCCCCAGCGAGGTGCAAGTTTAGCACAGCTGGGGTCAGGCCTGCATTCGTGCATTTCGCTCCGCGAAATGCACGAATGCAGGCCTGACCCCAGCCGGTATAGTTATAGGCTCAGTTCCAGCGCGGCGCGGCTCACTTCGGCGCTGACGTCGCGGTGCTCGCCCAGCTTGACCAGCTTGTGCGCCTCCAGCGCCGCCACCACGGCGTCGATGGCGCTGGCGTCCAGGCCGTAACCGGACAGGCGCGTCTGCACGCCCATCTGCTCGAAGAAGGCGCGCGTGCGTTCGATGGCGGCGGCGATGCGGCTGTCCTCGTCACCCTCGGCGATGTGCCACACGCGCGCCGCGTACTGCAGCAGCTTGGCGCGCTTGGCTTCCTTGCGCACCGTGAGGATGCCCGGCAGGACCACGGCCAGGGTCTGCGCATGGTCCAGGTGGTACAGGGCCGTCAGTTCGTGGCCTATCATGTGGGTGGCCCAGTCCTGCGGCACGCCGACGCCGATCACGCCGTTCAGCGCCATGGTCGCGCTCCACATCACGTTGGCGCGCACGTCCAGGTTGTCCGGTTCACTCAGCGTCTTCGGACCTTCCTCGATCAGCGTGAGCAGCAGGCCCTCGGCCCAGCGGTCCTGCACCGGCGCATTGGCCGGGTAGGTCAGGTACTGCTCCATCACGTGCACGAAGGCGTCCACCACGCCGTTGCCGACCTGGCGCAGCGGCAGAGTGAAGGTCTTGCTCGGATCGAGCACGGAGAACTTCGGGAACACCAGGCGGTTGGCGAAGGGCCGCTTTTCCTGCGTGGCGGCGCGCGTGACGACGCTGGCGCTGTTCATCTCGGAACCGGTGGCGGGCAGGGTCAGCACGCTACCGAAGGGCAGGGCGGCGGTGATGTTGCGGCCGCCTTTTTCCAGGATTTGCCAGGGATCGCCTTCGAACAGGGCCGCGGCCGCGACGAACTTGGTGCCATCGATGACGGAACCGCCGCCCACCGCCAGCAGGAAGTCGATCTTTTCAGCGTGGACGATCTCGACCGCCTTCATCAGCGTTTCGTAGTGGGGATTGGGCTCGATGCCCGCGAATTCGATCACCGTGTGGCCGCTCAGCGCGGCCTTCACTTCGTCATAGACGCCGTTGCGCTTGATGCTGCCGCCGCCGTACAGCATCAGCACGCGCGCGCCGGCCGGCACCAGCGGCGTGATGGCCGCGATCTGGCCCTGGCCGAAGAGGATTTGGGTGGGATTGTAGAAATCGAAGTTCAGCAAGGCGGGCTCCTGGTTGATTTGGCTGGCACTAGCCCGCCATTATGGCCCAGCCCGCAATTTCGCGTGCGCGGCCGCCGCGCCGGCGGCGCTAAAATGCGGAAACGGAGAGGGAAGCATGTTGAACGGCGGCTGTTACTGCGGCGCGGTGCGATACCAGGTGGACGGCCAGGTGTCGAGCGGCACCCTGTGCCATTGCGCCAGTTGCCGCCGCATCGCGGGCGCGCCGTGCGTGGCATGGTTCACGGTGGCGCTGGCGCATTTCCGCTACGTCCGGGGTGCGCCGCAGCTCTTCCATTCCAGCCCGGGCGTGACGCGCAGCTTTTGTCCGCAATGCGGTGCCCACCTGAGCTACGAATCCCGGAGCGGCCCGGGTGAAATCGATATCACCACCGCCAGCCTGGACGACCCCGAGGTGATGCCGCCGCAAGACCACACCCAGGTCGCCGGCCAGCTGCAATGGCTGCGCCTGGCCGATCACTTGCCGCGCTATCCGCGCAGCCGATTGCAGGGCAACTAGGGTTGCCCGCCTACGGCGCGGGCAGTTCGGCGGCGCAGGCGGCGGCGCGGGTGAGGAGAAGGCCGCGTTCGCGCTCGTTTTGCGTCATGGCGGCAGCACGCTCGAATTCGACGCGGGCTTCGGCCTTGCGGCCCAGCTTGAACAGGAAGTCGCCGCGCACGCTGGGCAGCAAATGGTAGTGCTTCAAGGCCGGCTCGTCGAGCAGCGCGTCGGCCACTTCCAGGCCGGTGGCGGGGCCGAAGGCCATCGCCAGCGCGACGGCGCGGTTCAGCTCCACCACCGGCGAGGGCGCCAGCTGCGCCAGGCCGTCGTACAGTGCGGCGATGCGGCCCCAGTCGGTGTCATCGGCGCGGCGCGCGCGCGCGTGGCAGGCGGCGATGGCCGCCTGCAGCGCATAGGGACCAAGGCCGCGTCCCAGCTGCTCGGCGCGCGACAGGGCCGCCAGGCCGCGCCGTATCAGCAGCTGGTCCCAGCGCGACCGGTCCTGTTCCAGCAGCAGCACCGGGGCGCCGCGCGCATCGGTGCGGGCGCGGGCGCGCGAGGACTGGATTTCCATCAGCGCCACCAGCCCGTGCACTTCCGGCTCCTGCGGCGCCAGTTCCGCCAATATGCGGCCCAGCCGCAGCGCTTCTTCGCACAGCGCGGGGCGCATCCAGTCCGCGCCGGCGCTGGCGGAATAGCCTTCGTTGTAGATGAGGTAGACCACTTGCAGCACGGACGCCAGCCGTTCGACCAGCTCCGGCCCGCGCGGCACCTCGAAGGGCACGCGCGCTTCGGCCAGCGTGCGCTTGGCGCGCACGATGCGTTGCGCCACCGTGGGCTCGGGCACGAAGAAGGCGCGCGCGATCTCGTCGGTGGTAAGGCCGCCCAGCAGCCGCAAGGTCAGCGCGACGCGCGCCTCGGTGGACAGCACCGGGTGGCAGGCGACGAACACCAGCCGCAGCAAGTCGTCGCCGATATTGTCGTCCAGCGTGCGTTCCAGGTCGGGCGCGCTGTCCTGCAACTGGCCTTCGATCTCGTAGGTCAGCTCCGCTTCCTTGTCCTGTTCCAGCTTGCGGTGGCGCAGGTGGTCGAGGGCGCGGTTTTTCGCCACCGTCATCAGCCAGGCTGCGGGGTTGTCGGGCGTGCCGCTGGCGGGCCAGCGCTCGAGGGCGCTGACCAGCGCGTCCTGCGCGATCTCCTCGGCCTGGCCGACGTCGCGCAGCATGCGCGCCAGCACGGCGATGATCTTGGCCGATTCGATGCGCCAGACCGCCTCGATGGCGCGGTGTATGCCTTGCTGGTTCACGCCTGGTTCACGGCTGGTGGACGGTGCGCAGTTCCACCACCACGTCCATGCCGGGCGGATGCGGGAAGGGGTAGCGCTTCACCCAGGCTATGGCGCCGGCCATGGATTCGGCCTGCACCAGCCAGTAGCCTGCGATCAGCTCCTTCACTTCGGTGAACGGGCCATCGATGATGGTCGGCTTGCCGCCGCTGAACTTCACGCGCGCGCCCAGGGCGCTGGCGCGCAGGCCTTCGCCCGCCAGCGCGATGCCGGCGCGTATGCCGGCCTGGTTGGCGCGGTTCATGGTATCGATGACGGCAGCGGGCGGCTCCATGTCCGCTTCGCTGCCGGCGTCCGAACGCAGCAGAACGGCATACGGATGGAGCCCGGGCTGCGGCTGCGCCGGCGCCAGGTCCGCGGGCGCGCCTTGCGGCGGCGACTGCATGTCGAAGCCGACGCAGCCGCCCGGGCAACCGGCCTGGCGCACTTCGAGTTCCACTTCCCCTTCCGCGTCGCTCGCGGGCCAGGCGCTGGCCCATTGCGCGGCGTCCTCGCAACTGGCCGCTTCGATGAAGGTGAAGCCGGCCACCAGCTCGTTCGGGCCGGCGATCGGGCCTGCATGCGGGCGCTCATCGACGCTCCACTGGCCGGCGGAACGCGTCATGCGCAGCCCGCTGGCGCTGGGATGCAACCATTTCGCCGACGGCATTGCCCGCACCAGCTCCGCCGACGGGAAACCGTCCGCTTCCGATACCTGGTCGGCCCTGCGCAAGATCATGAACTGCATTGCACCCTCCTTGTGGTTTTACTGCCGGCGATTATTGCCGTAGCTGGGCGTTCTTCTCCGCCGCCTGGGCGAACACGCGCTTCTCCTGCTCGCGCAGTTCCGGCGTCAATTCGGCGCCGAAATCCTCCATCTCGAACACCTGGCGGATCTCGATGTCCGAATCGCTCTCCATCGGATTCGGGCAGCGCTTGACCCATTCAATCGCTTCCTCCAGCGACTTTACCTGAATCAGCCAGAATCCGGCGATCAGCTCCTTGGTTTCGGAGAACGGGCCGTCGACGACGGTGCGGTTCTTGCCCGAGAAGTGCACCCGCACGCCACGCGAGCTCGGATGCAGGCCTTCGCCGGCCAGCAGCACGCCGGCGTTCACCAGCTCCTCGTTGAACTTGCCCATGGCGGTCAGCAGCTCTTCGCTGGGCATTTTACCGGCTTCCGATTCCGGGCTGGCCTTGATGATGATCATGAATCGCATGGCGCTTCCTTTCAGGCTTTTTGGTCAGGGCAGTTTTCGGACATGGACTTCTGCATTTCTTGCTGCATCTGTTCCGGCGTCATGTCGCGCTTGTGGGTGGCGATGGACCAGAGATGGCCGAACGGGTCGGTCACCATGCCGTAGCGGTCGCCCCAGAACATATCGGCTGGCGGCATTTTCGGCGTGCCGCCGGCGTCGACAGCCTGCTTGTAGACCGCGTCGACGTCTTCCACGTACATATGGATGACGACCGGGGAGCCTTTCAGCGCTTTGGGGCCGATGCTGCCCCACTCGGGGAAGTCGTCGACCAGCATCACGATCGAACTGCCGATCTTGACCTGGGCGTGCATCACCTTGCCGCCGGGGCCGGGCATGCGGCCCATTTCGACCGCGTTGAAGGCTTTTTTATAGAACTCGATCGCGTCGGCTGCGCCTTCGCAGACCAGGTGGGGGGTTATGGTGTGGAATCCTTCTGGGATAGGTGCAACTTGGGTCATGTCTGTCTCCTGGGTAAGGTTGATTAAATATGAACGCAACTGCGGCGTCCATACTCACACGACGGGCGGCGAAACGCCAGATCGACACGATACAAAAATATATTTTCACTATTTTCCTTGTGCGTGGTCAGGCCGGCCGGCGCCGGCGCCGCATTTTTCGCTTGCCTGGCGCAACTCAAGGTTGTACGATGACATACAACTAGGGGCCTGATGGAGATCAGGGCCGGATACTACAACCAGAAAAGTGATTCCTATGAACCTGAGTGAGCCCGTCAGCCAGCAAACCGTTGGCAAATACCGGTGGACCATCTGCGCCTTGCTGTTCTTCGCCACCACCGTCAATTATCTCGACCGCCAGGTCCTGAGTCTGCTGGCGCCGGACCTGTCCAAGGAATTCGGCTGGTCCAATAGCGACTACGCCAATATCACCGCCGTGTTCCAGTTCGTGTACGCGATCGCCATGCTGTTCGCCGGCCGCGTGGTCGACAAGATCGGCACCAAGCAGGCTTACATCCTGGCCATCGTCATCTGGTCCTTAGGCGCCGTCATGCACGCCTACTCGGTGCCGATGGGCGAGGGCATCGCTAAGGTGCTGGGCGCGGTCGGCTTCGCCGCCATCCCGGTATCGATTGCCGGCTTCATGCTGTCGCGCGCCGTGCTGGCGATCGGCGAGGCGGGCAACTTCCCGGCCGCCATCAAGACCACCGCCGAATATTTCCCGCGCAAGGAGCGTTCCTTCGCCACCGGCATCTTCAACTCCGGCGCCAACGTGGGCGCCATCCTGGCCCCGCTGACGGTGCCATGGATCGCCATCAACTGGGGCTGGCAGTCGGCCTTCATCGTCATCGGCGCGGTCGGCTTCCTGTGGATGCTGGCGTGGCAGTTCTTCTATGACGCGCCGGACCAGCAGCGCCGCCTGTCGGCCGGCGAACTGGCCTACATCCGCAGCGACGCCGTCGCCACGCCGACCACGCCGCCGGCCGGCAAGACCTCGTGGTTCCAGCTGCTGGGCTACCGCCAGACCTGGGCTTTCGTGTTCGGCAAATTCATGACCGACGGCGTGTGGTGGTTCTTCCTGTTCTGGCTGCCGAAATACCTGTCGGTGCAGTACGGCATGGGCAAGGAAGCCATCGTCGTGCCGCTGGCTGTCCTTTACAGCATGACCATGGTGGGCAGTATCGGCGGCGGCTGGTTCCCGGCCTACTTCATGAACAAGGGCATGCACGCCTACGACGGGCGCATGAAAGCCATGCTGGTGATCGCGCTGTTCCCGCTGGTGGTGCTGCTGGCGCAACCGTTGGGCTACATCAGCTTCTGGGTGCCGGTGCTGCTGATCGGCGTGGGCGCCTCGGCGCATCAGGCATGGTCGGCCAACATCTTCACCACCGTGTCGGACATGTTCCCGCAGAAATCTGTCGCCTCCGTGGTCGGCATCGGGGGCATGGCCGGCGGCCTGGGCGGCGTGGCCGTGTCCAAGGCCGGCGGCTGGCTGTTCGACTACTACGGCGCGCTGGGCCAGATCCAGACCGGCTACATGATCATGTTCTCCTTCTGCGCCGTGGCTTATCTGCTGGCCTGGAGCGTGATGAAAACGCTAGTGCCGAAGCACAAGGAAATCACGGACCTGTGAGTTTGCCCGCGGCCCGACGTAAGCGGAAGTTTTCCGCGATGAGGGCCGCGTCCTCGTCGGCCCTGGAAATTTGCGCCGGCGTCAGGCCTTCCTTCAGGAAGGAAAACAGGCTGGCACTGTACGGTCCGGCGCCGTTCTCCCCCGGGTTCTGCTGCCGGTAGATGCGCTCCATCGCGGCGTTGTAGGTATAGGCCAGGCGCGCATCCTTAGGCACAGAGTACATGCCGCTCATGTGCGCAGTCCATAGCGTGTGCAAACTGGTCAGGTCCCCCTGCGCGGCTTCCGTGCTGAGCTGCGCCAGCGCCAGCCGCTTCCACTCCACCACCAGCGGGTCGTCCGGCCGGGTTTCCAGTGCGCTTGGGTCGCCGAACGGTCCTGCCATCAGGAATCCGCTGCTCGCGCCCGGTACCCCGGCCTTGGCCGCGATGGCCAGATAATCAATGCGCGAGCGCCGCATTGGTTCCGTCAGGCTGGCACAAAGCTTGGCCTCGGCTTGTTTTTCCGCATCGGACATCTCGCGCTGCTCGGGGAAGTGGAAAAAGGGGACGGCTCCGAGCTGCTGGAACGTGATGCACTCGAGGATCAGATTGTGCGCTTTGTAAGCGTCGTTCGGATCGCGCGTGGCGATCAGCGCATCGACTTGCCGGTTCAGCGCTACAGGATCGGCTGCGTGGGCTGTGCCGTTGGCAAGAGGGGCACCGGCGGCGCCTGTCCATCCGTCCTTGGCCTGTGATGGGGCCTGTATGCTTTGAGCGGGCGTTGGTGTTGGCGCCACAGGCCCGGCATACCAAGTGCCTGCGGCCCATATGGCGATCGCCGCGGCAATAGCAGTGATCGAGATGCGCAATGCCAGCTTCGGATTGGCCATGGCGGGGGGCTCAGCTTCCCAGTTCGGCGAGTCTGGCCCGCAGCAGATCCCGCACCAGGTCCCGGTCGATTTCCCAATCGACAGGAATCTGGAAGCAGTTCTTGAATACCACGTACTTCCCCAGCCTTTCCTTGAAATCTTCCATGACCCAAGTGCTCCACGGGGAAAAAGTCAGGTGCTTTTTGTAGGCGGCAAGGCCAAGCACATATTTCCCGTTGAGGTGTATGGTGGGCACGTTCCACGAGATCCTCGATTCCAGCGCCGGGAATTGGGCAAGGACGAACTCGATGATGGACTTGAGGGTCTTTGCTTTAACGGGATCCAGGGAGGACAAATAGTCTTCTACCGAATCGAAAGCGCGTTGGGGCACTCGCAGCTCCTTCAAAATGATTAGCTTGCTGACATTGCAATATGCTAACCCAGAAAGCGACCATGCCGTATTCAAGTAAGCTTGCGCCGCGCTGGCTGCTTAGTGTTCCAGGGTGAAACTCACGCGCAGCGGAAATTCCTGCTCGCAGGGCTGGCCGCTGCATAGCGCGGGTTTGTATTTTTCCAGCATCATCAGCGTTGCCACCACCTTGGTCATTTCCGGATCGGGCGACTTGTAGACCTTCACCCCGGTGCCGTTACCCTGCGGATCGACGATGACTGCAATGTCGAGCTCGCCCTGCGCCTGCAATTTGCCCTGCACGGTGGACAGGGCTTTGAATATCGTCTTGTAGCCGCGTAGCGGGAACGGCGGTTCGTCGTCCGGCCCCATGCGTTCGTACACGCCACGCACGATGGCCTTGTCCTCCGCCGATAGCTGGGCATACGGCTTGTCGTAGGGCAGGCGGAAGACGGCGGCGTCGCGCTTGATGTTCGTGCCGACGTGCGCTTCCTCGGCCTTCATCCTGTAGACGGGCTTCCCGTCCGGCGCTTGCGCCGAAGCGGACTGGGACATGGCGGCAGCCAGCGCCAGTATCAATATCGGGGTGTAGCGCATGTGTATATGCTCCGGATGGTCGAAGCGTGTTTATACAGGATGCGCCTTCCCAAAAGACTCACGCATTCTCACGCGGACGCCAAATCCTCCGGGCCGCCGACGATGACGCAGTCGCGGCCGGACTTCTTGGCCACGTACAGCGCGCGGTCGGCCGCGCCGAGCAGGGCGGCGGCATCGTTCAGGCGTGCCTTGCAAAAGCTGGCCACGCCGATGCTGAGCGTGACGTGCGGATGCACCGCCGCCGGCGCGTGCGGCAGGTCGAGCGAGGCGATACGGGAGCGGATCGCCTCGGCCACCAGCTGCGCCTGCGGCAGGTCGGTGTCGGGCAGCACGGCCGCGAATTCTTCGCCGCCGTAACGCGCGGCCAGGTCGGCCGGGCGCTGCAAGGTGGCGGCGAAGGCTTCGGCCACCAGGGTCAGGCAGGCGTCGCCCTGCTGATGGCCGAAATGGTCGTTGTAGGCTTTGAAGGAGTCGATGTCCATCAGCAGCAGCGACAGCGGGCTGTCGTTGCGGGTGGCGCGTTTCAGCTCGCGGCTCAGCGCCACGTCGAAGTGGCGCCGGTTGGCGATGCCGGTCAGCCCGTCGACGTAGGATTGCGCGCGCAACGCTTCGGCCTGGCCGCGCAACTGCTTCTCGCGGCCCACGGTGCTGCTCACGTTGCTCACTTCGATCAGGCAGTATTTCTCCTTGCCCTCGGTGAACGGCGTCACGGCCACCGCCTGCTCCATGCGCTCGCCGCCCCAGGTGCCGGATGGGTAGAGCGGAAAGGGGGCGCGGTTCAGGCCGTGCGGCAGGCTGGCCGCCGTGCCGCTCTGCAGCGCGCTGTGCACTGCCTGCTCCAGGCGCTGGCCGCGCAGTTCCTCGAACTGTTCGAACAGGTCGACGCCTTGCACCCGGCTGGCCGACAGGCCGGAATGGCTGGCCATCCACTGGTTCCACAGCACGATGCGGTGCCTGGAATCGATCACCGCCAACCCTAAATTTGCCAGGCCGACTACGCGGCCCCACAGCATGGACAGGGGCGCGGCCGTGGTGGCGGCGGACGACGGGCGGTGTAGGGTATTTTCTGGCATGCCGAATTATAGCGACAAGTGTTTGATAGCCTGAAAGTTTCCGCCGCATCCTGCTGCTCGGCCTGCGCCACGGAAGTCGGGAAATCCTTACGTGCGATAGGGATTTCCTGATGTTTTCGTATGGAATTTATTGTTATATTGTGAATATTGAGTAAGTGTTTACCTAGCCTGTGAGTAAAATCTGAGTGAATGAACGGCAGGATAAGCCAGGGCAACTGAACGCCAGCAATGGGAGCGGCCCGGCCAGGACCATGACCAAGCGGAGGATCGACGATATCTTGACGCTGATCAGGGAATTCCAGGCTCGCAATGGCGGGAAATTTCCCACGATAAAGTCGCCATTCCCTCGGGCCAACGGTAGCTGGAACGCCATCGATGGCGCGCTGCGCAGGGACGCCATCGTTCAATGTCAGCATTTCGTGCAGTTGAAGGCGGCGCTGCGGCGGCGCGGCCTGACGCCGACCCTGGCGCGCCTGGACCCGTCGTACACCGCTCCGCGCACGCTGAAACGGCGCTTCGCGGACATCCTCCGGATTGTCAGGCAGTCCAGCGCGCAGCACGGCGGCCGGTTCCCGCTGAGGACCGACCCGTTCGAGGTGCGTGGACATATGGATACCTGGATCGCCATCGACAGTGCCCTGGTGGATGGCGCCATAGTGGAATGTCCGCTCTGGACGGCGCATCGCGGCAAGATGGTGCAGCTTGGCGTTATGCCCTCGCTGGCGTCGCTGAGTCCGCATTACCAGCCGGTCCGGCGCCAGCGGCGCTCGATCGCCTCGATCAAGGCGGCGATCGTCGCCCATATGACGGAGAATGCGGGTCAAACACCAAGCCAGCGCGCACGCTTTCCCACCGGTGCGAGGCAGGACTCATGGAAGGCGATCTGCAAAGCCCTGCGCTCGGGCACCATCGAGCATGATACGGATAGCGCCGACTTTCACGGGCGGCTTGAACTGTTGATGCAAAAGCCCTCCTTGTTTACGCTCATAGGATGCTACCGCAATGCGTTGCAGGATGCGTTCGAGCTGGCCGGTCCTGTCGAGCCCGGGGCACGCCCGGTTCCACGTCCTCCGCCGAGGCCAGCCCGCGTTGCAAAAAAACCTGTGCAATTCGGGGCGGTCGTCGCGCAGCTGTTCGGTTCATCTATCGCGGCAGGCGAGGGGGCCGATACCGTATCCAGCAATCACCGCCCGGCCAGGACCTTGACGCGTTCCAAACCCTGATAGCTCATGGGGGGCAATTCAGGCTAGGCCATCACTTTCATGGTGATCTGGAATAGCAGGCCGCCGCCTTCGCGGTTCTTTACCTGCAGCTCGGCGCCGTGGCGCAGCAGCACTCGGTCGACGATGGCCAGGCCCAGGCCCGCGCCGTTGGCCTGGCCGCGCGCGCTGTCGAGCCGCGTGAACGGTTTCAGCAGTTGCTCGATCTGGTCGTCCGGCACGCCGGGGCCGTGGTCCTGCACCTCTATGGTCACGCGCTTGAAGGTGTGCATGCCCTTCACGCTGCATTTGATGTCGATCTCGGTGTAGTTCGTGTCCGGCGTCTTGCCGTAGCGGCGGGCGTTTTCGATCAGGTTGTTCAGCACCCGCTTCAGGTCCGTGGGATTGCCCAGCACCGTCGCGTTGTCTGTGATGTCGGTGCTCACGCGCACGTCCGGCAGGCGGCTCGCCTCGTGCGCGGTATCGGCCAGCAGCGCCGTCATGTCGACCGTGGTGAAGCTGGACGTTTCGGTCGGCTTGGCGTAATCGAGGAATTGGCCGATGATGGCGTCCATCTGGTCTATGTCGGACTGGATGCCCTCGCGCGCGTCGTCCGGCAGCTTGGCCATCTCCACTTCCAGCTGCATGCGCGCCAGCGGTGTGCGCAGGTCGTGCGAGATGCCTGCCAGGATCACCGCGCGGTCGGACTCTACTTGCTGCAGGTCTTCCACCATCTGGTTGAAGCTGCGGTTGGCCTGGATGATTTCAGCCGGGCCTTTCTCCGGCAGCTTGTCGGGGCGGCGTCCTTCGGCCAGTTCGCGCGTGGCGGCGGTCAGGCGCGCCAATGGCCGGTTGACCAGGCTGGAAATCAGCGCCGCACCGAGCAGCGAGGCGACCGACACCACGCTGGCCCAGCCCAGCCACTGCACCCCGCTCATGCCCTCGATGCGTTCGCGTTCCAGCATCAGCCAATAGCGGTCCTCGCCGATATTGAAACTGACCCAGAAGCCGGGCATGCCGTTCACGCCGGACGAGAAGCGCGTCCCCGGCCCCAGCTTGGCCTTGACCAGCGCCTCGATCTGGGGCATCAGCGCGTTGTCCGGCGGCGGCTCGACTTCGTCGTCGTCCTCCAGCGTGAACACGCGGATGCCCTCGTTCGACACCAGTTCGAACAGCAATTCGCGCCGCAGTTCGGGCGCCGAGTGGGTGAGGGCGGCGTGGGTGATGGTCACCACCGAGATCACCTGGGCGGAAATTTGCTGCACCTGCGGCTCGCGCTGGACCATGCTGACCAGGCCGACCCAGGCCGACATGCTGAGCGTGGTGAGCACGCCCATCAGCGCGAAGGTGCGCCAGAACAGGCCGCTCTTGAGCCAGGACCAGTGGAAATAGCGGGATAGTTTCATGCGGACGCTAACGTGCTGCGCCCTAGCGCGGCTGGCCCTCCGGGATGAAGACATAGCCCAAGCCCCACACGGTCTGGATGTACAGCGGGCTCGACGGGTCCGGCTCGATCAGCTTGCGCAGGCGGGAAATCTGCACATCCAGGCTGCGGTCGAACACTTCGTATTCGCGGCCGCGCGCCAGTTCCATCAGCTTCTCGCGCGACAGCGGCTGGCGCGCATGGCGCGCGAACACTTTAAGCACCGAGAATTCGCCGGTGGTCAGCGGCACCGTTTCGCCGTTCTTCTTCAGCGTGCGCGTGCCCAGGTCCAGCACGAAGTGGCCGAACTCGAAAGTCTGCGGGGTTTCCGACGGCGCGCCCGGGATCTCGTCCGGCTGCTTGCGGCGCAGCACCGCGCCGATGCGCGCCACCAGTTCGCGCGGGTTGAACGGCTTGGGCAGGTAGTCGTCGGCGCCCATTTCCAGGCCGACGATGCGGTCCACGTCCTCGCCCTTGGCGGTCAGCATGATGATGGGGGTCTGGTCGCCGGCGCCGCGCAGGCGGCGGCAGATCGACAGGCCGTCCTCGCCCGGCAGCATCAGGTCCAGCACCAGCAGGTCGTAGCGTTCGCGCAGCCACAGTTTGTTCATCGCCGTGGCGTTCTCGGCGGTGATGACGCTGAAGCCCTGTTCGGTCAAATAGCGGCGCAGCAGATCGCGCAGGCGGACGTCGTCGTCCACCACCATGATCTTGGCTTGATGGCCGCCGTGGTTGGCGTTGCCGGAAGTGTTGCTGGAATCAGTCGAAGTCATAGTTGTCAATGCTGTCAGAATTGTCTTAATTATGTTGCTATGGTAACGTCATATTCGCCGCTGGCAAACGTCCGTTCCAACCCATTACAAACTGTTACAAACTTTACCCAATTGGTCTTACCCCAGGAGGGAAATGTCCATACACTGGTTGCTATGGCAGTAAAGCTAAGAAGGAAGACCATGAATAAGCACTCCGACAAACTGAACGCGGCGCCCCTGGCGTCCATGCTGGTCCGCGTCTCCGTGGGAGCGCTGGCCATGGGGACGGCTGCGGCCATCTTGCTGGGCGCTACCTTGCCCGCCCATGCCTACGGTCCCGAGCCGCAGCGCAAGGAAGAACGCGATCCGCGCCAGCTGCAGCCGCGCCAGGAGCGTAGTGCCGAACGCGACCCGCGCTCCTTCGAGGCCCGTTCCGAGGAGCATCGCCGCATGCTTCAGGATAGCACCAACAATGCCGAAGTGTCGCGCCGGGTCGGCCGTATGACCGCCGACGAGCGCCGCGACCTGCGCCGCCAGATCAACGAGGCCGGCCAGGAAGTCTACGCCATCCCCCCAAAACGCTGAGTTCGCCAGCCCGCCTGGACCGCGGATTCATGCGCGTCCCGCCCGGTTTAACGTTGATGTAGCGCAATGCTTGATACTGGCGTAGCATTAGCGCATCATCCCGCCGAAAATTCCCTGTTTTTCTTAGCTTGCGTGTAACATTGATTCCTTGCAAGAATGCCGGCCCGGGTGTGTCACACTGCGCCGGCATTTGCCGTTAGCCGGGAGGAGAGTTTGTGGTAGACAAAGTTGCTGAAGCCGCTGCTACAGTGTTGCCCCATGGCGTGATGCAACGCCCGGACGGCGTTTATCTGGACGCGTCCTTGCAGGGGCCGGTTTTCGTCGCGGCGATCAACGTGATCTTCCAGGCCGGGGCCTTCCTGGCCGGGCTGGACTACGCCGTCTTCATCAAGGCCCTCTACAACGTCGGCCCGCCGCTGCCGCCCGCCCGTCCCGGCGAGGCGCTGATACGCATCGCCGACGCCATCGTCCGCTTCGCCCCCGAGCGCCGCGCGCTGTACCGCGCCGTCAAGCTGGGCAAGGGGATCGCCGAATACGTGTTCGAGCCGCTGTTCCTGGAAGCGATGGAACTGCCGGACGGCACCCTGATCCCCGAACGCCCCGTCAAACTCGACTTCGACGAATTCGTCGCCGACATGTGGGTCAAGGGCATACGCTTCGGCATCGAAGAGAGCGCCGTCAGGGCCGGGATCGGCGCCGCGCGCGGCGAACGCAGCACGGTGGCACGCAGGCTGGAACCGGAAGAGAGCATCGACGCGCACGTGGTCGAAGTGTCGCAGGACCTGCGCCGCAGCGACGCACCGCGCGAGAAGGCCGACGGCCGGGTCGACCTGAACAGCTTCCAGAACCGCTTCCCGCAGATCAAGCAAGGCATGCGCTTGCTGCAGAAGGTGCCCGGCCAGACCGGCGCGCAGGGCTTGGAACTGAGCGGCACGGTACTGCTGGCGCAGCCCCCCGGCGACCTCGATTTCCGCCGCTGGGTGGGCGACGGCACCTTGATCGAGCGCTCTCCCGAGGGCGAGTTCCTGGTGGCGGTGCAGAACGGTTTCCTCGACGTGGACACGAAGAGCGGCAAGATCGCCGTGCGCGACAAGATCGTCAGCCGCGAAGGCGTGAGCGGGCGCACCACGGGCAACCTGGAGCTGGCCGGCGCTTTCGAGGAATTCGGCGACGTGCAGGAAATGCGCGCGGTCGACGGCAGCGACATCACCATCCACGGCAATGTGTTCGGCAACATCAACTCCACCGGCGGCACCATCGTGCTGGGTTCCAACCTGGTGGGCGGCAGCGCCTACAACGTCAAGGGCGGCATCCGCATCAAGGGCGTGGCTTCCGGATCGACCATCCATACGCGCGATGGCACGATCAAGATCGCAGGCCGCGCCGAGAGCTGCGTCATCGTGGGCACCCGGGTGGAGATCGAGGAAGCCTCGAACTGCGAGATCCTGGCCGACGAAGTCAAGATAGGCCTGGCCGAAGGCTGCGCGGTGGCCGCGCGCAAGATCGATATCGAAAGCGCCGGCCCGCGCAAACAGAGCGAAATGCTGGTGCTGGTGCAGGTGCCCGACATGGGGCCGCTCAACGCCGAGATCGCCGACCTGAACGCCAAGATCGACGCGCTCGAGCAACTGCGCCTGCAGTTCCAGCAGGAGGCCGAGCAGATCACAGCCATTCCCCAGGTGCGCGGCTACATGACGCTGACCGCGCAGATGCGCAAGGGCGAACTGGTGCTGACGGCGGAACAGGCGCCGCAGCTGAAGAAGATGGCGGCCGCCGTCGAGCCGCAGTTGAAGACCGTGGGCCATTTGCTGCAGAAGATGAAGGCGGCCGAGTCGCAGCAGATGGTGCGGCGCGGGCAGATCGAGGAACTGCGCAAGCAGAAGCAGGCCTCGTCCGGCCTGGCCTCGTGCAAGATACAGATGGTGTCCGGCGACACGCTGGTGCGCAGCATGCCCCTCAAGGCCGATGCGCTGCCGGCCAGCCAGATGGCGCCCAAGGACGGCAAGACCTTCCTGCGCGGACCGCACGTGGGCTACGAGAGCCTGTTCGCCGAATCCATGGGTTCGCTGGACTGGGTCTATAGCGCCGATCAGGATTAAGGGAGACGCTGTGCCGAACGACGTACAGGCCGCCGACCTTCCAGCGGAAGGCGAGCCTTCAGCCATCGTCAAGCGCGCGGACGGCGTCTACTTCAAGGCCGGCGCAGCGGCCGCGGCGTGCCAGGCCGGCGTCAACCAGTTCTTCCTGGCGGGGGCTTATTTCGCAGGCCTCGATTACGCGGTCTTCATCCGCGTGCTGTACAACGCCGGCGCCGAGTTGCCGGACAATCTCAAGAGCCAGCCCCTGGTGCGCTTCGCCGACAGCGTGGAGCCTTTCCACGCGCAGCGGCGCGAGCTGTACAAGGCGGTGCGCATCGTCAACGGCGAGGCGGAATATTATTTCGAACCGGTGTTTTTCATGACGCCGGACCTGCCGCCGCAGCCGGCCCGCCTGAACTTCGACGAGTTCGTGGCCGACATGTGGGTCAAGGGTATCCGCTTCGGCATCGACGCGCCTGCCGTCAAGGCCATCATCGCCACCGGGCGTGTGGAACGGCTGATCGCGGCGCGCAAGCTGAACGCCGCGCCGGGGCGCGACGCGGCCATCGTCGAGGTATCGCAGAGCATCCACCGCAGCAACGCGCCGCGCGAAATGGCCAACGGCCGTTTCGACCTGCACACCTTCCAGAACCGTTTCCCGCAGGTGCAGCCGCACGTCAAGCTGCTCAAGAAGGTGCCGGGCACGCCTGGCCTGCGCGGCTACGAGCTGTCCGGCATTCCGCTGGAACCGGCCGCGCCCAAGGACATCGACCTGGCCGCCATGGCCGGTCCCGGAACGCTGATCGAGCAGTCGGGCGGCGTCGAGTACCTGGTGTCGGCGGTCGAGGGTTTCATCAGCGTCGACGGCAGCAAGAAGATTTCGATCGGGCCCAAGATCATCAGCCGCGAAGGCGTCAGCGTGCGTACCACCGGCAACCTGCAGTTGACCGGCGAGTACGAGGAATTCGGCGAGGTGCAGGAGCAGCGCGTGGTCGAGGGCGGCAACATCACCATCCATGGCGACGTGTTCGGCAACATCGTTTCGCGCGGCGGCAATATCGCGCTGCAGCGCAACCTGGTGGGCGGCACCGCCATCAACGCCGGCGGCAACGTGCAGGTCAAGGGCGTGGCCTCCGGCTCGCTGATCCAGACCAAGCTGGGCGAGGTGGTGCTGGGACGGGCGGAGAGCTGCATCATTTCCGGCACGCGGGTGGTGATCGGCGAGGCGTCGAACTGCGAGATCATCGCCGACGAGGTGTTGATCAAGACGGCCGAAGGCTGCGCCATCGCCGCGCGCCGCATCGAGGTGGAAAACGCCGGCCCGCGGCGGCAGACCGAAATGCTGCTGTTCCCCATGGTGCCGGACACCAGCAAATATGACCTGCAGATCGCCGAGCACAAGGAGCGGGCCGGCCGCTACGGCGCGCAGGCGCAGCGTTTCAAGACCGAGATCGACGACATCACTAGCGAGCCGGAACTGCGCAACTACCTGACCCTGGCCACCAAGGTGCGCAAGCAGGAGGTGGCGCTGACGCCGGAGCAGCTCACGCTGTTCCAGAAGATGGCGGTGTCGGTGGGCCCGGCGCTGCGGTCGGTGGGCAAGCTTTCGCTCAGTGCCAAGGAGGCGCAGGCGCAGCAGGCGGTGGCGCTGGAGCAGGCGGCGCTGGTGCAGCGGCAAAAGGAGACGGTGATAGGCCATGGCCGCTGCACGGTGCGGGCGGTGACCGGCGAGACACTGGTGCGGGTGATGAAATTCAACCCGGACCTGGGCGCCCTGTACGACCGCACGCCGAAAGAGATCAAGACACGGCTGCGCGGCAGCACATCCGACGGGGCGGCCATCTTCAGCGGCAGCAGCGGTTCGGTGGACTGGGCCGCCGGCGGGCCGGCGCAATCAAGCACATGATTCGGTAACGCTGCCCTACATCTCGACTTTTCCGCGCAGTTTCTTGACCGTGGCGTCCTTGGTTTTACCGTCCAGGCGCTTGCGCTGGGAGCTGCGGGTGGGGCGGGTGGCGCGGCGCGGCTTGGCCAGCACGGCCACGCCGTCGACCAGCTCCTGCAGGCGTCGCAGCGCATCTTCCTTGTTCGCTTCCAGGCTGCGCGACTGCTGCGCCTTCAGCACCACCACCCCGTCCTTGGTGATGCGGCTGTCGCGCAGCGCGAGCAGGCGCTCCTTGATCGCCTCCGGCAGCGACGACGCCGCGACGTCGTAGCGTACGTGGACGGCGTTCGAAACCTTGTTGACGTTCTGTCCGCCCGGCCCTTGCGCGCGGATCGCGGTGAATTCGACTTCGCCGGGATGGATGCTGACGCTCACCGCTGGTCCACGCTCATGTCCAGGCCGGCGTCCGTGCCCAGCCCTTGCCCGGCCAGGATAGCCAGTTTGCTCCGATGGTCGCCCAGCGACAGCACGCGGCCCATGGCCGACAGGGATGCGCCTTTGCCCAGCGTGTCCAGCTCGCGGATGGCTTGCGTGATCGCCGGCGGGAAGTGCCATTCCTGCGCGATGCCGGCCGAGATCCGGCGCGCGTCGCGCAGCAGCCTGGCGCAGAACATCGGGCTGCCGAGGTCTTTGGCGGCCCCTGCCTCCTGGTCCATCATGCGCAGCGATACCAGCAGGCCGGCGTTCTGCACCAGGCCCGCCAGGAAAGCGTCGAACGCGGCCACGCCGAGCTGCTGCGCCAGCACGCGGTTGGCGACGGCGCAGCGCTCGGACTGCTCCCAGATGCGCGGCGCCAGCAGCTTGGTGTAGTGGCCGGAGTTGAGGTCGATGATGGGCTTGAAGGCCACCGTGGTGATCAGCTGGCGCAAGCCTTCCTGGCCGATCACGATGACTGCGTGCTCGACGCTGTCGATGGCCTGCGCGCCGGGCGGCATGGCGCCGTTGGCGAGGCGGATCACGGCGGCCACCAGCACCACGTCGTTCGAGATCTTGCGGGCGATGTCGGCGCCGGCGAAGGTGTCGCTGCGCAGGCTTTGCAGCAGTTGCGGTATCAGGCCGGGCATGCGCCGCACCAGCTCCGCGCCGGAGCTGGGCGAACCGGCGATGCCGGACAGCGTCTGCAAAATGCGGTTCTCGGCGTCGCTCGTTTCCAGGCTCTCTTCCTGCGCGGCGCCAAACAGCCAGCGGTTGTAGCTGCTGTTGACCAGGTCTTTCTGATCGAAGCTGGGCGCGGCAGGCAGCGCGGCACCTGCCAGTCCCGGTCCCTCGCCGCCTACTTGGGACGGCACTGGAGCGGGTGCAGTGGCCAGTGCGGGGGCAAGTGCGGGGCCAGGCGGCGGGGCGAGTGTTGGGGCGGGTACGGTTGCGGCGGGTACGGTTGCTGCGGGGCGTGCGGCTGCCGCCGGGGCGGGCACGGGCGCCGCCTCTTGCGGCGCGGCGCCGCTTATCAAACGCTTGAGCCAGTGGTACATAGGGATTGCTTTCAGATCGGAGGAGGGCGCGCGTCGCGTCCCATTGTAACGGGTTCTCCCTCGTTTGCAATCCGCCAATGTTGGGCAGGAAATGTTACGTCGGAAACGTTGACTGGAATCAACACCCGGCCGGACAGCGCCGGGTAGGATGGTGAACGCGTGACCCACCGTGAAAGGATCATTATGCAATCCTCAACTTCGCCAGGCGCGGCCGATGCCGGCCTGCGCCAGTACCTGAGCTTCCGCCTGGGCGGACTGGAATATGCGCTGGACTACGCCAACGTGCAGGAGTTGCGGCCGCTGACGGAGCTGGAGCGCTTCTCGTCGGACGGGCAGATCATCAGCGGCGTGGCGGTGTCGCGCGGCGTGATCATGCCCATCGTCGACATGCGCATCGCCTTCGGCCCGCGTCCGCCGGTGCACGATCCGCGCACGGACGTGATCATACTTAAACTGTCGGATTGTGTGATGGGCATGGTGACCGATGGCGTGACCGATATCGTCTCGCTGTCCGGGGACAGCATACAGCCCATGCCCGGCATGGCGGCGAACGTGGACTACCTGCTTGGCGTGGGGCATACCCAGGCCGGCAGGCGGCTGATCGTGGTCGATATCGACAAGCTGATGTCCATCCGGCGCGCCACCTTCAGCGTGCCGCGCGCCAGCCTGTCCGTGCACGGATGAGAGAAGGGCGGCCCTGCCTGGCGCCGCCCTGAAGCGAGCTCGCGGCTCAGGCGCCGCGCCTGGGCAGGCGGCGCGCCACGGCCAGTCCCAGCAGGGATACGCCGATCAGGAAGGGTGTGCCTGGCTCTGGGACGCGGGTGGTGGTGTCGCTTATATTGCACTGGCTGCAGATCCACAGTTGCTCATTGCCTGCGTTGACGCTCAGATAGCGCAGGTCGATCGACAAAATATCGGAGTCGTTGCCGTTTTTCACAGCATCGTTCAGGTCTTTGTTGTAAGCGGCGAAGTCTGCACCGGCGGTACTGATGTTGTTGACCACCCAGTAGTCGCCAGCCGCACAACCGTTTGAGTTTCCAGTTGGACTAGGATAGGCGAGGCCGGTGGTCGCGCTCACGCAGAAATCGCTGACAGCATCCACATAGTCGGAGTCCGAAGTGGGGGCGGTAGCGGTGCCGCAGCCCCCCGTCCTGGTGCTGACTTCAAAGCAGGCATCGGCGGAGTTGTCAGTGTGCTTGATACGGGCTTGGCCCCAAATTTTAATGCTTTGCGCCGTGTTCCCGGTCTGGTTGTTATCGAACAGGAAGACCAGCTCATTGTTGCCGAGGTAGGCTTTGAGCAAGCCCAGGCTGATATCCCAGCGGTCAGCCAGGTCGCCTGTGAATTGGCCGCCTGCATCGTTCAGTCCGAAGGATCCGGCAGCCAGCTCTTTGCTCTGCAAGGAATCGTCGACCAGGGGATGGGGAGAGTTGTTGGGGTATGGCCAGGGCGTATTGAAGTTATCCACCTGGTTGCCCATGGCTCCGGTCAAAATAACGGCTTGGTCGTCGATTTGTCCTGGGCTGGAATCCGGGGGGAGTTCACCCGAAGTTGGCTGACAGAGCGGGTTGGAAGCGCATTGTGACAGCAGGTTCATCGAATAAACGCTGAAATCATTGTACGCGGTCGCTGTGACGCTGTTAATTCCTGGTAGCGTTAATACGGTCGCGTGCGCTGCGCCTGCGGATAATATGCAGGCTAATAGCGCTACGCGGGAAAACTTTATGACATTCATGGTCTTCTCCATCAGGACAGGTTGGGGGGCTGATGTATGTAATGCATAAGCCGTGCCTGTAGGAGTAATCCTAGGAAAATCATCAACTTGCAAGTCGCAAAAATTTCTTATTCGAAAAACATGTAAGGTTTATCGACATTGAGTAGCTGAAACATTGTAACTTTAGCCGGTGTTCCTCAGCCCGGCCGCCACGCCGTTGATGGACAGGTGGATGCCCCGGTGCACGCGCTCGTCGACCTTGCCCGGCTCGTGCGCGACCGAGCGATGGCGCTTGATCAGTTCCACCTGCAGGTGGTTCAGCGGGTCGAGATAGGCAAAGCGGTTCTGGATCGAGCGCGCCAGCAGCGGATTGCCGGCCAGCCGCTCGGTGGCGCCGGTGATGCTCTCCAGGCAGGCCAGCGTGCTCGCATGCTCCTCGGTGATGCGCCTGAAGATGCGCGCGCGCAGCTCGGCGTCCTGCACCAGCAGCGAGTAGCGTGAGGCGATCGCCAGGTCGGTCTTGGCCAGCACCATGTCCATGTTCGATAGCAGCGTGGCGAAGAAGGGCCAGTGCTGGTACATCTCGCGCAGCTGCGCCAGGCGCTGCTCGTGCTGGCCTTCGGCCTCGCCGTCGGCGATCCAGGCGCCGATGGCGCTGCCGAAGCCGTACCAGCCGGGCAGCAGCAGCCGGCACTGGCCCCACGAGAAGCCCCACGGTATCGCCCGCAAGTCTTCGATGCGGCGGGTCGATTTGCGCGAGGCCGGGCGCGAGCCGAGGTTCAGTTCGGCGATTTCGGCGATCGGCGTGGCCGAGAAGAAGTAGTCCGTGAAGCCGGGCGTTTCGTAGACCAGGTCGCGGTAGGCCTTGTAGGCGCGGTCGGAGATCTCGGCCATCACGCTCTCGTATTGGGCCAGCTGCGCGCGCTGCGCACTGTCGGCCGCCGGCGGCATCAGGCTCGCCTCCAGCGTGGCCGCCACCAGCAGCTCCAGGTTGCGGCGCCCGATTTCGGCATTGGAGAACTTGGAGGCGATGATTTCGCCCTGTTCGGTCAGGCGGATCTGGCCGTTGACCGTGCCCTTGGGCTGGGCCAGGATGGCTTCGTAGCTCGGGCCGCCGCCCCTGCCCACCGTGCCGCCCCGGCCATGGAACAGGCGCAGCTTGACGCCGGCCCTGGCGAACACCTCCACCAGCCCCAGCTCGGCCTTGTACAGCTCCCAGTTCGAGGTCAGGAAGCCGCCGTCCTTGTTGGAGTCGGAATAGCCCAGCATGACCTCCTGCAGCTGGCCCTGCGCGGCGATCGCCTGCCGCACCAGCGGCAGCGCCATCAGGCGCTCCATGATGCCGGCCGCGCGCTGCAGGTCGGGGATGGTTTCGAACAGCGGGATTACCATCAGGTCCAGCGACGCGGTGCCGTCCGGGGCGCGGCGCAGCAGGCCGGTCTCCTGCTGCAGCACCAGCACTTCGAGCAGGTCGGACACGGTCTCGGTGTGCGAGATGATGTAGTTGCGGATGGCGCGCGCGCCGTAGCGCTGGCGGATCTCGCGCGCGGCGCGCAGGATGGCCAGCTCGGAACCGGTTTCCTCGCTGTAGTCGAGATACGGCGAGTACAGCAGGCGTGGCTGGGACAGCTCGGCCAGCAGCAGCTGCACTTTGGCGTCTTCGTCCAGGCCCGGGTAGTCGGCCGCCACGCCGGCCTTGGCGAACAGCTCGGCCAGCACGCGCTGGTGGATGTCCGAGGTCTGGCGCATGTCCAGCGAGGCCAGGTGGAAGCCGAAGATGTCGGCCGCGCGCTTGAGCGTGGCCAGGCGAGGCTTGATCAGCACCTCACCGTGGTTGGCCTTGAGCGAATCGACCAGGATCTGCAGGTCGGCGGAGAACTCGGCCGCGCTGGCGTAGGGCTCGGCGTGCCCGACCTCCTTGCGCAGGATGTTGGTCGCGCCCAGCGCGCGCGCGCTGCTGGCCAGGCGCGCGTAGATGCCGATCAGCGCGCGGCGGTAGGGTTCGTCGCTGCGGTGGTCCGAGGTGTCGGTGGAGTTGTCGGCCAGCAGTTGCAGCGCGGGCGTGCACGCCACCATCAAGGTCGACACCGACAGCTCGGCGCCCAGGGTGTGCGTTTCGTCCAGGTAGAAGTCGAGGATGGTGGTGGCCTGGCGCGTCAGCGCGTGGCGCATGGTGTCGGCGTTGACGTTGGGATTGCCGTCGCGGTCCCCGCCTATCCAGCTGCCCATCTGCACGTAGGGCGCAGCGATGGCCTGCGGGACGGCGTCGCCGTACTGCGCGGCGATGTCGGCCTCGATGTCGTCGTACAAGCCCGGCAATTCGCGCAGGAAGGTGATGCGGTAGTAGGACAGCGCGTTTTCGATCTCGTCGGCCACCGTCAGCCTGGAATAGCGCAGCATGCGGGTTTGCCACAAGGTGGCCACGCGCGCGCGCAGCAGATGCAGGTTGGCGGCGCGTTCCTTCGGCGTCAGCGGCAGGTCGCGCTCGGCCAGCAGGCGCGCGATGTCGTGCTCGGCATCGAGGATGGATTTGCGCTGCACCTCGGTCGGGTGGGCCGTCAGCACCGGCGAAATCAGCGCATCCTGGAAGAAGGCGGCCACGGTGTCCTCGCCCACGCCGGCGTCCTTGAGCTTGCCCAGCGCGAAGCTGACGCTGCCTTGCTGCGGCGCCGAGCCGGCCAGCAGGTGGGCGCGGCGGCGGCGGATGTGGTGCTGGTCCTCGGCGATATTGGCCAGGTGGGAAAAGTAGGAGAAGGCGCGCACCACGGAGATGGTCTGCTCGCGCGTGAGGATCTTCAGCATGCCGTCCAGTTCCTTGGCGGCGCCGGCGTCGGCCTCGCGGCGGAAGCGCACGGCGGTCTGGCGTATGGTCTCGACCACGGCGAACACGTCCTCGCCTTCCTGGTCGCGCAGCACGTCGCCGAGCAGGCGGCCGAGCAGGCGGATATCTTCCTTCAGCGGCGCATCCTTGTCCGCGCCGGCTTGCTGGCCGTGTTGTTCGGTGTTTTGTTCGCTGGGCAGTACGTTCTGTTCGAGCATGGTTATACGCCGTAAGTATGGTTCTGCTTCAGGGCGCGCATGATAAACTAGCGGTCTTCATCATACGCACGTGTAATAAGGAAAGAACTGGCTTTGAAAACTTCCGAACTGGCGCAAGAAATTCCGACCCGTCCAACCCGTCCAACCCGACTGGTGATCGCCTCGCGCGAAAGCCGCCTTGCCATGTGGCAGGCGGAGCACGTGCGCGCCCGCCTGGCGTCCTTGTATCCACAGTGTAGCGTAGAAATTCTGGGCATGACCACGCGCGGCGACCAGATCCTGGACCGCACCTTGTCCAAGGTCGGCGGCAAGGGCCTGTTCGTCAAGGAACTGGAAGTGGCCATGGCCGAAGGCCGCGCCGACCTGGCCGTGCACTCGCTCAAGGATGTGCCGATGGAGCTGCCGGAAGGCTTTGCGCTGGCCGCCGTGCTGGAACGCGAAGACCCGCGCGACGCCTTCGTCTCCAATGACTACGCCTCGCTGGACGAACTGCCGGCCGGCGCCGTGGTCGGCACCAGCAGCCTGCGCCGCCAGTCGCTGATCGCGGCGCGCTATCCGCACCTGGTCATCAAGCCGCTGCGCGGCAACCTCGATACCCGCATGGGCAAGCTCGACCGCGGCGACTACGCGGCCATCATCCTGGCCGCCGCGGGCCTGAAGCGGCTTGGCCTGCCGCAGCGCATCCGCGCGCTGCTCGAGCCGGAAACCAGCTTGCCGGCGGCCGGGCAGGGCGCGATGGCGATTGAAATCGCCGAGCGCAGCGACGGCCTGGACCTGATGCGTCTGCTGGCGCCGCTGAACCACCTGCCGACCTTTCTTGCCGTGACGGCCGAGCGCAAGGTGTCGAAAGTGTTCGGCGGCAGCTGCCAGGTGCCGCTGGCCGCCTACGCCATCGTGGACGGCGAGGACATGCACTTGCGCGCCATGGTCGCCACGCCGGACGGCGCGCGCATGGCCCGCGCCGAGGTGCGCGGCAAGGCCGCCAGCGCCGAACAACTGGGCCAGGACGTGGCCGAGCTGCTGCGCCAACAGGACGCCGTGGCCATCCTCGCGTCCTGCCTGGCCGACGCCGCCGCTGCCGATGCCGCCGCAGGCGGCGCCAACCCGCAGGCGGTGCCGTCGGGTGTGGTGCAGCCGGGCAGCCCCGGGGATGCCGCCAACGCCAAGCCGGGCGAGCCGACCAGCGGACCTGCCGGCGTCTGACGACCGGCCCGCCCCGCACCGGATGCCCGACACTGTCATCATCACGCGCCCCCTGGCGCAGGCGCAGCCGCTGGCCGCGCGCGTGGCCGCGCTCGGCCGCCCGGTCGAGGTGCTGCCCCTGCTGGAGATCTCGCCGCTGGCCGACGACGCCCAGCTGCGCGCCACGCTGGCGCAACTGGCCGGCTACGCGCTGGTGGCCTTCGTCTCGCCGAACGCCATCGACGCCGCCTTCGCCCATATCGCGGCCTGGCCGGCGGGGGTGACGGCGGCCGTGGTGGGCGAGGGCAGCCGCGCCGCGCTGGCCGCGCACGGCGTCACCGACGCCAACGCCCACATCGCCAGCCCGTCCAATCCTGCCCACGCCGACACCGAACACCTGCTGCAGGCGCTCGACCTGAAGGCGCTGCGCGGCGCGCGCGTGCTGATCGTGCGCGGCGAGAGCGGCCGCGAACTGATGGGCGACGCCTTCCGCGCGGCCGGCGCCGACGTCACCGTGGTGGCGGCCTACCGGCGCAGCACGCCGCAGCTCACGCCGGCGCTGGCGGCCACGCTGGAGCGCCTGCTGGGACAGCCGGCCGACTGGGTCATCACCAGCTCGGAAGCGCTGCGGGGCCTGCTGCAACTGGCGGGGCAGCTCAAGAATAGCGCCGAGTCCGTTGTAAAGTTGCAACAACAGCATTTAATTGTCCCCCACGCCCGTATTGCCCAAACGGCAAACGGGCTGGGATTCCACCGCATTACGCAGACAGGATCAGGCGACGAACGCCTGCTGGCCGCGTTACAATCACGTCCATGAACGATTTGCCTACCTTACCCGATTCCTCAGCGCAGCCAGATGGTGCGGCGGACAAAGCGGTGGCTGCTACCGCCGCCGCTGCCGCGCCGGCCGCCACGGCGTCCGCTCCCGCCGCTCCCGCCGCTCCCGCCAGCCCCGCTGTCACCGACACCCTGCAACGCCCGCTGACGATAGCCGTCATCGTGCTCGGCATCCTGCTGGGCGCGCAGACCTGGTCGTCGCACAACCAGGTGCGCAACCTGCGCGAAGAAATGGCGCGCCGCCTGCAGAAGGGCGACCTGGTCAACACCGAGACGGGCAGCCTGGTGCGCGCCGTGCAGGAAACCGCCAAGGAACTGCAGATCAAGGTCGGCATGCTGGAGAACCGCCAGAGCGAAGCCCAAAGCCAGCAACTGGCGCTCGAGCAGCTGTACCAGGACTTGTCCAAGAACCGCGACGAGTGGGCGCTGGCCGAGATCGAGCAAGTGCTGTCGACCGCCAGCCAGCAGCTGCAGCTGGCCGGCAACGTGCCGGGCGCGCTGATCGCGCTGCAGAACGCCGACCGCAGCCTGTCGCGTTCGGACAAGCCGCAATTCATCACCATCCGCCGCGCCATCGCCAAGGACCTGGACAAGCTGAAGGCGCTGCCGAGCGTGGACTCGGTCGGCCTCGCGCTGCGCCTCGACAACGTGATGGCGCAGGTCGACACGCTGCCGATGCTGGCCGACGAGAAGCCGACCCTGCCGGCCGCGCCGGAAAAGAAGAGCCAGGCCGCCAAGCCCGCCGCCAAGGGGGCCAAGGGCAAGGACGGCGCCGCGCCGCCGGCCGAGGAGGGCAACCAGTGGCTGGCCCAGGCCGGCGACGTGTGGAACCGCTGGAGCAGCGAAATGTGGACCGACGTGCGCCAGCTGATCCGCGTGCGCAGCGTGAACACCCCGGACGCGTTGATGCTTTCGCCGAGCCAGGCCTACTTCCTGCGCGAGAACCTGAAGCTGCGCCTGTTGAACGCCCGCATGGCGCTGTTGTCGCGCAACGAGACCGCCTTCCGCAGCGATCTGATCGCCGCGCAGGAAGCGCTGACCAAGTACTTCGACACCCGCGCCAAGTCGACCCTGACCGTGCAAGCCTTGCTGCGCCAGGTCCAGAGCAGCAACCTGGCGATCGAAATGCCGACGCTGGCCGACAGCCTGAACGCCGTGCGCAACTACAAAGCGAAGCCCTAAGCCATGCGTTTATTCCTCTGGTTACTCGCATTGATGGCAGCGGCCATCGGCGTCGCCGTGACGGCGCGCTTCAATCCGGGCAATGTGGTGCTGTTCTATCCGCCGCACCGCATCGACCTGTCCCTGAACCTGTTCGTGGTGATGATGCTGGCGCTGTTCGCGCTGCTCTACCTGCTGATCGGCGCCTTCCGCAGCACCTTGCAGATGCCGGGCCGCGTGGCGGCCTACCGCCTGCGCAAGCGTGAGCGCGACGGCAACAAGGGCTTGCGCGACGCGCTCAAGGCCTTGTTCGAGGGCCGCTTCGGCCACGCCGAGAAAGCCGCGCTGCGCGCCGCCGAGCTGCCCGAGAACGCCGGCGTGGCCGCGCTGATCGGCGCGCGCGCCGCGCACCGCATGCGCCAGCACCACCGGCGCGACAACTGGCTGGCCTCGACCGCGGGCGACAGTTCCCTGAAGACCGCGCGCCTGATGACGATGACGGAACTGCTGGTCGACGACCACCAGCCGGAAGCGGCGCTGGAAGCGGTGCGCGAACTGAACGCCAGCGGCACGCGCCACATCCACGCGCTGCAATGGTCGCTCAAAGCGCAGCAGCAGGCCAAGAACTGGCCGGAAGTGCTGCGCCTGGTGCGTTCGCTCGACAAGCACAAGGCGCTGCACCCGGCGCTGTCCTCGCGCCTGCGCGAGCTGGCTTACGAGGATTTGCTGACCGACCAGTCGCACGACGCCGAATCGGTGCAGCGGGTCTGGTCCACGATACCGGCGGCCGACCGCGTCAAGCCTTATGTGGCCTGCCGCGCCGCCGCCGCCATGAACGGGCGCGGCCTGCACGACGCCGCGCGCCTGGTGGCCGAGGAAGCGCTGGCCGCCAACTGGGACGACCGCGTGGTGCGCGCCTACCGCGACGCGGCCGCGCCGGCCGGCACGCCGGCCTTGCTGGCGCAGATCGAGCATTGCGAACGCTGGATGCAGGACCGCCCGGCCGACGCCGAGCTGGCGCTGACCCTGGGCTCGCTGTGCCTGAAGCAAAAGCTGTGGGGCAAGGCCCAGCGCTACCTCGAGCTGGCCCTGTCGGACGCCGAGGATGCGGCCATGGTGCGCGAGTCGCACCTGAAGCTGGCGCAGATGCACGAGGCGCTGGGGCAGGCCGAGGAAGCGGCCAGCCACTACCGCCAGTGCGCGCTGGCCACCATGCTGTAACACCCGGCTAGCCCGTCCCAGCGACGGGCTTTTTTTTCGCCGCGTTTCTGCTGCGGCGCACAAGTGCTGCCCACTTCGCTATAATTACGCGGTTAGACTTCTTAAATGCAATCCCCCAGCATAGCAAACGAGGAAAATATGAGCCTGAATAAAGTATCGTCCGGCCGCGACGTGCCTAACGACTTCAACGTGATTATCGAAATCCCGATGAATGCCGATCCGATCAAGTATGAAGTGGACAAGGAGTCGGGCGCCATCTTCGTCGACCGTTTCATGGGCACCGCGATGCACTACCCGTGCAACTACGGCTACATTCCGAACACCCTGTCCGACGACGGCGACCCGTGCGACGTGCTGGTGATCACCCCGTTCCCGCTGATCCCTGGCGTGGTGGTGCGCTGCCGCGCCATCGGCGTGCTGAAAATGACCGACGAAGCCGGTGAAGACGCCAAAGTGCTGGCCGTGCCGGTCGACAAGGTGCTGCCCATCTACAAGCACTGGCAGAAGCCGGAAGACCTGCAAGACCTGCGCCTGCAGCAGATCCAGCACTTCTTCGAGCACTACAAGGACCTGGAGCCGGGCAAGTGGGTCAAGGTCCAAGGCTGGTTCGGCCCGGAAGAAGCGAAAGCCGAAATCCTGAACGGCGTGGCTTCCTACAACAAGGAAAACCCGGCCGGCTGATTTTCGCCCGTCTTGAAAGATGCACCCGAGCCGCAAGGCCGGGTGCTTTTTTTTTAGCCCAGGTTCACATGCGGGAAGGGCAGTTGCGCCACATTGAGGATGCTGCGCAAGGTGCCGCCGATGATGGCGGGCGCGTTGTCGAAACTGCCGTGCGTGGACTTGACCGAGCCGCCCCCGGTATCGACCTGGGCTGCGCGCAGCACCGTCAGCGACGGCCCCTGGCCGAAGAACTGCTGCCAGGCAACCAGGCCTGCCAGCGTGTCGCGGTGCCAGTATTCTTCGGTTGCGCGCCGGGCGTCGTAGACGTTGGCCAGCCCGAGCACCGGCGTCTTGTGCAGCAGCTCGAGCGAACGGCTCACCAGGTACAGCAGCGATTTCCGGTAGGGGCCGACCGTGTCGTTCAATTCCAGCTCGTCCGACAGCGTGTGGATGGCCAGCCGCTCGCGCGCCAGCACGCCATGCTCGACCGCGCCCTTGTAGTGCTCCAGCGCGAACGCCACCGTGCAGGCGGGCGCGTACAGCGTACAGCTGCTGGCCTTCAGCCCGCGCGCGGCAAAGCCGGTCAGCAGGCGGCCGGCGATGATGGAACCGGCCGAATGGCCCATCAGGTGCAGGTTCAAATCCCCGCCCAGCGCGGCGCGCAGCGCGGCCAGCTGCGCCAGCAGCGAGGCCAGCCCGGTGTCCTGGCCCAGCGCCCCGGCCTCCACGTTTTGCTTCATCTCGCTCCACATGCTGCGCACCAGCACCTCGCGCGCCAGCACCTCGATGGCGCGGTCGCGCGCGTCGTCGAACATCTCCCTCAGGCCGCGCACCGGCTGCGTGCCGAAGCGTTCGATGGCCTTGTCGCAGAGCATGTCGCTGATCACTTCGAGCCAGCCGCTTTTCCATGTGAGGAACAGCGGGTACACGCCGTTGGCCTGGAAATACGGCCCCATGGCGCGGATGCGCGCGATCGACGAGGCCTCGCTGCCCAGCCCGCCGTGCAGGAACAGGGCAAGGTGGCGCTGGCCTGCGGGCCGCGCCTGCAGCCAGGCGCGCGGCGTGTCCAGGCACACCAGGCGCGCGTTGGCCTGGGCGTCCGGCAGATAGGGCATGCGGTTGAGCAGCATGCCGTTGTTGCCGGTGACCAGGGTGTGCAGATAGGCCTGCTCCTGCTCCCACACCTGTGGCGAGGGCGCCGTTTGCGGGGCGGCGGCGGCGCCGATGATGCCGGCCGGCCGGATCACATGGCCCTGGCAGGCCTGGGAGCCGACGTGCGCCTTGGGCGCGCTGCCAGCCTCCACCGGCACGCCCAGGCCCACCACCCAGGCGTCGGTGCCGTTCTCCACCCAGTCGCCGTAGCCGAGCACGGCGAAACCGTCCGCGCCCCAGTCCAGGCCCCAGGAGTTCTGCACGATGAAGCCGAATTCGTTGTAGCCCACCAGCGCGAAGGCGTGCCCGCCCAGCAGCCGGTCCGAGCGGGCGATGCGCGGCAGGCTGGCGTGGCCTGTGCCCTTGCCGGGCTTTTGCCCGACCTCGCCCCAGCCCTCGTGCACATTGGCCGACACGAAGATGGCCCCGTTGCGGTTGATGGCCGACTGCAGGTCCACCACCGACTGCTTTTCGATGCGGTAGTACACGCCCAGCGGCCGCCTGACCGCGTCGCGCTCCCAGCCCGGCCTGGGCGGTATGTAATCGGCCCCTTCCAGTGAATACGGCCACAGCGCCTCGCTGCACACGCCGTGCTTCTGCCAGCCCTTCAGCGCGCCCCGGCAGCTCGACCCTTCGTAGTTCTCGTCCGGCCACTCGTCGTAATAGCGTGCCAGCTGGTACAGCATGCGGGGGCTGACCTTGTCGCGTGCCTGCATGGTCATGCCGGAATTGCGCCACAGCAGGTAGTTGACGGTGGCGGCCAGTCCGAAGCCGGTGCACGCGCCTTCCTGGCCCTGGTCCAGTACCAGTTCGGCCCGGGAAAAGGCGGGCAGGTAGCGTTCCAGGTCCTGGTCCAGCGGAAAGCGCGGCGGCAAGTTCTCCATCGGTGCGCGGTAGGGCAGGTCGCGCAGGTCGATGCGGTCGGGACGGGCGTCCAGGGCAATGATGCGATTGTCAATGGTGGCGAATTTTTTCGGCACGATAGTCTCCTTCGCAAGAGATTTTCGACCTTACTCTTTGATCTGCATCATGTCTATTTAATATTTTTTATCAAAAAACAGCGCAGTTCGCGGAATCTTTGGCGCCGCCGCCTGTCCAATTGTCGAAAGGAGGAGACACCATGACCATGTCAAGAATCGAGAAGCCCGCCTGGCAGCGGTATTTCGACGGAGTTGCCAGGCAGCTGGAGGGGATGAGCGCTGAAATCGATGTGGAATCGATGGCCATCGGCAGCCAGGTCGAGGCCGAGTGGGTGCCGCTGCTGGGCATCAGCTACGATCCCAGGAGCGACGTGCTGTCGATCGCCGTCGAAGGCCTGGGCCACATGATACGCAGGCCGCAGAGCGTGTTCGTCGACGTCGAGCTGGGCCGCCTGGCCAGCATGGAGGTCATCGACAGCGACAACGTGCGCCACATCATCAAACTGCGCGAGCCTTTGCCGCTGCCGGGGCCGGGCTCCTAGCGCGTTAGAACTAGCACAGCCAGGCAATGCCGCGCAGGATATCGACGGCGGCCACGCGGCCGCCGTTCGTTGACAGCTTCATCCGGCGTGTCTCAGTACTTGTAGGATAGCGTCGCCGTGACGGTGCGGGCGCTGCCGGGCGCCACCCACAGCTGGCTGTAGGCGCTGGCGTAGTAGGCGCGGTCGAACAGGTTGTCGATGTTGAGCGCAAGGCGCAGTTGCCGGTTCGGCGCATAGGCGGCCAGCAGGCGCGTGGTGGTGTAGGCGGGCAGGCGGAAGCCGCTGGACACGGCCACATCGCCCAGCCGTTCGCCGACGTGGCTCACGCCCGCGCCCAGCGTGGCGGTGCCGCCGCCGAGCTGGAAGGAGGGCGCCAGCAGCACGTTGGCGCTCTGGCGCGGCACGTTGGGCAACCGGCTGCCGCTGCGGATGGTGTTGTCGCCCCGGGTCACGCTGGCGTCGGTGTAGGCGTAGGCGCCCGACAGGCGCCAGCCCGGCGCCAGTTCGCCCGACACGTCCAGTTCCACGCCCTTGCTGGCCACTTCGCCGGCGGGAAGCGAAAAGTCGGTGTTGGCCGGATTGGTGGTCAGCACGTTCTTTTTGTCGATGCGGTACAGCGCCAGGGTGGCGCTCAGGCGGCCGTCCGGCGTATCGATCTTGGCGCCCACTTCATAGGCGCGGCTGGTCTCGGCCGGGAAAGCCTTGTTGTCGATGCTGATGCCGCTGTTCGGGCGGAAGCCCTTGGCGGCGCTGGCGTAGAACGAGGCCGACGCAGTGGGCTGGTAGACGATGCCGGCGCGCGGGCTGGAGGCGCTCAGCGTCTGCTCGTTGGCGGCTGCCTTGCGGCGGTTGAGAATATTCTGGCGGTAGGCGTCGCGCCGCACGCCCAGCAGCGCCTTCCACTGCGGGCCCAGTGTGAGCTGGTCCTGCGCGTACAGCGCGTGTGCGCGCTGGCGCTCCAGCGTGTCGATGGACGGCGCCAGCGGGTCCGCCACGGCGCCGTACACCGGCGCGTAGATGTCGATGGCGTAGGGCTTGTCCGGCGACGGGTTGCGCCGCAGTTGCAGGCGTTCGTCGTCGAAACGGTAGCCGTCCACGCCGAACAGCAAGTTGTGCCGCACGCCGGCGGTGCTGACGCTGCCCAGCAGTTCCACGCGCGCGGAGCGGTCGGTGGCCGAGTAGTCTCGGTGGCGGCGCTGGCGGCGCAGCGTGCGGCCGTCCTCCAGCAGGTTGTTCGCTTCGCTGGCGTAGCCGGACAGTGAACTGTCGCGGTAGGACAGGCCGGCCTGCAGCGACCAGGCTCCCGACAGTTCGTGCTGCACGAACAGCTGCTGGCCGAGCGACTTGATGGTGACGGCGCCGTCGCCCGGCTCGCCGAGGAAGCGCGACAGCGGCACCACGCCCAGCTTGCCGCCGACGGCCACCACGCCCCGGTCGAAGGGCGTCTCCTGGCGCGTCGCCTCGGCCTCGTAGGACAGCGTCGTGGCGGGGCCGATCAGCCACAGCAGCGAGGGCGAGAGGAAGCTGCGCTCGCTGTGCAGCGTGTCGCGGAAACTGTCGCCGCGCTGGTGCGCGGCATTCAAGCGGTAGGCCAGCGTTTCGCCCAGCGGTCCGGTCAAGTCCGCCGCCGTGCGGTAGGTCCGCTCGCTGCCCGCCGACGCTTCCACGCTGTACTGCGGCGCGAAGCGCGGTTTGCGGGTCAGGATGTTGACCGTTCCGCCGGGTTCGCCGCGTCCGTACAGCGCGGATGCTGGACCTTTCAGTATCTCCACCGACTGCGTGCCGGCGATGTCGCGCACGCCGTTGTAGCCCCGGCTGGAGCTGAAGCCGTTCACCAAGTAGTCGGAACCGAAGTTGGGGTCGCCGGTGAAGCCGCGCATGGCGTAGCTGTCCCACAGGCCGCCCAGGTTGCTCTGCGGGGCAATGCCGCTGGCCAGTTCCAGGGCCGAGGCGAGGCTGGTGGCGCCCGCGTCGCGCAGCAGGTCGCTGGTGAGCACGCGCACGCTTTGCGGCAAGTCCTGCAGCAGCGCGTCGGTCTTGGTCGCGCCGGCCACGCTCAGGCTGCGATATTGCTGCCGCTGTCCGTTGACGACGACGCTCTCGGGGGCAGTTTGCGCCATGGCCGGCGCGGAGGCCAGCAAAGCCGCCATCGCGGCTGCCAATGGGGCTGACAATGAGGTTGACAATGAGGCCGACAACGGTGCTGTCTTCGATGCTCCGGCAGCAGCAGATGAATTTTTAATCAGGTGCATGGAAATCCTTAAGCGATAACGTCGTCGCCATCCGCCCATTCCGGGAAGGGATCGTCGAGTTTGCGCCAAGATACCATGCCGGAGGCAAGTTCGGCGTCGGTCAGCAGGGCGGCGTTGAAAGCGCGTTCGATACCGTCCTTGTCCAGCATGCGGCCGATGAACACGACTTCGTTCTGGCGGTCCCCGTAGGGTTCCTGCCATGCCGCTTCGATTTCGTCGCGCTGCGGGTCGCCTTGCGGCGGCCAGCGTTCCTTGTCGCCGGCCGCCCACCACTGGCCGACCGGCTCCACGCTGGCGATGCGTCCGGCCAGCGAATAGGCGACGGCCCAGTCGGGACGGGTGGCGAACCAGATATAGCCCTTGGCGCGCAGCAGGCCGGGAAAGTCGCGGCCCAGGTAAGCGTCGAAGCGTTCCGGGTGCAGCGGTCGGCGCGCGCGCAGCACGAAGTTCGTGATGCCGAATTCCTCGGTTTCCGGCGTGTGCTCGCCGGCCAGTTCGCGGGCCCAGCCAGCCATCGAGCTGGCACGCTCCAGGTCGAATTTGCCTGTGCCGAGGATGCGTTTGAGCGGCAGCCGGCCGCGTTCCGCGTGCGCCAGTTCTGCGGTCGGGTTCAGCGCGGTCAGCACAGCCCGCAGCTCGGCCAGTTCGGTCGCGGACACCAGGTCGGTCTTGTTGATGACGATGACGTCGGCGAATTCCACCTGTTCGGCCAGCAGCGAGGGCAGGGTGCGCTCATCGCCTTCGCCGGCGGTTTTGCCACGGTTGGAGAGCATGTCCGTGCCGCGATAGTCGGCCAGGAAGCTGCGTGCGTCGACCACGGTCACCATGGTGTCGATGCGGGCGATGTCATTCAGCGAATCGCCTTGCTCGGTGCGGAAGTCGAAGGTGGCTGCCACCGGCATCGGTTCGCCGATGCCGGTCGATTCGATCAGCAGGTAGTCGAAGCGGCCCTCGGAGGCCAGCTTGCGCACCTCCAGCAGCAAGTCCTCGCGCAGCGTGCAGCAGATGCAGCCGTTGCTCATTTCGATCATGCGCTCGTCGGTGCGGGACAGCGCGGCGCCCGCGCTGGCGGTGCCGGAGGCGATCAGCGCCGCGTCGATATTGACTTCGCTCATGTCGTTGACGATGACGGCCACGCGCAGGCCTTCGCGGTTGGCGAGGATATGGTTGAGGAGGGTGGTCTTGCCGGCGCCCAGGAATCCTGACAGGACGGTGACGGGCAAGCGGATATCGGTGGAGGGCATGGAGGGGCTTCGCGGTCGGATTGAGGGACGCGTCTATTAACGCAACAGTATTGCAATAATAATTTGAAGGCAATGTTAACGCAACTGAATTGCATAAATAAATGCAAGAAGCTTGCAAATGAATGCGCTTTGATCCGGTGGGCGGGAAGGTACTACACGCTTGCAGGAGGTGAACGAGAGCTTACTTCTTACTGCAGCGCGGGCAGATGCCCTTGATGAGGAAGTCGACTTTTTCGCCGACGAAGCCGGCCGGCATTTTCACGCGGGCCGGCAGCGGCACGTCGTTGAAGCAGGTCACGGCGTCGCACTTGTTGCACTGGAAGTGGGCGTGTTCGTGGTTCTGCTGGCCGGAGCCGGCCGAGAAGCGCCACACCTGGTCGGCCCCGGCAATGCGGTGCGCAATGCCGTTTTCGGTCAGCCATTCCAGCACGCGGTACAGTGTCACCGCGTCCAGCGCTTCGCCGGGCAGGTGGTCGTGGATCTCGTGATGCGTCATCGCCTTGTTCTGCTTGAGCAGGAAGGACAGTACGCGGGTGCGGGGCTGCGTCAGGCGCGCTCCGGTTTCCCGTATCAGCGCTTCGGCTTGGGCTACTTTGGTCTGGGGCATGATGTCGGCGTCGTTTACGCCCGCATTCTAGCATGCGCCCGCTAGGCCAGGAATGCCAGCAACTCCCCGGTAAACAGCTCAGGCGCCTCGACATTGGAGATGTGGGAGGCGGGCAGTACGCTCAGGTGCGCACCGGGAATGGCGCTGCGCATCGCGTCGGCATCGGCCTCGGTGGTCACCGGGTCAAAGCGGCCGGCGATGACGAGGGTGGGCGCGGCGATGGCGTGGATGGCCTCGCGCAGGTCGGCTTCGGCAAGCGCATCGCAGCAGGCGGCGTAGCCTTCGGGGTTCTGGCCGCGCAGGGCGCCCGTCATGACGGCTACTGTCTCCTGTTCGCTTGCGGTGAAGCCGGGCGTGAACCAGCGCGAGGCGGCGCTGTCGGCGATCGCATCCAGCCCCTGGGCACGCACGGCGGCGGCGCGCGCTTGCCAGCCCTCGGCCGTGCCGACCCGCGCGGCGGTGTTGGCGATGACGAGTTTATCCAGCGATAGCGCGGCGTGCACGCCCAGCCACTGGCCGGTGATGCCGCCCATCGACAAGCCGCAAAAATGCGCTTTGGCGATATCCAGGTGGTCCAGCAGCGCCACCACGTCGCCGCCCAGTTGCTCGACGGTGTAAGGCCCGGGCGGGCTGGCCGACAGGCCGTGGCCGCGCGTGTCGTAGCGCAGCAGGTGGAAGCGCTCGGACAGCGCTTCCACCTGCGCGTCCCACATGCCGAGGCCGGTCCCCAGCGAATTGGACAGGACCAGGCAGGGCAGGCTGCGCGCGCCGTCGGTGCGGTAATGGATGGTGGTGCCGTTGATGTGTGCGTAGGGCATAAGAGGCTCAGGATGTGGTGGCGGCCGGTTTGCGTTTGAGGACCAGATAGGCGAACAGACCGATCAGGATGCCCCAGAACGCCGAGCCCAGGCCGAGGAAGCTCATGCCGGAGGCAGTGGCGAGGAAGGTGATGACGGACGCTTCGCGGTGCTGCTCGTCCTCGATCGCGCCCATCAGGTTGGAGGTGATGGCGCCGAGCAGCGCCAGGCCTGCCAGCACCGCCACCAGTTCCCTGGGCAGGCTGGCGAACAGCGCGACGATGGTGGCTGCGAGGCTGCCGCCGATGATGTAGAAAACGCCGTTGGCCATGCCCGCCACGTAGCGGCGCGACGGGTCTTCGTGCGCGTCCCTGCCGGTGCACAGCGCGGCCGTGATGGAGGCGATGACGATGGTGATGCCGCCGAAGCAGGCCACCGCCAGCGAGGCGAGGCTGGTGGCGTTCATGATGGGACGGGCGCCGGTCTGGTAGCCGGACAGCTTGAGGATGGCCATGCCGGGCAGGAATTGCCCGCTCAGGCTGACCAGCACCAGCGGCACGGCGAAGCTGAAGGTGGAGCGCCAGCTCCATTCGGGCGGTATCCACTGCGGCGTGGCGGCGGCAATGTGCACCTTGCCCAGGTCCGCCGTGCCGGTGGCCCAGGCGACCAGCGCGCCGGTCAGCATGACGGCGATCACCGCGTAGCGCGGCACGAGCTTCCTGCACACGATGTAGCTCGCCACCATGGTCACCGCCAGCACCGGCAGGGTGGCAATGGACTTGAAGGTGTTCACGCCGAACTGGAACAGTATGCCCGCCATCATGCCCGCCGCCAGGCCTTTCGGAATGTGGCGCAGCAGGCGGTCGAATGAGCCCGACAGGCCGATCAGCAGTATCGCGACGGCCGCCGTGAGGTAGGCGCCCACCGCCTCGTTGATGGACATGGCGGGGAACAGCGTCACCAGCAGCGCGGTCCCGGGCGCGGACCATGCGGTGATGATGGGCGTCTTCAGGCGCCAGCTGAGCCACAGGCCGGAAACGCCTGCGCCCAGCGAGATGGCCCAGATCCAGGATGACATCATGGCTTGCGGCGCGTTGGCCGCGCTGGCTGCCTGGAAGAAGATCACCAGCGGTCCGGAATACGAAATCACGACCGCCAGGAAGCCTGCCAGCACGGCCGAGAGCGACCAGTCGCCGGCCCAGGTGCGGCCGGTCCCCTCGCTTGCGCGCGGGCCGGCGCGCAAGCTGGCGCCCGCGCGCGCAGGCACGCCCGCCTGCGCTTGCGCGTCCGCTTTCACGTCCGCCCCTACGTCTGCCCCTACGTCCGCTTGCACGTCCGCCCCTGCGTCCGCCTGCACGTCAGCCTCTACGTCCGCCTGTATTTCCCCATGCCGCGCCATGGCCCGCTCAGCCCTGGTCGCCGCCACCGACCGGCAGCACGGTGCCGGTGATGTAGCTGGCTTCGTCGGAGGCGAGGAACAGGATGGCGCGCACCTGCTCGTCGATAGTGCCGTAACGGTGCATCAGGCTGCTCGCCAGCGTCTGGTCGACGATGCCCTGGTACCAGACTTGCTCCTGCTCGCTGAGCGGCTTGGGATTGCGCGGCACCTTGCGCGGCGGCGCTTCCGTGCCGCCGGTGGCGACAGCGTTGACGCGGATGCCGTCCTGCGCGTGCTCCAGCGCCAGGCTGGCCGTCATGGCGTTGATGCCGCCCTTGGCCGCCGAATAGGGGATGCGGTAGATGCCGCGCGTGGCGATGGAAGACACGTTGACGATGGTGCCGCCCCGCTGCTCTATCATCGTCGGCAGCACCGCGTGGCAGCACCACAGCGTGGGGAACAGCGAGCGGCGGATCTCCGCTTCGATCTGCTCTTCCTCGTATTCCTGATAGGGCTTGGCCCAGATGGTGCCGCCCACGTTGTTGATCAATACGTCGACGCGGCCGAAGGCGGCGACGGCGGCGCAGACCAGCTCGCGCGCACCGGCGTAAGTCTCCAGGTCGACCTCCGAGGCCATGGCCAGGGCCGCCGGGAAATCGCGCCCGGACTGCACCTCGGCCAGCACCTCCAGCACCAGCGGCGAGCGGTCGGCCAGTACCAGTGCAGCGCCTTCGCGCGCGGCCGCCAACGCCACGCCGCGCCCTATGCCCTGGGCCGCGCCGGTGACGATGACAACCTTGTCTTTGAATCGCGGGTTCATGCTCATGTCCATGCTGATGTTCATGCTTAAGCTCCGCTGCTGGCCGAGAATTTTTCGAAGTAGAAGTTGGCCGGCGTCACGCCCACGTCGCCCAGCCAGGTGCGCACCGCGTCCACCATGGGCACCGGCCCGCACAGGTAGACGTCGGCGTCGCCGCCGTTCAGCCACGAGGGCTCGACGTGATGCGTGGCGTAGCCCTTGCGCGGGTGCCTGCTTTCCTGTTCGGCCACGCAGGTGACGTAGCTGAATTGCGGATGCCCGGCCGCGATGCGGTCCAGCTGCTCCAGCGCTACCAGGTCGCAGTCGCGCGTGACGGCGAACACCAGCCGCACCGGTTGCGGGAATCCTTGCGCCGCCAGCACTTCCAGCATGGACAGGAAGGGGGCGATACCCGTGCCGCCGGCCAGCATCAGCACCGGCCGATGAACGGGACGCAGGTAGAAGCTGCCGAAGGGGCCGGAAAATGCGATTTGCCGGACCGGCTGCGCGGGATGGGAGGCTGCATGCGATGCGGCTGCATCCGATACCGCGTCCGACAGATAGGTGCTCATGCGCCCGCCGGGAACGTTGCGCACCACGAAGCTGGCCAGTTGCGAGCCCGGTACGGAACTGAAAGAGTAGGAGCGCGTCAGCGTGGTGCCCGGGATCTCCACGTTCACATACTGGCCGGGCAGGAAGTCCAGCGCCTGCGGCTGTGCCAGTTCCACCGTGAAGCGCAGGGTGGACTCGGACAGTTTCTCCACCGAGGCGATGCTGCCCGGGTGGCTGGACGCCGCGGTTTTGCACGATGCCGAGGTGGCGGGTATCTTCACCACGCAATCGGACGTGGGCCGCATCTGGCAAGCCAGCACATGGCGTTGCGACGCTTCTTCCGGCGTCAGCGCGTCTTCGATGTAGCTCGATTCGGGCATGTCGTAGTCGCCCGACTCGCACAGGCCGCGGCAGGTGCCGCAAGCGCCGTCGCGGCAATCCAGCGGAATGTTGACCTTCTGGCGGTAGGCCGCGTCGGCCAGCTTTTCATTGGGGTTGCAGTTGATGAAGCGGGTCACCCCGTCTTCGAACTGCAGTGCGATGGTATGGCTCATGCCGTGCTCCGGTTCAATTGTTCAATCAGATGTGGTAAACGTCGATGACCTGGTGGATGTAGTCGTTCTTCAGCACGATGTACTTGCTCAGGATTTGCGGCGCGGCGCCGGAAAAGTCGATCACGTAGCGCGACATGCCGAAGTAGCTGTAGTCCTGCTTGTAGCGGTGGCTCAGCGTGTGCCAGTTGAAGCGCACCGTGCAGACCGCGCCGTCCTGCTGCTCCAGCTCCACGTTGGCGATGTTGTGGCTGGTACGCGTGTCTGGCATGGTGGCGCTGGAGCGCTCGGTCTTGATGCGGAACACGCGGTCTTCCAGGCCCTGCCGGGTCGGGTAGTAGATCAGCGAGATTTCGCGCTCGGGGTCCGAGATCAGCGTGTCGTCGTCGTCCCAGGCGGGCATCCAGAACTGCGCGTCCGGGTGGTAGCACTCCAGCCATTCGTCCCACTGCTCGTCGTCCAGCAGGCGGCTTTCGCGGTACAGGAAGGCCGCGATGTCGGCGATGGCGATGTTGGTCGAAACCGCGCTCATTTCTGCTCTCCCTCGGCGGCAAGCGCCTGCTTCATGACGTCCAGCCAGTAGCGGTGCTGCACCGTGTACAAGCCCTCGTCCTCGGTCTTCACGCCGCTCATCACCGGCTGCAGGCCGATCTCCCTGGCCGCGTCGTCCGCGCCTTCGATCCAGTGCTCCGAACCGCGGCACATATCGTTCCATTCCATGGCCTTGCCCGCGTAGCCCTGCTGGCAGGCGCGGAATTCCTCCAGGTCGTCCGGCGTGGCCATGCCGCTGACGTTGAAGAAGTCCTCGTACTGGCGGATGCGGCGCGCGCGCGCCTCGGCCGGTTCGCCCTTGGGCGCGATGCAGTAAATCGTCACCTCGGTCTTGTTCACCGAGATCGGGCGCAGCAGGCGGATCTGCGACCCGAACTGGTCCATCAGGTAAACGTTGGGATAGAGGCACAGGTTGCGCGAACGCTCCACCATCCAGTTCGCGGTGGCGGTGCCGAACTTGTCGGCGTATTCGCCGTGGCGCGGGTAGTTGGGGCGGTCCTGAGGATTGGCCCACTTGGTCCACAGCAGGATGTGGCCCTGCTTGAAGGCGTAGAAGCCGCCGCCCTGCTTGCCCCACTTGCCGGCGTCCATGGCCTTGATCTTGTCCTCGCGCTTGCTGCCCGCCTCGGCTTCCGCTTCCTTGCGGCGGTTCGTGGTGGCGGCGTAGTTCCAGTGCACGGCCGAGACGTGGTAGCCGTCCGCGCCGTTCTCGGCTTGCAGCTTCCAGTTGCCCTCGAAGGTGTAGGTGGACGCCCCGCGCAGCACTTCCAATCCGTCCGGCGACTGGTTGACGATCATGTCGATGATCTTGGCCGCCTCGCCCAGGAACTCGGACAGCGGCGCCACGTTCTCGTTCAGGCTGCCGAACAGGAAGCCCTTGTAGTTCTCGAAACGCGCCAGTTTTTTGAGGTCGTGCGAGCCTTCCTTGTTGAAGCACTCGGGGTAGCCCGCTTCTTCCGGATCTTTCACCTTCAGCAGCTTGCCGCTGTTGTTGAAGGTCCAGCCGTGGAATGGGCAGGTGTAGGTCGCCTTGTTGCCGCGTTTATGGCGGCACAGCTGCGCGCCGCGATGGCTGCAGGCGTTGATGAAGGCGTTCAGCTCACCCTGGCGGTTGCGCGCGATGAACACCGGCTGGCGGCCGATGTGCGTGGTGTAGTAGTCGTTGACGTTGGCGACCTGGCTCTCGTGCGCCAGGTAGATCCAGTTGCCCTCGAAGATGTGCTTCATCTCCAGTTCGAACAGGGCCTCGTCGGTGAAGGCGCTGCGGTGCAGGCGGAAGTCGCCCTTGGCATGGTCTTCCACCAGGTAGTCGTCCAGCGGCCGGGCGTTGGACGATTTGATCGGGATGATGGGGATCATGGTGCTCTCCTGGTCAGGCGGCGGCGCGTGGACGTTCCACTTCGGCTGCCGGCGCGGACTGGTTTTCACCGTACAGGCGGAAGTCGAAATCGATGCTGGAGTAGGGCTGGCGCAGGTCTTTTTGCGCAATGGCGGCCGGGTCGTCCACCTTGCTCACAGCGGGGATCAGGCCTTCGCGGCTGGCGAAGGCGAAGTCGTCCCACAGATATTCATCGCCGTCGATGTTGATCTGCGTGGTCAGCTTGCGGTGGCCATCGGCGCTCACGAAGAAGTGGATGTGGGCGGGGCGCTGGCCGTGGCGGCCCAACTGGTCGAGCAGGGTCTGGGTGCTGCCGCCCGGAGGACAGCCGTAGCCCTTCGGCATGATGCTGCGGAACTGGTAGCGGCCGTCGGCGTCGGTGACGATGGAGCGGCGCAGGTTGAAGTGCGACTGCGACTGGTCGAAGAAGGAGTAGTTGCCCATCAGGTTGGCGTGCCACACTTCGACCTTGGCGCCGGACAGCGGCTTGCCTTCGGCGTCGTACACGGTGCCCTGCATGAACAGCACTTCGGCTTGGGCGCTTTCGCTGCCGTCGTCCAGCCGCGCGTAGCCGGTGCTTTCCGGCGCGCCGGCCACGTAGAGCGGGCCTTCGATGGTGCGCGGCGTGCCGCCCTGCAGGCCGGCCCTGGCTTCGGCCTCGTCGGCGCGGATGTCGAGGAAGCGCTCGAGGCCCAGGCCGGGCGTCAGCAGGCCCAGTTCATTGGCCTTGCCGGCGTTGGTCAGGTAGTCCAGGCCGGTCCAGAATTCGCTGGGCTGGATGTCCAGGTCCTCGATGGTCTTGCACAAGTCGCTCACCAGGCGCAGCACGATCGCTTGCACGCGCGGGTTGGCTGGGCGGGTGGCGGTGTCGACGATCCAGCTTTTGACCAACTGGTCGATTTCGTTATGTGTCATTTCAGTCTCCGTCTAGTGGGTTTGAACAATTACAGGTCGTTGCTGCGGATCGAGGATGGATGGCGGCACAGCGGCATCACGTCTATCTTCATGAAGGGGAACAGCGGCAGCGTGGACAGCAGCGTGTGCAGTTCGTCGACGCTGGCGGTGTCGAACACGCTGATGTTCGAATACTGGCCGGCGATGCGCCACAGGTGGCGCCACTGGCCGCTGGCCTGCAGCTCTTGCGAATAGACCTTTTCGCGCGCCTTGATGGCGGCCGCTTCGGCCTCGGGCAGGGTGGATGGAATGTTCACATCCATGCGTACGTGGAACAGCATCGGGTCTCTCCTTGGTGGTGGCTTAGCGGCGGCGCAGGCGGCCAAGTTTGTCGGTGTCGACGGTCACGCCCAGGCCGTGGCCGGTGGGCACTTGCAGCATGAAGTCCTTGTAGACCAGCGGCTCCCGCAGCACTTCTTCGGTGAGCAGCAGCGGGCCGAACAGTTCGGTGCCGAAGGACAGGTCGGCGAAGGTGGAGAACAGGTGGGCCGAGGCGGCCGTGCCGACGCCGCCTTCGAGCATGGTGCCGCCGTACAGGGCGATGCCGGCCAGCTGGGCCACGGTGGCCACTTGTCCCGCCTGCACCAGGCCGCCGGATTGCGTGATCTTCACCGCGAACACGTCGGCCGCCGCGCTGGTGGCGTAGTCATACGCGCTGAGCGGGCCTTGCAGGGCTTCGTCGGCCATCATCGGCACCGAGAAGCGCTGCGCCAGGCGCGCCATCGCGGCCTTGTGGTGGGCGGGGACGGGCTGTTCGATCAGGTCGACGCCGCCCGCTTCCAGTGCGGCGATCGCTTCGATGGCCTGCAGTTCGTTCCATGCCTGGTTCACGTCCACCCGCACGCTGACGGCGTCGCCCAGCGCGCGCTTGATCGCCAGCACGTGGTTCACGTCGTCGGCCACGGCGCGCGCGCCTATCTTCAGCTTGAAGATGCGGTGGCGGCGCAGTTCCAGCATTTTTTCGGCTTCAGCGATGTCCTTGGCGGTGTCGCCGCTGGCCAGCGTCCACGCGACCGGCAGTTCATCCCGTACGCGGCCGCCCAGCAGCTCGCTCAAGGGTATGCCGAGGCGGCGCGCCTGCGCGTCGAGCAGGGCGGTTTCAATGGCGCACTTGGCGAAGCGGTTGCCCTGGATAGCCTTGCGCAGCTTGGCCATCGCCTTGGCCACCTGGCTGGCCTCCATACCGACCAGCAGCGGGGCGATGTGGGTGTCGATATTGGTCTTGATGCTCTCGGGGCTCTCCTCGCCGTAATTCAAGCCGCCTATGGTGGTGGCCTCGCCCCAGCCTTCCACGCCGTCGCCGCAGCGCACGCGCACCAGCACCAGGGTCTGGGTGCTCATGGTGGTCACGGACAGCTTGTGCGGGCGGATGGTGGGGACGTCGGCGAGGATGGTTTCTATGCTTTTGATCATATCTTATCCGTATAGTCGGTATAATTCGAAGGGCTAACTACACGATAAACCCTTGAAAAAGCAGCGTCCAACACTGAATTGGTATGGCGTTGATACCTATGAGGTATGAAGATGGAGATTCGGCATTTGCGCTACTTCCTCGCCGTCGCGGAAGAGAAAAACTTTACCCGCGCGGCGCAGCGGCTTTTCATAGCGCAGCCGCCGCTGAGCCGCCAGATCCAGCAGCTCGAGGAGGAGTTGGGCGTCGCCTTGTTCGAGAAGGGTTCGCGGCCGCTGCGCCTGACCGAGGCGGGCGCGTTTTTCCAGGCGCACGCGCAAACCCTGCTGGACAAGATGGCCGATTTGAAGACGATGACGCAGCGGGTCGGCAAGATCGAGCGCACACTGTCGATCGGCTTCGTGGCGTCCACCCTGTATGGCTTGTTGCCGGAGATCGTGCGCCGCTTCCGCACGCAGTACCAGGAGGTGGACATCACCTTCCATGAACTGACGACGATGGAGCAGATGCGGGCGCTGAAGGAAGGGCGCATCGATGTCGGCTTCGGCCGGGTGAAGTCGGAAGATCCGTCGGTGCGGCGCATCCTGCTGCGCGAGGAGAGGCTGATTGTCGCGCTGCCGCTGGGGCACCGGCTGGTGGAGTTGGGGCGGCCGCTCAGGCTGCGCGAGCTGCTGGCCGAGACGCTGATTGTCTACCCGCGCAACCCGCGCCCCAGCTTCGCCGACCAGGTGCTGGCCATCTTCAGCGACCGCGCGCTGCATCCCGAGCATGTGATGGAAGTGCGCGAGCTGCAGATCGCCATCGGCATGGTGGCGGCCGGGCAGGGCATTTCGATTGTGCCGGAGAGCCTGCAGGGCATGAAGCGCGGCGACGTGCAGTACGTCGAAATCGACGACAAGCACGCCGTGTCGCCCATCCTGTTCAGCATACGGCTGATGGACCGCTCCGAGGAGCTGCGCAACATGCTGCAGATTATCTACGACGTCTACGAGTCGCGCGGCATCCCGCACGTCAAGGAGGAGCTCTAGCGGATCTCGGTGTCTATGGCTTGCCGTCTGCGCCGGAATGACGCAGACGGCAGGACCGGACGGGTGGCCGCTTGACTATGGGTCCCCTTGCTGTGACAAGTTCGAGGTGCCATCCAGGGGGCGAACCGGCGGTTTTAGACCGCTTCGATCTGCTCGGTGGTGCCGTGCACCGCCGATGCCGGGCTGGCGGCGCTCGAGCGGCTCGGGCGGATCAGGGAGACGGCAACGACGGCGATGGCGGCGGGGATCGCCATGGCCATGAAGTTCTGCTCCAGCGGCAGCTGCATGCCGACCAGCGTGCCGATCACGATGGGCGCCAGGATGGCGCCGCTGCGGCCGACGCCCGAGGCCCAGCCGATGCCGGTGGCGCGTATCGCCATCGGATAGAACTGGCCGGCGTAGGCGTAGGTGACGATCTGCGTGCCGATGGTCGACGCGCCGGCCAGGCCCACCAGCAGGAACAGTACCTCTGTGGGCACCTTGTGGCCCAGCAGCGTGATCGAAACGCCGGCCAGCGTGTACATGCCGATCAATACATGCTTGATGTTGAAGCGGTCGGCCAGCCAGCCGCCGCCGACGGCGCCTATCACCGCGCCGAAGTTCAGCACCAGCACGAAGGTCAGCGCGGAGCCCAGGCTGTAGCCGGCGCCGGCCATCAGCTTGGTCAGCCAGGAGCTGAGCGCGTACACCATGAACAAACACATGAAGAAGGTGATCCAGAACATCACGGTGCTGAAACCGCGTCCGTCCTGGAACAGCTTGCGGATGGGCGCGCCCGCCGCACTGTCGGCGGCCGGGATGGTGAAGCGGTCGCCGCTGCCGGCGCGGTAGGACGGTTCCATGCGCGCCAGGATGGCCTTCAGTTCCCCGACGCGCCCGGCCTTGATCAGGAAGGGCATGGATTCCGGCATGGCCTTCAGGATGAAGGGGATCAGCAGCACCGGCACGCCGGCCGCGAGGAACACCGACGACCAGCCGTGGGCCTCGATCAGCCCCTTGCCCAGCAGGGCGGCCAGCATGCCGCCGACGGCGTAACCGCTGAACATCAGCGTTACCATGGTGGAGCGGATTTTCCTGGGCGAGAACTCCGTCATCTGCGCCACCACGTTGGGCATGACGCCGCCGATGCCCAGGCCGGCCAGGAAGCGCATGGCGCTGAAGGTGTAAGGATCGGTGGCGAAGCCCGCCGCCGCCGTGAACACGCTGAACAGTCCGATGCAGATCGCGATGGCCAGACGGCGGCCGATTTTGTCGGCCACGGTGCCGAGGAAGATGGCGCCGAACATCATGCCGAACAGTGCGGAGCTGACCATGAAGCCGGCATTCTGGGCGGTGACGCCCATCTCTTTCATGATGGACGGCAGCGCGATGCCGGCGACGGCGAGGTCGTAGCCGTCGCAGATGATGATGATCGCGCACCAGAACAGGACGCCGGCGTGGAAGCGGTTGAAGCGCGCCCCGTCCGACAGTTTATGAACGTCGATTTGCTGCATGATGTTGGTCTCCTAATGGCCCGGTTAGTAGTTTTGAGATGGGACATCCGGAGCATAGATATACCCGGCGATGCCGTCCAAGACCGATTTGGTAGCTTTTCGATACCTGCGGGGTATCGCTGATGGCATGTTCGCCGCCCGGCGTAGCAAGCGCCGTCGTGGTATCGTGCGGCGGAGCCGGTTACGACGGCGAACGAGACGGGGGCGCGTGTGTTTTCTGTGAATCTGGGCCCGCTGGCGCTGCAGGCCAGCCATTTGCTGCTGGCCATGGCGTTCGCCATCGCGGCCGGTGTCGGCTACCTGGCCGGGCGCAAAAACAAGATCAACGTCACCGGCGTATTGCTGGATATGGCGCTGGCCGCGCTGGTGGCTGGCCGTATCGGTTTCGTCGCCACGCGCTTCGGCGATTTTCGCGACGCGCCGTGGTGGGCGGTGTTCGACATCCGCGACGGCGGCGGCCACTGGCCCGCGGCCATCGCCGGTGCGCTCGCGCTTGGGCTCTGGCGCTGCTGGCGCAAGCCGCAGTTGCGATCGCCTTTGGCAGCGGGTTTGATTGCGGCCGTCTTCGCTTGGGATATGTCGGGCTCCGCCATCGCATTCAAAAGCCCGCAGGGCGCCGCGGCGCCCGCGGCGATCCAGGCCTACGCCGGCGGCAAGCCGATGGTGGTCAATTTCTGGGCCAGCTGGTGCCCGCCATGCCGCCGCGAGATGCCTGTGCTGGCGAAGACGCAGCAGCGGCGCGGCGACGTAGCCTTTGTCTTCGTCAACGGCGATAGTGACGCGGCGGCGGGGCAGCAGTTCCTGAGCGAGCACGGCATCACGGTCGCCAACGCCGTGCACGACCCGGACGCCAAACTCGCTGGCACGGTCGGCACTTCAGCCTTTCCGACCACCTTGTTCTATGGCGCGAACGGCAAACTGGTCAGCCTGCACATGGGTGAACTGTCGCAAGCGTCGCTCAACGCCTACCTGGAAAAGATCGCCGCCGCTCAGCCCTGATGGCCTTCGTGGATGGGCCGCCCCAGCGCTTGCCGCACATCCTTGGCGCAGGGGCCGACCCGATCGATCAGCCTGCGCAGCTCGTCTTCCGGAATCCCGAACTCATCAGTCCAGTAGCGCACCTCCTGCGGCTCCTTCAGCACGATGACGGCGCGCTCCTGCGCCTCCTGCATTTTTTGTACATCCGACATGATGCCCTCCTTGGTAGTGCCGTTGCGTCGATGATCGCGCATCCGGCGCCGCGCGGCGGTGCGCTCGCGCACATGGCATGGATGGCAGCCAAGGTTGGCAGTCGGACCAGAACGGCGCGGAGGCTGCCTGGAGCGGCATGCACTGGTCTCAAGTGCATGCTCCCGAGTGCTTGATCCCGAGTGCCGCAGGCGAGTCAGCGGAACGGATTCCGCTCGTTCAGCTCGCTGATGTAGTCGTCGATGCCGCCGCTCTCGCGTTCGAGGAAGCGCTCGACCGCGTCGGCGAAGGCAGGATGGGCCAGCCAATGCGCGGACCAGGTCTTTTGCGGCAGGAAGCCGCGCGCCATCTTGTGCTCGCCCTGTGCGCCGCCTTCGAAGGTGGCGATGCCGTTGGCGATGCAGAATTCCAGCGGCTGGTAATAAGCCGTCTCGAAGTGCAGGCAGGCCACGTGCTCCGTGGCGCCCCAGTAGCGGCCGTACAGCGTATCCTTGCTGTGCAACACCAGCGACGAGGCGATCGGCATGCCGCCGCGCTCGGCCACCACCAGCAGGACGTTGCCCGGCATGGTGGCGCCGAGGCGCTGGAAGAAGTCCAGGTTCAGGTAGGGCGACGAACGGTGCTCGGCGTAGGTGTTGGCGTAGCAGCGGTGGAAGAAGCGCCAGTCTTCGGCGGTGGCGTCGTGGCCGCGCACCTGGCGCATGGTGACGCCGGCTTCGCGCACCTTGCGGCGCTCGGCGCGGATGTTCTTGCGCTTCTTGTGCTCCAGCGTGGACAAAAACTGTTCGAAGTCGCCGTATCCCTGGTTCAGCCAGTGGAACTGCACCCCGCTGCGCAGCATGAAGCCGGCTCCCTGCAGCTGCATCGCTTCATCCTCGGGCGGGTAGAGCACGTGGGTGGACGAGATGTCGGCCGATTTCTGCTGCGCTTTCAGCAGCGCGACCAGGGCGGAGCGCGCTTCGCCGTCGCGCGCCAGCAGGCGGCCGCCGGTGACAGGGGTGAACGGGATGGCCGACAGCAGCTTGGGGTAATATTCAATACCGTTGCGGTGATAGGCCTCGGCCCAGGCCCAGTCGAACACGTATTCGCCGTAGGAATGGGACTTGACGTACAGCGGCATGGCGGCGGCCAGATCGTCGCCGTCCCACAGCGCGAGGTATTGCGGCTGCCAGCCGGTGTCGGCGCAGGCACTGCCGGACTCGTGCAGCGCGTGCAGGAAGGCGTAGGACAGGAAGGGGTTGTCTTCGCCTTGGGCGGCCAGCAGCGCGTTCCATGCGGATTCGCCCACTTCGGCGAGGGAGGAGATGACGTCGGGGCGGTAGCTCATGTTGGCATTTTACGCATAATCGGCGGCGCAGGTTCGCGGTGCGTCCATACCGGGAAATCATTGTTTTGGAAAGGTTGGCCCTGACATGCGTAACCTGAGGATAGATGTCGCACGCGGCATGCTGATGGTCTACATCATCACCATCGTCCATGGATTTTACTTCTTGAACGTCTACTCGGGCCCCGGGAAATCCCTGGTGCTGTTCGAGATGCCGTGCATCTTTTTCATCTCGGGCTACGCCTACGCGCTGTCGCTGCAAGGCGGCATGCGGATGGATGCGGGCAGGGACTACTGGCGCTATCTGAAAACGCGGGCCGCACGCATCCTGATCCCGTATTGGCTGTACGCGCTGGTATGCCTGGGCCTGGTTTTGCTGAAGGCCGACCCCGGCCTGACGGGCAGCGCCGGCGCGAAACTGGCGACGGCGGCTGCCTGGCTGAATCCGCTGCAATACGGCAGCGGGCATACGGTCTCATTGCTGAACTACCACTTGTGGTTTGTCGCGCCCTTCCTCGGGGTGACGGTGCTGATGCCCTTGCTGGTCAAGGCCGTGAGCTGGAAAAAAATGCCGCTGCCGGCCTTGCTGCTGGCGGCGGCGGCCTTGATTTTCGGCGGCGAATTGCTGCTTGCAGGGGAATTGTCCAAAAGCGTGCTGACTTATTCCGTCTGGGCGGTGCTGGGCTATGCGGTCGGTTCCCGGCAGTTTGGCGCCATGCCTTCACGGGCGCGGATGCTGCTGGTTTTCGCCGTCGCGTGCGTGCTGCTGCTTGCAGCGTCGGCCATGTCCTGGGCGACGCTGGATATGCAACATAATAAATTCCCGCCCAATACGGCATTTTTCATGTTCAGCCTGGCCTGGTTTTCCCTGCTGTGGGTCGCCACCTCCTTCCTGGGCGACGGCGCGATAGCGCGCCTGCGCGCCATGGCCTGGTTCCGGCCTTTTGCGGACAAGGGCTACTCCATCTATATGTGGCAGGGACTGGCCTATTCGCTGGCGTTCAACCTGGGACAGAAGTTCCATTTGCCGCTGATGGCGGTCTGGCTGGCCGCTATCGTGCTTGCGTTTGCTTTGGGCATCGCGGCGTCGCCGGCCGAGGCGCTCGGCAAAGCGCGCGGACGCGGACCGAAGGGCGGGCAGGAGCAACTTTGCACGATTACCAAGGGCGAATGCTAAAATCCTCTTATCCATAGAGGGTCAGCCTTATGCCGCATGCACCGCAGTCATTCTTCAATCTGTATTCCCACGATTTCGCGCGCCTGAGCGTCGCCGTGCCGCGCTGCCGCGTGGCCGATCCGCAGTACAACGCTGCAGAAACCGTCGCGCTGGCCAGGCAGGCCGCCGCCAAGGGCGCGGCGCTGGTGGCGTTCACGGAACTGGGCCTGTCCGCCTACACCTGCGACGACCTGTTCCACCAGCGCGCGCTGCTGGACGGCTGCCTGGCAGGCCTGCAAACGGTGCTCGATGCCTCCAAATCCATCAGCGCGGCGCTGATCGTCGGCGTGCCGCTGCGCATCGACCATCAGTTGTTCAACTGCGCCGTCGTGCTGTCGGGCGGGCGCATCCACGGCGTGGTGCCGAAGAGCTATCTGCCCAACTACGGCGAGTTCTACGAGGCGCGCCAGTTCAGCGCCGGCGACGAGGCCATCTCCACGGAGGTCACCCTGCTGGGACAGGCCGTGCCCTTCGGCTCGGCGCTGCTGTTCGAGGTCGAGAACCTTCCTTTGTTCAAATTCCACGTCGAGATTTGCGAGGACGTGTGGGTGCCGATTCCGCCGTCCTCCTTCGCCGCGCTGGCGGGGGCCACGGTGCTGGTCAACCTGTCGGCCTCCAACGTGGTGGTCGGCAAGGCGGACTACCGCCATCAGCTGGTAAGCCAGCAGTCGGCGCGCTGCCTGTCGGCCTATCTGTATTCGTCGGCGGGACGCGGCGAATCGACCACCGACCTGGCGTGGGACGGCCAGGCCCTGATCTACGAGAACGGCGAACTGCTGTCCGAGGCGGAGCGCTTCCAGGACGAGTCGCACCTGATCTTCGGCGACGTGGACCTGGAACGCATGTCGCGCGAGCGCATGCGCCAGACCACCTTCGGCCAGTCCATGCGCCGCCACCGCGAGGAACTGGCCAGGTTCCGCACCGTGCGCTTCGCGCTGGAGCTGCCGACGCAACGCGCGCTGCCGCTCGAACGCGGCGTGGCGCGCTTCCCCTACGTGCCGTCCAACCCTGCCTTGCGCGACAAGCGCTGCAACGAGGTCTACAACATCCAGGTGCAGGCGCTGGTGCAGCGGCTGTCCTCCTCCGGCATCAAGAAGGTGGTGATCGGTATTTCGGGCGGACTCGATTCGACGCATGCGCTGCTGGTGTGCGCGAAGGCGATGGACCGCCTGAAGCTGCCGCGCGCGAACATCATCGGCATCACCATGCCGGGCTTCGCCACCAGCGCGCGCACCTTGCTGCAGGCGCGCCAGCTGATGGAGTTCGTCGGCTGCAGCGCGTCCGAGATCGACATCCGCCCCAGCTGCATCCAGATGATGAAGGACATTGGCCATCCCTACTCGGAGGGTGCGGAGCAGTACGACATCACCTTCGAGAACGTGCAGGCAGGCGAGCGCACCAACCATTTGTTCCGGCTGGCGAACTTCCACAACGGCATCGTGATCGGCACCGGCGACTTGAGCGAGCTGGCGCTGGGCTGGTGCACCTACGGCGTGGGCGACCATATGTCGCACTACAACGTCAACGGCAGCGTGCCCAAGACGCTGATCACGCACCTGGTGCGCTGGGTGGCCGAGAGCCGCCAGTTCGGCGAGCAGGACTCGGCCGTGCTGCTGGCGGTGGTCAACACCGAGATCAGCCCCGAGCTGGTGCCGGGCAAGGCCGACGACGGTGCTCCGGCGCAAATAACGGAAAGTGTCATCGGCCCATACGAATTGCAGGACTTCAACCTATACTACACGCTGCGTTTCGGATTTGCGCCGTCCAAAGTGGCGTTCCTGGCCCACGCGGCGTGGAGCGACCGCAGCGTCGGCAGCTGGCCGAACGAGGCGCACGTGGCGCGCAACGAGTACGCGCTCAAGGACATCAAGGCCAACCTGGGCATTTTCCTGCGGCGCTTCTTCCAGACCAGCCAGTTCAAGCGCTCCTGCGTGCCGAACGGGCCGAAAGTCGGGTCGGGCGGTTCGCTGTCGCCGCGCGGCGACTGGCGCGCGCCCAGCGATTCGGAAGCGGTGGTGTGGATGGAGGATTTGAAGAACGTGCCGGACGCATGACCGGACGCGTGACCGGACGCATGAACGGACGCTAAAAACGAGCATCGCGTATTAAATACATCAAGGAGAATTTCATGAAGCAGATCACCGCAGTTATCAAGCCGTTCAAGCTGGACGAAGTGCGCGAAGCGCTGGCCGAAGTGAACGTCACCGGCCTGACCGTGACGGAAGTGAAGGGCTTCGGCCGCCAGAAGGGCCACACCGAGCTGTATCGCGGCGCCGAGTACGTGGTCGACTTCCTGCCGAAAGTGAAAGTGGAAGTGGTGGTGGACGACGGCGTGGCCGAGCAGGTGGTGGACGCCATCATCAAGGCCGCCCGCACCGGCAAGATCGGCGACGGCAAGATCTTCGTGCAGAACGTGGAACAGGTGGTCCGCATCCGCACCGGCGAAACCGGCCCGGACGCGGTGTAATGGACAGGCCGCCCTTAGTGGCGGCCGAGACGCATATCGAACTTCCAGGTCAGCAGGCGCATGGCGGTGATCGCCATCGCGCTTGACCACAAGGCGAAATCGTCCGAGACGGACGTTTTCTGCATCACGATGTACATCCAGCAGCCGATGAAGGCGCAAATCGCGTAGGGTTTGCCGTCCCGGAACACCATCGGCACCTCGTTGCAGACGATGTCGCGCAGCACGCCCCCGAAGATCCCCGTGATCACCCCCATCATCGACGCGATGAAGATCGGCATATTGGCTTGCTGCGCCTGCGACACGCCGGCCACCGCGAACAGGCCGAGGCCGACCGCGTCCGCCACCACGATCACGCGTTCGGAAACGATCTGGCGCAGCGTGCGCAGCAGCGGCGAGGCGATCAGGGCCAGCACGAAAATCAGGATGGCGTATTCCTGGTGCTGCACCCAGAACAGCGGGCGCTTGTCGAGCAGGATGTCGCGCAAGGTGCCGCCGCCGAAGGCGGTGATGAAGGCTACCGTGAATACGCCCACCAGGTCCATCCGCTTGCGCCGCGCTTCAATGAAGCCCGAGATCGCCCCCACCAGTATTGCCACAATCTCAATAATCGTGATCAGGGAAACGTGGGGCACGTGCTTCATGGGTGGATCTGTCCAATGTTGTCTATACCGACAGGTTAACACGCGCGGCGGCTGCCGGGTTGGACTTGATGTGTGCGCTACGCGTATCCCCCGATGTTGCAATTCTTGGCGGAATGTTAATTTAGGTAAATGTTACTTAAGTGACTTATATTTGTGATACGTTAGTATCTTTATGCAAGTAATTGCATACCCGCCACTAAATGGAGCGCGCATGTACATACGGAATTGGAGCATCGGTGCCCGGCTGGCGATCGGCTTCGGGGCGGTCCTGCTGCTGTTGGCGGTGGTCGGCGGCATCGGCGACTGGCGCCTGCAGACCGTGGAGGGTTTGATCGACAGGATGCTGAAGGTGGTGCTGGTCAAGGAGCGCCTGGTGTCCGAGTGGCACGGCTTGACCCATGTGAACGGTGCTCGCACCATCGCCTTGGCCAGCGGCATGGAGGGGGCCGGACGCCGCCGCATGGAGCAGCAGATCGAGCGTGCCAGCGCCCGCATCACCCAAATCCAGAAGCAGCTGGAGGGTATGCCGAACGACAGTGCCGAAACAACGCTGTATGCCGGCATCGCCTCGCGCCGCAGCGACTACCGCGCGGCGCGCGGCGCCGTGTTCGCGGCGATGGATGCGGGCAATGCCGAGACGAGGGCGAAATTGGCGGAAACCAGCCTGGAACCTGCGCTCGATGCTTACCTCGAGGCCATAGATCGGCTGACCCGGCACCAGGCCGACGCCATCGCGGCCTTGTCCGTGGAAGCCGCCAGCCAGCACCGCACCGGGCAGCTGCTGCTGCGTATGCTCAGCAGCGTAGCGCTGCTGGTCGGCGCAGGGCTGGCCTACTGGATAGGCATTTCCGTCACGCGCCCCATCCGGCGCGCGGTCGGGATCGCGCAGACGGTCGCCGCCGGCGACCTGAGCAGTAATATCGCGGTCCACTCGTCGGATGAGACCGGCCAGCTGCTGCTGGCGCTGAAGGACATGAACGATGGCTTGGCCGGCATCGTGCACCAAGTGCGCAACGGTACCGACACCATAGCCGCCGCTTCCAGCCAGATCGCCACCGGCAGCCAGGACCTGGCGGCGCGCACCGAACACCAGGCCGGCTCCTTGGAGGAGACCGCCACCGCGATGGGCGAGCTGGTCGCCGCAGTGAAACGCAACGCGGACAATTCGCTCGAAGCCAGCCGCCTGGCCGTGACGGCCGCCGAGACCGCCGGCGCCGGAGGCGCGGTGATGTCGGAAGTGGTCGAGATCATGGGCTCGATCAGCGGCTCCTCGCGCAAGATCGTGGACATCATCGCCGTGATCGACGGCATCGCCTTCCAGACCAATATTCTGGCCTTGAACGCGGCGGTGGAGGCGGCGCGCGCAGGGGAGCAGGGCCGCGGCTTTGCCGTCGTGGCCAGCGAAGTGCGCAACCTGGCGCAGCGCAGCGCGGCGGCCGCGAAGGAAATCAAGATGCTGATCGGCGACTCGGTACGGCAGGTCGATGCGGGCAGCCAGCTGGTCGAGCAGGCGGGCGCGACGATGGACAAGATCGTCTCCGGCATCCATCAGGTGACGGATATCATGGGGGCGATCACGCATGCCAGCAGGGAGCAGAGCGGCGGCGTGGAACAGCTGAACCAGTCGATCGCCGACATGGACCGGACGACGCAGCAAAACGCGTCGCTGGTGGAGGAATCGGCCGCCGCCGCCGCTTCCTTGCACGACCAGGCCGATCGTCTCGGGCTGCTGGTCGGCGTGTTCCGCCTGCACGAGGGACAGGGCGTGGCGCCGGCGACGATTACGCGGCTAGTGCCCGGCGCCGCCGAGGCGGTGCCCGCGCCGGCGCCGGCACGGATAGCGCGCGTCGCCTGACGCCAATGCGGTTAAGTTAAGGCAATCGCACTTCGAAAGCATGCGATGTATGGGTTCCCGCCTGCGCGGGAACGACAAGCAAACTGTCGTTCTCGCGAAAGCGGGAACCCATACTGAGCGCAATGTACGGCGCCAATCGCTTAACTTAACGGCATTACCGCCTGACGCGGATTGTTGCAGCCGCCGCGCCGGCGCGGCGCTGCGGCTAGCGGCCGCCGGCGGCCTTGCCGGGCTTGTCGGCGCGCGGCGCCGAGCTTGCCGCCGCATCGAGTTTGACGACGGCGGCGACGTCGTTCAAGACCTGGTGGGCACGCTGGCGGTCGATGTCTTTTTCCCAGGCCGCCACGACCACGGTCGCCACGCAGTTGCCCAGCAAATTACCCAGGGCGCGGGCGATGCCCATGAACCAGTCCACCGACAGCACCAGCACCAGCCCCACCACGGGGATGGCGGGGATGGCCGACAGGGTGGCCGCCAGGATCACGATGGCCGAACCCGGCACGCCGTGCGCGCCTTTGGAGGTGACCAGCGCCACGGCCAGGATCGCCAGCAAATCCGATAGCGCCAGCGGCGTGTTGGTGGCTTGCGCAATGAATACCGCGGCCAGGGTCAGGTAGATCGAGAACGCGTCCAGGTTGAACGAATAGCCGGTGGGGATCACCAGGCCGACCGTGGATTGCTTGATGCCCATGTTCTCCAGCTTGCGCATGATTTGCGGCAGCACGCTGTCGGACGAAGCGGTGGCCAGCACGACCAGCAGTTCTTCGCGCAGGTAGCGGATCAGCTTGAAGATATTGAAGCCGGCCATGCGCAGGATGGCGCCCAGGATGCCGAACACGAACAGGGCCACCGCGCCATAGAACAGCACCACCAGGTATCCCAGCTGTTTCAACGAGCCGATGCCGTATTTGCCGACCGTGAAGGCGATCGCGCCGAACACGCCCAGCGGCGCCAGCCGGATCAAAAAGCCCATGCATTTGAAGAAGGCGGCCGACATGCTCTCGATCAGCGCGGCCGCCGGCGCGGCTTTCTCGCCGATCAGCGACATGGCGCAGCCAAACAGCACCGACACCAGCAGCACCTGCAGCACGTCGCCCGAGGTGAAGGCGCTGACGACCGTGGTGGGTATCAGTTTCATGGCGAAGTCGGCGAAGCCCTGGGATTGCACTTTTGCCGCATTGTCGACATAGGTGCCGAGCGCGCTGGCGTCCAGCGCGCGCGGGTCGATATTCATGCCCACCCCCGGCTGGAACACATAGGCCAGCAGCAGGCCCAGCGCCAGCGCCACCGTGGTGACGGCTTCGAAGTACAGCAGCGCCTTGAAGCCGACCCGTCCCACTTTCTTCAGTTCGCCGGCGCCGTAGATGCCGTGCACCACCACGCAAAACACGATCATGGGAATGATCATCTTGATCAGTTTGATGAAGCCGTCGCCGAGCGGCTTGAGGCCGATGGCGAACTTGGGATACAGCACCCCGGCCAGGATGCCGAGGGCCAGGGCAATGAGGACTTGCCCGAACAGGGATGTATGAAAGCGCCGCACGATTTGTCTCCTTTTTGTAATAGCACTGAATGGTCGAGCGGTTTTGGGCCGCTGCATCCGCTTTGGGCATGCTGCATTACATCACTTTTGGACCCCGTTGGCGGCTGCTAGCACAAATTCGCTGAGATGAATATAGCATACAAAAATTGTATGCAATATGCGTATGCATATGATAAATTAAAAAAAGACCAAGCCGACAACACCAGGGAGGCAACATGAGCAAGGAAGGCAGCAACACCTGCAGTGGCAGTGAATTCGACGCGCTGGGCGGGCAAATCATGGCGTGGGCCGACGCGCTGGCGCAGCACACCGACAGCGCCGGCATGATGACGCGCACTTACCTGACGCCGGCGCACCACGGCGCCGCGCAGCAACTGGCGTGCTGGATGGAGGAGGCCGGCATGCAGGTTCGGCGCGACCAGGCCGGCAATGTGATCGGCCGCTACGAAGCCGCTCAGCCGGGCGCGCCGGCCTTGATGACGGGCTCGCATTTCGACACCGTGCGCAACGGCGGCATCTATGACGGCATGCTGGGCGTCCTGTTGCCGATCGCCTGTGTACAGCGCTGGAACCGGCAGGGCAAGCGTTTTCCCTTTGCGCTGGAGATTGCCGGTTTTGCCGAGGAGGAGGGTGTGCGTTTCAGCGCCACCTTGCTGGGCAGCCGTGCCATTGCCGGCACCTTTGTGCACGCCGTGCTCGACAACGTCGACGAAGCGGGTGTCAGCATGCGCGCGGCCCTGGCGCAGGCCGGTTTCGATCCGGCCTTGCTCGACAGCGCACGCTATGGGCCGGCCAGCCTGCTCGGCTTCCTCGAAGTGCACATCGAACAGGGGCCGGTGCTGCTGCATGCGGGAGCGCCGGTAGGCGTGGTCAGTGCGATTTCCGGAGCGTCGCGCTTTGCCGTCGAAGTGCAGGGCCAGGCCGGGCATGCCGGCACCGTGCCCATGGCGGGCCGCCGCGACGCGGCCATGGCTGCTGCGGAAATCGCGCTCTACATCGAGCAGCGCTGCCAGGGCGTGCCTGGCCTGGTGGGCACGGTGGGCCAGTTCCAGGTGCCGCACGGCGCCGCCAACGTCGTGCCGGGCAAGGCGGTGTTCAGCATCGACATCCGCGCCTGCCGCGACCAGGACAGGGAAAATGCCGTGGCCGATGTGCTGGAGGCGGCGCGCCGCGTCGCCGAGCGGCGCGGGGTCGAGCTGGCGCTGCGCCGCACCCACGAGGCGCCCAGCGTGCCGTGCGCGGAGCGTCTGCAGCAGCAACTGGCGGCATCCATCGAACGCCTGGGCCTGCCCTTGCACCGGCTGCCTTCCGGCGCCGGCCACGACGCCATGGCGCTGGCCGCCATTGCCGATGTCGCCATGCTGTTTGTCCGCTGCGGCAATGGCGGCATCAGCCATTCCCCCGACGAAACCATGACGGCGGCCGACGCCGCCACCGCTGCGCAAGTGTTCAGCGACTTCGTCGAGCATTTCAACTGAACTGACAGGAGAGCTATCCCATGCAAACCGTAGTGATCGATGGTTTTACCCTGACCGCGCAGCAAGTGCTCGCGGTGGCGCGCGGCAACGTGCAAGTGGAACTGGCCGCCTCGTCGCGCGCCGCCCTGAAGGAAAGCCGCGACTATATCGAAGCGACCTGGATGCACGACGAGGCGCCGATGATGTACAGCTTTAACACCGGCGTCGGCCTGCTGAAGGACACCCGCATCCAGGTCGAGCACATCGAACTGTTCCAGACGCAGCTGATCATGGCCCACAGCGGCGGCATTGGCGAGCCGTTTTCGGAAGAGGTGAGCCGCGCCACCATGCTGTTGCGCGCGAACGCCTTCGCCAGCAACTACTCGGCGCCGCGCGTGGAAGTGGTGGATCGCCTGCTGGCCTTCATCAACGCCGGCATCCATCCCGTCATGCCGCAGAAGGGCTCCGTCGGCGCGTCCGGCGACCTGGCGCCGCTGGCCTATCTGGCAGCGGCCATCGCCGGTTTCGAACAGGCCGAAGTGATGTACAAGGGCAAGCGCATGCCGGCCGCCGAAGCGATCACCAAGTCCGAAATCGGCGCGGTGAAATTCGACCTGAAGGCGAAGGACGCATCGGCCCTGATCAACGGCTGCACCGCCTCGCTGGCCGTGGCCGTGCTGGCCACCGACGACGCGCGCAACTTGCTGACCGACGCCTGCCTGTCGCTGGGCCTGACCCTGGAAGCGATGCGCGCCGAAATGGCCGCGTTCGACCCGCGCATCCAGCAAGCGCGCCCGCATCCGGGCCAGATCAAGACCGCGAAAGTGGTGCGCAAGCTGCTCAAGGGTTCGACCCGCACCACCCACGAAGCGCGCGCCGTGCAGTTCCCGGACGAACTGCGCCGCACCGACATTCCGTACACCGCCCGCATCCAGGACGTGTACTCGCTGCGCTGCACGCCGCAAGTGTACGGCCCCGTGTTCGACGCGCTGGACTACATCGACACCATCGTCAAGAACGAGATCAACTCGGCCACCGACAACCCGTTGATCTTCGGCAAGGACGGCGGCGGTTTCGAGATCATCTCGGGCGGTAACTTCCACGGCCAGTACCTGGCGCAGGCGATGGACCTGCTGGCCATGGCCGTGACGGACCTTGGCAGCATCTGCGAGCGCCGCGTCGCCCGCCTGATCGACCCGACCCTGTCGTGGGGCCTGCCGCGCAACCTGATGAGCGGCATCCGCGGCGTGAACACCGGCTACCCGGTGATCCAGTGCTCGCTCAGTTCCCTGGTGATGGAAAACCGCACGCTGAGCATGCCGGGCAGCGTCGACAGCATTCCGTCGAAAGGCAACAGCGAGGATCACGTGTCCAATTCGACCTGGTGCGCGCGCAAGGCCGCGACGGTGGTGGCCAACACGCAGTACATCATCGGCGTTGAAATGCTGCTGGCGGCACAGGCGCTGACCATGACGGAAGACCTGCTGCCGGGCTTCAAGCTGGGCGAAGGCACGCAGGCCGCGTATGACGAGATCCGCAAGCAGATCCCGGCGTGCCTGGACGGCGACCGCTGGTTCCACAACGACGTGCAAGTGGCGCACTCCTTCGTCACTAGCGGTTCGGTGCGCGACGCGGTGGTCGCCAAGGTCGGCGAATTCGTCTGACCCGTTTAGCGTTCGGACGATGTTTGAGGATGGCGGACCTCGAACAACTGGAAACTTGTCGTTCCCGCGAAAGCGGGAACCCATGCTGAGCGGGAAGCCATGCAGCCTATGGATTCCCGCTTTCGCGGGAATGACAGATTTTTTGGAGCCGGGTACCGGAAGGCCGCGATATTGCATACAAAAAGTGCAAACAAATCACGGTAATGGTGCATACGTACCGGCCGCCGGCCCGGATGCCCGGAAATGGGGCAAAAACAATGTTTTTACATTGCATACAGTTTTTGTGCGCAGGCATGAAATGTGCTTAACGGTAACTATCACTACTCAAGGAGCCTGATATGAAACGCCGTTCCATGCTGTCCTGCCTGATGCTGTCCGCTGTCACCACCTTCCTGCTGGCGCCGTCCGCGCATGCCGCCGCGCTGGACGATATCCTGAAAAAGAAGGTGCTGCGCGTGGCGGTTCCGCAGGACTTCCCGCCTTTCGGCTCGGTGGGCACCGACATGAAGCCGGCGGGCTATGACATCGACGTGGCCATGCTGCTGGCGAAGGAGCTGGGCGTGGCGGTGGAACTGGTGCCCGTCACCAGCGCCAACCGCATTCCCTACCTGAATACGAAAAAGGTCGACCTGGTGGTCTCCAGCCTGGGCCGCAATCCCGAGCGGGAAAAGGTCATCGACTTCAGCGTCGCCTACGCGCCATTCTTCAGCGGCGTGTTCGGTTCCGCCCAGGTGGCGATCGGCAAGGCCGAGGAACTGGCCGGCAAGACCGTGGGCGTGACGCGCGGCGCGGTGGAAGACCTGGAGCTGAGCAAGCTGGCGCCGGCCAGCGCCACCATCAAGCGTTTCGAGGACAACAACGCCACCATCGCCGCCTTCCTGTCCGGCCAGGTGCCGCTGATCGCCACCGGCAACGTGGTCGCGGGTGCGGTGTCGGAAAAGCAGCCGGTGCACAAGCTGGACTTCAAGTTCATCATCAAGAATTCGCCTTGCCACATCGGCCTGAACAAGGGCGAGCCGCAGCTGCTGGAACGGGTCAACCAGATCGTCGAGAAGGCCAAGCAGGACGGTTCCCTGAACGCCATCGCGGAGAAATGGCTGAAGCTCAAGCGTCCGGTGGCCTCCTTCCTGTAAGGGGCCGGCGATGTCCTACCTGTTCGACTTCAGCAGCTTGTGGGAGTACCGCGATTACCTGTGGCGCGGCTTGCTGGGCACCGCGCGCCTGACCACGGTGGGCACGGTACTGGGCGTGGGCATAGGCATCCTGGGGGCGCTGTCGCGCGCCTGGAAACTGCCGGTACTGGCGCAACTGTTCGGCGCCTACGTGGAATTGATACGCAACACGCCCTTCCTGGTGCAGCTGTTCTTCGTGTTTTTCGGCTTGCCCAGCATCGGCCTGCGGCTGGACGAGTGGGACGCGGCCACCCTGGCCATGGTGCTCAACCTGGGCGCCTACAGCACGGAGATCATCCGCGCCGGCGTCGAGGCCGTGCCCAAGGGGCAGCTGGAAGCGGCGCAGGCGCTGGCCATGACGCGGCTGCAGATCTTCCGCCACGTGGTGCTGCGCCAGGCGCTGCTGAAGATCTGGCCGGCGCTGACCAGCCAGATCGTGGTGGTGATGCTGGGCTCGTCCGTCTGTTCGCAGATCTCGGCCGAGGAATTGACCTTCGGCGCCAACTTCGTCCAGTCGCGCAACTTCCGCGCCTTCGAGGCTTACCTGGTCGCCACCGCTTTGTATTTCTGCCTGGCGCTAGGCTTGCGCCGCCTGCTGGCCTGGGGCGGCCGGCGCTTCCTGGCGGGGAGGACGGCATGAACGAATTCAGCACCTGGGACATCCTGCGCAACCTGCTGCTGGCGGCGCGCTGGACCGTGGCGCTGTCGCTGCTGGCCTTCGTGTGCGGCGGCCTGGCCGGCGCGGCCTTGCTGCTGCTGCGCAGTTCCAGCCACCGCGCGCTGCGCCTGTTTGCCATCGGCTATATCGAAGTGTTTCAAAGCACGCCGCTGCTGATGCAGCTGTTCCTGCTGTTCTTCGGCCTGTCGCTGGCGGGACTGGAACTGTCGCCCTGGAGCGCGGCGGCCATTGCGCTGACCTTGTTTACCAGCGCCTACCTGGCCGAGATCTGGCGCGGCTGCGTGGAGGCTGTCCCGCGCGGCCAGTGGGAAGCGTCGTCCAGCCTGGCGCTCGGCTACGTGGCGCAGATGCGGCACGTGATCCTGCCGCAGGCGCTGCGCATCGGCATCGCGCCCACCGTGGGCTTTTCAGTCCAGGTGGTCAAGGCGACCGCCGTCACGTCCATCATCGGCTTCGTCGAATTGAGCAAGGCGGCCGGCATGATCAGCAACGCCAGCTTTGCGCCCTTCACCGTGTACGGCCTGGTGGCGCTGCTGTATTTCTGCATCTGCTACCCGCTGTCGCTGTACGCCAAAACCCTGGAAAGGAAAATGCATGTCGCTCGTAACCATTAATGGCTTGCACAAGCGCTACGGCGCCAACCATGTGCTCAAGGGCATAGACCTGAGCGTGGGCGCAGGCCAGGTGACGGCCATCATCGGCCGCAGCGGTTCCGGCAAGAGCACCCTGCTGCGCACCATCAACGGCCTGGAGCGTTTCGACCAGGGAACGCTGGCCGTGGACGGCGTGCCGGTGACGGCGGGCCAGACCGATCTGCGCGCGCTGCGGCTCAAGGTCGGCATGGTGTTCCAGCAGTTCAACCTGTATCCCCACATGACGGCCGGCCAGAACGTGATGCTCTCGCCGACGGTGGTGAAGAAGCTTGGCCGGCGCGAAGCGGAAGAGCTGGCGCGCGCCATGCTGGCCAAGGTCGGCCTGGCCGACAAGTTCGACGCCTATCCGGATCAGCTGTCGGGTGGCCAGCAACAGCGGGTGGCGATTGCGCGCGCGCTGGCGATGGAGCCCAAGGTCTTGCTGTGCGATGAAATCACCTCCGCGCTGGACCCGGAACTGGTCAATGAAGTGCTGGGTGTGGTGCGCCGCCTGGCCGACGACGGCATGACGCTGATCATGGTGACCCATGAAATGCGCTTTGCGCGCGAAGTCGGCGACCAACTGGTGTTCATGCACCAGGGCCGCATCCACGAGCAGGGCCATCCGAAATTGCTGTTCGCCAGTCCGGCCACGGCGGAACTGGCCAATTTCGTCGCCGCTGTTGCATAAGCGCTGTTGCATGACCGCTGTTGCATAACCATTCGTTCGTAGTGCCTCAACCTGAAAGAGAGAAAAATGAAGAAAAGCATGGTGAGTATCCTGGTGCTGGCCGCTGCTGCCGGTGGCGCGCAGGCGCAGTCGTCGGTTTCCATGTACGGCAATATCGACCTGGGCGTATCGAAAAAGAGCGGCGGCGCCACCGTGGTGGGACGGCGCGACAACAACCGCCTGGGCTTTCGCGGCGCGGAAGACCTGGGCGACGGCCTGAAGGCGATCTTCCAGCTGGAAATCCGTTACGACCCGGATATCGGCACCATAGAAGGCGTCAGCCGTCCGCTGTTCCAGGGCCAGAGCCGGGTCGGCTTGCAGGGCAACTTCGGCACGCTGCGCTTCGGCCGCGGCCTGACGGCGTTCCAGGATTCCAGTTCGGCCTTCGAGCCATGGCGCGGCGTGCCCAGCACGGCGGGCTTCCAGACCGACCTGACGGTGGCCGGCTACACCAGCCAGCCGCTCGATCCGAGCGGCTCGTCGGCCAACCGCTGGTCGAACGCCGTGTTCTACAATTCGCCTGAAGTGGGCGGCGCGCAGATCAACGTGACGGTGGCCAGCAAGGAAGCCCTGGGCAACAGCGCGCTGATCGGCCGCGGCACCGCCGCCGCGCCGCAATATCCCGCCAACTCGCCGCTGCACAGCAATCCGTATTCGGTGTCGGCGACCTATAAGGCGGGACCGTTCGCCGCCATGCTGGCGACCGAGCGCAATGCGGCCGAGACGAAAATCTGGTCGGTGGCGGGATCCGCCATGGCCAGCGCGGCGCTGAAGCTGGTGGCCTCCTACCAGCGCCAGGACCAGGGCGCGACGCTGGCGCGCAACCCGGTCACCAAGGCGTGGGTGACGGGCGCCAACTACGTGATGGGGGCGGAGACCTTCTTGCTCGGTTATGGCCGCAAGCAGCCGGACGGCGCGGTCCAGACCAAGCAGCTGGGCCTGGGCTGGGAGCATAGCTTGTCGGCGCGCACCTATCTGTACGTGGACGCGGGCCAGCGCAAAGCGGCGACATCCGTCAACTTCTACGGCGGCGGCATGTCCCACCGCTTCTGAGCGCAGCAGGTACTCAGCCGTCGTTGGCCATCAGCAGGGCGCTGATCAGGTCGCGCTTCGGCGTTTCCACGCCGTCGAAGCGCAGGCCGGCTTCCACGTGTTCCAGGTGGCGCAGCATCAGCTGCACGGTTTCCTCGGCGTTGCCGCTTTCGGCAACGTCGAGGATGGCGCCGTGTTCGACCGACGAGCATTCGGCGTCGCTGCTCGGCTGGTACAGCATGGTGATGAGCGAACTGCGCGCCACCAGTTCGCGGATGGTGTCGGTGAGCACGCTGTTGCCGACCACTTCGCTCATCAGCACGTGGAAGTCGCCCAGCAGGCGGGTGCGCTGGCTGGAGCCGTGCGATGCCAGCGCGGCTTGCTCGGCCGCCAGGTGGTCGCGCAGGCGGCGGTAGTCGCCGGCGCTGGCTTTGGCGACGAATTCGCGCGCCAGCGCCGCTTCCAGGATGCGCCGCACGGCAAAGATCTCGCGCGCTTCCGCCGCGCTGGGCTTGGCGACGAACGCACCCTTGTCGTGCACGATTTCGATCAGTTTTTCCTTGGACAGCATCAGCAGCGCGGCGCGCACCTTGGTGCGGCTCACGCCGTAGGCGCGGCCCAGCGCCTCTTCCCTTAACTTGGTGCCCGGCGGCAGGCGATGCTCGGCGATCGCCTCGGCGATGTCGCGCGCGATCGATTCGGCCGATTCAACGGCCTGGGCTGGTACTGCTTCCTGGTCGGTCATGGGCTGTTTTAACGCCGTTCCGGCGCCAGCGCGGCGCGCAGCAGCACGATCAGCGCGCCTTCGCCGCCTTCGGACGGACGGGCCTGGCTGAAGGCGACCACTTCCTTTTGCACCAGCCAGCTGTGCACCATGGACTTGAGCACCGGCTCCTGGCCGCGCGAGCCGAAGCCGCGGCCGTGGATCACGCACACGCAGCGCGCGCCGCGCTGGTTGGCGCGGGTCAGGAAGGCGCCTAGCGCGTCGCGCGCGGCGTCGCGGTTCAGGCCGTGCAGGTCCAGCTCGTCCTGCACCGGCCAGTGGCCCTTGCGCATCTTTTTCACCACATCGGGGCCGACGCCGGGCGCCGCGTAGTTCAGCGCCGGGTCTTCCTCCATGTAGTGGTCGACCTCGAACAGGTCCGACAGGGACTCCTGCAGCACGGCCGCGTCGTCCTGGCGCTGTTCGTCGGGCGTCAGCGGACCGCGCTTCTTCGCCGCCGCCAGCGCCTTGGCCGACACCACGGGCGCGGGCTGGTGCACATAGCGGTTTTGCTCCGGCATGCGCTGCACCTGGCCCAGCGTGTTGCGGAAGATGTTCGCTTCCGCCGCCGCCACTTTTTCGCGCTTGGCGCGCTCGGCGTCGGCCGCCGCGCGCGCCTCTCCCTGTTCCTTCAGCTGTTTGCCGAGGATTTTCAGGTCGGCGAAGTCCTTCAGTCCGGCCATGGCTTTATTCCTGGCCTTCCAGGTAGCGCTGGGCGTCCAGCGCGGCCATGCAGCCGGTGCCGGCGCTGGTGATGGCCTGGCGGTAGATGTGGTCCTGCACGTCGCCGGCGGCGAACACGCCCGGCGCGGTGGTGGCGGTGGCCATGCCCTCGGTGCCGGTCTTGGTCTTGATGTAGCCGTTGTGCATTTCCAGCTGGCCTTCGAAGATGCCGGTGTTCGGCTTGTGGCCGATCGCCACGAACAGGCCGTGCACCTTGATCTGGGTCTGCGCGCCGTCGGCGGTGGCCGCCAGGGTCAGGCCGGTCACGCCGCCCTGGTCGCCCGTCACTTCGTGCAGCGTGTGGTTCAGTTTCAGTTCGATCTTGCCTTCGGCGACCTTGGCCATCAGGCGGTCGATCAGGATGGCTTCGGCGCGGAACTTCTCGCGGCGGTGGATCAGCGTGACCTTGGTGGCGATGTTGGACAGGTATAGCGCTTCCTCGACGGCGGTGTTGCCGCCGCCGATGACGGCCACTTCCTGGCCGCGGTAGAAGAAGCCGTCGCAGGTGGCGCAGGCGGACACGCCGCGGCCCATGAACTCCTGCTCGGAGGGCAGGCCCAGGTACTGCGCCGAGGCGCCGGTGGCGATGATCAGCGAGTCGCAGGTGTATTCGGCGCTGTCGCCGATCAGGCGGATCGGCTTCTCGTCCAGCTTGGCGGTGTGGATGTGGTCGAACACGATGTCGGTGTTGAAACGCTCGGCGTGCTGCAGGAAGCGCTGCATCAGGTCCGGACCCTGCACGCCCATCGGGTCGGCCGGCCAGTTTTCCACGTCGGTGGTGGTCATCAGCTGGCCGCCCTGTTCCACGCCGGTCACCAGCATAGGGTTCAGATTGGCGCGCGCGGCATAGATGGCCGCGCTGTAGCCTGCTGGGCCGGAGCCGAGGATCAAAACTTTGGCGTGTTTGGTAGTGGTCATGAGCAGCTTCTCTAATTAGTTCGGATAGTCCGGAGTTGGGGGCGGGCGCGGCAAAGACAATGCCGGCAGGCAAAGCAGAATTATAGTCCAAGCGCGCGATCTGCATGAATTGGGAGGGCTGTTCCCTATAAGATGGCTTAGAATATCCCCAAATAGCCGGCGCCCTATGGCGCGGCCGCAAAAATCTTATAAAAGTATCAATGTCTAAAACGAGAGAACAGCCTTCGAAGCAGCAGCCGACCAAGCAGCAGCCGATCAGCTACACCCGCGCGCCCACCGAACGCCAGCCGCTGCCGAACCGGCTGGTGCGGCTGCTGTCGGAGGCGCGCTGGTTCGCGCTGGCGGCGCTGGCGCTGTACTTCCTGCTGATCATGTTCAGCTACAACAAGGCCGATCCGGGCTGGTCGCACTCGAACGTGGTGCCCAAGGTGTTCAACCTGGGCGGCCGCGCCGGCGCCTGGATGAGCGATTTGATGCTGTACATCTTCGGCCTGTCGGCCTGGTGGTGGTGCGTGTGGCTGCTGCGCGCGGTCTGGAGCGGCTACCGCCGCCTGACGCGCAAATTCGTCACCAAGGAAGAAGTGGAGGCGGAGCACCGCCACGAGGGACTGATACGCGTGGTCGGCTTCGCCTTCCTGCTGGTGGGCAGCCTGGGCCTGGAATTCCTGCGCATGTACACCTTGAAGACGCCGCTGCCGCTGGCGCCGGGAGGCGTGCTGGGCAAGCTGATCGGCCACGGCGCGCACGTCGGCCTGGGTTTCACCGGCGCCACCTTGCTGCTGCTGTTGCTGTTCGGGCTGGGTTTCAGCCTGTTCTTCCATGTTTCCTGGCTGGCCGTGGCCGAGCGCATCGGCGGCTTCATCGAGGATTGCTTCGAGTGGATGGCGCACCGCTACCAGGACCGCGAAGACCGCATCCAGGGCGAACGCGCCACCGTCAAGCGCGACGAAGTGGTGGTCAGCGAGCGCGCCAAGCATATAGAAAAGCACGTCGAGAGGCCGGTCCAGCCGGTCCGCGCCGAGCCGCGCATGGGCGTTCCCCTGCCTGCTTCCGCGCCGTCGGCCGGGCTGGCCGGCGCCATGGGCATGGACGCGGACGACGCGCCCATGGGCAGGCCGATGACTATGCCAACTGCGGCGCCGGAGAAGTTCCTGGCGCCGGTGCCGGTCAAGATCGAGCAGCAGGTGACGTCGGTGGTGCCGTCCGAACGCGCCGTCAAGGAGCGCCAGGGCGCGCTGTTCCAGGATGCCCGCCCCGGCGACCTGCCGCCGCTGTCGCTGCTGGACGACGCGCCGGTGTCGCAGGAAACCGTGGCTGTGGAGACGCTGGAGTTCACCAGCCGCCTGATCGAGAAGAAGCTGTCGGACTTCGGCGTGGAAGCGCGCGTGGTCGCGGCCTATCCCGGCCCGGTGGTGACGCGCTACGAAATTGAACCGGCGACGGGCGTCAAGGGGTCGCAGATCGTCAACCTGGCGCGCGACCTGGCGCGCTCGCTGTCCCTGACTTCGATCCGCGTGGTGGAAACCATCCCGGGCAAGAATTACATGGCGCTCGAGCTGCCCAATCCGAAGCGCCAGATCGTGCGCCTGTCGGAGATCGTCGGCTCCAAGGTCTACCACGACAACGCCTCGCCGCTGACCGTGGCGCTGGGCAAAGACATCGCCGGCAAGCCAGTGGTGGCCGACCTGGCCAAGATGCCGCACCTGCTGGTGGCCGGTACCACCGGTTCCGGTAAATCGGTGGGCATCAACGCCACCATCCTGTCGCTGCTCTACAAGTCCGACCCGGCCGACGTGCGCATGATACTGATCGATCCGAAGATGCTGGAGATGTCGGTCTACGAAGGCATTCCGCACCTGCTGGCGCCGGTGGTGACCGATATGCGCCAGGCCGGCCATGCGCTGAACTGGGCCGTCAACGAGATGGAGCGCCGCTACAAGCTGATGTCCAAGCTGGGCGTGCGCAACCTGGCCGGCTACAACGCCAAGATCGCCGAGGCGGCCAAGCGCGAAGAGCACATCCCGAATCCGTTCAGCATCACGCCCGATTCGCCTGAGCCACTCGACAAGCTGCCCACCATCGTCATCATCATCGACGAGCTGGCCGACCTGATGATGGTGGTCGGCAAGAAGGTCGAGGAACTGATCGCCCGCATCGCCCAGAAGGCGCGCGCGGCGGGCCTGCACTTGATTCTGGCGACGCAGCGCCCATCTGTGGATGTGATTACCGGCCTGATCAAGGCCAACATCCCGACCCGCATCGCCTTCCAGGTGTCGTCGAAGATCGACTCGCGCACGATTCTGGACCAGATGGGGGCCGAAGCGCTGCTCGGCATGGGCGACATGCTGTACATGCCGCCCGGCACCGGTTTGCCGGTGCGCGTGCACGGCGCCTTCGTGTCGGACGAGGAGGTGCACCGCGTGGTGAAACACTTGAAAATGCAGGGCGAGCCGAATTACATCGACGGCATCCTGGAGGGCGGCACGCTGGAAGGCGAGGGCGGCGCCGAGGGCGGCGGCGCGGCGGGCGAGGGCGGCGGCGAAGCCGACCCGATGTACGACCAGGCGGTCCAGGTGGTGCTGAAGAACCGGCGGGCCTCGATTTCGCTGGTGCAGCGCCACTTGCGCATCGGTTACAACCGTGCGGCGCGCCTGCTGGAGCAGATGGAAAATAGCGGCGTGGTATCGCCCATGCAGTCGAATGGCAACCGGGACATCCTGGTGCCGGCTGCCAGTGCAGAATAAAAGGACAAGCATGACCCAAGTTAAGAAAATCACGGCCCTGGCCGCCATGCTGGCGGGCTCGCTGCTGCTGGCCGGCGCGGCGCATGCCACGGCGCTGGAGCAGTTCAAGACCTTCGTCGCCAGCACCAAGTCGGCGCGCGGCGAATTCACGCAGCGCCAGGTGAAGGCCTCCGGCACCGGGACCAAGACCTCGGCCCCGGCCAGCGGCACGTTCGAGTTCGCCCGTCCGGGCAAGTTCATCTGGACCTATGCGAAGCCTTACGAGCAGCTGCTGCAGGCCGACGGCGAGCAGCTCTACATCTACGACAAGGACTTGAACCAGGTCACGGTCAAGAAGCTGGGCAGCGCGCTGGGCTCGTCGCCGGCCGCCATCCTGTTCGGCAGCAACGACCTGGAGAAGAACTTCACCTTGTCCGAGGGGGGCGCGCGCGACGGCCTGGAATGGCTGAAAGCGGTGCCCAAGACCGCCGACACCACCTTCGAGCAGATCAGCATCGGCCTGCGCAACGGCACGCCGGAGGCGATGGAGCTGAAGGATAATTTCGGATCGATGTCGGTGCTGACGTTCAGCAAGTTCGAGAAGAACCCGCAGGTCGGCGCCGCGCACTACACCTTCGTCATGCCGAAGGGCGTGGAGATTTCGAAGCAATAGACGCAGCGTTTGCGTCGCCGCAAGGGCCGCCTGGCGGCCGCTGCTAGACTTAGACTACCCAATACCCTGTCATTCCCACGCAAGTGGGAATCCATGCTGAGGCTGATGCTGAGGCGCGGTATGGATCCCCGCTTGCGCGAGGACGACACACCACCACAACGCAGCTCCCCGCCATGATGGACGACCTCTTCAAAACCGAACCCCGCGCGCCGCTAGCCGAGGCCCTGCGTCCCAAGACCATGGACGAAGTCATCGGCCAGGCTCACCTGCTGGGCGAGGGCAAGCCGCTGCGGCTGGCTTTCCAGGCCGGCAAGCCGCATTCGATGATACTGTGGGGCCCGCCAGGCGTCGGCAAGACCACCCTGGCGCGCCTGACCGCCAACGCCTTCGACGCCGAGTTCATCGCCCTGTCGGCCGTGTTCGCGGGCGTGAAAGACATCCGCGCCGCCATGGAGCAGGCCCAGCAGAACCTGGACCGCCACGGCAAGCACACTTTGCTGTTCGTCGACGAGATCCACCGTTTCAATAAATCGCAGCAGGACGCCTTGCTGCCCTTCGTCGAGTCCGGCCTGGTGACCTTCATCGGCGCCACCACCGAGAACCCCAGCTTCGAAGTGAACTCGGCGCTGCTGTCGCGCGCCCAGGTCTACGTGCTCAAGTCGCTCAGCGACGAGGAAATGCGCGAACTGCTGGTCAAGGCGCAGAAGGGCGTGCTGTCTCACCTGAAAATAGACGACGCGGCTGCCGATACCCTGATCGGCTACGCCGACGGCGACGCGCGCCGCTTCCTGAACCTGCTGGAGCAGGCCGATAACGCGGCCACCTCGGCGGGGGTACAGAAGATCGACGCCAGGTTCGTCGAGAACGCGATGACCTTGAACGCGCGCCGTTTCGACAAGGGGGGCGACAACTTCTACGACCAGATTTCGGCGCTGCACAAGTCGGTGCGCGGCTCGAACCCGGACGGCGCGCTGTACTGGTTCTGCCGCATGATAGACGGCGGCGCCGACCCGCGCTACCTGTCGCGCCGCATCGTGCGCATGGCCTGGGAAGACATCGGCCTGGCCGACCCGCGCGCGCTGACCATGGCCAACGACGCCGCCGCCACCTACGAGCGCCTCGGTTCGCCCGAAGGCGAGCTGGCGCTGGGCCAGGCCGTGATCTACCTGGCCGTGGCCGCCAAGAGCAATGCGGGCTACAACGCCTTCAACCAGGCCATGGCCTTCGTCAAGCGCGACAAGTCGCGCGAGGTGCCGGTGCACTTGCGCAACGCGCCGACCAAGCTGATGAAAGAGCTGGGCTACGGCCACGAATACCGCTACGCGCACGACGAGCCGAACGCCTACGCGGCCGGCGAAACTTATCTGCCGGACGGCATGGCCGAGCCGGGCTGGTACCAGCCGGTGCCACGCGGCCTGGAAAGCAAGATCGCCGACAAGCTGGCCTTCCTGCGCAGCCTGGACGACGAAGCGCGAAAAGAATGACCGCTGAGTTGACGTTCCGGCTGTGCGCGCCGGCGCCGGATTTGCGAGGGGAAAAGCCCTGGGCGCACGATTGAATTGACGCTGGACGCCTCTGGAGCCGGTGCTAAGCTTACACACGCAGGATTAGCTTATTCACTAGCATTGGAGGATGTTATGGCACACAATCTCACGCGTTTCAGTCCTTTCGGCGATCTGGCACGGCTCGATCCCTTCCGTGACATTGAACGCTTTTTCGACGAGTTGGACCGTCCATTGCAGAACGACCTGGCGCGCAGCATGCGCATGGACGTGTCCGAAACCGATCAGGCTTATGTGATCCGCGCCGAGATGCCCGGCTTCGACAAGCAGGACATCAACGTGTCGGTCGACGGCAAGACGGTGACGATACGCGCCAAGCACGACGAGCAGCAACCAACGACGCCGCAAAGCGGCACCATGCTGCGCACCGAGCGCTTCCATGGCGAGCAGTACCGCAGCTTCACGCTGCCGCAGGAGGTGGACGACCAGCAGGCCAGCGCCACCTGCAACAACGGCGTCCTTGAACTGACGCTGCCCAAGCGCGCCGGCGCCCACGGCCGGCAGTTGCAGATCCAGTGAGTCCGGCCCCGGCGCTGGCCGGAGTGTGTTTGCTACGGTACAATTGCAGGCTCTACTACAACTGACCGGACCATGCACGCAGACCCCGAACCAGCGCTGGAATCGCGCCGCCGCCGCCAATTGTTGGGCGGCATGGTCGCAGCGGCGAGCCTGCCGCTGCCGCTGTCGGCCGCCGCCGGCAGCCCTGTCCAGGTCGGCGGCCTGCCGGTCACCTGCAACCTCACACTGCCCATCGCCAGCGTGGCCAGGGCCAAGGCGGGCGGCGCGGCGCCGTTTGAATACAGCAAATACAACGGCTGGCCCGAAATCAAGGAATCGCTGATGACGGGCCGCATCCAGGCCGCCTATATGCTGGCGCCGCTGGTGATGGACTTGAGCGACAAGCGCATCCCCGTGAAGGTGGTCTCGCTGGGCCACCGTTCGGGGGCCGTCATCATGGTGCGCACCGATTCGCCGTACAAGCGCTTCGCCGACCTGCGCGGCAAGCGCATCGCCATTCCGAGCCGCTTCGCGGTCGACTTCCTGTTCCTGCGCAAGATGCTGGCGCGCGAAAAGATGTCGCCGAAGGACGTGGAAATCATCGAGATGGCGCCGCCGGACATGCCGGCCGCGCTGTATGCCAAGGCGGTGGACGGCTACTGCACCGGCGAACCGTTCGGCGCGGCCGCGCAGCGCGCCGGCTATGCCCGTCCGCTGGCCATGACGCGCGACGAATGGCGCAATTACATCTGCTGCGTGCTCACCGTGCGCGAGGAACTGATCAAGGAAAACCGGCCGCTGGTGCAGGAACTGGTCAACTATGTGCAATCGGCAGGCACCTGGCTGGACCAGGCCCCGGCCAACCGCGAGAAGGCGGCGGCTACCGCGGCCGGCCGCAAGTTCTTCAACCAGGATCCCAACATCATCCGCTTCGTCATGGACAACCCGGCCGACCGTGTCACCTATGGCGACCTGCGCATGATACGCAGCGAATTCGAAGAGCTGATGCAGCTGTCGCTGGAGGCGGGCACGCTCAAGCGGCCCGTCGCCTACGAGAATTACGTGGACGAGAGCTTCGTCAAGGCGTTCAAGCCGGTGGCGATCAGTGTTTAATCGCCGCGATGCGGTGCTGGCGGCCAGCGCGGGGCCGGCGTTGGCCGCGCTGGCGCTGCTGGGCGCGCTGGCACTGCCGGGCGGCTTGGCCATTGCCGCCGATGGCCCGGCCAGCCAGCCTGTGGCTCCGGCCCAGGCCGCCCTGCGCGCCCCATCGCCCCTGGCCAGCCAGTCATCAGCACTGGCCTTGGCGAGCCATTCCTCAGCGCCGGCCCCCAGCCAGTCCATAGTACCGGCCATGGCCAGCCAGCTCGCAGCCCCGGCCAGCCAGCCAGCAGCACCGGCCACGGCGCCGGCTCGGGCTGCGGCCCAAGCCCTGGGCGCGCCTCTGGGCCTGAAGGGCGGCGTGTTCGAGCCGCCGCGCCTGGCGCCGGACTTCACCTTGCGCGGCTCGGACGGCAAGCCGCTGACGCTGAGCAGGCTGCGCGGCAAGCTGGTGGTGCTGGAATTCGGCTACACCAGTTGCCCGGACGTGTGTCCGGTATCGCTGGCCACGCTGACGGCGGCGCGCCAGAAACTCGGTCCGCTGGCGGCCGGGGTGCAGGTCGTTTATGTGACGGTCGACCCCGAGCGCGATACCGTGGCGCAGATGCACGACTACCTGGCGCATTTCGACCCCAGCATCCTGGGCGCGACCGGCAGCGAAGAGCAACTGGCGCGGGTGCGCAAGGACTACGGCATCAGCGCCAGCAAGAAGATGATCGAAGGCGGGAAGGGCGCGTACACCATCGGCCATTCCTCCTATCTGTATTTTATCGACCGCAAGGGCTATCTGCGCTCCTTGCTGCCCTTCGGCCGCAGTGCCGACGATGTGGCCCATGACGCGGCCATCCTGCTGAAGAACTGACGGCATGGCTTGGCGATTGGCCCGCCGGGGCGTGCTGTCCGCTTGCCTGCTAGCCGCCGTGCTGGCAGGGGCGTGCGCCGGCTGGGCCGCGTGGGCGCCGCTGGCCCTCGCCAGCCGCGATCAGCCCTTCGACATCCCCAAGGGCACATGGGCACGCCGCATGGCCGGCGACCCGGTCGAGATACTGCCGGCCCGCATCGAACTGACCGTCGGCTTGAACGACACGCTGCTGCTGCGCAATCTGGACGACGTGCCGCAGCAGTTCGGCCCCGTGCTCATCATGCCGGGGCAGAATTTCCGCCTGCCCTTCGAGCAGGCCGCCGACTACCAGTTCGACTGCACCGCGCACGCCTCCGGCCAGATGACGGTGGCCGTGCTGCCGCACCCGGCGCCGGGCCTGGCGCGTCTGCAATGGCGGCTGGCGGCGCTGCGCCGCACCGCCCATGCTGTTTTCATCGTTAACTTTAAAGGCGTTCATGGATAGGCTGAAACGATTGCTCGCACCGCTGCTGTTGCTGACCGCGCTGATTGCCCTGTGGTGGGTGGTGGTGGTGCAAACCGAGAGCATGATCTTCCCCACGCCGCTGCAAGTGGTCACCGGCACGCTGGAACTGGTGGAAGATGGCACGCTGTGGGAACACATCGGCGCCTCGCTGTTCCGCGTCGGCACCGGTTTCGGCTTGGCCGCGCTGGTAGCGCTCCCGCTGGGTCTATGGATGGGCCGGGTCGACGCGGCCTACATCACGCTCAACCCGGTGTTCCAGATCCTGCGCCCCATTTCGCCCATCGCCTGGATACCGCTGGCCATACTCTGGTTCGGCGTGGGCAACCTGTCGCCCATTTTCCTGATCTTCATCGCCGCCGTGTTCCCGATGATCGTGCAGACGGCGGCCGGCGTGCACACGATCGAGCGCCGCTACCTGCGCGCGGCCGAGAATTTCGGCGTCTCGCGCACGGTGCTGTTCCGGCAAGTCATCATCCCGGCCGTGCTGCCCGAGATCATCGTCGGCATGCGCATCAGCCTGGGCGTGGCCTGGCTGGTGGTGGTGGCGGCCGAGATGATCGCGCTGCGCTCCGGCCTGGGCTACCTGATCATGGATTCACGCAATGCCGGCAACCGCTACGACCTGGTGGTGGCCGGCATGATTATCATCGGCATCATCGGCCTGTTGCTGGACGGCATCATGCGCCGCCTGGAAGGCCTCAAATCGGTAAGGTGGCGCTATGGACGTTAAGATCGTCGTCAAGGATATCAAGAAGGGCTTTACCAAGGGCAAGCAGCACCTGCCGGTGGTGGGCGGCGTCAGCCTGGACGTCAGGGACGGCGAGTTCATCGCCATCGTCGGCCCTTCCGGCTGCGGCAAATCGACGCTGATGAAGATCATCGCCGGTTTCGAAGCGCCCGACGAGGGCGAGGTGCTGGTGGACGGCGCGCTGCGGCGCGGCGCCAGCCCGCAGGGCATCGCCATCTCCCAGCACGGCTCGGTGTTCCCCTGGCTCACCGTACAGCAGAACCTGATGTTCGGCTTGAACGGTAACGGCCACGGCGACAAGGCCGCGCTGGCGGACCACTACGCCGCCATGGTCGGGCTCAAGGGCTTCGAGAACAGCTATCCGCACGAATTATCCGGCGGCATGCTGAAGCGGGTCGAGCTGGCGCGCGCGCTGGTGGTCAAGCCGGAAATCCTCTATATGGACGAGCCGTTCTCGGCGCTGGACGCGCTGATGAACCTGAAGATGCGCACCGAACTGCTGCGCATCCTGGCCGAGGAGCGCCACACGGTGATCCTGATTACCCACGACGTCGAGGAGGCACTGTACATGGCCGACCGCGTGCTGGTGCTGTCGCCGCGCCCGACCCGCATCCAGGCCGCGTTCGCCGTGCCGCACCCGCATCCGCGCAAACTGTCCAGCCCGGACCTGCAGGCCATGAAGGAAGAGATCCTGCGCGAACTGGGCGTGGTGCTCTAAGCGCCTCGTTGCTGTAGAGAACCGTCCGGACACCGCTGCCGGACGGGGCAGTCGAATGTGTGACATTCCCGCCATACCGTACATTTCGTATTCATAGATTGTATACAAAATCAGTTGACACGCCGCGCCGCCGTCGGCATCATCGATTGCATGGACAGCGGCCGCAGAGCTGCACGTAAGCATTCCATCCCGCCACAGTACGACCTCGCCACGATAAAAACAGACGCCACGATCTGCGGGTGAGGCATGCCGGATAGCACCGGAAAAAGTAGTTCACAAATAACATCAATGATGGAGACACAATGAACAACCTGCTATTTCAAGTGGACGACCGTCCACCCCTCGTTACCACTGTCCTGCTGGCCGCCCAGCACATGCTCGCCGCGCTCGGGGGCATCATTGCCGTGCCCCTGGTGGTCGGCGCCGTCCTCAAACTCCCCGCCGACCAGATCGTCGCCCTGATCAACGCCGCGCTGCTCGGCTCCGGCATCGTCACCATCATCCAGTGCAAAGGCGTCGGCCCGATCGGCATCCGCCTGCCCTGCGTGATGGGCACCAGCTTCGCCTTCGTCGGAGCGGCCATCAGCATCGGCTTCGAACACGGCGTGCCCGGCATCCTCGGCTCCTCGCTGGCCGCCTCGGTGGTGATGATCGTCGGCTCCTGCTTCATGCCGCAAATCCGCAAGCTGTTCCCGCACGCCGTCACCGCCGTCGTGGTCACCATGATAGGCCTGTCGCTGGTGCCGGTCGCGATCGACTGGGCCGCCGGCGGCAAAGGCTCGGGCGCCAGCTACGGCGCGCCGGTCAACCTCGGCATCGCGCTGTTCGTGCTGGTGACCGTGATCGCGCTGGTGCAGTGGGGCAAAGGCATCTTCTCCGCCGCCGCCGTGGTCATCGGCATGGTGGTCGGCTACGTGGTCTGCCTGGGCATGGGCTTGATCGACTTCTCAAGCGTGCAGAAGGCGGCGGTGTTCGCGCTGCCGCAGCCGGCGCAATACGGGCTGACCTTCCCGATCAGCGGCATCGTCGCCATGGCCGTAGCCTACGTCGTGACGATGGTGGAAACGACCGGCACCTTCATGGCGCTGGGAGCGGCCACCAACACCAAGATGCGCGGCAAGACCCTGTCGCGCGGCGTGCTGTGCGACGGCGTCGGCTCTGCCTTTGCCGCCCTGCTGGGCAGCCCTCCGGTGTCCACCTTCGCGCAAAACGTCGGCGTGATCTCGCTGACCGGCGTCGCCAGCCGCCACGTGGTGGCCCTGACCGGCGTGATGCTGGCGCTGGCTGGCCTGTTCCCGGTGCTGGGCGCGGTGGTCGTCACCATACCGCAGCCCGTGCTGGGCGGCGCCGGCCTGATGATGTTCGCCATGATCATCGCCGCCGGCGTGCAGATGCTGAGCAAAGTGGAGCACAACAAGCGCACCGGCCTGATTATCGCCGTCTCCATCGGCTGCGGCCTGGCCGTCAGCGTGCGTCCCGAACTGCTGGTCAAGCTGCCGGCCTTCGTCCAGGAGATCTTCGGCTCCGGCATCAGCACCGCCGCCATCGTGGCCGTGGTGATGAATCTGGTGCTGCCCGAGCGTCCGGTCGAAGCGAGCGAGGACGAGGAGGACGAGGTGCCCCAGCCCATGCTGGTAAAAAAGATGGAAGCGGCTTAAGCTCTAAGCCGCAGCCCATGCAGTAAGATTTTTGCAACGCGCCGCGCCGGTGAGCACCACCCGGCGCGGTTTTGACATTGTTTCCGCAGTGCCCGCGCATTGTTTCCGCAGTGTTTAATCATTCGAAGGAAAACAAAATGACTAAAACTCTCTTGATCAAGAATGCGCGCGTGGTCGTCACCATGGACGAACAGCGCCGCGAAATCGACAACGGCGCCGTCTTCGTGCGCGGCAACGTGATCGAACAGGTGGGCGCCACGGCGGACCTGCCGCAGGACGCCGACGAGGTGATCGACGCCACCGGCCAGGTGGTCATGCCCGGCCTGGTCAACACCCACCACCATATGTACCAGAGCCTGACGCGCGTGATCCCGGCCGCGCAGAACGGCGAACTGTTCAACTGGCTGACCAACCTGTATCCGATCTGGGCCAATCTCACCAGCGAGATGGTGCGTGTATCGACGCTGACGGCCATGTCCGAGCTGCTGCTGTCCGGCTGCACCACCAGCAGCGACCACCTCTACATCTACCCGAACGACTGCCGCCTGGACGACAGCATCGAAGCGGCGCGCCAGATCGGCATGCGCTTCCACGCCGCGCGCGGCTCCATGAGCGTGGGCCAGTCCAAGGGCGGCCTGCCGCCGGACCGCGTGGTCGAGGAGGAGGGCGCCATCCTGAAGGATACGCAGCGCCTGATCGAAACCTACCACGACGCCAGCCGCTACGCGATGCAGCGCATCGTGGTCGCGCCATGCTCGCCGTTCTCGGTGTCGCGCGACCTGATGAAGGAAGCGGCCGCCATGGCGCGCAGCTTCGGCGTGTCGCTGCACACCCACCTGGCGGAGAACGCCAACGACATTTCGTACAGCCGCGAGAAATTCAACATGACGCCCGCCGAATACGCCGAGGACTGCGGCTGGGTGGGGCCTGATGTATGGCACGCGCACTGCGTGCAGCTCGACGACGACGGCGTCTACATGTTCGCCAGGACCGGCACCGGCATCGCGCACTGCCCGTGCTCCAATATGCGCCTGGCGTCCGGCATCGCGCCCATCCGCAAGATGGTGGACGCGGGGGTATCGGTGGGACTGGGCGTGGACGGCTGCGCGTCGAACGACGCCGGGCATATGCTGGGCGAGGTGCGCCAGGCCATGCTGCTGCAGCGGGTCGGTTTCGGTCCGGACGCGATGACCGCGCGCCAGGCGCTGGAGCTGGCCACGCTGGGCGGCGCCAAGGTGCTTAACCGCGACGACATCGGCGCGCTCAAGCCTGGCATGGCGGCCGACATCATCACTTTCAAGCTGGACCAGATCGGCTTCGCCGGCGCGCTGCACGACCCGGTCGCGGCGCTGGTGTTCTGCACGCCGTCCAATGTCACGCACAGCATCGTCAACGGCAAGGTGGTGGTACGGGATGGTTTGCTGCAGACCGTGGACCTGCCTATCGTGATCGAGCGCCACAACAGCCTGGCGCACGAACTGGCGCTGGCCACCGGCGCGCGCAAGGTGGCATAGCCCTTACTTCAGCAGCGCCGCCACCAGATCCTTGTCGTGCGGCGTACCGCTGGCGTCGAAGCGCAGCGCCGCCTCGACATGCACCAGGTGCTCCAGCATCAGCTTCGCCGCCAGGTCCGCATCGCCGGCCTTGGCGGCGACCAGGAACTCTTCGTGTTCATTCGACGAACACACCGCGTCCCGGTCAGACTGGTACAACATGGTGATCAGCGAGCTGCGCGCCACCAGTTCGCTCAGCATCTCGAGCAGCACCTGGTTGCCCACCACGCCCGCCAGCAGCACATGGAAATCCCCCAGCAGTTGCGAGCGCACCTTGTGGTCGCCCAGCGCGCGCCGCTCGGTGGTCAGATGCTGCTCCAGGATCTTGTAGTCGGCAGGTGTGGCCTTGGCCACGAACTCGCGCGCCAGCGCCGCTTCCAGTATGCGCCGCGCAGCGAAGATATCGCGCGACTCCTTCTCGCTGGGCTGGCTGACGAAAGCGCCCTTGTCCGGCACCATCTGGATCAATTTGTCCTTCGACAGGATCAGCAGCGCGGCCCGGATCTTGGTGCGGGAGACCGAGTACAGGCGCGACAGCGCCTCCTCGCGCAGCTTGGTGCCAGGCGGCAGCTTGCGCGCCGCGATGGCCTCCGCGATGTGGTTGGCGATGTCGTTCGAGCTGTCGCCATTACTCTGTTTTTCTAGCATGGAGAAGATGCGGTAATCAATTCTCAATAATACATGCGCGGCAACAGATTGGCTATGCTCCCGGCCTAGCCAAGTCTAAGCAGGAAAATCGCCGCAGGCCGCCGGCTGCAAGCCCTGGCGCAAGCGCGTCATGGACACTGCCAGGCGAGCCTGGCCCTCGCGCAGCACGCGCTGGCTCCAGCTTTGCGCCGCCGGCGCCGCGATGCGTATGCGGCTGCTGCCGATCGCCTCCACCAGCGCCAGCCCGTCGTTCGGCACCACGAAGCACTGGCCGGGGCGCAGGATGAAGTCGGTGTTCTGGCCGTACGCGGTAATCCACGTCACCCCCGACAAGTTCTCCACCACACGCCCGGCGGCATCTTCCAGGCGCAGGGGCGCGTCGCTGCTCAGGGTGTATTCGGCGTAAGGCTGGGTGCGTGATTTCATGCTGCTCTCCTGGTGGTGATTTTCCATGGCTCCAGAATACCCACTGAAGACGGACCATAACAGATGCAGCAAAGCTGAATTGTGATGAACACAGTGCCGTATCGGCTAAACTGTGCTTGTCGAAAAAGCGCTGTGCTGTACCTGTGCCGCACGGCGCGCACCCGCCACAATGGAAGGATGACCATGAGTAGCAATTTATACGAACAGCTGGCCAACGAGCTCGGTGCGCACATCGCCGACCGCGTGTTCGCGCCCGGCGACCGGCTGCCGTCGATCCGCCACCTGGCGCAGCAGAAGCGCCTGTCCGTCAGCACCGTGCTGCAGGCGCTGCGGCTGATGGAGGACCGCGGCCTGATCGAAGCGCGTCCGCAAGCCGGCTACTACGTGCGCCACCGCGCCCGCATGCTGTCCGTGCTGCCGGACGCCGAGCATCTCAAGGAGCCCGGCTACGTCGGCATCACCAGCTTGTTGATGCGCATACTGAAGGAGAACGAGGCGCCAGGCGTGATGCAGTTCGGCTCCGCCTGGCCGCCGGACGAACTGCTGCCCATCAAGCGGGTGCAGAAAACCGTGGCTGCCGTGGCGCGGCGCGATCCGGCGCTGCTGGCCCGGGTCAGCTGCTTTGAAACCAACGAGCCGGAGTTCGTGCGCCAGATCATGCGGCGCGCGCTCGACTGGGGCCGGCCCGACCCGGCCGAGATTGTCGTCACCAGTTCCTGCACCGAGGCGATCAGCCTGTGCCTGCGCGCCGTGGCCAAGCCGGGAGACACCATCGCCATCGAATCGGCGACGTACTTCGTGCTGCTGCAGCTGATCGAGAGCCTGGGCATGAAGGCGCTGGAAATCCCCACGCACCCGAAGACCGGGCCGTCGATCGACGCGCTGGAGCTGGCCCTGAACGCGGGGCTGGTGCAAGCCTGCCTGTTCGTCCCCAACGCCAACAACCCGCTCGGCTGCATCATGCCCGAGGAGAACAAGAAGCGACTGGCCTCGTTGCTGTCGCAGCACGATATCCCGCTGATCGAAGACGACATCTACCGCGACCTGTGCTTCACCACCGAGCGCCCGTGGCCAGTGAAGGCCTACGACAACAGCGGCCACGTGCTGCTGTGCTCATCGTTCTCGAAAGCCATCACACCCGCCTCGCGCGTCGGCTACGTGGTGGCGGGGCGCTGGGCGCAGGAAGTGACCTTGCTGAAGATGGTGTCGAGCGGCGCCACCAGCCAGTTCTTCCAGGCCGTGCTGGCCGATTTCCTGACCGGCAGCGGCTACGAGCTGCAGGTGCGCAAGATGCGGCGCGCGCTGGTGCAGCGCATCGCCCGCATGTCCGACGCCGTGGCCGCCAGCTTCCCGCCTGAATGCTCCATCTCCGAGCCGCAGGGCGGCTTCGTGCTATGGGTGCGGATGCCGCCGCAGGTCGACGCGCTGGCGCTGCACGGCGCGGCGATAGGGCAGGGCGTGGCCCTCATGCCCGGGCCGCTGTTTTCCGCGTCCGGCAAGTTCAGCAACTGCCTGCGGCTCAACTGCGGCAACCCCTGGAGTCCCGACGTGGAGGGCGCCATCGCCCGCCTGGGCGCGCTGGTGCACCGCGCCGCCGACGCCGCCCCCGCCACCCGCGCCGCCTGACACAGGCAGCCTCTGCCGCACCCGGGCGTATCCGGGCACTCGGCGTCCCCGCCGGATCCCGAATGCGGCTCAGTTCGCTTTCGGCACCCAGCGTCACCTTGGCAAGCGAGCTAAGCCGCACCCGGGGCCCGACCCCAAATGCGGCTTGGCTCGCTTTACATTCTTCGCCGTTTTCTGCGCTTCATCCCTTGTTTTCAGCGCTTCATCGCACGCCCATGGCTTGCCGGGAGCCCTTTGGCTACAGTACAACCATCGCAGCACACAACGTAGTCCCAACCACAGCAAGGAGCACATCATGAACGTACTGAAAAACATGGAACTGATCTTCGTCGCCGCCGCTTCGCTGGCAGTCGTCACCAGCTACGCCACCGCCAGCGCCCCGGTGATCGAGATGCCCGCCGCCGCCGTCGCCACCGTGGCAGCCGCGCCAGCGAACATGCAAGTGATCGTGGTCGCCGCAAAACGCCTGACCGCCGCCGAAAAAGCCGCCCTGATCTAAGGTGCGGTTTCAAGGGCAGGGCGCCGGAGGGCGTAAAACTCGAAAGAAGTGGCGTCGTCTTGGTACAATTGCTGTCTTTCCGACATAGCGGCAGCTCCCATGATAGACATCCAACTTCTCCGTAAAGATATCGACACCGTCGCAGCCCGCCTGGCGACGCGCAAGTTCCAGCTGGACGTGGCAGGTTTCAACGCCCTCGAAGCGGAACGCAAAGCGATCCAGATGCGCACCGAAGAACTGCAGAGCAAGCGCAACTCGCTGTCCAAGCAGATCGGCATGCTCAAGGGTAAAGGGGAAGACACCACCGCCGTGATGGCGGAAGTGGCCGGCCTGGGCGACGAGCTGAAGAACAACGAACAGGCGTTGACGGTTGTGCAGGCGCAGATGAGCGACTTCATGCAGTCGGTGCCCAACCTGCCGCACGAGTCGGTCCCGGTCGGCACGGACGAAAGCGGCAATGTCGAGGTACGCAAGATCGGCACCCCGCGCGCCTTCGATTTCGAGGTCAAAGACCACGTCGACGTCGGCGCCGCCCTGGGCCTGGATTTCGACACCGCCACCAAGCTGACCGGTTCGCGCTTCTCCGTCATGAAAGGCGGCATCGCCCGCCTGCACCGCGCGCTGGCGCAGTACATGCTGAACACGCACACCGGCGAGCACGGCTACACCGAATGCTACACGCCTTATATGGTCAACGCCGACTCCCTGCGCGGCACCGGCCAGCTGCCTAAATTCGAAGCCGACCTGTTCTCGGTGAAGAAGGGCGGCGCCGAAGGCGAAGGCGAAACCTTCTACCTGATCCCGACGTCGGAAGTCTCGCTGACCAACATCGTGCGCGACGAGATCCTGGCCGCCGAAGCGCTGCCGGTCAAGATGACCGCGCACACGCCGTGCTTCCGTTCCGAGGCCGGCAGCTACGGCCGCGACACGCGCGGCATGATACGCCAGCACCAGTTCGACAAGGTCGAGCTGGTCCAGGTGGTCCATCCCGACACCTCCTACGACGTGCTCGAAGAGATGGTCGGCCACGCCGAGCGTATTTTGAAAGACCTGGGCCTGCCGTACCGCGTGATGAGCTTGTGCACCGGCGACATGGGCTTCGGCGCCACCAAGACCTACGACCTCGAAGTGTGGCTGCCGGCGCAGAACACCTACCGCGAGATTTCCTCGCTGTCGAACTGCGAAGCGTTCCAGTCGCGCCGCATGCAAGCGCGCTTCCGCAACGCTCAAGGCAAGCCCGAGCTGCTGCATACGCTGAACGGCTCCGGCCTGGCGGTGGGCCGCACCCTGGTGGCCGTGCTGGAAAATTACCAGCAGGCGGACGGCTCGGTGGTGATCCCCGAGGTGCTGCGCCCGTACATGGGTGGCATAACTGAACTGAAGGCGTAAATAGCCCTTCCATTTCCGGCAAGGCCTGCTATAATCTTGCCTTCTCGCAGCAGCATGTGGGGAAACGGAGAGGTGGCAGAGTGGTCGAATGTACTTGACTCGAAATCAAGCGATGGGGCGACCCATCCGTGGGTTCGAATCCCACCCTCTCCGCCACGAGACGCTGCTGCAGGAAAAGTACCACCAGGAGAGGTGGCAGAGTGGTCGAATGTACTTGACTCGAAATCAAGCGATGGGGCGACCCATCCGTGGGTTCGAATCCCACCCTCTCCGCCAAGAAAAAAGAAAAAAGCTCCCTTCGGGGAGCTTTTTTTTTGGCGCCAGAACTTATCAACACATCAATGAAGGTGTTTTTTTTCAAAGAAACTTTCGTTTTGTATTGGACACATTTAATTCGCTGCGGTAACCTGTCCGTCCTTGCAGAACCCAGCCCAGTCCAAAAAATGAACAAGCTTAGCAAACTCGCCGCCGCAGTCTCCGCAGCAACCCTGGCTGGCGGTACGCAAGCCGCCGTGATCAATACCTCCATCAACCTGGACCAGTTGCTGTCGGCGCCCGCCGGCACGTATACCGGCGCATTCGCGCTGGCCGATTTGCTGAGCGCCAACGGGCTGGCCGGTGGCAACGTCCTCAGCGCGCGGGTCAACGCCTACGGCTACTCCGACAGCCAGATCAACCAGGTCTCGCAAGTGGGCTACAGCGAGACGCTCACGAACTCCTACGGTTACACGGTACAGACCTCGTGCGGCTGGAGCGGCTGCAACTACGCCTACGCCTTGTACCGCGATTTCAACGCCAACACTTATTACTTAAGTAGCGACACCGTGCGCGATACCATGGTGTTGAGCGCGGGACAGGGCACCAGCACCGGCCAGGTCAACCTGCAATCGACCGGTTACAACACCAATGGGTATGACTACACCAGCACACGGAACAACGGCACCGCCGGCTACGACTATCTCCGCCACTACACCTACTCGGCAACGCAAAGCTACAGCGGCAGCCTGGGCGCCGGCTATACGCTGAACGCGACCGAATTGATCGCCATGGCGGCGGCCGGCGCCTTCAATTTCTCCGTCGGCGCGCTGCAGGGCAATTTCCACCTGACCCAAGTTGCGCTCGTGCTCGAGGCGGAAGCGGCCCAGATCCAGGCCGGGGCCCAGGTCCCGGAACCGGCAACCGGCGCCTTGATGGTGGGTGGCCTGGCTGCGCTGGCAGCCGCCGCGCGCCGCCGCCGCCGCGACGGCACGGACGCCTGATTCCATGCTGATCAATCCCGCAGCCAGTGTGCGGGTCGAGCACGCCGATGGCGTGCCCGTGCTCTACATCGAGAATTTCTACGCCGATCCGGACGCCGTGCGTGCGCAGGCGCTGCAGGCCCGTTACGACACCTCGCTGGCGCTGTATCCCGGCCGTCACGCCATGCTGGACCAGAAAACCGACCCGCAGCTGGCGCTGGTGTGCGACACGCTGGCGCGGGCTGCTTCCGCCGTGGGCGACCGCCGCTACTTTGGCCCCGACTTCTTCGCCGACTTCTCCATCGTGACCACCCGGCCGCAAGACCTGCTGGCCAAGCAGAAGCATCCGCACGTGGATCCGACTCCCGTACTGGGACTGATCTACCTGACGCCCGGCAGTGAAGAGGGGACCTGCTTCTTCCGCAATGAAATGCTGGGCAAGGCCGTGCTCAGGACGGAGGCCGACTTTGCCGCCCACCAGGACTTCCTGGAACGGCACGGTAAAGACCTGGCGCCGTCCGGCTACGACTGCACGGGCCACCCGGCGTGGAAAAAATTCTACACCATCGAACCGGTATACAATCGTTTCGTGCTCTATCCCGGCAATGTCTTCCATTCGATCGACATCAAACAGGTCGACGACCAACTCAACATGGAGCGGGTGCGCGTCACGCAACGCTTCGTCGTGCAGAACAGCCACAGCAAATGATCAATTCTATCGCCATCGTTGGCGGCGGCACCTCCGGCTGGATGGCGGCGGCCTATCTCAATAAAGTGCTCAGCGTCGGCGGCGCGCCGATTGCCATCACCGTGGTCGAGTCCGACGACATCGGCATCATCGGCGTGGGCGAGGCGACGGTGCCGACCATCAAGGGCATCCTGGCCATGCTGGAGATCCAGGAATGGGAGTTCATGGTCGAGACCGACGCCACCTTCAAGAACGCGATACGCTTCCAGGACTGGTTGAACACGCCGGGCGAGGGCGTGCCCGGCAACGATTTCTACCATTTGTTCGAAGCGCCGCCCGTCATTTCGGGATTTTCGGCGGCCACGCACTGGACTTCGCTGGCGGACCGCGGCGCCCAGCCGCGCCGCTTCGACCTTGCCGTCGGCGTGCAAGGTGTGCTGTGTGAAAACGCCCGCTCGCCCAAAAGCGAGGGCGGGCGCCCCTACGAGGCGCCGGTGCCCTACGCCTACCATCTGGATGCGGTGAAGTTCGGGCAATTCCTGCGCCGCCTGGCCGTGGGGCGCGGCGTGCGCCACGTGGTCGATACCGTCACCGAAGTGCGCAAGGGCCCCGAGGGCGAGATCGCCGGCCTGCTCACGCAGGCCAACGGCGAACTGCAGGCCGATTTCTATATCGACTGCTCGGGCTTCCGCTCGCTGCTGCTGGGCGGCGCGCTGGAGGAGCCGTTCTGCGACTGGAGCGAGTACCTGCTGTGCGACCGGGCTGTGGCATGCCAGCTGCCCCATGCGAGTGCGGACGTGCCCTTGCGCAGCTACACCACCTCGAGCGCCAAGGAGGCGGGCTGGATCTGGGAAATCGATCTGTTCACCCGGCGCGGCAACGGCTATGTGTATTCGTCCCGCCACTCGACACCCGAGCGCGCCGAAGAAGTGCTGCGCGAGCATCTGGGGCCGGCGGCGGACGGCGCCAGCATGCGCCACCTGGACATGCAGATCGGCCACCGCCGCAATATGTGGGTGAAGAACTGCCTGGGCCTTGGGCTGGCCGGCGGCTTCCTGGAGCCGCTGGAGTCGACCGGCATTTACCTGGTGGAAGTGGCCCTGTCCATCTTCGTCGACCACATCGGCACAGGCCCGGCCAGCCCGTATCTGGCGCAGCGCTTCAACGGAAAGATGCAATCGATTTACGAGGAGTTGCGCGATTTTATACAGATGCACTATGTGACATCGAACCGCGACGACACGCCGTTCTGGCGTGACTACACCAGCAAGGTGAAAATGTCGGATAACCTGAAGTACAAGCTGGACTTGTGGACCTTCAAACTGCCCACGATCACCGACCTGGACGGCAAGTTGACGCTGTTCGGCCCGTCGAGCTACGCCTACATCCTGGCCGGCATGGACCGCCTGCCGGCGCTGGGCAACCACCTGTCGCCCTATGTCGACCCGATGGCCAGCGCCCAGGCGCTGCGCGAAGTGGAACTGCTGCAAGAGCAGGCGCTGAAGGGCTCGCGCGAGCAGCGCGAATACCTGCACAAGCACCACGCTACCGGCCGCTGAACGCAGGAGCCGTCACGCGCCTGGTCCAGGCGGCGGCCCCTGCTTGTTGCGCATTATCCAATCCTCGTCCAGAACAATTGCAAACGCGCAAATCTAACATGCGTCCTGCGCGGAAATGTTTATAATCTTTTCAGAACAGCAGTCAGCTGCAACAGCCGTAGCGAAAGCGGCGGTCAACTGAGAGACGGAACATGCCCCCACGCCTATCCTGCGCCTTCGCACTGAGCTCGCTCCTGGCCGGAGCCGCAGCCCAAGCCGCCACGGCGATCGACGGCGACTTCGCCGACCTGTCCATTGAACAACTGAGCAACATTGTCGTCACGTCCGTGTCGCGCCAGGAGGAGCGCCTGAACAACGCGGCGGCCTCGATCTTCATCATCACCGCCAGCGACATCCGCCGCACCGGCGTGCGCACGCTACCCGAAGCGCTGCGGCTGGCGCCCAACCTGCAGGTGGCGCGCAGCGACGCGCGCAATTACGCGATCAGCGCGCGCGGCTTTAACAACGTGCTGTCCTCCAACAAGCTGCTGGTGATGATAGACGGCCGCGCCGTCTACTCGCCGTTGATCTCCGGCGTGTTCTGGGACGCGCAGGACGTGGTGATGGAGGACATCGAACGCATCGAGGTGATCAGCGGGCCGGGCGCCACCATCTGGGGCGTGAACGCGGTCACCGGCGTCATCAACGTGATCACGCGCTCGGCCAGGGATACGCTGGGCGGACTGGCCAGCGCGACGGCCGGGTCGCACGAAAAGGACGGTGCCCTGCGCTACGGCGCCAGGCTGGAGAACGGCGTGCATTACCGCATGTATGCGCGCTACATGAACGCGGGCGATGCCGACAACGCCGCCGGCGCGAAGACCGCGACGGGCATGCGCCGCCGCCAGGCCGGTTTCCGCGCCGACGCCGACGTCGCGCAAGGGGCGCTGACGGTGACCGGCGACGTCTACCAGGGCGCGCTGTCCCAGAAGGGCACGCGCGACATCTTTATCTCCGGCGGCAACCTGATGCAGCGCTACACGCGCAAGCTGAGCGACAACTCCGACCTGCGCTTGCAACTGGTGCTGGACCACACCGAGCGCAACCAGCCGAACGCCTATATCGACCGGCTGAGTACGGTAGAGGCCGAAGCCCAGCACGGCGTGCGCCTGGGGGAGCGCCACAGCGTGGTGTGGGGCGGCGGCTACCGACACAGCTGGGACGACGTGACCCCCGGCCCGTTCACCTTCCTGCCCGGCAAGCTCGACATGCACTGGGGCAACGTATTCGCCCAGGATGAGATTGCGCTAAGCGAGGAGCTGAAGCTGACGGCCGGCCTGAAGGTCGAGCATAACAGCTACACCGGCGCCGAATACCTGCCCAACCTGCGCCTGGCCTGGACCCCGGACGCGCGCCAGCTGGTCTGGGCCAGCCTGGCGCGCACCGTGCGCGCGCCAGCGCGCATCGACCGCGACTTGTACTTTCCGTCCAAGCCGGTCATGGTAGCGGGCGCCTTGCGCTACGCCTTGGCCGGCGGCCCGGACTTCGTCTCCGAAACGGCCAATGTGGCCGAGCTGGGCTATCGCGCCCAGCCCGGCGCCAACCTGAGCTACTCGGCCACCTTGTTCTATGCCGACTACGACAAGCTGCGCACGCAAGAGCCGCTGCCGGTGTTCGGTTTCGCCATCCGCAACCTCGGCAAGGGCACCACGCGCGGCCTGGAACTGTGGTCGCGCTGGCAGGCCGGCGCCGACTGGCGCCTGAGCGGCGGCCTGGTGGCGCAGGACATCAGTTTTGGGCTCAAGCCCGGCAGCCGGGCCGTGGCCTCGGCGCTGGCCTCGAACGACCCCCGCTTGCGCTGGATGTTGCGTTCCTCGTACGACCTGTCGGACGCCCACCAGCTCGATTTAACGCTGCGCTACGTCGGCAAGCTGGTCAACCCGGCCGTACCGCATTATCATGAGATGGACCTGCAATGGCTGTGGAAGGTCAGCCCCGGCGTCGATGTGGCGCTGATCGGCCAGAATTTGCTGCACAGCGCGCATCCCGAATTCGGCGCAGCCCCCAACCGCGCTGTTTATGAACGCAACGCATTGCTGAAACTGACATGGCGATTCTAATGCCCGCCGACGGCGACGGCGCCCAAGCTTGCGCCGTGCCATGGCCGTTCCCGGCGCAGGCCGCCGCATGCCGGCGCTGGCTCGCGGCCGGCTGGCGTTGGCTGGCTTCCCTGCTGATGCTGGGCCTGGCGCTGTCCAGCCTGGCCAACGGCTCGGACGCGCCGGCCGCCCCGCCGGCCAGCGTCGAGCGCGCCGTGAAGGCGGCCTTCCTGTACAAATTCCTCGGCTATATCGAATTCCCCGCCACGGCGGACAGCGGCGGCCCGCTGGTGGTGGGCGTGGTGGGCGCCGACGATGTCGGCATCGAACTGGCGCGCATCACCGCCGGCCGTACGGTCGGCACGCGCCCGGTCAGCGTGCGCCCGCTGCGCGAGGGCGAGCCGCTGAACGGCTTGCATATGCTGTTTGTCGGCGCCGAGACGGCCAAGCCGGCCACGGTGCTGAAGGCCGCCCAGCAGGCCGGCGTGCTGAGCGTGAGCGAGACCGAGGGCGGCCTGCAGCAGGGCAGCGTGATCAATTTCCGCGTGGTCGAGGAACGCGTGCGCTTTGAAGTATCGCTGCCGTCGGCCGAGAAAAGCAATGTCAAGCTCAGTTCGCGGCTGCTGTCGGTGGCTTACCACGTGCAAAAAGGCAGTCAGTGATGTTTTTCCGCCTGAAACCAGGCACTGTACGCGGCAAGTTGATCGTCATGGCGCTCGCAACCACCTTCGTGGCGCTGGTGACCGCCTCGATCGCCATGCTGCTGTATGACCTGAATTCCTACCAGCAGTACTGGGTGGACGACATGACCACCCAGGCCGAGATCGTGGCCACCGTCAGCACGCCGGCGATCAGCTTCAACGACCCGGTGGCGGCGCGGCAGAATCTGTCGCTGCTGCGGGTGCGGCCGCAAATCCAGGCCGGCGCCATCTATACCGCCGGCGGCGGCTTGTTCGCCGCCTACGCGCAGTCGGTGGAGGACACACCGGTGTTTCCGGCCCGGCCGGGCCGCACCGGCTACAGCATCGAGGGCGGGCGGCTGGTGGTGAACCACCCCATCGTCGAAAACGGCGAGGTGATCGGCTCCGTCTATCTGAGCGCGCGCTACGGACTGCTGGAACGGGTGCGCAGCTACGCCGCCATCCTGGGCGGCGTGATGCTGCTCAGCCTGTTGCTGGCGGCGCTGGTGGCGAGCCGGCTGCAGCAGGGCATCACGCGGCCGCTGGCGGCGGTGACCGGTGTGGCGCGCGAGGTGATGCAAAAGCGCGACTTCAGCCTGCGCGTGCCGCCCACCGACACCGGCGGCGAGATCGGCACGCTGGTGGCGGCCTTCAACAATATGCTGGCCGAAGTGGGCCGCCGCGCGCACGCGCTGCAGCAAGCCAACCAGACGCTGGAGCACGAGATGACGGTGCGCCAGGGCGCCGAGCGGGCGCTGCTGCTGGCCGACCGCCGCAAGGACGAATTCCTGGCCACGCTGGCGCACGAACTGCGCAACCCGCTGGCGCCTATCCGGACCGGACTCGACATCCTGCGCATCAGCGTCGAGGACCGCGCGGCGGGCGACAAGGCGCGCGCCATCATGGAGCGGCAACTCAAGCAGATGGTGCGGCTGGTGGACGATTTGCTGGACGTGTCCCGCATCAACACCGGCAAGCTGGCCATCCAGCGCGAGCAGGTGGAGTTGCACGCGGTGGTGGGCGACGCGCTGGAACTGGTGCGCCCCTACGTGGCCGCGCTCGGGCATAGCCTGGCGGTGGAGTTGCCGACGGCGCCGGTCTACCTCGACGGCGACGCCACGCGGCTGGCGCAAGTGTTGTCCAACCTGCTCAACAACGCGGCCAAGTACACCGACCGCGGCGGGGAACTGTCGCTGCGCGCCGCGCTGGAAGACGGGCAATTGCGCATCCGCGTGCGCGACAACGGCATCGGCATCGCGCCGGACATGCTGGGGGCGATCTTCGAAATGTTCGTGCAGGCCGACACTTCGCTGGAGCGCAGCACCGCCGGCCTGGGCGTGGGCCTGTCGCTGGCCAAGAAGCTGGCCGAGCTGCACGGCGGCGGAATCACGGCGGCCAGCGGCGGACCGGGGCTGGGCAGCGAATTCACGGTGAGCCTGCCGGTCGTGGCGGCGCCCGCCGCGCCGCAGGCGGTCCCGGCCGGGACCGGGCGGGACCGCATGGCCTACCGCATCCTGCTGGTGGACGACAACGCCGATTTCATCGACGGCATCGGCAATCTGCTGCGCGCCGCCGGCCACACGGTGCGCGTGTGCCACGAGGGGCTGAGCGCGCTCGGCATCGCTGACGCGTTCGCGCCGGATTTCGCCTTCCTCGACATCGGCATGCCCAAGCTGAACGGCTACGACCTGGCGCGCGCGCTGCGGCAATTGCCGGGGCTGAGCAACACGACGCTGGTTGCGGTCACCGGCTGGGGCCAGCAGAAGGACAGGCAGATGGCCTTCGAAGCTGGCTTCCAGGTGCACCTGGTGAAGCCGGTAGGCTACGACCAGATTGTGGCGATATTGGACGGCGGCGCGGCCGCATGAAGGGGCCACAGGCATGCAGGCGAGCGTTTGCTAATATTTTCCGGATCAGCAATACTGATTGATTAACTGTTTGCAACTGTCTGCCATGCTGAGAAAATCCTTGTTCGCCGTACTGACGCTGGCGCAGATACTCGCGCTTGGCGGCTGTGCGGGCGGATGGTTCGCCAAGAAACCGGCGCCGCCTGGCCCAGCGGGTGGCAAGGTGCCCGGAGCGACTGCCGGTGCGCGCGCAGCTGCACCCGCCATCCCGGCGGACAAGGCTGCAGGCAGAGACGCCGGTACCCCCGGCGCTGCGGCGTCCGGCGGGCGTGCGCTCCCGGTGTCGACAGCGTCGCGCGCGGCCGGCACAGCGCCGCAGCTATCCGGCCTGTCGTCGCCCGATGCGCCCGCATCGGGGAAAATCGCATTCTGGCTCACTACCGGCGACCAGACTCAATTGCTGCGGCGCCAGCCAGACGCGCAGCTGGCTACGCTGCCGCGTCCGCTTACCCCATGGTCGCAAGGCGTGGAGACCGCCGGCTCCTTGGCGGCCGGCCCGTTGACCATCACCGTCGACAGCGGCCGGCGCCACCAGCAGATGGCCGGCTTCGGCGCGGCCCTGAGCGACTCGTCAGCCTGGCTGCTGAAGCAACGCCTCGCGCCCGTCCAGCGCAAAGCCCTGCTGGCCGAGCTGTTCGGCCCGCCGCCCGGGATCGCGTTGAGCGTTGCGCGCCTCTACCTGGGCGGCTCCGAATTCGCCCGCAGTCAGTACAGCTACGACGATCTTGCGCCCGGCCTCAGTGACGACGGACTGGCCCAATTCTCCATCGATCCCGACCGCGCCTACCTGCTGCCGCTATTGACGGATGCGCTCGCCAACAACCCCGATCTGGAGCTGATCGCCTCGCCCGGCAGCGCTCCCGGCTGGATGAAAACCAGCGGCAGCCTGCTGCAAGGCACTCTCAAGCCGGAAGCCTACGAAGCCTACGCCCGCTACCTGAAACGCTACGCCGACGTGTATCTGGAAGAGGGCGTCCCCATCCACGCCATCACGCTGCAAAACGAGCCGCACGCCGAACCGGCCGACACGCCGGGCATGCGCCTGGACGAGGCGGCGCGCGCAACGCTGATCGGCAAGCATCTGGGCCCGCTGCTGGAAGACGAAGGCCCGCTGATACTCGAATGGGACGGCAACCGCGACAACGCCAAGGCACCGCTCAAAGTGCTCGCCGACAAGGACGCCGGCAAATACATCGCCGGCGTCGCATGGCATTGCTATGCAGGCGACGTCGCCGCACAGGCGGCCGTGGCGGAGGCCCACCCCGGCAAGAGCGCCTACATCACCGAGTGTTCCGGCGGCGCCTGGGCGCCCGCGTGGAGTGACAACCTGACCCATTTCGGCCGTACGCTGGTGCTAGGTGCGACGCGCGGCAACGCGCGCGGCATCCTGTTCGGCAACCTCGCGCTGGACGAGCAGGGCGGCCCGCGCATCGGCGGCTGCCGTGGCTGCCGCGGCGTGGTGACGGTGGGCGCGGACGGCGCCGTCGTGCGCAACGTCGAATATTATGCGCTGGCCCACGCCAGCCGCTTCGTGCGGCCCGGCGCCTGGCGCATCGCCTCCAGCGCCAGCCAGGACGGCCTCGACAGCGCCGCCTTCGAAAACCCCGACGGCACGCTGGTCCTGATCGCCGTCAATTCCGGCGCCGAAGCGCGCCCCTTCTCCGTGCGCGCCGCCGCCCTCGGCTTCAGCGCCACGCTCCCTCCGGCCAGCATCGCCACCTTCACATGGCGCCCCTTGCCCTAGGTTTGCGGATGATCAAGGCTGGTCAGCGCTTCGGTTGACGTGGCCGGTAGCGCGGAGCACCATGTCGGGTATGGAAAATCGCATCGCAGCTTTGGAGACGAGCACTGCCGTGCTGCAGACGGCAGTCGACGCCCTTGCGTCCGACGTCTCGGTTTTGAAGACGGACATGTCCGCTGTCAAGATAGACGTCGCCGTCATCAAATCGAATTACGTCACGAAAGACGAGCTGCACAAGGGACTTGCCGAACTGGGCCGAGAGATCCGCATCGTGCAGCGCTGGCTGGTTGGCCTCATCATCGCAGTGGTGTTCGGCTTTCTTTACCACGGAAGGGCGAGGGATGCGTCACAGACTTTCCCGGCGCCGCCGATCCAAGTGGCCCCGCAGGCCATGCCATCTGCACCGGCTGCGCCGGCCGAGCCGTCACCTCAACGTTAGCTATCTGGCGTAGAATCGGCGCTTAGCCAAGAGGAGCGCCATGCTGTTTGACCTGACCGATTTGCGCCTGTTCATCCACATCGCCGAGCTCAAGAGCCTGACCCGCAGCGCCGAGCGCATGCACATGTCGCTGGCGGCGGCGAGCAACCGGGTCAAGGAGCTGGAGGCGCGCTTCGGCACCCGCTTGCTGTACCGCGAGAACAAGGGCGTGCAGCTGTCGCCGGCCGGCGAGACGCTGCTGGCCTACGCGCAGCAGTTCATGCAGCTGGTCGAGCGCATGAAAAGCGAGATGCAGCAATATAACAATGGCATCAAGGGCCATATCCGCATCTTCGCCAACACCACCGCCGTCACCGAATTCATGCCTGAAGTGCTGGGCCGCTTCCTGGGCGTGCATCCGCAAGTGAACGTGGCGCTGGAAGAGCGCCTGAACCAGGACATCGTGCGCGGCGTGCAGGAGGGCACGGCCGATATCGGCATCGCGGCCGGCCCGGTGCAGGGCGCGGGCCTGGAGGTGATACCGTTTTCAACCGACCGCTTGGTGCTGGCGACGGCGCTGGACCATCCGCTGGCCGCGATGGGCAAGATCAGTTTCGCGGAGACGCTGGACTACCAGCACATCGGCCTGCATGAGGGCAGCACCTTGCAGCACTTCCTGACCCGCGCGGCGAGCGAGGTGGGGCAGCGCCTGCAGCTGCGCATCCAGGTGCGCGGCTTCGAAGCCATGTGCCGCATGGTGGAGAATAATGTGGGGATCGCCATCCTGCCGCATTCGTCGGCGCTGCGCCTGAGCCTCAGCCTGAAGCTGGCGTTGGTGGAGTTGACGGAACCGTGGGCGGTGCGCGAGCGCAGCGTGGTGGTCCAGAAGCTCGACGCGCTGCCGCTGTACGCGCGCGAGCTGGTGGACTTCATCTGCAATATGGAAGCGCCGGCCGCCTGATTATTTGCCTTCGGCGGCGGCGGCTTCCTTGTTGAAGGTGGCGATCAGCTCCTTGCCGATGCGGTCCTCCATGGTCTTTTGCACCGGCAGCAGCGCCGCGCGCCAGGCGGCCTTCTCCTGCGGCGTGAGCGTGTAGACCTCGGTCTTGCCGGACTTGCGGATCGCATCCAGCGCCGCATCGTTTTCCTTTTGCGCGATGTCGTTGGCGTAGCGCGTGGCTTCCTTCATGGCGCCGTCGAGCGCCGTGCGGATGTCCGCCGGCAGCCCGTCCCAGAATTTCTTGTTAACGATGACGGCGTAGCCGATGTAGCCGTGGTCCGACACCGTCAGGTGCTTCTGCACCTCATGCACTTTCTGCGTGTAGATGTTGGACGGCGTGTTCTCGCTGCCGTCGACCACGCCGGTCTGCATGGCCTGGTAGACCTCGGAGAAGGCCAGCACCTGCGGATTGGCGCCCAGCGCGCGCATCTGCGCGTCCAGCACCTTGGACGACTGGATGCGCAGCTTCAGGCCCTTGAAATCGGCCGGCATCCGGAGCGGCTTGTTGGCCGTCATTTCCTTGAAGCCGTTGTCCCAGAACGCCAGCCCCACTATGCCTTTGGGCTCCAGCTTCTTCAGCAGGGAATGGCCGACCGGGCCTTCGTTTACGCGCACCAGCGCCGCCTTGCTGGGCAGGATGTAGGGCAGGTCGTAGACCTCGAATTCCTTCACGCCCAGCGGACCGAACTTGGACAGCGAAGGCGCCAGCATCTGCACCGATCCCAGTTGCAGCGCCTCCAGTTCCTCCTTGTCCTTGTACAGCTGGCTGTTGGGATAAATCTCCACTTTCACGCGGCCCTTGGTGGCCGCCTCGGCCAGTTCCTTGAAGCGCTGCGCGCCCTTGCCTTTCGGTGTGTCCTGCGCAACGACGTGGCTGAACTTGATGACGATGGGGCTTTGCGCTTGCGCGCCGGCCGCGAACATGGCGATGGCGGCAAACAGCAGGGATTGCAATTTCATGGTGTCTCCTGATTATGGTTTTTTAAGGTGTTTCAATGCATGCTCTTTCGCGCCGCCTCGGAGGCAATGCGCTGGGCCAGCAACAGTACCGGCTTGTCTATCATCTTGCCGTCCACCGCCACGGCCGCGCCGCGCGCGCCCTCGGCTGCCGCCAGCACGCGCCGCGCCCATGCCACTTCGTCGGCCGAAGGGAGGAAGGCGCGGTTGACCGCATCGAGCTGGCCGGGATGTACGCACAGCTTGCCGCCGAAGCCGAGGCGGTGCGCATAGCGGGCGTCGTCCTCGGTGGGGCCGTCTTCGCCGATGTCGAGCGTGACGCCGTCCACCGGCGCGTGCAGCCCCGCCAGGCGCGAAGCCAGCACGATCTGCGAGCGGAAGAACAGCAGCTCGTCGCGGTCGCCGTGGATGCCCATGTCGAGCTGGAAGTCGAGCGCACCGAACAGCAGGCGCTGCACGCGCGGCGCGGCGGTGATCTGGCTCAGGTTGGCGAAGCCCAGCGCGGTTTCGATCAGCGGGAACAGCGGCGCACTGGACGAGGCGCTGGCCACGTCGGCCACGCGCTCCGCCTTCGGCAGCACGATGCCGGCGATGCCGGGCCGGTGGCACAGGATCAGGTCGTCCCCGAAACAGCCGGAGTGAACGCAGTTGACGCGCACCAGCACCGGCACGTGCGGTGCGCGGCCTTCGGCGCTATCGAGCCAGTTGGCCAGCGCGTCGCGGGCGGCGCCCTTGTCGGCCGGGGCCACGGCGTCTTCCAGGTCGATGATCACCGCGTCCGCGCCCGAGGCGCAGGCCTTGGCGTAGCGCTCCGGCCGGTCGCCCGGCACGAACAGGAAGGAATGGGCCAGGGCCAGCCTGGCGTCGGGTGGGGCAGCATGTGCGGCAGTGCTCATAAGAGATCTCCCAAGGTGGTGGTGCGGCTGATAGACCAGATCTTGTCGGCCAGGGCGGCCATTTCGGCCGGCGTCGCGGCCCCGCTGAAGGCGGCCAGGCGGGCGGCTTTTTCTTCCAGTTCGGTGCGGCTCAGGGTGTTGCCGGGGTCTCCTTTCGGTTCGTCGACACGTCCTTGCAGGGCGCGGCCGTCGGTGGTGGTCACCGTGACCTTGCCTATCCAGCGCGCCGGATAGGCCTGGTCCACTTCCGGGTCCAGCGCCATATGTACTTTGCCACGGAATTCGGCAATCTGCGGCGCGTTGAAGCTGTCCTTGAATTCGGTCAAACCCGCGTTGCCGAAATGGGCGATCAGACCCAGCACCGTACCCATGGAGAACTTTGCCTGGTGGACAGTTTGTGGCTCGGCCACCGCGCCCAGCACGTCGATGGCACCCTGGTGCACATGGCAGTCGACGCTGGCGATCCGGTCCGGCGTCAGCTGATATTGCCGCATCGCTTGCAGCAAAGCGTCGGCGGCGGGGTGGGTGTGGCGGCAGCTGGCGTGGAACTTGAACGAGGTCTCGGCCAGCGTCCAGCGCGTGCCCAGGCCGCCGGTCAGCCTGGCCGGGTCGGCCTCGCGCGTCATGCCGGCGGCCATGCCTTGCGCGCCTTCGAGGATGCGGCGGGCGCCGGTGAAGCCGTTGAGGGCGAGGTAGGCCGACATCAGGCCGTCGCTGGCCGCTTTGGCGGTGTGCAGCTGCTTGGAGTCGGCGCCGTCGCGCAGGAACTCCCACAGTCCGGCCGCCTGCGTGCCGGCCGAGCCGAAGGCGTGCAGCATTTGTTCTGCAGTGAGCTGGAGCAGGCGGCCGGCGGCGGCCGCCGCCGCGATGGTGCCGGCGGTGCCGGTGGTGTGGAAGATCTTGTAATGCGGGCGGCCCAGGAATTCGCCGACGCGGATGCCCACTTCGTAGCCTGCCACGGCGGCCGTCAGCAATTCCTTGCCGGAGCTGCCGAGCGACTGCGCCACGGCCAGCGCAGCGGGGAAGACCACGGCGGCGGGGTGGAACACGGAGCCGTTGTGGACGTCGTCCTGTTCGGCGTAATGGGAAGCGGCGGCGTTGACCATGGCGGCGAACATGGGCGTGGTGTGCGAGCGGGAGATCAGGATTTCGCACGGGCCGCCGTTCACCTTGCCACCGCCCATATTGTCGGCGTAGCGCGCAATGGTTTCAACCGGGCGCGCGCCCTTGCCGGCCAGGCTGGAACCGGCCCAGTCCAGCAGCAGGTCCTCGGCGCGGCGCAGCACGGCGTCGGGGATGTCATCGTATTGCAGCGTGGCGGCGAAGGTGGCCAGGGCCAGGCTGGGGTGGTTCGTTGCGTTCATTCGTACGGTCTCCGAATTCGTTACCTTGTCGTCCTCGCGGAACCGGGGGACCCATGCACCGCGTCCTGCCCGGCGCTCTATGGATCACCGCCTGCGCGACGGTCCGCCGATGCGGGATGACGCGGTGAGCGCATAGTCAAATCGCATGCTCGGCGCGCAAGGCGGCGATGGCCTCGGCGCCGTAGCCCAGCTGCGCCAGGATCGCTTCGGTGTGCTGTCCCAGCGCCGGCACGCCGTCCATGCGCGCCTGGTAGGTGTTCGGCACGCCGGGCGGCAGCAGCGCAGGCATCGGCCCCGCCGGCGTGGCCACCTCCACCCAGCGCTCGCGCGCCTTCAACTGCGCGTGCTGCCACAAATCGTGCATGTCGTTCAGGTGCGCGTTGGCGATCTGCGCGCCGTCCAGCCGCGCGATCACCTGTTCGGCCGTCAGCGCCGAGAACACGTCCACGATCAGCTGCCGCAGCTCCTGCCTGGCCGCCGTGCGCGCCGCGTTCGACGAGAAGCGCGGGTCGCGCGCCAGCTCCGGCTGCAGCAGCACCTTGGTGCAGAACAGCTCCCACTCGCGTTCATTCTGCAAGCCCAGCATCACGGTCTTGCCGTCGCCGGCGGGGAAGGGGCCGTACGGATAGATGGTGGCGTGCGCGGCGCCCGCGCGCGGCGGCGGCGCGGCGCCGTCCATCGCGTAGTACAGCGGATAGCTCATCCATTCGGCCATGCTCTCCAGCATGGACACGTCGATATTGCAACCCTGTCCCGTCTTGCCGCGCTGGATCAGCGCCGCCAGGATGTTGCTGTACGCGTACATGCCCGCAGCGATGTCGGCGATCGAGCAGCCCGCCTTGGCCGGTTCGTCCGCCGAGCCGGTGATGGACAGGAAGCCGGACTCGCTCTGGATCAGCAGGTCGTAGGCCTTCTTGTCGCGGTAAGGCCCGTCCGCGCCGTAGCCGGAAATGTCGCACACGATCAGGCGCGGGTACTTGTCCTTGAGCGCGGCGTAGGACAGGCCGAGGCGCGCCGCCGCGCCGGGCGCCAGGTTCTGCACCAGCACGTCGGCATCGGCCAGCAGCTGGTCGAGGATGGGGAAAGCTTCCTCGTGCTTCACGTCCAGGGTCAGGCTTTCCTTGGAGCGGTTGGTCCAGACGAAGTGCGAAGCCAGGCCGCGCGCGCGGGCGTCGTAGGCGCGGGCGAAGTCGCCCACGCCGGGCCGCTCCACCTTGATCACGCGCGCGCCAAGGTCGGCCAATTGGCGCGTACAGAACGGCGCTGCGATCGCGTGTTCCAGCGTTATGACGGTGATGCCATCGAGCGGACGCATGGGAGGCTCCTCAGAACGAGCGTGGCATGCCGAGCACATGCTCTGCCACGAAAGACAGGATCAAATTGGTCGAGATCGGCGCCACCTGGTACAAGCGGGTCTCGCGGAATTTGCGCTCCACGTCGTACTCGTGCGCGAAGCCGAAGCCGCCGTGGAACTGCAGGCAGGCATTGGCCGCCTCCCACGACGCGTCGGCCGCCAGCATCTTGGCCATATTGGCTTGCGTGCCGCAGGGCTGGTGCGCGTCGAACAGTTCGCAGGCCTTGTAGCGCATCAGGTTGGCCGCCTCCAGGTTGACGTAGGCTTTGGCGATCGGGAACTGCACGCCCTGGTTCTGGCCGATGGGGCGGCCGAACACCACGCGCTCGTTGACGTATTTGGTCACCTTGTCGATGAACCAGTAGCCGTCGCCGATGCACTCGGCGGCGATCAGCGTGCGCTCCGCGTTCAAGCCGTCGAGTATGTATTTGAAGCCCTTGCCCTCCTCGCCGATCAGGTTCTCGGCCGGGATCTCCAGGTTCTCGAAGAACAGCTCGTTGGTCTCGTGGTTCACCATGTTCAGGATGGGCACCACCGACATGCCCCCGGCCATGGCGTCCTTGATGTCGACCAGGAAGATGGACATGCCCTCGGACTTCTTGGTCACCTCGGCCAGCGGCGTGGTGCGCGCCAGCAGTATCATCAGGTCCGAATGCTGCACGCGCGAGATCCACACTTTCTGGCCGTTGACCACGTAGCGGTCGCCCTTTTTGACGGCGCTGGTCTTGATCCTGGTGGTGTCGGTGCCGGTGGTCGGCTCGGTGACGGCCATCGATTGCAGCCGCAGTTCGCCGCTGGCGATCCTGGGCAGGTAGAACTCCTTCTGCCGCTGCGAGCCGTGGCGCAGCAGGGTGCCCATGTTGTACATCTGGCCGTGGCAGGCGCCGGAATTGCCGCCCGAACGGTTGATCTCCTCCATGATGACGGACGCCTCGGTCAGCCCCAGGCCGGAGCCGCCGTATTCCTGCGGGATCAGCGCGGCCAGCCAGCCCGCCTTGGTCAGCGCGTCGACGAAGGCCTCCGGGTAGCCGCGCTGCTGGTCGATGTCGCGGAAGTAGGATGCCGGGAATTCGGCGCACAGTGCGCGGATGGCGTCGCGGATGTCCTGATGGTCTTGCAGCGGGGTGTGCATGGGTTTTCCTCGGGTTCTTATGCCAGTTTGGCTTCGGCCTGCATGGCCAGTTCGCCACGGTGGTTCGCTGCCCACAGCGTGGCGCTGCCGTCGTCGTTGCGGCGGCCGCACACCGTGAACGGCGCCGTGTCGAACAGCGGCGAGACGGCGCGGAAGTTGAACTCGGCCACGCGCGCCTCGGGCAGCTGGGCGCGCAGCAGCTCCATCAGCATGGTCGCGATCAGCGGGCCGTGCACGATGAGGCCGGGATAGCCTTCCACTTCAGTCACGTAGCTGCGGTCATAGTGGATGCGGTGGCCGTTGAAGGTCAGCGCGGAGTAACGGAACAGCAGCACCGGGTCCGGCACGATCTTGCGCGACCACTGCGCTTCGCCCGGCGGCATCCTCGGCGCCGGGCCGGCGCTGCCGGGCGCCGGCATGTCGCGGTAGACGATGTCATGCTCCTCGGTAATGGCGAGCTGGCCTGCGTGGTGGATCTCGTGGCGCACGGTGACAAAGGTGAGCTGGCCGGCGGCGCCGTTCTTGCGCGAGACGTCGAGGATGGTGGAGCTGCGGCTGATGGCGGCGCCGACAGGCACCGTGCCGGGGAAGGTCAGGCGGCCGCCGGCCCACATGCGGCGCGGCTGCGGCACCGGCGGCAGGAAACCGCCGCGGCGGGCGTGGCCGTCCGGGCCCAGGCCGGACTGCGGCGCCACGCTCCAGAAATTGATCCAGTGCCACAACGGCGGCAAGGGTGCGCCGTGCTGTGGCGCGCTCGGATAGTCTAGGGTGGCAGCCAGCGCGGCTACCGCTTCCGGCCGCACCACGTCGTGCAGGGTTTCACTCTTGCCGGTCCACTGCTGAAGCAGGGTAATGTCGTCGGTGTCGGGATTCATGGTCGGCTCGTCGGGAATGAGGTGATGAGCAAGTGTAGGGGGCGCGTCGGCGAGCCACAATTCACCATTTTGGAAGGGGGGCTACGCCTGCGCTTGAGGCCAGCCGCCCGCCGCACGAGACCACAGGAGAACGCCATGAGCCGCATCGTCAGTGCCTTCATCCGGGCGCACATCACGCCCGAGCCGGACATCCCGCCGCCGGAACCGGAAAAAGATCCGCCGCCGGACAATACGCCCATCCCCGAAGTGCCGCCCATCGAGGAGCCGGTGCCGCGCCAGCCGCCGATCAAGGCGGACTGACGCGCAACGTCAGTCCGGCGCCGCGCCGCCGCCCGGTTTGCGTGGGATCTGCTTGATTTCCTTGTCTATTTCGTGCTCGGCCGGCGTCTTGCGGCCGCCGCCGATATCCGGCTCGTCGAGCATATGGCCGTCGCTGTTTTCGCCCTGGTTCGGTTCAGGCTGGGGCTGGGTCGCCTGGGTCTTGATAGTCCGGTTCATGCGCGCCTCCGAAGGTTGAATGCCCAAAAAGCGTAGCAGGGAGGAGGGGGCCATGGCGCGCCGTAGCCGCGTGGACAATATTGGTTTGAATGAAAGGCCGTTGCTCGATAGCTACAAATTTTCGCGATTGTGCCAGCCGTCACAAAGCCGTCACCGATCTATTCCTATAATGAATCATCGTCATTCGGTTTATTGATCTCGGAGGCCATCATGGGCAATTCCTTACACAATAAAATTTATCTGGGCCGCCGCCACGCCGCCTTGAATGCCCTGGGCACCAAGCGGGCACAGGCTTTCCTGCTGTGCACCCTGGTCGCGGGGGCCGCCGTGGCGTGGTTTGCCGTTCAGGCGCTGGCTTAAAAACCCGCCGCCCGGCTGCCGCTGGCGCTGCTACGCGCGTTGCTACGCTCGTGCGCATTGCCTTGCCCTGACGCTACAGGGCGCGTACCATGAGGGCCGCAAGACTCTTTTGGAATTTAGGCAATGAAAAACGAAAAACTATCCGCTGACGAATACGACGCTCTGAAAGAGGTCTCACGCGGCCTCAAACTGGGCGAGCGCATCAGCGCATGCATCGGCCGCAACACCAAGCGGCTGTCCGGACTGAAGCTGTTCAACGTCGCCCGCAACGGTCACATCACGCTGACCGACAAGGGCCAGCAGGCGCTGTTCCTGCGCCGCTGCATCCTGGGTCTGCGCGCGGTCGCGGCCGGCGGCGACGTCAAGCTCGACAACGATGTTGCCACCTTCCTCGGCAAGAAGGCGCATATCGTGGCGCGCGAAGGCGGCTACGACATCACCGACAAAGGCCGCGAGTCGCTGGCCGACATCGAATCCCAAGGCAACTAACTTTAGAAGGTCCACGATGGATAGCGCAATGCACTGGTCTGCCCACGAGCTGACGATGACGGTACTGATGACGCCCGACATGGCCAATTTTTCCGGCAATGTGCATGGCGGCACCATCCTGAAGTACCTGGACAGCGTAGCCTACGCCTGCGCCAGCCGCTATTCGGGCAGTTATGTGGTGACGCTGTCGGTGGACCAGGTGATGTTTCTGCAGCCCATACACGTGGGCGAGCTGGTGACGTTCCTGGCGTCGATCAATTACACCGGCAACACGTCGATGGAAGTAGGGATACGGGTGGTGACGGAGAACATCCAGCAGCGCCTGGTGCGGCACGCGAACAGCTGCTACTTCACGATGGTGGCGGTGGACAAGGACCGCAAGCCGGTGGTCGTGCCGGCGCTGGTGCCGGAAACGGACGAGCAAAAAGCGCGGTTCGAGCAAGCCAAGCTGCGCAAGGCAGCGCGGCAGCAAGTGGCGCGCAAGTAGCCGCAATGCTCCTTCCGGCAAACGGAAAGCCCTGCTGAGCGACCCCGGCCGCGCGCAATGCGCGGGGACGATGGCGGCTAGTTGCGGCGCCGCTGCGGGTACACGAGGGTGCGCAGCGCGACCGAGTGCGGCACCTTCATCGCCGACAGGAACTCGGCGGCCTGGCGCAAGCCCACGGCCGGCACGGCGGCGATAGCCTGGTCAACCACTTCGCGGGTCTTGTTGTCGGCGCGCGGGTGCAGCGGGCGGCCGGCCGATTGATTCATCGTCTGATCCATGCGTATTCCCCTTGGAACTTGTCGTTTCGTCATTTTAAGATTCTACCGCCAAAACCTGGGGTCAGGCCTGCATTCGTGCATTTTGAGGCTGTGAGACTGGGGTCAGGCCTGCAATCGTGCAATTTTGCGCGCAAACCTGGCCTCAGGCGGGCTGCACCAGGTTGATCAGGTTGCCGCAAGTGTCTTCGAACAGCACGCCGGTGATGGGCCCCATGTCGCTGGGCTCGCCGCGGAACACCACGCCGGCTTCCTTCAGGCGGACGAATTCGCCTGCGATGTCGTCCGTGATGAAGGCGGTGGCGGGGATGCCGGCGTCGTAGAGGGCCTTCTGGTAGGCGTGCGCGGGCGGGAAGCCGATCGGTTCAAGCACCAGTTCGACGCCTTTGGCGCCTTCGGGAGAAAACACGGTCAGCCAACGGAAATTGCCCATCGGGATGTCGGTCTTGACGGCGAAGCCCAGCACCTCGGTATAGAAGGCGCGTGCCTTCTCCTGGTCGTCCACCATGACGCCGGCTAATCCGATTCTCATCCCTGTCCCCTGCAGTTGATTGCGTGAATCAACTTTATCAGAAGACACAGCCCAGTGCTTATACTTCGATGAAGCGCATCTTGAAGTTGCGGCCCTTGAAGCTGCCGAAGTCCGCGCCTTCGCGGCTGCCCTTGCTCAGCTTGTCGAACGCCTCGTAGGCCACGCGGCGGTCGATCGCCACATAGGTCATGAATTCGAACACGTTGATCTTGCCCACCTGCTCCTTGGACAAGCCGGCGTCGCCGGTCAGCGCGCCCAGCACGTCGCCCGGACGCAGCTTTTCCTTCTTCCCGGCCAGGATGCACAGCGTCATGAACGGCGCCGGGTCGCCCTGCGCGTACTCGTCGTTCGGCAGCTCCTTCAGCGAGTGCCATTCGACCGGCTTGCCCTGGTATTCCTCGATCAGCTTGACCCACTTTTTCTCGTTCGGCGCGCACAGCGACAGCGCCAGGCCTTGCTCTTCGACGCGGCCGGTGCGGCCGATGCGGTGGATGTGCACCTCGGTGTCCTTCGACACGTCGACGTTGATCACCGCTTCCAGGTTGGCGATGTCGAGGCCGCGCGCGGCAACGTCGGTGGCCACCAGCACGGTGGCGCTGCGGTTGGAGAACAGCACCAGGATCTCGTCGCGCTCGCGCTGTTCCAGTTCGCCGTACAGGGCCAACGCCGTGAAGCCTTCAGCGCGCAGCGATTCCACCAGCTCGCGGCAATGCACCTTGGTGTTGCAGAAGGCAATGGCCGACGCCGGCTGGTAATGCTTGAGCAGCTTGCCGACGGCGGCGTCGCGGTCGTCGAAGCCCACTTCGTAGAAGCGCTGTTCGATCTTGCTGTTGTCGTGCTGCGCCTGCACGGTCACTTCGACCGGGTCGGCCAGGAAGGCTTCGGTGGCGACACGGATGTCGTCCGGGTAGGTGGCCGAGAACAGCAGCGTCTGGCGGCGTTTCGGGCAGGCCGACACGATGCCGGCGATCTCGTCGTAGAAGCCCATGTCGGTCATGCGGTCGGCTTCGTCGAGCACCAGCGTGTTGACGGTGCCCAGTTCCAGCGTCTTGCGGCTCAGGTGGTCGCGGATGCGGCCGGGCGTGCCGACCACGATGTGGGCGCCATGCTCGAGCGAGGCGATCTGCGGGCGCATCGGCGAACCGCCGGTCAGCACCAGGATCTTGACGTTGCCCACGCCGCGCGCCAGGCGGCGCAGCTCGTTGGCGACCTGGTCGGCCAGCTCGCGCGTCGGGCACAGCACCAGGCCCTGGGTGGCGAACCAGACCGGGTTGATCTTGCTTAGCATGCCGATGCCGAAGGCGGCCGTCTTGCCGCTGCCGGTCTTGGCCTGGGCGATCAGGTCGCGCCCTTCCAGCACCGCCGGCAGGCTCTGCGCCTGGATGCCGGTCATTTGCGTGTAGCCGAGGATGTCGAGGTTGGCCAGGAAGGCAGGCGTCAGCGGCAGGCTGTGGAAGGAATCAGAATTCATGGTGGCGGACCCGGTAAAAAAGTAGGGGAGTGCGCACAGTCTAGCAGGTGCGCACACGGTGTCCGCTCACGGCGGACTTGCAAATTGGTGAGGCCGTCCCAACACGGCCGCGGCCAGGCCTGGCGAGAAGACAGTGCGCCTGCACGGCTAGGAGCCACAACAACGCTGCGGCCTTGTTGAGGCGGCCTCAGTCGTGGCGCCAGACAGGCAATCCCGTTACGTCCAGGCCCTCTTCGCGCTGCCAGACCGGCAGGCCGCTGTTGTCGGTCGCCTCCAGCAGTTCGAGCTGTTCCTGTTTCAAGACGGCACGACGCACGCGCGGCGGAGGCGGGCGCTTGGGCTCCGGCTCCAGCGGCGCGGCCGGCATGAAGCCGGGCAGGTCGAATGTCGCGTTGTCTTTTTTGTCTCTCATTTCAAAAACAAAAGCCCGGCTGCATCAGTCGGGCTCAGATATATTTAAAGCGGCACGCAGTGTATCACAAAGCCCTGCCGCCGTGGCGGGTATAGTGGCTTAGCGGAAACTCAGCGTTGCGGTCAGGTCGCCCGGCGGCATCGCCCCGCGCGCGGCGAAGGCATCGTTGCGCAGCTTCAGGCCGTCCAGCAGCGGCAGGCCGTGCAAGCGGGTGATGAAACGCAGGATGGAGGTGGTGTCGTAGAAGCTGTGGTCGACCGCGCCTTTCCTGGCGTATGGCGACACCACCATGGCCGGCACGCGCGAGCCCGGGCCCCAGCGGTCTCCCTTCGGCGGCGCCACGTGGTCCCACCAGCCGCCGTTCTCGTCGAAGGTGATGACCACGACCATGTCTTTCCACTGCGGCGATTTCTGCAGGTGGGCGATGACGTTGGTGATGTGCTGGTCGCCCGACTCGATGTCCGAGTAGCCCGCGTGCAGGTTCAGATTGCCCTGCGGCTTGTAGAAGGTCACCGCCGGCAGCTTGCCGGCCACAACGTCGGCCAGGAAGCGGTTCGACATCGGACTGTCGCCCAGGCCGCCGTCGCGCAGGTGCTCGGCGCGCATGGCGGTGCCGGGCGCGAACTGCTTGAAGTAGTTGAAAGGCTGGTGGTGGAACTGGAAATTCGGTTTCGGGCCGCCGCCGTTGGCGTCCAGCGCGGCCTGCCATGCGCCGCCATACCAGGCCCAGCTCACATTTTTGGCCGACAGCAGGTCGCCGATGGTGGTGTAGCTCTGCGGCGGCAACGTAGCGGCGTCGTCCGGGTCGGCCAGCTGCTTGTCGCCGCCCGGGGCCGGATGCACCCAGCTCGGCTGGTAAGGCGGGGCCATGGTGTTGACCGCATAGCCGTCCGGCGTGATGGCGCCGTCGTTCACATACTTCGGCTTGCCATCCATGGCGGAGGCCGGGCTGTCCGGCGCAACGGCCAGGCGGGTGCCGGCCGGGCCGTCGGCCAGCGCGCAGATCTTCTTCTTGGCGGCGGTGTCGGCCGCGTTGAAGTATTCCGGCGTGCGGCCGGAGATCAGGAATTGGTGGTTCAGGTAGGAGCCGCCGAAGGCCGCCATGAAGAAGTTGTCGCACAGCGTGTACTGGCGCGCCAGCTGGTACAGGCCCAGGTTCCTGGCCGTCTCCGCGTAGTAGCCCATAGGCATGCCGCCGGTGTTGCCCCAGGCGACGAAGCCGTCGTTCTTGCCGCCGTTGATCTGCATCTGGTTCTGGTAGAACAGGTGCCACAGGTCGCGCGTGATGACCGATTCGGGCAGCAGCTTGCCGTCCGGCGTGCTCAGCTTGAAGGGCGCGTTCGGCAAATCCTTGATCTGTTCTTCCTTGATCTCGTAGGTCTTGCCGCCTATGGTCTGCGACTGCGGCACCATGCCGCCCCAGATTTTCGGCAACGCAGGCAGCACGGAGCCGTCGTAGTCCTTCTGGAGGTAGGCGGGCGACAGCGTGGCCGGCATCGGCGAGGCCAGGCCGGGGAAGTCGGCGAAGAGATTGTTGAAGCTGCGGTTTTCCAGGTAGATGACGACCACGTTTTTCACGTGCGTCTTCAGTTTCGCGTCCAGCGAGCCGGCGGCGAGCTTCTTGGCCGGCGCCGCGCTGGCGACGCCCGGCACCGTGGCGGCGAGGCCGGTCGCCGCGGCGGCCTGGAAGATGCGGCGGCGCGTGAGGTTGGCGGGAAGATCGTCCGGTGCGATCTGCTGGTCCTTATTCTTTTCCTTCACGCGCGGCTCCTGGATGAGTTGTTTGCAAGCTGCAAAGTTTATCACTGCGGCATGCGAAAAGTGCCGATTGTTTTGCCAGATGTCAAAGATCCGCTTTGTGCAGCGCAAAGGAAAAAGCCGCTGATTCCTTTGCAAGAATCAGCGGCTTTTTTGAATCTGGTTGCGGGGACAGGATTTGAACCTGTGACCTTCGGGTTATGAGCCCGACGAGCTGCCAGACTGCTCCACCCCGCGTCTGAGGCCCGAATTATATACAAGCCTGCCGTTATCCGCAAGGACCTTTTTAGGCCGCCACCAAACGCCACAGCGATGTCACTTCGGCGGCGCGCGCGGCGTGCAGCGGGTCGGTCGCGTCGGCGGCGCGGGCGTGGGTCGGGCGCACGTCGTGGCGGTCCGCCACCTTCAGGCCGGCGGCGGCGATCCACTCCATCAATTGCTCGCGCGGACGCAGGCCCAGGTGCTCGGCCAGGTCGGACAGGATCAGCCAGCCTTCGCCGCCGGGCGTCAAGTGGTCCTTCAGGCCGCCAAGGAAGCCGCGCAGCATGGCGCTGTCCGGGTCGTACACGGCATGCTCGATCGGCGAACTCGGGCGCGCAGGCACCCACGGCGGGTTGCACACCACCAGCGGCGCACGGCCTTCGGGGAATAAATTGGCCTTCACCAGCTCGACCTTGTCGCTCAAGTCCAGGCGCACCAGGTTTTCGCGCGCGCAGCTCAGCGCGCGCTGGTCCTGGTCGGTGGCCACCACGCGCGCAATGCCGCGCCGCGTCAGCACGGCCGACAGCACGCCGGTGCCGACGCCGATGTCGAAGGCCAGCTTGGCGTTCTTCGGCAGCGGCGCTTCGTTTACCAGCGCCACGTATTCGCCGCGCACCGGCGAGAACACGCCGTAGTGCGGGTGGATGCGGTCGTCCAGCGCCGGGATTTCGACGCCGTTGCGGCGCCATTCGTGCGCGCCGATCACGCCCAGCAGCTCGCGCAGCGACATCGCGAACGCTTCTTCGCCGCGGCCGTAGGCTTCGTTGCAGGCCAGCTTCACGTCCGGTGCGCGGCGCAGCGGTATGGTGTAGTCGGCTTCGAACGGGATCAGCAGCATGGCCAGCGTGCGGCCGCGCTGCGATTGCGCCTGGCGGTGCAAGTGGAACGCTTCGGTGACGGTGGCCGGCACTTTCGGCGCCTTGTTCTTTTTGGCTTTGGCGCTGCCGCTGCCCTTGTGGTCGGCGCGGCGGGCCAGCGCCTGCAGCAGCTGGCGCGCATTCTGGAAGTCGCCCTTCCAGATCAGGGCCGTGCCTTCGCAGGCCAGGCGGTAGGCCGTATCGGCATTGGTGGTGTCGTCGATGAGCATGACGCGTTTGGGCGGCGGCATGCCGCTCTCGGAGCGCCAGCGGGCCGAGCGGTCCTCGCCGTTTTCGGTCCAGTGGATGGTTTGTGCTTCGGGAGTGGCTGCGGTCATAGAATCTTCAATCTGTAGTAAACGGCAGAACCGCCGCGTGAGGGCGGCGGTTCTGGATAAGAGTGCATATTATACGCGGGCCGGCCAGGCGGCCCCGCGTTGCGCGCCCGGGTGCCTGCCTGATTAAGCGGCGGCGCCGTCGGTCTGCGGCTCGGTGCTGATGTCCGGCGCCGGCTTCACGGGCGCGGCAGGCACGGCCGGGGTGGCTGGCTCGGCAGGGCCGCCAACGACCGGCTTGGCAGGGATGGCCGGCGTCGCGCCGTCCTGCGTGCCGTAGGCGTGGGCCACGGCCTTGGCCTTGTCGCCCTGCAGGCCGTAGGTGTCCAGCGCTTCGGTGCTGTTGACCAGGTTGAGCAGGCGCAGCGACAGCGTGCCCAGCTTCTGTTTGGCGCCGTCCTGCTGCGCGCCTTGCTGCTTGTCTTCCTGCACGATGTCGGACTTGAGCGGCTTGTCGAACAGGCGGAACAGATCCTGCAGGCTGCCCGGGAACTTGATGTCCGGGAACTCGACCGCAGGCAGCGGATCGGCCGCCGAACGCGCCGCTTTGGCGGCCTGGGCCGCTTCGGAGTTGCCGGGGCCGCCGCTGGTGGTCTGGCTGGCGGCCGCTTCCAGCGCGTAGTCGTACTGGACTTCCACTTCGAAATCGAACTTGCGGCCGTCGGCGGTGGTGATGGTGCCGGTGCCAAGGAAATGCGAGCTTTCCGTCAGGCTGAAGGCGGCCGCGTTGGTCGTGCCGCCGGCGCTTTCGCTGTGCTGCACGCCGGCGGCAAAGCTGGACGAGGTGTCCAGGCTGACGGCGTCGAAGGAAATCGTCGCGCCCTTGGCCGAATCGCCGAACAGTTGCTGCGCGAAGCTGCCGAGCAGGTTCTGCGCCAGGTCCACTGTGGAGTTGCCCAGCGATTCGACCCGCTGCTGCAGGTCGATGCCGTTCTTGGACAAGGACACTAAATCGTTCTGCGCCTTCTCCACCAGGGAGGAATTGCCAGTGCGCAAGTTCTTGCTGTCCGTTTGCTGATTGGCGACGGGCAGGCTGGCGGGCTGGAACTGGCGTGGGCTCAGGGGGGAGATAGTGGACATCGCGGCACCTATTGACGGGTTTCCTGATATATCGGCAGAAACGCCGGATTCTTTAGCGCCCGTCCGGCGGTTCGATCAATGGTGATGGGACCAGCTGCCGTCTTCCGAGGCCAGATAGGAGGCCACGGCGTCCTTCTGGCCGGTGGCGTGGCGCTTCACTTCGCCGCACCCGCATATGCCCTGGTAGGGCTGGATGTGGGAGCAGGCCGATACTTTTTGCAGGAAAACTTGTACCGATTTATTGCATTTTACGCATTTGAAGGTCAGCGTTCGGGGGGCTTTCAACATGGTCTGGCTCGCGGGAAAAGAGGGGATTTTAGCATTGCCGGGGAAGCGGCGCGGGCCGGGGCAGCAAGGCTGCGGGCAGGCCAGGGCTCAGGCATAGGTGTCGATGGCAGGTCTGGCGGCCTCGGCAGGCGTGTAAGCCTGCTCCAGTTCGGCGCGCGCCTGCTGTTCCAGCTGCTGGGCGCGCGCGGCCACGGCGCGGTCCTGGCCGGACGGCTCGGCCGGGGCCAGGGCGGCGGCCTGGATGGTGCGGGCGCGGCTGATGGTTTCCTGCGGCGTGGCGCCGGGCGAGGTGTCGATGCTGACTTCGCCGCCGACAGCGTAACTGACGCCGTTGGGGCCGCGCTGATAGGTGTAGCTGGGGCCGGAGTTGGCCAGGCCGCCCGCCACCGACAAGTGTGCCAGTTCATGCTGCCGCACTTCGGTGTCGCGCGCCTTCAGTTTGGCGATCTGGGCCAGTTGTTCGGGCGTGAGCTGGACCTTGGCCTGCACGCTGGACGGCGCGGCCGCGCTGGCTGCCGGTGAAACCGGTGAAATGGCGCTGATGCTCATGACCATTCCATATTAGCAAAATACGTAACAAAGTGTTGTATTCGGCGCCGCGCGGTCAACTGAAAATCCCGGCCGGCGTTGAACAGGTATCCGATCGTTGCTCAAAGAGGCCAGCTGTGGATCAGAAGAAACAACCTAGCAAGGAAGCCGTCCGCCAGTGGTTGCAGAAAAAACTGGTGGAGCGCCGTCCCCCGCCCGACCCGGCGCAAATACGCCGCGAGCTGGGCTGGGACATGGTGAAAGTCGAGCGCGGCGAGGTGCCGGTGCGCTAGCGCCGCTTTAAGCCTGCACCGACACCACGCTCCTGCCGCCGGCCGAGGGCTGCACGACGATGCGGGTCGAGATCCGTTCCGTCATTTCCTGCACGTGGGAGATGACGCCCACTTTGCGGCCCATGGCCTGCAAGCCGTCCAGCGCGTCCATGGCGACGCGCAGCGTTTCGGCGTCCAGGCTGCCGAAGCCTTCGTCGATGAACAGCGATTCGACCCGCACCCGGTTGGAAGACAGCGACGCCAATCCCAGCGCCAGTGCCAGCGAGACCAGGAAGGACTCGCCGCCGGAGAGCGAGTGCACCGAGCGCGTTTCGCCGCCCATGTCCTGGTCGCGCACCAGCAGGCCGAGCGAAGGACCGCTGAGGTGGCCGATGCGTTCCAGCTGGTAGCGCCGCGCAAGGTGGCTCAGGTGGGCGTTGGCATAGCCCAGCAGCACGTCCAGCGTGAATTGCTGGGCGTAGTTGCGGAACTTTTTGCCGTCGGCCGAGCCGATCAGCTCATTCATGCGCGCCCAGCGCTGTTCCACCGATTCCTGCAGTTCGATCTCGGCCAGCATGGCGTGCGCGCGCTGGCGCTTGTCGTTGTCCTGCGCGATGCCGAGGCGGTGCGCGGCGGCGACGTCGTGCGCTTGCTTGCGCTCGGCAGACAAGGCGTCCAGCGCCTGCGACAGCGTGTCCATCGTGCGTTCGCTGCCGGCCGGGGCGCTGGCGCGGTGCTGCTCGCGCTGGAGCTGGCGCTCTTTCAGTACTGTGCCTGCTGTAGCTGCGGCGCGCTCCAGCGCCTGCAAGGCTTCGCGCTCGGCGCGGATGGCTTCGGCGGGGCAAGAGAGCAGGGCTAGCAGCTCATCGAGTGTGAGGGCAGCCTGCGGCTGGTTGAAGTTCTCCAGCCAGGTGCCCAGGCGCTGCGCGGCGGTGTCGGCGGCGGCTTGCAGCGCGGCCAGGCGGCTGGCGGTTTGGACGATGGCTTCGTCGGCGCGCGCGCGCTGCTGGGCTGCCTGCTGGCTGGCCTGCTGCTGCGCGGCGTGGCGCGTGCGGGCGGCTGCGATGGCGGTTTGCAGTTGGGCTTCGATGTCGCGCACTTCCTTGCCGCCCCACAGCGCGAGGCGCTGCTCCTGCATGGTCTGCAGGGCGGCGTCGGCGCTGGCAAAGGCGTGGCGGGCGGCGGCGGCGTCATGCTCGGTTCTGGCCTGGGCGGTGGCCAGGGCGTGCAGTTCGGCGTCCAGCGCGGCGAAGGCGGTGGCGCGTTCGTCGAGCTGGGTGCGCTGCGTTTGCCATTGCTTCGCTTCGGCCCTGCGCGCTTCGTGGAAGCGTGCCGGCCCCGATTTCCATTCGTCCTTCCAGCCTTCGTTCGGCAGTTCGCTGTGGCTGAATGCGGCGTCCAGTTCGTCGAGCAGGGAGCCCAGTTGCAGCGCCACTTCGATGCGCTTGTCTTCCAGCGACTGGTATTCGGCGTTCGACTGCGCCAGCGCCGATTGCGCCGCGGCGGCCGTGGCGTGCAGGCGCGCGTGTTCGGCCGCTGCGGCGTCGCACGCCTGCTGCGCCGCTTCGCGGGCGGCGCCGGCGCGGCGCAAGGATTGCTCCTGCTGGTCGATCGCCTGCAGACCGCTGCGCACTTCGATCAACTCCGCGGCGAACCACGCGGCACGGCGATCGCGCCGCGTGGCGGAGGCGGCACGGTCAACGTCGGCATCGTCCAAGTCGGCATGGGTGCCGGCGTGCGCGGTGCGCGGCATATCCGGCACGGCGTTCGCGGCTTCGGCGGCGAGCGGGTGGGTGCGCCAGGCGTCGGTGGCGCGCCCAAGGGGGCCGTCCAGCGCGTGCTGTTCGCTAGCCAGCACCGCCAGCCGGTCGATGCTGTTTTGCGCGGTGGTGCGCTGGAAGGTTTGCTGCTCGATGTTCTGTTGCAGCTGCCCGCGGCAGCGTGCGACCTCGGCTTGTAGGCTGGCGTGCATGGCCGACAGCGCGCCGTCGTCGTGGCGGTAGGGGTGTTCCTCGGCGCCGCACACGGGACAGGGGGTATGGTCCTGCAGCGTGGCGCGCAGCTTTTCGACGCTTTCGGCGCATGCCGCTTCGGCCAGCTTCAGGGAACGCTCGGCCTGGCCGAAGGTCGCCATCAGGACGGCGTATTGCTGCTGCGCGGCAGCCAGGTGCTGCTCGGCAGCCTCCCTGGTGTGCTGGTGACGCGCGGCCTCGCCGTCGAGCTGCGATTTGCGCTGCTGGCGCATGTCCAGTTCGCTCCACGCCTTCTCGCCGCTGGCCAGCAGATCGCGCCGCTGTTCGAGCGCACGGCGCTGGGCGTGCAACGCGTCCGCGTCCACAACAGCCAGCGCGGCGATGGCTTCCTGGCGCTGGGCTTCCAGCGCTTGCAGGCGCTCGGCTGCGCCAGCCAGGCTGGCCGTGGCGCGGGCTTCATCGTCGCGGTGGCGCGCGGCGTGGCGCTGCACCGCCGCCAGCGCCGTGCTGTGTTTTTCGGCTTGCGACGCGGCCTGGCCCGCCTGCGCGAACAGCACATCCCATTTCTGCCACGACTCGGCCAGCGCCTGCCATGGCTGATGCCGCGCCAGCCACGCCGTGCCATGCTCCTGAGCGGACGTGAGCTGACGGTGCTCGCTCTGCTTGTCCTGCAAGGCGGTTTTGGCCAGCGTGTCGGCGCGGCTGGCGTGTTCCAGCGCGGCGCTGGCTTGCCGGTGGGCGGGCAGCATCGCTTCGATGCGGGCGTCCAGCGCCTTGGCCTGGTCCAGATGCGGTCCCGCGTCGCGCTGCGCGGCCTCGGCGTCGGCCACGGCGGCTTCCGATTGCAGCAGCGTCGCCGCCGCCTGGGCTTGCGCTTGTTGCGCCTGTTCCGCTTCCTGCGTGCGGGCCGCCAGCGCGGTCTGCATGGCGGCGATATCGCTGTCGGTCCGGTTGACGTCGGCGGCCAGCGGGCGGGCGGGCTGTACCGCGTCCAGCTGTTCCAGCGCGGCGCGGCGCGGCGCGGCCGCTTCGGCATCCGCAAGGCGTTCGCGCAAGGCTTGCTGCGCATCCAGCTCGCTCTGCTCCAGCCTTTGCGCTTGCTGGTGCCAGCGCAGTTCCTGTTCCAGCACGGCCTTTTGCGCATCCAGCGCGGCCACCACCGCTTCGGCTTCGACGCTGTGCGTCTCCAGGGCCGCGCGTTCCTCCCCGCTCAGCGGCTTCTGGTCCGCCAGGCGGCCGGTCAGCCGCTGCAGGGCGGCCTGCTCCTGCTTGGCACGCTCGAAGGCGCGCATCGAGATCTCGCTGTAGACGGCGCTGCCGGTCAGCGTTTCCAGCAGTTCGCCGCGCTCGTTGTCGTCCGCCTTCAGGAAGGTGGCGAATTCGTTTTGCGCCAGCAGCACGGCGCGCGTGAACTGTTCGAACGAGAGGCCGATGCGCTTTTCGATTTCGATTTTCACTTCGGTCTTGGTGCCGCCCACCGGCAGCAGGGCGGGCAACTGCTGCAGGCCCATGGCGGTCGGCTGCAAAGCGCCTTCGACCCTGTTGCGCGAGCGGCGCACGCTCCAGCGCGCGCGGTAGCGCAGATTGTCGCTGCCGACGAAATCGACTTCGGCGTAGCCTTCGGCCATGCCGCGGCGCAGCAGGTTGCGGGTGTCCTGCGTGGTGACCGTTTCGGCGCCCACGTCCGGCAACATGCTGCGGCCCAGGGCCTTGAGCAAGCGCGGCGTGGCGTCGTACAACGCCAGGCAGAGCGCGTCGAGCAGGGTGCTCTTGCCGGCCCCCGTGGGGCCGCTGATGGCGAACAGGCCGGTGGAGGCCAGCGGCTCCTGTTCGAAGTCCACACTGAATTCCCCGGCCAGCGAGGCCAGGTTTTTACCGCCGATTCTCAGGATACGCATACTTGTTCTTTCAGGCTCCGGGCAGCATCAGCTCGGCAAAGGCGCTCAGCTGGTCGGCCGGCGCTTCGTCGCCGAAGCGCTGCCGGTACAGGCGCTTGAAGATGTCGTCCGGCTGCAGCTTGTCGAGCTGGTCGAGCGTCAGGGTCACGTCGTCGAGCGCGGGCGCGCGGACCGGCGTGGAGGTTTCGATCTTGGCCAGCCGCACCGCCTTGCCTTCCAGCGCGGCTTCCACGCGGGCGCGCATGCCGGGCTGCGGGGCATCCAGCAGCACGCGCACTTCGAGGAAGGGATGGGCGTCGGGATGCTGGTCCGCTTCAAGCTCCAGCGCGGCCAGCGCTTCCAGAACCTGCTCCAGCGGGGCCGGCTTGGCAGGTATGCGCATCAGCTCGACGGCGCGCGGCACGGGAATGGCGGCGATCCCGGTCGCCGCGCCGTCCGCGATGTCGATGCGCAGGATCTGGTGGCGGTAGCCCACTTCGGCAAACGAGAGCGGGATCGGGCTGCCGCAGTAGCGGATGCGCTCCTGCTTGCCGACCGCCTGCGCCAGGTGCAAATGGCCCAGCGCGGCATAGGCGATGGACGGGTCGAAGATCCCTGCCGGCAGCATCTCGGTGCCGCCGATGACGATGCGGCGCTCGGAATCGTTCGACATCTGGCCGTCCACCATATGGCAGTGGCCCATGGCGACGATGGCCTGGCCGGGCTGGCGCCGGGCCTGGGCCACGTCGAACGCCTGCTGGTAGAGCAGGGCGATGCCGGCCAGGTAGGGGTCGGGAGCCCCGGCGGCCGGGAGCGGGGCCAGGGCCGGAGCGGGTATCGGAGCCGTGGCCGTGGCCGGGCCGGGCGCCTTCCCGTCTCCGTCCAGGCCCGGCTCGACGTCGGCTGCCGGCGACGCGGCGGCCGGCCGCGGCACGTCGCCGGGACGCAGGAAGGGCACGGCCAGGCACCAGGCCTCCACCGCGCCGCTCTTGCCGGTCAGCGGCAGCACCAGGCGTTCCACGTCGATCCGGCCGTCGGCGCCGCGCGGCACATTGCCGACCACTTGCGTGCCGTGTGCTTCGAGCAGCGGGCCGGGAGCTTCCAGCCGGCCCGGCGAGTCGTGGTTGCCGGCCACAATGACCAGATTGAGCTGCGGCGCGCGCACCCTGGCCTGCTGCAGGAAGCGGTACAGCTGGCGCTGGGAGGCGGACGAGGGGTTGGCGTTGTCGAACACGTCGCCGGCGATCAGCAGCGCGTCGGCCTGCTCGCTGACGATGGTGTCGAGCAGCCAGTCGAGGAAGCACTGGTGCTCGTAGGTGCGTTCGAAATTGTGGAGCGACTGGCCCAGATGCCAGTCGGAGGTGTGCAGCAGACGCATGGATTGCCCGGGGTTGGGTAAAGGTAAGGCCGGAAAAGCGCTCAATATAGCCTAAGTCGGCCGCTTCGGAGTTGACGCATGTTGAATTCGGCTCCCGGCGGGCCGGGCCAGCTCATGCGGCGTCGGGCGCCGGCTGCAGGTCGGGCTGCAGGGCCGGCTGCGGCAAGCCTGCCCGGTAGGTGTCGCGGCCGGCCTGCTTGGCCTGGTACAGCAGCATGTCGGCCCGGTTCAGCAGTTCGGCCGGGGTCATCGGCTCGTCGCGGTACCAGGTCAGGCCGATGCTGGTCGATACCGATACGGTGGCCCCATCCAGTTCGAACGGCGCCCGCATGGCGGCGACGATTTTCGCCGCCAGCGTTTCGGCGTCCTCGGTTTTGCCCAGGCGTTCGATGATGATGGTGAATTCGTCGCCGCCCAGGCGGGCCACGGTGTCGCTGGCGCGCACGGCGTGCGTCAGGCGCGCCGAGAACACCTTCAGCAACTGGTCGCCCACGCTGTGGCCATAGGTGTCGTTGACCGGCTTGAAGCGGTCGATGTCCATATACATCACCGCCATCATCAGGCCTTCCTGGCTGCAGGCGGCCATGGTGTCGTTCAGCTTTTGCAGGAAGCCGGCGCGGTTGGTCAGGCCCGTGAGCGCGTCGATCTGCGACAGCTTGAGCAGCCGCTGCTTCTCGCGCTTCTGCGCCGTGATGTCCTGGCGCATCACGTGGAAACCGACCACGCTGTAGCCGTCGGCGTCGAACTGCGGGATATAGATCACCTCGAAAGTGCGCACCAGGCCATGGTTTTCGTCGTCCTCCTCGAAGCTGAGCGTCTCGCCGGCCAGCGTGCGCTGGATGTAGGGCTGCAGGAAGCGGTAGCGCTGCTCGCCGACCGTGTCGAGGATGGTCTTGCCCAGTACTTCCATGCCGGTCTTGCTGAATTCGCGCTCGTAGGCCAGGTTGTTGAAACGGTAGACTTCCTCCTCGTCGATATAAGCGATCATGGCCGGCAGCGTGTCGGCGATGGTGCGCAGGCGCGCTTCGCTTTCGCGCAACGCCATTTCGGACTTGCGCATCAGCGTGATGTCGTCCAGCGTGCCGACAAAGCCCTCGATCTTGCCGTCGATGATGATGGGCGCCACCTTCATCGAGGTCCACACGACGTTGCCGTCCGGGTGCACGCAGCGCAGCGTGTCCTGGAACGGTTTGAGCGTCTTGCGCAGGTGGGCCAGCGCGCTGCGCAGCACGTCGCGGTCGGTCGGATGCACGGCGGCCATCCACAGGTCGCCCATGGCCTGGTCGCGCGTCAGGCCTGTGATGGCCTCGAAGGTGCGGTTCACATAGGTGCAGTGGCCGTTGGCGTCTGCCCGGATCAGGCCGAGCGGCGAGGCGTCGTTGACGGCGGCCAGCTCCGCCTGCTTCTTGCGCATTTCCAGCTCGTCGCGCTTGCGCGAGGTGATGTTGCGGGTGGTGACGGTGACGCCGTCGTCGATCGCCACGATCTGGTGGCGCAGCCAGCGGGGCTCGCCAGGCAGGTTGCGCGTCTCGAATTCCTCCTCCAGGGGCTGGCCCGTTTCGAGCACCATGCGGTATTTGTCGATGAAACCTTCGGTGCGCCAGTTCGGCACCAGCTCGCCGATGCGGTGCCCCAGCAGCGTGTCGCGCGGCAGGTCGAGCATGCGCGCGCCGCGGTCGTTGACGTCCACCAGCGTGAAGTCGACCACTTCGCCGCGCGCATGCGTGCGGCATGCCTTCAGCAGGAATACCGCGTCCAGGCTGGCGTCGGCCGCCGCGCGCAGCTTCTGTTGCGCCTCGGTGGCCGCATGCATGCTGCCGCGCAGGCGCAGGCTTTGCTGCATCAGCAGCGCGGCGAAGCCGAACACCAGCAGCGAGGCCAGCGCCACCACGCTGAAGTACAGGCGGCGCTGGCTCTCGAAACGCACCATGGCCGATTCGACCGTGTTGCCCACCACCGCAGTCAGGTAGTAGCGCGGCATGTCGCGGTAGCTGTAGATGCGGTCGACGCCGTCCAGCGGCCGCTTGAGCACCAGTTCGTCCGAGCTGCCGGTCACGTCGGTGGTGATGGTGGTGAAGTCCAGCGCGTCGGTGATGATCAGGCGCTCCTCGATGCGGCCGACGGCCAGGCCGCTGTCGCGGCTCACCAGCATCACCAGCCCGTTCGGCTCCACGTGCAGCCTGTCGTAGTCTTCCACGAAATAGGCCGGGTCCACCATCAGCATGACCACGCCGGAGAAGGCGCCCGCGTGGTCGTTCAGGCGGCGCGCGATCTGGATCTGCCACTTTTTGGTGACCGGGTTCACCATCGGGTTGGAGGTGAGCGCGGCGTCGTCTTGCGCCAGCGCCAGCATCGTGAAGACATTGTCGCCGTGGATGTCCTGCGGGAACAGGCCGTGCAGGCTTTCGAGCAGCGTGCCGTCGGCGCGGTACAGGGCGATCGGCAACTCCAGGCGCGAAGGCATCAGCGAATCGAGCAGGCCGCCCTTGCGGGTGAATTCGGGCAGGCGCAGGGCGCCATGGGTCTCTTCGAACTTGAGCTTGAACAGCTGGGTGGCGTGCTCGGTCTGGCGCAACAGGTGGCTGGTGTGTTCGGCCAGGGTGCGCGCCAGCGTCTGGCTGTGCAGCACAGCCTCGTGGCGCGCGCCCTGGTACTCCTGGTTGACCTGGAAGATGACGGCGCCCCACATGGACAACAGCAGCACCAGCGCAAACGAGGGCAGCAGTATCACCCGATACAGTTTGCGCAGGATGCGTTGGACTGGGTTATCTGTTGGTATCAATTGGGCGCCTGGGGCTGTGGGCAACGCAGTCTCCGTCGAGGGTATTTTGCACGTAAATCGGCCGCTTGGGGGAAGGGCAGGCGGCAAAATATTCCCCTGCGCCGGCAAAAGTGATAAATAGGTAACTGGCCTGCAAGGAAGGCTGTAACAAGGCGCCCGTTCTTCTTTAGAATAGCGGCCTGGGTTCAACTATGGAAGGGCCACACTTTTGACCGAATTGACATTCAGCCTGGCGGCCGCGCGCGCGCTGCACCTGGCGGCGCAGGGCTTGTTGCAGCCGCGCCGCAGAAAAGCGCAGAAAGCCGACCTGCTGGAAACGATACGGCAGATGGGCGTGCTCCAGATCGACACCATCCACGTGGTCGCGCGCAGCCCCTACCTGGTGCTGTGGAGCCGCCTGGGGGACTACCCGCAGCCCTGGCTGGAGGAACTGCTGGCCGAGGGCGCGCTGTTCGAATACTGGGCGCACGAGGCTTGCTTTGTGCCGATCGAGGACTATGGCCTGTACCGGCACCGCATGAAAGACCCCGGCGCCATGGGCTGGAAATATTCCGAGACCTGGATGCTGGAGCGGCGCGCCGAGGTGGACGCGGTGCTGGCCCACATCCGCGACCAGGGCCCGGCGCGCTCGTCGGACTTCGAGCGCAGCGACGGCAAGGGCGGCGGCTGGTGGGAGTGGAAGCCCGAGAAGCGTTCGCTGGAGGTGTTGTTTACGTCCGGCCAGCTGATGATCGCGCGGCGCCACAATTTCCAGCGCGTGTACGACCTGGCGGAGCGCGTGCTGCCGGGTTGGGACGACAGCCGCATGCCCGCCATGGACGAAACGCGCCGCACGTTCGTGCTGAAAACCGTGAAGGCGCTGGGCCTGGCCAAGGCTTCCTGGATTGCCGACTATTTCCGCACCCGGCCGCCGCGCCTGGATCCGGAGTCGCTGGTGGCCGAGGGTGCGCTGCTGCGCGCCCGGGTGCAGGGCTGGGACGAGCCGGTCTACATCCATCCCGACCACGCCGCGCTGGCCGCCAGCGCCGCCAGCGGGTCGCTGACGGCCAGCGCCACCGTCATCCTGTCGCCGTTCGATCCGGTGGTGTGGGACCGCCGCCGCGCCCTGGAACTGTTCAATTTCGACTATCGGCTTGAATGCTACACGCCGGCCGAAAAGCGGCGCTATGGCTACTTCACGCTGCCCATCCTGCGCCGCGGGGCGCTGGTGGGCCGGGTGGACGCCAAGGCGCACCGGCGCGACGGCCTGTTCGAACTGAAATCGCTGGCGCTGGAGCCGGGGGCGCGCATCAGCGAGCGCTTCGCGCGCGATGTCGCGGCCGCGCTGCAGCGCTGCGCCAACTGGCACGGCTGCCCGAGGGTGCAGGTGGGCGTCACCGAGCCGGTTCATTTCGCCGGGGCGCTGCGCTCGGCGCTCGAAGGCCAGGCCAACGCGCAAGCGATGGAGGCCGCATGATGCTGCCCGCCGCCCCCGCCAGCGTGATCGGCATCGACGGACAGCCGCTGTTCGGGCGCTACGCCGGGCTGGCGCCCGGCTTCGACTGGAGCGCGCTGGCGCGCCCGCATGCGCGCAACCGCCTGTGGCGCCGCTTCCACCACAAGCGCTGGCACTACGTGGCCCTGGGCACGGACCAGGTGTTCTGCGCGGTGGCCATCGTGGACCTGGGCTGGATCAGCACCTGCTTCGCCTACGCCTTCGACCGCGACGACGGCGACATGCTGGCCAATTTTTCGCGGGACGGCCTGCCGGTGCTGTCGGCCCGCGTGGCCGCCCAGGCCAACGGCCGCAGCACCTTCAAGAGCAAGGACACCTACATCAATATGGAAGGCCTCGGGGAGGGGCGCTACCGGCTGGAGCTGGACTGCCCCTACCTGGCGATCGACGCCGAATTCGGCCCCGGCAATTCGCCGCTGCTGCTGGCCACCGGTCCGGTCAAGGACGGCTCGGTGCACGCCACGCAGAAGTCGTCCGGCATGCCGCTGACGGGCCAGGTGCGGCTGTGGCGCGGCGAATACGATTTGGCCGGCGGCGTGGCCAGTTTCGACTATTCGAACGGCCTGCTGGCACGCAATACGGCATGGCGCTGGGCTTCGGCGCATAATCTCGAGCTGGGTTTCAACCTGCAGGCGGGCTATTTCGGCGGCCACGAAAACGCGCTGTGGCTGGACGGCCAGGTGCATGCGCTGGCGCCCGCGCATTTCATCTACGACCAGGCCGACCCGCTGGGACGCTGGCACATCTTCACCGAAGACGATTTGCTGGAGCTGTTCTTCACCCCGGAGGGCGCGCGGCGGCAGAACAAGAACATGGTGGTGGCGGCCAGCCGCTATCTGCAGCCCATCGGCACCTTCACGGGCTGGGTGCGCAGCAGCGCGGACCAGCCCAAACGCATGGTGACGCAGCTGGTGGGCGTGACCGAGGATCACACTTCGCGCTGGTAGGCCCCGTTGGGCCGACGGCGAAAGGACGGGCGATGAGCATCAGGAATTTCAATAGTCTGTTCGACCCCGCTTCGGTGGCCGTGATCGGCGCCTCGCTGCGCCCCGGCAGCATAGGCGCCACTGTCCTGAACAATATGGCCGAAGGCGGCTACGCGGGCGCGCTGTGGCCGGTCAATCCCAAGTACGACGAACTGCTGGGCGTGCGCTGCTATGGCAAGGTGTCTGCCTTGCCGAAGGCGCCCGACCTGGCCATCATCTGCACGCCGCCGGCCACCGTGCCGGGGCTGATCGCGGAACTGGGCGCACGCGGTACGCGCGCCGCCGTGGTGCTGAGCAAGGGGCTGGACGACGTGACGTTCAGCGGCGGCAAGAGCGCGCGCCAGGCCATGCTGGAGGCGGCCAGGCCGCACCTGCTGCGCATCCTCGGGCCCGGCGGCGTAGGCCTGCTGGCGCCGGCCAGCGGCTTGAACGCCAGCCTGGCGCAGGGCGGCGCCAAGGCCGGCAAGATCGCCTTCATCTCGCAATCGGACGCGCTGATGTCGGCAGTGCTGGACTGGGCGCGGCTGCACGGCATCGGCTTTTCCAAATTCGCCTCGCTGGGCGAGCGCGCCGACATCGACCTGGGCGACCTGCTCGACTTCCTGGCCGACGACAGCGACACGGCGGCCATCCTGGTCTATATGGAAAACCTGGCCTGCGCGCGCAAATTCATGTCGGCCGCGCGGCTGGCGGCACGCGCCAAGCCGGTCATCGTGCTCAAGGCGGGGCGCGAGGCGAGCGACCTGGCTTACGACGCCGCCTTCCGCCGCGCGGGCATGCTGCGCGTGCATTCGACCGAAGACCTGTTCGACGCCGCCGAAACGCTGGCGCATGCGCGCGCATTGCGCGGCGAGCGGCTCGCCATCGCCGCCAACGGCGGGGCGCTGGCCACCATCGCCACCGACGCGCTGGCCTACGCGCGCGGCAAGCTGGCCACGCTGTCGCCGGACACGCTCAAACTGCTGCGGCATGAATTGCAGGGACTGGCCGGCGAGGCCGCGCGCCAGGCCGCTGTGCGGGCCGCAGCGCGGGCCGCACTGCCGCAGCGCCAGGGCGCGGCGCCATGCAATCCGCTCAACCTCGGCGGCGACGCCTCGCCGGAGCGCCACGCGGCCGTGCTGGAGGCCTTGCTGCGCGACCCGCAGGTGGACGCGGTGCTGCTGATCCACGCTCCGGCCGCCGGGGTGGACGCGGCCGGCGTCGCCGAGCTGCTGGCGCCGCTGGCGCGCGCGTCCGGCAAGAACGTGCTGTCGTGCTGGCTGGGCGGCGCCGCCGTGGCCGGGGCGCGCCGCATCTTCGCCGGCGCCGGCCTGCCGACCTACGACACGCCGGAGCAGGCGGTGCGCGGCTTCATGCAGATGGTGCAATACCGCCGTAACCAGGAGTTGTTGATGGAAGTGCCGGGCCAGTTGCCAGCCGGCGGCAAGCCGGAACGCGCCGCCGCGCGCGCCTTGGTCGCTGCGGCCATGGCCGAGGGGCGCAGCGCACTGGACGCCGCCGGGACGCGCGCCGTGCTGGCCGCCTACGGCGTGCGCATGCTGGAATCCGGCGCGCAAGCGGCCGCCGAGGCGCTGGCCGCCTCCCACGAACTTGCCATCGGCGTGCATGACGACCCCGTGTTCGGCCCGGTGATCAGCGTCGGGCCCGGCGGCGCGCAAGCCGGTACCGTCGCCGGCTTCGCGGCTGGCGGGCCGGACGGCGGCGCGGACGCCGGCGTGGAGGGCGGCGCCGTCGGCCTGCCGCCGCTGAACATGGTGCTGGCGCGCGACTTGCTGGAACGTAGCCACCTGGCGCGTGTGCTGGCCGGCTCGCGCCAGCGTCCGCCCGCCGACAGCGACGCCATCTGCCGCGCCCTGGTGCAGGTGTCCGACCTGGTGGCCGACACGTGCGAATTGGCCAGCCTCGGCATCAACCCGCTGCTGGCCGGCGCCGGCGGCGTGGCGGCGCTGGACGCCAGTATCACGCTCGGGCCGCCGCGCGCCAGTTTCCGGCTGGCCATCCGCGCCTATCCGCAAGAACTGGAGCAGGAGGTCGCATGGCGGGGCGGGCCGCTGGTGCTGCGTCCCATCCGCCCGGAAGACGGGCCGCAGCATGTCGAATTTTTTGCCAGGCTGCACCCGGACGACGTGCGCCTGCGTTTCTTTTCGGCCATGCGCGAATTGCAGCCGGCGCAGCTGGCACGCCTGACGCAAATCGATTACGACCGCGCCATGGCCTTCATTGCAACCCGCATCGGTGTCGATGGCAGGCCTGAAACACTAGGGGTAGTGCGTGCTGTTGCTGACCCCGACAATCAATGTGCTGAATTCGCAATTTTGGTGCGTTCGGACTTGAAGGGAATGGGTCTTGGCGCTATTCTGTTTGCAAAGCTGATCGATTATTTCCGCAGCCGAGGCACTGCGGCGATAGTCGGCGAAGCGTTGTCTGAGAATGGCGGTGTCCAGCAGCTGGTCCGACGCTTCGGCGGTTCGGTCAGTGCGTCGCAGGAGCCAGGGATGGCCAAGTTACTGCTCAATTTGCAAACTCAGGTGCAAACCCCGTCGTAACCGTTGTTGTTCCGCAAGTTGACCCATCAATACTGGAACGGTTTGTTCTATGTCAAAGTATTGGTCGTCGACCTTATTTACACTTTTACTTCCGCCTCGTCGCTTTTTGTGATCCTAGCTTGGAGTAAGAATGTTAACGGCCACATACACCTTGGTTGCTCTATCGGTCGAGCAAGCCAGCATACGCGTCAGTCTGCTATCGTTCCAGAAGTATGTGCAGTCCACGCTGCTGCACCAGAACAGCTTGACCTTGTCGCAGCTGGAGTTCGCGTGCGAGTCGCTGAACCGGCTGTACCAGGCTTGCCACTGGCGCAAAATCGAGATGTATCTGATACCGGCGATCCGCCAGGCCACCGAACAGGCCAACCAGCTGCTTGACGAGTTGAACCGCCTGAACGATGTGGCGCTGGGCGTGATCCGCTCGCTGCAGCAGCAAGTGTCGGATTCGAAGGACGAATCGGAACAGCGCGTGCAGGAAATCTGCGCCGGCATCGACGCGTTCTGCGACTCGCTGCTGAAGCGGCTGGACAAGGAAGAGAAGGAGTTGTTTGCGGTGGCCCGCACCGTGATCGGCGGCGAGTCCTGGTTCGCCATCGCCAACCAGTTCCTGCTGCACGACGCCAACGTGGCCGAGGCGCGCCGCTGCAAGGGCGGCCATTTGCACCTGGTCGAGGCGCCCGCCGTGAAAGCGAAAGCGGTTCACAGCGCCGAGGACGAGCTGCTGCCGGCACTGGCCGTGCTGCCGGTGGTGATGCCGGACGATGAGCTCGACACCAACATTCCCGTGTCCGAATATGAGCGTCCGCGCCGCCAGCGTCCGCCCAGCCGTGCATTGGCCGAATAGCTTTGCGATGGGCGGCAAAGTATTTCGTGATCCTTTGCTATCATGGTGGTTTTGACACAGCGATAGCCCATCATGTTCGAATTCCTCTTTAAGCGGCCTGAAGAAACGCCGAATGGCCAGCCGGCCAGCGCCGAGCAGGCCGCCGCCGCCGCGGCCGCATCTGCCCAGGCCGAACAGACCGCATCGCGCCGCGCCGCCCAAGCCGAGCGCGCCAAGGCGCTCGCTGACGACGAGGCCGCCGCTGTCGAACTGATACTGCAAAGCGAATTCGCCGACGTGCGGCTGGCCGCCGCGGCGCACGTGCTGTCGCAGCCGGCGCTGGAGAAGGTCCAGCAAGCCATGCGCAACACGGACCGCCGCGTGGCCAAGCTGATGCAGTCGCGCCTGGACGCGATCCGCCACCAGCAGGCCGAGCAGCGCCAGGCCATCGCCACCATTGCCACCGCGCGCAAGCTGCAAGCCGACGAGAAGCTGACGCCCAACCAGGTGGCCGAGCTGGACCGCATGTGGAAGGTGATCGCGCCCGCGCCCGAGCTGGCCGAGGAATTCGACGGCGTGCGCAGCGCGCTGGGCAAGCGGCTGGAGGATCAGGTGGCCCTGCAGCGCGCCGCGCTGGACGCCCTGGCCGCCGTGCGCCGCGTGGCGGCCGGCGATGCCGACGCCAGCCAGCTGGACGCGTTGGCCGAAGAGCACGCCCGTCACGTGGCGGCGCCCGAGAGCGGCGCCTTGCCGCGCAATCTGCTGGCCGACTTCGAAAGCGCCATGGCCGAGGCGCGCAGCAGTACCGCCGCCTTCGCGGCCCGCCGCGCAGCGCTGGCAGGCTGGCGCGAGGCCGACGCGGCGACGCTGAACGCGGACGAACTGAAACGCAGCTGGCAATCCCTGCCGCGCTTGCCCGGCAATGCGCAAGCCTCGGCTGTCCAGCAGGAATTCGACGCCTTGCTGGCCACCGTGCCGGCAGCCAGGCCGGCCGACGGCGGCCGTAAAGCGGGCCGCGACGGCGTCCAGGGCAACGGCGGCCGCGCAGGCGAGGGCGCAGGCCCGCGTAGCGGCGGGCGCGACGGCGCCTCCCGTGACCAGGGCGGCGCAGACGCCGGCGCCAATACCGGCGCCAATACCGACGCTAAATCCGGCGCCAATACTGGCACTGGCACTGGCACTGGCACTGGCGCCGGCGCCGACGGCATGCCGGGCGATGCCAGCCACGGCGGCGACGCTGTCGGCGCACGCGCCGCCGCGCCGGGCCGCAACGGCCATGGCCAGGCAGGCAGCCAGCAGGGCGAGCCGCGCACCGGCAAGCAGCGCGACTTGTCGCCTGCCGCACAGGAAGCGGCGCGCGAAGCGAACAAGCGCTTTGTGGCCGCGCTGGATGCGATGGAGGCCGCTTTGGCCGAGGGCCAGTTGCACATCGCCAACGATCACGACAAGGCATTGAAAGAGGCCAAGACCGGCCGCCTGACGCCGGCCCAGGCCGACCGCCTGGCGCACGTGCGCGCTGACCTGAAGCGCCTGGGCGACTGGGCGCGCTGGGGCGGCAATGTGTCGCGCGAGGAACTGGTCAAGGCGGTGGAAGACTTGCATGGCCAGCAGCTTGCCATGGCCGAACTGGCCAAAAAGGTCGGCAGCATGCGCGAACGCTGGAAAGCGCTCGACTCGGTGTCCGGCCCGGCGCCGAAAGGCCTGTGGGAGCGTTTCGACACCGCCTGCACCACGGCCTATGCGCCGGCGGCCGCCCACTTCAAGCACCTGGCCGACGAGCGCCACACCAACGCCGCCAAGGCGATGGCCATTATTGCGGAAGTGGACGCCCTGAAAGCCAAAACGGCAGGCCGGGCAACGGCCGCCGACCCATCGGATCCGAACGCGCAGCAGCATGGCCAGGCATCGGAAGCGAATGCGCCGGACTTCAAAGCGCTGGCAGCCGCCTCGCAGCGCCTGCGCCAAGCCTGGGGCCGCCTCGGCGCCATCGACCGCAAGGAAAAGAAGAAGCTTGACGCGGTTTTCGGGAAAGCCATGGACGCCATGCTGTCGCCGCTGGAGAACCAGCGCAGCATCGAAGTGGCATGCCGCGAACAGCTGATCGAGGAAACCGCCAAGCTCAATCCGGGCGACCGCCATACGCTGGAAACGCTGCGCATCCTGCAGGAGCGCTGGCAGGAGCACGCCAAGGCGCTGCCGCTGGAGCGCAAGCAGGAGCAAGCGCTGTGGCAACGTTTCCGCGCCGCCTGCGACGCCATCTTCGCCGCGCGCAAGGAATCGGCCCACGCCGCCGACCACGAGCGCCGCGCCCATCTGCAGGCGCGCGTAGCCATCTGCGAGCAGCTGGAGCAGGCCAGCTTTACCGGCGACGATAAAGCCCAGCAAGCCGCCATTGCCAAGACCTTGCGCGAGGCCGCCAGCGCCTGGCACGCGTCCGGCGTCGTGCCGCGCGCCAGCGAACAGAAAATCGAAGCGCGCTACAAGGCCGCCGTCGCCGCCGTGCAGGCGCAGGGCGATGCCATCCGCAAGCGCGCGGGCGCCGCGCAAGCGAACGCGCTGCGCGACAAGCTGCGCCTGGTGCAGGCGCTGGAAAGCGCGCTGGCCGGAGCCGCGCCGTCCCCTGCTGCGACCGCGCCGTCCGCCGGGCAGCCGGCCGCAACGGACGCCGCCGGCACCGGCGACGCCAACACGCCGAACGCCTCGGATGCCGCCGGCACGGCCGGCGCCGGCGCGATCGACATCGCCGACTGGGAGGCCCGCTGGCATGCCTTGCCCGCGTTGGCGGCGGAATACGAGCGCGCGCTGTTCGCGCGCTACTCTGCGGCCATGGCCGCGGCGGTCGATCCCGCCACGCGCGCCGGCTACGCGGCCCAGCTGGAAGGCGCCCGCGCCAAACTGCTGCAGGAAGTGCTGCGCCTGGAAATCGTGGCCGGCGTCGACAGCGGCGCCGAGTTCGCCCGCGACCGCCTGAAGATGCAGGTCGAAGTGCTGCAGTCGTCGCTCAAGTCCGGCCAGAAGCCGATGACGCAGGCGGCCCAGTTTGTCCAGCTGTGCGGCATGCCGGCGCTGGCGGACGCCCGCACGGCGACCCGCATCGAGCAACTGTTCCGCCGTATCGGAGCGGAAGCGAAATGAACCAGGTCAGAGTGCAGGCGGAGGACTTCGATGTCGCCGCCGAAGTGGCGCAACTGCGCGCCGGGAATGCCAAGGTCGGCGGTATAGTGAGCTTCGTCGGCACCGTGCGCGACCTGAACGATGGCGCCGACGTGGCGGAAATGGAACTCGAACACTATCCGGGCATGACGGAGCAATCCATCGAGGTCATCGTCGAGCAGGCCAAGGCACGCTGGCCGATCTACGGCGCGCTGGTGATCCACCGCATCGGCCCGCTCAAGCCGACCGAGCAGATCGTGCTGGTGGCGGTGACGTCGGCGCACCGCGGCGAAGCGTTCGCCGCCTGCGAATTCATCATCGACTACCTGAAGACCGAGGCGCCGTTCTGGAAGAAGGAGCAGACCCCGGACGGCGCGCGCTGGGTCGACGCCCGCGTCAGCGACGACGCGGCCTTGAAGAAATGGACGGTTTCTTGACCGGGATCAAGACGGCTCCTTGAAAACTGGTCGTGCAACCCAATTTGCAGCTTAGACCATTTCAGGAGCATTCCAAATGCGGCAAGATAAACTCACCACCAAACTGCAGGAAGCCCTGGCCGACGCGCAAAGCTTGGCCGTGGGCAATGACAACCCCTACATTGAACCGGTGCACCTGCTGGTCGCCCTGATCAACCAGGACGACGGCAGCGCGCGCTCGCTGCTGCAGCGCGCCGGCGTCAACGTCAACGCGCTGGGCAACGCGCTGAAGAGTTCGCTGGAGCGCCTGCCCAAGGTGTCCGGCACCAGCGGCGACGTGCAGGTCAGCCGTGAGCTGGTCGGCGTGCTGAACCTGTCCGACAAGGAGGCGCAGAAGCGCGGCGACCAGTTCGTCTCCAGCGAGATGATCCTGCTGGCGCTGGCCGACGACAAGTCCGACGCCGGCAAGCTGGCGCGTGAAAACGGCCTGACCCGCAAGGCGCTGGAGGCTGCCATCGACACCGTGCGCGGCGGCGGCAAGGTCGATTCGGCCGAAGCCGAGGGGCAGCGCGAGTCGCTCAAGAAGTACACGCTGGACCTGACCGAGCGCGCCCGCCAGGGCAAGCTGGACCCGGTGATCGGCCGCGACGACGAGATCCGCCGCGCGATCCAGGTGCTGCAGCGCCGCACCAAGAACAACCCGGTGCTGATCGGCGAACCGGGCGTGGGCAAGACCGCCATCGTCGAAGGCCTGGCGCAGCGCATCGTCAACAACGAGGTGCCGGACTCGCTGCGCGGCAAGCGCGTGCTGTCGCTGGACATGGCCGCGCTGCTGGCCGGCGCCAAGTTCCGCGGCGAATTCGAGGAGCGGCTGAAGTCGGTGCTCAAGGAGCTGGCGCAGGACGAGGGCCAGACCATCGTCTTCATCGACGAGCTGCACACCATGGTGGGCGCGGGCAAGGCCGAAGGCGCCATGGACGCGGGCAATATGCTCAAGCCGGCGCTGGCGCGCGGTGAGCTCCATTGCGTGGGCGCGACCACCCTGGACGAGTACCGCAAATACATCGAGAAGGACGCCGCGCTGGAGCGCCGCTTCCAGAAGATCCTGGTCGACGAGCCGACCGTGGAGGCCACCGTCGCCATCCTGCGCGGCCTGCAGGACAAGTACGAGCTGCACCACAAGGTGGCGATCACCGACGCGGCCATCATCGCGGCGGCCGAGCTGTCGCACCGCTATATCACGGACCGCTTCCTGCCCGACAAGGCGATCGACCTGATCGACGAGGCCGCGTCCAAGATCAAGATCGAGATCGATTCCAAGCCCGAGGTGATGGACAAGCTGGAACGCCGCCTGATCCAGCTCAAGATCGAGCGCGAAGCGGTCAAGAAGGAAAAGGACGAGGCCTCGCACCGCCGGCTGGACCTGATCGACGAGGAAATCGTCAAGCTGCAGCGCGAGTACAACGACTTCGAGGAAATCCTGAAGGCCGAGAAGGCCAATGTGCAGGGCACCACGCACATCAAGGAAGAGATCGAGCGCATCCGGCAGCAGATGGAGGAAGCCACGCGCGCCTCCAACTGGCAGCGCGTGTCCGAGCTGCAGTACGGCAAGCTGCCGGAGCTGGAAACGCTGCTCAAGCAGGCCGAATCGGCCGGCGCCGCGCCGGACAGCAAGGACAAGCCCAAGCTGCTGCGCACCCAGGTCGGCGCCGAGGAAATCGCCGAAGTGGTGTCGCGCGCGACCGGCATCCCCGTCTCGCGCATGATGCAGGGCGAGCGCGACAAGCTGCTGCACATCGAGGAGAAGCTGCACGAGCGCGTGGTGGGGCAGGATGAGGCCATCAACGCCGTGGCGGACGCCATCCGCCGCTCGCGCGCGGGCCTGGGCGATCCGAACCGTCCTTACGGTTCCTTCATGTTCCTGGGGCCGACCGGCGTCGGCAAGACCGAGCTGACCAAGGCGCTGGCTTCCTTCCTGTTCGACACCGAGGAGTCGATGATACGGCTCGACATGAGCGAATTCATGGAGAAGCATTCGGTGGCCCGCCTGATCGGCGCGCCGCCCGGCTACGTGGGCTACGACGAGGGCGGCTACCTGACCGAGGCGGTGCGCCGCAAACCGTACAGCGTGATCCTGCTCGACGAGGTGGAGAAGGCGCACCACGACGTGTTCAATGTGCTGCTGCAGGTGCTCGACGACGGCCGCATGACCGACGGCCAGGGCCGCACGGTGGACTTCAAGAACACCGTCATCGTGATGACGTCCAACCTGGGCTCGCAGAAGATCCAGGCCATGGAGGATTCCGATCCGGCGCTGGTCAAGCTGCAGGTGATGGCCGAGGTGCGTTCGCACTTCCGTCCGGAGTTCATCAACCGGATCGACGAGATCGTGGTGTTCCACGGCCTGGACGAGAAGAACATCGGTTCGATCGCGAAGATCCAGCTGCAGATCCTGGAGCAGCGCCTGGCGCGCATGGAAATGGGGCTGGAGGTCAGCGACAGCGCGCTGCAGAAGATCGCGGAGGCGGGCTACGACCCGGTGTACGGCGCGCGGCCGCTCAAGCGTGCGATCCAGCAGCGCATCGAGAATCCGCTGTCGCGGCTGATCCTCGAAGGGCGCTTCGGGCCGAAGGACACCATCCGCATTGCCGAGCGCAACGGCGCGCTGGTGTTCAGCGCCGGCGACAAGGAGGCGGTGGTGCAGTAAGCATCAGGGGCTGCGCCGGGCATCGCGCTCGGCGAAGTCCTCCACTTCATACCGCTCCAGGAATTTCCCCGGCACCGCCAGCTGGTCCAGGGTGCGCCGCACGTAGGCGCCCAGCGACTGGCGGGTGGTGCACTTCTGCCACATCGGATAGCGCCCGCATATGCGGTAGCCGTCCAGATACTCGATCTCGAAATCGCATTCGAAATAATCCTGCGGTCCGGCGGCCCAGCTGCGCAGCAGTTTGTCCGCCGACACGAAGGAGCCCAGGACCGCCGTGCTGCGCGCGCGTTCCTGGTGGATGCGTATCCTGGCTATGCCTACTTTTTCTTCTTGCATGTCACGCTCGCACAAGGTCGGTTATTGCAGCGGATTGGCGTCCCGCGGCGCGGCCGGCAGCAGGCCGGGGGGCAGGTCCAGGTAGAACACGGGCCGCAGGAAGCGGCTCACCGCCTGCGCGGCGGTGGCGCCGTTGTACATCGGCATGCGCCGGAAACTATTGACGTTGACGTGGCGCGCCATCCGTTCCAGCTGCGGCATCAGGCGCGCGGCCAGCGCGGTGTCGCCGTCGTCCATGTGCAGGCTGGCCACGAGTTGCCGGTCCAGCAGCGCCGCCACGTCCAGCATCTGGTCCGCGCTGGCGCACAGCACCAGCAGGCCGGCCGGGCCGGGCGGCTCGTCCAGCAGCGCGGGCCTTGCCAGCAGGGTGGCCGCGTCGACCTCCAGCTCGACGTGGGATTGCGCAGCGGCAGGCGGCGCGGCCATCCCGGGCAGCGCCGCCAAGCCTTCCACGATAGTCTCCCTTAAGTCGATATAGCCGTCGCCCTCGATCGCCACGACGATGCCGGGCTTGTAGATACCGTGCGCCATGCCGCGTCCCAGCTGCTTCAGCAATTGCTGGCCCAGGTACTCGGCGCGCGCGTTGAGCGCCTGCGGCAGGATGAAAACCGGATTGCTGCTGGCCAGGTCGAGCATGACGGCGATCGGTTCGCTGCGTTCCAGGCTGCGGCGCATCAGTTGCAAGCCCTGTTCGCGGCTGCCGCTAAAGGTGGCCGCCTTGATGTCCGGATGGGTGATCAGCGCGTCCCGGCTGCCGGGAGCGTCTTGCAGCAGGGCGTAGATGCCGTCGGGCAGCCCGGCGCAGCGCAGCGCCGCTGCCACTGCCCGGGCCAGCAGGGCGCAGCAGCCGGCCTGGATGGCGTTGCCGAGCACCAGCACCGGGCAGCCCGCTGCCAGCGCGGCGATCACGTCGGCACTGACCGCCGCGTAGACCGCTGCCGCGCCCGAAACGGGGCCCGCGCCGAGGACGGCTACCGGGCCGAGCGCAATATGCCTGTGGCGCATGCTCTGCTCCGGCGGCGCGGATGCCAGCGCCGTGTCCAGCCAGTGGCTGCGGCGCAAGGCCGCGCAGAATGCGCTGAGCTGCTGTAGTGTTGAACGATGTTCAAGCGTCACGGCATCGGCGCCTACACCGGTGCCGGTGCCGGTGCCGGCGGTGGCCTGGCGTGCCACGCTGGCGCCGGCGGCGTCCAGGTGGAAGGAGATCAGTTCGAGCAGGTGGCAGCGCATCGCCACGCTGCTTTGGCGAAACGTCGCTGCGGCGGCTTGCGCGCGCCGCGCGGCGCTGTCTAGGCGAGCCCACGCATCGCGGGAAAGTACTGCTGCTGTGGAAATAGGTTTATTCACAAAGGCTGGCCGTTGTTGGTATGAGGGCGCACAAATATTGTAAAAACTATTCCACGCTGCGCATAACTAATTCTTGTAAATTCGGCGTGTTTGTCCTTAAGGGATAGGCGCCGCCACCACCGACGGCAGGCCGGCGATTCCCGGTGGGGGCTGCTCAGCCGCCCTCTGCGAAGAACGCCGAGGGCGTGGTACCGAAGGTCTTCTTGAACATGGCGGAGAACGCCGACTGGCTGGCATACCCCAGTTGTTCGGCCACCTGCGCCAACGGCAGCCCGCGCGCGATCAGCGGCGCGGCATGCGCCAGCCTGACCTGCTGCCGCCACTGTCCGAACGTCAGCCCCAGTTCGCGCTCGAACAGCCGCGCCAGCGTGCGCTCGGATGCGCCTACCTGCTGCGCCCAATGCCCCAGCGTCTGCGGCGACCCCGGCTCATCTATCAGCGAGGCGCACAGCATTTTCAAGCGCTTGTCCTCGGGCAGCGGCACGCGGATCGGCCGCGTGGCCGAACGCGCCAGTTCGTCGAGTATCAGTTCCGCCAGCAGGGGCTCGCGCGCCGGTGCCAGGCGCCGGTCCAGCCGCGCCAGCGCCACGATCAGCTCGCGCAGCAGGCTGGACACCTCCAGCACCTTGCACTCGGTTCCGGCGAACGGCGCGCGTTCGGCCAGCACGCAGAGCGGCCGCAACCGCGCCGTTTCCAGCACCGTCACCTCGTGCACCACGTGCGGCGCGATCCAGATCGCCCGCAATGGCGGCACGATCCAGCTACTGTTGTTGGCCGTCACCCGCAGCACGCCTTCGAGCGCGAACGTCACCTGGCCCCAGGGATGGTCGTGCGCCCGCAGGAACTCGGCCGCCTGCAGGTCGCGCGCGGTCATGGTCACCGGCCGGACGGACGTCGGCACGTCGCGCGGGTGGCTGATGCTGGTATGGGTGAGGATGGGGACGGGCATGCTGCGCCTTGGCAGAATTGCGATAAATTATGTCGGTCTATCTTAAACCAGTCGACACCGGATTGCTACACTGTGTCATCGCACCCACACAACCGGAGTAAGCATGAGCACAGCAACCCTGCGGCAAGACGCGCGCGTGATCGGGCTGGTCGGCTTCGCGCACGGCACCTCGCACTTCTACCACCTGATCCTGGCCGCGCTGTTCCCGTGGCTGAAGCCTGAATTCAATCTGTCGTACGCCGAACTGGGCCTGCTGATGACGGTGTTCTTTGTCGTCTCCGGCATCGGCCAGGCGCTGGCGGGCTTCGTGGTGGACCGTTTCGGCGCGCGCGCCGTGCTGTGCTCGGGCATCGGGCTGCTGGGTGTATCGGCGCTGGCGCTGGCCGCCGCGCCCAATTACACCATGCTGCTGGCGGGCGCCATGCTGGCCGGCGTCGGCAACAGCGTGTTCCATCCGGCCGACTACACGCTGCTGAACCAGCGCGTATCCAAGGCGCGGCTGGCGCATGGTTTCTCGGTGCATGGCATCAGCGGCAACATCGGCTGGGCGCTGTCGCCCATCTTCATGACCTTCGTCACCACCATGGCGGGCTGGCGCACCGCGCTGCTGTGCGCGGCCGCCTTGCCCTTCATCGTGCTGGGCGTGCTGTTCCTGAACCGCCATGCGCTGCGGCCCGACCCCATCGTGCGGGCACCCGGTGCGCCCGGCCAGCCTGCGGGCGGCTCGCTGGCCTTCCTCGGCCTGAAGTCGGTGTGGATGTGCTTCGCCTTCTTCTTCATCACGGCGCTGGCGCTGGGCGGCATCCAAAGTTTCGCTTCCACCGCGCTGGTGTCGCTGTACGGCATGTCGCTGGCATTGGCCACGTCCGCCTACACTGCCTATATGGCGGCGTCGGCGGCGGGCATGGCGCTCGGCGGCTTCCTCGGCGCCCGCAGCCAGGACCACGACCGCACCATCATGCTTGCCTTCGGCAGCGCCGCCGCCCTGGCCATCCTGCTGGCGCTGGCTGTGGTGCCGGCCTGGATGGCGCTGGTGCTGATGGGCGCAATCGGCTTCGCGTCCGGCATCGCCGGCCCGTCGCGCGACCTGCTGATACGCGCCGCCGCGCCGCCCAACGCCACCGGACGGGTATTCGGCGTCGTGTATTCCGGGCTGGACAGCGGCCTGTCGGTCGGCCCGCTCATCTTCGGCGCGATGATGGATGCCCATCATCCATCCTGGATCTTCGTCTTCATCGGCGTGTTCCAGGCGCTGGCGATCGCGACTGCGGTGGGGGTGGGCAGCAATACCCGGGCGTTGCGCCTGCAGAAAGCTTAGAATCTTCCTTATTTGACAATTTCCAAGGAGATCGTATGCACTTTGCCACCACCGATATCTGCGACGACAACGCCGCGTTGCTGGAAGACGGCACCCTGGCGGTACTGCCGCCGGTGTTTTTGCATTACGGCCAGCACAAGAAATTCAGCGGCCGTGCCAGCACGCTGAAAGTGTTTGAAGACAATGCGCTGGTGCGCAGCGTTCTGGAAACGCCCGGCAACGGCAATGTGCTGGTGATAGACGGCGGCGGCAGCATGCGCCGCGCGCTGGTCGGCGGACAGCTCGGCCTGCTGGCGCAGAACAACGGCTGGGCCGGCATCGTGGTCTACGGCTGCATCCGCGACTGCGACGAAATCAATGCCTGCGCCGTGGGCGTGCGCGCACTGGGCGCGCATCCGCAAAAGAGCGCGAAGCAGGGCGTGGGCGAGCGTGACGTGCGCGTGCTGATAGCCGGCGTGCCGGTTGCGGCGGGCGACTGGATCTACGCCGACGCCGACGGCGTGCTGGTCGCGAAGAAACAGCTGGTCTAAAGAAAAAGGCCGCACACGTTGAGGCAACGGTGCGGCCGATTCGTTCACATCCTCTGACCGGCCAGCGGTGGGAACGGGCCTAGCCCCACGCCGTTAAACCGGATACCGCTTTCAGCGTCGACATCATCCGGTTCCACGCGGCGCCAGGCTGCTGTGGTTTTTATCGTGTCTTTACTTTAGCAGACCCTTCCCAATAGTCACATAGTATTTTCTGACGATAACTTACATTTCAATTTAGAAAGTCAGTTGTGCTGAAAGTACTATTTCGACCGTTTTTCACTTAGCGAAAACATTGTTTCACCATGCGGAATGCTCTGCGGCCATGCCGCATGGCAGCCCTTCCAGAGGGAGAAATTTCGTTCCGTAACATGAAAAATTATTTCCAAGTTATTGATAATAAACGGTTTAAAACTACTCATATGTCTTATATAAGACTATTGGTGCGCTGAACAATACAGCCTATTATGTGTTTAACGGATTTCACTTTCATCTAGACCACATCATAGGAGAACACCATGGCAGCTCGTGAACAGCAAGTGGCTGAACTGCAAAAGGATTGGGACAGCAATCCGCGCTGGAAGAGTGTGACGCGCACTTACTCGGCGGCGGACGTGGTCCGTCTGCGGGGATCGCTGAGGATAGAGCACACGCTGGCCCAGCGCGGTGCGGAGAAACTGTGGAAGCTGCTCGGCGACGAGCCCTTCGTCAACGCCTTGGGCGCGCTGACCGGCAACCAGGCCATGCAGCAGGTGAAGGCCGGCCTCAAGGCCATTTATTTGTCCGGCTGGCAGGTCGCCGGCGACGCCAACCTGGCAGGCGAGATGTACCCGGACCAGTCGCTGTATCCGGCCAATTCGGTGCCGACGGTGGTGCGCCGCATCAACAACACCTTCCAGCGCGCCGACCAGATCCAGTGGTCCGAGGGCAAGGACGACATCGACTACTTCGCACCCATCGTTGCCGACGCGGAAGCCGGCTTCGGCGGCGTGCTGAACGCCTATGAACTGATGAAATCCATGATAGAGGCGGGCGCCGCCGGCGTGCACTTCGAGGACCAGTTGGCATCCGTCAAAAAATGCGGCCACATGGGCGGCAAGGTGCTGGTGCCGACCCGGGAAGCGGTCGAGAAGCTGTCGGCGGCCCGTCTGGCGGCCGACGTGATGGGCACGTCCACCCTGGTGATCGCGCGCACCGACGCGGAAGCTGCCGATCTGCTGACCTCGGATGTGGACCCTAACGACAGGGCTTTCTGCACCGGCGAGCGCACCGTGGAAGGCTTCTACAAAGTCCGCCCCGGCCTGGACCAGGCCATCTCGCGCGCCCTGGCCTACGCGCCGTTCGCCGACCTGGTCTGGTGCGAGACCGGCAAGCCGGACCTGGTTTTCGCCAAGCAGTTCGCCGAAGCCGTGCACGCGAAATTCCCCGGCAAGATGCTGGCCTATAACTGCTCGCCGTCGTTCAACTGGAAGAAAAACCTGGACGATGCCACCATCGCCAAGTTTCAGAAAGAACTGGGCGCCATGGGCTACAAGTTCCAGTTCATCACGCTGGCCGGCTTCCACTCGCTGAACTACGGCATGTTCAACCTGGCGCATGGCTATGCCCGGCGCCAGATGCCGGCCTTCGTGGAACTGCAGGAAGCCGAATTCGCCGCCGCCGAAAAGGGCTTCACCGCCGTGAAGCACCAGCGCGAAGTGGGTACCGGCTACTTCGACGCGGTGACCCAGGCCATCCAGCAGGGCCAGAGCTCGACCACCGCGCTGCACGGTTCGACCGAAGACGAGCAATTCTTCGGCGAGGCCAAAAAAGTGGCGTAGGAACAGCCCGGGCGGGCCGCGTGCCCGCCCATTCCGGAGCGGCGGTTTCCTTAGGTATAATGCACCCTTGCAGCATCCATCTTTAAGGAAATACCCCCTATGTTCAGTTACCGCCACGCCTTCCACGCCGGCAACCACGCCGACGTGCTCAAGCATTTCGTGTTGATCCAGCTGCTTCAGTACATGAACCAGAAAGAAGCCGCCTACAGCTATATCGACACCCATGCCGGAGCGGGCGTGTACGCGCTGGACGGCAACTTCGCCTCCAAGAACGCCGAGTATGAAACCGGCATCGGCCCGCTGTGGGAGCGCACCGACATGCCGGCCTCGCTGGCGGAGTACGTGGAACTGATCAAGGGCATGAATCCGAGCGGCAAGATGCGCTACTACCCGGGTTCGCCCTACTGCGCCGACCAGGTGGCGCGCGAGCACGACCGCCTGCGCCTGTACGAGCTGCACCCGGCCGACTCCAAGATCCTGACCGACAACTTCCGCAAGCTCGACGAGCACAAGGCGGCGCAAGGCATCCGCTCCTCCGTGCGCGGCAAGCGCGTGCTGGTGACGCGCGGCGACGGCTTCCATGAGCTGAAGGGCCTGCTGCCGCCGCCGTCGCGCCGCGCGGTCGTGCTGTGCGATCCGCCGTACGAGGACAAGCAGGATTACCGCAAGGTGGTCGAGATGCTGAACGATGCCACCAAGCGTTTCCCGGCCGGCACCTACGCCATCTGGTATCCCATCCTGCAGCGTATCGAGGCGCGCAATTTCGCCGAGCGCATGAAGCACATCAAGGGCACCGAGTGGCTGAATGTCACGCTGACCATACGCACGCCGGGCCCGGACGGTTTCGGCGGCCTGCACAGCAGCGGCATGTTCATCGTCAACCCGCCCTACACGCTGGAGGCGACGCTGAAAGAAGTGATGCCCTACCTGGTGGAAGTGCTGGGCGAGGACGCCGGCGCCAGCTTCGTGCTCGAGTCCGGCACGGCCGCCACCGCGCCGCGCGCCGGCTCGCTGGCGCAGACCGAAAGCAATCCGCGCGGCGGCCTGCGCGCGCCGATTTCGCCGCGCGCCATCGGCCCCGGCGGCAGCCTGCGCGGCAACAATGCGCCGACCGCGCCGCGCGGCAGCCTGCGCACCTCGTCGCGTCCCGGCACGCCCGGCGCGGCGGCTGGCAGCGGCCGTCCGGGCTCGCCCGGCGCCAGCTACAACCGCCCGGCAGGGGCCAAGCCGGTAGCCAAGCTGGGCACGGACGGTCCGCGCACGAGCACGCCGCGCAACACCAAACCCAAGCGCCCATAATCTGTGTAAATTAATGTTGTCAAGACTCTATCGATGGGTATAGTCTTACAATAACAATCGCAGATTGGGGCAGTCATGACCATCGCTTCGCAGCTACAGATAGCGCCCGAGCTTGCCAATCAGTTTTACCTGGCACGCCAGCCCATCCTCAACCGCAGCCAGCGCTTGGTCGCCTACGAGTTGCTGTTCCGGCATGCCGACACGGACCGGGCGGACTTCACCGACGACGCGGCTGCCACCGCCACCGTGATCGCCCATGCATCCGAACTGGGCATGGGGCAGGTGGTTGGCGACCAGATGGCCTTCGTCAACGTCGACCAGGTCGGCCTGATGAGCGACTTCATCCGCTTTCTGCCCAACGACAAGGTCATCCTCGAAATCCTGGAAACCGTGCACGCCACGCCGGATGTGCTCGAGCGCGTGCGCGAGCTCAAGGAAGCCGGTTTCCGCTTCGCGCTGGACGACGTGGTCGATCACACGGACGACGTGCACAAGCTGCAGCCGATGATGGACGTGATCAAGGTCGACATCCACCACATGCAGCCCGGCCGGCTCAGTTCGCTGGCCGAATCGATGCGCCATTCCAAGCAGAAGCTGCTGGCCGAGAAGGTCGAGACCGTCGAGGAGTTCCAGCAGTGCATGGATCTCGGCTTTGAATACTTCCAGGGCTATTACTTCGCGCGCCCGGTGGTGCTGAGCGGTAAGAAGATCACGCCGTCGCAGCTGTCCATCCTCAATCTGTTGAACCTGCTCAACTCCGACGCCGACCAGCGCGAGATCGAGCGCAGCGTCAAGCACGACCCGCTGATCACGCTGAACCTGCTGCGGTTGGTGAATACGCCGTCGGTGGGTGCGCGCTTCCGCATCAATTCGGTTGGCCACGCGCTGATCGTGCTGGGCCGGCGCCAGCTGCAGCGCTGGCTGCAGATCCTGCTGTACGTGCGCACCGGGCAGCGCCCCGAATTCGATTCGCCGCTGCTGCAGATGGCCACCACGCGCGGCAAGACCCTGGAGCTGATGGTGGAGCACCTGCGGCCCGGCCAGCGCACCAGCGCCGACATCGCCTTCACCGTGGGCGTCATGTCCCTGATGGACGCCCTGTTCTCGGTGCGGATGGAAGAGATCCTCGAAAGCGTCAATGTGCTCGACGAAGTGCGCGGCGCCTTGCTGGAGCGGCGCGGAGACTACGGCGATATGCTGACGCTGGTCGAGCACATTGAGCGGCTGGAGCAAGCGGGCGAACCGGCGCTGCTGGGTCATATGCTGCAAGACCTGAACCTCTCGCCGGCTGAGCTGTACGCGATCCAGGTGGCCGCTTATGACTGGGTCAACGACTACACGAACGGCGTGCAATAAGAGCGGGCTGAGCATGCGTTCCTTCGGTCACACCATGGTGCGATACCTGCCGCTGGCAGCCTTGCTGGCTGGGCTCTGCCTGCCCGCTGCGGCGCAGCAAAGGCCGGCCTGTCCGGCCAAGCCTATCGTGCTGGGGCTGTACGAGTTCGGCCGCTTCTACCATGCGGGCACAGGCCTGGATAAAGACATCGCCGAACAGCTCGCGGTTCGCAGCGGCTGCAAATTCGACATGCGCGTGATGCTGCGCGGCCGTATCTGGCAGGAACTGCACGGGGGCAGCGTGGACATGACCTTGTCGGCGGCGGCGCCGGCCGAGCGCAAAGTGTTCGCCTGGGCGATTCCCTATCTGACCATCAAGAACATGGTCATCCTTGGCAAGGATGTGGACGCCAGCGTGCGTTCCCCGGCGGATTTCCTGGCCGCGCCGTATTTGCGGCTGGGGATGGGGCGCGGCCATTTCCCCGGCAAGCCCTACGACGGCTTTATCACCCAGTTGCGCAACATCGCGCGGGTCGATGAAGCGGACAGCACCGAGCAGCTGTACGCGATGTTCAAGGCCGGCCGCTTCCAGGCCGTCATCGGCACGCAGCTGGTGTATACCAGTTACTTCAGCGGTGAGCGGCCACGGATTGAAGACTGGGCGCCCGGCGGCCCCCGGGACCCGGTCCACCTGATGCTCAGCAAAAAGAACTTCAGCGCCGACGACGCCAGGCGCTGGGGCGAAGTCATGAAAGACATGGCCAGCGACGGCACCATGCAGCGCCTGCTGGAGCGCTACGTCCCGCCGGCGGACGCCGCCAGGATGCTGGCGCCCTGAGCAGCGTCGCCCCGTCATTCCCGCACGGCGTGTCATTCCGCGCCGCCTGCCAAGCCCGCACCGCCTGTCATCGCCGCACGGCATGTCATTCCGCGCCGCCCGCCAAGCCCGCACCGCCTGTCAATCTCCTCCCGCCTGTCATTCTCGCGCACGCGGGAATCCATAGCCAGTGTCAAGAAACCGCGATGTCCGCGTATAGGTCCCGCCACAACGGATTCTTCCGCTGAATCAGCTCCATCTTCCATTTGCGGCTCCACTTCTTCAACTGCTTCTCACGAGTAATGGCCGCGAGGACTTCGCTATGGCATTCAAACCACACCAGCCGTTTGATGCCTTACTTCTTGGTGAAGCCATCTGCCTGCCCCTCTTTGTGTTCCCACACTCGCTTGACGAGATTGGAGGTCACACCCAGATACAGAATGCCATACTGTTCGTTTGCCAGCAGATATACGTAGTAGGCATTGGCCATGGAGCCTCCGGCAATGGAATTCTATGATTATTCGTTTGAAGCGCCCGCCCTTTTATGCGCAAGCGCAATCGTTGGGGCGTTTTCAACGAGGTTAAGCACATCATTGGTCGCCCTTTGATATTCAGCATGGATTCCCGCCTGCGCGGGAATGACAGGGGGGGCGGATCACACCTTGTTTGTCATTCCCGCGAAGGCGGGAATCCATAGGGAGCGGCACGCAGCTGCGATCTCCGTGCATTTTGGCGAACTCATCCGCCAGCCCTCTCACCCGGTCCAGTGTCCCGGTGGCATGCCTGCGCGGGTAAGTAACATTCAGCATGGATTCCCGCCTGCGCGGGAATGACAAGGAGGCGGACCACACCTTGTTTGTCAAGCTCGTCGAATATATCGCGCTGGGTGCGCTGCCTACTGTCCCAGGAGCAGGAACACCGTGGGCTTTTTGTGGAAGTCCGGCGCCTTGCCCGAAGCCAGCAAACCCTTCCATTGGGCGCCGGTCATGGTGCGGATGGTTTCGGATGGCAGGCTGATGTCGGTGGCGACGCAGATCAGCGTGCCGCCGGCGCAATTGGCCACCAGCGCTTCCAGCATGGCGGCGTTGCGGTAGGGCGTTTCGATGAACAGCTGGGTTTGCTTCTCGCTGCGCGAACGGCTTTCCAGTTCCTTGATGCGCTTGCTGCGCAGCGCGGCGTCGGTCGGCAGGTAGCCGTTGAAGGCGAAGCTTTGTCCATTCAATCCGCTAGCCATCACCGACAGCAGGATGGACGACGGTCCCACCAGCGGCCGCACCGGGATGCCGTGCTGATGCGCCAGGCGCACCAGGTCGGCGCCGGGATCGGCCACGGCCGGCACGCCCGCTTCGGACACCAGGCCGGCGTCCTCGCCGGCCAGCAGCGGTTGCAGCAGGCCGAGCAGGGCGTCGGACGGGGTGTTGACGTTCAGTTCGGAGATCTTGATCTCTTGCAGCGGACGCGACAGCGGGTGCTGGGCGCCGACCAGTTTCAGGAAGGCACGCGCCGTTTTGGCGTTCTCGGCCACGAAATAGCCGAGGGCGGCGGTGGTCGCCTGCACGTGCTCGGGGATGACGTGGGACAGCGCTTCGGTGTCTCCCAGGGTGTTGGGAATGAGGTAGAGGGTGCCTGGCATGGTTGTTTTTATTTGGTGTTGAAAAAGGAGACGCCAGCCTGGCGCAGCATGCCGGTCAGGGCGATCAAGGGCAGGCCGGTGAGGGCGGTCGGATCGCTGCTGTCGATGCGTTCGAGGATGGCAATGCCCAGCGCTTCGTTCTTGGCGCTGCCGGCGCAGTCGTAGGGCTGCTCGATGCGCAGATAGGCGTCCAGTTCGGCGTCCGGCAAATCGCGGAACTTTACGACGGTCTGGATGTCTTCTATATAGGCGCTGCTGTTGCGGCCATCCCACAGGCACAGCGCCGTGTGGAACACCACTTCGCGGCCGCGCATTTTCTGCAATTGCGCGAGGGCGGCGGCATGGTTGCCGGGTTTGCCGATCTGTTCATCGTCCAGCGTGGCGACCTGGTCGGAGCCGATCACCAGGCAGCCGGGGTGCCGGGCGGCCACGGCGGCGGCCTTTTCGCGGGCCAGCCGCAGGGCTGTGGCGCTCGGCGTTTCGCCGGGCAGCGGGCTTTCGTCGATGTCGGGCACGGCCACGTCGAACGGCAGTTGCAAGCGGGATAACAATTCCTTGCGGTAGGCGGAACTGGATGCAAGGATCAGGCGGGGCGGTGGAGAATGTGCTGGGGTCTGCATTGGTGAGGCGTTGCGTCGCAACTAAAACTGGCCCTGTTCGGGAAATTGTTATATGCTCTGTGCGCCGTACTTCCAGCACGAAATATGTGCGAGGACTTTGACGCGCCGGCGAAAACCCTGCTATTATCGCAGGTTTTCCGGGGAAGACTGTCAATGAATGCTTTTGTGATCGACGCTTTTGAGTTCTGTCGGACCAAGGCAAGCCGCGCTGGCGTGACGCCAGTCGCTGAAATGACCCGGTTGGCCAAGGAATGCGCGGATCAGTCCGGCTCGCTGACCTGGAAGGTGGAAGGCAGTACCGGCAAGCATGGCCACCCGCAGATGCAGATGTCTGTCAACGGTACCGTGCAACTGGTATGCCAGCGCTGCATGCAGCCCTATGCCCACGAGCTGGCGTCCGCGACGCTGCTGGTGCTGGGCAAGGACGACGAGCAGGCGGATGAAATCGAAGAGATGCTGGACGACGAAACGATCGATGTGATCGTCGGCACCCGCGACATGGATCTGATGTACCTCGTGGAAGACGAAGCGCTGCTGGCCCTGCCGCATACGCCGAAACACGATGTGTGCCCGGATACGGCGCTGCTCGACTCTCTGCAGTCCGAGAAGAAGTCGCCGTTTGCAGGTCTGAAGGACCTGAAAAAATAAGTACCGAATAAGCAGCAACGTAAAGAACGTGTCATAGCGCGTGCAGGCAGTCGAGTATTGCGAGTATTGGCATTGTGTAGTAAGTAACATCAGTAGGTCGATGTCGGCAAAATTTTGCCGCTGGGATACTCGATTCGCATGTATTTGCCGGTCGAATGTGTTAGAATTTTAGAACTTATGTATTAGGAGTCATCATGGCAGTTCAGCAGAATAAGAAGTCCCCATCCAAGCGCGGTATGCACCGTTCGCACGATTTCCTGGTTGCTCCGCAGCTGGGTATCGAGCCAACCACCGGTGAAACGCACCTGCGTCACCACATCAGCCCTAACGGTTTCTACCGTGGCCGTAAAGTGCTGAAGACCAAAAACGACGAGTAATCGACGTTTTTACCAAGAATAAGAGCGGTGCGACGTGGTTTTTAACTGACGTGGCGCCGCTTTTTTCTTTTTCCTCGGCTGTTCATTAGCCTCTCCATCTTGCTTCTCAGCGGCCCTGAACGCGTTTTTTCAGGCGTGCGTGTGTCCCACAATGACAATCAAAATTTCTATCGACTGCATGGGCGGAGACCACGGCCTGTCTGTCACCATTCCTGCCGCCATCGCATTTCTCAAACGTGAGGCGGACGCCGAATTGATCCTGGTCGGCCTGGAAGACGCCATCCGCGCGGAGCTCAAGAAGCACCACGCCGACGCAAATCCGCGCCTGACCGTCCAGCACGCCTCCGAGCAGGTCACCATGGACGATCCGCTCGAAGTGGCGCTGCGCCGCAAGAAGGATTCGTCGATGCGCGTTGCGGTCGAGCAGGTCAAGGACGGCAAGGCGCAGGCCGCCGTCTCGGCCGGCAATACGGGCGCCCTGATGGCCGTGTCGCGCTATGTGCTCAAGACGATGGCCGGCGTCGACCGTCCCGCCATCTGCTCCATCATGCCCAACCAGAAGGGCGGCCCCACCTATATGCTCGACCTGGGCGCCAATGTCGACTGCGAACCGCACCATTTGCACCAGTTCGCCATCATGGGTTCCGTGCTGGTCAACGCCATGGAGGGCATCGCCCGTCCCACCATCGGTCTGCTGAACGTCGGCACCGAGGATATCAAAGGCAATGAAGTGGTCAAGCTGACCAGCAAGCTGCTGCAGGCGGACCACGACCGCGGCGCGCTGAACTTCTACGGCAACGTCGAAGGCAACGACATCTTCAAGGGCACCACCGACCTGGTGGTGTGCGACGGCTTCGTCGGCAACGTCACGCTGAAATCGATCGAGGGCGTGGCGCGCTTCTTCAAGGATGTGCTGACCTCCGAATTCAAGCGCAATATTTTCACCATGCTGGGCGCGCTGATTGCGCGCAGCGCCTTGAAGGCCATCAAGAGCCGCCTCAATCCTTCCCGCTACAATGGCGCCAGCCTGCTGGGTTTGCGCGGCCTGGTGTTCAAGAGCCACGGCAGCGCGGACGCTTATTCATTTGAATGGGCGATCCGGCGCGCGTATGATGCTGCAAAAAATGACGTGCAGGCACATCTGTCGACCATGATTGCCGAGTTGATGCCGCGTAGCACGGAGACGACGCAAGAGCCTAGCTCAATTTCCTGAAAGTGGATGGTATCGCATGACTTTGTACAGCAAAATTATCGGCACCGGCAGCTACCTGCCTGAAAAACGAGTGACCAATGAAGACTTGACCGCGCAACTGGCGGCCAAGGGGATAGAGACATCGGACGACTGGATCGTCAGCCGTAGCGGCATTTCCGCGCGCCACTACGCCGAGCCCGAGCAGGCTTCGTCCGACCTGGCGGTGCACGCAGCCCGCAAGGCGCTGGAGATGGCCGGCCTGCAGCCGGACGACATCGACCTGATCATCGTGGCCAGTTCGACGCCGGACTTCTTCGGCAGCTTCCCCAGCACCGCCTGCATCGTGCAGCGCAAGCTGGGCCAGACCAACCACGGCGCCGCCGTCGACGTGCAGGCCGTGTGCAGCGGCTTCGTCTACGCCGTCTCGACCGCCGACGCCTTCATCAAGGCCGGCGTGCACAAGAACGTGCTGGTGATCGGCGCCGAAGTGTTCTCCCGCATCCTCAATTTCGAAGACCGCACCACCTGCGTGCTGTTCGGCGACGGCGCCGGCGCCATCGTCATGACCGGTTCGGACGAGCCCGGCATCCTGGCGACCAAGCTGCACGCCGACGGCCGCCACGCCGACATCCTGAGCGTGCCGGGCAGCCTGGCAGGCGGCGCGGTTGCGGGCAGCTCCTACCTGTATATGGACGGCCCGGCGGTGTTCAAGCTGGCCGTGACGGTACTGGAAAAAGTGGCGCACGAAGCGCTCGACCATGCCGGCATGAGCGCCAGCCAGATCGACTGGCTGATTCCCCACCAGGCCAACATCCGCATCATGAACGGCACGGCCAAGAAACTGGGCCTGCCTCTGGAGAAGATGGTGGTCACCGTCGACCAGCACGGCAATACCTCGGCTGCCTCGATTCCGCTGGCGCTGGACCAGGCGGTGCGCGACGGCCGCGTGAAGAAGGGCGACAACGTGATGATGGAAGGCGTGGGCGGCGGATTCACGTGGGGTGCCGTCCTGGCGAGGATGTAGGAATGAGCTTTACTGCTCGCAAGGACTTGGCGAGGATGTAGGAATGAGCTTTACTGCTCGCCAGGACTTGGCGAGGATGTAGGAATGAGCCTTGCTGCTCGCCAGGACTTGGCGAGGATGTAAGGGCTGAGCTTTGGCGCCATGCCTTGCAAGGATGTAAAATACAGGCCGTTTTAGAATTAGAACTCTAAGCGATCGGGTGTGAGCTGTCATTTCGGTTAGATTTCAGCCTCAAGCATTCACTAAGAACGAGACAGATATGAGCAAATTTGCATTTGTATTCCCGGGCCAGGGCTCGCAAGCCATCGCCATGATGGATGGCTTCGCCGGCAACCCGGTGGTCGCGCAGACCATCGCCGAAGCGTCGGACGCGCTGCAGTTCGACCTGGGCAAGCTGATGGCCGAAGGACCGAAGGAAGAGCTGGACCTGACCACCAACACCCAGCCGGTCATGCTGACGGCCGCCGTGGCCGTGTACCGCGCCTGGATCGCCGCCGGCGGCCCGGTGCCGTCGGTGGTTGCCGGCCACAGCCTCGGTGAATATTCCGCACTGGTCGCCGCCGGCGTGATCGCCTTCAAGGATGCCGTGCCGCTGGTGCGCTTCCGCGCCCAGGCCATGCAGGAAGCCGTGCCGGTAGGGCAGGGCAGCATGGCTGTCGTGCTCGGCCTGTCGGACGAGGACGTACGCGCAGCCTGTGCCGAAGCGGCCGCCGCCGACAGCACGCAAGTGGTCGAGCCGGTCAACTTCAACGCCCCGGCGCAAGTCGTCATCGCCGGCCACACCGGCGCGGTCGAGCGCGCCTGCGACATCGCCAAAGCCAAGGGCGCCAAGCGCGCCATGAAGCTGCCGGTCTCCGCGCCCTTCCATTCCTCGCTGCTGAAGCCGGCGTCGGACCGCCTGCGCGAGTACATGGCCGGCCTGAACTTCTCGGCGCCCCACATCGCGCTGATCAACAACGTGGACGTGGCCGTGCTGAACGACCCGGCCAGCATCAAGGACGCGCTGGTGCGCCAGGCCGCGAGCCCGGTGCGCTGGGTCGAGACCATGCAGAAGGTCGCCGCCGAAGGCATCACGCAAGTGGTCGAGTGCGGCCCCGGCAAGGTGCTGATGGGCCTGGCCAAGCGTATCGACGCCAATCTGGTCGGCGATGCCATCACCGACCAGGCGTCGCTGGAACGCGTCCTCGCTACCTTCAAATAAAGGAAACACATGAATCTGGCAAATCAAGTCGCCCTGGTGACGGGCGCATCGCGCGGCATCGGCAAAGCCATCGCCATCGAACTGGCCAAGCAGGGCGCCCGCGTGATCGGCACCGCCACCACGGAAGCGGGCGCCGAAGCCATTTCAGCCTATCTGGCCAACGTTGCTGCCGAACTCGGTGCTGAGGCCGAAGCTGTTACCGGTAAGGGCCTGGTGCTGAACGTCACCGACGCGGCGCGCTGCGCCGAGGTGATCGACCAGATCACCAAGACCTGGGGCGCGGTCGCCATTCTGGTCAACAACGCCGGCATCACCCAGGACAACCTGGCCATGCGCATGAAGGACGAGGAATGGGACAGCGTCATCGCGACCAACCTGAGCGCCGTCGGCCGTTTGTCGCGCGCCGTGCTGCGCGGGATGATGAAAGCCAAAACTGGGCGTATCATTAACATCACCTCGGTGGTGGCATCGTCCGGCAACCCGGGTCAAATGAACTATGCGGCGGCCAAGGCCGGCGTGGAAGGCATGAGCCGCGCGCTGGCGCGCGAGATCGGCAGCCGCAACATCACCGTCAACTGCGTCGCCCCCGGTTTTATCGACACCGATATGACCAAGGCGCTGGGCGATGAGCAGCACACCGCCTTGCTGTCGCAGATTCCGCTGGGCCGCCTCGGCAAGCCGGAAGACGTCGCGGCGGCCACCGCTTTCCTCGCTTCGCCGCAGGCCGCCTACATCACCGGCACCACCCTGCACGTGAACGGCGGGATGTATATGAATTGATGGAGAAACGGGGTTTTATCCACGTTTTCACTGTCTTTTAGCAGTGATTTCGGTGCAAATAGCAGTAGCTGCCGAAATTAGTTTTTCAGCGCGCAAACCTGATAAAATGCGCGCTTTCCGTAACAAACACATTGGAGCCATAACATGTCGGATATCGAACAACGCGTAAAGAAAATCGTCGCTGAGCAACTGGGCGTCGCAGAAGCAGACATCAAAACCGAATCGTCTTTCGTGGACGACCTGGGTGCTGACTCCTTGGACACCGTTGAACTGGTGATGGCTCTGGAAGACGAGTTCGAAATGGAAATCCCTGACGAACAAGCTGAAAAGATCACCACCGTGCAGCAAGCGATCGACTACGCTACTGCGCACGTCAAGGCCTAAGCCTGCCCCGATCGACTCCAGGAGAATCGCTTGAGTTCTAAAAACCGTCGTGTAGTGATCACCGGCCTAGGCTGCGTATCGCCCGTCGGCAATACGGTTGCCGAAGCGTGGAGCGCAATTACCGAAGGCAAGTCCGGGATTGCGAGCATCACCAAGTTTGATGCCCAGCCCTTCACGACCCACTTCGCCGGTGAGGTCAAGGGCTTCAATATCGAGGATTACATCCCCGGTAAAGAAGCGCGCCACATGGATACGTTCATCCACTTTGGCATGGCGGCCGGTATGCAGGCGGTGCAGGATTCCGGCATCGTCGTCACCGAAGAGAACGCCGACCGCATCGGCGTGATCATCGGTTCCGGCATCGGCGGCCTGCCGATGATCGAAGAGCAGAAGCAAGACTACGACAAGCGCGGTCCGCGCCGTATCTCGCCTTTCTTCGTGCCTGCTTCGATCATCAACATGATCTCGGGCAACCTGTCGATCAAGTATGGCATGCGCGGCCCCAACCTGGCGATCGTGACGGCCTGCACCACCGGCCTGCACAGCATCGGCGCGGCGGCCCGCCTGATCGAGTACGGCGACGCCGACGTGATGGTGGCCGGCGGCGCGGAATCGACGATTTCGCCGCTGGGCATGGGCGGTTTCGCCTCGGCCCGCGCGCTGTCGACCCGCAATGACGACCCTGCGACCGCTTCGCGGCCGTGGGACCGCGACCGCGACGGCTTCGTGCAGGGCGAGGGCGCCGGTGTCATGGTGCTGGAAGAGTACGAGCACGCGAAAGCGCGCGGCGCCAAGATCTATGCCGAAGTGCATGGTTTCGGCATGACCGCCGATGCCTACCACATGACGTCGCCGCTGGAAGATGGCAGCGGCGGCAGCAAGGCAGTGATTGCCGCCCTGAAGAACTCCGGCCTCAACCCGGATCAGGTGCAGTACGTCAATGCCCACGGCACGTCGACCCCGCTGGGCGACTTGGCCGAAGTGGTCGGCATCAAGCGCACCTTCGGCGATCACGCCAAGCAGATGGTGGTGTCCTCGACCAAGTCGATGACCGGCCACTTGCTGGGCGGCGCCGGCGGCCTGGAATCGGTGTTTACGGTATTGGCCATCCACCACCAGGTGGTGCCGCCTACCATCAACATCTTCAACCAGGATCCCGCGTGCGACCTGGACTTCTGCGCCAACGTGGCGCGCGACATGAAGATCCAGTATGCGGTGAAAAACTCGTTCGGATTCGGCGGCACCAACGGCAGCCTCGTGTTCGGAAAAGTTTGAACTTTTCAGCCTCACTCCGGTCGAACCGGAGTGAGCGCTGAGTTGGTGCCGGCGCTCGCCGGCACCTGTTGCCCGGTCCGGCCGGCGCTTCTGCTGTCACTCCCCGCACGTATCGGCACCCTTGTCGGCTTTTTGACTGCGCATCATGTCGATTGCGGTGACTGCTGTCGTACGTCCTTCCTTGTGCTTGCGCCTGCTGCAGGCGGGCTTTGCCGTGTCCGCGCTGGCCGTGTCCACCCAACTCCCTTTCATTTTGGAATTTCCTTGTATCTTGGCAAGTTTTTGGGCCTTGTTTTCGCTGCTGCGGGGCGCCAAAACGCATCGGCTTGATATTTCCGGTATTGGGCAAATTCGGCTGGCGGTATATCTGGAAGCGGAGACGGAATCGGTCGAAATACTAGCCGGTTCGACCTGCTGGCCGTGGCTGCTGTTGCTGCGCCTGCGGCGCGAGCGCGGGACGGTCGCGGTGCTGGCCGTGCTGCCCGACAGCGTCGCGCCCGGCGTATTCAGACCGCTTGCGCTGGCATGCCGGGCCTGCACGGCAAAAAAACTTTGAACTTCTTGCGGCACGCTTGCTCCAAAGCAGTATGGGCGCGCGTGCCGAGGAACACCGGGGAACAGGTGCGATGACAGAGCGCGAATCCGATCAGTTGCTGGTCGAGCGAGTCCAGGGGGGCGAGCGGCAGGCGTTCGACTTGCTGGTGGCCAAGTATCAGCGTAGGCTGATGAGGCTGGTTTCGCGCATTGTGCACGACCCGGCGGAGGCAGAGGATGTGGTCCAGGAAACGTTCATCAAGGCTTACCGGGCGATACGGCACTTCCGCGGCGATTCGGCCTTTTATACCTGGTTGTACCGCATCGGCATCAACACCGCCAAGAACTTCCTGGCCAGCCAGAGCAGGCGCACGCCGACGTCCACGGAGAATGACGCCGAGCAGGCCGAAGTGTTCGACAGCGGTGAGCAGTTGCGAGACATCAATACGCCCGAGTCGGTGCTGGCCAGCCAGCAGATTGCGCGCACCGTGAACGCGGCGATGGACGCGCTGCCGCTGGATTTGCGCACCGCCATCGTGCTGCGCGAGATCGAGGGGCTGAGTTACGAAGAAATTGCCGACATCATGTCCTGTCCGGTCGGCACGGTGCGCAGCCGGATCTTCCGCGCGCGCGACCTGATCGCGCAAAGGCTGCGGCCCTTGCTGGACATGCCGTTGGACAAACGCTGGTAACTGAAACCTGCCTGAAACGGGAACGCCGATGGATACGCAGAAACGACTGGACGAACACATTTCCGCCTTGATGGACGGTGAACTGTCCGAGCACGAGGTCGGCCTGGCGATGGCTGCGCTGAGCGAGCCGGAGGGGCGGCTGGCGTGGCGGGCCTACCATCTGATCGGCGACGTGCTGCGCAGCGACGCCAGCGGGGCCGAGTTGGGGGAGGGGTTTAACAGCCGCCTGTCGGCGAGGCTGGATGTGGAGGTGGCGCCGGCGGCCGGGCATGCGGCGCCGGCGGCGGCACCGCCGGTCGCGCCGCAGCCGCCGGTGGCGCAGCCGGCCGCAGCCTCGGCATCGGCCGTGCCCGTGCTGTCCGCCGCCGTCACCCCCGGCCGCTAGCGCCCGCCTGTCATTCCGCATCGGCGGACCACCGCGCATGCGGGTATCCATGCTGCGCCTCCGTAGCCGGCTGCCTATGGATTCCCGATTCCCGCGCGGGCGGGAATGACAATGTGGCGCTGGTTCCGGCAGTCCCCCTTGAAAATCTTGTCATGCGCAATATCTTGTGCGAGCGGCAACGGCCGTTTTCGCTTACTATTTATCGAATATTCGCTGAACCCAAAAAATCCCATGAAAAACAACTTCTCTGCTGGTAGTAAAACACTGTCCGCCCTGATGCTGAGCGCGGGTGTCCTGTTTGCCCCCGCGATGGCGGGCCTGGCCCACGCGGCCCAGGCCGCCGCCACGGTGGCCGGCTTGCCCGATTTCGCCGACATGGTGGAAAAAGTCGGGCCGGCCGTGGTCAATATCCGCACCACCGAGCGCCTCAAGCTGAGCCAGAACCGCAACGGCCAGCCGGGCGAGGAGGAGATGCAGGAATTCCTGCGCCGCTTCTTCGGCGGTGTCGTGCCGACGCCGCGCCAGCCCGGCCAGACGCCGCGCGGACGCCGCGGCGCGCCGCAGCAGGAAGACCAGGAAGTGCAGCGCGGCGTCGGATCCGGCTTCATCACCTCGGCCGACGGCTATGTGCTGACCAACGCCCACGTGGTCGATGGCGCCGACGAAGTCTATGTCACGCTGACCGACAAGCGCGAGTTCAAGGCCAAGGTACTGGGCGCGGACGCCCGCACCGACGTGGCGGTACTGAAGATCGAAGGCAGCAAGCTGCCCTACCTGACCATAGGCGACTCCGGCAAGATCCGCGTGGGCGAATGGGTGGTGGCCATCGGCTCCCCGTTCAACCTGGAGAACACCGTCACGGCCGGCATCATCTCGGCCAAATCGCGCGACACCGGCGACTACCTGGCGCTGATCCAGAGCGACGTCGCGGTCAATCCCGGCAATTCGGGCGGTCCGCTGATCAATATGCGCGGTGAAGTGATCGGCATCAATTCCCAGATCGCCACCTTGTCCGGCGGCTACAACGGCATTTCCTTCGCCGTGCCGATCGACGAGGCGATGCGGGTGGCGGAGCAGCTGAAGAAATCGGGCAAGGTCACGCGCGGCCGCATCGGGGTGCAGATCGGCCAGCTGACCAAGGAAGTGGCCGAATCGCTGGGCCTGAAGGACGCGCAAGGCGCCGAAGTCACCATGGTGGAACCGGGCGGCCCGGCCGACAAGGGCGGCATGAAGGCGGGCGACATCATCCTCAAGTTCAACGGCGCGCCGATCAACCGCTCGTCCGACCTGCCTCGCCTGGTGGGTAATACGCCGCTGGGCAGCAAGGCGGTGGTGACCGTATGGCGCAAGGGCGCACAGGTGGACATTCCCGTCACCGTGGTTGAGCTGGAGGCCGACAAGGTCGCGTCCAAGGCCAGCCCGGCGGAGAAGAAGAAAAAGGCCGACGAGCCTGCCAACGCGCTCGGCTTCAAGGTGGCGGACCTGACCGCGGCCCAGAAGAAGGAACTGGGCGTGGACGGCGGCGTGGTGGTGGAAGCGGCCGAGGGCGTGGCTGCCAATGCCGGCCTGCGCGAAGGCGATGTGCTGCTGCAGCTCAACAATGTCGAGATCAAGGATGCCAAGCAGTTCAATGCGGTGGTGGCCAAGCTCGATCCCAAGAAGGCGCACGTGGTGCTGGTGCGGCGCGGCGAAGTGGCGCAGTTCATTTCCCTCCGACCAACTTCGAAATAATCCAGGTCGTCCTCGCGAAGGTGGGGCCCATGCCGAGTTCCTTCAGCATGGGTTCCCGTCTGGCACGGGAACGACACCGCCTATGCATTTCACACTCTATTCCCGCTCCTACTGCCACCTGTGCCAGGACATGCTGGACGCGCTGGACGCGCTCCAGAGCCCCGAACGCCCGTTTACTGTCGAGGTGATCGACGTCGACGCCGACGAGGCCCTGGTGGCCCGTTTCGACGAGCTGGTGCCGGTCTTGTACGCCGCCCTGGACCAGCCGGAACTGTGCCATTACCACCTCGACGAAAACGCCGTGAAAACGGCTTTGGCATAAAACCGGGCTTTCCCCTCTGAAATCCGGTAAAATGCGGGGGTTGGAAAGCTCTTGTTTCCTTGCAGTGATAGTAACAAAAGCGCTCGCCAGGGCATCCACGCCCCGTCTGGAGCGCTTTTTTTGTCGCCATTAAGCATGGCGGCGCCGTCCCTATACGTTTTTAGATTTGTTTAATGAACAACATACGCAATTTTTCCATCATCGCCCACATCGACCACGGTAAATCGACCCTGGCCGACCGCATCATCCAGTTATGCGGCGGCCTGTCCGAACGCGAAATGGAGTCGCAAGTGCTCGATTCGATGGATCTGGAGCGCGAGCGCGGCATCACCATCAAGGCGCAAACCGCAGCCCTGCAGTACAAGGCGCGCGACGGCATCACCTACAACCTGAACCTGATCGACACCCCGGGCCACGTCGACTTCTCCTATGAAGTGAGCCGCTCGCTGTCGGCCTGCGAAGGCGCGCTGCTGGTGGTCGACGCGTCGCAGGGCGTGGAGGCCCAGACCGTGGCCAACTGCTACACCGCGCTCGACCTGGGCGTGGAAGTGGTGCCTGTGCTCAACAAGATCGACTTGCCGAACGCCGACCCGCCAACCGCCATCGCCGAAATCGAAGACGTGATCGGCATCGAGGCCGGCGACGCCGTGCACTGCTCGGCCAAGACCGGCCTGGGCGTGGAGGACGTGCTCGAATCCATCATCGCCAGGGTGCCGCCGCCGAAGGGCGACCCGGACGCGCCGCTGCAGGCGCTGATCGTCGACTCCTGGTACGACGCCTATGTGGGTGTGGTCATGCTGGTGCGCGTGGTCAACGGCACGCTCAAGCCCAAGGACAAGATCAAGCTGATGGCGACCGAGTCGCTCCAGCTGGTGGAAGACGTGGGCGTGTTCGCGCCGCGTTCGCTGTCGCTGCCGCAGCTGTCGGCCGGCCAGGTGGGCTTCATCATCGCCGGCATCAAGGAACTGAAGGCCGCCAAGGTGGGCGACACCATCACCCTGGCCAACCGTCCGGCGCCGGCGCCGCTGCCCGGCTTCAAGGAAGTGCAGCCGCAGGTGTTCGCCGGCCTGTTCCCGGTCGAGGCCAACCAGTACGACGCGCTGCGCGACGCGCTGGAAAAACTGAAACTGAACGACGCCGCCCTGATGTACGAGCCGGAAGTGTCGCAGGCGCTGGGCTTCGGCTTCCGCTGCGGCTTCCTGGGCCTGCTGCACATGGAAATCGTGCAGGAGCGCCTGGAGCGCGAATTCGACCAGGACCTGATCACCACGGCGCCCACCGTGGTGTACGAGGTCGTCATGCGCGACAACAGCATCGTCAAGGTGGACAACCCGTCGCGCATGCCGGAAACGACCAAGATCAATGAAATCCGCGAGCCCATCGTCACGGTCAACCTGTACATGCCGCAAGAGTACGTCGGCTCGGTGATCACGCTGTGCATCGGCAAGCGCGGCGTGCAGATGGACATGAGCTACCACGGCCGCCAGGTCAAGCTGGTGTACGAAATGCCGATGGGCGAGATCGTGCTGGACTTCTTCGACAAGCTGAAGTCGACCTCGCGCGGCTATGCGTCGATGGACTACGAGTTCAAGGAGTACCGCCCGGCCGACGTGGTCAAGGTCGACATGCTGATCAACGGCGAGAAAGTCGACGCGCTGGCCATCATCGTGCACAGGTCGAACAGCGCCTACCGCGGCCGCCAGGTGGCGGCCAAGATGCGCGAGCTGATCCCGCGCCAGATGTTCGACGTGGCCATCCAGGCTGCCATCGGCGTCAACGTGATTTCGCGCGAGAACGTGAAGGCGTTGCGCAAGAACGTGCTGGCCAAGTGCTATGGCGGCGACATCAGCCGCAAGAAGAAGCTGCTGGAGAAGCAGAAAGCCGGTAAAAAACGCATGAAACAGGTGGGCTCGGTGGAAATTCCGCAAGAAGCATTCCTGGCAATCTTACAAGTGGACGATAAATGAACCTGCAAGCCGTGCTGAGCAATTTCGCCCTGATCCTGTTCATCCTGATGGTGGTGACAGGCGTCATCTGGTTCCTGGACGTGTTCTACCTGGCCAAGCAGCGCCGCGCCGCCGCCGACCGCGCGCTGGCCGAGTACGACGCCCGCACGGCCAAGCTGACCGCCGACGGCATCAAGCTGGACAACGCGTCCAACCGCGCCGAAATCGAAGCGGCGCAGCTGCGCCAGCCGACCTGGATCGAGTACTCGGGCAGTTTCTTCCCTGTCATCGCCCTGGTGTTCTTCCTGCGCTCCTTCCTGTACGAGCCGTTCAAGATCCCGTCCTCGTCGATGGTGCCGACCCTGCTGGTGGGCGACCTGATCCTGGTGAACAAGTTCACCTACGGCGTGCGCCTGCCCATCATCAACAAGAAGGTCATCGAGCTGAATGATCCCAAGCGCGGCGACGTCATGGTGTTCAAGTATCCGCGCGACATGAGCCAGGACTACATCAAACGGGTGGTCGGTGTGCCGGGTGATAAAATCACCTACGAAAACAAGCGCTTGACGGTGAACGGCAAGGAAATCGCCTACGCCCCGCTGGAAGACTACCTGAACGAGGACAGCCTGCTGTACTCCAAGCAGTTCAAGGAGAACCTGAACGGCACCGAGCACCGCATCATCGCCACCGAAGGCGCGCCGTCGGTCAACGTGCCCCAGGTGATGGACTTCCCGAACAGCGAGCTGTGCAATTACCGCGCGGAAGGCTTCACTTGCGTGGTGCCTGCTGGCAACTACTTCATGATGGGCGACAACCGCGACAACAGCCTGGACAGCCGCTACTGGGGTTTCGTGCCGGACAAGAACATCGTCGGCAAGGCCTTCTTCGTGTGGATGAATTTGAGCAGCCCGCTGAAACGCATCGGCAGTATCCAATAAACAAACTGAAGGGGGCAAGATGCACGGATTGCAGAAACAACGCGGAATTTCGCTGATCGGCCTGATGTTCGCGATCGCCGTGCTGGCCGCCATCGGCCTGCTGGCCATGCAGATCATCCCCACGTATTCCGAGTACCGCGCCATCAGCGCCGCCATCGTCAAGGCCAAGGCCGCAGGCGGCACGCCGCAGGAAATCCAGAGCTCGTTCAGCAAAAGCGCCGAAGTGGGCTATATCAGCTCCATCACCGCGCGCGACCTGGTGATTACCCGCGAAGATGGCGCCCTGGAAGTGAGTTTTGCGTACGACAAGAAAATACCCCTGGTCGGACCGGCCAGCCTGCTGCTGGAGTATGCCGGCTCGACGTCGAAAACCGGCGCCGCCGGCAAACCCGAGTCCGACAGTAAATAAGCAAGAGAGTCTATGAATTTACAGTTATTGCAAACCCGGTTAGGTTACACGTTCCAGGATGCTGGCCTGCTGCAGCAAGCCTTGACGCACCGTAGCCACAGCAGTTTGCATAACGAACGCCTGGAATTCCTGGGCGACTCCATCCTGAACTGCGTGGTCGCCTCCATTTTGTACGAGCGCTACAAGGCGATCGACGAGGGCGACCTGTCGCGCCTGCGCGCCAACCTGGTCAAGCAGCAGTCGCTGTACGAGATCGCCCAGAAGCTGGAGCTGTCGAACTTCCTGCGCCTGGGCGAGGGCGAGCTGAAATCGGGCGGTTTCCGCCGCCCGTCCATCCTGGCCGACACGCTCGAGGCGCTGCTGGGCGCGATCTTCCTGGACACCGGTTTCGACAACGCGGCCAAGGTGATACGCGCCTTCTACATTCCCATCCTGGACTCGGTCGACCCGCAGACCCTGGGCAAGGACGCCAAGACCCTGCTGCAGGAATTCTTGCAAAGCAAGAAGATCTCGCTGCCGCTGTACAATGTGGTAGCCACCCATGGCGCCGCGCACAGCCAGGAATTCGAAATTGAATGCCTGGTGCCCAAGCTGGGCATCCAGGTCTACGGCCGGGGCGGCAGCCGCCGCGCCGGCGAGCAGGCGGCGGCCAAGCTGGCGCTGGAAGTGGCCGAGCAAGCGTTGCAGAAGACGCCGGCCGCCAGCCGCAAGCCGCGCCAGCGCGGCGCGCAACTGAAACTGGCCGGCATCGCCACCATCCAGGGCGACGCAGGGCAGGAGCAGAATCACGAGCAGAACGGCCCCAACAAGGGCAAAGCCGCTGGCGATGGCAAGCTCGCCAAACACTGAACAAGGTAATACCATGAACACCCCTAGCACCCCGGTCCCACCCACTGCCGGCTTCCGCTGTGGCTATATCGCCATTGTCGGCCGCCCCAACGTGGGCAAGTCGACCTTGATGAACATGCTCATCGGCGCGAAAGTGAGCATCACCTCGCGCAAGGCGCAAACCACGCGCCACCGCATCACCGGCATCCAGACCCTGGACGACGCCCAGTTCATCTACATCGACACGCCGGGTTTTCAGACCCGCCACTCGAACGCGCTGAACAAGACGCTGAACAAGACGGTGACCAACACGCTCGACTCGTCGGACGTGATCCTGTACGTGATCGAGGCGAACAACTTCGGCCCGGCCGACCAGCAAGTGCTGGACCTGCTGCCGAAGAGCGTGCCGGTCATCCTGGTCATCAACAAAGCCGACCGCGCCAAGGACAAGGCCGTGCTGCTGCCGTTCGCGCAGCAGGTCGCCGCCAAGTTCGACTTCGCCGCCGTGGTGCCGGTGTCGGCCAAGCTGCGTTTCCAGCTGGACGGCCTGCAGAACGAGATCAAGCGTCTGCTGCCGGAAAACGACGCGGTGTTCGGTCCGGACGACATCACCGACCGCAGTGAGAAATTCCTGGCCTCGGAAATCGTGCGCGAAAAGCTGTTCCGCTTCGTCGGCGACGAGCTGCCTTACACCAGCACGGTGCTGATCGAGAAATTCGAGCAGGAAGGCAATCTGCGCCGCATCTTCGCGGCCATCCTGGTCGAGCGCGACACGCACAAGTCCATGATCATCGGCAACAAGGGCGCGCGCCTGAAGGAAGTGTCCTCGCAAGCCCGCCTGGACATGGAAAAGCTGTTCGGCGGCCCCGTGTACCTGGAGATCTGGGTCAAAGTGAAGTCCGGCTGGGCCGACAACGAAGCGGGTCTGCGCGCCTACGGCTACGAGTAACGCCAGCGCAATGAACGACACCGTTACGGCCGAGCCTGTCGTGTCTACATTTCCGCCCCCGGGGTCAGCCCCCAAAGCCGGAAAAGCAGACACAGCGGACTCGGCCGTAGTTGCGCCTGCGCCTGCCGGATCGGGGTCAGGCACCGGATCGGGGTCCGGCACGGATGCGGCAGGCACGGCCGTGGCGGCTGCGGCAGCGGAGCGCCCGAAGCGGGCCCGGGCGCCGTCGCGCGAGCGCACGCTGGGCACCCGCGTGGCCGGCCAGCCCGCCTTCGTACTGCACAGCTATCCCTACAAGGAAACGAGCCTCATCGTCGACATGCTGACGCGCGACTATGGTCGCGTGGCCCTGATCGCGAAGGGCGCCAAGCGCCCGCATTCGCAGCTGCGCGGTGTGCTGCAGACCTTCCAGCCGCTGTCGGCCAGCTTCGTCGGCAAGAACGAGCTGCGCACCCTGACCGACGCCGAATGGGTGGGCGGCATGCTGCCGCTGGAAAAAACCGCGCTGCTGTGCGGCTTCTACCTCAACGAACTGCTGGTCAAGCTGCTCGCGCGCGACGACGCCCACCCGGCCCTGTTCGACCACTACGTCGCCACGCTGAATCAGCTGGCGCATAATGAACCCGCGCCCATCGTGCTGCGGAAATTCGAACGCGCCTTGCTGAAAGAGACCGGCGTCGCGGCCGACCTGACGCGCTGCACCGGCACGCGCCAGAAGGTGAGGGCGGACCAGCTCTACGTGGTCGACCCCGAGCGCGGCCCGCGCCCCGAACGCGACGGCGACATCTGGCCGCGCGTATCGGGCAAGACGCTGCTCGACATGGAGCGCGAGGATTACCAAGACGCCACCACGCAGGCGCAAAGCAAACAACTGATGCGCTTCCTGCTGGCGCATCACCTGGGAGGCGCGCCGCTGAACACGCGCCAGATACTGATAGACTTGATGCAGCTGTAGTTGCTGCTCTGTAGTTGCTACCTTTCGTTATAGAGAACATATGAGCTTCCTGTACCCGTCCGGCCCCGTCATCGACCTGGGCATCAACATCGACCACGTGGCCACCCTGCGCAACGCGCGCGGCACCGCCTATCCCGACCCGATCCGCGCCGCGCTGCTGGCCGAGCAGGCCGGCGCCGACTGCATCACCTTGCACCTGCGCGAAGACCGCCGCCACATCAAGGACGCCGACGTCATCGCCCTGGCGCCGCAGCTGGTCACGCGCATGAACCTGGAAGCGGCCGTCACGCGCGAGATGCTGGACTTCGCCTGCATGATCAAGCCGGCCGACGTCTGCCTGGTGCCGGAGAAGCGCACCGAGGTGACCACCGAGGGCGGCCTCGACGTGGTCGGCCACTTCAGCGACGTGCAAGCGGCCGTCAGGCAGCTGCAGGCCGAAGGCATCCGCGTCTCGCTGTTCATCGACGCCGACGAGCAGCAGATCGCCGCCGCCGCCGAAGCCGGCGCGCCGGTCATCGAGCTGCACACCGGCCGCTACGCCGACACCGAAGGCGCCGAGCAGGCGGCGGAGCTGGAGCGCATCAAGGCCGGCACGCTGTTCGGCGTGCAGCGCGGCCTGAAGGTGAACGCCGGCCACGGCCTGCATTACACCAATGTGCAAGCCATCGCCGCCATCCCGGACATCGCGGAACTGAACATCGGCCACGCGGTTGTCGCCCACGCCGTCTTCGTCGGCTGGGAAAACGCCGTGCGCGAAATGAAGGCCATCATGACCTCCACGCGCCTGGCTGCCACGTTCGCCGCAAAATGATATTCGGCATCGGCACCGACATCTGCCAGATCGGCCGCGTCGCCGACGCGCTCACGCGCAGCGAGCGTTTCGCCGACAAGGTGCTGGGGCCGGACGAGCTGGAAACCTACCGCGCGCGCAAGGCCGCCAGCCCGGTGCGCGCGCACCGCTTCGTGGCCACGCGCTTCGCGGCCAAGGAAGCCTTCGGCAAGGCCATCGGCACCGGCGTCGCCACGCCGATGACCTTGCACAACGCGCAGTTGCTGAACGAGGAAAGCGGCAAGCCGGTGATGGTATGCACCGGCGCGCTGGCCGAATTCATGCGGCAGAACCGCCTGTCGTCGCACGTGACGGTGAGCGACGAGGCGGATTACGCCGTCGCCTTCGTCGTCGTGGAGCAGGCACCAGAACCGAAGTAGAGCAATGAACGACGCAACGACACCAGATACGCCCGATATGTCCGATATGCTGCCTGTGCCTGTGCCTGTGCCTGCACCGCAGGCGGCCGCGCCGGCAGCGCCAGTGCCGTCGGTGTCCGGACCCGAACCGGTGCTGCCCCTCGCGGGGGCGGCACCGCAGGCTGCCGTCGCGCCGCCCGTTCAGGATCCGCGCGAGCAGGTGCTGGCCACCGTCGCCAAGCTGCCCGGCCTGCCCGGCGTGTACCGCTACTTCGACGCCAACGACAATGTGCTCTACGTCGGCAAGGCGCGCGACCTGAAGAAACGGGTGTCGAGCTACTTCCAGAAGAACCTGGCCAGCCCGCGCATCGCCATGATGGTCGAGCGCATCGCGCGCCTGGAGACCACGGTCACGCACAGCGAGGCCGAGGCGCTGATCCTGGAAAACAACCTGATCAAGGCCCTGCAGCCGCGCTTCAACATCCTGTTCCGCGACGACAAATCCTATCCCTACCTGAAGATCACCGGCGAGGCCGTGCCGCGCATGGTCTACTACCGCGGCTCGGTGGACAAGAAGAACCAGTACTTCGGTCCCTTCCCGAACTCCTGGGCGGTCAAGGAATCGATGCAGATCCTGCAGAAGGTCTTCCTGCTGCGCACCTGCGAGGACAGCGTCTATTCCAACCGCACGCGGCCCTGCCTGCTGCACCAGATTGGCCGCTGCAGCGCGCCCTGCGTGGACCTGATCGCGCCGGAAGACTACAAGGTGGACGTGGAAAACGCCGCCCGTTTCCTGCGCGGCCGCACCACCGAGGTGATGGAGGACCTGGAAAAGAAGATGCACGGCTTCGCCTCCGAGCTGAAGTTCGAGCAGGCCGCGTCGGTGCGCAACCAGATCCAGTCGCTGGCCAAGGTGCTGCACCAGCAAAGCATGGAAACCACGGGCGACGCCGACGTCGACGTGATTGCCGTCATCGTGCAAGGCGGGCGTGCCTGCGTCAACCTGGCCATGGTGCGCGGCGGCCGCCACCTGGGCGACCGCGCCTACTTCCCGTCCCACCTGGGCGACGCTGTGGCCGTGGCCGAAGCCGCGCCCGAAGTGGAAGTGCTGAGCGCCTTCCTGGTGCAGCACTACACCGAGAAATTCATCCCCGGCACGCTGATCCTGAACATCGAATACGACCAGCCGGAGTTGATGCTCGCCTTGCAGGAGCAGTGCGGCCACCGCATCAACCTCATCTTCCAGCCGCAGGGCCAGCGCCGCCAATGGCTCGAGCTGGCGCAGAAGGGCGCCGAGATCTCGCTGGCGCGGCTGCTGTCCGAGCAGGGTTCGCAGCAGTCGCGCACGCGCGCCTTGGCCGAAGCGCTCACGCTGGAAAGCGAAGACCTGGACTCCCTGCGCGTGGAATGCTTCGACATCTCGCACACGCAGGGCGAAGCGACGCAAGCGTCGTGCGTGGTGTTCCACCACCACCAGATGCAGAACGGCGAATACCGCCGCTACAACATCAACGACATCACCCCCGGCGACGATTACGCCGCCATGCGCCAGGTGCTGATGCGCCGCTACGAAAAGGTGGCCAACGGCGACGGCGTGATGCCGGACGTGGTGCTGATCGATGGCGGCAAGGGCCAGATCGAAATGGCGCGCCAGGTGTTTTCCGAACTCGGCCTCGACATGAGCCTGATCGTCGGCGTGGCGAAGGGGGAGGGCCGCCGCGTCGGCCTGGAGACCTTGATGTTCGTCGACGGCCGCGCGTCGCAGGAACTGGGCAAGGAATCTGCCGCGCTGATGCTGGTGGCGATGATACGCGACGAGGCGCACCGCTTCGCCATCACCGGCATGCGCGCCAAGCGCGCCAAGACGCGCACGACTTCGCGCCTGGAGGAGATCGAGGGCATAGGCACGAAACGGCGCCAGAAGCTGCTGGCGCGCTTTGGCGGCCTGCGCGGCGTGGTCAATGCCAGCGTCGAGGATTTGATGTCGGTTGAAGGCATTTCCAGCGCCTTGGCCGAAGAAATCTACAAACAGCTCCACTAAGGGGCCGCGTTCGCTGGTGCTAAGCCCTGCGGCGAGGTAGACTAGCGGCGCATTGATAATAATTAACTTGCCACAGAGCCGCTGTCACCTATGCCTTTCAATATCCCGATTTTGCTGACCTGGTTGCGCGTCGCGCTGATCCCGCTGGTGGTGGGCGTGTATTACCTGCCGCCGGCCTGGCTGCCCGTCAGCGACCGCAATCTCGGTGCCACCCTGGTGTTCATCGTCGCTGCCATCACCGACTGGTTCGACGGCTTCCTGGCCCGGCGCTGGAACCAGACTTCCGCCTTCGGCGCCTTCCTCGACCCGGTGGCCGACAAGCTGATGGTGGCCGGCGCCTTGCTGGTTCTCGTGCAGCTGGATCGTTGCAACGCCATCATCGCCTTCATCATCATCGGCCGCGAGATCACCATCTCCGCGCTGCGCGAATGGATGGCGCAGATCGGCGCCTCGAAGTCCGTCGCGGTGAATTCGATCGGCAAGATCAAGACGGCGGCCCAGATGACCGCCATCCCCTTGCTGCTGTTCCACGACATCCTGTTCGGCGCCGTCGACACCCATTTCTGGGGCGAGAAGCTGCTGTGGGTGGCCGCCGTGCTGACGGTGTGGTCGATGTTTTACTACCTGAAGAAGGCTTGGCCGCTGATCAAGGAAAAGAGCGGCATGCTGGAATCGAACTAAATCGTTTTGCAATAATCGTTAGCGAAGCAACTTTTCACTCTTGACAGCCCGCGCCCATCGTCTATAATGCTGGCCTGTTGTTGATAACAACGCGCAGCAAAAGCGAAGCGGGAGTAGCTCAGTTGGTAGAGCGCAACCTTGCCAAGGTTGAGGTCGAGAGTTCGAGACTCTTCTCCCGCTCCAGTTTGCAGTGCGAGAATGTTTCTGCGATAATGCGGTTCCTAACGCGGGAGTAGCTCAGTTGGTAGAGCGCAACCTTGCCAAGGTTGAGGTCGAGAGTTCGAGACTCTTCTCCCGCTCCATTCTTTGTGTGGCACAAGATTGGCGTGTTAGGGTAGCAAAAAGTGTAAGGCTCCATGCGGGAGTAGCTCAGTTGGTAGAGCGCAACCTTGCCAAGGTTGAGGTCGAGAGTTCGAGACTCTTCTCCCGCTCCAGGTTTTGCAAGTAGTGGCGATAGTAACAAAACTCCAATGCGGGAGTAGCTCAGTTGGTAGAGCGCAACCTTGCCAAGGTTGAGGTCGAGAGTTCGAGACTCTTCTCCCGCTCCACGGTTTTGCAAAAGTAATACTCCAATGCGGGAGTAGCTCAGTTGGTAGAGCGCAACCTTGCCAAGGTTGAGGTCGAGAGTTCGAGACTCTTCTCCCGCTCCAGAATTCGAACGGCAGACATTAACCGGCTGCCGTTTCAGACCAGTCTCCCTCGGCGAGGTAGCAAAGCGGTTATGCAGCGGCCTGCAAAGCCGTCTAGGTCGGTTCGACTCCGATCCTCGCCTCCAGAATATCAAGCACTTAGCACATTGTATGACGGTTCAGGATGATCCTGAACCGCTACGCATTAGCGGTACGCCGTGCGTTGCAACGGCCTTCTTGCCGTTTTGCATATTTGACACCTTTGTTGTTTGGTCTATGCTGACACCATGGCCTCCATCAAGCGGTAAGCGTCTGTCCAGGGCCGTGTTGATGCCTGCGTCGAATAATTAGATGATGACGTCACACCGCTGGGAAGCGGAGTGTTGTTCAGGCAGGGGCCAGCTGCCCGGCGCAATGCCAGGGCAGGAACTCGTCAACACGATTGACGGGATGATCGGCGATGTGGGCTAGCACATGGCGCAACCAAACTTCGGGATCGACCCCGTTAAGCTTGGCCGTACCGATCAGCGAGTAGATGGCGGCGGCGCGTTCACCGCCGGAGTCCGCGCCCGCAAACAGGTAGTTGCGGCGGCCGATGGCCACGCCACGCAAGGCACGCTCGGCGGTGGAGTTGTCGATTTCGATGGCGCCGTCGTCGCAGTAGCGTGTCAGTGCCGGCCACAGGTTGAGCGAGTACAAGATGGCGGTCGATGTATCCGACTTGCGCGACAGCTTCTCAAGCGCGGCGCGTAGCCAGCGCTCAAGGTCGTCGAGCAAGGGCTTGGCCCTGATCTGGCGGGCCTGTCGCCGTTGATCGGGAGGCTTGCCCCGGATATCGGCCTCGATGACGTAAAGTTCGGCGATCCTGCGTAGCGCCTCCGTCGTCAGCGCCGAAGGCCGCGCTTCGTGCAGATCGTAGAATTTTCGCCGGGCATGGGCCCAGCATGCGGCCTCTTCGATCGCGCCATCTTCGTAAAGCGCGTTGAAGCCAGCATAGGCATCGGCCTGCAGCACGCCGCTGAAGCCGGCCAGATGGGTTTGCGGATGGATGCCCTTGCGATCCGGCGAGTAGGCGAACCAGACGGCGGCCGGAGCCGTGTCGCCGCTTGGCCGGTCATCGCGCACGTATGTCCACAGCCGGGCAGTCTTGGTTTTGCCATTGCCGGGAGCGAGCACCGGGATCGGCGTGTCGTCGGCATGCAGCTTGGTCGCGGCCAGCACATGGCGCCGGATGGCATCGACCAGTGGGCGCAGCAAGGCGCTCGCAGCGCCAACCCAGCTTGCCAGCAGCGCGCGATCCAGATCCACACCTTCCCGTGCATAGATCACGCTCTGGCGGTAGAGCGGCAAGTGGTCGGCGAACTTCGCCACTAGGACATGTGCCAGCAAACCGGGGCCGGCAATGCCGCGTTCAATCGGGCGGCTCGGCGCAGGTGCTTGCACGATGGCGTCGCAGCAGCTGCAAGCGAGCTTGGGGCGAACATGGCGAATTACGCGGAAACTGGCGGGTACATATTCGAGCTGTTCGGCCACATCCTCCTCGCCCAGAAAGCGCAGTCCGCCACCGCAAGACGGACACGCGTCGGCGGCGGGCAGGTGGACCTTTTCATCGCGAGGCAGGTGCTCAGGCAGCGGCTTGCGTACGGGCTTGTTGCGTGGTGCCCGGTCAGTTTCAGGTATCGCCTTCGCCACCTCGCCCTCATCGGCCTGCAGGTCTTCCAACTGCAGTTCCAGCTGCTCGATCTGGTGGTCGAGTTTCTCGGACTTGCGGCCGAACTGCATGCGCCGCAGCTTGGCGATCCACAGCTTGAGATGCTCGATCTCGGCGGCGCGCGTGTTCAACTGCGCTTCCAGTCCGGCCACCTGGTCATCGCGTTCTTGAACGCGACGTTCGCTTGCCAATAGCAATGCCTTGAGGGCGGCGATATCGTCAGGGAGGTCGGCGGCAGTCAGCATGAAGCGAGTTTACGCGAGGCAGACTACGTTTACAAGGCCGACGTCGGCCGCCAGGTTCGCTCTGGTCGGCGCCAGTCGATTCCCTCCAATAGCATGGAAAGCTGGGCTTGCGTCAGTGCCACGCTACCGCTGTCGGCCTGCGGCCAGACGAAGCGTCCCCGCTCAAGACGCTTAGCCAGCAAGCACAGGCCATCGCCAGTCCACCACAGCACCTTGATCATGTCGCCGCGTCGGCCACGGAACACGAAGACGTGGCCGCTGAAAGGATCTTCGGCCAGCGCAGTCTCCACCTTGGCCGCCAGCCCGTTCATGCCAGCGCGCATATCGGTGATGCCGGCGGCGAGCCAGATCCGGGTGCCGGCAGGAAGGCCAATCATGCGCGCAGACTTTGCAGTACCAGCCGCAGTAACGCCGCGTCCGTTCCGGCGCAGGCACGCACGGCGGCGTCGGCAATGGTGATTTCGATAGCGCTCGCGCGCGCGGCGCCGTTTGCCGGCTTTGCTGCCGGCGCGGACGGTTTCAGCACCACCGGGAGCAGCCTCGTTTCATCCGTAGCCGGCGCGGCCAGCAGGCCAGCGCGCAGGTCGCGACGCCATTTGAACAGCATGTTGGTGTTGATGCCGTGATCCTGGGCCAGTTTCGATACCGATACGCCGGGATCGCAGGCCGCAACTGCCAGCCGATGTTTAAACTCGGGCGAGTAGTTTGGTCGCCCTCTACGACCGCCCGACTCCACTTCAGTGTCCACAATAGTTCCCGCTAAAAAAGTAACGGGAACTACTTTGGCAGACGCTACTCGCTACGAACAGACGGTGCAGGGCAGACGCTTACTGAGCAGGCGCTGGCGTCCAATCAGTTCCATTCATTCCAGCTATTCGTTTTTTGGATAGGCCACCGGTTGACTTTGGCAATGCAGGCGAATAACATAATTAGAATTCGGATTCTGATTTAAAGCCCGGGTTTTCAGCCACACTCACACAAGGGATCTACCATGCGCTTCTCCGTCTTCCTGAATGCCCGCACCATGAGCGCGGACGCTGATAAACAGCTGATTGTCGATCTGGAGCAACACGCGCTGCTGGCCGGCAAACTGGGCTTCGACGCCATCTTCCTGCCAGACCACCACTTCAACGGCTACATGCCGGTGGCCAGCGACAGCTATATGTTCGCCTCGTATCTGGCGGCCAAGCTGCCGGACATGCACTTCGGCTTTTCGGTCACCTCGGTGCCGCTGCACCATCCGGTGCGCTTCGTCGAGCGTATCAACATCCTCGACCATCTGACCAAGGGCAAGCTGCTGGTCGGTATCGGCTCGGGTACCACGCCGGAAGAAATGATCGGCTTTGGCGTCAACTACAAGGACGCCGGCCGCATCGCGGAAGAGAACCTGCAGGCGGCGGAAGCGTTGTGGAGGAAGCAGATCGACGATGCGCCGATCGAGCTGCATGGCTTCCACAAGGGCCGCGTGCTGCAGCGCATTGCGCCCGCGCCGTATGGCCAAAAACAGGCGCGCCTGATGCCCGTTGCCATGAAAGAGAGCAGCACCACGCGCGCCGCCGTGAATGGATGGCCGGCCTTCATCCCGGCGTTCACGCCGCCCAAGATTGGTGGCGCTGATCCACTCAGCCACGTGAAAAAGTACTTCGCCAGCTATCACGAACAGCTCACCAGCGCCGGCCATTCCGATGAAACCGTGGCCGACGCACTGTCCTGGACCACCCATAGCTACCAGTGCGTCCACCTGGCGCCCACCGACGAGCAGGCGCACAAGGAGGTGATGGAAATCCTGACCTGGTATCAGGAAGCAGTCGAGCGCGAAGCCGCCTTCAACGCCAAGGCCGAGGCGGACGACGCCAACAAAAAAACCGACCGCACCAACTCGGCGCTGACGGAGGAGTGGATGGCCACCTGGTGCCTGTACGGCAGCCCGGAGACGGTGATCGGCAAGCTGCGCGCCTACCAGGAAGTCGGCATCGGCAACATCCTGTGCGGCACCACCACCGGTCCGTTGACGGGCCAGCGCCTGGCCTACGCGAACCAGACCTTGCAGCTGCTGGCCGAGCACGTGCTGCCGGCTTTCAAATAATCGGCACGGCGGCAGGAGAGGGAGACCAGAATGACAAAAGAACTCAGCGTGGCGGACATGGCGGCCCTGACCGCCGGCGCCACCATGTGGACCACGGCGGCGATACCGGAGGCCGGCATTGCCTCGCTCAGCATGGCCGACGGGCCGATGGGAGTGGCAGGCGCGCGCGTCGACGAGCGCGACATCTCCTTGCTGACGCCGTCGCCGCTGGCGCTTGGCGCCTGCTGGGACCCGGCGCTGGTGCAGCGGGTGGGGCGCCTGGTGGGCGGCGAGGCGGTGCGGCGCGGCGTAGACCTGATGCTGGCGCCCAACCTGAACATGGCGCGCAGCCCCTTGTCCGGCCGCGCCTTCGAATATTTTTCGGAAGATCCGCTGCTGTGCGGCACGCTGGGCGCGGCATGGGTGCAGGGCTGCCAGTCGGCCGGTACCGGCGCCATCGCCAAGCACCTGGTCTGCAACGACAGCGAAACGGAGCGCGACCGGATGAACGCGGTGGTGGACGAACGCACGCTGCGAGAAGTCTATCTGCTGCCGTTCGAGATGGCTGCGCAGGCCGGCTGCGCAGGCATGCTCACTGCGTATAACAAGATCAACGGCGCCTGGTGCGCGGAAGCCGAGCCGGTAGTGCGCGACATCGTCAAGAACGAATGGCGCTTCCCTGGCGTCTTTATGAGCGACTGGTTCGGTACCCATTCCACGCTTGGCTCGCTGAGCGGCGGCCTGGACCTGGAAATGCCCGGACCGGCGCGCTTTCTCGGCGCGCGCAGCGCAGCCGCTGTGGCGGAGGGGCTGGTGCCGCTTGCGCGCCTGCGGGACGCGGCACAGCGCGTGGCCGGCGCCGCGCGCCGCTTCGCCGCCGGCAAGGAGGCCCCCACGGACGACGCTGCGGCGACGGCGCTGCTGATCGAGGCCGCCGCCGGCGGCTTCACCCTGGTGCGCAACGAGGACGCGATGCTGCCGCTGGATCCCAAGCGCTGGCCCCGCATCGCCGTGATTGGCCCCAACGCGAGTGCGCCGTGCTTCCAGGGCGGCACTTTCGCCAAGATCGCCGTCAAGCCCGACGCCGTGCTGCCGCTGGACGCCTTGCGGGCACGCTTTGGCGACGCCATTACCGCCTACGCGCCCGGCGTCGACCCGCAGCCCAAGCTGCCGCGCATGCCGGTCCGCCCGGCGCGCGCGCTGGGCGACGGCTGCGTCAAGGGCATGACGATAGACTACTTCGACAACGCCGATCTGGCCGGCCCGCCGCTGCTGAGCGAAACGCGCGACACCAACTCGCTGACCTGGTTCCACGGCGTGCACGAGTCGGGCGCTTTGCAGGCCCATGCCGGTACCCGCGCCAGCGGTGTGTACACGGCCAGCGAAAGCGGAGCGCACTTGTTCTACGTGGGTGGCACCGGCGCCCTGCGGCTGCTGGTGGGCGGACGGGAAGTGTTCAGGCGCCACGAGCAGCTGGCGCCGGGCGACGTCATGGGACGCCTGAAGAGCGGCGATGCCGACAGTGTCGCGGTAGAACTGGAGCAGGGCAGCAGCGTCGAGGTGGTGGTGGAACTGCGCTACACGGCAGCCCGCTGCCAGGGGCTGTGGTACGGCGTGCGCGCGCCCGGCACCGCGAGCGCCATGATGGCTGCCGCAGCGCAGGCGGCAGCCGAGGCGGACGCCGTCATCCTGATTGTCGGCGAGACCTCGGACGCCAGCGTGGAAAGCAAGGACCGGCCGGATACTTATCTGCCGGCGGAGCAGTTGGCGCTGATTGAACGCGTCTGCGCCGCCAATCCGAATACCGTCATCGTCACCAACGTCGGCCACGCTTTCGACACAGCCTGGGAGCAGCAGGCCAGGGCCGTGCTGCACTGCTGGTATCCCGGCCAGGAGTTCGGCCCGGCGCTGGCGCAGGTGTTGGCCGGCGACCGCGAGCCGGGCGGACGCATGCCGGTCACCATCGCCTGTTCGGACAGCGATTACCCGGCGCTGTCGCTGCAGCCGGACGCCAACGGCGATTTGCACTACACCGACGGCGTGCGCTTCGGCTACCGCGGCCTGGCCGCGCGCGGCATCGCGGCGCGGCAGCCCTTCGGGGCCGGGCTGGGCTACGCCAGCTTCGAGCTGCGCGACGCCCGCGTGCAGGCCAGCGCCGACGGTTGCGAATTCACAGTCGAATTGCGCAATACCGGCTTGCGCGCCGGCGCCGAAGTGGTCCAGGTCTACCGCGCCCAGCCCGAGCTGACCCTGGTCGCCTACGCCAAAGTATGGCTGGAGGCCGGCGCGCGCACCGAGGTCCGGCTCGCGGTGCCGCTGCGCCGCCTGCAGACCTGGCGCGACGGCTGGACCACGCTGCCGGGCCCGATTCAACTGCTGGCCGGCCGATCCAGTGCAGAGCTGCCGCTGTCGGCAACCATCACTATTCAAGGAGACAAATCATGAACCAACTGAGCAACACCGCCCGCGCCCAAAGCCGTGCACCCTACATTGTCGGTATCGGCGGCACCACCCGGCCCGGTTCAAGCACGGAAAGCGCGCTGCGCACAGCGCTGCGCCACGCCGAGGAATTGGGCGCCGAGACGCGGTTGTTCGGCGGCGAGGCGCTCGCTGCGCTGGCAGGCTATTCGCCCGAGCAGAGCGACCGCACCGACAGCCAGCGCGCGCTGGTGGACGCGGTGCGCCGTGCCGATGCCGTCATCTTCGCCTCGCCCGGCTACCATGGCGGCGTCTCGGGCCTGGTGAAGAACGCCATCGACCTGCTGGAGGACCTGCGCGCCGACGAGCGCGTCTACCTGGACGGCATGCCGGTCGGCTGCATCGTGACGGCGGCCGGCTGGCAGGGCTGCAACACCACGCTGGGGGCCATGCGTTCCATCGTGCATGCGCTGCGCGGTTGGCCGACCCCGCTGGGCGTCACGCTCAACACCGCCGGCGTGCGCCTGTTCGATGCGGACGGCCAGTGCCTGGACCCGCAAGTGAGCGGCAGCCTGCGCATGCTGGCCGAGCAGGTGGTAGGCGTGCGCAGTCCCGCCGCGAGCTATTAAAAAATTAGAATTCTGGTTCTAAAGCTGTGCTATTCTAGCCCCGTCATGACGCCTGAAAATACAGGCGCGTGCGGAAAATAAGACTGAAAAAGTCAGGTGCCCTGGAGACAAATGTGCCTAAGAAAACCGTAGCAAGCCGCCGGCTGTCCGCGTCCTCGCGGCCGCCGCAATCCATCCTCCTCGCTTGCCTGTGCGCCGCCATGACCGGCGCTGCGGCCCAGGATGGCCAGATCCAGGAAGTCATCGTCACGGCGCAGAAGACCGCGCAGCCGGCATCGAAGACGCCGCTGGCGCTGTCGGTGCTGGGGGGCGAAGAGCTGCGCCAGGCCGGCGCCACCAACGCGGTGGCGCTGACCGAACTTGCGCCCAACGTGCAAATTTCCACCGACTCGGGCAAGCTGCAGATTGCGATCCGGGGCGTGGTGAGCCTGGACACCAGCGAGAAGGGCGATTCCTCGACCGCCTTCAATGTCGATGGCGCCTACATCGGCCGCAGCGAGGCGCAGCTGGGCAGCTTTCTGGACCTGGAACGGATAGAAGTGCTGCGCGGTCCGCAAGGTACGCTGTACGGCCGCAACGCCACCGCCGGCGCCATCAACCTGATCACCAACAAGCCGTCCGGCAAGCTGGAAGGCCGGGTCGATGCGGAGCTGGGCGACTACGCGTCGCGGCGCGTCGAGGGCATGCTCAATATTCCGGTCGACGGCACGCTGGCGCTGCGCGCGGCCGCGCTCACGGTCAGCCACCACAGCTATCTGCGCCCCGGCCCGAATACCGTGGGGCTGGCCGACCAAGACGACAGCGCCGGCCGCGTGCATGCGCTGTTCACCTTCACGCCGCAGACCACCTGGCTGCTGACGGCGGAGCGCAGCAAGGCTGGCGGCAACGGTTCCAGCAGTGTGCCGCTGACAAACTTCTTCAAGGGCACCCCCATTGCCGGCGGCAACAACCTGCTCAACCCCGTGTATGTCGACCGTGGGGCCGAGGCCCAGCTGACCGCTGCCTTTCGCTTCGCGAATGTCGGTTCGCACAAGGCCGATGTGGCCACCTCGCTGCGTTCCGAGTTCAAGACCAGCCTGGGCGGCGTGGCCGAGCTGACCTATCAGTATGCCCGCCTGCACGCGCAAATCGATCAGCTGAACAACGGAAGCTATTTCGGCTTCCCCTTGTACAACACGATCAATGGCGAATCGACCCAGCGCAGCCATGAGCTGCGCCTGAATTCGAGCGGCGAATCGGCGTTGAACTGGGTCGCCGGCGTGTACCGCTTCAACGAAGACATCTTCCGCGCCGGCACCTACTACACGGTGACGCCGGGACCGCTGATCGTGCTGCCGTTCGCGCCCACCATAGAAAGCCGTTCCAAGGCGGCGTTCGGCCAGCTGACTTACCGCGTGCTGAAGGACTTGCGCGTGACGCTGGGCGCGCGCAGCACCCGGGATGAAAAATCCGGCCACGATCCGATCAGCGGCAGCGCCACCGGTCCGGGCTACAGCGCGCACGTGGCTAGCGCGAAGTCCAACTTCCGCCTGGCGGCCGATTACGACGTGCGCCCGGCGCTGATGGTGTACGGCAGCGTGTCTACCGGCTACAAGGCGGGCGGCTTCAACGACACCAGCGGCGCGGAATACAAGCCGGAGAACCTGGCCTCCGTGGAAGCAGGCGTCAAAGGCCGCTTCCTCGGCAACCGGCTGCGCCTGAGCGCCGCCGCCTTCCACTACGACTACAAGGACATGCAACTGACCTCCGTGGTCTGCGCCAGCGGCAGCAGCGGCGCCGATTGCGGCGCGCTGACCACCAACGCGTCCAATGCCACCGTCAAGGGCGTGGAGCTGGAGGGCAGCTACAACGCCACGCAGGACGACCGCATCAACCTCTCGTTCGCCACCTCGGACGGCAAGTTCAAGTCTTACCGCCCGAACGCCGGCAACGACTGGTCGGGACAGCAGATCGACCGCGCGCCAGCCTACAACGCCAGCCTCGCTTATGCGCACACCTTCATGCTCGCCAGTGGCGCCAGCGTGGTGGCGAGGGCCGGCACGCGGCTGAACGGCGCTTACTTCCTCAGCGATTTCGCCGAGGCGATACGCTACCGGCAGCCGGCCTACCGCAAGAGCGACATAGCCATGACCTACACCGCGCCTGCGCAAAGCTTCTACGTGCAGGTATACGCGCGCAATCTGGAGAACACCGTCACACTCGACAGCCTGCTGCCTGGCGGTTTCGGCATCGGCGCGCCACGCACCTACGGCCTGCGCGCAGGCACCCAGTTCTGAGGCCCAGGCGCCATCACTTTTTCCGGACACGATACCGAAAGGCGATCCATGATTTTCAGTCAAGTGCAATTCAAGAAGAAAGCGGCGCTTGCCGCTGCGGACGGCGAGGGCGCGCAACACGGCGTCTCGCGCCGTGAGGTGATCACGGCCCTGCTGGCCGGGACCGCGCTGGCGGTGGCGTGGACCAGTTCCGCAGCGGCCGCAGCGCTGCAAGCGGCCGGCGCCCCGGCCGTGGCGGCGCGCGCCGGGCTGAGCGCCGGCGAGCTGGCCGTGCTGTCGGCCGCGTCTCAGGTCATCGTTCCCGCCACCGACACGCCGGGCGCCAAGGAAGCGGGCGTCCCGCAGTTCATCGGCGCGCTGTACGCCAACTGGATGAACGACGGCGAAGCATCGGTATTCCGCACCGGCCTGGCCGGGCTGGACGCCAGCGCGCAGCAGCGCTACCAGTGCGGTTACGCCGACTGTACGCCCGAGCAGGGGGCCGAGATCTTACAGGCGCTGCGTGCCGGCAGTCCCTACGCCGGCCGCAGCTTCTCGCTGAACGACCGCATCCTCGATCCCAAGGCGACGTTCTACCTGCGCCTGCGCGACCTGGTGGTGCTGGGCTACTTCACGTCCGAAGCTGGCAGCAACCAGGAACTGCGCTACATGCCGGTGCCCGGCAAGTTCGAATCGAATGTGGACATCAAGGCCTGGCCATACCAGGTCGTCATCTAAGGATCGTACATGAGCAAGACTACCCAATTCGACGCCATCGTCATCGGCTCCGGCATCACCGGCGGCTGGGCGGCCAAGGAACTGACCGAGCAAGGTCTGAAAGTGCTGATGCTGGAGCGCGGCGCGCTGGTCGAGCACCAGAAAGGCTATATCCACGAATTCACGCCGCCATGGCAGGCCCCCAACGACGGCCTGCCAGAGCGCGAACTGTACGCGCGCGACTACGAGATCCAGAGCAAGATCGAACGCGGCGCCTTCAGCTGGGCCAACCGCCATTACTGGATCAACGACAGGGAAAATCCCTATGAACAGATCAAACCGTTCCGCTGGCACCGCACCAATGTGCTGGGCGGCCGTTCGCTGACTTGGGGCCGCCAGTCCTACCGCTGGGGCAACGACGACTTCCAGGCCAATGCCCGCGACGGCCACGGCAACGACTGGCCGATCCGCTACGCGGACCTGGAACCCTGGTACACCCACGTCGAAAAATTCATCGGCGTGAGCGGGCAGCCGGAAGGGCTGGAGCATTTCCCCGACGGGCACTACCTGCCGCCAATGGAAATGACGGCGCTGGAGCGCGCGCTCAAGCAGCGCATCGAAGGCAAGTGGCAGGACCGCCGCGTTACCATCGGCCGTGTCGCCAACCTCACCGTGCCGCACAACGGCCGTGGCCAGTGCCAGAACCGTTCCATCTGCAACCGCGGCTGCTCGTTCGGCGCCTATTTCAGCACCCTCAGCTCGACGCTGCCGGCGGCGCAGAAGACCGGCCGCCTGACCGTGCGCACCGACAGCGTGGTGGAAGCCATCGATGTCGATCCGAAGACAAACAAGGCCAGCGGCGTGCGCGTGATCGACGCCAAAACCGGCAAGCGCATGACTTTCAAGGCGCGCGTCATCTTCCTGTGCGCGTCCACCTACGGATCGCTGCAGGTGCTGCTGCAGTCGCGCAGCGCGGCGCATCCAAACGGCATCGGCAACCACAGCGATGTGCTGGGCCGTTATCTGATGGACCACCACGGCGTGGCCGCGTTCGGCGAGATCAAAGGCTTCGAGGACCGCAACTACAAGGGCCGCCGCGCCACCGGCATCCTGGTGCCGCGCTTCCGCAACATCGGCGGGCAGGACGCCGACGCCGACTTCACGCGCGGCTACGGCTTCCAGGGCGGCGCCATGCGCGACGACTGGACCAACACCGCCGCGCTGACGGACGACTTCGGCGTCGGCATGAAACACAATATCGCCCGGCCCGGCAAGTGGGTCGCGTTTCTCGGCGCGTTCGGCGAGCAGCTGCCGCAGGCGCACAACCGCGTGGTGCTCAACGAGAAAAAGTTGGGCAACTATGGATTGCCGCAACTGAGCTTCGACGTGGCCTACGGCGAGAACGAGCGCAAGATGGCGGTCGACGCCGGCAAACAGGCGGAGCAGATGCTGAAGGCGGCCGGCGCCGAGCGCGTGCAGCTGATCCCGGTGCGCAACATGCCGGGCGTATCGATCCACGAAATGGGCGGCGCGCGCATGGGCAACAACCCGGCCGATTCGGTGCTCAACGCGCACAACCAGGTGCACGGCGTGCCCAATCTGTTTGTCACCGACGGTTCGGCCATGGCCTCATCTGGCACGGTCAATCCCTCGCTGACCTATATGGCGTTGACGGCGCGCGCGGTCGATTATGCGGTGGCCCAGTTCAAGGCCGGAAAGCTATAATCGCCATCCTCCACCTACAGACGACACAGCACACCCTATGCCATCCATCAGTGCCCACGCACGCGTGCCGAAACAGGGCCGCAGCCGCCAGTCTTTCGAGCGCATCATTGAAGGCACCCTCGATCTGCTGCGCGAGCGTCCCTACGACCAGATTACGCTGGCGGAGATCTGCGAGCGTTCGGAGGTGTCCACCGGTTCGCTGTATGGCCGCGTGGCAGGCAAGGACGAGTTGCTGCGCGCGGTGCAGGTGCGCTTCCTGGAGCGGCTGGCGGAGCAGTTCAACACCGAGGCCGCGCGCATCGCCGGCGAAACTCGCGGCTTGGCGCAGGTGGTGCCGGCGGTGGTCTCCAGCATGGGCACGCTGCTGATGGAAAACGCCAGCGTGCTGCGCTCCTTCATGCTGCGCAGCGCCACCGACGAAGCGATCGAGGCGGCCGGCAAGCAGGCCGCCAACGACAACCACGCCAAGTTCATCGCATTGATCCAGGCCTGCTCCCCAGAGATTCGCCATCCGCAGCCCGAGCGTGCCATCAACAGCGGCATGCTGCTGATCTACGCCACGCAAGCCCGCTTCCTCGGGCTGGACAGCGTCGGCGGGCTCAGCCAAGCCGGGCAGTGGACCCAATTGCTGGAAGACCTGAGCGACATGATGCTCGCCTTCCTCATGTTTACGCCTCCCAAGCGCTAACCAGGCGTGGGACGCGGTCCGTCCGCGTTCCAGGTTGCGCAAAAAACATAATCAACATTCTGATTTTGAAAAGGAATAGGCATGAACACACCTGCACCAAAACTGCGCTGGGCCTACATGGACCACTGGCGTATCGACACGCCGCAAGGACAGCTGTCGCAATACACTTCCGTCAAGCGCTTCGACGCCTTCCTCAAGCAGATCTCGGCCATAGGCTACGAGGCTATCGAGACCTTCGACTTCCACCTCGGCCCGCTGCGCGAGCTGTTCGGCTCGCTGGAAAATGCGCGCGCCTTCATGCAGGAGCGCGGCATCGACAAGGTGCTGAGCCTGTTCCATGCGGTGATGTACGACGAGCGCCAGAGCGCGCCGCATGTGCGCGCCACGCACGACCACATCTTCAACTATGCGCAGCACATCATGCGTTCCAGCGTGGGCCTGGGCGTGGAAAACTTCATCGTCATGCCGGCCGGCCTGTACTACGACGTCGAGCCGGTGACGGACGACAAGCTGCGCGCCTGCGCCGAACTGTGGAACCGGGTCGGCAAGATGACGCTGGAATACGGCGTCAAGACCTGCTGCCACCACGAGTTCTTCTGCGGCATCCGCAGCGCCGAGCAGCTGCGCAAGTTCTATGAATGGACCGATCCGCGCTACGTGTTCTTCTATTGCGACACCGCGCAGCATGTGATTGCGGGCGTCGACCCGGTCGACTTGTACCTGCAGCTGCAGGACCGCTGCGGCGGCTTCCACATGAAGGACACCAAGCACGTCGACCTGAGCGGCGACTACCGCCGCAAGCCCGATGCCGAAGTGATGGCGCCGACCACGCCGCGCTGGTTCCATGAAATGGGCACTCCCGGCGGCCTGGTGGACTTTCCCGCGCTGATGCAGGCGATGAAGGAATGCGGCTACCAAGGCTGGGTCGGGGTCGAGCACGACAAGGCCGACGTCGGCGGCGGCAACTATCCGGAAAGCACGGCGCTGTCGGCCTGGTATATCCAGCACGTACTGAAAAAAATCTACGCATAGGGTGACGGCATGATCAAATGGGCATATGGAGTAAATCAATGGAAGGCCGGTTTCACCAGCTTTGCGCGCCTGGAGGAGATCGAGCGCGCGTTCAAGGTGACGGCCGCTTGCGGCTTCGACGCGGTGGAACTGAACGCGGGCAGCGGACGCTGGGACCCGATAGGGCGGCCAGAGAACATCGCCATCAACTACGGCTCGGCGGCGCATTTCCGCCTCAAGCTCAAGGACCTGGGCATCAACCGCGTGCCCAGCACCTTCTTCGACCCCACGCTGATGAGCTTTGAGGAGCTGCATTTTGGCCTGATGAGCACGCAGCCGGCGGACCATGCGCGCATCGTCGCGCAGGCGCGCATCCACGCCGAAATGCTGGCGCAACTGGGCGGCGAGCTGCTGGTGGTGCGGCCGTTTCCGTCGTTCTGGAAGGAGGGCGCATTGAACGCCGGGCGGCTGGCCGCGGCGGCCGATTGCTGGAACCAGGTGGGCGCCATGGCGGCGTCGTTGGGCCTGAAAGTGGCGCTGCATGTGGATGCGCTGTCGGCGCTGCGCACGGCCGGGGAATTCGAGCAGCTGCTGCAGCTGTGCGACCCGGACAACATCGGCCTGGCCATCGACACGGCGGAGTTGACCATCGCCGGCCACGACGTGGTAGCGCTGTACCGGCGCTTCCACCAGCGCGTGCTGCATTTCCATTTCAAGGATGCGCTGGCGGTGGACACGCTAGCTGAATATCAGTTGCCGAACGCCGAACGCGCGCTGATCGCGGCCGGCGGCGAGCGCGAGATTCCCCGCTGGTTCGGCGAGATGGGCACCGGACTGGTGGACTTTCCGGCGCTGCTGGCCGCCATGCAGGAACACGGCTACGCCGGCTGGGTCGTGGTCGAAAGCGACAAGGGCCCGGAGCCGATAGCCACCGGCATGATGCTCAACAGCTGGTACCGGCAGAACGTGCTGCAACGGCTGGCGCGCTAGTCGGCGGAGGAGCCCATGAATCCACTCCAAACCACGGCGCCGGCAGCACCGGCGCCCACGGCGGAAGCTGCAGCATCCGCTGCAACCATGGCAACCGCTGCGACCGCTGCGGCTGGCGGCGGCGCATCCGGCCGCCGCCAGGCCGGCCGGGCGCAGGGCTTGGCGCTGATGGGCATCCTGGCGATGCCCACGCTGGCGCTGGCGGCCCTGGTTCCCAGCCTGCCGCAGCTGTTCCAGCAGTTTTCATCGGTGGCGAATTTCCAGCTGCTGGTGCCGATGATCATCACCGTGCCGTCGCTGTGCGTGGCGCTGTTCTCCGGTTTCATGGGCGCCATTGCCGACCGCTGGGGGCGCCGCAAGCTGCTGCTGGCGGCGCTGTTTGCCTTTGCGCTGCTCGGTCTCGCGCCGATGCTGTTCGACAGCCTGGTGCTGATCGTGGCCAGCCGCGTCATCGTCGGGCTGGCGGAAGCGGCCATCCTCACGGTCGGCAACGCGCTGATGGGCGACTACTTCGAAGGGGAGGACAGGCAGAAATGGCTGGGCTACCAGAACATGTTCGCCCCGCTGATCGGCTCCGCCATGCTGCTGTCGGGCGGCTTCCTGGCTGGCATGCACTGGCGCTATCCCTTCCTATTGTACCTGAGCGGCTTTGCCGTGCTGGCGTGGGTCTACTGCGTCTGCTGGGAGCCGGGCAGGGCGGAAGCCGCGGAGCGCCAGCCCGCAACGCCGTTCCCATGGGGCGTGGCGTTGCTGGTGGGCGGCGTCACCGTGCTGTTCTCGCTGGTGTTCTTCGTGCAGGCGGTGCAGCACGGGCGCATCTTCGGCGATATGGGCGTGGCATCGCCCGAGCGCATCAGCGTGCTGGCCACTATTGCCAGCCTCGGCACGGTGCTTGGCGGCTACCTGTTCAAGCGCTACGCCGGCTTCACTGTCACGCGCTGGATGGCCATCGTGCTGGCGTTCTATGGCGTCAGCTACATCGGCGTGGCGCTGGCCCCCAGTCTGCTCACCGGCCTGCCGCTCGACGCGCTGGGGCAGGTGGGCGGCGGCCTGATGCTGCCGGTCCTGGTCACCTGGGCGTTGCGGCACTACGGTTTCGAGCATCGCGGGCGCGGCATGGGCCTGTGGGGCGGGGCTTTCTTCCTCGGCCAGTTTCTCAGCCCACCGCTGCTGACGCTGATCGGCAGCTTCGGCGCCAGCTTCCTCGGCAGCGTGGCCGTCATCGGCGCGGCATGCCTGGCGGCGGCCGGCGCGATCACACTTATTCAAATGAAAGAAAAATGATCATGGAAATAGCAGCTTGTATCGAATGGATGTTCCCCGAGGCCGGCGACGACCTGGCCGCCCGCGTGCGCGCCGCGCATGCGGCTGGCGTGTCCGGCGTGGAGTTCCACCTGTGGCGCGAAAAGCCGCTGGACGCAATCGAGGCGGCGCTCAATGAAACCGGCGTGCGCCTGCTCAGCTTCTGCGTCGAGCCGCGCCGCAGCCTGGCCGATCCGGCCCACCACGAGGCCGTGCTGGCTGCGGTGGCGGACGCCATCCCGGTGGCGCAGCGCTTCAAGGGCGCGGCCATGATACTGGCGTCCGGTTTCACCATTCCCGGCGTACCGGAGCAGCAGCAGTTCGACGCCGTGGTCGGCGTGCTCAAACGCGCGGCAGCGCTGGCTGCGCAGTCCGGCACCATGCTGTGGCTGGAACCGGTGTACATGGTGGTCAACGGCCAGCGCATGTTTGTCGATACGGTCGCGCGCGGCCTGGACATCGTGGCCGCAGTGGACAGCCCGGCCTTGCGCCTGCTGGCGGACGCCTATCATTCGGCGCAGACGCAGGAAGACTTCGCGGCAGCGATATCGAACCGTTTGCCGCTGATCGGCCACGTGCAGGTGGCCGACACCGACGGCCGCCACGAACCGGGCACCGGCAGCATAGACTGGCAGCGCATCACCGCCGTGCTGCGCGAGCAGGGCTATGCGGGCGCGATAGGCCTGGAATACTTCCCTACCGTGGCCGACCGTGCATCGCTGGCCCTGTCCCGCCATGCGCTCGGCATTTAGCCGCCGCCGCTTCCTCTCGGCCCTGGCCTTGGGCGCAACTTACGCCATCAGCCCGCGCGCCCTTGCGCGGGGGCGTTTGCGCCAGGGCCTGACGCCGCACCTCTTCAGCGCAACCATCGAAGACACCTGCCGCATGGCGCAATCGCTGGGAGTGCAAGCTCTGGACTTCGTCAGCAATCCAGCGGACTGGCCGACACTGAAGCAGTATGGCCTGGTCATGAGCGTGCTGCGCGTCGATTACGGCGGCGGCATTTCCACGCCTGCCCGCGCTCCGGCCGGCCCGCCGGGCTGGAACGCCATCGGCACACCGGATCAGGACGGGCGGTTCGAGGCCGCACTGCGCGACCGTATCGACGCCGCAGCCACCCATGGCATCCCGAACATTATTGTGACCTGCGGCGCGCGCGGCAGTCTGGGCTACGAAGAGGGGAAGCGCAACGCGCTGGGTTTCCTGCGGCGCGTGCGCGCGCAGGCGGAGGCGCGCGGCGTGACGCTGGTGATGGAGAACATCAATTCCGGCCACAGCGGCGGCCCGCCGTCGCCGCCGGGCAGCATGTTCGATCACTTGCCGTGGGGGCTCGATATCGTATCCCAGCTCAATTCGCCGCGCGTGAAGCTGCTGGTCGACCTGTATCACGCCCAGCTAATGGACGGCGATATAACCAACTTCCTGCGCCAGAGCATGCAATGGATAGGCCATTTCCATACGGGCGGCATACCCGGTCGCCATGAAATCGACGAGACGCAGGAGCTGAATTACCGGCATGTCGCCCGGACCATTGCGGACCTGGACTATCGCGGCTTCATCAGCCATGAATGGACGCCGTCGGCCGGCCAGGACAAGCTGGCCGTGCTGCGCAAATGCATCGATATTATGGATGTGTAGCGGGGGCCGCCTGCATCGCCCTGGCCAGGCGCCAAGTGCCGGCGGCGGCGGCGGCCAGCAGGCAGCCGAATAGCGGCAGCACGTGCAGATAGGCTTGCGCGTAGTGCCGGGCCGCAGCGGCCGGGGCCGGGGCCTGGCCGTGGAACAACAGCAGTCCGGCCAGCGCTACGCCGAGTGCTGCTGCAATCTGATGCACCGCCGTGAACATGCCGGCAGCCACGCCGGCGTCGGTCATCGGCACGTCCTGCAGCGTGGCGTTCGATAGCTGCGGGCCGCACAAGCCCATACCGAGTCCCATCCCGAATTGCGCCAGTCCCAAATGCCACGGCAGCAGCACGCCGCCGTGCACCGCCCAGCCGGCCAGGCACAGGCTGGCGGCGCTGACGCCTGCGCCTGCCAGCATCACCCGCACGCCCAGCAGTTTGAACAGGCGCGGCCCGATCAGCGTGATGCCGCCCATCGCACCGAACGCAATCGGCGCGCAGGCGTAGGCCATTTGCGACGCGCTCAGTCCTATGCCTTCCTGCAGCACGAAGGTCATCACCAGCAGGTAGCCGGGCAGCACCGGGTTGATGCACAGCGTGCACAGCATTCCCAGCACCACCTTGCGCAATTTGAACAGGGACGGCGGCACCAGGGCGTCGCCGTGCGCGGCCTGGCGCCACCGCAGGTAGCGCGCGGTGGCCCAGGCCAGCGGGACGACGGCGGCCAGCAGCACCAGCAGCGCCGGCGGCCAGCCGCGCCCCGGCCCTTCGATCAAGGGCGTCAACAGGGCAAACAGCACCAGCACCGACAGCGCCGCACCGGCCAGGTCGACCGGGGTGGCGTTGACGCCGCGTCCCGGCGGCAGCAGGCGCGCGCCGGCGATCAGGCTGAACACGCCGATGGGCAGGTTGATCAGGAAGGTCAGGCGCCAGCCTAGGCCGAACCAGTTGGCGTCGATAAGCAGCCCGCCGACGATAGGCCCGAGCGCGGCCGAGAAGCCGCCGAGGAAACCGAACACCGTGTAGACCTTGTAGCGCTGGCTGGGCGGATACATCACCTGCACCAGCGCCATCACCTGCGGCACCATCAGGGCTGCCGCGGCGCCCTGCAACACGCGGGCGATCTGCAGCGTGGCGGCGTCCGGCGCTAGGCCGCAGGCCATGGACGTGAGGGTGAACAGCGCGATCCCGCTCAGGAACATGCGGCGGTAACCGTGGCTGTCGCCCAGCCTGCCGCCGACGATGAGCAGCACCGCGAAGGCGGTGGCGTAGCCGGCGATGATCCACTCCAGCGCGGCGCGGTCGGCGCCCAGCGTGGAGCCGATCGACGGGATGGCGACATTGACGATGGTCGTGTCCAGCAGGTCCATGACAAAGGCCAGCGCCACTGCCACCAGCGCCATCAGGCGCCGGCGCGGCGTGAATGAGGAAGCGGCAGCGTAAGCGCTGCCCTCCGTCCCGGAAACGGCATGGTGCATTGTGATTCCCTTTTTCTGATTTAGACGCTTGCGGCGGCCGTGATGAATTTTTCGCGTATCCAGCTGATCGCCGGATCGTTGCTGCGGTGCTTGTGCCATTGCAGCATCTGCACTAGGCGCGGAATGCGCGGCGGCGGCTCCCACACCTTGACCGGCAGCGTGGCCTGGGCGCGCAAGGCGATGCGGCGGTGTACGGTGGCGATGCGATCCGTGCCCACCACCATGGACGGCAGCGCAGTCATGGTCGGCGCGGTCACTTCCACGCGGCGCTTCACGTCGAAGCTTTCCATGAACCAGCCGTCGAAGGTGGACAGCGGACTGGCCATCGTATTGTTGAAGGTCGCAATGACGTGGCCGCAGGCCAGGTAGTCGTCGAAGGAGAGGCGCTCGCGCACGCGCGAATTGCCTTCCCAGGTCACGCACAGGTAGTCTTCCTCGAACAGCGCGGCGGACGGGTGGTCCTTGGCGATGTATTGCGAGGGGATGACGAGAAAATCGGCCTCGCCCTGTTCCAGCACATCGCCCGGCCGCTCGGCCTGGTCGCGCAGGCAGATGCGCAGATTGGGCGCTTCCCGGTACAGCTCGGCCAGCAGCGCGGGGATCAGCACCGCCGTGGTGTAGTCCGACACCAGCAGCGTGAACACGCGCGTCTCGCTGGCCGGATCGAACTGCGGCTGGGCGGCGATGGTGGTGTCGATGCGCATCAGCACCTCGCGCACCGGCTCGATCAGTTCCTTGGCGCGCGGCGTCAGGATCAGCTGCCGCCCGGAGGGCACCAGCAGTTCGTCGTTGAAGTAGGCGCGCAGCCTGGCCAGCGCGCCGCTGGTGGCCGGTTGGCTCAGGAACAGTTTCTCGGCCGCGCGGCTGATGTTGCGCTCCGCGAGCAGCGCGTTGAGCGCTACCAGCAAATTCAAGTCGAGTTTATTAAAGCGCATGCTTGCTCCGCTGATTAGGCCGACGCGCGCACGATGAGCGCATGGTCGAGGGTGCGCGACTCGGCCGGGCCGCCGGCCAGGCGCTTGAGTAGCAGCTCGGCCGCTGCGGCGCCCAGCTCGCGCACCGGCTGGGCGATGGTGGTAAGGGCGGGCTCGAATATCTGGGCCACCGGGATATCGTCAAAGCCCATTACCGCCACGTCTTCCGGCACGCGGCGGCCAACGCGGCGGAAGGCCTTGATGGCGCCGATGGCCAGCGTGTCGGAAACGGCAAAAACTGCGCTGGGCGGCTGCTCCATGGCCAGCAGCGCGCCGGCCGCTTCCATGCCGTGCACATATTCGGTGCCACGCGCCAGGCGCACCAGTTGCGGCTCGACGGGGAGGCTGGCGCGCTGCAGCGCATACTGGTAGCCGGCGTGGCGTTGCCGAGCCCAGCGGTAGTCCTCGCTCGCGCCGATCAGCGCAATCCGTCGGTGGCCCCGATTGAGCAGGTATTGCACCGCGTCAATCGCGGCCTGGCGGTGGTCGATGCTCACGCTGGGAACCTCGCTGTCCTCGATAAACTCCGAGCAGGCCACCCAAGGCAGGTCGGGAATCTCCTGCAGCAGCGGCTTGAGGTCGGTAGAGCGCGCCAGGCTGATCACACCGTCGGCCATGCGGTTGTATAGCGAGTCCAGCGCCGGGCTGTCGCGCGAGAGCGCCTGCGACGCCTCCGCGATCACCAGGCCGTAGCCATTCTCGCGCGTGACCGACTCCACGCCCTTGACGATCTCGGCGAAAAAGGGGTTGGCGAAATCGGGCACCAGCACCAGCAGCAGCCGGGTTTCGCCGCGCATCAGGCTGCGCGCCAGTGCATTGGCGCGGTAGCCGAGGGCATCGACTGCCGCTTCGACACGGGCGCGCGTATCGGCGCTGACCGCCTTGGTCCCGTTCAGCACCCGTGACACGGTGGCGATGGAGACGCCGGCCAGATCGGCCACGGCGGAGATGGAAGAGGATTTTGCGGACATCGGATGTAAAGTTAGGAAAAGTTTTCCCAATATACCGCAAAACGCCGCGATTCTGGCCTGTTTGAGCTATTCAAGATACGGATACCACATATCCATATAAAGCGGCCCGCAGCCGCATTTTTCGGTGGAGCAGGGCGTGGGAAAGCGTTATCATTTTTCGAGGTTAGATTTTCCTGCATGGACAGGTGAACGCCAAGAATAGGAGACGAAGCATGCAAACTATGCAACATGGGCAAGCCAGAAAGGCCGACTGGCGCCAGGGATGGATACTGGTGTTTTCCGGCTTCCTGCCGGTGATGGCCATCATCGCGCTGGCGCCGACCCTGCCGACACTGCTGGCGCACTTCCAGGACGTGCCCAACGCCAGGCTGATGGTGCCGCTGCTGATCACCGCCCCCAGCGCCTGCATCGCCCTGTTCGCGCCGGCCGCCGGTGTCATCGCCGACCGCTACGGGCGCCGCCGGCTGTTGCTGTGGTCCATGGCGTTCTACGGCGCCGGCGGCCTGATGCCCTTCGTGATCGACAATTTCTGGGCCGTGGTGGCCGGACGGGTAGTGATCGGCATCGGCGAGGCCGGCGTGCTCACCGTGGTCAATACGTTGCTGGCCGATTATTACGAGGAGAAGGAGCGCCACCGCTGGCTGATGCTGCAGGGGGTGGTCGGTTCGGTGCTCGGCACCGTGACCATCGCCAGTTCCGGCTTCCTCGCCGCGCAAGGCTGGCAGTACCCCTTCCTGGTGTATGCGGTGGCCATCCCCATCCTGCTCGCCAGCCTGGCCTTCCTGTTCGAGCCTGAGCCGCGCAAGAAGGCCGCCGGCCCTGCCTCCGCCACGCCGTTCCCCTACATGGTGGCCATGATGGTGTGCGGCGTCACGGTGGTGCTGTCCACCATCTACTACGTCCAGGTGATCAATTTCTCGCTGCTGCTTAAGGAGCTGGGCGTGGACAATCCGAAGTCCATCGGCCTGAGCATGGCGATCCCCAGCATCGGCGTGCCGATCGGCGCGGTGCTGTTCAAGCTGACCACGCGCTATGGCGCCGGCACGCAGATCCTGCTGGTGTTTGCCGGCTACGCGGTGGGGCTGGGCGGCATCGGCATGGCGCCCGACTACAAGGTGGCGCTGGCCTTCGCCTTCGTGCAGCAGCTGGCCAACGGCCTGATCGTGCCGGCGCTGATCGCCTGGACGCAGAGCAAATTCTCCTTCGAGCACCGCGGCCGTGGCATGGGCTGGTGGGCCAGTTCCTTCTTCGTGGCCCAATTCCTGTCGCCGGCCGTGGTCAACCTGACGCGCGGCTGGGTGGGCAATCTGCAAAACGCCTTTCTCACCTTCGGCCTGCTTGCCGCCGCGTGCGCGGTGCTGGCCTGCCTGCTGCGCTGGCGCGCGCCGCCGTCGCCGTCGCAAGCCGTCTCTTGAACCGTCTCTTAAACCGTCATTTGTCCGACTCAACACGAGGTACCCAGTAATGAATAAACAGCACAGCATCAAGCGCGGCGTGTCCCTCTACAGCTATCAGTACGAGACATTCCTGCGCCGGATGACCCTGGACGACTGCATTGCCCACGCCGCGAGCCTGGGCGCGCGCGGCATCGAAGTGGTCAGCGAACAATCCTTCACCGGTTTCCCCAACGTGCCGCAGCAGCAGATCGACGGCTGGTTCGCGTCGCTGGAGCGGCACGGCGCCTACGCGCAATGCCACGACATGTTCCTGGACGTGAAGCTGTACAAGGACCGCAAGCTCAATTTCGGGGAGATGGTGGCGTCGCTGCAGCGCGACCTGCATTTCGCCAAGCGCATCGGCTGCCGCAATGTGCGCGTGATCGTCAATACGCCGCCGGAAGTGGTGGTGGCCTGCGTACCGCTCGCCGAGCAGCTGGACGTGCGGATGGGGATCGAGGTGCACTCGCCGTTCCACTTCGACCATCCCTGGATCTTGCGCTACACCGAGCTTACCCGCGCCACCGGCTCCGACCATGTGGGCTATGTGCCGGACATGGGCATGTACACGAAGAACTATCCGCCGGTGTTCCGCGACCGCTTCCTGCGCAACGGCGCCACTCCGAAGATCGTCGAATTCATCCTCGAAGCGCATGCCGCGCGCGTGCTGGCGGACTACGTGCTGATGGACGTGCGCAAGATGGGCGGCAATCCGGTCGACCTGCAAATGGCGGAGACGCTGCGCCACAATATCTGGAGCAATCCGCGCCGCATGCTGGAGTTCATGCCCTGGATTTTCAACATCCACGCCAAGTTCTACGAGATCGACGACAGCGGCAAGGAGCCTGCCATTCCTTACGAGGAAATCATCCCGGTGCTGATCGAAGGCGGCTACGACGGCCACCTGTCGAGTGAATACGAAGGCCAGCGCCACATCGAGGACGCTTTTGAAGTCGATGGCCGCGAGCAGGTGCGCCGCCAGCATGAAATGTTCAAGCGCCTGTTGGGCGAAGCTTAAGGAAACCACATATGTACGATCAACACATCATCTATCCCGGCAGCGTCGAAAACATCGAAGGCGGCTGGCGGCTGGGCGCGCGTCTGCCTTACTATCGCGGCCAGATCCTGTCCGCCGTCGAGGACGTGGCGCTGACCGTGGACGGCGTCAAGGTGCCGCGCGAGGCCGTGCGTTTCACGGTGCGCGGCAAGACCCGCACGCTGGACGAACTCGAAACTACCTACGACGAGCGCTGGGAATTCGGCGAAGTGGCCGAGATCTCGGTGCTGCAGCCGGGCGGCCTGTCCGCCGGCGCGCACCAGGTGACGGCGGCGGTGCAGCTGCGGATCTCCTACCTGCCCTGGAGCCCCGTCACCAGCTGCACCGTCAGCGCCACCATAGCCGGTTGAGGTCATCCATGGCAACCACGATCAAGGGACCGGCCATCTTCCTGGCGCAGTTCGCCGGCGAGCATGCGCCGTTCAACAGCTGGGACGCGATCACGCACTGGGCCGGAGACCTCGGCTACCAGGGCGTGCAGCTGCCGACCAGCGACCCGCGCCTATTCGACCTGGCGCTGGCGGCGCAAAGCAAGACCTATTGCGACGAGGTGGCCGGCATTGCGCGCGGCAATGGTGTCGCCATCACCGAGCTGAGCACCCATTTGCAAGGGCAGCTGGTGGCGGTGCATCCAGCCTATGACGAAGCCTTCGACGGTTTTGCGCCGGCGCCGCTGCGCGGCAATCCGCAGGCGCGCCAGCAGTGGGCGGTGCAGCAGATGCTGCTGGCGGCGAAGGCGTCGGCCAACCTGGGATTGACGGCGGCTATCAGCTTTTCCGGTTCGCTGGCGTGGCCGTTCGTGTACCCGTGGCCGCAGCGCCCGGCGGGCCTGGTCGAATCGGCCTTCGACGAACTGGCGCGCCGCTGGCTGCCTATCCTCGACGCCTACGACGAAGCGGGCGTGGATCTGGCGTTCGAGCTGCATCCGGGCGAGGACCTGTTCGACGGCGCGACCTTCGAGATGCTGCTGGAGCGGGTGCGGCACCATCCACGCCTGAACATCGCCTACGATCCCTCGCACTTCCTGCTGCAGCAGCTGGACTACCTCGGCTTCATCGACCGCTACCACGAGCGTATCAAGGTCATGCACGTAAAGGACGCCGAGTTCCGGCCGGACGCGCGGCAGGGCGTGTATTCGGGCTACCAGGGCTGGGCCGAACGGGCCGGCCGTTTCCGTTCGCTGGGCGACGGCCAGGTCGACTTCAAGGCCATCTTCTCCAAGTTCGCGCAGTACGGCTTCCAGGGCTGGGCGGTGCTGGAATGGGAATGCTGCCTCAAGCATCCGGAGCAGGGCGCGGCCGAGGGCGTCGGCTTCATCCGCGACCACATTATCCGCGTGACCGACAAGGCCTTCGACGACTTTGCCGGCAGCGGCGCCGACCCGCAGCGCAATCTGCGCATGCTGGGCATCGCTTAGGGAGGCCGCATGGACCAGACGAGTACTTTCCCGGGCCGCATCCGGCTCGGCATGGTGGGCGGCGGGGAGGGCGCCTTCATCGGTGCCGTGCACCGCCATGCGGCGCGCTTCGACGACCGCTACCAGCTGGTGGCCGGCGCCTTGTCGTCCAGCGCGCAGGCATCGCAGCGCTCAGGGAGTGCGCTGGGACTGGAGCGCATCTATGACGACTACCTGCAGATGGCGCAGACCGAGGGCGCGCGCGAAGACGGCATCGAGGCGGTGTGCATCGTCACGCCGAATCACATGCATGCGCCGGTGGCGCGCGCCTTCCTGGAGGCCGGCATCCACGTCATCTGCGACAAGCCGGTCACCACCAACAGCGGCGATGCGCGCATGCTCAAGGCGCTGGCCGAGCGGCACGGCCTGCTGTTTGCGGTGACGCACAATTATTCGGCCTATCCCATGGTGCGCCACGCGCAGCAGATGGTGCGCGAGGGCGCGCTGGGCGAGATCCGCGTGGTGAACGTGGAGTACGCGCAGGACTGGCTGGCCGCGCCGCTGGAGCAGAGCGGGCAAAAGCAGGCCGCCTGGCGCACCGATCCGGCCAAAGCGGGCGGCGGCGCCATCGGCGATATCGGCTCGCACGCCTGGCAGTTGGCCGACACCATAGCCGGGCTGCCGCTTGAATCGCTGGCGGCGCAACTGAGTTCCTTTGTGCCCGGAAGGGTGATCGACGACGACGTGCAGGTGCTGCTGCGCTATCGGGGCGGCGCGCGCGGCATGCTGTGGGCCAGCCAGGTCGCGCCGGGCTGCGCCAATGAGTTGCGCATCCGGGTGTTCGGCAGCGCCGGCGGCCTCGAATGGGCGCAGCAGCAGCCCAACGAGCTGTTTTGGACGCCGCTGGGCGAACCGACCCGCATTCTCACCCGCGGCAGTGCGGCCATGAACGCGGCCGGTGCGCGCACCAGCCGCGTGCCCGCCGGGCATCCGGAAGGCTATATCGACGCTTTCGGCGCGCTCTATCGCGAAATCGCCGACCACCTGCTGGCGCGGCGCCATGGCGGCGATCCCGGCGCCGCGAGTTTCCCGACCATCGACGACGGCTTGCGCGGCGTGCTGTTCATCGAAACCGTGCAGGCGTCGTCGCGCGCGGGCGGCCTTTGGACGCCGCTGCCCTCCTGATCCGGCCAGCGCTTCCTGTTGCTCCGCGCGGCCCCGTCAAGCGATTGACGGGGCTATTTTTTTATGGGTAAGCCATTTCCTGCGGTGCTCCTATCCGGCCCATGGATGCGAGCTATCCGTAATATAGGCTGGAGCTGTGGGTGGGTAAGCGCCTATCATTTTTCTGCGTACCCAACCCAGAGCGGCATCCCAAGAAGTGCCGCGCACATTAGGAGATAACCATGCAGAACCCACAGCTGACTTCCATCGCCCAGGCCTTGATCGCCATTGGCGCCCTGTCCGTCGCCGGCGTCACCATCGCGCAAGAGGCCGAAGCCAAGAAGGACTCCGGGCTGACGGAAGTGATCGTCACCGCACAGAAGATTGCGCAACCGGCCAGCAAGACGCCGCTGGCGCTGTCCGTCATTTCCGGCGAGGACCTGAAAAACGCCGGCACCGTCGATCCGCGCGCGCTGGGCACCACGCTGCCCAACGTCGAGATCGCGCAGGAGAGCGGCATGCTGCAGGTGGCCATACGCGGCGTGACCAGTCTGGACATGACCGAAAAGGGTGATCCATCGGCCGCCTTCCACGTCGACGGCGCCTACGTTCCGCGCTACGAAGCGCAGGCAGTGGCCTTCTACGACCTGGATCGCATCGAAGTGCTGCGCGGGCCGCAGGGCACGCTGTACGGCCGCAACGCCACCGCCGGCGCCATCAACCTGATCACCAACAGGCCCACGCGCAAGCTGGAAGGCAAAGTCGGCCTGGAGATCGGCAATTACAACACCGTGCGCTACGACGGCGTGCTGAATATTCCGCTGGGCGAGGTGTGGGCCTTGCGCGCCGCCGTGAACGCCAACAAGCACGACACCTTCCTCAATCCCGGTCCGAATAAAATCAGCCTGGAAAGCCAGGACGACAAGTCGGCGCGCGTGCACCTGCTGGGCAGCTTCAGCCCCGAGACCAGCCTGCTGCTGACCGCGGAGCACAACAAGATCGGCGGCGGCGGCGTGGCGCCGGTGCCGCTGACGAACTTCTTCAGCGGCACCCCGACCGGCACCTTGCCCTTCACCGCGCCAGGGCGGGGCAACGACCTGCTCAATCCGGTGTACGTGGACCGCGGCAGCGACGCGCAGCGCACCACGGCCTGGGAGTTCAAGCAGACCGGCCAGCGGGAGCGCGACAACTTCGCCAATTCGCTGCGCGGCGAATTCAAGACCGTGCTGGCCGGCGCCGAACTGACTTACCAGGTGGCGCAGATGCGCATGCATGTGGACCAGTTGAACAACGGCGTCTACTTCGGTTTCCCCTTCACCAACAGCAACAACGGCGAAAGCACGGCGCGCTCGCACGAACTGCGCATCAATTCCACGGGCGCCGGTGCGCTGCGCTGGGTCGCCGGGGTCTACCACTTCAACGAGGACGTGTTCCGCGACGCGCAGTACAACACCTACGTTACCGCGCCGTTCGGCCAACTGGTGGTGAACCTGCCATTCCTGGCGTCCATCAACAACCAGTCGAAGGCGGCGTTTGGCCAGGCCACCTATTCCTTGCGCGACGACACCCGCCTGACCATGGGCCTGCGCTACACCCGGGACCGCAAGTCCGGCTACGATCCGCTCAGCGGCCAGGCCGCCGTGCCGCCGGCCACCACCAGCGCCAAGGCCTATGCGGCCGACGTCGCCTTCACCAATACCAGCTGGAAGGTGGGTGTCGACCATGACGTGATGCGCAATGTGATGCTGTATGCCAGCATATCGACCGGCTACAAGTCGGGCGGCTTCAATGCCGAAGCCGATACCGGCAGGTATAAGCCGGAAACGCTGACGTCGTACGAAGCCGGCGTCAAGGGCCGCTTCCTGGACAATCATCTTCAAGTAGCGGCCAACGTATTTCACTACGACTACAAGGACCAGCAGCTGACCATCACCACCTGCCGTACCAACGATCCTGCCACCTGCCATTCCTTCACCAGCAATGCCGCGAACTCGGTGGTCAACGGCGCGGAACTGGAGGGCAAGCTGCGGGTCGGTGCGGGCGGCGAGCTGCGCGCGACCATGGCTGCCACCGACGCCCACTACAAGGGCTATCGTCCGGGCGCCAATATCGACTACACGGGCGAGAAGCTGGACCGCGCGCCGACCTCCACCATCGGCCTGTCCTACACCCACCGCTTTACGCTCGATAACGGCGGCGAGATCGCGGCCAACGTTGGCACCCGCCATTCGACTTCCTACTACCTGAGCGACCCGACCCTGGACATCCGTTACCGCCAGCCGTCGTTCCGCAAATCCGATGCATCGATAGCCTACGACAGCCCTGGCGGCAAGTGGAACGTGCAGGTGTTCGTCAAGAACATTGAGGACGAGATCACCATCCAGAGCCGTGTGCCGGGCTCCTTCTTCATCAGCGACCCGCGCACCTACGGTATCCGCGGCAGCTACAACTTCTAACAGAAAGCATCAACTCATGAATATCATTGGACCGGATGCGCTGGTCTTCGGCGTCGACGACGTGGAAGCCTGCGCGCAGTATTTGACCGACTACGGGCTGGAACCGGCGGGTGCGGGCCGTTTTGAAGCGCTCGACGGCACCGCCATCGTCATCGCGCACAAGGACAGCGACGCCTTGCCGCCGGCGATGGGCACCGCCAGCATGCTGCGCAAGACCGTCTACGGCGTGGCCGAGCAAGGCGTGCTGGACGCCATCGCCGAGGAACTGGGGCGGGACCGCGAGGTGCGCCGCCTTGGCGACGGCAGTATCGAAGCGGTGGACGACATGGGCTTTGTGCTGGGATTCCAGGTCAGCGTTCGCAAGCCGCTGGACCTGCGCGCCGAGGCAGTCAACGCGCCGGGCGCCAGCACCCGGCGCGCCATCAACGTGCCAGCCGTGGATGAGGGGGCGGAGGCGCGTCCGCGTTCGCTGTCGCATGTGGTGTATTTCGTACCGGATGCGCAGAAGGCGGAAGCCTTCTACCGCGACCGGCTGGGCTTCCGCTGCACCGACAGGCTGCTGGACGCTGGGCCGTTCCTGCGGCCGGCCGGAAGCGAGGAGCACCACACCTTGTTCCTGATCCAGACGCCGCCGTTCATGAAAGGCTGCGAGCACTTCACCTTCCACATGGGCGGCCCGACCGAGGTACTGCTGGCCGGCACGCGCTTTGTCAACAAGGGCTATCAGTCGTTCTGGGGGCCGGGACGGCACAAGATGGGTTCGAACTGGTTCTGGTACTTCAACAGTCCGCTCGGCTGCCACGTGGAATACGACGCCGACATGGACAGCCATGACGATTCGTGGGTAGCGCGCCAGGCGCCCATGAGCGCGGACGCGTCGCAGCTGTTCCTGTTCCAGGCGCGCGAGAAGTGGGCGCCGGGCGGCCCGCCGCCGGGTGCATGAAACTCGCCTCCCTGAACACCGGCGATCCGGACGGCCGCCTGCTGGTCGTCTCGCGCGACTTGAGCGTGGCCGTGGACGCCGGTTTCATCGCGCCCAGCATCAGCCGCGCGCTGGAACGCTGGGACGAAGTGGCGCCGCGTCTGGAGGTGCTGGCGCGCGCCATCGACGCCGGCGCGCATCCGTCGGTGTTCCCCTTCGACCCCACGGCCTGCAGCACCATACAGGACGTCAGCCTGTCAGGCAGGCTGCTGACGCAGCAGGTACACGCTGCCGCCACGCCGCCGCCGTTCTATTCGTTCTGGTAGCCTTGGGCTCACGGATTCAGGCGCACGGTGATGTCGCCGTCCTCGCTGATATCGACGGCCAGGCTGGTGAGCGATTGTCCCAGGCATGGGCCTTGCACGCAGTTGCCGTCGCCAATCTCGAACAGCGCGCCGTGTGCGGCGCACACGATGTGGGTGCGCTGCGCGTTCAGATAGGCATGGCGCCGCCATGCCATCGGCGTGGCGCCGTAGTGCGGGCACAGGTCGCGGTAGGCGACGACTTGGCGGCCGCGCCTGACCAGCAGCACGCTGTCTTGCCCCTGGCACAGGGGATCGAATCCGCGCGCCTCGCCATCCGGCAGGTCGTCCAGCTTGCACAGGCGGTATGGCTTCATCGCGCTGCTCCTCCATTGTGTTCGGGGGACACGAGTTTGCGCAGATATGCCAGGTAAGTAAAATCGCTTGCACGAATAGCTCGAATCGGTATAAACGATTTTACAGATATGCCCGGCCTGCATAGGATGCCTGAGTCGAGCAACCATGAAGAGGAATTGCCATGCCACGCCGTTTTGTCGATCTGTCGATCTATCTGGAAAACGAAGTCCTGTCCGATCCGCCTATCCTGGCGCCAAAGATCGAATATCAAAACCACAGCCAGACGTTGGGTGAATTCATGCATCTGCTGCCCGGCACCAAAGCCGTCGACTTTCCCGACGGCGAAGCCGCGGCAGCGGAGTGGGTGCGCCTGACCACACACAGCGGCACCCACCTCGATGCGCCTTACCACTTCCACTCGACCATGAACCGCAAACTGGGCGAGGCTGAGCGTTCGATCACCATCGACGAAGTGCCGCTCGAATGGTGCTTCCAGCCAGGCGTAAAGCTGGATTTCCGCCACTTTGAAGACGGCTACGTCGTCACCGCCCGGGACGTGGAGGCGGAACTGGCGCGCATCGGCCATACGCTGCAGCCGCTGGAAATCGTCGTTGTCAACACGCGCGCCGGTTCGCGCTATGGCCAGCCGGATTACGTCAATTGCGGCTGCGGCATGGGCTACGAGGCGACCATGTATTTGCTGGAGCGCGGCATCCGCGTCACCGGCACCGATGCCTGGAGCTGGGACGCGCCGTTCAGCTACACGGCCAAGCGCATCCAGGAAACGGGCGACGTCAGCCTGATCTGGGAAGGCCACAAGGCCGGCCGCGACATCGGCTACTGCCACCTGGAGAAGATGCACAACCTGGAGGCGCTGCCGGCGGACGGCTTCACGATCAGCTGTTTCCCGCACAAGATCCGCGCCGCATCCGCCGGCTGGACCCGCGCCGTCGCCATCTTCGACTGAACTGCGCCGCCGCAACACGATCAATCACAAGAAGGAAAGCATCATGTTCAAATACTTCCCGGCCAACTACGTCTGGAACCTGTCGGTCGACCTGGCCATCGAGATGGGCGCGCGCATCGGCGAAATCGAAGAAATGTGCGCGCCCTTGCAGGACGCCGCCAAGCAGCAGGATGCAGCCGGCAGCAAGGCCTTCCGCGAAACCTGGACCCACATGGCCGACAAGCTGTGCGCGCTGGCCGAGGAGGACGAGCAGCGCGGACGCCTGATCTCGGCCGGCGACAAATACGGCCGCGCCGCAACCTACTACCTGACTGCGGAGCGCCTGCAGGCGCACGGCGCGCCCGGACGCGTGGAACTGTACCAGCGCTTCATCGAGGTGTTCAACCGAGGCATTGCACTGGCGGGCGAGAACTGCGAGCGTGTCGAAATCCCTTACGGCGATACGCATCTTTCGGGCTTGCTGGTACGGGCCGAGGGCATCACAGGACCGGCGCCGCTGCTGGTGCAGGTCAACGGCCTGGATTCGACCAAGGAGATGAAGTACCGCGTGGGCCTGCCGCGCTGGCTGGCGCAGCGCGGCGTGGCTTCGCTGCTGATCGACCAGCCCGGCACGGGCGAGGCGCTGCGCCTGCAAGGCCTGACCGCCGTCTACGACAGCGAGCGCTGGGCCAGCAAGGTGGTGGACTGGCTGGAGACCCGCAGCGACGTCGACGCGAAGCGCATCGGCCTGGAAGGCGTGTCCCTGGGCGGCTATTACTGCCCGCGTGCGGTGGCCTTCGAGCCGCGCTTCGCCTGCGGCGTGGTCTGGGGGGCAAACCACGACTGGCGCGATGTGCAGAAGAAGCGTCTGGCCAAGGAAGGCAGTTTTCCCGTGCCGCACTACTGGGAACACGTGCGCTGGGTGTGGGGCGCCGGCGATATGGAGCAGTTCATGCGCATCGCCGACAAAGTCCACCTGGACGGTGTGCTTGACCGCATCAAAGTGCCGTTTCTGGTGACGCACGGCGAGAAGGACTCGCAGATCCCGCTGCACTGGGCGCAGCGCACCTACGACCAGCTGGTCAACAGCCCACGCCGTGAGCTGAAGATCTTCACGCAGCGCGAAGGCGGCGTGCAGCACTCCAGCTTCGACAACTCGGCCAACGCCGGCGCCTACATCGCCGACTGGGTGGCGGAGGCCCTGGGCGGCCGCACTGCGCTTTAGTCGGACGGACAAGCAATGACTACCAACCGACCGGCTGGCCGGGGGCGCGCAGGGCTGGCATTGGTTCCGGGACGGGCAGGCGCAGGCGTAAAAACATCGCGAGAGAGAGCGGCATGGCACAAACAAAGAGAGTTCTGATCATCGGCGGCGGCTTCTCCGGCATGGCTGCCGCCATCGAACTGCGCAAGCGGGGCATGGAAGTTGAGCTGGTGGAGATCGATCCGTCCTGGCGTTCCTACGGCGCCGGCATCAGCCTGGGCGGCGCCACGCTGCGCGCGTTCGGCACGCTGGGCATCCTGGACGCATTCCTGAAACGCGGTGCTGGCACCGACGGTGTCGATATCTGCACGCAGAACGGCCATCGGCTTGCGCAACTGCCGACGCCGCGCATCGCCGGCCCGGACGTGCCGGGCGGCGGCGCCATCTTGCGCCCGGTGCTGGCCGGGATCTTGTCCGAGGCCACGCGCGCGTCCGGGACGCGCGTCCGGCTCGGCTGCACGTTTGATGCCATAACCCAGGACGGGCCAGGTGTGCACGTCAGCTTCACGGACGGCAGCAGCGGGCGGTATGATCTGCTGATCGGTGCCGACGGTCTGTATTCTGCAATACGCGCGCGGCTGTTCCCCGCGGCTCCGGCGCCGCGGTACACAGGGCAGGGCGTGTGGCGGGCGGTGCTGCCGCGCGCGGCCGGGGTGGAGCGGGCTGTCATGTGGCTGGGGCCGAAAATCAAGGTCGGCCTGAATCCGGTGTCGGCCACGGAAATGTATATGTACGTGACCGAGGACCGGGCTGAGAACAGCCACATTCCGCCGGCCGAATTCCTGGACCGGCTGCAGGCGTTGCTGGCGCCGTTCAACGTGCCGCTGCTGCAGTCCATCCGCAGCGAATTGAGCGTGAGCTCGCAGATCATTTACCGTCCGCTGGAACGCTTGCTGCTGCCGCGCCCATGGAGCGCAGGCCGTGTCGTGCTGATCGGCGATGCCGTGCACGCCACGACGCCCCACTTGGCTTCCGGAGCCTGCATCGGCATCGAGGATGCCATCGTGCTGGCGCAGGAGCTGGAACGTCACGAGGATATGGCGTTGGCGCTGGCGTCGTTCGAAGAGCGCCGCTGGGAACGTTGCCGCATGGTGGTGGATAACTCCGGCCGCCTGGGCGAAATTGAAATCACCGGCGGCGACAAGGCCGAGCATGGCCGCATCATGCGGGAAACGCTGGACGCGCTGAATTTGCCGATCTGATCAGGGGAAACGAGATGAAATTCGCAAGCTTGAAATCGGCGTCGCCCGACGGCCGCCTGGTGCTGGTCGCGCGTGACGGCGCAACGGCCGTGGAGGCGCACGGCATTGCCGCCACCCTGATCGATGCGCTGGAACGGTGGGAGCAGCTTGCGCCTGCGTTGCAGGAATTATACGGCCTGCTGAACCAAGGCTGTGCGCCGGGCAGTTTCGCCTTCGACCCGCGCAACTGCGCGGCGCCGCTGCCGCGCAGCTACCAGTGGTGCGATGCGTCGGCCTTCCTGAATCATGGCAGGCTGATGGAACGCGCTTTCAACACCGAGCCGATACCGGACTTCGAGACGATACCCGTCATGTACCAGGGCGCTTCGGACGACTTTCTCGGCCCGCACGACGACGTCGCGCTACCGGATGAAAGCCAGGGCATCGACTTTGAAGGCGAGTTCGGCGTCATCGTCGGCCACGTGCCGATGGGCGCAACGGCGCAAGCGGCTCAGCAGCAGGTGCGGCTGCTGGTGCAGCTCAACGACTGGAGCTTGCGCAAGCTCGGCCCGCGCGAGATGGCGACAGGTTTCGGCTTCTTCCAGTGCAAACCCTCGACCAGCTTCGCGCCGCTGGCAATCACGCCGGATGAACTGGGCGACCGGTGGAGCGACGGCCGCGTCAAGCTGGCGCTCGCAGTGCGCTGGAACGGCGCTTGGTTCGGCCACCCGAACGGTGCCGAGATGAACTACAGTTTCGGCGAACTGATTGCGCACGCTGCGCGTACCCGCCGGCTATCGGCCGGCACGGTGATCGGTTCCGGCACCGTGTCCAACGTTGATCGTGGCGCCGGTTCGGCTTGCATCGCCGAGCGCCGCGTGATCGAGATCATAGACCAGGGCGAAGCGCGTACCGGTTTCATGCGCTTCGGCGACACGGTGCGGATGGCGGCGCAGGACTCGCAGGGAAACATGCCCTTCGGCCTGATTGAACAGCGCGTCGTCGCTGCCGTGCCGGCGGGCTAACCGTGCCCGGGCCGGCGATGCGCCCCAACGCCTCAACTCACCAAGCCCGTTCCGACTGGCGGAAGACCTTGGGCGTCACGCCGACCCGTTTTTTGAACAGGCGGCTGAAGTAAGCCGGATCCTGAAAACCGAGCTCATAGGCGATGCTGGCAATGCTGGCTGGCAGATAAATCAGTTTGGGGCAAGCTTCCAGCATCAGCCTGTCTTGTGTCAGTTCAAAGGCGGACTGCCCGGACAGCTTCAGGCAAAGGCGGTTCAGCCGCGGGTGCGTGATGCGCAACGCATCGGCATAGCGAGCCACTTGCCATTGTTCCTTGTAGTGCCGCTTGAATCGCCACGAGTCTGCTAGACACCCGCGAGCCGTTCAAAATGCCTTCGCTCAAACTCTGCTGGCGAAAGCCTGTCATTAAATCCGTGACGGCGCTTCGGATTGTAGAACATCTCGATGTAGTCGAAGATGTCCTGCTTGGCGTCGCCCCTGGTTGCATAGGTCTTGCGCTTGATGCGCTCGTGCTTTAACAGCTGGAAGAAGCTCTCCGCGACAGCATTGTCGTGACAGTTTCCACGCCGGCTCATGCTTGGTTCAAGCCGATGCGCCGTCAAGAAATCCCGCCAGTCCTTGCTGGTGAACTGCGAACCCTGATCTGAATGAACCATCACTGGATCGGCCGGCTTGCGCCGCCAAACCGCCATCAGCAGCGCATTCATCGCCAGCTCCGTGTCAATCCGTGAACTCATCGACCACCCGACGACCTGGCGTGAAAACAGGTCGAGTACCACTGCCAGGTATAGCCAGCCTTCATGGGTTCGAATGTAGGTTATGCCCGTCACCCAGACTCGGTTGGGCTTAAGCACGTCAAATTGCCGCTGCAGGTGATTCGGCGCCACCACGATGGCACGCCGCCGCCTTTCCACTTACGCTTGCCGTATCCGGTCTGCGAGCGTAGCCCCGCTGAGCGCATGATGCGGTGAACGCGATTGATGCCGCATCGCTCGCCCAAGTCGCGCAGGTCTATGGTTACCTTGCGGTAACCGTAGACCGCGCCGCTTTCCAGCCATGACTGCTTAATGTGACCGAGCAGGCGCTTGTCTTCTTTGGCCCACTTGCTTTCTGGCTGAAGGCACCACGCATAGAAACCGCTGGGATGAACTCTCATCATCTTGCACAAGCGCCGCACCGGAAATTCGTCCTGTACTTCCTGAATGAAGGCGTACCTTACCCGGACGTCTTGGCAAAGTGAGGTGCCCTGTCAATGGTGGAGACTCCTGTTTCAAGCAGCCAGCTCCTGTTTGCTGAAGTTATGCTGTGGTCTAATTTGCCCGGACACCTCGATAGGTGGAAAATTCACCATCTGAGGAGTTAAGCATGACAAAAAGGAAACGCCAAACATTCGATCCCAGCTTGAAGCTGGAAGTTGTCCGGATGATCAAAGAACAGGGCCTGAGCGTCCAGCATGTCAGCGAAAGCATGAGCATAGGACAGACCGCGATTCGTCGCTGGCTGGCGCAGTACGGTGCTGAGCAGAACGGTCAACCTGGCATCGGCAAGCCGCTCACCGCCGAGCAGCAGCGCATCCGGCAACTGGAGCTGGAAAATCAGCAACTGCGACAGGATGTGACCATCTTAAAAAAAGCCTCGGCCTTCTTTGCCCGCGAAATGAAATGACCTATCAGCTCATTCGGCAGTTGCAAAAGGAGGCCATCCCGATCTTACAGAGTTGCCGCGTCCTCAACGTTAGCCGGTCCGGCTATTACGAGGCGCAGCGACGTCCCGCCAAGCCGGTGGCCTGCAAGGCAGGCGTCCACCTGCGAGCCGCCTTCTCGGCAAGCCAGCAGAGCTATGGTAGCCGTCGGCTGGTCACGGCCATGGCCAATGCCGGGTTTCACCTTGGACGCTACAAGGTACGCAGCTTGATGCGCCAGGCGGGCTTGAAGCCGGTCTGGAAGCGCAAGTTCGTCCACACGACCGACAGCAAGCACGACTTGCCGATCGCCGCCAATGTGCTGAACCGGCAGTTCAATCCGAGCGCGCCCAATCTCGCCTACGCCACCGACATCACCTATATCCGTACCGGCGCGGGGTGGCTGTACCTGGCCATTGTGCTGGACCTGTACGCGCGCAAGGTGGTCGGCTGGGCCATGGCGCCGAGCATGCCAGCCAAGCTGGTCTGTGATGCGCTCAACATGGCCATCCAGCAGCGGCGACCAGCGCCGGGCTTGATCGTCCATTCGGACCGGGGCAGCCAACACGCCAGCGAGCTTTACCAGGATCTGCTATCGCGGCATGGCTTCGTCTGCAGCATGAGCCGGAAGGGAAACTGCTGGGATAATGCGGTGGCCGAACGCTTCTTCCTGAACCTCAAGATGGAGCGCGTGTGGCAGCGCCAATATGCCAACCACGCCGAGGCCAAGGCCGATATCACCGACTACATCGTCGGCTTCTACAACTGCAAACGAATCAATTCAGTACTGGGCAACCTGCCGCCCGCCATCTATGAACGGACAATGGCAGCACGCGAACCTATCGTAGTGTCCGAAATTACTTGACCACCACAGGGGCCAGGTTCGCCATCCGGAGTCCAGGCCCGTTGGCATCGATCCCGACGATCAGTCAGACATTTCGGTAGTATTTCAACTTGGGCCTAGTGCGCGCAGAGACTTTAGAGCTGTCGGCAAGCATGCGCTAAAATAGCCGTAACAATGTCCACTGCCATGCCCTGATGGTGAGCTATCTATGGCTTGCACCCGTATGTGCTAGCGCGTTGTGTTTCGCTGTCGTACCTTCGGGCATGCGCTGTTCTGGAAATTGCTTTGTAGTTCTCTTGATACTTCAATAAATTTGAAAAAGACACCCATGCGACCATCCACTGCGCTAGAACAGCACCGAATTGCCGTGCGCGAAGCGGCAAGCCGCTTCCGTACAGCGAATTTGCGCATTTTCGGGTCAGTGCTGCATGGCACCGACAGGGATGACAGCGACTTGGATCTGCTGGTTGACGCGCTTCCTGGTACGACGCTGTTTGACCTTGGCTGTTTGCAAGACGAGCTGGAATCTTTACTTGGTATCCACGTTGATCTGCTGACTCCGGCTGATTTGCCGTCGAAGTTCCGTGCCAGCGTGCTCGCTGAGGCGCTGCCTGTATGAACGATAACAGGCTGCCGGATTACCTCGACCATATGCAACAGGCTGCATCGGATGCATGCAGTTTCGTGGAAGGCATGGACAAAGATGCGTTCTTGGCGGACAAGCGCACACAGCAAGCTGTCATTATGAGCGTCATCATTATCGGTGAGGCAGCCACAAAGGTGATGGATGGCTACCCCGAATTTTCACTGGCGCATCCGGAAGTGCCGTGGCGCGGCATGCGCGGCATGCGTAACCGTATCGCCCATGGTTATTTCGATATCAACCTCGACGTGGTTTGGGATACCGTAAAGCTGGCACTTCCAGACCTGTTAAAGCAACTGCCTGCCCTGCGGCAGGACGCAGGGCAGGCAGGCAAGAATAAGAATGCAGAAGCGAAGCCGTGAGGTCTGGTTCAAGCGGTCAATTGAGCGGTTTTCGCGTAAGTGATTGATTTATATGTGTGAAAAACGGCCTGCAAAGCCGTCTAGGTCGGTTCGACTCCGATCCTCGCCTCCAGAAAAATAAAGACAGCCGACCGATGTGGGCTGTTTTGTTATCAGCGTATAGAAACTCCCGAATTCCTCATGCGTATGGACATGATTCAGACCATACGCGTACTTGATTTGGAACCGATGCTTACCGGGAGTCTTTAGGCCCAAAGGCTTCAACCGCGAAGTCTATGAAGCTCCGCAACTTTGGCGTGAGACGCCGATCCGGTGCGTACAGAATATGCATAGGGCGCGTGGGTATGCTGTACTGCGCCAAGACGACGGCCAAGCGCCCGGATTCCAATGCGGCGCGCGCCAGTTCCTCAGGCTGTAGCATCACCCCCAGGCCGGCAACGGCTGCAGGAAGCAAAGCTTCCCCATTGTCCACCATGAGCCGCCCGGAAATCGGCACCGAGACTCGTCCTTCCGGCCCGTCGAAAGTCCAGTGCGTACGTAGCTCCGTATGTGAAAAACCGAGGCACTCGTGCCCTTGCAGGTCCATCGGCGTCCTGATGGGGTCATGCAAAGCCAGATAAGAAGGCGCCGCGCACGCGACCAATCGGTAAGGCGCCAAAGGGCGTGCGATCAGTCCGCTATCAGACAGATTGCCAACTCTGAAAACGGCGTCGTACCCCTCTTCAATCATATCCACAAAACGATTCGCCATCGTCAGGTCAACGGAAACCTCGGGGTGAGCACTCAGGTATTCGTGCAGCCTCGGCGCTAACGCGTGAATGGCAAACGTCACTGGTGCGTTGATCTTCAGGCGGCCTCTGGGTACTGAACGGGATTCGGCGACCAGACTGTCCGCCGCTTCGACTTCCGCAAGAATGATCCTGGCCCGTTCGTAAAACGACTTCCCGATGTCGGTCAGGCTTTGGCGCCTGGTCGTCCTGTTCAAGAGGCGTATCCCCATGTGCCGTTCAAGCGTCTGAATGTGTTTGCCGACCAACTGCGGCGACATTTGAAGCGCATTGGCGGCAGCGGAAAATGAGCCCAAATCCACGGCTTTCACGAAGATGTCCATACTCGTCAGGCGGTCCATTAACAACATTCCATTTCAAGTGTAAATACAAAACAGTTATTTATCATACTTTGTTTGTAGTTGTAAGCTGCGTAAGCCGAAACTCACACTCAGGAAAATGAAATGAACGATACCGCCCAACGAGCAGCCCCAACTGCCGCAACAACGAATGCAAATCGCTTGTTCATGCAGCGCTTTGTTCAGTTTATCAATACCGCCGACCCCAAACTTGCCCCCGACTTGGTCTCGCCCAACGCGGCCTTCTTTGTTCCTGGCCGCCCGGATCCCTTGAGCGGGCCTGCCGGATATCTGGAGATCATCAACATGATGCGTTCCGGTTTTCCGGACATCCAGTGGACGTTGGAAGAAACGATTGCAGAGGGCGACAATGTTGTGGCTCGCTATACCATGCGCGGCACTCACCAAGGCGCATTCATGGGGGTGCCCCCCACAGGCAGGAAGATCGCCGTACAGGCGTTGAATATCTATCGCTTCTCTAAGGGACAGATTCTGGAAGAACTGGGACAACCGGATTTGCTCGGTTTGCTCCAGCAGATCGGCGGACTCCCTGCACGATAATACACATTGAACCACGCCGTGCCGGCTCTGCTCATCGTACGAAAACCGGTGTGTCGCCTCGACATCAGCGTCCGTCACGCAGCTGCGCCGTCCAGGCGCCAGGTGTTGCGCCCGGCCGCCTTGGCCTGGTACAGCGCCAGGTCGGCCGCCTTGTACAGGGTGTCGACATTCTCCTGGCTGGCGAAGCTGGCGGCGCCGATGCTGGCGCTCACGCGCATCCCGATCGCGCGGTGCTCGATGGGGCGCGCCATGTCCTCGACGATGCGCCGGCAGATCATGCCGGCGACCGTCTCATCGCCGCCGGGCGCCAGCAGCACGGCGAATTCGTCGCCGCCCAGGCGCGCCACGCGGTCCGTTTCGCGCACCGCATGACGCAGCCGATCGGCCGCTTCGACCAGCAGGGCATCGCCGGCGTCGTGGCCGAATGTATCGTTGATCTCCTTGAAGTGATCCAGGTCGATCAGCAGCAAGGTGAACGGCACGCCGTCGCGCTGGGCCTGGGCGGTCATGCGCCGGATTTCGTCGGTGAACAGGCGGCGGTTGGGCAGCCCGGTAAGCGGGTCGGCGTAGGCCATGGTTTCGAGGTGCCCCTGGGTGGCGCGCAGTTCGGCGGTGCGCTTGGCCACCATGGCTTCCAGTTCGCGCTTGTGGCGCCGCAGCAGCGCGGTACGCGCCTGCATAAGGCCTGCGACACAGGCTGCCAGCGCCAGCGCCGCCAGCGCGCGCACCCAGTTCTGCTGGTGCCAGGCGGGTAAAACGCGCACCGGCACGTCGAGCCGTGCCGGTGTCCCGCCATCGGGATCGCTTTTGCGCAGCTGCAGCGTGTAGTCGCCCGGCGCCAGGTTGGTGTAGCTGACCGGGCGCGATGCATTCTCGGTGTCGATCCAGTCGCGATCGAAGCCTGCCAAGCGGTAGCTGTGGCGCTGTTGGCCAGGGACCGCGAAATCGAGCGCGTTGTATTCAAGCGAGAAGCCGCGTTCGCGGTCGCCTGGCGTGAGCGTCAGGATGGCCGGCGCGGTAGCGCGCGGGTTGAAGGGGGCTTCGGGCAGTTTGCGCCCGCCCAGCACGATGGCGGTGACGGCAAGCGGCGCACTGTCGCGACGCTGATGCAGCCGGGCCGGCCGTACGACGGTGATGCCGGTCAGGCCGCCGAACAGGATGTCGCCGTTGGCGGCCAGCCCGCGCGAGCCGAACCAGTATGTCGGGATGTGCATGCCGTCGGCTGCGCCCAGCTTGCGTACCGCCAGCGTGACCGGGTCGATGCGCGCCAGGCCATTGTCGGTGCTGAGCCAGATGGTGCCGTCGCGCTCGCCCACCAGAGCGTTGACGCCGTTGTCGGGCAGTCCCTCGGCCACGCCGAAGCGGCGGAACCAGCGCCGCCCGGCCGCGTCGGTGCGCTCAAGCAGGGCGACGCCGGTGCCGTACGTGGACATCCATAGCCTTTCCTGGCTGTCCAGCGTGAGCGAGGAGACGTAGCCGGGCGAAATGCGGGTGGGGTCGAGCGCGTTGGTGGGCAGCAGTTCGACCGGACCGCCGTTGGGCGGCAGGCGCGCCAGGCCGGCGCGGGTGCCTATCCATGCAGAGCCATCGGCCAGCGGCAGGATAGCGCTCACGCGCATGTCACCCAGCAGCGCGTCTTCGTGGCGGAGCAGTGCGGTGGCGCCGGCGCCGTCCAGCGACAGGACCCACATGCCGTCGAAGCCGCCTACCCACAGGACGCCGTCGCGGTAGGCGAGTGCCCCGACCGGGGCATTGGCGGCGCGCTTGGCCACGGCGACTCGCCGTACCTGGCGGCCGTCGCCCTCGCTGCGGAACAGCCCTTGCTGGGTGCCGATGTAGACGCTGCCGCCGGGACCGTTGACCATCGACAGCACCCGGCCTTTAGGCAGGCCGCCGCCGCTGATGTCGGCCTGCGGCACGATTTCGCCGACCTGGCCGAGCAAGGGGTCGACGATGCGAATGGCGCCTCCGATCGTGCCTATCCAGAGGCGCCCGTCGGGCCGTACCAGCAGCTGGTGAGCGCTCATTTTTGCGCCGTCGGCACTGGTGAAACGAACGGTAAGGAATCCTTGCGGGCGCGGGTCGTGAACGCCCATGGCCTGCGAAGTTGCCACGAATATCTGCCCGCCCCGTTCGCGGAACATGGCGACTACTTCGTCGTCGTAAAGGCTGTCGGGGGTATCGGGTTGATGGCGGATACGGCGGATCTGGCCGTGTGCCGGATCGAGTTCGAGGATGCCGCCGCCTTCGGTTCCGAACCAGAGGATGCCGGGGGATTTTTCAACCATCGAGAAAATCGGCTCGCCTTGCAAGGCCGGCTTGCCGTCGGCGGTCAGCACCGGATGCGGGGGCGCCGGGCCATCGAGCGCGAACGCGCCGTGGGAACGGGTGCCGATCCAGATGCGCCCGCCGCCGTCCTGGTACAGCGAAGTTATCGCCGGTTCCTGCGCGCCGGGCGCGACCAGCGGCACGGCCTTCAGCGGCAGCCGCTCGTTGGCGCGCTGGTACAGGCCGTGCCGGGTGCCGATCCACAGCGCTCCCGCGCGGTCGTGCAGCAGCGTCGAGATGCCGCCTGTCGGCAAGGCGGTGGCGGCAATCTGTGGGGCGCCGCTGGTGGCCGCGTACACCCGGCCATCGGCACCGACGCGTTCCAGGCCGCCCCCCGTGCCGACCCAGATGCCGCCGCGGCCGTCATCGGCCAGCGCCGTCGCGCGCGCGTGGCTCAATCCCTTGGCGCCGGCGCCGATCTTGACGAAGGCATCGTGATCGGGATCGTAGCGCGCCAGCCCGCCGCTACTGGTGCCGACCCACAGACGTCCCCCGCTGTCTACCTGCAGGGAAAGGATGTAACTGTCGGGCAGGGAGCCCGGCATGCGGGCGTCGCTGACGTAGCGGCGCATGCGCACGCCGTCCCAGCGTACCAGGCCGTTTTGGGTGCCCAGCCAGATAAACCCGGCTTGGTCTTGTGCGAAGATGGTGCCAAAGCTGAAGGGGGTATCGGTTTGGTGCCGGAATGCGGTGTGGGCCATGCCGGTCCAAGGTTCCGCCGTGTCCGCCGCCCGGCTTGCCGGAGCGTACAGCGCCAGCGCCACCAGCACGATACTGGCCAGGGCAACGCAGGCGTGACGAAAGTGCATAATCATCATAAATCATTGTTTCCGACATGAATTTGTACTGTACCGTGATTGTCCTGTTTTTCGGGTGGCCCCGCGCCAGAAGCCGGGCGTGCGCCCGGAAAACAGGCGCGATTGTTGGGGATTTCCCACAAGGCAAGTGTGATCCCGGCCATGCCGGGATATGGCCATCGCTTATTTCGTTGACGCCGGACAAGCCAGGCGCCAGGCATTGCGTCGTGCGGCCTTGGCCTGGTGCCTTGCCGCGATAGGCGAGAGTAAATCGTTAGTGCCATCGGCGGATTTCATAATTGTCTTCCCGCTAGCGGTGAACCACAATTCATGCTTGCGGGCTTGCCCCTTAATTCACCAGAGACATGATGCGACTGCTTCCCATCACTGCCATGTTGGCGGCGTTTTTGACCTGCGCCCCCGCCGTTTGCTTCGCCGAACCCAAACAACGCCTGATTGTCCTCAGCGATATCGAGGCCGATCCCGACGACAGCCAGTCGCTCGTGCGCTTGCTACTGTACGCAAACCAGATCGAAATCGAAGGCATCGTCGCCACGACCTCTACGCACCAGAAGTCGCGTATCGCACCGGCATCCATGCATGCGATCATCGACGCCTACGGCCGGGTGCAAGCCAATCTGGCTAAGCATGAACCGGGTTTTCCGAAAGCGCAGGCGCTGAAAGCGGTGGTGCGCTCCGGCTCCCAACTCTACGGCATGCAAGGTGTCGGCGACGGCAAGGACTCGCCGGGATCGGACGCCATCATCAAGGCCCTGGAGAAAAACGATACGCGGCCACTTTGGGTTTCGGTGTGGGGCGGCGCCAATACGCTTGCCCAAGCCTTGTACCGGATCCGCCACGACAGGACGCCGGAGCAGGCCGCCCGCCTGGTCGGCAAGTTGCGCGTCTACACGATCTCCGATCAGGACGATACCGGTATCTGGATACGCACCCAGTTTCCCGATCTGTTTTACATCGTCAGCCCCGGCGGGTATGGCAATGGCACCTGGACTGGCATGCACTCGACCGAACCGGGCTTCGACAGCACGGAAGTGAGCAACAACTGGATCGCCGCGCATATTCAACAGGGACATGGACCGCTGGGCGCGATCTATCCGGATGTCTCGTTTGGCGTGGAGGGCGATACGCCAGCCTTCCTGTCTTTGATACCAAACGGCCTGAACGCACCCGAACATCCGAACTGGGGGGGCTGGGGTGGGCGCTACGAGTTGTACACGCCAGCGCTGGAGACGACCAATCCGGAAGGCTTCACCGGCAACGTCCCCGTATTGCAGGAGCCGCATGCCATCTGGACCAACGCCGTGGATAGTTACAGGCCGATGGTTTCCAGCGACTATGGCCGCAGCGTGCGCGCCCACGATAAGGTCTCCACCGGGTACAGGACCACCATCTGGCGCTGGCGCAAAGACTTCCAGAACGATTTCGCAGCGCGTATGGACTGGACCACCAAGCCGTACAAGGGGGCGAATCATCCGCCTGTGGTAAAGCTCGCCCCTGGCGATCGGCTGACCGTCAAATCCGGCGAAGGCTTCATGCTGAGCGCCGCCGGCAGCTCCGACCCCGATGGAGATAGCTTGAGCTACCTGTGGTTCCAGTATCCCGAAGCTGGCAGCTACAAGGAGGAGATCAAGCTGGGGTATGCGGAAAATCATCATACCGTTTCGGGGCAGGCGCCAGTGGTAAGCAAGACGGAGACCGCCCACTTCATCGTCAAGGTGATCGACAAGGGCAGCCCGGCGCTCACGCGTTACCGGCGCGTTATCGTCACTTTCGTGCCGCCTACTCCCTAAAGCACCACTTCCACGGCTGAGCATGGCTGCCACGCAGCTGACGCTTTTGACTGAGCGGGTATGGCTTCAGCCGCGCTCGCTCACGATGGGCGTGACGTTGCAGAGCGCCCTGACCAAGTCCACGACTTTGGTCTGACCACATCGTATCCAAGTTACAACGTGCATCGCAATGGCAGTTGACGCTACATTGCAAATCAGTCACCATCAAATGGTTGCGCATATCATTTGAATGTTATGGATTGTTAAGTGCCGATAACAAGCAAGCATTCAGACGTGACAAAGTGGAGGGCAGCTTAAGCAGGTCACTGCAAAGGCTGGCCATCGTCACCGGCATACGGCGTGGCAGTTTGCGCTACCAGATACTGGAGAAACTGGTGCCAGACCGGCCAAAGATGCACGGAAAATTAAGACAAGAAACACCTTGGCGTGTCACCGGCGGCGCTGTTCTTTACCAGCGCCCAACATTAAAAAGAGAAAGAGGAAGACAATGTCGCATCCCGAGAAACTGATATACCTGAAAACGAAACAGCGTCTGATGAGCCTGGCAGTTGCCAGCGCTTGTGCCGCACTGATCGCTCCGGCCTATGCGCAAGTTGCCGCTCCCGCCGACGCCGAGCCGGCCACCGTGGTTGTTACCGGCCTGCGTGCCAGTATGCAGTCGACCCTGAACCTGAAGAAAAATTCCGATGGTATCGTTGACGGTGTCGTCGCTGCCGACATCGGTAAATTCCCGGACACCAACCTGGCCGAGTCGCTGCAGCGCATCTCCGGCGTGTCGATCGACCGTCAAAATGGCGAAGGCCAGAAGATCACCGTGCGCGGCATGGGCCCGGACTTCAACCTGGTGCTGTTGAACGGCCGTCAAATGCCGGTGTCCGACCTGAACGACCCTAACGGCCGCTCGTTCTCCTTCGACAACCTGGCATCGGAAGCCATCTCGCAGCTGCAGGTCTACAAGACCGGCCGCGCCGACAATCCATCTGGCGGTATCGGCGCCACGGTCAACGTCATGACCGCGCGTCCATTCGACCATACAGGCACGCAGGCGAGCGTCGGCATCAAGGGTGTGATGGACACCTCGAACCAGAAGCTGCCGGACCTGCTGAAGGGCACGCGCCTTACGCCTGAACTCTCCGGCATCTTCAGCACCACCAGCAAGGACGGCATGTGGGGCATAGGCGCCAGCGCCAGCTACCAGAAGCGTGAATCGGGTTCTAACCGTGCCCAGGTGGCCAATGGCTATATCGGCCCTTACCGCGGTTCGGAAGTGATCGAGGGTTCGACCTTGCCGCTGCCGGGTGCGCCGATCGGCAGCGTGACGAACCGTCCCGGCCCCAACGATCTGTATTCGCGCCCGCAAAACTTCGGCTACCAGGTCAACGGTATCGAGCGCGAGCGTGTCAATGGCCAGCTCGCCCTGCAATTCCGCCCGTTCAAAGAACTGACCACGACGCTCGACTACACCTACTCGCAGAACAAGGTCCACACCCGCCGCGCCGAGATGAGCACCTGGTTCGCCCAGACCCCAACCTCGACCAGCAGTTGGCCGGGCGGCAGCATCCAGGCGCCGTTGACCTATTCGGAAGTCTATACGCGTCCTCAGGATATCTCGGTCATCGCCTCCGACTTCGCGACCAAGAGCACGAACAATTCGATCGGCTTCAACGCGGTCTGGAAAGCGTCGTCGACCCTGAAGTTCACCGCCGACGCGCACAGCTCGACCGCTGAATCGAAAGCCGACAGCCCTTGGGGCAGCAGCAACCAGCTGAGCAACGCCAGCTTCAGCCGCGGCACCACCAAGATCGACTTCACCCGCGAACTGCCGATCCTGAGCATGCCGAACGCCGACCTCGTCAACGAGCCTATCCAGGCAACCGGCTCGCAGTTCGCCAACGCCTACGTCAAGTCCAAGGTCGAGCAGTTGCAGTTGACCGGCGCCTTGCAGATGCTCGAATCGTCGTCCCTGAACTTCGGCGTTGGCGTGACCGACGCCAAAAACCGCTCGACGTTCTCGATGGTGCAGAACAACGGCTGGTCTGGCCTGACCAGCAAGAACGACTATCCCGCCACCCTGTTCCAGAAGAGCAATACCAGCGACTACTTCGGCGCGATCGGCGGCAACGGGGCGCCTGGCATGTACAACGAGTTCTTCACGGCCGATTTCGGCGCGCTGCGCGCGGCAACCGCTGCCGCCTCGACCAAGCCGGGCCTGGTTACCTCCGACGGCGTCAAAACGCAAGCGAGCTGGCTGCCGAATTTCGCCACCACCGACAGCGACCAGCGTCTGGAGGAAAAATCGACGTCGGCCTTCGTGTCCTTCGGCACCGACTGGGATATGAAGATCCCGTTCCACACCTCGCTCGGCCTGCGCTTTGAAAGAACCAAGGTCACTTCGGTGGCCCAGGTTCTGCCAGCCACCGGCGTGACCTGGATCTCCCAGAACGAGATGCCGCTGACCTTTGGCGGCACCGCATTTTCGACCAGCACCTCGTCCTACAGCAACGTGCTGCCTAGCCTGAACGCCGACTTCGACGTGACCCCGGAATTCAAGGTGCGCGCCGGCGCCGGCACCACCATCACCCGTGCCCGTTACAACGAACTGCAGGGCGGCCTGACCATCGGCACCGGTGCCGACTACTACCAGGGCGGCACTGCTTCCCAAGGCAATCCGGCCCTGACGCCGGTCAAGTCGAAGAACCTGGACTTGTCCCTCGAGTGGTACTTCGGCCAGCACAGCGTCGTGTCGCTGGGCCTGTTCAACAAGAAATTGTCCGACTACACTGCGCAGAACCAGACCTTGGCGAACCATTACGGCATCCATACCCCCATCGGCGGCGCCTACTATGTCGCGGCAACGACGGGGCCGGGCAAATGCGCCGTTGCCGACACCGACTGCATCCGCAACTACATCCTCAACACCTACAACGGACAGCCTGGCGTACAGAAGACCGGTGTCAACAATGTCGGCAATGCGACCGGTGTCATCACGGGCATTCCTAGCGATCCTCTGCTGATGTTCAGGACGTCGAGCTTCGTGAACGCGAACCCGACCAGTTTGCGCGGTGCCGAATTGACCCTGCAGCATATGTTCGCCCAGACAGGTTTCGGCGTTCAGGCGAACTACACCTACGTCACCTCGCCGTTGAAATATAAAAACGAGCAGATCACCGATCAGTTCGCCATCCTTGGTCTGAGCAATTCGGCCAACCTGATCGGTATTTATGAAAACTACGGCTGGACGGTGCGCCTCGCTTACAACTGGCGCGATTCCTTCCTGGCGTCGAAGATCGACGGCGGCGGACATTTGGCGCCGGTGTACACCGACAAGTATGGCCAGGTCGATCTGAGTGTTGGCTATGAGTTCAACAAGAACTTGAGCTTCCAGGCCGAAGCGATCAATCTGGCCAATTCGACCCAACGCCAGCACGGCCGCACCCAAGCCACGTTCCTGAACATCACGCAAAGCGGTCCACGTTATATGGTTGGCGCACGCTACAAGTTCTAATTGCTGAAGCAGGCATTTGGTATTTGAGCAGGCCATGAAGCAGGCCATGAAGCAGGCCGTGGTGCCAGCCACGGCCTGCTTCATCCCCCCTTTAGCCGTGTTGCTTCCCGCCCGTGTGCTCGCTAAACTGCACGGCTACTACAGGGCGCCTCGACATACCTGTCATTCCCGCGCAGGCGGGAATCCATACTACGCGTCCAAGCACGCGACGTATGGGTTCCCGCCTGCGCGGGAATGACAACTTGGCGCTTATTCGAGGTACCCAACAGGGCGCTTCGAACGCTTAATCGAAGCATCTTACACTTGCGATGGAACTCCTTATGCACAGCAGGCCACTTGAACAGATCGTGATAGTCGGTGGCGGGTCGGCCGGCTGGCTGACTGCCGCGCTGGTCGCGGCGGCGCACCAGACCGATGCCGGCCCGGCCTTGCAGGTCACCCTGATCGAGTCGCCCGATGTGGCGCCGCTGGGTGTCGGCGAAGGCACCTGGCCCAGCATGCGTGACACGCTCAGGCGAATCGGCGTCTCCGAGAGCGATTTTTTCCGCAACTGCGACGCCTCGTTCAAGCAGGGTTCGCTGTTCGTCGGCTGGGTCGACGGCAGCGATGACGACGCTTATTACCATCCGTTCGTGCTACCCCAGGGCTATGGCGAGACCGATCTGGCCGCCAGCTGGCAGCGCGGACACAGCGCCATTCCGTTTGCCGACCTGGTCAGCTTCCAGCCCCACCTGTGCCGCTCCGGCAAGGCGCCCAAGCAGGCGACCACGCCGGAGTTTGCCGCCGTCGCCAACTATGGCTACCACCTCGACGCCGGCAAGTTCAGCCTGTTCTTGCGGCGCCACTGCACCGGGAAGCTCGGCGTGGTCCATGTGCTGGACCATGTGGCGGCGGTCAATTCGCACGACGACGGCGACATCGCGTCGGTGCAAACAAAGCTTGGCGGCGCCATCGAAGGCGACCTGTTCATCGATTGCAGCGGCTCGCATTCGCTATTGCTGGGCAAGCATTACGATGTGCCCCTGCTGTCGCAAAAACACATCCTGTTCAATGACAGCGCCTGCGCGGTCCAGTTGGGCTATCCGGAGGAGGGCAGTCCCATCGCCTCGCAGACCAGGTCGACGGCGCAAGAGAGCGGCTGGATCTGGGATATCGGCTTGCCGACGCGGCGTGGCATAGGCCACGTGTATTCGAGCGCCCACACCAGCGACGCGCAGGCCGAGCAGGCCTTGCTGGCCTACGTCGAGCGCAGCGGCGGCGGCGCGCAGATGCTCACCGCGCCGCGCAAGCTCAGTTTCGAACCCGGCTACCGCAGCCATTTCTGGCACCGCAATTGTGTCGCCATCGGCCAGGCGGCCGGCTTCATCGAGCCGCTCGAGGCTTCGGCACTGGCGATGGTGGAATTGTCCGCCACCATGCTCAGCGACGGCATGCCGGCCAACCGCGCGGTGATGGACATCGTCGCCAAACGCTACAACGATGCCTTTACTTACCGTTGGGAACGGGTGATCGATTTCCTCAAGCTCCATTACGTGCTCAGCAAGCGCGACGCCAGCCCCTACTGGCGCGACAACCGGGCGCCGGCATCTATCCCCGCGCGCCTGTGCGAGTCGCTCGCGCTGTGGCGCTCGCAGCCGCCATCGCGCTACGACCTGCACCGGATCGAAGAATTGTTTCCCGCCGCCAGCTATCAATACATCATGTACGGCATGGGGCTGGTGCCGGAGGTGGACCGCCACATTCGCCATGGTGAGCACGCCGAACTGGCCGACGGCTATTTCCGCGAGGCGGCCGCGCTGGCCCGCAAGATGCTCGCGGCGCTGCCCGGCAACCGCGAACTGATCGGCCATATCGTGCGTCACGGTTTGCCGACAAGCTAGCCCGCGCAACTGGGCGGGCACGACATTGAGGGTACTTCGCATAAGCGCCAACTTGTCATTCCCGCGCACGGCTCGGCGCCCCCGCGGGAATCCATGCTGCGCCTCTGAGCATGCGACGTATGGGTTCCCGCCTGCGCGGCGGTCCGCCGATGCGGAACGACAGGTATTTCGAGGTAACCTGATGGCGATGATGTAGCGCTTCAAATATTGAAACTTGAAATTAAAACGAAAAGGCAGGAGACCACTATGAGCAATCCAGTTTTGTTGCGCAATGTCGAACACAAAGACTTGAAAATCATGCCGGGCCGCGGCACCCGGTTCGGTGACGGCGAGATGATGAGCCCGACTTTCCCGGCTGAGTTTCGCAATGTGCTGGCCCACTATCCCATCGTATTTCGCGAGACCGGCAACGCGCAGCGCTACGAGCCGGTGGCGCTGTTCGGTTTCCAGGGCGGCGAGAACCTGTTTGCCACAGCCGATGCCTGGGACGCGCTGTACGTGCCGATGGCCGTGGCACGCCAGCCCTTCCTGATGGGGCTGTCCGGCGACAGTCTGCTGGTGCATGTCGACCTCGACCATCCGAAAGTGAGCACGACCATAGGCGAGCCGCTGTTTCTCGAATTCGGCGGCCAAAGCGATTTTTTGGAAGACATCAACAGCACGCTGCTGGCGCTGCACCAAGGCCTGCAGAGCAATGCCGGCTTTGTCGCCGCGCTGCTCGAATACGAGCTGATCGAACCGTTCACGCTCGACATCGAATTGAACGACGGCTCGCACAATCAGCTGGCCGGTTTCTCGACGATCAACGAGGAAAAACTTGCCGCCCTTGACGGCGCCGCATTGGAGCGCTTGCACCAGCCGGGCCACCTGATGGCAGCCTACCTGATCGTCGCGTCGCTGACCAAGCTGCGCGAGCTGATCGAACGCAAGAACCAGGTCGCCGCGGTCCATGGCTAAGCCTGTTCGCGAGATCGCCGGCGCGACGCAGGCCTTGCTGACCGACACCATCCTCACCGCGGCGGAGCCGGTGGTGCTGCGCGGGCTGGTGGCAAGCTGGCCGGTGGTCGAGGCCGGCTTGCGCTCGCAGCGCGAGGGCATCGACTATCTGCGCCGCTTCTACAAGGACGAGGTGGTCCGCGCCCTGACAGGCCCGCCCGATATCAAGGGGCGCTTTTTCTACAACGACGACATTAGCGGGTTTAATTTCAGCGCCGCCAACGTCAAGCTCGACGCGCTGCTCGACAAGGTGCTCGAGCATCTCGATGACCCCAGTCCGCCGGCTTTGTATGTGGGCTCGACCACGGTCGACACCTGCCTGCCGGGCTTTCGCGAAGAAAACGACCTGGACCTGGGCGATCGCGATCCCCTCGTGAGCGCCTGGACCGGCAACCGTTCGCGCATCCCCGCGCACCATGACTTGCCGGACAATCTCGCCTGCGTCGCTGCCGGGCGGCGCCGCTTTACCTTGTTCCCGCCCGGGCAGCTGAGCGATCTGTACATCGGGCCGCTCGACTTCACGCCGGCCAACCAGGCCATCAGCCTGGTCGATTTTCACCAGCCGGACCTGGAACAATTCCCCAGGTTTGCCGAGGCCATGGAGCATGCGCAGGTGGCCGAATTGCTGCCAGGCGACGCCATCTTTATTCCGAGCATGTGGTGGCACCATATCGAGGCGCTCGACAGTTTTAACCTCCTGATCAACTACTGGTGGCGCCAGTCGCCAGGCTATATGGATGCGCCGGTCAACACGCTGATGCATGCCATCCTGACGCTGCGCGAGCTGCCGCCGGCCCAGCGCCTGGCATGGCAGGAGATTTTCCGTCACTACATATTTGAAGCGGATGGCAGTGAAGCGGCGCACATTCCGGAACAGGCGCGCGGCGTACTCGGCCCGCTCGATATCGACCAGGCGCGGCGGATGCGCGCGGCAATCACCCAGAAACTGAGACGGTAACAGGAGACAGTACGTGGAACAGAAGATGCAAGAAAAAATCGGCAGGAAACCAGTGCGCCGCGTCGTCATCGCCGGCGGCGGCACGGCCGGCTGGATGGCCGCTGCCGTCATCTCCAAGATCCTGGGCAAGTCGCTGGACATCACCCTGGTCGAATCCGACGAGATCGGCACCGTCGGCGTGGGCGAAGCGACCATCCCCAGCTTGATCAAATTTCACCAGTTGCTGGAACTGAGCGAGGCCGACGTCATGAAAGCGACCCAGGCGACCTTCAAGCTGGGCATCAGTTTCGAGAACTGGCGCAACGTCAATGAACACTACATCCACTCCTTCGGCGTGACCGGCACCGACCACTGGACCGCCGGCTTCCAGCATTTCTGGCTCAAGGGCCGCAAGCGCGGCCTGGCCGGCGACTTCGGTGACTATTGCCTGGAGTTGAGGGCGGCCCAGCATGGCCGCTTTGCGCACCTGCCGGACGGCGGCATGAATTACGCCTACCATCTCGACGCGACCTTGTACGCCAAGTTCCTGCGCAAGTTCAGCGAGGGTTTCGGCGCCAAGCGGGTGGAAGGCAAGATCGGCCAGGTGCTGACCGATGCCGCGACCGGTCACGTGGCCGGGCTCAAGCTGGAGAACGGCGCGCTGGTCGAAGGCGACCTGTTCATCGACTGCACCGGCTTTCGCTCCCTGCTGCTGGCCGAGACGATGGGTGTGGAATACGAGGACTGGTCGCACTGGCTGTTCAACGACAGCGCCATTGCGGTGCAGACCGAGTCGGTCGGCGAACCGGTGCTGTTGACGCGCGCGATCGCGCATGGCGCCGGCTGGCAGTGGCGTATCCCGCTGCAGCACCGGGTTGGCAACGGCCACGTCTTCTCCAGCAAGTATATGGACGGCGAGGAAGCCCGGCAGATCCTGACTAACAACATCCAGGGCGAGCCGCTGACGCAGCCGCGCGTGATCAAATTCAAGCCGGGCCAGCGCAAGCAATCCTGGAAAGGCAACGTCGTCGCCATCGGCCTGTCGAGCGGCTTTTTGGAGCCGATCGAGTCGACCAGCATCCACCTGATCCAGCGTAACCTGATCCGTTTGATGCAGATGTTTCCGGCCGACGGCATCTGCCGGTCCGACATCGACGAGTACAACACCCAGGTGCAGAGCGAAATCAAACACATCCGCGATTTCATCATCTTGCACTACAAGGTGAGCAACCGCGTTGATACGCCGTACTGGGAAGCTGCCAGGAATATGACAGTGCCGGCATCGCTGCAGCACCGCATCGACCTGTTCCGCGAGACCGGACGGGTGTTTCGCACCGAGGGCGAGTTGTTTACCGAATCGTCGTGGCTGCAGGTCATGCTGGGCCAGGGCATGATGCCCGAGCAGCACCACCAGACGGCCGACCTGATGGGCGACGTCGAACTGTCGCAGTTCCTGAACGGGATACGCAACGGCATAGAGTGGACGGTCAAGCAGTTGCCCTCGCACCAGGCCTACCTCCAGCAGTACTGCCGCGCGCAGCCGCCGCAGCCCATCTGAAAGCGTGCCATGTTCAACCCCACTCCCGCCATAAGTAGAGTCGCGCTGAGCGATGGACGATTTTGCGTGGTCGTCGACAATATCCTGCGCGACCCCTCGCAATGGATAGCCCACGCCGTCGCGCGGCGCGCCGATTTTTCTCCGGAAGACAGCAACTATTATCCGGGCCCGGAACTGCGGCTCGATCAGGGCGCGCAGCTGGCATTCGCCGCGTTCTTTTCACAATATATCCGGGGCCAGCTTGGCGGCCGGCGCACCCGCAGCACCATGTGCAGGATGTCGCTGGTCACCCGCAAGCCGGAAAACCTGGTGCCATTCCAGAGGATCCCCCATGTCGATGGCGGCGCGCTCCCGCCCGGCGAAGGCAATTTCGCCATGGTGCTGTACCTGTTCAAGGATGAACGGATGGGCGGCACCGGCTTCTTCCGGCCGCGGGTAGGGACCGAGGCCATCTCGGAGATGATGGCGCGCGGGCGGCTCATGGACAGTCACGCGTTTTCGGCCTTGATCGACAGCGCGCCCGCGTATCCGACCAGGAGCAACCAGTATTTTGAAAAGGTGGCGGCCGTCCCGGCGGCCTTCAACCGCGCGGTCTTCTACGACGGCACGCTGTACCACAGCGGCGACATCCTCCACCCCGAGCTGCTCAGCGCCGACCCCGAACAAGGCCGGCTGACCGTCAACGCCTTCTTCGGGGTGCGCCTGAACGCCGGCTAAGGCGCGCCGGCCGGCGCGCCTCCGGATCACTGCAAAGTGCTTACTTCGGCAGCACGACCGGGCGTGCCAGCGTGATCGTGCCGCTCTGTCCGGCGACGCCGGTGCCTGGCTGTCCCGACCCGACCACGACCTTGTATTGTCCCGGCATCAGCTGGCGCACGCCATCCTGGCTGACGAAGCTCAGGTCGCGCGGCGACAGCACGAACTTGATCTGCCGGCGTTCGCCCGCTTTCAGCGTCAGCCGTTCGAAGCCGCGCAGCGCGAGGCGGGGCGCGCCGTCCACGGCGGGCGGCACCAGGTAGAGCTGCGCGACCTCGTCGCCGTCGCGCGTGCCCGTGTTCGTGATGTCCGTGACCACGGTCACGCCGTGCTCTGCGCCGCCGGCGGCCGGTGCCACACGCAGCGGGGCGTAGGCGAAGGTCGTGTAGCTCAGGCCGTAGCCGAAGGGGTAGACCGGCGTGCCTTCAAAGTAGCGATACGTCCGTCCTTTCATCGCATAGTTGTCGAAGGGCGGCAGGTCATTGACGCTGCGATAGAAGGTGAGTGGCAGGCGTCCGCCCGGGTTGGCCTGGCCAGTCAACACCTGTGCGATGCCCAGGCCGCCCGCCTGGCCCGGGTACCACGCCTCGACGATCGCCGATGCATGGGCCTTGGCCCACGACAGGTCCAGCGCGCTTCCGCTCATGACGACGACGACCAGCGGCTTGCCGAGCGCCTTGGCCTGCTCCAGCAGGCGGCGCTGGTCCGCAGGGATGTCCAGCGACGTCTTGTCCCCGCCCGCAAAGCCCTCGGCGTTGACGGCCATTTCCTCGCCTTCCAGATCGGCGGTGAGGCCGACGACAGCGACGACCACATCGGCATCGCGCACGCCGCTGGCGAGATCGGCTTCCGGCTGCAGCGAAATGCGTTTCCAGAACAGCCCCGGGATGCCGGACACGCCCGTTTCCGTTTCGAAGCGGACCGGATAGCGCTGGCCTTGTTGCAGCGTGACTTCGGCCAGCTTGAGCGGCTCGGCCCACTGGGAAGGGACGGCCGCCTGGACGGCGGGCTTGCCATCCACGGTGACCTCGCCGCGCACGCCGCTCATGCCTATCCGGTAAGTGCCGGACTCGGGCGGGACCAGGTAGCCGGTCCAGACGATCCGGTTGCGTTCGTCCACATTCTTGAAGTCGCCGGCATTCGCCACCAGGCCGCTTTCGACGCGGCTTGCTGCGGGCGCCGCCTGGTAGCCGTCTTGCTGTCCGTCCGCGAGCGCGGGCCGGGCATTGAAGTACGCTGCGTGCAGGCCGGGTTGGCCGTCCGGCGCCCGGAAGGCCGAGGCGGGTACCGGATCGCCGTCGGTGATCGAAGCGCCTGCCGGCACCAGCGTGATCTGCGCACCCGGCATCGTGCGCCGCAGGCCGTCCAGCACCGACACCGGCGGCGCGCTTTGGGCCGACGAGTAGTTGCCGCGCAAAACACGGGTCGCGTCGGCCAGCGGGCCGATCACGGCGAGCTTCACGCCAGGCTTGAGTGGCAGCACGCCGTCATTTTTTAACAGGACCAGGCTCTCGATCGCCGACTTCAGCGCCAGATGCTGGTGCTCCGGCGTATTGATCGCACTGACCGGCGTCGGTTTGGTGCCGGGCCGGGCCAGGCCGCCCAGGTCGCCGTTCCGGTAGCGCGCCGAGAACAGGCGCACCAGGGCCGTATCGATATCGGCCGTGCTGACCAGGTGCCGCTTGTGGGCATCGCGATAGCGCGCGCCCAGGTCCTTCGCATCCGTCAGGGTCTGGCCATTGCACTCGTTGTCGACACCGGCTTTCAATGCCAGGGCGCCCGCCGAAGCGGCGTCGGGTGCATATTTGCTCTGCTCGCTGATGTCGGTCACGGCATCGCAATCGGAGACGACATAGCCTTTGAATCCCCACGCGTCGCGCAGGGTGCGCTTGAGCAGCAAGTCGCTGGCGCAGGCCGGCTGGCCGTTGACGCGGTTGTAGGCGCACATGACCGAGCCGGCCTTGGCATCGACGATGGCGGCGCGGAAGGCCGGCAGATAGGTGTCCTCCAGGTCGTGCGGCGAGACGAACACATTGGCGTGGTGGCGCGTCGATTCCGGTCCGCTGTGGACTGCAAAGTGCTTCGGTGTAGCGACCACGTGCGGCAGCTCGGGATTCGGACCCTGCATGCCCTGGATGAATGCGACGCCGATCGCGGCGGTCAGGAAGGGGTCTTCGCCATAGGTTTCCTGCCCGCGGCCCCAGCGCGGGTCGCGGAAAATATTGATGTTGGGCGACCAGGTGTTCAGCCCGGTGCCTATCTTTCCAAGCTTGCCGGTCTGCCGTCCCAGCGTGTGCAGGGCGCGCACCTCGACGCTGACGGCAGCGGCTACCTGATGCGTCAGGCTGCGGTTGAAGCTGGCGGCCAGGCCCACGGGTTCAGGGAAATTGGTGGTCGGGACCGGGCCCAATGCGCCATGCAGGGATTCTGTCCACCAGTTATAGGCCGGAATGCACAGCCGCGGAATGGCCGGGGCGACGTTTAACAGCTGCTCCAGCTTTTCTTCAAACGTCAGCTGCGCCACCAGCGCGCGCGCACGGGTATCGGCGCCGGTACGCGCATCTTCGCCGGCATGCGCGCAGGCGTGGCCCAAGAGGGCAGGGAATGCCATCAGGTACACGGATCGCCGGAGGATACGGCGACCTGCCGTCTTGCTTGCGCCATGCAGTTTCAGCGTTGTCGTTTCCATCATTTCCTGTCACCGTCTCCGAATTCAATGTTAATATTTGTTCCGCTACCAAAAAATGGTAGCGCAATCTTTTTTGTAATTTATAGCAAAGTGGCCTGTTTGTCTACGCTATTTTTGCAGCTTCGATTTCAAAAATAGTGGGACTGGCGTTTCCGGTATTTACTCATGAGGGTATCGAATGACTATAAAAAAGCGCGGGGAAATAAACCGTCGGCATAGCCGTCAATTGAAGGGCATGCTGTCTGCTGCAATGCTGGTCTGCACCTGCGGCTACGCCGTGCCGGCGATGGCGCAGCATGACAGCATGACGCCCATGGCGGTTCCATCGCAAGCCGGCGCGATCGAGCTCGGCACCGGCGCGTTGCCGGGCGCGACTGCCCCGGAGGCCTGGCACCGCCAGTACGGCAGCGTGTTTGCGCGCAACGTCACCGTCGCCACGCTGACCCCCTTCCTGCCGGCCCAAGGCAAGGGCACCGGCGCGGCCGTGATCGTGGCGCCGGGCGGCGGTTTTCGCACCCTGTCGATGAGCAACGAGGGCTGGGACGTGGCCAAGGCGCTCGCGGCCAAGGGCGTGGCGGCCTTCGTGCTGAAATACCGCCTGCATCCCACTCCGCTTGCCATGCGCGAGTTCGAGGCGGACATGGCGCGGCTGTTTTCCGGCCCGCCCCGCCAGCCTGGCGGGCAGGACCCGGTAGTGACGCTCGCGCCCCAGATTGCCGACGCCCGCGCTGCGTTTGCCCTGGTGCGCGCGCGCGCCAGGGAGTGGAAAGTCGATAGCGACCGCATCGGCATGGTCGGCTTCTCCGCCGGCGCCATGCTGACGCTGTCGACCGCGCTGTACGGCGAGGACGCCAAGCCTGCCTTCATCGCCAACATCTACGGTCCGCTGACCGCAGTCGCCGCGCCGGCCGATGCGCCGCCGCTATTCGTCGCCATCGCGGCAGACGATCCCTTCTTTGCTAACGCGGGCTACGGCCTGGTCGACAGCTGGAAGAGCGCCAGACGCCCGGTCGAATTTCACCTGTACGAGCAGGGCGGCCACGGCTTCGGCATGTATCCGAAGACGACGACCAGCACAGGTTGGTTCGACGGCTTCAGCCGCTGGCTGGCGATGCACGGTTACCTGAAGACGAAGAGCTGAACGCTGGCGCGGGCAGGGCGCCCCGATCGATGGGGGCGCTTGCCTGCGCTGCGGGCGCCATCGGCCGGACGCTAGCGCGCGCTGGCGTGGTTGATGTTGAACGAGATCGCGATGCGCTCTTCGTCGGTCAGGTTGGGGCCGACGTGGTGTTCGCACCAGCTTGGAAACATGATCAGCTTGCCCACTTCAGGCAGCACGGATGCCACCTCGGCTTGCACGTTGCGGTAAAAGCTGCGCGTAAAGGTGCGCGCCAGGATGGGATCGCGGAAGCTGAGCGAACCGGCACGTTCGATCGCGGCCGGCACCTGCGGGTAATACACGCCGCTGATCCAGCCGCCTGGGTGGTTGTGCGTGCTGTTGGCGTGGCCTTTGCCGTTGATGACACCCCACATTGCGCCGAACTGCGCTTCGAGTACTTCAGGTTCCGCAAACCAGTTGCCATTGACCAGGCGTTCGTTGAGTATCGCTAGCACGAGCTGCTTGAGCGGCTCGAACCCTTTGCGCTGCAACAGGTCGTAGCTGCGGAAGCCGCCGTTGTTGGACAGGCCGGTCTTGTCGGCGATACCGGCCGCGGTTTCCTCGTCGCGAATGGCGTAGATCTGGCGCGCCAGCTCCTGGTTGTCCATCCCCTGGGTCTGCACAACGAATACCGGCGTCGGAAACAACTCCATGACTTGCATTGACGTTTTAACGTTGCTCATAGCCCTGCCTGGATTGCGCCCTCGTCAGTGAATCTGATAATTGGAATCGGCTCGGCGGAACTCGCTCTCCCTGGCCGCCACTGGTCCCCGCCACATCGCAGCTGCCGCCGGTCGTGCGGGTAACGGCGGTATGCGAGCCGGCCTGATTGTATTTCATATACCGGATACACACAACAGCGCTTGTAGTTGAGTGTCACGCACTCCTGATTGTTCAATTTCGTTCCTTACTTTGTTGAATATCGCAATTGAGGCCGGAGGCGGATCTTCGCACTATACGTCGACGTGTCACCTTACTGGTGTTCACGGACTGACGTATTACAAGATGGCCCCGGTTTTCCGAGGCCACTTGCTCTCAGGCATAAGAAAGGCAACCTATGAAATCCAAGACCATGGCGGCAGTGGCGCTGGCGCTCGGCATCGCCGCGCCGGGCCCCAATGCAGGGGCGGCAGAACAGGCGGACAAGTCCGTTGCCAGTGCAGGCACTCCATCCTATTGCTTTTACCAGGACCAGAAGTATTCGGAAGGAGCCGTTCTGAACGGCAGGGTGTGCTCGCGCGGCAAGGCGACTGTCATCGTGAACGGCAGCCGTAACGACACGAGGCAGGCCGAATTCTCCTGGATGCAGGAAGAGCGGGCCGAGCTTGCCGGTCTGCAGCAAGAACTGGAGCGTACCCGCATGCGAACTCAGCTGATTCACGCGCGCAGCATCCAGATCGAGGCCGAAGCCAAGCTGAACGAATTGTCGCTGAAGATGGGGGGCAAGAACTGAGCGGATATTGCGGTCAGCCTACCGGGATCCCGGCCGGACGCGGAGGCGTTTGCCCTGTGCTCCAAACGGTTCATTGCGCGGACCGGTGCCTGGCACATCAATTATTAAAATCTCCAATACGCGATATGAAATATGCCAGCCGGCGGGGCTCCGGCAAGCGGAATTGAGACCGGCGCGCCTATGAGAGCAGGGCCTGTAAGTGCGCACGGACGGACGGCCGGTGAAGTGGAAAACGCTAGATTGTCCGTGATATACACAATACAATTCAAGCTCATCCGCCTGCCATCCGCAGGCGCTGATTCCCAATGAAGAGAGCGATATGAAGAGACGAGGAATTCTGCAACACCTGGGCTGCGACGCCACAATGAAGCCAATGTCGATTTTGCTTGCGGCGGCGGGTGCGTCATTTCTGTTGCCGATGGCATGGGCTGCGGCCGCGCCGGCAACCGTCTCATCTCCGGATGGACGTATCACCATCCGGATTGAGGATGACGGTAGCCGATTCTCGATTTCGCGCGGCGGCGACGCCGTCCTCGCGTCCTCGCCGCTGGGTCTGGAACTTGACGGCGCCCCCGAATTTGGCGCGCTGGCGCTCGAAAAACGCGACGATATCCATGTCGACCGCACCATCGCGCTGGTCGCCACCAAGGCGGCCCAGGCGCGCGATCATTATCGCGGCGCCACCCTGGTGTTCCGGGAACGCGCGCCGGCCGGACGCCGGCTGTCGGTCGATGTGCGTGCCTATGACGATGGGGTGGCGTTCCGTTACCGCATCGACGGTGCCGAACCGGTGCGCCTGCGTGGCGAACGCACTGCCTTCGTCCCGGCGGGCGATGCCGAATGCCTGGTGTCGGTCGCTGACGCGGCGCACGAAGAGCGGTTCGCACGCATGAAGGTGTCGCAACTGCGCACCGACCTTGCTTACGACGTGCCGGTGGTGTGCGCCACGCCTCCCGGGCGCACCTCGTACGCCATCACCCAGGCCCATCTCGCGGGCTATACCGGGGCGTCGCTGCGGCGTGAAGGCGACGCGTTGCGCGTACACCTGTCGGCGCCGCCGAAGCGGCCCGGGCCGGCATTCGTGTCCCAGGGCGGCCTGACGACCGCGTGGCGGGTCGTCATGATGGGCGACCGAGCGGGCGACCTGATCGCCTCGCATTTGATCGGCAACCTGAATCCGGCGCCGCAGGGCGACTTCAGCTGGGTCAAGCCCGGCAAGGCGGCCTGGGACTGGTGGTCGGGGCCCCTGGCCGGCATGAAGGCGGACATGGGCAATTACAAACGCTTCATCGATTTTGCGGCCGCCGCCGGATTGCCGTATTACCTGATCGACGCGGGCTGGGCGTCCGGTCCCGCCGGCTGCTGCGATGCGCTGCCGGGTACCGACATCACCCGCGCTGCGGACGGCATCGACATGCCGGCGCTGGTGCGCTACGCGGCCGCAAAGGGCGTTGGGCTGCTGCTGTGGGCGCACTGGGAGCATGTCGCGCCGCGCATGGACGAGGTGCTCGACACCTACGCGCGTTGGGGCATCAAGGGCGTCAAGGTCGATTTCATGAACCGCGACGACCAGGAAGTGGTTGCCTTCTACGAACGCATCGCGGCCGCCACGGCCAAGCGCAAGCTGCTGCTCGACCTGCACGGCGCCTACGTTCCGGCCGGGCTGCAGCGTACCTATCCGAATTTCATCACCCAGGAAGGCGTCCTGGGCGCGGAATGGAACAAGATGACCGATCGGGTCACGCCGAAACACAACCTGACGTTGCCGTACACGCGCATGCTCGCCGGTCCGATGGACTACACGCCGGGTGGCTTTCGCAACGGCACGCCGGCCAGCTTCGGTGTGCGCGCGGAGATGCCTCTGACGCAGACCACGCGCGGCCAGGCGCTGGCCATGTACGTGGTCTACGACAGCCCGCTGCAGATGGTGTCCGACGATCCTGAGGCCTACCGCGATGCTGCCGGATTCGATTTCATCAAGCGCGTGCCGACCGCGTGGGACGAGACGCGCTTCCTGTCGGGCGAGCCGGGACGCGACATCGTGCTGGCGCGGCGCCAGGGCAGCCGCTGGTACCTCGGCGCGATGACGGCCGCCGAGGCGCCGGGCGGCCGTGTGGAACGCGTATCGCTGGGCTTCCTGCCTGCCGGGAAATATCGCGCCACAGTGTGGGAAGATGGCGCCACGCCCAACGACGTCGTGCGCGTGGAACGCGAGGTGACTGCCGGCGACGTGCTGTCCTTGCGACTGGCGGCGGCGGGCGGCGCGGCGGTGATCCTGGAGGCGGTGCAGTGAAGGCCGGCATTGGGCGCGGCCAACCGTCAAGCAAAGCAGCGTGAAATCGTTCCATAAGAGCGTCCTGGCCCGCTGTCCTATGCTGGTACTTCTCCCTTACCCACCCTTGAATTTATGAAGAAAAACTCCAGCCGCCTTGTCACCGCCATGTGCATGCTCGCCTTGTCGTCGGCGCATGTTGGCGCCAGGGCCGCGGCAGCCGCGGCGCAAAGCGCGCAACCGGTCGCGCCGCCCCAACTCGTCCAGAACGACGGCCGCTACGCACTGATGGTTGACGGCCAGCCTTTCACCATGCTCGGCGTGCAGGCGCACAACTCGAGCAACTATCCCGGTGCGCTTGAAAAAGTCTGGTCCGCCGTCAAGGACGTGCATGCCAATACGCTCGAAATCCCCGTCGCCTGGGAGCAGGTCGAGCCGGTCGAAGGCAAGTTCGATTTCAGCTATGTCGACACGCTGGTGGCCCAGGCGCGCCAGAACAAGGTGCGCCTGGTGCTGCTGTGGTTTGGCAGCTGGAAGAACACGCGCCCGCAATATGCGCCGGAATGGGTGAGAACCGACCAGCAGCGCTTTCCGCACATGCTCGGCAAGGACGGCAAGGTGACGTATTGCCTGTCGCCGTACGGCGAGGAGACCCTGAGGGCGGACACCAGGGCCTTCGTCGCCTTCATGACGCATCTGAAGAAGATCGACGAGGCGCACCGCACGGTGATCATGGTGCAGGTCCAGAACGAGGTCGGCACGTTCAACAGCGCGCGCGACTACAGTCCTAAGGCCGAGGCGGCGTTCCGCCAGCCGGTGCCGCAAGCGGTACTGGCGAAAAAGAAGGTGCCGCCGTCTGTTGAAGGCGGCGCGGCCAGCGGAACCTGGTCCGAAGTCTACGGTCCGTATGCCGACGAGTACTTCCTTGCCTACTCGATGGCGCGCTACATTGGATCGATGGCCAAGGCGGGGCGCGCGGTCTACAACCTGCCCATGTACGTCAACGCCGCCGTGCGCGATTCCGTCGCGCCGGCCACGCCATGGAAGGACAACTTCAATGCCGGCGGCCCGACCTGGGACGTGATCGATATCTACCAGGCGGCCGCCCCCGACATCGATATTTCCGCGGCCGACCTGTATGGCAAGGAGTCGCTGCAGGTGACGGGCAACCTGGCGAAATACCAGCGCCGGGACAACGCCTTGTTCGTTCCGGAGATGGCCAACGCGCCTTACTTCGCGCGCTATATTTACGAGATACTGGGACGCGGCGCGATCGGCATTGCCCCGTTCGGCGTCGACTATGCCGACTACACCAACTATCCCCTGGGAGCGAAGACCAGCGACAAGACCATGGCTGAGCCCTTCGGCAAGATCTACGCGGCATTCCGCCCCATGGAGCGGATGTGGGCGAAATGGTCACTGGAAGGCCGTACCCATGGCATGGCGGAAAGCGATGAACGCACGCCGCAAACCATCACGATGGGGAACTGGAAGGTTGGTGCGACCTTCCGCGAATGGTTCATGGGGAATGTCGCACATTCGGCGAACAAGCAGGACTTCCCGCCGGGTACTGAGTTCCCGACCGGCGGCGTCGCATTTGCCCACACCGGCGATAACGAATTCATTGTGATCGGGCAGCAAGTGCGGCTGCATTTCGCTGGCGCCGGCAGCAATGCCGACAAGCCGGCCCAGTACTTGCGCGTCGAGGAAGGGCGTTTCGACGCGTCGGGAAAATGGGTGATGGAGCGTAACTGGAACGGCGACCAGGTCGATTCGGGCCTGAACCTGCCGGCCCGTCCCACAGTGCTGAAAGTGCGCATGGGGTCGTACTAAGGCAGGACCGCGCCGGTCGCCATGCACTGGCCATCATTATGCAAATCACCAGCGGGCCGAATGATTTCGCACAGGCCCTGCCATTCTGCCGCACCCCTCGATTTGTTTGGTATATGTTCTACACATTTTCGCGCACGTCGCTGGTGAAGGGGGCCGGCGGCGGTGCGGGAAGCAGCGCCTGTTTGCCACGGTTCGGGAAACAGGCTCTACCGTTGTTCACATATGCAGCAATTCAGGAGACAAATCACATGGTGTGGATAAAAGCAGCGCTGGGCAGAGCGGTTCCCTTGGCGGCCGCCGTTTTCGGCGTGATGGCCATGGCGGTACTGCAGCCCGCCGCCGCCTACACCTGGGACAGCGTCGCCATGGGCGGCGGCGGATTCGTGTCGGCCGTCATCCCCACCAGGACCCGGGGCGTTGTGTATGCGCGCACCGACGTCGGCGGCGCCTACCGGTGGGACAACACGAATGCGCACTGGGTGCCCTTGCTGGACTGGGTGTCCGATGAGCTGAACAGTTATCAAGGCGTCGAAGCGCTGGCGGTCGATCCCAGGAACGCGGCCAACGTGTATATGCACGTCGGCCTCAACTATTCGTCCGGCAGCAAAAGCGCCATCCTGCGCTCGAACGACTACGGCGCGACCTTTTCCATCACCGACGTGTCCAGCCAGTTCAAGGCGCACGGCAACGGCATGGGCCGCCAGAACGGCGAGCGCCTCGTGGTCGACCCGGGTTCCAGCAATGTGCTGTACGTGGGCACGCGCGCGAACGGGCTGTTCAAGAGCACCGATGCCGGCGCAGCCTGGTCGCCGGTGACGTCGCTGAACGTGGCGGCCACGCCGAACCGGAACGGTATCAGCGTCGTCATGGCCGACCCGTCCAGCGTGTCGGACGGCGCGGCGCAGCGCCTGTTCGTCGGCGTATCGCGCTACGGTTCCGCAGGGGCGAATTTCTACCGCAGCGACAATGCCGGCGCCTCGTTTTCCGCCGTCGCCGGCAGCCCGTCGGGCCTGATGCCGCAGCGCGCCGCATTCGACGGCGCCGGCAACCTGTACATCACCTATGCCAATGGCGCCGGTCCGCACGGGAACCAGTCGGGAACCGAACCGATGAACCGCGGCCAGATCTGGAAGTACACCATCGCCAACGGCGACTGGAGCAACGTGACGCCGTCCGGCGTGAGCAGCGCGTTCAGCGGCATCAGTGTCGATCCGTCCAATGCCCTGCGCCTGATCGCCTCGACGTGCAATGTCTACTCGCCGCAAGGCAACGCGAATGGCGACCGCATCTACGTTTCCACCAACGGCGGCGCCAGCTGGACCGACGTGATCGCGCGCGGCTTTGTCAAGGATGGCGCCGGCGCCGACTGGATCGGCAGCCACGGCATCCATTGGGCCGGCACGGTGGCATTCGACCCGTTCAATCCCAAAGCCGTGTGGGTTACCTCGGGCAACGGCATATTCAAAACCAGCGACATCGACGCCACGCCGACCACCTGGAGCTTCAACACCAAGGGCCTGGAAGAGACGGTGCCGCTGAATATATACAGCGTTCCCGGCGGCCCGCTGCTGTCGGCGCTGGGCGACATCGACGGCTTCCAGCACTACAACAATGACGCCTACGGCAACCCGATGTATTCGCCGGCTATGGGCACGACCACCGGCCTGGCCGTGGCGGACGGCAGCACGAACACGGTGGTGCGTGTGGGGATCGCGATGTACGCGTCCGTCAACGGCGGCACCAGCTGGACCCGGGCCGCGATGAACGGGACCAAGGGCCAGGTCGCCCTGTCGGCCAGCGGCGCCGCGCTGCTGCATAGTCCGGAAAGCTCCGCGGCCACCTACCGTTCGACCAACCTTGGCGCAAGCTGGTCGGCCGTCAAGGGACTGGGCGTGCGCAACGCGCGCCCGCTCGCCGATCCGGTCAATGCCAGCAAGTTCTACGTGCACGATCCGAGCGATGGCAGCTTCATGATCAGCACGGACGGCGGCGCGACGTTCTGGAAGTTCAGCACGCTGGCCAAGGGCGGGGGAGCGCTGATCCGCGCGGCGCCCGGCCGCGAAGGCGATATCTGGGTGCCGATGAACGGCGGCGGCCTGGCGCGTACCACCAGCTCCGGCTGGCAATTCAGCACGATTGCCAATGTCAGCTCTTGCGGCGCGGTCGGCTTCGGCAAAGCGGCGCCGGGCGCAAGCTATCCGACCGTCTTCATCTGGGGCACGGTCGGCGGCGTGCGCGGCCTGTTCCGCTCGACCGACACCGGACAGACGTGGACGCGCGTGAACGACGACGCGCACCAGTACGGCGGGCCGGGCAATGGCGGCTTCGTCGTTGGCGACATGAATACCTTCGGCGTGGTGTATATGAGCACGCCGGGCAGGGGCATCGTGTTCGGCAAGCCCTAAGGCTATCCGGCGGCCAAAAAACATGCTCGTCATTGGGAGAACAGTTTACAATCAAGCTTGCATGTTTTGCATATATAAAAAACTAATTAAAAAACCAATTCAGGAGAACTCATGAAAAAACGATTGCTCGCCACGTGCGCCGCGCTGTGCACCGTGATCGCCAGTGCGGCGCCGGCCCAGTTCAAACCGGATGCCGAATCCCTCAACACCTACACGGCCCCGGACTGGTTCCGCGACGCCAAGTTCGGCATCTGGTCGCACTGGGGGCCGCAGTCGGTGCCGCGCGCGGGCGACTGGTACGCCCGCAATATGTATGTCTACGGCACGCCGCAATACGAGCACCACCTGAAAAACTACGGCCACCCCAGCAAGGCTGGCTACAAGGACATCATTCCGCTCTGGAAGGCCGAGAAATTCGATCCGGAAGCGCTGATGGCTTTGTACAAGCAGGCCGGCGCCAGGTATTTCGTCTCCATGGGCGTCCACCACGACAATTTCGACCTGTGGAATTCGAAACACCATCGCTGGAACGCCGTGAAGATGGGCCCCAAGCGCGATATCGTCGGCGCCTGGCGCGACGCCGCAGTGCGTGCCGGCCTGCGCTTCGGTGTCTCGGAGCATTTGGGCGCCAGCTATGCGTGGTGGGCGACCAGCCACGGCTACGACCAGATATGGCCTCAAATGGGCGTGGCCTACGACGGCGCCGATCCCGCCTTTGCCGACCTGTACCATCCGGCCCACCAGGAACCCTACCGCAATAGCGATTCCTGGTATGCGAAGAACCCGGCCTGGCATCAGCAGTGGTTCAACCGGGTGACCGATCTGCTCACCCAGTACCAGCCGGACTTGCTGTACACCGATGGCGGCATTCCCTTCGGTGAGGTGGGCCGCACCATGGTGGCGGAATTCTATAACCGCAGTATGGCAGCCCACCAGGGCAAGCTCGAAGCCGTGTACAACCACAAGGAAATCGGTTCCGGCGAATTCCTGCGCAAAGCCGGCGTCCAGGATGTCGAGCGCGGCGTCATGGACGGCATCAACCCGCAGCCGTGGCAGACCGACACTTCGATCGGCGACTGGTTCTACAGCGAAGGGTACAAATACAAGAAGACCGCCGACGTGGTCTACATGCTGGCCGACATCGTCAGCAAGAACGGCAATCTGCTGTTGAATGTCGTCCAGTATCCGGATGGCAGCCTGCCGCCGGAATGCCAGCAATTCGTCGCCGAGATGGCTGCCTGGATGAAGGTCAATGGCGACGCGATCTACGGCACCCGGCCATGGAAAATCTTTGGCGAAGGGCCGACCAAGGCGGAGTCGGGACACTTCAAGGAAGACACGGCCTACACGCCTGCCGATATCCGTTTCACGGTCAAGGGCGGGGATCTGTACGCCATCACCATGGGTGTGCCGGCCGGCGAGGTGCACATCGCTTCTCTGGGCAAGAAATCTGTCCTGGAGAGCCGTCCCGTCAAATCCGTCAGTCTGTTGGGCAGCAAGGCAGTGTTGAAGTGGACGCAGCAGGACGATGGCCTGGTGATTGCCTTGCCGGCCAGTTTGCCGACGCCGATCGCGTCCAGCTTCCGGATCGGGTTCTAAACCATGGAACGCACGGGCGCCTGCCAGCATCCTGGCGCTCGTGATCCACTGCGCCCAAGGCGTATACTTCGGTCCGAAAAAAAACAAATCACATTGCGCGGGAAACATTAATTCGTTAGTCTGTGGTAACTACACCGGGCAGTCGACACCACCGCAGAACTTCCGAACTATGGGACCTATACCTCGTACGCTCTCCCGCACCGCAGTGGTTGTGCTCGGCCTGATCGTTCTCACCATTTCCCTGCTTGTCTGGCAGCACTTCGGCATGGAACGCGTGATGATATTCTCTTCCGCCAGCGGCCGTGCCGTCGAAACGATAGACGACCGCGACGAGCAGGGGGATAGCGTGGCAAGCGTGACCCGCCGGCCCGATGCGCTCGTCATGGACTGCGAGTTGCGCAAATCCCTCACCTACCCCTACTGCCTGCTGGTGTTTCCGCTGAGCCGGAGCGACGCCGGCGTCGACATGTCCGAATTCGATTTCATTACTGTCGACATGTCATATGAAGGTCCTAGCACGCCGGAGATCGGCTTGACACTCTGGAATTTCGAGTCGGGCCTGTCGAAGGTGGGGGACACCAGGACGCACAAGGTCATAGAAGTCCAGTTCGAGGTGCCGGCCCAGGGCACGGTCCACATTCCGATCAAGGTGCTGAACATTGCGCCGTGGTGGTTAAAGAAGATGAAGGTGCCGATGCAGCGCAGCGATGTCCGGATCGACAATGTCACGGGCATCGTCCTGGGGATAGGCAGCGGCTACGCCACCGGCCACCACCGGCTGGTGCTGCGCTCGCTAAAATTCCACGGCAAACTGATCAGCCAAAATCGCTTGTTGATGATGCTGGTGTGCGGATGGATCCTTGCCGCGCTGAGCTGGCTGGCATATTCCCTGCTGCTCTACCGCGCGAAACTGGGCACCAGCACGGCAAGGCTTGCCCTGCTCAGCCAGCTCAACAGTGCGCTCGAGCTGGAAGCGAGCGAGCTTGCCGACCGGGCATTTACCGATGAGCTCACCGGCGCCCTGAACCGCAAAGGCCTGCGCGACGCCTTGATGAATAAATGGCGCAAGGCCGATACCGCTGATGATGCCATGGCGGTGGTGTTTGTCGATATCGACCACTTCAAGAGCGTCAATGATACCTACGGCCATGACGTCGGCGATCAGGTCCTGCGTGCCTTTGCCGCGGCGGTGCAGAGGGAGATCCGCGCGAGCGACAAGCTGGTGCGCTGGGGCGGCGAGGAATTTCTGATCGTCTGCCTGTCCTGCGGCGCGGCCGAGGCCCAGGGGCTGGCCGACAAATTGCGCAGGGCGATGCATCACCAGATCTGGCCCTGCGGCATGCACCTCACCGCATCGTTCGGCGTGACAGCGTTGGGCGAGGGCGAAGACATCGGCGACACGATCAAGCGTGCCGACGCGGCGCTGTACCAGGCCAAATCGGAAGGCAGGGATTGCGTGAAGCTGGCCTGAGCCGCGGCTGTTGTCGCGCAGGGGCTACGCATCTGCCTGCTTCCTGTTCATGATCGATCGCCGCGCTAGGAGCTCCCCAGTTCCGCCAGTGCGGCAGCCGCGCCGTCGCGCAGCGGCGCCAGTTCGCGGGTAGCCAGTTCCAGTTCGTCGAAGGCGGCGTAGGTCAGTTCCATCAGACGCTCGGGATCCGGGATCTGTTCCTTGTCCACGAACAGCGCCAGCTGGATCTGACCGGCGTAGGAGATGAAGGCCAGGCCCACGCCCAGCTTGCCCGCCTGCGGCACCCAGCAGATCAGGTCCGTCATGCGCGAACCCGCAAGATAGCGGCGCCCGCCCGGGCCTTCGATATTGGTCAGCACCACCGAACCCTTGGAAGTGAACAGGTTCAGTGCGAAGCGCTGCAGGGGGACAGGCAGGAAGCCGGCGATCGACAGGAAGGCCATGGTGGCGCGCGGCTGGTGGGAACGCTTGATGGCGGTCATGCGCGCGCTCGCGTGGCGCAGGCGCCCCACGGCGTCGCCGATATTGGTCGGCAGGTCGACCGCGACCAGGCCGAACTCGTTGCCAAGCTGGAAGGCGTTGGCTTTTTCGCGCAGGTTGAAGGTGACGGCGGCGCGCAGGGCGCGGCCGTCGACATGTTGGCCGCGCTCTTCCAGATAGATGCGCAGCGCGCCGGAGACGGCAGCCACCCAGGCGTCGTTCAGCGTCACGCCCATGCGCTTGCTCATGGCGCGCACCCGTTCCAGCTGCAGCGGCGGCAGCCAGACCAGTTGCTTCTCACCGTGCATGGGATTTTTCAGCGGCGTGCGCGCGTCGGGCCACAGCATGGACAGGCGCGTGACGTGGAGCGCGATCTTGAGGTTGGTGATGCCCCGGCCCACGGCCGAGCACACGGCGTTCTGGACCACCGAGGCGCTGTGCGGATGGCCGGCAGGCGAGGGCGCGCGGCAGTGCAGGCCGTTGTCGTCGGTGAGGTGGTTCAGCACGTGCACCAGCCCCAGTCCGTCGGTGATGCAGTGGTGGACGCGGAACACGATGGCGTGGCCGCCGTTGACGCGGTCCAGCACCGTCATATGCCACAGTGGACGGCCGCCTTCCAGCGGCTGGTGGGCGAGGCGGGTCAGGTGGCCCTGCAGCGCTTCCTGGCTGACGTCCTGCGCCATTTTTTCCAGCCTGATATGCGCTTCGATGTTGAACTGTTCGTCTTCCACCCAGTGCGGACGGCCGCGGCGCGCTTGCACCTTCTGCGTGAAGCGCGGATAGTTCGGCAGGCGCAAGGCGATGGTGGCCACCAGGCGTTCCATGTCCAGCGGGCCTTCAAACAGCAGGATGCTGTTGATGACCATGATGTTGTTGTCGCTGTCCATGCGGTGCCACGCATAGTCGCGCCGTGTCATGGGCGCGGCCAATCGCGAGTGTCGGTTCATTGCTGCTGTCTCCTTGTCCGTGCCGCTTATCGTGTTGTCGCGCGGCTGCTGCTGTTGCTGTTATTGGCGCGTTTCCACGGCGGCCGCTGGCGGCTCAGCCACCGGCCGTGGCGCGGCATGCGCAGTGAGCATCGCCGCGCCGTTGACCGGACGGGGACGCAGCGCATACCGGTTCAGGCCCGTCATGTGGATGCGGCACAGGTAGTCGGTCCAGTCTATGACGCGGGTGTCCACCGGGTAGCGCCGCAAGTCATCCACGCCGAAGCGGGCCGCCAGCGCCATCAGGCGCGTGTTGTGGAAGCGGTATTGCGGCGCCGTGTAAAACGAAAAGGTCACCGCCAGCAGGCGCGTGGTACGCACCATCTCCAGCGCGGGCGAGGGGCCGGCGCCCAGCACGCGCCGCGCGCCGCTCCACAGCGCCGCGGCGGCGCCGCTGGCGCGCAGCATCAGCAGAAAGGCCGGGCGGCTCACCACCGTGAAGTCATGCTTGGGCGCGCGGTAGAACAGGCGCTCGTAGTTGCGCCAGTTGCGCTTGGCCTCGGTCTGGAAGCGATCGATCACGCCGCCGACGGAGATCGGATTGCTCGACCCGGTACTGCATTGATAGATGCGCTGCGCGGCAGGGGTGGCCAGGGCCTCGGCGGCGGCCAGCGTGATGGCGTTGGCGACCATGTCGGCCGGGATGATGTCGACCACCGCGCCCGCCTTGGCGGGAAAGAAGCTGGTTTTGCCGCGCGCGTAGGCCATCAGGATGGCGTCGGCCACCTTGACGCCTTCGATCCAGCCGGGCGCCGGTTCCTGCAAGGTGCTTTCGATGATGGACGGGCGCACGATGGTCAGGGCGCCGCCGCGCATATGGTGCATGGCCAGTTGCTCCCCCATCCATTTGGTAAACGTGTAGGTGTCGTTCCATCCGTAATATTTCGCCTCGGCGATGCCCAGCTCGGTCAGGCGGCGCGCCAGCCGCCCAGGCTCGCTGGTTTCGGCCTTGACTTGCCCGATGCGGTGCGCCAGGCGCTGCAACAGGTTCTCCAGATCGAAGTGGCCCTCGGGGTGGCGCGCTATCGTGCCGCGCGCCGGAGCGACGATAGTCTCGTGCATGTCGCCCTTGTGGTAGCCGTTGACGTAGCAGGTCGAAACCTGGATCAGCGGGGCGCGCGCCAGGCGCGCCAGTTCGGCGATATGGCGCACGCTGAGGGCGTTGATGGACAGTGCCACGTCCAGCGCTTCGCGGAAGTTGACGCTGGCGGCCGCGTTGATCACGAGGTCGACGCGCCGCGCCAGCGCGCCGAACGCTTGCGTCTGCAAGCCGAAACCGGGCTCCGTCACGGCGCCGGTGATGCACTCGACGCGCTCGGCGAGGAAGTGTTGCAGGAATAGCGGGCGCTCGGCGCGCAGGCGCTCGAACACGGAGGAGGTGGCCACCTCGCGTTCGAAACGGGTGCGGGCGCCGGCGCCATCGGCGGCGCGGATCAGCAAGATGATGCGGCCGATATCGGGCACGGTGCGTATCAGCTTTTCCAGCACCACCTTGGCCAGGAAGCCGGTGCTGCCGGTGATCAGGATGCGCTTGCCGGCCAGGGCGGCGTGTACGCTTAATTGCTGGTCCTGGGGAACGCAATTCATCAGGTTTCTCGGTAGGATATTGTTTGGAGGAAACGGCGCGGGATTCGTCCCGTATGGTGTCGATCTTAGTGTGAAATCGACAACGTGATGGGGTGTTTGGCATGCCTTGCCGAGCCAAAAGCATGGCTTCGCGAGTCAAGGCGGTTTGGGCCAGGCAGGCCGCGCGTTGCGCGGGGCCTTGAGGAGCTTGCGTTAGGGATGCCTTGCAGCGAATTATTGCAAGCTGGGTTACCATGCCGGCACTTATCTCATCCTTAAGAAAGCACGACATGAAACAACTGCTGTCCTCCTGTGTAATCGGCCTTGCCTTGACCCTGGCCCTGGCCGGCTGCGACCGCGCCAAGGCACCGCAAGCGGCCTCCGCCAACGCTGAGCCTTTGCAAAAGATCGATACCCTGGCCGGCACCGGCAAGGAGGCGCTCGCCGGGGCTACCGCCGTGGTCAACTACACTGGCTGGCTGTACGAGCCGAATGCGCAGGCGCAACATGGCGCGCAGTTCGATTCCTCGATCGGACGCGCGCCTTTCAGTTTCAAGCTCGGCGCCGGACAGGTCATTCCGGGCTGGGACGAAGGCGTGCAGGGAATGAAGGTCGGCGGCAAGCGCACGCTGATCGTGCCTGCCAGCATGGGCTACGGCGCCGGCGGCGCCGGCCCGATCCCGCCGAACGCCAAGCTGGTTTTCGACGTCGAGCTGCTGGACGTGCGCTGAGCCAGCCGTACGGCCGCGCAGGCAGGAAGAACTGCATGCGCGGCATGCGCATTCCCGTCCTGCTGTCTATTGCTGCAGCAGGCGCTCCAGTTTGGGGCGCATCGCGTCGGCCCAGATCTGATAGCCTTTTTCGTTGGGGTGCAGCAGGTCGGGCATGATGTCCTTCGACAGCGTGCCATCGGCCTGCAGGAAGGCATGGTTGATGTTGAGGAAGAAGACGTGCTGATTATCGGCGTAGCGGGAAATCAGCGCGTTGACCTGCTCGTTCGTCTGGCGCTGTTTGCCATTCGGCGACTCCTCGCGCGGGAAGATGGCCAGCAGCAGGATCTTTGTGTTCGGCAGACGCTTTCGCAGTTCATCGATGTTGCGCTTGATGCCGGCCGCGGTCGTGGCTGGGGCTTCCTGGCGCTGGCCAGTGTTATTGGTGCCGAACATCAGCACGGCCAGCTTGGGGTTGATGCCGTCCACTTCACCATGCAACAGGCGCCACAGCACGTTTTCCGTACGGTCGCCCGAGAAACCCAGGTCCAGTGCCTTGTACCGCCTGTAGTCGCGCTCCCAGACTTTCGCGCCGGCATTCTCCCAGCCGTGGGTAATCGAGTCGCCAATAAAGATCAGTTCGGAATTGACGCCCTTGGCCTTCAGCGCCCGCACTTCCTCCAGCTTGGCCTCGTGACGCGGTAGCCACCAGCCAACCGACCAGGCTTCGTTCTGCATCGCCGGGGTGACCGACACCGTCTTGTAGTCGGGACAGGCCGTGTTCGGGCTACCGTTCGGCCGGATCACGATGTTGGCGATGCTGACCTCGCCGCTGCCGGAGCCTACCAGGGCGATCGGCTCATTGATGGCGCTGAAGTCGTCGCTGTCGCGCGCAAAGCACGTCAAGCCCAGCGCGACGTGCTGCCAGCCTTTGCCGATGGCCGCGCGGGCGGGCACCATATAGGACACCTTGCGCTCGCAACTGTTTCCGCAGCCCATACTAAAAGCGATATCGCCTTTGCTCAATTCATTGACCTTGAGGTCGAATTCAACCGTGCCTTGCCGGATGTAGGGCGTGAGGTTGAGTGGGGCGCCGCCGTCGATTTTCAGGCCGGCGTACCAGGTGTCGCGCCAGGTCAGTGTCAGCGCATCGTTCGCAACGTCCTTGGAAGCCACGCTCACGCTGGTGCTGCTGTTGGGGAATTTGCTGTTTGGCAGCTTCGGTACCGTAGTGCTGACCCCGCTGAGCGTTTGCCTGTTCTCCGGCGTGGCGATGGTTACCTGGTACGAAGCCAGGGGGGCGCCGACAAACAGCGGGATCTCGCCCGCGCCGGAATCGCCGCCTCGCAAGGTGCTGCAAGCGGCCAAGCCCGTCAGCATCAACAGGCCGAAGGCAGCGCGTGGGGTAGTCGTCATGTGTCGCTCGTTCTCAGTGTAAAGGTTCCGCAGCAGCTGCCGGAACGTTGAAAAAAGATGCCCGCCGTTCTTTGTGGCGGCCAGGTTGCTCGAATATGTGTTATCGATAACGTAGTGCATTGCCCGGCGCCTGTCAACCATGCTGGGGCCGCGGCATTGTCGGCAACTCGCGTAGCATATTATCGTTTAGCCATTTCCTTAATGATTGCCGCAAGGTTACGAACTGCTGAAATCATCTGATCGTCGCTGTATCCGCCCAGGCCGAGTATCAGTCCCGGCCGGCCATTCCCCTCGGAATACATCGGAGACACGGGGCGGGTCGATACGCCAGCCTCCATGGCGCGCGACGCCAGCAAAACGTCATCCATGGCTAGCGCCAGCCAGAGCACCAGGTGCATGCCCTGATCGCTCGGCTGCAAGCAGCCCAGGTCCTTGGGTATCCATCGCTCCAGCATGCCGATCAACTGGCTGCGCCGGTCCGCGTACACACTGCGTATGCGCCGGATATGCCGGTCCAGGTGGCCTTCGGTGATGAAGGCGGCGAGAACGTGCTGGTCGGCGCTGGGCGAATGCCTGTCCATCAGCAAGCGTGCCCCGCAGAAGGCAGGAACCAGCACGTCGGGAACGATGGCATAGCCCAGGCGCAGTGATGGGAACAGAATTTTGCTGAAGGTGCCAAGGTAGACAACACGGTCCGGCGCCAGTCCTTGCAGCGACGGAAAGGGATGGCCTGCGTAGCGCAGTTCGCTGTCATAGTCGTCCTCCACTATCCAGGATGCATGCTGTCGCGCCCAGGCCAGTAGTGCACTCCGGCGCCCCATGCTCATGGGCATTCCCAAAGGATATTGATGCGAAGGCGTGACGAACGCGGCGCGGGCGTGCGGCGCCATGGCAATGCCGGCCTCGACGTTGATGCCGGCGTCGTCGACGGGCACACGCACCATGCGTTCCGGATGCCCTGTGCTTTCCAGAATTTTCGTAATACCCCAGTAGCCCGGGTCTTCCACCCAAGCCATGTCGGTAGCGCCCAGAAGTACCTGGCAAGCGATATACAAGCCTTGCTGGGTTCCATTCGTGATGATGATTTGCGCCGCACTGCACTGCACCGCGCGTGACCGGCGCACATAATCGGCCACCGCTTCCCGCAAAGCCAGGACGCCCTGGGGATCGTCATAACCGGAAGGCGCGCCTTTGCCTCGGGCGCGAATTCGGTTGCCGAGCCGCCGCCAGGTTTCATCGGGCGCTGCAGGGCCGGTGGGAACGGACACGGCGAAGGGCAACGGAGGCAGTTGCTTGAATTGCGCCGCGACCTTCGCGTAGGCAGCGGCAGGTGCCGGAAGCGGCGCGGGCGTGGGCTCGACCGAGGTTATTTGCGGGGCATGGTCCGGGGCTGGCTGTCTGTCCAGTCCCGCCGCCACCCGGGTGCCTGCCCTGGCTTGCGCATCCAGGCAGCCCTCGGCGGTCAATTGCGCGTATGCCTCCAGCACGGTGCCGCGCGCGATGTCGAGCGCCCCGGCCAGTTGACGGCTTGACGGCAGCAGGTCGCCTGGCTTCAAGTTCCCGGTATGAATGGCCTCACGCAAAGACTGCGCCAACTGGCGGCCCAGATCCCTGCTTGCGCGGTCCAATCCGCGAAGGGGAGGCAATTCCGTAGCTTGTGGACGTCTGGACATGGAGTTCTGGTTCAGTGAAATAGCTGTATTTTGGATCTATATGGTAATCCAGAAAGCCGCAATAATCTCTCATCAACCCAACCAGGAGAAGGATATGTATGTTCCCGCCCATTTCGAGGAGTCCCGCACCGAAGTGCTGCATGACCTCATCAAGCAACACCCTTTTGGCATGCTGGTGACACATGGGGCAAGCGGGCTCGATGTCAATCACATCCCTTTCGAGCTCGACTCTGAGCTCGATTCCCGGCAGGGCGGACTGGGCGTGCTGGCGGCGCATGTCGCGCGCGCCAATCCGGTGTGGCAGGACGTGAACGATGGCGATGAAGTACTGGTGGTCTTTCGCGCCGGCGACGCCTATATTTCACCTAGCTGGTATCCCTCCAAGCACGAGTTCCACAAACAGGTACCCAGCTGGAATTACGTGGTGGCCCATGCTTACGGGCGCATCACCATCCGCGACGACGAGCGCTTCGTGCGCGGGGTGGTTGGCCGGCTGACCCGGACACATGAAGCTTCCCAGCCGGTGCCGTGGAAAATGGGGGATAGTTCCAAGGAGTTCATCGACGCCAAGCTCAAGGCAATTGTTGGCATGGAAATCGAAATCACACGCTTGGTCGGCAAGTCAAAGCTGAGCCAAAACAGGGAAGCTCGCGACATACGCGGCGCTGGCGAAATGCTCAAGGCCCAGGCCGATCATGAGATCGGCGACGCCATGCTGGCTTGTGCCCAAGCCAAGCCGGAATAGACAAAGGCATGCGTCATGGACCAGGGAGCCTGCCAGCCAACGTTGTTCAGGCGGGCATCCCTTTGCCGTTGGCGCCTTGCTGCTTCTCCGCGTTCTCGCCGGAGGGCGCTTCCTCGTGGTGGAACGGTGCGTACCAGGTGGCGATGAAGGAGGGGATGGTCGCAACCATGACGAAGACAAAATAGTTGACGTAGCCCAGGGCTTCCTGCAGGTGGCCGCTGACCACGCCGGTCGCCAGGCCGCACAGGCCCATGACGCCGGTGCCGAAGGCGTAGTGAGTGGTGCTGAACTTGCCCGGCGCCAGCTGCTGCATCAGGTAGATCATGAAGCCCACGGCGCCGAAGCCGAAGAAGAACTTCTCGACCACGACGCCGGCCCCGATCACGTACAGGTTCGACGGCAGGTAAATCGCCATCAGCAGGAAGGTGACGTTGGGGATGTTGATGGCGCAGCAGAGCATGAACAGCGTGGACTTCAAGCCGCGCTTCGCCACGCACCAGCCTCCCAGCAGCGATCCCAGCAGCACCGCCGCCAGCCCCCAGGTGCCGTAGACGATGCCGAGCAACTCATTGGACATGCCCAAGCCGCCCTTGGCGGCCGGATCGACCATGAAGAAGGGCCCGATCTTCTCCAGGAAACCCACGCTGAGGCGGAACATGAAGGCGAAGGCGAGCATTTTCCACACGTCGCGTTTCTGGAACAGGGTGGTGAAGGCTTCCAGCAGGATGCGGCCGCCGTCGGCGACGTTGCGCGGCGTGTTCTCGGCGCGGGCGCCGTCCGGCATCACGCGCGCGTGCCAGGCCGCCATCACCAGGGTGATGCCGCCCACCAGGAAAAAGATGATGCGCCAGGCGTCGCCCCAGTCCGGTCCGAACACCTTGGCGTCGTGGCCGAACACCCCGGTGTGCAGCCAGCCGCTGAGGAACACCATGCCGCCCGAGGCGACGATGGGGCCGATGTTCCAGGACAGGCTCTGGATGCCGCAGTACAGCGATTGCGAACGCGAATCGAGCGAGGTGACATACACGCCGTCGCAGGCGATATCCTGCGTGGCGCCAATGAAGGAGAGGACGAAGAAGGTCCCCATCAGGAAGAACATATACTGCGGCAGGCCCATGGCCAGGCCCACCCCGACGAAGCCCAGGCCGATCAGCACCTGGGCGCACAGTACGAAGAATTTCTTGGTGCGGTACATCTCCACGAAGGGAGCGAACAGGGGCTTGATGGTGTAGGCGAGTATCAGCATGCTGGAATACTGGGCTGCCATGCCGTTGTCCATGCCCAGGTTCTTGAACATGATGGCGGTTACGCTGGTCAGCATCACGTATCCCAATGCCATGGTGAAGTAGCCTGTCGGCACCCACAGCAGCGGGGACTTGGTCGGATTGGTGGCGTTCATCTTGTCTCGTGAGTTTTTAGTGTTGATGGCTGCGGCGGCGCGGTCCCGTTTCCATGGCTGTGTTGCGCGCTTGCCGGTAGCGGCGCGGCGCCATGAAAACCTTTTCATAATTCTTGAAAACGTTTTCATGGTACATTTTGCCGCCTTGATAAGTCAATAAATTTCTCGGCATGCGCGACCCGCCCGGCGCGCGCCGGTGCCGCCGGCCAGACGGCAAGGGTTGCCAATAAAAAGCGATCATGGATGTTTTTTATTGACCGGCCCATGCCCTTCGTCCAAGATGGGGGGAATCCTGAGACATCGGCTATGTGCAAATGACAAATTCCGCAATAGAGAAACCGGCCCGCCCGACGAGATCCGGAGCGAAAGCCAAGGCCGATACCTGGCAGGCCGAGAAAAGCCAGATGACGCGTGACGCCATACTCGAAGCCACGTTGCAGTGCCTGGTCCAGATCGGCTATGCGCAGACTACCGCCGAGAAGATCGCAAGCCAGGCGGGCGTTTCGCGCGGCGCCATGACCCATCACTTCAAGTCCCGCGCCATGGTGTTCAACGCGGCGGCCAAGTACATCGTCGAGAAACGCGCGGAGGAGTACGAGCGCCTGATCGGCGGCATCGTCGTGGCGCCGGGAACCTTGCCGAGTGAAAAGCATATGCGCCAGACGATGGCGGTCTGCCATCAGTATTACGCCTCGCCGACCTTTGTCGCCCTGCACGAATTGCTGCGCGGCGCCAGGACCGACAAGGCGCTCAAGCGCGCCATGACGGCGCTGGAAAAGTCGCTGGACGAAAAGATCTCCGACGCCATGCTCAAGCGTTTCCCTTACCTGGCGGTCGTCGAGGAGACGCGCGAGATGCTGATGGACCTGATCATGTCGTCGATGCAGGGTGTGGCGGTGGACATGGCGCCGCACCTGAAAAAAGGCAAGCGGCTGGAGCGCCTGCTCGACTTGCTGGCCTCCATTGCCATGCGTGAGTTTTCGGAGGCCTATGCGGCTGCCGATGCGGCCGGTGCCGCCGATGCCGCCGGCACCGCGAGCAGCTGAGCTTGCACCGCGCCGGCCCAGCCGGCGCACTCCTTCCTGATTCCTTGCTCGATTCTTGCTCGTTCCTTGCTTAATTCTTGCCCGTTCGCCATAAAACAAAACAGAATGTTTGTCAGGTGAGAATCTGCTTGCCGCGCGTCCCGGCTTGTGGCATATTCGTTTGAAAATTAACACGCGTTGCAAAATTAAACGAACGCGGCGCGCAAGGTTCTCGACAGAAGAACGATCCGCCCAGCCATCAATGGAGACCAGCATGCTGAACGAAAGAGACGTCTTGACCGACGTGGTGCACCGCGCCCTGAAGCACGTGGACGCCGGCACCACCGACAGCGCGGAAGCGCCGTACCGCCATCCCACGTGGACCTATACCGACCCCGACCTGTTCGAACAGGAAAAGCAGAAGATCTTCAAGGAAAGCCCCCAGATGGTGGGTTTCAGCTGCGACCTGCCGGGTCCCGGCTCGTTCACCACCTTCGACGACCTGGGCGTGCCGGTGCTGCTGGTGCGCGACAACGACGGCAAGGTCAACGCCTACCTGAACGCCTGCTCGCACCGCGGCGCCCGCCTCAAAGAAGGCTGCGGCAAGGCCAATTCGATCAGCTGCCCCTACCATGCCTGGGGCTTTGATCTCAAGGGCAAGCTGCGCACGATATTCAAGGAAGAGAGCTTCGGCTGCGTCGACAAATCCTATTACGACCTGGTGCGCCTGCCGGTCGAGGAAAAGTACGGCGTGATCTACGTGGGCCTGGATCCCGACATGAAGTTCAGCATCGACGACCACCTCGGCGACCTCGCGCCTTACTTCGCCATGTGGAAGCTGGGCGACATGAGCTTCGTCAACATGCATGAATTCCGCATGAACACCAACTGGAAACTGGCGCTCGACACCTTCTGCGAAGGCTACCATTTCGGGCCGCTGCACAAGGACAGCGTCGGCGACTACACGCTGGGCAACCTGTCGCTGTACGACCGCTTCGGCCCGGACCAGCGCCACCACCGGATGACCTTCGTCAACCGCACGATCTCCAGCCTGAAGGAGATCCCGGTCGAGCAGTGGACCACCGGCGTCTTCGACCACTTCGCCTTTGTCCACTTCATCTATCCGAATATCTCGCTGCTGGTGTCGCCCAACGCGGTTGAATTCTTCCAGCTGTATCCGGGCGCCACGGTGGGCGAGCACCTGACGCGCTACCGTTGCTACTGGCGCGGCGATCTGAACCGCCCGAGCGAGGGACTCGATCCGCAATCCCACTTCCAGTTCATCCGCGACGTGGTCGACAAGGAAGACTACTGGGTCAGCGCCAATGTCCAGAAAAGCCTGAACGCCAACATCAAGCCCTTCAACACCTTCGGCAAGAACGAACCGTCGCTGATCAATATGCACAAGACCTTTTTGCGCGCGGTCGGCAGGACCCCCGTCGAGGCGCCGCTGGAGAAAGTCGGCGCGGACTGAACGCCGCCGGCACGCGAGCAAGCACGCATGCGCGTAGCGACGACGCATCCGTTTCGGCGCCAGGCGCCAGGCAGAACCACCGGGAGAGCAGGGCATGAGTATCTTTCTGCAGGCAACACTTGAAATCGACGGCGCCGGCTATCAGCGCTTCGTCCAGACCATGGCCGAGTGGGTGCCCATCATCGAAGAGTCGGGATGGAAGCTGAACGCCGCCTATATGCACCGGACCGGCCGCCTCAATACCGTGATCGACATCTGGGAGCTCGAAGACCTGGCCCATATGGACCGTGGCTTTCAGCACTTGATGTCCCATCCCCGCTTCGCCGCGTTCAAGAAGGTGCTCGATGAAACGGTCAAGAGCGAAACGCTGGTCATCCTGCAGAAGTTTTCTTACGCGTCCTGAACGGGAGCCGTGACCGTGGGCCTCCGAATGGCAACAGCGCAGGCCAAGCTCAATCCGCCCTCGGTGAGTTCGTCGCAGGTGGAACGGACGGCGATCCATGCGCGCATCGGCGGCGTGCCGGCGGCCCGGCTGGTGCTGGTCCGGGCGCCGGCCGGATTCGGCAAGACCACGGCGATGATACAGATGCGCCAGCGCATGGAAGGGCAGGGCGCCGCGACCGCGTGGCTCACGCTGGACCAGGCCGACAACGATGCTTCCCGTTTCCTGTCCTGCCTCGACACCGCCGTTTCCCATATCGTGGCGAGCGAGCCGCCCGATGCGGCTGCGGTGCGGCCCATCGCTACACCGCGCGACGTCGTGTTGCGCCTGGCCGACGCGCTGGCCGGTTTCCAGTCGCCGTTCGTGCTGTTCTTCGACGATTTCGAGCATGTGCAGGACCCGGTCGTGCTTGGCCTGGTGCGCGAAATCCTGGTCCAGCTGCCGCGCAACGGGCAGATCGTGATCGGTTCGCGCACGCTGCCGGCGCTCGGCCTCGGCCAGTTGCGCGGGCGCGGCCAGATGCTCGATATCGATGCGTCGCATCTGCGTTTTTCGCTGCCCGAAGCCGGGGAGTTCCTGCAGCAGCGGCGGCAGCTTCTCCTGCAGCCGGAGCAGTTGTCGGCACTGCACCAGAAGACCGAAGGCTGGGTGGCCGCCTTGTGGCTCGCTTCGGTCGCACTGGAGCGCCGCAGCAGCTACGGGGAGTTCATCGGGCATTTTTCGGGCTCCAACCAGGCGGTGACCCAATACCTGGCGGACGACGTGCTGGCCCAGCAGCCGCCGGCGCTGCGCGAGTTCCTGCTGCGCACCAGCATCCTGCGCTATCTCGACGCCCCCCTGTGCGACGCCCTGACCGGCCGCAGCGACAGTGCTGCGCTGCTGCGCCAGCTCGACGGCGCCAACCTGTTCCTGACCCCGATGGACGGCGAACAAGCGACCTATCGCTACCATGGCCTGTTCGCCGACTTCCTGCAAGGCCAGCTGGCGAGCGAACATCCCGGCCTGGCCGGGCGGCTGCACCTCGCCGCGTCGCGCTGCTTCGCTTCGCAGGGACGCCCGGTGCCCGCCATCGACCATGCGATCGCCGCCAGCGACACGGCGGAAGCGGTGCGCCTGCTCGCATGCCACGCCCAGGAACTTCTGGCGCAGGGCCGGATCCGCCTGCTCACGCGCTGGTTCGATGCGCTGCCCGAAGCGGCGCTACATCCGCATCCCGACCTGCAGGCGGTGCGGGCCTGGGCCTTGTGCATGATGCGCGGCCCCGGCGAGGCGCTGGCGCTGCTCGAACGCTGCGAACGCGGCCAGGCGGACAGTCCGGCAACCGGCGTGTCCATCGTCGCGCTGCGGCCGGTGCTGCTGGCGATGATGGACGATTACGAACAGGCCAGCGCCATCGGCGGCGCCGCCCTTGCATCCTTGGCCGCCGTCCCCGCCGGCGACAGCTTCGCCCATACCGTGCTGACCAATGCGATGGCCGACGTCTATTCCGTGCTGGGCCAGTACCAGCAGGCGCGCAAGCTGCTGGGCGCTGCGCGCCAGCGGCAGGGGGCATCCGGCGCTTTCAACGCCATGTATTCGGAGGCGGTGGAAGGCATCATCGACCTGCACGAAGGCCGCATCAGGCAGGCCGGCGCGCGCTTCCGCATGGCCTTGCGCGCATCGCACGAAGGCAGCTACAGCCAGGCGCATGGCAATGCGTGGGCCGGCGTGCTGCATGCGAACGCGCTGTACGAAGCGGACGATTGCGCGCAGGCCGAGCATCTGCTGAACATCTACCTGCCGCTGGCCATCAGCGCCGGCATCCAGGATCACATGATCAGCGCCCACGTGACGCTCTCGCGCATCGCCTTCCAGCGCGGCGACGTCGACCTGGCGTTCCAGACGCTGACCGAACTCGAATACCTGGGCCATCGCCGCAACTTGCCGCGGCTGATCGCCGGCGCCAGGCTGGAGCGGGCGCGCGTCTATGTGCTGCAGGGGCATCTCGATGCGGCTCGGACCGAACTGGAACGGGCCGACGACCGGGAACTCTGGTTGCGGCTCAAGGGCTTGCGCCTGCTGGCCCACGACGTGGAATACCTCGAGCTGGGACGCTTGCGCTGCCAGATCGCAGCCGGGCGGCACGCGGCGGCGCTGCCGCTGCTGGACGGCGAGATCGCGGCGGCGCGGGGCGCCTCGCGGCACAGGCGGGCGCTCGCGCTGTGCCTGCTGCGCGCGGTGGCGCTCTACCGCAACGGCGATCACCGCGCCGCCCATGCGGCGCTGGGGACGCTGCTGCGCGCGACGTGCAACGAAGGGGCGGTCCACATCATCCTCGACGAAGGACCCCAGGCCGGCGCTCTGCTGCGCAGCTATATGGCCGCCCCCTTCCAGGGACGGCCGGACCAGGGCGACCCCTTGTTGGCCGAATATTTGCAGCGGCTGCTGCAGGGTTTCGGTCCGGCCACCGAAGCGGACACGGCGGCGCCGGCGGCCGCGCTGGCGGAAGCGCTGACGCGCCAGGAGCTGCGCGTGCTGACGCTGCTGGCCGAAGGCTATTCCAACATCGCCATCGGCGAGAAGATGTTCGTCTCGGCCAACACGGTGCGCACCCACCTGCGCGGCGTCAACGCCAAGCTGGGCGCCGGCAGCCGCACCCAGGCGGTCGCTGTCGCGCGGCGGCTCGGCCTGATCGGCTGATTCCGCATTCGTCTGAACAGACGAAGCCAAGGCCGCCGCGGCTGGCTATCATCGACCTCGATACCTACCCGTCTCCTGGAAACCATGGCCATCGACTTTCAACCCTGCTGGACCGACCCGGACCTTGAACTGTACCGTGACACGGTGGTGCGTTTCATCGAGCAGGAAATGCTGCCCGACGACCACGCCGCCCGCCGGCGCGGCCACGTCGGCCATGCGTTGTGGCGCCGCGCGGGCGAAATCGGCCTGCTTTGTTCCGACATACCCGAGGCGTGGGGCGGGGGCGGCGGCGACTTCCGCCACGAGGCGGTGCTGTACGAGGAAATGGCGCGCCGCTGCCTGACCGGCATGAGCGCGTCGGTGCACAGCATCGTCGCCCACTACATCCTGAACCATGGCACCGAAGCGCAGAAGGCGCGCTACCTGCCGCGCATGGCGCGCGGCGAGCTGGTCGGCGCCATCGCCATGACCGAGCCCGGCGCCGGGTCGGACCTGCAGGGCATCCGCACCCGCGCCATCCGGGACGGCGGCGACTACATCATCAACGGCGCCAAGACCTTCATCACCAACGGCCTGCTGGCCGGCCTGGTCCTGGTCGTCGCGCGCACGGCGCCGGAACAGGGTTCGCGCGGCATCTCCATCCTGATCGTGGAAACCGGCGGCTGCCAGGGCTACCGTGTCGGCCAGCCTCTGGACAAGATAGGCCTGAAGGCGCAGGACACGTCGGAGCTGTTCTTCGACGACGTGCGCGTGCCGGCCGACAGGCTGCTGGGCGGCGAGGAGGGCAGGGGCTTCGCGCAACTGATGTCGGACCTGCCATACGAGCGGCTGATCATCGCCGTGATGGCTGTCGCGATGATGGAAGGCGCTTACCACGAGACGCTCGCCTATGTGCGCGAGCGCATCGCGTTCGGCAAGACGGTCGCGGAGTTCCAGAACACGCGCTTCAAGCTGGCCGCCACCGCGACCAGCGTAAAGGCGGGGCGCGCCTTCGTCGACCGCTGCGTGGAAGACATGGTCGCCGGCAGGCTCGATACCGTCACCGCGTCGATGGCCAAGGCCTGGGCCTCGGACCTGCAGGGCAAGGTCGTCGACGACTGCCTGCAGCTGTTTGGCGGCTACGGCTATACCAACGACTATGTGATCGGCCGCATGTACGTGGACGCGCGCGTGCAGCGCATCTATGGCGGCACCAATGAAATCATGATGGAAGTGATCGCGCGGGCGCTGTAGCCGGCAGCGCTTTCGGAACAGGAGAACGATATGCCGGACTACAAATGTGTCACGTTCGAGGTGGACGGCGGGGTGGCCATCGTCACGCTGAACCAGCCGGAAAAGCGCAATCCGCTCTCGCCGCAGCAGGCGCAGGAACTGCTCGCCGTGCTGGCGCGCGTGCGCGCGGACCGTTCGCTGCGCGCGCTCATGCTGACCGGCGCCGGCAAGTCCTTCTGCGCCGGCGCCAACCTGGACGACATGGGAGTCCACGGAAGTCCGGGCAAATCGCTGGGAAATGCGACCTTCGACACCATGGTGGCCTTGTCCAACCCTTTGATCCTCGCGCTGCAGGACATGCCGGTGCCGGTGCTGACCTCCATGAACGGCGGTGCGGTCGGCGGCGGCGTAGGCCTCGCACTGGCGGCGGACGTCGTCATTGCCGCGCGCTCGGCCTATTTCTACCTGCCGTCGATGCCGCGCCTGGGCCTGGTGCCCGACCTGGGCGCCAGCTGGTTCCTGCGCCAGCAGGCCGGCCGCGCACGAGCGATGGGCATGACCTTGCTGGGCGACCGCCTGTCGGCGGAACAGGCGGCCCAATGGGGCCTGGTCTGGATGTGCGTGGACGATGCCGACCTGCGCGCCGAGTCGCTGGCGCTGGCGCGGCGCCTGGCGGCGCTGCCGGCGCATGCCGCCCTCGAGGCGCGGCGCGCCGACCGTGCGGCGGCCGGCGCGCCCCTTGCGGCCCAGCTGGCCTACGAGGCGGCGCGCCAGCGCGAACTGATCGACCGCGAGTGCTTCGCCGAAGGCGTGCGCGCGTTCGCCGGGCGGCGCGATCCGGTGTTCCGGGGCCGCTGACGCGATGCCTCCCGGACCTCGCATGAGCGCGCTGGGGCTCCAGCGGCGGCGCTTCGAATCCCATCTGCGCGACGCGTTGCCGGGCTTGCGCGGGCGCATGCGTGTCGCGTCGTTGGGGACGAATGGCGCAGCCTACCGCATCCGCTTCGACGACCGCAGTTTGCTGCTGCGCCTGGAACCAGCCGCGGATCCCGGTCCCGCCGCAGGCAAGCTGCTGTCCTTGCCGGTGGCGCCAGCGCCGGGGTTGCGCCGGGAGCGCCGCATCCTCGACGCGCTCGCCGCCAACGGCGTGCCGGCGCCGAAGCCGGTCCTGGTTTGCGACGATCCCCTGGTGGCCGGGGCGCCGTTCTTCGTTGCCGCGATACCGGAGGGCCGTGTCTTCGCCGGGTATGGCTTGTCCGAACTGGAGCCGGAACGGCGGCGCGGCGTGTACTTCGCGCTGGCGGAGACCCTGGCGCGCCTGCACCGCATAGACTGGGCCGCAGCGGGCCTGGCCGACTATGCCAGGCCTGCGCATTTCTTTGCGCACGAGGTGGCGCGCGGGAACCGCCGGCTTGGCGTACCGGATGCCTGCGGCGCTGTGCAGCCCGGACTGGCGCGGGTGGGCGACTGGCTGGCGGCGCATCTTCCCCACGATGACGAAAGCGCCATCCATCATGGCGATTTCCGGCTTGGCAACCTGATTTTCGATCCGGCAGGCAGCCGGGTGTTGGCGCTGTGCGGCTGGGAGCACGCCGCCCTGGGCCATCCGCTGGCAGATGCCGCGCACAGCTGCATGCCGTGGCAGCTGGACCGGACGGCGGCAGGCCTGCGCGACCTCGACCTGGCGCGGCAGCGCATACCGACGCAGGCGGAATACCTGACGCATTACCGCCAGTGCGGCGGCCACGCGGAGCGCGTCACGACCTTTCACCTGGTGTTCGCGCTGTTCCGCGCCGTGCTGGCGCCGCCGGGCGGGGACGAGCGGAACGGCGCCGCGCTGGCCCGCCGGGCGCTCGAGCTGATCGATGGCGCAGGCGCCTGAGGGAGTGAACCTGAGCAAGTGAACAGATGTGGCCTTCGTGAGCAATTCGTTTAGCAATGCGGTTAACAACGCCTTAGCAATTCCTTCAGCTATTTTCAACAGGAGTGGAGCAATGACACAGAATATGGTAGCGCCAGGGTTGGTCGCCGGCGAAGGCGCGGCCGCCAGGCTGCTTGGCGGTAAAAGCCGAAGCGACGGCAGGATCGTGTTTCCGATGCCTTCGGGACCGGAAGGGGAACGCTACGACGAGATGGAACTGGCCACCGAAGGCAGGCTATGGTCGTACACGGTGCAGCGTTTCGCGCCGAAGCGGCCGTACGACGGCCCGTCCGGCGAGGCGGACTTCCGGCCTTACGCGGTCGGCTATGTGGAACTGGCGGAGCAGCTGATCGTCGAGGCGCGCCTGGACACGGCGGACTTCGCCGCGCTGCACATCGGCATGCCGATGCGCTTCACCCTGTTGCCCTACCGGCAAGGCCCGGACGGCAGCGCAGTCCTGACCTACGCATTCCGCCCCGTCGACGAGGAGCAATCATGAGCACCAATGTGCGTGTGATCGGGACCGGCATCCATCCCTTCGGCCGCCACGACGGCAGGACCGGCCTGGACCTGGGCGTGTTCGCGATCCGCGAAGCGCTGGCCGACGCCGGCATCGCCTGGAAGGATGTGCAGTTCGCCTTCGGCGGTTCGGCCGCCTCCGGCGACGCCGATGCGGTGCTGCCGCGCATGGGGCTGACCGGGGTGCAGTTCATCAACGTGGCCAACGGCTGCGCCACCGGCGGCTCGGCCCTGCTGGCCGGCTACTGGGCGATCAAGTCGGGCGAGTTTGACCTGGGCGTCATCGTCGGCTTCGACAAGCATCCGCGCGGCGCGTTCAACGCCGACCCGGTGGCGGCGGGGCTGCCGATGTGGTACGGCCAGACCGGCCTGATGCTGACGACGCAGTTCTTCGCCATGAAGATACAGCGCTATATGGCCCTGCACGGCATCTCGGCCGAAGCGCTCGGCCTGGTGGCGGAGAAGGCGTACGAGAACGGCGCGCTGGCGCCGCACGCGTGGCGCCGCGAGGCGGTCAGCCTGGAGACCATCATGGGCAGCCAGATGGTGTCCGACCCGCTGACCAAGTTCATGTTCTGCTCCCCGGCGGAAGGCGGCGCCGCGCTGATACTGGCGTCGGAACGCAAGGCGCGCGAACTCGGCTTGGACGGCCCGCTGCTGCGCGGCGCGGCGGTGCGCACCCGGCTTGCCGGTTCGTTTGAAGTGTTCGCGCCGTCGCTGGAGCTCGAACGTGCGGCCTCGCCGACGCAAATCGCGTCGAAAGCGGCTTATGAGATGGCCGGCGTAGGCCCGGCCGACATCGACGTGGCCCAGATCCAGGACACCGAATCGGGCGCCGAAATCATGCACATGGCGGAAAACGGCTTCTGCGCCGACGGCGAACAGGAAAAGCTGCTGCGCGAAGGCGCCACCAAACTGGGCGGGCGGCTGCCGGTCAACACCGACGGCGGCTGCCTGGCGTGCGGCGAACCGATAGGCGCTTCGGGCCTGCGCCAGGTGGTCGAAAACGTGCAGCAGCTGCGCGGGCGCGCGGGCCGGCGCCAGGTCGAAGGCGCCCGGCTGGCCTACACGCAGGTGTACGGCGCGCCCGGCATGTCGGCGGTCACCATCCTGGAAGCCTGAGCCGGCGGGCGCTCAGCCTGGGAGGCAGCCCCGCCTGCCTAAGCCGCCTTGGCCGTCTAATCCGCTTAAGCCGCGTAATCCGCTTGCGCCGCTTAAGCCGCCTTGGCCGCCTTTACCGCCTTGGCCGCCTTTACCGGCTTGGCCGGCTTGGTGACCTTGGCCGCCTTGGCCGGGCCGGGCAGGGAGGTGGGGGCGGGTGCGGGTGCGGATGCGGGGCGCTTGCGCTGTGCCAGCGTACGCAAGGCGCGCGCCTGCGCTTCACCGGTCGTCGCGCCGACGGCGAGCACGAGGAAACCGCGCACCGCCTCGTCGGCCATGCGCGCCACGCCGATGTCGCCTATTGCCCATTTGCGCATCACGGAGAAAGCGAGGTCGGTCATGTCGCCCTCGATCTGTTCGCGCGACAGGCAGGGGCTGATCTGCTGGCGCTGCTCGAGCTGCAGCAGCCAGGGCCTGACGTTCCCGTACGACAATTCCCGCATCATGAAGATGGTGTCCTTGTGCACCGCCGGCGAGAAATACAGGTCCATGACCGCCTTCAGGTAATTGCGCTGGCGCCCGAAATGCATGCACACGCGCACCAGCCGTTCGATCACGCCTTCCATGGTATCGGCTGCGGTCGCGAACTTCATGCGCGCGAGCTGCTCGAGGTAGTTCTCCTGGATCACCAGTCCGACGATGCGGTCCTTGCTGCCGAAGGCGTTGTACAGCGTGCGCTGCGCAACGTCGGCGCGCTTGCTCAGCTCGCGCATGCTCAGGTTCTCGATGCCGTTCTCTTCAATCACACGCTTGGTTTCTTGCAGGATACGCTGGCGCCGTTCATGCATCAGCGCGCTGTCGTAGACGGGCGTGACGCCGGTGGGGGCGGGCGCAGCCGCCTTGTCGCGCGGCTTGCGCGTAGTAGTTGCCATGGTTGTTGTTTGACCTTTAGTAGTTCGGACGGCGCGGTCGGCACTGCACAATTCGTCGGTTCGGACGAAGCCGGAAGAACGCTGCCGCCGTAGACTGATAGTCATGTTGCAGCGGTTCCGACGGCTTCCATCAATTTTTGAAAAATATAACATGAATCAATATTTGCACCAAGGGCAAACGGTACAGGTCAAACGACTGGATCATGGCTATGCCGAACTGTGCTTCGACCGTGGCGAAGAGGCGATCAATAAACTCGACCAACTAGCGCTGGCCGAACTGCGCGACGCGGTCGCTGCGATCGCCGCCGCCCCAGGCCTGCGCGGCGTGCTGGTCACCAGCGCCAAGGAAGTCTTCATCGCCGGCGCCGACATCACCGAGTTCGGCGCGCTGTTCAAGCGCCCGGAGCAAGACATGCTGGCCCACTTCCGTATCGGCAACGGCGCGCTGTCCAGCCTGGAACAACTGAACGTGCCGGTGGTCGCCGCGATCAACGGTTACGCGCTCGGCGGCGGGCTGGAGCTGGCCCTGTGCTGCGATTACCGCGTGATGGCGGCAAGCGCCCAGGTGGGCTTGCCGGAGGTGTCGCTGGGCCTGTTCCCCGGCTTGGGCGGCACCGTGCGCCTGCCCCGCATCGCCGGCCTGGACGTCGCGGTCGAATGGATAGCAGGCGGCAAGCCGAGCAGGGCGGACGCGGCCCTGCTGGCCGGCGTGGTCGACCAGATGGCTGCGCCGGACGAGCTGCGTGCCGCCGCGCTGGCCCTGCTCGGGCATGCCGCCGCGAACGAAGCCGGGTGGCGGGCAAGGCGCGCCGCCAGGCAGGCGCCGATGCCGCTGACCGCGGACGCTGCCCACGGTCTGTTCCAGTTGGCCAAGGCAGGCATCGAAAAATGCAGCCCGAAACACCAGCCGGCCGCGATGATGGCGCTCGAAGCGATGGAGGCGCACTGGCCGCTGGCGATCGCCGACGCGCTCGAGGTCGAAGTGCGCGCATTCACCCGCGTCGCCAAGACGCAGGCGGCGGCCAGCCTGGTCCAGGCCTTCCTCAGCGAACAGGCGCTCAAGAAACTCTGCCGTGCGCACGCCAACGCCCCGGAAGCGCGCCGGGTCAGGAACGCCGCCGTGCTGGGCGCCGGCATCATGGGCGGCGGCATCGCCTTCGCCAGCGCGCTCAAAGGCGTGCCGGCGCGCATGAAGGACATCGCGCAGGGCCAGCTCGAGCTAGGCTCGGCAGAGGCCGACAAGCTGCTGGCGCGCCAGGTCCGGCAAGGGCGGCTGACACAGGACAAGGCGGACGCGGTGCGGCGCGGCATCGTGGCGCAGCTCGACTATGCCGGCTTTGCGGACATCGACCTGGTGGTCGAGGCTGTGGTGGAGAACCTCAAGGTCAAGCATGCGGTGCTGGCCGAGCTGGAAACCAGGATCGCGGACGACGCGATTATCGCCTCGAACACCTCGTCGCTGCGCATAGACGATCTTGCCGTCCCGCTGGCGCGCCCGCAGAACTTCGTCGGCATGCATTTCTTTAACCCGGTGCCGGTGATGCCGCTGGTCGAAATCGTCAAGGGCAAGGAAACCAGCATGGCGGCCGTCTCGACCGCCGTCGGCTATGCGGTGGCCATGGGCAAGACCCCAGTGGTCGTCAAGGACTGCCCGGGCTTCCTCGTCAACCGCATCCTGATCGCGAACACCCGCGCATTTTGCCAGCTGGTGGCGGACGGCGCCGACTTCGAACGGGTGGACCGCGCGATGGAGGATTTCGGCTGGCCGATGGGGCCTGCCTACCTGATGGACGTGGTCGGCATCGATACCGGCAGCCATGTGTGCAAGGTGATCGCCGCCGGCTACCCCGAGCGCATGGCCGGCACCTGGGACGACGTCCTGGAGCTGATGGTCGAGCACAAACGCTACGGCCAGAAATCGGGAACCGGCTTCTACCGCTATGAAGCCGATCCGGCGGGCAAACCGGTGAAGCTGCACGCGAGCGACAGCCACGCGCTGATCGCGCGTGTCCAGCCGCAGGGCCGGCGCGAGTTCGCGGACCGGGAGATCGTCGAGCGCCTGATGCTGCCGATGATCATCGAGGCGGCCGCCGCGCTGGAAGAGGGCGTGGTCGCCACCCCGGCGGAACTGGATATGGCGCTGCTGCTGGGCATCGGCTTCCCCCGCTATGCGGGCGGCCCGCTCAAGTATGCAGACTGGCTAGGCATGGAGCGCGTGCTGGCGCTGAGCAAGCAATACGCCCACCTGGGGCCGCCCTACCTGGCCACGCCGGGCATGGCAGCGATGGCCGCGCGCGGTGCTACCTTTTACGCAAACTGACTGGAGAGTGAGAATGGCTGAAGCATACATCGTCGCCGCCGCCCGTACCGCCGGCGGCCGCCGCAACGGAAAATTGTCGGGCTGGCATCCGGTCGACCTGGCGGCCCAGGTCATCAACGCCTTGCTGGACCGCAGCGGCGTCGATCCGGCCAGGGTGGACGACGTGCTGATGGGCTGCGTGAGCCAGGTCGGCGAACAGTCGACCAATGTGGCGCGCAACGCGGTCCTGGCGTCCCGGCTGCCCGAGAGCGTGCCGGGCACGTCTATCGACCGCCAGTGCGGTTCGTCCCAGCAGGCGCTGCATTTTGCCGCGCAGGCCGTGATGTCGGGCGCCATGGACTTCGTGATCGCGGCCGGTGTCGAGAGCATGAGCCGGGTGCCGATGTTCACGCCGTCCGAACTGGCGCGCACCAACGGCCTGGGTTACTACATGAGCCCCGAGATGCGGGCGCGCTACCCGGGGGGCGATTTCAGCCAGTTCGTCGGCGCCGAGATGATCGTGAGCAAGTATGGCTATACCCGCGCCCAGCTCGATGAATACGCGCTGCTGAGCCACCAGCGCGCCGCCGCCGCGATCGAGACCAATGCGTTCAAGGACGAAATCGTGCCGGTGGAAGTGACCCTGGCCGATGGCGAGCGTACCCTGCACACTGTCGACGAAGGGGTGCGCTTCGGCGCCACGCTGGAAGGCATCGCCAGCGTCAAGCTGCTGCGGGAAGGCGGCTGCATCTCGGCCGCGAACGCCAGCCAGGTGTGTGACGGCGCCTCCGGGCTGATGGTGGTCAGCGCGCGCGGCCTGGAGGAACTGGGCATCGCACCGCTGGCGCGCATCCACCACATGAGCGTGCTGGGCCACGATCCGGTGATCATGCTCGAGGCGCCGATCCCCGCCACCCAGCGCGCGCTCAAGAAGGCCGGCATGGGCATCAACGAGATCGACCTGTATGAAGTCAACGAGGCGTTCGCGCCCATCCCCCTGGCCTGGCTGCGCCAGCTGGAGGCCGACCCGGCGCGCCTGAACGTGCACGGCGGCGCGATCTCCCTGGGCCACCCGCTGGGAGCCTCGGGAACCAAGCTGATGACCACGCTGATCTACGCGTTGCGCCGCCACAACAAGCGCTACGGACTGCAAACCATGTGCGAAGGCGGCGGCATGGCCAACGTCACCATCATCGAACGCCTTTGAGCCCGGGACTGCCATGAAACTCGATGCATCGATCGCCGCCGTGGTCACCGGCGGCGCCTCCGGCCTAGGCGAAGCGACGGCGCGCGCCCTGGCGGCGCACGGCGTCAAGGTCGCCATCTTCGACCTGGACGCGGCGCGCGGCGCAGCGCTGGCGCAGGCCCTGGGCGGCGTGTATTGCCAGGCCGACGTGCGCTCGGACGCGCAGGTCGATGCCGCCTTCGCCAGGGCGCGCGAGGCCCAGGGCCAGGAACGCATCCTGGTCAACTGTGCCGGCACCAGCAGCGTGGCCAAGACCGCCGGCTGGGACAAGGCCACCGGCCAGGCCAAACACTTCCCGCTAGATGCCTTCGACCGCGTGGTGCAGGTCAACCTGCTCGGCACCTTCCGCTGCATCGCCAAATCGGCCGCCGGCATGCTGTCGCTGGCGCCGATGGCGAACGGCGAGCGGGGCGTGGTGGTCAACACCGCCTCGGTGGCGGCGCAGGACGGCCAGGTGGGGCAGGCCGCCTATGCCGCCTCCAAGGCCGCCATCGTGGGCATGACGCTGCCGATCGCGCGCGACCTGATGAACGAGGGCATACGCGTCAACACCATCATGCCGGGGCTGTTCGATACGCCGCTGTTGAACGGCCTGCCGGAGCACGTGCACGCCGCATTGAGCGCGTCGGTGCCGTTCCCGAAACGCCTGGGCGCGCCGCCGGAGTACGCGGCGCTGGTCGAACTGATGATCACCAACGGCTATTTCAACGGCGAGAGCGTGCGCCTGGACGGCGCGATCCGCATGGCGGCGCGCTGACGGACAAGGCCGGGTTCCGCCTTGCGTTTGAAAATCTATCGGGGCGATTGATTTAAAAATTGATGCACGTATCAAAATTGGTTGACTCGCTTCAGTCATTGAAGCAAGATGAAACATCCCGGTTCCAGTCGGGGTACGGCCCGGCGTCTATGCTGCGGCGCAATATCGGCAACGTTCTCCGGTTGCCCCTATGCCCGGCATGATGCGACGCACGACCTTAGTGATCGTATAAAAACATTTCTGTTTGTATGTTTGCTTGGCCGCCACGGCGGAAAAACAAAAAAGTAGCGCCACTTCCGACCATCAGGGGGTGGCTACTATTAACCTGGAGGAGACAAGAATGAAGCAGTGGCGCAAAAAATCGCTGGGGCGCGGCATGGCGGCAGGTTTCGCCGTAGTCGCGGCGGCAGCGAGTGGCCTGGCAACGGCGGGCAAGATCGATACCGGTAATCCCGACGCCGAGTTGCGCTGGGATAACACTGTCAAATACAACGCCGGCTGGCGCATGCAGAAACGCGACGATGCGATCGGCGACGCCTGGGGCTACCAGGCCGGCGACTACAAGTTCGACAGGGGTGACATGGTGACCAACCGGGTCGACTTGTTCACCGAGCTCGATTACGTCTACAAGAGCCACTTCGGTTTCCGGCTGTCGGGCGCGGCCTGGTACGACGCCGCCTACGACGAGGACGTGCGCGGCAATCCGCGCTTTACCGGCTTCCTGGCCGGCACCGCCTACCCGAACAACAAATTCACCCGCTTCGCCCGGCGCTACAACACCCATTCAGGCGAACTGCTGGACGCCTTCGTGTTCGGCCGCATCGAACTGGGCGATATGCCGCTCAGCGTGAAGGCGGGCCGCCACACCGTGTACTGGGGCGAATCGCTGTTCACACCGGTGCACGGCGTGTCGTACGCGCAGAGCCCGGCCGACTTCCGCAAGGCGCTGAACACGCCCGGCATCGAAGTGAAGGAACTGTTCCTGCCCTTGAGCCAGGTATCGGCCCACATGCAGGTGAGCGACACCGTCTCCGTGGCCGCCCAGTACATGCTGGAGTGGAAGCCCTTCCGCCTGCCGGACGGCGGCACCTATCTGTCGCAGGGCGACATCATCGGCAACGGCGGCACCAACTTCCTCGGCATACCGATGAACGGCAACCTGCAGAGCGGGCGCGACGCGGTGCCCAAGGACAGGGGCAACTGGGGCGTGATGATGAAGGCGGCGCCCGAATGGCTGGAAGGCACGGTGGGCCTCTACTACCGCAAGTTCGACGACAAGGTGCCGGCGGTGCTGTCGCCCGGCGGCACTTTCAGCGAACTGCACAACGCCTACGCCAGGGACGTCAAACTGGTGGGCGTGAGCCTGGCCAAATCGGTGGCCGGCGTGTCGATCGGCGCCGAGCTGGTGCACCGCAAGAACACCGCGCTGGCGAGCTACTTCGGCGCGGCCGACATCGCGCGCGGCGACAGCTGGCACGCCTTGGTGAATGCCCTGGCCTACGTCGGCAAGACGCCCGTGTTCGACTCGGCCACCGTGCTGGCCGAACTGACTTATAGCCGCCTGGACAAGCTGTACGACGGCAGCGCCGCCAACTTCAATGGCGTCGACTATGCCCACTGCAAGGCGGGCGAGGCCGGCTACGGCGCCTACAAGCGCATCGACGGCTGCGCCACCAAGGATGCGCTGGGCCTGTCGCTGGCGTTCACGCCGACCTGGTTCCAGGCTTTCCCCAGCGTCGACCTGAGCCTGCCGATGAGCTACAGCGTCGGCCTGTCGGGCAACTCGCCGGTGCCGGCGGGCGGCAACAAGGGCAGCGGTTCGTGGAGCATAGGCCTGGGCGCCGACTACCAGGCCAAGTACCGCGTCAACCTCGCTTACAACGCCTATTTCGGCGATTTCGGCAGCAATACCAGCTTCCTCGGCACGCAGGCGATCAATGGTTCCACCAACGCCGGCAACGGTTCGCTCAAGGACCGCGGCTGGCTGTCCTTGACACTCAAGACCACATTCTAAGAATCGACAGGAGACATCAAGATGTTCCATAAGATCAAACTCATGACCGCGCTCGCGGGCTTCGCCGGGATCGCCGGCCTGGCCGTCCCCGGTGCGGTCCTGGCCGGTGCCGCCGAAGACGCCGCCAAACTGGGCACCACGCTCACGCCGTGGGGCGCCGAAAAGGAAGGCAACAAGGAGGGCACCATCCCCGCCTACAACGGCCCGATCAAGCCGCCCGCCAGCTACGACCCGAAAAAGCCGGGCGTGCGGCCCGACCCCTTTGCCGGGGAAAAGCCATTGTTCTCGATCGACGCCAAGAACGTCGATAAATACGCCGACAAGGTCAGCGAAGGCAACAAGGCCATGTTCAAGAAGTACCCGGGCTTCCGCATGGATATCTACCCCAGCCACCGGACGGTGAACTATCCGAAGTACGTGCTGGAGAACACGAAGAAGAATGTGGGCCAGTGCAAGACCGTGGCCGACGGCCTGCAGGTCGAGAACTGCTTTGCCGGCTTCCCCTTCCCCTTCCCGAAGACGGGCAGCGAGGTGATGTGGAACCGCTTGTGGAAGTTCGACGCCCACATGATCGAATCGGCCGGCATGACCGGTACCGTGGTCGACACCCAGGGCAACCGCACCGTCACCGGCATCGGCAAGATGTGGATCGAGTATCCGATCTACAACCCGGCCAAGACCACGCCGGTCGCCCTCAACGAGACCTATGGACGGATCCGCATCGATTACACGGACCCGCCGCGCAAGGCAGGCGAGAAGCTGATCGTGCTGGACGGCGTCGACATGGTCGGCGTGGGCCGCAAGGCCTTCTCCTACCTGCCTGGCCAGCGCCGCGTGAAGCTGGCGCCGGACATCGCCTACGACACGCCCAGCCCGACCGGCGGCGGCGCAGGCACGGTGGACGAGGCGGCGGTCTGGTACGGCTCGCTGGACCGCTACAACTTCAAGCTGATCGGCAAGAAGGAGATGTACATCCCGTACAACACCTACAAGATCCGCGATCCGCAGCAATGCCCGAGCGCGGTGGCGATGAAGACCATGAACCACCTCAATCCGGATTGCATGCGCTGGGAGCTGCACCGCGTATGGGTGGTCGAGGCCACGCTGCGGACCGGCAAGCGCAATGTGTACGCCAAGCGCACGCTGTACTGGGACGAGGACATGCCCGGCATCGGCATCTCGGACAATTACGACAGCACCGGCCAGATCTACCGCACCACGCATTCGCTGCCGATCTCGCTGTACGAGACGCAGGGCCATTCCACCGACGAATGGGTGACCTACGATCTGGCGACCGGCAACTACGCGCGCCAGGAGGACGTCACGGACACCGGCGGATGGGTCGTCATCCCGCCCAAGGCGTCGTCGTTCTTCTCGCCGGAGGCCTTGGCGGGCGAGGGCGTGCGCTAACGCTAAAAGAGGACACAGTCCCGTAGCGTGTACCCCGGCTGGCGCGGTTTGCGCCGGGCCGGGATCGATTGTATCGAGTAGGAGACGCCGTCATGCGGTTTGATCAGATTCGTATCCCGCGCGGGTTAGCCCGCGCCGTGCTGGCAGGCCTGCTTGCCGCGTCTGTAGTCGTGCCTGTAGCCGCGCCCGTAGCCGTTGCATTGGCAGCGCCGCCTGTTTCCCCGCCGGCTCCAGGCGCAGCCTTCCAGCCGCCGCAGGACCAGGGCGCCATGCCCAGCCGCCTGGCCGCCTCCAGTCCCATCCTCGCGCTGGCCAGGGCCGGCGAGCGCATCGTCGCGGTCGGACTGCGCGGCCACATCGTGATCTCCGACGACGGCGGCCGGCAGTGGAAGCAGGCCAGGTCGCCGGTCAGCAGCGACCTGCTGGCCGTATCTTTTCCGACCTCCACGCAGGGCTGGGCGGTCGGCCATGGCGGCGTGGTGCTGCACAGTGCCGACGGCGGCGCCACCTGGACCCGCCAGCTCGACGGCCGCCAGGCCTCGGCCCTGGCGATACGCCATTACGAGGCGCAGCTGGCCGCCGGCAAGCAGGCCGGCCAGTTCCTGAAGCGCGAGCAAAGCCTGGCCGTCGACGGCACCCAGCCCTTCCTCGACGTGTATTTCGAAAGCGCCACCACCGGCTACGTGGTCGGCACCTTCAACCGCCTCTACCGCACGCAGGACGGCGGCAAGACCTGGACGCCGTGGATGGACCGCAGCGACAACCCGGACGAGCTGCACTTCTATGCCATACGCGGCGGCGCGCATGGCGTCTACCTGGTCGGCGAGCAGGGCATGGTATGGCGTCTGGACGCGGCCGCCGAGCGCTTCGTCGCCATGCGCACTCCCTACAAGGGCACCCTGTTCGGCGTGGTGAGCGCGGGGCCGGGCACGCTGCTGGTGTACGGCATGCGCGGCAGCCTGCTGCGCACGGCGGACGAGGGCAAGACCTGGGAAACCATCGCCACCGGAAACCCGGCCGGCATCACCTCGGGGGCTGTGCTGCAGGACGGCACGATCGTGCTGGTCAACCAGGCCGGCGGCATCGATCTCAGCCGCGACGACGGCAAGTCCTTCAACGCACAGAAGAGCGCGCGGCCGATGTCGTATTTCGGCGTCGCCGCCCTGGGGGGCAAGCAGATCGCCCTGGCCGGCTCGGAAGGCGTGCGCCTCGAAATCGTAAAGCAAGAGAAAGACTAAGATGACAGACCACCACAAGCCGCAAGCCATGGAAGTCGTTTCGGATCCGGCGGCGTTCGACAATGCCTCCGGCAGCCTGCTGGAGCGCCTGATTTTCAACCACCGGCGCTTGCTGATCGCCGTCTGCCTCCTCCTCACCGCGCTGTTCGCCTTCCAGTTGCGCGGCCTGGTGGTGAGCGCCAGTTTCGACAAGATGCTGCCGCACGGCCACGCTTATATCAAGAACTACGTGGACAACCGCGACCAGCTGCGCGGCCTGGGTGACTCGGTGCGGGTCGTGATCGAAAATCCAAAGGGCGACATCTTCGACCCCGAGTACCTGGCCACGCTGGCCAAAATCAACGATGAAATCTTCATCCTGCCGGGCGTGGACCGCTCCTGGATGAAGTCGATCTTCACGCCGGTGGTGCGCTGGGTGGAGGTGACGGAAGAGGGCTTCACCGGCGGCCCGGTGCTGCCCAACGATTACGACGGCAGTGCGAAATCGGTCAACGACCTGCGCATCAATATCGCGCGCGCCGGCGTGGTCGGCAGCCTGGTCGCGAACGACTACAAGTCCAGCATGATCGTCATCCCGCTGCTGGCCGCCGACGCGCAGGGCAAGCCGGTCGACTACCATAAGCTGTCCGCGGCGCTGGAAGAGATCCGCGCCCGCTACGACAGCGGCGCCCAGCCCAAGGTCAAGGTCTACATCATCGGCTTCGCCAAGCTGGCAGGCGACCTGATAGAAGGATTGCGCAAGGTGATGTTCTTCTTCCTTGCCGCCGCCGTCATCGCCACCGTCATCATCTACCTGTTCACGCGCTGCGTGCGCAGCACCACCCTGGTGGTCGCCTGCTCCATCGTCGCCGTCATCTGGCAGCTCGGCATTGTCGTCATGCTCGGCTACGGCCTCGATCCGTTCTCGATGTTGGTGCCCTTCCTGGTGTTCGCCATCGGCGTCAGCCACGGCGCGCAGAAGATGAACGGCATCATGCAGGACATCGGGCGCGGCACCCACAAATGGGTGGCGGCGCGCTACACCTTCCGCCGCCTGTTCCTCGCCGGGATCACGGCGCTGCTGGCCGACGCGGTCGGCTTCGCGGTGCTGATGGTGATCGACATCCCCGTCATCCGCGAACTGGCGTTGACCGCCAGCCTGGGCGTAGCCGTGCTGATCGGCACCAACCTGATCCTGCTGCCGGTGCTGTTGTCCTATGTCGGCGTCAGCCCGGCGGCCGCGCAGCGCAGCCTGCGGGAAGAGCAGGAGGGGGCGCGGGGATTCGGCAAGGTGTGGACGCTGCTCGACCGCTTCACCGAACGGCGCTGGGCCGCCAGCGCGATCGGCGTGGCGGTGCTGCTCGGCGGCCTGGGCTACCTGCACAGCGAAAAGCTGCAGGTCGGCGACCTCGATTCCGGCGCCTCCGAACTGCGGCCCGATTCGCGCTACAACCTCGACAACGCCTTCATCACCGGCCATTACGGCATCTCCAGCGACGTCTTCGCGGTGATGGTGAAAACCAAACCAGACCAGTGCCGTTCCTTCGAAACGCTGACCGAAGCCGACCGGCTGAGCTGGACGCTGGCGCAGGTGCCCGGCGTGCAGCGCACCGTGTCGCTGGCCGACACCGTGCGCGCCTATACCTCGGGTGGCATGGAGGGCAATCCGAAATGGATGACGGTCAGCGACAACCAGGCGCTGATCGATCCGCAGATTAACAATGCGCTGAACTGGAACTCGGAATTCATCAACGCGCAGTGCTCGATGCTGCCGGTGCTGGCCTTCCTGTCGGACCACAAGGCAGAAACGCTGGACCGCGTGGTGCAGGCGGCGCGCGCCTTCGCCGCCGAACACGACACGGCGGACCGCAAATTCCTGCTGGCGGCCGGCAGCGCCGGTGTCGACGCGGCCACCAACATCGTGGTCAAGGAAGCCAACCGCACCATGCTGTTCTATGTGTACGGCGCGGTGATCCTGCTGTGCGCGATCACCTTCCGCAACTGGCGCGCGGTGATCGTCGCCGTGCTGCCGCTGGTGCTGACCTCCATCCTGGCCGAAGCGCTGATGGTGCAGCTCGGCATCGGTGTCAAGGTGGCGACCCTGCCGGTGGTGGCGCTCGGCGTGGGCATCGGCGTCGACTATGCGCTCTACCTGCTGAGCGTGCAGCTGACGCTGCAGCGCCAGGGCCTGCCGCTTGCGCTGGCCTACCAGCGCGCGGTGGCTTTCACCGGCAAGGTGGTCGGGCTGGTTGGCGTGACGCTGGCGGCCGGCGTGGTCACCTGGGCCTGGTCGCCGATCAAGTTCCAGGCCGACATGGGCATCCTGCTCACTTTCATGTTTGTCTGGAACATGCTCGGTGCGCTGATCCTGATCCCGGCGCTGTCGCATTTCCTGCTGCGCGATGTGCGTGCGCAGCCCGAAGCGGCTGCGGCCGCGGATCCGGCGGCGGAAGCGGTGGCGGGGGCTGGGGCGACGGAGGGCAATGCCGCTGCGTCCGGCGAGCCGGCCCCGCTGATGTCGCACGCGCGTTGATACATGGCCCCGTTTGCCCGGGGATGTCCTTGAAATAAAAAACAAACACGTTTTATTTTTTCTCTTAATCATCTAATTATCACGAAGGGACTAGGCCATGAGTGAGAAAAACCAACCGGAAGCGCCGGTGCTGCGCGAGATCTATCGCCTGGCGACGCTGATCAAGCAGACCGACGACCGCTTCATCGAACTGATCATGGCCGGCCAGATCGCCTCGCCGTACTACTCGACGCGCGGACAGGAAATCATCCCGGCGGCGGTGTCGGTGAATTTGCGGCCCAGCGACGTCGTCGTGACCACCTACAGGGGCATTCACGACCAGCTGGCCAAGGGCATACCGCTCAAGCCCTTCATGGCCGAATTCATGGGCCGCGCCACCGGCACCTGCAAGGGCAAGGGCGGGCCGATGCACATTACCCATCTCGCTTCAGGCCTGCCGGTCACCACCGGCATCGTCGGCGCCGGACTGCCGATCGCCAACGGCCTGGCCTGGGCGGCCCAGCTGAAGAAAACCGGGCAGGTCGTGGTCTGCAATTTCGGCGACGGCGCCACCAATATCGGCGCGTTCCACGAGGCGTTGAACCTGGCCTCGGTCTGGAAGCTGCCGGTGGTGTTCGTGTGCCAGAACAACGGCTATGCGGAACACACGAAGTACGAGGACGGCACTTCCTCGCGCACCATAGCCGACCGCGGCATCGCCTACGGCATGCCCGGCGTTGCCGTCGACGGCAACGACGCGGTTGCCATGTGGGATGCCGCCAGGACCGCGATCGAGCGCGCGCGCGCCGGCGAAGGGCCGACTTTGCTCGACGCGAAGACCTTCCGCTTCCGCGGCCATCTGCTGGGCGACGACAGCCATTACATCCCGAAAGAGGAAATGGCGGCCGCCGTCGCGGCCGATCCGGTGCCGCGCCTGCGCGCCTGGCTGATTGAACAGGGCCACGCGTCCGATGCGGACCTGGCGGCGATCGAGAACGCCAACGCGGAGGCGATAGACGAGGCGGCCAAGTATGGCCTGGCCAGCCCCTATCCCGACGTATCGGAGCTGTACAAGGATGTTTACGCGATGGAGAACGCAGCATGAGCACCACCCAGGCAAAGATGACGATGGCACAGGCCATCAACATGGCGATGGACGATGCGCTGGCGCTCGACCCCACTGTGCTGGTGCTCGGCGAAGACGTGGCCGATCCCCAGGGCGGCGGCGTGTTCAAGTGCACCAGCGGCCTGTCGACCAAACATGGCAATGACAGGGTGCGTTCGACGCCGATCGCCGAGCAGGCCATCATCGGCGCGGCGGTCGGCGCGGCGCTGGCAGGCATGCGGCCGGTGGCCGAGATCATGCTGATGAACTTCATGACGGTGGCGATGGACCAGATCGTGAACCACGCCGCCAAGCTGCGTTTCATGACCGGCGGCCAGACCCATGTGCCGCTGACCATACGCACGGCCACAGGGGCCGGCTTCGGTACAGGCGGCCAGCACGGCGACTACCTGGAAGCCTGGTTTGCGCACACGGCCGGCCTGAAGGTGGTGGCGCCATCGAGTCCGGCCGATGCCTATGGCCTGCTGCTGTCCTGCATCTTCGATGACGATCCCTGCATCTTCATCGAGAACATGCCGCTGTATTTCACGCCCGGCATAGCGCCAGTCCGGGGCGAGCGCATTCCTATCGGCAAAGCCAAGGTCGTGCGCGAAGGGACCGATGCGACCGTGATCAGCTACAGCCGCACGCTGAACGACGTTGTCGCCGTGGCCGACAAACTGGCCAAGGACAACATCTCGATCGAAGTGGTGGACCTGCGCACGATCGCGCCGCTCGATTTCGACACGGTCTGCAAATCGGTGGCGAAAACAGGGCGCGCGCTGGTGGCGCACGAGGCGCAGGCTGACTTCGGCGTCGGCGCCGAGATCGCGGCGCGCCTGCACAAGGAACTGTTCGGCCGGCTGAAGGCGCCTGTCGGCCGCCTGGGGTCGGTGCGTTCGCCGGTGCCGTTTTCGAAGCCGCTCGAAATGGCCTACATGCCGGGCCAGGACCGCATCGCCGAAGCGATCCTGCAAGTACTCAAATAAAAGGAGAAACACATCATGGCTACCGAGATCCTGTTGCCCAAGCTGGGCTTTTCGATGAATGAAGCGCTGCTGGTGGAATGGATGGTGCCGGACGGCGCCGCTGTGAAGAAAGGGCAGGCGATCTATGGCCTGGAAAGCGAGAAGGCCGTGCAGGAAGTCGAGGCCATCGAGGACGGCGTGCTGAAGATCATCAAGCCTGCCGGCGAGACCTATGAAGTCGGCACCGTGATCGGGGAGATTGCGTAATGGAAGCGCCAGTTCTTGCGGCCGCGCCTGCGCCCGCACCCATACCCGCACCTGCGCCGGTCCCCGCCGCTTGGCCGGCCACGCTGCCGCCCATGCCGGTGATGGACTTCGCCCAGTTCGGCGAGGTCGAAACGGTGGCGCTGTCGCGCAACCAGAAGCTGGTGGCGTCCTTCCTGTCGCGCAACTGGGCCCAGATTCCGCATGTCACCCACCACGACGAAGCCTGCGCCGACGCCCTCGAGGCCTTCCGCCGCGAGCTCGCGGCCGGCGGCGTGAAGCTCACGCCCTTGCCCTTCCTGATCAAGGCCGCCGCCAGGGCGCTGGCCGCCTTCCCGCGCTTTAACGCCTCGCTTTCGCCCGACGGCGGCGCGCTGGTGATGAAGCGCTACGTCCACATCGGCGTGGCGGTCGAAACGCCCAACGGGCTGATGGTGCCGGTGATACGCGACTGCGACAAGAAGTCGGTGGTCGAGATCGCCGGCGAGCTGGCCGACAAGACCGCGCGCGCCCGCGCCAAGGGCTTGCCGATGGCGGACATGTCGGGCGGCTGCTTTTCGGTCAGCTCGCTCGGCGCGATAGGCGGCACCGCCTTCACGCCCATCATCAATGCGCCGGAAGTGGCCATCCTGGGCGTGACGCGCACCTTTGAACGGCTCGCGCTGGCCGACGGCAAGCTTGTCACGACGCTGGCCATGCCGTTCTCGCTCAGCTACGACCACCGCGTCATCAACGGCGCGGACGCGGCGCGCTTTGTCCGTTTCATCGCCGACCAGCTGGCGGACCCGATCGATCTTGCGAGATAAGACCATGACTACCATGAAGACAATGGAACAACGATTTTCACTGCAAGGCCGTGTCGCGTTGGTGACCGGCGCCAGCAGCGGCTTCGGCGCGCATTTCGCGGCGGTGCTGGCGCAGGCGGGCGCCAAGGTGGCGGTCGCCGCGCGCCGTACCGACCGCATCGAGGCGGTGGTGCAGGGCATAGTCGACCGGGGCGGCGAGGCGTTCGCCTGCGAGATCGACGTGGCCAGCCGCGCGTCGATCAACCGCGCCTTCGACCAGGTGCAGGAAAAGCTCGGCGTTGTCGACGTCGTGATCAACAACGCGGGCCTGTCGTCGCCGGCGCCGTTCCCGGAGATGAGCGAGGCGCAGTGGGCGTCGGTGCTGGACGTGAACCTGTCCGGCCCTTACCACGTGTCGCAGGAGATGGCGCGCCGGCTGATCGCGCGCAAGCAGCCCGGCGCCATCGTCAATATCGCCTCCATCCTCGGCAAGCTGGCCAAAGGCAATTTCATCAATTACGGTGTGACCAAGGGCGCGCTGATCCATCTGACCGAATACATGGCGCTCGACCTGCTGCCGCATGGCATCCGGGTCAACGCGATCGCGCCGGGCTACTTCCCGTCCGAGATGACCAATCCCTTCTTCGAATCCGACGCCGGCATGAAGGAGATCGCGAACCTGCCGCCGCGACGGCTCGGCCGCCTGGAGGAGCTCGACGGCGCGCTGCTGCTGTTAGCCAGCGAGGCTTCGTCGTACATCAACGGCAGCACGCTGACGGTCGATTACGCGCATTCGGTGCGCCTGTCCTAGAGGGAGCGGACACGCGATGAGACGCCTGGCTCTGGAAGACGACGGCCTGCCGCGCATGCGCCGAGCGCGTGGCGGCGCGGGCGCCGGCGTGGCCAGGGGCAGCGCGTGGCAGGCCGAAAAGAGCGGCCAGACCCGCATCGCCATCCTCGAGGCGACGCTGGACTGCCTGGTCGAAATCGGCTACGCGCAGACCACCGCCGACAAGATCGTCAAGCGGGCGGGCGTGTCGCGTGGCGCGATGACGCATCACTTCAAGGCCCGCGCCGAGGTGTTCGATGCGGCCGCGCTGTTCGTCATCGAGCGCCGCGCGGAGGAGTACGACCGGCTGATCGGCCGCATCCCGGTGCATCCGGCCGGCAGGCCGACGCTGGACGATATGCGCGACACGATGGCGGTGCTGCAAAAGTACTTCGCCTTGCCTTCCTTTCTCGCGCTGAACGAGCTGCAGCGTGGCGCCCGCACCGACGTCTTGTTCCGGCGCGCCATGGTTCCGCTGGAGAAGGCGCTCGACAGGAAGATCTCGGACAGCATGGTCAGGCATTTCCCCTTCCTGTCCGAGGTCGAGGAAACCCGGCAAGTGCTGATGGACCTGATCCTGTCGACGATGCGGCCGATAGCCATCGGCATGGCCCCGGTCCTGACGGGAGCGCGGCTGCAGCGCCTTCTCGACCGGCTGGCCGTGGTGGCCCTGCGTGAAATCAACAATGCAAGAAACGAAAAAATTCAACCAGAAGGAGACGCGACATGAACAAACCCGTGGAAATCAAATTCACCGTCAATCCCCCTGAAACGGCGGGCGATCCGCTGGTGTTCCAGCGTCTGCTCAAGGAAGAGACGGTGGCCGTTCCCGACTACCTGAAGTCGGTGCCGCCCAAGTTCGGCGACGAGGACCTCGATGCCTCCCGCTACACCTCGCGCGATTTCCACCGGCTCGAGGCGCGGCGGCTGTGGACCCGGACCTGGCAATTCGCGGTGCGCGAGGAGGAAATCCCCAAGCCCGGCGACCATGTCCTGTACGACATCGTCGACAAGTCCGTCATCGTCATGCGCGGCGACGATGGCGTGATCCGCGGTTTCTACAACTCCTGCCTGCACCGGGGCCGAGCGCTGCGCACCCAGAACGGCTGCGCCGGGCAGCTCAAGTGTCCCTTCCACGGCTTCACCTGGGACTTGCGCGGGCGCTTCAAGAGCAAGCCCTGCGAATGGGACTTCCAGCATGTCGACAACGATAAGATGGAATTGCCGCAAGTGCGCTGCGAGAGCTGGGCCGGCTTCGTCTTCGTCAACTTCGACATGGATGCGCAGCCGCTGATCGACTTCCTGGGCGTGGTGCCCGACCACTTCCGTAATTACGCCATGGAGCGCTCGTGTTCCATCGCCCACGTGCAGCGCCGCCTGGCCTGCAACTGGAAGGTCGGCCAGGAAGCCTTCTTCGAGGCCATGCACACCAAGGCCACCCACCCCGGCATCATGACTTTCACCGCCGACGTCGACAGCCAGTACGACGTGTTCGACGACCACATCGCGCGCGCCATCACCCCGATGGGGGTACCGAGCGCGAACCTGTCCGGCGTCGACCAGGCCACGGCGATGCGCGACATGCTGATCCTGTCGGGCCGCATGTCGAGCACCGACGGCGACGGCCATGTGCTGCCCGAGGGGATGACGGCGCGCCAGTATGTCGGCGAACTCAATCGCGAACTGTTCTCGGCGATTTCGGGCCAGGACCTGTCGCAGGCGACGCTGGCCGAGCTGGAAGACGCGATCCTGTACTCGGTGTTCCCGAACTTCCAGGTCTGGTCCGGCTACTTCGGCAACATCGTGTACCGCTTCATCCCGGACGGCGACGACCACGAGCACTGCCTGTTCGACGTCTACGTGCTGGGGCGCTATCAGCCGGGGACGGACTGCCCGCCGGCAGCGCCGCTGCGCCGCCTCGGCGACGACGAGAGCTTCGACCAGGCACCGGAGATCGGTGCGCTGGGCGACGTGTTCGAAGAGGACATGCGCAATCTGCCGCACATGATGAAGGGCATGAAGGCGTCGAAGAGCGGCAAGCTGAAACTGGCCAGCTACCAGGAGAGCCGCATCCGCCACCACCATCTGACGCTCGACAAGTATCTCGGCATCGGAGGGGCAAAGTGAGCGGCAATACCGAATGGCGTTTGCGCGCGCGCCCGCAGGGCGAAGTGACACGGGAGGACTTCGAAGTCCGTAGCGCCGCGCGGCCGGTTCCCGGCCCGGGCGAGGCGCTGGTGCGCAATATCTACCTCTTCGTGCCGCCATCGATGCGCTTGTGGATGGACGAGAAGGAAAGCTACCTGCCGCCGCAGCCGCTGGGCGAGGTCATGACCGGCATCACCCTCGGCGTGGTGGAAGCGTCGAACCATCCATCGCTGCCGGTGGGGACGTATGTGAACGGCATGGGCGGCTGCCAGCAGTGGTATGCGGCACAGGCGGAACGGCTGCAGCCGGTGGCGGCGCACACCGGCGTGCCGCTGGCCGCCTATCGCACGGTGCTCGATGTGCAGGGCCTGACCGCCTATTGCGGGCTGACCGGGATCTGCCGGCCGCAGGCCGGGGAGACCCTGGTGGTGACGGCGGCGGCCGGCAGCGTCGGCTCGCTGGTGTGCCAGATCGGCAAGAAGCTGGGGCTGCGGGTCGTCGGCGTGGCCGGCGGCCGCGAGAAATGCGATTGGCTGCTCGATACCTGCGGCGTCGATGCTGCGATTGACTACAAGGCCGGCGACGTAGGCGAGCGCCTCGACCGGGCCTGTCCGGACGGGATCGACATGCTGTTCGAGAACGTGGGCGGGCCGGTGATGGACCTGGTGTTCGAGCGCATCAACCGGCGCGCGCGGATCGCCCTGTGCGGCCTGGTGTCGAGCTACAACGGCGGCGGCACGCAGCGCACCAGCGCCTTGATGCAGCTGGTGAACAAGAGCGCGCGCATGGAGGGCTTCCTGCTCACCGACCACTATGGCAGCTACGCCGAAGTGATGCGCAAGCTCGAAGAGTGGATCCTGGACGGCACCATTCGCTACCAGATCGACATACTCGACGGCCTGGAACAGCTGCCTGAAGCGATGGGCAGGGTGTTCCACGGCCGCAACCGGGGCGCGCAGTTGCTGCGCCTGTCTCAAGAGGAAAGAATATGAGCGAAGACACTCGCGCGCGGGCCGAGGCGCTGCGCCAGGACGTACGCCGGTTTTGCCGGGACGTGCTGCCAGCCGGACTGCGCGCCAAGTCGCAGCGCCACCAGGTGCTGGACAAGGACGATTACCAGCAGTGGATGCGCTTGCTGCAGGAGCAGGGCTGGGCGGTGGGCCACTGGCCGCGCGAACACGGCGGCCTGGCCTGGTCGCCCCTCGAGCGATTCGTGTTCGAAGACGAACTGGCGCGCCATGGCTGCCCCTGGGTCATTCCCTTCGGCGTCAAATACGTCGGGCCGGTGATCTACGCCTTCGGCTCGGAAGCGCAGCAGCAGCGTTTCCTGCCGAAGATCGTCAACAACGAAGAGTTCTGGGCGCAAGGCTATTCGGAACCGGAAGCCGGGTCGGACCTGGCCGCGCTGCGCACCACCGCCGTGCGCGACGGCGACCACTACATCGTCAACGGCCAGAAAGTCTGGACCACGTACGCTCACTGGGCCGACTGGCTGTTCTGCCTGGTGCGCACCGACCGCGAGGCGCGCCCGCAGAACGGCATTTCCTTCCTGCTCATCGACATGAAGAGCCCGGGCGTGACGGTCAAGGAGATCCGCACCATGGACGGCTACCGCCATGTCAACGAAGTGTGGCTGGAAGACGTGCGGGTGCCGGTCGGGAACCTGGTCGGCGAGGAGGGCGGCGGCTGGACCTACGCCAAGTACCTGCTCAAGAACGAACGCACGGCGGGCGCTTGCATCGGCATGGCGTGGCATGCGCTGCACCGGCTGCGCGAACTGGCGCAACAGGTGCAAGCCTCGCAACCATCGCAACCATCGCAACCCTCGCAACCATCGCAACCGGCGCACCGAGTGGAACCCTGCGGCTGCGGCCGGCCCGTGGACGATGGACTGCTGCGCAACCGCATCGGCATGCTTGAATTGCGCTACCTGGCGCTGGAGAAGACGGCCTACCGCGCCGTCGGCGCCATGATGGACGGCACCGAGAACGGCGGCGAGGCCTCGCTGATCAAGCTGCGCGGCACGGAGCTGTACCAGGATATCGCGGAGAGCCTGGTCGACCTGCTCGGCGCGGCCGGCATCGCCTTCGACCCGGCGGCGTTGCACAGCGCGGGCCTGCCGCCACTCGGACCGGATGACGCCGGCGGCATCGTCAAGGACCATTTCTACAATCGCGCGGCGACGGTTTTCGGCGGCTCGTCGGAAATCCAGCGCAACATCATCGCGAAGGCTGTGCTGGGATTATGAGTACCGACCACGACACCATTTCCATGCTGCGCGACGCCGCGCAGCGCTACACATCGGACCACTACGGTTTCCTCGCGCGCGGCAAGCTGCTCGAACAGGGGCAGGCTTACAGCGCGCAGGCCTGGCGCGACTACGCCGATTTCGGCTGGCTGGCATTGCGCCTGCCGGAAGACGAAGGCGGCATCGATGCGGATGCAGCCGCCATCGGCGTGCTGATGGAGTCGGCAGGCAGCCGTTTGCTGCTCGAGCCGCTGCTCGCCAGTGCGGTGCTGGGCACCGGCCTGCTGCTGCGCCAGGGCAGCGCAGCGCAACGCGCGGCATGGCTGCCAAAACTCGCCGACGGCTCGGTGAAGCTGGCGTTCGCCCACGAGGACGATGCGCGTTCCCCTTGCGTATGGCGCGACGGAAGGCTGGACGGCGCCAAGACCGGGGTGCTGCAAGGCGACATCGCCGACGACGTGATCGTTTCGGCCCGCAACGAGGCTGGCGAGACGGTGCTGTGCATCGTCGCCGCGGGGGAGCTTGTTCGCAGCAACTATCGCCTGGTCGATGGCCGTGGCGCGGCCAACCTCCGCTTCGAAGGCAGCCGGGCCGAATTGCTGGGCGAGAGCGGCCCGCCGGCGCGGGATGCGATCGCCCTTGCGCTCGATGAGGCGGCGGTGGCGCTGTGCGCCGAAGCCTGCGGCGTCATTTCCAGTCTGGTGGCGATCAGTTGCGACTACCTGAAGATACGCAAACAGTTCGGCAAGCCGATCGGCAGCAACCAGGTCCTGCAGCACCGCATGGTGGACATGTATCTGCTGCAGGAAGAAGCGCGCGCGCTGACCGATGCCGCCCAGCAGGCGCTGGCGCTGGCACCGCCGCTGGCTGACCGCGAACGCGTCGTCAGCGGTGCGCGCGCCTATATCGGCGCGGCCGTGCGGCGGGTCGCCAACGAGGCTGTGCAGCTGCATGGCGGGCTGGGTATCACCGAGGAACTCGATGTCAGCCACTATTTCCGGCGCGCGATGACGATCGACAGCCTCTTTGGCGGCCGCGACTTGCACATGGCGCGCTTCATGGCGCAGTCGCAGCCGGCGGAACATGCGAAACAAGCGGTACACGCGGCACACGCGGCAAAAACGGGAGAAGCGCCATGCGTACCGATGTAAGCGGCTGGCAGGTGCGCCTCGACGACGCGCTGATCGCCGGGCACGTGTGCAGCGGCGCATGGCGCAACCAGACCATAGGCGACCTGGCGCGCGCGCTGGCGCTGCGCGAACCGCAGCGCGTGACCCACGTGTTCGAAGGCCGTGCCTGGACCATAGGCGAGCTGGTGGCCGATGCCGATGCGCTGGCCGGGAGCCTGCGCGCGATGGGGCTGCGTCCCGGCGACGTGGTGAGCTTCCAGCTGCCCAACTGGGTAGAGGCGCTGGTGATCGATCTTGCCGCCGCCATGCTTGGCCTGGTGGTGGCGCCCATCGTGCCGATCTACCGCGACGCGGAGCTGGCCTATATGCTGGCCGATGCCGGTGTCAAGGCGGCCTTCGTGCCCGGCGAATACCGTGGCGTCGATTACATGGCGATGATGCGGCGCCTCGCGCCCCAGTTGCCGGCGCTGAAGCATATCTGTTCGGTGCGCCTGGCGAAGGGGGAACGCGATGCTTGCAGCTACGAGGCGCTGGCCGGCGCCGGCAACAAGCTCGGAAGCGCACCGGTGGTTGATCCGAACGCAGTCAAGCTGATCCTGTACACCTCGGGTACCACCGGGCGTCCCAAAGGGGTGCTGCACTCGCATAACAGCATGGAATACGCGGTGCGCCGCGCGATCGAGCATTGGGGGCAGGGCGACGGCGATACGATACTGATGGCATCGCCGGTCACGCACATCACCGGCTATGGTTCGGGACTGGAGCTGCCTATCCAGTCGGGCATGCGCGCCGTGTTCATGGAGCGCTGGAACGCGGCCGAGGGCGTCGCGCTGATCGACAGCGAACAAGCCACGATGAGCATGGGGGCGACGCCCTTCCTGCAGGAGTTGCTGGCCGAGGCGTCGCAGCAGGGCAAACGCCTGCCGTCGCTGCGCAGCTATGCCTGCGGCGGCGCTGCCGTGCCGCCCGCGCTGATACGCAAGTCGCGCGAGGTGTTCGAGAACTGCAAGGCGTTCCGGGTGTTCGGGGCCAGCGAGGTGCCCTTGACGACGCTGGGCTTCGTCGGCGACGGCCAGCTCGACCTGGCTGCCGAGACCGATGGCGAAATCGTGCATTACGAGGTGCGCGTGGTGGATGACGATGGCCGCGAGCTTCCCGCCGGCGTCGAGGGCGAGATCTGCGCGCGCGGCCCGGCCATGATGCTGGGCTACGCCGACCCGCAGCAAAGCGCAGAGAGTTTCGACGCAGACGGATATTTCCGCACCGGGGACCTCGGCCATGTGACGCCGGAGCGCGCCATCGTCATCACGGGACGCAAGAAGGACCTGATCAACCGTGGCGGCGAGAAGATCAGCGCCAAGGAAGTGGAGGACATCCTGCACCGGCACGCCGCGATTGACGAGGCTGCGGTGGTCGCCATGCCGCACGAGCGCCTGGGCGAGACCGTGTGCGCCTATGTCACGCTCAAGGCCGGCCAGGCGCTCGACTTCGAGCAGATGATCGCCCATGTGTGCGGCACCGGCGTGGCCAGGCAGAAGTATCCCGAGCGCCTGGTGGTGCTGGAGACCCTCCCGCGCACCCCGACCGGCAAGATCCGCAAGGACCGCCTGCGCGAGGATATCCGCGCGCGGCTGCTGGCCGAAAGGAGCGCGGCATGAACGAGGCACTGACGAGCGGGATCCCGGGGCACAAGACCGGGGTGAACGGGATGCCGGCGCACGGGAGCCCGGATAAGGGGAGCACGGCTAAGGGGATACCGGTGAACATGGCCCTGATGAGCGGGGCCCTGGTCGATACCGCGCCTAGATTGCGTGAGTCCGCCGACAGCGTTCCCCAGGACTGGCCCCGGTTGGCGATCCACCTGGCGCGGCACGGCATGGAATTGTCGCTGGCCGAACCCCCGCGGCAGTTCTCGGGCGGCCTGGCGAACCTGAATTACCTGGTGGTGGTGGACGGCCGTGAAGCGGTGCTGCGCCGCCCGCCGCCGGGCGATCTGCCGCCAGGCGCCTTCGACATGGCACGCGAATTCGGCATCCTGGCGCGGGTGTCGCAAGGGCTGGACCTGGCACCCCGGGCGCTGTACCTGGGCGCGGATGCCTCGGTGCTGGGCGCGCCGTTCCAGATCATCGAGTTCCGGCGCGGCTTCGCCGTGCGCGACACCTTGCCGGAGGCGCTGTCCGGCTTGCCGGGGATAGGCGGCCGCCTGGCCGCGACCATGATGGACGTGCTGGTGCGGCTGCACGCGCTCGACACCGATGCGCTCGGCCTGGGCGACCTGGGCCGGCCGCAAGGATTCCTGGAGCGCGCCGTGGAGGGCTGGAGCAAGCGCGCGCTGCTGGCGACCGAAGGCCGAACCTCGCCGCTGATCCCGGCGCTGAGCGCCTGGCTGCGCGCGCACCGGGTGCCGGACGGACCGTTCGTGTTGCTGCACAACGACATCAAGCTCGACAACATCCTGCTCGACGGGACCACGCTGGCGCCGGTCGCTGTGCTGGACTGGGACCAGTGCACGCGCGGCGACGCGCTGTTCGACCTGGCCACGACGCTGAGCTACTGGACCGAGGCGGGCGACCCGCCCGCGATGCAGGCCTTGCGCCAGATGCCGACCGCGCAGCCCGGGTTCCCGACCCGCGAGCAGGCGGCGCAGGCTTATGCGAAGGCGACCGGCCGCGATCTGTCCGACTTCCGTTTCTACCGCGTGCTGGCCATGTTCAAGCTGGCCGTGATCTTCCATCAATTGCACGCGCGCTACCGGCAAGGCGCGACGCAAGACCCGCGCTACGCGGCCTTCGGCGAACTTGCCGACGGCATCCTCGAGTTCACCCACACCGTCGCCCAAGGCGAATCTTTCTAGACCATGGACTTCTCCCTTTCCCCCTTGCTGCTGGATTTACAGGAGCGCACCCGCGACTTCATCGCGCGTGTAGTCATGCCATACGAGCGCGACGAGCGCAACACCGCGCACGGCCCGTCCGAGGGCCTGCGTGCCGAACTGATAGCAAAAGCGCGCGCCGCCGGCCTGCTGACGCCGCACGCCTCGGCCGACATGGGCGGACTCGCCCTGAGCCACGTGGCCAAGGCCATCGTCTTCGAGGAAGCCGGCTATTCTCCGCTTGGCCCGGTCGCCATGAACATCCACGCGCCGGACGAGGGCAATATCCACCTGATGGAGGCCGTCGCCACGGAAGCGCAGAAGGAGCGCTGGCTGCGGCCGCTGGCCGATGGCCGCATCCGCTCCTGCTTCGCGATGACGGAACCGGCGCCCGGCGCGGGGGCCGATCCGTCCATGCTGGCGACCACGGCGGTCCGGGACGGCGACCACTACGTCATCAACGGCAGCAAATGGTTCATCACCGGCGCCCTGGGGGCCTCGTTCGCCATCATCATGGCGAAAATGGAGGACGGCACGGCGACCATGTTCCTGTCCGATATGGACAGGCCGGGCATACGGCTCGAGCGCCTGATGGACTCCCTCGACTCCTGCTTCACCGGCGGCCACGGCGTGCTGACGTTCGAGAACCTGCGGGTGCCGGCCGGCGACGTGCTGGGCGAGATCGGCAAAGGCTTCCGCTACGCCCAGGTGCGGCTGGCGCCCGCGCGCCTGACCCACTGCATGCGCTGGCTGGGCCAGGCGCGCCGCGCGCACGACGCGGCGCTGGCCTATGCACGCGAACGGCAGGCCTTCGGCAAGGCGCTGGGCGAGCACGAGGGCGTCGGCTTCATGCTCGCCGATAACGAGATCGACCTGCTGAACGCCAGGCTGCACATCTGGCATACCGCCTGGCTGCTCGACCAGGGCGGCAGGGGCAACATCGAGTCCAGCATGGCCAAGGTGGCCTGCTCGGAAGCGCAGTGGCGCGTGGTGGACCGCTGCGTGCAGATACTCGGCGGGCGCGGCGTGACGGGCGAAAGCATCGTCATGCGCATTTTCAAGGACATGCGCGCTTTCCGCATCTACGACGGTCCCAGCGAAGTGCATCGCTGGAGCATCGCGAAGAAGCTGATGGCGCCACAGCGAGGATGAAGACTATGAGCGATCTTTACGTCAAGGTGGTCCGGAAAACCCGGGAAGCGCTGGATATCGCCGGTTTCGAGCTGGCCGCGCCCGATGGCGCGCCCTTGCCGCCATTTTCGGCCGGCGCGCACATCGATGTTCATGTGTGCGATGGACTGGTGCGCCAGTATTCGCTGTGCAACGACCCGCGCGAGACGCACCGCTACCTGATCGGGGTGCTGCGCGACCCGCATTCGCGCGGCGGTTCGGCCGCAATGCATGAAGGCGTGCGCGAAGGCGACATGCTGCGCATCAGCGCACCGAAGAACCATTTCCCGCTGGTGCCGGCGCGCCGCTCGCTGCTGTTTGCCGGCGGCATTGGCGTCACGCCCATCCTGTGCATGGCCGAGCGGCTGGCGCACGCCGACGCGCATTTCGCCATGCATTACTGCACCCGCGAGCCGGCCCGCACTGCCTTCCATGAGCGCATCCTGGCGTCCTCCTTTGCCGGGCGCGTGCAGTTCCATTTCGACACCGGCGCCGCGTCGGAGAAGCTCGACCTGCCGGCGCTGATCGCCACGCCGGACTCGGACACGCAGCTCTATGTCTGCGGCCCGGGCGGCTTCATCGAGCACGTGGCAAATACGGCCAAGGGGCTGGGCTGGGACAGCGCCCAGATCCACTTCGAATACTTCGCCGCCAAGGCGCAAGACCGGTCCGCCGACGCGGCGTTCGACGTGACGATCGCCAGCAGCGGCAGGACCTTCACCGTGCCTGCGGACAGGAGCGTCGTTGCGGTGCTGGCCGCAAACGGAGTCGACGTCCCCACTTCCTGCGGGGAGGGCGTCTGCGGCACCTGCATCACCCGTGTGCTTGAAGGCCTGCCGGCGCATCGCGACGCCTATTTCACGGACGAGGAAAAGGCGAAGAACGACCAGTTCACGCCATGTTGCTCACGTGCGCTGGGAAAGCGCCTGGTGCTGGATTTATAGGCAACGATAGCAAGATAGGTGTTACATTACTGGCAGAGCACGCAGATGCCGGAGGGGAGACATGGAAATCACCTGGGATGAACGCTTCAGGGAAAAGCTGGCCGCGCAGACCAGCTTGAACTCGGCCGCGCTGCTGCTGGCGGAAAGCGCCGCCGAACTGGGCTGGGACCTGGCCGCCTTTCAGCTCGACCGCGAACAACTGGCGCTGCCGCGCTGCAGCGACGGCCAGTTCATCGGCACCGCCATGGGGTGGCCTTCCGACTGCGTGCACGAATGGGTCGACCGGGAGCTTGGCCGCTATTGCCCGGTGACGCAGCTGTGCGGGCGCACCGCCGACGCTATCGTCTGGGAGTGCGATCCCGCCGGCGTGGCCTGGCGCGGCCGCAAGCTGGCCCCCGAGCAAACCGAGGTGCTGCAGTACTACCGCCAGTTCTTCGAAGGGGCGGTGACGGTGCCGGTGCATCGTCCGGGAGGTAAGTCCGGCTACGTGACGTGGTGCATCGCCGACCGTGCCAAGCTGCTGGCGCAGGCCCGGGCGACCTATGGCGCGACCTACCTCATTTCGCACGCCTTCATCCGCCATATCGACAATCTCGACGCGGCGCGGCGCGATGCCGTCAACCCGGCCAATCCCAATGCGCTGACGGCGCGCGAAATCGAATGCCTGAGCTGGGCCGCCTGCGGCAAGACGGAGGAGGAGGTCGCCCTGATCATCCGGCGCTCGCACGAAACGGCGCGCTTCCACCTGCGCAATGCCGTCACCAAGCTCAACGCGAGCAACCGCACGCACGCGGTGGCCATCGCCTGTTCGCGCGGCCTGCTGACGGTCCGCTGACGCCTTGACGCCAGCGACACCGGCGGCTCAAGCGCTCAGCTGTCCATCCCGCCCACCGAGCTGACCCGGTACTTCTTCACCTCGAATCCCAGCATCTTCATCGATTGCGTCTGCTGCAGGAAGGCGGTGATGTGCGGCGATTTCAGGTGATCGAGCAGGGCGTCCTCGCTCGCCCATTCCTCGCTGATCAGGATCACGTTGGCATCGACCAGATCGCGTCCAAACACATAGTAGTTGCAGCCGGCCTCCTCGCGGGTCGGCGCGATGATGGCCGCTGCGGCTTGCCCGAAGGCGGCGGTGAACTCGGGGGCGAGGGTGATGCGGGCGGAAATGGCGATCATCTGTCTGTCTCTCTTTCTGGTTTTGGGCTGCTTGCTCGGTTGCCTGTTCGCTTGCCTGTTCGGCTACATATCCAGCCAATTCATCTTAGCAAAACGGACGCCCAGCCGAGACCTCCCTAAAAGGGTAGTTGTTGCCGCACCGTGCTTGATCGACACTCATCGACATAGAACAAGAGCAACCACGGAGACATCATGCTCAACGAAAAAGAGGTATTGCATGGTATCGTCAAGCGCGTCCTCGCGCATCTCGATGCAGGCACGACCGATAGCGCGGCAGCGCCATACCGCCACCCTACCTGGACCTACACCGACCCGGCGCTGTTCGAGCAGGAGCGGCTGAAGATCTTCAAGGAGAACCCGCAGCTGGTGGGCTTCTCGCCGGACCTTCCCCAGCCCGGCTCCTTCTTCACCTTCGACGATCTCGGCGTGCCGGTGCTGCTGGTGCGCGACAACGAAGGCAAGGTCAACGCCTTTCTGAACGCCTGTTCGCACCGCGGCGCGCGCTTGAAAGAGGGCTGCGGCAAGGCCGCCAGCCTCAGCTGCCCCTACCACGCCTGGGGTTTCGACCTGAAGGGCAAGCTGCGCACCATCTTCAAGGAAGAGAGCTTCGGCTGCGTCGACAAGGCTTATTACAACCTGGTCAAGCTACCGGTCGAGGAAAAGTACGGCATGATATTCGTCGGCCTGGACCCCGACATGAAGTTCTCCATCGACGACCACCTGGGCGACCTCGCACAGTACTTCGCGATGTGGGACTTCTCCAGGATGAACCTGGTCGATACGCACGAGTGGCACTTGCAGACCAACTGGAAGCTGGCGCTCGACACCTTCTGCGAGGGCTACCATTTCGGGCCGCTGCACAAGGACAGCGTGGGCGACTACGCGATCGGCAACCTGTCGCTGTTCGACCGCTTCGGCCCGGGCCAGCGCCACCACCGCGTCGCATTCCCGAACACGTCCATCGGTGCCTTCAAGGACTTGCCGGAAGAGCAGTGGACCGATGTGTTCAGCCACTTCCAGCTGGTGCACTTCATCTATCCGAACATTTCGATGCTGGTCTCGCCCACGGCGGTCGAGTTCTTCCAGCTGTACCCGGGCCCCACCGTCGACAGCCATGTGACGCGCTACCGCTGCTACTGGCGCTCCGAGCTCGACCGCCCGGACCAGGGCCGCGACCCGCAGGCGCATTTCGAGTTCATCCGCGAAGTGGTCGACAAGGAAGACTACTGGGTCAGCGCGAACGTGCAGAAGTCGCTGAGCGCGAACATCAAGCCCTTCTCCACCTTCGGACGCAACGAGCCGGCCCTGATCAATATGCACCAGGCCTTCCTGCGCGGCGTCGGCATCACGCCGGAGCAGGCGCAACTCGAAAAAGTGGGAGCCTGATATGAAGCGGGTCGAAGGCAAGGTGGCGCTGATCACGGGTGCGGGTTCGGGGCTGGGCAGGGCCGACGCCCTGCTGCTCGCCCGCGAGGGGGCGCGCATCGTGGTGACCGACGTCAACGAGGTGGCGGGGCGAAGAGTGGCGCAGGAATGCGGCGGCGTGTTCGTGCGCCATGACGTGAGCAGTGAAACCGACTGGCAGCGCGCCGTCCACATGGCCGTCGAGCAGTACGGCCGGCTCGACGTGCTGGTCAACAATGCCGGCATCGTCATCGCCGCCGACATCGAGACCACCACGCTGGAACAGTACCGCCTCATCAACGCGATCCACGCCGAAGGCACTTTCCTCGGCTGCAAATACGCGGTCGAAGCCATGAAGGCGCATGGCGGGGCGATCATCAACATCGCCTCGATCACGGCGCTGCGCGGATCGCCCCAGGTGCTGGCCTACGCGGCGGCCAAGGGCGCGATCCGCGCGCTCAGCCAGTCGGTGGCCGCGCACTGCGCCGAGAAGGGCTACCCGATCCGCTGCAACGCCGTCTTCCCCGGCGTCATGGCGACGCCGCTCGTGATTGCCGTGGTGGGCGAAAACTACCCCGGCGCAGGGCAGCCCGACGACGTGGCCAATATGGTGCTGTTCCTGGCGTCGGATGAATCGCGCTTCGTCAACGGCGCCGAATTCGTGGTCGACAACGGCGCCTCGATGCGGCTCGGCGCCTGAGCAGGCAGGAACAAAACGCACAACAAAACGGACGGGCCGCCACGCGCAGGCCACGCCGAACCTGGAGACAAGCATGGCTGAAGCATCGCATCACCCGGGCGCCATCGACGGCGTATTGATCGCCTCGGGCAAGTACCACGATATTGATTTCGCGCGGCTCGAACTGCTCAAGCTGCTCGCCGAGGACGCGAACCTGCGCATACGCGTGTTCGAGGACTACGCCAATCTCGACGCCATCCGCAACGCCAGCTTCCTGGTCACCTACACCTGCGACGTCGTGCCCAGCCTGGAGCAGCAGGAAGCCCTGCGCGCCTGGGTGGAGCAGGGCGGGCGCTGGTATGCCCTGCACGGTACCAGTTCCATCCTGCGTTTCCTGTCGAACGGCCTGGTCGATTCGCCGGACTGGGCGCCGCACCTGATGGAGACGCTCGGTTCGCAGTTCATCGCCCATCCGCCGATCGCGCCCTACCGCGTCGAGGTGGCCGATGCCGACCATGCGTTGGTGCGCGGCATCGAGCCCTTCGATGTGACCGACGAATTGTATCTGTCCGACACCCGCGCCGACCTGCATGTGCTGCTCGATGCGCAATTCGAGGGGGAAGCGGCGGGCTTCGCGCGTTCCGCCTGGCTCAAGGACCGGCATCCGGTGTTCTACCTGCGCACGATAGGCAAGGGCGCGGTACTGTACCTGACGCTGGGCCATTGCCGGGGCCACCACGACATGCGCCCGCTGATGGAGCACTGGCCAGAGGTGCAGCGCTGCGCCTGGGAGCTGCCGGTGTTCTACGAACTCCTGCGGCGCGGCATTTCATGGTCCAAGGAAGCCGCTCCCATAGCAGCGCAGACGCAAGCAGGGGGCACGGCATGACGCAGCAAGCACTGCAAGGCAAGATCGCCGTCGTCCTCGGCGCGGCCGGGCGCGACAACATGGGCCAAGCAATTGCGCGCGGTTTTGCCGAGCAAGGCGCCCGCGTGGTGGTCGCCGGCCGGCACATGGGGGAGCTGGAGCGCTTCGCGGCCGAGATCGGCGGCACGGCCCGCTGCTGCGACATCACCAGCAAGGCTGAGCTGATCGCGCTGGCGGCGTATGCGCGCCACTGGGGCGGCCACGTCGACATCGGCGTCAACGCGACCGGCTGGGGCCTGCTCACGGCCTTCCTCGACACGACCGAGGAAGAACTCGACCGCATGGGCGCGCTGCAGTTCAAGGGGCCGTTCATGTTCTTCCAGGCGATGATAGAACAGATGGACCGGGGCGGTTCGCTCATCCAGATCAGTTCGGCCACGGCCACCATCATGCTTAACGACCACGCCGCCTACATGGGCACCAAGGCTGGCACCGACCATGTGGTGCGCTGCGTCGCCAACGAGTTCGGCGCGCGCGGCATCCGCGCCAACTCGCTGTCGCCGGGCTTGACCGATACGCCGATGACGGCCGGCGGCAAGGCCGTGCCCGGCGTGTTCGACAGTTTTGTCGAATGCTATCCGCTCGGCCGCATCGGCACCAAATCGGACATCGCGTCCGCCGCCGTGTGGCTGGCGAGCGATGCCTGCTTCATGACCGGCCAGAACCTGCAGGTGAACGGCGGATTGACGCTGCGGCGCAATCCGTGGAAACACGAAATCGAATCCTCCGTGGCGCGGGCTGCCGCGGCACGGTAGGAAAGCTCGGACAACCGTCATAACATCAACAAGGAGAGCATCATGGAATTGGGACTGCGTGGCAAGAAGGTCATCATCAACGGCGGCAGCCGGGGCATCGGGCGGGCGGCGCTGGAACTGTTTGCGCAGGAAGGCTGCGACATTGCCTTCTTTTCGCGCGACGCCCAGCGCGTCGAGGAGACCGTGGCGCAATTGAAGGCGTCGGGCGTCAAGGTGTTCGGCGAAGCCTTCGACATGAACGACATCGAGGCCTACAAGGCCTGGCTGGTGAAGGCGGCCGACAAGCTGGGCGGATGCGATATCTTCATCCACAACGCCAGTTCGTCCGGCGCGCAGGGCACCACCGACTGGGACCTGACCTATAAGCTCGACATGCTGGGCGCCGTGCGTGGCTGCGAAGCGCTGGAGCCCTTCCTGGAAGCATCCGGCGCCGGATCGGTGATCCTGATGTCGAGCACGGCCGCAGTGGAAACCTTCATCTATCCGCAGGCGTTCAACGCCATCAAGTCCGCCATCCTCACCTATGGCAAACAGCTGTCGCAACTTTGGGCGGCCAAGAACATCCGCGTCAACATGCTGTCGCCGGGGCCGGTGGCCTACCCGGGCGGCAACTGGGCGATGATCAAGGACGCCGTGCCTGAGCTCTACAACAAGACCCTGTCGGAGATGCCGCTGGGCCGTTTCGGCGCGCCGGAGGATGTGGCGCGCGCCATGCTGTTCCTGGCCAGCCCCGCGGCGTCCTACATTACCGGCACCAACCTGGTGATCGACGGCGGCTACACCAAGCGCGTGCAGTTCTGAGCCGGGGCGCGCCATGATACTGCATACCTCGATCGGGCCCAATCCGCGCCTGGTCAATATGTTCATCGCGGAGAAGGGATGGCCGGTGCCGAAGGTCGAGGTCGACATCATCGGCGGCGAAAACCGGCGCATGCCTTTCCTGTCCATCAATCCGGCCGGCGGCACGCCGGTGCTGGAACTGGACGACGGCACGGCGCTGGCCGAGACGCTCGCGATCTGCGAGTGGATCGAGGAAACGCAGCCTGAACCGGCGCTGATCGGCGCGACCACGCGGGACCGCGCCGTCACACGCATGTGGACGCGGCGGGTCGACCTGATGGTGGCGCAGCCCATGACAGCGGGCTTTCGCGGCGCCGAAGGCCTGCCGCTGTTCCAGGACCGGGTGCGCTGCCTGCCGCAGGCGGCGGACGACTTGAAGCTGGCGGCGCGCGAAGGGTTGTCGTGGCTGGAGCGGCAGCTCGGCGACCGCCCCTTCCTTGCCGGCGGGAGCGTGTCGCTGGCCGACCTGCTGCTGTTCAGTTTTGTCGAGTTCGGCGCGCAGGTCGGGCAGCCGCTCGACCCGGACAACCGGCGCCTGGCGGCTTGGTACGGCCGCATGGCGTCCCGACCGAGCGCGGCGGCTTGACATGAAGCGCATGCCCTCCCTCTCGATCGCCAGCAAGCTGCTGGCCGCGTTTGCGGCCATGCTGGCCATCGCCACCGTGCTGGGCGTGTTTTCGATCGGCCAGCTTGGCGCGGTCAACGGCACCGCCAAGGAGCTGGGCCTGCTGTGGATGCCCAAGGTGCGCGCGCTGCTCGAAGTGAAGGCGGACCTGGGGGATCTGCACGCGACAGAGCTGAACTACCTGCTGTCGCGCGATCCGGTGTCCCGGCACGCCTACCAGGCGCGCATCGGCGCCATCCTGACGCGCCTGGGCGGCACCGCGAAGCAGTACCGGGACCTGATGTCCACGCCCGATGAGATCACCGTCTTCAAGGCATCGGCCGTCACCTTCGAGGCCTTCATGGGCGAGCACGGGAAATTGATGGCGCTGGTGGAGAAGGAGCAGGGCGATGCGGCGCTGCTCCTGATACGGGGCGACTACGCCCGCTTGCTGGAGGAATTGAACGGGCAGATCGACACCGTGGTCCGGATCGACATCGATGGCGCCGCCCAGGCCAGCCGCGACGGCGAGGCGCGCTTTTCCGCTGCGCGCTGGTCGATAAGCGCCATGCTGGCCGGATCGCTGGCGCTGGGACTGCTGCTGGCGACCGTGATTGCGCGCGCGATCGCCCGGCCGCTGCGCGCGGCCGCCAAGCTTGCCCGGCGGGTAGCCGACGGCGACCTGGGCGCCGACATCGAAGCGGCCTCGCGCGACGAGACCGGCCAGATGATGGACGCGTTACGCGACATGAATGGCAGCCTGGTGCGCCTGGTGCGCCGCGTGCGCACCGGCACGGAGACCATCGCCGGCGGCTCGGAAAGGATCGCAGCCGGCAACCTCGACCTGTCGCGCCGCACCCAGGCGCAGGCAGGCACGCTGGAGGCCACCGCGGCCTCGATGGCGGAGCTCACGGCCGCTGTCCGTAACAACGCCGCCAGCGCGCGCCAGGCCAGCGAACTGGCGGCCGCCGCCGCCGAGGTGGCGAACCAGGGCGGCCAGGTGGTGTCGCGGGTGATCGGCACGATGGGCGCGATCGATGCGTCGGCCCGGCGCGTCATCGACATCATCGCCGTCATCGACGGCATCGCCTTCCAGACCAATATCCTCGCGCTGAACGCGGCGGTGGAGGCGGCGCGGGCCGGCGAGCAGGGCAGGGGTTTCGCGGTTGTCGCCGCCGAAGTGCGCACCCTGGCGCAACGCGCCGCCACCGCCGCCCGGGAAATCAAGACGCTGACCGGCGATTCGGTCGAACGCATCGACGACGGAACACGGCTGGTCGGCGAGGCCGAAGCGACCATGCAAGGGGTGGTCGACAGCATCCGGCGCGTGACCGACTGCATGGGCTGCATCACGCTGGCCAGCCAGGAACAGTCCGAGGGTATCGAACGGGTCAACCGCGCCATCGGCGACATGGACCAGGCGACGCAGCAAAACGCCGCGCTGGTGGAAGAAACCGCTGCGGCTGCCGAGTCGCTGCGGGAGCAGGCCGGCGAGCTCGTGGCGCTGGTGCATGTCTTCCGGCTCGGGGAGGGCGATGCGGGGTCCGGGCTCTCGGTGGCAGCACCGGCCGGCGCGGCGCCAGGCGCCGCCCTGGCGCGGCCGGAGCTCCCGGCGGATGGAAGAATGGCCGCCTGAGCGGCTGCGTGGCACCGGTGGCCGCCGGACACGGCTGAACGCGACACTTATTGAAGAGTACCGACCATGCATACCAAGAGCAGTCCCATTCTGTATTCGAGCCACGACGGCATTGCGCGCATCCGCTTCAATCGTCCGGCGGCGCTCAATGTGATCGACGAGGAGATGGCGAAGGCCCTGTGCGGCATCACGTTCGAGCTGGAGAACAGCAAGGATGTGCGCGTGGTGGTGGTGAGCGGGGAGGGCGCCGCCTTCATGGCCGGCGGCGACCTGGCGTGTTTCCACCAGGACAAGGCGCGCACGGCGGCCACGGCGGACGCCATTATCAAACCGCTCAATGTGGCGCTGATGCGGCTGGCGGCGCTGCCGCAGCCTATCATCGCCAGCGTCCACGGCGCCGTCGCCGGCGCGGGGGTGAGCATCGCGCTTGCCTGCGATTTGTGCATCGCCGCCGACGACACCCAGTTCAACCTGGCTTACGCCCGTATCGGCGCCAGTCCCGACGCCGGCGGCAGCTGGTCGCTGCCGCGCGTGGTCGGCACGCGCAAGGCGCTTGAACTGGTGCTGCTGGCCGAATCGTTCGGCGCCGAGGAGGCCGTCCGGCTGGGGATCGTCAACAGGGTCGCTCCCCGGCAGGGGCTGGCCGACGCCACGGAAATGCTGGCGCGTCGCCTGGCCGCCGGGCCGGCCGTTGCCTACGGCCGTATCAAGCGCCTGATCCATGCCTCCTTCGACACCCGGTTTGAAGACCAGCTTGATGCCGAGCGCAAGGCGTTCTGCGCCTGTGCGGCGACGGCGGATTTTGCCGAGGGACTGGACGCGTTTTTCGAGAAGCGGCGCCCGGTGTTCTGCGGCGCTTGATTGGACCGGTATGTACGGGGCGCCATGTCGGCGCATTTTGGGACCAGGTGGCGGCGCGGGAGCGCGATGGGAGCTGCAATGAACACGATCAAGAAGAGAATCTGGAGGGCCGCGCTGATTGTGGCGGGCAGCCTGGCCGTGGTTGCGGTGGTCGACTCTTTAGACGAGCCGCCGCCTGCGCAAATCCAGGTGCCCATGGTGAACGGCTATCCGGCGATACCGCCGGCGTTCAACTGGAACGACATGTTCAGGGGGCCGCATTAGCGGCTCGCTAACCGCCGCCTATACCCCTGCCCGTATCGGCCCGCGTCGCGGGCTGGTTCATGCGCTGCCGGTACGACTGCGGCCCGGCACCGGTCCATTTCTTGAACGCGCGGTGGAAGGCGCTGGCTTCGGCAAAGCCCAGTTCGGTGGCAATCTCTGCCACACTCAAGGTGCTGTTGCACAGGCGGTCGATCGCCAGGTCTCGCCTGAGCTGGTCCTTGATCGACTGGAAGGATTCGCCCTCGTCCTCCAGCCGGCGCCTCAGTGTGGACGGGGCCTTGTTCATGTGCCGCGCCAGCGTCTCGAAGTCCGGCCAGCCGGCACGCGGCAAGGCCGCCAGATGGCGCCGCACATGCGCCGCCATGCCGTCCCGGTTGCGGTACTTGCGCACGATATTGGCGGGTGCCCCGCGCACGAAAGCCCCCAGGGTGTGTGCGCTTTGCACCACCGGACGCTCCAGGCAGCTGAGGTCAAACGACAGCCGGGTGTCCCTGCAGTCAAAACGCAGCTCGTCGCAATACATTGTGCGGTACTCGGCGCTGCGCGCCGGTTCCGGATAGCAGAAATCGGCTCGCAGGACGCGCACCTGGTGTCCGGCCAGCCAGCAAAGAATTCCATGGATCAGCATGAGCAGGGTTTCATAGCCGAATACCGCGGCGGAGCAGGCGCGCCGGTCGCGCACCACCAGATCTGCCCTGCCGCCATCGATTTCCAGTTGGCAGTTGAAATCGTCGAGCAGCATGTTGAAGAAGCGCGCCATGGTCCGCAAGGCTTCGCCCAGCGTGGCGCAGTGGACGGCAGTCTGGCACAGGAGGGCGAAGCTGCCCACCTTCATGCGGCGGCTGTCCTGGCCGAAAAGCTCGTCGTCAAGCACGCGCGCGACAGCCAGCCACAGGGCGCTGAAGCTTTTTGCCGAGATCCGGGCCTGGGAGGATGCGAGCAGCGCCGGCTCCAGGCCTGCCTCACGCAGGACAGGGCCGGTATCGATGCCGCGCGCGATCAGCGGTGCCAGTGCGCTGTGTACGAAATCGATAGATACGCTTCCTTTTTCCATGCCTCTACTGTAGCGCAGATGGCGTGGTTTGCATGGCGAAAACTCGCACTGGATTTGGTGTTTTTTGGCATGGCGCGCGGGGGAAGGACTTTTTATACTCAAACCAGTTGTCAGGACTGTGTCCGTCCGTGGCGCTAGTCATAACCTTTATAAGAGACGAGCCGTGACCGATCTTTCGATTTCAAGTAATTTGGTGGAGCAAAAGCTGGCCAACAAGGTGCGTTTCGTCACCGCCGCCTCGCTGTTCGACGGCCACGACGCTTCGATCAACATCATGCGCCGCATCCTGCAATCGAACGGCGTGGAAGTGGTCCACTTGGGCCACAACCGCTCGGTCGACGAAGTCGTCACCGCAGCCTTGGCCGAGGACGTGCAGGGCATCGCCATCTCCAGCTACCAGGGCGGCCACGTCGAATACTTCAAATACATGCTGGATCTGCTGCGCGAACGCGGCGGCGCCCACATCAAGGTGTTCGGCGGCGGCGGCGGCGTGATCGTGCCGGAGGAAATCGCGGACCTGCATGCCTACGGCGTGACGCGCATCTTCAGCCCGGAGGACGGCCAGCGCATGGGCCTGGTGGGCATGATCCAGTGGATGGTGCAGCAGTGCGACATCGACCTGTCCCAGTATTCGCCGACCTCGCTGGCGCCGCTGCGTGAAGGCGGCGCGGGTTTGGACATTTCTGCGCGCCACCGCCCGCTGGCCCAGCTGATCACCGCGCTGGAGAACGAGAAGGCCGCGCCCGCGCTGCGCGCCGAGCTGCAGGAGGCAGCGAAAGGCCTGGCCGTGCCGGCGCTGGGCATCACCGGCACCGGCGGCGCCGGCAAATCCTCGCTGACCGACGAACTGATACGCCGCATCCGCCTCGACCAGGGCGATGCGCTGAACATCGCCGTCATCTCGATCGACCCGTCGCGCCGCAAATCCGGCGGCGCGCTGCTGGGCGACCGCATCCGCATGAATGCCATCGCGCCGTGGGCTGGCCAGAACCGTGTCTTCATGCGTTCGCTGGCCACGCGCGAAGCGGGCTCCGAGATTTCGCAGGCGCTGCCGGACGTGATCGCCGCCTGCAAGGTGGCCGGCTTCGATCTCGTCATCGTCGAGACGTCGGGCATCGGCCAGGGCGACGCCGCCATCGTGCCGCACGTGGACGTCTCCATGTACGTGATGACGCCGGAATTCGGCGCCGCCTCGCAGCTGGAGAAGATCGACATGCTCGATTTCGCCGACTTCATCGCCATCAACAAATTCGACCGCAAGGGCGCGCTCGACGCGCTGCGCGACGTCGCCAAGCAGTACCAGCGCAACCGCGAACTGTGGGCCAAGCGTCCAGAGGAGATGCCGGTCTACGGCACGCAGGCCTCGCGCTTCAACGACGACGGCGTGACCGCGCTGTACCAGGGCCTGGTGGCCAGGCTGGCCGAATTCGGCATGAAGATCACCGCAGGCACGCTGCCGAAGTCGGACGTGCGCTACAGCACCGGCAAGCACGTCATCGTGCCGCCGGCGCGCGCGCGCTACCTGGCCGAGATTTCGGACTCCGTGCGCGGCTACCACAAGAACACCGCCAAACAGGTCAAGCTGGCGCGCGAGCGCCAGCAGCTGCGCGAAGCCAAGCGCATGCTGGCCGCCGCCAAGGCGGGCCTGGACCTGGGCGCCGATTTCGACGAACTGATCGCCGACCGCGACAGCGCCATGGAAGCCGGCGCCAGAAAGCTGCTGGCCCAGTGGCCGGACATGCAGGAGGCCTACGCGGGCGACGACTACGTGGTCAAGATCCGCGACAAGGAAATCCGCACCCGTTTGGTCGCGCACACGCTGTCCGGCACCCGTATCCGCAAGGTGGCGCTGCCGCGCTACGAGGACGACGGCGAAGTGCTGCGTTTCTTGATGTCCGAGAACGTGCCGGGCTCCTTCCCGTTCACGGCCGGCGTGTTCGCCTTCAAGCGCGAGGGCGAAGACCCGACCCGCATGTTCGCCGGCGAAGGCGACGCCTTCCGCACCAACCGCAGGTTCAAGCTGGTCTCGACCGGCATGGACGCCAAGCGTTTGTCGACCGCCTTCGACTCGGTCACGCTGTACGGCGCCGACCCCGCGGTCCGCCCCGACATCTACGGCAAGGTGGGCAACTCCGGCGTGTCCATCGCCACGCTGGACGACATGAAGGTGCTGTACGACGGCTTCAACCTGTGCAGCCCGAGCACCTCGGTGTCGATGACCATCAACGGCCCGGCGCCGACCATCCTGGCCATGTTCATGAACACGGCCATCGACCAGCAGGTCGACAAATTCGTCGCCGACAATGACCGCACGCCGGATGCCGGCGAGGCGGCGGCGATCCGCGCCTGGGTACTGCAGAACGTGCGCGGCACCGTGCAGGCCGACATCCTGAAGGAAGACCAGGGCCAGAACACCTGCATCTTCTCGACCGAGTTCTCGCTCAAGGTGATGGGCGACATCCAGGAATACTTCGTGCACCACCAGGTGCGCAATTTCTACTCCGTGTCGATCTCCGGCTACCACATCGCCGAGGCGGGCGCGAACCCGATCTCGCAGCTGGCGTTCACACTGTCGAACGGCTTCACCTTCGTCGAAGCCTACCTGGCGCGCGGCATGCACATCGACGATTTCGCGCCCAACCTGTCGTTCTTCTTCTCCAATGGCATGGACCCGGAATACACGGTGCTGGGCCGCGTCGCCCGCCGCATCTGGGCCGTCGCCATGCGCGACAAATACGGCGCCAACGACCGCTCGCAGAAGCTGAAATACCACGTGCAGACATCGGGCCGTTCACTGCACGCGCAGGAGATCGACTTCAACGACATCCGCACCACGCTGCAGGCGCTGATCGCGATCTACGACAACTGCAACTCGCTGCACACCAACGCCTACGACGAAGCCATCACCACGCCGACCGACGAATCGGTGCGCCGGGCGCTGGCGATCCAGCTGATCATCAACCGCGAGTGGGGCCTGGCCAAGAACGAGAATCCGAACCAGGGTTCCTTCATCATGGACGAGCTGACCGACATGGTGGAGGAGGCGGTGCTGCAGGAGTTCGAGCGCATCGCCGAGCGCGGCGGCGTGCTGGGCGCGATGGAAACAGGCTACCAGCGCGGCAAGATCCAGGAAGAGTCGATGCTGTACGAGCACCAGAAGCACGACGGCACCTTGCCCATCATCGGCGTGAACACCTTCCGCAACCCGAAGGCCACCGGCACGCCGGCGCCGATCGAGCTGGCGCGTTCGACCGACGATGAAAAGCAGTCGCAGCTCAGCCGCCTGGAAGCCTTCCACGCCCAGCATGCGGCCGAAGCGCCGGCCGCGCTGGCGGCGCTGCAGAAGGCGGCCATCGACAACGAGAACGTGTTTGCCAGGCTGATGGACGCCGTGCGGGTCTGCTCGCTGGGCCAGATCACCGGCGCGCTGTTCGAGGTCGGCGGCCAGTACCGCCGCAATATGTGAACCCACATATGCGGCGCCAGGGAATCCGTCAACTCAAGCTCGCGGTATCGCAGGACCGGAGCGCCGAAGCCATGCTCAAGCTGCTTCAGCGTTCAGTCGACTTCGGCCACGGGAAGCTGGCGCTGATGCGCTGTATCCAGGCCGAGCAAATGGGCATTTGCATCGCGCCCGACATACTGGGTTACTGCCAGCAGGTGGCGGACCGGATGCCGCCGGCGACGCTGCAGCGGGTTATCCGGCAGGCATGCGCGCTCACCGCCTAACCGTGGATGCAAACCGATGTCGATTTATACACCCAGAAAAATCATTTCCGAACTTGGCGACGAAAAGCGCTGCCTGTCATGCGGCGAATACTGGCCGGCCGATCATGAGTTTTTCGATACGATGCGCTCGGCCCGCGACGGCTTGACGCCGCGCTGCATTGCCTGCATCAAGTCGCGCCTGTGGCAGATGCCGGCGCGGGCCGTCGGCCAGGCCCGGCAACCTTGAACAGGTGATCATCCAGTACGCAGGTAGACCGACTGTTTTTTCCGAGGCGGATCCCGCTCAGCGCCGCCGCTGGGTATTGATCATCTTGTCGAGCAGGCTGGCGATCTCGCCTTCCATCTCGGGCGCCATATTGATGAACTTGCAGCCGACATGGAGCTGTTCGCCCAGCAGAAAGGACCGGTAGGCGCGCGTCAGGCGCACTTCCAGATCTGTGACGATGACGGTCTCCGGTCCCAGTTCCAGCCGCACGTCCTGTAGTTTGCGGCCCCTGAGCAGGCCCTTCGCATCGCGCTTCGCGCAACGCATGCCGACCCCGCCCAGAGAGAAGTCGTACAGCGCCAATTCATAGGGATTGCCGCTCATCACAAACGAGGCCATGAAATTGGCGCCCAGCGGCGTTTCCAGGCGCGCCGAGGCGCGCCGGTTCAGCACATCGCATACTTCCGGGAAAGTCATGGGTATCTGCGTCGGCTTGCCGGGCACTGGACGCCAGGCTGGATCGGACAGGCGGAATTGCAGCTTCGCGTTGCGCAGCCAGGCCACAAAGGTGACGCTGCCGGGCGGCAGGGTTTCGCCTACGTTCAACTCCATCACGAAATGCGGCAACTCGGGATCGACCGACAGTATGCGTCCCAGCATCACCTCGCGGCTGCCGGCCGCGTACATCGAGATTGGGTCGCCCGTCTCGGCCAGAAGCGTCAGCGCGTCGCCGATATCGTCGACGTCCGCCATCTCGTGCGGCTGGTTGGTCGCGGATATCGGTGCTATCGCATCCTGCAGCCGTGGTGGTCCCTTGCGTATGGGGACGGGTATGGGTTCATTTAGTAGCATATCTTTTAATAATGAAGGTTATTCAATCCAGATATTCGGTGCGCTTAGTCTACAAGTTAATTGTGGTTTTGAATTGCTGATTAGCAAGTGATGTGAATTTTGCATAACAAACTGTGGCGAAAATCCTGTGGCCGGCTATTGTCAGCGCTACCATCCCTTTATTGCGCCAGCCGTCTGCGCTATCAGCGTTTTGTATCGCAATATGTCCTGCCCGCGTCCTGATACACAAGGAGCGCTTCCCGACATCTGCCCGACACAGCGGGGCGGTGTAATCTCGCTATCGACAATTACTTTAGGCGAGGCAGGCGAATGAAACGCATTTCTTTGGCTTTTATTGGTAGCGTGGCGAGCATTCTTGCGGCAACGGCGGCCGCCGCGCCTGCCGTACCGTTCCGCAGCAAGCTTCCCGTGGAGGGCGCCGCTCCCGGCTTCGACGGCGCTGCGACCTGGCTCAATTCGGCGCCGCTGACGCTTAAGCAGTTGCGCGGAAAAGTAGTGCTGGTCGATTTCTGGACTTATTCCTGTATCAACTGCATCCGCACCGTGCCCTATGTACGCGCCTGGGCCGGCAAGTACCGGGACCAGGGGCTGGCGGTGGTCGGCGTCCACACGCCGGAGTTCAAGTTCGAGCAGGACCTCACCAACGTCAACGCCGCCGTGGGCCGCTTCCAGATCGACTTCCCGGTCGCCGTGGACAGCAACCACAGCATCTGGCAGGCATGGGGCAACCGTTATTGGCCAGCCTATTACCTGGTCGACGCCGACGGCAAAATCCGCTACAAGCAGTTCGGCGAAGGTAATTTCGACAAGATGGAGCGCGCCATCCAGTCGCTGCTTGGCGAGGCGCGCGGCAGCGCTGTCGACAGCGGCCTGGTGAATCCGGCCGCGCCAGCCGAGCAGATGGCGCCCAATCTCGACCAACTTGGTTCAGGCGAAGCCTATATCGGCTACCGCCAGGCAGCCAGTTTCCGCTCGCCGGAACGGGTGCTCGAGGACCGCCCGCAGCAGTACACGGTCGGCGCGCTGCAATTGAACGAGTGGGGTTTGTCCGGGCAGTGGACGGTGGGCGCCGAGAGCGCGATGGCAGGACTGCCGAACGCCGGCGTCGCGCACCGCTTCAGCGCGCGCGACCTGCACCTGGTGCTCGGGCCGGGCAAGGCGGGCGGCAGCGTGCGCATCAAGGTCACGCTGGACGGCCAGGCGCCGGGCGCCGACCATGGCGCCGATATCGACGCCGAGGGCAACGGCGTCGTCAGCGCAACGCGCTTGTACCAGCTGGTGCGCCAGTCCGGCAAGGTGCGCCAGCGGCGCTTCGAAATCCGCTTCCTGGACAAAGGCGCCGAGGCTTATGCGTTCACGTTCGGCTAATCGGGCCGTCGGTCTTTAGTCACGATATTGATCGCAGCGATCATTCTTTGTCGAATATCCTAGGGAGCTTGCAAGTGAGCCGATATTCGACACAAGGAGACGTCATACATGAATGCCCCGAAGCTGCGCCGCCGTCTGACCTGGGCGCTTGCCGCCGGCCTGTTGCCATTGGCCTTGGGCGCATCCGCCCAGGAAGCGCCGGTGGCGCAGGAAAAGGGCCCGGCCGCCGCCGACGCCATGCTGCACGCCTCGCAGGTCGTGTATCCGACGCCGTACCGCGCGATGGAGGCGGCCGAAGTGAAGGCGGTGCTGGACCGGGTGTTCGAGTACCTGGACCGGACCACGCCGGCTGAACTGGTCAGCAAGGCCAGCGGCGCGGCCATTACCGACCTGTCCCGCGCCGACCCGGACGCGGTGCTCAAGCCGGGCGACTTCCGCCTGACCAGCTACGAGTGGGGCGTGACCTATCTGGGCATGCTGGCCGCAGGCGCGGCAACGGGCGACCAGCGCTACACCGATTACACGCTCAAGCGCCACCAGCTGCTGTCCCAACTGACCAAAACCTATTATCCGGCCGTGCAGGCCGACTTGAAGAATTCGCATGCGCCCATCAAGAGCTTTTTGAACCCGCACGCGCTGGACGACGCGGGCGCGCTGTGCCACAGCTTCATGAAGGCCAAGCTGGCCGGATCGCCGGTAGATTACGGTCAAATGATAGGCATCTGCGGCGACTTCGTCACCACGAAGGAATACCGCCTCAAGGACGGCACGCTGGCGCGCGGCGGCCCGGATGGCAAGGGCGGCGCGAAAATGCGGCCCCTGCCCGACACCGTCTGGCTGGACGACATGTTCATGGGTGTGCCGACCATGGCCTACCTGGGCGCGGTGACGGGGGAGCGCAAGCACTTCGACGACGCGGCCAAACAGGTGCTGCAGTTCTCCAAACGCATGTTCAATCCGCGCCTTGGCATCTATATGCACGGCTACGTGGAAGGCCTGCGCGACCATCCCGAAATGCACTGGGCGCGCGCCAACGGCTGGGCCGTGATGTCCATGGTCGAGATCCTGGAAGTGCTGCCGAAGAATCACAAGCAGCGCGGCGCCGTGCTGGAACAGCTGCGCGCCCACATCAAGGGCCTGGCCTCGTACCAGAGCCGCGACGGCTTCTGGCACCAGCTGATCGACCGGCCGGACACCTATCAGGAAACCTCCGCCACCGCTATCTACACCTATGCGATCTCGCGCGCCGTCAACCGTGGCTACGTCGACGCTCAGATGTACGGCCCGATGGCCAACCTGGCATGGAACGCGGTGGCCAGCAAGGTCGCCGCGAACGGCCAGATCGAAGGCATCTGTGTCGGCACCGGCATGGCGTTCGACCCGGCGTTCTACGCCTACCGTCCCACCAGCGTGAAGGCGGCCCATGGCTACGGCCCGGCGCTGCTGGCCGGCGCCGAGATCATCGAGATGAACAGGAAGTTCAAGTTCGGCCTGAACGACAGCGGCTTGATGTACCAGGGCCCGCGCGAGTAATCCATGCCTAGCGGTCGATGCGGGTCGTCATGATGATGGACGTGGTGGTGCGCTCGACGCCGTCGAGCGCACCGATCCGGTCCACGACCCCGTCGAGTTCCTCCACCGACGCCGCTTCGACGCCGGCAATGAAATCGTAGATCCCGTTCACCGAATGCAGCGTGCGCACCTGGGCGATGCGGCGCAGGGCGCGCTCTATGGCGGGCGTCAGTTTCGGCGTGGCCGTGATCATCACCAGCGCGCGCACCAGCCCCGCCTGGTAATCCGCACTGGTGCGCACCGTATAGCCGATGACGATGCCGGAACGCTGCAGGCGGTCGATGCGGCTTTGCACAGTGGTGCGCGAGAGCCCGAGCTTGCGCGCCAGCTCGGCAGTGGCGGCGCGCGCGTTTTCGCGCAGCAGGGCCAGCAGTTGAAGGTCGATAGCGTCCATGCTTCCTTTCGCCGAAATATTCGTCAGTATGCTCAGTATTTTCCAGCACTTCGTCTAGCTGCGCAATGCAATTTGCCGAGCACGGCCGCACAATCAAGCCTCATGTTGAGAGGATGAATCTGATGCGCGATGCGATTATTATTGGTGGCGGCCACAACGGCCTGGTGTGTGCGCATTACCTGGCGCGGGCCGGACTGAAGGTCACGGTGCTGGAACGCAGGAGCACTGTCGGCGGCGCGGCCGTGACCGAGGAGTTCCATCCGGGCTTCCGCAATTCCGTGGCCGCCTATACCGTGTCGCTGCTCAACCCCAAGGTGATCCACGACCTGGAACTGGCACGGCACGGGCTGAAGATCGTCGAACGCCCGCTGTCGAACTTCCTGCCCCTTGAAGACGGCCGCTACCTCAAAGTCGGCGCGGGCAAAACCGCCGCCGAGGTGGCGAAGTTTTCCCAGCGCGACGCGGACCGGCTGCAGGCCTATGGCGAGCAGCTGGAGGCGGCGGCCTCGGTGCTGCGCGACACAGTGCTGCAAACCCCGCCCAACCTGGTGCAGGGGAACTGGCTCAGCGCCTTGCCCGAACTGATCAAGGCCGGCGGCCTGGGCAACCGCGTGCGCAAGCTGCCCCTGGCGACGCAGCGCGACCTGCTAGACCTGTTCACCAAGTCGGCCGGCGATTATCTGGACGGCTGGTTCGACAGCGCCCCCATCAAGGCGGCTTTCGGCTTCGACAGCATCGTCGGCAACTATGCCAGTCCCTACACGCCTGGTTCGGCCTATGTGCTGCTGCACCACGTGTTTGGCGAGGTGAACGGGAAGAAGGGCGCCTGGGGCCATGCCATCGGCGGCATGGGCGCCATCACGCAAGCCATGGCCAGGTCGGCCCAGGCGCAAGGGGTCGAAATCCGCACCGGCGGCGGCGTGCGCGAAGTATTGCTGGACAAGGGCAGGGCCACGGGCGTCGTCACGTCTGCGGGCGAACGGCTGGCCGCGCGGGTGGTGGTATCGAATCTCAATCCCCGGCTGCTCTATACGACGCTGCTCGACTCTGCCGCCTTGCCCGCCGACTTCCTGCGCCGCATGCAGGGCTGGCGCTGCGGCTCGGGCACCTTCCGCATGAATGTCGCGCTGTCGGAACTGCCCGACTTCAGCTGCTTGCCGGGCAAAACCATGGCGGAGCACCACGGCAGCGGCATCATCATCGCGCCTAGCTTGGACTATATGGAGCGCGCCTACCACGACGCGCGCGCGCTCGGCTGGGCGCGCAAGCCCATCGTGGAAGTGCTGATACCGTCGACGCTGGACCCGACGCTGGCGCCGCCCGGCCAGCATGTGGCCAGCCTGTTCTGCCAGCATGTCGCGCCGCAACTGCCCGACGGCGCCAGCTGGGACGCGCACCGCGACACCGTCGCCGACCTGATGATAGACACCGTCAATGCCTACGCGCCCAATTTCAGGCAGTCCGTGCTCGGCAGGCAGATCATGAGTCCGCTGGACCTGGAGCGCACGTTCGGCCTGGTCGGCGGCGACATCTTCCACGGCGCGCTGGGGCTGGACCAGCTGTTCTCGGCGCGGCCCATGCTGGGCCACGCCGACTACCGCGGCCCGATAGCCGGGTTGTACACCTGCGGCGCGGGCACCCACCCCGGCGGCGGCGTGACGGGCGCCCCGGGACACAACGCGGCGCGCGAGGTGCTGCGCGACTTCAGGCGGAAGCGCTGCGGCTAGGCTGTCCGACGAAGGCCACGCATTCCAGACTTGACCGAGGTCAGCGGCGCAACATGGCAGGCTTCGATCCGGCCGCTTTCGTTAACTTGTCGGACGTGACGGCGGTCGCCGGCGGCTACCTGTTCCATAACGCGCTGCCAGGCCCACGGGCTGGCCGGACGGTGTTACCATGGCCGCTCAAAAATGCGCAGCGGCCGGAAGGCGGCGGCGTTTGATCAGCACTCCTGGCTGGTTGACGATATTTTTGTCCGCACGCCGACCAGGAAAGCGTTCCAGATGCATACAGATACGCCCGCCACCGCGACCCCGCCGGGGCCATGGCTGCACCAGGTCACGCTGGACGACCTGGCCACGCACGGCTGGTCGCAGCAGAACCAGTTTTTACCTGAAGAATTGACCTTGGCGCTGGCGGCGGAATGCCGCGCGCTGGCCGCCAGCGGCGTACTCGACTTCGCGGCCGTCGGCCGGGGCGCCGCGCAGGCGCTGCGCCCGGAGATACGCGGCGACCGGACCCGCTGGCTGGAGGCGGGCCAGTCCGACGCCTGCGACCGCTACCGGGTCATCATGGAAACGCTGCGCCTGGCGCTGAACCGCGCCTTCTTCCTCGGGCTGGACAATTATGAAAGCCACTTCGCGCTCTACGCGCCGGGCGCCTCGTACAGCCGCCACCTGGACCGTTTCCGCGACGACGACCTGCGCACCGTCTCGGTCGTGATCTACCTGAACCCCGGCTGGCTGCCCGAGCAGGGCGGGGCGCTGCGCTTGCATCCCCGGGGAGAACTGGCACGCGACATCGTGCCGCTCGGCAGCCGGCTGGTGCTGTTCCTGTCGGCCGACATGCTGCACGAGGTGCTGCCGGCGACCTGCGAGCGCTTGTCGCTGGCGGGCTGGTTCCGGCGCCGCACTGTCATCTGAGACGGCCGGCCGATGATGGATCGTGCCGCCGGCGCCGCGCAGTTCCGGTTGCGGAATTTCGTTTGCATGCTTGGCGGTTTTAATAATTGCCGCGCCTTGACGCCGGGAGCACAATCGTTCCTTTTACGCTGAGTTTTTATGAGCCAGGACATCCGCTTTTTCGCAGTCCCAGTCAAGAAATCCCTGCTGCTGGCCGGCTTGTCGGCCTGGGCGTTTTGCGCGCAGGGCGCCAGCAAAGGTGAAATCCTCCTTTATTCCGGCAAGCCGCTGCAGTCGTGGCAGGCCACGGTGGCCGGCTTCGAAGGCCCCGAACAGGTGCTGCGGGGCGATGCACTCACCCTGCCGAAGCCGGCCGACTCGCAAGTGCCGGGCGGCAGCGTGGGCGCCCGGGCCGGCCAAGTGGCGGGCAAGCGCGGCGCGCTGACGCTGCAATGGAAAAGCGCCTGGTACGCCGGCCTGCGCCTCGACGGCGGCACCCCGCTGGACTTGCGCGACTATACCGCCAGGGGGACGCTGGAATTCGACCTCAACGTGGTGGAGCTGGCCGAAGGCGGCATCTATTTCACCATGCGCTGCGGCCCCGAATGCGACCGCAAGCTGCCTTACGTGCTGCCCGGCCGCGCGCTGCAAGGCAAGGGCTGGCAACACCTGTCGTTTTCGCTGGCGTGCTTTGCGCGCGCCGAGGATGACTTCAGCAAGGTGCAGGTTCCGTTCGCGCTGGACGGTAACGGGACGGGTGAAGTGGCGCTGGCCAACATCAAGCTGGTGCGCAACGGCAAGGCCAACGCGGACTGCCCGGACTACCGCACCCAGGCGGTCACGCCCGAGCCTCTGAGTCACGCCTGGGCGCTCGGGCAATGGGTGCCGCGCCACGAGAGGAAGCTGGAGGAAATCCGCAAGCTGAAGGAAGCTGGCAAGGAGCCGCAGGTGGTCTTCATCGGCGACTCCATCACCGAAGGCTGGGAAAAAGCCGGCATGCCGGTGTGGAAACGCTACTACGATAAGTACAACGCCGTGGGCCTGGGCTTCAGCGGCGACCACACGGAAAACGTGCTGTGGCGCCTGCAGCACGGCGAAGTGGACGGCATCGCGCCCAAGGTGGCGGTGCTGATGATAGGCACCAACAACACCGGCGACCGCCAGGACGAGCCCAAGGCCACGGCGGCCGGCGTCAAGGCCATCCTCGACGAGCTGGGGCGCCGCCTGCCGGACACCAAGGTGCTGGTGCTGGCGGTGTTCCCGCGTGAAGAGCAGCCCACGGGCTACCTGCGCCGCCTCAACGCACGCGTGAACGAGATCATCGCGGGCTACGCGGACGGGCGTAGGGTGTTCTTCGCCGACATCAATTCAGCACTGATGAATGCCGACGGCACGTTGTCGCGCGACGTCATGCCGGATCTGCTGCACCTGTCGGAGCAGGGTTACGGCATCTGGGCGCGCAGCCTGGAGCCTGAGCTGCGCAAGCTGATGCCGGGGAGTGTGTCGGCGAACGCTGCGGCGGGCGCGGCGGCGAACGTCCCGGACGGCGGGCAGGGACACACGTCCGCGTGCGCCACCACTGCCGCACCGCGCGCAGTGGACTACCCATGGATGTCCATGACGCGCTGGAACCAGATGCACGACGACCAGGCCGCGCGCGCGGCGCGAGGCGGCGTCGACGTCATGTTCGTCGGCGACTCGCTCACGGAGATGTGGCCGAAGGCGCTGTGGGACGCGAATTTCGGCGGCCTGAAAGCGGCCAATTTCGGCATCGGCGGCGACCGTACCGGCAACGTGCTGTGGCGCCTGCAAAATCCCGCCATCGCCGCGCTCAAGCCCAAGGTGGTGGTGCTGATGATAGGCGTGAACAACATCAATCTGTGCGGGGACAAACCGGAGCAGGTGTTCGGCGGCATCCAGGCCGTGGTGGCGGCCTTGCGCAAGCAGTATCCGGACGCGCGCATCCTGCTCAACGCGGTTCTGCCGGAAGGCGCGATAGCTGACGCGCCGGAACGCCAGAGCGTCGTCGCGCTCAACAAGCTGGTCAAGACGCTGGACGACGGCAAGGCGGTCTTTTTCCATGACTACGGCGCGCGCTTCATCGGCGCCGACGGCGCGCTGTCGGCCGAACTCCAGCCGGACTTTTTGCATTTGTCCGAAGCGGGCTACCGCATCTTCGCCGACGGGATCCGCCCCGATATCGAGAAATTGCTGGCCTCCGCGCCCGCCGCGGGCGCCGCCGCAGCTGCAGGAAATGGCCGCGCACCCATCGGGACCGTGGCGCTCGCGCCGGACGACGTGCGCGCTTTTCCCGCCCCGCCGGCCGGCTTCGCGGACGCGCAAGCCGGTGCGCCGCAGGGCCGGGTGGAGGAGTTCGGCTACGATTCCCCTGTCACCGGCACCCGCCGCAAGGCCAGCGTCTATCTGCCGCCGGGCTTTGATAAGGCGCGCCGCTACCCGGTGCTCTACCTGCTGCACGGCATCGGCGGCACCCAGGACGAGTGGCGCGGCTACGTGCGCGCCCAAGCCATCCTCGACAAGCTGATCGCCGGCGGCAAGGCCGTGCCGATGATCGTCGTGATGCCCAACGGACGGGCCTTGCCCGACGACAGGGTGCCGCCGGCCGAGCGCACCTTCACGCCCGAGCACGTGGAAGGTTTCGCAAAATTCGAGGGTGAGCTGCTGGCGTCATTGATCCCGGCAATCGACAGCCGGTATCCGACCCTTGCCGAGCGCAGGCAGCGCGCGATCGCCGGGCTGTCCATGGGGGGAGGGCAGGCGCTGAACTTCGGCCTCGGGCATCTCGATACCTTCGCCTGGGTGGCTGGCTTCTCGTCGGCGCCCAACACGCGGCCCGGGGCGGAACTGTTGCCCGACCCGGAGCAGGCACGCTCGCGGCTGGAGCTGCTCTACCTGTCGTGCGGGAACAAGGATGGCTTGATATCCATATCGCAGGGCGTGCACCGCTATCTGAAGCAGCAAGGCGTTCCCCACGTCTGGAACGTGGACGAATACGGCCACGACCGCGACAGCTGGGCTGAAAACCTGTACCACTACGCCCAGCGCATCTTTCGCGAGCAGCGGGCGCCGCTGAAGTGAAAGGGCACTGAAAGGCCGTTGACAGCCAAATGCAAGAAATGCGGCCTGGCGCGGCCGCGCACGCTCGCCATGGCCAACACTCTGTCCTAAACTGCGCTGATTCCGGGCCTGACCGGAACGGCAAACGGCGCGCCGCAAAATGACGCTACCGAGGAGACATGGTGTTGAGCATGAAGATGAAGTCGCCGGAACTGGTGCTATGGGACCTGGACGGCACGTTGATTGAGAGCGAGCCGCTGCACCAGGAGTCGATGCGACGGGCATTCCTGGGACTTGGCCAGGCGGCGGAAGGGGCGCCCGGCGTATTGCCCGGGACAGGAGCCGCGGCCAACTACCGGCACCAGTTCGCACTGGATCCGGCGGAGCCGATGCCGCGGCAATATACCGCCTGGTACAGCGCGGTGGTGGACTATTTCGTCGCCAACCTGAGCGTCACCACTCCGCTCGCCGCGTCGCTGGAGTGCTGCGCCTGGTTCGCCGCGCACGGGCTGGCGCAATCGGTCGTGTCCAATGCCCACCCACGCATCATCGAAGCGTCGCTGCGCCATCTGGGCATACGTCAGCACATCCGCCACGTGTGCAGCGGCGACGACGTAGCGCGCGGCAAACCGGCGCCGGACGCCTATCTGCACGCCCTTGCACTGCACGGCGCCTCCGCCGATTCCTGCATTGCCTTCGAGGACAGCCGCGTCGGCATCACGGCGGCAAAGGCCGCTGGCCTCGCTGTGGTGGCGGTCACCGACAGCGCAGAGTTGGCCGCCCTGGCCGACTTTAGCGTATCGCCATCGCAACCGGAGTCCTGGTACGCACTGCGCCAGCACCTGTTCTAGGTTCCGGAACGCGGCACGCAACACCCCCGGGGTCAGATTGCGGGCGTGGACGATATCAATGCTTGCCGTCTTCCTCGATGATTGCCACGTCCCACGGCGCCAGCGTCAGTTTCTCGGAAGCGGCGACCCGGCGGTCCGCCAGCAGGTTGATGCCGGCCTTGCGCGGGTAGTTGAAGCTCACTTCCGTGCCGGAGTAGTTGAAGTAGTAGTGGACGGCCCGCTTGTAGCCGTTGGTGCCGGACCGCGTGCGCACGCTGGCCGGCAAGGGCTGCTCCGGCTCCCCAAGGCCAAGCTCCTTCAGGGACGACTGCAGCACCGCTTTTTGCAGCTTGTCCGACAGATAGGTGCCCTCGTACACGAGCTTGCCCGCGCCGAACTGGTTGGACGTGATGGCGGGCCAGCGGCCGAAGAAGGAATGGTCGTACCAGGCCAGCGCCTTGGCCGTGTCCAGCTCCAGGAACTCGGCCCAGTGCTGCACCTTGTTCTCGGCCCCGGCCTGGAAGGGATCGCCTTTCAAGGCCAGCGGCTGCGCCAGGTTGGAGAATTCCTGGTAGTGGAAGCCGAGCGCCTCGCGCAACGGGCCCGGCGCCATGGTCCAGCGCACGGCGGCGTTCTCGTTCGCGAAGCCGCTCTTGAAGGTCATCACGACATGGCCGCCTTTCTTCACGTAGTCCGAAATGCGGCGCAGCAGCGCCTCGTCGGCCACGTACAGGGAAGGCACCACCAGCATTTTATAGGACGAGAAGTCCTGGGTGTCGTCGAACACGAAATCGGTGCCGACATTCATGTCGTACAGCTGGCGGTGGATCTGGCGCACCAGCGAGCCGTAATCGGCCTTGGTGCCGGTACCGCCCCATTGCGACTCCTTCGCGAACGGCATGTCGTTGAGGGCGTTGAGTGTATCCCGGCTCCACAGGATGGCCACGTCGTTGTGCAGTTTCAGGTTCACCAGGCGCGGGCCGATCTTTTGCAGTTCGCGGCCGGTGCGGCTCATTTCGGCGTAGGCCCGGTTCGGTTCCAGGTCGTGCGACAGCACGCCTTTCCAGTAGGTTTCCTGGTTCGCGTGGACCGACGCCCAGTGCCAGTATTCGACCATGTTGGCGCCGTTGGCAAGGTGGGTGTAGACGTCCTGGCGGAACTGGCCATCATAGGGCGGGTACTGGAACGACGAACTCCAGTCGGTGCTCTGCGCATTGGTCTCGGTGACCAGGAAATTGCCGCGCTTGAGCGAGCGCGTGAAGTCGGCGTCCAGCGTCTGCCCCGCGCCGTTGTAGTACTCGCGCTGGCCCCAGTGGTAGATGTTCACGGCCGGCATGTCGAGTGCGCGTCCTACGGCCACTTCGTTGACGTCGCCGTGCATGGAGCCGGCGAAATCGTGCGTGACGAACTGGCGCGGCGAGGCGCTTTCGCGTATCAGCCCGGCCTGCCACGTCAGGAAGTCGGTCACCCGCATCTGGCCCCAGCGCGACCATTCCAGCTTGTAGCCCGTGCTCTGGGCGCCGTCCGGGCGCGGCAGGTCCACCCAGCTGTGCAGGTTCTGGCCCCAGTAGTTCAGGAACCAGGCCTTGCTGAGGTTTTCCGGCGTGCCGAACTTCTTTTCCAGATAGTGCTGGAAACGGACGAACACGTCGTCGTTGGCCGCGCCGTAGGTGCCGGTCTCGTTGTCGACCTGCCAGCCGATGACGTTGGGGTTGTCCTTGTAGCGGGCGGCTATCTTGCGGATCAGGCGCTCGGCATAGAAGCGGTAGGCCGCCGAGTCGGTGTTCATGTTCTGGCGCATGCCGTAGGTGTTTTGCACGCCGTTGAACTTGCGCGCCAGGATTTCCGGGTTCTGCCTGGCCATCCAGGCGGGTATGGAGTAGGTCGGGGTGCCCATGATGACCTTGATGCCGGCCTTGCCCATGGCGTCGATGACGCGGTCCATCCACGCGTATTCGAAGCGGCCGTTTTCCGGTTCCCACAAGCTCCAGGTGGATTCGCCCAGGCGGACCACGTTGAAGCCGGCGGCCTTCATCATCGCCACGTCTTTTTCCAGGCGCTCGTAGGGCATGTACTCGTGATAGTAGGCAGCGCCATACAGCACGGTGGGGAATTCCGGCGGGGCGGCGGGTGCCGTCTGCGCGGCTGCCGGCGCGTGCAGCGCCGCCGCGAGCGCGTACGACAGGGCGCATGAGAGTACAGTCCGTTTTAGCATTCGATCTCTTCCTGGGTATTGGTTTCGCAACAAACTGAGCTATCTTGACGCGCGCGACGCGCCCGCGCAATTGCGAAAATGACCGATGCGGAGAATGATTTGTCTGCAATCCGCCCGCCGTCTGCGCAATTTCATAGTCTGCATTCGCGATTATTGCAATTGCGGCCCATGGGCGCTGCTTCCACAATACGTTGCAACGGTAGCTGCCCGGGATCGCGGAATGCGCCGCACCCGGTCCCGCCGCGCCCGGTCCCTTAACGAAAGGTGGAGCTAGATGAAAGCTGTGTTATCGAAGGCCTTGTTTTCGATTGCGGTCTGCGCGGCGCCGTTTGCGCAAGCGCAGAATTGCGGTACGGGTGGCGGTGCGACGGTGTGCCTGACGGCGGCCAGCGATGCCAATGGCGTCCAGTTGAGCTGGACCGTCAGCGGCGCCGTCAGCGGGGTGCAGATCTACCGCGACACCGACACCGATGCGAACGGCCGCAGCCGCATCGCCGTCATTAACAAAAATGCATCGAGTTACACCGACATCAGTGCGGCGCCCGGAACCGCTTACTGGTACTGGGTCAAGTTCAGCGCCGGCACCGGCAGTTACAATTCCGGCGCCGCCAAGGCCGTGCGCGTGGGCGTCATGCGCAACATGACCAGCATGCAGCTGTCCGGACAGATGTCGCCCGGCTGGAACCTGGGCAATACGCTGGAAGCGATGGGCGACCCCTACGTGTGGGGCAGCACCAATTTCGGCGAGACTGCCTGGGGCAACCCGAAGGCGAGCCAGGCGCTGTTCGACGGCATCAAGGCGGCCGGCTTCAAGAGCGTGCGCATCCCTGTGTCGTGGAAGCGCTACGCGGACGCGAACGACAATATCAGCCCGCAGTGGATGGATCGCGTCACCGAGGTGGTGAACTACGCGCACAATGCGGGCCTGGTCGCCATGATCAACATCCATTGGGACGGCGGCTGGATGCAGCCGACCTACGCCCAGCAGGGCGTGGCCAACGCCAGGCTGAGCAAGTTCTGGACCCAGATCGCCAACAACTTCAAGAACCATGACGACACCCTGCTGTTTGCAGGCACCAATGAGGTGATGGTCGACGGGAACTACAATCCGCCGACGGCCGAGTACTGCTCGGTGCAGAATGGCTTCAACCAGGCCTTCATCACCGCCGTGCGCGGCACCGGCGGCAACAACGCCAGCCGCCACCTGGTGGTGCAAGCCTACAACACCAACATCGACAACGCGATCAACTGCAATGCCGCCATGCCCAGCGACTGGGTGGCCAGCCGCCTGATGATGGAAGTGCACTACTACGATCCGTTCGATTTCACGCTGGACACCAACAGCACCTCCTGGCAGTGGGGGCAGGCTGCAAATCCTTCGGGCTGGGCCAATGAGTCCTACACCGATGCCCAGTTCCAGAAAATGAAAACCGGCTTCGTCGACAAGGGCGTGCCGGTCATCCTTGGCGAATACGCTGCCAGCCTGCGCACCGAATACGATGCGGCCGGCACCAACCGCAAATACTGGGACCAGTACATCACGCATGCCGCCTTCACGCGCGGCGTGGTGCCGATGTACTGGGACAACGGCTACACTGCCAACCATCAATCGGGCCTGTTCAACCGTGCGGCCGGCACGCAAGGATACCCCGACGTGACAGCCGCCATCGTCAACGCGGCCAAATAGGTTTTTCCCTCCGGTGTATCCGACTGCCCCAAGGGGTGGTTTTCGGGGCGGCTCAGGCCGCCCCATTTTTACAAGTCAAGTCACTAACAGCAACTAACAGCATTGGAAGCAATCATGAGACTCAAGAAGCAGATCAGTGTTTTGTCGGCCGCCGTGGCCATGTGCTGCGGCACCGTGCTGGCCGCCGAAACCGGTGCGCAGCCGTGGCTGAACGCGCGCCTGGGCGCCGGCGAGCGCGCGGATCTGGCGGTCAGGGAAATGACCCTGGACGAGAAATTGAAACTGGTCTACGGCTACCTGGGCAACGACATGGAGTCGAAGAAGTTCAAGCGGCCCGAGGAATCGCACGTGCAGTCGGCCGGCTTCATCTACGGTTTGCCACGTCTTGGCATACCGCATCTGCGCGAAACCGACGCCGGCCTGGGCATCGCCAGCCAGGGCGGGCCGCAGGCGCGCGCCGGCACGGCGCTGCCGTCCGGCCTGAACACGGCTGCCACCTGGGATCTGGCCACCGCCTACGCGGGCGGCGCCATGATAGGCGCGGAAGCGCGCGCCTACGGCTTCAACGTGCTGCTGGCCGGCGGCGTCAACCTGATGCGCGAGCCGCGCAACGGCCGCAACTTCGAGTATGCCGGCGAGGACCCTCTGCTGGCGGGCAAGATCGTCGGCGCGCAGATCAAGGGCATCCAGTCCAACCGCGTGATCTCCACGCTGAAGCACTTCGCGCTGAACGACCAGGAGACCGGGCGCACCACGCTCAACGTCAAGATCGACGACCAGTCGGCGCGCATGTCCGACCTGCTGGCCCTGCAGATCGCGAACGAGGAGGGCAAGCCCGGTTCGGTCATGTGTTCCTACAACCGCATCAACGGCGTCTACGGCTGCGAAAGCGACTATCTGCTGAACCAGGTACTGAAAAAAGACTGGGGCTTCAAGGGCTGGGTGATGTCGGACTGGGGTGCGACGCACAGCACCATACCGGCCGCCAACGCCGGGCTGGACCAGCAATCCGGCATGCCCTTCGACCTGGCCGACTATTTCGGCCCGCCGCTGAAGGAAGCCGTCATGAACGGCTGGGTGCCGCAAACGCGCCTGGACGACATGGCGCGCCGCATCCTGCACGCCATGTTCGAGCACGGCGTGGTGGATCAACCGGTCGGGGCGCCCGTCAGCAGCATAGACTTAAAGGACCACGCCGCCATATCGATCAAGGACGCGCAGGACGGCATGGTGCTGCTCAAAAACAGCGCCAAGGTGCTGCCGCTGGACAAAGCGGTCAAGCGCGTCGCCGTCATCGGCGGCTACGCGGACCGTGGCGTGATGGCCGGCGGCGGCTCGTCGCTGGTGTATCCGGCCGGCGGCAATGCGGCGCCGGAACTGATGCCCAAGATCTGGCCCGGCCCGGTGATGATCTATCCTTCGTCGCCGTTGAAAGCGATACAGGCGCGCCTGCCCAACGCGGTGGTGGCCTACAGCGACGGCGCCGATCCTGCCGCCGCCGCCAAGCTGGCGCGTGAAAGCGACGTGGTCCTAGTGTTTGCCACCCAGTGGACCGGCGAAGGTTTCGACATGCCCAACCTGTCGCTGCCCGACAAGCAGGATGCGCTGATCGCGGCCGTGGCGGAGGCGAACGCGAAGACCGTGGTGGTGCTGGAAACCGGCGGCCCGGTGACCATGCCCTGGCTGTCCAAGGTATCGTCGGTGCTGGAGGCCTGGTATCCGGGCAGCAGCGGCGGCGAGGCGATCGCCGGCGTGCTGTTCGGCGAGGTCAACCCGTCCGGCCACTTGCCGGCCACCTTCCCGGCGTCGGAATCCCAGTTGCCGCGTCCCGCGCTGGACGGTTTCCCCGAAGTGGCCGACAAGCGCTTCGACGTCAGTTATCACGAAGGCGCGGCGGTCGGCTACAAGTGGTTCGACCTGAAGGGCCTCAAGCCGCTGTTCCCGTTCGGCCATGGCTTGTCCTATACCGACTTCGCGTTGACGGACTTGTCCACCAGCGTCAAGGACGGCGTGCTGCACGCGTCCTTCAGCGTGAAAAACGTGGGCAAGGTCGCGGGCAAGGAAGTGGCCCAGGTCTATGTGGCGCCGGTCAGCGCCCGCTGGGAAGCGCCCAAGCGCCTGGTCGGCTTCCACAAGGCCGACGCGGCGCCGGGCGCCGTCGTCAAGGCTGCCATCGCCGTCGATCCGCGCCTGCTGGCCATGTACGATTCGGCCAGCAAGACCTGGAAAGTGGCGAAGGGCGACTACAAGGTCATCCTCGCGGCCGATGCCGCAGCAGCAGCCGACGGCAAGGCTGTCAGCAAGGTGGTGCACCTGGAAGCGGCAGTCTACGACGTGAACGGCAAGCCGCTGAAGGCCGGGAAGCGCTAAGACTTCCTCCGCACGGGCCGGCGCACGCGGTGGGACGCCGGAAGCCATCCGGTTTCCGGCCCGGTGCGGCAAGCGGGCTCCAGACGCGTCGGGGAACATGCCGGGGCCGGTTTGTGCTGTTATGATACGGGCAGCCCATCCGCGAGAGGTGAGGCGCTGAGACCTAACAACCGACCGTATCATAATGCAAGAGTTCTATAAGAAGGCACTGCTGGCACTTGTACTTCTGGTGGTCGCAGACGCGCTGTTTGCGGCCTTTTTCGTCTCCCGCAGCTACCTCACGGTCAAGCTGCTGCAGGCAGATCAAAGCGGCATGCACTGGCAATATGCCGCCTATGTGGATGCCAGCCATGGCGGGACCTCGCTGGTCCGCATCGATGAAACCAAGGGGGAGCGGCTGCGCTTCGGCCTCAAGTTGACCAATGTGGCGACCTATCCGTTCGCCTCGGCCGTCATGGTGCCCGTCGACGGAAAGGGACGGCCTGTCCTGGCGGACTGGTCGATGTATTCCACCATCACTTTCCTGGCCAAGTGCGCGCCCTCCAATTCGATGGTGTTTGCCATTTCCACCTTCGACGAGAAAGTGTCCAGGCTGGGCGAATTCGAGACCTACCGCTCGCCCGCGACTTACTATTCTTGCAATAGCCATGGCGTGCCGGTATCGCTGGACATGACGCGGCTGACCATACCCGACTGGTGGTTTTACAACATGAAGCTCGACCTGACGCGCCAGGGCTACCAGCTGGACAAGGTGGGGAGGTTGCTGTTCGGCACCAGCAGCAACAGTCCGCGCGAGATGGATACCCAGGTGGAAATCAGCGAACTGACGCTGCGCGGCAGGGACTACCGGTATATCGCGGCGCTGGCGGTGATACTGCTGGCAGGTTTTATTGCATTCGGCGTCTGGTTTTTCCGTGCCCATTCCCGCGCGCTGATCGCCAGCCTGGACTCCAGGCTGAAAAAAGACCTGGCACTGGTCGCCTATCGTCAATTAACGCTGGAGCCCTATAAGGATAAGGAAAAGGCTTCCGTGCTGCGTTTTATCGCCACGAATTACACCAATACTGAACTGGACCTGGAACGTGTGGTTGCCGAAACCGGTGCGAACCGCAATAAGGTCAATGAATTGCTGAAAACAGAACTCGGCATGACATTCACCAGCTACCTGAATAAATTGCGGCTGACCGAAGCGGCCAGGCTGCTGGCCGAGAAAAGCAACGCAGCGGTGGCCGAAATCGCCTATTCGGTCGGCTACGGCAACGTGTCCTACTTTAACAGGCTGTTCAAGGAAGAATACGGTTGCACGCCGAAAGCATTCCGCACCCTTGCTACGCAGCAAGAACCACCGCCAGGCTGCGAGGCCGGGTTGCCCGTCCCCCCTGCGGACGCCCCACGCTAGCGTTGTTCAGCGCGCTTGCACTCCCTGCAGAACTAATCGCAATTTCTGCACGGTGATAGAAATCCCTCTCCAGGCGTTACCGTCGCCCCGCCCTGAGCAATATGCTTGGGCCATGGGTTAGCCGTCGGCATCTGCCTTCCATGACGCAATCCACACCGGCCGAGGCGCTGCCATAAAGCGCCCGGCGGCGGGAAGTGATAGCCCGAAATATATAAAAGACAGTAAAGGAGGAGACCTTTGCAATTGAAAGCGATTTGCGCGCTGCTGTCCGCGGCGCTGGTAACGGCACTTTCGGCACTTTCCGCGCTTGCGGCAAGTTATCAATGGGATACAGTCCGCGGCATCACTTATGCCCGGGATCCCAATAATGTCTCCAATGTTTATCTGATGGCCGGCACCGCCTTTTTAAATGGCGGCAAGGCCGCCATTCAGTGTTCCCGCGTAGACGTCCACCAGTATGGCGGCCCCGGCAACGGGCAGTTCGTTGCGGGCGATTTGAATACCTACGGCACCGTCTATATGACAACGGCGGTCCAGGGATCGTGTACGGCAGGATAGCCGGCACGAATGGCGATATGCCCGTCATTTCCGCAGGGACGGGTTCAGCTTTATAAAAATAGAACGACCGGAGACCAAGACCATGAAAACGAAAGTGCATCGGATTGCCCTGCTGTTCAACGCAAACAAGAGTTTCGACCGTGAAGTCACCGCCGGCATCGCCGCCTACCTGGGCAGCACCCGCGCGGCCTGGGATTTATTTTTGGAAGAGGATTTCCGCCTGCGCCTGGCCGGCATCGAGGACTGGCAGGGCGACGGCATCATCGCCGATTTCGACGATCCCGCCGTGGCCGCGGCGCTGTCGCGCTGCAGCGTGCCGGTGGTGGCGGTGGGCGGCTCCTATGCCGACGAAACCGACTATCCGCGCGGCGTGCCCTACGTGGCGACCGATAACTTCAAGCTCATCAAACTGGCACGGGACCACCTGATCGACGTCGGCCTGCACCGTTTCGCCATGTTCAGCCTGCCCAAGGCCAAGGAAAACCGCTGGGCGCAGGAGCGCGAGAATGCCTTCCTCAGCCTGATGCAGGAAGACCAGATGGAAGGCGAGATTTTCCGGGGCTGCGAAACCAGCGCGTCGTCGTGGGACGAATCGGTGCAAGGCCAGATCGCCTGGCTGCGCAGCCTGCCCAAGCCTATCGGCATCATCGGCGTCACCGATGCGCGCGCGCGCCAGCTGCTGCAGGCCTGCACCCTGGCCGGCATCGAGGTGCCGGAGCAAGTGGCGCTGATCGGCATCGACAACGACCCGCTGGTGCGCATGCTCACCCGCATTCCGCTCAGTTCCGTGATCCAGGGCGCGCAGGAAATGGGCCGCACGGCGGCGCACCTGCTGGACCAGATGCTGCACGGCGTGCGCCTGGCGGATACCCGCATCCAGGTGCCGCCGGCCGGCATCAATGTGTTCGCCTCCAGCCAGCACCAGCCGGTCAAGCATCCGCACGTGATGCGGGCCAGCCACTTCATCCGCCAGTACGCCTGCCAGGGCATCAAGACCCACCAGGTGGCCGAGTATGTGGGCGTGTCGCGCTCGTCGCTGGAAGCCTACTTCCGGCAGGAGCTCGGATGCAGCGTGCACGACGTGATCCTGCGCTTCAAGCTCGATGCCGCCAAGGCCGGCCTGGAATGCGGGGAGCGCAGCATTGCCGACGTGGCGCTGGGCTGCGGTTTTACCTCCACGCAGTATATGCACCTGGTGTTCAAGCGCGAACTCGGCTGCACGCCGCGCACCTACCGCGACCGCGCGCTCGGCGAGAGCGTAGCGGCCTGACGCGTGCCGGCGCCGGGATCGGCGCCGGATTCGGAACTGAAATCTGCGCCGGCATTGCTATCTTAGGCTAGCTGGAATGACCACCAATTTGTCATTCCCGCGCAAGCGGGAATCCATGCTACGCCTCTCAGCATGCGACGCATGGGTTCCCGCCTGCGCGGGAACGACGGGTATGGGCGCTTATTCGGGATAGCCCTTGATTTGCGGGCGCTTCAATACCTGCGCTTGGCAAGCTCTTCAGCCGCTGCTCCGGCCGGGAAAACCGACTCGGCCGTCGTCACCCATTTGGGCACGCGCTTGCCGGCGGCCACGTCGCGCCCCAGCTGCATCAGCTGGGGGCCGACCAGCGGGCTGCATTCTATCGTTGCGTTGAGCTTTCCTGCGGCCATCGCTTCGAACGCGCCGCGCGAACCGCCTATCGAGATCACCAGGATGTCGCGTCCCGGCGCCAGGCCGGCTTCTTCTATGGCGTCGATGGCGCCCATGGCCATGTCGTCGCTGTGCGCATACAAAACATTGATGTTCTTGCCGCCTGCCTTCAGCCAGCCCGAGGCCGCCTGCCTGCCTTCGGCGCGCGACGATGCCACGCTCTGCGAGTTCAGCAGCTTGAGCTTGGGATGGGCGGCAATCGCCTGCGCGAAGCCTTTGCTGCGGGCGAGGGCGGCAGGCGACTCCGCCGCGCCCTGCAATTCAATGATATGGAAGGAAGCGTTCGGCGTTCCGGCCGCGCGCGCGGCCAGCCAGCGGCCGGCGCGCCGTCCCTGCTCGGCATAGTCGGAACCGAGAAAGGCGGCGGCCAGCTCCATCTCGGCCGGCACGATGGCGCGGCCGGTCAGGATGACCGGTATCCTTGCCGCCTTCGCTTCGCGCAGCACCGTGTCCCAGCCCGCATCGGCCATGGGCGTGAATGCGATCAGATCGACTTTTTGAACGATGAAGGAGCGGATCGCCGCAATCTGGCTTTCCTGGTTTTGCGCGGTATCGGCAAATTTGAGCGTGATGCCTTCAAGCGCCGCGGCGGCCTTGATCGAAGCACTGTTGGCGTTGCGCCAGGCGCTGTCGTTGCCGGCCTGCGCGTAGCCTATCACGAGGGGGGCGGCAGCCAGGCCGGGAATGCCGGCGCCGGCTGCCGCGAAGAGGGCGCTGGCCAGTAGCGCCCTGCGTAGCATATTCATCATGCTTGCCGGCCGCCGTGTCCGCGCCCCTTGATTACCACCAGCCGCTGTAGACAGCCGCCAGCGCCACGCCGATGACCGCCGAGCCCAGCGCGAAAGCGCCGTCCACGCGGAACATCGAGGTGTCGATATGCATATGCTTGGTCGCGCCTTCGCGCTTGGCTTCGGCCATTTTGCTGATCAGCACCATGCCGGCGACAACGACGAAGAAGACGATGAACATGCGGTCCAGGAAAGGAATTTCCGCCACGCCGGCGTCGGTCAGCTTGGCGAAGCCGATCGGGATCAGGAAGGACAGGTCCGTCATGCCAGGCAGGAACTTGAGCAGGATGGAGCCGGCCAGGCCGCCCAGGGTGGCGAACATGGCCGCGCCGGCGGTGGTTTTCTTCCAGAAGAAGCCCATCAGGAACATGGCCAGGATGCCGGGCGAGACGAAGCCGGTGTATTCCTGGATGTACTGGAAGCCGCCTTTTTTATCGATGCCCAGCATAGGGGCGATGAACACGGCCAGTGCCATGGCGACCACCACGCTGACGCGGCCGATCCATACCATGCGCTGTTCGCTGGCTTCCTTGTTGAAGTTCTTCTTGTACAGGTCGAGCGTGAAGATGGTGGCGATGCTGTTGGCCTTGCCAGCCAGCGATGCGACCACGGCGGCGGTCAGCGCGGCGAAGGCGATGCCCTTCAGGCCCGATGGCAGCAGGTTCAGCAGGATAGGGTAGGCGCGGTCGGGGTTGACTTCGCCGTTCTGCATCATGGAGTTGCCCAGCGCGCCGGACTTGTCCAGCACATACGCGGCGATACCAGGCAGCACGACGATGACAGGCATCAGCAGCTTCAGGAAGGCTGCGAACAGCAGGCCCTTGCGTGCGGTAGGCAGGTCGGCGCCCAGCGCGCGCTGCGTGATGTACTGGTTGCAACCCCAGTAGTTCAGGTTGACGATCCACATGCCGCCCAGCAGAACGGACAGGCCCGGCAGGTCCATATAGTTCGGATTGTCGCGCTTGAGCACCATGTCGAAGTGACCGCCGGCGCGCACGAACAGTTCGGAGAAGCCGGCCACTGCGCCGTGCTTGCTGGCCAGTGCGGCCACCATGTCCAGCGCGAGCCAGGTGGTTACCAGGCCGCCGATCACCAGGCAGGTTACCTGCACCACGTCGGTGTAGCCGATCACTTTCATGCCGCCCAGGGTGATGATGGCGGCGAACACGGCCAGGAACAGCATGCAAGGCAGCAGGCCGATGCCCGACAGGCTGCTGATGGCCAGCGCGCCCAGGTACAGGATGGAGGTCAGGTTGACCACCACGTACAGGCCGAGCCAGAACAGCGCCATCGTGGTGGCCACGGCCTTGCCGTAGCGCTGCTCCAGGAACTGCGGCATCGTGTAGATGCGGTTCTTCAGGTAGACCGGCATGAAGAACACGGCCACGATGACCAGTGTGGCCGCTGCCATCAGCTCGTAGACGGCGATGGCCATGCCGATTTTGTAGCCGGAGCCGCTCATGCCGATGAACTGCTCGGCGGAGATGTTGGACGCGATCAGCGACGCGCCGATGGCCCACCAGCTCAGCGAGCCTTCGGCCAGGAAGTAGTCATGCGAAGCCGAGCCGGAGCCGGCTTGCTTGCGCCGGTAGACCCAGATGCCGTAGCCGGCCACAAGGACAAAGTAGAACAGGAAGACGATCAGGTCGACGGTCGAAAAGGTGCTCATCAAATGCTCACGGTGAAAAGGTTGTCTCTAGGAGGGAGCCGTGCTGGGCGCCGACCCCATATTGTTGAATCGTAAATTGGAAATCTTAACGACATGCGGCTGCGATTTCTAATATGACTTTTGCTCGGAGCTATATCGTTTGCGTATGGATCAGGTCGCTTCCCGGGCTTTTTGGTGTACCGTTTGCGCCTGTTTCCACCCGCCGCGCTCGCATTATTGCCCAAGACGGCGCCGCGTAAACGCCTTTGCGGGGCGGTTCGCCAGAATCGTTCCGCCCCTTGGTGATTTTCGTAATTGATACGCCTTGCCGTGGGTTGCAGAATGACATGGTGCCCGTTCTCGATCAGGAAGCCCCGCATTTCAATGATGACCATCCCCTTTCCCGGCACCATGGCAGAGCCGGACGACTACCGCTTGTTCACGCTCAAAAACGCTGGCGACATGGCGGTGACGATCAGTGAACGCGGCGGCGCGCTGCGCTCGTGGCGCACGCCGGACCGCTACGGCCGCATGGCCGATGTGCTGCTGGCCGGCCGCGGCGCGGGCTTCGGCTCCTCCGCCAGCCCGGCCGGCGGTCCCGCCGGCGGCCGGGCCGGCGCTTCCTCGGGCGAGACGCCGGTCCTGTGGCAGGGCCGTCATGCCGGCGGCGGCGTGGCCATGCTGCTCACGGCGGCCGCCGACGGCGCCGGCCAGCGGATCGATTACCGCCTCGACTACAGCCTCGGCGACGACGGCAGCCTGACCGTCGACTATCACGCCACGGCCCGTTCGCCGGCCGCGCTGGAGGCCAAGCCTTATCCCTGTTTCAACCTGAACGGCGGCAGCACCGATGTTGGCGACCACATGCTGCGCATCGACGCCGACTATTACGTGGAGGTCGACGCCGGCCGCAAGCCGGTCGGCGTGGCCACGGTGGGCGGAACGCCGTTCGACTTCCGCCAGCCTGCCCCCATCGGGCCGCGTCTGGACTGGCCGGATAGCCAGACCCACCTGGCAGGCGGCTTCGATCACTGTTTTTTTGTGCGCAGCCACTATGCCGGCGGGCAGGGCGCGCTGCGCGAAGTGGCCCGCGTGGTCGATCCCGGCTCCGGGCGCTGCCTGCAGATGTACACCACCGAAGCGGCCGTGCAGTTCTGCGCCGCCAGGCGGGCCGCAGCCTCGCCGGAGCAGGCCGGCCTCCGTCCCTGGATGGGACTGGGCCTGGGCCCCGGAGCAGGGCCGGGCGGCTTCTGCCTGGACGCCAACGCCCGTCCCAACCTGGCCAGCGCTGCCTGGCCGCAGGTAATCCTGCAGCCGGGGAGCGTATACCGGCAGACCACCGTCTACCGGCTGTCGCTGCAGGAATAAGCCGGCTTCAGGCCGGGGGCAAGCCGCGATAGCGGAACTGCCGCAGCCTGACTTCACCCTTGCCGGCGCTGTAGACGCCCACTTTCAGGCTCAGGAAGCCGCCGAACACATTGTGGTGGAAGCCGGACACCTCCATTTGCCACGGGTGCTTGATCCATTGCTTGCCGTCGAGCGAATAGTGGAAGGTGACGTTGTTGCCGCGGTTGGTGACCTTCACGTGCACCGTCCCGGCATGCATCTTTTCCCGCATCCAGCTTTGTTCCTCGCTGCAGTAGTAGGTGAACATCTGCTCCTCGCTGAAGCCGATGCCGCAGAAGCCGCGCTGGCTGTAATACAGCACCAGGCCGCCCTGCGCGCCGCCGGAGATCTCCAGCGTCACCGAGGCTTCATAGTCGCGGTCGCCGACTATGCAGGTCAGCGGCGAGCAGTCGGCCGCGGAGGTGCCCTTGCCCTGGACGACGAGGCTGTTGCCGTCGTAGCGCGCGCGCCGCGCTTCATCCGGACCCGGATTGAAGAAGCTCCACTGCACGCCGAACTTGTTGGAGGAAAAATCGTCCGACAGCGCCTGGCCGGCCGGGCCGGGGCGTCCCCCTTTCGGTTTTGCCAGGGGCTGCGACAGCGTGCCGCCGCGCGCGCGGAACCAGCCGTCGCTGGTCCATTCGATGGGTTCGAGCAGCGTTTGCCGGCCCAGCGTGCGAAAGCCGTTCTCGTAGCCGTGGTACACCATCCACCAGTCGCCGCCGGGACCTTCGATCACGGTGGCGTGGCCGCGCGACCACCACGGTTCGTCCGCGCTCTGGGTGCGGACGATGGGATTGTGTGGGCAGTTCTGCCAGGGGCCGTGGATGGAGCCCGAGCGGGCCACGGTCACCATGTGGCTGGTGGCCGGACCGGAGGTGCCGCCGACGGCGGACACCAGGTAAAACCATGCGCCGCGCCGGAACAGTTTGGGCCCTTCGGGCGCGAACATTTCGACCACCCAGTCTTCAGGATAGCGCCACGGGTCGTACACATGCTCCAGCGGCCCGGCCGTGGACAGGCCGTCGTCCGACAGGGCGATGCGGCGCACGCCGTTCATGAACAGATAGCGCTTGCCGTCTTCGCCCACGGCGTGGCCGGGATCGATGCAGCCGGCGATCTTCAGGTCGACAGGATCGCTCCACGGTCCACGGATATTGTCGGCGTGGATGACGAAAATGCCGCTCTCGCCATTCGGACTGGCGGGGATGTAGATGAAATAGCGGCCCTGGTGCTTGACCAGGTCCATGGCCCACACCGAGCCCAGCGGCTTGCTGAGCGCGGCGCAGATGGGCGTCCAGTTGACCAGGTCGCGGGAATGCCAGATGACGACGCCCGGGTAGGAGAAGAAGGACGAAAACGTCATATAGTAATCGTCGCCGTCCTTCAGGATGGTGGGGTCGGGGTGGTCGCCGGAGATGACGGGATTGATGAAGGTGCCGTTGCCGAGGTCCGCCTTGCGCTGGCCTTCGACGCCGTAGGCGATGGCGGGCGGTCTGGCTTGCGCAGCAGGCGCGGCGCACGCGCCGGCCCCCGGGGCCGTTGCGGGATGTGCTGCGCCGGCCGCACGGTTGGCTGCGCCGGCAGCCGGCGCGCCCGCCGCGGCTGCCGCGCGCGCCGCGAACGGTGCAGCGGCGGCGCCTGCGCCGGCCAGGGCCAGCTTGAACAGGCCGCGCCGCGCGGCCAGCTTGATGTCGGTCTTGCTCATCGCGTCACTTGCCGACCACTTTGGTCAGGCCCGGCGCTTTGTGCGCCAGGTCCTGGTCGCCGCTCACCGTCAGGCGGCCCGTGGCATCATTCCACTGCAGGCGGACTTGCGTGCCCTTGTTCTTTTCGTAGTCGTACGACACGCCGTCGTCGTCATACAGCGCGAACGCGCCGTCCTTGCCCGGATAGACCCGGATCTCGGCGATAGCCTGCTTGCCGGCCGTCGACTGGACATCGGCGCCGAAGGGCACAACGGAGCCGGCCTTGACGAACACCGGCATCTGCTCGATCGGCGCGGCGACCTTGACCCAGCGGCCGCCGGCGAGCTTCTCGTTGGTCCAGAAGTTGTACCAGTCGCTGCCGGCCGGCAGGTAGACGTCCTTCTCCGTCTGCCCCTGCTCGGTGATGGGCGCGACCAGGAAGGCCGGTCCGAACATATACTGCGTTCCGATATTGGCCACGTTCGCATCGTTGGGGAAGTCCATCCACAAAGGCCGCATGAACGGCGCGCCGCTGTCCCAGGTGGCTTTGGCCTGGCTGTAGATGTACGGTATCAGGCGGTAGCGCAGGCGGTCGTAGTCGGCCAGGATGGTCTCGGCCTGCTTGCCGAACTCCCAGATCTCCGCGTGCTTGCGGTCGCCGTGCAGGCGCAGGGTGGGCAGGAAGGTGCCGTACTGGAACCAGCGCGTGAGCAGTTCCGGATAGTCGTGGTTCTGGCCTATGGTGGCCTCGCCGCCGGCCGGGTCGACCAGCGGTTTTTTCGTGGCCTGGGTGGACTGCGGCAGCCATTGCCAGCCGCCGATGTCGTTGCCCCAGTAGGCGATGCCGGACGCCGTCATGTTCAGGCCGGTCGGAATCTGCCGCGCCAGCGCTTCCCACGACGGGCTGATGTCGGAAGACCAGAACAGGGCGCCGCTGCGCTGCGAGCCGAGGTAGGCCGCGCGCGACAGGATCAGCGCGCGCTTGTTCGGCTTCCATGCGCGCATGCCGTTGGCGACGCCTTCGACGTGCAGCAGCGGGAACACATTGCGGTAGCGGTCGCCGGTGCCGATCGAATAGAAGAAACCGTCCGGCACCAGGTCCGGCTCGGTCTCGTCCAGCCACGGGTAGTCGAAGCCTTGCGACAGGATGTTGTCGCGCACGCGCTCCCAGTACCACTGGCGCGCCGCCGGGTTGGTCGAATCGATCAGGCCGCCGGTGCGGTCGGAACGGGAGGGCAGGCCGTCTACCGTCTTGCCGTCCTTGTCCTTGAGCAGGTAGCCCTTGGCGTCGAGCTCGTTGAAATAGCGGCCCGCGGTCTCGAAGCGCGGCCAGACCGAAATGATGGACTGCATGCCGAGGCCGTGCAGTTCCTTGTTCATGGCCGTGGGGTCCGGGAACTGCGCCGGATCGATGTCCAGCTGCCCCATGCGGGTCCAGTAGAACCAGTCGACCACCATGACATCGAGCGGATACTTCTTCTGGCGGTAGGTGTTGGCCACGCGCAGCACTTCCTGCTGGCTGTCGTAGCGCGCCTTGGACTGGATCAGGCCGAAGGCGGCCTTGGGCGGGATCGGGGTCTTGCCGGTCACGCGCGCGTAGCCCGAGTAGATTTCCTCGGGCGTGCTGCCGGTGATGACGAAGAAGCTGACGCGCTCGCCCACGTTGGACTGGAACGCCGTGCGGCCGTTGACGCCGGCGATGAAGCGGGTCGCGGAGGGATTGTCCCACACGATGCCGTAGCCCTTGGACGACACCATGAAGGGTACGCACACGGTTTCGCCGGCCGGCGCGTCATACCAGTGTTTGCAGTCGAGCACGCGGCCGCGCAGGTCCAGCGGGCCGGTCGACTCCTGGTTCTGGCCCATGCCGTAGTAGTGCTCGTCGGCCGGCGCGCTGAACGAGGCGCTGGCCTGGTAGGTCTTTTCGGTGTTGACGGTCTGCGGCGCCAGGTCCCAGCCGGTCATGTCCAGCACCGTCTCGCCCTTGGCGTTCTTGACCTTCAGCGCGACCGGCGCAAGTTGCGGCGCGAAGTATTTTTGCGCCATGGTGGGCACTTGCGGCGCCGGGGCCGGGGCCACGTGCAGGCTGAGCGCGGACGAGGTGAAGCTGTCGCCGTCCTTGCCGCCGGTGTGGCGGAAGCCGGCATTGTCGGCGTTCCCGGGCAGGATGCCGTAGCCGGGGCCTTTCAGCGCCTCCGCTTTTTCGGCGGCGATGGTGACGCGGACCACGTTCGGGCCGTAGGCCTCCACCGATACCCACGCGCCGTTGCGGTCCAGCGTGGTGATCGGCGCGGCGCCGGCCTGCGCTGCGGCGCCGAAGGCCATCATGGATATCGAGGCCGCCAGGGCTTTGCGCTTGTATTTCGCGTTCATTGATTGCACTTTCATTGTGACTCCTGCGTTCGTTCGTTTTGATAGGTGTTTATTGGGCGATCAGCTTGCGCTCGCGCAGCCACTCTTCGGCGCGGCGGGGCCAGTTCGACGCCGTGCCCTGGCCGGCGCGCATGGCCATGCCGTGGCCGCCGCGCTCGAAGAGGACCATCTCGGCCGGCACATGGGCGCGGGTCAGGGCCTGGTAGAACAGAATGGAATTCTCGACCGGCACCAGGCCGTCGTCCTGCGAGTGGATCAGCAGGGTCGGCGGCGTCGACGCGGTGACCTGCTTGTGCACCGACATCAAGTCCACCAGCTGCTGCGATGGCGCAGCGCCCAGCAAGGCGCTGCGCGAGCCCTGGTGGGTGACCGGCGCTTCCATCGAAATGACCGGGTACATCAGCATGGCGAAGTCCGGGCGCGCGCTGACGGCGTCGAGCGCGTCGCCCGCGCGACCGGCAGGCTGGTCGTACAGGGTGGCGGCGCTGGCCGCCAGATGGCCGCCGGCCGAACTGCCCATGACGCCGATGCGGTCCGGCGCCACGCCATATTTCGCCGCCTGCGAGCGCACCAGGCGCACCGCGCGCAGCACGTCCTGCAGCGGCGCGGGATGGCCGTAGCCGGACAGGCGGTACTTGAGCACGAAGGCCGTCACGCCCAGGCTGGACAGCCACTGCGCGTACTGCTGGCCCTCGCGCGTGGCGGACAGGAACTGGTAGCCGCCGCCGGGGCAGATGATGACGGCGGTGTTGGCGGGCCGGTCGTAGGCGGCTGGGTAGACCGTCAGCGTCGGCTCGCTGACGTTGCTGATGCGTTCGCCATCGAGACGCTCCGGCCCGGCCGGCGGCACGGCTGGCGCGCCCGTCCTGGGCTGGCCTTCGGGCCACAGCGGAACGACGCCGGGTTGAGCCCGCGCGCCAGTTGCCGCCACATTCGCCGCCAAAAACAACAAGGCCATCATCCATGAACGCATGGGTCCATCCTTCAAAATGTTGAGCAAATCATCGAGCGTTCCATCTTCACAGACTCGCTATAGCCCGGCAATTATGAAAATCACCGACGCTGTGAATGATTTGCCGTAAGCGCCGTCTCTGCCGTTCCTGCTGCAAAACGATGGTGATAGCATCGGCTCCACCAGAGAGACATAGGGATTCCGAAGAAATGAAACACGTGCAACGCATTTGCCTCGCCGTTCTCGGCGCCGCATTTTCCATCACGGCGGGGGCTGCGCCTGCGTCCGCCGGCGGGCCGCCGCGCCAGGTAACGGTGGATGCGTCCAGGGCCTCGGTGCCGCTGGACCGTTTTTTCGACCTGTCCGTCGGTTCCGACTATCCGGGTACGCTGATACGCGACGACAGCATGGCACAGCTGAAAACGCTCACCGACGAAACCGGCTTCCGCTACATCCGCTTCCACGCCGTCTTCCACGACGTGCTGCAGACGGTGCGCAAGGAGAACGGCAAGCTGGTGTACGACTGGACCCGGCTCGACGAGCTGTACGACAAACTCCTGGCGCGCAACATCAAGCCTTTCGTCGAACTGGGCTTCACGCCCAAGGCGCTGGCCACGTCGAACAACAAGATTTTCTACTGGGAAGGCAACACTTCGCATCCGGAGCACGCCGGCTGGAAGGATTTGATCGGGGCATTCGTCCACCACATCGAGCAGCGCTACGGCAAGGAAGAGGTCCGGAGCTGGTTCTTCGAAGTCTGGAACGAGCCCAATCTGGACGGCTTCTGGGAGAAGGCGGACCAGAAGGCCTATTTCGAGCTGTACGACCTGACGTCCAAGACCATCAAGGCCATCGACCCGGCGCTGCGCGTGGGCGGCCCGTCCACCGCGGGCGCAGCCTGGGTGCCCGAGTTCCTCGACTACATGGACAAGAGCGGCGCGGCGGTCGATTTCGTCACCACCCACACCTACGGCGTGGAGAGCGGCTTCCTGGACGAGAAGGGCGTGGACGACACCAAGCTGTCGCCGTCGCCGGACGCCGTCGTGGGCGACGTGCGCCGCGTGCGCGAGCAGATCAGCGCTTCCAAATCGCCCAAGCTGCCGCTGTACTTCACCGAGTGGAGCACCAGCTACACGCCGCGCGACCTGGTGCACGATTCCTATATCAGCGCGCCCTACATCCTGAGCAAGCTGCAAGGCAGCAAAGGCCTGGCGCAGGGCATGAGCTACTGGACCTATACGGACCTGTTCGAGGAGCCGGGCCCGCCGAGCAAGCCCTTCGAGGGCGGTTTCGGCCTGATGAACCCGCAGGGCATACGCAAGAGCGCTTACTTCGCCTATAAGTATCTGCATGCCCTGAGCGGCAAGGAGATTCCCGTGCAGGATGCGCAAGTGATGGCGGCAAGCGACGGCAAGGCGCTGCGCGCGGTGGTGTGGGACTTCCAGCAGCCGGACCAGAAGGTCAGCAACCGCTCTTTCTACGGCCGTGTGCAGCCTGCCACGGCCTCGGCGCCGGTCGCGGTGCAGTTCCGCCATGCCAGGGCGGGCAAGTACCGCCTGCAGGTGCGCCGCACCGGCTTCAAGGCCAACGACGCCTACACGGCCTACATCGAGATGGGGGCGCCAAACGCGTTGACGCCGGCGCAGGTCGAGCAACTGCACGCGCTGACCGGCGACGCGCCCGAGTCGGACCGCGTGGTCACGGTCGGCAAGACCGGTTCCTTCGATGTCACCGTGCCGATGCGCAGCAATGACGTCGTGCTGGTCACGCTGGAGCCGGTGGCCAGGTAGCGCCTTCGTCGTTGATGCCCCGTTTTTCGTGCTTCGTCGCCTGGACGTTTCCCCCGGAGCATGCCTGCCTTACACTGCGTCCATGGTTTTCTTCATGACAAGCACGGGAGGGCGGTATGTGGAACAGGCTGGCGAACTGGTATAGGGACTGGGAAGAGGAGCAGATACGGGTGCTGGAGCGCCCGGAGCTGGCGGAGACTGTGGCGCCCGGCTACCGGCGTTATTGCGCCGTCAAAATGGCCGAGCTGTCGTTCATCGAACGCCAGCAGCTGCGCGACTTCACGCTGAAGTACCGCGGCTGGCGGGTCTATGCCGCCGTCGGGCGCCTGCTGCTGCTGTTTACGCTGGCCGGGCTGGCCGCATGCGTGGTTTTTCCGAACCTGGGCGTGTTGCGCTGCGTCGCCGTGGCCAATGCCATCGGTATCGTGCTGATGGTGTCGAGCTTTGGAGTCTGGTTCAACTACCGCAGGCTGGCCGGCAACAGCATGCGGATCGGCCTGAAACTGGTGGGCTGGTCGGTTTTCGCGGCCCTGGTGGTGGTCTGGACCGGCGCGCGCCGGCACGGCGACTCCCTGCAGCAGGCGCTGGCGACCAACGGACCGACGGAGCTGGCGGTTTGCCTTGGCGTGGCGGCGCTGGTCGCGGTGCCGTTTGCGCTGGTCGGCCTGGTGCGCAACCGGCAGTTCGAGACGCTGACCGCCAAGCTGGCGCTGGACGGCGAACGGGAGCGGGCGGCGCGGGAACTGAGCGAATCGCAGCTGCGATTGCTGCGCGCGCAGATCGAGCCGCACTTCCTGTTCAACACGCTGGGCGCGGTGCAGCAGTTGGCCGAGCAGGGCGCGCCGCAGGCGGCAGCGCTGACCGCCAACCTGATCGATTTCCTGCGCGCCAGCTGGGCCGGCATGCGCAGCGAACGCGCCACCTTGCGCGCCGATTTCGAGATCGTCGACGCCTATCTGAAAGTCATGCAAACCCGCATGGGGCCACGCTTGCGCTACAGCCTGGAGCTGCCCGAAGAACTCATCGGCACCAGCGTGCCCGGCATGATGCTGCTGACACTGGTGGAAAACGCGATCAAGCACGGCATCGAACCTTCTTTGCGCGGCGGTGCGATCGACGTGAGCGCACGGCGGGTCGACGGTATGGTGCGTATCCGGGTGCGGGACAGCGGTGTGGGCATGAGCGCCGTGCCGGGCGCCGGCGCAGGACTGGACAATATCCGCAAACGCCTGCAATTGAGCTACGGCGGCGCGGCCAGCCTGGTATTGAATGACGGGGACGAGGGCGGCGTGGTGGCCGACATCGTCCTGCCGGCCGGGAAGGATGCATGAGCACGAAGATTCTGATCGCGGAAGACGAACCGCTGATGCGCGAACGCCTGTGCGGCATGCTGCGGGAAGCCTGGCCCGAAGCCCGGCTGGTGCTGGTGGCGGAGAATGGCAACGACGCCTGGGACGGTTTCCTGGAGTACGAGCCGGACGTGGTTTTCCTCGACATCCGCATGCCCGGCCTGTCCGGCCTGGAGGTGGCCGAGCGCATCGGCAGCGCGGCCCATATCGTTTTTGTTACCGCCTACGACCAGTACGCGGTCGACGCCTTCGACGCCGGGGCGGTCGACTACCTGCTCAAGCCGGTGCAGGCCGACCGCCTGGCGCGTGCGCTGGCGCGGCTGCGCGGCAAGCTGAGCGCGCCGTCGCCCGACCTGGGCGAACTGCTGCAGCGCCTGAAAGCCATGCTGCCGGCCCAGGCCAGCGAACGCCTGAAGTGGATCAAGGCCACGGTCGGCAGGCAGATCCGGCTGATCGACGTGCAGGACGTGCTGTTCTTCCAAGCCGACGCCAAGTACACGCGCGTGGTGCTGAACGGCTCCGAGGCGCTGGTCAGGATAGCACTGAAGGACTTGCTGGGCGGGCTGGACCCGGAACGCTTCTGGCAGATCCACCGCGGCACCGTCGTCAACGTCAAGGCGGTGGCGTCGGTGGAGCGGGTCGACGCCGAGCGCCTGGAAGTGCAGGTGCACGGCTGCGCCGAAAGACTGCCGGTCAGCCGCACCTTCGCGCATCTGTTCCGCGACTGAGGGCTTATTGGCTTACCGGTTTGCCGGTAGCGGCACAGCCGCGCCTGGTGCCCGGGCTGCCCGGGCAGCCTGCGCAGCCTGCGCATCCAGCGCTGCCTGCACTGCCGGCACCGCCTGTACTGCCGGCTCTGGCGCCGCCGTGCAGTGCCATTCCACCGTGTCGGTGGCGGCGCCCGCCGTGACCTCGATACGGTTGCTGCCCTCGGCCAGCCGCAGCTGCCAGGTCGCGATGCGACCGGCCACGGCCTGCGTGCCGAGCTCCACGCCGTTGACGCGCAGGCTGGCGCTGGGCTGGTTGCTGTACACCTTCACCTGCACCTCGGTCGCCTGGCGCTGCGTATGGCGGCGTGACGTGATGTAGGCCATGGGCTGGCTCGTCCAGTTGGCCTGGTACCAGAAATACGCATCCTTTTTCACGCGGCGGTCGAAGCTGACCAGGCCCTTGTCGTTGAAGCCCGGGCTGTCGCCTTCATTGCGGCCGGCGGACGGGAAATCGAAACCCAGCCAGATGAAGTTCGCCCACAGCCAGGGCCGCGCCGCCAGCTGGCGCCAGGCCGCTTCGTGGTACAGGGCCTGGTACTGCTCCGGATGCCAGCGTCCGTCCGGCTTGGGGCGGCGCGGCGGGTCTTCCTGCTGCAGCGCGCTGCCGCCGGCGCCGTATTCGCTGACCGACTGCGGCGTGGAAGGCAGGCGCGCGCGGTTCCCGTCCAGGAAGGGGCCGAGGGCGGAAAACTCGCTGTCGTACCAGCCGAAATACACATTCGAGCCGACCGCGTCCGTGTGCGAGGCTTGCGGGCCGTCGATCGGGGCGCAGCAATTGGCGTAAGCGGTCGGCCGGCTGTCGTCCTCTTTGCGCGCCATGCGGTGCAGCAGCGCGAGTACGCGCGCGCTGGCCTCGTCGACCTTGTAGATCTCGTTGCCCAAGCCCCAGGCCATGACGGATGGATGGTTGCTGTTCTGGCGTATCAGTTCGCGCAGTTGCAGCACGCTGTTCTGCTGGAACGCTGCCGTGCCGGCAACCGCCGCGGTCAGCGGCACTTCGGTCCACACCAGCCAGCCGTTGCGGTCGGCCAGGTCGTAGGCGTGCTGGGGATGCTGGTAGTGGGCGTAGCGCAGGCCGGTCACGCCCAGCTCCGCCAGGATGCGGTAGTCGGCGTCGATGTCGGCGTCCGTCACGGCGGGGCCCTTGCCGGGCAGCGAAGTCTGGTGCACGTTCACGCCATGCACGGAGTAGCGGGCGCCGTTCAGCAGCAGGCCTCGTGCCGGATCCAGCCGGATGTCGCGGATGCCGGCCTGGAACGACACCTGGTCCCGCACGCCGGGCTGGGCGCCGGCGATGCGCAGTTCGGCCTCGCTGGTGTACAGATAGGGATCGCGCGCGCCCTGCCAAAGGCGGGGAGAGGTCAGCGCGCTGTCCAGTGCAACGGCGGTCACGCTGCGCGGCGGCAGGTTGACCGTCCTGTGCGCCGTGGCGACCACACGCTGCGCGGCGTCCCGCAGGCGCGTGGTGACGATGGCGCGCACGGCGCTGGCGCGGTCGTTCGCCACGCGGGCGCTCCACGCCAGCGATGCGCGTTGCGCCGACACGCCGCCGGCCTTGAAGTAGACGCCGGGGCCGCCGTAGTCCAGCATGTCGAAGTGCACGTCGCCGGTGCTGACCATGCGTACTTGCCGGTACAGGCCGCCGAACATGGTGTAGTCGCCGCCCAGCGGCGCCACGTCGCTGTCGGGTGTGTTGTCGACGCTGACCTCGACATCGTTGCGCCCGTCCTTCAACAGGGGCGTGATGTCGAAGCGGAAGCGCGCGAAGCCGCCGGCATGGCGGCCTGCCGGCTGGCCGTTGACGCGGACTTCGGTCACCAGCATGGCGCCGTCAAACTCGAGATAGTGGCGCTGGCCCGGCTGGCCGGCTTGCCGAACCGGCAAGTCCAGCGCGCGCCGGTACAGGGCTTTGCCCCGGTAGGGATGCGGGCTGGCGCTGTCCACGGTATCGAAACTGTGGGGCAGGGCGACAGTCTGCCACTCTGGCCTGTCCGCCCGCTGAAACTGCCAGCCCGCGTCGAGTGGCATGATGGCGCGCGCCTGCGCATGGCCTCGTACCTGGGCTTGTGCATGGGCCCGCGTCTGGGTCCGGGTCTGGCCCCGCGACTGGTCCTGTTCCGCCGCCGGCGCCGCGCACGGCACCAGCAGCGCCGCCTGCAAAATCCACAGCCATATCCGTCCCGATTTCCGCATTCTGAACTCTTCTTAGTGATGTCGCGGCCATTGTCCGCGCCCGGGCGCCGCGCGGCAATTACCGGCGTGGTGCTTAGCTGATTTTGTTGGGCGGTTTAACGATTTTCACAATTGCCGCTTGCGAGGGGCGCTTGCACAATGACCTGTCATGAAGCGACTGCAGGGGGGAATATGGATGCGGCACACAATAGCGCCTATAAGCGCATCGTCGTCGTTGGCGGCGGCGCGGCCGGGTGGATGGCAGCGACGGCGCTGGCGACCGCGCTGCCGGGCAGCACGGTGGAACTGGTCGAGTCGGAAGAAATCGGCATCGTCGGCGTGGGCGAGGCGACCTTTCCTTCCATCCGCGCCTTTCATAAAATCCTCGGCATCGACGAAGCCGAGTTCCTGCGCGCCACCAACGGCACTTACAAGCTGGGCATCGAATTCTGCGACTGGCGCGTGCAGGGCGAGCGCTACTTCCATGGCTTCGGCGACATCGGCGCCTTGACCGGATCGCAGGCCCTGTGGGGACAGCATCGCCGGCTGGGCGAAGCCAGTCCGGCCACGCTGGGCGAACTGTGCCTGCCCAGCGCGATGGCCAGCCAGGGGCGCTTCTGGGCGCCGCCGGGACAGGAACAATTCTTCAATTACGCCTACCACTTCGACGCCGTGCTGTATGCCGGTTTCCTGCGTAAGCTGGCGCTGCAGCGTGGCGTGCGCCGCACCGAGGGCCGCATCGTCAATGTGGATCGCCGCCCCGACGGCGGCGTGAAACAGCTCAAGCTGGCCGACGGCCGCATGGTGGCGGGCGACTTCTTTGTCGACTGCTCCGGCTTCGCTTCACTGCTGCTGGGCCGCACCTTGGACGAGCCTTTCGTCGATTTCAGCCACTGGCTGCCGGTGGACCGGGCCTGGGCCTGTCCCACCGAGCGGACCGGGAGCGAACTGGCGCCCTACACGCGCGCCACCGCGCTGGAAGCGGGCTGGGCGTGGCGTATTCCGCTGAGCAACCGCACCGGCCATGGCCACGTGTTCGCCAGCAGCTATATCGACGAGGACAGGGCGCGCGAGCAATTGCTGCAGCAGCTGGACGGGCCGGCGCTGGCCGAGCCGCGCCTGCTGCGCTTCACCACCGGCCACCGCGAGCGCTTCTGGGTGCACAACGTGGTGGCGCTGGGCCTGTCCTCCGGCTTCCTGGAACCGCTGGAATCGACCAGCATCTTCTTGGTCCAGAGCGGCCTGGGGCGCCTGATCGAGCTGCTGCTGCCGGGCGCCGTTCCGAGCGGGGAGGCGGTGGCCGGCTACAACGAATCCATGGTGCGCCAGTTCGCGCGCGTGCGCGACTTCATCATCCTGCACTACTGCCTGACGGCGCGCCGCGACAGCAAGCTGTGGCGCTCGATGATGGCGATGGAGCTGCCCGACACGCTGGCCTTCAAGATCCACGCCTGGCGCCAGGCGGGCGCGCTGCACCAGTACGCCGACGAAGGTTTCGACGCCACCAGCTGGCTGGCGATCCACGCGGGCATGGGGCACTGGCCCGAGCGCGCCGACCCGGCGCTGCGCGACATGGCGCCAGACGCGGCGATGCAGGGCCTGCGCCAGCGGCGCGACAGCATCGCCGCCACCGTGGCGTCCATGCCCAGCCACGATGCCTACCTGCGCAGCGTGCTGGGACGCCAAGCGGCATCCATGAAATAAGCGGAGAGACCATGAAACGCAGGGACTTGTTGAAACACATGGGGGCGGCCATACCCGCCGTGGCCTTGTCCGGCGTGGCGCGCGCCGCCGACGCGCTGGCGCAAACGCCGCCCGGCGCCATTGCCGCCGGTCCGTTTTCGCCGGACTGGAATTCGCTGGAGAAGTACCAGACCCCGGACTGGTTCCGCAACGCCAAATTCGGCATCTGGGCGCACTGGGGCCCGCAGTGCGAGCCGGAGTTCGGCGACTGGTACGGACGCCTCATGTACGAGGAGGGCAGCGACGCCTACCGCTACCACGTGCAAAAGTACGGCCACCCGTCCAGGTTCGGCTTCAAGGACGTCATCCGTCAGTGGAAAGCAGAGCAGTGGGATCCGGACAGCCTGGTGGCGTTCTACAAGCAGGCCGGCGCCAAATACTTCGTGGCGCTGGCCAACCATCACGACAACTTCGACCTGTACAACAGCCGCCATCAGCCGCAGTGGAATTCCACCAGCATGGGGCCGCGCAAGGACTTGATCGGCGGCTGGAGCAAGGCCGCGCGCGCCAACGGCCTGCGCTTCGGCGTGAGCGTGCACGCGGCGCACGCGTGGACCTGGTACGAGACGGCGCAAGGCGCCGACAAGAGCGGCGCGTACGCCGGCATCCCCTACGACGGCAAGCTCACCCGGGCCGACGGCAAGGGCCAGTGGTGGGAAGGCAAGGACCCGCAGGCGCTGTACGGGCAAAACCACGCGCTGAGCAAATCGGGCGGCGACGGCGGCGTGCAGCACGAACAGTGGCACTGGGGCGGCGGCGCCGCCATTCCAGACCAGGCCTACAACGACAAATTCTTCAACCGCACGCGCGACCTGATCGATTCCTACGACCCGGACCTGGTGTACTACGACGATACCGTGCTGCCGTTGTGGCCATTCAGCAACGCCGGCCTGCGCTTGGCGGCGCACATGTACAACCGCAGCATCGCGCGCAAGGGCAAGCTCGAGGCCGTCGTCAACGGCAAGATCCTCAATCCGCAGCAGCGCCGCAGCATGGTGCTGGACATCGAGCGTGGCCAAAGCAATAAGATTGAAGAGCTGCCGTGGCAGACCTGCACCTGTATCGGCAGCTGGCACTACGACCGGCGCGTGTACGACAACAAGGCCTACAAGAGCGCGCAGACGGTGGTGCATACGCTGATCGACGTGGTCAGCAAGAACGGCAACTTGCTGCTCAGCGTGCCGGTGCGCGGCAACGGCACCATAGACGAGCAGGAGCACGCCATCGTCGAGGAGATCGGCCGCTGGATAGCCGTCAACGGCGAAGGCATCTACGACACCCGGCCGTGGGCGGTGTTCGGCGAAGGGCCGGTGGCGTCGGAGGCGGCCACGCCGCTGTCTGGCGCCGGTTTCAACGAGGGCAAGGGCAAGCCGTTTTCGGCGGCGGACATCCGCTTCACCGCCAAGGGCGAGGCGGTATACGCCTTTGTCATGGGCTGGCCGGAAAGCGGCAAGCTTGCCATCCAGGCCATGGCCAGCGGCAGCCCGCACCTGGCGCGCCGCGTCGCGCGCGTGGAACTGGTGGGCACGGGGCAGGCGCTGGCCTTCCGCCAGACCGGCGAGGGCCTGCAGGTGACGCTGCCATACAACAAGCCTGAGCTGGCCTACGCCAGCGCCCTCAAAATCACCTAAAAGGATTTTTTGTTTGTTGTATTGGTGATTTTCGCAATTGCGACTGCACTTTCCAAGACGCACAATGAATCATCGCTATCACGGTTGAAGCAACCGCTGCTACGGCGATCTGACAGTAAAAATACATGGGGACGATCAATTGAAAAACTTTAGAAAAACAGCGATTGCAATGGGTGTGGCGCAGATTGCCCTGATGGCAAGCGGCGTTGCGCTGGCCCAGACCACGCCTGCGGCCAATAACGGCGCCGCCAACACCGTGGTCGTGGTCGGCCAGCGCGCGGCGCTGGAGTCGGCCCAGAAGATCAAGCAGAACGCCGACGAGATCGTCGATTCGATAGTGGCCGACGACATCGGCAAGCTGCCGGATAAATCGGTGACTGAGGTGCTGCAGCGCATCTCCGGCGTCACCATCGACCGCACCATGAACCGCGCCGATCCGCAGCAGGGCGTGGGCGACGGCATTGCGCACTTCGCGGCCGAAGGCACCGGCGTGTCCATCCGCGGCCTGAGCTATGTGCGTTCGGAACTGAACGGCCGCGATTCCTTCTCCGCCAACGGCGGCCGTTCGCTGAGTTTCGAAGACGTGCCGCCCGAGCTGATGGCCGGGGTGGACGTGTACAAGAATCCGTCGGCCGAGCAGGTCGAGGGCGGCATCGGCGGCCTGGTGAACCTGCGCACCGCGCTGCCGTTCGACTTCAAGGGCTTCAAGGGTGCAGTATCGGCCGAGATCACGCGCTCCATGCTGCGCGGCAAGAACTCGCCGTCGTACTCCGGCTTGCTGTCGAACCGCTGGGAAACCGATTTCGGCCAGTTCGGCGCGCTGATCGACGTGGCGCACTCGCGCATCAACACCCGCAGCGACGGCATCTCCGTCTCGCCTTACCTGCCGCTGACCGGCGCGCTGGCCAGCGACCCGGCCACCAAGCAGCGCTGGATCTCGTCGGGCGCCTCCTGGACCACGAACGACTTCGACCGCAATCGCGACGGCCTGTACGGCGCGCTGCAGTGGAAGAAAAACACGCTGGCTTCCTCGCTGACCTTCTTCCGCTCGAAATACAAGGTCGAAACCACCGAGAACGCGCTGTTCCAGTCGACCAATCCGACCGCCATCAGGCTCGATCCGGGCGCCACTTTCGACGAGAAGGATGCGCTGCTGAGCGGCACCATGCGCGCGCCGTCGGAACTGGGCGTCGGCTTCGGCACCGATGCGCGCGGCACGGGTCGCCGGGCCAGCACCCGCGACCTGGCCTGGAACCTGACCTGGCGCGCCAGCGACCAGTGGCAGTTCCGCACCGACCTGCAGCATATCCGCGCCACCACCGAGGGCTACGACAACACGGTAGGCCTGGGTGGCTTCAGGGACAAGCAGTCAGTGAACCTGGGTAACTCGCCGCCGACGATGAGTTTCGACACGCAGGACCTCGCCCAGCTGAGCGATCAGTCCAAATATTTCTGGGGTTTCGCGCAGGAACACCGCGACCAGGCCGTGGCCACCCAGAGCGCGGCGCGCCTGGACGCCAAGTACATCTTCGACAGCCCGGTGCTGAACGACCTGCGCTTCGGCGTGCGCATGACCGACCGCGACGCCGAGACCCGCTCGACGCACGATACCGAATGGGCGCAGATCACGCAGGGCTGGGCGGTCGGCGATTCGTGGCAGCCTTTGAGCACCTTCGCCTACCTGAACGATCCGCGCTTCAAGGGCGACACCAGCACGCGCACCTTCTCCAACTTCTTCAACGGCAAGCTGCCGACGCCGCCGCAGGTGATCGTGCCGAACATGGAACTGGTGCAAGGCATGCCGCCCGCCAGCTTCGCCAAGCTGCACGGCTACACCAACCTGGTTTGCAAGTCGCCTTGCCCGGACTGGATCAACTGGAAGCCGGCGCCGTACGGCGACGACAAAGGCTTGAACGAGCAGCACGAACGCACCAAGGCGGCCTACGCCCAGCTGCGCTTCGGCTTCGACCAGTTGCCGTATCCGGTGGACGGCAATGTGGGCCTGCGCGTGGTGCGCACCAATATGGCGGCGGGCGGTTACACGCTGTTCACCCCGCCGAGCAACCCGATGACGGGCGTGCCGCGGATCGCCGCACAGTCGGAAAAGACCTCCTTCGACAACAGCTACACCAATGCCTTGCCCAGCCTGAACCTGCGCATGAAGGCCGGCAACGAGCTGCAGTTCCGCACCGCGTTCTCGAAGGGCTTGACGCGTCCGGACTTCTACCAGATGCAGGCCTACACCACGCTGAACCAGAACGTGCACACGCACCAGGACGCGAACAACGTGGCGGTGCTCGACTCGGTGGATTACAGCGGCAGCGCACGCGGCAACCCGCTGCTCAAGCCCACGCTGTCGACCAACTTCGACGTCACGGCCGAGTACTACTTCGGGCGCAGCAGTTCGCTCACGGTGGCGCTGTTCAACAAGCGTCTGCAGGACATCATCGTCGGCAAGACCACGGCCTACCGCCTGGATGACAGCGCCGGCCAGCCGCATGACTTCCTGATCACCGCGCCGGTGAACGGCGCGAAAGGCCGCGCCACCGGCATGGAAATCGGCTACCAGCAGTACTTCGACAAGCTGCCAGGCCTGCTGTCCGGCTTCGGCGTGTCGGGTAACTTCACCTACATCGACAGCCGTTTGAATCTGGGCGAAAGCGCGAACAGCGGCTGGTGCACGCCGAAGGCCACGATGCAGGCCACCTTGGCGCGCGACCTGAACGGCTGCGACGCGGACGGACACCTGCTGGGTGGCTTGCCGATGACCGGCATGTCGAAGCGCGCCTACAACCTGGCCTTGCTGTATGACCACGGTCCGGTGTCTGCGCGTCTGGCTTATAGCTGGCGCTCGAGGTACCTGCAGGCGGTCAATGCCTTTGGCACGAACGGCAACGACGGCATCGACCGCAACCCCGCCAGCGCCAACTACGGCCAGGGCTACTCGGTGGACTACGCGTTGCCGACCTGGGGCGGCGACTACGGCCAGCTCGACATGGGCGTCCACTACAAGGTGAACGAGAAGATCAGCATCGCGCTGGAAGCGCAAAACCTGACTGACGCGCTGTTCCGCCAGTACATGCAGCAGGGCATCGGACTGAAGGAACGTGCCGCGTTCTATACCGGCCGCCGCTACACGGTGCAGATGCGTTACTCGTTCTGATCTCCTGAAGTTGAAGGCCTCCCGCAGCCGCCGGCTGCGGGAGGCCTGCTCGTTTCCGTTCCTGACCTTTTGCGATCCACGATGAAAAATTCCAGCCTCCTGGCCGCCCTGTGCGCGCTGGCCCTGACCGCAACGCAGGCCGGCGCGGGCCCCATCCCCCGTCTCGTCAGCAAGGATGGCCGCCATGCGCTGCTGGTCGACGGCAAGCCCTACACCATGCTGGGCGTGCAGGCGCATAACTCGAGCAATTATCCCGGCGCGCTGCCGGAAGTCTGGGCCGCCGTCAAGGACGCGCAAGCGAACACGCTGGAAATCCCGGTGGCCTGGGAGCAGGTCGAACCGGCCGAAGGCAAATTCGATTTCAGCTTTGTCGACACGCTGCTGGCCCAGGCGCGCCAGAACAAGGTGCGCCTGGTGCTGCTGTGGTTCGGCACCTGGAAGAACACCAGCCCGCAATACGTGCCCGCGTGGGTGAAGTTCAACGACGCGCGCTTCCCGCGCATGCGGGACCGGGACGGCAAACGGATCTACTGCCTGTCCCCGCATGGCGAGGAAACCATGAAGGCCGACAAGCGCGCCTTCACCGCCTTCATGGCGCATTTGAAGAAGATCGACGAGGCGCAGCGCACCGTCATCATGGTGCAGGTCGAGAACGAGGTCGGCACCTACGGCACCGTGCGCGACTTTGGACCGAAAGCCGAAGCCGCGTTCCGCCAGGCGGTGCCGCCGGCGGTGCTGGCACATAAAAAATCGCCGCAGCCGGGCGCCGCCAGCGGCAGCTGGAGCGAAGTCTACGGCCCGTACGCCGACGAATATTTCCACGCCTACGCCATCGCCGGCTACATCGAGGAGATCGCCAAGGCAGGGCGCGCCGTCTATGATTTGCCGATGTATGTCAACAACGCGCTGCGCGACCCGGTCGAGCCCATGGCGCCGTGGAAGCAGAACTTCTCCAGCGGCGGCCCGACCTTCGACGTGATCGACATCTACAAGGCCGCCGCGCCGCACATCGACATCGCCGCGCCCGACCATTACGCGCCCGAATCGAACAAGGTGACGGCCACGCTGGACCTGTTCCAGCGTCCGGACAACGCGCTGTTCGTGCCGGAGATGGGCAACTCGGCGGTCTATGCCCGCTACATCTACCAGATGCTGGGGCGCGGCGCCATCGGCGTGGCGCCGTTCGGCGTCGATTACGCGGACTACAGCAATTACCCTCTGGGGTCCAAGCTCAAGGACAAGAGCATGGCCGAACCCTTCGGCAAGATCTACGCGGCGTTCCGTCCGATGGCGCAGCTGTGGGCCGGCTGGTCGCTCGAAGGCCGCACCGCCGGCGTCGCGGAGACCGATGCGCGCACCCCGCAGACGATGGCGCTGAAGGGCTGGAACATCACCGTGTCCTTCCGCGAGTGGCAGCTGGGCGAGCGTTCGGAGGCGGACAAGGCGAGCGGCAAGGATGCGCCGCCGGGCACCGAGTCGCCCTCGGGCGGCGTCGCGGTGGCCCAGCTTGGCGACAATGAATTCATCGTGGTCGGGCAGTACGCCCGCCTGCGCTTCGGCGGCGCCGGCGCCAACGCGGACCAGCCTTCGATGTACGGCCGCGTGGAGGAAGGGCAGTTCGACGCGCAAGGGCGGTGGGTCATGACGCGCAACTGGAACGGCGACCAGGCCGACCATGGCCTGAACCTGACCGGCAAGCCGGTGGTGCTGCGGGTCGTCATGGGTACTTACTGAGCGCCAATACTGAGCGCCAACATTGCGGAGTTGCCTGAGCAGGATGCCGCTCAAGCCTCTCCATGAATCACGTCCTGAACAACTGAGGAAGCTATGCATATCAAACCAATCACCGCAGCCGTATGGCTGGCGCTGGCCGGCTGCGGCCAGGCCTACGCCGGCAGTTTTCAACAGACCGCCACGGGCGTGATCGTCCGCCCCGACCAGGGTGCAGCGAAAGAAGTGCGGCTCGAAGTCATGCACGACAACATCATCCACGTGGTCAAGCTGGACCAGCCGGGCAAGCAGTTGACGCCTTCGCTGATGACGGTGGCCGTGCCGTGCGCGTGCAAGTTCACGGTCGCTGAAAAGGGCAAGTCCGTCACGCTCAAGGCGGGCAAGATCTCCGCGACCGTGTCGCTGGCCGACGGCCAGGTGCAGTTCGCCGACGGCAAGGGCAAAGTCTTCCTCAAGCAGGCGGCGGAGAACATCGCGCCGGTGACGGTGGGCGGCAAGCCTTTTGTCGCCATCACCGAAGGCTTCAACCACGGCACCAGGGACGCCTATTACGGCCTGGGCCAGCACCAGAACGGGCAGATGAACCTGAACGGCGAGGACGTGCTGCTGGCGCAGCACAATATGGACGTGGCGGTGCCCTTCCTGGTCTCGGACAAGAACTACGGCCTGTTGTGGGACAACAATGCCATCTCCCGCTTCGGCGATCCGAAGCCATACGGTCCCATGGGCCGCGACCTGAAGCTGGTGGACGACGAGGGCAAGCCCGGCGGCCTGACCGCGCGCTACTACGTCGGCGGCAAGCTGGTGTTCACGCGCCACGAAAAGGACATCGCCTACCAGTACCTGAAGGACGTGGCCGAGAATTGGCCGGCGGAGGTCGGCAAGCTGAAGGAGCTGAAGGACGTGAAGGTGGTGTGGGATGCGACGCTCAGCACCGACAAGCCCGGCGTGCACAAGATGCAGCTGTATTCGTCCGACTACGCCACCTTGACCCTGGACGGCAAGCAGGTGCTGGACGTGTGGCGCCAGGACTGGAATCCGTGGTACCACAACTTCGAAGTCAGCTTCGCCAAGGACAAGCCGGTCAAGCTGCACCTGGAGTGGAAGCCGGGCGGCGGCATGGTCGCCATCACCCACAACGATCCGCTGCCGGCCGCCGAGCGCCACTCGCTGACCATGTCGTCGGAAGTGGCGGAGGCGATCAATTACCACGTCATCAGCGCCGACAGCATCGACAAGGTGATCGCCGGCTACCGCCACCTGACCGGCCAGGCGCCGATGATGCCGAAGTGGACCTACGGCTTCTGGCAGTCGCGCCAGCGCTACGAGACCCAGGAGCAGTTGCTCGACGTGGTGCGCGAGTACCGCAAGCGCGGCTGGCCGCTGGACGCCATCGTGCAGGACTGGTTCTACTGGCCGGAGAACGGCTGGGGCTCGCACGACTTCGACAAGGTGCGCTTCCCCGATCCCAAGCGCATGGTGGACGAGGTGCACAAGAACAATGCCCGCGTGATGCTGTCCGTCTGGGGCAAGTTCTATGCGAACACCGACAACTACAAGGAGTTCGCGGCCAAGGGCCATATGTGGACCAAGAACGTCGAGAACGGCGCGCTGGACTGGGTCGGCCCGGGCTACAAGAACAGTCACTACGATCCCTACACCCAGGAGGCGCGCGACATCTACTACCGCCAGCTCAAGACCAAGCTGGTGGACCTGGGCTTCGACGCCTGGTGGATGGACAACAGCGAGGCGGACGTGCAGTCCAATTCACGCCCGGAGGACTTCAAGAAGCTGATCGGCCCCACCGTGTACGGCGCCGGCGAAATCACCTTCAACCCCTACAGCCTGGTGCACAGCCAGGCCATGATAGACGGCCTGCGGCGCGACCAGCCGGACACCCGCCAGTTCATCCTGTCGCGTTCGGGCTTCGCCGGTGTGCAGCGCAATTCGGTTGCGGTGTGGAGCGGCGACACGGCGGGGCGCTGGAACAACCTGCACGACCAGATCTCGGCGGGCGTGAGCTTCTCCATGTCCGGCATCCCGAACTGGACGCACGACATCGGCGGCTACGCGCAGGAAGCGCGCTTCCAGAGCGGCGACATCGGCTCGGCGCAGGAAAACCGCAACGCCGGCGCGGTGGAGATCAAGCCGGAAGACCTGAAGGAGTGGCAGGAGCTGAACCTGCGCTGGTTCCAGTTCGGCGCCTTCAGCCCGCTGTTCCGCTCGCACGGCGAAGTGGTCAAGCGGGAGATCCACGTCATCGCGCCGGAAGGGTCGGAAATGCGCGATTCCATGGTCTGGTACGACAAGCTGCGCTACCGCCTGATGCCCTACATCTACGCCACCGCGTCGGACACCCACCACAACTCCGGCACCATCATGCGCGGCCTGGTGATGGACTTCCCGGACGACGACAAGGTGAAGGACATCAAGGACCAGTACCTGTTCGGCCACAACCTGATGGTGGCGCCGGTGTCTGTGTACGGCGCGCGCGAACGCGGCGTCTACATGCCCAAGGGCGCGTCGTGGTACGACTTCGACACAGGCGAGGTGCACAAGGGCGGCTCGTCCGTCACTGTGAAAGCGCCGTACGGACGCATTCCGGTGCTGGTGAAGGCCGGCGCCATCCTGCCGACGGGGCCGGTGACGCAGTACGTGGACGAACGTCCGGACGCGCCGATCACGCTGAACGTCTACACCGGCGCGGACGGCAGTTTCAGCCTGTACGAGGACGACGGCCTGACCAACGCCTACACCCGTGGAGAGTTCAGCCGCATCCCCCTGAGCTACAATGACAAGACCGGCGTCGTGACCATAGGCGCGCGCGTCGGGCAGTACAAGGGCATGGTGGCCAAGCGCGAGTTCCGCATCCGTTTCATCAAGGCGGGCATGTCCACTTCGCAAGCGCTGGACAAGGCCGACCTCGCGGACCACGTGCTCAGCTATGAAGGCAAGGCCGTTACGGCAAGGAGGAAATAGGCATGAACAACAACGCGATCCGCAAGATTGTCATCGTCGGCGGCGGTACCGCCGGCTGGATGACGGCCGCGCCGCTGGTGCTCAGGCTGGGCAAATCATGCGAGATCGTGCTGGTGGAGTCGCCGGAAATCGGCACGGTGGGCGTGGGCGAAGCGACCCTGCCCACCATTGCCTACTACAACCGCGCGCTGGGTTTGGACGGGGCCGATTTCGTCAAGAAGACGCAAGCCACTTACAAGCTCGGCATCGAGTTCAAGGACTGGGGCCACGTCGGCAACCGCTTCTTCCACGGCTTCGGCGACTTCGGCCCCGCCATCGAAAACCGTTCGCCGTATATGTACTGGCTGCGCCTGGCGCGCGAGTTCAAGGACATGCCGTCCTACGAGGAATGGTCGGTGGCGACGGCGATGGCGCGCAAGAACCGCTTCATGGAACCCTTCGGCGACCAGCCGGCCGTGTCAAACGCTTTCCAGTACGCCTACCATTTCGACGCCGGCCTGTACGCCGCCTATTTGCGCGACTACGCGATGCAGCGGGGCGTGGCGCGTATCGAAGGCATGATCACCCAGGTCGAGCAGCATCCCGAGACTGGTTTCATCACCGCCGTCAAGCTGCGCGACGGCAGCAGGGTGGAGGGCGACCTGTTCATCGACTGCTCGGGCTTCCGCGGCCTGCTGATCGAAGGCGTGTACCAGGCCGGCTACGACGACTGGAGCGCCATGCTGCCCTGTAACAGCGCGCAGGCCGTGCCGTGCGCGCGGGTGGAGCCGCTCACGCCCTACACGCGCTCGACCGCCCAAAGCGCCGGCTGGACCTGGCGCATTCCGCTGCAGCACCGCACCGGCAACGGCCATGTGTACTGCAATGCCTTCACGTCGGACGAGGAAGCCTCGCGCGTGCTGCTCGCCGGCCTGGACGGCCGCACGCTCGACGACCCGCGCCAGCTGCGCTTCACCACGGGCCGCCGCCGCAAGTCCTGGATCAAGAACTGCGTGGCGATCGGTCTGTCGAGCGGTTTTCTCGAACCGCTGGAATCGACCAGCATCAACATCATTGAAAACTCGGTCGGCTGGCTGCTGCAACAGTTCCCCGACCGCGGTTTCCGGCCGGAGCTGGCCGACGAATTCAACCGCCTGGTGTCGCAGCGCTACGAGTTCGTGCGCGACTTCATCGTCATGCACTACAAGGTGACGCAGCGGGACGACTCCGAGTTCTGGCGCTACTGCGCCAGCATGCCCATTCCCGACACCCTGCGCCACCAGATCGAACTGTTCCGCGAAACGGGCCGCGTCGTCATCTACGACCCGCAGGGATTTTCGGTGTCGTCGCACATCTCCATCCTGGCCGGGCTGGGCGTGGCGCCCAAGGCCTACGATCCGCTCATCGACCTGATGGACCTGCAGGCGCTGCGCACCCATTTCGACCGGGTGCGCGACACCATAGTCCGCGCCGTGCAGGCGATGCCGGACCACGCGGCCTACGTCGGCAAGGCGTAACCGCAGCATCATTCCGCGCAGGGATGAGGGAAATGAATTCTTACCATTAGACCGCCGCGGCCTCGCTCTTTATAGTCATTGTCGTCAGCTTGCTCACCAGCAGGCGGCAAAACAATAACTATGGAGATATGAAGATGACTTCCACCACCATGGTGCGTGCGCCATCCTCCTTCGAGGACGCCACTTACGCCAAAGTCAGCCTGCGGCTGATCCCATTTCTTTTCCTGTGCTACGTGGTCGCCTACCTGGACCGTGTCAACGTCGGCTTCGCCAAGCTGCAGATGCTCAACGACCTGCGCTTCAGCGAAACCGTGTACGGCATCGGCGCCGGCATATTCTTCGTCGGCTACTTTTTCTTCGAAGTGCCCTCCAACATCATCCTGGCCCGCACCGGCGCCCGGGTGTGGATCACGCGCATCATGATCACCTGGGGCCTGCTGTCGTCCTGCACCATGTTCGTCACCAGCGCCAGTTCGTTCTACGTGCTGCGCTTCCTGCTCGGCGTGGCCGAGGCGGGCTTCTTTCCCGGCATCATCCTCTACCTCACCTACTGGTATCCGGCGCGCCGCCGCGCGCGCATCGTGGCGCTGTTCATGACCGCGATCGCCCTGTCCGGCGTGGTCGGCGGGCCGCTGTCGGGCTGGATCATGCAGTCTTGCGCCGGCGTCAACGGCTGGGCCGGCTGGCAGTGGCTGTTCCTGCTCGAAGGCATACCGTCGGTGGTCATGGGCGTCGCCGTGTTCTGCTACCTCGATGACAGCATACGCGGCGCGAAATGGCTGTCGGAGGAGGAAAAGCGCTTGCTGGAGGGCGAGATCGCCGGCGACCAGAAGAGCAAGCACGAGTTCACGCTGGGCCAGCTGTTCTCCAGCGGCCGGGTGTGGCTGCTGGCGCTGATTTATTTCACCTTCATCATGGGCTTGTACGGCGTCAGCTTCTGGCTGCCGCAATTGATCAAGGCCACCGGCGTGAAGGAGATGGTCGATGTCGGCCTGCTGACGGCCATCCCCTACGGCGTGGCGGTGGTGCTGATGATTTGGCTGAGCCGCAGCTCGGACGCCTCCGGCGAGCGCCGCTGGCATATCGCCGGGGCGGCCATGCTGGGCGGCGCGGGGCTGGTCGCCAGCACCCTGTACGGCGACAACACCCTGGTCGCGATGGGCGCGCTGTCGGTCGCCACGGCCGGCATCCTGTCCACGCTGCCGTTGTTCTGGACCTTGCCCACCGCGCTGCTGGGCGGCACGGCGGCGGCGGCCGGCATCGCCATGATCAACTCCATCGGCAACCTGGCCGGTTTCGCCAGCCCTTATCTGGTCGGCGTAATCAAGGACGCCACGCACAGCACGGCCAACGGCATGTATCTGCTGGCGGGCAGCCTGTTCCTCGGCGCGCTGCTGGTGCTGGCCGGTGTCGCCAAGCCCAAGGGCTGAAGCCGAGTTTTATTGAGTCCCACGACCCTGGAGCGATCATGACTAACCTGAATGAATTGAAGAGCCGGCACGCCACTGCTGCCGGCGAGCCGTGCGCGTTGTTGCGCAAGCTGTTCCTGGCGGCGGTCGACGCGGTCGACCCGCTGCGGGTGGTGCCGCCCCATCTGCCTAGCCGGCCCAGGGGCCGCACGCTGGTGTTCGGCGCCGGCAAGGCTTCTGCGCGCATGGCGCTGGCCCTGGAACGGCACTGGAGCGGCGAGCTGGAAGGGGTGCAGGGCCTGGTGGTGACCCGCTACGGGCACGATGAACACTGCAGCCGGATCGAGATCGTCGAAGCCGGCCACCCGATGCCCGACGACGCCGGAGCGCAAGCGGCGCGCCGAATGCTGGAGATGGCGCGCGGCCTGGGCCCCGACGACCTGGTGATCTTCCTGATCTCGGGCGGCGGCTCGGCCCTGCTGTCGCTGCCGGCGGACGGCGTGGCGCCGGAGGAGAAGCGGCGCATCAACGGCGCCCTGCTCAAGTGCGGCGCGACCATCCAGGAAATCAATTGCGTGCGCAAGCAGCTCTCCGCCGTCAAGGGCGGCCGGCTGGCGTTGGCCTGCCACCCGGCGCAGGTCTTGACGCTGGTCATTTCCGACGTGCCGGGCGACGATGCGGCCGTGGTCGCGTCCGGCCCCAGCGTCGCCCAGGACAGCAGCGGCGCCGAGGCGCTGGCCATCTTGGCGCGCCACGGCATCGCCGTCTCCACCCCGCTGACGGCGCTGCTGAGCGACCCGGCGCGCGCCGCGCCCTCGGCCGCCGACCTGCGGCTGAAGGAGCACCGGGTGGTCGTCGTGGCCACCGCGCAGCAGGCGCTGCAGGCGGCGGCGGCCGCCGCGCGTGAACACGGCTACACGCCGCTGGTGCTGGGCGACAGCATCGAGGGCGAGTCGCGCGAGATCGCCATCATGCATGCCGGGATCGCGCGGCAGATCGTGCGCCACGGCCAGCCGCTGGCCGGGCCTTGCGTGATCCTGTCCGGCGGCGAGACCACGGTGACGGTGCGCGGCGGCGGGCGGGGAGGGCGCAACGCCGAATTCCTGCTGTCGCTGGCCATTGCGCTCGACGGCGCCGAAGGCATCCATGCCATCGCCTGCGACACCGACGGCATCGACGGCACCGAGGACAACGCCGGGGCCGTGCTGCGGCCGTCCACGCTGCGGCGCGCGCGGGAGCTGGGCCTGGACGCCAAGGCCCGCCTGGCCGATAACGACGGCTACAGTTTTTTCCAACAGCTGGACGACCTGCTCATCACCGGTCCCACCAGAACCAATGTCAACGATTTTCGGGCCATCCTGATAGGAGCAGCGACATGAGCAACAACGTGAGCAGCAACGTGAGCAGCAACATCGGCAACAACGTGGGCAGCCACTTCGCGCCGCGCACGCGCAACACCAAGATCATCGCCACGCTGGGGCCGGCCTCCAGCGGCAGTGCCGAGATACGCCGGCTGTATCACGCGGGCGCCGATGTGTTCCGCCTGAACTTCAGTCATGGCAACCACAACGACCACCAGGAGCGTTTCCTGGCGATACGCGCGCTCGAGCGTGAGCTCGGCCGTCCCATCGCCATCCTGCTCGACCTGCAAGGTCCCAAGCTGCGCCTGGGCGTCTTCGCCGACGGCAAGGTCGCGCTGGCCGAGGGCCAGGCCTTCCGCTTCGACCTGGACGACGGGCCGGGGGACGCGCAGCGCGTCTGCCTGCCGCATCCCGAAATCTTCGCGGCGGTGCGGGCCGGCGACGAGCTGCTGGTCGACGATGGCCGCATGCGCTTCAAAGTCACCGAATGCGGCCCCGATTTCGCCCGCGCGGTGGCCATGAACGCCGGCGTGCTGTCGGACCGCAAGGGCGTCAACGTGCCCGGCGCGCTGCTGCCGATGTCGCCGCTGACGCCGAAGGACAGGCGCGACCTGGCCTTCGGCTTGGCGCTGGGGGTGGACTGGATCGCGCTGTCCTTCGTCCAGCGGCGCGAGGACATCGAGGAACTCAAGGCGCTGGCCGGCAACCGCGCCGCCATCATCGCCAAGCTGGAGAAGCCCGCCGCGATCGAGGCGCTGGCCGGCATCGTCGATGCCGCCGACGGCGTGATGGTGGCGCGCGGCGACCTGGGCGTGGAACTGCCGCCGGAGCTGGTGCCCGGCCTGCAAAAACGCATCGTGGAGGCGTGCAGGCGGGCCGGCAAACCGGTCATCGTGGCCACGCAGATGCTCGAATCGATGGTCAGCGCGCCCACCCCGACACGGGCCGAGGCGAGCGACGTCGCCACCGCCGTGTACGACGGGGTGGACGCGGTGATGCTGTCGGCCGAGTCGGCCTCCGGCGCCTACCCGGTGCAGGCGGTGGAGATCATGGACCGCATCATCCGCTCGGCCGAACAGGACGCGCTGGCGCACGGGCGCGGCGCCAGCGAACGGGCAGGCGGCGCGGACGCCACGGCGGCCATCTGCGCCGCGCTGCACACCATGGCCCAGGTGCTGCCGGTGGCGGCCACGGTGACTTACACCACCTCCGGCGCGACCACCTTGCGCGTGGCGCGCGAACGCCCGCGCACGCCCATCCTGAGCCTGACGCCGGACGCCGCCGTCGCGCGCCGCCTGGCGCTGGTGTGGGGCGTGCGCTCGGTATGCACCGGCGGCGCCGAGCATATCGAAGACATGATAGCCATGGCCGAGCAGGTGGCGGCGCGGGAGGGCTACAGCCGCGCCGGCAAACCGGTCATCGTGGTGGCCGGCACGCCGTTCGGCGTCTCCGGTTCGACCAATTTGCTGCGCATCGTATGGCCGGCCGATGCAAGTTACACTAGCGATCACGACGACACCACCGAGCAGCCATGGAAATCTACCAGCTACGCGCCTTCCTCACCATCGCCCAGCAAGGCCACCTGACGCGCGCGGCCGAACTGCTGCACATCAGCCAGTCGGCCGTGAGCAAGCAGATCAAGGCCTTGGAGGACGAGCTGGGCGTGGTCCTGTTTGCGCGCACGTCGAGCGGCACCGGCCTGACCCCGGCGGGGCAGCAGTTGCTGCCGCTCGCGGAAAAGACCGTGGCCAGCGCCAGGGAACTGGTCAACGCGGCCCAGAAGCTGCGCGGCGAAATCGCGGGCACGGTCACGTTGGGCACCATCATCGATCCCGAATTCCTGCGCCTGGGCGCGGTGCTGGGCGAACTGCTGGAGCGTTATCCGACCATAGACGTCAAGCTCACCCACGGTATTTCCGGCTCCATCCTGGAACGCATCCGCGCCGGCAGCGTGGACGCGGGCTTCTATCTGGGCGCGCTGGACGACCCCGTCTTCAGGGTCGCGCAGCTTTGCACGCTGACCTATCTGGTGGTGGCGCCCAAGGCGTGGGAGGACAAGATCGCGCAGGCCGACTGGAGCGTGGTGGCGCAATTGCCGTGGATAGGCACGCCGGCGCATAGTTCGCAGCACCGGCTAGTGACGGAAATGTTCGCCGAACAGGGCTACGTGCTGAGCAGCGTGGTGGAGGTGGACCAGGAAGCGTCGATGCGCAGCCTGGTCTCGATGGGGGTGGGCCTGTGCCTGTTGCGCGAGGACGTCGCGCGCGAGGCCGAGCGTCAGCAGCAGCTGGTGGTGTGGCACGGCGCCAGCCGCCCCTGTCCCTTGTCCTTCGTTCATTTGAAGGCGCGCGTGGACGACGCGCTGGTGATCGCCCTGTACACGGTGGTGCTGGAGCAATGGGCGCAGGCCGCCCCGGCCGCTCCATGACGGCAGTGCCTGTCAACCCGGCGGCGACGCGGGGGCGGGCAGCGCGACGGCGGTGAAGATGGCCGCTGGGAGGGGCTGGGCGAAATGGGCCCAATGCTCCTGGCCTTGCGTCAAATGCGCGGACAGCGTGCGCGTGCAGCGGAGGCCGATCAGGCCGCGTGCGGGATCCACCCGGAAGATTTCGACGGCCTCGAAATAGAAGTGGCTGCCGACTTCCTGGTATGCCGCCTTGAAAAAACTCTCCTTGGCCGAGAACGCGGCCGTGAACAGCCCTTCGCTGGACCAGCCGCCGCCGGCGGCCGCAAGCAGGCAAGCGACTTCCGGCGGGGACAGCGTCATGTCCATCACCGCTTTCACGGCGTCGGGCAGCAAGGGCGTTTCGATATCGATGCCGATGCCGCGGATAGTACGTGCCGGGCAGGCTATCGCCGCCGCGTACCGCGTGTTGTGGGTGATGCTGCCGACCATGCCTGGCGGCCACTGCGGCGCGCCGCTCGTGCCGCTGAGCAGCGGGAAATCGTGCACGCCGTGCAGCGCCAGGGCCGACCGCGCGCAGATCCGGCCGGCGAGATATTCCGACCGCCGCTTCTCCCTGGCCCGTGCCAGGTGCGCGGGCTGAGCCATCGCCATGCCGGCCCACAGCGCGTCCGAAAACTGGTCTGCATGGAAGCGGCCGAAAACGTAGGGCAGGACCCCGGTGTGGTGCGGAAGCATCTCGGCGTGGCAGTTAATAAAGTGATTTGATGCAATTTCCATTGTCTCATTGCTAGAAAAAGTGGCAACCGCTAGAATGGTGCTGTCTCGCCCGGGCAGCCGTTTCACTTCCTCAGTCCTCCATGCAAATCCAAAAAAACCCGCGCATCGCGATCGTCGGTGCAGGCATTTCCGGTATTTTCACCGCCATCGAATTGAAAAAACGCGGCTACGGGAATGTCACCCTGTACGAGAAGGCCGACCGCATCACCAGCCTGACCACCACTTTCCAGCATGACGGGCATGCCTTCGACCTGTCGACCAAGGTGATCCCCGCTGTCGGTCTGGATCACGGCGGCGTGTACCCGCCCTTGCTGGCGATGCTGCGCGAGACCGGCGTCACCCTGGGCAAAGTCGTGGAGCCGTCATTCTACGACTTTGCCCGGCAGCGGCACATGAAAATCCCGCAGTTCATGCAGCAGTTCGGCAAGCTGCGGATATTAAAAGAGTTCGCCCGCGCCTGCGCGCTGTTTTTCCAGATACGGCAGGCGCCATTCGCCGATGGCGCCTACCAGACCGATTTGCTGCGCCTGGACGAGACAGTCGCCATGTGGGCAAGACGCCACGACATCGAGTCCTTCGGCGTGTTTACGAACTACCTGGTCGACCTGTTCAACCAGGGGCCGAGCCATGACTTGCCGGCCAATATAGTGCTGATGTCGCGCATGCACTTTGCCGTGCCCTTCCTGCACATGCTGCTGACCAAAAAGGGCGTGAAGCAGTTCTTCAAACTGTTCGGTGGCAAGGACCCGCAATTCCAGCGCTTCCTCGACTTGCCGGCGCCTTCATCGAGCTACTTCTTCGTGAAAGAGGGCTACGAGGAGTTCTTCCGGCGACTGGCGAGCCTGCACGGCTTGCAGATCCACTGCCAGAGCGACATCTCCGGCCTGGAACGGCATGCCGGCGGCCTGCGTTTCCAGGTCAATGGCGGACGTTCGGTGGAGTGCGACCAGCTGATCTACTGCTGCCCGCCGCCGACCATGGCGCAGATGAGCCATCTGCCCCAGGCGACAGCGATGCTGGAGCAAGTCAAGGTTGGCCGCAGGATACGGACCTGGGCGTTCGAAGTGAAGAACTGGGATGCCGGCCGTTTCGGACCACAGGCGATTCTGGTCGATGGCCTCAACACCCTGGGCATGGCGACGCCCGGCATGAGGATAGACGGGCAACTGAACTACGTCGCCAAGGAATATGCCGATAGCCGCTTGCTGTGCAGCGCGGTCTACCTGGACGACACGATGAGCGAAGCGGATGCGCTGAACGCCCTCGTTGTATCGCTGCGCCGCTTCAACCTGGAGCTGGAGCGTGTTGTCACCTGCAAGGACTTCACCTGGCCCTACTATTTCTCGCTGGCGCAGAACGCCTCGGGCATGCACGCGGCCATGGAGAAGCTGCAGGGCGTGGATGGCGTGTATTACTGCGGCGAGAGCTTCTTCGGCACCGGCGTGCCGACCATCCTGGAATATTCCGGCCGCTTCGTCCAGCAGCATTTCGCAGGTGAGCCATGACGGCGCCGCTGGACCAGAAAATCGCCATCATCGGCGCCGGACCCAGCGGTCTCGCGGCTGCGGAAGCCCTGCGCGAAAAAGGTTACCGCAACATCACCGTCTTTGAAAAGTCCGGCACCGCCGGCGGCCAGGCGCTGTCGTGCACCTATGTCACGCCGGACCGGCGCAGCCTGGTGTACGACCTAGGGAGCGTGCAGCCGCTGAGTTCGAAAATCCTGCGGCGCCTGTTCAAGCGTTACGGCCTGAACTTCGGCCGGGGCTTCCTGGAGAAGAAGTCCAAGGTGATCTACGCCTACAGCTATATCCACGACCAGGAATTCGCCAATTTCCTGCGGTATTTCTGGGGCGCGCCGCTGAAATATCTGCCGGCCATGACGGCCGACCTGTGCAAGCTCGCCTACTACCTGTGGCGCTACCGCCGGCTGGCGAAGCCGGGCTTCGACGGCTTCCAGTACTGGGACGAAGCCACCGTCAACGTCAGGGAGTGGGTCGACGCCAGGAAGTTCAAATTCATCGGCGAGCGCCTGGTGCCGCTGCTGGTCAGCGCGCTCACGCTCAACAGCAAGAGCAAGGAAGACCAGGTCAGCATCTATATGATCTTCAAGGCGCTGTACGCCATGTCCATGTTCCCGATGCGCTATATCGACGGCACCTACCGCCCGGTGCGCGAGGGCTTCCAGGAACTGTGGCTGCGCGTGGCGAAGCATTTCGATGTCCGCTATCGCGCCGATATCCGTTCCATCACGCGCAGCGGCGACGGGGTGCTGATACAAACGGCCGATGCCACCGAGCGCTTCGACGCGCTGATCGTTTCCTGCACCTTCGACAAGCTTGCGGGCCTGATCGACGCGCGGGAAGCGGAACAGCAGGCTTTCCGGAATTTCCGCTTCAACCCCGGCTACCGTGGCGCTTTTGTGGCCAGGGGCGGGCCGGTCGACGGCGTGCACTGGTATCCGGACGCCTATACCACCGGCGACGAAGCGCCGCACCTGACTTTCGCCGTCCCGGAGGGCGAGGTCGAACCGGACACCCATCTGTACAGCTGCATGTTCAGCCATTGCCCGACCGGCCCCGGCGCGGTCGAGCTGCTGCAGGCATCGGCGGAGAAAATGTTCCGCGACCAGTACGGCGCCGTCATCACCGAATGGGTGGCGATGCGCTACTGGCCGGACTACGGCTGCATGTTCGACCTGGACATGGTCAAGAGCGGCGTGTTCGACCGTATCCATGCCATGCAGGGACGCTTCAAGACCTATTACACGGGCCAGCTATTGAGCTTGAACGGCCACGCGGTCACGGTCGACTACAGCTATCGGCTGGTGGACGAATTCTTTTAGCAGCCCATGCCGGCGCACAGCTGCTCCAGGCGTTCGAGGCAGCGGCGCAGGGCTGCCCCGGTCCAGGCTTCGTCATAGCAGCGCGCGTCGTAGTTCAATACCAGCGACACCTGCCGGTCGATCGGGTGCATGCCCACCAGCAGATAGAGCGGAAAATGGAACTGGTCCAGGCCGCCGGTTTCAAGGAAGGTGAAATCGGCTCCCGGCGGCAGTATCCGGGCGCCGCCGAAGTCGATGTAATTGAACGCGGCATGGAATAGCTGATCCGCGCCCCGGTCCCGCAAGATGTGCTGCAGCGGGTAGTGCGCGAACGCGGCGCTGTCCTGCAGCGCCGCCTGCACGGCTTGCCATTGCGCCCCGTCTTCCTGCAAGGCGGGCACGCACAGCGGCACCATATTCCACAACAGGCCCAGAGTCGTCAGCGGATGCTTCAGAGCGATGCTGCGGCCGTTGCTGACCAGGCCCAGCGTGGTCTGCCCCAGCCCGGATTCGTCTTGCAGCATGCGCACGAACATCGTGACGAACAGCGATTTCAGCGGCAGTTTTTGCTTCAGGCATGCGGCCTGCAGGCGCGCCAGCAGCGCCGCCGGCAAGACGCACACCGCCGGCCGGTACGCGTCGCGCGGCGGCGTGCCGCTTCCACGCGCCGGCCGGAATGCCGCATGCCGCGCCAGGTGGCCGCGCCAGAAGGCGGCGGCCTCCGGCGCCTCGCCACGCGCTGCCTCCAGCGCGATGAAGTCGGCGTAGTCGTAGCGCGCTGGCGCCAGGTTGAGCGTGGGATTGTCCTTCAGTTGCTGGTAGAACGCGAAGATCTCCTTGAGCAGCACGGCCAGGCTCCAGCCGTCGAAAATCGCGTGGTGGGCCGCCAGCACCAGCTGTACTGTGTGGGCGCTGCGCTTGACGAGATAGGACCTGAACAAGGGCGCGGCCGCGTCGAGCAGGTCGAAAGGGCGGTTGCGGTCATCCAGCAGCAAGCGCTCCAGCCAGGCCTCCTGCTGCAGGGCGGCCTGCCCGCTGATGTCCTCGAAACGCGGCTGCGGGCCGGGGTCGGCGTCGGTGTGCTGGCGCCACGCGCCGCCCGTGCCGCGCGAGAAGCGGGTGCGCAGCACCGGATGCCGCGCGAGCACCTGCCTGAGCGCCTTGAAAAACAAGGGCAGGGCCAGCGTGCCGGCCTGCAGGTGGTAGGAAAACTGCGTGTGGTAGCACCACGGCGGCGGCGCTTCCGCCAGGCATTGATCGACGATGTACTGCTGCGTCATCGCCAGCGGAAAAGTCTGCGCCTGCATGCCGTCGCCTTCCTATTTTCCGTCGACCACGCGCATGCCGAACTGACGGCACTGGTAAATGCGCTTGCCGTCCACCCACAGCCAGGCATCGGCGACGGCGTAGACGCCCAGGGCGTCGCGGCCGCTGCGCACGATCTCCAGATCGATGGACACGCGGCCGTCGGCCGGAACCACCTGTCCGCGATATTTCCAGCTCACCTTCTCGTCCGATTCCATGATGGCGAAGCGGGGTGCCGCCATGCCGGCGCCGGCGTCCTGTTCGATCAGGTGGAATTGCAGCAGCTGGTACATGGCCTCGATGCCGAGCGATCCAGGCTGCACCGGGTCCTGGAAGAAGTGCGCCTTGAAATACCAGTCCGAGGCGCGGATCTGCTTGCCCGCGCACAAGCGTCCGAGGCCGGCCTTGCCTCCCTGCGGCCAGTAGTCGCCGACCTCGTCGAGCATCAGCAGCATGTCCTTCGGCAGGCGCAGGGCGTTCTTCGAATACGGCGCGGGCAGGCCGCGCAGGCGCGCGTGGAAGCCGCTCGGCGCGTCCTGCAGCGCCAGTTCGGCTTCGGACGGCGGCATGCCCAGCTGGTTGACGAAGGCGTCGCGCGGGAAGAAGCCGAACACCGTGCTGCAGGTCAGCAGCGGCGCGTCGTCGGCGTAGCATTCCACGGTGAAGGACTGGATGATCATGTCGCCGTTACGGGACAGGCTCTTGAGCGTGGCGACGGTGCGGATGGCGCGGGTGTGCGGACCGACCTCGCCCAGCATGACGGCGCTGCCGTCCAGGTTGCGGAACAGCAGGTCGTTTTCGCTGGTCAGCGCGCTGCCGATGTAGGAGGCAAGCCAGCCGCAAGGCTGCAAGGCCACTTCCATCAGCACCGAGATGGGCATGGTTTGCTGCATGCCCTGCTCGAAGTACCAGACCTCGCCCGGCACGTCGTATTCCGCCTCGACCCGCGAGCCGTTCTGCATGCCGCCCTGCGGACCGTCGATGTGCAGGATGCGCGACATGAAGTGGTAGGGTGGCCCCGGTAGCCGCGCCACCGGGCGCGTGCCGTCGAACGGCGCATAAAACGGACCGAATGCCTGGCTGGGCTTGCCCCAGGCGCAGGCCAGCAGGGAGGCGTAGTCGTAGGCGAAACCGTCGACCACGGCGACCGGCCTGGTTTCGGTGGCGCCGCGCAGCCCGGCCAGGGCAACGAGGTCGGGCGCCGCATCGCCGGTGTGCTGGCGTGCCGGGCCCAGGCCGCGCCATTGGTCCAGCGGCCAATCCGGCACCAGGCGCAGGCCGACCCGTTTCGCGTGGAAGGCCTTGACGCCGTCGACCGTGCCGAGCAGGTCGGCGTAGATGGTCGGCACCGGGCCGCCTATCACTTCCGAGACGAACACTTCGCAGCTGAGCATGCGGCTGGTCGGCCGCACCTGGCCGCGGCAGCGCAGGCGGTAGCTCTCTTCCGGCACCGGTTCGAAACGCCAGCCGTCGCGGCCGATGGTGAAACCGAGTGCGCTCATATAGAACGACATCGCCTGCAGGCAGCCTTCGAACATCAGGGTGCCGGGCATGCACGGGTCGTTTTTGAAGTGGCCGGCGAAGAACCAGTCGTCCGGGCCGATCGGCGTGTCCGAGCGCAGATAGCCGCGGCCCCACGGGCCGCCGCGCGGGTCGAAGCGGCTGATCTCGTGCAGGAACAGCATGTCGGCGTTGTGGATGCGCGGCGGGCGCACGTGCGCTCCCACCACGGCCCAGGGTTCGCCGAAGCAGTCTTCCAGCCGGCCCTCGGCGTATGCCTGGACCGCGCTTGCATCGAAGCTGCGCGCGTCGCAGTGCGCGGCGGGCGGGTCCATGCGGGCGTCCGGGTCGCACGGCTCGGTGGCGGCGTCCCACAGCACGCCGTTCGAATCGGCCAGTTCCTGGTCGGTGAAGAAGCCGGCCTGTCCCTGCCGCACCGACATGCGCAATTCGGAGCCGACGTGGCAGTCGTAGTGGAAGAAGAACAGGCGGATGTCGCCCTGCCGCGCATGGCTGTCGATGTGGATGGCGTATTCCAGCGTTTCGCCCGGCACCGGCAGGCTTGCGTGGAAGGTCAGGTCGCAGCCGAGCAGGCGGTAGACCCGCTCGCCGCGCGTGTGCAGGTCGATGCCGAGCCAGCTGATCAGCAGCAGGTCGGCCTGGCCCGATTCGATCATGATACCGGCCGGCATGCGGCCTTCCGCAGTCAGATACCAGCTGTCGGTCTTGACATCGGTTTCGGTCCAGATGGTGCCAGTGGTCATCGACGCCGGTTCGGCGTCGATGCCGGTCACACGGTCGGCCAGCAGCAATGGCGGCATCGGCATGCGGGTCTGGCGCGCGTAGATGTCCTGCGGCGCGAATTGTGCGCCGAACAGCTTCGATATTTCACCGGAGGCGAGGTGTTCCAGGTCCTCGCGTGAGAACTTGGGCCCCGGCCTGGATGCGCTCACGGTGCGTGCTTGCCGCAGCGCCGGCGTGGCGATGGCGGCGACCGTCCCCGTTGCAGCGGGCGCCGGATGGGGCTGCGGTGCTGTGGCCAGGGCCGGCGCGGCGATGGACGCTGCGGCGGTTGAAGGCGCCGCCAGGGCTGGCGCCGGCGCAACTGGCATGACGTTCGACGGTTTCAACGAGGCTGGCATGGCTGCAGGCGGCACTGCGGCTGGCGGCGTTGGCATGCTTGGCGACGCGCCGGGCGGCGGCAAGCCGGGCGCGGATAAGGACGGAGCGGATAAGGACGGAGCGGGCAGCGATGCCGCTGCGGCGCCCTGCGCTTGTGCGTAAGCATGCAGCATGTGCAGTTCGGCCTGCTGGCGCAGATGCAGGAACTGCTGGTGGAGTGCGCTCTGGCGCACGATGAAGTCCTGGTGTTGCGCCGCTACCAGTTGCTGGAAGCTGGTGTGCGCGCTCGCTTGCGCGGCAGTGCGGGAATCTGGCATGGAAATGGAGGAAGGCAAAGGTAAGGCCGTAATCGAGGCGGAAGCAGGTGTTGCAACGGATGCCCGGGCCGGGACGTGACCTATGGCACGATGCGGGTTCGAGGCAGGCGCCGGAGCCAGTGCAAGGACCTGAGCCGGAGCTTGAACGGCCGCACCAGGCGCGGGCGAGACAGACTCCTGAGCGCTGGCCGGGGCCAAGCCCGGAACAAGTACCGGAGCAAGTACCGGAGCAAATACCGGAGCAAATACCGGAGCAAATGCCGGAGCAAGTGTCGGAGCAAGTGCCGGAGCAGGGGCCAGTGGTGCTGGCCCGGCCGCGTGCGGAGCGGCTCGTGCGTCCAGTGCCGATGGCAGCCAGGGGGCGCGCGGCATTGCCGGGGACGCATTCGAGAGCTCGGGCAGGCGCACGGCGGGCCAGTGTGCCGGCAGGCGCAGGCTGGGCGCCGGCTTCGCCAATGCGGGGGCTGGCCCTACCGCGTCCAGCAGGTCGAGCAAGGCCTGGCTGTTCATCGGCACGCCTGCGGCGGCCAGGCTGGCGAGGGCGTGGCTCAACTGCCGCAAGCTGCCCCGGTCGGCGACGTCGAGCGGCACTGCCAGGTGCTCGCGCTCACCCAGGATGCGGCCGATCCAGCCGCTGCACAGGCCGCGCGGGCCGTGTTCGATGAAGATGCGCACGCCGTCGGCCCAAGCCTGTTCGACCGTGCGCGCGAAATCGAGCGTGCCCAGGGCCTGCGCCGTGATGGCGTCCGCCGCGGCGTCTGCGCTGGCCTGGTAGGAATGCCCGTCGGCGCAGGAGTAAAAACGCACCCCGGGCACCGCCTTGGTGGGCCGAAGGTGCAGCTGGCGCCAGTCCGCGCGCACGCCTTCCAGGTCCGGCGCGTGCACCGCGATCTCATACGGGATCAGCATGGCGCAGTCGGCCGGCAGGCGCGCCAGCACGCGCGCGCAAGCCTGGGCTTCGCCGCCTATCGTAAAGGCATCCGGCGCGTTGACTGCCATCAGGTGCACCGCCGCCTCGCCATGCAAGGCCTGCTTCACTTGCGCCAGCGATGCGTTCACGCCGTAGCTGCGCCATTCGTCGCCGGCGATGCCCTGGCTTTGCCACACCGCGCGCACGGCGGAGAACTCGCCGACGAGCTGGTGGGTGAACAGTTCGGAGTGCTTGGTGTCCTCGATCAGCGCGCCGATGTCCTCCCAGGCGCGCAGCGCGAACAGGGCGTTGGTCTCGCCGGACGAGTAGCCGAGCGAGGCGTCCGGCTTGATACCCAGCACGCCGCGCGTGATTTCGGCGTGCAGCTGCGACAGGATGGTCGCGCCCCACAGCAGGTCGAGCGGGTGGCGCGGCCGGGGATCCGGGTCGCCGAACAGCCAGCCGGCGACCTCGCCCAGCGCGCCCGAACGCGCCTCGACGGCGTCGAGCTGGTGCGGCAGGGCCAGCATCAATTCGCGCCCCATGCCGGGATAGGCGGCCGCCGCGCCGGTGAAGACGAATGCGGTCTGCCCGGTCAGCGGCGCGGCGCGGAAGGCGACGCCTTCGGGACGCGGACCGCCCTCGCACAGCCAGCGCCGCGCGGCACCGGCGCGCGTGGCCAGCTGCGCGTCGTCCGATGCGGCGATGACCAGCCGGGCCGGGCCGGCGTCCGAACGCTGGCCGGCCGCCAGCGCCGCCAGCGCGGAAGCCTGGTCGGTGCCGGAGTAGATGTGCAGGCGCGGCGCCTTCTGCCGGCTCCAGCCTTTCACATCGCCGCCGCGCAGATTGAGCTGCGCGTCGTCCGCACCGAGCACCGTGGTGCCGACGGTCGCGTCGCGCCGGCCCAGCCAGGGCGTGGCCGGACCGTCGGGCTGCGGCCGCGCGCGGTGCGCCACGGCCAGCGCCGCCGAAGCGACAGCCAACAGCCCTTGCGCCGCGTGCGCACGGCCGAACAGGCGGGCCGGGTCGAACTGGCTGCCGCCGGCATCGCCGATGCGGCAGGCGCGTTCGCTGGCCTGGTCCATATCGTCCAGCACCGCCAGCACCGGGTTGCCGTCGCGCCGCGCATCGGACACCCGCTTGAGAACGAGCGCAACAGCCGCGTCGCCGGGGGCCGCGGCGTGGCCGAGCGCCTGCAGCGCCGCCTGGTGCACCGCTTCGTGCGACAGGTCGACCGCGCCGACCAGGGCCGCGTCCGCCTCGCCGGCGCGCAGCGCGCGAACCGCCAGGCGCAACGCCACCATGCCGGAGGCCTGCTCGGACGACACTGAAAAACCGGGGCCGCCGAAGTCCAGCTGAGAGTTAAGGCGGTTGGCCACGATATTGGGCATGGTGCCCAGTACGCCGGCCGCCGTCAGCGGCACCTGGAAGGCGCCGCCGACGGCATCCATTTGCGCCGCGCCGACGCGGGTGGCGCTTTGGGCCAGCCAGTCCGGCGCGCGCCAGCGGGCGCCGGAACGGGCAACTTCGGGATCGCATCCCATGCCGGTCAGCACCAGCGTGCGTTCGCGCGGCAGGTCCAGGCCGGCGCAAGCTTCGCGGCCCGCTTCGAGCATCATCAATTGCTGGGCGTGCGTATGTTCGATGTCGCGCGGCGGGAACCGCAGGCCGGGCAGGGCGACGTCGATATGGCTGCGCGCCGCAGGGCTGGCCTGGCCGCTCAGAATCTGGTCGGCCAGGTCGCGCGCGCTGGCGCCGTCGCCGACCCGGGCGCCAACGGCCACGATGGCGACCGGTTCCGATTGCGGCGCGCGTGGCGGCGGAGCGGGCACGTAGTGGGCCGGCCGCCCTTCCCAGGCTTCGACGATCAGGTGGGCGTTGTTGCCGCCGAAGCCGAATGCGCTGACGGCGGCGCGGCGCGGGCCTTGCCAGGACTCGGCCGCGTGCAGCAGGCGCAGCGGCGTGCCTTGCAGCGCCTCGACCGGGGCATCGGCATGCAGGGTGGCCGGGCGCACGCCGGCGCGCATGGCGCCCAGTACCTTGATGATCCCGGCGGCGCCCGCCACGGTGATCAGGTGGCCGAGGTTGGACTTGAGCGAGCCGATAGGCAAATCGCGCGCCGCGCCAAACACGGCGGCCATGCTGCGCGCCTCCACGCTGTCGCCCAGCGCGGTGCCGGTGGCGTGGCATTCGAGCAGGGTGGCCGTTTCGGGCGCGAGGCCGGCCAGCGACCAGGCCTGCCGCATGGCGCGCATCTGGCCCTCTTCGGAAGGCGCCAGCAGGCCGCGCGCGCGGCCGTCGTTGGACAGGCCGACGCCACGGATCACGCCGTGGATGGTGTCGCCGGCGGCCAGCGCGTCGTCCAGCCGCTTGAGCGTCAGGAAGGCGGCGCCTTCGGCCGGCACCAGGCCGTCGGCCTCGCGGTGGAAAGGCCGGCTGCGGCCGCTCGGGCTGAGCGCCGACAAGGCGGTGAAGCCCATGTGGATGAACAGGTCGTCGGTGCAGTTGACGGCGCCGGCCACCATCAGGTCGGCGCTGCCGTCGTGCAGGCGGTCGCAGGCCAGCTTGATGGCGTACAGCGACGAGGCGCATGCGGCGTCGAGGGCGAAGCCGTCGGCGAAGCCCAGCGCGCGCGCCGCCAGATGGGCGGGCAGGCCGGACGAAAAGCGATTGTGCGGGTGCGGCCGCCCCGCGTCCAGGGCTGGCGCGAACGCCGCGCGCAGCGAGGGCGTCTGCGCCGACAGCCAGGTGTGCTCGGCGAAACGCGCCATTTCGGCCGAGGGGAAGGACAGGTTGCCCATCACCAGGCCGCAGCGGGCGTCGGCGCGTTCGCGCCCGGCATCGCGCAGCGCTTCGCGCACGCCGTGCAGCGTCCATTGGAACAGGGGATCGAGCGCCAGGATATGGTCGCGCTCAAGCAGGAAGCCGTCGGCGTCGAAGCGCGACGCGAAGTCGCGCACGTAGCCGCCGATATCGTGCAGCGCGCGGTCCGGCGCTACGGGAGACGTGCCCAGCGCCAGGTCGGGCGCGCGGTCCAGCGCCATCGCCAGCGGCAGGCGCCAGCGACCCTCAGGCGCGTGGCCCACGCTGCTATGGCCGGCGGCGACGCGGTCCCACAGCGCGTCCGGCGTTGCCGCGTCGGGCAACAGGCAGGAGCGGCCAACAATGGCGATCGGTGCGAAGCGCATCTCAGGCAGCCATCCTGGCGCCGCCGGTGCCGGCTTCGCCGGGCCGCAAGATCAGTTCGACCTGCAGCATCTCGGCACGCACGGCGCCGTCGGCGTCGTGGAAGCTGATGTCGCAGCTGGCGCGGTCGGCATACACCTGGCGCGCGTGCACCACGCAGCGCACCGGGCCGGAAGCCAGGCCTGCGCGGTGCAGGCGCACGTCGTCGACCGACATCGGCAGCGCGGCGCCGCCCAGCAGCGGCTCGGCCCACAGCACCGCCAGTTGCAGGCCGCCGTCGATCAGGGCGGGGTCGGTCTGCCAGCCTTCTGCCGGCCAGCCCAGCGCGGCCGCGCCGGTCAACGTGGCCGCAGCTCCTTGCGCGGCGATACCGTCCAGCGCGGCGATGGCCTGGAAGCGCGGGCCATGGAACAGCACGTGGCCGTCATACAGCGCGTCGCGCTGAAGCGGCGCCAATGCCGCAGGCGCGGCCTGGCCGGCCTGCGCCGAAACCTGTGCGCCCGGCGTCACGACGGCGCGGTAGTGCAGCGCATCGTCGGCGCCGGCCAGTTCCAGGGCCAGGCTGCCGTGTGCCGATTCGGCGTGCAGCTTGCTGCGCACGCGCAGGCGGCGGCTGCCGCCTTCGGCGAATTCGTCAAGCGCGACCTTCCTCAGCACGCGCACCTGGCGCAGCTGCATGGCCTGCGGCAGCGGATGCCAGACACGAGCGCCGCGCGCCAGCCATTCCAGCGCCAGGGCCACCGGCACCACCGGCGTACCGGCTATGCTGTGATCGTGCAGGTAGCCGTGGCTGGCCGGGGCCAGATCGATGGCCAGTTCGGATGCCAGTCCGGCCGCAGGGCCTTCCGGGGCGCCGAGCGCGCCGGTCTGGGCGGCCGCGGGCAGCACCACCACGCGCACGTCGGAGGGTGAGGCGCCCAGTTCGCCGACGAAGGCTTGCGTGCCTTCATCGAGCGACAGCAGGGCCACACCTTCGCGCGCGAAGTGCGCTGCCAGCGTGGACGTCACCATGCCGCCTTGCCACGGACCCCAGCCGATCGAGCGCACCAGGCAGTCGCCGCGCCGCGCGCGTTCGGCCGAGGCGACCTGGTTCAGCACTTCATTGGCCATTGCGTAGTCGCACTGGCCGACATTGCCGGTGCGCGCCGCGATCGAGGAGAACAGGCAGATCACCGACAGGGGATCCCCGGCGGTTGCGGCCAGTAGTGCCTGCAGGCCCTGGACCTTGGTGTTGAACACATGGGCGAACTGGGCGTCGGTCTTGTCGGCGATGCGGCGGTCGGCCAGCACGCCGGCGCCGTGGACGATGCCGGTGATCGCGCCCCAGGTTCTGCGCACCTCGTCAAGCGCGCCATTCATGGCCGCGCTGTCCTGCACGTCCAGCGCCAGGTAGCGTGCGGGCGAGCCCGCGTGTGCCAGGGTCTCCAGCGTGGCACGTACTTCGCGCACCGCCAGCAGGCGCGCCAGTTCGGCCGAAATCTGCGCCGGGGAGACCTTGGCGGCGTTCGCTTTCATGTGCGCGATCAGTGCCTGCTTCAGTTTTGCCTCGTCGGCGATGCCGCGCAGTTCCACAGGCTCCTCCGTCAGCGCCGTGCGTCCGATCAGCACCAGTTTCGGCTGATGCGCGCGGGCCAGCGCCACCAGGGCGGCGGCGGTCACGCCGCGCGCGCCGCCTGTCACCACCAGCACGCTATCCTTGCCGATACGGGCGGCCGCTTCCGGCTGCAGGGGCACTGGCAGCGACACCAGGTTCAGGCGAGGGGCTTGCTCGGGCAAGCCGACTTCCAGCGCCGGTCCGCCGGCGGTGAGCTCGGCGACGATGGCTTCGGCGACGGCGGCGGCATCGCGCGCGCCGCGTTCGCAGTCTATGGTCTTGAGCGTGGCCAGCGGCCATTCGCGCACGGCTGTCAGGACCAGGGCAGCGAGGCCGCCGCTCCAGGCGCGTTCCGGTGCGCGTCCGCTCAAGCCGAAGTCGCCGCCCGTGTCCTGCACCGCGACGAACAGGCCGCCGTCGCGCTCCAGGGCTGGCGCGATGGCGCGCGCGGCGCTGAACGCTTCCTGATTGATGCGCAGCGCTTCCTCGCGGTTCGCGATCGCGCGCAGACCGCCCAGGAAAATGACGCCGGTGGCGTCGCCGGGCACGGTGTCAACCGCCGTCGCGGGGTAGCCTTGGGCCGCCAGCGAGGCTGCCACCAGACCGGCGATGCCGCCGCCGTCGTCCGTCACCACCAGCTTGCCGGTGAGCAGTCCCTTCATGGCTACGCCGGGTGCGGGCGCGGGCAAGGCGCGCAGCGCGAAACGCAATGCCGGCGGGGGCGCCGAGGGGACGGCGCTGCCAGCGGCTGCGGCCTTGTCTGCGGCGTCATTTGTCGCCGTGGCGGGCACCGGGCCGGCTGCGGGCGCCGATGCCCGCATGTGGGCAACGATCTCGCCCAGCGTGCGCAGCTTGCCCAGCTCGGCCGGGCTGATCTCGCTCAGGCCGGGAGCCAGGTCGCGCACCGCCGACAGGATTTCCACGCGCTTGATGGAGTCGATGCCGAGATCGGCTTCCAACTGCATGTCCATGCCCAGCATTTCTGTCGGGTAACCGGTTTTGTCGGCCACCACCGAGAGCATCAGCGCTTCGAGGTCGGCTGGCGGCAGGCTGGATACGGCCTGCGCGCTGGCCACGGTGGTGGTGGCCTGTCCGACGCCGGCGGCCGGTGCAGAGACGACAAGGGACGACACAGGCGCGACATTCGATGCGTGCGCGGAGCTCGTTGCCGGCGCCGATGCGCGCATGTGGGCGACGATCTCGCCCAGCGTGCGCAGCTTGCCCAGCTCGGCTGGGCTGATCTCGCTCAGGCCGGGAGCCAGGTCACGCACGGCTGACAGGATTTCCACGCGTTTGATAGAGTCGATGCCAAGATCGGCTTCGAGTTGCATGTCCATGCCCAGCATCTCGGTCGGGTAGCCGGTCTTGTCGGCGACCACCGAGAGCATCAGTGTCTCGAGGTCGGCCGGCGGCAGGGTGGCGCCGGCCGGCGCGTTTGCTGCTGCGGCTACGGCGTGTCCGGCGCCGGTGGCTGGAGCGGCTGGGGCAGGAAGCGAGATGGATACGACAGGCGAGGCAGGCGCCGGACTTGCGGCCGGCGCCGACGCGCGCATGTGCTCGACGATTTCGCCCAGCGTACGCAGCTTGCCCAGCTCGGCCGGGCTGATCTCGCCCAGCCCTGGAGCCAGCTCGCGCAGTGCCGACAAGATTTCGACACGCTTGATGGAGTCGATGCCAAGGTCGGCTTCGAGTTGCATGTCCATGCCCAGCATATCGGTGGGGTAGCCGGTTTTATCGGCCACCACGGAGAGCATCAGCGCTTCAAGGTCGGCTGGCGGCAGCTTTGCGCCGGCCGGCGCCGAGGCGCGCATGTGAGCGACGATTTCGCCCAGCGTGCGCAACTTGCCCAGCTCGGCCGGGCTGATCTCGCCCAAGCCTGGCGCCATTTCGCGCAGCGCGGACAGGATCTCGACGCGCTTGATGGAATCGATGCCAAGGTCGGCTTCGAGCTGCATGTCCATGCCCAGCATATCGGTCGGGTAGCCGGTTTTGTCGGCGACCACGGAGAGCATCAGTGCCTCCAGGTCCGCCGTCATGGCCATTGCCGGTGTCGCGTGGGCCTGCGCCACTTGCTGCGCGGGGATCGCGGCGGCGCCCGGTGCGGCATGCGCCACGGCGGGCATGGCGGCGCCCGCAGGCGTGGCCTGCGTCGGCACTGAGAGGGCAGGGGGGGCCTCATGCGCGGCGGAAGGCAACGGAACGCCGGCAGCAGCCTGATGCGCAAGGGAAGTCATGGGAACGCCGGCAGGAGCCTGATGCGCCATGGCAGGCATCGCGGCGGGAGCCTCATACGCGACGGCTGGCACCGGGATGGCAGCCGCATGCGTCGCGGCCGGCATGGGCGCAACGGCCGATGCCGCCAGGGCAGCCGCGTTGCCGGTAGCACCGGAGAGGATGGCGAAATTCGCGTTGGACTGTTCGGCCATCTTCAGGAACGCCATGTGGCTATCGGCCATCATGGTCTGGAAGGTGGCGTGCGCGTCGGCGGTCTGGCGTTGTGCGGATTCAAAGGCGTGCAGCCAGGCCAGGCTGGCCTGCCCGGTGGAGACTGCCGAGGATGCCGCCCCGTTGGCGTAATTGTTTGCAGGTGCTGCCGCAGGGGCGGGCGCTGCGAGAGTCGCAGGAGCCGGATCGGGAGCCGCAGCGGCCACGGCCCCTGGTGCAGTCGGGGTGGCCGCCGGCACGAGCGTAGCGAAAGGAAGGGTTGCCGCCTGCGCGTGCGCGTGTGCCGGTATGGCTTGAACCGATGGCGCGGCAGATGGCGCAATAGTGCTCAGCGCGGCGGCCGCGACAGGAGCTGGAGTGGCTGCAGCCGCCGGGATGCCGGCCGCAGCTGCAATGGCCGGCTGCGCGGCGGGCGCCACGGCCTGCTGCACGACAGCGGCGCGCGGCGGGTTGGGCGCAGGCAGGCCTGCCGCACCGCCTACCGGCGGGTAGGGCTTGTTGTAGTTGGCGCCGTTCAGGCGCGTCACCATGGCCGGCTTCTTGCCGGCCGGGACCGAGCGCGGCTCGGCGTGGCCGCGCCACCACGAACCGAAGTCGAGCGCCAGGCCTGCAACGGACAGGCGGCCGACGGCTTCCTGCAGGCTGGTGACGCCGTTCTTGTTCTTGCGGTCCAGCGACAGCGAGAGATGGTCGCGCTCGCCCAGTATCTGTCCCACCAGCTCGCTCAGCACCGAGCCGGCACCGATTTCGATAAAGGTGCGCACGCCGCTCGCATACATCGCTTCGATCTGTTCGACAAACTCCACCGGAAGGCGCAATTGCGCCGCCAACTGGGCGCCGATGGCGGCGCTGTCGGCCGGATAGGGCGCCGCGTTGGTATTGGCGTAGACGTCGAGGCGCGGGCTCCGGACCAGTTCGTCTTTCAGGAAGGCCAGCAGGGGTTCGCTGGCGCCAGCGACGATGGGACTGTGGAAGGCGGTGGCCACAGGCAGGCGGCGCACGCGCAAGCCTGCGCCTTCGAGGGCACTGGACAGCGTGGTAATGGCTTCGGAGGCGCCGGATACGACCACCTGTTTCGGCGCATTATGGTTGGCAAGCACCACATTGTTCAACCCCAGCTTGGCCAGTTCCGCTTCGACCTCGGCCCGCGCGGCGTTGACCGCCAGCATGGCGCCGGGTGTGCCGCCGGCGTCGCGCATCAATTCGCCCCGCTTGCGCGCCAGGCGCAGCAGCACGTCCGCGTCGAACGCTTCGGCGGCATGCAGGGCCACCAGTTCGCCGAAGCTGTGGCCGGCCACGCACGAGGGCAGCAGGCCCAGTTCGCGCGCGATGTTGAGCAGGGCCAGGCTTTGCGCCGCCAGGGCGGGCTGGGCCCATTCGGTGGCGGTCAGGCGTTCGTTCTGGACCTGGCGCTCGGCGTCGCTGAAGACCGGCACCGGGAACACGACATTGTGCAGGCTCTGTCCGTCAAAGCGCAGTGCCGCCGTGTCGTCCCAGGCTGCGCGCGCGGCGGGGAAATGCTGGGCGACGTCGGCGCCCATGCCGACATACTGGCTGCCTTGTCCGGAGAACAGGAAAGCGGTCTTGCCCGGCGCGGCGGCGCCGCAGCGGTAGGCCATGCCTTGCGGCGTCGAGAAGGCGGCTTGCGGCTGCTTGTCCAGCAGCTCGGCGGCCTGCGCCAGCTGCCGCGCCAGGCTGTCCGCGTCGGCGGCCACCAGCGACAGGCGGGCTGGCGCGCCGGCGTCGAAGGCCAGCTGGCTGGCGCGCGCGGCGTCGGCCAGCGCGGGCGCGGCGGCCAGCATGTCGCGGCAACGCTGCGCCAGCTCGGCGCCGCCGGCCGCGTGCAGCACCACCAGTTCGGTTGGCAGGGCACGGATCTGCCAGGCGGCCTGCGCCGGCGCGTTCGCGCCCGGCACGTATTCTTCCAGCGTCAGATGGAAATTGCTGCCGCCGAAGCCGAAGCTGGACACCGCGGCGCGGCGCGGATGGCTGGCGTCGCGCACCCAGGGGCGGGCCTGGGTGTTCAGGTAGAAGGGGCTGTTGCCGATGTCGAGCTTGGGATTCGGGCGCTCGACCTTGATGGTGGGCGGCAGGATCTTGTGGTGCAGCGCCAGGACCGCCTTGAGCATGCCGGCCGCGCCCGCCGCGGCCTTGGTGTGGCCGATCTGCGACTTGACCGAGCCCAGCGCGCACCATTGGCTGCGTCCCGGCGCGGCGTCGCCGAAGACCCGGCGCAGGCCGTTGAACTCGGCCAGGTCGCCGGCCTTGGTGCCGGTGCCGTGGGCTTCCACCAGCTCGACGGTTTCCGGGCCATAGCCGGCGGCCTCGTAGGCGTTGGCGATGGCGCGCGCCTGGCCTTCCGGCAGCGGCGCGTACACGGCGGTGGCGCGGCCGTCGGACGAGGTGCCCATGCCGCGTATGACGGCGTACACGCGGTCGCCGTCGCGCTCGGCGTCGGCCAGGCGCTTCAGGGCGAACATGCCGATGCCTTCGCCCAGCATGGTGCCGTCGGCGGCGTCGGAGAACGGGCGGCAGTCGCCGCTTGGCGAGAGCGCCGGCGTTTTGCTGAAGCACATATACATCATGATGTCGTTCAGCGTGTCGACGCCGCCGGCGATCACCAGGTCGGACTGGCCGAGCAGCAGTTCATTGATCGAAATGGAGATCGACGACAGCGAGCTGGCGCAGGCGGCGTCGGTCACGCAATTGGTGCCGTGCAGGTCGAAACGGTTGGCGATGCGTCCCGCCACCACATTGCCCAGCAGGCCGGGGAAGGTCGCTTCCTGCCATGGCGCGTAGTTGGCGGCGATGCGGTCGCAGGCCGCCTGCGCCTCGTCCTCGGGCATGCCGCTCTCGCGCAAGCCCTTGAGCCAGACCGGGCGCTGCATCCTGCTGGCCATCGAGCACAGCAGTTCGGTGCCGGACGCGACGCCCAGGATCACGCTGACCCGGTCGCGCTTCATGGAGGCGAACTGGCCCTGGCAAGCGTCGTCGAGCACCTGCTGGGCGACGATCAGTGCCAGCAGCTGGGCCGTGTCGGTGACGCCGATATTGTTCGGCGGCACGCCGAACGCCATCGGCTCGAAGTCCACCGCCGGCAGGAAGCCGCCGCGCTTGCCGTAGGTCTTGTCGGTCGCGGCCGGATCCGGGTCGTAATAGTCTTCGATCAGCCAGTGGCTGGGCGGCACGTCGGTGATCAGATCGCGCCCGGCAAGAATATTGCGCCAGAAGCCGCCGATGTCGGTCGCGCCAGGGAAAAGTGCGCTGACGCCGACGATGGCGATGGACGTGGCTGGGCGGTTCTGGTCGGTCATGATAGGCAGTATTGGAGGGGGAGTCGGACCCCGCCGCAGCGTCTGGCTGCGGCGGATAACAGTTAGGGGTTCAGGAAAGCGCGCGCGGGCTGAAGGAAAAACCGCCGGCCGGGATGGCGACGCCGTAGGTGCGCAGCTGCTGCGCGCGCGTGACGACGGCGGCGCCTTCCAGCAAATTCAGGGCAATCTGCACCACCGAGCGCTGCGCCGGCTGCGCCAGCAGGCTGCCCCGGGTCCAGCGGTTGAAGGCGCCCATCGCGGGACCGCACCAGATCTGGTAGTCGGTGCGGCGCGACTTCTCGCCGGTGATCGCCCAGCGGCTGGACATGCCCAGATACCAGCGGAACACCAGCGCCATGCGGTGTTTCGGGTCTTGCTCGGCGCGCGCCAGCTCGGCCGGGTCGCGCCGCGCCCAGAAGGCGCGCGTGATGTCCCACACCTCGTCGAAGCTTGCCTGCAGCACGTTCTTCTCGAGCTGGCTGCGCAGCGCCGGCGCGATCGCCTCCAGCGAGGCGTGCTCGACATAGGCGCTGTACAGGCGCGCGGCGCGCACGCCGAACATGGTGCCGCGCCGCAGCACCTGCAGCTTGACGCCCAGTTCGAACATATCGGCCGCCGGCGCCATCATCACGTCGGCCAGGTCGGCCTCGGCCAGCAGCTGCTTGCCTTCCTCCGACAGGCCGGATTCCAGCGCGACCTGGTTGACCGTGCCGGTCACCACGTAGGCCGCTCCCAGCGCAAAGGCCGAAGCCACGCTGTTGGGCGTGCCCAGGCCGCCTGCCGCGCCGACAAAAATGGGCTGCGTGTAGCGGTGCTGCGCCACCATGCTGTCGCGCAGGGCCAGGATGGCGGGCAGCAGCGGGCCCAGCGGACGGTTGTCGGTGTGGCCGCCGCTGTCCGATTCGACGGTGATGTTGTCGGCCACCGGCACCTCGGCGGCCAGCACCGCCTCGGCGGCCGTGATCTGGCCGCGCGCCAGCAGCAGTTGCAGGATGTCGGCCGGCGCCGGCGCCATGAATTTCTGCGCCACCTCGGGGCGCGAGACCTTGGCGAACAAATGCGTGCGGCGCACGACGCGCCCGGCGCCGTCGCGCCGCAGGCCGGCGACGGCGCAGCGCACCACGGCCGGCGTCAGCCCCATGAAGGCGGAGGCCGAAATGCGCGGCACGCCGCGCTCGATCAGCATGGCGGCGACGCGCTCTTCCAGTTCCGGCTCGCTGGGCGAGTGGATCAGGTTGACGCCCCAGTTGCCGTGCCCGCCCAATTCGGCCTGCAGCGTGGCGACCGCCTGTTCGACGTCGCCGAAGCCCAGGCCGCCCGCGCCGAAAAAGCCCATCATCTCGGCGCGCGCCATGGCGATCACCATGCGCACCGTGGAAATGCCGTTGGCCATTTCGCCGGCCAGGTAGGGGAAACGCAGCGCGTGCCGTTCGCAGAAGCCGCGTTCGCCCAGCCATTCGGGATAGAGCGCGGGCAGGGTGGCGATCAGTTCGTGCGCGGTACCGTGCGCCGTGGCACTGGAGAAGCTGCCGCCCAGCGCCAGGCCCAGGCGCTGGTCCGGCGCCGCGCGCACCACGTGCACCGGTTCGCGTATGCGCTGCACCGCGTTTTCGATTTCCCGCTCGGCATAGGCTGCCGCTTCGCTGCCGGCCTGCCAGCTGCCCAGCGCGGGAATGCCGCTGCTTTCGCCCTGCGGCGGGGTAAACAAGGTCGTGCTGCGCGCGGAGGGCATTGCTGATTCCTGAGTTCAATAGGCGGTGCCTGATGCTACCGGCATACTGTTGGCGTGACAATCAGTTTGATAGCCAATGGTAATTTATGTGGTGTTGTGGCATCAAATTTTTGCTTGAAACCCGGGCCAGGCCTCATACTTGCGCGCTGCATGCGCCCGGGACGGCGCACGGCCGACGAACTGTTTTCTTCGGACCGCAACAAGAAGTCGATAATTGAAACGAATCGCATGAAACGAATTGCTTTGTATTTTACGGCCGCCATGCCGCTGGGCGCCTGCCTGGCGCTGAGCCCCGCACCGGTTGCGCCGGTGAGCTGGCAGGCGCCGGCCGCGCCCGGCTACACCGGCGCGCATGCCGTCAACAACAAGCTGGCCGGGCTGCAAGTGATAACGCTCGGTGCGGAATCGGGGCCCGAACACCTTGCGCTTGGCAGGGATGGAAAGCTCTATGCAGGAGTGGGGCACGGCAAGATCCTGCGCATGGACCCGGATGGGACGGCGCAGGAAGTGTTCGCCGATACCGGCGGGCGCGTGCTCGGTTTCGATTTCGACGCCAGCGGCAATCTGATCGCTGCCGATGTCCACAAAGGGCTGTTGTCCATCAGTCCGGAGGGCAAGGTCACGCTGCTGGCCGACAGCGTGGCGGGCACCGCTATCCGCTTTGCCGACGCCGTGGCGGTGGCCAGCAACGGGAAAATCTACCTGAGCGATGCGAGCACGCGGTTTGCGGCTGCGCCGGGTGTGCCCGGCGGCATCGACGACGCCGGCCGCCTGGACATCCTGGAAAATTCGGCCACGGGCCGCGTGATCGAGTACGACCCAGCAACCAGGGCCACGCGCATCGTCGCCAAGGGACTGAGCTTTGCCAATGGCCTCGTGCTGAACCGCGACGAGACGGCGCTGCTGGTCGCCGAGACCGCCCGTTACCGCGTTTGGCGCATCGACCTGTCGGCCCATGGCCTCGATATCGCGCGCAGTTCGCCGCAAGCGACCGTGCTGTTTGACAACCTGCCCGGCTTTCCGGACAACCTGACGCGCGGGCGGGACGGCAAGATCTGGCTGGGACTGTGTTTGCCGCGCTCGGCGGCGCTGGACCGCCTGTCCGGCTGGCCTTTCCTGCGCGCCGTGGCCGCGCGGCTGCCAAAATCCATGCTGCCCGCGCCGCCGTCCTACGGCCACGTGATGGCGTTCACGGAGGATGGCAAGGTGGTCGCGGACTTGCAGGATCCGCGCGGTGCTTTCCCGCACATTACGGGCATCACCGAAACCGCCGACCGTTTGTACGTGCAAAACCTGAACGCGGCCGGTCTGGGCTGGCTGCCGCGCTGATCGGGGCGGTCCCGCCGCCGGGGCTCAGCCGAGACGGCCGGCCAGCGGAATCACACCGAACACCACGGCTGACGCGAGCAGCACCAGCGCCGCCGAGATCGACCACAGCAGCGTGTAGCGCTGGTGGTCGCCGAACTCGACTTCGGCCATGCCGACCAGCAGATAGGTGGACGCGACCAGGGGGCTGAGCAGGTGCACTGGCTGGCCGATGATGGAGGCGCGGCCGATCTCGGCGGCGCTGATGCCGTAGACCGCGGCCGCCTTGGCCAGGATGGGCACCACGCCGAAATAGAAGGCGTCGTTGGAAATGAAGAAGGTGAAGGGGATGCTGAGGAAACCGGTGACGATGGCCAGGTGCGGTCCCATCCATTCCGGGATCGCCGCGATGACGCTGGTGGCGATGGCGTCCACCATCTTCGTGCCTTGCAGGATGCCGACGAACACGCCGGCGGCGAAGATCAGCGAAACGACCGGCAGCACATTGGCCGCGTGCGCGCTGAGGCGTTCCTTCTGGTCCTCCAGCTTGGGATAGTTGATCATGATGGCGACCGCGAAGGCGGCCATGAACAGCACCGGCAGCGGCAGCACGCCCTTGACCAGCAGGACCATCAGCAAAATGGTGAGCATCAGGTTGGTCCACAGCAGCTTCGGCCGCGCGGTGCCGGGGTCTGCAGGGCTGCTTGCCGTTGCGTCGGCACCTGCGCCGTCGGCGTGAGCCGCCTGGGACGGGGAGGCGGCGCCAGGCGTGCCGGTGGTATCGGCGCCAGCGGCGGAGGCATGCAAGTCCATGGCGGCGGCATGCACTGTCTGCGACGCTTGCGGTACTTGCTGCGGCTGCACGCGCTGCGCGCCGCCGGCACCGGCGACTGCGTATGCCGGCTGCAGGCCGCCGAAATGCATCTCAGGCGCCGCTTGCACGGCCTGCGCCGGCTTGAACGCGATGATGCCCAGCCGCTGGCGTTCCTTGCGGCCCAGCATGAAGGCCACGAACAGCACCCAGCACACGCCGGCCAGCATGGCCGGTATCATCGGCACGAAGATCTCGCTCACGTCCACTCCCAGCGCACTGGCGGCGCGCGCCGTCGGGCCGCCCCAGGGAAGGATGTTGAACACGCCGCCGGCGAGCATGATCACGCACGCCAGCACCAGCCGGCTGATGCCGAGCCGCTTGTACAGCGGCAGCATGGCCGACACGGTGATCATATACGTGGTCGCGCCGTCGCCGTCCAGCGAGACGATCATCGCCAGCACGGCCGTGCCGACCACGATCCGCATCGGGTCGCCGTGCACCAGTTTCAGCAGCAGGCGGATGACGGGATCGAACAGGCCGGCGTCGATCATGACGCCGAAATACAGGATGGCGAACATCAGCATGACGCCGGTGGGGGCGAGCTGCTTGATGCCTGCCAGCATCATGGGGCCCAGCTCGGCGCCGAATCCGCCGATCAGGCCGAAGACGATGGGCACCAGGATCAGCGCGACCAGCGCCGGCAGGCGCTTGGTCATAATCAAAAACATAAACACAACGACCATTGCATAGGCCAGCGCGGTCAACATTGCTATCTCCTTGTTCTAGTTGCCGCCGGATCGGCTTGGGGGACGTCCGGGGGATGTCGAGCACTATGCACGACCAAGATTTCAATTCGCTTTCGGTGCGCGGGTGGACGGGGCCTCTGTCATGCGCCGCCGCGCGGGGCATGTGTATACACTGGGGCGCAACCATGGCTTCGCTCCGGAGGACGTATGCGCAGGATAGGGATACTCATGATGCTGGCGGCAATGCTGTTGCTGAACGGCTGCGGCTACAACACGCTGCAGGCCGGCGACGAGCAGGTGAAGGCCAACTGGTCGGAGGTAGTCAACCAGTACCAGCGCCGCGCGGACCTGGTTCCCAACCTGGTCAACACGGTCAAGGGTTATGCTGCGCATGAGAAAGATGTGCTGACACAGGTGACCGAAGCGCGGGCCAGGGCCGGTGCTATGCAGGTGACGCCGGAGCTGCTGAACGATCCCGTGGCATTCGCGCGCTTCCAGGAGGCGCAGGCGCAACTGTCGGGCGCGCTGTCGCGGCTGATCGCCGTCAGCGAGAATTATCCGCAACTGAAGGCGGACGCCGGCTTTCGCGACCTGCAGGCGCAGCTCGAAGGCACGGAGAACCGCATCGCCGTCGCGCGCAACCGCTACATCAAGTCCGTGCAGGACTACAACGTGACGGTGCGCTCCTTCCCGACCAACCTGGTGGCGAAGATGTTCGGCCACGACGTGAAGCCCAACTTCTCGGTGGAGAACGAAAAAGCCATCTCGACGCCGCCGGCGGTCAATTTCGACAGCCCGCCCAAGCCGCAAGCCGGGAAGTGACATGGCCGCCATCCGGCTCTGGCTGTGCGGATTGCTGCTGGCGTGCCTGCAATGCGCGGGGGCGCAGGAGCCGGCCGCCGTCCCCAGGCTGACGCGGCCCGTCACCGACCTCACCGGCACCCTCGATGCAGGGCAAATCGCGCAGCTCGAGGAAAGCCTGCGCGCCTTCGAACAACGCAAGGGCAGCCAGATCGCCGTGCTGATCGTGCCCACCACCAAGCCCGAGGCCATCGAGCAGTACGCGCTGCGTGTCGCCGAGCAATGGAAGATAGGCAGAAAAAAGGTCGACGACGGCGCCGTCCTGCTAGTCGCCAAGGACGACCGCGCCCTGCGCATCGAAGTGGGGTACGGACTGGAGGGCGCGCTCAATGACGCGACCAGCAAGCGCATCATCGAAGAGACCATCACGCCGCGCTTCCGCAACGGCGACTTTCACGGCGGCATAGCGGCAGGCCTGGCCAGCATGATGAAGGTGGTGGAAGGCGAACCGCTGCCGCCGGCGCCGCAAGCCCGCCGGGCCAGGCAGGAAGGCGGGGTGGGGCAGCTGCTGCCGGTCGCCTTGGTGGCGGCGGTGGTGCTGGGGGGCGTGCTGCGTGCCGTGCTCGGGCGCTTCGCGGGCGCCGCCGTCACCGGCGGTGTGATCGGCGTGGGCGCCTTCCTGATGGCGGGGGCGCTGGCTGCCGCGCTGGCGGGGGGCATCGCCTTCCTGTTCACGCTGCTGGGCGGGGGCATGGGCGGCATGGGGATGGGACGCGGCCGCGGCAACGGCGCGTGGACAGGCGGCGCAGGCGGCTTTGGCGGCGGGTTCGGCGGGGGCGGCGGCCTTGGCGGCGGCGGAGGCGGTTGGAGCGGCGGCGGCGGCAGCTTCGGCGGCGGCGGCGCGTCGGGGAGGTGGTAGGCATGGACATGCGGCGCTTCCTGCGGCACTTGTTCACCACGCGCGCGGCGGTTCGGCGCCGTTTCCCGCCTGCTTCGCTGCGGGCCATCGAGGCGGCGGTCACCCGCTCCGAGGATAGCCACCGGGGCGAAATCCGGTTCGCGATCGAGCCCGCGCTGGAACCGGGGCAGCTGCTGGCCGGCATGACGCCGCGCGAGCGCGCCGTGGAAGTCTTTTCCGAACTGCGCGTATGGGACACCGAGGCGAACAGCGGCGTGCTGGTGTATCTGCTGTACGCCGACCACGCCATTGAAATCGTGGCGGACCGGGGCATCCACGCCTGCGCCGGCGCGGCGGCGTGGGAGCGCATCGCAGCGGACATGGAAAAGGCGTTCGCGGCCGCAGAGTACGAGGCGGGCGTCCTGCGCGGCATCGCCGCCATATCGGACGAACTGCGGCGCCATCTCCCGCGCGAGGACGGCGGAGCCGATGAATTGCCGGACGAAGTCGCGCTGCTCTGAGCGGCCGTCGTGTAAGGGATACCACATCTCCCTTCACCAAAGTGCTAACATGAAATCCTGTTAGCTCCGCAGCGTCTTCGACGCATGCAGCGCGTGCTGCCCGGGCGGAAGGATGGGAGGCGACGATGGGAGTGAAGGTTTTGCTGGACCTGCTAGGGGGCGTCGCACTGTTGCTGTGGGGCTTACATATGGTGCACAGCGGCATCGTGCGCGCGTTCGGGAACAAGATCAGGCGTTTTCTCGGCATGGTCCTGCAGAACAGATATCGCGCCTTTGCCGCGGGTGTCGGCGTGACTGCGGTGCTGCAAAGCAGCACCGCCACCGCGCTGATGCTGAGTTCATTCACCGCGTCGGGCCTGGTGGGCCTGGTTCCCGCGCTGGCGGTCATGCTGGGCGCCAATGTCGGGACCACGCTGATCGTCCAGTTGCTGTCGTTCGACTCGTCCGCTGTCGCGCCGCTGCTGCTCATCTCCGGCGTGCTTGCCTTCAAGCGGGGCACCCGTACCATCGTCAAGGACCTGGGCCGCGTCGCCATCGGGCTGGGCCTGATGCTGCTGTCGCTGCACTTGCTGCTCGACAGCATGGCGCCGGCCGAGCACGCGCCGGCCGTGCGCGAACTGTTCAACGCCGTGACCGGGGAACCGCTGCTGGCCTTGCTGATCGGCGCGCTGCTGACCTGGGCCGCGCACTCCAGCGTGGCGACCCTGCTGCTGACGATGTCGCTGGCCTCGTCCAATTTCGTGTCGCCGGTCGCCGCGCTGGCCCTGGTGCTGGGCGCCAACCTCGGCAGCGCCCTCAATCCGCTTGTGGCGGGCGCGGCGAGCGGCAACCCCGCCCACCAGCGTCTGCCGATGGGCAACCTGATCAACCGCGCCATCGGCTGCGCCATCTTCCTGCCGCTGCTGGCCCCCACGGTCCAGCTGCTCCAGGCCATCGACCCCAACCCGGTGCGCCTGGCGGCCGACTTCCACGCGTTCTTCAACATCGTGATGGCCTTGCTCTTCATCCTGCCGCTGGCCTCGTTCGCGCGGCTGCTCGAGCGGCTCCTGCCCGACGTGAAGACTGCCACCGACCTGTCGGTTCCCCTATATCTGGCCGAGGGCGTGAACGACACGCCCTCGGTTGCGCTGGCCTGCGCCGCGCGGGAAACGCTGCGCATGGGCGACATGGTCGACACCATGCTGGAGCAGACCATGACCGCTATCCTGACCAATGACAGGAAACTGGTCAGCGAAGTGAGCCAGAAGGACGACGCCGTGGACCGCCTGCACGAGGCGGTCAAGCTGTATGTGATCAACGTGACGCACGGCTCCCTCGACGAGGGCGAGGCGCGGCGCGCCCTCGAGGTGTTGAGCCTGGCGATCAACCTCGAGCATATCGGCGACATCATCGACAAGAATCTGCTGGAGCTGGCCAGCAAGAAGATCCGGCGCCAGCTGCAGTTTTCCGCCGAAGGCGCGCGCGAATTGCAGGAGTTCCACCGCGTGGTGCGCGACAACCTCAGGCTGTCCATGACCATCTTCCTGTCGGGGGACGTGAAGTCGGCCAGGCGCCTGCTGGAGGAAAAAGCGCGGATCAGGGAGCTGGAATCGATCGCCTCCGACAACCACATCGCGCGGCTGAAGGAGGGACGGATCGAGAGCATGGAAACCAGCTCCCTGCACATCGACATCCTGCGCGACCTGAAGCGCATCCACTCGCATATCTGCTCCACCGCCTACGCGGCGCTTGAAGCGGCCGGGGAGCTCGACAGGCCAAGGCGCACGCCGCCGCAGCGCGCGGACCAGCAGGCACCGCTGCCCATGCGGGACGGCGACCAGATCCTGAAAGGGGAAACGCGGGCCTGACAGGGCTGGATTGCATCGCGTTCCCCTCTACCGTCGTCAGTCCGGCCAGGAACTATACGATTTGAGTATAAGTTTATGATATTTGAGCATTGGAATGATTTTGCACTAACTCCTATGATTGTCATCAGCAGCTATCTCTTCGCAAGTAAGCGATCAAAACACGCTGCACGTACCGTGAACCCGTACAGTTTGATGACTTGGAGCAGAGATGACACAGCAAACCCAGCCGACCAAAGAGCAAGTCCGGCTTTACCTGGAATCCCGGCAGAGCCAGCAGTGCCCGCCGCCGTCGATAGTGGAAATCCGGCGGCAGCTGGGCTGGGGCTTGATGCTGGTGCAGGAAGCCGACGCCAGCGGGCCGGTGCGGGAATAGCTGTTGCGGCGCCGGAGGCGAGGCGCCGCGCCATTTCACGATTACCTCACGATCAACACACGGTTAGCTCCGCGCCGAGCCGCGCCTGCGCAAGGACCCCATCGCCAGCAGGCCGGCCATCACCAGCAATTCCGTCCCGGGCACGGGTATCGCGTTGATGCTGAAATCGAGCAGCGGCGAGTCGTCGAGCTGCGCGGGGTTATAGAAGGCGTCATTGCTCCAGTCGAACAGACCGTTGCTGGCGGAGGTATCCAGCGTCAAGGCCGCGCCCAGGTCGACCAGCGTCAGGTAGAAGCCGGCATCCTGACCGCCCATGTCCGCCGGATTGGTGTTGGCCAGGAAGTTCCACGTTTCCACCGCCGCGTTCTCCAGGTTCCACGCCCTGTTGATGGCGGTGGTCTGCGCCAGGTCGGCCAGCGTGCCCCTGACCTCGGTGATGCGGTAGGGCGAGGCGCTGTCGTAATAGAACTGGCCGCTGAACCGGCCGTCGCGCCAGGTGGCGTCGAGCTGGTACCAGCCGATGTGGGCGGCCAGTGCGGATTGCGAGAACAGTGCCAGCGCCACTGCGAACAATGTATACAGTTTCTTCATTTTTCTTCCTTGTTATGGCACGAGCAGTTCGTCGATATTGCCCAGGCTCTGTCCGGTCGATTCGAAGCGCAGCGTGTTGTTGCCGCCGCTGGCGAGGTTGACCGTGGTGCTCATCGTGGCCCACGCGGCCCAGCCGCCGGTGATCTTGAAGGTGACGGTCTGCGCCACGCCGTTCACCTTAAGCACGCCGGTGCGCGGCGTCGGATTGCCGTTCGCGTAGCGGATGGTGATGGTCTTGGCCCCGCCGCCCCCGCCATTGATCCTGCCGAACTCCGCGCTGCCGCCGGTGGCGGGGAAGGCCAGGAAGCCCGTGCCCCGGTAGCCGGCGCGGTCGGTCCTGGCGGCCGTGCCGCCGCCCACGATGGCGGTCTCGGCCTGTACCGTGCCGGTACCGTCATACGGGATGTGCACGAGGTCCTGAGGGAACGCGGTGGCGCCATGGCCCAGGTAGAAGCTGGGGTGCGGCGGCTGGTTGTAGCCGGCGTTCTGGCCCGCCACCTGGGTGCGGTACTGCGGGTTGTGCATCAGCGTGTTGATGCGCGTCGCCGTGGGGATGGTGGTGCTGTAGATCTGCAGCTCCGTGTTGCTGCCGTTGCGCCAGATGATTTCCTCGCGCCAGTCGCCGAACAGGTCCGCCGTCAGCACCGGCGTGGCCTTGGTGCCGTTGTTGGCGGCCGCGCCGTTGAGGGCGGCGTCGATGAGCTTGCTGCCGGTGCGGGTGACCGGGTCGAACTTGTCGACCGAGGTGCTGCCCATGGGCTCGCGCAGCAGGTCGCCGTCCCACCAGGCCGCGAAGTTGACATAGGCGGTGGGCGCGGTGGCGTTGATCAGCGCACCGGTGGCGGTGCGGAAGCCGCCGCGGGTGGCCCAGCATTCCTCGCCGGCGTAGTTCGGGTCGATGTCGAAGCACACGCCGCGCCCCACGTCCGCGTTCGAGCCGCTGACGCCCCACAGCAGCGCGCCGGTGGCCGCGTCGTGCATGCCGGAGCCCGTCACGCCGTAGACGGAGGGCGTTTCGTGGACCATGTAGATCTGCTGCCCCGGCAAGTTGGGATCGAGTTTGCCGAAGTGCAGCGCGTCGCCGTGGCCCAGGCCGGTAGCGTACTTCAGCTGGCCGTAGCTGTCTATGGTGGCCGCGCCGTATACGATGTCGTCCTTGCCGTCGCCGTCGACATCGCCGGTGGCGAACCAGTGCGCGCCTTGCCCGCGCGCGGCCGCGCCCGCCACGTCGGTGTCGAACACCCAGCGGCTGCTCAGCGCGCCGTCGCGCCAGTCCCAGGCGGCGATCACGGCGCGCGTGTAGTAGCCGCGCGAGAAGACGGCGCTGGGACGGTTGCCGTCCAGGTTGGCTACGCCGCCCAGGAAGCGGTCGACCCGGTTGCCGTAGCTGTCGCCCCAGGAGGACACGGTGCCGCGTGCGGGCAGGTAGTTCACGGTTTTCATGGCGGCGCCGGTCAGGCCGTTGAACACGGTGAGGAATTCCGGGCCGCTCAGGATGTAGCCGGCGCTGTTGCGGTGGTCGGCGCTGGCCGAGCCGATCAGCACGCCCTGGCCGTCGACGGTGCCGTCGGCGGTCTTGGCCATCACCTCGGCCTGGCCATCGCCGTCGAAGTCGTAGGCCAGGAAGGTGGTGTAGTGCGCGCCGGCGCGGATATTCTTGCCCAGGTCGATGCGCCACATGCGGGTGCCGTCGAGTTTGTAGGCGTCCAGGTAGGTGTTGCCGGTGTAGCCGGACTGGGAATTGTCCTTGGCGTTGGTGGGCTGCCACTTGATGATGATTTCGTAGCTGCCGTCGCCGTCCAGGTCGGCGGCGGAGCCGTCGTTGATTTCGTAGGTGTAGGCTTCGCCGGCCGGCGTGGTGCCCGCAGGCGGCGCCTGCACCGGTATCGGCTTGTAGGCGCCTGCCCAGGTGGCGCCCGCCTCGAATCCCGGCTGTTCCACGCCGTTGACCACGGCGCGCACCGAATAGCTGTCGGCCTCGGTGCCGGACGCGTCGGTGTAATTGAGCGCGTCCAGCGGGGTGCTGTTCAGTTTGCTGGCGCCGCGGTACACATTGAACGTCGTGCCGGCCGCGTCGGCGGCAAGCTGCCGCCAGCCGATGAACACGCCCGCGGCGGACTTGATCGCGACCGCGCCGCGGTTCAGGTTTTCGATCTGCTTGCCAGGCGAAGTGATGACGGCGTTCGCGCTGCCGGCCATGGCCAGCATGGCGAGCAGAACGCAGTAAGCGGTGGGTTTCAGAAGCATGGTTTGGTCTCCGATGAGTAGATTTATTTTTTGCACCAGCTTCGCAAAGGTAGCGGAAGTTGTTTGCAAAATGTCTACGTGGAGAGCGCGCGGACCCAATCGCTCAACAAGTCGAGCAATGCCGTTGTATTCGTGCGAAACGGCCTCGGGCAGGCACTACGGGATTTCGCGCCCGTCCGCGAAGTGGTCGAAAATCAAGCTGCGCAGCCATTTGTTGACCGGATCCTTGTTGAACTTGGCGTGCCAGAACACGTTGATGTTGATCTCGGGCAGCGACAGCGGATGGGTGACGTAGCGCAGGCCGAAGGGCTCCACGCAGGCCATGGCGTAGCGTTCGGGCACGGTGGCGATCATCGCGCTGTTGGACAGGATGTGGCCCACGGCGACGAAGTGCGGCACCGTCAGGCCAATGTTGCGCTTGATCCCCAGCCGCTCGATGGCCTGGTCCACGATGGCGTGGCCGGTGCCACTCGACACCACCGTCACGTGGTCGGCATCCCTGAACTCGTCCACCGTCACTGCGCCCTTGTCGAGCGCATGCCCGGTGCGGAACATGCACACATAGCGCTGGCGGAACAGGCGCCGCTGGAAGTAGCCCGATTTCAGCTGCGGCAGCAGGCCGATCGCCAAGTCCACGTGGCCGGCCTCCATCTCGTCCTGCAGATTGATCGCCGTGTTGCGCACGGTGCTCACCGTGATGCCGGGCGCGTGCTCGCGCAGCACCGCCATCAGGCGCGGCAGGAAATAGACCTCGCCGATGTCGGTCATGCCGAGCGTGAACTTGCGCTTGCTGGTGGCGGGGTCGAAGTGCGTGACCTCGTTCAGCGATTCGTAAATGGTCGACAGCGCATAGCCTATCGGCTCGGCCAGGCGCAGCGCATAGGGCGTCGGTTCCATGCCGCGCGCCGTGCGCACGAACAGTTCATCCCCGAGCAGCACGCGCATGCGCTTGAGCGCGTTGCTGACGCCGGGCTGCGTCATGCCCAGCGCCTCCGCCACTTTCGACACCCGCCGTTCGGCGAGCAGCTGGTTGAACACGAGCAGCAGGTTGAGGTCGACGTCTTTGAGTTCCATGATCCGAGCAATATTGCTGTGAGTGATTTGATGCATTCCGGAGATGCTATTTATTTATATTACCCGCCTTTCTATACTTTGCCCATCAATAAGACAGATGGGGACTGCAGTCATGGAACTAGTCGTGCAACCGTTGGGACGCACCCTGCACGTGGAGGCCGGCGCCAATCTGCTGACCGCCCTGCGCGAGCACCAGGTCCCCATCTCCTATAGCTGCACCGCAGGCCGCTGCGGCACCTGCCGCTGCAAGGTGCTGGAGGGGGAAGTGCACGAGATGGGCCGCGAGGCGAAGATCACCGGCCCCAACGACGACGGCTATGTGCTGGCCTGCATGAGCAGCGTCACCGCCAACTGCGTGGTCGAGGTGCCCGAGCCGGACGAAGTGGTGACCCACCCGGCGCGCATCATCAAGGCCACCGTGCTGGCCATTGAAGAAATGACGCACGACATCCGCCGCCTGCGCCTCAAGCCGGCCAAGCCGCTGGACTTTTCGCCAGGCCAGTACGCCACCCTGCAATTCGGCCCTGAGCTGGTGCGGCCGTACTCGATGGCCAATGTTCCCGGCAGCGAGGAACTGGAATTCCACGTGCGCCTGGTGCCCGACGGCCGCGTCACCGGCCATATCGACCGGGTGCTGGCGGTGGGCGACGCCGTGCGCGTCAGCGGCCCGCTGGGCACCGCCTACCTGCGCCGCAAGCATGAAGGCCCGATGCTGTGCGTGGCCGGCGGCACCGGCCTGGCGCCCGTGCTGTCCATCGTGCGCGCCGCGCTGGCGGCCGGCATGGCGCAGCCCATCCACCTGTATTTCGGCGTGCGCACCCGGCGCGACGTCTACGGCCTCGCATGGCTGGAACAGCTGCGCGAGCGCCACGCCAACCTGCATCTGCACGTCGTCGTCAGCACCGGCAACGACGACCCCCAATGGCGCGGCGGCGTCGTCACCGACGCCGTCAGCCACGACTGGGACAGCCTGGCCGGCTGGCGCGCCTACCTGTGCGGCGCGCCGCCCATGGTGGAGGCGGCCGCCTTGCTGGCGAAGAAAAAGGGCGTGTTGCCCGAGCACGTCTACGCCGACGCGTTCTACGCCAGCGGCATCTGATCAAAACCGAAGGAGACCGATATGAGCAAGCCCGTGAGCAATGCCGCCCGCCAGGATTTCTACCGGCGCATCGACCAGCACCACATGACCCCCCTGTGGGAAGTGCTGGGCGCGCTGGTGCCCAAGCAGCCTGCCAGCCCCTTGCAGGCGGCGCTGTGGCGTTATGCCGATGTGCGCGAGCACGTGATGGAAGCGGGCCGCCTGATCACCGCCGCCGAGGCCGAGCGCCGCGTGCTGATCATGGAAAACCCCGCCCTGCGCGGCAACTCGTCCATCACGCAGTCGCTGTACGCGGGCCTGCAGTTGATCATGCCGGGCGAAGTGGCGCCGGCCCACCGCCACGCCCAGTCCGCGCTGCGCCTGGTGCTGGACGGCGAGGGCGCCTACACGGCCGTGGACGGCGAACGCACCACCATGCGGCGCGGCGACTTCATCATCACCCCGTCCTGGACCTGGCACGACCACGGCAACCTGGGCGACCAGCCGGTGGTGTGGCTGGACGGACTGGACATCCCGACCGTGCGCTTCTTCGACGCCGGCTTCGCCGAACACGGAAGCCAGGCCACGCAGGAAGCCACGCGGCCCGAAGGCGACGCGCTGGCCCGCTACGGCAACAACATGCTGCCGGTCGATTTCGCGCAGACGGCGGCGCAGCCCACCAAGGTGTTCGTCTACCCGTTCGCCAAGACGCGTGAATCGCTGCTGGGCATTTCGCGCGGCGCCATCGACGCCCACTTCGGCTACAAGCTGCGCTATGTGAACCCGGCCACCGGCGCTTCGCCCATGCCAACCATAGGCGCTTTCGCGCAGCGCCTGCCGGCCGGTTTCGAAACCCTGCCATACCGTTCCACCGACAGCACCATCTACGTCTGCCTGGAAGGCGGCGGCAGCGCCGACATCGGCGGCGTGCAGTTCGATTTCGCGCTGAACGACGTCTTCGTCGTGCCGTCCTGGCAGACCCTCCGCCTGCGCGCCGGCGGCGACACCATCCTGTTCAGTTTCTCGGACCGTCCCATCCAGCAGGCGCTGGGCCTTTGGCGCGAAGAAAAGCGCGACGGCAAGCGCGATGGCAACACCACGTCCTGATACCCACTCAATACTACGGAGACCAATATGAAATACGCAGTCGATCCAGCACCCGTGTTCAGCCTCGCCATCGTCGGCAGCGACGAGCGCTTCCCCGTCAACCGCATCTTCTGCGTCGGCCGCAACTACGCCGCCCACGCGCGCGAAATGGGCCGCGATCCGGACCGCGAGAAGCCGTTCTTCTTCATGAAGCCTGCCAACGCCACGGTGGCGGCCGGCGCTGCCGAAGTGAGCATCCCGTATCCGCCGAAGACCGCCAACTTCCATCACGAGATCGAACTGGTGGCCGTGATCGGCAAGGGCGGCGCCGATATTCCGCTCGAGCAGGCGCTGGAACACGTGTTCGGCTATGCCGTGGGCCTGGACATGACGCGCCGCGACATCCAGCTCGAAGCGCGCGACAAGGGCCGCCCATGGGAATTCGGCAAATCGTTCGCCAGGTCCGCGCCCATCGGCCCGATTTCCACCGTCGCCGACGTCGGCCATCTGACCGAGGGCCGCATCGCGGTTACCGTCAACGGCGAGCCGCGCCAGAATTCCGATATCTCCAAGCTGATCTGGTCGGTGGCCGAATCCATCGCCTACCTGTCGGAGTACGAGGCGCTGGAGCCGGGCGACGTCATCATGACCGGCACGCCCGAAGGCGTGAACGCGGTGGTGGCGGGCGACGTGATGTTCGGTGTCGTGGCAGGCCTGGCGCCGATCACGGTGCGCGTCCAGGCCCAGGGAGCGTAACCATGGCCGCCGTGTTTCCTATCAAGCCTGTGTGGGACCAGCCGGGATCGAGCCGGATTCCGTTCTGGGCCTACACCGACGAGTCGCTCTACAAGCGCGAACTGGAACGCCTGTTCTACCAGGGCCACTGGTGCTACGTCGGCCTGGAGGCGGAGATTCCGAACCCCGGCGACTTCAAGCGCTCGGTCATCGGCGAGCGCTCGGTGATTTTGACGCGCGCCGCCGACGGCAGCGTCAACGTGGTCGAGAACGTGTGCGCGCACCGGGGCATGCAGTTCTGCCGCGAGCGGCACGGCAACAAGAAGGAATTCGTCTGCCCTTACCACCAGTGGAGCTACACCCTCAAGGGCGACCTGCAGGGCGTGCCTTTCCGGCGCGGCGTGAAGCAGGACGGCAAGGTCAACGGCGGCATGCCCAAGGAATTCGACACCAAGGACCACGGCCTGAACCAGCTCAAGGTGGCGGTGCGCGGCGGCGTGGTGTTCGCCTCCTTCGATCATGAAGTGGAGCCGCTGGAGGACTTCCTCGGCCCGGACATGTGCGGCTACTTCGACCGCCTGTTCGACGGCCGCAAGCTCACCATCCTGGGCTACAACCGCCAGCGCATCCCCGGCAACTGGAAGCTGATGCAGGAAAACATCAAGGACCCTTACCATCCGGGCCTGCTGCACACCTGGTTCGTCACCTACGGCCTGTGGCGCGCGGACAACAAGTCGGAGCTGAAGATGGACGCCCACTACCGCCACGCGGCCATGGTGTCGACCCGCAGCCAGCAGGCCGCCAGCAGCGAAGTGACGGCGGGCGTCACCAGCTTCAAGGCCGGCATGGAGGTGAACGACAAGCGCCTGCTCGACATCGTGCCGGAAGCGTGGTGGAAGGGGCCGACCGCCGTGATGATGACGGTGTTCCCGAGCGTGATCTTCCAGCAGCAGGTCAACAGCGTGTCGACGCGCCACATCCAGCCCAACGGCAAGGGCTCCTTCGACTTCGTCTGGACCCATTTCGGCTTCGAGGACGACACCCCCGAAATGACCGAGCGCCGCCTGATCCAGGCCAATCTGTTCGGCCCCGCCGGCTTCGTGTCGGCCGACGACGGCGAAGTGATCGAGCTGTCGCAGAACGGCTTCGAGCAAAAGCCCGGCCACCGCACCGTGGCCGAACTGGGCGGCTACGGCGCCGAGAACACCGACCACATGGTGACCGAGACGCTGATACGCGGCATGTACAACTACTGGCGAAAGGTGATGGACGTATGAACACCCTGGACTTCGACACTTGGCTCGCGCTCAACCGCCTGTACGCGGACTACGCGGCGGCGGTGGACAGCGCCGACTGGGACAAATGGATAGCGCTGTTCGTCGACGACTGCGATTACCGCGTGCAGCCGCGCGAGAACCACGAGCGCGGCTTCCCGCTGGCCACGCTGGCCCTGCTCAGCAAGGGCATGTTGCGCGACCGCGCCTACGGCATCAAGGAAACGCTGTTCCACGATCCCTACTACCAGCGCCACGTCACCGGCGCGCCGCTGGTCGAGAAGATCGAGCAGGGCGTCATCGTGGCGCAGGCCAACTACGCCGTGTTCCGCACCAAGCTTTCACAGGAGAGCACGGTATTCAACGTGGGGCGCTACCTGGACCGCATCCGCGTCACACCCGAGGGGCTGCGCTTCGAGCAGCGCCACTGCATCTACGACAGCGAGATGATCGCCAATTCGCTGATCTATCCCATCTGAGGAGACACCCATGGCAAACAACTGGATCGACGCGGCCGCCGAGGCCGACGTGCCGGACGACGACGTCACCTCCGTCGCGGCGGGCGGCGTGGAGCTGGCGCTGTACGGCGTGGCGGGCGAGGTCTTCGCCACCGCCAACCTGTGCACCCACGGCAACGCGCGGCTGTGCGACGGCTTCCTGGAAGGGCACGAGATCGAATGCCCGCTGCACCAGGGCAAGTTCGACATCCGCAGCGGACGCGCCAGCTGCGAGCCGGCCACCGAGGCGGTGCGCACCTATCCCGTCAAGATCGAAAACGGCCGGGTCTACGTGGACCTGGGCTGAAGAATCTGGATTGATACAACAACGATAAACAGGAGACAAACATGAACAAGAAATTTATCGCAGCGAGCTGCGCCTTGCTGCTGACCGGCGCGCAACTGCCAACCCTGGCGCAAGCGCAGATCAAAATCGGTTTCTCGGCGCCCTTGTCCGGTCCCGTGGCCGTGGTCGGCCAGGACCAGTACGACGGTTTCATGCTGGCGCTGGAGCAGGGCGGCGGCAAGTTCGGCGGCCAGGCCGTGACGGTGCTCAAGGAGGACGACCAGCTCAAGCCCGAGGTGGGCAACCAGATCGTGCGCAAGTTCATCGACAAGGAGCGCGTGCACGCCATCGTCGGCCTGGGCTTCTCCAACGTCATGATGGCCAGCCACAAGGTGATCGTCGATTCCGGCACCGTGGCCATCTCCACCAACGCCGGCCCGTCGCCGGTGGCCGGCGCGCTGTGCGCGGCCAATGTGTTCGCGGTCGCCTGGCAGAACGACGGCTCGGCTGAAAGCATGGGCAAGTATGTGCAGGAGAAGGGCTACAAGCGGGTCTACCTGATGGCGCCCAACTACCAGGCCGGCAAGGACATGCTGCAAGGCTTCAAGCGCTACTACAAGGGCGAGGTGGTGGACGAGGTCTACACCCAGGTCGGCCAGTCCGACTATTCCGCCGAGATCGCGCAGCTGCAGTCGGCCAAGCCGGACGCGGTGTTCGCCTTCTACCCGGGCGGCATGGGCGTGAACTACATCCGCCAGTTGAGCCAGGCCGGCATGCTGGCCAAGCTGCCCAACTTCTCCGTCTTCACGGTGGACGGCACCACCATGCCGGCGCTGCGCGACGCCGCCGTCGGCACCACCTTCGGCGCCATGTGGGACGCCGCGCTCGACAACCCCGAGAACAGCGCCTTCGTGGCCGCCTTCAGCGCGAAGTACAAGCGCGTGCCGAGCGAATACGCCGCGGCTGGCTACGACGCGGGCCGCTTGCTGGACGTGGCGGTGCGCAAGGCCGGCGCCCAGTTTGGCGACAAGCGCGCGCTGGCGGCAGCCGTGAAGGCGGCCGGCCCGGAATTCAAGTCCGTGCGCGGCCCCTTCCAGTTCAACAAGAACAATATGCCGGTGCAGAATTACTATGCCTTCCAGGTGGCCGGCGTGGCTGGCGTGCCGACCGTGAAGCTGCTGGGCACCCCTCTGCCGGCGCACGCCGACAGCTACCAGTCCAAGTGCGCGCTGCGCTGAGGTAGGGCGGCATGACCCTCAACCTCCTACTCACGCAGCTGCTGAACGGACTCCAGTTCGGCGTGCTGCTGTTCCTGCTGGCCGCGGGATTGACGCTGGTGTTCGGCATCATGAGCTTCGTCAACCTGGCGCATGGTTCGCTGTACATGCTGGGCGCCTATTTCGCGGCCACCGCCTACCAGCACACCAACTCCTTCGGGCTGGCGCTGCTGGCCGCCGTCGCCGGCTGCGTGGCGCTCGGCTTCGTGCTGGAAAGGGTGGCCATCTCGCGGCTGTACGGGCGCGACCACCTGGACCACGTGCTTGCCACCTTCGGCCTGGTGCTGTTCTTCAACGAGATCACGCGCATCATCTGGGGGCCGCAGCCTTACTTCCTGCCGCTGCCGGCTTTCCTGGAAAGCACGGTCGACCTGCTTGGCATCAGCTATCCCAGCTACCGCTTCGCCATCATCGTGGTCGGCCTGGCGGTGGCCGTGGGCACCCACCTGCTGATGCACAAGACGCGGCTGGGCATGCTGATACGCGCCGGCGCCGTCAATCCGGCCATGGTGTCCGCGCTGGGCGTGGACATCAAGCTGCTCAACGCGGTGCTGTTCTCGCTGGGCGCCGCGCTGGCGGGCTTGGCCGGCGTCATGGCCGGTCCCATCATGTCCATCCAGACCGGCATGGGCGAACCGGTGCTGATCACCGCGCTGGTGGTGATCGTCATCGGCGGCATCGGCTCGGTCAGCGGCGCCTTTTACGCCGCGCTTATCGTCGGCATCGCCGATACGCTGGGCCGCGCCTTCCTGCCCACGCTGCTGCGCGAACTGGCCAGCCGCGACACCGCCAACGCCGCCGGACCGGCGCTGGCGTCGATGCTGGTATATCTGCTGATGGCCGTGGTGCTGGCATTGCGCCCGCAGGGCCTGTTTCCCGCCGGGAGGACGTGATGGCACGCTTCGAGTCAATATTGGATTCCATCCGCAAGCCGGCCACGCTGCTGCCCTTGCTGCTGCTGGCCGCCCTGGCCCTGGTGCCGTTCGCTGCCAGCCTGGCCGACCAGCCCTTCTATGTGGTCTTCTTCGCCCGCATCATGATCTACGCGATCGCCGCCAGCGCGTTGAACGTGGCGCTGGGCCTGGGCGGCCTGGTGAGCCTGGGCCATGCGCTGTTCCTCGGCCTGGGCGCCTACAGCGTGGCGATCCCGGCCTACCACGGCATCGACAACGGCTGGGTGCACCTGGCCGTCTGCGTCGCCTCGTGCGGCGCGGTGGGGCTGCTCACCGGCGCCATCAGCCTGCGCACCACGGGGATAGGCTTCATCATGATCACGCTGGCGTTCGCGCAGATGGGCTACTTCGTGTTCGTCAGCCTGAAGCAGTACGGCGGCGACGACGGCACGCCGGTCAACGCCACCAGCCGCTTCTTCGGCTACGACCTGGGCCAGCCGGCGACGGCCTACGCCGTGGCGTTTGCCTTGCTGTGCGTGGTGCTCTGGTGGACCGCGCGGCTGCGGGTGGCGCCGTTCGGCATGGTGCTGCGCGGCGCGCGGCAGAACGCGCGCCGCATCAACGCGGTCGGCTTTCGTGCCCAACGCTACCAGCTGGCCGCCTACGTCGTGTCGGCTGTCCTGTGCGGGCTGGCGGGCATGTTGCTGGCTAATTTGACGGCGTTCGCCTCGCCCGCCACGCTGAGCTGGATCGTTTCCGGCGACCTGATCGTCATGATCGTGCTGGGCGGCCTGGGCACGGTGTTCGGCCCCTTGCTGGGCGCCGTCGCGTTCATGGGGGCGGAGGAACTGTTGAAGATGGTGACCGAGTTCTGGCCCGCCGTCTTCGGCCTGGTGATCTTCGTGGTGGCGCTGTTGCGCACGGTGGGCCTGGCCGGCTTGCTGGAAAAGCTGGCGCCGCGCACGCCGGCGCCACCGTCGGGGCCATCCGCATCGCCCGGCCCGGCCGCGCCGGGCGCCCCGGCTGCCCGCATCCTGGGAGAACATGCATGAGCATTTTGAAGACCGAAGCGCTGGTCAAGCGCTACGGCGGCATCCTCGTCACCGATTCGGTGTCGATCGATATCCGTCCCGGCGAGCTGCACGCCATCATCGGCCCCAACGGCGCCGGCAAGACCACGCTGATCAACCAGCTGTCCGGCGAACTGGCCTCCAACGAAGGCAAGGTCTGGTACGACGGCGAGGACGTCACGGCCCTGCCTATCCATGCGCGGGCCCGGCGCGGCTTGCTGCGCTCTTATCAGATCACGTCCATCTTCGAGGAATTCACGGTGCGCGAAAACGCCGTGCTGGCGGCCATCGGCGCGCGTGAACACGGCTGGCGCTTCTGGCAGCCGATGCTGGCGCGCAGCGCGCAGGTGGCGGCGGCCGACGAGGCATTGCGCGACTGCGGCCTTGCCGCGCGCGCCGGCGTCCCGGCCGCCGACCTTGGCTACGGCGAGCGCCGCCAGCTGGAACTGGCGATGGCGCTGGCCGCCCGGCCCAAGTTCCTGCTGCTCGACGAGCCCATGGCCGGCATGAGCGTGCAAGAGTCGGCCGCCGTGGTGGCCATGCTGGCGCGCCTGAAGGGCCGCTATTCCATCCTGCTGATCGAGCACGACATGGACGCGGTCTTCGCGCTGGCCGACCGCATCACGGTCCTGGTGTACGGCAAGGTGCTGTTCTGCGGCACGCCGGACGAGATTCGCAACCATCCCGAGGTACGCGCCGTCTACCTTGGCGAAGAGGAGGGTGTGGCATGACGACACTACTGGAGGTGCGCGATGTGCACGCATCGTATGGCCACGCGCAAGCGCTGTTCGGCGTCAGTTTCGACGTCCGCGCGGGCGAGGTGGTAACCCTGCTGGGACGCAACGGCATGGGGCGCTCCACCACCATCAAGTGCCTGTTTGGCATGCTGCCGCTGAAATCCGGCGCGATCGCATTCGGCGGCAAGCCGCTGGCCCGGCTGGCCTCGCACCACATCGCGCGGCTGGGCCTGGGCCTGGTGCCCGAGGGCCGGCAGGTGTTCCCCAATCTGTCGGTGGAGGAAAACCTGGTGGCGACGGCGCGCGCGCCGCGCCACGGCAAGCTGCAGCTGCAGCCGTGGACCCTGGAGCGGGTCTACCGCTTCTTCCCGCGCCTGGAGGAGCGGCGCGGCAACCACGGCTGGCAGCTGTCCGGCGGCGAACAGCAGATGCTGGCCATAGGCCGCGCGCTGATGACCAATCCGCAATTGCTGGTGCTGGACGAGGCCACGGAAGGATTGGCGCCCATCATCCGCGCCGAGATCTGGTCCGCGCTGGCGGCGTTGAAGGCCGAGGGCTTGTCGCAGATCGTGATCGACAAGAACGTGGGCGCCTTGCTCAAGTTCGCCGACCGTCACTTCGTGCTGGAAAAAGGCAAAGTCGTGTGGCAGGGGAGCTCGGACGCGCTGCGCGCCGACCCCGCCATTGTTCAGCAATATATGGGAGTCTCCTGATGCAGCCGTCCGACCCGAAACAACCAGCGCACGCGGCGCAAGCCGCATCACCGCACGATGCCCACCTCGTGCTGCACAACTACTTCCGCAGTTCGTCCGCCTACCGCGTGCGCATTGCGTTGGGCCTGAAAGGCCTGCCGTTCCGCTATTTGTCCGTGCACCTGAACCGTGACGGCGGCGAGCAGTTCCAGCCTGCGTTCAGCCAGCGCAATCCGCAGCAGCTGGTGCCGGTGCTGAGCGACGGCGCGCTCGACGTCAGCCAGTCGCTCGCCATCATCGAGTACCTGGACGAGGTGCATCCCGCCGCGCCGCTGCTGCCGGCGACTGCCGCCGGACGCGCGCGCGTGCGGCAACTGTCGCTGGCGATGGCATGCGATATCCACCCCCTCAACAACCTGCGCGTGCTAAAGTATCTGAGCGGCTCCCTGGGGCTGGACGAGGCTTCCAAGAGTGCCTGGATCAGCCACTGGCACGAGACCGGGCTGACCGCACTGGAAGCGGAGCTGGCGCGCGATGCGCAGCGGGGCCGCTTTTGCGTCGGCGACGCGCCGACCATGGCCGACTGCTGCCTGGTTCCCCAGCTCTTCGCCGCGCGCCGCTTCGGCATGGACATGGCGCCGTTCCCCACCTTGCTGGCCATCGAGGCGGCCTGCCTGGCCTTGCCCGCGTTCGAGCAGGCGCATCCCGCCCGCCAGCCGGACAGCGAATAAGCAGTAAAGATGCACCCGCAGCACCTACCACCACAACGGAGACCAAAGTAATGAAGAAATCAGCATACGCTTGCGCCATCGCCTGCCTCGGCACCCTGGCTGCCCATTCCGCCATGGCGCAAAGCAGCGTCAACATCTACGGCATCCTGGACAGCGGCGTGGTGTATACCAACAACGCCAACGCGGCCGGCGACTCCATCGTCAAGGTCCCCAGCCTGACGGGCAGCGTGCCCTCGCGCCTCGGTTTCCGCGGCACCGAGGACCTCGGCGGCGGCCTGCAGGCCGTGTTCGTGCTGGAGAGCGGCATGGGTGTCGATACCGGCGCGCTGGGGCAGGGCAACCGCCTGTTCGGCCGCCAGGCTTACGTCGGCCTGAAGGGCGCGTACGGCACGCTGATGCTGGGCCGGCAGATCAATATGACCTTCCTGGCGTCGGTGAAGTCGGACGTGCTGGGCCCCAATCTGTTCAGCATGTCCAGCATCGACCCCTACATCCCGAACGCGCGCAGCGACAATGCGATCGGCTACCTCGGCACCTTCTCCGACTTCACCGTGGGCGCCACCTACAGCTTCGGCCGGGACGCGTCCGCCGCCGGCGGACCGGGCGCCACCGGCTGCCCTGGCGAGGTGGCCGGCAATTCCAAAGCGTGCCGCCAGGTCACCGGGCTGCTAGGCTACGACAACAAGCGCTTTGGCCTGACCGCCACCTACGACATCATGTACGGCAACACCGGCGCGGCGGCGGGGCTGACCACCAGCGGCAGCAGCGACCGCCGCGCCACCCTGAATGCCTATGCGATGGCGGGCGACTGGCGCATCGGCGCCGGCGTCATGGCGCGCAAGAAGGAGGCCGCGACGCGCGTCAACGACCTGGAATCCGACCTGTACTACCTGGGCGCCAGCTACCCGCTGATGCCGGCCCTGACGCTGGACGGCCAGGTGGCCCGGCACGATGTCAAGGGCAGCGCCAACGACTCCACGCTGACGGCCCTGCGCCTGACTTATTCGTTCTCCAAGCGGACAGCGGTGTATACCTCGATAGGCCATATGAAGAACGCGGGCCTTGCCGCGATCGCGCTGGACGCCGGCGGCACGGTGGGCCAGGGTCTGAGCCAGTCCGGCGTATCGGCCGGCGTCCGTCACGCGTTCTAATTGTGGGGCCGGGGAGGCGCCCGCGTTTCCCCGGCCCTGCTTTCCCTCATATCAAAAGGATAGCCATCATGCGCGCACAACTACTCAAATTCATCGTTGCACTCTTCGCCCTGGCCATGTCCTTCGGCGCCGTGGCGGCCGACCAGCCGGCGTCCCGCGACGAGGCGGTCGCCATCGTCAAGAAGGCGACCGCTTTCATCCGCCAGAACGGCAAGGAGAAAGCGTTGGCGGAGTTCAGCAAACAGCAAGGACCGTTTGTCGACCGGGAGCTCTATATCGCCGTATTGGACCTGAACGGCGTCATGCTGGCGCACGGCGCCAATCCCAAGCTGATAGGCAAGTCGCTGCTCGACATCAAGGACGTCAACGGCAAGGCCTTTGTGCGCGAACAGGTCGAAGTGGCCAAGACCAAGGGCAGCGGCTGGGTCGACTTCGAATGGGTCAACCCGGTGAGCCAGAAGATGGAGCACCGCTCGGCCTACCTGGAACGCATGGACGACTACTTTGTCCTGAGCGGCATTTACAGGAAGTAGGCCGCGCCTGTCCGCCCCTTGCCGGAGTATGGCAAGATGGCGGCCCACCCACAACGGACAGCGGCTATGCGCATCGGTAATGACACGTCCCGGCGATACGACGGGGTGCTGCCATGGTCCTGGGAGACCGGCGGCCAGCAGCGGCTGACCTTGTTTTATGCCCGTTTCGATGCGCATCTTTTCGATCCCGCCCGGTTCGGCCGCGCCGGCATCGTGCGCCCGGAGAACATTGCGCGCAGTGTCGCCAAGCGCCAGGCGGAATTCTTCTTCGGGCGTCTGTGCGCCATGGCCGGGCTGGACCGGCTGGGCATGCCTGGCATCGAGGTGGCGGTCGGCGAGCGGCGCGAGCCGGTCTGGCCGGCCGGCGTAATCGGCAGCATCAGCCATTGCCGGACAACGGCGGCGGCGCTGGTGCTACCGGCGCGCAGCCAGGCTGGCGCCGGCATCGATATCGAGGAAGTGATATCCGAACCGTCGCGCCTGCAGGCCTTGATGGGCACCGTCGTGTTTCCTCCTGAACTGGCCCGTCTCGAACAGGTCCAGGGCGGCTGGGACTGGGGCGTGCTGCTGACCTTGGTATTTTCCGCAAAGGAAAGTTTCTTCAAGGGCGCCTACCTGCGCGTGAACCGGATCTTCGACTTCGATGCGCTCGAATTTGTCCGCATCGATGGCGCGCGGAGCACCATGGTGTTCGAGGTACGCGAGCATCTGTGCGACGCATTCCGCCCCGGTCAATTGCTCCAAGTCAATTTCACCATGTTCGATTCCCGCCACGTGTTGACGGCCTTCCTGGGCTGAGCGATGCCGCTCCCGCGCGTCCCGGACCCTTGTTCACTATGCAAGAAATGCATATGTCTCGCCATCCCGGCGCGATGGCTCTATAACTAGGGCCACGTCAACTGCTACTTCTGCTAGCGAGTTGATATTTCAACTCGAACACAGCGGAGATACGCATGAATAGTCAGCCTTTATACGCGGGCCGGGAAACAGTCGAGGACGAACACGGCGCCCCCTTCCTGATGATCAGCGAGGTCATCGCGGCGCACGCGGCCCGGTGGCCTTCGCGCCACGCGCTGGTCTTTCTGGAAGACGGCGAGGGTCCGGGCGCCAGCCTCGATTACCTGGCGCTGCACCAGGGCGCCATGGCGGTCGCCGCCGATTTGAAGCAGCGCGGATTGCGCGGCGAGCGCGTGTTGCTGCTGCTGCCTTCCGGCCTGGAGTATGTGCAAGCCTTCCTCGCCTGCCTGTACGCCGGCGTGGTCGCAGTGCCGGCTTATCCGCCGCGAAACAACTGGCATGCGGAACGGATCGGCGCCATCGCGCGCGACGCCGACGCGCGCGCAGCGCTGACGCAGGCTTCGCTGGCCGACGGCGTCCGCGAGCGCCTGCTTGCAAGCGGGGTGGAAGCGGCAGGCGCCATCATCACGCTCGATCATATCGACTTGCGGCAGCGGGGCTACGTCGACGAAGGGATAGTGGCCTCCGACCTCGCTTACCTGCAATACACCTCGGGTTCGACCGGCAATCCGAAAGGCGTGATGGTCAGGCATGGCGATTTGCTCGCCAACTGCGCCCTGTACGGCGACGCCCTTGGCCTCCACGCGGGCGACGCGACGGTGTCCTGGCTGCCGCTGTTCCACGACATGGGCCTGGTGCAGGGCATCGCGATGCCGTTGACCACGGGCGGCACGGCGGTCTTCATGCCACCCGCCGCATTCGTGCACAAACCGGTTTCCTGGTTGCGCGCCATCAGCCGATTTGGCGCCGTCGCCAGCGGCGGCCCGAACTTCGCCTATGACCTTTGCGTCGACAAGATTTCGCAAGAGGAGGCCGCTACGCTGGACCTCGGGAACTGGCGTTCGGCCGTGAACGGGGCCGAGCCGATAGCGCCGCAAACGGTATGGAAATTTGCGGAGAAGTTCGGGCCTGCCGGTCTTTCGCCCGGTGCGCTGACAGGCGCTTACGGCATGGCGGAAACGACACTCTGCGTTACGCTCGGCAAGCAGGGCGAAGGCGTCCCCGTGCTATGGATAGACAAACTCGACCTGGAGCGGGACCAGGTGACCTTTGTGGCGCCGGCCTGCGCCGGAGGCAGGCCCATCGCCAGCAGCGGCGCGATCGCGGGCGATTTTGAGGTGCATATCGTCGATCCGGCCGGCGGGCAGCGCTGCGGTGCGGCGCGCATCGGCGAAATCTGGATCGGCGCCGGCACCGTCTGCGCGGGGTACTGGAACAAGCCGCAGGAGAGCGCGGAGACTTTCGGCGCGGTGCTGGCCGACTTCCCCGGGCGGCGCTATCTGCGCACCGGCGACCTGGGATTCATGCATGAAGGCCGGCTGTATGTGACCGGCCGCCTGAAGGACCTGGTCATCGTCCGGGGCGCAAACCACTACCCGCAGGATATCGAAAGTACCGTTGAGCAAGCTCATCCGGCTCTGCGCAAGGGCGGATGGGGCGCGGTTTTCACGCTCGACGATGGCCCAGGCACGCCGCGGCTGGTCGCGGTGCAGGAGGTGGAGCGCACCGCCCGCAAGAACGTGGACGTGGACGAGGTGGGACTGGCTGTGATGTGGGCGATCGCCGCGCGGCACGGCATCGATGTCGACGTGGTGGTGCTGGTCGATCCGGCCGGCGTGCCGAAAACATCGAGCGGCAAGATCCAGCGCAAACCATGCAGAACGCTCTTTCTCAACGGTGCGCTGAAAGAAATAGGCCGCTGGCAGCGCCCGGCGGCGACAGCGGCGGCAACAGCGGCGGCAACGACGGCGGCAACGACGGCGGCAACAACGGTGGCAACAACTGTGGCAACAAGCAGCCGTACGCGGCCGGCTGGTGCGGCGTCCGCGGAGGCGCGCGACCGCGCCGCGCTGGCCGACATGTTGCGCAGCCTGGTGGCGCGCCTGGGCGGCTTGCCCCTCGACCGCATTTCCCCGCTGCAGCCATTTGCCGAGCTCGGCTTGAATTCGATGAAGCTGGTGGAACTCGCCGCCGAGCTGGGGCAGGTGCTAGGCGTGGCGCTGGCCCCGGCGACCGTGTTCGACCACCCGACCATCGAGCGCCTGGCCGCCCATCTCGGCGGGGCGCCGGGCGCAGCGCAACTGGCTGCGCAAACCGCTATTCCAGAGCACGGGCCCGGGACCGGCGACTTCGAAGCCGTGGCGATCGTGGGCATGGGCTGCCGTTTTCCCGGTGCCGATGGCCCGGACGAATTCTGGGAGATGCTTAAGGCAGGCGGCAGCGCCGTCGGCGAAATGCCTGCCGGGCGCAGCGCCCTGACCGGGTATCGGGCCGACGCATCGGACCCGTTCCGCTGGGGCGGCTTCCTGCGCGACGTCGATGGTTTCGACGCGGCCCTGTTCGGCATATCGCCGCGCGAGGCGCACAGCATGGATCCGCAGCAGCGGCTATTGCTGGAAACGGCCTGGCATGCGCTGGAGTCGGCGGGCATCCCGCCGGACGGCCTGGCGGGCAGCGACACCGGCGTGTTCGTCGGCATCAGTTCCAATGATTATTTCCGCCTGCAACGCGAGGCAGGAGTTGGCCGGGATACGTATTCCGGCACCGGAAGCGCGCTCAGTATTGCCGCCAACCGCCTCTCCTACTGTTTCCAGTTGCAGGGGCCGAGCATGGCGATCGATACCGCCTGTTCTTCCTCGCTGGTGGCGGTGCACCAGGCCTGCCGCAGCCTGGGCGACGGCGAATCCACGCTGGCGCTGGCGGGCGGCGTGAACCTCGTACTGTCCCCTGACTACGGCGTGATTTTCAGCGAGGCGCGGATGCTGTCGCCGAGCGGACGCTGTCACACTTTCGGCGAGGGCGCCGACGGCTATGTGCGCGGGGAGGGCTGCGGCGTGGTCGTGCTGAAGCTGCTGCACCTGGCCGAGCGCGATGGCGACAGGATATTGGGCGTGATACGCGGTTCGGCGGTCAACCAGGATGGTCCAAGCAACGGCCTGACCGCGCCCAACGGCCAGGCGCAGCAGCAGGTGATCCGCAGCGCGCTGCGGCGCGCCGGCTTGACGCCGGACGCGATCGGCTATGTCGAGACGCACGGCACCGGGACGCCGCTGGGAGACCCGGTCGAAGTGGCGGCCCTGAAGCATGTGCTGGACACGCCTGCCACCGGGGCATCCGGGCCGTGCTGGCTCGGCGCCGTGAAGCCGAACATCGGCCATCTGGAACCGGCGGCCGGCATCGCGGGGCTGATCAAAGCGGTGCTGGTGCTGGGGCACGGACAGATTCCGCCGGTGGCGACGCCCAGCGCGCAAAATCCCTACATCGACTTGAGCGGCAGCCGCTTGCGGATACCGCGCCGGTTGCAGGACTGGGACGGCGGGGCGGATCCGGTCGGCCGTCCCCGTTACGCCGGCGTCAGTTCCTTCGGCTTCGGCGGCACGAATGCGCACGTGGTCCTGCAGTCGGCGCCGGCTCCTGCCGTCAGCGCGGGGAGCGGCGAGCAGCCGTCCCGGCAGCCTGCGCCGCGCGTGATGCTGCTGACCTTGTCCGCCAACAGCGTGGACAGCCTGCGGCGCATGGCACTTCGCTACGCTGCCCTGATCTCGGGATCCGGCGCGGTGGCGGTGGCCGCCTTGTGCGAGGCGGCCACCGCCACGCGCGCGCACCTGTCGGAACGGCTGGCCGTCGTCGCGGCGGAACCAAAGCGCATGGCCGAATTGCTGGAGCGCTTTGCGGGCGAACCCGCGTCCGGCATGCCGGGACTGCGCCACGGGCGTGCCCAGCGCGACACGGGCGCGCGCTCCGATCCCTACCATCAGTGGATCGCGTCGATGCCGAAAGACTGCGACGAGCAAATGCATGTTGAAGCGTTGGCCGCCTTGTTTGTTGCAGGCGTCGAGCCGTCCCGCGTCCCCGGCAAACCGGCGCCGAGCCTCGCGCCGCCGTTGCCGCTGTACCCGTTCGATCAGGGGAGATACTGGTTTACGCCCGGCACGCCGGCACGCCACCATGGCGCGCCGGCGGAAGCCACCATTGCCGGGCGCAGGGTGGAGATCGCGCTCGACGATATCGCCTGTTTTGAAACGACGGTTCCGAACGATGCCACGGCTTACCTGGAAGACCACGCATTGCGCGGCCGGACGGTCATGCCGGGCGCCGCCTATGCGAGCCTGATGCTGGCAGCGGCCGGCGAAGCCGGGATAGCGGCCGGCATGGCGCCGCTGGCGCTGCAGTCGCTCACCTTCCTGCGTCCGCTGGACTTGACGCAGGGAGCGGTGCGGCTGCAGACCATCATCGAGCGCGGACGGGCTGGTGCCGGTGGCGGAGTGCGGGACGGGCGGGACGGATGGGAAGCCCGCGTGCTGGCCTGGGATACGGAAACGGAAAGCTGGGAAAAGTATGCGTCCGGCCGGCTCGCCGGGGGCGCGCAGCGGCTGCCGGTGGCGGCTGGCGGCGTGACGGCGAGGGCAGGCACGCAGCAGGACACGGCGCGGTTCTACGCGCAATTCGCGGCGCAGGGGCTGGAGTATGGTCCGCGTTTCCAGGCGCTGCGCGACCTCGCGGTCGACGGCGGCACGGCGCGCGCCAGCCTGGTCTTGCCTCCGGGTGCTGAGCGCGCCGGGAATCATGTCGGCGTGCTCCATCCGGTACTGCTGGATGCCGCCTTCCAGGCCGTCGGCGCGCTGCTGCACGCGCGCGGCGGCGGCCTGGAGCTGGCGCCGCTGCCCACGGGTGTCGACGAGCTTATCGTCTATGCATCCCCGGCCGGCACCGTGTATCTCGAGGCCCGATTGAGCGCGGAGTCGACGGAACACCATATTGTCGCCGACCTGGCGTTGCATGACGAGCGCGGGGCGCAGCTTGTGCACGTGCGCGGCCTGCGGGTGAGCATGGTGCGCCTCGACGCGGTCCTCGGACCTGCCGGTGCCGCGCCAGGCGCGGCAGGCACGGCGGACGCGCCGCAGTATCTGGCAAGCAGATGGCAGGACGTGTCGCCCGTCGCAGCACCCGTTGCCGTGCCCGTTACAGCGCCTGATGCCGGCGCCAGGCCTTGGCTGCTGTTGGCCGAGGCGGAAGCCGAGCTGTCCGGGCTGCATGCACATGCGCCGCGTTTCCACAGGTTCGCGGCCGGCCTTGACGAGGCGAGCCGGCTCGGAGACGCATTGGCCGGCGCTCTGTGCACGCCTGCGGCGTTCGCGGGCGTCGTGCTGTGGCTGGAAGCGGATCGGGCCGATGCCGGTGCGAGCGCCGCTGACGATGACGATGACGATGCGGCTGGGGCAGCCGTTGTCGATGCCGTTTCGGCTGAGGCTGCCGCTGCTACCGCTGTCCCTGCTGCCGCTGCCGCTGCCGCTGCTGCTGCTGCTGCTGCTGCAGTTTCCGCTTCCGCTGCAGCAGCAGTTTCCCCTTCCGCTGCCGCCGGGCGCTGCCTGCTGCTGTGCCGCCGGTTGCAGAACTTGCTCACTGCGCTGGCAGGCGTCGACGGCTTGCCTGCCGGCTTCCGCGTTTGCCTGCTGACGCGTGCCGCGTCATCGCCCGGCGGCGTCGCCGCGGCCAGCCCGGCGCAGGCCGGCGCCGCCGCGATGCTGCGTTCCGCCGCATTGGAATTCCCTGCTTTGACGCTGTCGCACATCGATCTGGCCGCGACGCCGGATGGGGCGGATCTGCGGATGCTGGATGCGGCGCTGGCACACGGCGATGAAAGCCAAGCGGCGATCCGTGGCGGCCGCTTGCTGGCGCCGCGCCTGCACGCGCTGCGGCCGCCGATCGAGACGCCACGGGCGCCCATCCGCAAGGATGGCGCCTATCTGATCACGGGCGGCATGGGCGGGATCGGCCTTTCCCTTGCTGCCTGGCTGGCCGAGGCAGGCGCGGGCCGTATCGTGCTGGCCGGCCGTCGCGCCAGCGGCGATGCGCGCACTGCGGCGTTGATCGCGCAATGGCGCGCACGCGGGGTCGATATCGTGTTGCGCCAGGCTGACCTGAGCCTGGACGCGGAAGTGGCCGCACTGTGCGCGGAACTGGCCGCGGCGCCGGCTCCGCTGCGGGGAATCTTCCACGCGGCCGGCGTGCTGCGGGACCGTCCGCTGGCGCAACTGGACGAACAGGACTGGCGCGACGTGCTGCAGGCGAAAGCGGCGTCGGCGCTGCTGCTGGACCACCACAGCAGGCAGTTCGCGCTGGACCATTTCGTGCTGTTCTCGTCGATCGCGGCCAGTTTCGGTTCGGCTGGGCAGTGCAACTATGCCGCCGCCAATGGCATGCTTGACGCCTTGGCGGCGCGGCGCGTCGGACAGGGACTGTGCGCATCCAGTGTCAACTGGGGGCCGTGGGCCGGGCATGGCATGGCGGGCGATCCCGCGCTGGCGCAGCGGCTGTCACGCCAGGGTTTGACGCCAATGGCGCCATCGGCCGCGCTGGAGGCGCTGGGGCGGCTTTTGGCCGGCGGCGCGCCAATCGCCGTCGCGGCGATTGACTGGGCGCGCTTCCTCGAAAGCCGGTCCGCGGCCCGCCTTCCCAGCCTGCTGCGTGGCATGTCCCCGGCGGCTGTTGCCGAAACGGTGGCGGATCCGCTGATCCTGCCCGAGGCCCTGGCCAAGCTCGACGCCGCGGCAGCCGGCCATGCGATCAGGCAGGGACTGGCAACCCTGTTGCGCCAGGTTCTGGACAGCGACGAGAGCGGCCCACTGGGCGAGGGCGGCGATCCGCGCGACGTGCGCCTGTCGACACTGGGCGTCGACTCGCTGATGGCGATCGACTTACGCAGCCGGGTGGCAGCCTGGGTGGGCGTCGATTTGCCGGCCCATGTGTTGATCGGCAATAGCTCGCTGGAAGAGGTGGCCGATCTGATTTATCAAAAGGTCTTGCTCGGCTATGTGAGCGTGGGCGCGCTGCCCGGCGGGGCAAGCGAGGATACGGAGGAATTCGTCCTATGACCATGATGGCCTTGCTGCAGGAGCTGCGCCAGCGCGGCATCACGGTGTCGTCCCAGGGCGACAGCCTGAAGCTGCAGGCGCCGCACGGCGCCTTGACTGCGGACCTGCGGGCGCGCCTGGCGGCCCGCAAAGGGGAGCTGCTCGGCTGGTTGCAGGAGCGGCACCATGCGGACGACACCGCCTTGCCGGTGTGCGTGCCGGACCCTGAAAGCCGTTACCGGCCGTTTCCCTTGTCCGACATGCAGCTGGGTTTCTATATGGGTGACGATCCGTACATGGAATTCCATGTGCGGCCGCATTACTATTCGGAAAAGCGGGTCGCCGGGCTGGACGTCGCGCGCTACGAGGCGGCATGGAACAAGGCGCTGGCGCGCCATCGCGGCGAGATCGTCACGGTCCGCCCGGACGGCCAACTGCAGGCAGTCAAGGACCCGGCGCCGCTGCGCTGCAAAGTGCAGGATTTGCGCGGCGCGCCGGCGCCGGAGGTCGAGCGCGCGCTGGAACAAGTGCGCGCGCAAATGGCGCGCTGCGAACTGCCGCTGGACACCTGGCCCTGGATCGACCTGCGCGTCAGCCTGTGGCGCGAGCAGGGCGCCGACATGGCGACCATACACTACAACCACAACAACTTCTTCTCCGACGGCTTCGGCACCACGCGCCTGCTGCAGGAAATCGACAGCTACTACCGCAGTCCGGCCCTGGAACTGTCGCCGTTGTCGCTCAGTTTCCGCGATGCCGCCCTGACGCTGGACGCCATCGCCCACAGCGCGGCGGGGCAGGCGGCGCGGCGTTATTGGGAGCAGCGGCTGGACGCCTTGCCCGACGCGCCCGCGCTGCCGCAGCGCGCCAGCATGGAACGCCGTTGCCGGTCCCGCCTGGAGCGGCGCGAGGGCACGATATCGAGCGCGGTCTGGTCGCAGTTCAAGGCGCGCGCCGCCGAAGCCGGCGTGACGCCGTCGAACGCGGTGTTCTGCGCCTACGCGGAAATCATCAGCGCCTGGGGCAACAGCCGCCATTTCGTGTTGAGCAATATGATGACGCGCCGCTTGAATATTCATCCGGAGATGCGCGACATCATCGGCAATTTCGCGTCGCTCTATCCGCTCGAATTCGATTTCCGCCAGGCAGCCAGCTTCACCGAGCGCGCCCGCGCGCTGCAGGAGCAGGTGATACGCGATGCCGCCCATTTGCAGTGGGGCGGCATGCAGGTGATGCAGGCGCTGAACCGGCGCAAGGGCAGCTTGGGCAGCGCAGCCATCCCCTTCGTGATCGGCAGCGGGCTGTTCATGGAAGGATACGAGCGCGCGCATTTCAGCTGCCTGGAGACTTCGCAAGTGATGCTCGACCACCAGTTCTGGGAATTGGCGGACGGCAGCTACTACTACGTGTGGGATCTGCTGGAGCCCTTTTTTCCGGATGGCCTGATCGACAGCATGTGGGGCGCATACCAGGGCTTGATCGAACGGCTGGCCGGCGACGGCACACTCTGGCATGCCACGGTGTTCGACCTGACGCCGCCCGCGATGTTGGCGGCGCGCGCGGCGGTGTGCTCTCCGGCGCAGCCGATACCGCCCATGCTGCTGCAGGACTTCCTGGGCGCCGCCGTCCGGGACCTGCCCGCGGCGCAGGTCCTGATCGCGGGGGAGCGGGCATGGACCTACGCCGAGCTTGACCAGGCCAGCGACAGCATCGCGTGCGCCTTGCTGGACGCCGCCGACGGCGGGGCGCCGCTGCGCGGCAAGACCGTCGCCATCGTCGCCGACCGCGGACCCGCTTTGTTCCAGGCGGTGTACGCGGTCCTGAAAGCGGGGGGCTGCTATGTGCCGCTCGATCCGGCGCTGCCGGAGGAAAGGCGCGGCTACATACTGGCGGACTGCGGCGCCGCCGCCATCCTGGCGCAGGGTGCGTACGCAGGCCTGCCGGGATGGCCGCAGGGCGTTCCCGTGCTCGTCATCGAGGCGGCGGCGGGCACGCGTGCGCCTGCGCCTGCGCATGCAGCCTGGGTGGACGCCGCGCCGGCGAAACCGTCCGACCTGGCCTACCTGATCTACACCTCCGGCTCCACCGGGCGACCCAAGGGCGTGATGCTGGAGCATGGCGGCGTGGTCAACACGGTGCTCGATGTCAACCAGCGTTTCAAGGTCGGTCTGGCGGACCGCGTATTCGGCGTGTCCTCGTTCGGTTTCGACCTGTCGGTCTTCGACTTGTTCGGCACGGTGGCCGCCGGCGCCACCCTGGTCTATCCCGACCCGGCGCAGGCGCTCAATCCCTCGCACTGGCTGGACGTGGTGCTGGAGCAGCGCGTGACGTTATGGAATTCGGCGCCGCCGCTGGCGGTGCTGCTGATCGAAACCGCCGAAAAGCGCGGCGCGCTGCTGCCGGACCTGCGCCTGGTGATGCTGAGCGGCGACTGGATCGCCGTCGACCTGCCGGACCGCATCCGCCGCATCGCCCCGCGCGCGCGGGTGGTCAGCCTGGGCGGCGCGACGGAGGCGTCGATCTGGTCGATCGCCTACGAGGTCGGGCAAGTCGATCCCGCGTGGCCGAGTATCCCCTACGGTTATCCGATGCGCAACCAGCCCTGGCACGTGCTGGACGATTGCGGCCGTGCCTTGCCCGACTGGAGCGCGGGCGAGCTGTATATCGGCGGCGCCGGACTGGCGCGCGGATACTGGAACGACAGCGCGAAAACGGCGGCGAGCTTCATGCCGCATCCGGTCACAGGCGAGCGCATCTACCGCACCGGCGATATCGGCCGCTACCTGCCCAGTGGCGCGATCGAATTTCTGGGACGCAGGGATGCGCAGGTGAAGATACAGGGGCACCGCATCGAACTGGGTGAAATAGAAGCGGTGCTGTGCGCCGAGCCCGGCGTCGGCGCGGCGGTCGCTGCCGTGCAGGCGGGCGCCGCCGGCAACGCGCAGCTGGTGGCCTATGTGGTGCCCGCCGCCGGCGCGGCGGTCCAGGTCCAGGCCGAGGCCCTGCGCGCGGCGCTGGAGAAAAAACTGCCGTCCTACATGGTGCCGCGCGCGATCGGGACGCTGGAGCGGCTGCCGCTCAGTGTCAACGGCAAGATCGACCGCAAGGCCTTGCCGCCCATGGCGGAACCGGCCGCCGCGCCGCTCACGCGTGCCGCACGGGGCCCGGCCGACGCCACCGAGCGCCGCCTGCTGGCGATCTGGCGCGACATTCTGCGCCGGCCGGAACTGGACGCCGGCGACGATTTCTTCGACCGGGGCGGGCAATCCTTTGACGCGGTGCGCATGATCGCCGCGGTGCGCGAGGCCTTCGGCGTTTCGCTGTCCCTCGGCGCGGTCTGGCGGGAGCGCAGCGTGGCGGGCGTGGCCGCATTGCTGCGGGCCGGGGCCGGGGCGGTGCAGGGACACGCCGGCCCGATGCTGACCTTGCGTGAACAAGGTCTCAGGCGGACCTTGTTCCTGGTGCACCCGGCCGGCGGCCACGTGATGTGCTACCGCGCGCTGGCGGGCTTGCTGGCGCGGCCTGTGCACGCTTTCCAGGCGCCCGGCCTGGACGGGCAGGACAGCTTGCCGGACTCGATCGAAGCGCTGGCGGCCAGCCATGTCGCGCTGCTGGAACAGCAGCAGCCGGACGGCCAGGTATTGTTGGGAGGCTGGTCGTCCGGGGCCCTGATCGCGTTCGAAATGGCGCGGCAGCTGCGCGGCCGCGGCCGCGCGGTCGGCGGGGTCGTGCTGATCGACTGCCCGGCCCCGCTCAGCGGCGAGCCGGTGGACGACAAGGTGCTGCTCGGCTGGTTCCTGGAGGATCTCGCGCTGGGCCTGCCGGTCGCCGAATTGCTCGCCTCGGTGGACGCGGTACAGGCGCGCGCCCAGCTCGAACAGGTTTCCGCGCTGTTGCTGCAATCCGGGCGTCCGCTCGCCATCGATCTCGAACAGCTCACGGCGATCTACCGGGTTTTCGGCGGCATCGTGCGGGCCAGCCGGGCATACGCGGGCGGCAGCGCCGACGTGGACATGCTGCTGATACGGGCGCGCGACGGCGTCGTCGGCGAGTTCGCCGCGCTGCCGCATCCGGCCCGGCCGGACTGGGGCTGGGCTTCCCGCACCTCCGGCAGCGTGCATATCGAAACCCTGGCCGGCAGCCACCACACGCTGCTCGCCGGGTGCTGCGTGGCGGCGGTGGCGGAGCGCACCGAACGCTGGCTCCGGCGGCGGGAAAAAACTTGCGAAGGTCGCGCCGCCAACCTTGGCGGCGCGGTGAACATGGTTGGTGCAGGTCCGGAGAGAAGATGAAACAGTTATTGCTGGAATTGAATGAGCGTGGCGTCAAGCTGCGCTTGAACGGGAACGAATTGCGTGTACATGCGCCGTCCCGCACTTTGACTCCCGCGCTGCGCTCGGCTTTGATTGAGAACAAAGACAGCATCATCTCGGAGCTTCGAGCTGGCTCCGCCGTCAATCAAACGCCGCCCCGGCCGGTGGCCGATGCGGCTGCGGAAGGGCGCGGCGAGCGCGTGGCGCCGCGCGACGCGCTCGAACAGACCGCACTCGACGCCTGGTCGCGCGGGATGGACTGCGTCGCCATCGCCGCCGTCGCCGCCGAACCGCCGCCGGCCATGCTGGCCGATGCCGCCGCCGGCATCGCCGATGCCGGGCAGATCGATTTCGGCATGCCGCCGGCGCCGGCCGTGGCGCGGGCGCTGCTGGTGACCGGCGGCACCGGCTGGATAGGGGCGCACCTGCTGGCTGAATTGCTGGCGGCCACCGACGCCACATTGTGCTGCCTGGTGCGGGCCGCGAACAAGGAGGAGGGCCTGCAACGCCTGATCGAGGGCATGCGGCGCCACGGCGTCATGCCGGACCGCGCCGCAATGGCGCGCATCGTGGTAGTCTGCGGCGATCTGGCCGCGCCCGGCCTGGGCCTGGACGAGGGCGAGTGGAACCGGATGGAGCGCTCGGTCGACGCCATCTATCATTTCGGCGCCTCGGTCGATGTGCTGGCCGATTATGCGTCGCACCGCAAAGTCAATGTCGCCCCGCTCGCTGCGCTCATGCGCCTGGCGGCCGAGCACCGTCTCAAGCCGGTTTTCCTTGCCTCGCCGATGGCGGTGTGCCGGCGCCAGATCGGCGGCCGTCTGGTGGCGCTGTCGGGCGAGCGCGCGCACGCCGACCCGAACGGCTTGCCCAGCCCTTATGCGCAGTCCAAATGGGTCGCCGAGCAAGTGTTGCTCGCGGCCGCGCAACGCGGCTTGCCGGTCAGGATATACCGCAGCTCGCATGCCTTGCCGTCGGCGCGCAGCGGCCGCGCGAAGCCCTGCGACAGCTACGGCAGCGTGTTGCGCGTGGCCTGCGAGGCCGGCGTGGTGCCGGACTGGAACGGCGCGAGCGTGCACGGCGTGCCGGTGGACACCTTGGCGCGCCTGCTGGTCGAGCATAGCTTGGCGCCGTACAAACAGCAGCAGGTCATCCACCTTGAGAACCGCAACCCGCTCGCCTTGCCTGCCGTGATGGCCATGCTGCTGGCGGCGCCGGAGGACGCGGACTGTCTGCAGCGGGTGCCGTTCGACGAATGGAAGGCGCGCTGCATCGAGGCGGCGGAGCGCCTGGAGGGCAGCGAGGCGGCGCTGGCCAGGCAATTGTTCCTGCAGCGCGCGGACGGCTGCGCAATCGACAATATGTTCACCCACCACCTGTTCGACACGCACCATTTCGAGCGCCGCGGCCATGCCGCCAAACTGTCCGACCTGACGCCGCGGGGATATTGGCGCGCGGTGGCCGGCAATATGCACGATTTGGGCTGATGGGTATGGGAACCGATCAGCATGACGACAGCCATCGCTACGACGTGCTCGTGGTGGGGGCCGGATCGAGCGGCGCGGTCATGGCCAGCCGCCTGAGCGAGGACGGCCGGCGGCGCGTGCTGCTGCTCGAAGCCGGTCCGGACCGGCCCTGCGAGACCATGTCGACGGCGATGCGCAACGCCAACCAGCCGGCCGTGTTGCCGGGCCTGAACTGGAAGATCCGCACGCGCATCAAGGGCGGGGCGGGCGGCATGTTCGACTACGAGGCCGGCAAAGTGGTGGGCGGGTCTTCGGCGGTGAACGCGGTGCAGGCGCTGCGCGGCGCCCCGGCCGACTACGACGAGTGGGCCGCCGAATGCGGGGGGCGATGGTCTTGGGAGCAGGTCCTGCCTTACTTCCGCAAGCTGGAAGACGACCCGGCCGGCGCCGCGCATTTGCACGGACGCGGCGGGCCGGTGCCGATCCGGCGCGAGTCCAGGCAGGAGCTGACGCCATTGCAGGCCGGGCTCATGGACGCCTGCCTCGCGCATGGTTTCGGCGCCGTCGACGACCACAACGATCCGGAGAGCGCCGGGGTGGGCGTGATCCCCAAGAATGTGCTCGGCGGTGTGCGCATGTCGACCGCGCTGACCTATCTCGCGGCGGCGCGCGGGCGGCCGAACCTGACGATCATCGGCGGCGCGCATGTGCACCGGCTGCTCTGGCATAGTGGGGATAGTGCGGCGCGGTGCGACGCCGTGGAGGTGGAAATCGGCGGGCGCATGCGGCGCTTGCACGCCGACCGGGTCATCCTGTGTGCCGGCGCCATGAGCACGCCGGCTATCCTGATGCGCTCGGGCATAGGCAATCCCGGCACGCTGCGTCCGCTCGGCATCGAAGTGCGGCATCCCTTGCACGGCGTCGGTGAAAACCTGATGGACCATCCTGTCGTCGGTATCTGGGGCGTTCCGCAAGCCGGCGCTTCCACGCTGGGCGAACCGATGCGGCAGACGTTGTTGCGCTATTCGTCCAGCATGTCCGGCCATCGCAACGACATGCACATTGCCCTCATGGCCGGTATCGACGCCGCCGAGACGTTCCCGCAACTGGCGCAGGCGACGGGGGCGAAGGCGGTGGCCGGCGTGACCGCCTGTTTCAACAAATCGACGTCGCGCGGCCATGTGCGCATCGTCTCGGCCGATCCCCGGGCGGCGCCGCAGGCGTCCTTCAATTGCCTGGGCAATGACGGCGATGTCCCGCCGCTGATGGAGGGCGTGCGCCTGGCCTGGAAGCTGCTGCAGCACGAGGGCCTGGGCGCGCGGTTTGCGCGCATCTTCGCGTGGACCGACGGCATGATCCAGTCCGACCTGGCGCTGGAGCGCGCCGTGCGCACCTTTGTGCGCCCCAGTGCGCACGCCTGCGGCTCGGCGAAGATGGGCATGTCGCCGGACAAGGGAGCGGTCGTCGATCCGTACGGGCGGGTGTTCGGGGTCGACAACCTGTGGATCGCCGACGCCTCCATCATGCCGTCGATCCCGAGCGCGCCTACCCATCTGACCAGCTTGATGATCGCCGAGAAGATCGCCGCAGAATTGAGGAATTGAGGAATTGAGGAATTGAGGAGTGAAATGATGCGTAAAGTGAATCTGCATGCGAGACCCGGGGCCGGCTTGCGCCGCTACGGTGGCGCGCCGCAGCCGTCGATGCGCCTGGTGTGCTTTGCCTGGTGCGGTGCGGGTGCTTCGGTCTATCGCAGGCTGGCGCCCGGTTTGTCCGGGCATATCGAGTTGTACGCGGCGCAATTGCCGGGCCGCGAAGAGCGTTTCAACGAGCCGCGCCTGCGGCGCATGGCGCAGGTCGTCGAGACGCTGGTCGAGGACATCGCGCCGCTTGCGGACCTGCCCTTGATTTTCTTCGGCCACAGCATGGGCGCGCTGGTCGCCTATGAAACGGCGCGCGCGCTGAAGGCGCGGTCCGGCCAGGAACCGGCCGCCTTGATCGTCTCCGGACGCAACGGGCCGGAAAGCGGAATCCCGTGCCGGCGCCCATGGCATGCCGCGGACGATGGCGCCTTTCTCGACCACATACGCGGCATGGACGGAACGCCGCCCGCCGTGATGGAAAGCGAAGCGATGATGAGCGCCCTCATCCCGCTGCTGAGGGCGGATTTCGAAGTGCTGGAAACCTATGTGCATCAGCCCGGACCGGCACTTTCCTGCCCGGTGCTGGCGTGCGCCGGCCACGCCGACGGGAGAGTGAGCACCGCCGGCATGGCGGCTTGGACACGTTACACGCATGGAGGGTGCACCATCCACTGGTTCAAGGGCGGGCACTTCTACCTGAACAGACAGCCGAGGGTGCTGACGCTTTGCATCGAACAATGGCTGGCCAGCCTGGCCAGCCTGCAGGTCAGCCATGAGAGCTGACGACGTGTGGGACGATATCGTCGTCGGCGCCGGTTCTTCCGGGGCCGTGCTGGCAAGCCGGTTGTCGGAGCAGCGCGGACGGCGGGTGCTCCTGCTGGAGGCGGGCCCCGATTTTCCGGCGCCGGAGCACACGCCGGCGGTGCTGATGGATGCGCGCGCGCCGGTCACGTCCGGCTTCAACTGGTCCTATTCGGCGTACGTGCGCGGCAGCGGCGGCAGCGCAGGGGCAGGGGGGGCGCAGCAGTTCCCGTATTTCCTGGGCAAGGTCGTGGGCGGCTCGTCGTCCGTCAATGGCGCGATCGCGCTGCGGGCCTTGCCGCGCGATTTCGCTCGCTGGGCCGCCTTGGGCAACAGCGAATGGAGCTGGGACCAGGTACTGCCATACTTCAAGAAAATCGAAACGGACCACGACTACGCTGACGAGGCACATGGCCGCAACGGCCCGCTGCCGGTACGGCGCGCCGACGAGCGCGAACTGGGGCCGCTTCAGCTGGCGTTCAAGCAAGCGTGCCACGGCGCCGGCATGGCCGGGATCGCCGACATGAACAGCGGCGCCTGCGTTGCCGGGGTTGGCATGGTGCCCAGCAACAGCGTCGACCATCTGCGGATTTCCAGCGCCCTGGCCTACCTGGCCCCGGCGCGGGTGCGCGCGAACCTGACGATACGGCCCGCTTGCGCGGTCCACCGGGTGCTGTTCGAAGGGCGGCGCGCGGTCGGTGTCGAATGGACCGATGGCGATGGAAGCCGGCACAGCGTGTTCGGCCGGCGCATTACGCTCAGCGCCGGCGCGATCAATACCGTTGCCATCCTGTTGCGCTCAGGCGTGGGGGGCCGCCGCCGTTGCCTGTCGCTGGACGTGCCGCCCGTGGCCGACCTGCCGGGCGTGGGCGAGAACCTGATCGACCACCCTGCCGTGATGTTGTGGATGACGCCCGGCCCGGGGGGCGGCGGCAAGGCGCAGCTGGCGCACCAAGTCATGGCGCGCGCCGCCAGCGGCCCGGATAGCGGCGCCGATCTCAATTTGTTTGCGCTGAGCGATTTTGAAACCCGCACCGTGCCGATGCTGACCGAATTGCTGAAATCGCCGCTTGCCAATGCGATCTCGGTGGTGCTGACCGATCCCGCGTCGCGCGGCAAAGTGTTTCTTGAACACGCCAAGCCCGGGGGCAAGCCGGTCATCGAACTCCAACTGGGATCGGATCCGCGCGACATCGACAGGCTGATGGCCGGCGTGCGCCTGGCCTGGAAGATCGCGCGGGCCGCGCCGATGGCCGACCGCACGCAGTCGATCTTCCTGTGGAGCGAAGCGATCATAGGCAACGACAGCGAGTTGAGGAGTGCGGTACAGCGCTTCATCAATGCGACATGGCATCCGGTCGGCACCGCCAGGATGGGCGCCGCGGACGATGCTATGGCGGTGGTCGACCAGCGTTGCCGGGTGCACCGCGTGGAGAACCTGCGCGTCGTGGACGCGTCGGTGATGCCGGCTATCCCTGGCGCGCCCACCAATTTAAGCTGCATGATGCTGGCCGAGCGGGCGGCGCAATGGATGAGGGAAGAAGCGCGGTGAGCGGGGAGGGCGCGCGCGGCCGCCGGCCCGCATCGGCCGCGGCGCCGGCTGGCAGGCGGGGCTGCCGGATCAGGCCAGGCCAAGCGCCTGGCTGGCCGGCATCTGCTGCCCGGACACCGGGCCGAGCTTGAATTTGCCGACCACATGCGTCAGCGTGTCGGTCTGATGCTGCATCGAAGCGGCGGCGGCGGCAGCCTGCTCCACCAGTGCCGCGTTTTGCTGGGTGACTGCATCCATCTGGGTGATGGCCTGGTTGATCTGCTCTATGCCGGAAGTCTGTTCATGGCTGGCCGCCGCGATCTCGCCCATGATGTCGGTCACGTTTTTGATGCTGTCGACGACGGCGCGCATGGACGACCCGGCCTGGTCGACCAGCTTGGCGCCGAGCGCCACCTGGTCGACCGAATTGCCGATCAGGGTCTTGATTTCCTTCGCGGCGGCGGCCGAGCGTTGCGCCAGGCCGCGCACCTCGCTCGCGACAACCGCGAAGCCCCTGCCTTGTTCGCCGGCGCGGGCCGCTTCGACCGCCGCGTTCAGCGCCAGGATGTTGGTCTGGAAGGCGATGCCGTCGATCACGCCGATGATGTCGACCACTTTCCTGGACGAGTCATTGATCGCGCCCATGGTTTCGACCACCTGCGACACCACCGCGCCGCCGCGCAGCGCCACTTCGGAGGCGGAAATCGCCAGCTCGTTGGCGTGGCGCGCGTGGTCGGTGTTCTGCTTGACGGTCGCGGTCAGTTCTTCCATCGAGGAGGCGGTTTCCTCCAGCGAACCGGCCTGCTGTTCTGTGCGCGCCGATAAATCCAGGTTGCCTGCCGCGATCTCGGTGGACGCGGCGGCGATGCTGTCGGTGCCGCGCCGTACCTGCCCCACCAGACCGGTCAAATTGTCGTTCATGTCCTTCAAGGCCTGCAACAGCTGCCCGGTCTCGTCGCGCGACCGGACCTCGATGCGGCTCGACAGGTCGCCGGAGGCGACGGTGCGGGCGATGTGCACCGCCTCTCCGATCGGACGGGTGATCGAACGGCTCAAGAGCCAGGCGGCGAGTGCGCCGAACAGCACGGCCGCGGCGCTGACGGCCAGCATCAGTTTGCGTGCGAAGCCGTAGCTTTCGAAGGCGCTCTGCTGCTCGTTCTTGCTCTTCTGGCGCTGCAAGTCGGCGTAGTCGTCGATGGCTTTCTGCCATTTCGCATTCATCGGTATGACCTCGCGCAGCAGCAGCGCGACGGCGGCGTCCTTGTCGGTCTTGGCCAGTTCCAGGAATTTGTCGTTGAACGGGCGCGTTGCGGCCCGCAGAGTGGCGATGTCGGCGACGAAGGCCTTGCCCGCGTCGTCCAGCGGCAGCTTCTCGAGCGTGGTAGCTGCCGTGTTGTAGGTGGCGCGGGCCGCGTCGATTTTCCGGTGCTCGTTGCGGGCCGCCTCTTCATCCGACAGCAGGGCGATGGTGCGTATCACGCGCGAGACGATGTGCGTCGAGGCGGCCATGTCCTCCAGCAATCCGATCTTGTAGAGGTTGACGTCGACGACGTGGTGCATCTGCTCGTTGGCGCGGTCCATGCCGTTGAGCCCCAAGGTGGCGACGCCGACGAGGAGCGTGAGCAGCAGGCCGAAGCCGATACCCAGGCGCGTGCCTATCCTTAAGTCTGCGATTTGCATATGGATCCCCAGTGCTGATATTTTTATACTCCACGTGGCGTGCCTTTGGGTACTGGAAGTTATCCCAAGCCATCATCGTGGCGCCTCAGCCGAATATACGCTCGCCCATACTCAATGTAAATCCGCGCTCGGTGAATTCGAAAATGCACCGGCCAACGCGCAACAAGCTCGCTGTTCAGCCTCGCCCGGCTGTCCGGTTGGTCAGTGTCACACCGGCGATGGCCAGCGCGCCGCCGACCACCATGGAGACCAGGATGGACTCGCCCAGCAGGAGCGAGGCGAGAGTGACGCCGAAGACCGGGACCAGGTTGTTGAACACGGCGGTGCGCGACGGACCGATGGCTTTCACGCCTTCGTAATACCACACGAAGCCCAGGACGGTGCCGAATACGCCCAGATAAAGGATGGACGCCCATATCCGCCAGCCGAAGCCGGACCACGCGATCGCCGGCGTTTCGAATGCCGCGCCGGCCGCCAGGAAGGCCAGTCCCCACAGGGCGGCACAAGTCGTGGCGGCCAGCGGCGTCAAGCCCTTCAGCGCAGCGCGGCCGATGATGGTGTAGGCGGCCCAGCTGGAGATGGCGCAGAACATCAGCACTTCGCCCATCCCCACCGACTGGCCGATGTCGTGCAGCGCGCCGGCCGGATCGCCGCGCGTGATCACCACCGCCGCGCCGAGAAACGCGATGGCGATGCCCAGCCATTTGAGCGGGCCGAGTCGTTCGCGGAACAGTAGGGCCGACGCCAGCGCCGTGACGATGGGATTGAGCGCGACGAACAGGGCGGTGCGTCCGGCCGGCATTCTCGCCAGTGCGGCGAAGAAGCACAGGTTGTACAGGAACACGCCGAAGAAGCCCAGCGCGGCGGTCATGGCCATTTGCGAGCGGTTCAGGCGCGGCAAGCCGCCCTCCAGCTTCCATACCAGCAGCAACAGCAGCGCCGCCGCCACCGTGAAGCGGCCGCTTGCCGCCGTCAGCGGCGGCAGGGCCTGCGCGAGTACGCGGCCGGCGATGAAGGTGCCGCCCCAGAACAGGGTGACGGCCACCAGCTTGATATACACCAGCGAGGCGATGGCTGGGGTGGGGGACGAAATTGCCGCCGTCGCTGGAGGGGAAGGCGCGGCCGAGGATGTGGTCATATTGTGATCTCTGCAGAAAGTGATGAATTGCCCGGCGGGCTTGCCGGGGATGGCGGCTTGGCATATATTAATGCTAATGACACCTCATGGAAAAATGAGTAATAACTCATAGTAAAGATGACATTCACCCAACTGGAAATCTTCGCGCTGGTGGCCGAACTGCGCGGCTTTACCGCCGCCGCCGCGCGGCTGGGCATCACGCAATCTGCCGTGTCGCACGCGCTCAAGGCGCTGGAGCGGGAGTGGGGCGTGGAGCTGATCGTGCGGCGCCAGGCCGCCGTCGAGGTGACCGAAATCGGCTTGCAGCTGCTGCAGCGGACGCGCGAAATCCTCGGCCTGTCGGAAGCGATGCGGCAGGAGGTGGCCGCCGCGCTGGGGCTGAGCCGCGGCGTGCTGCGTATCGGTTCGTTCGGGCCGACTTCGTCGCTCAAGCTGCTGCCGGCGATACTGGCGACATACCGCCAGCGCTATCCGGGCATCGAGGTGCACATCGACGAGGGGGCCGACGACGAAGTGCTGCAGTGGATACGCGACCGCCGGGTCGACGCCGGCTTCGTGGTGCTGCCCGAGGACAGCTTCGACACCGTGCCGCTGGTGGAGGACCAGCTGCTGGCGCTGGTCCCCGCCGCCCACGCGCTGGCGCGGCAAGCTTCGGTGACGCTGGCGGACCTGTGCGGCTCGCCGTTTATCATGTCCGAAGCGGGATGCGCGTCGCTGATCGAACCGCTGTTCACCGCGGCGGGGCTGGTGCCGCAGGTGCGCTACCGGATCGCGCAGCTCATCACCTTGCTCAACATGGTTGAACGCGGCGACGGCGTGTCCATCGTCGCGCAGCTGGCGCTTCCGGACCGCGTCGCCGCGCAGCACGAGCGCCTGGTCGCCCTCCCGCTCAAACCTGCTGTGCGGCGCCGCGTCGGGCTGGCGGTGCGCGACGTGCGCCAGGCGACGCCGGCGGCCAAGGCCTTCCTCGACGTGGCCAGGGAAGTGGCGCGCTAGCAGCGCTCCACCGGCTGCCTGCTAGGCCGGACGCAGCAGGCCAGGGGCGCCGTTCAGGGCCAGGGGCATGGCCCTGGCCCAGCGGTTGGAGGACAGCGAAAACGTCAGCGCGCGCACCTGGTGATACCAGCCGGCGGGCACGTACAGCAGGTCGCCGGGATGGACGATGACTTCGATCAGGGTCGCCTGGCGCGCCAGCGGGAACTTGTCGAAATCCGGCGCTTCCGGGTCGAACGGGGAGCCGAACAGGATGGCGTTCGCCTCGCTGGGGTAGAGGAATTCGTCGTGGTGGGGCGGCGACAGGAAAATGCGCTTGCTGCCCCAGATCTGCGCGAAGATGTTGTCGTCGTAGTCGCAGTGCAGCGGCGTCACGGTGCCGGCCGGGCCGATCCAGAAGCGCGGCGGCCCCATTTTGCCGAAATACGTGGGCCAGTGGCACATGCCGTTCAGTTCGCGCAGTTCCAGGTTGCCCAGGTAGGGCGGCAGATCATGGATGCCGGCGGCGACCAGGTCGAGATACTCGAGCATGGTCATGTCCTGCATGGCCCGGTCGGGCGCGAAGGCGGTGTTGATATAGTCGCCCACCCGCGCGCGCACCGGCAGGTGGCTGAAGCGCTCGCGCAGCGTTTGCGGGGTGAGGGCGGTCAGCGGCCAGCGCTTGACCACCCCGTCGACGAGGAAGGGCAGGCCTTCGGCGGCGCGCGCGCGGAACGCCGCCGCATTCAGCGCGCCCAGGCGCGGCACTGCGCTAATGGCGGGCAGCGCGCGTCCGGCTTCCCGTATCGCGACCCGCATGGCGTCGATCGACGTGACGCCGCGGACCTGCGCGTCCCTTTGCTCGCGCGCCAGTTTTCTTGCGGCTGCGTCCTCGGGCGACGTGGAGCGGGATGCTTCCAGCGGCGGCAGCAGGCGTGGCGATTCTTTTTCTTTCGACATCATGTGTACCAATTATTCGTTCAAAAAAACACTGCTATGGCGCAGCCGCGCCCAGCGTCGCTGCGGCATGGTGCAGGGTGACCGCTTGCGCCAGCGACGCGACTGCGGGCCGCTGATGGCGGGCCGGGCCCAGCAAGGCGATCGCAAATGACGGCAATGCCGGCAAGCCGGCATCGGCGCCCAGCACCGCCAGCCCGGGCGGCACCGCGCCGGCCAGCCAGACTGCCGTGGCGAGGCCGCTACGGACGGTCGCGCTGGTCGCCTCGATGCTGGCATTGTCGAATACGACCTTGTATTCAATGCCGTGATCGGCCAGCGCCGAAAATACGGCGGGGCGGAATACGCAGCTTGGGCTCACAAAGCACAGCGGCAGCGGACGCTGCAGGTGCGCTTGGCCGTCGCTGCTCCAGACCAGGGCCTGAAGCGACAGATGGGACCCGCCCAGCGTGCCATGCGGCCCTTCGACAACTGCCAGGTCGACCTCTCCGGACCGGTACGCATCGGCCAGTTCCTTCGACGACCCGGAAACCAGCTCGACCGCCACGTCCGGGAACTGTTCCGCATGGGCTTTGAGGACGGGGACGATAAAGGCGCCGGCCAGGTCGTAGGGCACGCCCAGGCGCACCTTGTCCGCCGCGTCCTGCACGGCATCGGCCAGCAGGCTGTCGTTCAAGGCCAACAGCTGGCCGGCCTGCGACAATACGCGTTCTCCCGCCTCCGTCACCTTGCTGCCGTGGGCATTGCGTTCCAGCAGGGCCTGGCCGAACAAGGCTTCCAGGCGCTTGATTTGCTGGCTTACCGCGCCTTGCGTCATGTGCAAACGGTTCGCCGCCGCCGACATATTGCCCGATTCGGCCACCGCCAGCAGCGTGCGCAGCAGGCGCAGGTCTATATGTCTGGTCACGGCCGGCAGTCCATTAGGATTGTTAATGTCCGCCATTATAAACATTCGATTACAAAAGGACGCGGCTCGCCGTAATGTGGCGGCTGACAACTATTTGGGGGGAATTCAATGCAACAGGCATGCAATCTCGCCGGCGCGCTCGCCGGACTGTCCGCGTACTGGTCGCCGCGCGTGGTCGGGCAGGTCAACGATCAGTTCATCAAGGTGGCCAAGGGCAAGGGCGAAGTGGTCTGGCACGACCATGCGGACGAGGACGAAATGTTCATGGTCATTTATGGGCGGCTTACCATCCGCCTCGAGCACGGGGAGGTCACGCTTGGCCCCGGCGAATGCTACGTTGTGCCGAGGAAGACGCTGCACCAGCCGTACGCGGAGGAGGAATGCGGTTTCATGCTGATCGAGACCGTCACCACCAGGCATACGGGTGACCGGGTGACGGCGCAAACGGTCGCTATCGAGGCGCAACTGTAGGCCACCGAAACGACCTCAGCCGTCAATGTCGGTTATCATGGCGCCCGGTCCGCGATATCAACACCAGCTCGTCTTGCGTGTGGAAACAATGAGTGGTCGGTAAATCGCATGGCAAGGGATGGTAATGAAGGCAGTAGCGGCAAATTCGGGGTCGGCAAACGCAGCCCCGGCCCAGTTTGGTTTGATTAATCTGTTGAAGGCCGGCGCGGCGCAGCTCATCGTACTGCACCACCTGGCCTTCTATGGCCCCATGTCCGACCATGCGCGGGCGCTGATGCCCGACCTGATCGTCTGGCTGGAGGGCAACGCCCGCATTGCGGTGCAAGTTTTCCTCGTCGTGGGCGGCTTCCTGGCTGCCAAATCGCTGTCCCCGGCCGGCCTGCCCGGCCTGGCTGCGCCGTTGCAAACCGTCTGGCGGCGCTACACCAAGCTGGCCCCGCCGTTCCTGGCGGCGACGCTGCTGGCTGCCGCCGCTTCCGCCTTGGCCGGGGCCTGGATGACACACGGTTCGATTTCCGCACCGCTCAGCATTCCCCAGTTGTGCGCCCATGCGCTGCTGCTGCATGGCGTGCTGGGCTATCCCTCGCTGTCGGCGGGCGCGTGGTACGTCGCCATCGATTTCCAACTGTACGCGGCCATGGTCTTGCTGCTGTGGACCGGCGGCCGCCTCGCCTGCGGCCAAAAGTCGCGCTGGCTGATGCCGCTGCTGGTGCTGGCCGCCGTCAGCGCCTCGCTGCTGCACTTCAACCTGGACAGGGCATGGGACGACTGGGCGCCGTATTTCATCGGCAGCTATGGGCTGGGCGTGCTGGCCTGGTGGGCAGGCGACACCGCGCGCCGGCCGGGCGCGGTCGCCCTGCTGGTGGCGATGATATTGCTGCCGGCCCTCGCTGCCCTGATCGTCGACTTCCGCAGCCGCATCGCCCTGGCACTGGCCGTCGCCTGCCTGCTGTTCGTGTTCGGACGCGTCAAAACGGGCGCCGGTTCCGGCCGCGCATGGCGCCTCGTCGGCCGGCTGGCGACGACTTCATATTCGGTCTTCCTGGTTCACTTCCCGGTGTGCCTGGTGGTGAACGCCGCGTTCACCCGCTTCGTGCCGCCGGAGCCGCATTTCCAGGCGGCCGGCATGGCGCTCGCCTGGGCCGCCAGCCTGGCGGCGGGCGCCGCCTTTTACCGCTGGGTGGAGCTGCCGCTGGGCCGCATGGTGTCCGCGCCCAATAGCCCGGCGGCATCCACGTGGCCGAAAATGCAGCCAACGGGCCGCGTGCTTGAGGCTGCGTCGCCACAGTTGAGGTGAGCTTTGGCCGACGGCGTTATCGTGATTATCGCGTTGGCAACTGCTGCCGGGTGATGCGCGCTGTTTTTGCAAAAATCTCATAGCTCGCGCGATAAAATTCATAGGTGTCGTATCGTGAGGGCGGTTACCCTCCCGGAACAGACAATTACCTAGGTATCGCAATGGCAACTTCCACAAACAAACCCGTCATCAAGATCGGCCTGGTCGGCCTGGGCAAGATCGCCGTCGACCAGCACATTCCCGCCATCCGCGCCAACCCCGGCTTCGAACTGGTGGCCGGCTGCTCGCCGCACGCACGGCCGGACGGCATCTCCGCCTACCACGACATGGCCGGCATGCTGGCTGCCCATCCTGAAATCGAGGCGCTGGCCATCTGCACGCCGCCGCAGGTGCGCCATCGCATCGCCAAGGAGGCGCTTGCCACAGGACGCCATGTCTTCCTGGAAAAGCCGCCCGCCACCACGCTGGGCGAGGCCGAGGCCTTGCGCGACTTCGCGGCCGAGTGCCGCGTGAGCTTGCTGGCCAGCTGGCATTCGCGCTTCGCCCCGGCAGTGGGCGCCACGCGCGACTGGATCGCGCAGCGCAAGCTCAAGAACATCCACATCGTGTGGAAGGAAAACGTGCGCCAGTGGCATCCGGGCCAGGCCTGGATCTTCGCCCCCGGCGGCATGGGCGTGTTCGATCCGGGCATCAACGCCTTGTCCATCCTGACGACCATCGTCAGCGACGCCGTCATCGTCAAGCAGGCCAACCTCCACATCCCGGTCAACTGCGACTCGCCGATCGAGGTGCAGATGGAGATGGCGACCGAACAAGGCGTGCCGGTGCGGGCGGAATTCGACTTCCTGCAGGAAAACCTGCAGACCTGGAGCATTTTCGCGGAGGCCGAGGATGGCGGCAAGCTGGCGCTGAGCATGGGCGGCACCATACTGGACATCGACGGCAAGCGGGTGATGGAAGAGGGCGAGCGGGAGTATCCGGGCCTGTACGCGCACTTCCACGAGCTGATCAGCAGCGGCAAGTCCGACGCCGATTTCGCGCCGCTGCGCATCGTGGCGGACGCCTTCATGCTGGGTAAGCGCATCGCCGCCCCTGCCTACGTCGAATAGGCTGCAGCTTCCCGCGAAGGTCTGCCGTCCGTCCAGCCGTGCTAGAATTTACTGCTTATTTGGCAATTCTGGTAACGACCTGGAGAACCACAGTTGAATGAACTGGCCTTCCTGGGCAGCATAGCGCTGCTCTACCTGATGCTCGCCGTCAGCCCCGGCCCCAATTTCCTGGTCATTACGATATCGAAGCCGCTGGCGACCGGTTTCCTCAAAGTCTGCCGCAGGCCTATCATCACGGCCTGCTGACTTCTTCGCCGGGCGCGCGCACAAGCTATGGCCGGGCCAAGCCGCTGATTGACCGGGCGAGCGGGGGACTGCTGACGTTTTTCGGCGCCAAACTGGTGCTGGGGAAATAGCAGCCTATATTCATCGGGTAGCTGTGGACGGGGGGAGGAATCGTTCTACAATACTGCTATCACTGATAGCCTCGACGGAGGTGGGTATGTCCCAATTGATAGTTCGCGATCTAGATCAAGATGTGGTGGATGCGCTCCGGCGCCGAGCTGCCACACATGGCCGTAGCGCCGAGGCTGAACATCGGGAAATTCTGCGTTCCACGCTCTTGGAAAAGCCAAAGAAGAGATTGCTCAAGGATGTCTTGGCGGCCATGCCTTATTTCGGCGACGACGATCTGTTCGACGTACGTTGAGGTTGCCGCGTGGTTTATCTCATTGATACCAATGTCATATCCGAATACCGGAAGGGCGACCGTTGCAATCGGGGCGTTGCCAAATTTTTCGAAAAGGCGGACGACACGGAGCTATTTTTGCCGGTGCAAGTGATAGGCGAAATCCGCGCCGGAGTCGCCAAGGCATACCGGCAAAAAACGATCAAAAGGCCGAAGTCTACGAGCAATGGCTTGAAGTGCTCATGACGGAATTCGAGAATCGAATTATCCCCTTTGATACCGACTGCGCGCAGCTATGGGGTACGCTATTGTCCGGCGAAAAAAGGGATCCGCATACGATAGACAAACAAATCGCGGCAATTGCCATAATGCATGATATGACCTTGCTTACCGGCGACCGAGGTGGTGGTTATCAAGGAATTTCAGCTCGCAATTTGAAGATCGTTGATCCGTTTCAAGACAGGGGTTGATCCCATACTTCATCGAGCTTATTTGTTTTTGATCAGGCCCACTACATGCGCTTCAACACACTACCTGGCAGCATTTTGATTGCAACCGCTGTGCTGACCTCTGCGTTGTCCGCAGCGCCGGCGCGCTCGGCAGAGCTGAGTATCGAGGCGCCGAATGTCGTTGTCATCTCGCCCAAGATCGTGACATCGGGCCAACCGACTGCAGCGGCACTGTCGCAGCTCGCCTCGCAAGGCTTCAAAGCCGTCATTTACCTCGCGCCACTTACCGTCCACGACGCCATTGCCGGCGAAGGCGATATTGTTCGCCGCCAGGGGCTCGAATTCATCAATATCCCGATCCAGTTCGGCCAGCCCGGCGAAGCCGACTTCGAACAGTTCGCCGAGGCGATGGGCCGGCTGCAGGACCAGAAGGTCCTGGTGCATTGCCAGGTCAACATGCGGGCATCGACCATGACGTTCCTGTATCGCGTGATCAAGGCGCATGAACCACCGGAGCAGGCCTACGAGGCGGTTGCGCGGGTCTGGTCGCCAGGAGGCCCGTGGAAGCGGCTTATCATATCCCAGCTGCGCAAGGCGGGAATTGCATTCGATCCCTACTGATCTATTCGTTGGCGGCTAGCGGCTACATGCTGCCGTTCGCCAGCGGCCGGTTTTGGGTATGGCATTTGGGGCTGGGCGATAGGCTGTTCGAACATACTTAGCCCTAATTCCGATGGCTTTTAAACGTGAGCCAAATCTTACGCAAACGTAGACGCCATTGATATCCTTCGAAAATATTCCGCGCTCGCCAATTTGACTGCGCTCCCTGCTTAAGGGCTTGGGCAAGGTGGCTAGTCATGTCTAACGGCGGCCTAGGGGTCAACTGGATACCGGTCACGCGCTTATATAGGCGATTGGCCTGCGCCTCAAGCGAGGCCAGATTGGCCCCAAATGTTGGTAGCGCAGCCTCATCACGAGCGCATTTTTCCTGGAACCAAAGCGACAGCTTGAGGTCATCGCGAAGGATTTCAATCGAGGCTGAATCTGTTGCAATCTCGGAGGCCAACTGCTGCTTCTTAACAACCCAATCCATGCGATTTGAATAAATCGAAGTCACTTCTAGCCAATCATTATTGCCGGAAAAATGAGACTGAAGGTCGGAGGGAAGGACAGTAGAGGTTAGTAGCCGACTATGAGGCCGAACATCCTCAGCCTTTTCATAAACCCGTGCCACCAGCTGGGAGCAGAAGCTGCGATAGGACCTGTCAGTGCTTCCGGGCAGTTCGGGCATATTAATCCCGAAGTTGTAGCCTTGGCCCATGAAATACTTCGCGGCGTCACGGAAGCGCATCATGATGTCTGCGGCGCCTTGGTTCGCCGCGTATGTGTCAAGGTCCCGGTGGCGATAAATTTTCCATGGGGAGTCGGCCAGTTGCTTAGTGAAAAATTCGTGCAGACCAAATGCATCTACGCCACTATCAGGCATTGCTTGGACGCCGAAATTAATGCTGCACATTACCGCAGCGTGGCTGTAGTCGGCGACGCTTCCTGGACGCAAAAGACGCTGAACGTGGACGTTCCAAGAAGCCCCGCAAAGAATAATGTCACCCGCCAGAGGGGTCGAATACTTAGGAATGAGTTCAGACATGTCGTTGAGGTCGGAAGGTGTTCAAAAATTGTCTTGTATGCGGCGGCTTGAGTAGGCAAGGTATTCCCTGATATTGTGGCTTCGTCTATCTTGAAGAAGGGCAAAGCTACGCTGCAAGGAGCCTTCCAATGATACGATACCATTCTACTCAAACCGGCAGCTTTGCAGCTACCATTTTTTGCGTAGACAATTCCGCTTCGCGTCGCTGAGCTCTATTCTCTCTTGATGCACTCCACCGACGAGTAACGGCCAATAAAAGCGCGCGAGGGTCAGTTCCGGCAAGTGGACAAAATTCCAGATTCCAGATTGCCCGAACTGACCTCGGCCTCCCACAACGACAGACGGCACGGCCCATCGCAAAAAATTCTGGCATTGGAGGGAGGAGGTGTCTCTTTTCTGCAGCTAGTCTAATCTGGTCGAAACGGCGAGAGTTCGGTCTAATAGCGTCTAGAATAGCCCAGGCACCATTTTTTCTAGACCGAATTCGACTTTGCAAGGAAATCCGTAGACTGAATTAGCCCTTCTACCACCTGAGGCTAGACTACATTAGACAATTCGGTTTTGCTTTTAGACTGCTTTCGCTGCAGTTCTTCAAAGCGTATTCTGCAGTCGGCAGCGCGGATCCAGAAGTCGTCGCCGGGGAAGCGCAGCAACACGAAGCGCCATGCGTTGCGGCCTTTCGCGTGACGATTGGCGAATAATGATGGAGTCAACGATGCCCCATCGTCGGTAACGATGTACTCATTGACCACGTTGGCGAACTCAACGGTGTTGCAGTAGCTGGTTCGCAGGCTGGTTCCATCTGGCAGAAAGATGTTCTTCCATTGAAACCCTCGCTTCGCCCGGCCATTTTTGCGCAGTGCGAGCCGTTCCATTTCAATCTTCAGCCAGCGCTGCACGAGTTCCGTCACGAAGGTCTCGGGCTTGACGCCTGGATGTGTCTCCATCAAGTGGAATTCGAGGTTCAGGAAATCTATGAAGGGAAGTTTTATAGACTGCGTCGGTTCATATCCCATGATTGGATCCTTTCGAAAGAAGTCTAAAGATTGGACCAATGAAACGGAATATAGTTCGCTTTAGATTATCGCTGCGTGGAAAAGGACCGAATTAGACTTGGAGCATGGCCCAGTAGACCATTCTAGACGATCGCCAGTGTATTTCAGACTGGATTAGACTCAGATGGGCCCAATTAGACTGAACTAGACCAAAGGCGGATTTGGCATACCCGGTCCCGAGGCGGTGCCGTTGGGTTGGCTAACTTCCGTTTGGGGCGATAGCCGACATCTATCAAGCGCACATGGCATCGGATTTGGTCCGGGCGAGCGTTTCGCTTACCGCAAAAGAAAAAGCCCTCCGGTGTTGAGCCGGAGGGCTTTGTGCTTATTCAGCCTTAGATGGTATCCAGTGCCTTGTTGAAGCTGGCGCTAGGACGCATCACAGCGGTGGTCTTCGCCGGATCCGGGAAGTAGTAGCCGCCGATGTCCATCTCCTTGCCCTGTACTTCAGCCAGTTCCGCGACGATCTTGGTCTCGTTCTCAGCCAGCGCTTTCGCCAGCGGCGCGAAGTGCGCTTTCAGCTCGGCGTCGTCGGTCTGGGCGGCCAATGCCTGCGCCCAGTACAGCGACAGGTAGAAGTGGCTGCCGCGGTTGTCCAGCTCGCCGGTACGGGTCGATGGCGACTTGTTGTTGTCGAGCAGCTTGCCGGTGGCTTCGTCCAGCGTCTTGGCCAGGATCTTGGCCTTGGCGTTGCCGGTCTTGATGCCCATGTCTTCCAGCGACACGGCCAGGGCCAGGAACTCGCCCAGCGAATCCCAGCGCAGGTGGTTCTCTTCCACCAGCTGCTTGACGTGCTTCGGTGCCGAACCGCCGGCGCCGGTTTCGTACATGCCGCCACCGGCCATCAGCGGCACGATGGACAGCATCTTGGCGCTGGTGCCCAGTTCCAGGATAGGGAACAGGTCGGTCAGGTAGTCGCGCAGGATGTTGCCGGTCACGGAGATGGTGTCCAGGCCGCGGAAGGCGCGCTCCAGCGTGAAGCGCATGGCGCGCGTCTGCGACATGATCTCGATGTCCAGGCCACTGGTGTCGTGGTCCTTCAGGTAGGTCTGGACCTTCTTGATCACTTCGTTCTCATGCGGACGGTAGGTGTCGAGCCAGAACACGGCAGGCATGCCGGAGTTGCGCGCGCGGGTGACGGCCAGCTTGACCCAGTCGCGGATCGGCGCGTCCTTGACCTGGCACATGCGCCAGATGTCGCCTTCTTCCACGGTCTGGGTCAGCAGCACTTCGCCGGTGGCCAGGTCGGTGATGTTGGCGACGCCGCCTTCCGGTACTTCGAAGGTCTTGTCGTGCGAACCGTATTCCTCGGCTTGCTGCGCCATCAGGCCCACGTTCGGCACCGTGCCCATGGTTTTCGGGTCGAAGTTGCCGTGCCATTTGCAGAAGCCGATCATCTCCTGGTAGATGCGGGCGAAGGTCGATTCAGGCATGACAGCCTTGACGTCCTTCGGACGGCCGTCGGCGCCCCACATCTTGCCGCCGATGCGTATCATGGCCGGCATCGACGCGTCGACGATGATGTCGTTCGGCGAATGGAAGTTGGTGATGCCCTTGGCCGAGTCGACCATGGCCAGCTCCGGACGGTTGGCGTGGCAGGCGTGCAGGTCCTTCAGAATTTCTTCCTTCTGCGAAGCCGGCAGCTTTTCGATCTTGTCGTACAGGTTGGCCATGCCGTTGTTGACGTTGACGCCCAGTTCGTCGAACAGTTTGGCGTGCTTGGCGAACGCTTCCTTGTAGAAGATGCGCACGCAGTGGCCGAAAACGATAGGGTGGGACACCTTCATCATGGTGGCCTTGACGTGCAGCGAGAACATCACGCCGGTCTTGCGCGCGTCTTCCAGTTCGCGCTCGTAGAACTCCAGCAGCGCTTTCTTGCTCATGAACATGCTGTCGATGATTTCGCCGGCTTGCAGCGACACCTTCGGCTTCAACACGATGGTCTTGCCGGAAGCGGTGATCAGTTCCATTTTGACATCGCGGGCTGCGCCCAGCGTCATCGACTTTTCGCCGTGGTAGAAGTCGCCGTGGTGCATATGCGACACGTGGGTGCGGGAAGCCTGGCTCCACTCGCCCATCGAATGCGGGTTCTTGCGGGCGAACTCTTTGACGGCCTTCGGCGCGCGGCGGTCGGAGTTGCCTTCACGCAATACCGGATTGACCGAGCTGCCGATGCACTTGCCGAAGCGGGCCTTCAGGGCTTTTTCTTCGTCGGTTTTCGCGTCTTCCGGATAGTCCGGCAGCTTGTAGCCGCGGCTTTGCAGTTCGCGCACGCAGGCGATCAGCTGGGACACCGAGGCGCTGATGTTCGGCAGCTTGATGATGTTGGTATCCGGGTTCTGGGTCAGGGCGCCCAGTTCGGCCAGGGTGTTCGGTACTTTTTGCTCGTCGGTCAGGAATTCCGGGAATTCGGCCAGCACGCGCGCCGCCACCGAGATGTCGCTGGAGACCACGTCCACGCCGGCTGGCGCGGTGAACTTCTTGATGATAGGCAGCAGGGAATAAGTCGCCAGCAGCGGCGCCTCGTCAGTCAGGGTGTAGATGATCTTGGATTTCTGTGTTGTCATGGTTGGTTATTCCCTTGTGTGCGGTCGGCGCCGGCGGCTGATTTTGTCAGTTCCAGGCTCCTGGTGGTCTTTGTTTACTGGGCGGCAGGGATGTCGCGCGCGGACGCTTTCCCGGCCCAAGTGCGTATTTTAGACTGTTCCCACTATTATTTGGCGTAAACCCTTTCGTGGCGACAATCCGCACGGCCTAATCAGGCAGATTCCCGGCGGCGGGACGTATGGCTTTTCGCGAAAAAGGCATATCAAATCGAGATATCTGCTCAAAAATGATATGTGTTAGTATGGAATAGTTGTTATCGATAACTATTTGAGACGAAAACCCCATGCCCAAGCGCCTTACCCCTATCGCCCTGGCGGCGGTGATGCTGTGCTCTTCCACCATGCATGGCGCAAGCGCGGCCATGGCCACGCCGGACGGCGCGCCGCAGGCGGCCGAGTGGGAGCAGCCCGAGGTGTTCGCGGTGAACCGCGAACCGATGAAATCGACCTTCTTCAACTTCGAAACGCGCGAGCAGGCGATCCGGGGCGACATGGCGGCGTCGAAGTATTACCGCTCGCTGGACGGCACCTGGTCGTTCGCCTATTCGCCCACGCCGGAAGCGCGCCCGCAGCGCTTCTACGAGCCGGGCTTCGATATCGCCGGCTGGAAGACCATCCAGGTGCCCGGCATGATACAGGCGCAGGGCTACGGCCTGCCGGTGTTCACCAACATCAAATACCCGTTCCCGATGAACGAGCCCTTCATCCCGCACGGCATGAACGAAGTGGGTTCCTACCGGCGCGACTTCGACGTGCCGGCTGCCTGGGACGGGCGCGACGTGTTCCTGCACATCGGCGCGGCGGGCGCGGCCTACTACGTCTGGGTCAACGGCCAGAAGGTCGGCTACTCCGAGGATTCCAAGCTGCCGTCCGAGTTTGAGCTGAGCCGCTACATCAAGCCGGGCAAGAACACCATCGCCATCGAGGTGTACCGCTGGGCCGACGGCTCCTACCTGGAAGACCAGGACTTCTGGCGCGTGTCCGGCATCGAGCGCAGCGTGTACGTCTACGCCGAGCCCAAGACGCGCCTGCGCGACTACAGCGTGACCGCGCTGCTCGACAAGCAGCGCTACGCGGACGGCGAGTTCGCGCTGCAGGCCGACATGGCCGGCCAGCCGGGCAAGGGCGAGATTTCCGTCACCGTGTACGACGGCGAGCGCGCCGTGCTGACCGGGAAGGGCGCCGTGGCCGACGGCCGCGCCGCGCCCGTCAAGGGCGTCATCCCCAACGTCAAGGCATGGTCGGCTGAGACGCCCAATCTGTACCGCCTGGTGGTGGAGTACAAGGGCCAGGACGGCGCGCTGATTTCGGCCACTTCGCGCCAGATCGGCTTCCGCACCGTGGAGGTGAAGGACGGCGAAGTGCGCGTGAACGGCAAGCGCGTGATGATCAAGGGCGTCAACCGCCACGAGCACGACCCTGTCACCTACCGCGTGATGTCGATGGAATCGATGCGCAAGGACATGGAGCTGATGAAGCAGGCCAATATCAACGCCGTGCGCACATCGCACTACCCGAACGATCCGCGCTGGTACGACCTGGCCGACCAGTACGGCATGTATGTGTTCGACGAAGCCAATATCGAAACGCACGGCTACATGGAGGCGGGCGACAAGGCCGGCCCGGGCAAGCGTGAAACCATCCAGCTGGGCTACAAGGCGCACTGGAAAGAAGCCCACCTCGACCGCGTGTCACGCATGGTGCAGCGCGACCGCAACCATCCATCCATCATCATCTGGTCGCTGGGGAACGAGGCCGGCACCGGCCCCAATTTCGAGAACGCGGCGCAGTGGATACGCCAGAACGACCCGACCCGCCTGGTGAGCTACCTGGGCCAGGGCACGCTGGGCGAAGAGCATCTGCCGAACTCCTATGTCGACATCTATGCGCCGATGTACGACGATATCGAGAAGATGGCCGACTACGCGCAGGACCCGCGCTACAAGCAGCCGATGATACAGTGCGAATACGCGCACGCCATGGGCAACTCGCTGGGCAACCTGGAAGACTACTGGGAAGTGATACGCGCGCACAAGAAGCTGCAGGGCGGCTTCGTGTGGGACTGGGTCGACCAGAGCGTGTACGCCAAGGACGCGCAGGGACGCAGCTACTGGGCCTCCGGCTTCGACATCAATCCCACGCACGGCGACAACAGCGTGGTCGGCGACGGCGTGGTGCGCTCCGACCGCACGCCGGACCCTGAGTACTTCGAGCTGCAGAAAGTCTATTCGCCGGTGACCTTCAAGGGCGATCCCAAGACGGGCAAGCTGACGGTGGTCAACCGCTACGATTTCAAGGACCTGTCCGAGCTGGACTTCAGCTGGACCATCACGCATGACGGCGTCCCCGCCGCGCGCGGCACGCTGAGCGGCGTGCGCGTGGCGGCCGGCGGCACGCAGACCTTGCCGATCCAGCTGCCCGCGCTGAAGGCCCCGGCAGGCGTCGAATCGGTGCTGACGGTGCAGGCGCGCTACAAGAGCGCATCCACCCCCGGCGTCGCGGCGCAAAGCGTCGCCGGCTGGTCGCAGTTCGTGCTGGCGCCGGCGGCGAAGGCCGCGGCTGTCCCTGCCACCTCGGCCAAGCCGGTGCGCGACGGCGACACCATCACGCTGGCTGCGGCCGGCGCCAGGCTGACGATGGACGCCCGCACCGGCCTGGTGAACTTCAGCGCCGGCGGCCAGGCTCTGCTGGACGGCGGCACGCCGAACTTCTGGCGCGGCCTGACCGACAACGATGAAGGCAGCGGCGTCGACAAGAGCCACAACGTGTGGAAGACCTTCACCGAGCGGCGCAATGTGCGCGCCGTCACGGTGGGCGAGCGCAGCGTCAAGGTGCTGTACAGCTTTGGCGCTGGCGCGGCGCACTGGGAAACCGAGTACGCGCTGTCTGCCGGTGGCGCGCTGCGCGTGAAGTCAGTCTTCACGCCGCTGCGCGACGACTTGCCGGATCCGTTGCGCCTGGGCTTGCGCTTCAACCAGCCAGCCCGCCTTGAAAACGTGAAGTGGTATGGCCGTGGACCGCAGGAATCGTACGCCGACCGCCAGACCGGCTACGCGCTGGGACTCTACGAGGGCAAGCTGGCCGACCAGTACCACGGCTACATCCGTCCGCAGGAGAGCGGCAACAAGACCGGCGTGCGCTGGCTGGCGCTGGTCGACGGGCAGGGTGCTGGCCTGAAGGTGGAGGGCGCGCGGCCGCTCTCCGTCAATGCGCTGGCATTCCCCTACGAGGACCTGTACCTGCGCCCGCGCGGCGAGTGGAAAAGCTCGGAGATCAAGCCTCACGGCGACGGCTCGCTGCTGGTCGACATGGCGCAGATCGGCGTCGGCGGCGACACCGGCTGGAGCCTGGACGGCCGCGCGCACCAGAAGTACCGCATCAAGCTGGAACCTGCCAGCTATGAGTTTACGGTGACGCCTGCCAGCTACAAATAATTGCAAACTGAGAGACAAACTATGAATAAATCCACCCTCGCACTGGCCTTGACCCTGGCCTCGTCCTTGCTGGCGCCGTCGTCGCAGGCGCAAACGCTGCTGAGCAAAAACTTCAGCGCCGATCCGTCGCCGCACTATTTCAAGGGCAAGTACTACGTCTACGCGACCGATGACCAGAACAACTCCGGCAACAAATGGGATTCGACTTCCTGGCGCTTGCTGACATCCAGCGACCTCAAACAATGGGAAGACAAGGGCCCCTTCCTGCCGGCCACGGTGTTCAAATGGGCGGCGGCGGGCGCCAATGCCTGGGCGCCGGAGGCGATGGAATACAAGGGCAAGTATTACTTCTTCGCGCCCGTGAACCAGACGCAGATCGGCCTGGCGGTGAGCGACTCGCCGGACGGCCCCTTCGTCGACGCGCTGGGCAAGCCGCTGGTTGACAAGGCGCGCGACGCCAACGCGGGCGACGAGCCTATCGATCCGGCGGTGTTCATGGACGCGGACAAGCGCATCTATATGTATTTCGGCACCCGTGTGCCGAAAGTGGTGGAGCTGGCGCCGGACATGCGCGGCACCGTCGGTCCGATCCGGGACGTCGCGGTGAGCGGCTTCCCGGCCGCCAGCAAGCCCTATGGCGAGGCGCCCTTCCTGCACCAGCACAAGGGCGTGTACTATTTCTCCTTCTCCACCGGCTGGCCGGGCCAGATCGTCTACGCGACGGGCAAGTCGCCGCTCGGCCCCTTCAGCTACAAGGGCGTGCTGATCGACTACCTGAAGATCTCCACCAACCACCACGCGATCCTGGAGCAGGATGGCAAGACGCTGCTGTTCTACCACGACAACATGCTGCCCGGCGGCGGCAGCCACAAGCGCTCGATCCTGGTGCAGGAGATTCGCTACGACGCGGACGGCAATATGTTGCGTTAAGTGGCGTAGAAATGCACATATTGTGCATGCGTTAGCGTGTGGGCCTGTAATGTTGCGTAAAACATGCATGGCCAGCGCAATATAATTTCACACTCAAGTTGACAAAACGGGAGTGTGAAATGTCTGATCTGTTTGAAAATCCGATGGGCCTGATGGGCTTCGAGTTCGTCGAATTCGCCTCCCCGGTGCCGGGCGTGCTGGAGCCGGTGTTCGAGGCCATGGGCTTCACCAGGGTGGCCCGCCACCGCTCCAAGGACGTCACCCTGTACCGCCAGGGCGGCATCAATTTCATCGTCAACAATGAACCCGGCAGCGCCGCGTCCTACTTCGCCGCCGAACACGGCCCGTCGGCCTGCGGCATGGCCTTCCGCGTCAAGAACGCGCAGCAGGCCTACCGCCGTGCGCTGGAACTGGGCGCACAGGCGATCGACATGCCGGTCGGCCCGATGGAACTGCGCCTGCCTGCCATCAAGGGTATCGGCGGCGCGCCGCTGTACCTGATCGACCGCTTCGAAGAAGGCAAGTCCATCTACGACATCGATTTCGAATACATCGACGGAGTGGACCGCAATCCCCAAGGCGCGGGCCTGACGCTGATCGACCACCTGACCCACAATGTGTACCGTGGCCGCATGGCTTACTGGGCCGGCTTCTACGAGAAGCTGTTCAACTTCCGCGAACTGCGCTACTTCGACATCAAGGGCGAGTACACCGGCCTGACCTCCAAGGCCATGAGCGCGCCGGACGGCATGATCCGCATTCCGCTGAACGAGGAATCGTCCAAGGGCGCCGGCCAGATCGAGGAATTCCTGATGCAGTTCAACGGCGAAGGCATCCAGCACATCGCGCTGTTCACGCCTGACATGATCGGCACGCTGGACCAGCTGAAGGAAGCGGGCGTGCCGCTGATGGACGCGCCGCCGGACACCTACTACGACATGCTGGAAGCCCGTTTGCCGAACCACGGCGAGCCGGTGGCGGAGCTGAAGGCGCGCGGCATCCTGCTCGACGGCACCAGCGACGGCAGCGGCAAGGACGGCGGCCGCCGCCTGCTGCTGCAGATCTTCTCCAAGACCTCGCTTGGCCCGGTGTTCTTCGAATTCATCCAGCGCAAGGGCGACGACGGCTTCGGGGAGGGTAACTTCAAGGCGCTGTTCGAGTCCATCGAGCGCGACCAGATCCAGCGCGGCGTCCTGAAAACTTCCTGACAGGCCAACCATGTTCCAGAATGTCGAATCCTACCCGGGCGATCCCATCCTTACGCTGAACGAGCAGTTCGGCGCCGACCCGCGTGCCCACAAGGTCAACCTGAGCATAGGCGTGTACCTGAACGAAGCGGGCAAGATGCCTGCCATGCGGGCCGTGCTGAGCGCCGAAGCCGCGCTGGCCGAGACGCTGGGCACGCGTCCTTATCTGCCGATGGAAGGCAACGCGGCCTACCGCAGCGCGGTGCGCGAACTGACCTTCGGCCCCGATGCCGTGGCGGCCGAGCGGGTCGCCATCGTGCAGACGCTGGGCGGCTCGGGTGCGCTGAAAGTGGGTGCGGACTTCATCGCCCGCTACTTCCCCGAGGCGAGCGTGTGGGTCAGCGACCCCACGTGGGACAACCACCACAGCATCTTCGGCGGCGCCGGCCTGCCGGTGAAGAAGTACCGCTACTACGACGCGGCAACCGGCCACGTCGACTTCGCCGGCATGATGGCCGCGCTGGAGGCGCTGCCTGCGGGAGACGTGGTTCTGCTGCACGCGTGCTGCCACAATCCCAGCGGCGCCGATCTCGACGAGCCTCAGTGGCGCGAGCTGGCCGCGCTGGTCAAGCGACGCGGCTTGCTGCCGTTCTTCGACATGGCCTACCAGGGCTTCGGCCAGGGCGTCGAGGAAGACGCGTTCGCCATCCGGCACTTCGCCGCCGAAGGCCTTCCCTTGTTCGCGGCGACCTCGTTTTCCAAGAACTTCTCGCTGTACGGCGAGCGTTGCGGCTCGCTCAGCGTGGTCTGCGGCGACGCGCGGCAGGCGGAGAATGTGCTGGGGCAGCTGAAGGCGACGATACGCCGCAACTATTCCAGCCCGCCGACGCATGGCGCGCGCATCATCGCGCGCGTGCTGGGCGACGCAGGACTGCGCGCGGACTGGCGCGCGGAGCTTGATGGTATGCGTGAGCGCGTGCGGGCGATGCGCATCCAGCTGGACGAGGCGTTGCGTGCAGCGTGCCCGGAAGGAGATTTCGGCTACCTGCTCAAGCAGACCGGCATGTTCAGCTACACGGGCTTGGCTGCGGCCGAGGTGGACAGCATGCGCGAGGAGTCGGCGGTGTACCTGGTCGGTTCCGGGCGCCTGTGCCTTGCGGCGCTGACGCCAGCCACGGTGGCGCCCACCGCGCAGGCCATGGCCCGCGTGCTGCGCCGGCGCAGCGGCGCATAAGCACAGCCGAATAACTGCCATTGCCGCGAACGACTGTCATTCCAGGAACTGCCATGGCCGCGAACGGCGGTCATTCCAGGAACTGTCATTCTCGCGAACGCGGGAATCCATGCGGCGCTAGTCTGTAGGCGGGGTATGGATTCCCGCCTGCGCGGGAATGACAATTTTCGATTTCCGCCTGCGCGGGAATGACAATTTTCGCGGTGCTGTTTTGTAGGGAAAGCATGGATTCCCCTTGCTGCCGCAAGTCGTTCCGAAGGCATGGGGCATGCCCCGCTAATTCCCTGCTACACCCGGCGCGGCGGTCCACCGATGCGAAATGACACTTCAGGGTGCTGAGCCCGCCGGCGCGTGGGCCGTCCGTGTTCAGTCCAGGGGGATGACCTTGTCGCCATCGGACGGGCGGCAGCCTTCGGCGATTGGCGCCCAGCCGCGGTGCACCACGACCTGCTTGCCGTCGTGGCAGATCTCCACGCGCTCGCTGCCCGGCAGGCGCCGACGCATCAGCGCTTCGATGGAGGAGGGCAGGCTGACCTGCAGTTTCATCGCGGCGCGGTCCGGGTCGGGGTGGTCGTCGAGGTTCAGCAGGGGAATGAAGCGGGCGGCCAGCATCAGCAGGCGCGAGCCGACATCGACCGGATCCGGCGCGTAGTCTTCCGCCCGCAGCCAGCGCTGCGCGCGTGCGCGCAGGTCGTCGCTGTCGGCCATGCCGGCCCAGGCCACCGCCAGCATTTCTACAAGCCACTGGTTGCAATTCTGGTATTGAAGTCCGTAAGCGTAGGCATTGGCGCTGTACTGGCCCGCGAGCAGGTGCAGCACGCGCGGCGTGTCCAGCAATGCGCCGCGCAGCGCCGGAACGGCGTCCACAGGCACGCGCACCAGCGAAATGTAGCCGAGGGCCGGGTCGTCCGTGCCCATCGCGAAGCCGGCCAGGCCCTGGTCGAAGATGCGCGGGCGGCCTTCGTCGCAGGCGTAATACAGCTGGCGCGCGGACCATACGCCGTTGTCGGCCTTCCACGCCAGCGCCGCGTGCGAATAGCGGATGCCGAAGCGGGACAGGTCCAGACCGGAACGGCTGACCAGCGCGACGCTGCCGTCGCTCGCCGCCAGCTCTTCGCGCACCACGGCGGCAAAGCGCAGCAGGCGGTCCTGCTCGGGCGCGGTCAGATCGCGCGCGCGGTCGCAGAAGCGCGATTGGCCCGAGGTGCTCGACATGCCGGGCATGCCGGAGGAGGCTTGCGCCATGCCCGGCATGGCGGCAGATACCGCGCATGCAGCGGCGCAGGCCGCAATCGCCGCCGCGCAGGCCTTCAACAACTGCTTGCGAAGCTTCAAATGCTCACAGGGCGTGCGGCCATTTCGCCATACCACTCATCGGCCAGTACCAGGTAGAACGCGATGCGCGTGTCGTTGCGTGCGAACTCGATGCCGTAGACGCGGTTCTGCGCGTACACCAGGTCGCCCTTGTCCAGCTGCTGCTTGTCGAAAGTCGTTTTCGGCAGGTCCAGCACGATGCGCTTGTTCGGCTCGTCGCCCTGCATGGTGATGCGCGTCATGCCGTCGCGGCCCGGCGTCTGGGCGATGTCGATGATGTGGTAAGTGCCGTCGGCGGTCTTGTTGTCGCCGCTCGAGCTCTTGCTGGAGCCGCTCAGCGAATCGGACACGCTGCCGCTGGAGGCGGAACCGGCGCTGGATGCTGACGAAGTGAAGCTGTCGGCGGCGGCGTTGAAGCTCAGCGCCAGCGCGCCGGCCAGGCAGACAAAACGGAAAGAGGAAAGAATGTGCACGGTTTATCCTTGAGTCGCAGCAAAAATGGAAGAACCGCCATCATAACGGATCATGCAGCAAAGTTGGCGATGGGCATGAATAGTGTTCGGGGATTCGAGGGCAGGGGCATGAAACCATATCTTGCGTAGAAAGCCGCAGCCGCATCGTCCTTCGCGTCAACAAAAAACGCGTAGCCTGCCACTTGTTCCGCCGCAGCGCGCACGCGGTCCATGGCATTCATCAGCAAATCAACTCCGAGACACTGTCCCTGCATGTCCGTACGGATGGCCAGCCTTGCCAAGGTATAGCCAGGTACGTCGCGTGGCAGCTTTCGTGCGTATGCTACTGGCAAGGCGTCGTTGGGAGTCATCGAACGTATGGCTAGCGCATAAAAGCCCAGGACCTCGGCGGGAGCCGCATCGTCCAGCAGGACGTAGGTTCTGGAAATCCTCTTCCTCATGTGCTGGCCAGCCATCTCTTGCAGCCATGTGTTGAGGGCTGCGATTCCACAATCAAAGGCGCTGACATCATGCGTCGCGTTCAGCGGGCTGATTGTATAGGCCATTGCTTATCCTGTTCTTGTACCGCGCATAAGCCTTGGACAAGGCCTTGTTGGGCGGACTTGGGTTATCCAGCGCGCTGATAAACATGGCTGCATCTTCTTGGGAGAATCGTATCGTTCGTTCCTGGTCGATGATTTTCTCGGCTTTTTCCAGAGCGGCCTGCACGAGAAATTGATTCAAGGTGGCACCGCTGAGATCAGCCGCCTCCTGCAATTTCTCCGCGACCAGGCTGGACACGCGGGCAGTAATCCTGCCTCGTTCCTCGGTTGCGGCACTCATATGTTTCCTCCTCGACGCCTATGCCATTTGATCATGGTAGCATGCTGGCGGCAAAATGCCACCACATCGCAGGCAGGACGAGCTAGCGCCTGGCCCATGCCACCAGCGGCGCCAGCAGGCGCGGGCCCCAGGACCGCGTGAAAGCGGCAAGCAGTATGGCGGCCGCCAGCGACATCACCCACACCAGCACCGCCATCGACATGCGAGATGTAATCAAAATCATGATTGGTCAAACCAATTTGTGAATTGGTCTTGCCGCTGCTTGCGCCTGGGACTATATTCACGGCAGCAATGCCCAGTGACATCCCGTGATGCGGCTAGCCAGCGCCGCGTCTGACCAAGCAAGCAACCGTGAAGGAAACTCAGCGTGAAAGAAAAAGGCTTAGCACCGATCAACCGGCGCAATTTGTTGAAGGCGGCTGGCGCCGCCGGCTTGATGCTGGCAACCAGCGCGTACGGCGCGGACGCGCGCAAGCGCTACGCCGTGGTAGGCGTGGGCTCGCGGGCCCGTATGTTTACCGGGGCCATCACGGGCAAATACAAGGACGGCAATGAGATCGTGGCCGTGTGCGACCGCAATCCCGGCCGCGCCGCGCTGGCCGCCAGGAAGATCGCTGCAACCGGCGCCAGCCAGCCGCGCCCTTACGCGCCGGAGGACTTCGAGCGCATGGTCCGCGAAACGAAGCCGCACTTCGTCATCGTCACCACCACCGACGCCAGCCACGACGACTACATCGTGCGCGCGCTCGATGCGGGCTGCGACGTCATCACCGAAAAGCCGATGACCACCACGGCCGAGAAGGCCCAGCGCATCCTGGATGCGGTCAAGCGTTCCGGCCGCCATATCCGGGTGACCTTCAATTATCGCTACTCGCCGCCGCGCACCCAGGTCAAGGATTTGCTGATGAGCGGCGAGATCGGCGACGTGCTTTCGGTGGACTTCACCTGGCTGCTCAACACCGTGCACGGCGCCGACTATTTCCGCCGCTGGCACAGCGACAAGGCCAATTCCGGCGGCCTGATGGTGCACAAGGCCACCCACCATTTCGACCTGGTGAACTGGTGGCTGGGCGCGCAGCCGGAATTGGTGCAGGCCTTCGGCTCGCGCCAGTTCTACACGCCCGCCACGGCCAGGCGCATGGGCCTGCAGGGCGCGCACGAGCGCTGCCTGACCTGCACCGAGAAGGCCAAGTGCGGTTTCTACTTCGACCTGGCGGCCGACCCCGGCCTGAAGGAACTCTACCTGGACAACGAGAAGCACGACGGCTACTTCCGCGACCAGTGCGTGTGGCGCCCGGAGATCAATATCGAGGACACGATGAGCGTGATGGTCCGCTACGACAACGGTGCCCAGCTCAACTACGCGCTGCAGGCCTACGACGCGTGGGAGGGCTACCGCATCGCCTTCAACGGCACCAAGGGACGGCTGGAGCACAGCATCGTAGAATCGGCCGGCGTGGCGGGGGCGGACGCGGTGCAAAGCAAGAGCAACGCGGTGACCACGCGCATTATCCCGCTGCGTGGCGCGGCGCGCGAGGTCGAGCCCTGGACCGGCGCCGGCGGCCACGGCGGGGGAGACGATGCGATGCTCGCTGAAATCTTCGGCGCCGCCCCGGCGGATAAGTACAAGCGCGTGTCCGACGAGCGCGCTGGTGCGTATTCCATCCTGGTCGGCGTGGCCGCCAACCGCTGCTTCGAATCCGGCGGCACCGTGCGCATCGCCGACCTGGTCACTGGCCTGACGCCGCCGGACCGGGCGCCCATGCCGGACCGCAAGACGCCGGTGCCGATGCCGTTCAGGGTGAAAATGCCCTGAGCTGCGGCCGGACCACCTAAAACTGGGTGGTCTGGCCACTCATGTGGAGAAAATGCAACATTATGGCGTCTCCTGCCGCTTGCATTTTCATAGGGGAAACGGTGAAAAACTGTATGAGCATGTTACCGATCCGTTGGAACAGGTTTTATTTTGCTTGTTAAGGTGGTCTGGCCAATTTAATATCTGGCTATACCAGATGAAAAACTGATCGAGCCAATTCGAATCGGAAACCTTGAGGAGGAGACCCCCAATGAAACAAACAGTCCAACCCCGCTTCCAGCGCGCCGTGCTGGCGTCCGCTGTCAGCCTGGCGGTATTGCAGATGGCCGGCCAGGCGCAAGCGCAGAGCGCCGCGCCGGCCGAGCCGCAAATCCAGGCCGTGGTGGTGACCGGTTCGCTGATCCGCCGCGCGGCCGATGAAGGCGCAACGCCGGTTATGACCATCAAGGCCACCGAGCTGCAAGCGCGCGGCCACACCGAATTGAAAGACCTGGTGCTGGAGCAGCCGCAGTCGCTGTCGCTGGGCACCAACTCGGGCGCCGCCGGCCCCGTGACCAATCTGCGCGGCCTGGGCCCGATGCGCACGCTGACGCTGCTGAACGGCCGCCGCCTGGCAAACGAGCCGCTGCAGGACCAGTACGTGTCCGTCAACGTAATCCCGCGCATGGCGCTGGACCGCGTCGAAACCCTGAGCGGCGGCGCCGCCTCGATCTACGGCGCGGACGCCATCGGCGGTGTGCAGAACTACTGGACCAAGCGCGGCTACCAGGGCGCCACCATCAAGGCGGAGTACGCCACACCGGAAATGAGCGGCGGCGGCGATACCAAGAGCCTGGGCGCCATCTTCGGTTACGGCAATCTGAACAAGGACGGTTTCAACGCCTACATCGCGATCGACCACCAGAAGAAAACTGCCTTGTTCCAGGGCGACCGTCCGGAGCAGCACGACCCGGAAATCCTGCGCACGCTGGGCCTGGGCCTGACCCCGGATGCCCGCAACGCCAGCCCGATCGCCAACTTCGGCTTCACCCGCGCCGCCAACTCGAACTACAACCCGGCCTTCGCCACCGGCTGCGCGGCGCCTTACGCACTGCCCACCCTGGGCAACGCCAGCGCCAACACGCCGCCGGTCTACGCGCCCGGTTGCTTCCGCAATCCGCTGTACTGGAACGCGGTGACGGACGGCAGCGAGATCACCACCGTCGCGGCCCGCGCCAGCTGGAATCTGCCCGGCGGCCATAAGATCGACCTGGACGTCCTGCACAGCAATTTCACGGTGCAGAAATACCGCGGCATGCAGGTGCCGGGCGCCACGCAGCCGTTCACCTCGTATACGCTGCCGTCCACCAGCCGCTTCTACCCAGGCAAGGGCATCACGCCCGCCGTGCAGGTCGTGGGCAGCAATACCGGCTCCAATACGCCGGCCATGTTCATCGATGCGGCCAAGACGCCGGGCACCGCCTCCGCGCTGAACATGAACAACCGCGCCATCTTCTTCCAGTGGGGACCTGCCGAGCTGGGACCTGCCTACCGCAACGACGAGCAGACCAACAACCGCATCGTGCTGTCGGCTGAAGGCGAAGTGCTGGGCTGGGACTACCGCGTGGGCCTGAACCACGGCGCCTCCGAGCGCGACACACGCGTCGGCGAAGGCTACATCCTGTATTCGAAAGCGCAGGAAGGCTTCGACAAGGGCATCCTGAATCCGTTCGGCCTGCAGGACGAAGCCGGTGCCGCCTACCTGCGCAGCATCCAGGCGGAGGACTACACCTACCGCCTGAACAAGGCCTACAACCAGAGCGTCGACGCGACGTTCTCGCGCGCCCTGATGGCGCTGGGCGGCGGCGACCTGACGCTGGCGGTGTCCGGCGAACTGCGCCGCGACTCGGCGCGCACCTTCAACGCAGCGCTGGACTACGTGATGAAGAAGGCCGACGGCAGCTACAACATCGACGCGGCCGGCAACGTGGTGCAGTCCGACCTGGTGGGCGAGACGCCGCAGGGCGTGGCGAAGAAGCTGCGCCGCGACATCTCGTCGCTGGTGATGGAAATCGACGCGCCGCTGACGTCCACTTTCCTGCTGAACGGCGCCGTGCGCGCCGACCACTACAAGGATCTGAAACAGACCACCGTGAACCCCAAGCTGGCGGCCCGCTGGCAGCCGCTGAAAGAACTGGTGGTGCGCGGCTCCCTGTCGACCGGCTTCCGCGCGCCGTCCATCATGGACATCCAGAACCCGACGCCGGAAGTGCGCACCCAGGTCATGGACGATCCGGTCCTGTGCCCAAGCGCGCAGCCGACGGTTGCCGGCACCGGCACGCCGAAAGCGGGCTATACCGCCGACCAGGTCTGCAACGTGACCACCAACTACTGGACCAAGACGCCGAACAACGCCTTCCTCAAGCCTGAGAAATCGCAGGGCTTTTCCTACGGCGCAGCCTACGAGCCGATCAAGGACCTGACCGTCACAGTCGACTACTGGGGCCTGAAACTGAAGGACGTGCTGGGTGCGCTGACCATCGCTGAAGTGCAGCAGAACCCTGCCAAGTACGCGGAGTACATCATTCGCGGTTCGAACGGCGTGATCGACCACATCGTGGCGAGCCAGGCCAACCGCGGCCAGACCCGCATCCGCGGCGCGGACGTGTCGGTTGCCTACCGCTTCCCTGCAACCAGCTTCGGCACCTTCGACGCCAAGCTGGACGGCACCTGGTACGACAAGTACGAGTTCCAAAGCGAGAAGGGCGGTGTGTGGCTGCAGAACGTCGGCGTCATCACCAATGACGGCCGCTACGGCGGCGCAGGCCCGAACGCCGGCCTGGCCGGCATGCCGCAGATGAACCCGCGCTGGAAGCACACCGCGTCGCTCACCTACGGCACCGGCGACTGGAGCGGCACGCTGTCGCAGCGCTACCAGACCGGCCTGACCGACCTGACGCCGCGTGTGGGTTCGACGCTGACCAAGGTCGATGCCTACAGCCAGTTCAACCTGAACGTGCGCTACAAGGGTTTCAAGAACACGACCATCAGCCTGGGCGTGAACAACCTGACCAACGAATGGCCGCCACTGACCTCCAACAGCATCTACAGCGGCGGCTACGTGACCAGCATGGCTGACATGATGGGACGTGTGTACCGTCTGTCGGTGGAATACAAGTTCTAAAAAAGTAGCAGTGTGAAAGGCGCGGCCCCTTCAGCGGGGCCGCGCCTGCAATCGTTTACAGGAGACCGACCCCAAATGACGCTTCGTTGTCTTGCCGGCGTATCCGCAATCCTGGCCCTGGCGGCGTGCGGCGCAGCTTGCGCCAATGCCGCGAACGTAGCCAACGCCGTCGATTCGGCCAGGCCGATCGACCGCGAGGCACTGGTCGGGCGTCACCAGCCCCGCTTGCAAGCCATCGACACCATGGGGCCGCTCAGCCTGGGCAATGGCCGCTTCTGCTTCACGGCTGACGTCACCGGCTTGCAAACCCTGCCCGATCATTACCGTGCAACCGGAACGCCGCTCGAAACGCAGGCCCGCTGGTCCTGGCATGAGAACGCCAATCCCCAGGGCTACAAGCTGTCCGACGCCAACCGCGATTACACGGCGCATGGCCGCACGCAGGGCTATCCCACCAATCAGAACTCTCCCGCCGGGCAATGGCTGCGCGAGAATCCCCACACGCAGCCGCTGCCGCAGGTCGGCTTCGTGCTGGCGGGCGAGGGCGCGCGGCCGCTGACCGCCGCCGACGTCGGCTCGGTGGACCAGCGGCTGGACCTGTGGGCCGGCCAGTTGCACAGCCGTGTGTCATTGCTGGGACGGCCCGTCAGCGTGCGCAGCGCCGTCAGGCCGGATAGCGACACGCTGGCGCTGCGCATCCGGAGCCCGCTGTTCGCCAGCGGCAAGCTGGCGGTGCGGGTGGCGCTGCCGCTGGGTTACGACCTGGCCGTCAAGCACAATCCGCCGCTCGACTGGTCGCACCCCGATGCGCACCGCACCAGCGTGCTGGAGCAGAGTGGCCGCACGCTGACCGTGGAGCACAGCCGCGATGCGTCCCGCTACGCGATGACACTAGCCGGTTCCGCGGCCTTGACCGTGAAGCGCAGCGGCCCGCATGCCTTCGAAGTCTCGCCCGCCGCAGGCGACACGCTGGACCTGACGCTGTCCTTCTACTCGCAAAGCACCGTACCTGGCGCTGGCGGCATCGGCGTCGGCGCTGTCGCCAACGCCGCCAGCGCCAACGCTGCAGCCAACGGCAATGCTAATGCCGCCTCGGCTGCCGCGCCCCCGATCTACAGCGATTCGATCTTCGAGCGCAGTGCCGCCCACTGGCGCAGCTACTGGCAATCCGGCGCCGCCGTCGATTTCAGCGGCAGCACGGACCCGCGCGCGCATGAGCTTGAGCGCCGCGTCGTCCTGTCGCAATACCTGGCCGCCATCCAGCTCGGCGATGAACTGCCCGCGCAGGAAAGCGGCCTGACGACCGCCACGTGGTACGGCAAGCACCACACCGAAATGGTGTGGTGGCACACCGCGCACTTCGCGCTGTGGGGGCGGCCCGAGTACACAGCGCGCACGCTCACCTGGCACCAGCGCACTTTGCCATCGGCCCGCGCCGTGGCGGCGGAACGCGGCCTGAAAGGCGCACGCTGGATGAAAATGACCGGACCGGAAGGCCGCGAAAGCCCCGGCGGCAATCCGCTGATCATGTGGAATCAGCCGCACCCCATCCATCTGGCCGAACTGATATACCGCGCCGATCCCGGCCCGGCCACGCTGGCGCGTTACGGCGAGCTGGTGTCCGAAACTGCGCAGGCGATGGCGTCCATGCTGCACTGGGACGCCGCAGGCAGGCGCTACGTGCTGGGACCGCCGCTGTGGATAGCGCAAGAGATCTACGACCAGTCGACCAGTATGAATCCGACATATGAACTGAGCTACTGGGCCTGGGGCCTGGAAACGGCGCAGCGCTGGCGCGAACGGGCCGGCCTGCCGCGCGATCCCGAGTGGGAGTTCAAGCGGACGCACTTGTCCGCGCTGCCGCGGAAGGACGGAAAATACGTCGCTGTCGAGTCCCACCCGGACACCTGGGACAACGCCGACAGCCGTCACGACCATCCGTCCTTCCTGATGGCGCTGGGCCAGTTGCCCGGCGACGGCGTCGACCGCGACACGATGCGCCGCACGCTGAACGCCGTGCTTGCCAAATGGGACTGGGCGACCAAGATCTGGGGCTGGGACTATCCGATGATCGCCATGACTGCGGCGCGGCTGGGAGCCGCCGAACAGGCGGTTGATGTGCTGCTCAAGCCGGACGGCCCGAACAATGGCTACACCAGGGCCGGCCACAACCCCAACAAGGGCTTGCCGGTCTACCTGCCCGGAAACGGCGCGCTGCTGGCGGCGGTGGCCATGATGGCCGGCGGCTGGGACGGCGCGCCGGCGCGCGCCGCTCCCGGCTTCCCCGCGGACGGAAGCTGGACCGTGCGCGCAGAAGGCTTCCAGCCCCTGCCTTGACGATAAAGATATGAGAAAACGAACCTTGTCACTGCTTGCTTCCGCCTTCCGGCCGCAGCGCTGCCTGGCTCCGTGGCCGACCCGCAGTTTGGCTCGCGGCCCGGCACACGGCCCGGTACGCGGCCCGGTACGCGGCCCGATGCGCGGCCTGATACGCGACCTGATACGCGGTCTGACGCGCGGCCTTGCGTTCTGGCTGGCGCTGCTTTTCGCGCTGTGCGCGCCGCCGTCCTGGGCACAGATGCCGGTCGAGCGCTGGGGGAGCGTGGACATCACGCTGGCTGGCCCATCCAGCGGCAACCCCTTCATGGAAGTGGACCTGTCGGCGATCTTCAGGCAGGGCGCGCGCACGCTGAAGGTGGCGGGCTTCTACGATGGCGAAGGCCAGTACCGCATCCGCTTCATGCCGCCCGAGGTGGGCGAATGGGAGTACGAGACGCACAGCAACCGTGCCGAACTGCGCGGCTTGAAGGGCAAGCTCACGGCGGTCGCGCCGGCAGCCGGCAACCATGGCCCGGTGCGCGTGAAGAACACCCGCCACTTCGCGTACGAGGACGGCATGCCGTTCTGGCAAGTAGGCACCACCAGCTACGCGTGGGCGCATCAGACCGAGGCCCTTGAACAGCAGACATTGAAGACGCTGTCCGGCGCGCCGTTCAACAAGCTGCGCATGGCCGTCTTCCCCAACCACGACGACAAGAACGAGCCGCCGCGTTTTCCTTTCGCCGGGCAGCCGCCCAAGGGATGGGACCTCACGCGTTTCAATCCCGAATTCTTCCGCCACCTGGAGCAAAGGATCTCGCAACTGCGCGCGCTCGGCATCGAAGCGGACCTGATCCTGTTCCATCCCTACGACAAAGGCTACTGGGGTTTCGACCGCCTGCCGGCCGACGTGAACGAACGCTATCTGCGCTATGTGGTGGCGCGCCTTGGCGCCTACCGCAATGTGTGGTGGTCCATGGCCAATGAGTTCGATTTCCTGAAAGAGAAGACCATGCCGGAGTGGGACCGCTATTTCCAGATCGTGCAGGAGGCCGACCCCTATCAGCACCTGCGCTCCATCCACAACGCTTTCGTGTTCTACAACCACACCAAGCCATGGGTCACGCACGTCAGCGTGCAGAGCGGCGCCATCGCCGAGGACTTCGAACGCGCCGTGCTGTTGCGGGACGTGTACAACAAGCCTGTGGTCTACGACGAGGTCAAATACGAGGGCAACTTCTCCCGCCGCTGGGGTCAGCTCACGCCGGAGCAGATGGTGCTGCGGTTCTGGATGGGCGCCATCGCCGGCACGTATGTGGGCCACAGCGAAAGCTTTGAAGACCCGCAGGGCATGGTCTGGCTGGCGAAGGGCGGCAGCTTCAAGGGCCAAAGCCCGCCGCGGCTGGCGTTCTTCCGCAAGATATTGAGCGAGAGCCCGGCGGAAGGGCTGGAACCCATCGACAAATGGCAGAACCACCCGTTCGCAGGCAAGCACGCGCAGTACTACCTCGGCTACTTCGGCCTGGCTACGCCGGCAAGCTGGCCCTTCGTGCTGTTCAAAACCGGCCTGGAAGACGGCATGAAGTTCCGGGCCGAAGTCATCGACACGTGGAATATGACCGTCACCCCTGTCGACGGCACGTTTGAAATCGTCAAGCGCGACAACTACACCTACGCCGACAAAAACGGCCGCAGCATCGCGCTCCCCGGGCGGGCATACATGGCGCTGCGGATAGTGCGGGTGCCGTAAGCCCATACAGGAAAAATACCATGCGCAACATCCTCAATACCACGGCCGCGTGTCTTGTCGTCTGCGCCGTTCCGGCCGCCCATGCGGCCGTCATCGGCACCATGCAGCCGGCGGAAGCCGTCACCGAGGCTCGGCTTGCCGGCGTTGCCGATCTCGCGCCGCAGGAGCGCGAGGCCTGGCTCGCCTATCTGGCCCGCTCCCGTGAACAGATGGCGGCGGACAAGGCCGCCCTTGCGGCGGAGCGCGCAGGTGCAATCGCCCTGGCCGGAACCAGAGCCGAAGCTGAACCTGTTCCGGCCGCGCCACCCCACGCGCAAGGCGGCGACGGCGGCATGCCCCTGCGCCGTCCCGCCGCGTGGTACGGCACTCCCGAAGCGCGCCGAGTCGCCGCGAACATCGTGAGCTTCCAGACGCCCGCCGGCGGCTGGGGCAAGAACGTCGACCGCACAGGCCCGGCGCGCCTGCGTGGCCAGTCCTATGTCGCGGACGCGGGCTGGAGCTATGTGGGCACCATAGACAACAACGCCACGACCAGCGAACTGCGCTTCCTCGCCCGCGTTCAAGCCCAAGCATCCGGCGCGCCGGGCGATGGCTACCGCGCGGCCATCCTGAAGGGCATGCGCTACCTGCTCAACGCCCAATACCCGAACGGCGGCTACCCGCAGGTCTACCCCTTGGCCGGCGGCTACCACGACGCGATCACCTTCAACGACAACGCCATGGCGGCCGTCGTGGAATTGCTGGCCGACGTCGGGGGCGGGCAGGGCGACTACGCTTTTGTCCCGGGCGCCGTTGCAGGCGAGGTACGCGCCGCAGCCGGCAAGGCTATCCGGCTGATATTGTCCACCCAGGTGGTGGCCGGCGGCGTGCGCACCGGCTGGTGCCAGCAGCATGACGCGCTCACGCTGGCGCCGGCCGGCGCACGCAACTTCGAACCGGTATCGCTGACCAGCGCGGAAAGCGCCCACCTGCTGATGTTGCTGATGCGGCAGCCCGCCCCGGAACCGGAAGCCGTCGCCGCCGTCCATGCCGGCGCAGCATGGCTGGAGCGCAGCGCCTTGCGCGGCATGGAGTGGAGCGCCGCCACGCCGCAGGCGGGCCGCCAGTTGAAGGCCGGGCCGGGCGCCGGCCCGCTCTGGTCGCGCCTCTACGACATCCCGACCATGAAGCCCATCTTCGGCGACCGCGACCGCAGCATCCACGACGACGTCAACGACCTGAGCGCCGAGCGCCGCAACGGCTACGCATGGTACGGAACCGGCCCCGCCGCCGCGTTGGCGCTCTACGCCAGCTGGTCGCGCAGCCACCCCATGCCGGCGTCACCGTGAAAACGCACGGTCGTGCGAGTCGGGTAGGATAGCCATTCCTGCCACTCACACGACACTGCGATGATCGAACTACACCACCTGAACGCATCCCGCTCGCGCCGCATCACCTGGCTGCTTGAAGAGCTGGGCCTGGAATACAAACTGGTCCAGTACGTGCGCGACCCGAAGACGCACCTGGCGCCGCCCGAGCTGGCGCGCATCCATCCGCTGGGCAAGGCGCCGGTGCTGTGCGACGACGGCCAGGTGCTGATCGAGTCGGGCGCGATCATCGACTACCTGGTGCGCAAATATGGCCAGGGCCGTTATGCGCCGGCTCCGGAGTCGGCGGACTACAACCGCTACGTGCAGTTCCTGCACTACGCCGAAGGCTCGGCCATGCTGCCGCTGATGCTCAAGCTGTACACGGGACGCCTGGGCGAGGGCGGCGCGCCGCTGCAGCCGCGCATAGAGAGCGAACTGAAAAACCACTTGGGCTACCTGGACCGCGAGCTGGCGGGGCGCGAGTACTTCGTCGGCGGCGCGCTCACCGGCGCGGATGTGCAACTGTCGTTCGTGGCGCAAACGGCACTGCGTTTTTCCGGCCGCGACGCCTATCCCAACCTGACCGCATTCGTCGACCGCATCGAGGCGCGCCCGGCTTATAAGAAAGCTATCGAAGCTCACGGCGCCTGAAATTACGGTTAAAATACGCTGCCTTCTTTCGCCTGGTCCAATGTTGTTCCAATGTTAAGCCGCTTGCTTCCACTGCTGGTTGCCTACCTGATGCTGATGTCGCAGCAGGTAGCGCTGTCGCACGGCTATACGCACTGGGCGCAGGAACAGCGGGCGGTGGCGGGCGCGATGGTCGCTTCGGCAGGCAGCACGCCGGACCCGGCGCTGGTGGAACATACCTGTCTCAAATGCCTGTCCGCCGCCGAACTGGCTTTTGCGATCGCCGCACCGGTCGTCCGCTTCGACATCGCCGCGAGCGAGCCGGTTCCGCGCTGGCTGCGGCCGACGCTCGTCCTCGAGCGCGTTACCACCGTTGTCTTCCAATCCCGGGCTCCCCCGGTCCTCTGACTACAAACTATATACGACCGCGACGCGCCGCTTCGGTAGTGCGCGTTGCTTCACGCATTTTTTTGTCAGTTCGAGGTTTATATGATTACCAAACGTTCGCTCATCGCCACGGCGGTGCTGTCCGCCGTTTCGTCCTTCTCCGTCGCCGACTCCGGCGATGCCGCCATACCCAAAGTGCTGGTGACGGCCAATCCTTTCCGCACCGCCGAGAGCGACCAGATCCTGACGCCGGCCAAAGTGCTGTCGGGCGACGAACTGCGCGACAAGGTCGGCAGTTCCCTGGGCGAGACGCTGTCGCAAGAGCTGGGCGTTTCCACGTCTGCGTTCGGTGCAGGCGCGTCCCGCCCCATCATCCGTGGCCTTGAGGGCGCGCGCGTCAAGATGCTGGAGAACGGCATGACCGTGTCGGACGTGTCCGGCCTGTCCAACGACCACGCGGTCGGCTCCGAGGGCGCCGTCGCGCAGCAGATAGAAATCCTGCGCGGGCCGGCCGCGCTGCTGTACGGCTCGGGCGCGATCGGCGGCCTGGTCAACGTCGTCAACGAGCGTATTCCAACGGCCCTTGAGAAGAAGCTGACCGGCCAGATCGAGGCACGCTACAGCACCGTCGACAGCGGCAAGAACATGTCCGGCACCCTGGACGGCGCGGTGGGCCAGTTCGCGCTGCACGCGGACGGCAATCTGCGCAACGCGGACGACTACAAGATTCCAGACACCCGCGTCCTGAACGACCCGGCCTCCGGCTCCGGGCGCCTGCAGCACTCCGGCACGCGTGAACGCAACGCCGGCCTGGGCGGCTCCTACATCGCCGACTGGGGTTTCGTGGGCGCCTCCGCGTCGCACCTGACCAATGTATATGGCATTCCGAGCGACGAGGGCTCGAAGATCGACCAGAAGCAGACGCGCTACGATATCGACAGCCTGGTGCGCAAGCCTTTCGACGGCTTTGATTCCTTCAAGTTCAAGGCCGGCTTCACCGACTACCAGCACGCGGAACTCGACGAGGCGAACAGCCCGGTCGTGATCTTCAAGAACCGTTCCCTGGAAACGCGCGCCGAACTGGCGCACAGCCCGATCGCCGGCCTGCGCGGCACCTTCGGCGTGCAGACCGAAAATACCCACTTCTCGGCCCTCAGCCCCGAAGGCGCGGCCGACACGGTGCCGGTCACGCACTCCAGGTCCGCCGCCGGTTTCCTGGTCGAGGAAACCAGCGTGGGCGCCTTCCAGTTCAGCGGCGGCCTGCGCCTGGAATCGGTCAAGCGCTCGCCGGTCACTGGCCTGGACCGTTCGTTCAACCTCAAATCCGGATCGCTGGGCGCACTCTGGGCCTTCACGCCGGGCTACGGCGCCGGCGCCACGTTCTCGTACGCCGAGCGCGCCCCGGCCACCGAAGAGCTGTATTCCGGCGGCCCGCACGACGCCACGGTGACCTTCGACGTCGGCAATCCCGACTTCAAGAAGGAGGCTTCGCGCAACGTCGAACTGAGCGTGCAGAAGACTGCGGGACTGGTGCGCTGGAAGGCCAACGTGTTCCGCAACAAAGTGCGTGATTTCATCTACGGCCACGTGACCGGCAATTTGCTGGACGAGGAAGGCAACCCTGGCGACGAACTGCGCGAGCGCATCTTCCAGCAAGCCGACGCCACCATCCACGGCGCCGAAGCCGAAGCCACCTACAACGCCACGGGCAGCGGCTGGTCCGGACGCGTGTTCGCGGACACCTCCAAGGGCAAGCTGGACGTGGGCGGCAGCTTGCCCCTGCAGCCGGCCAACCGCATAGGCGCCAGCGTGGGCTACCGCGAAGGCGCCTGGCGCGGCGGTTTGTCGCTGGTGCACGCCGAAGGGCAGCAGCGCGTGGCGTCGTTTGAAACCACCACCACGCCGGGCTACAAGCAGCTCAATGCGAACATTTCCTACACGCAGAAGATCGGCACGCAGGACGTGACCTGGTTCCTGCTTGCGAAGAACTTGCTGAACGACGACATCCGTCTGTCGACGTCCATCCTCAAGGACATCGCACCGCTGCCGGGCCGCAATTTCGTCGTGGGCGTGCGTTCGCACTTCTGATGTAGAGATAACTATAGACCTTGTAGTGATCGCTACTTGATAGTATGCTGGGTGGATGACGAATCGTTCTCCACTCTGGCTGCTGTTGGTTGTCAGCTTGCCGACCAACGGCGCTACCGCCCGCATGCGCATCTGGCGCGCCCTCAAGGCGCTGGGCTGCGGTGCGCTGCGCGACGGCGCTTACCTGTTGCCCGAGCAGGGCGCGCTGCGCCAGCAACTCGACGAGCTGGCCGGCGCAACCGTGCGCGATGGCGGCAGCGCCTGGCTGCTCACGGTGCATGCCGACTCGGAACAGCAGCAGGCCGCCTACCGGGCACTGTTCGACCGTGCCGAAGACTATGCAGCTTTCGGCAAGGCCATCCTGGCCGTGCGCCAGGAGCTGACGGCCGCAGCGCCGGCTGAACTCAACCGCTCGCTGCGCAAGCTGCGGCGCGACTTCGAGGCCATCCGCGCCATCGATTACTTCCCCAATGCATCCAGCGCCGCAGCCGAATCGGCCTGGCTGGACTTCGTCGACGCGGCGGAGACGGTGCTCTCGCCGGGCGAGCCGCAGCCCGCCGGTGGCGCTATTGCCAGACTTGATCCAGCCGACTACCGGGCCCGCACTTGGGCCACCCGCCGCCGCCTGTGGGTGGACAGGGTGGCGAGCGCCTGGCTGATACGGCGCTTCATCGATCCGCAAGCGAGCTTCCTGTGGCTGGACGCGCCGGCCGATTGCCCAGCCGGCGCGCTGGGTTTCGATTTCGACCAGGCCGCCTTCACCCATGTCGGCGAGCGCGTGACGTTCGAGGTGCTGCTGGCCAGTTTCGGTCTGGAGCGGGACCGTGGGCTGGTCCGGCTCGGCGCCATGGTGCACGCGCTCGACGTGGGCGGCGTCTTCGTGCCCGAAGCGGCCGGATTTGAGGCCATGCTGGGCGGTGCGCGCCAGCGCGCGGCCGACGACGACCAGTTGCTGCGGGAAATGGGCGTGGTGCTCGATTCCTTGCATACCCATTTTGCGAACGAAGGAGGAGAGTGAGCATGCAGGAATCGCCAGCGGACAAACCCGTCTATACGCTGTGGCAAATGGTGCTGTACATGTTGCGCCTTGGCGCGCTGGGCTTCGGCGGCCCGGTGGCCCTGGTCGGCTATATGCACCGCGATCTGGTCGAGACACGGCAATGGGTCACGGAAGCGGACTATAAAGAAGGCCTGGCGCTTGCGCAGCTGGCGCCTGGTCCGTTGGCCGCGCAACTCGGCATTTACATGGGCTATGTCCACTACCGCGTGGCGGGCGCCACGCTGGCCGGCATCGCCTTCGTGCTGCCGTCGTTCCTGATGGTGGTGGCGCTGGGCTGGGCGTACGTGCGCTTTGGCGGTTTGCCGTGGATGCAGGCGGTGTTCTACGGCGTCGGCGCGGCAGTCATCGGCATCATCGCGATGAGCGCCAAGAAACTGACGGCCAAGAGCATAGGCAAGGACAAGCTGCTGTGGGCGATCTACCTGCTGCTGGCGGCGGTGACGGTGGTGACGGAGTCTGAGATCGCCTGGCTCTTCATCGCGGCCGGCGTGCTGGTGTGGCTGATGCGCGCACCGCCCGCCTGGCTGCGGCAGCGTGGGCTGCCGGCGGTGGCGATGTTGCCGGAAGGGCCGGCCATGCTGGCGGCGCTGGACCTGTCCCAGCTCGGTCAGATCGGCCTGTTTTTCGCCAAGGCGGGGGCTTTCGTGTTCGGCTCGGGCCTGGCCATCGTTCCCTTTCTGTACGGCGGCGTGGTCACCGAACACCACTGGCTGACGGACAAACAGTTCGTCGACGCGGTGGCGGTGGCCATGATCACGCCCGGACCGGTGGTCATCACGGTGGGCTTCATCGGCTACCTGATCGCGGGCCTGCCCGGCGCCATGGTGGCCGCACTGGCCACCTTCATCCCATGCTACCTGTTTACCGTGCTGCCGGCGCCGTACTTCAAGAAATACGGCAAGCTGCCCGGCGTGCTGGCCTTTGTCGACGGCATCACGGCGGCGGCGATCGGCGCCATCACCGGCTCGGTAATCGTGATCGCGAAGCGCTCCATCATCGACGTGCCAACCGCCTTGATCGCGCTGGTCACCATCGCGCTGTTCTGGAAATTCAAGAAATTGCAAGAGCCTGTCGTGGTGGCGGCCTCAGCGTTGCTGGGCCTGCTGATCTATCCATTGCTGCATTCGTAACCGGGAGCATTCCATGAGCACTTCACAACAGATGGCCGAGCTGTCCCTGTCCTGCGCGGGCGGCGCGGGCGGGCCGTCGCCGGCGATGGCGCTGGCTCTGGCCGCCAGTTTCGGCGGCGAACGGCAGTGGGCCGACAACGTCGCCGCGCAGACTGCGCACGGCGACGGGGCAGGCTGGATCGTTTTGAATTACCTGCCGCATGACGGCACGCTGTTCAACCAATGGATGCCCGGGCATGCCCCGCAAGCGGATGGCGGCGTTCCCATCCTGGCCATCGAAGTCCCGGGCGGCGCGGTGGACCAAGTGAATTGGGCTGTCGTCGAGTCCAATTATGCCCAGGCCGTGCACCACGCAAGCAGTGAACTTTCGGCGCCGCTCGGAGCGGCTGAATCGGCCCTGGTGATCGACGTAAGGCGGGCAGGTGTCTATGCCCAGGCGCCGGCGACGCTGCCCGGCGCGCAATGGCGGGACCCGGCGGCTGTCGCGCAGTGGATGCAGCAGTTGCCGCCGGATCGCGACATCCTCGTGTACTGTGTCTACGGCCATGAGGTCGGCCGCAACACCGCAGTCCGCCTGCGGGCGCACGGCTTCAACGCACGCTTCCTCGAAGGCGGCATTGACGCCTGGCAAGCGGCCGGCTTGCCGCTGGAGCCGAAAGGCGCAGCCAGCTGATGGATGCGGCATTACCGGCCTGGCGCAGCGTCGGGCGGCCGGGCCAGCGCATCCAGCAAGGCGCCGGTGCTGCGCCGCAGCGCTTCGTCCACGGCGGCGAGTTCGCAGGCGGGCCGGCCCAGCACCCAGGTTTCCACCAGCGCGAGCTGGCTGTCGGCGATCTGGCGGGCGATGGCTTCCAGCGGCAGCAGCGGACGCAGAGCGTCCATGCCTGCCAGCCGTTCGGCGATCAGCTCGGCCAGCGCCGCTGCGAGCTTGGGCCGTGTAGGCCAGGCGAGCAGGACGCGCGCGACGCGCTGGTTGTCGCGGAAGTGCTGGAGCAATCCGGGCAGGCGCTCCGCCGCCGGCTGATCCAGGACCAGATCCGCCAGCACCGCAAACGGTTCGCCTATGCTGGCGCGCAGCAGGTCATGCTTGGTCCGGTAATGCTCATAGAAGGTCGAACGGCCGACGTTGGCGCGCTCCACCACGTCGCCTATCTTGAGCGCGTCGTAGCCTTGATCGAGCAGCAGGCCGAGAAAGGCGCCGTGCAAGGCGGTGCGCGTTTTCTGCCTGCGCCGGTCCGGCGTTTCCTCGCTCATGGGCTTTACCTTTCCAGACACTTTACGTGGTTTGTCCGCTAGCGGACGAATCGGCACAACGCTTTGCCATCCTGCCGCGGCAGCGATGATATTACTGGGGCTCCATCCACAAAGTAAAGGAATCCCATGAATCTTCATCCCGCTGCGGCTGTGCCCAGGCACCAGCGCCTGCTTGCGCTGACCATGGCCGGCACCACCGGACTTGTGCTGCTGGCGCTGTCCCACCATCCCGTCGCCGGCAACGCCAACTCCTTCCAGGAAAGCCTGGCCCGGATCGCCGCCTTGCAGGCCAGGGACGGCCTGGTGCACGGCGTACTGATCGTGATGCTCGCGGTGCTGGCGGGCGGCTTGTACATGTTCGGGGCGCTGCTTGGCGGCCGCCGTCCGGCTGTGGTGGCGGCGATGGCGGCATATCTGGGTGCTTGCTGTGCGCTGGTCGCGGCCATGCTGATGGACGGTTTCGTGGTGCCCCAGCTGGCCAGGCAGTTCCTCGCCGCCCCGCAAGCCGACATCGACATGGCGCACCTTGTCTTGCGCGTGATCGGTATTTTCATCCAGGTCCTGAGCAAGGCCGGCCTGCTGATGATGTGCGCGGCACTGCTGGCCTGGTCGTACGCGCTGGCCACGAGCGCGTGGCTGCCGCGCCGCTGGCGCTGGGGCGCGGGCTTAGGCTTCGTCGCTGGCCTGGCGCCGGCGGTCTATCTCTGCGCGGCCGACATGCGCTTGTCTCCTGCCAGCCTGATGGCGATCTTCGCCTGCCATGCGCTATGGAATATTCTGGCGGCCACCATGCTTTACCGGCTCAGCAGCGAGCAGCACGGCTCCGCCATGCATTTTTCATATGCCAGCGCACAAAAAAAGCATAGCTTGATGGCGCGTGCGGCAAAATAATAGCCGGTATCATTTGCGCAATGAAAAGCGCTATGAGAAACGTGAACCGCACTCGATGGGCGCTTGCCGTGGCGCTGGCCGCTGGCCTGCCGGCCCTGGCTGAACCGCTTGCCCTGTACGATGGAAAAGCCGTCGCCAGCGTGGTCCACGAGGACAGCAGCACCGCGTCGCTGGCGGCGCAATTGCTGGCGCGGGACCTGCAAGCCGTCAGCGGCCTGCCTCCCAAACTCGGCAAGCGCCTGGCCGACTGCGCTGCGACCTGCGTCGTCATCGGCAAGTTCGATTCGGCGCTGGTGCGGGAAGCGCTGAGCGAGGCGGGAGCGGCCGGCGCCGGGCTCGACGACCTGCGCGGGGAGTGGGAACGTTACCGCCGGGCCGTCGTCCACCCGGCCCGAGATCCGGCGCGCAGTTATTTGCTGATCGCTGGTTCCGATGCCCGTGGCGCGGTGTACGGCGTGGTCGACCTGACGCGCGAAATCGGCGTCTCGGCATGGGAATGGTGGGCCGACGTGGCGCCGCGCCAAGCCGTGCGCGTAACAGTGAGCGACGCGCCGTTCGCGTCCGCGGCGCCCTCGGTGCAGTACCGCGGCGTGTTCCTGAACGACGAGGACTGGGGCTTGCAGCCTTGGGCGGCCAAGACCTACGATCCGGCGGGCGGCGACATCGGCCCGCGCAGCTACGCGCGCATCTACGAGTTGCTGTGGCGCCTGAAGGCCAACACCATCTGGCCTGCGATGCACGATAGCACCAAGCCTTTTTACCAGTTTCCGGGCAACCCGCAGATGGCGCGCGACTATGGCATCGTGGTCGGCACCTCGCACGCCGAGCCGATGATGCGCAACAATGTGCGCGAATGGACCAAGGCGGATGGCCAGTTCAATTTCTTCACCAACCGCGACAACATGGTGCGCTATTGGCAGCGGCGGGTTGAGGAGGCCAAGGACTTCGAGAATATATATTCGGTCGGCCTGCGCGGCGTGCACGATTCGGCCATGGAGGGGGCGGAAACCGTCGAGCAGGCGCGCGATGCCGTCGCCGAAGTGGTCGGTGTCCAGCGCGGCTTGCTGTCCCGGGCCCAGGGCTTGCCGCCGCAGCGGATTCCCCAGGTGCTGACGCTGTACAAGGAAGTGCTCGACGTGTACAAGGCGGGTTTGAAGGTCCCGGAGGACATCACGCTGGTCTGGCCCGACGATAATTACGGCTATCTGGCCCAGCTGAGCGGGCCGCAGGAGGCTGTGCGTGCCGGCGGAACGGGGCTGTACTATCACATCTCCTATTGGGGACGCCCGCATGACTACCTGTGGCTGGCAAGCACCCACCCGGCGCTGATACGCGAGCAGCTCGACCGCGCCTACCGGACCGGTTCGCGCAAGACGTGGATCGTCAACGTGGGCGACATCAAGCCGGCCGAGTACCTGAGCCAGTATTTTCTCGACCTGGCCTTCGACGGCAAAGCTTTCAACGAGACGCCGGGTGCGCACTTGCAAGCCTGGATGGGGCGGCAGTTCGGTGCGCAGCATGCCGCCGCGCTGGCTGGCATCATGATGGAGTACTACGACCTGGCGTGGGAACGCCGGCCCGAGTTCATGGGCTTCGGCCAGACCGAGCCGACGAGGCCGAACGGCATCAACGCTTATATGCAGTCGGGCGGCGGGGAGGCCGCGCGCCGTATCGCGCGCTACGAAGCCTTGGTGCGCCGTGCTGAAACGGCGGGCGCCGCGTTGCCGGCCGACCGCAGGGACGCCTACTTCGAACTGGTGCTGTATCCGGTGCGGGCCAGCGCCAATCTGAATGCGCGTATTTTGAAGCTGGAGCTGGCGGCGGGGCTGGCGCGCCACGGCAGGGCGGGTGCGCAGGCCTATGTGGATGAGGCCAGGCTGGCGCACGCCGCTATCGTGGCCGATACGGCGCGCTACAACAGCCTGGCGCAGGGCAAATGGCGGCACATGATGGACATGGCCCCGCGCCGCTTGCCGGTGTTCGACGAGCCTGTCTATCCGGCGTATCCGGCGCCGGTCAAGGCGCGCGCGCCCGAGCCGCTGCGCCGGGCGCCGCAGGTGCTCAGCCTCGCTGCCGCGCAGGCCGCGCCGCACCCGCTGTGGGAAACGGTGCCGCAGCTTGGCAGCGCTGGCGCCAGTTTGCGCACACTGCTGACGCTGCCCTCGGCCGCCGCTCCCGCCCCCGCGGCCGGGAGCCTTGCTGTGACAACGCAGCCGGTGCCGCCGCTCGAATTCCCGTTCGAGCACGTGGCCGGCGGCGCAGCCACGATCAAGCTGGTGGCCTTGCCGGTCCATCCTTTAACGTCGGCCAACAAGCTGCGGCTGGGCGTCAGCCTCGATGGCGGGCCCGTCGAGGTGCTTGATTTCGCCACCTACGGGCGCAGCGACGAATGGAAGCGCAATGTCCTGAGCAATAGCGCCGTCCGCAGCCTGGTCCGCCCGCAGTTGGCGCGCGGGCGGCACCGTTTGCAGCTGTATGCGATGGACCCCGGTTTCCTGCTCGACCGTATCGACATCATTCCCGATGGCGCCCCTGATTTCTACGGCGCTCCGCCAGTACGTTAACCTTTACACCCTACCTCATGCGACCACTACCTTATCTGCCCCTGCTCGCCGCAAGCCTGGCCCTGAGCCTTCCCGCCCACGCCGCCGAACAGGCCGTGCGCGAGCGCACGTCCTTCAACGCCGACTGGCGCTTCATGAAGGGCGAGCCGTCCGGCGCGGCGAACGGTGCCGGTATCGGCGCCGGGACCGGCGCCGATACCGGCCTGAACGACGCAGCCTGGCGCAAGCTGGATCTGCCGCACGACTTCGGCATCGAGGGACCATTCAAGCAGGAGTACCAGGGCGAAACCGGCAAGCTGCCGTGGTGGGGCGTGGCCTGGTACCGCAAGCATTTCACGGCCCCGGCCAGCGATGCCGGCCGCAAGGTCTACCTCGATCTCGACGGCGCCATGTCGCACGCCACCGTGTGGCTGAACGGGAAGCAGGTGGGCGGCTGGCCTTATGGCTACAGCTCCTTCCGCGTCGACCTGACGGCCCACCTCAAGCCCGGCGCCGACAATGTGCTGGCGGTGCGTATCGACAACCCGCCCGATTCTTCGCGCTGGTATCCGGGCGGCGGCATCTACCGCAACGTCTGGCTGGTGAAAACGGCGCCGCTGCACGTGGCGCACAACGGTACTTTCGTCACCACGCCCATCGTCAAAGCCGACGCGGCCACCGTGGACGTCCAGGTCACGCTGGAAAACGGCGGTGGCAACACTGCCGCCCAGGTGTCGACCGCGATCTACGCGCTGGACGCGGCGGGCCGCCGCAGCGGCCCTGCACTGGCGCAAAGCGCCGCCTCGGCGCTGACCAAGGTAGGCGCCGGACGGCAGATCCTGCTGGCGCAATCGCTGCAACTGGCGCAAGCGAAAATGTGGAGCCCGCGCGCGCCGCAGCGCTACGTGGCCGTCACCACCGTCACCGGCGAGGGCAAGGTGGTCGACGAAGTCGAGACCCCGTTCGGCGTGCGCACGGTCGCCTTCGACGCCGCGCGCGGCCTGCTGCTGAACGGCGAACATGCGCCTATCCGGGGCGTGTGCATGCACCACGACCTGGGCGCGCTGGGCGCGGCGCTCAATGTGCGTGCGCTGGAGCGCCAGCTTGAAATCCTCAAGGAGATGGGCGTCAACGCCATCCGCACCACCCACAATCCACCCGCGCCGGAAATGCTGGAGCTGGCCGACCGCATGGGCTTCCTGATCGTGGAGGAAGCGTTCGACGCCTGGCGCCTGGGCAAAACCAAAAACGACTACGGCCTGCTGTACGACGAATGGCATGAAAAAGACTTGCGCGCCATGGTGCGGCGCGACCGCAACCACCCCAGCATCATCATGTGGAGCATCGGCAACGAGATCCGCGAGCAGGGCGAGCCGGAAGGGTGGAAGATGGCGGCCCACCTGGCCGACATCGTGCGCAGCGAGGACCGCACGCGCTTGACGACGGCCGGCTTCAACCATGTCGTTTCGGGCTACAACGGCTTCCAGACCGCCGTCGACGTGGTCGGCTTCAACTACAAGCCGTGGGAATACCCGGCCTTCCACAAGAGCGCGCCGCACATCCCCGTGATCGGCAGCGAGACCGCGTCCACCGTCAGTTCGCGCGGCGAATACTTCTTCCCCGTCAGCGACGACAAATCCAAGGGGGCGGCCAATTTCCAGGTCAGCAGCTACGACCTGACCGCGCCGCCCTGGGCATCGGCGCCGGAGCTTGAGTTCAAGGGCCTGGACGACAACCCCTTCGTGGCGGGCGAATTCGTCTGGACCGGCTTCGACTACCTGGGCGAGCCCACGCCGTACAACGCCGACACCACCAACGCGCTGAACTTCACCGATCCCGCCGCCAGGGCGCAGGCCGAGAAGGATCTGGCGGCCCTCAGCAAGATCAAGATACCGTCGCGCAGTTCGTATTTCGGCATCGTCGACCTGGCCGGCTTCAAGAAGGACCGCTACTACCTGTACCAGGCGCGCTGGCGGCCGGAACTGCCGATGGCGCACTTGCTGCCGCACTGGAACTGGCCGGAGCGCGTCGGCCAGGTGACGCCGGTGCACTTGTACACTTCGGGCGACGAGGCCGAGCTGTTCCTGAACGGGAAGTCGCTGGGCCGCAAGCAGCGCGGCGCGCGCGACTACCGCTTGCGCTGGGACGACGTGGCCTACCAGCCCGGCACGCTGAAGGCGGTGGTCTACAAGCAAGGCAAGCCCTGGGCCGAGGACACGGTGCAGACGGCGGGCAATGCGGCCAAACTGGCCTTGACGGCCGACCGCGCGGCGCTGCGGGCCGACGGCAAGGACCTGTCCTTCGTGACGGTGGCGATCACCGACAAGGAGGGCCGGCCGGTGCCGCGCAGCGCCAATGCGGTGCGCTTCAGCGTCAGCGGGCCGGGCGAACTGGTGGCTACCGACAACGGCGACGCCACCAGCCATGTGTCCTTCCAGTCTGCCGAGCGCGCCGCCTTCAACGGGCTGGCGCTGGCCATCGTGCGCACCCGGCCGGGGCAGGGCGGGACCATCGTGGTCAGCGCGGCCAGCGAAGGACTGGCGGGGGCGAAGGTGGTGCTGAACAGCCAGCCCTGAACGGCGCACAACACCATCAGCCGCGGTGCCGGCGCGCAGCCCTTGTGCGCCGGCCCGGCTTGCAGCATTATTGGCGTCCCGATATTGATGAGAGCTGTATTCCGGAGATGACGACAACTGGATCTGAAGCGCTGGATTTCCGCCACATCCGTGGTGAACTCGAGCCGGCAAAGCGGGACTATTTCGAACAGCTGGTATGCCATCTGGCCGCACTGGACAAGTCCGGCGAGTTGCGCCGAATTCATGGCGCCGGCGGCGACGGCGGAGTCGAGGCGATCCGGCTGCTACCGAACGGCGGCAAGATCGGCTACCAGGCGAAATATTATCCGGTGGCGGACGGCATAGACTGGAAGGCGATCGACAATTCGGTCACGACCGCCTTGACGCACCATCCCACACTGGTGCGCTACGTTGTCGCGCTGCCCTGCGATTTCACCGGCAAGCGGAAGGCGCGCGGCGGCGTGACGGAAGGCATGTGGGGCAAGTGGGATGCGCGCGTGGCGACCTGGCAGGCGCACGCGCAGCTGCTCGGCATCACGGTGCAGTTTGAGGCGTGGACGGCCTTCGAACTGGAGCGGGATCTGCTGAAACCGGCGGCCCACCATTTGCGCCAGTTTTTCTTCAACCGGCTGGCGTTTTCAGAGGAGTGGTTCCACCGCGCGGCGCAACGGACGGTGGCCGCGCTGCAGGCACGCTACAGCCCTGCGGAGCATGTGCCGACCGAAAGCCAGATGCCGTTCGACGTCATTTTCCGCCGCCAGCCGCTGACCGACCACTTGCACGAGATCTTTTTGACCGCGCGCGAGTCGCAGCCGGCCGCGGCGCTGTCCGCCCTCGGTTTGCCGCCGGACCAATTGTCCTACGGCATCGCCTGCGAGACCTTGCTGGGGGAATTCCTGCGCTTGCAGACCAGGGTCAACGACGGCTTCGACCTGCCCTGGCCATTGGAAGCCTGGTTCGACCGCTGGCACGACGCCACCAGGAACTTGACCGACCTGTACCACGGAGCGACCCGGCACCTGCCGAACGATGAGCTTACTCATCGGGTGTCGGCCATGATGCGCGTGACCGATTTGATTTCGCCCGAGATTTTCGGCGGGCACTGGGCCAGGCTGTTGCCTGTCGATAGAAGCCGCGCGCTCCTGCTGGTCGGCCGCGCGGGCGCCGGGAAATCGCATGCGCTGGCGCACGCGGCGCAAACCGCGCTGGCCAGCGGCGCGCCGGTGATCCATGTGCTCGGCCAGCACATCCTCGACCACGATCCCCGCGTCTCCATCCTCAAACAGCTCGATCTGGCCGGCTGGCGTTTCGATGACCTGCTGGCGGCCCTGGATCTCGCGGCGGAAGCGGCCAACACGCGGGCCATGCTGGTCATCGATGGCCTGAACGAGGGGCACGGCCTGTCGGTGTGGCGCAATCATCTGGCTGCGCTGGTGAGCGACGTCAACAGGTATGAACGGGTGGTGCTGGCAGTCAGTTGCCGCGAGGAGTACCTGGACTATGTGGTGCCTGCCGGGCTGATCCACGACCGGCATCAGATCCATCGAATGTCCGGCGTGCCCTTCGATCCCTTGGGGAAACTGGTACAGGTCGAGATCAGCGGTTTCCGCACGATGCAGGAAAGGGAGGCTGCCTTGATCCAGTTCATGGACCGGAACGGCATTGCCCGTCCAGGCCCGCTGATGCTCGACGATGAACTCTTCAACCCCCTGTTCTTGTCGTCGGTCTGCCGGAGTATGGCCAAGGCGGGTATCAAGGTCTTTCCGCCGGGCTTGCACGGCACTTTCTCCATGTTCAACTTTGTCCTGGAGGCGAAGGCGAGCAGCTTGGGTAGCGGGCACGATGGCAAACCGCGCCTGCTGGAAAGCTTGCGCGCGGCACTGCACGCCTTGGCGGCACAAATGGTCGTCCGGCAATCGGACCATCTGCCGCTGCAGCAGGCGGCGGCTGTTCTGCAGACGCTGTCCCAGCAGTTTCCGGTAGCCGGGCTTACGTGGCTCGAGATCCTGGAGGGCGCCGATATCCTGCGCCGCGATGTCGACGGGCAAGCGGCGGGCAGCGGCGCCTGGTCCCTGGCGAACGAGGTGGTGCGCTTCGCGTTCCAGCGATTGCAGGACAATTTTCTGGCGGACCAACTGGCGACGGCGGCCGGGGACATCGGGCACGCGTTCGCCGGCGAAAACTGCTGGGCTTTCCTCGTGCGTCACACGAAGGATATGGCTGGGGAGCCGACGCTGAAACTCGTGCCTGCCTGGCGCGGCGTGCTGGGCGCGTTATGGGCTATCGTGGCGGATCGTTTCGGACGCGAGTTATGTGACCTTCCCAGTTTTTTCGGGAACCCGGACGGCAGGTACTTTGAATCAGAGATGCGTGCCGTTTTCCGCGCCTCGCTGCGTGAACGCGCGCCCACCGCTTTCACTGCGCGGACCGGCGAGCTTTTCGACATCCTGTTCCACGAACGCTGGCACGAGCAGCATGAAGTCTACCTGTCCTGCGCTTGCATTCCCGGCCACCCATGGAACGCGGACTACCTCGCGCGCAAACTCGAGGCGATGTCGCCGGAGATGCTGGACAATAACTTTGTCCACCAGTTCGATCGCTGGCAGGACGGTGCAACGCGTGGCGCCGGGCAGATTTTAAGTTGGCTGGAAGCGGTCGATAGCGCAAAGGCGGACAGCGAAGTGCTGCGCCTTGCCCGGCTAACGGCCCGTTGGCTGGCCAAAGTCGACAGCAGTGCCATCCGGGACCGGGCCGCCGCTTTGCTGTAGCAGGCCGGCGTCCGGGGCGGGCGTTAGGTCGCGAACAGACCGATGCCCGTCCAGGCCCCAAAGTAGGCGCTCCGTACACTCCCCACACCTTTCGAAAGGCAACATCATGGGTATGCTCAGCAACATCTTCCACAAGATCTTCCCCGGCTCGCATCCGGCCGTCACGCAGGCGGGCGGCAACGCGCCCGCCGCCGCACCGGCTAGCGCACCGGCTGCGGCTCCCGCAGCGCCGCCCCAGGCCGGGGCGGTCCCTGCCAGCGCCATGCCCGAGGTGGACGTGACCGCCATCCTCGACCAGATGGCCCAGGGCGCCGGCCAGCCGCTGAACTGGCGCAGCTCCATCGTCGACCTGCTCAAGCTGCTGCATCTGGACAGCAGCCTGGAGGCGCGCAAGGAGCTGGCCAGGGAACTGCACTACAGCGGCGATACCGGGGATTCGGCGGCCATGAACGTCTGGCTGCACAAGCAGGTGATGGCGAAACTGGCCGCCAACGGCGGCAAGGTGCCGGCCGACCTGGCGGCCTGACTTCCGGCTGTTACGAACGCAGGAAGGCCAGCAGCTCGGCGTTCAGCTTGTCCTTGTGCGTGGTCGGCAGGCCATGCGGCGCGCCGGCGTAGATGCTCAGCTTGCCGTCCGGCAGCAGTTCGACCGCGCGGCGGGCGGTGGCGGCAATCGGCACGATCTGGTCGTCGTCGCCATGGATCACCAGGGTCGGCACGGTCATCTTCTTCAGGTCTTCGGTGAAATCGGTTTCCGAGAACTGCTTGATGCAGGCGTAGGCGCTGCGGATGCTGCACTGCATGCCCTGCAGCCAGAAGGTGTCGCGCACGCCTTCGGAAATTTTTGCGCCTTCGCGGTTGTAGCCGTAGAAGGGGATGGTCAGGTCCTTGAAGAATTGCGCACGGTCGGCCCGCACCGAGTTGCGGATGCCGTCGAACACTTCCATCGGCACGCCGTTCGGATTCGCTTCGGACACCAGCATCTGCGGCGTGACCGCGCCCACCAGCACCGCGCGCGCGACGCGGCCGGTGCCGTGGCGGCCGATGTAGCGCGCCACTTCGCCGCCGCCGGTGGAGTGGCCCACCAGCGTGGCCGCCTGCAGGTTCAGCGCCTCGATCAGCGTGGCCAGGTCGTCGGCGTAGGTGTTCATGTCGTTGCCGTGCCAGGGTTTGCTGGACAGGCCGTGGCCGCGCCGGTCGTGCGCGATCACGCGGTAGCCGTGTTCGGCCAGGAACAGCATCTGGTCTTCCCAGGCGTCGCCCTGCAGCGGCCAGCCGTGGCTGAAGACGACCGCCGGGCCATCGCCCCAGTCCTTGAAGTGGATCAGTGTGCCGTCGCGCGCGGTGACGGTATTGATGGTACGGGTGGTGGTCATGGCTGCTCCTTTGCGGTTGGTGGAACCCCCATTCTGGGCAGCGCACGATAGGGTGTCTAGCTGGACAAAGGAGAGAGACCGGGGTCCCTGGCATCAAACCAGCGTCACCACGTTGAGCATGCCTTCGCGCGCCATCTTGGCGTAGGGACAGACCCGCTCGGCGTTGCGCACCAGTTCCTCGGCGCGGGCCTGCTGCAGGCCCGGCAGGCATACCTTGAGCACGGACGTGAGCAGATACATGCCGTCGACCGGGTCGCGCGCGAAGGAGACGGTCGCCTCCACCGTGGCCCCTGCCGCGCTGAGATTGGCCTTGGCCGCCAGCAGGCTGACAACCCCGTGGAAGCAGGCTGCGAAGCCGGCCGCAAACAGCTGCTCCGGGTTGGTGCCGCCGCCGGGGCCGCCCAGTTCGACCGGCAGGCGCAGCGGCAGATCGAGGTTGCCGTCGTCCGAGCGCGCCACGCCGGACGCGCGCCCGTGCCCGGCCTCGCCCCCTACCACCTTCACCGTCGTCATGTACAGCGGCTCGATCTCTTGCCCCGTGTATTTGTCGAGCAGCGAGAGCGGCGGCGGGGCGAGCGGCTTCATTTGCTTTGCAGCCAGCCTTGCACTGTGGCCTTACCCAGGCGCGCCTTGCCCGCCGGCACCAGCGTGCGCTCGCCCAGCAGGGCGCCGAAGTAGCGCGCGTTGGGGTCGGCTACCACCTTGCGGGCGTCCTTGACCGTGACCAGGTATTGCTGCACCAGGTCGGACAGGCGCATGGCCTCGGGACCGGCGATTTCCACCGTGCCGTTGACCGGCGCGGCGAGGGCGTAGTCGGCCATGGCTTGCGCGACGTCGTCCGATGAAATCGGCTGCACAAAGGCCGGCGACAAGTGCACCGCGCCGCCGTCCGTCGCCGACTGCGCGATGCCGCCCAGGAATTCGAAGAATTGGGTGGAATGCACGATGGTGTAAGGCACTTTTGCTGCGCGGATCAGTTTTTCCTGCGCAATCTTGCCCCGGAAGTAGCCGCTTTCGGCCAGCAGATCGGTGCCCACCACGGACAGGGCGATGTGGTGCTTGACGCCGGCCAGCTCTTCGGCGCCCAGCAGGTTGCGGCCGGCGGTCTCGAAGAACTCCAGCACCGCCGCATCCTCGAAAGAGGGCGAGTTGGCGACGTCGATAACGACGTCGGCGCCGGCCAGCACGGCGGCCAGGCCTTCGCCGGTGATGGTGTTGACGCCGGAGGCGGGCGAGGCGGCGATCACTTCGTGGCCGCGCGCTCGCAGGATGTTGACGGTCTTGCTGCCGATCAGGCCGGTACCACCGATGACGACGATTTTCATTTTTAAGCTCCAGGTGATGAGCGCGAGGAGACGCGCTTCGGGTTCCAGTGTAGGAGCGCCCCCGGACCGGCGCTAGATACGCGGCGGGATGCACGCTGGTGAACGGCAGGCACCAATCGGCACCGATCGGCAGCTGTCTGCAACAATGAGTCAGGCGAAATTGGTGATGCAGTGGAGGTCGAGCGCACGCACCTGCAGCGTGATGTAGTCGATGAACACGCGGATGCGCGTAGGCAGGTGGCGCCGGCTCAGGTAGCAGATATAGTGGCCGCTGTCGTTCGGCGCATACTGCGCCAGCGCCGCCACCAGGCGCCCGCTGCGCAGGTGTTCGCAGATCTGGTAGCCCGCCATCTGGGCGATACCTTCGCCGTTCAGCACCGCCTGCAGCACCAGCTCGGCGTCGTTGAAGGTGCTGGAGGCCTTGGGAAGCACTTTTTGCGCGACGCCGCCGACCTTGAATTCCCACTCGTGCACCCGGCCCGAGGCCTGCCGGAAGTTGACGCAGCGGTGCCGCGCCAGCTCGTCGACGGCCTGCGGCAGGCCGTGCGCCTTGGCGTACGCGGGCGCGGCGCACACCAGCATCTGCATGGGTATCATCTTTTTGGCCACCACCTGGCTGTCGTCCATGCGCCCGTTGCGGAACGAGACGTCGACCCGGTTGGAAATGAAGTCGCAGGGATGGTCGTCGAGCGTCAGGTCGATCGCGATATCGGGATACTGCGCGCGGAAGCCGCCGAGCAGCGGCGCCACCACCTTGCGTCCGAAGCCGGGCGTGGCGCACACGCGCAGCTGCCCGCGCGGCACGCCGGAACGCAGGTCGCGCATCTCCTCCACCGCCTGCACGATGCGCTCCACGCCCGGATTGCAGCTCTCGTAAAACAGTTCGCCCTCGCTGGTCAAGGTGGTGCTGCGCGTGGTGCGCAGGAATAAACGCGTGTCGAGCTGCGCCTCGAGCTTGAGGATGCTGCGGCTTACCGCCGAACGTCCTATGCCCAGGCGGTCGGCCGCCCTGGCGAAGCTGCCCTCGGACACCACGGCGATGAATGCCACCACGCCCGCGTAAGTGGTGGCGAAGCTCGACGCGAGTGCGTCGGTTTCAAAGGGCGTGTGCAGGTCCATGTGTGGTCGGCTATGATATTGAATGGCAAGTAGCTATAGCTTATTAAGCGGGAAACAATTCGACAATGACAAATACCGTGCGATTTACGCCAGACGCGCCGATGCGCAAGCCTCTGCTGCTGTTCGCGGCCTTCCCGGGCATGAGCATGCTCGACATGTCGGGGCCGCAAACGGTGTTCCATTGCGCCGGCCGGCGCATGGAAGAACGGGGCATGCAGGGATACCAGGCCCATACCGTGAGCGTGCGCGGCGGCCTGATGCCCACCATGGAGGGGGTGGCGATACAGACCGAATCGCTGGCCGGCTTCGCGCTGGCCGACATCGACACCATCATCGTGCCCGGCACCTTGAACATCGAGCAGGCGGTGGCGCAATCGGAGGAATTGCTGGCATGGCTGCGCCTGGCGGCCGGGCAGGCGCGCCGCATCGCGTCGGTATGCAGCGGCGCCTTCATGCTGGCGCGCGCGGGCCTGCTGGACGGCCGCCGCGCCGCCACCCACTGGGCCATGTGCGAGCGCTTGCAGGCGCTGCATCCGCTGGTGGAGGTCGACAGCGACGCCATCTTCGTGCAGCAGGACAAAGTCTGGACTTCGGCAGGGGTGACGTCCGGCATCGACCTGGCGCTGGCGCTGGTGGAGGCGGACTGCGGCCGCGCCATCGCGCTCGACGTGGCGCGCGAACTGGTGGTCTTCCTCAAGCGTCCCGGCGGCCAGGCCCAGTTCAGCACGCTGCTGCAGGCGCAGTCGAAGGATGGCGCAGCGTTCGACGAGCTGCACCTGTGGATCAACGACAACCTGGTCAGCGGCGAACTGACGGTTGAAACGCTGGCCGCGCGGGCGAGCATGAGTCCCCGCAACTTCACCCGCGTCTACAAGGAAAAGACGGGGCGCACGCCCGCCAAGGCGGTTGAAGTGTTCCGGCTTGAAGCGGCGCGCCGCATGCTGGAGGAGTCGGACCGGCATATCGACCAGGTGGCCCGCCTGTGCGGCTACGGCGACGAAGGGCGCATGCGCCAAAGCTTCCAGCGCAACCTGTCGCTGTCGCCCAGTGTCTACCGGGAGCGCTTCCGTTCCGCGTCCAGTTTCTCCTGACGCAGTCCCCGATGCAGTCTTCGATTGGTGCGTGGCGCTCACCAGCGTGGGGCCCGCCACGTACCTACCGCCGCTGCCGGTGTGCTTCTAGAATCGGTCCCGTATTGCGAATTTTCGCGACCGGGCCGCTCAGCCGCCCTGAGTGCGGGCCCAGGCCCACAAACCAGGAGTTCATCATGTCCCAGCGCCTCAACTATCAGGAACAATCGCCCGAACTGTTCAAGAAACTCATCGAATTCAATACCGTGATCAAGCAGGGCGCGATCGAAGGTCCGATCCAGGACCTGGTGGCCATCCGTGCCTCGCAGATCAACGGCTGCGCATTCTGCCTGGACATGCACATCAAGCAAGCCACCATCCACGGTGAACGCGCGCTGCGCATCCACCACCTGGCCGCCTGGCGCGAGTCGACGTTGTTTGTGCCGCGCGAGCGCGCAGCGCTGGCCTGGACCGAGGTGCTGACACGCTTGCCGGAGCAGGGCGTGCCGGACGATATCTACGAGCGCGTGCGCACCCAGCTGTCGGAGAAAGAACTGTCGGACCTGACCTTCAGCGTCATGACGATCAACGCCTGGAACCGCGTCAACATCGCCTTCAAAGTGGTGCCGGGTTCCTACGACCAGGCCTTCGGCCTGACGGCCGCCAAACTGGCGTGAGGACGGCAACATGGACACCAAGAAAATCGGGCTGGCACTGGGCCTGAGCCTGGGGCTGGGCCTGGGCCTGAGTCCAGGCATGGCCTTGGCCGCATCCGGCGGCGTGTCCTTCAAGCCGCTCATCAACAAGGATATTCCCGAGTCGCCCGGAAAGGAAGTGCTGATGATTACCGTGGACTACGCGCCCGGCGGCGAAGACCCGGTGCACCGGCACGATGCGCATGGTTTCGTCTACGTGCTGGAAGGCTCCATCATCATGGGCGTGAAGGGCGGCAAGGAAGTCACGCTGAAGCCGGGCGACACGTTTTATGAGGGGCCGGCCGACCTGCACACGGTGGGCCGCAACGCCAGCAAGACCAAGCCCGCCAGGTTCGTCGTCTTCCTGCTGAAGGAGAAGAACAAACCGGTGCTGATTCCGGCCGAGTAGCGCCTGCCGCAAGTCCGGTGCTTAAGGATAAAAGTTGACGGTTTTTGGACTAACGCATTGAGTTCGAAAGCCTTATGATGCATTTTTCCTAACTCACCGGACTTGCTCTTATGCACTACTCAATGATCAAATTGGCCCTGCCTTTCGCCGCACTCGTATCCGCTTCCGCGCTGGCCGACACCTTCAAGCTGACCAGCACCGATATCGCGCAGGGCAAATCCATGAGCAACGCTCAGGAATTCCAGGGATTCGGCTGCGGCGGCGGCAATTTGTCCCCGCAACTGTCGTGGAGCGGCGCTCCCGCAGGAACCGAAGCGTTTGCCGTACTGGCCTACGATCCGGACGCGCCGACCGGCAGCGGCTGGTGGCACTGGCAAATCGTCAATATCTCGAAAGACGTCACCTCCCTGGCAGCGGGCGCCGGCGATCCGGCCAGGAACGCCACGCCATCCGGCAGCCTCGACATCAAGAACGACTACGGCGTCACGGGCTTCGGCGGCGCTTGCCCGCCGAAAGGCCACGGCGTGCACCGCTACCAGTTCACCGTTTACGCCTTGTCCAAAAAGCTGGATCTGCCCAAGGAAGCCTCCGGCGCCCTGACCGGCTACATGGTGCGCGCCAACGCGCTTGCTTCGAGCACCATAGAAGCAACGTACAAGCGAGACTAAACCCCGTCTTCCGGACCGCCGCTGCCCGTGGCCGCGCCCGGAATCCCCGCTGTACCAGCGTACAGTAGCGGACCCCGGTCCGCATTCCTTCGCCCCACGGCACACCATCTGATTGCTAGTAATGCTTACCTATTAGAAGGCAAAGCAATTGCCCTAAAGCTGCAGCGCAGAATAGAACCTACATTTGAAAACACGCACGCGGCGATTTTCCGCGTCCCCTTTCCTGCCTGCGGGGGGAGGGGGGAGTGCGTAGCGTCAGTTAAGAGGAAAAGCAATTGAACCTACTAGTAGAAAAACGCAGCGCCAAGGTAAGACTATTGGCGCTACACGGCAGCGGCAGCAATAGCGCTGTCACCAGGATGCAACTGGACAATCTCGGCATCACGGACGCCGAGTACGAGGTGGTCTGGGCCACCGGCCCCATCGCCGTCGACGAGCCGGGTCCGGGCCTGGAAGGCCTGGTTTCCGGCCCATGGCATTCATGGCTGCCGCGCGACACCGCCGATGGCATGCTGGAGCAGGGCGTCCTGCTCGATGCCATCTGCGGCGCGATCCGCAAGGTGACCGCGATCCTGGAGGCCGAAGGCCCGTTCGACGGCGTTTTCGGTTTCAGCCAGGGCGGCGTGATTGCCACCCTCGTCAACGGCTTGGCAGGGGACGAAGCCCTGCTCTCGGCCCTGCAACAGCGCATGGGGGGCGCCGTTTCGCCTGTGCTGCACGGCGCAGCGCCGTTCCGTTCCGCCGTCATCGCCTGCGCGGCCGCGCCCTTTTCCTTGTCCGAGCTGCGCACCAGGGCCGGATTGGGCCCTGCGCCGGCGAGCAATCCCGAGATGCACAGCATCCATCTGATCGGACGCAGGGACGGCTTCAAGCCATGGTCCGAGTCGCTCGCGCTTGCGCTCAATTCGGCCAACACCAGCGTCCTTTACCTGGACGATGGCCATGAAATCAACCGGCTCCACCGCAACGACGCCGAATTGTGCGCCCGGATACGGCAGTGCTTCATCGCGCAGCCATCCGCGCCACGCCGTGAACTGGAATGGATGAAGTCCAGTGATTTCAGCTCGCGTTCGGTGGCCAGCGACGTGCAGCTGACTGCCGTGAAGCTCGAGACGGAAGGACTGTGCGATACCATCATCGGCATGCTGGCCGCCCAGCCTTCCAGCGCGCCCTTGCTGCGCCTGGCGCGCGAGCGCGACGCCGGCGTGACGACCACCTATGGCCAGATGCTGGCGTTCTGCCAGCCGGGCGGCGACGGCGACCTGCGCCGCCTCGGCGTGCAGGCGGGCGAGGTGGTTGCCTACCTGGCGCCGGCCGGCGGCAGTGCGGCCGCGGCGGCCGCCTTCCTGTCGATCGCATCCCAGACCTGCGCCGTGCCGTTCGGCCCCAACATGAGCGAGGCCGACGCCCTGATGGCGCTGGAGCAGTATGGCGTGAAGCACATGGTGCTGTTCGAAGCCGTCGCCGCCCCGGGTGTGAGCGCCGCGTTCGACAGCTACGCGAAGCAGGGCAAGGCGCGCCTGCACTATGCGGTGCATGCCGACGTGCCGACGCCGGGCTTGTTCAGGTATTTGAACCCGGCGCACGGCTTCCAGAACCAGCCGGCCCTGGTCAATCCTGCGGACGCCAACTGCCTGCTGCTGCGCACCTCGGGCACGACTTCCAGGCCCAAGGTCGTGCCGCAAACCCAGCGCGACCTGGTATTCAATGCCGCCATCCTCGCCGACGGTGTCGGCATAAGCGCCAGCGATGTCACCTACAGCGTCATGCCGCTCGATCACATCGGCGGGCTCAGCGCTTCCGTCCTGTGCAGCATCGCGGTGGGCGCGTCGGTCACCTGCGACGGCGCCTACAATCCGCAGGCGATGGTGGAAGCGCTGATGGATTCCCACCCCCGGCCGACGTGGTACTCCGCCGTGCCGACCATCCACAACGCCACCGTGCGCTATCTGCGCGACAAGGCGGACACCTACCTCGACCAGCACGGCCGGTGGCGCGAGCACGGCCTGCGCATGATACGTTCCGGTGCAGCCGCGCTGAAGGAAGCGGACCGCGCGGTGCTGGAGACGACGTACGGCTGCGAAGTGGTGGCCACCTACAGCATGTCCGAGCAGATGCCGATCTCCCAGCCGCCGCGCAGCGGGGCGGGCTGGTATCAGCAGCCGGGCGCGGTGGGCGTGCCCGTCACCGTCTCCATGGCGGTGGTCGACCCTGCCACGCTGCGCCCGCTGCCGTTCGGCGTGGCGGGCGACGTGGCCATTTCCGGACCGACCGTGTTCGCCGGCTACATGGACAACCCGGCCGCCAACGAGCAGTCGCGCTTCCTGCTGCCGTCGCACCGCGACGGTCGGCTCGACACCTGGTTCCTGACCGGCGACCTGGGCGAACTGGCGCCGGACGGCACGCTCACGCTGCGCGGCCGGCTCAAGGAACTCATCAAGCGCGGAGGCGAGCAGATCGCCCCCGCCGAAGTGGAAGACATCCTGACGCAGCACCCCTGGGTCAACACGGCGGTATGCTTCCCCGTTCCATCGGACATCTATGGCGAAGAAGTCGGCTGTGCGCTGGTGCTGGAATCGTCTTATGCCAAGCAGGTCAGCCAGCGCGACGCGGTCAAGGAGATGCGGGATTTCCTGCGCGAGATGGGCCTGGCGGCCTATAAATTCCCGACCTTTTTGAAACTCGTGACGGACGACGAACTGCCGAAGACGGCCAGCCGCAAGTACATCCGCAATGGACTTGCCGAAGTGTTGCAAATGGGGGCGGGCGCCGCTGCCAGGTCCCAGCCGCAGGCCCAAGCGCCGGTGCTGCCGGCCGGGCGCCAGGATGCGCCCAAAGTTGACTGGTCCACGCTGGCCGGCCTGCGCTTTGTGCTCGCGTGCTATGTGATGTTCATGCATTTCGGCTCGACCGAGTCCTGGGGGGCCGTATCGAACCTGCGCCAGTTCCCCTGGCACATCCATGCGTTCTTCGCGCTGGCGGGCTTCTCGCTGGTTGTCTTCATGCCGCCGGTGATCACCCGCAAGCTGTCATTCGTCACCGGCCGGATATCCGGCATGTATCCCTTGTATGCGCTGGCGCTGTTGCTGGGGCTGGGCAATTTGCTGGTGGACTGCCAGCCTTCCACGTTCTCCTCCGTCTTCCACTGGAACGCCCAGCCGGGCGACGCGGGCCACTTGTTCTGCGAGGGCACGCCTTTCCTGCATGACTCCTGGCTGGGGAACCTGCTGCTGACGGTGGGCATACACGTCACTGGACTACAGGCCACGCCGCTGTGGGGCGCGTCCTGGTTCATGGGCTTCTACCTGTGGTTTATTTCGGTGTACTTCCAGTGCCTGGTCGTGTTCCCCTTTCTGTACAACGCCCTCCACAAGCATCGCGGCAACACGAAGCGCCTGCTGGTGCTGACGGTGCTGGGCCTGGTGGTCAATGTGCTGATCCTGGCGGCGTTCTGGTATGGCTACGCGGTCGATGCGACCGGCTTCGTGCAATTCGACGCGGCCGGCCACGCGGTCCCGTCTTCCGCCGCGCAGATCGACATGGCAGGCAAGCACAATGCCGGCATCCTCGGCTTCTACCTGTTCGCGCCGTTCTGGATACTGTATTTCGTTGCCGGCATGTGCGCCGCCTTCCTGTACGACGCCGTGCGTCCTGCCGAACAGCGCCGCGCCCACCTGTGGGGCTATGTGGCGGACGCGATCACGCTGTTCATCATCGCGGTCAGCGTCGCGCACGTCGCGCAGGGCTACATTCCGCACGACGACTTGACCAGCAAGTTCTTCATGCGCCCCGAGGCCGCGAACTCCTTCATGGACCCATCGGCGGTGAACCGCATCTGGGACGACGTCTACTCGCGCATGTTCGCGCCGATTACCCTGCTCTGGATCTTCGCGCTGAGCACGGGCCACGGCGTGACCGCCAGGGTCTTGCGCTTCACGCCGCTGTCGCAGACCATCGCGCCGGCCGCCTACGGCTGCTTCCTGTTCCAGCAGATGATAGGCCAGTGGTACTACGCGCTCACCCGCCATGGCGAGTGGTGGAACTGGTGGAGCTACCGCAAGGCCTTCTACTGGTTCAGCCCGCAGCCGGTACCGGTGGAATGGTATGAGTACTTCTATCTGGTCGGACTGACCGTGCTCTTCACCAAGATGGTGGAACCGCTCGATCCGGTGATCCGGCGCGGCTACGCCTTCGCGGTCAATTTCTTCAAGGGCGGAAGCAGCCAGCCCCAGTCCGAAAAGGACTCGATGAGCGAGATCCTGTACATCGTCCAGCGCATGACGGGCATGGACGCGGAACCGGAATGGAACCTGGTGGAGTGCGGCCTGGCGTCGCTGGGCATCGTCCAGTTCACGCACGCGCTCGAAATGGAGTTCTCCACGCCGGTGCGCAAGGTCGGTTTGTCGGTGTCGGACATCATGGCCGCGCGGGACATCCGCGAGATTGCCTCCATCGTGGACGTGGCCAGGAGCGAGGCGCAGCAGCAAGCCGGGGAGCTGCAAACAGCTTGATCCGGCGCGGCAGGGTGCGCCTTGGCTCGCCCTGCCGCTCTTTATGTTCGTATGGAAACTTGGTAAAATGGCAAATATATTTTAAGGGTGCCATATGAAAACCGATGTCTACATGCAGGAATTGATCGAAGCAGCAAAGAAGACTCTGAATGAAGAGAAACAGCTGCCGTTTTCAGTGTATTCATCCATCACGGAGCAGCATATTTTAAATGCGCCCGTCATCAGGCCCTTGCTGATATTTGTGCTCGCCGGCGTCAAGCAGCTGGGACGGGACAGTGAAATAGTATGCCCGTCGGGCGGCTTTGTGTTTTTATCCAATAGCCCGACTATTGATATGAGAAATATACCGGACGATGAGGAATATTTTGCTGTACTGGTGGAGTTCGACCACTCGGACTTTGACCAGTTCAAGAATAGAAGAAACAGCGCGAAAAAATATGTGCAGGGCGAGATTGCTTATGTTTTGGCAAAAACGCTGCAGCAGTATATGGAATGGTCGACTTATGCCCACCCGGAGGCGTGGCATTTCCGAAGGAAAGAACTTCTCCAGATAATTTTCCAGCTGGGTCATGAGGATGTGAGCGCCATTGCGGAACATCCCAGCCTCAGCCACCAGGTGCATGATCTCATCAGCAGCGATATTGCGGGCGATTGGGGTGTGGAACGTTTGACTTCGAAGCTGGCTTTGAGCGAATCGACTTTCCGGCGGAAATTGAAGGCCGAAGGAACCGACATCAACGCCATCGTCAATAGAACCAGGCTGGGCCATGGGCTCCACTTGGTGCAAACGACCATGGAGCCGATAGGACGCATTGCGGAGCGTTGCGGGTATATTTCCCAATCGCGGTTTACCGATAAATTCAAAAAACTGTTCGGGCTGACACCGAGCGAACTTAGAAAAACACGAATGCATGATTGATCCCTTATCACTGAAACTGTTCGTCAGCGTCATCGAGGCGGGAACGATAGCCGCCGCGGCGGCGCGCCACCATATCGCGGCGGCCGCCGTCAGCAAACGCGTCAGCGAGCTGGAGGCCAGGCTCAGCACGCAGCTGCTCATCCGCAGCAACAAGGGCATAACAGCCACGGCTGCCGGTTTTGCGCTGATCAACATGGCGCGCGGCGTGCTGCACGAGCTCGACAACATCGTCCTGCACATGCAGGATTACGCGACCGGCGCACGGGGTTCGGTGCGGGTGCTGGCGAATATTTCGGTCATGACGCAGTTCATGCCGCAGGCATTGAAATCCTTCAAAGACAAATATCCCCAGGTCCAGGTGAACCTGGAGGAAATGGTCAGCACGGCCATCATACGCAGCGTCGCGGAAAATGGCGCGGATATCGGCATCTTCACCGACGTGCCGCACGGCGACGATCTGGAAGTCTATCCCTACAAGACGGACGAACTGGTCTTGATCGTTCCGCAGCATCACGCACTTGCCGGCCGCCAGTCGGTTTCTTTCGCCGATACGCTCGATTTCGATTATGTCGGTTTGCACGTGGGCAGCAGCCTTAATTTCCAAATGGCCGAGGCGGCCAGTAAATTGGGGCGCACGCTGAAATTGAGCATACAGGTGTTTGGCTATGATGCGCAATGCCTGATGGTCGAGGCCGGGCTGGGAATATCCATTCTTCCCAAAGCCAGTTTGCGCACCTATAGCGGCCTGTCCATCCAGAAAATAGATTTGGAAGATGTGTGGGCGCACCGGCGCCTGGATATCTGCGTCCGTTCCTACGCAGGGCTGTCGGTCGCGGCGAAACTCTTATTCGACCATTTGCAGGCGGCGGCGTGATTTTCCCGCCATCGCGAAACGCGATGGCATGAACGCAGATTAATTCTTTACCGGATATCCTTCCCGGTACATCATGCTCTCCATAATAACCACGAGGGAGATCAATATGCAAAACGCCAATATCAGCATGGGCGCAGTCGCGCCCCCGCCGTCGATTCAACGGCAATATCTGACGCTCGCCGGTTCCTGGGTCGCCTGGCTGTTCGATGCCATGGACGCGGGTATTTTCGGCTTCGTCATGCTGGCGATCGCCGCCAGCTTCGCGGTCAGCCTGGGCGATGTGGTCTCGACCGTGGCCTGGTTCCTGCTGGCCACCGGCCTGGGCGGCTATACGCTGGGCAATATCTCGGACCGCATCGGCCGCAAGAAAACGATCCTGTTGTCCGTGCTGGCCTACGGCACCGGCACGCTGCTGTGCGGCTACGCCAGCAGCCTGGCGGAACTCAATGCGTGCCGCTTCATCGTCGGTTTCGCCGTCGGCGGCCTGTGGTCGGCCGCCGCCGCGCTGGTGAGCGAAGTGTGGAAGCCGGAAGGGCGCGCCAAGGCGATCGCCTTCATGCAGACCGGCTGGTCGGGCGGCAACCTGCTGGCCGCCGTGCTGGCCTGGAACGTGCTCAATCCATCCGATCCGGAGGCGTGGCGCACCCTGTTCATCTACGCCAGCCTGCCGGCCTACCTGACGCTGCTGTTCGTGTTCTTCTTCGTCGACGAATCGCCGGTATGGCTCGCCAATCGCGGCTATATGCAGCTGAACAAAGGCAAGCACAGCCCGTTTGAAATCTTCCGCCCGCAGCACCGCCGTGCGGTGTTCCTCGCCCTGACCATTTCGACGCTGGGCATGCTGGGCTACTGGATCATCCTGACGTTCACGCCGGCCTTCCTGCAAAGCATCCTGAAGGTGCGCATCGACCAGGCGCCGGTGTTCCTGGTGTGGAACGCGCTGGGCGCGATCGCCGGCTATATCGGCTACGGCTACCTGGCCGAGAAGATCGGCCGCCGCTATGCGTTCGCGATCTTCTTCCTGGGCATGGCCGTCATGGTGCCGGTGTTCACCTTCAGCGCCAGCAATATGCCGCTGACCGACGGCAAGCTGGCCTTCACGCTGCAGAACATCGTCGTGCTGGGCGTGCTGTCCGCCTTGCTCGGTTTCTTCACCGGCTATTTCAGCGGCTTCGGCGCCTGGTACTCGGAACTGTTCCCGACCAGCATACGCTCGACCGCGTCCGGCTTCTGCTTCAATTTCGGCCGCGTCGGCGCCATCGCCGGCATCAAGCTGGTGCCCTTGCTGATACCGGTGATCGGTTTCACGCTGACGATCACGCTGGCCTCCGTGTCCTACCTGCTGGCCGCCGCGATGGTGTTCGCCCTGCGCGAAACCAAGGGCGCCGTCCTGAGCAGCGGTAATTGAGTCCGGTAACCGAGTCCAATTGACCTCCATACTTTACAAGGTGTTTTATGCGTACTTACCGTATCGGCCAGATCGTTCCCAGTTCGAACACGACCATGGAAACCGAAATCCCGGCCATGTTCCAGGCGCGCTACCGGCAGTTTCCCAATGAGCGCTTCACCTTCCACTCGGCGCGCATGCGCATGATGCATGTGACGCCGGAAGCGCTGAAGAAGATGGACGTCGAGAGCGACCGCTGCGCGCTGGAACTGAGCGACGCGCGCTGCGATGTGATGGGCTATGCCTGCCTGGTCGCCATCATGAGCCAGGGCCTGGGCTACCACCTGGAGTCGGAACGCCGCCTGTCGGCGACCGTCGCGGACAACCACGCGCCGACGCCGCTGGTCAGCTCGGCCGGCGCGCTGGTCGACGTGCTGAACGAACTCGGCCTGAAGAAGGTCGCCATCATCACGCCGTATATGAAACCGCTGACGCAGCTGGTGGTCGACTATATCGAAGACGCCGGTATCTGGGTCACCGATTCGATCAGCCTGGAAGTGTCGGACAACCTGGCGGTCGGCAAGCTTGACCCGATGGATCTGCTGAAGCACGTGGAGCGCCTGGACCACTCGAACGCCGACGCCGTCGTGCTGTCGGCTTGTGTACAGATGCCGTCGCTGCCCGCGATCCAGCTGGTGGAGGACCGCATCGGCAAGCCGGTGCTGTCGGCGGCGGTGGCCACCGTGTACCAGATGCTGAAGAAACTGGACCTGAAACCCGTGGTGCCGGACGCGGGCTATGTGTTGTCCGGCAAACTCCAGGCGCTGCGCTAGTGCCGGCTACCGTCAACGTCGCCATCCTGGACGACTACCAGGGCGTGGCGCTGAGCCTCGCCGACTGGTCGGCGGTGCAAAGCCGCGCCAAGGTCACGGCGTTCCACGACCATCTTGCGGATGAAGACGCGGTGGCGGAGCGGCTGGCGCCTTTCGACGTCATCTGCGTCATGCGCGAGCGCACGCCGATGACGGCGGCCTTGCTGGCGCGCCTGCCCCGGCTGAAGTTCATCGTCTCCACCGGCCCCCGCAACGCTTCCATCGACGTCGCGGCGGGGGAGAAGCATGGCATCGCGATCGCCCACACGGGCCATTTCCCGGCGCCGGCCATGGAGCTGACGAGGGGCCAGATCCAGCGCTTCTACCAGGACGCGGCCGCCCACATCGCCAACTATATAGGGGTATCTCGACATACCTGTCGTTCCGCATCGGCGGACCGCCGCGCAGCACCGAGCCCTGCGCGGGAATGACAAATCGGCGGTTATTCGGGATCACCATAGAACAATCCACTTTTCCATCAACAGCAAATAAAGGAATAACAAGCATGAAACTTTTCAGCCAGAGCTTTGACAACGGCGCAGCGATTCCAGGCGAATTCGCCTTCGCGGTCATCGACCCCATCAACCACATCGCCTTGTCCAGCAACCGCAACCCGCACCTGGCGTGGAGCGACGTGCCGGCCGGTACCCAGTCTTTCGTCGTGGTGTGCCACGACCCCGACGTGCCGAGCAGCGGCGAGTCGGTCAACCAGGAAGGCAAGGAAGTGCCGGCGACCTTGCCGCGCGTGGACTTCTTCCACTGGCTGGTGCTGGACATTCCAGCCGCCCAGCGCGAGATTGCCGCCGCAGAGCACAGCAACGGCGTCACGCCGCGCGGCAAACCCGGCCCGGGCGGCCCTGCCGGCGTGCGCCATGGCGTCAACGACTACACGAACTGGTTTGCCGGCGACGAGCACATGATGGGCAGCTACTTCGGCTACGACGGCCCGTGCCCGCCGTGGAACGACACCCTGGTGCACCACTACATCTTCACGGTGTATGCGCTCGACCAGGCCAAAGTGTTGGTCGACGGCCCCCTGGACGGCGCCAGCGTGCGCGCCGCGCTGGCCGGCCACGTGCTTGCCGAGGCGAGCATCACCGGCACTTACACGCTGAACCCGCGCCTGCGCTAAGCCGGCCCGTCGCACCTGGCGCCCGCCGCCGGCCTCAAGCCGGCGTGCCGGCGCCATTTCAGCTTTTGAATTCCGCCGCCAGAAAATCGATGAATACGCGCATTTTTGCCGGAAGGTTGCTGCGGCTTAGGTAATACAGGTATAAGTCGGCCGGGGGCAGGGTATAGCCGGGCATCACCTCCCTCAGGCGGCCGCTGGCCAGATATTTCGCGGCGTCCCATTCCGACCGCTGCACGATGCCGTGCCCGTCCAGCGCCCAGTTCAGGACGATGTCGCCGTCGTTGCTCGACACCGCGCCGCGCACTTTGACCAGTTCGACCGACCGTCCTTTCAGCAGGCGCCACGTGCCGTAGACGTCGTCGTTCTGGCGGTGCAGGATGCAGCGGTGGCGGTGCAGTTCCTCCGGCGTCTGCGGCTCGCCCGCCGCTTTCAGATACGCCGGCGAGGCGCACAGGAAGCGCCGGTTCGCCATCAGCTTGCGGGCGGTCAGCCGGGTGTCCGGCAATTCGCCGAAGCGGATCGCCAGGTCGTAGGCTTCTTCCACCAGGCTGATCGGCCGGTCCGTCAGGTGCAGTTCCACTTCCACCTCGGGATAGGCGTGCGCAAAGCGCGACACGATGGGGGCGATGTGGGTGCGGCCGAAGCCCGGCGTGCCGTTGACCCGCAGCAGGCCTTTCGGCGCGGCGCGGCCGCTCGATACCGACTCTTCCATGTCGCGGATCTGGTTCAGGATCTGCGCCGCCTGCGCCAGGTACAGTTCGCCCTCGTTGGTGAGGCTGATGCGGCGCGTGGTGCGATTGACGAGGCGCACGCCGAGGCGCTGTTCCATCAGACTCAAGCGCTTGGTGATGGCCGGCGGGGTGACGCCCAGCTCGCGCGCGGTGGCTGTCATATTGCCCAGTTTGGCCAGCAGGACGAAGAACGCCAGGTCCGGTGCCGTTTCAATTTTCATTTGAAGTGAAGAATGGTTTCAATTGTGGTTAATTATAGGCGATGGATTCAAGAGTAAGCTGTGTTCCATGCACTGACCACAGCCCTTTTCCCTATAGGAGATACGCATGAAAATCGTTGAAATCCGCGAAAAAACCGTCGCCATCAGTTCCCCGATCCGCAACGCCTACATCGACTTCAGCAAGATGACCTTGAGCCTGGTCGCCGTGGTGACCGATGTCATCCGCGATGGCAAGCCGGTGATCGGCTATGGCTTCAATTCCAACGGCCGTTATGGGCAGGGCAAGCTGATGCGCGAGCGCTTCATCCCGCGCGTGCTGGAAGCGGACGCGCAAAGCCTGGTCGACGACAGCGGCGCCAACCTCGACCCGCACAAAATCTGGAACTGCATGTTCACCAACGAAAAGCCGGGCGGCCACGGCGAACGCTCGGTGGCTATCGGCACCATCGACATGGCGGTATGGGATGCGGTGGCCAAGATCGAAGGCAAGCCGCTGTTCCAGTTGCTGGCGGACCGGTACGGCAACGGCACGGCGGACCGCAACATCTTCGTCTACGCGGCGGGCGGCTATTACTATCCGGGCCAGAACCACGACAAGCTCAAAGACGAGATGCGCAGCTACATCGACCGTGGCTATACGGTGGTGAAGAAAAAGATCGGCGGCGCCTCGCTGGACGAGGACCTGCGCCGCATCGACTCCATCCTCAGCGTGCTGCAGGACGGCCAGAAGCTGGCAGTCGATGCGAATGGCCGCTTCGACCTCGACACCGCGATCCGGTATGCCAAGGCGCTGTCGCAATACGACCTGTTCTGGTACGAAGAGCCGGGCGACCCGCTCGACTTCGAGCTGCAGGCCACGCTGCGCAACTACTACAAGAATCCCATGGCGACCGGGGAGGACCTGTTCTCCATGCAGGACGCGCGCAACCTGATACGCTACGGCGGCATGCGCGCCGACCGCGACTGGCTGCAGTTCGACTGCGCGCTGAGCTACGGCCTGGTCGAATACCTGCGCACGCTGGACATGCTGCGCGAACACGGCTGGTCGCCCAAGCGCTGCATCCCGCACGGCGGCCACCAGATGTCCCTGAATATCGCGGCCGGCCTGGGCCTGGGCGGCAACGAATCGTACCCGGACCTGTTCCAGCCCTACGGCGGCTTTCCGGACGGCGTCAAGGTCGACAACGGCCACATCCTGCTGCCCGAACTGCCGGGCATCGGATTCGAAGGCAAGGCCGACTTGTACCGCGAGATGGTCAAGCTGGCGGAATAGGCCGCCGCAGCTCGGCAATATGTCTATCCTTGCAGCCGCTACTGAATACCCGCTGCCCACAATCGATTCGGCCTCTTGTCCCAACGATTCGCGAATGGATCTGCCCCTCGCTTGACGGCATACCCGGACTACTTCACTGTTTTGACAGAACCTGCGTCATCGTCTCTACCGGAAAATAGATCGGCAACAAAATCCTTGAACTCGGTCCAATATTCTTGAACTTTCCAGTATAATCAAATACTTGTGAGTTCTTTTGATGGGCAAGGAGATCGGCAAAATGTACACAGAAGTTCATCAGTTCGAGCCCACTCTGCCGAGCGACCGCCTGTGGGCAGAGTTGCATCCCATCGCCGAGAACATCGTCGTAGCCTCGGTAAAACTCACCGGAAAGGCCCACTCGACCACGCGCACAGCCATTCGGGAACTGGTACGGCAGATGAATTCCTATTACAGCAACCGGATCGAAGGGCAGAGCACGCACCCCATCAACATCGCCAAGGCGCTGGAAGATAAATTTTCCCAACGGCCCGACGAGGCGCGGTTGCAGCGCATCGCGATTGCACATATCGGTGCCGAACAGGCGCTGGAAGCTGCGATGGGCGACCGGCCTCCGTTGATGTCCGATTTTTTGATTGAGGCCCACCGCGAAATGTACGGACGGCTGGCGTCGGCAGATCGACTGTCCGACGACGGGCTTGAGATCGTACCCGGACAGCTGAGAACCAGGGATGACGCTGTCGGCGACCACGTCGCCCCCACCGCCGCCTCACTGACAAGGTTCCTGAGCAGGATGGATCAGCAATACGGGCCCGCCCGTGGATGGGAGCAAACGTTGATTGCCGCCGCCTGCGCCCACCATCGGGGCGCCTGGGTTCACCCTTTTTTGGACGGAAACGGCCGGGCCACACGGCTGCAAACCCACTGCGCCCTATGGAAGCTATCCGAAGGGTTGTGGTCCCCAAGCAGGGGCTTCGCGCGCGACACTTCCCGCTACTATGCGGCCCTGAAAGCGGCCGACGCTGCACGCCAAGGGGACTACGACGGCAGGGGCAATCTCAGCGAAAAGGGATTCTCGGCATGGATCCATTACTTTTTGTCCATCTGCCAGGACCAAGTCGGCTACATGACGAAGATGCTGGACCTGGACGGCGTGCGTCAGCGCATCGAGGCACTCATCATCCAACGCGGCGTCGCCGACAAGGCGTACCGCCGCGAGGCGATCCTGCCCTTATTCCATGTATTCGCATTGGGCCCCGTGACGCGCGGCGAGTTCTCACAAATGACAGGGCTCGGCGAACGGACAGCGCGCACACTGATCGCGAAACTACTCCAGGATGGGCTGCTGCTGGCGGATCACCGCGTCGGTCCGGTCCGGATGGGGCTGCCGCTTGACGCCCTCAACACCTTGTTCCCAGCGCTCTACCCCGAAGTGAGCCAGCCCATGGAATAATACCCGCTCCACCGTGGAGGGACGTGGCTTGTTGCTAATATACGCCAACTCGCCCGGTCACCCCGCCTGTTCCCGCCAATGCGCCCCGCCCAGCAGGATCACCTGCAGCTGAAGCACGAAGTTCTCCTCCATTTCGTTCTCCAGCAGGGGCTGGCCGGGCGGCAGGTCGAGGATGTCGGTGGCGGCGGCCAGCATGGTCATCACGATCAGGCCGCACACCATTTGCAATCGCATCGTCGGCAAGTCCGCGAACCGGCCCAGGGCGCGGATGTCCTGCGCCATTTCGTTGGTGAAGTGCGTGACGTCGGTGCGGATCGCCAGGCGCAGGATGCGGCTGCCGCCCGAGCGCTCGGTGGAGATGAACTGGAACAGCAGCCGGTTGGCCTTCACATAATCGAGATATACCCGCACCGAGCGGCGCAGTATCGATCCCTTCGACACGTCGATCCGCCGCGCCTCGCGCAGCAGCCGGCGCAGCGTGATGCCTACTTCTTCCACCAGCTCCAGCCCCAGTTCGTCCGTGTTGCGGAAGTGCCGGTAGAAGGCGTTCGGCACCACATCCGCCTGGCGCGCGATTTCGCGCAGCCCCAGGCTGGTGAAACTGCGGCCTTCGCCCACCAGCGTCAACGCCGCCTGCAGCAAGGCCTTGCGGGTGCCGGTCTTGCGCTCGGGGCGGGCCGGGTCTGATTCCGGCGTTTGTTCGGGTTCGCTCATGGTAACGGTGTGGACAAGTGTGCGGCCATTTTACACGCCTTGCTCCAGGCCATTAGCGAGCATCGCCTCTAATTCGGCTGCTACGTATTGACTTGATGTGTACAAGTGTACACAATCGAAGCTATGAAGACACTACGAACAGCTTTGACACGCCTGGCGGACATGTTTGCCTACCCTCTGCGCCATTCCCATTACCTGGAGCTGGTGAACCCGCTCTGGACCCGCCACGCGCTGATGGCGCGGGTGGTGAGCGTGCGCCAGGAGACCCCGGACAGCCGCACCTTGACCTTGCGTCCCGGTTCCGGCTGGCGTAGCCACCGTGCCGGCCAGTTCGTGCGCCTGGGCGTGCCCATCGCCGGCCAGCGCCATACCCGCACCTATTCGATTTCCTCGCCGCCGGGCCGCGCCGACGGCTGCATCAGCGTCACCGTGAAGGCGGTCGCGGACGGCCGCGTGTCGCAGCAGCTGGTGCGCGAGGTGAGGGCGGGCGACTATCTGCCGCTGGGCGAACCGCAGGGCGACTTCGTGCTGCCGGAGTCCATCCCCGTGCTGCCGCTGTTCATCACCGGCGGCAGCGGCATCACGCCGGTCATGAGCATGCTGCGCCACTACGTGCAGGAGTACGAGGTGGTGCCGGACACGGTCCACATGCACTACGCGCCGCAGGCCGGTGAAGTGATCTTCGGCGAGGAACTCGATGCGCTGGCGGCCAGCCAGCGGCATTACCATCTGCTGCGCTACTACACCCAGGCCGGCGACGCGCGCTTCTGCGCCGAACAGCTGGAATCTGCTTGCCCGGACTGGCGCGAGCGCGAAGTGTGGGCCTGCGGACCGGCCAGCCTGCTGGAAGCAGTCGAGGCGCACTGGCAGGCTGCCGGCCAGCCGCATCTGCTGCACGTGGAGCGCTTCCACGCGCCGCTGGCCGCGCAGGCGACGGCGGAAGCCACCGCCGGCCGCGTCACCTTCGCCGGCAGCGGCACGGAGGCGGCGTCCGACGGTGTGAGCAGCCTGCTGCGCATCGCCGAGGAAGCCGGACTGAATCCGCCGCACGGCTGCCGCATGGGCATCTGCCACGGCTGCGACACCAAACTGGTGAGCGGCTGCGTGCGCGACCTGCGCAATGGCGCGCTGATCGCCGAAGCGGGCGACACGGTCCAGGTCTGCGTCTGCAGCGCCGTGGGCGACGTTGAACTCGCGTTGTAAAGAACAAAGGAAAACCATGCCGATACCATCCCATCTGACGCCCGCCGACATCGCCGATTTCGGCCGCGAAGTCGAAGCGATACGCAACGAAACCATGGCCAGCCGGGGCGAGCGCGACGCGCGCTACATCTACCGCCTGCTGAAAATCCACCGCGCACTGGAGGTCGGCGGCCGCCTGGCGATCTACGCCAGCCTGGCGCTGCTGCCGCAATGGGGCCACGCGCTGGCCGCATGGTCGACCTTCTGGCCCGTGATGGCGCTCGGCACGTTGATGCTGGGCGCGGCCAAGATCCTGGAGAACATGGAGATCGGCCACAACGTGCTGCACGCGCAGTGGGACTGGCTGCGCGACCCGAATATCCAGTCGGGCCGCTGGGAATGGGACCACGTGTGTCCGTCCGACCAGTGGAAGCAGGCGCACAACATCAAGCACCACACCTGGACCAATGTGCTGGGCAAGGACGCCGACGTGGGCGGCTACGGCTTGCTGCGCCTGTTCTCCGGCCAGCGCTGGAAGCCCTTCAACCTGGGCAATCCGCTGTACGCGCTGCTGCTGGCGATCTTCTTCGAATGGGGCATCGCCATCCAGGAGCTGGAGCTGGGCCGCGTGATGCGCGGCCGCATGAAGTGGGCCACGCTGCGCCCGATGTGGCTGCGCACGCGCGCCAAGATCTGGCGCCAGGCGCGCAAGGACTACCTGCTGTTCCCGCTGCTGGCCGGCCCGTTCTTCTTCTACGTGGCGGGCGCCAACGCGGTGGCCAACATCATCCGCAACCTGTGGACTTATCTGATCATCTTCTGCGGCCACTTCCCGATGGACGTGCACGTGTTCACCAAGGCCGAAGTGGAGAACGAAACGCGCGCGCACTGGTATGTGCGGCAGTTGCTGGGCTCCTGCAATATCAGCGGCGGCAAGCTGTTCCACATCATGAGCGGCAACCTGAGCCACCAGATCGAGCATCACCTGTTCCCCGACATGCCGAGCAACCGCTACGCCGAGGTGGCGCCGCGCGTGCGCGCCTTGTGCGCGCAGTACAAGCTGCCCTACAACACCGGCTCGCTGACGCGCCAGTTCGGCACCACCGTGCTGCGCATCCTGCGCATGACCTTCCCCGGCTACAGCCCGCTGCTGGACGGCCCGCCGCCGGCGCGGCCGGCCCGCACTACGCCGGTCCAGTCGGCCTGAACACGTTAGGCGAGCTGAGCCGCATTCGGGGGCAGACGCTCGCCGTTAAGTTAAGTGATTGGCGCCATGCATAGGCTTACTTGGTATGGGTTCCCGCGAAGGCGGGAACCCATACCTCGCATGCTTTCGAAGTGCGATTGCCTTACCTTAACAGCGAGGGTCAGACCCCAAGGCGGCTCAGCTCGTTTGTAGTAGGGAAGAGGCGGGGACGGGAGCAAACACTCATGCGGATGCGCAATTGGCGGAACGGGTTTGGGCCATAATCGGGCGACCCTCCTAGTCCGTTTGCAAGGTATTCCGTGGCCCGACCATTACTGAGTCTTCCCAGCACCGCCAAGCTAGCCGCAGTATTGTCCCTGGCCGCGAGTTCCGCCGCCGTCCATGCGGCCGACGTGCGCAATCTGGCCGGCCAGTGGCGCTTCGCCATCGACCGCAGCGACGTGGGCGTGGAGCAGGGCTGGTACGGGCGCGAACTGGCAGACCGGATCGTGCTGCCCGGCATCCTGCAGGCGCAGGGGAAGGGCGACGAGATCAGCACCAGAACGCCTTGGGTGCTGTCGCTCTACGACAAGAACTGGGACCAGCGCGAGGACTACAAACCGCACACGACGCCTGGCAAGGTCAAAGTGCCGTTCCTGTCGCAGCCGGCGCGCCATTACCTGGGCGCGGCCTGGTATCAGCGCGACGTGGAGGTGCCGCAGGCTTGGCGCGGCAAGCGCGTGGTGCTGTTCATGGAGCGGCCGCACTGGGGTTCGACGGCCTGGGTGGACGGCAAGAATATGGGCTCCAACCTGAGCCTCGTGGCCGAGCACGAATACGACCTGGGCCTGCTGGCGCCGGGCAAACACCGCGTCTCCATCCGCGTCGACAACCGCATGCTGATGGCCTACCGGCCGGACGCGCACAGCGTATCGGACTCGCTGGGCATGAGCTGGAACGGCATCGTCGGCAAGGTCGAACTGCGCGCCACCTCGCCGGTCTGGCTGGACGACGCGCAAGCCTATCCCGACGTGCAGCACAGGTCGGTGCTGCTCAAGGTCCGCATCGGCAACGCGGCCGGCGGTTCAGGTGCGGGCGTGCTGACGGCGAACGGCGTGGCGCACAAGGTGAGCTGGGACGCCGGTGGCGGCAGCGCCGAGATCAGGGTGCAGTTCCCGGCATCGGCACAGACCTGGGACGAGTTCCACCCGGCGCTGCACCAGATCAAGCTGCAACTGAAGGGCGACCACGCCAACGATACGCGCGACGTCAGTTTCGGCTTCGCGCAGATCGCCGCGCGCGGCAAGGATTTCGTGCTGAACGGCCGCCCCCTGCTGCTGCGCGGCACCCACCACGGCGGCGACTTCCCGCTCACCGGCTATCCGCCCAGCGATGTCGCCTACTGGCGCAAGATCTTCCAGATCAATAAGGACTGGGGCATCAACCACATCCGCTTCCACTCCTTCAACCCGCCCGAGGCGGCATTCCAGGCGGCCGATGAACTGGGCATGTATCTGCAGCCGGAGCCCGGCATGTGGAACGAGGTCTCGCCCGGCACGGCCATGGACAAGATGCTGTACGAGGAAACCGACCGCATGATACGGGCCTACGGCAACCATCCGTCCTTCCTGCTGCTCAGCCCCGGAAACGAGCCGAAGGGACGCTGGAAGGAGGCCTTCGACCAGTGGATCGCGCATTACCGCGTGGCCGACCCGCGCCGCTTGTACTCCAACGGCACCGGCCACACCGAGAAGGAAGTGCCGGGCCTGGGCGAGGGCACCGACTTCCTGGCCATGCAGCGCATCGGTCCCAAGCCGCTGCGCGGCAACAAGGGCTGGTTCGGCAAGGACTACGGCGATACGCTGGCCGACATCCATGTGCCGGTGGTGTCGCATGAAACCGGCCAGTGGGTGGCTTATCCGGACTTCAGCGTCATCCCCAAATTCACCGGCTACCTGCGGCCCGGGAATTACGAAATCTTCCGCGACTCGCTGGCCAAGCACGGCATGGCGGACCGCAACAAGGATTTCGCCATGGCATCCGGCAAATTCCAGGTGCAGAACTACAAGGAAGAAATCGAGGCCAATCTGCGCACGCCCGGCATGATGGGCTACCAACTGCTGGACTTGCACGACTACCTGGGGCAGGGCACGGCGCTGGTGGGCATCCTCGACACTTTCTGGGAGTCGAAGGGATACGCGACGGCCAGGGAGTTTCGCCGCTTCAATGGCGAGACCGTGCCGCTGGCGCGCCTTGGGAAGCGGGTCTACACCGGGGACCAGGCGCTGACGGCGGAGGTGGAGATCGCGCACTTCGGCGCACTGCCGCTGGCGAACGCGCAGCCGTACTGGAAACTGGTGGACGCGGCGGGCAAGGTGGCCGCCGGCGGCGAGCTGCCGCGCAAGGATATCCCCATCGGCAAGAACATCAGTCTTGGCACGGTGCAGGCCGCGCTGTCGCCGCTGCCGGCGCCTGCCGCCTACCGCCTGGTGGTGGGCCTGCGCGGCACGGATGCGGAGAACGACTGGAACATCTGGGTCTATCCGGCGGCGGCATTGCCGGCGGCAGAACCGGCCGATGTGTTGGTGACGCAGAGCTGGCCGGCCGCCGAGGCGGGGCTGAAGGCGGGCGGCAAGGTGCTCTACCTGCCGCGCGCGGCGGACCTGGACTGGACCTCGCCACCGCTCGACACGGTGCCGGTGTTCTGGAACCGCCTGATGAATCCGGCCTGGGGACGCATGCTGGGCGTGTGGGTCGACCATCGCCACGCCGCGCTGGCGCAGTTCCCCACCGAGGCCTTCAACGACTGGCAGTGGACCGAGCTGGTGGCGGGCACGCGCGCGCTGAACATGGACAAGCTGCCGCCCGGCCTGCAGCCCATCGTGCAGCCGGTGGACGACTGGAACCGCAACTTCAAGCTTGGCCTGCTGTTCGAGGCCAGGGTGGGCAATGGGAAACTGATGGTGGCGAGCGTGGACCTGGAGCGCGACCTGGACCGCCGCGTGGTGGCGCGCCAGTTGCGCAAGTCGGTGCTCGATTACATGGCCGGCGCGGCCTTCGATCCGCAGACCGCGATGGAACCGTCGCAGTTCAGCGCCGCGCTGTTCGATACGCTGGTGATGAAGAAGCTGGGCGCAGTGGCGGCCACTTCGGCCGGCGGGCGCGATGCGGCCAGCGCCGTGGACGGCGACCCCAACACTTTCTGGACAGCGGATGGCAAGCGTGGTCCGCGCTGGTTGACGCTGGCGTTTCCGCAGCCGGTTTCCTTCACCGGCCTGGTGCTAATGCCGCGCCAGAACCACCGCGACCACGAGGGTGACGTGCGCGAATACCTGCTGCAGGCCAGCGATGACGGCGCCACGTGGCGCGAACTGAAACGCGGCGCGCTGGTGTCGACATTCGACCAGCAAACCATCCAGCTGGGCCGCAAGGAAACGGCGCGCCATCTGCGCTTTACCGCACTGTCCGGCTTCGGCGCGGACACCACGAGCGCCATCGGCGAGCTTGCGCTGGTCTACGCCGGCCCGGCGCTGCCCGAGAATGGCGCAGCGCTCACCTACAAGCGGGTGCGCTCGGCGTCCAGCGACATCGACGAAAATTTGCCGGTGAACGAAAACGGCAAGCCGGCCCGCAAACCCTAGCAGCCTAGTCGAAAGCGGAGAAGTCGGGGCGGCGCTTCCCTTTGAATGCACTGACGGCCTCGCGCACCTCGGGGCCGGACAGCGTGGCAACGAAAGCCTTGCCTTCATGGCTGATGGTGTCGGCCAGGCTGGCGTGCTGGCCCTCGCGCAGCAGGCGCTTGGTCAGGCGTACGGACGCCGGCGCCAGCGCAGCGAGCTCCCGGGCCCACGAGCGTGCCAGCGCCAGTTCTTCGCCGGGTGCAGCCAGTTCGTTGACCAGGCCGGCGCGCATGGCTTTCTCTGCGTCGAAGAAGCGGGCCAGCAGCATCAGTTCGGACGCCAACCGAGTGCCGGCAGCGCGCGGCAGCAGCCAGCTTGAGGCGAATTCCGCCGTTGCTCCCAGCGCCGTGAAGGGGAGGCGGAACTGGGTATCGCTGGCGGCCACCACCAGGTCGCAGTGCAGCAGCATGGTGGCGCCGCCGCCGATGGCCATGCCGTGCACCGCCGCCAGCAGCGGCTTGGGAAACGCCGCCAGGCGCTCGGTCAGCCGTTCCAGCGGCGAGCCGGCAAAGCCCTGGTGCAGCACGCTGGTCGCCATCCCGCGCATATCGGCGCCGGCGCAGAACGCGCTGCCTTGCCCCGACAGCAGCACGACGCGCACTGCCGCCGTTTCCTGCGCATCGCGCAGCAGCGCGTCGAGCCGGGACACCCACGCGTCGTCCATGGTGTTCAGGCCGTCCTCGGACGAGAAGGTCAGATGCATCACGCCTTGTTCCAGCGCTGATTCGATATTGCCAGCCATGAGGTTGCTCCTTGGGTTATGCGGGGATAGCACGCGATGAAGCTCAGGGTAGCAGGCTTGCGATGGCCGCGTCGCCCGGCCATGTGTGGATGCGCCATCGCCTCGGCCGGTCCGACATTCGTACACGAAGCGCGAAGCGCCGCGCACGAAAGCGCATGGGGTCAAGTCTCCGACAAGACCGTTAGCCGTGCAGTTCGGAAATGTGAGGAAACGCGGTAATTTGTCCGAATGTCGGACCCCTGGCCCAGGACCTGACCCCGCGACCTGCTAGCCCTCGTCACGCTGACGGCGGATGCCAACTGCTGCCGGTGTGTCGCTGGCGCTTACAGCAGGCAGAGAACGCGAGACAGGAACTCGGCCAACTCATTGATAAATAGGCAACTCAGCGCCGCTGGCTCGAATGTTGCACTAGGTGGGAACCCGCTGCTTAGGTGCGCGGGTGATTTACCAGCCCCGCAAATCCACAATGGAGTACTCCCATGCTAATGAAGATCCCGTTTAAGGCCAGCCAAATATCTGGCATTCGCAGCGCTGCAGTGGCAGTCGTTGCCACCGCAGCGCTCAGTTTCGTCTCCAATGCGAGCGCCATTCCTTTGTTGACGTGGTCGATCACCGGTCCAGGTGTAAGCTCGTCGACGCAGACAGGAGATACAACCGCGCTGACATATGCCTTATCCGGGCCGGCTGTTCATACAACACAAACCTGGACCGCGACCGCCCTGGCCACCGAGGCCGGTGACTACAGTTTCGACTGGGATTACTCGGGCTTCCACGCATTTTTCCGTGTGACCGCCTTCCTCCGTGCAGACGGCACGCCGCTGGTTGGCGTAGGGCCGGTGGATTGCTGCAACCCGCCTTCTGGCGGATTCGACTATCACGGCACGTATACCTTTGCCAACATCAATGCCGGCGATGTGTTGCGGTTCACTTTGGGCGGCAGAAATAATGACTCGAACACCACGCTCAACGGGACACTGACACTTGATCAGCATGGCGTACCCGAGCCGGCATCACTGGCGCTGATTGGTATAGGGCTCGCGGGTTTTGCTGCCTTCAGGCGACGAGCGCGCTGACGCGAGCGGCCGGTTTTTGGCCCGCTTTGAGGAACTCGTGGCATTCCGCTCAGCCTCTTCGTGATGCCGGGTGCACTGACTTCCAGGAAGTGGGCCCAATCCGGCGGCTTGCTGCGCGATCCAGCCAGGCCTGGCCCATGAGCTGGCCGGCGAAGTAGACCACGTAGGCGTTCGCGCCGCTGGCGGTCGTAGCGTACCTGGACGGTCTTTTCGCGCAGGTCGAGCGGGCATACGAAGCGTTGCTAACACGCAATGCAGTTCAGGCTAGCAGGCTTGCAATGGCCGCGTCGCCCAGTCCTGCTTCGCGCAGGATTTCCTCGCTGTGTTCGCCGCGCGCCGGCACCGGGCCGGGCTCGGCCGGGCAAGTGGAGAAGCGCGGCGCGGGGCGCGCCTGCAGCACGCCGTCGCGCGTGAAGTAGACGCCGCGCGCGGCCATGTGCGGGTGCTCCATCGCCTCGGCCGGCGTCAGCACCGGCGCGAAGCAGGCGTCGCTGCCTTCCAGCAGGTCCACCCAGTGCGATCGCGGCCGGGCGGCGAAGAGCGCTTCCAGCCGGCTGCGCAATGTTGCCCAGGTGCGCGAGTCATAGGGCTGTTTGAAATCGGCGTCGTCGCCCAGGCCCAGCTTGGCAAACAGCAGCGCGCTGAACTGCGGCTCCAGCGCGCCGATGCTGATGTAGTGGCCGTCGGCGCACAGGTAACTGCCGTACCAGTGCGGGCCGTCCAGCAAACCGCGCCCGCGCTCCATAGGCTGCTGGCCGGCGGCGTGTATCGACAGCATCAGGTTCATCATGTTGGCGCTGCCGTCGACGATGGCCGCGTCGATCACCTGGCCCTTGCCATGTGCGCGCGCATGCAGTACGCCGGCCAGTATGCCCATGGCCAGGTACAGCGCGCCGCCGCCCAGGTCGCCCACCAGCGTGGGCGGCGCCATCGGCGCCGTGCCCGGCATGCCGGAATACCACAGCGCGCCGGACAGGGCGATGTAGTTTATGTCGTGCCCGGCCGCTTGCGCCAAGGGGCCTTGCTGGCCCCAGCCGGTCATGCGGCCGTACACCAGGCGCGGGTTGCGCGCCAAGCACGCGTCCGGGCCGAGGCCCAAGCGCTCCATGACGCCGGGCCGCATGCCTTCGATCAGCACGTCGGCCTGTTCGACCAGGGCCAGCACCGCCTCGACCGCCCGCGGGTCTTTCAAGTCCAGCGCAAGGGAGCGCTTGCCGCGGTTGACGATGGCGTTCTTGCCCAGGTCGAGCGGATCGCCGCTCTTACCGCCGGCGCGCTCGACCAGCGTTATCTCGGCGCCCATGTCGGCCAGCAGCATGCCGCAGAACGGCGCCGGACCCAGGCCGGCAATTTCCAGCACGCGCACACCTTCCAATACTCCCATCCTCGTCTCCTGTTATCGTCCGCTTGAATGCGCCTATCTTACCGTGGGGCGCCCAGGCCCGGCAGGAGTTGTTTTCCGATGTTTTCCTTAGCCCGCGCTCGCGAGCGGGCTGAAGCGCCCGGCCTGCAATGCCTGCGAGACGTGCGATACGGCCTGCAGCAATACCTGCTGCGACAGGTGCTGGATCATGTGGCCGGCGCCGGGCAGCATGGCCAGCCCGGCCTGGGCTATGTCGGTCCCCAGGCGCAGCGAGTTGTGCTGCGCGCTGGCGATGGCGTCGCCAGCGCCGGTGACGATTTCGACCGGCATGGCCAGTTCGGGATAGTGTTTCCGCAGCGCGGCCGCGCTGGGTATCATCATCGCCGTTTCGGCCGCCTCGGCGCGCAGCTGGCCGGGGCGCAGCATCATCCACGGCGGCAGGCGGCGGAAACTGTCCGGCACCGGCGACGGGTGGAAGGCGCGCTTGACCAGCAACGGCCAGAGCAGGCGGCCGAGCAGCGGCGAGACGGTGTAACGCATCAGGTCGCCGATCAGGGGCACGGCGGGCAGGGCGGTCAGCACGTCCAGCCGCACGCTGGGGTAGTAGTAGCCGGACGCCAGCACCAGCCCGGCCACCTGCGCCGGCCGCTCGCGCGCCATGGCCAGCGCCACCAGCGTCGCCCACGAGTGCGCCAGCACCACCGCGCGCTGCACACCGAGCTGGTCGAGCGCCTTGCCCAGCAGGCTGGCTTGCGCGGACGGCGTCCAGATGGTGCTGCGCGGGCGTTCGCTGTAGCCGAAGCCGGGGCGGTCGAAGGCGATCACGCGGTGGCTGGCGGCCAGCTGGTCGAACAGGCCGCTGTTGCGGAAATCCTCCACCGTCACGCCGTTGCCGTGCAAGAGCACCACGACCTCGCCTTCACCCTGGTCCAGATAGTGCAGCCGCACGCCGTCGACCGTGATGAAGCGGCCGCGCGGCGGGTTGTCGCGCTCGACCTGGCGCGTCTTGAACTGCACGACGGCCCAGGCGGCGGCCAGCGCGGCGGCCGCCGTCCATGCGTATGTCACCGGCCGCGCCGGCTTGTTGATCTGCTTCATGATGCCTCCCCAGCGAGTTGTCCAAGGGGGCATGATGGGCCCCGCTTGCGCGCCGGCGCGTAGGAATGCCGCGCCGCGTCGTGTAGGAAGTGGGCTGGCGCGAACCAACGCGCCGCAGCCGTGTCCAACTGCCAGCAGGGGACGCGGAGGTGCTATGCATGTGGTCGACGTGACGATGTTTTATGCGGGTGCGGGAGGCGGCGTCAGCACCTACCTGGACGCCAAGGCGCGCTGGCTGGCCAGCCACAGCGCCGTGCGCCATACCATTGCCAGTCCCAACCTGCCGCGCCATGCCGGCCAGCTGGCCAGCGCCGGGCCGCCGCACACGGCGGCCATACCCAGCCTGGCCTTGCCCGGCCTGTACGGCTACCGCGTGCCCAGCTCGGCCGCCGCCGCGCGCGTGCTGCAGCGCCTGCAGCCGGACCTGATCGAGGTCGGCGACGCCGGGCCGTGCGCCTGGGCCGCGCTGCGCGCCAGCCGCCAGCTGCAGGCGCCGCTGGTGGCGTTCTACCATTCGGATTTGCCGCAACTGCTGCGGCGCCGCTTCGGCCCGCTGGCCGGGCGCCTGGCGCGCCAGTACGTGCAGCGGCTGTACCGGCATTGCGACCTGCTGCTGGCGCCCAGCGCGGCCATGGTGCGGCACCTGGCGGGCATGGGCCTCGACGCGGTGCAGCAGCCGCTCGGCATCGACACGGCCATCTTCGATCCGCAGCGGCGCGATCCCGGCCTGCGCGCCGAGCTGGGCCTGCCCGAATCGTCCCGGCTGCTGGTGTACGCGGGCCGCTTCAGTGCCTGCAAGCGGCTCGATGTGCTGGCCGCCGCCGTCAAGCGGCTCGGCGCGCCCTACCACCTGCTGATGGTGGGCGGGCGCACGCGCCGCCGCAGCGGCGCCGTGACGATGCTGCCGTTCCAGTCCAACCCGCGCGCGCTGGCGCGCCTGCTGGCCAGTTGCGACGCGCTGGTCCACCCGGGCGACCGCGAAACCTTCGGCCTGATCGTGCTCGAAGCGATGGCCTGCGGCCTGCCCGCCGTGGTCACAAGCGGCGGCGCGGTGGCCGAACTGGTGCAACCTGGCACCGGCGTGGTGGTGGCGCCCAACAGCGCAGCGGCGCTCTGCGAGGGCGTGGATGCGGTGTTCCGGCAGGACACGGCGGCGCTGGGGGCGGCGGCGCGCAGCGCGGTATGCCCGCGCTACGACTGGAACCGCATCCTGCCGCAGATGCTGGCGCGCTACGACGCACTGCTGGAGGGCAAACAGGCGCAGGCGCAAGGAGGTTCGCGTGCCAGCCGCTGAAACGCCGGCCACCGGGCCGTCCGGCGTGCCGCGTGCGCTGTGCGTGTCCATCCATGACGTGGCGCCCGCGACCTGGCCGGACTGCCTGCGCCTGTGGCAGGCCGTGCGCACGGTGGCGGACATACCGCTGACGTGGCTGGTGGTGCCGCGCTACCATGGCGGGGCTGGCGGCGAAGGCTGCGGAGACCTCGCGCGGTATGAGGCCGGGTTGGAGCGCGTGCTGGCGCAGGGCCATGAACTGGCGCTGCACGGCTACACCCACCTGGACGCCGGCCCGCCGCCGCGCGGCCTGCGGCAGCGCTTCCTGCGCCGGATGTTCACGCAAGGGGAGGGCGAATTCGCCGCGCTGGGCCGCGAGCAGGCGCGGCGCAAGCTGCTACTCGGCAAGGCCTGGTTCGCGCAGCGCGGCTGGCCGCTGCGGGGCTTCGTTGCGCCCGCCTGGCTGCTGGGCGACGGCGCCTGGGAAGCGCTGCGCGCCGAATCCTTCGCCTATACCACCACCTTCGCCCGCTTCCACTGGCTGCAGCGGCCCGTATCGCTGTCCGCGCCGACACTGGTGTATGCGGCCCGCAACGGCGCCGGGCGCGTGTTTTCCCGGGTAGCGCTGGACGCCATGCTAACGCTGCAGGCGCGCCAGCCCCTGGTCCGTCTCAGCCTGCATCCGCGCGATGCCCGCCACCCGGAATTGTTGCGTCACCTGCAGCGGCTGACCGGCGCGTTGCTGGCCACGCGCCAGGCGATGACCAAGGCCGCCTTCGCTGAAACGGTCGTGGCCGCCCGGTATTGTCGCTAGGATGTGTTGATGGCCGCAGTGCGCAGGACAGGCGCGGCTACGACATCCGCTTCGGCGCCGCCCATGCGGGTGCGGGCACTGCCCTGGTCTCCCCACTGAGGTTATTTCGGGCGGCGCGGCGGCAGCGCCACCGGCAATATCATGCGGACGCGACCCGGAGTGGCGCCATCCGCGCCGCTAAGCGAGAGCAGCCCGCCCAGCCGCTCGCAGGCTTCGCGCGCGTCGGCCAGGGTCGGGCAGCGCGCCCCGCTGGCGGGCTGTTGGGCGCTGCGCGGCGCGCCCGGCATATCGGCCGGGCCCGAGTCCCGTATCAGCATATCCAGCAGATCGTGGTCGATTGCCGCGCTCAGTGCCAGCCCGGCGCCGTCCGGTGCGGTCCGGCTGGCGTGTTCCAGCGCGCCGGCCAGGCCGCGCGCCAGCAGTTCCGGGCCGCGCAGCAGCAGTGTGTCGCGCTGCGCGCAGGCCGCGTACAAGGTCTGGCCGCGCACGGCGATGCCAGGCGCCGCCAGTCCCAGCGCCTGGTCCAGCATCTGGCCGAGCGGGGTGTGGCCCGGCTGCCATGCGCTGATGCGTTCGGGCCCCGCCGTCTGCCCGATCAGTCCTGCCATGAACGACGACGGTTGCCGGGACTGCGGATCGGGCGGGTCCTCGCGCTCCGTGGGCTCGGCGTCCGCCTCCCTGGCCGCGCCATACGGCTTGTCGCGCCGGTATTCCTTGTGTGACAGCGCGGAGATGAATTCCCGTTTGGCTTGCTGGGCCAGCCCCAGTGCCGCCTCCAGCGCCGTGCGGCCTGTGACGTCGATATCGACGCAGAAAACGCCCAGCGCCTCACCGCATGCGCCCCGGGCCAGCAGCGGATGGGAAACGATCTGGCGCACCGTGCCGTCCGGCCGGGCAATGGCCAGTTCGACGCCATCCTGTGGCGGCGGATCGCGCAATGCGACGGCGGACGGCATCATGGAGGCGTGCGCCGGGGCGCCGTCGCCGGCCAGCACGCGGTGCGCCGGCTTCAGCTTGCCGTTGGCGCAGCGTACCGGCGCGCCGCCCCACAGCTCGGCTGCAGCCTGGTTGTAGCAGACAATGGTGTCGTCGAAGTCGCAGCAATAGGCGGGCAGCGGCAGCCGTGCGATTTGCGCACGGCGCGCCGCTTCCAGCAGACGCGACAGCATGGACTGGTTGCGGCGCGGCTGGCCGCTGGCTGGCGCCATGAAGGCGCCGTCGGCGGGGGCGTTCATGGCGCGCGGCGTGCGCGGCGGGGGCTGGTGAAGGCCGGAATGGGCTTGGACATGTGGCGCTCCTGCAATTGTTCAACTTGCATTACACACCCTGGGCACGCCTGCGCGTGTGGGCCCACGGTGCCGCTGCCTGTAGGCGCGCGCGCCGTATTGATGAGCCGTGGCCGGCATGTGTCACGCGAAGCAGGAACCCCAGCCGCGCTGGATTTCACGCACCGCGTGCTGCACCGCCGCCTCGATGGCCAGCGCACTGTTGGAGAAGGCGCTCACGCGCGGGGTGCACCAGCTGGTCTTTCGATTGCCGCGCGAGACGCGGAACTGCGGCCGCCACTGCGAGCCCATCTGGACGGCGCTGGCCTCGATGACGAAATCGCGGAAGGTGGACTGCTGGACGGCTTCATCGGCTGCTTTCATGTTTTTCTCCCTGTGTGGAAGCTATCTTTGCGCGCTGCGCCGCCATCGTCGGTGCGCAAGCGCACATAGATTCGCAGCAAGCTTGCTTGCCCTGCCGGGCTAGCCCAGCCGTACGCTGGTATAATTCCGGCACCTGTAGCAGCCCACCGCGTGTGGGCTGTTTTCTTTTCCGCGTCTGTATTTCCTCATGAACAATATTCGCAGCAATGTCCTGGCCGGACTGACCACGTCCTTCGCCCTGGTGCCCGAGTGCATCGCCTTTGCGCTGGTGGCCGGGCTCAACCCCCTGATGGGCTTGTACGGCGCCTTCTTCATCTGCACCGTCACCGCGCTGTTCGGCGGCCGCCCCGGCATGATCTCGGGCGCGGCCGGCTCCATGGCGGTGGTGATCGTGGCGCTGGTGGCGCAGCACGGCGCGCAATATCTGCTGGCCACGGTGGTGCTGGGCGGCGTGCTGATGGCGCTGTTCGGCCTGCTGCGCATGGGGGCGCTGATCCGCATGGTGCCGCACCCGGTGATGCTGGGCTTCGTCAACGGCCTGGCCATCATCATCGCCATGGCGCAGCTGGAACACTTCAAGCTGGACGGGCAGTGGCTGCACGGGGCGCCGATGCTGCTGATGGCCGGCCTGGTGGTGCTGACGGTGCTGGTGGTGTGGCTGCTGCCCAAGCTGACGAAGGCGGTGCCGCCGGCGCTGGCGGCGATCGCCGTGGTCGGCCTGCTGAGCGTGGCGCTCGGCCTGCCGGCCCGCACCTTGGGGGACATGGCGCATATCGCCGGCGGCCTGCCGGACTTCCACCTGCCGGCCGTGCCGGCCACGCTGGAGACGCTGCGCATCATCCTGCCCTACGCGGTGTTGATGGCGCTGGTGGGCCTGCTGGAGACCTTGCTCACGTTCAACCTGACCGACGACATCACCGGCACCCCAGGCCAGGCCAACCGCGAATGCGTGGCGCTGGGCGCGGCCAACGTGCTGTCCGGCCTGTTCGGCGGCATGGGCGGCTGCGCCATGATAGGCCAGACCATGATCAATCTCGGTTCGGGCGGGCGCACGCGCCTGTCCGGCGCGGTGGCGGGCGTGATGATGCTGCTGTTCATCCTGTTCCTGTCGCCGTGGATCGAGCTGATTCCGCTGGCGGCGCTGGCGGGCGTGATGTTCGTGGTGGCGCAGCAGACCTTCGCCTGGGGCTCGCTGCGCGTGCTGGGCAAGGTGCCGCGCCACGACGCGCTGGTGATCGTCGCCGTCACCGGCATCACGGTCGCCACCGACCTGGCCACGGCGGTGTTGTGCGGCATCGTCATCGCCGCGCTCAGCTTCGCCTGGCAGCACGCGCGCGACATCCGTGCCGACGTCGACGACAGTGTGGCGGGGCAGCGCACCTACACGCCGCACGGCACGCTGTTCTTTGCTTCGGCGACCCATTTCCAGGAGCTGTACGCGCCCGCTGCCGACCCGGCGCGCGTGGTGCTCGATTGCCGCCACCTGCGCCTGGCCGACCACTCGGCCATCGCCGCGCTGGAAGCGCTGGGCGAGCGCTACGCCAGGGCCGGCAAGTCGCTGCGGCTGACGCACTTGTCGCCGCGCTGCGAAGGCTTGCTGGCCAGGGCCGGGGTGGCGCTGCAATAAGGAACGACAAATTGGAGCTTATTCGAGGCAGCCAATAGTTGTAGGGCACCTCGAAATACCTGTCGTTCCGCATCGGCGGACCGCCGCGCAGGGTGTAGCAGGGAATTCGTGGGGTACGCCCCACGCCTGCGGAACGACTTGCGGCAGCAAGGGGAACCCATACTTCGCATGCTCAGAGGAGTAGCATGGATTCCCGCCTGCGCGGGAATGACAATTTAGCGGTTATTCGAGGTTCCCTGTAGTCGGCGATCGCATTCCACTGGCCTGTTGTAGAATTCGGCCACGCATACCAGACTCGCACAAGGCCCATCGCATGAACACTATCTTCGCCGCTCCCGTATTCGACGCCACCGTCATCTTCGAAGGCAACGAGCTCTTCAAAGGACAGGGCGCGGCCCGCATGTGGGCCGAAAAACTGGCCAAGGAACTCGAGACCCCCATCGACGTGCGCAAGATCGGCACCGGCTGGGTGCTGTGCGGCACCGTGGACGGCGCCGACTGCATCTGGGGTATCCACGGCCAGCGCTTGAAACGCATCGAAACCCCGGCCTGACTTGCTGACGTGCTGCTCGCATGCGGAAGGCCTAGCCCTTGCGCGAGCCGGCAACCAGCACCGCGGCGCCGGCCGCGATGGCAATCACACTGGCCCACAGCGGAATGTTGACGGTTTCCTTCTCCTGTACCGACAGGGCGATCGGGCCCACGCTGGCTTTGTGCGTTTCCTTGGTAAAGCTGAAGCTGCCGAAGGACACGCCTGCGATGCCGCCGCAGATGAGGATGATGCCGATGATTTTCGTGGCGTTCATGATTTTTTCTCCCGATTAAAATAATAGTGGCTGCATGCGTATGATGCGTCCCATCAATTAATCCTTCTGTTCGGTATGGCACACAGGCAGGCCTATTCAGGCCAGGTGCGTTGAAATGGCCTGGTGCAGCTGCATGAAGTCGACCGGCTTGGTCATGTGCAGGTCGAAGCCGGCGTCCAGGGCGGCCTGGCGGTCGGCGTCCTGGCCCCAGCCGGTGGCGGCGATCAGCAATATCCCGGCGCCGCCGGGCAGCAGGCGGATGCGGCGCGCCAGTTCGTAGCCGTCGAAATCCGGCAAGCCGATATCGAGCAGCGCCAGGCGCGGCTGGAACGCGGCCAGGGCCGCCAGCGCGGCGCCGCCGCTGTGCGCGGTGCGCGTGCTGTAGCCGACGAAATCGAGCGCCATCGCCAGGCTCTCGGCCGCATCGACGTTGTCGTCCACGATGAGCGCCGTGGTGCCGGCGGCGTCGGCCACGGGGACGGGCGCGGGGGGCGGCTGCGGTGCGATCGCTTCGGCCGGCAGCGGCAGGCGCACGGTGAACTGGCTGCCGTGGCCAGGCCCTTCGCTGTGCGCGCTGGCGCGGCCGCCGTGCAGCTCGACCAGGCCGCGCGTCAATGCCAGGCCTATTCCCAAGCCGCCTGGGGCGCGCTCCATGGCCGGTGTAAGTTGCGAGAACATGCTGAAGATATTGTCGAGCTGCTCGGGCGGGATGCCGATGCCGTTGTCGCGCACCTCGATGACGGCGTCGCCGCCTTCCTTGCGCAGCGTGAGCTGGATGCGGCCGCCCGACGGCGTGTATTTGCTGGCGTTGGTCAGCAGGTTGGAGACGATCTGTGTCAGGCGCACGGGGTCGCCGCGCAGCAGCAGGGGCTGCGTGCCCGCGTCCACCACCAGCGTTTGCCCGGCCGTATCGAAGGCCGGCTGCGCCGCCTCGGCCGCGGCGCCCAGCACGGCGCGCAGCTCCACCGTCTCCAGCCGCAGTTCGATCTTGCCCTGGCTGATGCGCGAGGTCTCCAGCAGGTCGTCCACCAGGTGGGTCATCTGACGCAACTGGCGGTCCAGCATGCCGCGCGCCCAGACCAGGTGGGGGTCGTCGTAATCCTTGCGGCGCAGCGTCTCGACCACGCTGGTCATCGGGGCCAGCGGGTTGCGCAGTTCGTGCGCCAGCGTGGCCAGGAACTCATCCTTGCGCCTGTGCTCCTGCGACAGGGCCTCGTTCAGCGCGATCAGCCTGGCCTCGGCCTGGCGCAGGCCTTCGGCCGCCGCCTCGGCGGTGCGGCGAGCGTGCAGCAGTTCGCGCTCGTACTGTTTGCGGTCCAGCGCCATGAAGACGGCGATTTCGTCGACCTGCACGCCGTTGCGCAGGCGGCGCTGCGCGTTGAGCAGCATGGGCACGCGATGGCCGTCGCGGTGCAGCAGGTCGAGCTGGACTTCCGACACCGAGCCTTGCATTTGCAGCAGCGGCGCGAAGTGGGTTTGATGGAACACGCGCGCGCCCATCGGCAGCAACTGCGGGAAGCGCATGGCCCCGGCCAGTTCGTCCTCCTCGTAGCCCAGCCAGCGGCGGAAGGTGGCATTGGCGTACAGGATGGCGCCGTCGGCGGCGCTCACCAGCAGGCCGCAGGGCGCATCGTCCCAATGGCTGACCGGCGGCATGTGGGACGCGGACGGCATACTCAAGCCTGGCGCTCCAGGAACTGGCGCATGGCGGCCACGCTGGCATCGGTCGCGCTCATGTGCGGGCAGTGCCCGGTGTTCTCTATGATGGCCAGCGTGCTGCCGGGCATGGCGCCGTGGATGTAGGCCCCCACTTCCAGCGGCGCGATCAGGTCGTCGCTGCACTGCAGGATCAAGCAGGGCGTGCGCGAGCGGGCCAGGTCGGCGCGGTGGTCGGACAGGAAGGTGACGCGTGCGAAATGCTTGGCGATCTCGGGGTCGGTGCGGCAAAAGCTGTTGCTCAGTTCCTGGCCCAGTTCCGGCCGGTCGGCCGCGCCCATGATGGCCGGCGCCATGGTGCTGGACCAGCCCAGGTAGTTGCTTTCCATGGTGTCAAGCAGGTCGTCGATGTCGGCGCGGCTGAAGCCGCCCCGGTAGCCGTCGTCGTCGATGTAGCAGGCCGACGGCCCCACCATCACCTGCGAGGCGAACAGTTCGGGTGCCTTGTTCGACGCCAGCAAGCCTATCACGGCGCTGACCGAATGGCCGACGAACACCACCGGGCCGCTGGCATAGGCGGCTATGATTTCCAGCAAGTCGTCGGCATAGCCGTGCAGGGTGGCGTATTTGTCCCGGTCATAGGCGGCCAGGTCCGAGCCGCCGCTGCCGACCAGGTCGAACAGCAGCAACTTGTGGCTCGTCTCGAAGGCCGGCACCAGGTAGCGCCACATGCTTTGATCGCAGCCAAAGCCGTGCGCCAGCACCATCAGGGGCTGGCCGGCGCCGGTCAGGCGGATATTGTTGCGGTGCTGCAGATTCATGGACGTTCCGGGCTGGCATTGAGCGACAATTATTCTAGCAGCGCCGCAGCATCGCCGTAGCGCCGCTGAACGGCGCCGCTGAACCAGCCGCCCGACGGTGCGGCCGCACGGGCCCGCCGCTTGCAGGCCGCTAGCCGCCCTTGGGCGTGTCGCGGCCCGGGCGGTCGTCGGCCAGCTGGCCGGCGGCGCTGTCGACCGGCATGCCCGAGCCGCGTGTGCCGCGCTCGCCCCTGGTGCCGCCTTGCTCCGGCGCCGGGGTGCGCGCCGCCTGTTCCGACCCGGCGGACTGGCCGTGCAGCTGTGAACTGAAGTCGCAGGCGCCGCGGTCCACGGTGACGCGGCCCGGTTCAGTGGACGGCATGCCCTCGCGTTGCGGCGTGATCACATTGTTGGCCGGATGGCCGTTGGCCACATTGCCGGGTTCGCTCTTCTGCGCGTTGCGCGCATCGTCGCTGGTCTCCATGAGGACCTCCTGAAATCGGCGATAAATATCCAGCATGGCGCAGCGACTGCTGCAGTTCAAGCGGCGCGCGCGCCGTGACGCTGTAAGAAGGCGCCGACAGCGGCACGGCCCTGATCACTGTGCGAAATGCACGCGCATCTTCGGCTGGCGCGGCTGCGAGATATGGTCCAGCGGCAGCTCGGTCACCTGCTTGACCTTCTTCAGCGAGATATTGGATTTCACATTGCTCACGCCGGGAATGCGCAGCAGATGGTGCATCATGAATTCGGAGAACGAGGCCAGGTCGTGCGAGACCACCCGCATCACGTAGTCGGCCTCGCCGGTCACCGAGAAGCATTCCAGCACTTCGGGCAGGTCGCTGATGGCTTGCTCGAAGCTTGCGCCGGACGCGGTGCCGTGGCGGTCCAGCGTCACGTGGACGAAGGCCATCACGCCCAAGCCGACCACCAGCGGATCCAGCATGGCGGCGTAATGGTCGATCACGTGGGCTTCCTCCAGCCGCTGGATGCGGCGGCTCACCTGCGAGGTGGACAGGTGGACCTTCTCGCCCAGGGCGCTGTTGGTGGCGCGGCCGTCGCGCTGCAGTTCGGCCAGCAGGGCCAGGTCGTGCCGGTCTACGCTGAGGGTGCTCATCATCTTCCTTTGGTCTGTGCACGTTTTGTGCAACTGCGCCTCAATTATCGCGCATATTGTGCCACCGTTGGGCGCGCCGCAGGGTACCTCGAAATTCGCCTGTCGTTCCCGCGCAGGGCTCGGCGCTCCCGCGGGAACCCATGCGTCGCATGCTCAGGATGTGTAGCATGGATTCCCGCTTGCGCGGGAATGACAAATTGGCGGTTTCGAGGCACCTGTAGTGCTTCGGCCGCGTCATGAGAACGGGTGGATGGTCCCGCTAGTACAGCGTGCTGCGCTGGCGCGCGGGCAGTGCCTGGTCGTAGGCGGCGCCGTCGATCGCGCCCCTGGTGAGGTCGGCCAGCACGGTGCCCGCCGACGGGACCGTTGCGGGGCCTTGCGCTGCGGCCGTCCACAGCCCGGAGCGCAGGATGGCGCGGGCGCACTGGAAGTAGACCGCCTCCACCTTAATTTCGAGCACGCATTTGGGGGCCTTGCCGCCGACCGCGAAGCGGGCCAGCAGCGCGGGCGCGACCACGATGCGCGCCGTGCCGTTGACACGCAGCGTTTCGCCCACGCCCGGTATCAAGAACAGCAGCGCGACCCTGGCGTCGGCGACGATGTTGCGCAGGCTGTCGGCGCGGTTGTTGCCCCGGCGTTCGGGCAGCAGGAGCGTTTGCTCGTCCTCGACCACCACGAAGCCGGGAGCGTCGCCGCGCGGCGAGGCGTCGAGGCCGTCCGGCCCGTTCGTCGCCAGCACAGCGAACGGCGAGGCTTCTATCATGGCCCGGTAGTGCGGATGCACGAAGGGCACTTCCTTCAGGCGCGAGGCGGCGCCCACCTCGTCGAACAACTGCCCGAGCCGCGCGAGGCTGGTGACGATGTCCTGCTCTGCGTAGTCGCTCATGTGCTCTCCTAGTTTTTGCCGCTGGCTTCGACGTGGATCTCGCTGCCGCAGCGCGAGGTTTGCGGGCCCTGGCCGGGCAGGGCCCCTGTCAGTCCGGCCAGCCCTTTGTCGACGCTGAAGCCGACCGGCAGTTGCACCCGGATCTCCTGCAGATAGCTCTTGCCGCCGCAGACCAGCATCACGCGGCTGGCCACGCCTTCGCCGTGCTGGCTGCGAAGCGTGGCGAAGAATTTGTCGGCGTTGAAGGAGCCGCCGATGTTCTTGATGATCTGCTGGCCGATTGCGGAGCCGTTCACCAGCTGTACGGCGGCGACGGCCTTGCTGAAGTAGGCGTCCGGGTCCAGGCCCTGGCAGGCGCCGTGCTTGTTCCACTCGTATTTGCCGAAGCTGGTTCCGAAATAGAAGTTCGGCATCCACGGCGCGATGCGGTCCACGGTCTCTTTTTTCAGCGCGAACGGCTTGCCTTCGCAATTGCCGTAGCTGGTGCCGCAGGTCTGCTTGTTCGGCCACAGGCCGTGCAGCGTGAGGTTGGACACCACCAGGCTGCCTTTCTCCATCGCGCTGCATTCAGGCTTGCTGGCGGCGTTCGGCGTGTGCTCGCAGAAGCCGGGCTGCCAGCTCATGGCCAGCACGTAGCTGTCCTCCTGGTTGGCAATCGAGCACATGTCGCGCTTGCTGCCATGGACAGGCTTGTCGTTGCCGGCCTGGTCGCGCGGGTTGGCTGCCGGCGCGCCCAGGGCCGCCGTGCCGCAATCGCGCGCCACCCAGCGCAGCGGCGGCGTGGCGCCCGGCACTTCCACCCGCAGCCAGTCGTAGTCGCCGGCCTTGTTGATCTCGCGCACCTGGTAGGCAGTGTGCGGCGCAATGCGCACCGCGCCGGGGTTGCTGCCCTTGGCGAATGAGGAAAAGGCTTCGCAGGATTTGGCGGCGGTGAAGCTGCCGTTGGCGGATTCGCTGGCCAGCGACAGGGCGGGCAGCAGGGCTAACAGCGTCAGGTATTTTTTCATTGGGCTCGATAGGTGGCGTATTTGTCGCGTCACATGATACGGCTACATTGTGGCGGATTTGCAAATATTTGTTAATACGACTTCTATCGAACAAGCCGGCCGGACCGGAATAGGGGGCCGCCGTACCGCGCAACAGCGCATGGCCGCGCGGGGCCGGCGGCGCGGACTTAGAAGGCCTGCGCGGCCTGGGCTGCCGAAATGCGGCCCTTCACTTCGTTGCGGTACTTGGTCCTGGCGATGGCTTGCTTGGCAGCCTCCATCTCCTTGTTGGCGCGTTTGATGCGCGCTTTTTCCTCTTTGCTGCGTTGCTGGGCGACGTCTTTGTTGCCGATACGGTTGGTCATGCTGTTCTCCTCCTTGGTTGGTCCAGCCGGCATGTTGCGCCGGTTTGACACCTGTGATCGGTACGCTGCCTCACCTATCCATTCCAAATCCATATACAAAAGGGCAAAGATTTCAGTTGCCCACTCCCCGATATTTGTCACATAATGTAGTAAATTTACGTTATATCTCATATCCTATGCGGCATATGGTGCTTTCGGGCTACTTTTGCTGTAATTGCGCTCTTAAACTGAAAATATACTACATACTGATGAGGTTGCAGATGGATGGTTCAAAGTCGGTGGAATTCAAGGACGAGTTGCTGGGGCGGGACATCCGCCAACTGGGACGTATGTTGGGCGATACCATCCGCACGCAGCACGGCGACGAGGCCTTCAACCGCATCGAAAACGTGCGCCAGCTGGCCATCCGTTTCCGCCGCGAGCAGGACGCGGGCGTCCAGGCCCAGCTGGAAGAGGCGTTGCATGCGCTGTCTCCGGATGAAACCAGCCAGTTGATACGCGCTTTCGGCTACTTCTCGCTGCTGTCCAATATCGCGGAAGACCAGCACCACAGCCGCCGCAGCCGCGCCCACTTGCTGGCCGGCTCCGCGCCGCGCATCGGCAGCATGGCCAAGGCGGTGCAGAACGTGGTGAACGCCGGCCGCACCGGCGCCTTCGGCGATTTCTTCGCCGAAGCCCACATCAGCCCCGTGTTCACCGCCCACCCGACCGAGGTGCAGCGCAAAAGCACCTTGAACTGCCAGATGGCCATCGCGCGCGAGCTCGACGAGCGCGACCGCGTGCAGATGACGCCGGAAGAGCAGGAGCAGAACGACGAGGCGCTGGCGCGCGGCATCCATACGCTGTGGCAAACGCGCTTGCTGCGCACGGCCAAGCTGTCGGTGCTGGACGAAGTCGAGAACGGCCTGTCCTTCTTCGACCGCACCATCCTGAGCGGCCTGCCGCAGCTGTACAGCAACTTGCAGGACATGCTGACCAAGCTGGACACGCGCTGGGCCGGCGAGGAACTGCCGACCTTCATGAAAGTGGGCAGCTGGATCGGCGGCGACCGCGACGGCAACCCCTTCGTCACCGCCACCGTGCTGCGCGCGACCTTGCAGCGCCAGGCCGACGTGGCGCTGGAACACTACCTGGCCGAGTTGCACAAGCTGGCGTCTCAGCTGTCGCTGGCGCAGACCATGGCCGGCTGCTCCGAGCAGCTGCGCCAGCTGGCCGACGCTTCGCCGGACCAGTCGCCGCACCGCATCGACGAGCCATACCGCCGCGCCATCTACGGCATCCACAACCGCCTGGCCGCCAACCGCGCCTGCCTGGCCGCTGCGGGAGCCGGCTATGCAGCCAACACCGCCGTCAACGCTGTCGCCAACACTGCAGCCAACGCTGCCGCCCCAGGCAACAGCGGCGCGCCGCTGCAGGGCTGCACCGCCGCCTGGCAGGTGCCGTCGGCAGGCGTGGCCACCATCTGGCCGGCTGCGGCAGCGGCGGGCTACGCCCCGTCCCAGCCCGGCGCGGGCGCGCAGCCTTACCTGTCGGCGCAGGAACTGCTGGCGGACCTGGAAACGGTGCACGAATCGCTGGTGGCCCATGGCTCCGCCGTGCTGGCCCGTGGCCGCCTGCGCCAGCTGCGCCGTGCGGTGAAGGTGTTCGGCTTCTCGCTGGCGCCGATCGACCTGCGCCAGAACTCCGACGTGCACGAGCGCGTGGTGGCCGAGATCCTGGCCAGCGCCCGTCCCGGCACCGATTACGCGGCGCTGACGGAAGCCGAACGCTGCGCGCTGCTGCTGGAAGAACTGCACACGCCGCGCCTGCTGATTTCCCCCTTCACCGCCTATTCGGAAGAGACCAGCGGCGAGCTGGCCATCTTCCGCGCGGTCAGCGAAGCGCACCGGACCTATGGTGCAGAGTCCATCACCAACTACATCATCTCCAAGGCCGACAGCGTGTCCGACCTGCTGGAAGTGGCGCTGCTGCTCAAGGAACACGGCCTGCTGCGCGCCGGCTCGGTGACGCTGGAATCGTCGATGGCGGTCAACATCATCCCGCTGTTCGAAACCATCGACGACTTGCGCGCCGGCCCGGCCATCATGGACCGCGCGTTCCGCCTGCCGCTGTATATGGACTTGCTGAAGTCGCGCGGCAGCCTGCACGAAGTCATGCTGGGCTACTCGGACTCCAACAAGGACGGCGGCTTCCTGACCTCAGGCTGGGAACTGTACAAGGCTGAAATCGAACTGGTGGAAGTGTTCAAGCGCCACGGCATCAAGATGCGTCTGTTCCACGGCCGCGGCGGTTCCGTCGGCCGCGGCGGCGGTCCGAGCTACGAAGCCATCCTGGCGCAGCCGCAAGGCGCGGTGCAGGGCCGCATCCGTCTGACGGAGCAGGGCGAAGTCATCACCGCCAAGTACGCCAATCCCGAAGTGGGCCGCCGCAACCTGGAAGTGATGGTGGCCGCGACCATGGAAGCGACCATGCTGCCGGCGCGCGGTGCCGAGCCGGACGCGGCGCAGCTGGCCGCCATGCAGGCGTTGTCGGACGAGGCGATGCGCAGCTACCGTTCCCTGGTCTATGAAACCGAGGGCTTCGAAACCTATTTCTGGGAATCGACTGTGATTTCCGAGATCGCCGCGCTGAACATCGGCAGCCGTCCGGCCTCGCGCAAGAAGTCGACCTCCATCGAAGACCTGCGCGCGATTCCCTGGGTGCTGAGCTGGGCGCAATGCCGCGTGATGCTGCCGGGCTGGTTCGGCTTCGGCTCGGCCGTGCAGAAATTCCTGGACCAGCAGCCGGACGGCCTGGCCCTGCTGCAGAAGATGTACCGCGACTGGCCCTTCTTCAACACGGTGCTGTCGAACATGGACATGGTGCTGGCCAAGAGCGACATCGCGATTGCCAGCCGCTACGCCACGCTGGTGAGCGACGTCGCGCTGCGCGAGACCATCTTCGGCCGCATCCGCGCCGAGCACGAGAGCACCATCGCCGCGCTGAAGGCCATCACCGGCCAGGAGGAACTGCAGGACGCCAACCCGCTGCTGCAGCGCTCGATCCGCAACCGTTTCCCTTACATCGACCCGCTGAACCACTTGCAGGTCGAGTTGCTGCGCCGTTTCCGCGACGGCGATTCCGACCCCGCCACGCGCGAGGGTATCCATTTATCGATCAACGGCATCGCCGCCGGCCTGCGCAACAGCGGCTAATTTCAGCGCCCCGCCCAGCGCCCCCGGCAACTGCCCCTACAACAAAGCGAAAGAGACAACGTGTCTAACAATATTTCCAGCCGCGCCACCAAAATCGTCGCCACCATCGGCCCTGCGTCGAACGACGTCGAAACCCTGATCCGCATGTTCAAAGCCGGCGTCGATGTTGTGCGCCTGAATTTCTCGCACGGCAAAGCGCAGGACCACGTCGAGCGCGCCCGCATGGTGCGCGAAGCGGCCGCCCACTGCGGCCGCGAAGTGGCCATCATGGCCGACTTGCAGGGACCGAAGATCCGCGTCGGCAAATTCGAGGAAGGCAAGATCCAGCTGGAGAACGGCGCGCGCTTCGTGCTGGACGCGAAGTGGGGTGAGAACGGCGAATTGGGCAACCAGGAGCGCGTGGGCCTGGACTACAAGGACTTGCCGCGCGACCTGCGCCCGGCAGACGTGCTGCTGCTGAACGACGGCCTCATCGTGCTGGTGGTCGACCGCATCTCCGGCAGCGAAATCTACACCACGGTGAAAATCGGCGGCGAGCTGTCGAACAACAAGGGCATCAACCGCCAGGGCGGCGGCCTGTCGGCGCCGGCGCTGACGGCCAAGGACATGGAAGACATCAAGACTGCCATGAGCTTTCAGGCGGACTATGTGGCCGTGTCCTTCCCGAAGAACGCCACCGACATGGTGATGGCGCGCCAGCTGGCCAACATCGCCGGCGAAGCCTACCAGCACAAGCCTTTCATGATCGCCAAGATCGAGCGCGCCGAAGCGATTCCCGCGCTGCAGGAAATTCTGGACGCGTCGGACGGCATCATGGTGGCGCGCGGCGACCTGGCCGTTGAAGTGGGCAACGCGGCCGTGCCGGCACTGCAAAAGCGCATGATCAAGATGGCGCGCGCGTCCAACAAGCTGGCCATCACCGCCACCCAGATGATGGAATCGATGATCGTCAACGCCGTTCCGACCCGCGCCGAAGTGTCCGACGTCGCCAACGCGGTGCTGGACGGCACCGACGCGGTGATGACCTCGGCCGAAACGGCCTCCGGCAAATACCCGATCGAGACCGTGGAAGCGATGGCCGCGATCTGCCTGGACGCCGAGAAATGGAACCCGCACAACCCGGACGTGGACCTGATCAACACCACCTTCAGCCGCATCGACCAGTCCATCGCCTACGGCGCGCTGTTTACCGCGCACCACTTGCGCGTGAAGGCGATCGCCGCGCTGACCGAATCCGGTTCCACCTGCCTGTGGATGAGCCGTAACAACATCAATATTCCCATCATCGCGCTGACGCCGAGCGTGGCCACGCAGCGCAAGCTGGCGCTGTTCCGCAACGTGCAGGCGCTGGAACTGAAGCAGACGCGCGAGCGCGAAGTGGTGCTGCGCTCGGTGGAAGAACTGCTGATGGCGCGCGGCATCGTCGACCGCGGCGATACCGTGGTGCTGACCTGGGGCGAGCCTATGGGCGTGGTCGGCGGCACCAATGCACTGAAGATCATGAAAATCGGCGCTACGGCGCACTAAACCCTGTCGTCCCCGCGCACGCGGGGAACCATAGACCGTTGCTCGGTCGGCGAAGTATGGACCCCGCCTGCGCGGGGTGACACCGCACCAACTGGAGAATATGAATGACTGCTATTGCTGACGTTATTGCGCGCGAAATCATGGATTCGCGCGGCAATCCCACCGTGGAATGCGACGTGCTGCTGGAGTCCGGCGTGATGGGCCGCGCGGCTGTGCCTTCGGGCGCATCGACCGGTTCGCGCGAAGCGATCGAACTGCGCGACGGCGACGCCAAGCGCTATTTCGGCAAGGGCGTGCTGCAAGCCTGCGAGAACATCAACACCGAAATCGCCGAGGCCCTCATCGGCCTGGACGCCAGCGACCAGGCTTATATCGACCGCACCCTGATCGACCTGGACGGTACCGAGAACAAGTCGCGCCTGGGCGCCAATGCCACGCTGGCCGTGTCGATGGCGGTCGCCAAGGCCGCCGCGGAGGAATCCGGCCTGCCGCTGTACCGCTACTTCGGCGGCTCGGGCGGCATGGAAATGCCGGTGCCGATGATGAACGTCATCAACGGCGGTGCGCACGCCGACAACAATCTGGACATTCAGGAATTCATGATCATTCCCGTGGGCGCGCCGACCTTCCGCGAAGCGGTCCGCTACGGCGCGGAAGTGTTCCACACGCTGAAAAAGATCCTGCACAAGAAGGGCCTGAACACGGCTGTCGGCGACGAGGGCGGCTTCGCGCCATCGCTGGCCTCGCATGAGGACGCGATCAAGCTGATCATCCAGGCCATCGAAGAAGCCGGCTACGAGCCTGGCACGCAGATCGCGCTGGGCCTGGACTGCGCCGCGTCCGAGTTCTACAAGGACGGCAAGTACCAGCTGGAAGGCGAGGGCATGAGCTTGAGCGCCACCGAGTTCACCAATCTGCTGGCCACCTGGTGCGACAAGTATCCGATCATCTCGATCGAAGACGCGATGCACGAAGGCGACTGGGAAGGCTGGGCCATCCTGACCGAAGCGCTGGGCAAGAAGGTGCAGCTGGTGGGCGACGACCTGTTCGTCACCAATACCAAGATCCTGAAAGAAGGCATCCAGAAGGGCATCGCCAACTCGATCCTGATCAAGATCAACCAGATCGGCACCCTGACCGAGACTTTCGCCGCCATCGAAATGGCCAAGCGCGCCGGATACACCGCCGTGATCTCGCACCGCTCGGGCGAAACCGAAGACTCGACCATCGCCGACATCGCCGTGGGCCTGAACGCGCTGCAGATCAAGACCGGTTCCATGTCCCGTTCGGACCGCATGGCCAAGTACAACCAGCTGCTGCGCATCGAAGAAGACCTGGGCGAGACCGCGAGCTATCCTGGCCGCGACGCGTTCTACAATCTGCGCTAGTCTCCTGCGCTATTCCATCGGGACAGGGCAAAGCGGCAGCCGGATCACGAAGCTGCTGCCTTTGCCCACGCCTTCGCTGTAGGCGGCCACGCTGCCGCCGTGCAGCTCCACGATCTTCCGCACCAACGCCAGACCCAGACCCAGTCCGCCATCGGCCCGGTCCGGCCTGCGTACGCCCTGCGAAAACAGCTCGAAGATGCGCGGCAGCAGCCCCGCCTCGATGCCGCTGCCGTTGTCGGTCACCGTGAGCAGCAGGCCGCCGTCGCCGCGCCGGGCTTCGACCTGTATCCGCGACTGCGGCGGCGAGTATTTGACGGCATTGGCCAGCAGGTTGGCCAGGACCTGCACCAGGCGGATCGCGTCGCCGTGCACCCACAGACCGTCCTCCATGGCCGCCACCGTCAAGATGTCGCCCTGGCCTGCCGCCATGCTGGTGGTCTGTTCCACCGCACTGGCGATGACGGGCTGGATCTCGATCGGTTTGAGATCCAGCGAGATCAGGCCGCGCGTCACGCGTGACACGTCCAGCAAGTCGTTCACCAGGCGGTTCATATGGCTGCTCTGGCGAGCGATCACGTCGCTGGCCTGGCGCAGCTGCTGCTCGCTCAGGCCGGGCATGGCCAGCATGTGGGCCGCCACGCTGATCGGCGCCATGGGGTTGCGCAGTTCGTGGCCAAGCATGGCGAGGAATTCGTCCTTGGCCCGGTTCTGCGTGTCCGCCACCTCCCGGGCTTGCTGCGCCTGCACCAGAAGGCGTTCGCGTTCGGCCGCCGCCTCGGCCAGCAGGTGGGCGGCCTGGTAGATGCTGTCGCCCAGTTCATCCACCTCGTCGATACCGGACGGCTTGGGCCGCAGCGGCGGCGCGGAGCCGATGGCGTTGGCGGCGGCGCTGGTCTGCGCGATGGCCTTGGCAATGCGCGCGCTGATGGCCCAGGCAGTGGCCACCGCCAGCAGCAAAGCCAGCAGCAGGCCGAGGCCGGACAGCAGCGCGATGCGGCGCGCGTTGCCGTCGATGCGGTCGGCCGTGGTGGAGATGGCGACCCACCAGCCGGTCACCGGCGAGGCGGTGAGGACCGCATAGCCGCCGTCGGGCAAGGCGTGCAGGCCCTCTCTGCGTGAACGGATGGCCGCTGCGATGGCGGGCGGCGCCGCCGAGGCAATCTCCTCGTCCCGGCGGTTGGTCTGGATCAGGCGCGCCTGCCTGTCGTAGATGCGCACCGTGGTGTCGGCGTCGGCCAGCGGGGGCAGGGCCGACGCCAGCCGGGACGCTGCGAAAGCGTAAGCCAGCACGTACTGGCGGTCCTCCCCCAGCGAAAACGGATACTCCAGCGCCACCATGGGCGTGCGCGTGACAGGCCCCTGCTGCACGTCAGAGATGGCGATCTTGCCGTCGGTGAGCGTTTTGGCGATGCGTTCGCGGTTGGCGGCGCGCGTGTCGGGCATCGCCGCGCCTTCGGGCAACGCCGTGTTGACGCGCTGCTGCCCGTTGGCGTCGTACAACAGCAGGATGGCATTGCCATCGGCGATCAGGGAGCGCGCCTTGCCGGCGAAGGCTGCCATCTGCTCGGCCTCCAGCTTGCTCGACGCGCTCAGCGCGCGCACGAGGCCGATGGCCTCGTTCCATTGGCCGTCCACCGCGAGCGAGGTCGCCCGGGCGGTTTCCTGCATGCCGCGCACGCCGGCGTCGCGTTCGGCGTCGACCAGGCGCGCCAACGGCGCCGCGAAAAACACCACCACCGGCACCAGCGCCACCGTAATCGTCAGAGCTAACAGGGAACGAACCTTCATTGCGGCGATCGGATTATCTCAAAAGCAACAGTATACATGAGGCGGGTCTGCGGCGGCACAGGCCATACCCCCGTAGTGCGCGCGCGACCATATCCAGATTATGTATTTGTTTGTTTGGAATGATTCGTGTCGCTTGCGGAGCGGAAGCGTTAGGCTGGATCAGCTGTCATAAAACACTAAAAACGGGATAAACATGGATCGACTACTCACATTCCCGGATGCGTCCGGGATGGCGCTATCCATACGCGCCAAGGCCCTGCTGTTCCATGATCCGCGCTCGGCGGAACTGCTGGAACGCGTGGAGCTCATCGCACGCAGCGACGCCACCACCTTGATTATCGGCGAAACCGGCACCGGCAAGGAACTCATCGCACGCCACATCCACAAGGTGAGCGAGCGGCGCGGGCCGTTCGTGGCGGTCAACTGCGGCGCCTTCAGCGAAACGCTGATCGACGCGGAATTGTTCGGCCACGAGGCCGGCGCCTTCACCGGCGCCACGCAGGCGCGCGCCGGCTGGTTCGAGGCGGCCAACGGCGGCACGCTGTTCCTCGACGAGATCGGCGACCTGTCGATGGCGCTGCAGGTCAAGCTTCTGCGCGTGCTGCAGGAGCGCCAGGTGGTGCGGCTTGGCGCGCGCCAGCCGATACCTTTGAACGTGCGCCTGGTGGCGGCCACCAATGTGGACTTGCACAAGGCGGTGGCGGCGGACCACTTCCGCTCGGACCTGTACTACCGCCTGGGCGTGGCGACGGTGGAGCTGGCGCCGCTGTGGGAGCGCAGCGGCGACATCCTGCCGCTGGCGCGCCATTTCATCGGCGTCTACAGCGGCAAGCTGAAACTGGAAGGCGTGACGCTGTCGCCGGAGGCGCAGCTGGCGCTGCTGGAGTATGAATGGCCGGGCAATATCCGGGAACTGGAGAACGTGATCCATTTCGCGCTGATCGTATGCCGCAACACCGTGATACAGGTCGACGACCTGAAGCTGACCGGTATCGCGCGCCGGTCGCAGCGCCCGGCGGCTGCCGCGCCGGTGCCTGTGCCGGCGCCCACGCCCGAGGGCTTCGCGCCACGCCTGGCCGCGCTGGTGAACGGCATGATAGAGGCGGACCAGCCGGACCTGTTCGACACCTTTGAACAAGCCGTGGTGCGCACCGCCTTCGAGTCATGCAACCGAAACCAGGTGCAGACGGCGCGCGTGCTGGGCATCAGCCGCAACATCCTGCGCACGCACCTGAAACGTTTCGGCCTGATCGGCTTTGAGGGCGGGGCAGCACTGGCGGCCGATCCGCTGGGCGGCAACGGCGCCGAAGCGCTGCGGCATTAGGGAGGGCGGCGCATGACATTGCAAGCCTGGGGACTGGCCTGCGCGCGCGGCGGGCGTAGCCTGTTCAGCGGCGTGGCGTTCGAGCTGCGTGCCGGCGAGGCGCTGTGGGTCAAAGGCGGAAACGGCAGCGGCAAGACCAGTTTGCTGCGCCTGCTGAGTGGACTGGGCGTGCCGCAGGAGGGCGAAGTGCGCTGGAAAGGACGCACCATACGCAGCCAGCGCGAGGACTACCACGGGGAGCTGCTGTACTGCGGTCACGCCGCCGCCGTCAAGGACGATTTGTCGGCGTGGGAAAACGTGGCCATGGCCAGCAGCCTGGCGGGGCGGGCTTGCAACCGCGCGGACGCGGAGCGCGCGCTGGAACTGGCGGGGCTGGGACACATGGCGGCGCTGCCGGGGCGGGCGCTGTCGCAAGGCCAGCGGCGCCGCGTCGCGCTGGCCCGGCTGTTCCTGCCGTCGCTGCCCGCCTTGCTGCTGCTCGACGAGCCGTTCGCCGCGCTCGATGCCGCGTCGGCCGACACCCTGTGCGCCCGCATCGCCGGGCATCTGGGGCAGGGCGGCATGGCGGTCTACACCACGCACCAGGCGCATGCACTGGAGACGGGCAAGTTGCAAGTGCTCGACCTGGAGGCCGGTGCCGGCATGGGCGCCCCGGCGCATGGCGGGCGCCACGCGGCCGGGCCTGCCCCGCCGGCGGCGGCCGGCGCAGATGGCGGCAAGGCATCGGCCGTCGTGCACGAGGGGGGCCTGGCCTGGAGGGGCGGCGCCGACGGCGGCGCGGCGCGCCCGTGCTGACGGTACTCGGCTGGACGCTGCGGCGCGACCTGCTGCTGGCCTGCCGCCGCCGCGCCGACGCGCTGGGGACGCTGACCTTCTTCGTCATGGTCTGCACCTTGTTCCCGCTGGGCGTCGGACCGGAAGCGGCGCTGCTGCGCAGCATGGCGCCAGGGGTGCTGTGGGTGGCCGCGCTGCTGGCCGCGACGCTGTCGCTGGGCCGCTTGTTCGGCCAGGACCATGCCGACGGCACGCTGGAGCAGATGCTGCTGTCGTCCGAACCGCTGGCTGTCATCGTCGCCGGCAAGGTCGCGGCGCACTGGCTGGTGTCCGGATTGCCGCTGGTGCTGCTGTCGCCGCTGCTGGCCCTGCAGTTCGACCTGCCGCGCGACGCGCTGGCCGTGCTGGCCCTCAGCCTGCTGCTGGGCACACCGGTCCTGAGCCTGGTCGGCGGCGTGGCAGCCGCGCTGACGCTGGGCGTGCGCGGCGGCGGCGTGCTGGTGGCGCTGCTGGTGCTGCCGCTGTACGTGCCGGTGCTGATCTTCGGCGCCGGTGCGGCCGCGGCGCAGGCTGGCGGCACGTCAGGCGAGGCACACCTGCTGCTGCTTGGCGCCATGCTTGCCGCCGCCGGCGCACTCGCGCCCTGGGCCACCGCCGCCGCGCTGCGGATTGCGCTGGAATGATGAAACCCGATAACCGACATGAAGGAATAGAAAGTGCATAGTTTAAGTTCCGATACAGGCGTCGCCGCAACCGCCGGGGCCAACAGCTGGCTGCGCTTCGCATCGCCGCAGGCCGGCTACGCGCTGGCCGGCAAGCTGGCGCCGCCGCTGCTGGTGATCGCCTTCTGCCTGGCGGCCGCGGGCCTGTACACGGGCTTCCTGCTGGCGCCCACCGACCACCAGCAAGGAGATGCTTACCGCATCATCTTCGTTCACGTGCCGGCCGCGTGGCTGTCGATGGTGATTTACGTCGCCATGGCCTTCTGGGCCGGTCTCGGCCTGGTGCTCAACACGCGCCTGTCCGCCATGATGGCCAGCGCGCTCGCGCCCAGCGGTGCGCTGTTCGCTTTCCTGGCACTGTGGACCGGCGCGCTGTGGGGCAAACCCACGTGGGGAACCTGGTGGGTCTGGGACGCGCGCCTGACGTCCGAATTGCTGCTGCTGTTCCTCTACATCGGCTTCATTGCGCTGCAGGCCGCCATCGACGATCCCCGCCGCGCCGACCGCGCGGGCGCCGTGCTCGCGCTGGTGGGCGTGGTCAACGTGCCGGTGATTTACTTCTCGGTGCAGTGGTGGAACACGCTGCACCAGGGCGCGTCCGTCTCCCTGCGCAGCGCACCGGCCATGGCCGCGCCCATGCTTCTGGGGATGTTGCTGATGGCGCTCGCGCTATGGGCTTACGCGGCCGGCGCCACGCTGCTGCGGCTGCGCAGCATCGTGCTCGAACGCGAAAAGAACGCCGGCTGGGTGCGTCGCCACGTGGAGCAGCGGCCATGATCTGGAACAGTTTCGCGGAATTCGCCGCCATGGGCGGCTACGGCGGCTACGTTTGGGGATCCGTCCTTGCCGTCGCTGCGACGTTGGCGGCCGAGCTGGCGCTGCTGGCTGCGCGCCGCAGGGCCGCGTTGGCTGCGGCGCGGGCGGCGAGCCGGTACGCATCGGGCCGGGCAGGCGCCGATGGAAGGACCGCTGCGAGCGAGTACATAGCGGGCGGGTACGAAGCAGGCCAGTACGAAACTGACAAGGCCGAAACGGGCCAGAACGAAACAGGCAAGGATGAAAACGGTCAGGACGACACGGGCCTGGAAGATATCGGCTGGGCATACATACATCAGCCGGCCGCGCCAGGGAGGCGGCCATGACGCGCCGCCGGCAACGGTTCCTGCTGCTGGCCGCAGGCCTGGCCGCGCTGGGCGTGGCGGCCTGGCTGGTGCTGTCGGCGTTCCAGAAGAACCTGGTCTTTTTCTTCACGCCGACCCAGGTTGCCGCCGGCGAGGTGCCCAGCGGCCGCAGCTTCCGGCTCGGCGGCATGGTGCAGCAGGGCAGCCTGCGGCGCAGCGCGGATGGCCTCGGCGTCAGCTTCATTGTCACCGACATGAGGCGCCAGCAGCAGGTGCGCTATCGCGGCATCCTGCCGGACTTGTTCAAGGAAGGCAAAGGCGTGGTCGCGCAAGGCAAGCTGGGAGCGGACCTGCTCTTCGTGGCCGACGAAGTACTGGCCAAGCACGACGAAAACTACATGCCTCCCGAAGCGGCCTATGCGCTGGCGCAGGGTAAGCAGGCCTCCGGCCAGGCGCGGCAAGCGGAAGCGCTACCGGGCGCGTCGGCCGCCGCTGCCGCAGCCGCCGCGGCCGAGGAGACGAGATGATCGCGGAACTCGGTAACTTCGCGCTGATGCTCGCCTTGAGCATCGCGCTGCTGCAAGGCAGCCTGCCGCTGATCGGCGCCTGGCGCGGGAACGCGCGCTGGATCGCGCTGGCGCGTCCGGCCGCGGCGGCGCAGGCGCTGGCGGTGGCTTTCGCTTTCGGCTGCCTGCTGTTCGCCTTTGCGCAGAACGACTTCTCCGTCGGCTACGTGGCGGCGCACTCGAATTCCATGCTGCCGCTGCAATACCGCATCGCCGGCGCGTGGGGCGGCCACGAAGGCTCGCTGCTGCTATGGGTACTGATGCTGGCGTTGTGGACCGCCGCCGTGGCGCGCTACAGCAGCCAGCTGCCCGATGCCATGGCGGCGCGCGTGCTCGGCGTACTGGCCCTGATCAGCGTTGGCTTCCTGTGCTTCATGCTGTTTACGTCCAACCCCTTCGGCCGATTGCTGCCCGCCGCGCGCGATGGCCGGGACCTGAATCCGCTGCTGCAGGACCTGGGCATGATCATCCACCCGCCGCTGCTCTACATGGGCTACGTCGGCTTCTCGGTCGCCTTCGCCTTCGCCGTGGCGGCGCTGCTGGGAGGACAGCTGGACGCGGCATGGGCCCGCTGGTCGCGTCCCTGGACGCTGGTGGCGTGGTCCTTCCTCACGCTGGGCATCTTCATGGGCAGCTTCTGGGCCTACTATGAACTGGGATGGGGCGGCTGGTGGTTCTGGGACGCGGTGGAAAACGCCTCCTTCATGCCCTGGCTGGTCGGCACGGCGCTGGTGCACTCGCTGGCCGTGACCGAAAAGCGCGGCAGCTTCAAAAGCTGGACCGTGCTGCTGGCCATCCTCGCGTTCTCGCTGTCCCTGCTGGGCACCTTCCTGGTGCGCTCCGGTGTGCTGACGTCCGTGCACGCCTTTGCCACCGACCCGCAGCGCGGCCTGTTCATCCTCGTATTCCTGGCCATCGTCATCGGCGGCGCGCTGGGACTGTATGCGTGGCGCGCGCCGTCCGTCGGGCTGGGCGGCGGCTTTGCGCTGTTCTCACGCGAGTCGCTGCTGTTGCTGAACAACGTGCTGCTGCTGACGGCCGCCGCCACGGTCCTGCTGGGCACGCTCTACCCGCTGTTCCTGGACGCGCTGGGCCTGGGCAAGATCTCCGTGGGACCGCCGTACTTCGACGCCGTGTTCGTGCCGCTGATGCTGCCCGTGCTGCTGTTCATGGCGGCCGCTCCGTTCGCCGCATGGCGCAGCGACTCCTGGCGGGCCGTGCTGCGCCGCCTGGCCTGGGTGGCGCAAGCGGCCTTGCTGGCCGGCGGTGCCGCGCTGCTGGGCTGGAAGGCGACGCCGATGGTGGCGGGCGGCTTGATGCTGGCTGTCTGGATACTGCTCGGCACCGCGCTGCACCTCGCGCAGCGGCTCGCGCCGGGCCAGGACGGCACGCTGCTGCTGCGCATTGCGCGCCAGCCCCGCAGCTACTGGGGCATGCTGGCGGCGCACGCCGGCATCGCCGTGTTCGTCGTCGGCGTCACGCTGGTGAAAGGCGGCGAGACCTCGCAGGACGCCAGCATGCGCGTCGGCGACGAGGTACGCAGCGGCGAACTGCGCTACAGCTTCACCGGGCTGGAAAAGGTCGACGGCCCCAATTATGTGGCGGCGCGCGGCACGTTCGAAGTTTGGCGCGGCGAGCAGCGCGTGGCCGTGCTCCGGCCGGAAAAGCGCTATTACACCGTGCAGCAGATGCCGATGACGGAAGCCGCCATCGACCGTGGCTGGAGCCGCGACCTGTACCTGTCGCTGGGCGAACCGGGGCGCGAGGGCGCCTGGCTGGTGCGCATCCAGCACAAACCCTTTGTCGGCTGGATCTGGGCCGGCTGCCTGATCATCGCCGCCGGTGGCTTCCTCGCCGCCAGCGACAGGCGTTACCGCATCGGCACGGGGGCGCGGCAGCCTGCCGCACCGCGCCGGCAAATCAATACGGCCGTTGCCGAAGGAGTGATATGAGACGTTTTCTGCTACCGTTGGGCATATTCGCAGTGCTGCTGGCTTTTCTCGGCATCGGCTTGCGCCTGAAACCGCAAGAGATCCCGTCGCCGCTGATCGACAAGGCGGCGCCGGCGTTTGCGCTGCCGCGCGTGGAGGATGGCGCGCGGCGCTTCGATACGCAGGACATGCAGGGCAAGGTATGGCTGCTCAATATCTGGGCGTCCTGGTGCGGTCCATGCCGCGCCGAGCATCCGGTGCTGGTCGATTTCGCCAGCCGCGGCGTGGCGCCCGTGGTGGGCCTGAACTACACCGACAAACTGCCCGACAGCGTGCAGTGGTTGAAAGAGCACGGCAATCCCTATCTGGCGTCCGCCTTCGACGGCGACGGGCGGGTAGGCATGGAGTACGGCGTCTACGGGGTACCGGAGACCTTCGTGATCGACAAGCATGGCCGCATCCGGTACAAGCACGTCGGGCCGGTGACGCCCGAGGTGGTGCGCGAGAAGCTGCTGCCGCTGATACAGGAGCTCAATCGTGGCTAGGCGGCGGGCCGCCTTGCCGTCGCTGTTGCTGGCCGCCAGCGCCTGGGCGCTGCCCGCGCCTGGGCCGGAGGCGCCGGGCAGCGTACTCGATCAACGGGTAACGCACCTCGCCGGGCAACTGCGTTGCCTGGTGTGCCAGAACCAGACCATCGCCGACTCGCACGCGCAGCTCGCGCTGGACCTGAAGGCGCAACTGCGCACGCAACTGGCGCAGGGCCGCACCGATGAGCAAGTGATCACCTTCATGACGGAGCGTTACGGCGACTTCGTTCTTTACAGGCCCCCGGTGAAGACCGTCACCTGGCTGCTGTGGTTCGGGCCGTTCGCCTTGCTGGCTGCGGGCTTGCTGATCCTGTTGCGGGCGTTGCGCCGCCAGGCCGCGCTGCCGCACCTTACTGAAGAGGAAAATTCATGATGACATTCATATTGAGCGCCGGCGTCATGCTGGCGTTGGCATTGTTGCTGGTGTTGCGGCCATTGCTGGCGGGCGGGAAGGTGCCCGGAGGAGGGCCGGGGCAGCGGCAAGCCGGCGGTGCCGGTGCGGCTGGGGCGGGCCCGCTGCGCGGCCAGGCGGTGCTGGTGTCGCTCATGGTGGTGGCCTTGTCCGTATCGCTCTACTATGGGCTGGGCACGCCGCGCGGATTGCAGCCGGAAGCCGCGCCGGCGTCTGTGGTCGGGCCGGACCAGGTACAGGCGATGGTCGCGCGGCTGGCCGCCCGGCTCAAGGAGCAGCCCGGGGATGCGGCCGGCTGGCGCATGCTGGCGCGTTCCTATGAAACGCTGCGCCGTTTCGACGACGCGGCCGAGGCTTACCGGCAGGTGATCAAGCTGGAAGGCGAAACCGCCGACCTGCTGGTCGACTATTCGGTGGCGCTGGGCATGTCGACAGGGCAGCGGCTATCGGGTGAACCGCAACGGCTGCTGGAGCGGGCGCTGGCGCTCGATCCCAACCACGTGCAGGCACTGGCGCTGCTGGGCAGTGCCGCGCTCGAAACCGGCGACCGGGCCGGCGCCGTGCGGGCCTGGAAAAGAATCCTGGCCCTGGTCCCCGCCGATTCGGAAATCGGCCGCTCGATCTCCGCCAGCATTGGCAAGGCGCAAACTGCCGGCCCAGCCCGCTAATACAGCCGGGCCCGGCGCGGCATTGCGCAGCGCCGCCGGGCGCTGCCGTTTTCTAGTTGGCCGCGAAGCAGTACAGCAGGCCCGCGCCGCCGGTGCTCACCAGGTTGGCCTGGCTGCAGCCACGGCTGGCGTGCGTGGAATTCCACGAAGTGTTGCCGCCGCCGCTGCGGTCGAAGTGTCCCAGCTGGGCTGATCCTTCCGCTGCGCTGCTGGTGTAGTTTTTACAGGTGTGGTCGGCCGCGTCCGCGTAGGCGCGGCCTTCCGGCGTCGATCCGGTGAGGATGTCGTGCTCGTTGGGCTTGTCGCCCGAGCCCTTCACCGCCTCGTTCTTCTCGCTCAGCACCGTGTTGCGGCTCAGGTTGTTGCCGAGGCGCGCCGCTTCCAGGGTGTCGCCATGCAAGTGCGCCACGTCGCGCGCGATCTGCACGCCGCGCGCATTGAACCATGGTCCCTGGCCGATGCGGTCGCGCGCGTTGATGGCGGGCTGGCCGTCGGCCGGCTGCGTGCTGAGATAGGCGCGCCAGGTCTTCTGGCCCGCGCCGACCGACGCGGCCAGCTTCTGGCAGTGCGCGTCCGCGCCGGCGATGCCGCCCAGGTCCGCGCCTTTGCCGCTCCCTTCGCTGGTGACGAAGAAGCTGAACGGCTTGGCCGGATCGGTCGAACGGGCCGTGCCGGGGCCTGCCGCCGGCGCTGCCTGTGCCGCACCTTGGCTTGCGGCCGATGCCGATACTGATGCGGGCGCTTGCGCGAGGGCACCGCCGGAGCAAGCCATGGCTACCGCCGTGGCGGTAGCGCACCGCAGCGTGGTGCCGTGGAGTTTCGATGCATGCATGGCTCAGTCCTTTGCCTTGAAATCGTCGTGGCAGCTCTTGCAGGAACGCTGCAGCTTGCCGAACTGCGCCTTGATGGCGGCGACGTCGCCGCCATTGGCCACCGTCGCCAGCTCGCCGGCTTCCTTACCGAAACTGGCGGCCAGCTCCGCGAAGCGCTTGCCGTCCTTGAACAGTTCCGGTTTGGCAGTGGTGTCGTGCCAGCCCTTGCCTTGCTCGGTGGCGGGCGCGAACAGCGCGCCCAGGCCGCCGTTCGCGATGGCGGCAATGCTGTTGGCCGCGCGCTGCACTTCGTCCTTGTTGTACTGCCCGTCCAGCGAGGCCTTGATGCGGCCGGTGTTCCAGGCCAAGACCTGGAAGGCGGACTGACGCCACTTGATCAGCTGTTCGGGCTTGGGAGCCTGCTGCGCCAGCACGCTGGCCGGACCGGCCAGGATGGCCAGCGCCAGGGCCGGCGCGGCGATTTTTCCTATAAGTTGCTTCATGCTATTCCTTATGGTGATGGTCAAGCGGATTATTTGGCGCGGCCGCCATAGCCCTGGGTCAGGGTGGCGATCTTGTATGCGGCACCACGGCCGACGGCATACAGGGTCTTCTTGTCTGAACCGGCGAAGGCGAGGTTCTGCGGCGGCTTCGGCAGCGCGATGACACCGAGTGCTTCGCCCTTGGCGGAGAAGACCTGGATGCCGGCGGTGGAGGCGACGTACACGCGGCCGCTGGCGTCGACTGCCAAGCCGTCCGCGCCGCTGCTGGAGGCGCCGGTGTCGGTCTTGCGCCAGCCTTCCAGTTTGGCGAAGTTGCGGCGCGGACCGACCTTGCCCTCGCCGGTGATGTCGTAGGCCAGCACGTATTCGCCTGCCGTGTTGGCGACGTACAGCGTATTCTCGTCGGGGCTGAGCTGGATGCCGTTCGGGCGTTCGATGTCGTTCGCGAGGCGTGTCAGCGCGCCTTCGGGGCTGATGTAGTAGACGGCGGGCTTGGCAGGGGCCGGCTGGCCCGCCGGCCGCGCCGGAGCATTCGCGTTCGGGCCGGAATCGGTGAAGTAGACGCCGCCCTTGCGGTCCAGCACCAAGTCGTTGGGACGGCCGAAGGACTCGCCCTCGTAGCGCACCGCCAGCGTGCGGGCGCTGGAGGCGGGCTGGATGATGCCGACGCGCGCGTCCTGCACCTGCACGGCGTACAGGTCGCCGTCAGCGTTGAAGGCCAGGCCGTTGGCGCCGTTGGTGTTGTCCAGGTAGGTGGAAGTGGAGCCGTCCGGCGCGATGCGCGTGATGCGGTTGGCCGGGGTCTCGGTGAAGATCAGGCTGCCGTCCGGCAGGACCAGCGGGCCTTCGGTGCCGTTGAAGCCGTCCTTGATCAGCTCGACCGGCGTGCCGGCGGCGACCACGCCTGCGATGGCGGGCGTCCTGGACGTGTCCTGCGCGTAGGCGGACGTGGCGGATGCCAGCAGCAGGGCTGCGGCGAGGGCGAGTGCGTGTTTGCGGTATACCATGGTTTTCCTCAGGATTTGCGGGCGCGGGCGGCCAGTAGCTGGACGGTTTCAAGGGCCTTTTCGACATTCGCGGCGGGCGATACGCCGCCCACGGTGGCGGCGATGCGGCCGTCCGGCGTGACGATGAAGGTGGTGCGTTCTGTCCTGCCGTGGTCGATGTCCAGGCCGCGCGTGTCTTTCTTGCCGGCGTCGGCCTGCTTGATGGCGAGGTCGTAGGAGCGGGCGATCTTGCCGTCGGCGTCGGCAGCGACCGGGTACTTGCCGGCGCAGTAGTTCGGGTCGGCCGAGAAGTCGTTCAGGCGCGCGATGCTGTCGAGCGAGACGCCGACCACGGTGGCGCCGGCCGCCGCGAATTTCTCATGGTTGACGGCGAAGGCGTGGGCCTGGATATTGCAGCCGCCGGTGTAGGCGGACGGGTAGAAATAGACCACCACCGGGCCTTTCTTAAGCGCGTCCTTCAAAGAAAAGTCGAAGGCTTTGCCGGCCAGCGAGGCTTTGGCGGTAAAGGCCGGCGCGTTGTCGCCGTCCTTCAGCGCGGCGCCGGCTGGCAGGGCGATGGCCCCTGTGGCCAGCAGCGCGTAGATCAGGTGTTTCATGATGTCGGACTCCCGTGTTGACTTGGTTTTATAAATTGCTACATTTCAGATACGTATTGCGCGAGCGCTTCGATTTCCGCGTCGCTCAGCGGGGCGGCGGCCTGGTTCATGGCGCCGCCCGGACTGTTGCGGCGCGCGCCGCTGCGCCAGTCGTGCAGTTGCTGCGCCAGGTAGCGCAGGCCCTGGCCGCCTATCACCGGCGCCACGCCTGCCACGCCCTGGCCCGCGGCACCGTGGCAAGCGGCGCAGGCGGCAACCCTGCGGGAGCCGTCGCCGCGCTGGTAGAGCTGCTGCCCGGCGCCTGCTGGCGGCACGTTGAACACCACGGAAGCGCCGGCCCGCGTGGCCGTGCCGCTTCCGGCTCCGGGACTGCCGCCGCCAGCCGCGCCGGCACTGGCACCGGCGCCGGCACCGGCACCGGCACCAGGTGCACCGCCGTTGGCGGCGCTTGCGGGCATGGCGGGCTGCGAAGCGAAATAGGCAGCGATGTCGGCCAGGTCGGTGTCGCTGATGCTGCGCGCCATCATGGCCATGAAGTCGTGCTTGCGCTTGCCGCTGCGGAAGTCCTCGACCTGCTTGACGATGTAGGCCTGCTGCTGCCCCGACAGGCGCGCGAACTTGCCCTGCTCGCCGTTGCTGTAGCCCTGGCCTACACCGGCCGCGCCGTGGCACTCCAGGCAGCGCTCGGCGTCGGCCTTGTCGCGGCCGGCCACCGGGTCGCCCTTGCCGGCGATGGCGCTGGTGCACAGCACCGCCGCCACCGCCAACGCCGCCGGGCGGCACAAGCTGCTGATTGCGATGCGTATGGCTTACTCCTTCTTGTAGAACGTGTGGCAGGTGCGGCAGGTGCGCGACAGCGTAGTTGCCGCCGTGGTGGCCGGCTCGAACTTGCCCGCGCCGACCAGCGTGACGATTTCCGCCGACAGGTCCTTGCTCTGCTTCGCCAGGTCGACCGCGTTCTTCGCTTCGCCCTTGTGCTCGAAGAAGATTTCCACTTCAGCGAACATGCGGGTCAGCTCCTTGGCGTCCTCGCTGGCTCCCTGCTTGTTGGCGAGGGCGATGTTGGACGACAGGCTCTTGTTGGTGTCCTCGATGTTCTGCATCAAATCCACACTGAGCTCGTTGTCCGCCGACCGCACGCCCGCCGACAGCGCCATGGATACCGTGAGTAGAAAAAGTACTTTACGCATAACCCTGCCTACGCCAGCAGCTCCTTGACGACTTTGCCGTAGACCACCGTGGGGCGCTCGGAACGGCCGTTGTTGAGGTAAGTGGTCTTGAGGTGATCGAGACCCATGAGCTGCAGCACGGTGGCGTGCAGGTCGTAGGTATCGACCGTCTTGTCCTTGTCGGCAGCCTGCAGGCCGATCTCGTCGGTGCCGCCATAGGTGGAGCCGGCCTTGATGCCGCCGCCCGCCACCCATTGCGTATAGCCCCAGGGGTTGTGGTCGCGGCCATTGCCGCTTTGGCCGTAGGAGGTCCTGCCGAATTCCGAAGCCCATACCACCAGCGTCGATTCGAGCAGGCCGCGCGCTTCCAGGTCCGCCAGCAGGCCGCCGATCGGCTTGTCTATCATGCGCGAATTGACGCTGTGATTTTTCTCCAGTTCGCTGTGCGCATCCCAGCTGGTGATCTCGGTCTGGCCATCCGGCGCGCCGGAAACCACCTGGATGAAGCGCACACCGCGTTCCACCAGGCGGCGCGCGCGCAGCAGCGTGGTGCCGTAGCTGGCGCTCGTTTCGTCGTTCAGGCCATACAGCTCCTTGGTGGCGTCGCTTTCCTTGGACAGGTCCACCGCCTCGGGCGCGGCCACCTGCATGCGGTCGGCCAGATCGTAGGAACGCAGGCGGGCTTTGAGCTCCGTGTCGTTCGGGTAGTGCGCGGCTCCCTGCAGGTTCAGGCGTTTGAGCAGGTCCAGCGAAGTGCGCTGCTGCTCGGCGGTGCGCAGTTCCGGACGCTCCAGGTACAGGATGGGGGACGGGCCGGGACGGAAGGCCGTGCCCTGGTAGACGGCGGGCAGGAAGCCGGAGTTCCAGTTCACCGAGCCGCCCTGCGGTTCGTTCTTGCCGTTGTAGAGCACCACGTACGACGGCAGGTCGGGGTTGGCGCTGCCCAGCGCATAGCTGATCCAGGCGCCCAGCGAAGGGCGGCCCGGACTCAGGTCGCCGGTGTTCAGCTTCAGGATGGAAATGTCGTGCGTGGCGCCCACCGTCACGCTGGACTTGATGAAGGCGATCTTGTCGGACTGGGTGGCGATGCTGGGCACCAGGTCGGAGAACCAGTGGCCGCTTTCGCCGTGCTGCTTCCATTCGCGCTTGGAGGCGAACAGTTTGCCCACGCCGCCCTGGGTGCTGGTCTTGATCCCCTTGAGGAAGGACGCGGGCACGTCCTGGCCGGCCAGCTTGATCAGGTCCGGCTTGTAGTCGAACAGGTCGAGCGTGCTCGGGGCGCCGTTCATGTGCAGCCAGATGACCGACTTGACCTTGGCGGGAATATGCGGCTGCCTGGGCGCGAGCGGGTCCGCCAGTTCTGCGGCGGTGGCTGCGTGCAGCAGGCCGCCGCCGGGCAGCAGGCCGCCCAGTCCGGCGGCGCCCAGGCCGAGGCCCGATTTAAGCAGGAAGTCTCGACGTGATGTGATGCTCATGGTGCATTCCTTCTAGTTAGTAGTGTGATGGGTCGGATCAGAAGCGGTAGGCGAAGTCGTTCGAGTTGGCCACGGTGTGCACCAGGTCCACCAGCGCGGCCGCCCGCACGGGGTTGATCTGCTGGCTCTGTTTCAAGCCCGTCGGCACCGCCACGGCGAATTTGCCGTCGCTGGTCTTGGCCTGGATGATCTTTTCCTGCTTGTCGAGGAAGTCCTTCAGGGCCACCCGTTCGGTTTTGCTGGGGGTACGTGCGAACAGGATTTCGTACAGGCGGTTCAGCTGCGCGGTTTCATCCTTGCCCGCTTCGCGGATCACGCGGCCGGCCAGCGCCTGCGACCAGCCGAACACCACGTCGCTGTTGAACAAGGTGAGGGCCTGCAGCGGCGTGGTCGTGACGCTGCGCTTGTGGTGGGCCTGCGAAGGATCGGCCGGGTCGAAGCTCTGCGTCAGCGGGTAGGGCACGCTGCGGCGCACGAACACGTACACGCTGCGGCGGTTGGTCTCGTGCGGATCGGCCGACGGCGTCCACAACTGGCCGGCGCTGAAGTTCGACGGCACCGGCGGGAACACGGCAGGGCCGCCGATCTTGTCCTCGAGCTGGCCCGACGCGGCCAGCAGCGAGTCGCGGATCTGTTCCGCTTCCAGGCGCTTGCGCGGGTAGACCGCCAGCAGCTTGTTGTCCGGATCCGCTTTCAGCACGTCGCTGCGCTCGGACGAGGACTGGCGGTAGACGCTCGACAGCAAGATCTGGCGGTGCAGCTTCTTGACGCTCCAGCCTTTTTCCATGAAATCGGCCGCCAGGTAGTCCAGCAGTTCGGGGTGCGTGGGTTTCTGGCCGGCGCGCCCGAAATCGGCCACCGTGGCGACGATGCCGTTGGCGAAGTACTGGCCCCATACGCGGTTGACGAAGACGCGCGCCGTCAGCGGATTGTTCGTGCTGGCCAGCCAGTTGGCCAGCGCGGTGCGGCGGCCCGAGGAGTTCGCGGTCGCTACGATCTCGGGCTTGGCGTTGCCGGCCCACAGGGCGGGCAGGCCGGGCTGCACTTCCTCCAGCGGACGCTCGTGCACGCCGCCGAAGCGCACCTGGGTGGGGGGCGAGTCGGCGTGGCCCAGTTCGGTGGCTGCGGTCAGGTTCAGGCTGCCTTTTTCAGGGCGCAGCTTGTCGAACTTGCGTAGGTCGGCAGTGAGTTTCTGGTACTGCTTGTACTTCTCGACGTTTTCAGGCTTGTAGTCGGCGCTATCCTTGTCCTCGGCGCTCAGGCGCAGGTACAGCACCACGTCCTGCTCGGTGCTGACGGATTTCAGCCGGAAATTGACCCAGCGGTCCATCGCCGTCCAGTCCTTTTCGGGCTTGAAGATGGCTTCGCGGCTGTCGGTCAGGTAGCGCTCCTTGTGGTACTTCACGCCCACGTCGCGCACGGTATCGAGGATGGCCTTCTGTTTGGCGCGGATATCCTTGGTCGCTTCACGATAGACGGCCATCTGCTTCTCGTACGCGAGTTCGGCCTCGCCCTTGGCGGCGGGAACCTTGTCGTCGAAGCTGGTGTTGGCGAAGAAGGCCTGCAGCTGGAAGTATTCCTTCTGGCTGACGCGGTCCGCCTTGTGGTTGTGGCAGCGCGCGCAGCCCACTGTGGCGGCCAGGAAGGTTTCGCCGACCATGTCGGTCATGTCGGTGGCGATCTGGTATTTGCGCTGGACCAGGTCGCGCGAGTTGTAGTTGTCCGGGTAGCCGGCCAGGAAGCCGGTGGCGACCTTGGCTTCCTGGCTGTCCGGCCACAGCTCGTCGCCCGCCAGTTGCTCCTTGATGAAGCGGTCGAATGGCTTGTCCGAGTTGAACACGTTGATCACGTAGTCGCGGTAGCGGTAGTTGTTGGGGCGGGTCTGGTCGTTCTGGAAACCGGCGCTGTCGGCGTAGCGCGCCAGGTCCAGCCAGCGGCGCGCCTGGCGCTCGCCGTAGTGCGGCGACGACAGCAGGCGGTCGGCCAGCTTCTCGTAGGCGTCCGGCGAGCGGTCGCCCACGAAGGCCTGCACTTCCTCGGGCGAGGGGATCAGGCCCCAGGCGTCCAATGTGGCGCGGCGGATGAAGGTGGCGCGGTCGGCGTCGGGCGATGGCTTCAAGCCCTGCGCCTCCAGCTTGGCCAGCACGAATGCATCGATGGGCGTGCGCACCCAGGCCTTCTGCTTTACCGCCGGCTCGGCCGGGCGCTGCACCTGGCTGTAGGCCCAGGCCTTGGCTGGCGCCGAGGATGCGGTGGCGGAGGCTTTTGGATCCGGGGCGGCGGTCTTGTCGTCCGCCGCGACGGTCAGCGCGGCGGAGGTGAATAACAGCACGGCGATCGATATGGTCTTCAATTTCATTGACGGGCTCCTGTTGAATGTGGCGATGTTCAAGCTTGTATTGGCAACTACCGTGCCAAGCCCGCGCGTTTCGCCCGACACTTGCAAGTGTTTGATTTGAAAGGGATCTGCGGGCGCGGATTAGGGCCCGCGGCGCGTGGCCTGCTGGCTGGCGTACACACGCCAACCAGCGCTGCTACGCCAGCATCAGCCTTAGAGCTTGCCGCTGACGACCACGCCCAGCCAGCGCGGCACGGCGGGGGTGTAGGTGTTCCAGGTGCGCGTGAGCGGCGCGTCGTTGCCGAAGGCGTTCTTCACCAGCAGGCTGACGTCGAAAGACTGGCTGCGCGTGCCCAGGCCGATAGCCAGGTCGGTGATGCTGGACGCGCCTATCCAGCCGTAGCTGGACAAGGTGTTGTCCGAGTTGTAGCGGCTGTTGTATGCGGTGTTGAAGCTGGCGTGGAACTCCTTGTTGCCCCACACCGGCACGCGGTAGTCGGCGCCCAGGTTGAGGGTGACCTTGGACGCGCCGGGCAGCTGCTCGCCGCTTACGTCGCGGTAAGGCGCCGCGCCCGTAAAACCGTTCTCCACCGGCTGGGCCGAGTTCTTGAACTCCTTGTACTTTGCGTCCGTGTAGGCGCCGGCGAAGCGCAGCGTGACGTTTTTGATGCCGTTGTAGGCGCCGTCGACCTCCAGGCCCTTGGCCTGCACCTTGGGCACGTTGCCGGTGGCGGTGGTGAAGTAATTCTGGCCGTCGTTGTTCAGGCCCGTGGTGTAGACGTCCAGCACGCGCACGGCCTGCTGGTAGTCCTTGATGTTCATCAGGAACAGGTTGGCGTTGATCAGCAACTGGCGCTCGAACAGCGCGGATTTGAGGCCGGTCTCGAAAGCGTTGGTCTTCTCCTTGCGGACCAGGTTCGACACGCCGTTGGTGAGCTGCGAGATGCCTGCTTTCTCTCCGTACTGCCAGGAGGCGTAGCCCGTCAGGTCCTTGCTGAATTTGTAGGAGGGACTGAGCACGAAGGCGGGCAGCGTATCCTTGAACGGCGCGGCCTCGGTGTCGTTGAAGACGACGCCGACCTGCGACAGGCGGATGGCCTTCGCGTCGGCCACCTGGCGTTTCTGGGCGTCGGTCAGGCCGGCATAGGCGCTGCCGGGCACCGCGCCGGCGGGCGCTCCGAAGTATTTATTGGCCGCGGCGTCGGCGACGCCGAGCTGCGCGGCGCTGTTGCCGGCGCGCAGCTGGCCCAGGCTGTCCGAGCTGAAGCCCCCGAACTGCACGCCGTTCACGCTGACCGGATTCAGCTCGGCCGCGTTGCCGTAGTTGTTGACCAGCGAGTGGCCCTTGTTCTTGCGGTTCTCGTGCGTGGCGCGGATGCCGGTGGTCAGGGTCAGCGGTTCGGACAGGTGCCAGTTGGCCTGCGCGAAGATAGCGGCGCTCTTGTTGCGGATGTCCTGCACGCCGGCCGGCGAGTTGAAGGACATCTGCAGGCGGTCCAGCGAGTTTTGCAGCAGGTAGCGGCCCGCGGCGTTGGCGTCCAGGCGGTTGTACTGGTCGCGGTTGGCGTACCAGGCGCCGGCGTCGTTGCCCCATTCGCGGCGGTAGTCGGCCTGGTTGTCCACCTTCATCAGGAAGATGCCGGTCTGGTAGTCGACGAAACCGCCCGGCGCGGAACTCAGGCGCAGTTCCTGGCTCACCTGGCGGTAGTCATTCCAGAAGCCGCCGGCGTTGCGGTGCACGTCGAACGGCGTGCCCTCGTCATTGGTGGCGTTGAAGTGATAGTCCTTGTAGGCCGTGATGGAGGTGATGTTGTGCGTGCCCAGATACCAGTTCAGCTCAGCCGACGCGCCGTTGCTGCCGGTGACGAGCGGGCGCTGGTTGTCGTTGTTGACGACGTTGCGGCCGCCGCCGTAGAGGAAATCGTCCTGGTAGCTGTAGCCGCTTTGCTGCGTGAACCAGCGCCGCGCCAGGCGGGTGGAGACGTCCGTGGACAGGTTGGTGTCGGTGCCGTTCGCGTATTTCGCCGGCGTTGGCGTATTGATGGTGCGGCCGTTGTAGGTTTCGCCGCCGCGCGGCTGGGCGTCGAGCGCGATGCGCGCGCTGAACGATGGATCCGGTGTCAGCAGGAATTGCAGGCGGCCGGACACGCGGTCCTTATTGGTGTAGGTGATGTCCTTGTTGTAGGCGTTCTTGATGTCGCCTTCGCCCTTGCTCACGCTGAGCGACGCGCGGTAGGCCAGCAGGCCATCCACGATGGGGCCGCCGGCGGCGAAGCGCCCCAGCACGGTGTCCTGCTGGCCTATGGTCAGCGAGTACGACGCGTCCGGCGTGAAGGCGGGCCGGCGGGTGGTGACGTTGACCACGCCCACGCTGGTGTTCTTGCCCAGCAGCGTGCCTTGCGGGCCGCGCGTCACTTCCACCGCGTCGACGTCGGTGAAGTCGTAGCTGGACGAGAGCGCGTTGTAGGCGTAGTTCACGCCGTCGACGATCAGGCCCACGCTCGGGTCCTGGGCCTCGGTCTGGCCCTGCTTGCCGACGCCACGTATCGACAGGCTGGCGGTGCGCTGGTTGCCCTGGTTCCAGGACACGTTGGCGGCGCGCTGCGTCAGCGACTTGATGTCGGTCGCCTGCAGCCGGTCGAGTTCCTTGCCGGTGACGACGGATACCGACAGCGGCACGTCCTGCAGGCGTTCCAGGCGGTTGCGGCTGCGCACCGTCACTTCGCCCAGGGTTTGCGATTCTTCCTGCGCCGGCTCTGCGGCCGATGCCGATGCCGGCGCCGGTGCGGCTGGCGGTGCCGCTGGCGCTGCGGATGCCGGGTTCTGCGCCGCGATGATCTGCTTCAGGCGCGCGATTTCGGCCTGCAGTTCGGAGACTGTTGGATCGGCCGCGTGCAGCGGCGCGCTGGCCAGCAAGGCAATGCCGGCCAGGGTCGCTGCAATCGGGGACAGGCGGAAAGGAAGGGCGGGGCGGTAGGCTGCGTGTATGTGTTGAGTCATTGCCGGGCTTTCTGAAAACAAGGAAGAAAGCCTACTTTCAGCAAGTTGCGTACCAACGCACAAGCCCGCATGGGTGCTGGGTTTGCGGTTTCCCGCTGTTGCAGCAGCAGCAGGGGCGCGGCCCGCTTGCGCCCGCCGCTGCTGCAATCCGGTCAGCTCAGCCGGTCAGCTTAGCCGGGCGGGGACGGACGCGTGGCGTTCCGGGCCGTCCTGATGGCCAGCCAGCGCGGCCAGCGTCGGCGCGCTCCCGTATAGGCCAGGGCTGCCGGAACGGACAGCTTGACGCGGGTGCCGCCGTTCGCGTTGCCGTCAATGTCCAGTTTCCCGCCGATGCGGCCGGCGCGCTCGCGCATGCCGAGCAGGCCCCAATGTTTGACGGACCGGCCATCCTCAGCCTCGTGGCCGGCCTGGCCATCCTGGCCCTCCTGCGCCGGAGGGGGCATGCCTTTGCCGTTGTCCGTCACCGTGAGCGTGAAGGCCACCGTGTCGAAACCGAGGCGAACCTCTATCTTGCTGCCGTGCGCGTGGCGGAAGGCGTTGTTGACCGCTTCCGTTGCGATCGAGCAGACCTCTTCGGCCACCTGCGCCTGAAGCTCGGCCCGCGCGCCCTCCACCTGCAGGCTGAGCGCTGTGCCGGGGTTGTTTTCCTGCTGCAGCCGGGTGGCGCGCTGGATCGAGTCGGCGACATCGCCCACGTGGCCGCTGCGCAGTTCGTGCACCTGGTCGCGCCCTTCGACGATGGTGCTGTCCGCGTGTTCGAGGATGGAGGCCAGTTTGCCGCGCGCGCCGCTGTCGCCCGGCAGCTCCATGGACAGGCCTTCCAGCCGCAGCACGATGCCCTGCACGTTTTGCAGGAAGGTGTCGTGCAGGGTGCGCGCAATGCGTTCGCGTTCGGCCATGCGCACCTGCAGCCGCTCCGCCACTTTGGCCGTGGCCGCGCGCAGCCTGTATATGTAGAGCAGGTAGAGCGCGCCGGCCCCAACGAACAGGCACAGGGCCTTGAACCACAGCGTTTGCTGGAAAGTCGGCGCGATATTGAAGCGCAGCGCGGTCTCCTCCGTGCCGGCCAGGCCGTCTTCGTTCATGGCGCGCACTTTGAAGGTGTAGGCGCCGGGTTCCACGTTGGTGTAGTAGGCCTCGCGGCGCGCGCCCGCGTCTTGCCAGCCGGCGTCGACGCCGGCCAGCTGGTACTGGAAAGCCACCCTTTCGGGTTTGCCCAGCGCCGCCGCGGTGAACGCCACGCTCAGGCTTTGTGTAGCCGGCGGCAGCCGCAGGCCGGGCAGGGGCGGGTAGTCCTTGCCGCCGGCGCTGACGTGCCTGATGTTCGTCTGCGGCGGCACCGCGTTGCGGCGCAGCTGGTTTGGGTCCAGTGTGACGGGGCCTTCGGTGGTCATGATCCACAGCTTGCCGTCGGCGGAGGCGAGGATGCTGGCCAGGCGGCTGCTGACCGCGGCCTGGCCCGGATAGCCTTCCAGCGCATCGATCAGCTCCAGCCGCAGCGGCAGGTCGGGACGGGCCATGGCTGCGCGCCAGTCGTCCGCCCGAACGCGGACCAGGCCCTTGCCGCCATTGAACCAGCGGTCCCCCTCCGCCGTTACGGCCATCCCGCTGACGCCGTTCAGCACTTCGGGATGGGGCGCGTTCAGTTTGCGGAAGCTGCCGTTCAGCAGCACCGCCAGTCCCTTTTCACCGCCCGCCACGATGTCGGCGCCGGTGAATATGCCGGTGAAGAAGCCGACCATGCTGCCGTCGTATGGCGTGAGCTTGCCGTTGTCGTAGAACTGGATCGAGCCGTCCGGACAGGTTAGCCACATCTGGCCCTTGCCGGCGGCCGCGCCGACGTAAAGGCGTGGCGGAAGGTTGAAGCTGCTGCGCGGCCGCCATGTCCCGTCCACCAGGCCCAGCATGCCGAATTGGGCGGTTGCCACCCACAGCACCGCGCCGTCGTCCAGCATGCCCAGCACATTGATATCGATTTCCTTGCCGTCCGGCGCGCGCGGCAGGGGGATCTGTGTGACTTGGCCCTGGTAGCGGCGCTCGATAGTGCGCGGGCCGGCCAGCAGCAGCGCGCCGTCGCGGTCGTTGGCCACGCGGCGGTAGGCCTGCCGGCGGTCCGCCACCGGGGCTGCCGCGCCGCTGAAGTGCCAAGCGGTGGCGGTGACCTGGTCGACCATCCATACGCTGTCGTCGGCGCCGCGCGCCATGCTGAAGGTTTCGTTCGCGCCGGGGACGTGGGCCGGGATGATCTTGTTTTCGCGGAAGCGCTCCAGGCCGGCCTGGGTGGAGATCCAGACGTTGCCCTCCATGTCTTCCAGCACGCCGCTGGCGACCAGCGAGGACATCTGCCATGGCTGGTCGAGTTTTCCGCTGGCCTGCGCGGCCGGGTCCAGCACCGCGTCCGGGCGCTGGGCCGCAGCCGACATCAGGCTGAGGCCCGATGGGCTGCCGATGGACCACAGGTTGCCGTCGCGGTCGAATTGTCCGCCCACGCGCGATTCGGACTGGTTGAAAAAGGCCGCGCGCGGTTTGCCGGCGCCGTTCGCCGCGGCAGCCGGATTGGGTATCAGCCGCACGCCGTCCGCCGCAGCCATCCACAGGCGGCCGTCCGGCGACTGGGTGAGGCGGCCATTGACGCCGTCGAAGGGGACTTGATCGAATCGCGCGCCCGGCTGTCTGCGTACGAACAGTTCCGTTTCGGTGGAGACCCACAGCTGGCCATACTGGTCCATCAGTACCGTCCGGGCCAGCGTGGCGGGCAGGCCTGCCTGCGGGCCGGCCTGGCGCCATTTGCCCTTCGCGTACTGGTGGACGCCGCCCGGGCCGGCAGTCCAGAGGCTGCCATCGCTGTCGACGGCGAAGGTGGATGCGATGCCGTTGGGCGAGTCCAGCGGGGCGATTTGCTCCAGTTCGCCGTTCTTGTGTATGACCGAGACGCCGCCGCCCATGTAGCTGACGTAGAGGTCGCCGTTGGCTCGGGCCGCCAGCCCGAAGACGCGCTGGCGCGGCATGTCGCCGCCGCGCGGGCGGAAGCGTTCGAATCGCACGCCATCGAAGCGGTACAGGCCTGCCGGCGTGGAAAGCCACAGCCAGCCGTCGGGCGTTTGCGCCATGGACTGGATGCCCGGCGGGGCGCCGTCCCGCGTGGTCCAGATGGTGTGGTTGAAGTCTTCCAGCCGGGTACGCGGGTTCAAGGCGGCGGCTGGACCCGCCGCACACAGCGTTGCCGCCGCGATCAGGGTGGCCAGTTTGCAGGAGCGGATGGTTGTCAGTGTGGTCTTCATGGACGCAATTGAACGTTTCGCATTTATTTGTTTATACCTGAATCGCGCGTGCGCGGCAACGCGGCGGCTGTTGGCTGCGCAACAGGGTGTTTCGGGAATTGGTGGTACGCCAGCAGGGCGGCGCCTGCCGGGACTGCCCCGGCCGGGGACGCCGAAAGCCGCTTCCTCCTTTAACGACGGGCGCCATTGTCCAAGGGAGTAGGTCCCGCAGGCTCTGGCACGATAGTTGCGATCCCCCATGGCAGAGAAGATCCATCCACCATGAAGGCGAACCATGAAACCATTGAAAACCGTATTGACCCTGGTACTGGCGATTTCCGCATCGGCAGCCTTTGCGCAGCAAGCACCGAAACCGTGGACTTACAAGACCAGGCAGCTTGCGCGCGCGGAAGTCGACGCGCTGCTCGCCAAGCCGGAGCAGCTGCTCGTGATCGACGTGCGCCGCCCGGACGAGCTGACCGCGAAAGGCAGCTTCCCCGTCTACCTCAACGTGCAGGCGAAGGAGGTTGGGCAGAACCTGGCCTTCATACCGAAGGACCGCGCCATCATCACCGTGTCCAATCATGCCTACCGCGCAGGCGAAGTGGGCGACCTGCTGACCAGCAAAGGCTACAAGGTTGCCGGCGCGGCCGGCTCCGAAGACTACGAAGCGCAGGGCGGCAAGATCACCCGCGTCGCGCCGCCGCCACCGCGCCAGCCCGCCGCCGTGGCCGCCGCGCAGTAAGCGGGAGGACAGCGCATGAGCACCAGCATCAGCGCCAAAACAGGGGCCGGAACAGGAGCCAGCACAGGGTCAAGAACAGGGGCCAGAACAGGGGGCGACGTCAGGATCGACACCAGGACCGACACCAGGGCCAACCCCAGGGCAAGCGCCAGCAGCGGTGCCGGCGCCAGCGCCGCCGTGCAAGAACTGCGTTCTGGCCTGCCGCTTAAACGCATCCGTGTATGGGACCTGCCGACGCGGCTGTTCCACTGGTCGCTGGTGCTGGCGGTGAGCGTGGCGGTGGGCACGGGCCTGATCGGCGGCGATCTGATGCCGGTGCACGGCTACGCGGGCCTCGCCATCGTCGGGCTGGTGGCGTTCCGCTTGGTGTGGGGCGTGGCCGGTTCCGCGCATGCGCGCTTCCTCAACTTCGCTCCGACGCCAGCCCGCCTGCGCGCCTATTTCAGCGGCAGCTGGCAGGGCCACGGCCACAATCCGGTGGGCGCGCTGTCGGTGTTCGCCTTGCTGGTGCTGCTGGCGGCGCAGGCCGTGACCGGCCTGCTCGGCAACGACGAGATTTCCTTCGCCGGTCCGCTGGCCAGGCTGGTCGAGGAATCGACTTCGCTGCGGCTCACCGGCCTGCACCAGCAGTTGGCCTACGTGCTGCTGGGATTCATGGCCTTGCATGTGGCGGCGGTGCTGGCTTACCTGGCCGTGCGCAAGACCAACCTGGTCAAGCCTATGGTCACGGGATGGAAGGAAGTGCCCGGTACGGCCGGCGGCCATGGCGTCCGCGCAGGCTGGCCCGCGCTTGCTGCGGGGCTTGCCATAGCAGGGCTGGCGACGTACTACGCCAGCGGTGCGGGATTCTAGAAAGTATCTAGCGTAAGAAAGGCGACATCATGACGACACTGACTTTTGACAGCATCAATTATTCCCCGCGCCGCGCCGCGGTGCGGCGCAGTGCCCGCCCGGCGCCGCGCGCGGTGCCGGCGAAGGCTGTGCCGCAGCCCACGGCGAGCGCCGTGCGCACCGATTTGCAAGCGGCGGGATTGCGCAACAAGGCAGGCCTGGCGGCGCTGGCCGGCGCCACCTTGCTGCTGCACGCGGCCGTGATCGCGGCGCTGCACCAGGTGGGGCCGGTCGAGCCGCTGCCGGTGAAAACCGAGCCGTTGGCGCTTGAATTCGCGCCGCCGCCACCGCCGCCGCCGCCGGAGCCGCCCAAGCCGCAGCCGCAGGTCGCGAAGGTGGTCCCCGTGCGTGCCGCGCCACAGGTGCCGGTGGTGAGCCGGACAGTCGACAACGGCCCGCCGACGGCGGATACGGTGCAAGTGGCCACCGCGCCGCCTCCGCCGGTTCCGGCCCCGGTGGCGGCGCCGCCCGCGCCTCCGCCGCCGGAACCTGTGACCGAGCCGCGCGGCTTCGCCGGCTACCGCAACAATCCGCCGCCCGAATATCCGGCCCTGGCGCAGGACCGTGGCCTTCAGGGCCAGGTGATTCTGAAGGTGCAGGTGCTGGCGTCCGGCCGCGCCGCCGTTGTCACGGTCGATAAATCGAGCGGCCACAAGATACTCGACGATGCCGCCGTCAAGGTGGTGCAGGGCTGGACCTTCGACCCCGCGAAGCGCGGCCAGACGCCGATAGACGGCTGGGTCAAGGTGCCGCTGAATTTCAAACTTTCCTGATTCCTTAATCCTGTTTAACGAGAGCGCTATCCATGTCTACCAACTACCTCGAACTCATTGTGCAAGGCGCCCTGTACGCATTGGTGCTGTTTTCCGTCGTCACCTGGGTGCTGATCGTCGCCAAGGGCGTGCAGCACTGGCGCCTGAGCAAGCGAGACAAAGCCTTCGGCAAGGCCTTCTGGAGCGCCAGCTCGCTCGACGCGGCAGCCTCGCTGGCCAGCGGCGCCAGCCCCAAGGCACGCCTGGCCGAAGTCGGCTTCGAAGCGCTGTACGTCGGCGACGCCGACGCCGGCAGCGACCTGGAACACAGCTGGGACAGGCAGGAACTGCTGGAGCGCTATTTGCGCCAGCAGATCCAGAAGGAGTACCAGTCGCAGGAGAGCGGGCTGGCGGTGCTCGCTTCCATCGGCAGCACGGCGCCGTTCGTCGGCCTGTTCGGCACCGTGTTCGGCATCATCCACGCGCTGGGGGCCATCGGCCAGAGCGGTTCGGCCAGCATCGACGTGGTGGCGGGACCGATAGGCGAGGCGCTGGTGGCGACCGGGGTAGGCATCGCGGTGGCGGTGCCTGCGGTGCTGGCCTATAACTTCTATGTGCGGCGCCTGAAGGTGTCGGCCGCCGAGCTGGATAACTACGCGACCGACTTTGTGAACCTGGCGCAGAAGAACGGCTTCCGCGTCGCCAAACCGGCGGGCAAGGGCACGGGCGCAAGCCCCATCCGCCCGGCCGCCGCACCAGCGGGAGCATACGCATAATGGCCTTCTCGACCGGCAGGGACAGTAGCGACGTGGTCAGCGAGATCAACATCACCCCGCTGGTGGATGTGATGCTGGTGTTGCTGGTGGTGTTCATCCTGACGGCGCCGCTGCTCAATAACGCGGTGCGCATCAATTTGCCGAAGACCGCCACCACGGCGCCGCCGACGCAGAGCAAGAGCGTCACGGTCAGCGTGGACGGCGAGAACCGCATCTTCATCGACAAGCAGGAGGTCGACGCGGCAGCGCTGGAGCATGACCTGCGCGAACTGGTGCGGCGCGATCCGGAACTTGCGCTCAGCCTGCAGGCCGACGCGGGCGTGCCTTACCGTGCCGTGGCCAAGGTGATCGCCAATATACAGCGCTCCGGCGTCAGCAAGTTGTCCGTGCTGACGGAGCCGGGCGGCTGAGGAGCGGCGCGGGGAACTTCATGACCAATAAGAACAAGGGCCGGCGCACCGCAGCGCTGGCAACCGGGGCTTTCGCGGCTTTCCTGGCGGCGGGCGCCTACTTCTGGCTGGCGCGGGCAGCGGTGCCGGAGTGGATGGACGGCAGACCGGGGAGTAATCAAGATAGTACGCAGGGCAGCGCAAAGGGCACCGGGCAGGGCGCCGCGCCGGGGACCGCACCGACGCCTGCGGGCCGGGCCGGCGCTGTTCCGCTGGTGAGCGTTGCAGCGGCGCAGCGGCGGGACGTGGCGATCCAGGTGCAGGCCAACGGCACTGTCGTACCGCTCAGCAGCGTCGAGATACGGCCGCATGTGAGCCGGCTGGTGCGCCAGGTGCATGTGACGGAAGGCCAGACTGTGGCGGCCGGCGCCTTGCTGTTTTCGCTGGACGACCGGGCCGAGCGCGCCCTGGTAGACCAGGCGCGCGCGCGGCTTCTGCGCAACGAGGCGGCGCTGGCCGACCTTGAGCGCCAGTACAAACGCAGCCAGGAACTGGCTGCGCAGCGCTTCATTTCGCCCAGCGCAGCCGAGGCCTTGCAGACGCAGGTGGAAGGGCAGCGCGCGCAAGTGCAGGCCGACCAGGCGGCGCTGCGCTCGGCCGGTGTGGAACTGAGCTACAGCAGTTTGCGGGCGCCGTCGGCGGGACGCATCGGCTCCATCAACGTCTATCCAGGCAGCACCGTGCAGGTGAATGCCGTGCTGGCGTCGGTCACGCAGATGGACCCGATCGGGATCAGCTTCACGGTGCCCGAGAGCGGCCTGGCGGGGCTGTTGCAAGGACAGCGCGACGGCACTGCCGAAGTCAGCGCAACGCTGCCGGAGCCGGCGCGTACCCTGCGCGGCAAGCTCAGTTTCATCGACAGCGCGGTCGACTCCGTGGCCGGCACCATACGCGCCAAGGCGCAATTCGCCAACGCCGCCGCGCAGCTGTGGCCGGGGCAGTATGTGCAGACGACGGTCACCCTTGGCAGGCTGCGCTCGGCGGTGGTGGTGCCGCTGGCCGCCATCGTCACCGGCGCCAGCGGCTCGCGCGTATACGCGGTGGATGGCGGGCAGCTGGCGCAAGCCAGGCCGGTCAACGTGCTGCACACCTTCGGCGCTCTGGCGGCAGTGAGCGGGCTCGATGCGGGCGAGCGTGTCATCGTCGAGGGCAAGCAGAACCTGCGGCCCGGCGTCAAGGTGAAAGTGGCGCGCGGGGCCGAAACCGTGGACGCCGTCGCTGCGGTGCCGGATGCCGATGCAGGCGCGGAGCGCGTTCGATGAATCTCTCGGAATTATGCATACGCCGTCCGGCGCTGGTGGTGGCGCTGTCGTTGACGCTGGTGGCGGCGGGCGTGCTGGCCTGCCTCAAGCTGCCGATCGCCGCGCTGCCGAGCTATAACACGCCCGTCATCAACGTCAACGCCGAATTGCCGGGCGCCAGCCCGGAGGCGATGGCGTCGTCGGTGGCGCTGCCGCTGGAAAAACAGTTTTCCACCATCGGCGGCCTGAGCCTGATCACCTCCAGCAGCGCCTCCGGCGCCACGTCGCTGACGCTGGAATTCGATCCCGGCGTCGACATCAACGTGGCCGCGCTGGACGTGCAGGCCGCGCTGCTGCGGGCGCAGCGCGCGCTGCCGCAGGAGATGACGGAGCTGCCGTCCTACCGCAAGACCAATCCGGCCGACGGCCCGACCGTGTTCGTGGTGCTCAATTCGCCGTCCCTCAGCCTGGCCGAGCTGAACGACTACGCGGAAAACCTGATGGCGCCCAGCCTGGCTACGCTGGAAGGCGTGGCGCAGGTGAACGTGAATGGCCAAAAGCGCTTTGCCGTGCGCGTGAAGGCCAACCTCGAGCGCCTGGCCGCGCGCAACATGACGCTGGAGGAGCTGGCGGCGGCCGTGCGGGCCGCCAACGCCAACTCGCCGCTGGGCGTCATCGAAGGGCCGCAGCAGCTGATGACGATACAGGCGGACGCCAAGCTGATGCGCGCCGCGCAGTTCAGCGAACTCATTATCGCCACCCGCAACGGTTTGCCGGTGCGGCTGAAGGAAGTGGCCGCGGTGGAGGACAGCTACCAGTCGGTGCGCACCAGCGCCAATTTCAACGGCGCCAGTTCCGTCGTGCTGCAGGTGCAGCGGCAGCCCAACGCCAACACGGTGAAGGTGGTGGACGCGGTGCGCCAGCTGCTGCCCCGCTTGCAGGCACAGTTGCCGTCGTCGATCACGCTGACGCTCAGCGGCGACAGTTCGCTATCCATCCGCGACGCCATCCATGACGTGAACATCACGCTGGCGCTGACCGTGGTGCTGGTGGTGCTGGTGATCTTCCTGTTCCTGCGCCGCGCCGCCGCCACCCTGATCCCGGCGGTGACCTTGCCCTTGTCCTTGCTGGGCGCCATGGTGCTGTTCCAGTGGCTGGGCTACAGCCTGAACAATGTGTCGCTGCTGGGGATCACGCTGGCGGTGGGGCTGGTGGTGGACGACGCCATCGTCGTGCTCGAAAATATCGTGCACCACACCGAGCGCGGCGCCTCGCCGATGAAGGCGGCGCTGGTCGGCGCGCGCGAGATGGGTTTCACCATCGTCTCGATTTCCATTTCACTGGTCGCCGTGTTCATCCCCATCTTCTTCATGCCGGGCGTGATCGGCCTGCTGTTCCGCGAGTTCGCGGTGGTCGTGTCGCTGGCGGTGCTGGTGTCCGCCGTGGTGTCGCTGACGGTGGTGCCCATGCTGGCGAGCCGTTTGCTGCCCGCGCAAAAGCCGGACCGGGTGGAAGGCGGGCGGCTGGGGCGGGTGTTCGAGTCCGGATTCTCCGGCCTGGCGCGCGGCTACCAGCGCACGCTCGACTGGAGCTTGCGCCGGCGCGGGCTGGTGCTGCTGGCGGCGCTGGGCAGCCTGGTGCTGACGGTGGTGCTGTACCTGGATAGTCCCAAGGGCTTCTTCCCGGAGGAGGACCTGGGCCGCATCCGCGTCATCACCGAGGCCTCCGAGGACGTGTCGCCGCAGGCGCTGCAGGCCTTGCAGGACAAGGTGGCGGAAAAATTCCGCGCCAACCCCAACGTGCTGACGGTGCTGTCGTTTACCGGGCCGGGTGGCCCGGGCGGCGGCAACAGCGCCTCCAGTGGACGCATGGTGATGGCGCTCAAGCCCAAGGGCGAGCGCGGGAAGCTGTCCGTGGTGGTGGACTCGCTGCGGCGCGACGCGCGCACGGTGCCGGGCATCGCGGTGTACCTGAGTCCCCAGCAGAACCTGCAGCTGGGTGGCCGCAGCAGCAAGAGCCGCTACCAGTACACGCTGCAAAGCGTCAGCCCGGACGCGCTGGAAGGATGGGCCGAGAAGCTGTTGCAGGGCATGCGCGCCGATCCGATTTTCCGCGACGTCACCAGCGACACGCAGAACAAGGGCTTGCAGGCCAGCCTGGAGCTGGACCGCGACAAGGCCAACGGCCTGGGGGTGCGCATGGCGGATGTGCGCAGCGCGCTGTTCCTGGCGTTCGGCGAGCGGCAGATATCGACCATCTACGCGCCGAGCGCCAGCTACCCGGTGCTGATGGAGGCGGGGGACAAGCAGTACCAGGAATCGCTGGGCAAGGTGGGCGTGCGCGGCGACGGCGGCGCGCTGGTGCAACTGTCGAGCATCGCCTCCGTCAAGCGTACGGTGGGTCCGACGGCGGTCAACCACCAGGGGCAGCTGCAGGCGATTACGCTGTCCTTCAACCTGGCGGCCGATGTGCCGCTGGGCGTGGCCACGGAGCGCATCGCGCAGATAGGGCGCGACATCCAGCTGCCGGCCTCGGTGATGACCAAGTACGGCGGCGAGGCGGCCGTGTTCCAGGACACGCAATCGGGCCAGCTGTTGCTGATCGGCGTGGCGCTGGTGGCCATCTATGTGCTGCTGGTGGTGTTGTACGAGAGCTACATCCACCCGCTGACCATCCTGGCGGGGCTACCTTCGGCGGCGGTGGGCGCCTTGCTGACCTTGCGCCTGTGCGGCATGGACCTGACGCTGATCGCCACGATTGGCATCCTGATGCTGATCGGTATCGTGAAGAAGAACGCGATCATGATGATAGACTTCGCGCTGCACGCGCAGCGCACGCAGCGCGTGGCGCCGGAGGAGGCGATACGCGCGGCCTGCCTGCAGCGCTTCCGGCCCATCATGATGACGACGCTGGCGGCGCTGATGGGGGCCTTGCCGCTGGCTTTCGGCCTGGGCGCGGGCGCGGAACTGCGGCAACCGCTGGGGCTGGTGGTGGTGGGAGGTCTGGTGTTTTCGCAGGTGGTGACGCTGTACATCACGCCGGTGATCTATCTGGCGCTGGACCGCTACAGCGGCACGGGGCCGATGACGGATCAGGAGCTGGCGGCACATATGGCGACCGTTGCGCCGGTGACGCTGGTTGCGGCGCCACCGGAACGGAAGACGGGGTAGTTAGCTGGCTGTGCCGTCCCCGCGCACGGGCGGACCCATGCTGAGCCTCCATGTCCGCCCAGTATGGATCCCCGCCTGCGCGGGGATGACGAGGCGCAGGCGGGGACGGCAGGGGGCAACTGGTGATCGTCGCGGGGATGACGATCAGGGCTGCGGATTCCAGCCGGTGCCGTTGTTGAAGGCGCTGAACACCAGGGCGCGGGTGGCGTAGCCTGCGGCCACGTCGCCTGCGCTGAGCTGGAAGCCGCCGACGCGCGCAGCCAGGTTCAGCGCATTGCCCGCCATGTCGGTGCTGCCGTATTCGCGCCAGCCGCTGGCAGCGGTCGCCGTGCCAGGATTCGGCGCCGGCTGGTTGTTCACGCCCAGGCCAGCCCATCCTGCCGCCGCGACGTGCGTGTCCATCTTGCAGTTGACGAAGGCGATGTTGTCCCACACGGTGGCGACGCCGGAGCTGCGCGCCAGGTAGGTTGCGCCGTTCGGCACGTCGCCGTGCAGCGGGCCGGGACCGGCGCCGTGCGTCAGGCTGCTGTTCAGGAAGACGTAGCCCTTGTCCGTGGCGTTCGGTACGCGCGCCTGCAGGATGTAGCCGCCGGCGGTGGCGCTGGTGGTGTCGCCCACCGAACGGATTTCGCTTTCCTCGAACAGCGCCGCGCGGCTGCCGCCCCAGATGAAGTCGACATTGCCCGCGACCAGGGAATGATGGAACCACGACCAGCCTTTCAGGTTCAGCGTGTCCTGCTCGCTGAGGAAGCTGGCGTTGGTGGCGACCAGGCGCCCGGCGTCGCTGTTGAAGTACATGGCTTCAGCCTGCCCCGAGATGGACGCGGAGCGCAGCGTGGTGTTGCGGACCGTCAGCGTGTCCAGGCGCAGCATGTCGGCCGTCTCCACCAGCAGCACGGAACGTCCGCCGGCCGCCGTGGCGCTGCCTCCCGGAGCCTGGCTGGCGCCGGAACCGGTGTTCAGCGTCTCGTTGTTGGTGTATTGGATCACCGCGCCGTCGCGGCTCTCGCCCTGGATGGTCACGTTGTCCTTGCCGCGCAGGTAGAGCAGTTCCTGGTAGGTGCCGTTTTTCACGACGATGGTGACCGGCGCCGCCTTGTCCAGTTCCTTCATCGCGAAGTTCAGCGCGCCCTGCACGGTGCTGAAGTCGCCGCTGCCGTCGGCAGCCACGGTGAGGCTGGCCGATACGGCCGGCGCGGCGGCGCGGGTGGCGAAGCTCCAGCCGCCAAGCTTGCCGATGCCGACGAACGGGGTGCCGCCCAGGGTGCCGACGATGGTGCCGTTGGCGATGGCCACATAGTATTCCGCGCCGTAGGCGAGGCGGTTGCTGTGCGGCCGCACGGTCAGCGTGTTGCCGCTGATGGTGATCGGGGAGGTGTTGACCTTGCGGATCGCGGTCTGGCCGGCGTAGCCCAGTTCATCGGTCTCGCCGCTCAGCTTGATGACGTCCATCAGCGCGTCGTCGGACTTGCGCAGGATGCGGATGGTGCCGCCGGTGCCCAGCGCAGGGGGGCTATCGAAGGTCAGGCGCAGGGCCGCATCGACGTTGACGCCGTCCTGCAGCGCGGCGGGGCTGGCCAGCCCGGTCAGCGGATAGGTCTGGGTCGGCTGGACGAACTGCGGCGCGATGGTGGCGGCGATGCTGCGCTTGAGCGTAGGGTCGGAACCGCTGACAACGGTGATGGCGGCGGTGCCGGGACCCACGGGCGTCAGCGTCAGCGTGCCGCCGCTGATGCCGACGGCGACCACGGCCGGATTGCTGGAGCTGGCCAGGTATTCGTCCTGCGTGCCGTCCGGCTTGGCGGCGGTGACAGCGAACTGCAGCGGCGCGTCGCCCGCTTCGGCCGCATAGCTCGAGACGAAGGGGTTGAGCGTGAGCTGCGAAGGCTTCAGGCTAGGGTCGCCGATGCGCACGTCGTCGATCTGGAAGGACTTGTTGGCGGTGTACAGGCCGACCAGGCCGCGGGCGCTGAAGGCCGCGTCGGTGATGGTACCCAGCGATTCGCCGTCCAGGTAGATGGTCAGGCTGCTGCCTATCATCTCGAAGCGGATGGTGTAGAACTGCGTGTCCAACGCGATCGGCTTCTTCACCTGCTTGGGCCGGGTCAGGACGTTGTTCAGCATCTTGGCGATTTCAACCTGGGTGTTGGCGGTGGAGCTCTGCACATTCAGGCCGCCGCCGTACCAGTTGGTGGCGTTCAGGTAGCGCGTGATCAGGAAGATCTGCTTGTTGCCCGTGGTGCCGTTGGTCAGCGGCTTGATGCGCGCTTCGACGAAGTAATCGCCGCTCGGCACGGCCGTCATGGCGCTGGACTTGATCAGCGCGAGCACGCCGCCGGTGGTGGCCGCCGTGTACTGCAGCACCTTGTTGGTGGCACCCACGTTTTCAGCCTTGACGCTGAAGGTGCCGTTCGGGCCTGCCAGCGGCAGCAAGTCCCAATTGTCGCTGCTGCCGTTCTGGAAGTCGTCGCAGAAATACAGGCCGGTGGCCGGGCAAGTCAGCGTGACGCCCGGATCGACGGTGACGTCGCCGGTGCCGGTGATGGTCGTGGCCAGCTTGCCGCCGCCGGCCTGCGCCAGCACGTTGGCTTTCACCAGCGCCGTCGGGCGCACGCTGAAGGCGTACGGCGGGGTCCAGCTGACCAGGTTCGATACGGTGCAGCCGGCCAGCGGGGCGCCGTTCAGCAGCGAGCCGGTGTCCTTGAAGGTGCCGGTGGCGGTGCCGCCCGGATTCTTCACCACTTGCGAGCAGCTTGTCGTTCCTGCGATCTCGAACATATTGCCGTTCGAGAGGATCTTCGAGTTGTAGCCGGCGCCCACGCTGTACTCGTAGCCGTAGAGGGGCTCGCTCTTGCTGCCCACGAAGTAATTGTTGAACAGGTGGACCTGGCCGTAGCGCACACGCGGCGAGCGGCTGGTGACGTCGCGGAAGATGTTGTTGCTGAAGGTGATGCGCAGCTTGCCTTCGTCGGCGGTGGCACTGTCGCTGGAACCGATCAGATTGTTCTTGTGGTGCATCGTGAAGACGTTGTAGGAGGCCGTCACGTAGTCCGAGGCGTTGGTGATGTCCAGCGAGCCGTCGTGGCACTGCTTGATCATGCCGTTTTCAATCGGCAGCAGGTTGTCGGTGACGGGAACGTCGGTGAAGGTGACATGGTCGACCCACACGTGGTCCGAACCGGAAACGGCGATGCTGTCGTAGGCAGAGTTCCAGTTGCCGGTGTCGCCGTCGTTCGGGTCCCAGATCGGGCCGACGTCGCACGGGCTGACGATTTTCAGGTTGCGGATGATGACCTGGGAGATGTTGGTGACCTGGATGTGGCCATTGACGATGCCGGCGTTGGTGCCGTCGCCGATCAGGGTGGTGTTGGGCTTGAGGCGGATCGCGCCGCGCGCGGCCTGGTCGCCGGTGTTAGCGTAGGGCACGCCCTCGCTCATGTCCACCGTGCCGACCAGCTTGATGATCTTGGCATTGCTGCCGCCGTTGTTGAGGGCCGCGAGCAGTTGCGTGCGGTTGGTGACGGTGTAGATATAGCTGCCGATGGCGGCCGAACCGCCGGCGGTGCCGCCGGCCTGGCTTGCCCAGCCGTCGGCTGGCGCGACCTGGCGGGCCGGGTCGATGGCGGCGCTGTTTGCGTGGATGCTGGCGCCGCTGGCGGCGAGCAGCGTCGCAAGGCAAAGCGCGGCCTTGAAACGGAAGTGTCTCATTTTGTGCTCCTGGTGCAGGACTCGGATATGGAATTGCTGATTTGCAGCGCTATGCGCGCGGTTTGCGGCGGCGGACCAGGGCGATGGCACCCACGCCGGCCAGCAGCACCGACATCGTGCCCGGCTCGGGCACCGCGCCCGCCTGCGCCGCTTCGATGCTGGCGGTAACCGGCAGGAAGTCGCCGCTCCAGGTGAGTGCGCTCAGGTCCACTCCGAGCGCGCGGCCGCCGTCCAGTATCGAAAACAGGGGCAGGCCGCCGACAGCGCTGGCGTCCAGCAGCTTGAAGGAGGTGATCGGGCTGGCCAGGCTGGTGAAATCGAAGCGGAAGCGGTAGTCGCCGGGAGCGACCGCGAAACCGCTGTTGTTGTAGATGGACAGGCTGCCGTCGGCGCCGAAATCGAAACCGAACACGGCGTCGGCGCTGAGGAATTCCGCCGTGATGGCGTCCGGATCGAGCTTGGTGGTGTTGCCGCCGGCCGAGACGCTGTAGCCATTGTCGAAGCCCAGCATGGCGGCGGAGCCGTTATAGGTGGCGGTGATGCTGGCGTCTTGCAGCGGCAGCGTGGTGGCGTGCGCGCCTCCCGCAGCTGCAGCTGCGACGCCCATGGTCGTGGCGGCCATGATCGCAGCGCGCGCCAGTGTCTCCCGTATTCTTGATTTCATATGTGCTCCAGGTGGTGGGACAGCGGAAAAGAATCAGCGTCCGGCCCGGCCGGTCACTGTGGAGACACCTCGCGTGTCCGATGCCGCGTCGACGAGGGCTGGCAGCCGAGGTCTAAGCGTGGAGTGACTTGCATATTGCATTCTACTTCTGGTCAACCGATTCTACTTTGGCCTGACCAATAATTCAAGCGAGATATTTGACATTCTTTTAAGCAACTTTTCACCTTGCTGGACGGCGCAATTTCGTGTGCTTGCGGTAGAACGACTCGAGCTCGGCGCCGATCAGTTCCTGGCCCGACGTGACCATGAAGTCCTGGAAGGCGGCGGCGATGCGGGGGAGCGGCTGGTCCACCAGGTGCATCACGTGCCAGTCGCCCTCGACCGGGCTTTCCTTCATCGGCAGGATGTCGAGCAGGCCGGCCTCGAACTCCAGCGCGCAGGCGTGCACGGAAACGAAGCCCACGCCCAGGCCCGCCGCCACCATGCTCTTGATCGCCTCGTTGCTCGACACTTCGGAGCCGAAGTGCAGCGTTTGTCCGGCCTCCTTGAATACGCGCTCGACCGTGGTACGGGTGCCCGAACCGCGTTCACGCACCAGCAGGTTGGCCTGCACCACGTCGTCCAGCGCGACGCGCTTCTTTTTCATCAGCGCATGTTTCGGGCTGGCGATGAAGGCCATGGGATGGTGGGCGAAACGCGTGGCGTGGATGCGGAACTCGCGCGGCGGCGTGCCCATGATGGCCAGGTCGATTTCCTTGCGCGACAGCATGGCCACGATCTCGCTGCGGTTGCCGACGTTGAGCTTCATGCGCACATTGGGCCGCTCGGTGGTGAACTTCACCAGCATGGACGGCAGCAGGTGCTCGGCCGTCACCACCGCGCCGATGCGCAAGGTGCCGCTGCTCACGCCGTGCAGCTCGCCCAGTTCGTCGCTGGCCTGTTCCCACAGCTGCAATATGCGTTCGGAAAATTGCAGCAGCACTTCGCCAGCCGCCGTGAGCTGGATGTTGCGGCCGGATTTGCGGGTGAGGGCGGTGCCTGCAACTTCTTCGAGTGCGCGCAGCTGCGCCGAGATGGCCGGCTGCGTAACATGCATTTCCTCGGCCGCGCGTGAAACGCTTTCATGCCGGCCCACCAGGACCAGCGCCTGGAGCTGGCGGAAACTCGCGTGATACATAAGCTATTCCTTATCAATCAGTAGAAATAAGTAATTTTTGTTTTCCTTTTGATGCGACTATATTAACAGTCAGAAGGAGGGAAAAATCATGAAAACCATCGTTATCGTAGGCGGAGGCGCAGGCGGCCTCGAACTGGCAACCCGGCTTGGAGATTCCATGGGCCGCAAGGGCCGCGCGCGGGTGATACTGGTCGACCGTTCGCCCACGCATTTCTGGAAACCCTTGCTGCACACGGTTGCCTCCGGCAAACGCGATCCGCAGGTGTTCCAGATCGAGTACTCGGCGCAGGCGGCCGAACATGGCTTTACCTTCATGCACGCGGAGCTGCGCTCCGTTGACCGTGCAGGCCAAACGCTGGAACTGGCGCCGTGCTTGTCGGACGACATCGGCGAAGCGCCGGCGGTGCGCAGCCTGGGCTACAGCACGCTGGTGCTGGCGCTGGGCGCGGTGACCAACTTCTACGGCGTGCCCGGCGCGGCCGACAATGTCTGCACGCTGGACAATGTGCGCGAGGCGAAGAGCTTCTACCGCCGCTTCTTCGGCGCCTGCGTGCGGGCCAGCGAAGGCGGGGACAGCAAGGTCAATATCGTGATCGTGGGCGGCGGCGCCACCGGCGTGGAGCTGGCGGCGGAACTGGGCTACAGCGCGCGGGCGCTGGCCAAGTACAAGATACACACGCTCGATCCGGCGCGCGACGTGCGCATCACGATACTGGAGCGCGGCAGCCGTTTGCTGCCGCATCTGCCGCCGGAGCAGTCGGCGCGCGCCGAGGCCTATCTGGTTTCGCGCGGCATCGAGATCCGCAACGGCACCGGCGTGACACAGGTGGACGCGGACTGCGTGCACGTGACCGAGGGCGACGGCCCCGAGACGACGCGCCCGGCCAGCCTGACCTTGTGGGCGGCCGGCGTGATGGGACCGGCCATCTGCACCACGCTGGGCCTGCCGCTGAGCCGCATGCGCCAGATCATGGTCAAGGCGTCGCTGCAGTCGGTGGACGATGCGAACGTGTTTGCCATCGGCGACTGCGCCAGCTTCGTCTGCCCGGTCAAGGGCGCGGCGCCGCCGCGCGCGCAAGTGGCGCATCAGCAGGCCGTGTTCCTGGCTGCGGCGCTGAGCCGGCGCGAAGGCAAGCCGCTGCCGGAGTTCAGCTACCGCGACTACGGCTCGCTGGTGTCGCTCGGCCCCGTGGCTGCGGTCGGCGTGCTGCTGGGCGGATCGGTGGGCAGGCAACTGCCGGTGAGCGGCGCGCTGGCCAACGTCCTGTACGGCCTGATGTACCAGAAGCACCTGATGGCGCTGCACGGCTTCGTCCGCGCCGCCGCCGTCATCGTGGCAGACTGGCTGCGCAAGCGGATCTCGCCGTCGATCAAGCTGCATTGAGCTAGCGCAAGGGAATGGCCGGATTTCGAGCGATCGCTGGCCATTCCCGCGACAATGTCCGCTCCACCTGCGCGCGCGAGTCACGCCCGCAGCTGAAAGCGGAGCATAATATATGGGCGCAGGACTTGGCGAACGGGTATGTTTCGGACGAACGGCTGCTCAACGGTCGCATGCGTTCCGTCATTGCGATGCTGCCGGTTTGGACCGGGCAGTCGTTCGGTCGGCGATTGTTGCGGACATTGTGCACCGCCAGCGTTACCTGGTCAGCGGGCTTAATTGTGGGCGTGTTCTGGTCGGCGAATTGTTTCTGGACTATGCGGCATACCAATTCTTGGATGGATCGATCAATGTTGGACGAATCACGACTATCGGGAAGGGCTCTTCGGCCGGATGAGCAGAAGGTGCTTGTTCGCTTGCTCGACATGGCCGGCTGTTCCGCCCAGACGCAGTTGCTGAACCGCCGGGTCGTAGATATGAATGATGGCGGCATGGGCAGCGTCCGGTTCATATCACCTTCCGGCGGCGCCCATGGGTTTGGCCAATGCGTGGCCGAGGCCCGATATGCGGATGCCGATGGCGTCCCGGTTTTCATTGCGCTTAACCTTGACGATCTCGGGGACCTCTACGAGCTCGATTTTTGGAAGGCAGACTTCTCGCCCCTGCGAACCTACCCTTCGCCAGACCAGTTGGCGCCTGTGGAAAGCGTGTGAACGGTAATATTTGACGCGCGATGAATGCCGAAAATGGCTATCATGGCGGCATGACTTCCGCTTCTGCACCCATCGCCGTTCCCCGTCCCCATATTTTCACGCTCGCCTGGCCGCTCCTGATCGAACTGTTCCTCGCCGTCGTGGCGGGCGTGGTCGGCACGGCTCTGGCGGCGCGTTTGTCCGATACCCACGGCGCGGCTTTCGCCATCGCCAACAATATCTCGGTCACGCTGTTCATGCTGTTCCGTATCGTCGGCTCCGGCATCGGCGTGGTCATCACGCAGAACCTGGGCGGCGGCCGGCGCGACATGGCCGACAAGGTGGCGCTTGCCATGCTGGGCGCGAGCACGTGGCTGGGCGCGCTGACCGCGCTATTGTGCCTGGCCGGCGCCGGCTGGCTGCTGCGTGTCATGCACGCGCCGGCCGAAGTGCTGCCGCTGGCCGCGCCTCTCCTGCAGATGCTGGGCATGGCCATGCTGTTCGACGCCTGGAACGCTTCGATGGCGAGCGTGATGCGCGCCCACCTGCGCACGCGCGACACGCTGGTGGTGCTGGTGGCCATGCACCTGAGTCATCTGTTGCTGGCGGTGCCGCTGATGCACGGCTGGGGCCCGCTGCCCGCCATGGGCTTGTCCGGCTTCGCCGCGGCGCTGCTGGTCAGCCGCGTGCTCGGCCTGGCGCTGCACCTGATGCTGTGGCGCAGCCATCTGAATATCCATCCCGTCGCCGGGGACTGGTGGCGATTGCGGCGCGCCGAACTGGCGGCGGTGCTGCACATCGGCATACCGGCCGCCGCCGAGAATATCGCGTGGCGTCTGGCCTTCATGGCCAGCATGGCTGTGGCCGGCTTGCTGGGCGCGCAGCCGCTGGCCACGATGGCGTATGTCCACCAGGTCGGCGGCGTGGTGGTGATGTTCAGCCTCGCCACGGCGTTCGCGGTCGAGATCATGGTCGGCCACATGATAGGGGCGGGCGAACTGCGCGCGGCGCATGGCCTGGTGCGAGGGGCGCTCGGACGTGGGCTGGTGGTCAGCGGCGTGATTTCGGGCGGCGTGGCGCTGGCCGGTCCTTGGCTGCTGGGCTTTTTCACGCAGGACCCGGGCATCATCGCCAGCGGCAGCCGCTTGCTCTGGCTGGCGGTGCTGCTGGAGGTCGGCCGCACTTTCAACTTGGTCGTCATCAACGCGCTGCGGGCGGCGGGCGATGCGCGTTATCCGGTGGCGGCGGGTGCCGCGTCCATGGCCATTGTGCTGGCGGGAGGCAGCTGGCTGCTCGGCATCCACTTCGGCCTGGGGCTTACCGGCTTGTGGATCGCCTACGCCGCCGACGAATGGATACGCGGCCTGATGATGTGGCGGCGCTGGTCGGTGCAGGCCTGGGTGCCGCACGCACGCGCGGCGCGGCGCAGGTTGCGCGCGAAAAGTGGCGCCGTGTGACTTTGTGTGACTTTTGAACGAGCGGATTGCGGCACAATGTCGGCTTTTCCCCGCATGGAGATGTTGTGAAGAGACGCCGGACAACCGGAAACCTGCAATCCGCACGCCGGGCATGCACCGCCGCCGTGCTGTTTGCGGCCGCGCTCGCGGCCGGCTGTTCCCGCTCGGAGCACTGGCAGGAGGAAGTGCGGCTGGCCAGCGGCCAGGTGATCATGGTGCAGCGCCAGAGCAGCGACAGCGCCGCCTCGATCCGTTTCTTCCTTCCCGGCCAGCCCGGCCAGCCCATCGTATGGCACTCGCTGCATGACGGCGGTCCGCTGCACATGGAAAACCCGGTGGTGCTGGACGTGGAGAACGGCGTGGCGGTGATCTACACGGTGGTCTCCACTTCGCCCGGCTGCCGGCTGTTCACCAAATACAGCAACAGCGGCGCCGGCTGGCGCGAAGAAGTGCTGCCCGACCGCTTCAAGGGCCGCGACATGAACCTCTTCATCCTCAGCGGCCTCGATATCGGCGACATCGTCACGCTCGACCAGAAACGCCGCGAAAGCAGCGCCATCTCCTATTCCCGCTCCCTGCGCTTCCTCGGCCCGGCCGACAAGGCCTGCGCGAGCTGATTTCGTGCATAATCCATAGCAGGCAAGCGTCGCCGGCTCGATGGAGAACTGGTTTGGCCCACACTGATAAACTGGCATGGATGCGGCGCTTCGCGCGCGGTGTGCCTGCAGTCTTATTGACTACCTTGATGGCCGCTTGCGGCGGTGGAGGAGGGGGCTCGGCCGCTACGGCGCCCGTTACCCCACCCGTTACTCCGCCTGCGGACGGCTCTTTTGCCGACACGGTCTCCTACTCGGGCGCTGCCACCGGCGCGCTGGCGTCCGGCGCTGAGCGTGCGGCGGTGGTGAAGGCGCAGCTGACCCAGAACGGCGCGCGCATCGACTACACCGCAACCACGGGCCACCTGACGGCCACCGATGCCCGCACCGGCCGTGCCGCCTCCTTCTTTTACATCGCCTACACGGCCGACAACGCGGATGCCGCGCGCCGCCCGGTCACCTTCTTCTACAACGGCGGCCCCGGTTCGGCCAGCCTGTGGCTGCATCTCGGCTCCTTCGGCCCGAAGCGCATCGCCACGCAGATACCGTCCAGCGTCATCCTGACCGATCCGCAGCTGGCCGACAATCAGGAAAGCCTGCTCGACACCTCGGACCTGGTGTTCGTGGACGCCGTGGGCACCGGTTATTCGCAGGCCATTGCGCCCGCCAGCAACCAGGACTTCTGGGGCGTGGACAGCGACGCGGCGGGCTTCCGCGATTTCGTGCAACGCTACGTCGCGGTCAACAAGCGGCAGGCCTCGCCCAAGGTGCTGTTCGGCGAGTCCTACGGCACCACGCGCACGGCGGTGCTGGCCAATCTGCTGGAAGTGGCGGGCACGAGGGTCGATGGCGTGGTGCTGCATTCGGCCGTCATGGACTACAACGCGAACTGCGGCGTGCTCGATCCCGGCTCGGTCAGCTGCGAAGGCTATGTGCCAAGCTACGCGGCCACCAGCGCCTACTTCCGGCTGAGCAACCCTGTGCCAGCCGACTTGTCCGCCTTCCTGACGCAGGTGCGCGGTTTCAGCTCCACCGATTATCGGGCGGCGGTGCAAGCCTACCTGTCGCCTTTGCGCACCGCGCCGCCGCAATCGGTGGTGACGCAGCTGGTCAATTACACCGGCTTGCCGGCGCTGCTGTGGCAGCAGGATCTGAACTACCGCCCCGAGAATTACCAGCGTAGTCTGATGCCGGGCCAGCTGCTGGGACGCTACGACGCGCGCGTATCCGGCGCCGCCAACGGCCCGCTGGGCGTGGACGGCGACCCCTCGCTGACGGTGGTGAACGCGGCCTTCGTGAACTCCATGCGCAGCTATCTCGGCGCGACGCTGAAGTACAGCGCGCCCACGGCCTACCTGAACTTCAACAACATCATCGACCGCTGGGTGTTCCGGCACGACGGCAAGGAGCTGCCGGACACGATACCCGACCTGGCGGCCGCGATCACGCTGAACCCGCGCATGAAGGTGCTGGCGCAAAGCGGGTATCATGATCTGGCGACGCCGTTCTACCAGACCGAGCTTGATATGGCGCGGCTGGGCAGCAATCCGAACGTCCAGATCCGCAACTATGGCAGCGGGCATATGATCTACCTGGACGACACTGCACGGCGCGCGCAGAAGGTGGACCTGGCGGCGTTCTACACCAGCATGGCAGCGGGGCGATGATGAAGATTTTCGGTAGCGTACTTAGGATGGCGGCGCTGGCGGCGCTGGTGGAACTGGGCACGGCGGGTGCGGGCCACGTGTCCGCGCAGGACTTTCCGCGCGATCCTTATGTGCCGCCGGCAAAGCGCCTGCCGTCGCACGAGCGCCCGGCGGCGGGGGAGGCGCTGCGGCAGCAGGCCTTGGCCAAGCTGAAGCAGCGCTTCGAGCAGGCCGACCTGGACGCCAGCGGCGCGCTCACCGAGGAGGAGGCGCGCAAGGCCGGTCTGGGCTTCGTCGCCAACCATTTCGCGCAGATCGACACCGCCCGCAGCGGCAAGGTCAGCTTCGACGACCTGCGCCGCTACATGGCCCAGCGCCGCAAAGAGGCGATGTCCCAGCCGCAGCAGTGAACCGGACTGCCGGCAAGCGCTGGGGCAGCCGCTGGTGCCGCCCGGGATGCAGTGTGCCCGTCCGGCTCCAATCAGCATCAGCATTTGTGGGGCACCTCGAATAACCGCCAGTTTTGTCATTCCCGCGCAGGCGGGAATGCATGCTGTGCCTTTGAGCGTGCGACGTACGGATTCCCGCTTTCGCGGGCATGACAGGTATTTCGAAGGTGCCCTGTGGCGCTGCCCGGTCAGGCCGGCGGATACAGGCCGTGGGTGCGGGCGAACAGGCGCGACAGGCCGAGCAGGGCGTCGATGTTGGGCGTGGCGACGCCGACCCGCTGGCCGATCTCGCGCACTGCCCCCACGATGCTGTCCAGCTCCAGCGGGCGGCCAGCCTCGGCGTCCTGCAGCATCGAGGTCTTGAACGCCCCCAGCTTGCGCGTGATCTTGTGCCGGTCTTCCGGCGTCTCGTCGATCTCGCAGCCAATGCGGCGGCCGATGGCGGCAGCTTCGTGCATGGCGGCGATGCAGAACGCGGCCACCAGCGGGTCGTCCAGCAGCCTGTCGGCGGTGGCGCCCGTCATCGCCGAGACCGGGTTGGTGGTCATATTCCCCCACAGCTTGTACCAGATATCGTAGCGGATGCGCTCCGACAGCGTGGCCTTGAAGCCGGCTTGCACGAACAGCTCCACCACGCGTTTTGCGCGTCCGGATACGCCGCCTTCGGGCTCGCCGATGATCAGCCCATGGCCCATCTTGTGCACCACCACGCCGGGTCCGGAGGTGGAAGTGCTGGCGTGGACCACGCAGCCCAGCACGTGCCGCTGGGGGATCGCGGCGGCGATGGCGCCGCCGGGATCGACGCTGGCCAGCGGCGTGTCGTCGGCCCCTGCGCCGAACCACCAGGGCACGCCGTTCATCGCGGGCAGCACCACCGTGTCCGGCCCGAGCAGCGGCGCGATGGAAGGCGCCGCCGCGCCCAGCGACTGGCCCTTGACGGCGACGATCACCAGGTCCTGCACGCCCAGCGCCGCCACCTCGGCGGCGTCGCCCGCGTCGGCGCTGGCGGCGACCGGTGCCTGGTGCCAGCCCTCGCTGCTCTGCATGCGCCAGCCGTGCGTGCGCAGCGCGGCCAGCGTGGCGCCGCGCGCAAGTACACTCACATGCGCGCTCACATGCGCACTCACATGCGCACCCGCGCCGGCGCTACCGGCCAGCCGCGTCCCCAGGAATCCGCCGATGGCGCCCGCACCCACGATGCAAACCTTCATTCCGCCTCCTTGAAAAGTGAGTCGATGATAACGTTAAATCCAGTTGCTGCACCGCAGCGTAAACGCCGATACAATAGAGGCGAACACATAAGAAAAGGAGAGTGACCATGCAGAACCGTCCCTTCATAGCGCCAGCGCGCTTCGACGACCCGGCCGCCGCGCTGGCTCAGGTACAAGCGCTATACGATGGCAGCATACGGCATCTGCGTGAATCCCTGCAGCGTTTTGTCGATGGGGAGACGCCGGCGGAGCATGTGCGCGCCTGCTATCCCTACGTACGCGTGCATACCGATACCGTGGCGCGCGCCGATTCGCGCCTGTCCTATGGTTTCGTAGCCGGTCCCGGCACCTACGAAACCACGCTGACCCGTCCCGACCTGTTCGCGCGCTACTACCACGAGCAATTCCGTTTGCTGCTGAAGAACCACGGCCGGCACCAGCAAGTGCAGCTGGAAGTGGGCATGAGCGCGCAGCCCATCCCCATTCATTTCTCGTTTGCCGAGCATGACCACATCGAGGGCAGCATGGGCGCCGACCGCCGCCTGCTGATGCGCGACGTGTTCGACCTGCCCAACCTGGCCGCGATGGACGACGGCATCGCCAACGGCACGCACGAGCCGCCGTTCGGCGAAGCGCAGCCGCTGTCGCTGTTCACGGCGCCGCGCGTCGATTACTCGCTGCAGCGCCTGCGCCACTATACCGGCACTTTGCCCGCCTATTTCCAGAAATTCGTGCTGTTCACGAACTACCAGTTCTACATCGACGAATTCATCAAGCTCGGACACGAGATCATGGGCCGCTCCGCGCAGGGCGACGACGACTACGTGGCCTTTGTCGAGCCGGGCAACCTGGTGCTGCGCCGCGCCGGCGCTCCGTCCGAGCCGGGCGACGAACTGGGATCGCCCTTGCCGCGCCTGCCGCAGATGCCGGGCTACCACCTGGTGCGCAGGGACGGCAGCGGCATCAGCATGGTCAACATCGGCGTCGGCCCGGCCAACGCCAAGACCATCACCGACCATATCGCCGTGCTGCGGCCGCACGCGTGGCTGATGCTGGGCCACTGCGCGGGCCTGCGTAACACGCAGGAGCTGGGCGACTATGTGCTGGCGCACGGCTACGTGCGTGAGGACCACGTGCTGGATGAAGATCTGCCGCTGTGGGTGCCGATCCCGCCGCTGGCCGAGGTGCAGGTGGCCATCGAGGCGGCCGTGGCCGAGGTGACGCAGCTGACCGGGCATGACCTGAAGCGCGTGATGCGCACCGGGACCGTGGCCAGCACCGACAACCGCAATTGGGAACTGTTGCCGCAGCGCACGCCGGAGCGGCGCTTCAGCCAGAGCCGCGCGATCGCGCTGGACATGGAAAGCGCGACGATAGCCGCCAACGGCTTCCGCTTCCGCGTGCCGTACGGGACGCTGCTGTGCGTCAGCGACAAGCCGATGCACGGCGAGATCAAGCTTCCCGGCATGGCGAACGCGTTCTACCGCGAGCGCGTGGACCAGCATTTGCGGATCGGCATACGCGCGGTCGAGCTGCTGCGCGAGCTGGGCGTGGACAAGCTGCACAGCCGCAAGCTGCGCAGCTTCACCGAGGTCGCGTTCCAGTGATGGCGGGTCAGGTGCCTGCCGTCACGAACCCGTAGGGCGGGTTGGCGCGAGGTGCGTAACCCGCCAGCGCACTAGTACAGCTGGTCCTTCAGCAGCGGCTGGATGATGCTGCTGAAGTCCATCGCGCCCGCGCCGGACAGGCTGTGCAAGCCGTACAGGTTGCGCGCCAGCTCGCCCAGCGGCACCGCGCAGCGGGCGGCAATAGCCGCTTCGGCCGCCAGCCCGAGGTCTTTGTGCATCAGGTCCACGCCGAAGCCGCCGGTGTAGCCGCGCGACGCGGGCGCGTTCTCCATCACGCCGGGGTAGGGGTTGTACACCTCCAGCGCCCAGTTGCGGCCCGAGCTTTTGCCCATGATGTCGGACAGCACTTTGGGATCCAGCCCGTGCGCCGCGCCTAGCGCCAGGGCTTCGGCGGTGCCAGCCATCAGTATCCCCAGCAGCATGTTGTTGCAGATTTTGGCCACCTGCCCGGCGCCGCTGCCGCCGGCGTGGAAGATGTTCGTGCCCATCGCCGACAAATAGGGGCGCGCCCGTTCCAGCGTTTCGGCTTCGCCGCCGACTATGAAGGTCAGCGTGCCGGCCGCCGCGCCTGCGGTGCCGCCCGAGACCGGCGCGTCCAGCGTCTGCAATCCCCGCGCGGACAGCGCCGCGGCGACCGCTTGCGCCGTGGCCGCGGAGATGGTGCTGCAATCGATCACCAGCGCACCGTCGGCGATGTGGGGAACGATGCCCTGCTGTCCGAGATAAAGCCCGTGCACATGGGTGCTGGCGGGCAGCATGGAGATCACCACCGAAGCGCCTTCGACCGCTGCGATGGCGGACGGCGCAGGGCGTGCGCCCGCGCCGGCCAAGCCCTGGACTGCGCTGTTGGACAGGTCGAACACGGCCAGCTCGTGGCCGGCCTTGAGCAGATTGTGCGCCATCGGCGCACCCATGTTGCCCAAGCCGATGAATGCGATATGGCTCATGCTGTTTTCCTTTCGAGTTTCAGTGGATGGTCCTGTTCGGTCCAGACCGGAGCGAAGAAGCCCCCACCCCAGGCGTCGCTGATGTCGGCCAGGCTGGCGGGCTGCCAGCGCGGCTGCATGTCCTTGTCGATGATGAGGGCGCGGATGCCTTCGGCGAAGTCGGGCCGCGCCGCGCACACCAGCGAGACGCCCAGTTCAAGGCGGAACACTTCGGCCAGCGACAGATGCTTGGCACGCTGCTGGATGGCGACAGCCAGCCAGGCCGCGCCGGGCGACCCTTTGCGCAGCGATGTCGCCGCCTTCTGCAGCCAGCGGTCTTCGCTCTCCAGCGACGCGATGCGCAGCACGATGTCGCCGAAGCTACCCTCGCACAAATCGTTGATCAAGTCGTAGTGCTCGCGCAGCGGACTGGCGGCAGCGGGCGGCGCGGATTTCTGCAACTTGGCGAGCAGGGCGCCCAGCAGCCGGTGATTGCTTGCGGACGCTTCATCGCCCGCTGCCGTGGTGGAGAGGGCCGTTCCACGCGCAGCCATGCCGCCCGCAGCCTTCCCGTTCAACGCCGCGCTGGCCGTGGCCGCGCCGCCTTCCCGCGCCCACTGCTGCGTTTGCAGCATGTCGAGCAGGCGCGCCTTGTCGCTGTGCGCGATCCGGTAGTCGGCCAGGCGCGCGAACTGCGCGTCGGCGGCGTTGAGCGCGGCGCCGGTGAGCGCCAGGAAGGGGCCGAGACGGCCGGGAGCGCGGTTCAGGAACCAGCTGCCGCCCACGTCGGGATACAGTCCGATGGCCACTTCCGGCATCGCCAGCCGCGAGCCTTCGGTGACGACGCGGTGGCTGGCGCCGGCCATCAGGCCGATGCCGCCGCCCATCACGATGCCGTGGCCCCAAACCAGCACCGGCTTGGCAAAGGTGTGGATGCGGTAGTCCAGCGCGTATTCGCGGCTGAAGAACTCCAGTGCATAGCGGTTGGCCAGGAGCTCGTCCGCCTGCGGCGACGCGTGGTGTTCGCGCATGGACCTGTATAGCTGCTGCAGGTCGCCGCCCGCGCAGAAGGCCTTGTCGCCCGCGCCTTCGAGCATCACCAGAGCGATGGACGGATCGGTTTCCCATGCAGCCAGTTGCGGTTCCAGCAGCGCGATCATGTCCAGCGACAGCGCATTGAGGGTCGCTTCCGAGTTCAGCGTGGCGATGCCGATGTCGCCGCCGCGTCCGCCGAGTCTGCGGAACCGGACGGGAGCGGCCTGGTCGCGCGGCGATGCGTCCTGCGATGCGTCTTGCAATGCATTCCCCGGCGGCCGTCCCGTTTCGGACGCCGTGGTTGGGGCGAGGCCGCTCATGCCGGCCTCCATTGCGGCGCGCGCTTCTCAAGGAATGCCTGCACGCCTTCCTTTTGGTTGGCGCTGCCGAACAGGCCGACGAAAGCTTCGCGCTCGGCGGGCAGCACATGCGCCATCGGTTGACGGCGGGCGCCCTGGATCAGCTGCTTGCAGGCCTGCACGCTGGTCGGGCTTTGTTTCGCCGCCTGCGCCGCCAGGGCCAGCGCGCGCGGCAGTGCGCCGCCGGTCTCCACCACTTCCTCCACCAGGCCGATGCGCAGCGCGGTGGCGGCGTCGATGCGCTCGCCGCACAAGATCATGCGCTTGGCCCAGCCTTCGCCGACCAGCCAGGCCAGGTTCTGCGTGCCGCCCGCGCAGGGCAGCAGGCCGACCGTGGCTTCCGGCAGCGCCATCTGCGCCTGCGTTTCGGCCACGCGCAGGTCGCAAGCCAGCGCGCATTCCAGGCCGCCGCCCATGGCATAGCCGTTGATGGCTGCGATCGAGACGCCCCGGAACGCGGACAGCGCCTCGAAGGCCGCGCCGAACAGGCGCGCCATCTCGCCTGCCACGGCCACGTCGCCGTCTGCGAACAGGCGCAGGTCGGCGCCGGCCGAGAAGAACTTGGCGCCGCTGCCGGTCACCACCAGGCTGTAGACCGCCGGGTTGGCGTTCAGGTCTTCCACCAGGCGGCGCAGGTCGCGCAGGCTGTCGGTAGTCCAGGTGTTGGCTGGCGGGTTGGCCAGCGTGAGCACGGCGGTGTGCTCCATGATCTGCAATTGCAGGTTGGTGTAACTGGTCACAGGTTTTCCTCCGATGGTGCAAGTTGCAATAGATGCCGCGCCACGATGACGCGCATGATTTCGTTCGTGCCCTCCAGAATCTGGTGCACGCGTACGTCGCGCAGGAAGCGCTCGAGCGGGTAATCGCGCAGATAGCCGTAGCCGCCGTGGATCTGCAAGGCCTCGTTGCAGACCGTGAAGCCGGTGTCGGTGGCCAGGCGCTTGGCCATGGCGCAGTAGATGGCGGCGTTGGCGGCGCCGGCATCGAGCTTGGTCGCGGCCAGGCGCACCATCTGGCGCGCGGCCACCAGGCCGGTCTGCATGTCGGCCAGCTTGAACTGCAAGGCCTGGAACTCGCCCAGCACGCGTTTGAACTGCACCCGCTCGCCCATGTGGCGTTGCGCACTGTTCAGCGCGGCCTGCGCCGCGCCTATTGAACAGGTGGCGATGTTGATGCGGCCGCCGTCCAGTCCCCGCATGGCGATCTTGAAGCCGTCGCCTTCGCCCCCCAGCAGGTGCGAGGCTGGCACGCGCACGCCGTCGAAGCTGATGGCGCGCGTGGGCTGGCTGTTCCAGCCCATCTTCTCCTCTTCGCGGCCGTAGGCGATGCCGGCACTGCCGGCCGGCACCAGGAAGGCCGAGATGCCGCCGGCGCCGGCGCCGCCGGTGCGCGCCATGACCACCAGCGCGTCGGTGGCGCCGGCGCCGGAGATGAAGGCTTTGCCGCCGGTGACCACATAATCGCCGCCGTCGCGTACGGCGGTAGTGGTCAGCGAGGCGGCGTCCGAGCCGGCGCCGGGTTCGGTCAGGCAGTAGGAGGCCAGCTTTCGGCCCGTCGCCAGGTCGGCGATCCATTCTTCGCGCACTTCGGGCTGCGCCCATTGCGCGATCATATTGCTGGCCATGTTGTGTATGGTCAGGTAGGCCGTGGTGGAAGGGCAGGCGCGCGCCAGCTCCTCGAACACCACGGTGGCGTCCAGCCGCGACAGGCCCAGCCCTCCCATGGCCTGCGGCACATACAGCCCGCAGAAGCCCAACTCGCCAGCGTGCGCTATCGTTTGCCTTGGGAAGATGCCCTCGGCGTCCCAGCGGGCCGCCTGCGCGGCCATTTCGCGCGCGGCGAACTGGCGCGCGGCGTCCTGGTAGGCACGCTGGTCCTCGTTCAGTTCGAAGTCCATGACGGCCTCCTTACTTGAGCGAGATGGTCGTATTCACTCCGCCGGTCACGGCTGCGTCGTCGAACCAGCGCGCGGTGATGGTCTTGGTCTGGGTGTAGAAGGCCACCACCTGCTTGCCGTACGGGCCCAGGTCGCCCAGCTTGGAGCCGCGCGAGCCGGTGAAGGAGAACAGCGGCACCGGCACCGGGATGGGCACGTTGATGCCGACCTGGCCGGCGTCCACGTCCTCTTCGAAGGTGCGCGCGGCCGCGCCGGACTGCGTGAACAGGGCGGTGCCGTTGCCGTTCGGGTTGGCGTTGATGATGGCGATGGCGTCCTTCAGCGAGTCGGCGTGCATCACGCACAGCACCGGGCCGAAGATCTCTTCCCGGTAGACCGCCATGTCCCGCGTCACGCCGGAGAACACGGTGGGGCCGACGAAATTGCCGCTCTCGTAGCCTGGCACCGTTGGGCCGCGTCCATCCAGCTCCAGCCTGGCTCCTTCTTCGATGCCCTGGCCGATCAGCTGCTGCACGCGGGCCTTGGCCCTGGGCGAGATCAGCGGTCCGATGTCGGTGCCCGGTTCGGCGCCGGCGTTGATCGACAGTGTCTGCGCTTTCTTCACCAGGTCCGGCAGCCATTGCTGCGCCTCGCCGACCAGGATCATCACCGACAGGGCCATGCAGCGCTGGCCCGCCGCGCCGAAGGCGGCGCCGGCCAGGTTGTTCAGGGTCTGCTCGCGGTGCGCGTCCGGCAGCACGATGGCGTGGTTCTTCGCGCCCATCATGCACTGCGCGCGCTTGCCCGCCAGCGTGGCGCGCCGGTACACATGGGTGCCCACCGTGGTCGAGCCGACGAAGGAAACCGCCTTGATGTCCGGATGGTCGCAGATGGCGTTCACCACGTCCGCGCCGCCGTGCACCACGTTCAGCACGCCCGCGGGAACGCCGGCCTGCAGCGCCAGTTCGGCCAGGCGCATGGTCACCATGGGGTCTTGCTCGGACGGCTTGAGGATGAAGGTGTTGCCGCAGGCGATGGCCATCGGGAACATCCACAGCGGGATCATGGCCGGGAAGTTGAACGGAGTGATGCCGGCGCACACGCCCAGCGGCTGTTGCACCGTATAGGTATCCACGCCGCCGGCCACGTTGCTGGCCAGTTCGCCCATCTGGAGCTGGCCGATGTTGGCGGCGTGCTCCACCACCTCCAGTCCCCGGAAGATGTCGCCCTCGGCGTCGGCCAGCGTTTTGCCTTGCTCGGCGGTGAGCAGGGCCGCCAGTTCGGCCATGTGCTCGCGGATCAGCGCCTGGTACTTGAGGAAGATGCGGGCGCGCGCGCCGATGGGCGTTTTGCGCCAGGCCTGGAAGGCGGCCTTGGCGGCGGCCACGGCTTGCGCCATTTCGTCCGGCGTGGCGTGCGGCACGCGGGCGATCACCTGCTGCGTGGCCGGATTGACGACCTCGCTCCAGTGTTCGGTGGCCGATTCGACGAGGGCGCCGCCGATCAGCAATTTGACGGTGGGGACGGCGGGGGGGATGGCGGTAGTGTCGGCGGTAGGGACGGCGGGGGCAAAGACGGCATTGGTCATATGAGCGTTCCTTGATGGGCGGCGCGTGCGCTTTCCCGCGCGTGCTGCGCCGCCAGTCTGCGAAGTAAGCCGGCGGCATGCTGCCGCGCGGCACCCGTTACGCACCTTCCGTACGTAACCAGACCCGGCGCCGCCGTGCAGCGGGCGGCGCTGAAGATCAACAGGCCGGTATCCGGGCTTGCAAGTCTTGCCGCTTCGCCTTCCCAGTCTTGCGGACCAGTGGCATGGATGAAGCGGCCGCACTTGCCTACCGTTGCGGAGGCAGCAGGGGCATGGGGCGCGGTGAGATTCCGACCGCGCCGACCACTTTCCCGTTTAACGCCGGACAAGAATTTGCCCGGCGCACCTGTTGCGTAAAGATTAGCACATCATTTGACGTTTACGTAAACGTAATCTCGATTTGTTACGAAAATTGCTCGAAACGCTCAGCCAGGAAGTCCACGAACGTGCGGATGCGCGCGGAAAGCTGGTGACGCTGCGGGTACACGGCGTAGATGTCCGCGTCCGGCGTGCGGTAGCCGGGCAGCACCTCCACCAGGCGCCCACTGTTGAGGTAGCGCTCAATATCCCACCCGGCCCGCATCAGGATGCCGTGGCCGTCGAGCGCCCAGTTGACGGCGATCTCGCCATCGTTCGTGGTCAGGTTGCCGCGCACCTTGACGGCTTCCGCGCTGTGTTCCGATTCCCTGCCGGTGAACATCCGCCACAGCCCGTACGCCTCGTCGCCTTGGCGGATGCTGATGCAGTTGTGCCGCCGCAGTTCGCCCGGCGTCTTCGGCTCCCCATGCTGGGCCAGGTATCTGGGCGAGGCGCACAGCAGGCGGCGGTTGGGCGCCAGCCGCTTGGCGATCACGCGCGCATCGGCCGGCGCGCCGAAGCGGATGCAGACGTCGAACTGGTCGTCCGTCAGGGCCGGCGGGTCGACCGACAGCTGCAGCTGCACGTCCACTTCGGGATAGCGCAGCACGTACTTCGAAATGGCCGGCGCGATATGCAGGCGGCCGAAGCCCAGCGTCGCGCTGACCCGGAGCTGGCCCTTGGGCGTACCCCTGGACTTGCTCAGCAGCTGGTCCAGGTCGTCGATTTCGCCGAGGATGCGCCGCGCGTGCTCCAGCAGGACGTCGCCCTCGGCGGTCAGGCTCATGCGCCGCGTGGTGCGGTTCACCAGCGGCACGCCGATGCGCGACTCGATGTGCGCCAGCCGTTTGCTGACCGCCGACGTCGTGATGCCCATCTCGCGCGCAGCCGCGCTCAGGCTGCCGCTGCTGGCGAGGGCGACGATAAAGCTCAACTCGACCGGTTGAATGCCGTTGCTCATGATTGTGGAGTTATGGGTTAACAATGGATTGAGTTTAGCCAGCTTATTCATCGTCGTCCACCCCTTACAGTGGCCTCGTTAATCAGCCACAACCCACTCAGGAGACTGTCATGAAGACCTATCACATCGCAACCATTCCAGGCGACGGCATCGGCAAGGAAGTCGTGCCGGCCGGCCGCGAAGTGCTCGCCGCGCTGGCCGCCGGCAGCAAGGACTTCGCTTTCGAGTTCGAGGATTTCGGCTGGGGCGGCGACTACTACCGCCGGCACGGCGCCATGATGCCGGCAGATGGCCTGGAAGCCCTGCGCGGAAAGGACGCCATCCTGTTCGGTTCGGCCGGCGACCCGGACATCGCCGACCACATCACGCTGTGGGGCCTGCGCCTGAAAATCTGCCAGGGCTTCGACCAGTACGCCAACGTCCGTCCGACCCGCATCCTGCCCGGCATCGACGGTCCGCTCAAGCGCTGCAGGCAGGAAGACCTGAACTGGGTCATCGTGCGCGAGAATTCTGAGGGCGAGTATTCCGGCGTGGGCGGGCGCGTGCACCAGGGCCACCCGATCGAAGCCGCCACCGACGTGTCGATGATGACGCGCGTCGGCGTCGAGCGCATCCTGCGCTTTGCCTTCAAGCTGGCGCAGTCGCGTCCGCGCAAGCTGCTGACCGTCATCACGAAGAGCAACGCCCAGCGCCACGCCATGGTGATGTGGGATGAGATCGCGCTGGAAGTGTCGCGCGATTTCCCGGACGTGGCATGGGACAAGGAACTGGTGGACGCCGCCACCGCGCGCATGGTCAACCGCCCGGCCACGCTGGACACCATCGTCGCCACCAATCTGCACGCCGACATCCTGAGCGACCTGGCGGCCGCGCTGGCCGGCAGCCTGGGTATCGCCCCGACCGGCAATATCGACCCCGAGCGCCGCTACCCGTCCATGTTCGAGCCTATCCATGGCTCGGCGTTCGACATCATGGGCAAGGGCCTGGCCAATCCGGTCGGCACTTTCTGGTCGGTCGTCATGCTGCTGGAGCACCTGGGCGAACACGCGGCGGCCGCGCGGGTGATGCAGGCGATTGAAAGCGTCACCGCCACGCCGTCGCTGCATACCCGCGACCTGGGCGGCACGGCGACCACCGCCGACGTCACGCGCGCCGTGTGCGCCCTGCTGGACGAGGGCAGGGCGCGCAAGATGGAAAGCATGAAGGAACTGGGCCGCGTCGGGGCGAGATGAATTGCGTGGGCGCCACCTGTCGGCCATCAAGGGCGGCTGGCTGCAGCCTGCCATCCGGCGCGCGCGGTGACGCTGGGGATCTCCGATGCGCCGGGCGACGATCCGCGCGACATCGCCTCCGGGCCGGCCATGACCAACGTTAAAGACTTCCGGGCCTTGCTGGTATCGTTTCATGGAAATGGCGGGGGATGATGCCAACTAATTGATTTAAATGACGTTTTGTGGAATTATTGTTTCATGAATCGTTTCGCTAATCGTTTCACGGACCAGGCAGCATTGGACCTGTTGTCCGTGCTGAGGCAGGCGCGCACGCTGGGCGCGGCCGACCTGCTGGCCCGCTTGCGACAATTCCGCCCGACGACGAGCCGCGCGACGATGATGCGGATGGTGAAGGCGCTGGGCGATCAGGTGGTTGTCCGGGGAGCGGCACGCAGCACGGCATATGCAGCCAGGCGGCCGATACGCGGCCGGACCGAGCCGATTCCGGTCTATCGTCTCGATCCAGCGGGGCGTGGCGACCAGATCGGGCAGCTCGATCCGCTTTACCCCGAGGGATGCGCCCTGCGCTACGACGTGCCGCTGGAGTGGCCCTTGGCGGACGAGATGCGCGACGGATGGTTTCCGGGCCTGCCATATCCGTTCGAGGATATGCGGCCGCAGGGCTTTCTGGGCCGGAATCTGGCGCATAGCTTGTCCGGCCCACTGCAAGTTCCGGAAGACCCGCGCCGCTGGCATGAGGACGACGTGCTTTATGTGTTGTCGAAGACAGGTTCCGATTGCAGCGGCAACTACATCCTGGGCGACGGGGCCTACCGGCGGCATCTGGAGACGGTTCAGCAGGGCTACCATCTGGTCGGCGACGATGCGCTGGCGCAGGCATACCCTGAGCAGGCGGATCACGCGATGGCGGCTGGCGTGGCGGGATCCTCGGCCGGTGGCGAATTTCCCAAGTTCACGCTGTGCCGCGAGGGCGCAGGGCGGCGTTTTCACGTGCTGGTCAAGTTTTCGGGAAACGACGGCTCGGCGGCCGCGCAGCGCTTGTCGGATTTGCTGGTATGCGAGCATTTGGCGCTGCAGGCGATTGCGGGGCATTTGCAACTGCCTGCGGCGCGCAGCAGCGTTTACCGCTACGCGGGGCGTACTTTTCTCGAGGTGGAGCGCTTCGACCGCCACGGCGAGTTTGGGCGCTCGCCGGTGTGCACGTGGTCTGCGCTGGAAGGGGCGCTGTTCGGCATGGCCGGGGAGTCCTGGCTGACGTACGCTCGCGCCGGTGTACGACATGTTGCCTATGCTGTACGCGCCGTTGCGCGGCGTTGAAATACCGCAGCGCAGCTTCACGCCTGCGCTGCCATTGCCATCCGAGCGTGATGCCTGGCTGCGCGCGGCGAATTGCGCGATGGCTTTTTGGGATGAGGCAGCGGTTGATGAGCGTATCAGCGATGCGTTTCGCAGGGTGTGCGCGGACAACGGCGCTCAAGTGAGGAGGCTGGCCGCGCTGGCCTAGCTTGCCGGCTTACGCACGTCGTACAACAGGGGCGAGGCCCGGCAACCCTCCTACGATCTGGGCGGGAACCAGGAGTCCCAGGTCTCCTTGATGGTGGCCTTGACGATGGCGATGGAGTCCGGATCGCCTTTGAGCATGGCGGACAGGTAGGCGCGCGCCTGCTTGAGCGAGACGTCCGGCGGCAGCGGCGGCACGTTCGGGTCGGTCAGCACTTCGAGCACGCAGGGACGTTCGCAGCGCAGCGCGACGTCCCACGCCGGGCCGATGTCCTCGGGCCTGGCGACCCGGATGCCTTTCAGGCCTATCAATTCCGCGTAGGCGGCGTAAGGGAAGTCGGGCAGACCCTGCGACGGCGCGTAGCGCGGATCGCCGCCGGTGGCGCGCTGTTCCCAGCTTACCAGGTTCAGGTCGCCGTTGTTGAGCACCATGACCACCAGGCGCGGGTCGGCCCACTGGCGCCATAGCCGCGCCACGGTGATCAGGCCGTTGATGCCGTTCATCTGCATGGCGCCGTCGCCGGCCAGCGCGATCACCGGCCGCTCCGGCCAGGCGAATTTGGCGGCGATGGCGTAGGGCACGGCGGGGCCCATCGTTGCCAGTCCGCCGGACAGGCTGGCCATCATGCCGCGCCGCAGCTTCACGTCGCGCGCATACCAGTTGGCCGAGGAGCCGGAATCGACGGTGATGATGGCGCCGTCCGGCAGGCGCGGCGACAGTTCCCAGAACACGCGCTGCGGGTTGACCGGTTCGGCCTCGTTCATCGCGCGCGCTTCCAGCACGTGCCACCAGCGCTGCACGTTTTCCTCGATCTGCTGCTGCCAGCCGCGGTTGGCCTTGCGCTCCAGCAGCGGGATCAGTGCGGCCAGCGTCGTCCTGGCGTCGCCGACCAGGTTGAGTTCCATCGGATAGCGCAAGCTGGTGCGGCGCGCGTCGATGTCGATCTGCACGCCTCGCGCCTGGCCTTCCTTGGGCAGGTATTCGGCGTAGGGAAAGGAGGAGCCGACCATCAGCAGCGTGTCGCAGCCGTTCATCATATCGTGGCTGGGTTTCGTGCCGAGCAGGCCGATGGAACCTGTCACGCAGGGCAGGTCGTCGGGCACGGCGGCCTTGCCCAGCAGGGCTTTGGCGATGCCCGCGCCCAGCAGGTCGGCCACGGCGATCAGTTCGTCCGTGGCGTTGAGCGCGCCGGCGCCGGCCAGGATGGCGACTTTCCCGCCCACGTTCAGGATGCCGGCCGCCCGCTGCAGCGCCTCGGCCGGCGGCTGCAGGCTGGTGCTCAGCGCGCCGATGCCGGTGTGGACCGAGCCATGCTCGCGCGGCGGCCTGGGCACGGCGGGCAGGTCTTGCACGTCGTTCGGGAAGATGACGCAGGTGACGGTGCGCTGCTCGCGCGCGATGCGCATGGCGCGGTCGACCAGGTGCCGCACTTGCGCCGGGTCGGTGGCCATGTGCACGTATTCGTGCGCCACGTCCTTGAACAGCGACAGCAGGTCGACTTCCTGCTGATAGTCGCCGCCCATGGCCATGCGCGCCTGCTGGCCGACGATGGCGACCACCGGCTGGTGGTCCATCTTGGCGTCGTACAGGCCGTTCAGCAGGTGGATGGCGCCGGGGCCGGACGTGGCGAGGCAGACCCCGGTCTCGCCGGTGAATTTGGCGTGGGCGGTGGCCATGAAGGCGGCCATCTCCTCATGGCGCGGCTGGATGAATTCGATCCGCTCCTGCCGCCCGAAGGCACCGACGATGCCATTGATGCCGTCGCCCGGATAGCCGAACACGCGCCGCACGCCCCATTCGCCGAGGCGCTGCAAGAGGAAATCGCCGACAGTCGCTGTCATGGCTGGCCTTCCGCATGGTGAGCTATGCAGCCATGTTAAAGAGCCGGGTGCTGCGGCGGCGCACGCTACCCCTTGGAAACTTGGACCCGGATGGCGAGCAGGTAGAAGCAGAGCGAGAGCAGCGCCACGGCCAGCAGCACCAGCAGCAGCGTGGCGGGCGCGTGCATTTGCACCAGTCCCGCCACGGCCAGCGGCCCTGCCGCGCGCGAGACCAGCGCGGGGCCGGCCAGCGCGCCCGAGATGGCGCCGTAGTTGCGGCGGCCGAACATGGTCTGCGGGATGGTGCCGCGCACGATGGTGAGGATGCCGTTGCTCATGCCGTACATGATGCAGAACAGCGCCGCCGCCCAGGCGTGCGAGCCGAACAGCAGCAGCGCGAGCAGGGCGGCGGGCAGGGCGCCGAAGGTGATCTTGCCGACGGTGCGCGGCAGGGCGTTGCGGCCCATCGTCATTTCGCCGATGCGGCCGGCCACCTGCATCGGGCCGACCAGCGCGGCCAGCCACACGGCCAGCGCGGCGGTGTGGCCGTATTGCTGCAGCAGCGGTATCAGGTGCACCGACATCGCGGAGAAGATGAAGCTGTTGGCGGAAAAGGCGAAGGCGAGCTTCCAGAAAGCGGGGTGGCGGATGGCCTCGGCCAGCGAATGTTCATGGGGCGCTTCCGGCGCGGGCTGCGCGGTGCTGGCCTGCGCCATGCCCTGTACGGCCGGCGCGGACGGCGGGCTTGCCATTGCCTGTAAAGCGGGGGGCGCCGCCATGACCGCTTCGCCGTGCGCAGGTCTGGTAGTGGATGCGGACGCTGGCGCGTGCGCGGCGGCGTCCGGCGTGCGCGGCGGCAGGCGCTTGCCGGCGGGGAGCAGCAGGTGCAGCGGCAGGCAGATGGCCAGATGCGCTGCGGCGTAGATCAAACAGGTGTCGCGCCAGCCGACCATGCTGTCCAGGTACTGGGTCAGCGGCCACGAGACGGTGCTGGCGAAGCCGCCGAACAGCGTCAGCGTGGAGATGGCCTGGCGGCTGCGCGTGCCGAATTCGCGGTTGATGGTGGCGAACGCCGCCTCGTACATCGTCATCGACATCGCCAGTCCCAGCACGGTCCAGGCCAGGAAGTAGCCGGGCAGCGTGTGCACCTGGCTCAGGGTCGCGAAGCCGACGCCGCACAGCAGCGAGCCGGCGCCCATCACCGAGCGCCCGCCATGCCGGTCCAGCTGCACACCGACCGGCGTGGCGGCCAGCCCGGACACCAGCAGGCTCCACGAAAACGCGCCCACCACCGCCGCGCCGGACCAGCCCAGCTCACGCTGGATCTCGGGCGCCAGGATGGCGATCGCGTAATACAAGGCGCCCCACGACATGATTTGCGTGCAGGCGAGGATGGCGAGGGTCTTCCAGCCGGTCGATATGCGCACTGGGTCCCTATGGCTCGATGATGCCGCGCCGGATGGCGATCGTGACCGCGTGGGTGCGGTCCCTGGCGCCCAGCTTGGCCAGCACGCCGCTCATGTGCGCCTTCACCGTCTCCTCGGCGATGCCCAGCCCCTGCGCGGCGCTCTTGTTCGAGTTGCCCAGCGCGACCAGGCGCAGCACGTCGATTTCGCGCGCGGTGAGCGCGTCGGATCCGAAATAGGCCGCCATCTCGGCCGCGATCTCGGGCGGAATGTGCTGCTGGCCCGCGTGCACCTTGCGTATGGTGTCCAGCAGTTCGGTGCGCAGCATGCTTTTCAGCAGATAGCCCGCCGCGCCCGCTTTCAGCGCGCGCAGCACCTGCACGTCGCCTTTATAAGTGGTCAGGACGATGATGCGCGCAGCAGGGTCGCCGGCGCGGATGGCGGTGATGGCTTCCAGGCCGCTCATGACCGGCATCTGCAAGTCCATCAGCGTCACGTCCGGCTGGTGGCGCGCGTACTGCATGACCGCTTGCGCGCCGTCGCCGGCTTCGGCCACCAGTTCCACGTCCGGACAATGTTCGAGCACCGCCGCCAGCCCCTCGCGCAGCAGAGGATGATCGTCGACAACAAGAATGCGGATGGGCGGAGGCTGATTCACGAGCGATAATTGTGTTAAAGGAAAATATTTTACACGAAACAAGCAATTTTCATTGTCCGTATACCCCGAACGGGGGTAGGTCATTGTGCAGTGCCGCGTTAGGCTTCCCCCCATGGACACATTGCGGGAACACGATACTGGCCGAATTGCCTTCGGCCGCCACACGCTGCTGCCGGAGCGGGGCGAACTGCAGGCGCACGACAGTGCGCCTGTTTCGCTGGGGCCGCGTGCGACGGCGGTGCTGATGGCGCTGATCGGCGCGCGCGGCAGTGTCATCAGCCAGGACTATCTGCTGAAACATGCCTGGCCCGGCCAGGACATCCACGCCAGCAACCTGAGGGTGCAAATTGCTGCGCTGCGCAAAGCGCTCGGCGAAGACCGCGATCTGATCGGTACGGTGGCCGGGCGGGGCTATGTCTTCGCGGGCCGGCTGTCGTCGGCGAGCGGCTGCGCGGCTGCGTTCTCCGCCGCTGGCGAGTCCGCGCGGCCCAAGGTACGCCCGTTGCCGCTGCCGATGGCCGAGATGATAGGCCGCGAGGCGCTGCTGCAGAACGCGCTGAAGCGGCTGGACGGCTGCCGCGTGCTTACGCTCGCCGGCACCGGCGGCATCGGCAAGACCTCGCTGGCAATGGCGATGGCGCACCGCGTCGCGGACGCAGCGGATGGCGTGAGGGACGGCATGAAAGACGGCGTGGCGTGGGCCGAACTGGCCGACCTCTGCGCGGCTGACGGCGTCGCCGGCGCCGTGGCTGGTGCGCTCGGCATGGAAGTGGATACCAGTCATGGGCCGAACACGCTGGCGGCGCTGGCAGAATGCATCGGGCAGCGGCCGCTGTTGCTGGTGCTGGACAACTGCGAGCACCTGGCGGACGCGGTGGCGCGGCTGGTGGAAATGCTGCTGCAGCGCTGTCCACGGCTGCGCATGCTGGCCACCAGCCGCCAGCCCTTGCTGGCGGCCGGCGAGACCGTGCTGCGCGTGCCGGCGCTGATGGTGCCGGACGAGACGGAGCCGGAGGGCGCGCATCTGCTGCAATACAGCGCGGTGCAGCTGTTCGTGACCCGTGTGCGCGCCGCCGACGGCGACTTCCATCCCTCGCCGCGCATGGCCGGGCTGATCGCCGCCATCTGCCGCCGCCTGGAAGGACTGCCGCTGGCGATAGAACTGGCGGCGGCATGCGTGCCCGCGCTGGGCGTGGAGCAGACTGCGGCCGGGCTGGGCGAGATGCTGCAATTGCTGCGCCGTGGCCGCCGCACCGCCCCGGCCCGGCACCAGACCATGCGCGCGGCGCTGGACTGGAGCTACGCTTTGCTGACCGATCCCATGCGCGGCGCCCTGCGGCATCTGGCGCAGTTGCCCGATGGCTTCACGATAGACGCGGCGGTGGCCGCGCTGGCGCCGCAGGGCTACACGGCGTTCGACGCGATCGACGCGCTGGCGGGCCTGGTGAGCCATTCGCTGGCGCTGGTGGACCATGCCGGCACGCCGGCGCGCTACCGCTTGCCGGCCACCACGCGGGCTTACGCACTGGAGCTGCGCGGCGACGTGGAACTGGCGACGCGAACCCCCGACGCTATGGCAACGGTGTGACGGCGGTCTATCTTGCGCTGCAGCTTGGCAGGTTGATGCCGTGACGGTCTGCGCTGGCCCGCCACTGCGGATCGCAGGGCAGGACGGCGAGCGCCGCGTTCAGCCTGGCCAGCAGCGCGGCGCGGTGCGGGCCGACAAACAGCCGCCGCGCGAACGGCGGCGCCCCCGGCTCCGGGACCGCGGCCAGCTTGCCGGCAAATTCGGGTTCGCCCATGATGGCGCCGTAGAGCAGGCGGTTCATCTGCGTGAAGTCGACCCGTCCGAGCGCCACCTTGCGCAGGTTCAGGCGCTCGGCGTTGGTGTCCTGGCGGCGCAGGCGCCCGGCGGCCAGCAACTGCTCCAGATAGAGATAGCGGTAGCCGATGATGGCGCCGAAACGCAGTCCCGCCAAGTCCGCCGCCGACGACAGGCGCGGCGCGTTGGGGCCGGCGAACACCAGCACGTTGTAGTCGTAGAACACCGGCTCGCTCCACAGGAAGCGCGGCTGGCGGTCCTCCTTGACGAAGGCGGGCGACAGCAGCAGCCCGACCCCTTCGAAGCTGGCCGGGTCGCGCATCCCCGCCAGCATCAGGCGCTGGCGCGGTATGTGGCGTAGCCGCAGGCGGTACTGGCCGGTCAGGTGCGCATTCAGCCGCTCGACCAGTTCGGCCGCGAGGCCGCCGCCGTCCGGCATCAGGAAGGGCGGGGAGAGATAGGTGTTGTAGGCGTCCACTTGCTGTTCGGCGGCGTGGGCGGGGCGTGCCGGGTTCGGCGTCAACGCCATCGCAAACATTGCGGCTAATATCACGGCCCACATCGGCAGGCGGACCTGCGCCAGGATAGGGACGGGGCCAGGCTCCGGGACGAACGCGGGTGCGAACGCGGGTGCGAACGCGGCCGCCAGCGCGGGAGCAATCGCGGATGCGAACGCAGGGACTGGCGGCGGGGCCAAGGGCAGCAGCGGAGTCTGCACCGGTCTTCCTTTCGCGTAAACGGCGGGGAAGCGCCAAGTATAGCTTGGCTGGCTAGTGGCCGGCGCAGGGTGCTAGCGCGATGCCGTGCCGGCCGGCGGTGGCGCGCCATCGCCGGTCGCAGGGCAGGGCGGCGAGCGCTTCGTTCAGCTTGGCCATCCATTCGGGATGGTGGGGGCCGACGAATATACGCCGGGAAAACGGCGGCATGCCCGGTTCGCTGATGGCCACCAGCTTGCCGGCGAACTCGGGCTCGGCCGACATGGCGCCATACAGCAGCCGGTTCATCTGTGTGAATTCGAGCCGCCCGTTCGCCACTTTGCGCAGGTTCAGGCGCTCGCCGTTGGTGTCGTGCCGCATGATGCTGCCGGCCGCGACCTGCTCCTCCATATAGAGATAGCGGTTGCCCACCACGGCGCCAAAGCGTTTGCCTTTCAAATCGGCCACCGAGGCGACCGCCGGCGCGGCCGCACCGGCGAAAATGAGTACATTGTAGTCCTGGAATATCGGATCGCTCCACAGGAAGCGCGGCTGCTTGTCTTCATTGACAAAGGCTGGGCTCAGCAGCAGTCCGACGCCCTCGAAGGCGGCTGCGTCGCGCATTTGCGCCAGCAGCAGGCGGCGGCGTGAGATGTTGTTTAAATGCAATTTCACGCCGGACATATGCGCGTTCAGGCAGGCGACCAGTTCGGCCGCGATGCCGCTGCCGTCTTCGTTGAGGAAGGGCGCATGCAGATAGGTGTTGTAAGCCTGCACCTCCTGCTGCGCTTCCTGTGGCGCCTGGGCGCAGGCCAGCCGGGCGCAGAGCAGCGCGGCCAGCACCAGCAGGCGCAGCGCCGGGAAGGGCGAAACCAGGCAGGACGGAAGGGGCATGGCGCCTCCTCATGGCAGGATATCTACATTATAGTGACACGGTTGCGGCTTTGCTCATATGCATCTTTGGCTGGCTTATATTGATACTTAAAACGATATCGGAAATGGCTAAAATATGATTGGATTGTAAGGACGCGAACTCATAAGATGGCTTCCGAAGCATACCGGGCTGACAGCATTGGCAGCCGGTACATAACTAAAATTACACGGAGAAACCCTTATGGAACGGACTATCGGCCCGATCGCGGCCTCGACTCGCACTTTTATCTTGAAAGCTTCCGTGGGCTCCCTGCTCGCGGCCGGCCTGCTGAGCAGCGCCTCGGTCTGGGCACAGGAGGCCGCGCAGGCCGCCGACGCAGCCCCCGTGGTCACCGTGACCGGCGTGCGCAAGGCCGCGCAGAGCGCGCAGACCATCAAGCGCAACGCCGACGAGGTGATCGATTCTATCGTCGCCGACGAAGCCGGCAAGTTCCCGGACAAGAACGTGGCCGAAGTGCTGGGCCGCGTGTCCGGCGTGCAGATCCGCCGCGAATCCGGCGAAGCCAGCTCCATCATCGTGCGCGGCCTGCCGGGCCTGGTCACGCTGCTGAACGGCCGCGAGATCTACACCTCGAACGGCCGCAGCCTGTTCCTGGCCGATATCCCCACCACCATGTTGCAACGCGTGGACGTCTACAAGACCCAGAGCGCGGACATGGTCGAAGGCGGCACCGCCGGCGTGATCGACGTGCGCACCTCGCGTCCGTTCGACTTCAAGGGCTTCACCGCCAACCTGGCCGGCCGCGTCGAGAACCGCGACAAGGCCAAGACCAACGACCCACAAGCGTCGGGCATGGTTTCGAACCGCTGGAAGACCGACTTCGGCGACGTCGGCGCACTGCTCGGGCTGTCCTACCAGAAGGGCAATTACCACGACGAGGTGACCTGGAGCGCGCCGCCGGCCCACCTGGTGCCGGGCGATCCCGCCGCCACCGGCCCGATCGACCTGGGCCACGTGAATGCGCTCGGCAAGCGGGTCCGCCTGTCCGCCAACTGGGCCCTGCAATGGCGCCCGTCGCGCACGCTCGAACTGTACGCCGAAGGCTGGTCGACCCGCATCGACCACGACATGGAGCGTCAGTTCTACCTGGGCGGCGTGGGCTGGAATGCGAACTCGACCTACACCCTTTTCCCCGGCACCAAGCAGGTCGCCACGGTCACCTCGAGCAATCCGGGCGGCCTGTTCGCGCTCAGCTCCAACCAGGCCCCGCAGGACGATTCGGAAAGCCACCAGGGCGCCATCGGCGCGCGCTGGGACGTCACCCCGGACCTGCGCCTGACGACCGAATTCTCGCGCGTCAACAGCCGCTGGAAACAGGAGTTCCCCATCGTGGAAATGACGGCCAGCCCCACCAAGATGGTCGGCAGCACCTATGTGAACGGCGGCGCCTATTTCGACTATCCGGGCTATGACATGACCAACCCGGCCAACTACCGTCTGGGCGCCTTCATCGACAACTGGCAGGCATCGGGCGGCCAGTCGAACGACTGGCGCGCCGACGCCGTCTACAACAACGGCGAAGAGCACTTCTTCCGCGAATTCAGCGGCGGCGTGCGCCTGGCCCAGCGCAAGGCCTCGTATATGCACGAGAGCATGAACTTCCTGCCGCCGATGGCCAATCCGCCTGCCGTGGCCTCGCTGCCGGGCCTGCTGTGCCCATCAATGCAACTGGCCAACGACTACGGCATGAACCAGTGGCTGGTGGCTTGCGCCGGCTATCAGCACGCCAATATCGACCAGATCCGCAAGATGTATGGCCGCGACGGCAAAACGGCGCCCGATCCATACTCGCTGTACCGCAACGGTGAAGACACCACCGCGTTCTACGGCAAGACCCGCTTCGGTTTCGACGCCTTCGGCGTGCAGTTCGACGGCACCGCCGGCGTGCGCGTGGTGCGCACCGAGCTGGACGTGAACGGTTTCAGCAACATCAACGGCAAGCCTGTCGCGGTCAACCGCGACGTGTCCTCGACCGACGTGCTGCCCAACCTGACCCTGAAGGCCACGCTGCGCCCGGACCTGATCGCCCGCCTGAACGCCGGCAAGGCCGTGCAGCGTCCGAACTTCGGCGACTTCAACCCGGGCGTCTCGCTGGGCGCCACGCCGGACGGGGCAGGCATCTACGGCGGCGGCGGCGGCAACCCGGACCTGAAACCCATCGTCGGCAAGAACGTGGACGCGGCACTGGAATGGTATTTCGCCCCGACCGGCAGTGTGACGGCCACCGTCTTCAAGCACAAGTTCGAAGACTACGTGATCCGCCGCCTGAGCCTGGAACAGATCGACGGCAAGACCTACCGCATGGACCGTCCGCGCAACGTGAACGATGGCCAGCTGGAAGGCATCGAGCTGGGCTACCGCCAGTTCTACGACTTCCTGCCCGGCTGGCTGGGAGGCTTCGGCCTGGAAGCGAACTACACCTACATGAAGGGTCACCTGATGGAGGATGGCAAGAAGAATCCTTTCCAGGGCATGTCGAAGAACGCTTACAATATCGTCGGCCTGTATGAGCGCGGTCCGGTTTCGGCCCGCCTGGCGTACAACTGGCGCAGCAGTTTCGTTGACACGTACAATTACCGCGCCCTGGGCCTGGACCTGATCGTCGATCCGATCAAGACCGCAGACGCGTCGATCTCGTACAAGATCAACGACAACATGGGCGTGACGCTGGACGTGGAAAACCTGCTGGACCGCACGTACAACGACTACCACGGCATCCCGACCAATCCGCGCGACGTGCGCCGCTACGACCGCACCGTGGGCCTGTCGCTGCGCTGGAAGCTGTAACCGGCACGTAATCCGCCGCGAGCCGCCGAGCCCTGAGGCCGGCGGCTTTTTGCAGTTGATGTGTATTTGTATCGGACGAATCATGCATACCCAAAAATTATCGACGCTGGAAAAAATCGGCTTCGGCGCCGGCGACATGGCGCTGAACGTGGTGATCTCCTCGATGATGCTCATCATCACCTTCTTCTACACCGACATCTACGGCCTGCACACGGCCGACCTGGCCATGCTGTTCCTGGTCGTGAAATTCGTCGGCGGCGCCGCCGACCTGGTGATGGGCCAGATCACCGACCGCTACACCAGCCGCTGGGGACGCTACCGCCCTTACTTCCTGCTGCTGGCCGTCCCCTACGGCATCAGCGTGTTTTTCGTCTTTTCCACGCCGGCCTGGGGCTACGACGCCAAGCTGCTGTGGGCTTATTCGACCTATATCCTGATGACGGTGATGACGGCTGGCGTCGGCATCCCCTACATCTCCCTGCCCAGCAGCCTGACCAGCGATCCGCAGGAACGCCTGTCGGCCAACGGCTACCGCCTGTTCTTTGCCAAGATCGCGGGCTTCCTGGTCACCATCGTGGTGCCGGTGCTGGCCGAGCGCTGGGGCAGCGGCAGCGCTGCGGTGGGCTACCAGGCGGCGATGGCCGTCATGGCCGTGATGGGCGTGGCGCTGTTCCTGTTCTGCTTCTTCACCACCACCGAGCGCGTGACCCACGTGGTCGAACGCCAGCCGCTGTGGGCGCAGCTGAAACTGCTGCTGCGCAATGACCAATGGCTGATTTTGTGCGGCGTCTGTGTTACCGGTACCATCGGCTACGTGCTGCGCGGCTCGGTGGCCATCTACTACGCCAAGTACTACCTCGGCGGCAATACCGTGGTGGTGTCCACCTTCATGTCGATCGGTGTCGGCGCGGCGATATTGTCGATGATCGCCTCCACCTGGATCACCAAGTTCTACTGCAAGGTCAAGCTGTTCCGCTACACGCAGATCGGCGTCGCCATCATCAGCGTGCTGATCTACGCGCTGGTGAAGCCGGGCGACATCATGCTGGCATTCGTGCTGTACTTCCTGCTCTCCTTCGTGGTGGACTTGCACGCGCCGGTGTTCTGGTCGGCCATTGCCGAAACCATCGACTACGGCCAGGTCAAGACCGGCAAGCGCGTGTCCGGCTTCGCCTTCGGCGGCATTTCGGTCTGCCAGAAAGCGGGCATGGGAATCGCGGGAGCGCTGGTGGGCGTACTGCTGACTTACTTTAACTACCAGCCCAACCAGGAGCAGACGCAATTCGCGCTCACTGGCATTGCGCTGATGCTGTCCGTCATACCGGGCTTCTTCCACTTCATCATGGGTCTGCTGATGTTCAAGTACCGCATCAGCGACGCGTACTACACCGGCGTGAAGGCGGAAATGAAGTCGCATGGTTATGTGGCAGGTTGATCATTGAAACTGGAGAACGTTTTGCCTGAACCCCTCAAGCCGCTGATCGAGCAGCGCGCCGATCCCTACATCTACAAGCACACCGACGGCTATTACTACTTCACCGCTTCGGTGCCGCAGTACGACCGCATCGAGCTGCGCCGCGCGGCCAGCATCGCCGGCCTGGCCGACGCCGGCAAGGTCGACGTCTGGTTCAAGCCGGACAGCGGCGCCTGGAGCGAGCTGGTATGGGCGCCCGAACTGCATTACAACCAGGGTGCCTGGTATGTCTACTTCGCCGCCGCGCCCAGCCGCGAGATCAAACACAAGCTGTTCCAGCACCGCATGTACGCCATCCGCAACGTGCATGCGAATCCGCTCGAAGGCGAGTGGGAATTCATGGGCCAGGTGGACACCGGCATCGACACCTTCTGCCTGGATGCCACCACCTTCACGCATAAGGACCAGCTGTACTACCTGTGGGCGCAGAAGGATGTGGCGATCGAAGGCAATTCCAACCTCTACATTGCGCCGATGACGACGCCGTGGCAGCTGGGCGGCCCGCCGGTCATGCTGAGCAAGCCTGAATTCCATTGGGAGATCCGCGGCTTCTGGGTCAACGAAGGCCCGTCCGTCCTGAAGCGCAACGGCAAGATCTTCATCAGTTACTCGGCCAGCGCCACCGACGAGAACTACGCCATGGGCCTGCTGTGGGCCGACGAGAACGCGAACCTGCTGGATCCGGCTGCGTGGACCAAGCTGGAACAGCCCGTGCTGCAGACCTGCTACGAAGGCAAGGTCTACGGCCCCGGCCACAACAGCTTCACCTACGGCGACAACGATGAAGTGCTGCTGGTCTATCATGCGCGCACCTACACTGAAATCGTCGGCGATCCGCTGTGGAATCCGGACCGCCATACTTACGTCAAAGCGCTGCGCTGGGATGCGCAGGGCATGCCGGTATTCGGCAAAGCATCGGAGGCATGATGGAACTGCGCATAAGGGAATCGGAATTCGGCGTCACGCCGGACGGCCGGGCGGTCAAGCTGTACACGCTGAGCAACCGCAACGGCATCACCGCCAAGATCACCAACTACGGCGGCATCGTCACGGAGCTGCACGTGCCTGACCGCGAGGGCCGCCTGGCCGACGTCACCCATGGCTTCGACAGCGTGCTGCCGTACTGCGGCGACGTGCCTTACTTCGGCGCGCTGATCGGCCGCTACGGCAACCGCATCAAACTGGGCCGCTTCGAGCTCGATGGCCGCACGGTGCAGCTGGACGTGAACAACGGCGCCAACCATCTGCACGGCGGCGCGCTGGGCTTCCACAAGCAGCTGTGGGACGCCACGCCTTTTGTCGCGCCGGACGCGGTCGGCATCACGCTGAAGTATTTGAGCGTGGACGGCGAGCAGGGCTACCCCGGCAACCTGTCGGTCGAAGTGGTGTATGAGCTCAACGACGCCAACGAACTGCGCGTGCGCTACACGGCCGTGACCGACCAGGCCACGCCGGTCAACCTGACGCAGCACGCCTACTTCAACCTGGCCGGGCAGGGCGACATCCTCGGCCACGAGCTGACCATACAGGCCGACCGCTACACGCCTATCGACGCCGAATCGATCCCGCTGGGCGAGCTGCCTCCGGTGGCCGGCACGCCGTTCGACTTCCGCACGCCGCACGCCATCGGCGCGCGCATCAACGCGGACGACGCACAGTTGAAGAACGGTCTGGGCTACGACCATAACTGGGTGCTGAACAATCAGAGCGGCGAGTTGGGCCTGGCCGCCACGCTGCGCGACCCGCTGTCCGGCCGCGTGCTGGAACTGTTCACGCGCGAACCGGGGCTGCAATTCTACAGCGGGAATTTCCTGGACGGGAGCTTGAAAGGGAAGGGCCGCAGCTACGAATACCGCAGCGGCATCTGCCTGGAGCCGCAGCACTACCCGGACTCGCCCAACCATCCGGAGTGGCCGAGCACGATACTGCGGCCCGGTGAGACCTACTTCACCGAGTCGCTGTACCGCTTCAGCGCGGAGTAAGCTGGTCCAGCACCTCGTCGATGGCCAGCACCGCGGCCATCGGCCTGTCCGTGGCCGCGGAGGCGCACGCGATCGGGTGCAGCCAGGGGCTTAAAGCCGTCAAGTTAAGCGTAGTCGCTCCCATCGGCGGACCGCCGTGCTAGGATGGGATTGTTGAAAAATCAATTCTGGCACCGGACTATGAAGACATACCATGGCAGTTGCCACTGCGGCGCGGTCCGGTTTGAGGCGGATATCGATTTAAGACTAGGCACGCTGCGCTGCAACTGCACTATCTGTAAAAAGCTGCGTTTCTGGCCGGCCATCGTGCAGCCGTCCGCGTTCCGCTTGCAGGCGGCGCAGGAGGACGTCGGCAATTATCAGTTCCTCAGCAAGCGCGACCACCACAAGTTCTGCCGCCATTGCGGCGTGCACGTCTTCGGGACCGGCACTTCCCCGCGCTGGGGGGAGTTCTGCGCAGTCAACCTTGCCTGTCTCGACGATGCCAGCGCCGAAGAACTCATCGCCGCGCCCATCACCTACCTGGACGGCTGGAACGACAACTGGGACACCCCGCCGCCGGAAGTGCGGCATTTATAGCTTTTGGCATGCAAATGAAATTCAACATTTACGGCCGTTTTCAAGTTGAAGTGCGGCGGGAGGGCGAGGCGTGGGAGTTGTATCGCATCGAGGTCGGAAAACGCGCCAGGATGAACGATGTCGTGATTCCCTCCACGCTGGAATCCGATGAAATCATCGTCTACCTGGACGACATTTTCCACGAGCTTGCCGGCTATGGCCAGTGCATCGAACACCTTGCGTAGGGCCTATCGACGGGACTAACGGTCCGCCGGGTGGTGCACGCCATCGTGGGTCGGCACCTCGCAGAGGTCGCCATGCGCAATAAACGCCGTTTGTGATCCCGTTTGTGAGCCCGTTTTTGAGCCGCGCGAGGCAGGACGGACATGCCCGTCTCAGTTGAGCAGCAGCACCGAGCACAGGCTGGCGTTGTAGGCCGCGTGCAGCAGCATGCCGTGCAGCAGGCCGTGGCGGATGCGGATGTAGCCGAATACCAGGCCGCAGAATAGCTGCGGCAGCAGCACCAGCGGCATCAGCACGGCGGCCTTGGTCGAATAGTCGAAATTATTGAGGTGGGTCAGCGCGAACGCCATCGCGTAGCCCCAGTACACCAGGGGGTAGCAGGCCAGGAAGGCGCGCCCGCGCCGCATGGTCAGCCCTGGGCGCGCGCCATGGCGGCGGTACAGCCAGTCCAGCAGCAGGATCAGCGCGAATGCGGCGGCGCCGCCCAGTGCGAGCGTGAGGGAATTGGCGCGCGCGAGTATCAGCAGCGCCGGGCCGAAGAACAGCGTGTAGCGCGCGTTGCGCAGCCCGGCGCGAAAGGCCAGTTCCTCGACTACCGGGGCGATCAGCACGGCCATGAATATGAAGCGGGCGTCGGTGGCGAGATTGAACCTGATCGACGGGGCAAACTGCTCGAAACCCATCTCCAGCGGAATCTGCAAGGCGGCGAAGGCCACGCACAGGCCCCACAGCAGCAGGAAGCGGCTGCCCCACCGTTCGGCGCCGCGCACGGTGCGGCGCGGTTTGCGCACGAAGGCGAGCAGCAGCTCGATCTCGTGCCGGATCGCCAGCAGCGTGCGCGCCGGTTCCGGCGGTCGCGGATGGCGCGCGGCGGGCGCCTTGTTCAGGCCTGCTGGCACACGTCCACCCACTGGCCGTCCGTCAGGACCGCGATCTGCGATGGGCTGATGCGCACCGCGCTGTGGATGGCGCCGGCGGCCGGCAGTACTTCGTCGTATTTTTGCAGCGAGGAGTCCAGATAGACCGGCAGCGGTTCGGCCAGGCCGAAGGGGCAGACGCCGCCGACCGGATGGCCCGTCATGCGCACCACGTCGTCCGCCGCCATCATCTTGCCCTTGCCGAAGGCGTCCTTGAACTTGCGGTTGTCGATGCGCGCGTCGCCGCTGGCCACCAGCAGGATGGCGCGGCCGTCGCCCAGCCGGAACGACAGCGTTTTGGCGATGCGGCCCGGCTCCACGCCGTGCGCCTCGGCCGCCAGCGCCACCGTGGCGGTGCTGACCTCCAGCTCAATGATGGGGATATCGAGCTGCTTTGCAGCGAAAAATTCACGGACGGATTGCAGGCTCATCGGAGTTTAATCGGGGTGTAATTGTTATATCGATTATAAGCCGAAGGCAACATTTTAAGGCGATACCCGTTTTGATATCGATATGGAATTTTAATTCATTGGAAAGACATCGCTACCTTCTTTAGTATTCCAGCATTGCGTGACGAAAAATTACAGGAGAATTTGCATGTCGGAGACGAAGAAAAAAGTGGCGCTGCGCTCGGCGCAGTGGTTCGGTACGCAGGACAAGAACGGCTTCATGTACCGCAGCTGGATGAAGAACCAGGGCATCCCCGACCACGAATTCCAGGGCAAGCCCATCATCGGCATTTGCAACACCTGGTCCGAACTGACGCCGTGCAACGCGCACTTCCGCAAGCTGGCTGAACATGTCAAGCGCGGCATCCTGGAGGCGGGCGGCTTCCCGGTCGAATTCCCGGTGTTCTCGAACGGCGAATCGAACCTGCGTCCGACCGCCATGCTGACCCGCAACCTGGCCTCGATGGACGTCGAGGAATCGATCCGCGGCAATCCGATGGACGCCGTGGTGCTGCTGGTCGGCTGCGACAAGACCACCCCGGCGCTGCTGATGGGCGCGGCCAGCGTGGACGTGCCGACCATCGTCGTCTCCGGCGGCCCTATGCTGAACGGTAAGCTGGACGGCAAGAGCATCGGTTCCGGCACCGCCGTATGGCAGCTGCACGAGCAGGTGAAAGCCGGCGAAATCTCCATGCACAAATTCCTGGCCGCCGAAGCGGGCCACTCGCGTTCGGCCGGCACCTGCAACACCATGGGCACCGCGTCGACCATGGCCTGCATGGCCGAAGCGCTGGGCACCACCTTGCCGCACAACGCCGCGATTCCCGCCGTCGACGCGCGCCGCTACGTGCTGGCCCATATGTCCGGCATGCGCATCGTCGACATGGTGTGGGAAGACCTGCGCCTGTCCAAGGTGCTGACCAAGGAAGCGTTCGAGAACGCGATCCGCGTTAACGCCGCCATCGGCGGTTCCACTAACGCCGTGATCCACCTGAAGGCCATCGCCGGCCGCATCGGCGTGGACCTGGAGCTGGAAGACTGGACCCGCATCGGCCGTGGCCAGCCCACCGTGGTGGACCTGCTGCCGTCGGGCCGCTTCCTGATGGAAGAGTTCTACTACGCCGGCGGCCTGCCTGGCGTGATCCGCCGCATGGGCGAGGGCGGCATGCTGCCGCACAAGGATGCGCTGACCGTCAACGGCCAGACCCTGTGGGCCAACAATGTCGACGCGCCGATCTACGATGACGAAGTGATCCGTCCGCTGGACAAGCCGCTGCTGAAAGACGGCGGCATCTGCATCCTGCGCGGCAACCTGGCGCCGCGCGGCGCGGTGCTCAAGCCGTCGGCCGCAACCCCGGCGCTGATGCAGCACACCGGCAAGGCCATCGTGTTCGAAAACTTCGAACACTACAAGGAACGCATCATGGACCCGGACCTGGAATGCGATGCGAACTCCGTGCTGGTGATGAAGAACTGCGGCCCGAAAGGCTACCCCGGCATGGCGGAAGTGGGCAATATGGGCCTGCCGCCGAAACTGCTGGCGCAAGGCGTGAAAGACATGGTCCGTATTTCGGACGCCCGTATGAGCGGCACGGCGTACGGCACCGTGGTGCTGCACGTGGCGCCGGAAGCGATGGCCGGCGGCCCGCTGGGCATCGTGCGCGACGGTGACGTCATCACCCTGGACTGCGCGGGCGGCCTGCTGAACCTGGACATCAGCGACGAAGAAATGAAGCAGCGCCTGGCGGCGCGCGCCGAGCAGAAGGTGGAAGGCGCCAAGTCCGGCTACCAGCAGCTCTACATCGACCACGTGCTGCAAGCGGACGAAGGCTGCGACTTCGACTTCCTGGTCGGCAGCCGCGGCTCGGCCGTACCGAAACATTCGCACTAACCACCGCCATGTCATTCCCGCGCAGGCGGGAATCCATGCGGCGCCCCGCCCGCGCGGGGACGACAGATGAAATTGGAGATATACATGTTGCTCGTACAATTCAAGAATCAAAACGGAGAGCGCCGCGTCGGCCTGCTGGAGCAGGACACCATCCGCGAACTCGAAGGCTACACCACCACCTACGCGCTGGCGCAAACCGCCATCCGCCAAAAGACCGGCCTGGCCGAGCTGGCGCAAGCCGCAGCCGGCAGCCAGACCCACGCCTACGCCGACGTGGCCGCAGCCGGCCGCCTGCTCGCGCCGCTGGATCATGAGGATGCCGCCCACGCCTACGTCACCGGCACCGGCCTGACCCACCTGGGCAGCGCCGACACGCGCGACGCCATGCACAAGAAAATCGGCGGCGACGTCGAGAACCTGAGCGACTCCATGAAGATGTTCCGCATGGGCGTCGAAGGCGGCAAGCCGGCCGCCGGCACCGCTGGCGTGCAGCCGGAATGGTTCTACAAGGGCGACGGCTCCATCGTGGCCGCCACCGGCCAGGCGCTGACCATGCCGGACTTCGCGCTGGACGGCGGCGAAGAGCCGGAAATCGCCGGCTTGTATGTCATCGGCGACGACGGCCAGCCATACCGCCTGGGCTACGCCATCGGCAACGAGTTCTCCGACCACGTCACCGAACGCCAGAACTACCTTTACCTGGCCCATTCCAAACTGCGCGTGTGCGGCCTCGGCCCGGCGCTGCTGGTGGGCGAACTGCCGCAGCACGTCACCGGCACCTCGACCATCCTGGACAAGGAAGGCAAGGTCCGCTGGCAGAAAGCCTTCGTCAGCGGCGAACAGAATATGTCGCACACCATCGCCAACCTGGAGTACCACCACTTCAAGTACGGCCTGTTCAAGCGCGCCGGCGACGTCCATATCCACTTCTTCGGCACCGCCACCCTGAGCGTTGCCGACAATATCAGTGTGCAGCCAGGCGAGAGCTTTGAAATCGAGTCGCCGACCTTCGGCCCAGCGCTGCGCAACCGCCTTGAAGTTGCCGCAACCAGCTACACGAAAGTAAACACCTTATGATCATCACCGGCGAAGCACTCATCGGCGGCGTAGCCGTCAAAGGCAATGGCGGCTCCTTCCAGGCCATGAACCCGTCGCTGCGCGCAGCGATGGAACCGGCATTCCACATGGTCGACGTGGCGCAGATCGACCAGGCCTGCAGCCTGGCCGGCGCCGCCTTCGATACCTTCCGCGCCACCAGCGACGAGGACCGCGCTGCCTTCCTCGAAGCCATCGGCGCGCAAATCATGGCGCTGGGCGACACGCTGATCGAGCGCGCCATGGCCGAAAGCGGCCTGCCGCGTGCACGCCTCGAAGGCGAGCGTGGCCGCACCGTCAACCAGCTCAAGCTGTTCGCCGACCTGCTGCGTGAAGGCTCCTGGCGCGATGCCCGCATCGACAGCGCGCTGCCGGACCGCACGCCGCCGCGCCCGGACCTGCGCATGCGTCTGATCCCGGTCGGCCCGGTTGCCGTTTTCGCAGCCAGCAATTTCCCGCTCGCGTTCTCCGTGGCTGGCGGCGATACCGCCTCCGCACTGGCGGCAGGCTGCCCGGTCGTATTGAAAGCCCACTCCGGCCACCCCGGCACCTCCGAACTGGTGGCACGCGCTGTCGTCAAAGCGGTGGAGCAGTGCGGCCTGCCGGCCGGCGTGTTCGCGCTGCTGACCGGCACCGGCAACGGCATCGGCCAGACGCTGGTCGCGCATCCCGCGATCCAGGCGGTAGGCTTCACCGGTTCGCGTTCCGGCGGCACCGCGCTGATGGCGGTGGCGGCGGCGCGTCCGCAGCCGATTCCGGTGTATGCGGAAATGAGCAGCATCAACCCGGTCTACCTGCTGCCGCAGGCGCTGGCAGCGCGCGGCGACGAGATCGCGAAGAACTTCGCGGCCTCGCTGGTGATGGGCGTGGGCCAGTTCTGCACCAATCCCGGCCTGGTGCTGGGCATGGAAGGCGCAGCGCTGGACCGCTTCGCCGCGGCCGCCGCCGAGGCGCTGCTGCCGACGCCGGCCGCCACCATGCTCACCGCAGGTATCGCGGGCAGCTACCAGCGCGGCATCGCCAACCTGGAAAGCCAGGATTGCGTGACCACCCTGGCCAAGGGCGAGCAGCAGGAAGGCAAGGGCGCACCGGCGTTCTTCCGTACCAGCGCCGAGTCCTTCCTGGCCAAGCACGCCCTGCACGAAGAAGTGTTCGGCCCGGCTTCGCTGCTGGTCGCCTGCAAGAACGTGGACGAAATGCGCGCCATCACCGAGAAGCTTGAAGGGCAGCTGACCGCCACGTTGCAGCTGGACGAGGGCGACTTCGACGCGGCCTGCGCGCTGCTGCCTGTGCTGGAACGCAAAGTCGGCCGCATCCTGGCCAACGGCTTCCCTACCGGCGTTGAAGTGTCGACCGCCATGGTGCACGGCGGCCCGTTCCCGGCCACCGCCGACGGCCGCAGCACCTCCGTGGGCACCGGCGCGATCAGCCGCTTCCTGCGCCCGGTGTGCTACCAGAACCTGGCGCAAGCGCTGCTGCCGCAAGAGCTGCGCGAAGAAAATCCGCTCGCCATCTGGCGACGCCGCGACGGCGCGCTGGGTAAAGCGTAAGCCAAACGCCCCTGCCAAGAGCAGGGGCGTTGCATAATAAAATAAGCTTGGGACAAGCAGGAGACAACATGACAGAACTCGCCAAATTCGGCAGCTTGCGCGGCAAACGCGTATTCATCACCGGCGGCGGCAGCGGCATAGGCGAATCGCTGGTGACGGCCTTCGCCGAGCAGGGCGCGCTGGTCGGCTTCGTCGACATCGCCAAGGACGCCAGCGAAGCGCTGGTCGAACGCATAGCGGCAGCCGGCCATACCGCGCCGCTGTTCCGCCACTGCGACATCACCGATATCGCCGCACTGCAAAACACCGTCGCCGAACTGGCCGACAAGCTGGGCGACTTCGATGTCCTGGTCAACAACGCCGCCAACGACCAGCGCCACGACGCCGAAAACGTCACGCTGGAGTACTGGAACGAGCGCATCGCCATCAACCAGCGCCCGATGTTCTTCACCTGCCAGTCCGTGCTGGCAGGGATGAAGCGCAAAGGCGGCGGCTCCATCATCAACGTCAGCTCCATTTCGTGGCACGCCAAGGGCGCGGGCTATCCGGTTTACGCCACCACCAAGGCGGCTGTCGTCGGCCTGACGCGCAGCCTCGCGCGCGACCTCGGCCCGCACGGCATCCGCGTCAATACCGTCACGCCAGGCTGGGTCATGACCCAGCGCCAGGTCGAGCTGTGGGTGGACGACGCCGCCGAAGCCGAGATCAAGCGCATGCAATGCCTGCCGGGCAAGCTGATGCCGGCCCACGTCGCCTCCATGATCCTGTTCCTGGCCGCGGACGACAGCGCCATGTGCACGTCCCAGGAATTCATCGTCGACGCCGGCTGGGTCTGATTTACCGCTGAGCTCGTGTCGCATTTTCCCAGTCTGGGGCCAGACCCTATCTGGGGAAATGCGGCACGAACCCGGCCGTAGTTGGCCGTAAAACACTTACCGAGGCGGCGCCGCCATATTATGAAAAACTTGTACCTGTATCCAGTATTGGGGCTGGCGCTGGCCGCTTCTGCATCCGCTTCCTCGGCTGCGCCTTTGAGCAGTCCGGATGGCCATCTGTCCGTTTCCGTGCGCATCGTGCAGGGCGCCGTCATGTACTCCGTCGCGCGCGACGGCAAGCCGGTGGTCCTGCCGTCGACGCTGGGCCTGCGCCTCGAGGGCGCGGACTTCACGCGCGACCTGGTGCTGGCAGGCTTGACCGCCACCCAACCGGTCAAGGACCAGTACCAGATGGCTGTCGGCAAGCGCCGCAGCATCAGCTACGCCGCCAACGAGCAGGTCTACACGCTGCGCAATCCCGGCAAGCAGACCATGGACGTGGCGTTCCGCGTCTCCAACGACGGCGTGGCCTTCCGCTACATCGTCGCCGAACCGTCGGTGCCGCTGAAGAAGTTCGTCAGCGAGAGCACCACCTTCGCCTTCGCCAAGTCGGCGCAGGGATGGCTGCAGCCGATGTCGGTTGCGCAGACGGGCTGGGCGAACACGAATCCCTCGTACGAGGAGCACTACAAGATGGCCGTCACGGTCGGCACGCCGTCGCCATCGGCTGCTGGCTGGGTGTTCCCGGCGCTGTTCAAGACCGGCAATACCTGGGTCGCGCTGACCGAGGCGAATATGGACGGCAGCTTCCATGCTTCGCGCCTGCAGGCCGAATCGCCGAACGGCGTGTACCGCATCGGCGGACCGGCGGAGCCCGAAGTGTTCACCGGCGGCGCGCTGCTGGCGGAAGCCAAGGGCACGCTGACCACGCCATGGCGGGTGCTGGCCATCGGCGCCTTGCCGACCATCGTCGACTCCACGCTGGGCACCGACCTGGCCGCCGCTGCCGCGCCGCGCCCCGCCAGTGCACCGACGCTGTCGTCGCCGGGCCACGCGTCCTGGAGCTGGGCGCTGATGAAGGACGACGCCACTGTCTATGGCGTGCAGAAAAAATTCATCGATTACGCGGCCGACATGCATTGGGACTACGCCCTGATCGACGCCGACTGGGACCGCAAGATCGGCTACGAGAAGGTGCAGGAGCTGGCTGCCTACGCGGCCACCAAAAACGTCGGCGTGCTGGTCTGGTACAACTCGTCCGGCGCCTGGAACAAGACCGAGTACTCGCCGAAGGGCCAGCTGCTCACGCAGGCGGCGCGCCGCAAGGAGTTCGCGCGCCTGCAGGCCATGGGCGTCAAGGGCGTCAAGGTGGACTTCTTCGCCGGCGACGGCAAGTCCATGATCGCCTACTATATCGACATCCTGAATGACGCCGCCGACTACGGCCTGCTGGTGAACTTCCACGGCGCCACCTTGCCGCGGGGCTGGGCGCGCACCTATCCCAACCTGATGACGGCGGAAGCCATCCGGGGCCTGGAGTTCACCACCTTCGAGCAGCGCGACCAGGACGCGGTCGTCACCCACATGGCCATGCTGCCGTTCGCGCGCAACCTGTTCGACCCGATGGATTTTACGCCCATGGTGTTCGGGGATATTCCGAAGATCAAGCGCGCCACGCGCAACGGCTTCGAGCTGGCCGAGTCCGTCCTGCTGCTGTCCGGCATCCAGCATTTCGCGGAAGTCCCGGAAGGCATGGCCACGGTGCCGCCTTACGTGAAAGCCTTCCTGCAGGAACTGCCGCGCAGCTGGGACGATTCCAAATTCGTCGACGGCTTCCCCGGCAAGTTCGCCGTCATCGCGCGCAAGGCGGGCAATGCCTGGTACGTGGCGGGCATCAATTCGGAAGAGTCGGACAAGACGCTGGAACTTGACCTTTCGTTCATGGACGCGCGTGGCGCCCGCGAAGGCACGCTGATGACCGACGGCGCGGGCGAGCGCGAGTTCGCGCAGTCCGCCATCTCGGCGGGCAAGCGCACCAGGATCACCATCAAGCCGCGCGGCGGCTTCGTTGCAGTATTCAAGTAGTTCGCATTTTGAGCAGTCGCATTTTATAAATATAAATATGGAGAGCGTATGAACATCATCAAGAAGACCATTATCGCCATGAGTTTGGCGAGCGGCGCGGCATTCGCTGCCGGCGAAGTGAGTGTCACTATCGACGCGGCCAAGCCTGGCCCGGTCATCAACAAGAATGTGTACGGCCAGTTCGCCGAGCACCTGGGCACCGGTATCTACGAAGGCATGTGGGTGGGTCCGAATTCGACGCAGCCGAACACCAAGGGCTGGCGCAACGATGTGCTGGGCGCGCTGAAGGAACTGAAAGTACCGCTGATCCGCTGGCCGGGCGGCTGCTTCGCCGATGAATACCACTGGCGGGAGGGCATCGGCCCGCGCGGCGAGCGTCCGGTGAAGGTCAATACGACCTGGGGCGGCGTGGAAGAGAGCAACGCCGTTGGCACGCACGAATTCTTCGACCTGGCCGAACTGCTGGGCGCCGACACCTACGTGAACGGCAACCTGGGCACCGGCACCAACCAGGAAATGGCCGAATGGATGGAGTACATGACCTCGCCCAGCAAGTCCACGCTGGCCGAATTGCGCCGCAAGAACGGCCGCGACAAGCCGTTCAAGGTGGACTTCTTTGCCATCGGCAACGAGGCCTGGGGCTGCGGCGGCAACATGACGCCGGCCCACTACACGAATCTGTACAAGACTGCCGCCAGCTTCGTCAAGGCGCCGAACGACAACAAGCCGAAGTTCGTCGCCAGCGGCGGCACCGGCGACGACACGAAATGGACCGAAACGCTGTCCAAGGAAGTGAAGGGCGATATGATGGACGCCATCAGCTTCCACTACTACACCATTCCGACCGGGAACTGGGAAGTGAAGGGCGCGGCGACCGGCTTCGGCGAAGACCAGTGGATCGCGACCATGAAGCAGACGATGGCGATCGACGGGATGATACGCAAGAACGAAGCGGTGCTGGACAAGAACGACCCAAGCAAGAAAGTCGGCTTCTATGTCGACGAATGGGGCACGTGGTACGACGTGGAGAAGGGCACCAACGCCGGCTTCCTGTATCAGCAGAACTCGCTGCGCGACGCGGTGGTGGCGGCTTTGAACTTCAACATCTTCCACGCCCACGCGAACCGCGTGCGCATGACGAACATCGCGCAGATGGTCAACGTGCTGCAGGCCATGATCCTGACGGACAAGGACAAGATGCTGCTGACGCCTACCTACCACGCCTACCGCATGTACGTGCCGTTCCAGGATGCGACCTCGCTGCCGGTGGCGCTGAAGGGCAACGCCAACTACAGCCTGGGCAAGGTCAGCGTGCCTGAAGTGAGCGCCTCCGCCGCGCGCGGCAAGGACGGCAAGGTATACCTGGCTCTGGTGAACACCAATCCGAAGAAGGCGGTGGACGTATCGATCAACGTGGCTGGCACCAAGGCCGGCACCGTGCGCGGCCAGGTATTGACCGCCGACGCGATGGACGCCCACAACACCTTCGCCGCACCGCAGGCCGTGAAACCGGCGCCGTTCGAAGCGCAAGCGAGCGGCGGCAAGCTGTCGGTCAAGCTGCCGGCGAAGTCGGTGGTCGTCGTCGCGGTGGAGTAATCCTTGAGGACCTCGACCATTTGCCAGGGCCTGGCATTGGCGGGGGCGGTCACGCTAACGGCGTGCGGCGGCGGTGGCGGGGGCACTGCTTCCATCACCGCGTCCGCGCCGGTGACGCCACCTGTCACCGCGCCGGTGCTTCCTCCCGTGACGCCGCCGGAAACGACCCCTGTCACTCCGCCGGCCGCGTCTGTGCAGGCGCCCATCTCCTTCGCCAACGTTTCGGTCCACGACCCTGCAGTAATCAACGCCGGTGGCGTCTTCTACGTATTCGGATCGCACCTGGCCGCCGCCAAATCCACGGACCTGATGAACTGGACCAAGGTGGCGGACGGCGCGAATGCCGCCAACCCGCTGTTCGCCGACGTGACCAAGGTCCTGGCGGAGACATTCGCCTGGGCACAGACGACCACCTTGTGGGCGCCGGATGTGATCCAGCTGGACGACGGCAAATTCTATATGTACTACAACGCCTGCAAAGGCGACTCGCCGCGCTCCGCGCTGGGCGTGGCCGTTGCGGACAAGATCGAAGGCCCTTATGTTGACAAGGGCATCATCCTCAAGTCCGGCATGTGGGGTCTGATCAGCGAAGACGGAACCAGCGTCTACGACGCAACCAGGCACCCCAACGTGGTGGACCCCAATGTCTTCCGCGACAAGGACCGCAATCTGTGGATGATCTACGGCTCCTACTCGGGCGGCATCTTCATCCTGGCGCTGGACGGCGCAACCGGCAAGCCGAAAGCGGGGCAGGGCTACGGCAAGCATCTGATGGGCGGCAACCACGCGCGCATCGAAGGTGCGAACGTGCTGTACCAGCCGCAGACGGGCTACTACTACCTGTTCACGTCCTTCGGCGGCTTGGATGCGAACGGCGCCTACAATATGCGCGTGGCGCGTTCCCGCAATCCGGACGGTCCGTACGTGGATGCAAAGGGCACCGACATGGCCACGGTCAAGGCCAATCCGGCGCTGCCGCTATTCGACGACGCCAGCATCGCGCCGCACGGCCAGAAGCTGATGGGCAATCACCGCTTCGAGCTGGCAGCGGGTGAAACCGGCACGGCGCTGGGCTATGTGTCGGCCGGCCACAACTCGGTTTATTATGATGCTGCCGCCAAGCAGAGCTTCATCGTCTTCCATACGCGCTTCCCCGGCCAGGGCGAGGCGCACGAACTCCGGGTGCATGAGATGTTCGTCAACGAGGACGGCTGGCCGGTCGTGGCGCCGTTCCGCTACGCGCCGCTGAGCAAGGCGACCCCGGCGCAGACGGCGTCGGTCAGCGCCGCCGAGGCGGCGGGCAGCTACAAGATGATCAACCACGGCAAGGATATATCCGTGACGCTGAAAACGTCGCAGAATATCAAGCTGAACGCCGACGGCACGGTGAGCGGCGCGGTCGCCGGCAAGTGGGCGCACAAGGGATCGAATAATATGTCGCTTACGCTCGACTCGGGCGCAGCAATATACAGCGGCGTCCTGTCGCGCCAGTGGAATACCAACGCTGGCGCCTATGTGGTGACGTTCACGGCGCAATCGGCCGATGGCGTGTCGCTGTGGGGCGCCAGGACAGGCAATTGATGGGAATGACGATGAAATATGCGATGGCGGCAGGGGTGGCAATGGCGTTCAGCCTTGCTGCTTCCGCCCAGGCCGGGCAAGTGGGCGTGCACGACCCGGTGATGGCGAAGGAGGGCAACACCTACTACGTCTTCAGCACCGGTCCGGGCATCACCTTCTACAGCTCGACCAATATGACGGACTGGAAGCCGGAAGGCCGCGTGTTCGCAGGCCAGCCGGCGTGGGCCAAGAGCGTGGCGCCCAGCTTCGACGGCCATATCTGGGCGCCGGACGTGCAGCACTACAAGGGCAAGTACTACCTGTACTACTCCGTGTCCGGCTTCGGCAAGCTGACCTCGGGCATCGGTGTCACCGTCAACAAGACGCTGAACCCGCGTTCGCCGGATTACAAATGGGAAGACCAGGGGCTGGTGCTGCAATCGGTCCCTGGCCGCGACCTGTGGAACGCCATCGATCCCAACATCGTCGAAGACAGCAAGGGCGCAGGCTGGATGGCCTTCGGTTCCTTCTGGTCCGGCCTGAAGCTGGCGAAGCTGAACGACGACCGCACCAAACTCGCCGAGCCGCAGGAATGGCGCACCATCGCCGCGCGCGAGCGGCCCGCATTCACCCCCGACCTGTCCGGCGGCCCGGCGGAGATCGAAGCGCCGCACGTGTTCAAGAAGGACGGCTATTATTACCTGTTCGCTTCCTGGGGCCTGTGCTGCCAGAAGGAGAAGAGCACCTACCACGTGGTGGTGGGCCGCGCGCGCGAAGTGACCGGGCCATATCTCGACAAGAGTGGCAAGGACATGGCGCAGGGCGGCGGCTCGCTCGTCATCGCCGGCGACAAGGACTGGAAGGGCGTGGGCCACAACAGCGCCTACACCTTCGACGGCAAGGATTACATCGTCATGCACGCCTACGAAACAGCCGACAAATACCAGCAAAAGCTCAAGGTGCTCGAGATGAAGTGGGACAAGGACGGCTGGCCGTTGGTGGACCAGAAAGACCTGAACCGTTACAAAAGCAAGCTCCTCTAATTCGCGCCCCATGAAAATGCCCATCTCCCGTCTAGCCCTATCTCTGCAACTTGCCATCGCGGCCATGGCGATCCCCGCCCAGGCCGTCGACCTGTTCCCGCTGTCCGACGTCCGCCTGTCGCCCAGTCCCTTCCTTGAGGCGCAGAACACGGACCTGAAATACATCCTCGCGCTGGAGCCGGACAAACTGCTTGCCCCCTTCCTGCGCGAAGCGGGCCTGCCGCAGAAGAACGCCAGCTACGGCAACTGGGAATCGACCGGGCTCGATGGCCACCTCGGCGGACACTACCTGTCCGCCATGGCACTGATGTACGCATCCTCGGGCGACGCCGAAGTGCTGAAGCGCCTGAACTACTTCGTCGCTGAGTTGAAGCGCTGCCAGGAGCGCAACGCCAACGGCTACATCGGCGGCATCCCCGGCGGTAAGGACGTATGGGACGCCATCGCGCAGGGCAAGCTGCAGGCCGATAACTTCTCGGTCAACGGCAAATGGGTGCCGTGGTACAACCTGCACAAGGTCTACGCGGGCCTGTACGACGCCTACCGCCTTGCAGGCAACCAGGACGCGCGCACCGTGCTGATCGCCTTGTCGGATTGGGCGCTCAAGCTGAGCGAGCACCTGACGGCCGAGCAGATGCAAACCATGCTGCGCAGCGAACATGGCGGCATGAACGAAGTGTTCGCGCAAGTGTCCGAAATGACGGGCGACAAGAAGTACCTGGACCTCGCCATCAAGTTCTCGCACCAGGCGATACTGAAGCCGCTGGAAGAGCAGCGCGACCAGCTGACCGGCCTGCACGCGAACACGCAGATACCCAAGGTGATCGGCTTCAAGCGCATCGGCGACATGACGGGCGATCCGAAATGGCAGCAGGCCGCCCAGTTCTTCTGGCAGACCGTGCACGACAAGCGCACCGTGGCCATCGGCGGCAACAGCGTCAAGGAGCACTTCCACGACGACAAGGATTACAGCCCCATGGTGCAGGAGGCCGAAGGGCCGGAAACCTGCAATACCTACAATATGCTCAAGCTCACCGAACTGCTGTTCCAGGGCGACCAGAAAGGCAGCTACGGCGACTACTACGAGCGCGCGCTGTACAACCACATCCTCTCGTCGCAGCGGCCGGACACCGGCGGCTTCGTCTACTTCACGCCGATGCGGCCGAACCACTACCGCGTGTATTCCGACGTGGACAAGGGCATGTGGTGCTGCGTCGGTTCCGGCATCGAAAGCCACGCCAAGTACGGCGAATTCATCTACGCGCACGAAGGCGACGCGCTGTTCGTCAACCTGTTCATTCCGTCCACGCTGAACTGGAAAGCGAAAGGCATCCAGCTGCGCCAGGAAACGCGCTTCCCGGACGAGGACCGCACCAGCATCACGCTGGAATCGGACGGCAAGTTCACGATGAAGGTGCGCTACCCGCAGTGGGTGGCAGCCGGCAAGCTGAAGATCCGCGTCAACGGCAAGGCGGTGAAAGTGGATGCGCAGCCTGGCGGCTACGCGGCCATAGCCCGTGCCTGGCGCAAGGGCGACAAGGTGGACATCCAGCTGCCGATGAGGACCAGCCTGGAGCAGATGCCGGACAAGTCCAACTACTACGCGGTGCTGCACGGCCCCATCGTGCTGGCCGCGAAGACGCAGCCCTTCGCCAACGAAAAGCTGAACTACATCGCCGACGACTCGCGCATGGGCCACATCGCGCAAGGACCGGTGTGCCCGCTGGAGGCGGCGCCGCTGTTCGTCAGCGACAGCAAGGCCTTCCTGGACAAGTTCAAGCCCGTCCCCGGCCAGCCGCTGACCTTCCGCGCACCGGGGCTGGTGCAGGGGCCGGGATCGGAGCACATCCGCTTCATACCATTCTTTCGCCTGCACGACTCGCGCTACATGATTTACTGGCAGCAGACCACGCCCGCCAACATGAGCGTGATGCGCGCGGCCACCGCAAAAGCCGAATCCGAGCGCCTGGCGCTGGACGCGATCACCGTTGACCAGGTGGCGCCCGGCGAGCAGCAGCCCGAATCCGACCACTTCTTCAAAGGCGAAGGCGCGGACGCCGGCATCAACAAGGGCCGCCACTGGCGCCAAGCGAGCGGCTGGTTCAGCTACGAGTTGAACGACCGCGAAGGCAAGGCCCGCACGCTGCGCCTGACGTTCTCGAAAGCCGACGCCGGGCGCAAGTTCGACATCGTGGTCAATGGCGAATTGCTGGAGACGGTGACGCTGGGTGCCGATGCGGCGGACGAGATCTATACGCGCGACTTCGCCGTGCCCGCCGGCCAGAGCGGCCAGTCGCGCAAGCTAATTGTGAAGTTTGTGGCGCAAGCCGGCTCCAGGGCGGGTAATTTGTATGGGTTGCGGCTGTTGCGTTAGGGCTGGCTTGGTAGCACACTGGAAGTGCCGGGTGATCAGGGATTAACTTCGTCCACCAGAAGCTATTGTCCGGCACGTTTTCGCGCACCATGCGCATGGGCGAACTCTATCACTGCGCGAGCTGCTGCCGACGTACGGGAGCGCGCTGTCGCCGATTGATTTCTTGCGCATGGGTAATATCATGGCGCTGGAGGCGAAGTTTCTTTGCCGGATCAAGGCGTAAGCCGAGATGCCGGTGAAGAACGTTACGATTTCCAATCCAGGTCAAAACCGGCCCGGAAGCGCCGATCCGGGCGGAGAATGTGCGGAATTTGGCCAACCAGGCATGAGGTATATCGAAAACGATATCGATATCGATAAAAAATGTATTGGATGGCTATGGCACTTTCTCCTACTATTGGCGGCATAGATAAACTAAGGAGACGGGCATGACTTTCACTCGCAGGACTATTTTGGCCACCGCGCTGGCCGCCGCCGTTACGGCCGCCGCCCCGGCGTTCGCTCAAAAGCCCCTCGTCATCGGTTTCTCGCAAGTGGGCGCCGAGAGCGAATGGCGCACCGCGAACACCGCTTCGGTCAAGGACGCCGCCAAGAAGGCGGGCGTGACCCTGAAATTCGCAGACGCGCAGCAGCGCCAGGAAAACCAGGTGAAGGCGCTGCGCTCCTTCATCGCACAGCGCGTGGACATCATCGCGTTTTCGCCGGTGGTGGAGTCGGGCTGGGATACGGTGCTGCGTGAAGCAAAAGCCGCCAAGATCCCGGTCATCCTGACCGACCGCTCCGTCAACGTCAGCGACCCGTCGCTGTTCGTCTCGCTGATCGGTTCCGATTTCGTCGAAGAGGGCCGTAAGGCCGGCCGCTGGCTGACGGAGTACGCGAAGAAGTCGCCCGCCACCACCCTGAACATCGTGGAACTGCAGGGCACCGTGGGCTCGGCCCCGGCACTGGACCGCAAGGCCGGCTTCGAAGAGATCATCAAGGGCAATCCAAAGCTGAAAGTGATCCGCACCCAGACCGGCGACTTCACCCGCGCCAAGGGCAAGGAAGTGATGGAAGCCTTCCTGAAGGCGCAGGGCAAGAACATCAACGTGCTGTACGCACATAACGATGACATGGCGATCGGCGCGATCCAGGCTATCGAGGAAGCGGGCCTGAAACCGGGCAAGGACATCATCATCATCTCGATCGACGGCGTGAAGGGTGCGTTCGAGGCGATGATCGCCGGTAAGCTGAACGTGACCGTGGAATGCAGCCCGCTGCTGGGCCCTCAGCTGATGGAAGCCGCCGCCGCCGTCAAGGCCGGTAAGGCGATACCCAAGCGTATCGTCGTGAACGAAGGCGTGTTCCCCGCTGAAGTGGCGGCCAAGGAATTCCCTAACCGGAAATACTAATGGCTGCTGCGGACGTTGCGCCGGTCCTGGAGTTGACCGGCATTCATAAGGAATTCCCCGGCGTGAAAGCGCTTAGCGAAGCTGGCTTGCGCTTGTATCCGGGGGAAGTACATACACTGATGGGGCAGAACGGCGCGGGTAAATCCACGCTGATCAAAGTGCTGACCGGCGTCTACACGCCGGAGCGCGGCACCATGCTGCTGGACGGGAAGCCGATACGGCCCGCGTCCACGCTGGAGGCGCAGGAGCTGGGTATCAGCACTGTGTACCAGGAAGTCAACCTGTGCCCGAACCTGTCGGTCGCGGAGAATATCTTCATCGGCCGTTACCCGCGCAAGTGGGGAAGGATCGACTGGAAAGGCATGCAGCGCGATGCGGCGCGCATGCTGGAGGCGATGCAGATCGATATCGATGTGTCGGCGCCTCTGTCGAATTATTCGCTGGCAGTGCAGCAGATGGTGGCCATTTCGCGCGCGCTGAACGTCAATGCGCGCGTCCTCATTCTCGATGAGCCCACGTCCAGCCTGGACGAGGCGGAAGTGCAATTGCTGTTCGCGGTGCTGCGCCGGCTGCGGGACCAGGGCATTGCGATCCTGTTCGTGACGCACTTCCTGGACCAGACCTACGCGATCTCGGACCGCATCACCGTGATGCGCAACGGCGAACGGGAAGGGGAGTACGCTTGCAGCGAACTGTCCCGTCTCGCGCTGGTGAACAAGATGATCGGTGCGCCGGTCGATGCGCCGATGCCGGGCGCAGTGGCCGGGCAGGCCGCCGCAGGCGGGGAAACGCAAGCAGCGGACCATGCGGATGCCGCAGAAGCTGGCGCTGGCGCCGGCGTGCAGAACGCTCCGCGCGCCACCGCGCCGGCTGAAGTCCTGCTGCAAGCGCGCGGCCTTGGCCGCCGTGGCGCGCTGATGCCGACCGATATCGCCATCAACAAGGGCGAGGTGCTGGGCCTTTGCGGTCTGCTGGGCTCCGGCCGTACCGAGCTGGCGCGCCTGCTGTTCGGCGCGGACAAGGCGGACGGCGGCGCCATCATGGTCGATGGGCGCGACAACGCCGCGTCCTTCGCCACGCCGCGCGACGCCATCGCCGCCGGCATCGGCTTCTGCTCGGAAGACCGCAAGCACGAAGGCGCGATCCTGTCGCTGTCGGTGCGCGAGAACCTGATACTGGCGCTGCAGGCGCAGGCTGGCATGCTGCGCGCGATTCCCTTGAAACGCCAGCAGGAGCTGGCTAACGATTACGTGAAGTGGCTGGGCATTAAAACGGCCAGCATTGAGACGCCTATCGGCACGCTGTCCGGCGGCAACCAGCAGAAAGTACTGCTGGCGCGCTGGCTGGCGACGGAACCGAAGCTGATGATCCTGGACGAGCCGACCCGAGGCATCGATGTGCGCGCCAAGGAAGAGATCATGAGCTATGTGACTTCCTTGTGCAGTAAAGGCATGTCCATCCTGTTCATTTCGTCCGAGCTGCCCGAAGTGCTGCGTTGCAGCGACCGTATGATCGTCATGCGCGACCGCAAAGCCTGTGGCGAGTACCAGCGCGGCGACCTCGATGACACCAGCGTGCTGCAAGCCATCGCGGGGGAGGCAGCATGACGCCGCCCACCGCCAATGCCGCCAATACGGCCAATACGGCCATCTCGGACGCATCCGCGCCGCCGGCCGGCCGGCCAGCCGCCGCGGCCCAGCTTGCGCAGGCCGCCGCCTCGGGGGCTGCAAGCGCGCCACGCCATCACTCTGAAAGTCTTGCCATGTTGTTGCAACACCCCCTGGTCAAGCCGCTTGCCGCGCTCGCGGCACTGCTGCTCATCGATCTGTTCTTCATCCCCGGCTTCTTCCGGCTTGAATGGAAGGACGGCCACCTGTACGGCAGCGTGGTCGATATCGTGAACCGCGCCGCGCCGCTGATGCTGGCGGCGCTCGGCATGACGCTGGTGATCGCCACGCGCGGCATCGACATCTCGGTCGGCGCGGTGGTTGCGCTGTCCGGCACCGTCGCCGCGATGCTCATCGGCGGCGGCGCCACGCCGGAAACGTCGATGACGCTGGCGCTGGGCGCGGCACTGCTTGCCGCCATCCTGTGCGGCGCCTGGAACGGCCTGCTGGTCTCGACGCTCGGCCTGCAGCCCATCGTCGCCACGCTGATCCTGATGGTGGCGGGGCGCGGTCTCGCGCAACTGCTGACGGACGGCCAGATCATCACGGTCTACTACCAGCCTTACTTCTTCCTTGGCAGCGGCTATCTGTTCGGCCTGCCGTTCTCGCTGTACGTGGTGGCCGCCGTGGTGCTGGCGGTGTCCCTGCTGATGCGCAAAACCGCGCTCGGCCTGTTCATCCAGGCCGTCGGTATCAACCCCGTGGCGGCGCGCCTTGCCGGCCTGAAGACGGCCGCGCTGATCTTCTTCGTCTACGTGTTCTGTTCCGCCTGCGCCGGCATGGCCGGGCTGATGATCAGCTCCAACATCAAATCCGCCGACGCCAACAACGCCGGCCTGCTGCTGGAACTGGACGCCATCCTCGCCGTCACGCTCGGCGGCACCTCGCTCGCCGGCGGCAAATTCAGCCTGGCGGGCAGCATGATCGGCGCCCTCATCATCCAGACCCTGACCTACACCATCTACTCGCTCGGCGTGCCGCCGGAAGTGAACATGGTGGTCAAAGCGGTGGTGGTGTTCCTGGTCTGCCTGTCGCAGTCGCCGGAATTCAAGCAGATCTGGAAAAGGAAAGCAGCATGATGGCGCAAGTTCGCGGCTTTACCGCCGCACCGTATTTCACGTCCCTGGTCACGGTCTTCCTGCTGGTGGCGATGTTCGCCGCCGGATCGGTCGCCTACACGGGCTTCTTCTCGCTGCAGGTCATACTCAACCTGTTGATCGACAATGCCTTCCTGCTGGTGATCGCCATCGGCATGAGCTTCGTCATCCTGTCCGGCGGCATCGACCTGTCTGTGGGCTCGGTGCTGGCGCTGGCCACGATGATTTCGGCCTGGCTGCTGCACAGCGCCCACTGGCCGCCGGCCGCCGTCATCGCCGCGGTGCTGCTGCTGGGCGCCTTGTTCGGCGCGGCGCAGGGCGCCTTGATCCATTACTTCAAGCTGCAGGCCTTCATCGTCACGCTGGCGGGCATGTTCCTGGCGCGCGGCCTGTGCTATCTGATCAGCATCAATTCGATCACCATCGAAGACCCGCTGTTCGTCTCCCTGTCGCAAACGCAGCTGGAATTGTTCGGCGGCTTCGTCTCGCCGGGCGCCGTCATCGCGCTGGGGTTGCTGGGCGTGGCCATCTACGCGGCGCACTACACGGCGTTCGGCCGCGCGGTGTACGCCATCGGCGGCAACGAGCAGTCGGCGCATATGATGGGCCTGGCGGTCGGCCGCACCAAGGTGCTGATCTACGCGCTGAGCGGTTTCTGCGCGGCGCTGGCCGGCCTGCTGTTCTCCTTCTACATGTTGTCCGGCTATGGCCTGCACGCGCAGGGCACGGAACTGGACGCGATCGCGGCGGTCGTCATCGGCGGTACGCTGCTCAGCGGCGGCTACGGCTATATCGCGGGCGCCTTGTCCGGCGTGCTGATACTGGGCACCATCCAGACCCTGATCGCCTTCGACGGCACGCTCAGCTCCTGGTGGACCAAGATCGTCATTGGCGGCCTGCTGTTCGTGTTCTGCGTGGTGCAGCGCCTGATGTCCATCGGCGCCAAGAATAACTAATGGGAGACACCATGTTCAAGAAACCCCTGGCCGTTGCGGCCATCGCGCTGCTCGCCGGCGCCGCGCAGGCCGGCAATCCGCTGTTCAAGGATAAATTCACAGCCGACCCTGCCGCGTTGAGCGACAACGGCCGTGTCTATCTGTACGTGGGCCGTGACGAAGCCCCGGTCGACGGCAAGGACTATGTGATGAAAGAGTGGCTGGTCTATTCCAGCTGCGACATGAAGAACTGGAAGGCGCACGGTTCGCCGCTGAACGCGCTGACCTTTGGCTGGGCCAAGAAGGATGCCTGGGCCGCCGATATCACCAAGCGCAACGGCAAGTACTACTTCTATTCCACCGTCGAACACAATAGCATCCCGGGCAAGGCGATCGGCGTGGCGGTGTCGGACAGCCCGACCGGCCCGTTCAAGGACGCGCGCGGCAGCGCCATCATCACCAACGACATGACCAGGGAGACGGACATCTCCTGGGACGACATCGACCCGACCGTCTTCATCGACGACAATGGCCAGGCTTATCTGTACTGGGGCAACCAGGTGCTGAAGTACATCAAGCTGAAGCCGAACATGATCGAAGCGGACGGCCCTATCCACACGGTGGCCGTGCCGCACTTCACCGAGGCGGCTTATCTGCACAAGCGCAAGGACACCTACTACCTGTCCTGGTCGCGCGAGTTCCCGGAGGAGACCGCGTACTCCACCGGTCCCAGCGCCACCGGTCCGTGGACTTACCGCGGCGTCATCATGTCCAAGAACGCGGTCGTGAAGACCATCCACCACGCCATCATCGAGCACAATGGCAAGTCGTATATCTTCTACCACAACGACAAGCTGCCGACCGGCGGGGAATACCGCCGTTCGGCCGCCGTGGAGGAGCTGCACTACAACCCGGACGGCACCATCCGTTTCATCCCGCAGACCGCTGAAGGTCCCGCCGCGAATGCTAGCCCCGGCTGTCAAGATTGATATCAGTATTGCCGATATTGCGCCGGACCGATATCGGCAATGATATTATTTAAGGATGGATACCCTCAACCCGAACTGGTTTTTACGCGCCCGACTCAAAACCCGCCAGCTGCTGCTGTTGATCGCGCTGGACGAGCACCGCAACATCCACCGCGCCGCCGAGGCGCTGCACATGACACAGCCCGCCGCGTCCAAGCAGATCAAGGACCTGGAGGAGATGCTGGACGTACGCCTGTTCGACCGGCTGCCGCGCGGCATGGAGCCGACCATCTACGGCGAAACGATGATACGGCACGCGCGCATGGCGCTCACCAGCCTGTCGCTGGCGCACGACGACGTGGTCGCGCTGAAGGCGGGCCTGGTGGGGCAGGTGGAAGTGGGCGTCATCATGACGCCGGCCATGTCCCTGCTGCCGAAAGCGATCGCGCGCGTGAAGGAGCATGCGCCGCTGCTGCGCATCGGCGTCAAGCTCGAGCCCAGCAACGTGCTGCTCGACATGCTCCAGCATGGCAACCTCGATTTCATGATAGGCCGCATCCTGGAGACGGACGGCAGCACGGGCCTGATCTACGAAGAGCTGACCGAGGAGCCGGCGTGCGCCGTGGTGCGGCCCGGCCACCCCCTGCTGTCGCACGATAACCTGCAGTTGGCCGACATTGCCAGGCAGCCATGGATATTGCCGCCGCCGGGCAGCATCCTGCGCCACCGCTTCGATATGATGTTCCGCCGCGCGGGCCTCGAACCGCCGTCCAACGTGGTCGACACCACCGCCATGCTGCTGGTCGCGCCGCTGCTGCAGCAGACCGATTTCCTGCACGTGCTGCCGCAGGCGGTCGCCCGTTATTACGCGGACCTGAACATCCTCAGCCTGCTGCCGATCGATCTCCCATGTAAAATGGACGCATTCGGCATCATCCGCCAGCAGGACCATTTGCTTTCGCCCGGCGCAGACTTGCTGTTGCGCGCCGTCCGTACCGCCGCCAAGGAAGTTCCAGTATGAGCATTGTTTATTCAAGCCTGAACCACGCGCTGCGCGTGCCGCTCGCGGCCGAGATCCATTCGCGTCCTTTCCTGAAGCTCGACGCGCCGGAGCTGATTTCGCATTTCGCCGTCTACCGCATTGCCGATTCCGGCGCCGGCGTGCCCACTGGCCACAGCCACCACGCCACGCTGGGCGCCTTGTGCAAGCACTTCGGCGTATCTTCCCCGGCCAGCGACGCCAAATATTTCTTCCATGACTTCGGCCGCTTCCGCCTGAAGTGGGAATGCCACACCGAGTTCTCGACCTATACCTTCGCCGGCCGGCCGTCCGAAGTGCTGCCGTCCGAGCAGGCTTTCGAACAGATGCCCGTCACGCACCTGCCGCAGGAATGGCTGCTGACATTGCAGGGCCGCCTGATGGTGGCGGCGCACGTGGTGCTGGAGCGCGGCGCGGCGTCGCAGGAATCGCAGGAGTCGCTGCAGCGTGTTTTCGAAGGCAACACCCTGGCGGGCAGCCAGGTGATGCAGGGGGGCGAACTGTACACCGATTTCGCCATCCAGTCCGATGGCTTCAGCCGCTTCGTCATCCGCGACGTGGGCATGCGCGCGCAGCAGGCCGGGCGCCTGGTGCAGCGCGTGCTGGAGATCGAGACTTACCGCATGATGGCGCTGCTGGGCCTTCCTCAGGCGCAGCATGCGGCGCCCACGCTGAACGCGATTGAATCCGAGCTGGTGAAACTGGCCGGCGCCATGGTGCAGACCGACGCCGCGCAGGCCGACGGCGGCAGCGTCGACGGCGCCACCGAGCAGGCGCTGCTCGGCGAGATCACGCGCCTGGCAGCGCGCATCGAGAAGCTGTCGCTGGAAACGAGCTACCGCTTCTCCGCTTCGAAGGCCTATTTCAGGCTGGTGAACGCGCGCATAGAAGAACTGCGCGAAGTGCGTATCGAGGGCATACCGACGGTGGGCGAATTCATGGACCGCCGTTTGACGCCGGCCATGAACACCTGCGAAGCGCTTGCCGGGCGCCAGGAAGCGCTGGCGCGGCGCGTGGCCAACACCAATGACTTGCTGCGCACGCGGGTCGGCATCATCCAGGAACAGCAGAACCGCAAGATCCTGCAATCGATGAACGCGCGCGCGGCGCAGCAGCTGCGCCTGCAGCAGGCCGTGGAAGGCCTGTCGGTGGCGGCGATCTCGTATTACGTGGTTGGCCTGGTCGGTTATTCGACCAAGGCGGCCAAGGTACTGGGACTGGTCGGCAATCCGGAGGTGGTGGTCGGCCTGCTGGTGCCGGTGGTGGTGGCAGGCGTGTGGCTGTCGCTGCGAAGTATGCACAGGAAGCTGCATACGGCATAATGGCGTGTTTTTTCGCCATCTATCCGCCTAAATGAATCGAATTGTCGCCGCCGCGCTGTGCACGGCCAGTATCTTGTTCAGCCTGCCGGCGGCGTCGGCCGAGGCGCCGGCGCAGCTTGGCGAACGTACTGTCGCCAGCCTGCGTTTCATCGGAGAGCAGCGCATTCCGCATAAGCACGGCTTCCGTGGTACGACGGCGGGAGGGTTGTCCGGCGTCGACTACGACGCGGCCAGCGGCAACTGGCTGTTTGCCAGTGACGACCGCAGCGTCATCGATCCCGCCCGTTTCTACACGGCTCGTCTCGATTTCGACGGCGCCGCCTTCCGCAGCGCCGTCTTGCTCGGCATCGATAATTTCAAGCAGGCCGACGGCAGCAACTACCCCAGCATGAAGGAGTATGACGCCGGCAAGCGCGGCGAGGTGCCGGACATCGAATCGGTCCGGGTCGACCCCATGGACGGCAGCATCTGGTACAGCAGCGAAGGGGACCGCAAGCGCGGCTTCGATCCCTTTGTGCGCCACGCGCGGCGCGACGGCGCTTATCTGGCCGCCATCCAGCTTCCCGAATTGTTCCGCATGTCGAAGGATGAGCAGGGGCCGCGTGACAACATGGGCTTTGAAGGCCTGAGCTTCGCGGCGGACGGCAAGTCATTATGGGTATCGCTGGAGTCGCCCTTGTACCAGGACGGCCCTTTGCCGACGGAAGACAGCGGCGCCGTCTCGCGCATTACACGCATGGACCGCGACGGCCGCATGCTGGCGCAATACGCCTATCCGCTTGATCCGCTGCCTGCGGCGCCGGCACCCGAGAAAGTGGCCGACAACGGCATTTCCGAAATCCTGGCGGTGAACGGCCACGCCGTGCTGGTGCTGGAACGCTCCGCCGTGCAGGACGCTGCGGGCAACTACCGCAATTACGTGCGCCTCTACGAGATGGACACCGCCGGCGCCAGCGATGTGCGCGGCATAGGCGCCCTGGCCGGCGCGAGCTACCGCGCCGCCGCCAAGCGGCTGGTGCTAAACCTGAACGATCTTGGCATCCGTCTGGACAATCTCGAGGGCCTCAGCTTCGGCCCCAAACTCGTCAACGGCCACGACACACTGCTCTTCGTTTCGGACGACAATTTCAGCAAGACCCAGGTCACGCAGCTCCTGCTGTTCGAGGTCCTGCCCGCCGTTCCGAAAACTGGAATGGTGAATTAGATCTGGCGGCTATTCTCCGTTTTGGGGGAATGATCCACACTGCAGGTGTTGTACTTCAATCACCAACAAGAGGAAGCCACCATGAAATTGTATTCCCACCCCATTTCCGGCCACGTCCACCGCGCGCGCTTGTTCCTGTCGCTGCTCGGACTGGAGCACGAAGTGATCAATGTCGATCTGATGAAGGGCGAGCACAAATCGCCGGAATTCCTGCGCCTGAACCGCTTCGGACAATTGCCGGTGCTGGACGACGGCGGCGTCGTCGTCAGCGATTCGAACGCCATCCTGGTCTACCTGGCCAAGCGGGAAGGGCGCACCGACTGGCTGCCGGAAGACGCGGCATCGGCGGCAGCCGTGCAGCGCTGGCTGTCTGTGGCGGCGGGCGAGATCGCGTTCGGCCCGGCCGCCGCGCGCGTGGTCGTCCTGTTCGGGCGGGACGTGGATACGGCGGACATGGTGGCGCGGGCGCACCGCATCCTGGCGCTGATCGAGGCGCAATTGGCGGACCAGCAGTGGGTGGCGACGCCGTCCGCCGCGCCCACCATCGCGGACGTGGCGCTGTACGCCTACATTGCCCGCGCGCCGGAAGGCAACGTCGACCTGTCGGGCTATCCGAACGTAAAGGCATGGCTGCGCCGCGTGGAGGCATTGCCGGGCTTTGTGCCGATGGTGTCGACGCCAGTCGGCCTGGCCGCGTAAGGAGCGGGCCATGGACGGCGCACCTGACGACGCAGCGAACGCATCCCCGTGGCACGCGGGCGAACTGGCCATGCAGCGCACTGTGGGCATGGCGGAACGGATGGACAGCGTGGGCCGCAAGGTGCTGCGCGCTTTCATGCCGGACCAGCACCGCGAGTTCTTCGCGCAGCTGCCTTTCGTGGTGCTCGGCGCGGTTGACGCGGCGGGCGATGCGTGGGCCACGCTGCGGGCCGGCCGTCCAGGCTTTCTTCACTCCCCGGATCCGCAGCGCCTGCGCGTGGCGCTGCCGCGCGAGCCGCTGGACCCGGCCGATGCTGGCATGGAGCAGGGCGACGCCATCGGCATGCTGGGCATCGAACTGCACACGCGCCGACGCAACCGCATGAACGGCACGGTGCGGCGCGGCGCCGGGCCCGGCTTCGAGGTCGAGGTGCGGCAATCCTTCGGCAACTGCCCGCAGTACATCCAGCTGCGCGATGCCGAGTTCGTCGAGCAGGCGCCGGCGCTGCCGCAAGAGCTCTCGCGGCTGGACGACGCGGCGCGCGCGCTGATCGCGGGCGCCGATTCATTCTACGTGGCGACCTACGTCGACCTGGCCGACAGTCCGCGCCAGGTGGACGTGTCGCACCGGGGCGGCAAGCCGGGCTTCGTGCGCCTGGACGCGGACGGCACGTTGACCGTGCCTGATTTCATGGGCAATATGTTCTTCAACACGCTGGGCAATATCGCGCTCAATCCGCGCGCCGGGCTGGTGTTCGTCGACTTTGCGAGCGGCAGCCTGTTGCAAATGAGCGGCACCGCCGAACTGCTGCTTGACACGCAAGCCGCCCCGGAACTGGCGGCGTTCGTGGGCGCCGAGCGCATGTGGCGCTTCACGCCGCGGCGCATCGTACGCAGGAATGCGGCTTTGCCGCTGCGCTGGCGCGCCGAGGCGAATGGCGCGTCGCCAAGTTCCTTGCGTACCGGTAGCTGGCCGGTCTCCCGCGTTACAAAATAGTCACCCCGCTGGCATTCCACTTCTGGCAATATTCCCATGAGACTAACATGGAAGACAGGCTGGGGATCATATGCAAAGAGTGGGACTGGGGCGATGGCTTAAACGCATACTGCTGGGACTATTCCTGTTGCTGGGTTTTGTCATCCTGGGCGTTTGGTTCTTTTTGCGCGGCAGCCTGGCGCAGCTGGACGGCCGCCGCACGGTGCCCGGCCTGGGTGCGGATGTCAGCATCGCGCGCGACGACAGCGGCGTGCCGACCATCATTGGCGCGCAGCGCAACGACGTTGCCTACGCCACCGGCTTCGCGCACGCGCAGGACCGCTACTTCCAGATGGACTTGCTGCGCCGGGTCGCGTCCGGCGAACTGGCCGAGCTGTTTGGCGCCCGCGCGCTGCCGGTGGACCGCGAGCACCGTCTGCATCGCTTCCGCGCGCGCGCCGAGCTGGCCATACAGGCCATGTCCACCACCGACCGCCAGTTGCTGGAGCGCTATGCCGCCGGCGTGAACGACGGCCTGACCAATCTGGGCACCCGGCCATTTGAATACGCGCTGGTGGGCGTCGGACCGCGGGCCTGGAGCATGGCCGACTCGCTGCTGGTGTTCTGGGCCATGTATTTCGATTTGCAGGGCAACCAGGAAGCGCGCGAACTGGCGCGCGGCTGGTTGAAGGAGCATGACACGCCGGAGCAACTGGCCGTGCTGCTGCCCGAGGCCACGCAATGGGACGCGCCGCTGGACGCGGCCTCGGCGCCCGCACCGTCCGCGCCTTTCCCGGATCGGGCGCCCGACTGGTGGGGCAAGGCCGGTGCACCGGCTTCCAAGCGCATCGCAGACGCAGGTGCAGGCGCAAGCGCAAGCGCCGAGTTGCGCGGCATGGTCGGCAGTAACAACTGGGCGCTTGCCGGCGGGCGTAGCCACAACGGCGGCGCCATCGTGGCCGACGATATGCACCTGGGCTTGCAACTGCCGCACATCTGGTACCGCGCGGTGCTGATGGTGCCGGACGGCCATGGCGCAACGCGCCGCGTCGCAGGCGTGACGCTGCCGGGCGTACCGCTCGTGGTCGCCGGAAGCAACGGGCACGTGGCATGGGGCTTCACCAACAGCTACGGCGACTACACCGACCTGGTGCTGCTGGAAACCGACAGCGCGAGGCCGGGCAAGCTGCGCACGCCCGCCGGCTGGGAGAGCCCTGCCGTACATGAAGAAACCATCCTTGTGAAAGGCGCGCCAGCCGACAAATTCGTCGTGCGAGAAACTTCGCTGGGGCCAGTGCGTGAAGTGGCAGGCCGCAGCTACGCCGTGCATTGGGTGGCGCACAGCAAAGAAGCCGTCAATATGCGCGCGGCCAAGCTGGAGCTGGCCAGCACGCTGGACGAGGCGATGGCCGTGGCGAACCGCGCCGGCCTGCCGGCGCAAAATTTCGTGGCCGGCGACAGCAAGGGCGACATCGGCTGGACTATCGCCGGTCCGTTGCCGCGCCGCGCGCAGCCCAGCCTGGCCTCGACGTTCCCGCTGACGCCGGAAACCCAGTCGGCTGGCTGGCAGGGCATATTGGCGCCGGAAGCCTATCCGGTGGTGCGCAATCCGGCCAACGGCCAGCTCTCCACCGCGAACAGCCGGCAATTGCTGGGCGCTGGATCCGAAAAGCTGGGCGACGGCGGCTTCGACCTGGGCGCGCGTGCGCACCAGGTGCGCGACAGTGTGGCCGCGCTGGGCGCCAAGACGGACGAGAAGGGCGTGTACAGCGTGGCCCTGGACGACCGCGCCGTCTTTATGAGCACATGGCGCGACCGCGCGCTCGGCGTGCTCGACGAGCAGGCGCTGGCGGGCAAGCCGCAGCGCGCGGCGGCGCTGGAACTGCTGCGCAAGAGCTGGACCGGCCACGCCAGCGTGGACTCGGTCGGCTACCGCATCGCGCGCGCCTACATGTGGTCGCTGTACGAATTGCTGTACGGCGCAGCCGATGCCGAGATGGGCAAGCTGATGGAAAAAGCCGACATGGCCTCGGCCAGCGCGCGCTGGCCGGCCGTGGTGGCGCGCATGCTGGATGAGCAGCCGGCCGGCTGGCTGCCGCCGCAATACGCCAGCTGGAAAGACTTGCAGCTGGCCGCCATCGACCGTGCTGTGGCGGACCTGGGCAAGGACGGCAAGCCGCTGTCGGCCGCCACCTGGGGCGAGCGCAACACGCAGGACATCGCGCATCCGATAGCGGCGGCGGTGCCGGCGCTGCGGCGCTGGCTGTCGGCGCCGGCCGACCGCCTGCCGGGCGACAGCCACATGCCGCGCGTGGCGGGCCGCAAGTTCGGCCAGTCCGAACGCATGGTGGTCTCGCCGGGCAAGGAAGAGCAAGGCATCTTCAATATGCCGGGCGGGCAAAGCGGCCATCCGCTGTCGCCATATTTCCTGGCCGGGCACGCGGACTGGGTCAGCGGCAAGCCCACGCCGTTCCTGCCGGGGCCCGCGCAGCACATGCTCACATTCGTTAAGTAGCGTGGTGCATAATGGGGGTATAAGAAGCGCATTCTGGAGACCCGCATGATCAACGATTTCGCCTCCGCGTCGCAGGCCTGCCTGGCTTTTCTGCGCGAGCGGCTGGGATTCCGCTCGTGGATGGTAACGCGCACCGAGGGCGAAGACTGGATCGTGCTCTCGGCCGATGATGAAGGCTACGGCATCAAGGCTGGCCAGGTGTTTCGCTGGAGCGACACCTGTTGCTCGCGCATGGTGCTGGGCCAGGGACCGAACGTGGCGCCGGATGCGCGCGAGGTGCCAGTTTATGCGCGCTCACCCTTCGGGCGGCAGTTCGATATCGGCGCCTATATCGGCGTGCCGCTGCGCCGCGCCGACGGTTCGCTGTTCGGCACGCTGTGCGCGATCGATCCACGGCCGCAGCCGTCCGGGATAGTCGAGGAACAGCCCATGCTCGAGCTGATGGCCGGGCTGCTGGGCAGCCTGCTGAGCGCCGAGTTGGCCGGTGCCGGCGCGCTGCGCCGCGCCGAACGCGCAGAAACGGAAGCCATGCGCGACCCGCTCACCCATCTGTACAACCGGCGCGGCTGGACCATGCTGCTCAACCGGGAGGAAGAGCGCTGCCAGCGTTACGGCCATCCGGCGTGCGTGGTGTCGATCGATGTGGATGACATCCAATGGATCAACGAGACTGAAGGCGACGCCGCGGGTGACATGCTGCTCGAGCGCGCCGGCGTCGCCCTGACATCGCTGGCGCGCGGCTCCGACGTGGTGGCGCGGCTGGACGGCGACGAGTTCGCCATGCTGCTGATGGAGTGTGACATTTACGACGGCCGCGCCATGCTGCAGCGCGTCGAGGCTACGCTGGCGCACTACGGCGTGAAAGCGTCGCTGGGTGTGGCGGTGCGCCAGCCGGGCTACGACCTGAACGAAACCTTCGCGCTGGCGGATGCGGAAATGGCCGCCGCCAAGCGCAGCCGGAAAACGTTGAACTAAGCCGACACCGCTTGTGCCGCCGGCGCCGCCGCGGCAGCGTGGGGCTCGGCTTTTCCGCTGAATTTGCCACTGAATTTTCCACTGATACCGAAGCAGGCACGCAGCAGCGGCACCCGCCGCACCGCCTCGAAGATGCCGAAGCTGAAGGTCAGCGTCAGCACCACCAGGATCAAGCCCTCGGTGACCGGCGGCATGCGCGCCGGCTGCATCACATGGGCGAAGATGATGATCAGCGTCTGATGCACGATGTAGACCGGGAACACGGCCTGCGTCAGGTAGCGGCGCTTGGCGCTGTCAAAGCACAGGTGACGGTGGCCGAAGCCGAGCACCGCCAGCATCGAACTCCATTGCAGCAGGGCGTAGACCGCGCGCTGGATTTCCGTCAGCACGACGATGTCGTCCGGATGCAAATGCTCCGTCAGCGCGTAATACGCCATCAGCGTGGACCAGCATCCCAGTGCGATGCCGAGCGAGGCGAAGCGCATCGCATCCATGCGCTGCCAGACGGCGGACTGCCTGGCCAGCAGGGCGCCCAGCAGGAACAGCGGAATGTACTGCGCATGGTTGTACCAGTCGACGACCAGGTTGTGGGTGGACGGATAGCGGCTGTACAGCGTCACACGTGCGATGGCGAGGATGGCGACCGGCAGCGCGAGCAGCTTCCAGCCGGTGAGCGTGCGGCCCAGCCAGCCGGACAGGCGCTGCCAGTTTGCGCCCAGCGTTGCGGCCAATGCTGCCAACAGCAAGGTATAGACCCACAAGTAGGTGACGAACCACAAGTGGTTCCAGGTAGGCAGGTCCAGGCAGGCGCTGTTTTTGCAGAAACCGCCGTAGTTGTTCAGGTAGAGTTTCATGAAGTCCAGGTAATTGCCCTGGTAGCCCAGCTTTTCCACGACCTCCAGATAGGGCTGGGGCGGAACCACGACCAGCATGCCGAAGAGCAGCGGCAGCAGCAGACGCGCCGAGCGCTGGCGCACGAAGCGTGCGGAGCCCAGCTTCGCCAGCAGGAAAGCGGCTGCCGCGCCGGAAACCATGAACAGCAGACCGAGGCGCCAGGGCGACGACAACATCATCAGCGGCTCGATGGCGTCGCTGGCGTAAGGGCTCTTGATATGGAAGTCCCAGCTTACGTAATACATACCGGTGTGGTAAAGGATCAGCACGAAGAAGGCGCAGATGCGTATCCAGTCCAGGAAATAGAGGCGGGTGTTGCGGTCGTCCATGGCGGCTCCAAAGATGAGGGGGCGGTGACGAAAGCATATGGCCGCGTGGCCCCGCGATCCAGCGAAATGGGGCAAGCCGGGGGCTCGGTGGGGCAAGCCGGGGCTCTGTGGGACGAGCGGAAGCTACTGTCCGCGCCTTTTGGGGGCAGACCCCGGCGGTGACCTGTCATTCCCGCGAATGCGGGAATCCATACGTCGCCTGCTCAGAGGCATAGCATTGATTCCTGCGGGGGCGCCGAGCCCTTCGCGGCGGTCCGCCGATGCGGAATGACAGATTGGCGGTTATTCGAGGTGCCCGTTTGTTCCTGCTGCTTGCATCGCCAAGCGACTTGGCGTCCGCGTCTGATTCCGGCTAGGATCTCGTCGGGTCAGCGAGCTGGGCCAAGAGGGCGGGACGGTATTGGCGGCTGAGGGGGACGCGGGCGCCGGTTTGCAGCTGGACGTGGCCGTCGCCTTTGTCGTCCACTTCGATGCTGGCGACGCGCGCCAGCCGAACGGCGGCGCGCCTGTGGCAGCGCCGGAAGGCGGGGCCGAGCTTGTCCAGCAGGGCGGCCAGCGTTTGACGCAGCAGCGGCTGCGCCGCGGCCGTGTGCAGGATGACGTAGTTGTCCGCCGTTTCGATCCAGTCGATGTCGTCCACCTTGACGATGCGCGTGGTGCCTCGCTCGGTGACCAGCAACTGGCGGAGCGGTGGCATCGGCGCAGCCTGGAGCGCCGGCTGGCCGGCTGGTAGCGCCGCCAGGCGTTCGCGGACGCGCTGGACGGCGCGCTTTAGCCGCGCCTGATCGTAGGGCTTGAGCAGGTAGTCGATGGCGTTGGCGTCGAAGGCGCGGATGGCGTATTCGTCGTAGGCTGTGACGAAGACGATCAGCGGCGCGGGCATGGGCAGAGAGGCGGCGACATCGAAACCGCCGACCTCGGGCATCTGGATATCGAGGAAGATGGCGTCCGGCGCGAAGGCTGCCGCGCGCTCGAGCGCTTCGACTCCGTCGCGTGCTTCTTCGATGGCGGCGATGTCTGTTTCCTGCGCCAGCAGGCGGCGCAGTTTGTCGCGCGCCGGGCGTTCGTCGTCGACGATCAGCACGCGCATGGCAGCCTCACTTCCGCGCGCACGCCAGCTGGTTCGAGCTGCTCCAGCCGTAGCGACGCCGATCCGCCGTGCAGCACGGCCAGCCGCTCGCGCAGATTGCGCAGACCGATGCCGCCGCCACCGTCGCCACCGCTGCCGTTCCCGTTGTCGCCGCCGCCGCAGCCGCCCCTGCCGTTCCCGCCGCCAATGCTGTTACCGCTGTCTTGGCCGTCGTGCCTTGCCGCCGGCAGCCGTCCACCGTCGTCATCAACGCGCATCACAAGCTGGGCGCCGTCGCGATAGGCACGGATGTCGATGCCTGTTGGCTGGCGGCGCTGTTCCACCGTGTGCTTGAACACGTTCTCAAGCAGCGGCTGCATGCTCATCAATGGCACCAGGCATCCCAGCAGCGACTCGTCGATGTGCCACGCGATGCTCACCCGGTCCACATATCGCTCGCTCATCAGCTGCGCATAGCCGCGCAACAGGCGCAGTTCGGTGGCGAGCGGCGCCTGCTGTTGGCCGCTGTGTTCCAGCGTTGCGCGCAGCACGTCGGCCAACTGCATCAGCGTCGCATCGGCCCGTTCGACATCGGTATGCATCAGCGATGAAATGGTGTTCAGCGCATTGAACAGGAAATGCGGTTGCATCTGCTGGGTGAGCTGTTGCAATTGTGCCTGGCGCAGCAGCGCATTGGCCTGCTCTGCGCGCAGGCGCTCGTCCATCAGCGCGCGGTAGGAGAGCAGGCCAAACTGGATCAGCACGAAGAGGCCGAAGAACACGGAGATCTTCACGTCCTCGTAAAGGAAGACCTGCGGCCAGGCCTCGTGCCCGTACCTGGCACCCATCAGTGCGTAGACGCCGTGGCGGATGCCGAACGTCAGCGGCACGAAGGCGATCCAGTACACCGGCGCCCACCGCAGCTGCATGCCGAACCAGCGCAGCGGCGACGCCAGCAGATGGTCATGCCGCCGCGTGCGCAGGCGCTGCGCGAGCATCAGCAAGGTGGCGATCAACGCCGACGACAACTCCCACAGCATCGGCTTCCACACTGCCTGCTCGCCGTCGCGCAGCGCGTCCTGCACCGCTGTGACGACCATCAGGGTCCAGAACAGCAGCCATGCTGCGGACAGGGCGTAGGCGGCGCGGCGGCTTTTCACGGCGTTCTCGAGATTAACGGAAGCGTGCTTCGCTCAGGTCGATCTCGCGTACCAGTTTGCGCGAGATGTCGTCCGAGATGTGGCCGTGCCGCGCCAGGTTGAAGATGGCTTTGCGCTCGGCCTGCAGCGCGGACATGCGCAGCGCCTTCTCGGCCATGTCCATCTTGCGGAACTGGCGCCCTTCGTCCATTTCGGTGTGCTCCACCAGCCTGTGCTTGTACAAGGCGATGACGCGGCTGGCCGCCTGCGGATAGAGGTCGGCGTCCATGCTGGTGGACATCAGCTCGATCTGCGCTTTCTCGATGCCGGCGATGGCGGCGTTGGCCGCCACTTCGCGTGCGCGGTCTTCCTCCTGGCTTTCGCTGGACTCCTCCGGGAAGTCGACCCCGGACAGCACGCGCGGCAGGCCGATGCTGGCGGCCAGCAGCGAGATCAGGATCACGGAGCTGGCCAGGAAGATGGTGAGATCGCGCGCCGGGAAGTCCTTGCCGTCGGCCATGACGAGCGGCAGCGTCATCACGCCGGCCAGCGTAATGGCGCCGCGCGCACCGGCCAGCGAGGTGGCCAGCAGCAGGCGCCAATGCGGCGGTGCGGCGCGTTCGCCCATTTTGCTTTTCTTGTACAAGGTGAGCCTGAGCGTGGTCCATACCCAGATGAAGCGCAGCACCATCAAACCCAGGCTGATGCCGAAGGCGTATAACACCAGCCACCACGGGTTGACGTGGCCAACGTCTTCCAGCGAGGCGCGCGCGCCTTTCAGGATCTTGGGCAGCTGCTCGCCCAGCAGGACGAACATCACGCCGTTGAGGGAGAACTGCACCGTGTCCCATACGGCGGAACGCTGGATGCGGGTCGCCGCCAGCGCGTGGCCGCCCAGTTCCACATAGCTCATGGTGACGCCGGCCGCCACCGCCGCCAGGATGCCCGACGCGTGCAGGTGCTCGGCCGCGAGGTAGGCGCCGAAGGGCATCAGCAGGTTGACCAGGATGGGCGAACCGGCCGGCTCGCCGAAGTGGCGCGTGAGCCAGCGCTGCACCCAGGTGATGAGCAGCGTGACGCCGACACCCATGACGATGCCGCCGGCCACCAGCCACGCGAAGGTGAGGGTGGCGGAGGTGAGCGAGAAAGTGCCGGTCAGCGCGGCGGCCACGGCGAAGCGGAAGCACACCAGGCCGCTGGCGTCGTTCAGCAGCGATTCGCCTTCGAGTATGTGCATCAGCCGTTTCGGGATGGGGGTGCGCGAGGTGATGGCGGAGACAGCCACGGGATCGGTGGGCGAGATGATGGCGGCCAGCGCGAACGCCACCGGCAGTGGCATGGCCGGTATCATCCAATGGATCAGCATGCCCATGCCCAGCACGGTGAACACCACCAGGCCGAGCGCCAGTTCGAGGATGACGGCGCGGTCGCGCAGCAGGCCGCTTTTCGGAATGCGCCATCCGTCCAGGAACAGCAGCGGCGGCAGGAACAGCAGGAAGAACAGCTCGGGATCGAGCGCGATGCCGTGCCGCGAGAAGGCTGCAATCAGAAAGCCCAGCCCGATCTGCATCAGCGGCAGCGGCACGACCACCGGCAGCAGCCGCACGAAATAGGCACTGCCGACCACGGCCAACAACATTGCCAACACTGTTTCAATTGCATCCATGCATGTCCTTCAATCAACGTTGGTGCGATTATATAGGTGGGTGGCCGAAACATAGCCGGGCGGCAAGCGGCTCTGGTCAAGATGCCTCCTTTCTGTCATAATCTTGCCTTCTGCGGGAGTAGCTCAGTTGGTAGAGCGCAACCTTGCCAAGGTTGAGGTCGAGAGTTCGAGACTCTTCTCCCGCTCCAGAATATTAAAAGAGGAAACCCCTGGGTTTCCTCTTTTTGCTTTTACGTTTGCGTTTGCCAAGGTCTACCGCACGCACGCAACATCGTCGGCAGAAATGTTTCGTCCCGTAGGGCAATATCGTTATACTTGACGACTGGCCTTGCGACGGAGACTTGCCCCATGAATTCGGTTCAACAAGAAATTGACGAACGCAGTAACTTAACCAATTCCAATAAATTCGAGCTGCTGTTGTTCCGCCTCGGCGCCGACGCCAATGGCGAGCACTCCGAACTGTACGGCATCAATGTGTTCAAGATCCGCGAAATCGTGGCCATGCCTGAAGTGACGGCGGTGGCCGGTTCCGCGCCGAATATGCTGGGCGTGGTCAATCTGCGCGGCCAGATCATCTCGGTGCTGGACTTGCCCGGCATCGTGGGCGTGACGCCGAAGACCGGCCTGAACATCATGCTGGTGACCGAATTCGCGCGCACCACCCAGGCGTTCGCCGTGGAGTCTGTGGACGAAATCGTGCGCCTGGACTGGGGCCAGGTGCTGTCCGCCGAAGGCAGCACGGCAGGCGGCATGGTCACCAGCATCGCCCGGCTCGATGGCGATGTCAACAACACCCGCCTGGCGCAGGTGCTGGACGTGGAAACCATCTTGCGCAAGATGGTGCCGACTGAGGGCAAGGACGTCGATCCTGAAACGATAGGAGCGAAACTGCTGCTCAAGCCGGGCACCATCATCCTCGCGGCGGACGACTCGGTGGTGGCGCGCAGCCTGATCGAACAGGGCCTGACCGCCATGGGTGCGCCATTCGTGATGACCAAGTCCGGCAAGGAAGCCTGGGACCGCTTTCTGCACATCGCCGACGGCTGCAAGGCCGAGGGCATCCCGGTCGAGGACCGCGTTTCGCTCATCCTGACCGACCTGGAAATGCCGGAAATGGACGGCTTCACGCTGACCCGCCTGGTCAAGCAGGATGCGCGCTTCAGCAAGATTCCTGTGGTGATCCATTCTTCGCTGTCCGGCAAGACCAACGAGGACCACGTGAAGGGTGTGGGCGCGGACGCCTATGTCGCCAAGTTCGTGGCGGAAGACCTGGCGGAAACAATCCGCAAGGTGTTGGCGAAGTAATTGAAAAGGCAGCATTGTCCTTCAAATAACGCTATCATGGTCCGGTCCCAACCTGAAACAGGAGATGACCGTGGCTGCCAAGAAGATATTGTTATTGACGGGTGATTTTGCCGAGGATTACGAGACGATGGTGCCGTTCCAGGCACTGCAAATGGTCGGCCACACCGTGCACGCGGTGTGTCCCGGCAAGCAAAGCGGCGACAAGATCAAAACCGCTATCCACGACTTCGAGGGCGACCAGACCTATACGGAAAAGCCCGGTCACCAGTTCGCCCTGAACGCCAGTTTCGACGATGTGCATGTGTCCGCCTACGACGCGCTCGTGATCGCTGGCGGCCGGGCGCCGGAATACCTGCGGCTGAATCCGCGTGTGATCGAGATCATCCAGCAGTTCGCCCAGGCGTCCAAGCCGATCGCGGCGGTATGCCATGGCGCGCAGCTGCTGGCGGCGGCCGATGTGATCAAGGGCAAGAAGATTTCCGCCTATCCGGCCTGCGCGCCGGAAGTGAAGCTGGCTGGCGCCGAGTTTGCCGACATCCCGGTCGACAGCGCCGTCACGGACGGCATCTTCGTCACCGCTCCCGCCTGGCCGGCCCATCCGCAATGGCTGGGCCAGTTCCTTGCGCGCCTGGGCACCGAAATCAGGCTGTGAGATTGCCTGCGTGGAAACGCAGGTGGTCTTCGATGAAGCTTGAGATGAAGTAGTAGCCGTGGTCGTAGCCCGCGTGCCGCCGCAGCTGCAGCGGCTGCGCGGCCTTGCGGCAGGCTTCCTCGAACGCTTCCGGATAGAGCTGCGCGGCCAGGAACTTGTCCCCCAAACCCTGGTCTATCAATATGCCGCGGGGGAAGGGCGTGCTTGCCGCAGCCATGAGTTCGCTTGCGTCATGCTGACGCCATTGCTCTTCATCCGTTCCCAGGTAGCCGCTAAACGCCTTCTTCCCCCATGGGCAGCGCGCCGGCGCGGCGATGGGCGCGAACGCCGAGACGGAACGGAACAGGTCCGGACGGCGCAGCGCCAGCGTCAGCGCGCCATGTCCGCCCATCGAATGGCCAAATATGCCCAAACGGGCGGCATCGACGGGCAACTCCCGTGCCGCCAGTTCGCGCAGCTCGTGGATGTAGCTGTACATGCGGTAGTGTTTGCTCCACGGCGCCTCGGTGGCATCCACGTAGAAGCCGGCGCCGGCGCCGAAATCCCATGCGTCCGTTTCGCCCGGCACGTTGGCGCCGCGCGGGCTGGTGTCGGGCGCGATCAGGATCAGGCCCAGTTCGGCGGCGGTGCGCTGGGCGCCGGCCTTGATGGGGAAGGTTTCCTCGTTACAGGTCAGGCCCGCCAGGTAGATCAGGGCGGGAAGCCGGGCGCCTTCGGCGTGCGCCGGCAGGAAGGCCGAAAAACGCATCGGCAAGCCGATCTCAGCGCTATCGTGCCGGTAAAAGCGCTGAACGCCGCCGAAGCAAGCGTGTTCACTGATCAGTTCAAGCATGGGCATACCCTCTCGTGCAGTGTGTGTCAGGCCGCGATTCTACTCCCATGGGTGCGACACGGTTTGGTCTCATGCAATAAAGTGACAACTGATTTTGCATTGGAGGAAACATTTTATGCCAGATTTACTGGTTATGACGGCCGAGCTGGCCTGGCCTTTCGCGATCACGCTGGCCTGGCTTGCCGGGGAAATCATGCACCGCTGGTCGGGCGTGCCGCGCATCAGCGTCTACGGCCTGGTGGGCTTTGCCGTGGCGCAGGCATTTCCGGAGCTGTACACGAGCGACAGCTCCAGCCCGGTCACGATACTGGCCAACGTCGCCTTCGGCCTGATCCTGTTTGAATTCGGCTACCGCATCAACCTCAACTGGCTACGCCTGAACCCCTGGATCGCCGTCAGCGGGCTGGCGGAATCGTTCGCCACCTTCGGCGTTGTCTATTTGATCGGCAACATTTCCGGCATGCCGCCGCTGACCTCCTTGCTGCTCGCTTCGCTGGCCATGTCCACCTCGCCGGCTGGCGTGTTGCGCGTGATCAACGAGCAGCAGAGCGCGGGGCAGGTGACGGAGCGGGTGCTGCACCTGGTCGCCATCAACTGCGTGCTGGCGGTGTTCGTCTTCAAAGTGGTGGTGGGTGTGTGGGTGTTCCAGACCTCGGGCAGCCTGCCGCAGGCGATTTCGCACAGCGCCGTCGAACTGCTGGCTTCGGCCGTGCTGGGCGCCGTGTTCGGCGTGGTGGTGCCGGCTCTGCTGCGCCAGCTCGGCCAGGTCACGCGCGACGGCACGGTGGCCTTCGCGCTGGCCGTGGTGCTCCTGGTGGCGATTACGCATGCGGCCGACCTGTCGCCGGTGCTGGCCACCTTGACCTTCGGCCTGATGGCGCGCCACCGGCGCATCGCCTTCAGCCGCACCGAGCGCAATTTCGGCGCCATCGGCGAGCTGCTGACGGTGCTGCTGTTCGTGTTCGCCGTCACTACGCTGGACCTGGACCGCGTGGTGGCAGGCGCGGGGCTGGCCATCGTGCTGCTGGTGGCGCGCTTCGTCGTCAAGATCGTCGCGGTGGCGGTGTTCGCCCACGCGGGCGGGGTGACCTGGCGCAAGGGAGCGCTGACCGGCGTGGCGCTGGCGCCGATGTCGGTGTTCGTCATCCTGCTGCTGGAGCAGACCAAGAATATGGGCATCGTGCTGGTCGACGAGCTGGCGGCGCTGGCCGCGATGACGCTGTTAATGGAAGTACTCGGCCCCATCTTCACGCAGTACGCGCTGTTGTGGGCCAATGAAACGCCGAAAGAGGAGGACTGACATGGCGCTCGAACCGTTCAAGAATTCCCAGCCGCTGACCATGGGCGTGGAGCTGGAGCTGCAACTGATCAGCCACGCCGACTACGATCTCACCGCGTCCAGCCCGGACCTGCTGCATCTGCTGAACCGCAAGCCCTTCCCGGGCAATGTGACGCCCGAGATCACCGAGAGCATGATCGAGATCAACACCGACGTGCACACCAACCACGCCGAGATGGTGGCGCAGCTGCAGCTGATCCGCGACACGCTGGTGCAGGCCTGCGAGAAGCTCAACATCGGCATCTGCGGCGGCGGCACGCACCCGTTCCAGAAATGGTCCGAGCGGCGCATCTTCTCCAAGCCGCGCTTCAAGGAAGTGTCGGCGCTGTATGGCTACCTGGCCAAGCAGTTCACCATCTTCGGGCAGCACGTCCACATCGGCTGCGCCAGCGGCGACGACGCCTTGTTCCTGCTGCATTCCCTGAGCCGCTACGTGCCGCACTTCATCGCGCTGTCCGCCTCGTCGCCTTTTGTGCAAGGCGGCGACACGCTGTTCAACTCCGCGCGCCTGAACTCCGTGTTCGCTTTCCCGATGAGCGGCCGCGCGCCGTTCACCCTGAGCTGGCACGACTTCGAGCACGGCTACTTCGCCAAGATGGAGCACACCGGCGTGATCAAGAGCATGAAGGACTTCTACTGGGACATCCGGCCGAAGCCAGAATTCGGCACCATCGAGCTGCGCGTGTGCGACACGCCGCTGACGGTGGAGCGGGCGGCGGCGCTGGCCGTCTATCTGCAGGCGCTGTGCCGCTATCTGCTGGAGCGGCACGAAGCCGCGCCGGAGGAGGACGACTACCTGGTCTACAACTACAACCGCTTCCAGGCCTGCCGCTTTGGGCTGGACGGCACCATCGTGCATCCGAAGACGTACGAAAGCCTGTCGCTGCGCGAGGACATCATGACCACGCTGCGCAAGATGGAGCCGCACGCAGAGGCGCTGGGCGGGTCGGCCGGCCTGGCGCACCTGATGCAGGTGACGCACACCGGCAGCGACGCGCAGTATCTGCGCGACGAGTTCACGGAAAGCGGCAGCGTGGAAGGCGTGGTGGACGCGGCGGTGAGGCGGTTCCGGGGCGAGCGGCGTGTTAATAGAGCTTAGAGCTTGACATGAGGGCTTGGAATACAGCTTGAGTCAGAACCGCGTCTCGCGCGCCACGCGCAGGAAGTTGTCCAGGATGGGCGTGCAGTCCAGCAGTTCCACGCCGCCGGCGCGGTGGAATTCGGGGTGCCACTGCAGGCCCATGACGAAGGGAGCCTTGTTGTAGCGGATGGCCTCCACCATATTGTCCGGATAGGAACGGGCTTCGACGGTCATGTCGCGGCCCAGGTCCTTGACGGCCTGGTGGTGGATGGAGTTCACCAAAGCCTGGCCCGTGCGCATCTTGAGCATGCGCGCCAGCGATGAACCCTCGGGGAAGGCGATCTGGTGGCGGTGGCGGTCATAATCGTCGTGCACGTGGGCCATCGCGTCCGGCACATCGTGCGCGATATCCTGGAACAGCGAGCCGCCGAAGGCCACGTTGATGAGCTGGCAGCCGCGGCAAATGCCCAGTACCGGCTTGCCCGCCTCGACGAATTCGTGCAGCAGTTCCAGCTCATACATGTCGCGCGCGCGGTCGCCGCTCCACTCGGGGCGGGTCGGGGTTTCGGCGTAGCTCTGCGGGGACACGTCGGCGCCGCCCTGCAGGACCAGGCCGTCCAGGTGGCGCGCATAGTCGCGCAAGCGGATATTGGACGGATGCAGCAAGCCTTCCGTGTTCACGGTCGGTATCATGAACACCAGCACATCGCGCGACATCACCCACTGCGCGATGGACTCCTCGAGGTACTGCAGGTTCTTGCTGCGCAAGCCGGTGGAGCCGGCCTCCGGATGGAAAATGCGGGCCGAGATCCCGATGTGCAGCGGGCGCTGGATGATGTGCCGCGTCGCCGCCGCCGCGATACGCCGGTAGCGCGCCATGATGATGCGGCCCCAGAGGCTAAAGACCGTATCGCCCGGATCGAGGTAGCGCGGCGTCCCGACTTTGTCGCCGTGCCGGCGGTCGTGCTTGCGCTGATCATGATCTCCCGTACTCATGCCCACTCCCAATACGCATATAGCCCTGTTTTACCATACCCAGCCAATCCCGGTCGCCCGCCTCACCTGGGGCCAGCACCTGGGGTCAGGCCTGCAAACGTGTAATTTTTGCGCGAAGCTTGGTCCCATCCGTACCGGGACTGCACGAATGCAGGCCTGACCCCAGGGGTGGGGTCAGGCCTGCATTCGTGCATTGCGTTCGGGTATGTAATGATGCTACTTAGTGGTTGAAGTAGAGGTCGTGGAGCCGGGCGAGGGTGACGCTGGCGGCGGCCTCGGACAGGACGACTTTGCCGCCTTGTAGCAGGTAGACGTGGTCGGCGATCGCCAGCGCGCGCTCGGTGTTTTGCTCGACCAGGATGATGGTGCGGCCCTCCGCCTTCAGCTTCGCCAGGATCTCGAACAGCTCGTTGACCACCAGCGGGGCAAGACCCAGCGATGGCTCGTCTATGATCAGCAGCTTGGGGTCGGACATCAGCCCGCGCGCCATCGCCAGCATCTGCGCCTCGCCGCCGGACAGGGAACCCGCCAGCTGCGCGCGCCGTTCGCGCAGGCGCGGGAACATGTCGTAGGACGCCTCCAGCCGCGTCTTGACGTGCGCGCGCTGCGCCTTGTTGAAGCCGCCGATGATGAGGTTTTCTTCCACGCTCATGTCGCGGAAAATCATGCGCCCCTCGGGTATCATCGCCACGCCGGCGTCGGCCATGTCCCAGGTGGGCTTGCCGTTCAGGCGCTCGCCGCGCAGCTTGATGTCGCCCTGGCTGAGCGGAACCAGTCCCATGATGGCGCGCAGCAGCGTGGTCTTGCCCGCGCCGTTGGGGCCGATGATGGTGGTCAGCCGGCCCTGCTCCATCGCCATCGACACGTCCCACAGCACGTTGATGGCGCCATAGCCGGCGCGTACATTGTTCAGCTCAAGCATGGCCGGCCCCCGTATAGCTCTTGATGACGGCCGGATCGCGGAACACCTCGTCCGGCGTGCCGTCGGCGATCAGCTCCCCGAAGTTGAGCACCGCCACGCGCGGACACAGGCTGCTGATGGTCTCGATGTCGTGCTCGATGATGACGATGCCGACGCCGAAGCGCTGGTGCATCTCCTTGAGCATGCCCATGAAGCGCCGCTTGCCGCTGGTCTCCAGCCCGGCCAGCACTTCGTCGAGCAAGAGCAGCTTGGGATTGGTGGCCAGCGCCTTGGCCACCTCCAGCGCCTTCAGTTCGGTCAGCGCCAGGGACGTGGCGGCGTCGCGCTTTGCCTTGCCCGCCAGGCTGGTGAAGTCGAGGATTTCGTCGATGCGCGCGTGGTCGACCTTGCCGGTGCCGAAGCGCTGCGCCACCACCAGGTTCTCGCGCACCGTCAGTTCGTGCATGGGCTGCGGGATCTGGAAGGTGCGGCCGATGCCGAGCCGCGCGCGCTGGTACATCGGGGCGCGCATCACGTCGTGGCCGTCGAAACGGATCTTGCCTGCGGTCGGTTTGACCAGGCCGGAGATGGCGTTGAACAGCGTGGTCTTGCCGGCGCCGTTGGGACCGACCAGGCCCACCACGTCGCTGCTGCCGATGTTCAGCGTGACCGCGTTGACGGCGGTGAGGCCGCCGAAGCGTACTGAGAGCTGGTCCATTTCAAGCATTTTTACGCTTCCTTCCGAAGCTTTGCAGCAGCGGCATCAAGCCGTTGGGGCTCAGCACGATCATCGTCACCAGCAGCACGCCGAGCACCAGCTGGTGGCCGGTGGGCAGCAGTTCCTTGAACAGCAGCTGGTCGGCCAGGGACACGAACACGGCACCGGCGACCGGCCCGGCAATGGTGCGGTAGCCGCCGAAGATGGCGGCCACGATGGGCAGCGTCACCCACAGGCCGTGGAAGGCGTAGTCCGGTTCGAGGAAGTTGATGTAGTGCGAGTTGAACGCGCCCACCATGCCGGCCATGAAGGCCGACACCACCAGCATGGCGGCCTTCAGCAATGTACTGTTGACGCCCACCACGCGCGTCGCGTCCTCGCTGTCGTGCATGGCACGCAGCGCCAGGCCGTAGTGGCTGGCCCGTATCGCGGCGTAGATGCAGGCGAAGGCCGCCACCACCGTCAGGATGACGAGGTAGGCGCCGGTCTTGCCGCTGAAGTCATAGCCGAGCAAAGTCGGCAGCACCGGGATGTTGGCCAGCCCGCCGGCGCCGCGCGTGACCGAGGTCCACTCGGTGGCGATGATGCGGAAGATGTGGGCGTAGGCGAGGATGGCGAGGGCGAAGTAGGGGCCGCGCAGGCGCAGCACCGGCAGCATGGCGACCGAGGCGACCGCCGCGCCCACGCCGCCCAGCAGCATGGCCGGCAGCACCGGCACGCCGAGGCGCATGCTGCACAGCGCCGACACATAGGCGCCGACGCCGAAGAAGGCGGAGTGGCCGAAACTGACCATGCCGCCCAGGTTGCCGAGCAGGGCCCAGGACAGCGCGACGCCGCCTATGACCAGCGCGGAGACGATGGTGCTCATGACGTAGCTGTTGCCGCCCAGCGTGAGCGGCACCACGAGGTAGGCCAGGATCAGCGCCGACAGGACGCCGCTGTTGATCTTCATCCCCGCCTCCTTGCCGCGCCGAACAGGCCGTTGGGCATCACGAACAGCACCAGCAGGAACAAGGACATGCCGGCCAGTTCCTGCAGCGCGGAGCTGGCCAGCGTGACGGTGAGCGCCTCGCACACGCCGAGCAGCACGGCCCCCAGCAACACGCCGGGAATCGAACCTATGCCGGCCAGCACGGTGATGATGAAGGCCTTGACGGTGAGCGCGCTGCCGTAAGCGGGCTGGATGACGCCATAGCTGAACAGCGCCACGCCCGCGAAGGCGGCCAGCACGCCGGCCACGAGGAAGGACGCCAGTTCCACCTTGCCGGGGTTGATGCCCATCAGTTTCGCCGCGTCGCGGTTGCTGGAGACGGCGCGCAGCGCGCGGCCGTACCAGCTGCGCGAAAGCCACCACCACAGCCCCACCATCAGCAGCAGGCTGACGCCGAAAAAGATCAATTCGCTGCGCATGCTGTACAACGGGCCGACCACGAAGGCTTCCTGCAGCCAGCTGGAATTGGTGGTGCGGATGTCCGCCTTCCAGATCAGCAAAATGGCGTTGGTGAGGATGACGCCTATGCCGTAGGTGAGGATCAGCGAATTGATCTCGCGGTCCTTCTTGATGCGGTTGACGATCCAGTACACGCAAACCGAGGCGAGGCAGACCAGCACCAGCGCCACCGGGATGGCGAACACGGGGCCCAGGCCGGCTTTCGATTCGACCGTGTAGGCGATGTAGGCGGCCAGCAGCACCAGCTCGCCGTGCGCGAGGTTGATGACCTTCATGGTGCCGAAGACCAGCGCCAGGCCGAGCGCGATGAGGGCGTAGGAGCCGCCCTGGAGCAGGCCGGAGTACAGGGCTTGCAGGATCAGTTCAGTCATGCGGAATATCCTGGCTGGGCTGTGCATGGATCCCCGCGTCCGCGAGGATGACCGTGTCCATACTGCGCTGGCATGCCATGGTCTTACCAGGGCACGGCGGGATAGGCGATCTTGCCGGTGGCGCTGGCTTTCGGCCACACGATCACGATCTTCTTGTCCTGGTGCTGGCCCATGCGGTGCACGAAGTTGGGGTTGTCGCCGTTGGCGCCGAACTGCACCTGGCCGATCAGCGTTTCGCGGTCGGTCTTGCGCATTTCCTCGGCGATGCCGCCTTTCTTCACGGTGCCCTTGTCGGCCGCGCGCGCGATGGCTTCGAACAGCAGCATCGATTGCACATAGCCGAACTGCCCCAGGTAATCCGGCTCCTTCTTGTACAGCTGCTTGTAGGTGTCGGCGAAGGCCTTGCCGTCCGCCGTTTCGAACGTGGCCGGGAACGGCAGCAGCGCGGTGCCGAACACATTGGGCATCAGGTCGGGGAATTCCGCGGCCATCTTGGGCGTGGCCAGCGACCACACGCCGACCATGGCCTTGACATTGGGCTTGAGCACGCGCGCGGCGCGCAGGATGCCGACGTAGTCGTTCTCGTAGCCGGACATCAGCACCAGTTCCGATTTGTCCTGCAGCTTGACCTTGTTGATGATGGGCTTGAAGTCGGTGATGGCCGGGTCGAAGGAATGCGCTTCGGCCTTGATGCCTTTCGAGACCAGCACTTTCTGGATAGCCAGCGCCAAATCGGACGTCGCTTCCTTGGTCGAGTAGATGATGGAGACCGATTTCGCGCCGACGTCGGCGATCAGCCCCAGTACGGCTTTCTCGTAGCCCGCGGTGTTATTGATGCGGAAAAAATTCTTGCGCCCGCTCGACACCAGGCTGTCGTCCACGCCGCCGGAGGTGATGTAGACGAGGTTGAGTTTGTTGGCCGCGTCGGACGCGGGAGCGATGTTGTTTGAACCGTAGCCGCCGGTGATGGCGACCACGCCCTGGCTGGCCAGCTTTTCGACGGCGGCCAGCGCCTTGGCGGGCGCGGATTCGTCGTCCACGGTGATGATCTTGATTTTGTGTTTGCCGTTGGTCTTGTTGAACACTTCGGCGGCCACCATCACGCCTTCCTGCATGCCGGCGCCGACGCGGGCCAGGGAGCCGGTGAGTGGCAGCTCGGCGCCGACCAGGAATTCCTCGGCCAGTGCCGAACCGAATGCTGCCGACATCATGGCCGCGAGGGCGATTTTCTTGTACAGGCTATTCATTTTTTGGTCTCCGTGTTTTGCGCCAGTTGCCGCAACTGGCCTTTCAGTATCTTACCGGTGGCGGCTGCCGGCAAGGATTGCATGGGGATGATCTCGGTGGGGCATTTGTAGGGGGACAGCGCCGCAGCCAGGTGGGCGTGCAGTTCGGCCAGCAACTCGTCGAGCCGGACGGCCTGCGTTCCGGTGTGGCGCGGATCGAGTTCGACGTAGGCGATCACTTCTTCGTTGCCGCCGGCGGTGGCGCGGCCGACGACGGCCGATTGCGTCACCGCCGGGTGCGCGTTCAGCACGGTTTCCACTTCGAGCGGGTAGACGTTGAAGCCGGAGCGGATGATCAGTTCCTTGGTGCGGCCAACGATGAACAATGCGCCGTCCGGATCCTGGCGGGCGACGTCGCCGGTATTCAGCCAGCCGTCCTCATCGATGGCGGCGGCGGTCAGCCCGGCTTCCTTGTAGTAGCCGAGCATGACGTTGGGGCCGCGCACCCATAGTTCGCCGGTGGCGCTGGCGGGTGTTCGGCTGGCGCCGTTGCCGTCGTTGCGCGCGCTACTTCCGCTGCCGTTTGCTGCATCCGTGGCTGCAGCGACGATGCGCGTCTCCACGCCGGGGATCGGGTAGCCGACCGACGTGTCCCCGCGCGGCGCCTCGAGGCGGGTCTGGCTGACAGTCGGCGAACTCTCGGTCATGCCGTAGCCGTTGTGCAGCGGCTGGCCCAGCAGGGCTTCGACCTGGCGCTTCAGTTCCGGATCAAGCGGCGATCCGCCCGCGTAAATGAAGCGCAGGCTGGCGCCCAGCGGGCGCGCATCGGCCGCTATGTTCGCGGCCGCGACCGGGCGGCGAACTGCGCTGGTTCCGGGGGGCGCGCCACCGTCGGCGTTGGCATGCGCGTCCGTACCCGTGCTGCCCGCATCGGCCGCCGCACGCTGGCCGACCGCTTCGAGCAGCCGCGCGTACATTGCCGGCACGCCTTGCAGGATGGTCAACTGATCGGTGCGCAGCGCGTCCAGCAGGGCGCCGACCGCGAAGCGCGGCTGCAGGTGCAGGCAGGCGCCGGCGTACAAGGTGCCGAGCATGACGGAAGCGAGTCCGTAGACGTGCGAGATCGGCAGCACGCCGTACGCACGGTCGCCTGGCGCGAGGCCGCGCAGGGTGCTCGATACGGCGGCGATGAACAGCAGGTTGCGGTGCGAGAGCATCACGCCCTTGGACTGGCCGGTGGTGCCCGTCGTGTAGATGATCGCCGCCGGCTGCTCTGCGCCTGAGGCGGCTACAGCTTCTGGCGCGGCGGACGGCGTGCCGTTCAGCGGGCCTATCATCCAGCCGCCGGACAGGCCGGAGTCCTCCGGCTGGGCGCCATGGCGCTCGCCGTGCGCCGCCGCCTCCCGCGACACCGCGCTGCAGTAGATGACGCGGCGCGCGCCGGAATGCTCGCGGAACAGGTCGATCTCGCGCGCGGACAGGCGGCTGTTGACGTTGACGATCCAGGCGTCGATGCTGGCGGCGGCGAAGGTCAGCGCGACCTGCGCCACGCAATTCTCGCTTACCACCATGAGCCGGTCGCCGGGGCCCACGCCCAGCCCGCGCAGCCGCGCGGCAGTGGCATCGATGGCCGCAGCCAACTCGCCGTAGGACCAGACGCGCGCTCCCTCCTTCAGTGCGGGCGCGTGCGGCGCGAGCGCGGCCCGGCGGCGCGGTATGTCGCTGATGCGCGCGGGCAGGCTGGCGAGGAGGGCGGCCGTATCCATCAGCGTTGCGCCGCCTTGATCATATTGCGCGCGATGACGATCTGCTGGATCTGCGAGGTGCCTTCATAGATGCGGAACAGCCGGACGTCGCGGTAGAAGCGTTCGGCCGCGTATTCGGCGATGTAGCCCGCGCCGCCATGGATCTGCACCGAGCGGTCCGCCACGCGCCCGCACATTTCCGAGGCGAACAGCTTGCAGCACGACGCTTCGGTGGAGACGTCCTCCTTGTTGTCGCGGCGGCGCGCGGCGTCGAGCACCATGCTCCTGGCGGCGTAGATTTCGGCCTTGCTGTCGGCCAGCATGGCCTGGATCAGCTGGAAGTCGGCGATGGCGTGGCCGAACTGCTCGCGCTCCATGGCGTAGCGCAGGGCGTCCTCCAGCATGCGCTCGGCCGCGCCGACGCAGACGGCGGCGATGTGCAGCCGCCCCTTGTCGAGCACCTTCATGGCCGTCTTGAACCCCACGCCTTCCTTGCCGCCGATGAGGTTCGCGGCCGGCACGCGGCAGTTCTCGAAGATCACGTCGCAGGTGTGCGCGCCGCGCTGGCCCATTTTCTTGTCGACCTTGCCCAGCGTGAGGCCCGGCGTGTCCTTCTCGACGATAAAGGCCGAGATGGCGCCTGCGCCCTTGCGCGCCGGGTCGGTGCGCGCCATCACGGTATAGATGCTCGCCTCCGGCGCATTGGTGATGTAGCGCTTGGTGCCGTTGATGATGTAGTGCTCGCCGTCGCGCACGGCGCTGGTGCGCAGCGAGGCCGCGTCCGATCCCGCGCCTGGCTCGGTCAGCGCGAAGGAGCCGATGATGTCGCCCGCCGCCAGCTTGGGCAGGTAGTGCTTCTTCTGCGCTTCGGTGCCGTCGATGACGATGCCCTGCGAACCGATGCCGTTGTTGGTGCCGATCAGCGAGCGGAAAGCCGGCGAGGTGTAGGCGATCTCGAAGGCGACGCGCACTTCCTCTTCCATGGTCAGCTGCAAGCCGCCGTAGGCCTCCGGGATCGACAGCCCGAACAGCCCCAGTTCGCGCATCTGCGCCACCACGGCCGGGGGGATTTCGTCGCTCTCGGACACTTCGTGCTCGTGCGGCACCAGCACTTCGCGCACGAAGCGGCGCACGCTGTCGAGCAGCAGATTCAGGGTTTCCTCGTCGCGTATCATTGCATCCTCATGGTTAGTTCAACCTCGTCCGAGGTCGGTGTCGATGCGGCGCACCAGCTGCACCAGCCTAGGCCCCAAATCCTCCTCCAGCCGCTCGCGCGACAGCAGGAAAGCGGGGCCGCCGCAGTTGAAGGCCATCACCTGCTCGCCGTCCACGCCCAGCACCGGCACGCCGACCGCGTGCACGTCGCCCTGCCATTCGCCGGCGGACACGCAGAAACCCCGGTCCTGGTAGTCCTTGAAGCCTTGCTCGACGCCGGCTTTGACCAGCGGCCAATTCCGTTCGTCGCGCTGGCGCACGTGGTCCAGCAGATAGTTGCGTTCGGCCTCGGGCAACACGCACAGCAGCGCCTTGCCCATGGCGGTGGTGGCCAGCGGTATGCGCGCGCCGACGTCGAGGCGCAAGGTGACGTTGGCGCTGCTGCGGCAGGTTTCCACGTAGACCATGCTGAGGCGGTCGCGCGCGCCCAGCGAGACGGAGGCCTGCGCATGCTCGGCCAGCTCCTCCATCATCGGCCGCGCCATTTTGCGCAGGTCCAGCGTGGACAGCATGCGGTAGCCGAGCGCCAGCACGCCCGCGCCCAGCTGGTACTTGGCCAGCGATTCGGAGTAATTGAGGTAACCGAGCTTGGTGAGCGTGTGCGTCAGGCGCGACACGGTGGGCTTGGGCAGCGAGCTGCGCTTCGCCAGTTCGGCGTTGGTGAGCCAGGCTTCGCCGGGGCCGAAGCAGCGCAGCAGCTCCAGGCCGCGCGCCAGCGCATTGACGAATTGCCTGTCCTTGCTGTCGTCGTCGCTGAACACTTCGATCTCGTCGTGCATGCCTGGCCTCGCAAAGCGCCCGTCATGAGCGATGAGGCAAGTTTGCCGATACGGCCGCGCGATGTCAACCGTTTTGTGGAACGACGGTTTGCACAGCGAAACAGTGGTGCAGCAATTTGACGACTTCCTCCTCCTCCACCTGGGGAAAGCGCTTGTAGTATTGGCCGACGGCGGCGAAGCCGGGCGGGGCATGCAGGCAGACCACGCGGTCGGCCAGCGGGGCGATCAGCTTCAATGACGATGGCGCGGCCACCGGGACGGCGACGATCAGCTCGAGCGGCAGTTCGATGCGCACCGCGCGCAGCGCGGCAGCCATGGTGGCGCCGGTGGCGAGGCCGTCGTCGACGATGACGACGTGGCGCCCGCAGGGATCGGCCGGGGGGCGGCCGCCGCCATAATCCGCGCGGCGCTGGCGCAGCTTGGCCAGTTGCTCGGCGGCTTCCATTTCCAGCCAGACGCGGCTGGCATCGGTCAGCTCGAACGTGGTGGAGAGCAGGCGGTTGCCGCGTTCGTCGATGGCGCCGATGGCGTATTCACGGTCGAACGGGGAGGCCAGCTTGCGCACCAGTACCACGTCCAGCTCGCCTTGCAGCTGATCGGCAATGATGGCGCCTATGGGCACGGCGCCGCGCGGAATGGCCAGCACCAGCGGGTGGTGCAGGCGCAAGGGGAGCAGGCGCTGGGCCAGCTGGCGCGCGGCATCCTTGCGGTCTTTGAACAGGTAGGTGGAAGGCATGCGGCCCCGCTATGCGTTGTCCCTTTAAGACAGCATAGCGCGGCGAAAGTGCGGTGTCAGGCTTTGATGTTGATCAGTGTGCCGATGCGTTCGTCTGCCGCCTGGATGACTTTGGCGTTCAGCTCGAAGCTGGTTTTGTAGACCAGGGAATTGGTAATGTCGCCCGCCAGTGCGGAACCGGACAAGCCTTCGGACGCGGCCAGGCCCCGGCCCTGCGCCGACAGCGTCACCCCGGAGCCCGCCGGGCCCGCTTCGCTGAACGTGGCCTGCCGGGCCTGATAGCCCTGGGTGTTCGCGTTGGCAATGTTGTTGGCCGCGACACCGAGCGCCTGCTGGTTCGCGTTGAGGCCGGATTGTCCGGCGCTGAGGGCGGATACACTCATGGTCTTTCCCTTCGGCAAGAGAAACCAGTGTACACAGTTCGCCACTGTGGCGCAATCGCGCGCTGCTGTGATGTTGCGCACCGTTGCCACAAAAAAAGGCAGCGGTTTTATTCTTCTGGTATTGCCTTCGAAAAACTTGGCCTGCAGAATCGGGTTATTGCCCAGTTCGACCTTCGGAGTCTTATCATCAAAACAGCGATCTTCCTGGCCCTGTGTTTCACGCTGGCGCCGTCGTACAGCGCCGTGCGGGCGCAGATGCCAACGCCACTGCCGGTTTCGCAACTGAATGAACAGGTCGTGATGGTGCCGGCCGGTCCCGGCCAGTCCGTATCGCTGGAAACCACGGTGTTCAAACCGGACGGCGACGGTCCGTTCCCGCTGCTGGTGATCAACCACGGCAAGGCGCCGGGCGATCCCAAGCTGCAGCCGCGCGACCGCTTCATCCACATGGCCAGCGCCTTCGTGCGGCGCGGCTACGCCGTGATGGTGCCGATGCGCACCGGCTTCGCGCATTCGACCGGGCGCTATATCGACCACGGCTGCAATATGGCCGCCAACGGCTACACCCAGGCCAGCGACGTGCGCGACGTGATCGGCTACGCGCGCGGCCTGCGTTGGGTGGACGGGGAACACATCGTCGTCGCGGGCCAGTCCTACGGCGGCCTGGCGACGATGGCGCTGGCCACGCAGGAGATTCCCGGCGTGCGCGGCGTGATGAATTTTGCCGGCGGCCTGCGCGTGCACGGCGGCCCGTGCGACTGGCAAGGTGCGCTGGTGCGCGCTTTCGGCGACTACGGCAAGCGCAGCAAGGTGGACAGCCTGTGGATGTACGGCGCCAACGATTCCTACTTCGGCCCCGAGCTGGTGGGCCGCATGCATCAAGCCTATGTGAAGGCGGGCGGCAACGCGCAGCTGGTGGCTTTCGGCGACTTCAAGCGCGACGCGCACACCATGCTGGCCAGCCGCGACGGCGAAACAATCTGGCTGCCGGAGGCCGAGCGCTTCCTGCGGCGCATCGGCATGCCGAGCCGGGAAAAGTACGCGGTGGCTGGTGACGCGTCGGCGCCGGTGAAAAACGACTACGCGGCGGTGGATGACGTGTCCGCGATTCCCTATCTCGCCGGCCATGGCCGCGAGGAATACCGCGCCTTCCTGCAACGCCAGTTGCCGCGCGCCTTCGCCGTGTCGCCCACGGGCGCCTGGGGCTGGGCCGAGGAGGGCGAAGACCCGCGCCGCAGTGCCTTGGCCGCCTGCCAGACCAAAAGCCAGCAGCCTTGCCAGTTGTATTCGGTGGACGACTATGTGGTTTGGCCGGGCACTTCCGCTGCAGGCGGAACGAACTAGGGATTGTATTCGTTTGTATCCGGCGCGCATGGGCTACATTGCAATACAAGAAGCAGGGCGCTTGTACACATGGCCGATACATTGCGGCATCAATATCGATCCTGTACCCCACCAGCCAGGAGATATCGATGCCAGAACAAACCAACCAGCAGCGCCGTCGTGTTTTGGGCGCCGGCGCCTTCGCTCTGGCTGCCGCCCAGTTCGGCATGATGGGCTCGGCGCGCGCGCAGTCCGGGCCCGCATCGTTTGGCAAGCTGAAACAGATCGACGCCGGCCTGCTCAACGTCGGTTACGCCGAAGCCGGGCCGGCCGACGGCAAGCCTGTCATCCTGCTGCACGGCTGGCCCTACGACATCCACGCCTTCGCCGACGCCGCGCCCATCCTTGCCGCAGCTGGTTACCGTGTGATCATTCCCCATCTGCGCGGCCACGGCAGCACCCGCTTTCTCTCCGCGGCGACCTTCCGCAACGCCCAGCAATCAGCGGTTGCGCTCGACATTATCGCCTTGATGGACGCGCTCAAGATCCCGCAAGCCATCGTTGCCGGTTTCGACTGGGGCGCGCGCACCGCCTGCATCATCGCCGCGCTGTGGCCGGAGCGCTGCAAGGCGCTGGTGTCGGTGAGCGGCTACCTGATGACCAATGTTGAAACGAGCAAGCTGCCCCTGCCGCCGAAGGCCGAGCACGACTGGTGGTATCAGTTCTACTTTGCCACCGAGCGCGGCGTGGCGGGCTACACCAGGCACACCCGCGACTTCGCCAAATTCATCTGGGAGACCGCATCGCCGCAATGGAAGTTCGATGCCGCCACGCTGGACCGCAGCGCCGCTTCCTTCGATAATCCCGACCACGTGGCCATCGTGGTCCATAACTACCGCTGGCGCCAGGGCATCGCACCCGGCGAAGCGCAGTACGACGCGCTGGAAAAGCGGCTCTCCGCCGCGCCCGTGATTGCGGTGCCGACCATCACGCTGGAGGGCGACGCCAACGGCGCGCCGTTCCCGCCGCCGCCGGCTTACCGCAAGAAATTCTCGGGCAAGTATGAGCACCGCACCGTCAGCGGCGGCATCGGCCACAACCTGCCGCAGGAAGCGCCGCAGGCCTTCGCCCAGGCGGTGCTCGACGTGGACCGCTTCTGAGGCGGTGCTGGTATCATGCCCGCATGTGCGGACGATTCGATCAAAATGACACCATGCAGCGCTATCTCAGCGCTTTCGGCTGGGCCGATGCCGTTTATCGCGGCGAGGCCGGCTCCACCCACAACGCCGCGCCCGGGACTTACCGGCCCATCCTGCACATGCAGGACGGCACGCCGCAGGCAGACGATCTGTACTGGGGCTACCGCGCGGCGTGGGCGGCGCAGAAGCTGCCGGTGTCGGTCAATGCGCGGCTGGAAAAAATCACCAATAACTACTGGGCGCGCCTGCTCGAGACCGGCCGCGCGCTGGTGCCCGCCAACGGCTGGTACGAGTGGACCGGCGAGAAGGGCCAGCGCCAGCCCTGGCATATCCACCGCAAGGACCGCGAACCCATCTTCATGCTGGCGCTGGCCAACTTCGGGCCGTACAAGGAGCACAAGGCCGAGTCGGGCTTCGTGCTCATCACGGCCGACACGTCCGGCGGCATGGTCGACATCCACGACCGCCGACCGGTCTGCCTGAACGCGGCCGACGCCGCGACCTGGCTGGACCCGGCCTTGAGCACCGGGCAGGCGGAACTGCTGGCGCGTTCGATGGCGCTGGGGCCGGAAGAGTTCGAATGGTTCCGGGTCAGCCCCGACCTGAACCGCGCCGGCAACCAAGGCGACTACCTGATCGTGCCGCTGGCCGACTGAACCTGGAAAAAATCTATGATGAAAAGCAGTTCCAAAGGCGGTCTCGTGTACTCCACCGAGACCGGCCGCATGTGTCCCGACTGTGGGCGGCCGGTCGCCGCCTGCGCCTGCAAGGCGAACGCGAAGGCGGCGCCGGTGGGCGACGGCGTGGTGCGCGTGTCGCGCCAGACCAAGGGGCGGGGCGGCAAGTGCGTGACGGTGGTCAAGGGGTTGGCGCTGGACGGCGACGCGCTGGCCGCGCTCGGCAAGCGGCTGCGCACCGCCTGCGGCTCCGGCGGCACGGTCAAGGACGGCGTGATCGAAGTCCAAGGCGACCATTGCGAGCTGATCATGGAGGCGCTGAAGCAGCACGGGCACAGCCCCAAGCGCCAATAACGCACCGCCTTGCATCGCGTTTCAGGCATTACACCTTCTTCACAAACTCCGTCTTCAAGCTCATGTTGCCGAAGCCTTCGATTTTGCAGTCGATGTCGTGGTCGCTGTCGACCAGGCGGATGTTCTTGACCTTGGTGCCCATCTTGACCGTGCCGCCGCCACCCTTGAGCTTCAGATCCTTGATCACCGTGACGGTGTCGCCGTCTTGCAAGATGGTGCCGCTGGCGTCGCGGTAGACGCGCGGGCCGTCTTCGGCGTCGGCCACGGCCCCGGCCGTCCATTCATGGGCGCATTCGGGGCAGACGTACTGCGTGCCGTCCTCGTACGTCAGTTCGGAGCCGCATTGCGGGCAGGGTGGTAGTGCGCTCATCGTAGTCCTTGAAGTGTGCAGGCGCGGCCTGCAAAAGGACGCAGTATAACAGCGCGCGCCTCCGGCCAGCTAGCTGCGGGCTCTTGCCTGGTGCGCTTGCCATCTCTTCTCCGGCCGGCGCGATATTCAAGTTCAATAGGCGCACGTTTGATATAGATCATGGGGTGCGGCCGGGGCTCACGTAGCCTAGGGAATTCGCGCAACCGCAACTCCGGTGTCGCGACCCTAAACACAACCCCATTTTTTTTTCAGAGGTAACCCAATGTTTTCTTTCAATCAGTCTGTCACTCCCGCCGCTAAACACCATATGGAAGCTCAAATTTCCTATCTGAACGACATGTCGCGCTCCTTGTTCCGTACCGTTCAGCAGTACAGCGATCTGAACATCCAGCTGGCGCAGACCATCATCGAGGAAGCCACGCTGACCGGCCACGAACTGATCACCAGCGACAAGCCGACGGATGCGCTCAACGTCACCCTGTCGCACGCCCAGCCGACCGCAGACAAGCTGCGCGCCTACCAGCAGCACCTGTCGCGCATTGCCGCCAACACCCAAGTGGACCTGGCCAAGGTGGCCGAGGAGCACGTCACCGAAACCAGCCGCACGGCCAAGGAGCTGGCCGAGGAAGTGACGCGCCTGGCGACCGAGGAAACGGAGAAGACCGTCCGCAGCCAGCAGGACGCGATGCGCCGCATGGCTGCGACGTTTGACCAGTTCGCCGACGGCCAGCGCGGCCCGCAAGGCGAGATGGGCAGCCGCGCCGGCCAGAATGGCCATGGCGCGCAGGCGGGCGACGGTGACGGCAGCCGCGTCGCCGGCGCGCCGGTTCACCAGACCGCCGCTGGCAAGCAGCAACAGCAGCCGGGCCGCAAGGAAACCTGACGCGCCTTGGCCAGCGGCGCTCCGCGTCCCGGTGCTTCCGGCTAGACTCTGCCCTGCATGGTTCCAGGGAGGAGCGCAGCATGTCGGAGTGGCTGGAATTGCTGGAGTGGCCGGCCATGGCCGCGTCGTTGCTGGCGGCCTGGCTGGTTGCGTCGACGTCGGCGCGCCGCCGGCTGGCGGGTTTCTGGGTTTTCCTTGTCAGCAATGCGCTGTGGATAGCGTGGGGCTGGCAGGATAGCGCTTGGGCACTGATCGTGCTCAACGCCTGCCTGGCCGCAATGAATGTGCGCGGCATAGTCAAGAACGAAGGCGGGGACGGGGCCTCCTAAGCGGCGCTCGTCACCTGGCACCCGGCACCCACGATTTCGCCATTTCTGCTACATTGGCGCCATCCGTACGACAGGAAGGCATGCCATGAATACCGCTACCCAAACCGATACGCTGCACATCGTCTGTCCGCATTGCGACGCGGTCAACCGCGTCCCCGCCACGCGCCTGGGGCAGGAACCCACGTGCGGTAAATGCCAGAAAGCACTGTTCAGCGGCAAGCCGGTGGATTTGTCCAGTGCACGTTTCCTCAAACAAATCGAACGCAGCGAGTTGCCGGTGCTGGTGGATTTCTGGGCGCCGTGGTGCGGTCCCTGCCGTTCCATGGCGCCGGCCTACGAGCAAGCCGCGCGGCGGCTGGAGCCGGATTTCCGCGTGGTCAAGGTGAACACCGAGGAGGCGCAGGATATGGCTGCGCGCTACGCCATCCGCAGCATTCCTACGCTGGCGCTGTTCCGCAATGGACGTGAAGTGGCGCGCCAGCCGGGCGCCATGGACGCCAACAGCATCGTGGCGTGGGCGCAGCAGCATAACCGGTAAACGGTCTAGTCCGTCTGCCTGCGCAGCCAGGCGCGAATGCCGTCCAGGCTGCGGAAATCGGCCACCGAGCGGCAGGCGATGCCGGGATGGCGCGCTTGCAGCATGCGCGAGAGCGCCGCGCCGGGACCCAGTTCGAGGGCGGCCGTGATGCCTGCTTCCGCGCAGGCGTCCATGCACTCATCCCATACGATTTTTTCGCCGAGCTGGCGCGACAAGTGCTCGACGGCCTGGTCTGGTCTGTCCAGCCGGGCTGCGCTAATGCCGGATAGCACGGGGCTGACGGGCGGCTGCAGGCGCGCGGCCCTCAGCGCGCCTGCGAACGGGACGACGGCGTCGGCCATATAAGGGGTGTGGGAAGCGATTTCGACCGGTAGTCGCGTCACGCGCGCGCCCGCTGCGGTGAGCGCGGCTTCGATATCTCCGGTCCGCGCGGCAAGGCCGCCGAGGATGCAACTGTCCTCGCCGATGGCGATGGCGACGTGGAAGCCGGCGCGCGCTGCGTGCGCGGCCGACAGCGGCTGCGGCAGTCCCATCACGGCCAGTAGCGCTTGGCCGGGATGCCGCGCCAGGCATGCATCCATCAGGGTGGCGCGCGTGTTCGCCAGTTCAATGGCGTCGAGTGGCGCGATGGCGCCGGCGACGCTCCAGGCGGCCAGCTCGCCGATGCTGTACCCGGCCACCAGCGCGGGCGCGGGTGTGGCGTCGCGCAGTGCTTGCCACATGGCCAGCGTGGCCGCGACGATCAGTGGCTGGGCGCTGCGGTTCGCGAACAGGGCGGCGGGCGGCTCGGAAAAAGGCGGCTTATCCAATCTGGCCCGCGCTACGGCCGCCGGCCCGCCGGCGTCTCCTTCGCAAGCCGGATGCGCGCGCGCGACATGCGTGCCTGAGCCGCCATGCTCGAGTAGCGCGGCGGCCGCAGGATCGCTGCGCGCGAGGTCGAACATGCCCGCATGCTGGCCGCCCTGGCCGGGACAGAGCAGCAGGAGCCGGGCGCTCATGGCCACGCGTGCGTCGCGAAGGCGTGCACCAGGCAAGTGGCCGAGAGCAGATCCGCAGCGCCGCCTGGCGACAGTTTTTGCGTGACGAACAAGCGATGGCACTCCAGCGCATGTTCCCGCCACGCGGGATGGCGAGTGCCGCCCAATGCGACGAAGCGCTGGGCGTGCTCGCGCACCATCTGCGCGCCAGCCGCGCCGCCGCGATGCAGGACGTTGGTGTCGCTGACGTGGGCCATCAGCGCGAACAGGGCATCGATGCGGGCGTCGGCCATGCTGCCGCCGCGCGACAGCGTCCCCTGCAGCGCGGGCAGGCCGACATCGAATACCGATGGCAAGCCGAGCGCGCCTTCCTCACGCGCGCCGGTGGCGGCGTGCAGGGCTGCGGCGCGCCGGCCGTGCGAAGCACAGGCGCCGGCAGCTGCCGCGGCGGCACGCGCATGCGCCGCCAGCGCGCTGCCCCAGTTCTCGGTAAGCGCCTTGCGCAAGGACCGCGGATCGATCTTGGCCGGCAGATGGCCCGGCAACCCGCCCGCACCGGCGAACGACCTGATAGCCGGCATGGCGCCTCTGCGTGCGTACGCAGCACTGGCGCGCCCCGAGAAATGCCGTCCCAGGGCCGCGCACAACAGTCCCAAACTGAAGATTGCGCCACGATGGGTGTTGATGCCCTGGGTCGCTGCCATCATGCGGGCTTCGGCGGCGACGCCGAGCTGTTTCAGGCGCGCGAACGGCGCCTCCTCCAGGCCGGCCTTGCAGATGTCGGCAAAATAGTGCCGCAGCGAGAACAGGCTGCGCATGAAGGTGGCCGCGTCCATATCGTCGTGGCTGCCCGTGTCGACCAGCGAAACCAGGCCGGGCTTGGGGTAAAGCGTCAGCTCCGCGTACAGCGCGCGGACGGCCAGCTGCGCCGCTACCCGGCAGATGCTCATGCCGGCCTCAGCGTGGCAAGCAGCTTGTCGGTGGCGGCCAGGCGCACGCCTTCCATGTCCTTGACCAGCACGCGCGCACCCGCCGCCCCGGCTGACAACCATTCTTTCCAGGACACGGCCTGGCCGGACGGGAACATCACTTCGCCGTCCAGCGGGAGGCCGTGCCTGGCCTCGTCCAGCAGCGCCAGACCGGCATGCAGCTGCTGGCTGCTGACGGGGCGGAACAGGATATCGATGTCGGACGTGGCCGTGATGGCCGGCAGGCCGGTGACAGCTTGCCAGGCCAGCGAGCCGTAGACGCGCAGGTCCAGTCCTGTCGACAGTTCCTGCAGGCGTGTGTAGCCGCGACGCCAGTGTTCGGGCAGCGCCGCGCGGGCCGCTTTCAGCGTCAGCGGCGCGCTGCATTTTTCAACGTGTTCCAGCGGCACCCGCAAGGCGATGCGGCGCTTGACGCCCTCGGCATCCGGCGGCAGGGCGATGCCGACGCAAACCTCGTGCGCCGGATCGCTGTCCGTGTCGCCGCGCCGGACGACGGTGGGCCATTCCTCGCTGCGCCAGAAATTCAGCACGCTTTCGTGCTCGGGATGCGCTCCCAGCGCGGCTTGCCAGCCGTCGCGGGTGAGCCAGACCAGGTCATGGCGCTTGTACACGATGTCCACCAAGGATAGCTTGAATGACGGGATGGGCGAGCTTGCGGCCGCCGCGTTCGAGGCCAAGGGCGGCGCGCCGGTCCGGCAGCACCGCCGCGCCGGCGTCCGGGGACGCCTTCCGCATTGCCTCCGGTTCCTCGCCCGGGGCAGTGCCGGTGCGCAGCGCCTCGGCCAGCCGCGCGGCGAGGTCGCCGTCCCAGATCGCCTGCAGGCCGCCCATGCGCAGGTAGTTTTCCGGCCCGGGCGCAAACACGGGATTGCTGCGCGCCAGTTCGGCCAGCGTCTCCTCCGGTACTTTGGTGATGCGCGCCATGGCCGCCAGGCCCATCACGCGGATGGTGGCGGCGGGCAGGGCGTAGCAGGCGTCGGCCATCAGGCCGCTGGTGATGAAACCGCCCGACAAGGCCTGGTCGTATACCAGTGCCACGACCTTGTGCCCGCGGCGGCGCGCCAGGTCGATGCACTTTCCAAGGTGAGCCATATAGCTGTTAATGCCCAGCATTTCGTCGCGGTGGCGCAGGCGCTGGCCCTGGGTATCGACCAGCAGGACGATGGGGCGGCCAGGATGGTCGCGCACCGTCGCCAGCACGGACTGCGCTTGCGCCAGCGCGATCTCGATGCCGATGGGAGCGTGGTCCGTGGTGCCGATGACGGTCACCGTCCGGCCTTCCACCTGCGCTTCGCCGGCCAGGAACTGGTCCCGTTCGGCGATGCCGTGGCCTTGCGGGAAAAGGGCGTCTGCCAGTGTCTTGCTATCCATCATAACCCTCCTGCGCGGTGGCCTGCGGCGGCCGCGATGAACGGGCCGACATCCAGCATTGCTATATTGGCCGGGTCGGGCATGCCCAGTTCGCGCCAGATGTCGGCCGGGTCTTGCAGGGCGCCGTAGCGCGCGATACGGTCGGCCAGCATGGCTTGCTCCCGCTCCAGCGATTCCAGCGTCAGCTCCGCGCTGCCGGCTATTGCGGCGATGGCCTCGATGGCGGCCTCGCGGAAGGCGGCGATGGTGTCCGGCACGATCGCCTGGCAGTCGCCCATCAGGTAGCGGTGTTTGCCGCCGGTGGTGCGCCAGACCAGTGCCCGGTCGCGCGCATCGAATTCCTCCACGCCGTTGGCCGTCTCGATCACCTCCGGGCCGGACATGGACAGCCGCGCTTCCTCCGACATCACCACCGCGTTGGTGCAGCGGGCCACGATGCCCATGCCGCCAAAGGCCCCGTTCGAACCGCCCACCAGCGCGATGACCGGGATGCCGGCCGCGCGCACATCGAGCACGGCCCGCATCACTTCGGCCACGGCGATCAGGCCGGCGTTGGCTTCGTGCAGCCGCACGCCGCCGGATTCAATCAGCAGCACCACGGCGCGCGGGCGTTCGGCCAGTGCGCGGCGCAGCAGGCCGGTCAACTTCGCGCCGTGCACTTCGCCGACCGCGCCGCCCATGAAGCCGCCTTCCTGCGCCGCTGCGAACACCGGCATGCCGCCCAGCAGTGCGCGACCGGCCGCGACGCCGTCGTCGAAGGCCACCGGCGCGTTCAACTGGCCCAGGTGGGGGCTGACGACGCGCTCGGACGGGCCGATGAATTCTTCGAAGCTGTCCGCGTCCAATAGTTGTCGCAGGCGTTCGCGCGCGTTCGCTTCCAGGTAACTGCTCATCGGTTTTCTCCCAGCATGGATGCCACCGCCTGGTCCAGCCGCAGGCTGACCACGGCGGGCGTGGCGCCGACGTCGTTGATGGCGATGCGCACGTCGGCCAGCGGCCAGCGCTGGTGGAAGTCGCGCAGCACCGCCTCCCAGATCGGGCCGAAGCCGACGGCGGCGGTTTGCACTCCGATGGCGCAGGCGCCGTCCAGCGCGGCAGGCTCGATCAGCACTTCCAGGTTGCCGGAGCCGACCACGCCGACCAGTTGCGGGGTTGGCGGCAGGCGCCGCGTGCCGTTCTCAAAACGATACTGTAGAGTTTCCATCTGCATTCCCTGCATTGTCATTCCCGCGCAGGCGGGTATCCATAGACCGCCTGACGGGACACTCATTGTGGATTCCCGCTTCTGCGGCGGTCCGCCGATGCGGAATGACACGTTTTACCAGTTCCTGAAGCGCTGCGGCGGATTGTATAAGCCGCCGGAAGCCCGCACCAGGTCCTTCATGTTGCGCGCCGCCAGCAGGTCGCGCGTGGCGAGCCGTTTGTCGACGCCGATGTCCTCCGCGCGCTGGATCACGCCCCGGTCGCGCAGGTTCTCCACCATGCGCCGGTCCCGCCCCAGGCCAACCGCAGTGTAGCCCGCCACGCCCCGCACCGCCTGCTCGCGTTCCTCGTCGCTGCGGCACAGCAGCAGGTTGGCGATGCCTTCCTCGGTCAGGATATGGGTCACGTCGTCGCCGTAGATCATCACCGGCGGGATCGCCATCTTCGCCTGTTCGGCCAGCGCCCAGGCGTCCAGGCGCTCGACGAAGGCCGGCTGCATGTGCTCGCGGAAGGTCTCGACCATCTGCACCACCAGTTTCTGCCCGCGCGGGATCATGTTGCGGCCTTCGCGCGCCTGCTGTCCGGCCTTCAGCCACGCCGGGCTGGCATGCCGCCGTCCGCGCGCATCGGCGCCCATGTTCGGGGCGCCGCCGAAGCCGGAAATGCGCCCCAGCGTGGCGGTTGAGGAATTGCCCTGCAAGTCGATCTGCAGCGTGGAACCGATGAACATATCGCAAGCATAATGCCCCGCCGCCTGGCACAGCGCGCGGTTGCTGCGCATGGAACCGTCGGCGCCGACCGCGAACACGTCCGGCCGCGCGCGGATATAGTCCTCCATGCCCAGCTCCGAGCCGAAGGAGTGCACCGATTCGACGAAACCGGCCTCGATGGCCGGTATCAGGGCCGGGTGGGGATTCAGGGCCCAGTGGCGGCCTATCTTGCCCTTCAGGCCCAGCGAGGCGCCGTAGGTCGGCAGCAGCAGCTCGATGGCGGCGGTGTCGAAACCGATGCCGTGGTTCAGGCGCTGCACGCCGTATTCTGCATAGATGCCCTTGATGGCCATCATCGCCATCAGGACCTGGACTTCCGAGATCAGGGCCGGGTCGCGCGTAAACAGCGGCTCGATGTAGTAGGGCCGTGGCGACTGCACCACGAAGTCGACCCAGTCGCCCGGAATGTCCACGCGCGGCAGCTTGTCTACGATCCGGTTCACCTGCACAATGACGATGCCGTTCTTGAAAGCGGTGGCTTCCACGATGGGCGGCGTGTCCTCGGTGTTCGGTCCGGTGTACAGATTGCCGTGCCGGTCCGCCGCCTCCGCCGCCACCAGGCAGACGCGCGGCGGCAGGTCGACGAAATAGCGGCTGTAGAGCTCCAGGTAGGTGTGGATGGCGCCGATATTCAGTTTGCCGGCCGACACCAGCTTGGCCACCCGCCCGGCCTGCGGGCCGGAGAAGGAGAAGTCCAGGTGCGACGCCACGCCGCGCTCGAACACGTCCAGGTGTTCGGGCAGGGCCAGCACAGATTGCAGCATGTGCAAGTGGTTCACACGCGCCGGATCCAGTTTCGCCAGGGCCTGCGCCAGGAAGTCGGCCTGCTTCTGGTTGTTGCCCTCGATGCAGACCCGGTCGCCGCATTCCAGCACGGCGTGCAGCAACTCCGCGATGCGCCCTGACGGCAGCGCCTTGCCTTGCAGGTCCGCGCCGACGGCCGCGGCGGCGCGCTCCAGGCGCTGGGCGCGGTTGCGTTGCAAGGTATCCCAAACGCGCGGCGCGTTCATCATTTGGCTCCCATCATCATGTCAGGCAGGCCGGTGGCGATGCCGGGGAAGACGCACAGCAGGATCACGGCCACGAACATCAGCGCCACGAAAGGCATGACGCCCCAGATGACGTCCTTGAGCGGTATGTCGGGCGCGATGTTCTTGATGACAAAGATGTTCAGGCCCACCGGCGGATGGATCAGGCCCATTTCCATCACCACGGTCATGACCACGCCGAACCAGATCAGGTCGAAGCCGGCCGCCTTCAGCGGCGGCAGGATGATGGGCGCCGTCATCAGGATGATGGACACCGGCGGCAGGAAGAAGCCCAGCACGATCACCATCACCAGGATGACCGACAGCAGCAGCCACTTGGACAGATGCATGCCCACCACCCAGTTGGCGGCCGACTGGCTGATGTGCAGATAGCTCATCACATAGGAATAGAACAGCGACATGCCGATGATCAAGAGCAGCATGGTCGATTCCTTGATGGTGGAGGCGAGGATGGGCGCCACGTCCTTGGGCTTCCACACGCGGTAGATGACGGCGATCAGCACCATGGCCAGCAGCGCGCCCAGTCCCGCCGTCTCGGACGGCGTGGCGAAGCCGCCGTACAGCGCGACCATCACGCCGATCAGCAGCACCAGGAAGGGCAGCACGCGCGGCAGCATCTCCACTTTCTGCGACAGCGTGTAGTGTTCGTCGTTCAGGCTGGCCGCCTTTTCGCCGCCCTTCTGATAGATGTCCAGCGCAAGCTGGTATTCCTTGCGGGCGCGGTATACGGCGTAGCTGGCGAACAGCAGCACCAGCAGGACGCCGGGCCCTATGCCGGCCAGGAACAGCCGGCCCAGCGACTGCTCGGCCGCCACCGCGTACAGGATCATGGTGATCGAGGGCGGCAGCAAAATGCCCAGCGTGCCGCCGGCTGCGATGATGCCGGCCGCGAAGCCGGGCGAGTAGCCGCGCCGGCGCATTTCGGGTATGCCGGCCGAACCGATGGCGGAGCAGGTGGCGGGCGAGGAGCCGGCCATCGCCGCGAACAGCGCGCAGGCGAACACGTTGGCGATGCCCAGGCCGCCCGGCACCTTGTGCAGCCAGGCGTGGATGGCCGCGTACAGGTCGCGCCCGGCGGGCGATTTGCCGATGGCGGCGCCCTTCATGATGAACAGCGGGATGGACAGCAGCGTGATCGACGCCATCTCCTCGTACACGTTTTGCGTCACCGTGTCGAGCGAGGAGGGCGGCATGAAGAAGTACATGAAGCCGGTGGCCACCACGCCGAGCGCGAACGCGATCGGCATGCCGGAGAACATCACCACCAGGGTGACCGCGCCGTACAGGGCGCCGAGAGTGAGTTCGCTCATGTCGGTTTTCCTTGGCCGGCCGGCCGGTCGCTCAGGCGCGCCGCGGTTTGCAGCAGCAGTTGCAGGGTGAGCAGCGTCATCCCCAGGGCCATCATGCCGTAGGGGATCCACAGCGGCGGCGCGAAGGTGGAGGTGGTGGTCTGGCCGTCGACAAAGGCCTCGTGCCACAGCGTCCACGATTTCCACGAGAAGAAGGCGCAGAACAGCATGGACAGCAGATCGACGACGAACAGGCGAACCGCGTTGACGCGCGCCGGCAGCAGGCCCGCCAGCGCTTCGATGCCGATATGGCCGCGATAGGACTGCACATAGGCGGCGCACGAGAAGGTGACGCCGACCAGCATGAACACCGACGCTTCGTCCTGCCAGTCGGTGGGCGCGTTGAAGAAGTAGCGCGACACCACCGAGTAGGTGAGGATCAGCGCCGTGAGGATCAGCGCGCACATGGACACCGCCAGCAGCGCCTTGTTCAGCTTATTCAGCAGGCCGGACGCGCCGGCCAGCGCCGCGTTGTCCGGCACGGCCGGCCCGCTCGGCGCATTGAGTTCGAAGCCGTGGCTCATAGCGTCTTCTCGGCCAGCTTGAGCAGCTTGGCGCAGTTGTCGTTCTTCTCGCCGTAGTCCTTCCACGCGGTGGTGCGCGCGATGGCCTGCCAGCGCTTCACGGTGGCCGCGTTCAGGTCCACCACTTTTGCGCCGGCCTTCTGGTAGACGGACGCCACGTGCGCGTCGTCCGCCTGCGCGGCCTTCAGCGCGAAGGCCTCCATCTCGGCGCCGACCGTCATGATGGTGGCCTGGTGCTCCTTCGGCAGCTTGTCGAAGATGGCCTTGGACATCATCAGCGGTTCGAACATGAACCAGTAGGCGTTGCCGCGCCCCGTGGTCAGCGCCTTCGACACTTCCTCCAGGCGGAAGGAGATCAGCGAGGTGGAGGAGGTCAGGGCCGCGTCCATCGCGCCGGTCTGCATGGCGGCGTAGATTTCGTTCGAGGGCAGGGATACCACGGCGGCGCCGGCCGCTTTCAAGATCAGGTCCATCTCGCGCGAACCGCCGCGTATCTTCATGCCCTTGGCATCCTCCGGCTCCACCACCGGCTTGCTGCGCGAGGCCACGCCGCCGGCCTGCCAGATCCAGCTCACCACCACGATGCCTTTCTCGTACAGGATGCGTGCCAGCTCCTTGCCCACTTCGGCGTTCTTCCAGTTGTAGCCCTGTTCGTAGGACGTGACCAGGCCGGGCATCAGGCCGATATTCACCTCCGGCACCTCGCCGCCCGCGTACGACAGCGGCACCAGCGACAGGTCGAGCGCGCCCTTGCGCATGGCGGAGAACTGGGCGTTGGTCTTCATCAGCGACGAACCGGGGTAGATCTCGAACTTCAGCGCGCCCTTGCTGCGCTTTTCAACTTCCGCCGCGAACATGCGGGTCAGGCGGTCGCGGAAATCGCCCTCGGCCACGGTGCCGCCGGGGAACTGGTGCGAGATTTTCAGGGTGGTCGCTTGCGCGTATGCGCTGTGCATCCAGAACGGGCTGGTCGCGATCGCGGCCAGGATCGCCCTGCGGTCCATTACAGTCATACATCCTCCAAGGTGGTGAGTGAATTATGCAGATGCCGTTTTTGTGTATACAAGAATATATGGCTTGAATACATTGTCAAGATAAAAATGCCATCTATAATGAAGACTCACATACATGAAGCGCCCACAGCCATGCAAAACCGATCCGCCGAATTACGCGAAGCCATAGAGGAAATGATCGCCATGGGCACGCTCACGCCCGGCCAGCATCTCGACGAAACCGAATTGGCCGCGCGCTTCGACGTGTCGCGCACGCCGATCCGGGAGGCGCTGATCCAGCTCGGCTCCATGGGCGTGGTGGTGATACGGCCACGGCGCGGCGCCATCGTCGCCGACCTGGGGCCGCAGCAGCTGGTGGAAATGTTTGAAGTGATGTCCGAGCTGGAGGCAAGCTGCGGCCGTCTCGCCGCACGCCGCATGACGGCGGAAGAACAGGCCACGCTGCTGGCCGCGCACCAGGCCTGCAAGGAGGCGCTCGACGCGCACGAGCCGGACGACTACTACTACAAGAACGAAGCCTTCCACGAGGCCATCTACGCGGGCAGCCACAACCAGTTCCTGATCGAGCAGGCGCGCAGCCTGTACCGGCGCCTGCGCCCCTACCGGCGCCTGCAGCTGCGCGTGCGCAACCGCCTGTCCAACTCGTACGCCGAGCACGACGGCGTGGTGCAGGCCATCCTGGACGGCGACGGCGACCAGGCCGCCAACCTGTTGCGCGAGCACGTCATGATCCAGGGGCAGCGCTTCTCGGACCTGATGGCCTCGCTGCCGCAGCTGGGCCGGGCTGCCTGAGCGCTTTGTGCTGTAAAGCAACACTTAGTTGGCCTTGCCGGGCCGTAAGCGGTACTATTTGAGCTGTTTCGCGGCTGTCCGGCCTGAGTCACTTTATTAGAACAATTAATGATCGCGTCGATCTCCCCCGCGCTAGCCGCCCCTTGGCGTTTCGCTTTCCTTTTGGCCGTCGGTACGCTGCCCGCGTGGGCAGCGGGCATGGCCGCGCCCGTGTCCGCGCCCGAGCCAGGGCAAGCCACGCTCGATAGCAGCAGCGAAGAGCTGGCCTCCTTGCCGCTTGAACAGTTGATGGCATTGCAAGTGGTGACCTCCGCGTCGCGCTTCCAGCAGTCGATCGCCGAGGCGCCGTCGGCGGTGGTGGTGCTGACCGCGCAGGACATCCGCGACTTCGGCTGGCGCACGCTGGCCGACGCCCTGGCCTCGCTGCCCGGGCTGTACGTGACCAACGACCGCAACTATTCCTACCTCGGCGCGCGCGGCTTCCTGAGGCCAGGTGACTACGACAGCCGCTTCCTGCTGCTGGTGGACGGCGTGCGCAACAACGACAGCGTCTACGACCAGGCCAGCATCGGCAGCGAAGGGCTGCTGGACATGGACCTGGTGGAGCGCATCGAATACGTGCCCGGCCCCGGTTCGGCGGTGTACGGCTCGAATGCGCTGTTCGGCGTGATCAATGTCATCACCAAGGCCGGCAGCGCCATGGCGGGCGCGCAGGCGGCGGCGACGGCGGGCAGCTACGGCGAGCGGGGCGCGCGCTTCAGCTACGGCTGGCACAGCCAGGATGGCACCGACTGGCTGCTCGCTGCCAGCAGCCAGCGGCGCGACGGGCAGGATTTATACTACGCCGAATACGAGCAGCCGGGCGTGCACGACGGTGTTGCGCGCGGCCTCGATGACGACCGCGTGAAGCGTGTGTTCGCCAAGGCCGCACGCGGCGGCTGGTCGCTGTCGGCGGCCTACGCGGACCGCGTCAAAGGCGTGCCGACCGGCTCTTTCGGCGCGCAGTTCAACGCCCCCAACTACACACGCGACGCCCAGGCCATCGCCAAGGCGGCTTATGCCGGCCAGCTGTACGACGGCGTGGAACTGGCCGCCATGGCCTATTGGGGCCGGGCCGACTACCTGGGCGTCGGCAGCTATCCTGACGCGGCGGACATCATGCGCATCAATGTCGATGGCGACCATGCGATGTGGTACGGCCTCAGCGCGCACCTGACGCTGACGCGCTTCCAGGACCACAAGATCGTGGCCGGCGGGGAAGTGCAGCGCAATGCGCGCCGCGACCAGTTCAATTTCAACCTCGGCCCCTACGAACAGTTGCTGGAAGACCGCCGCAAGGGCGACCGCAGCGGCGTATTCCTGGAAGACGAGTGGCGGCTGTCGCCGGGCCTGCTGCTCAATGCCGGCTTGCGCTACGACTCGGACAGCAATGTCGGCGGGCAGTTCAGTCCGCGCGTGGCGCTGATGGCCCAGGTCGACCCGGCCGACACCGTCAAGCTCATTTACGGCACGGCCTATCGGGTGCCCAACGCGTACGAGCAGTACTACGCGGTGGCGGGCGTGCAGCAAGCCAGTCCCGGGCTGTCGGCGGAGAAAATCAGCACGCGCGAACTGATATTCGAGCGGCGCCTGGACGCGTCCAGCATGGCGCGCCTGTCCCTGTTCCGCTACCGCATGCGCGGCCTGATTACGCAGGAACTGGAAGCCGGCAGCGGCGTGCTGGTGTTCGCCAACGTCGATCACGCCACCGCCATGGGGGCGGAGGCGGCATACGAGCGCCAGTTCGAGCGCGGCCTGCGCCTGCGCGCCAGCTTGGCCGTGCAGCATTCGGACGACGGCGGCAAGGTACAGCCGGTCAACTCCCCGCGCCGCCTGGCCAAGTTCAACGCGGCGGTGCCGGTGCCGGCGCTGCGGGCGCGCGTGGCGGCCGAGCTGCAATGCGTGTCGGCACGGCGCACCGAACACGCCTACACGGGAGGCCACTGCGTGAGCAACCTGACCGCGAGCAGCACCCGGCTGCTGCCGCGCACCGAAGTGTCGCTGGCGCTGTACAACGCTTTCGACGCGCGCTACGCCGACCCCGCCGGCCCGGCGTTCGTGCAGGAGGCGCTGGAGCGCCAGAGCCGCACGCTGGCGGTCAAACTGGTGTTCGGATTCTGACCATGCTGCCCGTCCGCCTCCCGTGTTTTCTCCTGGCCTTGCTGCTGGCGCCCCTGTGCCATGCGCAAGTGCAGGTGAACGCGCTGAAGGCGGCTTATATCTACAATATCGCGATGTTCACCACGTGGCCGGCCGTGCCGGCCGGCGTGGCGGCCGAGCGCAGCCTGACCGTGTGCGCGCGGCCCACGCTGCCGTTCTGGGAAAGCCTGCGCCAGCTTGAAGGCAAAGCCGTCAACGGCCGGACCTGGACCCTGTTCGAGCCGGGCGCAGCGCCACGCGCCTGCGACATCGTCATCTTCGCCGGCGAATTACCGCTGCCGCGGCCCATGGACGGCGCCGGCGTGCTCTACGTGGCCGACGGCGGCAAGGCCGGGAAATCCGCTGCCGCCGTCACGCTGGTCGACGAGGACCAGCATGTGCGCTTCGACATCGATACGCGCGAGGCGGCCCGCCTTGGCCTGAAATTCAGTTCGCGGCTGCTGCGCCTGGCGAGGAATGTATGGTGAAAACGCGCGCGCCCAAGCAATCCAGGCGTCCCGGCGGCCTGACTGCGCTGCTCGGCGCCGGCCAGCTGGCGGCCGTGGTGTCGGCGCTGATCGTGGCCGGGGTCATCCTGCTGGTGTACCAGGTGCTGTCCTTGCACCAGGCGCTGCAGCACGAGGCGAAAGTGCAGGCCGCCATCGTGGCCGACAACCTGGCCGCGCCGCTGATGTTCGGCGACCGCGAAGCTGCGGGCGACACCTTGCGCTCCCTGCGCTCTGCGCCGTTTTTCCGCTGGGTGGCCGTCTATGACCAGCACGGCGTGCTGTTCGCCCAGTACAGCACGGACGGCTGGACACCTGCCGCCGCCCCGACATCCTACAGCTGGTATAGCGAGGTGCGCGTGCAAGCGCCCGTCGCCTACCGCGCGGCCAAGCTGGGCAAGGTGGTGCTGGTGCATGGCACCGACGGCGTGCGCAATGCCATGGTGCGCTACGTCGGCCTGCTGGTGCTGGCCTCGCTGGGCGCGCTGCTGCTGGCGCAATTGCTGGTGCGGCGCACCAGCGCGCGGGTGGAGGCGGCCGAACGCGAGCTCGATTACCTGGCCTATACCGATCCGGTGACGGCGCTGCCGAACCGGCGCGCCAGCTACCGCATGCTGGAGCAGGCGCTGGCCGACCGGCGCGGCAGCGGCGGCCAGCTCGCGCTGCTGCTGATCGACCTGGATAATTTCAAGATGGTCAACGACACGGCCGGCCACGCGGCGGGCGACGAGTTGCTGCGCCAGGTGGCTTGCGTGGTGCGTTCCGCTGTGCGTAGCGAGGACGTGGTCAGCCGCATCGGCGGCGACGAATTCGCCATCATCGCCTCGCCGGTGGAAGGGCGCGATCAGGCGCGCGCCATCGCGCAGCATGTCACGGAGGCGCTGCGCGCACCGTTCCAGATCGGCGGCAGCGAAGTGTTCGCCACCGCCAGCGTGGGCTTGTGCCTGTTCCCGGACGATGCCGTCGAAATCGGCGAGCTCGTGACCAGTGCCGATACTGCGCTGTACCATGCCAAGCAGACCGGCCGCAACCGCATGGCCGAGTTCATCCCCGAGATGACGATGCAGACGCAACGCCGCGCCCAGCTGGAGCGCGACCTGCGCGCCGCCATGGCCAGCAGCGAGCTGCAGGTGCACTACCAGCCGCAATTCGACTGCGCCAGCGAGCGCATGGTGGGCGCCGAGGCGCTGCTGCGCTGGCGCCACCCGGTCCATGGTTTCATCTCCCCGGCCGAGTTTATCCCGGTGGCGGAAGACAGCGGCCTGATCGTCGCGCTGGGGCGCTGGGTGCTGGAACGCGCTTGCGCCGATGCCGCGACCTGGCAGCGGACGGGCGAGGGCGAGAACGGCGCACCGCTCAGCGTGGCCGTCAACGTGTCGGCCCGCCAGCTGCGCGAAAAAGACTTCCTGGACGACGTGCTGCGCGCGCTGGAGCGCAGCGGCTTGCCGCCCGCGCTGCTGGAACTGGAATTGACCGAGAGCGTGCTGATGGAAGATGTCGACGCGGCGGTGCAATTCATGCGCGCCGCCCGCACGCTGGGCGTGCGCCTGTCGATCGACGATTTCGGCACCGGCTATTCGTCGCTTGCATATTTGCAGTCCTTCCCCATCAACCAGCTTAAGATCGACCGCAGCTTCCTGCAGTCGCTGCCGGGCGAAGGCAGCACCATCGTCAGCGCCGTGATCTCGCTGGCACAGGACTTCCACCTGACCGTGGTGGCCGAAGGCGTGGAGAACCGCGAGCAGCTGGAATGGCTGCAGCGCGCCGGCTGCACCTATGCGCAAGGCTATCTGCTGGGCCGGCCGATGCCGGCGGCCGCGCTGATGGAGATTGTGGGCGCGAGCTGATCCGGGGTTAAGTAAACAATTAAGTTTACTTATTTATGGGCCGTCGGTATATTGAAGCCACATCGATACTGATACGACGACCATGAAAAATGCGATCCTGATTGCGTCCGCCTGCATGCTGGCCTTGCTGTCCACGGTGGGCGCTTCGCTGGCCTATCCCATCCTGCCGCCGCTGTTCGCGTCCGGTGCCGAGTCCGGGCTGAACCAGTTCCTCGGCTTGCCTCCCAAGCTCTTGTTCAGCGTGGCCTTGCTGGTCAATCCGCTCGGCTTGCTGATCGGCTCTGCCGTGCTGGGCGCGCTGTCCGACCGCTACGGCCGCCGCCCGGTGCTGCTCGCCAGCGCCGCCGGCGCCGCCGTCGGTCATGCGCTCACTGCCGGCGCGATGATGGCCGAGTCCTATCCGCTGTTCCTGGCCGCGCGCTTCGTCACCGGCCTGCTGGAAGGGAACGGCGCGGTGGCGCGCGCCATGCTGGCCGAGCGCCTCGATGGCGATTTGCGCGCCCGCGCGCTTGGCTGGCTGAACGGCGCCTTCCATTTCGGCTGGCTGGCCGGGCCGCTGCTGGGCGGCCTGACGGTGGGCTTCGGCCTGACGGTGCCGTTCTGGATCGCCGCCGCCGCGCTGCTGCTGGTGGCCTTGCTGGTGGCGCTGGCGATGCCGCGCGAAGCGCCATCCACGCTGACCACGTCCTGGTGGCACGTGGCGCGCGACCGCCATTCCCTCAACCTGCTCAAGCACGGGGAGTTGCGCACGCTGTTCAGGATACAGCTGGCCTTCACCTGCGGCGTGACGGCGTTCTACGAGTTCTATCCATTGTGGCTGGTGGAAGTGGGGCGTTACGATGCGCAAGGCATTGCCGCCATCAATGTCGCCCTGTGCGGCTTGATGACGCTGTCGTCGCTGTTCTCGGGCCGCCCCAGTGCCGTTGAGCCGCTGCAGCGCGCCGCCTGGCATGCCTTCGGTCTGGCGGCCGCGGTGGCGCTGGTCGCGCTGGGCAATCTGTGGGTGGGCATGGTGGGGATCGTGCTGTTCGGCGTGCCCAATTCCTTCTACAACGCCGTGGTGCAGAATTGGGCGGCAGGGCGCTTCGGCGCGCATGGCCAAGGCGCCGTCATGGGCCTGCTGTCGACGACTTTCTGCCTGGCGAATATACTGATGGCGCTGGCCGGCTCGGTGCTGACGCTGATCGACACGCGTTGGGTCCTGCTGCTGGGTGCCGTGTTGAGTGCCTGGGCTGGCTGGAATCTGCAGGCCTGGCGTCTGCGCCTGCCCATGACCGCACCATGACCGCACCGTAAGCGCCCCGTGAAAGACAAAGAATGAACACCGCCGACAAGGTACTTTTTCTGCTCAAGACGCGCGGTCCGCAAACCGCGCAGAAGCTGGCTGAACTGCTGGAGCTGACCTCGATGGGGGCCCGGCGCCAGCTCGAATCCGCGCAGGAGAAGGGGCTGGCCGGTTTCGAGGATGTGGCCGACAAGGTGGGCCGCCCGTCGCGCCGCTGGCATCTGACAGAGGCGGGCCACGCCCGCTTCCCGGACCGCCATGCCGACCTCACGCTGCAGATGATCAGCCAGGTGCGCGCACTGTTCGGCGAAGTGGGGCTGGACAAGCTGATCGCCGCGCGCGAGAAGGAAAGCGAGGCGGCCTACGCGGACGCGCTGGCGGCGGCCGATGCGCTGGCTGGACGCGTGCGCGCCCTGGCGCAGGCGCGCGACGCCGAAGGCTATATGGCTGAAAGCGAAGAGCAGCCCGACGGCAGCCATCTGCTGATCGAGAACCATTGTCCCATCTGCGCCGCCGCCACCAGCTGCCAGGGCTTTTGCCGCTCCGAGCTGCAGGTGTTCCAGCGCGTGCTGGGCGAGGGCTGCGAAGTCGAGCGCGCCGAGCATCTGCTGTCCGGCGCCCGCCGCTGCGTCTACGTGATCCGTCCGGTGCGCTAGCGGCGCGCGGGCTGGCGTACACTGGCTGGCAACGATCATCTGACGGGAGAGCGGCAATGCTGGACGAACAGGCGAGGCGCCAATTCATTGACGAGGTATGGCGGCGCTATGAGGAAGTGCAGCAATGGGCCATCGCGAACTGGCCGGACAAGGAGCACCCGCTGTCCACGTCCGACTTCGTCGAGGGCCGCAAGGAAATCCTCGGGCTGGGGCTGGCGCGCGAGGCCCGTCTGTCCGCGCCTGCCGAGGCCGAGCCGGAGCAGGGTGGCGCGCAGTACATCGAAGTCACGCCTGCGCCCTGGCCCTGAGCGCGGGCTAGGCTTGCGCCGGAATCTGTTCGCCGTGCTGGGCCACGACCCAGGCGGCGAAGCTGATCACCAGGCCGGCCATCACACCGCACGCCAGCTTGAAGGCGCTGTCGAACAGCAGCGGCGCGACCACGCCTGAAGTCAGCGCGAACAAAATCATCTGGATGAAGGACTGCATCGACGAAGCCAGCCCGCTGTTGTTGGGGAAGTGGTTCAGCGCGGTCAGCGTCATCGGCGGCATGGCGACCGCCAGCGCGAACGAATACACGAACAAGGGCAGCACGGCCCATGGCACTTCGGCCGCGAACACATAGTTATAGGCCATGTTGGCGGCACCCGCCGCGCCCATGATGGCGTAGCTGGCCCAGATCTGCGCGCTCTGCGAGTAGCGCTTGGCAAGTTTGCCCGACAGCGCCGAACCGACCACCGAACCGCTGATCAGCGGGAAGAACAGCCAGGCGAAAGCGGTCTCCGGCAAGTGCAGGATATTCATCACGAAGTAGGCTGCCGAGCCGATATACAGCGCGAAGCCGCCGAAAGCCATGCCCACGCTGACCGACAGCAGCAGGAACTGGCGGTGGCACAGCACCTTCCAGTAATTGGCCGCGATCACGCCGGCGTGGAAGGGGTGGCGGTCCTTCTGCGGCAGGCTTTCCGGCAGCGCGCGCAGCACCGCGACATACATCAGGATGCCGAATCCGGTCAGGAACCAGAAGATGGAGCGCCAGCCGAAGGACACTTGCAGCCAGCCGCCGAGGATGGGGGCGAGGGCCGGCGCCAGACCGAACACCATCATCACGTGCGACATGATTTTCTGCGCCTCGGCGCCGGCGTAGCGGTCCTGCACGATGGCGCGGCCGACCACCATGCCGGCGCCCGAGGACAATCCCTGCAGCACGCGGCAGGCCAGCAGCACGCCGAAGGACGGCGCGAGCGCGGCGCCCACCGAGGCGGCCACGTAGATCACCAGCGACACCAGGATGACGGGGCGGCGGCCGAAGGAATCGGACATGGTGCCGTAGAACAGCATCATGAAGGCAAAGCAGAACAGGAACAGGCTGAGGGTTTGCTGGATGGCGATGGGGCTTGCGTCGAAAGCTACGGCGATCGCCGGGAAGGACGGGAGGTAGGTGTCGATGGCGAGCGGGCCGACCATGGTCAGGCCGGCCAGGAGCAGTGTCAGCAGAATATTCATAGATCGGTTAATGTTACCTGGAGCGCCATTCTACGCCACGCGCGCCGATATATCGATATGCGGATTCCGCATATCAATCGGCGAAATAATTCCTTCGTTTTACGGGGAGGGCTGAGTAAGCTCGACCTCCACGCGAAAACAATGTTATTCGAGATGCCATGACTATCGACACTTACGACGCCGCCGGCGTGCGCCCTGCGCACTGGAACCTGGGACCGGTGATCGAGCAGCTGCGCATATCGCGCGAAGCGACGCACAACATCCGCCACCAGGGGCGGGTACGCGAGCTGCCGTCGCGCGAGGCGCTGACCACCATCGTCAACGGCCTGTCCGCCGTGCTGTTCCCGACCCATTATGGCCGGCCGAACCTGACCGACGAGAGCATCGACTACTTTGTCGGCGACACACTGAACACGACGCTGAACCGGCTCACCGAGCAGGTGCGGCGCGGGCTGCTGTTCTCCGAGCTGTCGAAGGACAGCAGCGAGGAAGCGCTGACCGAGCAGGCGCGCCACATCACGCGCGAGTTCGCGGCGGGGCTGCCGGCCATCCGCGCCTTGCTGGTATCGGACGTGCAGGCCGCGTTCGCGGGTGATCCGGCGGCGACGTCGGTGGCCGAAATCATGCTGTGCTACCCGGGCACGATCGCCATTTTGCACTACCGGCTGGCGCACTCGCTGCACAGGCTGGGAGCGCCCTTCATTGCGCGCCTGATCTGCGACATTGCGCATTCCAAGACCGGCGTGGACATCCACCCGGCCGCGCAGATCGGCGCCAGCTTCTTCGTTGACCATGGCACCGGCGTGGTGATCGGCGAGACCGCGATCCTGGGTCAGCGCGTGCGGCTGTACCAGCACGTCACGCTGGGCGCCAAGCGTTTCCCGGCCGACGCCAGCGGCGCGCTGATCAAAGGCACGCCGCGCCATCCCATCGTGGAAGACGACGTGGTGATCTACGCCGGCGCGACGATCCTGGGCCGCATCACGATAGGCGCCGGCTCGACCATAGGCGGCAACGTCTGGCTGACGCAAAGCGTCCCGCCGGAGAGCAACGTCTCCCAAGCCCAGATGCGCAACGACTGCCGCTAGAACACCTGGGGCACCTGGGGTCGGGCACCTGGGGTCGGGCCTGCATTCATGTGATTTTGGCCTCTGGATTGACACCTTACGGCATGCATATGCATGAATGCAGGCCCGACCCCGGCGATCGGAACGAGGCTGGACGCTGAACGCGTTCTGATGAGGTTGCTTGTACCTGCACGAATGCAGGCTCGACCCCAGGGGTGGGGTCGAGCCTGCATTCGTGCAGTTTTTTTTGGGAGCGCGCTTCGCGCAGTTCACGCTTGTTCAACACCGCCAGCTTGTGGTCGTCCACGGTGACGCTGCCGCTGTCGGGCCGCTCCAGCAACAGACGCGGCAGGGTGGACTTGCCTGCGCCGATCTTGCCGATCTGGCGGGAAATTCTCCTTCGCGTCGTCCAACGACACCTTTTGACGGCGTGGAACAGGCCGCCCTTGGGAGGCGTAAGCCTTGCCGGCGTCCAGTATTGCATCGGCTCTCCCTCCTCGTACACGAACGATTGCGTTTTTGCATATGCGGAAACGTCATGCGTGGAAATTCGCATATCGATGCGTGAAACGATTCGTTCTGCTTTCAGGCGGACGGTCGTAGTCTGGATAAAACCATCCAACGCGGAGAGATCAATATGAGCATCCTGCTTCTAGGCGGCAGTCCTTCGGTCCCATCCAGTTCCAGCAGGCTGCTGCTGCACATCGGCGAAAAGCTGGCCGCGCAAGGCCACCGCTACCAGCGCGTCCATGTCAGGGACCTGCCGCCGCGGGCCCTGCTGCTCGGCGATGGCGCGGACGCCGCCATCAGGCGGGCCATCGGCGCGGTGGCGGCGGCGCACGCCATCGTGATCGCCACGCCCATCTACAAGGCCTCGTACTCCGGCCTGCTGAAAACCTTCCTCGATTTGCTGCCGCAAGATGGCCTGGCGGGCAAGGTGATCCTGCCGATCGCGACGGGCGGCAGCCAGTCCCACATGCTGGCGCTGGACTATGCGCTGCGGCCGGTGCTGCACGCGCTGGCCGCCAGGCAGGTGTTGACCGGCATTTATGCGACGACGCAGCAGCTGGAGTGGCACGACGAGGAAGGGCTGTCGCTGGCAGCGCCGATCGCCGCGCGCGTTGCGGCCGGCGTCGATGAACTGGCGGCTGCGCTGGCGCCGCCGCAGCAGGCGCGGCTGGTGGCAACGGCGGCGGCCGCGCAGGCCGCGCCGGTGCGTTCGCTGCAGGATCATCCTTACACCCCATCCATCCAAGCCGCATAAGGAAAATATGAGCCAATTCGCAGACAAGCGCAACGCGCGCCGCCGCACCATCGGCCTGTTGTTCGCCGGTGCCACTGGCATCGCTGCGGCCGGCCTGCCCGCCCTGGGGCGGGCGCAGGCCAGGCCGGTGCTACGCATCGGCTACCAGAAATACGGCACGCTGACGCTATTGAAAGGGCGTGGTACGCTGGAGAAGCGCCTCGCCTCGAAAGGTGTGGACGTGAAATGGACGGAGTTCCCTGCCGGCCCGGTGCTGCTCGAAGGCCTGAATGTGGGCAGCATCGACTTCGGCACGGTTGGCGAAGCGCCGCCCATCTTCGCGCAGGCTGCGGGCGCCAATCTGGTCTATGTCGGCAACGAGCCGCCGTCGCCATCGAGCGAGGCCATCGTCGTGCGCAAGGATTCCCGGGCGCGCAGCCTGGCGGATCTGAAGGGAAAGAAGATCGTGCTCAACAAGGGCTCCAACGTGCACTATCTGCTGGTGAAGGCCTTGGAGAAGGCGGGCCTGGCCTACAAGGACGTGGACGTGGTGTTCCTGCCGCCGGCCGATGCACGCGCCGCGTTCGAGCGCGGCAGCGTGGACGCCTGGGTCATCTGGGATCCCTTCCTGGCTGCCGCCGAGAAGCAGCTCGGCGCACGCGTGCTGCTGGACGGCACCGGGCTGGTCGCCAACCACCAGTTTTACCTGGCTGCCAGGCCGTATGCGGAGAAGCATCCGGAAATAGTCCGCATCGTCATCGAGGAGCTGGCCGCCGTCGATGAGTGGGGGCTGAAGAACCAGAAGGAAGTGGCCGCCATCCTGTCCGTGCAGACCGGCCTCGATAGCGGCGTGGTGGAACTGGCTGCGTCGCGCTATGCCTACGGGGTGAGAGCCGTGACGCCGGAAGTGATCGCCGCGCAGCAGAAGGTGGCGGACGCCTTTGCAGCCCTGAAGCTGATCCCGAGGCCGATAGCGGTCAAGGATGCGCTGCTGCCTTACAAACTCTGAAAGGAATGGATATGCCGTTGAATATTTTCTGGTTTATTCCGACCCACGGCGACAGCCGCTATCTCGGCACCTCGAACGGCGGGCGGGCCGTCGATGCCGAATATCTGCAGCAGGTGGCCGTGGCGGCCGACACCCTGGGCTACGACGGCGTGCTGCTGCCGACCGGGCGCTCCTGCGAGGATGCGTGGGTGGTGGCGTCGTCGCTGATCAACGCGACCAGGAAGCTGAAGTTCCTGGTGGCGGTGCGGCCGGGCTTGTCCACACCGGGGCTGGCGGTGCGCATGGCGTCCACGTTCGACCGACTGTCCAATGGCCGCCTGCTGATCAACGTCGTCACCGGCGGCGACCAGGCGGAGCTGGAGGCGGACGGCTTGTTCGCCGACCACGCCAAGCGCTACGAGATTTCGGATGAATTCATCCGCGTGTGGCGCGCATCGCTGTCCGGGGAGGGCGGCGACGCGGGCTACGATTTCGAGGGCAAGCATATCCAGGTGAAGGGGGCGCGCACGCTGTATCCGCCGGTGCAGAAGCCCTATCCTCCGCTGTACTTCGGTGGTTCGTCCGAACCGGCGCACGAGCTGGCGGCGGAGCAGATGGATGTCTACCTGACGTGGGGCGAGCCGCCGGCGGCGGTGGCGGAAAAGATCGCCGACATCCGCGCGCGCGCCGCCAGGCATGGCCGCACGGTGCGTTTCGGCATCCGGCTGCATGTGATCGTGCGGGAGACAAACGAGGCGGCATGGCGCGCGGCCGAGGAATTGATCAGCCACCTGGACGACGACGTGATCGCCAAAGCGCAGGCTGCCTTCGGCAAGATGGATTCGGTGGGGCAGCGCCGCATGGCCGAGCTGCACGGTGGCCGGCGCGACAAGCTGGAGGTGTCGCCCAACCTGTGGGCGGGCGTGGGCCTGGTGCGCGGCGGCGCGGGCACGGCGCTGGTGGGGGACGCTGAGACGGTGCATGCGCGCATTCAGGAGTATGCGGAGCTCGGCATTGACACCTTCATCTTCTCCGGCTATCCGCACCTGGAGGAATCGTACCGCTTCGCCGAGCTGCTGTTCCCGCTGCTGGGCAAGGGCAAGGCAGCCAGTGTACAGTCGCTGAGCGGCCCGTTCGGCGAAGTCATGGCCAGCGATATCCTGCCTAAGAAGGCGGCCTGATATGGCGCGCGGCGAGGCGCCAAGCGTTTCTTCAGCTACGTCCTCGGCGCAGGCGGCAGCCTTGCCGCCGCTGGCGCCCTGGTTGCTGCCGACGGCGCTGCTGCTGCTGTGGGAACTGTCGGCGCGCATGGGCTTGCTGTCGAGCCGCGTGCTGCCGGAACCGTGGTCGGTGGCGCGCGCCTTCTGGACGCTGGCAGAGTCCGGCGAGCTGTGGACGCACCTGAGAACCAGCCTGTGGCGCGCAGGTAGCGGTTTCGCCATCGGAGCGGGAGCGGGACTGGCTCTGGGTTTATTCACAGGCAGCTTCCGCCGCGCCGAGACGCTGCTCGACACCACGTTGCAGATGATACGCAACATCCCCGCGCTGGCGCTGATCCCGCTGGTCATCCTGTGGTTCGGCATCGATGAAACAGCCAAGTTGTTCCTGCTGGCGGTGGGCGTGTTCTTTCCGGTGTACCTGAACACCTTCCACGGTATCCGGTCGACCGATCCGCAATTGGTGGAAATGGCGCGCAGCTACGGCCTGACCGGCTGGCCGCTGTACCGCGACGTGGTGCTGCCGGCGGCGTTGCCCTCGATACTGGTCGGCGTGCGTTTTTCCCTGGGGCTGGTGTGGGTGCTGCTGATCGTGGCCGAAACCATTTCGGCGCAGGCGGGCATCGGCTATATGACGATGAATGCGCGCGAGTTTCTGCAGACCGACGTGGTGCTGGTCGGCATATTGCTGTACGCCTCGCTCGGCAAACTGGCCGACCTGGCATCGCGCGCGATGGAGAAGCATTTCCTGCGCTGGAATCCTGCTTATTACTGAAAGGAAGGCCATGCTGCTCGCGACGACTCAGGCGGAATCCGAATTATTTGCCCACACGCCGAAGGCGAGGGAGGCGCAGCGCCCGCATGCGCGCGGCGTGCCGGGACGCCACGGCGTGCCGGTCACCATAGCGGACCTGGACAAGGCCTACGGTGCGCGGCAGGTACTGCGCGGCGTCAGCCTGCATTTGAAGGCGGGTGAATTCGTCGCCGTGGTGGGACGCAGCGGCTGTGGCAAGAGCACTTTGCTGCGCGCGCTGGCGGGGCTGGAGCTTCCCGATGGCGGCGCGATTACGCTGGGCGATGGCGGCGAGGTCGACTTGCGCATCATGTTCCAGGAATCGCGGCTGCTGCCGTGGAAGACGGTGCTGGAGAACGTCGCCCTCGGTTTGCAGCATGCCTTGAATGCGGGCGCGGCGGCCTTGTCCACGGTCGGCCTGGGTGAGCGCGCCGACGACTGGCCGTCCGCGCTGTCCGGCGGCCAGAAGCAGCGGGTGGCGCTGGCGCGCGCGCTGGTGCACCAGCCGCAAGTACTGCTCCTCGACGAGCCCCTGGGCGCGCTCGACGCGCTGACGCGGATCGAAATGCAGCAGTTGATCGAATCGTTGTGGCTGGCGCGCGGCTTCACGGCAGTATTGGTGACGCACGACGTCGCCGAAGCGGTGGCTTTGGCCGACCGCGTCCTGCTGATCGAAGAGGGAACCGTGGCGCTCGATGTCGCGATCGAGCTCCCGCGCCCTCGCGCCAAAGCGCGCGCCACCCCCGCCTTCGCCGCCCTGGAACAGCGCATCCTCTCCCGATTGTTGCGTGATAATGCACGATTGCAGGCCTGACCCCAGGGTTGGGGCCAGGCCTGCAATCGTGCCATTCGAAGCGACCTCGTCAGGCGGCGGCCGGCGTGCAGCCTCATTTGAGCTGCTGGGGTCAGGCCTGCAATCATGCACATGCAAGCCTCGCAGTGCCAAGCTGGAGATGAGAAATGCAGGAATGCAGGCCCGACCCCAGGGCTCGGCGCGCCCGCCTGACCTCAGCCCTTTCGACCCCAGCCCTTTGGCAGATGGGCGGCGCGGGATACTGACGGTACACTTCGTCTCAATGATCTTTCAGTTGCGCGGCATGATCGATTTTTTCGATAGTAAACCGGTATATTTTCCGTTTTACAATCGAATTGTCCCGGCGCATAATCGGCTCCATTCACAAAGAGTCCGGGCGTCTTGCCCGTCCTGATAAATCGTTTTGACTGGAGAATTACTATGAAAAAAATCGTTGCTCTGCTGATCGCCGCTGGCATGTCCATGGCCGCCACCGCTGCGCCGGAAACCTATGTGATCGATGGCGCGCACACTTTCCCGCGCTTCGAGTACTCGCACTTCGGTTATTCGACCCAACTGAGCCGCTTCGACAAGACCACCGGCACCATCGTGATCGACAAGGCAGCGAAATCGGGTTCCGTGGACGTGACCATCGATGCGAAATCGGTCGATACCGGCTTCCCGCTGTTTAATACCCACATCCAGGGCGAGGACTTCTTCGATACGGCCAAGTTCCCCACTATCACCTACAAGTCGACCAAGGTGAACTTCGCCGGCGACAAGCTGGCTTCGGTGGAAGGCAATCTGACCATCAAGGGCGTGACCAAGCCGGTGACCCTGACCGTGACGTCCTTCCAGTGCATGCCGCACCCGATGCTGAAGAAGGATGCCTGCGGCGCCAACGCTGTCGCCAAGGTGCTGCGTTCGGACTTCAACGCCGGCAAATACGCTCCCTACGTCGGCGATGAAGTCACGCTGACCTTCGCTGTCGAAGCCGTCAAAGAGTAATTGCAGTAAATTAGTCGTAAAGAGTAGCAAGCAGTGCCGGCCGGCCGCCATTTTTGATGTGCCCTATAACGCAAGGACTACAACATGAATCCGGTATTCACCAGGCTGGTGCTGCCCGCCGCATTGTCGGCCGCCTTTTTCGCGGCGGGCCCGGCCTCGGCCCACGCGGCCGACCTCATCATCACCAACGGCAAGGTCGCCACCATGGTCAAGCCGGGCAGTTTTGCCCAGGCGGTGGCCATGAAAGACGGCAAGATTGAAGCCGTCGGCAGCAATGCCCAGATCCTCAAACTGAAATCGGCCAACACGCAAGTGATCGACGCCGGCGGCCGCACCGTCATCCCCGGCCTGAACGATTCGCACCTGCACGTCATCCGCGAGGGCTTGAACTATAACGCCGAGCTGCGCTGGGACGGCGTGACGTCGCTGAAGAAGGCGCTGGAGATGCTCAAGGAGCAGGCCGCGCGCACGCCCGAGGGCGCCTGGATCAAGGTGGTCGGCGGCTGGAACGAGTTTCAGTTCGAGGAGAAGCGCCTGCCGACGCTGGAAGAGATCAACGCGGCAGTGCCGGACAAGCCGGTCTTCCTGCTGTATCTGTACGGCCTGGGCTTCCTGAACCAGAAGGGCATACAGACCCTGGGCTATGACAAGGACACCAAGTTCAAGGACGGCGTGGTGGAGCTGGACGCGGCCGGCAAGCCGACCGGCAAGCTGATCGCCAAACCGAACGCGCTGATCCTGTACACCACGCTGGGCAAGACCAATGTGCTGCCGCGCGAGCAGCAGCTCAATTCCACCATCCATTACTACCGCGAGCTGAACCGCCTGGGCGTGACCAGCGCCATCGACGCGGGCGGCGGCGGCCAGAACTTCCCGGACGACTACGCTGTCAGCGTGGAGCTGGCCAAGGACGGCAAGCTGACCGTGCGCACGTCCTACTACCTGTTTGCGCAAAAGCCGGGCAAGGAGCTGGAGGACTACCAGCGCTGGCTGACGCTCGCCAAGCCCGACAGCAACCAGCACATGTTTTATGCGAACGGCTACACCACCGAAGGGGCGGGCGAAAACCTGGTGTGGAGCGCGGCCGACTTCGAGAATTTCCTGGAGCCGCGCCCGGATATGCCGGCGCACATGGAAGGCGAACTGGAAGCGGTGCTGCGCCTGCTGGTCAAGAACCGCTGGCCCTTCCGCATCCACGCCACCTACGGCGAATCGATCGACCGCGACTTGGCCGTGATCGAAAAGGTCAACAAGGAAATGCCGCTGCAGGGCTTGCGCTGGTTCTTCGACCACGCCGAGACCATCAGCGATGCCCAGCTTGCGCGCGTGAAGGCGCTGGGCGGCGGCATCGCCGTGCAGGACAGGATGTATTTCCAGGGTGAACTGTATTGGAAACAATACGGAGCGCAGACGCGCCAGATGCCGCCTATCCGCAAAATGCTGGAGATGAAGGTCCCGGTCGGCCTGGGCACGGACGGCACGCGCGTCAGCAGCTACGGCCCGTGGCCGTCGGTCTACTGGGCGGTGACGGGCAAGACAGCCGGCGGCCTGAGCCTGTGGCAGCCCAAGGACATCCTCAGCCGCTACGAGGCGCTCAAGCTGATGACCGTCGGCAGTGCCTGGATGAGCGGCGAGGAAAAACTGAAAGGTACCCTCGCCAAGGGCCAGTACGCGGACCTGGTGATCCTGCCGCAGGATTACTTCAGCATGCCGGCCGAGCAGATCAAGAACCTGGAAAGCGCGCTGACCGTGGTCAACGGCAAGGTGGTGTATGCGGGCAAGGACTTCGCGCAGTACGCGCAGCCGGCGCCTGACGTCGCGCCCGACTGGAGCCCGGTGAAGCACTACGGCGGGTATCAGAACAAATGACGATGCTGCGCAGACTTATCGGTCCAAGCACGCCGGACGCCGGACTGCTGTTCGCCCGCGTGGCCGGGGCGGCGCTGCTGCTGCACGTGCACGGCATACCGAAACTGGTTCATTACCAGCAGGAACTGGCGCACATCGACGATCCGCTCGGCATGGGGCGTGCACTGACCTTGTGGTGCGCGCTGTTTGCCGAGGTGCTGTGCCCGCTGCTCATCGCGCTGGGGCTGTTCACCCGGCTGGCGGCGCTGCCGGTGGTGTTCCTGCTGGCCGTGTCCATGGTGCTGGTGCACCCGGACTGGAGCATTGCGGAAGGGCAGTTCGGCTGGTTGCTGATCATCGTGTTCGGCACCATCGCGCTGTCGGGCGCCGGGCGCTATTCGGTGGACGCGAAGCTGCGCTAGCGTTTGCGCTTGGCGGCTTACGAGCGTCGTGTAACAGGCGTTGGCGCCAACCCGCGCTACACGATCTGGAACCAGCCCAGCACCGCGCCCGCAGCCAGCAGCCACAGCAGGTGGATGCGGGTGCGCCAGATCAGCAGGCCGGCGGCGGCCGACAGGGCCCACAGCGGCCAGTCCTTGGCGGTGTGGGCGTTGGCCGTCGCCAGGATGATGCCGGTCGACACCAGCAGGCTGACCACCACCGGCGCCATGCCTTGCTTGAAAGCCCGCACCGCGCGCCGTTCGCGGTTGCGGTGCATCCATTGCGTGGCCAGGTAGGTCAGCGTGGTGCTGGGCAGCATGATGCCGAACATCGTCACCGCCACGCCGAGCACGGCGGCAGTCCAGCTGCCCGCGTTGAGGCCCACATTCCATCCCATCAGCGCCACGAACAGCACGTTGGGCCCCGGCGCGGCCTGGGCGATGGCGATGGAATCGTTGAACTGCGCGGGCGTGAGCCAGTGGTTCTGTTCGACCAGGTAGCGGTGCATCTCGGCCGTGGTGGAGATGGCGCCGCCGATCGACATCAGCGACAGCAGCATATAGTGGCCGAATAGGCTGAACCAGTCGCCCACGCTCAGGACGATGTGGATGGGCGGGGTCATGGCTTGAGCCTGCGGTAGGTGAGGATGCAGCACAGGCTGCCCAGGCCCAGCAGCACGTAGCCCAGCGGCAGGCGCAGATAGGCCACCAGGGCAACGCCGAGCGCGGCGGCGGTCAAGCTCCAGGCCAGGGGCAGCGGGTGCTTGCGCAGCGCCGTGGCGAGCTTGAGGCCGACTGCGGAGATCAAGCCGGCCGACACCGCAGCCATGCCGCGCAGCGCGCCCTGCAGGCCCGGATGGGCGGCGAACTGGGCATGCATCAGGGCCAGCATGAGCACCACCAGCATGGGCAGGGCCAGCATGCCGCCCAGCGCCGCCATGGCGCCGCGCAGGCCGAAATAACGGGCGCCGATGATCAGCGACAGGTTGACCACATTGGGGCCGGGCATGAGCTGGGCGACAGCCCATTCTTCCAGGAATTCTTCTTGCGTCAGCCAGCGCTTGCGTTCGACCAGTTCACGCTGCACCACGGCCAGCACGCCGCCGAAGCCTTGCAGGGCGAGCAAAGTGAAGGAGACGAAGAGGTCGGTAAGCGACTTGGGGCGAGGGCGCTCGTCGCCAGGGGCGGGGCCGGTGCCGGAGCCGGAGCCGGAGCCGGGAAGGGGACCGGAATCGGGAGTGGATACATTGCTCGATATCATCCCGCCATTATCCTTGACTTTGGGATTTATTGTTCGATACTCCTTTCACCGGGCTTTTCTCAGCCCGCCCGACCCGTGAAGGATGACGATGGATGCCTTGACCCTTCCCAGCCGGCCCGCAGGGCTGGCGCCACCTCAACAGCGGCAAGACCTGCGCTGCAGCGAGATCGTCGACAAGGGCATAGCGGTGCAAAACTGCTTCAGCACCTTGTGCGCGATAGAGTATCTCAAGTCCAACAATGTCCGGCCCGATGTCATCGAACGCGTACTCCTGCACCCCGATCTGCGCCGAAAATTCTCCCATTAATCCCCCATTCCCTGTGTTTCGAACCGGCGCTGCCATTTGGCGGCGCCGCGCCCACTTATGCACAAAGATTAACGATAGGAAACTGCGGAAAAAAATTTTCACGCCGCTTTCCTTGACGATCTAAGTGATTGATTTTAAAAGGGATAAAATCTGCCTTTTGAATGGGCAGTTTGTAGAAAATGGCGTAGCTAAGGGCTGTCTGGGCTGTCAAGTGGCTGTTATCCACAAAGATATCCACATGAGCTGTGGATATCGGAAAAAGCGCTTCAGAATCCGCGACTTAGCGCGTGACAGTCGCGTTGAGCCTGGTACCCAGCAACTCTTCGCGGGGCGCGCCCAGCAGTCTTGCGGCCAGGTCGTTGAGGTCCAGGATGCGCTGCTGTTCGTCCAGCGTGAAGGCGGCGCTGTTGTCCAGCTGGGCTTGCACGGCGGCCAGGCGCTGCTCGCCCTCCACCAGGTTGGCGTAGCCGCGCAGGGAAGAGATGACGGTGGTAAACAGCTTGCGGGTGGTCAGGTCGCTCTTGCACCAGAAATCGTTGATGTCATAGTCCAGGATGATGCTGTGCTCCAGCGCCTGGCCGGGCTGGCCGGTGCGCAGCACGATGCGGACCAGCTTGTTATTCAGTTCGTCACGGATCTGGCGCGCCACTTTCAGGCCCGCCTCGCTGGTCTCCATGATGACGTCCAGCAGGACCAGGGCCACGTCGGGCGTGGTGCGCAGGATATGCATGGCCTCGTCGCCGCTGTAGGCGTGCAGGAAGCTCAGGCGGCGGCCCTGGAAGCAGGCATTGCTGAGGGAAAATTTGGTGACCACGTGGACATCCACGTCGTCATCGACGATCAGGACGCGCCAGGGCGCAAGGACGGGGGCGGCGTTGGCTGGTTCCGCGCTGCCAGGCAAATCTTCTTCTATCATCCAGTCAGCACTGCTATCTTCTTTCACGTCCATGCACATTCCCGTGGCTAGTCGTCTATGGAACCGCGCCCGTTTTGGCGCGGCTGCCTTGCGTGCATCTGCTTGCGTCAACACTATTCCTAGCCTGCATTTTTGTCAAAGGATTCTATCGGCCGCCCTTCGGTGGCTTCCATGGCCCTGGTCGGATGGCTGGAAAAATATTTTTTCAATCGGCAAAAAGCCGCCGCATTCGCGCCCAGATGCTGCTGTAAGTCATTGATTCTATTGTGTCTAAAAATTGCCTGCGAAACTGGCATTTTATTGAAAGCCGCACCGTTACTGGCTTTGCGGGCTGTCAAGTGGCACTTTTCCACATCGTTATCCACAGTTGGTGTGGATAAGATGAAAAAGGGCTTTAAAAACGGCTCTTTACAGGACTTTCATCAGGTAAAGGCGAGCTGTGGTTTTTACAGCCTTGCTTTCAAGTTCTCCAGTGCCGCCATGAAGCGCTCGCACGCCAGTCCCGGCGGCCACGGCTCCCATGGCGCGTCGCCGTAGATGGCGTGCAGCGGGTCCTTCTCCAGCGGTTCGGCGCGGATTTTCAGCGTGCTGCGCACTTCCTCGCGTGACCAGCCGACCACGTGTACCGCCTCGCTGGCGGCCGCCAGGCGGTCGGCGCGCTTGTGGACGCGGTGCTCGGCCGGCGTCCAGGCCGGCACGCCATAACGCAGGAAGACAGCGCCTTCCAGCCGCAGGCTCAGTTCGCGGAAACTGTCGCCCAGAAAGGGCTTCAGCACCGAGATGCAGTCGAAGCCGAGCAAGCCTTCCTCGGCGTCGTGCAGCAGTTCGCGCAGTTCGCGCACCGGATCGAGCCGCTTGCCTTCGGCGCCGGCCCAGTCGCGCCGCAGCTGCATCACCGTGAGCGAATGCTGTGCCACCGACAAGGGCAGCGGCCAGGCCGAGTGCCCGCCCCAGCGGTAGGTGCGCGCCAGGCCCAGGGCCAGGTCGGCGTCCTCCCAATCGAAGGGCGTCGGGTCCAGCAAATCGAGCCGCCGGCCCGACGGCATGCGCACCCAGGCGCGTGTGTGATCCCCGCCGCTCATCCGGTCGTCCTTGTTGTCTTTCGCTTCACGGCCGCATTGTAATCGGACTGCGGCCAATATGGAAATTCGTATTCTTATGGGCAATAATGTGCTTTTCTGCAATACACTGGCGTACATCTCGCTTGTTCACCCTTAATTCTAGTTGGAGATTCCATGGCGGCACGTCCTTCCTACCTGTATCCCGGCGGCTCGGTGATGATGCATGCACCGCTCCAGCTCAAGCAATCGGAGATGTATGGCTTCTTCGTCAAGGGCGACCTGGCCAAGCTGCAGCGCACGCTGGACGGCAGCCTGAACGCCGTCGCCAACGGCCGCATGCGCTTCAAGGCCTTGTCGCCGTATGTGATGCTGACCTTCACCCGCGTCAATCACGCGGACTCGGCGGTAGCGGTGGACCAGGCCAAGGGCTGGATCTCTGAAGTCGACATCGTCACCTGGGTGATGACGGGCGCCATGGACGCGCAAGGCAAGCTGGACCATATCTATTGGTATCCCTGCCACATTTTCGTCGACGACGCGATGGCGCTGATCAACGGGCGCGAGCTGTTCGGCTATCCGAAATACCTGTGCGACTACGAGATACCCGAGGCGGGTACGGCGCCGCTGCGCTGTTCGGTGTCGGCCAAGGGCTTCCACCCGTTCTCGCCGGCCACGCGCATCGCCATGCACCCGCTGCTGGAGGTGAACGCCATCGAGAAGATGGGGCTGGACAAGCCTGTCGCCGGCGTCGCCGACCTGATCGAGGAGGCCATCGCCCTGTTCCTGTCGATCCCCGACTTCTTCAATATGGATGAGGACGGCTGGGAGGACATCCTGTCCTTGCTGCGCAATCCACGCATCGACCAGATTTTCCTCAAGCAATTCCCGGACAGCGCAGGCATCAAGGCCGTGTACCAGGCCATCGTGGCGGCGCCGGCCGAGATCGAAACCGTGCACAGCGGCCGCGTGCTGGGATACGCATACGAATGCGTGCTGCACGCCTTCGACAGCTTCCCCCTGCACGAGACGCTGGGCCTGCAGCTGGGGCCGCAGCCCGCCATCCTGCCGTTCAATATGAACTTCGACTTCACCGCCATGCCGGGCGAAGAGCTGGTGGACAATTCCAGCGTCGCGCCGGAGAAGATCGCCGTGCTGGGCGGCGGCGTCGGTTCGATGACGGCGGCCTACTACCTGACTGACCGGCCGGGATGGCAGAACAACTACGACATCACCGTCTACCAGCAAGGCTGGCGCCTGGGCGGCAAGGGCGCCAGCGGCCGCAACGCGGCGCTGGGCCAGCGCATCGAGGAGCACGGCCTGCACATCTGGTTCGGCTTCTACGCCAACGCCTTCGCCATGATCAAGCAGGTCTACGCCAGCCCTGACCGCCCGGCGGGCTCGCCGCTGGCCACCTGGCAAGACGCGTTCAAGCAGCAGGATTACGTGGCCCTGTCCGAGCAGGTGGGCAAGGAATGGCGCAACTGGTCCATCGTCTTCCCCACGCTGCCGGGCGAGCCGGGCGAGGACGGCGAAGACATCACGCTGTGGCAGATGGCAGTGGCCATGGTGGGCTGGATCGAGCAGTGGCTCAAGCATATCCGTTCCATCACCGCCGACATCGAGCACAAGAAGGAGGCGCCGGGCGGCAGCGGCGGCGGTATCGGCGGCTGGCTCGACCGGCTGGCCGACGCCGTGCGCACCGACGCGCTGGAACTGGCGGACGACGTGGTGGTGTCGGCCAGCGCGCTGATGGCGCTGGTGAGCAATCTGTCGCCGGACTCGAGCACGCACGACGGTGCGCAGCACAGGCTGCTGGCCGGTACCCTGGACGGCATACGCGGCTGGCTGCACGCGCGCTACCGCGAGCTGATCGACGGCAACGACGAGCTGCGCCGCATCTACATCTGCCTGGACCTGGGCATCACCGTGATGAAAGGCATGTTCGAGGACGGCGTGTTCCTGGAAGGCTTCGACGTCATCAACGACATCGATTTCCGCGACTGGCTGCGCAAGCACGGTGGCGACGAGCAATACTGCGTCAACTCGGCGCCGGTGCGCGGCTTCTACGACCTGGTGTTCGCCTACGAGAACGGCGAGTTCGCCAAGCCGAACGTGGAGGCGGGCACGATCTTGCGTTCGATGGCGCGCATCGGCCTGGCGTACAAGGGCGGCATCATGTTCAAGATGCAGGCCGGCATGGGCGACACCATCTTCACCCCGCTGTACGAGGTGCTCAAGGCGCGCGGCGTGAAGTTCGAATTCTTCCACAAAGTCGAAGAACTGGTGCCGGACGGCGACACCGTCGGCAGCATCCGCATGACGCGGCAGGTGAAGCTGGCCGGGCCGTCGTACGACCCGCTGGTGACGGTGAAGGAGCTGGGCTGCTGGCCGTCGGCGCCGAACTACAGCCAGATCGACCCGGAGCAGGCGGAGTTGCTGCAAGTGCGGGACGTCAATCTGGAATCGCACTGGAGCGACTGGCCGCGGCTGTACCAGGAACAGTTCGGCCAGCCGCTGCCGCAGCGCGTGTTGCAGCGCGGCGTGGACTTCGACAAGATCGTGTTCGGCATTTCGGTCGGCTCGCTGCCGCACGTGTGTCCGCAGTTGCTCGAAGCGAGCCCCGGGCTGCGCACGGCGTCCGAACGGGTCCAGACCGTGGCCACGCAGGCCTACCAGGTATGGCTGGACAAGGATCTGGCGCAGATGGGCTGGAGCCAGCGGCCCGGCGGCCAGCAGCCGGTGCTGAGCGGCTTCACCGAGCCCTACGACACCTGGGCGCCGATGGACCAGTTGCTGTGCCGCGAGGAATGGCCGGCCGGGTGCGATCCGAAGAATGTGTCCTACTTCTGCAGCGCCTTGCCGGTGGCATCTTACCCGCCGGCCGGCGACCACGGCTTCCCGGCGCGCATGGCAGCGGTGGCCAAGGAGGGCGCGCTGAACCAGATCGGCAAAGAAATCTGCGCACTGTGGTCGGCGGCCGGGCCGTCGGGCGCGTTCCCGTGGCAGTGGCTGGTCGACCCGGCCGGCGGCACCGGTGCGGCGCGATTCGACAGCCAATACTGGCGCGCCAACGTCGACCCATCCGAACGCTACGTGCTGTCCGTGGTCGACAGTACCCGGCACCGCCTGGCCACCGACGAATCCGGCTTCAGCAACCTGTTCCTGACCGGAGACTGGATCAAGACCGGCCTGAACGCCGGCTGCGTCGAAGCGGCCGTCATGGCCGGCATGCAAACCTCCCGCGCCATGACCGGCCACCCGGCCGTCATCCAAGGCGAAAAGGACTTCTAAGAAGCTAAAAAGGGGCCAGGGTCAAATCGTAAAAGGGGTCAGGGATATTTTTCGCCGGGCGAGAGCGGCCATTGCCGGGTGGGGGCAACCGGGTTGGGGGCGCCAGCCAGGGAGTAATTAACCCTGACCCCTTTTACGATTTGACCCTGGCCCCTTTTCTGCATTTCTGGGGTGCTTGGGGCAGGGTGTCTGCGGCCGGCTTGCCGTCCCTTAGCGTACGTTCGCCGGGGTGTCGCGGCGTTTGTCTTTGAAGAAGTTCCATGCCTCGTCGGCGAATTCGATGTCGCCGTTTTGCTCGCCCAGCAGCTTGACCACCAGCCAGGACAGGCGCCGGGAGATGCTGGGCGGCACGTGGCCGCCCTGGTCTATCTTGAGGAGTTCGAACTGCATGCGGGCGGGATCGGCGCCCCAGGTGTAGCGGGTGACCGAGGTGGGGTCGGACTTGTCGAGGTGGGGCACTTTGTCGATGCGCGGTGCGTCGGCCAGTCCGGCCAGCTCGCGCCACAGTTTCACGGACTCCTCGGCGCCCAGTCCGGAGCCGCGCCCTTTCATCAGCCAATGCCCGACTTGGCCGCCGGCGTAGGGAGCGATCTTGTCGCCGGTGCCGTGGATGGCCATCACCGGCAGCGCCGCCTGGGGCGCCGCGCAGGCGCTTTGCCTCGGCATCAGCGCACTCAGCACGGCGACCGCGGCAATGCGCGGACGCAGTTCGATGGCGGCGCGGTAGGCCATGCCGCCGCCGTTGGACGAACCGGTCACATAGACCCGCTCGGGGTCGGCGTTGAAGTCGGCGACGGCCTTGTCGATCAGGGCTTCGAGCAAGCCGGTGTCGTCGGTCTTCGGGTTGGTAGGCGCGTCGGCGCGGCAGTCGTTCCAGCCCTGCTTGCCGTCGCTGCCTTTCCAGCCGTCGGGCGCGATGACCAGCAGGTTTTCGCGGTCGGCCACGTCCAGCCAGGCGGCGGCGGGGTCGTTGATCTTGCCCCTGCCAAAACTCATCTGCGCCGAGGCGCCGTGGCCGTGCAGCAAAATCACCAGCGCCGGCTTGCCCCCTTTGCCGGCCTTGTCTGACTGCGCCAGCAGGTATTGCCGCGGCCCTTCCGGCCGCGCCAGCGTGCCGGCCGTGATGCTGGCGGCGCCGGCGGGAAAGACGGTGCCGGCGAGGGTTGCCAGGGCCAGCGCGCGTTTCAGCAGGGCGGTGATGGCCATGTTCAACTGGCGCTCATGCTGGATTCAATGTGCGGGGATGCGTGGCTGCGCAGGTCGGCGCACGCTAGTTCGAGGGCGGCCGCGACTTCGGGCAGGGAGTCGATCACCAGCTGCAACTCGCCGGCGGCGGACAGCTTTTCCAGGTCGTGGCACAGCGTGTGCAGTTCGGTGTCGCTGAGGTAGCCTGCGCTGCCTTTCAAGGCGTGAAAGGCGGCCGAGGCGGCGTGGCTTTTGCCGCTGAGTGCGGCGTTGCGCGCCACTTCGAGGCGGCGCGGCGCTTCTTCCAGGAAGGCTTGCGTAATGCGCAGCATGTGCTTGGGCGACAAGCCCGCCAGCGGCAGGATACGGATCTTTCCTGCGTCCGAGGCGCCGCCCAATCCTGGCGGCGGCGCCACGCCGAATTGATCGGCCAGTTCGGCTTCGCTGGGCGTGCCGGTGCAGCGGGGCGCGCCGGGGTTTGCGTACGGATTTGCGCCGGAACTTGTGCCGCTATTTGTGCAAGTGCTGTTGCTAGTACTTGTGCCGGTACTTGTACCAGTACTGGCACCAGTACTGCCACCAGTACTGGCACCAGTACTTGCGCAGCTGCCGGCTCCGCCGTCGGCCGCGTGCTGGTCCGGCGGTGTCGTGCCCGCCAGGCCGCCATGCGCGTGCAGCGGCGCGCTGGCGCCGCCGCCGGCCGCGGGGCGCCCGCTTGCCCCAGGCGCGCCGGGCGCTTCCAGCGTGAAGGCCGGCCACACTTCGTCGTCCTCGGCTGCGGGCGGCATCAGCGGCAGGTTGCGGCCGCGGCTGAGCAACTGGGCGATGGTTTTTTCAATCTGGTCGTACAGCATGCGCTCGTCGACCGGCTTGCTGAGGAAGCCGTCCATGCCCACCGCCAGGTAGCGTGCGCGGTCGTGGTCGCTGGCGTTGGCGGTCAGGGCGATGACGGGCACGCAGGTGTCGCGCACCCGGTAGTCCTCGCTGCCGCCGCGCCGGATCAGGCGCGCCGCCTGTTCGCCGTCCATCGACGGCATGCGGCCGTCCATCAGCACCAGGTCGTAGTCGCTGCTGCTGAGCGCCTCCAGGGATTCGATGCCGTTTTCGACCAGCACCACTTCATGTCCCATGGCTTCGAGCAGCGTGCTGATGATGATCTGGTTGGTGCGCACGTCCTCGGCGCACAGGATGCGCAGGCGGTAGGCATGGCGTTGTTCGCGCGGCGCCGGCGCCAGCTCGGCCTCGGGCGGCACGCCCAAGGCCAGCGGCAGCGAGAAGTGGAAGCACGAGCCCACGCCCGGCTCGCTGGCCACGCCGATCTCGCCGCCCATCAGTTCGACCAGCTCCTTGCAGATGGCCAGGCCCAGGCCGGTGCCGCCGTAACGCCGCGTGGTGGACATGTCGGCTTGCTCGAATTTCTGGAACAGGCGGTCCAGCGTGGCGCCGTTGATGCCGGGGCCGGTGTCGCTGATGCTGAAATTGATGATGGTCATGCCGCTCTGGCCGGGCCGGCCCGCCGCCTCGAGCCGCACTTCGCCGCGGTCGGTGAATTTGATGGCGTTGCCCAGCAGGTTGAGCAGGATCTGGCGCAGCCGGGTCGGATCGCCCAGCACGTAGCGCGGCAGGTCCAGCGCCAGTTCGGAGCGCAGCAGCAGGCTCTTGGCGTCGGCCTGGCCCTGCAGGATGCCGATCGCTTCGCTGATCAGGGTGCGCAGGTCGACGTTGATGATTTCAATCGACAGTTTGCCGGCGTCGATCTTGGAGAAGTCGAGGATGTCGTTGAGGATGGCCAGCAGCGCTTCGCTGTTCTGCAGGCCGATGCGCAGGTATTCCTCGGTGCGGCCCTGCACCGTCTGGTCGCGCAGCGCGAACTTGAGCATGCCGATCACGCCCGCCAGCGGGGTGCGGATGTCGTGGCTCATGGCGGACAGGAAGTCGATGCGGTGGCGGCTGACGATCTCGGCGTGCTCCTTGGCCTCGGTCAGCTCGGCGGTGCGCTCCTGCACGCGCTGCTCCAGGTGGTTGCGCAGCAAACGGATCTGGTCGGCCAGCGCGAAGGCCAGCAGCAGGCCGTCCAGCGTGCCGCCCAGCAGCGTAAACAGCTGGGCGTTTTCGACGGCGGCCGGGATCAGGCCGACGTTGGCCGGCAGGATCAGCAGGCCGGGCAGCATCAGCGCGACGAAGCCGAGCACGAAGAAGCGCGCCGGCTGGTAGCCGTTGCGCCAGACGATGATGCCGCTCACCAGCGCCATGGTCATCCAGATCATGATGGCGACGGTGGCCAGCGTGTGCGCATAGCTGAGGGCGAAGAAGCAGCTCGGCAGCAGCACCAGCGGCAGCACGATGTTGACCGTGCTGAGCTTGTACAGCGTGGGCGAGGTCTCGCGCAGCTGCAAAAAGGTCCGGTAGAACAGCGTGCTCAGCACCGGGAGCAGGAAGAAGGGGACGTAGTGCAGCTCGAGCATGTGCCAGCCGAACAGGTCGGCCGGCAGGTGGAAGGTCACGCCCCAGGCGACGGCGTAGCACAGCACGTACAGCGAGTAGTACAGCGGCGAGCGCTCGCGCGTATAGGTGTAGATGAAGAAGTTGAACACGGCCAGCGCCAGCAGCGCGCCGATGGAGCCGATGATGAGGAAGTTTTCGCGCGCCACCAGGCGCCGGTAGTTTTCCAGCTGGGTGACGGCGAACACCGGCTTGCGCGCGTAGTAGGGACTGGAGAAGCGGATCAGCACTTCGTAGGTCTCGCCAGGCTGCAGTTCGATGTCCTTGCCGTAATGGAGCAGGTATTCGTGCGAGGCGCGGTAGCCGGACAGCAATTGGCGCACCGAGCCGTCCGGGCCGTAGACGCGGGTTTCGATGGCGTCGATCAGCGTGTCGTTGGGATCGATGACCCAGGCGGTGTGGCGGGTGTCGTTGCGCAGGCGGGCGTGCAGCCAGTAGCCGCCGCCCAGCAAGGCGACTTCCCGGGCCGGTTTCAGCGTGGCCAGGAAGGCTGGCAGGCTGGCCGCGTCGGCGGGAAAGGCGGTGGAAGTGGCTTGGTACAGCCGGGCGTGGCGCATCAGGTCCAGCGACCCGGCGCCGGTCAGCACCGCCTGGCCGAGCCGGGTGTCGGCCAGCGGCGCGCGCGCCACCGGAGCGTCCGCCGCGCGCACGGCGGGCGCGGCCAGTATGGCAAGCGAAGTGGCAAGGGGGACGGCAAGGGATGCGGAAAACAGCAGGCGACGTAAAGCGGGGCGCGCAAAGCAGGCGGTCAGGACGATGAACAGGGCGGTGAGGCGTAAGAACATCGTGCTGGCTGTACTCATGTTGTTTGCCAAAGGCATCACGCTGAAATAGTAGAATAACGGAAACTTGCCTCATTCTAATCGACTATAAGTGGAATCCCCTATTTTGCTGATCTCTGCCGAACAAATCTTTGCCTTCCTGAGCGCCGCCATGCTGATCACCGTGTCGCCGGGGCCGGACAACTTAATGGTGCTCGGCGTGGGCATGTCGCGCGGGCGCGCCAAGGGCATGGTGTTCGGCCTGGGCTGCGCGCTGGGCTGCTTGACCCATACCGTGCTGGCGACGCTGGGCGTCAGTGCGCTGATCGCCGCGTCGCCGCTGGCGTTCACGGCACTCAAGGTGCTGGGCGGGCTGTATCTGATCTGGCTGGGCTGGGGCGCGCTGCGCAGCAAGGGCGGGGCGCGGGTGGAAGGCGCCGGCTTGCCGGACGAGTCGCTGCTGCGGCTGTTCGGCAAGGGCTTGTTCGCCAACAGCATCAATCCCAAGGTAGTGCTGTTCTTCCTGTCCTTCCTGCCGCAGTTCGTGGTGGCGGGCAATGGCCCGGTCAGCTGGCAGACCGCCCAGCTCGGACTGCTGTTCACTTTGCAGGCTTGCGTGCTGTTCGGTCTGCTGGGCTATTTCTCCGGCGCCATAGGCAAGTGGATCAACCGCAACCCGCGCGCGGGGCTGTGGATGGACCGCGCGGCAGGCACCATCTTCGTCGGGCTGGGCATCCGGCTCATCGCGGCGCGTTGATTGTTCCGTTGGTTACTCCATTGATTGTTCCATTCAGCGTTGCGACGATGTCGAAACGCAGCTCCAGCTGGTCCTGCACGGCGATGGCGCCCCCGAAGACGGCGAAGGGCGTGATGCCGAAGTCGCTCTGCTTGATGGTCAGCGCGCCGCTGGCGCTCAGGCCGGCACCCGTCGCCGTCAATTTGGCGGGAATGGCGTAGCGGCGCGTGACGCCTTGCAAGGTGATGTCGGCCTGCAAGGGGCCGTCCAGCGATGCGCTGGTGGCGCTCAGCTGCACATAGGGAAACTTTTCCGCATTGAGCGCCTTGGTCAGCATATTGCTGCGGGTGCCGGCAATCGCGTCGGCCGAAGGCGGGCTGTTCAGCCCGGCGTGCGCGCGCAGGGCGCTGTCGTCCACGATCATTTCATCGAGCCGGAAGCGGAAGTCGGTGCGGCCCGGCTGGCCGTTGGCCGGCGCCACCGCCTGGCCCTCGATGGCGCGGCTGGCCACCACGTGGTCGTGGCCGAAGCGGGCCAGCGCGCCGCCGCGCCGTACGGTGACGGCGATCAGGGAATTCCTGGCATCGATACGCAACACCTGGCGGCCTGCGGCGCGGGCCTGGTCGTAATAGTTGGCGGGCGCGGCCGGCGGCTTGGCGCCAGCCGGTGGCGCGGCGGCCGGCGGCTGGCCTGCGGGCGCCGCCGGGGCTGAGGGCCTGGCCGGCGCGGCAGGCCTGGCGCCGGGTTTGCCGGTCGAAGACGGTGAGGAGGGCGCCGCAGGGACGGCTGGCGGCGTCAGCGCGGCGGGGGCGCAAGCGCACAGCAGCAGGCACAGCAGCGCGGCCGGCAGCGCGCGCGACCGCGTTGTGGTGGCAATTGTGGAAAGCGGCCGCGGATTTTTCGCCATTGTGACTTTTCGAGAGAATTGAGGGCATTTCTTTGTATTAATCTATGCCTGACAGCACGGATTTCTGAGCAACCATACCACCGAATGACTGGCGATTGTCATTACCCGGTCATACGTTGGTGCGATCATGGTTTCACTCTCTCAAATCTCTCCCGATTTGAATCCCTTGGCCCGCAATCTAAACCATTGCGGGTTTTTTTTGCCTGAAATAATTTGTTACATGGATAAGGCCTTTATTTAATGAAGTCCTAAGCCTGCGAATGATGATCACTGGCAAAGTAACACCTGTAGCGCGCGGTCTCCCCCGTGCGCCAGGTTGCCACATCCCTTAGATGCGGCACGATATCCCCGCGCTCTGATAAAGCGTTTTGGCCGGCGCCCTCCAAAGATCGCCGGCCTTTTTTTGCCTGTCGCCTTGCCTCGTCCACCGCCGGACAAATATTTCGCTTTCGCCTACACTGTGCGATCTCCTGGAGAAAGGCAAAACCGATGATAGACCTGTACACCGCCGCCACCCCGAACGGCCACAAGATTTCCATCGCGCTCGAAGAATTGGAACTGCCCTACGAATTGCACGAACTCGACCTCGCTTCCAATGTGCAGAAAGAGGCTTGGTTCCTGGCCATCAATCCGAACGGCCGCATTCCGGCCATAGTCGACCGGGCGGCGGACAACTTCGCCGTGTTCGAGTCCGGCGCCATCCTGATCTACCTGGCCGAGAAGACCGGGCGGCTGATGCCGTCCGATCCGAGGCAGCGCTCGCAGGTGCTGCAATGGCTGATGTTCCAGATGGGCGGCATCGGTCCGATGATGGGACAGGCCAATGTCTTCCACCGCTATTTCCCGGAAAAGATCCAGGCAGCCATCGACCGCTACCAGGGCGAGAGCAAGCGCCTGTTCCGCGTGCTGGACGGCCATCTGGCGCAGCATGAGTACCTGGCGGGCGAGTACTCGATCGCCGATATCGCCAACTGGGCCTGGGTGCGCACGCACAACTGGTCCGGCGTGGACGTGGACGGCTTGCCGCACCTGCAGCGCTGGCTGGCGCTGGTGGGCGGCCGGCCCGCCGTGCAGCGCGGCATCCATCTGCCGCCGTCGAAACTGGACCGGGCCTCCAGCCCGGAAAAAGCCGAGCAGTTCGCGGCCGAAGCGCGCAAAATGCTGGAAACCGGACAATCCCGCGAGAAAGGTGTTTGATGAAACTGTATACGAGCGCACGTGCGCCGAATCCACGCCGCGTGGCCATGTTCATGGCCGAAAAAGGCATCACGCTGGACACGAAGCTGATCGACCTGGGCGCGCTGGAAAACCGCAGCCCGGCTTTCCTGGTCAAGAACCCCTTCGGCCGCGTGCCGGCGCTGGAACTGGACGACGGCCGGGTGCTGAGCGAAACGCGCGCCATTTGCTCCTACCTGGAGGGCCTGCATCCGGCCCCGAACCTGATGGGCGAGGGTTTCGAGGAGCACGCCTTCATCGAGATGGCGGACCGGCGCGTCGAGCTGCACCTGTTCGCAGGGATCGCCAACTGCGTGCGCCACACGCATCCGGGCCTGGCCGCGCTCGAGCAGCCGCAGTTCCCCGAATACGGCGCTTCGCAGGGCGAGAAGATGCGGGAGTGGACACGCTGGCTGGACCAGACCCTCGCGACGCAGCCTTACGTGGCCGGGCAGCGTTTCACCATCGCCGACATCACCGCGTTTTGCGCGATGGAATTCGCGCGCGGGCTGATGAAGTTCCGCCCCGGCGCCGAGGGGATGACGCATCTGCAAGCGTGGCGCGACCGCATCGCCGAACGCCCCAGCGCCGCGGCGGGCTGAGTCGCCTTATAGCGGCTGGCGCGCCAGCCAGGCGTCGACTTCGGGCATGCGCTCGCGCAGCACGACGCTGCGGTACTGCATGCGCGAGACGGCGGTGCTGGTGTGGCTGCGCGCGGCTGCGGCGAGGTTGGCGTCGGCCCAGGCTTTCAGCTTGTCCACCATGGCAGGGTTCAGCGAACCGCTGGCCAGGCGCGGGAAAAAGGCCGCGCGCGAGTCGGCGTCCACCAGCGCGTTGACACGCGCCAGGTTCGCCATGGCGAAGTCGAACGCCATCTCGTTGCGCTCCTCGGCCACCGAGGAGATGATGCCGGGGGCAACGGTGGCGTCGGGCTCGCCGCCGATGGCCAGCTCCAGCGCGCGCTGCGCCAGCGCCGGGTCGGACGCCTGTCCCAGCAGGCCATAGAGTTCGGCCTTTACCATGGACGACTGCTCGGCCTTGGCGGCCGCGTGCAGCTGGTCCCAGGTGGCGGCGTCCGCGTTGCGCGCCACCACGCCGAGCAGCGTGCGCCGCAGCGCGGCCGGCAAGGCGGCCTGGTCGCCGGCCAGCGATGCGGCATAGCGGCGGCGGGCTTCGGCGATCACGGTCTTGTCGCCCAGCGCACCGAGCGAGTCGATCAGCTCTTCGCGCAGGATGGCCACCGGCGCCGGTTCGCCCGCGCGGGCTTCCCAGCCGGTGCGCGCCAGTACCGGCGACAGGCGCGCGCTGGCGAAGGCGGCGAACCTGGCGCTGCGTTCCTTGTCGCCCCGGCTCAGGTAGCGCACCTCGTTGAACATGCGGGCTATCCTGCCCCACACCTGCGGCGCCGCGTCCACCGGCGTGGCCAGCGACAGGCTGAGCGCGTCCGACATCGGCTGGCGTCCCGCCATGCCGAGGGCCCAGCTGTCGGCCATCAGCCCGAGCTGGTCGATGGTCGCCAGTTTGCCGAAGTCGTTTGCCAGCGCGGCGTAGGCCTTGGGCGCGTACAAGGTGCGGTAGTAGCCGGCCTGGCCTGCGTTCACCAGGACCGGGCCGCAGCCGGGCAGCGCCAGCGTGGCTCTGCCGCCGGAGACCAGCACCCGGCTGGCGTCCTTGGCGCCCACGGTCTTGGCCAGCACCGGCACGCGCCAGGACAGGGGCCGCCTGTCCGGATGGTCCTTGCTGTATTCCCCCTGCGTCAGCGTGACGCTGGTCTTGCCGCCTTTGCAGGCGTAGTCGGACACCTGGATCTGCGGCACGCCCGGCTGCAGCGTGAAGTCGTGCGCGATGGCGCTGACCGGTTTTTTGGCGGCGCGCTCGATATGCATCCACAGCTGGTCGGTCACCGCGCTGCCGTAGGCGTTGGCCTTGATATAGCTGCGTACGCCGTCGCGCCAGGCGTCCTCCCCAACATAGTTCTCCAGCATGGTGATGACGGCGCTGCCCTTGGAATAGGTGATTTCGTCGAACGCGGCGGTGGCTTGCTCCACGGTCTGCACACGCTGCACCACCGGGTGGGTGGTGGCCAGCGCGTCGCGCTCGATGGCGCTGTTGCGGCCGGCCACCTTGCCCAAGTGCTTTTCCCACTCGGGGTGCAGGCGTTGCGTGGTACGGCCCGCCATCCAGGTGGCGAAACCTTCGTTGAGCCACAGGTCGTCCCACCAGCGCATGGTCACCAGGTCGCCGAACCACTGGTGCGCCGTTTCGTGGGCGGCGATGCCGAAAGCGCTCTGTTTGTCGGCCTCGGTGGAAATGGCCGGGTCGAGCAGCATCGCCGCTTCGAAACTCATGATGGCGCCCCAGTTCTCCATCGCGCCGAAGAACTGGCTGCGGCCGGGCGCGGCCAGGTTGTCCAGTTTGGGCAGCGGGTAAGGCTGGCCGAAGTAGCTGTTGTACTCGCGCAGCACGGCAGCCGAGGAATCGAGCACGAAGCGCGCCTGCGGCAGGCGGCCGCGCACGGTGATCACGCCCAGTTCCGTGCCGCCCTCCATGACGGTGGCGCGCTCGAAATCGCCCAGGCCGAAGAACAGCAGATAGGTGGACATGCTCGGCGAGGTGGCGAAGCGCACCAGCTTGCGCCCGCCTTCCAGTTCCTTGCTGCTGGCGACGGGCATATTGGACACGGCCATCTGGTCGGCCGGCACGGTCGCCTCGAGCGCGAAGGTGGCGCGGAAGGCCGGTTCGTCCCACGAAGGCAGCATGCGGCGCGCGTCGGCAGCCTCGAACTGGGTGTAGAGCGCACGTTTCTTGCCGCTCGGGCTGTCGTAGTTGAGCGCGAACAGGCCGGCGGCCTGGCTGCCGATCTTGCCGCTGTAATCGATGGCGAGCTGGTAGCGGCCCTTGGCCAGCGGCTGGGCGAAGCTCAGCGTGGCCGTTTGCAGTGCGGTGTCGAGCGTGATGCCGGTGGCAGCTTGCACCGGCTGGCCGGGACCGGCGGCGATGCTGGCGCCGGCGAACGCGAGGTCGCGCGCGTGCAGGGTGACGGCGGCGGTGGGCTCGAGCACTTCGATGGCGATCACCACGCGCGCGCTGAAGGTGGACGCTTGCGCGTCCGGCGTCAGCGACAGGGCGTAGTGGCTGGGGCGCACGTTGCGCGGCAGTTGGGTGGTGGCGGAACTTTCTTGGGTGCCGGCCGCTTGTGGCGGCGTGGTCTTCGTGGCCTTGGCCGCGTTGGCGGAGGGGGCGGCTACGGTGGCGAGGGCAGTGAGGGACAGGATCGCTGCGGAAATCAGGCTGCGCTGCATGTAAAGCTCCAGGACGGTTGTCGAAGGAGCAATTTATAGGGTTTGGGTGGCGCGGTCAACGTATGGATCAGGCGATGCGTCTATACCATGGCTGCAGCGGCAGCATGGGCTGGTAGAAGGCCGCCAGTTTCTCGTCTTCGTCCAGCTGGCGGTCCAGTCCCAGCGCGCCGAACGGCGCCAGGCTGGCGTGGAACAGCTGCAGCACGCGCTGGCGCAGCAGCGGGCCGAAGTCGGGCAGGGCGCGGCGGCAGACGACCAGGTTGAATTCGTTGAAGGACGCATCCGTCACCAGGTTGTACTGCGCCCAGCTGATGCGGCTGCGCAGTTGCGGCAGCAGTGTCGCGCGCCGGCCCTCGGTCTGGAAGAAGCTGGCCAGTTGCCCGGCGCCGCCGCCGCGCTGGTAGCCGGCCTGGAGCCCGGCCAGGGATTCGATCGGCAAGGAGGCGTCCAGCGCCTCGGCCAGCAGCTCGTCGCTCGGTACGGTGCAGTGGATTTCGGTGTGCGCCAGCAGGCCTTCCTCGGCCAGGATGACCGCCAGCGTCCAGGCTTGCTCGGCGCCGGCACAGTCGGCCAGCCATACTTTGGGCAGCGCCGCGCCGCGCAGGCAGGCGCCCGCCAGCTGGCGCAACTGGCGCGCTTCGTCGACGTCGTCGAACATGGCCGCCGCCTGCACGTGCAGCGCGCGCAGCACGGCGCTGGCGGCAGCGGGGTCGTGCAGCGCCTGGCCCTGCAGGGCGGACAGCGTGCGCACGCTGCGCTGCTGCATGACGGCGCGCAGCTTGCGCTTGAGCGCCGCCCGCTGGTGGCCACGGAAGTCGTAGCCGTAGCGCTGGAACAGCGCCTCCAGCAGCAGCTCCAGTTCCAGTTCCTCCACTTCGGGCAGCGCCTCGCGCCGCATGGGCGTGACATTGTTCATCTCGTTGCAGCCCTTAATGTAGGCACCTGCGCAGCCATCAGTGCAGCCATCAGTGCAGCCAAACACGCATCAGCGACAGCAGCTGCGCCACATCGACCGGCTTGGTGATGTAGTCGGAGGCGCCGGCGGCGATGCACTTGTCGCGGTCGCCTTTCATGGCTTTCGCGGTCAGCGTGATGATGGGCAGCGACTTGAACTTCGGTATGCGCCGGATCGCGCGCATGGTGTCGTAGCCGTCCATCTCCGGCATCATGATGTCCATCAGGACGATCTCGATCGACGAATCGCGCTCCAGCACCTCGATGCCGTCGCGGCCGTTCTCGGCGAAGGAGACCTGCATCTGCTGCCGCTCCAGCAGCGAGGACAGCGCGAAGATGTTGCGCAGGTCATCGTCGACGATGAGCACTTTGCGCCCGGCCAGGCCGCTGTCGGCCGCGTGGATCTCCTCCAGCATGCGGCGCTGCAGCTCCGGCAGGCTGGCCTGCGAGCGGTGCAGGAAGAGCGCGGTTTCGTCCAGCAGGCGTTCCGGCGAGCGGGCGTCCTTGATGACGATGGTCTTGGCGTAGCGCTTCAGCTTGGCCACCTCCTTGCGGTTCAGCTCTTTCGCCGTGTTGATGACGATGGGCAGGTCGCGCAGCGAAGAGTCCTTGCCGATGATGTCGAGCAGGTCGAAGCCGCTGATGTCGGGCAGCGTCAGGTCCAGCACCATGCAGTCGAAGTGCGCGTCGCGCAGCGCCTGCAGGGCCTTCTCTCCGGTGTCCACCGCCACGATGCGCAGGTCGGCGTCGCCGATCAGGTTGACGATGGCGTCGCGCTGGTGCTGCTCGTCGTCCACCACCAGCAGGCTGCGTTTGCCGCCCAGCAGGAACTTCTGGATGCGGGTGAATTCCTCGGCCAGCACATCCTTGCTGACCGGTTTGTTCAGGTAGGAGATCGCACCCTGGCGCAGCGCGCGCTCGCGCTCGCGCAGGCTGGACATCACGTGCACGGGGATGTGGCGGGTGCTCGGGTCGCGCTTCAGGCGGTCCAGCACCGTGAAGCCGTCGATGTCCGGCAAATCGATGTCGAGCAGGATGGCCGAGGGCAGGTAGTCGCGCGCCAGCGACAGCGCCGAGTCGCCCTGGTGCGTGACGATGCCCTTGAAGTTCTTCTCGCGGGCGAAGTCCAGCACCACTTTGGCGAAGCGTTCGTCGTCTTCGATGATGAGCACCGACGGATCGCCCGGCGCCACCAGGCTGCGGTCGTCTATGGTGGAGCCGTAGATGGCCAGGTCGGCTTCCTGCTCGGAGATGGACTCCACCTCCTGCACTTCCTGCACCGGCGGCATGTACACCACCTTCGGCGGCTGCGCAGGCGCGCGTGTCGGCGGCTGGCGGCTCAAGTCGTAGTTGACGAAGCCTGCCCGGTTGTAAGGGAGGAACAGGGTGAAGGTGGAGCCGCTGCCGACGACGGATTCAACGCGGATCTCCCCGCCCAGCAGGCGCGCCAGTTCGCGCGAGATCGACAGGCCCAGGCCGGTGCCGCCGTACTTGCGGGCGGTGGAACCGTCGGCCTGCTGGAACGCCTCGAAAATCAGCTGCAGCTTGTCGGACGCGATGCCGACGCCGGTATCGCTGACGGCGAAGGCCAGCACCGCGTCGGCGTGCACCAGGTTGGGGTGGTCGCTGGTCCAGCCGCTGGTCACCAGGCCTATCATCAGCGACACCTGGCCGTGGTTGGTGAACTTGAACGCGTTCGACAGCAGGTTTTTCAGCACCTGCTGCAAACGCGTGGTGTCGGTCATCACGGCCGTCGGCAGGTTCTCCGACAGTTCCACCGAGAAGCCGAGGTGCTTGGCCTCGGCCATGTGGCGGAAGGTGCGGTCGACGTAGTTGCGCAGGTTGGCGAAGCGGTATTCGGACACGTCCAGCGTCACCGTGCCGGACTCGATCTTCGACAGGTCGAGAATGTCGTTAATCAAGGTCAGCAAGTCCGAACCGGAGCCGTGGATGGTTTTCGCGAACTCCACCTGTTTGCCGGACAGATTGCCTTCCGGGTTGTCGCCCAGCTGCTGCGCCAGGATCAGCAGGGAGTTCAAGGGCGTGCGCAGCTCGTGCGACATATTGGCCAGGAACTCGGACTTGTACTTGGACGACAGCGCCAGCTGCGTGGCTTTCTCCTCCAGCGCCAGCTTGGCTTGCTCCACCTCGCGGTTTTTGCGTTCCACCTCGATGTTCTGCTCGGACAGCAGGCGCGCCTTTTCGGCCAGTTCCTGGTTGGTCTGCTGCAGTTCCTGCGCCAGCGACTGCGACTGCGTCAGCAGCGACTCGGTGCGGCTGTTCGCCTCGATGGTGTTGAGCACCACGCCGATCGATTCCATCAGCTGGTCGAGGAAGGACAAGTGGGTTTCGGTGAAACGGTCCAGCGAGGCGATCTCGATCACCGCCTTCACCTGCTGCTCGAACAGGATGGGCAGCACCACGATGTTGGTCGGCGGCGCCGCGCCCAGGCCGGACGAGACGACGATGTAGTCGCGCGGCACGTCGGTCAGCCAGATGCGGTTTTTCTCCAGCGCGCACTGGCCCACCAGGCCTTCGCCCGGCAGGAAGGAGGTCGGCAGCTTGCGGCTGGAACGGTAGCCGTAGCTGGCGATCATGCGCAGGCGGGCGTCGATTTCCTGCGAGTCCATCATGTAGAACACGCCGTGGTGGGCCGACACCAGCGGCGCCAGCTCGGACAGGATCAGCTTGGTCACGGCCTGCAAGTCGCGCTGGCCCTGCAGCAGGCGCGTGAAGCGCGCCAGGTTGGTCTTCAGCCAGTCCTGCTGCGCGTTCTTCTGCGTGGTTTCCTTCAGGTTGCGTATCATCTCGTTGATGTTGTCCTTCAGGTAGGACACCTCGCCGCGCGCCTCCACCTGGATAGAACGGGACAAGTCGCCGCGCGTCACGGCGGTCGCCACCTCGGCGATCGCCCGCACCTGGTTGGTCAGGTTGGCCGCCAGCTGGTTGACGTTCTCGGTCAAGTCCTTCCACGTGCCGGCCACGCCGGACACGTTGGCCTGGCCGCCCAGCTTGCCTTCCGTACCCACTTCGCGCGCTACCCGCGTCACTTCCGAGGCGAAGGAGGACAACTGGTCCACCATCACGTTGATGGTGTCTTTCAGTTCCAGGATCTCGCCCTTCACGTCCACCGTGATCTTCTTGGACAAGTCGCCGCGCGCCACGGCCGTGGTCACCGCCGCGATGTTGCGCACCTGGCCCGTCAGGTTGGACGCCATGAAGTTCACGTTGTCGGTCAAATCTTTCCAGGTGCCGCCGACGCCCGGCACGTAGGCCTGGCCACCCAGCTTGCCCTCGGTGCCCACTTCGCGCGCCACGCGGGTCACCTCGGACGCAAAGGAGGACAGCTGGTCCACCATCACGTTGATGGTGTTTTTCAGCTCAAGGATCTCGCCCTTCACGTCAACCGTGATCTTCTTCGACAAATCGCCGTTGGCCACGGCTGTGGTCACTTCCGCGATGTTGCGCACCTGGCCGGTCAGGTTGCCGGCCATCGAATTCACACCATCGGTCAAATCCTTCCAGGTGCCGGCCACGCCGGGCACGTTGGCCTGACCGCCCAGCCGGCCCTCGGTGCCCACCTCGCGCGCCACCCGCGTCACCTCGGAGGCGAAGGAGTTCAATTGGTCCACCATCACGTTGATGGTGTTTTTCAGCTCGAGAATTTCACCTTTCACGTCCACCGTGATCTTCTTCGACAAGTCGCCATTGGCCACGGCGGTGGTCACGTCCGCGATGTTGCGTACCTGGCCCGTCAGGTTCCCCGCCATCGAGTTCACCGAGTCGGTCAAGTCCTTCCATGTGCCGGCCACGCCTTTCACCTGCGCCTGGCCGCCCAGCTTGCCCTCGGTACCGACCTCGCGCGCCACCCGCGTCACTTCGGACGCGAAGGAGGACAACTGGTCCACCATCACGTTGATGGTGTTCTTCAATTCCAGGATCTCGCCCTTCACGTCCACCGTGATCTTCTTCGACAAGTCGCCGTTCGCCACGGCGGTGGTCACCGCCGCGATGTTGCGCACCTGGCCCGTCAGGTTCGAGGCCATGAAGTTCACATTGTCGGTCAAGTCCTTCCAGGTGCCGCCGACGCCCGGCACGTAAGCCTGGCCGCCCAATTTCCCCTCGGTGCCCACTTCGCGCGCCACGCGCGTCACTTCGGAGGCGAAGGAGCGCAGCTGGTCCACCATCACGTTGATGGTGTCTTTCAATTGCAAGATCTCGCCGCGCACGTCCACCGTGATCTTTTTCGACAAGTCGCCGTTGGCCACGGCGGTGGTCACTTCGGCGATGTTGCGCACCTGGGAAGTCAGGTTGCCGGCCATCGAGTTCACCGAGTCGGTCAAGTCCTTCCACGTGCCGGCCACGCCCTTCACCTGCGCCTGGCCGCCCAGTTTGCCCTCGGTGCCGACCTCGCGCGCCACGCGCGTCACTTCGGAAGAGAACGAGGACAGCTGCTCGACCATGGTGTTGGCGGTGGTTGCCGCGCGCAGGTACTGGCCCTTCAGCGGGTGGCCGTCGACCTCCAGCGCCATGGTCTGCGACAGGTCGCCCTTGGCCACGGCGCCGATCACGCGCGCCATTTCGGTGGTCGGGCGCACCAGATCGTCGATCAGGGTATTGACCGAGCTGATGATGGTCTGCCAGCCGCCCACCACGTTGGGCACCGAGGCGCGCTGCGTCAGCCGGCCCTCGCGGCCCACCACGCGGCTCACGTCGGTGACCGCGCGCACCATCTTGTCCTTGGTTTCGATGATTTCGTTCAGGGTGTCGGCGATCTTGCCGGCCATGCCGGTCCAGTCGGATGGCATGCGCGCTGTGAAGTCTCCCTTTTTCAGCGCCATCAAGGTCTGCAGCAGCAGCTTGACGTCCAGTTCCTCGGCAAAGTCGGTCATGTTGTTCATTGGAGAAATATCCTCGACAGGGGTGATGGACTCGGAACGTAAAAGATTACTCTGCTACGGCACCGAGTCAAGCAAATGTTATTGAAAGCAACACGCTGTAAATGTGTCTAGTTTAGCAATTGGGCAATGTCATGGGCAACTATTTGCCGAAGATAAGACTTTTCGACTTTCCGCCGCGCACGATTCACTGTGGCAACGGCCGCAGCCCTGGAGGCTGATGTGGCGTTGGGAGATTTTTTCCGGCAGGCAATCCAGTATTCTCGTGTTGCCAGCCGCCCAGACACGGCGGGCGCCTGCGCGCTCATGTGGACCGCGGCAGTAACTGGCGGAGTGGAAACAGCCCTTCCATGTCATCGCTTCCGTGACTAAAATTCACAGTGGAGCACAGGGCATGGCGCGGTGATACGCAGCTTGATCTCGCAGGGAACGGCAGAGACACCATCTTCAGCTTGTTATTCGATGACCGGAAAGCCACGATGTTCTTGTATCCAAGGAAAAGCAGCATAAAGAAGTGGGCGACCTGGCTGCTTGCCATCGTCCTTGGGCTCTGTACTATTCCCGGCAATGCGCAGCAAGTTGTGAAAGTCGGCGGCTATGATTTCCCACCATTCGTCGATAAGACGGGTGGCACCAGCCTGACCTTCGATCTTATTGCTGCCCTGAATGCATTTCAGAAAAAGTATATTTTTGAATTTGTCGAGACCTCATCCAAGCGCCGATTTATCAACTTCGACGAGAAAAAATATGACCTGATTTTTTTCGAAGCCTTGGACTGGGGTTGGCAGGGCCGGGAGATCGAGGCGTCCGATGTGATCATGCAGGGAGGCGCGGTCTACATTACGCGGGCGGAAAAATACAAAGACCAGCGTTATTTTGATGACTTCAAAGGAAAAACCATCTGGGGGATACTCGGCTATCACTACGGATTCGCGAACTTTAACGCGGACCTTGACTATCTGAAGAAGACCTTCAACGCGCACATGACAACATCGCAGGAGGGCCTTGTCGAGGCGGCAGTCACCGGACGCGCAGATATTTCAGTCGTGGTGAATGAGTACTTGCAGGTTTACCTGGCCAAGCATCCGGAGGTGCAAAAGAAAATTCTCGTCTCGAAAAAATTCGATGCCGTAAATTCGTACACCATCCTTGTCCGAAAAGGCATCAACCCCGATGTCGCCGAAATCAACAAGCTCCTGTCGGAGATGGAAAATGCCGGTGTACTTAAAAGACTCTGGGGGAAATACAAGCTGAAATGAGCGGCTTGCTGTACCCACGATCAAGCTTAGCTCAGCTGTTTCAGCAGGAAAGAGTAGGTCAGCGACCACATCATCGCTTGCTGATCGTTGTTGGCCGCGCCGGCGTGGCCGCCTTCGGTGTTTTCCCAGTACAGCACGTCGTGCCCCTGTTCCTGCATCAGCGCCGCCATCTTGCGGGCGTGGCCGGGATGGACGCGGTCGTCGCGGGTGGACGTGGTGAACAGGATGCGCGGATAGCGCTTGGCGGCGCTGACGTTCTGGTAAGGCGAATAGCGGCTGATATAGCCCCACTGGGCCGGGTCGTCCGGATCGCCGTATTCGCCCATCCACGAGGCGCCGGCCAGCAACTGGTGGTAGCGCTTCATGTCCAGCAGCGGCACCTGGCACACGACGGCGTTGAACAACTCCGGCCGCTGCGCCATGACGGCGCCCACCAGCAGGCCGCCGTTGCTGCCGCCCATGATGCCGAGGTGGCGCGGGCTGCTCAGGCCGCGCGCGCCCAAGTCTTCGGCGACGGCGATGAAGTCGTCGAAGGCGCGCTGGCGGTGCTCCTTGAGCGCCGCCTGGTGCCAGCGCGGGCCGAATTCGCCGCCGCCACGGATGTTGGCCAGCACGTAGATCCCGCCTCGCTCCAGCCAGGCCGAGCCGGTCACCGCGCTGTAGAAGGGCTTCAGCGACACTTCGAAACCGCCATAGCCGTACAGCAGCGCGGGACGCGGCGCGCCCGCGCCGGCATCTTTGCCGGTGACGACGAAATAGGGCACGGCGGTGCCGTCGCTGGAGGTCGCCTGGAATTGCTGCACGGTGCAGGGCGCGGCGTCGAAAAAGGCGGGCAGGGACTTCAGCTGCGCGCGCTGGTCGCTGCCTGCCTCGGCCAGGTAAAGCGTGGTCGGCGTCAGGAAGTCGGTGACGGAGAGGAAGTATTGATCGCTGTCGATGCTGTCGAGCGCGCTCACGTCCAGCGTGCCGAAGGCGGGCGCGTCCACTGTGCGGCGCTGCCAGGCACCGTCCACGTGGCGCAACTCGGTGATGCGGTTCTTTACGTTGTCCAGTTCGTTCAGCAGCAGCGCCGAGCGCGTGGCGCTGACGCCGTCCAGCGAGCTGGTGGGCGTCGGTGCGAACAGCACGGCCAGTTCGCGCCCGCCCTGCATGAAGCGGCGGAAGTCGGCCGCCAGCAGCGCGCCTTGCGGATAGCTGCGGCCATCCACCGTCCATTCCGACCGCAGTTCGATGATGAGCTGGTCGCGCACCGTGTAGGCGGTGGCGTCGTCCGGCTTGTCGACCTTGGTCAACTGCACGCCTTCGCGCAGATACAGCTCGTTGCTGTAAAAGCTCATCGAGCGCCAGATCAGCTGGAATTCATGGCCGGGCGTGAAGTCTTTGGCTGCGCCCACGGCCAGGTCGTCCGCATCTCCCTCGAACACGGTGGCCGCCAGGTCCAGCGGCGTGCCGCGTTTCCATTCCTTGACGATGCGCGGATAGCCCGAGCTGGTCATCGATCCGGGACCGAAATCGGTGGCGACGAAGAGGGTGTCGCGGTCTATCCACGCGCTGCGGGCTTTCGCTTCGGGCAGGATGAAGCCGTCCGCCACGAAGCTGCGCGTGGCGACGTCGTATTCGCGCAGCACATGGGCGTCGCCGCCGCCGCGCGAGAGCGACAGCAGGCAGCGTTCCTCGTGGTGCAGGAAGCTGGCGCCGGCCCAGACCCAGTTCTCGCCCTCGTCGGCGGCCAGGCGGTCGACGTCGACGATGGTGTCCCAGCGCGGTTCGGCCAGCAGGAACTGTTCGGGTGTGGTGCGGCGCCAGATGCCGCGCACATGCGTGGCGTCGCGCCAGAAATTGTAATAGTAGCCACAGTGCAGGCTGACGTAGGGAATGCGGTCCTGCGAATTGAGGATGGTTTTCAGACGCGCATGCAGCGCCGGAAACTGCGGCAGTGTCTCCAGTTCGGCGCTGGCGGCCGCGTTCTGCCGCCGCACCCAGTCCAGCGGCGCGTCGCCGGCCACGTCCTCCAGCCAGAGGTGGGGGTCGCCGGGATCGGCAACGTCAGCGGCGGCAAGGTCAACATTCAGGTCGGCGGGCATGCAAGTCTCCAGGGCGGACAGTGGGTTGATCCGCCTATTGTGACATGCCGGCCCGGATTATTGTTGCGTCACCCGTACCGGCGCGAGTCCGGCGAAGTGCAGCGCGAACCAGTTTGTGGCGAGCCCGGCAACGACTTCCAGCGTGCCCGTTTCTTCGAAGAGGTGGCTTGCGCCGGGAACGATGTCGAGCCGCTTCTCGCAGCGCAGGGCGGCGCAGGCCGACTGGTTCAGCTCGATCACGCCGCCGTCCAGGCCGCCGACGATCAACAGCGTCGGCGCGAGCACCTTGGCCAGCGCCTGCTCGCCGGCCAGGTCTGGCCGGCCGCCGCGCGACACCAGGGCGGCGATGCCGGGCCCGCGCATGGCAGCCAGCTGGAGCGCCGCCGCCGCGCCCGTGCTGGCACCGAACAGGCCGAGCGGCAGCGCCGCGCTGGCGGCGTGCTGCCCCAGCCATTCGGCTGCGATATCGAGCCGCTCGGTCAGCAGGGCGATATTGAACCGGGTCTGGTATTGCTGGTCTTCCTGCTGCGTGAGCAAATCGAGCAGCAAGGTGCCCATGCCGGCCTTGCGCAGTTCGCCGGCCACGTAGTTGTTGCGGGGACTTAAGCGGCTGCTGCCGCTGCCGTGCGCGAACAGGACCACGCCGACCGGATCGTCCGGCAGGTCGAGCATGCCTTCCATGCGGGCGGGGCCGGCATCGATGCCGATCAACTCACTGCGCGCCAATGTCATGCCTGCCTCCGTGGCTTGCCGGGGCGGCGGCTGCGGCGGGCCGGGACAGCCGCGCACGCCGCTGCTGCGCGTAGCGGGCCTGTTCGAGCAGATCGCCCACTTCGGCGTCGCTGGTCTGGTCGAAATCCTTGTACCACAGGCCCACCGCATAAAACGGGTCGGGCGTGCGCACGCATAGCATCTCGTCGACTTCTGCGGCGAGTTCGCGGCAGGCATCGGGCGCGGCGACAGGCGCGGCCGCCACCATGCGCGCCGGTTGCGCCAGGCGCAGCACGTGCACGGCAGCCAGCATGGTGGAGCCGGTAGCCAGGCCATCGTCGACCAGGATGGCGACCCGGCCCCGCAACTGCGGCGGCGCAAGGCCGGCGCGGTACAGCTTTTCGCGCCGTTCAATCTCCTTGAGTTCGCGTTGCACGATCAGTTCGACCACCGGCGGTGCAATCTCGAGCGTGTCGACCACGTCCTTTTGCACCACATACAGGCCGCCGCTGGCCACCGCGCCGAAGGCGTACTCCTCGTGCCCCGGCACGCCGAGCTTGCGCACCAGCAGGATGTCGAGCGGCACCTGCAGCGCGCGCGCGACGGCGAAGCCGACCGGAACGCCGCCGCGCGGCAAGGCCAGCACGGTAACGTCGGTGCGCCCGGCGTAGTGGCTCAAACGCTGCGCCAGTTGTACGCCAGCGTCCAGCCGATTCTCAAAACGTTCCAGTTTAGCCATGTCAGCATCCTCCGGCCCCGGCCCCGGCCCGCCTATGCCAACAGGGCTGGCGGGCGAGTGCTCATGTAGGCCACGCAGGTGAAATCATCGCTTTGAATTTTAGGCTAACATGGATTTTCCCGTCGTTCCGGAGGTGGATATGGCAATGGCGCGCGGGAATGACATGAATTGGAATTTTTCCAGATTCGCTATTGTTGCGTCACCCACACGGGAGCGGACCACAGCAGCGTGCCGTCGTCCTGGGTGATGCGCGCGTAATAGAAATGCTCGCCCGGCGCCGGCGTGATGGTGGTGCTGGCAGCGGCGCCGGGCAGGGCGGCGGCGGAACCGGCCCTGCCCGGCACGCCTTCCATGATGGCCAGCGCCGCCACCTGCTTGCCCGCCGCGTTGGCGTGGCGTACTTCCAGCGTCAGCGGGCCGCTGTTGCTGAAGCGTTCGCCCATCAGGTGGCCGTTGGCGGTGAACACGATCTGGGCCTGCTTGTCCATGGTGGCGAACACGCGGCGGGCGCGGATGGCGTCGAGGAAACTGGCGGACGACAGTGCCGCGCTGTCCGGTATCAGCACCGCCGTGCGGTTGGTGTAGGACATGCCCCAGTTGGCGCAGTGGTTGTCCTGGTTGCTGGCGAAGGCGAGGTGATAGCCGGCCTCCAGCATGCGCTTGCACGTTTCCTCGTAATTGCTGCGGCGTCCTTCCGTCTCCGTGGTGTTGATGGAAAAGGCGTTGCTGTTCATGACTTCGCACAAGGCCATGGCGGCGTCGCCGTCTTCCGTGTAGCCCAGCGGCTTGCCGGCCGCGCGGAACTGGCCGGCTTTCGGATGGTTGAACTGGCCGATCCAGCCGCGCCCGCGCATCAGCGTGTACAAGGCGCCGTAGTCGCCCTTGGCGGTGGCCGTGTCGGCCAGCAGCGCGCCGCCGGTATTGCGTTCCCATCCCAGCAGCTCGCCGCTGTTCAGGATGTTCAGGTGGCCGCCGTTGCTGATCACGCCCCATTCCATGCCGTAGAGCGCGAGGAAATCCGGGTGCGCGGCCGTGTAGGCGGCCGCCGCCGACAGCCCGCCGTGGTACAGCGCCTTGGCCTGCGCCGGATCGGCGGCCGCGTTCGTGCCTTCGGAGCCGTCGTACATGTGGTTGTGCTCGGACGTCATCAGGAAATCCAGGCCATGGCGGCGGGCATAGTCGAATGCGTCCTCGGGGCCGAAGGGCGCGCTTTGCGGCTCCTGCGCGCCATGGCAATCGTTGAGCGCGCCGCCGCCGTCGCTATGGCTGCTTTGACTGTGCAGGTTGCCGTAGTAGACGGTGTAGGGCAGCCCGTCCGTGGCCTCCGCAAGCGGGGCGCGGGGCACGGCGCCCGGTTCCGGCGTGGCGGCCGCGCGGCGCAGCGTGGCCAGCGGCCGGAACTGCGGCAAGGCCAGCGCGGGCGGCGTGCCGACGGGCACGTCCCAGGTTTGTAAAATGACATCGTGCGCGCGGCCCGTGCCTGCTTCGGCGCGTAGCCGCAACTGGTAGACGCCACTGGTCAACGGCGCCGCCATGCGCCCGGGCCGCTGCGGCGCGCAGCAGGTCACGCTGGCGCTGGCTACCCCGGAGGCGCCGGCGGATGCATTTGCGGCAACGTCCGGCGCCAGCCGCGTGGTGGCTGCGCCACGCCAGCGCCGCACGGTCAGCCCTGCCGGATTGCGCAGCTCCAGGCGCCAGGCGACCCGGTTTCCCATGTCGCGCGGCAGCGTGAAGTGCAGCTTGATAGTCTCGGCGGCCATGGCGGCGCCGGCGTCCGCGCCCGGGCTGGCGCGGCCGCCGGCCAGGCTGGCTGGCGGCTCCAGCACCGCCTCGAACTCGGCGTGTTCGCGCTGGGCGGCCGCACACGGGCCTATCCACACGAGCCCGCCAACGAGTACCATCACGGATGGTCCAGAATAGATGTGCATGATCTCCTCCTGCTCAGTGCTTAGACAGTCGGAATGCGTGTTGGTTCAATCGCCGTGCAAGCGTGCCCGCGGCGTATTAATTCTGGTTTGGGTGGCGTGTTTAAAGTATGCTGCTGTAATGCAAAACTTCTTCTTTCCTGGCCTGAAGTGACCGTAATGCGCAAACTGGCTGCCTTTCTAAAAAGCCTGATCAATATACGGACCTTGCTGTGGGGCATAGGGCTGTCATTGGCATTGTCGGTCGGCATGGTGCTGTACTCCAACGCGGCGCGCGCGGTGGAGGACGACGACCGCCAGCGCTTCGACAACCTGGCCCGCAGCACGCAGTACAGCATCTCGGCCCGCGTGAAGTCGTATTCGGACGTGGTGCGCGGGCTGGTGGCGCTGTTCCAGACCAGCGACGCGCTGAACCGCCAGCAGTTCCACCAGTACGTGTCCGCCCTGAACCTGCCGCAGCATTTCCCGGCCATCGAGGCGCTGAACTACGCCGTGCCCGTGGCCGACGCCCAGCGCGACGCCTTCGTGGCCGCCGTGCGCGCCGACCGCAGCCTGCAGCCGCAGGGCTATCCCGGTTTTGACATCAAGCCGCCCGGCCGGCGCGACCAGTACACCGTGCTGCTCTACATGGAGCCGGAAAAGATCATGGAGCGCTTCGGCGTGGACATCGGCGTCAATCCCGCCATCGCCCGTGCCATGGACCTGTCGCGGGACACCGGCCAGATCAGCGCCTCGGGCCAGCCGGTGGTGGTGAAGAAGCCGGTGCCGCACATTGGCCTGGGCATGCGCCTGCCGGTCTACAAGCGCGGCATGCCCATCCACGACGTCGCCAGCCGCCGCGCGGCCTATATCGGCTCGGTCGGCATCGGCTTCTCGGTGTCCAAGCTGGTGCAGGGCGCGATCGACGAGATGGCGATCCGCCAAGTGCACATGCTGCTGTACGCGGACAGTTCGACGGACGTGGAAAAGCGCCGCCTGAGCATCGAAAAGACCGACCGCCTGCTGTACAACGACAACGGCTCGATCGAAGCGGTGCCGGCCACGCCGGCCTATCCCGACGAGTACATGGAGACGGTGCTGCCGATCGACTTCAACGGCACGCTGTGGAAGGCGCTGTTCCGCGTCAAGCGCTCCGACATGCACACCGGACTGGACGCCTACTTCCCGTGGATCGCGCTGGCCACCGGCTTCTTCGTCACCATGCTGATCTACGGCTACCTGCTGACGCTGTATTTCTCGCGCCGCAACGCGGTGGAGCAGCGCTTGCTGCTCGACAGTGTGCTCAACAACGTGGACGCGCGCGTCTTCATGAAAGACCAGCAGCGCCGCTACATCTATGTCAACGCCAAGACGGCCGAGGTGATGGGGCTGCCGATCGAGGACATCATCGGCAAGAGCGACCGCGAGCTGATGCCGGCCGCCGATGCCGACGCCGCCTGGGCCGAGGAGCGCCAAGTGTTCCTGGACGGCGTCAAGCGCGCCGGCGAGGAGAGGTTCGTCGACCGCGACGGCGGCGTGCACCACCTGTGGACCGTCAAGGCGCCGGTGCGCATCGACGGCGACGTGGCCGCCGTGATCGCCCTGGCCACCGACATCACCGAGCTGCACAACCTGAAGGAACAGGCGCAGGCCGCCAACCAGGCCAAGAGCGACTTCCTGTCCAATATGAGCCACGAGATCCGCACGCCGATGAACAGCATCATCGGCATGGCGCACCTGGCGCTCAAATCCGTCACCCACCCCAAGCAGCGCGACTACCTGCAAAAGATCTACCACTCCGGGCAGCACCTGCTCGGCATCATCAACGACATCCTCGATTTCTCCAAGATCGAGGCGGGCAAGCTGGACCTGGAAGTGCTGGACTTCGCGCTCGAGACGCTGCTCAGCAATGTCGCCAACCAGCTGGGCGAAAGCGCGGCGCGCAAGGAACTGGAGCTGGTGTTCGAGATCTGGCCCGGCCTGTCGCACCAGTTGCGCGGCGATCCGCTGCGGCTGGAGCAGGTGCTGCTCAATTTCACCAGCAACGCCATCAAGTTCTCCGAGAGCGGCAAGATCTACATCCGCGCGCGGCCGGTCGAAGACCGCGACACGCACACCATGGTGCGCTTCGAGGTGCAGGACAGCGGCATCGGCATGAGCCAGGAGCAGGTGGACAATCTGTTCCAGTCCTTCCACCAGGCCGACACCTCGACCACGCGCCGCTACGGCGGCACCGGGCTGGGGCTGGTCATCAGCAAGCAGCTCGCGGAACTGATGGGCGGCAGCGTCGGCGTCGAAAGCCAGCAGCGGCACGGCAGCACGTTCTGGTTCACCGCGCGCCTGGCCAAAGGCACCAACTTCCTCGAACAAAGCCATGGCAAGGTGCTGCAGGCGGACGTGATGGCCACCATCAAGGGCGCCAGCATCTTGCTGGTGGAGGACAATATCTTCAGCCAGCAGGTCGGGCAGGAGTTGCTGGAGGACGCGGGCGCCACCGTCTGCATCGCCAACAACGGCAAGGAGGCCATCGATCTGCTGCTCAAGGAGCGCTTCGACTGCGTGCTGATGGATGTCCAGATGCCGGTGATGGACGGCTACGAGGCCACACGCCTGATCCGTGCCCATCCCAAGCTGACCGGCACGCTGGTGATCGCCATGACCGCCAACGCGGGGCGCGACGACCAGGCCCGCTGCATCGCCGCCGGAATGGACGAATTCGTCACCAAGCCGATCGCGCCCAATCTGCTGTTTACCGTGCTGTCGCGCTGGATGACGCAGCGCGCCGGCGAAAGCGGCCGGCCGGCGGCGATGGAAGGCCGGCCCCGGGTGTCGGCCGCGGCCGGGACCGAGACCCCGCCGCCGGCCGGACCGGTGCCGACCGCGCGTGAAGCCGGCGCCGCCGCTGCCGCCGCCGAGGCCATGGCGGGAACCGGCGCGCCGCCAGCGGCGTCCGGCGCAGCCTTGTTCGACATCAACGCGCTGGCGCAAACCTTTGGCAACAAGCAGGAGAAAATGCGCAAATACGCGCTGATGTTCCTCGACTCGGCGCGCGACGGCATGGTGGAAGTGAACCAGGCCCTGTCCGAAAGCGACTTCGCGCGCCTGTCCGAACTGGGCCACCGCATCAAGTCCTCGGCCCGCGCGGTGGGCGCCATGAGCTTCGCCGAACTGTGCCTCGCGCTCGAGCACCTGCCGGGCGATGCCACCCCCGCCGAGGCCCAGCGCATCGTCGCCCAGATGCTGCCGCTGCTGGAGACGCTCAAGGACCATATTGCCCAGGAATTGTCGGCCCAGGCGGCGGGATAGCGGGTTTACTGTCGCGCAGCGCACGCCGCTGGCGGTGGCGCCCGGTCTGGGGTGATAATACGGATCCCAGCGGCGCTCCCTGCGCGGCGTTCAGAAATTGACTATGGCATCCAGCATCACTCCCGGATTACTGATCTTGCACGGCAATCAGATGGAACTGCTGCGCGCGGCCGTGTTCCAGTGGCTGCGCAGCCATCCGCTGGAGCCGCTGGAGTCGGACATCTTCCTGGTGCAGTCGAACGGCGTGGCCGAGTGGCTCAAGATCGCGCTGGCCGAGGAGATGGGGGTGTGCGCCGCCAACCGCGTGGCCTTGCCCGCGCGCTTTCTGTGGGAGACCTATCGCGGCATGCTGGGCCGCGACCGCGTGCCGCGCATCTCCGCCTTCGACAAGGCGCCGCTGACGTGGCGCCTGATGCGCCTCCTGCCCACCTTGCTGGCGGACGAGGTGTTCGCGCCGCTGCGCCACTTCCTCGGCGACGGCGACCCGGAACGCCGCCTGCAGCTGGCCGAGCGCCTGGCCGACTTGTTCGACCAGTACCAGGTCTACCGCGCCGACTGGCTCGCCGACTGGTCCGAGGGCCGCGACATGCTGCGCACCGCGCGCGGCGAGCACGTGCCGCTGGCGCCCGACCAGCAGTGGCAGGGGGCCCTGTGGCGCGCGGTGATCGCCAGCGTGCCGGAACAGGAGCGGGGCCTGGGCCGCGCCACCGTCCACACCGAATTCGTGCAGGCCGCGGAGCGCGGCGCCGAACCGCAGGGCAAGCTGCCGCGCCGCATCGTGCTGTTCGGCGTGTCGGCGCTGCCTTACCAGACCTTGCAGGCGCTCGCCTCGCTGGCGCGCTATACGCAGGTGGTGCTGGCGGTGCCGAATCCCTGCCAGTTCTACTGGGGCGACATCATCGAAGGGCGCGAGCTGCTGCGCTCGTCGCACCGCCGCCAGCAACTGCGCAAGGGCGTGGACCTGGGCCGGATTCCGCTGGAGGAACTGCATGCCCACAGCCACCCGCTGCTGGCGAGCTGGGGCAGGCAGGGACGCGACTTCGTCCGCATGCTCGACGAGTTCGATACGGCGGCCAGCGATGCCGCGCAGGCGGCCCGGGGGCCGGACGGCGACGGCGACGGCGCCGTCGTTCCGCTGCGCGTCGACCTGTTCAGCGACGGCGAAGGCGACAGCTTGCTGGCGCAGATGCAGGCCGCCGTGCGCGACCTGCTGCCGCTGTCGGAGCACCCGCACACCCGGCCTGCCGCCGACGACCGTTCGGTCGAACTGCACGTGACCCACAGCGTGCAGCGCGAGGTGGAGGTGCTGCACGACCAGCTGCTGTCCATGTTCGCCGCCGCCGGGAAGAGCGGGCGTCCGCTGCGCCCGCGCGACGTGGTGGTGATGGTGCCGGACATCGACGTCTTCAGCGCCGCCATCCACGCCGTGTTCGCGCAGCACAAACGCAGCGATCCGCGCTACATCCCCTTCGAAATCGGCGACGTCAACGACCGCAGCGTCAATCCGCTGCTGGTGGCGCTGGAGTGGCTGCTGCGCCTGCCGCAGCAGCGCTGCCGCCAGAGCGAGGTGCGCGACCTGCTCGACGTCCCGGCGCTGGCCGCGCGCTTCGGCCTGGACGAGGACGATTTGCCGACGCTGGGCCTGTGGATAGAGGGCGCCGGCGTGCGCTGGGGGCTGGACCAGGAGCATCGCTCGGGCCTGGGCCTGGCGCCTGCCGGCGAGCAGAACGCCTGGATCTTCGGCGTGCGCCGCATGCTGCTGGGCTACGCCAGCGGCAAGGACACGGCGTTCAGCGGCATCGAATCCTACGGCGAGGTGGGCGGCCTGGACGCGGCGCTGGCCGGCTCGCTGGCGCAGCTGGTGGAAACCTTGCTGCACTGGCGCGCCTTGCTGGCGCAGCCGCGCTCCCCGGCCGCATGGGGCGTGCAGGCGCGCGCGCTGCTGGCGGCCTTCTTCAACGCGCGCGAGGAGGGCGACCGCCTGACGCTGGCGTTGCTGGACGACACGCTGAACCGCTGGCTGGAAACCTGCGAGGGCGCCGGCTTCGACGAGGCGGTGCCGCTGGCGGTGCTGCGCGAGTCCTGGCTGGGCGCGCTGGACGAGCCGACGCTGGACCACCAGTTCGTGTCCGGCGGCGTCACTTTCTGCACCTTGATGCCGATGCGCGCGGTGCCGTTCCGCGTGGTCTGCCTGCTAGGCATGAACGACGGCGACTTCCCGCGCCGCGCGCGCAAGGCCGACTTCGACCTGCTGGCGCTGCCCGGCATGGCCAGGCCGGGCGACCGCTCGCGCCGCGACGACGACCGCTACCTGATGCTGGAGGCGGTGCTGGCCGCGCGCGACAAGCTGTATATCAGCTGGGTCGGACGCAATGTGCGCGACAACAGCGAGCAGCCGCCGTCGGTGCTGGTGTCGCAGCTGTGCGACTACCTGAAGGCGGGCTGGGACGCGGAGCTGAACAGGACCGAACACGCGCTGCAGCCTTTCAGCCGCCGTTATTTCGAGGCCGGCGGACTGCTGACCTACGCCGGCGAATGGCGGGCCGCCCATGCGGACGCCGACGCCGATGCCGACGCCGATGCCGACGGCGCCGGCCCGGTCACGGCCGGGCTGCCGCCGTTCGAGCTGGACGAGAATTTCCGCCTGCGCCTGAACGCGTTGGCCAGCTTCATGCGCCAGCCGGTGCGCTACTTCTTCCGCCAGCGCCTGGGCGTGCTGTTCGCCGAGGCGGCGGTGGTGGGCGAGGACGAGGAACCGTTCGCGCTGAACGGGCTGCAGCGCTACCAGCTGGAGGACATGATGCTGGACGACAGCGGCGAGGCCGAAGCAATGGCCGACGTGCGCGCCAATCTGGCCGGGCGCGCCGAACAGCTGGGCCGTGTGGGTTTGCTGCCGATAGGCTTGATCGGCAAGCAGGAGCAGGCCAGGCTGGTCGACGCGCTGGTGCCGGTGCGCACCGCGTGGCTGAACCTGTGCGCCCGCTACCCGCTGCCCGCGCCCAAGCTGCCGGTCAGCCTGGCGTTCGGCGCGGGTGGGGACCGCATCGCGCTGGAGGACTGGGTGGACCAGCTGCGCAGCAACGGCAGCGAGAAGGTGTGGCTGGCGCAGATGTCGTCCAAGGCCGCCAGCAAGGCCAAGGACGAATACAAGGGCCGGGGCGACAAGCTGATCGCCATGTGGCTGCGCCAGCTGGCCGCCGCCGCGCAGGGCGAAACCGTCACCGGCTACCTGGTGGCGCGCGATGTGATCGTGAAGATGGCCCCGCTGGAACCGCAGGCCGCGCACGACACGCTGGAACGGCTGGTGGCGGTCTGGCGCGACGGCATGAACCGGCCGCTGCCCACCGCCTGCAAAACCAGCCTGGCGCTGGTGCAGGGCGGCGACCCGCGCGCCACCTACGACGGCGGCTTCGAAGTCAGCGGCGAGAACGAGGACCTGTGCCTGGCGCGCTTGTGGCCGGACTTCGCCGCGCTGGCGGGTGAGGCGGAATGGTCCGACGTGGCCAGGGAACTGTATGGGCCGCTGGCCGACTGGCTGGAGCAGCAGATAACGATAACGCCCATAGCAGGCGAGGATGAACAATGAGTTTGCTGGCACCACTGACTTTTCCCCTGCACGGCTCGCGCCTGATCGAAGCGAGCGCCGGCACCGGTAAAACCTGGACCATCGCGGCGCTGTACGTGCGCCTGGTGCTGGGCCACGGCGGCGGGCAGGCTTACGCGCGGCCGCTGCTGCCCGCCGACATCCTGGTGATGACCTTCACCCGCGCCGCCACGCGCGAACTGTCCAACCGCGTGCGCGAACGGCTGATCGAGGCGGCGGCGTATTTCCGCGGCCAGTCCGACAAGGTGGACGGCTATCTGGACGCGCTGCTGGAAGCCTATCCCTCGCACGAAGAACGCCAGCAGGCGGCGCACCGCCTGATGCTGGCCGCCGAGACCATGGATGAAGCTGCCATCTTCACCATCGACGCCTGGTGCCAGCGCATGCTGCGCGAGCACGCCTTCGACAGCGGCAGCCTGTTCGACGAGGAACTGGTGAGCGACGAGGGGGCCTTGTTCGAAGACGCGGCGCACGACTACTGGCGCCAGCACGTCTACCCGCTCAAGGAAAACACGCTGGAGCAACTGCTGCGCTGCTGGCCGGACGTGGAGGCGCTCAAACGCAGCGTGAAGGAGCTGTCCAGGCGCAGCGAATTCCTGGCCGACACCGGCGCAGCCGGTGCAGCCGCTAGTGCTGCCGCGCCGGCCGAGGCGCTGGACGCGCTGATCCTGCGCGTGCTGCGCGTGCAGCGTGCCCAGTTGCTGGAGCTCAAGGACGGCTGGGGCGAGCGCGCCAACCGCATGGAGCTATGGATCGCCCAGCAGCGCGAGGGCGCGCCCAAGTGCTTCAACGGCGTGAAGATGAAGCCGGAAAACCTGGCCAGATGGTTCGACGGCCTGCGCGCCTGGGCGCAGGACGATTACCTGGTGCTGCCGGAGATTTCCGACACGGCCTGGCGCCGGCTGACGCCGGACGGCATCGCCGACGCCTGCTCGAAAGGCTACAGTCCCGCCATCCCGGACGATTTCGACGCCATCGCGCTGCTGGCCGAAGGCTTGAAGGCGATCGAGCCGATGGCCCATCCGCTGTACCGCCACGCCGCCACCGCCATCGCGCGCCGCATGGCCGAACTCAAGCGGCGCACGCGCCAGTTCGGCTTCGCCGACATGCTGGAGCGCCTGCGCGCCGCGCTGCTGGGCAAAAACGGCGCCGCGCTGCGCAAGCGCATCACCGAGCAGTATCCTATCGCCATGGTCGACGAATTCCAGGACACCGCACCTATCCAGTACCAGATTTTCGACCTGCTGTACCGGGTGGCGGCCAACGATGCGGAAACGGGACTGTTCCTGATCGGCGATCCCAAGCAATCCATCTACGGCTTCCGCGGCGCGGACATCCACAGCTACCTGTCGGCGCGGCTTGCCACCGAAGGGCGCCACTACCAGCTCGGCACCAACTTCCGCTCGACGGCGGCCCTGGTGCAGGCGGTGAACCAGGTGTTTCTGCACGCCGAGGGCAGCGGCCAGCGCGAGGGACTGGCGCGCGGCGCGTTCCGCTTCCGCAAGCTCGATGGCAGCAATCCGCTGCCCTTCGACGCGGTGGGTGCCAACGGGCGCAAGGAAACGCTGGTCGGCGCGCAGGGGCAGGTCGAGGCGCTGATGGTGTCGTGCAGCCTGGCCGACGACATGAAGGCGGACGGCTACCGTGAATTCTTCGCCTGGCACTGCGCGGAACACATCACGGCCATGCTGAACGACCCGCAGGCGGGCTTCGACGGGCCGGACGGTTTACAGCGGCTGCAGCCGGCCGATATCGCGGTGCTGGTGCGCGACGGCAAGGAGGCATCGGCGATCCGGCGCGCGCTGCAGCGCCGCAAGGTGAGCAGCGTCTACCTGTCGGACAAGGACTCGGTGCTGGAAAGCGAGGAGGCGGCGGACGTGCTGCGCTGGCTGTCGGCGCTGGCCAATCCACTGGACGGCACGCTGGCGCGGGCCGCGTTCGCCACCCGCACGGCGGGCCTGGCACTGGGCGAACTGGCACGATTGTCGGCCGACGAGCTGGCGTGGGAGGCGCGCGTCGAGCAACTGAAGGCGCTGCACGTCGTGTGGCAGCGCCAGGGCGTGCTGGCCATGCTGCGCCGCTTCATCCACGAGCTGAACCTGCCTGCCGCCCTGCTGCAGGAGGCCGGCGGCGAGCGGCGCCTGACCAATCTGCTGCACCTGGCCGAACTGCTGCAGTCGGCCAGCCGCCACCTGGACGGCGAGCAGGCGCTGATACGCTGGCTGGCCGAGCAGGTCGAAGGCGGCGGCGAGGGCGGCGACGAGCGCGTGCTGCGGCTGGAGAGCGACGCGGAGCTGGTGCAGGTGGTCACCGTGCACAAGTCCAAGGGCCTGGAGTATCCGCTGGTGTACCTGCCGTTCGCGACCACGGCGCGCAAGGTGGACCGGCGCAACCGCAGCTTCTTCGAGTACACCGGCGAAGACGGCCAGCGCCGCATCGACATGTCGCTGTCGGACGAGGCGCTGGCCGCCGCCGAGGCGGCGCGGCTGGAGGAGGACTTGCGCCTGCTGTACGTGGCGCTGACGCGGCCGCGCCATTTCCTGTGGCTGGGCGTGGCGGCACGCGGCGCCAGCGCGCTGCACGATTCGGCGCTGGGCTATCTGCTGACCGGCGGCGAGCCCTTGCCCGGCGCCGAGCTGCTGGTGCGCTGGGAGCAGGTGCGCGGCGACTGCGCGGCGATCTCGGTGCGCGGGCTGGAAGCGGCCGGCGCGTTGACCGTGCTGAACCGCGTCGAACAGCGCCCGCAACTGGTCGACGCGCAGCGTTTCGAGGGAGACTTCGAACGCGACTGGTCGGTGGGCAGCTTCACGTCGCTGGCGCGGCGCGGCAACGCGCCCGGTGCGGCCGGCTATGCGGGCAATGCCGGCGGGGCCGGAAACGCGTCCCATGCGGCGGCGGCACCGGCACCAGGCCACGCCACCGCGCACCCTGCGCCCGGCAACGCGGCTGCGCGACACGCTTCCCAAGCGACTCAGGCGTCCCAAGCGCCCCACGTGTCCACTGCGGGCGCGCCGTCCTTGCCGGGATCTTCCGCCTCGTGGGCCGGGCCGGGCGCGCCCTCGGGGCCGAGCTACGTGCCGCGCAGCTCGGCCGAGGAAAAACTGCTCGAAGGGCTGGACGCGCCGGCCGCCACGCGCACCGAGGACGCGCCGTGGCACCGTTTCCCGCGCGGCTCCGTGCCGGGCAATTTCCTGCACGAGCAGCTGGAATGGATGGGACAGGAAGGCTTCGGCGAAGTGCACGACGCGAACTTCGACGCCCGGCTGCTGCGCCGCATCGAGCGCGCGGGCTGGGCCAACCGGCAGGAAGACACGGTGGCCTGGCTGCGCGCCATCGCCACCACCGACGTGCCGCAACTGGGTGCGGCCCTGTGCGAGTTGACGGCCGTACTGCCGGAGATGGAGTTCTGGTTCCCCAGCGAGCGCCTGAGCACGGGCGCGCTGGACCGCCTGTGCCGGCGCCACTTGCTGCACGGCGTGGCGCGGCCGGCGCTGCCGGAGCGCCAGCTGCACGGCATGCTGAAAGGCTTTGCCGACCTGGTGTTCGAGCACCAGGGCCGCTACTGGGTGCTGGACTACAAATCGAACGCGCTGGGTGCGGGCGACGCCGCCTACCACACGCAGGCGCTGGCGGCCGGCATGGCCGAACACCGCTACGATATCCAGGGCGCGATCTATATGCAGGCGCTGCACCGGCTGCTGAGGAACCGCATGGGCGAGGCCTACGATCCGGCGCAGCATCTGGGCGGCGCCATCTTCTTCTTCCTGCGCGGCATAGGCCATGCGCCAACGCGCGGCTGCTATCTGCTGGAACCGGAGCCGGACCTGCTCAACGGGCTGGATGAATTACTGAACGAGGCGCCACAGCTTGAACAAGATCATTAAACCCGGCCCTGCCGCCGCTGCAGCCGCACAGGACCAGGCTGCCATATTGCTGGCGCAGATAGACGCGCTGACCGAAACCGGCCAACTGCGTCGCCTGAGCGGCGCCTTCGCGCGCTTCGTGGCGTCGCTGGGCCACAGTTCGCCGCCGCTGATGCTGGCCTGCGTGCTGCTGTCCGAGCTGGAAGGGCGCGGCCATAGCTGTTTGCTGCTGTCCGAACTGGCATCCGACCCGCGCGCCCTGCTGGGCTGGAGCGAGGAGGACTGGAGCGGCCTGCGCGCTGCCGCCGGCCCGCTGCCCAAATCGGCCAAGGCCTGGAGCGCGCTGCTTCATACTTGCGACCAGGTGTGGCCGGTAAACGACCTGGACTTCCAGCAGCCGCTGGTGCTCGACGGTGAGCGGCTGTACCTGCGCCGCTACTGGCGCGACGAGACCACGGTGGCGAAGGCGGTGCGCGCGCGCGCCGCCGCACCGCGCTTGGTGGACGTGGGCCGCGTGCGCCACTGGCTCGACATCCTGTTCGACCACGCGCCGCGCGAGGGCGGCCCGGACTGGCAGAAAATCGCCTGCGCGGTGGCTTTGCGCGGCAACCTGGCCATCATCACCGGCGGACCCGGCACGGGCAAGACCTACACCGTGGCGCGCTTGCTTGCGCTGCTGTTCGCCACGGCCGGCGGAACAAGGGTGGACGTGACGAACGCGGCCGCCGTGCCGGCTGCGGGCGGCTTGCGCATCGCGCTGGCCGCGCCGACCGGCAAGGCGGCCGCGCGCCTGAAGCAATCGATCGACAATGCGCTGGAAGACCTGGCGCTGCGCGTGCCGGACCTGCAGCTTCCGGAACTGGCGGCCCGCATGGGCGCAGCGCGCACCCTGCATAGCCTGCTGGGCGCGCGGCCGGACACGCGCAGCTTCGCCCACCACAAGGGCAATCCGCTCGACGTCGATGTGCTGATCGTCGACGAGGCGTCGATGGTGCACCTGGAGATGATGGCGGTGCTGCTGGACGCGCTGCCGGACCACGCGCGCCTGATCCTGCTCGGCGACAAGGACCAGCTGGCGTCGGTGGAGGCGGGCGCCGTGCTGGGCGACTTGTGCCACGACGCGCAGGCCGGCAACTACGACGCGGCCACCGTCGGCTACGTGCTGGAGGCGACCGGGCAGGACATCCCGGCCGGTTTCCAGGGCGCGTCCGGTGCGCTGGCGCAGCAAACCGTGATGCTGCGCGAGAGCCGGCGCTTCGGCGGCCCGATCGGGCAGCTGGCGCTGGCCGTCAACGCCGGCGACGCGGCCAGGGCGCGCGCGGTGCTGGGCGCCGACAGCGGCGGCAAGCTGGCCTGGATCGATCCGGCGCAGCAGTCCGACGTGCTGCAGCTGGCGCTGTCGGGCCGGGCCGGCGCGGGCGGCGGCTATGAAGGCTATCTGCGCCTGATCAAGGCAGGGGGCGCCGACGGCGGCGAGCCAGGCGGCGGCGAGGCGCACGGCGCCTGGGTGCTGGCGGTGCTGCGCTGCTTCGAAGGCTTCCGCATCCTGTGCGCGGTGCGCGAGGGGGAGTGGGGCGTGACGGGGTTGAACGAGGCGATCGAGCAGCGCCTGGAAGCGGCCGGCCTGCTGCGCCGGCGCGGCGAATGGTATGTGGGGCGGCCGGTGATGGTCACGCGCAACGACTACGGCACGGGCGTGTTCAACGGCGATATCGGGCTGACCTTGCCCGATCCGGCGCGTCCCGGTTCCTTGCGGGTGTACTTCAGCGAGGGGGCAAGCGTGCGCAGCGTGCTGGCGACGCGGCTGCGCCAGGTCGAAACGGCGTTCGCGATGACGGTGCACAAGTCGCAGGGGTCGGAATTCAGCCACACGGTGGTGGTGCTGCCGCGCGAGGGCGGCGCGGTGCTGGCGCGGGAGCTGGTCTACACCGGCATCACGCGCGCCAGGGAATTCTTCACGCTATGCACGCCGGCGGCCGCGGTGCTGGATCTGGCGATCGCGCAGCGCACCCAGCGCGCCAGCGGCTTGCGGGGGCTGATCGGCGTGTAGTTGCGGCGCTTGGCGGGTTACGCGGGCGAAGCCCGCTAACCCGCCCTACGAGGCGCGGCGGCGGCGCGGCTGCTTGGCGGCCGGGGCCTTCTTGCGGCTGGAGGCGCGCATCACGCGCGGTTTCGGCTCTTCTTCGGCGCCGGAAATGAAGCGGCGGATGTTGAAGGCGTCCATCAGGCGTGCGGAACTGGCGTTGGCGTTCAGCAGCACCAGCGTGGCGTTCTTGCCGGCCGATTTGATGCGCATGATCAGGCAACGGCCCGCTTCCTCGGTGTAGCCGGTCTTGGACATGCCGATGTCCCAGCCCTTGGCGCCCACCAGGCGGTTGGTGTTGTGGTATTCGACCTGGCGGCCCTTGATGTTGATGATGTCCTTGGTGTCCGTCGTCATGCGCCGGATCTCTTCGTACTTGCCGGCGGCGGCCGCCATCTTCACCAGTTCGGCCGCCGTGGACTTGTTGTTCGGCGACAGGCCGGTCGGCTCCTCGATCACGGTCTGGGTCAGGCCCAGCGCGCGGATCTTGGCGTTGACGGCAGCCTTGAAGGCCGGCATGCCGCCCGGGTAGGTGCGGCCCAGCGACGCGGCGGCGCGGTTGTCCGAGGACATCAGCGCCAGTTGCAGCACGTCGCCGCGCGGGATGGACGCGCCCACCGGCACGCGCGACGTGCTGTGCTTGATCATGTCGACGTCGACCTTGTCGATTTCAATCAGCTCGTCCATGCTCTGCCTGGCGTCGAGCACCACCATGGCGGTCATCAGCTTGGTCAGCGAGGCGATGGAGACCACGGCGTTGGCGTTCTTTTCCACCAGGATTTTGCCGGTGTCGTCCTCGACGACCAGCACCGATTGCGAGCCGAGCGGCATCGCCATAGCGGCGGCGCTCAAGGACATCAGCAGGGCAGCTACTGTTTTCTTGATCATTTTTTGTCTTCGGATAGGGTATGGAGGGCGAAAACGGCGGGACAGAAGATTACTATCTGTGCGGCAACGTTCCCCTAGAGTCGACAATACAGGAAATCGGGTAACTCGTCTATTGAATGTCAGCTGCCTGCATCAGTTGGAACGAAAAAAGCCCCGCAGTGTGGCCTGCGGGGCTTTGCTATCGGGGAAACTGCTTACGTAGTGCCTGCTTGTAGCGCCTATTTCGTCGCGTAGATCTTGTCGAACTCGCCGCCGTCGTCGAAGTGCTTCTTCTGCGCCGCGCGCCAGCCGCCGAACACCTTGTCCACGCTGAGCAGCGTGATCGGCTTGAAGGTGGCCGCGTACTTCTTGGCCACTGCCTCCGAGGTCGGGCGCAGGTAGTGCTTGGCCAGGATTTCCTGGCCGGCATCCGAGTACAGGAAGTTCAGGTAGGCGGTCGCTTCCTTGCGCAGGCCGCGCTTGTCGACCACCTTGTCGACCACGGCCACCGGCGATTCGGCCAGGATGGAGACGGCGGGGTAGACCACTTCGAAATTGTCGCCGAACTCGGTGCGCACCAGCTGCACTTCGTTTTCAAACGTCACCAGCACGTCGCCGATCTGGCGCTGGGTGAAGGTGGTGGTGGCGGCGCGGCCGCCGGTGTCCATCACCGGCACGTTCTTGAAGATCTTGCCGACCAGTTCGCGCGCCTGCGCTTCATTGCCGCCCTTGTGCAGCACCGAGCCCCATGCGGCCAGGTAGGTGTAACGGCCGTTGCCGGAGGTCTTGGGGTTGGGGATCACCACTTTCACGTCCGGCTTGGCCAGGTCGGCCCAGTCCTTGATCTGTTTCGGGTTGCCCTTGCGAACCAGATAGACGACGGTGGAGTAGAACGGGGCGGCATCGTGCGGGAACCTGGCTTTCCAGTCGGCCGCCACCAGGCCGCGATCGGCCAGCAGGTCGACGTCGTTGGCCTGGTTCATGGTCACCACCGACGCTTCCAGGCCGTCGGCCACCGAGCGCGCCTGCTTGGACGAGCCGCCGTGCGACTGGTTCACCGTGACGGTCACGCCGGTCTTCTTCTTGTAATCGGCGACGAAGGCCGGGTTGATGTCCTTGAACACTTCGCGCATCACATCGTAGGAGACGTTCAGCAGCACCGGCTCGGCGGCGTACGCGGTGCCGGCCAGCGGCAAGGCGGCCGCAGCCGACAGCGCTGCGGCGAGGAAGAGGCGGCGCGGGAAATTACCTGGGGCTAATACGGATATCTTCTTAGACATTGTTGGCTCTCGTAAAAAACGTATATGCATGGTCTATAATTTGCGCCGCAAAAGATACGAATTTTTTGTAATATGCTTAGACGGCCGCAGGCTTGCATAGGGCGGCGCGGCGCATCCCACGAGTTTTTTCGTGCTGGTGTATAGTCGGGCTGTGCGCCGGGCGGCGGGAAACATTTTTTGAAAACACATGAGTCTTGAAATCCGTATCGCAGCACCCGACGACGCTTTTGCGGCGTGCAACGTGCTGCGCCGCTCCATCACCGAGTGCTGCGAGCTCGACCATAAGGATGACCCGGCCATCCTGGGCGCGTGGCTGGGCAACAAGACCCCGCAGACCGTGGCGAGCTGGTTCGAGTCGCCCACCAATTACTGCCTGGTGGCGCTGCGGGACGGGGAAGTGATGGGCGTGTCGCTGCTGACCGGGGCCGGCAAACTGGCGTTGTGCTATCTGCTGCCCGAGGCGCGCGGCCAGGGCATCGGCAAGGCCATGCTGGCCAAGGTGGAGGAAACCGCCTGCAACTGGGGTGTGAAAGCGGTGCAGCTGCACAGCACGGCCAGCGGCGAGGCCTTCTTCGCCAGCCAGGGCTACATCCGTTCAGGCCACGTGCGTTCGCCGTACGGCGTGGACACCATCTTTTTCTGGAAACAACTCGACCGCAGCGCCGAGCCGGACGCCAGCCAGCGCAAGCGTTTTTGCAACTGCAACTCCGCCTGATCCCCATGCCCGAAATCACAGTCGCCCGCCAGGACATCTTCCCGACCACGCTGTGGTCCTTCGACCTCGCCTTTCTGCAGGACCATTTCCCGTCCTGGCTGAACGCGGTGCGCCAGTGGCGCGCAGCGCAGCCTCAGCCGGCCGGGCGCGGCGTCCGCCAGCGCTGGAACAGCGCCGCCACCTTGTTCGACGAGCCGGTGTTCGCGCCGCTGCAGGAGGCGGCGCAAGCGTGCTTCGGCCAGGCGCTGCAGGAGATGCAGCTGCCGGGGGCGATACGGTTCCGCATGGAGGCGTGGATAGACCTGCATGAGCAGGGCGGCTTCACGATGCCGCACGTGCAGCCGAACCGGCTGCTGAGCGGCTGCTTCTATTTGCAGTTGCCGCCGGAGTCCGGGCCGCTGCTGTTCCGCGATCCGCGTCCGGGCGTGCTGCTGGGGCAGGTCGCCGGGCGCGGCGCCAACGGCGGCGGCCTGACGGCGGCGCAGCCGGGCGCGGGCCAGCTGCTGGTGTTTCCAAACTGGCTGGAACAGCAGATCGAGCCGCATCCCGCAGCGGCGCCCCGCATCGTGATCGGCATCAACGCGCTGGCAGCCTAGTCAGCACGTGGCGCAAGCCGGGCTGGCCGCCGCGTATGCGGCGCGGCCGCCGTGCGCTCGCAGCGCGGGGCCGTCCAGCAGCCTGCCGTCCACGAACATCTTCAGCTCGCCAGGCAATATATGCGCATGCGCGGCCCGTTTCGGGTTCGTTATCCGAAAAACGCATAAGAAACGGTGAAACGATTCCTTCTTGCTGTGCCCTCGCTCGGATAATCTGCCGATATACACAGCAGCCTGGAGCAACCAGCATGAGTTTTCCCGTACTGAACCACTATCTCGCCCGCCTGTCCGACCAGGACGGCGCCACCACCAGCATCTGGCTGGACCAGCAGGGCCGCGCGCAGGGGCGCTTCTTCAATTGCACCATGACCAGCGCTTTCCAGCCGGTGCGCGAGTTGGACGACGGACGCGTGGTCGCTTACGAGGGCTTGGCGCGCAGCGTGTCGGCCGCCGACCAGGGGCTGTCGCTGTGGCGCTTGCTGGACCACGCCGCCAGCGACGATGAATCGATCGAACTGGACCGCCTGTGCCGCATGCTGCATGCGATTAACTTCTTCCGCCAGGAGGGGGCAGAGGAGTCCGCCGGCAGTCCCGACCTGTACCTGAACGTGCATGACCGGCTGCTGAGCGCGGTCAGCAGCAACCACGGCTATGCCTTCCAGCGCATCCTGGACGCGCTGGGCTTGCCGATCGCCCGCGTCGTGCTGTTGCTGCCGCCGGTGACGGCGCAGCAGGGCTGGCTGCTCAATTATGTGGCGGACAATTACCGCCGCAACGGTTTCCGCTTCGCCGTCAGCGCGGCCAGCGCGCGGGAGGGGCTGCAATTGCTGCAGCGGGTAAGGCCGGATGTGATCCGGATCGATGCGCGCGCATTGGGCCAGCCGGCCAACCCGGGCGGTTCGGGCGGCGCGGGTGGTTTAAGCGGCCTGGATGGCGCGGACGGGATACTGGCCCTGCTGGAGCAAGCCCGCCAGGCGCAGGTCAGCGTGGTGTTCAAGCGGCTGGAGACGCCGCAGTCGCTGGCGCTGCTGCAGCGCATCGGCACGGCGGCCGGGCAGCCGTTGCTGGCGCAAGGCTTCCTGCTGGATGCGCCGCGCGCCGCGCTGCTGGGCGAGCCCGCGGCCGCCGTGCGAGCTGCCGCCGCTTAAGGTTTTCTTAAACCTGCGCCACACTCTTAAAGAGGTTTCTCAACTTCCCCTGCTATGCGCTATAGTAATCATCATCGTTATACTGGAATTGCTATGGCTACACGCAGGGATTTTTTACAGACTGGACTCGGCCTGACGGCTGCCGGTTTTATCGGTGTTCCACTGGTCGGTTGCGCCGCGAAGGCCGAGACGGTGCGCCACGCCAAGGCGCCCGTCAAGCCGGCCGCCGGCCCCGCCAGGATCGCCAAGGCGCCGGCTTCGGCGCCCGCGCCGGCCGCGGAAGCGGCGGCCGCGCCCGAGACCGGGATGGAACCGCCGCCGGACATTTTCGATGCCCAGCTGCTGGACCTGGAGTTCTGGCTCAAGCCGCGCACCCTCACCATCACGCGTCCGGCCAGCGGCGAGAAGGCCAGCCTGCTGTACTGGAAGGACGGCGAGATGATAGACGCGGCCTACCAGGAGCTGTGCCACCTGCTGCGCGACGTGAACGGCAAGGAAACCGCGGCGATCGACCCCAAGCTGCTCGAAACGCTGTGGGGCACGCAGGCTTTCGTGGCGCGCTATGGCATAGAAAGCCCGGTCGAAATCCTGTCGGGCTACCGCACGCCGGCTTCGAACAAGCGCCTGATCGAGCAGGGCGTGCCGGCCGCGCGCCAGTCGCTGCACATGCTGGGCCGCGCGGCCGACGTGCGCATCCCCAACCTGAACGCCGAGGTGCTGGGCGGGCTGGTGCGCAGCTTCCGCCAAGGGGGCGTCGGCTATTACTACCGCAACACGGCGCAGGGCGGCTGGATCCACGCCGACACCGGCTTGAAACGGACCTGGAAAGGCTGACGTATTCGTGACGCCGGGTTACACTGCCGGATTGTTTAGCTATACCGACAGGACACCCATGCAGGACGCAGCAAGCGACACTAGCAACCCCGCAGCAAACAACAGCGAGGCCAAGCCGCGTTTCCGCCCCGTGCCCTGGACCGGGCTGGAGAGCCCGGGCGACGTCGAGCTGTGGATCGAAGACCACAACCTGGCGCTGAAGGAGCACATCGGCCCCAACGAGACAGGCTACGGCGTGTGCTTCAACCTGGCCGCCGGCGGCACCATCCATCTGCAGACCAGCGCCGACGGCGCCATCATCCTCGACGTCGACGCCGACGCCGAATGGGTTGCGCCCCTGCTCGCGGCCATCGCCCAGGCCGAGCCGCCGCAGGGCGCGATGTGGGTACTGCCGGATGACAAACTGATCCAGCTCATCATGGGGCTGAGCAGCCTGATCGCCAGCTCCATCCTGGTGGTGGGCCACAATTTCGGGCGCGGCCAGCGCCGCCGTTACTAACGCAAGGATAAGCATGTACACATTTCGACCGTCTTTGAGAACGGCTGCGGCGCTGCTGCTGGCCGTATCCGTGCTGCAGGCCTCCGCGGCCTCGGCGGCGGACTTGCTGGCCACCGTCAAGGCGCGCGGCAGCGTCAAGGTGGCGCTGGAGGGCACTTATCCGCCCTTCAACTACAAGGACCAGAAAACGGGCGAACTGGCCGGTTTCGACGTCGACGTGGCCAAGATGCTGGCCGCCAAGCTGGGCGTGAAGACCGAATTCGTGACTTCGGAATGGGCCAGCATCCTGGCCGGCCTGGCCGCCGGCAAATACGATGTGATCGTGTCCCAGGTGACGGTCAATCCCAAGCGCGAGCAGGCATTCGACTTCTCGCTGCCGTATGAGTATTCGATGCCGCAGCTGGTGGTGCGCAAGGACGAGAAGGCGCAGTACAACACGCTGGACGACTTGAAGGGCAAGCGGCTCGGCGTCGGCCAGGGCAGCGTGTACGAGATGCAGGCCAAGGCGGTGCCCGGCATCGAGGTGCGCAGCTATCCGGCGGCGCCGGAAAACCTGCGCGACCTGGCCGTGGGCCGGGTCGACGCGGCGCTCAACGACAGCCTGATGACGGCCTATCTGCTGAAGACCTCGGCGCTGCCGATCAAGGCCGGCGCCAAGGTCGGCAAGGTGGAGCGCGTGGCGGCCGCCTTCAAGAAGGGCAACCCCCAGTTCAAGGCCGCCATCGACAAGGTGCTGGCCGAGGCCGCCGCCGACGGCAGCCTGAAGGCCATTTCGGTGAAATGGTTCGGCGTGGACGTGACCAGGGCGCCGTAGAGCGATGGCGTTGTTTGAACTGCTGAAGGAGGCCGCCCCGCTGATGCTGACCGGCGCCGGCTACACGCTGGTGTTTGCGCTCGCCTCGATGGCGGGCGGGCTGCTGCTGGGCTTTCCGGCCGCCGTGGCGCGCATCCTGCCGTGGAAGGTGCTGGCCTGGCCGGCCGCGCTGTATGTCAGCGTCATGCGTGGCACGCCGCTGCTGGTGCAGATGTTCGTCATCTATTACGGACTGCCCAGCGTCGGCATCGAATTCACACCGGTAACGGCGGGCATCCTGGCGCTGAGCCTGAACGCCGGCGCCTACCTGTCCGAGAGCCTGCGCGGCGCCATCCTGAGCGTGGCGCAGGGCCAGTGGTGGGCCAGCTACAGCCTGGGCCTGGGTTACTGGCGCACCTTGTACCACGTGGTGCTGCCGCAGGCGCTGCGGGTGGCCGTGCCGTCGATGAGCAATACCCTGATCAGCCTGATCAAGGATACCTCGCTGGTGTCGGTCATCACCATGACCGAGCTGATGCTGACCACCAAGGAAGTGATCGCCACCACCTTCCAGCCGCTGCCGCTGTACTTGGCCGCCGCCGCCATCTACTGGGCCATGAGCCTGGCCTTTGAAACCCTGCAGCGCCGCGCCGAGCGCCATCTGAACCGGGCGCACGCGCGCTGAGACCCAGGCCCGGCGCGCGGCCGTTTCGCGGCGCTGGAAGGCGGCCCGCGCTTCGGCGCGCAAGGGCGTCGTCGAGCCCGGGCTCGATGCAACACATCGCCGGCGCGGGGTGTGGCGCGCTCGACATTGTCATAAGGGCATGCTAGGCTAGACTGGCGACCGATAGCGACCAAGGGTGACATGGATAAGGATCTGCAAGCTCCGGCCGCCGAGGCCGACGAGGCCGCGCCGGCGATCGGCCCCGTGCTGGGCGGGCTGGCCGGCTTGCGCGCCCGGCACGCGCTGGTGGCCACGACGGGCGGCCTGGCCGGACCGGACAGTGCCGACGACGGCGGCGGCGACGGCCAGCCGCTGACGCCCGCGCGCCTGCGCTACGAGCAGGAGCAAGCCTATTTCAACGACATCTACCTGCTGGCGCCGGTCGGCTACTTCGTGCTGGCCTTCGACACCACCTTGCTGCAGTTGAACCTGGTGGGCGCGGACTTGCTGGGCCTGCCGCGCGCCAATCCGGCGCGCGCCAAGCTGCGCGACTACGTTGCGCCGCGTTTCCAGGCCGATTTCGACGCCTTCGTGCGCATGTCGCTGAACACCGCCGAGCCGCAGCGCTGCGACCTGCAGATGACGCGCGGCCGCCCCGGCGACCCGGGCTTCGCCGCCACGCTGCGCGCCAGCGCCGACGGCAGCGGCCAGGCCTGCCGCGTGGTGATGGAGCTGGCCGAAGGCAAGCTGGCCGCGCTCGAGCGCAGCGAGGAGCGCTTCCGCCGCATCGTCCACAGCGCCGAGGAGGGCATCTGGGAGATCGACGCGCAGTCGCGCACCTCCTTCGTCAACCCCAAGATGGCGCGCATGCTGGGCTACGCGATCGAGGACATCATGGACCAGCCGCTGACGGCCTTCATGGACGAGGAGGGACGCGCCATCCTCGAGCGCAACATCGCGCGCCGCCAGCAAGGCATCGCCGAGCGCCACGAGTTCAAGTTCATCCGCAAGGACGGCGCGGCCTTGTGGGCCACGCTGGCCACCAATCCCATTTTCGACGCCGAGGGCGCCTACCTGGGCGCGCTGGCGCTGGTGAGCGACATCACCGACAGCAAGGAGTCGGCCGACCTGGTCTGGCACCAGGCCAATTTCGACACGCTGACGGCGCTGCCGAACCGCCACATGTTCCAGGACAGGCTGGGCCAGGAAATCAAGAAGGCCAGGCGCGAGGACACGCTGCTGGCGCTGCTGTTCATCGACCTCGACAAGTTCAAGCAAGTCAACGACACCATGGGCCACGACCAGGGCGACGCGCTGCTGGTGGAGGCGGCCGTGCGCATTGCCGCCTGCGTGCGCGCCTCGGACACGCTGGCGCGGCTGGGCGGCGACGAGTTCACCGTAATCCTGTCCGGCCTGGACCAGGTCGCCAGCGCCGAGCGCGTGGCGCAGGACATCATCCGCACCCTGGCCGAGCCGTTCGCGCTGAGCGCCGGCAGCGCCCTGGTGTCGGCCAGCGTCGGCATCGCCTTCTTCCCGTCCGACGCGGACCAGCCGGATGAACTGCTGCGCCACGCCGACCAGGCCATGTACGCGGCCAAGAGCGCCGGGCGCAGCCGCTACAACTATTTCACGCCCGACCTGCAGCTGGCCGCGCAGCAGCGCCAGCGCCTGGCGGCCGACCTGCGCAACGCGCTGGGCGCCGGGCAGTTCGAGCTGCTGTACCAGCCCATCGTCAACCTGGCCAGCGGCGCGGTCGAGCGGGCCGAGGCGCTGCTGCGCTGGCGCCACCCGGAGCGCGGCCTGCTGCGCCCGCAGGACTTCGTGCCGCACGCCGAGAGCAGCGGCCTCATCGTCGAGATCGGCGACTGGGTGTTCCGCCGCGCGGCCGACCAGGCCAAGGCCTGGCAAGGCGAACTGGGGCGCGCTTTCCAGATCAGCGTGAACCAGTCGCCGGTGCAGTTCCGGGGCGACCCGGCCTGGTGCCAGGGCTGGCTGGAATACGTGGCCCAGCTGCGCCTGCCGCCGCGCAGCATCGTCATCGACGTGCCCGAGGGTGTGCTGCTGGACGGCGCGGCCGAGGTGCTGCAGCGCTTGCGCAGCTACCGCGAAATGGGCTTGCAGGTGGCGCTCGACGATTTCGGCACCGGCTACGCCTCACTGACCCATTTGAAAAAATTCGACATCGATTTCCTCAAGCTGGACCGGGTTTTCGTGCAGGACATGGCGGGCGACTCGGGCGATCTGGCGCTGTGCGAAGCCATCATCGTGATGGCGCACAAGCTGGGCCTGAAGGTGGTGGCGGAAGGCGTGGAGACGGCGGCGCAGCAGGCGCTGCTGGCGCAGGCCGGTTGCGACTATGCGCAGGGTTATGCGTTTTCGGAGCCGCTGCGGCCCGAGGAATTCGCCGCCATGGCGCGCCGGGGCGTGCCATTGCTGGCCGGCTGAAGCCGGGCGGCAGGGTCGTCGGGGGATGAAGCCGGGGCCGTGATCAGCGCAGGCCCAGCAGGGCCATCACGCGTTCGCGGTTGATGCCGGTCAGCGCCGAGGTCAGGCTCAGCAGCGACGCGTAGCTCGGCTCGTTGGCGGCCGTCACGAAGTTCTGGGCCGCCTGGTCCATGCCGGCCGCGCTCACCTGCGGCATGGCCGACACGGCGCGCGCGCTGGCGTCGCTCAGGGCCAGGTTGACCTTGGCCAGCGCAGCTTCCACGTGGTTCAGCGCCTGGATCACCTGGCTCAAGGTCTGGCGGATTGCTTCGGCGTCGCTGGTGCTCCAGGTTTCAGGCGCGATGGCGGGCGGTTCCGGCTCGGTGCGCACGCGGTGCAGCTGGCCGGTGGGGAAGCGGATGCCGCCGCCCTGGATCGCCATGGTGTCGCGCACATTGGCCCAGGCCGATTCCGGCACGGCGAATTCGAGGTCGCCATTGTCGCCCAGGCCGACACTGATATTGACCGGGGTCAGCGCCTGATTGAAGCGCTGCAGGATTTCCTCGTCCGACAGGCCGGGGCCGAGCGCCACAGAGCGCAGGCCGGCTGCGCCGCCGCCCACCGCAATGGCCAGCGTTTCGCGCGCGCCGCTGCGCAGGTTGGCCATGTTCAGGCCGCGCACCTTGAAGCGCTGCATGGATTGCTGCGGGTTATAGCCGAGCTGGCTGTCCAGGGTGCCGCCCGAGGCGTCCTGGCGGCTGCGCCAGGTGTCGCTGAACTGGCGCACGCGCGCTTCGACCTGGCCGTCGCGGCCGGCGCGGCTGGCCAGTTTGGCGCTCAGTTCGGCTTTCAGCATGCGCAGCTGGGCCGCGCTCTGCTCGAGGAAATCGACCGCCTGCTGGGCGCCCGAGATGTCGCTTTGCAGCCCGCCGTCCAGGTTGCTCACGCCGCGCCGCGGCGCCGGCGCGGCGCCGGTGGCGGCGGGTGCGGGCGTGCCGACCGGCGCCGCCAGGGTGGTCTCGTCGACCTTCCCTGCGGTGCTGGCATTGCCTGCGGCAAGACCGGATGAACTGGGGCGCGGAGCGATTAACATGCGTTTTTTACAGAACGTTGAACAGGGACAGGTTGCTTACCTTGGCGTAGGCTTTATAAGTCGATTGTAATGCGATATTGTAACCGTTGAGCTCGGTGGCCGCGACACCGTAGTCCAGCTTGCCGATATCGGACAGCGCCATCTGGTTCGACAGGCTGACATTGCTGTGGTTGTCCTTCAGCGTGGCCAGCACGTTTTGCGCGCCGCCGAAGGCGGCGATCTTGCCGGCCACCAGGGTCAGCGCGTCGTCGGCGCCCCCCAGGTTGGCCGTCAGCAGCGCGCGCATGGTCGGGTCGTTGGGCGACACGCCGGCCACCTTCAGGCCGTCGAGCGTGGCGTCGATCTGGTTCAGGAAGGTTTCCACGCCCTGCACGTCGACGTTGGCGGTCTGGGCGATGCCGTTGCCGACCACCACTTCCTGGCGCCCGTTGTTGCCGGTGTAGGCGTAGCGCGAGCCGATCGCGGCGGTGGCGTCAAAGGTCAGCGCCTGGGTCGCGGTCTCGGTGCCGGAGAAGATGAACTTGCCTTCCTGGTCCCTGACGTTGGCGCTGTAGAGGATGCTGTCGCGCAGCGATTCGAGCGATGTGACCATGGACTGCAAGTCGTCCGGCGTGGTGCTGCCGCCGTCCAGCGCCCACACCATCATGTCGCGCACCTGGGTGGTGTCGCGCACCACACTGCTCAGATAGGTTTCGTTCTTGGCCAGACGGATCTGGACCGCGTCGATATTGGTGCGGTACTGGCCGACGATGGCTTCCTCGCGGTTCAGGCGGGAGATGCGCACGTTCGAGACCGGGTCGTCGGACGGCACCTGGATGCGGGCGCCGGACGCCATCTGCGCGTTCAGGCGCGCCAGCATGTCCTGGTTCATCTGCAGCGAGCGGTTCATGGTGGCTTGTGCCTGGGAAGTAGCGATGCGCATGGCGGCCTCGTTAGTTGAACATCGCCAGCGTGGCGTCGAACAGGTTGTTGGCCACGGCGATCACTTTCATGTTCGCCTGGTACATATTCTGGAATTCCACCAGGTTGATCGCTTCCTCGTCCTGGTTCACGCCGCTGGTCGACTTCCAGTCGTCCTCGGACTGCTGGCGGATGGTGGTGGCGGTCTTGAGCAGGGCCTGGTTCTGCTGGCTGTCGATGCCCAGCTTGCCCACCAGCTGGGTGTCGGCGTCGCCCAGCAGCACGCTGCCGATGGAGGTCAAGGTGATGGGCTGGTTCTTGATGTCGATCAGCGCCTGCAGATTGGCGCTGTCGCCCGGCGTGCCGTCGGACGAGAAGGCCAGGTCGTTGGCCTGGAAGGCCGGGTCGATCTGCAGCATGCCGGTGGTGCTGGCCGAATTGAAGTTGAACAGCGGGATGCCGGGATCGCCGGCCGGGTCGGTGCCGGCCATCAGCTGGGTGTTGATCTTGTCGGCCATCTGCTCGGCCATGTCTGCGATGGACTGCTGCAGCGGCACCAGGGTGTTCTTGTCGTAGTCGGCCAGGCCGCCCAGCTGGCCTCCGACCTTGGTGTCGTCCAGGGCAAAGCTGGACTGGCCGAAGGTCAGCGTCAGCACCGGGTCACCGGCCGTGTTGGCAATGCTCATCTTGCCCGACAGGTTGCCCACCACTAAAGGCTGGCCGCTGCGCAGGGACACGCTGCGCGAGCCGTCCGGCTGGTCGATCACTTCGATGGACACTATGGACGCGAGCTGGTCGATCGCCATGTCGCGTTCGTCGACCAGGGCCGAGGTATTGGTGCCCACCGCGCCCGCGCCGGCGATACCCTGGTTCAGGCGGGCAATATTGGCCACGGTCTGGTTCAGCGCCGGCAGCAGGGCGTCGCGCTGCTGGCGTACCGACAGGCGCTGGTTGCTGGTGACGTTGTAGATGCTGTTGAAGTGCTGCGACATCGAATTGGCCGCCGTCACCACCTGCTGGCGCAGCGGCGTCGAGACCGGGTCCACGCCGGCCGCATTCAGGGCCTTGAAGAACTCGTCGATACCGTGGCTCAGGCTGGACTGGTCGTCGCCCATGACGCGTTCCATCTGCGATAGATAGGGCTGGGTCTGGCTGTGCGCGCCCAGTTCGGATGCGGCGCGCCACATCTGCTGGCTCTTGTAGGAATCGGAAAAGCGCAGCAGGCCGCCGATCTCCACGCCCATGCCGGCAGTCTTGCTGCCGAGGCCGGGCGCGACCGCGTTGAGCTGCACACCCTGACGCGTGTAACCTTTGGTTTGCAGGTTGGCAATATTCTGGCTGGTGGCGTTCAATGCCGCTTGGGCGGCGTTCGAACCGGACAGCGCGTTGCTGAGTATGCTCATTGTTGCTGGTCTTTCCAGGTGATGGCTTGGACCAGTTGCTATAAAGCATTCTTCACTGGTCCGTTAACTGATACAGGCGACCACTTTCGACGTGGGATTAAATGGATTTGCTAATATTTGTGGCGGGTGCTTGTAAAGGCATGGGCGCGCCCTGCGGATGCGGCGCCACCGGGGCGGCGGAAGGCAGCAGCTGGCGCAGGATGGCGTCGGCCACGCCGAAGGCGCGCTGGCCGGCCATCTGGTCGGCCACCAGGTTGTCGGCCATGTCCAGCATGTCGCTGTTGATGCTGTCCTTGCGCTCGTCGTCCGCCTTGAGCGCGTTGACCGAGCTGCGCATGCGGTGCAGCATATCGCCGATGAAGAAGGATTCGAACTTGACGGCGGCCTCGGTGGCCTTGGCGCGGTAGTGCGCGTCGGCCGGGTCGAGCGGTTCGGCCTGGTTGGCCGCCACCGGGGCCAGCCCGCCGGCCTTGGGGTCGGGCGCGATGTCGAGCTGGCGCGGCAGGATGGGGGCGAAACGGTCCATGGCGGCTTCCTAAATTTGTTAATTTCGTATTAAATGACGACCAGTTCGCCTTCGATGGCGCCGGCCTGGTCCAGGGCCTGCAGGATAGCCATGATGTCGTCCGGCGAGGCGCCCAGCGCATTGATGGTGTCGATGATGGTTTGCAGCTTGGCGCCGGCCGGCCATTTGAACATCTGGCCCGAGCCCTGGTCCACGCTGACGTTCGATTGCGGCGTGACCTGGGTGGTGCCCTGGGCGAAGGCGTTCGGCTGGCTCACCTTGGAGTTCTCCGAGATCACCACCTTGAGCGAGCCGTGCGTGACGGCGGCGGCGCGCACGCGCAGGCCGTCGGCGATCACCACGGTGCCGGTGCGCGAATTGAACACCACTTTCGGGTTCTCTTCGCCCACCTCGATGGCCAGGGTTTCCAGCTTGGCCATGAAGGCCACGCGCTGGGTAGGATTTTCCGGTGCCGCCACGTCCACGCTGGTGCCGTCGGTGGTGGTGGCGATGTCGCCGAACTTCTTGTTGATCGATTCGACGATGTTGGTGGCGGTCTGGAAGTGCGGGTGGCGCAGCGACAGGCGGATGCTGGGCTTGGTGGAGAAATCGGTGGCGATTTCGCGCTCGATGGTGGCGCCGTTGGGAATCCGGCCCGAGGTCGGCGTGTTGACCGTCACCGAGGAGCCGCTCTTGCCGGCGGCGGCCAGGCCGCCCACCACCACGTTGCCCTGGGCCAGCGCGTACACCTCGTTGTCGGCCGCGCGCAGCGGGGTCAGCAGCAGGGCGCCGCCGCGCAGGCTCTTGGCGTCGCCCAGCGAGGAGACGGTGATGTCGATCGCCTGGCCGCGCCGGTAGCCGGGCGGGAACACCGCGCTGACCATGACGGTGGCCACGTTCTTGCTTTTCGCGTCGGTGCCGTCCGGCACCTTGACGCCGAACTGCTTGAGCATATTGATCACGGACTGGCTGGAAAACTTGACCTGGGTCGAGTCGCCGCTGCCGTTCAGGCCGACCACCAGGCCGTAGCCGACCAGCGGGTTGTCGCGCACGCCTTCGATGCTGACCAGGTTGCGCAGCGTTTGCGCGGCCTGGGCCGGCGCGGCTGGCAGCAGGGCGGCGGCGGCCAGCGCCAGGGCGGCGGCGGGGAGCTGTATCCAGCGGAACGTCATGATGGGGACCTAACTTGTAACTTTAAAACGGCATGTAGGGGCTGGCGAAGAAGCGCGTCAGCCAGCCGGGGCTGTTCGCATCGGCCAGCGTGCCCTGGCCCGAATAGGCGATGCGGGCGTTGGCGATGCGCAGCGAGGAGACGCGGTTGTCGGCGTCGATGTCGGCCGCGCGCACATAGCCGCGCAGGCGCACGAATTCCTCGCCCTGGTTCAGCGTCAGCATTTTTTCACCGGCCAGGCGCAGCAGGCCGTTGGGCATCACTTCCTGCACGATGACGGTGATGGCGCCGCTCAGCGCATTCTGTTGCGTGCTGGTGGCGTCGCCGGCGAAGGTGCGGCCGGCGCTCAGGTCGATGCCGGCCTTGGGCCGCAGCTTGCCCAGCAGGTTGGGCGCGGCCACCGAGACGCCGCTGTCCTTCTTGAAGGAGGTGCCGGCGCTCTTCGAGGCCTGGGTGGTTTCCTCCAGCAGCACGGTGACCACGTCGCCGACGCGGAAGGCGCGGCTGTCCGAGGTCAGCTGCAGGCCGGCGTCGACCGCGTAGACGCCGCCGGACGTGCCGCGCGGCTGGGATGAACGGGCCATGACGGGCGCCTCGTCGAACGGCGCCGGACGCACCGCCGGCGGCGCGATGGCGGCGCAGCCGCTCAGCAGCAGCGCCAGGACGGGCAGGGCGGCTTTCATCAGCGCGCAGCCTGCGACAGGTATTGCAGCATGTTGTCGGCCGCCGTCAGCACCTTGGTGTTCATCTCGTAGGTGCGCTGGGCGGCGATCATGTCGACCATCTCCTCGACCACCTGCACGTTGGAGCCTTCCAGCGCGCCCTGCTTGAGCTTGCCGAACTGGTCGGTGCCGGGGTTGCCTTCGGTCGGCGCGCCGCTGGCGGCGGTTTCGGCGAACAGGTTCTCGCCCAGCGCCTGCAGGCCGGTCGGGTTGATGAAGGAGGTCAGGGTCAGCTGGCCCAGCACGGCCGGGGTGGCGCTGCCGGCCACGACCGCCGAGACCACGCCGTTCTCGGCGATGGTGACGGCGGTGGCGTTGGCCGGCACGGTGATCTGCGGCACCAGCGGCAAGCCGCTGCTGTTGACCAGGATGCCGTTTTCATTGAGCTGCAGCTGGCCGGCGCGGGTGTAGGCCGCTTCGCCGTCGGGGCGGCGCACCTGCAGGAAACCGTTGCCGTTGATGGCCACGTCGAGCGCGTTGGTGGTGTTCTGGATATTGCCGTTGGTGAAAATCTTCTGCGTGCCCACCAGTTGCACGCCGTTGCCCAGCTGCACGCCGGACGGCGCCAGCGTGTTGTTGCCGGCGCGCTGGGCGCCCGGCTGCTGCTCGATCGAGTAGAACAAGTCCTGGAAGGCGACGCGGTCGCGCTTGAAGCCGACCGTGTTGGCGTTGGCAAGGTTGTTGGCGATGGTTTGCAGCTTGGCGTCCTGCGCCTGTACACCGGTCTTGCTGATCCACATTGCTGGATTCATGGTAACTCCTCTAAGGTTGGGCTCAGCCGCCGATCAGGCGGTTGCCGGCTTCAGCCATGCTGTCGCTGGCTTTGAACAGCTTCATCTGCATTTCAAAGGTGCGGTTCAAGCTCATGGTGGCGACCATTTCCTCCACCGCCGAGACATTGCTGCCTTCCAGGTGGCCGGACTTGACCTGCACGGTGGCGTCGCCGGCCAGCGGCTGGCCGTCGCGCGCCACCAGCAGGCCCGCTTCGTTCTTGGTCAGTTCGGACGCTTCCGCCTTCACCAGCTTGAGCTTGTCGACCACCTGCATGATGGTGGTGCCGGGCGACTGGATCGACACCGTGCCGTCGCTGCCGATCTGCACCTTGCTGTGCAGGGGCAGGGTGATCGGGCCGCCTTCGCCGAGGATGGGCATGCCGCCCACCGTCATGGCGCCGTCGGCGTCCAGCGTGATGGCGCCGGCGCGGCTGTAGCCTTCGCCGGTCGGGCCCTGCAGCGTGAGGAAACCGTCGCCGGCGATCGCCACGTCCAGCTCGCGCCCGGTCGACTTCACCGTGCCGGGGCGGGTGGTCACCGCGTTGGCCTGCATGTCGGCCATGTGGCGGTCGTCGTAGCCGTAGCCGGACAGCTGGCGCGCGGTCGACAGTTCCAGGTTGGCCCGGAAGCCGGTGGTGTCCATGTTCGCCAGGTTGTTGGCGTGGACCTGTTGCCCGCGCAGCGCCCGTTCGGCGCCGCTCATGGCGGTGTAGATCAGTGCGTCCATGTGTCAGCCGGCTTTCTTACAGGGCTTGCATCAGCGACTGCAGCATGGTGCTCTCGGTCTGGATCACCTTGGAGTTGGCCTGGTAGTTGCGCTGCGAGGTCATCAGGCCGACCAGTTCCGAGGTGATGTCGACGTTCGATTGCTCCAGCGCACCGGTGCTCAATGCGCCGGCCATGCCGTTGCCCGGGGTGCCGTACAGCGGCGTGCCGGAGGTGTTCGAAGCCAGCCAGCTGGTGTCGCTGATGGACGTCAGCGCGCCTTCATCGGGGAAGGTGGCGACAGTCAGCTTGCCGACCGACTGGCGCTGGTCGTTGCTGTACTTGGCCACCAGCGAGCCGTCCTTGGCCAGCTCGACGCCGATGAAGGTACCCGAGGCGTAGCCGTCGGCCTTGTTGGTCGAGGTGGTCGCCTCGCCGGCGGACTGGGTGGTGCCGGTGTAGCTGATGTCTAGTGTGATGTTGGAGGTGCCGTTGGCCGTCACGTGGTCGGCTTCCATCGGAGCGATGACCAGCTGATGGGTGTCGGTACCCACGGTCAGGTCAATGTCGCCGTTGACGTCGAAGGCCAAGCCCTTTTCGGACCCGGGCATGCCCATGCCGTCCACCGCGTAGTGGATGTCGACAGCATTGGTAGCGGACTTGCGGAAATACTGCGTCAGCGTGTGCTGGTTGCCCTGCGAGTCGTAGACCACCGACACGCGCGACATATTGTAAGACTGCGGATCTGGCGAGGTGGGCGGGGTGGTGGTCGCGTCCGGCTCGACGTAGGGCACGACCGGCACGGTCCACTCGGCCGACAGATTGCTCACGTAGGTCAGCTTGGTGCTGGGCACGGCCGGAATCTGGCCGGTCGGCACCGTCAGGTCGCCCATCGGTCCCAGCGTGGTCGACGGCGGGGTCATGGCGAAGCCCTGCACCTTGCGCCCGGATGTGTCGGCCAGGAAACCGTTGGCATCCGCATGGAAGATGCCGACGCGGGTGTAGTTCATCTGGCCCTGGGCGTCCTTGGCGACGAAGAAGCCGCGGCCGTTGATGGCCGCGTCCATGCCCTGGCCGGTGTTGACCACGCCGCCGTTGCGGCCGATGCTCTGGGTGACCGAACCGATCTGCACGCCGGTGGCCTGGTCGCCCGCGTACTGCGAGGCGAAGTTGGCGCGGCTCGACTTGAAGCCGTAGGTACCCGCGTTGGCGATGTTGTTGGAGATGGTGCCCAGCTGCTCGTTGATGGCCTGGATGCCGGACAGTGCGATATCGAAACTCATGGCGAAAACCCTTTCGTGGTTGCGTCGTTAGTTGCTGGTAGAAGAGGAGGCGGCAGCGGCTTTGCCGTTGAACGCGGTAATAGCCGCCGGCGATGTTTCGCCAACGTTGGAGACATTCAGGACAACTGCCCCGCCCGAACCGAGCCGCACGCTGTTCAGGCGGCCTTTCAGGTCGATCGCGGGATTTTCTTTGCTGCTGGTTTCCACCCGCATCTTGTATTCGCCGGTGGGCAGGCCGAGCGCGGACGGGTCGAGCGCGAATGGCACGGCGCCGCTCGACTGCGAGCCCAGTTCGACCTTGTGCTCGCGCCCGTCCAGGCCAGTCAGCACCAGCGTGGTCTGGTTGCTGTTGCTCGACAGATTGATTTCGCCGTGCACCTTGGCCACGTCGAGCTGCACCTTCTCAGCCGATACCTGCACGTCCGAGCCGACCTGGGCGCCCAGCGCGAGCACCTGCATGCTTTGCAGGATGCTGGCGTTGGCGCTGGTCAGGTTGCCCACGTTTTGCAGCGCCTCGGTTTGCGACAGCTGGGTCAGCTGGTTGATGAACTGGCTGGGGTCGGACGGCGACAGCGGATCCTGGTTCTGGATCTGCGCGACCAGCAGCTTGGTGAACATGGTCGACGTTTCGCTGCCGCTGGCCAGCGGGTTGCTGCTGCCGGTGGTGGCGGCGGCGGGCGTCGTGCCCGGGAAGAAATTGGTTTGCATGGTTTAGCCTTCACCGAGTTTGAGCAGCGACTGCTGCATGGAGCGGATGCGCCCCAGCACTTCGACATTGGTTTCAAAAGCGCGCGAGGCCGACATCATGTCGGTCATCTCGGCCACCTGGTTGACGTTGGGGTAGAACACCATGCCGTCGGCATTGGCCAGCGGATTGCCCGGCTCGTACACCTTGCGCAGCGGTTCGCTGCTCTCGACCACGTCCAGCACCTGCACCTTGCCGCCGTTGTCGGCGTTGGCGCCCTCGTTCATCACGGCGGCGAACACCGGCTTGCGCGCGCGGTAGGTGGTGGCCTCGTTGCCGGAGACCGAGTCGGCGTTGGCGAGGTTGCTGGCCACCGTGTTCAGCCGCACCGTCTGCGCGGCCATGGCCGAACCGGCGATCTGGGAAATGTCCTTGAAGCTCATGATGGCTCGCTTAGATGGCCGTGACCGGCCGTGATTGCTTGTTGTTCGACAACTGCTTGAACCGCTTATTGACCATTGATGGCTTTGGCCAAGCCCTTGAGCTTCATGTTGATGAAGGTCAGGCTGGTCTGGAAGTCGGAGGCGTTCTGCGAGAAGGCCGCCTGTTCCACGCCGATCTCGACGGTGTTGCCGTCGCGGGTGGGGTGGAAGGGCACGCGGTACAGCGCGTTGCCGTCGGCATCGAATTGCGGCTCGCCGGCCTGCAGCGACTGGGTCTGCGCCAGCGTGGCGGCGAAATCCATGTCCTGGGCCTGGTAGCCGGGCGTGTTTTCATTGGCGATGTTGGATGCCAGGATGCGCGTGCGCTCGGCACGCAAATGGAGCGCATCGGAGTGCACACCGACTGCGTCTTTGAAGTTTATGCCCATTATTTTCCTCCCGTGGATAATTCATTGCCCATGTAAAATGGGGCCGGGGCGCTAGGTGCGCACCGCAGCCAACATAGTAAAGGTATTGCCCATGTTCAACAATCCAATTCTACCTCCGATTTTCGCCGCGTTGGCAATCATCGTGCCAATTCTTGGCGAAGCGGCCACGACAGCGGAGCAGACTGTGGCGTTGGTGGAACAAACGGCGCGCGAAGTGCTAAGCCGGCAAGCCGAAAGCGCAAACATGGTGGAGCCGCAATTCGAAGTGGCCGCTGTGCGCACCAGCCGCGTGCTGCCGCCGTGCGCCGTGCCGGTCGCGGTGGAGGCGCTCGACACGCGTTCGGTCACGCGCCTGCGCCTGGTGGCCAGCTGCCCGGGAGAGGGCGGCTGGAAATACGATATCGTGGTGCGCGCCAAGGTCACGGCGCGGGTCGCGGTGATGGCGTCCGACGTGGCCAGCGGCAAGCCGGTGGAGGCGGCCGATGTGTCGCTGGAGCGGCGCGACGTGAGCATGGTGCCGGACGCGGTGTCGGACCTGACGCTGCTCGAGGGCATGGCGGCGCGGCGTTCCCTGCGCAGCGGCGAACTGCTGCGCCAGAACATGCTGTCGGCGCAGGTGCTGGTCAAGCGCGGCGAAGCGCTGCGCATCGTGGCGCGGTATGAACAGATCGAGGTCAGCATGGGCGGCGAGGCGCTCGATCCCGGCGCGCGCGGCGCGCTGATACGGGTGCGCAACGCCAACGGCAACGTGATCAAAGCCCGGGTGACGGGAGCCGGTACGGTGGAACCTGCCGATCTGCCCGTGTCCATTCAGTCACCCAGATGAATTTTTAGCTGCTGGAGTTTGCCGGCCAGCTTGCTGAGCTTGTCGGCGTAGTGGGGGTCGGTGGCGTAGCCGCCGCGCGCCAGGCCGGCGGCGAAGGCGCGCGCGTCGTCGCCCGTGTTGAGCGCCTGCTGGTAGCGCGGATTGGCGATCAGGGTGTTCGCATAGTCGTGGAAGGCGGCGGCCTGGTCCGGATAGCTGCGGAAGCGCTCGACCTTTTTCAGGGCCAGGCCCTGTTCGTATTCGGTGGTGGCGGCGGCGGTGACCGCGCCCTGCCATTGCCCGCCGGCCTTGATGCCGAACAGGTTGTTGCTGCTGCCCAGGGGATGCTGGCCCCAGCCCGATTCCAGCGCCGCGTGCGCGGCTACCAGCTCGGGCGCCACGCCCAGGCGCTTGGCGGCGCTGGCCGCCCAGGGCTGGATGGTGGCGAGGAATTCCTGTTGTTCCACGGTGGTGCCGCCGTTGCCGGGACCGTCGCCGCCGCTGTTCGCATCGTCGATGGCGCCGGCCGCGCGCGCGCGCAGCGCCGCGGCGGCCGCGCTCATCGCCTGCGAGGGCAGCTCGCCGCCGCCGTTGCTGGCCTGGCCGCCGGCCGAGCTGCTCCAGCCGTTGTTGATATAGGCCGCGACGTCGCCCTGCACCTGGTGGAAGGCCGCGTTGAAACTGGCGTAGTTGGCAAGCCCGCCCGTGCCGCCGGTGCTGCCCAGGCTGGCCGTGGGCCGCATATTGCTGGCCGTGGCTGCGGTGGCCATGGTGGCCTGGGTGGGGCGCAGCATGTCAACCCGGCTCATAAATCTGGTCCTCGCCGTGCAGCACGCGCTGCATGATGGTGTACTGGTCGACCAGCAGGTCGCTATTGCGCTTGCCCAAACGTTTGCATTCGATCACCAGCGTCTCCAAGCGCGCCCAGTCCTGCTCCAGGCGGGCGCGCGGTTCGGCTTTGAGCAAGGTGAACACTTGCGCCATCGAAGGGGCAGGGCCCAGCAGGCGGACGGCGCATGCCACGCGCTGCTGGCGGCGCGCTTCCATGGCGTCGACCAGGACGGAGATGGTCTCGGCCAGCTGCTCGAGGCGGGCGCGCTGGTGGCGCACCGAGGCGTCGAATTGCTGTTCCAGCAAGTCTTGCAGTTCGGCATAGCCCGCCAGGTCCAGGGCGACACCGTGCAACAGCTGCTGCATGGCTTCCTGGCGCGTCGGCACGGCGCTGCCCGCAGCCGGAGCTGCGGGTGCCGCGTTCACCGCCTGTGTCACTTGTCGCTCCCGTGGAAGCGCTGGATCAGGCCGGCCAGCTTGTCCGGGTCGAAGGGCAGTTCGCCCTTGGCCAGCGCGTCGCGCAGCTCGGCCACGCGCTCGTGGTCGATCTCGGGCATGGCCTTCAGGGCCGCCAGCGCAGGCTGCAGCACGGCCGATTGCAGCTCGGCCGGAGCGCCGGACGCGGGTGCGGCCGCCTGCGCGCCGTCGGCGGGCGCGCTCTCGGCGACGCGCTGGACGGCCATGCCGTCCGCGCTTCCAGTCGAAATTCTCATACGTTGACCTCTGGTCTTGGAAGTTTGCATAGTAACCCGCCTTACACCGGCGAAGGTGGTATTTGTTCAGTTCCCATTGCGGCCCGTCCCGTATTTGCCTTCCGGACCGAGCTTGTTGCGCAGTTTCTGCAACGATTCGGCGTCCGGGATAGCGGTATCGATTTCCTCGCCCAGCTTGTTCTTCGCGCCCGGCATGCCGAACATGGATGATACCGCCTTGGCCTGGGCCGAGGTCAGTATCAGCAGCTCGATGCGGCGGTTGACGCCGGCGTCGGCCTTCTGGGTGTCGATCGGCGCGCGGTCGGCCATGCCGACCACCTGCAGCACGCTATCCTTGCGCATGCCGCCCGACAGCAGCATGGAGCGCGCCGCCATGGCGCGGTTGGCCGACAGGGTCCAGTTCGAATAGGCGAAATAGCCGGTGTCCGAGTACTGCGTGCCGTCGGTGTGGCCGACCACCAGCATCTGGTTTTCCATGCGTTCGAACAGCGGGCCCATGCTGCGCAGCAGGGCGCGAAAACGGTCGGTCGGCACGGCCGAGCCGCGCACGAACATGCCCTGCTTGTCGGTGTCGTGCAGCATCACGCGCAGGCCGTAGGGGGTGATCACCGATTCCAGGTTGGCCGCCAGGCCGGTCTCGGCGCTCAGCTTGTTGAGCGCCTTCGACAGCTTGTGCAGTTCGCCCGGGGTTTCATAGCTGACCTTCTGGTCGGCCTCGGACGAGGCGTCGCCGCTCGACAGGGCCTGGCCGGGCGATTCGCTCTTGCCGCTGCGCGGCATGGGGAAGCGCTCTATCAGGCTGCCGCGCGGTCCGCCCACCTGCTCGGGCATGACGCCCTTGCCCTGGTCGGTCTTGTTGCCGTCGGCCTCGGTCAGGATGTGCTGCAGGCTTTCCGTGTTGCGCGCGGCCATCAGCCACAGCACCAGGAACAAGCACATCAGCGCCAGGCAGAAGTCGGCGAAGGCTACCTTCCAGGCGCCGCCGTGGTCGTCGTGCGCATGCTTGCCGCCGCCGCGCTTGACGATGGTCTCTTCATGTTTCTCATGCGGCTTTAGCACGGCCACCTCCTCGGCGCGAACCGGATTCGGGCTCGCTGTCGCGGCCTTCGAGCTCGTTGATCCAGCGTTCCAGCTGGGCAAAGCTCGGTTTGATGTTGAGCGGCACCAGGCGGCGCCCTGCGTCGATCGCCAGCAGCGGCGGCTTGCCGGCCACGTGCGTGACCAGCACCACCTTCACGCATTCCTTGTTGGACGCTTCCTGGTTGACCAGCTGCTTCATGACGTTGGCGATCGGATCGAGCACGCCGTAGCACAGGAAAATACCGATGAAGGTGCCGACCATGGCGGCGCCCACGTGTTCCGCGATTTCGCCCGAGGTCGCGCCTTCGGACACGGTGTTCATGGTGATCACGATGCCCAGCACGGCGGCCAGGATGCCGAAGCCCGGCATCGCCTCGCCGATCTTGGCGATCGACTTGGCGGGCTGGTTCAGTTCCTCGTGGATGGCTTCCAGTTCCTGCTCCAGCACGCCTTCCAGCTCGTGCGCGTTGATCTTGCCCATGGCCATCAGGCGGAAGTTGTCGACGATGAAGGCGAGCAGCTTCGGTTCCTCCAGCACCTGCGGGTAGCGCTGGAACAGCGGGCTGTCCTTGGGCGCTTCGACGTGGGCGTCGAGCGCCTTCAGGCCGCCGGCGGCCAGTTGCAGCAGTTCATACATCAGCAGCAGCAACTGGCGCTGGAATTCGGAGTCGTATTTCTTGCGCGTGACGATCTTCTTGAGCTGCGTCATCATCTCGGCCAGCACATGGCGCGGATTGCCGATGATGATGGCGCCCAGGCCGGCGCCGGCGATCACGAACAGCTCGATCGGCTGCCAGATCTGGTGGAACACGCCGCCCATCATGAAGAAGCCGCCGAACACACTGCCCAGTACAATGATGATGCCGATTAGTTGCTGCATGATGATACGCCTTTCTGCGTCTATTCTTAATGTCGTGGACCACCGCTGGGCGGATCAGGCGCTTTTCAGCACCGCTTTCATTTTGCTCAGGGCCGCCTTGTTGAGCTGGCAGACGCGGGCGTCCGTCAGGTCCAGCACGGCCGCGATTTCCTTGTAGCTCAGTTCGAACTCGTAATACATCTGCACCACGCGCTGCTCGCGCTCGTCGAGCCCGCCCAGCGCCTGCGCCAGGCTGCGCCGCGTCATCAGCAAGTCTTCCGGGCTGGGCGCGGTGTCGCCGCCCGGGCTCACGGTGTCTTGCAGCACCTCGTCGAAACTGGACATCAGCTCGGCGCTTTCGTCGAGCTGGTAGGCCTGGTAGGCCTCGGCGGTGATGTTCAGGCCGGTGATGATCTCGCGCTCGTCCGGTTCGCGGCCGAGGCGGCGCGTCAGCTCGCGCACGGCGTCGCGCAGCTTGTGGCTCTGCTGGCGCACGGCGCGCGGGCGCCAGTCCTGGCGCCGCAACTCGTCGAGGATGGCGCCGCGCACCCGCAGGCTGGCGTAGCTGCCGAAGGCGGCGTCCGGCTCGCCGTAGCGGCGCAGCGCCTCGAGCAGGCCCATCAGGCCGATCTGCTCCATGTCCTCGCGGTCGATGGCGCCGCCGATCTGCGAATTAAGCTGGCGCACGATACGCTTGACCAGCGGCGCGTAGGCCAGCAAATGCTTTTGCTCGTCGGCCACGCTGTGCGTGGTCGGCGTGCTGCCCACGTCGCCATAGCTCTCGGCGTACGTGTCCGCGTCTTGCTCTATATATGCCATGCCCGCCCCACTCATATCGGCTGTACTCGATTATCCGATTATCCGATTACCCGATTACTCGAGGATCAGTTTCCCGATCATCACTTCCGAAAACGGCCGTTCGCGCTTGTCCTTCGCGTAGGTCTCGTCGAAAGCCTTGTTCAATTCGTCGGCGAACTGGTCGATCGACATGGTCGCCGCCTTCTGCATCGGCAAGCCGGACAGCGCCTTGACCGCCACGCTGCGCAGCAAGGGCAGATGCTCCTTGCACTCTTTTTCCTGCTTGGCCGTGGTGGCGACCACCAGGTCGGCCGACAGGTAGTGGGTGACCGTTTCGCCCTCGCCGCGCTTGAGCATGACGATCACTTTCTCGACGGTGATGTATTTCGGTGGTTCGGTGTCCGCCTTGACTTCCTCGTGCTTGACCGCCTTGCCCTCGGTGCCGGAGGCCGCCTGCTTGCCCATGTACCACACCGCACCGCCGGCCACGCCGCCGCCCAGCAGCAGCACGCCCACTAACGCTATCACCAGTTTTTTATTCATCTATTCTTTACTCCCGCTCGGTCGTCATGGCAAAGGTGGAGGACGCCTGTTCGTCCTCGGTCAGGGCGCGGCCCGGGGCGCGCTGCTCCTGGCCCTGGCCCTGCTGGCGGCCGTTGCCGCCGTCGGCCAGCGACGGGTTGCCGCCGCGCGGCGAGGCCGACACGGTGACCGCCACCTCGGAGAAGTTGCGCTGGGACAGGTCCTGGCGCACGCTGTCGCCGATGGTGTTGAGCTGGCGCAGCACTTCCGAATTATTGGCCGACAGGTTGACCTGCAGCGCGCCGGCCGTGTGGCGGATCGAAATCTCGATCGAGCCCATATTGGGCGGTTCCAGGCGGATCACGGCGTGGTCGTTATTGCGTTGCAAGCTCAGTTGCAAACGGTCGCCCAGGGCCTCGCGCAGCGGCTGTTGCCATTGCTCGGGCGTGCCGGCCAGCTTGACCGCGTCGGCGCCGGCCGTGGCCGGGGCCGGCTGGGCGACGCCGCCGGCCAGCGGCGGCGTGAGCACGAAGCCGGCACTGGCGCCGTCGGCGGCGGACTGGCTGCCGGCGGCCATCGGCGCGGCGCCGGCGGCCAGGGCAGCACCGCTGATGGTGGCCAGTTCGGCGCGCGGGCCGGCCTGGCGTTGATGGCCTTGCAGCATCTGGTTGGCCGCCTGCTGCAGCGCACTTTGGGCAGCTGCCTGGACGGCGTTTTGCGCGGCGGCCGTGGCCATGGCTTGCGGTTCGACGCGCGGCGCGGCGCTGGGCACGGCGTTGGGCACGGCGTTGGCGGCGGCTGCGAGATTGGCGGCCTGGGCTGCCGCGCGTTCTTCGCGCGCCGCGTACTGGGCGGCAGCCACGGCGGCGGTCGGCGCCGCAGTCGGGGCGGCGGTGGCTGCGGCGGTGCCATAGGCGGGCGGAGCCTGGGTGGGGAAGGCTGGCGCGGCGCTCGGGGCGGCCGTGCCAGGCGCATAGACGCCTGCCGTTGCCGGACTTGGTGCACCGGTGGGGGCTGCCGACGGGGCCGCCGAAGGGGCTGCGGACGGGGCATACACGCCGGCCGGGGCGGCGCTTGGCGCCTGGGTGGCGGCCTGCCAAGCCACGGACGGGGCCGGTGCGCCGGCGGGCGCGGCGGTCGGCGCCAAAGCCGGGGCGCCGGTCGGCGCCGTAGCGGCGGCAAGCAGGCCGGCCAGGGCGGTCGGTGCGCCGGCGCCGGCGGCGGCAATGCCGCCCACGGCGGAAACGGCAGGGGCGCCGGTGGGAGCGCCGGTGGGAGCGCCGGTCGGGTAGGCGCCGGGTGCCGTCGACGGCGCGCCGGTCGGGCCGGCGGTGGGCAGCAGCAGCGCCATCAAGGGGTTCATGCCGGCCATGGCGGCGCCGCCGTCGGCGCCCTGGGCTGCCTCGTCGGCGGCCGGGGCGCTTTGCTGGACTTCGGACGGGTCCGCTTGCGCGGCATCGTCCCCGGCCTCGCCGAGGAAGCGGGAAAACAGCGGCAGGGCGGCAACGGCGGCCGGGCCGCCCAGCAGCGCGGCCGCCGCCGCGGCGGCGTCAAGCGCGGCTGGCGCGGCCGCGCCAGGCGCCGCATCCAGCGGAGACTGGTTGCCTGGCGTGGCTGGCGCGGGTGTCGAGATCATAGTCATGCAGTGGTTCCAGTGGCAGCGGGGTCGCTGTGTTCGTCTAATTCGTTGTCCTCGCCGGTCATGGCGTACGCCATCCAGCCTTCCTTGTTCGATTGCATCTCGCTCATACGGGCGGCCAGTTCGCCGCTGGCCAGGTGGGCGCAGTGCTGGGCTTGCAGGTGCAGCTGGCGCAAGGCTGCCAGCGCGGCGCGCTCGGCCGGGCTCCACGGGCCCTGCGCCGCCATGGTGGGCAGCGCGGCGGCCATCAGCGTGTTGACCGCCACCAGCGCCGTCCAGTCGGCGGCGGCGGTGGCGGCGCTCATCTTCTGTGCCAGTTGCAGCAGTGACTGTTGTCTATCCATTCTTGGCTTGCACTCCGAGCCAGCCCTGCTTGATGGTGCTCAGCAGGCCGCTGACCTCGTCGAGCACGGCCGGGTCCATGTCGACCCCGGCGCGGTACAGGCGCGCCACGCAGTAGTCGTACAGCCGGCCCAGATTGGCCACCACCTCGCCGCCCTGCTCGTAGTCGAGCGAGCTGGACAGGCCGTTGATGATCTCGGTGCACTTGTTCAGGCTGAGCGCCTTGAGCTCGTAGCGCTTGCCGACCACGTGGCCGCGCGCGCGCGCCAGCTCTTCCAGCAGGCCGTCGGTCAGCACCAGCACCAGCTCGACCGGCGAGGCGCGCGCGGTCTGCGCGTCCAGATTGACTGAGTGATAACTGCTGTAGGCATCCTGGTTCATCATGGTTCTCGTGTGCTAGGGTGGGGCGGGCCCGGTTACGAATCTTTGCTGTTGCTGAACATGGCGTCGAACAGGCCGGTGTTCTGCGACATCTGGTTTTGCAGCGACTGCAGCTGCGTGAACTGCTGCAGATAGCGCTTGTAGGCGTTGTTGTACTGCCGGTCCAGGGTCACCTGGCGGTCGGTCAGCGAGGTTTGCAGGCGCTCGTTGGACGTGCGGCGCTGGCCGATCTGGCCCTTGACGCTGCTGGTCCACTGGCTCATCAGCTTGTCCAGGCCGCCCAGCAGGGCCGACGTGTTGGCGAGGCTGGCGGTGCCGAAAATAGTGTCCAGCGCGGCCGGGTTGGCGGCGATGGTCTTGGCCAGGCGCGTGCCGTCGACCGCGACGGTGCCGTCGCGCTGCGCGGTGATGCCGAAGGTGGCCAGGCTCTGGCCGCCCACCGGCTTGCGCAGCAGTTCCTGCATGCGGTTGCGCAGCGCCTTCAGGCCGGCGTCGTTGGCGAAGGGGCCGGGGGCCTTGTTGTTGGCGATGTCGCCGACGAAACCGAGCTCGTCGAGCACGGCGTTGAGCTTGTTGAACGCGTCGACAAAACTCTGCACATTGGACTGGGTGGCCGAGCTGTCCGGCGCCACCGTCAAGGTGACCGGCGGCGCGCCGACGGCTTGCGCGCTGGTGAACGTCATCTTGACATCGTCGACCACGGCGTAGGTGTTCGAGGCCTGCTGCATCTTGGTGCCGGTGCCCTGCGGGCCGACCCAGACGATGGCGTCCCGCGCGGTCACCAGCTGGGTTTGCTGGGCGACGTCGTCGAACATGGCCTTCAGCGCCAGGTTGGTCACGCCCGAGGTGTCCAGCGAGGCCGCGTTGTCGACGCCGGTGGCGTTCGAGCTGAGCACCAAGGTGGTGGCGCCGTTGACGGTTAGCGTGGAGGCGGTGACGGTGGAATTGTTGTCGGCCGCCGTGTTGATGGCGCTGGCCACTTCCTGTGCCGTCAGCGTGCCGTCCAGGTTTTTGTCGGCGTTGACCAGGTTGACGTTGAAATTGGTGCCGTCGGCCAGCACCACGTTCAGGCTGCCGCTGCCGGCGGCGGCGGTGTCGGACAGGCCGCCGTAGGAGATCTGGCCGGCCGTGGCCAACTGCTCGACGTAGAAGCTGTAGGTGCCGGCGACCGCGGCCGGCCCGGCGGTGGCGGTGCCGACGGTGGAGCTGAACGTGGCCGAGTTGGCCAGCACGCTCTTTTTCGCCGTCAGCGCGAGCAGGCTGCTGTCGAAGGTGCCGAGCGCCGAATTGAGCTTGGTGATGCCGCTGGCCACGGCGGCGGCGGCCTTGGTCTTGTCGGTCAGCAGCGCCTGGGTCTCTTCCGTGTAGCGTCCGGCCAGCTGAGTCGCCATGTAGGATGCGTATTCGCTGCTGTTAGTGCCTGGGACAGTGCTTGCCATGATCGTGCTCCGGAGAAATTAGAGGGAAGTGTACATTGGTAACAGGCGACCTAAAGTGTTTCCCTATGAAATTTATTCTGTTTAGCCGGGTTTTTGACTGCGCAACCACAGTTGCGTTGCCAGTTCGTCATGCTGTTTGCGTTCCTGCTGCCTTTCCTCCTGCACCACGGCCTGCTGTTTCTTCTGCAGCACCTGGTCCAGCACCTCGCGCTTGACGTAGGCGGCGGTCAGCGCGCGCTGCGACACGGCCATGTCGGCCTCGTGCATCGACAGGTCGAGGCGGTGGCTGTCGGCCATCTGCATCACGGCCTGCTTGTAGTCGCCGCAGTTGGACGCCAGCGCCATCGGCAGCTTGCCGCTGGCGCCGCTGTTCTGGTACAGGCCGGTGAGCCGGTCCAGGTTCTTCTGGTAGCGTTCGCGCACGCTTTCCTTGGCCGCCATCTCGGTCTGCAGGCGCTGCACGTCGCCGCTGCGCAAGTCCACCAGGGTGGACAGGTTGCGTATCATGTGGCCAGCCTGGGTTTTGGTGTCGCTCATGCCATCAGCCTTTCTAGCGTGTCCACGCAAGCGTTGTAGGGCGCCGCTTCCCTGGTGCCCTGGCACAGGAATTCTTCGATATGCGGATGCAGGTTGACCGCCTTGTCGGTGACCGGATCGGCGCCGGGCACGTAGGCGCCCAGCGGGATCAGGTCGCGCACGCGGTCGTGGCGCGCCATCGACGCCTTCAGCAGGCGCGCGGCCAGCACGTGTTCCTTGGCGATCACCTGGTTCATGCAGCGGCTGATCGAGGCGCCGATGTTGATCGCCGGGTAGTGGCCGCGCTCGGCCAGTTCGCGCGTGAGCACGATGTGGCCGTCCAGGATGGCGCGCGCGGTGTCGACCACCGGGTCCTGTTGGTCGTCGCCCTCGGCCAGCACGGTGTAGATCGCGCTCATGCTGCCGTTCGGGTTCTCGCCGTTGCCGGCCGACTCCACCAGTTGCGGCAGGGCCGAGAACACCGACGGCGGGTAGCCCTTGGTGGCCGGCGGCTCGCCCAGCGCCAGCGCCTGTTCGCGCAGCGCCATCGCGTAGCGCGTCAGCGAATCGACCAGCAGCAGCACGTTCTTGCCCTGGTCGCGGTAGTGCGCCGCGATCGAGTGGCACAGTTCGGTGGCCATGATGCGCATCAGGGGCGACTCGTCGGCCGGCGCGATCACCAGCACCGCCTTGCGCAAGCCTTCCGGCCCGAGCGACATGTCGACGAATTCGCGCACCTCGCGCGAGCGCTCGCCGATCAGTCCGACCACCACCACGTCGGCCACGGTCTGGCGCGTGAGCATGCCCAGCAGCACGGATTTGCCGACCCCGGAACCGGCCATCAGGCCGACGCGCTGGCCCTTGCCCAGGGTCAGCATGGAATTGATGGCGCGCACGCCCACGTCGAGCGGCTCGGTGACCGGCTTCTTGCGCAGCGGATGCACGCGCGGCGGCGTGTAGTCGAGCGGAAAGTCGCCGCCCAGCTTGCCCAGCCCGTCGATCGGCTCGCCCAGGCCGTTGACCATGCGCCCCAGCCAGCCGGGGCCGATGGTCAGGCTCACTTTCTCGGCCATCGGCATGACGCGCGCGCCGGTGGTCAGGCCGATGGCTTTCTTGAACGGCATCAGGAAAGACAGCTTGTCGCGGAAGCCGACCACTTGCGCATCCAGCCATTCGCCGCTCACCGTTTCGATCTGGCAACGCTGGCCTGTGTGCAGCGGGCAACCCATGGCTTCGAGCAGCAGGCCGGACGCTCCCACCAGGCGCCCGGTGGGGGTGGCCATGGGCACGGCGTCCAGTTCCAGCTTGCGCAAGGCATCGGCTATCATTCTTCGCTCTCGGACTCGTCGCCGCTGTCGGCGGCCTGTAATTGATTATCGACCTGTTCCATGACGGCGGCAAGGCGTTGGTGGCAACCGGCGTCGACCTCGTTGTCGCCGGCGCGGATGCGGCACTCGCCGATGTCGAGGCGGGCGTCCGGGATCAGGTTCCAGCGCTTGGTGCGTTTCGGGTCCAGGTCGGCGATGCGGCGCAATTCTTCCGGGTTCAGGTAGACGTCGATGTCCTCGCGCGTGGGCGGCATCGAGGCCAGGGTCTCGTCGACCAGGGCCATGATCTGCACCGGCTGCAGCGCCAGCTCGGCGCGGATGACGGAACGGGCCACCTTGGCCACCAGGTCCACCACCTCCTTGCGCTGCGCCGCGCGGTAGTCGGCGCGCAGTTTTTTGAGGCCCTTGAGCATGGCTTCCACCGGGCGCGCCATGGTGTCGAAGCCGACCAGGGTCTCGTTGCGGCCTTCCTCGCGGCCCTGCTCGAAGCCGGCGTTGCGGCCGGCCTCGAAGCCGTCCTCCTGGCCGCGCTGCAAGCCGATCTCGTAGCCGTCGCGCTGGCCTTGCTCGAAGCCTTCGCTGACCGAGGCTTGCCACTGGGCACTGTCGGTGGTCATGCCGCCGTTGCCGCCGGCGCGCGAAGGCGGCGGCGCGAACTGCGACAGGGGCGGGAAGCGGTAGGGGCGGAATTGCTTCATCATTCAACGACCTTTTCTGCGAACAGCTGCACTTCGACTTCGCCGGCGTCGGCCAGCGCCTTGACCGTGGCCATGATTTCCTGGCGGGTCTGCTCGATGCGCGACAGCGGCACCGGGCCGGCGCGCCGCATCATGTCCTCGAACGCTTGCGCCTGGCGTTTCGGCATGGTCTTGAGCACCGCGTCGCGGATCGCCAGCTCGGCGCCCTTGAGCGCGATGGCCCACTGCTCCAGCGGCACTTCCTCGATCAGGCGCGACAAGGTGGCCTCGGTCTGGGTCGACAGGATCAGGAAGTCGTACATCGACAGTTCGATCTGGTTCACCACCTCCGGGTCGTGCGCGCGCAGCAGTTCGACGATCTGCGAGCGGTTGCCGGGCAGGCGGTTCAGGATCTCGGCCACCTGGCGGATGCCCTCGACGCTGGTGCTCTGGCTGTCGAAGCTGCCCAGGCAGCGGTTGACCAGGTCGTCGAGCTCCTGCAGCAGGTCGCGGTCGATCTCGTCCAGGCGCGCCAGGTTCAGCAGCACCAGGTCGCGGCCCTCCATCGGCAGCGCGTCGATGATCTGGCCGGCCAGGGCCGGCGGCAGGAAGGCCAGGAACACGGCCTGCATCTGCACGTGCTCGTTGGCGATGTATTCTGCCAGCCACTTCGGCGAGGCCCACTGCAGACGCGCCATTTTCGGGCGCAGCTCGTCGCCGTAGATGTTGTTGAGCACGGTGTTCGCGATGTCGTTGCCCAGCGCCAGGTCCAGCGAACGCTTCAGGTAGGAGCGCGAAGCGCCGTGCACGCCGGACTGCTCGCGGTAGTCGTCGAAGAAGGACTGCATCGCGGTCTTGACGGAATCGACCTTGATGCCGCTCATGCGCGACATCACCTGCGTCACTTCCAGCAATTCCTCGCGCGACAGGCAGCGCAGCACCGCGGCAGCCGGCTCCTCGCCTATGCTCAGCAGCACGATGGCGGCTTGTTCGACCGGAGTCAGGCCCGAACCTTCGGGCAATTCGTTATTGAGATCGGCCATTCTTCTGCATCCATTGTTTGACGACTTCGGCTACGCGTTCCGGCTCTTTTTCGGCCAGGATCTTCAGGTGGTCGACCATCACGTCGACCGAGGAACCGGTCGGCGGCAGGTCGTAGTTTTCCAGCAGCGGCACCACCGGCATGCCAGGCTTGGCGCCGCCATGTTCGTCCAGCGCGGCGGCCTGGGCGGCCGCTTGCGCCGCCTCCGGCGAGCCCAGCGCGGGGGCGCCGGCGGCGGCCTTGTCGGCCGCCAGCGCGGCCGGCGAACCGGCCACCACGGTGGCTTCGGCGCTGTGGGCGCCGCGCCCGCCGGCCGCGTTGCGCAGCGCCGCAGGCGACGCCGCGGCCGGGGTGAAGCGCGTGGTGAGCAGGCGCAGCATGGGGCGCAGCAGCAGGAAGTAGCCCAGGATGGCGCCCACCGCGTACATGATCCAGCCGCTGAAGTCGACCACCGTGTCGCGTTCCTGCCACCATGGCACGACCGCCGCCTTGGGCGGGAAGTTCATGGCCGTCACCACCAGCGCGTCGCCGCGCTCGGCGTTGATGCCCAGGCCGTTGCGCAGCACCTTGTCGATGTTGGCCAGCTCGGCCGCGGTCCAGCCGGTTTTCGGGAAGGGCGCGGCGGCCTGCGCCAGCACCACCGCGATGCTCTGCTTTTCCAGCGTGCCGCGGGCGTGCCTGGTCTGCGTGATGCTGCGGTCGTAGGCGTACTGGCGGGTGGTGGCGTTCTTCTTGGCCGAGCCGTCCGGCTGCTGGTTGGGGTCGGCGGCCTTGCCGGCGTCGGCGGCCGGCGGGCGGTTCGACAGCGTGCCGGGCACGCCCATCACCAGGCGGTTGCGGTCCTGCTCCTCGCGCATGGCCTCGCTGGTCACTTTCGGCGTCTCGCCGTATTTCTCTACCGTTTCGTCGACCTTGTCGTTGTTGACCGAGGCCGTCACGCTGAGGCGGAAGTTGTCCTCGCCGACGATGGGGCCCAGCAGGCCGCGGATGTTGTTGCGGATGTCGTCCTGCAATCGCTTGCCGTTTTCGTTGCTGGCGGCCGACGAGTCGAAGCCGTCGGCCAGGTCGACGTGGGACGAGAGCAGGTTGCCGGCCTGGTCGACCAGGCTCACGCGCGCCGGGCTCAGGCTGGCCACGCTGCCCGACACCATGTTGACCACGGCGGCAATGGTTTCCGGCGACAGATTGCGGCCCGGCTTGGTGGCGATCACCACCGAGGCGGACGACTTGTCGCCGTCGCTGGTGACGAAGGAGGTCGATTTGGCGATGGACAGGTGGACCCGGGCCGAGGCGATCGCGTCGAGCGTCATGATGGACTGCGCCAGTTCGCCCTCCAGGCCGCGCCGGAAGCGCACGTCCTGCACGAACTGCGACACGCCCAGCGGGTCGTTCTTGTCCATCAGCTCCAGGCCGGCCGGCAGCTGGGCCGTCACGCCCTTCGACGCGAGCAGCATGCGCACCTTGCCCAGCATGGACTCGGGCACCAGCACCTGGCCGCTGTCCGGGTGCACGCGGTAGGGGATGTGTTCGCCGTCCAGCACCGTCATCATGTCGGCCGCCACCACTTTCTCTCGGGCGCCGAAGACCGGCTTGTAGGCCGACTGGTCTTTCCACAGCACCATCAGCACCAGCGCGGTCAGGCCGATCGCCAGCAGCAGGATGGGGGTGAGGTTCTTCAGCAGGGCGGGCGGCAGCGCGGGCGACTCGCCGGCGCCGGAGCGCCAGCGTCCGAATGCGGACTTGATGGTGTTGATCACTATGGACTTTCCCGTGGAAAGGAATAAACGAAATCGAAAAGGGGAGTGCTGGCCGGGCCGGCGCCGCCGTTACAGCGGGCCCGGCCGTGCCGCCGTCACAGCGGCAGCTTGATGAGCTCGTCGACCGCGCCCATCACCTTGTTGCGCACCTGCATCAGCATCGAGAAGGACAGGCTGGCCTCCTGGCTGGACAGCATGGCGCCGACCAGGTCGTCGCTGCGGCCGGCGTCGACGTCGGCCATTTTCTGGGCCGCCATCTGGTCGTCGTTGTTGACCCGGGTCACAGCGTCGCGCATCGATTGGGCGAACGAGAAGGAACTGTTGTTGCCGGCACCGCCGGCGTGGCCCGCCAGATCGGCGAACTGGGCGGCCGGCGCCACGGCGCTGCCCGACAGGTCGGCCGCGGCATTGGTCAGGGTAGCCAGATCCGCCTGGATCAAGCTGGCAAAGTCATTGGCCATATCCACCTCCACTTAATTGCATCGTTGCTCACACATGGCTACCATAGCCCCATGCCGGCCATATCCTGTCGTTGCCAGGCTCATGCACTGGCTGCGACGCGTGTAAAAGCGGACTCAGGGAATGATACATGCTGGAAATTAGTTCGGCGTACCGGCGTGCAGCGAAACAACAAAAAAGGCTGTGCTTGACACAGGAAAACGACAGAATTTCCTTTTTAATCATGGACTAAGCACACCGCAGACTATTTTTGTTGCAGCCTCGCGGGAAGCGGGTCATGCTACGAATAAGCTTACTAGCTAGCAACTTTTCTGTAAAGCCTTAATTGGTGGGATTTGGTGATATTGATGCATAGCAACATCAACCGTTTTCCTGTAAGCTTGGCGACCGTCAACTTCCTAGCTACGGCAACGGTTTTTAAGCTAGGATGTGGCATGCGGTGACGCTATGGCCCTTGTACGGCCCGGTGTACCGACCGCGTACCGATCAGATCCTATATGACCACCATAAAACAGACTGCGCAACATCAAGTCCTGGACCCGTGCCTGCTGGGCAGGCCGGTGCACAGGTTGCCCGTATTCGCCGCCCAGCTCAAGGAAGACCTGCGCCAGGCCATGCGCCTGAACGTGAACCGCCGCTACTGGGGCAGCTTCCAGGTCGACGGCGTGGAGTTCAGCCGCCTGGGCGACGCCGACGGCAGGCTGCGCTGGACCAACTTCTCCGCGCCGGCCGGCAATATCGCCTTCGCGCTCGAGCGCAAGGTGCTGCTGGCGGTGCTGAACTATCGCTACGGCCGCGCCAAGAGCGACGCCTCGGCCGACGAGGCCGGCGTGAAGCTGACCGCCACCGAGGAGCGCCTCGCTGTGGTGCTGGGGCAACAGTTGGCCGGCACCCTGGCCGGCCGCATCGAGCTCAATTTGCCGGCGCTGGACAAGCCGGCCGGCGCGGACGACGGCTTCAAGCCTTCGCCGGGCGTGTCGCCTGCCAAGGGCGGCTGGATCATCAGCGTCGCGGTCAGCGACCCCGACAGCGCAGGCAGCGCGCCGCTCAGCGGGCGCTTCTTCTTCGCGCTCGACAAGGAACTGATGGCCAGCGTGCTGCGCGGCCTGCAACCCGAGCGCGACCAGCGCCGCGCGCTGCGCAACAGCACGCCGCTCGCGGCGCGCCTGCCGGTGTCGCTGCAGGGCCGCCTGGTCAGCAAGGAAATGCAGCTGGGCCAGCTGTTCGACCTGCAGATCGGCGACGTGATCCCGATCACCATGCACCGGGCCGAAGTGCTGCTCGACGACTCGCGCCTGTTTACGGCCGCCGTGAGCGAGCACAAAGGCAAGCTCTGTTTAACCTCTTTTGAAGACGTCGAATAAACCCATGATGAACATCAACGCAAACAGCACCAGCGACGCGCTGCTGGAGGACATGTCGGAAGAAATGATCATCGACCAGGTCAGCAGCGACCTGGCCGACGTGGCGCCGGCGCGCAGCGCCCGCGACCGCCGCGAACTGCCGCAGATGATGCGCAAGATCCCCGTCACGCTGACCCTGGAGGTGGGCTCGGCCCGCATCTCGCTGCAGGAACTGATGGCGATCGGTCCGGACAGCGTGGTCGAGCTCGACCTGCTGGCCGGCGAGCCGCTGATCATCAAGGTCAACGGCACCGCGATCGGCCGCGCCGAGGTGGTGGTGGCTGGCGAGAACTACGGTTTGAAGGTAATCGACCTGGACGGCCTGAATCTCGACATGATGGCGCCATGACCCTGGCGTTGCGCGGGCGCACGCCCGGCGCCTTGCTGCTGTTGTGCCTGGCCGGCCTGCTGTGCAGCATGCCGGCGCACGCGGTCGACCTGCTGGCCAATGTGGTGCCGGGGGCGAAGACCGAGCTGACGGTCAAGACCCAGATCCTGATCATCATGACCTTGCTGGGCTTGCTGCCCATCCTGGTGATGATGATGACCAGCTTCACCCGCTTCGTCATCGTGCTGTCGCTGCTGCGCCAGGCCCTGGGCCTGCAGCAGGGCTTGCCCAACCGCGTGGTCACCGGCGTCGCGCTGATCCTGACCCTGCTGGTGATGCGGCCGATCGGCGACCAGGTCTGGAAGGACGCCTTCGTGCCCTACGACCAGGACAAGATCGGCCTGGAGCAGGCCTTGAAGATCGCCGAGGCGCCCATTTCGCGCTTCATGCTGGCCCAGACCAGCAAGGCCGCGCTCAAGCAGATCGCCCACCTGGCCGGCGAGGACAAGGTGGACAAGCCGTCCGAGCACGCCTTCACCGTCAAGCTGGCCGCTTTTGTGCTCTCGGAGCTGAAGACCGCGTTCCAGATCGGCTGCCTGCTGTTCATCCCCTTCCTCATCATCGACCTGGTGGTGTCCTCGGTGCTGATGGCGATGGGCATGATGATGCTCTCGCCGCTGGTCATTTCATTGCCCTTCAAGCTGCTGCTGTTCGTGCTGGTGGACGGCTGGACGCTGACCGTCAACACGCTCGTGACCAGCATCCAGGCCTATTAGCGGAGCGACCAGACATGCTGACTCCCGACATCGCCGTCGACCTGATCGTCGAATCGCTGCACATCGTCATGGTGCTGGTGCTGGTGCTGGTGGTGCCCGGCCTGATCATGGGCCTGCTGGTGGCGCTGGTGCAGGCCGCCACCCAGATCAACGAACAGACGCTGAGCTTCTTGCCGCGCCTGCTGGTCACCTTGCTGGCATTGATCCTGGCCGGGCGCTGGATGGCCGGCTACCTGATGGATTACTGCGTGTCCATTTTCACCCGCGCCGCGACACTGGTAGGGTAGGGCGGAGCGGCCATGGAATCGGTGCTGGCCCAGTTGCTGCCTCTGCTGAACGCCTGGTGGTGGCCCTTCGTGCGCGTGCTGGCGGTGCTGAGCGCCGCGCCCGTGGTGGGCGAGGCCATGATGCCGGTGACGGTGCGCATCCTGCTCGCGCTGGTGCTGTCCATTTTGATGCTGCCGCTGACCCAGAACGCGCTGTCCATCGACCCGATGTCGCTGCAGGGCGTGGCGGTGACGGTGGAGCAGGCCGTGATCGGCGGCGTGCTGGGGCTGGCGTTCCACTTCAGCATGTCGGTGATGATGGTGCTGGGCTACCTGGTGTCGAGCCAGATCGGTTTTTCGATGGCGGTGATGAACGACCCGGTCAACGGCCAGTCGTCGGACGTGGTGTCGGCGCTGCTGTCCATGCTCACCATCATCGTGTTTTTCGCCATCGACGGCCACCTGGTGATCGCCGGCGTGATCGGCGGCAGCTTCCAGGCCTGGCCTCTGGGCGGCGGCTACAACCCGCTGCTGCTGCAGACGGTGGCCTGGAACGTGGCCTGGATTTTTGCCGCCGCCATGCTGCTGGCGGTGCCCATCGTGTTCGCCACCATGGTGGTGCAGATCGGCTTCGGCTTCCTGAACCGGGTGGCGCCGACCATGAATCTGTTCGCGCTGGGTTTTTCGGTGATCACCATCTTCGGCCTGCTGATGCTGGGCCAGGTGGTGCGCTTCATCCCTGAGCACTACATCCGCATGACGGGGCGGGTGCTGGAAATGATACGGCAACAGATGCAGGTGGCCCACCATGGCTGAGAGCAGCACCGGCGACAAGTCAGAAAAGGCTTCACAACAGAAGCTCAAGAAGTCGCGCCAGGAAGGGCAGGTGGTGCGTTCGCGCGACCTGGCGACCGCGCTCGGCATCCTGGTGACCTTGAAGCTGTTCATCTGGCTGCTGCCCAGCTACCTGACGGACTTCCGCGAGCTGTTCCACCAGAGCTTCGCCCGCTTCGACAGCCAGGGCGCGCTGGAGAACACGCTGTCGACCATTTTCATGACGTCGATGTGGCTGCTGATCAAGATGCTGCTGCCGCTGTTCGTGGTGCCGCTGTCCATCGTGCTGGGCGCCATGGTGCCGGGCGGCTGGGTGTTCTCCAGCAAGCACTGGGAGCCCAAGCTGGAGCGCTTCAGCCCGATCGCCAACCTGGGCCGCCTGTTCACCGGCAAGCATGCCTTCGAGTTCGGCCTGTCGCTGGCCAAGGCCAGCGTGCTGATCTGGGTGCTGGTGCACGTGGCCACCACCAGCATGGGCGGCTACACGCGGCTGCAGGGCATGCCGCTGAACGAGGCGCTGCTCAATGGTTCGGCGCTGATGCTCGACGGGCTGATGGCGCTGGTGTCGGTGTTCATCATGTTCGCCATCCTGGACGTGCCGGCGCAGGCCTTTTTCTTCGCCAAGAACCAGCGCATGAGCAAGCAGGATTTGAAGGAGGAGTACAAGAGCAACGAGGGCCGGCCCGAGGTGCGCCAGCGCATCCGCCAGCTGCAGCGCGCGCTGTCGCAGCGCGCCGCGCGCAAGACGGTGCCGAACGCGGACGTGGTGATCGTCAACCCCGAGCACTACGCGGTCGCGCTCAAGTACGACGAGGACCGCGCCGAGGCGCCCTATGTGCTGGCCAAGGGCGTCGACGAGATGGCGCTGTTCATCCGCCAGATCGCGCAGGAACACGAGATCGAGATTTTGCCCCTGCCGCCATTGGCGCGGGCCATTTACAATACCAGCCAGGTCAACCAGCAGATTCCGGTGCAGCTCTACCAGGCCGTGTCGCAAGTGCTGAATTATGTGTTGCAGCTGAAGGCCTTCCGTGCCGGACGCCGCAACGCCGAGCCTAATTTCCCCAATGAAGTCGCCGTGCCAGCTTCCATGAGTGAGGTCAAACCCGCATGAATCTCCTGAACAAGATAATCGCAGAGATGCGCCGTCACAAGTTCGCCACCCCGCTGTTCGTGATGGCCATCCTGGGGATGATCATCCTGCCGCTGCCGCCGGTGCTGCTGGACGTGTTGTTCACCTTCAACATCGTGCTGGCGCTGATCGTGATCCTGGTCAGCGTGTCGGCCAAGCGGCCGCTCGACTTCTCGGTGTTCCCGACGGTGATCCTGGCCACCACCCTGATGCGGCTGACCCTGAACGTGGCGTCGACCCGGGTGGTGCTGCTGCACGGCCACCAGGGCACGGACGCGGCCGGTAAGGTGATCGAGGCCTTCGGCAACGTCGTCATCGGCGGCAACTTCGTGGTCGGCATCGTGGTGTTCGTGATCTTGATGATCATTAACTTCGTGGTGGTGACCAAGGGCGCCGAGCGGATTTCGGAAGTGTCGGCCCGCTTCACGCTGGACGCCTTGCCGGGCAAGCAGATGGCGATCGACGCCGACCTGAACGCCGGCCTGATCAACCAGGAAAAAGCCCAGGCCAGGCGCAAGGACGTGGCCAACGAGGCCGACTTCTACGGCGCCATGGACGGCGCCTCGAAGTTCGTGCGCGGCGACGCCGTGGCTTCCATCCTGATCCTGATCATCAACATGGTCGGCGGCGTGGCGATCGGTTCGCTGATGCAGGACATGTCCTTCGGCGACGCCTTCCGCCAGTACGCGTTGCTGACCATCGGCGACGGCCTGGTGGCGCAGATCCCGGCGCTGCTGCTGTCGGCCGCCTCGGCCATCCTGGTGACGCGCATCAGCGACGCCGGCGACTTCGAGGACACCGTCAAGGGTCAGCTGCTGACCTCGCCGAGCGTGATCGGCGGCGCGGCCGGCCTGATGGCGGTCCTGGCCGTGGTGCCGGGCATGCCGTGGCTGATGTTCATGACCTTCGCGCTGGCGCTGGGCTATGTGGCCTGGCGTTTGAGCCGCCAGGTCAAGGTGCCGGACACCAGCGCCATCCAGGCCATCGAGGCCGCGCTGCGCGAGGAGAAGGCGCCCGAGCTGGAGTGGCAGAGCTTGCCGGCCGTGCAGCCGCTGCAGCTGTCCTTGGGCTACAAACTGGTGGGCATGATAGACAAGGCCCACGGCGAACCGCTGAGCAAGCGCGTGCGCGGCGTGCGCCAGAGCCTTTCCGAGGCGATGGGCATGGTGCTGCCGCCTATCGGCGTGCGCGACGACCTGGGCTTGAAGCCGTCGCAGTACGCGGTCATGCTGAGCGGCAGCGTGGTGGCGCAGGCCGAGGTGTTCCCGGACCGCCTGATGGCCATCCCGTCGCCCACCGTGTACGGCAAGATCGACGGCATCCCCGGCGTCGAGCCGGCCTACGGCATGCCGGTGACGTGGATCGACGTCAGCGAGAAGGCCAACGCGCTCGGGCTGGGCTACCAGGTGGTCGAGGCGCCGAGCGCCATCGCCACCCACGTCTCCAAGCTGATCCGCGAATACCTGCCCGAGCTGTTCCGCCACGAGGACGTGCCGGCGATACTGGAACGCCTGACGGCGCTCTCGCCCAAGCTGGCCGGCTCGCTCGACAAGGCGCTGACCCACACCCAGCTGCTGCGCGTGTTCCGCGTGTTGCTGGCCGAGAACGTGTCACTGAAGGACATCGTGCCGATCGCCACCACCTTGCTCGACAGCTCGGAGACCACCAAGGACCCCATCCTGCTGGCGGCCGAGGTGCGCTGCGCGCTGCGGCGCCAGATCGTCACCGGCCTGTTCGGGCAGAAGTCCGAGATGCTGGCCTTCAACCTGGGCGGCGAGCTGGAGAACATGCTGCTCGGTTCGCTGAACCAGGCCCGCCAAAGCGGCAAGGTGGTGCTGGACAACTATCCGATCGACCCGCACCTGCTGGCCCAGCTGCAGGTGAACATGCCGGTCGCGCGCGAGCAGATGAAGCAGCAGGCCACGCCGCCGCTGCTGCTGGTGCTGCCGCAGATCCGGCCGCTGCTGGCGCGCTACGCGCGATTGTTCGCGCCGGGATTGAACGTGTTGTCGTACAACGAGGTGCCCGAGAACCGCGAAGTGAGCATTATCGGCACGGTGGGCTAGGGCATGTCATTCCCGTGCAAACGGGAATCCATGGGGCGTATGGAAGTTGAGTATGGTTGGTTTCCCGTTTTCACGGGAATGAGCTGTCTCAGGCCGACTCGGAGAACAGGTCTTTGGGCTGCTGCGGCTGGGATAGCAGCACGGCCGTCTCGGCCATGGCCTTGAAGATGGACTGGGTCAGCATGGCGGTCTGGACCCGGGTGGGATTGTTGTATTCCTCGCGCACCGGCGCCAGTTCGCGCATCAGGTGGCAGCGCACCAGGGTCAGGCCGTTGCGGGTGACGATGGCGGCCAGCTCGGGCAGCATTTCGCGCATGAAGGCCATGCTGGCGTTCTGGTTGGCGCCGATCTCCAGCACCACGCCCTCGCCGGCCGGCTCCATCTGCACCAGCACCTTGCCCAGGCCTTCCAGATGCAATTCAAGCCGGATCGCCACGCGCGCGCGGCGGCGGCGCGGCTCGTCCGGCTGGCCGGGGTCGCGCGAGACCACCCGCAGCACCAGCTTTTCGGCGCCCCAGGCGTAGACGGCGAAGCGCCAGGTTTCCATTTCGTTCAACAGCTGCGGCGCGGCGCGGCCCTCGCGCATGGCGGACTGGCCGTGCTCGGTCATGAACAGGCCGGACGGCAGGCGGCGGCCGTGGGCCTGCTCCATCAGCGCGGCGCGCTGTTCGCCGTAGGTGCGCACCATCACCGCCCAGGACATGGCCATGGTGGTGGCGTCGGGCTGCTGCCAGACCAGCTGGCGCGACATCTGCAATTGATCGGGACGCAGCGCGGCGGGGTCGGCCAGGCTGGCGGCCTGCGCCTGCGCGGCGTTGGCGAACGAGCGCAGGCCCGGCTGGGCCAGCAGGGCTTCCTGCGCGTCGGCCACGACCACGCCGCCCAGTGCCTGCGACAGGCCCGGGGGCAGCGAAAAGCTGGCTTCCTCGCCCGGCACGTTGGCCACCGGCGGGATCGCCTGGTTCTGGCCTGGCTGCTCGCGCACCATCCTGTCGTGGATGTTGAGCGATGGGGCGGAAGGCGTAAGTCGTTCTATTGCCATAGAGTAAGCTCGTATTGCCTACAAATAAAAAAAGCCAACCGGCAGTCCGGTTGGCTCTAGTCGTCCCGGGCGCGCGAGCACCCGGGAAGCCCTGGCTATTACTGCAGCAGGGACAGAACCAGCGAGGACTGGCTGTTGCTTTGCTTCAGCATCGCGGTGCCGGCTTGCAGCAGCATCTGGCTCGAGGTCATCGAAGCGGACTCGGAAGCGAAGTCTACGTCCATGATACGGCCGGTTGCGGTTTTGGTGTTGGTCGAAATGTTCGACAAGTTGTTGTAGACGTGGTCCAGGCGGTTCGAGATCGCACCGATTTTCGAACGCAGGGTCGATACCGAGTTGATGGCGTCGTCCAGGTCGCTGATGGTGCCGTTGGCCAGGGCCGAGCCTGCTGCAGCGCTGGCAGCGCCGCCGCCCACTTCGCTACCAGGTGCGGCCATCGCCACGCCGGTTGCGCCATCATAGCCTGCGGACACGGCCAGCAGCGTGGTGTGCACGTCGGTCAGTTCGGCCGACATGTCGCCGTCCATGGTTTCTGACTGGTCGGCGCCGATCTGGAAGGTCACAGCGGCCGACAGCTTGCCGGTGCCGCTGGTCAGCAGCGCGGTGCCGCCGAACTTGGTGTTGGTCATGATGTTGCTCAGTTCGTTGGTCAGCGAGTCGAACTCAGCCTGGATCGCGGTCTGGTCGTCCGCCGTCGACGAGCCGTCGGCTGCCTGGGTGGCCAGGTCTTTCATGCGGACCAGGATGTTGGTGGTCTCGTCCAGCGCGCCTTCGCCGGTTTGCAGCATCGAGATCGAATTCTGGGTGTTGCGCATCGCCATCGCCATGCCGCTGGTCTGTGCTTTCAGACGGGTTGCAATCTGCAGGCCTGCAGCGTCATCCATTGCCGAGTTGATGCGGTAGCCGGTGCTCAGACGAGTCATCGACGTCGACAGGTTATCCTGCGTGCGGGAGATCGAATTTTGTGCGGACAGGGCCGCGGCGTTGGTGTGAAGGCTCAGCATGAATAACTCCTGGTAGGTGGGTTCGATTCAGAGCAGCGTTGCTTTATTTGCGCTCTCCCAAGTACAAGACGACCAATCCGAAGCGGACATTAAATGCTTTAGAGAAATTTCGTGAAAAATATTTCGTCATGGACGATTATGGCCCGAAACGCACAACAGCGCAGGCCCGGGGGAGCGCTGCGCTGTTGTTTTATTGCCAGCCTACATGCTTGTTACATGTTCGGATAGTTGGGGCCGCCGCCGCCCTCCGGCGTGACCCAGACGATGTTCTGGGTCGGATCCTTGATGTCGCAGGTCTTGCAGTGCACGCAGTTCTGGGCGTTGATCTGCAGGCGGTCCTGGCCTTCGTCCGTCTTGATGAACTCGTATACCCCGGCAGGGCAGTAGCGCGCTTCGGGACCTGCGTACTTGGACAGGTTGACGGACACCGGCACGCTGGCGTTCTTCAAGGTCAGGTGGATGGGCTGGTCTTCTGCGTGGTTGGTGTTCGAGATGAACACCGACGAGAGGCGGTCGAAGGTCAGCTTGCCGTCCGGCTTGGGATAGGCGATCGGTGCGTAGTTGGCGGCCGGCTTCAGGCATTCGTGGTCGGCGTGGCTGTGGTGCAAGGTCCACGGCGCCTTGCCGCGCAGGATCAGCTGGTCGATGCCGGTCATCACGGCACCCAGGTACAGGCCTTTGCTCAGCCAAGGCTTGACGTTGCGCGCCACGTGCAGTTCCTCGTGCAGCCACGATTGCTCGAAGGCGACCGGGTAGGCTGCCAGTTCGTCGTGCTGGCGGCCTGCGCCCAGGGCGTCGAACGCCGCTTGCGCGGCCAGCATGCCGGTCTTGATGGCGGCGTGCGAACCCTTGATGCGGCTCATGTTCAGGAAGCCGGCGTCGCAGCCGACCAGCGCGCCGCCCGGGAACACCAGCTTGGGCAGGCATTGCAAACCCCCTGCCGTGATCGCGCGGGCGCCATAGGAAATGCGCTTGCCGCCTTCGAAGAAGCTCTTGATGGCAGGGTGGGTCTTGTAGCGCTGGAATTCCTCGTACGGCGACAGATAGGGGTTCTCATAGTTCAGGCCGACCACATAGCCGACCATGACCTGGTTGTTTTCCAGGTGGTACAGGAAGGAGCCGCCGTAGGTCTTGCTGTCCAGCGGCCAGCCGGAGGTGTGCACCACCAGGCCGGGCTGGTGTTTGGCCGGATCGATTTCCCACAGTTCCTTGATGCCGATGCCGTAGGACTGCGGGTCCTTGCCCTTGTTCAGGTCGTACCTGGCCATCAGCTGCTTGCCCAGGTGGCCGCGCGCGCCTTCGGCGAACAGCGTGTACTTGCCGTGCAGTTCCATGCCCAGCTGGAAGTCCGGACCGGCTTCGCCGTCGCGCTTGACGCCCATATTGCCGGTGGCGATGCCCTTGACCGAGCCGTCGTCGTTGTACAACACTTCGGCGGCGGCGAAGCCGGGGAAGATCTCCACGCCCAGCGCCTCGGCCTGCTGGCCCAGCCAGCGCACCACATTGCCCAGCGAGATGACATAATTGCCGTGGTTCTCGAAGCAGGCCGGCAGCAGCAGGTTCGGCGCCTTGTAGGCCTTGCTCTCGGTCAGGAACAGGAAGCGGTCTTCGGTCACCTCGGTGTTCAGCGGTGCGCCCAGTTCCTTCCAATTCGGGATCAGCTCGGTCAGCGCGCGCGGGTCCATGATGGCGCCCGACAGGATGTGCGCGCCCAGTTCGCCGCCTTTTTCCAGCACCACGACCGACACTTCCTGGCCTTTTTCCGCGGCCAACTGCTTGAGTTTGATGGCGGCCGAAAGGCCGGCCGGACCGCCGCCGACGATGACGACGTCATATTCCATCGCGTCGCGGGGGCCATACTGTTCTACGAGATTTTGTGTCATGGTTTTTATATAAAAGTATTGCGGGATTCTACGCCGACTGCTCGCACGGCTCTAATAATTAGCACGAGTGTGCTTCTTTTTGCCGGGTTTGGCAATATGCGCGCCATTTTGCGGGACAATCTTAGACGCCGCAATCTAATACTGGCATTTTGTGTAATGATTACGATCAGACAGCGGCGGCGCGCGGAGCTTGCACAGGCTCGCGCGGCGCCGGTCATGATAACAACGGATACAGGGAGTAGCGCCGTGGGCATAGAAGTGAACTTTGAAGGCAAAATCGCGCTGATTACCGGCGCTTCCAGCGGACTCGGCGCCCGCTTCGCCAAGGTGCTGGCGCAGGCGGGCGCGCAGGTGGTGCTGGCGTCGCGCCGCATCGAGCGGCTGAAGGAGTTGCGGGCCGAGATCGAGGCGGACGGCGGCGCGGCCCATGTCGTGGCGCTGGACGTGACGGACTACGCCAGCATCAAGTCGGCCATCGCGCACGCGGAGACCGAGGCGGGGCAGATCGACATCCTGGTGAACAATTCAGGTGTGTCCACTACGCAACGTTTGGTCGACGTGACGCCGGAGGATTACTCTTTTGTGATGGACACGAACCTGCGCGGCGCCTTCTTCGTGGCGCAGGAAACGGCCAAGCGCATGATCGCGCGCGCCAAGGGAGACCCGAAAAAGCAGCACCGCATCATCAATATCGCGTCGGTGGCGGGCTTGCGGGTGCTGCCGCAGATCGGCGTGTACTGCATGAGCAAGGCCGGCGTGGTGCAGATGACCAAGGCGATGGCGGTGGAGTGGGGCAAATACGGCATCAACACCAATGCCATCTGTCCGGGCTACATCTCGACCGAGATCAACGAGGACTATTTCGCCAGCGAACCGGGCCGCAAGCTGATCGACATGCTGCCGCGCCGCCGCCCGGGCAAGCCGGAGGACCTGGACGGCTTGCTGCTGCTGCTGGCCGGCGACGATTCCCACTTCATCAACGGCGCCGTGATCTCGGCTGACGACGGCATGACGGCGATGTAGTTTCTACAGCTGCACACCCACCAGCTTGTGCACCAGCTCGGAGGAGGTGGCCGCCTCGAACTTGCGCATCAGGCGGGCGCGGTGCATTTCGACCGTGCGCGGGCTGAGGTCGATCTGGCGCGCGATCACCTTGCTGGTCTTGCCTTCCACGAGCAGGGCGGCGATTTCGCGCTCGCGGGGGGTCAACTCGGCCGTCACAGGCCGCTTTTCACTCACATCCTCGAAGGTCCAGATGCCCGGTCCCAGCGGTTCGCGCGCCTTGAGCGCGTGGCCGGTGACGTGGCACCAGAACAGCTCCCCGTTCGCGCGGCGCATGATGCGCTCGTCCGAATAACGGCCCTTGGCGTTCATGATGGGGATGATGCGGTCGCCCGTGCGCTGGAACTCGTCCGGCGTGGGATACAGCAGGCAGAACGATTTGCCCACCAGCGCCTCGCGCGTGTAGCCGAACATGCCGGCCAGCGCCTCGTTGCAGGACTGGATGGCGCGGTTCTCGGAAATGCACATCCCCACAGGCGCATGCAGGAAGATGGTTTCGTAGTCGATCGCGAGCGGTGCATTCATCGGAGCCTGGCCGGTAGTTCTACGGTATTGTGGTTTCACAGTGCGTATTCTATGCTGATACCCCATGTGAACAACAGTGCAAGCTTATCAAAACATAAGGGGACGTGTATGAATAAAGTTTATCCCGATGCCGCAGCCGCCCTGGCCGGTATTGTGCAAGATGGGCAAACCATCGCCGTCGGCGGCTTCGGCCTGTGCGGCATACCGGAAGCACTGATCGCCGCGCTGCGCGACAGCGGCGTCAAGCAGCTGACCGCCATTTCCAACAACGCCGGCGTCGACGGCTTCGGCCTCGGCCAGTTGCTGGAGACGCGCCAGATCCGCAAGATGATCGCCTCCTACGTGGGGGAGAACAAGGAGTTCGCGCGCCAGTACCTGGCCGGCGAGCTGGAACTGGAATTCACGCCGCAGGGCACGCTGGCCGAGAAGCTGCGCGCCGGCGGCGCGGGCATCCCCGCCTTCTTCACCAAGACCGGGGTCGGCACCATTGTGGCCGAGGGCAAGGAAATCCGCGAATTCGATGGCGAGCAGTACGTGATGGAGCGTGCGCTGGTGGCCGATGTGTCGCTGGTGAAAGCATGGAAGGCCGACAAGGCCGGCAACCTGGTGTTCCGCAAGACGGCGCGCAATTTCAACCCCAACGTGGCCGCCGCCGGCAAGATCACCGTGGTGGAAGTCGAGCAGCTGGTGGAAATCGGCGAGATCGATCCGGACCAGGTGCATACGCCGGGAATTTTCGTGCACCGCATCGTCGTCAACGCGACGCCGGAAAAACGCATCGAACAGCGCACCGTGCGCGCCAACTGAGGAGACGGACATGGCATGGACTCGTGATGAAATGGCGGCCCGCGCGGCCAAGGAACTGCAAGACGGTTTTTACGTCAACCTGGGCATCGGTTTGCCTACAATGGTGGCCAACTATGTGCCATCGGATATCGAAGTGTTCCTGCAGTCGGAAAACGGCCTGCTCGGCATCGGCCCCTTCCCGACCGACGCCGAGGTGGACGCCGACCTGATCAATGCCGGCAAGCAGACCGTGACGGCGCTGCCGGGTTCGGCCTATTTCAGCTCGGCCGATTCCTTCGGCATGATACGGGGCGGCAAGATCAACCTGGCCATCCTGGGCGCGATGCAGGTGTCGGAGCAGGGCGACCTGGCCAACTGGATGATCCCTGGCAAGATGGTCAAGGGCATGGGCGGCGCGATGGACCTGGTGGCCGGCGTCAAGAAGGTGGTGGTGCTGATGGAGCACGTGGCCACCGCCAAGGACGGCAGCACTTCGCACAAGCTGCTCAAGAAATGCGACCTGCCGTTGACCGGCGTGGGCGTGGTGGACCTGGTCATCACCGACCTGGGCGTGATGGAAGTGACGCCGGCCGGCCTGAAGGTGACCGAACTGGCGCCCGGCGTGACGCAGGAGCAGATCGCCGCGGCCACCGGCACCGAGCTGGATTTTTCGGCCCTGTAATCGCGCAAGCCCTCATCGAAAGCACGCTGCGGCGTGCTTTTTTTATGTGCGCCCAGCATGGGAGCACTCTTGTGGGTGAAAGTCCCGCCGTGAGTTGACCACAGCGAGCGAAGTGAAGCGCAACTGCGGAAGGGTGACCGACTGCGGGAAGGAAGCGTGGAGCGAAACTGCGAGCCGATGAACAAGAACCGGATAGAAGGCGCTGCCAAGTAGGTCGAGCGGGCATAAAACCGCGAAGCTCTCGTGGTCAAAGCGAAGCGGCGTAGATCCGGCGGTTGTGCAGGGAAGGAGCGCGTTCTTACCTGGGGAGATCTCGCCTCATGCCTGAAAGGGCGACGTTGAGAAACGGCGCGGGAAGTCAGCAGAGGCCGTAGTAGCTGGATTTATTTTTCAGCGAAGGGCCCCCAACCGGCGCGGCGCGACCGTCTGATTCAGCTGGCACTGTTGCAAGTGCTGCAGCCGCTGATCGATCCTACCTTTAGTGAACACAGCCATGGATTTCGGCCCGGACGCCGGGCACGCGATGCCGTGCTGGCTGCGCAGCAGTATGTGCAGGAAGGCTTCCGGGTGGTTGTCGATGGTGACCTGTCCAAGTTCTTTGACCGGGTCATCCACGATATCCTGATCGACCGACTAAGGAAACGCGTGAGCGATGCCGGCATCATCCGGCTGGTGCGTGCCTACCTGAATGCGGGAATCATGGATAACGGCGTGGTGCTGGAACGGGTGGACGGAACGCCGCAGGCGGTCCGCTCTCTCCGTTATTGGCTAATGTGCTACTCGACGAGGTGGATCGTGAGCTGGAATGGCGAGGCCATCGCTTCGCTCGCTATGCCGACGACTGCAATGTGTATGTGCGCAGTCGGAAAGCTGACGAACGGGTAACGAACCTGCTCAAGCGGCAATACGACAAGCTGCACTTGAAGATCAATGAATCAAAAAGTGCGGTTGCCAGCGCGATTGGCCGCATGTTTCTGGGCTTATTCCCTTTGGGCCGCTCGGATAGGCGAGGTTAAGCGTAAGGTGTCGTGGAAGGCGCTGGAGACGTTTAAGCAAAGGATACGGCAGATTACACGCCGGACCGGACGCAGTATCGCCGAGGTGATCGATAAACTGCGCGGCTATGAGCTGGGACGGAAGGGCTATTTTAGATTGGCGCAGACGCCGACAATCTGGCGCGAGCTGGACATGTGTATGCGCCATCGGATGCGGGCTTATAATGGCCGCCCCTATGCCTATGCGCCAAGCAAGGCCGCGTTCGAGCAAGTGCGAGTCTCGCCGCAAGCTGATCATAGCTGCTGCAACTCCGAACGGCTTTGCACGGGGTCCCCAGAAGATAGCACAGGAACTATGATATGGTTTCCACTTGGAAATTTAATTAGGGTTTTTATGATACATAAGAGGATGATGGTTGGACTTGCCGGACTTGCTGCTTTGACCGTGGGTGGCGCGTCAGCCAGTGTGATAAGCCTGGATGCAAACGCGCTGGCGACTAATCGGGTGGTTGACTTCAATGAACTGCTCTTACCTACGGCAACTCCGGTGCTGTCTCAATTCGGTTCACAGGGCATTATGTTCTCAGGCCCAGTCTATGGTAACTCCTGCGCAATCAGCTCGCTCGGTAGTTACGCTAATTTTTCGGGAAATAAACTTTATTCGAAGTCGCATTGCTATCCTGAGAATGAGCCCCAGGTACAATTTTCAATGCGCCTAGACCATGATGTAAATCGATTTTCAATGGGAGTATATGCAATTGATAGCGCGCTCACGCGTGACACGTTGGAGTTGTGGCACGATGGAGGAAGGGTCACGAGCTTTTCGCTCTTCAATATTCAGAATAGTCTGCCATTTTGCACTACGCCAGCGTGCATAAGCGGTACCAATGCTCGCGGAATTCTAAATATTGACGGGTTGATTTTTGATGAATTTCGCTTTACCAAGATTGGTGACGATACCTCGTATCTAGTCTTTGACAACGTCGGTTTTACGTATGCTCCAACTGTTGTACCGCCGCGTTCGGTACCGGAACCGGGGACTGCTCTGCTCATTGCCCTGGGATTGCTGGGGGTTGTTCTCTTCCGGAAACGTGACGTCACCGAGGTCGGACGAGTGTGACAAGGTGGTTCGGATGTGCGCAAGCGGGGCAGTTCCGGCAACAGCCGGAGCGCGGAGAGGGGGCAGTTCCAGCAACGGAGCGGGGTCATCACCGACCTGGGCGTGATGGAAGTGACGCCGGCCGGCCTGAAGGTGACCGAACTGGCGCCCGGCGTGACGCAGGAGCAGATCGCCGCCGCCACCGGCACCGAGCTGGATTTTTCGGCCCTGTAATCGCGCAAGCCCTCATCGAAAGCACGCTGCGGCGTGCTTTTTTTACGGCTAAGGCGGCTGCTGTCGACTGCTTGATTCCTATCCGAGGATATTTGCGCTGATTTTTAGTCGGACGCATGCGGAGTGCAGGCGTCGGTCCCGGGTCCACAGTAACGGCGGCGGCTCAAGTAGAGCTGAAGCGAGCAAATGGACGTCAACAAACCCCAGACCCGTGCCAAACAGCCGATGACCCACGAGCACATGAAGGAAGTAGTCCTCATTCGCAACGATTGCCTGAGGTAATGATCGAAGTTCGTGCAGCGTGTCCTCGCGGTCCCGCAAATTGCCAACGGCAAGCTCACCTGTGACAAAGGGGTGAACCAAAATCTCGCCTGCGCCAAGGAAAGCTTTCATGAGCGGGTCGCGCTGGCGCAGATAATCCACCCAAACCGAGGTGTCGGCCAATATCATGCGCGTTTGGATCTGCGTCTAGGAATGTCGTCCAAGAATGGTTCAGATCCGCCTCTAAGGGCTAATTGCCGCGCCGCCTCACGTTGGACAAGGGCAGTAAGGGCTGTATGTATCAAGGCGTTGAGGTCCATAGGGCCGGCAAAGTGGAAGGCCTCTGCCAGCAATTTCTCATCTATTTCGACAAACGCTTTCATGATTTTCCTCCTAGCTTGCTCTATCAATGTAGCAGCAAGAGAGAAGGACAGCGATGACGGAACGCAAGCCGATCAGGACCTTGGCACTGCCTGCAGCGCCTTGCGCATGAAGATCGTCGCTTGCGGGTTGTCGTTGTAGCGGGCGCAGCGCAGGTAGCCGCGCCGTTCGTAGACGCGCAGTGCCGGGGCCAGGTCATCCTTGGTGTCGAGGTAGATCCATGCGGCACCGCCGGCCCCGGCGTGTTCTTCCATGGCGTCGAGCAGCGCCTCGGCGATACCCCGGCCACGGAATGCAGGTTGCACATACAGGCGCTTGCATTCGGTCGCGGCTGGCGTATCGGCCAGCGGCAGCGCGCGCAGGGCGACGCAGCCGGCCGGGGCGCCGTCCGAATACGCGATCCACAAGGCGCTGGACGGCTCGGACAGGAAGGCGGCGATGTCTTCCGGATTATCGCGCACCACCACGCCGATGGCGTCGAAATATTCATACAGCAGGGACTGGGCGTGCTCCAGGTCGGCGATCGCGGCGCGGATGATGTTCATGGCGGCATGGGTTATGGCAATGCCATGACTCTAACCGATCCGCCCGCCGCCCGCAAAACGTCGCGCCCCGGCCTCTCCCCGATGGGCCTGGCCGGTAACGCCGGCTTCGACGAGGTGCGCTATTTCGCTTTCGCCTCCGCCAACAAGCAGAGCGGCTTCAGCCCGGCGCGATCGATGAGGTGAGGGGAGGGGTGGGGTGCCGGAACCGGCGTCGCTGCTGTTGCTGGCCGTGGGCCTGCCGGGAATGACGACGGCGCGCAGGAAGCGCGCCGCCGGTGCTGCCACTACGTAGAATTAGCCTGCTTTTGCCACAGCCGCGATCGGTGCCGGAGCAGCTGCCGCGTTCTCGTCAACCGGAGCCGACGGGTTGGCCAGTTCGCGGTGCATGGTTTCCATGTCCAGCTCGTTTTCCCACTTCGACACCACCACGGTGGCCACACCGTTGCCGATGAAATTGGTCAGCGCGCGGCATTCGCTCATGAAGCGGTCGATGCCCAGGATCAGCGCCATGCCCGCCACCGGGATGGTCGGCACCACAGCCAGCGTCGCGGCCAGGGTGATGAAGCCGGCGCCGGTGATGCCGGAGGCGCCCTTCGAGGTCAGCATCGCCACCGCCAGGATGGTCAGTTCCTGGCCCAGGGTCAGGTCGGTGTTGGTGGCCTGGGCTACGAACAGCGCGGCCATGGTCATGTAGATATTGGTGCCGTCCAGGTTGAAGGAGTAGCCGGTTGGAACCACTAGGCCGACGACAGGCTTGGAGCAGCCCAGCTTTTCCAGTTTTTTCATCAGCGAAGGCAGTGCGCTTTCCGACGAGCTGGTGCCCAGCACGATCAGCAGTTCTTCCTTGATGTAGAGGATGAAGCGGCCGATCGAGAAGCCGGTGAACTTGGCGATGGCGCCCAGCACGATGAAGATGAACAGTGCGCAGGTCAGGTAGAACGAACCCATCAGCTTGGCCAGCGGCAGCAGCGAATCGATGCCGTATTTGCCGATGGTGAAGGCCATGGCGCCGAACGCGCCGATCGGGGCTACTTTCATGACCATGTTGACCATGCCGAAGATGGCGTGCGCCAGTTCGTCGATCAGTTTGGCCAGCGGACGGCCTTTTTCACCCATCAGCGACAGCGCGAAACCGAACAGCACGGAAATCAGGAGCACTTGCAGGATGTCGCCCTTGGCGAAGGCGTCGACCACCGTGTTCGGGATGATGTTCATCACGAACTCGATAGTGGTCTGGCTCTTGGCTTTTTCGGTGTACTGGGCGATGGCCTTGGTGTCCAGGGTGGTTGGATCGACGTTGAAGCCGTCGCCGGGACGCAGGATGTTGGCCACGAACAGGCCGATCACCAGGGCGAAGGTGGACACCACTTCGAAGTAGAGCAGGGCCTTGCCGCCGACGCGGCCGATTTTCTTGATGTCCTGCATGCCGGCGATACCGGCGACGACGGTGCAGAAGATTACCGGCGCGATGATCATCTTGATCAGTTTGATGAAGCCGTCGCCGAGCGGTTTCATGGCCACGCCGTTGGCCGGGAAATACATTCCCAGCAGCACGCCGCACAAGATGGCGAAGAGGACCTGTACGTACAGGACTTTGTAAAATGGTTTTTTCATGATCGTCTCCCTAAAATCTGAACTCCAGGGCTCCGATCATGATGGAAACGCTATATGCCAGCTATTGTGGGCTTCCCCATTGTTGTTAACCACATTGCGGTTAACCACATTGCGGTCATCCACACTGGCGCGCGGATGGGCTGCCCCTTATTGCGCGACCCAGCCGCCGTCCATATTCCACGCCACGCCGCGTACCTGCTTGGCAGCATCGCCGCACAGGAACACGGCCAGCGCGCCCAACTCCTCCGGCGTGACGAACTCGCCGGACGGCTGCTTGTCGGCCAGCAGCGCCTTTTTCGCCTCCTCGTTGCTCAAGCCTTCCTTGACGGCGCGCGCGTCGACCTGCTTTTGCACCAGCGGCGTCAGCACGAAGCCGGGGCAGATGGCGTTGGCTGTGACGCCGGTCTGCGCCGTTTCCAGCGCGGTGACCTTGGTCAGGCCCACCAGGCCGTGCTTGGCCGCCACATAGGCCGACTTGCCGGCCGAACCCACCAGGCCGTGCGCCGACGCCAGGTTGATGATGCGGCCCCAGTTGCGCCCGCGCATATAGGGCAGCGCCAGGCGCGAGGTGTGGAAGGCCGAGGTCAGGTTGATGGCGATGATGGCGTCCCATTTCTCGACCGGGAAGTCTTCCACATTGGCCACGTGCTGGATGCCGGCATTGTTCACCAGCACGTCGATGCCGCCGAACTTGTCGGCCGCGAAGGCGAACAGGGCTTCGATTTCCTTGGCTTTCGACATGTCGGCGTTGTGGTAGGCGGTCTGCACGCCGAATTCGTGCGCCGTGTCGGCCTGCAATTGCGCGATCTCGGCGGCGTCGCCGAAGCCGTTGAACAGGATGTTGGCGCCTTCGGCCGCCAGCGCGCGCGCCATGCCCAGGCCGATGCCGGACGTGGAGCCGGTGACGAGTGCGGTCTTGCCGCGGAGGAGGGAGCTGGCCATGGTGTTCCTTTAAGAAAGTGTGGTAGTTGTCGGATGGGAAATGGGTGCGCTAAACTTCATAAGATTTTAAGCGCAACGCCGGGTAAAATGTCATACGTTGAAAAAAAGGACACAGCATGCTAGAGCCAAAATTAAAGTCTGTTCAGTGCATCTCGCCCAGCGGCTTGCACCAGATGGCCTACAAGGAGTGGGGCGACCAGGACAATCCCAACGTGCTGATCTGCGTCCACGGCGTGACCCGCGTGTCGGACGACTTCGACAATATGGCGCGCGCGCTGGCCGGCGATTACCGCGTGGTGGCGCCCGACGTGGTCGGCCGGGGCCGCTCCGGCCGTCTGCGCAACCCGGAACTGTACCGTCTGCCCCAATACGTGGCCGACATGGTCACGCTGGTGGCGCGCGTGACCGCGCGCGGTCCGCGCAGCACCGTGGACTGGTTCGGCACCTCGATGGGCGGCTTGATCGGCATGGGCCTGGCCTCGCTGCCGGACAGTCCGATCAGCAAACTGGTCCTCAACGATATCGGCCCGGTGCTCGACCCGGAAGCGCTGCAGCGCATCGGCGACTACATCGGCCAGCACCTGCGCTTCCCGACCTTTGACCTGGGCGCCAAATTCGTGCGTGACGTGTCGCTGCCGTTCGGCCCGCATACCGAGGCGGAATGGCACAAACTGGCCGCCGATGTTTTGCGCCAGGACAACGACGGCCAGTGGGTGCGCCACTATGATATGGGATTGGCCCAGCCGTTCCGCTCGGCCACGCCCGAATCGGCGCGGGCCGACGAGGCGATGCTGTGGGCGGCCTATGACGCGATCCGCTGCCCCACCTTGCTGGTGCGCGGCGCGCAATCGGACCTGCTGTCCCCAGCGACAGCATTGAGCATGACCCAGCGCGGGCCAAAAGCCACGCTGGTGGAGATACCGGACGTCGGTCACGCTCCCACCTTCCTCCATGACGACCAGATCGCCATCGCGAAGAAGTTTTTACTTGATCAGTGACATTTTTTTAATAAACACAACAGAAAGAATAGTATGGAAATCAATCGCCTGCACATTGGCAAACGCCTGTCCGAAGTTGCCATCCACAACGGTACCGTGTACCTGGCCGGCCAGATCGCCAACGACACCAGCAACGACATCGTGGGCCAGACCCAGGAAGTGCTGGCCAGCATCGACCGTCTGCTGGCCGAAGCCGGCAGCGACAAGACCTGCATCCTGAGCGCTCAGATCTACATCACCGACATGGCGCTGTTCCCCGGCCTGAACGAAGTGTGGGATACCTGGGTTCCGCAAGGCCACACGCCGGCCCGCGCCACCGTGGAAGCCAAGCTGGCCAACCCGGCCTGCCTGGTCGAAATCGTCGTGGTTGCCGCCCAGCGTTGATGTGTTTCTGTCGTTCCCGCGCAGGGTGTAGCAGGGAATTCGCAGCGCATCGCTCTGCGCCTGCGAAACGACCGGCATGGGGGAACCCATAGGCAGCGTGTGTGCACGCGGCGCATGGATTGCACAGCGGCACGCCGCCGCCTGCGCGGGAATGACAATCGATTTAACTTAGCAAGAGGTAACATGGTTTCTATTGCCGCGCTCAACAGCGCAACGTCGGACCAGCTGGTCCAAGGCTTGTCCGCCGAGGATGGCGCGCGGGTCCTGGCCGCGCTCGACTTGGCCAGTGAAGCGTATGGCGACAAGACCTGCAGCAGCGGCCAGGGTGCCTTCGACTTCGCCGTCGGCGTCGCCGGCACGCTGGCCTTCCTGCGCACCGACGCGGAAACCCGCATCGCCGGCCTGATGTTCGAGCTGACCTTGCTCGACCCGAGCCAGGCCGCCATGATAGAACCCCGTTTCGGCGTGCCGGTGGCCGAGCTGGTCAACGGCGTGCGCCAGCTGATACGCTTGCGCGAGCTGACCCAGAGCCATCCTGCCGGCGCGCCCGGACGCGGCAAGAACGCGGCCCAGCAAGCCATGGCGCAAGTGGAAACGCTGCGCAAGATGCTGCTGGCCATGGCCAGCGACATGCGCGTGGTGCTGGTGCGCCTGGCGTCCTGCGTGACCACCTTGCGCTACTTCGCCGACATCAAGCGCTTCGACGAGCTGACCCGCAACTACGGCCGCGAAACGCTGGACCTGTACGCGCCGCTGGCCAACCGGCTCGGCATCTGGCAGCTCAAATGGGAACTGGAAGACTTGTCGTTCCGCTTCATCGAGCCGGAGGCGTACAAGCGCATCGCCAAGATGCTGGAGGAAAAACGCATGATGCGCGAGGGCTTCGTCACCTCGTCCATCACCCGTTTGCAAAACGAGCTGGACAGCGCAGGCATCAAGGCCGAAGTGTTCGGCCGGCCCAAGCACATCTACTCGATCTGGAGCAAGATGCGCGGCAAGGAGCTGGACTTCACCGAGCTGTACGACGTGCGCGCCTTCCGCGTCATCGTGGCCGACGTCAAGACCTGCTACACCGTGCTGGGCGTGGTGCACAACATCTGGACCCCGATCCCGAAAGAATTCGACGACTACATCTCGCGGCCCAAGCCGAACGGCTACCGTTCGCTGCACACGGTGGTGACGGCCGACGACGGCCGCCCGCTGGAAGTGCAGATCCGCACCCAGGAGATGCACAATTTCGCCGAGTACGGCGTGGCCGCGCACTGGCGCTACAAGGAAGAGGGCGGTTCGAACTTCCAGGGCCAGAAGTACGATGAAAAAATCGCCTGGCTGCGCCAGCTGCTGGCCTGGAAATCCGACGTGGCCGATGCCGTGGTCGGCCAGGAAGACATCCAGCGCGAATGGGTGGAGAAGCTGAAATCGGCCTCGCTGGACGACCGCATCTTCGTGCTGACGCCGCAGGCCCGCGTGCTCGAACTGCCGGTGGGCGCGACCCCGATCGACTTCGCCTACCACCTGCACAGCGATGTCGGCCACCGCTGCCGCGGCGCGCGCGTGGACGGCATCATGGTGCCGCTGAACACGCAGCTGAAGAACGGCCAGACCTGCGAAATCATTACCGCCAAGGGTGCGCCCGGCACCGCCGGACCGTCGCGCGACTGGCTCAACCCCGAATACACGGTCAGCAGCCGGACCCGCTCCAAGGTGCGCGCGTGGTTCCACGCGATCGACCAGCAGGAAACGCTGTCCCACGGCCGCACGCTGGTGGAGAAGTCGCTGCAGCGCGAAGGCAAGACGGCGGTCAACCTGGAAGCACTGGCGCACAAGCTGGGCTTCGCCAAGGTGGACGATTTGTTCATCTCGGTGGGCAAGGAGGAATTCAGCCTGCGCCACGTCGAGCAGGCGCTGCACGACAGCGGCGAGCCGGCCGAGGTGGAGGACGCGGTGGTGCTCGGCAAGAGCCGGGCCTCGAGCGTGGAGCAAGGCGCCAAGTCGGGCGTGCTGGTGGTGGGCACCGACGGGCTGATGACGCAGCTGGCCAAGTGCTGCAAGCCGGCGCCGCCGGACAGCATCGTCGGCTTCGTCACGCGCGGCAAGGGCGTGTCCATCCACCGCACCACGTGCAAGAACTTTGCCGAGATGCGCGCCAAGGCGCCGGAGCGCGTCATCGTCACCGAGTGGGGGCGCGCGGTCAACGAGACCGTGTACCCGGTCGGCATCTTCGTGCTGGCGGGCGACCGCCAGGGCCTGCTGCGCGACATTTCCGAGATCTTCTCGCGCGAGAAGCTCAACGTGATCGGCGTCAACACGCAGAGCGCGAAAGGGCAGGCGCGCATGACTTTCACCGCAGAAATCGGCTCCACGGCGCAACTGCAGAAGGCCTTGTCGGCGATCGCCGAGGTCAGCGGCGTGCTGGAAGCGCGCCGGGCCTAGGCGCCGCCGCCATCGCAAGCCACCTTGTCATTCCCGCGCAAGCGGGAATCCATGCTGAGTATGGATCCCCGCCTGCGCGGGGATGACACGATAAGCGCGGGGACGACACGATATGCGCGGGGACACGATATGCGTGGGGATGACACGATATGCGCGGGGATGACACGAAAAGCGCGGGGATGGCACGATAAAGGTGACCGCAGGACGCGCGGGAGCGGCAGCCTACGCGGCCAGTTCGGCCTGCAGCGTGACGTGGTCGATGCCGTGCCGCGCCAGCAGCATGGTCTTGATGGCGGCCAGGATGGCCGGCCATTCCTGCAAGTCCCGCACTTCGATGTGGCCGATTAGCGCCGGCTGGCCGGGCGACATCGACCATACGTGCAGGTCGTGCACGGATTCCACGCCCGCCACTTGCTCGAGGTCGGCGCCCACCCGTTTGTAGTCGATCTGCTCCGGCACGCCTTCCATCAAGTGGTGATAGGACTCGCTCAGTATCCCCAGCGTTGATTTCAGAATCAGCAGCGAGACCAGCACCGACAGCAGCGGGTCGATCTGCATCCAGCCGGTGTACCAGATCACGGCGCCGGCGACCAGGGCGGCGACCGAACCCAGCAAGTCGCCCATTACATGCACCAGTGCGGCGCGCGTGTTCATGCTCTTGGTGTCGTGCGACAGCACCCACGCCACCAGCAGGTTGATGCACAGGCCGATGCCGGCCACCACGAACACGGTGCCGCCGGCAACCTGTTGCGGCGCGCTGAAGCGCTGCACCGCTTCGAACACGATCCAGCCCACCACGCCCAGCATCAGCAAGCCGTTGACGAAGGCGGCCAGCGCCTCGGCGCGGCCGTAGCCGAAGGAGTAGCGCGCCGACGGCGGGCGCTTGGCGATCAGCTGCGCCAGCAAGGCCAGGCCCAGCGCGGCGGCGTCGGTCACCATGTGGCCGGCGTCCGAAATCAGCGCCAGCGAATTGGCCAGGAAGCCGGACGCCGCCTCCACCGCCGCGAAACCCAGCGTCAGCGCGACCGCCCAGGCCAGGATCTTCAGGCTGCGGTCGCCCACATAGTGCTTGTGCTGGGCGTCGCCCGCGCCGTGCGCGTGCAAATGGGTGCTGTCTGTGTGCATGGGTTTTATTTGTAGGTGCCGCAGGTGATGACGAACTGGCCCACTTGGCGGAACCAGGCCGACTTGGCTTGCATCTGCTGCGTCAGCGGCTGTATCCATTTATAGTCGACCGGCCCTTGCTGGCCCTTGGCCGCCTTGTCCAGGATTTCGCGCACGAAGTATTTGTCCTCCTCGTCGCGGTAGTCGAAGACATTGATACCGACCAGGCGCGGTATCGCGCCGTGCGCCATCACCTTGCCGTGGCTGTCGTAGATCACGATATACAGGTCGCGGTAGGTGAAGCGGCCCTTGGGGTTGCTGGCTTCGAAGAAGGTCTTGGCCGGACCTTCGTCCACCAGGTAGGCGGCGGTCTTGTTGATCAGGGCCAGCGCCTCGGCGGGCGTGCCATGTTCGGCCGCGCGGGCGCTCAGGCAGAGCAGCGCGGCGGCGAGGAGAGCGAGCAAATGTTTCATATTTTTGGTGTTCTGTGCGACGGCTGAATATAGCATAGTGGGGTAGAGCAATGTTTTCACGTTTGCCCCTTGTGCTTCCCGTTTTCACTCTCTATAATGCTGGTCTTCGGGCGGTTAGTTCAGCTGGTTAGAATACTTGGTCGACATCCAAGGGGTCGGGGATTCGAATTCCTCACCGCCCACCAGAACATGTAGTAAGATGGTTTTCCGTAGTTGTAGTTGCGGCAAGGCAGTACCAAAGGGCGGTTAGTTCAGCTGGTTAGAATACTTGGTCGACATCCAAGGGGTCGGGGATTCGAATTCCTCACCGCCCACCACCAACATTATGTAAGAGCGAGAAAGGCAATCCGGTTATGACACCGCGAACTACTACCAAGGTTAGTAAGTAACGCTAGTCACCGGCTTTCTCACGCTATCACATTGAAGAAAAACGCGGCTAGCCCGCGTTTTTTTTCGTCCGCATTTTCCTATACTTCCGTTTCACACACTTTTCCGGCATTTGCCGACTGGAGAGCATGATGGTTGCAGTCCGACTTCCCGATGGTTCCGTACGTCAATTCGACGCCCCTGTGACGGTGGCCCAGGTGGCTACCAACATCAGCACCAGCCTCGGCAAAGCCGCGCTGGCAGGCAAGGTCGACGGCAAAGTGGTCGATACCTCCTTCCTGATCGAAAAAGATGCGGACGTCGCCATCGTCACCGAGCGCGACCCCGAAGGCCTGGACGTGATCCGCCACTCGACCGCCCACTTGCTGGCCTACGCCGTCAAGGAGCTGTTCCCCGACGCGCAAGTGACCATCGGTCCCGTCATCGAAAACGGCTTCTACTACGATTTCTCCTACAAGCGCCCGTTTACCCCGGACGACCTGGTGGCGATCGAGAAGAAAATGGCCGAGCTGGCCAAGAAGGACGAGCCGGTCACCCGCCAGGTGCTGCCGCGCGACGAGGCCGTGGCCTACTTCAAGTCGATCAACGAGCACTACAAGGCCGAGATCATTTCCTCGATCCCTGCCGACCAGGACGTCTCGCTGTACAGTGAAGGCAAGTTCACCGACTTGTGCCGCGGCCCGCACGTGCCGTCGACCGGCAAGCTGAAAGTGTTCAAGCTGATGAAGCTGGCCGGCGCCTACTGGCGCGGCGACTCGAAAAACGAGATGCTGCAGCGCGTCTACGGCACCGCCTGGACCAAGAAGGAAGACCAGGAGCAATACCTGCACATGCTGGAGGAGGCCGAGAAGCGCGACCACCGGAAGCTCGGGAAGCAGCTGGACTTCTTCCACTTCCAGGACGAGGCGCCGGGCCTGGTGTTCTGGCACCCTAAGGGCTGGACCATCTGGCAGCAGGTCGAGCAGTACATGCGCAACAAATACCAGGTCAACGGCTACCAGGAAGTGAAGGCGCCGCAGATCCTGGACGCCACCCTGTGGGGCAAGACCGGCCACTGGGACAACTACCGCGAAAACATGTTCGTGACGGAATCGGAAAACCGCTCCTACGCGCTCAAGCCGATGAACTGCCCGGGCCACGTGCAGATCTTCAACAGCAATATGCGCTCCTACCGCGACCTGCCGCTTCGCTACGGCGAGTTCGGCCAGTGCCACCGCAACGAGCCGTCCGGCGCGCTGCACGGCATCATGCGCGTGCGCGGCTTCACCCAGGATGATGGCCACATCTTCTGCACCCAGGAGCAGATCGAGCCGGAAGTGGTGTCTTTCCACACCCAGGCGATGGAGGTGTACGCCGACTTCGACTTCACCAACATCGAAGTCAAGCTGGCCCTGCGCCCCGACAACCGCATCGGCACCGACGAAGTGTGGGATGAAGCCGAGGATGCGCTGCGTTCCGGCCTGCGTGCCTGCGGCGTGACTTGGACCGAGCTGCCGGGCGAGGGCGCCTTCTACGGCCCGAAGATCGAATACCACCTGAAGGATTCGCTGGGCCGCCCATGGCAGGTCGGCACCATGCAGGTCGACTTCTTCATGCCCGAGCGGCTGGGCGCCGAATACGTGGCGGCCGACAACTCGCGCCAGGTGCCGGTCATGCTGCACCGCGCAATCGTCGGCTCGATGGAGCGCTTCATCGGCATCCTGATCGAGAACTACGCGGGTGCGCTGCCGATGTGGCTGGCGCCGGTGCAAGTGTCGGTGCTCAACATCTCGGATGCGCAAGCCGATTACGTCCAGGATGTGGCCGCCAAGCTGCGCAAGCAGGGCTTCCGCGTGCAGACCGATTTGCGCAACGAGAAGATAACGTATAAAATACGCGAACATTCCGTCCAAAAACTGCCGTACATCCTTGTTGTCGGCGACAAAGAGCGGGATGCCAACACTGTGGCCGTGCGGGCGCGTGGGAATGTCGATCTGGGCGTAATGTCCATCGACGCCCTGGTTGAGCGACTCCTTGAGGACGTTGCCAACAAAGCCTGACCCCGAGGAAACTCGCATACCGGTCTATCATCAGATTTTTAAAGGAAACTACAATAGCTACTGACAAGTCGCATCGCATCAATGGCGAAATCACCGCTCCCGAAATGCGTCTGAGCGGGGTTGAAAACGAACCGCTTGGTATCGTGAGCCTGGCCGAAGCCTTCCGCCTGGCGGAAGAAGCGAACGTCGACCTGGTGGAGATCGCCCCGACGGCGGTCCCTCCAGTGTGCCGTCTGATGGACTACGGCAAGTTCAAGTATTCGGAGCAGAAGAAAGCCCACGAAGCGAAGCTGAAGCAGAAGATCATCGCCGTGAAGGAAGTCAAATTCCGTCCCGGTACCGATGACGGCGATTACAATATCAAACTGCGCAACCTTATCAAGTTCCTCGACGAGGGCGATAAGACCAAGATCACGCTGCGTTTCCGCGGCCGTGAAATGGCGCACCAGGATATCGGTTTCCGCATGCTTGAACGTCTGAAGGCCGACCTGGAGCCCTACGGCCAGGTCGAACAGTTCCCGAAGATGGAAGGCCGCCAGATGATCATGGTCCTGGCGCCGAAAAAGAAGAAGTAAGAAGCATTCTGTCATTCCCGCCAGCGCGGGAATGACACTTATTTGCGAAACTGGGCTATAATCCGGTTCCGCAAAATGTAGTGGCCATCGCAAGCCGGCCGCTGCATCAACAAGTGAAAGCAGGCCTCTAAGCGCGGCGTAGTGCTGCCACCTGCAATCCTGTTAATTTGGAGCTGTCCGTAAGGACAGATGTGTTATGCCAAAAATGAAGACCAAAAGCTCCGCGAAAAAACGTTTTCGCGTGCGTCCAGGTGGTACTGTTAAATCGGGTATGGCTTTCAAGCGCCACATCCTGACCAAGAAGACCACCAAAAACAAGCGTCAGCTGCGTGGTACCCGTAACATCAACGCGTCGGACGTCACGTCCGTCATGCGTATGATGCCTACCGCTTAATCTCACACTCATTTAAGGAGCTAATATGCCTAGAGTAAAACGTGGGGTTACTGCGCGTGCCCGTCATAAAAAAGTACTGAACCTTGCCAAAGGTTACCGTGGTCGTCGCAGCAAGGTATACCGTGTTGCCAAGCAAGCAGTCATGCGCGCTGGCCAATATGCTTACCGCGACCGCCGCAACAAGAAGCGCGTCTTCCGCCGCCTGTGGATCGCCCGTATCAACGCCGCTTCCCGTGAGCATGGCGTGACGTACAGCGTATTCATGAACGGTCTGAAGAAGGCGAACATCGAGCTGGACCGTAAGGTTCTGGCCGATATGGCTGTGATGGACAAGCCGGCCTTCGCCGCGATTGTCAACACCGTCAAAGCAAAAATCGCTGCCTGATATCGGCGTTTGATGCATAGCGCTGCCTACGGCGGCGCATGAGAGCGGGGCAAGGTGTGAACCTGTGCCCCGTTTTTAATTTCCAAGACAGGAATATTGCTTGATGAACTCCCTGGAAGAACTGGTTGTCTCGGCACGTGCTGACTTTATCGCCGCCGCAGACGCCGCCGCACTTGAAAACGCCAAAGCCAAGTACCTGGGCAAGACCGGCCAGATCACCGATTTGATGAAGGGCCTGGGCAAGCTCGACCCCGAGGCGAAAAAAGCCCAGGGTGCGCTGATCAACGCCGCCAAAGTGCAGATCGAAGCCGCGCTCACCGCGCGCCGCGACGCCATGGCCGAAGCCCAGCTGCAAGCCCGCCTGAACGGCGAGGAAATCGACGTCACCTTGCCAGGCCGCGGCCGCGCCGGCGGTGGCCTCCATCCCGTGATGCGCACCTGGGAGCGCGTCGAGGAGATCTTCCGCTCGATCGGCTTCGACGTGGCCGGCGGCCCCGAGATCGAGACGGACTGGACCAATTTCACCGCCCTGAACAGCCCGGAAAACCATCCGGCCCGCTCGATGCAGGACACCTTCTACATCGACGGCAACGACAGCACCGGCAAGCCGCTGCTGCTGCGCACCCACACCAGCCCGATGCAGGTGCGCTACGCGCGCACCCACACGCCGCCGATCAAGGTGATCGCACCCGGCCGCACCTACCGCGTCGACAGCGATGCCACGCACTCGCCGATGTTCCACCAGGTCGAAGGCCTGTGGATCGCCGAGGACATAAGCTTCGCCGACCTGAAGGGCGTGTACCTGAACTTCGTCAAGGCCTTCTTCGAGACCGACGACCTGCAGGTGCGCTTCCGCCCCTCGTATTTCCCGTTTACCGAACCGTCGGCCGAGATCGACATCGCCTTCGGCAGCGGTCCTTTGAAGGGCCGCTGGCTGGAAGTGTCCGGCTCGGGGCAGGTGCATCCTTCGGTGGTGCGCAACTTCGGCCTCGATCCCGAGCGCTACATCGGTTTCGCGTTCGGCTCCGGCCTCGAGCGCCTGACCATGCTGCGCTACGGCATCAACGACCTGCGCCTGTTCTACGAAGGCGACCTGCGTTTCCTGAAACAGTTCAACTGACACGGCCATCATGTCATTCCCGCGCAGGGCTCGGGGCCCCCGCGGGAATCCATGCCGCGCCACCCCTGGTCGCCTCAGCATGGGTTTCCGCCTACGCGGGAACGACATGGATAACATGAAAGCTCGAAATTATGCAATTCTCTGAAAATTGGCTGCGTACCCTGGTTGATCCGAAGATGACTTCGGACGAGTTGGCTCACATGCTCACCATGTCCGGCCTGGAAGTGGAAGAAGTGGAGCCGGTTGCTCCGCCGTTCTCGAACGTGGTCGTGGGCCATGTGCGCGAGATGGCCAAGCATCCGGACGCGGACCGCCTGAACGTGTGCCAGGTCGATGTCGGCACCGGCACCATGCTCAACATCGTGTGCGGCGCGCCCAATGTGCGTCCGGGCCTGAAGGTGGTGTGCGCCATGGCCGGCGCCTTGCTGCCGCCCGGCGCGGACGGCAAGCCGTTCGAAATCAAGGTGGGCAAGCTGCGCGGCGTCGAGTCGCAGGGCATGCTGTGCTCGGCCAAGGAACTGAAGCTGTCCGAAGAAGGCTCGGGCTTGCTCGAGCTGCCGGACGACGCGCCGGTCGGCCAGAATTTCCGCGACTACTACGCGCTCAACGACCTGAAGTTCACCATCAAGCTGACCCCGAACAAGGCGGACTGCCTGTCGGTGCTGGGCGTGGCGCGCGAAGTGTCCGCGCTGACCGGCGTGCCGCTGACCCTGCCGGCTTTCCGCACCGTGCCGGTCACGCTGGACGAAGTGCTGCCGGTGAAGATCTCGGCGCCGGACCTGTGCGGCCGTTTCTCGGGCCGCGTGATCCGCAACCTCAACGCCAAGGCCGCCACCCCGGAATGGATGAAGCAGCGCCTCGAGCGCAGCGGCCAGCGCCCGGTGTCGGCGCTGGTGGACATCTCCAACTATGTGATGCTGGAACTGGGCCGTCCGTCGCACGTGTTCGACCTGGCCAAGATCCACGGCGGTCTGGACGTGCGCTGGGGCAAGGCCGGCGAAACGCTGAAGCTGCTGAACGGCAACACCGTTCCGGTCGATGAATGGGTGGGCGTGATCGCCGACGACAAGGAACTCGAGTCGCTGGCCGGCATCATGGGCGGCGACGCCACCGCCGTTTCGCTCGAGACCGAGTCCATCTACCTGGAAGCGGCATTCTGGTGGCCGAACGCCATCCAGGGCCGGGCCCGCAAATACAATTTCTCGACCGACGCGGCGCACCGCTTCGAGCGCGGCGTGGACTACGCCACCACGGTCGAGCACATCGAGCGCATCACCTCGCTGCTGGTGGAAATCTGCGGCACCCCGGCCACGCAAGTGGGCCCGGTGGATGACCAGATCGTCAACGTGCCGCAGCCCAAGCCGGTGCAGATGCGCACCGCGCGCGCCCGGAAAGTCATCGGCGTGCCGCTGAGCGACGAGCTGGTGGCCGACATCTTCACCCGTTTGGCGCTGCCGTTCACGCTGGAAGCCGGCGAAAACGGCGGCGTCTTTTCGGTGACTGCGCCGTCCTACCGTTTCGACATCGAAATCGAGGAAGACCTGATCGAAGAAGTGGCGCGCGTGTACGGCTTCGAGAACATCCCGGCCGTGGCGCCGGTGGCCCCCAACACCATGCATATCGCGCCGGAGAACACCCGTTCCCTGTTCGCGGTGCGCCACCAGCTGGCCGACTACGGCTACCAGGAAGTGGTGAACATGAGCTTTGTCGAAGCCCAGTGGGAACTGGACTTCAGCGGCAATGACAACCCGATCAAGCTGCAAAACCCGATCGCCAGCCAGATGGGCGTGATGCGCTCCTCGCTGATCGGCAGCCTGGTGGCCAATGTGCGCTACAACCTGAACCGCAAGGCCAACCGCGTGCGCGTGTTCGAGCTGGGCGCCATCTACCAGCGCGACGCGTCGGTGCAGGACGGCCCGCTGAGCGTGGCCGGCTACAGCCAGCCGCAGCGCGTGGCGGCCCTGGCCTACGGCCCGCTGGCCGACGAGCAGTGGGGGCAGGACAGCCGCCTGGTCGATTTCTTCGACGTCAAGGCCGACCTCGAGCAGCTGTTCGCGCCGCTGGCGCTGCGCTTCAGCAAGGCGGCCCACCCGGCGCTGCATCCTGGCCGCTCGGCCAATGTCGAGCTGGACGGCAAGGTGATCGGCTTCATCGGCGAACTGCACCCGCGCTGGCTGCAAAAATACGATTTGCCGCAGGCGCCCGTGCTGTTCGAAGTCGATGCAATTGCCTTGCAGAAACGTAATGTGCCAAAATACAGCGAGATATCGAAATTCCCGGGCGCCACGCGCGACCTGGCGCTGGTGGTCAAGCAAGCGGTGCCGGCGCAAGGCCTGCTCGACGCTTTCCGCGCGGCGCTGCAAGGTCACGACCATGGTAAGCTGGTGCAAGCCATTGTTTTGTTTGATGAATATCGCGGCAAGGGGCTGGAGGCGGACGAGAAATCGCTTGCTTTCCGCTTTAGCTTGCAAGATACTCAAACCACCCTGCAGGACGATGTGGTGGACGCCGTGATGCGTGCGGCGGCCGAATCGGCGCAGCAGCAGCACGGCGCCAAAGTGCGCGCGTAGGGACTTCTCCCTGAATCCGGCTGCGGCCGGATTCTCGTTCCAAGGATTCTCGTTCCATTTATAAGGCAGGGCAGCAAAATTAATAATAACGACGTCAATACCGCCGTACTCGAATCCGCCCTGGACGCCGAGCTGCACAGCGCGATGCTGGTGGCGAAAGTGCGCCAGGAAGCGGAAAAGGACATGCCGACCTTGACCAAGGCGGAGCTGGCTGAGCTGTTGTTCGAACAGGTCGGCCTGAACAAGCGCGAAGCCAAGGACATGGTGGAAACCTTCTTCGACGAGATCCGCAACGCGCTCGAGCGCGGCGAGGCCGTCAAGCTGTCCGGTTTCGGCAATTTTCAGCTGCGCGACAAGCCGCAGCGCCCGGGCCGCAATCCGAAGACCGGCGAGGAAATCCCGATCACGGCGCGGCGCGTCGTCACTTTCCACGCCAGCCAGAAGTTGAAGAGCATGGTCGAGGAAAGCAATCCTATGGCGCGCGCCGCCTGAGTGAGACAGCAGCATGAACGATAGGCCAGGCAAGTCCGAACTGGTGGTACTGCCGCCGATCCCGGCCAAGCGCTATTTCACGATAGGCGAGGTGAGCGAGCTGTGCGGCGTGAAGCCGCACGTGCTGCGCTATTGGGAGCAGGAGTTCACCCAGCTCAAGCCGGTCAAGCGGCGCGGCAACCGGCGCTACTATCAGCATCATGAAGTGCTGCTGATACGGCGTATACGCGAATTGTTATATGAACAGGGCTTCACCATCAGTGGCGCCCGCAACAAACTCGATAGCCGGGGCGCCGATCCGGTGCAGGCAGGGTATGATGACGGTTATGAGCGCGATGCGCAGGCGCCGGACGCGCCGCCGCCGCTGGACCGGGAAATGATACGCAGCGAACTGCTGGCCATCCTCAGCTTGCTAAGCTGATCGTGGTGGCGGCACACATGAAGGCGCGCCGCTAGCGCCTTTTTTTTCGCGTAGAATAGCAGTGCAACTATATTAAGATTATTCTTTTGTTTAGAATGTTCTTGCTTAGCGGAGCGCGGGGGGACTTTCCCATGCATGGAAGACACGAGGGAACACATGATACGCGTTGCCATATGTGACGATCACCAAATTGTAAGAGCCGGCTTCAAGCAGATCTTTTCATCTGCCGACGATTTCACCGTAGTGGCGGAGGGCAGTACCGGGCGCGAAGCGCTCGACATTGCGCGCCGCGAGATTTGCGACGTGCTGTTGCTCGACATTGCGATGCCGGACCAGTCCGGCATCGATACGCTGCGCACCATACGCCAGGGCCAGCCGGACTTGCCGGTGCTGATCTTGTCCGGCTATCCGGCCCAGCAGTATGCCTTGAACCTGTTCAAGATGGGCGCGAACGGCTACCTGAACAAGGAGTGCGAGGCGGACGAGCTGATCACGGCGGTGCGCACGGTGCACCAGGGCCGGCGCTACGTCAGCTCGCAAGTGGGCGAGCTGCTGGCGCAGAGCTTCGACCGCGACCCGAACACGGCCTTGCACACTGAACTGTCGGACCGCGAGTTCCAGGTTTTCCTGCGCCTGGCGCGCGGCGCCACGGTGTCCGACATCGGCGTGGCGCTGTCGCTCAGCATCAAGACGGTGAGCACCTACCGTACCCGCATCATGGAAAAAATGGGGTTGCAGTCGAACAGCGACCTGACTTATTACGCGATGAAAAACAATCTGCTGGACTGAGACGGCGCAACAAGCGATTCACTTTTCCTGAATGCAAAAGGTGCGCACGGTAGAAAACTGGTGCGGCGCAGCAAAAAACGACAGGGTCTATAATGGCCCTGCCACAATGGCTGCTCATCTAGCAAAGGATGCCTACCAGGATGTATTTCACCGTCGACGCGGCGCCCCAACACAGACTGCCCCTGTATAAAACCGTACTGTGCGTCACTTGCGCACTGATACTGATCGTGAACGGCTTCAGCCTGTTCCACAACCTGCAGTCATTGAAGGGCGCCAACTTCTTGCTGGGTCAGACTTCGCGGGTCGCGGAGCGCCTGCAATACCTGAACGTGCTGGTGCTCGACGCCGAGAGCAGCATGCGGGGTTACTTTGTATCCGGCAAAGAAGCGTATCTCGGGCCGACGCGTACCGTCACGGCCGAGACCGAACTCGAATTCAAGGAACTGGAACTGCTGCTGGCCGACAGTCCGTCGCAGTTGAAGAACCTGACCCAGCTGCATACGCTGGTGCGGCGCAAACTGGCGCTGATGACCCAGGCCATCGAAGTCTACCGCCACGGCGGCCTGGAAGAAATCGTCAACATCGCCAAGGTCAGCGACGAGCGCTCGGCCATGGACGAATTGCGCCTGCTGGTCGTCATCATGGTGCAGGAACAGAACGAAACCCTGGCCGCGCGCAGCGCCAGCTTCTACCAGCAATACCAGAAGGCCGTGCTGCTCGGCATGGGCATCAATGCCGTCGCCATCGTCGTGCTGATCATGTTCTACCAGCTGGTGCGGCGCAGTTTCCGCAACCAGGCCGCCGTCGAGCACGCCTTGCAGATGTCCAATGAAACCCTCGAATCGATGGTGGCGCAGCGCACCGAGCAGCTGTCCGTGCTGTCGCGCCACCTGATCAGCATCAGCGAGGAGGAAAAAGTGCGCCTGTCGCGCGAGCTGCACGACGAAATGGGGGCCAACCTGACTTCCATCAGCATGGACGTGGGCGCCGTCATGCACAAGCTGCAGAAGAGCGATCCGGAACTGGCTGCCCAGCTCAAGCGGGCCCGCGCCACCTTGCTCGACACGGTCGAAATGAAGCGCCGCATCGTCGAGAATTTGCGCCCCAGCCTGCTCGACAACCTGGGGCTGTGCGCGGCCATCGAAAGCTACTGCGAAGAATTCAGCCGCATGTCCGCGCTGCCGTGTGAAACCGACATCGCCCAGCACATCGACGGCGTGGCCAAGGGGCGCGACGCCAGCCTGGCCATCGCGCTGTTCCGCATCGTGCAGGAATCGCTGACCAATATCCGCAAATACGCGCGGGCCAGCAAGGTCACCGTCACGCTCCAGTGCAGCGAAGAGCTGCTGGTGCTGCGCGTGATCGATGACGGGGTGGGCATAGAGTCGAATACGCTGGTGAAGCCGATGTCGCACGGCTTGCTGGGGATGCGCGAGCGGGCGCTGCTGCTTGGCGGCACGCTGACCATACGGCGCGGCCGCAATGACAAGGGCACGTGTATCGAAGTGCATATTCCGCTGCGCGCCAAGGTCGATGCGGCCGAAGGGATCAGCAGCCCGCCACGTCCACCAGCAGGCGATCGTACTCCGTCTTCGCTACCTTATAGCACTCGCCCGCATAGCGTTCCAAGCCTGAACGATCAATGACGGTGATGTTGCCGCGGCGGTAGGTGATCAGGCCGTCTTCCTGCAGCTTGCCGGCGGCGGCAGTGATGCTCTCGCGGCGCACGCCCAGCATGATGGAAATCATTTCCTGGGTCACTTTGAGCTCGTTGCTCAGGGAGCGGTCCAGGCGGTCCAGCAGCCAGCGGCACAGTTTTTGTTCGATCGAGCTGTGGCGCCCGCCGACGGCGTTCTGCGCCATCTGGGCGAACAGCGCATGGTTGTAGCGCATCAGCAACTGGGGCAGGGCGCCGCCCTGGTTGAAGGCTTCGCGCAGGTGCTGCGCCTTCAGGCGGTAGCCGTAGCCGGCGCTTTGCACCACGGCACTGCACATGGCGCGCTCGCCGGGGAACATCGACACGCCCACCACGCCCTCGTGGCCCACCACGGCGATCTCGGTGGTGGCGCCGTCTTCCATCACATACAGCAGGGAGACGATGGCGGTGGTTGGAAAGTACACGTTTTCCAGCTTGCTGCCGAATTCGAACAGTTCCTTGCCGAATGGCATGGCAACCAGTTCCAGATGCTCAAACAGGGATTCCAGGACTTCACGAGGCAAGGCGGCCAGCAGTTCATTCTGCTGTGTACCGCTATAGCTGACAACCGGCCGGGACGCAACTTTGAATTCCCGCGAGCCCACAGGCATCGTCTGGGAGAGCGACTGTTTTGCGGTATCGCTAAGTTGAGTGTTGTTCATTTTATTCCTCACAGGCTAAGTACAAAGTAGCGGTGGACGCCGGTTTGCTGTCTCCGGGTGGGCTTCTGTTCTCGCTCCACTTGATCCATCGCGTTGTTAGTACTTTAAGTTCTTATGTCATTGACGAACATAAGACGGGGCACCGCCCCCGTGTAGGCTCGATGCATGGGGGTTTGTAAGTCTAGTCCTACTGCAACAAATAGCGGCAGAGGGTCTCAGCCGCCGGTGCTGGTGGGAATTCGATAGTTTGCGCGCCTGCCAGTTGTGATATGTTCGGCAAACGAGGCCGATGCATGGAGAATGAGCGTGAAACGAGCACTGTTTATCTGCAGCCAGAACCGGCTGCGCAGTCCGACAGCGGAGCAGGTTTTCGCCTTATGGCAGGACGTGGAAACCGATTCGGCGGGTTTGGGCGGGGACGCGGCCGTGCCGCTGTCGTCCGAGCAAATAGCTTGGTCCAATATTATCTTTGTCATGGAAAAGGCGCATCGGAATCGCCTGTCGGAAAAATTCCGTGCACATTTAAACAGGAAGCGGGTGATCTGCCTCGATATCCCTGATGACTACGATTATATGCAGCCCGAGCTCATCAAATTGCTTGAAATGAAGGCCGGGAAATTCTTGCGCACGGCATCTTAGACGGAGCAAGTTTTCATGAACATTCGAGAAGCGCCGGCAGGCGCTTTTTTTCGCGGATATGGCCAGATACTGGCACGAACACGCCAATATCCGGCATGATCCAAGCGACGTTGCCGGGCGTATGCCCGCAGCGCGGCGCAAGCGGCGAGTTTCAGGTTCTTGGCCGGCAGGAGAATCGCGCCTTGTGGAATGCGCATTCCGGAGAGCTTGCAAAGGCCGAGTCCGGCGCTATTGCCAGCGTTCCGGTCTTACGGCAGGGGAATATGTCGGGCACCCAGGTTAAATATCCCGGCGGCCGCAGTAATAAGTGAAAAGAACAGCTTGGCCACTGAATCCGGAACAGAATTTCAAGTTCGCCGGGTATGCCAGTGCCGTCCACTTTCACAGGCTATGGAGAAGGCAGCTCGAATAAACACCAATTTGTCATTATCGCGCAGCGGGAATCCATACTGCGCCCCGGAGCACGCGATGTATGGGTTGCGCGGCGGCCCGTCGATGCGGAAGGGCGGGTATTTCGAGGTATCCAACAGCCGATCGCCTGAATATTAATCCGCGACTGGCGAAATGGTTCGGGAACGATGACGGCGCTTTAAAATAACAGCGCCGTCCCGCGCGTCTGCGCTTAGCCGATCAGGCGCTTGCGGGATACGATGCTGGGTTTGTTTGCACTCCATTCGTGCGGCGGGGCGACCGTTTCCAGCAGGGCGCGGGCGGCGGGTGCTGCCTTGCCGTCCAGGCGGAAGCGGCTGACCGCTTCGCCCAGGTGCGCCGCTTCTTCGTGCAAGCGGTCCGCGCCGACCGACGCTTGCAGCACCAGTGCGCCGTTCTGGCGCGTCATGTCGTCGATGCGGGCGAGCGCATGGTCGACCTGCTCGATCTCGCCGCGCTGGGCCGCTTCGGCCGCGCTGATCTCTTCGATCAGGGCGGCGGTCTGCTGCACAGAGCGCACCACCTGCGTCATGGTGGCGCCGGCCGAGTTCACCAGCGCGCTGCCGGCCTCGACTTTGCTGACCGAGTCGACGATGAGCTTCTTGATCTCCAGCGCGGCGGCGGCCGAACGCTGCGCCAGGTTGCGCACTTCGCTGGCCACGACCGCGAAGCCGCGCCCCTGCTCGCCGGCGCGCGCCGCTTCCACCGCCGCGTTGAGCGCCAGGATGTTGGTCTGGAAGGCGATGCCGTCAATGACGCCGATGATGTCGCTGATCTTCTCCGAACTGGCGCGGATGCCGGCCATGGTGTCGACCACGGCGGCCACGCTGCGGCCACCCTGCAGGGCGATGTCGGAGGCCGTTTGCACGAGCTTGCGCCCGCTTTCCGCGTGGGCGGCGTTGCGCTGCACATTGGCTGTCAGCGCGCGCATGGAGGCGACCGTGGCCGACAGGTCGCCGGCCTGCGCCTCGGTGTGGCCGGACAGGGCGGTATTGCCGCTGGCCAGTTCGTCGGCGCCGTCGGCGATGCGGCCGGCGCCGCTGCGGATGTCGTCCACCAGCAGCGCCAGCGCCTGCGTCATGCCGCCGAAGGCGTTGACCAGCGCGCCGATCTCGTCGCGCGCCGGAGAGCTGATTTCCTGGGTCAGGTCGCCCGCCGCGGCCGCCTGGACAGCGAGGTTGAGGCTGCCAACGTCGCGCGAGAAGGACAGGTAGAAGCCGGCGAACAGCCAGGCGGCCACGCCCAGCGTGGCCAGCACGGCGGCCAGCATCAGGTTGCGGTGCAGCAGGTCGCGCGCCATGCGCTCGGCCAGCAGCCGGTCCAGCGCCTTGGCGGCGGCGCCGGCAAAACCGTACAGGCGGTCGATGGCTGCGCTGCCGGCGGCGTTGAATTCCTTGCCGCTGGTCTGGTTGTAGGCGTTGGTGACTTCGTTCTTGCCGCGCTCCAGGAAGGCCAGCGCGGCTGGCAACGCGGCCAAGTGCGGCTGCAGGTCGCTTTTCAATTGCGGGTTGTGCTGCAGGATGGCTTCGATCTGCGCCGGCAGGCGGTCGAGCTTGTCCCGTGCCAGCATGGCGGTGGCATTCAGCAGCTGGTCTTCATTGCCTTCCATTAAGCCGCTGTCGATGTAGGCGGCGCCGCGGGCGGCGATGACGGACAGGTCGTCCGCCACTTCCGGCAGCGTTTTCTGGAAAGCTGCGATCAGGTAGTTGGTCTGCACCTCGGGATCCATCCTCAGGCTGGAACGGTCGGCAAGCTGCGCGCCGAGGCGGGCGATGCGGCCCAGCAGGGCGCCATGCAGCGCCAGGCTGTCCTTGGCGTCGGCGCCGCCTTGGCGGCCGGCCAGATCGCTCCAGGCAAGTCGCACCGCGGCCCACTCCGGCAGGCCGGCCATGCCCGCGGCCCGGCCCTGCCAGGCATCGAGGCGCTGCAGCCTGGCCCCGATGTCGGTGCGCAGGGCCTGGACGTCGACTGGCTGTTTGGCGGCCAGGCGCAGCCGCTCCAGCGCGCGGTGCTGCTGCGTCAAGCGTGCCACTTCCTGCAATTGCGCGATGTATTCCACGCCCAGCTGTTCCCGCTCCGTGAGCTGTAGCGATTTCTGCAATTCGCTCATCAGCAAGGCCGTCACTAGCAGCAGCGGCAACAGGAAAATCAGCGTAACGAGCATGAATTTGGGGAACAGGCGCAGGCGTTGCATCAGCGCGATGGCGGGGCGAAGTAGTGTGTTCATCAAGTTTTCAGCCTAGAAGATTTCCGTATCGCAATGGTGCCTGCCAAATATGACGACTTCGTGAATTATTCGCGCACAAGCGTGAGAATTCGATAGATTTTCCACCGCGAAACCTGTCATTCTTGGTAGAATTTTCCAAACGGTAAATTTAGTTGCTTCTGATGAAGGAGTGACAAGAGGGTGGCTACATGGACGCTATATTGTTTTTCTACCTGGGCAGCACGCTGCTGCTGCTGACGCACTGCGTGAGCGCAGCGTATTTCGTCGCCAAGGGAAAGCGGAAATCGAAGCAGGTCAAGGCGGCGATCTTCGTCACGCTGGCCGCCGTCACCAGCGTCATGGTGGCGCTGCTGTTCTTCGAAGTGCTGTTCGCCGGCAAGATGGAACGGCTGGACGCCATCATGCTGATGGTGCCGCTGATCGTCTGCGTCTGCGGCGACATACTGATGTTCCGCGTCTCCGCCACCAAGCGTTACGCCACCGGGGACGGGGTGCGCACGCGCCGCCGCACCGCCACCTTGTAAGCCGCCACTGGCGCGGCTGTACATCGGCCGTGCTTGCCCTTATAGTGCCTGCAGACGCAGCCCGGACTGCGTGAAATACAAAGAGGCAGCCCATGCACGTTTTACTGGTGGAAGATGACGCTGTGCTGGCCGATGGCTTGCACCGCGTGCTGAGCGGGCATGGCATGGCCGTCGACGTGCTGCGCAGCGGCACCGAGGCCGACGCGCTGCTGCAGCGCGCCGAGTCGGCCGAGGTGGCGGTGGTGGTGCTCGACATCGGCCTGCCCGGCATCGACGGTTTTGAAGTGGTGCGCCGCCTGCGCGCGCGCGGCAGCAGCACGCCGGTGCTGTTGCTGACCGCCCGCGACGCCATCGAGGACCGTGTGCGCGGCCTGGAGCTGGGCGCCGACGATTACCTGGTAAAACCCTTTGCGACGCCGGAACTGGTGGCGCGCCTGCGCGCGCTGGTGCGGCGCAACGCGCCCAAGCCCAGCGTGCTGGCCATGGGCGACCTGGTGCTGGACGGCGACACCAAGCGCGCCCGCGTCAAGGACCGCAGCATCGAGCTGTCGGCGCGCGAGTGGGCGGTACTGGAATACCTGCTGCAGCATGGCGCGCGGGTGGTGTCCAAACAGCAGATCATCGACGCCATCCTGCCTTGGGGAGAGGAGCTGACCCTGAACGCGGTCGAAGTGTACATCTCCCGCCTGCGCCTGAAGATCGCCGACGCCGGCATCACCATCCGCACCATACGCGGCTTCGGCTACATGCTGGAGCAAGCGCCGCATGCCTAGCATCCGGCTGCGCCTGCTCAAATGGCTGATCGCGCCCATCCTGGTGATCAACCTGGCGGGCGGCGCGCTGACCTATATGCTGGCCTGGCTGCCGGCCCAGATCGCCTTCGACCAGAGCCTGTCCGACGCCGCCGGCGCGCTGAGCGCGCGGCTGTCGGCCGCAGGCGGCGCCTGGCGCATCGATTTGCCGCCCCAGGCCGAACAGGTGCTGCGCAACGGCGACGCCGACGCCGTGTATTTCGTGGTGCGCGACAGCGCCGGCCGCCTGGTGGCGGGCGACGCCGACTTCCCGGCGCTACGCCAGCCCGGCCGGGCTGCGGTGCCGCTGGCCTACGACGGCGCGATGCGCGGCGAGCAGGTGCGCATTGCCACGCTGCGCGTGCAAGTTGCCGCCGCCGCCGGCCCCGGCGCGGCCGCAATGTCCGGCGCCAGCGCCGCCAGTCCCGGCATCGCCGCCACTGCCGCCGCCGAGCGGCCCGCCGCACCGGTCACGATAGGCGTGGCGCGCACGCTGCGCCAGCGCACGCAGGTGCGGCAGGCCATATTCCGTGCCCTGGTGCTGCTGGACGGCCTGTTCACGCTGGCCTGCGTGGGCTTGATCTGGTTCTCGGTTACCAACGGCCTGCGTCCGCTGGACCGCCTGCGCGCCGCCCTGAACGCGCGCGCCGGCGACCAGCTCGCGCCCATCCAGCAGGCCGACGTGCCCTACGAACTGGAAGCGGTGGTGCATGCCTTCAACGGCCTGCTGGCGCGCGTCAGCGAGGGCGCGCAAGCGCAGCAGGATTTCCTGGCCAACGTGGCGCACCAGCTGCGCACCCCGCTGGCCGGCCTGCAGACCCAGCTTGAATGGCTGGGCAACCGCCACGCCGAGCCGGAAACCGCGCATTCGATCCGCCTGATGCTGTCCTCGGCCGAGCGCATGATACGCCAGACCAACCAGCTGCTGGCGCTGGCGCGCGCCGAGCCCAGCCATTTCGAGAAGACGCGCCTCGAGCCGCTGGCGCTGAACGCGCTGGTGGAGGAGACGGTGCAGCATTTCGTCGAGCAGGCCGCGCGCAAGCGTATCGACCTGGGCTTCGAGTTGCAGCGCGCCACCGTGCTGGGCGACCGTTTCCTGCTGCGCGACCTGATCGACAACCTGGTCGACAACGCCATCCGCTACACGCCGCCGGACGGCGTCGTCACGGTGCGCTGCCTGCCGGGCGACGGCGGCGGCAGGGACGGCGGCGCGCTGCTGGAAGTGGAGGACTCCGGCCCCGGCATCGCGCCGGCGCTGCGCGAGACCGTCTTCAGGCGCTATGTGCGCCTGGACGACAAGGTCGACGGCAGCGGCCTGGGCCTGGCCATCGTGCGCGACATCGTCAGCGCCCATGGCGCCCGCATCGCCATCGCCAGCGGTGCGGACGGACGCGGCGCGCTGTTTTCTGTGCGCTTTCCAGCCTGAATTTGTGTTTGTCAGGAATTTGTCAGTGTTTCTTCAGGGAAATGCAAGCTAGGCGCGCTACCATCCGGTCATGACTCATGACAACAAAGCCGGGGAGGGCGCCAGAATGAAACGCACGCAGCAGGGTTTTTCGCTGATCGAGGTCATGGTGACCATCGCCATCGTCGGCATCCTGAGCGCCGTGGCGCTGCCGGCCTACACCAAATACGTGACCCGGGCGCGGCTGACCGAGGCCTTCACCTCGCTGGGCGGGGCGCAGCCGGCGGCCGAGCAGTTCTGGGCCAACAACCGCAGCTACGCCGGCTTCGACGCGGCCAGCAATTTCCCCGCCTCGACCGACAACTTCGACTACGCGCTGTCGAGTTCGAGCGCCTCGGCCTACGTGATCACCGCCACCGGCAAGGGCAAGACGGCGGGCTTCAGCTTCACGGTGAACCAGAACGGCGCCCGCGCCACCACCGCCACGCCGGCCTGGGGCACCAGCACCAGCTGCTGGGTCGACCGCGAGGGGGGCTTATGCACCAACTAGCGTCCGGGGCGCGCCGGCAGCGCGGCTTCACCATGGTCGAGCTGATGGTGGGGCTGACCATCTTCGCCGTGCTGGCCGCCGTCGGCATTCCCAGCATGGTCAACTGGATCAGCGGCAACAAGGCGATCTCGGCCGGCGAGTTCTACGCCGACGGCTTCGCCATGGCGCGGCGCCAGGCGGTGCTGCACAACGCGGCCAGCCGCATCATGCTCACCCCCAACGTCAACAACGGGCAGATGGACTGGCAGGTCGACCTGTGCTTCCCCAGCCCCGGCGTGCCGTGCTCGGAGAGCAGCGGCGCCTGGTCCACCACCGCCAGCGCGGCCGATCTCGATCCGGACGGCAGTAACGGCTATACATCGGTGTTCCGCCCGGCCGACGCCTTGCCGCCCAGCGAGAAGCTGGTGCCGACGCTGGAGCCGGAGGGCACCTCCGCCGTGTATTTCACGGCGCTGGGCTGGGTCGACACCAACTATAACGACCGGCTGGCCCGCATCCGCCTCGACCCGGCCGGCGCCGGCGCCAGCGAGATCGCGCCGATCGCGGTGGCCGTGTCGCTGGCAGGCATGGCCATCAAGTGCAATCCCGTCCTCGCCGCGCCCGACTCGCGCGCCTGCCCTCCCTGACACCGCCATGACCATCCATCCCATCCCGCGCCCGGGCTTGCGCCCCGGCCCACGTTCCCAGCAGGGCATCGCCATGCTGGAGGCCATGATCGCCATCGTCATCCTCGCCATCGGCCTGCTGGGCACGGTGGGTTTGCAGGCGCGCTCGTATTCGGCGCTGTCGGACGCCAGCATGCGCGCCGAGGCCACCATGGCCGCCGAGAAGCTGCTCGGCCTGATGAGCAACGATGTCGCCAACATCAACAGCTACGCGCTGACCGAGAGCGGCACCGGCAGCACGGCGGTGGCGCCGTGGCTGGCCGAGACCAAGGCCCAGATGCCGGGCGCGCTGGTGTCGGTCCGGCTGACCCCGCAGACCGCGCGCACCATGGTCGTGATCACCATCCGCTGGACCCGCAAGACCGGCAGCGCCGAGAACCGGCACGTGCTGACGTCCTATGTGGCCGGCGCCACGGCGGTGGGGTTCTGACATGGCCGCCGCGCGCATTTCCCGGCCAGGCGGCTTTTCCGTCGTCGAACTGATGGTGGCGGTGACGGTCGGCATGCTGGCCATCATGTTCGCCACCCGCCTGATCATCAACGCCGAACAGAACAAGGCGGTTTCGCTGGGCAGTTCGGACCAGATGCAAAACGGCATGCTGGCGCTGTTCTCCATCACGGAGGACGCGGCGCAGGCCGGCTGGGGCATGAACGACAACCTGGTGGCCGGCTGCAACACCGTGTTCAGCGACACCAGCGGCTACGCGCTGGCGGCGGCGGACCGCGGCGGCGTGGCCGTCACGCCGCTGGCGGCCGTGGTCATCGTCAACAACAGCGCCGGCTCCGACCAGATCAGCCTCAATTCCGGCAGTTCGCCATCGGGCATCGGCTCGGTCAAGGTGGCGGCCGACTACCTTGGCGCCAACAGCCTGAGCATCTCGACGGCGGCGCCGTTCGGCTTCCTGGCCGGCGACGCCATCCTGGTGGCGCCGGAGCCGGCCAACGGCAACTGCGCGCTGGCCCAGCTGACCGCCGACCCGCTGGCCACGACCTTGACCTTCGACGCGTCGGCCGACGCGCGCTACAACCGCAACGCCCTGGGCGCGGCCTTCGCCGCCAACCAGTCGCGCGTGTTCAACCTGGGGCCGGCGCGCAACCTGTCGCTGCATACCTGGTCGGTGCAGAACGGGGTGCTGCTGCTGCGCGCTTCCAACCTGGGCGGCGCCAGCGCCGCCGGTTCCACCGTTGTGGACAACATTGTCGCGCTCAAGGCGCAGTACGGTTTCGGCAACGGCGCTTTCACCGCCGAATTCGGCCAGCAGGTCACGCAGTGGTCCAACACCATGGTCGACGCCGACGGCGACGGCGTCACCGGCGGCGCGGGCGATTACCGCGCGGTGGCGGCGATCCGCGTGGCGGTGGTGGCGCGCAGCAAGTTGCCGGAAAAGCCGAATCCGAGCACCGGCCTGTGCAGCGCCACCGCGACCGCGCCGGCGGTGTTCGGCACGGCCAGCCCGGCCGGCGTGGCGGCGGTGCCGGTGACGGTCAGCGTGGCGCTGGCGGGCGACACCATCAACTGGAAGTGCTACCGCTACCGCGCCTTCGAAACCATCATCCCTATCCGCAACGCGGGCTGGAGGCCGATGTGAAGCAGCTCAGAAAATCCCGCGCAGGGCAGGCCGGCATTGCGCTGCCGGTCATGCTCATCATGCTGGCCGTGATGATGCTCAGCAGCATATACCTGCTGAAGTCGACCACCTCGACCACCATGACCACCACCAACCTGGCCTACGATTCCACGCTGGCCAAGGCGGCCGACCTGGGCCTGCACACGGCCTTCCAGTTCCTGGCCACCGAACCCAAGGCGGCGCTGCTGGCCGACAATGCGGCGGCCGGCTATGTGGCCACGCTGAATCCGGCGCAGGGCGTGAACAACCCGGCCTTCTGGGCCGGCTCGGCCACCGTGACGGACAGCGCGCACAACAGCATCCAGTACGTGATTCACCGCATGTGCATGCTGCCGGGCGCCTTCAATTCTTCTGCGCCGGCCAATAATTGCACCCTGACGGCGGCCAAGCAGATGCTGAACAGCCCGACGCGGCCCGGCGACAGCCTGTCGGCCGACCGCAACGAATACCAGAACATGCCGGAACTGCATTACGTGGTCACGGCGCGCATCTATGGCGCACGCGGCGGCAACGTCGTGACGCAGGCCGTGGTGATGATGGGGCCTTGAGCCCCGTCGCCCGCATCCCCGGCCGCAACTTTGATAGGACCCAGCATGACCAAGCTCAGCTCCGCGCTCTCCACCCTGCTTACCGGCGCCCTTGCCAGCGCGCTGGCCATGCTGGCGCCCGCCGCCCTGGCCGGCACCACCAGTATCGCCCAGGTGCCGCTGCTCAACATCGCCGGCACCGGCTCGGTCAAGCCCAATTTGATGCTGCTGTTCGACAACTCCGGTTCGATGGAGCAGCACTACACGCCGGACTATGTGAACGACAACCTGTGCCGCGCCAACGCCAAGCTCTCCAGCGGCGTGACGGCCTGCAACGTCGGTCATCCGCCCTTCATGGCCGCCGACTTCAACCGCCAGTACTACAATCCGAAGATCCGCTACCAGCCGCCGATCAAGGCCGACGGCACCTACTATCCGGAGAAGACCGCCGCCAACACCAGCACCTGGAGCAGCGTGGTGAGCGACGGCTTCGGCGTCTACAACCGGAATCTGTACGGCGTCAGCGACACGGACATCAACCTGGTCACCGGCTATCCCGACCTGAAATGGTGCGACCCGAACAACACCAGCGACTGCCGCTTCAACAGCGCCACCTACACCTATCCGGACAACACCTACCGCAGCGCGACGGCCATCAGCACCGGGCCGTACTACTACAACATCGCCGTGGCCGAGTACTGCACCGACGAGACCATGACCAACTGCAAGTCGACCGCCGCCGGCGCGGCCGCGCCGGCCGGCTATCCGGTGCCGGTCAAGGTGCGCTGGTGCAAGGAAACCTCGCTGATCACCTGCCAGGCCAAGCGCGTCGGCACCTATATCTACCCGCGCTATTCGACCGCCGCCGGCGCCGTGGCCTCGTTCGGCACCATCGCCATCGGCGCCTCGTCCAGCGCGGCGTCGATGACGATAGCCAGCGTCACCATCCCCGACCCGAGCACGGTGCGCACCATCACCAACGCCGCGGTGACGGCGCCGGCCGGCACCAACACCGCGCTCAAGCAGCAGACCATGGCCAGCGCGCTGGCCGCCAGCATCATCGCCAAGACCGGCTTGACCAACCAGTATTACGCCTGCGTGAAAACGCCCATCGGCCAGGCGACGGTGCCGGCCTGTTCCAGCTTCGGCATCACGCTCACGGCCGAGAACGTGGTGGCGGTGGTGGCGGTGACGTGCAGCGGCACCAAGTCGCTGACGAACTGCCTGCCGGTGAGCGACAACAGCCGCTCTGGCTGGGGCATCACGGTCACCGCGCCCAGCGTCGCCGTGACGGCGGCCGTGCCGCGCGTGTCGCCCACCGCCGTCATCAGTGTCACCGGCACCACCCGCAACGGCGGCTCGCCCTCGCTGGCCAGCGTCAGCTGGGGCGGCAGCACGCTGGCGACCAGCACCACCCTGGGCAGGGCCAAGAGCGCCGCCACGGTGGCTGCGCTCATGATCGCGGACATCGGCACCAGCGCCAACATCAAGGCCTACGCCGCCGGCAACAGCGTCACGCCCATCTGCGCGGCGCAAAGCGGCGACAAGATCTGCCTGGTCGACACCACCATCAACGGCAATTCGAACACGCCGTCGACCGGCGCCCTGACCGACGGCGGCAGCATCGCTTTCGCCTACACGGCCGGCGCCGGCTACGTGGCCGCCGCCGCCGCCGTCAACGATGCCATACCGACCACCACCGCCGCCATGTCGGCCGGCGCGGAACCGCCCAGCACCTTCGTGCGCGTCAACATCGTCTCCGGCAGCACCTATCCGAAGGGCGCGGACCGCGTCGACTGCGTCACCACCGCCGGGGTCTGCACCTACAACGAGGAAATGACCAACTTCGCCAACTGGTACAGCTACTACAAGAGCCGTCTGCAAATGATGAAGACCTCGGTCGGCATCGCCTTCGCCTCGCTCAACAGTAATTACCGCGCGGGCTTCGTGCGCCTGTCGCAGGCGGCGGTCGGCGGCGCCATGGACATGAAGCCGGCCGATTTCGTCGGCAGCGCGCGCACGACCTGGTACAGCACCTTGTACAACACCGTCACGACCGGCTCGACGCCGATCAGGGCGGCGATGGACAACGTGGGCCGCATGTACGCCAACTTGAGCCCCTACGCCTATGCGGCGGGGCAGGAAGTGGTGCAGTTTCCCTGCCAGCCCAACTTCATGATATTGACCACCGACGGCTACTGGAACGGCAGCACCACCGCCAACGTGGTCAACAATGACAACGTGGAGAGCGCCGCGCGCTTCTGCACCCAGGCGCGCGGCTGCGTCGACCCGCGCGCGCAGAGCGAGCCGTCGATCTCGGACGTGGCGCTGCACTGGTACAACGGCGGCTCGAGCACCGGCACCGTGTCGCTGCGCCCAAGCCTGGAGCCGGACATGAGCAAGCCGGGCCAGGTGCCCGCCGCCGGCGGCGAGAATACCCACCTGCACATGAACACCTACACGCTGGGCCTGGGCATGGACGGCGTGATGACCTACGACGCCAACTACGACACCGCGCCCAAGCCGGGCGGCGACTTCTACAACCTGGTCACCGGCGTGGCCACCGGCTGCCCGTGGAACGCCAACGGCGCCTACGTGTGGCCGGACCCGCAGACGGCCAGCACCGCCAGCACGGTGCAGGAGCGGGTGGACGACCTGTGGCACGCCGCCATCGCCGGCCACGGCAAGTACTTCAGCGCCAACGAACCGAAGGAAGTGGTGCAGGGCCTGGCCTCGGCGCTGGCCAATATGCAGGTGTCGGTCGGGGCCGCCGCGGCCGCCGCCACCTCGACGCCGAATATTTCGCAGCAGGACAACGATATCTTCTCCGACACCTTCACCACCGTGAAATGGTACGGCGAACTGTCGGACAAGAAGATCGACCCGGCCACCGGCATCGTCGGCACCACTGCCGTCTGGGTCAGCTCGGACACGGTCGGCCCGCAGGCGATCGCAGGCACGGACGGCACGCCGGCCACCGGGGGCGGGCGCACCATCTATATGCTGGACCCGGCCAATACGGCCACGCTGCGGGAATTCCGCTACAGCGAGATGGGCGGTTCGACGCTGATGCAGGGATGGTTCAACAACAAATGCACCTTGCTGGCGCAATGCACCTTGCTGTCGACGGCGGACCGCGCCATCGTCAACAGCGGCGCCAACCTGGTGAACTGGCTGCGCGGCGAGCAGACCTACGCCAACGACGAGATCTTCCGCGCCTACAGCCTGACGGCCAACACCCCGGCCGGACAGGCCGGACCGGTGCCCATCGTGCTTGGCGACATCGCCTCGTCCAAGCCGGCCTATTTGCGCGAGCCGCGCAAGGCTTACCCGGGGGCGAGCTATGAGACGTTCAAGACCTATTGGACCACGAACCGCATACCGACCGTGTTCACGGCCGCGAACGACGGCATGCTGCACGCCTTCCGCGCCTCCGACGGACACGAACTGTGGGCCTACGTGCCGCGCATCACGATGAAGAAGCTGTACAACCTGGCCAGCACCACCTACGGCACCAACCACCAGTTCAGCACCGACGGCTCGCCCGAGGTGGCCGACGTGGAAATCGGCGGCGCCTGGAAGACCGTGCTGGTGGCCGGCCTGAACGGCGGCGGGCGCGGCTACTACGCGCTCGACGTGACCGACCCGACCGCGCCCCGGGCGCTGTGGGAAACCTGCGCCGACAGCACCGTCTGCGCGCATGCCGATCCCGACCTGGGCCTGACCTTCGGCAATCCGCAATTCGGCACCTGGCGCGGCCAGTGGGTGGTGTTCGTCACCTCCGGCTACAACAACGTGCCGGGCATCGACGGCGTGGCCGGCGGCAGCGGCAAGGGCATCCTGTTCATCATCAACGTCGCCACCGGCGCCATCATCGAGAAGATCTCGACCGAACTGGGCGACACGACCACGCCGTCCGGCCTGGCCAAGATCACCGCCATCACCAACGATCCGGCCAGCGATCCGCTGGTGACCTATATCTACGGCGGCGACAACCAGGGCCGGATGTGGCGCTTCGACCCGGCCGCGCTGACTGTGCGCAGGATGGGCGACGCCGGCGCGCTGCAGCCGGTGACGACCCGGCCTGAAGTGACGCTGTGCGCCGTCAGCAGCACCGACGCCACCACCGGCGTGGTCAGCGTCTACGCCCAGCGTGTGGTGCTGTTCGGCACCGGCCGCCTGCTCGACGTGCCCGACACCGTCAATATCGACCTGCAAAGCCTGTATCTGCTCAAGGACGCCGACACCTGCGCCGGCACCGGCGTCAACTGCATCGACATCCGCGGCACCGGCATGGTGAGGCAGACGCTGGCGCTGCAAGGCTCGAGCAGCAACGTCAACAGTTACACCATCAGCGCCAACGACGTGAACCTGGCCACGCAGAGCGGCTGGTACTTCGACTGGTCGCTCAATGCCGGCGAGCGCATGAACCTGGACCCGAAGGTGGTCAGCGGCGTGGCCAACGTGGTCACCAACCTGCCGACCTCGTCGTCGTCGTGCTCGGTGGGCGGCACCAGCAACGCCTACGCGGTCAACGTGTGCAGCGGCCAGGCGGTGCAGGGCACCCTGGCCGGCAGCACGCTGTCGAACACCTCGGCGGCGGTCGGTTTCATCATCGTGCGGCTGCCGAAAGGCGAGCTGAAGATGATCACCACCACCGCCAAGGGCGAGACCCTGACGCGCCCGCTGATCGAGGAAAACTCGACCAAGGCCCACCGCGCCGGCTGGCGCCGTATCAAAACGGACTGAAAACAAACGGATTGAGGCGAGGGCCGGCCCCGTGTAAAATGATGGGTTTTACGCGGGGCCATTTATGGTCGCGAACATGGCCAACGACATCGAATCCAGCATCCCAGAACAATCAGACGACGCCGCACCGGCAGCCGCCAGCGGCAAGACGCCGGCGCTGATCGCGCGCGAAACCCTGCGCCGCCGCACTTTCGGCATCATTTCCCACCCCGACGCGGGTAAAACCACGCTGACTGAAAAGCTGCTGCTGTTTTCGGGCGCGATCCAGATGGCCGGCACCGTCAAGGCCCGCAAGAGCGGCCGCCACGCGACCTCGGACTGGATGGAGATCGAGAAGCAGCGCGGCATTTCGGTGGCCTCGTCGGTGATGCAGTTCGAGCACCGTGACCACGTCATCAACCTGCTCGACACGCCCGGCCACCAGGACTTCTCGGAGGACACCTACCGCGTGCTGACGGCGGTCGACTCGGCGCTGATGGTGATCGACGCGGCCAAGGGCGTGGAAGCGCAGACCATCAAGCTGCTCGACGTTTGCCGCATGCGCAACACGCCCATCGTCACCTTCATGAACAAGCTGGACCGCGAATGCCGCGATCCGCTGGAACTGCTCGACGAACTCGAATCGGTGCTGAAGATCCAGTGCGCGCCGGTGACCTGGCCCATCGGCATGGGCAAGAACTTCCGCGGCGTATACCACCTGCTGAACGACGAGATCCTGCTGTTCCGCGCCGGTTCGGAGAGCGCCGACCAGGCTGTCGAGATCATCAAGGGCATAGACAACCCGCGCCTGCAGGAGATGTTCCCGCTGGAGATGGACCAGTTGCGCATGGAAGTCGAGCTGGTCAGCGGCGCCTCGCACCCCTTCGACCTGGAACAGTTCCTGGCCGGCATACAGACGCCGGTGTTCTTCGGTTCGGCCATCAACAATTTCGGCGTGCGCGAAATCCTGTCGGCGCTGGTCGACTGGGCTCCGGCGCCGCGCGGACGCGACGCCACCGTGCGCGTGGTCGAGCCGACCGAGCAGCCGTTCACCGGTTTCGTGTTCAAGATCCAGGCCAATATGGACCCGGCGCACCGCGACCGCATCGCCTTCCTGCGCGTATGCTCGGGCCGCTTCGAACGCGGCATGAAGGTCAAGCACTTGCGCCTGGGGCGCGAGGTCAAAGTGTCGTCGGTGGTGACCTTCATGGCATCGTCGCGCGAGCAGGTGGAAGAGGCGTACGCGGGCGACATCATCGGCCTGCCCAACCACGGCAATATGCAGATCGGCGACTCCTTCTCGGAAGGCGAACCGCTGACTTTCACCGGCATTCCCTACTTCGCGCCGGACTTCTTCCGCCAAGTGCGCATCCGCAACCCGCTGAAAATCAAGCAGCTGCACAAAGGCTTGCAGCAGCTGGGCGAGGAGGGCGCGGTGCAGGTCTTCAAGCCGGTGCAGGGCGGCGAACTGGTCCTGGGCGCGGTCGGCGTGCTGCAGTTCGAGGTGGTGGCCAGCCGTTTGATGAACGAATACGGCGTCGATGCCGTGTTCGAAGGCACCAGCATCAGCAGCGCGCGCTGGGTCTCGTCGGACGACAAGAAGGCCCTGGCCGACTTCGAGGCGGCGCTGGGCCACAACGTGGCCTACGACGCGGCCGGCAATATGGCCTACCTGGCCACGTCCGGCGTCAACCTGCGCCTGACGCAGGAGCGCTGGCCCAAGCTGCAGTTCCACGCCACGCGCGAGCACGCGGCCAAGCTGACGTAAGCCTCCTCGCGCGTGTCACTCCCGCGTAAGCGGGAATCCAAGAGGCCTGTCATTCCCGCGAAAGCGGAATCCATGCTGGCTTGGGTCAGCATGGGGCCCGCATCGCTGCACCGCCGTACGACGCGCCTTTACGAGGCGTGCGAGGCCTTACTTGGCGGGGCTGGCCAGCGGCTTGCCTTTCTCCACCACGTACACGCCCACCAGCTTCATCGGCACCGTGCCGACGTTGCGGGCGTCGTGCACGACGCCGGCCTTGATCACGAATGCTTCGCCCGCCTTCACGCGGCGCGGGTCTTCGCCGTCTATCATCAATTCGCCTTCTCCCTCCATCACATAGCTGATCTCGTCGCCCGGATGGGTATGGCGTCCCGCCACGACGCCGGGCGCCAGCTCCACGCTGGCCACCACGGCCTCGCGGCCGGGCACCGACACGTCCTCCTTCTTGACCACGGTGCGCTTGATGCCGGTGCTTTGCGCCGCCGCCATACCGGCGGCCAGCATCAGCAGGCAGGCTGCGAGGGTTTGCGGCAGGGGAGCCGAGCGTGTTGTTCTCATGGTTGTCCTTGATGTTGGGCGGGGTGGCGGGGGTGGTGGGGGGCGTGCACCGGGTCGCAGTGCGGATCGTTGCCGAACAGTAACGCGTCCAGTATGCTGGCGCTCCAGCACAGCACGCAAGCCAGCGTGGCGGCCGTCATGGCCGGACCGTTGGTGCGCGAGGCGGCGATATGCTGGGCGATCAGCGCGACGTCGAAAGGCAGGGCGCCGCTGGCCAGTTGCCCGGCCAGCGCATTTATTTGCTCATATGCAATGCGAACGATATACAGGGCGCCGGCGAGCGTCGGCAGCAGGAACACGCTGCCCCGCGCGAAGCGCTTGAGCACCAGCATTTGGCCCAGCCCCGGGAAAATCAGGCCCGATATCAGAGCCGCCTTGAACGATGGTTTCATGGCCGTCCTCCTGAACAGTGATGGCCCATCTTACCCTTTTTGCAAATGTTTTGGAATTGGCGCTCAACCAGCCGCTTGCATCTCCTGCCTCGGCTCTTGCAGCACGCGCCCGCCGTGTATCCGTATCACGCGGTCCGCCATGGCGATGGTCTCCGGGCGGTGCGCGACAATGATGCGGGTCAGCCCGAGCGCCTTGACCGTCGCATTGACGCTCTTTTCGTTCGCGATGTCGAGCTCGCTGGTAGCCTCGTCCAGCACCAGTATCCGTGGCCGGCGGTACAGCGCGCGCGCCAGCAGCAGGCGCTGCTTCTGGCCGCCGCTGATGCCGATGCCGTTGTCGCCGGTGATGGTGTTGTAGCCCATCGGCATGTGCTCGATCTCCTGCGCCACGGCGGCCTGCTGCGCGCACGCGCGGATGCGCGGCCAGTCCGGCTGCGGGTCGAAAAAGCTGATGTTCTCGGCCACCGAGCCGGAAAACATGCGGTCCTCCTGCATCACCGTGCCGATCAGCTGGCGGTAGCTGGTCAGCCCCAGGCGCTTGATCGGCATGCCGCCCACCAGCACTTCGCCATGTTCCGGGGTGAGCAAGCCCAGCAGAACCTTGATCAGCGTGGTCTTGCCGCAGCCGGACGCGCCGGTGATCGCCACGCATTCGCCGGCGCCTATGTGCAGGTCGATGTTGTCGACCACGAAGGGCTCGGTGGGCGAGTAGCGGAAGCTGACGTTGCGCAATTCCAGGCTGGGCGCGCTGGCGGGAAGGTCCGGCTCGTCGCCGTCGTGCGGCCCCTCGGCCTCGGTTTCGCTCAGCACGATGTCGGCCACCCGCTCGCCGTGCAGGCGCAGCATGCGGAACTCGACCAGCTTGTCGATCAGCGCGGCCAGGCGCTGCGAGAACTGGTCCTGGTAGGCGATGAAGGCGAACAGCATGCCGACCGTGAATTCGCGGTCGAGCACGGCGCGCGCGGCCAGCCAGATGATGAGGATGCGCTCGACACCGAACAGCAGCGTGCGCGCCGTCTCGTGGCTGATGTTGACGCGCTGGATGCGCAGTTCGGCGTTGAACTGCTCGGCCAGGATGTTCATCCAGCCGGTGCGGCGCTGCTCGGCCTTGCCGAACAGGCGCACGCTCTGGATGCCGCCCGCCGTTTCGACGAAGTGCGTGGTCTGGCGCGCGGCGTGGATGATCTGCTCGGCGGTGGCATCGCGCAGCGCGTGCAGCAAGCTCCAGCGCAGCAAGCCGTACAGCGCCACTGCCGCCAGCGCCACCAGGGCCAGGCTGCGGCTGTAGAGCAGCATCATGGCCAGGGTGCCGAACACCATGGCGCCGTCGACCACGGCCTGCACGAAGCCGGTGGTCAAGGTCTTCTGAATAGTGGAGATGGAGCCGAAGCTGGCGATGATGCGTCCGACATGGCGCTTTTCGAAGTAGTCCAGCGGGAGCCGCATCAGGTGCGAGAACACATTGCCCAGCCACTGGAAATTGAGCCTGGCGCTGAGCGCGACGACAAACCAGCCGCGCACGGCGCCGATGGCGGCCTGGATCGCCACCAGCAGACCGAAGCCGAACGCCAGGGTGGCCAGCAGGTCGCGGTCGGCCGACAGCAGCGCCTGGTCGACCACCCATTGCAGGAAGAAGGGCAGGCCGATGGCCACGCACTCCAGCCCCAGGGTCAGCAGCAGGATCTGGCTCAGGCCGCGCTTCAGGCCGGTGATCCGGCCCATCAGGCCGCGCAGGGTGAACTGCAATTCCGCGCGCGCCGGGCGGAAGTCGGTGGCCGGGCTCAGCTCCAGCGCCACGCCGGTGAAGTGCTTGCCGAACTCTTCCAAGGTGAAGCTGCGCCGGCCGACAGCCGGGTCGTGGATCACCACCTTGCGCGCCGAGACCGAGACCAGCACCACGAAGTGGTCCATGTCCCAGTGCAGGATGGCGGGCAGGGCCAGTTCCGGCAAGTTGCCCGGTTCCAGCCGCAGCGGCCGGGTTTCCAGCTTGAGCGCGCGCGCGATGCGCATCAGGCTTTCCAGCGTGGCGCCCTTGCGCGAGATGGGGAAGCGCAGCCGCAGCGCGGCCAGGCCGGCGCGGTAGCCGTGGAAATCGGCCACCATGGCCAAGCTGCACAGCCCGCACTCGGTGGCTTCGGTCTGCAGGAACACGGGCACCTTGCGGCACAGTCCCAGGGTCTCTATGGCGTCCATTCAGTACGGTTCTTTCAAAGCCTGCCCTTGATGCCCAGCAGCGGTTCCAGCGCCCACTCCGCCAGGGTGCGCTGTTCCAGCACCAGGGTGGCGCCCAGCTGCATGCCGGGCATGAGCACGCGCGCCTGGCCGCCGGCGGCTATCTGTTGCGCGTCCAGCCGGACGCGGATGCGGTAGACCGGTTCGCCGGCGCCTGTGCCCGGCATGCCGGCGGCGCCGTTCCCGGCCGCCGTGCCGCCGCCCGAGGCGCGCTGCACCTCGCCCAGCGCCACAGTGGCTTGCGAGATCTCGCGCACGCGGCCCTTGAACTGGCCGAATTTCTGGTAGGGGAAGGCGTCGTAGCGCAGCAGCACCTCGGTGCCCGGGCGGATGAAGCCGGCCGCGCGGGTGGGCGCGTACAGCTCGGCTTCCAGCATGTTGCCGTCCGGCAGCAGGCTCGCTACGCGCTGGTCGGCCGTCACCGCCTGGCCTTCGTCGAGTACGATGGCGGCGATGCGGCCGGCTTGTTCGGCGCGCACCAGCAGTTCGCGCCGCGCTTCGCTCTCGCTGGCCTGCTGCTTCAGCGCCTCGATGTCGCGCTGCAGCTGGGACGCTTCACGCCCGCTTTGCAGCGGCAGGTCGGCGCGGCTGGCGCCCAGCGTGCCGATCTCGCGCTGCATCGCCAGGCGCTCCAGTTCGAGGGCCGAAATGCGCGCTTCCTGCTCCAGCAGCTCGGCGGCCTTGTCGCCGGCGGTGTTGCGCGAGACTGCGCCTTCCTTGGCAAGATCGGCGACGTTGCGGGATACTTCGCGCAAAATCTGTACTTTTTGGCGGCGCAGCGCCAATTCGGCGTGGATCTGCGCGAGGCTGGCCTGCAGATTGGCCAGGCGCCGCTCCAGCTCCTGGCCTTTGTTGCCGTGTTGTTGGCCTTGCTGCGCCAGTTCCCGGTTCAGGTGGGCGATGCGTGCCTGTAATGTGGTGTTGACGGCGGCCTGCGTGGCGCCGGCGGCGCTGGTGCGCTCGCCCGACAGCAAGTACAGCGGGTCGCCGGGCCGCACTGGCTGGCCTTCGCGCATGAACAGCCGGGTGACCACGCCAGCCTGCGGCGTGGCCAGGCGCACCGTGCCGCGCTCGGGCACCAGCATGCCGGATACGGTTTCCTTGCGGCTGAAGCCGAAGTTGAGGGCGAAAGCGATGACTGCCGCGATGATGGCGCAAAACAGCAGCGTCAGCGCGGGATAGCTCCAGGTGCGCGCAAGCAGCACGGTGCCGTGGAAGCGGTGCGACTTGTGGATGATGGCCTGTTCGCGGAACAGGTCGCTCATGCTGTGTATGTCATAAGGCGAGATTCGGGGAGGCCGGACCGGCTGTTGCTCCGGCCCGGCTTGGTTGATGCGTATAGGGCGCCGCCCTATACCTCCGTCACTGCGGTGTGCTTAGATGCTTGACGCTGGAACGGCGTCGGCAAGCGCCAGCGGGATAGGATCGTGCGGGTGATCCGGACCGCCGGCCACAGCCGCGATTTCCATTGCCGACAGTTTGCGCATCGGTGCGGGCGCAACTTGCGCGTTGCCTGCCGAGAAAGTGCCGACCAGCTTGGACAAGATCGATTTGTTCAGCATAATGTGCTCCATATGGGTTAGTTTGGAAAAGTAAAACAAGCAGGCGTTGCGGCATGCCTGTAGGGTGGTGCAACTGCGAAAAAACTCGGTTCAAGGCTTTGCCCCCTTGGCTGGGATGGCGGCAATCGCCTTCATATAATTGAGTTCGTGGTAATTCATGCTCTCCAGTTTGGCTTTCTGGGTTTGCGCCCCCTCCAGCTCGCCCAGGCAGTGTTGGGCCAGAACGTAGGGAGCGAGCAGCGTATAGTTGGAACTTTGCTCGCCCACTGCGCCAAGCAACTGCTTCACTTTCAGGCAGATGCGTTGCGCGGACCCGGAGGCGCCGTTCGCACGCTCCAGGTCGGCCTGCATCAGCAGTCCCATGGCCAGCTTGGGAATGTAGTAACTGTCCCCCTTGCTGGTCTCATACAGACGTTCAAGCATGGCGGTGCTGACGGTCAGTTGGCGGCGCGCCTCGGCCAGGTGGCCCAGCTTGACCTGGGTGGCCGCCAGCGATTGTTGCGCCACCGCCGTCAGTTGAGGCAGCAGGCTCGGTTGTTCCTTGGCACTCAAGGCGCCCAGCGCGGCCAGTTTGGCCAGCAAGTCCAGCTGCTTGGGCAAGGTGCCGGCTGCGTCGCCAAGATCCCTGTCCAGATCGAGCAGCTTCATCTGTACGGTGTACAGGCTGAGCTGCCAATGCCGGTTGCTGAGGTCTTGGTTGACCACCTCGCGCAGCAGCTCCTCGGCGCTCAGCAAGTTGATGCGCGCGCTGCTTTGCTGGCCTAGCGAAATTTTCAGCTCGCCCTGGAACGTCAGGGCGCTGGCCAGGCGGTTGGTCCACGTTGCGTTGCCGGGCGCCGCGTCGTGCAGCGGGCGCAGCAGCTCTTCCTCGCGATGATAAAATTCCATCGCCTCCTTCAGCAAGCCCTGCTTGGCCTTGGCTTCGGCCAGCCATGAGAGCGTGTTGGCCAGGTCGGCCATCAGTTTCTGGTTGCCCGGCTGACTGTCGTGCGCGCGTTGCTTGAGCTGCACCGAGGTTGCAAATTCCTCGGCCGCGCGGACGAACTGGCCGCGCTTCATCGCCATCGCGCCCAGGCCGTTGTGGGCATAGGACTGCTCCATCCAGCCATCGCTGTCGGCCGGATCGATGGCGGCCATGCGGTCGCTCTGGACACGGTATTCCTGGATGTACTGCTCGGCCTGGTCCAGTTCTTCCCGGCGGAAGTGGACCTGGCTTTGGAAAAAGGCGTTGTTGCCCAATGCCTTATACAGTTCCTTGCGGTCGCTATTGGTATGCTCCAGTTTCAGCAGGATGTTGCGCGCGGCCTGCAGCGCCTCGCTCGCCTTGGCCAGGTTGGAGCGTGCAATATTCACTTCGCCGATGACTTGCAGGGCCTTGGCGCGCTGCACCAGCGTGGCCATGCCGACGTTGGTGTTGCGCGTCGATGACAGATAGGTCAGCGCCTTGCCGCTGATGCCGTCGAGCAGGTCGAGGCGGCCCAGCGGGCGCAGTTTTTCCACGAACTCGCCCAGCATATAGCTCATCAGGCCCTCGGCCTCGGTGCGCTGCTGCTCGGCGTCGCGCTCGGCGTTGCGCGCGACTATGCCGAGGATGACCGCCAGGATGGCCAGCAGCGTCACGCCCACCGTCATCGCCAATTTGATGCGCTCGCCCAGTTTGACGCGCTGCACCGAACTGCGCACGAACTCCTGTTCCAGCGGCGCCAGCGTGAAACCGTCCAGGTCCAGCAGCGCCCGTGCCTGGTTGACCTGGCTGCCGCGCGGCAGCAGCAGGTCGCGCGGACGGCTGGCCGCCTGCCAGCGCTCGGCGTCGCGGCCGATGCGGGTGCGCACCTGCAGCGCATTGCGGTGCTGCTCTATCCAGTCGGCCACGCGCGGCCAGCGCCGCAGCAGCGCTTCATGGGTGACGCCGAAGCTGGCCACGTCGCTGGCCAGCTCGCTGACGAACAGGCGCGCCTCGACCAGCGCGCGCACCAGGGCCTGCGCCTCGTCGCTGTGCAGCGAGGACCAGGCGGCGCGGCGCGCGGTGACCGTGCCTTGCTCTTCCGACAAGTCGACCAGCAGCGACAGCACGTGCGGCAGCGCGGCGCGCTGGGCCGGTTCCAGCGCCGCGACCACCTGCTCGGCGCGCGCGGCGATGGCGCCGTCGATCCCGCCCAGGTCGGCAAACACGGAAAACAGCAGCGTGCCGTCTGCGCTGCGCTGGCGGTACAGCTCGTTCAAACAGTATTGCAGCAGCGGCAGGGTGTCCGGGCTGCCGCGTGCGGCGTCGCACAGCACGTCGTCCAGGCTGGCGCCGCTGCCGGCGTCCTGCTCGAAGCGCAGCTGCGCCGCGCGCGCCGGCTGGCGCACGATCTGCGCGATGTCCGCGCCCTCGGGCGGGCTCAAGTCGAAGTGGCCGCCGCGCGATTTCAGCGCCATCAGGGCGGGCAGGGCGATCACGTCGGGATAGAAATCGTTGCGGCAAGCCAACATCACCAGCGCCGCGCCGGAGCGCGCCAGCTGTTCCAGTACAAACAGGAAGTGGCTGCGCAAGTCTTCGCTGACGCCAGGTGCGCGGAAGATCGCCTCCAGGCGGTCGACAAACAGGCCGACGCGGGGCCGGCGCTGGTTCAGGCCCAGGCGCTCGACGACGGCGTCGCTGTGCGGGCCCTCCAGGCGCTTGGCCAGCGCTTCGGCATTGTCGCCGGTAAACACCAGCTTGCCGTCCAGCTCGGTGTCCAGCAGCACCGCCGCCAGGGCCTGGAACAGGCCGCCGTCGGCCATGTCGGCGCAATCGAGGTAGAGCGTGCATTCGAGCGCCACCGGTTCGGTCGCACTGCTGTTTGTCTTCATCAGCTGGGGCAGCAGCCCGGCGCGCACCAGCGAAGTCTTGCCGGAACCGGATGGCCCCAGCACCAGGGCCATGGCGCAGCCGGCCGCAGCTTGCTTGCGCACCACATCGCGCAATTGGGCGATGGCCTGCATGCGGCCGAAGAACACGGCGGCGTGATTTTCCTGGAACGCTTCCAGACCCCGGAACGGCGAACCTTGCAGCCAGCCGCCTTCGTCGGCCGCCACGTTGGCCACGACGGCGGCGATGGCGCGGTAGCCGCGCTTGCGTATCGTTTCGATGAAGCGCGGCTCGGTGCTCGAATCGCCCAGCGCCCGGCGCAATTGGGTGATGGCTTTGTGGACCGGATTGTCGCCCAGCTCGATGTTGCCCCAACAAGCTTGCAACAGCTCTTCGGCGGGTATCACGGCACCCGCGTGGCGGCATAAATAGCGCAAAACGTCCATCGCCCGTGGTTCCAGCTGGTTACGTTCATTGCCATTTTGCAAGATATTGCTTTCTGGCTCGATCTGCCATTCGCCGAAGCGAAAGCCCCTGTCACTCATTTTGCTGCCTATACTGAAAAAATATTTTGATAAAAATCAAACACTTACATCACCGGAAGATTCCAGGAAGGCTCCGGAACGTAATCCGCATTACATTGCGTCTAGTTCGCCAGGCTAGATATTAGCATTTCCTCAAGAGAGAATATAAGATGTCAAATGTTTCCATGTTTACCTTTAGCAACGCTGTCGAGGCTGGCGGCATCCGCGCCTTGAGGCTGCCTCCGCAAGGGTCGGCATTGCACGCGCCGGCCACTTTGGGCGGCTACGACGTGGTCTGGGCGCTGGCGCCCGAGACGCTGCGGGCCCAGTTTGGCGCGCTGCAGCAAGCCGGCCGTTTGCCGGTGGAAGTGCAGGCCGGCAATCTCGACGAGGCCGGTTTGCTGATCGGCGGCGAGGGCGCCGACCGGGTCCTGCTGGCGCCGCCGCAACTGCTGCTGGGCGCTGCCGCGCCGCGCAGTGCCAGCTTGAAGCTGACTTTTACCAGCGGCAACATCAGCTTCTACAACGGCAACCGCAGCGGCGTGCTGAAACAATCAGTTGCCGGATGGAAACTGGCGTTTGCCGTCACTTTGCAGCTGGAGCCGGTGGCGCTGGCCGAGGCGCTGGCGGGGGCGTCGCCGGAGTGCGCCGAGGCGTTGTCGCGCTTCGACGAGAGCCGTTACTGCCTGCACAAGCTGGTGCCGGACTTCGCGCAATGCGATCCGATGCAGGCGGACTGGTCGCACAGCGCTTTGGTCACCGACAATGATTTCCTGAAAGACAACTTCACCAAGCTCATCGGCGCCTGGCTGAAGGACCTGGGCGGCGCCGGCAACCCCTTCGTGCTGGGCTATGCGTCGGTGCGCCTGGCGCCTGGCGACGAGGTGCTCGCGCGCCTGCAGGCCGGCTGCGTGAACCTGTCGTCCGGCGGCACGGTGAATCTGCTGCAGATGCTGGGCCGCAAACCCAGCACGGACGGCCGCAACATGACGTCGGTGGCCGGACTGGCCGATTTGCGGCCGGGCTACGCGCCCGGTTGCGCCGGGCGGCTGGTGGTGGCGCGGGATGTCTTCTTCAAGCGCTTCCTCAAGCCCATGCTGATCGACCCTATCCAGGAGCGTCTGAGTCTGCTGCCCGACTACCGCAATCTGCGGGTCGCCCCGGACGTCGGCCTGAACCGGGACGAATCGTTCAATGAGAAATCGGGCGTGTCGGCCACCTTGGACAACGCCATGCGCGCCGTGTTCGTCGCCAACGCCGGCGGCTGGGGCTACCGCGACCACGTGCTGCTGCACTGGCGCGAAGGCAACCGCCTGTCCCATGTGCGCGAATCCGAGCAGGACTTGCAGTTCAGCGTGACGGTGTCGACCCAGCCCGACGGCGCGGGCGTGCCGCGCCTGACGGTGGACTTGTACAGTTCGCTGATGCGCTACGAATGGGACCGCGCCAGCCAGAAGATGGCGCTGTTCAACCGCAAGGTCAACCTGGGCAAAGGCTGGGCGCGCAGCACCATGCACTGGTCGATGCGGCTGCAGTTCGTGCCGGACGACAGCGGCGTGGTGCGCCTGGCGGTCAATGGCAAGCGGGCGCCGGCGGCCACCGACTCAGGCGTGGTGGGCATGTACGTGGTGTCCGACGCGCTGGCGCACCTGCTCAATATGAACAAGCTGACCAACGACTGGGAAGGCAACCCGGCCAGCCTGGCATCGCTGCAGCAGACCGTGGTGGCCGAGTTCGGCGAGACATCGGCCGAGCTGTTCAGCCAGCTTGCCGGCCAGCTCGTGCTGCCGACCGGTCCGCAGCCCGGCTGCCGCAGCATCCAGCTCAACGAGGAAGGCAACATCGAGCTCGACCTGGGCTGGTAGGCGGTCCACCTCGTAGCATGGCCGATCTTGCGCTGTGCCCCAGCCCACGGGGTCGTCCACCTCACGGGGTTGCCCACCACACGGCGTCGCCCACCATACGGTGGGGGGTCTCGGCGCGCCGTCATTCCCGCGTAGGCGGGAATCCATACTCAGTCAACTGCGGATGGTCGGTATGGATTCCCGCGTGCGCGGGAATGACATATCGTGGTCGCTATATCGGTTCCCGCTTGCGCGGGAATGACACGCTTACTCGTAGTCGCTGATCGGTGCGCAGCCGCACATCAGGTTGCGGTCGCCGTAGACGTTGTCGGCGCGGCCCACCGTCGGCCAGTACTTCTGCTTGCGCAGCGACGGCACCGGGAAGGCGGCCGTTTCGCGGCTGTACTTGCGGTCCCAGCTGTCGGATGTCAGCACTTCGGCCGTGTGCGGCGCGAACTTGAGCGGGTTGTTCTGCTTGTCGAACTCGCCGCTTTCCACTTTGGCGATTTCACCGCGAATGACGATCATCGCGTCGATGAAGCGGTCCAGTTCGCCCTTGGCTTCGGATTCGGTCGGCTCTATCATCAGCGTGCCCGGCACCGGGAAGCTCATGGTCGGGGCATGGAAACCGAAGTCCATCAGGCGCTTGGCCACGTCTTCGTTGCTGATGCCGGTGGCATCGGTCAGCGGACGCAGGTCCAGGATGCACTCGTGCGCCACCAGGCCGTCGTGGCCAGAGTACAGCACGGGGTAGTGCGGTGCCAGGCGGCGCGCGATGTAGTTCGCGTTCAGGATCGCGGTTTCGGTCGCCGCGGTCAGGCCGGCGCCGCCCATCATCGCGATGTACATCCACGAGATCGGCAGGATGGACGCGGAGCCGAATGGCGCTGCCGAGATCGAACCGATGCCGTCTTCGCTGCGCACATAGCCGTTCGAGCGCTGGTTGGGCAGGAATTTGGCCAGGTGGGCGCCAACGCCGATCGGGCCGACGCCAGGGCCGCCGCCGCCGTGCGGAATGCAGAAGGTCTTGTGCAGGTTCAGGTGCGAGACGTCGCCGCCGAATGCGCCCGGCGCGGCCACGCCGACCAGCGCGTTCATGTTGGCGCCGTCTATATAGACCTGGCCGCCGTGCGAGTGGATGATCTCGCACAGTTCCTGGATGCCGTCTTCGAACACGCCGTGGGTCGAAGGGTAGGTGACCATGACGCAGGCCAGGTTCTTCGAATGCTGCTCGGCCTTGGCTTTCAGGTCGGCCAGGTCGACGTTGCCGCGTTCGTCGCAGGCGGTGACCACCACCTGCATGCCGACCATATTGGCCGATGCCGGGTTGGTGCCGTGCGCCGAGGACGGGATCAGGCAGATGTTGCGGTGGCCTTCGCCGCGCGACTGGTGGTACTTCTGGATCACCAGCAGGCCGGCGTATTCGCCCTGCGAACCGGCGTTGGGCTGCAGCGACACGGCCGCGTAGCCGGTCACGGCGCACAGCATTTCTTCCAGCTGGGCGATCATTTCGCGGTAGCCGACGGTCTGCTCGTCCGGCGCGAACGGGTGGATGGTCGAGAATTCCGGCCAGGTCACCGGGATCATTTCGCTGGTGGCGTTCAGCTTCATGGTGCACGAGCCCAGCGGGATCATGGTGCGGTCCAGCGCCAGGTCCTTGTCCGCCAGGCTGCGCAGGTAGCGCAGCATCTCGGTTTCAGAGTGGTAGCGGTTGAAGACCGGGTGCGTCAGGTAGGCCGAGCTGCGCGCCAGCGCTTCGGGGAAGCTGTTGTTCACGCCGGCTTCGACGGTGTCGAAGTCGGGTGCGGCAGGGGCGTTGGCGACGCCGGTGGCAAACACCGTCCACAGCGTGGCGATGTCGTCACGGGTGATGGTCTCGTCCAGCGAGATGCCGACATGGCTGGCGTCGATCCGGCGCAGGTTCACGCCATGGGCGACGGCGGCCGCGTGCAGCGCGGCGGCGTTGCCGGTCTTGACGGTCAGCGTGTCGAAATAGCTGTCGTTGATGGTGTAGCCCAGGGTGCGCAGGTTGGCCGCCAGGATGCCGGTGTAACGGTGCACGCGGGTGGCGATCTGCAGCAGGCCGGCGGGGCCGTGGTAGACGGCGTACATCGAGGCGATCACCGCCAGCAGCACCTGGGCGGTGCAGATGTTGGAGGTCGCTTTTTCGCGGCGGATGTGCTGCTCGCGGGTTTGCAGGGCCAGGCGGTAGGCCTTGTTGCCCTGCTGGTCGATGGTGACGCCGACCAGGCGGCCCGGCATCGAACGCTTGAATTCGTCGCGCGTCGACAGGTAGCCTGCGTGCGGGCCGCCGAAGCCCAGCGGCACGCCGAAGCGCTGCGAGTTGCCGACCACAACGTCCGCGCCCCATTCGCCCGGCGGCGTGAGCATGGTCAGCGCCAGCAGGTCGGCTGCCACGACCACCATGGCGCCGGCCGCTTTCACGGTCTCGACGGCGGCGCGGTAGTCGCGCACCACGCCGTTCACGCCGGGGTATTGCAGCAGCACGCCGAAGGCATCGCTCACGCCGGCCAGTTCGGCCGGGTCGAAGCTCTTCACGGTGATGCCCAGCGGCAGGGCGCGGGTTTGCACCACTTCCAGGGTTTGCGGCAGGACGTCCGAAGCGACATAGAAGGTGCTCGACTTCGACTTGCCCACGCGCTGGATCAGCGTCATGGCTTCGGCAGCGGCCGTGCCTTCGTCCAGCATGGACGCGTTGGCGATGCCCATGCCGGTCAGATCGGTGATCACTTGCTGGAAGTTCAGGATCGCTTCCAGGCGGCCCTGCGAAATCTCAGGCTGATAAGGCGTGTAGGCGGTGTACCAGGCCGGGTTCTCGAAGATGTTGCGCAGCACGACGCCGGGCGTGTGGGTGTTGTAATAACCCTGGCCGATCAGCGATTTGAGCACCTGGTTCTGCGTGGCGATGCCTTTCAGCTTGGCCAGCGCGGTGGTTTCCGGCATCGGCTCGTAGAACTGGCCGAGCGGCAGGGCGCTCTTGTTGCGGATGGACGGCGGCACGATGGCGTCGATCAGCGCGCTGCGGGTGGCGTAGCCGAGCACGTCGAGCATTTGCTGCTGCTCGTTGGCGTCCGGGCCGATGTGGCGGGCGATGAAGGCATCGCGCGCTTCGAGTTGGGTCAGGCTGGTACGGGTCATGATGGCGGGGAGCGGAAAGTGAAATCTGGGCCGGCGGCCTGGCGTTCCCGCGAAGGCGGGAACCTATGCTGCGCCGGCCGGGAGGCGGTGTATGGATTCCCGCATGCGCGGGAATGACACATCAGCCTTCGGTGGTCTTGCCGTAGGCGGCTGCGTCGAGCAGGCCGTTGATGGCTGCCGCGTCGACAGGCTTGAGCTTGAACAGCCAGGCGCCGTAGGCGTCGCTGTTGATCGACTCGGGCGCGTCGGCCACGGCGTCGTTCACCGCCACGACTTCGCCCGACAGCGGCGCGTAGATGTCGGAGGCGGCCTTGACCGATTCCACCACGGCGGCGTCGTCGCCGGCGGTGTAGCTGGTGCCGACTTTCGGCAACTCGACGAAGACGATATCGCCCAGTGCGTCCTGCGCGAACTCGGTGATGCCGACGGTCACGGTGCCGTCCGCTTCAGCGCGTACCCATTCGTGGGACTCGGTGTACTTCAGGTCTGCAGGAATATTGCTCATGTATGGCTCCAGTTGGTTATGTTTGGTGGTACGTTTGGTCGTAACAATTCGGGTCAGGCTACCAGGATTTTACCGTTGCGCACGAACGGCAGCTTCACGACCGTGGCGGCCAGTTTCTTGTCGCGGATTTCCACGTGCACGGTGTCGCCGACGGCCACGCCGTTGGGCACGCGCGCCAGCGCGATGGCTTGCTGCATGGTCGGGCTGAAGGTGCCGCTGGTGATCTCGCCGGCCTGCTCGCTGCCGGCCACGATGACTTTCTGGTGGGCGCGCAGCACGCCGCCTTTTTCGCGCAGGATCAGGCCGACGAACTGGGCGTTCTGCCCCATCGCCTGCAGCGCCGCCTTGCCGATGAAGTCGCGCTCGGACACCAGGTCTATGGTCCATGCCAGGCCCGCGTCCAGCGGATTGACGGTTTCGTCCATGTCCTGGCCGTACAGATTCATGCCCGCTTCCAGGCGCAGCGTGTCGCGCGCGCCCAGGCCGGCAGGCTTCACGCCGGCAGCCAGCAGCGCGTTCCACAGCGCCTCGGCCTGTTCGGCGGCGACGCCGATCTCGAAGCCGTCTTCGCCGGTGTAGCCGGTGCGGGCGATCATCGCCTCGCCGAACGGCGTATCGTGCACGAAGGCGACGTTGAACGGCTTCATGTCGGCGGTGGCCGCCTGCGAGCCGGCGATCACGTCCCACACCTTGGCGCGGGCGTTCGGGCCCTGCACGGCGATCAGCGCCATCGGTTTTTCGTCACCTGCGGCGGCGTCACGGCGCTGGGTGATCGTCACGCCCGAGCCGGTGGCCGCGTTCTGCGCCTGCATCCACGCCACGTCCTTCTCGGCGGTGCCGGCGTTCACGACCAGGCGGAACCAGCTCTCGTTGATGAAGTAGACGATCAGGTCGTCGATGACGAAACCTTGCGGGTTCAGCATGCAGGAGTAGAGCGCCTTGCCGGACACTTGCAGCTTGTCGACATTGTTGGCCAGCAGGCCGCGCAGGAAGGCGCGCGTATTGTCGCCCTTGATGTCGACCACGCACATGTGGGCGACGTCGAACATGCCGACGTCGCTGCGCACCGCGTGGTGTTCCTCGATTTGCGAGCCGTAGTTGACTGGCATGTCCCAGCCGCCGAAATCGACCATGCGGGCGTTGAGGGCGCGGTGAGCGTTATTGAGTGGGGTCGCTTTGAGCGTCATGGGGCAGTCCAATAGATATAGGGGTTAACGGAAGCAGAATGCACAGCACAATGCGACGAACCCCTCTGTCCTTGGTACCTGAGAGATAGCGGATGGGAATCCGCACGCCCCTTCGGTGGGCTGCCGGCGTGACGCCGCAGCCGCTCTCCAGAGTTTGACCCAGCTGCGACGTGCGCCGCTGGCCCTTGACCGGTCCTTTTGCCTGAGAGTTTTTGGGTAGTGCCCCTTCGGCGGCAGCGCAAGTCTGCCCTCTCCCGATCAAGACTGTGGAATATATGTCAGAAGGGTCGGGTTGTCAATCTTGCGCCTTCTCCGAAAGCGCCGGTTTCGCCGTGGAATATTGTCTTATTTTTAACTTCGGGCGCGCGGCGGAGGCACTGGATCGGCGTTTGGCAACAGATGCCTGAAGGTCGGTTCGATATTTTTCGCGTGCAGAAATCGCACGATGTCCTCGAGCGTGGCGTCTTTGAGCAGCAAGCCTGGCTGGGCCGCGGCAGCTTGCGGCGCCGGATCGCCGGCTGCCGGCATGGCGCCGTGCGCTTGCCGGAGCTTGTCGAGTGCGCTCAGGAACTGCGCTTCGCCTATGCGCTGCAGGCCTTGCAGCAGCGCGGTCTGTCCGGCGAACGGCGGCGCCATTTCCAGGCCCGATTCGTCGGCGAAGGACGCGCCCAGGCCGGGGTTGATGAAGGCGGCCCACTTGCCGGTCGCGGGATGCAGGCCGGGCGGCAATTCAAGCGGCGCGCTGGCGGCGTCCGGGCGCAGCGCGATGTCGGGGAAGTAGGCTTGCCTCAGCAGCGCCAGGAACTGTTGCGCCAGGTGCGCCGCGATCGGCTTTTCCAGCGACAGCCACAGCGCGAAGCCGTTCTCGCCGGAGATGCTGACCGCCGGCGCCGGAAAGCCGAGCGCAATTTGCAGGGCATTGGCCACCTCGCACAAGCGGCTCCAGTGCTGCGTGTCCTCGCCGTCGGCCATTTTGGGGAAGGGGATGGCCAGCGCCCGCGTCCGGCCGTCGCTGGCGGCCAGCCTGACCGGATTGGCGGCCTGGCCCTGCACGTGCCGCGCCAGCACGCCCTCCGGCAGGCCGCCGTCCGGAAGGTAGAGCCTGGTTAATTCTGAAATGAGCTTTTGCATCTGATACCTCGAAGTCCAACCGTGCGGAAGCGCAGTGTGGCCGATAACGCCGGGAATTGCCACCCACCCGCGCACGAATGGCGTGCAACTCCCTCTATGACGCCCTATGTTTTGTTAGAATCATTGCATGCATAAAAGTGAGGGCACATTCATGGAAGACGAGGACAAACTGCAGGGGCACGCCTGGTTCACGCTGTCGGGCGACGTCAACAGCGACATGGTGCACCGCCTGTTCGAAGCGGCGGCCGACATGAGCGAAGATATGGTCACCGATGCGCACGTGCTGCTGCAGTCGAACGGCGGCTACGTCAGCGACGGCATCTGCCTGTACAACTACATCAGCAACCTGCCGATCCGCTTCCACATGTACAACGCGGGCGCGGTGGCCTCCATCGCGGTGATCGTCTATCTGGCCGGCCACAAGCGATACGCCAGCAAGACCGCGCGCTTCATGGTGCATAAATCGCACGCCAGCGCGCCGTCCGGTGCGCGGCCGGAGGCGCTGCGCATCATCGTCGAGGGCCTGCAGGCCGACGACGCCCGCACCGAGGAAATCCTGCGCACCCATGTGCGCTTCAGCGAAGAGCACTGGCGCATCCACGCCTATTCCGACCTGCACCTGACCGCGTCGGAGGCGGTGTCCGTCAACATGATCAGCAAAGTGGCCGACTTCATCCCGCCGCCAGGCCGCCGCATCACCAACATCTGAATTCGGCAAGGAAAGGCCGCCCGGGACCTGCGTCACGGGCGGCCTGTTGCGTAAACGAAAACTCCGAAAACGCCGAACTATCGGGCACCTCGAAATACCTGTCGTTCCGCATCGGCGGACCGCCGCGCAGGCGGGAACCCATACTTCGCATGCTCAGAGGAGTAGCATGGATTCCCGCCTGCGCGGGAATGACAATTTAGCGGTTATTCGAGGTTCCCTATCAACGGTTGCGCGACCCGCTGCGGCTCGGGGTACGGCTGACGTCGCTGCGCGCTTCCTCGCTGCGCGAGCGGCGCCCGTCCTCTTTGCGGTCGATGGCCCCGCCCTGGATGTCGGCGCGGCCCACCGACGATGATCCCGGCGTACCCGATTGACGGCTGGCGCTGTTGGCGTCACTATCATGTTGCCGGTCGCTTCTTTGCTTCGATTTCATGTCGCTGTCCTTTACGCAGTGAGAAAAAAATCAAACAAAACCACCAATTGTTTCCTGCGGGCTATTGCCTTGTGGCAAGAATGTGCAAGAATGTGGTATCGCGGCTGTTTTTGATGCACGGACCGGCCCGCCGCAGCAGCCCATCCCACTCAGGTTAGACCATGCTTTCAGATCCGACAACTACAGCAACGCCAAAAAAAGCGGTGACGCCGCGGCATGCGCTGCTGGAGAATCTGATCGAGATCGTCAAGCGGCACGTCAACGACCAGTTTCTGGATTTCACCACCCGTGTTGCGGGGGCCTTGGTGGACGTGGTCGATGTAGTTGCCGACGTGCGCGAACTCCAGGCGCGCATCCGCGCCGGCAATCTGTTGCGCAATGACCACTATCGTTACCTGAATCTCGTCATGAAGGAGCTGGAGCGCGCGCTGCGCCGCGAGATCGCCGAACTGGCGCCCGGCCAGAAGGTGAAGGTGCGCGTCGCCGACCAGCCCTTGTCGCTGGTGCCGTTCGAGGAAATGGACAGCAAGGTGACGCTGGGCGGCATATGCAAGCCCTTCGAGGTGCAGTATTCCGATGCCTTGGCGACGCTGAACGTGCGGCTGGCCTTCCTGCTGGACCGCGAAATCCTGCGTGTGAACCAGAATCCCTTCCGGCCCGAAGTCTTCCTGGACGCGCTGCAGCAAGCCTGGCTGGAGTTCAACCCGGACGAAGAGGCGGCCAATCTACTGCTGGCGCTGCTCAAACCCGGCATGTTCATGGAACTGTCGAGCATGCTGGAGGAACTCAGCCTGACCTTGCAGCGCAAGGGCGTACTGCCGGGCTCGGTGGACGGTTACAAGGCGCGCAAGGCCGACACGCACGACGCCAGCAGCGCCAGTCCGGCGCGCAAGCGCAAACAGCAGGCCGAACTGGCCCAGCAACTGCGCCAGTTTTTTTCGGCCACGCAGGACCCGGCCATCGATCCTGACCTGATGATCCCCGATCTGCCCGACATCGCCAACCTGAAGGCCGGCGCTTGGGCGCAAGGCGCGGCGCAAAGTCCGCAGGGCCGGCCGAACGAGGCGGCGCAGCGGGCGGCGCAGAGCGCGTCCAAACAGCCTTTGTTCAACTACCTGGCGCAGATGCAGCAGAGCGGCATGCCGCCTGCCGGATTCATGATGGCGGGCGGGCAGGGCGGCGGCGCCACGGCGCAGATGCAGGCCCCGTTCGCGGCCGGCTTCATGCCCGCCGGCGGCCTTGCCAGTGCCATGCCCGGCGGTGGTTTTGTTGTCGGCGTGCCGGGTGGCTGGGGCGCTGCGGCTGCGGGGGGCGCGGGGACGCCGGTAGGTGCGGCAGGTGTGGCAGACGCGGGCGCTGCAGGCAGTGCGGGCGTTGCTGCCTTCGGCGGCGGACAGAGCGTGCCCTTCGGCGGCTTCGTGCCGGCCCAAGGCATGATGGCCGTACCGGCCGCAGGTTTCGCAGTTCCCGGCGGCATGCCGATGATGATGGCGGGCGCGAGCGGCTTTGGCGCCCACGGCGGCGCGGCAGGCCAGGGCGGGCAGGGCGGCCAGGGCGGCCAGGCAGGCGGCGGACAAGGCCTGCTCGGCCTGCTGAACGCGGCAGCCAATGCGGCTGGCGCGGGCGGCATGGCCGGCCTGGGTGCGGCGCCCAACGCCGGCGCTTCCGGTGCGGACGGCGCGGCGCCCAACGTCTTTTATCTGCCCAACATCAAGAAGAACGCGCCGGAAGGCAGCCTGACGCGCGCCGACGAGAGCACCATCGATTTGTTGTCGGCCGTGTTCGACACCGTGTTCCGCGACCAGAATATTTCGCCGGAAATCCGCGACCTGTTCCGCTTCCTGCAAATCCCGGTGCTGAAAGCGGCCTTGGTCGACAAGGATTTCTTCTTCCAGGATACGCACCCGGCGCGGCGCCTGATCGACATGCTGTCGCGCATGGGCTGGGAGCAGCGCAAGAGCCCGGACGATCCGCTGTTCCAGGCCATGCAGCGCAGCGTCGAGCGCGTCGGCCGCGATCACGAGATGGAAATGTCGGTCTTCAGCGAAGCCGTCACCGAGCTGGAAGCGTCGATCAAGGCCGAGGAGGCCGCATCGGCCGCCGCCATCGCCGAACCGATCGCCGCCGCGCTGAAACAGGAAAAGATGGCGGTCGCCGCCAAGGCCGCGCAAGGGGCTGTAGCGCTGCGCATCGGCACCGGCGAGGTGATCGCCATGGTCGAGACCTTCCTGGAAAACCGCTGGGTCTCGGTGCTGACCATCGCTTACGGCGTCGAGGACGACAAGCCTGGCGCCGTCAAGAACGCGACCCAGACCATGGACGACCTGATCTGGAGCGTCAAGCCCAAGATCACCCCCGACGAGCGCAAGCAGCTGATCTCCAAGCTGCCCAAGCTGCTCTCGACCTTGAACAAGTGGCTCGACATCATCAAATGGCAGGACGCCGACCGCCTGCAGTTCTTCGCCGAACTGGCCGAGTGCCACGCCTCCATCGTGCGCGCACCGCTGGAGCTGTCGCCCGAGCGCCAGCTGGAGATCGCGATGGAAGTGGCGCAGAAGGCCGCCGAGCGGCGTCTGGAACTGGAAGCGAAGGCCGCCGCGGGCGCCGCCAAGGCCGAGCCCGAACCGCAGTTGCCGCTGGACGACGACGCCACCATCGAAGCGGACGGCCTGGCGCGCGGCATGTGGCTGGAGTTCGACCAGGCCGACGGCAGCGTGCGCAAGGTCAAGCTCGCCTGGATCAGCCCGCTGCGCACGCTCTACATCTTCTCGACCAGTGCGCGGCAGGAAGCGTTCTCGCTGTCCGGCGACGCGCTGGTGCAGCAATTCCGCCAACGCAGGGTGCGCGCCGTGCGCACCGAAGGACTGGTCGCACGCGCGCTGTCCGAAGCCATGGGCGGCCTGGCCGTCAACGACGCCAGCGTCGACCTGCCGGCTGGCGTCGCCGCCTGAACTGGTCTATTTTTCCCGCAGGGCGGCGATCAAGCCGTCCGACGCATCCTCGATGTAATCCAATACCTGGTCGAAGCCATTGGCGCCGCCGTAGTACGGGTCCGGCACCACGTCCGAATCGGAGCGGGTGGCGTATTGCATGAACAGGGCCAGTTTGTGGCGGTGCTGCGGCGGACAGGCCGCCTGCAGCAGCTTCAGGTTGTCGTGATCCATCGCCAGCAGGTGGTCGTAGCGTTCGAAGTCGCTCGCTGCGACCTGCCGCGCGCGCTGGGCGCTCAAGTCGTAGCCGCGCAGCGCCGCATGGCGCGCCGAGCGCGCGTCCGGCGGGGCGCCGACGTGGCAGGCATGCGTGCCCGCCGAATCTATCTCCAAGGCCAGGCCAGCCGCCTCGGCGCGCTGGCGGGACACGCCCTCGGCGGTCGGCGAGCGGCAGATATTGCCCATGCAGACGAATAGCACCGATCTTTCTGTACCCAGTACTTTTACTGTCATGCAAAAACCTCATCGGAGCGATAAAAATAAGACCTTGGGTAAACCGGACTCCAACGCCGAACCCGCATGCTCTAGAGGCGAGCCTCGCCCCGCAGCGCGCGCGTTTTTGGCCTGAATCGGGCGTCGAAATGGTATGATAAGCCACTTTTCATTGTGGCAATTCAATTCGTCCTAAAACGTGCGTCTATCTTCCATCAAATTGTCGGGATTTAAGTCTTTCGTCGATCCCACCAATTTCCAGGTGCCGGGTCAATTGGTAGGCGTGGTGGGTCCCAACGGTTGCGGCAAATCGAACATTATCGATGCCGTACGATGGGTGCTGGGCGAATCGAAAGCGTCGGAACTGCGCGGCGAGTCCATGCAGGACGTCATTTTCAACGGCTCGACGGACCGCAAACCGGCTGGCCGCGCCTCGGTCGAGCTGGTGTTCGACAACAATGACGGCAAGGCTTCCGGCCAGTGGGGCCAGTACGCCGAGATTGCGGTCAAGCGCACGCTGACGCGCGACGGCACCTCCACCTATTACATCAACGGCCAGCCGGTGCGCCGGCGCGACATCCAGGACATCTTCCTCGGCACCGGCCTCGGCCCGCGCGCCTACGCCATCATCGGCCAGGGCATGATCTCGCGCATCATCGAGTCGCGCCCGGAAGAGCTGCGCGTGTTCCTGGAAGAGGCGGCCGGCGTGTCGAAGTACAAGGAACGCCGCCGCGAAACGGAAAACCGCCTGCATGATACGCGCGAGAACCTGCTGCGGGTGGAAGACATCCTGCGCGAACTGAACGCCAACCTGGAAAAGCTGGAGGCGCAGGCTGCCGTCGCGCACCGCTTCCACCAGCTGCAATCGGACCAGGACGAGAAGCAGAAGCTGCTGTGGCTGCTGCGCAAGAACGAGGCGCAGTACGAGCAGACCAGATACTTCCGCGAAGTGGAGCAGGCCCAGACCGACCTGGAAGAGCAGACCGCCAAGCTGCGCAACGTGGAGCTGAGCCTGGAGCAGATGCGCCAGTCGCACTTTTCCTGCGGCGACCGCCTGCACACGGCGCAAGGGCACTTGTACCAGACCAATTCCGAGATCGGCAGCCTGGAGGCGCAGATCAAATTCGTCATCGAGTCGCGCACCCGCTTGCAGAACCAGCTGGGCACGCTGGCCGCGCAGCGCGACCAATGGCAGAACCAGGCCGCCGAGTTCTCGGAGCAGATCGAAGAGGCCGAATTCAACCTCGAAGAGCTGGCCGCCAAGGTCGAACAGGCGCGCATGATGGCCGAGCAGAAGTCGGAGTCGCTGCCGGTACTGGAAGCCGCGTGGCGTGCCGCGCAGCACAAGAGCAGCGAATCGCGCGCCCGCATCATGCAGGCGCAGCAGCAGCTGGAACTCGAATCGGCGCACCAGCGCAACGCCAGCAACATCCTGAACGGCCTGGCCGTGCGGCGCGAGCGCCTGCAGCAGGAAAAGAACGGCCTCAGCCTGCCCGATTCCAGCCATTTGTCCAACCTGAAGATGCAGCTGGAGGAGAAACAGCAGACGCTGGAAGAGCAGAGCTACCACCTGGAAGAGGCGCTGGAGCTGCAGCCCAAGCTGGAGGCTGAGCGCCAGGAGGCCCAGTTGCAAGTGAACGCCGAGTCTGCCGCGAACGCGCAGCTCGAAGCGCGCTTGAACGCGCTGCGCCAGTTGCAGGAGCGGGTGCAGACGCAGGGCAAGGTCACGCCGTGGCTGCAGAAGCACGAACTGGACGCATTGCCGCGCCTGTGGCAAAAACTGCAGATCGAAGCCGGCTGGGAAACCGCGATGGAAGCGATCCTGCGCGAGCGCACGTCGGCGCTGCAGGTGTCCAATATCGAATGGGCCAAGCATTTCTTCAACGACGCGCCGCCGGCCAAGCTGGCGCTGTTCGCGCCGGGCGCCGGCGCGGCGCCGGTACAGCATGAGTACACGCAAGAGCGAGCCGGGCTGAAGCCCTTCATCTCGCTGCTGAAGCTGAACGACCCCGGCCTGCGCGCCGTGCTGCAGGACTGGCTGCACAACGTCTTCATCGCCGACGACGCGGACGCGGCCTTCAAGGCGCGCGGCAACTTGCCTGCGGGCGGCTACTTCGTCACGGCGCAGGGCCACGTCGTCACCCAGTCGAGCGTGCGCTTCTACGCGGCAGACGCGGAGCAGGACGGCATGCTGGGCCGCCAGCAGGAAATCGACAACATCGGCAAGCAACTGCGTGCGCAGACCATGCTGGCCGACGAGGCGCGCGCCCGCTCGGTGCGCGCGGACGCCGCCGTGGCTGCGCACACGCGCAACGTGACGGAACTGCGCCAGAAGATGCAGTCGCTGACGCAGTCGGTGCACACGCTGCAGCTGGAAGTGGTGAAGCTGTCCGAGATCGAAGCGCGCTTCAACCAGCGCAGCACGCAGATCGGCGCTGACCTGGCCGAAATCGCCGCGCAGGAAGCGGAGCAGATGCAGGCCAAGATGGAGTCCGAGGAGAAGTTCGAGCACCTGGACATGGAGCTGGGCAATCTGCAGGGCGAGCACGAGGACGGCCAGACCGAATTCATGCAAAAGGAACAGAAGCTGGCCGACGCGCGCCAGGCGCTGCGCGACATGGAACGCGCTGCGCAGGAAGCCGAATTCGCCGAAAAGTCCCAGCGCAGCAAGATCGACGAACTGCGCCGCAGCATCGCCACCGCCACCACGCAGGCGGCGCAAGTGGCCGAGAGCTTGCACGCCGGCCAGCGCGAGCTGGAAAGCCTGGAAGCGGGCACCGCCAACGAAGGCTTGCAGGAGCTGCTGGACCGCCGTACCCACCAGGAACGCGCGCTGTCGGACGCGCGCCACGAGCTGGACCAGATCACGCAGCAGCTGCGCACCTTCGAGGACGCGCGCATGAACAACGAGCGCAGCCTGCAGCCGCAGCGCGACAGGATCATGGAACTGCAGCTCAAGGAGCAGGCCGCGCGCCTGAACCAGGAGCAGTTCGCCGCGCAGCTGGCCGAGGCGCAGGCCGACGAGGCGGCGCTTTCGGAGAAGCTGAATCCGGACATGAAGGCATCCTACCTGCAGGGCGAAGTCACGCGCCTGAACAACGCCATCTCCATGCTGGGCGCCGTCAACCTGGCGGCGCTGGACGAGCTGGCGCAGGCGTCCGAGCGCAAGAACTTCCTCGACGCGCAGAACGCAGACCTGACCGAGGCGATCAACACGCTGGAAGACGCGATCGCGCGCATCGACAAGGAAACGCGCGATCTGCTGCAGGACACATTCGACCGCGTCAACGGCCACTTCTCCGAGCTGTTCCCGATTTTGTTCGGCGGCGGCCAGGCCAAGCTGATCATGACCGGCGATGAAATCCTGGACTCCGGCGTGCAAGTCATGGCCCAGCCGCCGGGCAAGAAGAACGCCACCATCCACTTGCTGTCGGGCGGCGAAAAAGCGCTGACCGCGACCGCGCTGGTGTTCTCCATGTTCCGCCTGAACCCGGCGCCGTTCTGCCTGCTCGACGAAGTCGACGCACCGCTGGACGACGCCAACACGGAACGTTTCGTCCGCATGGTGAAACGTATGTCCGACCAGACCCAATTCCTCTTCATTTCGCATAACAAGATTGCGATGGAGATGGCTCATCAACTGATTGGTGTGACGATGCAGGAGCAGGGCGTATCGCGCATCGTGGCGGTGGATATGGAAGCCGCCGCCAACTTCGCTTCCGAGGCACAAGCAGCATGACAGACCTTCAAATGAGTTTGATCGCAGCCGGCGGCGTCTTCATCGTCGGCGTTTTCTCGTACAACAAATGGCAGGAGTACAAGGCCAAGAAGAGCGTCGAGCGCGCCTTCTCGTCCGACCACGACGATGTGCTGATGCGCACCGGCGAGGAGGCCGCCGTGCCGCGGCACGAGCCGAGTTTCTCGCTCGACGGCAGCGACCCGGCCACGGCTGCCCCCCATGCCCGCGCGCACACGGGTGGCGGCGGACACGACGGCGGCGCGGCCGGCGGCGCTGCTTATGGCGGCGCTGGCGGTGAAGCGCCGGGCAGCCCTGCCGCCCCGGCCGCGCATGGCGCCGCCGCGCTGACACCGGCCGCCGAGCAGGCAACCAGCCTGGTCGATCCGCTGATCGACTGCCTGCTGCCGCTGGCGCTGGAAGCGCCGGTGCGTGGAGACAAGATCTTGCCGGTGCTGCAGACGCTGCGCCTGGTCGGCAACAAGCCGGTGCACTACATCGGCCTGCACGTGAACGGCGACTGGGAACCCATCGTCCACGGCGGCGTGTACACCGAGCTGCAGGGCGGCGTGCAGCTGGCCAGCCGCAGCACCGCGCTGAACGAACTGGAATATTCGGAACTCGTCACGCGCCTGCGCGCGGTGGCCGACGAAATCGGCGCCGAGCCGGCCATTCCGGACATGATGGAAGTGATGGCGGAGGCGAAGAACCTGCACCGCTTCGTGTCCAGCCACGATGCCCAGCTGGGCGTGAACCTGCACACCAACGGCGCGCCGTGGGCCATCAGCACGCTGCTCGGCGCGCTGGAGAAGCAGGGCTTCGACGTGCGACCGGACGGGCGCTACGTGATGCCGGACGGCGAGGGCGGCCATTTGTTCACGCTGTCGACCAACGTCACGCTGGCCGAGGAAACCACGCCGCGCCTGACGCTGCTGCTCGACGTGCCATGCGTGGCCCCGTCGCGCGACGGCTTCGGCGCCATGATCGCCTGCGCCAAGTCGCTGGTGGCGCGCCTGGACGCGACCATCGTCGACGACTACAGCCAGCCGCTGTCCGACGAGGCCCTGGCCGAAATCGCCGGCCAGGTGCAGGAGTTCTACACCGAGATGGAGTCTTCGGACATTCCAGCCGGCTCAACCCGCGCGCTGCGCCTGTTTTGCTAAGGGTTTGCAATGAGCGACAAGGATTACCAGGCCAAGGTTGAACGCGCGGCCTGGCTGACGACCGAATTGAACCGCCACCTGCACGCCTACCACGTGCTCGATGCGCCAACGATACCGGACGCCGAATACGACCTGCTGTACATCGAGCTGCAAAAGCTCGAAGTGGAACACCCCGAACTGCAAAAGCCGGATTCGCCCACCTTCCGGGTCGGCGCCGCGCCGCTGCCGCAGTTCGCGCAAGTGACGCACACGGTGCCCATGCTCTCACTGAACAACGGCTTCAGCGACGAGGACGTGGAGAACTTCGACCGGCGCGTGCGCGAAGGCCTGGACGTGCTGCAGGTGGAGTATGCCGCCGAGGTGAAGTTCGACGGCCTGGCCATCAATCTGCGCTACGAAAACGGCCTGTTCGTGCAAGCCGCCACCCGTGGCGATGGTTATACGGGCGAGGACGTCACCGCCAATATCCGCACCATCAAGGGCATTCCGCTGCGCCTGCACGGCGACAGCGTGCCCACGCTGCTGGATGTGCGTGGCGAGGTGCTGATGTACAAGAGCGACTTCGCCAAGATGAATGCGCGCCAGCGCGAAGCGGGCCAGAAAGAATTCGTCAATCCGCGCAATGCCGCCGCCGGCAGCTTGCGCCAGCTCGATTCGCGTATCACCGCACAGCGCGCGCTGAGCTTCTTCGCCTACGGCATCGGTGCGCTGGAAGGCGCGGAGATGCCGCCTTCGCATTCCGCTCTGCTGGACTGGTATCGCGCACTCGGCCTGCCTGTGGCCAAGGAACGCGCCGTGGTGCGCGGCGCCGCCGGACTGCTGGAGTACTACCGGAAGATAGGCGGCGAACGCGCCACCATGCCGTACGAGATCGACGGCGTGGTGTACAAGGCCAACCGCCTGGAAGACCAGCGGCAGCTCGGCTTCGTTTCGCGCGCGCCGCGTTTCGCCATCGCGCATAAATTCCCGGCCGAGGAAGCCACCACCATCGTGCAGGACATCGAAGTACAGGTGGGCCGCACCGGCGCCATCACGCCGGTGGCGCGGCTGGAACCGGTGTTCGTCGGCGGTGTCAACGTCACCAACGCCACGCTGCACAACGAAGGCGAGGTACAGCGCAAGGACGTGCGCGTGGGCGACACCGTCATCGTGCGCCGTGCCGGCGACGTGATACCGGAAGTGCTGGCCGTGGTGCTCGAAAAGCGCCCGCAGCCGGAACCGCCGCGCTACGTGCTGCCGAAAATCTGCCCCGTGTGCGGCTCGCACGTGGTGCGCGAAGAAGGCGAGGCGATCGCACGCTGCTCCGGCGGCCTGTTCTGCCGCGCCCAGCGCAAGGAAGCGATCCGCCACTTTTCCGGCCGCCGCATGATGGACATCGAAGGCCTGGGCGACCGCTACATCGACAACCTGGTCGAATGCAACCTGGTGCAGCGCGTGGCCGACCTGTACACGCTGACGCTGGACGACTTGCTGAAGATGAAGCGGCTGGCCGATGAGCGCGAAGGCACCACCCCTGAAACCGTCCAGCAGGGCAAGATCGCCACCAAGTGGGCGGACAATCTGCTGGAAGCCATAGCGGCCAGCAAGAACCCGCCCTTGGAACGCATGCTGTTCGCGCTCGGCATCCGCCACGTCGGCGAATCGACCGGCAAGACGCTGGCCGAGTGGCTGGGCCGTTTCGACCTGATACGCCGCGCGCCGGTGGCCTTGCTGCGCGTACTGCCCGACATCGGCGGCACCGTGGCCGTATCCATTGCCGAATTCTTCGCCGAGCCGAAAAACCAGGAGGCTATCGACGCGCTGCTGGCCGCCGGCGTGCAGCCGCAGGGCGAGCACGCGCCGAGCGCCAAGCTGCGCGACAAGCTCGACACCGTCAAGCTGATGGCCGCTCTGGGCATACCGAAGATGACGGAGCCGCGCTGCAAGCAGCTGGTGGAGCAGGACGTCACGCTCGAAGTGCTGGCCCACCTGGGCGTGTTCACCGTCTTCGGCCTGCCGGCGGCGGTGGCCACGGCGCTGGAGGAATGGATGGCGCAGCCTGGCAACCGCGAGCAGTTGCTGGCGCTGGACGCACTGCGCAAGGAACTGCTGGCGCAACTGCCGGAAGTCGTGGAAAGCGCGGGCGCCTTGGCCGGAAAGACCTTCGTGCTGACCGGTACGCTGCCCAACCTCAGCCGTGACCAGGCGGGGGCGATGATCGAAGCGGCCGGCGGCAAGGTGGTAGGATCGGTATCGAAAAAGACCGGCTATGTGGTTGCCGGCGCCGAGGCAGGCAGCAAACTGGCCAAAGCGGAAGAACTTGAAATTCCAATCTTGGATGAAGCAGCCCTGTTGACGCTTCTGGAGAAAAATCAATGACGCTAATTCGTAAAGCCGTATTCCCTGTCGCAGGCCTGGGCAGCCGCTTCCTGCCCGCCACCAAGGCGCAGCCGAAGGAAATGCTGCCCATCGTCGACAAGCCCTTGATCCAGTACGCGGTGGAGGAGGCGGTTGCCGCCGGCATCACGGACATGATCTTCATCACCGGCCGCAACAAGCGCGCCATCGAAGACCATTTCGACAAGGCCTACGAACTCGAAGCCGAGCTGGAGGCGGCGCAGAAGATGGCGCTGCTGGAGCAGGTGCGCAACATCATCCCCAAGCACATCAACTGCATTTTCATCCGCCAATCCGAGCCGCTTGGACTGGGCCACGCGGTGCTGTGCGCCCGCCCTGTGGTAGGCAACGAACCCTTCGCCGTGCTGCTGGCGGACGACTTCATGGATACCGCCAACGGCACCAAGCCGGTGCTGGCGCAAATGACGGAAGTCTATTCCTACGAGCGCGCCAGCGTCCTGGCGGTGCAGGACGTGCCGCGCGCGAACACGCGCCAGTACGGCATCGTCAGCGCCAGCCCCTACCAGGAAAGGCTGGAGCTGGTGTCCGGCATCGTCGAAAAACCGGACCCCGAACTGGCGCCGTCCACGCTGGCCGTGGTGGGCCGCTACGTGCTGTCCGGCCGCATCTTCGACCATCTGGAACACCTGGGCGCCGGTACCGGCGGCGAAATCCAGCTGACCGACGGCATCGCCGCGCTGATGAAGTCCGAGCGTGTGCTGGCCTACCGCTACGACGGCACCCGCTACGACTGCGGCTCGAAGCTGGGCTACCTGAAGGCCACCACGGCCATGGGCCTGAAGCACCCTGAAATGGGCGAAGAGTTCCGCAAATACCTGCAGCAGATGCAAACCGACCTGGGGCCGAAATGACCGTACGTGAAATCCTGAAGATGGGCGACCCGCGCCTGCTGCGCGTGGCGGAGCCGGTGACCGAATTCGATACGCCGGAACTGCACGCACTGATCGTCGACATGTTCGACACCATGCACCACGCCAACGGCGCCGGCTTGGCCGCGCCGCAGATCGGCGTCAACCTGCAGCTGGTGATCTACGGTTTCAAGAACAACGCCCGCTACCCGGACGCGCCGCAGGTCCCCGAGACGGTGCTCATCAATCCCGTGTTGACGCCGAATTCGGAAGAGAAGGAAGAAGGTTTCGAAGGCTGTTTGTCGGTACCCGGCCTGCGCGGCAGCGTGGCGCGCTATACGCAGCTGCACTATGAAGGCGTGGACCAGTACGGCGTTGCCATCGCGCGCGACGCCGACGGCTTCCACGCGCGCGTGGTGCAGCACGAAGTCGACCACCTGCACGGCATCCTCTACCCGATGCGCATCACCGACTTCAGCAAATTCGGCTACACCTCGGTGATGTTCCCCGACCTCGATCCGAACGACGACGACTGATTTTCTGCGGTCTACCTGCGAAGAGCCTGCTACTCCTTGCCATCTTCTTCGTTGCGTACACCCTCGCGGCCTATGTTTTTCAGCGGTGGATGGCTCGGTCGCGGGTGGCGGCGCTTGCTGTGCGTTCGCGGACTAGCAACAAGGTCCGCGCGCTTGCGTTCACGGGATAGTGTCGCTCGCGTTGGCGCCGCCGCTGGCTGGGCTGGCTGTCCGCTTGCTGCAGGGCGCGCCGTTGGATGATCTGGCGTTTTCTTCATTCATCGTCGCATGGATTATTGCGTCGATTCCGGGCATAGTCGTGAATCGCAGGATTTTAAAGGCAGGTGGAATCAACCCGGATGCCGTGTAAATAGAAAGAACCGCATCGGACCGGCGCCGCAGTACGGTTCTGTCATCTCGGATCCTGCTAATGGACAAGCCGAAAGTCGGCGCGGAGTTTTCTACTTCGTGAACCTGTGGCCCGCGTTTTCTTGGCTTGGTGCTGGTGAGAATGTGTGTATTTCCTACGGTCAACTAGATGCTATCCTTAGCTTTTCCTATAGGAAGGCTCGACATGCCCGACCACAATCCCTACCTTCCACCGCAAGCGGCGCCCGACGGTCTGCACGATTGCGCCACAGATCCTGAGTATGGATGGAATATCGCGCGCGCCCAGAAGGCCCTCATGATTGCGGTGTTGATGCAGATTGGGGGCGGTGTGATTCCAGAATTTGGCTGGTTGATTTATCTGTGCGGGGTGGGCTTGTCTTTTTGGGCAGTATATAACCTTGGTGACGCGCTGCAGACGAAGAAGGAAGGTTTCTCCACCGGTGGTGGCGGAAAGTGGTTACTGCTGATATGGATTCCTTACGTCGGCATCATCGCTCTTTTGATCCTGAATGCGAAGGCCACACGGTTCTTGAAAGAAGCTGGCTATACGGTCGGCCTGTTGGGCGCCCGCCGCAAGGCGATTCACTAGCTCGCCGTGGATTTCATTTTGGCAAGCCGAATCCTGAAGTGAACCATGCGGGTGAGCATGGCGCTGTCGGTATTTACGCTGGGCATTAAATACTAGGGAACCTCGAATAACCGCTAAATTGTCATTCCCGCGCAGGCGGGAATCCATGCTGCGCCTCTGAGCATGCGAAGTATGGGTTCCCGCCTGCGCGGGAACGACAGGTATTTCGAGGTGCCCACTAGTACATAAGCAGGGACTGATTTCGTTCCAGGGTGCTCAAGCCCATGCCCTTATACATAAGTCGGATCTGACCGAAGCGCACCCAGAAAACCCGTTTACATTCAAGGACTTGCAACGCCCCTTGTAAACTACCGCCATTTCGCGTTTACTCTCGCCTTTTAGGTGACGCGTTGACGATAGCATCAGCACACTGGGCGGCCAATGAATTTGCACAGTTGGATCTCGGCGACGCGCGCCTCAACAAGCGAGCGAGGACGTTGATGGAACGATTTGCAGCCGATCCGGTGGCCAGTATCCCGGATGCCTGCCATGGCTGGGGCGAAACGATGGCGGCCTACCGTTTCTTGGGTAACGAGGCGGTCGATTGGCGCGACATCATGGCACCGCACTGGGAGCAAACGCGGCGCCGGATGCAGGAGCACCCCGTGATGCTGTGCCTGCAAGACACGACCGAATTGAATTTCAACGGGCAGGAGACCGAGGGGCTAGGGCCGTTGAGCTACGAGGCCCAACGCGGCATGTATTTGCACCCTACCTATGCCGTGACGCCGGCGCGCGAAGCGCTGGGCGTGCTCGATGCCTGGATGTGGGCGCGCACCAAGAAGGACGACTCCGGCAAGCGGGGTGGTCCGAAGGAAAGCCTGCGCTGGGTGGAGGGCTACGACCGCATTGCCGAGATGGCGGCCGACTTCCCGCATACCAGGCTGGTCTATCTGGCCGATCGGGAAGCCGATTTGATGCCGCTGATGCGGCGTGCTCAAGAGTTGGGAGCGCCAGCTGATTGGTTGATCCGTGCGGCGCACAACCGCTGCCTGCCTGACGGCGGCAAGCTGTGGGACCACACCACGGCCGGCCCCGTCCTGGGCGAGATCGCGTTCACGATGGCCTCCCGGCACGGCGTCAAGGCAAGGCCCGTGCGTCAGCAACTATGGGCTCAGCGCATCGAACTTCCCGCAGGCAAAGGCAGGGTTGCCGTGACCTGCATCGTGGCACGCGAGATCGATGCGCCGAAGGGGGCCAAGCCGGTCGAATGGCGCTTGCTGACGAACCGGCAGGCCACCAGCCGGGACGAGGTCATCGAATTGATCGACTGGTATCGCGCACGCTGGGAAATTGAAATGCTGTTCGATATCCTCAAGAACGCCTGCCGCATTGAAGCGCTTCAATTGTCGCAGGCGGGCCGGCTGGAGCGCGCCATTGCCATGTATCTCGTCGTGGCTTGGCGCGTTGCGCATCTGATGCGCTTGGGCCGTACTTGCCCCGATCTGGACGCTACACAATTCTTTGACCGGGCAGAAATTCAGGCGGCGTACATGCGCAGCAAAGGACCACCGCCGGCATCACCACGCCTGAACGAAGTGCTGCGCCTGATTGCCGGATTCGGCGGCTTCCTAGCTCGCAAAGGCGATGGAGAACCCGGCGTCAAAGCAATTTGGAACGGACTCAGAAAAGTGCGCATGGCAGCCGAGGCCATCCGCGCTGTCTCGACCTATCGATGAAACGGATTTCTGTATAAGGGCATGGCTCAAGCCCCGCAGCAGTCTATGCTAGCTCAGGCGTTTATTATCACTCCCTGCGCCAACGAGCCCGCAATTTATTTTTTCGGGCTATTGGGCGAAGTTCTATTTGATTTTTTTGAGTGGCTAGACAAGGTTGAATCCCTGCTGTCGGGCTATCTGCAGGCCAAGTTTAATTGGATACCACCAGCGACCTGCGCCAGTCCAAATCTGCCTATCGGTTATCCCATAGGCACAACAGTCCTTTATAGTGAATATTTTGTGCTGCACTATGCAATGGATCCGCCCCGTTGCCGTGGTCCATAACGATCAAACGTTAGTCTGAGGCGACTTTGCAGAGACCGGTAATGCGGTGGCACTCTTCAGTCCAGTACTCACGCCGGTTCGGCGTGCTCCACCATCAGCTGCACTTTGGTCGTGCCGTTGTACTCGTTCGCGTCCAGCCTGAACGCCACGCGCGCGCGTTCGCCGATTGAATCAGTGTGTCCGAACCAGATGGCGTCGTAGCGGGCGCCGTTTTTCTCCAGCAGCAGCTTGAGGTGGCGCTCCTTCAGTATGCGCTGGCTCACCACGCGGAACTCGTCGCAGAAGACCGGCGGCGCGAAACCCTGGCCCCATACCTGCCCATCCATCAATTCGATGAACTGCGTCGTGTAGTATGCGTCCTCCAGCGGCCCGTCGGTTTCAATCACGCGTTCCAGTTGCTGTTCGCTCAACCAGGCGCGGCCCACTGCCTCGAACGCCTCCGAGAACGCGTCGAACGCGTCGGCGCGGATGCTCAGGCCGGCGGCCATCGCGTGGCCACCGAATTTGTCGATCAGGCTGGGCGCGCGCTTGGACACCAGGTCCAGCGCGTCGCGCAGATGGAAGCCGGGGATGGAACGTCCGGAGCCCTTGATCCAGCCGTCGCCCGCCGGCGCGAAGGTGATCGTCGGCCGGAAGAACTTCTCCTTCAGCCGCGATGCCACGATGCCGATCACGCCCTGGTGCCAGGTATCGTCGAACACGCTGATGGTGCTGCTGGCCGCTGGTTCGAAGCGGTCCAGGTGCAGCAAGGCAGCATCCTGCATCTCGGCTTCGATCTCTCGGCGTTTCAGGTTGATTTCGTTGAGCTGCTGCGCCAGTTGCCAGGCGCGATCCTCGTCGTCCGTCAACAGGCATTCGATGCCGAGCGACATATCCTCCAACCGTCCCGCCGCGTTCAGGCGCGGGCCGAGCGCAAAGCCCAGGTCGAACGGCGTGGCGGTGCGCGCCTGGCGTCCGGCCACGCGGAACAGGGCGGCCACGCCCGGATGCATGCGGCCGGCGCGCATGCGCTTCAGGCCTTGCGCCACCAGGATACGGTTGTTCGGGTCCAGCTTGACGACGTCGGCCACCGTGCCCAGCGCCACCAGGTCCAGCAGGCTGTCCAGCTTGGGCTGCGTCGCGGCGTCGAATACGCCACGGCGGCGCAGTTCGGCGCGCAGCGCAAGCAGCACATAGAACACCACGCCCACGCCTGCCAGGTTTTTGCTGGGGAAGCCGCAGGCCGGCTGGTTCGGGTTGACGATGACGCGCGCGTTGGGCAGCACGTCGGCCGGCAAGTGGTGGTCGGTGACGACGACTTCGATGCCGCGCCGGTTTGCCTCGGCCACGCCGTCGATGCTGGCGATGCCGTTGTCCACGGTGATGATGATGTCCGGCTGCTTCTCGCGCGCGGTCAGCGCGACGATCTCCGGCGTCAGTCCGTAGCCGTACTCGAAGCGGTTGGGCACGATGAAGTCGACATTGGCGCCCATGGCGCGCAGGCCGCGCATGGCGACGGCGCAGGCGGTGGCGCCGTCGCAATCGTAGTCGGCCACGATCACCATGCGCTTTTGCGCGGCGATGGAGTCGGCCAGGAAGACGGCGGCGACGTCGATGTGCAGCAGGCCGGCGGGCGCGATCAGCGCAGCGAGCTCGCTGGACAGGTCCTTCACGTCGGTCAGGCCACGCGATGCGAACAGGCGCGCCAGTACAGGGTGGATACCGCCTTGGCGGAGCATTTCCGAGGTGCGGAACGGGCAGGAGCGTGTGGCGATACGGGTCATGTCGATAATTTGCTCAGTGAGGGCTTGCGCCAGAATTTGCGCAGCGCGCCTTTTGTTACGGTAATTTCGGCCAGCTTCAGACGGCTGCTCAGCACCATTTTCAGGCTGCCGAGGCGGCCCGACTTCAGCGCGGCCAGCAGCGGCGCAAACCAGTCCTGTTCCAGCTGCTGCATATGCCCCAGCCATGGCGACCAGTCGCCTGCCTTGCCGTCGGCGATCAGTTCTCCCAGCACGACGGTGGCGTCGCCGGGACGCGCGAGCAGTTGCTCTGCGGTGGCGGCGCGCAGCGCGGGTTCGGCAAGCAGCGCCATCCATTCGGGGCAGTTGGCGGTGGCCAGCGTAGTGCCGGCAACTGCCTGATGCCGGTCCGATCCGGTCAGGGTCCCTGCTCGCGTCGCCGGCTCCAGGCCGGCGGCACCGGCGGCATGGGCCGCGCCAGGCACGGCCGCCCCTGCAGGCGCGCCTGCCCACAGCCAGAAGGAGTTGACCGGCGACAGGCCGCGCTGCTGGCGCGCTTCGTTGATCGGGTGCTCGTGCCATAGCATCTGCACTTCGTTCTGCAGCTTGCGGAACTCGCGCTTGGCGGCGCCTTCGGGCATCCAGTCGGCCAGGTTGTCGCCGGCGGCGGCGTCTGGCGACGCTGTGCGCAGCTCGCTCCAGTCGTCGGCGCGGACGAACCACATGTCCGGCGTCGCGTACAGCAGCGGCTTGCCCACTTCGTCGAAGTAGGGTTGGACCAGCTCGAACAGGGCGCGCGCATCGGCTTCGCCCAGGCGCAGATCGCGCGGATCGGCCAGCACCATGTGGGTGCGCGTCAGTTGCAGGTGCACCGGCTGGACGATGAACCAGTAGCCTTCCTGCTGCGGCAGCCCCAGCGCGCGCATGGCCGCCCCGGCGAACGGCGCCGCATCGGACGCGCCCGCCGTCAGCGTGCGCGAGAGCCAGGTCTCGTGCGGCAGCAGGCGGTTTCCACCGTCGTCTTCGCTCAGCGTGAACATGGAATTTCGTTCAAGCAACATTTCCAGTGCCGGCACCTGCATGGCGCGGGCCAGGTCTGTGGCGAGTTCGGGAGGGGTGAGCGAGAAGGGAAGGACGAGGGTAAGCTGATTCATAGACCGGGATTGTATCAGTCCGGCGGGATGCGTTGGCCGGAGCCGCCGGCCTGCGTGCGGTGTTTCACTCACGAAACGTGATTTGTATGGCACACTTCGGGCTCGGACGTTTTCCACCTATGGCATCACCACATACAAGGCCCATGAGCATCATCAAGAATCTGCCTTTCGAATGGCTGGTCGGCCTGCGCTATACCCGCGCCGGCAAGCGCAGCGGGCGCAATAGTTTTCTGTCGTTCATCTCGGCGATTTCCATGGCCGGCATCGGCCTGGGCGTGGCCGCGCTGATCGTCGTGCTGTCGGTCTACAACGGCTTCCAGAAGGAAGTCACGGAGCGCATGGTGTCGGTGCTCGGCCATATTGAAATGTACGATCTGCGCGGCGGCGGCCTGGCCGACTGGAAGGCCACGGCGCAGGAGGCGTTCAAGAACCCGGCTGTCAGGGGCGCGGCGCCCTTCGTCGAGACCCAGGCCATGCTGGTGCACGGCAGCGACAACCTGCGCCCGGCCGTCGTGCGCGGCGTGATGCCGCAGGCCGAAGCCACCGTGTCCGATATCGGCAAGCAGATGAAGCAGGGCAGCATGGATGCGCTCAAGCCGGGCGCCTTCAATATTGTGCTGGGCGTCGGCCTGGCCAAGGCGCTGGACGTGCAAGTGGGCGGCAAGGTTGCCATGGCCTTGGCCGCGCGCGGCGACAACGTGCTGAGCGGCGGCGTACCCAGCATGCGCTACTTCACGGTGGCCGGCATTTTCGAAGCGGGCCACAACGAATTCGACTCGGGCCTGGCCTACGTCCACCTGGGCGACGGCATGGAGCTGCTGCAACTGGACGTGCCGTTTGGCTTGCGCCTGAAGGTGGACGACGTGCAGCGTGCGCCCATGGTGGCGCACCAGCTGAAAATGTCCATGCCGGGCGAGCTGCTGGTTCGCGACTGGTCCAAGCAGAACGCCAACTGGTTTGCCGCCGTACAGACGCAGAAGAACATGATGTTCATCATCCTCACGCTGATTATCGCGGTCGCCGCCTTCAACCTGGTGGCGACGCTGGTGATGACGGTGACCGACAAACAGGCCGATATCGCTATCTTGCGCACGCTGGGCGCCTCGCCGCGCTCCGTCATGCAGATCTTCATGGTGCAGGGCGCGCTGGTCGGCGTGGTGGGCACCGCGCTGGGCGTGGCGCTGGGTGTGCTGCTGGCGTGGAATGTGGACGTCATCGTGCCAGCCATCGAACGCCTGCTGGGCATGAAATTTCTGGCCAAGGACATCTATTTCATCAGCGCCGTGCCGTCCGATCTGCGCCTGGCCGACGTCGGCGTGATCGCCGCGACGGCGGTGGCGCTGGCTTTCGTGGCCACGTTATACCCGAGCTGGCGCGCCGCGCGCGTGAAGCCTGCCGACGCGCTACGCTATGAATGAGACCACACAGCATGCTTAAGAATCTACCCTGGAATTTGCCATATGAGTGGCTGGTCGGCCTGCGCTATACGCGCGCGGGCAAGCGCAGCAGCCGCAACAGCTTCATCTCCTTCATCTCCCTCATTTCCATGGGCGGCATTGCGCTGGGCGTGGCCGCGTTGATCATCGTGCTGTCGGTGATGAACGGCTTCCAGAAGGAAGTCACCGGCCGCATGCTGTCCGTGCTGGCACACATCGAAGTGTTCGACACCCAGGGCGGCGGCATGCCGGACTGGCAGGAGCAGGCCAAGGCCGCGTTCAAGAACCCGGCGGTGAAGGGCGCCGCGCCCTTCGTCGAAACCCAGGCCATGCTGCAGCACGGCGGCGACAATCTGCGCCCTGTCATCGTGCGCGGCGTGCTGCCCGAGCAGGAACCCAACGTCTCCGACGTGGCCAAGCACACCAGGTATGGTGATTTCAACGCGCTGCGCCAGGGCGAATTCAATATCGTGCTGGGCATCGACCTGGCGCGCGCCTTGCAGGTCAACCTGGGCGACAAGGTGACCATGGCGCTGGCGCAGGGCACCGTGACGCCGGCCGGCATCGTGCCGCGCATGCGTTCCTTCACCGTGACCGGCATCTTCCAGGCCGGCCACGCGGAATTCGACGCGGGCTTGGCCTTCATCCATATCGTCGACGCTGAGAAGATGCTGCGCCTGTCCGCCCCGGCCGGCTTGCGCCTGCGCCTGGCGGACATGCACCGCGCGCCGGAGGTGGCGGAAGAACTGAAGAAAATCATGCCAGCCGGGCTGGAGATGCGCGACTGGTCCAAGCTGAACGCCACCTGGTTCGCGGCGGTGCAGACCGAGAAACGCATGATGTTCATCATCCTGGCCTTGATCGTCGCGGTGGCCGCCTTCAACCTGGTGTCGACGCTGGTGATGACGGTGACCGACAAGCAGGCCGACATCGCCATCCTGCGCACGCTGGGTGCCTCGCCGCAGTCCATCATGAAGATTTTCGTGATCCAGGGCGCCATGGTGGGCACCATGGGCGCCTTGCTTGGCGTCGCGGGCGGCGTGCTGGTGGCCTTGAATATCGATGTGATCGTGCCGTTTATTGAACAAACTTTGGGAGTGCAGTTCTTGTCTAAGGATATCTACTACATCAGCACCGTGCCTTCGGACATGCGCTGGCCGGACGTGACCAAGATCGGCGTGGTGGCCGTGGTGCTGGCCTTCCTCGCCACCATCTACCCCAGCTGGTGGGCTGCCCGTGTGAAACCTGCGGAGGCGCTGCGCTATGAGTGACGCAGTCAACAACATCGATACGAATGCCGTGGTGCTGTCCTGCCGTGGCCTGGGCAAGACTTTCACACAAGGCACGTACTCCGTGCAGGTGCTGAACGGGATCGATATCGACGTGCGGCGCGGTGAACGCGTGGCCATCGTCGGCGCCTCCGGCTCCGGCAAATCGACGCTGCTGCACTTGCTGGGCGGGCTCGATACGCCCAGCAGCGGCAGCGTGACACTGCTGGGCAAGGACTTCGCCAACCTGGGCGAGACGGAACGCGGCGACCTGCGCAACAAGTCGCTCGGCTTCGTCTACCAGTTCCACCACTTGCTGCCGGAATTCTCTGCGCTGGACAACGTCGCCATGCCGCTGATGATACGGCGCGTGAAGCGCGCGCAGGCGCAGGAACAGGCGCAGCAGATCCTGACGCGCGTGAACCTGGCCAAGCGCGTGACGCACGTGCCGGGCGAACTGTCCGGCGGCGAACGGCAGCGTGTCGCCCTGGCGCGCGCGCTGGTGACGCAGCCGGCCTGCGTGCTGGCCGACGAGCCGACCGGGAACCTGGACCACAGCACGGCCGAACAGATCTTCGACCTGATGCTGGAGCTGTCCCGCACCCTGGGCACGGCTTTCGTCATCGTTACCCACGACCCCGAGCTGGCGCGCCGCTGCGACCGCGTGTTGCGCCTGACCGACCAGGGCCTGCATCCGGAGAAATAAGCATGTGGATAGACACGCACTGCCATCTGGACGCGCACGAATATGGCGGCGCTTCGCTGGACGTGGCGCGGCGCGCCGGCGAGGAAGGCGTGTCCATGATCGTGATCCCGGCTATCGACCGTGGCAACCTCGATATCGTGGCAGGCCTGGCGGCCAAGGCGGACAATGCCTGCTATGCGCTGGGCATCCATCCCATCTGCGTACCGAAAGCGACCGACGACGACCTGGCGGCCTTGCGCGCGAAGGTGGAGGCGTCGTTGGGCGACCCGCGGATGGTGGGCATAGGCGAGATCGGGCTGGACTTCTTCATCCCCTTGCTGGCCGAGCCGGCAATGCGCGAAAAGCAGGTGCACTTCCTGCGCGAGCAGTTGCGCATCGCGCGTGACTTCAAGCTGCCGGTGCTCACGCACGTGCGCAAATCGCAGGACCAGGTGCTCAAGCACGTGCGCCAGATCCCGCCCAACGGCGGCATTGCGCACGCTTTCAACGGCAGCTTCCAGCAGGCGCAAGGCTATATCGATGTGGGTTTCAAGCTGGGCTTCGGCGGCAATATGACCTTCACGCGCGCCTTGCAGATCCGGCGCCTGGCGGCGGAGCTGCCGCTGTCGGCTATCGTGCTGGAGACGGATGCGCCGGACATTTCGCCCGCCTGGGTCCACCCGGGCGTCAATACCCCTCAGCAGATTCCCCGCATCGGCGCCGTGCTGGCCGAACTGCGCGGCATCGGCGTCGAGGAGGTTCGTGACGCGACCGGCGTCAACGCCCGTGACATACTTCCCCGCATGTCCGAGCTGTTGCCAAGCTAGCAACGCATCAAGCGCCTGCGCATGGCATCGACAAAGCTTGATCTCGAATAGAACGTTCTGGCAAGCATCTGGCAATAATCGGTTCTTTGCCTGGGGTCAATTATGCGATGCGCGCTACTCGGATTCGTCGGCGGTGCGGCATGGCTGCAGACGCAAGCCATGCTGCCGCCGCATATTCCCGAGGTGTTGCTGGCGATTGCCCTTGGGCTGGCTATCGTTCGTGCTGCGCCTGGCCTGCTGCCGCTCGTGCGACGGCGCCCCACATCCTTGCTGGCAGGCGCGCGTCCGCACGCTTGGACCTGGCAGCGCGTGCTCAAGCCGCTCTTCGCACTCTTGGCGGGCTTCGCCATCGGCTTCTACTGGGCCGCCATGCTGGCCCATTCCGCGCTCGCTCCACAGCTAGCGAAAGCGGACGAGGGCAGGGACGTCACGCTGACCGGCACCATAGACAGCCTGCCGAACCGCTTCGAGGGCGGCGTGCGCTTCAACTTCGCGGTCGAGCGTGTGGAAGGCCGCACGATGCAGGTTCCGCCGCGCATCGCGTTGTCGTGGTACGCCGGCTACCGTGGCGCAGTGGTGACTATCGGTGACGTCCAGCCAGGCGAGCGCTGGCGCCTGACGGTGCGTCTCCAGCGGCCGCACGGCAACGCCAACCCCTACGGCTTCGATTACGAACTGTGGCTGCTGGAGCAGGGCGTGCGCGCCACCGGCTACGTACGCGCCGGCACCGGCACCGGCAACGCGCGGCTCGCGTCTTTCGTCTATAGTTTCAGCAACGTCGTTGAGCACTGCCGCGCCGTGCTGCGCGACCGCATCCTGCATACGCTTGCGGGCAAGGAGTACGCGGGCGTGATCGTGGCACTCGTGGTGGGCGAGCAGCGCGGCATACCGCAATCGGACTGGCAGGTGTTCAACCGTACCGGCATCAGCCATTTGATCAGCATATCCGGCCTGCATATCACGATGATCGCCGGCTTGTTCGCGCTGGCGGCGTCGGCGTTGTGGCGGCGCTCCTTCTTCACCCGCGCGCAATTGCCTTTGCTGCTGCCGGCGCAGAAGGTAGCCGCCGTCGCCGGCATGCTCGCGGCACTGGTCTACGTGCTGCTGGCCGGTTTCGGCGTACCCGCGCAGCGCACCTTGTACATGCTGGCCGTGATCGCCGCCGCGCTCTGGCTGGACCGGCTCGCCAGCGTGACCCATGTGCTGTGCCTTGCCGCTGGCGTGGTGGTGCTGTTCGATCCCTGGGCCGTGATGTGGCCGGGCTTCTGGCTATCCTTCGGCGCCGTCGCCACCATCCTGTACGCCACCGTCGGCCGGACTGCCGACCATCATCGCGGCGCCGACGCCGTCGCCGTGGCGGCGGGCGCCGCGATCGCCGGCGCGGCCAGCAGTGGCAACAGGCCGCTGAGCCATGGGCGCCGCCCGCAGTTGAACCGGCGCCAGCGTTTCACGGCCGACCTGAAGGCGGCGGCGCGAGTGCAGTACGCGGTGACGGTCGGCCTGGTTCCGCTGACGATGCTGCTGTTTGCCCAGGTATCCCTGGTCAGTCCTTTGGCGAACGCGGTCGCCATCCCGGTGGTCAGCCTGCTGGTGACGCCGTTGGCGCTGGCGGGCGCGGTGCTGCCGGAGTTGCTGGCCGCACCTGTGCTGCAGTTGGCGCACGGCACCGTTTGGCTGCTGGTGCAGGTGCTCGAGTGGATGAGCGCCAGCCGCGTCGCCGTCTGGACCGCGCCCACGCCGTCGCCATGGCTATTTTGCTGGGCGCTGTTCGGCACGCTCTGGCTGCTGGCGCCGCGCGGCTGGCCGGTGCGCTGGCTGGGCCTCGTGGCTTGGGTGCCGTTGCTGGCGGCCAGCCCGAGCCATCCGCCCGAGGGGACGTTCCGCGTCATCGCCTTCGACGTCGGCCAGGGCATGGCGCTGCTGGTCGAGACCAGCGGCCACCGGCTGCTGTATGACACGGGACCGGCCTACACGCCCGAATCCAACGGCGGCAACCGCGTCATCGCGCCATACCTGCGAGCGCGCGGCATTTCGGCGCTGGATGCCATGATCGTCAGCCATGCGGACGCGGACCATTCCGGCGGCGCCCTGGCCGTCGTTCAGAATATCCGCGTCCTATGGAGTGCAAGCTCGCTGCCGCCCGGTCATCCCATTATCCGCGCCGCAGGCCTGCACACGCGTTGCGAGGCGGGGCAGGGCTGGACCTGGGATGGCGTGCGGTTCGATATGCTCCATCCAACGGCGGCCAGCTATGGCGACAAGACGCTGAAACCCAACGCCCGCAGTTGCGTCCTCAAAATCAGCGCAGGCGGCCAGTCCATGCTGCTGGCGGGCGATATCGAAGCCGCGCAGGAAGCCGAACTGCAGGCCCGCGCGCAAGACCGGATCGCTGCCGACGTGCTGCTGGCGCCTCACCACGGCAGCGGCACATCGTCGACGCCGCCCTTCCTGGCGGCCGTCCGGCCTACGCTGGCCGTGTTCCAGGTCGGCTACCGCAACCGCTACCACCACCCGCAAGCGCAAGTCTACGAACGCTATGGCAGGCTGGGTGTGCGCAGGGCCAGGAGTGACGAGTCGGGCGCGTTGACGCTGGAATTCAATGGTCAGCTCAGCATAGAGAGTTACCGCGACGCGCATCGCCGCTACTGGCGATAGACTTTCACTTCGCCTTCGATGCCCGTCCGGTGCCTGAACCGGGGGTGTTGGCGTGGCCGGCATCGATTCGCGGGGAATGCTCTGCATGCACCGTCGGGCGGGCCGCTGGTCCTGCGATGTGGCGAAAAGAACCGCCATGTCTTGGCGGGCATGGCGGCTTCGTGTTCAGGCGCGGATCAGCTTGCGCGGCGGCGGCGCAGACTTCCCAGCGCCACCAGCCCCAGGCCGAACAGGGCGATGCCGCCCGGTTCAGGCAGCGTGCCCGGCGCCCGAGGCGGCACAGCGTCGGCGGCCAGCAAGGTGATGGTGGCGTTCTGCGTTATTGTGGCGGCGCCGGTGAACGAAAGGTCCGACAGCGAGATCGAATACTGTCCGCTGGTGCCGAAGTTCACCATGACCGGGGCCCAGTCGAGCACATAGTCCACGCCGCTGTCCGATATGCCGCCCGCAGTCGCGGTGGCGGTCGTGAAGACGAAAGGCGTTCCACTGCCAGGCTGGACAAAGGTAAAGGTGACTTTGACGCCCAGGTTGTCCTGTTCGTTTGCGACGATGCCTTGCGAACCGTTCGGCTCGGCCAGTTGCACGGTGCCGATGGCGAATGTCTGGAAATCGCCTGCGTTGGCCAAGCTGAAGTTTTGCGGGGCGAACGAGACGTTGGAGAAACGCACGTCCAGCAGCGTAGGGTTGTTCGATTCGCTCAAGTCCGTCCCGTAACCGTCATCCGCCGCAAAGTTCGCTGCTGTAATGGAGAAAGTCGTCGCCGCAGCCAGTCCAGCCGTAGCCCACGTCGACAGCGCCAATAAACTCTTTCTAAATAAACTCTTTCTAAAGATTGTCATTTTTCCCACCTATGATGGTTATTATGGAAGTGCTACAGTGTCCAAGGCAAGATGTGTTCCAGAAACTAAATAGTGACTATTATCAATGACTTGCGTGGACAAAATTCAATTTAACTTGCCGACATGTAAAGTATTCCGACAGTCGAAGAAAATTAGAGCAAGCGTTCTATTTTTTCTCTGCAGCTCTCCTTACAATGGACCTAAGGAGGCACTACAAAAATGAACAAACCCAAGCTGCACTTCTCGCACGCCAACAGCTATCCGGCAGGCACCTACCGCCGTCTGTTCGAGTTGTTGGGGGCGCACTATGACGTCCAGGCGCTCGACATGCACGCGCATAACCCCGCCTACCCGGTGCAGACCGGCTGGCCGCACCAGGTGCAGGAGCTGATTGACGAGTTGACATCGCGCTACCGCGAGCCGGTCATCCTGGTCGGCCATTCCCTGGGCGGCATGCTGAGCGTGATGGTGGCAGCCATGCGGCCGGACCTGGTGCGCTGCGTGGTGATGCTCGATGCGCCGGTGGTGGCGGGCTGGCGCGCCATGCTGCTGCGCGTGATGCGGCGCTGGCCGGTGGCCGACAAGTTGTCGCCGGCGCGTTTTTCGGCCAAACGCCGTAACGTGTGGCCGGACGAGAGGGCGGCCTACCAGCATTTCGCCAGCAAGGACATCTTCGCGGCCTGGGCGCCGGGTGTGCTGGAGGACTACATCGCCGCCGGCCTGAAACCGCATCCGCAGGGCGTGCAGCTGCGGTTTACGCGCGAGAACGAGACCGAGGTCTACCGCGGCCTGCCGCACCACATTGGCGGCCTGGTGAAAGATGGCTTGGCGGTCCCGGCCGGTTTTATCGGCGGCGACAAGTCGGTCGAATGCCGCCAGGCAGGGCTGGAAGCGACGCGCCGTTTGGTGGGCCGCAATTTCCGCATCATCCCGGGCGGGCATCTGTTCCCGATGGAGTCGCCCGAGATGACGGCGAAAACCGTGCACGAAATGATAACGGGGCTGCTGCCGGGAGTTTGCAAAAATGTTCTGGCAGGCGGGGCTTTCGCGTAAAATCGCGGGTGAAAATGGCGCCGCCGGCCCGGCGCGCCTCCCTGCAATCTTTAAAAGTGGTTTTGCGATGACGATTAAGAGCGACAAATGGATACGCCGCATGGCGGAGCAGCACAAGATGATCGAGCCTTTCCACCCGGACCAGGTGCGCGAGGACAGCGGCCGCAAGGTGATTTCCTATGGCACGTCGTCGTACGGCTACGATATCCGTTGCGCTGACGAGTTCAAGATCTTCACCAACATCAACAGCACCATCGTTGATCCGAAGAACTTCGATTCGAACTCCTTCGTCGATGTCAAGAGCGACGTCTGCATCATCCCGCCGAATTCCTTCGCTCTGGCGCGCACCATCGAGTACTTCCGCATTCCGCGCAACGTGCTGACGGTGTGCCTGGGCAAATCCACCTACGCGCGCTGCGGCATCATCGTCAACGTGACGCCGTTCGAGCCGGAATGGGAAGGTTACGTCACGCTGGAGTTCTCCAACACCACGCCGCTGCCGGCCAAGATCTACGCCGGCGAAGGCTGCGCGCAAGTGCTGTTCTTCGAGAGCGACGAAGTGTGCGAGGTGTCGTACAAGGACCGCAACGGCAAGTACCAGGGCCAGCACGGTGTGACCCTGCCGAAGGCTTGATGCTTCTCAAGCACTGAACGGAAGAGGGAGGCAGTCCCGCGCCGAAGATGTCAGAATCGTAGAGATTCCCTCGACACCGACGACTGGAGATTGCCATGCGTAAGCGTATTTTCCTGTTCAAAACCGCCGCCGCGCTGGCGCTTTTCAGCGCCGTGCTGGCGGGCTGCACCACAACCACCTCGTCCGGCAAGCCCGGCGCGGACGACAGCCGCGCCGAGATCGACGCGGGCTTCGATACGACCCTGAACCGCCTGTATGCGGAAGTGAAGGGCTCGCGCGAGCTGGTGGCGAAATCCCATGCGATCCTGGTGTTCCCGCGCGTGCTCGCCGCGGGCTTTGTCGTGGGCGGCGAGTATGGCAAAGGCACTTTGCGCGTCAAGGGTGCGCACGGCGGCTATTACCGGATGACGTCGGCCTCGGTGGGCCTGCAGGCGGGGGCGCAGTCGAAAGCCGTGGTGATGCTGTTCATGACGAAGGACGCGTTCGAGAAGTTCGGCCAGAGCAAGGGCTGGACGGCGGGCGTCGATGCTTCCGTGGCCGTGGTCAAGGTTGGCGTGAACGGCGAAATCGACACCACCACCGCCAACAATCCGGTCCAGGCCTTCGTGCTGACCAACGCCGGCCTGATGGCGAACCTGACGCTGGAAGGCACCAAGATCACCAAGCTGGAGCTGTAAGCCGGCTGCTCAGGCGTGCTGCGTGATCGGCAGCACGATTTCCACGCACAGGCCGCCGTCCTCGCGGTTGCGGGCGGCCACGCTGCCGCCGTGCGCCTGCACCACCTGCTGCGCGATCGCCAGGCCCAGTCCGTGGCCTTCCACATCCTTGGGCGTGTCGCTGCTGCGGAAGAAGGGGTCGAAGATGGCCTCGAGGTCGGCCTGCGCCACGCCGGGACCGCGGTCGAGCACGCGGATGTGCAGGCGGTCGCTGGCCTCGTCGGTGTCCAGTTCCACCCGCACGATGCCGCCGGCGCGGCTGTGCTTGATGGCGTTGCGCACGATGTTCTCGATCGCCCGCGCCAGCAGGTCGGCGTGGCCGTTGACCGCCACGTCGGCGCTGCCGCGCAGTTCGATGGCGCGGTCGTGCGAGGCCGCTTCGAATTCGGCATCGCCGACGATTTCGTCCATCAGGTCGGCCATGCTGATTTGTTCTTTCGATGCATTCAGCGGACCCGCTTCGAGACGGGCCAGCGTCAGCAATTCGCCCACCAGTTTGTCCATGCGCACGCTTTCGCGCTCGATGCGCTCCATCGATGCGCGCGCTTTGTCCGGCTGCTGGTGCGCCAGACCGATGGCGGCTTGCAAGCGCGCCAAGGGCGAGCGCAGTTCGTGCGATACGTCGTGCAGCAAGCGCGTTTGCGCGTCCATCAGGCTGCGCAGGCGGGCTGTCATGCGGTCGAAATCGCGTCCCAGGTCGCTCAGCTCGTCGCCGCGCTTGCCGCTGACATGGGCGAATCGGGGGGCGAGGTCACCCTGCGAGGCGGCCTCGAAAGCCTGCCGCAGCGAGCGGATGGGGCGCGCGAAATACCATGCCAGCAAGGCCGCGAACAGCAGGCTGGCCAGCACGGCGGCGGCGACGGGGACGAAGGGCGTGAGCGGTTGGAAGCGCGGCGGGCCGTCCGTGCCGGGGCCGCCGGGATTGGGCCCTGGCCCGGCTTCACCTGGCCGGCCAATGCCGCCTTCAGGTGGCCGCTGGCCGAACCCCGGTTGCGCCGCGCCGGAGGCTTGCGTGGCGGAGGCATTCATGCCAGCGCTTGGGCCGCGGCCAGTTGCCGGGCCCGCCTCTAGACCTGCGCGTGGACCGGGGCCCGGACCATAGCCCGGATTCGGACCATAGGCTGGAACATGTCCGTAGCCTGGACTCGGGCCTGACCGTGAACCTGAGCCTTCCCCTGGACCTCGGCCCGGACTTGAGCCTGGACCTGCTCCTGCGCCCAGCCCTGGACTTGGCGCTGGCCCCGGAATTGACCCTGGACCGGGCCTCGGACCTGAGCCGGGATCCGGCCCCGGACCGTGCCAGTGGCCGGGGGCGCGCCCATTGAATGGCGTGTCGGCCAGGCCAGCCAGGTTGCTCAGCGCCGCCCCGGACATCAAATGCCCACCCGGCGGCATGCCGCCCGGGTGCTCGCGCGATGGCAGGAACAGCACATAACGGTGGCCGTCGGCCGCTTTCACCTCGCGTACCACGCGCTGGGTGCCGTCGCGCTTGAGCATCAGGCGCGCCTCCAGCATCATCGCAGGCTTGACGATGCGCCCGAGCAGTTCGCGTCCCATCTCGTTGACCGCGTACACGCGGTGCCGGTTCATATTCTCCAGCAGGCTTTGCAGCGCATGGACGCCGCCGAATTCCAGCGTGGCGGCGGCCGATTCGATGGCATCCTCGGCGCGCGGGCCGGTGTCGATGTCCTGCCTGCGCTGTACTGCGGCCTCGCGGTTCTTGAGCCAGATGGTGCCGCCTATGCCCACTGCGGCCACCACCTGTGCCAGCAGGATGGAGAAGAAGAACTTCCAGAACAGGCGGCCCACGGCTATTCCTTGATCAGCTGGTAGCCGAGCCGGTACACCGTCTGCAGGCAGGAGCGGCCATCGGCGATGGTGCCGAGCTTGTGCCGCAGGCTGCTCAGGTGAACGTCGATATTGCGGTCGAAGCGCGCCATCGGGCGGCCCAGGCCCTGCTCGGACAGCACGTTCTTGCTGACCGGCTTGCCCGCGTTGCGCGCCAGGACTTCGAGCAGGTTGAATTCGGTGCTGGTCAGCTCCAGCGCCGCGCCGGCCCAGGTGGCGCGCCGCTGTTCCGGCCACATCGTCAAGTTGCCGACCACCAGTTGCACGGCGCCGCCCGTATCCATCGCCACGCCCAGCGTGCGGCGCAGGATGGCGCGGATGCGTGCCGTCAGTTCACGCGGCGTGCAGGGTTTGGCCACGTAGTCGTCCGCGCCCAGTTCCAGGCCGACAATGCGGTCGGTGTCGTCGCCGCGTGCCGTCAGCATCAGGATGGGTAATTGGCTGTGGGCGCGGATGCGGCGCAGGGTCTCCAGGCCGTTCATTCGCGGCATCATGACGTCCAGCACGGCGATGGCGTAAAGCCCCGACAGGGCGGCAGCAGCGCCGGCCTCGCCATCATGCGCGGTCTTGACTTCGAAGCCCTCCTGTTCCAGGTATTCCTGGAACATGCCTACCAGTTCAACGTCGTCGTCTATTAACAGTACCTTGCTCATTGCAGCGTGATTCGTGATTTCGATAAACCCATCATAACAAACAAGATGGCGGCGAAAGTGTGCATTTACCCCGATTTACACCAGCCCTCTTTACACGGATTTACCTTGTCCTAACCGCGCTTTACATGCTCCCGCCAGACAATGGCCACTCCCAACGACACATTCGGAGCGCGACATGAAAACCAGGAAGACAACCCTCCAACTATGCCTGCTGGCCGCCGTCATGGCATTGCCGCTGGTTTCCCACGCAGACAACGGCCTCGATGCCTACGGCGTCCAAAGCCAGGAATCCAGCGCTCGCAACGGCGCTGACGCCGGCCCCGGCGCGGACGTTCGTTCCGGTCATGGCGGCCCGGACGGCGAACGTGGCATGCGCGGCCCCCCTAGCCCCGGCCGTCCTGGCGTTTCGGGAGATTTTGGCGGCCCTGGTGGCCGCGGTGGTATGGCTAGTCATGGCGGCCCGGGTGAGATGGGGCCATGGGGCCTTGGCCTCGGTTCCGGACCCGGCTCCGGCCCGCGCAGAATGCCTTTCGGCCAGCCGCCATTCATGCATGGTCTGGCTTTGAGCGAAGCGCAGCAGGACAAAGTGTTTGCCATCCTTCACGCGCAGGCCCCCTATCTGCGCGAGCAGGGCAAGGCTTTCCACAAGGCGCAGGAAGCGCTGCACGCGTTGGGCAGCGCTGATAAATACGACGACGCGAAAGCCGCGTCGCTGTCTCAAGCCGCCGCGCAGGCGATGTCCAATCTGGAATTGCAGCGCGTGCGCACCGGTCAAAAACTGCTGGCCGTGCTGACTGCCGAACAGCGCAAGCAACTGGACCAGCGTAAACCTCCCCATCCTCAACCCCAATAAACCTCGGTACCAATGGAGTAATTAATGAAACATCACGAATCGGAACATCACGAATCGCAGCACCACAGCCTGGCCGACGACCTGAACAAAATGATGCAGATGGCGGCGGGCCGCCGCAAGTCCCTGCGCTGGCTGATAGGCGGTGCCGCCGCGCTGCCCATCCTGGGCTGCGGCGGCTCCGGCGACAGCGCCGCCACGGCCAGCACGGGGAGCGACACCGGCACGTCCACCACCACGCCATCGACGGGAACCACCACCACGCCGTCCACCGGCACCGGCACCGGAACCTCCGGCGCCTGTACCGTGATTCCCGAGGAAACCGGCGGCCCCTATCCGGGCGACGGGACCAACAGCAATGGCAGCGGCGTGGCCAACGTGCTGATCCAAAGCGGCGTGGTGCGCAAGGACATCCGCAGCAGCTTCGGCGGTGCCACCGGCACCGCCGCCGGCGTGCCGCTCACCATCAAGCTGAAAATCGTTAATGCCAACGCCAGTTGCACAGCGGCGGGCGCGATGGCGGTCTACCTTTGGCACTGCGACCGCGACGGCAAGTATTCGCTGTACTCCAGCGGTATCACCGACCAGAACTACCTGCGCGGCGTGCAGGAAGCTGACGCGAGCGGCGAATTGAGCTTTACCACCATCTTCCCCGGCTGCTACGACGGCCGCATGCCGCATGTGCACTTCGAGGTCTACCCGACGCTGGCAAAGAGCAGCAACGCCAGCAACCGCGTCAAGACCTCGCAATTCACCTTCCCGATGGCCACGCTGACCGAGGTCTATGCCGCCACCGGCTACAGCGCCAGCGTGAGCAACCTGGCGCGCACCAGCTACACTTCGGACATGGTGTTCGGCGACGGCTACTCGTTGCAGCTCGCAACCATGACCGGCAACATCACCGACGGCTATGTCGCGACGCTGACACTGGCTGTGATCGCTTAATCCCATCCCGCGCGAAGCACACTTCGCGCAATTCCACCCTCATGGCGGCCGCCGCGAAGCCTTTTTCGGCATCGCGGCGGCCGTTTGCCTTTGCTGCGCGCTGGCACGGGGCTTGCGACGTCTGGTGTACACCGCCAGACCGGAGCCAAGTATGAACCGCCTGCTCGAATACCTGCCTGAAGTCGAGATTCCGCCGCCACCCGGCACGCCGCCAACATCGCTGTCGCTGGAGGCGCCGGAAACGGATCTGGAAATGGTGTACGCGGCCGAACTTCTGGAAGCCAGCGCCGCCAATGGCGCCGGGCTGCCGCCCTTCATTGCCGGGATGATCGCGCGTTCCGGACCGGCGGGCCGCAGCGCCCTGCGCCTGCCGCTGGGCCGCGCACTGATGGGCACGTTGCTGCAAGTGGCGCGCCGCTTGCTGCCCTTCGGCAGCCGGGCCGCGCAGCTGCGCGCGGCCACCATCTTCGGCCTGGAACTGGAAGGACTGAGCCCGGAGGACAAGGAGTTCGCACTGGCCCGCCATTTCGTCCGGCTGGCGCAGGACGTCATCGGCGGCGCACTGGCGGCGGGTGTGCCGGCGCGGGGGCAGGATGCGGGCGGCCAGGTGCAAGCCGCGCTGGCGCAGGCGGCGCGGCGGCATGCGCCAGGGCTGCTGCACCGGGTGGCGCGGCAGGAGCCGGCGGGAGGACGCTGGCAGCGCAGCGGCAAGCGCATCGTGGTCCTCAATTGCTAGTCAGTTGTTTCGTCGTTGTTTAGTCAGTTTTACACCAACATCGGGAGCTAATCATGCATGACATCGATCGTACCACCCTGGAATTCGGCCAGGAAATGGGTTATGAAGGCGAGCAGTACGAGTTCGGCCAGGGCGAATGGAGCGGTGAGGGCGGCTTGCTGTCCGAAGCGGACGAAACGGAATTGGCCAACGAACTGCTGTCCGTCACCAACGAAGCCGAGCTGGAGCAATTCCTCGGCAACTTCCTGAAGAAAGCCGCCTCGGTGGCCGGTTCCGTCATCAAGTCGCCGATAGGCCAGGCGGTGGGCGGCGTGCTGAAAGGCGTGGCCAAGAAAGCCTTGCCGCTGGCCGGCGGCGCCATCGGCGGCTACTTCGGCGGACCGCTGGGCGCCAAGATCGGCAGCGGCCTGGCGTCGGCCGCAGGCGGCGCGCTCGGTCTGGAAGCCGAGGGCGAAATGATGGGCGAGGACCGCGAATTCGAAGGGGCGAAGACCTTCGTGCGGCTGGCGGCCGACACCGTGCAGCGGGCGGCCCAGTCGCGCGGCGGCGATCCGCGCGCCGTCGCGCAGGCTGCGGCCACGGCGGCTGCGCGCCAGCACGCGCCCGGCCTGCTGGCCAAGGGCGGCACGCAGGGAGGCATGCAGGGCGGGCAGTGCACGCAAGCGCGCGGCCAGGCCGGCGGCTTCGGCGGTGCGCAGCGCGGCGGCACCGGCAGCATGGGCAGCATGGGCGGCTCCGGCGCGAGCGGCGGCATGGGCGGCGGCGGTTCTTCGGGCCGCTGGGCGCGCCAGGGCCGCAAGATCATCCTCTACGGCGCCTGAACCATCATGGCCATCAGCTCCTACGCCCTGTGGATGCTGGCGCAAGAAGCGCGCTCGCTGCTCACGCGGCTGGGGCGCGTGCGTCCCTTCGTGCTGATCGAGCCCATGGTGCCGGCGGCGGCGCTGCTGCCGTCGGCGCAGTCGGCCATCGAAGCGTATCTGGCGCAGGGGCGGCGCGAGCTGCATGGCATGGTGAACGGCTATCTGGACTGGTTGCGCAGCCCGGCCGCGCGCAGCGCTACGGCGGCCGAGGCGCAACGCCGCTTCACCTTCGTGCGCCTGAAGTTCAACGCCGCGCTGACGCAGTTCGACCTGTTCAACGACGTCATCACGCAGCGCAGCGAGCATAAGAACGGCATCTGGCTTGCCGGGCTGGACGTGGCCTCGGCCGATGCGCTGGCGCTGCCGGGTGCCTACTTCCGTGCACCGCCCGTGATCTGCTACCTGGACCGCGGGCCCGGTGCGGCCATCCGGCGCGCGCGCACCCGGCTGCCGGGCGGCGGCGACAACCCGGTCGCGGTGGTGCGGGTGCCGCGCGAGCGCATGGTCGGCAGCAGCATCGCGTCGTCCCTGTTCCACGAGGTGGGCCATCAGGGCGCGGCGCTGCTGGACCTGGTCAACTCGCTGCGGCCGGTGCTGCAGGCCATGCAGCGCGGCGGCAGCGGCAGCCTGGGCACGCCGGCGCACGTGTGGCAGCTGTGGGAGCGCTGGATCTCCGAGGTGGTGGCCGACCTGTGGTCGTTGGCGCGGGTAGGCGTGGTCGCCACGCTGGGGCTGATCGGCGTGGTCAGCCTGCCGCGCGTGTTCGTGTTCCGCGTCAACGCGGACGATCCGCATCCCGCGCCGTGGATACGGGTCAAGCTCAGTTGCGCGCTTGGCCAGCAGCTGTTCCCGCATCCGCAATGGCGGCGCATCGCCGCGTTGTGGGAGTCATTCTATCCGCTGGCCGGGCTGGCGCCGCCGCAGCGCGCGTTGCTGCTGCAGCTGGAACAAAGCCTGCCCGCGGTCGCCGCGCTGCTGGCGCGGCACCGGCCGGCCCTGCTGCGCGGCCGCACGCTGCCCGAAGTGATGGCCGTGCGCGCGCGCCAGCCGCGCCGCCTGGCCGGCCTGTTCCGGCAATGGAGCAGGGCGCCGCGGCAGCTGTACGAGGCCGCGCCGTCGCTGGCGTTCGCGGTGATAGGCCAGGCCCGTGCCGACGGCCGCCTCAGCCCCGAGGACGAAAGCGTCCTGCTGGCGCGGCTGCTGACGCACTGGGCTTTGCGCAGCACGCTGGACCTGAGCGCGCTTTGCAGCGACGTGGCGCAGGAGCGCCCCGAATACCGTAGCACTATCCTTTAGGAGATAAACATGGCAAACATCAAGAACGCGGCGGCCAAGGCGGACATGCGCGGGGCGATCCAGGTGACGGTCCACGACAGCCACAGCGGCGCGCCGGTGGTCAACGCCGCGATCAAACTGTACGAGGCGCAAACGCAGCAGGGCGTACCCATGCAGGAATGCAATGTGGATGAGGTGAGAAACTGGCTGCCCGACGAGCAGTTGCTGGTGGCGACCGGCTTCACGGGCGCGGACGGCGCGGTGCTGTTCAGGCAGCTCGATGCCGGCGCTTATATCGCCGCCTACGACAACATCGTGCCGATGAAAATGGACGCGCTGTTCTACCAGTGCGCGGTGGTGCGCAACGGCTGCACGGAGAACGTCTGCTTCGACTTCGCCTTCCGCTCCACCGTGGCCATGACGTTCGAATCGAACTGCCGCGAGGTCGACCAGAACTGCGCCTTCGTGGGCGACAAGGCTATCGCGGAGGTGCACGTGGACGGAGACGGCCCGCTGGCCGAGGACAAGCTGCGCGTGGTGCCGCGCTCGCCGTGGCAGCCGCGCGGCGACGGGCGCCGCTTCACCTCCATCATGCGCCACGCCGGTCCGCAGCGCTTCGAGGCGCAGGTGCTGTTCGCGCGGCGAGGCCGGCCGAACGGCGCGGCGCCGCAGGGCGCGGCCGGCATGCCCATGGTGCGCAGCGGCGGCGCCGGCGCCTCGCTCACGGCCGAGCAGCTGGCCGGCGTGGTCCCGCCGGGTACGATGGCGGCGCTGGGCGTGGGGGCGGACTTCGAAGCCGAGCAGCGCGTGCCCAGCCCCATCAGCGGCAATGTGGGCGTGTCGCTGTCGCGCACCGAGACCGAGCCGACCGAGGACCTGCCGCTGTGGACCCTGATCCGCAACAGCACCGAGGCGCTGTCCTTCACCAACTACCTGGCTTTCATGGACAAGCTGTTCTGCGACCCCAACGGCGGCCTGCCGGACAACGACCGCCAGCGCATCGCCTTCAACAACCTCAAGCAGCGCCGCGCGCTGCCGTTCAACGACTCGGATTCTTACCGCGTGCTGAAGGCGGCCACGGAGGCCTTCGTGATGGTCAACTGCGGCGTGCTGAACCTGCCGCTGGCCTTCCGGCCGGGCGAGGATGCGGCCTATCTGGACCGGCGCGACATTCCCAACGGCGGCAGCCTGGCCGACGTGCTGGCCAACGAGTACCTTGAAACGGTGGACGGCACCACGCTGACCTTGCCCTACCTGGCCGTGATCCGGCGCAAGCTGCCCGACATTCCGATCAACGTCGGCGGCGCCGAGGCGGACCTGTGCTTCGGCATCATCCAGGAGCGGCTGTCCAACCCCTGCCTGGTGGAGCTGATCTGGTCCTACTGGCAAGAGGAGGGCATGCTGGTGCAGACCATGAACGCCATCACGCAGCGCTTCCAGAACCTGCGCGCGCCCGGCCATGGGCTGGACCCGCTGGCCAATACCGAGATCGACATGCTGCGGCCCCTGAACAATCTGCTGTGGGGCTACACGCAGGACGAACAACATCGCCTCACGGTGGTGCGCCGCAACTACGAGTACGACCATCATTACGGCGTGCGGCTGGACGGCAAGGCTGTCCGGCAATTCCGTCCGGCCGACAGCCGCTCGAAATTCCTGGAAGCGTTCCACCATTTGCTGCGGCTGCTAACCTCCTTCTACAAGCAGGACGACGACACCACCGTCAAGGCGGACGCCTTCCCGGTACTGAACGCGCTCAAGGAAGTGCATCTGATCCTGTCGCAGGGCGCGCACAACCAGTTCGGCGACCTGCCGTCCACCGCGCGCATCGAAATGCTGATGCAGCAATGGCTGCTGGGCAGGCCGGAGTTCCGCGAGTTCCTGCCCACGCGCGTCATGGTGGCCTATCCGGAGCCTTGGATGGACCGGGTGGATGCGATGAAGAAGCTGCAGGGTTGGACCGATACCAGCGTGATGCATTTCCGCGCGCTGGCCATGTTCGGCGAACAGCTGCTGCTGTCCATCCGCTACGGCAACTGGAGCGACATCTATGAATCTACCCAAGCGTTCAACTGGGCGCGCTTTTGGCGGCCGCAGGCGCAAGGCTATATCCACGCCTACCGCGCCGCCACCGGTGTCGACCTGTCGGTCGACGGCTCGGACGTGGCCTCGGACGCCACGCTGCCGTCGGTGCTGTTGCGACAGCGCCTGGCGATCCAGCAGCAGCGCGCCTGAGGCGCGCGATGGCGGGCCAGGGGACAAGCAAGGAGCGCGGCGGCGGGACGCGTCCCGCCCCCGCCAAGTCGGCGCGCGGTGCCGCCGGTCCACGGTCCAGCGCGGCCACGCTCGACTTTACGAGTGCGCTGTATCTCGATATGCGCCATCCAGCCGCGGCGCTCGATCCGTGGGCGGCCCTCACACTGGGCAAGCCGGCGGCCTTGGAGGAGCTGCCCGCCGCGCGTGCACTGGCGCGCGAACTGGCGGCTTTGCAATGCTGCGAGGCGGCGCTGCTGCTGCCGTCCACGCTGCATCTGTATTGGGACTTGTTCGCCATGCTGGCGCGGGATCCGGTGGCGCTGCTGGTGGACGGCGCCGCTTATCCGATCGCCCGCTGGGGCGCACAGAGGGCCGTGGCGCAGGGCGCGACCATGCAGGTGTTCCGCCATGGCGATGCGGCCGGCCTGGCGCGGTTGGCGCGGCGCTGGTCGAAGCAGGGCCGCCGTCCGGTGGTGCTGGCCGACGGCTACAGCCCCGGCACCGCCGCTCCGCCGCCGCTGGCCGATTACGCCGAGATCGCCGCACGCGGCGGTGGCTACCTGGTGCTTGACGACACGCAGGCACTGGGCCTGCTGGGCTTGAACGGCGGCGGGTCGGCCGTGCTGCACTGCCTGGCCGGCGCGGCGCCGGACCGGCCCGCAGGTGGGGCGGGGCGGCAGCGCGCCGGGATAGCGGCGCATGGTTGCTCGGGCGCCCCGGTGCTGGTGGGCGCTTCGCTGGCCAAGGCTTTTGGCGCCCCGCTGGCGGCGCTCGCGGGCAGCGCCCCGTTGATGGCGCGCTTCGAGGCGGAGAGCGGCACGCGCGTGCACGGCAGCCCGCCGTCGTCGGCTGCCATCGCCGCCGGCTTGCGCGCGCTGCGTCTGAACCGGAGTTGCGGCGACGCGCTGAGAACAACGCTGCGGCTGCGGGTGCGGCAGTTCCGCGCCGGGCTGGCGGCGGCCGGAATCGCCTGCCGGGGCGGCCTGTTCCCGGTGCAGGTGGTTCCGCTGGCAGCGCACGTTGATGGCGCCGCGCTGCACGCGGCTTTGCAGGCGGGCGGCGTCGCCGCCCTGTTGCAGCGCCACGGCGGCTCTGCGGCATTGACCTTTTTGCTGCGCGCCGGGCACAGTCCAGGCGACGTGGCACGCGCCCTGGCGGCGCTTGAACATCACATCAAGGAGCTGGCATGAACCAGGAATTCGAAGCCCTGCCGTTTGAAATGGGGGGTGAAATGGAGCAAGAGAGGGAGCAGGAGAGGGAGCAGGAGAGGGGGCAAGAGTGGGAGCAAGAGTGGGAATCGGAACGCGGCATGCGGCCGATGGGGCGCGGCATGGGGGCGGCGCGAAGTCCAGCCAGGGGCGGAGGCGGCCGTGTCAGTTCCGCGCGCCCGCCGGGCTCGCGCGTCCAGGCAAAACCGTCGCCCATGGGCAGATCCGGTCGCGCCGTAAAACCGGGCGGTTCCGGGTGGCCAGGGCGGCCGGGGCGGCCGGGTTTTCCGGCGCGGACCTGGCCCGGACGCTGGCCGTACTACGGACCTTACTACGGTGGACTGTGGCCCTACACGGGTGTGCTTGTCGAACCGCGCGAACCGGCCGATCCCGGAGACTGGTCGGATGCAGCGGCGCCTCCTGCCGAACCGGCGTTCGACGACGGCGTGGACCCCGGACCTGTCGAGGGCGAGGTGCCGCCCACGCTGGCCGGGACGATAGGGAGGCTGCCGGCGGCCCAGCGTCCAGCCTACGTCGCGCTGGGCGCGATCACGAACGCCCTGCGCGATCCGCGCGCCACCGGGGCGGGGTTTTACCTGATCGAGTTTACCGTCAACGGCGTGCAGCGCGCCTACAGCGGACAGACCAACAACCTGCGCCGCCGCCTGCAGCAGCACGCGCTGTGCGGCCAGATGATGGGATTGCCGCTGTCCGCGCACTCCGTGTACGTGGCGCAGTCGGGCCTGACGGACGCCCAGCGCCGCGCGGTGGAATACCGCATCCACGACGATATGTTCCGCAACAGCGCCGGCGTGCTGACCAACCAGCGCCGCGAGCTGGAGGCAGAGTTGTTCGGTAGTGGCTGGCGATGACTGGCGATGGCTGGTGCTATAGCGCGAGAACCCAAGGAGAACACCATGTACAAGAAACAATGCAACTGCGCCAATTGCCGCAACGAGGCGGCAGGCACATTCGAAGTGATGGAATTCGGCGGCGCCCAGGAAGGGCCGTTCAACGAAGCGCAGGAAATGGAACTGGCGCTGGAACTGCTGTCGGTGACCAATGAAGCGGAGCTGGAACAGTTCCTGGGCGGCGTCTTCAAGTCGATAGGCAGAGGGCTGAAGAAGATCGCCAAGCCGCTGGGCGGTGTCTTGAAGGGCATCGCCAAAAAGGCCTTGCCCTTCGTCGGCGGCGCGCTGGGCTCCTTCATTCCGATACCCGGCGTCGGCACGGCGCTCGGCTCGGCGCTGGGAAGCGCGGCCGCCAATGCGCTTGAGATGGAATTTAGCGGCATGGAATTCAGCGGCATGGAATACGGGCAGCAGGAATTCGAGATGGCGCGCCGCTTCGTGCGCGTCGCCGGCACCGCCGCGCAACTGGCCGCCGACAGCGACGGCAGCCCGCGCGCGCTGCGCCAGGCTTTGTCCGAATCGCTGGTGCGGCATATCCCCTACTATGAACTGAGCGGGGAAAACCAGGGGGAGGGCGAGGCGGAGGCCTATGGCGGCCGCTGGCGCAAGCGCCGCGCCGAGCGCATCTGCGGCGCCGGCAGCTACGGCTACGGCGGCAGCATCTACGGCCGTTGAGGCGGCGATGATCATCGACTGCCATTGCCACGCCGGCCCCGGTGACGGGCTCACAGGCCCGTGGGACAGCAACGCCGGGCTCGGACGCTATCTGCGGCGCGCGGGCGCGGCAGGCATAGACCGTACCGCGCTGCTGGCCGCATTCCACAGCGACTACGCACGGGCCAACGCCGGCGTGGCACGCATCGTCGCATCGCGGCCGAAGCAGTTCTATGCCTTCGCCTTCGTGCACGCCGTGCGCGACCGGGGGCGGATCGCGGCCATGGTGAAGACAGCGGTCGAGCAGTATGGCTTCATCGGCATCAAGCTGCACCGGCACGACGCGCGCATCACGGGGGAGGTGTGCGAAGCCGCGCGCGTGTTCGGCGTGCCGGTACTGTACGACCCCGTGGGCGAGGTGGCGGTGGCTGAACTGCTGGCCGCGCAGTATCCCGACGTCGATTTCATCCTGCCCCATCTTGGCAGCTTTGCCGACGACTGGGCCGCGCAGCTTGCGCTGATCGACCATCTGGTGCGGCACAAGAACATCTATACCGACAGTGCGGGTGTGCGGCGCTTCGACCTGCTGGAGCAGGCGGTGCGCCGCGCAGGACCGCACAAGGTGCTGTTTGGGTCGGATGGGCCCTGGCTGCACCCCGCGCTCGAGCTGGAGAAGATACGCTTGCTGCGTTTGCCCGAGGGCGATGAGCGGTTGATCTTGGGTGGCAATTTTCTACGGCTGATCCGGCGAGTTGCGTGACCGTCAGCTTGCAGGGCGGGTTGCGGGGGGCGCCGAGCCGGCGTAACTTGCCATCTCGCCCCAGGCCTTGCGCCGCAGCTGCAGCGCGCGGTCCGTCACGCCCAGCCGGGCGGCGGCGCGCTGGTTGTTGTCGCCCTCCTGCTCGAGCACCAGCTGGATCGCCATGTCGCCTGCCGCCTGTGTGATGCGCCCCAGCCCCACGCCCATATCCACCGCGTGCCGGACGGCGTTGGCAAAGCAGCTGTCCGGCCATACGGACGCGCCGTGTGGCCGCTCGTCCGGCGGCACGTCGCCTATGGTCACCGGCCCCGGTCCGCAATGCCTGTGCCAGATGCGGGCCACCGTCTGCCGCAGGTCGCGCACATTGCCGGGATAGTCGCGCGTGAGCAGGTAGTCGCGCACCGCCGGGTCCAGCTCGCAGCCCGGTCCCTCCGGCGCCAGCAAGCGGATGAAGTGCCGGGCCAGCGGCAGGATGTCGCCCTGGCGCTCGCGCAGCGGCGGCGGACGGCAACGCCAGCCGGCGATGCGGTAGTACAGGTCGGCACGGAAGCTGCCGTCCGCCACGCCGGCTTCCAGGTCGCGGTTGGTGGCGCAGACCAGGCGGAAGCGGGTCGGCTGCCAGGTATTGCTGCCGACCCGCTTATACTTCTGTTCCTGTATCACGCGCAGCAATTGCGCCTGCATCGCCAGCGGCAATTCGCCCACTTCATCGAGGAAGAGGATGCCGCCGTCGGCCAGCGCGAAAGCGCCGTCGCGTGCGTTGGCGGCGCCGGTGAATGCGCCGCGTTCGTGGCCGAAGAATTCGCTGCCCGACAGTTCTGCCGACAGCGTGGTGCAGTCGAGCACCACCAGCTCGCCGCGCGCGCCGCCGAGGCGGTGGATCAACTGCGCGATCTGCTCCTTGCCGGTGCCCGTTTCGCCGGTGATCAGCACCGGCGACTGCGAAAACGCCGCCACTTCCACCACGTTGCGCACCAGGGCGCGCCAGACCGGGCTGTCGCCGACCAGGCAGGCCTGCACCAGGTCCGAGTCCATCAACTGCTGCACCGCGTGCCAGCGCCGCAGCCGCGCCGCTGCCTGCGCCGCGATAATGCCGGCTGTGGCTGCGGTGGCCTTGGCCGTGGCTGACGCCGTCGCCGTTGCCGAGTTCGGCCCCGACGCCGTAGCGGCAGTAGCGGCGGTCCCCGCGCCGACGGGCCACTGCAGCAAGTCCGACGCGCCTGCTGCCAGCGCCGCCCACATGGCATCCGCTGCCGGCGGTGCGCTGCCGCAACTGATCGCCAGAACCGTTGCGCGTGCCGACAGCGCCATCACCTGTTCGGCCAGCCCATCGTCCCAGGCACTGAACAGAACGATGCCGAAGCTGCCAGCAGGCGCGGCCGGAAGCTGCAGCGCCTGCGTCTTGATGCCCGTCTTGTCAAGCTCAAGCACCAGGGCCCGGGCGATCTCCTGCTGCGCCTGTCCGACGAGGTGCAGCCACACAGCAAGCGCATCCAGACGTTCCATGGCAGGTTTGGAGGAGGGCGACGCGATACTATGCGCACGCTGCCGGCCGCGGCGTTTGACCTGCGCCAAAAGTGTGCGTTATGCGCGTCGGATTCGCTTACACGCGCGCCCACCGCACCAAATAAGAACGCCAGCGCGAAGGCTGGCGTTGCGGTACTGCATGGATGGCGCTGCCGACTATTGCCGACTATTGCCGACTATTGCCGGTTATTGCCGTTATCGCCGATTATTGCCTGACGCAGTCGACGAAGTAGTCGCGCTTGCCGTTCACTTCGCGCTTGACCAGGCCGTGCACGTCCGTCTCGAAGCCCGGGAAGCGCTCGTTGAAGTCGCGCGCGAAGCGCAGGTAGTCGACGATGGTCTTGTTGAAGCGCTCGCCAGGAATCAGCAGCGGAATGCCCGGCGGATACGGCGTCAGCAGGATGGACGTGATGCGGCCTTCCAGCTCGTCGATCGCCACGCGCTCGATTTCGCGGTGCGCCATCTTGGCGAACGCGTCCGACGGCTTCATGGCAGGGATCATGTCCGACAAATACATTTCCGTCGTCAGGCGCGCCACGTCGTAGGCTTTGTAGAAGTCGTGGATCTGCTGGCACAGGTCGCGCAGGCCCATCGCCTCGTAGCGCGGATTGGCGGCGGCGAATTCCGGCAGGATGCGCCAGATCGGCATGTTCTTGTCGTAGTCGTCCTTGAACTGCTGCAGCGCGGTCAGCAGCGTGTTCCAGCGGCCTTTGGTGATGCCGATGGTGAACATGATGAAGAAGGAGTACAGGCCGCACTTCTCGACGATCACGCCGTGCTCGGCCAGGTACTTGGTCACGATGGACGCAGGGATGCCGGTGTCGCCGAACTGGCCGTCAAGAGACAGGCCGGGGTTGACGATGGTGGCCTTGATCGGGTCCAGCATGTTGAAGCCCGGCGCCAGCTTGCCGAAACCGTGCCAGTCGTCCTCGGCGCGGATGATCCAGTCTTCCTGCGTGCCGATGCCTTCCTCGGCGAAGGTGTTCGGGCCCCACACCTTGAACCACCAGTCCTTGCCCCATTCCTCGTCGATCTTGCGCATGGCGCGGCGGAAGTCCAGCGCTTCCAGGATCGACTCTTCGACCAGGGCGGTGCCGCCAGGCGCTTCCATCATGGCCGCCGCCACGTCGCACGAGGCGATAATGGAGTACTGCGGCGAGGTCGAGGTGTGCATCAGGTAGGCCTCGTTGAAGGCGTCCTTGTCCAGCTTGACCGTCTCCGATTCGCGCACCAGCACCTGCGAAGCCTGCGACAGGCCGGCGAGCAGCTTGTGGGTGGACTGGGTCGAGAAGATCATCGACTCTTTGGCGCGCGGCCGGTCCTTGCCGATGGCGTGCATGTTTTTGTAGAAGTCGTGGAAGGTGGCATGCGGCAGCCATGCTTCGTCGAAGTGCAGGGTGTCGATTTCACCGTCCAGCATCTGGCGCAGTGTCTCGACGTTGTACACCACGCCGTCGTAGGTCGACTGGGTGATGGTCAGGATGCGCGGCTTCTTGTTCACGGCGTCGCGCGCGAAGGGATTCGCCTCGATCTTGCGGCGGATGCTCTCCATCGTGAACTCTTCCAGCGGGATCGGGCCGATGATGCCGAGGTGGTTGCGGGTCGGCATCAGGAACACCGGAATCGCGCCGCACATGATGATGGAGTGCAGGATCGATTTGTGGCAGTTGCGGTCCACCACCACGATGTCGCCGGGAGCGACGGTCGAGTGCCACACCATCTTGTTCGAGGTGGAGGTGCCGTTGGTGACGAAGTAGCAGTGGTCGGCGTTGTAGATGCGCGCCGCGTTGCGCTCGGACGCGGCCACCGGGCCGGTGTGGTCCAGCAGCTGGCCCAGTTCCTCGACCGCGTTGCAGACGTCGGCGCGCAGCATGTTCTCGCCGAAGAACTGGTGGAACATCTGGCCGATAGGGGACTTCAGGAAGGCCACGCCGCCGGAGTGGCCGGGGCAGTGCCAGGAGTAGGAACCGTCGTTCGCGTAGTGCACCAGCGCGCGGAAGAAGGGCGGCGACAGGCCGTCCAGGTAGGACTTCGCTTCGCGGATGATGTGGCGCGCGACGAATTCCGGGGTGTCCTCGAACATGTGGATGAAGCCGTGCAGCTCGCGCAGGATATCGTTGGGGATATGGCGCGACGTGCGGGTTTCACCGTACAGGTAGATCGGGATGTCGGAGTTCTTGTAGCGGATCTCTTCGACGAAGGCGCGCAGCGACTTCAGGGCGTGGTCGGTTTCTTCCACGGTGCCGCCGCCGAATTCCTCGTCGTCAATGGACAGCACGAAGGCCGACGCGCGCGACTGCTGCTGCGCGAACTGGGACAGGTCGCCGTAGCTGGTAACGCCCAGCACTTCCATGCCTTCTTTTTCCATCGCGGCGGCCAGGGCGCGGATGCCTAAGCCAGACGTGTTCTCGGAACGGAAATCCTCGTCGATGATGACGATGGGGAAACGAAATTTCATTGCTGTCTCCAAAAAGAAGAACCGCCCCGGGCTATCGATGACCGGAGCGGGCTGGGCGCCTGCCTATGCGGCGCGGGCGCGAAAAAAATAAGAACGGGATTCTCGCAGAAAACGCCGCCGATTGGTAAAAAAATTACGCTGTTGATGCTGTCGGCGGCATCGGGGCGCATATCAGTGGTGCGCGGCGGCGCCGCCGCCCGTCAGCATGGCGATCGGATCGATGTGCGTGGCGGCGAAGATGCCCAGCAAGATGCCGGCGCCGGCCACCGCGTACGCAGTGTACAGCAGCCAGCGGCGGTGCGTCAGCAGGGTGATGGCGGCCAGCGAAATGGCGATCTGCTCGGCGGTGGTGGCCAGCGCCCACTGGTGGTGCTGGTGCATGGCCGCGTCGGACTTCTTGTTCCAGTCGGAAGAGGACGCTTCCCACTTCTCGGCGTCTTTCTTGATCTCTTCCTTTTCGGCGCGGTAGCGCGCCACGTCGGCCTTGTACTTTTCCGGATCCACGTTCGGCAGCGTCATCGCCAGCTCGGCCAGGTTCTGCTTGTTGGACTTGGCCTGGTAGTAGTTCCAGCTGTTGGACGCCTGGGTCTTGTCGATGGCCGCGTTGTTCTTGAACAGGGCCGCCTCGTTTTGCGTGGCGCCGCCCTGGTAGCCGAACAGCGCGCCTACCGTGGCCAGGATGGCCGTGGTGACGGCGATATTGCCGGAAAATTTGTCGGCGCTGTGCGCCGCGTGTTCCACGGCGTGGTCGTGCGGGCCGTGGACGTGAAAGCCGTGTCCTGACATGGGATTCCTTTGTGGTCTGAGAGAGGGTAGCGAATTACGCCGGCTTGCGGCGCAAGGTAACAAAAGCGTAGGGCAGGCCGTTGGCCGATACATAGTCCTGGCGCTCCATTTGCTGCCATTCCGCGCCCAGGGGCGGGAAAAACGCGTCGCATTCGAAGGTATGGCCGATTTCGGTCACGATCAGCTGGTCCGCCATGGCCAGCGCATCGGCGTAGACCTGGGCGCCGCCGATGATGAAGGCCTCGGTCTCGGACTGCACCAGCGCGCGCGCTTCTTCCAGCGACTGCACCGCCTCCACGCCCTCGGCGCGCCAGCCGGCGTTGCGGGTAATGACGATATTGCGGCGGTTCGGCAGCGGCCGGCCGATCGATTCGTAGGTCTTGCGGCCCATGATGACCGGGTGGCCGGTGGTCAGGCGCTTGAAGTGCGCCATATCCTCCGGCAGCTTCCACGGCAGCTTGTTGTGGATGCCGATGCCGCGCTGGGCGTCAGTGGCGACGATGATGGTCAGGAGTGTCATGGCGCTAGCGGTCACGGTGTTGGCTTGGCCCGACATTATAGCCGCCCGGGGCGCTAGCTGCTTGGCTGGGGGGCTGCACACCGCACAGCCGGCGGTGTTCTTTTTCCTGCTTCAATGCTCTAATCAAAGGGGGAATTAACTTAATATTAATTAAAGAGGGAATGTGATGAACAGGAAACTGATAGTTCTACCCGCACTTATTTCATCTATTGCATTTTCATCGCTGCCTGCCTATGCTGCCACTTCCACAGCGGAGATAGTCGATTTTAATATGCAATTGATTGATCTGGATCCGGCTGACGGTATTGCGCCGGCGTTTTCAATACTTGGCGGCCCTTATATTCACGTACTCAACTATGCGTATGCGCTCGGACAGGGTCTGTTCGATCATTCTGATATCGAAACTTTCGGCACGCTGCAGCATACCTACCCTTACGGCAGCGTATTCAGCATGGCTGCCGCTGATACGTTCGCCAGCCGCGCCGAAGCGGACAAGGCCGGAACATACAGCGGCGTCAGCAGCTTGGGATTCGACTTCTCGCTCACTCCCAACACGTCCGCCGTGTTCACCGCCACGGCAACGGTCAGCGCGCACCCGCGGGACGGCTACCGCACGTACGGCCAGGCATTCATGATGGCAATGCTGTTTGGGGGCGGCGATTTCTACGAGCAGCTGAGCACCGCCGATGCAGCAACGGGAGAGGCAGGCACGCGCGCATTCTATGGAGAGTTGCACAGTGGGAGCGCGGCCATGGCCGGCAGGTTCGACATGGAGGCGCGGGCGACCGCGCAGGTGCCGGAAGTGCCGGAGCCTGGCAGCTGGGCGATGCTGCTTGCAGGCATTGCCGTCATCGGGCTGGCGGGCGCGCGCCGATTAAAACCTCGAATAACCGCTAAATTGTCATTCCCGCGCAGGCGGGAATCCATGCTACGCCTCTGAGCATGCGAAGTATGGGTTCCCGCCTGCGCGGCGGTCCGCCATTGCGGCACCACAGGGAATTCGAGGCGCCCTAAATATCGATATGAAAGCGATTAAGGCGGCATCGTAACCGGTGCCGATAAGCTGTCGTACCATTGATCACCGGGGGTATCCGGTGATTGCAACTTTTAGTTGCCTGGCTTATTCGGCAATGAAAGGTTTGCGGTTTCAATAATGACCGTTGCGTAATTGCGTCACAGCAACTCCGTTGTCTAGGACGTTGAGCCACGAAAACACTTTATTGTGAGTTTTGGATAGAATTTCCCTGCCTTTTTCCCGTATCGTGACCTTCCAGAGGCAGCAATTGATTTCTATCGGGAAATCAAAAACTGCTCAAATGTCAATAGTTGGAGCGGAGGAAACGCAGATGAAACATCCACTCACGCACGCCTTGGGCGAGGTCGAACTCGCCGTACTGGCACTCGCGGATGGCAGTATCTTTGAAGGCGTGGCGATAGGCGCCGCCGGCAGTACCAGCGGTGAGGTGGTGTTCAATACCGCGATGACGGGCTACCAGGAGATACTCAGCGATCCCAGCTACAGCCGCCAGATCGTCACGCTGACCTACCCGCATATCGGCAACACCGGCGTCAACCGGGAGGACGGCGAATCGCCGAAGATCCACGCCGCCGGACTGGTCATCAAGGATTTGCCTCTGCTGGCCTCCAATTTTCGTTCGACCCAGAGCCTGCCGGACTGGCTGCGCGGGCAGGGCATCGTCGCCATCGCCGGCCTCGACACCCGCATGCTGACCCGCATCCTGCGTGAAAAGGGCGCGCAGAACGGTGCCATCGTCGCCGGCGGCACGGCCGCCGAGGCGGCCGCGCAGGCGCTGGAACTGGCCCGCAGCTTCCCCGGCCTGAACGGCATGGACCTGGCGCGCACCGTCACCACGGCCACCGCCTACGAATGGACCGACACCGAATGGAAGCTCGGCAAGGGTTTCGGCAAGCTGCAGCAGCCGCGTTTCCACGTGGTGGCCTACGACTACGGCGTGAAAACCAACATCCTGCGCATGCTGGCCGAACGCGGCTGCCGCGTCACCGTGCTGCCGGCCGAAGCCGGCGCGGCGGCGGCGCTGGCGCTGAACCCGGACGGCATCTTCCTGTCCAACGGCCCCGGCGACCCGCAGCCCTGCGACTATGCGATCGCCGCCGCGCGCGAACTGATCGAGCGCGGCATCCCGACCTTCGGCATCTGCCTGGGCCACCAGATCATGGCGCTCGCTTCCGGGGCGCGCACCATCAAGATGAAATTCGGCCACCACGGCGCCAACCATCCGGTGCAGGAACTGTCCAGCGGCAAGGTGATGATCACGTCGCAGAACCATGGCTTCGCTGTCGATCCGGACTCCCTGCCGGTCAACTGCCGCGCCACCCACATCTCGCTGTTCGACGGCTCGCTGCAAGGCTTCATGCGCACCGACCGTCCGGCCTTCTGCTTCCAGGGCCACCCCGAGGCGTCGCCAGGCCCGCACGACCTGGCCCCACTGTTCGACCGTTTCGTTAATCTGATGGGAGGCCAGCAGCATGCCTAAGCGTACCGACATAAACAGCATCCTGATCATTGGCGCCGGCCCCATCGTCATCGGCCAGGCCTGCGAGTTCGACTACTCCGGCGCGCAAGCGTGCAAGGCGCTGCGCGAGGAGGGCTACAAAGTCATCCTGGTCAACAGCAACCCGGCCACCATCATGACCGACCCGGACATGGCCGACGTCACCTATATCGAGCCGATCACCTGGGAAGTTGTGGCCCGCATCATTGAAAAGGAGCGGCCGCAGGCCGTGCTGCCGACCATGGGCGGCCAGACCGCGCTCAATTGCGCGCTCGACCTGCACCGCCACGGTGTGCTGGAGCAGTTCGGCGTGGAACTGATCGGCGCCACGCCGGAAGCCATCGACAAGGCCGAGGACCGCGCCAAGTTCAAGGCCTGCATGGGCAAGATCGGCCTGGAATCGGCGCGCTCGGGCATTGCCCACAGCATGGCCGAAGCGTGGGTCGCGCAGGAGGAACTCGGCTTCCCCATCGTCATCCGTCCCTCGTTTACGATGGGCGGCAGCGGCGGCGGCATCGCCCACAACGCGGCCGAGTTCACCGAGATCTGCACCCGCGGCCTGGAACTGTCGCCTACCTCCGAACTGCTGATCGAGGAGTCCCTGATCGGCTGGAAAGAGTTCGAGATGGAAGTGGTGCGCGACAAGGCGGACAACTGCATCATCATCTGCTCCATCGAGAACCTGGACCCGATGGGCGTGCACACGGGCGACTCCATCACCGTGGCGCCGGCGCAGACGCTGACCGACAAGGAATACCAGATCATGCGCAACGCCAGCCTGGCGGTGCTGCGCAAGATCGGCGTGGACACCGGCGGCTCGAACGTGCAGTTCGCGCTGAACCCGGCCGACGGCCGCATGATCGTCATCGAGATGAACCCGCGCGTGTCGCGTTCCTCTGCGCTGGCATCGAAAGCGACCGGCTTCCCGATCGCGCGCGTGGCGGCCAAGCTGGCCGTCGGCTTCACGCTCGACGAACTGCAGAACGACATCACCGGAGGCGCCACACCGGCCTCCTTCGAGCCGGCTATCGATTACGTGGTGACGAAAGTGCCGCGCTTCGCCTTCGAGAAATTCCCCGGCGCCGACGAGCGCCTGACCACGCAGATGAAATCGGTCGGCGAAGTGATGGCCATGGGCCGCACCTTCCAGGAGTCGTTCCAGAAAGCCCTGCGCGGCCTGGACATCGGCCTGGACGGCCTGCGCCTGGCCAACACCGGCACCGACGTCATCACCGAGCAACTGCGCTCGCCCGGCCCGCAGCGCATCTGGTACGTGGGCGAAGCCTTTGCCCAAGGCATGACGCAGGACGAGGTGCATAGGCTGTCCCGCATCGACCCGTGGTTCCTGGCCCAGATCCACGACCTGGTGCAAGTGGAGCAATGGGTGCAGGCCCAGGCCCTGGAGGAGTTGAGCAGGCCGGAGCTGTTCCGCCTCAAGCAGCAGGGTTTCGGCGACCGCCGCTTGGCCACGCTGCTGGGCGCGACCGAGAAGCAGGTGCGCACCTACCGCCACCTGCTGGGCGTGCGTCCGGTGTACAAGCGCGTGGACACCTGCGCCGCCGAATTCGCCACCCGCACCGCCTATATGTATTCGACCTACGACCAGGAATGCGAGGCGCATCCGAGCAACGAGCGCAAGATCATGGTGCTGGGCGGCGGGCCTAACCGCATCGGCCAGGGCATCGAATTCGACTACTGCTGCGTGCATGCCGCGCTGGCCATGCGCGAGGACGGCTATGAGACCATCATGGTCAACTGCAATCCCGAGACCGTGTCGACAGACTACGACACCTCCGACCGCCTGTACTTCGAGTCGCTGACGCTGGAGGACGTGCTGGAGATCGTCGCCATCGAACGTCCGATGGGCGTCATCGTGCAGTACGGCGGCCAGACCCCGCTCAAGCTGGCGCTGGAACTCGAAGCGAACGGCGTGCGCATCATCGGCACCTCGCCGGACATGATCGATGCCGCCGAGGACCGCGAGCGTTTCCAGCAGCTGCTGCAGAAGCTGGACATGCGCCAGCCGCCCAACCGCACCGCCCGCACCGAGGCCGACGCCGTGCGGCTGGCCGAGGAAATCGGCTACCCGCTGGTGGTGCGCCCCTCCTATGTGCTGGGCGGCCGCGCGATGGAAATCGTGCACGAGCGCGCCGACCTGGAACGCTATATGCGCGAGGCGGTCAAGGTGTCGCACGACTCGCCGGTGCTGCTGGACCGCTTCCTCAACGACGCCATCGAAGTCGACGTGGATTGCGTGTCCGACGGCGCGCAGGTGGTGATGGGCGGCGTGATGGAGCATATCGAGCAGGCCGGCATCCACTCCGGCGACTCGGCCTGTTCGTTGCCGCCGTACTCGCTCTCGCACGAGACCGTGGCCGAGATCAAGCGCCAGACCGAGCGCCTGGCGCGCGGCCTGAACGTGGTGGGCCTGATGAACGTGCAGTTCGCGGTCCAGCGCAGCAAAGTCGACGGCCGCATGCACGACCACATCTTCGTGCTGGAAGTGAATCCGCGCGCCTCGCGCACCGTGCCTTTCGTGTCCAAGGCCACCGGCCTGCCGCTGGCGAAAATAGCGGCGCGCTGCATGGCCGGCCAGTCGCTGGCGTCGCAGGGCGTCACGGCCGAAGTGGTGCCGCCGTACTTCAGCGTCAAGGAGGCGGTGCTGCCGTTCGCCAAATTCCTCGGCGTGGACACCATCCTCGGCCCTGAAATGAAATCGACCGGCGAAGTGATGGGCTGCGGCCCGACCTTCGGCGAGGCCTACTTCAAGGCGCTGCTGGGCGCCAATGTGCGCTTGCCGCGCGGCGGCCGCGCCTACCTGCGGGTGCGCAAAGGCGACCAGGCGCGCACCGTGGCGCTGGCGCGCGAGCTGTCGGCGGCCGGCTTCGAACTGCTGGCCAGCCATGTCACCTCGCTGGTGATCGCCGCCGCCGACGTTCCGGTGCGCGAGCTGCAGGACGAGCAGGTCATGGCCATGCTGGCCAGCAAGGAGATCGGCCTGGTGGTGGTGACGGTGGACGAGAAACGCACCGCCATCGGCGCCTCGCGCGCGCTGCGGGTGGCCACGCTGGGCTCCGGCGCAGCCTACTTCACCACCATCGCGGCTGCCGAGGCGGCCGTGGAGGCGATGCGCCACGCGGACGACTACAGCCTGCACTCGCTGCAGGAACTGCACCGCCAGGCCGCGCATACGCATCTCGAAACGCAGGCCGCGCAAGTGGCGCGCGACGCCATCGCCGCAGCCAGCGGACGGCGCGAACCCAGCGCCGCCGACCTGGCCGCCGCCGCCACCGAATTGCCGGAACGGCGGCGCGGTCCGCGCGAGCGCAGCGTGGGCGTGGCCCCGCTGAAGCTGTTCATCCGCCAGCCGTTCACAGAGTCAGACCAGCGGCAGCAGCGCATGATCGCCGACATCCTGCAACTGATCGACAGCGCCAACGGCTTGCCGCATCCGTTCAGCTACCTGACCGGCACCGAGGCGCAAAGCGCGGACACTTTCCGCCTGGCCTTCGAGCGCGACCAGCAGCAGCCGTTCACGCCGAAGAATTTCCGCCGCCACCGCCTGCAGATGCTGGACCAGGCGGACGTGATGATCAACATCCGCGTCGGCATGAGCGAGAGCAGCGCGTTCGAGCTGGCCTACCACATATTCCAGGGCCGCCGCACGCCGGTTCTGTTCCTGGTCTGGAAAGGCGCGCCGATCAAGACCACGCTGCTGCGCGAGCTCGACGACCTGTGCGACGTGACCTATATCGAGTTTGACGAAGTAGAAGAACTGCGCGGCGCTTTGCACCGCTTCTTCAGCAGCAAAGCATTACACATCCAAGACTAAGCAAGGAGTATCACATGTTGGCTAATATGAAGATCAAGAACCTGGTGGTAATCGCGCTGGCAATTCTTATATCACTGATCATGGTGATCGGCGCGATGGGTATCTACAGCGCCAATCGCTCCGTCAGTCTGCTCAAGGAGGTAACGCTGAGCGATCAGGCGAACGTCAATGAGCGCAACGCCATCCGTCTCGACATGGAAACCAACCGCAGCCAGATCCTGCAGGCGCTGCAGCACAACACCGCTTTCGAGTGGTCCAAGCTGCACGACCATCCCCTGACCGCACACTGGGGCATCGTCGACGGCGCCTCGGCGCGCGCGGCCAAGAGCTGGGAACACTACCTGGGCAGCATCAAGTCCGAGGAAGAGAAGAAGCTGGCGCAGGAGTGGTATGACAAGAGCGCCGGCCTGGGCCTGGAACACATCAAGGCGGCGGCAGCCGCCATCAAGGCCGAGCAGTGGGACGAGGCCGAGATGGTGCTGATCAAGAAGATCAACCCATCCTACCGCGTCGGCGACGTGGCCCTGAAAGCCCTGGCCGAGTACAGCGACCAGCGCGGCAAGGCCAACGAGGTCACGGTGCAGGCTGGCCTTGACAGCTCGCGCAACTCCACCATCGTCGTGCTGGTGGCGGGCGTCGCGCTGTCCGTGTTTGTCGGCATGCTGCTGGTGAAAGCCATATCGGGCCCGCTGCAGCAGGCCATGGACATCGCCATCCAGGTGGCCGAAGGCGACCTGACCGGCAAGGTGGAAGTGCGCAGCGGCAGCGAGATCGGTTCCTTGCTGACCGCGCTGGACAAGATGAAGACCAACCTGGCGGGCATCGTGGCCGAAGTGCGCGGCAGCACCGACACCATTTCCAGCGCCTCGGGCCAGATCGCCGCCGGCAATATGGACTTGTCCGAGCGCACCGGCCAGCAGGCCGGCTCGCTGGAGGAGACCGCGTCGTCGATGGAAGAGCTGACCGGCACCGTCAAGCAGAACGCCGAGAACGCGCGCCAGGCCAACTCGCTGGCGCAGTCCGCGTCGGAGGTGGCGATCAAGGGCGGCGTGGTGGTGGCGCAGGTGGTCGATACCATGGGTTCCATCAATGACTCGTCCAAGAAGATCGTGGACATCATCGGCGTCATCGACGGCATCGCCTTCCAGACCAACATCCTGGCGCTGAACGCGGCGGTTGAAGCGGCGCGCGCGGGCGAGCAGGGCCGCGGTTTCGCGGTGGTGGCGTCGGAAGTGCGCAATCTGGCGCAGCGTTCGGCGGCGGCGGCCAAAGAGATCAAGGCCCTGATCGACGACTCCGTCGACAAGGTGGGCAGCGGCGCCAAACTGGTTGACCAGGCCGGCGCGACGATGCAGGAAATCGTCACCAGCATCCAGCGCGTGACCAGCATCATGAGCGAGATCACGCAGGCCAGCCAGGAGCAGACCATGGGCCTGGACCAGATCCACTCCGCCATCACGCAGATGGACGGCCTGACGCAGCAGAACGTGGCACTGGTGGAGGAGGCCGCCGCGGCGGCCGAATCGCTGAACGATCGCGCGCAAGGCCTGACCCGCGTGGTCAGCGTCTTCAAGCTCGACGGCAAGCTGGCGGCCGCCGCTTACGCGCCGCAGGCCGCTGTCCGGCCGGCGCGCGCCGCCGTCAAACCGGCCGCGCCCGTGCCCAAGCTGGCTGGTGTTTCCCGTGGCGCTTTTGCCGCAAAACCGGCCACAAAACCGGCCGCGAAAGCCGCGCCCCAGCCGCGTGTCGCCAATGGTGCGGAAAGCGACTGGGAAGAGTTCTGATCTATTCCCAGTCCAGTTGCCAGTAGCCGTTCCTGGCCTGCGTCTTATGGGCCAGGACGGCGTCCGGCAGCGTGATATCCAGCGCCGCCAGCCGGGCCGGGTCGACCAGCACGGTCGGCTTGTCCTGGCGCAGTATCGGCAGCACCTCCGGCTTGGTGTGGTGCTTCAGTATCTTCGCCGCCTGCGCGCCAGCCAGGGCGCCCACCTTGCCGAACTCCGCGCCCACATACAGGGCCGCGCCGGGCACGCGCACCATCGCCAGCGTGACCACCGGCACCTTGTTCTCCACGCCGAAATCACCCAGGTCTATCGCCGCCTCGTAGCGGTGCAGGCCGTAGTAGGTGTCCAGCGGCACCGCGAACATCTGAACGCCTTCTCCCTGCCGGTGCAGCGCTTTCAATGACGGCACGATGCTGTCCGTCTTTGCCACCTGGCGCGAACTCACCGCCATGCCCATTTCCCGCGCGCTGCCGGCCGCCGCAGCGACGTTGGCCACGCCGTTTTCATCGTCGGTGTGGATCATGCCGATGCGGTTCGCATTCGGAAAGACGCGGTGCACCATGCCGAGCGAGTCGCGCATATTGGTATACAGCGTGGAGCCGGTAACGCCTGGGCCGCAGTCCGCGAGCGAGGCGCAGCCCGCGTCCACCGGATCGGCCACGGCCGTGAACACCAGCGGCACCTTGGCGTCCTCCAGTATCCCGCGCGCGTACTTGGTGGCCGGCGTGCCGATGGCCAGCACCAGGTCCGGCTTGGCGGCGGCGATGCGCTGCGCTTCCTGGCGTATGCGCATCACCACGCCGACCTTGCTCCAGAAGCCGCCGCGCTCGACGTCGAAGTCCACCTTCACGCGGTTCACGCGCAGGTTGCGGCCCGTCTCGATCTGGCTGACGCGCAGCGCCTCGATAAAGCCGGCATAGGCTTCCTGGTAGGGTTCGATGTCGGTCACCTGCAACACTTCGATTTTGAATTCCGGCGGCTGCTCCATGGTTTCCAGCGGCAGCGGCTCGATGGCGTGGGCGAGGGCATGGGAGGCGCAGAGCGCGGCGGCAAGGGCAAGTTTTTTCATGAGGTTTCCATGGCTGATGATCGATGGCCCCAATTTAAGCAGGAAACAATAATCATTCGGCAATTATCGACAGACCGCGCGAGCCAATCTGCATTCCGTCTCGGCCAGCGCAACAGTGCAGGGCTTTTCGCCTGGCCTGGGGTAGCATGCAGCCAGAAAAACTTATGTGAGGAGCAGCAATGAAATGGATCACACTGCTGGCCGCAAGCGGCCTGATCGCAAGTTCGGCGCTGGCCCCGGCCGCGGCATCGGCCGCCGCCGCCACACCTGCAGCCACCGCTGCGGCTGGCAGCGCCGCGCCAAGCGCTGCGCAGGTCAAAGCCGCGCACGACCTGCTGGCGTCCATGCAAGCCGAGAAGCTGACGCGCACGGTTGCCGGTGGCAGCAAGTTCGGCAACGAGCAGCAGCGCCTGGCCTTCATGGCCAAGCTGGATAAGGTGCCCGCCGACCAGGTCTACAGCCGCCTGGCCGCACCCGTGGCCAGGCTGGTGTCGGCCGAGACGGCAGCCGAAATGACGCGCTTCTACCAGTCGACCTACGGCCAGAAAGTGCTGTACAAGGCCTATAACGGCGGCCCATCCATGTACGACGAAGCGCCCAAGCCGACGCCGGCCGAAAAAGCCGAACTGGCCAAACCCGCCTATGTCAAAGCCGACAAGGAATTCCAGGCCGCCAAACCCGCCATACGGCACGAAGTCTTCGTTCTGGTGAGCGAACTGTCGAAAGCGAAGTAGGGAAATTCTCGATGGCAGCTTTGAATTCCTTAGCATATTGGCCAGATTGCCAATATCATGACTATTCGGACCGACGCCGGATAGGGAGGAGTTGCCATGAAGATTTATCTGATTGTGCTGAACACGCTGGCCGATTGGGAAATCGGCTACCTGACTGCTGAATTGCACAGCAAGCGCATGATGGCCGATCCCGGCCGGGAATGCGACATTGTCAAAGTCGGGCTCACCGCAGCGCCCGTCGCGACCATGGGCGGCATCGGCTTGACGCCGGACGTCGTCTTCGACGCGGTGCGGATGGAAGCGGACGATTTGCTGCTGATGCCGGGCGCAGACACCTGGCAGGCGCCGGAAACGGCGCCGCTGCTGGCCTTCGCCAAAGACCAGGTGGTGCGCGGCTACCGCGTCGCCGCCATCTGCGGCGCCACCGTCGGCCTGGCGCGGGTGGGAGTGCTGGACGGCAGGCAGCACACCAGCAACGACAAGGGCTACCTCAAGATGACTTGCCCCGGCTATACCGGCGAGCAGCGCTACGTCGAAGCGCCGGCGGTCCGCGACGGGAACCTGATCACCGCTTCCGGGCTGGCGCCGCTGGAATTCTCGTACGAGGTGATGAAAATGCTGGGCCTGTTCCGCCCCGAGACGCTGGACGCCTGGTTCAAGCTGTACTCGACCCGCGAAGCGCACTACTACGACGCCCTGGTCGCGTCGATGCGCTAGGACGCGGCGCTTGCCCAGGATGCCGGGCGTCTTCGAGCGAGCGACCGGCCCGGCCCAGCCCGGTCAACTTGCAGGTACTCAGCTCGGCCTGTGTGCACGCTGCAGCTGTTGGATGAAGGGCTCGGGCGGGATGTAGCCGATCAGGCGGCCCTGCGGTATTTCCTTGCCGTTGGCGTCGAACAGGATGATGCCGGGCGGGCCGAAGAGGCTGAATTTCTTCATCAGCGCGCGGTCGTCGGCGTTGTTGGCCGTGACGTCGACCTGGATCAGACGCATCTTCTTCATTTCCGCGCTGACGGCCGCCTTGGAGAACGTCATGCGCTCCATCTCCTTGCAGGCGACGCACCAGTCGGCATAGAAGTCGAGCAGCACCGGTTCCTTGGCTGCGGCCAGCACGGTTTCCAGTTCGGCCACGTTGCGGATGCGGGCGAAACGCGGTTCGTCGTGGCCCTCGGCCGCCAAGGTGGCCGCGCTGGCGCTGCCGCCGCGCAGATGGGCCAGCGGCTGCAGCACGTCGCGCCCGGCGCTGGCCGCGCCCACCAGTTCGAACAGGCCGCCCACCAGGAACAGCAGGCCAAGCGCCTTGGCCGCATAGGCGCCGGGCTTGCTGCCCGCAGGCAGCGCCTGGCCGACATGCAGGAACACGGCGCACAAGATGGCCAGGCCGCCCCACAGCGCCATCATCACGGCAACCGGGAACACCGGCGAGACCATCCAGATGGCGACTGCGACCAGCAGCAGGCCGAACACCTTTTTCACGCCGTTCATCCAGGCGCCCGCGCGCGGCAGCAGGCTGCCGGCCGAGAGGCCCGTCAACAGCAGCGGCACGCTCATGCCGCACGCCATCGAGAACAGCGCCCAGCCGCCTATCCAGGCGTTGCCCGTCTGGCTGATGTAGAGCAGGGCGCCGGCCAGCGGCCCGGCCACGCAAGGGCCGACGATCAGCGCCGACAGCGCGCCCATGGCGAACACGCCGGCGAAGCGGCCGCCGCGCAGCTTGCCGCCGGTTTCGCTCAGGCGCGTTTGCAGGCCGCCGGGAAGTTGCAGCTGGTAGACGTCGAACATGGACAGGGCGAGGCCGAGCAGCAGGGCACCGAAGGTCAGCAGCACCCAGGGTTTTTGCAGCGCGCCGGCAAGGCCTTCGCCCGCCAGGCCGGCGCCCACGCCGAGCGCCGTGTACACCAGCGCCATGCCCAGGCAGTAGGCGGTGGCCAGCAGCAAGCCCCGGCCGCGCGACACGCTGCCTTCACCGACGATGATGGAGGACAGGATGGGCACCATGGGCAGCACGCATGGCGTGAACGAGAGCAGCAGGCCGAAGACGAGGAAGGCGCTGCCGATACGCCACAAGCTGCCGCTGCGCAGCGTGCGCTGGGCCAGCGTGCTGTCGTCTTCCGGGACGTCGGACGCCGCCGGTGCGGCGGCGCCGGCCACGGCGGCGCCTGGCAGCTCGACCGCTGCAGGCACCAGCGCCAGCGTGCCGGTGCGCGCAGGATCGACCTTGAAGGCCAGCTCCATCGGCGGGTAGCACAGCCCGGCGTCCGCGCAGCCTTGGTAAGCGACCGTCAGCGTGAACGGCGCCGCTGCGCCGCCATTGGCCAGCGGCAGCGTCACCACCAGTTCGCGCTGGTAGGTTTCCATCTCCTTGTTGAAGTTCTCGTCGAAGGTGCGTACGCCGGGTGGCAAGTCCGGCTTGCCCAATGCGGCGCCGCCCTTGAAGGCCAGCCGTTCGCGGTACAGGTGGTATCCGGGTGCGATGGTCCAGCGCAGCACCAGCGTGCTGCTGTCGCGCAGTTCGCCGCGCAGCTGGAAGGCCTGCTCGGGCGCGAGAAAGTCATCGGCCGCCAGTGCGGTGCCGGGCACGCCGGCAAAAGCCAGCATGGCGCACAGCGACAGCAGCCAGTTAAGTACACGTTGCATCAGATCCTCCGATTGTCGATAGCCAGGTTCTACCACTGGCGCGTCAGGCCCAGCTGGATGCTGCGCGCGCGCATCGCATCCAGCCCCGGGCTGCCGCTGTTGAAGGCGCGCCAGGCGCCGCGCTGCTGGTAGGCTTCCACTTTCAGGTCCACGCTCCAGTCGCGGTTCAATTCCTTGGCGACCTTGAAGCCCAGCGTGACCGCCCCGAAGCCCGACAGGCGCTGGTCCGCGGACGAGAAGCGCGTGCCGCCGAACACGTAGCCGGGCGGGAAGGGCTCGCCCAGCCTGGCGTCGTACACCGGGTCGTAATAGAAGCTGGCGGCGCGCTGGCTGTAGTAGCGGACCGAGGGCGTCACCCGCCAGCCCTGCGACAGCGGCTGCACATATTCCGCCCCCAGCGTGTGGGCGCGGATGCCGAAGCTGTCCGTGTAATAGCGGTAGCTCAGGCGGCTGGTGCCGCCGCTGCCGTCGTGATGGTGGTTCCAGCGCGCCAGCAGCGTGTTCTGGTTGCGCTCGCGCGGCCGGTTGTCGAACGCCTTGTAGGGGTCGGAGAAATAGCCGTGGCCGTGGTTGCGCGTCAGGGTCAGCTGGGCGATGTCGCGGGGGCTGAGCACCTGCGTCACGCCCAGCATCACGTTGACAGTCTGCCGGCCTTCGCCGCTGACGATGTTGTTGACCGGGTCGATCGCGTCGTCCGAACCGCCCACGCCGAACGACCAGGTGGTGTTCTTGTCGATGCTGGAAACCGTGCCGGTCAGCGACAGCGCGCGCGACACGTAGTCGTGCTCGGTCGAATAGGCCGCGCCCACGGTCACGCTGCCGCGTGGCAGGTAGCGGGTGACGGCGACGTCGCCGGCGCGGCGCATGTCCTTCATGCGCGAGGCGCCCGATACGGCGGTGTGGTAACGCGGCGACGCGCCCGAGACATGATCCGATGTCAGCGTGCCCGACAGGGACCAGTCGCCGGCCACCGGCGTCACCAGCGCGACCGATGGCGCGGCCACGTGCACCCGGTCCAGGCCGGACTGGCTTTCCTCATAGTTCAGATATTTCACGCTGAGGGAGGCCCGTTCAGGCGGTTCCTCGGCGTGCACGGCCAAGCCCGGCAGCAGCAGCGCGGCTGCCAGAAGCGCGCTGCCCAACGGGGGGCGTTCGGAGAGTTCAGCGGAGTGTTTAGTATTCATGCGCATCCTTTTGCCGTTCAATTGCAGCCGCAGCCGCCGCCACCGACGCCGCCGCCGCCCGAAGCGGCTTCCTTGCTGGCGTAGATATGTTCGTTGTAGCGCGCCTCCAGCAGGTCGCCTTCAATCAGCATCTCGGGTTTGGCCAGCGCGCCCCGTTCCCAGGCCTGCACCGGTTTGACGGCGCCGCAGCCGGTGGCCGCAACAGCGATGGCGGCCAGCGCCGCCAGGCGCGCCAGTGTGGTCGTGGACGGGTTCATTTCGCCACTCCCAGCGCCGCGCGGATACGGCCCTCCAGTTCGACGCGGTCGGCCTCCCGGAATCCGCTGTGCTCGAACAGCACCCTGCCGTCCGGGCCTATCAGCACGCTGCTCGGCATGCCCTTGATGCCGTACTGGCGCGGCGCGGCGCCGGCCGGATCGAAGGCGATCACGAAACGTGCCGGGGTGGCGGCCAGGAAGCTGCGCGCATCGTCGGTCTTGGCGTCGAGGTTGATGCCCACTACCTGCAAGCCTTGCGCGCCGTACTTGGCCTGCATGTCGTTCATCCACGGGAAGGAATGGCGGCAAGGGCCGCACCAGGAGGCCCAGAAGTCCAGGTAGACCAGCTTGCCCTTGTATTGATCCAGGCGCACCGCGCCGCCCGGGCCGGCGAGCTCGAATGCCGGCGCCGCCTGGCCTGGCACGACCGCGGCGTGGATGGTCGGCGCAGACAGCAGCGCAACTGTGGCAGCGGTGGCGGTGGTGGCGACGGTCGTGCCTGCGGCGCCGAGTGCGCTCAGGACGCCCGCCGCGCCACGCAACGCCAGTTTCTGTACGAAGTTCATGCTGCCTCCTTGCTTGTGTTGTCATCGTTGCCTGGCTGGCGCGCCGCGCGGCGCCAGCCGATCACGCCCAGGGCCAGCAGCACCAGCAGTGCCAGCATCGGATCGTTGCCGTCGCGGGCGGCCGAGCAGCCGCCGCCTCCCTGGTTCTGCGCTTGCGCGGCGGTGGCGCTTGCGGCGCCAGCCTGCCCGGTCAGGGCGATGCTCCATGTGGCCGAGCCGTCGCCCTGCAACTTGACGTCGCCGGTGCTGGCGCCGGCGGCAGTCGGGGTGTAGCGTACTACCAGCTCGCAGGAAGCGCCTGGCTGCAAGGTGAACGGCATCGCCGCGCATCCCGTGCTGTCGCTCACGGCTGCGAACGGGCCGGTGAACACGGCGCTGGCCACGTTGAGCGCTGCGCTGCCGGTATTGGTCAGGCTGAAGCGTTTGGTGGGCGCGCTGCCGCCGACGGTGGCGGCGCCGAAGTCGTACGATTGCGGGGAAACGGTCAGCGCCGGGCCGGCCGCGACGGCCACGCCGTTGCCTTTCAGGCCGAGATTGAGCTGCACGTCGCCGTCGGTCACCAGCACCAGGTCGGCGCTGCGCGCGCCGGCCGCGGTGGGTTTGAAGCTACTGTCGATGGTGCAGCTGGCTGCCGGGCTCACGGTGCCGTTCACCGCGCAACTGCCGCCCAGGACGAAGTCGCCCGTGTGCGAACCGCCCAGCAGCAGCGTGGCGATTTTGAGCGCCGTGCTGCCGTCGTTGCGCAGCACGGTGCTGTGCACCGCCGAGCTTTTTCCGAGCTGGGTGTCGGCGAACGTCAGGGGGCTGGCGTCCGACAGCACGGGCTTGGCCGCAGCTGCGGTGGTGCCGGCGCCGGTGATGGCCACTTGCAGGTCCGGCGCATTGGAGCGCACCAGCAGGGTCGCTGCCACGTTGCCGGCGGCGGCGGGAGCGAAGCTCACCGGCACGGCGCAGCCGGCGCCGACGGCCAGCGTGGCGCCGCACGTGCCGGCGCTGGAGGTCACGCCCGCGGCGCCGCTGACGGCGATGGAAGTGATGCCGAGGGCGACGTTGCCGCTGTTGGTCAGCGTGACGTTTTGTGTGACGGCCGCGCCGCCCACGGTCTGCGTCCCGAAAGCGAGCACGCTGGGGTTCGGCGTCAAGGAAGCCGTGGCTGCGGCGCCGCTGCCGGACAGGCCTATCGTGGCATTGCCGTTGCCCGCGTTGGACACCAGGCTGATACTGCCCGAGAAAGCGCCCGCCGCCGTCGGCATTGCCTGCACGGTGACCGTGCAGCTGCCGCCGGCCGCCACCGGCGCGGCCGTGGCGCAGGTGCCGCCCAGCGTGAAGAAGCCGCTGTTGGCGCCGCCCAGGGAGATGCTGGTGAAGCTGAGCGGCGCCTGGCCGCTGTTGCTGACGGTGATGGTCTGCGTGCCGGAGGGCGCGTTGACCAGCAGCGCGCCGAAGTTGACGCTGGTGGCCGACACGGCGATGGTGGGCTGGGCCACGGCATTGCCGGTGCCGCTCAGGGCGACCGTGCTGGCGCCGCCGGTGGCGTTGTGGCCGATGGTGAGCGTGGCCGCGCGCGTGCCGGCCGCCACCGGCTTGAAGCTGACTTGCACGGTGCAGCTGGCGCCTGCCGCGACCGCGCCGCCGGCACTGCAGGTGCCGCCGCTGACGCTATAGTCGCCGGCGGCCGCGCCGGACAGTGCGATGGTGCCGACGTTGAGCGCGGCCGAGCCGGCGTTGGCCAGCGTGGCGGACAGCGCGGCGCTGGTCTGGCCGACGGTGGTGCCGCTGAAGGTCAGGCTGGCCGGAGTGAGCGAGGCGGCCGGCGCGGCCACTACGTTCGGATCGCCGATGAAGGCGGCCAGGTCGGCGATTTCGGCGCTGCTGAATTTGCCGTTGAACAGGCTGCCCATGCCGCCCTTGTTGGCGGCGAAGGCGGCGCTGATCACCGACGGCGCGTTGGCGCCGCGCAGGATGCCGCTGACATTGCTGGCCGGCGAGGGGCCGTGGCAGGAGGCGCAGTTGGCGCCCCCGCCCACTGGCCCGTTGAGGTACAAGCTCTTGCCGTTCAGCGCGTCGGCCGCCTGGGCCGACGCCAGGCTGGCGCCGATTGCCAGCAAGGCCAGGCAGGCGCTGCGCACCTGCCGTGGCAAGCCTGGGTGTTGCGGTCTATATACTGTCATCGCTGCTCCTGGTGGATTCGTTTTTAAAAGTTCGTATTGCAAAAAGTCAGGGCGTAGCCGTTGCACAGCGCGTGCACGGCGGCGCACAGCCGCCAGTCCCGCCAGCGCCGGTACAGCAGGCCCAGGGCGAGACCCGGCAGGAATACGGCGGCCGCCGCGCCCCAGCCGGCGCCGATATGCAGCAGGCTGAAACAGGCCGCCGGTATCAGCACAGTCAGCACAGCCACCGTCCTGCCGGACCCGGACCCGGACCCGGACCCGGACCCGGCGCCGCGCGCGGGGGCCGGCAGCGGGCTGCGCCGCATCAGCCATTCCTGCAGGCCGGCGCGCACTATCCATTCCTCCAGCAGCGGCGCCAGCAACAGCAGGCGCAGCAGCGTGGCCGGGTCCGTTTTCAGCAGGGGCGCGCCGCACAGGGCAGGGAGCGCAAGCAGGGCGGTATCAACTGGCACGGGCGGTCCGGAAGTGGTCATGTCACCCGGTCAATACTGGCAAGTTTGAAAAAGGTTCAAACGAAACCGGATTTATTTTTCGGCAGGGGGTGCCGTGTAAAATGAATTCAAAATTCTTTGAACCTTTTCGGTGCGCGCGCGTATATACCGCCAACAGGGAGAAACAGGCAGATGCGGCAGATGCTGAATGGAGGGGGGGCGGATGGCAGTGGCGCACGCAAGCATCCGGCCGAGGGGGGCGAACCGCAATTGCTGCGGCAGATCGCCGATGGCGACAGGGCGGCGTTCCAGGCCCTGTACCGCATCTATTTTCCCAGGCTGGCCAGGTTCCTGGACCGGATGGTGCGCAATGCGCCGCTGATGGAGGAGATCATCAACGACACCATGCTGGTGGTGTGGCAGAAGGCTCGGACCTTTGACCATAGTTGCAAAGTATCGACCTGGATCTTTGCCATCGCCTACCGGCAGGGGCTGAAGGCGGTAAACGCGCTGGACGAGCCGGTCGAGTCGGATTTCGAGCAGCAGGCCGGTTGCGCCAGCCGGGAGCCCGAGCAGGCTGCCTTGCAGCTGCAGCTGCAGCAGGACGTAGGCCGCGCGCTGGATGCGCTGCCCATGGAGCAAAGGGTAGTGGTGAGCCTGGCCTATTATCACGACATGGCTTACCAGGAGATCGCGCAGACGATGGATTGCCCGGTCAATACGGTGAAGACGCGGATGTTCCACGCGCGCCAGCGCTTGCGCGGCATGTTGTCCGCCCATATGGAAGAAATATCATGACTGTGAAAGAAGACGCGGACACGCACGGCACGGTGCAAGCCTTGCTGCCGTGGTTCGCCAACGAGACGCTGCCTGCGGACGAGATGGCGCTGGTGCGCGAGCATCTGCGTGCGTGCCGGCAATGCCGCGATGACGCGGCCTGGCAGCAGCGCCTGCGCGCGGCCGAGCCGCAATCGCCCGCCGGCCTGGACCCGGAACGTGCACTGGCGCGCCTGATGCCGCTGCTGGAGCCGGCCCTGCCAGCCGAATTCGAGGAGGCTCCGCAAACGGTCCTGCAGCCGCAAACGCAGCCGCAGCCACAGCCGCGAGCGCAACCCCAGCCGCGTCGGCGCGGCACGCGTGCAGGCTGGGGCGATCGCATCGTCTCGCTATGGCGCGGGCTGTGGTCCGGACATGGCTGGATGCCTTGGGCGCTGGCCGGGCAGGGCGTGCTGATCGCCGGGCTGGTGTTCCAGCTGCTGCCCGACGGCGCCAGCGATTACCGGGCGCTGAGCAATGGCGGTGCCGGCGCGCCGCCGCAGGCCGGCAATGTCGTGGTGGCGTTCCGTCCCGAGGTGCAAATGGGCCAGGTGCAGGCTGTCCTGCAGGCGCACGGAGCCCGCGTGGTGGACGGGCCGACCGTGACCGGCGCCTACGTGCTGGACGTGCCGGATGCAAGCCAGCCACGGGTGCTGGCGGCGCTCAAGGCCGATCCCCTGGTACAACTGGCGGAGCCGCTTGGCGCCCGGCGGGCGCCATGAAGCGCGTCCTCATCCTTTGTTGCGCGCTGCTGGCTATCGTCGCAGCCGGTTCGGCAGCGGCCGCCGGTACCGGCCAGGCGGCAGAATCGCACCCATCGCACCCATCGCACCCATCGCAGGCGAAGCAGCCCGCCCGCGAAATCCTCGTCATGCTGCACCTGCCCGCGCCGCACTTCCGGCCGGACAGCTATTACCCGCCCGACTACCGCGACGACGCCGGCCATGCTGCGCGGCGCCGCACGGCCGAGGCGCTGGCCCGCGAATACGGCCTGCGCCTGCTCGAAGACTGGGCCATGCCGGTGCTGAATGTGGATTGCTACCGCATGGCCGAGCCGGAGGACGCGGTGCCAGGCAAGATCGTCGAAGCCCTGTCGCGCGACCCGCGCGTGAAGTGGGCGCAGGCGATCGAGACGTTTTCCGCGCAGGGAGGCGGCGATCCGCTGTTCCCGGTGCAGCCGGCCGCCCAGCAATGGCAACTGGCGGACATGCGCAAGGCCGCCACCGGCCGCAACGTGACGGTGGCCGTGATCGACAGCGGCGTCGAGGCCGCGCATCCGGATCTGGCGGGCCAACTGGCGTACAAGGAGAATTTCGTCGACGGCCAGGCTTACGTGGCAGAGAGCCATGGCACCGGCGTGGCGGGCGTGATCGCCGCGCTGGCCGGCAACGGCGTGGGCATCGAAGGCGTGGCGCCGGAAGCGCGCCTGATGGCGCTGCGGGCCTGCTGGGAGCAGGCCGACGGCGCCACCCGCTGCAACAGCTTCACGCTGGGCAAGGCAATGAATTTCGCGCTGTTGCACGGTGCGCAGGTGATCAACCTGAGCTTGTCCGGACCGCCGGACCGGCTGCTGCGGGAACTGATCGACGTGGCCTGCGCGCGCGGCGTGCGGGTGGTGAGCGCAGTCGATCCGGCCAGCGCCGACGGCGGCTTCCCGGCCTCGCACCCTGGCGTGTTCGCCGCCACGGCCCTGGTGGCCCAGATGGTGTCCGGGCGCGTGCTGCTCGCGCCCGGGCGCGACATACCCACAGCGGCGCCCGGTGCGCGCTGGGGCATGGTATCGGGTTCATCGTTTTCCGCGGCCCACATCTCCGGCATGATGGCTTTGCTGAGCGAACTGCGGCCCGCGATGGCCCTGCCCAAGCTGCGTGCCAGCATCGTCATGCAGCCCGCCGGCCAAGCCCAGGCGGCCGGCATCGACCTGTGCGCCACGGTGAGCCAGCTGACCGGGAAGTGCACCTGTTTGTGCGGCAGCACGGCGAACCTGAAGGATGGGCGCGTTCCCTGACGCGGAACCGGGCAGCGCCCGCCTGCGTGCCGCCGGGATCAGGCGGCGGCCAGGCGCCCGTCCGTCACCAGCCGCAGCCTGGACGCCGCCGGCCGCTGGGGCGCCGCTGCGCCGTGGCCGCCGCCGGCGGTATTGTTGGTGATACTGTTGGTGGTAAAGGCCGCCACCACCTGCGTCAGGCAGGCGGCTTGTTCCTGCAGGGAGATGGCGGCCGCCGCAGCTTCTTCGACCAGCGCGGCGTTGCGCTGTGTGACCTCGTCCAGCTGGCCGATCGCCTGGTTGATCTGGTCCAGGCCCGAGCTCTGTTCCTGGCTGCCGCTGGCGATGTCCGCCATCACGCCGGCCACGCCGTTGATGCCCTGGACCACGGACTCCATGGTGGCGCCTGCCTGGCCGACCAGTTGCACACCTTGTTCAACCTGCTTCACCGAATTGCCGATCAGCTCCTTGATCTCCTTGGCGGCGGTGGCCGAACGGTGCGCCAGATTGCGTACCTCGCTGGCCACGACGGCGAAGCCGCGGCCCTGTTCGCCTGCGCGCGCCGCTTCCACGGCCGCGTTCAAGGCTAGGATGTTGGTCTGGAAGGCGATACCGTCGATGACGCCGATGATGTCGGAGATCTGCCGGGACGAGGTGTTGATGGCATCCATGGTCTGCACCACCTGCGCCACCGCCTTGCCGCCCTCGGCGGCCACGGCCGACGCCGATGCGGCCAGCTGGTTGCCGCGCAGTGCGTGCTGGGCGTTTTGTTTGACGATGCTGGTCAGCTCTTCTATCGAGGCCGCCGTTTCCTCCAGCGCGCCTGCCTGCTGCTCGGTGCGGGTGGACAGGTCTGCGTTGCCGTCGGCGATCTCGCGCGAGGCGATGGCGATCGCGTCGGCGCCGCCGCGCACCTGCTCCACGATGCCCGACAGGCTGCCGTTCATCTCCTTGAGCGCCTGCAGCAGATGGCCGGTCTCGTCCCCCGAGCCGACCTCGATCACGCTGCCCAGGTCGCCCGCCGCGACGGTTTGCGCGACGTGCACCGCCTGATTGATGGGACGGGTGATGGAACGTCCGACCGCCCACGCGGTCAGGCAACCCGCCGCCAGGGCCACGCCGGCCGCGCCCAGCATCAGCGTCAGTGCACGCGTGTTGCTGGCGTCGCTGTCGCGTTCATCCTGGCGGCACTTGGCCAGTTGCACCTCGACATAGCGCTGTATGGCGTCCTGCCAGGCGCCGGTGGCCGGTCCGGCCTGGCGCAGCAGATAGGTGACGGCTGCGTCGCGGTCGGTCTTGCTCAACTGTTGGAACTGGTCGTAGGTAGGCAGGGCGGCGTCGTGGCCGGTCTTGATTTCCGCCATCAGCGTACGGCCGGTCTGGTCCAGTTGCATCCCGTCGAGTGCCGCGTAGGCCTTGTCGTAGCGGGCCTTGGCGTCCACGATCTTTTGCGCCTCGATACGGGCGGCCGCCTCGTCCGATTGCAGGGCGATGGTGCGGATAACGCGCGCGATCACGTGCGTGGACTGGGACATTTCCTCCAGCAGCAGGATCTTCTGGAGATTGACGTCGACGATATGATGCATCGCGTGGCTGGCGGTGTTCAAGCCGGCGATGCCGAACAGCGCGACGCCCGCCAGCAGCGTCAGCACAATTGCGTAGCCGGCCGCGAGCCGCTTGCCGATGGTGAGATTGGTGAGTTTCATGTTTGCCTCCAGAGTAAGTACAGCTACGATGCAGCAGCCTGGAACTGGGGCCGGACGCCGTCACTGCGGCGCGGCCCGGGACGCGGAGGGGGCGTCAAGGCGCTGCATCTACAGGCGAGGACGTGGCCTGAAGGGAAAGTTTGTTGCCACCGTTACATTTGGTGAGAATTCAGGATAGCGTATGCCGCGCGGTTTGTCCCGGAAATACATGAGCTGATTCGAGCTGATTCTATTTTTGTTGTTTGTTTGGTCTCGCGGCGCGTGTCCGCGTCTTCCTGTTCAGCGGCGTGCATCTCTGGCATGATGGCAATAAGCGCAATTGTTAAACCACCGACCGGAAATATTCATGTTGATGCCCCAGCACGGCCAGGCTGAAGACCACCCGCAGTCCCCGCGTTTCCCCAGGTGCCGCGGTGGCCACCCAGGCGGCGGAGGCGCGGTTGCGTAAAGCGTGGGCGATCCTGCTGCTGTGCGGCTGGCAGGGGCGCGAGGCCCAGGCGCAGCTGAGCGGCAGCGCCGCGCTGGTGTCCGACCACGTGTATCGCGGTGTCAGCCTGAGCGACGGCGGGCCGGCGCCCCAGCTCAACCTGAACTATGATGGCGCCGACGGCTGGTATGTCGGCGGTTTCGCGTCCCGTTACAAGCTGCAAGGCAATCCGCGCAGCGGCACGCAATACATCGCTTATGCCGGCTACGCGCAGCGGCTGTCCTCCGGCTTGACGCTGGACACGGGCCTGTCGCGCTATGGCTATACGCCGGGGGCGAGCCTGAATTACAGCGAGGTCTACGCCAGCCTGGCGCTGGACAATCTGAACGCCCGCCTGTCTTATTCGCCGGACTACCTGGGTGCGAATGCGCGCAGCGCCTACCTTGAACTGAACAGCAGCCACGCGCTGGGCGCCGGTGTCAGCCTGTACCTGCATGGCGGCTACCTGGGCTACCTGTCCCCGGTGTCGTCGTACACCCGCCGCCGCACGCTGGACGGCCGCGTGGGGCTGGGTACCGCTTGGGAAGGCTGGCGCTGGCAAGTGGCCTATGCCATGACCCAGGCGCGCCGCAGCGGCTACGCCTGGTCCTATGGCGGCGCTTCCGGGTCGCGCGGCAGCCTGGTGCTGAGCGCCACCCGGCCTTTCTAGCAGCGCCGCTGCGGCGGGATGATGCGCCGATAAAGCGTTGCCGGGTTCAGACCGCCATGGGCGCGCTCAAGGGGGCGTGGTGCCGGTAGCCTTCCAGCATGAAGTCGGCGGGTTCGATCTTCTCCAGCCACTCGGGTTCATACTTGCCGGTTTTCGCATAGTCCGGCACGCGGTCCGAGATGAGCAGCCTGGGAGCGGGGAAGGGCTCGCGCGTGAGCTGTTCCCGCACCATGTCCATATGGTTCTCGTAGATGTGGGCGTCGCCGATGAAGTAGGTAAACCAGCGCGGTGTGTAGCCGGTCAGGCGGCCAACCAGGGCCAGCAAGGCTGCGCCTTCGGCCAGGTTGAACGGCGTGCCCAGGCCGATGTCGTTGCTGCGCACATAGAGGCACAGCGAGATTTCGCTGGTGGTCGCGTTGGGGATGAACTGGTACAGCAAATGGCAGGCGGGCAGCGCGACCTGGTCCAGCACGGACGGGTTCCAGCCGTGGAACAGGATGCGGCGGCTGCCCGGATTGCTGACGATGGTGTCCAGGCATTCGCGCAGCTGGTCGATGGCTTTGTACATCAGTACTTTTTGCACGCCGCCTTCTTCCAGCGGGGCTACCTGGCGGTAGCCGTTCTTTTCGGCGTCGGCGATCTGCGCGGCGGCGGCCGCGTCCAGCAGCTTGTAGCCGGGCCATTCGCGCCATTGCACGCCGTACACGGGACCGAGGTCGTCGGTGCCGGTGCGGTAGGGGTTGTCCAGCCACTGCTGGTTTTCGTTGGCGTTCTGGTCCCACACCTTGCAGCCCAGCGCGCGGAAATCGGCCGCGCTGCGCGAGGCGCGCAGAAAGGCGCACAGTTCGCCCACCACGGATTTGAACGCGAGTTTCTTGGTCGTCACGGCGGGGAAACCGTCCTTCAGCAGGTCGAAGCGCATCATGGCGCCCGGTACGCTGAGCGTGCGGATGCCGGTGCGGTTGTCTTGCCAGCTGCCGGTTTCGAGGACGGTGTTGATCAGATCAAGGTATTGCTGCATGTGTTCTCCAACGTGATGCGTGTTCTTCAGGGTGACGATTGTATCAGGCGGGCGGCTAGCGTTTTACGCTGCCGCGGCCGGTCTTTTTGCTCGGCGCGATGGCCTGCGCGCGGCCTTCGGAACGGGCGGTGGACTTGGCGCCGCGTCCGCCGGTGACGATGACGGCGCCTTTTGGCGCGGACGCAGCGCCTGCGCCCCGGCCTTGGCCCGGGCCCAGGCTACGGCCGGGGGCGCGGCCCGTGCCGCCACCACTACCACCTCCGCCGCCACCACCGGCGGCTTCGGCCAGCGCGCGCAGCGCCGCGGCATTGCTGCCTCGGCTGCCCGGCGCGACCACCTTGCCTGCCGGGGCGCCGGCCTTGCCCGCGCCGGCACCGCGTGGGGCACCGCCGGTGCCTGGTCCGCGTGCCGGGCCGCTGGCACTGGAGCCGCCGCCACCTGCGCTGCGCGCGGCCGCGCCCGCATTCTGGCCGCGCGCCGGGGCACCGCCTTTGCCGCCAGCCGCTTGCGCGCCCGGCGCAGCCTTGCCGCCGGCCGGGCCGGTGAAGGGGCGCTTCTTCTTGCCGCTTGCAGTTTCCTTGCCGGCCGGTTTCGGGCTGCCGGTTTCCGGCACGCGATGGTCGGCCTCGAAACCGGGCTCCTCTTCGCGCCGCAGCACCTGCCTGGTCAGCTTTTCGATGGCCGACAGCAAGTCCACTTCGTCCGCGCATACCAGCGAGATGGCCACCCCTTCAGCGCCGGCGCGGCCGGTGCGGCCGATGCGGTGGATGTAGTCTTCGGCCACGGTCGGCAGGTCGAAATTCACCACCAGCGGCAGCGCCTCGATGTCCAGTCCGCGCGCGGCCACGTCGGTGGCCACCAGCACTTGCACTTCACCGGCCTTGAACCGCTCCAGCGCGCGCAATCGCCCCAGCTGCGGCTTGTCGCCGTGGATGGAATCCGTGCTGATGCCCTGCGCGACCAGTGTCTTCACGAGTGCCTCGACGCCTTTGCGCGTCTTGACGAACACCAGCGCCTGGCCCCAGCGCTTCTTCTTGAACAGGTGCAGGAACAGTTCCGGCTTGTGCGCCTTGTCGGTGGTGATGATCCACTGCTTGACCGACTTGGTGGCCGTGTTGCGGGGGCTGACGGAAATCGACAGCGGGTCGTTCAGCAGTATCTGCGCCAGATCCTGCACATCGTTCGAGAACGTGGCCGAGAACATCAGCGTCTGGTGCTCGTCCGGCAGCGCGAGCAGGATCGCTTCCAGGTCTTGCGCGAAGCCCAGGTCCAGCATGCGGTCCGCCTCGTCGAGCACCAGCGACTGCAACTGTTCGAACTGCACTGCGCCCTGGCGGTACAGGTCCAGCAGGCGGCCCGGTGTGGCCACCATGACGTCCAGGCCCTTGTTCAGTTTCGCGATCTGCGGCTCGATCGGCACGCCGCCGTAGGCGACGTGGCAGCGCATCGGTATGTTGCGGCCGTAGCTGCGGAAGCTCTCGTACACCTGCTCGGCCAGTTCGCGCGTCGGCACCAGCACCAGGCAGCGCACGGCATTCGGCGCGGCGCGCTCGCCGCCGATGGACAGGCGCTGCAGCAGCGGAATGGCGAAGGCGGCCGTCTTGCCGGTGCCGGTTTGCGCGGCGGCCATCAGGTCGCGGCCCGCCAGTACCGGCGGGATGGCTTGCGTCTGGATAGGCGTGGGCGTGGTGTAGCCGACGGTCTCCAGCATGCGCAGCAGTGGATCGATGAGGCCTAGGGATGCGAAAGTCATGGGATTCTTTATTGTTATTGTCTGGAAGCGGCCAGGTCGGCGCTCCAAAGTGAGAGGATGTCGTGCAGGCGCTGGTCCGGAAGGGCCAGCAGGTTGTCGCCCACATACCATTCTGTGACGCAGTGGCCAGGCAGCTGGGCGTGGCCGACGCGGTTGAACAGCCACACGCCGTGTTTTTCAGCGTGCCGGTTGCGGATGGCGACGGCGAGGTCGCGGGCTACCGGCATATGCAGATGCAGCAGGTTGGCCTGCGGGCGCGATGGATTTGCGGTCAGCAGCGGGAAGCTGCGCAGCGTTTCATACAGCGCCTCGGTGCGCTTGAAGTAATGCGGCATGGCGGCCAGGCGCGCGTCGAACTGCATGGCGGCCGCCACGACGTAGGGTGTGCGGTGGATGACGTTGCCGCCCTGGCGCCGGAACCATTCCTGCGCCTTCGCCACGAAGGCGGGATTGCCCAGCAGCACCGCGCCGCCCAGGCCTGCTATGCCTTTGTAGAGCGAGACGTAGACCGAATCGAAGCCGGCGCAGATGTCGCGCAGCGGCTTGCCGTAGGCCGCCGCGCATTCCCACAGGCGGGCGCCGTCCATGTGCAGGTGGATGTTCTGGGCACGGCACCAGGCCTTGATGGCTTCCAGCTCGTCCCAGCTTGGGCACTGGCCGCCGATCTCGCGGGCCGGCAGTTCCAGCGAGACGGCGCCCAGCTGCTCGGGCAGCGCCTGCAAATCCTCCAGCGTCCAGGGGCGGTGCGGATCGCCGATCTGCAGCGCATGGAAGTGGCCCAGCAACTGGTGGTTGCCGCGTTCATGCTTCAGGATGTGGGCGGTGGGATGCAGCCCGACCAGCGTGCTGCCGCGCTCCGCGCAAGCCAGGCGCAGCGCCGTCACCTGCGTCATGGTGCCGGTGATGCAGAAGGCGCCCGCCTGGTAGCCCAGCAAATCGGCGATCTTCTGCTCGAAAGACTGGATCAGCGCGCCGTCGCCGTAGGTGTCATGTTCCACGTTGTTGGCGGCGCACCAGGCGGCCATCGCCGCGAAGGTCTCGGCCGGCGCGGGCTGGCGATGGCCGGGCAATACGGTATGGCACATCTGGCGCAGTTCGGCGTCGGTCACGGGCAGTCTCCTGAAAGACGTGATTCTACAGGAGGCGCGGCGTACCAAAAAATTCACGCCTTGGTCTGGCTGGCAAAAGAATGGTATATAATTGCTTAAAGAAAAACTATGTTGTCATTAAGTACTTAAATCCAGCCGGAATCCACCGATGAATAAATTATTGAAGGCACTCCTTGTTGCCACTATCCTTATCTCCAGCGTTGCTCAGGCGGTCGTCGTGCGCGGCAGCGGCACTACAGCCCTGATCGGCGGCGACCTGACCGATCCTGAGAACAACGGCAATCCCGAGGCGGATGTCGGCTACAACGCGTCCTTCCGTTCTTCCGTTGAGCAGGGCTTTGGCGGCGGAGAATACGCCTTCAACGTGTTCGACAACCAGGTCGGCGGCGGCAACGACAAATGGTGCTGCGACGGCGCCACCGTCTGGGTCGAGGCCAATTTCGGCGCCAAACGCTACAACCTGACCAAGTTCACCGCCGCTTCCGGCAATGACGCCCCGGAGCGCGACGCCGACATTTGGCAGATACAGGGCTCAAACGACGGCATCAACTACACGTCCATCTTCAGCTACAACAACAACGGCGTGTCGGCCTGGGGCGGCAATCGCCTGCAGGTCCTTGAATACAGCAAGGCTGGTGGCGATTTCAGCTCGAATGCCGCGTACAGCATTTTCCGCTACCAGGCGACGTCCGTGGTAGGTGAAGGTGGCATGCACCAGTTGAACGAGCTGGAATTCTTCGGCACCCAGGTGCCGGAGCCGGGCACGCTGGCACTGAGCGCCCTGGGTTTGATCGCCCTGGTTGCCGGCCGCCGCAAGAAGCGCGCATGAGCTGAGCAAGCCTTCGCAAAAAGAAAAGCCGCAATTTGCGGCTTTTTTTCTTAGTGCATCACGTGCACGTTGTGGAACTGCAGCGCGGCCAGGTTGGCGTAGATGCCGCCCAGCGCCACCAGCGAGGAGTGGGTGCCGGTTTCGACGATTCTGCCGTCTTCCATGACGATGATGCGGTCGGCGCGCTGCACGGTCGCCAGGCGGTGGGCGATGATGACGGTGGTGCGGCCCTGCATCGCGGCCTCCAGCGCACCCTGCACCAGGCGCTCGGATTCGGCGTCCAGCGCGCTGGTGGCTTCGTCCAGCAGCAGCAGCGGAGGATTCTTCAGCAGCGCGCGCGCGATGGCGATGCGCTGGCGCTGGCCGCCGGACAGGCGCACGCCGCGCTCGCCCAGGAAGGACTGGTAGCCGTTCGGCAGGCGTTCGATGAACTCGTGCGCGGCGGCCAGCTTGGCGGCCTGGATCACTTCCGCGTCGGTGGCGCCGGCGCGGCCATAGCGGATGTTCTCCATCGCGTCGGCCGAGAAGATCACCGTATCCTGCGGCACGATGCCGATGGCGCCGCGCAGCGTGTGCAGGTCGAGCTGGCGGATGTCGACGCCGTCGAGCTTGACGGCGCCCAGCTGCGGGTCGTAGAAACGCAGGAAAAGCTGGAACAGCGTAGTCTTGCCGGCGCCGGACGGGCCGACCACGGCCACCGTTTCACCGGGCTTGATGTCCAGCGACAAGTGCGACAGCGCGGCCGCGTCCGGGCGCGACGGGTAGTTGAAGGTGACGTCGGCCAGGGTCAGCGCGGCGCCGTTGGCGGCGCGCGGCGGCAGCGCCAGCGGATGCGCGGGGTTCTGGATGTCCGATTTGACCGACATCAGTTCCAGCAGGCGCTCGGTGGCGCCGGCCGCGCGCTGGGCTTCGCCCATCACTTCGGACAGCGCGCCGATGGCGCCGGCCACGATGGAGGCGTACAGGATGAACTGGCCCAGATCGCCGCCGGTCATCGAGCCTGCGATCACGGCGTGCGCGCCCAGCCACAAAACGAACACGATGGTGCCGAACACCAGCACGATGGCCAGCGCAGTCAGCATGGCGCGCGCGCGGATGCGTTTCATGGCCGTGGTGAACGCGCCTTCGACCGAGGCGCCGAAGCGATCCGTTTCGATCTTCTCGTGCGTGAAGGCCTGCACGGTGGGCATGGCGTTCAGGATTTCGCCGGCCACGGCGGAGGCGTCGGCGATGCGGTCCTGCGAGTCGCGCGAGAGCTTGCGCACGCGGCGGCCGAACATCACGATGGGCAGCACGGTCAGGATCAGCAGGCCGATGATGATGGACGAGAGCTTGATGCTGGTGACGAACAGCATGGCCAGGCCGCCGACGAACAGCAGCACGTTGCGCAGCGCCATGGAGATGCTGGTGCCGACCACGGCCTGGATCAAGGTGGTGTCGGTGGTGATGCGCGACAGCACTTCGCCGGTCTGCGTGGTCTCGAAGAAGGCCGGGCTCTGCTTGACGACGTGGCTGTACACGGCGCTGCGGATGTCGGCCGTGACGCGTTCGCCCAGCCAGGACACCGTGTAGAAGCGCGCCGCCGTGGCCAGCGCCAGGACGGTGGCCACGCCGAACAGCGCCAGGAACACCAGGTTCACGTTTTCGATGCTGTGCGCGCCGGCCGAGGCGCCGAAGCCCAGGTCTATCATCTGCTTGAAGGCGGCCGGGATGGCGAGCGTGGCGCCGGCGGCCACCACCAGTGCCACGCCGGCCATGGCGAACTGGCGGCGGTAGGGGCGCAGGAAGGGCATCAGCCCTTTGAAGGCGGCCAGGCTGCCCTTTTTGCTGTCGCGTGCGTCGCTGGGGGAGGATGGCGCGGCGGTGCTGCTTGGGGTGCCGGCGCTGCTGGCGGTGCGGTTGATACTGTCGGTCATCGTGTTGCCGTTGTTATTGGTGAGCGTGGTGAGCGTGTTCAAAGTTTCATGGGCCTTACATAGCCGGTCAGTTCCAGATAGCCGCGCCCGGCGCGCGCGCCGCCGCGGCTGACCGTGGCCGCGCCCTCCCAGTACACCGCGCCCGTGCTGCGGCGCGAATCGAGCTCCTGGTCGTCCTGCAGGGGCGCGATCTGCCACAGCGTGTTGCCTGTGGCGAGCTGGGTGGCGACGGGATACTCGGCATTGGTGCGGGGCGAACGCCACCGCCGTTGCGGGGTAAAGCTGACCTGGTCCGGCGAATACTGCGTGATCTTACCGGATGCATCGCGCCATGTCGCGTGCGCCCATAGTTTAGCACCTGTTTTGCTGCGGATCTGGAATGCCATCAAAGCGCCGCCGTCGTCCAGGTTGGCGCCGACCCAATCCCAGCCGGCGGCGTCGGCGTCGAGCACCTGGCTGGACCATTCGTGATCGAGCCAGGTGCTGCCGCTGACGGCCTGCGGCTGGCCGCCGGCGCGGGTGATGGTGCCGCTGGTCTGCAGATGCGGCTCGCTGTAGTAATAGCTGGCCTGCGCGGGCTTGGCGCCCTTGCGGGAATAGCCCTTATCGCCCTGCAGCAGCGTGGGCTGGGTGGGCGTAAGCGTGAGCTTGAGCGTGAAGCTGGCGGCGGCCAGCGTGACCTGGTAGCTGCCGTCGGCGGCGCGCACCATGCGCCAGTCGTCCAGTTTGACGTCGGTGTTGCCGGGCTTGGCGTAGGCCAGGCCGAAGCCCTCGCGCGCGCTGCGCTGGTCGTGCAGCAGCTTGCCCTGGCTGGCGTCCGACAGCGCCGCGTGGCCGACGATGAGCTGCCGGGGCGCGAATCTGCTGGGGTTGGCGCGGCCGTGGCCGGTGGCGCTGCGGAAAAACGTGACCTGGTAGCCGATGTCCTTGCCATCGGGCGTCTTGAGCCAGCCGGTGGCGTACCACCATTCGGTTTTGTAGTCGGGGTGGGCGCCGAAGTCCTGGGGGAAGGATAGCGCCGTGCCGGGCGGCAGAGGTGTGACGGGCGCGAACTCGGGCGGCGCAGCCAGCGCCGCCGCCGTCATTCCCGCGTACGCGGGAATCCATAGGGCGCGTCCCAGCAGGCGAAGTATGGATTCCCGCCTGCGCGGGAATGACAGGGTGCGCGGGAATGGCAGGGTGCGGGCCAGGCGCGCCAGGAACGACAGGAACGACAGCACGCGGCGCTTCACCAGTCCTCCCGCACCGCGCGGATCGGCGCGCCGGACAGGGCTTGCCTGCCCGCCAGCAGCGCCGTCAGCGCGGCCGCCGCCAGCAGCGCCGAGGCCACGGTGCCCAACAGCCCCCAAGGCAAATGCAGCTGCATGGTCCAGTGGAAGGACTGCGGATTGACGACGAACACCAGCACCAGGCTGATGACCCAGCCCAGCATGGCGCCGGTGGCGATGCCCAGCCCCGTCAGCGCACCGCCTTCGAGCGCCAGGATGGCCAGGATCTGCCGCCGCGTGACGCCGATGTGCCTCAGCATACCGAATTCCTTGGAGCGCGCCAGCGTCTGCGCCGAGAAAGTGGCGGCCACGCCGAACAGCCCGATAATAATCGCTATGGCTTCCAGCAGATAAGTGACCGCGAAGCTGCGGTCGAATATCTTCAGGCTCATGTCGCGCAGTTCCGACAGCGCGCTCAGTTCCAGCGATGCGCCGAAGGGCAGCGCCTTCAGCGCCGCTTTCACGTCCGCCATTTCCGCATCCTTTGCCAGCCAGAAGGCCGCGTTGTTGATGTCCATGTCGCCCGTGATGGCTCGGTAGTCGGCCAGGCGCATCTGCACCGCGCCGGATGAGCGCGCATAGTCGCGCCAGACGCCCGCCACGAAGAACTCCTGCAGCTTGCCCTGCAGCGGCAGTTTGATGATGCTGCCCGCCGTCACGCCATACAGGTCCGACATCGGTTCCGACACCCAGACCGGCCGCCGGCCGGCGGGAACCGGCACCGTGGGGCCGGCCATGGCCAGGGTCTTCTCGGCGTTGGCGGGCTCGATATCGCGCGCCATGAGCAGCACTGGCGGCCGTTCCGGCGCCAGGGTGACGCCGCGCAGGCGCAGGAAGTCGACGCGGGCCACGCCGGGCACGGCGCGCAGCCGCTCTTGTTCGCGCGGCCCGAGGACGGCCGTGTTGCCGCCGCTGGCGCTGCTGGCGTACAGGTCGGCAGGCAGGATCTGCAGCAGCCAGTCGTCCAGCGACACGCGGAAGCTGGACACCATGATGGCCATCGCCACCATCAGACTGAAGCTCGACAGCACGCCGCCGAGCGCGATGCCGGCTTGGCCGGAGGCGTTGGCAAGGCGCGCCAGCGTCAGCGCCAGCACCGGCGAGCTGTCCGCGCGACGTTCGGCCCCGGCGCTCCAGCGCGCGTGCACGAAGCGGAACACGGTGGCCGACAGGCGCGGCATCAATGCGATCGCGCCGACCAGCATCAGCGCGATCGACAGGTAGCCGAAGATGGGCAGTTCCCAGACCGGCGGCAATTGCGACAGCGCGCCGGCTGCCGCGAGGCAGATCAAACCCGGCCAGGCGCGCGACAGGCGGGCCATGGCGGTTTCCTCGCTGCCGGACTTCAGCGCGACAGCGGGCGTGGCGCGGGCCGCCTCCAGCGCGGGCGCCGCGCAGCCGAGCACCGCGACACCGACGCCCAGGGCGAAATAGACCAGCGCCGCCACCGGCGTGAACTGCACCTGCGGCTGCACGCCGGCGAAGTAGCCCGCGCCAAGGTCGCCGCCGAACAGGCGTAGCGCGGCGGCCGCCATGCCGTAGCCCGCCGCGATGCCGGCCAGCGAACCGGCCACGCCCAGTGTCCAGCCTTCCAGCAGGATCTGGCGCAGCAGGCGGCCGCGTTCCATGCCGAGCACGCGCAGCAGCGCGAATTGACTGCGGCGGCGCATGACGGACAGCGCCTGCGTGGAGAACACCAGGAAGGCGCCGGTGAACAGCGCCACCAGCGCGAGCACGCTGAGGTTGACGCGGTAGGCGCGGCTCATATTGTTGTTGCGGCTGTTCTGGTCCTCGTCGTTCGGGCTGCCGACGTGGAAGCGGCCCGGGTAGTCGCGTTCCAGTTCGCGTGCCAGCGCGGCCTTGAAGGCTTCCCGGTCCACGCCGCCGCGCAGCTTCAGGTCCACGCGCGACAGCAGACCGAGCCGGTCCAGGCGCCATTGCAGCGCGCCGATGTCCATCACCCCCAGCCGCTGGCCGGCCCGGGTGCGCTGCAGCGCGCCGGCCACGCGCAGCGGCACCGTTTGCGTGCCCGATTGCAGTGCCAGCCTGCCCTCCTGGGGCTTGAGCCACGCTTGCGCTGCCGGCGACAGGAAGATGGCGTCGTCCGCCAAGGTGTCGAAGACCTGGTCCTCGCCGGGCACGCCGATCAGGTCCGGTGTGACATAAGCGGCGCGAAAGGCGTCCAGGCCGATGATCTGCAGCGCCCCGCGCTGGCCCGGCACCGACGCTTGCACTTCCAGGACTGGCGAGGCCACCGCCACGCCCGCACGTGCGGCCAGCCGCGGGTAGATTTGCTCGTCGAAGGTGGTTTCCGCGCCGGTGACCTGCACGTCGGCCTGGCCGGACAGGCTCTGGATGGCGGACGAGAACTCGTTGAAAGCGGCTGCGTTGATCAAATGGATGGCAAAGCCCAGCGACACGCCGATGGCGATGGCGGCGATGGCCGTGACGGCGCGGACCGGATGCGCGCGCCATTCGCCCAGCAGCAGCCAGCGCGACAGCTTGCGCATGGACCCGCTCAGGGCAGGGGCGCCGCTCAAGCGCCGCACGACAGCTTCAGTTTCTCACCGGCGCGCTGCGCCTTGATGCGGGCGCGTTCCTCATGCTGCGGCTGGGCGCGGCGCATGTCCTCGTCGGCCCACTTCTTTTCCAGCTTGAGTTTTTCGCACGTTTGATGGCGCTTGGCCAGCGTCCTGCTGGCGGCGGCATCCGCGCGCTCGTCGGCGTCTTCCTTCTTGTGGCGCGCCAGTTCCAGCGCGTCGGCCTGTTTTTTCAGGCGAGTCAGGTCGGCGGGGGCGGCTTTGTCCTGCGCCGGAGCGTCCGGCACGGCGATCACGCTGGCCTGGCCGCCCTGGCAGGGCTGTTCCGCATAAGTGACCTTGCCGTCCACCGTGCACTTGTGGACGGTCTGCGCAGGAGCGGGGGCGGAGGCCGCGACCGTCAGCAGCAGCGCGGCAAGGCGCAGGCTCACAGGATTTTCCCCGGGTTCATGATGCCTTGCGGATCCAGCGCGGCCTTGATGGTGCGCATCAGCTTCAGTTCCAGCGGCGACTTGTAGCGCGCCAGTTCCTCGCGCTTGAGCGCCCCGATGCCGTGTTCGGCCGAGATGGAACCGTGGAATTTGGCCACGTTGTCGTGCACCACGCGGTTCACGGCGTCCTGGTTGGCGAGGAAGGCCTCGTTCGTCATACCTTCCGGCGGCGCCACGTTGAAATGCAGGTTGCCGTCGCCGAGGTGGCCGAAGCAGACCAGCTGGCAGCCGGGGAAGGCCTGCTCCAGCAGCGGCGCCGTCTGCGTGATGAAGGCCGGGATGCAGGACACAGGCAGCGAGATGTCGTGCTTGATGTTCTTGCCCGCCTTGGCCTGCGCCAGCGGGATATGCTCGCGCAGCTGCCACAGGCCGCGCGACTGTGCCACGGACGTGGCGACCACGGCGTCGTCGATGACGCGGCGTTCCAGCGCGGCGCCGATGGCGCGCTCCAGCAGGCCCACGGCATGTTCCTCCGATTCGCTGCTCGACAGCTCCAGCAGGACGTACTGCGCGTGCGGCTCGGCGAAGGGCCTGGGCAGATGCGGGAACTGCGCCACCACCAGGTCCAGGCAGAACGACGACATCAGCTCGAAGCCGGTCAGGCTGGCGCCGCAATGGTCCTGCATCAAGGCGAGCAGGCGCAGCGCCGAGGAAGGCGAGGCGAGGGCGGCCAGTGCCGTGATGCTGGCCTTGGGCTGCGGATACAGCTTGAGCACTGCGCCCGTGATGATGCCCAGCGTGCCCTCGGCGCCGATGTACAGGTCGCGCAGGTCGTAGCCGGTGTTGTCCTTGCGCAGGCCGCGCAAGCCGTTCCAGATGTCGCCCTGCGGCGTGACCACCTCCAGGCCCAGGCACAGCTCGCGCGCGTTCCCGTAGCGCAGCACGGCGGTGCCGCCCGCGTTGCTCGACAGATTGCCGCCTATGGTGCATGTTCCTTCAGCCGCCAGCGACAGCGGGAACAGGCAGCCATGGGCGGCCGCCGCCTCTTGCACGTGCTGCAGGATGCAGCCGGCGTCCACCGTCATGGTGCGGTTCAGCGCATCGGTCTCGCGGATGGTGTTCAGGCGCGCCAGGGACAGCACCACGGCCTGGCCGCTGGTGTCCGGCACGCCGCCCAGCACCAGGCCGGTGTTGCCGCCCTGCGGCACGATGGGTATGCTCCACTGTACGCAGGCGCGCACCACATCCGCCACCTGCTGCACGCTGCCGGGCCGCAGCACGGCCAGCGCATGGCCGGTGTGGCGGCCGCGCCAGTCGGTCAGGAAGGGCGCCATGTCCGGGGCGCCGGTCAGTACATAGGTATCGCCCAGCAGTGTGCGGCAATGCGCCAGGAAGGTGCTGCTCATCGCGGTGGAGAGCAGGCTCATTTGGTAGAGTCGACCTTGTTGACCTTCTCCAGCAGATCCTTGGTCATCTGCTTGGCGGCCTTTTTGTAGGGCCGCACATACATGACGGCGCACAGGAAGTAGACCGTCACGACGATGGCTTCGCCCCAGCCCAGCCAGGCGGACAGCTGGCCGGTGTCGCTCCAGCCGCGCACCACGCCTTCGGTGAAGTAGAGCAGGATCACCATCGAAGTCCATTGCAGGGTGTAGACGTCGCGCTTGATGATGCCGGCCAGCGGGAACAGCAGCGGCGCCGCTTTCAGCACCAGCCAGGAGCCGCCCGGCTTCAGCGGCGCGAGCCAGGCTTCCCAGGCCACGCACCAGAGGATCAGCAGCACCATGCTGGCGATGGCGCCCCGGTGGAAGAATTTTTGCGACTTGGTTTCCATTATGTCCCCTGCAGCTTGCGGGCGGTTTCAGCGAGCCGGCGGCCCTGCGCCGCGGCCAGGCGTTTCTCATCTTCCGTCAGCGGCTTGTTGCCGTCAAGGCCGGACCAGTGGCTGGCGCCGTACGGCGTGCCGCCGCTTTCGGTGGTCATCAGTTCGGCGTGGGTGTAGGGCAGGCCCATGACCATCATCCCGTGGTGGAACAGCGGCACCATCATGGTCAGCAGCGTCGATTCCTGGCCGCCGTGCAGGCTGCCGGTGGAAGTGAACACGCAGGCCGGCTTGCCCGCCAGGGTGCCGGACAGCCATTCGGCGGAGGTGCCGTCCCAGAAGTACTTCATGGCCGAGGCCATGTTGCCGAAGCGGGTGGGCGATCCCATGGCCAGCGCCGCGCAGTCGCGCAGGTCGTCCAGTTCCACGTAGGGGGCGCCTTCCGGCGGCACGGACGGCGCGGTGGCCTCGGCCACGCTGGACACGGCGGGCACGGTGCGCAGCCGCGCTTCGCAGCCCGGCACGGCGTCGATACCCTGGGCAATCAGTTCGGCCAGTTTGCGCGTGGCGCCATGGCGCGAATAATATAAAACGAGGATTATGAGATCGGGTGGTGTCATCTTGGTATTTTATGCCAGATTAAGCCCAGAGCTCGCATAGCCACTGCATTTTTCAAGGTTTTGATAATATTCGTTGAATAATCGTTTAAATCACGTAACGCAATACGCAGCCAACCCTGGCCTCGCAGATCGTTGTATTTTGCGGTCGTGGCGGCATTTTTGGGCCCGAGCAGTACTGTCCTTCGTCAAGCAGTTGTGAGCGGCGAGGGACAGCAAAGTGTTCCGTCCCGCATTCCCTCAAGCCGTGAGCGCGTACGAGTTGTCACTCGCCATCAATGACATTTTGAGGACATCCGAAGCCCATTGGTTCAGGCTTTTGCCATCAGCTGCAGCAGCAAGTGCGGCAGCTTCGTGAACTACTGGATCAACGCGAAGAACAAATTTTCCGGAGAAGTTCTTCAATGGCTCGATACCTTTTTCCTTGCATGTCCGAAGGAACACGGCAAGCGAAATGGATCCTTCGCGATGTAGGCCTGCCACGTCTGCCGCGTAAAAATCAGCACCGCCATTCAGTCCAATGAATTCTCCCCTAAAAAGCTCGATCTCAGGGTCGTACGCGATGACGGCCTGATGGCCATCGATTTTCATAATGTTATTCATGGTTTCACTCCGTTTTCTTCAAGCCATTTCCGGATAGATGCGACAGCACCTTTGTCAATGTCAGGCGATGGATGCGGCCGGTGCAGCACTTTCACCTGCCCAAAAAGAACCACCGTTACGCGGGAGCCCTCAGCCTCTGAAATTTCTGCATTGAGGGCCTCAAATAATGACACCGCATCAAGCCACTTGACCCCGGCTGGCGTAGGTCTGGAAAAATGAGTTGCAGGGTTTTTTGGTGTTTGGCTTTCATGGCGAATAGTACTAAAAACTAGTACTTAGTGCAAGTGCGAATGGCAAGTTTATGCGCCAACTTCGGCGACATTCTTGCATCGCAGCCCGACGCCACACAGGGTAGGCGGTGGGCGGCAGTGCCACAGAGTTGCCTCTATGCTCTCTCTGTGGCAACAGCCCTGGAAGCGCCACTGCGCCGGAAAGGGAAGGAGCTAAGTTGTTGATGTGCAATACGGCTTTTAGCTCAGCATTCCGTTTCGTGCTTCGATTCGGTAGTTTTGGGAGGCGAATCATGGCGATTTTTGCGCACGATTCTCCTGAATGGCGTCCCTGCTTGTTGTTCGGCCTGCGTTGCCCAGCGCGGCAATCTCGCCGCCGTGCAGCCGCGCGTGTGCCTGCGTGCCATCGGCCACGTTGCGGCCGTCCCGATCTTGGTGTGGACCAGGTCCGACGTGGCGTCCATGCCGATATGCGCTTTAATCCCGAATTATGGCGGTGCCGGCTCGTCATAAAGCACGTAAGTAATTGATTTTGCGCGACAAACTTCCAATAACATAAAATATTGGTATTATAGGGCGCTTTGGCGGGCGGCAACCAGACCGCGTGCGCGCTGCTATCCCGCTTTCACTACTGAGTTCCATGTTTTCAACCTATATTAATCCGTTTTTCCAGCACCTTTTCCATACCTGCAAGGCCGGCGTGGCCGAGTTGCGGGACCTGTCGTGGCACGAAGTGCGCGACATCTTTCTGTTCGCGCGCCGCCGCCTGAAGGAGGAAAGCCTGCCCCAGGTGGCCGGCAGCCTGACCTTCACCACCGTGTTCGCGCTGGTGCCGCTGCTGACCATTGCGCTGGCCATTTTCACCACCTTCCCCATGTTCGCCGCCCTGCGCAAGGCGCTGGAAGTGTATTTCGCGCAAAGCGTGATGCCGAAGCAGATCGCCACGCCCATCCTGAACAACCTGACGATGTTCGCCGCCAAGGCCACGCGGCTGTCGGCGGTCGGCGCGGTGGCGCTGGTGGTGACGTCGGTGGCGATGATGGGCATGATAGAACGCGTGTTCAACCGCATCTGGCGCGTGAAGGCCGAGCGCAGCTGGACCCGCCGCATCCTGGTGTACTGGGCGATCCTGACGCTGGGGCCGGTGCTGGTCGGGGTCTCGCTCAGCATGTCCACCCACCTTTACATGGCCACCAGCGACCTGGTGGGCGACGTCCCGGTGCTAGGGGCCATCCTGTACACGCTGCTGTCGCTGGCCGCCACGACGGCGGGCTTCACGCTGATGTACGTGGTGGTGCCCAACCGCCAGGTGGACTGGCGCGACGCGCTGTGGGGCGGGCTGTTGGCGGCGCTGTTCTTCGAGCTGGCCAAGCGCGGCTTCGCCATCTTCATCACCCAGTTCCCGACCTATTCGCGGATTTACGGCGCGCTGGCGGCGCTGCCGCTGTTCCTGCTGTGGATCTACCTGTCCTGGCTGATCACGCTGGTGGGGGCGCTGTTCACGGCGGCGCTGCCGGTGGTGAAATACGAGCGCTGGTGGTACGAGGCGGTGCCGGGCGGCGAGTTTGTCGACGCCATGGCCATCCTGCGGGTGCTGCACGTTGCTGCGCATTGCGGCGACACGGCGCTGGTCAACTCGGCGGCGATCCGGCAGCGCACGCGCATGGGCTACGACGAGATGGACTCGCTGCTGGAGCGGATGCAGGCGCAGGGCTGGGTGGGCAAGGTCAAGGCCGAGATGCCGCCGCGCGTGCAGTGGGGCAAGCGGGTCAGCGAAGGGGCCGACAACTGGGTGCTGCTGGCCAATCCCGACCGGCTGACGCTGGCCGATGTGTACCGCGTGTTCGTGTTCGGCGGCATGGCCGTCAACAGCGGCGTGCCGGACGATGAAGAGGACGACCGCGACCGCCAGGCCGCCCGCGACGCGGCCAGCCTGGCGCGCCAGGTCGAAGAGTCGGTCGAGCGGGGGCTGGGGCGTACCTTGGCCGAGCATTTCGGCCCGCTGGACTGCCGCTGAGTTAAGCGATAGGCGCCTTGCATTTGGGCCCAGCATGGATTCCCGCGTGCGCGGGAATGACAAGCAAACTGCCGTTCTCACGCAAGCGCACACCCGTACTACGCGCAGGAATGACAAGCAAACTGTCGTTCCCGCGCACGCGGGAACCCACACTACGTGTGCTGTCCCTCTGACATGGAACTTGCCCGGGGTTTTAGCGCAGGAAGGCAGTCAGGGCGTCCAGGACGGCGTCTGGCTGCTCCGACATCAGCGAGTGGCCGGCGTCGACCTGCACCACCTTGCCGTGGCAGATGGCGCCGGTCAGCAGCTTGGCGGACCTGGGCGGCGTCATCATGTCCTTGCTGCCGAAGATGAACAGCGCCGGGCAGGCCACCGCAGCGGCGGCCGCTTCGCCGTTGGCATAGGCGTTGCAGGCGTAAAAGTCGGTGTAGAACAGCTGCTGTGGGTTGATTGCCGACATGCGCTGCATCAGCCGCTGCGCGCCGCCCATCACCGAGAAGCCGGGGCCGGGACAAGACGGCTTCTGCGCCATCGTCGAGTGCGAAAAGATGTTGACCATGTCGATCGCCGCCTGTTCGTTGTCGCGCGCTGTGTTCAGCAGCGCGTCCGACACCTTCATCGGATACGTGGTGCCCAGCATGGCGAGCTTGCCGACCCGCGCGGGCGCCTTGTGGCTGGCTTCCAGCGCGATCAGGGAGCCCATGCTGTGGCCGACCAGCGCCGCCTGCGTCACTCCGGCCGCATCCAGCACGGCCAGCAGCCAGTCCGCCATTTTTTCGACGCTGCGCCTGGCGGCGCCTTTGCTGCGGCCGTGGCCGGGCAGGTCGACCGCCAGCACGCTGTAGCCGTGGTGTGCGAGGTAGCGGCTTTGCAGCGCCCACACGGAGTGGTCGTTCTGCGCGCCGTGGATGAAGACCACCGTGGGCAGGCCGGCGTCGAACGCCTTGCCGCCGGTGTAGCAGTAGGCTGCCGCGCCATCGATGTCGAACAGCATCTCAGCCCCCTTTCTGCGACAGCTTCAGGCCGCGCGCCAGATCTTCAGTCAGGTCGTCCACGTCCTCCAGCCCGACCGACAGGCGCATCGTGCCTTCGGCGATGCCGGAAGCGGCCAACTGCTCGGCCGGTACGCGGAAGTGCGTGGTGGAGGCGGGGTGGATCACCAGCGACTTGGCGTCGCCCACGTTGGCCAGGTGCGAGAACACTTTCAGGCTGTCGACGAAGCGCCGTCCGGCGGCGCGGTCGCCCTTGACGGTGAACGAGAACACGGCGCCGCAGCCCTTGGGCAGCAGGGTCTTGGCCAGCTCGTAGTCGGGGTGCGATGCCAGTTCGGGGTAGGACACCGATTCCACCGCCGGATTCGACACCAGGAATTCGACCACCTTGCGCGTGTTGGCGACGTGGCGTTCCATGCGCAGGCCCAGCGTTTCTATCCCTTGCAACACGGCGAAGGCGTTGTGCGGGCTCATGACGGCGCCGAAGTCGCGCAGGCCTTCGCGCCGCGCGCGCAGCGCGAACGGGGCCACCGTGGACTCCTCGGAGAACACCATGCCGTGGAAGCCGTCGTACGGCTCGCACAGTTCGGCGAAACGGCCGGTCTTGTCGTAGGCGGCCTGCCAGTCGAAGGTGCCGCCGTCCACCAGCAGGCCGCCGATGGCGGTGCCGTGCCCGCACAGGAACTTGGTGGCCGAGTGGAACACCAGGTCGGCGCCATGGTCGAAGGGCCGCAGCAGCCAGGGCGTGGTGAAGGTGGAGTCCAGCATCAGCGGCAGGTGGTGCTCGTGCGCCAGCGCGGCCACCACGGGCACGTTCAGCACGTCCAGGCCCGGATTGCCCAGCGTTTCGGCGAACAGCACCTTGGTTTCGGGCCGGATGGCGGCGCGCCAGGCGTCGATGTCGCGCGGATCGACGAAGGTGGTCTCTATGCCGAAGCGCTTGAGCGTATAGCCGAGCAGGTTGTGCGAGCCGCCGTACAGCGCGCGCGAGGCGACGATGTGGGAGCCGGCACCGGCGATGGTGGCCAGGCCGAGGTGCATGGCGGCTTGGCCGCTGGCGGTGGCAATGCCGGCCACGCCGCCTTCCAGCGCGGCGATGCGCTCTTCCAGCACCGCGTTGGTGGGGTTGGAAATGCGCGAGTAGACGTGGCCGGCGCGTTCCATGTTGAACAGCGCGGCGGCGTGGTCGGAGTCGCGGAAGGCGAAGGAAGAGGTGAAGTGGATCGGGGTGGCACGTGCGCCGGTGGCCGGGTCGGGCGCGGCGCCTGCGTGCAGGGCAAGCGTATCGAAGCCAGGGTAGTGGGGATCGCTCATGGATGTCTCGTTGGGCTTATTGAGGTGGCAAGATCCTACCCGGATTCGGTTCGCCGCAACAGTGCCGCGCGCGCAGCAATGTTTGATTTTGCGCAATGCTGGATTTTTTCCCGGGCATACGCTACATTCGCTGGTAAGGCTTACAATAACTACAAAACCCCATTCACACGGACAGGACGGCCCAAAATGAAAGTCTCCGAAATTCTTCAAGTTAAAGGCAACATCCTCTACACCATCAAACCGGACCAGCCTTTGGCTGAGGCGGCGAAGACCATGGCCGAGAAGGATATCGGCTCGCTGGTGGTGATGGAGTTCGGCGACCTGGTCGGCATGCTGACCTTCCGCGAAGTGCTGAAGGCGCTGCACGAGAACGACGGCTCGGTCGGCGGCGGCACGGTGCGCAAGCACATGGAAGACCATCCGATCACCGTCACGCCGGATACGGAAGTGAATGAAGTGCGCCGCATCATGCTGGAAAAGCACGCGCGCTATCTGCCGGTGATGAACGCGAAAACCCTGCTGGGCGTGATCTCGTTCTACGACGTGGCGCGCGCGGTGCTGGAGGCGCAGAGCTTCGAGAACCGCATGCTGAAAGCCTATATCCGCGATTGGCCGGCCGAGGAAGAGCAGCCAGCCGACTGAAAACGGCAGGCCGGACGAAAAACGCCATCCATCGGATGGCGTTTTTTTATGCCAACCGCAGTGTCATCCTCGCGCCAGCGGGGATCCACGCTGAGTTGGCGGCGGATGCTGTTTATGGATTCCGGCTTGCGCCGGAATGACATGCGGGCTTACGCGACGCCTTCGAGCGCGTCGTTGCTCAGCCATCCGTTGAGGGCGTCGGCCGTCATCGGACGGGCGAACAGGAAGCCTTGCGCCAGCGGGCAGCCCAGCGACTGCAGGATCTGCGCCTGGCGCTCGTCCTCGACGCCTTCGGCGATCACCGCCAGTCCCAGGTTGCGGCCCAGCTGGATCACCATCTCGGCGATGCTGCTGCCACGCGCCGAACCGGTGATCTCGGTGACGAAGGCGCGGTCTATCTTAAGCCGGTCGATCTGCAGCCGCTGCAGGTAGGACAGCGACGAGAAGCCGGTGCCGAAGTCGTCGATCGCGATGCTGACGCCGGTCTGCTTGATCTGGCCCAGCATCTTGATCAGCAGGTCCGGCTCTTCCATGGCCATCGATTCGGTGATCTCCAGTTCCACGAATTCGGGCGGCGCGCCGGTGTCGGCCAGCGCGCGGCGCAGCATTTCGAGGAAGTAGGGGTGGCGGAACTGCACCTGCGAGACGTTGATCGACATGGTGAAGTTGTCGTGCCCGGCCGCGCGCAGGGCCACCAGCTCGCGGCAGGCGGTGCGCATCACCCATTCGCCGAGGTCGATGATCAGGCCCGAATATTCGGCGATGGGAATGAAGCGGTCCGGCGAGATGAATTTGCCGTCCGGCGTCTGCCAGCGCAATAGCGCTTCGGCGCCGACCGGGCGGCGCGTCACCAGGTCGATCTGCGGCTGGTAGACCACGAACAGCTGGTTCTGGCCGAAGGCGGTGCGCAGCGCGTGCATCATGCGCACGCGCTCGCGGATTTCGACGCCCATGCTGCGCGAGAAGTAGAAGTGGCCGGCGCGCTGCTGGGTCTTGGCGCGCTTGAGCGCGATGTCGGCGTCCTTCAGCGCGTCGGCGCCGCTGCCGTCATGCTCGCCCAGGCGTACCAGGCCCAGCGTGGCGGACAACTGGACGTCCTGGCCGTCGATGCTGAACGGGACCTGGAACAGTGCCAGGATCATGGCCGGGTTCACTTGCGCGGCGTCGCCCAGCACGCAGAAGATGTCGCCGCCGATGCGCGCCACGGTCAGCTGCTGGCCCAGGCGCGACTGCAGCCGGTCGGCCACGGCCAGCAGCAGCAGGTCGCCGAACTGGTGGCCGAGGGCGTCGTTGGTTTCGGCGAAGTGGTCGAGGTCGACCAGGGACAGGGTGGCGTCCTGCTTGGCCGGGCCGAGCAGGGTGGCATCCAGGATCTCGACCAGGCGGGTGCGGTTCGGCAGTTTGGAGAGTTGGTCGTAGAAGGCGGCGTTGTGCAGGTGCGACACCAGCTCGACGTTGTCCAGGCCGACGGCGACGTTGCTGCAGAATATTTCCAGCAGCCGCTCCTCGATTTCGGTAATGTCGCGCTCCACCAGCATGTAGGCGACGAAGGCGCGGCTGGCCTTGCCGGCGAAGTACAGGGTGATGGCGCCGTTGCCGTAGTGGTTGCGGCGCTCGTCGAGCGTGCGCTCCATGGCCGCCGTCACGGCGGGCTCGTTGCGTGCGCTGACCTGGGTGCTGTCGAGATGGGCGTAGCTGCCGGCGGCGGCCATGGCCATCAGCTCGTGGCAGCCGCTTTCCGGGCATTCCTGCACGCACAGCACGCCGTGCGTCTGCTGGCGCAGCAGGCTGGCGATCTGGGTCAGCACGCCGGCGGCGAAATTGTGCACGCCGTGCAGCGACATCAGCTCGGTGCTGGCGTGGACGATCTGGTCCAGGCCGCGCCGGCTGTCGCTGATCTTGCGGATTTGTTCATACGAGCGGATCGCCGCGGTCACCGTGGTGAACAGCTTGATGCGGGTCAGCTCGGACTTGGTCTTGTAGTCGTTGATGTCGTAGTCGCGGATGGCGTCGATTTCCGGCGCGTAGCCGGGCTGGCCGGTGCGCAGGATGATGCGCACGTCGGCCAGTTTCAGCGTTTCGCGGATGTAGCGCACCAGATGCAGGCCGGCGTCGTCCTGTTCCATCACCACGTCGAGCAGGATGACGGCGATTTCCTGCTCGTGCTTGAGCATCTCGCGCGCCTGGCTGGCCGAGTAGGCGTGCACGAACTCCAGCGGACGATGCTGCATGTCCAGGTTGCCGAGCGCGAAAGTGGTGGTCGAGTGGACGTCTTCGTCGTCGTCGATGATCATTACGCGCCATGCTTCCCGGTTGGCATGCGCTGCCGGTTCCGCCGGATGTTCTTCTAAGAATACCAGATCGTCTTGATCGTCCTTGGAGTGTTCAAGGGGCGTGATCGATGGGGGCATGTGTCGCTTCTCCAGGTATCTCGGTGTTCTTGATTCAAGTATATAGCGAATTGTTAAAGAGAACGATCATTTCAGCGCTTTCAGCATGCCTATAAGTAGCGTTTTGCAAGGAATGTCGGTTTTGCGCGCCACTTCGAACCGGGCCGGGCTTAGTACTGATGCGGACTATTTTGGCGCGGCATCACGCGCTTGCCGTCGGACTGGTAGAATTGGGAAGGTTTTTCAATAATTCTTCTACTAAATTCTCCTATGTCCGGCAATTCCTTTGGCAAGCTGTTTTCTGTTAGCACTTTCGGCGAATCGCACGGTATCGCGATCGGTTGCGTCATCGACGGCTGCCCGCCGGGTCTGGTCCTGAGCGAGGCCGACATCCAGCCTGAGCTGGACCGCCGCAAACCGGGCACCTCGCGCCACGTGACCCAGCGCCAGGAACCGGACCGTGTCGAGATCTTGTCCGGCGTGTACCAGGGCGTCACCACCGGCACCCCGATTGCGTTGCTGATACGCAATGAAGACCAACGCAGCAAGGATTACGGCAACATCACGGAAAGTTTCCGTCCTGGACATGCAGATTACACCTATTGGCATAAATATGGTGTGCGCGATCCGCGCGGCGGCGGCCGTTCGTCGGCGCGCCTGACCGCGCCCGTCGTCGGCGCCGCGGCGATCGCCAAGAAATGGCTGCAGCAGCAGTATGGCACCACGTTCAAGGGTTGCATGAGCCAGCTGGGCGACATCCCGGTGCCGTTCGAGGCCTGGGAGCACGTGCCGAACAACCCCTTCTTCGCCGCCAGCGGCGACGCGGCCCTGATCCAGCGCATGGAAGATGCGATGGACGAGCTGCGCCGAGCGGGCGACTCGATCGGCGCGCGCATCGACGTCATCGCGCAGAACGTGCCGGTGGGCCTGGGCCAGCCGATCTACGACAAGCTCGATGCCGATATCGCCTACGCGATGATGGGCATTAACGCGGTGAAGGGTGTGGAGATCGGCGCCGGTTTCGGGTCGGTGGCGCAGAAGGGCTCCGAGCACGGCGACGAACTGACGCCGGAAGGCTTCGTCGGCAACAACGCGGGCGGCGTGCTGGGCGGGATTTCTACCGGCCAGGATATCACCGTGTCGATCGCCATCAAGCCGACGTCGTCGATCCGCACGCCGCGCCGTTCCATCGACAAGGATGGCAATCCGGTGATGGTGGAGACCTTCGGCCGCCACGATCCATGCGTGGGCATCCGCGCCACGCCGATCGCCGAGGCGATGCTGGCGCTGGTGCTGATGGATCACGCGCTGATGCACCGCGCGCAGTGCGGCGACGTGCGTGTGTCGACGCCGGACATCGCCCGCAGCAAGTAGCAAGCCCGTGGCGTCCCCGCGCTGGATTTAGCAGGGGTTTCGTGGGCCATGCCCCACGCCTGCGGCACGGCTTGCGGCAGCAAGGGACGCCATGCTGAGTACGGCTTGCGCAGCGGCGCGCCGCCGCCTGCGCGGGAATGACAACGCGTAGTCCCCATGCCTTCCGCCATGCCCACACAGTTCTTCAGTTACGGTTCCTTCCTCTTCTTTTACTACGCCCACGCGGGCACCTTTTCCACCTACGCCAGCCTGTTCTTCGCCGACCAGGGCATGACGGTGGCGCAGATCGGCGTGCTCATGTCGCTGATCCAGGTGCTGCGCATCTTCGGTCCCAATCTGTGGGGCTGGGTGGCGGACCACTCCGAGCGGCGCGTGGTGGTGCTGCGCATCACCGGCCTGGCCGCGCTGGCGGCGTTCTCCGGCTTCTTCATCGGCTCCACCTTCGCGCACTTCTTCGCCGCCATGGTGCTGCTGAACCTTTTTACCAGCGCCCAGGGCCCGATCTGCGAGGCGCTGATGCTGTCCGAGATGCGCGGCGACCTGAGCAACTACGGCCGCATCCGCCTGTGGGGCTCGGTCGGCTTCATCGTCGCCACCATGCTGACGGCCTACGCGCTCGACCACTGGGGCACGCGCGCGCTGCCGTGGACGGCCGGCGCACTGCTGGCGTGCGTGATCGCGGCCGCGTTCCGCATGCGCGAGGTGCCGCGCCAGTCCCACGCGGGGCCGCGTCCGGCGCTGCTGGCGGTGCTGCGCCAGCGCGAGGTGCTGGCCTTCTTCGCCTCCACCGCGCTGATGGTGTCGGCCCACAGCTCGCTCTACACCTTCTATTCGCTCTACCTGGAGCGTGCCGGCTACAGCAAAACCGTGATCGGCGCCATGTGGTCGCTGGGCGTGATGGCCGAAGTGATGCTGTTCTATTTCCAGGCGCCGCTGCTCAAGCGCTGGGGGCCGCGCCGCCTGTTGATGCTGGCCTTCGCCTCGGGTGTCGCCCGTTTCGCGATGATAGGCGGCGGCGCGCACTGGCTGGCGCTGCTGGTATTGGCGCAGCTGCTGCACTCGGCCACGTTCGCGCTGCACCATTCCTCTTCCGTGCTGGCCATGCAGCGCTGGTTCTCCGGGCCGCTGCAGGCGCGCGGGCAGGCGCTCTACATCAGCATCTCGTATGGCGTGGGCGGCTCGCTGGGCGGCTTGGGATTGTCGCAGTGCTGGGAGAGGCTGGGGCCGGAGTCGGTGTACTACGTGGCCTCCGGCCTCGCGGGCAGCGCCGCCATTGCGGCCGCGCTGTCGTTCCGCTGGCAGGATCGCAAGGCTTGACCGCGCGGCCGGGGCGCTGGAACAAGGCGCGGGCTGGGCGCGCGGCTCAAGCCACGCGGTTGTTGACCGATTCGAGCTGGTGGCGGCGTTCCACGGCTTTCACCACGAGGGCGCGCAACTCATTCAGCAGGCCGAACTCGGCCTGGCTGAGCTGGATCGGCGGGAAGGATTCGTCCCAGTCGCCGTAGATGAAACCGGCCGGCTGCGTATTCGACTGGAGCGGCAGGATCACAAAGCTGCGCGCCTCGGACAGGGTGGACTTCCACCAGGCCGGCAGCTTGGCGGCGAACTTCGGATCGCGCGCGTTCTCGATGAAGATCACACGGTCGCTATTGAGCGCGGCGTGGAACACGTTCGGCTCGTAGGCATCGTCGAAGGACATGTCGCCCAGCAGTTCCTTGACGCCGTCGCCGAAGCACATCTTCGCGGAGTAGCGGCCTTCGCGGCGGTTGCGCACGAACGCCACGGCGCGCGAGAAGTCCAGGCCCTGGTAGACCGTTTCGAGTGCGATGGACACCATCTGGCCCGGGCTGGCAGTGTCGACCAGGTCGCGCATGTCGGCCAGGCCGCTGAGCAGGATCTTGTTGCCCTCGGCGCGCTGGCGTGTCTTGGCCAGGGCCTTGGCGCGCCGTTCGGCCGGTTTCGACAGCGGCGCGATCGACAGGTCGTTGGCGGCCACCACCTTGGCCTTTTCGATGGCCTCGCTCATCTGTTCGGGGTTCACGCCCAGCATGCCGGAATAGCTTTCGGTGATGCGGCGCACTTGCTCCGCGCCTTCCTCGTCGTCGTGCCACAGCGATTCCGCGCAGCGCGCCGACATGGTGGACAGGCCGGCGATCCAGTCGGCATGGCTGACTTCGGCGCCTTCTTCGGCAGGCCCCACGGCGCGCATGCCGCTGATCAGGTTCTTCGGCAGGCCCCAGTGTGCGGCTGCCGCGCTGCCGACCTCCTCCATCGACAGGCCGAGGATGGGGAGCGCGGCATCGTCTTCCTTGCCTGCGCCGGCCGCCTGCTGCATGTCGGCCCAGCGCTCGGGCATGTAGAAGGTGATCATCATGCGGCCCAGCGTGTGCAGCAGCGAGCAGACCACGGCCTCTTCGGCGTGGCGGCTGTTGGCTGTGCTGGCGACCTGCTGCGCCACGATGCCGGCCAGGACGGCCTTTTCCATTTCAACGTGGGCCACGGTGGAGGAGGGCGAGGCGACCGACAGTTCCTCGATCAGCTTCAGGCCCAGCGCCAGGTGGCCGATGGCTTCGGTGCCCAGCACGAGCACGGCCTTGCTGACCGTGTTGACGTGCTGGCCGAAGGCCGAATACATGCCGCTGTTGGCCAGGCGCAGCACTTTCTGCGTCAGCACCGGGTCGGACAGCACGGTTTGCGTCATGTTGAAATCGCTCTCGTCCTCGCCGCGCATGGCGCCGAGGATGGCCGAAATGGCTTTCGCGAAGCCGGGCATGTCGCCCTGCATGCGGGTGCGGTCCCACAGCTGGGACAGCGTCTTGGCGCCGTCCACCGCGGTCTCTTGCACGGCCGCGTTCATGCCTGCACCTGCCGCAATTCGGGCGGCACCAGGTTGGCGTAGGTGCGTTCGCGCAGCGCCGCCATGGCGACGTGGGCGGCCATAGGCTTGCCGGTCAGGTAGCCCTGGATGTACTGGCAGCCGCGTTCCTGCAGGTGGGCCAGTTGCTCCTCGGTTTCCACGCCCTCGGCCACCACGGACAGGTCCAGGTGTTTGGCCAGGTCCAGCACGGCGTTGCAGATGGCGCCGTCCTTTTGCGAACCGGGCAGGTCGCGGATGAAGGCGCGGTCGATTTTCAGCACCGAGATCGGGAAGCGTTTCAGGTAGGCCAGCGAGGAATAGCCGGTGCCGAAATCGTCGATGGCGATGCGCGCCTTGCGCTCGGCCATCTTGGTCAGGATCGTTTCGGCGTGCGCCGGGTCGATCATCAGCGTGCCTTCTGTAATTTCTAGTACCAATTGCTCACCAGGGAGGCCGGAAAACGCCATCGCGTCGTCCAGAACGTCAAGGAATTTGTCATTGCGGAACTGCCGCGGGCTGATGTTAACAGAAATATACAATGGCCGCTTTGCCACCTCTTCAAACTGCTTGAGCTGCACGCAGGCCGCTTTCAGCGCCCAGGCGCCCAGCAGGTTGATCAAGCCGTTGGTTTCGGCGATCGGGATGAAGCGCACCGGCGGCACCATGCCCAGCGTCGGGTGCTTCCAGCGCATCAGCGTTTCGAAGCCCTCGATGTCGCGCGTGCGCGCGTCCACGATGGGCTGGTAGTACAACATGAATTCGCCTTCGCGCACGGCCTGGAACATGGCCGCTTCGAGCGAAATGTCGTGTTCCGGAGGGCCGCCGTGGCGCGCGCTGTAGACCACGCAGCGCGCCTTGCCGGTTTCCTTGGCGCGCGACATGGCGGCGTCGGCCAGCGCGACCAGGCGCACTTCGTCCTCGGCGTGCTGCGGATAGACCGACACGCCGACGGAGCAGCCCAGGTAGATGGTGTGGCTGTCGATTTCGAACGGCGCCTGCAGCGTGGCCAGCAAACGGCCGGTGACCAGCTTGATCTGCGCCTCGGACGCGGTGCCGGGCAGGACGGCGACGAATTCGTCGCCGCCGACGCGGGCCAGCGTGTCCGAATCGCGCAGGGTTTTGCGCAGGCGGGCGGCAGCCATGCGCAGCACGGCGTCGCCGACCGGGTGGCCGAGGCCGTCGTTGACTTTCTTGAAGCCGTCGATGCCCACCGTGGCGACCGAGAAGCCCTGGCCCGAACGGCGCGCCTGGGCGATGGTCATGCGGATGCGGTCGGACAGCAGCAATCGGTTCGGCAGTTCGGTCAGCGCGTCGTGCGTGGCCATGTGGCGCAGCCGTTCCTCGGTGCTGTGCTGCGCGGTGAGGTCGCGTCCCACCACCAGGATGCCGGGTGCGGGACCCGGCTGGCCGTACACGGACAGGCGCAGCTCGAACCAGGTTTCCGCCATTTCACCCCTGAGCCGCATGTCGACCCGGCTGGCGGCACCGGACTGCACCAGCTCCAGCAGCGCGGCCCTGAAGGCGGGCTGGTCGCTTTCGGCGAGCAGGGTGGCGAGGTTATGGCCGTCGAGGCTGCCCTGGGCGCCGTCGTTCAGGCCGATCAAGGTGCTGGCGTGCCTGCTGGCAAACAGCACCATGCCTTGCAAATTCAGGCGGAATACGACATCGCCAGCCTCTTCTAGCAGGCTGTCCATCTCGTTTCGGCTGTCGCGCAGAGGCACGGTCGGGGCACTGGATAGCATCGTGTCGATCTACTCTTTCAGAACTATTGTTGCAAAACCAGAACGAAATGTATCACTGATGAGGCGCGAAAAACATGAAAAATGACAACATATGCGCATGTTTTACAAAAAAGCACGGCGGCGTATCGAAAATGGCCTCCTACAGAGTAGCAGATGGGCACGCTTGTCGTATCAATGTGGCGCTTTTTCGTCTGGGCGGGGAAGGGCGCCGGGGCCGACAATAAATTCGGCAAAACCATTCCATGGCAGGCGGATGACTGGGATAATGCCGGATATAACCGATTAGATATGAGTCCCCCATGAAACAAGACCCGCGCTTCCCCAACCTCTTCATCACCGACCATCCGCTGATCCAGCACAAGCTGAGCCATATGCGCGACAAGTCGACCTCGACCCGCACCTTCCGCGAGTTGCTGAAAGAGATCACGCTGCTGATGGGTTACGAGATCACCCGCGACCTGCCGCTGGGGACGCGCGAAATCGAAACGCCGCTGATGACGATCGCTGCGCCCGTCATTGCCGGCCGTAAATTGGCCATCGTGCCCATCCTGCGCGCCGGCATCGGCATGAGCGATGGCCTGCTGAGCCTGGTGCCTTCGGCGCGCGTCGGCCATATCGGCGTATTCCGCGACCCGGAAACCCACCAGCCGGTCGAATACCTGGTGCGCCTGCCGGATCTGGTCGAGCGCACCTTCATCCTGTGCGATCCCATGGTTGCCACCGGCAATTCGGCCGTGCACGCCATCGATGTGCTGAAAAAGCGCGGCGTAACGGACGAGCAGATCATCTTCCTGGCCCTGGTGGCGGCGCCGGAAGGCATCGAGGTGTTCCAGAAGGCCCATCCGGGCGTGAAGATCTATTGCGCCTCGCTGGACAGCCATCTGAACGAGCACGCCTACATCGTGCCTGGGCTGGGCGACGCCGGCGACCGTATTTTCGGCACCAAATAAGTATGGCGACGCCGGTCGATCCCAATTTTCGTGCGCGCCTGAGTGCGTTGGGCGACAAGTACGCGGCCGGCATCCCCGCCACCCTGCAAGCGATTTCGGACGCCTTGTCGCATTGTTGCAACGCCGATGCGGGAGTGGAATCGTTGCGGAAATTGCATGACTTGCTGCATGGTGTGGCGGGTTCGGCAGCCACTTTCGGCTTCCCCGCTTACGGTGCCGAAGCACGCCGCCTGGAGCAGGAACTGTTGCCGTTGCAGGGGAAACGCCCCGCCGAGGTCGCCGACTGGGCTATGCTGGCCGAGCAGGTGCAGCGCTTCCTGTCCTGGGCAGGCCGAGATCCGAAAGCGGCTGTGTTCGACGCCTGAAACCGAAGTTTGTATGCGCACTTTTGATTTTCCTCAAGCGCGAACTCCGGATCTTGTCTATAGTGCACCTATGCCGCGCGAATGTGTGCACGGGAGATCTGGCTAGATGGCTACACCACCAAAAGTCACATCCTTGCATTTATTTTCGTGGGAACGGAATTTTTCCGTTTCATGCGGTATAATGCGGGATCGTTAGATTCAAGAGTAGTGCAGTTTGTCTGTCATTTCTTACTTGCTTCAAACGATATCACGGGCGTAAAGCCCAACTTAACTGAAATAGGAATTGTAATGGCAACTGGTATCGTAAAATGGTTCAATGATTCGAAGGGTTTTGGCTTCATTACCCCTGACGAAGGCGGCGAAGATCTGTTCGCTCACTTCTCGGCTATCCAATCGGCTGGCTTCAAATCGCTGCAAGAGAACCAGCGCGTTTCGTTTGAAGTAACCGCAGGCCCTAAGGGCAAGCAAGCTTCGAACATTCAGCCACTGTAATACGCTGAATCTTACGAGATAAGAAAATCCACGGTTACCGTGGATTTTTTTTCGTCTGTACCTTTCGTTTGTACCTACAGCTTGAACATTCCATTCATGGCGGGTTAGGGCGTACAGCCTAAGCCGTCCCACGGCGCGGCAGCGGAACGGTAGGGCGGCTTAGATGCGCAGCATCGTAACCCGCCAAGCGCTCACGCGGCCGCCTTCTCCTTGCGCCAATAGCCCTGTTGCGCGTACGTCCTGCGCAAAAAGTCCACGAAGGCCCGTATACGCAGCGGCAAGTGGTTCCTTTGCGCGAACACCGCATAAATATCGTTGCCCGGCGCCGCATACTCGTCCAGCACGGTGCGCAGACGGCCGGCTTCAATGTCGCCGCCCACCTCCCACATCGAGCGCCACGCCAGGCCTTTGCCCGCCAGCACCCAGTCGTGCAGCACCGCACCGTCGTTACAGCCCATATTGCCGCCCACCTTGAGCGTGACGATCTTGCCGTCCTGCCGGAAGGTCCAGCCGCGCTGCGAGCCGTCGCTGCTGATGGCCAGGCAGTTGTGCTTGTTCAAATCATCGAGCTCGCGCGGCGTGCCATGCCGCTTCAGATAGGCCGGCGTGGCCACCAGCACGCGCTGGTTGTCCGCCAGCTTGACGCCGACCAGGCTGGAATCGGTTAGCGAGGCGATGCGGATCGCCACATCCACCCCTTCGCCGATGATGTCGACCACGCGGTCGTTCAGGTTCAGCGTGGCGCGCACGTCGCGGTGCTCGGAGAGGAAGGAGGGCAGCAGCGGCGCCACGTGCTGGCGCCCGAAGCCGGCCGGCGCCGACACCAGCAGGTGACCTGTTGCGCGCGCGCTGCGTTCCGCGACCGCCGCTTCGGCATCTTCGAGTTCGGTGAGGATGCGCTGGCAGTCCTCCAGGAAGGCCGCGCCCTCGTTGGTCAAAGCCAGCTTGCGGGTGGTGCGCTGCAGCAGCTTCACACCTAGCCGCTGCTCCAGCGCATCGAGCCTGCGCCCAATAACGGCGGGCGCTATGCCTTCCGCGCGGGCCGCGGCAGAGAGGCTGCCCTTGGCCACCACTTCGACGAAAGTGGAGATTTGTCTGAACTGACCCATAGGAGTTTTCCTAGTACTTGTGCAAAAAAAGCATAGATGAAGTGATTTATAGTCTAGTTTCTATAACTATTTAGTGAATATACTGCAAAAAACATGTAGACGCCCAGCGCCTATACTGAGGATTCCTCACCTACCACCATCGGAGATCACATGACGCAAGCCACCATCACCCTGCCAGCAGGCATGGAAATCACCGGCGCCATCAAGCCCGGCTACGACACCGTACTGACCCCTGCAGCGCTGGCGCTGGTCGCCAAGCTGACGCGTGCGTTCGAACCGCGCCGCCAGGAGCTGCTGGCCGCCCGCGTGGCGCGCGCCAAACGCCTGGACGAAGGCGAGCGTCCCGACTTCCTGAAGGAAACCGCGCACATCCGCGCCGGCGACTGGACCATCGCCCCGATTCCGAAGGCGCTGGAGTGCCGCCGCGTCGAGATCACCGGCCCGGTCGAGCGCAAAATGGTCATCAACGCGCTGAACTCGGGCGCCGACAGCTACATGACCGACTTCGAAGACTCGAACACGCCGAACTGGGACAACCAGATCAGCGGCCAGGTCAACATGATGGACGCCGTGCGCAAAACCATTTCGCTGGAACAGAACGGCAAATCGTACAAGCTCAACGACAAGACCGCCACCCTGGTGGTGCGTCCGCGCGGCTGGCACCTGGATGAAAAACACGTGCTGGTGGACGGCAAGCGCATCTCCGGCGGCATCTTCGACTTCGCGCTGTTCATGGTGCACAACGCCAAAGAGCAGCTGGCGCGCGGCGCCGGCCCGTACTTCTACCTGCCGAAGATGGAATCGCACCTGGAAGCGCGCCTGTGGAACGACATCTTCGTCATGACGCAGGACGAGCTGGGGCTGCCGCAGGGCACCATCAAAGCCACCGTGCTGATCGAAACCATCCTGGCGGCGTTCGAAATGGACGAGATCCTGTACGAACTGCGCGAGCACAGCTCGGGCCTGAACGCCGGCCGCTGGGACTACATCTTCTCCTGCATCAAGAAATTCAAGCTGGACAAGGACTTCTGCCTGGCCGACCGCGCCAAGGTGACGATGACCGCGCCATTCATGCGTTCCTATGCGCTGCTGCTGCTGAAGACCTGCCACAAGCGCAACGCGCCGGCCATCGGCGGCATGGCCGCGCTGATCCCGATCAAGAACGATCCGGAAAAGAACGAAGTGGCGATGGGCGGCGTGCGCAACGACAAGGCGCGCGACGCGACCGACGGCTACGACGGCGGCTGGGTGGCGCACCCGGGCCTGGTCGAGCTGGCCATGGGCGAGTTCAAGAAAGTGCTGGGCGACGCGCCTAACCAGATCAGCAAGCTGCGTCCCGACGTGGAAGTGCAAGCGTCCGACCTGCTGAACTTCCAGCCGGAAGCGCCAATCACCGAAGCCGGCCTGCGCTACAACATCAACGTCGGCATCCACTACCTGGGCAGCTGGCTGGGCGGCAACGGCTGCGTGCCTATCCACAACCTGATGGAAGATGCGGCCACCGCCGAGATCAGCCGTTCGCAAGTGTGGCAGTGGATCCGTTCCACCAAGGGCGTGCTGGACGACGGCCGCAAGGTCACGGCCGACATGGTGCGCGCGATGATCACCGAAGAACTGCCGAAGGTGAAAGCCTCGGCGCCGGACGGCAGCAGCATGAACTACGAACGCGCCGCCGAGATCTTCGAAGAGATGTCGACCGCCACCGCCTTCGCCGAGTTCCTGACCTTGCCGCTGTACGAAGAAATCTAAGGTCGCGGCGGGTTACGCGGGCGAGGCCCGCTAACCCGCCAGCGTCACGCCGCCTTGCGCTGCGCCAGCGCAGGGCGCTCCAGGAAGGCCTGCAACACAGCCTCGTCGATGCGCTTCCCTGCCACGCGCCACAGCAGGGAGTCGATGCGGTCAGCGCCCCAGAACAATTCCCCCTCGAATTCAAACGTCGGCACGCCGAAGATGCCGGCCGCGATGGCCTGCTCGGTCGCTACGGCCAGCGCCTGCTTGACCTCGGCCGTCGTGGCAGCCTGCGCCAGCGCCTTGCCGTCCAGCCCGCATTCATCGGCCAGGCCCGACAGCACGTCCATGTCCGACACATCGGCGCCACGCTCCCAGCACGCCGCGTACATCGCCGCCACGAAGCGCTTGCGCGCCGCCGCATCGCCGATCGCCGTGCTGATGCGCAGGGCCGGCAGCGGGTTGAATGGATGGCCGGGCGGCCCGGCGAAATGCAGCCCCCTTTCCGCCGCCAGCCGCATCACGTCGCGGAAAGTGTGCACGCGCTTGGCCGGTATCTCGGCCGGGCCTTTCTGGCCGTGCGCATTGAGCATGGCGGCGAACAGCACCGGCACGAACTCAACCGTGCAGCCCGCCGCCTCGATGCGCGCGATATCCTTGGTGGCCAGCCATGCAAAGGGGCTGATCGGATCGAAATAGCATTTCACCTGTTTCATTCAAGCTCGCTAGAAAGTGTTTTTCCACTGCCGGAGGGCCGCGAATACGGCCACCGGCGCTTCGCCGCCCTGCAATTTGCCCGCTGCCACCAACTGCGCGGCGATCTGCGGTTCGGCATACCGCAAAAAGGGATTCGTGTTGCGTTCCAGACCCACGGTGCTGGGCACGGTGGGGATGCCTTGGGCGCGTTTGGCGGTCTCGGCCTCGATGCGCGCCTGCAGCGCCGCGTTGCCGGGATCGACCGCGCTGGCGAAACGCAGATTGGACAGCGTGTATTCGTGCGCGCAGAACACCTTGGCGTCGGCCGGCAGGGCGGCCAGCTTGTTGAGCGAGGCTACCATTTGCGACGGCGAGCCCTCGAACAGCCGGCCGCAGCCGCCGGCGAACAGCGTGTCGCCGCAGAACAGCCAGGGCTCGTCCCCGGCGCGCACGTAGGCGATGTGGCCCAGCGTATGGCCCGGCACTTCGAGCACGGACAGCTGCAGGTCCAGGCCGGGCACGTCCACCGTGTCGCCCTCGGAGAGCGGCTTGGTGACGGCGCGGATGCCGTCCTTGCGCGGCCCGAACACGGGTACCGAGTAATGCTGCAATAATGCCGGGACACCGCCTATGTGGTCAGCATGGTGGTGGGTGAGTAGAATGGCGGTAAGTGTGAGACCATGCGCCTGCAGAGCAGCCAATATCGGCTGCGCATCGCCCGGATCGACCACGGCGGCGTTGACGCCGTCATGGATCAGCCACAGGTAATTGTCATTGAATGCGGGAACTGTGAGTACAGCAAGAGTGCGGGCAGAAGTCATAGGGGAAGGGCGGCATGGATAGCGCGGCATCCGAAAAATCCATTATAGCGCTGGACGGCTGGCTGCAAACGCCGCCGGGCGCCTACGTGCGCGCCTGGGAGCAGGCGCGGCTGGATGAGCTGACGGCCGACATTTTCGGTTTCAACGCGGTCCAGATCGGCCTGCCGCAGATCGACGCGCTGGCGGCCAACCGCATGCCGCGCCAGTGGCTGGCCGACACCCAGCCGCGTCCGCTGCGCACGGCCAACGGCAGCGCGCTGCGCCAGATGGCGCTGACGCTGGACTACGCCGAGCTGCCGTTCGCCTCGCAAAGCCTGGACTTGGTGGTATTGCCGCACGTGCTGGAATTCGCCGCCGAGCCGCACCAGGTGCTGCGCGAAGTCGAGCGCGTGCTGCGGCCGGAGGGCCAGCTCATCATTTGCGGCTTCAATCCCGCCAGCCTGTGGGGCTTGCGGCAGGTCACGGCGCGCCTCACCGGCTCCTATTTCCTGCCCCGGGACGGCGAATTCATCTCTATGCCGCGCCTGAAAGACTGGTTAAAATTATTGAATCTGGGCGCCACGCAAAGCCACTTCGGCTGCTACGCGCCCGCATGCCGCACGGAAAAATGGCTGCAGCGCCACGCCTTCATGGACAAGGTGGGATCGCGCTCATGGCCGTATTTCGGCGCGGTGTACATGGTGCAGGCGGTCAAGCGCGTCAAAGGCATGCACTTGATCGGTCCCGCATGGAGCAAAAAAACGGCCACCGCCCCGGCGGGTGTGCCGGCAACGAATAAAAGACGGGAACAGCAGGATGGATAAGGTTGAGATTTTTACCGATGGCGCATGCAAGGGCAATCCCGGCACCGGCGGCTGGGGCGCATGGCTGGTGGCCGGCGGCGCCGAGAAGGAAATGTTCGGCGGCGAGCTCAACACGACCAATAACCGCATGGAGTTGCGCGCGGTGATCGAATCGCTGAACGCGCTCAAGCGGCCGTGCGAAGTGGTGCTGCACACCGACAGCCAGTACGTGCAGAAGGGCATCAGCGAGTGGATCCACGGCTGGAAGAAGCGCGGCTGGAAGACGGCCGCCAAGGAGCCGGTCAAGAACGCCGACCTGTGGCAGGAGCTGGACCAGGCGCAGTCGCTGCACAAGGTCGATTGGCGCTGGGTGCGCGGCCACAGCGGCCACCCCGGCAACGAACGCGCCGACCAGCTGGCCAACAAGGGCGTGGACTCGGTCCGCAAATAAGGGTGGGCGGCCGCGCTTTGCTATACTGCGCGGCTAGCCTGATTACTCGTCCAACCTGAAGAATTCCATGCGTCAAATCGTCCTCGACACTGAAACCACCGGCATCAACCCCAAACTGGGCAACCGCGTCATCGAAATCGGCTGCGTCGAACTGGTCAACCGCATGCTGACGGGCAATAACTTCCACGTCTACATCAATCCGGAGCGCGAATCGGAAGAGGGCGCGCTGAACGTCCACGGCCTGACCACCGAGTTCCTGCGCGACAAGCCGCGCTTCTTCGAGATTGCCGACAAGTTCCGCGAGTACGTCCAGGGCGCCGAGCTGATCATCCACAACGCGCCGTTCGACATGGGTTTCCTGAACCATGAATTCCGGCTGATGAATTTGCCGCCGCTGGACGATCACATCCACGGCGTGATCGACACCCTGGCTAACGCCAAGGAAATGCGTCCCGGCAAGCGCAACTCGCTGGACGCATTGTGCGACTTCTTCGGCATCTCCAACGCCCACCGCAAGCTGCACGGCGCGCTGCTCGATGCCGAGCTGCTGGCCGACGTCTACCTGTCGATGACGCGCGGCCAGAACAGCCTGGGCATGGATGTGGAAGACGAGGTGCAAGAGGGCGGCATTCTGCTCGAGCCGGTGCCGTTGGCCGACATCATCTTCCTGCCGGCCGATGCCGACGAACTCGCGGCCCACGAAGCGGCCTTGAGCGGCCTGGACAAGGCCGTCAAAGGCAGCTGCATCTGGCGCGCAGCGCTGGCGCTCCCCGCCGCCTGAAGAATGTTGCGCGCGGCATAGCGTTTGGGCCTTTTACAAAAGGATTTCATACGCTATAATGCTCGCACTCAACGGGAGGTTAGCTCAGGGGTAGAGCACTGCATTCACACTGCAGGGGTCACAAGTTCGAAACTTGTACTTCCCACCAAGAATTCCAAGTGATTTCAATCACTTACATCGAAAGCCGATCTAAATACAGGTCGGCTTTTTTGTTGGGTGTAAATTCTGGGTGTAATTCACTTCGCCGCCACATGCTCAGATAGCTTGTCCAGCGCCCAGCGCCCAGCGCCCGGCGCCGGGCGTCCACCTGCAGGTGAGCGTAGCGCTGGGTGGTCTGCACATTGGCAGCTACGAAAACCTCGCAAAGCACGCCGCCACCGCCGTCATGGTGGGCGCGCACCGAGCAGCGCGCCTATCGCGCTATCGGTCGAGCTCAACCTGCAGATCCCCTCGTTCGCCAATGCCCCCGAGGTGGCGCAAAGGCTGCCTAGCCATGAGGCTTACCTGACCCATGTGCTGGGGTCGCGCGGCAAAAAATAGCCGTCACCTTAGAACCAAAACAGCAACGAGAAAAACGTCGTCCCCGCTTTACGCTGGGACGACGTTTCTGCTTGCGCGCGATGAAGCCAGGTGCCTGGCTTAGTGCTGCGGTTCCACCAGCACCTTACCCATGATGCCCGACGGGTGAGCCGGCTGGTTCTGGATCAGCACCGTCAGTTCGCGCTTGCCCTCGGTGGCCGGCAGGTCGACCGGGAAGTTGGTCGCGCCCGGCGATTCCTTCTTCGCCACCAGTTTGCCATCGAGCCAGAACTCGGCCTGTCCGCCTATCCATTCGAAGCGCAAAAGGGCATGCGACAAAGACCTGGTCTGGTTGAAGCTGGTCCGGTACAGCTGGAAGGTGGGGGCCGGGGTCGCGTCGAGCACCATGGCGGGCGACGCCGGCGCCCAGCTGTTCATATCGGTCGGCGACAGCACCTGGTTGGGGTCCGGGCGGGTGGCGCTGGTCGGCGACACGCGCCAGTTCTGCAGGTAGAAGGTGGACGACTGGGTCACCGGCACATAGGCCAGGGTGGTGCCGGGGCGCACCGGGATCTTGATGCGGGCGGGGGCTAGTCCGGGCGCCGACGCTTCCACCTCGACGCTGCCGGAACCGGCGTCATTGGTTTGGACGATCAGCTGGGCCAGGCCGTTGAACAGGCTGCGGGCCGGTCCCTTTTCATCTTCATGCGAGTTGGGGTCGCCATTGCCGTGGCCGATCGAGCGGCCCGCGCCACGCACCGTGAAGGTCGCCAGCGGCGCCGCGGTCGGCACGGCACGTCCCTGGGCATCGAGCGCCCTGACCGTGATCGGCATGGCGTCCTGGCCGTCGCCCAGTAAGCTCTCGCGGTCCGGCACCAGCTCCAGCGATACTGCCGGCCCGGTGGTCTCGACCGCGCTGCGCACGACTTCCTTGCCGTCGTTGTAGCCGATCGCTTCCAGCTTGCCCGGCGCGTAAGGTAGCTGGAAGCTGTTCATGCGGTAGGGATCGGTGTCCTGGGTGCCGATCTCGCGGCCATTGAGCAGCAGCTTGACGGTCTTGGTATTGGCCATGACCATGACCTTGACCGGCTGGCCTTCCTTGCCGGCCCAGTTCCAGTGCGGCGCAATGTAGATCAGCGGACGGTCTTTGATCCATTGCACCTGGTGCATATAGTAGGCGGTCTTCGGAAATCCATTGACGTCCATGATGCCGAAAAAGGAGCTGACCGATGGCCACTCGTACGGCGACGGTTCGCCGCGGTAGTCGAAGCCGGTCCACACGAAGCTGCCGGCCACAAAAGGCCGCTTGGCGATCGCCTCCCAGGCATCGCGGTGGGTATTGCCCCACGATGAAGGTTCTTCGTCATAGCTGGCGAACACCTGTTTCGCTTTGTCGGTGTGGAATTCGCCGCGGGTCATGAAGGCCGAGGTGTCTTCCGAGCTGGTAAACGGCCTGTTCGGATTGGCCTTGTGATACTTGTCGTAGTCGGGCACCTGGTAGTTCGCGCCCAGCACGTCCACCGCATGCGAGACGTTCAGCTTGGTGAACAGGCCGGCGTTCATGGCGGCCGTCACCGGACGGGTGTCGTCGAGCTGCTTGACGCGGGCGATCATGCGGCGCACCAGCTGATAGCCGACCTCGGTGCCCTGGACCGGCTCTTCGTTAAAGACCGACCACAGGACCACGCTGGGATGGTGGCGGTCGCGCTTGATCAGCCACTCCAGCTGCTTCATGTAGTCCGGCGAGGGATTGAAGTTGCGGTTCTCGTCCATCACCAGGAAGCCCATGCGGTCGGTCATGTCCATGATCTCGCTGGCTACCGCATTGTGCGAGAAGCGGATCGCGTTCACGCCCAGTTCCTTCAGGCGGCGCAGGCGGTATTCCCAGATCGCGGCCGGCACGGCCACGCCGACGCCGGCATGGTCCTGGTGGATGCACACGCCTTGCAGCTTGGTGTATTCGCCGTTCAGGAAAAAGCCTTTTTCGGCATCGAAGAGCAGGGTGCGAAAGCCGGTCGACAGGGCCACTTCGTCGATCGTATTGCCCGCCTGGCGCACGCGGGTGGTGACCTTGTACAAGTTGGTGTTCTTGAGCGACCACAGGGCCGGCGCCTTGACAGTGAGCGGCAATTTTGCGGTGGCTTCGCCAAGCACCGGGACGGACAGCGCGCTGGAGGCGCGCGCCACCACTTTGCCTTGCGGGTCGCGCAGCTCGACGTCGACGCTGACTTTGGCGGCTTTCTCGCCGCTGTTGGCCAGTGTGACCGCGACCGGCACCGACCAGTTGCTGCCATTGATGTGGCGCGGGGTCGCATGCACGCCATCCTGGGTCACGCGCACCGGGTTGGTCTTGATCAGCCAGGTGTGGCGGTACATGCCGGCGCCTTCATACCACCAGCCCTCCTGGGCATTGGCGTCGACCCGTACCGAGATGATGTTGCCGATCTCGCCGTACTGAAGGTATGGGGTGAGTTCGATGCGGGTGCTGTTATAGCCCGACCAGTTGCGGTTGACGATGTGGCCGTTGACCCATACGGTCGAATGGGTGGCAATGCCGTCGAACTGTAGTTCGACATGCTTGCCGCGTTCCGATTCGTCGATCTTCAGGTGGCGGCGGTACCAGCCGATGCCGCGCGGGCGGTAGCCCTGCGAGGCGTTGGCTTTGGGGTCGAACGGGCCTTCCACCGCCCAGTCGTGCGGCAGGCTGACTTTGCGCCAGGTGCTGTCGTCGAACACCGGCGCGGCGGCGCCCCAGCCGGCGCCGGCCTTGGCGTTGTGGTAGGACATGCCGTGCCCGCTGATCTCGGGCATGGGCACGTCGCCGAGGTGAAACAGCCAGCCGCGGTCGAGCGACAGCGTGGCGCGTTCGCCGCCATGGGCGGCGCCGGCCAGCATGGTGAAGATCAGCGCCAGCAGGCTGCTTTGCAAGATGCGCGTCCAGCCGGACCAGCGGAAAAATAACAAGATTGCCGGCCAGACTTGCGGCAGCATGGCGGGGGGCACAGCGGGCATGAGATATATCCTATTCAGTAATTAACGAGCCAGATGAAGGAGGTGGGCGAGAGACGTTTACTCCACCAGAGCAACCACCATCACGGCCTTGGCAGGCACCTTGATCGACAGCTTGCCGCCTGCGGCACGCGCGCTGAACGGCGCCGGCTTGATTGCCTGCGGATACTGGAACGTGTTGTGCGCATCCATCGCGGCCGAGGTCAGCACCTTGCCGGCAGCACCTTTTACCTTCGTGCCGGCGACGTCAACGGCGACATCGACCGGCTGGTGCGGATCGGTGTTGACCAGCGCCAGGTACAGCTTGCCGTCCTTGGCACGTGCCGCCGTAGCGCTCACGCCGGGAATGGTCGTCGCGCCCAGGGTGTAGCTGGTGTTATCCTTGATGGCCAGCGGCAGCGTCTTGGCATCCTGGAACGGCACATACATCTGGAATGTGTAGTAGGTGGGGGTCAGGACCATCTTCTCCTTGTCGGTCAGGATCATCGCCTGCAGGACATTGACCATCTGGGCGATGGTGGTCATGGGGACCCGCTCCGCGTGCTCATGGAAGATGTGGAAGCTGAGCGCCGCCACCAGCGCGTCGCGGAGGGAATTCTGCTGGTACAAGGCGCTACTACTGGCGTCCGCATCGGCATACCAGGTGCCCCACTCGTCGATCATCAGCCCGATCTTCTTCTCGGGATCGTTCTTGTCCAGTATGGCCCCGTGATCTTTGATAATCTGATCCATTTTCAAGGTATTGGCAAGGGTCGAGATCCACTCTCCTTCCTTGAAGCCGAGGGCCGCGCCCTTGGTCTCCCAAGTGGCACCCGCGATTGTGTACTGATGGATGCTGATGCCGGTCGTGCGGCCCTTCAGTTCACGGCTCAGGACGTCGGTCCACGTGGTGTCGCCGCCGCTGGCGATTATTTTCGGCTTGTTGTGCTTGGGTGCCCTCAGGAAGGTCTCGTAATTGCTGTACAGGTTCGCGTAGTACTCGGGCTTCAAGTTGCCGCCGCAGCCCCACAACTCATTGCCGATACCGAAGTAGGCGACTTTGAACGGCTTTTCGCGCCCGTTCTGGGCGCGCAGCCTGGCCAGGGGCGAGCCGCCGTCCGCAGTCATGTACTCGACCCAGTCGGACATCTCCTGCACGCTGCCGGTGCCGACGTTGCCGTTGACGTAGGCGTCGGCGCCCAGCATGTCGATCAGGTCGAAGAATTCGTGGGTGCCGACCGCGTTGATCACCTCTACTTCACCCCCGTTGACGTTGCTCGGGCGGGTATCCTGCGGGCCGACGCCGTCGCGCCAATGGTAGGTGTCGGCGAAGCAGCCGCCCGGCCAGCGCACCAGCGGCACATGCAATTCCTTGAGCGCGCCGACCACGTCATTGCGCCAACCCCTGGTGTTGGGGATGTTCGACTTGGGGCCGACCCACATGCCTTGGTAGACGCCGGTGCCGAGGTTTTCGGCGAACTGGCCGTACACGTTCTTGTTAATGACCGGGCCGGGTTTGCCGGCGTCGATGCTGATGCTGACCTGGCCGGCGGCAAAAACCGGTGCCGCGATCATGCCGAGAACGACGAGGCCGTGTTTGATAATGTTCATGCAGACGTATCCAGACAGAAATTATTTAGAGAATGCTATAAAGCCGCCATGGCCGGAACGAATCCCGGCGGGGTGAAGCGCCGGGTCCACGACAGCGTGCGCTGATTGGATTTTCACCCTTCGCGGTGATAACGCCGAAACATCCAGGGCTGCCGCGCTCGGCAAGGGCATCGCCAGGTAAGGACTCCTTGCGCGCCGCGCGGCGGGCGCGCCCTATGGTTTCGCAGGTCCGGTCAGGCGCAGCATCAGCACGCTGTGCGGCGCCAGCCGCGCTTCCAGTTTGCTGCTGGTGTCGCCCGTCTTCTTGCTCCACAGGTCGGACCAGCGGTAGACGGTCTGCTTGAAATCGACCGACCGCTGGCTCAGGTCATCGCTCAGGACTTGCTTCATCCAGTCATGGCGAACGTCAGCAGGCTGGATGGAGCGGTTCAGGAACATCAGTGCCCAATCCCCGCCGTCGAGCGGCTTGGCATAGACCTCCAGTGGACCGTCGGCCAGGACACGCAGCGCCTGCACACCCAGCTTGTCCTGGCTCACCGCGATCACGCCGGGGTTGGTCAGGATGCGGCGGGTCGACTCGGACATGGAACGCAGGTCGTTGCCCAGGATGAGGGGCGAGGCCATCATGGCCCAGATCGACAGATGGGCGCGGTCTTCATCCTCGCTCATGCCGTTGCCCACTTCGAGCATGTCCATATCGTTCCAGTGGCCGGGCCCTGCGAACTTGCGCAGGTTTGCCTCATAGTGCTTGTCGAGGATGCGCAGCACGCCCAGACCCGTCGAGAAACCGGGATTGTATTCGCAGTCGAAGCAATTATAGATATCGGGCGTGGTGCGCCACGAATGGGCGACTTTGCCGGCCCACTCCCACGGCTTGCTCATGCCCCATTCGCACGCGCTGAACACCATCGGACGCCCCGCCTTGGCGATCGCGTCGCTCATCGTGGTGTAGGCCGGTTCGGCGTTCATGCCCGGGGTGTTGCACCAGTCGTACTTGACGTAATCGATGCCCCAGCGCGCATAGGTCCGCGCATCCTGGTACTCGTGGCCGCGGCTGCCGGGACGGCCGCCGCAGGTGGTCGCGCCGGCGTCCGAGTAGATGCCCAGCTTGAGTCCCTTGCCATGCACGTAGTCCGCCAGCGCCTTCATGCCGGAGGGGAAGCGCTTGGGGTCGGGCTGGATGTTGCCGTCGGCGTCGCGCTGGCCTTGCCAGCAATCGTCAATGTTCACGTACTGGAAGCCGGCGTCCTTCAAGCCCGACTTGACCATGGCATCGGCGGTTTCGCGGATCAGGCGCTCGTCGATCTCGCAGGCAAACTTGTTCCAGCTGTTCCAGCCCATTTGCGGGGTGCTGGCCAGGCCTTCAGACTTTTGAGCCCAGCAATTGCCCGCCGCGCCAACGAATAGGGTCAACGCCGCGGCGGCCGCCCTCATTGCCTTGCTCGGGAACAGCGGCTTGTGTGCTACGTGCTTTGTTTTCATTTCTAAATCGCTTTTAAAAAAGGGGAGGCATCGTACAAATCCATGACGCAAAAACCATGCTGAAGTTTCAAATCGTGAAGTCCGGCGGATTGGGGCTAGCTCCAGGTGTAATAGGAAAACAGCCGCACCTGCGCATACAATAAACCGAAGGGCATGATCGTCTCTGTATTTGTATTTTTATAGGGTGCCTCGAATAACCACCGATTTTCCGCGCAAGCGGGAATCCATACTACGCCTCTTAGCATGCGACGTATGGGTTCCCGCGTACGCGAGAACGACAGGTATTTCGAGGTAACTTATAGTAGGAACATATCGGCGCACATACCCACCATTTCATATATATGAAATACATTCAGTGCGTTTTTCAGTGCGTTTTCTCGACGACGGACGTCGACCGACAGCCCGAGCATAGATACAGGGGCCAAGAGAATCTAGCGATACAAGCGAAACCTCTACAAAACTGTAGAAATTGCGATTGCTACTGTCAGGAGTGGAAGAGTGTCAGGCCGGCGAGTCCGCTGCTGACTGCGCCGGGAAACCCTCGACGGGCGCTGATTGTTGCCCCGAAATCGATCGAAACACTTTCGGGGTGCAGCCGTATTCTTCCTTGAACAACTTATTGAAGTACGAAACATTGGCATAACCAACGGAATACGCAATCTCCAGGATCGCGGCGCCGTTATTTTCGGACAGTAAGCGGGCCGCTTCCGTCAGCCGCAATTTATTCAGGTAGCCGGTGAAAGTCATGCCCAGTTCTGATTTCAATAGATCATTGACTTTGGTTCGGTTGATCCCGGTCGCGGTAACAACCGACTCCAAGACCAGGTCGGCATCGGTGTAATTGGTGGCAATATATTTCAGAAGCCCCGCCTTTTCCTTATCCTTATACGGTTCCAGGGTTAATTGACGGTAGGCAGCCATGGGAACATCTTTTCTCAGGCTGGTCGCCACGCTGGCAACCAGCGCGCGCGAATGGGCCCGGAAAAACCAGACCGCAAATACGGCCCAGCTGGCCAACAGCGCCACGGCCATCCATGCGAAAGCGTGATAGTCGCGACCATGCAGCACGAGTTCGCTGATTTCCACTTGGGAATCGACGTCCGGGGAACTATTCAAATTGGCGCCGAAGGAAATTTTTGCCACCTTGTCGAGGGCATAACCCTGGCTCGACATGTCCAGCTTCATCTTGTTGAGCCACCAGTCAGGCAGGGTGAGCCGGGTCAGGTCCAGGGAAACCGGCACCCCTTTCTTATTGCATGAGAAATAGGTGGCCGGAACCCGGTAGGTTTGGAAGTCGGCCTTCTTCGAGATCTTCTCGTCGAAGGTGGTAACGGAAAATACCATCGAATTCGAGGGAGTGCATTTTGCCAGGAAGGTGATGCTGGTGTACCTCGACCAGTTCGCCAGCACGTGCTGTCCTGTCGCGTCGATGAGCATCAGGTCGGCAGTAGCGAACGGGAATGCCACCGCTTTCGTCAGCTTCATGTCGAAACGCAGTTTGTCCGGCTGGTCATCGTGGATGCGGACGATCGAGGTGCCGCCCATCCCGCTATCGGTCCAGCCGGCCGCCTCCAGGCGAACCCCGTCTCCCGCCCAAGGCAACAGGGACAGGGAGCGATAGCTCTGGTAAGTGAAAAAAGACACCATCAGCGCATTGGCGGCCACGAGGAGGATAAGTGCGAGCAGCGCCTTCTTATATATCTCTTGCATTATGTAATATTGACTGAACTCTCGTGAAGCCCAACGCTTGCCAGGCGCCCGGTCCGCATCATAGCAAGATTTCTAAACGCGGCCCCCGATAACAGACTAGCGCAGTTCGAAGCGAAGCGCCATCTCAGTCAGCTTACCGGACGTCGCAGTGAGCGTCGCCGCGCCAGGCTGACCGGTCGACTGCACGATCACCTGCGCCCAGCCGTTAAAGACGCTGCGCTGCCACGGCGCTGCGGGCTCGGTCGTGCGCAGCACGCCCCATTTGCCGGTGCCGGCCGAGGAATCGAACATGGCCTGCACGCCCCCCTTCGGGGTGCTTATCACATAGGTCAGGCTGTTCGAGGCCTTCAGGCTGGCCGCCGCGATCTCCACCACGAGCGCGCCGTCGACCTCTTTCGGCTGAACCTGCTGGCCGTTCAGATACACCTTCTGGTCGCCGCTCAGGCGGTCGATGAACAGCGCCAGCCGGGTGTCACCCTGCATGGCCGGACGGGGGAACTGGCCGCGCAGCACCAGGTGGCTGGTGCGCGGCGGCTGCGCCTCCGGCGCGAGCCCGGCCGACGGGTCGCGCCAAAACGAAACGTCGGCCGTGTCGGCGACGGCTTGCGGCTGGTCGGCACTGTCGGTCGCCAGCACGCGCCATCCGGACAGGCCATGGAAGGCATGCCGTTCGGCCGGATGGTCCGGCTCGTGCGAGCCAGGGTCGCCGTTGCCGACCCCGATGATGCGGATCGGACCGCTGGTGGCGAAGCGGACCGTGTCGCCGGCGGTCGGCACGGTGCGGCCTTCCCGGTCGGCGACGTTGACCCACACGACGGCGACATCACGGCCGTCGGCCGCCAGCGCCGCCTTGTCGGCGGACAGTTTGAGTTGCGCGGGCGCGCCGGTGGTCGCGACTTCGCCGCTGGCGACCGCCTGGCCGCCACGATAGGCGGTGGCAGTCAGCTTACCCGCCCGGTAAGGCACCATCCACTCCAGTTTCGAGTCTTTGACCATGGCGCGGCGTCCCAGCGAGCGGCCGTCCTGGAACAGCTCGACCGCGTCGCCATTGCTGTACACGTGCACCTTGACCGGCTGGCCTTCCTTGCCGGCCCAGTTCCAGTGCGGCAGGATGTGCACCATCGGCTGATCGGTCCAGACCGACTTCAGGTAGTAGGCCGTATCCTTGAGCACACCGGTGGTGTCGAGCATGCCGAATTGCGAGGACACCGCCGGCCAGCCGAACGGCGTGGTCTCGCCGCGGTAATCGAAACCGGTCCAGACGAACATCCCGCCCATCCAGTCGCGCGCCACCACCCGGCGCCAGCCTTCCTCGATGGACAGGCTGCTGCCGGGGCGGGGCTGGTTGTCGTAGGCGTTCAGGTGCGAGCGCTCCGGCGCATCGGCATAGATGCCGCGGGTAGCGTAGGTCGTGCCTTCCTCCGTCATGATGGCCGGCTTTTCCGGGTGGTCGCGGTGGAATTTGTCGACATCGTGCTGGACGCCATAGTTAAAGCCGATCACGTCGGCGGCGACTGACACGCCCGCGCCCGAACCGCTGGCGGCCAGCGTCGTGCGGCGGGTCGGGTCGAGCCGGTGTACATAGTCCTGCATCTCGCGCGAAATGTGGGTGCCCAGATCCTTCCATTCCAGCGCCCACTCTTCATTGCCAACCGACCAGAGGATCACGCTCGGATGGTTGCGGTCGCGCCGCACCATGCGTTCCAGCTGTCCGCGCAACTCGGGCGTGGTGCCCATCATGCGGTGCTCGTCGATCACCAGCATGCCGAGCCGGTCGGCCTCGTCCAGCAATTCCGGGGTCGGCGGATGGTGCGAGGCGCGGTAGGCGTTCACGCCGAAGGATTTGAGCTGGCGGAGACGCCAGGTCTGCAGGCCGTCCGGCAGCGCGACGCCGACGCCGGCGTGGTCCTGGTGGTTGTTGGTGCCCTGCAGTTTCAACGCTTTGCCGTTCAGGAAAAACCCCTTGTCCGGATCGAACACCACGGTGCGGATGCCGAAGCGGGTATCGTAGCGGTCGATCACGCGGCCGCCCTGCAGCACCGTGGTGGTCAAGGTGTAGAGATTCGGCTGATCAAGCGACCACAGGCGCGGATGGGGCACGCTGAGCGTGGCCTTGAACCCGGCTTCGGCGCTGCCGTCGACCGCCACGGTCGCCTGCCGGGCCGGCCCCGCCGGCTTGCCGTCGGGGCCGGCCACTTGATGGCGCAAGGTGAAGGATTCGCGCAGCTTGCCGTCGTTGGCGATGGTGACGTCGACCGCCACCTGAGCCTGCGCGCCCTCGACCTTCGGTTTCACAAAGGTGCCCCACTGCGCCACGTGCAGCGGCGCCGTCTTGGTCAGCCATACATGGCGGTAAATACCCGCGCCTTCGTAGAACCAGCCTTCTTCCACCGTGGCGTCGACCCGCACCGCGACCAGGTTGTCGCCACCCACGTTCAGGTAATCGGTGATGTCGTAGCGAAAACTCGAGTAGCCGCTCGGCTCGGTGCCGATGTAATGGCCGTTCACCCAGACGGTGCTGTTGCGGTAGACGCCGTCGAACTCGAGCGAAATGCGGCGCCCCTTGTCGGCGGCGGGAATGTGGATCAGCTTGCGGTACCAGCCGACACTGCTTTCCGGAAAATTGCGGCCGACCGCCAGCGAGCCGTGGCCGGTGCTGGCGCGCGCATCGAAGGGCTGCTCGACCGCCCAGTCATGCGGCAGGTCCACCTTGCGCCAGGCGGCATCGGGAAATTCGGCGCCGGCCGGTCCGTCGCCGAAACCGGCCTTGGCGAAGAAAAAGGAACGGGTGCCGTGACCGAAGTCCTTGGCCGTGTCGTGCGAGTGGCCGAAGGCGAAGCGCCAGCCGCTGTCGATGTTGATGCGCTCACGGCCCGCCGGCGCCGCCGCTTGCGCGCTCCCCTGGCTGGGGCTTTCGGCCACTGCGGCGGCAGCGGGCACGCAGGCGGCGCTTGCCAGCACGAGCGCCAGCAGAATACGGTTAAATGGATTGCTCACGCATTGTCCTCTCCGGTGTTTTTGTTCAAGATAATCCTGCTGACCGCGCCGATGCGGAATTGGACGCCATTCTTCAAGCGAGCGAAGCCGACGCCATCGCGGCTGGCGAGCTGTGCCGCAGCCACATGTCCGTTCAGGTCAACGCCGGTTTGCACCGGTGCGGCGGCAACTGCCGTCGAGAGCGCAAGTGAAGTGATGGCAATGGTTGCTACGCAGTAGTGCCATGCCAGGCACACGATCCCTCTCTCTCAGTTGAAATCGTTTTCTTTGGCAATCCAATTATGCATCCATGCAAGGTTCTTGAGAATGTGAAACCCACCAATTCTCAAACTTAAATTTAGCAAGAGTGACGGAACCGAACTCGTCCAAACGGCTTTGCGGGCGTTTCCGGCCATCGAATCAAGCACTTACCGAAACCCTCCAAACATCCCCTCTCGATCAGCTTGAATCGGGCTTCCTGCTGCGGGAACGACAAGCACCGGCGGGCCGGGGTCCCTCCGCCACGCCTGCTGATTTTGAGTGTGAGAATTGGTGAGTTTCACATTCTCAAGAACCTTGCATAGATCCACAATCGGATTGCCAAGAAAACGATTTCAACTGAGAGAGGGGTCGTTTCGCGCGGCGAACTGAATGATGTTGCTGCCAGGGCAACCATTTTAAAACTTGTGGAGACGGTTATGCATGTGAAGAAAACAATACTGGCACTGGCGACAGCGTGCCTGATGGTCCAAGGGGCCGGGGCGGCCGAAACTTATCGCTGGGACACCGTTGCAATGGGCGGCGCCGGCTTTGTTTCCGGCGTAGTTACCAGCAAGAGCGAGCGCGGCGTGGTATTTGTGCGCACCGACGTCGGTGGCGCCTACCGCTATGATGCCCAGAACGAGCGCTGGGTGGGCCTGAATGACTGGCTATCCGAAGACAACGCCGGCCTGATGGGCGTCGAGTCGATCGCAATCGACCCGCGCAATGCGGCCAATGTGTACATGCTGGCCGGCACCGAATACTACAACAGCGGCAAGAGCGCGATCCTGCGCTCGACCGACTACGGCAAGACCTTTACCACCACTGACGTGACGGCGCAGTTCAAGTCGCACGGCAACGGCGCGGGCCGCGCGAATGGCGAGAAGCTGCAGGTCGACCCGGGGTCAAGCAATGTGCTGTTCGTCGGCACGCGCAAGAATGGCCTGTTCAAGAGCGTCGATTCGGGTGCGACCTGGAATCGCGTCGACAGCCTGAACATCACCGAAACGCCGAACGGCGCCGGCATCAGCTTCGTGCTGCTCGATCCGACCAGCGTCAAAGACGGCACGGCCAAGCGCATCTACGTCGGCGTGTCGCGTTACGGCTCGGTGGGACCGAACCTGTACCTCAGCAAGGATGGCGGCGCCACCTTCGCCCCGGTCGCCGGCGCGCCGGCTGGCCTGATGCCGCATCGCGCGGCAATCACCAGCAAGGGCCGCCTGTACCTGACCTACGGCAACGGCGCGGGCCCGCACTCGAATTTGGCAAGCGAGCCGCTGAACACGGGCGCGATCTGGGAATACAATACCATCGGCGGCGTCTGGACCAACGTCACGCCGGCCGGCCAGACTGCCGTGTTCAGCGGCATCAGCGTCGACCCGGTCAACCCCAAGCGCCTGGTCGCTACGACCTCCAGTCTCTTTGCCTACCAGACGGCGCAGCCGGCCAATATGTGGGGCGACCTGATCTTCACCTCGATCGATGCAGGCCGCACCTGGACCAACCTGATGGAACGCGGCATGTCGGTCGATACGAACGGCATCGGCTACGCCAACACCGCCTCGATCCACTGGGCCGGCGCGGTCGAGTTCGATCCCTTCGATCCGAAGACCGCATGGGTCATTTCGGGCAATGGCCTGTACAAGACGACCGACGTCGACGCGCCCAAGAGCGTCTGGAAGTTCGACGTCAAGGGCATCGAAGAGAGCGGCGCCTACCAGGCAGAGAGCATCCCGGGCGGGCCGCTGGTGTCGATCATCGGCGACTTCGACGGTTTCAGCCATACCGATCCGTCCCAGTACGTCCAGCGCCATATGCCGGCGATGGGTTCCACCACCGGCCTCGCCGTGGCCGCCCAGGCCACGCACGTGATGGCGCGGGTGGGCAACGAGCTCTACACCTCGACCACCCAGGGAGCGACCTGGGAAAAAGCGCCGACAAAGATGGCCACAAGGGGCAACCTGGCGCTGTCGGCCGATGGCTTCGTGCTGCTGCATAGCCCGGAAAATTCGACCACCACCTATCGCTCGACCGATTTCGGCGCCAACTGGACCCCAGTCACCGGCCTGGCCGTGAACAATGCGCGCCCGGTGGCCGACGCGGTCAACCCGGCCAAGTTCTATGTCTACGACCGCCCCACCGGCACGCTGCTGGCGAGCACCGACGGCGGCGTGTCGTTCAGCCCCAAGGCCCAACTGTCGAGCTGGGGCTCTGACTTCGTGCGCGCCACGCCGGGGCGCGAGGGCGACCTGTGGATGTGCATGGAATGGAATGGCCTCTCCCACTCGACCGATTCCGGCGCCACCTTCACCAAAGTGGGCGCGATCAATTCCTGCAGCGGGGTAGGCCTGGGCAAGGCCGCGCCGGACGCCAGCTATCCGACCCTGTACCTGTGGGGCGCGGTGGACAGCAAACGCGGCCTGATGCGTTCGATCGACCAGGGCGTCAGCTGGGACCGCGTCAACGACGATATCCATCAATTTGGCGGCATGATACCCGGCCGCTTTGTGACCGGGGACATGAACACCTACGGCACGGTCTACTTTGCCGCCAACGGGCGCGGCATCGCCTACGGCAAGATCGACCCGGCCGGCGACGTCAAGGTGACGCCGCAGACGTATGCGCCGCCGCCGCCGCCGCCCTCGCTGAAACCGGCCGAATGCAAGTACATCGTGACTTCCACCTGGTGGGGCGGCGGCGTCGCCGAAGTGCACATCACCAACCAAAGCACCTCAGTCATCAGTGGCTGGACAGTGAACTGGACCTATGCCGACAACTCGGACTTGGAAGGTCGCTGGAGCGCGGCCGTGAGCGGCACCAAGCCGAGCTTCACGGCGACGAACAGCGAGCCTTGGAACCACGACATCTATCCGAACCAAATGGTCTCGTTCGGCTTTGTCTTCAACAATGGCGGCACAGAGAATCCTGGGCCGGCACCGGCTGTCACCGGCGACATTTGCAAGTAAAAGCAAGGAAATTGTCATGAAAAAAATTGTTTGCGCATTCATCGCCGGCGCCAGCCTGATGCTGGCCGGCGCCGCCCATGCTAGTCCAATCGGTTTCGAAGACGTGGCCACTGGCGGCGATTTCGCCAGCCTTTCCGACCTCAACCCTTACGCCGGCCTCTCCTGGGGTTCGGACTGGTATGCAGGCGACGAGAGCATCGACGGCTTCGCCAACGGCGCACATTCCGGCAGCAATTTCGCCGTCAATGGCTTCGGCGACGCCCCCATGAACGTGAGCAGCGCGGCCGGCTTCAACTTCGCCGGCGCCTGGTTCGCCACGCCGGCCGGCGCCAGCGACAAGGCCGGCTGGATCAACATCAGCGCCTACGATGCCTTGAACCAGTTCATCGGCAGCACCGGCAACATCGCCATTGGCGACAGCTACCAGTGGGTGGCGGCCAGCTTCAGCAATGTGGCGATGTTGACCATCACGCGCGACAGCGGCTGGTATGTGATGGACGACTTCACCACCGTGGCCGCCGCCGGCTCGGTGCCGGTGCCGGCCACGCCTCTGCTGCTGGGCATCGGCATGCTCGCGCTGGGGCTGGGCCGGCGCCTGAATCGCCGCGGCTAACAAGTAACCACGTCGTCCCGGCGCAGGCCTTCCCGCCTGCGCCGCGATGGCGTCACGTTTGCCGTCGGGTAGCGACACCACCCTGTTTCGAGAATAGTTAATGAAAAAAATACGTGTAGTGAAGAACAGCTTACTGGCGCTTGCCATGCTGGCGAGCGCGCCAGTATTCGCCGCCGTGACCATCAACATCAATCCGGCCAAGCCTGGCGCCGTTATCAACAAGAACGTTTATGGCCAGTTCGCCGAGCACCTGGGCACCGGCATCTACGAAGGCTTGTGGGTCGGTCCCGGCTCTACAATCCCGAATACCAAGGGTTGGCGCAACGACGTGGTCGCTGCGCTGAAGGACATGCACGTGCCGCTGGTGCGTTGGCCGGGTGGCTGCTTCGCCGACGAGTACCACTGGAAGGACGGCATCGGAGCGCGCGCCAAGCGTCCAGTCAAGGTCAACACCAACTGGGGCGGCGTCGAGGAGAACAACGCGGTCGGCACGCATGAATTTTTCGACCTGGTCGAGCTGCTGGGCGCCGATGCCTACGTCAATGGCAACCTCGGTACCGGCACGGCACAGGAAATGTCGGAATGGCTTGAATACATGACCTCCAACAGCAAGTCGACACTGGCCAATCTGCGCCGCAAGAACGGACGCGGCAAGCCTTTCAAGGTGGACTTCTTTGCGATCGGTAATGAAGCCTGGGGCTGCGGCGGCAATATGACGCCTGAGCACTACGTCAACCTCTACAAGAATTACGAGACGTTCCTGCGCGCGCCGGCCGAATTCCGGCCGAAGATGATCGCCAGCGGCGGCAACGGCTGGGACGCCGACGCCAAGTGGACGGACGTACTGAGCAAGAATCTGAAGAATCAGACCACCGGTATCAGCTTCCACTACTACACGATGCCGACCGGCGAGTGGGGCGTCAAGGGCGCCGCAACCGGCTTTGCGGAGCCGGAATGGATTTCGACGCTGGCGAATACCATGAAAATCGATGCGATGATCAAGAACAACGTCGCCAAGCTCGACAAGAACGATCCGGAAAAGAAGATAGGCTTCCTGGTCGACGAGTGGGGCACCTGGTATGACGCCGAGAAGGGCACCAATCCGGGCTTCCTGTACCAGCAAAATACCCTGCGCGACGCGCTGGTCGCGGCGCTGAACTTCAACATCTTCCATGCCCATGCGGACCGGGTCACGATGACGAATATCGCGCAGATGGTCAATGTGCTGCAGGCGATGATCCTCACCGACAAGGACAGGATGCTGCTGACCCCGACCTACCACGCCTACAAGATGTACGTACCGTTCCAGGATGCGACCTCCTTGCCAGTGGCCTTGAGCGACAACGTCGAATACAAGGTCGGTGCGGTCGGCATCCCGGGCATCAGCGCCTCGGCGGCGCGCGCCAAGGACGGCAAGCTGTACCTGGCGATCGTCAACACCAACCCGAACGAGGCGTCGGACGTGGCGGTCAATGTCGCCGGACAGCAGGTTTCCGGCGTCAGCGGCCAGGTGCTGACAGCGGCGGCGATGGACGCGCATAACACCTTCACGCAAAAGGATGCGGTCAAGCCGGCCCCGTTCGCAGCGAAGGCGGCCGATGGCAAATTGCGCCTGAAGATCCCGGCCAAGGCCGTGGTGGTGGTCGCGGTCGACAGGTGAGCAGGGGTGGCGCGGTGTACCGCGCCCCTGCGCAACGGGCCCGCCTTGCAAGGCAGGCCTCCTGAGCCCAAAGGGTTTTTCGGCGGGCAGAGGTGGCGCGGTGTACCGCGCCCCTGATCACCGGCCCTGCCTTGCAAGGACGATTTAGCTTTTGAATAGTTGACACATGGCCAATATGGATACCTGCATGATAAGTTTCTTGAAAAACAGTAGCGGCCCAAAGTGGCTGGCTTTGATATCGTTATGCGCGGCCGCGCTTACCGTTCCTGCGTGCGCACAACTCAAGCCCGGCAATGCCGCCGGCGCGAACCCGATCATCCGCGATAAGTTCACAGCCGATCCCGCTCCGCTGGTTGTCGGCGACACGCTGTATTTGTATACCGGGCACGACCAGGCGTCGGACAAGGAAATGTTCACCATGCGCGAGTGGCTGGTCTATTCGACCAAGGACATGAAGACATGGACGGACCATGGGCCGATCATGAATGTCAAGGATTTCAAATGGGCCAAATCGGATGCGTGGGCGGCGCAGGCAATCGAAAAGAACGGTAAATTCTATTTCTACGCCTCCGTCTCGAACGATGACAAAAACCCCGGCATGTCCATCGCTGTGGCGGTCTCGGACAAGCCGACCGGCCCGTTCGTTGATGCGCGCGATTCGGCCCTGGTGACCAATGCAATGACGCCCAAGGGCACGCACACCTGGGAAGACATCGATCCCACCGTGTTCACCGATGACGACGGCAGCAGCTGGCTGGCCTGGGGTAATGGCAATTGCTACATCGCCAAACTCAAGCCCAATATGATCGACATCGACGGACCGATCCGCGAAATCACACCGCCGCACTTCGTCGAAGGCCCCTGGCTGCACAAGCGCGGCGAGCTGTATTACCTGACCTATGCGTCGATGGACAGCAAGACGGAGACCTCCGAACACATTTCGTACTCGACGGCGCCAAGCATCAACGGCCCCTGGACTTACCGCGGACTGTTGACGGGACCGGCAAAAAACAGTTTCACCATCCACGCCGGCATCGCCAATTTCAAGGAGAACTGGTACCTGTTCCTGCATAACGCCGCACTGGACATCGGCGACATGAAAGGCTCGGCCGGCCGGCGTGCTGTTACCGTCGAGCATCTGCAATACAATCCGGACGGCACGATGAAGCCGGTCGTGCAGACTGAACTCGGCGTAAGTGTTCCGGGGGCGCGTTAGGACTTGCCCCGGGGCGAGAACGCCGCGTCCGCCGTGGCGCCTATGTCGTTGCGCTGGGGATCTGACCGCGATCTTGCAGGACGCTGGCAGCGCTAAGAATTACAAAGTCTAAAACCAATGGAGATACGAATGAGTAATAAAAAAATCGCGGCGATGCTGCTGGGCGCCTTAGTGGCCTGCGCGCCACTCAGCTGGGCACAGGATCGCGTCATCGACGTTGACGTCAAAGCCGTCAAGGGCAAGTTGAATCAGACGTTCAATCTGACGATCGGTGCCGGCCGCGCGAACGAAGGCTTGCGCGCCGACTGGCAGCAGCAGCTGGCCGAGATCAAACGCGACGCCGGCTTCAAGAACATTCGCATGCACGGCCTGCTCAGCGACGACATGGGCGTCTATGGGGGGACGGACGCGCAGGGAAATGAACGATACAACTTCCAGTACATCGACTCCCTGTTCGACTACCTGCTCAGCATCGGCGTCAAGCCCTTCGTTGAACTTGGCTTCATGCCGCAGGCGATGGCGAGCGGCAGCCAGACCATCTTCTGGTGGCGCGGCAACGTGACTCAGCCGAGCAGCTACGAAAAGTGGGAAAAGCTGATAAAAGCCCTGACCCAGCACTGGACCGAGCGCTATGGCAGGGAGGAAGTGGCCAGCTGGTACTTCGAGGTGTGGAACGAACCGAATCTGAATGAAAACGGCTTCTGGGCGGGAACGCAGGCGGATTACTTCAAGCTGTACGCCCACGCCGCGCGCGGGATCAAGAGCGTCAACCCGCGCTACAAGGTCGGTGGTCCGGCCACCGCAGGTGCCGCATGGATCCCGGAGATGATCGCCTACTGTGTACAGAACAAGGTGCCGCTCGATTTTCTCACCACCCATACCTATGGCGTGGGCGAGGGCTACCTCGACGAGTTCGGCACCAAGGGCACCGTGCTCAGCGCCGACGACACCGCGGTCGTCGGCGACGTGCTCAGGAACCGCAAGGAGATCGAGGCCTCGGCCATGCCCGGGCTGGAACTGCACTATACCGAGTGGAGCTCGTCGTATACGGCGTCCGATCCGACGCACGACAGCTACCACCAGGCGGCGTATATCCTGGACAAACTGAAGCAGGTCGGGAACGCGGCGCAATCGATGTCCTACTGGGTGTTCACCGACATCTTTGAAGAGCCAGGCCCGCGCTTTGAAGCGTTCCACGGCGGTTTTGGCCTGATGAACACGCAGGGGATCAAGAAACCGGCCTACTTCGCCTATCAGTTCTTGAACCAGCTGGGGCAGAACGAGCTGGCCAACTCCGACAAACGGTCGATGGCGACCACCGATGGCAAGGGCAATGTTCAGGTCCTGCTGTGGGACTACACCCACACGCTGCCGGAGAAGGTCAACAACCAGCAGTTCTTCATCAAGGATTTGCCGCCCAAGAACAAAGGAGAGGTGCAGCTCAGCCTGAAGGGGCTGAAAAAGGGCGCGTACACGATGGAAATTTCGCAGGTTGGCTACAAGCGCAACGATGCCTTCACCGCCTACATTGGCATGGGCTCGCCGAAGCAGCTGTCCCGGCCGCAGGTGGCCACGCTCAAATCGATTGCCAACGGCAAGCCGACCGAGCAGAAGAAGGTGCAAGTCGGCGCCGATGGCAAACTCAGCATGAAGCTGCCTTTGCGCGAGAACGACGTCTACCTGCTGAACCTGCGCGCGGCGAAATAAAGGTCTGTACTATCCGGCCGGCCCGGTGGTTGCCGGCTGGCGCGCGAAAGCGACTTGGGATGGTATTGGCCACCCAGTGGACGGGAGAAGGCATGGACGTTCCCAAGCTGTCGCTGCCGGGAGCCTTATTTCCCAGGAATAGGACCTTGCCCCGGGCGAGAACGCCGCGTCCGCCGTGGCGCCTATGCCGTTGCGCTGGGGATCTTGACCTGGACCCCGGCCATCTTTCCGCGCTCGCTGAGCACGCGTTGGCGATAGGCGCGCGGCGTGCAACCAAGCTCGCGCTTGAATACCACGTGCAAGTATTCGATGGACGTAAAGCCGCTGAACAAGGCCACGTCCTCGATGCTGCAATCACTGCTCTCCAGGCCGGCCTTGGCGGCATTGAGTTTGGCGCTCAGGATCATGTCGTGCACGCTGCATCCCAGCTCCTGGCGGAAGTAGGCTTCGAGCCAAGAGCGCGATACCCCCACATGATCGGCCACCTGCTCGGTCTTGATGCCCTGACAGGCATACTGACGAATGAAATGGCGCGCCCGCATCACGTGCGGATGCTTGACCAGCTCGTACTGGCTGGACGCGAGCACGTTGATGCCGGCCGGCGGCATCACGGTCCGCGTGTCCGGCAGGGGCACCCCGCGCAGCAGTTGCACGAGCAGATGGGCTGCCGCGCGCCCCATCTCCTGCGTGCCCTGGATCACGGAACTGAGCGGTATGCGGCTAAGCCTGCGCACCAGCGGATCGTTGTCGATGCCGATGATCGCCACCTGTGCCGGCACGTCGATGCCGGCGATGATACAGGCCTGCAGTAACTGGCGCGCGCGCGCATCCGTCACGGCGACGATGCCTAGCGGTTTGGGCAAGCTGCGCAACCAGTCGATCTGCCGCTGGACCGCCTCGTCCCATGAATGGACGCTGGTTTCGCAGCCGCGGAAGATCTCCGGTTCCAGCTGGTCGCCCTGCATCAGGTTGCGGAAGGCATTCTCGCGCTCCTGCGCCCAGCGGTTTTCCGCGGTGGCGGGAACGCTGAACATGGCGAAACGCTGCAGGCCGACATCGATCAGATGCTGGCGTGCCAGTTCAACCAGCTTGAAATTGTCGGTCGCCACGTAGGGCACCCCGGCCGGGTAATTGGCCGGGTCGGCATAGGAACCGCCGACCGCCACCACCGGTACGCTACAGCGCGACAAAGCTTCTGCCACGGCCGGATCGTCAAAATTGGCAATGATGCCGTCGCCTTGCCACTGCTCGATGCCTGACAGTCGCAGTCGGAAATCTTCCTCCAGGAAAAAATCCACGGCAGCGCGCGTTCTTCCCAGATAAGCGGCGATGCCTTCAATGACTTCGTAATCGAATATATTGTTTGCGTTAAATAGCAACGCGATCCGGTGTACTTTCGTCGTCTTCATTTTAATTGAATGCTTGGAAAGCATTTCCGAGAAAATGAAAACAGCCGCACCAGCGCATACAAAAAACCGAAGGGCATGATCGTGTCTCCAACTGTATTTTTATAATAGAAACATTCCGCTTGCAGGCCAACGGACCTGCCGCAAGCCAGTCCACCCGCGATCACGCGATTCCAGCGCGGTCTTGCATTAAGGCATCACACGCTCAACAGCGGAACTGCGCCCCTTATCTTGCGTCTACGACGGTGCGGTAGCTGGCCCACGCCTACAGCCTAGGCTGTGCATCATGAGCAACACTATCGTCGGCGGGCAAATTTCTTGCAAACCACAGAAATTGCAAGGAAAATTAGCCATAGTGAAAGTCCGCCGCGCCGTGGCAGCTGGCGGAAAGGTCGGGCAAGTGGACCGGGAGACGTGGTTGCCATGCCACGGTCCACTCGTGGAGCAGTCGTGGATCGGCCGGAGAAATGGGCACTGGCAAGGGATGGAATCGCGAATGCCCCCTGCGCCTGGCATAAGCGCGCGATAGCAACGGTTCAGCCGGGGTGTTCAGGCTGAGCAGGGAGGACGAGTGAGCTCAGACCTAGTGGATCGTTTGGCAACAGACCGTGGCATAAAAGCGCGTCTTTTTGCGCCTTGCCTGGCACAAAAATCCGTCGCTTTGATTTGCCACTCCAGTCGCCAAGTAAGCCACTAGTGCCTGGGATGCAGCGGTTCAGGCGAGTGGTGCTGACGGCGCGCTGTCGGCGGGCTGCTCTTGCTGTCGTTGCTGGGCGGCAAGCGTCCTGAATGACTTCGGCGTGCAGCCAAATTCGTCCTTGAACAGCTTATTAAAATAAGGAACATTCGCGTAGCCAACCATATACGCAATTTCCGACACGGCGGCGCTGCTTTTTTCAGTCAGCAGCCTGGATGCCTCAGTCAGCCGCAATTTATTCAGGTAACCGGTAAATGTCATGCCAAGTTCAGATTTCAGCAATTCATTGATTTTATGGCGGTTGGCGCCGGTCGCTTCCACCACAGTGTCCAGGTCCATTTCGGGATCGATATAAGAGCTGGCGATATATCGCAAGACCGACGCCTTCTCCTTGTCCTTGTACGGTTCCAGCGTTAACTGACGATAGGCCACGAACGGCAAATTTATTTTCATTTTTGAATCCACGCTGGCCAACAGCGCGCGGGAATGGGCCAGAAAAAACCAAACGCCAAATCCCACCCATCCACCCAGGATAATGACCACCAGCGCGGCCAAATAGCGGTCATCGCGGCCATGCAATGTCAGTTCGCTGATTTCAATATAGACATCGACATTGTGTGGAGTAGCAGCGCTGGTGCCAAACAGGATTTTCCCGACCTTGTCCAGTTTATAACTCTGGCGCCCCAAGTCCTGCTTCATCGAGGTGTACCACCAATCGGGAATAAGCAGCCGGGCCAGATCGAGCGTCACCGGCATACCCTGTTCATTGCACGAAAAAAACGTTCTAGGTGGAAGGTAAGTCTCGAACTTGCCTGGCTTGGAGATTTTTTCATCGAAGGCGGACACCTCGAAGGCCAAGGCAGTGGCTAGTGAACATTTAGCAACGAAGGAAATGGTACGGAACTTCGACCAATCCTCGTGGATTTTCTGTCCTTTGTCGTCATGGAGTTTCAGGTCGCCGGCGACAAAGGGATACGTGGCCACGTCCTTCAGCTTGAAGTCAAAGCGCAGCCGGTCGGGCGACGTGTCGTGCAAGCGCACTGACGACGCTCCGCCAGCTGCCACATCGGAATACGTTCCGTAATGCCAGCGGGAGCCATCTTTATGCGCCGGCATCAGCGTCTGTGTCGGAAAGGCGCGGTAAACAAGAAATACCGCCAGCAGCGCGTCCACGACGAGCAGGACAATCAGCGCCAGCAGCGCTTTCTTATAGAACTCTTGCATATACGTAGGATATCGAACTGTCTCAGTGCCGCACGTTCTGGACGGGTACGGTCTCCGGCATCATAACAGGCGAAATATGGACGGCCCCAGGTATTTTTGCAGCGGACGAACCTAACTCCGACAGGCTTCTGGTCAAGGATCGCAGTTAAGCCTTGAACCTGTCAATTCCGGATCTTGAACAGCGCGCGCAGGCCAGCCTGGCGGCCGCTCAGGTACAGGGTCAGGCGCTGGCTGGTCGCGGGTCCCTCCGTCTCCCATCCTGTCTACAACGTCAGCGCATCCACACGCCCCGGGATCTCGCGGTCCAGTGGCAGTGGCCCGTGCCAGGAACTGCTTGGAAAAACCGGCGATCAATTCGTCAAGCAAGGCCTTTGCACGGAGCAGAGGCATGCTACGACGAGGAATATGATCGCACGAAACTACACGCTTGGCGACTTGCCCAGCGCCTTGGCGGCCTGCTCCACGAATTCGATCGACGAGTGCGACGGATCGAACAGGCGGTCAACTTGCGGCCGCCGGGCAGCGGCTTCAGCGCGCAAGGTCGTCTTCGATGTAGGCCTGGATGATGGCGTCGACGTTGCTGTCAGCTTCGAAGCCTAGCGCGCCGGCGCGCGCCGTGTCCCAGGCGGCGGGCCAGCCGCCGACGATGCGTTCGACCGTGGCGTCCGGTTCCCAGCGGATGCGGGCGACAGCATCTTCGCCGCCGGCCCGGTGCAGGGCGCTGACCATCTCGGCCACGCTGACCGAGATCCCCGGCAGATTGACGATGCGGCTGTCTTCCAGCGCGGACGCGGGCAGGTCATGGCCCTGTACCAGGCATTCGATCGCCTGGCGCGGCGAGAGCAGCCATAGGCGTGTGTGCGCCGGCACAGGGCAGGTGGCTGGTTCGCGGTTCAGTGGCTCGCGGATAATGCCGCTGGCGAAGGAGGAGGCGGCCTTGTTCGGCTTGCCGGGCCGCACGCTGATGGTCGGCAGGCGCAACACGCGGCCGTCGATATACCCGCGCCGGCTGTAGTCGTTGACCAGCAGTTCGCCGATGGCTTTCTGCATGCCGTACGACGAGCGCGGGCTGAGCGCCGTGTTGTCCTGCACTACGTCTGGCAAATGGCCGCCGTACACCGCCACCGAGCTCGTAAACACCAGCTTGGGCCGGTTGCCGTTGGCGCGGCAGATATCGAGCAGCGCGCGCGTGGTGTCCAGGTTGACGCGCATGCCCAGGTCGAAATCCGCTTCCGCCTGGCCGCTGACGACTGCGGCGAGATGGAAAATCGAGGAGACATCGGCGCCGACCGCTTCGCGCAGCATGCCGCTGTCCGAGATGTCGCCTACCATGCTACGGACCCGCGCATCGCCAAAGTCGTGGGCCGGGAACATGTCCACCAGCGTCAGCTTGGTGACGGCGTCGCCGCCGGTCCGTTGCAGCAGTTTGCGCGCCAGGCGCTGCCCAAGGAAGCCTGCGCCTCCGGTAATCAAGACATGCATATTTTCCCCTTTGCCTTCCATGTTGTCTGAAATCTGTATGTTTTAAGCATATTCGTCTGAAATTTGTATGTCAATCAATTCCTTTGAACTTTTTCAGCAAGAATGGGCTTCGGGTGGGTAAAATGTTCCTATGCACACAGTAAATATGGAAAACAGCTTTCAGACAGGCACCCTGGGCGCACGGGTGGCCGAGCAATTGCTGAGCAAGATACGCGCGGAAGGGCTGGCGCCGGGCACGCGGCTGCCGTCCGAGCAGGCCATGGCGCAGCACTTCGGGGTGAGCCGGACCGTGGTCCGCGATGCGATAGGCCTGCTGAAAGCGGACGGCTTGCTGGAAACCCGGAAGGGAAGCGGCGCCTTCGTGTGCCAGGCCGACGCGGCGCCGGCGTTCCGGTCCGACAGCATGAGAGCGCAATCGATCCAGTCGCTGCTCAACATCATCGAAGTGCGCGAGGGGATGGAGGCCGAGATTGCGGCGCTCGCCGCGGTGCGCCGCACGCCGGGACAGCTGGCCGACATCGAACACGCGCTACGCAAACTGGAAGAAGCGGTGGCTGCGGGCTCGGACGGCGTGGAGGAAGATGCGAATTTTCACCAGTGCATCGCCATGGCGACCGGCAATCCGGCCTGGGTGCGCCTGGTGGACATGTTTGCCGAGCCGATACGTTCGGCCGTGAAGGTCACGCGCGCCAACGAGGCGCGCCGCGAAGACTTTACGCGCCAGGTGCAGGACGAGCACGAGCAACTGCTGGCCGCGATCGCGGCGCGCGACCCCGAACAGGCGCGCGCCGCAGCCAAGAGCCACATGGAGCACGCGGCCAAGCGGGTGCGCGAGGCGGACCGTGAGTTCTGGCGCGGCAAAGGCGGCGAACTGGCGCGCAGCCTGTCGGAACAATCGGCCGACTGGACAAGCTGACGCCAGCCTGAGCCGGCGTTCCGATGTCTGCTCCCACAGAGAGCGCATCAAGCCCGTCATTGCCTCGCCGCTGGAACCGGTCGCGCCTTTCGTGGCGTAGCGCCCCAGCAGAAGCAGGGCACTGATAAAGCACAGCAGTGCGGCGACGGTTCGCACCAGCTTGCTCTGGTTCAAAGTCGCACGTGCCTGAACCAAGTCGCTTGGCGCGCGGAGGGCAGACGGGCGCCTGCCGCCTCTACTTTGGACGGTTCGCAGGGACAGCTTGAGTCGCTGGCGCCGCTTCGGCTGGCGCCGGCTGTGCGTAGACGACTACCGGAGCGGCAGATGCGGGAGGGCACTTGAGACCTGCGCTGCTCAGCAGGAAAGACGTGGCCGAGATTGTTACTGCGGCGCCGCCTATGATTGCACCGACAACCCACCTGATGATTTCGCTTTGGACCCGGTAGACGTTGGCCTCAATCAGCGCCAATTTCGTATTGAGCTCGTCGCGCGCGGACAGTATTCCCGATTTTATCGTTTGGTCCAGCATGTCCATGCGCGCAATTGACTGCGCCTGGTACTCCTTCAGGTTCCCGGCAAATTCGGCATTTGCGAGACGAACTTCGCCAAGCAAGTGGGCGGATGTGCCCTCGAGCTTGGCATCAATGTAGTCCTTATCGGTACTGGCGGCCATACGATCATCATCCGCCCGGACATCGCCAGTGTCAAATGTCCAGGCGGGGAAAGTTAATCCAGGTCAATATTTCGTTTTGCCAAGGCCTTTTGGCGCGCGCCGGAGGCCGGGGCTTTGCTCATGCTGGCGGCCAGCCCATTTTAGGGTAAGCTAGCTCGGTGCTATGTCTCTATGGAATATTTCTGCCCTCACACCATTAGGATGATCCGCCATGAGTATGGTCCCGCTGAAAGTGCTGTCTGTTCTCCTGCCGGGCATCGTCGCGTGCGGCGTACAGGCCAGGGAGATCAAGGTTTACTGGACCGACAATCCGCCGTTGATATGTGAAAAGAATGGCGAACTGGATTGTGTCGCTGGAGTATTGATCAGGAATGCTGCCAAGGCGGGCGGCATCAGTATCCGGAGTGTGGAGATTCCCTGGGCGAGGGCGCCGGGAGTTCTCGACAGAATCCCGAATGCCATTTTTGCTGCCACAGGGAAAAATGAATTCACGGAGAAGAGCTTCAACTGGTTCTTCCAGGTCTATTCCGACAAAGTCAACGTCTTTACCCTCGATGAGAAAACCATCAAATCGGACGCGGAACTGGCACGCCTGGGGAAAATCGCGGTACGGCGTGGCAGCCCATTTATCGACTACCTGAAAAAACGCGGTATTCAGGACAAGGTTCACGAGACCAACGATTGGCGCCAGGCGGTCGCCATGATGGAAATGCGGCGCGTCGATGCGCTATGCCTTACCAACCTGATCGGCACGACGAACATCGTCACCTTGGGCAATGTCAGCGAGTCGCGCCTTAATCGTTACCAGGTGGGGGATATGTCCTGGTACATCATCACCGCTTCGGACCATGCGCTGAACGAAGACCTGCAGCAGCTTCAGGCGCTGATGACAGTGGAAAAGGCGAAACCTTACTTTCAAGAGATACTGAAAGCATACAAGGTGCAGAACTGATGCCTGCTCGGCGTCCACGGGACGATGGGCCTGTGCGGCTAAATGTTTCTGCTGTGTAAAGCCCGTGTAAAGCTGCGTAAATGCAAACTATCTATCGCTGAAGCACGGATAGAATGCGGTCATCCCTTACATGCAGCTCTATTTATCACCGGCCGATGCAAAAAATTTTCCTCACCTGCTGCGTCGCCAGCGGCGCCGCACTGCTTCCCGGTAGCGCCGCTCTGGCGCAGACGAAACCCGCCGCCCCGTCCGAGGTGGTGCTGAAAGCCAAACCGGAGCCCAAGTCCGCCGCCGCGAAGTCCACCGAAACCGGCGCGCCCGTGACGTCGGTGACGGTGGCCGGCGAGCGCCCGACCAACCGCATCGACCGCCAGGTATACGACGTCAAGTCCGACGTCGGCAGCAGCAACGGCACGGCGGCGGACGCCTTGAACAACGTGCCCTCGGTGGCCGTCGATCCCGACGGCACGGTCACTCTGCGCGGCAGCACCAATGTGCAGATCCTGGTCGACGGCAAGCCGTCGGCCATGATGCAGGGCGATAACCGCGGCGCCACGTTGAACGCGCTGGCGGCGGACGACATCGAATCGGTGGAAGTGATCAACAACCCCGGGGCCCAGTTCGGCAACGAGGGCGGCGGCGGCCCCATCCTGAACCTGGTGATGCGCCGCAACCGCAAGCCGGGCGGCTTCGCCACGGTCAACGCCAACGGCGGTACGGCGGGGCGCTACAACAGCGCCGTGTCGGGCAGCTACAACGAGGGCCCGTGGGGCTACCAGGGCGGCATCAACGTCCGCCACGACGGCCGCAACTCGACCGGTGAAACCGTGCGCGACCGGTTCAATCCCGCCACCGGCGCCACCGAGCACAGCACCCAGGCGTCGGTCGCCAAGGGCCTGAACAACATGGCCGGCCTGAACGGACTTGTCAGCTACAACCTCGGCGCGCAGGACACGCTGACCGCCAGCGCGTCCTACAACGCGCGCGGCAACGACCAGACATCGACCGACCGCTACGTCTCCTACGCCGGCGCGGCCACCATCGGCGACTACGTGCGCAGCACGCTGCGCGACGGCGAAGGCAAGAATTACAGCTGGGGCGCGCGCTGGGACCGCAAGGGCGCGCTGCCCGGCGAAACCCTGAAGACCGATCTGCGCGTCTCCGCCTCCGACAACCGCAGCGACAGCGCCTACGCCAACGTGGTCGCCGTGCGCCGTTTCAACGCTGGCGACAGCCGCAGCCGCCAGTCCAGCGAGTTCAGCAACCGCATCGTCGACTTTACCGGCGACTATGAACGGCCGCTGGCGGGCGGCACGGCCAAGCTGGGCTACAAACTGGCCAGCACCAGGAACAGCTTCGACACACTGTATGCCGGCATCAACCTGGCCACGCTGGCGGAAACGGCCGATCCGGCGCGCAGCAACCGCTTCAATCTGGAGGAACGCACGGTGGCGTTGTACGGCTCCTACCAGATGCGCTTGAACGAGCGCTGGGGTGCGCTGGCGGGCCTGCGCGCAGAATACACCGACATGGACATCGAACAGGTCACCAGCGGCACCGAGGCCAGGAACAGCTATGTCAACGCCATTCCCAGCTTCTTCGCCACCTACAAGGCGAGCGACACGGCCAATTTGCGTTTCAGCTACGCGCACCGCATCCGCCGTCCGCTGGCGAACGACTTGAATCCCTACGTTGTTTACCGCGATGAGCTGAACGTCTCGTCCGGCAATCCGATGCTGAAGCCGACCAAGACCGATTCCTTCGAACTGGGTTACGAAACCAGGTTCGGCGCGCTGGAGACCAATCTGCGCGGCTACTTCCGCAGCGACACCGACGCCATCGTCGACCGCCGCTACTTCATCGGCGACAACGTGCTGCTGACCACGCGTGAAAACGGCGGCAGCGGCCATGCGGGCGGCCTGGAGTTCACCGTCAACGGCAAGCTGACGCCGTCGCTGACGCTGAATACCAGCGGCAACCTGGCCCGCAGCGAGCAGACCGCGCGCGACCTGACGGGCGCGGAGATCACGCGGAGCGCGACGTCGCTGAGCGGCCGCGCGCGCCTGAACTACCAGGTCGACAGCGCCACCCAGCTGCAGGCGGCATTGCAAATGCAGGGCAAGACACTGACCGGCCAGGGTTACCGGGAACCGAACCGGACGCTCAATCTGAGCCTGCGCCGCGCGCTGACTCCGCAGCTCAACCTGGTGCTGAACGTGACCGATGTGTTCAGTTCAAACAGGATGGCATCGGTCATCGATACGGCGACGCTGAAGGAAAATACGATACGTCGCTTTGACGGCCGCGTCGCCTACATCGGCCTGTCCTACCGCATAGGAGGCGCGTCGAGCGCGGCCGAGGCGCGGCCGGAGCAGCGTCCAGGACCGGGGCAGGGTCCCGGGCAAGGACCAGGCGGTCCGCCGCGCGGCGAGGGAGCCGGGCCCGTTTTCTGACGCCTCAGCGCCGGCTGTCCCGCAGCACGGCCTCGGCCACCGCGTCGGCGGTGACGGCCGCCAGCGTCCAGCCCAGATGGCCGTGCCCGGTGTTGTAGAACACGCCCGGCGCGCGGCCGCGTCCCACCTTGGGCATCATGTCGGGCATGGTTGGCCGCAGGCCTGCCCACGGCACCACCGAGCGCGTATTGACGTCGGGGAAGCAGCGCTCCACCCAATCCACCAGCGGCCGGATACGGTCGGCGCGGATGTCGCGGTTCATGCCGTTGAATTCGGCCGTCCCGGCGATGCGCAAGCGATCCTGCCCCAGCCTGCTGGCCACCAGCTTGGTGGCGTCGTCGAGCAGGCTCACCTGGGGCGCGCCGAGCTGGCTTTCCGGCGTGGTCAGGTTGACGGTGATCGAATAGCCTTTGACCGGATACACGTTGACATGGTCCCCCAGCATCGCGCCGAAGCGGCGGCTGCCATTGCCGGCGCACACGACGACGCCGTCGTAAGTCGCGCCGCCGCGCGCGCCCACCAGCACGCCGCGGCCGTCTGCGGACAAGCGGCCGATGTCGCTTCCGTACACGCAGCGCACGCCCAGGCGCTCGATGGCCGCCGCCATGCCGACGGTGAATTTGTGTATGTCGCCGCTGGCGTCGCTGTCGGTGTAGAACCCGCCGTAGTAATCGCCGGCCAGCGTTGGTTCGATCGCCCGCATCTCCGACGGCGTGACCGCGCGCCGTTCCAGGCCGCCCTGCGCCAGCAGGCGCGTGACTTGCGCCGCATGGTCGAAGCCGGCCTTGTCGTGGTAGATGTGCAGGATGCCTTTACGCTTGAGGTCGAACTCGATGTTTTCCTCGGCGGCCCAGGCGTACAGATGCTGGCGCGCGGCCACCGCCATGCGCGCCGTCGCGATGGTGTTGTCGCGGTAGCGCGGCATGGCGCCAAGGAACTCGGCGAACCAGGAAAGCTGGTGCCAGCTTGCCGCCGGACGCACCAGCAGCGGCGCATCGTGGCGCCACATCCATTTCAGCCCTTTGAGCACGGTGGACCAGTGGTTCCAGGCTTCCGCGTTCGATGCCGACAGCTGGCCGCCATTGGCGAACGACGTCTCCATGGCAGGGTAGCGGTGACGCTCATACAAGGTGACGTCCAGGCCGCGCTTGGCCAGCGCGTAGGCAGTGGTGACGCCGGTGATGCCGCCGCCGATGACTGCGATAGTCTTCATGGGTCAATATTTGGTCAGGTGAGGCGATAGCGCGCAGTCTAGCTTGCGCATCTTACACGATCCCGGGCTGGCGTGCGGCGGGCTCCGCCTGTGGCTGGGCCGCGTCGGCGGGCCGATTGCGAAGGAATTCTTCTTGGCAAAGGCGGAGCTCCGCCGTAAGCTGATCCTGCGCAATAGTGCAACCATGAACGCAGAGGCCGAGCCTTGCCGGGACGACAAACATTCATCAAAACGCGTGATCGGGCCCCCGGTCCGTATTGCGGACTGCGGACCCTGCGGCCGCTGCTGCTGCTGGCACGGCTGCTGGCACGGCTGTTGGTACGGTTGTTGGCGCCGTTGTTGGCGCCGCTGGTGGTGCTGTTGCTGCCAGCCCTTGCTGCGGCGCAGCAAATGCCTTTGCGGTATTTCGGCCAGCAAGAGGGCCTGGCCAATCTGGCCGTCACGGCGCTGGCGCGCGACGGCGCCGGTTACCAGTGGGTGGGCACCGAGAACGGCTTGTTCCGCTACGACGGCGCCGGATTCCAGCGTTATGGGCAAGCCGAGGGTCTGAGCGATCCCCTGGTCACTGCGGTGCTGGTCGATCATGAAGATAAATTGTGGGTCGGCAGCTACAACGGTCTCTTCCTCAAGGTCGGTGAGGGCTTGCAGCCCGTGCTGCTGGAAGACGGCCGGAAGATCGGCGTGCGGCCGTCCCAGAGCCTGGTCGCCGGTCCCGGCGGGAGCCGCTACCTGGTGAGCGGCCAGCGCGTCCACAGGCTGACGCTGCGCGACGGCCGGGCCCGGCTGCAGCCGGTGTTCTCCGAGCAGCAGATCGCGCAGCACGCCGTGCTGGCCGAGATCGCCAGCGTGCACGCCGACAAGGATGCTAGCCTCTGGCTGGGTTGCGGCCAATCGCTGTGTCAGAGCGGTGCGGCGGGCGTGACCGTGTGGGGCCCCGCGCAGGGCGTGCCTGCCGACAGCTGGCGCGCCATCGTGCGCGATCGCAGCGGACAGTTATGGGCGCGCGGAGACCACCGCATCGCGGCCCTGCCGTCCGGGGCCAAACGATTCGTCGACCGCACCCCGCCGGGCGATCTGCTGCGCAAGACCAATCTGCGGCCGGTGCTGGGCGAGGACGGCCAGGGCCGCATCCTGAGCAATGCCGATGTCGGCCTGCTCCGCTGGGACGGATCGCGCTGGGAACACTACGGTTCCGCCAACGGCTTGCGCACGGCCGGCAGCCTGACCGCGCTGCAGTTCGATCAGGGCGGCGGTCTGTGGATGGGTTCGCGCGGCCTCGGTCTGATTACCTGGCTGGGCTACGGGAACTGGGAAAACTGGACCGCCGCGCAGGGCTTGCCGGACGACGTGGTGCTCTCCTTCGTCCGCGATGCCGCCGGCGTGCTCTACGCCGGCACCCGCTCCGGCCCGGCCAGGTTGATGCCTGGCGCGCAACGTTTCATCCCGGCTGCGGCAGGCGTGTCCGGCGACCAATGGTCCAGCATGGTGCTGGACGGGGGCGGCCAGGTATGGGGCGGCTCGTATTCCGGTGTGCTGACGCGCCTGACCGGCGAGGGCGAGGCGACGTTTCATCCGAGCCGCCTGCCGCTGATTAACCGCTTGCTGGTCGACGAGCGGCAGCGCCTCTGGCTGGCCACGCGCGATGGCATCGCCGTGCTCGACACCACCAAGCCGGAGCAGCCGGCGCATCCTCCGGAAGGCCTGGTGCAGCCCGGCGGCGCCGAGCAGGCTGGCTACACCTCCCTGTGCAGGGGCGGCGGCGGGGCAATCTGGTTCCAGAGCGCGCAGCAATTGCTGCGCCTGGACGGCGGCGGCTGGAGCCGGCATCCCATCGATAAGGCAATCGGCGGCGCGGAGTTGAGCGACATGAGTTGTTCCGCGGACGGCTCCCTGTGGCTGGGCGACACGTCGGGGCGCTTGTGGCGTGCCACTCCCGGCAAGCAAGGCTTGCAGTACCGGGCTATCGACAACCGCCTGCTGGGCGGCGCCAGCATCCTGGGCCTGCACGAGGACAAACGCGGCTGGCTCTGGGTGGGCACGGACGCCGGCATCGCCATCTGGAATCGGGCGCAATGGCGCTTTTTCAACCAGAACGATGGCTTGGTCTGGAACGACACCAACGGCAGTGTCTTTTACGAGGACACCGATGGCTCCATGTGGATCGCAACGAGCAACGGCGCCTCCCATGTGCACCGCCCCGAACTGTTGTTCGCGCCGCAAGACCTGAGCGTGCGGATCCAGGCGGCCCGCAGCGACGGCCAGCCGCTGGCGCTGGGGGCGCCTTGGGCCTTGCCCTGGTCGAGCGCGTCGCTGGAGCTGAATCTGGCCAGTCCGCACTACCAGGACCGCAGCAGGTTGCGCTTTCACTACCGGATGGCCGGGCTCGAAAGCGGCTGGGCCGAGTCCGCCGTTCCGCACGTGCGCTATGCCGCCTTGCCGCCGGGCGACTACCAGTTCGAATACTACGTCAGCAACGCCAACAGCCAGAGTGCATCGGCAGTGCAAACACATGCGGTCAGGGTATCTCCGCCGTGGTGGCGCACCGTGCCGTTCTACCTGCTGAGCGGTGTGCTGGCGGTCCTGGCGCTGACGTTGTTGTATCGCCTGCGGATCCGGCATTTGCTGCGGCGCCAGCATTACACGGAGCAGCTGGTGCGCGAGCGGACGCGGGAACTGGAGCTGTCGCGCGAGCAGCTGGCGCAGCGCGCCCTGAGGGACAGCCTGACCGGCGCCTGGAACCGCGGTGCCATCCTGGACATCCTGGAGCGCGCGCTGGAACAGGCGCTCGCGCAGCAACGCCCCTTGCTGGTGATCCTGCTGGACCTGGACCATTTCAAACGCGTCAACGATACCCATGGCCATGCCGCCGGCGACGCCGTGCTGCGCGAAGCGGTGGCGCGCCTGGGGGGCGCTGTGCGGCTCAGCGACGCCGTGGGGCGCTACGGCGGCGAGGAGTTCCTGGTGCTGCTGCCGGGACTGGACGAGGCCAGCGGACACCAGCGCGTCGAGCAGCTGCGGCAGGCGATCCGCTGCGAACCGATCCGCGTCAGCGAGCAGGAGTCGATCACCGTGACCGGCAGCTTCGGCGTCATCGCTTTCGAACCGCGCCGCCCGCTGGCCTCGGCGGAACTGATCGAGCGAGCCGACCAGGCCCTGTACCGCTCCAAGGAAAACGGGCGCGACCGTATCGAATACGCGGCGGACGGGGGTTGATATTCAAATGAAAGTAAATACCCTCCGCCTTATACGCCGTCGCGGAATCGAATTTTTGCCGATTCGCATACGCATGATGTTCCTGTAAATGTGAGATAGGGCTTGTCCAGAACAGCGGCCGCTGTTTAGCGCTTTTGTGGCCGAAAAACTGATTAAATATATTATTGCCTGAGAATAAGAAGGGTGCGTGCTAAACTGAATTTTACGTTTCCGGCGGCTGAAAAATATTTCAGATGGCCTGTTCTGTCCCGGTCGTATCCTTTCCGCAGCCGGACTTTAGCGCTAGCGGATTTCATCTTATTCATAGGGTATACGGCCATGAACCAAGCACCGACGGCGTCATCGCGGGGATTTTCGAAAGCGTTGACCGGCATTACCGGCCTGAATGAAATGACCGACGGCGGTTTGCCGAGAGGACGGACGACTTTGCTGGCCGGCGGCCCCGGCTCGGGAAAAACCATTTTATCGTTGCAATTCCTGGTGCACGGCGCCCGCGAGTGCAATGAACCGGGCATTTTCGTCGCGTTCGAAGAGGCGTCGGAGCGCATCGTTGCCAACGCCAATGGTTTCGGCTGGGACATTCCGTATTTGCAGGACAAAAAGGCGCTGTATTTCCTCAATGCGCAGCCCGCGCCCGACCCATGCCCTTATACAGAAATCCGTTTCATCGATAGGTCGAGACAGCGCGGATGGCCTCGGCTGCCATGCGCACTTTTCTGAGTCCGTTCCAAATTGCTTTGACGCCGGGTTCTCCATCGCCTTTGCGAGCTAGGAAGCCGCCGAATCCGGCAATCAGGCGCAGCACTTCGTTCAGGCGTGGTGATGCCGGCGGTGGTCCTTTGCTGCGCATGTACGCCGCCTGAATTTCTGCCCGGTCAAAGAATTGTGTAGCGTCCAGATCGGGGCAAGTACGGCCCAAGCGCATCAGATGCGCAACGCGCCAAGCCACGACGAGATACATGGCAATGGCGCGCTCCAGCCGGCCCGCCTGCGACAATTGAAGCGCTTCAATGCGGCAGGCGTTCTTGAGGATATCGAACAGCATTTCAATTTCCCAGCGTGCGCGATACCAGTCGATCAATTCGATGACCTCGTCCCGGCTGGTGGCCTGCCGGTTCGTCAGCAAGCGCCATTCGACCGGCTTGGCCCCCTTCGGCGCATCGATCTCGCGTGCCACGATGCAGGTCACGGCAACCCTGCCTTTGCCTGCGGGAAGTTCGATGCGCTGAGCCCATAGTTGCTGACGCACGGGCCTTGCCTTGACGCCGTGCCGGGAGGCCATCGTGAACGCGATCTCGCCCAGGACGGGGCCGGCCGTGGTGTGGTCCCACAGCTTGCCGCCGTCAGGCAGGCAGCGGTTGTGCGCCGCACGGATCAACCAATCAGCTGGCGCTCCCAACTCTTGAGCACGCCGCATCAGCGGCATCAAATCGGCTTCCCGATCGGCCAGATAGACCAGCCTGGTATGCGGGAAGTCGGCCGCCATCTCGGCAATGCGGTCGTAGCCCTCCACCCAGCGCAGGCTTTCCTTCGGACCACCCCGCTTGCCGGAGTCGTCCTTCTTGGTGCGCGCCCACATCCAGGCATCGAGCACGCCCAGCGCTTCGCGCGCCGGCGTCACGGCATAGGTAGGGTGCAAATACATGCCGCGTTGGGCCTCGTAGCTCAACGGCCCTAGCCCCTCGGTCTCCTGCCCGTTGAAATTCAATTCGGTCGTGTCTTGCAGGCACAGCATCACGGGGTGCTCCTGCATCCGGCGCCGCGTTTGCTCCCAGTGCGGTGCCATGATGTCGCGCCAATCGACCGCCTCGTTACCCAAGAAACGGTAGGCCGCCATCGTTTCGCCCCAGCCATGGCAGGCATCCGGGATACTGGCCACCGGATCGGCTGCAAATCGTTCCATCAACGTCCTCGCTCGCTTGTTGAGGCGCGCGTCGCCGAGATCCAACTGTGCAAATTCATTGGCCGCCCAGTGTGCTGATGCTATCGTCAACGCGTCACCTAAAAGGCGAGAGTAAACGCGAAATGGCGGTAGTTTACAAGGGGCGTTGCAAGTCCTTGAATGTAAACGGGTTTTCTGGGTGCGCTTCGGTCAGATCCGACTTATGTATAAGGGCATGCGCCCGACCTGGTGCTCTCAGGCAACTTCGACCTGAGCGGCATGCTGGCCGCGCTGGAAGGGCAGGCTGCGGCGATGAAATCGAAGCGCATCGTCATCGATGCGCTCGACATTGTGCTGGCCTTGCTGCCCGACGCCATGTCCAAACGGCGCGAAATCTATCGCCTGCACGATTGGCTGCTGCGGCACGAAATGACGGCCATCATCACCGCCAAGACAGGCGAGGGGGCCGACAACTTCATGCCGCAGTCCTTCGGTTTCATGCAGTTCATGGTCGATTGCTCCATCGTCCTGAACCACAGCGTCGTGCTCGGGGTGTCCCAGCGCAATGTGAGGGTGCAGAAATACCGCGGCTCGGCGTTCGATGAAAACGAGTCGCCCTTCCTGATCAGCAAGAAGGGCTTCGAGGTGGCTGTCGCGCGCACCCTGGGCCACGTCGACGCGAACGTGACCAATGAGCGTGTCTCCAGCGGCATCGAACGGCTGGACACCATGCTGGGGGGCGGCTACTACCGCGGCGCCAGTGTCCTCATCACCGGCTTTCCCGGCACCGCCAAGACCACGCTGAGCGGTGCGTTCGCGGAGGCGGCCTGCCGGCGCGGCGAGCGCACCATGTTCGTCAGCTTCGATTCCGACGGGTCGGAGGTGGTGCGCAACCTGTCCTCGGTGGGCATCAAGCTGGACGCCTATGTCAAGAGCGGGTGCCTGAGCATGATATCGGCGCGCACCATCACCGGCAGCGCGGAAACTTACCTGGTGCGCATCAAGACGCTGGCTATCGAGCACGCCGCGCGCTGCCTGGTGATCGATCCCGTCTCGACGCTGTCCAAATCGGGCAACGAGCTGACCGCGCACAGCGTGGCCGAACGGTTGATCGACTGGTCCAAGTCGCAGGGTATCACGCTGGTATGTACCAGCTTGCTCGACGAAATGGCGAGCCAGGCGGAAGGCGGCTCGCCGCTGCAGATTTCGACCTTGGCCGACACCTGGATACACCTCAACTACCTGGTCCAGGCGGGCGAGCGCAACCGTGGCATGTCCATCATCAAATCGCGCGGCACGGCGCACTCGAACCAGGTGCGTGAACTGATCCTCAGCGACACCGGCGTCACCCTGGCCGATACGTACAGCGCCGGCGGCGAGGTGCTGATGGGCACTTTACGGTGGGAGAAGGAGAGCGCGGAGCGGGTCAACGCGGAATTGGCGGAAGTGGCTGCCCAGCTCAAGCAAGTCCGGCTCGATGCCGAGGAGGCGGAACTGGAGGTGCGGCTCAAGGCCGTGCAGACCGAACTGGTCGCCAAGCAGGTCGAGAAGGCGCTGCTGGTCCGCACCATCGAAAGCCGGGAGCGCGAAGTGGTGCGGGGACGCAGCCGGATGGCGGAGTTGCGAGGCGCGGACCTTCATACGGAGAGAGAGTAAGACAGCATGGATTGTACTTCCATTTACAAATTCCGCCTTTACGTGGCGGGCGACGCGCAGAATTCCGTACAGGCCAGGGCGAACCTGCAGGCGCTGTGCGACACCCATCTGGCTCAGCGCTACGAAATCGAAGTCATCGACGTCTTCCGCGAGCAGATGCGCGCGCTGGAGGACGGTGTCTTCATGACGCCGACCCTGCTCAAGCTGGAGCCGCTCGCCGAGCGCAGGATAGTGGGCACCTTGAACCAGACGGGCGACGTGCTGCTCGCCCTCGGCCTGCCGCCGGGATAAGACGCGCGGGCATGCAGGAAGGAGGCCGCCATGGAAGTGACGAAACTGATTGCCACGCTGCACGACAGCGTGGAGCGGCTTGAGCAGCTCACCGGCGGCGAGATCGATTCGATCACCGACCGGCATGGCCGCCCATTTCTGCTGCGCCGCGCGCAGGAGCAGATGCGGCTGAACGAAGCCTCGCGCCAGACCGCCATGCTCAATGCGCTGCCGGCCCACATCGCGATGCTCGGCCCGGACGGCGTCATCATGTCGGTCAACGACGCTTGGCAATGCTGTGGCACGACGGATGCGGTACAGGCGCCCGGGCACGCCGTCGGGGAAAACTATCTTCGGCTGTGCGAACAGGCGCGGCGGGAAGGGACGCGCGGGGCAGAGGCGGCGCTCATCGCTGACGGCATCCGCGCCGTGTTGTCCGGCAAGCAGACCCGCTTCTCCTCCGAATATTCCTGCATGGCGGATGGCCAGCTGGTCTGGTTTCTGCTGACCGCGTCACCGCTGGCGGCGGAATCCCGCCAGGGCGCTGTGGTGATGCACTTGGACATCACCGAGCAAAAGCAGGGACAGGAAGACCTGCGGCGCTTCCGCACGGCGATGGATTCCACCGCCGACGGCATCTTTCTGCTGAATCGGGCGACGATGCGTTTCGTGGAAGTCAACGACACCGCCTGCACCATGTGCGGCTACAGCCGGGAGGAGCTCATGCTGATGGGCTCGGCCGATATTTGTGCCGCGTCGCCGTCCGATCTTGAAGCGCTGTACGACGATCTGATTGCGAAGGGGACCAACGAATGCGCTTTGGCCCGCATACGCCGCAAGGATGATTCCTGGGTGCACGTCGAAATCCATCGCCAGGCCCTGCGTTCCGGTGCCGACTGGATCATCGTTGCCGTGCTGCGCGATATCACAGAACGGAAGCAGGCAGAGCACCGGTTGCAGCACCAGGCCCACCACGACGGCCTGACGGGCTTGCCGAACCGCACGCTGTTCTACAATATCCTCGAGAAAATGCTGGGGCAGGCGCAACTCAATGGCTGGCTGCTCGCGGTGCTCTTTCTCGACCTGGACAACTTCAAGAACGTGAACGACACGCTGGGCCATTCTTGCGGCGACGAGCTGCTGATCCAGTTCAGCGACCGCCTTTCCCAATGCGTGCGCGTGCGCGACACGGTTGGGCGCCTTGGCGGCGACGAGTTCGCACTGATCGTCCTGATGCCGGACGGGAACAATACGGCGGCTGCCGTGGCCAACAAGATACGCGAAGTGCTGCGCCCGCCGTTCGCGCTCGGGGGGCACGAAGTGAACATGACGGCCAGCATCGGCATCACCATGCACCCGAATGACGCGTCGACTCCGGAAGAGCTGATCAAGTACGCCGACACGGCAATGTACCGGGCAAAACAGGCCGGGCGCGATGCTTTTCGCTTCTTTACCGCGCAGATGAACGTCGAGGTGCTGGCCAGGCTGGATTTGGAGATTGCCTTGCGCAAGGCACTGGAGAACGACGAGTTCCTGCTGCATTACCAGCCCAAGGTGCAAGCGGCCAGCGGGCGCATCGTCGGCCTGGAAGCGCTGTTGCGCTGGCAGCGCCCCGGATACGGCCTGGGGTCGCCGCAGGTCTTCATCGGCGTGCTGGAGGAAACCGGCCTGATCGTGGCAGCCGGGCGCTGGGTGATCGGCACGGCTTGCCGCCAGATCGGGGCCTGGCTGCGCTCCGGGATCGGCCCGGTGAATGTCTCGGTCAACGTCGCCGGGCGCCAGTTCGCCGAGGGCGACCTTGGGGCCGATGTGATCGAGGCGCTGCAAACCCACGGCGTGCCGCCGGATCTGCTTGAACTGGAACTGACCGAGAGCTCATTGATGGCCAACACGGAACGGACCATCACCACCCTGAAGAATCTGAAGCGGCTGGGCGTGCAAATATCGATCGACGACTTCGGCACCGGCTACTCGAGCCTGGCCTATCTGCGCCGCTTCCCCATCGACAAGCTGAAGATCGACATCGCCTTCATCCGGGAAGTGACCAGCAATCCGGACGATGCCGCCATCGTGCTGGCCATACTGGGCATGGCGCGCAGCCTGAAGCTCAATGTGATCGCCGAAGGGGTAGAGACGCCCGCCCAGCTGGCGTTCCTGCGGCGCCACCACTGCGACGAGATCCAGGGTTATCTGTTCAGCAAGCCGCTGCCGGTAGCGGCGCTGGAAGCGCTGCTGCTGCAGGATTTGCGCCTGCAACTGCCGGCGGCCCGCGCGGGCGAACTGCAAAAAACACTGTTGCTGGTCGATGACGATCCCAGTGTGCTGTCGTCGCTGCGGCGCCTGCTGCGCCTGGATGGCTACCGCCTGCTGTCGGCCGGGTCGGCGGCGGAAGGGTTCGACTTGCTGGCCAGATACGAAGTCCAGCTGATACTCTGCGACCAGCGCATGCCGCACATGAACGGGACGGAATTTCTCGACCGCGTCAAGGAAATGTATCCGGACATCTTCCGCATCATCCTGACCGGCTATACCGACCTGGAATCGATTGTGCAGGCGGTCAACAAGAGCGCGATCTACCGCTTCTATACCAAGCCCTGGGACAACAAAGTCCTGCGCGACGACTTGCGCGCCGCGTTTCGCCACTATAGCCTGCTGCACGACGTGTCGCTGGCCGATAACGACGGGGCCGATGCCTGTTCCCCGACCTGAGTCTAATATCTTGTGTCGCCCGCGAAAATCCTGATAATATTCGTTGTTGATATCGATAACACGGCCCGGGCATTCCACCCGGCCCATACAGGAGACAGCAAGTGTTGACAAAATATATCGCGGCAGTAGTGTGCGTGCTCGGCTGCGCAGCGGCTGTCCAGGCCGCGCCGGCCGCGCCGGCCGCGGCGGCGGCCAGCGGGGCGGATCGCCTGCAGACGTTCGCCTTCCCCCAGCCCATACGCTACACCCACCACAACGACGACTTCACGGTGCGCGTGCGCACCCCGGGCGGCGTGTGGCAGGACCTGTATGAATACCGGGTCAAGGTCGACCTCGATACCAAGCAGGAAGCGTCCATGGTGTACTTCAATTTCGACGGCAGCGTCGAAGTCGCCGTGCAAAAGAATAACGGCCGCTTCTCGGCGGTGGCGGTGCGGCCGGACGCCAAGGGCATCAAGCCGACGGTGAAGGACGGAGTTGCCTATTTCACGCTGCGCAAGCCTGAGAACCTGAGCGTCGAATTCGACGGCGACCGCCTGCACAACCTGCATCTGTTCACCCATGCGATCCGCAAGGACATGCCGGCCATCCCGGAAGGGCTGACCTCCGAGCAGATCACGCAGGGCACGGCGCCCGATTTCACGCAGCCGACGGTCTTCTTCGGCCCGGGCATCCACGCCGGCGAATTCCGCCTGCGCTCGAACTCCACGGTCTATATCCACGGCAGCGCGATGCTGAAAAATCCGCTGATCATCGACGGCGTGGAGAATGTCCGCGTGGTCAGCGACGGCCTGTTCTACGGCGTCAGCCAGCTGCAGATCCGCAATTCGAAGAAGGTGTCGATCGACGGTCCCATCTTCGTCAACCAGCCCGAAGGCACGATGCGCTGCATCACCTCGCAGGACGTGGAGGAGCGCAGCATCCGCTCCATCGGCGGCGCCCCCTGGTCGGACGGCCTGGGCCATTTCGCCTGCGAACGCGTCAACATCAGCGACAGCTTCATCCGCACCTCGGACGACTGCGTCACCATCTACAACCATCGCTGGGACATCTGGGGCAACTCGCGCGACATCAGCGTGCGCGACTCCACCCTGTGGGCCGACGTCGCGCACGCGGTGATGATAGGCATCCACGGCAACACGCCGAGCGCCGCCCATCCCGAGCCCGAGGTCATCGAGCGCATCCGCTTCAGCAATATCGATGTGCTCGAGCATGACGAGGACGATCCGGAGTACGAGGGCGTCATCGGCATCATGGCCGGCGACGACAACCTGGTGCGCGACGTGGTGTTCGAGGACATCCGCGTGGAACGCATCGAAGAGGGCATGCTGTTCAACCTGCACATCGCCTACACGCCCAAGTACAACACCAGCCCCGGCCGCGGCATCGAGAACGTCACGCTGCGCAACATCGCGTTCTCGGGCAAGGGTTCGCCGAATGCGTCCGTCATCTACGGCCACGACGCGAACCGCAAGGTCAAGGGCGTCTTGCTCGACAACGTCACCGTGGCCGGCAAGCGCCTGACGGGGCCGGAGCAGAATGTCCTGCACATCGGCCCCTTCGTCGAAGGCGTCAGCTACAAATAAGCAGGGCAGGGGCGGCGGCGCCGTCCCTTCGATTCAAGCGTGTGAACGACATTGTCGCCCCGTCTGGCGGCGTGTCGTTGCACGCCTTTTTTTGGCTCGCGCAGGTTATCGATAACATTTGCAAGCGCACCTGGCGCCACCAGGTAATAAAAAAGAGAAAAGAGGAAGACATGAAGAAAAAGTTCACCCTGAACGAACGCCGCTACGCGGCCCCCAGGCCGCAGGTCGCGCTGGCCATACTGGCCAGCGCCGGCTTGCTCAGCGTGAGCGCCGCGCTGGCGCAGGAAGTCGCGCCGGCCAAGGAAAAGGCGAAGGCGGAGGCCGTTAAAAAGGAGGAGGTCAAAAAAGAGGCGGTCAAGAGCGACAGCCAGACCGTCATCGTGACCGGCACCGTGGGCGCGACCGAAGCCAAGTCGGCCAACGTATCGTACTCGGTGCTGGACGCGAAAGACCTGGGCAAGTTCGCGCCGATCAGCGCGGACGACTACCTGCGCGACATGCCGGGCGTGGTCGTCGAGACCAACGAAGGGGTGGCGCGCAACGAATCCTACACCCGCGGCATGAGCGTCGGCACCGGCAGCCCGACCACCGGCAACTTCTGGACCGCCATCCTGGAGGACGGCATGCCCGTGCTGCCGGTGCGCTTCAATAATTTCCAGGACAGCAGCTTCTTCCGCGCCGACATCGGCACCAGCCGCGTGGAATCGGTGCGCGGCGGCTCCGCCGGCACCTCGGTCGCTTCCTCGGCCGGCGCCGTATTTAACTTCATGCCCGGCGCCATCCAGCCCGGCGCGGCCATCCAGACCCGGCTCGGCTTCGAGGGCGAGGATCCGCACCTGTCGTGGAAGCAGGTCGACGGCTATTTCGGCTGGAAGAACGAGACGGGCGACCTGCGCGCCAGCCTGACGGGTTTCTACCGCACCTCGACCGGCGCGACCGACCCGGGTTACCCGCTCAACCTGGGTGGGCAGGTCAAGCTGCGCGTGCTGAAGAACTATGAGAGCGGCGATGCCACCGGTACCGTCAGTGTCACGGTCAAGCACCTGGACGATACCAATTCCTGGAATGGCCAGTTCACCCAGCCTGTGCACGGCTACGTCAATCCGGTGCCCGCGCCTGGCTTCGTACGCAGCGGCAATATGTTCCTGCATGGCGGCCAGCATAACGTGCCGACCGACCTGGTGGACGGCCCCGGCAGCACCCGTTACCATGATCCGGAAAAAGGCGCCAACTACAAGCAGGACGCCATCTGGCTGAAGTGGGACCACGAAACCGGCGGACGCTGGAGTTTCAATTCGGCGCTCAAGGCGCAGAACAGCAAAGCCTTGCTGCAGCAAGGCTTTTACGGCGCCGGACCAGGCTCGCTGTGGGGCAGCAATATTTTGCAGGATGCGTTCATCGTCAACCAGGGGCTGGCCAAGGTCAACGAGTCGGCCAACCTGAACCGCCAGGCGGGTTACTACGAGCTCTACGACATCGGCAGCGGCGCCGTGCGCGCCAAGATCTACAACAACGTGGGCACCTCGAACGGGGTCAACTACCGCACCGGCGCAGCATGTCCTGCCGGCGCCGCCGCCAGCCCCGCGCAATGCGTGGCCTACACCAATTTGCCGAACGCAAACTTCGACATGGCGGGCGGCATGGTGAACGGCGTCATGGTGCCGGCCGGCGGCGGCACCACCAACCAGGACGTGGTGTACGTCACCAATTCGAACTACGCCACCCGCGAGTCGAAAGACCTGATGCTCAACTTCCAGGCCAACTATGCCGGCGACAATTTCAGGCTGCAGGCCGGCCTTTTCGCCGTGCAGGCGAAGCAGGGCCTGGTGACGTATTTTAACGGCCGTGGCATCTCCGCCTTCGGCAACGGCGAAATCGCCAACCTGGGCGCGCGCTTCGTGACCGACAAGGGCACCTACCAGCTGACCGACGAGGGCGGCTGGGGCCGCATCGGCGGCGGCAACGTCGACGGGCTCACCCCCTATGTCTATTCGAGCCGGCAGCGTGACATCCAGCCTATGCTGGGCGGCTCCTGGTCGCCCGGAAAGTGGGACTTGAACGCCAGCTACAAGGGCAACCTGACCCTGGTGAAAACCCACACCGTCCCCTTCCTGACGGCGCCGCAGTCCTACGGCCCCAATTCGCGCAGCTATGGTGGCCTGGACGGCAACCCGCTGACCTGGTACGACAACCAGAACTACGTGCGCGGCGCAACGGTCGATGCGTCCAAGAAGGTGTATTTGAAGAACTACAGCGCCTCGGTCGGCTACAACCTCACGCCGCAGGACAAGGTCTACTACCGCCACAGCTTGGCCGGAAACAACATCATCGGCACCATCAACCGCTATCAAACCCAGTTCGCGGCCGACAACAAGCCTTTGTTCCCGCAGGTCGACCTGAAGCAGGACGAGATCGCCTACGTGTTCGGCCACGGCCCGGTCACGGGCCAGTTGACCGCCTACCGCACCGAAATGCTGGAGTGGATACAGCAAACGCCTGCGGCGGTCGACGGCAGTACCTATGTGGTGGAATACCTGAACCACTACCTGACGAAGGGCCTGGAAGGCTGGCTGAAGTGGCGTGTCACGCCCAACTTCAGCTGGAGCACCTCAGGCCTGTACTCGCAGGGACGCGCGATCGCAGTCGGCAACTGGTCTGCCGGCAGCCCCGGCCCGCAGGACGACCAGCTGACCATGTTCGCCGGCATCATGGCGAAGACGCCGCGCTGGGTGGTGTCGAACACGCTTTCCTACCAGGTGGGCGATGTCCAGATGAACTTGCGCCATCGCTTCATGGACAAGCGCAAGCTGAACAACAATCCGGCCGACCTGAACTACTTGCCGCAGCAGCGTAACTTCGACTTCTCGATACAGTACGCCGGCATCAAGAACCTGCAGATTGCATTGGACGTGCGCAACGTGCTCAACAACAAGTACATCAGCGCGTACGACACCATGCTGCCGACGGTCACCGGCGTCAACAAGAACGACATCATGCAGCAGTTGCCGAACTCCGGCGCATGGGACGTGATGAATCCGCCGCGCTCGTTCTGGCTGACGGCACGTTACGACTTCTAAGCGAAGCAGGCCGGCACGCTCGCGTGCCGGTTTTTCAACGCCGCCCGGACTGAGTCGCCACCTATACGGAAACAATCATGCATCTACCAACTTTGCGTCTGCGCGCGCTGCCGGGCGCGCTGGCGCTGATCATCGCCGCGTTCCCGCCGTCCGCGCGTGCGTCGGACACGATCGATTTGCTGCGTTTCGGGGACCCTGCCTCGGAACGGGCGCACGGCCTGGCAGCCGAGGCCAGCGAGGCCGCCGCCGGCGCGCTGGGCCAGCCGCTGCGCCGCTTCCTGCCGCTGGGCGGTGGCGAGTGGCGCGGCGGTTCGGCCGCGTTCCGGCTCAAGGTGCGCGGCGACGCGCAGAACTACCTCAGCGTGAAGCTGTGGGGGGAGGATGTGAACAGCAACCACGCCACCCTGTACTGCGACGGCAAGCAGCTGGGCCAACGGCATGCCAGCGACGTGGACATACTCGACCAGGGCAGCAAGTACGCGGTGGCGCCCGGGCGCTTCCATTATGTGACCCATCCCTTGCCGCTGGCGCTCACCAGGGGCAAGCGCGAAATCGCCTGCAGGATGCGGGCAAGCGGCCCGATCTGGCGCTACGGCGCCGAGTTCTCCCGCTTCCAGAAGCCGATGACCGAGCCCACGCGCGGCTTCTATGCGCTGCTCGTCCACGGCGGCAAGATGGTCCCGCTCGACAAGGTCGAGGGCAGGGCGCCCGCCGCGCCGGTACAGGCAGGCGGCGGCGCGGCCGTGCTGGAAAGAGTCCAGCAGCGTGTGGACGCGCAAGTGGCGCAGTTGTGGGCGGCGCAGCGGCCGCCCGGCCAACTGGAGATCGCCTTCCTCGGCAAGACCTTCGCTACGGCATGGAGCAAGGGGCACGCAGCGCCGCAGAACCTGGCCGCCATCGTGGCCGGCATCGACGCGATGTGGGAGAACTACAAGAAGGACCGCAGCATCGCCTACTACGACAAGGCGACCCCGAACGAAGGCTGGTTCGGTTTCGGCCTGATCGGCATGGCGCTGAAAACCACCGCGCCGCATCTGCAGGCGGAACTCGATGGGAAAGTGGCGGACGCCGACGGCCGCGCGATCAGCCGCCGCCAGGCGCTGGAGGCCATGTTCACCGACAGCCGCAAGTGGAACAAGGAGCACAGGCGCTTGTACACCAACCAGTCGATGATCAAGGATCTGTATGGCATCTGGTACAACAACGAAGGCCTGATCGCCATCGGTAGCGCGCAGGCGGATCCGCGCGAGCAGCTGCTGGCCTTCTTCTATGAGTCGGTCGGCCTGGCGCCGTGGACCGGCAGCGTCAACGAGCGCGGCGAGCCGACCTACGCGGCGGCGGAGGCGGACGCGAAGTTCGCGGTCGAAAAGGATTATTACGAAACAACGAAAAAAGGCTTGACCAAGGAACTGGGCTACGTCGGCGGCTACGGCGAAGTGCTGGACTGGGTGGCCGAGATTTACGACGCGACCCGCCCGTCCAAGGGGGCGCCGGGGGACCTGCGCATCCGCGAGCAACTGGTCAAGATCGCGCAGGCGCGCGGCTATTTCCGCTATCCGCACTGGGACGCCCAGGGCAACCGTGCGATGCGGCTGGAAGCGGCGATAGGCTGGCGCGACACCTACGGTCCCGGCGACGTGACCTATGCGCAGCGCGCGTCGTGGGATGCATCGCCGCTGCAGGTGGCACTGGCCACGCGCGATCCCAGGCTGCTCGGCTACGCGCAGCAGATGGCGGCGGACCGGCAGTTCTACCCCAGTGTGGAACACATGATGGAGGCCCCCGGGCTGCGCGCCACCATAGGCTTGATCGCCGTCGTCGAGGAGCATGCCGAGATGCAGGCGCTGCCGGCCCAGCCGCATGCCTTGCCGATGACGCCGGGCCAGCCGGATTTCGTGTTCGCCGACGAGGAGGACGGCGTGGTGGCCGTCAAGTACGGCGAGGACATCCTGTACGCCTCGCTGTACTGGCGCGCCAACTATGGCGTATCGGGCCTGGCCCGCGTCCACTACGTGACGCCGGTGACGGACCGTACTGCCACCGTGGCACTGGACCGCCAGGAGTATGAACCGTCCGGTTTGTTCTTCACCAGGCCTGACAATCCGCATATCAACGGCAGCCGCTTCAGCATCCGCTATCCGGACGACGGCGGCGTGTGGGGCGCGGGCGAGCGTCAGCCGGTGGCGAAACTGCCGCCCGGATCGAACTACGCGCCGGGCGAAGACAACGCCCACGCCGGCCGCGCCGACTATTACGAATTGCGCTACGGGCCCTACCTTATCGCGATGAACAGCTCCAAGGACAAGACGTTCACGCTGAAACTGCCACCGCGCAAGGGCATCGTGCAGGAACTGGTCAGTGGCGCCATGATAGGCCAGGGAAAAACCAGCCTGCCGCTAAAGGCGGGCACCACTGCGGTGCTCTTCCTCGGGAGCGGAAAATGATGGCATTGACAGCAAAGCGGGCGCTTGCCCTACCGGTGCGCCGGGCCGGACCCGCAGCCAGGCGGCGCGCGCTCAGCACGCGTGGGCTTGCGCTGGCCGTCCTGTCCATAGGCCTCGCGTTGCAAGCTTGCGCCAAGGCCGGGCAAGGTGGTCTACAGCCACTCCCCCAGGCGGTACTGGTGCCCGGCGTGGAGGCTGGACGCGAAGCGCTGCGGACGCGCATCGCCCGCGACGACGCCAGCGCCAAGCTGTACGAAGCCATCCGCGCGGGCGTGCAGCCCTACGTCGCGAGGCACGCCGGCGATCCGGCCTGGATCGTATCGCGCCTGCAGATGTACTGGCAGGCCAAGCATACGCAGGTCTACGTCAAGAATGGCTACTATGACCATGCCGAAGGCACGGCGCCGGTGGCCACCGTGCGCTTTACCGGCGCGCGCGACACCAGCACAGCCTATGCCACGCCGAAACTGGAGGACGTCAAACCCTACATGGGCGAGAACGACCTGCTCTATCTGCAGAACAGGAGCGCGCCCGGCCAGCCGTGGGAATGGGCAGCGCAGGCCAAGACCGGCCGCATCGTCGAGTCCATCAATATGCGCATCGCCGAACTGGCGCGCGATGCCGCCTTCGTCTACTGGTACAGCGGTGACGAGGCTTACGCCAAATTCGCCTACGACATCTTCGATACCTACATGAGCGGCTTGTACTACCGCGAGATGCCGCTCGACCTGAACCGCGGGCACGACCAGACGCTGGTCGGCTTGCAGTCCTTCGAGGTAATCCACGAGGACATCGCCGGACCGCTGGCCGAGACCTACGACTTCATGCGCGCCTACGCCGCTCAGCGCGCGGGCGACAAGCGCGCGGTGCACGAGGGCGCGTTCAAGAAATGGGCGGACCTGATACTGGCCAACGGCGTGCCCTGGAATAACTGGAATCTGATCAAGGCGCGCTTCGTGCTGCAGATTGCCGCCGTGCTGGGAGACGACGAGCACTATCCGGACAAGCACGGCAAGCGGCACTATGTCCAGGCCGTGATCGAAGGGAAAGGCGCGCGCCAATGGTCGCTGCGCCGGCTGCTCGACGCGGGCTACGACAGCAGGTCGGCCATGTGGAACGAGTCGCCCGGCTACTCGATGAACGTGGTGGGCGACTATCTGGAGTGCCTCGAGATGCTGGAACGCGTGTTCGGCATCGATCTGCTGCCGCAGATGCCAATACTGCCGCGCACCGCGACGGCGCTGCCGCAATACCTGCTGCCGAACGGCCGCACGGTCGGCTTTGGCGATACGCGCTACGACTATATGCGCACTGCCGCGATCGAGCGCCTGCGAAGCTATGCGGTGCAACACGGCCGCACTGCGGACGCCCGGTCATACGGCGCGCTGCTGGACGCGGTACGTAGCGCCGGGGACGGCCAGGCTGCGCGTGCGCCGCAGGGCGACAAGCTGCACTTGCTGCTCGGGGCAGCCGCGCCGGCCAACGCTGAGCCGCTCGCTGCGCCCGGTCTCGGCGCGCGGCCTGCGCCGGCGGCTGGCGCGCTGGCTGCCTATCAGACGCCGACCTACTACGCGCCCAACGCGAGCTGGCTGGTCCAGCGCAACGGCTACGACAAGGAGGGCGCGCGCGGCAACGCACTGGTGATCTCGCAGGTGGGTTCTTCAGGCAACCATGCGCACGCCAACGGCATCGCCATGGAACTGTACGCGCAAGGACTGAGCCTGGCGCCGGAAAGCGGGCGAGGCTCGGGATACTTCCAGCTCGACCACAAGGAGTACTACGCGCAGTTCGCCGCGCACAACACGGTCGTGGTGGACGGAAAATCGACCTATGCGTCGATGAAGAGCAACCACCCGCTGGCGGTGCAGGCGGTCTATCCGCAGCCGGGCACACCCGCTGCCGGCGCCTTCCCGCTGGTGACGTTCAGCGCTGTCGCGTTCCGCGAGCCGGAGACCGATGCAGACCAGCAGCGGGTGATGGGCACCGTGCGGCTTGATGACAAGACCGGCTATTTCATCGACATCTTCCGCTCGCGCCGGCGCGACGGTGCGGACCGCTATCACGACTACATCTATCACAATCTCGGCCAGTCGATGCGCTTCCTGACCCCGTCCGGAGAAGCGCTTGCCGTTGCCGCGTCGTCCAAGCTGGCGTTCGCCGACAACGACTTGATCGGCTATGACTACTGGTGGGACCGCAAATCGCTGACCTCGGGAGGTCCGCTCAAGGCGCAATTCGACCTTGCCCTGCCGGAGCGCAGCGTGAGCATGACGGCCTGGTTGCAGGGCGGCGCCAAGCGCGAGTACTTCTCGGTCAAGGCGCCGCCGTCAACCGCCTGGCCTGCCGGCATGCTGCCCGCCGGAATAGACGCCTTGCCTTTGCCGACGCTGGTGGTGCGCCAGTCCGGCCAGGCCTGGACGCGGCCCTTTACGGCGGTGTTCGAAGCCAGCGGGGGCGGCACCGGCGCCAGCGTGCTCGGTGTCGAGGAAATCGTCCCGGCTGAGGGGGCGGGACACGCGGTCGCGCTGCGCGTGAGCACGCAAGGCGGCCGCCGCCAGACCATCATGTCCGGCGACGGCGACAAGGCCAGCTATGAGCACGCCGGCCAGCGCCTGCTTGGACGCTACGGCATCGCCGCCGAGCGCGCAGGCGCGCTGGACTACTTGTTCCTGGGGCATGGCAAAGAGGTGGCCGGGCAAGGCTATGCGCTGAAGGCCGCCAAGGACGGCGCTTCCGCAGCGCTATGGCAGGCCGAGGGACGCTGGTTCCTGAGCGCCGGACAGCCGGTGCTGCTCAGCGTTCCTGTCGACGGCTGGCCGCGCCAGCTGGCCATCGTGGTAAACGGCAGCACGCTCAACGTGTCGGGGCGTGATGCCACGGCCGGCGGCCGCAGCGTCAGGGTGTACGCCTTGCCCGCCATGCCGCCGACGGCGATTCGTTGAAGGCAGGGGCAGGCAGCCGTGTAGAGAAAATCGTGGAGCAGCTTGCGCTGTCCACGATGATGCATCACGGTCGTGCCATCAGGCCGTGTAGAGCGCCGTGACCGCGGCCTGGTCGAGGGCGCCGCGATAGATGCGGAAATCGTCGATCTTGCCGTTCTTGCAGGCGGTGACGTCGGCCGCCGCCCAGCCGCCGAAGACTATCGATACCATTCCATCTTGAAAAAAAACGCCCCGCCTATCCTGTTACGGAAGGGCGGGGCGCTGCCATTCGGCTTGCTGGTTTAAGCTCAGGCGGCCAGTCCGAAGCCCATGCCCGCGCCGTGACGATGGCGCGGCGGGACGCTGCGGCGCCGCAAGACCAGTGCCATGGCGACCAGGCCGACGGCCATCAGCAGCAAGGCGGCCGGCTCGGGCACGACCGTCACGCTCTGGTTGGACACGGCCAAGCCGAGGCTGCCGCTGCCGCCCTGGGTGAGCGACGGCGTCCAGCTGAAATCGGCCAGCGCGCCGGTCGCCTGGTCGAAGGCGCCTTGCGGTGCGAAGGCCTCGTCGTATGCGGTCACCACGAAGTGCGACACATACTGGGTCAGCGGATCGTAGGCGCCGTCGAAGGCCAGGTCGAAGGACAGCAGGCCGCCGAAGGTGGCGGTGTGCGACAGGTAGTTGGGCGTGTCGTTGCGGAAGCCGAAACCGCCGGCCACCGCGGTCACGCCGAAGTTCAGGTCGATGCCGCCGAAACCGACCATATTGCTGACCACGGCGGTGGCCAGCGGCACGCCGCCGCTGGCGCTAAGCTGCATGTCCAGGTAGCCGCTGGCCGCGTTGAAGGTGGACGTGTCGATAGCCACGTGGATTACGCCGGCCGAGGCGAAACTGCTGCCGGCCGCCAGCGTTACCGCCAGCGCCAGGTGGCGCAGCAGGGAAGAGAAGCGATGCTTGATGTCGATATTCATATTATGTCTCCTTAGAAGTTGCCTTGGTACAGCGCAGGCGTGTAGCTGACGGTGCTGCGGGCCGGGTTGCTGAAGGTCAGCGGTACGTTGACGGTGGCGCCCGCGTTCAATGGGCCGGCCACGGTGACGTAAGGCGCGCCGGCGTTGCTGCCGCTGGCGTTGTCCAGCGTCAGCCCCGAAGTCAGGCCGTTCAGCTTGAGCTGCAGCGGACCGGGCAGCGCCGCGCCGCTGGTGTTGGTCACCGTCACGCTGCCGACGTATTTGCCGGTGGCGCGGTTGAGGGTGGCGCCTTGCTGCGTCATTTTCACGCTGGCGCTGACGTCCGCCAGGTGGTGTATGGTCACGGTAGCCGATTGCGCCTGCTCCACGTTGCCGGCCTTGTCCACGCTCCAGTAAGTGACCGTGTTGCCGCCTTCCGTCGTCAGCACCGCCGCCGTGCCGGTTTGCTGCGCGCCGCCGTTCACCTTGTAGTAGGTGGTGGCGACGCCCGAACCCGAGTCGCTGGCGCTGAAGGTGACGGTGGTGTCCTGGTTCACAGTCGCCGCCGGCGCGTTGCTGGTGGTGGTCGGCGCCGTGGTGTCCGCGCCCTGCACCGTGCCGTGGAAGCGCAGCTCGGCCAGGTTGCCGAACCAGTTGTTGCCGTTAAACACGCGGACATAGCGGTACGGTACGCCGCCGCCCACGGGCAGGGTTTGCCAGTCAGCCGTCGTCACCGCGGCCGCGGTCAAGGTGGTCCAGTTGGTGTTGTCGTTCGACCCCTGGACCACCGTGCCTTTTGCCCTGGCGGTCTGGTCTTGTCTCGCAACGAGTTCCACGCCGCTCAAGGTGGCCTGGTTGCCGGTCTTGAAGTCGAACGTGATGTAGCTGCCGGTGCCGAGGTTGCCGGTTCCGGTGCGGTAGTCCGTGGTCGTGCCCAGGTTGCTGTCGAACAGGGAATTGGTGATCGACAGCGTCGTGGCCGCCGTCCGGTTCACGGTGGAATCGATCAAGGTGGCGATGCTGGTCACGTTCTTGATCGTGTCCGCCTCGTCCACCAGGGTCAGCAGGGTGCCGTCCGTGGTGGCCGTGTTCGGGTAGCCCGCCTTGCCCGCCGCCGTCTTGTAGTTGATGGCGAAGGTCACCGCGCCTGCCGCCGTGCCTTGCGGCAGGGTGGCGGTGGCCGTGAAGTTGACATTGTCCGCCGTGGTCACGGTGGCCGGCACGCCCTGTATGGTGGCGGCCACATTGTTGATGGCTTCCTTGGCCGTGAACGCCACCTTGACCGTGTTGCCCGGCACGATGCGGGTACGCAGCGCCTGCGTCGACGAGATCGACGCGGTGGAGATCATGTTGACCGATTCAACCGCGCCATACATGCGCAGCTCGGCCATATTGCCGTACCACTGGTTGCCGTTGAGTACACGGATATAGCGGTATGGCGTGAGGCTGTTGATCTTCAGCGTCTGCCAATCCGACGAGCCGTTCGAGGCCGGGGAAATCGTGTCCCAGGTCGCGTTGTCGTTCGAACCCTGCACCACGGTCCCATTGATGCGCGAGGCGTACTGGTCTTGCCGGCCGATCACTTCGACCCGGTTCAGCGTGGCCAGGCCACCGCCCTTGAAGTCGAATTCGAGCCAGCCGCCGTAACCGGAGCCGTTGACGCGGAAGTCGGTGAAGGTGCCGAGGTTGCTGTCCAGCAGCGCGTTCATTTGTCCCAGCACGTCGGTCTGGTTGCGGCCGCTGGAGTCGCTCAGCGTGGTGAGGCCGATCGGATTGATCAGGCCGGTCTGGTCGGAAATGAACAGCGAGGAGCTGTCGGTGGTGAACAGGTACGGTTCGGCGTCGGCGCCGGCAGCCGTCTTGTAATTGATCACGAACTTGACCGTGCCGGTGGCGGCGGTGGCGTTCGCGACCCAGGTGGCGGTCCAGTTCAGGTTGTCGGTGGTGGTGATCGTGGCCGGCTGGCCCTGCACCAGGACATTGACGTTGTTGATCGCTTCCTTGGACTGGAACGTCACTTTCACCGTGTTGCCTGGAACGATGCGCTTTTTCAGGCTCTGGTCGGAACTGATGGACACGGACGAGATCTTGTTGACGGTCTCGTAGCGGGCGCCGAAGATGCGGAATTCGCCCACTTCGAGGATGGCGTAGGTCGGCGCCACCATTTGCAGCTTGAAGAAGCGGAAGCGCTGGTTCTTCAGGTCTTCCTGTACCTGCAGGGTCTGCATGTCGTCCGAGATGACGGTCAGGCCCGGCGTCAGACGGGTCCAGTTTTCGCTGTCGTTGGAGCCGAACATCGCCACGCCGCCTATCCGTTCAGGGAAGCTGGCGCGCACCTGCATCTGGAAGGTCGATGCAGAGGCCTTGAAGTCCGGGCCGAAGTCCATGATGTGCGCGAGGTTGGGCGCGTACGTGCCCGGCGCCGTCGACCAGGTGGTGGCCGCGTTGTCCAGCAGCAGCGGCACCGCGCTGCCGAAGGTGGACGTGGTGAACATGTTCAGGAAATTCATGCTGCCGTCGGCCAGCAGCGGGGTCAGTTCCTGCAAGCCGGTCACGGCGGTCGTCAGCGCCGTCAGTTTTTGCTGGAACACCGCGTCGCTGGCGCTGCCCGCCGCGTTGACGATGTCCGCATAAGCCGCGTTATAGGTGTCCAGGCTGGCCGACACGTACAGCGAATTGGGCTTATAGGCGGCGATGACGGTGCTGATGGCGCTCTGACGGTCGCCGGTCACCACGATCTTGACGAGCTTGCTGGTGACGGTGATGCCGTCGGTCGTGGTGACCACGAAGGAATAGGTGCCCGCCTGGGTGGGCAGCCACGAGAATGCGCCGGTGGCGGTGTCGAAGGTGGCGCCGGCCGGCAGGCCGTCGACCTGGTAGGTCAGCACGTCGGTGGTGCTGGCGTCGGTGGCCGCGAAACTGTGGTCGACTGCGGCGCTGGAGGTCGCATAGGTGACCAGGCTCAGGTCGGCATCGCCTTCCGTGAAGGCCGGTGCGGTGAAGGTGCCGCCCGAGACGTTGATGTGATCGATGTCGACGCGGGTGCCGGCGCCCTTGAACGTCAGGAACAGGACGTCGTACAGGCCGTGGTAGTTGTCGAGCGTGAAATTGATGTAGCGCCACTGACCCTTGGTGTCCGGCAGCGCGATGGTGTCGTCGAACGCTTCCAGCGACGCGACGCCGTTGGTGCGGATCTTCATGGCGAAGGTCTTGGTCGAATTGCCGTAACCCACCACCGCCAGCTTGGCGCCGGCCGCCGTGGTATTGACCTGCAGGTAGGACGCGGTTTCGTCCTGCATGGCGGTGATGTCGCCCTCGATCACCGTGTAGCGGTCTTCCACTTCGCGGTATGGGTCGGCGATGGGCTTCATCAGCAGTTGCGCGCCTTCGGCTTCGGCTGCCGCCGGCATGAACAGCCAGTAGTCGCCGCCGCCATCCACGCCGTCCCAGTTGTAGCTGGTGCGCATCGAGAACATGTGGCTGAAGTAGGGGGCGCGCTGCGCGATGTCGATGCCCTTGACGTATTTGTAGTAGTAGTACGGTTCCCAGGTGCTGGAGAACATGCGGCCGCGGTAGCCGCTGGCGATCTCGCGGTAGACCACGGTCGGCACGCCGTTGGCGTCGGTATGCGAGGCGGTCGGGACCCAGGCCGGCTGGTCGCCGGTCATGTAGCGACCGAAGTATTCGGCCGCGTCCAGGATGCGGTCGTTCAGGAATTCGTAGGGACCGACCGCGTCGGGCGCGGTGGAGGCGGTGCCGACTACGGGATCGACCTTGGTGTCCTGCGCGATCAGCAGGCGCGCCAGGATGCCGGCGTTGGTGATGTCGCCACCGCCGTGGGCCTGGTCGCGGCCCATTTCAACGTGCTGCACCACCGGCGTCACGGCTTCGCCGGTGACGTCGTTTTTCTCGACCAGGCGGAACAGCGCCTTGATGGCGCCGTTCTGGCCCTGGTCCTCGGCCGTCTTGTTCACAGTGAACCATTCCACGCCCTCGTTGTAGCGGGCCCGGTTGCCGGTGAAGATATAGCCCGACATCGCGCCCAGCAGCGGATACAGGTGCTGGTTCATGAAGCGGTAGTTGGTGTGCTGGAAGGTCTCGATGACCGGGTTGATCAGGTTGGTCGAGAAATTGGCCGTGTCCTGCTCGGTCCACGCCAGCGCGGGCGTCTGGCAGCTGGTGTAGCGCAGGATTTCGGCGGCGGCGACCATGCGCGACAGCGGAATGCCAGTGTGGATGTGCGAGTCGACGAAGTAGACGTACTGGGCCGGGTCCATCTGCGCCCAGATGCGGATGATGCGCATCGCGTTCGCGCGATAGGTCTCGTCGCCGGTGATGTAATACAGCAGCGCCTGGGTGTAGGCCTTCAGGCCGTCTGCGATGAATTTGGAATTGAAGCCCTGGCTGCTGAAGGCCAGGCTGCCGGGTTTGGTGGGGTCGCTGCCGGAAGCGTTGCTGGAGGTGGCCGTCTTCGACGCGGTGCCCGACAGCAGCATGGCGTTGAAGTGCGTGTTCCACGGTTCCTTTTTCGCCAGCACCTGGGCGCGCACGTTCTCCAGCATTTCCTTGGTCAGGCCGACTGCGGGGTGCTTGAAACCGTTGGCGTCGATGCTCTCGTTAATGGCCGGCTGATAGGCGGTCGCCAGCACGTCGATGGTGTCCGCAGCGGCTGCGGCGTGCGGCAAGAGCGTTCCGATGATGCCGATCGAAAAAAGCATGGCGGCGATGCGCGTGGGCTTGATGCGAGATCCCAGTCTTTTCATTGTGCTCCCCTGTCTCTTTATTTAGTTATTGTGGTGTTATCGATAACACGCATGGGCAAAAAAAATTTAACGCTTTGTGACACCGATTGCGTTGAACCAATTCTATCCAATTGTTTCAGCCGTTACTTATGCCTTTTTTACCGGCATGTATCAATTTCGTATAAGTTTATCGATAACCCGGACAATAAATTGATCACTTTGGCCAGGCGGCGGGCAAAAAAAATCGTGGAGCCAGCTTGCGCTGGTCCACGATAAAGCATCACGGCCGGTAACGTAGCCGCAATACGGAGATCTGGGCAGGGCCGCTATGCGATCAGCGGGCCCTGCGATAAATGGTCGTTATCGATAACAATTTTTTGCGTGAGGATACGGTATTGTGTCTCTTTTAGACAACAAGGATGCCCTGGAGTGAAGAGAAACGGTCTTCCGCCGACCAGCTGCCCTGCAAGCGGCCGTCGGCCGAGAACTCCAGCAGCTGGCGGCCCTTGCTGCCGTTGTCCGGTCCGTGGCCCTGCCAGTTCGCCACCAGCAGGCGGCCGTCGGGCAGTTGCTCGAAGCTGGCGTAGAAGAACGGCGCCACCGCGCCCGGCACCTTGTCCTGTGCGCCGAAGCGCTGGATGCAACGTCCCTCGTCGTCGAATATCGCCATGAAGGCGCCGTAGCCGGCCGACACCAGCGTGCCGCCGTCGGCGCGGCGCTCGGCCTTCCATGCGTGCTCGAAGCCCGGCTCGGCGTAGCGGCGCAGTTCCACCAGTTCCGGCGTGGCTTCCAGGATGTGGTCGTTCATGCACAGCAAGTATGTGCCCTGCGGGGTGGTGCGCATCAGGCGCACGTAGTCGCCGTCGCGGCGCGCCGTGTGGATCAGTTTCAGCTCGCGGTCCAAGGTCAGCACGTTGATGCCGCCGGTGCCGTCCAGGTTGAAGCCGGTGACCAGGGTGTTGCCGTCGGGCCGGCGGCATACCGCCGTCACGTCGACCCAGCGTTCGCACACGGCGGCCACGGTGCCGGTGGCGATCTCCAGTTCGAAGAAGCCGCGGTCGTAGCCGATCAGCACGCGGCCGCTGTCCAGGCGCTGCATGTCGCGCGCCAGCGGATAGGCGGCCAGGTCCCTGGTCCACAGCACGCCTTCTTTACCCGTGTCGACCAGGGAGAGTTGCTGGCGGCCTTCGTCGATCGCCAGGAATCGGTGTTCAATTTTCATCTTGGTTTCTGCTTGCTTTGTCTTTGATTAATTACCAGTACGGTTCCCAGGTGCGCGTCAGGCGCACCAGTGCTTCGAGATAGAAATAGTCGCCCCAGATGCAGCTTTCATCGACGCCGATGCCGTGCGGCTTGTGATACACGGCGTGCTTCAGCAGACCGCCGCCGGGCTGGCCTTCGGTGTTGACGTAGCGTGCGGACAATTCCTGCACCATGCCCAGCGCGGCCGCTTCGTAGCTGGCGCGCAGCGGGTCGAGCAGGGGCAGGTTTTTGGCCAGCTCCAGCAGGCCGCAGGCGGCGATCGCAGCGGCCGAGCTGTCGCGCTCCTGGGCGCCTTCGGTGAAGATCAGGTCCCAGTAGCAGATGCCGTCTTCCGGCAGGCGGTTCAGGTAGTAATTGGCCAACACTTTGGACAGCGCGATCAGGCGCGTGTCGCCGTTGTGGCGGTACACCAGCGGGAAGCCGGAGATGCCCCAGGCCTGGCCGCGTGCCCAGCACGAATCGTCGGCGTAGCCCTGGTGCGTCTTGCCTTCACGCGGCTTGCCGGTGGCGGTGTCGAAGAAGAAGGTGTGGAAGGTCGAGCCGTCCGGGCGCACGATGTGGCGCGCGGCCGCTTCGATATGCTGGTTGGCCGCGTCGCGGAAGGCCGTTTCGCCGCTGTAGTCGCTGGCCCAGTACAGCAGCGGCAGGTTCAGGTTGCAGTCGATGATCATGCGGCCGCTCTGCGCCGGGTCGTTCAGGTCGCCCCAGGCCTGGATGATGCCGGTGCGCGCGTTGTGGCGCTCGAGCAGCAGCCGGGCCGCGCCCATGGCCGCTTCGGCCGCCACCGCGCTGCCGGTCAGCTTGTAGGCCGACACGCAGGACAGGCTGTAGAGGAAGCCCAGGTCGTGGTGGTTGACGTTGTGGCGCTCCAGCTGGCGTTGGTGGAAGCTGCGTACGTGCACTTCGGCCGCGTCGCGGTAGCGCTGGGCGCCGGTCAGCTCGTAGGCCAGCCACAGCATGCCGGTCCAGAAACCGTTGGTCCACTCGCTGTTGTCCATGGCCGGATACACCGAGGCCACGCTGGACGGCTCGGGGAACTTGTCGCCGAAATGCGCCAGGTTGCGGTCGACGGCGGCCAGCGCTTGTTCGATCGCGCGGGCTATGCCGGCGGCGTTGGCGCTGTCCGGCGCCTGGCCGCCTGCGGTCCAGCGCCGCACGGCGGGGGAGGCCGCCAGCGTTTCGATGGCGGCGTTGTTCAGTGGGGCGGTCATGCAAAAACTCCTTGAAAACGGTTCAATTGGCGTTGTGGGGGGCGTTGGCCAGGGCCGCGTCGGTCCCGTTCGCCGCAGCCGGCGGGGCCTTGGCGTCGCGTGTGATTTCCGGCGGCGTCGGCGCCAGCAGCCAGGCCGACAGGACCAGGAAGACCGCGCCCAGGGCGGCCAGCGCCAGGTAGGTGTGGGAAAAACCGATCAGGTCGTAGCTCTTGCCCGCGACCGGCGACAGGATGGACACGCCCAGCGAATGGCCGAAGCTGACGCCCACCATATAGATGGTCGAGGCCAGGCGGTTGTCGAAATGATAGGCGATGTAACGGAACACGGACACCACCAGGATGGGCAGCTCGACCGAGTGTAGCATCTTCATGGCCGAGATCGAGGCCGGGCCGACGGCCAGGCCGGAACCGGCGATGCGCAGCATCATGATGCTGCCGGCAAGCAGCAGGCCGTTCTTGGCGCCGATGCGCTTGACCAGGATGGGCGACAGGAACAGGCCGCAGGCTTCGATGAAGATCTGCAGGGAATTCAGGTAGCCGAACATGGCCGTGCCGGTCTTCGGGTCCGGGAACATGGACGTGAAGTAGCTCGCGAACTGCTGGTCGAACACCAGGTAGAGATTGGTCACGCCCAGGATGAACACCATGAAGCGCCAGAACGAGGCGCGGCGCAGCAGCGACAACGCTTCGCGCAGGCTCACGCCGTCGGCGGCGCCCACGGTTTTGGCGGCGCCGGCGTCGCCGCTGTCGGTGCGCCAGAACAGCAGCAGGGCCAGCATCAGCAGTCCGGCCGACGAGGCCAGCGTGAAGTTGATTTCAGGCGCGATATTGTAGAGGCGGCCGCTGAACAGGGCTGCGCTGGCGAAACCGAGCGAGCCGAACAGGCGCACCCGGCTGTATTCGAAACCTTGGCGGCGGCCGATGCGGTCGATATAGGATTCGATGGCGTAGCTGCCGGCGTTGAAGGTCACGCCCAGGTAGATGCCGCCGACCGCCGCGCCCAGCATGATGTTGGACTTGAGCAGGGGGGCGTAGGCGTAGATGAAGAACAGGGCGCTCAAGGAGCACAGCGCGCTAACCACCCACAGCAGGTGCTTGCGTTCGCCGATCCGGTCGGACACGAAGCCGTAGATCGGCTGCGAGATCATGGCGGCGGTGCCGTTGGCGGCGAACACAATGCCGGTTTCCGTGCCGCTCAGGTGCAAGGTGTTGCGCAGCCAGACCGTCAGCAGCGACACGCTCATGGCCTGGGCGAAAAAATACACAAACACGAACGAGCACAGGAAACGGAAGTGCGATTGCTTGGGGGTCATGATCTCGGGTCTCTCGGTAACGCTATTTTAATTTATTATGGCTGTTATCGATAACATAGCGTAAGCCGAGTCCGCTGTCAAGCACGGCGGCGTTATTGGGCCCGGAATCTGAAGTAATCGACGTCCAGATACGACGTTCCCGGCGCGGCGGCCTCTTTGCCCACGCTGAACAGGCCTACCTGGGCGCCCACCCAGCCGCCCTTGGAGGCCGCGTAGGGCGCGGCGACCGGTTTGAAATCGACGTTGTCGGTACTGTAATAGAAAGTGGCCATGCCGCCTTCCGCCATGCGCATGCGCAGGTAGAGCGAGGAGGGCGCCGACGCCAGCACCACCCAGGTCTTTTCGGTGCAGGCCGGGCCGAACTGGCGGAAGGGGCCGCACTGGGTGTAGACGAGTTCGGTGGCGGCGGGGGTCTTGCGCAGTCCGATCCAGGCGTACTGGATGGCGTTGACGATCAGGCCGGCGCGGTCGCCGTCGGCCGCGTTGTGCAGTTCGATGTGCGTGTCCACCACGAAGGATGGCGCGGGCAGCTTTTGCGCCAGGATGGCGGGCGAATTGCGCACGTAGTTGTCGGCTTGCGGCACGGCCTGCGTGTGCAGCCGCAGCATGCCGGGGCGCGCCGTCAGGCTGTACCACTCGGGCCGGTTGTTGGCGTTCCACTGCCACTGCAGGCCGAGCCGGGGCGCGCTGAACTCGTCGCTGGTGGGCGGCACCTTCACCGGATAGCCTTGCACCGGCTTGTCGTACGTCAGCACCGGCTGGCCGGCGCCGGGCAGGCGGCTGTCCTCGCCGATCACGGGCCAGCCGTCTTTCCAGCGCATCGGCTGCAGATGCACCACGCGGCCATAGGCATACTTGTCCTGGAAGTGCAGGAACCAGTCGCGCCCGTCCTGCGCGCGTATCCAGGCCCCCTGGTGAGGACCGTTGATGGCGGTGTCGCCCTGCGTCATCACGGTGCGCGATTCGTACGGGCCGTAGATGGAACGCGAGCGGAACACGGCCTGGTAGCCCTGTTCCACGCCGCCCGCCGGGGCGAACACGTAGTAGTAGCCGTCGGCCTTGTAGAGTTTCGGTCCTTCCAGCGTGTGCATGCCGAGCACCTGGTTGCCGTCGATGACCACCGGGCCGCTCTCGTCGAGCATGCGTTTGGCGTCGGGCGCCATGGCGCGCAAGGTCACGATGTTGTTCTTGCCCGAGCGGCTGCCGGCCCAGCCGTGCATCAAATAGGCCTTGCCGTCGTCGTCCCACAGCGGGGCCGGGTCGATGATGCCTTTGCCCGGCAGCAGCAGGTGCGGGGCGCTCCAGGGGCCGGCGAAACGCTCGGCCGTCATGACGTAGACGCCGTAGTCGGGGTCAGGATAGAAGAGCCAGAACTTGCCGTCGTGGTGGCGCAGGACGGGCGCCCAGACGCCCTTGGCGAACTGCGGCGTGGCGAACTGCGCCGCCGGCACCAGCGCCGGCAGCGCGTGGCCCACCAGTTCCCAGTTGACCAGGTCCTTCGATTCCAGCAGCGGCAGGCCGGGCGTCTGGGCGAAGCTGGAAGACACCATGTAGTAGGTGTCGCCGACGCGGATCGCGTCCGGATCGGCGTAGTCGGCGTGCAGCACGGGGTTCTGGTATTTGCCGTTGCCCAGGTCGGCCACCCAGGGCTGGTCCGCCGGCGCCGCGGCGCCGAGGCCGCCTGGTGCGCCGGTCTGGCAGGCCGCCAGCGCAAGCGGCAAGGTAATCAGGAGGGCGAGGCGCTGCGCGCGGGGGAAGTGAAGTTGCATGATGTTCCTATTTTGCCAAAGTCAGCCAGACGGCCTGGCCGCCGGATGCCAGCAGCGCCACATCGAGCACGGTGGCCGAATCGACCTGCATGCTGCGTACCGCAACCTTGGTCTTGGTGGGCAGGCTGGCGTCGTCGGCGAAGATCTTCGCCTCGTAGCGCTTGCCCGGCTCCAGGAAAGTCAGCGCCAGCTTGAGCTTGCGGCTGCTGTTGTTGGTGATGGTGCCGACGAACCAGTCCGCGCCCTTGCGCCTGGCGGTGCTGACGAATTCGCCCGGCGCGCCGTCCAGCACGCGCGTTTCATCCCAGGTGGCCGGGATCCGGTCCCAGAACTCCAGCTCGGGGCCGTGGTCCGACATGGCGGGCTTGTCGTACCAGTACAAGGTCTGCAGGGGGCTGTAGTAGATGGCCGCCAGCGCCAGCTGGTGCGCGTGGGTGGTCTTGATGCGCGGGTCGTAATAGCAGATCGTGTAGTCGGCCGCGCCGGCCAGGTAGCGCGTGAAGGGCAGCACCGTGTTGTGGGTGGCGTCCGGCATCTCTTCGTTGCCGCGTATGCCCTCGGACGTCAGCAGATTGGGCCAGGTGCGCTGTTCGCCGGTGGGGCGCCAGTCGTCGTGCACATTGACCATGATGCCCGCTTCGGCGGCCTGCTGTATCGCTTTTTCTATCCAGGTGGTCCAGCGGTGCGAGCCGACCTGCACGAAGCCGAACTTCACGCCTTTCACGCCCCAGTCGCGGTAGGTCTTGAACAGGGTGTCGGATTGCGCCAGCAAGGCTTGCTGGTTGACGTAGAGCCAGACGCCGATGCCGCGCTCCTTGCCGTAGGCGATGATGGCGGGCAGGTCGAAGTCGGGGATGGCGACTTTGGTCGCGTCCGAGGCGAAGGTGAAGGCCGGGCCGTACCACTTCCAGTCGAACAGGATGTATTGCAGGCCGTGGCGGGCCGCGAAATCGATGTTGGCCTTGGCGTCGCCGGTGGTCTGCGTCATCACGCGCATGATCTTGCCGGGCTGGACCCAGCTGTCGTCGCGGATTTTCGACGGTTCGTTCAGGTTCAGGATGAAGTGGCTGTTCTCGGCCAGTTTGGCCGGGGTATCGGCCACCATGATGCCGCGCCACGGGGTGCCGAAGGGCGACACCAGGTCGGCGGCGCCGTGCATGGACGTGACGATGGTGTCGGCCTTGGTCGGGCTCAGCTTGAACTTGGTGCGCGCGTAGTCGACCATTTGCGCTTCCAGCAGGCTGGCGTAGACGCCGCCTGGCAGTTCCAGCGTCAGCGGACGCTCGGATTCGTCCGGCCAGTTCTTCAGGGGCAGCAGCGCGTAGGGCGCTTGCGCCCAGCCGTGGAACCAGGCTTTGGTCCCGGCCGGCAGGGAGAACTCGGTGTTTTCGGCCGTGACGCGGTAGTAGGTGCCCTTTTCATTCTCGGGGAAGAAGAAGCGCAGCGCCACGCCTTCGTTGTAGGCCCGCATTTCCAGCGTCAGCTTGTAGATCGGATTGTCGTCCTTGACCATGTCGATGGCCACCGCGTTGTAGTGGTCGCGGATCCGGCTGCGTTCGCCGGTGCGCGGCGTCCAGGTGCTATCGTTGGCGCTGGGCTTGACGGCGGTCACCGCCAGGTTGTCGAACCAGTGGGCGTGCCGGTCCACCTTGAGCGCCATGGCGTTTTCGGACAGATGGTTGTCCAACTCCAGCTCCAGCTTCGATTCGCGGATGACGGGCTTGCCCTGGTAGCTCAGGGTGTAGCGCAGTTCCCTGGCGCCGCCGTCGACCGGCGTCTGGTACACGTCCAGCACCAGCTTGTGGTCGGGCGACTGCAGCGTGGCCAGGCGCTGGCCGGTGGTGGCTGCAGCCTGGCACGCGAAAGAGGCCAGCGAAGCGGCAAGCAGCAGGGTGCAGGACTTCAGCAAAGCGGACTTGAGCAAATTGAGTTGGTTCATTTAAATCTTACTCCGTTTAGGGTACCTCGACCTGTCATTCCCGCGGGGTGCCGAGCCGCACGCAAGAATGACAAATCGGTGCCTATTGGAAATACCCTTCAGTTCGACAGGCCCGAAGGCCTGTCGTATTTAAGTTGCTTTCAAAGCGACGCCGCTGTGCGGGTCAGCTGGAACAGCCGTTCAACCGCGTCCAGCGCCGGCGGGCTGGCGCCGGCCGACTCGCAGGCGGCGGCGCCGGCGGCCACCGCGAAGCGCAAATGCTCGCCTGGCGGACGCTCGCCATACGTCATCATGCTATAAATCAGGGCGCCGATGGAAGCGTCGCCTGCGCCGACCGTGTCGGCTACGGTCACCGGCGGGGCGGGCGCGTGGCATACCGTGCCGTCCTGGTACAGGCTGGCGCCCTGGGCGCCGCGCGTATACAGGTAGCTGGCGCCGGGATTCATGGCCCGCAAGGCGGCAAAGGCAGCGTCGGCGTCGTCGCAACGGAACAGGCCCTGCAAGTCCTCGTCGGACACCTTGATCACGTCCGCCAGGGCGGTCATGCTGCGCAGCGTGGCGTCGTAGCGCTTGTCCATCAGCGCGCGGAAATTAGGGTCGTAGCTGATGCGCACGCCCTTGACCTTGACCTCCCGCGCCAGCGCAAGCAGCTTGGAGGCCAGCGGTTCGCGCGCCAGGCTGATGCCGCCGAAGTGCACCCAGCGCAGTTCGTCCAGCCAGGCGGCGGGCAGGCGCGAGGCGTCGAAGTGCAGGTCCGCGCTGTCGTCGCCGATGAAGAAGTACTGCGGCGGATTGAGCTCGTGCACCATGGCCAGCAGCGGCGCGCGGTCCAGCTGCTGCAGGAAGCGGCCGTCCAGGCCGGCGGCGGCGTTGGCCGCGGCCAGTTCCTGGCCGAAGACGTCCTTGCTCACGGCGCCGGCGAAGGCGCTGGACATGCCCAGCCTGGCCGCCACGCGCGCCACGTTCCAGGTCGAGCCGCCCACCTGGCTGGACCAGCTGTTCGGGCCGGTCCTGAGCATGTCGGTCAGGGCTTCGCCTGCGGAAACAAAGCGCGGCAGCGGCATCACTGTGCCTCCCCGAGCACGCGCAGCACTTCGTGGCAGGCGCCCATGGTGTGGTAATCCACCTTGCCGGCCGGGCTTTTCTCGGCGGTCAGCTTGCCGTTTTCCGGACTCAGGATGCGGTACCAGGCGCCATGTTCGTGGTCGACGAAGTGCTCCCAGCTATAGGCCCAGATCTTGTCATACCATGCCCAGTAGCGTTCCTCGCCGGTGCGCGCGGCCAGCACCGCCGCCGCCGCCAAGCTCTCGGCCTGGACCCAGAAATATTTGTCGCCGTCGCAGATCTCGCTCTCGGTGCCGAAACCGTAATGGATGCCGCCGTGCTGCGCATCCCAGGCCTTCTCCAGCGCGGTGTCGAACAGCCATTGCGCGCGCGGGGCCAGCCAGTCGGACGGCCCTTCCAGGTGTGCCGCGTGGCGCTCCAGTTGCAGCAGCAGCTTGGCCCATTCGGTGAAGTGGCCCGGCTGGTAGCCCCAGGGGCGGAAGATATTGCTCTTGTCGTTGCGGTTGTAGTCCCAGTCGATGCGCCATTCGGGATCGTAGTGTTCCCAGATCATGCCGCCGGCCAAGGATGCCTGGCGCACGGTGATGTTGTGCGCCAGCGTGGCGGCGCGTTTCACGTAGCGCGGGTCGCCGCTGGCCTCAAAGGCCGCCAGCATCGCCTCGCAGGCGTGCATATTGGCATTCTGGCCGCGGTAGGGATCGGTGACCGACCAGTCGGCGCTGGCCTGGTCGGCGTACAGGCCGTGCACGGGTTCCCAGAAGCGTTGCTCCATCAGCGCGTAGGTTTCTTCCATGTAGCCGCGCGCCTCCTCCAGGCCGGCGGCCAGCGCGTGCGAATAGGCCAGCAGCACGAAGGCCAGGCCGTAGCAGTGGTTGTCGCCGTCGATCAGCTGCTTTTCGCCGTCGCGCCACGCCAGCTGCCAGGCATAGCCGCCGGTGGCGGGATCGCGGTGGGCGTCGCGCAGGAAGGCCACGCCGTGCCGCACCGCCGCCAGGTATTCGGCATTGCCGAATTCGCGGTAGGCCATGGCGAAATTGAAGACGAAGCGGGTGCTGCTCACCAGGTGGCGCGTGCTGTGGTCATAGATCGTGCCGTCGTCCATGTAGAAATGGTAAAAGCCGCCGGACGGATCGACGCAGCGCGGATAGTAGAAGCGCATGGTATGGGCGATATGGGCCTGGAGCATGCCGCGCGAACGGAATTGTGGAGACATAGCGATGTTTCTATTCAAGGTGAAGGGAAGGCTGGTGCGGTGTGCGTCCAGGCCGCAATGCGATAGTGGGTTTCCCATGGCTGTTCCGGCGTGAGCGCCACGCCCAGGCGATCGGCCAGCGGATGGCCGTCCGGTGCGCTGCACACGCGCCCCAGGTCGAACAGGCTGTTGACCGGCTCGGCGCCCAGCGCCACGTGCCTGCTCATCCAGGGGAATTGCGGACGGCCGCCGTTGCTGACCCATAGCATCAGGTCGGGCAGTTGCGCGGTGTTCCACCACAGGCCGACACAGGCGTCGTAATCGAGGTAGTGCAGGGCGAACGGCGCGCCGCCGGTCTCCCGCAGGCCCCGCACCTGCATCAGCTCTTCCGAGCGGCAGGCCTGGGGCAGGCTGGTGAAATCGGCAACACCGCCGGCGGCGGCCATGCGCGACAGGCTGTCCGAGCGGGTGTCCGGCACCAGCCGCGAGATCTCGCCGGCCGACGCGGACGGGTAGCTGAACACGCCGTCGTGCGATCCGAGCAGCACCTGCACCCGGCCGGGGGCAGGCGGCAGGCGGAAGGTCGGATGCAGGCCCACCGGCAGCGTCGCCGCGCGGCGCGACCACACCTTGAGGGCGATGTCCAGCGCCGGGGCGTTGGGATCGACACTGATGGTGCGTTCGAGCCGCCGCACCGCCGATTCGGCGGGGTAGTCGATGGCCAGCGTCACGCTGCCCGCGCTCGCTGCGATGCAGTTCCAATGATGGTTGGAGGCGTAGCCGTGCGGCCAGTTGTCGCTCGGCGCGCGCGCCGTCCATTCCGGGGGCAGGTCGGCGGGCAGGTCGGTGCGGCCGAAGGGCACGCAAGGCCATTCGCCGCGCAGGCGGCGCATCAGCCCGGGCAGGGCGCTGGCGTCGCGCATGCCGGCCCAGGGCGCCACATGCATCACTTCGAGTTCCCGTTCGCCGCCCAGGCGGAAGCAGACCGGGCCCAGCATGCCGCCCAGCGCCTGTACCTCGGCGCTGCCGTGGTCCCATTCCAGGCGCATCGGCGCCCGGCTGGGGAGGGCGGACCTAACGGCGGACATCGAGGCCTCCGCTGCGGATGGCCAGTACCTGCGACTCGCTGGCGGGACTGAAATCGCCGGCCACGGCGTGTTTGAGCGCGCCGGCGGCGGCGCCGAAGGCGATCGTGTCGGCGTCGCTCCAGCCGCGCTGCAAGCCGTGCAGCACGCCGGCCGCGAAGGCGTCGCCGGTGCCGATGCGGTCGACGATGCCGCGCAAGGGGAAGGCGCCGGATTCGACCGAGCCGGCGCGCGTGTGCAGGCAGCCGCGCAGGTCGTGGTTGTCCACGCTGTGCTGGACGCGCACCGTGGAGGCCATGCGCTGCAGCAGCGGGAAGGCGCTGAAGGCGGCGGCCACCGCATCGTTGCGCGCGCTTTCGCCGGCCGATTCGGCCGATTCTGCCAATTCCGGCCGGTCCAGTACCAGCGCGATGTCGCGCTGGTCGGCGAAGGCCAGGTCGCTATGGGCCATCAGTTCGCACAGCACGTCGGCGCCGGTGCGGCCGCGCTGGGCCCACATCGAGGCGCGGTAGTTGCCGTCGAAGGCCACGCGCACGCCCAGGCTGCGGGCGGCGCGCATGGCGTCGACCACCGCCTGCGCGGCATCGTCGCCGACGGCCGGCGACACGCCGGAGACGTGCAGCCAGGCCGCGCCGTCGAGCAGGGCGGGCCAGTCGTAATGGGAGGGCGAGGTGCGCGCGAAGGCCGAGCCGGCGCGGTCGTAGACGATTTCGGAGGGGCGCAGCACGGCGCCCGGCGTGAGGAAATACAGGCCCATGCGGCCGGACTGGAACGTCACCGCGGCGGTGTCCACGCCGTGCGCGCGCAGGCCGTCGCGGGCGGCCAGGCCCAAAGCGTTGTCCGGCAGGGTGCTGACCATGGCGGCGTCATGGCCCAGGTGCGCCAGCGATACGGCCACGTTGGCCTCGGCGCCGCCGATGCAGGCCTTGAGCGCGGGCGACTGCAGCAGCATCTCGCCGGCCGGGGACGACAGGCGCCACAGCACCTCGCCGAAGCAGACGATGCGGCCCTTGGGGTTGGGAGCACGCGTCATCGCGCCAGCCATCCGCCGTCGACCGGCAAGACGATGCCGTGCACGTAGTCGCTGGCGCGGCTGGCCAGGAACACGGCGGCCCCGGCCAGGTCGGCCGGCGTACCCCAGCGCCCGGCAGGGATGCGGGCCAGGATGGCCGGCGCGCGCACCGGATCGTCGCGCAGCGGGGCCGTGTTGTTGGTCTCGAAATAACCGGGCGCCAGCGCGTTCACGTTGATGCCCTGCTGGGCCCATTCATTGGCCAGCGCGCGGGTCAGCCCGGCCACCGCGCTCTTGCTGGCGGTGTAGGCCGGCACCCGGATGCCGCCCTGGAAGGACAGCAGCGAGGCGACGTTGATGATCTTGCCGGCGCCGCGTTCGGCCATGCCGCGCGCCACGGCTTGCGACAGGAAGAACAGCGATTTCAGATTGGTGTTGACGACGGCGTCCCAGTCCTCTTCGGTGACGTCCAGGCTGTCGGCGCGGCGGATGGTGCCGGCGTTGTTGACCAGGATGTCGATGCGGCCATGGGGCGCCAGGGCTGCCGCTGCGGCGGCGACATCGGCTGTCGCGCGCGCGGCGCCGCCGGCCGCGAAATCGGCCCGCACGAAGTGCAGCGTGCGGCCGGCCGCGGCCACTTGGGCCGCCGTCTCCACCGGTTCGGTGCGGCCGGCGGCGATGATGTCGGCGCCGGCTTGCGCCAGCGCGACGGCGATCGCCTGGCCCAGGCCCGTGTTGGCGCCGGTCACCAGGGCGGTCCGGCCCTGGAGGGAAAACAGTTCGGATGACTGAGCGTGCATGATGCTGTTCCTACTTCAACTGGCAGATGTCGAGGACGTTCATATCGGTGTAATCGAGGTTTTCGCCACCCATGGCCCAGATGAAGGCGTAGTTCGCCGTGCCCGAGCCCATGTGGATGGACCACGGCGGCGAGACCACCGCCTCCTGGTTGGCCACGATGATGTGGCGCGCGGCGTCCGGCTCGCCCATGAAGTGGAACACGCGCTCGGACTCCTTCAGGTCGAAGTAGAAATAGACTTCCGAGCGGCGCTCGTGCAGATGGGGCGGCATGGTGTTCCATACGCTGCCCGTCTTCAGTATGGTCAGGCCGAGCAGCAGCTGGGCGGACTTGCACACGCCCGGTATCACGTACTGATAGATGGTGCGCGCGTTGGAGGTCTCGGCGCCGCCGCGTTCCAGCGGGATGGCCTCGGCGTGGGTGATCTTGACCGTCTCGTAGCGCACGTGCGCCGGGGTCGAGGCCAGGTAGAAGCGGGCCGGGTTGGCCGGGTCGAGCGACTCGAACACCACGTCGCCGCTGCCCATCGGCACATACAGGCCGTCGCGCGGCGCCAGTTCGTAGGCCACGCCGTCGACACTGACGCGGCCGGCGCCAGCCGCGACGTTGATGATGCCCAGCTCGCGGCGCACCAGGAATGGCTGGCCTGCGGCCGAGGCCGGTTCGGTGTGGCGCGGCAGCGCTACCGGGGCGTGCACAGGGGCGGCGCCGCCGATGACGAAGCGTTCGTTGTGGCAGTAGTTCAATACGACACGGTCGGCCGCGAACAAGCCGTCGATCAGGTAACGGTCGCGCAACTGCTCGTTGCTCACCTGGGACATCATGTCCGGATGGGTGGCGTGGTAGGTCTTTTCAAACATGTTTTTCTCCGCGTGGGGCTCAGTTTGCAACAATAAACTGATATCGATAACAAGTCTACGGGATAAAACGCTACGCCGTAAAGCCAAAAGTTGTTGCGACACGTCGGAAACAATCTTTTTTAAACTTTTTTTAGGCGATTCCGACAATTTCAGTTGCCAAGCTGAATAGTTATGACTACATTCGTGTTATCGATAACCTGGACAGGGTAAAGAAATCGATGCACAGCTGTAGTAGGCAGGGTATGCCGCCGAGACGGTACGATTCAATCAAATTGGGGACAGTGATGGACAAAAAAGCAGGTTTTTCCTTAAAAGCAACTGGCGTAGCGCTGGCTGTATGGCAGGCGTTCGCGCCGAACGTGATGGCGCAGCAGGCCGCCTCCGACCAGACCGTGGTGGTGACCGGTATTCGTGCCAGCGCCCGTTCGTCGGTGGCGATCAAGCGCGACACGATGGAAGTGGTTGACTCCATCACTGCCGAGGACATCGGCAAGCTGCCCGACCAGAACGTTGCCGAGACGCTGACGCGCATCCCGGGCGTGCAGGGCTACCGCTATGGCGGCGAAGGCGCTTCGCCGGTTGGCGCCGGCTCCGGCCTGACCATACGCGGCCTGAGCAACCAGACCGCTTCGCAAATCAACGGCCGCTCCTTCAACACCGCAGGCGGCCGCGAATTCAATATCGAGAGCGCGATTCCGGGCATGATCGCCGGCGTCGACGTCTATAAAAACCCGTCGGCCGAGCACATCGAAGGCGGTATCGGCGGCCTGGTCAATATCCGCAACCGCAATCCGAGCGATTTCAAGGGCCCGACCTTTGCCGCATCGGTCACCGCGAGCCACAACGACCTGGCCAAGGATACCCAACCTGAACTGTTCGTGATGGGCGCCAACCGCTTCGACCTGGGTGGCGGCAGCCGTATCGGCGTGATGGGCGCGGCGGTCTACCAGAAGAGCACCGGCCGTTCCGACAACAACCCTGCCAACCGCGGCGGCAGCCTGAAGCGCGCGGTCCGCGCCGACAGCGCCGAATACGCGACGCGCGCCGCCGCCAACACGGCCAACAGCCCCTTCCTGCCGATGTCCTCCTATGTGGGCCGCAGCGACGTCAACTTCATGGACAACGTCGGCACCACGGGCGCCAACATGCCCAACCTGGCCGGCCTGAGCGCCGATCAGATCAGCAACGTGATGTCGGGCACGGGCGTGACGACCAACGCGTTCCAGGAAACCATCATGCGCGAGCGCAAGGGTTTGAACCTGGGGGCGGACTATCGCGTCAATAACACCCTGCGTTTCTATGCAGAAGCCAACTATGTGTACTACCTCTACCATCAGAATTACCGCGGCCTGAACTCGGTTGACGGCGCCAACGTGCAAAATCTGCAGACCACGCCGTTCAACTACACCGAATCGCTGGCCAACCGCAACATCAACGGCGGCAGCGACGACGTGCTGGTGAACAAGCGCGCGCTGAGCGGCACCATGCTCAATTCGGCCGTCACCAGCCTCGGCGGCGACGAGCACACCCCTTACACCACCTGGGTAGGCGCGGCCGGCGCCGAATGGAGCCCGACGGCGGAACTGTCGCTGAAGGCCGACTTCTCGTACATCAAGTCCGACAAGACCCAGGACAACCGCTCCGTGATCATGGATTCGGCCCCCGGCAAGCTGTGGTCCACCAACCGCATCGCCGACGGCGCGCCGCACCAGCTGACCTTCACCGGTCCCGATCTGGGCGATCCTTCCAACTTCGTGTTCCGCTCGTATGACAACGGTACCAACCAGAGCTGGGACGACAGCGGCCACGCTACCGCGCTGAGCGGTGCCTACAGCATGGACGTCGGCCCGTTCAACCGCTTCAAGTTCGGCACGCGCTACGCCCACATGGACAGCCTGTACAAGAACTTCCGCTTCGTCGGCAAGCCGCTGACCACCGACGGCCTGCCGCTGACGGCCAGCCGTTCGAACGCCATCAACGCTGCCTCCATGCCCGGCGTGATCCAGAACGCGCCGACCAACTTCATGGACGGCAAAGCCGGCTATGCAGGCGGCTTCGCGGTCTATTCGCCGGATGCCCTGCTGGGCAACGGCGTGGCGACCGCCTTCCCGAAAGCGGGCATCCCGGCGGACGGCGCCTACCCTGAACTCGCAGGCGAGCGCCGTTATGTCGAAGAGAACACGCTGGCCGGCTATCTGGTGGGCGAATTCTCGGCCTTGGACGACCGCCTCAAGGGTAATGTCGGTGTGCGCCTGGTGCGTACCTCCGGCGAGGCCGTGGCGCGCGCGGTGGGCTTGAACGGTGCCCTGGTCGATGTGGTGGGCAAGACCAAGTACACCAACGCATTGCCGTCGTTCAACGCCACTTACGACCTGACGAAGGAATCGCTGGTGCGCTTCGCTTACGGCCGTGGCATGACCCGTGCCGGCATCGGCGACCTGAACCCGTCCATCAGCGGCGTGAACACCACCAACGGCACCGCCAACGTCGGCAATCCGGACCTGCGTCCGCTGGTCGCGGACAGCTACGACTTGTCGTACGAACACTACTTCAACAAGACCAACTACGCGTCGGTCGCCGTGTTCGACAAGGAGATCGATGGCTTCTTCAATTCGCTGATCTCGTGCCAGACGCTGGACCCTGCGGTCGCCGCACCTTACAACGGTCCCACCGGCAATGCCTGCACGGGCGGCCAGTATTCGGTGAGCAAGCGCGTCAATGCTGAAAAAGGTTACGCACGCGGCCTGGAAGTGGCTGGCCAGTACTTCTTCGACGGCGCCGAAGGCATCCTGAAGAACTTCGGCGTATCGGGTTCCTACACCTTCGTGAAGACGTCCAACCCGCTGAACTTCGGCACCGCCGCAGCGCCGCGCGTCGTGTCCATGGCGCAGCCGTTCCAGTCCAAGCACAACTACACCCTGTCCGCCATGTACGAGGACAAGAAGTTGTCGGGCCGCCTGGCTTACACCTGGCGTTCGATGTCGCTGTTCAACGACGTGGCGGTCAACCCGATCGACAGCCGCTCCATCGACGCCTACGGCATCCTGGATGGCGCGATCAACTACGAGTTTGCTGACAACCTGACGCTGTCGTTCAACGCCAAGAACATCACCAACAAGGCGCTGCATCGCTACATCGGCGAGCCAGACTACAAGACCGGCATCGAACTGCAGCACTACGCCAACGGCCGCACCTTCAGCCTGGCACTGCGCTACAAGTTCGGCGCACTGTAATTGGAGGACGGGAGGCGGCTGCTGCAGCCGCTTCCTTTAGTTTTGCCCGATCGGCACGGCATCGCCGTGCCGATCGTCTTTTGAGAGGTCCGAATGACACGCAGCAACCGCCGACACTTCCTGCAGGGCGCCAGCGCGCTCGGCCTGCTGTCCTGGATGCCTGGTTCCGCCATGGCGCAGGCTGTCCCGGCGCGCGCCCGCGCCTTTCCGCTGTCGCAAGTGAGGCTGACACCGTCGCCCTGGCTGGACGCGGTGCAGGCCAACCAGCGCTTCATGATGACGCTGGAGCCGGACCGGCTGCTGGCGCGCTTCCGCGAGAACGCCGGACTGCCGCCCAAGGGCGAAGTCTACGGCGGCTGGGAGAGCGACACCATCGCCGGCCACACGTTGGGCCACTACCTGAGCGCACTGTCGCTGATGCACGCGCAGACCGGCGACGCCGAGTGCCGGCGCCGGGCCGACTACATCGTGGCCGAACTGGCGCTGTGCCAGGCCCAAAGCGCGGACGGCTACGTCGCCGCGCTGGGGCGCCGGGTCGGCGACCAGGTGCACAAGAACGGCAAACCGCTGTTCGACGAGGTGATGCAGGGCCGCATTGATCCGCGCTTCGGCAACCTTAACGGCGGCTGGGCCCCGCTGTACAACCTGCACAAACAGCTGGCCGGCCTGCTGGACGCGCACGCACACCTGGCCAACGCCCAGGCGCTGGCGGTGGCCGCCGGCCTGGCCGGCTATATCGACCAGGTGTTCGCCAAGCTCGACGAGCGCAACACGCAACTGGTGCTCGATTGCGAATACGGCGGGCTGCAGGAGTCCATCGCCGAGCTGTACAGCCGCACCGGCCAGCGCCGCTGGCTGGACCTGGCGCGCCGCCTGCGCCACGACAAGACCTTCCGCCCGGCGGCCGATGGGCGCGACGAGCTGGACAACACACACTCCAATACGGAGATCCCGAAATACGTCGGCGCCGCCCGCCTGTACGAAGTGGGCGGCGGCGAGGACAACGCGGCCGCCGCGCGCTTCTTCTGGCGCGCCGTGACGCGCCGGCGCAGCTATGTCGTCGGCGGCAACGGCGACCGCGAATGGTTCCCGGCCGGAGACGCGCTGTCGCGCCACATCACGGAGCAGACCTGCGAGCACTGCTCGACCTATAACATGCTGAAGATCACGCGCCACCTGTTCCAGTGGGAGCCGGACGCGAAGTGGTTCGACTATTACGAGCGTGCGCACCTGAACCATACCCTGGCCGCGCAGGATCCCGGCACCGGCATGTTCGCCTACATGATGCCGATGATGGCCGGGGCCAAGAGGACCTGGTCGCAGCCGGACGGCCAGTTCTGGTGCTGCATGGGCTCTGGCATGGAGGCGCACGCCAAGCACGGGGACTCGGTCTACTGGCAGGGCGGCGACGCGGCGCAGCCGGTGCTGTACGTGAACGAGTTCATTCCTTCCACGCTGGACTGGCCCGGCGTCGGCGCCTTCGAACTGAAGACCCGGTATCCGCACGGCGAACGGATCGAACTGGTGGTCACGCGCGCAGCGGGCCGGCGGCCGGTGTCCGTCAAGCTGCGCCTGCCAGGCTGGGCGGCGGTGCCGTCGCTCACGCTCAACGGCAAGGCCGTGCCGGCACGCGGAGCCGACGGCTACGCGACGCTCAGCAAGCGGCTGCGCGCCGGCGACCGCATCGTCCTCACTTTGCCGATGGCCGTGTACCGCGAGGCGGCGCCGGACCATCCCGCGCTGCAGGCCTATCTGCACGGCCCCATGGTGCTGGCCGCCGACCTGGGCCGCGACGGCGCGCCGCTGCCGCCGGAGGAGACGCCGGCGGTGTTCGCCGGGGGGGACAGGCCTGCGGCGCAGGCGCCGTCCGGCGGCGTGCCGGCGAGCGCCGGCGCGTTGGCAAGCACACCGGCCGGCACCGACGTCGCCTACACCCTGACCACCACCACGGGCACGGTCTTGACGCTGCGGCCCTTCTACCGCCAGTGGAATCAGCGCACGGCGGTCTATTTCGAAGCCTATTCTCGGCAGGGCTGGGCCGCAGAGGCCGCGCGCCGCGCGCAGGCGGTGGCCGGGCGCAAGCAGGTGCTGGCAGCCACGGTGGACCTGCTGTCGCCCGGGGACCCGGCCTCGGAAGCGGGCCACGCCTGCGCGGACGCGCGCACCGAGCCGGCGCCGTACCGGGGGCGCAGCGGCCGCCTGATCAAGACCGGCGGCGGTTACATGGAGGCCGACCTGCGCTGTGCCGCGCGGCCGATGACGCTGTACGTGACGTACTGGGGCGAGGCCGAGCGCGGCCTGCTCGACATCGTCATCGACGGCAAGCTGATCGCCACGCAGCGCCTGAGCCGCGAGGCGCCGGGCGGCTTCTTCGAGGCAGCCTACCTGGTGCCGTTCGCGTATTCGAAGGGCAAGGACAAGGTGCGGGTGCGTTTCGAGCCGCATGCCAACACGCGCGGGCCTTCCATTTATGAAGTTCGCATGGCCTGAATATTGCTATAATAGTTTTGGAAGGTCGGCCCGGTGCCGGCCTTGTTACTTATCAGCCAGCAAGGGACGATGGAACAACAAAAGCAGAATGATAGCGCCATAAGCGGAGCCACCATTTACGACGTGGCGCGCGTCGCAGGCGTGTCGGCGATGACCGTCTCCAGGGTCGTCAACGGCAGCGCGCAGGTTACGGACGTCACCCGCAAAAAGGTGATGGCCGCGCTCGAGTCGCTGAACTACCAGGTCAACTTCGCTGCCCGCGCCGCGCGGGTGGGCACCTTGCGCGTCGGCCTGCTGTACAGCAATCCCAGCGAAGCCTTCCTGAGCGCCTTCCTGGTCGGCGCCATGGACCAGTGCGGCCAGATGGGTGCGCAGCTGATACTGGAGCGCTGCGACGACCTGCGCAGCCAGCGTGCCGCGATCGGCAAGCTGATCGCGAACGGCGCCGACGGCATCCTGGTGCCGCCGCCGCTGTGCGACACCAAGTCCGCGCTGAAGCAGCTCGACGAGCTTGGCATCCCCACGGTGGCGGTGGCGACCGGACGTCCGTCTCCCGGCGTGTCGGCCGTGCGCATCGACGACTATGACGGCGCGCTCACCATGACGCGCCATTTGATCTCGCTCGGCCACACCGACATCGGCTTCATCAAGGGCGACCCCAAGCACACGCCGGCGCAGGCGCGCTACCAGGCCTTTGTCGACGGCATGAAGGAAGCCGGCCTGGAGGTGCGTCCCGAACGCGTCGCCGAGGGCATGTTCACCTACCGCTCAGGCATGGCGGCGGCCCGCCAGTTGCTGGGGCAGGAGAGCCGCCCGAGCGCCATTTTCGCCTGCAACGACGATATGGCGGTGGCGGTCATCGCGGTCGCGCACGGCTTGCACCTGCAGTTGCCCGACGAGCTGACTGTGTGCGGCTTCGATGACACGCCGGTGGCCACCACGGTGTGGCCGGAACTGACCACCATTCACCAGCCCATCGGCGACATGGCGCGCGCCGCCGTGGACCTGCTGGTCGAGCAGATCCGCCGCCGCCGCGTGGGCGAGGAGAAGCTGGTGCAGCACAAGCTGCTGCCGTTTACCCTGGTCGAACGCGAGTCTTCCACCCGGCACTAGGCCGCGCCCTGCCGGGCTTCTTTCCTCTATAATTTATCAGCCACAACGCAAGGAGTGCGCATGATCAGGAAAGATGACTCGTCTTTTGTCGCCTTGTTTGTCGCCCATCCCACGCCGATGTGGGTGTATGACCTGGAAACGTTGCGCTTTCTGGCCGTCAATATCTCCGCGATCAACCACTACGGCTACAGCGAGGCCGAGTTTCTCGGCATGACGATCAAGGACATCCGGCCCAGGGAGGACTTATCCAGGCTGGGCGCCAACTTGCGCGATGCGCCCTTGCTGACGCTGGAAAAGGCCGGGGTGTGGCGCCACGTAAAAAAAGACGGCTCGCTGATCGACGTCGAGATCACGTCGCACCCTTTGTCCTTCAATGACCGCCCTTGCAAGTTCGTATTGGCGCACGACGTCACCGAGCGCCTGCAGGCGCAGCGCAGGGTCGCGCGCCTGAACCGCATCTATGCCGTTCTGAGCCGTATCAATTCCATCATCATGCGCACGCGGGACCGGGCCGAGCTGTATCGCGAGACCTGCCGCATCGCCAGCGAGGAGGGCGGTTTCGTGGCCGCCTGGATAGTCGAAATTGCGCCGGACGCGCTGGACGGCGTCATCGTCGCGCGGGCCGGAGCAGACCTGCCCTTGCTCAGCGAGGCGCGCCAGACCGTGCGCGCCGGTACGCCCGACAGCGATTGGCCCGCCAGCCGTGCTGCGCGCGAGGGCCGTGCGGTGGTGTGCAACGACGTGTGGGCCACGCCTGAGCTGGCCTGCCTGCTCCAGGGCAGGGACGGGCAAGGCGCTGACGCGGTGGCGGCGCTGCCCCTGTCCGCGGGCCGCCGCGTGGCCGGCGTGCTGGTGCTGTGCGCGGCAGTGGCCGACTACTTCGACGAGGCCGAACTGCGCCTGCTCAAGGAGTTGGCGGCCGACGTCTCGTTCGCGCTCGAATTCATCGAACGGGAAGCGGAACTGTTCCATACCAACCAGCGCCTGGCAGCCAGCGAGGCCGGCTTGCGCCAGGCGCAGCTGACTAACAAGAGCGCGCACATGATCACCGGCCGCGACGGCGCGTTTGAAAGCTGCTCCGACACGCTGCCGGTGCTGCTCGGCCTGGAGCCGGCGGACATGCCGGGCGCGGCGCGGCGATGGCTGGACCGCGTGCATCCGGACGACCGCGAGCGCATCCGCGAGGTGTGCATCGAGGCTGCGCAGCGCGGCGTGCGGATGGGGACCGAATACCGTTACCGGCGCGGCGACGGCGCCATGGTGCAGCTGCGGCACATCCTTGAGCCGCTGCCCGGATCCGGATCCGCATCGGACGCCGGCGCCGTACGCTGGTTCAACACGATCCAGGACATTACGGAACAAACGCAGCAGCAGGAGCGCAGTGCGCGGCTGGGGCGCATCTACGCCGTTTCGAGCGGCATCAATTCGGCGATCGTGCGCATCCGCAAGCGCGACGAATTGTTCCAGGAGGCGTGCCGCGTCGCGGTCCAGGACGGCGCGTTCAGCATGGCCTGGATAGGCGTGCTCGATCCTGACACGCTGGAGGGCACCGTGGCGGCCTGGTTCGGCGGCAAGCCCGGTCTTGCCGAGCGCATCCGGCTCACTGCGCGCGACGACGTGCCGGAGCGCGGGCGCCCAGCGAATACGGCGCTGCGCGAACGGCGGCCTGTCATTTGCAACGACATCGCCAACGACGCGTCGCTGGCCTTCATCGCCGGCGAACTGCTGGCGCGCGGCCACCGCGCCTCGGTGGCGCTGCCCTTGATGCGCGACGGCCGCGCCGTGGCCGTGCTGTCCCTGCTGGCCGATGCCGTTGGCGTTTTCGACGAGGCGGAAATGCAGCTGCTGGACGACGTGGTGGGCGACTTGAGCTTCGCGCTGCAGTTCATCGACAACGAGGAACGCCTCAGCTACCTGGCCTACTACGATGCCCTGACCGGCCTGGCCAACGCCAAGCTGTTCGAGGACAGGCTGACGCAGTTCATCCACGCCGCGCAGGCGGATGGCAGCGGCATCGGCGTGGTGCTGGTCAACGCGGACCGGTTCGCGGAACTGAACGACGCGCTCGGGCGCTACGCCGGCGACGAGCTGCTCAAGCAGCTGGGCGGCCGCCTCGACCAGGCGCTCGAGGGCGGCTGCAGCCTGGCCAGGATCTCCGGCTCGACCTTCGCCATCGCCATACCGGATGTGCGCAGCGATGCGGACCTGGTGCGGATGCTGGAGCAGGACATACTCGACGCCCTCGCACCGCCGTTCGAGCTGGGCGGGCCGGAGGCGCACAAGGAGGTGCGCATCACCGCGCGCGCCGGCCTGGCGCTGTTCCCCGCCGATGGGCAGAACGCGGAAACCTTGTACAAGCACGCCGAAGTGGCGCTCAGGAACGCCAAGAGCGCGGGCGAGCGCTATGCCTATTACGCGCCGGCGATGAACGCGGCGCACGCGGTGCGCCTGCAGCTGGAGAACGACCTTCGCTTGGCGCTCGACGCCGGCCAGTTCGACGTGTTCTACCAGCCCAAGGTCGACCTGGCCAGCGGGCGCATCGTCAGCGCCGAAGCGCTGGTGCGGTGGCGCCACCCGCAGCGCGGCCTGGTCGGGCCGGTATCGTTCATCCCGCTGGCCGAGGAAGTCGGCCTGATCGTGCCGATCGGCGCCCTGGTGCTCGACGCGGTGTGCGTCCAGCAAGCCGGCTGGATCGCGCGCGGCTTGCGGGTGGTGCCGATCGCCGTCAACCTGTCCGCCGTGCAGTTCAAACAGGGCAAGGTGGTGCAAGCCATACGCGAGGCGCTGGCCCGGCACGGCCTGGAGCCGCGCCATGTCGCCTTCGAGCTGACCGAATCCATGGTGATGGGCGACCCGGACCAGGCGGCCCTGCACTTGAAGGCGCTCAAGGCGCTGGGCGTGCAACTGGCGCTGGACGATTTCGGAACCGGCTATTCTTCGCTGGCCTACCTGCAGCGTTTCCCCTTCGACTTCGTGAAGATAGACCGCTCCTTCATCGCCAGCGTGAGCAACAGCCCGGGCGACGCCGCCATCGTCACGGCGGTGATCGCGATGGCGCACAGCCTGCATCTGCGGGTGGTGGCCGAGGGGGTGGAGACCGAGGGCCAACTGCGTTTCCTGCGCGAGCGCCGCTGCGACGAGATGCAGGGCTACCTTTTCAGTCCGCCGGTGCCGGCCGGCGAGTTCGAAATCATGCTGCGGGAGGGCAAGCGCCTGGCATTGGCGGCCGAAGGGGAGGATGAGGGCGACACCTTGCTGATCGTCGACGACGAGGCGAGCAATCTGGCCGCGCTGAACCGCTCGCTGCGGCGCGAAGGCTACCGGATACTGACGGCCGGCAGCGGGCGCGATGGGCTCGGCCTGCTGGCGGTGCACAAAGTGCAGGTGATCATCTCGGACCAGCGCATGCCCGGCATGTCCGGCTCCGAATTCCTCGGCATCGTCAAGGAGCTGTACCCGGACACCATGCGCATCATGTTGTCCGGCTACACGGACCTGAACGCGGTCACCGACAGCATCAACCAGGGCGCCGTATTCAAGTTCATGACCAAGCCCTGGGACGACGCCAAGCTGCGCGACGTGGTCCGCGACGCCTTCAAGCGCCACCGGCCGGCCCGGCAACTCCCGGTGCGGTAAGGCGGCTCAGTAACCATGCTGGCGCTGCGGTCGGGCAGGATACTTGGCGCCCAAGCGAATGCGCCATTGGGGGCCACGGCCTGCGTCGGGTAGGCGTTCGCGGGGTGGCTTGCGCTGGCATACGCGAAGTGCGGCCCGGGCGGACATGGCGCCCGGTACCGCCAAGCCGGTATCGCGTCCCGTAAGTCAATTAGGGGAAGTGAAGCATAATTCTGACAGCCTCCGGCTCGAGATGCGCGGGCAGGCTGAGCAGGTGGGCAGCAGCGCTCGGCGTTCGCGCGCCGCCGACGATCATCCGCTGTGAATGATATGCAAGAAAATCGATCGCAAGCAGGACATTGCCGCCGCGCGGTACATTGTTGGCACTGGCCGTGGTTACCCCTAAATGCAGATGTTCATCCATGAGAGGATTCGGATTCTCTTGATCGTCAAAAAATCGGGAGCCGGCCGAGCTTCCTGTCCTCCATTTGCCCCCTAAGCCTGCATACACATCCGTGATGTTCAGTCCCGCGACCTGAGGCGCGGGCGGGAGCGCCGCCGGCGCGGCGACATGTGGCGGCGCGCCGACCGGCACCGGCGGCGGGCGGTGAATGCGGAGGCGGCCTTGGCCGGGCCGATATAGAGCCTGTTGAGGGCGCTTGGCTGCCGCCGACTTCTTTGCCGCTGCTGGCTTCTTTATTTCATCCTGATTCGGCATAAAACCTCCTGTCGTCTGTGGTGTGGAAATTGTGTATGGAAAGCGTCGCGTTTGCTGTGCTACGTTGGGGGAGGTCGCGACTGTGGTCAATGTATAAATATTTATGATAGTGACTTTGCGACCCGCTGCCGGCTGGCGGTCGCATGGCCGGGTGGTTTATACTGTATCCCCAATGAAATACATTTTGATCGCCCTCGGCGGCATCTTCCTCTTCCTGGCTGTGCTGGGCGTCTTCCTGCCATTGCTGCCGACCACGCCGTTCCTGCTGCTGGCGTCGGCCTGCTTCGCGCGCAGCTCCACCCGTTTGCACCAGTGGCTGCGCACGCACGGCACCTTCGGCCGCTACTTATCGGATTTCGAGGATGGACGGGGCATACCGCTGCGCGGCAAGATACTCGCCCTGGCGCTGATGTGGCCGTCGATGTTGTATTCGATGGTCCGCGTGCCGCTGCTGCCGTTGAAAGTGATGCTGTTGCTGATCGCTTGCGGCGTCACCATCTACCTGCTGAGCTTGCCGACCTCGCGGCGCGATTGAAACAGTCACGCTGTTGACTCGACCATCGCAGCGGTGTGCTTGGTATCGCAAGCATTTCATGCTGCCCAAGGGCGCTGCCGGTAAGAAGGCATTCCTGGAGTTCGAGGGCGCGTCAGGCGGCCGAGGTGTATGCCAACGGCCGACGGGTCGGCCTGCACGAGAACGGACGCCTTCGGCTTGACATCGGCAGCGCGCTGGTGGCGGGCGGCCGGCAGCACGGTGCGCATCGCGCTGGACGGCGCGGCCGATGGGGCCAACGCCATCCAGCTCACCGAAGTGGCCAACCAGGCCAATACCGACACCGGCGCGCACAGGAGCCCGAAAGACGTGCTGTCCATAGTCGAGGCAGAGTTCTACGGAGCACCTTAGGCCATGGGGATACTGGGCCGGGATACCGGGCCGGGATCGCGCCCCGGGCCATGTTGGCGCGCCTGCGGCCACGACCGCGGGCCTCAGGCCGACGGCGGAATCTCTTCCTTGCGCTGAGCCATCTGCTCACCCAGCGCTGCCAGGTCCAGGCCGGCTTTGCGCACTTTCGGGAACAGCTCGCCTTCTTCTTCGCTGACGTGGTGTTCTATCATCTCGGACAGGACTTTGACTTTCGCATCGTACAAGTCGTCGCCCGGGTCCATGGCTTCGATCTCGGCGATCAGCTGCTTGGCCGAGCTGTGCTCGACAAAGGCTTCGTCGATCACGTCCTCGAACTCCTTGCCGGCCGCGCGCACGGCGGGGTAGAAGATTTCCTCCTCCACCATGGTGTGCAGGGTCAGCTCCTGGCAGACCTCGTCAGCCAGTTTTTTCTTGCTCACCTTGGCGCGGTCGCTCAGGTTGTCGAACTGCTCGAACAGGTCTTTTACATGTTCGTGGTCTTGCATCAGCAGGCTGATCGCGTCGGTGTCGCCGGACTTGGTCGCCATCGATTTGGGCATGGCTTTGGATTGTTCGCTTTGGGTACGCATTTGGGCCTCCTCAGGCTGGTAGGTTGAGTGGAGCGAAGCCAGTGTGGGGCAGCGCGGCAGCGTCCTCGGTGCGCCACTTCACTCAAAATCCGATCCCTTCTATGTTCCAGGAGAACTCAGCGCAGTCCTACATCAATGTTGCCTGCGCTCCGATTTTTCCTCATGGATGCGGCGCGCATCATGCGCCTTACCGGTCTACGGCCGGGGATTTTTCAACTTCACAGGAGAAAGCATCATGGCGAATCAGAACTCGAAGGACGATAGCAAAGGCGGTAAATCAAGCGGCTCGCGCGACAATAGCAGCGCAAGCCGCCAGTCCGGCTCGCAGGGTTCGGGCAGCTCGTCCGGCTCGCGTTCCGGCTCCGGCACCCAAGGCGGCACCCATGAGCAGCACGTCGAAGCTGGCCGTCAAAGCCACAAAAACGACGGCAACAAGCAGTCCGGCGGCTCCGGCAGTTCTTCCGGCGGCAGCAAGTCGCGCTAAGCAGCGGTGCTGGTAAAGCACGGCTGCGACAGTTGTCGCATAAAGCGATTGCGAAGTATGCGACAACTGTCGTATGATGGCGTCATCAGTCACATCGGGAGATCCCGTGTCTACGCCATCGGTTACGGAATTGAGTTTATTGAAGTGTTTATGGAAGCAACAGCCGCTCAGTGCGCGCGAAATCCACGAGCGGGTCGCGTCCGAACTGGAGTGGTCGTACTCGTCCACCCGAAAGACGCTGGACCGGATGCTGGAAAAGCAGATGGTGGCGCAACAGGCGCTGCACGGCGTGAACGTCTATTCGGCCACGCTGGAGAAGGTGGCCACGTTGGCCGCGTTCGCCCATGATTTCGGCCAGCGCGTGATGGAGATGGACGCGCCGCTGCCGGTCAATATGTTCACAGGCAGCAAACTGGTGGATGGGCAGGAACTGGCAGCGCTGGAACAGCTGCTGCTGGACTGGCCTGCGGCGAAGGAGTAAGCATGCTGCCGCTGACCTCCCTGATTGCTACTCCCGTATTCTTGCTCGCCAGCGCCACTTGCCTGGCTGCCGGCGGCCTGGCGTGGGCGTTGTTGAAACTGGCTGAACGCGTGTGGCCCGGCATCGCCGCCCAGCGCGCGGTATGGTTGCTGGCGCAGTTCGCCGTCGCAGCGACGTTCGCACTGGCGCTGCTGCCGCGCGATCCCGAATTGAGCATGGTACCGCCGATTGAACTGGCCCGGCCGGCGCAGCGCGCTGCGGATTCGGCTGTCGGTCTGCAAGCGTCCGTCGGCGTGCTGAATCGCATCGGCCTGGACGCCGGACCGGATGGCGGCTACGGCGATGCGGACCTGGATGCCGCCGGCGCTGCTGTGGCGCCGCCCTGGCTGGTGCTGATGTCGCAAGCCTGGCTGGCGTGCTATGGCGCGGGCCTGCTGTATGCCGCTGCGCGCTGGGCCGGCGCCCAGCGTGCCTTGCGCGGCTTGCTCGGAACTGCGGACCGTCTGGGCGGCCCTGCGCTGCGCATGCATGCCGGGTTCGCGGACGAGCTTCCGTATCGCGGCCCGCCGGTACTGGAAACGGATGCGCCGGTGTCGCCCATGCTGGTGGGTTTGCTGGCGCCGCGCCTGCTGCTGCCGGCGCACCTGGCCAGCTTCGACGCGCAGCAACAGCAGCTCATCATCGCCCACGAACTGACGCACTGGCGCCGCCGCGACCATTTGTGGCTGCATGTCAGCCTGCTGCTGGAGACCGTGTTCTGGTTCAATCCCGCGGTGCGTTTGCTGCGCGTCAAGCTGAACTGGGCACAGGAATTGGGCTGCGACCAGCAGGTGCTGGCGGGCCGGCCGGCGCAAGAGCGGCAAAGCTACGCGGCGGCGCTGGTGGCGCAGCTGAAACTGCAGCACGCCATGATGCCGGGCGCATATCCGACGTCGGCGTTCGGCGGAGCCGGGCTGGCGGCGCTGAGCGCGCGCATCAAGCTGATCCGGTCCTACGGAACGGCGCGCAGTCTGGGTGCGCTGGGCAAGACTTTGATGGGCGGCAGCCTGCTGGCGCTGCTGGCGGGCAGCGTGCTGTTGCAGCCTGCGTTCGCATGGCGTAGCACGGCGCCGGCGCCAGCGGCAACGCTCGGCGACGGCGCGGTAGCGCTGGCCGCCCCCGGTCCCGGCGGTCCTGGCGCCCTGGAACGAAGGGGCGCTGCGCAAGCTGATGCCGGTTCGGCTAGCGGTCTCGCGGGCGCCGATGGCCTCGACGGCGCGCAGGCCGATGAGGTCGGGACGGCGGACGGCTGGCGCTGGCCAGCTTGGCGCGCACCGTTGGAACCGGCGCGGGTGAGCAGTTTCTATGGCCGCCGTCCCAAGCCGCTGCCCTCGAGCAGCGGCTTCCACGCGGGAATCGACTTCGCGGCGAAGCGCGGCACGCCCGTGCTCGCGCCAGCCGCCGGCACGGTGCTGCAATCGACCGCGCTGTACGACGGCCAGCCGAAGTACGGCCAGGTCATCGTGATCGATCACGGCAACGGCCTGCGCTCCATGGTCGCCCACCTTGACCGCCGCTCGGTGCGCGCCGGCGACAGCGTCGCCGCCGGCCAGGAGATCGGTTTGTCCGGCGCCAGCGGCCGCGTCACCGGTCCCCACCTGCACCTGGAAGTGCTGCGCGACGGCGAACACGTCGACCCGGCGCGGCTGATAGCCAAACTGGACGACAAGGCCTTCCCATCCGCGCTGCGCGCGCGCGCGGCGGCCCTGGCCGACTGATCCCACTGCTTTAGTACGAAGTCCATGCCCGCGCGGCAGGACTTCGCACGTCCCTATGACTGGAGAAAAATGAAATTACGATTGTGCGCACTGGCCATCGCCATCGCCTTCCCCGCAGCCAGCCTAGCGGCGGACGGGGAAGTGCTGAAGATCGAAGTGAGCGGCGCCAAAGCGGACCTGCGGCGCGAAGAAACCGCGGCGTCCATCGTGGTGGGCAAGGAGGAACTGCTGCGCCAGGGCGACCGCACGCTGGCCGACGCGCTCAAACGCGTGCCCGGCGTCAGCGTCGGCAAGGGCGGCGAGTTGCGGATGCGCGGCCTGGGCAACGGCTACACGCAGGTGCTGCTGAACGGCGTGGCGGTGCCGCCAGGCTTTGCGGTGGACAGCCTGGCTCCTGAGCTGGTCGAGCGTGTCGACATACTGCGCAGCGCGTCGGCCGAGCTGGGAACGCAGGCCATCGCGGGCAGCATCAACATCATCCTGCGCAAGAGCGCGCCGCGTGCGCGGCAGGAGGCCAAGCTGGCGCTGGATGCACTGTCCGGCGAGCGCTCGCCGTCGCTTGCATGGCAGGCTTCGGACAAGCGCGATGGCTACGCCTACACGGTGGCCACGGCTGCCAGCCGGACTACGCTGCCGGCATCGCGCCGCTTCGAGGAGACCTTGGCCGATCCCGACGGCGGTCTGCCTTTGCTGCGCATGACATCGGAGCGTGAGTACAACGTGGCCAGGGCCGCCAGCATTGCGCCGCGCTTCACCTGGAACCGGGGCGGCGACACGCTGGCGTCCCAGTCTTTCCTGAACCTGTATGAGCGCAGCAACGGCTTTGTGGCGCACGAGTCCGCGCTGGCCAGCGCGCCGACGCAGTTTCCGGACAGCGGACGGCATGTCGATTTGCGGGGTTTTTTACTGCGCAGCGATTTGTCCTGGCAACGGCCAATGGAGCATGGCGCGCGGCTGGAGGCCAGGCTGGGCGGCACCTGGAATCCGCGCAGTTCGGACTTCGAGTTCCACTCGCTGGCGGACGGCGTCCGTTCGCCGGACCTGAAAGCGGTGCATTCCGACATCCGCGAACTGGGCGCCACCTTCAGCGGCAAGTACCAGCTGCCGCTGGGCGGTGGCCGTTCCGCCAGCCATACCCTCGCGCTGGGATGGGACGGAGGCTACACGACGCGCTCGCAAACCCGCGTGGAACAGGACCGCACGGTCGGCATGGATTACGACGAGCGCTATCGCGGCAGCATTGCGCGCGCGGCCTTGTTCGCGCAGGACGAATGGGAGATCGCCCCGGCCTGGTCGCTGTCTGCCGGCGTGCGCTGGGAAGTCGTGGAGACCGAGGTGGCCACGCGCGGCCAGGGCGCCACTGCGCAACGCTCGCCGGTGCTCAGCCCCGTGCTGCAGACGCTGCTCAAGTTGTCGCCGCAGCGCCAGATGCGCCTGGCGCTGGCCCGCACCTTCAAGGCGCCGGCCATGCAGGAACTGATCCCGCGCCGCTACACCGTCGACAACAACAACAGCGCCACCAATCCTGACAATGAGGGCAACCCTGCGCTGCGGCCGGAACTTGCCTGGGGACTGGACGCGGGGTACGAGCAGTATTTCGGCAAGGAGGGCATGTTCAGCGCCAGCGCCTACGCGCGCCGCATCGACGACGTCACTTTGCCGCTGCTGTTCCGCGACCGCGATCGCTGGGTCGTCACGAAGGCTAACCAGGGCAGGGCGCAGGCGTACGGGATTGCGCTGGAAGCGAAGGGGGAGTGGATGCCCGGCTTGTCGCTGCGGGCCAACCTCGCGCGCAACTGGTCGCGCGTGGCCAGCGTGCCGGGCCCGGACAACCGGCTGGACCGCCAGGCGCCGCTGAGTGCGAACGCGGGCTTCGATTACCAGGCGCTGCCCGCGCTCAAAGTGGGCGTGGACCTGAACTATCAGCGCGGCGCAAACACCCGGGTGTCGCTGCGGGAGGCGTCCGGCACCGACAGCGTGCGCAAGCTGGATTTATACGCTACCTGGCAGTGGAGCGCGGCCACCCGGCTGCGCATCGGGGCCGCCAACCTGCTGCGCCGGGACGGCGTGGAACTGCAGACCTATACCGACGCGGCGGGCGTGCGGCGCGTGCTGACGCGCACGGACAGCGCACCCACACTGCGCGCCAGCGTGGAACGCAACTGGTAGCAGCGCCGCTTCATCGTTGCGCTTCATCGTTGTTATCGGTGTTTTAGGGCGTTTGTCGCGGGGCCGGGCGCGCTCGTCGCATGCTTGCCAAAAATGGATCGGAATTAGGCAAAGTGGCTGCCATGACAATTTCGTCATGCCATGGGAGAATGCAGCATGAAACCTCATTTCGTTATTTCGGCCGCACTGGCCGCCGTGTCCGTGCTGGCGCTGGCGCAGCAGCCCGCAAGCTTGCCGGAACCCTGGATCGTGGCCGGGGAGTCGCCCAAGATGTACGAGGCCGGCATCGACCTGGACGGCAGCGCGAGCGGCAGCAAGGGCGCCAAATACCTACGGCAAGCGAAGGGCGACGGCAGCAGCTGGGGCACGCTGATGCAGCAGTTTTCGGCGGAAGCCTATCGCGGCAAGCGCGTGCGCTTCCAGGCCGACGTGATGACGCACTCGGTCAGCAAATGGGCCGGGCTGTGGATGCGGGTGGACAGCCCGGCCAAATACAGTTCATCCTTTTATAACAGCCAGGACAAACCGATGAAGGGCACCATGGTGTGGGAACGCCGCAGCGTGGTGCTGGACGTGGCGGAGGACGCGACCGCCGTGTCGCTCGGCGTGATCAGCGCAGGCACGGGCGAGACCTTTATCGACAAGCTGAGCGTGGAAGTCGTCGGCAAGGACGTGCCGGTGGACGTGTTCCCGGCCCGCCGCGCCTTACCGCAAGGCCCCAGCCTGTGACGGTGGCGCTGCCATTTGCTGCCGGCGAACTGGGACCGGCCCCGGCCTTGCGCCGGCTGGCCGGATGCAACGCCCGCCAGGCCAGCGCCAGCGCCGCGCTGGTGCTCGCCCTGTGCGGTCTGGCGTGGCAGCGGCATGCTTATTCCTGGCTGATCCTGTTCGCTGCCCTGCTGGTGGCGGCGGCGCTCGGCCTGGCGCTGTTGCAGCTGGTGCGTCTGGTGCTGTCGGTCCAGCCGGCGTCGCCCGACGGCGGCTGGGGCTGGGCCTGGGGTGGCTTGCTGGCCGCGCTGGCAGCCGGCGCCGGCGGCGCAGCGCTGGCCTATCGCGGCCTGGCGGCGCTGTTGTCGCTGCACAGCCTTGGCGGCGGGCAGGTCTTCGGCAGCGCGCTGGCCTTCGGGGCGCTATTGCTGGCGCTGCCGCTGATGGTGTCGCGCCGGCAGTCGCAGGCGCTGCATCTGGCGGCGCTGAGGCAGGCGGCGCTGTCGGCGGAGCTCAAGTCGCTGCAGGCACAGGTGGAGCCGCATTTCTTGTACAACACGCTGGCCAATACGCGCTATCTTGCGCGCCACGAGCCGGCCAAGGCGGTGGAGATGCTGGACCATTTGATCGCCTATCTGCACACGGCGCTGCCGGACATGCGCACGACCGCGTCCACCTTGGGGCGCGAGTGCGAGCTGGCCGAACACTATCTGGCGCTGATGGCGATCCGCTTCGGCGAGCGCATGTCCTACCAGGTTGAGTGCCCGGCCGGACTGGCGCAGGCGGCCATGCCGCCGCTCATGCTGATGTCGCTGGTGGAAAACGCGGTACGGCACGGCGTTGAGGCCAAGCCGGGCCCGGTGCTGGTGCGCGTGGGCGCCGAGCAAGTCGATGGCAGCCTGCGGGTGCTGGTGGCCGACAGCGGCGCGGGACTGGCCGAGGCGGTGTTCGGCAGCGGCGTCGGGCTGCGCAATGTGCGCGAGCGCCTCGCTGCGCAGTATGGCGGGGCGGGCGGCTTCGAACTGCGCACCGGCGTCGCGGGGCACACTGAAGCGGAACTGCGCTTGCCGCTGGCGTGGACGGAAACAGTCCCCGCGAGGCGAGCGAAAGCGGCAGCGGCGGGAGGGGTGGCTTGAGCGGCTATCCGGCATTGCGCCCCCGCATCCTGATTGCCGACGACGAGCCGCTGCTGCGCGCCGAGCTGCGTGCGGCCTTGAGCCAGATCTGGCCGGAGGCCGAACTGGTGGCCGAGGCGGCCGACGGTTTCGAGGCGCTGCGCCTGGCGCGCGAGCTGGCGCCGGATGTGGCATTCCTCGACATCCGCATGCCCGGCCTGAGCGGCCTGGAACTGGCGCGCACATTCGGCATGCGCACCCACGTGGTGTTCGTCACCGCTTACCACGAGCACGCGGTGGCGGCCTTCGACGAGGGCGCGGTCGATTACGTGCTGAAGCCGGCGGACCCGATCCGGCTGGCGCGCTGCGTCGCCCGCTTGCGCGAGCGGCTGCGCCAGCCGCCGCCTGACCTGACCAGGCTGATGGCGCGCCTGCAGCAGAAAGCTGCCGCGCCGGCGTGGATACAGGCGTCGATCGGCCAGACCATCCATTTCATCGATCTGAGCGAGGTGGTGTACTTCACGGCCGAGGCGAAGTACACGCGGGTGGTGACCGACCGGCTGGAGGCGCACATCCGCACGCCGCTGAAGGAGCTGGCGGACACGCTGGACGATGCGGGGTTCTGGCAGATCCACCGCAGCCACGTGGTGGCGGTGAAGCGCATTGCGGCGGCCAGCCGCGATGGCGACGGGGCGCTGTGGCTGGCGCTGCGGGGGCACGATGCGCGCCTGCCGGTGAGCCAGCGCTACCAGCACCGCTTCAAGGGCATGTAGCGGCGCCGCCTAGACGGCGAACTGCTGGCTTTCGGCTGAGCTGCGGCGGTATTTGCGCTTGCGCGAGATAGGGTCGCGCGCGTACAGCAGGATGCCGGAAACGGCCGCCGTCGCCATGCCGAGCGCGGCCAGTCCCAGCAGGGCCGGGTCAAGCTCGTCGCTGGTGCGCAGCGGGTAGGGGCCGTAGGGGTCGTTGGCGGCCAGATCCGGATCGTTGCGGGGCAGATGCAGCCGGGCCGCGAGGGCGTCGTTGTCGTGGACTTTGGAGAAGCCGTGCGCGGTCAGATAGCCGTTGCTGAAGCTGTTGGCAGCGAGGAAGGCGGTATCATGCTGCTCCAGCCATTCCAGCCCGGTCGCTTCGGCAGGTTCGGCGGGTGCCGCCAGCGGTATCGGCAGTAGCAGCGGTATCGGCGGCGCCACCTCGGCGCGCAGCGGTGCCGCTGCCGCACACAGCAAACCGATAGCCAGCAGCAGCCGGTGGGCGATTGATGTAGGGCGCATGGCTTCCTCCGATGCTGTTTTCGAGGCACATTGTTGCCTCCAGCTACCATGCTATTCCAGTCGGCAAGACTAAGCAATCGAAGTTAATATTTGTTGCTTTTAGGATACTAGGTGGAGGCCGCTTGCGGCGGCTGGCTGCTGAGCTTGTGGGCCCATTCCAGCACGGCGCGTACGCGCGCGCCCAGCAGTGCGCGGGCCTCGTCCACGTCGACCCAGCGGAACTCGTCGTGCTCCGGGAAGCCCAGTTCGGCGCTGACGCCCAGCACCACGTCGCGCGTGGCGCTGACCGCCAGGTAGTAGCGCGCGACTTTGCCGTCTCCATAGGGCGCGGTCTCGATGAATTCTTCGCCCCAGGGGAAGTCCAGGTCCCTGAGCGAGGCTTCCTCTTCGATTTCCCGCTGCGCCGCCAGGAAGGGCGATTCGCCCGGCTCGACCATGCCCTTGGGGAAATCCCAATACTGGAAGCAGCGCATCAGCAGGTAGCGCCTGGCGTCGCCGGCGCCGTGCAGCACCACCGCGCCGGCCGAGAGGGATTTCTGTTTCATTTTTGCGTCATCAAAGGAAACGGTCCAGTATTTTCTTGCTGTGCTTGTCCAGCTCGTACTGGTTGCGTATCAGGAAGTGGATGCCGTGATTGTCCGACACCAGCAGCGACTCGCTGCCGATGCGGCGGATGTCCTCCTCGCCGCGCAGCACGAATTCGGTCGGGCCGCGGTTGGTCTCCACGCTCCAGGTGCACGGCGTGGCGTAGCTGGTGACGGCCTCGATGCGGGTGATTTCGGGCATGAATTCGCGCCCCTGCAGTTCCTCGTGCACCAGCGCGGCGTTGGCCGGCGACAGATCCGCGAAGCTGTCTATCCACGCGATTTCCTTGCCGTCGGTGCTGACCAGGGAGATGCCCCGGTCCGGCGCCTGGATAGGAAAGGCGCGCACCGGCGCCACGTTCTCGTGCACCGCGCCGGCGGCATCGGTCAGGTTCAGGCGGCCGAAGCTGTCGCGCGCCAGCGTGAAGGTGTGGGTGATTACATCAGTCGTCATGTCGTTTTCCTGGGGAGTCGTCGAGGTCGGTGTCGACGTTGCGTGCCTGTGCCATGTAGAGGCGGTAGTAAGCGCCTTCGGCGGCCATCAGTTCATCGTGGCCGCCTTCCTCGACCACGCGGCCGCGGTCCAGCACCACCAGGCGGTCGGCCTTTTGCAGCGTGGACAGGCGGTGCGCGATGGCGATGGTGGTGCGGCCGGTGACCAGGTTGTCGAGCGCCTTCTGGATTTCCTTCTCGGTTTCCGAGTCGACCGAGGCGGTGGCCTCGTCCAGGATCAGGATGGGCGGGTCGATCAGCAGCGCGCGGGCGATCGAGATACGCTGGCGTTCGCCGCCGGACAGGCCCTGGCCGCGCTCGCCGACCATGGAGTCGTAGCCCTGCGCCAGGCGCAGGATGAATTCGTGCGCGTGGGCGGCGCGGGCGGCGGCGATGATCTGCTCGCGGGTCGCGTCCGGCTTGCCGTAGGCGATGTTCTCGGCGATGGTGCCGAAGAACAGGAAGGGCTCCTGCAGCACCAGGCCGATGTTGCGGCGGTAGTCCGACACGCCCAGCGTGCGGATGTCCACGCCGTCGAGCAGGATGGCGCCCTCGGTGACGTCGTAGAAGCGGCAGATCAGGTTGACCAGCGTGCTCTTGCCGGAACCCGAGTGGCCCACCAGGCCGACCATTTCGCCGGCCTTGATGTTGATGCTGATGCCGCGGTTGACGGCGCGGTTGCCATAGCGGAAACCGACTTCGCGCAGCGCGATATTGCCCTGCACCTTGCCCAGTTTGACCGGGTTGGCCGGTTCGGGCACGCTGGACACGTGGTCCAGTATGTCGAAGATGCGCTTGGCGGCGGAGGCCGACTTCTGCGTCACCGAGACGATGCGGCTCATCGAGTCCAGGCGGCCGTAGAAACGGCTCGAATAGGCGACGAAGGCGCTCAGCACGCCGACCGTGATGTGCGATTTCGACACCTGGTAGATGCCGAACACCCAGATCACCAGCAGGCCCAGTTCGGTCAGGAAGGACACGGTGGGCGAGAACAGCGACCACACCTTGTTCAGCTTGTCGTTGACGGCCAGGTTGTGGCGGTTGGCGACGCGGAAGCGGCCCGCCTCGCGCGATTCCTGGGCGAAGGCTTTGACCACGCGGATGCCGGGGATGGTGTCGGCCAGCACGTTGGTGACCTCGCCCCACACGCGGTCTATCTTCTCGAAACCGGTGCGCAGGCGGTCGCGCACCAGGTGGATCAGCCAGGCGATGAAGGGCAGCGGCAGCAAGGTGATGGCAGCCAGCCAGGGGTCGATCGAAACCAGGATGACGCCGGTCATGATGATCATCAGCACGTCGGAGGCGAAGTCCAGCAGGTGCAGCGACAGGAACACGCAGATGCGGTCCGATTCGCTGCCGATGCGCGACATCAGGTCGCCGGTGCGCTTGCCGCCGAAGTATTCCAGCGACAGCCGCAGCAGGTGCTCGTAGGTCGTGGTGCGCAGGTCGGCGCCGATGCGCTCGGACACCAGGGCCAGCACATAGGTCTTGCCCCAGCCCAGTATCCAGGCCAGCACGGCCGAACCGAGCAGTCCGCTCATATACATGGTCACCAGGCCGGTGTCGACCGGCTTGCCGCTCTGGTAGGGGATCAGCACATTGTCCATCAGCGGCATGGTCAGATAGGGCGGAATCATGTGCGCGGCCGTGCTCAGCAGCATGAGCAGGAAGCCGGCCAGCAGCGGCCAGCGGTAGGGCGCGGCGAAGCGCCACAGGCGGAACAGGGTCCAGGTCGACGGCGGCGTGTGGACCACCTTGGTGCAGATCGGGCACTCGTCCTGGTCCGGCTCGAGCGGCGCCTTGCAGCTCGGGCAGACGTGCTCGTCGTCCCGCACGACAGGCTTGCCGCTCACGTGGCTGTCGCGCAGCGCATTGAACTTTTCGGCCAGGCGGATGGCCAGCAGGTTCTGGCCCAGTGTGAAGCGCCAGTTGGCCAGGCGGCCTTGTTTGTTGAATAACTCCAGGTGGCCGACGCCCGCGTGATCGTGCAGTTTCAGCGTCAAATCCTGCTCATAAGGCCAAGATTGCCATACCGTTTCCCCCGGCGCGCGTGCCATAATGCGGCGCTCGGAGACGAGCACGAGCCCCTTGGAAAAATGAAGTCGCGCATCGAGGTCAACCTCCAGGGCACTTGAAACGTTTTCCCCTGTGGCAAGTTGTAGTTGCACCTCGGCACGCCATACTTGCGGTAGTTCCGTATAGCTGAGTTCCGAGGAAAGCGGTATTGTTATCATTGTGCAACGTACTCCAGTGCGGGCTTTGCCAAGTGGCAATGAAATTGAAACGGTGGGAAAATAGCAGGCGAGCAGCGCCGTATGAAAGCGTTTATTTACGGTATTCTGTCAGCTATCGGCCATTTGACGAAATTAAGAGGGGGACCGCCGAGGGCGGCCTGCTTTTGCGGAAGTATACCGCAAGAGGTACAAGAGCAAAAACATGACAAAGAAGAAAGACATTGAATTTCTCCGTGTAACACATCTGCGCGGACCGAATATCTGGACCTATCGCCCGGTGATCGAGGCCTGGCTGGATATTGGCGAGCTGGAAAATTTCCCCTCTGACAAAATCCCCGGACTGTACGAGCGCCTGACGGCGCTGCTGCCCCACCTGGTCGAGCACCGCTGCGGTGTCGGCGAGCGCGGCGGCTTCAACGAGCGCCTGCGCGACGGCACCTACGCCGGCCACATCCTCGAGCACGTGGTGCTGGAGTTGCAGAACCTGGCCGGCATGCGCACCGGCTTCGGCAAGACCCGCCAGACCTCCGAACACGGCGTGACCTACAAGATGGCCTTCCGCACGCGCCAGGAGCAGGTCGGCCGCGCCGCCCTGGCCGCCGGCCGCGAACTGCTGATGGCCGCCATCGAGGACCGCCCCTACGACGTGGCCGCCACCGTGGCCAGCCTGACCGACATGGTCGAGTCGCTGTGCCTGGGTCCGAGCACGGCCAACATCGTCGACGCCGCCACCGACCGCAAGATCCCCTCGATCCGCCTGACCGACGGCAACCTGGTGCAACTGGGCCACGGCTCGCGCCAGCGCCGGATCTGGACCGCCGAGACCGACGCCACCAGCGCCATCGCCGAGGGCATCGCCAGCGACAAGGATCTGACCAAGAGTTTGCTGGCCTCGGCCGGCGTGCCGGTGCCCGAGGGCGAACTGGTGCGCAGCGCCGAGGAAGCCTGGGAAGCGGCCGAGGACATCGGCCTGCCGGTGGTCGTCAAGCCCTACGACGGCAACCACGGCCGCGGCGTGACCCTGAACCTGACCACCGAGGCCGACGTGCACGCTGCCTACGCGCTGGCCGCGCGCAAGGGCGGCAGCAAGAGCGTCATCGTCGAGCGCTTCATCGCCGGCGACGAGCACCGCCTGCTGGTGGTGGGCAAGCGCCTGATCGCGGCCGCCAAGGGCGAGTCGCTGTGGGTGACCGGCGACGGCCAGCACACGATCAAGCAATTGTGCGACCTGCACATCAACATCGACCCGCGCCGCGGCGAGACCGAAGGTTCGCCGCTGGGCCTGATCAAGCCGGACGTGGCGGCCGAGATCATCCTGGAACTCCAGCGCCAGAGCATGACGCACGCGTCCGTGCCGGCCGCCGGCCACAAGGTGCTGATCCAGCCGAACGGCAACGTGGCGGTCGACGTCACCGACCTGGTGCACCCGGACACCGCCGAGATGGCGACCCTGGCGGCGCGCGTGATCGGCCTGGACATCGCCGGCATCGACATGGTGGCGCAGGATATTTCGCGTCCGCTGGAAGAGCAGGGCGGCGCCATCATCGAAGTCAACGCCAGCCCCGGCCTGCTGGCCCACCTGAAGCCCGCCGAGGGCGGCCAGCCGCGTCCCGTGGGCGCCGCCATTGTCGACCAGCTGTTCGCCCATGACGACAGCGGCCGCATCCCCGTGGTGGGCGTGGCCGGCCAGCGCCATAGCGCGCTGATCGCCAAGCTGACCGCCTGGCTGCTGCAGGTGAGCGGCAAATCGGTCGGCCTGAGTTGCGAAGAAGGCATCTACCTGAACGGCCGCAAGGTGCCGCGCGGCCCGTTGTCGGCCTGGGAATCGGGCCAGCGCCTGCTGCTCAACCGCAATGTCGAAGCGGCCGTGTTCCACAACGGCAGCCACATGATCCTGACCGAAGGCCTGGCCTACGACAAATGCCTGGTCGGCATCGTCACCGACACCGGCGGCCACGAGGCGCTCGGCGAGTTCTATATCAGCGATGAAGAGGATATGTACCGCGTGATGCGCACCCAGGTCGACGTCGTGCTGCCGGACGGCGCGGCGGTACTGAACGCGGCCGAGCCGCAAGTGGTGGAGATGGCCGAGCTGTGCGACGGCGCCGTGATTTTCTACGGCCTGGACGAGGAACTGCCGGCCATCGTCGAGCACCGCCAGGACGGCGAGCGCGCCGTGTTCCTGCGCGCCACCGGCTACGTGCTGGCGGCCGGCGCCAACGAAGTGGCCATCCTGCCGCTGTCCTGCAAGCCGGCCGGCCAGGCCGGTAACGAGGAAGCCGTGCTGGCCGCGATCGCCGCCGGCTGGGCGTTGGGCCTGGAGCCCGGGCTGATCGCCGCCGCGCTGCGCACCTTCAAGGCGAACTAAAAATTATCGCTGGCATACAATAAAAAAGACATCACCACACAGGATACAGGTAATGGAAGTTATTCGCATCCGCGCGCTGCGCGGTCCCAATCTTTGGAGTCACCACACGGCTGTCGAAGCCATCGTCTCCTGTTCGCCGGAAGAAGAGAACATCGACAAGCTGCCAGGCTTCGAAGTGCGCCTGCGCGCGCGCTTTCCGGGGATCGCCGCGCTGCAGCCTATCGGCCACGACGACGCGATTCCGATGGCGCACGTGCTGGAACTGACGGCCCTGGCGCTGCAGGCCGAAGCCGGCTGCCCGGTGACCTTCAGCCGCACCACGCAGACGCTGGAAACGGGCATCTACCAGATGGTGGTGGAATACACCGAAGAAGAAGTGGGCCGCCTGGCGGTGGAGCTGGCCGAGCAGCTGATCAAGGCCGCGCTGGATGACGCGCCGTTCGACCTGCCCGGCGCGCTGGCGCAGCTGCATGACCTGGACGAGGACGTGCGCCTCGGGCCGAGCACCGGCGCCATCGTGCACGCGGCCGTGGTGCGCAACATCCCCTTCAAGCGCATGACCAAGGGCTCGATGGTGATGTTCGGCTGGGGCTCGCGCCAGCGCCGCATCCAGGCCGCCGAGATGGATTCCACCGGCGCCATCGCCGAGACCATCGCGCAGGACAAGGAACTGACCAAGAAACTGCTGGACGCGGCCGGCGTGCCGGTGCCGCACGGCCGTTCGGTCGAGGACGAGGAAGACGCCTGGAAGGCCGCTTGCGAAGTCGGCGTGCCGGTGGTGATCAAGCCGAAGGACGGCAACCAGGGCAAGGGCGTGACGGTCAACATCACCACCCGCGACCAGGTCAACAAAGCCTTCGCCGCCGCGCGCGAATTCCGCGACGACATCCTGGTCGAGCGCTTCCTGCCGGGCCACGATTTCCGCCTGCTGGTGATCGGTAACAAGCTGATCGCCGCTGCGCGCCGCGATCCGCCCCACGTGGTCGGCGACGGCGTGCACTCGGTGCGCGAACTGGTTGACCTGGTCAACGCCGACCCGCGCCGCGGTTCCGGCCACGCCACTTCGCTGACCAAGATCCGGTTCGACGACATCGCCCTGGCGCGCCTGGCGCTGCAAGGCTACGAAGCGGACTCCGTGCCGCCCAAGGGCCAGCGCGTCACTTTGCGTAATAACGCCAACCTGTCGACCGGCGGCAGCGCCACCGACGTCACCGACGACGTGCACCCTGAAGTGGCGGCGCGCGCGGTGGAGGCGGCGCAGATGATAGGCCTCGACATCTGCGGCGTGGACGTGGTGTGCGACAGCGTGCTGCAACCGATCGAAGCGCAGGGCGGCGGCGTGGTGGAAGTCAACGCCGCGCCCGGCCTGCGCATGCATCTGACGCCATCTTACGGCAAGGGCCGTCCGGTGGGCGAAGCCATCATCTCGGCCATGTTCCCCGACGGCGAAGACGGCCGCATCCCGGTGGTGGCGGTGACCGGCACCAACGGCAAGACCACCACCGTGCGCTTGATCGCGCACCTGATGGCATCGAGCGGCCTGCGGGTCGGCATGACCAACACCGACGGCGTCTACATCAACGGCCGCCGCACCGACAGCGGCGACTGCTCCGGCCCGCGCAGTGCGCGCAACGTGCTGCAGCACCCGGACGTGGACGCGGCCGTGTTCGAAACCGCGCGCGGCGGCGTGCTGCGCGAAGGCCTGGCCTTCGACCGCTGCAAGGTCGCCGTGGTGACCAATATCGGCGCGGGCGACCACCTGGGCCTGAACTACATCACCACCGTGGAAGACCTGGCGGTGCTCAAGCGCGTCATCGTGCAAAACGTGGACAAGAACGGCGTGGCCGTGCTGAACGCGATGGACCCCATCGTCGCCGCCATGGCAGCCACCTGCCGCGGCAAGGTGACCTTCTTCGGCGCCGACCGCGAGCACCCGGTCATCGCCACGCATCTGGCGCAAGGCCGCCGCACCGTCTACATCGAGGACGGCCAGCTGATCGCCGCCGAGGGCAAGCACGCCGAAGCGGTGGCATTGTCCGAAGTGCCGATCACGCGCAACGGCGCCATCGGCTTCCAGGTCGAGAACGTGATGGCCGCCGTGGCGGCGGCTTGGGGTGCGGGCATAGCCTGGGAGGCTATCCGCAAGGGCCTGGCCACCTTCGCCAACGACAGCGACAACGCGCCCGGCCGCTTCAATATGTTCAGCTACAAGGGCGCCACCGTCATCGCCGACTACGGCCACAATCCGGACGCCATGCTGGCGCTGGTGCAGGCAGTGGACGCGCTGCCGGGCAAGCGCCGCTCGGTGGTCATTTCCGGCGCCGGCGACCGCCGCGACGAAGACATCCGCCAGCAGACCGAGATCCTCGGCCGCGCGTTTGACGACGTGCTGCTGTACCAGGACCAGTGCCAGCGCGGCCGCGCCGACGGCGAAGTCGTCGCGCTGCTGCGCCAGGGCCTGGCCGATGCGCCGCGCACCAGCTACATCGACGAGATCAACGGTGAATTCATCGCCATCGATACCGCGCTGGCGCGCTTGCAGCCGGGCGACTTGTGCCTGGTGCTGGTGGACCAGGTGGAGGATTCGCTGGCCCACATCGCCAAGCGCGTGGCTGAAGCCTGAGCCGTTTTGTGTTCCGGTAAAACCCGCCGCGTGCGGGTTTTATTTTGCCTGGCGGAGAAAACATGAATACTAAACAACTAAAAGCCTACTGCGCGCGCTTTCCCGGGGCCGTCGAGACGTTGCACGGCGCCCCCAGCAACATCCTCGTCTACAAACTGGGCGACAAGACATTCGCCTACTTCAAGACCAGCGAGCCCGAGCAGTGGCGCTTCAGCTTCCGGGCCAGCCCGGACCGTTTCCTCGAGCTGACCGGCATGCCCGGCATCAAGCCCGCGCGCTACATGGGCCGCTTCCACTGGGTCACCATCGTCAACGTCCAGCAGTTCCCGGAGGACTATTTGACCGAGCTGGTGCAATGGTCCTATGACAAGGCCATGTCCTCGCTCAGCAAGTCCAAGCGCATTGCAGCGCTGGCACCGCAAGCCTGAGGCCGCGGACATCCGGGTATGCTGCCGGACGTGCGCTTCGCGCTCCGCGTCCATGCCAGAATACGCGTATGAAAGGGGAACTCGTCTGCACGATAGGCCATTCGAACCGCTCTATCGAAGAGTTCATCGAACTCTTGCGACAGAACGGCGTCGCCTGCCTGCTCGACATCCGCACAGTGCCGAAATCGCGCCATAATCCGCAATTCGGGCAGGACCGGCTGCCAGCCTCGCTGGCCGAAGCCGGCATCGAATACCGCTACCTGCCCGGCCTTGGCGGGCTGCGCCGCCCACGCAAGGATAGCCCGAATGCCGGCTGGCGCAACGTGTCGTTTCGCGGCTACGCCGACTATATGCAGACCGGCGAGTTTGCGGCCAACGTCGACGCGGTCGTCGAACTGGGCCGCAGCAGGCCCTGCGCGCTGATGTGCGCGGAAGCCGTGCCGTGGCGCTGCCACCGCTCGCTGGTGGCCGACGCTTTGCTGGTGCGCGGCGTGCCTGTCGACGACATCATCGATGCCCGCCAGCGGCGCCCGCACAAGCTGACGCCCTTCGCCCGCGTCGACGGCTTGCGCATCACCTATCCGGCGGAGCAGCCGGCGCTCTCCTTATGAGCTCGGCGTGAGCGCCAGGTCCAGGCCTACAGCCGCTGCCAGACCTGCAGCAGCCCCGCCAGATGCAGCACCCCGATGAACAGGCAGACCGCCGAGCTCCAGTACCAGAAGCCCATGCTGCGTCCCAGGTCGATGTTCAGCATGGCCAGCGGCAGGAAGGCGAGGCCGCGCAGCAGGTAGATGCCGGTGATCGCGGCCATGACCCAGCGCATCAGCGGCAGGCTGAAGGCCGCGCCGGCAGCGGCGAAAGCGTAAAGCGACCATCCTGCCAGCACCAGCACGATGATGGAGGTAATGACCGTCGGCAGCAACTGGCCGGCCGCCGCCATCCTGGCCATGTGCTCGCCCGCGCCGAAAAAGCGATACCACTCCGCGCCGAACACGATGCACCCCATGTGCGCCAGCGCGGCCGTCGCGCTCAGCAGGGCGGCGGTGACCAGGAAAGGGTTCATCAGCTCGTTCATAGGGCCTCAGGCGGCCAGTTCGATGCTGGCGGGCGGGGTGAGGCGCGCGGTGGCGCCCTCGATGAACTGCGGCGCGAACATGCGCTTTTCGGCGGCGCCCTCGCTGCATTCCATCAGATTTTGCAACAGTTCCGCGGCAGCCGCAGCCATTTGCTGGATGGGCTGGCGCAAGGTGGTTAAATTATAACTGAGCCAGTTGGACGGCTCGACCGCGTCGAAACCTGCCACCGACAGCTGCTCCGGCACTGAAATGCCCAGTTCGTGCCGTGCGCAGTCCAGGCAGCCGATGGTCATCATGTCGCTGCCGCAGAGGATGGCGTCCGGAATGCTCCCGTTGCCGCGCGCGATGATTTCGCGCAGGCCCAGCTTGCCGCTCGCATAGTCGAACGCACCTCGCACGATCACCGGTGCCGGCAGTCCCAGTTCGGCCAGCTGTTCGCAGGCGCCGCGCCGGCGTTCGCTGGCCACCGTGTTGTCCTGCTCGCCGTCGATGATGCCGAACAGCCGGTGTCCGGCCGCCGCCAGGCGCGCCGCCAGCGCGCGGCCGGCCTCGTACTGGTCGCAGGCCACGGTATTGGCGGCCTGGCCACGCGGGTTGCGGTTGAACACCACCAGCGGCAGCCGCCGCCGCCCGAATTCGGCCACTTGTCCGTCACTCAAGGTGGCTGCCGCGATAACGCCGTCGACCTGGTATTGCCAGACGTCGTTCAGCACGGCTTCCAGCTCGCTTTCCTCCTGTAGCGTGAACAGCAACACGCGCTTGCCACGCCGCCCCACTTCTCTGCTCAGCTCAGACAGCGCCTCGGGGTAATATAGATTGGCGAGGTTGGAGATAATCACCGCCACCATATTGCTGCGCCGCGTGATCAGGCTGCGCGCGGCCGCGTTGGGGATGTAGTCGAGCCCGGCCGCCGCCTTCATCACGCGGGCATAGGTTGCCTTCGATACGCTGGCGCCCGGTTTGAAACAGCGCGACACGGCCGACTGCGAGACGCCGGCCACCAGCGCCACGTCGTAGGACGTGACGCGGCGGTTGTCGCGCAGGATGGCGGCCTTGTGGTCGGCGAGGGTGAGTGCGGGCTCAGGTTTGATTGTTCTCATTATGTCTCGGCCCACGCCATGCTTGTATATAGTTGTTTCTCGAGGATATCGTACAGTCTTACTCAATGGCAATAATTTTGCCCGCAAACGGCCGGCAAGTGTCGTTAAATCGGCGCAGGATGGTTGTCGCTGCGGGCCGGTAGCCGGACTGGGCGGTTTCTGGTAGACTACCGCCCCTTTAGAATTAACTGGAAAACAGACATGGCCATAGCTTGCGGAGTCGATTTTGGCACGTCCAATTCCACGGTCGGCTGGGTGCGCCCGGGCCACGCCACCATGCTGGCACTGGAAGACGGTAAAGCCACCTTGCCCTCGGTGGTGTTCTACAACGCGGAGGACGAGGAAGTGACGTTCGGCCGCGCCGCGCTGGCCGAGTACCTGGCCGGCTACGAGGGGCGGTTGATGCGTTCGCTCAAAAGCCTGCTGGGCACGAGTCTGATCGACGGCCAGACCGAAGTCGGCGGCCGCGCGCTGCCGTTCCGCATGCTGCTGGCCAACTATATCGGCGAGGTCAAGAAGCGCGCCGAGCAGGCCGCCGGCCGCCAGTTCACCTCGGCCGTATTCGGCCGCCCCGTCTATTTCATCGACGACAACGCCGCCAACGACCAGCTGGCCGAGGATACGCTGGCCGAGATCGCCCGCTCGGTCGGCTTCAAGGACATTGCCTTCCAGTTCGAGCCCATCGCCGCCGCCTTCGACTATGAGTCGCAGATCGATCGCGAGGAACTGGTGCTGATCGCCGACATCGGCGGCGGCACCTCTGACTTCTCGCTGGTGCGCCTGTCGCCCGAACGGGCGAAAAAGGCCGAGCGGCGCGACGACATCCTGGCCACCGGCGGCGTGCACATCGGCGGCACCGACTTCGATAAATACCTCAGCCTGTCGGCCGTGATGCCGCTGCTGGGCTATGGCAGCCAGCTCAACAACAACAGCGAAGTGCCGTCGAGCTACTTCTTCAACCTGGCCACCTGGCACACCATCAACCTGGCTTACACCAAGAAGATGTGGACCCAGTTGTCCGAGCTGGTGCGCGACGCGCGCGAACAGGACAAGCTGGGCCGCTTGCAAAAGCTGATCGACCAGCGCGCCGGCCACTGGCTGGCGATGAAGGTGGAGGAGGGCAAGATCGCGCTGTCCGGCGCCGAACACGTGGCGCTCGAACTGGACCGCCTGGCGCCTGCCGTCACGCTGGACCTGAGCCGCGCCGGCTTCGACAGCGCCATCGGCCACCTGGTCGGCTCGGTCGAGCAGACGGTGGGCAAGATGCTGGCCGACGCGGGCGTCAAGCCGGAGCAGGTCGATACCGTGTTCTTCACCGGCGGTTCGAGCGGCGTGCAGTCGCTGCGCGAGAAGATCGCCGCCGTCGTGCCCTCCGCGCGCAAGGTCGAGGGCGACCTGTTCGGCAGCATAGGCGCCGGCTTGGCGCTGGACGCGGTGCGCAAGTTCGGAAACGCGTGATGGCCGTCTACAGCAAAGCGATCGTCATGATCGACTTCGAGACCACCGGCTTGTCGCCCGACATGGGCGACCGCATCACCGAGGTGGCGGCAATCCGCATCGTCGACGGCCGCATCACCGAGCGCTATGTCTCGCTGATCAACTGCCAGGTGCGCATTCCCTCCTTCATCACCGGCCTGACCGGCATCACGCAGCAGATGGTCGACGGCGCGCCGCCTGTGGCCAAGGTGCTGCCGGAACTGCTGGAATTCATCGGCGCCGACGCCTTGGCCGCCCACAACGCCAGCTTCGACGAGAAATTCCTGCGGGCGGAGGCGGCCCGCCTGGGCCTGGCGCCGGCGCACCAGGGCACGGTGTGCTCGCTCAAGCTCGCGCGCCGCGTGTTCCCGGCGCTGGGCAGCTACAAGCTGGGCCAGCTGTCCGGCCAGCTTGGCATCCGCTTCAAAAGCGCGGCCCACCGGGCCGAGTCGGATGCTGAAGTGGCGGCGCAAGTGTTGTTGCATATCGGACAGCACCTGGGCGACAGTTATGGGATCACCGAGGTCGAGCCGGAATTGCTGCTGTCGATCAACAGGCTGGCGGCCGCCAAGGTGCACGCCTATCTGCTCAAGCACGCCGGCGGGGCAGGCGGCGGTGCAGGCGGCGGGGTAGCCGGATTACGCACGGCGCGCTAACCCGCCCCAGGCGTTAGCCGTAAGCCGCCAAATCAGCCCGCCGGAAGCGAACTCGGCGGGCTTTTTTTCGTCCCCGTCCTTGCAATTTGCAATGACGATTGAGCCGCATCAAACGCGCGCCGCTTCATCTGATTAAGCTTTAGACAACGGAAGCGCACGCAAAGGCTCATCATGGAACATCGCCGTTCAGCAACCGACGGTAGCATCTTCGCTTGGTACTTGGCCGCCGCCGAGCGCGGCAATCCCTATGCACAGTTCAACCTGGCCCTGCTGTACAAAAAAGGCAAGGGCATCCGCCGCGACGAGGCGAAAGCCTTCATCTGGATGCGTCTGGCCGCGCTGCAGGGCCTCGCCTTTGCCCAAAACCACGTCGGCGCCATGTATTACAACGGCCGCGGCACGCCGTGCAGGGACGGCGAGGCGGCGTTCTGGTTCCGCCGCGCCGCCGAGCAAGGCGAGGCGTCGGCCCAGCAAAACCTGGGCCAGATGTACCGCAAGGGGCGCGGCGTGCCGCACAGCGAGGTGGACGCGCTGGCCTGGTTCAGCCGGGCGGCCGGGCAGGGCGTGGCAAGCGCCCAGGCCTTGGTCGGCGAGGCCTATATGCTGGGCCTGGGCACCCACCGCAGCGACGCGCTGGCGCTGGCCTGGCTGCGCAAGGCCGCGCTGCAGGGGGACGCCGGCGCCCAGCTCAACCTGGGCCTGATGCACCGGCGCGGCCAGGGTGTCATGGCCAGCGACATCGCCGCGCTGGCCTGGTTCCGGCAGGCTGCGGCGCAGGGCCATCCGGTGGCGCAGCGCCAGGTCGGGGTGGCCTACTCCGAGGGGCGCGGCGTGGCGCCGGACCAGCGCCGCGCCTACTGCTGGCTGGCGCGCGCCGCCGCGCAGGACGACGTCGACGCGCAGTTCAACCTCGGCGTGCTGCTGGCCAACGGCCACGGCGTCGACAAGGACGAGCCGGAAGCCTTCATCTGGTATCGCCGCGCCGCCGAGTCCGGCCATGCGCTGGCGCAGTACAACCTGGGCACCATGTACGCCCAGGGGCGCGGCGTGCAGGCCGATGCCGCCCTGGCGCTCGAGTGGTACTGCCTGGCCGCTGCGCAGGGCGTGGTCAACGCCCAGTTCAACGCGGCCGTGATGTATGCCGACGGCAACGGCGTCGACAAGGACGAAGCGCGCGCGGTCGAGTGGTACCGGGTGGCGGCCGCGCTGGGCGATCCCAGTTCGCAGAACAACCTGGGCGTGATGTACGCCAACGGCCACGGCGTGGCGCAGTGCGACAGCGCGGCGGTGGACTGGTATCGCAGGGCGGCCGAGCAGGGGCATCCGCTGGCGCAATACAACCTGGGCGGCATGTACAGCGGCGGACGCGGCGTGGCGCGCGACCTGGTGCGCTCTTTCATGTGGATTTCGCTGGCCGCCGCCGCCGGCGACAAGAGCGCGGCGGCGCAGCGCGAGCTGCTGCTGGGGCGTTTGACGACGGCCGAACTGAACGCCGCGCGCGAACTGGCGTCACGCTTCAAGCCCCGCACCGCGCGGGTGCCGACCACGCACCGGCGGCGCTCCGCCGACGCCGCGGCGGAGGCGGGCTAAGGCCGCGTCAACAGTGCGTCCTAAGGCTGCTGGCGGCGGTCGATGAACAGGCTGTTGCCGTGTATTTTCTTGGCCTGTTTCTTGGCGTCCGAGGCCAAGGTCGCGATCTGGTGGTGGGAATAATACTGGTGCGGTTCGACCCGTATCGTTCCCAGCGACAAGCTGATCAGCGAATAAAACACCTTCTTGCCCTGCCTGTCCTCGCTGATGTAGCCGCCCCGGTCGCGGTCCTCCAGGCTGTAGAACTCCAGCACATTGCCGGCGAAGCGCTCCAGTATGGCGCGGCAGCGTTCTTCCCAGTCCTCGCTCTGGAACAGGATCATGAAGTCGTCGCCGCCGATGTGGCCGATGAAATCGCGGTTCGGATCGCAGTGCTCGCCCAGGGTGCGGCCCGTCATCTGGATCACGTCGTCGCCGCGCCGGTAGCCATAGACGTCGTTGAAGGGCTTGAAATGGTCCAGGTCGCAATAACAGACCCAGAACCGCGTGCCGCTCTCGAGCAGGCGGTCGATGTGCTCGTTGATCGGCACATTGCCCGGCAGCTGCGTCAGCGGATTGGCGTAGCGCGCCGCGTTGATCTGCATCTGCGTGATTTCGCGCATCAGGTCGTGCCCGGTGCCCATGCCCACGTAGCGCCCGTGTTCGGTAATGATGAAGCCGTTGAACAGGTGGTGCGCCGCCGACTCCACCATGCGATAGGACAGGTCCTGCAGGCTGGTGTCCTTGTCGGCGATCAGCGGATTGGCGTCCATGAACACGCGGCACGACTTCTTGCCGTACAGCTCGCGCTGATAGGGGCGCGCGAAATGGTCGATCATGTCGAAGCGGCTGATCAGTCCCAGCGGTATGCCCTGGTCGACCACGGGAATGATCAGCAACTTGGGCTCGCCCATGAAGATTTCGTACACTTCGTTGTTGCTCATGGACGGCGGCACCACCGCCACCTGGTGCAGCAGTTTCTCGATGCTCACGCTGTGCTTCTCCGTGCCGCGCTGCGGATACACCGCCACGCCGTTGCGGCTCAAGGCCTTGGCCACTTCGGCCGGCAGCGCTTTGGCCGGGGCGGCAGCCGGCCGTCCCAGATGGTAGCCCTGGCCGAAGGCAACGCCGATGTCGCGCAGCACCAGCAGTTCGGCCTGGGTTTCGATGCCCTCGGCGATCACCAGCGTGTCCGACTTGTCGGCGATCTCCTGGATCGAGCGCACGAACTGCAGCTTGACGGGGTCGCTGTTGATGCCCTGGATGAAGTGCATATCGATCTTCACGTACTCCGGGCGCAGCTCCGACCACAGGCGCAGGCTGGAAAAACCCTCGCCCAGGTCGTCGATGGCGATCTGGAAACCCATGTTGCGGTAATGCAGAACCGCTTCGCGCATCAACTCGTAGTCGTAGGTCGGCTGGTTCTCGGTCAGTTCGATGATCACCCGCTCAGGGTTGATGCCGATTTGATGTATGTATTGCAAGGTCTCGCCGCGCGTGCCGTCCGGCTGCAGCAGCAGGCATTCCGGGCTGACGTTGAGGAAGAGCTTGCCCGGCAGCTTCAGCTCGGCGAAGCGCTCCAGCACCACGCGCCGGCACAGGTGCTCCACTTCCACGGTACGGCCGCAGATGCGCGCCGCCTTGAACAGGTTCAGCGGCGAATGCAGCGGGCTGTCCGACGGCCCCCGTATCAGCCCCTCGTAGGCGATGATTTCACCGTCCTGCATGCGCGCGATCGGCTGCAGCAGCGCACTCAGCTGACGGCGTTCGATGATCTCGTTAAGCTGTAGACGCAGCAAGGCTTCCTCGTCGGTATCGGCGCGGCGCAGGTAGGCGACATTGTTCATGATAGGCTGGCAAGGGTGTGACAAGGCTGCCATATTATGTAATGAATGTGACAGCTTGATGAATTCAGGAAACTACTTAACGCCCCCAGCCTCAAGCGCTACAATAGGTTTCCATGATACGCCCAGCGACAGCCACACGATGATCAAGCCGTTCTTCCCCCGCGTTGCCGCTGCCGTCGCAGTCGCAGTCGCCGCCGCTGCCCTGTGCCTGGCGCCCGTCCCGGCCCGCGCGGCTGGCGCCGCCGCCATTTCCGTGCACGTGGCCGACAGCGGCGGGGCGCCGCTGCCGGACGCCGTGGTCTATGTGGAGGCCGAACCGGGTGCGGCCCAGACCCCGCCCAGGGCGCAGAAGGCGGCCGAGATCGAGCAGAAGGGCTTGAAGTTCGTGCCGCTGGTGACCGTGGTGCAAACCGGCAGCCGCATCGAGTTTCCCAACAACGACAGGGTGCGCCACCACATCTATTCCTTCTCGCCGGCGCACAAGTTCGACCAGAAGCTGTACTCCGGCACCTCGGCCACCCCGCAGATCTTTGACAAGGCCGGCGTCGTCGTACTCGGCTGCAACATCCACGACAAGATGGTGGCCTATGTGCGCGTGGTCGACACGCCGCACTTCGGCAAGACCGACGTCAGCGGCCTGGCGCGGGTGGAACTGCCCGCCGCCGGCAAATACGTGGTCAAGGTGTGGCATTTCAATATGGCCGGCGGCCAGCCCGCCGAGCAGGCGGTAGCGGTCAAGGCCGGTGACGCGCCCGCCACGGCCAGCTTCCGCCTGACGATGAAGCCGCCTTCCGGCGGCGACGCGCTGTAGGAGTCCGCATGCGCTTTCAATTCCGCAGCCTGGAGAGCCGCATCGTCACCTTGTTCCTGCTGCTGATCGTCGTGGTGCAGGTGGTGGGGCTGCTGGTGATACAGGGCGGGATCGACAGCAATGCGCGCGCCGCCATCGGCGTCGAATTGAACAACGGCGGCAAGGTGTTCCGCCGCCTGCTGGAGCAGAATGCGCAAAGCCTGCGCTTCGGCGCCCGCCTGCTGGCGCGCGACACCGCCTTCGTCGCCGCCATCGGCAACAACGACGAATCGGACCGCGCCACCATCGAATCGGCGCTGGCCAACAGCGGACGCCGCATCAAGGCCACCGCCTCCATGCTGGTGTCGGCCGAGCGCAAGATCACCGCGTCGACCAGCCATGCGCAGTCGGCCGGCCTGGAAAAGCTGGTCATGAGCATGCTGGACCAGGCCGAGGCGTCCGACGGCGCCAACGGCATCGCCCTGGTCGAGCGCCATCCCTACCAGGTGGTGGTGATGCCGGTCAAAGCGCCCATCGTCATCGGCTACATCGTCATGACCTTCCCGATCGACCGCCAGATCGCCAGCGAGATGCACAATGTCAGCGGCCTGGATACTTCCATCCTGACGCGCGACGTGCAAGGCAACTGGCTGCCGGTGGCGTCCACGCTCGGCACGCCCGTCGTCGCCGGCGTGGTGCAGCGCCTGCAGGGCCAGGGCAAGCAGGGCGCAGCGGAAGTGCCGTTCGACGTCGAGGTGCAGGGCATGCGTTACAGCGCGCGCCGGCTGCTGATCGGCGAGGACGCGGGCCAGAGCGCGAGCGTGGTGCTGACGCGCTCGATCGACGAAGCCATCGCCGAGTACGCTCGCCTGGAGCGCTGGCTGCTGGGGCTGGCGATCGCCGGCATCATCGTCTCGGCGGCCGTCAGCGTGTTTACCGCCAAGCGCATCGCCCAGCCGCTGACCCTGCTGGCCGACACCGCCAAGCGGCTCGAACGCGGCGACTACAAAGGGCAGATCGCATTCAAGCGCGAGGACGAGATCGGCGCACTGGCGCAGGCTTTCGACAGCATGCGCGACGGGATCGCCAAGCGCGAGCAGGAAATCCGCCGCCTGGCGTACTGGGACACGCTGACCGGCCTGCCGAACCGCGCCCAGTTCGTGCTGCACCTGAACGACTCGATCGCCGAGGCGCGCCAGCGCGAAGCGCCGGTGTTCGTGCTGATGATGGACCTGGACCGCTTCAAGCACGTCAACGACGTCATGGGCCACAGCTTCGGCGACGCCTTGCTGCGCCAGGTGGCGGGGCGCTTGCAGCTGCAATTGGCCAACCGCCGCAACACCTCCGCCCAGGTGGCGCGGCTGGGTGGCGACGAATTCGCGGTGCTGCTGCCGGACACCGACCTGGAGCAGGCGCTCGCCATCGCGCGCGAAATCCTGGCCGCGCTGGAGACGCCGCTGTCGCTGGAGGACCAGATGGTCGACATCGGCGCCGGCCTGGGCATCGCCGGCTACCCGCTGCACGGCGACGGCGCCGAGCAACTCCTCAGCATGGCCGAGGTCGCCATGTACGCCGCCAAGCAGCGCAACGACGGCGCCGTGGTGTACGACGCCGGCATCGACAAATCCAGCGCGCAAAGCCTGTCGCTGCTGACCGAACTGCGCAACGCCGTCGAACGCAACGAGTTCCGCCTGTTCGTGCAGCCCAAGCTCATGCTCGGCAGCGGCCAGGCGGTCGGCGCCGAGGCGCTGGTGCGCTGGGTGCACCCCGAGCGCGGCAACGTTTTCCCCGACGAGTTCATCCCCTTCGCCGAGCAGACCGGCTTCATCCGCACGCTGACGCGCTGGGTCATGGAGCAGTCCGCCATGCTGTGCCAGGAGCTGGCGTCGCAGGGCATCCACCTGAAGATCTCGGTCAACCTGTCCACGCGCGACCTGATGGACCAGGACCTGCCTGTCAAATTCGCCGACCTGCTGGCGCGCTACCAGCTTGGCCCCGGCTCGTTCTGCCTGGAAATCACCGAAAGCGCCATCATGGACGACCCGGTGCGCGCCCAGCAGACGCTGGAGCGGCTGCACGCCATGGGCCTGGAGCTGTCGATCGACGACTTCGGCACCGGTTATTCCTCGCTGGCCTACCTGAAACGCTTGCCGGTGGACGAGCTGAAGATCGACAAGTCCTTCGTGCTCAACATGGAAAACGATATCGGCGACAGCAAGATCGTGCGCTCGACCATCGACCTCGGCCACAACATGGGGCTGCGCGTGGTGGCCGAAGGCATCGAAAGCGAAGCCGTGTGGCGCCTGCTGGCGCGCATGGGCTGCGACCAGGGCCAGGGCTACTTCATGAGCCGTCCGATGCCGGCAAGCCAACTGGCCGGCTGGCTCGAAAAATGGCAGCCGCCGCTCGGGCTCGCCGGCGCCGACGCCAGCACGAATCCCGCAGCCGGCTTGACTTTGGCCGAATAAAATCCGTTGCACTGTACGTGGGAACGTTTCATATTTGTCAAATTCCACGCTATGATCGCTGTTCACTTTGACCTGGACAAGACGGAATCCTTATGCAATTACGACGTGCTTCCCTGATTTTCGCGCTGGCCGCCGCCTTGGGCGGCAGCGCGCTGGCGCAAACCTGCCCGGGTAATGGCGCGACGGTCAGCTATCCGCTCAGCAAAAAAGTGGACCAGCAGGACAACTACCATGGCACCACCGTGTCCGATCCTTACCGCTGGCTGGAAGACGCCAACAGCGCTGAGACCAAGGAGTGGGTGGATGCGCAGAACAAGCTGACGCAAAGCTACCTGGGCCAGATCCCGGCCCGCGAAGCGATCAAGGCGCGCCTGACCAAGCTGTGGAACTTCGAGCGCTACAGCGTGCCCTACAACGAAGGCGGGCGCTATTTCTACAGCCGCAACGACGGCCTGCAGAACCAGTCGGTGCTGTACACCCTCAAGTCCCTGGGCGGCACGCCGCGCGTGCTGCTGGACCCGAACACGCTGTCCTCCGACGGCACCGTGGCGCTGGCTGGCGCCGCCGTCAGCCCGGACGGCAAATACCTGGCCTACAGCACCGCCGCCTCCGGCTCGGACTGGAATGAAGTCAGGGTGCGCGCCATCGACAGCGGCAAGGACACCGATGACCACATCAAGTGGGTGAAGTTTTCCAATACCGCCTGGAACCGCGACGGCTCCGGTTTCTACTACAGCCGCTACGACGAACCCACCGAAGCGGCCAAGCTGGCCGGCGTGAACTACTTCCAGAAGCTGTACTTCCACAAGATCGGTACGCCGCAAAGCGCCGACGTGCTGGTGTACGACCGTCCCGACCAGAAGGAATGGGGCTTCGGCGCCGAAGTCACCGACGACGGTCGATATCTGATCGTCAACGCCAGCCACGGTACCGAACGCAAGAACCGCGTGTTCTACAAGGACCTGGCCAGCAAGGACGGCAAAGTGGTGGGCCTGCTGGAGCAGTTCGACGCGTCCTACAACTTCATCGCCAACGACGGTCCGCTGTTCTACTTTGTCACCGACAAGAACGCGCCGAAGTCGCGCATCATTGCCATCGACATCCGCAAACCGGCGCCCGAGCAGTGGAAGGAAGTGGTGCCCGAGAGCGGCGAGACGCTGACCTCGGCCAATATCATCAACCGGCAGCTGGTGCTGAACTACCTGAGCGACGCGCACAGCGCCGTGCGCATTGTCGACCTGAAGGGCCAGGCCGTGCGCGAACTGGCGCTGCCGGGCATCGGTTCGGCGGGCGGTTTCAACGGCAAGGCCAGCGACACCGAGACCTTCTATTCCTACACCAGCTTCACTACGCCGGCCACCATCTACCGCTACGACATGAAGTCCGGCAAGAGCAGCGTATACCGCCAGCCCAAGGTCGATTTCGACCCGAGCGCCTACGAGACGCGTCAACAGTTTTTCACCAGCCGCGACGGCACCAGGGTGCCGATGTTCATTGTCGCGAAGAAGGGCCTCAAGCTTGACGGCAGCAACCCGACCTATCTGTACGGCTACGGCGGCTTCAATGCGTCGATGACGCCGGGTTTCTCCGTGCCCAACCTGGCATGGCTGGAAATGGGCGGCGTCTACGTGCTGGCCAACCTGCGCGGCGGCGGCGAATACGGCGAAGCGTGGCACAAGGCCGGCACCAAGCTGCAAAAGCAGAACGTGTTCGACGACTTCATCGGCGCGGCCGAATGGCTGGTGGCGAACAAGGTCACGTCGCCGTCCAAGCTCTCCATCGGCGGCGGCAGCAACGGCGGCCTGCTGGTCGGCGCGGCGATGACGCAGCGTCCGGACCTGTTCTCGGCCGCCATTCCCGCCGTGGGCGTGATGGACATGCTGCGCTTCCAGAAATTCACCATCGGCTGGGCGTGGACCTCGGACTACGGTTCGTCGGACGATCCGGAAGAGTTCAAGGCGCTGCTCAAGTACTCGCCGCTGCACAATCTGAAGCCGGGCAGCTGCTACCCGGCCACCATGGTCACCACCGCCGACCATGACGACCGCGTGGTGCCTGCGCACAGTTTCAAGTTTGCCGCCGCCGCGCAAGCCGCGCAGGCGGGCGGGCATCCTATCCTGATCCGCATCGACACCAAGGCTGGCCACGGCGCCGGCAAGCCGACCGCGAAGCAGATCGAAGAAGTGGCCGACCGCTGGGGCTTCCTGAGCCGCGCGCTGAACATGACTTTGCCTGCCACTGCCGCCGCGCCATCGGTACCGGTAGCCGGCGGCACCCAGTAAGCCAAACCGTGTCATTCCCGCGTTCGCGGGAATGACGGAGCGCGCCCTCCGGGGCGCGTTTTGCCAACCAACTTCCGCTCCCAATGACCAAGCCCGCCTCGCTGCTGCTCTCCCTCCTGCTGCTGAACGCCGTGCCCGCGACGTCGGCCGACGCGCCGAAATCCCTGGCCGACCACACCAAGGGCCTGCAGCAGCAGCCCGGCTTCATCGACCTCTGGCGCGACGCCGACAAGGGCAGGGTGCTGCTCACCGTGGCAAGCCTGGACCAGCCCTTCCTGCTCATGAGCTCCCTGCCATACGCGCTCGGCTCGAACGACGTTGGCCTGGACCGTGGCCAGCCCGGCGACGTGAAAATGGTGCGCTTCCAGAAACACGGCAACCGCTTGTTCCTGATCCAGGACAACACCCGCTTCGTCGCCAATTCGCGTGACGCCGACGAGCGCGCTGCCGTGGCCGAATCCTTCGCCGGCGCGGTGCTGTGGGCCGGCGACATCATCGCCAGCGACGGCGGCAAGCACCTGGTCGACTTCTCCGGCTTCCTGCTGGCCGACCAGCACGGCGTGGCCGAGCGCCTGGCCGGCGCCAAGCAGGGCGCCTACAGCGTGGACGCCAAACGCAGCGCCGTGCTGCCTGCACTGGCCAAGAGCTTCCCCGACAACATCGAACTTGAATCCCTGCTGACCTTCCAGGGCCCCGGCCAGGCCGACTTCGTCAAGCAGGTCGCTGCCGATCCGGCCAGTTTGTCCATGCGCCAGCACATCAGCATGGTGCGCCTGCCCGATGCCGGCTACCAGCCGCGCGCCTACCATCCAGCGTCCGGCGGCTTCGACGTCGCTTACTATGATTTCGCCACGCCGCTTGCCCAAAGCCTGGATGTGCGCTGGCAGGTGCGCCACCGCCTGGAAAAATCCGACCCGGCCGCTGCCGCCGCCGGCACGCCTGGCGCGGTGAAGAAGCCGCTGGTCTACTACGTCGACCGCGGCGCGCCCGAACCAGTGCGTTCGGCTTTGCTCGACGGCGCGCGCTGGTGGTCGACCGCCTTCGAAAAGGCCGGTTTCAAGGACGCCTACCGCGTCGAACTGCTGCCCGAAGGCGCCGACGCCATGGACGTGCGCTACAACGTCATCACCTGGACGCACCGCGCCACGCGTGGCTGGTCTTATGGCAATGCGCTGGCCGACCCGCGCACCGGGGAAATCATCCGTGGCGCCGTCAACCTCGGCTCCCAGCGCGTGCGGCAAGACATCCTGATTGCTGAAAGCCTGCTCGCGCCCTACGGCAAGAATGCCGGCGCCGGCAAGGCGAAACTCGCCGAAGCGATGGCCCTGGCGCGCCTGCGCCAGCTATCCGCGCACGAAGTCGGGCACACGCTCGGCTTCGCCCACAACTTCGCCGCCAGCCGGCACGGCAACGGCTCCGTCATGGATTACCCGCATCCGGTCCTCAAGATCGATGGCCAGGGCGAGATCGACCTGCAGGATGCCTATGGCGTCGGCGTCGGCCCCTGGGATGATTACATCGTCAAACATGTCTATGGCCAGTTTCCCGGCGATGAGCAAGCCGCGCTGGCCACGCTGCGCCGCGAAGCGCGCGCCGCCGGGCTTGAATACGCGGGCGACACGGACGCGCGCTCGCCCGGTTCCGTCCACCCGCAAGGCTTGCTGTGGGACTTCGGCCCCAACTCCATCAAGACCTGGGACAGCCTGACCGCCGTGCGCCGGCGTGCGCTCGACAACTTCTCGCTCGACGCCTTGCCCAACGAGCGCCAGCTGGGCGAACTCGAAGCGCGGCTGGTGCCCGTCTACCTGCTGCAGCGCTACCAGGGAGAAGCGCTGGCACGCCTGATCGGCGGCGGCGATTTCGAATACGGCACCAGCGGCGACGTCAAGGCCGGCCTCGCGCAAAGCGGCGTGCGCACCGTCCCCGCCATCACCCAGCGCCAGGCGCTGACCCGTCTCGCAGACACGTTGCGCGCCGAATACCTCGCGCTGCCAGCCAGTGTGCTGGACGTGCTCACGCCCCCGGCCCAAGGTTATGAGCGCAACCGCGAATACTTCCAGAGCCGGATGGACAGCGTGTTCGACGCCTTCTCGGCGGTGGAAGCGGGCGCAGCGCACAGCGCCGGCTTCCTGCTCGACCCGGCGCGCCTGAACCGCCTATCCTGGCAGCACGCGCGCGACCCGCAGCAGCCCGGCGTGTCCGAAGTAGTCGGCATGCTGCTGCAGCGCACCTGGAAACGCGACGCCGTGCCAGCTTCCGTGACGGGCGGCGAAGCGGTGCAACTGGCCGCCAACTGGGTGCTGCTGGACGCCGCCCTGAATCTGCTCGACGGCGGCAAGCTGCATCCCGGCGTGCAAGCCGAAACGCGCCAGCTGGTGGGCGAATTCGGCGGCTGGCTGGGCAAGAATCCGGGGCAGGGCACGATTGCCGCCAGCCGCAAGCAAGCGGCCGACCTTATCCGTGCCTACCTGGCCGATCCACGCAGTGTAAAACTTCGCGCTTCGCCTGCGATACCGCCCGGCGCTCCCATCTAGCCAGCCGCGTGCCACGGCGCCGATCCAGCCCATCGGCCTGCCATCCCGCTTCGGCGCAACGCCGTGCACCCGGGAAATCCAATTCAGGAAAAACGCACCATTGCAGTGAGTGCACATGCAGCATTCACTGCAATGGTGCAAGGCGCTGGACTATCCAAATTCAATCAAATCAATACCTTATCACTTTGCACCAAATTGGTACGAATTTTGCTTAAGAGAATACTCTTTATTAAATTTTGCATTCTTTTGGGGAGTGGTTGGTATGGCTGGTAACAATTCTGGTGCAGACGCGCTATTCATCCTGCTCGGCGCCATCATGATTTTGGCGATGCACGCGGGGTTCGCCTTTTTGGAACTGGGCACGGTACGCAAGAAAAACCAGGTCAATGCGCTGGTGAAGATCCTGGTCGATTTCGCGGTTTCCACCATCGCCTATTTCTTCATCGGCTACAGCATCGCCTACGGCGTCGACTTCTTCTCCAGCGCCGACGTGCTGGCAGCCAAGAACGGCTACGAGCTGGTGAAGTTCTTCTTCCTGCTGACGTTCGCAGCCGCCATCCCCGCCATCATCTCCGGCGGCATCGCCGAGCGTGCGCGCTTCCATCCGCAGTTGATCGCCACCGCGCTGCTGGTCGGTTTCGTCTATCCGCTGTTTGAGGGCATGGTCTGGAACCAGCGCTTCGGCTTTCAGCAGTGGCTGCTGCACGCTTTCGGCGCCGAGTTCCACGACTTCGCCGGTTCGGTCGTGGTGCATGCCATGGGCGGCTGGGTCGCGCTGCCGGCCGTGCTGCTGCTCGGTGCGCGTCGCGGCCGCTACATGAAGAACGGCGCAATCGCCGCCCATCCGCCATCGTCCATTCCCTTCCTCGCACTGGGCGCCTGGATCCTGACGGTGGGCTGGTTCGGCTTCAACGTCATGAGCGCGCAGGCACTGGACAAGATGAACGGCCTCGTGGCGGTGAACTCGCTGATGGCCATGGTGGGCGGCACGCTGGTGGCCGTCCTGATGGGCAAGAACGACCCCGGCTTCGCCTACAACGGGCCGTTGGCCGGCCTGGTCGCCGTGTGCGCCGGCTCGGACCTGATGCACCCCTTGGGCGCGCTCGCCACCGGCGGCATCGCCGGCGCCATCTTCGTGTGGATGTTCACGCTGGCGCAAAACAAATGGAAGATCGACGACGTGCTCGGCGTGTGGCCGCTGCATGGCCTGTGCGGCGCCTGGGGCGGCATCGCGGCCGGCATCTTCGGCCTGAAAGGCCTGGGCGGCATCGGCGGCGTATCCTTCGTATCGCAACTGCTGGGCACCGCGCTCGGCGTCGCGATCGCGGCCGGTTCAGGCTACATCATCTACGGCGCCCTGAAAGCCGCCATCGGCCTGCGCCTCGATCCTGAGCAGGAATTCCAGGGCGCCGACCTGTCGGTGCACCGCATCAGTTCGACGCCGGAGCGCGAGTCGAACTGGTAGGTTTGCTCAGTCGCCAAGGAAGAGTACTTGCAACCCTACTATGCCGCCGTTGGGGCTATTCCTGCCACGGCAGGCGCGCTGCGCGCCGGCATCCATGCAAGCGCGTCAACGACACCTACGGCCACGACGCGGGCGACCTGCTGTTGCGGAAAGTCGGCCAGGTCTTGCGCCAGAGTGTGCGCAACTGCGACGTCGCGTGCCGCTTCGGCGGCGAGGAACTGGTGCTCATCCTGCCCGAATGCGACCTGGGCGCGGCGGTGGTGCGGGCCGAGGCGGTACGCGTGGCGGTGGGGGCGATCTGCATCAGCAGCGAGGGAGAGGCGCTGGTGGTATCGGCCTCGCTGGGGGTTGTCTCGTCGCCCGACCACGGCGACAGCGCCGAGGCGCTGCTGCGGGCGGCGGACATGGCACTGTACTCCGCCAAGCAGACAGGCAGAAACCGGGTTGTATCAGCGACGCCGGCGGAGCACCCCGATGGCGGCGTGTCAGGTGAGGCGCATGTGGCGGCGCTGCACGTCGCTCCGTAGATTGGGGCCTGCCTTCGGCAAGAGGGCAGGTGTTTTTAGCGATATGGCCTGTTAGAGCTTGGCGCTGAGTTTAGAACTGATTGCGCGGTGCCTCACCGACGTTTCCTCTACGCTGGCCGGCGGAGGGAATTGCGCGGATCGATAGGCGGTGTTGCTCGCCTTAAATTCAAGTGCTTGACCGACTGGTTCGTTGTTGGCGCGGTAGACCCGCAAGCTGTGCTTCTCCAGCCAGACGGCTGCAGCTTTGCCGGCCGGGATAAGCAATTCAGCATCGTCTTGAGCTGACCTCAGTACCGAAATTCCGGTTGTTGTCGAATACCCCAATTCCAGGCTGATTTCCACGCCGACCTTGGAGGAAAATCCGCCGGCTTCAACCCCGCTTTCATACGACACTTTGATGCCGGTGGTAATGGAGAAGGTTTGACTTTGCTCCGTGGTGACGCCGACTACGATAGAGCGCCGCTTGGTTTGATCTGCTCCGGTATTGTTGTCTTCAAATATGATCAGCTCATAGCAAACCGCGCGTCTGATTTCATAGAATGGCGAGTTTTGCATTTTCCATTCAAAGCTCTTGTCGTTGTCGATGATGGCAGTGAAAGGAACCGTGACTACACGGTCAATTGTCGGGTTCGTGGTTGGGAAGGGCGTAGCGCGGCTCTCCAATGTAGGTTTGGCGGAGTCGCCACCCATATACGTAGGTAGCGGCAAACGCAAGACGTTCACGACGGGTGCCAGGCCGGGGTTGTCGTGCGTATCCACTCCGACGAAGGTGTTTGCGGCGAAAAATCCGTCGGCCGTGTCGTAGTATGCGCTCGAGACGTCGATTTGCCAGGAGCTGAAGTCGCGATCGGCGCCCGAGCCGCCATCATTCCAGACTTGGCGGCCGACTTTCCCCTCGCCAACCAGTTCCGCAGCAACGCACATCACTTGCACGCCGCTCGGCGCATCGTGCCCAAGGACGAACACGTCGCCCAGCGCCACATAGCCGTCGGGCGGGATCGGACGCCAACAGGAACCGTCGTCGTCGGCGCCGGAGCCTGAATCATCCCATATGTAGCCGTATCCGAGCGGAACCGCCAGCGGAGCTTTTCCGCCGACATCGGCGCCGGCTCGCACGCAGATCGCAGCGTACTTCCCGTTCGGGTCCTCCGCGTTGCTCATCGATACCGAGCCCAGTGCGTAGTAACCCTCTGGCGGAATGGGATGATAGAAGGCCACGTCGTTGTCGGCGCCGCTACCGCCATCATCCCAGCGTTTTTCGAAACTTGAGGTGAACGCGAGTTGGAGGTCGCCAAAGCGCATCGTGGACTGTGCTGCTGGCGTGAACTCGCCAAGTTTCGTCGTATCCGAGAGTGTTTGCATGAAGTCGTTCCCTTTTGGGTTGCCTGCTGTTGGAATTCAAAATGCCAAGAGTTTATTCAGACGCATGTTGTTGCGGATCGAAGACTAGCATGCGATCAATTGGAGTTCTGACGGGCAGGGGCATCCGCTTGAGCGGTATCAAGGCAGGGGGATGTGAGGGCTTTTGAATGTCAAAGTCCTGTATGCTGACGAGCCGAAACGACCTGCCGAACCAAGGCACCAGCAGGAGGAGTGGGACCTAATCCAGGCGCTTCAAATGGCGACCGCCTGTTACGGTGCCGGCTGGCCCCCGGCTTCCAATGGATCGGTCACCAGCACTTCAACGCCGGCCTTTTCGAAAGCGTCCAGCGCTTCCGGGGGCACCGGCAGGTCGGTGAAGAATTTGTCCACCTGGGCGATGCTGCCCAGTCGCACCAGCGCGTGGCGGCCGAACTTGGTGCGGTCCGCCACCAGCCACACTTCGCGCGACTGCTCCATGATGGCCTGCGTCACGCGCACTTCCCGGTAGTCGTAGTCGAGCAGGGTGCCGTCGTTCTCGATGCCGGAGATGCCGATGATGCCGATGTCGACCTTGAACTGGCGCATGAAATCGATGGTCGCTTCGCCCACGATGCCACGGTCGCGTTTGCGTACCAGGCCGCCCGCGACGATCACTTCCGCATCCTCGCAGTCCGACAGGATGGACGCCACATTCAGGTTGTTGGTCACCACCCGGATGCCCTTGTGCCGCAGCAGCGCTTTCGACACTTCCTCGGTCGTCGTGCCGATGTTGATGATCAGCGAGCGGCCGTTCTCGACCTGCGCTGCGGCCAGCTCGCCGATGCGGCGCTTGGCGTCGCAGTCCATCACGCGGCGCTGGTCGTAATCGATGTTTTCCACCGTGGACGGAATGCCCACGCCGCCGTGGTAGCGCGCCAGCAGCCGCGCATCTTCGAGTTCGCGGATATCGCGCCGTATGGTCTGCGTGGTCACGCCCAGTATCCGCGCCAGGTCGTCTACGGAGGTGTCGCCGTGCTGGCGGATGTGATCGAGCAGGCGGCGGTGGCGTGGGGTCATGTGGTCTCGATGCGTGAACAGTGAGTGAACAGAGCAGGTGTTCGGACGCGTTCATTATAGTTCACATGAAATACGCACGTTCGTACTATTCCGGTATGATTGCCAGAACAATCACAGCAGGCGAGTCGTGTGACAAACGAACATCCCGTCGCAAGTAAACGAACAACAAAATGAACATAAACGAAAAAAAATGATAATTTTCGGTTGTCGAAATTTTAAATGTGAGTAGAATGACCACCTGACAGAGCGGCATGACCGGTCATAAAAGCTCGTCGAATTCAGCTGAGCGCACAGGGAAACCCTGCGTTGGCGCCTGTGCAGCCACGCAAACCGATGAGAGACTGGATATGAAAACAAACAAACATTTTCGTGACTGCGACCTGCTGATCGTGGGCGGCGGCATCAACGGCGTCGGCATCGCCCGCGACGCCGTCGGGCGCGGCCTCGAGGTCATCCTGTGCGAACAGCACGACCTGGCCCAGCACACCTCGTCGGCCAGCACCAAGCTGATCCACGGCGGCCTGCGCTATCTCGAATACTATGAATTCAAACTGGTGCGCAAGGCCTTGCAGGAACGCGAAGTGCTCTTGCGCGCCGCGCCGCACATCATGTGGCCGCTGCGCTTCGTGATGCCGCACGATTCCAGCCAGCGCCCAGCGTGGATGATACGCACCGGATTGTTCCTCTACGACCACTTGGCGCGGCGTGCGTTCCTGCCAGCCTCGGAAGGCGTCTCGTTGCGCACACACGTGGCCGGCGGCCCGCTGAAAGGCGACTACCGCAAGGGTTTCGTGTATTCGGACGGCTGGGTGGACGATGCACGGCTGGTGGTGCTGAACGCGCTCGATGCCAGCGAGCGCGGCGCCACGATACTGACCCGCACCAAGTGCACCGGCGTCCAACAGGAGGGCACGGGATGGCAGGCGACGCTGGAGAGCGAACAGCACGGCCGTATCGGCGTGCGTGCGCGCGCCATCGTTAACGCGGCCGGACCCTGGACCGGCCAGTTCGCCGAGGCCGCCATGGGCGCGCGCGATGGCCATGGCCTGCGCCTGATCAAGGGTAGCCACATCATCGTGCGGCGCCTGTTCGAGCACCCCTATGCCTACATCTTCCAGAACCCGGACAAGCGCATCATCTTCGCCATCCCCTACCAGGAGGAGTTCACCCTGATCGGCACCACCGACCTGGAATACACGGGCGAGCCGGGCAAGGTCGCCATCAGCGATGAGGAAGTGGACTACCTGTGCGGCATGGCCAACCGCTATTTCAGCAAGCAGATAGGCCCCGCCGACGTGGTCAGCACCTATGCCGGCGTGCGTCCGCTGCTCGACGACAGTTCGCAGAACGCGGCCGCCGTGACGCGCGACTACCTGCTCGAATGCGACGAGGACAGGCCGCCCTTCCTGAACGTCTGGGGCGGCAAGATCACCACCTTCCGCAAACTGTCCGAGGAAGCGCTGGCCATGCTGCAGCGCCGCCTGGGCGGCGGCGGCCCGGACTGGACCGCGCACGCGCCGCTGCCGGGCGGCGACCTTGAAAAACCGGGCATGTTGGCCGGGGACCTCGCTTTCGGCCAGTTCCTGGCGCGTTTCGCGACGCAGTATCCGTGGCTCCCGGCCAAGCTGGCGCAGCGCTACGCGCGCAATTACGGCAGCCGCGCCGTGCGCATGCTGGGCAAGGCCGCCGGCATGGCGGACCTGGGCGAGGAACTGGCGCCGGGCTTATATGAACGGGAAGCGCGCTACCTGGTGAAAGCGGAATGGGCGCGCAGCGCGGAAGATATTTTATGGCGCAGGACCAAATGCGGCTTGTACTGCCAGCCGCACCATGTGGAGCGCCTCCGGCAATGGATGGCGCAAAGCGAAGAGCAGCAGATCGCGTGACGATAGACCGAGGTTAGGAGAAGTGCAGTGATATTAGAGCTTAAAGACATAAGCCTGAGAGTTGGAGCGGAGACCCATCTCTACCCCCTGGACCTGAAGCTGGTGCAGGGCGACATCAACGTTCTGCTCGGCCCCACCCAGGCCGGCAAGACCACCTTGATGCGCGTGATCGCGGGCCTGGACCGGCCCACGGCGGGGAGGGTGCTGGTGGACGGCAAGGACGTCACCGGCGTCAGCGTACGTGACCGCAACTTGGCGATGGTGTACCAGCAGTTCGTCAACTACCCGGCGATGACGGTGTTCGACAACATCGCCGCGCCGCTGCGGCTGCAGCATTGCCCGGCAGCCGAAGTGGCCGAGCGCGTCAACGCCATTGCGGCCAAGCTGCACATCGGGCACCTGCTGCAGCGCCTGCCGGGCGCACTGTCCGGCGGCCAGCAGCAGCGCTGCGCGCTGGCCCGCGCGCTGGTCAAGCGCGCGCCGCTGGTGCTGCTGGACGAGCCGCTGGTCAACCTCGATTACAAGCTGCGCGAGGAACTGCGCATGGAACTGGCGTCGCTGTTTGCCGACGGGAACACCACCGTCGTCTACGCCACCACCGAGCCGCAGGAAGCGTTGCTGCTGGGCGGTCACACCGTGGTAATGGACGCCGGGCGCATCCTGCAGACGGGCCGCACCTTGACCACCTACGAGCGGCCGGCGTCGATCCGCGCCGCCGCCATCTTCAACGATCCGCCGATGAATATCCTCGACGCCCGCGTCGAGGACGAACACACGGTGCGCCTGGCCAGCGGCCCGGCACTGAAGATCGGCGGCGCCGCGCTGGGCCTGGCCAAGGGCAAGCCCTGCAAGGTCGGTATCCGCTGCCATCATGTGCTGCTGTCGTCGGACCACAGCCAGGCCAACCGCCTGGACTGCACGGTCGACCTGTCCGAATTGAGCGGCTCGGAAACCTATGTCCACCTGCACCTGGGCAGTGACAGCCTGGTGGCGCAACTGCCGGGTGTGCACGCGGTGGCGATCGACGCGAAGGTGCAAGCCTGCGTCAGCCCCGACAAGCTATTCTTATTCGACGCGGACGGCGCACTGCTGCGCGCACCAAAGGAGAGCTGCCATGGCGCGCATTGAATTCCGCAACCTGGGCCACGCCTACGGTTCCAACCCCGCCGCGCCGTCCGACTACGCGCTGCAGCCGATGAATATGGTGTGGGAGGACGGCGGCGCCTATGCTTTGCTGGGGCCGTCCGGCTGCGGCAAATCGACGCTGCTGAACATCATCTCCGGCCTGCTGGTGCCGTCGCACGGCCAGGTCCTGTTCGACGGCAAGGACATGACGGGCACGCCTACGCGCGGCCGCAACATCGCGCAGGTGTTCCAGTTCCCCGTGCTGTACGACACCATGAGCGTGTTCGACAACCTGGCCTTCCCGCTGCGCAACCGCAAGGTGCCGGAAGCGGAGGTGCGCAAGCGCGTGCATGAAGTGGCCGAGATCCTCGGCATGGAAAGCGCCTTGCAGCAGCGCGCGGCCGGCATGTCGGCCGACGCCAAGCAGAAGATTTCCCTGGGCCGCGGCCTGGTGCGCAAGGACGTGTCGGCCATCCTGTTCGACGAACCGCTGACCGTCATCGACCCGCACCTGAAATGGCAGCTGCGGCGCCAGCTCAAGCAGATCCACCAGCAGCTCAAGCTGACGCTGATCTACGTCACCCACGACCAGGTGGAGGCGCTGACCTTCGCCGACGAGGTGGTGGTGATGACGAACGGGAAAATCGTGCAAAAGGGTGCGCCGGACGCGCTGTTCGAACGGCCCGACCACGCCTTCGTCGGCTACTTCATCGGCAGCCCGGGTATGAACTTCTACCCGGTCAGCCTGGACCCGGACGACATCGGCGCGGTCCGCATCGGCGCGCACCGGCTGGAGCTCGACAGCGCCACGGTGGCCGCGCTCAAGCGCGCCAAGGGCAGCGGCGGCAATATCAGCATGGGCTTGCGCCCCGAGTTCATCGAACTGGCGCAGCCGGGTTCGCCCGGCACGCTGGAGGCGGAGATCTTCAGCGTGCAGCAACTGGGCACCTGCCAGCTGGTCACCGGTTCGGTGGCCGGGCATCCGCTCAAGGGAAAGCTTGGCAGCGATATTCCGGTGCAGCCGGGGCGGCACTGGCTGCGGCTCGCGCGGCCCGAGACGATCTTCTTCTGCAACGATGAAAGGATAGCGCGGTGAACAAGCCCTATAACAACAAAGCCTGGTTCTTCATCCTGCCGGTGTTCCTGTGCGTGGCCTTCTCGGCCATCCTGCCGCTGATGACGGTGGTGAACTATTCGGTGCAGGACATCCTGAGCCCGACCCAGAGCGTGTTCGTCGGCCTGGAGTGGTTCCGCGCCATGATGCGCGACTCCGAGCTGCACGGCGCGCTGCTGCGCCAGCTGATCTTCTCGGTCTGCGTGCTGCTGGTGCAGATTCCGCTCGGCGTGGGCCTGGCGCTGGCCATGCCGTCCAAGGGCTGGAAGTCGTCCGCCTCGCTGGTCGTGCTGTCCATGCCGCTGCTGATCCCGTGGAACGTGGTGGGCACCATCTGGCAGATTTTCGGCCGCGCCGACATCGGCCTGGGCGGGCACGCGCTGCACATGCTGGGCGTCGACTACAACTACGCCTCGCACACGCTGGACGCCTGGCTGACCGTGCTGCTGATGGATGTCTGGCACTGGACGCCGCTGGTGGCGCTGCTGGGCTTCGCCGGCCTGCGCTCCATTCCCGACGCCTACTATCAGGCCGCGCAGATCGACGGCGCCAGCCGCTGGGCGGTGTTCCGCTACATCCAGCTGCCCAAGATGCGCGGCGTGCTGATGATCGCGGTGCTGCTGCGTTTCATGGACAGCTTTATGATCTACACCGAGCCCTTCGTGCTGACCGGCGGCGGCCCCGGCAACTCGACCACCTTCCTCAGCCAGTACCTGACGCAGAAGGCGGTGGGCCAGTTCGACCTGGGACCGGCAGCGGCGTTCTCGCTGATCTATTTTCTGATCATCCTGCTGTTCAGCTTTGCGCTGTACAACTGGATGCAAAGCGCCGGCAGCAGCGGCAAGACCACGGAGACCGAACATGGCTAATCACTTCCCAAAGAATAACCGGCTGCCGCGCGCCGTCACGCTGCTGCTCTACGTCGCCTTCACGCTGGTGCCGCTGTACTGGATGCTCAACACCTCGCTCAAGACCAACGAGGAAACGCTGTCCGTGTTTACGCTGTGGCCGCGCGACCTGACGTGGAACAACTATAAGACCATCTTCACCGATCCGTCCTGGTACAGCGGCTACATCAACTCCATCATCTACGTGGCGTTGAACACCAGCTTGTCGCTGCTGGTGGCCTTGCCAGCCGCCTACGGCTTCTCGCGCTACCGCTTCCTGGGCGACAAGCACATGTTTTTCTGGCTGCTGACCAACCGCATGACGCCGCCGGCCGTGTTCCTGCTGCCGTTCTTCCAGCTCTATTCGACGGTGGGCCTGATGGATACCCACATCGCCGTGGCGCTGGCGCACATGCTGTTCAACGTGCCGCTGGCGGTGTGGATACTGGAAGGCTTCATGTCCGGCATCTCGCGCGAAATCGACGAAACCGCCTACATCGACGGCTTCTCCTTCCCGCGCTTTTTCATCCGGATCTTCCTGCCGCTGATCAAGGCCGGGGTAGGGGTGACGGCCTTCTTCTGCTTCATGTTCAGCTGGGTGGAACTGCTGCTGGCGCGCACGCTGACGTCGGTCAACGCCAAACCGATCAGCGCCATCATGACGCGCACCGTATCGGCCACCGGCATGGACTGGGGCGTGCTGGCGGCGGCCGGTGTGCTGACGCTGGTGCCGGGCATGCTGGTGATCTGGTTTGTCCGCAATCATATTGCCAAGGGTTTCGCGATGGGGAGGGTGTGAGATGGAACTGACATTTGCATGGATGGCATGGACCGCGCCGGTGGCCCTGTTCTTCATCGGCATCGCGCTGATGCTGGTGGGGATGACGGTGTGGGAGCTGCGCTCGCCGACGATAGAGCGCAAGGGCTTCCTGCCGATGCGTACCACGCGCGGCGACCGCCTGTTCATCGGCCTCCTGACGGCCGCCTACATCAACCTGGCGTGGGTCGGGCTGACCGACATGAACCAGTGGATAGGCGCGGCGCTGGGCTTCATCGCCCTGATTTTCGTGATGGCCAAAGCTTAAAGAAGACGTGGAGGTTCCAGCAGCGGCACCCTTCCGCCGCTGCCGAGGCAGTACAGGGAAGGTAATAAAAAACTTGGAGATGACATGAAACGATGCAAGCAAGCGGCGTTCAAGCTGGGTGTAATGGCAACCGCCGTCATGGCGCTGTGCGGCAATGCCGCAGCGGACGGCAAGTCGGCCGAGAAATGGATCGACAGCGAATTCAAGCCCAGCACCCTGTCGCGCGCGCAGCAGCTCGAAGAAATGAACTGGTTCATCGGCGCGGCGGCCAAGCTCAAGGCCAAAGGCGTCAAGGAGATCCACGTGGTGTCCGAAACCCTGGACACCCATGTCTACGAATCGAAAACCCTGGCCAAGGCCTTCGAAGAGATCACCGGCATCAAGGTGATCCACGATGTGATCCAGGAGGGCGACCTGGTCGAGAAGATGCAGACCTCCATGCAATCCGGTAAATCGATCTACGACGGCTGGGTCAACGACTCGGACCTGATCGGCACCCACTACCGCTACGGCCAGACCGTGGTGCTGTCCGACTACATGGCCGGCGCCGGCAAGGAGTACACCAACCCGGGCCTGGACCTGAAGGACTTCATCGGCACCAGCTTCACCACCGCGCCGGACGGCAAGCTGTACCAGCTGCCGGACCAGCAGTTCGCCAACCTGTACTGGTTCCGCGCCGACTGGTTCGCGCGCAAGGACCTGCAAGCCAGGTTCAAAGCCAAATACGGCTACGACCTGGGCGTGCCGCAGAACTGGTCCGCCTACGAGGACATCGCCGCCTTCTTCACCAATGACGTGAAGGACCTGGACGGCAAGAAGGTGTTCGGCCACATGGACTACGGCAAGAAGGACCCGTCGCTGGGCTGGCGCTTCACCGACGCCTGGCTGTCGATGGCCGGCACCGCCGACAAGGGCTTGCCGAACGGCCTGCCGGTCGATGAATGGGGCATCCGCGTCGCGGCCGACAAGTGCACGCCGGTGGGCGCCTCCGTGGCGCGCGGCGGCGCCACCAACTCGCCGGCGGCCGTCTACGCGCTGAGCAAATACCTGGACTGGATGAAGAAGTACGCACCGCCGGAAGCGCTCGGCATGACCTTCTCCGAAGCCGGCCCGGTGCCTGCGCAAGGCCAGGTCGCGCAGCAGATCTTCTGGTACACCGCCTTCACCGCCAGCATGACCAAGACCGGCCTGCCGGTGGTGAACGGCGACGGCACGCCGAAATGGCGCATGGCGCCCGGCCCGCACGGACCGTACTGGAAAGAGGGCATGCAGAACGGCTACCAGGACGTGGGCGCCTGGACCTATCTGAAAAGCACGCCGCCGGACCGCATGTCCGCCGCCTGGCTGTACGCGCAGTTCGTCACCTCGAAGACGGTCTCGCTGAAGAAATCCATGGTCGGCCTGACCTTCATCCGCGATTCCGACATCCGCTCCAAGGCGATGACGGACATGGCGCCGAAGCTGGGCGGCCTGGTCGAGTTCTACCGCAGCCCCGCGCGGGTGGCGTGGACGCCGACCGGCAACAACGTACCCGACTACCCCAAGCTGGCGCAGCTGTGGTGGAAGAACGTCTCCACCGCCATCTCCGGCGAGAAAACGCCGCAGGGCGCGATGGACACGCTGGCCGACGAGATGGACGCCATCATGGGCCGTTTGCAGCGCGCCGGCATGAAAGCCTGCGCGCCCAAGCTGAACGACAAGAAAGATCCGGCCACGCAGCTGAGCAACACCGGCGCGCCGTGGGCCAAACTGGCCAACGAGAAGCCGAAGGGGGAGACCATCCCCTACGACGAGCTGTTGAAAGCCTGGTCTGCGGGCAAAGTGCGCTAAGCACGACAGCTGCGGCGTGGGCGCTTTGCACCTGCGCTGCGCCCGCGTCCAAACCCACGCGCAAGGCCTGCGCCTCCTCCCGCATGGGAGGGGGCACGGCCGCGCCATCGAACTTTGCACAACTGGATGGATTAGGTATGGCCTATTTGCTGGCACTGGATCAAGGCACCTCGAGCTCGCGCAGCATCATCTTCCGCGACAACGGCGAGGTGCTCGCATCGGCCCAACAGGAATTCAAGCAGATCTTCCCGCAGCCCGGCTGGGTCGAGCACGACCCGCGCGACCTGTGGGAAAGCCAGCTGGCGACCGCCCGCGCGGTGCTGGCCAAAGCTGGCATCGGCGCGCACGAGATCGCCGCGCTGGGCATCACCAATCAGCGCGAAACCACCGTGGTGTGGGAGCGCAGCACTGGACGGCCGATTTTCAACGCCATCGTCTGGCAGGACCGCCGCACCGAGCCGCTGTGCGAACGCCTGCGCGGCGACGGCCTGGCCGACGCGATCAAGCGCAAGACCGGCCTGGTGCTGGATCCGTATTTCTCCGCCACCAAACTGAAATGGATACTGGACCACGTGGACGGCGCCCGTGAACGCGCCAAGCGCGGCGAGCTGGCCTTCGGCACCGTGGACTCTTGGCTGGTCTGGAACCTGACCGGTGGACGCCTGCACGTCACCGACACGAGCAACGCCGCCCGCACCATGCTGTGGAATATCCACGACGGCCGCTGGGACCCGGAACTGCTGGCGTGGCTGGAAATTCCGCCCGGGGTGCTGCCCCAGGTGCACCCGTCCAGCCACCAGTATGGCAGCACGGATGCGCAGTGGCTGGGCGCCGAACTTGCCATCGGCGGCATCGCCGGGGATCAGCAGGCCGCGCTGTTCGGGCAGGCCTGCTTCAAACCCGGCATGGCCAAGAACACGTATGGGACCGGCTGTTTCATGCTGCTCAATACGGGCGCCGACTGCGCCGAGTCGCGCAATGGCTTGATCAGCACCGCCGCCTGCCAGGTGGGCGAGGACAGACAATATGCGCTGGAAGGCAGCGTCTTCATCGGCGGCGCCGTGGTGCAGTGGCTGCGCGACGGGCTGAAAGCCATCGAGGACTCGGCCGACATCGAAGCGCTGGCCGCGTCGGTGCCGGATTCGGGCGGCGTGGTGTTTGTGCCGTCCTTCACCGGCCTGGGCGCGCCGTACTGGGTGCCTGCCGCCAAGGGCGCCATCCTGGGCCTGAGCCGGGGCAGCACCGTCGCGCACATCGCCCGTGCCGCGCTGGAGTCCATCGCCTTCCAGAGCGCGGCCCTGCTGCAGGCGATGGTGGCGGACGCCTCCGCACCCATCACCGAGTTGCGGGTGGACGGCGGCGCCTGCGCCAATTCGCTGCTGCTGCAGTTCCAGGCCGACCTGCTCGGCATTCCCGTCATCCGTCCGCAAGTGACGGAAACCACCGCCTTGGGCGCCGCCTATCTGGCGGGCCTGTCCAGCGGCATCTACCGCAGCACCGCCGAACTGGCGGACCAATGGCGGGTCGAGCGTGTGTTCGAACCGGCCATCAGCCGTGACCGCGCGCAAGCGCTGCTGCATGGCTGGGAGCGCGCCATAGGGCAAGTCCGGCCGGGCTAAGGCCGTTTAAGCCGGGCCTCGGGGCCCGGCGTTCCATCCGATATACCGATTAAAAGCGGCGCACAACCCCGCAGGGGTCCCCTTGCGCCCAGGATTTTGAACCGCCCGGCTCAGGGAGTGGTGCCCTACACCACATATAAAAAACGGAGAAGAAGAATGAACAGCAACGCACGTAACTTGAATACCCGGTCCGCCGCCAAGGCAACCCTGGCCACCATGGTCGCGCTGGCTGCCGCAATGATGGGCAGCGCCGGCATGGCGAGCGCCAGCGAAGCCGAAGGCGAATTCCACGGCTACTTCCGTGCCGGCGCCGGCGTCAGCTCCACGCACGGGGCGCAGACCTGCTACGGTTTGGGCGGCAACTCGATGAAGTACCGGTTCGGCAACGAGTGCGACTCATTCTTCGAAGGCGGCTACACCAAGGAACTGGCCAAGTCCGCCAACGGCGTAAGCTTCGTCGGCACCATCTGGGGCGTGGCCTATACCCCGAACTCGGACTTCGGGGGCGGCAAAGTCGAACTGGCCAAAGCCTACGTCGAAGCCAAGGGCCTGGACTTCCTGAACGGCGGCGTCGCGTGGATCGGCAAGCGCTACTACTTCCGTCCCGACATCCACATGCTGGACCTGCAATATATCAACCTGAACGGCACCGGTGGCGGCCTCGATCGCATCAAGGCAGGCCCGGGAAAATTCAGCTACGCCGTCTTCAAGGACAACGACTTCAATTCGATCGATCCCAAGACCGGTCTGCGCACGGACGCCGCCTCCGCGCTGCGCCAGAACTTCGCCTACGAAGACCTGCCGGTCAACGCCAACGGGACGGTGGACGCGGTGCTGTCGCTGATCAGCGCGGACGCCCAAGGCAAGCATGGCGGCTGGCAGCTGTCGATGTTCCATAGGCAGGGCGATTTCTTTGGCGGTTTCAATAAGGTGGGCGTGCAATACGGCGTCGGCCCCGGAACCGGCATCGGCGGCCCGTGCTGCGACCGCATGGGCGCGGCCGGCAGCACGGACCTCGGCTCGGACGTCAAGCGCTTGCGGATTTTCGACAACATTGTTATCCAGCCCACCGGGAAGTTCAGCATGGAGTTCGTCGCGCTGCTGCAAAAGGATAAGTCCGCCGCAGCTCGCACGCAGACCTGGACCACGCTCGGCGCGCGCCCCGTGTACGCGTTAACGCAGAACTTCAAGCTGCAGGCGGAAGTGGCCACCAGCCGCGTGACGTCGCTCACCGGCGGTGACGCCATGCGCCTGACCAAGGTGACGTTCGCGCCGACGATCGCGGTCGGCCCTGCTTACTGGGACCGCCCGGAGCTGCGCGCCTTCGTCACCTACGCCAAGTGGAACGATGCGGCCACGGCGGCGGTCAACGCCGCCAACAACAGCGGCCCGGTGTTCGGCAGCAAGACCAGCGGTGCGTCCGCGGGCGTCCAGGTGGAAGCATGGTTCTGATCGCGATTTGCGCAGATCGTCTATAGTTGCGGGGTATGTCTCATTCAACACGAACAGTAAAGGCAAGCCCATGCAACCATGTTCCGTAGGCCTTATCGGATACGGCCTCGCCGGCAAAGTATTCCACGCACCCTTGATCGCAGCGGCTGGCGCCGCGGGCCTGAAGCTGGCCCGCATCTCCAGCGGCAGCGCCGACGCGGACGAAATCCAGCGCGACTATCCGGGCGTGATACTGGACCCGAACCCGAAGGCCATGCTGGCGGATCCCGGCATCGGCCTGATCGTTGTCGCGACCCCCAACGCGAGCCACTACGAGCTGGCCCGCGCCGCGCTGGAGGCGGGCAAGCACGTTGTCGTCGACAAGCCTTTCGTGCTGTCGTCGGCGGAAGGCGAGGAGTTGATCGCGCTGGCTAACGCCAAGGGACTGCTGGTCAGCGTGTTCCAGAACCGCCGCTGGGATAATGATTTCCTCACGCTGCGCAGCTGGGTCGAGTCGGGGCGCCTCGGGCCCGTGCATTCCTACTACGCCCATTTCGACCGCTACTCGCCGGAAGTGAAGGTGCGCTGGAAGGAGCAGGAGCAGCCCGGCGCAGGCATCTTGTGGGACCTGGGCTCGCACCTGATCGACCAGGCGCTGCAACTGTTCGGCCTCCCGCTGGCCGTGACTGCGGACTTGTCGGTGCAGCGCGCCGGTGCGCAAGTCGAGGATCTGTTCCACCTGACGATGGACTATGGCCACTGCAAGGCTGTGCTGCGCGCCGGCATGCAGGTGTGCGCGCCAGGGCCTCGCTACGAAGTGCACGGCACGCGGGGGAGTTTCACGAAATACGGCATCGACGGCCAGGAAACGGCGCTGAAAGCGGGCGCGCGGCCGGGCGATGCGGGCTGGGGCGAGGACGACGCCGCCAACTATGCGACCGTGACCTTGGCCTCGGATGGCGCTGCCGCCAGCCAGCGCGTGCGCACGGCTGCCGGCAGTTACGAAAGCTACTACGCCGGCATGGCGCGGGCAATCGCCGGCGGCCAGCCGGTCCCGGTCGCCGCGGCCGACGCGCTCGATGTCGTGCGCGTGATCGAAGCCGCGCGGCAAAGCCACCGCGAGCGCCGCACCGTCGATTTGTCAATATACCTGTAAAGGACCGGCATGCAAGAACAACTCATCCTGCTTGAGGAGCTCGGCCGGCAGGAGGAAGCGCTGCAGTTCGAGCGCTTCTCGAACGAGGACGCCCTGGCGCTGGGCCTGCGGCTGGTGGAGTACGCCCGCCGGAACGGCAAGGCAGTCACGGTCGACATCGCGCGCAACGGCCATCAGCTGTTCCATCACGCGATGGCCGGTACCACGCCGGATAACGCGGGCTGGGTGCGGCGCAAGAACAATGTCGTCCAGCGCTTCGGCCACAGTTCGTACTATATGGGCACGCAGTACCGCAGCAAGGGAAAGACGTTCGAAGAACACAGCGGCCTGGACTTCTCGGAATACGCGGCGCACGGCGGCGCCTTTCCTCTCCTGATCAAGGGCACCGGCCCGGTCGGCACCATCACCGTTTCGGGCTTGCCGCAGCGGGAAGACCACGAACTGCTGGTCACCGTGCTGCGCGAATTTCTAGCGGTGGATCACCACCAGTAATGCTTTGGCCTCGGTCTTGCCCGCGTTGCGGATGGCATGATCGAGGTCGCCCGGGTAGCGGGCAGTGCCGCCCATCTTGATTTTCTTCTTGCTGCCGCCCACTTCCAGTTCCATCGCGCCGTGCAGCACCGTCAGGTGCTCGGTGGTGCCGGGGTCGTGCGCCTGGGACACCAGTTCGCCGCCGGCCGCCAGCGTCAGTTCGTACCACTCATATTTTCCTGCAAGTTCCATCGGCCCCAGGATGCGCATCGTGTAGCCCGCGTGCGCGCCCGGCAGGGTGGGCGTTTCGTGCGCGTCCAGCACCCTGATCGTTTCGACACTCTTCCCGGACTCCGACAGCAATTCGCCGATGGCCACGCCCAGCGCGTTCGCCAGGCGCCAAGTGATGGCGATGGTTGGGTTTGCCTTCTCGCGCTCGATCTGCGACAGCATCGATTTCGATACCCCGGCAATGCGCGACAGGTCTTCCAGCGTCAGCCCGCGGGCCAGGCGCAGGCGTTGCAGGGCGGCGCCGACTTCCGGCGGGGCGTTGCTTGTGGCGGGTGCTTTCATGCGGATTTCAATTTTCTATATATTGCAAAGTTCAATAGAGTTCGGTAATATCCATTATATTGAACTTGAGTTCGAAATAACGGATTTCAAGGGTGTGGTGAAAAAACTGGAGTAAACTCCAAGGATCACGACAGCATAACCCAACCACCATATAAGAGGAAGATCATGAGCGAACAAGCGAAAAACGCCTTCTACACCGGCCTGAAGCAGAACCTGGACACCCTGCGCGAGCAGGGTCTGTACAAGCCGGAACGCGTGATCGCTTCCCGCCAGGGCTCCGAAGTGGTGGCCGACGACGGCCGCACCCTGATCAATATGTGCGCCAACAACTACCTCGGCCTGTCGGGCGAGGAGTGGGTGGCCCAGGCCTCCATCGATGCGACCGAGAAATACGGCTACGGCCTGTCGTCGGTGCGCTTCATCTGCGGCACCCAGACCGTGCACAAGGAACTGGAGCAAGCGATCTCCACCTTCCTCGGCACCGAAGACACCATCCTCTACGCGGCCGCCTTCGACGCCAACGGCGGTGTATTCGAACCGCTGTTCGACGAAAGCGACGCCATCATTTCCGACGCGCTGAACCACGCCTCCATCATCGACGGCATCCGCCTGTGCAAGGCCGCGCGCTTCCGCTACGCGCACAACGACATGGCGGACCTGGAAAAGCAGCTGCAGGACGCGGCCGGCAAGCGCAACAAGATCGTCGTCACCGATGGCGTGTTCTCCATGGACGGCACCATCGCCCAGCTGGACAAGATCGTCGAGCTGGCCGGGAAATACGGCGCGCTGGTGATGATAGACGAATGCCATGCATCCGGCTTCATGGGCAAGACCGGCCGTGGCACGCACGAGCACCACAACGTGGTCGGCAAGATCGACATCATCACCGGCACCCTGGGCAAAGCCCTGGGCGGCGCGATGGGCGGCTTCACCTCCGGCCGCAAGGAAGTGATCGACACGCTGCGCCAGAAATCGCGTCCCTATCTGTTCTCCAACACGCTCGCGCCGTCCATCGCCGGCGCCTCGCTGGCAGTGCTGAAGCGTCTGTCCGCCTCGACCGAGCTGCGCGACCGCCTGCACGAAAACACCGCGCATTTCCGCAAGGAGATCGAGCGCATCGGCTTCACCATCAAGCCGGGCACGCACCCGGTGGTGCCGGTGATGCTGTTCGACGCACCGGTGGCGCAAAAGTTCGCTGCACGAATGTATGAGCTGGGCGTTTTGCTCAGCGGCTTCTTCTACCCGGTAGTACCGATGGGCCAGGCCCGCGTCCGTGTGCAGCTCTCCGCCGCCCACACCCGCGAACAGCTGGACACCGTACTCGCAGCATTCGAGCAGGCGGGCCGGGAACTCGGCCTGCTGAAGAACTAAAAATCAGAGAAAGAACAGCATGGAACGAATCTTAGTCATCGGCGCCAACGGCCAGATCGGCAGCGAACTGGTGGATGCGCTGGCGCAGAAGCACGGCGCACAGAACGTCATCGCCACCGATATCGGCACCCGCAACGTCTACAATGCGGCGCGCTACCAGGTGCTGAACGTGTTGGACAAGGATGCACTCGCCAGCCTGGTGGCCGAAGAGGGCATCACCCAGGTCTACCAGCTCGCCGCCATGCTGTCCGCCACCGGTGAAGCGGCGCCGCTGAAAGCCTGGACCCTGAACATGGACGGCCTGCTGAACATCCTCGAAGTGGCGCGCGTGCGCGGCGAAGAGGGCAAGCCGCTGCGCGTGTTCTGGCCATCGTCGATTGCCGCCTTCGGCCCGAACACGCCGTCGCACGACACGCCGCAGCTGACCGTCATGGATCCGACCACGATCTACGGCATCAGCAAGCTGGCCGGCGAGCGCCTGTGCGAGTATTACTTCCTCAAATACGGCGTGGACGTGCGCAGCATCCGCTACCCCGGCATCATCAGCTATAAGTCGCCACCGGGCGGCGGCACCACCGACTACGCCATCGCGATTTTCCATGCGGCGCTGCGCGGCGAAACCTACGAATGCTTCCTCGGCCCGCAAAGCACGCTGCCGATGATCTACATGCCCGATGCCATCCGTGCCACCGTGGAGTTGATGGAAGCGCCAGCCTCGCAAATTAAAGTACGTTCCTCCTACAATGTGGCCGGCGTGTCGTTCAGTCCCGCGCAATTGGCCGAGGCGATCGCGCGGTCCGTGCCGGGCTTCAAGATCGAATACAAGCCGGACGGCCGGCAGGCCATCGCGGCAACCTGGCCGCACAGCCTGGACGACAGCCACGCCACCGCCGATTGGGGCTGGAGGGCCCGCGTCGGCACCGAAGAGATGGTCAAGGACATGCTGGCGCACATCGACGTCAGCCTGGGCCAGGCCGCCTGAGCGCCACGGTAGACTACCCACAACTACTATAAAGAGACATCCTATGGACATGAGCGTTTTCGACCTGTTTAAAATCGGCATCGGGCCATCCAGTTCCCACACCGTGGGACCGATGGTGGCGGCGCGCCGTTTCCTGGTCGACGCCGGTCCCCTGGATGATGTGATTGAGGTGGAAGCCGCGCTGTATGGCTCGCTGGCGCTGACCGGCGTCGGCCACGCCACCGACAAGGCCGTGATACTCGGCCTGATGGGTGAAACGCCGCAGCATGTCGATCCGGCGCAAGTCGACGCCATGCTGGCGGCCGCCGAAGACAAGAAGGAGCTGCGCCTGCTCGGCACCCACGCGGTGCCGTTTACGCGCGCGGCGAATTTGCTGTTCCACAAAAGCGAAACCCTGCCCGAGCACCCGAACGGCATGCGCTTTACCCTCAAACGGGCCGGCGGCAGCGTCAGCAGCAAGGTCTACTACTCGGTGGGCGGCGGCTTTATCCGCGAAGAGGGCGAGACCGGCGGCATCGACGGCCGTCCCGCAGCGGTACTGCCGTACCCATTCGACACCATGGCGCAGTTGCTGGAACACGGCAAGCGCACCGGCCTGACCATCCCTCAAATGCTGCGTGCGAACGAGCTGACACGGGTCGGCGAAGAAGAGCTGAACGCAGGCATAGACCGCATCTGGCACGTCATGCACGACTGCATCGCCCACGGCCTGGTGACGGCCGGCCAGCTTCCGGGCGGCCTGAAAGTGAAGCGCCGCGCCGCCGACCTGTGGCGTCAAGCCAATGGCGGCGACCGCGCCAACGCGCTGCCGCACGACGCGCTGCACCAGGTCAGCCTGTACGCGATGGCGGTGAACGAGGAGAATGCCGCCGGCGGCCGCGTTGTCACGGCGCCGACCAACGGCGCGGCCGGCATCATTCCGGCGGTGCTGCGCTACTATGCGGAAGACTGCCATCCGAGCGACCCGGTGCAAGGCGTGCGCGTATTCATGCTGACGGCAGCGGCCATCGGCATGCTGTGCAAGCGCAACGCGTCGATTTCCGGCGCCGAAATCGGCTGCCAGGGCGAAGTCGGCGTGGCCTGTGCGATGGCGGCTGCGGGCCTGGTGGCGGCGCTGGGCGGCAGCAATCTGCAGATCGAAAACGCGGCCGAAATCGGCATCGAACACCACCTCGGCATGACCTGCGACCCGATCGGCGGACTGGTGCAGATTCCATGCATCGAGCGCAACGGCATGGGTGCGGTGAAAGCCATCACGGCCGCATCGCTGGCGTTGAAAGGGGACGGCACGCACTTCGTCAGCCTGGATGAAGTGATCGAGACCATGCGCCAGACCGGCGCGGACATGCAGGTCAAATACAAAGAGACCTCGCTGGGCGGCCTCGCCATCCACGTCGTTACTGTCAACCACGCCGCCTGCTAAAGGATAGGAATGGCTACTTGGCAACTGCCTGAGGGGTACCTCGAATGACCGCCCAACTGTCATTCCCGCGCAGGGCTCGGCGCCCCCGCGGGAGTCCATGCAACGCCTCTGCGCATGCGACGTATGGGTTCCCGCCTGCGCGGGAACGACGGGTATTTCGAGGCGCCCTAAGGTTTCCTGAACGGCGATATTGGTAATCGGCCTGGGTGCAGTTATGATTCTGCATACATGGACAATGCAAGTTGTCGTCGATTAAACCGATTGGGCCCACATGAAACATCTCCGTCCGGCAGTTTTTCTGCCCTTGGTCTTGGCACTCGGCGCTTGCGCCGCTCCGCCGGTTGTGCAGCAGTTCACGGAATCGCCAGACCAAAGAGTGCCTGCGCCGCCAAAGAAGAAGGCGCAAATCGTGTTTCTCGAGCCGATCAACCCGGTCCAGGGCGTGCATCCGGTCGGCCTGTTCGAGGTGAACGGCGACACCAGGACCCACCTGGCCACGACGGGATCGCACACCAAGGCCGCGCTCAACTTCACGCCCGGACGCCATCTGCTGATGGCACTGCAAGTTGGCGGACGTGCGCATTTCCTGGAGGTCAATGTCGAAGCCGGGAAGCGCTACTATGTGCTCGAGCGCTTCGTGCACGGCGATGGATTCCAGTTGCTGCCTTTGCGCACCGATGGCTTGTCCGACTACAGTACGATGCACAGGGATTTCCCGGCCTGGATTTCCGAATCGCGCTTTGTCAACATGACGTCCGAGAGCGTTGAGATTTTCGAGAGGAACAAGGACAGCGTGAACAAGCTCCAGGCGGAAGGCTGGAAAACCTGGAATGAAAAGACCCCTCAGCAGCGTGCCGACCTGACCTTGAATCCGGCGGACGCCTTTTTCGATTGACCCGGTGTAGCGCTCATGCCTGGTGCTAATGCCTGCCCACCAAGTGGGCGTGCAGCAGTTCGCGTTCCGCGCCGGGCGGCGAGAGGTAGGCTATCTTTCCGGCGACGATGGTCGCCACCGGTACGCCATCGCGTAAAAGGATGCGGTTGCCGGCCAGTGCGGGCACCTTGTCGCCCGGCAGCAGGGTGCCGCACAGATTGAGCGGATCGACGCCGGAAATGCATACCAGGCTGCCGTCCGGCGCGCGCCGCCGCACTTCGCGCAGCAGCGGAATGGCTTCGGGCAGCGCGAACTGTTCGCCTGAGAAGCCGGCCACGAAACGTCCGCCCCGGATGTCGCCGCGCGCTTCGAGGCGGTGGTACACCGGCAGCAGTTCGCGCCATGACGGCAGCCAGGCTGCTTCCCGTTCCAGCAGCCGCCAGAACATCACACCGTATCGCCTCAGCAAAGTCATTGCGACATGTTCGAGGACGGCTGGATCGGTGCGCGGTTTGCGGGCCGGCTTTGCGGCCAGCTTCCCGGCCGGCGCCGCGGGAGCTGCGGCGGCAGGCGTTTCGGCGCCGGCGCGCCGCACCAGCGCCCAGCGGCCGGCTTCCTCCATGGTCGGTCCGGCGCCGCGCCGCCGCTTCTTGTCGTTGCTGGCGCGCTTGTTCGCGGGGAGCAGCATGGCGCGCATGCCGGCGAAGCTGTCGGCATTGACCAGCCCTGTAGAAACCAGTTCGCCCAGCGCGTTTTCCAGTTCCACGGGCAGCATGCGCACATCGTGCTGCAGGTCGTCGAAGAACATGGCGCCGTCGCGCCGCAAGGCTTCTAGCACGTCGGCTGCGCGCGGCGATATCTCCGGCGCGCCGGCAATGGCGGGCAGGGCTTGCCATTGCGCGGTCTGTCGGCGCGGCAGCAGCACGATGGGCGTGCTGCGTACCGGCCCGCCGGCCGCCGAGCGGGGCGCGCCGACGCGGGTCCAAACTACCTTGCCGGAGCGGCACAAGTCATCCAGCCATAAAGTGGAGTAGTCGCGCAGCCGCAGCGCGAACAGGTCGCTTTCCCAGGCGCCGGCGGCGGCCTCGTAGCCTTCCAGTTGGGCGAGCACGCCCGGCAGCGATTCCTGGCCCTGCAGTTGGGTCTCTGGCGACAGGTGCTGCCAGTCGAACAGGAAGCGCATGAAGTCTTGCCGCTCGACCGGCTCGATTTCGCGCCGCAGCCGCTTGATGGTGTAGCGGTGGATGCGCGCCAGCAGGTGGCGCTCGCACCATTCCTCGTCGCTTGCGCCTGGCGTGAACCGGCCGCGCATGACGTAGCCTTCGCTTTCGAGCTGCGCCAGCGCGATGGCTGCGCTGGTTTCGGGGAGCGCCAGCGCGGAGGCGATGGCCGCCAGCGGCTGCGGGCCGAAACCGCTCAGGCGGGCGCGCAGGATCTCGACCAGCGCCGAGTCGCGTGTCCAGTCCTCGCTGCCGTTGCCGCGGTGGCTGTCGGGGATGGCGAGGAAGGGCGACGCCAGTGCCTGGGGATAGGCGGCTTGCAGGCAGTCCAGCCGTTCCAGCGGCACCCAGAAGTCGGCGCCTCGGCTGTCGCGCAGGCGCGTGGCGCGACCTTGGGCGGCCAGTTCCTCAAGCCAGGCCGGCCAGCCGTCCTGCCCAAGCACTTCCGCCGGCGTGATGCAGGCCAGCGCCACCAGCGCCTCCTGTACTTCGTCGCGGTTGCGGGCATTCGGCCAGGCTTCCTCTGCGACGCTGGCGATGGCGCCGATGTCCAGCGCGCCCAGGTCGTCGGTGGAGGCGGGGTCGGTCCAGCGCCGGCTCATGACGGCTTGGGTCCGGCGTTCTTCGAGCGGCGCGTCGTCCAGGAAGGCGTAGGGGCGGGCGTTGAGGATTTCCATCGCCAGGGGCGAGGGCGCGGGCAGGTCGCGCGACAGCAGCTGGACTTCGCCCGCTTCCATGCGGCGCAGCAGGGCGAGCCAGCCTTCGCTGTCCATGGCGTCGTGCAGGCAATCGTCCAGCGTCTGGTCGACCAGCGGGTGGCTGGGCAATTCGCGTTCCCCCACCACGTTTTCCAGGCATGCCGCCTGGTCGGGGAAGACCGAGGCCAGGAGGTCGTCGCTTTTCATGCGCTGCAGCTGGGGCGCGACTTTGCGGCCACCGGTGTAGCGCGGCAGGGCGAGCGCGGTGGTGGCGTTCCAGCGCCAGCGCACGTTGAACAAGGGGGCGTCGAGCAGTGCCTGGACCAGGATGGGTTCGGCCGTGGCCGCGCGCAGGTAGCGCCATACCTCGTCCAGCGGGAAGCTGTGGCTGGTGGAAAGTGAGAGGATGATGGCGTCTTCGGTGGCGGCAGCCTGCAGTTCGAAGTTGAAGGTACGGCAGAAGCGCTTGCGCAGCGCCAGTCCCCAGGCGCGGTTGATCCGGCTGCCGCAGGGCGCGTGCAATACCAGCTGCATGCCGCCGGATTCGTCGAAGAAGCGCTCCATGATGAGCGTGTCTTGTGTAGGCAGGGCGCCCAGTGCCGAGCGCGCCCGGGCCAGATAGTCGACGATCTGGCGCGCCGCGTCCTCGTTCAGGCCTAGGTGCTCGGTCAACCAGTCCACGGCACGGTCCAGCGCGGCCAGCCCATCGCCGGCGCCCGCGTTGCCGCTTCCACCGCTGCTTTTGCTACCGTCCGTGCCGCCGCGTTTGGCCGCCGGCGCTTGCCTGCGGGTGGCGGGGGCACTGAAGGCACTGGGGGCGCCGGGAACGCCTGACGGCGCCGGATCAGCCAACTGCCGGTCGATCTCCGCGCGCAGCCGGGCCACGCCGGCCGACAGTTCGTCGCTGCGGCCGGGCGCCTCGCCCAGCCAGAACGGGATGTTGGGCGCGGCGCCGTGCGCGTCCTCCACGCGCACCTTGCCGGCATCGACCTTCATGATGCGGTATGAGGTGTTGCCCAGCTGGAATACGTCGCCCGCCATGCTTTCGATCGCGAAGTCTTCGTTGACGGTGCCGACCGACTGGCCTTGCGGTTCCAGCAGCACCGTGTAGTCGGCGTTGTCCGGGATGGTGCCGCCGGACGTGACGGCGGTCAGCTTGCCGCCGCGCCGGCCGCGCAGCGAGCCGGCCGCGGCGTCGCGGTGCAGGTAGGAGCCGCGCACGCCGTTGCGGGTCGTGTAGCCGTCGGCCAGCATGCGCAGCACGGCGTCGTAGCGCGTCCGCTCCAGTTGCGCATAGGGCTGGGCGCGGCGAACCAGTTGAAACAGTTCATCCTCGCCCCACTCGCGGCATGCCACTTCGGCCACGATCTGCTGCGCCAGCACGTCCAGCGGCGCAGATGGAATGCGCAACGCATCCAGTTCCCCGCGCCGGACGCAGTCCAGCAGCGCGGCGCATTCGATCAGATCGTCGCGCGAGGTCGGGAACAAACGGCCCTTGGGCATGCCGCCCACGTGGTGGCCGGAGCGGCCTACGCGCTGCAGCAGCGCGGCGATGTTGCGCGGCGAGCCGACCTGGCAGACCAGGTCGACGTCGCCGATATCGATGCCCAGCTCGAGCGAGGCGGTGGCGATCAGGACCTGCAGTTGGCCACCCTTCAGGCGCTGTTCGGCTGCCAGGCGGTATTCCTTGGCAAGGCTGCCGTGGTGCGCGGCAACGTGCTCCGGACCGAGGCGCTCGCCCAGATGGCGCGCGACGCGTTCTGCCATGCGCCGCGTGTTGACAAAAATGAGCGTGGTACGGTGTAGTACCACCAGTTCCGCCATGCGGTCGTAGACGCGTTCCCATACCTCGTTCGGCATCACCGCTTCCAGCGGCACCGGCGGCAATTCCAGCGCCAGGTCGCGCGCGCGTACGTGGCCGACGTCGACGACGGCACAAGTGGGGGGATGCGTACCGGCGCTGCCGTCAGGGCCGTCGCCCTTTGCTGCGCCGCCACCGCCAACGGCGCGGCCATCGCTATGATCGCCGCCCGGGGCTGCGCCGCCGCCGACAAGAAACGCCGCAACAAGCGACAACGGTTTTTGCGTCGCCGACAGGCCCACCCGCACCGGGCGGCGGGCGCACAGCGCGTCCAGACGCTCCAGGCTGAGCGCCAGGTGGCTGCCTCGTTTGCTGCCGGCCACGGCGTGGATTTCGTCCACGATCACGGTGCGCACCGTGGCCAGCATCGCGCGGCCGCTGTCGGAGCCCAGCAGCACATACAGCGATTCGGGCGTCGTGACCAGGATGTGCGGCGGGCGCTTGCGCATCGCCATGCGTTCGGCCGTCGTGGTGTCGCCCGTGCGCACCGCCGTGCGGATGCCGTGCGGGGGCAGCTTCATGGCGGCCAGTTGGGCGGCGATCCCCTCCAGCGGCGCCTGGAGATTGAGGCGGATATCGTTGGACAGCGCCTTCAGCGGCGACACATACAGTACCTGCGTCTCATCGGGCAGCGGCGCCGCGCTGCTTTCCCGCACCAGCGCGTCGATGGCGGCCAGGAAGGCGGTCAGCGTCTTGCCTGAGCCGGTCGGCGCGGCGACCAAGGTGGGCTTGCCGCCCTGGATCAGCGGCCAGGCGCGCAGTTGCGCCTCGGTCGCGGCAGGGAAGGCCGCACCGAACCACGCCGCGACGGCGGGATGGAAGTCCGCGAGGATGCTGGATAAGGGCGCACGCTTGTTCATGGTCGGTCAGATGTGGGCGGCACGGTTGATGACAAGGCCGGCCGCGTTGTTTTTGGTTATTTTAACAACTCGGCCCCGGGCTAATAATAAACATAAAACTATGCGATCTAACAGTCGGGCGCGAGCCGCACTATAATAGATGCTCGATTTCGCACGCCCAACCGGACTTTCTCATCTATGCAATATGTGTCTACCCGCGCCGCAGCGTCGGCCGCATCGCAATCTCCGCAGCAGTTCTCCGATATTCTACTGGGCGGCCTGGCCCCCGACGGTGGGCTTTATCTGCCGTCCGAATACCCGCAAGTGACCGGCGCCGAGCTCGATGCCTGGCGCAAGCTGTCCTATGCGGACCTGGCCTTCGAGATTCTGAAGAAGTTCGCCACCGACATCCCTGAAGCCGACCTGAAGGCGCTGACCGCGAAGACCTACACGGCCGACGTGTACCGCAACGCGCGCGAGGGCGAAGCCGCCGCCGAGATCACGCCGCTGCGCGTGCTGGAAGAATCCAAGGGCAAGAAACTGGTGCTGCAAGCGCTGTCGAACGGCCCGACCCTGGCTTTCAAGGACATGGCGATGCAGTTGCTGGGCAATCTGTTCGAATACACGCTGGCCAAGAATAGCGCTGAACTGAACATCTTCGGCGCCACCTCGGGCGACACCGGCAGCGCCGCCGAATACGCAATGCGCGGCAAAAAAGGCATCCGTGTCTTCATGTTGTCGCCGCACAAGAAGATGAGCGCCTTCCAGACCGCGCAGATGTTCAGCCTGCAGGATCCGAACATCTTCAACATCGCCGTCGAAGGCGTGTTCGACGACTGCCAGGACATGGTCAAGGCGGTCTCGAATGACCTGCCCTTCAAGGCAAAGCAGAAGATCGGCACCGTCAACTCGATCAACTGGGCGCGCGTCGTGGCGCAGGTGGTGTACTACTTCCGCGGCTACCTGTCGGCCACCGCCAGCAACGACGAGAAGGTGTCGTTCACCGTCCCGTCCGGCAACTTCGGCAACATCTGCGCCGGCCATATCGCCCGCATGATGGGCCTGCCGATCTCCAAGCTGGTGGCCGCCACGAACGAAAATGACGTGCTGGACGAGTTCTTCCGCACCGGCGTGTACCGCGTGCGCAAGTCCGCCGAGACCTATCACACCAGCAGCCCGTCGATGGACATTTCGAAGGCTTCGAACTTCGAACGCTTCATCTACGACCTGGTGGGCCGCGACGCGGAGCGCACCCGCGCGCTGTTCGAGAAAGTGGAGACGCACGGCGGCTTCGACCTGTCCGGCTATCCGGGCAGCGACGGCGACGAGTTCACCAATGTGGCGCAGTACGGCTTCAAGTCCGGCAAGTCCACCCACCAGGACCGCCTGGACACCATCCGCGACGTGGCGGACGACTACGGCATCATCATCGACACGCACACCGCCGACGGCATCAAGGTCGCGCGCGAGAACCTGGAAAACGGCGTGACGATGATCGTGCTGGAAACGGCGCTGGCCGCCAAGTTCAACGAGACCATCCTCGACGCACTGGGCGAGGACGCGGAACGTCCCGCCGGCTTTGAGAACATCGAAGCGCTGCCGCAGCGTTTCGTCGTGATGCCGGCCGACGTGGCGAAGATGAAAGACTACATCGCCACCAACACGGGACTGTAAGCGATGAGCGACGCGGCGAAAACCCAGCCGAAACCCCTGCTGCCGGTGCGCGAGGCGCTGGACTTCATGCTGGCCGCCGCGCGTCCGGTGGCGGACATTGAGTTGCTGTCCACGCTGGAGGCAAACGGCCGCGTGCTGGCGCAGGCGCAGGTGTCAAGCATGCACGTGCCGGCGCAGGACAACACGCAGATGGACGGCTACGCGGTGCGCGCGGCTGACTGCGCGAGCGGCGCCGCCACGCTGACGGTGTCGCAGCGCATTCCGGCCGGCCATGTCGGCCAGCCGCTGCTGCCCGGCACCGCCGCGCGCATTTTCACCGGCGCGCTGATACCTGAGGGCGCCGACGCTGTGGTGATGCAGGAACAGTGCGAACTGGCCGGCAGTGTGGTCACCATCAAGCACGCGCCGGTGCCCGGAGAGTGGATACGCCGTGCGGGAGAGGACATCACCAACGGCAGCATCATCCTGCCTGCGGGCACGCGTTTGCGCAGCCAGGAGCTGGGGCTGGCCGCGTCGGTCGGGCTGGCTGAACTGCCGGTGCGGCGCAAGCTGCGCGTGGCGGTGTTCTTCACCGGTGACGAGTTGGCGATGCCGGGCGAGCCCTTGGCGCCGGGTGCCATCTACAATTCCAACCGCTTTACCTTGCGCGCGCTGCTGGAAAACCTGGGCTGCGTGATCACCGACTTCGGCATCGTGCCGGACTCGCTGGAGGCGACGCGCTCGGTGTTGCGCCAGGCTGCCGAAGGCAATGATTTGATCATCACCTCCGGCGGCGTGTCCGTTGGCGAGGAAGACCACGTGAAGCCGGCGGTGGAAGCCGAGGGCAAGCTGAATATGTGGCAGATCGCACTCAAGCCGGGCAAGCCGTTGGCGTTCGGTGAAGTGAAGGATGCGTTCTTCGTCGGACTGCCGGGTAATCCGGTGTCCAGTTTTGTGACCTTCCTGCTGTTCGTGCGGCCTTTTATCCTGCGTCTGCAAGGGGTAGGCGATCCGAAGGCGCTTGCGCCCAGGACTTACCAGCTGCGCGCGGATTTCAGCTGGCCGAAAGCCGACCGCCGCAACGAGTTCCTGCGGGCGCGGCTGAACGACCATGGCGGTCTGGATCTGTTCGCGAACCAGAGTTCGGGCGTGCTCACTTCCACCGTGTGGGGCGACGGCTTGATAGACAATCCGCCGGGCCGGGTGATACACCCGGGCGATACCGTGCGCTTTATTCCTTTCAGCGAGTTGATATGAACGTGACGCTGAAATTTTTCGCCAGTGTGCGCGAGGCGGTTGGTACGTCGACCGAGGTGCTGGAGTTGCCCGAAGGCGTGGCGACGGTGGGCGGCATTCGCGCCTTGCTGATTTCGCGTGGCGGCGCCTGGGCGCAAGCCCTGGGCGAAGGCCGCGCGCTGCGCATGGCCTGCAACCAGGTGATGTGCCAGCCAGGGACGCTGATTAATGAGGGCGCCGAAGTGGCGTTCTTCCCGCCAGTGACTGGCGGCTAATGCGTATGGATCGCATCGGCGGACCGCCCCGCATTCGCGGGGATGACAAGGGGCCGCTGGCGTTGTCATTCCCGCGAACGCGGGAATCCATGCTGAGCGCCCGAAGTCATGGCCGCTTATTCAGCATATCGCAGGCCGAGCATGCCAGGTTCTTGCGGTAGCGCCGGTACTGCGAACCGATAAATACCCCCGCGGCCACCACGGCCCACGCTGCGGCGCTCAGTATGTCGGCCTGCGTCGGCGTTCCCTTGGCGTATTCCACACCCGCCAGGATGGCGAACAGCGGCACCGCCGCCAGCAAATATCGCTTGATCCAGTACGCTGCGCCCATGACTGCCTCCCAAATTGGTAGATGCATGCCAGTATGCCCTAGAATGCCGGATTGCCTCAATATTTCACCCGGATTCCCCCATGCAGTCAGAGTATAAGAATACCTTCCGCGTCGCCGTGATCGGCGGCGGGCCGGCCGGTTTGATGGCGGCGCAAACGCTGGCCATGTCTGCCGATGCGGCCGCACTGCAGGTCGACGTCTACGACGCCATGCCATCGGTCGGCCGCAAGTTCCTGCTGGCCGGGCGCGGCGGCATGAACATCACCCACGCCGAGCCGTATGAAACCTTCGTCACGCGCTACGGCAAGCGCGCCGCCACGCTGCAACCCATGCTGGACGCCTTCGGTCCGCAGCATGTGCGCGACTGGGTCCATGGCCTGGGCATAGCCACCTTCGTCGGCACATCCGGCCGCGTGTTTCCGACCGAGATGAAGGCCGCGCCGCTGCTGCGCGCATGGCTGCACCGTCTGCGCGAGCACGGCGTTCATTTTCATCAACGCCATCGCTGGACCGGCTGGCGCGAGGACGGCGCGCTCTTGCTCGACACACCGGACGGCGAACTCGCCGTGCAGGCAGATGCCACCATCCTGGCGCTGGGCGGCGCCAGCTGGGCGCGGCTCGGGTCCGACGGCGCCTGGGTGCCGCTGCTGGGGCGGCAAGGCGTCGAGGTGGCGCCGCTGGTGCCGGCCAACTGCGGCTTCGACGTGCAATGGAGCGAGCATTTCAGCGGCAAGTACGCGGGCGACCCGCTGACCACCGTTGCCATCATTTCGACCGACGCCTCCGGGCAGCTTTTGCACAAGCAGGGCCAGTTCGTGGTGACGGCTAGCGGCGTCGAGGGCAGCCTGATCTATGCGCTGTCGGCCGCGCTGCGCGATCAGATCGCGGCCGACGACAGCGCCTTGATTTACCTGGATCTGCTGCCGGACCTGGGCGAGGAACGCGTGCTGGACGAGGTAAGCCACCCGCGCGGCTCGCGTTCGATGGCGAGCCATCTGCAAAGCCGGCTGGGGATCAAGGGAGTGAAGGCGGGACTGCTGCGCGAATGCGCCACGGCGGAAGAATATGCGGATCCGGCCAAGCTGGCGAGGGTGCTGAAAATGCTGCCGCTGCGCCTGCGCGCGCCGCGCCCCATCGATGAAGCGATCAGCACTGCCGGCGGCGTGCGTTTCGAGGCGCTGGAGGGAAGCATGCTGAAGGCGAAGCCGGGCGTGTTCGTGGCCGGCGAGATGGTGGACTGGGAGGCGCCCACCGGTGGCTATTTGCTGACCGCCTGCCTGGCGAGCGGCCAGGCAACGGCTAATGACGTGCTGCGCTGGCGTAACTCGGCGTAACTCGCGGCGCAGCCTGGCCCGCCAGACGCTCAATGGTCCCAGCTGACCTCGCCCGACCCGGTGCGGTTCACGTTGCGGTTATCCGGATTGCCGAACACGCGGATATCGCCGCTGCCGTTCAGGGTCAGCTCGGCTGATTTACGGGCAAACACATTCGTCGTGCCCGATCCCTTCAAATTCACGGTCACCTTGTCGGATGCCAGGTGCTGCGCGTCCAGGTCGCCGGAGCCGGTCAGTTCGGCGTTCAGGGTCTTGCAACTGCCGCTGCTCTTGATCTGGCCCGAGCCCACCATTTCCAGCGTCACCATTTCGCTGGCGCCGGTGTTCAATACCAGGTCGCCGCTGCCGTGCACGCCGGCGTCGACCTTCTTGAAGCGGCCGTTGAAGTTCACATTGCCGGGCCCGTGCAGCTGCACCGACAGCTTTTCGCCGCTGAAGCCATTGATCGTGCTGTCGCCGCTGCCGTGGACTTCCAGTTCGGCCAGCGAGGGCAGCACCAGTTCCACCTGCAGCGGACGGCGGTGATGCAGCAGCATGCCCTTGGTGCCGATGTGCAGCGTTGTGCCTTCCTGCTCGGTTTCCACGTTGCCCAGCAAGCGCTGTTCGCCGCGCACCTTGAGGGAGGGTTTGTCGCCCTGGCGCAAGGTCAGGTCGATCGGGCCGCTCAGCACGACTGACGTGATGCCGCTGCCGATCTCCCGCACTTCACTGGCCGGCGCGCGGCCCTGGGCGCTGGACGGGTTGGTGGCGCCGTGCGCCCGCAGCATGTTGTAGGAGATCGCAATCAGCACGAAGGCCAGCAGCAGCATGCTGATTCCGACTTTGATCAATGAACGCATAATTGCTCCTGTCCGCCTCAGCGGCCCTTTAGCAGGGAAAAATTCATCTGGATGTAGCGCTTGATGCCCATGACGGTGTATTTGGTCACCACCAGGCTAAGCAGGCTGAGCAGGATGCCGAGGATCACCAGGGTCATGCCGAGCACGGACTGGGTCGTGCGCGATTCGCTGTCCAGGTCGGTCGAAATGTGTACCGCGCTGCTGGCCATGCGTTCGGCCTTTTCGATGATCTGGCCCGATTTGCTGTCGCCCTCGCTCTCACTGTCGTTGTCTTCGTTCGGTTTCTGGCTGTAGCCGTCCATCGGCTCCTGGAACACCTGGATGCCGTCGTGGCCGATGGAGACCTTGGTTTGCATGCGGTGGCCATCGTCGCCGTCGTCCGTAAAACGGATCATTTCGCGCAGCGGGCCGTCGAGCACCAGTTCGTTGGTGCCGGACAAACCGCTGGCCGTCACCACGATGCCGCTCAGGTAAAAGCTGAAGGCGCAGACGTAAATCGTGGCCAGCAGCGCGCCGTACACCATGGCGGGCACCACCATGAACAGGTTGAAGATGGCCAGGCCGATCAGCGACACCGCCATGCGGCCGGCGTTGACCGGGGTTTTCTTCTGTTCGAAGTTGGCCATGTGGACATTGGCGCGCAGCGTCATGGCGATCTTGCGCGGATCGCCCAGTTCGGCGGCGATGTCCGCTTCGCTGCGGCCGCTCATGACGCCGTCGACGAAACGCTGCTCGTAGTAGGCCAGGGTCTTGGCGACCGTTTCCGGCGGGAGTCCCGCCAGGGCCTTTTGCAGCGCGTCCAGGTAAGCCTGCTTATCCATCAAAAAACTCCTGCGCTTAAAACGCTGCGTGTTGCGAAATTGGAACTGCCATGACCATCTGTTCGCTCAGCACGATGGCAACCGTGCTGGCTGCCACGAAGGCGACGATAGCCAGGGTCTTCAAAGTCAGTGCCAGTGTCATTTGCTGCTCCATGTATAACCGTTTGTCGATGATGCGACTGTACGCAAACCCACTTGTACAGACCACCGGTGTGCGACAGGATGCGTAAATGGCGGAGCAGACTACGTATTAAGGGGATAGCCGGGGTGTGCCGTGTGCCACCCATGTTATTTTGAAAGCAACTTTTTGGCGGCGGCGACGCCGCTGCGCACGGCGCCTTCCAGCGTGGCCGGGTAGTCGCCCGCCGTGTAGTCGCCCGCCAGCAGCAGGCCGGGCAGGGCGGTGGCGTTGTCCGGACGGGCCAGGCCGGGGCTGCAGGCGTAGGTGGCGCGTTTCTCGGTGATGACCCGGGACCAGGAGGGCTCGGCCAACTCGGGACGGCGCAATACTGCAGCCAGCTGGGCCGCGATGGCGCTGGCCAGGGCCGCCTGGCCGAATTGCGCAGCGCTTGCCGAGGCGCTGATGACAACGGCCAGCATGCCCTGCTGATTGTTGTCGAGTTGGCCACGGTCGAAGACGAACTGGCCCCAGTGCTGAACGAGCGGATCGTCGAGCAAGGCGTAGAAGGGCAAGTCGAGGCGCACGCCGGGTGCGTATTGCAGGTAGCAGGTGGTGATTGCCTCGTGCTCGAAGGCCTCCAGCTGGCCCGTTTGGACAAGGAGGGCTTCGCGCTGCGCGGCGCCGATGGGCGAGCCTGCCGCGGGCTGCCCGGGCGCCGATGCTAGAGCGCCAGCCAAGGCCGGGACCGGCGTCGCAGCGCCGCTTGCAGCGGCCGGCACGGCTGTGAGGTAAGCCGTGAGTGCTGCTGCGCCGCTTGCAGCGGCCGGCACGGCTGTGAGGTAAGCCGTGAGTGCTGCTGCGCCGCTAGTTGCCGCCGCCCGGGTGTCTGCGACCGTACCGGGAGCTGAGCGCGCGAGCAGGTCGCGCAGCAGCGCGGCGCTGCCGGGGGCGCCGGTAGCGAGGACGACGGCGTCGTAGTCTTCGCCCCACGCGCCGCCGAGGGCGCTGCCGGTGGCTGCGACGTGCCAGCGGCCGCCGGGCAGCGGCGTCAGCGCGGCCACTTTGGCGCCCAGTTGGACGCTGCCGCCACGCTGCGTGACGCAGGCCGCAGCGGCCTCGGGGAACAGTGCGCTCAGGTCGGCGCGCGGGATCAGCATGTCGGACGCTTGGCGGCGCGCGCCGAGGCTGTCGCGCAGCACGTTCAGGAAGACCTGGGCCGACGCGCGCTCGGGCGGCGTGTTCAGCGCGGCGAGGCACAGCGGACGCCACATCAGCTGGATCAGGCGCGGGGTCTGGTCGAAGCGCAGCAGCAGTTCATTGACGCTGCAATCGGCGTTGAGTTGCCAGTCCATCCAGCGCGCGGTGGTGGAAAAGCGCGCCAGCGACAGCTTGTCTTCGCGCGCCAGGCCGGTGGCGCGCAGCAGGGCGCCGAGCAGATGCAGCGGCGCGGGCAGGCGCGGCGCCAGGAAATCCATGCCGCCGGAGCCGGGCGGGTAGCGCATTTGCAGCGGCAGCGTCAGCACGGCCTGCTTCATGTCGATGCCGGCCAGTTTCATCACGCGCAGGGATGCGGCGTAGGCGCCGAGCATGATGTGCTGGCCGTTGTCCAGCTGGTGTCCGTCCACCTCCACGCGCCGCGCGCGGCCGCCCAGGGTGCGGGCCGATTCGAGCAGCGTCACCGCGCAGCCGGCGTGCGCCAGTTCCAGCGCCGCCGCGCATCCTGCCCAGCCGGCGCCGGCCACGGCGATTTTGCGTCGCGTCATTTCTCGGGGGCCGGTATGGGTCCCCGCTTGCGCGAGGACGACAGCTTGGCCGTCGTCGCAGCCTGAGGGGCCGCCATGAACTTAGCCACGAATATAGGTCTTCCACGCCAGCCACAGCTTGCGGATCGGCGTCAGCGAGATGCGCTGGGTGAGCACGTGGTAGCCGTCGTTTTCGATTTCGGTGAGCAGGGTGCGGTAGATGGCGGCCATCATCAGGCCGGGGCGCTGGGCGCGGCGGTCTTCTTTCGGCAGCAGCGCGAACGCTTCGTCGTAGGCCTTTTGCGCGCGCGCGATCTGGAACTTCATTAGGTTCTCGAAGTTCTCGGTGTGGCGCGCGTTCAGCAGGTCGGCGGCGGTCACGTTGAATTGCTGCAGTTCGTTGACCGGCAGGTAGATGCGGCCTTTGCGCGCGTCTTCGCCGACGTCGCGGATGATGTTGGTCAGCTGGAAGGCATGGCCCAGCTTCTCGGCGAACTGCAAAGTCTGCGGATTCGTTACGCCGAAGATGCTGGCGGACAGGATGCCGACCACGCTGGCCACGTGCCAGCAGTACTTCGACATGCCGGCGTAATCGAGGTAGCGCGTCTGGTTCAGGTCCATCTCCATGCCGTCGATGATGGCCTGCATGTGCTCCTGCTTCAGATTGAAGGTCGCCAGGTGCGGCTGCAGCGCCTGCGTCACCGGGTGGGCCTGCTTGCCGTCGTACATGCCGGCGATCTCATTGCGCCACCATGCCAGCTTGATACGCGCCACCGATTCGTCGGTGCATTCGTCCACGGTGTCGTCCACTTCGCGGCAGAACGCGTACAGCGCCATGATGGCGCGGCGCCGCTCCTGCGGCAGGAACAGGAAGCTGTAGTAGAAACTGGACCCGCTGGCGGCGGCTTTTTGCTGGCAGTATTCGTCTGGTGACATGGTCAAAAAAGCAAGGGCGAGGCTATCGAAGCCGCTATTCTAAGGGAAGCGCCGCGGCGGAGGGGCTTTTCATGGCGCGTTTCATCCGCGCTTTCATGCGCAAACCGCGCCAGGCGACCTTGATCCAGTCGCGCTTGGTCAGCTTGGGGCGGCGCCGGAACACGTCGTAGTCCACTTCCTCGATCGCTTCCAGGATGCGCAGGCCGCCTTGCACAACCATGCGCAGCTCCAGGCCGATGCGCCCGCGCAGGCGCACGGCCAGCGGCGCGCCGCTCAACATCAGGGCGCGCGCGCGTTCGACTTCGAAGCGCATCAGGCTGCGCCACTTGGCGCTGCCGCCCGGGTGGTCCAGCGACGCCGGCGAGACGGCGTAGCGGGCCAGGTCTTCCAGCGGCAGGTAGATGCGCTCCTTGTGCAGATCGATCGCCACATCTTGCAGGAAATTAATAATTTGCAAAGCTGAGCAAATGGCATCGGAGTCGCGTACATTCTCAGCATCGGCCTTGCCGTACAGCGACAGCATCAGCAGTCCGACCGGGTTGGCCGAACGCGCGCAGTAGTCCAGCAGCAGCTCGTAGCTCGGGTAGCGCGTCACGCTGACGTCCTGCTTGAAGGCGGACAGCAGGTCGCGGAAGGGCTGCAGCGGCAAATCGTATTGCTGTACGACCTCGGCCAGGCGGGCAAACATCGGCTCCAGTCCGGCCTGGCCCTGGGCGATGGCATCAAGCGCCTGCTCATAGGCGGCGAGGGCGGCCAGGCGCTGCTCCGGCGTGGCGTCGCCTTCGTCGGCGAGGTCGTCGGCGCTGCGGGCGAAGGCGTAAATGGCTTCGACGGCGGGCACCAGCCGGCGCGGCAGCAACACCGAGGCGACAGGGAAATTCTCGTAATGGTCTACAGGCATAGTCGGGGTGTCAAATAAATGACGCTAAAGTCATTTGCAAAGATTGTAGCGCAGCTTATAATTTTAATTAACGGAAAGTCATTAACTTTCCAGCAGGATCATAATAGTGGCAATGTGACATCGCCGCAATCAAGCAGCCCGCATACTAAAGGAAAATAACGTGTTCTCCCCGAAAAAACTGCGCACTTTCCCGATATTGATGTCCTGCATCGTTTTGCCCCTGGCCGGGTGCCAGAAGGAAGCGCCGAAGACCGAGGACATCCGTCCGGTGCGCGCCATCGTGCTGCAGAGCAGCGATGTCGACGTGGACTCGGAGTTTTCCGGCGAGGTGCGGGCGCGGGTGGAGTCCAAACTGGGCTTTCGCGTGGGCGGCAAGATCGTGGCCCGCAGCGTGGACGTGGGGGCCGTCGTCAAGAAGGGCCAGGTATTGATGCAACTGGACCCGCAGGATTTGAAGCTGTCGCAGGCGCAGGCGCTGGCCGCGCTGCGCGCCGCCGAGACGGCGCGCGACTTCGCCAGGGCGGAATTGAAACGCTACCAGGATCTGAAGGGGCAGAACTTCGTCAGCCAGACCGTCCTCGATAGCAAGGACTCGGCCTATAAGGCGGCGCAGGCCAACGTGGAGGCGGCGCAGGCGGCCTACCGCGGCCAGTCCAACCAGGCCGGTTACGCTTCCCTGGTGGCCGACATCGACGGCGTGGTGACGGCGGTGAACGCGGAAGTGGGCCAGGTGGTCGCCGCCGGCACGCCGGTGGTGCAGGTGGCGAAGTCGGGCGACAAGGAAATCGTCATCGGCGTGCCGGAAGACCAGGTCGACCGGATGAAGTCCATTTCCGACGTGCGCGTGCGCTTGTGGGCCAATCCGCAGTTGTCGGTGCCCGGCAAGGTCCGGGAAGTCTCGCCGGCGGCCGATCCGGCCACCCGCACTTATACGGTCAAGGTGACCGTGCCTGAAACCCTGCCTGCGAAATTGGGCATGACGGCGGTGGTGCAGTTCGTGTCCAAGACCCCGCAGCCGCTGATCAAGGTGCCGATGACGGCGCTGTTTTACGAGAAGTCCGCGACCTCGGTGTGGGTGGTGGAAAACGGCGCGGTCAAGCTGACCCCGGTCACGTCCGGCGGCGTTGCCGGCAACGACCTGATCCTGGCGTCGGGCGTCAAGCCGGGCCAGACCGTCGTGACGGCGGGCGTGAACGTGCTCAAACCGGGCCAGAAGGTGAAGATACTCGGCGATGAGGTGGCCAGCGCCAAGCCCCCCGCCCAATCCACGATAGCCGCTCCCGCCGTCGGAGCCGCCAAATGAAGGACGGCTTCAATCTCTCGCGCTGGGCGCTCGAACATATTCCGCTGACCCGCTACCTGATGGCCGTGCTGCTGATTGGCGGCGCGCTCAGCTACGTCAACCTGGGGCAGGACGAAGACCCGCCGTTCACCTTCCGCGTGATGGTGGTGCGCGCCTTCTGGCCGGGCGCGACGTCGCTGCAGATGGCTGAACAGATTACCGACAAGCTGGAAAAAAAGCTGCAGGAAACGCCCTTCGTCGATGAAATCAGCAGCTACTCCAAGCCCGGCGAGACGCTGATCCTGGTGCAATTGCGCGAATCGGCCACGCCGGACGAAACGGCCTCTTCCTGGTACCAGGTGCGCAAGAAGATAGGCGACATCAAGGGCACCTTGCCGCAAGGGGTGTCCGGGCCGTTCTTCAACGACGAATTCGGCGACACCTACGGCTCCATCTTCGCGCTGTCCGGCGACGGCTTCACCTACGAGGAGATGAAGGACTACGCGGACTTCGTGCGCCAGCAGCTGCTGGGCGTGTCGCAGGTCGCCAAGGTCGAACTGTTCGGCGTGCAGGAAGAGAAGATCGTCATCGAGTTGTCGCACAAGAAGCTGGCGCAGCTGGGCATATCGATCCCTGAAATCGCCAACCAGCTGGCCACGCAGAACAGCATCGAATCGACCGGCGTGCTGGTGACGCCGACCGACAACATCCAGGTGCGCGTCACCGGCGCGATGAAGACCGTCAAGGACCTGGAGGAACTGGAGCTGCGCGCCGGCGGCGTCACCTTCCGCCTGGGCGACTTCGCCACCGTCAAGCGCCAGTACGAAGACCCGCCAAGCGACAAGATGCGCTTCAACGGCAAGGAAGTGATCGGCCTGGGCGTGTCGATGGAAAAGGGCGGCAACATCATCAAGATGGGCGAGAGCATGGAGAAGACCGTTGCCGCGCTCAGGACCAAGCTGCCGGTCGGCATCGAGCTCAATCGCGTGTCCGACCAGCCGACCGCCGTCAAGGCCTCCGTCGGCGAATTCGTGCGCACGCTGATCGAGGCGGTGCTGATCGTGCTGGCGGTGAGCTTCGTCGCGCTCGGCATGCACACCAAGCCCAAGTTCCGCCTCGACGCGCGGCCCGGCCTGGTGGTGGCGCTGACCATCCCGCTGGTGCTGGCCGTGACCTTTTTGTTCATGCGCATGCTGTCCATCGACCTGCACAAGATTTCCCTGGGCGCGCTGATCATCGCGCTCGGCCTGCTGGTCGACGACGCCATCATCGCGGTTGAAATGATGGTGCGAAAAATGGAGGAGGGCTTCTCGCGCTTCGACGCCGCCACCTTCGCCTACACCTCGACCGCGCTGCCCATGTTGACCGGCACCCTGATCACCGTGGCGGGCTTCCTGCCCATCGGCCTGGCCAAGTCGGCGGCCGGCGAGTACACCTTTACGCTGTTCTCGGTGAACGCGCTGGCGCTGATCATTTCCTGGTTCGTGGCGGTCATCTTCACGCCCTACATCGGCTACCTGCTGTTGAAGGTGACGCCCCATGGTGACGGCCACCACGAGCTGTTCGACACGCCGGGCTTCCGCAAATTCCGCGCCGTCGTCAACTGGTGCGTGGAATGGCGCAAGACCGCCATCGCCGCCACGCTGGCGATTTTCTTCCTCGGCATCTACGGCTTCGGCTTCATCGAGAAGCAGTTCTTCCCGGACTCCAGCCGTCCCGAACTGATGGTGGAGATCTGGATGCCGGAAGGCACGGCCTACGCGGCCAACGAGGCGCAGGTCAAGAAGTTCGAGACCTGGATCCAGAAGCAGGAGGGCGTGGTCAGCGTGACCAGCTATGTCGGCACCGGCAGCCCGCGCTTCTACCTGCCGCTGAACCAGATCTTCCCGCAGTCGAACGTGTCGCAATTCGTCGTGTTGCCCAAGGACTTGAAAGCGCGCGAGACGCTGCGCCGGAAGATCACCGAGATCTTCAAGGTGGACTTCCCCGAAGTGCGCGGCCGCGTCCAGCTGCTGCCGAACGGGCCGCCCGTGCCTTACCCGGTGCAGTTCCGCGTCACCGGCACGGAAGTGGCCAAGGTGCGCGCCATCGCCGACCAGATGAAGGACGTCATGCGCGCCAATCCGAACACGCTGGGCGTGAACGACAACTGGAACGAGTCCGTGAAGGTGCTGCGCCTGGACCTGGACCAGGACAAGATGCGCGCGCTGGGCATCACTTCGCAAACCGTGATGCGCGCTTCGCAGATGATGTTGTCCGGAATACCGATCGGGCAGTTCCGCGACGGCATCAAGCTGATCGACATCCAGGTGCGCCAGCCGCTGGATGAGCGCAGCACCATTTCCGTGCTCCACAACGCCACCGTGCCCACCGCCAGCGGCAAGGCCGTTACGCTGGGCCAGGTCGCGCGCGTGCACTTTGTGTGGGAGCCGGGCGTGGTGTGGCGCGAGGGCCGCGAATGGGCCATCACCGTGCAGTCGGACGTGGTGGAGGGCATACAGGGGCCGACCGTCACCAACCAGATCAACCCCAAACTGGACGAGTTGCGCAAACAGCTGCCGGCGGGCTACCGCATCGACGTCAAGGGCGCGGCGTCCGACAGCAGCGAGGCGGAGGCGTCGATCTCGGCCAACCTGCCGCTGGCCATCTTCATCATCTTCACGCTGCTGATGCTGCAGTTGCACAGCTTCTCGCGCGCGCTGCTGGTGTTCCTCACCGGCCCGCTGGGCGTGGCCGGCGCCGCCGCCGCGCTGCTGTTGCTGGGCAGGCCGCTGGGCTTTGTGGCCAACCTGGGCATCATCGCGCTGTTCGGCATGATCATCCGCAATTCCGTGATCCTGGTCGACCAGATCGAACAGGACATCAAAAACGGCGCAGAGCCGTGGGACGCGATCGTTGAATCGGCGGTGCGGCGCTGCCGCCCCATCATCCTGACGGCCGCCGCGGCGGCGCTGGCGATGATACCCTTGTCGCGCTCCGTGTTCTGGGGGCCGATGGCGGTGGCCATCATGGGCGGGCTGGTGCTGGCCACGGCGCTTACCTTGCTGTTCCTGCCGGCGCTTTACGCAGCCTGGTTCCGGGTGAAAAAACCGGTCCGCGGCTGATTTTGCGGCCGGGTGCGCGCGCCTGCGCACCCGTTAAGCCGGCTAAATTGCATACGAATCAACGCATTACATTTTAATGTTGTGTTTAGGTTAAAAAACCCTTCCGCTCTCTGAAAAAAACAGTAAAATGCTGCGTTGAAGTTGAAAGCCCCTGCCGAGGCGGGGAAGGGCGAAGCGTTTTCAATGGACCTTAATTGAAGACGGGTCGCCCTTTGCTTTTGTACAAATACGCCGCGAGGATGGCGAAATTGGTAGACGCACCAGGTTTAGGTCCTGACGCCAGCAATGGTGTGGGGGTTCGAGTCCCCCTCCTCGCACCACAGTATTCTTTATATTTTTTGGACGATTTTTACATGGCAACTGCAGTCGAAACCCTGGGCAAACTCGAACGTCGTATCACGATCTCCTTCCCGCTGACCGAAGTGCGCGCGGAAGTTGAGAAGCGCCTGAAAGTGCAAGCCAAGTCGGCTAAGGCACCAGGCTTCCGTCCTGGCAAAGTGCCCATGAAAATGGTCGCCGCACAATACGGTTATCAGATCGAGACCGAAGTGCTGAACGACAAAGTCGGCCGCGCGTTCAACGATGCCGCCAACGAAAACGAACTGCGCGTAGCAGGCTACCCGCGCATCGAACCGAAGAACGACGCGCCAGAAGGCCAGCTGACCTTCGACGCCACCTTCGAAGTGTATCCGGAAGTCGTCATCGGCGACCTGTCCACCGTTGAAATCGAAACCGTGAAAGCCGACGTGTCGGACGCGGAAATCGACAAGACCATCGAAATCCTGCGCAAGCAGCGCGTGCACTTCCACACCAAGGGCGAAGCCGGCGAACACGGCGACGGCGGTGCTCCGATCGCCGCCAATGGCGACAAAGTGACCGTGGACTTCGTCGGCTCGATCGACGGCGTTGAGTTCCCGGGCGGCAAAGCCGACGACTACGCTTTCGTGCTGGGCGAAGGCCGCATGCTGCCGGAATTCGAAGCAGCCACCCTGGGCCTGAAAGTCGGCGAAGCGAAGACCTTCGACCTGGCCTTCCCGGAGGACTACCATGGCAAGGACGTGGCCGGCAAAACCGCCCAGTTCACCATCACGCTGAAGCAGCTGGAATGGGCGCACCTGCCGGAAGTCGATGCTGAATTCGCCAAATCGCTGGGTGTTGCCGATGGCGACCTGGCCAAAATGCGCGAAGACATCAAAGTCAACCTGGAACGCGAAGTGACCGGCCGTGTGAAAGCACGCAACAAGGAAGCCGTCATGGACGCCCTGGTGAAAACCGCCTCCCTGGACGTGCCGCAGTCGCTGATCGCCCAGGACAGCGAGCGCCTGGCCGAAATGACCCGTCAAGACATGGCGCAGCGCGGCATGAACGTCAAGGACGTGCCGTTCCCGCAAGAACTGTTCGCCGACAAGGCCGAGCGCCGCGTGCGCCTGGGCCTGATCCTGTCGCAGCTGGTCAACGAAAACAAGCTGCAAGCGCTGCCTGAGCAAGTCAAGGCGCAAGTGGAAGATTTCGCCCAAAGCTACGAAGATCCGCGCGAAGTGCTGAAGTACTACTACAGCGACCGTCGCCGTCTGGCTGAGGTCGAAGCCCTTGTATTGGAAGAAAACGTCGTCAACTTCGTACTGGGCCTGTCGAAAACCACGTCGAAAGCTGTTGCGTTCGACGAGCTGATGGGTAGCAACGCGCAAGCGTAATCCAGCTTCACAGAAGCTGCATCACAAGGAAAATGCATGATGAACCGTAATCCGGCACTCGACACTGAAATGCTCGGCCTGGTGCCGATGGTGGTTGAACAAAGCGGCCGCGGCGAGCGCTCCTATGACATTTATTCGCGCCTGTTGAAGGAGCGTGTGATTTTCATGGTGGGCCCCGTCAACGACCAGATGGCCAACCTGATCGTAGCCCAGTTGCTGTTCCTGGAAAGCGAAAATCCGGACAAGGATATCTCGCTCTACATCAACTCTCCTGGCGGTTCGGTTTCGGCCGGCCTGGCGATTTTCGACACGATGCAGTTTATCAAGCCGGACGTCTCCACCCTGTGCACCGGCATGGCGGCCTCGATGGGCGCCTTCCTGCTGGCGGCTGGCGCGAAAGGCAAGCGTTTCTCGCTGCCGAACTCGCGCATCATGATACACCAGCCATCGGGCGGCTCGCAGGGCATGGCATCGGACATCGAAATCCAGGCCAAGGAAATCCTGTACCTGCGCCATCGCCTGAACACCATCATGGCCGAGCGCACGGGCCAGACGGTGGAACAGATCGCCAAGGACACCGACCGCGACCGTTTCCTGTCCGCCGACGAGGCAGCAGAGTATGGTCTGATCGACAAGGTGTTGACCAGCCGCGGCTAATCCTGGCTGCATGTCATCCCCGCGCAGGCGGGGATCCATGCGGTGCATCTCCCGGCGCTGCTGTATGGATTCCCGCCTGCGCGGGAACGACAGCTTGGCCGGCAGGCTGAAAAAAACGCCCGGACGCTACAACGTTCCGGGCGTTTCTTTTTTATTTCAGGTAGCATGTGCCTATGTGCACCGACGCAGAGTTCCGTTGTGCGTCCGTGTATGCGGCACCAATCTTGCAACTACATAAACAAGTCCCATGTCCGAGAAAAAATCCTCCAGCGGCGAAAAACTCCTCTACTGCTCGTTCTGCGGCAAGAGCCAGCACGAGGTGAAGAAGCTGATCGCCGGCCCGTCCGTGTTCATTTGCGACGAATGCATCGACTTGTGCAACGACATCATTCGTGACGAAACGTCGAGCATCGAATCGGTCACCGGCGCCAAGTCGGATCTGCCGACCCCGCACGAAATCAAGGAATTGCTGGACCAGTACGTCATCGGCCAGCAAACCGCCAAGCGCATCCTGTCGGTCGCGGTGTACAACCACTACAAGCGTCTGAAGCACCTGGGCAAGAAGGATGACATCGAACTGGCCAAGAGCAACATCTTGCTGGTCGGTCCTACCGGCTCGGGCAAGACCCTGCTGGCCCAGACCCTGGCGCGCATGCTGAATGTGCCCTTCGTGATCGCCGACGCGACCACCCTGACCGAAGCCGGCTATGTCGGCGAGGACGTCGAGAACATCATCCAGAAGCTGCTGCAAAGCTGCAACTACGATGTGGAAAAGGCGCAACGCGGCATCGTCTACATCGATGAGATCGACAAGATCTCGCGCAAGTCCGACAATCCGTCCATCACGCGCGACGTGTCGGGCGAGGGCGTGCAGCAGGCGCTGCTCAAGCTGATCGAGGGCACCATGGCCTCGGTGCCGCCGCAGGGCGGCCGCAAGCACCCCAACCAGGACTTCGTGCAGATCGACACCACCAACATCATGTTCATCTGCGGCGGCGCCTTCGACGGCCTGGCCAAGATCATCTCCAACCGTTCCGAGAAGAGCGGCATCGGCTTCTCGGCCACCGTCAAGAGCAAGGAGCAGCGCGCTGCTTCCGACGTGCTGATGGAAGCCGAGCCGGAAGACCTGATCAAGTTCGGCCTGATCCCCGAACTGGTCGGCCGTCTGCCTGTCGTCGCCACCCTGGCCGAACTGACGGAAGAGGCGCTGATCCAGATCCTGGTCGAGCCGAAGAACGCGCTGGTCAAGCAGTACTCCAAGCTGCTCGACATGGAAGGCTCCGAGCTGGAGATCCGCCCGGCGGCGCTGCATGCCATCGCCAAGAAGGCGCTGGCGCGCAAGACCGGCGCGCGCGGCTTGCGTTCCATCCTGGAGCACGCGCTGCTCGACGTCATGTACGAGCTGCCGAACGAAACGAATGTGAGCAAAGTGGTCATCGATGAGAATACGATCACGAGCGGCGCCAAGCCATTGTTGATCTATCAGGAAACGCCAAAAGCGTCTGGTGAAAATTAAATAAGTACTGCACACATGCGCAAAATTCCTTTTGCATCCATGAGGCAAGGCGGTACAATTTAAATCAATAAAAGAATGCAGGCTTCATTCGGAAAGCCACACGCGATGCCTGCGTCGCGCGTGGCTTTTTTATTTGAATTCTGCATATTTTTATAGCACGGCAGTCTCTCTGTTAAGCAATACACAGTATTTCAGAGAATTATTATCTGCCGGGACTTGTGATTTGGCATCTTTGCGCCAATATCTGCAACACGCTTTCACATAAGGTACGCCATGACAACTTCCAAATTAACTGAGCAAACTCAACTGCCGTTATTGCCGCTGCGGGATGTTGTAGTTTTCCCGCATATGGTGATACCGCTGTTTGTAGGACGCCCCAAGTCGATCAAGGCGCTGGAAGCCGCGATGGAGCAGGGCAAGAGCATCATGCTCGCCGCCCAGAAAGCTGCCGCCAAAGACGAACCTTCCGCCTCCGACATCTATGAAATCGGTTGTGTGGCCAACATCCTGCAGATGCTGAAACTGCCGGACGGCACCGTCAAGGTGCTGGTCGAGGGTGCCCAGCGCGCCCGCATCAACAAGATCACCGACGCGCCGACCCACTTCGTGGCCGACCTCACGCCGCTCGATTCCGAGATCGGCGATGATTCGGAAATCGAAGCGATGCGCCGCGCCATCGTTCAACAGTTCGACCAGTACGTCAAACTGAACAAGAAAATTCCTCCGGAGATCCTGGCGTCGCTGTCGGGCATCGACGACGCCGGCCGCCTGGCCGACACCGTGGCCGCGCATCTGCCCCTCAAGCTCGAGCAGAAGCAAGTCATCCTGGAGATCTTCAACGTCGCCAAGCGCCTGGAGCATCTGCTCGGCCAGCTGGAAGGTGAACTCGACATCCTGCAGGTCGAGAAGCGCATCCGTGGCCGCGTCAAGCGCCAGATGGAGAAATCGCAGCGCGAGTACTACCTGAACGAGCAAGTCAAAGCCATCCAGAAAGAGCTGGGCGAGGGCGAAGACGGCGCCGATCTGGACGAGCTGGAAAAGAAAGTGGCCGCCGCCAAGATGCCGAAAGAGGCACTGGACAAAGCCAATGCGGAGCTGAAAAAGCTCAAGCTGATGTCGCCGATGTCGGCCGAAGCCACCGTCGTGCGCAACTACATCGACACCCTGGTCGGCCTGCCTTGGAAGAAGAAGTCCAAGGTCAACAACGACCTGTCGAACGCCGAGAAAGTGCTCGAGGGCGATCACTATGGCCTGGACAAGGTCAAGGAACGCATCCTGGAATACCTCGCGGTGCAACAGCGCGTCGACAAGCTGAAGGCGCCCATCCTGTGCTTCGTCGGTCCGCCAGGCGTGGGCAAGACCTCGCTGGGCCAGTCCATCGCCCGCGCCACGAACCGCAAGTTCGTGCGCATGGCATTGGGCGGCGTGCGCGACGAAGCCGAGATCCGCGGCCACCGCCGTACCTACATCGGCTCCATGCCGGGCAAGGTGCTGCAGTCGCTGGCCAAGGTCGGCGTGCGCAACCCGCTGTTCCTGCTCGATGAAATCGACAAGATGGGCGCGGACTTCCGCGGCGATCCATCGTCGGCCCTGCTCGAGGTGCTGGACCCTGAACAGAACCACACGTTCTCGGACCACTACATCGAAGTGGACTTCGACCTGTCCGACGTGATGTTCGTGGCGACCTCGAACTCGTACAACATCCCGCCGGCGCTGCTGGACCGCATGGAAGTGATACGCCTGTCGGGCTACACGGAAGACGAGAAGACCAATATCTCGCAGCGCTACCTGCTGCCGAAACAGATCAAGAACAACGGTCTGAAGGAAGAAGAGATTTCGGTGTCCGAAGCCGCGCTGCGCGACATCATCCGCTACTACACGCGTGAAGCCGGCGTGCGTTCGCTGGAACGCGAAGTGTCGAAGATCTGCCGCAAGGTGGTCAAGATGCTGCTGCTGAAGAAGACCGAGAAGAAGGTCGCCGTGACGCCGAAAAACCTGGACAAGTTCCTCGGTGTGCGCCGCTACGACTTCGGTGTGGCCGAGAAGGAAAACCAGGTGGGCCAGGTGGTCGGTCTGGCATGGACCGAAGTGGGCGGCGATCTGCTGACCATTGAAGCCGTGACCATGCCGGGCAAGGGCAACACCATCCGCACCGGCACCTTGGGCGACGTGATGAAGGAATCGATCGAAGCGGCCCGCACCGTCGTGCGCAGCCGTGCCAATCGCCTCGGCATCAAGTCGGACATCTTCGAGAAGAGCGACATCCACATCCACGTGCCGGAAGGCGCGACGCCGAAGGACGGTCCTTCGGCCGGTATCGCGATGACGACCGCGCTGGTATCCGTGTTTACGGGCATACCGGTACGCGCCGACGTGGCGATGACGGGCGAGATCACGCTGCGCGGCGAAGTGCTGCCGATCGGCGGCCTGAAGGAGAAGCTGCTGGCGGCGCATCGCGGCGGCATCAAGACGGTCTTGATCCCCGAGCAGAACGTGAAAGACCTGGCTGAAATTCCGGACAACGTGAAGAACAAGCTGGAAATCGTGCCGGTGCGCTGGATCGACAAAGTGCTGGAAATCGCGCTGGAACGCCAGCCGGAAGCCATCGTGGAAACCCCGCCGGTAGAGGCGGTGGCGGCTGCGGCGGTCAAGGTTGACGGGCAAGGGGAAGTGGTCAAACACTAAGCACTTCTTGTTGCTTTAACCATAAACAGGCGCCAGTTGGCGCCTGTTTCCATTTTTACTGTGATTTTATACTGTGTTTCCCTTGACACAAGGTTGCACGGCTTGTTTAATACGGCCTGAGATTTTTCTCTGCCGTGTGAAAACGGTATAAACGATATAAACCTTTGTGACGGGGATGCTTGTGAACAAGACTGAATTGATCGACCATATTGCCACTTCCGCTGACATCTCGAAAGCGGCTGCTGCGCGCGCACTGGATGCGGTGATCGATGGTGTTACTACTACTCTGGCTAAAAACGACAGCGTCACCCTGGTCGGCTTTGGCACTTTCTCCGTGAGCGAACGCGCTGCCCGCACCGGCCGCAATCCGCGCACGAAAGAAGAAATCACGATCGACGCGGCAAAAGTTCCTAAATTTAAAGCTGGCAAAGCTTTGAAGGATGCTGTAAACTAACGGACTTCGGTGAGTTGCTTGCTTATCTGCACACTCGCCGAGGCGGTTTGATTGGGCGCTTAGCTCAGTTGGTAGAGCGGAGCCCTTACAAGGCTTAGGTCGGGAGTTCGAGCCTCTCAGCGCCCACCATTCAAGCCCGAGCAGTAACAGTGATGCTGTACCTGTATTTGCTGGAGCGGTAGTTCAGTTGGTTAGAATACCGGCCTGTCACGCCGGGGGTCGCGGGTTCGAGTCCCGTCCGCTCCGCCAACAAATACACATAAACATCTGACCAGGAGCGGTAGTTCAGTTGGTTAGAATACCGGCCTGTCACGCCGGGGGTCGCGGGTTCGAGTCCCGTCCGCTCCGCCAAGAATTGGAAAGCCCTGCAGCTGAAGAGTTGCAGGGCTTTTTTCATTTCCGCGCGCGCTATTTGCATGCTTGCCGTTTTCTCAAAACTGCGGCTTGTATAGAGCGGTGCGGCGCTGTAAAATCGCGACGGAATATTTCCTCTCCCTAGAATTGGCGGACCATGTTTGAATTTATACGCACGCATCAAAAGTTGATGCAGATTTTACTGGCGATCCTGATCGTGCCATCGTTCGTGCTGGTCGGCGTGAGCGGCTACAACAGCTCGGGCGACGCGGCCAACGTGGTCGCCAAGGTCGGCGACCAGGCGATCACCCGCCAGGAATGGGAAGCGGCCCAGCGCACCCAGCTGGACAACTTCCGCCAGCGCATGGGCGCGCAGTTCGACCAGAAGCTGTTCGACACCCCCGAGTTCAAGCAAAACGTGCTGGAAAACCTGGTGGCAGAGCGCGCAGTGAGCGCCGAAGTGGCGCGCAGCCACCTGACCGTGGCCGACAGCGTGCTGCAGAAATCCATCCTCGACACGCCAGGCCTGAGGAAGGCCGACGGCAGCTTCGACATGGAGCGCTACAAGGCGCTGCTGGGCGCGCAAGGCCTGTCGCCTGCCGGCTATGAGGCGCGTCTGCGCCGCGACATGGCGCTGCAGCAGCTGAGCGGCGCCGTGCAAGGCACCGGTTTCGTTCCGCATGCCGTCGCCAAGCAGATCTCCGATTTCGGCGCGCAGGAACGCGAAGTGCAGGAACAGCTGTTCCCGGCCGCGCAATATCTGCCGCAGGTCAAAGTCACCGACGAGATGGTGAAAGCCTACTACGAGAAAAACGCGAAGCTGTTCGAAGTGCCTGAGCAGGCCAAGATCGAATACGTGGTGTTCAGCGCCGCCGCCGTGGCCGACCAGGTCAGCGTGACGGACGCCGAAATCGCCGCCTACTACGAAGCCAACAAGGCCCGCTTCGGCAGCGGCGAAGTGCGCCGCGCCAGCCACATCCTGGTGAAAGCCGGCAAGGACGCCAAGGCAGCCGACAAGGCCGCCGCCAAGGCCAAGGCCGACGCCATCCTGGCCGAGGTGAAGAAAGCCCCGGCCGAGTTCGCCAACGTCGCCAAAGCCAAGTCGGAAGACGTGGTGTCCGCCGCGCAGGGCGGCGACATGGACGTGATCGAAAAAGGCACGCTGCCGAAAGCGCTGGAAGATGCGGCCTTCGCCTTGAAGCAGGGTGAGATCGCCGGCCCGGTGGAAACCGAATACGGCTACCACATCGTCACCGTCACCTCGCTCAAGCCGGCCGCCACCAAGCCGCTGGAAGAAGTGAAGGACAGCATCGCGGCCGAGCTGAAGAAACAGAAGGCCGGCAAGAAATACGCGGAACTGGCCGAGGCGTTCACCAACACCGTGTACGAGCAGTCGGACAGCCTGAAGCCGGCGGCCGAGAAGCTGAAGCTGAAAGTGGAAACCGCAGAGAACGTGACGCGCAATCCGTCGCCGGCACTGGGGGCCGCGCCGTACAACAACGCCAAGTTCCTGACCGCCCTGTTCTCCAGCGACTCGCTGAAAAACAAGCGCAACACGGAAGCGGTTGAGGTCGCGCCGGCCACGCTGGTGGCAGGCCGTATCGTCGAGTTCAAGCCTGCGGCCAAGCGTCCGCTGGCCGAAGTGGACGCCGCCATCCGCCAGCGCGTGACCGCCGAAGAAGCCGTCAAGCTGGCCCGCAAGGAAGGCGAAGCGAAGATGGCAGCTGCCAAGGCCGCAGGCAGCGCCGAAGGCTTCGGCCCGGCGCAGCTGGTGTCGCGCACCGAAGGCAAGGGCCTGAACCCGCAGGTGCTGGGCGAGATCATGAAGGCCGACGCCGCCAAGCTGCCGGCTTATGTCGGTGTGGAAGTGCCCGGCATGGGCTACAGCGTCTACCGCATCGGCAAAGTGCAGCAACCGGCCAACCAGGATGCGGCGCGCCGCAAATCGGAAGAAGAGCAGATCGCCAACATCGTCGCCGAGCAGGAACTGAGCAGCTACGTCGAAGCGCTGAAGCACAAAGCCAAGGTCAAAGTCCTGGCCAGCGCGGCGCCGGCCAAGACCGCCGAAGCCAAGTAAAAAAATGCCACCTTCGGGTGGCATTTTTCTTGTCTTGTCATTCCCGCTTGCGCGGGAATGACGGGCGACTACCCTTTATGCAAACTATGCGCGGCGGCGAGCATGTCGGCGTCGGCGATGCCGGGCAGCTCGAGCACCAGCGCGTCGGCGATGCGCGGGAAGTTACGGGCTATGGAGCGGGTGTAGGCCGGGTCGTAATGCTCGGCGAGCAGGGCGTCCACCAGCTCGGGCATGCGGCCCTCGCTGGCCAGGCCTTGCCAGTTGCTGATCTTGTCGCGCCCGTGCAGCGTAGCGAGGTAACCCAGCTGCTCGTTCAGCGGACCTGCGTCCTGCGTGTAGTGCTGGTAGTCCTCCATCAGCAACTGCACGCGGTGCGCGCGCGAGAGCTGCAGCGAGATGCAGGCGGACGCGCGGATCTGCTCCATCAGTGCGCCCGGCACGCGCAGCGCGCCCACCTTCTTGCTTTCCGATTCGACAAACACCGGCAGCGCCGGATCGAAGCGGCGCAGACGATCCCAGATCGCCGTCTCGAACGCCTTCTGTGTCGGCTGCGGCTGGCTGGGCAGGCCGCCCAGCACGGAGCCTCGGTGGCAGGCCAGCTGCTCCAGGTCCAGCACCTGCGCGCCGATGGCATCCAGCGTTTGCAGCAAGCGGCTCTTGCCGCTGCCCGTGGTGCCGCAGACCACGCGGAAGTCGAGCACGGGCGGCTGCTCCAGCGCGGCGCTGACGAAGGCGCGGAAGTCCTTGTAGCCGCCTTCGAGCTGCACCACCGGCCAGCCTATCTTGGCCATGATGAGCGCCAGCGAGCCGCTGCGGTTGCCGCCGCGCCAGCAGTAGACCAGCGGTTTCCAGTCGCGCGGCTTGTCCTGCCACAGCGCGTCGATGTGGCCGGCGATGTTGCGCGCTACCATGGCCGCGCCCATCTTGCGCGCTTCGAACGCGCCGACCTGCTTATACGTGGTGCCGACCAGGATGCGTTCCTCGTCGTCGAGCACCGGGCAGTTGATGGCGCCCGGGATGTGGTCGAGCGCGTACTCCGACGGGCTGCGCGCGTCGATGATGGCGTCGAACTGGTCGAGGCGGGGTGCGGTGTCGGCGAAGCTCAGGAGTTCGGGATATTTCATTTTGCTTTCAGGAGCGGCTGCAGATGCGGCCAGATGTTGCCAAGGATGATGGGATGGGCGGACGCCAGCGGGTGCAGGCGGTCGGCCTGGAACAGTTCGGTTTTGTCGGCCACGCCGTCGAGCATGAACGGCGCCAGCGGCGCTTTGACGTCCTTGCTCAGGGCGCCGAACATGGCGAAGAATTTGTCGGCGTAATCGCGGCCATAGTTGGGCGGCATGCGCATGCCGACCAGCAGCACCTGGGCGCCGGCGGCGCGCGCCTGCGTGACCATGGTGCGCAGATTGGCTTCGGCGGCGGCCACCGGCAGGCCGCGCAGGCCGTCGTTGGCGCCCAGTTCGATGATGACGATGGATGGCTGGTGCTTGCTCAGCAGGGCAGGCAGGCGGGTGCGCCCGCCGCTGGTGGTCTCGCCGCTGACGCTGGCGTTGACGATGCGCGCGTCCACCTTCTGGCTCTGCAGTTTCTGCTCGAGCAGCGCCACCCAGCCTGCGCCGCGCGCCAAGCCGTATTCGGCAGAGAGGCTGTCACCCAGCACCAGCACGGTTTTTGGTGCAGAATAGGCGCTTGCGGCGGTGCTCAGCCAGAGCATGGCCGCCAGCGCCAGCCACAGAATCCGACGACCATTTTTCAAGAAGACCATGCCTGAATTTCCTAAAGCGTCCAGCAGTTTTATTCCGGATGCGCCGTCCTTCACGGACAGCGCTCTTGCGCAAGCCGGCGCGCCGGGCCAGGCGGCCATCGTGGTGGCGGGGCTGAGCAAGCGCGTGGCGGACGCCAGCGGCGAGCTGACCATCCTGCACAGCGTGGATTTTACCGTGCAAAAGGCCGAGACGCTTGCCATCGTTGGGGCGTCGGGCTCGGGCAAATCGACTTTGCTGGGACTGCTGGCCGGGCTGGATACGCCGAGCACCGGCAGCGTGCGGCTCGACGGCAGCGATATCTACGCGCTGGACGAGGATGGCCGCGCAGCGGTGCGCAAGGAAAAGCTGGGCTTTGTGTTCCAGTCCTTCCAGCTGCTGGCCCATTTGACGGCGCTGGAGAACGTGATGCTGCCGCTGGAGCTCGCGGGCGACGCGCAGGCGCGCGCCAGGGCCGAGGCCATGCTGGGCAGGGTGGGGCTGGCTAGCCGCTTGAAGCACTATCCCAAGTATTTGTCGGGCGGCGAGCAGCAGCGCGTGGCGCTGGCCCGGGCTTTCGTGGGCGAGCCGCCGCTGCTGTTTGCCGATGAGCCCACCGGCAGCCTGGATGCCGCCACCGGCGAAGCGGTGATACAGCTGATGTTTGAACTGAACCGGGAGCACGGGTCGACCCTGGTGCTGGTGACGCACGACCCGTCGATCGCCGCGCGTTGCGGACGGGTGATTACGATCGCGGCGGGACGGATCGTGTGATACCTGTCGTTCTCGCGTAGGCGGGAACCCATACGTCGCATGCTCAGAGGCATAGTATCGATTCCCGCGTGCGCGGGAATGACAGGCTGGCGGCCCCGGTGGGCAGGCTAGCGGCCGTGGTGCTGCACCATGCGGTTCAAGGCGGTGCGGATCGCCGGTATCAATTCCCCCGCCGTCAGCCCGATCGGCCCCATGCCGTCGGTGACCATCACATCGGCGGCCATGCCGTGCAGCCAAACGCCCGCCAGCGCGGCCTCCCACACCGGCCATCCTTGCGCCAGCAGGCTGCCGCACAGCCCGGCCAGCACGTCCCCGGTGCCCGCAGTGGCCAGCGAGGGGTTGCCGGTGGTGTTGATGACCAGGTGCCCCTCCGGCGACGCCAGCACCGTCCCCGACCCTTTGAGCACCACCACCGCATGCAAGCGCGCCGCCAAGGAACGCGCCGCAGCCGGCCGGTCGGCCTGCACTTCAGCGGCCGAGAGGCCGAGCAAGCGCGCAGCCTCCAGCGGATGCGGCGTGATCAGCGTGCCTCCGACCCGTTCCGCCAGCGCCGCCTGCTGCGCCGGATCGCCCGCCAACAGATTGAGTGCGTCCGCGTCCAGCACCAGCGGCTCCCGGCTGGCAAGCGCGCGCGCCAGCAGTTCCTGCGCCGCGCGCGCCATGCCCAGGCCCGGGCCCGCCACTATCACGGCCGAATCGACATTGAAATCGCGCGCATGGCGGCACATCAGCTCAGGATACGACGTATCGTAAGCCGGCGCTTCCTCGGCGAAGCAGGCGTAGACCCGGCCCGCACCGGTCAGCAGCGCCGCGCGGGCGGCCAGTATCGGCGCCCCGGCCATGCCGTGCGCGCCACCGAACACCGCCACGCTGCCGTAGCTCCCCTTGTGGGTGTTGTGGCGCCGCGCGCGCAGGTGCCGCGAGAAGAATTTGACCTCGTTCAGGTGCTGGCGCGACGGCTGGTACACCGACGCGTCCAGGTCGAGTTTCGATACTTGCACCACGCCCGCGTGATCGCGCCCCTCGCAAGTGTACAAGCCCGGTTTGTCGCCGATGAAGGTGACGGTGTGGGTGGCGCGTACCGCTGCGCCATCCGGGCCGACTATGGCGCCGGTGTCCGCGTCCAGCCCGCTGGGCACGTCGAGCGCCAGCCGCGAGCAGGGCAGGGCGTTGACTGTGTCGACCAGCTCGCGGAGCTGTCCCTCGATCGGCCGCTTCAAGCCTATGCCGAACAGGCCATCGACAAGCAGGTTCCACTCCGAGGTGGCGATCGCTTCCAGGTTGATTTCTGCGAACTTTGCCGCGCTGCCGCGTGCGCGCTGCAGGGCGTGGGCACGCTCGGGCGAAGGCTCGGCGCTGCTTTCGATATGCAAGATGGTGACCTGCGCGCCGGCGTATGCCAGGTGGGCGGCGGCTTCCAGCGCGTCGCCGCCGTTGTTGCCGGGGCCGGCCAGCACCAGCACGCGCGCCCGGGCGGTGGAGAAGGGCAGCAAGTCCAGCGCGGCGTTGGCGCCAGCCTGGCCGGCCCGCTGCATCAGGGCGCCCGCTGGCAGCCGCTGCGCGGCCGTATGCTCGATCAAGCGAATTTCAGCGACGGTGTAGAGTGGATTCATGGCCCGGGGCTAGGAAGGGTGGTGATGAAATTCTAGCATCGAACATTGATTCCCAGCCAATCTGTTTCAGCGCGCGAATCATGGCCCGGATTTCTCCGGTGCGCACTACAATAAGCGCTTCTTGCACAGCATGGGGTGGCGTATGGACTGGCAGTTCTGGATTGACCGGGGCGGTACGTTTACCGACATCGTGGCGCGCCTGCCCGATGGCGGGCTGCGCACGCACAAGCTGCTGTCCGAGAATCCTGAACAGTACCGCGACGCGGCCATCGCCGGCATCCGCCATCTGCTGGGCGTGGCGGCGGGCCAGCCCGTCCCTGCGGTGCAGATCGAAGCAGTGAAGATGGGCACCACGGTGGCCACCAATGCGCTGCTTGAGCGCAAGGGCGAACCGACCGCGCTGGCCATCACGCGCGGCTTCCGCGACGCGTTGCGCATCGCCTACCAGAACCGCCCGCGCCTGTTCGATCGCCACATTGTGCTGCCGGAACTGCTCTACAGCCACGTGGTGGAGATCGATGAGCGCGTCGGTGCGCACGGCGAGGTGGTGCAGCCGCTCGATGCCGGCACCGCGCGTGCCGGGCTGCAGGCCGCCTACGACAAGGGGCTGCGCTCGCTGGCCATCGTGTTCATGCACGGCTACCGCTACCATGAACACGAGGCGGCGGTGGCGGCCATCGCACGCGACATCGGTTTCACGCAGATATCGGTGTCGCACCTGGTCAGCCCGATGATGAAGCTGGTGGCGCGCGGCGACACCACCGTGGTTGATGCTTATCTGTCGCCGATCTTGCGGCGCTACGTGGACCAGGTGGCCAGCGAACTGCCCGGCGTGAACCTGCAGTTCATGCAATCGAACGGCGGCTTGACGGACGCGCGCGCCTTCCAGGGCAAGGACAGCATCCTCAGCGGCCCGGCCGGCGGCATCGTCGGCATGGTGCGCGCCAGCAGCCTGGCGGGTTTCGACCGCGTCATCGGCTTCGACATGGGCGGCACCTCGACCGACGTGTCGCACTACTCGGGCGACTTTGAGCGGGTGTTCGAGACGCAGGTCGCTGGCGTGCGCATGCGCGCGCCGATGATGAGCATCCACACCGTGGCCGCGGGCGGCGGCTCCATCCTGCACTTCGACGGGAGCCGGTTCCGCGTGGGGCCGGACAGCGCTGGCGCCAACCCCGGTCCGGCCAGCTACCGGCGCGGCGGTCCGCTTGCGGTCACCGACTGCAACGTCATGGTCGGCAAGATCCAGCCCGGGTACTTCCCAAAACTGTTCGGCGCCGATGGCAGGCAAGCGCTGGACGCGGCCGCCGTGCGCGAACGCTTCACCGCGATGGCGGACGAGATCAACGCGGCGACCGGCGCCCGGCCCGCTGCCGAAGGGCGCACTGGCGCGGCTGGAGGCGAGGCCGCCGCTGGCCCATCCGTCCAGGCCGACACTGGGGCGGCGCCTGCCGCCGTCACTCCCGAGCAAGTGGCTGCCGGCTTTATCGAAATCGCGGTCGGCAACATGGCCAACGCGATCAAGCAGATTTCCGTGCAGCGCGGCCATGACGTCACCGAATACACGCTGACCAGCTTCGGCGGCGCCGGCGGGCAGCACGCCTGCCTGGTGGCCGACGCGCTGGGCATGAAGACCGTCTTCATCCACTCGCTGGCCGGCGTGCTGTCCGCCTATGGCATGGGCCTGGCCGACCAGACCGCGATGCGCGAGGCTGCCGTGGAAGCCAGGCTGGCCGACTGCGGCGAGCAGCAACTGGAAGCGCGCCTGGCGGCGTTGGGCGAGGAAGCGCGCGGCGAACTGCTGCGCCAGGGCGTCGCCGCCGATCGCATTTCCCTGATCCGCCGTGTGCACCTGCGCTACGAGGGCACCGACTCCGCGCTGATCGTCCTGTTCGACACCAGCGGCAGCATGCAGGCCCAGTTCGAAGCCGCCTACAAGAAGCGCTTCTCCTTCCTCATGCAGCACAAGCCGCTGATTGTGGAAGCCGTGTCGGTGGAAGCGGTCGGCGCCTCGGACGCGCCTGCGGAAGCCGCGCCGCAGCAGGCCCCGCGTGCGGCGAACCTGACGCCATCTGCCGTCGTGCCGATGTTCGCGGCCGGCGCCTGGCGCGACACGCCGCTCTACCAGCGCGAAGACACCCGCATCGGCGACGCCATCCGCGGTCCGGCCATCATCGCCGAGGCCAATGCCACCACCGTGGTGGAGCCGGGCTGGGAAGCCGTCGTCACGCCGCAGGACCATCTCGTGCTCACGCGGGTCGAAGCGCTGCCCGTACGGCGCGCCATCGGCACCACGGCCGATCCGGTGATGCTGGAGATCTTCAACAATCTGTTCATGTCCATCGCCGAGCAAATGGGGCTGCGGCTGCAGAACACGGCCTACTCGGTCAACATCAAGGAGCGGCTGGACTTCAGCTGCGCCATCTTCGACGCCGACGGCAACCTGATCGCCAACGCGCCGCACATGCCGGTGCACCTGGGCTCCATGGGCGAGAGCATCAAAACGGTGATGCGCGAGAATGCGGGGCAGATGCGCGCGGGCGACGTCTACATGCTGAACGACCCGTACAACGGCGGCACGCACCTGCCGGACGTCACCGTGATTTCGCCGGTGTTCAACGAGGAGGGCAGCGAGATCCTGTTCTACGTCGGCTCGCGCGGCCACCACGCCGACATAGGCGGCACCACGCCCGGCTCCATGCCGCCGGATTCGCGCAGCATCGAGGAAGAGGGGGTGTTGATCAACAACTTCAAACTGGTCGACGGCGCTTCCGGCGGCCAGTTGCGCGACGCCGAAGCGCGCGCGCTGCTGCTGGGCGCCAGCTATCCGGCCCGCAATCCTGACCAGAATATGGCGGATTTACGCGCGCAAGTGGCCGCCAATCAAAAAGGCGTGGACGAGCTGCGCAAGATGGTCGCGCACTTCGGCCTGGAGGTGGTGCGCGCCTACATGGGCCACGTGCAGGACAACGCCGAAGAGGCGGTGCGCCGTGTGATCGGCGCGCTGCACGACGGCAGCTACACGCTGAAGCTGGACAATGGCGCGCAGATCCAGGTCGCGGTGCGCGTGGACCGCGCCGAGCGCAGCGCCGAGATCGACTTCACCGGCACTTCCGGACAGCTGGAGAACAACTTCAACGCACCGTCGGCAGTGTGCATGGCGGCGGTGCTGTACGTTTTCCGCACCTTGGTGGACGACGAGATCCCGCTCAACGCCGGTTGCCTGAAGCCCCTGCACGTGCTGATACCGCCGGGCTCCATGCTCAATCCGCACTATCCGGCGTCGGTGGTGTCGGGGAATGTCGAGACGTCGACTTGCATCACCAACGCGCTGTACGGCGCGCTGGGCGTGCTGGCCGCTTCGCAGGGCACGATGAACAACTTCACCTTCGGGAACGCGCGCTACCAGTATTACGAGACCATCAGCGGCGGATCCGGCGCGGGCGAAGGCTTCGACGGCACGTCGGTGGTGCAGACCAATATGACCAATTCGCGGCTGACCGACCCGGAGATACTGGAGTTCCGCTTCCCGGTGCGGCTGGAGAGCTACGAGATCCGCGAAGGATCGGGCGGAGCGGGGCGCTGGCGCGGCGGCAACGGCGGGGTGCGCAAGGTGCGCTTCCTGGAGGCGATGACGGCGGCAATCCTGTCCAACAACCGTATCCACGCGCCGTTCGGTATGGCGGGCGGGCAAGCGGGCGAAGTGGGCCGCAACTCCGTGCAGCGCGCCGACGGCCGCGTCGAGCAGCTCGGCCACATCGGCAAGACGGACATGGCGCCGGGGGACGTCTTCGTCATCGAGACGCCGGGCGGCGGCGGCTATGGCATATAGCGGCGGAGTTCCTGCCACGATCTCTTTCAACTTCCTTTCATTGCTCTGTCAGTATCCTTTCAAGCACTTGGTGGCGAGCAATTGATTGTCTGGCATTGGATATACTGCGCCGGCGATCCTGCCGACCAGGGAATACATAGTCATGATAATCACAGATCCCATCTTTTACTTAGTAGCGATACCAGCGGTCTTGCTGACCGGAATTTCCAAGGGAGGATTTGGCAGCGCTTTCGGTGGCATTAGCGTACCGTTGATGGCACTCGCCATTTCGCCCGCGCAGGCGGCTGCGATCCTGTTGCCGGTGCTTTGCTTTATGGATCTGGTCGGATTCCGCGTCTATTATGGAAAATGGGACGTCGCGAATTTGAAAATCATGGTGCCGGGCGCCATCGCCGGCGTGGCTATCGGGGCACTGACCTTCGGCACCATCCCGGAGGCGCACATCCGGATTGTCATTGGCGCGATCGCGGTGCTTTTTACCTTGAATCAGTGGCTGAACTTCGCATCCAGGCAGGCGCCGGCATCGCGATCGGCCACCAAAGGCGTCTTCTGGGCCGGGATTTCAGGATTCACCAGTTTCCTGGCCCACGCAGGCGGTCCTCCGGCTCAGGTGTATATGCTGCCGCAGCGGCTGGATAAGACCACCTATGTGGCGACGGTCAGCCTGTTCTTCATGATAGTGAACATGGTGAAGCTGATACCGTATGCCTGGCTCGGGCAATTCTCCTCAGCCAATCTATGGACCGCCTTGCTGCTCGCCCCCCTGGTCCCGGTCGGCGTGAAGATCGGCCTGTGGCTGCAGGCGCAGGCGAGTCCCAAATGGTTCTACCGCATTGCTCAAATTTGCCTGCTGCTGACCGGATTGCAGCTGATCTATCAGGGCATGCTGCGATGAAGGGGCGAAAAAAGCCGCAGGTGCGCATGCCAGCGCTATGGCGCCAAGTTTTCACGCAGTGGTGGAAATCCCGTACTTCCGCTGCGTGGCGCTGTGTTGCTGGACGAGTGTGTCAAATTCCGGGTTGCCGCTGTCGATGCGGCGCAGGCGCTCCAGCAGCACGCCGGCCTGTTCGCCCAGCGGCGCCTCCCAGCCCAGCTCGTCGAGCTGGCGCAGCATGGCGCTGATGGTGGCGTACAGCACCGGCAAGTTGCTCGGGCTCTTGCGCAAGGCCATGCCGAGCGTGGTGACCGCCGCGCGGTGGTCGCCCTGGTCGAGGTGGTTTGCCGCGCTCTCCAGCAATTCTTCCACCTGATGTCCGATCTGCTCGCCTATGCCGCGCGCCAGGTCGTGCCGCCCGGCCTGCTCGAACACGTCCACTGCCTGCTCGAGCGACAAACCGCTCTCGGCGTCGTTGGTCATGTCGATGATGACGTCGGCGGCATCCTTGTCCAGTTTGTGCTTGAGGCAGCTTTGTACCAGGCCCAGTTTCAGGCCGCTCGACAAGCCCTTGGCCAAGCCCACCGCGGCAACCGCGTTGCTCAGTTCCGTGGCGGCTGCGGTGTCGTTGCCGCCCAGGTCCTGTAGCAGGGCAACGGAGATGGCACGGCACACTTCGGTGTTGGCGTTGCCCCGCAGGGAACGTTCCAGGTCGCGGATCACGCCGCTGGCCTGATTGGTGTCTCCCTTTTTGACCAGCGCCTTGACCAGGTTGACGTGGTCTTCCGGATCGCGGAATTCGGAATACTTGGCCTTGGCCACCACCTGCTTGAAGGCCTTCTCGGCCACGCCGATGTCGCCCGTTTCGTAGGCCACCGTGCCGAGGTGGCGCAAACGGCTGACCATGTGCGGCGAGATCGCCACGGCGTCCTCCAGCACTTTTTTCGCCTGCACGGCCTGGCCCAGCGCTTCGTGGGTGCGCGCCAGCAGGTCGTAGGCGGCCATGAACTCCGGATTCTGCGTCAGCAGCTTGTCCAGCGTGGCGAGCGCGTCTTCGTAGCGCTGGCCGGCGTACTGGCAACGCGCCAGACCCAGGTGCGCCCAGCCTACCGGCCGCCCGGCCAGGATGGTGTGGTAGGTCAGCTCGGCTTCGGCCAGATGGCCTGCGCCAAAATGCAGCTCGGCGCGCAGGCGGGCGAAATCGGTGGCATGGCGCGGGTAATTGGCTTCGCCCGTGCCGGTCGCGGCAATGGCGTCGCGTACATTGCCCTGGTTGATCAGCTCGTAAATCGGCAGGAAGGAGGTGCGCTTGCCGACCGCGCGGGCGATGCGCTGCAGCAGCACTTCCACTGTGAACGGTTTCAATATGTAATCGGACGGCAGCAGCTCGGCGGCGCTGACCACCTTGCCATAGACACCCTCGGACGTCAGCATGATGAAGATGGTCCAGGGGCCGATCAGCTTGTGGTGGCGCAGGTCTTCCAGCAGTTGCTGGCCGTCCTGGCCGTTGTCGCTGCTGCCGCTGCCCAGGTCGTACTCGCACAGCACGATGTCGTAGGCCTTCTTGCCCAGCTGGCGGATGGCCGTGCCGGAGCTGACGGCGTCGTCGATGCGGGTGATGCCCGACTGGTTCAGCATGTTGCGCAGGCTGGCGCGCATGCCCTGGTTGGGGTCCACCAGCAGGACCGATAGTTCAGCGTAGTCTTGCATTAGCTGGTCTCGACGATGGTGCGTGGGCAGTCCGGGCAAATGGACGTGCGCTCGATTCAATCATAGCCATATACCCTCACGCGGTGGTGGAGATGCCGTATTTGCGCTGGGTAGCGCTGTAATGCTGGAGCAGGCTGCCGAATTGGGGCGCGTCGCCGTCGATGCGGCGCAGACGCTCGATCAGCATGCCGGCCTGCTGGCCGAGCGGCGCTTCCCATCCCAACTCGTAAAGCTGGCGCAGGATGGCATTGGCGGCGGCGTACAGCACTGGCCCGTTGCTTGGACTTTTGCGCAGCGCCAGGTTGAGCGTGCTGACCGCGCCGCGGTGGTCGCCCTGGTCCAGCAGGGCGGCGGCGCTCTCCAGCATCTCATCGACCTGGTGGGAAATCTGCATGCCTATGCCGCGCGCCAAGTCGTGCCTGCCCGCCAGTTCAAACACCTCGACCGCTTCCTCCGTGGACAGATGGCTGGCCCCGTCGTTCACCATGTCGATGACCACGCCGATGGCATCGTCGTCGAGGTTGTGTTTGATGCAGCTCTGCGCAAGATCCAGCCTCAGCGAATTGGACAGTCCCTTGGTCAGCACCACGCCGGCCGCGGCCGAACTCAGTTCCTTGGCGGCCATGCTGCCGTTGCCCGTCACGTCCAGCACCAGGGCCGAGGACAAGGCGCGGCACACCTCCGCGTTGGCGTTGCCGCGCATCGTGCGCTCCAGGTCGTGGATCGTGACGGTGGCCTGATTGATATCCCCTTTCTTCACCAGCACCCTGACCAGCTTGACGTGGTCTTCCGGGTCGCGGAACTGGGAATGCTTGGCCTTGGTCACGACCTGCTTGAAGGCCTTTTCCGCGACGTTGATGTCGCCCGTCTCATAGGCGACCGTGCCGAGGTGGCGCAGGCGCCTCACCGTGTGGGGTGAAATGGCGACCGCCTCTTCGAGCACCTTCTTCGCCTGCACCGCCTGGCCCAGCGCTTCATGGGTGAGCGCCAGCAGGTCGTAGGCCGCCATATACTTCGGATTGAGGTTGATGAGCCGTTCCAGCGTGGCCTGGGCGTCGTCGTAGCGTTGGGCGGCGTGCTGGCAGCGCGCCAGGCCCAAGTACGCCCATCCCAGCGGGCGCGCGACCAGTATGCCGTGGTAGATCAGCTCGGCCTCGGCCAATTGGCCCTGGTCGAAATGCAGTTCGGCCCGCAGCCGGGCGAATTCGGCGGCATGGCGCGGGTTGTGCAATTCGCCGGCGCTGGCGATCGTCAGCGCATCGCGCAGATTGCCGTGCCTGATTTGCTCGTAGACCGGCAGGAAGGCCGACCGGCGCGTCACCGCCCGAGCTATGCGCTGCAGCAAGACTTCGACCTTGAACGGTTTCAGCACGTAGTCGGTGGGCAGCAATTCAGCGGCGCTGACCACCTTGCCATAGACACCCTCGGACGTCAGCATGATGAAGATGGTCCAGGGGCCGATCAGCTTGTGGTGGCGCAGGTCTTCCAGCAGTTGCTGGCCGTCCTGGCCGTTGTCGCTGCTGCCGCTGCCCAGGTCGTACTCGCACAGCACGATGTCGTAGTCCTTCTTGCCCAGCTGGCGGATGGCCGTGCCGGAGCTGACGGCGTCGTCGATGCGGGTGATGCCCGACTGGTTCAGCATGTTGCGCAGACTGGCCCGCATGCCCTGGTTGGGGTCCACCAGCAGCACTGACAGTTCCGCGTAGTCTTGCATTACCTGCCCTCGGCGGTGGCGGCCGGCGCGCCGGCGGGACTCTGGGCCGCCGCGGCTGCGGCTGCGGCAGCCGTTGCCGCCGCGGCCGAGGCGGCCACGGCCGGCGCGTATTTCTGGCGGATCGCCGTGTACTGGGCGATCAGGCCCGGCAGCAGCGGATTGGCCGGATTGTCGTCGCGGATGCGGCGCAGCAGGCCGGTGCACTGGATCGCCAGCGTCGCGTCCCAGCCCTGGTCCATGATCTGGCGCAGCATGGCGGTCGCGGCCACCGTCCACAAGCCGGTGTGCTCGGGGCGCCGCCGCAGCGCCTGCTGCAGCACGTCCACCGCGCCGCGCAGGTCGCCTTCGCGGCTTTTGATGGCTGCCTGGCGCACCATGGAATCGACTTCGGAATCGAGGTTCTTGTCGTATTGCTCGGCCATGTCTTCGCGTCCGGCCTGCTGGCACAGGCTGACGACGTCGGCGTCGGTCACGCCGCTGCCCGGGTCGGCGGTCAGTTCCTTGAACAGCACCGAGGCCTGTTCGTCCATGCGGTTGGCCAGGCAGCTGTGGGCCAGGCCCAGCTTGAGGTTGCTGGACATGCCGGTCGCCTCGGACAGCACGGCCATGGCCTTGGCCAGCTCGGCGGCGGCCTTGTCGGTGTTGCCGTTCAGTTCCTGCACCATGGCGGCCGAGTAGGCGCGGCACACTTCGGTGCCGGGTCCGCTGCGCAGCGAACGTTCCATGTCGCGGATGACGGCGGAGGCGCCGGAGCCGTCGCCCTTCTTGACCAGGGTGCGCACCAGGTTGACGTGGTCGGCCGGGTCGCGGAACTCGGAATACTTGGCCTTGGCCACCACTTGTTTGAACGCTTTCTCGGCACTGTCGATGTCGCCGACGGCAAGCGACACCTCGCCCAGGTTGCGCAGGCGGCTGACCATGTGCGGCGAGATGGCGATGGCGTCTTCCAGCACCTGCTTGGCGCTGTCGTCCTTGCGCTGGGCGCGCAGCACTTGGGCCAGCAAGTCGTAGGCGGCCATAAGTTTGGGATTGGCTGCCAGCAAGGCCTCCAGCTGCGCCTGCGCATCCGGATAGCGCTTCAGCGCGAAAGCGCAGCGCGCCTGGCCCAGCTGGGCCCAGCCCAGCGGCTTGCTGGCGACGATGCCGATGTAGGCCTGCTCGGCCTCAGGCATGCGGTCCAAACTCATCAGCAGCTCGGCACGCAGGCGGGCGTAGTCGGTGGCGTAGCGCGGCTGCGCCGCTTCTGCAGCCAGGCAGGCGGCGATCGCTTCGCGCGCCTTGCCCTGGCCTATCATCTGGTAGACCGGCAGGAAGGTGGCGCGGCGTTCCAGTGCGCGGCCGATGCGCTGCGACAGCACGTCGACGGTGAACGGTTTCAGGATGTAGTCGGTCGGCAGCAGTTCGGCCGCGCTGACGACCTTGCTGTACACGCCTTCGGAGGTCAGCATGATGAAGATCGCCCACTGGCTGATGACGCGGTGCAGCCGCAGGTCTTCCAGCAGTTGCTGGCCGTCCTGGCCGGCTTCGTTGCCGCCGGCGCTGCCGAGGTCGTATTCGCACAGGATGACGTCGTAATTCTTAATGCCGAGGGCACGGATTGCGGTGCCGGCACTGACGGCCTGGTCGACCTTGGTGATGCTTACCTGCGTCAGCATATTATGGATGCTGGCGCGCATGCCCTGGTTGGGGTCGATGATCAGGACGGTCAGGTTGCTGTAGTCAGCCATGTTTCACTCTCTTGGGCGGAGCCAACTCCATATCGCATGAGCATACTCCAAGCATGGGCAAAATAGCTCGCCATCGGGGCCATTTGCCCCTGTAAGCCGTTTGTTTCAGTATAAAAAGACAAAAAATGTTGCTTCCGTGGCACTGGGAGGCCGCCCGGGGCAGGGGAAGGGCGCATTGCTGACCCTGCCCGGGGAGGGGCTAAACGGGTATAATTCGGGGCAAAGGATTTTAGCCGCACCGATTTCTTCTTTAATCCGCAGCCACGCTGCTCAACCACCTCCCAACCATGTTGATTTTGCCGGGCTCCAACGCCCTGTCTGCCTTCCGTAGCCAACGCCTCCTCACCCAACTGCAAGCAGTGCTGCCCGCCATCACGGCCGTGCAAGCGCACCACCTGCACTTCATCGACGCCGCCGGGCCGCTTTCGAGCGACGACACCAGCCGCCTGCAAGGGCTGCTGACCTACGGCGAACCCGCCCATGCCGAGTCGGCAGAAGGCGGCGCGGTCGAAGAATTTGTCGTGATTCCGCGTTTCGGCACCATATCGCCATGGGCTTCCAAGGCCACCGACATCGTGCACAACTGCGGCATGGCCCACATCAAGCGCGTCGAGCGCGGCGTGGCCTACCGCATCCACCTGAAAGCCGGTTTCCTGGGCAGCAGCATAGGCGCGGGCAAAATGTCGGCCGAGCAGGCCGAAGCCGTCGCGGCGCTGCTGCACGACCGCATGACCGACTCCGTGCTGCGCCACGCCGACGAAGCCGCCGGCCTGTTCCGCACGCTGGAAGCGAAGCCGCTGGAGGCGATCGACGTGCTGGGCGCGGGCAAGCTGGCACTGGAAAAAGCCAACACCGACCTCGGCCTGGCCATGTCGGACGACGAGATCGACTATCTGCACGACGCCTTCACCAAGGCCAAGCGCAACCCGACCGACGTCGAACTGATGATGTTCGCGCAGGCGAACAGCGAACACTGCCGCCACAAGATCTTCAACGCCGACTGGACCATCGACGGCGTGGCGAAGGACAAATCGCTGTTCAAGATGATCAAGAACACGCACGAGAAGCAGCCCAAGGGCACCATCGTGGCCTACAGCGACAACTCGTCCATCATGGAAGGCGCCGTGGTGTCGCGCTTCTTCCCGCAGGGGGCCGGCCAGGAATACGCTGCCACCACCGAGCTGACCCACACCCTGATGAAGGTCGAGACGCACAACCACCCGACCGCGATTTCCCCGTTCCCGGGCGCCTCCACCGGCGCCGGCGGCGAGATCCGCGACGAGGGCGCGACCGGCCGCGGCGCCAAGCCGAAAGCCGGCCTGTGCGGCTTCACCGTGTCCAACCTGATGATACCCGGCGCCGTGCAGGCCTGGGAAAACGCCGCCTCCGTCACCGGCGCCAAGACCGCGCTCAACACGGCTAAAGCCTACGGCAAGCCGGACCGCATCGCCTCGGCGCTGCAAATCATGATAGACGGCCCGCTGGGCGGCGCCGCGTTCTCGAACGAATTCGGCCGTCCTGTGCTGGGCGGCTACTTCCGTACCTACGAGCAGAACGTCGGCAGCCAGGTCGCCGGCGCGCCGGACACCGTGTACGGCTACCACAAGCCCATCATGATCGCGGGCGGTATCGGCAACATCTCCGGCCAGCACACGCACAAGAACGACATCCCGGTCGGCAGCCTGCTGATCCAGCTGGGCGGTCCCGGCATGCGCATCGGCATGGGCGGCTCGGCCGCTTCCTCGATGGCCACCGGCACCAACACCGCCGACCTGGACTTCGACTCGGTCCAGCGCGGCAACCCGGAAATGGAACGCCGCGCGCAGGAAGTGATCAACGGTTGCTGGCAGCTGGGCGCCAACAATCCGATCATTTCCATCCACGACGTGGGCGCGGGCGGCCTGTCGAACGCCTTCCCGGAAATCACCAACGACGCCAAGCGCGGCGCGCTGTTCGACCTGCGCAAGATCCCGCTGGAAGAATCCGGCATGGCGCCCAAGGAAATCTGGTCCAACGAATCGCAGGAACGTTACGTGCTGGCCATTGCGCCGAACGACCTGCCGGCGTTCAAAGCCATGTGCGACCGCGAGCGCTGTCCGTTTGCCGTGGTCGGCACCGCCACCGAAGAACGCCAGCTGCAACTGATCGACAAGGACATGGGCAACTTCCCGGTCGACATGCCGATGGACGTGCTGCTGGGCAAACCGCCTAAAATGCTGCGCGACGTGCACCATGTGCAGAACGATTATCCGGCCATCGACCTGACCGGCATCAACCTGGAAGAAGCCGCCAAGCGCGTGCTGCTGCTGCCTACCGTGGGCGACAAATCCTTCCTGATCACCATCGGCGACCGCAGCGTGGGCGGCATGTCCGTGCGCGACCAGATGGTCGGTCCTTGGCAAGTGCCGGTGGCCGACTGCGCCGTCACCACCATGAGCTATGAAGGCTACCTGGGCGAGGCGATGGCGATGGGCGAGCGCACGCCGCTGGCCGTGATCGACGCGCCGGCCTCGGGCCGCATGGCCGTCGGCGAGACCATCACCAATATGGCTGCCGCGCCTATCCGGGCTATCGAAGACATCAAGCTGTCCGCCAACTGGATGGCCGCCTGCGGCCAGCCGGGCCAGGACGCAGCCCTGTACGACACCGTGCAAGCGGTCGGCATGGAGCTGTGCCCGGCGCTGGGCATCTCCATCCCGGTGGGCAAGGATTCGCTGTCCATGCGCACCACCTGGAAGGACGAGGACGAAAGCAAGGCCGTGATGTCGCCGGTGTCGCTGATCGTATCCGGCTTCGCGCCGGTCTACGACGTGCGCAAATCGCTGACCCCGCAGATCCGCATGGACGCGGGCGATACCGTCATGATCCTGATCGACCTGGGCCGCGGCAAGAACCGCATGGGTGCCTCGGCATTGGCGCAGGTGATGGGCCAGCTGGGCAATGAAGCGCCGGACGTCGACAGCGCGGAAGACCTGAAGGCCTTCTTCACCGCCATCCAGCAACTGAACAGCGACGGCAAACTGCTGGCCTACCACGACCGTTCCGACGGCGGCCTGTACGGCACGCTGGCCGAGATGGCCTTCGCCGGCCGCGCCGGCCTGTCGATCAACCTCGACATCTTGACCTTGGAAGAGGGCCACGGCGCCGACCAGGGCGACGCCAAGAACTGGGCCGGCCAGATCGCCGAACGCCGCAACGAGCAGACGCTCAAGGCGCTGTTCAACGAAGAACTGGGTGCTGTCGTGCAAGTGCGCGCCGACGAGAAGTCGCTGGTCATGGACGTGCTGCGCTCGTTCAACCTGGGCGCCTGCAGCCACATCATCGGCAAGCCGAACGACCGTGGCGTGATCGAATTCACGCGCGACGCCAAGCTGATCTACAACCAGCCGCGCGCCGACCTGCACCGCCTGTGGAGCGAGACCAGCTGGCGCATTTCGCGCCTGCGCGACAACCCGGCCTGCGCCGACGCCGAATACGACCGTCTGCTGGACGAAACCGACCCAGGCATCACGCCGAAGCTGACGTTCGACCCCGCCGAGAACGTCGCCGCGCCCTTCCTGGCCACGGGCGCGCGTCCGCGCGTCGCCATCCTGCGCGAGCAGGGCGTCAACTCGCACATCGAAACGGCATGGGTGATGCACCAGGCCGGCTTTGCGGCGGTGGACGTGCACATGAGCGACCTGATTGCAGGCCGCGTCAAGCTGGACGATTTCCAGGGCGTGATCGCCGTCGGCGGCTTCTCCTACGGCGACGTGCTGGGCGCGGGCGAAGGCTGGGCCAAATCCATCCTGTTCAACCCGGCGATGGCGGAGCAGTTCGCGCGCTTCTTCGGCCGCAGCGACACCTTCGGCCTCGGCGTGTGCAACGGTTGCCAGATGATGAGCAATCTGAAATCCATCATTCCAGGCGCGCACGCCTGGCCGAAGTTCACCACCAACAAGTCCGAGAAGTTCGAAGCGCGCTTCTCGATGGTGGAAGTGCTCGATTCGCCGTCGATCTTCTTCCAGGGCATGGCCGGCACGCAAACCGCGATCGCCATCGCCCACGGCGAGGGTTACGCCGACTTCACGCAGACCGGCAACATCGGCGAAGCCATCGGCGCGCTGCGCTTCATCGACAACAAGGGCGCAGCGACCGAAGCCTACCCCTACAACCCGAACGGTTCGCCGCAGGGTTTGACGTCGGTGACGACGGCAGACGGCCGCTTCACGGTAATGATGCCGCACGCCGAGCGCGTATTCCGCAGCGTGCAGCAATCGTGGCACCCCGAATCGTGGGGCGAAGACTCCCCGTGGATGCGCATGTTCCGCAACGCCCGCAAGTTCGTGGGCTAAGCCAAAAAAGCCGGGTCCGCCCGGCTTTTTTTCGGCTCTCGAAAAGGGGCCAGGGTCAAATATTAAAAAGGGTCAGGGATATTTATACGGAATGTACACGTTCCAGATAAATAACCCTGACCCTTTTTTCCTTATTCGTCTGACCAAAGGCGGCCGGCGGTGGCCCAGTGCTCTTTCTTGACTTCGTGGATCAGGATGTCGACCGATTCCGGGCTCGAACCCAGGGTCGCGCAAGTCGCTTCGGTGACGGCCTGGACGAATGCGCGCTTTTGCTCGGGCGTACGGCCTTCGAAGAGCTGGACGTTGATGGTGGGCATGGGACTCCTTAGGTTCGGTAGCTGGGGTTGGTGGCATCGAGCTTGCGCAGCAGGGCAGGCCATTCCAGGCGGCCTTCGGGCGCGCCGTCGCCGACCAGCTCGAGGTGGGCTTTGAGACAAACCGCTTCGGACGGCTGGCGCAGGGGCATGCAGGCGGATTGCGCCAGCAGTTGCAGCTGGCAGGCCTTGTCCAGCGTTTCCATCAGCACGAAAGCTTCGGCGATGGTGCGGCCTACCGTCAGACTGCCGTGGTTGCGCAGGAGCATGGCAGGGCGTTGGCCAAGGCCGGCTGTCAGCCGCGCCTGCTCGGCCGGGCTCATCTCCAAGCCTTCGTAGTCGTGGTAGGCCAGTTGGCCATGGAAGCGAAGGGCGTAGGGCGTCAGCGGCTGCAAGCCGGCTTTTTGCATGCCGACGGCGATGCCGTTGGGGTTGTGCAAGTGCATGACGCAGGCGGCGTCGTGCCGGGCAGCGTGCACGGCGCCGTGCAGCGCGAAGCCGGCCCGGTTGACCGTGTGCTGGGATCGGCAGACGATATTGCCGTTCCGGTCGACTTTCACAAGGTTCGATGCCCGTACTTCGTCGAAGCGAAATCCGAAGGGGTTGATCAGATAATGGCCGGGTTCGCCGGGCACGGCTGCGGATATATGGGTGTAAATGCCGTCGTCCCATCCGAACCTGGCGGCTAGTTGATAGCAGGCTGCCAAGTCGATGCGGGTCTGCCATTCGGCGGGGCTGCTGATGCCGGGCGGCGCAATGGCGGCCTGGGCTAGTGTAGAGAGTCTGTCCATTCGGGCAGCTTAGCAGCCGCCCTCGGCACTACCAATGCGGAGCTGGTAATGGCTCCCATGCGCGCACGCATATATATGTACGCCCGATGTCACATCCATCAGGGCTGCGTCGTCTAATAAGTATGGACAAATCGATATCTCAATGTGCACGTTGGCTGCTCGCTTCCGGACTGTTGTGCAACGCCGCCGCCATGTTGCTTGCGCCGCAGGCTTGGTACCTCAGCATGCCCGGCGTGCTCTATACAGGCCCGTTTAACATCCACTTCGTGCGTGATATTGGCTGTGCTTATGCTATGGCTGGCGGCGGCCTGCTCTGGCGCGCCTGTCGGCCCGCCACCGGCGCTGCTGCTGCCATTGCAGGGGCCGGTTTCCTGCTCATGCACGCCCTTGTTCACTTGGGCGAGACCCTGGCTGGCTTGTGTGGCTGGAGCCAGCTGCTGCAAGACGTCCCTGGCGTCGTGTTGCCCGCGCTGTTGGCAGCAGGGCTTGCGCTTCCCCCTCACTTCAATAGGAATGATCATGATCGACTGGCTGATCCGTTTGCGCCTCGCCGCCTTTGAGAAACGTTATGATTACGATACGAGCTATTTGCGCTGCCTGCTGGGCTTGAGCCGAAAGGGTATGCTAAGTTTCGGTCGCGCGACCGCACTCGGCAAATACCGGGAGGACGTGCCGGTCGCCGCTTGGTATGCTGCCAAAATCGTCGCGGTGCAATCCGAAGACTGTGGACCTTGCGTGCAGTTAGTGATTAACATGGCACGCGAACAGCGGGTCGACGACTTGGTGCTGCACGGCGTGCTGCGCGCGGATGTGGCGCAAATGGGCGTGGACGCGGCGTTGGGCTGGCGCTATGCGTGTGCGGTTGTCGCACACGGCGAGGACATCGCTGCCTTGCGCGACGAGGTGCTGTCCCGGTGGGGGCCGCGCGCGTTGGCGTCGCTGGCGCTCGCCATCACTGCCTCACGCATGTATCCGATGCTCAAATACGCCTTGGGTCATGGTCTGTCATGTCAGCAAGTGCGCGTGGGCGATGCGGCATTGAACGATGTAAGCTGGAGACAAGATGCGCATAAGTCCGCCTGATCAACTCGACGGCACCGTGCAATTTGAAACGCAGCGGCGCTATTTGCGTGCGCTGGCATATCGCATGCTTGGCTCCCGTGCAGAAGCCGAAGACGTGGTGCAAGACTGCTGGTTGCGCTGGAATAAGGTCGACCTCGATACGGTTCGCGATGCTCGCACGTATTTGTCGCAGACGGCTTCCAATCTGTGTCTGGACCGCTTGCAAAGCGCACGCCAGCGGCGTGAGCAATATGTCGGCGTCTGGCTGCCCGAGCCCCTGATCGATGAAGCGCCGGATTACTGCCCCGGCCCAGAAGTCGCGACCGAATATGCGCAAGAAGTCGGCATGGCCTTCATGCTGGCGTTGGAGCGGCTAAGCCCTCTGGAGCGCGCTGCTTTCATCTTGCACGATGTTTTCGACATCGACTTTGATGAAGTTGCAACACGTTTGGGGCGGTCAGGTGATGCCTGCCGTCAACTGGCAAGCAGGGCACGCACGCACGTGAAGAGGTCAGCGGTGCGTTCACAGATGGGCGTGGCGCAGCGCGACCGATTACTCCGGGCCTTCGGCTGGGCTTTGCAACGTGGCGATATTGAAACCTTGTCGGGCATGCTGTCGGCCGATGCCGAGATGCTGAGCGATGGAGGCGGTATTGTGACGGCGGTGCCGAAGGCACTGCAAGGTGGATTGCGCGTGGCCAAGGCATTGATCGGCTTTACCCGCTCATACAGCCCTCTGCAAGTCGAGGTCAGGTCGGCTTGGGTTAATGGCCTGCCTGGCGCGATCATATTCGACCGTAAGACGGGCGCAGCAATCCAGGCACTGGCTCTGGGTGTTGACGAACAGGACCGCGTTGCTGCTGTTTATATCGTGCGCAATCCGAGCAAGCTCACCCATTTACACCGGAGCCGTGACGGATTAACGCCGGGCGGTGGAATTGTAACTGCGCTGGGTAATATGGTGTTGGGGGTCTATTGGCTGCTTGCATGGTCAGCGCGCAAATTCTTACGTGCGCGGTCTTAAGCCGATGACCATTGATGTTTTACGGGCGCGTTTAAAGATGCTTGTTGGCTTCTCTGAAACTCAGCGGAGCCAATAGGCTTTGGTGCCGCAGCGTGAATGCACGGACTTCTTCGGGAGCGTGGCGGGCGTAATCCCTCAAAGCCCAGCCGATTGCCTTCTGAATAAAGAATTCTTTTTCGTGCGCGAGCGTCAGGCAATATCCGAAAAGCCGTTCGGTATCGGTTTTATCGCGCCAGCCTAGCTGGTGCAGCAGGGCAATGCGGCGTATCCAGAAATTGTCGTGCGCAGAGGCGTCGTTCATATAATTGTGCCGATGGCGTAGTACATCGCTAATAATCCCCGCCAAGGCATCCACCGTATCCCACCATGATTTGCGCTGCGCCAGGGAAAGAAGGGCGGGTATATGCTCGGCGTCCAGCGCTTGCTTATGCATGGCCAGAAGATCCAGCGCCGCGTATTGATATTCCCGCTGCGCTAACTCCCATAGCTCGTCGGCTATTTGCAAAAGCAGCGGGGCGCCGTGGCCCTGGAGCTGCCGCAGCAGCGGCTTTAATGCGGCGCGGCGGTCTGGCGTGGGCACGCCGATAAATTCAAATTGATCGCGCATATAGGCGCGCATGCCCGCAGCGCGTTCCGGCTTGGCTGCCGCTGCCAGCGCGGCCTGTAGTTGCTGCTGGAAGTCAGGACTCATAGGCAATCCATGCCATAGTTGGGCTTGATCGCGCCATATTCTAGCATGAATGGCATAAAGAAATGCACCCATCGTGGGCGCGCACTTGCCGTCTCGTGTATCAAAGTTGAAAGCGGCTGGCTATCGGAGCGGGATTGGCCGGTTCGTCCTGAATGGCTGCGGCGGCTTGTTCCACCAGTGTTGCATTCTTTTACGATGGCCGCTGATTCCTGCATCGCCCCTTGATCGCCTTGCCGGGTAATATGCCGAGTGGAGAAATTCCCTGTTGCTGGGTGTTGGCAAGTACAAATAAAAATGGCGCTCCGGAGGGAGCGCCATTTTATTGAATGAAAAACTATTACTGTACTTTGGCTTTCTTGACCAGCTCTTCGCGGTAAGCGGCAACTTTTTTCTGGGTCAGGGACTCGGCGACCTGGCCTTTGACTTCATCCAGCGACGGCAGCTTGGCGGCGCGCGAGCCTTCCAGCTTGATGACGTGGTAGCCGAATTGCGATTTCACCGGCGTTTCGGTGATCTGGCCGTCTTTCAGCGCCACCATGGCGTCGGAGAATGGCTTGACGTAGGACGATGGGGCTGCCCAGTCCAGATCGCCGCCGTTATTAGCCGAACCGTCTTTCGATTGCTTGGCCAGTTCTTCAAACTTGGCGCCGCCTTTCAGCTTGGCGATAATGTCTTTCGCTTGCTGTTCGGTTTCCACCAGGATGTGGCGAGCGTGATATTCCTTGTCGCCGACGGCCGATTTGTATTTGTCGTATTCGGCCTTGATGTCGGCGTCGGAGACGGGATTCTTTTTAACGTAGTCCGCCAGCATTGCGTTGATGATGATGCTTTGACGGGTGTTTTCCAGGGCGGCTTTTACTTCGGCACGGGTGCCCACGCCTTGCTTGTCGGCTTCCTGGATCAGTACTTCGCGGCCGATCAGGTCTTTCTTGATGGCTTCGCGCAGTTGCGGGGAATCGGCCTGTTTGCCTTGGGCGACAACTTGCTTGACGATGGCTTCGACTTTCGAAGCTGGAATGGCTTTGCCGTTCACGGTCGCAACGTTTTGTGCGAATGCCGGAACAGCAACGACGGCGATCAGTGCTAACAACAGGCGGGCTGGCTTGAACATCTTTTCACATCCTATAAAAAAACAAGGGAGCGCATTGCGCATAGCCCAAATAATAGCGGCGCCACCAGGGCGCCGTTCCTTACTGCTGATTCATTACTGAACTTTGGCTTTCTTAACCAGTTCTTCCTGGTAGGCCTGCAGCTTCTTCTGGGTCAGCGCGTCCGCGATTTGCGGCTTCACTTCTTCCAGGGTCGGCAGTTTGGCATCGCGCACGTCGTCCACTTTGATCACGTGGAAGCCGTTCGGGGTCTGGACAGGTTTTTCGGTGACTTGGCCTTTTTGCAGGGCAACGAAAGCGTCCGAGAACACTTTAGGGAAGGACGACGGGGTCGCCCAGTCCAGGTCGCCGCCGTTGGCAGCCGATCCAGTGTCTTTCGAGGTCTTGGCCAGCTCTTCGAACTTGGCGCCGCCCTTCAGCTTGGCGATCACCGCGTTCGCTTCCGCCTCGGTCTCCGTCAGGATGTGGCGAACATGGTATTCCTTGTTGCCGGTTTGAACGACGAACTTGTCGTACTCAGCCTTGATGTCGGCGTCCTTGATCGGGTTCTTCTTCACGTAGTCCGCCACCAGGGCGTTGATGAAGATGGCTTGACGCGCGTTTTCCAGCGCCGTCTTGACGTTGGCGTCCTTCGAGTAACCTTGTTTCTCCGCTTCCTGCATCAGGACTTCGCGGCCGATCATTTCTTTCTTGATGGCTTCACGCAGTTGCGGCGAATCTGGTTGCTGGCCCTGGGCTACAACTTGCTTGACCACTGCATCCACGCGCGATGACGGGATGGCTTTGCCGTTGACGACGGCCAGGTTTTGGGCAAATGCGGGTGCGGCAACAGCAGCGATAAGTGCGATCAGCAGACGGGCTGGCTTCAAATTCATTATTTCAAATCCTAAGGGGTAAAGTTCTTGAAGGTTGCGGAGGCCGGAATATCAGTGATCGCAATGTCTCTTAATCCGAATCTCCGCGCATATCATACTTCAGACGGTGCCAGTGCGGTAATGGCCAATGCGTGTATCTCCCCACGCATCATATCGTGCACGGAATCATACACGAGTCGATGTCTTGTGACGAGTTTCAGGCCTTCGAATTTGGCCGAGACGATGCGCAGCTGATAATGCCCTCCGCCCGATGCCGCTCCGGCGTGTCCGGCGTGCAGCGCGGACTCGTCTTCCAGCACCATTTCGGCCGGCGCCAGCGCTGCGCGCAGCCGCTCTTCAATCTTGCTAATGCGTGGGTCGCTCATGCTTCTTCATCTTTGATGTACTTGGCCAGGAAAATAGTCTGGACGATAATGAAGGCAAATGTCAACCCGGTCGTACCGAAGGCTTTGAAACTGACCCAGGAGGCCGTGTCTGCTTTGAACAGCACGAAGGCGACAAACAGGTTGATGCAGCCGAGGGCGGCGAAAAACACGGTCCACGACAGGTTCAGCTTTTCCCATACCTCGTCCGGCAGGCTGAGCTGGGTGCCCATGGCTTTGCGGATCAGGTTGTTCTTGAAATAGTAACGCGCCACCAGCAGGCCTACGGCGAAGCACCAGTAGATCAATGTCGGTTTCCATTTGATGAAGTTTTCATCGTGGAAATAGATGGTCAGGCCGCCGAAGACGACGAAGAAGAACAGCGACAGCCACAGCATGAAATCGACCTTGCGGCCGCGCGCTTTCAGGTAGACGATCTGCAGGGCGTTGGCCAGGATGCCGGCCAGGGTGGCGATGACCATCGGCGCCTGCTCGGCCGTGGCCGAACCGCCGGCCAGCAGGCTGCTCATATAGGTGTTGACGAAGGCCTGGACCGCTTCCGCGTGCATGCCGCCCAGTTTGTAGCAGGCGAAGAAGACCAGCAGCGGAAGGAAGTCGAAAAGAATTTTCATGTGAGGCTTTTGGATGGTGTCTGGTGGATCAGTCTTGAGGATCGAAGCGCAGCGAGGCTGAATTGATGCAGTAGCGCAAGCCGGTTGGCGGCGGGCCGTCGGGGAATACGTGGCCCAGGTGGGCGTCGCACACAGCACAAATTATCTCTGTGCGCAGCATACCATGGCTGCGGTCGACCACCTCCGTTACGTTGGCGGGATCGAGCGCCTTGAAATAGCTGGGCCAGCCGCAGCCGGAATCGAATTTGGTGTCGGAGGCGAACAGCGGGGTGTTGCAGCACACGCAGGTGTAGATGCCGCGCTCATGGTGATCCCAGAATTTGCCCGTGAAGGCGCGCTCGGTGGCGGCGTGGCGGGTGACCTGGTATTCCATCGTGTCCAGCTGGGCACGCCATTCGGCGTCGGTCTTGGTGACTTTATTGCTCATAATCGCTTTCTTAAGAAGAACAGCTGACTTCCAAATGACTGGCCCAGTCCGGTGGCAGGGCCGCGTATTTCTCATTCTCTGGCTGTTCGTCGAACGGGCGCTGCAAAACTGACAGTAGGCGCGCTACTTCAGTAAAGTCCTTATTCTGCGCCTTTTCAATTGCTATCTGGGCCAGGTAGTTCCGAAGTACGTATTTGGGGTTGACAGCGTCCATTGCAACTTTGCGCGCGGCATCATCGCTGTTTTCGGCGCGCAGGCGCGCCCGGTACAGGCTGGCCCAGGCGTCGAAAGCTTCCCGATTGATGAATTCGTCGCGCAGATCTTCGTCCGGTGCGTCGTCGTAGGCCTTGAGATTGCTCAAGGTCCTGAAGAATTGCGTGAAATCGGCGTGATTTTCCTGCAGCAGGGTGAACATGGCGTCCATCAGCTCGCGGTCGCCGTCCCGGGCGGTGGCCAGGCCCAGTTTGGCGCGCAGCAGCGTGTCGACCTTGGCTGCGAAGGCGGGCTGGTACTGGTCCAGCGCGGCCTGGGCGGCAGGTATTTCGTTAATGAGCGGCAGCAGGGCCTGGCCCAGCGCATAGCAGTTCCAGTGGCCGATCTGCGGCTGGTTGCCATAGGAATAGCGGCCTTGCTGGTCGCTGTGATTGCAGATGTGGCCGCTGTCGAAGGCCTCCATGAAGCCGAACGGGCCGTAATCGATGGTTTCACCGAGTATCGACATATTATCGGTGTTCATTACGCCGTGCATGAAGCCGACCGATTGCCACTGCGCCATCAGCTCGGCCGTGCGGCGCGTCACTTCGGCCAGTAAAGCGGCGTACGGATTCTCTTCGACGCGCAACGCCGGGTAATAACGGTCGATCACGTAGTCGGCCAGGATTTTCAGTTCTTCCGGCTTGTCGCGGGTGGACCAGTGTTCGAAGGAACCGAAACGGATGAAAGTGGGCGCCATACGCAGCACGACCGCCGCCGTTTCCACCGTTTCGCGCATCACGCCCTGATCCGATCCGACGACCGCCAGGGCGCGCGACGTGGGGATGCCGAGCGCGGCCATGGCTTCGGAGCACAGGAACTCGCGGATGGACGAGCGCAGCACGGCGCGGCCGTCGCCCATGCGGGAATAAGGCGTCAGGCCGGCGCCTTTCAGTTGTAGCTCCATCGGACCGCGCTGCGTAGCCACGTCGCCCAGCAGGATGGCGCGGCCGTCGCCCAGCTGGCCGGCCCAGACGCCGAACTGGTGGCCGGAATACACGGCCGACAGTGGTTTGGCCTGTTCGGGTATGGCATTGCCGGCCAGGATGTCGATGGCTTGCTGTTCGGCCAGCGCGGCGGCGTCCAGGCCTATCAGCGCCGCAGCGGGCCCGCTGACTGCTACCATATAGGGAGCGGGCAGCGGAGTCGGCATCAAGCGGGTGTAGAAGGAGGGCGGGAGACTCGCAAACGAGTTGTCCAGAGGCAGCTTATTGATGGCGGTTCCAGTGTTCATGGGTGTGAATTTCAAATTCTAACGCACCGTGCCAAAACGTGGCGGTGTCGCGTTTGCTGCATCGCAGCATAGAAACTGTTTGACGAAAATAGCACGCGCGTACGAATATGGGTTCGCCTTACCAGAAAAACAAAGTTCCGAAGGAGATCAGATGTCGCTTCCGCAGAGTCCCTTGATGGGCCAGATGATGAATCAGCCATTGCTTGTGTCCGGTATTATTGAATTTGCGGCGCGTCATTTCGCCGATAGCGAGATCGTCTCGCGCCGTGTCGAGGGCGATATCCACCGCTACACCTACCGCGACTGCCACCAGCGCGCGCGCCGCCTGGCCAACGCCTTGCACGGCATGGGCATCGCCCTTGGCGACCGTGTCGCCACCCTGGCCTGGAACGGCTACCGCCACCTGGAAGCCTACTACGCCGTGTCCGGCTCGGGCGCCGTGCTGCACACCATCAATCCCCGCCTGCATCCCGAGCAGATCGCCTACATCATCAACCACGCCGAAGACCAGGTGCTGTTCTTCGACCTGACTTTCCTGCCCGCAGTGGAAGCGGTGGCAGCGCAGTGCAAGCAGATCAAGACCTATGTGCTGATGTGCGACCGCGAGCGCATGCCGGCGGAAACGAAAATCGCCGGGCTGGTCTGCTATGAAGACCTGATCGCCAGCCATTCGGACGAGTACGCCTGGCCGCTGTTCGACGAAAACTCCGCCTGCACGCTGTGCTACACCTCGGGCACGACCGGCAACCCCAAGGGCGCGCTGTATTCGCACCGTTCGACCGTGCTGCACGCTTACGGCTCGGCGCTGCCCAACGCGCTTAACGTGACGTCCAGGGACGTGGTGTTGCCGGTGGTGCCGATGTTCCATGTGAACGCATGGGGTTTGCCATACTCGGTGCCGTTGAGCGGTGCCAAGATGGTCTTCCCCGGCGCCGCGCTGGACGGCAAGTCCTTGTTCGAGCTGTTCGAATCCGAGCAGGTGACGTTCTCGGCCGGCGTGCCGACCGTCTGGCTGGGCCTGATCAATTATATGCAGCAAAACAAGCTGCAATTCAGCAGCTTCCGCCGCACCGTGATTGGCGGCTCGGCCTGTTCGCCGGCAATGATGAACACGCTGATGGACGATTTCGGCGTGGAAGTGATCCATGCCTGGGGCATGACGGAGATGTCGCCGCTGGGCACGACCGGCGTATTGCTGGGCAAGCACCGCGACTTGCCGAGGGAGGAGCAGCGCAAGATCCTGCTCAAGCAGGGCCACGCGGTGTATGGCGTGGACATGAAGATCGTCGACGACGACGGCAAGGAACTGCCGTGGGACGGCGTCAGCTACGGCCATCTGCTGGTGAAGGGGCCGTGGGTGATCGCGTCCTACTTCAAGGACGAAGGCGGCGATCCGCTGCAGGACGGCTGGTTCCCGACCGGCGACGTGGCCATTATCGATGCCGACGGCTATATGCAGATCACCGACCGCAGCAAGGACGTGATCAAGTCCGGCGGCGAGTGGATAGGCACCATCGACCTGGAAAACATCGCCGTGTCGCACCCGGCGGTGATGCAGGCCGCCTGCATCGGCGTGCACCACCCGAAATGGGACGAGCGCCCGCTGCTGGTCATCGTGCGCAAACCGGGCCAGGATGTCAGCCGGGAGGAACTGCTGGCCTTCTACGAGGGCAAGATCGCCAAATGGTGGCTGCCGGATGACGTGGTCTTCAGCGACGCGCTGCCGCTGGGCGGCACCGGCAAGGTGCAAAAGAATAAATTGCGCGAGGTCTACAAGGAGCACAAGCTGCCGACCGCATAATGCCGAAGTTGCAACACGTTGGACAATCACAACTAAAAGAAGGATGGAGACCATGACCTACCGCAAGCTCGCCGTTGCTGTCAGCCTTACCCTGTTGTCCACGGCCGCACTGGCCGAGACCGTGAAAATCGCGTTCATCGACCCGCTGTCCGGTCCGTTCGCCCCGGTCGGGCAGAACCAGCTGAAGGGATTCCAGCTGATCGCCGACATGGCCACCCAAGGGAAATGGGCGGGCGACAACAAGATCGAAGTGGTCGGCTTCGACAACAAGGGCAGTCCGCAGGAATCGCTGACCCAGCTCAAGGCCGTGATCGACCAGGGCTACCGCTACATCACGCAGGGCAACGGCTCCGGCGTGGGCCTGGCGCTGCTGGACGCGGTCAACAAGCACAACGAGCGCAACCCCGGCAAGGAGATCGTCTACCTGAACTACGCGGCGGTCGATCCGGACATGACCAACAGCAAGTGCAGCTTCTGGCACTTCCGCTTCGACGCCAATTCCGACATGAAGATGGAGGCGCTGACCAGCTACATGGCGCCGGACAAGAATATCAAGTCGGTCTACATCATCGGCCAGAACTACGCCTTCGGCCACGCGGTGAGCAAGGCGGCCAAGGAATACCTGGCGCGCAAGCGGCCCGACGTCAAGATCGCCGGCGACGATCTGCATCCGATCGGGCAGGTCAAGGACTTCTCGCCCTACATCGCCAAGATCAAGGCGTCGGGGGCCGATTCCGTCATCACCGGCAACTGGGGCGCCGACCTGGCGCTGCTGATACGCGCCGCCAAGGACGCCGACCTGAAGGCCAATTTCTACACCTACTACGGCATCACCACCGGTGTGCCGACGGCGATGGGCGCGGCCGGCGCCGAGCGCACCAAGATCATCGGCAACTGGATGATCAACAATGAGACCTTCAACGGCAAGGAAGTGGTCGAGGCCTTCAAGGCCAAGTACAACGACGACTACTACGCGGCGCAGTCCCACGTCATCATCACCATGCTGTCGCAGGCGATCAAGGCGAGCAAGTCGGCGGACCCGGTGAAGGTGGCGGTCGCGCTGGAAGGCATGAAGTCGCAGTCGCTGAACGGCGGGGTGATGATGCAGAAGGCCGACCACCAGCTGCAGCAGAACCTGTACATCGGCACCTGGACCAAGGTCAACGGCAAGGATGTCAAGTACGACCAGGAAAACACCGGCTACGGCTGGAAGATGGACAAGAAGATCGACGCCTACGTGGCCGGCCAGCCGACCTCCTGCCAGATGAAGCGGCCAGGCTGATTAGTTAAGTTAACGTCAAATTGGATTCCCGCAGTTGCGGGAATCCATAGCGTGCCACCACAACGCCAACGCGGAATTCCATGGAATTTACCCTGTTTACTATGCTCAACGGCATCAGTTATGGACTGCTGCTGTTCATGCTGTCGTCCGGGCTGACGCTGATTTTCAGCATGATGGGCGTGCTGAACTTCGCGCACGCCTCCTTTTATATGCTGGGCGCTTACATCGCCTACACCATCAGCAGCGTGGTCGGCTTCTGGCCGGCGCTGCTGCTGGCGCCCGTCGCGGTCGGCTTGCTGGGCGCGATGGTGGAACGCTACGGGCTGCGTCCGCTGCACAGGTTCGGCCACATCCCCGAGCTGCTGTTCACCTTCGGCCTGTCCTTCCTGATCGTCGAACTGGTGCAGCTGATCTGGGGCCGTGCCGCCGTGCAGTACGCCATCCCCAAGGAACTGGACGGCCCGCTGTTTACGCTGTTCTCGACCAGCTTCCCGACCTACCGCGCCTTCATGATGCTGGTGGCGCTGGCCATGCTGGGCGGTATCTGGCTGGTGCTGACCCGTACCCGCGTCGGCCTCGTGATCCAGGCCGCGCTGACCCACCCGGACGCGGCCGAAGCGCTGGGCCACAACGTGCCGCGCATCTTCATGTGGGTGTTCGGCGGCGGCAGCGCGCTGGCAGGCCTGGCCGGCGTCATCGGCGGCAACGCCTTCGTCACCGAGCCGGCCATGGCGGGCACGGTGGGCAGCATCATCTTCGTGGTGGTGGTGGTCGGCGGCATGGGTTCGCTGGCGGGCGCCTTTGTGGCATCGCTGCTGATCGGCATCATGCAGACCACGGCCGTGGCGCTGGACTACTCGCTGGCGCACCTGCTGGGGCAACTCGGCGTCGCCGTCACGCCGTCCACTCCGGCGTACGCGCTGCTGAACGTCACCATCGCGCAGAGTTCGGCCATCCTGCCGTATCTGCTGCTGGTGCTGATCTTGATCTTCCGCCCGAAAGGCTTGATGGGGACCCGCGAATGAACGAACTTCGATACACGCCGGTCAACCTTGGCCGCTGGATGATCTGGAGCGGCTACGCCGTCATCCTGCTGATCGCGCCGCTGGTGTTCAGCAAGGGCGGCGGGCTGACCTTGCTGTCGCAGATGGGCACGGTGATGATCTTCGGCCTGTCCTACAATATGCTGCTGGGGCAGGGCGGCATGCTGTCCTTCGGCCACGCGGTCTATTCCGGCCTGGGCGCCTTCTTCGCCATCCACGCGATGAATCTGGCGGGCGCGGGTGCGCTGCCGATACCGACCAGTTTGATCCCGCTGGTGGGCGGCATCGCCGGCGTGGGTTTCGGCCTGCTGTTCGGCTACATCACCACGCGCAAGGCGGGCACGACCTTCGCCATGATCACGCTGGGGCTGGTGGAACTGGTGTTCGCCAGCTCGCTGATGTTCCCCGGCTTTTTCGGCGGCGAGGGCGGCATCACCACCAACCGCGTGATCGGCAAGCCTGTCATGGGCATCAGCTACGGCCCGCAGATCCAGGTCTATTACCTGATCGCGGCCTGGCTGTTCGTGTGCACCGCCGCCGTGTACGCCTACACGCACACGCCGCTGGGCCGCATGATCAACGCCGTGCGCGACAACCCGGAGCGGGTCGAATTCATCGGCTACGACACGCAGTGGGTGCGCTACCTGGTGGTGATCCTGTCGTCTTTCTTCGCCGGGATTTCGGGCGGGCTGTCGGCGATCAACTTCGAGATCGTCAGCGCCGAGAACGTCAGCGCGATCCGCTCGGGCAGCATCCTGCTGTTCACCTTCATCGGCGGCATAGGCTTCTTCTTCGGGCCGCTGCTGGGCGCCATCGTCGGCATCCTGTTCTCGGTGCTGCTGTCGGACTTCACGCCGGCCTGGCAACTCTACCTGGGCCTGTTCTTCGTGCTGCTGGTGCGCTACGCGCCGGGCGGACTGGGCAGCTTGATCATGCTGCTGCTGCACGCGGCCAAGTTCGGCCAGTTCGGCCGCATCGCCAAACCGCTGGGCTGGGTTTGCCTGGCGGTGCTGCCGGGGCTGGCCGGCTTCGTCATCGGCGTGGAGATGCTGTACCACCTGACGCTGGAGGCGGCCAACGGCAGCGTCAAGCAGCTGTTCGGCATGGCGGTCGACACGCGCGGCGCCACGCCGTGGGCCGTCGTGGCCGGCTTGCTGGTGGTGAGCGTGGCGGGCTGGCGCAAGGCGCAGCCGGTGTTCGCCGATGCGTGGGGCGAAGCGAGTGCGGCCATTGTGCTGCAGACAAGGAATGCACGATGAAAGCACTGGAATTACTGGACGTGCGCAAGAGCTTCGGCAAGTCGGAGATCATACGCGGCGCCAATCTGAGCGTAGGGCAGGGCGAACGCTGCGCGGTGATCGGGCCGAACGGCGCCGGAAAATCCACGCTGTTCAACCTGATTTCGGGACGCTTCCCGCTCAGTTCCGGCGAGATCAAGCTGAACGGCCAGCGCATCAGCGGCTTGAAACCCTATGAGATCAACCGGCTGGGGCTGTCGCGCAGCTTCCAGATCAGCAACCTGTTCGTCAACCTGTCGGTGTACGAGAACCTGCGCTGCGCGGTGCTGTGGTCCTTGGGCTATAAGTACTCGTTCTGGCACCGGCTGGGCAAGCTGCGCGACGCGCACGAACGGGCCGAGCAGGTGCTGGAGGAGATCGGCCTGCAGCGCCAGCGCCATGTGCCGGCCGGCGTGCTGACCTACGCCGAGCAGCGCGCGCTGGAGATCGGCATCACCATCGCCGGCGGCGCGGACGTGATCCTGCTGGACGAGCCGACTGCCGGCATGAGCCGTTCCGAGTCGGACGCGGCGGTGGAACTGATCCGCAAGGTGACGGTGGGCAAGACTCTTTTAATGGTGGAGCACGACATGGGCGTGGTGTTCGGGTTGGCGGACAAGATCGCCGTGCTGGTGTACGGCGAGGTGATCGCCTGCGACACGCCGGCGCGGATACGCGGCAACGCGGCGGTGCAGGCGGCCTACCTGGGCGGCCACGAGGAGGCGGCATGACGGCACAACACATGCTCGATATCCGCAACCTGCACGCCTATTACGGCAAGAGCCACGTGCTGCACGGCGTGGACCTGCACGTGAGGCCGGGCGAGATCGTCAGCCTGCTGGGCCGCAATGGCGCGGGCCGTTCGACGCTGGTGAAGGCTGCCATGGGCCAGGTCAGCGCCAGCGGCACGGTCAAGCTGAAGGGGCAGGAGATTTTGGGCCTGAAGGCTTACCAGATCGCGCACAAGGGCCTGGGCTATGTGCCGGAAAACCGCGACGTGTTCCCGACGCTGAGCGTGGAGCAGAACCTGGTGCTGGGGCAGAAGAACAGCGCGCCGGGCGGGCGCTGGTGCCTGGACGATATGTTCCGCATGTTCCCGCGATTGGAGGAGCGGCGCGCGGTGCCGGCCGGCGTGCTGTCCGGCGGCGAGCAGCAGATGCTGACATTGTGCCGCACGCTGATGGGCGACCCCGACCTGATCATGATCGACGAGCCGACCGAAGGGCTGGCGCCGAAGATCGTGGCGCTGGTGGCCGAGTATCTGCTGGCGCTCAAGGAGCGCGGCATTTCCGTGCTGCTGGTGGAGCAGAAGCTGGCCATCGCGATGGAGATATCCCAGCGCGTCTACGTCATGGGCCACGGCGCCATCGTGTTCGAAGGCACGCCGGACGCGCTGCGGGCCGACGCCGCCGTCCGCAAGGAATGGCTGGAAGTGTAGCAAAAACGAACACAGTGCTAGGATGGCGGCTAGCCGTTTTCCATAAAATAACACGACCGTTCGTTTTTTTGCGGTATAGTGAGGTTTTACAGCCTGTTCACACTGACAAGAAGGAAGAGACAATGAGTGCCGAATACCAAGTACACGGTTCCGTAGCCGTCATCACGCTGAACAATCCTCCGGTCAATGGCCTGGGACATGCCACCCGTACCGCCGCCGTGCAGGGCATCCAGCAGGCGCTGGCGGACGACGCGGTCAACGCCATCGTCATCACCGGCGCCGGCAAGGCCTTCTCGGGCGGCGCCGACATCAAGGAATTCAACTCGCCCAAGGCGCTGGCCGAACCGAGCTTGCACTCACTGATCCGCACGGTGGAAGAATCGACCAAGCCTGTAGTGGCGGCCATCCACACCGTCTGCATGGGCGGCGGGTTGGAACTGGCGCTGGGGTGCAACTACCGCGTCGCCATGCCGGGCGCGCAGATCGCACTGCCGGAAGTGAAACTGGGCCTGCTGCCCGGCGCCGGCGGCACGCAGCGCCTGCCGCGCGTGCTGGGCCTGGAAATGGCACTGAACATGATCGTCTCCGGCACCCCGGTGGCGTCCGACAAGCTGGCCAAGACCGCGCTGTTCGACGCAGTGTTCGCCGCCGATGCCAATTTGCTGGAATCGGCCATCGCCTTCGCGGGCAAGGTCGCCGACGCGCGTCCGCTGCCGAAAGTGCGCGAGCGCAAGGTCGACTACCCGAACCACGAAGCCTTCCTGCAATTCTCCCGCAACACCGTGAAAGCCATGTCGGGCCCGTTCCCGGCGCCGCTGGAGTGCGTGGAGTGCGTGGCAGCGTCCGTGACCATGAAGTTCGAGGACGGCCTGAAGTTCGAGCGCGATCGTTTCCTCGCGCTGATCCAGACCAGCGAGTCGAAATCGCTGCGCCACGCTTTCTTCAGCGAGCGCCAGGCCAGCAAGGTGCCGGACGTGCCGGCCGACACCCCGACCCGCACCATCAGGAAGGCGGCCGTGATCGGCGCCGGCACCATGGGCGGCGGCATCGCGATGAACTTCGCCAACGCCGGCATCCCGGTCACCATCCTGGAGATGAAGGCCGAGGCGCTGGAAAAAGGCCTGGCCACCATCCGCAAGAACTATGAGAACACGCTGAAGAAGGGCAAGCTGACGCAGGAGAAGTTCGACCAGCGCGTGGCCCTGATCACCGGCACCATGGTGTACGAGGAAATCGGCGATGCCGACATCGTGGTCGAAGCGGTGTTCGAAGACATGGGCGTGAAGGAAATCGTATTCCGCAAGCTGGACGAAGTGATGAAGCCGGGCGCCATCCTGGCGTCGAACACCTCGACCCTGGACGTGGACAAGATCGCCGCCTTCACCAAGCGTCCGCAGGACGTGATCGGCACCCACTTCTTCAGCCCGGCCAACGTGATGAAGCTGCTGGAAATCGTGCGCGGCAAGGCAACCGGCAAGGACGTGCTGGCCACGACCCTGGCGCTGTCGAAGAAACTGAAGAAGACCGGCGTCGTGTCGGGCGTGTGCGACGGCTTCATCGGCAACCGCATGATCGAACAGTACAGCCGCCAGGCCGGCTTCCTGCTGGAGGAAGGCTGCCTGCCGGAGCAGGTGGACAAGGCGGTTGAGAAGTTCGGCTTCGCCATGGGGCCGTTCCGCATGGGCGACCTGGCCGGCAACGACATCGGCTGGTACATCCGCAAGCGCCGTTACGTGGAATCGCCGGAAATCACCTACTCGAAGACGGCCGACCTGCTGTGCGAGATGGGCCGCTACGGCCAGAAGACCGGCGGCGGCTGGTATGACTACAAGGCAGGCGACCGCAAGGCCTATGCCAACGAAGCGGTGAACGCGATGATCGTCCAGCACTCGGCCGACATCGGCGTGGTGCGCCGCAAGATCAGCGACCAGGAAATCATCGAGCGCCTGGTGTATGCGCTGGTAAACGAGGGCGCGCAGATCCTGGAAGAGGGCATAGCGATGCGCGCGTCGGACATCGACATGGTGTATCTGACCGGCTACGGCTTCCCGCTGCATCGCGGCGGTCCGATGTTCTACGCCGACACGGTGGGCTTGCCCAATGTGCTGGGCACCATCGAGCGCCTGGCGCGCGGCCGTCACGGCGAAGCGTGGAAGCCGGCGCCGCTGCTGGTGAAACTGGCGGCTGAAGGCAAGGGCTTCAACGGCTGAGCCTCGTAGGCGGCGGGGCTGGCGGCGGAGATGGCGGCGAGATGGCGAGATATGGGCTGCGCGCTCGGCGCGCCCCGCTCGGCGCGCCCCGCCAACCCGTCCTACGGCTCCATGGTTTGCGCAGCTGCGTAGGGCGGCTTGCTGCCGCAAGGACCTAAGCCGCCTATCTGTTTGCGCATGCGCGCCAGCGGCACGTTCACGCCGCCTGGCAGCGCAATCTCGAATGGTTCGATGACTTCAAAGCCGCTGGCCAGGTAGAGCGGCACGCCGGGCATGGTTGCCGCCAGTTCCAGCGTCCGGAAGCCGGCTGCGGCCGCCTCTTTCTGGCAGTGCTCCATCAGCATGCTTCCCCATCCTTGGCGGGCCGCCGAGGGCGCCACGAAGAAGGCGCGGATGCGGCCGGCTTCCAGCGCCGGGTCGAGCAGGCGGTCCGGGCCGGTCTTGGTGCGGTCGGCGCCGAACAGCGTGGCGCGTTTGCTCCAGCCGCCGCACGCCAGCGCATCCCCATCGCGCTCGATGATGAAATAGCTGCCGTCCTCGATCAGCTGGGTATCGACGCCGAATACGAGTGCCGTCACGGCCTGGGCCTGCTCGGGCGTGTAGAAGCCCGCGCTCAAGGCGACGCCGGACAGCGCGATCAGCGCCTCCATCTGGGGCACGTCGTCCATGCTGGCCGGACGCAGCACGGCGTCTGTCGTTCTGTTTGTCGTCATACGACCATAAAATAGCGCAAATCTTTTGCCAAGTCCACGCCGTTGGGTATCATGTGTCTACCGACAGGAGATGCTGTGCCGACACGTTTGATTCCTCTGCTGCTACTGCTCGCCATGGCGGCTGGCCACGCTTCCGCACGCGATTTGCTGGCGGTGGGCGCGCATTTCGAGCGGGTGTTCGAGCGCCGTGCGGATGGCGAATTCGTCGGTTTGGGACCGGACATTGTGCGCCAGGTTGCGCGCCGCACCAAGGATACCGTGCGGTTCGAGCTGTATCCGTGGGCGAGGGCGCAGGCGATGGTGGCGCAGGGGCTGGCCGACATCCTGGTCGGGCCGTACAAATCGCCCGAGCGGCTGGAGCGCATGTCGTTTTCGCGGTCGGCCTTCTACCGCGACGACATGGTGTTCTACCAGCTGGCCGGCGCCGGCAACACCTGGCAGGGCGACTACGCGGCGCTGGAAGGCAAGCCCATCGTGGCAATGAACGGCTGGGCCTACGGCGTCGGCTTCGACGCGGCGCGCCCGCGCTTGCGCGTCAGCGTGGCGAACAACGTGGAAAACGGCTTGCTGATGCTGACACACAAGCATGTGGCGCTGTTCGCCAGCAACCGGCGCAACACCGAGCCGGTGCTGGCGGCCCTGAAGCTGGGCGGGCAGGTGGAAGCGCTGGCGCAAGTGATCCAGGTGCAGGACGGCTATTTCGCTTTCCCCAAACGCCCGTCCCACGACGCCCTGCGCGCCGGTTTCGACGCCGCCTTCGACGCGATGATAGAGAGCGGCGAGCTGAAACGCCTGGGCCTGCGCCACGACGTCGATGTGCCTTAAGACGAATGTCGCTGCGGGCACGCGGTGGCGGGTTACGCGCGTTGCGCCAAGCCGCCCTGCGGCCCGGCGATTGCGTACCGCGTAGCGGGTTAGACGCAACGCGTCGTAAGCCGCCAGGCAGGCCGGCGGCCTTAGCGCCGGTTCGGCGTCAGGATGCTGGGCAGCGCTTTGGGCAGGGTTTCCGGATAGTCGCGGCTGAAGTGCAGGCCCCGGCTTTCGCGGCGCTGCAGCGCGCTGTTGACGATCAGCCCGGCCACGTCGACCAGGTTGCGCAGCTCGAGCAGATCGCTGGTGATGCGGAAATTGCGATAGTACTCGTCTATCTCCTCTTTCAGCAGGGCGATGCGGTGCTGCGCCCGCTCCAGGCGCTTGGTGGTGCGCACGATGCCGACATAATTCCACATGAAGCGGCGCAGCTCGTCCCAGTTGTGGGCGATCACCACTTCCTCGTCGGCGTCGCTGACGCGGCTCTCATCCCAGTCCGGCAGATAGGGCGTGCCGATCCGTTCCTTGTTTTCGATGTCCTGCGCGCAGGCGCGCCCGATCACCACGCATTCGAGCAGGGAGTTGGAGGCCAGGCGGTTGGCGCCGTGCAGGCCGGTGCAGGCGGTCTCGCCCACGGCGTACAGGCCCGGCATGTCGGTGCGGCCTGCCAGGTCGGTCACCACGCCGCCGCAGGTGTAGTGGGCGGCCGGGACGATGGGGATGGGCTGCCTGGTGATGTCGATGCCCAGTTCCAGGCAGCGCGCGTAAATGGTCGGGAAGTGCTCGATCAGCCAGGCGGCGGGTTTGTGGCTGATGTCCAGGTGCACGTAATCGAGGCCGCGCTTCTTGATTTCGAAGTCGATCGCGCGCGCCACCACGTCGCGCGGCGCCAGCTCGGCGCGTTCGTCGTGCGCCAGCATGAAGCGCTGCCCGGCCGCTGCGCCGGCTTCCGGCGGCAATTTGAGCAGGCCGCCTTCGCCGCGGATCGCTTCGGTGATCAGGAAGGACTTGGCGTATGGGTGGTACAAGCAGGTCGGATGGAACTGGATGAATTCCATATTGGACACCCGGCAACCGGCGCGCCAGGCCATGGCGATGCCGTCGCCGCTGGCGGTGTCCGGGTTGGTGGTATACAGGTAGACCTTGCCGGCACCGCCGGTGCACATCACCGTGTGCTCGGCGGCCACCGTGTGCACTTCGCCGCTGCGCACGTCCTGCACGTACAGGCCGTGGCACTTGGGCTGGCGGTTGATGTGGGTGTGCGGCGTTTTCTGGTCCAGCTTGTCGGACGTGATCAGGTCGATGGCGCAGTGGTGCTCGAACAGGCTGATGTTCGGGTGCGCGCGCACTTTCTGTTCCAGTGTCACTTGCACCGCGTGCCCGGTGGCGTCGGCCGCGTGGATGATGCGTCGCTGGCTGTGGCCGCCTTCCCTGGTCAGGTGGAAGCCGAGTTCGGCGCTGTCGTCGCGCGTGAAGGGCACGCCCTGCTCGATCAGCCATTCGATCGCGGCGCGGCCGTTCTCGACGATGAAGCGGGTGGCGTCCGTGTCGCACAGGCCGCCGCCGGCCACCAGGGTGTCGGCGATGTGCTGTTCGTAGCTGTCGCCCGAGTCGAGCACGGCGGCGATGCCGCCCTGGGCCCAGTTGCTGGCGCCGTCGAGCAGCTCGCGTTTGGAAATAATGGCCACTTTGCGGGTTTCGGCCAGATGCAGAGCCACCGACAGGCCAGCCAGGCCGCTGCCAACTATAGCAACATCAAATTTCATGATTCTCTGTTCACAATGCTGTGTAGGGAAGCAAGACTATAGACGATTTGCGGCTTGCCTGTCGGCCAAGGCTGATTTTTGCGCAAGATGTTGATCTGGCGCTGGTTCGCAGCGCGCTGGGCTTGTGATGCCTCAAGACGGCTGCGCAAAGCTCGCGTCATCATGGCTCGACCACTGCCGGCGCGGTGGCGCGGGCGCCCATCCGGGGCGCGGGAGTGAGCCGTGATCCGAATCTTTAACCATTATGTTCCTCGCATGGCCTTCATTCTGCTGTTGATGGAGCTCATGCTCTTGCTGGCCACGGCCGGCCTTGCTTCGCTGGCCTGGCTGGCCGAGACGCACCGCGTGGCGAGCGCGGGCAACGTCTATCTGACGGCGCTGTTGTTCGCGTTCCTGATCGTGTTAAGCATGAGCACGCTCGGCATGTACCAGCCGGATTTCCGCGTCCACCCCGGCGACGCGCTGCGCGTGACGGTGATGCGCATCCTGCCGGCTTTGCTGCTGGCCTTTTGCCTGCTCAACCTGCTGGCGCGCCTGTTGCCTGGACTCGGGGCGGGCAAGCTGGGCAGCCTGGCCTTCGTGCTGGGCGGCGCCGCGGTGCTGCTGACCAGGCTGTTGCTCTATTCGACGGTGCGCACCGACCGCATGACAGAGCGTCTGATCCTGCTGGGCGACGGCGCGCTGGCGCAGGAATGCATGGAACTGGCCGCCAGCAAGCAGGGCTTCCAGCGCTTCCACGTGGTCGGCTGCGTGGCCGTGGCCGGCGAGCAGCGCTGCGTGCCCGCTGCCCATGTGCTGCCGGCCGGGCCTTCGCTGCTGGAGCTGGCCCGCGAACACGGCGCGTCGGAGGTGGTGGTGTCGCTGGGCGACCGGCGCGGGGGCGCTTATCCGGTGCGGCAGTTGCTCGAATGCGCGCTGGGCGGCGTGCGGGTGGTGGACGCGGCGTCGTTCTTCGAGCGCGAGGCTTGCCAGATCCGCATCGATTCAGTGCAGCCGAGCTATCTGATTTTCGGCGGCGGTTTCGACCAGAGTTTCCTGCGCGCCAGCGTGAAGCGGGCCTTCGACCTGACCGCCAGCGGCGCCATCTGCCTGGCGGCGTTGCCGGTGATGGCGCTGACCGCCCTGCTGATACGGGCCGAGGACGGCGGGCCGGTGTTCTACCAGCAGGAGCGGGTGGGCAAGGACGGCCGCCTGTTCCAGGTGCTGAAATTCCGCAGCATGCGCAGCGACGCCGAGCAGGACGGGCGTCCGGTCTGGGCCGCCGAGGACGATCCCCGCATCACACGGATCGGCCGCTGGATACGCAAGCTGCGCATCGACGAGCTGCCGCAGATGCTCAATGTGTTCCGCGGTGAGATGAGTTTTGTCGGACCGCGCCCGGAACGGGCGTTTTTCGTCGAGCAGCTGGCGCGCGACGTGCCCTACTACGAGGTACGGCACAGCATCAAGCCCGGCATCACCGGGCTGGCGCAGGTGCGCTACCAGTACGGCGCGTCGGTGGACGACGCGGTGCAAAAGCTGCAATACGATTTGTATTATGTGAAAAACAACAGCCTGTTCCTCGATCTGCTGATCTTGATCGATACCGTGCAGGTCGTGCTGTTGGGTAAAGGGAGCCGCTGATGGCTGGCGGGCCGCAGCTGTCCGCGTCCTTTGCCGCCGGCGCCAGCCACGCGCTGCTGGCGCTCGCCTATCTGGGACTGAGCCTGCTGCTGCTGCGCGGCTGGCGGCAGGGCCGGCACGCGACGGCCTTGCTGGTCGCCTGCGGGCTGACCGGGCTGTGGGCGGCGGCAGTTGTAGTGGCCGCCTACGCCGGAAGCGCCGGCCTGCCGGCTGGCGGCGGCCTGCCTGGCGCGCCGGCACCGGTCCGGCCCGACGTCGTCCATGGCGCGCTGGCGCAAGCCGCCGAGGTGCTGGAGGCGGCCCGGACCGTGGGGTGGCTGCTGTTCCTGCTGTCCTTGCTGGGCCGGGCCGGGCAGCGCCGCAACTGGCTGCTGGCCGCGGCCGTGTTTCTGGCCGTCCTGCCCCTGGCGTACGACGAGCTGGCCGGCGCGCTGGAGCAGGGCTTGGCCGTTTATACCACCGAGCCGGCAGGGGCGACGGTGCGGGACGCAGTGCCGGCGGCGGCCGCCGCCGGCACCGATGCGGCGGCCCTGTCCGGTGCCACGGCCGGCCTAAGGACGCCCGACGCCATCCTGCCCATCATCTGCCGCCTGATGCTGGCGGTGGCGGGCTTGCTGCTGCTGGAGCAGCTGTACCGGGGGACTGCGGCGCACGAGCGCTGGGGCGTGAAATACGCCTGCCTGGGCATAGGCGTGCTGTTCGCCTACGATTTCTATCTCTATAGCGACGCGCTGCTGTTCCGCCGCATGAACCCGGACCTGTGGGCCGCGCGCGGCCTGGTGGGCGCGCTGGGGGCGCCTTTGCTGGCGATCGCGGCGGCGCGCAAGCCGCGCTGGACGCTGGGACTGGCGCTGTCGCGCCAGATGCTGTTCCGCTCGGCGGCCCTGATGGGCAGCGCGCTCTATCTGCTGGCCATGGCCGGCAGCGCCTGGTACTTGCGCAGTTTCGGCGGCGACTGGGGGCCGCTGATGCAGGCCGTCTGGCTGGCGGGCGCGGCCATCGTGCTGGCCGGAGTGCTGTTCTCGGGCGCCGTGCGGGCCTACGCCAAGGTATTCATCAGCAAGCACTTCTACCAGTCCCGCTTCGACTACCGCGACGAGTGGCAGCGCTTCACGCGCACGCTGTCGCTGGAAGGGCCGGACCTGGGCCTGCGGGCGGTGCAGGCGCTGGCCGCGCTGGTGGAGAGCCCGGCCGGGGCGTTGTGGCTGCGGCGCGACGGCGACGGCGGCAGCCGCTGCGTGCCGGCCGCCAGCTGGAACCTGGCGCCGCAGCATGGCACCGCCAGTGCCGAGTTCTGCCTGTTCATGGAGGACAGGCAATGGGTGCTGGACGTGCCGGAATGTCTGGCGCGGCCCGAACGCTACGCGGGGCTGGAGCTGCCGCTGTGGCTGCACGGCGTGCCGCAGCTGTGGCTGGTGGTGCCGCTGGTGCTGCAGGGCCGCCTGTACGGCCTGGTGGCGCTGACCCAGCCCCGCACGCCCCTGGAGCTGGACTGGGAAGTGCGCGACCTGTTGAAGATCGCGGGCAGCCAGGCCGCCAGCTACCTGGCGCACCAGGAGTCGTCCGACGCGCTGGCTGTGGCGCGCCAGTTCGAGTCGCTGAACCGCATGTCGGCATTCATCGTGCACGACTTGAAGAACCTGGTGTCGCAACTGTCGCTGCTGCTGTCCAATGCCGAGCGCCACAAGGGCAACCCCGAATTCCAGCGGGACATGCTGGAGACACTGGCCCACTCGGTGCGCAAGATGACGCTGCTGCTGCAGAAGTTGAGCCGTGGGGAGGCGCCGGAACGCAAGCTGCCCTTGCCGCTGGCGCAAGTGCTGGAGCAGGCGGTGCAGGCGCGCGCGGCCGCCCGGCCGCGGCCGCAGCTGGAGGTACGCGATAACAGCTTGCTGGTATTGGCCGACTGGCACCGCCTGGAGCGGGTGCTGGGCCACTTGATCCTGAACGCGGTCGAGGCCACGCCGCCGGACGGCAAGGTGGCGTTGCTGCTGCGCCGCGAAGGCGACAGCGCGGTGGTCGAGTTGTCCGACACCGGCGCGGGCATGAGCGAACAGTTCATCCGCGAACGGCTGTTCAAGCCATTCGACACCACCAAGACGGCCGGCATGGGCATAGGGGTGTTCGAAAGCCGCGAGTACCTGGGCGCGATCGGCGGCAGGCTGGAGGTTGCCAGCGAGCGCGGCGTCGGCACCACTTTCCGCGTCACGCTGCCGCTGCATGCTGCGGCAGCGGCGGCGGCCTGATTGCGAAAATCGAACGAGACGAACTAGAAACCGAACGGAGGAAGGGATGCCGAAGAAGAAGCTGCTGGTGGTGGAGGACGACCCCGGCTTGCAGAAGCAATTGCGCTGGGGGCTGGACGAGTACGAGGTCGTGGTGGCCGAGCGGCGCGAACAGGCGCTGGCGCAGTTGCGCCGCCACCAGCCCGCCGTGGTGACCATGGACCTGGGCCTGCCGCCGGACCCGGACGGCGCCACCGAGGGACTGGCGCTGTTGCGCGACATCATCACCAACGCGCCGGACACCAAGGTGATCGTCCTGTCGGGCAACCAGGACCGCAGCAATGTGCTCAAGGCGGTGGGCATGGGCGCTTATGATTTCCAGCAGAAGCCGCTCGACGCCGACCTGCTGCGGCTGGTGATCCAGCGTGCCTTCTTCCTGCACGGCGTGCAGCAGGACAACCGCCGCATGCTGCAGATCGAGGCCGATTCGCCGCTGGCCGGCATCATCAGCCGCGACCCGGGCATGTTGAAGATGTGCCGCAGCGTGGAAAAGGTGGCGCCGTCGTCGGCCAGCGTGATGCTGCTGGGCGACTCGGGCAGCGGCAAGGAGCTGGTGGCGCGCGGCCTGCACCGGCTCAGCGCGCGGCGTGAGCGGCGCTTTGTCGCCATCAACTGCGCGGCCATCCCCGAGCACCTGCTGGAGAGCGAGTTGTTCGGCTATGAAAAGGGGGCGTTCACCGGCGCCGTGCGCCAGACGCTGGGCAAGATCGAACTGGCCCACGGCGGCACCTTCTTCCTGGACGAGATCGGCGACATGGCGACCGGGCTGCAGGGCAAGCTGTTGCGCTTTCTGCAGGAGCGGGTGATCGAGCGGGTGGGCGGGCGCAGCGAGATCGCGGTGGACGTGCGGGTGGTGTGCGCCACGCACCGCAACCTGAAGGCGCTGGCCGAGGAGGGACGGTTCCGCGAGGATTTGTTCTACCGCCTGAGCGAGATCGTGCTGGCGATACCGCCGCTGCGCGAGCGGGTCGGCGACAGGGTGCTGCTGGCGCAGCATTTCAAGAACCGCTTCTGCGTCAGCGAACGCCGTTCGGCGCTGCACTTCCGCCCGGAGGCGCTGGCCGCGATCGACGCCTACACGTGGCCGGGCAATGTGCGGGAGATGGAGAACTGCATCAAGCGCGCCGTCATCATGGCCGAGGGGTCGCAGATCACGCTGGAGGACCTGGGCCTGCCGGAGGTGGAGTCGCAGGCGCCGGAGAATATCGACTTGCGCCAGGCGCGCGACGCGGCCGAGTACCGGGTGATGATCAAGGCGCTGGCGCGGGTGGACGGGAATATCCTGCGCGCGGCTGAACTGCTGGGCGTAAGCCGGCCCACCCTATATGACTTGATGAGCCATCACGGTATCAAGTAGGCCGGTTCCCGGGCAATGCGTCCGTGGCGGCGGCGGGTTCCGGCTTCTTCTCTTCCTCCGCCTGGCCTTCGTCCGGCTTGCTTTCCTCCTGCTTGACTTCTTCCGGTTTTTCCTGCGTCTTGTGTTCCACCTTCTTCTCCTGCCACTTGCCGGCTTCGGTCAGCTTGTTGCGCAGGCCGGGCAAGGGAAAACCCAGGCCGTAGGCGCGCTGGGCCGACGCCAGCGCGTTGCCGTAGTCCTTCTTCTTCATATACAGCAGACCGAGGTTGTAGTGGTTGGTGGCATTGTCCGGCTCCAGCTGCACCGCCGCGTCCAGGTGTTCGCGCGCGTCATCGAGCTTGTTTTGCGCCAGCTGGTAGCCGGCCAGGATGGAATGGACCTTGGCATCCTTGGGGCGGTATTGCAGGGCGCGCTGGAAATAGCAGTCCACGCTGTATTTCGCGCCTTGCGGCTGGGGCGACTTCTCGCGCAGCGCCAGCTTGGCCAGGGAACTGAGCGCGCGGGGATGGTTGGGATAGTGCTCCAGCGTGTAGGACAAGTCGCCGCCGACGTAGCCGGTCTTGCCGCGCTGCAGGCGCTCGACCTCGGGTGTGAAGTGGTAGCTTTCCACCACGGTCAGGTTGCGGCGGTCGTCGCCGTTGTTGTAGTCGCCGCCGACCACGCCCTTGACATAGGGAGGACAGTCGGCGCGGGCCGCGGCGGCCACCAGCATGAGCAGGGTGATGGCGGAGACCAGCAGGATGGCGGTGTTGGGCTTGATCGGCTTTTTCATCGGGGCCGCCTTCTCAATCGGCAAGCTTGCGCTGGACGAAGGCCGCCAGGCTCCCCAGGGTCTCGAAATGGCGGGCGCTGATCTCGTCGTCTTCGACCTGGATGTGGAACTGGCTTTCGATGGCGGCGATCACGCTGGCCACGCTCATCGAGTCCAGTTCGGGCAAGGCGCCCAGCAGCGGCGTGGCGGGATCCATCGGCAGCGCGGGCAGCGCCAGCGTGGTGCGCAGGATGTCGTTCAACTCGTCGAGACAGGACATGGGGACTCCGGATTGGCGCCGCCTTGCAGGGTGCTGGTGTCGAACAGCAGTTCCGGATAGGCGGCGGGGTTGCGGGAAAAGTGAATATAGGGCGCTTGCGTGGCGGCGGTCCATTGCCAGCGGCCGCAGCTCAGGAAGACTGCCGAACCCAGCGTGACGGCGCCCAGCCGGGCGTGGGCGGCGCGCGAGCCCGGGTTGTAAGCCGAGATGCGGCTGCAGGTCCAGCGCACGCCGCGCTGGCGCATCAGCAGGTGGGCATCGCTCCACAGGCGGCGGAAGGCGGGGCCGAGGCGGTAGGCCGGCGCCACGTAGACGTCGAAGTCCCACAGCGAGTCGGCACTGGCCAGGCGATAGCGCGCGCGCACCTCGTCTTCCTGGTAGGCGTTGGGCAGGAACCACAGGAAGGCGGCCAGTTCGGCGCCGTGCCACGCTTGCAGCGTTTGCGCGCCCTGGGCGAAACGCTGGGCGATCACGGCGCGCGGCCGGGGATGGTTGAGCGGAATGTCGCGCCCGTCGCTGGCCAGGCGCACCGACAGGCCGGCGCCGCGCTGGGGCACGAGCTGCCGGCCCTGCTGCCGGCTGGCCGGCGCATGGGTCGGCTGCGCCACGAAATAGTATTTGCGCAGGCGCCAGCCCTTGCGCTGCAGCAGGCTGTCCAGGCTGTAGCAAAGCGTGTCGAGCAGGCCGAGCTGGGCAATGGAGCGGCGGAGGCGGTCTAGTGGGTTCATTTGTTCATTTGACCCCGTCGGCCGGACCCTGACTTTGAGGCGGCGCAAGCTGTGGTTTGAGCAAGGTCAAGAAGCGACAGCCGCAGGCTCCGTAGACTGGCTTGCATCACTGGACTGGATCATCGATCCGAGGAGAAGCGCCTTGCTCACCGTATTCATGGCAACCCGCAATGGCGCCGCAACCCTGCCGCGCGTGCTCGACGCCTATTGCGCGCTGGCCGCGCCTGCCCAGGGCTGGCGCATGATCGCGGTCGACAATGGCAGCACCGACGCCACGCGCGCCGTCCTGGCCGGCTATGCCCGGCGCTTGCCGCTGACCTGTTTGTACGAGGCGCAGCCGGGCAAGAACGTGGCGCTGAACCGCGCCCTGGCCGAGGCGCTGGCCGTAGCAGGGGACGGCCTGTTCGTCTTTACCGACGACGACGCCACGCCGGCCCCGGATTGGCTGCTGCGCCTGCAGCAGGCGGCGGACGCCCAGCCGGGCTACGCCGTGTTCGGCGGCAGCATCGTGGCCGACTGGGCGGCGCCGCCGCCGGAATGGGTGCTGAGGCTGGTACCGCTGGGCATGACGTTCGGCATCACCTCGCCCAGTCTGCCGGAAGGACCGGTGTTTCCCGGCCTGGTATGGGGTGCCAATATGGCGGTGCGGCGCGCCGTGTTCGAGGCCGGCTACCGTTTCGACGAGAGCGTGGGCCCGAACGGCGGCGCCTATGCCATGGGCAGTGAAATCCAGCTCACGCGGCGTTTGTGCGAGGCCGGCTATTTGCCCTGGTTCTGTCCGGCGGCCAGGGTGGCGCACCACGTCCGCGCGCATCAGACGGAGGCCGGCGAAATCCTGCGGCGGGCCTGGCGTTTCGGGCGCGGAAAGTTCCGGCAGGATAAGAAGGGACCGTATCCCTATTTGTTGCGGGTGCCGCGCTGGATGTGGAAGCGGCTGGCGCTGGAGGGGCTGGGGCTGGCGAAGGCGCTGCTGGGCGGGGACCGCGACGCCCAGTTCCTGCGCCGGTGGGAACTGGCGTATCTGCGCGGCTATATCCACGAGGCCTGGCATGGGCCGCGCAGCGCCGGCCGGCGCGTGCTGATCACCGGCTATTCGGGCGCCCTGGGCGGCATGGAGATGCGGCTGGCGCAGGAGGCGCGCTTTCTGAACGCCGCCGGCTGCGACACCGAGCTGGCGCTGCACCGCTTCCCCGGCAGCGACGCCTGGCGGCGCACCCTGCACGGGGAGCACATCGCCGCCTCGGTGCTGAGCATGCCGCTGTTTTTCGAGGAGTGGCGCTGGCACCGCTGCAACAAGCTGCGCGCGCAGTTGTGGACCGGACTGGCGCTGCGCCGCTACCGGGCCGACCTGGTGCACGTGGCGTTCTGCTGGACCGGTTACGGCGCGTCGGCCCTGTGGCTGGCGCAGCGCTGCGGCCTGCCGACCGTGGTCAGCGTCCACAATGCCTTCCCGCCGGCCGAATACAGTCCGTGGCACCGGACGCTGCTGGATCAGGCGTTCAGCGCGGTGCGCGGCATTTATGCGGTGTCCGAGTCGGCGCTGCAGCACTTCATGGCGCTGTACCACCCTTACGTCCGCCCGGAAACGCGGCTGGCGGTGATACCGAACGGCGTGGACACGCGCCGCTTCCGGCCGTCGCCGGCCTTGCGCGCCGAGGCGCGGCGCACCTGGGCGATACCGCCCGGCAGCCTGGTGCTGGGTTCGGTGGCCCGGCTGGCACAGCAAAAGCGACCGCTGGCCGCGCTGGCGCTGCTGGCCGCGCTGCGCCTGGAGTTTCCGCAGCTCTACCTGGTACTGGTGGGCGAGGGGCCGCTGGAGGCGGCGCTGCGGCAACAGGCGGCCGAGCTGGGGGTGGACGCCTACGTGGTGTTCACCGGTTTCCAGTCCGACGTCGAGCGCCAGTTGCCTGGCATGGACGTGCACATACTGCTGAGCCGCAACGAGGGCTTCGGCATCGCCACCATCGAAGCCATGGCTTGCGGCGTGCCGGTGGTGGGCACCGACGTGCCGGGCACGGCCGACGTGCTGCGCGGCAGCGCCGGCGGCCTGCTGGCGCCGCTGGACGACCCGGATGCGCTGGCCGGCTCGGTGGCGGCGCTGCTGCGCGACCCCGAGCGCCGCGCACGCATGGGCATGGCCGGGCGGCACGAGGTGGAGCGGCGTTACAGCCAGGAGCAAGTGGCCGAGATGGTGCAGGATTTCTACCGCGGCCTGCTATGACGCCCGCTGTGTACCAGCCGATGGGCTGTGGCGGCCGGGCCGCGGACGGAGCGTCTTTGGCCGGCGTGGCCGGAGGGCTGCCGGACTCGCGCGGCTGCGCTGGCCCGACCCGGCCCGCAGCGGGCAATCGGGACCGCACCGGCGCGGCCAGGCGGCAGGCGTGAGCGGCGCGCCCGCCGCAACGCGCCGCTCGCTGGCCGTGTCCTTCGCCGAAAAATACGCGCTGCTGTTGCTGGCGCTGGCCGGCAGCATGGTGCTGGGCCGCTTGCTGACCCCGGCCGAAATCGGCGTCTATTCGATCGCCGCCTTGCTGGCCGGCTTCGCGCAAGTGCTGCGCGACTTCGGCGTCGGCCAGTTCCTGCTGCAGGAGAAGGAACTCACGCGCGACAAGCTGCGCGCGGCGCTGGCGGTCGGGCTGGCGAGCGCGACCGCGCTGGCGCTGGCGGTGCTGCTGCTGGCCGGCCCGGTGGCCGCCTTCTACGGCGCGCCGCGCTTGCGTCCGGTGCTGCAATTGCTGGCGCTGAACTTCCTGCCGGTGCCGTTCACCGCGCTGGCCCTGTCCATGCTGCGGCGCGACATGCGCTTTGCGGCCGTCTTCGCCGTCAACGCCGGCGGCGCGCTGGTCCAGCTGCTATGTTCGGTCGTGCTGGCCTTGCTGGGATACGGCAGCCTGAGCCTGGCCTGGGGCGCGCTGGCGGGCACGGTGGCCGCGCTGCTGGCGAGCGTGCCGCTGCGCCCGCCCGGTCTGCCCTGGCTGCCGGGCTGGCGCGGCGCCGGCCGCATCCTGCACTTCGGCGGCTACGCGGCCGGCGGCGGCCTGATCGACGAAGCCGGCGTGGTCGCGCCCGACCTGATCGTGGGCAAGCTGGTCGGCGTGGCCGAGGCCGGCATCTACGGCAAGGCGCAAAGCGTCATCGGCCTGTTCAACCAAGGCATCACCAGCGCCGTCTCGCCGGTGGCCTATGCGCTGTTTGCCGCGCAGGCGCGCGCCGGGCAGGACGTGCGCGTGGCCTATCTCACCGCCATCAGCTGCATGACGGCCTTGGCATGGCCGTTTTTCGCCTGGCTGGCCCTGATGGCGCTGCCTGTCGTGCGTTTGCTATACGGCGATCAATGGGACAGCGCAGTGCCTTTGATCCAGGTCATGTGTTGCGCGTCCGCGCTCTATAGCATGTTCAGTATGGCGCGCTACCTGTTCCTGGCCGGCGGCCATGTGCGGGCGCAGGCCCGGCTGGACGCGCTGTCGGTGCCGGTGCGCGTCGCCGCGGTGCTGCTGGCCACGCCGTTCGGCCTGGACTACGTGGCCTGGGGCGTACTGCTGGGCGTGCTTGGCCGCTGCTGCTTCACCGCGGGCTATCTGGCGCGGCTGGCGGCGCTGCCGCTGGCGCCGCAGTGGAAGGCGGTGGCGCGCAGCGCGGCGCTGGCCGCCCTGGTGGCGCTGGCGCCGTTGGCGGCGCGGCTGGCCATGCCGCCCGGGCCGCTGCAACTGATGGCGGCGGCCAGCGGCGCGCTGGCGCTGTGGCTGGCGGGCGTGGTGTGGCTGAAGCATGAACTGGCGGACGAATTGGCGCTGCTGCGGCGCAGGCTGCGGCGGCTGGGAACTTAAGGTAAGGGAGGCTGCGATGCGTGTGGGCATATTGTCATATCCAATGCTGTTCCAGCGCGAAGGCGGCCTGCAGATCCAGGTGCGCGAGACCATCGCGGCGCTCAACGGCCTGGGCCGCGTGGATGGACGCGGCCTGGAGGTCGAACTGGCCGACCCCAACCGCGACCGCCTCGATTCCTACGACCTGGTCCATGTGTTCGCCGCCGTCAACGGCAACCACCGGGTGGTGGAGGCGGCCCGCGACATGGGGGTGCCGGTGGTGCTTTCGCCGCTGGTGTCGCCCGGCTGGAACCGTTCCAGCGGCTTGCGCGCGCGCATGGTCGACCGGCTGGCAGGACGCCTGACGGCGTGGAATGTACAGACCAGCTACGCGCAGATGAAGAGTGCGCTGCAGCTGTCGCAACTGGTGATCGCGCTGGGCGAGGCCGAGCGCGCGGCCATCATGGACGGCTTCCAGATCGAAGCGGGCAAGATCCGCGTCTTCCCGAACGGCATCGCGCCGCAGTTTTTCGGCGCGGACGGTGAACTGTTCCGGCGCCACAGCGGCATCGGCGGCCCCTTCGTGCTGATGGTGGGCGGCATATCGCCCTACAAGAATCAGCTGGGTCTGGTCCAGGCGCTGGCCGGCAGCGAACTGCCCGTGGTGCTGATCGGCCGCGCGGCGCGCGAATTCCTGCCTTACCTGAGGAATATCACGGACAAGCCCTGGGTACGCTGGCTGGGCGAGCTGGCGCACGACGATCCGCTGCTGGCCAGCGCCTACGCCGCCGCCGCCGTGGTGGCGCTGCCCAGCCAGGGCGAAGTGCTGCCCTTGTCGGTGCTGGAAGCGCTGGCGGCGGGCACGCCGGTCGTGGTCACCAAGGAGAATGCGCTCCATTTGCCCAACAGCGCCTTCGCGCTGAAAGAGGTGGCCTGGAGTGACGGCCCGGCGCAGCGCGCCGCCATCCTGGCGCTGGCGGCGGCGCAACCGCCGCGCGACAAGGTGAGGGCGCTGGTCGCGCACTACACCTGGCAGCGCGTGGCCACCCAGATCGCGGGCTGTTATGCCGAACTGCTGCCCGAGGGAGTGGCGTGTGCTGTTTAACTCCTTCGGCTTCCTGTTTCTCTACCTGCCGGCGGTGCTGGCGGGCTATTTCCTGCTGGGGCGGCTCGGGGCGCGCTGGGCCATGGCGTGGTTGGCCGCCGCCTCGCTGTTCTTCTACGGCTATTGGAGTTTGCGTTTCCTGCCGCTGCTGTTCGCCTCCATTTGCGCCAACTACGGCGCTGCCATCTTGATCGCGGGCGCCGCCGGCGCCGCCCGCAAGCGCTGGCTGGGCTGCGCGCTGGCCGGCAACTTGCTGTTGCTGGCCTACTATAAATACGCCAATTTCTTCGCCGCCAGCCTGATGCCGGCCGGAGCGGGCTGGAACGCCTGGGACATCGTGCTGCCGATCGGCATTTCCTTCTTCACCTTCACGCAGATCGCCTACCTGGTCGATTGCTACCGGGGCGGGGCCAGCGACAGGCGCTTCGTCCATTACGTGCTCTTCGTCAGCTATTTCCCGCACCTGGTGGCCGGGCCGGTATTGCATCACAAGGAAATGATGCCGCAGTTCGCGGACCCGGACAACGCGCGGCCGCAGGCGGAGAATTTCGCCATCGGGCTGTCGATTTTCGTGCTGGGGCTGGCGAAAAAGGTCTTGCTGGCCGACACCCTGGCGCCGCTGGCCGCGCCCGTGTTCACGGCCGGTGCCCATCCGCAGCTGCTCGAGGCATGGATAGGCGTGCTCGCTTACACGTTCCAGCTCTATTTCGACTTCTCCGGCTACTCGGACATGGCGATCGGGCTGTCGCGCCTGTTCGGCGTGCGCTTGCCGCTGAACTTCAGCTCGCCGTACAAGGCGCGCAACATCAGCGAGTTCTGGCGCTGCTGGCACATGACGCTGTCGCGCTTCCTGCGCGACTACCTCTACATTGCGCTGGGCGGCAACCGCGCCGGCCGGGTGCGCCGCTACGTGAACCTGATGGCAACCATGGTGCTGGGCGGGCTGTGGCACGGCGCGGGCTGGACTTTCGTCGCCTGGGGGGCGCTGCACGGCGCCTTCCTGATCTTGCACCAGGGCTGGCGGCGCATGCGCGGCGCTGCCCAGGCTCCGGCGCCGGGCCGGTGGGGCGTGCCGCTGACGTTTCTGTGTGTGATGCTGGCCTGGGTGCTGTTCCGCGCACCGGACCTGGCGACGGCTGCTGACATCCTGGGCGCGCTGGCCGGCGGCAACGGCGTGTCGTTGCCGCGCGGCCTGCAGTTTCTCGCCGGGGCGCTGGAGCGGATCGGCCTGCATGCCGGCTTCGAAGGCATCCGCTGGATGGCGCTGGACGGCGCCGGTCTGCCGGCCCTGCTGGCGGCGGCCGTGCTGGCGTTCGCGGCGCCGAACACGCAAGAAATATTCTGCCACTACCAGCCCTGCATTGAAAGAATCTTGCGCCATCCGGGCTGGCCCGCATGGCGTCCGAGCCGCCGCTGGAGCGTCGCGATCTCGGCGCTGTTCCTGTGCTGCGTGTTCAATATGAACCGCGTGTCCGAATTCCTCTATTTCCAGTTCTGACCCATGCGTGCCTACCTGAAGCTGTTCTGCGGCGTGTCCGCATCCGTGGTGGGCGCGGTCGGCGCGCTCAACTATGTTGTCGACCCCTACCTGACGCACCAGTGGGACACGCCGCCGATACAACTGCTGCGTCCGGTGCGCGAGCGGCTGGGCCCGTGGGCCAAGACTTACGCGCTGGCGCGCTACCGGCCGGACGTGGTCTATGTCGGCAATTCGCGCACCGAGGTGGGCTTGCCGGCCCTGCCTGCGCTGTTCGGCGGGCGCACGGTGTTCAACGCGGGCCTGTCGGGCGCGACGTTGGGCGACGCGGCCATGATGGCCCAGCATGCGGCGCGGGTGTCGCGCCTGCACACCTTGGTGTGGGGGCTGGACGCGCCGTCCTTTTCGCTCGACGTCGGCAACACCGAAATGGACGCTGCGCTGCTGGCCGACGGCGGCGGCTATCTGGCCAGGCGCGCCATGCTCAACATGAAGCGCGCCGTGAGCCTGGAGATGGCGCGCGACTCCTTGCGTCTGCTGAGCGGAGCGCAAGAAGGGGTGTGCAGGTCCAGCCTGGCTTTCTTGGGGCAGCGCGACACGGCTTGCCTGGTGCACCGCTTTGCGCAAAAGGGCGGCACGGCGGCCGCGGTACAGCCCCGCCTGGGGGAATTCGTGCACGGCGTCGGGCCGACTGCCGACGCGCTCAACGTGTTGCGTGCGCGGCTGGCGGAACTGTGCGGCAAGGGGGCGCGTGTGCGCCTGTACGTCAATCCGACGCATGCGCTGATGCTGGATACGCTGTACTGGGCCGGGAAATGGGGCGCGATGGAGACGTGGTTGCGGGCGCTGGCGGCGGCCGCCGACCAGCGCCGCGCCGGCGGCTGCGATGTGACGCTGGTTGACTTTTCAGGCTTCAACAGCGTGACCACGGAGCCGGTGCCGCAGGCGAGCGGACGGCAGGACATGGCCTACTACTGGGAGCCGTCGCACTACCGCGACAACGTGGGCCGCATGATTTTGTCGCGCATCCTGGGCGATGGCGGGATGGCGCCGGCGGACTTCGGCGTCGAACTGACGACGGCGCGGCTGCCGGCGCACCTGGCCGCGATGCGCGCGGCGCGGGACAAATACCATATGACGCACGCAGCGGAGACGGCGTTCGCGCGCAAGGCGGCGCAGCAGCTGGAACCGTGAACGGTGCGGGGCGCGCGGGCCCGGCTGGAAACTGTCGCGCCAGCGTGCTAGGCGCGCTGCAATAGCGCGCAGCCTTTCTCGCAGGGACGTGTGCTTTGCTTCAGTTCGGGGAATTCCGTGCGCCACAGCGCCAGCATATGCTGCTCGTCGGGGCGGCGGGCGTCGTCGAGGAAGACGGCGGCGCCCGGCGCCAGCAGCGGAAACAGCGCCGGGCCGGCCGGGTAGCGGGCCAGCTTGCGCGTCGCCTGGGGCGGGCCGTCGATGGCCAGCATGTCGATGCCCTGGCCGGGCGGCAGCGCGGCGCGCAGCCGGTCCAGCGCGTACCAGGGCCAGGTCTCCTCGCCAAACTGCTGCGGCTGCAGCGGCGCGTCCAGCACCCGCGCCCAAGCCGTCAAGCCGTGCCGCTCCAGCTCGCGCCGCGTGTGCGTGGCATAGTCTTGATCGTGCTCCAGGCTGTACACCATGCCGCCGCCGTTCAGCTGCATGGAGCGGGCCAGCACCAGGGTGGATGTGCCGCTGCTGCACTCGACCACCACCTGCGGCCGAGCGGCCTGCGCGTGGCGCGCCAGTTCCAGCAGGAAGTCCGGCGAGGCAGCCCAGCCGCGCGTGCCCGGCAAGCTCTTGCCCAGATGCAGTTCGGCGTACAGCCCTTGCAGGGCCTCGAGCTGCCGGTACAAGCCGGCCGGTTCGTGCAGCGCATGGTCGCGCACTTCGTGCAGCAGGATGTGGACCAGCCGCACCTTGTGCAGGGTGTAGCCGCATAGCAGCAGGAGAAAAACGATGAAGAGGAAGGAGGTGGAGGAGAACATCGGCATGCCTTTCCGCTTGCGCTGGACTATGGACGGTGGAATTCAGCGCGCCTGGCGCGCGAGCAGGGTGTCGTACAGGGTGAGGTAGCGGTCGGCGACGGTGGCCAGGCTGTGGTGGGCCAGCACCAGGCGGCGCGCGCGCTGGCCGTGGCGCCGGGCCAGGCCGGGAATGCGGTAGTAGTCGGCCACCGCGTCCGCCAACAGCTCGGGCTGGCCGGGCGGCACCAGCGTGCCGGTCCAGCTTGCTTGTACCAGCTGCGGGTGGGCGCCCGCCATGGCGGCGACCACCGGCAGGCCGCTGGCCATGGCCTCCAGCACGCGCAGGCTGTCGCCGTAGACCGGCGTGGCGGACGGCGCAACGAACACGTCCATTGAGCGCATCAAACGGGCGGCGTCGTCGCGCGCGCCGGGCAGCCACGCCAGGTGGCCCGCGCCGGCGGCGCACAGCATGGCCTTGCACAGATCGCGGCAGGGGCCGTCGCCGGCGATCAGCAGGCGCAGCGGTGTCGCGTCGCGGCCCAGCTCCTCCAGCAGCGCCAGGAAAGCCTGCACCAGCGAGACGTGGTCCTGCGCCCTGTCCATGGGACCGACGGCGCCGATGACGAAGGCGTTTTCGCACAGGAAACCGGGCGGTCCGACAGCAGCGGCGGCCAGTCCCAGGCGCGGATGGAATTGCACGCTGTCGATGGCGCCGTGCGCCGGATGGACCAGCACAGGGCCGGCGCCGAGCGCGTCGGCCAGCCAGCGCCCCAGCGCGTGGCGCGCGGGCAGCGCGTCGGCCGGCTGGGCGTTCGGCAAGCGGATGCGGACGCCGGCCACGGCAGCGAGCAATTGCGCGCGCACGCTGCGCGTATGCAGCAAGTCCGGTCGCAGCCGGCGCAGCAGGCCGTACAGGCGCACGCAGCCGGTCCAGCCCAGGCCGCCGCCCGCGCTCAAGCTCATCACCTGCACCGTGGCGCCGTTGTGGCGCACTTCGCATTCGGCGGCGCCGTTCAGGGTCAGCACGACATGGCGGTAGCGGCCGGCCGGCATCTGGCGCAGCAGCTTGAACAGGCTGTCCTCGCGCCCGTCCTCGGGCAGGCGGTCGACCAGGTGCAGCACCAGCGGCGCAGGCGCGGCGGGGGCGGTCGCGGCGCTGGCAACGGCGGCGGCGGCGGCCAACACGGCGGCGGCCTTATTCGTAATAGCCATAATATTCGGTGCCGGGGAACGCCTTGATCTTGTTGTAGATGAGGTTGACGTGCTTGCACGAGTCGAGCAGGCGCAGCGCTTCGCGCACCGCGTTCTGTGTGGTGGTCTCGGCTTCCACCACCATGACCACCTGGCCCATCTGCGACGCCAGCACGCTCGCCTCCGTGGTGATCAGCAGCGGCGGCGAGTCGAAAATGACGATGCGGTCGGCGTAGCGGTTGGCGATCTCGCTGAGCAGCGTGCTCATGCTGCGGCTGGCCAGCAGCTCGGTGGCGTGCCGGTTGCTGCGCCCGGCCGGCAGGATGCTCAGCGTGGGCACATTGGTTTTCAGGATCACGTCGGCCAGCTCCAGCTCGTCGTTCAGCAGGATGTCCATCAGCCCGGCCTCGGCGCCCAGGCCCAGCACCTTGAGCACCGACGGCCGCGCCACGTCGGCGTCCACCAGCAGCACGGTGATGTCGCGTTCCATGGCGATGCTCATGGCCAGGTTGATGGCGCAATAGGTCTTGCCCTCGCCGGGCAGCGCGCTGGTGACGACGATCAGGTTGCCGTTGCGGATGGTCACGCCGTTGTCGCCGCGCAGATTGCGCAGCAAGGGCCGCTTGATGATGCGGAAGTCCTCGGCGGCCGGCGTGCGGCCGCCCTCGTGCGTCACCATGCCCAGCTGCGCCATGCGCTCCAGGTCCAGTTCGACGTGGCGCTGCACGCGCGCGGCGGGGGAGGGCGCGGCCATGTGCGCGGGCTGGGCGGGTAAATTCTCTGGCATGTTCATGGAAGTCCTCGGCGTTATTGAAGCAGGGTGCTGGCCATCACGCCGCTATAGGACAGCAGCAGGCAGGCGAGGGCGGCGCCGAAGCCGGCCTTGCCGCGCCGCCGCTTGGTCTGCTGGGCCGGCGTCCAGTTCATGGTCACCGTGCCCAGCACCGGCAGGCCGGTGATGGTGCGCAGTTCGGCCGGGCTCAGGAAAGTGGGCCGGATCTGGCTGATCAGCAGCGCCGCCGCCGTGCCCACGATGAGCGCGCCCAGCAGTGCGCCGCTGTAGAGCAGGGCGCGGTTCGGGCCGACCGGCCGCATCGGCACCGTGGGCGGGTCGATGATCTTGAAGCTCATCATTTCGGTCGTCTGGCTCAGGTCGCCCGACAGCTTGGCCACTTCGCGCCGGCTGATCAGTTTTTCGTAATTTTCCTTGTTGATCAGGTAGTCGCGGTTGAGCGCGGCCAGCTGGGATTCGGCCTCCGGCACCGCCTGGCTTTGCGCCTCCAGCCGCGCGTGGCGCGCGCCCATCTCCACCACCCGCACCTTGGCGGCGGCCACTTTGGCGTCGGCCTCGGTCAGCGCCACCTTGAGCTGCTGCAGCATGGGGCTGTAGTTCTTGCCGGGGTCGGCGTTGGCCGGCCGGCTCTTCTCTTCCTCCACCTTGCGCTGCTCCAGTTGCTGCACCAGGCGTTTGGTGGAGACGATGTCGGGGTGCAGCTCGGTGTACTGCAGGCGCAGCGTGTCCAGGTTCTTGTTGAGCGCGCTGATGCGCTCGTCGATTTCGGGATTGACGATGGCCGCCGGGCTGAGCTCACCGAGGATGGGCTCGTCGCCGGTGGTCTGCGACTTGATGGCGTTGCGCACCTGTTCGGCCTCCATCAGTTCGAGCTTGGCGGTGTTGAGCGCGTCGGCCGACATCAGCACCTGCACGCCGTAGTCTATGCCCTGGCGCGGCAGCAGCGTGTTGTGCGCCATCTTGAACTCCTTGACGGTGTTCTCGGCGGCAGCCAGCCTGTCCTCGTAGGTCTTGATCTGGTCGTCGATGAACTGCACCGCCTGTTGCGACTCGCCCTTCTTGCCCTTGAAGCTGCCCTCGACGAAGATGGTCAGCAGCGACTGCACCACGTCGCGCACCAGGCGCGGATTGCTGTTACTGTAAGTGATGGTGTAGATGTCGTAGCTGCCGGTGCTGGCGATCTTGATCTTGCTGAGCAAGTCCTCGACCTGCTGCTCGTGCTCGCGCGCCGTGTTGCTGCTCAGGTCCATGTCCACCATGCGGATCACGCGTTCGATATTCGGACGGCTCAGCAGGGTGCGGCTCATGATGGCGACCTGTTGCTCGACGTTGGGCACGCTGGTCATGCCCGACAGCAGCGGCTTGAGTATGGTCTGCGTGTCGACGAAGACGCGGGCCGAGGTCTGGAAGTTGTCCGGCAGCGAGGCGATCCTGATCCACGCTCCCATCGCCACCAGCCAGGCGATGCCTATGGCCGGCCAACGGTATTTCCAGATCCCGCGCACGCTGGTGAGTAGCTGGTTGATGAAGTCTTCCATGTCCCGGGCTCCTGAAGGTCGGCGGCGGATGCTGCTTGGTGTTCCGATTATAGGAGGGGCTAGACGCGGCTCAGACCGTATGTGGCCTCGGTTTGAGCCGCGTCAAAGTATTGCGGGGGTGGTGCGGTGAATCAGGAACCGGGCCTAGCTTTGACGGCGGCGGCTCAGCAGCGACATGCTCAGCAGGCCCGCTGCCAGGATGGCCAGCGTGCCCGGTTCGGGCAGTTCCTGCTGCAGCGCGTTGGCCAGCGAGTTGTGCTGGATGGTGAGCTGGTAGGCCACGCCGGCCACCAGCAGCGGCGTGGTGGCGGTGAAGAACTGAGAACCCGGCGCGTAGATCAGGTCGTTGGGCGCGCCGTCGGTGGCGCTGACATTGCTGTCGCCGTTCAGGTAGTCGGGCGAGAAGGTCAGCACGTTCGCGCCGGTGGCGATTTCGACGATCCTGAGCGACCAGGACAGGCGCGCGTTGGCGTTCGAGGTCGGACCCGAGCCCGGCGTCACCAGCGCGCGGGTGTAGGGATTGGCGTCGAAGGCGATGGTCATGGCGTCGGCCGAACCCAGCGTGAAGGCGAAGGTGGTCGAGGTGCCCACGTCCGAATTGCCCGAGGCGACCGCATTGACGGCGGTCGACGCGTCGGCCCGGGTCGACGCGTTGGCGCCGGCCGGCGTGGCGCCGATGATGATGGAGGCGCCCGTCAGGCGCTGGTCGGCGTGGCCGTAGGTGGTGAGCACGGGCGGGATGCCGGCGATCGGGGTGTAGGTGTCCGGCGGCACCGGCGGGCAGGTGCCCACGCATTGCTGGGCCATATTAGGCGGCACGGGATTGAGAATGCTGCGCGAATCGGCGTCGTTCGCGAACACGCCGTTCAGTTGCGCGGTGGCGTGCGCGTCGTTGGTGCCGGTCAGCCGCGAGAAATCGGTGGTGCTGAAGGCGGTGCCGGTCGAATCGAGCAGACGGAAGTTGCTGATGTTGAGGATGGACGAGGCGAAGGTGTTGGCATGGGCCGGGACGACGGCGGCCAGGGCCAGGCTGGCTGCCAGCGTCGTTTGCAGAAAACCTCTTTTGACGATGTTCATGGTGTGTTTCTCCTATTAAGTGACTCCACGATGACGGCGCGGGTGGGTGCCGTTGATGTTCATTGAGCAGTAACCGTGCCAGGCGAAATAACCCTTGATAATCAACGGTTTACATGTAGCTGCCGGGGCCTCGTGCGGACGCCGGCCGGGCGCTGGCAAGGAAAGCGACACTGCCGTCTGACGGCCCCAGCAAAAAAATTCGCGTTTTGTTGAACTTCTTCCAGATCTGCCTGTCTGATTCAGATGAGCCCAGCTCGCCGTTGCGAGGTGGCCGCGAAAACGATAAACAAAGGAGTGCGAGCGTGCACCAAGACGACGACACCATCATTTCCTTTGACGCGACGACCGGGTTGAGCGACCTGGTCATCGGCGAAGGACTGGCCGATCCCTCGTTGGATCACGAGATCGACCAGCAGATCTTCCATATCCGCATGGCCAATTCACGCGGCCGGCGCGAAGCCGCCACCCTGTTATTAAAGAAGATGTACGGTTGGCGCGGCTATGATGTCGATCCTTCCGCCCACCATGTGCTGAACCGCATCACGCTGTACGCGGAAACCGGCGGCGAAACCGTGGGCACCATGTCGTTGTGCCTGGACGACCCCGAACTCGGCCTGCCGGCCGATGAAAACTTCCGCGACAAGCTCGACCTGCTGCGCGGCCAGCAGCGCCGTCTGTGCGAGCCGTCCCGGCTGGCGATCGACAAGGGCGTGTCCAAGCGCGTGTTCGCCGCCCTGATCCACATCTCCTATATCTACGCGCACAACATCCACGGCTACACCGACTACGTGATCGAAGTCAATCCGCGCCACGTGATGTTCTACAAACGCATGCTCGGCTTCAAGGACTTCGGCGGCGAGCGCAACTGCAGCAGGGTGGGCGCGCCGGCCGTGCTGCTGCGCCTGGAGCTGGACTTCATGGGCGAGCAGATCCGCAAGTTCGGCGGCCTGATGGAGCAGCAGACCACGGAACGCTCCTTCTACCCCTATTTCTTCCCCATTTGGGACGAGCCCGGCATCACCTCGCGCCTGGTGCAGGGACGGAACTAGCCGTGGCCGGCACCGACTCGGCCGGCCTGGCCGGGCTGTCCGTGGCGCTGGCCCAGTGGCGCGCCCTGCTTGGCGCGCAGCGGGCGCTGGACGACAGCGCGACGCTGGCGGCCTATGCCAGCAGCACCTCCTCGTGGAGCACGCGGCCTGCGGCGGTGCTGCGGCCGCAGCACCGCGGCGAGGTGGAAGGGCTGGTCCGCATCGCCGCGGCGCAGCGCGTGCCGCTGTACCCGATCAGCACCGGACGCAACTGGGGCTATGGCGACGCGTGCGCGCCTTACGACGGGCAGGTGATCGTCGACCTCAGCGGTATGAACCGCATCCGCGAAGTGGATCCCAAGCTGGCCTATGTGGTGATCGAGCCCGGCGTGACGCAGCAGCAGCTGTCGCAGTACCTGCTGTCGGAGGACTTGCCATTGTGGATGGACAGCACCGGCGCCGGCCCGGACACCAGCCTGATGGGCAACATCCTGGAGCGCGGCTTCGGCCACAGCCCCTACGGCAACCGCTTCCAGAACGTGTGCGGCATGGAGATCGTGCTGGCCGACGGCGCGGTGCTGAACACCGGCTTCGGCCACTTCGCGCATGCGCGCAACGCGCGGGTGTTTCCCTACGGCGTGGGCCCCTGGCTCGATGGCCTGTTCACGCAGTCCAATTTCGGCATCGTCACCAGCGTCGGACTGTGGCTGATGCCGAAGAGCGAAGCGATCAACCATTTCCTGTGCATGGTCGAGCGGCACGAGGATATCGCCGCCGTGGTCGACGCCTTGCGGCCGCTGCGGCTGGACGGCACGTTGCGCAGCATCCTGCATATCGGCAACGACTTGCGCGTGATCTCGGGCGGCACCACGTATCCGCATGCGCGGGCGGGCGGGGCGGCGCCGCTGCCGGCCGCGCTGCGGCAAGCGCTGCGCGCCGAGGCCGGCGTCGGCGCGTGGACGGTGTCGGGCGCCCTTTACGGCAGCGCCTGCCAAGTGGCATGCGCGCGGCGCGCGGTGCGGCAGGCCCTGCGGCACACGGCGGCCCGGCCGCAGTTCCTCGACGAGCGCAAATTGGCCGTGGGCGCCGCCGCAGCGCGGCTGCTGGGGCGCTGGCCGCTGGGGAAGCGGCTGCAGGCCAAGGTGGCGCTGGGCCGTTCGCTGTTCGACATGAACCGGGGCATCCCGAACGGACGCTTTCTCGCCGGCGCCTACTGGCGGCGGCGCGGCGGCTTGCCGCCGGGCTTCCCGGCCAACGCCAACCCCGCGCTGGACAACTGCGGCCTGCTGTGGGTATCGCCGGTGCTGCCGATGCGCGGCGAAGACCTGCTGCGGGTGCATGCGCTGGCCGAGCCGATTTTCCGCCTGCACGGCTTTGACCTGTTCGTCACCTTCAGCATGATCAACGAGCGTGCGCTGGGCGGCGTGATCACGGTCGCCTACGACAAGGAGGACGAAGACGAATCGGCGCGCGCCATCCTGTGCTACCGGCAGCTGTTCGACGCCGTGATGGAGGCCGGCTACGTCCCCTACCGGGTCGGCCTGCAGTCGATGGCCGGGCTCGACAGCGGCACCGACAGCTACTGGAACGTGGCGGCGCGCATCAAGCAGGCGCTCGATCCGCAGGGCATCGTGGCGCCCGGCCGCTACCAGCGGCCGGGGTAGGACTAGGCATGCAGGCCGCGCCGGCGGCGCGAAGCCGGCGCCAGCATGGCCAGCACGCCTGCCGCCAGCAGCAGCGGCATGCCGGGCAAGGACAGCTCGACCTGGGCGATGACGGGATCGGCCAGGCGGCTGCTCCAGCCGTTCCTGGCGATGGCCGAGCCGGTGGCCAGCGCGGTCATCGTGTTGATGCCGAAGAAGTCCGCGCCGCCAGCCTGGCCGCTGCTGCGGAAGTAGAGGCAGGCTGGACCGGAAGTGCAATTGGCCAGATAGGTGCCGGTGCCATAGGCAGGGATGGGCAGGCCGTCGAGCTCCTGGAACAGCGTGGTGTAGAGCGGGTCGAAGGCCAGGTTGCTCATGCCGGCCACCGGACCGGTGACCAGGCCGGGCGTGAATTCCCAGCTCATCAGCAACTGGCCGTCGGTGATGCCCTTGAGCTTGTTGAAGGACTGGCGGTCGCTCGCTTTCAGGCCGCCCGCGCCGAAGCCGGGATTGGTGCCGCCGACCAGCTTGTCGAGATAGAAGTCCAGGTGGATCTTGTGGTCGCAGCCGAAGGCGGCGTTGCTGCAGCCCGCGCTGTAGACCCGCCGGCCCGTGCCGCCGGTGCCCAGCGACTGGCTGGTGTCGTTGGCGCCGTACATCATGAAGGAGATGCTCTGGTTGTTCTGGCCCTGCTGCCAGTAATTGTTGGCGGGATTGTCGACCTCGTTGATCGAGGTCATATAGCCCGCGCCGAACGAGGATTCCCTCGCATACTTGGCGCCCGGGTCGGCGCTGAAGGCCTGATAGCCGGTGTATTTGATTTCCACCAGGCCCGGCTTGCTCAGCACGAAGGGGGCCAGCGGCGCCGCCATGGCCAGGGGCGCCAGGGTGGCGGACAGGCATAGCAGCGTGTTGCGCAAGACGGTAAGGCTGGGCATGGTGAATTCCTGCATGGTGAACTCCTGGTTGGTGGGTAACTCATCCATATGTAGCAATATGTGCGCCATGAGTCAGCCGTTCCGTGCTACGCCCGTGGCGTGCAGACCGGCAGGAGCGTACTGGGCCGCAGCGATGCGCATGTGTAAGCAAAAGCGACGCTGGCGGCATGCCGGCCTTCCTGCCCATTCACAACTGCGGCAGCAGCGCGCGCACTTCGGCCTGGCGCGTGAAGGACTTGTCCGCCAGCAGCAGCTCGAACTGGCGCCGCGCCGCGGGCTTGTCGCCGGTTTTCATCAGCGCCGTCGCGTAGTGGAAGCGGATGTCGGCCGCTTGCGGCACCGCCTCGCTGGCCTGCTTCAGCAGCGGCAAGGCCCGCCCGGCCTGGCCTTGCTCCGTCAGCACCCAGCCCAGCGTGTCCTTGATGGCGGGATTGTCGCCGGCCAGCTTGTGGGCGCGCTCGGCGAATTCCAGCGCCCGTTGGTCCTTCATCGACTGCAGCGTCCACGCCAGGTCGTTCAGCGCCATCACGTTGCCGGCGTCCGCTTCGACGATCTTTTCGTACTGCGCAGCGGCGCCCGCATAGTCCTGTGCCGCCAGCAGCGCACTGGCCAGGTAGATGCGGGCCGCCCCGTCGCGCGGATTCAGCTTGAGCCACTGCAGGAAGCGCTCGGTGGCCTCCGGCTTGCGCCCCAGCGTCGTCAGCGCGCGGTGGACGGCGATCATGGCCGGCCCGCTCGGCTCCAGCTTATAGGCATACTCGTATTGCTTCAGCGCCGGCGCGGTCCGGCTTTGCGCCATCAGGATGTCGGCCTCCAGCCTGTAGCCCAGCGGCAGCTGCGGGTTGCGCTTCTGCGCCGCCTGCGCGATGGCGAACGCCTCGTTCCAGCTGCCTTGCTCGACCAGCAGGCGCACCGTGGTCAGTTGCGCCAGCCCGTTCTCCGGCTGCAGCGCCAGGGCCTTGCGCGCCGCCGTCAGCGCTGCGGGCAGCTTGCGCAAGCCCATGTTCGCGCCGGCAATCTGCATCTGCACCATGGGCGAATCCGGCTGCAGGGCGGCCAGGCTGCTGTAGCTGTCGAGCGCGGCCTCGTGGTTGCCGGCCGTGGTCTGCGCCAGCGCCAGCAGCGCCAGCGCTTCCGTGTTGCCTGGATTGCCGGCCTGGATCTTTTGCGCCAGGATCAGCGCCTTCGGCGTGTCGCCCGCGCGCAGATAGTATTTGGCCAACAGCATGGCCGGCGCCAGCGCGTCCGGGTTTTCGCGCTGGGCGCGCTCCAGCCAGGCGATCGCTTCGGCGATGCGGCCCTGGCCGGTGGCCAGCCGGGCCAGCGCCGTCATGACGGCGATGTTCCTCTTGTCCTTGGCCAGCACCGCCTCGTAGCGCTGGCGCGCGCGTTCCGGCTGCTGCTCCAGCACATCGAGCTGCGCCAGATTGTCCAGCGCCGGCTGATAGGCGGGGTCGAGTGAGAGCGCGCCCTGGAAGGCGACGCGGGCGCCGGCGAAGTCCTGGCTGGCGAGCAGCACGCCGCCCTTCAGGTTTTGTACCGCGGGATTGTTGCCCTGCTTTTCAAGCGTGTGCACCGCCGCCAGCGCCTTGGGGTAGTCCCTGGCGCGCAGATGCACCACCACCAGCATGGTGCCGGCGCGGCTAGACTTGCTGTCCAGCCCGCTGGCGCGCTCCAGTTCGGCGATCGCGCGCTGGCCGTCGCCCATGCCCAGGCGGCTGGCGCCCAGCGCGGTGTGCAGCGCGGGCGCGCCTGGCGCCAGCTCCACCGCGCGCTGCAAGTAGTCGGCTGCCTGGTTGAACTGCTGCAGCCGCATGTGGGCGTCGCCTGCCGTCGCCAGCAATTCCGGGTCGTCCGGAAGGCGCTCGAGCAGCGGGGCCAGCAGCGCCAGCGCCTCGGACGGTTTGCCGTTGCGCAGCAAGGTCGCCGCCAGCAGCTTGCTCGCATACAGGTGGCCGGGCTGGCTTTCCAGGAATCGGCGCAGGTGCAGCTCGGCCTGAACATTGTTGTTCAGCTCGTATTGCACGGCGCCGCTCAGCAGCACGCCGGGCATGTAGTCGGGTGCGCCGCGCTGCACCAGTTGCAGCCGTTCCAGCGCGGCCGGATATTTTTGTTCGCGGAAATCCAGCAGCGCTTGCGTGAAGTCCAGGGCCAGGCCACCCTGCGAGATGGTGCGCGCCTTGGCGAGTTGCTGCTTCGCTTCGGCGAAGCCGCCGGCCTGGATCAGCAGGCCGGCGATGTCGATGCGGGTTTGCAGGTCGGCCGGGCGCAGCGCCAGAATCTGGTCGTAGTAAGTGCGCGCCTCGGTAGGCTTGCCCTGCGCGCGCAGCAGGTCGGCCTTGAAGCGCAGGTGGTCGATGTCGGCCGGGTGCAGGGCCAGGGCCTGGTCGGCGTAGGCCATCGCGCCCGCTGGATCGGCCTTCATCAGGGCCAGGCGGGCCTTGCCCAGCAGCGCGAAGCTGTTGCCGCCCTGGAGGGCCAGCGCCGCTTCCAGCAACTGGGCGGCGTCGGCGCGCTTGTCCAGGCCGAGCAGGGCGGCTGCCCGCAGCGCCATCAGGTCCGGCACCTTGCCGTCGTCCGGCAGGGTCGCCAGCACCTCCTTGTATTGCTGCTGCAGCAGCATCACGCGCGCCAGGCGCGGCAGGATCTCGGTGTCGGGCAGGCGTGCCTGGCGCGCGCGGCGGTACTCTTTCTCGGCGGACTGCAGGTCGCCGCCCTCCAGGTAATAGTCGCCCAGCAGCGCGCGCGCGGCGCCGTCGTCCGGATTGGCTTGCAGTATGTTCTTGAGCTGGATGATGGCGGCCTTGATGTCGCCGCGCCGTTGGTACTGCTGCGCCTCGGCCAGCAGTTTGGGCGCATCCGGCTTGCCGGTGCAGGCAGTCAGGCTGCCTGCGAGCAGGGCGGCGCTGAACAGCACGCTGAGGATAGTGCTCGATGGATATTGTTGTTTAGGAAGTGTGGACATGATCTCTCCGGGGCGGACGTAGAGTTCCAGCGTAGGCCCTAGTCCAGCTACGCTTGTTGATTCGCCTCAATGATCGGTCTCAGGGCGGTCCCGGTTCCGCCCGCAATGTGTGGATGACGCCGCGCTCGCCGGATGTTTGCAAGGTGACCGGCCGCTGCCAGACGCGCGCGATGTAGCCCAGCACGCGCTCGGCCTGGGGCAGCGCCAGGCCGCGTCCGTCGCGCCGGTAGTCGTGCATCAGTTTCAGGCCGCCGCCGGCGTCTACTTCCCGCACGGCAATGCAGGGTGCCCCGTAGTTGTAACGCGGCGACAGGATGGCTTCGCGTACCTCGGGCAGGCTGCGGCTGCCGATGTAGGCCGCACCGTCGACTTCCTCTTCGTAGACGAAGAGCTGCAGCCGGTCCGCCAGCGGCTGGTCCAGGTGGTTGCGGATGAAGCCGAAGTCGTCCTCGTCGCGGCAGATGCGGCGCGCGCCGGCGATGCCGTGGCGTTCGATCAGGTATTCCCACATCACGAAGCCCAGATGGTAGGCGCTGAGCTGCAAGGCGGCCCGGCCCTCGGCGCCGCTCGGGCGGACCACGTCGGAATGCGCCTTGATCGCCTCCAGGTACAGGCCTGGCGGCAGGAAGTGCGCCTCGCGTAGCAAACGCGCGTGCCAGTACGAGGCCCAGCCCTCGTTCATGATCTGGCAGGCGAATACCGGGTAGAAGTAGAACGCCTCCTCGCGCACGGCCAGGAAGATGTCGCGTTCCCAGTCCTGCAGGGCGGGGGCGTAGTGGGCGATGAACCATAGCAGGTCGTATTCCGGATGCGGCGGCAGCGTGGCGCCGGGGTAGCGCTGGCGTTGCAACGGGGCATGGATGTCGATATGGGTTTCCAGCGCCAGCGCCGCGTCCAGCACGGCCTCGACCTTGCGCTGGCCGTGGTGCAGCAAGGCGCGCTCGATGCGCCGGGCGCGCGCCGCGCTGTGCTCGATGATGTGCCCGCCCGCCATGTCCATGAAGCGCGCGAACAGCGCATTGCGGCGCGCGAAGTCGGCGTGCCCCAGCACGTGGGCGGTGACCAGCGCGTTTTCCGCCTCGCTATTGCTGTCCATGAGGTAGGCGCGGCAGGGATCGCCCGGGAACATCACTTCGAAGATGTGCGACTGGCCCATGTGCCGCATCACCATCTGGCGCAGGTAGCGCAGGCCGTAGGACCAGTGGCGCATGCGCACCGGCAGGCCGTAGACGGCGATCTCCATGATGAAGCTGGCCGGCACGGTCTCGAACACGACCGGATTGCATTCCAGACCCAGTTCGACGGCCAGCGCTTCGATGGCGGCGGCGTGGCGGCTCATGGCTCCGCCGCCGCGTGCACGAAGAAGCGGCGGATCGCTTGCCAGATGTCCTCCGGCTGCATCAGCACGCTGATGCCGGCCGCGCGGCCGGCATGCTGCTGGGCCTGGAACAGGCGGCGCAGCTCGCTGTCGCGGGCGGCCGCCTGCGCGGCGGCCAGGCCGGGCACGGTCTCCAGGTAGCCCATATAGTTCAGCAGCGGCGCCAGTTGCCCCAGCGCCTGGCTGGCGGCGACCCGGTCTTCGCTGTAGTTCTCGCCGTCGGAGGCGTAGAACAGGTAGACGTTGTGGCGCGCGCCGCCATAGTCGCGCCGCACCAGTGCGTGCGCCAGCTCGAACGCGCTGGACGCTTGCGTGCCGCCTTCGCCGGCGATCTGGAAGAAATCCTGCTCCGGGAATTCCCAGGCGCGGGTGGTGTGGGCGATGAAGCGCACCGCCACTTCGCTGTACTTGCGGCGCAGGCCTTGCAAGGCGAAGTAGAAGAAGGTCTTGGCCAGCTTGCGTTCGGGCAGCGTCATGCTGGCTGACACGTCCAGCGCGCACAGCACGACGGCGCCGCTGGCCGCGCGCGGCCGGGCCACGTGCTGGTGGTAGCGCAGGTCGCTGCTGGCGAAGGCGTGCGGCGGCGCCCCTGTGCTGGCCGCGGCCGGCAGCGCGACGCGGCGCCGGATGGCTTGCTTGACGGTGCGGCGGCGGTCCAGTTGCGACGGTGCGCCGTGCGTGTCCCAGCCGCTGCGCGCGCTCGCCAGCTCGCGCCCGGGCGCCGGCTTGGGCTCCAGCAAGGGCAGGCGCATTTCCTCCCACAAGCAGTCCATGATGTCGCTGGCCGCAAATTCGAGCAGTATGGGAACGCTGTCGCCGTTGTAAGCACCGCCGGCGTCGCTGCCGCCGGCGCCGCCGGAACTGCCGATGCCCTCGCCGTCGCCGCCCCCGCCGTGCACGGCCGCTTCGCCGTCGTGCGGGCCGCCGTCATCGCGTCCGGGCCGCAGCATGTCGCCCGGACGGCCTGCGCCCCTGCCTGCGCCGCTGCCCGCGCCGGGCGGGGCGGCCAGGCGGAAGCGCGCGTGCTCCAGCAGATGCAGCGGTATTTTTACCGGCCGGTCCTGCGGCCCGGTGATCAGGTCCGGACTGTCCAACATGCGCGGCAGGTAGGCGCGCACCGCCTCGCGCACCTTGTCGTTGTGCCGCAGCCAGTCGCGCTCGCCGCGCGAGAACAGCGCATACCAGCGCTGCGGCTGCAAATCCGGATGCTGCTGCCTGTCGCCCATGGAGCACCTCCGGGCCGTCATTCCTGCGCCAGCAGGGTGGTGACGTAGGCCAGCGCTTCGCGCGCGCTGTGGCTGTCGTAGCCGTACTCGTCAACGAGCCGCTGTTCGACCGCGGCGACCCGGCCGCGCATGGCGTCGTCGGGCCGGTGTTCGGAACTGACCAGGCGCAGCACGTCGCGGCGCTGTTCGAACAGGTATTGCTGGATGGCTTCGCGCAGGGGCGCGTGGCTGGCCAGGCTGAACCGCTCACCGCGCTTGTAGGCGCCCATGGCCTTGCGCACCACCTCCTGCCGGAACGACTGCTTGCCCGCCTCGCTGACATGGATCTTTTCCTCCACAGCGCGCAGGAAGCGCTCGTCCGGGCGGCGTTCGTCGCTGGTGATGGGATCGCTGACCTGGCGGTTGTCCAGCATGGCTTCCACCTCGTCCAGGTATTTGTCCAGCAAGTCCTGCGCCTCCCGTTCGAAGGAGACGAACAGCGCGCGGTGCACGTCTTCCTTCACCCAGCCGTTGTAGAAGGCCTTGCGCGCCACCACCAGGTGCGCGATCCAGCGCCGCTTGCACCTGGCGTCGATACGGGCGTCGCCGTCGATCGCTTCCTTCAGCGCCAGCAGCACGTCCATGGTGCCCAGGCTGGCGCGGCCGGAGCGGATGATGGCGTGCGACAGCGCATTGACCACGAAGCGCGGCGATACCCCTGCCAGGCCCTCGTCCGCCGCCCCTTCGCGCGCGCGCGCGGCGGCGCGTTCGGGCCGCTGCATGCCGTCGACGTCTTCGCCGGCCCGCAGCCGCACCGTGCGTATCGCTTCGTCCTCCTTGCCATCGGCGTCCGGCAAACGGCTCAGGATGGCGAACACGGCCGCCGCATGCAGCGCGTGCGGATCCAGGTGCACGTCGCGGAAGGCGGGCGCGGCGGACTTGATCAGCTTGCCGTATATGCGCGCTTCCTCGCGGTAGTCCAGCGTGTATGGCACCTGCACGATGACCATGCGGTCGAGCAGCGCCTCGTTCTCGCTCTCCTGCACGAAACGGCGGAACTCGGCCAGGTTGGTGTGGGCGACGATGGTCTCGTCCAGGTGGATCAGCGGAAAGCGCGCCACCTTGACGTTCTTTTCCTGCGTCAGCGTCAGCAGCAGGTGCAGGAATTCGCGCTTCGCCTTCAGGATCTCTATCATTTCCAGCATGCCGCGGCTGGCGGCGTAGACGGCGCCCGACCAGGACCAGGCGCGCGGATCGCCCTCGTCGCCCACCTCGGCCACCTTGGCCAGGTCGATCGAACCGACCAGGTCGGACATGTCGGCCGTGGACGGGTCGTGCGGCGCGTAGGTGCCGATGCCGCTGCGGCCCGCCTCGGAGATGACCATGCGCTCGACCGGCATTTGCAGGAAGTCGCCGCCGTGCTGCTGCTCCAGCCGCGCGCGGCAGTGCGGACACAGTTCACCGGACGCCTCGGCGCCATAGGTTTCGCGGAAGCTGCCGCGCAAGGTGTGCGGCAGCAAATGCAGCGGCGACTCATGCACCGGGCAGCCGGCGATGGCGTACAGTGCGCCGGCCTCGGTCTGGCTGTATTCCTCGAGGCCGCGCTTGAGCAGGATGACGAGGGTGGATTTGCCGCCGGATGGCGGACCGAGCAGCAGCAGCAGCCGGCGCCCGACTTCGGAGCCGGCCGCCGCCGCCTGGAAATAGCTGGTGACGCGGGCGATGGCATCGTCCATGCCGAACAGTTCTTCTGCGAACAGCCCGCCGGGATGGCTCTCTCCGCTCCAGCGCAGCATGTCCCAGGTGTACTGGTGCGCGCTGCGCGCCAGCAGGGAGGGCGCGGCCGGGGAGGCCGCCAGCACCTGCTCCATGAATAGTCCGAAGTTGCCGCGCCATGGTTCGGCGCGGTGCTGCTGGGTGTAGGCGTGCAGGCAGTTCAGGAATTGCTGATGCTGGGCCACGGTGGTCTCCTCCGGTTTGCCCCAGTATCGTCCGTGGAGCAAAGCAGAGGCTGATCTGGGTCAATGGTGCTGAGGGAACTTTGCGGTTTGCGGAGGTTCAGTCCGCACGAACCTTATTGGAGTGCGGCGTTGTGGAAGCCGTTGACAGGCCGGCGCATCAGGCCCTGGCTCGGGCCGATCAGGCCGCGCTGGGTTGCCACCACCACCGCGTGGGTGCGGGCGGTGGCGTCGAGCTTGCTCATCAAACCCTTCACGTGGGTCTTCACCGTGCCGACGCCGATGCCCAGTTCGCGCGCGATGGACTTGTTGCAGCAGCCCTGGGCCAGCAGGCGCAGCACGTCGGTTTCGCGGCCGGTCAGGGACTCGCGGCTCAGGCTGTCGGCCACGCAGCGGGTCACCGATTCGCTCAGGTGGCGCAGACCCTGGCTCAGGGAACGCGTAGCCTTCACCAGTTCGTCGGCGCTGCAGCCTTGCAGCAGATAGCCGTGCACGCCGCTGTCCATGGCCATGCGCACTTCCCATTCCTTGTCGAACTGGGTCACGATGAGCACGCGCGGGGCCGGGCTGTAGCGGTCCTGCGGCATCTGGCGGGCGGCGGCGATGCCGCCCTGGTAGTCGGCCACGATGACGTGGGCCATGCTGAGGGCATGCGGGCAGACCGCGTGCGTGGAGACGGAGAAGTCGGCATGGTCGCCGAGGATGACGCGCAGACCCGCCGTCATGACCGGGTCTGCATGCATGATGTGAACGTTCAGGGTATGGGGTTGCATGGTGGTTCTCCTGCGTGCTGCAGCAGCGGGCGCTGCTGCTTCTCATGCATACATGATGGACGGGCAACGCAGGCAGGGCAAGTTAAGAGATGTTAATCCGGTTTAACATCGGCTTTGCACGCGGTTTGCGCGCGGCTTGCACGCTAGCCGGCCCGCAGCGCGAGCCAGGCCAGCAGCGCGGCCGGCAGCAGCAAGCCGTAAAAGCCGGCATAGACAAAGCCAAACGCCCCCCCTGCGCAGCCCACGCCGAAGGCCAGGATGGGCCACAGGAATTTGGCGCAGCGGCGGTGGATGGACGTGTCGGCGCCGCCGCGCAGGATGTCGACCAGGTCGATCACCAGCTGCGTGACGTTGCCCGTCATGACCGTGGTTGGTGTCAGGTTGGCGAGCAGCAACTTAGCGGCGGCATTCTGCACGCCCATCGCGGCGGCGCCCAGGGTGCCGGCCAGCAGCGCCAGCGGCGTGTCGGAGGCGGTCAGGGGCAGTGCGGCCAAGCCCGCCAGCATGAAGCCCAGCAGCAAGACTAATTGCAGCCACAATACCGAACGCAGCGGCGCTGCCTGGCCCCGCTCCAGCCACAGGATGTACAGGCGGGTCAGGGCGACGGCCGCCACGAAAGACGCAAAGGCGAGGAATTTGATCGTTACGCTGCTGCCGCCTGGCCGCGCCAGCTCGCTGCCGATCAGCACGAAGTTGCCGGTGACGTGGGCGGTGAACAGCCCGAACAGGGCCACAAAGCCCAGCGTGTCGACGTAGCCCGCGATGAAGCCGAGGGCGACCGCCTGCCTTCCCGCCTGCCGGGCAGCCAGCTGCGCCGCGCCCGGGTCCGCTGCAGGGACCGCCGCCTCGCCGGTTTTACTGTCAATGAGCTTGCCGTCCGCCATGAAATCCTCCACATCCTGTCAATGCAGGCACTGTAACGCAGGCGGCCGCCGTGCGCGCTCTCCCATATGCCCTAGGCGGGCCGTTCCCAGGGCGGCGTTTCCTTGAACGCCTCGGCCAGGAAATCGATCATCACGCGCACCTTGGCGCTCAGGTGACGGCGGCTGGGGTAGACGGCCTGGATGTCGATGTCGGGCAGGTGGTAGTCGGGCAGCACCTGCACCAGGCGGCCGGCGCGCAGGTCGGCGCCGATCAGGAAGGTTGGCTGCCAGATGATGCCCTGGCCGCCCAGCGCAACGGCGCGCGCGGTGTCGCCGTTATTGGTGCGCATCATGAATGGAATCTTCACCGTGTGCAGTTTCTGTTCCAGATCCAGCAATTGCCACTCGTCGCTGGCATGGTAGCTATAAGCTATGCAGTTGTGCTTGAGCAGGTCGGCCGGCGTGGCCGGCATGCCGCGCCTGGCGAGATAGGCCGGCGCGGCGCACAGCATATTGCGGGAACTGGCCAGCTTGCGCGCCACGTTCGAGGTGGGGCCGGCGCGCGAGATGCGCACCGCCATGTCATAGCCTTCCTCGACGATGTCGACCACGCGGTCGATCAGCGCCACTTCCAGCTGCACGTCGGGGTAGCGCTCCATGAAACGCGGCCACAGCGGCGCCAGGTGCTGCACGCCGAAACTGAGCGGGGCATTGATGCGCAGCAGGCCGCGCGGCTGCATGGTGGCGGAGGAGACGATGGCTTCGGCTTCGGCCACTTCGTCGAGGATGGACTTGGCGCGTTCAAACAGCGCTTCGCCGCTGGAGGTGAGCGACATGCGGCGCGAGCTGCGGTTCAACAGCCTGGTGTGCAAATGCGCTTCGAGATCGCTGATATAGCGGGTGACGTTGGCGGGGGAAGTATCAAGCGCTTCGGCTGCCCGGGCAAAGCTTTCCTTGCGGACGACTTCGACAAAAACTTCCAGCGCGCGCAGGCGATCCATCTGGCTGGCAGCTTAGTAGCGGTTCCAGCTGTTGGCGGCGGTGCGGGTGGCGGCGGCTTCCTTGATGGAGCCGAGTCCGGCTTCCCGGATTTCACGGTGCAATTCAGACAAATGCATGACAGCCTGGCTGTCGCCGGCGCTGGCGGCCTCCTCGAACAGCTTGAGCGCTTCATCGCGCCGCGCTGCGTCGGACAGGTACTGGCGGGCCAGTTCGCGGCGCGCCACGGCGGAACCTTGTTCGGCCCATTCGCGCAGTCGCCGCTCCGCAGCAATATTTCCATTTTTATTCATCTGCAATGCCGTCGCTTCGATGACGGGGGCAGGGGGAACCATATCGTCCTTGGCCTGCACACCGATCAGTATGCCAACGGAAACCAGCACCGTTGCCACCAAAACGCCGGACTTGTTGAATAATTCCATCTTCGAGTTTGCCTTTTATGCGAGCCGAATTCTAGCGGCGTGGACTTGGATGATATCACTATTACTCCAAGACAACAAATATTTTATTTTTTTGACATTTGGTGCACTGCATTACATCATGCGCCAAATGCAGAGTGTATGCAAAGTGGAGGCGATATTATCATGCTCATTTTGCAGAAAACGCACACATTCCCACCGGACAGGGTAACAATTGTAACGATGTGTTAAAACCGGTAACGCACGATAGGATTGCACGGGGATCGTTAGGCATTTATGAACAATCCATGAGCAATACTTATGGCTGCGGGCAATGAGCATCAATGCCATGCATGCGACTGGCTAGGCGCGCCCGGCAGCTTCTGTGTGCCAGCTGTTGACTGTCCCGGTGTGAAACGGGCGGCGGCGGCCGCCGGCGTTTTGGCCCAGTGCAGCATCGGCGCGCTGGCCTGCTTGGCACATGAACATGATGTCGTTTTCGACAGCATGCGCTTGACCTTCCCATCATGGTAAGGTCTAGACTGCAAGCTCGATAAGTTTAGGACGGCATCATGGACAATTCGGCTATGCAAGAATCCCCCCAGGAATCCGCGCGGCACGAGATCTCGCTCGACATAGAAGGCATGAGCTGTGGCTCCTGCGTGGGGCGGGTGGAGAAGGCAATCAGGAAGGTTGCAGGCGTCGCCAGCGTCAGTGTCAACCTGGCCACCGAGCGCGCGCACGTCGTCGCGGACCGGGCGGTCGACGCAGGGCAACTGGTGCACGCAATCGCGGCGGCCGGCTACCAGGCCACGCCGGAAGCGGATGCCGCCACGGCCGTGCCGCTGGAGAGCGCGCCTGAGCATGCCGCGGCGCATCGTGCGGCGGCGGACCGGCAGGGCGCGCACGTCGGCATCGCGGCACTGCTGTCGCTGCCGCTCATCGTACCGATGCTGGCGCAGCCGTTCGGCGTCCACTGGATGCTGCCCGGCTGGCTGCAGCTCGCGCTGGCTGCGCCGGTGCAGTTCTGGCTGGGCGCGCGCTTCTACAAGGCCGGCTGGAAGGCGGCCAGGGCAGGCGCGGGGAATATGGATTTGCTGGTTGCCATCGGCACCAGCGCGGCTTTCGGGCTGAGCGTCTACCAGTTGCTCGCTTCCCAGGCAGCCATGCCTCACCTGTATTTCGAGGCCGCGTCCGTGGTCATCACGCTGGTACTGCTGGGCAAATGGCTGGAGGCCCGCGCCAAGCGCCAGACCATGCAGGCGATCCGCGCCTTGCAAGCCTTGCGCCCGGAGGTGGCGCGCGTACGCCGCAACGGCGTGGACGCCGAAGTGCCGGCCGGCGCGGTGCGGGTGGGCGACATGGTGGTCGTGCGGCCGGGAGAGCGCGTGCCGGTCGACGGCACGGTGAGCGAGGGCGACAGCCACGTCAATGAGTCGATGCTGACCGGCGAGAGCCTGCCGGTAGCCAAATATCCCGGTGCGAAAGTGACTGGCGGCGCCATCAACGCGGAAGGTTTGCTGCTGGTGCGCACCGGCGCGGTCGGCGCCGAGACCACGCTGGCGCGCATCATACGGCTGGTGGAAAACGCGCAGGCGGAGAAGGCGCCGGTGCAGCATCTGGTGGACAAGGTCAGCGCCGTCTTCGTGCCGGTGGTGCTGGCGGTCGCGCTGCTGACGCTTGCGGGCTGGTCGCTGGCCGGGGCGGGCGCCGGCACTGCCATCATCAACGCGGTGGCGGTGCTGGTGATCGCCTGCCCGTGCGCGCTCGGTTTGGCGACGCCGGCCGCCATCATGGCCGGCACCGGCGCCGGCGCCCGGCACGGCATCCTGATCAAGGATGCCGAAGCGCTGGAAATCGCGCACAAGGTCACTACTGTCGTCTTCGACAAGACGGGCACGCTTACCGACGGCAAGCCGGCCGTGACCGAACTCGCGGCCGCAGGCGCGATCCGCGCCTTGTCCACTCACGGCGATGCCTATGACGTCGCTGGCACACCCGCTTCGCCGGCAGGACCTGCCAGGGCTGCAGCGGCGCATCCCCAGGCGCGCGCCGCTGAGGCGGGGCACGCCGACGTGGCGACATCAGGGCAGCCTGGAGCGGCGCCGCAGCTTGCCGGGGCGGCAGAGGCGGACGCGGCCGATGGCGACCTGCTGTTGCAACTGGCGGCCTCGCTGCAGCAAGGCAGCGCGCATCCGCTGGCCGGCGCCGTGACCGCGTTGGCGGCCGCGCGGGCCGTGGCGCCGCTGGCCGTGGCGGATTTGAAGGCGCTGCCCGGCAGAGGCTTGTCCGGGGCGGTAGCAGGCATGCGTCTGCTGCTGGGCAGCACGCGGCTGATGCGGGAGTCCGGCGTCGACCTCGCGCCCCTGCAAACGCGGGCCGCCGAACTCGAGCGGGCAGGCAACAGCGTCTCCTGGCTCGCCGCCGCCGGGGACACGCCGCGCTTGCTGGGCCTGATCGGCTTTGGCGACCGGGTCAAGCCGAGCGCGGCCGGCGCGGTGCGCAGGCTGCATGCGCTCGGCGTCAAGACCGTGCTGCTGACTGGCGACAACCAGGGCAGCGCCGATGCCGTGGGCCGGGCGCTGGCGGTGCAGCGGGTGATCGCCGGGGTGCTGCCCGGCGGCAAAGCGGATGAAGTGGCGCGGCTGAAGGCGGCGGGCGAAGTGGTCGCCATGGTCGGCGACGGCATCAACGACGCGCCCGCGCTGACGGCGGCCGATGTCGGCATCGCCATGTCCACCGGCGCCGACGTCGCCATGCACGCGGCCGGGATCACGCTGATGCGCGGCGATCCCGCGCTGGTGGCGGACGCCATCGACATCTCGCGCCGCACCTACAGCAAGATCCGGCAAAACCTGTTCTGGGCCTTCGTGTTCAACCTGGTCGGCATACCGCTGGCGGCGGCGGGGATGCTGAACCCGGTGGTGGCGGGCGCCGCGATGGCGTTCAGTTCGGTCAGCGTCATCAGCAACGCCTTGTTGCTGAAACGCTGGCGGCCGGCCTGACTGCAGCCGCCAGCTTACTGTTGTTTGTTACCGAATTGCTGCGCGAAGGATTGCAGCGGTCCCGGCGCTTCGCGGGTCGTGGAGATGCTGTCCGGCAGCGGCATGCGCACCGGCTTGCTTGCCATATTGCTGGTCGACAGCGCATTGCCCGGCGCCTCGGGGGCGGCGTCCCACACCGGCGCCTCGATGCCTTCGAAGATGGTCTTGAGCTGCTGGCCCCAGGTGTTGCGTATCATCTGGAAGTACTGGTTGCGCTCGTCGATGGTGACGAAGCGCGTCACCGCCAGCGCATTGTCCTCGTAGACCAGCAGATCGAGCGGCAAGCCCACCGAGATGTTGGAGCGCAGCGTGGAATCCATGGAAATGAGCGCACACTTGGCGGCCTCGTCGAGCGAGGTGGACGGCGTGACCACGCGGTCGATGATGGGTTTGCCGTATTTGGCCTCGCCGATCTGGAAATAGGTGTTCTCGTTGTGCGACTCGATGAAATTGCCCGCCGAGTACACCTGGAACAGGCGGCAGCGTTCGCCCTTGATCTGGCCGCCGAAAATCAGGCTGACGTTGAAATCGATGCCGAACTCGGCCAGCGCCTTCGCGTCGCGCTCATGCACCAGGCGCACCACCTCGCCGACCAGGCGCGCCGCCTCGTGCATATTGGGCGCGGTCCAGATGCTGTAGCCGGCCGCGCCGGTGTGCTCGGACAGCAGTTGCCGCACCGACTGCGAAATCGACAGATTGCCCGCCGTCATCAGTACCATCATGCGTTCGCCGGGGTTCTCGAACACATTCAGCTTGCGCGCCGTGCTCACCTGGTCCACGCCCGCGTTGGTGCGCGAATCCGACAGAAAAACCAAGCCCGCTTCCAGGCGCATCCCCACACAGTAAGTCATTTGATAATAATTTATTGGATCAAGGAACTAATTTTATCACCGCCCCAGGCAGGCTCTGGGCATTTTTAATCCTCCGGGGCGCTGATCCCAGCGCCGTCAAGATGCCCAGAACTCGCCGTTATTGGGGGATGATTTGCACATGAACCGACATGGCCTCGTCGCCGCCGCCGCGGCGGACGCCGCGCACCGGCGCGGCGGCGTCGTAGTCGCGGCCGATGGCGAGGCGGCAGTAGGCGTCCGTCATCAGCCGCGCGTGCGTGACGTCGATGCTGATCCAGCCGCTGTAGTCGCCGTCGTCGGCCCAGGCGTCCACCCAGGCGTGGCTGGCGGCGTGGCTGCTGCCGTCCGGGTCGATGTAGCCGGACACGTAGCGCGCCGGGATGCCGTGCGCGTGGCAGCAGGCCAGGAAGATGTGGGCGTGGTCCTGGCACACGCCGATGCCGAGCTGCAGCGCGGCGCTGGCGGTGGTGGTCACCTCGGTCGCACCGCTTTGATACTTGACCGCACCAAAGATGTGCTCCGCCAGCCGCATCAAATGCCGCGTCTGCGCCTTGCCGTCCGGCAGGCAGGCCGCCGCCAGTTCCAGTATGCCGGGGGTGGCCTCGGTCAGCCGGGTCGGCACGGTGTAGATCAGCGGGGACAGCGAATCGCCGTTGGCGATGCGGCCCTCGGCCGGCGTCACGGTCTCCACCAGCCCGTGCGCGACGATGGCCAGCCCGGAATGCGGCGTATTGATGGTCAGCATGTGCGACAGGTTGCCATAGGCGTCGGTGTAGCCGTGGATCTGGCCCACCGTGTTCAAATGCCAGTTCAGCACATGCTGGTGCCCCTCGGCGCGCGGCGTCAGGTGCAGCTGCTGGATCGAATACGCTTGCGGCGCGGTGTAGCTGTAGCTGGTTTCATGGCGTATCGATAATTGCATGGTTCTCTCCTAAGCGGCCAGCGGGACCAGGAAATCGCGGCTGATGCGGTTCCCCAGTTCGTATATCCGGCGCAGAAACTCCGTCAGCGTGTCGTGCAATCCGGCTTGCAGGATGTCGTCGATGCGGCCGAACTGCAGCTCGGCGTGCAGCTTGCCCGCCAGGCGCTCGGTGTCCCTGGACAGGTCGTTGCGCACCTGGTGCAGGTTTTGCACCACCTCGTCCATGCAGGCGAGCAGCGAGCGCGGCATGTCGGCGCGCAGCATCAGCAGTTCGGCCACCCGGGCCGGGGTGATGATGTCGCGGTAGACCTTGCGGTAGATCTCGAAGCCGGACACGGAGCGCAGCAGCGCGGCCCAGTAGTAGAACTCGCGCTGCGCCTGCTCGTCGCCGGGATCCTTGGCGCCGTGGAACTTCACGTCCAGGATGCGCGCCGTGTTGTCGGCCCGCTCCAGAAAGGTGCCGAGGCGGATGAAGTGCACCGCGTCGTCGCGCAGCATGGTGCCCAGGGTCACGCCGCGCGACAGGTGCGAGCGGTACTTCACCCATTCGAAGAACTGGCTCGGGTCGTTTTCCAGCAGGCCGCTGTTCAAGCGTTTCTGCATGTCCAGCCAGGTCTGGTTCAAAATTTCCCACACTTCGGTGGTCAGGGTGCCGCGCACCGCGCGCGCGTTCTCCCGCGCCTCCGTCAGGCAGGCGGCGATCGACGAGGGGTTCGACGGGTCGCGCACCATGAAGTCGACCACGCTGCGCGCCTCCACCGTGGCGTGCTTGCGGTCGTAGGCCGTTTGCAGCTCGGAGATGCCCAGCATGGCCCGCCAGCCTTGCGCGGCGTCGTGCTCGGACTGCGGCAGCATGGACGTCTGCACATTCACGTCCAGCATGCGGGCGGTGTTTTCGGCGCGCTCCGTGTAGCGCGCCATCCAGAACAAATGATCGGCGGTGCGGCTCAGCATGGTTGATCCTTTTCCAGTATCCACGTGTCTTTGGTGCCGCCGCCCTGCGAGGAGTTCACCACCAGCGAACCGTCCTGCAGCGCGACGCGGGTCAGCCCGCCCGGCACCATGGAGATGGTTTTGCCCGACAGCACGAACGGCCGCAGGTCGATATGGCGCGGCGCGATGCCGCTTTCCACGAAGGTGGGGCAGTTCGACAGCGCCAGGGTCGGCTGGGCGATGTAGCCGTCCGGCTTGGCGATCAGCCGGCGCCGGAAGTCCTCGATCTGCTCGCGCGTCGACGCCGGCCCGACCAGCATGCCGTAGCCGCCCGCGCCGTGCACTTCCTTTACCACCAGGTGCGGCAGGTGGGCCAGCGTATAGGCCAGGTCTTCCTTCTTCCTGCACTGGTAAGTCGGTACGTTGTTCAACACCGGCTGCTCGGACAGGTAGAAGCGGATCATGTCCGGCACGTAGGGGTAGATCGACTTGTCGTCGGCCACGCCGGTGCCGATGGCGTTGGCCAGGGTGACCCGGCCGGCGCGGTAGACCGACAGCAGGCCCGGCACGCCGAGCGAAGAGTCGGGACGGAAGGCGAGCGGGTCGAGGAAGTCGTCGTCCAGGCGGCGGTAGATCACGTCGACCCGTTTCGGGCCGTGCGTGGTGCGCATGTACACAGCGTTGTCGGCCACGAACAAGTCCTTGCCCTCGACCAGCTCCACGCCCATCTGCTGCGCCAGGAAGGCGTGCTCGAAGTAGGCCGAGTTGTACATGCCGGGCGTCATGACGACGATGGTGGGGTCGTCCACGCCCATCGGCGCCACCGAGCGCAGATTGTCGAGCAGCAGGTCGGGGTAGTGGTCCACCGGCGCGATCTTGTTGCGGGCGAACAGTTCTGGGAACAGCCGCATCATCATCTTGCGGTCTTCCAGCATGTAGGACACGCCGGACGGCACCCGCAGATTATCTTCCAGCACGTAGAACTCGCCCTGGCCGGCGCGCACGATGTCCACCCCGGCGATGTGGGCGTAGATGTCGGACGCGACCGAGATGCCCTGCATCTCGGGCCGGTACTGCGCGTTGCGGTAGATTTGCTCGGCCGGGATGATGCCGGCCTTGATGATGTTCTGGTCGTGGTAGATGTCGTGGATGAACATGTTCAGCGCTTTCACGCGCTGCACCAGCCCGGTCTGCAGCTGGCTCCACTCGCCGGCGGGGATGATGCGCGGCACGATGTCGAACGGGATCAGCCGTTCCGTGCCCGCGTCGTCGCCGTAGACGGCGAAGGTGATGCCGACGCGGCGGAACATGATGTCCGCCTCGGCCCGCTTGCGTTCTATGGTCTCCGGGGGCTGCTGGCTGAGCCAGCGGCAAAATTCGCGGTAGTGTTCCCGGACTTCCGATCCGCCATCGGCGTGCATTTCATTGAAGAAGGTAGGCATCTGCTCGTTCCCTGGCTGCGATACCTTAACAGTATCAAGAAACGTGCCAGCCGCTCGCACCGTATACGCACGCTTTCGGTGCGCTGCGCCTTCGGGGCTTAGCGTTGCAAGCAGGCGGCGAAATTCTCCACCGCGCCGTAGGCAGGCTGGGCAGGACGGCTGGCGCCGCACAGGTCGATGCCCACATCCGGCTCGCCCCTGGCGCGGCGCGGCGCCTCGCCGCTCCAGGCCAGGTTCAGCGCCAGCGGATCCTGGAACAGCGCGCGTTGCGGATGGAAACCGGCGTACAGGCGGCTCAGGCCGGTTTCCAGGTTGTCGCCCGCGCGCAGGATGGCGCCCCGGTCGGCGCGCACGCGGCCGTCCACGATATTGCCGGCGATGGTGGCGCTGGTCTCGACGTAGCGCACCATGATGCCGGCCGTGTCGATCAGCGTGTTGTGCAGCACCTTGCTGGTGGCGGCGCGGTTCAGATAGATGCCTTCGTCGGAACAGGAGGCGATCAGGTTGGACTCGATGGTGCTGCCGTCCTGTTCGGTGATGCAGCGTCGGTCGCGGCAATAGGGCAGGCCGGTCCCGCCGCCGCCCAGCGACAGGCCGACGCGCTGGCCCGGATGGCCGCGCAGCCGCTGTTCGCAAATCACCACATTGCGCGCGAACACATTGGCCGACCCCGCTCCCTTGGCGTAGCCGCCGTAGCTGACCTGGTCGCCCTGGCCCTTGATGAAGTCGTAGATCAGGTTGGCGCGCAATGACCAGCCGCTGCCGGCCACCAGGTCGATCGGCGTCACCGGGCTGGAGGTCTGGCGCACCGCTGCGTTGCTCAACGTGTTGTGCTCGATTACACCGGCGTCGGGCGCGTGGCCGTTCTGGGCGTTTACCTTGAAATGCGAGTTGAAATCGCTGATGGTGTTGTTGCGCGAGACGAAGCCGCTGGCGCGGCCGGTGACGTGGAAAGCGTGCTCGCACGCGCCCGGATCGGAACAGGCGCCGCGTATCGTCAGGTTCTCGAATGTCCAGTATGGCGCGGACACCAGGAAGCCTTCCGCCAGTTGGGATTCGATGGTGACGCTGCCGGGGCGTTCGGCGCGCACGGTGATCGGCTGCTCCTTGGTGCCCGGCAAAGCGGCAACGATGTAGGGCGTGCCGCTGAAACGGTAGGTGCCTGGCTGCAGCGTGATGACGTCGCCCGGCCTGGCCTGCGCCATCGCCTGGACCAGCGCGCCCGGACTCGCCACCGGCACGATGTGCGCGCCGGAAGCGGTTCCGGGTCCAGCCGGCCGGGCGCCGGCATGCCAGGCCGGCAGCACCGGGGCTGTGCCGTCGCCCCTGTCGAGCACGGCCAGCGTCGAGGCGACGCGGCGGCTCACGCCCTCGATCAAGGCATTGTGGCCGCCGCTGCGGCGTTCGATATACGGACCGACCTGGCGCGGCGTCATGCCGACGGTTTCGATGGCGTAGATCGCCGCTGCGCCGCCGGCGGCAAGCCCCAGCAGGGCCAGGATGGCGTACAGGCGCGCGCGGCCGGGTTTCTTCTTGTTCAGGCGGGACATGTATATTCCGTATGGGAGAGGTTCGTTATTCGTTGAGGCGGTACCACGCCAGGCCTATCCATTCATAGCTGGCGTAGTAGGAAGCTTGCAGTGCGTCCGCGCTGGGCACGAACTCCAGCGGCGACAGCGGGCCGTAGGCCTGGAACATGGTGGGAGCGGGCACCACTTCCAGGCCGGCATGTTCAAAAGCGCGCTGGGCGCGCGCCATGTGCATGGCGGTCGTCACCAGCAGGACGCGGCGCACGCCGGCCTGTTTCAGCATCCGGGCGGAGAAGGCCGCGTTCTCGGCCGTGGTGGCCGATTCCGGCTCCACCCATTGCACCGGGGTGCGGAAGTCGTCGCGCAGCACGCGCGCCATCACGTGCGCCTTGGCCTCCACCTTGCGCGCCGGGTCGGCGTTGCCTCCGCTGACCAGCAGCGGCAGCCCTGTCTGGTGCTGCAGGTAGGCGCCGTAGCGGATGCGCGCCAGGGCGATGGTGTCCGGAATGTCCGCGCCATATTCGGGCGCGCGTTCCATGCTGCCTGCCGCCAGTACGACGATGGCTTGGGCGCCTTGGGCGGGGCGGGTGTCGGGGGGGCTTTCAGGGCCGGGTGCAGCGTAGGCGGCCAGCGGCGCGGTCAGGCTTTCCAGGGGCCGCACGAGCAGGCGCGCGCCGGCATCGGTGCACAGGACTATCAGCGCGACGGAGGCGCCGTACATCACCGTCCTGCCCAGCCGGGGCCAACGGCGCTGCAGCAGCCAGCCCGTCAGCATGGCCAGGAACAGGCTGAGTGGCGGAAGCAGGACGAAATGGGCAATAGAAGTGGTAAAAGAGGCAAACATCCCGGCATTGGAGCAATTGCGGCGATGAAAGTCAAGGAATCGCATAGGAGCGCATAGGATTTATCCCACGCATTGCCAGGGCGCCAGCCGATAGTATCGCCAAAGTGTCTTTCTCATAATGATTTCATGCCTCAGCGGGAGGCGACCACGAGGAGAACGACATGGCTAAGAAAGGCGGCAAGGAAGGCAGCAGTCAGAAGGCGCAGGGCGGGGCTTCCAGGCAGGGCGCGGACGAGGGCTCGAAGCAGTCGGCCGGCACCGGTTCGAAGTCGGCCAGCGGCAAGGAAGCGGCCAGCCATAGCAAGGCGGGCGAGAAGAAGGGGGCGGGCGGCGGCAAGAAGCAGGCGCGCAAGCATTAGGGCATGGTCCGGCAGCGACGCATTGCAACGCATTGTGACGTTTGGCATGGGTTCCCGCGGGGGCGCCGAGCCTTGCGCGGGAACGACAAGGCCGTGGCTATTTAAGCGAGCGCAGTATCCAGCACCATCATCACGATGAACCCGGCCACCAGCGCGCACGAGGCGCCGGTACAGGCGCCGTTCCTGTGCGCCGCCGGCACCACTTCGTGGCAGATCACGAACAACATCGCGCCGGCCGCGCCGGCCAGCCCCCAGGGCAGCAGCGCCGCCGAATAGTCGATCAGCAGGGCGCCGGCAATGGCGGCCAGCGGCTCGGGTACGCCGGACAAGGCGCCCAGCACGGTGCTGTACACGCGTCCGTAGCCGACCGCCCGCAGCGCCATCGCCACCACCAGTCCCTCCGGTATGTCCTGGATGGCGATGCCGGTGGCCAGGCTGTGCGCCTTCAGCGCGTCCACGCCGGCGTAGCCGACGCCGATCGCCAGCCCTTCCGGTACGTTATGTATGGCCACCGCCGCCACGAACAGCCAGGCGCGCCGTAGTGAGACCGCGTCCCGCTCGCGCTCCAGTTCGCGCACCGCCGGCGCAGGCCCGAGCGCCGTGCCGGGTTCGACCGCGCGCTCGAGCAGCAGCACCGCCAGCATGCCGAGCGCGATGCCGCCGGCCGTCACCAGGCTGGCCGTGAGCGGCGTTGCGCCAGCGGCCTTGCTGGCGGCGATTGCCGGTATCACCAGCGAGAACGCGGTGGCGGCCAGCATGATGCCGGCGCCCAGGCCGAGCGCGGCGTCGTACAGGCGCTGCGACACCTTCTGCGCCAGCAGCACCGGCAGCGTGCCGGCCGCCGTGGCGAGCGCAGCGAACAGGCCGCCGGTCAGCGCGCCGCGCATGCTGCCCGGCAGCGCGGAAAGCGCCCCCACCGCGTCGCGCGCCAGCAGCAGCACGCCGGCGGCGCAGACCAGCCAGCCCAATGCCGCGCGCCACGGCGTGCTTGCGCGTGCGGTGCGCATGGCCGTCGTCAGTGGGGCGAAGCCGGCCGCGGACTTGTGCCTGCGCCAGGGTTTGAAGCTGCTGCGGCGCCTTGGCCGTTGCCGGCCCCGGCGCCCGAGCCCGCACCTGCACCAGGGCCGTTGGCCGGGCTGGCCCCCAAGCCTGCACCCGCACCAGGGCTGTTGCCCGGGCTGGCGCCCAAGCCTGCGCTTGCACCGGGGCCGTCGCCGGGGACGCTGCGGCCGCGCGCGCCGGCAGGCAGGCCGCTGCCCTGGCCGTCGGGCGGCGGACCCATGCCCAGTTCGGCCCCGGTCAGCGGATCGGCGTCCGGGTCGGACAGGGTGCGCGCCGCCATCCGGTTCAGCAGCGCCTCCTCTTCGTCGGTCAGCGCGACCGAGGCGCTGCCGTCTCCGCCGTCGACCGCCATCTGCCTCGCCGGGTCGCTGACCACGTCCCACTCGCCGCCGTCGTTCCACGCGCCGCGCAGTTCCGGCCCACCTTGCGACATGTCGAAGTAGACGCTGGTGAACTCCGGCCGCCCCGCCAGTTTCCCCGGCGGGAAGTTGGGCTGGATGGCGTACAGCGCTTTCTCGAATGACTTCTGGTGCGCGATCTCGCGCGTCATCAGGAATCCGAGCGCTTCCTTCACGCCGGCGTCGGTGGTCAGGTTGATCAGCCGCTCGTAGACGATCTTGGCGCGCGCTTCGGCCGCGATGTTAGAGCGCAGGTCGGCGGTCGGTTCGCCGATCGTGTCGATGTAGGCCGCACTCCACGGCACGCCGGCCGAGTTGGTCAGCGCCACGCCGCCGCCGTACAGCACTTGCGTCAGGTGGCTGTCGTTGCCGGCGCCGGTGATCGAACGGTAGATGTCGGCTTCCCGGTCGACGCCTTCGGCCAGCCGGCCCTTGGCGCCCTTGTTGAGCATGGCGACGATGTTGCCGATCACCTCCAGATGGCTCAGTTCTTCGGTGGCGATGTCGAACAGCATGTCCTTGCGGCCGGGGTCGTCTTCTGCCAGCGCCTGGGTGAAGTAGCGCAGCGCGGCCGCCAGCTCGCCTTGCGGGCCGCCGAACTGTTCGAGCATCAGGTTCGCCAGGCCGGGGTTGGTCTCGCCGACGCGCACCGTGTATTGCAGCCGCTTGTTGTGAGCAAACATGGTTCCTCCTTGGTTGGGATGGGGATGGATTGCTTGCGCCGCGCGGGCGATGCCGGCGCCGCAGCAGCCATCTTCTGCGCGGCGCATGCGGGCCGGGATAGGAACGCGTAGCAGGACCGTGTAGGAGTCCGTCCCGCGCGCTGTTGCCGCGCTCGCTTCGCATGCCGATATGGAAGAGACGGCTTACCTAAAGGCGGTACGCGATTTCGGAAAAATAATTTCGAAGCGGAATTGGCACAGCGTCCGGCGTGAATCGTTGTTAAGATTTTCTCCACGACGGACAAACTTGCTGGAGATGAGATGGATGATTTCGGCTATCCCCGACCGCAACTGGTCAGAGCGGACTGGACAAATCTGAACGGCACCTGGGAATTCGCCTACGACGACGCGCTGCTCTACAGCGACCCGCGGGACGACATTTCCTGGGACCGCAGCATCACCGTGCCTTACCCTCCCGAGTCCAGCGCCAGCGGCATCGGCGACACGGGTTTCCACAGCGTGTGCTGGTACCGGCTGGCGTTCCCGCTGCCCATGGACAGGCGCGGGCAGCGCACCATCCTGCATTTCGGCGCGGTGGACTACCTGGCCAAGGTGTGGGTGAACGGCGAACTGGTGGCGCAGCACGAGGGCGGCCACACGCCTTTCTCGGCCGACATCACGGAAGCGCTGGACGCGGACGAACAGCAGGTGATCGTGCTGCGCGCCGAGGACGACCCGGCCGACCTGGCCAAGCCGCGCGGCAAGCAGGACTGGCAGCTGGAGCCGCATTCGATCTGGTATCCGCGCACCACCGGCATCTGGCAGACCGTGTGGCTGGAACCGGTCGGCGCCACCTACATCAAGTCGCTGCGCTGGACCCCGGTGTTCGAAGGCTTCGAGATCGGCTGCGAAATCCTGGCGGCCGGCGACCTCAAGTCCGGCCTGACCGTGGAGGTGAAAGTCTCCCACGGCGGAAAACTGCTGGCCGACGACCTCTACATGCTGGTGGGCCAGGAGGCCAACCGCAAGATCGCCCTGTCCGACCCCGGCATCGACGACTCGCGCAACGAGCTGCTGTGGAGTCCGGAACGCCCGACCTTGCTCGACGCGGAACTGACGCTGCGCGCCGGCGACCAGGTGCTCGACCGGGTGCGCTCGTACACCGCGCTGCGTTCGGTGTCCATCAACCGCGACCGCTTCATGCTCAACGGCCGGCCCTACCACCTGCGCCTGGTGCTGGACCAGGGCTACTGGACCGACACCATCATGACCGCGCCCAACGACGCGGCGCTGCGCAAGGACGTGGAGCTGGCCAAGGCCATGGGCTTCAACGGCGTGCGCAAGCACCAGAAAATCGAGGATCCGCGCTATCTGTACTGGGCCGACAGGCTGGGCCTGATGGTGTGGGAGGAGATGCCGTCCTGCTACGCCTTCAGCCCGCGCGCGGTGAGCCGCATGGTACGCGAGTGGACCGAGGCCATCGAACGCGACTACAGCCACCCCTGCATCATCGTCTGGGTGCCGTACAACGAGTCCTGGGGCGTGCCCAATCTGACGGCGATGCAGGCCCACCGCAACGCGGTCGAGGCGCTGTACCACCTGACGCGGGTGCTCGATGCCAACCGGCCCGTGATCGGCAACGACGGCTGGGAGGCGTCGGCCACGGACATCCTCGGCATCCACGACTACGACGCCGACCCGCACAAGCTGGGCGCGCGCTACGCGGTGAGCGACCCGGCCACCACGCTGTTCGACCGGCGCCGCCCCGGCGGACGCATCCTCACGCTGGACGGTTTTCCGCACCGGGGCCAGCCCATCGTGCTCACCGAGTTCGGCGGCATCGCCTTCGACCCGCGCGCCCCCGCGCACCACACCTGGGGCTATTCGCGCGCCAACACCGCCACCGCCTTCGAGGACAGCTACCGCGCGCTGCTGCACGTGGTCAATGAGACGGCGATGTTCAGCGGCTTCTGCTACACCCAGTTCGCCGACACCTTCCAGGAAACGAACGGCTTGCTGAACGCCGACCGCAGCCCAAAAATCCCGCTGGAGCTGATCAGCTCGGCCACGCGCAACGTGCCGCAATGACGGAGCCCTCATGAGTACACCACCACCTCCCGCTCCGGCAAGCAATCCCTTCCTCAGCTTCTGGCAGGCCGGCTACGAGGGCGCCGACCACATCAACCACGCCGGCCGGGCGCTCGACATGAACGACGTCACCGGCCATCTGCAGCGCGCGCGCGCGGACTACCAGCTGGCGGCCGACCTGGGTTTCCGCACCGTGCGCGAATCGATAGGCTGGCGGCTGTGCGAGCGCGACGGAAAATTCGACTTTTCCGTCATCGAGGGCCGCGCCCGCGCCGCGCAGGAACTGGGCCTGCAGGTGAGCTGGACCTTCTGCCACTACGGCTGGCCGGACGACCTGGACCTGTTCGGGCCCGAATTCGTGCCCCGCTTTGCGCGCTACTGCCGCGCCGCCGCCGAGTTCCTTGCGCCCTATGTCGGACCGGCCCCGGTCTACTCGCCGATCAACGAGATCTCGTTCACCAGCTGGGGCCTGTCGATTCACATGTTCCACATCAAAAACATGCACCATCCGGACGCGGGCGGGGAGGGCAAGCGCCAGCTGGTGCGGGCCAGCATCGCCGGCTGCGACGCGATCCGGGAAGTGGCGCCGGGCGCGCGCATCCTGCAGTGCGACCCGCTGATCCACGTCATTGCGCCGGACCACCGTCCCGACTGGGCGGGGCAGGCGGCCGGCTGGCGCGAATCGCAGTTCGAGGCGCTGGACATGCTGTGCGGCCTGCAGCAGCCCGAACTGGGCGGCGCGCCGCGCTACCTGGACATCATCGGCGGCAACTACTACCACAGCAACCAGTGGGAAAGCGGCACCAATCTGCGCCTGTGGTGGCACCTGGGCGAGCCGCGCCGCATGCCCTTGTACCGCATCCTGATGGAATACCAGCAGCGCTACCGGCGGCCCTTCCTGCTGGCCGAGACCAGCCACGTCGGCAGCGGGCGCGGCATCTGGATCCGCGAGATGGCGGAACAGGCTGCGCTGGCCGTGCAGCACGGCGTCGACTTCCAGGGCATCTGCCTGTATCCCGCCATTGACCGGCCGGACTGGGAAAACGAGGAACACTGGCACCACAGCGGCCTGTGGGACCTGGACCGCGCGGGGCCGGACCCGCTGGCGCGCGTGCTGGTGCCCGGCTATGCCGCTGCGCTGCGGCAGTCGATGCGGCTGACCGACGCGCTGTGCACTACCACTACAACGACAGGGTCAACCACATCAACCAAGGAGAGAACCATGGAAACCGTCATCGTATTCAGCCACTTGCGCTGGGACTTCGTCTATCAACGCCCCCAGCAGCTGCTCACGCGGCTCGCGCAGCACTACAAGGTGCTGTTCGTCGAGGAGCCCCTGTACGATGCCGGTCCCGCCAAGCTGAGCACCTATATCCCGGCGCCCAATATCACCGTGTGCCAGCCGCACACGCCGGTGCAGTCGCCCGGCTTCCACGACGACCAGATCCCCGTGCTGCAACCGCTGCTGGACGGCCTGGTGCCGGACGGCGAGGAACCCATCGTGTGGTTCTACACGCCGATGGCGCTGCCGCTGCTGGCCAAGCTGCACCCTTCGCGCGTGGTGTACGACTGCATGGACGAGCTGTCCGCCTTCAGGAACCCGCCCAAGCAGTTGCTGCAGCGCGAGACCGCGCTGCTCAATATCGCCGACCTGGTGTTCACGGGCGGCCCCAGCCTGTACGAGGCCAAGCGCAGCCGCCACGCCAGCGTGCATTGCTTTCCCAGCAGCGTGGACGCGGTCCACTTCGAGCAGGCGCTGGACCGCAGCAACGGCCATCCGCTGCACCAGGACATCCCGCGTCCGCGGCTCGGCTTCTACGGCGTGCTCGACGAGCGGCTGGACGCCGACCTGATCGCCGCGCTGGCCGACGCGCACCCGGAATGGCAGATCGTGCTGGTCGGCCCGGTCGTCAAGATCAACCCCGCCTCGCTGCCGCAGCGCCAGAACGTGCACTATCTGGGCCAGCATCCTTACCAGGCGCTGCCGCACTTCCTGGCCGGCTGGGACGTGTGCCTGCTGCCGTTCGCGCTGAACGAGGCCACCCGCTACATCAGCCCGACCAAGGTGCTGGAATACATGGCGGCGCGGCTGCCCACTGTCAGCACCGCCATCACGGACGTCGAGCAGCCTTACGGCGACATCGTGGCCATCGGCCACAGCCACGAGGAATTCATCGCCCATTGCGAGGCAGCGCTGGCGCAGACCCCGGCGCAGACGGCCGCCATGGAGGCGCGCATGGCCGACATCGTGGCCGCCACCTCCTGGGACGCGACGGCCGACCGCATGCGCGCGCTGATCGAGCAGACCCCGCCCGGCGGCAAGGGCGCGCGCGCGCCCGGCGCGGCTCCGGCCGCCGCTGCCGCCGCGCAGGCCGAGCCGGCCACAGTCAATCCCTTGCGCGCGGCCAAGCCGGAGCAGAGCTACGGCACCGTCATCATTGGCGCCGGGCCCACCGGCCTGTCGGCCGCCTACCATCTGGGCGCGGACACTCTGCTGCTGGAGCGCAACAAGACCGTGGGCGGCTGGTGCCGCTCGATCAAGGACGCCGGCTTCACCTTCGACCATGCCGGCCACATCATGTTCTCCAACGATCCCTATGTGCTCAAGCTGTACGACACCCTGCTGGGCGACAACCAGCACTGGCAGATGCGCGAAGCCTGGGTCTACAGCAAGCAGGTGTTCACGCGCTACCCCTTCCAGGGCGCCCTGTACGGGCTGCCGCCGGACGTGATCAAGGAGTGCATCGTCGGCGCGGTGGAGGCGCGCTACGGCAAGGCGGCCAACGAGGCGCAGGCCTGCGCTGCGGCCGCGGTCGAGGACTGCTGCGCCGACGGCACGGCGGACGTGGCGAACGCCAGCCAGGCCGCCAGCCGGACCTCCAGCGAGACTGCCGGCGGGGAAACGGTGCGCAACTTCGAGGACTTCATCTACCAGGTGTGGGGCGCAGGCATCGCCAAGCACTTCGCCATCCCCTACAACAAGAAGTTGTGGACCGTGCCGCTCAGTGAAATGGAGACGTCCTGGCTGGGCGGGCGCGTGCCGCTGCCGGACCTGGGGGAGATCATCGACGGCGCGCTGCAGCCGGTGGCCAAGCCGATGGGGCCGAACGCCCGCTTCGGCTATCCGAAGCGCGGCGGCTTCCAGTCGCTGATGAACGGCTTCCTGCCCCACATCCGGGGCAAGATCGAGCTGAACGCGGACGTGGTGCAGCTGCGCCCGCGCGAGAAAGTGGTGGCGCTGGCAGATGGCCGCCGCTTCAAGTACGAGCGCCTGATCAGCACCATGCCGCTGCCGGAGCTGGTCAAACTGATCGGCGCCGAAGCGCCCGAGCACGTGCGCAACGCCGCGCGCGGGCTGCGGCACGTATCCATCCGCTGCGTCAACATCGGCATCGCCCGCACCGGCGTCACGGACAAGCACTGGATCTACTACCCCGAAGACACCATCTTCCACCGCATCTTCGTGCAGGGCAACGCCAGTCCCGAGTGCAACGCGCCGGGCGGCTTCGGCATCACCTGCGAAATCTCCTACTCGCCGTGGAAGCCGCTGCCGGTGGATGGCGACGCCCTGGTGGCGCGCTGCATCGAGGACTGCATCAAGGTCGGCATGATGCGGCCGGACGACCGGGTGCTGACCAGCAGCCTGGTGGACATGCCCTATGCCTACGTGGTGTACGACCAGGCCCGCGCCAGCAACGTCGCCATCGTCCGCAGCTGGATGGAGCAGCACGGCATCGTGCTGGCTGGCCGCTACAGCGAATGGGAGTACTACAATTCGGACCATGCCTTCCTGGCTGGCAAAAAGGCGGCCGAGACGGTCGGCGCGGCCAGGGCCGGCGCCGCCGCAAACAGCGTGGCGAAGGCGGAATCATGACGCCGCGCAACCAGGACCCGCGCCGCGCGCCCCATGTGCTGGTGGTGGGCGGAGCGGGCTACATCGGTTCGCACATGGTCAAGCGCTTGCGCCAGGCCGGCTACCAGCCGATCGTGCTCGACAACCTGTCGCAGGGCCGGCGCGAAGCGACGATAGGGGCGCAGCTGATCGTCGGCGACCTCGGCGACGAGAGCGTGCTGGACGTGCTGTTGCAGGCCTATCCGGTGGCGGCGGTGATGCATTTCGCCAGCCACATCCAGGTCGGCGAGTCGGTGTCCGACCCGGGCAAGTACTACGACAACAACGTCGGCAACACGGTGGCGCTGTTGCGGGCCATGGTGCGGCACCGCGTACAACGCTTCATCTTTTCCTCCACCGCCGCCATTTTCGGCGCACCGGAGTACGTGCCGATAGACGAATGGCATCCGGCGGCGCCGATCAATCCCTACGGGCATTCCAAGCACATGGTGGAGTGCATGCTGGAGGATTTCGACCAGGCATATGGCTTGCGGTCGTGCTGTCTGCGCTACTTCAACGCGGCCGGAGCCGACCCGGACGGTGAGCTGGGCGAGTGCCACGAACCGGAAACGCATTTGATCCCCCTGGTGCTGCAGGCGGCGTCCGGGCGGCGCCCGGCCATCACCGTCTACGGCCGCGACTACGACACGCCTGATGGCAGCTGCATCCGCGACTACATCCACGTGCACGACCTGTGCGAGGCGCACCTGCTGGCCCTGGAAGCGCTGCTGGCGGGCGGCGGCAGCGCGCGCTACAACCTGGGCAACGGCAACGGCTACTCGGTGCTGGAAGTGATCAAGGCGGCGCGCCGCGTCACCGGACGCGCCATCGCCGAAGTGGATGGCCCGCGCCGGGCCGGCGACCCGCCGCGCCTGGTGGCGGACGCCACGCGCGCGCGCCACGTGCTCGGCTGGCAACCCCGCTATGCCGAGCTGGAGACCATCATCGAACATGCCTGGGTCTGGGAGCAGCAGTGGAGCGCGTGGCACGGGCACGCCCAGGCGCCCTCGGCACCGATCCATGCGCGCGCGCCGGCCGGCGCGCTGCACGCAATGCCGGCGCCGGCGCCGACGCATGCGCTGGCGGGCACATGCCTGCCTGACCGGCGCCGGATGATAGAGCGCCGCAGCGCCGGCCTGTCGCTGGTGCGTTAGTGTGCCTTAGTGTGTATACATCAAGCGAGGCGAGGCCATGAAAATCACCCGACTGAGCACCTACCGCGTGCCGCCGCGCTGGATGCTGCTGAAAATGGAAACCGACGAAGGCATCACCGGCTGGGGCGAGCCCGTCATTGAAGGCCGGGCGCGCACGGTGGAAGCGGCGGTGCGCGAATTCGAACCGCTGCTGCTCGGCGCGGATCCGCGCCGCATCAACGACTTGTGGCAAGCCATGTACCGTGGCAGCTTCTACCGGGGCGGCGCCATCCTGATGAGCGCCATCGCCGGCATCGACCAGGCTTTGTGGGACATCAAGGGCAAGGTGCTCGGGGTGCCGGTGTACGAATTGCTGGGCGGCCTGGTGCGGGACAAGATGAAGACTTACAGCTGGGTCGGCGGCGACCGCCCGGCCGACGTCATCGCCGGCATCGCCACGCTGCGCGCGGCCGGCTTCGACACCTTCAAGATGAACGGCACCGAGGAGTTGGGCATGCTCGACAGCTCATCCAAGGTGGACGCGGCCGTGGCCCGCGTCGCCGAAATCCGCGACGCCTTCGGCTACCAGGTCGAATTCGGCATCGATTTCCACGGCCGCGTGGCCGCGCCGATGGCCAAGGCGCTGCTGCGCGAGCTCGAGCCGTTCCGCCCGCTGTTCGTCGAGGAACCCGTGCTGGCCGAGCAGGCCGAACACTACCGCCGGCTGGCCGACACGACCAGCATCCCGCTGGCCGCCGGCGAGCGCATGTATTCGCGCTTTGAATTCAAGCACGTGTTCGCGCAGGGCGGCATCGCCATCGTACAGCCGGATCTGTCGCATGCGGGCGGCATCACCGAGTGCGCCAAGATCGCCGCCATGGCCGAAGCGTACGACATCGCGCTGGCGCCGCATTGCCCCTTGGGGCCGGTCGCGCTGGCGGCATGTTTGCAAGTTGATTTCGTGTCGCGCAACGCCGTGCTGCAAGAGCAGAGCATGGGCATCCATTACAACCAGGGCGCCGAATTGCTGGACTACGTGCTCAACGCGGACGACTTCACGCTCGATCACGGCTACATTGCGCCGCTGCCGCGGCCCGGACTGGGCGTGGTGGTGGACGAGGCGCGCGTCATCGAGGCGAGCCGCGACGCGCCCGACTGGCGCAATCCGCTGTGGCGGCACGCCGACGGGAGTGTGGCGGAATGGTAGGCGCAGCCACAGCCGGCGCGGGCACGGGCGGCGCGGCGCAGACCAAGGCCGCGGCCCGGCTGATCGGCATAGACTGGGGCAGCAGCAGCCGGCGCGCCTACGTCATCGACGGCGGCGGGCGCTGCCTGCACCGGATCGAGGACGAGGAGGGGGCGCTGGCCGCGCGCGGCCGCTACGCCGCCTCCTTGGACGGGCTGCTGGCGCGGCTGGAAAGCGAGTGCGGGCCAGCCAGCGTGGCCGGCTTGCCGGTGGTGATGTCCGGTATGGTCGGCGGCGCGCAGGGCTGGCAGGAAGTGCCCTACATCGATTGCGGCACGCCGCTGGCCAGTCTGCCCGCCGCGCTGGTGACCGTGCTTGACGGCCGGCCCGGCCACGCCTGCCACATCGTGCCCGGCTACCGCTGCGGCGCCGGGGCCGAGGTCGACGTCATGCGTGGCGAGGAGACCCAGCTGCTGGGCGCGGCCGAACTGGGCCTGCGCGAAGGCTGGGCCGTGTTGCCCGGCACGCACAGCAAGTGGGTGCAGTTGCGCGACGGCGCCATCAACAGCTTGTCCACCTTCATGACCGGCGAGCTGTTCGCCATGTTGCAAGCGGGCGGCACGCTGGCGCCGCTGATGGCGGCGGCGCGCGCGCCGGCCGGCAGCGCTGCGACCGCTGCCGCGGCGCGCGGCGCCGCCAGCGGAGGCCTGGGCAGCGGCGGTGGACTTGGCTCCGACGGCGCCAGCGAGGGCGAGGGCGGCGGTGGTGGCCATCGCTCCGGCCTCGCCGCCAGCGCCGGTCTGGGCAGCAGCGGTGGACATCGCACTGGCGGTGTCGCCAGCGAGGGCGTGGGCAGCAGCGGCGACAGTTCCGGCATGGCCCCCGGCCAGCCTGCCGGCAGCCGCAGTGGCCACAGTCCCGGCATAGGGCCCGGCGAGCTCGCAGGCAGCCGCAGTGGCCACAGTCCCGGCATAGGCCCCGGCGAGCTCGCAGGTAGCGGCAGTGGCCGTCCTGGCATGGGCCCCGGCCAACTTGCAGGCGGCAGCGGCGGCTACCGTGCCGGCATCGGGTCCGGCGAGCTTGCCGGCAGCAGCGGCGGCTACTCCGACGCGCTGGCCGCCGGCGCCATGCACGCGCGCCGCCACCCGCCACTGACGCACGCCTTGTTTTCGGTGCGCGCGCGCGTTGTCACGGGCGCCATGCCGGCCGCGCACGCGCGGGACTACGTCAGCGGCTTGCTGATTGGTAGCGAGTTCGTCGCCGCGCAGGACGCCGGATTCGACGGCGCCGAGCCGTTGACGCTGATCGGCGCGCCGGCGCTGGCGGCGCGCTACGGCGCCGTGGCCGCGCTGTTCGACCTGTCCACCATCCCGGTTGATCCCCACCGCGCCTACTGTGCCGCGCTGCGCCGCTTCCTGGCGGCGCGCCCGGACAGCGTCTGAGTGCCGCCACCTGAGGCGGTGTACGGCGGCAAGCCGGTGCCGCGATAGTTCGCTTGTGTTCCGCCCGCAGACAGCCCTATACTCGGAGGAAATGTTAGCGCGGGGCTAAGAATGGGAACAGACTTCGATAGGTTGGTATTGGAACAGGCGCCGGGCGGCGTGGTGGTCACCAACCGCAAGGGCAGCGTGGTGCACTGGACGCGCGGGGCCGAGGCCTTGTTCGGCTACACGGCGGAGGAAGCCGTCGGGCGCCCGCTCTACGAGCTGACCGGCATGCCGGGCCAGGACTGGACCGGCTTCCTGCAAGAACTCGGGCGCAGCGGCGGCACCTACGACTACGAATGCCTGCGGCGCCAGAAGAACGGCTCGCCCATCTTCGTCGACGTGGCCAGCAAGATCATTTTCGACGGCAAGGACCATGCCGAGTACATCCTGTGCACCAAGAAGGACATCACGCGGCAAAAGGCGCTGCGCGACGCCAAACACGTCGAGGCCCGGTTCCGCGACGTGCTGGAATCGACGCCGGACGGCATCATCATGGCCAACTCGACCGGCCTGATCGTCCTGGCCAACTCCCAGGCCGAGCGGCTGTTCGGCTATACCCCCGGCGAGTTGCGGGGCCAGCCCATCGAGGTATTGCTGCCGGAGCGTTACCGGGGCGGCCACGTCAGCCACCGTTCCAACTATTTCACCCAGCCGCGTCCGCGCACCATGGGCGCCGGACTGGAGCTGTACGGCCTGCGCAAAGACCAGGTCGAGTTCCCGGTAGAGATCAGCCTGAGTCCGATCAGCACGGAAGAAGGCATGCTGGTGATGAGCGCGATCCGCGACATCAGCGAGCGGCGCAAGGCCGAGCAGAAGTTCCGCGGCCTGCTGGAGTCGGCGCCGGACGCCATCATCATCGTCAACCGGCAGGGCGAGATCGTATTGATCAATTCGCAGACCGAGCAGCTGTTCGGTTATCAGCGGCGCGATCTGCTGGGCAAGCGGATGGAGGTGCTGATCCCGCAGCGCTACGCCGCCGGCCACCCGCGCTTGCGTACCGGTTTCTTCGACGACCCGCGCCCGCGCTCCATGGGCGCCGGGCTGGAGTTGTACGGCCTGCGCGCCGACGGCACGGAATTCCCGGTCGAGATCAGCTTAAGCCCGCTGGAAACAGAGGGCGAGGTACTGGTATCGAGCGCCATCCGCGACATCAGCGAGCGCAAGCGCATCGAGCACACGCTGCACGAGCAGAAGCTGGAGCTGGAGCGGGCCGGCAAGGCCAAGGACTTGTTCCTGGCCAGCATGTCCCACGAATTACGTACGCCGCTCAACGCCATCCTCGGCTTCACCCAGTTGCTCAACAATGAGAAGCTGCCGGTGACGGAGGCGCAGCGCAAGACCTTCATGGGACACATCCTGAAGGCGGGCGAGCACCTGCTCACGCTGATTAACGAGATCCTGGACTTGGCCAAGATCGAATCCGGCACGGTGCAGTTCTCGATGGAGCCCGTAGGCGTGCAGGACTTGCTGCAGGAAGCCTACCGCATGGTGGAAGTGGCCGCCAGCCAACGCGGCATCCGCGTCATCGTTCCGCCGGTGGCCGATCTGCATGTGCAGGCCGACCGCACGCGGCTTAAGCAAGTGGTGCTCAATCTCTTCTCCAACGCCATCAAATACAACCGCGACCGGGGAGCGGTTGTGGTCGACTGCAAGGCCAAGGGCGGCGAGAGCGTCCGCATTTCTGTGCAGGACACCGGCCCCGGGCTGACTCCGGAGCAGGTTGAAAGCTTGTTCCAGCCCTTCAACCGTTTGGGACAGGAAGGCGGTAGCGAAGAAGGCACCGGCATCGGGCTGGTGGTCACCAAGCGGCTGGTCGAATTAATGGGCGGCACCATCGGGGTATCGAGTTCGCCGGGTACCGGCAGCGCGTTCTGGATCGAGTTGCCACTGACCAGCGCGCCCGCCGATGCCATCGCCGTGATCGCTGCGGCTGCCGCGGTCGAGCGCCCGGCGCCCGCGCCCAGGTTGCCGAACGGCCCGCCGCTATTGCTCTATGTGGAAGACAACCCCGCCAATCTGAAGCTGGTGGAAGAGGTGCTCGGTTTCCGTAGCGACCTCGATTTGCATACTGCGATGGACGGCAATGAAGGGCTGGAACTGGCGCGCAGCCTGCGGCCGGACGTGATCCTGCTGGACATGAATCTACCTGGTCTCAGCGGCAGGGAAATCCAGCGTCATTTACGCGAAGACCCGGCTACGGCCGGCATTCCGGTGCTCGCCATCTCCGCCAACGCCATGCGCAACGACATCGACGCAGCCCTGGACGCCGGCTTCTTCCGCTACCTCACCAAGCCTATCGACATCGCCGCGCTGCACGCCGCGCTGGACGCCGCCCTGGCGACAGTGAAGGCCAAGGCCCGATCATAACCCTGGGGTCAGGCCTGCATTCGTGCATTTTTCATGATTTCCTCGGCATGGGTGGCAATCACTCTCGCGGCACAGTCTGGTTTTTCCGCTAGCATTTTTTGAAGCTGGCGGCTCAGCGTTGATGCATCGCGTCCAAGATGCGCGCCGAGAGCGACCAGCGAGCATTGGCGTCGGCATTTGGCGAGAAATACGACAGCGCGCCGGGCGTCGGCTATTTGACGCATGCCGCTTCCACTACACAATGCAAGCTCGGAAATGCCCGCAGCCAAGCAGACCGCCGCACATATGGAGAGCAAGCTTTCTCGCCGAAGTTCGGACGGCGACCAGGAAGATTTCAACGCCTCTTGCTTAAAGAGGCCTTCACCGACAATTGCTCGTCCGCCGCGTTCACGTTTAAAGTCCGGCGATTCCTGGGTGTCAGGCTCTGCTCCCATGAATTGCGCATATCGCTGGATTGCGGTTGCGGAGTCGACAGCGAATTGGGCGAGTGCCCAGTCTTTAAATATCCAAGGCGTTGCAGCGAGCCCCAGGAAGTCGCGATGGCTGCTCCAAGCATAGTCGGCGGCCGAAACTGTAATGCCTGCACGCACCGGATTCTGATGGATATAGCGTATTAGTTGCAGCAAATAGCTGTCAGAGTCGATCAACAGCGCTTTGTAGCGGCCCTGAAATAGATGCCCCACGTGTTGATGCCGCCAGTTGAAATAGCGCGTGTACCGGAAGCTGAGGTTGTGCATGATCTTCGACAGCGGAATGTCCGCAACTTCGATCGCCAGATGAATGTGATTCTCCATCCAGCAATATGCGTGGATCTTGTGGCCGAAACGGCCGACTCCATCGGCGACCAACTCCTCGAGCTTGTAGCGATCCGCGTCGTCGGAAAAGATACGCCGTTTGTCGTTACCACGCAGCATGACATGATAAAAGGCACCTGAAAAATGTAGCCGAGGTGTGCGAGCCATTGGATCCACCGTCTCAGAGTCGATAGAGAGATGGTAGTACTAGCTGCACCAACGGGCCTTGCGCTCACGCAAGTAATGCACGCATGCACGCCAGGTGTCACGCAAGTAACGCATGAATGCAGGCTCGACCCCAGCCGGAAACTGCATGGATGCAGGCCTGACCCCAGTAAGTGGGCGCAGGTGCTGGGCCCAGGCATAAAAAAGCCGCCCGGAGGCGGCTGCGAACACTGCGGGCGGGCACAGGGGGCCCGCCGTGCCACGATATGTTAATCCGCTGCGTAGATGTCGTTGTGGATCGTTTCCTTGACGAACAGCGTGCCGATGACCGCCGTGATCAGCGCGATCACGATCGGATACCACAGGCCGTAGTAGATGTCGCCCTTGAATGCCACCAGCGCGAAGGCGGTGGTCGGCAGCAGGCCGCCGAACCAGCCGTTACCGATGTGGTACGGCAGCGACATGGACGTGTAGCGTATGCGGGTCGGGAACATTTCCACCAGCATCGCCGCGATCGGACCGTACACCATCGTCACGTACAGCACCAGGATGAACAGCAGCACGACCATCATCGGCTTGTTGATCTGGTCCGGATCAGCCTTGGCCGGGTAGCCTGCCGCCTTGATCGCTGCGCCCGCTTCTTTCTTGAACGCGGTTTCCTTGGCCTTGCTGTCGGCGTCGAAGTTCAGGCCGTCCGGGGTCATGACTGCAGTAAAGGCCGGCACTTCCTTGTCGCCGATCTTGATCACGGCGTTGCTGCCTGCCGGCGCGTCCTGGCGGGTGTAGTTCACGGAGTTGGCCGACAGCACTGCGGTGGCGATGTCGCACGACGATGGGAACTTCTTGGTACCCGTCATGTTGAACTGGAAGTGGCAGGATGCTGGATCGGCCACCACCACCACTGGCGAGTTCTTCAGCGCCGCTTCCAGCGCAGGGTTGCCGAAGTGGGTCAGGCCGCTGAACAGTGGGAAGTAGGTCACGGCGGCAATCACGCAGCCGCCCAGGATGATGTATTTACGGCCGATGCGGTCCGACAGGCTGCCGAAGAAGATGAAGAACGGCGTGGCCAGCAGCAGCGCGACGGCGATCAGGATGTTCGCCGTGGCGATGTCGATCTTCAGCGTCTGCAGCATGAAGAACAGCGCGTAGAACTGGCCGGTGTACCACACCACTGCCTGGCCCATGGTCAGGCCGACCAGCGCCAGGACCACAATCTTGGCGTTCTTCCACTGGCCGAACGCTTCGCTCAGCGGTGCTTTCGAGGTCTTGCCCTCGGCTTTCATCTTGGCGAAGGCCGGCGATTCATTCATCGACAGGCGGATCCAGACGGACACGCCCAGCAGCAGCACGGACACCAGGAATGGCACGCGCCAGCCCCATTCGTTGAACGCTTCTTCGCCGGTGGCCAGGCGGGTGCCCAGGATCACCATCAGTGACAGGAAGAAACCCAGCGTCGCCGTGGTCTGGATCCATGCGGTGAACAGGCCGCGTTTGCCATGCGGCGCGTGTTCCGCCACATAGGTTGCCGCGCCGCCGTATTCGCCGCCCAGCGCCAGGCCTTGCAGGATGCGCAAGGAGACCAGGATGATGGGGGCGGCAATGCCGATCTGGGCGTAACCCGGGAGCAGGCCGACGATGAAGGTCGACAGGCCCATCAGCATAATCGTGATCAGGAAGGTGTATTTCCGGCCTATCATGTCACCCAGGCGGCCGAACACCAGCGCGCCGAACGGGCGGACAATGAAACCCGCGGCAAAAGCCAGCAGGGCGAAAATGAAGGTGGTGGTGGGATCGCCGATAAAGAACTTCTTGGCGATGATAGATGCCAGCGAGCCGTACAGGTAGAAGTCGTACCACTCGAACACGGTGCCTAGCGAGGACGCGAAGATGACTTTCTTTTCTTCTTTCGTCATCGGCGACGATTTGCCGTTCGCCTTGCGCAGGTCATTGGCGGTGCCGGATGCTGTAGCCATGATGTTTGTCTCCATATATTTATTTGAACCCGATAGCCAAATCGTTGTTACTTCTTCAGCTTGAACGCAGTGTGGACGCCTAAGCTTACGTCATGCTTGCTTCAAACTTACGCAAAGCTTACAAATTCGTAAAGAACAGGCCGTTTTAAAAATTTGCGAACGACCGTACTAAAATATGCTATTCTGAACAAATCGACTACAACACTTCCAACCTGGAGACTGAAAATGACTGATGCCGTGATCGTTTCGACCGCCCGTACTGGCCTGGCCAAATCGTGGAAGGGCGCCTTCAACATGACCCATGGCGCGACCCTGGGCGGCCACGCGCTGCAGGCGGCGATTACCCGCGCCAATATTGAAGCGGGCGAGGTCGAGGATGTGCTGATCGGCTGCGCCAATCCGGAAGGCGCCACCGGCGGCAACATCGCGCGCCAGATCGCGCTGCGCGCCGGCTGCCCGGTCACCACCGGCGGCATGACCATCAACCGTTTCTGCTCGTCCGGCCTGCAGACCATCGCCACCGCCGCCCAGCGCATCATTGCCGGTGAAGGCGACATCTACGCCGCAGGCGGCGTGGAATCGATCTCCTGCGTGCAGCAGGAAATGAACCTGCACATGTACAAGGAAGTCTGGCTGTCGCAGAACAAGCCGGAAATTTACTGGTCGATGCTGCAGACCGCAGAGAACGTCGCCAAGCGCTACGGCATCAGCAAGGAGCGCCAGGACGAGTACGGCGTGCAGAGCCAGCAGCGCGCCGCCGCCGCCCAGGCAGCCGGCTTGTTCAACGCCGAAATCGTGCCGATGACCACCACCATGGGCGTGGCCGACAAAGCCAGCGGCATGCTGGTCAGCCGCGAAGTGACGATCTCCGCCGACGAGGGCATCCGCGCCGACACCACGCTGGAAGCCGTGTCCAAGATCCGCACCGCGATGCCGGGCGGCGTGGTCACCGCCGGCAACGCCAGCCAGTTCTCGGACGGCGCCTCGCTGGCCATCGTCATGAATGCGAAAGTGGCTGAAGCCAAGGGCCTGCAGCCGCTGGGCATTTTCCGCGGCTTTGCCGTGGCCGGCTGCGAGCCGGACGAAATGGGCATCGGCCCGGTGTTCGCCATCCCCAAGCTGCTCAAGAAGGCGGGCCTGAAGGTGGAAGACATCGGCCTGTGGGAACTGAATGAAGCGTTCGCCGTGCAGGTGCTGTACTGCGCCGACACGCTGGGTATCCCGATGGATCGCCTGAACGTGAATGGCGGCGCCATCGCCGTCGGCCATCCTTACGGCGTGTCGGGCGCCCGCCTGACCGGCCACGCGCTGATCGAAGGCAAACGCCGTGGCGTCAAGTACGTGGTGGTGACCATGTGCATCGGCGGCGGCCAAGGCGCTGCAGGCCTGTTCGAAGTCGTGTAAGCAGGACCAACGGGCGCTCAAAGAAGCGCCCGTTTCACATAACAACACCCTAGAGACGCGTATGCAATCCAAACTCCTGTCGCGCCGCGACATCGATTTCCTATTGTACGAATGGCTGGACGTGGAGTCGCTGAACCAGCGCCCGCGTTTCGAGGACCACAGCCGCGAGACTTTCAACGCGGCCATCGATACGGCCGAGCAGATCGCCACCGACCTGTTCGCGCCCCACAACAAGAAAAGCGACCAGCAGGAGCCGCATGCCGTGCCGGGCGAGCACTGCCTGGAAGTGAAGATCATCCCGGAAGTGAAGGCGGCGCTGGAAGCGTACACGGCGGCCGGCCTGATGGCTGCCGGCCAGGATTACGAGCTGGGCGGCATGCAGTTGCCGGTCACCGTGGAAAAAGTGCTGGCGGCCTATTTCACGGCGGCCAATGTCTCGACCACGTCCTATCTCTTCCTGACCATAGGCAACGCCAACACCTTGCTCAAGACCGGCACCGCGGACCAGGTGCGCCGCTTCGTCCAGCCCATGTTCGAAGGCCGCTTTTTCGGCACCATGTGCTTGTCCGAGCCGCAGGCCGGCTCCAGCCTGTCCGACATCACCACCCGCGCCGAGCCGGACCCCGTGGCCGGCCCGGAAGGCGAGCGCCAGTACCGGCTGGCCGGCAACAAGATGTGGATCTCGGCCGGTGAACACGACCTGGCCGGCAACATCGTGCACCTGGTGCTGGCCAAGATCCCCGGCCAGGACGGCAAGCTGATACCCGGTGTGCGCGGCATTTCGCTGTTCATCGTGCCCAAATTCCTGGTCAACGACGACGGCACGCTGGGCGAGCGCAACGATGTGGTGCTGGCCGGCCTGAATCACAAGATGGGCAACCGCGGCACCAGCAACTGCCTGCTGAACTTCGGCGAAGGGGTGTTCAAGCCGCAAGGCAAGGGCGGCGCCATCGGCTACCTGGTCGGCGAGCCGCACAAGGGCCTGGCCAATATGTTCCACATGATGAACGAGGCGCGCATCGGCGTCGGCGCCGGCGCGGCGGTACTGGGTTACACCGGCTACCTGCACGCGCTGGACTACGCCCGCAACCGCCCGCAAGGCCGCCATCCGGCCGCGAAAGACCCGGCCCAGCCGCAACTGCCCATCATCGCGCACACCGACGTGCGGCGCATGCTGCTGGCCCAGAAAGCTTACGCCGAGGGCGCACTGGCCCTGGTGCTGTACAGCTCGCGCCTGGTCGACGAGCAGCAAAGCGCGCCGACGCCGGAAGCGCGCGAGTACGCCGGCATGCTGCTCGACTTCCTGACGCCGATCACCAAGTCCTGGCCTTCGCAATGGTGCGTGGAGGCCAACAGCCTGGCCATCCAGGTGCACGGCGGCTACGGCTACACCCGCGAGTACAACGTCGAGCAGTTCTACCGTGACAACCGCCTGAACGCCATCCACGAAGGCACGCACGGCATCCACGGCCTGGACCTGCTGGGCCGCAAGGTGGCGATGCAGGACGGCGCCCTGTTCAAGGCCTTTGCCGGCGCGGTGCGCAAGACGGTGGAGCGCGCTTCTTCCGCCAACGCGCAGCACGCGCTGGCGGCCGAACTGCGCAGCCAGGCCGACGCGCTGTCCGCCGCGCTGCGCCGCACCAGCCATGTGACGCAGGCGCTGTACGCGGTGGGCGACATGAACAAGACGCTGGCCAACGCCAGCACCTACCTGGAAGCGGTCGGCCATATCGTGGTCGCCTGGATCTGGCTGGAGCAGGCGCTGGTGGCCGCGCGCAGCCTGGCCGAGGGGGCATCGGGAGACGAAGCCGACTTCTACCACGGCAAGCTGCAAGCCTGCCGCTACTTCTTCCGCTGGGAGCTGCCCAAGGTGCAGCAGCAGCTCGATTTGCTGGAAAGTATAGACACGACGACGCTGGACATGCAGGATGCGTGGTTTTAATCGGGAGACTCGCATGATCAAGCACATCGTGATGTGGAAGCTGAAAGAACACGCGGAAGGCGCGGACCGCGCCGCCAACGCCTTGAAAATGAAGTCCCTGCTGGACGCCTGCAGCAATCTGGTGCCCGGCATCCTGCACTTCGAGGCGGTGGTGGCACAGCCGGGGCTGGAAGCGACGTACGACGTGGTGCTGTATTCGGAGTTCGCCGACAAGGCCGCCCTGGATGCCTACCAGGAACACCCGCAACACCAAGCCCTCAAGCCATTCTTCGGCGCGGTGCGCGACGCCCGCCAATGCATGGATTACGAAATCTGAACGGAGACAAGACAAAATGCGTACAACCAAAGAATTGTTCAGCCTGGAAGGCAAAACCGCACTGGTGACCGGCGGCTCGCGCGGCCTGGGCCTGCAGATGGCGCTGGCCATGGGCGAGCAGGGCGCCAAAGTGGTGCTGTCCTCGCGCAAGCAGGCGGACCTGGACGAGGCCGTCGCCTACCTGGCTCAACACGGCGTGACGGCCTACGCCATCGCGGCCGACCTGGGCAAGGCGGAGGCGGTCGGTCCGCTGGTCGACGCGGCGCTGGACCTGCTGGGCGGCCATATCGACATCCTGGTCAACAACGCGGGCGCCACCTGGGGCGCGCCGGCCGAGGACCACCCGCTGGAAGCGTGGGACAAGGTGATGAACCTGAACATCCGCAGCATCTTCCTGGTGTCGCAGGCGGTGGGCAAGCGCTCGATGATCCCGCGCAAGTACGGCCGCATCATCAATATCGCCTCCATCGCCGGCCTGGCGGGCAATCCGCCCGGCATGCAGACCATCGCCTACAACACCTCCAAGGCGGCGGTGATCAACTTCACGCGCACGCTGGCGGCGGAATGGGGCGTGCACGGCATCACCGTGAACGCCATCGCGCCGGGCTTCTTCCCGTCCAAGATGACCGCCGGTTTGCTGGCAACGCTGGGCGAGGAGCAGATGGCCAACGAAGCGCCGCTGCGCCGCCTGGGCGATGACGAAGACTTGAAGGGCCCGGTCGTGCTATTGGCGTCCGATGCCGGCAAGCACATCACCGGCCAGACCCTGCCGGTCGACGGCGGCGTGTCGGCGCTGTAATCCGCGAAGGAGCCATCCATGAGCACATATCAACGCATCGTCCTCGCTTCCCGTCCGCGCGGCGAAGTCGAGGCGGGCAACTTCCGGCTGGAGACGGCGGACACTCCCGCCATCGCGGACGGCCAGATCCTGATCCGCAACCACTACCTGTCGCTGGACCCTTACATGCGCGGCCGCATGAGCGACGCCAAGAGCTACGCCGAGCCGCAGCCCCTGGACGCCACCATGATAGGCGGCACCGTCGGCGAGGTGATCGAATCGAAGCACCCGAAATTCGCGCCGGGCGACTTCGTGGCCGGCATGTTCGGCTGGTCCGAAATCGGCGTCTCGGACGGCACGCTGCTGCGCAAGCTGGACACCACGCACATTCCACTGTCGGCCTACCTGGGCCCGGTTGGCATGCCCGGCATGACGGCCTGGTTCGGCATGAACCAGATCATGCAGCCCAAGCAGGGCGAGACCGTGGTGGTCTCGGCCGCCAGCGGGGCCGTCGGCAGCGTGGTCGGCCAGCTGGCCAAGCTGCGCGGCTGCCGCGCGGTCGGCATCGCCGGCGGCAAGGACAAGTGCGACTACGTGGTCAACGAGCTGGGCTTCGACGCCTGCGTCGACTACAAGGCCGGCAATCTGGAAGCCGACCTGGCGGCAGCTACGCCGGACGGCGTCGACGCTATCTTTGAAAACGTCGGCGGCACGGTATTCGACGCCGCGCTGGCCCGCACCAACGCCTTCGCCCGTGTTGCCTTGTGCGGCATGATCGCCGGCTACAACGGTGAGCACGTCGAAATACGCAATGCCCGCCTGCTGCTGACGAATCGCCTCACCGTGCGCGGCTTCATCGTCTCCGAGCACATGGAGCTGTGGCCGCAAGGCTTGACGGAACTGGGCGGCCTGGTCGCGACCGGCAAGCTCAAGTATCGCGAATCGGTGGCGGACGGCATCGCGGCGGCACCGGAAGCATTCATGGGCCTGCTTAAAGGCAAAAACTTCGGCAAACAACTGGTGAAACTCATCTAAGGTAGTCATTCAAATGCAAAACTTCAAAGACAAAGTGGCCGTCATCACCGGCGGCGCTGCCGGCCTCGGCCGCGAATTCGCCCTCAAGGCGCACAAGCTGGGCATGAAACTGGTGCTGGCCGACGTGCAGCAGGACGCCCTCGATGCGACCGTGGCCGAGCTGAAAGAACAGGGCGCGCAAGTGATCGGCCTGATCTGCGACGTGCGCAAGGGCGAGCAGGTGCAGGCGCTGGCAGACGCCACGATGAAGGAATTCGGCTCGGTGCATCTTGTGTTCAACAACGCCGGCGTCGGTTCGGGCGGCCTGATCTGGGAAAACTCGGTCGCCGACTGGGAGTGGGTGCTGGGCGTCAACGTCTGGGGCGTGATCCACGGCGTGCGCATCTTCACCAAGCTGATGCTCGAATGCGCGAAGAAGGAAGAGGGCTACCAAGGCCACATCGTCAACACCTCGTCGATGGCCGGCGTGGTCAACCCGACCACGATGGGCGTGTACAACGTGTCCAAGCACGCTGTCGTGTCGCTGTCCGAGACGCTGTACCACGACCTGAACCTGGTGGACGCCCCGATCGGCGCTTCCGTGCTGTGCCCGTTCTTCGTCCCGACCGGCATCAGCCAGTCGCACCGCAACCGTCCGGCCGACGTCAAGATGGACGCGCGCCCGACCGCCAGCCAACTGGCTTCGCAAGCGATGACCGACAAGGCCGTCACTTCCGGCAAAGTCACCGCCGAAGACGTCGCCAACCTGACCTTCCAGGCGATCGCCGACGGCCAGTTCTACATCTACACCCACCCGCAAGCGCTGGGTGGCCTGAAGACGCGCATGGAAGACATGACCACCGGCCGCAACCCGACCGATCCCCACGAAGCCACGCCGCAGATCCGCAAGATGCTGAAGGATATGCTCACAGGCGGTGGCGCCGCATAAGGGGCGCGTGCGACAATCGTGTTTTTGGATGCATGAGCAACACACATGAGCACTGAGCACGATATCCGCTTCGGCGACTGGCATACCCTGCAAGCCGACTGCAAGGCCATCCGCATGGAAGTCTTTGTGATGGAACAGGGCGTTCCCGCCGAACTGGAAATGGACGACAACGACGCCGCCTGCCTGCACGCGGTGGCGTACGATGCGTCCGGCGCGCCGGTCGGCACCGGCCGCCTGCTGCCGGACGGCCACATCGGCCGGATGGCGGTGCGCAAGATTGCGCGCGGTACCGGCGTCGGCGGCGCCTTGCTGCAAGGGTTGATGGCGCAGGCCAAGGCGCGCGGCGACCATGCCGTGGTGCTAGGCGCCCAAACCCACGCCGCGCCGTTCTACGCCAAGCACGGCTTTGCCATTGTCGGCCAGGAGTGGATGGAAGCGGGCATTCCGCACGTCGAGATGGCCCATACGTTCGGCTAGCATCCGCATAGCAACTTCACGCGGCCTTGGTCGAACAATTGAGCATCCACTGCACACCAAACTGGTCCGTCAACTTGCCGTAGTAGTCTCCCCAGGGCTGTATGCCGAGCGGCGTCGTGACGCGACCGCCTTGCGCCAGGCGGCTGAAAATCTGCTCTGTGAGACCTTGGTCGTTCATCTGCAAAATGTGCGCAGAACCACGCATGGGTTCCGCGTCATCGTTGTCCGACGCAAAGAACAAAATCCCCGGCCCCTCAAACTTCGCGTGCATGATGCGCCCGCGCATGGCTTCGTTGCGGACCGGCATACCGTCGGCACCGTACCGCAGGACGTCTGTCATTTCACCTAGCCCGCAAGCGGTATAGAAGTTCAGCGCTTGCTCGCATGTCGTCGTAAAGAAAAGATAGTTAGAGAGTTGCATGGGCTCGTCCTGGTTGAATGTTTGTTTTTTGCTATGGTCCGCCTATCATACCGAACTGCTGCGGGTGATGGGAACAGATACCGAACGCAAGGTCGGTAGCAAATTATCATCTTGCTGCGCTCGCGCTGCGAACAATGGCTCGGCTCGCATGAACGATAGCCATGGCCGTCAGGACCAGCAGCGCGGCAACGCCGAAGGTGGCCCGCATCCCGGCCTCGACCGCCTCTGGACGCGCCGCTGCGATATCGGATGCCCCGGAGGCAAGGGCGAACACCGCACCCATGGCGGACGCACCTGTGATCAGCCCCAAATTGCGCGACAGATTGAGCAGTCCCGAAAACACGCCGCGCTGGTCCGGCTGGACACCGTTCATGACGGCGGTGTTGTTCGCCGCCTGGAACAGCGCGTAGCCTGCGGTGATGCCGGCCAGCGGCGCGATGTAGCCGGCTATGCCCGTGCCGGCCGGCATCAGCGGCATTGCCGCGGCGGCGACCGCCATGCCGGCCAACCCTGCATTGACCATCTTCTGCGAACCAAACCGGTCCACCAGACGGCCCGACGGAACACCAGCGAATGCGGCGACCAGCGGCCCGCAGGACATGACCAGGCCCACGCTGGCGGCGTCCAGCGCCATGCTGCCCGAAAGGTAGAACGGGCCGACCACCAGGGTCGCCATGACGACTGCTGTGACCAGTGTGTTCGCAGCAAAGCCAGCGCTGAGCGCCCGGTCCCGGAACAGCGAAAGGTGAACCAGCGGCGCGCCGATACGCCGCTCCGCGACAGTGAAAAGCGCGCCACCAGCCAGTGCTGCCAACAGCAGAGCGCCGTTCAGCCAGCCGAAATTGCCGCGACCCAGGGTCATGGCCAGGGCGAAGGCGCTGAGCGCCAGGATCAGAAGCAGTGTCCCCAGGCCGTCGAAACGGGCGCGGCCAGCGCTTGCCGCACAGCAGTCCGGCGGCAGCAAACGCCAGACTAGCAGTCCGGCAAGGGAACCCAGCGGAACATTGATAGCGAAGATGGCGGACCATCCGGCGCTGGCGATCAGCGTCCCGCATAGCGTCGGCCCGAGCGCGGTGCCGACGGCCGACATCGTGCCCAGCAATCCCATGGCGCTCCCGGTCCGGTCCGTCGGCACGGTCTCGGCCACGAACGCCATTCCCAGCGCCATCATGAAGGCTGCGCCCACACCTTGCAGCGCGCGGGCGGCGATCAGTTGCCAGAGCGCCGGGCTCAAGCCGCACAAGGCCGACGCCAGCGTGAACAGCGTGATTCCCGCCAGCAGCACTCTGCGGCGGCCGAACAGATCGCCTAGCCGCCCTGCGCTGACCACCAGCGCTGTGATGGCAAGCAGGTAGGCCAGTACGACCCATTGGACCTGCTGGAAGGTCGCGCCGAAAGCGTGCGCCAGCGTCGGCAAGGCGACATTGGCGATGCTGGTCCCCAAGGAGGACAGCAGCACCGTCAGCGACAGTGCTGCCAGCGCCCGCCGCGCATGTGGGGGGAGGGGAACTCGAATAGCCTGCGTCGTCATGAGGATGTCCTTGTCAGTAGGTCATTCATCGTAGCCGCGCTGGGACAATGGCGGAAGGCACACCATTTGCAGCACATTGGTGCACAGAACGCCATGTACAGTGGGCTCGTGCTATCGTCACGCTATGACGACGCCCGATTTCAATCTGCTCATCACGCTCGACGTGCTGCTCGCCGAAGGCAGTGTCGCGCGCGGCCCGCCGTTTGCGGCTTAGTCCATCCGCGATGAGTCGTGCGCTGGCGCGCCTGAGGGAAACGACTGGCGACCCGCTGCTGGTTCGCGCCGGGCGCGGCCTGGTGCCAACGCCGCGCGCGCTGGAACTGCGCGAGCGTGTCAGCCGCTTGGTGATTGACGCGGAGTCCGTGCTGCGGCCCATGGAGATATTCGACGTCGGCCAGCTGCAGCGCACGTTCACAATCCGCGCCAGGGAAGGTTTCATGGAAAATGTTGGGGCAGCGCTGGTCGCCCAGGTGGCGGCGCAGGCGCCTGGTGTGCGGCTTTGCTTTCTCGACAAGCCGAACAAGGACAGCAGCGCCTTGCGCGACGGCACGGTGGACCTGGAAACCGGCGTGCTGGGGAAAGCAACCGGTCCCGAGGTGCGCATGCGCGCGCTGTTCAGGGATCGATTTGTCGGTGTGGTCCGCGCCGGCCACGCCCTGAGCGCGGACGAAATGACGGCTGAACGCTACGCAGGCGGCAGGCACATCAACGTCTCACGCCAGGGATTGGACAAAAGCCCGTTCGACGACGCGTTGATCGATGCGGGAATCGGGCGCCAAGTCGCAACCATCGTGGGCAGCTTCGCGGCCGCACTCTCGCTGGCCCGCGACGCCGATCTGATCGCCAGCGTCCCCGAGCGTCAAACAGGAAAACTGCGCGCCGGCATGCACAGCTTCCAGTTGCCGGCAGCCGGACCGGAGTTCACCGTATCGATGCTCTGGCACCCGCGCATGGACGCCGATCCAGCGCACCGCTGGCTACGCGGGCTAGTCCACGACATTTGCGCGGCAGACTAGCGCCGCCGCTCGCGTGTATGCCAAATGCGCAATATCAGGATAGTTGAGTTCAATATTTCGTAGTGAAGTTCGTATTCGCGCACCAGGATGCGCCGCACTTCGCGAGGCGCGAAATTCGGTAGAAGTTCTCCCATCCTGGGGAATTGGAGCAACTTTAAGGGCGCACTTGCGAGTGCTTGCGAGGAACTTTTGGCGGCGGAACTACTGATGGGCTGCAAGAATTCATGCAGCCTTGCCAAATCAGACCGAGCCTTGCTGGTCCAATTCAGCTTCATGACTTAAAGCGGCATTTTCTGAGGATTATCAGTATCCAGGCTATCGACCCAAGCCTGAACCACCGAGTGATCGACGATGCGGCCAGCGTCCACATCGTCCAATGCCTCCCGGATCAGTTGTTCATCTTCCGCTTGTCTGCTCATCCACAGGACCAGGGCCTGCTCGACGATCCAATCCGTCGGGCGCTGTATATGCCCTGACAGCTTGTCGAGCTCCTCAGCCAGCGCCTGCTGAATTTGCACTGTCAGTGCCGTGGTTTCTCTCCGGTTCATGCCATCCTCCGCGTATAGAACTACCGCCTCACTGTATCAGCATTTCCTGCAGTACAGCCGGCGCATCCGCGTAGAGTTTGACGACCGTCGAGCTGCGGGTGCCGTAGCCGGGGGACTCGATCCGCACCGCCGACAGCAGCCGCTCGACCTCCAGCGGCACGCCGGTTTCGGGCAGGCGCAAGTCGGGCGCGCGGGTGGTGTCGGCCAGCATTTCGAAGTAGGCGTCGTCCGGTGCGCCCAGGCACAGCAGGCTGGCGAACTGGGCCTTCGTCTTCAACACCTTCGGCCACGGCGAATCGAGCGTGGCGTTGGACAGGCCGTAAATGCCGGGCGCCAAAGGCTGGCCGTTGCGCGGGTCGTCGTCGCCCTTGTTGGAGAACCAGATCAGCGTGTCGCGGTCGCCGACCACCAGGTTGAAACCGTTGTAGGCGTGCGCGCCGGCGCGGATCTGGTCGACGTATTCCGGCGGCGACATGCCGCCGGCCAGAAAGTCGGACACCAGCTGGCCGCGCGAAGGCGCGTCGGCCTTGTGTTCCAGCGGCGCGCGGATGTTGGTGATGGCGGCAAAACGCGGCGATTCGCCGTCGGCCTTGGCCTGGCTGATGCCCATCCAGCTGCCGCCGGCCTTCAGGTCGCGGCCGGCGTAGATGCGCGGCTGGTCCGGCCACGGGGCGGCGGGCGCGGCTTCGCGCGCATAATATTCATCGCGGTTGGCGGCGGCGATCAGCGGCACGGCAGGAACCACCCGCCACGCGAAAACGATCAAGCACATGAGGTCAAATCCGTAAAAACTTCGGTGTGGCGGGGGCCGGCCGTGAGCGGCTGCAGCCCGGATTGCTGGACGGCGGCCGTCAGCGCGGCCTCGAACCCGTCCGGCACCGCCGGATAAACTTCCATCCAGGTCTGCAGCCCATCCTGGGGCTGCGGACGGCGCTTCAACTGCGGCGATACGCCGCAAGCGCTGGCCAGTCCGGCCTGCATGGCCGCGACCGCTCCGTGCAGGGCGGCCATGTCGGCCTCCCGCACTTGGTAGTAGATGTACAAATCGGTCATGCTAGACGTCGAGCTTGTCCAGCACGTAGGGCATGGGCAGGAATTCCAGCGCCACGCCGTCCGCCGAACCCAGGCGCACGGCGCCTGCGTGCGCGGCACCCGCTTGCACGGCGCCCGCTTGCACGGCGCCCTGTTCCAGCGCTTCCAGCTTCATTTCCACCAGTGCGTCCACGCCGCCCAGGCCGTTCGGCGCGGCGTTCACCACCATGCCGCAAGGCTGGGAAGGATCGGATTCGGCGAAGACCTCCGCGCCGGCTGCGACGCCGGCGTCGGCAATGCGCACCAGCGCGGTACGGCGTTTCAGCTTGCCCAGATATTGGCTGCGCGCGACGATCTCCTGGCCCGGGTAGCAGCCCTTCTTGAAATTGACGCCGCCCAGCAGCTCCAGGTTGATCATCTGCGGCACGAACTGCTCTTGCGTGGCGGCGGTCACCTGCGGCACGGCGGCATGGATCTCGGCCAGGCGCCAGGCTTCGTTGCCGCCCACGTTCAGCTTGTCCGCCAGCACGGGCGCTACGGTGTCGGCGATCTCGGACGACGTCAACCACAGGTAGCGCGCGGCGCCGAACGCGTCGGCCACGCGCAGCAGCGTGCCCAGCGGGTGCTCCACCTTGCTGTACGGTTTGGCCGGCAGCGGCTCGAACCAGCTTTGCAGCACGGCTTCGGCCATGCCGCCGCCCAGGCCCAGTACGACTTGCGTGGCGGGCGCGTCGGTGGCGTCGGATAGCTTGGTCTTGGCGCGCAGCACGAACATGCTCAGGCGCTTTTGCAGCGGCGGCTGTATTTCGCGCGGCAATTGCAGGAAGATGGATTCCTCGTTGCGCCACATCAGGAAAGTGGCTTGCAGGCGGCCTTTCGGCGTGCAGTAGCCGGCCAGGCGGACATCGTCCTGGCCCAGGTGTTCGACGTCGTTGGTCAACTGATTGTGCAGGAAACCGGCCGAGTCTTCACCAGCCAATGCGATCAGGCCCTGGTCCGTGACGGGAGCGACGAAACCCACGGCCAGTTCGGTCGGGCTCAGCGGCTTGCCCTGCGGCGTTAAAAGTTGATTCCAGTTACTCATAAATTCCAATAATTTGACGATTAAAGCATTATCATTACGGGCTCATTATAGTGATGTAGCGGAATTCGCGCCGGACGCTGCAAAAAAACGGCTTCCGGCAACAAAGTGGTTCAAACTGCGCGTATCAATCGATAGTTGCTTAGAAGATGGCATTTATAAAAAAGACGATAGTATTGGGATTCCTGGTTGCCGCGGCGGCCGGCGGCGGTTTTGCCTGGTGGGCCAAGCAGCCGATCACCACGGAAGAGCCCGCAATTGAGTTCACCATCGCCCCCGGCAGCGGCGCGCACGCGGCCGGCCAGCAGATCGCCGAGGCCGGCATTCCGATCGAGCCGCTGCTGTTCAACCTGCTGGCGCGTTTCACGGAAAAGTCCGGCAAGCTGAAGGCCGGCGCCTACGAACTGAAACCGAACACCACGCCGCTCAAGCTGATCGACCAGCTGGTGCGCGGCGAGTTCGCGCAGGAGCAACTGACCATCATCGAGGGCTGGACGTTCCGCCAGATGCGCCAGGCCGTGGCCGCCCACCGTGGCTTGAAGCACGACACCGTCGCCATGTCGGACAAGGAACTGATGGCGGTGGTATCGCCGGAATTCAAAGCGCCCGAAGGCCTGTTCTTCCCGGACACCTATCTGTTCGCCAAGGGTAGCAGCGAACTGGCCATTTTCCGCCAGGCCCACACCATGCTGATCGCCAAGCTGAGCGAAGCGTGGGACAAGCGCGATCCCAACCTGCCGTACAAGAACCCCTACGAGGCGCTGACCATGGCTTCCATCGTGGAGAAGGAAACCGGCCAGAAGTCCGAGCGCAACATGATCGCAGGCGTGTTCGTCAACCGCCTTCGCCTGGGCATGATGCTGCAAACCGATCCGACTGTGATCTACGGCATGGGCGCGCGCTACGACGGCAAGATCCGCAAAAAGGATCTGGAGACCGACACCCCTTACAATACGTACACGCGCAGCGGGCTGCCGCCGACGCCGATCGCCTTGCCGGGCATGCAGTCGCTGACGGCGGCGCTGGCGCCGGCCAAGACCGGCGCGCTGTATTTCGTCTCGCGCGGCAACGGCACCAGCCATTTTTCCGAGAACCTGACCGATCATAACCGGGCAGTGAACCAGTATCAACGTTAAATAACCAGAGTTTCATGAATCAATACAGCGGCAAGTTCATCAGTTTCGAAGGCATAGACGGCGCCGGCAAATCGACCCACATCGGTTTTGTGACCGATTACATCAAGGCGCGCGGCATCGAGCTGGTCAGCACGCGCGAGCCTGGCGGCACGCCGCTGGGTGAGAAGATCCGCGAGCTGTTCCTGCACGAGAAAATGCACCTGGAAACGGAAACCCTGCTGGTGTTCGCCAGCCGCCGCGAGCACCTGGCGCAAGTGATCGAACCGGCGCTGGGCCGTGGGGATTGGGTGCTGACGGACCGCTTCACCGACGCCAGCTTCGCCTACCAGGGCGCAGGGCGAGGCCTGGACCGCGCCAAGCTGGAAACGCTGGCGCACTGGGTGCATGCCGACCTGGAGCCGGACTTGACCTTTTTGTTCGACGTGCCGCTGGAAGTGGCGCGCGCGCGCCTGGACTCGGGCGGCAGCCTGGACAAGTTCGAGCGCGAGAAGGAAGACTTCTTTCTCGCCACCCGCGCTGAATACCTGCGCCGTGCGGCCGAAGCGCCGCAGCGCTTCCGCGTGATCGATTCGACCCGCAGCATCGCCGCCATCCAGGTGGAACTGGCGTCGATTTTGGATGGCATATTTTGAACCCGGCACTCTATCCCTGGCAGGAAGCAGCCTGGCAGCAACTGCGGGCGCTGCGCGCACGCATGCCGCACGCCATCCTGTTCCACGGCGCGGCCGGCACCGGCAAGGCCGATTTCATCCAGCACTTCGCCAAGTCGCTGCTATGTGAAAACGCGGGAGCGGACGGCCACGCCTGCGGCGTCTGCGTCTCCTGCGGCTGGTTCGACCAGCAGAACCACCCGGACTACCGCCGCGTGCGTCCCGAGTCGTTCGAGGACGAACTGGGCGAAGGCGAGGAGGGCGAGGACAAGAAGGCCGCCAAGACCAAGACGCCGTCGAAAGAGATCAAGATCGAGCAGATCCGGCAACTGGCCGACTTCATGAACATTTCCACCCACCGCCAAGGCTTGCGCGTGGTGGTGCTGTACCCGGCCGAGGCGCTCAATATGCCGGCTTCGAACGCCTTGCTGAAGACGCTGGAGGAGCCGCCTCCGGGCACCGTCTTCCTGTTGTCGTCGAACAGCCTGGACCGGCTGCTGCCGACGATTTTGTCGCGCTGCCGCAAATTCGCCCTGCCGATGCCGGGCCACGACGAGGCGCTGGCCTGGCTCAAGGCGCAGGGTGTCGCCGACGCCGACAGCTGGTTGCGCGAGCAGGGCGGGGCGCCGCTGGCGGCGCTGGCCCAGTCCGAATCCGGCAGCCGCGAGGAAATGGACATGCTGCTGCAGATGCTGGCGCATCCGAGCGTGGAAGCGGCGCTGCGCGCGGCCGACAAAATGCAGAAAGTGCCGCTCGCTTCGTTGGTTTCCTGGCTGCAGCGATGGTTGTACGATATGTTTTCCTACAAGCTTACTGGAAACATCCGTTATTATCCTCGTTACCGCAAAGAACTGGCCGGGCTGGCGGACAAGGTGAACGTGGCCAGGCTGATGGCGGCGATCAAGAGCGCCAACGACAGGCGGGCCATCGCCGACCACCCTTTGTCGCCCAAACTGTTCATTGAGGATATGCTGCTGGACTACACCGCAAGCTGTGCCTGAAAGGAATTGAATTGACCGGCAGCACCATCGATCCGAACGCCGTACCGATAGCCCGGCCTACCGTGCTGTCGCTGGCCATCAAGGAAAAGGCCGCGCTGTACGCGGCCTACATGCCGTTCCTGAAGAATGGCGGCATTTTCGTGCCGACCCAAAAGCCGTACAAGATCGGCGACGAGATCTATCTGATCCTGGCGCTGATGGAAGACCCCAATAAATACCCGATCGCAGGCAAGGTCGCCTGGATCACGCCGCCCAGCGCCGCCCACAACAAGGCGCAGGGCATAGGCGTGCACTTCCCCGCGGACGAGAGCGGCCAGCGCGCCCGCCTGCGCATCGAAGAGATCCTGGGCGCCGCGCTGCGTTCGTCGCGCGCCACGCATACACTTTAACTTCCCTACTTTCGCCATGTCTTTCCGCCATCGCACCGCCACGCTCAACGATCTGCCGACCATCGTCGCCATTTACAACAGCACCGTCGCCTCCCGTGAAGTGACCGCCGACACCGAGCCGGTATCGGTCGAGTCGCGCCTGGCCTGGTTCCATGAGCACACGCCCGAGCGCCGTCCGCTGTGGGTCATCGAAGGGGCGGATGACGGTTCGGCCGAGCCGGCCATTCTGGGTTGGATTTCCTTTTCCAATTTCTACGGCCGCCCGGCATACTCCGGCACCGCCGAAGTATCGATCTACATAGCCGAAGCGTCGCGCGGGAAAGGCATAGGCCGCTATGCATTGCAGGAGGCCATAGACTTCGCGCCGCAGATCAAGGTGCACACGCTGCTGGGCTTCATCTTCGGTCACAATCAACCCAGCCTAGGCCTGTTCTCCAGATTCGGCTTCGAGACCTGGGCCAATCTGCCCAAGGTGGCCAACCTGGACGGTGTCGAACGCGACCTGATCATCCTCGGAAAACGGGTCGCCTAAAACAAGGATTCCCGCATGCTGCGTCGACTGATACTGCCCGCCATCGTTGCACTTTGCGCCGCCAACCCGGCGCTGGCGGTCGTGGCGGGCAACGCCGAAAGCCAGAAGTTACTTGCCGAAGGCAATGTGCTGCATGGGCAGGGGAAGTTCAAGGAGGCGCTGGAAAAATTTGGTGAAGCACGCAAGGCCTCGCCCGAGGCATCCGCACCGTTGTCGGCGGGCGCGAACCTGTTGATGGTGATCGCCGCCGGCATTCCCGACGATGCGGCCCGCAGCGCCCGCCAGCAGCAAGCTGCGGACGTGGCCCGCGCGGCATTGAAGCTGGACAGCGGCGACATCGTGGCGCTCGAAGTGCTGCGCCTGCTGGCCGACCCGAGCTCGATCAGCGCCTACCAGCCGAACGCTGCCGCAGGCAAGGCCTACGCTGAAGGAGAAGCGCTGTTTCACGCCGCCAAGTACGAAGAGGCGCGCGCCAAGTACCGCGAAGCGCAGCGTGCCGACCCGAAATTCGCTTCCGCCTGGGTGATGGAGGGCGACACTTATTTCATGGAGAAGAACTGGCTGGCGGCCGAAATGCTGTTCCAGAAGGCCACCGTGATCGACCCGCAAAGCGCGCAAGCATGGCGCTTCCTGGCCGATACCTTGGCCCGCCTGGGCAACCGCAACGGCGTCGAGTCTGCGGCCTTGAACGCGATCGCCGCGCAGCCTGGCCAGCAGATGAGCTGGGACAGGCTGGCGATGGTGGCGCAGCTGGACAAGCAGCCGCTGGCGCGTTTGCAGTTCGCGCGCCGCGCCAGCGTCAAGTTCGATCCCGCCACCGGCAAGGCGGCGATCTCGCTTGCCGAAGAGTTCAAGGACGCCAAAGGGGACGCAGCGCCCGAGCGCGCCATCTGGTTGGCTTATGCGCTGGGTCAGGCCAACGCGCAGACGGCGGCGGCCAAGGCCGGCCGCACGCTGTCGCCATATGCGCTGGAGCGGGAAGGCTGGACCGTGGCGATGAAGATGCTGGCCGAGGTAGAGGCGAAGGGGCAGCCGCTGCCGCAATCGCCGGTCTTGCTGGCCATCCGCAAGCTGTATGCGGCCGGTGACCTTGACGCGGCCATCCTGCTGCTGATGTACCGGGAAGCCTACCGGCCCGAGTTCGAAGCCTGGAAGACGGCGCACCCGGACGGCATCAGGCAGTTCGTGGCGGCCCACCGGCTGATGCCCTAGAAATAGTAGTTGAGAAGGTAGGAAAACCTCCAAATCGTCATTCCCGCGCAGGCGGGAATCTATTCGTCATAGGAGAAGACCGCGACGGGAGGCAGGGTCGGAGGCGGGGTCAGTTCCGGCAAGTGGACAAAATGTCCGTTTGCCGGAACTGACCCCGGGCTCGCGAAGTATGGGTTCCCGCCTGCGCGGGAACGACAAGTATTTCAAGGTGCCCACTAGGGCGTCTCGAATAAGCGCCAGTTTGTCATTCCCGCGAAGGCGGAATCCATGCTAGCGGGGAGGCGGGGTCGGGAGGCGGAGTCAGTTCCGTCCGTTTGCCGGAACTGACCCCGGCCTCGGACCCCGGGCTCGCGGGCTCGCCGGGCTCGAATTCCGTCATTCTATCGGCGCTTTATCTCGCAGATCCGTGCCGCCTGCCACTCATTGGCGTGGGCGCCCACGCTCGCGTACAATCACGCCATGTTTATCGATTCCCACTGCCACATCAATTTTCCCGAGCTGGCTGCTCGCATGCCTGAGATTCTCGGCAAAATGGCCGAGAACAAGGTCACCCATGCGCTCTGCGTTTCCGTGGACTTGCCGGACTTTCCGCAAGTGCTGGAACTGGCCGAGCAGCATCCGCACATCTACGCTTCTGTCGGCGTGCATCCGGACTACGAGGACACCCCGGAACCCACCGTCGAACAGCTGGTGCAGCTGGCGGACAATCCGCGCATCATTGCCATCGGCGAGACCGGCCTCGACTACTATCGCCTGACTGGCGACCTGGAGTGGCAGCGCGAGCGCTTCCGTACCCACATCAAAGCTTCCAGAATCACGCGCAAGCCCTTGATTATCCACACCAGGGCGGCCAGCGAGGACACCATCCGCATCATGCAGGAAGAGGGCGCGGGCACCGACAAGGGCGGCGTGGCGGGCGTGATGCACTGCTTCACGGAGTCGCTGGAAGTGGCGCGCGCGGCGATGGCGATGGGCTTCTACATCTCCTTCTCCGGCATCGTCACCTTCAAGAGCGCCAAGGAATTGCAGGCGGTGGCGCTGGAAGTGCCGCTGGAGCAGATGTTGATCGAAACCGATTCGCCCTATCTGGCGCCGATGCCGCACCGGGGCAAGATGAACGAACCCGGTTTCGTCGCGCACGTGGGCGAATATATCGCCAAACTCAAGGGCGTGCCTGTAGAACAGGTCGCGCAGCAGACCAGTGACAACTTCTTCAAACTGTTCAATGTCGAACGCTAACGCTGCAAAAAAATGCCTTGTCGATTCCGCGGCGGCGGCGGTGCGGCGGTGCGCAAGCCATGTTTCGCATCTCGTCCGGAGCATGGCTTCCCGCCTGCGTGGGAATGACGGGCGGCGGCGCCTGCTGCTGTCCGCCTTCGCGCTGCTGCTGGCGGGGCCTGCGCTGGCGGAGTCGGACGACCAGGTGGACTTCTTCCGCGCGGCACAGGTCGACAACACCAGCACCGTGCGTGCCGTGCTCAAGCGTGGCCTGGATCCCAATGTGCACGAGCCGGAACGGGGCGAAACGGGCCTGATCGTGGCCATGCGCTGGGACGCCAACCAGGTCTTCAAGGAGTTGCTGGCCCATCCTAAGGTGAACCTTGAGGAGGTTTCCAGCAACGGCACCACCGCGCTGATGATGGCTGCCTTCAAGCACAACAAGGCGGCCGTGCAGGCGCTGATCGCCAAGGGGGCGCAGGTCAACCGCAAAGGCTGGACGGCGCTGCACTTCGCGGCTGCGGCGGGCGATCTGGAGATCATGTCCATGCTGCTGGAACATCACGCCTACATCGACGCCGGCTCGCCGAGCGGTCTGACGCCGTTGATGCTGGCCGCGCGCGAGGGCATGGAGGATGCCGTCAAGCTGCTGCTGGCGCAGGGCGCGGACGCCACGCTGAAGGACGGCGCCTACCATGTCGACGCCGCCGAATTCGCCACGCGGGCGGAAAAACCCTGGATCACCAAGGCCATCAACGCCCATCTCGCCAAGGCGGCAGCCTCGATGCCTGCCAAAAAGTCAAACTAGCAGGTTTTTCCCCGCCAACTCGCCGCTTAGCTTTGCCCCACGGGCAAAGATAATGGCTACGTTGCGCTAACAAGGGAAAAACCATGCTGAACGAACGCGAAATAGAGAGCTGCTACCTCGGACAATTCATTCCTGTCCACTACCATCACAATATGCTGATGGATCAGAACCGCATGCACAGCTTCAAGTCGGCCATAGCCTATGCCGTGAAGCCCGGCATGAAGGTACTGGAGCTGGGCGGGGGCACGGGTGTGCTGTCCTTCTTCGCCGCCGCCAAGGCCAGCAAGGTGTACTGCGTCGAATTCAACCCGGACATGGTCAAGGAAGCGCGCAAATTCCTGGGCATCAACCCGAACGGCGAAAAAGTGGAAGTCATCCACGCCGATGCGTTCGAATACCTGCCGCCGGAGCCTGTTGACGTCGTCATCTGCGAAATGATCCACGTCGGCATGCTGCGCGAAAAACAGGTGGAAGTGATCGAATCGTTCAAGCGCCGCTACCTGGAGCGTTTCGGCGGCCCGCTGCCCATCTTCATGCCGGAGGCGGTCATCATGGCGGCCCAGCCGCTGCAGCAGGAATACGATTTCGAAGGCTTCTTCGCGCCCATCGTGCAATTCCAGGAAACCCAGGTCATCTATCCCGGCTCGGTGGAGATGGCCCAGCCCGCCGTCTACAGCGTCATCGACTTCACGCAACCGAACGACATGATGTATAGCTGGGAAGGCAACTTCGTGGTCGAACGCAGCGGCTGCGTCAATGCCATGCGTTTCGTCACCAAGAACATCCTGGCGGTGGTAGCCGAGCGCAACAGCACCATCGACTGGCTGAACCACTACATGACCTTGCCGCTGGCCAAGCCCGTGCAGGCCAAGGAAGGCGACATCCTGGCGGTCAGCTTCCAGTACCGCGCGGGCGGGTCCATCCCGTCGCTGCAGACTTCGCTGCGGGTGGAAATCCTGCACGAAACGGCGCTTCAGCCCCGGCATTACGCGCCGGCCTTCGCCTAAACGGCTGCGTGGCGGTATACTCACGGTTTTGATTACAGAGTATTCGCCATGGAACAAGAAGATCGCCGCTACATCGTGCAACAGAAGAAAATCAGCGAGGGCGACAAGCCGGCTGTGTTTGCCAAGGTGATGAAGAGCAAGGAAGGCGCGTTTGAAGGCGTGTCCTTCATCAAGTCGAAAGAGAAGGCGACCATTTTGACGGTCGCCGAGGCGGAACAGGCGATTGCCTGGGCGCAGAAGAAAAAGCCGAACGCAAAAGAGTACGAAACCAAGATCATTTGCGTCGGCCAGTAATTGCCGTCCCCTTGAAAAAGGGGACCCATGCTGACTATGGATTTCCGCTGCGCGGCGCTCCGCCGCTGCGGAATGAAACCTACGCCGCCTGCTTGTCCAGCAAACGCGCGCGCGCGCCGTTGTATTCCTCCGTCAGACGCCCGACCAGCTCGGCCACCGTCGGCGCATCCTCCATCATCCCCACACCCTGGCCAGCGCCCCAGATGTCGCGCCAAGCCTTGGCTTTGGCCGTGCTGCCGGAACCGAAGTCCATCGCCGTCTTGTCGGCCTGCGGCAGCGCTTCCGGGTCCAGGCCGGCCGCCACGATCGATTTCTTCAGATAGTTGCCGTGCACGCCGGTGAACAGATTGGTGTACACGATGTCCGCCGCCGACGACTCGATGATGGCCTGGCGGTAGTCGTCGTCCACGTTCGATTCCTGCGTCGCCAGCCAGCGCGAGCCGATGTAGGCGAAGTCCGCGCCCATGGCCTGGGCGGCCAGGATGGCGTCGCCGGTGGCGATGGAGCCGGACAGGGCGATCGGGCCCTTGAAGAACTTGCGCACCTCGCCCACCAGCGCGAACGGGGACAGGGTGCCGGCGTGGCCGCCGGCGCCGCTGGCCACGAGGATCAGGCCGTCCACGCCCGCTTCCAGCGCCTTCTGGGCGTGGCGGATCGAGATCACGTCGTGCAGCACGATGCCGCCGTAGCTGTGGATGGCGTCCAGCATCTCTTTCGGCGGCGCCCTCAGCGAGGAAATGATGATCGGGATTTGATGCTTGACGCAGATTTCCACGTCATGCGCCAGGCGGGTATTGGACTGGTGCACGATCTGGTTGACAGCGATGGGGCCGATGATGGCGTCCGGATTGGCTGCCTTGTAGGCGGCCAGTTCGGCTTTCAGCTCGGTCAACCAGGTGTCCAGCAGCTCGGCCGGGCGGGCGTTCAGCGCCGGGAAGGAGCCGACGATGCCGGCCTTGCATTGCGCCGCGACCAGTTTCGGGCCGCTGGCGATGAACAGCGGCGAGCCGATGACGGGCAAGGCGAGGTTGCGCAATACTGCTGGAATGTGGTTCGATGTCATGATGTGCTCCTGTTTTGTAGTCATTGAGGAAGTACTCTGATACGATGTTATCAGAAAAAACGTTGTTTTTTACAGTGAATTTTAGAATAGACCTTCATGAGCAAAGCTAAAGTCGTCGATTTTCGTCAGGAGCAGGAGGATTTGCGTGGCGCGTTGCGCCAGGGCATGCTCGATGCCGCCAGCCGCTTGCTGGTCGAGGAGGGGCCGTCGGCGCTGACGGTGCGCAAGGTGGCCGAGGCGGTCAACTGCTCGACCACGCTGTTGTATTCCATCTTCGGCGGCAAGGACGGGCTGACCAATGCGCTGTATCTGGAAGGCTGCGAGCGCCTGAAGCGCGTTTACTTGCAGACGCAACCGGAGCTGGCCAAGGTCGACGCCATCGAAGGCATATGGATCTGGGGCCGCTCTTACCTGGACTTCGCGCGCGCGAACCCGAGCTACTATCTCGTGATGTTCGGCGACGCCTTCGCCGGCTTCATCCCGCCGCTGGAGTCGCGGGTGTCGGCCTGGGGCACGTTCACGCCCCTGGTCGAGCAATTCGAGCGCTGCATGGCGGACGGTTTGCTGCCCCAATCCAGCCCCACGGCGGCCGCGCGCCTGATGTGGGCCGCGCTGCACGGCATCGCCAGCCTGGAGCTGAAGGGTTTCTACCTGAAGAAAGAGCACCCGGACGCGCTGTTCAAGTCCGCCGTGCGCGCCATCTTGCTGTCGCTGAAGACTCCCGAAGCGTAGAAAACAAGTTGGGGTCAGGCCTGCATCCGTGCATTTCCGGTCCAAGTGCAAGAAATGCACGAATGCAGGCCTGACCCCAGAGCGTGACCCCAGGGCGCCGCTCGCCCCGGTTTTTTTGCCATTTGTCGGCGCTGGATGCAGCCGGTCGCATCGCCCTGGCCGGCGCGCGCCCATGGGTTACAGTACGCGTATCGAAACGTACTGCCTTGGAGCGCATTATGCTGAGCTTTGTGTTGTGGCTGGTCTTGCTGTTCTTGTGCTGGCCTTTGGCTTTGCTGGCCCTGCTGCTGTACCCGCTGGTCTGGCTGGTGCTGCTGCCGTTCCGCCTCATCGGTGTCGGCGTCGAGGCGGTATTTGAACTGCTGCGCGCCGTCGTCATGCTGCCGGCGCGCGTGCTGCGCGGCACGCCGGGCCGCTAGACGCGGTCACTGCAGGCCGCCACACGTCAGAACTCGATCAGCACGCCGGCGCCTATCGACATCTGCGCGTAGTTGTAGTCGATCAGGCTCTGGCCATAGCCGCTCGCACCTTGCAGGTAGCCCTTCAGGTTATCCCGCAACGGGAAGGACCAGCCCAGCTGCACGAAGCCGTGTTTGGTGTGCAGGTTGCGCCGGGCCAGCACCGAATATTCGTGGCCGGCGTTGCGGTAGGCCACGCGCAGGTCGCTATTGCCCATGAAATCGTTGATGTCGATGTTGTCGTTGTCCGACTTGGCATTGTCCAGCCGCTTCCACAGGCGGAAGGTGGCGTTGAAATGCTCGCCGAATTCGCCGCCCACTTCGGCATACAGCCGGTTCCAGCTGCGCGACAGCGTGGAAGTCTGGCCATTCGACTGGTGCACCAGGCCGAAGTTCAGGTAGCGCAGCCGCGCTTCGCCTACGCCGAAATTCAACGGCACGACCGCCATCAGTTCGGGCTGGTAGTTCGTTTCACGGAAAGGGCTGGACGCGGAACGGTTGTAGGCTTGCCAGAAACTCTGCTGCGTGTACGCGAACCACAGGTCGAACGGGCTGTTGGCGATTTCTTCCATCAGCTTCATCTTGAAACTGAGCTGGTAGCTCAATTCCACGTGCTGGCTCTTCAGACCGGCCGGCGTAAAGTCTTTGAACGGCCCGTCGTTGGTGCCGTTGCTGTAATTCGTCAGCAGCAGGTAAGTGTCGCGGTGCGGGCGGAAGGTGAATACGCCGCGCTTGGACGGCTGGTCCAGCTCCCAGCGCTGCACCATGCGCGACAGTTCCTTTTCCGGTTCGGCCTGCTGTACCGCCGCCATGGCAGTCGGGGCGGCATCGGCCCTGGCGGCGGCAACGGCCGGACCGATGACGGAGGCGGGGCTGGGCTGGCTGCCCGGCGCCGCGTTGGCCGGCGCAGGCGTGGATGCGAGCGGCGCCTTCCTGGCAAGCGCGTCGTAGCACGCCAGGCGGGTGCTCGGATCGCCGAGCGCGGAGCAGCGCTCCAGCAGCGTTTCGATCTCCGAAGCGCTTTGCGCCTGCGCCAGCAAGGGCAATGCCGCCGCCACCGCGCCCAGTATCTTGATGGTCATAGGCATGATTTACAAACAGTAAAGTGTGTACATCACGCAAGTATATGTTGAATCCGTGCAATGGACGCGCACGCTATCGCGCGCGCATCCCGGCATGGCGGGGCAGGGCGGCTCAGGCCGTCAGCGCCAGCTGTCCCCGTTTGGCGCCGCCCAAGCTCGGGCGGTCGTGTCCGCCCGCAGCGTCCAGCTTGAACACGCCGACCAGCTGCGACAGGTTCTGTGCCTGGTCGAGCATGGCTTGCGCGGCGGCGGCAGCCTGCTCCACCAGCGCGGCGTTTTGCTGCGTGACGTCGTCCATTTCGATAATGGCGCTGTTGATTTGCTCGATGCCGCTGGTCTGCTCGGTGCTGGCATGGCTGATCTGGCCGATCACCTCGTTGACCTTGCGCACGCTGCTGACCACCTCGTCCATGGTGCTGCCGGCGCGCGCCACCAGCGCCGCGCCCGCGTCCACCTGCTGCACCGAATCGACGATCAGCTCCTTGATTTCCTTGGCGGCCGCGGCCGAGCGCTGCGCCAGGTTGCGCACCTCGGAGGCCACGACGGCGAAGCCGCGCCCTTGTTCCCCCGCCCGCGCCGCTTCCACGGCCGCGTTCAGGGCCAGTATATTGGTCTGGAAGGCGATACCGTCGATGACGCCGATGATGTCGGCGATCTTGCGCGAGGAGCCGTTGATGGCGCCCATGGTCTCGACCACCTGCGTCACCACGGTCTTGCCGCGCGCCGCCACCGCGGTCGCCGTCTCGGCCAGGGCGCTGCCTGCACGCGCGCTGCCGGCGTTTTGCTGCACCGCGCCGGTCAGCTCTTCCATCGACGAGGCGGTTTCTTCCAGTGCGCTGGCCTGGCGTTCGGTGCGGCTCGACAGGTCCAGGTTGCCGGTCGCGATCTGCGTGGATGCGGCCACCATGCTGTCGGAGCCGGTGCGCACCTGCTGGACGATGCGGGCCAAATTCTGGTTCATGTCCCGCAACGCGCCCAGCAGCTGGCCGGTTTCATTCGTGCTGCTCACTTCGATGTGTGCACTGAGATCGCCGTCCGCCACCCGCCGCGCCATGCCGATCGCCTCGTTCAGCGGGCGCGTGATGCTGGTCGAAGCCAGCCGGGCCAACAGCGCCGTGCCCACGACGGCGGCGCCTGCCACTGCCAGCATGACCAGTTTGCCGTCCCGGAAGCCCGCTTTTGCCTCGCCGGCATCCTTGGCCATCAATTCGGCCTGCAGGTCCGAGAACTCCTTGAGGCGCAGCGCATAGTTCTGCTCGGAGCGGGCGTTGGCGCTCTGCAGCATGGCGGTCGCCTCCGCCTGTTTGCCGTCTGCGACCAGCTTCAACAGGGCCAGTTGCTGCTGCACGTCGTCGGCGCGCGCAGCCATGATGCCGACGAACAGTTCGCGCCCCCGCGGCACGTTGATCACTTTATCGAGTTGCTCCAGACTCGTCTTGTTGGCTGTGCGCAACGCTGTCATCGCGGCCACCGCTTTTTGCACGTCGGCGGGGCTGCCGGCCAGGATGGCGGAGCGCAGCAGTTGATGGATGATGGCCACGTTGTAGCGCACGCTGCTGGCCAGTTCGATCTTCTGGAAGCGGTCGTCCAGCATATTGCTCATCCGCGTTTCGGCCTCGTTCATGCGGTTGACGGAGACGCCGACGATGGCCAGCAACAGCAGCACCACGATGGAAAAAGCCAGCGCCAGCCGCGTACCGATCTTGTAGTTAGAAATGTTCATGTTGAATCCCCCTTGTTGGCCTGCAAAAGATCTTATTGTTATCGTTGCTGCACTTGAAATCAGACAAGTGCCGCCATACTTCAGATGTCTATTACTGTTAGAATCAACGACGACCCGCTGCCGGGTTTTCGTTCAAGGAGATTGTGATGACCCGCAAGACACCTATCGAGCGTTACCGCAATATCGGCATCAGCGCCCATATCGATGCCGGCAAGACCACGACCACAGAGCGGATCCTGTTTTATACCGGCGTCAATCACAAAATAGGTGAGGTTCATAACGGCGCCGCCACCATGGACTGGATGGAGCAGGAGCAGGAGCGCGGCATCACGATCACATCGGCCGCCACCACGGCCTTCTGGAAAGGCATGGCGGGTAACTTCCCCGAGCATCGCATCAATATCATTGATACCCCCGGACACGTGGATTTCACCATCGAGGTGGAGCGCTCGATGCGCGTGCTGGACGGCGCCGTGATGGTGTACGACTCGGTCGGCGGAGTTCAGCCGCAGTCCGAAACCGTATGGCGCCAAGCCAACAAATATAAGGTACCCCGAATTGCGTTCATCAACAAGATGGATCGCGTCGGCGCCGACTTTTTCCGCGTTCAGCAACAGATCAAGGACCGCTTGAAGGGCACCGCCGTGCCTATCCAGATCCCGCTCGGCGCCGAGGACAACTTCCACGGCGTGGTCGACCTGGTCAAAATGCGCGCCATTAACTGGGACGACGCCAGCCTCGGCGTGAAATTCACGTACGAGGATATACCTGCGGACCTCAAGGAGCTGGCACAGAAGTGGCACGACCACATGGTCGAAGCGGCCGCGGAGGGCTCGCCCGAGCTGCTGGACAAATACCTGAACGGCGAGTCCCTGACCGAGGAAGAGATCAAGGCGGGCCTGCGCGCGCGCACCATCCGCAACGAGATCGTGCCCATGCTGGCGGGCAGCGCCTTCAAGAACCGCGGCGTGCAGGCCATGCTGGACGCGGTGATCGAATACCTGCCGTCGCCGCTGGACATCCCGGCCATCAATGGCCACGACGAGGACGACAAGCCGATCGAACGCCATCCGTCCGACGACGAGCCGTTCGCCGCGCTGGCGTTCAAGATCATGACCGACCCCTTCGTCGGCCAGCTCACTTTCTTCCGCGTCTATTCCGGCGTGGTCAATTCGGGCGATACCGTGTACAACCCGACCAAGAGCCAGCGCGAGCGCCTGGGCCGCATCCTGCAGATGCACGCCAACGAGCGCAAGGAGATCAAGGAGGTCTACGCGGGCGACATCGCGGCGGCGGTCGGCCTGAAGGCCGTCACCACCGGCGACACGCTCAGCTCCCCGGACCACGTGATCGTTCTGGAGAAGATGATTTTCCCCGAGCCCGTCATTTCGCAGGCGGTGGAACCGAAGACCAAGGTCGACCAGGAGAAGATGGGCATCGCCCTGAACCGCCTGGCGCAGGAAGACCCGTCGTTCAAAGTGCACACGGACCAGGAATCGGGCCAGACCATCATGTCCGGCATGGGCGAGCTGCACCTGGAGATCCTGGTGGACCGCATGCGGCGCGAGTTCGGCGTCGAGGCGACCGTGGGCAAGCCGCAGGTGGCGTACCGCGAGACCGTCACCAAGGCGGCCTCGGATGTGGAGGGCAAGTTCGTCAAGCAGTCCGGCGGGCGCGGGCAGTACGGCCACGCGGTGCTGACGGTGGAGCCGTCGGCGCAGGGCAAGGGCTACGAGTTCGTCGACGCCATCAAGGGCGGCGTGATCCCGCGCGAGTTCATCCCGGCGGTGGACAAGGGCATACAGGAGACCTTGCAGTCCGGCGTGCTGGCGGGTTACCCGGTGGTGGACGTCAAGGTAACCTTGACGTTCGGCTCATACCACGACGTGGACTCTAACGAGAACGCTTTCCGCATGGCCGGTTCGATGGCCTTCAAGGAAGGCATGCGGCGCGCCTCGCCGGTGCTGCTGGAGCCGATGATGCACGTCGAGGTCGAGACGCCGGAGGAGTTCATGGGCAACGCCATGGGCGACCTGACGGCGCGGCGCGGCATGGTGCAGGGCATGGACGAGATTCCCGGCGGCGGCGGCAAGATCATCCGCGCGCTGGTGCCGCTGGCCGAGATGTTCGGCTACTCGACCACCTTGCGCTCGCTGACGCAGGGCAGGGCGACGTACACCATGGAGTTCAAGCACTATGCCGAGGTGCCGAAGCACATCCTGGATCAGATCGCGGTGTCGGCCAAGGGCAGGCACTAAGTGTGACAGCGTGCGCGGTCAGCGGCCCAGCATGGCCGCGAATTCGGCGGCGGGGACGGGGCGGCTGTACAAATAGCCCTGTCCCTGCTCGCAGCGCAACAGGCGCAGCAGCTTGGCTTCTTCCTCCGTCTCTATCCCCTCGGCCACCACCTTCAAGTCCAGGTTGTGCGCCAGCGATACGATGGTGCTCACCAGCCCCATGTAGCCGGCGTCGTGCGCCATCTTCATGACGAAGGAGCGGTCCACCTTCAGCACGTCCACCGGCAAGGTCACCAGGTAGGCCAGCGACGAATACCCGGTCCCGAAATCGTCGATCGCGATCGGCACTTCCAGGTTGCGGATACGGGTCAGTATCTCGACCACGCGCGCGTGGTCGGCCACCAGGCTGCTCTCGGTGATCTCGATCGACAGCGGCTGCAAATGCGCTTCGGCGATCTCCAGCACGCGTTCGATGTCGCCGATCAGCGTATCGCAGCGGAACTGCGCCGGCGCCACGTTGACGGCGATCTGCGGCGGCATCAGCCCCGCGTCGTGCCACTCGCGCCAGTCCGTCATCGCGCGTTCCATCACTTGTCGTCCGGCCGCGATCACCAGTCCGCTGCGCTCGAGCACCGGCACGAATTCTATCGGCGCGACGATGCCGCGCGTCGGATGGTTCCAGCGTATCAGCGCCTCGGCGCCGGACAGCTTGCCGGTCTTCAGGTCGATCTTGGGCTGATAGTAGTTGACGAACTCTCCGCGCACGATGGCGTCGCGCAGCTCGGACTCCAGGCTCAGTTCGCGCGCCAGCGCCTGGTCCGCGTGCCGGTCGTAATAGCCGAAGCGTTCCTCCTTGATGCGCGCGCCGGCCAGCGCGTCCCATGCCTTGACCAGCAGGGCGTCGGCCGAGGTGCCGTCCTCCGGCAGCGCGGCGGCGCCGGCATTGATGGTGCACCAGATCCTGTGCTCGTCGACATGGTAGGAGCCCTGCAGCAGCGGCACGATGGTGTCGCGGATGTAGGACAGCGGCGAGCCGTCGGCGTCGGCCGGGAAGAACAGCGCGAAGCGGCCGATGCCGATGTGCGACAGCACCATGTTGGCCGCCACTTCCATGTTCAGCCGTTGCGCGATGGCGCGCATCAGGCCGATCGCGGCGCTGTTGCCGTACGCCGAACTGATCTCGTCGAAGCGGTTGATGTTAATCAGCAGCACGGTGCCGCGCATTTCGGCTGCGGCGAAGGCGGCGATCTGCTCTTCGAAGTGCATGCGGCTGGGCAGGCCGGTGAGCGGATTGGTGCGCGCCAGCCGGTACAGTTCCTGCGTGTTGACCAGGCGCTCCAGGCCGAAGCTCAATTCGGTGCCGATTTCACTGGCGCGCTCGAGATAGAAGGCGTCGAACAAATCGTTCTGCAGCGAGTACAGCGACAGCACGCCCCAGCGCTTGTTGTTGGCGAACAGCGGGATGGCCATGCACGAGGCGATGCGGCGCCGTTGGCAGCCTGTGTTCAGGTTGTTGGAGAACTGCATCTCGCCGCATTCCAGCGCGCTGGCAGCCAGTTCGGGGGCGAACCAGTCCGCGCCGGACTCGTCATCGCCGCTGCGCCATTCCAGCTCGGCGCCGTCGCGCTCGGCCGACACGAACAGGCGCAGCTTGCCGGTCGATTCGTCGCACAGGCTGACGCCTGCGATCTGGATGCCGGCCTGGGTGGCGATGATGCGGCACGTGCCCAGGCACAGCGATTCGAGCGACTTGGCGCGCGACACCACCGGCGTCAGCAGCGACAGCAGGCCGTAGAAACTATCGTGCCGTACCAGTTTTTCCTGCAATTCTGCATGCGAGGCTTGCAGCCGTTCGAGCGCGGCCAGCGCAGTCTGTTGAGCGCCCGCGTCCGCCAGCTGTACGCCGCCGATGAAAGCGGCCAGCTGCGCAGCATCGTCGCCGGGCAACGCCGTGGCGCACTCGGCGGCGGGCGGCAAGGGGGCGACGCTGGGACGGGGCGCGGTCGAAGTCATGATCAAGGTGTCAACTAAAGCTAGCATCATCGCACGAAGAAGGCCGGGTGCGCATGCTACTTAGGTATGGGAAATAATACGCTATTCGCTGAGCTTGAACTTCAGCTGGATGGACAGGGCGCCGTACAGCCTGTCCTTGTAGCGCGGAATGACAGCGATGTTGGCGCCGACCCGCTGGTATTCGACGCTGAGCACAGGGATCGCCGCCAGGAACCAGCCGCCGTCACGCATCTTCGGATAACCGCTGAAGCCGCCCACCACGGCGCCCAGGCGTACCGGACCGATGGCAAGGGGTTGGTAGTACACGCCCGCGTAGTTCGAGTACTGGCGGTCGCTATTGTAGAAGCGGCCCGCCGTGGCCGCCGCGACGGTCGAGAAGCGGTACTCGGCGCCGATGCCGGGATTGCGGTCGTTCAGGTTGCGTTCGCGATCGAAATGGTAGGAGTAGAAGCCGGGGTTGATCCACAGCTCGCCCAGCGGTTTGTTCTCGACCAGCTCGAAGGGATTGTTGTCGGCCGCAGCGGCTGGCAAGGAGGTAGCGAGTGCGGCCAGCGCCAGGTGGACGGCGCAGCCCGCGATGAAGCGCGCGCGACTTGCATGCTTATGATGTGTCATCCCAACAGTCCTCGATAAATGCCCATCCGGCGGTCCCGGCATTATAGCCAAGAGCGGGCGCCGTCGTTACAATAGCAGATAGATAGTTTCCTAGTAACAATTAATCCAATCCCGAGAAGAAATCACATGAACATCACCAAACGCCTGATCCTGACATTGTCTGTGGCGTTATTGGCGCTGCTGTTTGTCGGCGCAAACGGACTACTGCAACTGAACCGGGCGCAGGGCCGCCTGGACAAGGTGCAAACAGGACTGATCCCCAGCATCGCCGGCCTGAACCTGGCCAAGAACGCTGTCTCCGACAGCCGCCTGGCCGGCTACCGCCTGTCGGTGTTCACCGCGCCGGCGCCGGCGGAGTGCCCCGAGCCGTGCAAGCTGCCGAACAAGGCGACCCTGGTGAAGTCCTACAACGACGCCCACGCCAAGTTCGATGAAGTGATCAACAAGTACGAAAAGGAAAACATCACCGACGACACCGACCGCAAGATGCTGGAGGCGGACCGCGAAGCGATGGCCAACTACCGCAAGACGCTAGTGCCCTTCCTGGACGCATCCGCCGCGGGCGACATAGAAGGCGTACGGGCCACGCTGGTGGCCGGTTCGCCGCTGGCCCTGGGCGCGGCCGGCGTGAAGAAGGCGCTGGACGACCATATCGAGTACAACAACAAGCTGATCGCGATTGTGCGCGAAGAGTCCATCGCCGCCTACAATTCGGCCTTCAATCTGCTGGTCGGCGTGATCGTGCTCGCCTTCGTGGTGACCGCGGCGCTGGGCTTCCAGCTGTATCGCATCATCAGCGGCAGCCTGGGCAATATCCAGGGTACGCTGGAAGGCGTCAGCCAGTCGCTGGACCTGACCCGTCAGGTGCAGATCGAGCGCATGGATGAAGTAGGCCACACGGCGGTTGCCTTCAACAAGCTGCTGACCGATATCGGCAACGTGGTCGGCGTGGTGCGCGGGGCGACCGAGACGGTCAGCTCGGCCGCGCAGCAGATCGCAGTGGGTACCGGCGACCTGTCGTCGCGCACCGCCGCGCAAGCGGCCGCGCTGGAGCAGACCGCATCGAGCATGGAAGAACTGAGTTCCACCGTCGGCCAGAACGCCGACAACGCGCGCCAGGCCAACCAGCTCGCGCTTTCGGCGTCGGACGTGGCGGTGCAGGGCGGCAGCGTGGTCGAGAAAGTGACCATGACCATGTCCTCGATCAACGATTCCTCGCGCAAGATCGTGGACATCATCAGCGTCATCGACGGTATCGCCTTCCAGACCAACATCCTTGCGCTGAACGCGGCGGTGGAAGCGGCGCGTGCCGGTGAACAGGGCCGCGGCTTCGCCGTGGTGGCGACCGAGGTGCGCAACCTGGCGCAGCGTTCGGCGGCCGCCGCGAAAGAGATCAAAGTGCTGATCGAAGACTCGGTGGAAAAGGTCGGGTCCGGCACCAAGCTGGTCGAGCAGGCCGGCGCCACCATGAATGAAGTGGTGACCAGCGTGCGCCAGGTGACCGACATCGTGGCCGCCATCAGCGCGGCGACCGACGAGCAGAACGCCGGCATCGCGCAGGTGCACCAGGCCATCACGCAGATGGACCATGTGACGCAGGAAAACGCCGCGCTGGTGGAAGAAACCGCCGCCGCCGCGCAGCTGCTGCGCGACCAGGCGGAGGAACTGGCGCAGGCCGTGGCCGCGTTCACCATCAACGGCGCTTCCACACCGAAGCCTGCAGCGCGCCGCGCTCCAGTGGCGCCCATCGCCTCCGCCGTCGCGCACAGCCGCAGCGCGCCGGCGCCCAAACGTACGCCAAGCAAGCTGGCGGCAAACTCGCCCAAGCAAGCCAGCAGCGATTGGGAAGAGTTCTAAAACAGCTTAAGACGCAGGGCGGATTGGCCGGGGGCGTTGAGCCCGCAGGACGAACCCGCCATCACCAGGCCGCGCCGCTGAATGGCGCGGCTTTTTTTCGTCTAAACAGTTTATATCGTTATGCGTTTTGTGCAGTCGCAGCATGGGGTTTGATCATTTGCTCAACCTCGTGATTCTTTCAACCAGCAGCGCGAAATCCGCTCACCCCTCACATAGAATGCGATCTGAAGCTGATCACTAGAGCACAGGCCAATCAATGGCCGACATCCGGAGGAGAGAGTCGTGAGCGAATACCATTTCAAAGAGAAGCGCCCTGGCGCACGTACGAATAGCGTGATGATGCTGGCCATCGCGTCCCTGTTCGCGGGCAATGGCGCGGTGGCACAGGAAGCCGCGCCGACGGCCAAGGCCGAGGCGGCGAAAGAAAGCGTGGTGATGGTGGTAGGCACCCGCAAGTCGGTCGCCTCCGCGATCGACCGCAAGATCCGCAACGCCACCGTGTCCGATTCGCTGGTGGCCGAGGACATCAACCAGTTCCCCGACAAGAACGTGGGCGAGGCCCTGTCCCGCATCACCGGCGTGCAGCTGACGCGCGATTTTGGCGAAGGCACGCAAGTGGCCATACGCGGCGTCGAGCCGGACCTGAACCGGGTCGAGATCAACGGCATGTCTGTCCTGAGCAGCAACGGCACCGCAGGACGCGGTGCCGAATTGCGCGAACTGGCCTCCGAGCTGATCGCCTCAATCGACGTGTACAAGGGCAGCACCGCCGACATGACCGAAGGCGGCATCGGCGGCACCGTCAGCATCAAGACGCGCAAGCCTCTGGATTTCAAAAAGACCACCATCGCCAGCACCATCTCGGCCGAGCAGGAGACCACCCGCGGCGGCGTGCAGCCGCGCGGCAGCCTGCTGCTGGCCGACAAATTCCTCGACGGCCGCCTGGGCGTCATGGCCAATGTGGTGTACGACAATGTCCTGACCCGCAACGACTACGCGCGCAACACCTCGTGGCGCTTCCTGCGCGACTGGGACTTCTCGCCGGACAAGACCGTGGTCAGCAGGGATCCGGCCGTCGCGGCCATCAACACGGCTGCCGGCTGCAACGCCGCGACGCTGACTGCGGCCCAGAAGACTGCCTGCGCCGCGCAATGGTCGGACTACTCGCCGGGCGTTTCCCGCTATGGCATCTGGACCCGCGACCACAAGCGCTCGTCGGCGGAATTGACGGCACAGTACAAGGTCAGCGACGAACTGACGGCCTTCGTCAGCCACCAGGCCAACTTCCAGGACCAGCGCCTGAACGACCGCAACTACGGCACCGACCTGGGCGCCCCGTCGCGTCTGGCCAACGGCGGTACGGCCCCGGTCTACAACGCATCCGGCGTGCCCACCGCCCCCGGCAGCTGCGGCCCGGTGTCCGCCACGACGACGCCTGAAGGCGTGGTTGTCACCAACCACTATGTCACGCAGTACGTGGTCGGCAACTGCAACTTCCTGGCCGGCGCGGGCGGGCAGGGTGCATTCAGCACTTCGGCGCGCGACTTCAAGCTCAAGATTGATAGCAAGTACAGCTCCGCCGGTTTCAACTACCGCGGCGAGCGCCTGGAAGCCGAAGGCCTGGTCTCCAAAGCCGAATCGAACTACAGCAGCGACAGCAACAGCATCGTGCTGTCCCAGAATGCGCCGGGCCTGAAGGTGACGCTGGACAAGCAGGGCTTGCCGCATTTCGATTTCCCTGCGGCCGTCTCGCCCGAGAATGACAGCTCCTATGTCCAGGCGCAGCTGCAATACCGTCCTGAGGAAACCAAGAACACCGAAGACCAATTGAAACTGGACTTCAAATACAAGTTCGATACGCCTTTCCTGACCAAGATCTGGTTCGGCACGCAGGCGCAAAAGGCCAGCGCCAAGCAGTACAAGGGCGGCGGCTACCTGGCCAGCAACGGCCCGGACCTGGTCAGCACGGCAGACGATATCAACGTCGTCACGGCCAATGTCAACCAGACCGCGGTCTACGATCCGAACTACAAGGGCACGGCGCAGCGCGCACCGGACAACCAGTCCTTCCTGAACACGAGTTACGCCACCAGGTACGTCAACGCCGCCACCATGGCCGCCATGGTGGCCGCCATCCGTGGCCGCTCGCCGGGCACCTTCTTCGAAGGCTACGACAAGGTGAGCAATATGCCGAGTGGCTGGATGAGCCCCAGCTATTCGAGCGCCGCGCAGTACTTCGATACCTCGCACTTCAACCACGACAAGCTGTACAACTCGCCCGGCAGCGACGGCAAGATGTACCCGCAACTGCCATCCTACGCGGTGGACGAGCGCGTGCAATCGGCCTACCTGCGCGCGGACTGGGAGACGGAACTGTTCGGCATGGGTGCGTCCGGCAACATCGGTGCGCGCTACACCCGCACACGCGACATCTCGACCGGCTCCTTCAAGTACCAGGTTCGCGTACCGACAGCTCCGGGCGCGGCCACCTTCGCTGACCGCGTGATCAGCAACAGCACCAGCACCATCGACAACAGCTATCACGATGTGCTGCCCAGCGCGAACGCGATGCTGTGGCTGCTCCCGGACACCTTCCTGGTCCGCGTGGGCTGGGCCAAGGTGATGGCGCGTCCGCGCATCGACCTGCTGGTGCCGAACGCCACATGCACCCTGAACAGCGGGAATCCGCAGTTCGGCGGCGACAGCCAGGATGACTGCACGGCCGGCAATCCGAACCTGAAACCCTTCCGCGCCGCCAACACGGACCTGAGCTTCGAATACTATCCGGGTCCGGACACCCAGGTCAGCATGGGCTTGTTCAACAAGAAGATTTCCAGCTACATCCTGGAGAAGACGCTGGTCAAGAACGTCGACCTGTTCAAAAACGGCACCCTGTTTGACGTGACGCAGCCGATCAACGGCCGCGGCGCGACCACCAAGGGAGTCGAACTGACGGCGCGCACCGCCTTCACCTTCCTGCCAGGCTGGCTGGCCGGCTTCGGCGGCGACACGAACTACACCCGCATGTCGTATAAATACGCGCCGGGAACGGAACGCCTGAACATCCTGGACGGCACGGTGCTGCCATACCCGGGCATGTCCAAGAACAGCTACAACGTCGCGCTGTGGTACGACCAGGGCAGGATCAACGGCCGCGTCGCCTACACCTACCGCGACCGCTTCTACACCGGCGGCAACGACGTGTCGGGTAATCCGAACTTCCAGGAGAAGTCCGGCTTCCTGGACGCGAAGCTGCAATACCGCTACAACGACCATGTCACGTTCTCGCTGGAAGGCAAGAACCTGACCGACCAGGCCCAGATCACCGACGCGGGCGACCTGTTCCGCGTCAACGAACTGGCCTTCTCGGGACGCCGCTACTTCGTCAGCGTGTCGATCAAGAACTGATCGTCTCCTGCCTCCCGCTTTTTCATGAGGGGCATTGATAGCGACACGCCGAAAGCCGTGTCGCTTTTTTTGCAATCGCGTTGCGTCGTGATAATGAAAAGCTTGGTATGTGACCAAAACTGATGAAGATCAGCGAGCCGCCTGGGAAACGGCGAAACTGTCCTCCAGCATTTGGAAGCGCGTGATCTCACCGCCGGCAACGGCCAGCACGAAAGCGAAAGCCGTTTCCACGACCTTGCCCGTGCGCTTAGATCGCGATGCGAGTTCACCCAGGATCACCGCCCGCTTGTCGTTTGCCACGATGTCGTGGACCTCGAAGCGAAGGGGCTCGACCAGGTTGCGCAGGTCACGGACGAAGTCCGCCGCGGCCTGGCGCCCATGTTTCTTCCCGATCCATGGCAGCGCGCCAACATCGCCTGCGATCTCAAACTCGAGATCCGTGCTGAACAGCGCGGCAACGTCGTCGGGTGCGGCACCACTGCCCATGCGGGCAAGGAACTCTTCTGCGATGCGGGTGGTTTCTTCGATACTCATGCTGCTCTCCTTGAAATGAATCAGTGTATCGACGCGGCCCTCTTTTTGAAATAGAATTGATTGCAAACTATCATTGCAAAAATGACGATGTCGAAAATGCCGGATTTTGAAGGGTTGGCGATGTTTGCCAAGGTCGCCGAGGAACGCTCGTTCGCAGCAGCGGCACGGGCAATGGGCGTATCCGTGGCGACGGTTTCGCGCGGTGTCAGTCGTCTTGAAGAGCGGCTAGGCGCGCGGCTGTTGAACCGCACGTCGCGGCAACTGGCGTTGACCGAGTTCGGCCATACGATTGCGGAAAGCGCAAGTCGCATTTACCAAGAGGCCGAAGCGACCGAGGACGCGGCACGGGAACAGTCGGCCTCGCCCCGCGGGCGTGTCCGCCTGGCGGTGCCGATGTCGTTCGGGCTGCGCTGGGTTGCCCCTATCTTGCCGGACTTCTTCCGCGCTTATCCGGATATTTCGATCGATCTCCATCTGTCGGATGCGTCGGTCGACCTGATCGGCCAGGGTTTCGATGCGGCGCTCAGGATTGCGGTACTGCCGGACTCGTCGCTGGTCGCGCGACGGCTCTGCCCGGTGTCGCGCTTTATCGTCGCAGCACCCAGTTATCTGGAGCAGTGCGGCCGGCCCAGGCATCCTCATGACCTGATCGGACGTGCCTGTCTTGGTTATGCATATCGGGCACGGAGCGAAGTCTGGCGGTTCGTCAACGATGCCGGCAATGAAGAGGCCGTTGAACCGGCCGGGCCATTACGCGTGACGAATGCAGATGCACTGGTGCCGACCGTGCTCGCTGGCCTTGCGATCGCTGAGTTGCCGGAATTTATCGCCGGCGAGTATTTGCGCGACGGGCGTATGGAGATACTAATGACGGACTGGACCATGCAACAGGGCGGTCTCTATTTCGTCACGCCCTCGCTGCGCGCACGGCCGGCCAAGGTTGAGGTGCTCGCTGACTTTCTAGCCCAACGCATCTCGCCGTCCGCATGGGCTTGGCGAGGCTAGGCAATACGCAATTGGCACGATAACGGTAGTTGTCTCAGCAGCTTGCCAGTTGTCATTCGGCAGCACGCGTTCCATGTTTCACTTGCCATGCCGCAGCCAGGCTGTCGTGCCAGCGCTGGCGGTATCCGTCGAGACCGGCGAGGCGCATCGGTGACGCGACGGCGTTGCTAGACCTGGGCGTCCGGCCCCAGTGGTGCAGCATCCAGCCACCCGAGGTGGTGCCGCTGGTGTCGTCGGAACAGGATACCTCCTGCTCCCGGCGCAAGGCGGCCAGCAGCGGCGCGAAATACGGATTGCCGGTAAAGCTGCCCTCGACCACGATCTGCCCGGTGTTGGCTCCCAGCGCCGACAGGCAGTAGTCGCTCATCAGCACGCAGTAAAGCGTGGCCAGCGCATAGCGCTCCTGTGCCGTCTCGGGTGCGACGCCGGCGACTTGGCCCGTGTGGCCAGCGAACGGCCCACCGGCAGTGGAAAAGCAGGGCAGTGCCATGGTGCCCCGCTCGATCAACCCTTGCAAGTCATCCTGCGAACAGACGACGGGCGCACTGGCCGCCAGTTCGGCGAATTCCCGCCCTCCCATGAAGCGCATGCACGCCACCGCTTGTCCGAGGGCGTTGCTGTTGGCCAGCATATCCGCTTCCTCGCACAGGCCGTCCAGCGGCATGCCGATCGCCGCTGCGATGACCCAGGTGCCCGTCGACAGCACCGTGCGCGCAGGTAGGGCCGCCGTCGCAGCCGCCGCAGACAGCGCGGGCGTCTTGGTGGCGTTTGGCGCATCCGGTGCGGCCGCAAGGTGGCGCAGCAGCGAGGCGTTGCTGTCGTGGATGCCGCATACGACATGACAGTCGGCCGGCAGGCCGGTTTGCGCCGCCAGTTCCGGCCGCAACGACCCCAGGCGCGCCCATGCCGGCTGAAGCGCCGGGAACAGCGCGTCCCATCCCATGCGGTGCACCAGCGCCGAATACTGCTGGCTGGCCGGCAGCCACAGGTCGGTATGGCAGCCCAGCGACGTCACTTCGCTTGCGGCGGTGCCGCACAAGCGCCAGGCCCAGTATTGCGGATACATGAGGATGTGCCGGGCTCGCGCGAATTGCTCCGGGAAGGCTTGCGCCTGCCACGCCAGCTGGCGCCCCAGGTTCAGGCCCATCGGCAACAGCGGAGAATAGCTCGAAGAGTAAGCGGGCCTTAGCGCGCGGTAAGCCGCGTCGTGCGACTTGGGCAATTCGAATTCATAGTCCAGCACCGGCAGCACCAGGCCATCACCGTCGACCAGCGCGGCGGTGGCGCCGTGCGTGACCGGCACGATGGCAGTGACCCGCGCCTGCAGCGAAAAGCCGCGCATGGTGTCCAGCATCCAGTTCCATATGCGTTCGACGTCGTGGTGCGGATACAGGCCGTCTTGCACGATGGCGTTCGGCATCCGCCGCTCGGCCAGCGTGGCGCCGGCGGCGTCGATCAAAGCCAGCTTGACGTTGGTCTTGCCGATATCGAGAACGACGGTGGCGCCCGCGCCGCGCGTCATTTGGCCACCTTGCGGCCGCGCAGCAGGCGTGGCAGGGCGATGGTCACCAGCAGCAGCACGCCGACCACGATGGTCATGTAGATGCCGGGGATATTCGCCAGCGACAAGCCGTACGTCACCGTACCCAGCGTGAGCACCGCCAGCAGCACGCCGCCTATGGTGCCCGCGCCGCCCGAGATGCTGACGCCGCCCAGGATCACCATCGTGATGACCTCCAGCTCCCAGCCCATGGCGATGTTGGGCCGCGTGCTGCCGATGCGGCCCGTCAGCAGGTAGGCCGCCAGGCCCGCCATGGCGCCGGCCAGCATGAACAGCACCAGGCGGTAGCGGTCTACCGGGATGCCCGAGAAGCGCGCCGCCACCGGGTTGTTGCCGATGGCGTAGACGCGCCGTCCCCAGCTCGTCGCGTGCAGCACCACCGCGAACAGAATCGTGAACGCCAGCAGCACCACGAACTCGCGCGGGATGAAATCGAAGAAGTAGCCCTGGCCCCAGTCCATCATCAGTTGCGGATAGCCGGTGTATGCCTGGTCGCCCAGCACCACGCTGGCCAGGCCGCGGAACAGCGACACCGTGCCGATGGTGACGACGATGGACGGCAGCGCGAAGCGCGTCACCAGCCAGCCGTTCAGGAAGCCGCAGGCAGTGCCGGTGGCCAGCGCCACGAACAGCAGGCTTTCCGGCGGCATGCCGATGCCCTTGGCGTAGCCCATGGCGACCGACGAGAGCGCCAGCGTGCCGGCCACGGAGATATCGATCTCGCGGCAAATGATCAGCAGCGCCATCGGCAAAGCGATCAGTGCCTTCTCGCTGAAGTTGAAGGTGCCGTCGGCGAGATTGTTCAGGTCCAGGAAGTTCGGCAGCAGGGCGCCGCAGACAATGAAGGAAGCCAGCAGCAGCAAGGCCAACAGGCTTTCCCAACGCCCCAGCAGGGCGCCGAAGCGGAACTGGGGACGGTCTTCAATGGTGTAGCGCGACGTGCTCGCCGCAGGCATGACAGGCGCTGGATTCACGCGGCACTCCCGTTAGGTTTGATCAGATGCAGCGGCAGGATCTGGCGTCCCGCGCTCTTGTTGCCACGTGCGTTGATCAGCACTGCGGTCAGGATGACGATGCCCGTCAGCGCGCTTTGCCAGAACGGCGACACCTTCAGCACCGGCAGCGCGTTGCCGATCACGGCCAGGAACAGCGCGCCCAGCACGGCGCCAGCCACGGTTCCCGTGCCGCCGGCGATGCTGATGCCGCCGATGACGCATGCGGCAATGACGGTGAACTCGAAGCCGTAGGCGATTTCCGTGTAGGCGACGGCATAGCGCGCCACCCACAGGTAGCCGCACAGGCCGGCCATCAGCCCGGACAGGCCATAGGTCCACAGCAGGCGCCGCGCGATGGGTATGCCGACATAGCGCGCCGACGCCGGCTCGTTGCCGACCGCATACAGGTCGCGCCCGAAACGGCTATGGCGCGCGACGAATACGGCGGCCAGTACGGCGGCGGCAGCGATCCACACCAGATGGCTCACGCCGAGCAGGCGCGCCAGAGGGAAAGCGATGAAGTCTGGCGGCATCTGGTGCGACGACACCCACGCGCCGCCGGACAGCACGAACACCAGCCCGCGATAGACGCTCATGGTGCCCAGCGTGACGACGATGGGCGGCAATTCGAGATAGCCGATCAGCCAGCCGTTGACCAGCCCAAGCAGCAGGCCGATGGCGACGGCGGACAGCATCACCAGCGCCAGCGGCAGTTCCGGATAGCGGGCCGCCAGCAGTGCCGACATCATGCCCGACAAGGCCAGGTTAGACGCCACCGACAAATCCACGCCGCGCGTGACGATGACCAGCATCTGCGCCAGCGCCAGCATGATCAGCAAGGTGCTGTCCGTCAGCAGGCCGCCCAGGCTGCTCCAGCTCAGGAACACCGGCGCGCGCAGGCCGACCAGCAGCACCAGCGCGCCTATCATCAGCGCCAGGAGCGCCTCTCGTTGTTTCAACATTTTCATGCGCATTCCTCGGCCGGCAGCGCGCAGCCGGAAGCTGCCGCCACCACTTTCTCGGGCGTGCACTCGGCACGCTCGAATACATTGGTGATGTGCCCCTGGTGCATGACGACCACGCGGTCGGCCAGCCCCAGTACCTCGGGCAATTCGGACGACACCAGGATCACCGACAGTCCCTTGGCCACCAGCTCGCTGATGAAGCGGTGCACGGCTGCCTTGGAACCGATGTCGATACCCTTGGTCGGCTCGTCCAGGATGAGCACTTTCGGATTGGTCGCCAGCCACTTGCCCAGCACGACTTTCTGCTGGTTGCCGCCGGAAAGCTCGGATACCAGCTGCGTCAGGTGGTTCGCTTTCAGTTCCAGCTGTTCGCTGAAGTGGCGCGCGATGGCGTTCTCCTGCGCGCGGCGGCCGCGCAGCAGGAAGCCCACCTTGTCCAGTATCGGCAGCGTGATGTTGTGCAGGATGGGCAGCGACAAGTGCGCGCCCTGGTGCTGGCGGTCTTCCGGCACGTAGGCGATGCCGTGCGCGACCGCGTCGGCGGGGCAGGTGATCCTGACGGCTTTGCCGTCCATGCGCACCGCGCCGCGCACATTGGCGCTCAGGCCGAACAAGGCCTGCATCACTTCCGAGCGGCCTGCGCCCACCAGGCCGTAGAAGCCCAGGATCTCGCCCTGGCGTAGCTTGAAGCTGACGTTCTCGAATTCTGTGGGGTGGCAGAATTTGTCCACCTCCAGCAGCACCGGGCCGGGCGTCACGTCGGCCTTGGGATAGGCCTGGTGTACGGCGCGGCCCACCATCAGCGCTACCAGTTCAGGCTCGGTGATGTCGGCCAGGGCGCCTTCGGCAATGAAGCATCCGTCGCGCAGCACCGTGTAGCGGTCGGCCACTGCGAAGATTTCGTCGAATTTGTGCGAGATGAAGATGACCGCCGTGCCGGCCGCGCGCAGCTGGGCGATGATGCGGTACAGCTCCTGTATCTCGCGCTGCGACAGGGAAGCGGTCGGTTCGTCCATGATGACGACGCGCGCATCCTGCGACAGGGCGCGCGCGATCTCGACGAAATGGCGCTGCGCCACGCTCAGGTCTTTCACCTTGGCGCGCACGGGCAGCGATACCTCCAGCCGTTCGAACAGCTTTTCCGCCTCGGCCTCGATGCGGCGCCAGTCCACCCGGCCGAAAGCGCCACGGCAAGGATGGCGGCCGACATAGATGTTCTCCGCCACGGTGAGTTCATCGAACATCACGGTTTCCTGGTGCACGGCGGTAATGCCCGCTTCCATGGCTTCCTGCGCGCTGGCGAAGGCCACCGGCTGGCCGGCCAGCTCCATGCAGCCTTCGTCGGGCCGGTAGATGCCCGTCAGCGTTTTGACCAGCGTCGATTTGCCCGCGCCGTTCTCGCCGATCAGCGCCATCACCTCGCCGGGCCGTACCGACAGCGCCACCTTGTTCAGCGCGACGACGCCCGCGAAACGCTTGCTGATGCCGGTCAAGGCCAGCACCGCCCCCACGTCCCTTCCCGGCGCCGAAGCGGCAGCGGTTGACGCTACGGGGGGGGCCGCTTCGTTCGAGCCTGCGCCAAGCAGCGTGTTGGCCGCAGCCATCCCCGGTGCGGCAGGTCCTTCGCCTCCTGCTAACAAATTGAGTTGCATACCGCGTCCGCGTCAGAAGATTTTGGAGAACTTGTCGACGTTCTCCTTGTTGTAGGTGAACGGCGCGCTCATGGCCGCCTCGCCGCCTGCGTCGATGGCGATGGTGCCCATGCGGCCGGCCGACACACTGCCGCCCGGTTTGGCATTCGGCGCCGCCTTGACGAAATCGTACGCCGCATACGTTGCCGCGTAACCGAGGTCGATCGGATTCCAGATCGCGAACTCGCGCACCGCGCCGCTCTTCACATGGCCCGCCATTTCGGATGGCAGCCCCAGGCCGGTGACGAACACCTTGCCCACCAGGTGCTCGTCCACCACGGCTTTGCTGGCCGCGTTGATGCCCACGGTGGTCGGCGCGATGATGGCCTTCAGCTGCGGATTGCTGCGCAAGAGGCCGATGGCTTCGCGGTAGCTCTTGTCGGACTGGTCGTCGCCGTACACGGTGGCCACCAGTTTCAGCCTGGAGAACTCCGGCTTGGCCAGTTCGGCCTTCATCACGTTGATCCAGATATTCTGGTTGGTCGCCTGTGCCGACGCGGAAAGAATGGCGATTTCTCCTGCGCCGCCAATGGCGTCCGACGCCATCTGGACCTGCTTTAAACCGATCAGCCCCGCGTTCGATGGGTTCAGCTGCATCAATCGGCCGGCCGGCGCCAGGCCGCTGTCGAAGGAGATCACCTTGATGCCGCGCGCCATGGCCTTCTTGGCGATCGGCACCAGCGCATCCGGATCGTTGGCCGAGATGACGATGGCGCTGACCTTCTGGCTGATCAGCGAGTTGACGATTTCGATCTGGCCCTCCGCGCTCGGCGTGGTCGGCCCGGTGTAGATGATCTCGACGTCCTTCAGCTGCGCGGCGGCCTCGTTGGCGCCGGTGTGGGCCGCGTCGAAGAATCCGTTGCCCAGGCTTTTCACGACCATGGCGATGCGCACTTTCTCAGGCTTCTTTTCGCAGCCGGAGAAGGCCACCACCATGCTTGCGGCCAGCGCCGCGATTGCGAGTTTCTTGAGTTTCAATGCGAAGTCTCCGATTGGTACAGGGCAGGGGACTGGAAGTCGTAGGCCGGATTGTAGTTGGGGGTGATGAGCTGGGGCGGCATCGCTTCCGGCTCCACCGTGACGACGCGGATGCCCGACTGCTCCATCAGCTGCACCGCCGAATCGGAGGCGTGCGTATCGGTGATGACGCAGGAGACGCGGTTCAAGCCGCACAGGATCAGGCCAGCCTTCTTCTGGAACTTGGAACTGTCGGCCAAAACGATCAATTCCTCGGCCTGGCTGATCAAACGCTTCTCGGCCTGGATCAGCAGCGGGTCCGCCTCCATCAGGCCAAGCAGCGACAAGCCGTAGACGCTCATGAACATCTTGGCGGCGTAGTGGTGCTGCGTGATGTCGTTGTCGAAGGGGCTGAGGATCACGTTCTGCTCGCGATATACCTTGCCGCCGGGGAGGATGATCTCGTTCTCGCTCGATACCAGCAGGCGCTCGGCCATCAGGAAGGAGTTGGTGAGGATCTTCAGGTGCTGGTCGACCAGGAACTCCGCCATCATGAAGGTGGTCGTGCCGCCGTTGATGATGATGGTTTCGCCGTCCGTGCACATGCCGGCAGCGTAGCGGGCGATGGCGCGTTTGCGCTCCGCATAACACTGGATGTTGTTCTGGAAGGTCTCGCTGGTGAGGGGGAAGCCGCGCTTCTTCTGCTGAAGATTGGTCGCCCCGCCCCGCGTGCGGGTGAGCAGATTGCGGCCGGCCAGCCAGCTGATATCGCGGCGGACCGTGGCGGGAGAGGCGTTGAGCCATTCGACAAGCTGCGGCACGGTGGCCGTATTATGTTCGGCGAGCAGCTTCAACAAACGTTTACGGCGCTTGTGATTTACCATTTCTGTCTCCTTTTATTTTGTGTCTACGCAATGCCGTGCAAGGAATCGGATTCGTTGTACGATGTCTGGTGACTCGTTATTACGGTAGAGACTAATCATTTCGCGGCAGGGCGTCAATCACGCTTCGATCAACCGCTTGATTATTTCTGATGCATCGCAGCATAACGAGCAAGTTTCAATCACCAATCTGATTATTTCGTTCTTAGTCATCATGTTGATTGCTTCCGCATTGACACCCTATGCCCCGCTGATTTCTACTGATTGCATACACCCACAACGGAGAACAGCAATGAAAGACCCGAAGCAGAAAGAACCGATCGCTTCCCTTTGGAACGACAGCGCGGCGGCCGCCATGAGCGAACCGGAACTGCTGCTGTACCGTTCCAATTTGCTCGGCTCGGACCTGCGCATTACCAATTTCGGCGGCGGCAACACCTCCGCCAAGGTCATGATGGCCGACCCGCTGAGCGGCGAACAAGTGGAAGTCCTGTGGGTGAAGGGCTCCGGCGGCGATTTGGGCAGCATCAAGATCGACGGCTTCTCGACCCTCTACATGGACAAGCTGCAGGCGCTGAAGCAGCGCTACCGCGGCCTGGCGCTGGAAGACGAAATGGTGGCCTACCTGCCGCACTGCACCTTCAACCTGAACCCGCGCGCCGCCAGTATCGACACCCCGCTGCACGCCTACATCGACCGCAAGCACGTCGACCATATGCACCCGGACTCTTGCATCGCCATCGCGGCCTGCAAGAACAGCGAAGCCATCACCGCCAAGGTCTTCGAAGGTGAACTGGGCTGGCTGCCGTGGCAGCGGCCCGGCTACGACCTGGGCCTGAAACTGGAAGCGCTGTCGAAATCGCAGCCGCAACTGAAGGGCATCATCCTGGAAGGCCACGGCCTGTTCACCTGGGGCGACACCGCCAAGAGCTGCTATGAAACCACGCTGGCCATCATCAAGCGCGCCGAGGAATGGCTGGCCGCGAACGTGAAGCAGCCGGTGTTCGGCGGCGCAGGCACCACGCCGCTGCCGGCCCAAGAGCGCTTCGCGCTGGCTGCGAAACTGATGCCCCTGCTGCGCGGTAAAATCAGCCAGGAGGAGTACAAGCTGGGCCACTTCGACGACAGCGACACGGTGCTGGAATTCGTTTGCAGCAAAGACCTGGCGCCGCTGGCCGCGCTGGGAACTTCCTGCCCGGATCACTTCCTGCGCACCAAGATCCGCCCCTTCGTGATCGACTTCGATCCGGCCAAGCCTGACTTCGACAGCCTGGTGGCCGGCCTGGACACGCAGCTCGAGGCCTACCGTGCCGACTACCGCGCCTACCACGAGCGCTGCAAGCATGACAACAGCCCGGCCGTGCGCGACGCCAACCCCATCATCTACCTGATCCCGGGCGTGGGCATGCTGTCCTTCGCCAAGGACAAGGCCACCGCACGCATCGCCGGCGAGTTCTACGTCAACGCCATCAATGTGATGCGCGGCGCGAACGGCGTGGACACCTATGTCGGCCTGCCGGAGCAGGAAGCGTTCGACATCGAGTACTGGCTGCTGGAAGAGGCGAAGCTGCAGCGCATGCCTAAACCTAAGAGCCTGGCGGGCCGCATCGCGCTGGTCACCGGCGGCGCGGGCGGCATCGGCCAGGCGGTCGCACGCCAACTGCTGCAGGAAGGCGCCTGCGTCATGCTGACCGATATCGACAGCGAAGCGCTGTCACAGGCGCACCAGGACCTGGCGAAGGCGGCCGGCAAGGACAGCGTGGGCAGCATCGTCGCCAACATCACCAGCGAGCAGGCGGTGGACGACGTGATGAATGCGGCGGCCCTGCGCTTCGGCGGCATCGACCTGCTGATCTCGAACGCCGGCATCGCCTCGTCGGCGCCGCTGGACGAAACCACGCTGGAAATCTGGAACCGCAACCAGGACATCCTGGTCACCGGCTACTTCCTGGCCAGCCGCGCCGCCTTCCGCATCATGAAGCAGCAGAAGCTGGGCGGCAGCATGGTGTTCGTGGCCAGCAAAAACGGCCTGGTGGCATCGGCCGGCGCATCGGCCTACTGCACCGCCAAGGCGGCTGAAATCCACCTGGCACGCTGCGTGGCCCTGGAAGGCGCGCCGCACGGCATCCGCGTCAACGTCGTCAATCCGGACGCCGTCATCCGCGGTTCGCGCATCTGGGACGGGAAATGGAAGCAGGAGCGCGCGCAGTCAAATAAAATCGGCACCGACGACGTGGAAGACTTCTACCGCCAGCGCAGCATGCTGAAACTGAGCGTGCTGCCCGAGGATATCGCCGAAGCCGTGTACTTCCTCGCCAGCGACAAGGCGGGCAAGAGCACCGGCAACATCCTCAACGTCGATGCCGGCAACGCCGCTGCATTCACGCGCTAAGCAGCATAAAAATATATCTGGAGACTGGAATGAGCACTTTGATCGACGCGGGCCGGGTGGCCGAACACAACGCAAAACTGCAGGCTGGCCTGGAGGCGGACTATGCCGCCCTGGGCGGCATGCTGGCCAGGCGCGGCCAGGATATCGAGAAACTGACGGCGCTCGCGCAGACCTTTGCGGTAGCGCTGCCCAGCTGGGGCGCCGGCACAGGCGGCACCCGTTTCGCGCGCTTCCCCGGCAAGGGCGAGCCGCGCAACGTCTACGAGAAAATGGAAGACTGCGGCGTGATCCACCAGCTCACGCGCGCCACGCCCAGCGTGTCGCTGCACTTCCCTTGGGATAAGACCACCGACCCGGCGGCGCTGCGCGAGCAGGCGCACAGCTACGGCCTGGGCTTCGACGCAGTCAATTCGAACACTTTCCAGGACCAGGTGGGCCAGGAGCACAGCTACAAGTATGGCAGCCTGACTTCCAACAACGCGGCGGTGCGCGCGCAGGCGGTCGAGCACAATATCGAGTGCATCGAACTGGGCAAGGCGCTCGGCTCCAAAGGGCTGACCGTGTGGGTGGGCGACGGCGCCAACTTCCCTGGCCAGCACAATCTGCGCGGCGCCCTGGAGCGCTATCTGGACAGCGCGCGCGGCATTTACGCCGCGCTGCCGGAAGACTGGCTGATGTACATCGAGCACAAGCTGTTCGAGCCGGCGTTCTACGCCACCACCATTGCCGACTGGGGCACCAGCTTCGCTTGCGCCCAGTCCCTGGGACCGAAGGCCAAGTGCCTGGTGGACTTGGGCCACCACGCGCCCAATACCAACATCGAAATGATCGTCGCGCGCCTGTCGCAGTTCGGCAAGCTGGGCGGCTTCCATTTCAACGACAGCAAGTATGGCGACGACGACCTGGATTCGGGCAGCATCAATCCCTTCCAGCTGTTCCTGGTCTTCAACGAGCTGGCCGACGCGGAGCAGCGCGACGGCGCCAATTTCAACCCGGCCTACATGCTGGACCAGTCGCACAACGTGACCGATCCGATCGAAAGCCTGATGAACAGCGCCGTCGAAGTACAGCGTGCCTTCGTCCAGGCCGCGCTGGTGGACCGTGCCGCGCTCAAGCAGCACCAGGACAATAACGACGCGCTGCAATCGGCACAGGCGCTGAAGCATGCCTACCGCACCGACGTCAGCGCCATCCTGGCCATGGCCCGTGTGCGTTCGGGCGGCGCGGCCGACCCGGTGGCGCTCTACCGCGCGTCCGGCTACCGCGACCAGGCGGCCGAGCGCCGTCCGGCCAAGGCGGGCGCCAGCAGCAGCGGCATCGTTTAAACGTCCGGACGGGAATCATCTATGAGCAAGCGCAATCTGCGCGGGCCGGCGGCTGGCCGTCTCCTTGTTCCTCCGCCTGTTCGCCTGATGCCATGCGCATGGCTGGTCGCTGCCGCCCTTGGCGGCGCCGCCCACGCCGCCGCGCCGGTGATATCGGACCGTATCGCCGACGTGGCAGCCCGGCTGGCCACGCCGCCGGACGACGCGAAGGCGCTTGTCCGCTGGTGGTGGTTCGGGCCGAATGTGCTCAAGCAGCAGCTGGAGCGTGAAATGCTGGCGATGAAGGCCGGCGGTTTCGGCGGTTTCGAAATCCAGCCCGTCTATCCGATGGAACTGGACGACCCGGCGCGCGGCATCCGCAATGTGCCGTATATGTCGCCGGAATTCCTGGACGCCGTCAGCTTCGTCAACAACAAGGCGCACGAGCAGAATCTGCGCGTGGACATGACGCTGGCCAGCGGCTGGCCATACGGCGGACCGAACGTTCCGGTGACGGAAGCGGCGGGGCGCATGCGCGTTACCGCCGTCGCTGTGGCGGCAGGGGCCGAGTCCTATGCCATGCCGTCGGTGATGAGCGGAGAAAAGCTGCTTGCCGCTTTCGTCGGCGAGGGCACGCCTGCGCAGTATGACGCGACCAGGCTGCAGATGCTGCCTGCCGGCGCCGGCAGCAATGGCAGCGGCGCCGGCAGCAATAGTGCTGCCGTCGCCGGCTCGCCAGCCGGCCCGCGCGGCAGCTTGGCAATCGCTGGCGGCATCGCCTCCGGCCGTGTCGCGGTCGCACCGTCGGCCCAGCCGCGCGTTGCCGTGTACTACATTGCCAGCCGCACCGGACAGCAGGTCAAGCGCGCTGCGCTGGGCGCCGAAGGCTTCGTGCTGGACCACCTGAGCCGCAGCGCCATCGAGCACCACTTGAACACCGTGGCCGAACCATTGCTCAAGGCTTTTGGCGACAAGCCGCCGTACGCCGTCTTCTCCGACAGCCTGGAAGTCTACGGCACAGATTGGACAGACGACTTCCTGTCCGAATTCCAGCGCCGCCGCGGCTACGACCTGAAGCCGCATCTGCCCGCCGTCTACAGCGGCCAAGGTGCGGACGCGCCCGCGCTCAGGCACGACTGGGCGTTGACGCAGACGGAGCTCGTCAACGAACGTTACCTGACTCCGGTCAATGACTGGGCCGTCAAGCACAACACGCTGTTCCGCTCACAGACGTACGGCGAGCCGGCAGTGTCGATGTCCAGCAACCGCCTGGTAGCACTGCCGGAAGGAGAAGGTCCGCAGTTCCGCAGTTTCTCGTTCACCCGTCTCGCCACGTCGGCAGGCCACCTGTACAACCGTCCCGTCATCTCAGCCGAGACCTGGACCTGGCTCAATTCGCCAGCTTTCAGCGCCACGCCGCTGGACATGAAGGTCGAAGCGGACCGCATGCTGCTGCAAGGCGTGAACCAGTTCGTCGGCCACGGCTGGCCATATACACCGCCAGGAGCGCAGGAACCCGGCTACTCCTTCTACGCGGCCGCCGTGTTCAACGACCACCAGCCGTGGTGGAACGTCATGCCCGACGTGAATGCCTACCTGCAGCGCACCAGCTACCTGCTACGCCAGGGGCAGCCCGCCAACGACGTGGCCGTACTGCTGCCGAACGACGACGTCTACGCCGCGCTCACGCCCGGCAAGGTCTCGCTGTCGGCCGAAATGCACAAGCACGTCACGCCACTGCTGACCGAGCAAATCCTGGACGCGGGCCACAACCTCGACTACGTGGACGCCGAATCCATCCTCGCGCTGGGCATCAAGCACTCCGTGCTGGTGATGCCGCACGTAAGCCGGCTTGCGCCCGAAGTGCTGGCCAGACTGCAGGCCTACGTGCGCGGCGGCGGCAAGATCATCGCCATCGGCAGCAAACCGTCGCTGGCGCCAGGCTATGGCGACGCCACGCGCGTGGGCGCGCAGGTGGCGGCCGCCTCGCAGGCCTTGTTCGCCTCCAGGCAAGTGCAACTGGTGGCGGACGACGCAGCCGTGGGCATGGCGCTGAAGAAGACGTTGCCGGGTGACCTGCGCCTGGCAGCGCAAGCCTCCGACGTGGGCTTCGTTCACCGCAAACTGAGCGATGGTGACATCTATTTCATCGCCAACACCAGCAACCGCGAGGTCCGCACCACCGCCACGCTGCGTGCCACGCGCCGCCATGCCGCCTGGTGGAATCCCTTTGACGGCAAAGCGACTGCAGCCAGCGTAAAGCCCGACTTCGCGCTGGTCCTGGCGCCGTACGAGTCGCGCGTGCTGGTGCTGGCCGACACGCCACAGCAGGCCACGCCGGCGCTAAGCGCAGCGTCCGAAACCGGCCCCCAGCCGGTGCGGAGCGGGGTACCGGGGCCGGGGGCGGCATCCGTGCCGGGTCATGGCGCTGCGCCCGTCGCGCCCCTCGTGCTGGCCGACCTGAGCCGCGATTGGCTGCTGGCTTTCCCCGGCGCCAAGGCGCATGCCATGGCCGCGCTGAGTTCCTGGACCGACAGTGCCGCCACCCGCCACTTCTCCGGCGAGGGCGTCTATACCCGGGAAGTCGACCTGGCCGCTGCGCAACTCAAGGACGCACGCGTGACACTGGACTTCGGCCAGGGCACGGCGCTGGAAAGCACGCCCAAAGTCCCGGCAGGCATGCGCGCCATGCTGGAAAGCCCGGTGCGCGAAGCTGCGGTGGTCTACGTCAACGGCGCCCGCGCGGGTTCGGTCTGGCGTCCGCCATACCAGCTGGACGTGACGCCATGGCTGAAGGCGGGCCGTAACCAGATCGAGGTGCGCGTTGCCAACCTGGCGCTCAATGCACTGGCAGGCCAGGAACGGCCCGATTACCGCCTGTTGTCCGCCCGTTACGGACAACGCTTTATCCCGCAGGACACGCACCTGATCGAGCCCAAGCCTTCCGGCATGCTTGGTCCCGTGCGCCTGCTGTCGGAGCAGATCAAATGAGGAACAGCATGCAGTCACGATGGATGGCATCACGATGGATGCGGGCGGCGATGGCCGCCGCGATGGCCGCTGCAATGGCCGGTGTATTGGCGCTGGCGGCGCCGGCGAGTGCGAAGGAGGCCCGGTGGGAGACCTTCCACGACAAGAACTACAGCGTCGAGAACTACGGTGCCAAGGGTGACGGCGCCACGCTCAACACCAAGGCCATCCAGGCCGCCATCGACGCTGCCGCGCAAGGCGGGGGGCGGGTCGTTATCCCGGCAGGGATTTATCTGAGCGGCTCGATTTTCGTCAAAAGCGGCGTTACGCTGTATCTGGACAAAGGCGCCACGCTGCTCGGCTCCCAGCGCATTGAAGACTATCCGGTGATGCCGACCCGGATCGCCGGCATCGAAATGCGCTGGCCGGCCGCGCTGGTCAACATCTACGAGCAGAAGAACGCCACCATTGAAGGCGAAGGGACGATCGACGGCGACGGTAAGGTCTTCTGGGACAGCTACTGGACCTTGCGCAAGCAGTACGAACCGCGCGGCCTGCGCTGGGCCTCCGACTACGACGCCCAGCGCCCGCGCCTGGTCCAGGTGTTCAACTCCTCGAAAGTGAAGGTCGGCGGCGGCCTGCTGTTGCGCCGTTCGGGCTTCTGGACGCTGCACATCTGCTACTCGACCGACGTGACCGTGGATGGTGTTGTCATCCGCAACAACGAAGGCGGCCGTGGGCCGTCCACGGACGGCATCGACATCGATTCATCGAAACGCATCCTGGTGCAAAACGCCGACATCGCCGTCAACGACGACGCCCTGTGCCTGAAGGCAGGCCGTGATTCGGATGGCCAGCGCGTGGCGCGCAGCACCGAGGACGTCGTGATCCGCAATTCCGTGATACGCGACGCGGCGGCAGGCATTACCTTCGGCAGCGAGACGGCGGGCGGCTTCCGCAATATCGAGGCCTACAAGCTCACGGTGGTAGGCAACGTCCCGGTCGGCATCCTGTTCAAGTCGGCGCACACGCGCGGGGGCTTCGGCGAGAACCTGCGCCTCCACGACATCACGATGACGAACATCCCGGTCGTCATGCGCATCACCATGAACTGGAACCCGAGCTACAGCTACGCCACGATTCCGCCGGAGATCAAGGACTATCCGCCGTACTGGAAAGTGCTGGCCACGCCGGTGGCCAGGGAAAAAGGCATCGCCTACTTCCACGACGTGCAGATCTGGAACATCAAAGCCACCGGTGCGACGACGGCCTTTGAGGTCGATGGTTACAAGGAAGTGCCGCTGGAGCGTTTCAGCCTGTCGAAACTGGACATCCAGGCGCAGCAAGGCGGCCATATCTACGACGCGAAAGACTGGCAGTTTTCGGACGTGAAGCTGGCGCTGAGCGCACCGGTGGAACTGGAGAACGCCATCGGCGTGCGCGGCCTGCCGGCCGGCGCCACCGTCGTGCGCCCCGCCAAACCGAAGGAAGACCCTTCCAAGAAAAGCTTTGAAGAACAGGATAAAACGTGATGCTCAACCAAACCATACTGATCGCAGCACTGGGCCTGGCATTCTCGGCCGCCCAGGCGCAAACCGCGCCGCAGCAGAGCTATCCGCTGCCGACGCCGGTCCAGCAGGCCATTGTCGACAAGGACACCAGCCGCCACTTCGGCGACGCGCCGGCCGACGGCGGTCCGCTCGCTACGGACCTGTCGCCGGCCTTGCAATCCGCCGCCATCGACAAGGCCTTGCGCAAAGTGGCCGACTGGCAGCTCGAACGCACCCAGCGCCACCTGGACAGAATCTGGACATCGGCAGTGCTGTTTACAGGCTTCATGGCGGCGTCCGAGGCGACCGGCGACAGCAAGTACCGCGACGCCATGCTTGCCATGAGCAAGCAGTTCCAGTGGGACTTGAAGGGACCATATCCGAACGCGGACGACATCAGCGTTGCACAGACCTATCTCGAGCTGTACGAGCTGTATCCTTCGCCCGAAAAGCTGGCGCCGACCCGCGCCCATCTCGACATCCTGATCGGCCTGAAGACCCTGCGTCCAGGGGACGAGCGCCTGCCATGGTGGTGGTGCGACGCGCTGTTCATGGGGCCGCCGGTCTGGCTGAAGATGTACAAGGCCACCGGCGAGCGCAAGTATCTGGACTATGTGCACGAGCAGTGGCAAAAGACGTCCGAGCTGCTGTACGACAAGGAGGCGCACCTTTACGCGCGCGACGCGAGCTATATCGGCAAGACGGAGCCGAATGGCAAGAAGATCTTCTGGTCGCGCGGCGAAGGCTGGGTGATGGGCGGCCTGGCGCGCACCATAGACTATATTCCGGCGGACGATCCGAAGCGGCCTTTCTATATCCAGCAACTGCGCGAGATGTCGGCGGCCGTCGCCAGGCTCCAGGGGGCGGACGGCCTGTGGCACGCTGGCCTGCTGGACCCTGCGGCCTATCCGCAGCCGGAGATCTCCGGCTCGGCCCTGTTCGTCTACGGCATGGCCTACGGGATAAACAAGGGTTACCTGGATGAAAAAACCTACCGGCCGGTGATCGAACGCGCCTGGGCCGGCATTCTGAAGAGTATCTACGCGGACGGCCGCCTTGGCGGCATCCAGCAGACCGGTGCGGAACCGGCGTTCTACCGGCCCGCGTCCAGCTTCAACTATGGCGTGGGCGGTTTCCTGCTTGCGGCGTCGGAGCTGAAGAAAATGGCGGCCAAAAAATGACAACACGCGCTTTCCGCATGAAGCTCAAGCCAGGTGCGGTGGAGGAGTACCGCAGCCGCCACGATGAGCTGTGGCCCGAACTGAGCCGCGCCCTGCGCGACGCGGGTATCTACGACTATTCGATTTTCCTGGACGAGGAGACGCTGCACCTGTTTGCCGTAATGAAGCTTTGGCCGGACAATATGATCAAAGCGCTGCCGCAGAGGGAAGTGATGCAGCGCTGGTGGGACTACATGGCCCCGTTGATGGAAGTGGAAGCAGGCAACCGGCCGTGCGAGTGGCCGCTGGAGCGCATGTTCCACTTCGCGTGAGTGGCGGCTTACCCCGCCTGCTTCCGCGACAACAATCCCCGCGTGCGCAGCCATTCTTCCGCTCGGCGCGGCCAGTCGGACGAGGTGCCCAGGCCATCCTTCATGCCCATGCCATGCCCGCCGTGCTCGAACAGATACATTTCGGCCGGCACGCGGGCCTTCGTCAGCGCCTGGTAGAACAGTATGCTGTTCTCCACCGGCACCGCCTGGTCTTCCTGGGTATGGATCAGCAGCGTGGGCGGCGTGGCGGCGGTCACCTGTTTTTCCAGCGACATCAGCTGTACCGCGTCGGCGGAAGCCGCCTTGCCCAGCAGGGCCTTGCGCGAGCCGGCATGCACGGCCGGCGCTTCCATGGTGATGACGGGATACATCAGCATCAGGAAGTCCGGGCGGCCGCTGGTGGCGTCCAGCGCGGCGCCGGTCCGCCCGGCAGGCAGGTCGAACAGGGTGCCCGCGCTGGCTGCCAGATGGCCGCCGGCCGAGCTGCCCATGACGCCGATGCGGGCAGGGTCGATGCCGAATTCCGCCGCGCGCGAGCGCACCATGCGCACGGCGCGCAGCACGTCCTGCAGCGGCGCCGGATGGCCGAATTCCTGCATGCGGTATTTGAGCACGAAGGCGGTCACGCCCAGGTGCGACAGCCAGTTGGCGTACTGCGTGCCTTCGCGGTCTGCGGACAGGCGCACATAACCGCCGCCAGGGCATATGATGACGGCTGTGCCGTTCGGCCGGTCCACCGCAGGACCGATCAGCGTCAGCGTCGGCTCGCTGACGTTGGCGATGCGGCCTTCGCTGAGCTGTTCAGCGCCCAGTCCGGGGCGCGCGCCGGGAACGCCTTCCGGCCAAAGTGGAATCACGGATGCCGCGCTGGCCAGGGTCGAAAGACAGGTCATCATCGAAGCTAGTATGAGTTTTTTCATGGTGTGGGAGAGCATATCAGATGGGTAATCGTAGAACGGTGTGTGTTGCGGTGTGTACTGCATTGATGCTGGCTGCCGGCCAGGCGGCCGCGGTGGATTTGTTCAACGGCCGCGATTTCAGCGGCTGGCAGCTGGAAACCACGCCCGCTGCGCCGGTGGAAAGCGTGTTCAGCATACTGCCGGGCGGCGTGGTGGCATCGGCCGGGCAACCGTCGGGTTTCCTGGCCACCACCGCCAGTTATCGCAACTACCGGCTGCACGTGGAATGGCGCTGGAGCGCCAAGCCTGGCAACGGCGGCGTGCTGCTGCACATCAGCCCTGGCCCCATGGACCGTGTCTGGCCGGTGAGCCTGCAGGTCCAGACCAAGAAGGGCAACGTCGGCGATCTGCTGCCGATGGCCGGCTACACATTCGCGGAGCCGCCCACCAGCGCGCCGGGCGCTTCGCCCGTGATCAAGGCGCGGACGGCTGCCGACAGTGAATTGCCTGCCGGCGAATGGAACAGCGCCGACATCGTCAGCCTCGACGGCGTGGTCGAGGTGAGCATCAATGGCGTGGCGCAGAACAAGGTGACGCGGGCCGCGCCCCTGTCCGGCCGCATCGGCTTCCAGCTCGAAGGCGCACCCTACGAACTGCGCCGGGTGGAGCTGACGCCGCTGGAGTGAGCGGCTCATTTCTGTTTCAGCCACGTTTTCGGCATTGGCGCCGGCATCGGCAAGATGCAGATGTTGAGCGTGCGGACCGGAGGGCATGGCATGTGATCGTGAGGTTGCGGGAAGCCGATTGTGGACGCCTTTTCAGGGGCGTAACGCTCATCTTCCTGATTCTTTGCCAGCCACGCGTGATCGGCCAAATTCCTGTCATAGAATTGTCTTCATGAACAAAATCCTCAAGGCGCTGGGCCGCGCCGCATCTTCACTGGCCTGCTGCCTCGCAGTATGGGCTGCTCCCGCGACCCATGCGCAAAGCCCACTTCCTCCAGCCGTCAACACGGATCCGGCCCAGGCCCGGCCGGTGTTGCCCGAACCTGGCAACGCGGCGTTGCCGACGCTGTTCCTGATCGGCGACTCCACGGTCCGCAACGGCCGCGACGACGGTCAGGGCAAGGGCGCCGAAGGACAATGGGGCTGGGGCAATCCCATCGCCGCCTATTTCGATCCGGCCAGGATCAATGTGGTGAACCGCGCCATAGGCGGCTTGAGCAGCCGTACCTACATCAGCGGCGGCCACTGGGAACGCACCCTGGCGCTGGTGAAGCCGGGCGACGTGGTTATCATGCAGTTCGGGCATAACGATGCCAGCGCCATCAATGACACCAGCCGCGCGCGCGGGACCATCAAAGGCACCGGCGAAGAGACCCAGGAGATCGACAACCAGTTGACCGGCAAGCGCGAAACGGTGCGCAGCTACGGCTGGTATCTGCGGCTATACATCGCCAACATCCGCGCCAAGGGCGCGACGCCCATCGTCAGCTCGCCGGTTCCGCGCAAGAACTGGGCGCCGGACGGCAAGATCGTGCGCGGGAGTGGCGACTACGCAGGCTGGGCGGCGGAAGTGGCGCGCAGGGAGCTTGCCGGCTTCATCGACCTGAACGACCTGGCTGCCCGCAAGTACGATGAGTTGGGACGCGAGGCGGTCATGAAGCTGTTCCCTTTGGTGACGCCGGACGAAAAGACGCACACCAACCTGGCCGGCGCTGAATTGAATGCCCGCATGGTGGTGGCCGGGATCAAGGCGCTGCGTGTGCCGGTGTTGCAGGCTGTGCTGAACGCCAGGGCTGCGGAGATTGCGTCCGCCGAGGACGAGCGGCCCGTCGCGGACGCCTCCAAGGTACGCGCCGACACACCGCGCGACCCCGCACTGCCGAATATCTTCATCGTTGGCGACTCGACCGTGCGTGGCGGCGGCGCGAATGGCGCCATCGGCTGGGGGGAGCGCATCGCGCCATATTTCGACACGGGCAAGGTCAACGTCGTCAACCACGCTATCGGCGGGCGCAGCAGCCGCACCTTCTACACCGAGGGGCGCTGGGACAAGGTGCTGGCGCAGATGAAGGCCCGGGATGTGGTGCTGATCCAGTTCGGCCACAACGACGGCGGCCGTATCGGCGACCCGGCCATGAAGGGCAGGGCGTCGGGCAAAGGAACCGGGCAGGAGACGGTTGAGGAAACGAAGGCCGACGGCAGCAGGGAGCAGGTCCACACCTTCGGCTGGTATGTGGCGAAGTACCTTGCGGACGCCAAGGCGAAAGGCGCGTCGGTGGTGCTGTTGTCCCCGGTGCCGCACAAGGATGCCTGGGAACAGGGCCGCGACTTCGCCGCCGTCGCGCAGTGGGATGCGGAAGTGGCGGCGGCGGGCGGTGCGCAATTTGCCGACCTGACCGTGGTGGTCAGCGACGGTTACCGCCAGCTAGGCGCCACCGCCGTCAGCGGCTTCTTCTCCGACGCGCGCACGCATACGAATGACGCCGGCGCCCAATTCAACGCACAGCGCGTGATCGCCGCGCTAAGAGGACTCGCCGGCAATCCCGTGGCGGCTTATCTTTCCGCGCAGGGCAGGTCGGTGGCCGCAGCCGCGCCGGCAAGCGGCAACCCGTCCGGCGCCGCCCCTGCAGCGGACGGCAGCGTGTCCTTGCGCTGGCTCGGGGCTACCGTCCGAGATCCGGCCGCGCAGGCCGGTGTCAGCTGGGGCGTGCCGTGGCCGCAAGGCCGCGTGGGCAAAAGCCAGCCGTTCACGCTAAAGGGCGCCGACGGCAAGGCCTTGCCGCTGCAATCATGGCCGCTGGCCTACTGGCCGGACGGCTCCATGAAATGGACCGGCTTCGCCACCGTGGCAAGCAGCGCCGCCCCAGGTGAGTTGCACCTGGCGCCCGCGCAAACCGCAGCCTCCAACGCCGCAATCGCTTCCGGACCACAGCCCGCCATTGCACTGCGGCAGAAAAACGGCATCGTCGATATCGACACCGGCGCAATGAAGGCCCGCCTGCGCACCAGCGGCGCCAATCTGATCGAATCAATCTCGGTCGCGGGCCGCGAAGTCGCGCGCGCCGGCCAGCTGGTCGCCATCCTGCAGAACGGTCCGGACGCGAACGAGGGCCCGGGCCCTCGCCGGGAAAAATTCCTCAGCGAGGTCCGCCATGTCACCGTCGAACAATCCGGCCCGGTGCGCGCGGTGCTGAAGGTGGACGGTGTCCACAAGGCCCCGAAGGGTACGCGAGCGTGGCTGCCATTCAGCGTGCGCCTGTACTTCTACGCTGGCCAGGAAGCTGTCCGCGTCGTCCATACGATGACGTACGACGGCGACCAGGAACGGGATTTCATTCGCGGCATCGGCCTGACCTTCGCCGTTCCCCTGCGCGAGCAATCGTTCAACCGCCATGTGCGCTTCTCGGGCCAGGACGGCGGCCTGTGGGCCGAACCGATCCAGCCCGGCGCGGGCAACGCCGCGCAAGTGGCCGGTGAACGTATCGACGGCGGCGGCTTCTACGCGCCCAGCGATACCGACCAATACGCCATCTGGAGCGACTACAAGCTGACGCAGTCCACCCCGGACGGCTTCACCATGCAGAAACGCACCAACGAGCGCAGCTCCTGGGTCTTCAGCGGCGCCGGCAAGCGCGCCTCCGGCCTGGCCTACGTCGGCGACACCAGCGGCGGCCTGGCGCTGAGCGTCAAGGACTTCTGGCAGTCCTACCCCAGCGGCCTGGAAGTGCGGGGTGCCGCAACGGACAGCGCGCAGCTGACGGCCTGGCTCTGGTCGCCGGATGCCCCCGCCATGGACATGCGCCACTACGCCACGCGCGCACACGGCTTGCCTGCCACCTACGAGGACGTGCAGGCCGGCATGAGCAAGGCCTACGGCGTCGCCCGCACCAGCGAACTGACGATATTCCCGACCGCCGGCGTCCCCGCGCGTAACGCAATGGCGGCCATGGCGCAGGCGGGCGAACAGCCGCCGCTGCTGGCCGCCAGCCCCGAGTACCTCCACGGCACGGGCGTGTTCGGCGTATGGGGTCTGCCGGACCGCTCCACGCCGCTCAAGGCCGAGATGGAAAACCGTCTCGACTCCATGCTCGCCTTCTACAAGCAGCAGGTCGACGAGCGCTATTGGTACGGCTTCTGGTACTACGGCGACTTCATTCACAGCTACAACAACGCGGCCCACGTCTGGTACTACGACTACGGCGGCCATGCCTGGGACAACACGGAGCTGGGTACGCCGCTGTGGCTCTGGTACAGCTATCTGCGCACCGGCCGCGCCGACGTGTTCCGCTTGGCCGAAGCGCTGACGCGCAACACCAGCGAGACCAACGTCTATCACATCGGCCCGATGACCGGTCTGGGTTCGCGCCACAACGTCGTCAAGTGGGGTGATGGCGCCAAGGAGGCCCGTATCAGCCAGGCTGCGCACTGGAGGCCATACTACTACCTGACGACGGACGAGCGCACCGGCGACATCATGCGCGAACAGCTGAAATCCGACATCGCCGCCATCAAACACGATCCGATGCGGCTGGCACAGCCGGTGCTGCCGCAGGACCCCAAGTATCCGGGCCGCATCCGCATCGGACCGGACTGGTTCGTACTGGCCGGGAACTGGATGACAGAATGGGAGCGCACAGGCGACGTGCGCTGGCGCGACCGCATCAACGCCGGCGTGGACGGTATCCTCGCGATGCCTTACTGGCTGCGCTCGGGCGTGCGCCACGGCCTCAATCCGCTGCTGGGCGGAAGCAAGATCGGCCCCTTGAAAGGCGGGGGCAGCATGACGGTGGGCTATGACCCTGCCACCGGCAAGCTGTTCCCGATTCCCGATCCGGTCGACGGCAAGCAGGTGCCGGTCAACTACAACCTGGCCACCATCCAGGGCGGCGCCCAGGTGATGTTCGAACTGGTGCCACTGCTTGGCCGCGACGATTTCGCGCGCGCATGGCTGCAGTACGCAAGGCTGGGCGGCGCGCCCGCCGAGGTGCTGGACAAGGACCGCTTGACGGGCAACGAAGGCGCCGGCGCCGAATACGTGGAGAAAGGGCAGGGCGGCCCGCGCCTCGCAGCCTATGCCTATGCACACACGAAAGCACCCGCCTACTGCCAGCGCGCTGTCGCCGCGCTGGTGCGCTACCGTGGCGCGGAGCAGCGTCTGGTCAGCGGTGCCGACACGCTCAATCCCGTGCATGAAGCACCGGGGGTGTCGACCAACGACGCCGCCCAGTCCGGCCTGAGCACAATGGAAATCCTCGCCTTGTGCAAGGACGCGCTGCCAAATGAACTGCCGCCCGCGGAAGCCGCAGGCGGACGCAAGGCGGCGCAGTGATGCCCCGCGCCCGCTCGGTTCCCGGCCCATCGGCGGCGCAACCGCATCTTGCCAGCGTCTCAAAATTCCGGTGGCTGGCAGCTTCGTTTTCTTTGGCTGACCTGGCACTTGTTGCCGCCGTCTGCGCCTTGAATGCCGTTGCCGCAGGACCGGCCGCCGCTGCGCACGCGGCGATAGTTCCCCCGGCCTGCCCAGACTGGGGGACGAAAGGCGCGCTGCTGCATGCGGACAGCTTCGACTCCGGCATGCAGCAATGGGTGCCCGAATACCGTTCCGCCGCCGGCTCCAGTGTGGCAGCCAGCCAAGGCAAGCTGACCGTAGACGTCGCTGGTGACGCCACGGTGTGGTTCAAGCCGCGTTTGCAGGGCGATATCCTGATCAGTTACCGCCGAAAAATGATGATGGGCGGCGGGCCGAACGACCGCCTGTCCGACCTGAACCAGTTCTGGATGGCATCCGATCCGCGACATGACTATCTGTTCACGCGCGACGGCACCTTTAGCCAGTACGACGCCCTGAGCCTGTATTACATGGGCATGGGCGGCAACAGCAACACCAGCACGCGTTTCCGCAAATATGACGGCAGCGGCCAGCGGGTGCTGCTGACCGACTTGTCCGACGCGGCCCATTTGTTGCAGGCCAACCGCGACTACGCAATCCAGATCGCTGTCTACCAGGGGTGCACCCGCATGCTGATCGACGGCGAGGAGTATTTTTCCTACCGCGACGCGGCCCCGCTGCGAGCCGGGCATTTCGGGTTCCGCACCACGCACTCCAGGCAGGAAATCAGCGATTTCACGGTCCACCAGCTCATTCCAGGCAACGGCAACGTAAAATAGCGATATGAGACCTGCAGCTCTACTATTCCTGACCGCCGTCCTGCCGCTGGCTCTTCCGCCCAGCGCGCAAGCCGCCTCCTGTCTTCCTGTGCCCGACCTGATCGCGCGCGACGCGCAATACGAGGAGGCGATGCGCATCGGCGACGCTGCTTTCCTGGACAGCCATCTGGCGGAGGATTTCGTCTGGGTGCATAACTTGGTATCTTCGATCGACGACAAGGCTGCAGTGGTTGCGCGGGCGCGGAAGCCCGCCAGCATACCCAAGGCCCGCACCACCAGCGACGTGAAGGCGCAAGTGTTCGACAACACTGTGGTGTTGCGCGGGCTGAGCACCGTGGATGCATGGAACAGCGACGGCAAGACCTGGCGCAGCAACCGCTACCAGTTCATGCGCACCTACGTGAACACCCCAAGCGGCTGCAAGCTGCTGGCGGTGCAGACGATGAAAGTATGGTCCAGCGAAAAGGCGGCCGGGCAGGGCAGGTAGGGCGGGTTAGCGGGCTTCGCCCGCGTAACCCGCCAAAACGGGCGCATCGTACGAACGTCACTCCTGCCGGAGTGACTTAAGAGCAGCGCAGCTGCGTAAGCAGCCAGGTGTGCCGTTAGCGCGCGCCCGGCAGCAGGGCCGCGTCTGCGTTGCGGGTCACTTCAGCACCGCGGTCAGCAGCGCTTCCAGCTCGTCAGCCCATACGCCATAGCCGTCCGTGGTCAGGTGCAGCTTGTCCTTGCTCAAACCCTTCCAGTTATCGCCTTCCGGCAGGAAGCGCGCCGCCAGGTTCAGGTAGTAGATGCTCTTCCGGTCTTCCATGGGCTTTAACAGCTTGTTGACGGCCGCCATACGCTGCTCGGCGCGCGCATTCGGCAAAATACTGACCAGGATGATTTTCACGCCTGCGAATTTCTGCTGCGTCGCGTCGACCACGGCTTTGACACCGGCTGCGATTTCCTCAGGCTCATCCTGCACGTTGTTGGTGCCGATCATGATGACAGCGACCTTGGGCTTGATGAAGGACAGGTCGATGTTCTGCAGGCGCCACAGGGCATGCTGGGTCTTGTCCGAACCCAGTCCGAAATCGAAGGCGCGGTATTCGAAATGGCGGCTCCAGATCGGCGCGCCGGCACCCCAGCGGAACTGCTCGGTGATCGAATCGCCGATGAAAATCAGTTCAGCCGGGCTGCCCTTGCGCACGGCCACATAGTCACCGAAGTAGGTCTGGTAGTTCAGGCGCGGCGCGTAATTCTGGTCGCTTGGCGCGGTGGCTGGCTGGTCCGGCGTGGCGCGGGACGGCAGCGCCGTGCAGAGTGCAAGGGCGGCGGTGGTTGTGAGCAGCAGGCGTTTCATATCGGTCTCCGGTGACGGTGGTTAATTATTGGCGCGCAGCTGATGGACCAGCGCCGGCTTGTATGGCGTGCGCCTCGTCGCCCAGCGGGCGCTGGTTGCTGAAGTTGGGGCTGGGCGGGACAGCGAAGGCCGCCACCGGGTCGGGCTTGGCGGGATCGAAGTTGCCGTAGCCTTCCGCGATGAAGGCGGCGGCGGGCACGCCGGCCTGGCGCAGGCCGGTTGCCACCGCTTGCGCCAACTCGTAGCTGCCGTAGTTGTTGTGGTGCGTGTTGTCGGTGCGGCCAGGTTCCGGTTCGGCGAAGGCGGCCTTGGACTGTTCCGTGCCGAGCGCCTCGTAAAACGGTTTGCTTATCGCGTTGAGGTCGATAAAGGCCACGCCCAGTTCTTGCGCGGACTGGCGCGCCGCGTCGGCGTAGTCGATCAGCGACGGGATCACCTTGCCGCCGGCATCGAAAGCCCGGCGCTCCATGGAGGAGATGACGACCGGCACGCCGCCGTGCGCACGAACGCCGTCCACGTGCTGTTTGATCTCGGCCTGATACGTGGTGAACGGGCCGCCTTTGCCTTCCTTGATCTGTTTCTGGTCGTTGTGGCCAAACTGCATCAGCACCGTGTCGCCGGGGCGCATGGCGCTGAGGACTTTGTCGAGGCGGCGCCGGCTCAGCGAGTCGCGGTAGGTCTCGCCGGACTCGCCATGGTTGGCGACCGCGATGCCCGGCTTCAGGAAGCGCGGCAGCATCTGGCCCCAACTGGCGTAGGGTTCGTTCGGCTGGTCGCACACGGTGGAGTCGCCCAGCAGGAAGATGGTCGGCGTTTGCGCAGGCGTGATTTCAATCCTGCGCACGGCGGGGCTGGCGCCGTTGAACTCGAGGGTCAGGCGGCGGTCCCAGTTCCATGCCTCCTGCACCGTCTCGCGCGGCGCCTTGAGCTTGACGGCGCCAGCGGCGATGCCCGCGCCGGCGGGAATTTGCGGCGTGCGGACGTTGACCGTGAAAGTGCGGGTCTCCGTCTTGCCGGGTGCGGTGCGGACGTTTTCCAGCATCAAGCGCCGCAGCTCGGACTTGATGGTGGTCGTGGACGCGTCCGGCGTTCCTCCCAGCGTCACGGTGACGTTGTAGTTCCCTTCGGGCAGATCAACCGAGAAGAAGGATGGCTTGCCCGGCGCTGCGCCAAGCTCGTAGCCGTAGCCACGGCCGGCGCTGTACCCGGTGCCGGGCGCCACGGCGGTGTAGCCGGCGGCAGGCGCTTGCGTACTGAAGTCGAACTTGCGCGCATCGCTTCCTTCTGGCGCAGCAATGGCAGCGGCCGGGAGAACGCTGGCCGCGGCCAGCAGCAAGCGGCTGATAGTCGGATTCATCGCTTACCGCTTCGCATCGGCTGCGGGGGCGGCGCTGGCAATGCTCACGCTGCCGTCGGCCAGTCCCGGCGCGCTGGCTTTCAGCGTGATGCCGGCGCCCGCCGCGCTGGCCTTGACGATGGCGATGCACTGGCCTTGCGCTACCTTGCATTTGTTGGTCTGGTAGGGCTCGTGGCTGGTGTTGCTGCCGTTGTCCACCCCTGCGAGCGTGCCCGGACCGGCCACGGTGAAGGTGATGGCGGTATTCACATTGGGGTTGACCACGCCGTTTGCATCCACCACTTGCGCGGTGACGTAGGCGGCCGAGTCGAAGTCCGGCGTCAGTTCGGCGCGGTTGGTGGTGAGCACGATGCGTGATGGGGCGCCTGCCGATTTCAGCTCGTCCGCCGCCACTTCCTTGCCGCCATTGCGGGCCACCGCGCGCAGCGTGCCGGGGGCGAAGGTCACGTCCCAGTTGCGCGCGCTGTCGTTGGCGGGCTTTGTTTTGGCGCCAAGCGAGTTCCCGTTCAGGAACAGCTCCACTTCCTCGGCATTGCTGTAGACCTCGATCTTGGCGTCGTCATAGGTGCCGAAGTCGCTTGGCGTCCAGTTTGCGACCCAGGCGCCGGCACCGCCGTTGTCCTGCTTGCGCACAACGCGCACCATCGGCTTGGCCGACCACCAGCTCTGGCGCTGGAAGCCGCGCGGCTTCCAGTTGCCGGCGCGGTCGAACAGCCCCTGGTCGTAGGTGGTGGCCGGCCAGTCGTTCTCGCCGAGGTAGTCGAAGCCCACCCACAGGAACTGGCCGGCGATGAAGGCGTTGTCGCGCATGGCCAGCCAGGCGGCCAGCGTATGGCCGTTCTCGGTACCGATGACCTTGCGCTTGGGATTGGCCTTGTGCGCCGCCACCAGTTCGTTCTCGCGGTAGTTTTGGCCGACGATGTCCATGGTTTCGACGAAGCCGTTCTCGTACACCTTGGACAGGTGGGGCCGGAACAGCGCCATGGTGACAGGACGGCTCGGGTCCAGCTCGTGCACCAGGTCTTGCTGCCGCTTATACTTCTGGAAGCCTTCCGGGTTGTTCAGGTTGTCGTGGATTTCGTTGCCCACGCTGTACAGCACGATGCTGGGGTGGTTGCGGTCGCGGATGACCATTGCGCGCGTATCGGCTTCCCACCACTTGGTAAAGAAGCGGTTGTAGCCTTGCTCGCCATTGGGCTTGGCCTCGTTCCAGGTATCGAAGGACTCGTCCAGCACCAGGAATCCCATCTGGTCGGCCAGGTCCAGGAACTCCGGGGCTACCGGGTTGTGCGCGGTGCGGATGGCGTTCACGCCGGCTTCGCGCAGCAGCTCGAACCGGCGGCGCCACGCATCCAGCGGCACGGCCGCGCCCAGCGCGCCGGCGTCATGGTGCAGGCAGACTCCCTTGATTTTCAGGTTCACGCCGTTCAGCCAAAAACCGCTTGCCGCGTCGAACTTGATGTCGCGGATGCCGAACCTGGTGGTCTGTTCATCCAGCACGGTGCTGCCGCTGCGGAGCGTGGAAACGGCGCGGTAGAGCTGCGGCTGTTCAAGCGACCAGCGCTGCGGCGACGCCACGGTGACGTTCTGCACAAATTCGGCGGACTGGCCGGCCGCCACGGTCTGACGGGTTTCGGCGGTCTGCACCACTTTGCCGCTCGGGTCGTAGATGACGACCTGCAGCGTGTATTCTCCCGTCGCCGCAGCCTTGCTAGCCACGTCGGACTGGATGCGCATCGTCGCGCTGTCCGCGCCGGCATCGCTTGCGCTGACAAACACGCCGCCTTCGCCGAAATGCACAGCTTCGGTACTGACCAGGCGCACATGGCGATAGATGCCCGCGCCGGTGTAATAGCGCGACGCCGGCTGCACCTCGTTGTCCGCGCGGACGGCGATGACGTTGGTCTGGCCCTTGCCAAATTTCAGGTGGCCGGTCAGGTCGTAACTGAAGCTGCTGTAGCCGTAAGGGCGCTTGCCGAGGTGATGGCCGTTGATCCAGACATCGCTGTTGGCCATGACACCGTCGAATTCGATGCGCACGCGGCGTTTGGCTTCGGACGCGGGCAGCGCGAACTGCTTGCGGTACCATCCTATGCCCGCCGGCAGATAGCCGCCGCCGCGGCCGGTGGGGTTGGCCTGGTCGTAAGGCCCTTCTATGCTCCAGTCGTGCGGTACGGCCAGGCTGCGCCACTTGGCGTCGCTGAAGGCGGGCTGCTCGGCGCCTTTGACTTCGGCCTTCTGGAAGCGCCAGCCGGGATCGAAGCTGGTGGTGACGCGGCCGCCGGTCCCGGCCACGGCCAGGGTGGAGAAACTGGCCAGCAGCAGCGCCAGGGTGGCGGCGCGAGGCGCCGCGAGCAGGGGAGTAGTCATTGTCTCTTCGAGTATTTATGGTGTCGCCGTATTCTAGGTGCTGCTCACCCGCCGGCGCACGGCGCGCAAAAAACAATCAGGAAGTTGACCAGTCCTGTGCGCGGGCGCGCGAACGGCGGCTCCCTTTACCAGTGTTTGGGTAGCACGATGTGCGAGCGGTTCGCTTCGCGGATGTCGCGGATGCCGGACAGCGCCATCGACACATCCAGTTCCTTGCGCATGATTTCCAGCGCCAGGGTGACGCCTGGCTTGCCCATCGCGCCCAGGCCGTAGATGTAGCTGCGTCCCGCCATTACGCCGCGCGCGCCCATGGCGCAGGCTTTCAGGATGTCCTGGCCCGAACGGATGCCACCGTCCATCCATACCTCCACATCCGGGTTGACGGCGTGTACCGCCTCCAGCGCGTCCGGCAGCGCGCGGATGGAGCTCATGGCGCCGTCCAGCTGGCGCCCGCCGTGGTTGGACACGACGATGGCGTCCGCGCCGCTACGGGCTGCCAGTTTCGCGTCCTCCGCATCGAGCACGCCTTTCAGTATCAGCTTGCCGTCCCACTGCTTGCGCACCCACTCCACGTCCGCCCAGCTCAAGGTCGGGTCGAACTGCTGGCCGACCCAGGCCATCAGCGTGGACAGGCCCTGCGCGCCTTTGACGTGGCCGTCGAGGTTGCCGAAGGTCTTGCGCTTGCCCATGAGGACGCTGGCGCACCACGAAGGCTTGCGCATCATGTCGACGATGTTGGACAGGGTGGGGCGCGGCGGCACGGTCAACCCGTTGCGCAGGTCGGCGTGGCGCTGGCCGAGGATTTGCAGGTCCAGTGTCAGCACCAGGGCCGAGCACTTGGCGGCTTTGGCGCGGGCGATCAGGTCGGCGGCGAAGGCCCGGTCGCGCATCACATAAAGCTGGAACCAGAACGGCTTGCTGGTGGCGGCCGCCACGTCTTCGATGGAGCAGATGCTCATCGTGGTGAGCGTGAAGGGGACGCCGAATTCCTCGGCCGCCTGCGCCGCCAGGATTTCGCCGTCGCCGTAGTTCAGGCCGGTCAGGCCGACCGGCGCCAGCGCCACCGGCATGGCGGCGTGCTGGCCGGCCAGCGTGGTGGCGGTGTTGCGGTGGTCGACGTTGACGGCGACGCGCTGGCGCAGGTGGATCGCCTCCAGGTCGCTTTTGTTGGCGCGCATCGTGCCTTGCGTGTAGGAGCCCGAGTCGACGTAGCCGAAAATGGCTTTGGCGACGCGCCGTTTTGCCTGCAGGCGCAGGTCTTCGATCTCTGTGATGACAGCCATGGTTGCGGATTGCCGGGCGGGTTGGAATGGGCTCCGAGTATCGGGAGTCCCCTCTTCAGTGTCAACCGGTCCGGCAATGTAATCATCTTTATGAGCGTTGCGGGACGGTGTAGACGCGCTATGTGCTTGAGCCCTATTCGGCGCGGAACACCAGCACGGGAACCGGGCTGTGCACCAGCACCTTGTGCGTCTCGCTGCCCAGCAGCACACCGGTCAGCCCCAGCTGGCCGTGGCGATCAGGTCGCAGCGGCGCGCCAGCGCTGTCTCCAGGATCTTGCGGTGGGGCCGGTCGCCGCGCGCCAGCACGCAGTCGCAGCCGATGCCGCGCGCGGCGGACGCTTCGGCGACGTCGGCCAGCAGCTTGTCGGCGTGCGTGGTGCCGTCGCGCGCAAACACCTGGCGCGCGGCATCTTCGATCTCTGGCGCGTAGCTGAACACATGGGCGTCCGGCAGCACATGCACGGCAGTGATCTTGGCGCCGGTCTCCGCCGCCAGCGACAGGGCGGCACGCACTGCCGCTTCGGAGGCGGGCGAGCCGTCGGTGGGCAGCAATATATGTTTGAACATGGGGTCTCCTCGGCAGTCGGTCGAGCGCCGGCGGGTGCGCGCGACCGTGTGCCGACAGTCTGCGCAGCGGTTCGCCCTGCTGCCTTGATCCAGATCAATTTTCACGTGAAAAAAGACGGCCAGGCTTTGATGCGGACGGTTGCGCGCGGCGCATAATAGCGTAGAGCACGAAGGGAGGCGGTATGGCTATGGCTGGCGGACGCGGTAAGGCGGCTTGGTTGTTCGGCGTGGGCATCGCCGCTTCCCTGTTGGCCGCGACAACGACGGCCTGGCATCTCAAGCGCCTGCTGGAGGCCGGCAAGGCGGATGCGCGCCGCCTGCAACTGGCTGCCAGCGTGTTCAACGCCGCCGCCGAGGGCATCGTGCTGGCCGATGCCGACCAGCGCATCATCGACGTCAATCCGGCTTTTATCGCCATGAGCGGCTATGCGCGCAGCGAATTGCTCGGCCAGCGCACCAGCATCCTGCGCTCGGGCAGGCAGGACCGCGCCTATTACCAGGGCATGTGGCAAACCATCGCCGAGCAAGGCTACTGGCAGGGGCAACTGTGGGACCGGCGCCGCGACGGCGTGTTGTTCGCCGCGCATGTGACCATCACCGAGGTGCGCGACTGCGACGGCCGCGTCAGCCACTATATCGCCCTGTTCGCCGACATCACCGATGAGCGCCTGCGGCAGGAAGAGATCGAACGGGTCGCCCACGCCGATCCTCTGACAGGCTTGCCTAACCGGCGTTTGCTGGCCGATCGCCTGGAACAAGGGCTGGCGCGGGCCGCGCGCAGCGGCTGCACGGTGGCGGTGGGCGCAATCGACCTGGATGGTTTCAAGGAAGTAAACGACTCACTAGGGCACGCCGCCGGCGACGCTGTGCTGGTCGAGGTGGCGGCGCGGCTGCAGCGCGTGGTGCGCGCCAACGATACCGTCGCGCGCCTGGGCGGCGACGAATTCCTGTTGCTGCTGCCGGACCTGGATCCGGCCCAGCCCGGCATTGCGGAGGACATCGTGCGCCGTGCGCTGCTGTCGGTGCGCGAGCCCATCGCCGTATGCGGTGGCGCCAACGCGCTGGTCTCGGCCAGTATCGGGCTGGCGCTGTATCCGGACGACGGTCACGACGCTGCGGCCCTGTTGTGCGCAGGCGACGCGGCGATGTACGAGTCTAAACGGCGCGGGCGCGACCAGTATTGCCGCGCCCGCGCCGCCTAGGCTGCGCGGCCTGCCGGGGCGTAGCAGCCTGGGCGATGGCGCCCAGTCGGGCCGGCGTGCCCACGATGGCGTGCCGCCGCCGCTAGCGGCCCCCTGGGTTCGGCAGCGCCGACAGCAGATGGGTGATGTCGCGGCCCACGCCGCGGAAGCCGCTGAAGCGCCCGCCGGTGTCGAACATGGGCTCGCCGCTCACCTCGACGTACTGTTTGACGCCGCGCGCGGTCATGCGGCTGCAGATCAGGTCGAGGAAGGGCTTGCGGTCGGCGATATTGTCCTCCAGCGCGGCACGCTCGGCCGGGTCCCATGCGCCGGCCGGCTGGCCTGGACCTTGTTCAAGGCCGAGCATGCCGGCCGCGTCGCCCGCGCTGCAGACCAGCACGCCCTCGGCGTCCTGCTCCCAGTACCAGTCCGAGGACAGTTCGGTGAAGCGCTGGAAGCGCGCCTCGCTGGCGCGCAGCTCGGCGGTGCGTTCCTGTACCGTGAACTCAAGTTGCTGGTTGTAGTGGTTCAGGCGGCGGTGCAGCAGGCGCACTTCAAGCATGTTGCGGATGCGCGTCTCCAGCTCCACCAGTTCATAGGGTTTGCTGACGAAGTCGCGCGCGCCGGCCTGCAGGGCGCGCAGCTTCTGGTCGGGCTGGGCGGTGACGACCAGCACCGGCACGTAGAAGTCCGGCTCGATGTCCTGCAGCCCGGCCATCACGCCGAAGCCGTCCAGGCCCGGCATTTGCAGGTCCAGCAGGATCAGGTCGTAGGCGTGCTCCATGTGCAGCGCGCGCACCTGGAAGGGGTCGGTGCAGGAGGTGACGTGCTGATAGCCAGCGTTGCCGAGCATCTGCTCGAGCAGCATGACATTGGCATCCTGGTCGTCGACGATCAGGATGCTGGCGTTGAGGATGGCGGATGCTTCAATCATGATGTTCAACCTTGTTTTCCAACTTATTTTCCAACTTATTGTCCTGCGCATATTGCAAAGCAATGTCGAGCGTATCCATGAATTCGACGACATTGATCGGTTTGGTGAGATAGCGGAAGAAGCCGGCCTCGATGCCACGCTCGACGTCGCGCGGCACCGCGTTGGCCGACAGCGCCACCACCGGGATGCGCGCGGTGGCCGCCTCGGTCTGCAATATCTTCAGGCAGCCGTAGCCGCTGATGCCGGGCAGGTTGATATCCATCAGGATCATGTCCGGCAGGCAGGTGCGCGCCAGCTGCAAGCCCAGGCTGCCGTCGATGGCGGTCAACAGCCTCAAGTCTCCGCGCCGCTCCACCAGTTGCTCGACCAGGCTCAGGTTGGCGGGATTGTCCTCCACGTAGAGCAGCGTGCGCGGCGCCGATGAGGTCGATGGACCTTGCGTCGGCTGGGCGGTATAGGCCGCCACGTCGATCACCGGCGCGGTGCTGGCCGGCAGTTCGATCCAGAACGTGGTGCCCACGCCCGGTTCGCTGTCGACGCCTATGGTGCCGCTCATCAGTTCCATCAACTGACGCGTGACCACCAGGCCGATGCCGGTCCCTTCCTCGCTGCTGTCGTTGCGGCCGAGGCGGTTGAAGGGCTGGAACAGCTGGCCGAGCTGCTCTTCTGTCAAGCCTTCGCCGGTGTCGTCGACGCTGACCCGTACGCTGTTCTCCACGGCGGCGCAGCGCACGGTCACGCTGCCGCCCGGGCGGTTGTACTTGATGGCGTTCGACAGCAGGTTGATCATCACCTGCTTGACGCGGGTGCGGTCGGCATGGGCGAACAGGGTCTGGTCGGCCTCCGGGAAATACATGGTGACGCCACGCTTTTGCGCCAGCGGTGCCACCATGGAATGGCAATCCTTCAGCACGTCGACCAGGCACATCGACTCTTGCGACATGGTCACGCGGCCGGACTCGATCATGGCCAGGTCCAGGATCTCGTTAATCAGGCGCAGCAGATACCAGCCCGCCTTCATGATCTGGTCCAGCGAACGCTGCTGGCGCAGCGGCGGCGGCGGTTTTTCCGACGACAGCAGCTGGGCGAAACCGAGCACCGCGTTGAGCGGCGTGCGCAGTTCATGGCTCATGCTCGACAGAAACTCGGACTTGGCGCGGTTGGCCTTGTCTGCCGTGGCGCGCGCCTTTTCCAGCTCGACGTTGGTTTCCTGCAGCGCATTCTGCTGGTCGCGCAGCCGCTGGTCGAGCACGGCTTGCACCGCCTCTGCCTGCTTGCGGGCGGTGTTGTCGGTGCCCATCAGCAAATAGCCGATCACGTGGTCGCGCCCGTCGCGCAGCGGACTGACCGAGACGATAGCCGGCAGGCGCGTGCCGTCCTTGCGGATATAGGTCAGCTCATAAATGTCCTCGATGCCGCGCGAGGCCTTGAACACCAGCGCCTCGAAGCCCGGCGTAATGACAGTGCCCAGCTCCTCGCTCAAGGAAGCGGCGCGCGCTACCAGTTCGTCGGCGTCCGAAATGCCGGCCGGGGTAATGCGGTTCACCACGTCGACGGCCTGGTAACCCAGCATGCGCTCGGCGCCGACGTTAAACAGCTGGATCACGCCTTGCGCGTCGGTGGCGATGCTGGAGAAATTGGCGCTGTTGAAGATGGCGTGCTGCAGCGCGTCGGCCTTGAGCAGTTGCTGCTGGCCGTGCAGCACCAGATTGCGGTTGCGCATCATCCACATGATGCGCAGATAGATGCCGACCAGGAAGAGGGCCCCGGCCAGCGCAGCGTTGCCGGCCAGGTTGAGGCCGGTCGCTTGGTCCAGCCCGCCGGTCCGCACCACCGCGAAGATCGTCAGCAGCACCAGCAGGGTAATGCCGAAACCGCCCAGCAGCAGGCGTTCGGTGGGGGTCTTCTGTCTAAGGTGCATGATCAACTCCGGTTCTGCCGCACGTCGGACAGCAGGCGCGCAAACTCGGTCTTGACCACCTGGTAGCACTCGCAGACCTCCGACTCCAGTCCCGCGCGGTCCAGCACGGTGATGTGGCCGCGCCGGTAGCTGATGTAGCCCAAGCCCTGCAGGCGCCCGGCGGCCTCGGTGACGCCTTCGCGCCGCACGCCCAGCATGCTGGCGATCAGCTCCTGCGTCATGGTCAGTTCCTTGTCGCCCAGGCGGTCCAGGGTCAGCAGCAGCCAGCGGCACAGTTGCTGGTGCAAAGTATGGTGGCGGTTGCACACGGCGGTCTGCGACATTTGCGTCAGCAGCGCCTGCGTGTAGCGCAGCAGCAAGCGCATCGCCGGGCCGGCACGGTTGAACTCCTCGAGCAGCAGGCTGGAACGCAGCCGGTAGCCGTGGCCGCCGGTTTGCACCACGGCGCGGCTGGGCGTGGTGTCCCCGCCCATGAACAGGGCAATGCCCAGTACGCCCTCGTTGCCGACGCCGGCGATTTCGGACGATCCGCCGTTTTCGAGCAAATAGTGCAGCGAAACGATGGCCGTGGTGGGGAAATAGACATGGGTGAGCTTGCCGCCGGGCTCGTACAGCACGTCGCCCAGGCGCATGGCGACCAGTTCGAGGTGGGGCGACAGGCGCGCGAATTCAGCGTTCGGCAGGGCGGACAGCAGGTGGTTTTGTTGGGGGCCGTTAAGACCGGACATGTCAGGATTCCTGATTCCAGTCGTCAACTAGGTGGGTAGCAGAGGCGGCTGAACGATTGCCGTGTCGACACAGTAACACAGCGCAAGTTTTACTGTCGGTTTCTCCGCAGGCAAGCGAACGGGGATCGCCGCGGCTGGAACGGGCTGCCGGACTGTTGTTTTGCAACACTACCGCCGGCAGCAGCACGGCCTGCACAGGTTTACCTATGAAAAACGGTGGCCCCGGCAATTACCAACGGTGGAATATTCGGGTAAGATCGCAAGCAACAATCGTTTTATATGAACAATACCCGGGACAACTTATGCAAGGACTACTCCGCATTTCGCACTGGCTGGACAAGATAGGCTACCGCTGCGGACAACTGGCCAGTCTGATGATACTGGCCTCATGCGTCATCAGCGCCAGCAACGCGATGATACGTTACGGCTTCGACTGGAGTAACAACTGGCTGCTCGAACTGCAGTGGTATCTGTTCGGCGCCGCCGTCATGCTGGGCGCCAGCTACACTTTCCAGCGCAACGAACACGTGCGCGTGGACCTGGTCTACGGCCACGTATCGGAACGCAAGCAGATGTGGATCGACGTGTTCGGCATCATCTTCTTCCTGTTCCCGGCCTGCTTGCTGTTCGCGTGGCTGTCCTGGTATTCGCTGTTCCTGCCCTCGTGGGATGTGCTCGAACAGTCCAGCAATTCGGGCGGCCTGCCGCGCTACCCGATCAAAATCATCGTTCCCCTCGGTTTCGCGATGCTGACGGTGCAGGGCGTGTCCGAACTGATCAAACGCCTCGCCGCACTGGCCGGCAAAGCCCATCTGGATAGCAAGTATGAAAGGCCAGTGCAATGATTCCTCTCGAGTTGATGCCGCCGCTGATGTTCGGCGGCTTGGTAGTGTTTATGCTGGTCGGCTTCCCGGTGGCGTTCTCGCTGCTGGCGGTGGGCCTGTTCTTCGGCCTGATCTCCATGCAGCAAGGCTTCTTCGGCGTTGCCTTCATGCAGGCGGTGCCGCAGCGTATTTTCGGCAGCGTGCTGGCCAATGACCTGTTATTGGCGATTCCCTTCTTCACCTTCATGGGGGCGGTGCTTGAAAAATGCCGCCTGGCCGAAGACATGCTGGACTCGATGGGCCAGCTGTTCGGCAAGATGCGCGGCGGCCTGGGCTATTCGGTCATCATCGTCGGCTTCATCCTGGGCGCCATCACGGGCACGGTGGCGGCGCAGGTGATCGCCATGGCGATGATTTCGCTGCCGGTGATGATGCGTTACGGCTACCACATGCGCTACGCCACCGGCGTGCTGGCCGCGTCGGGCACCATCACGCAACTGGTGCCGCCGTCGCTGGTCCTGGTGGTGCTGGCCGACCAGCTGAAAACCCAGACCGCCAGCGCCGACGTGGGCAGCATGTACCTCGGTGCATGGGGCCCGTCGCTGGTGCAGATCTTCCTGTTCGCGCTGTACACCTTCATCCTGTCGCGGGTGCGCCCGGACTGGCTGCCGGCCGCTCCGCGCGACGAAAAGACGCTGGAAGGCTGGCCGCTGTGGCAGCAATGCCTGCGCGGCATCGTGCCGGCCGCCGTGCTGATCTTCATGGTGCTGGGCACCATGATGCTGGGCATCGCCACGCCGACCGAGTCGGGCGCCATGGGCGCGCTGGGCGCCGTCATCCTGGCGGTGTTACGCCACCCGGAGTTCAACGCCCGCGACAAGATCGTCTTCCGCGCCGGCATGGCCGCGATGGTGCTCGCCGCGCTGATCGGCACCTTCTACTATGACAAGCTGACGGGCCTGGCGCCGGTCGCCAAGCCTTTCGTGCAAGCCGCGCTGGCGGTGCTCTACGTCGCCGTGGTGTGGCTGATCGTGCGCGCCTGGCGCATCAATCCGCTGCGCGAATTGATCAAGCTGAGCTACCAGTCCACCATGCGCCTGACCGCGATGGTGGTGTTCATCCTGATCGGCTCGACCTGCTTCTCGGTCGTGTTCCAGGGCGTGGACGGCGGCCGCTGGGTCGAGCACCTGTTCACCGGCATTCCGGGCGGCTGGATCGGCTTCCTGCTGGTGGTCAACCTGTTCGTGTTCTTCCTGGCCTTCTTCCTGGACTTCTTCGAGATCGCCTTCATCGTCGTGCCGATGCTTGCGCCGGTGGCGCAAAAGATACTGGCGCCCGAGCTGGAGGGCATCATGGGCAGTCCGGAAGCGGCGGCCTCGGCCTCGCTGGTCTGGTTCGGCGTCATGCTGTGCGTGAACATGCAGACCTCCTTCATGCATCCGCCGTTTGGTTTCGCGCTGTTCTACCTGCGCGGCGTGGCGCCCAAGGAAGTCAAAAGTTCGGACATCTATTGGGGCGCCTTGCCATGGGTGGGCCTGCAGATGATCATGGTGCTGCTGGTAGCGATCTTCCCGCAGACGGTGACGGTCTTCCTCGACCGGGGCACGCCGGGCACGGTGCAAAGCGGCGACCTGAATATCGAACGCCCGGCCGGCGACAATCCGCAAGGCGCGGAGCCGGAGTTCCAGATTCCGACCTTCGAGGACAGTACGCCGGCGGCGCCGGCCAAGCCGGAACCCGCTCCGGCCCCTGCGCCCGACAAGAAGTAGTTGCAAACAGGAAGTAGTTGCAAACAAGCCGCCCACGGGCGGCTTGTTGATTTAGTTTTGCAAATGAACGCCACGCAAGCTGAAATTGTCTTATAGTAAATTCCTTGCTGCTCGAAAACTGCGGCGTATGCCGACTATCGCCATCCTGATGAACAGCATCGTTATGGGTCGTTTGCAGTTCTGGATGGGATGGATCATGGCGACGGACGGTGAATACCCCAACAAAATACTGGCCTGGCTGCAGCCCGCCACAGGGCAGCCGCTGTCGCGGCGCTTTCTGCCGCTCTGGCTGGCCCTGAGATCGGAGCTGGCGCCCATAGTTGGCGACAGCGGATTTTCCGCCTTGTTCGCCCGCTGCCTCTCTATCCGCGGCGACCTGTTCCCTTGGCTGTCGCCGCCGCCGGCCGCCGCTGGCCTGCTGAAAATGGATTTCGGCGAACTGGCCGTGAAGCTGGCGATCACGCTTGAGGAGCAGGCGCCGGACGTGGGGCTGGCAGCAAGCCGGGCGCTGTTTGCAACGTTCTACGACTTGCTGCTGGTGCTGGTCGGCGAGCGCCTGCTAGCCGGCGTTCTCGATGCTGTCTGGAAGCGCCCAGGGTTCCGGGAGTCCGCCGGCCGATTGGCCACCTGACCATGCGAGCGCGCCATGTCCGAGAATAACGACGCCCTCATCGCCGAACGCCGCTTTGGCGGGCGCGACAGCCTGCACGACAGGCGGGTGGGCGGCCAGGTCCGCGACGGCCTGCTGTCCGCGCGGGAGGAACTGGTGACCGCGCGCGAAACGCTGGCAGGCATCCGCGACCGGACCGCCGACGACAGGGAGGTCAGCATCCAGCGGCGCGAACGCACGGTCGGCCTGCGCGAGGAGGCGGCGCTGCGCCAGGAGCAGCACTTGCGCGCCGCCGACAGTCTGCAGCGTACGCAGGAAAGTCATATCGTCAAACTGCGGCAGGCCAACGAACACCTGATCATCACGGCCCTGCAGGCGCAAACGATGACCGAGGAAGTGCAGCGCGCCAAGGACCTGATGGGGCACATGGCCCACCACGATTTCCTGACCGACTTGCCCAACCGCGCCTTGCTGACGGAGCGCCTGGCGCAGGCGATTGCCATTGCCAAGCGGCAAGGTACGCGGCTGGCGGTGCTGTTCGCCGACCTCGACCGCTTCAAGGTCATCAACGATTCGCTCGGCCACGCCGTGGGCGACCTGCTGCTGCAGACGGTGGGGCAGCGGCTGCTGGCCGCCGTGCGGGCCACCGACACCGCCTGCCGCCAGGGCGGCGACGAGTTCGTGGTGCTGCTGTCCGATGTGGCCAACGAGCGCGCCGTGTCCGACATCACCGACAAGATGCGCCGCGCGATCGCCGAACCGTACCAGATGGGCGCCGACACCGCCTACATCGGCGTGACCATCGGCGTCAGCATGTATCCGGAGGATGGCGAAGACGCCGAAACGCTGATACGCAACGCCGACGTCGCCATGTATCACGGCAAGCGCAGCGGGCGCGACAGCTGCTATTTCTATCATGCCGAGATGAACACGCGCGCCATCGCGCGCCAGCGCATCGAGGCCGACCTGCACCAGGCTTTGCAGCTGGGGCAGTTCGAGCTGTACTATCAGCCGCGCGTCGCCCTGGCCAGCGGCACCATCACCGGCGCCGAGGCGTTGCTGCGCTGGAACCACCCCGAGCACGGCCTGGTATCGCCGGCGCGTTTCATCCCGATCGCCGAGGAGTGCGGCTTGATCGTCGAGATAGGCCAGTGGGTGCTGCGCGAAGCCTGCCTGCAAGCCATGCGCTGGGAAGCAGCGGGGCTGGTTTCCGGTACCGTCTCGGTCAACATTTCGGCGCTCGAATTCCGCCACGGCGCCTTCCTGGCCTGCCTGCGCAGCGTGCTGGCCGAGACCGGTTTGCCGCCGGCAAAGCTGGAGCTGGAGATCACCGAAGGGGTGCTGATGCACGACGCCGCCAACAGCGCCGCCGTGCTGCGCGAACTCAAGGATGTCGGCGTGATGCTGGCGGTCGATGATTTCGGCACCGGTTATTCCAGCCTGAGCTATTTGAACCAGTTCCCCATCGACGTGCTGAAGATAGACCAGTCCTTCGTGCGCGATATCGCCGGGGCGCCCGGCGACGGCGTCATCGTCAGCGCCGTGATCGCGATGGGCTCGAGCCTGGGCCAGCGCGTGGTGGCCGAAGGGGTGGAGGACCAGGTGCAACTGAGCTTTCTGCGCGAGCGGCTGTGCGACGAGGGGCAGGGCTTCCTGTTCAGCCGTCCCTTGCCGGCGGCGGATTTCGGTGTGCTGCTGGCGCAGCGGGGAGCCGAACATGGACGCGGCTGAGCCGCAAGGAAAAGATAACTTATTGCCAGCTTGCGATTGGCAGTACACTAGCGGCCAACAACCTATTCGCTTGATTGAACCGACACTCCATGGCGACTAACGACCAGCGGCACAGCTTGATACAGCGCCGCGTAATGCATCGCCCCGGCGCGGTGGCCGAAGACAGCGTGTTGCTGTGGAAACGGCTGGCCGTCGAACTCAGCTCGCTGGTCGGCGAGGCCGCTTTCCAGACCTTGTTCGCCCGTAGTGTCCACTTGGCGCGCGTGACTTATCCGTGGCTGACGGACGGCGCCGACCCTGGTTTCGACCGGCTGCGCGCCGCGCTGGAACAGCAGGACGCGGGGCTAGCGGGCGCAGCGAGCATCGCCCTGTTTACCACCTTCACCGACACGCTGATCCTGCTGATAGGGGAGTCGCTGACCACCACCATCTTGTATACGTCCTGGGGACAGGACGCCGCGGATACCGCCGCAAAGGAACCGAATCATGAGTAACAAAGTCAACATTCATCGCCTGGTTTCCGGCGTGCCGGGCCTGGACGAGCTGCTGGGCGGCGGTATCCCGGAGTATTCCTTCAACCTGCTGGCGGGCACGCCCGGCAGCGGCAAGACCACGATGGCGCACCAGATCATGTTTGCGCTGGCCGGTCCCGAGCGGCGCGCGCTGTTCTTCACCGTGCTCGGCGAGCCGCCGCTGAAGATGCTGCGCTACCAGCAGCAATTTCCCTTCTTCGACGTGGCCAAGGTGAACCAGTCGATCAAGTTCGTCAACCTGGCCAGCGATCTGCTGGAGGGCGATTTCGACCGGGTGCTGGCGCGCATCGCCGACGAGGTGCGCGACTTCGCGCCCAGCCTGGTGTTCGTCGATTCCTTCCGCTCGGTGGTGCAGTCGGCGCAGGCGATGGAGAAGGGCAGTGCCGGCCTGCAGCACTTCGTGCAGCAGCTCGGCATGCAGATGACCAGCTGGCTGGCCACCACCTTCCTGATCGGCGAATACCTGGCGCCGGAAGCGGAGTCCAGCCCGGTGTTCACGGTGGCCGACGGCATCATCTGGATGTCGCAGCTGGTGCACCGCGACGCGCTGGTGCGCAAGATCCAGGTGGTCAAGATGCGCGGCCAGGCGCAGAGCCTGGGTGTGCACACCTTCCGCATCAGCGACGACGGGGTCGAGATCTTCCCGCGCGCCATGCTCAAGGCCGGCGGGCAAGCCGTCATCGTGGGCAACAAACGGCTTTCGCTGGGGGTTGCTGAACTGGACAAGATGCTGGGCGGCGGGGTGCCGGCCGGTTATTCGCTGCTGCTGGTGGGGCCGTCAGGCTCGGGCAAATCGGTGCTGGCCACGCAGTTCCTGGCCGAGGGCGTGCGCCTGGGCGAGGCCGGGGTGATCGCGGCGTTTGAAAAAAGCCCGAACCAGCTGCTGAGCCGGCAGCTCGACTCGCTGATCGAGAGCGGCCAGGTGGGCGTGATCAACACCCGCACGCTGGACTTGTCGATCGACGAGATCCTGGCCGACCTGGTGGCGCTGATAGGCCGGCTCGACGCCAAACGCGTGGTGATCGATTCGCTGTCCGGCTTCGAACTGGCGCTGGCGTCCTCGTCGCGCGAGGACTTCCGCGAATCGCTGTACCGCATGGTGGCGGTGCTGACGGCGATGGGCGTGACGGTGCTGATGACCGCCGAGCTGGAGGACCGCTATGAAATGCTGCGCTTCAGCGCCTACGGCAATGCCTTCCTGGCCGACGCCATCGTCATGCAGCGCTATGTGGAACTGGAAGGCCAGTTCCGGCGCGTGCTGTCGGTGGTCAAGGTGCGCGCCAGCGAACACAGCAAGGAGATCCGCTTCTACGATATCGGCGCGGACGGCATCGCGATCGGCGAACCGCTGTCGCAGTTTGTCGGCGTGCTGACCGGCCGGCCGCTGCCGGCCGGGGGGGCGCTCTGACAAAATTGCAAATAGAATAATTATTTGTAATAAGTAGGGTATGATGTATCACCATGATCCACAAACAGCCGCCGCCTGCGCCCGTGGCAATGCCGGAGCCTCCCAACTTCGTGCTGAACGGGCTGTACGCTTGCCATGTGCAAGAACTGGGGCAAGTGCGGCAGGTCATAGACGAACTGGTTGAATTTGCCGGGGAGCGCGAGAGCGACAGGCAGAAGGCACACCAGTATGCGTCCCTGGTGCCGCAATTGCGCGAGGCCAACGAACATTTGGTAATGGCCACTTTCGGCGCGCAGGATTCACAAGCCGCCGCCGAGGAACTCAATCGCCGGCAGACCGAATTCCTGTCCATGCTGGCGCATGAATTGCGCAATCCCTTGCAGCCGGTGATGCTGGCCAACGACAGGATAGGCAAGCTGTCCTGCTATCACCCGGACCTGCCCATGCTGCACGGCATTATCGGACGCCAGGTCAGGCACCTGGTGCACCTGGTGGACGATTTGCTGGATGCATCGCGCGTCAGCAGCGGAAAATTACACATCGAACCGCAGTTGCAGCCCTTGTCCGACATTCTCGCCAGCGCCATGGAGATCAGCCGGCACGCCTTCGATAGCCGGCGCCAGGAGCTGCAGTTCGAGCAACCGCCGGCCTCGCTGGTCGTGAACGGCGACCGGGTGCGCATGGCGCAGGTGTTTTCCAACCTGCTGCTCAACGCCAGCAAATACACCCATGCGGAAGGCTGCATCCGGCTGGGCGTGCGCGCCGCCGCCGACAAGGTGGAGGTGACGGTGACGGACAACGGGGCCGGCATTCCGCTGGAAACGCAACCCCATATTTTCGATCTGTTCACGCAAGGGCCGCATCCGCCCGGCTTGGCGTCCGCCGGGCTGGGTATCGGCTTGTCGCTGGCGCGTACCATCACGGAGCTGCATGGCGGCACGGTGCGGGTGCACAGCGCCGGCAGCGGCAGCGGCAGCGAGTTCACCGTGACGTTACCCTTGTCGGCGGCTGCATGAGGTAGAACTGAAGCCCACCCGAGGCCGGCGTGCCGTGCGCGGCCGCAATGCCGACCCTGCTATATTGAAGTTCCTCCTCCTCCTTGCCACCGGCCTGTTCGTCATCCAGTGCTGTTCGGCGCCAATCTGCGAGCCCCTCCCGCAGTCTATTGGAAGCGAACATGCATACGACAGGATTTGGCAGCGGCGACACTGAGCGCCCCGGGCTTTCTGCTGGGCACCTCGAATTCAAACGGCAGGCCAACCTGCTCAAAACCGGCGCCTTGCAAGATGCCATCTTCAACAGCGCCTACTTCTCCAGCATCGCCACCGACGAGCGGGGCGTGATCCAGATCTTCAACGTCGGCGCCGAGCGCATGCTGGGCTACCAGGCGCTTGACGTGCTGAACCGCATCACGCCGGCCGACATCTCCGACCCGCTGGAACTGATCGCGCGCGCCGCCACGCTCAGCGAGGAACTCGACACGCCGATCTCGCCGGGCTTCGACGCGCTGGTGTTCAAGGCTTCGCGCGGCATCGAGGACATCTATGAGCTGACCTACATCCGCCAGGACGGCAGCCGCTTCCCGGCCATCGTGTCGGTGACGGCACTGCGCAACGCGCGCGAAGACATCATCGGCTACCTCCTGATCGGCACCGACAACACGGCCCGCAAGCAGGTCGAGGCGGCCCAGGCCGTGCTGGACCAGCGGCTGCGCGACCAGCAGTTCTACACCCGTTCGCTGATCGAGTCCAACATCGACGCGCTGATGATGACCGACCCGCAGGGCATCATCTCGGACGTGAACCAGCAGATGATAGAGCTGACCGGGTGCAGCCGCGACGAGCTGATCGGCGCGCCCAGCCGTACTTTCTTCACCGAGCCGGCGCTGGCAGATACGGCCATCCAGCGCGTGCTGTCGGAGGACAAGGTGCGCGACTATGAGTTGACCGTGCGCGCCAGAAACGGCCTGGAAACCGTGGTCTCGTTCAACGCGGCCACCTTCCACGACCGCGACAGCAAGCTGCAGGGCGTATTCGCGGCGGCGCGCGACGTGACCGAGCGCAAGCGCTTCGAACGCGCGCTGGAGGACAAGAACATTGAACTGGAGCACGCCAGCCGCATGAAGTCCGAATTCCTGGCCACCATGTCGCACGAGCTGCGCACGCCGCTTAACGCCATCATCGGTTTTTCCGAGGCGCTCAAGGACGGCCTGATGGGGGAAACCTCGGCGCTGCAGCACGAATCGATCGACGACATCTTCAGCAGCGGCCAGCACCTGCTGTCCTTGATCAACGACATCCTCGACCTGTCGAAGGTGGAGGCCGGCATGATGGCCCTGGAATTGGAAGCGGTCGACCTGCGCAGCCTGCTGCAGAACAGCCTGGCCATCGTGCGGGAAAAGGCGGCGGCCCAGCACATCGGCCTTGAGCTCGACATCGGCGAAGGCCTGGGCGTGGTGCAGCTGGACGTGCGCAAGACCAAACAGATCGTCTACAACCTGCTCAGCAACGCGGTCAAGTTCAGCGCCAACGGCGGGCCGGTGCAACTGTGCGCGCGCCGCGTGCAGCGCGACGGCGTGGGCCGCCTGAAAGGCGACTGGCCGGTGCACCGCTTCCCGCAGGCGGACAACGAATACAACGACTTCGTGGAAATTTGCGTGAGCGACCACGGCATCGGCATCTCGCAGGACAATATGGGGCGGCTGTTCCAGGCCTTCAGCCAGATCGACAGCAGCCTGGCCCGCAAGTTCGAGGGCACCGGCCTGGGCCTGGCCATGGTCAAGCAACTGGCCGAACTGCAGGGCGGCGCGGTGGCGGTCTCCAGCGCCGAGCGCAAGGGTTCGCGCTTCGCGGTCTGGCTGCCGCTGCGCGCCGCGCCGCACGGCGCCGAAACGGCCTGAGGCGGGGGAACGCGGCCATGGCCAGAGTGCTGGTGATCGAGGACAACGCGGCCAATATGAAGCTGGCCTCACTGCTGCTGCGCAACGCCCATCACAGCGTGCTGTGCGCGGTGGACGCCGAGGCCGGGTTGACGATCGCGCGCACCGAGCTACCCGACCTGATCTTGATGGATATTCAGCTGCCGGGGATGGACGGCCTGGCCGCCACCGCCATCCTGAAAGGCGACCTGGCCACGGCCGGCATCCCCGTCATTGCGTTGACGGCCATGGCGATGAAGGAAGACCAGGAGAAGAGCCGCCGGGCGGGGTGCGACGCCTATATCGCCAAACCGCTCGGTTACCGCCAGCTCTACGCGATGATAGACGCACTGCTACCGAATGGACGCAAACCATGAGCATTTCCTCCCCCACGATACTGATCGTCGACGACGAGCCGCAAAACCGCCGCCTGCTGGCGGTGCTGCTGCGCCCCGAGGGCTACCACACCGAAAGCGCCGCCAGCGGCGAGGAGGCGCTCAGCGCGATCGCCAATTCAGCGCCCGACCTGATCCTGCTCGACATCATGATGCCGGGCATCGACGGCTATCAGGTGGCCAGCATCCTGAAAGGCAACCCGGCCACCGCCAACATCCCCATCATCATGGTCACCGCGCACGGCGAGCGCGGCGCCCGCCTGGCCGGGCTGGAAGCGGGTGCCGAGGAATTCCTGACCAAGCCGGTCGACCGCACCGAACTGTGGCTGCGGGTGCGCAACCTGCTGCGCCTGAAGGCCTTCGGCGACTTGCAGGAGCACAGCTTCGTGCTGGAGCAGCAGGTGGCCGCGCGCACGGCAGACCTGCAGCGTTTCCGCACGGCGATGGACGCCACCGCCGACGCCATCATGCTGGTCAGCCGCGACACCATGCGCTTTGTCGAGGTGAACGCCACCAGTTGCAAGATGCTGGGCTATACGCGCGCCGAGATGCTGGCGCTGGGGCCGGTGGCGCTGGGCGCAGCCACGCGCGGCGAACTGGAGCAGGTGTACGATTCGGTGATCGCCGGGCCGCTCAACCACAAGCTGAGCGAAGCATCCCTGCTGTGCAAGGACGGCTCCAAGGTGCAGGTGGAGGTCAACCGCCAGGCCATGTTGTCCGGCACCGACTGGATCATCGTCAGCGTGGTGCGCGACGTCACCGAGCGCAAGCAGGCGCAGCAGCGGCTGCAGCACCAGGCGCACCACGACGCGCTGACCGGCCTGCCCAACCGCAGCTTCTTCTACGAGACGCTGGGCAAGACCATCGCGGTGGCGGCCGGCCACGACTGGAAAGTGGCGGTGATGTTCATCGACCTCGATCACTTCAAGAACGTCAACGACACGCTCGGCCACGCCATCGGCGACGAGCTGCTGATCCAGTTCAGCAACCGGCTGATGACCTGCGTGCGCATGCGCGATACGGTCGGCCGCCTGGGCGGTGACGAGTTCGCGCTGATCCTGGTGATGCAGCAGGGTCACCAAGGCGCGGCCCAGGTCGCCACCAAGATACGCGAGGCGCTGCACCTGCCGTTCGAGTTGAAGGGCTACGAGGTGATCATCACGGCCAGCATAGGCATCACGGTCCATCCCGACGACGGCACCGATCCGGATGTGCTGATCAAGTACGCCGACACTGCCATGTACCAGGCCAAGCACGCCGGACGGGACACCTATCGCTTCTTCACGCCGCAAATGAACGTCGATGTGCTGCAGCGCCAGGATCTGGAGAACGCCTTGCGCAGGGCCATCGACAAAGAGGAATTCGTGCTGCACTACCAGCCCAAGGTGTCGCTGGCGACCGGCCAGGTGCTCGGGCTGGAGGCGCTGCTGCGCTGGGACCGGCCCGGCCACGGCCTGGTGGTGCCGGCGCTGTTCATTCCGGTGCTCGAGGAGAGCGGCTTGATCGTGCGGGTCGGCAGCTGGGTCATCGCCACCGCTTGCCGCCAGATCAAGGCCTGGCAGCACGACGCGGCCGGGCCGGTGCAGATCTCGGTCAACGTGGCCGGGCGCCAGTTCGTCGAGGGCGACCTGGAGGTCGACGTGGCCAACGCGCTGGCCGACAACGACATCCCGGCCGGGCTGCTGGAGCTGGAGCTGACCGAGACGTCGCTGATGGTGAACACGGCGCGCACCATCGAGTGCCTGCGGAACCTGCGCCGGCGCGGTGTGCAAGTGTCCATCGACGACTTCGGCACCGGCTACTCCAGCCTGGCCTATCTGCGCCGCTTCCCGATCGACAAGCTGAAGATCGACATCGCCTTCATCCGCGACGTCACCAGCAACCCCGACGACGCGGCCATCGTGCAGGCCATCATCACCATGGCGCACAGCCTGAACCTGGAGGTGATTGCCGAAGGCGTCGAGACGGAGGCGCAGCGCGCCTACCTGCTGCGCCACCATTGCGACCAGATGCAGGGCTACCTGGTCAGCCGTCCCTTGCCGGTCTCGCTGATGAGCAAGCTATTGGTGGCGCGCAAGGCCATGGGGCGGCCGCCGGCGGCCGGGCCGGAACGCCAGACGCTGCTGATCGTCGACGACGATCCCTTCATGCTGGAACTACTGGCAAGCCAGTTGGACGGCGAGGACTACCGCGTGCTGCTGGCGCAATCGGGCGCCGAGGCGTTCGAGGCGTTGGCGCAGAACGACGTCCAGGTCATCCTGTGCGACCAGAGCATGCCGGCCATGGAGGGGACGGAATTCCTGGACTGTGTGAAGACTATGTACCCGGACACCTTCCGCATCGTCTTGTCCGGCGAAGCGGACCTCGAGCAGATGATGGCGGCGGTCAATCGCGGCGCAGTCGACCGTTTCTACACCAAGCCCTGGCGACGGGAGGAACTGCTGACGAACTTGCGGCAGGCATTCCTGCGCCAGCGGCAGCCGCCCGCGGCCGCGTGAATTGTTCAGCTCAATTGGCGGCCGGCGCTGGCGCCTTGGGCAAATCCGGGCCGCTCCCAAGCTGGTACTTTTCCAGCAAATGCCGGTACTCGGTGGTCTGCACGAACTTCTTTAGCGCGCTATCGAAGCGGTCGCGCAGCTGTGTCAGTTGGCGACGCTTGGAAAAGCCGACGAAGCTCGGCACGATTTCGATGGGCGGCGACAGCTGGATGATCGTTGCGGCCTCATCCCGAAGGCCCGGCAGGCCGAGCGTGGCTGCCGCCGTGGTGATATTGCTGGGAACCAGGTCGACACGGCCAGCGGCAAGCTTGCGAAAATTCTGTTCGACATTGGCAGCCTCGTCGACGATCAGCCCGGACCGCGCCTGCTCAAACTTCGGCCCGTAATTCATTTGGCGCACCACCCCTACACGCAAACCTTTGATCCGTCCCAGATCGCCATTGAAGGAAGGGCCGGAGTTCCTGCGCGCATACAAATGGATGGTCTGGGCGATGACAAGTTCATGGCTGTAATCCAGAAACAGCTCACGCTCGGCGGAGCGGTAAATGGTGAACACGCAGTCGGCTTCCCCCAGCCGCACCTTGGCCATGGAGCGCTCCCACGGGAACAAGGCAATCGTGACCTCGGCCCCGAGTTGCTGGAAGATGCGTTGAACGAGTTCGACCGCGAAGCCGGACGGCTCGGCGCTGCCCGGCGCCTGGCTGATCAATGGGGGATATTCGAACGACACGCACTGGTAGGATTCAGCGCTGGCTTGATTGGCGCGCAGGAGCAGCATGAGAAATACCATCAATAATCGGCGCAGCATGCTATGTCTCCCTGGCCCGGAAAACCATCTTGAAATAATTCTAACCCAATACCGAACACGGCAGGTGGCCATGGCGTTTTTCCGATAGTTTTAGAGAGAATTGACAGGTGTGAAAGATGGCACAATAGGCACGACTCCCTCACGTCTGCCACGCCATGAACGTCCGTATCAGCGACCATCCCTTCCGGCTTGAACTCAGCGTGTTCCGTGCCTCTGGCGGCGCCGGTTCGGTGCAGCACGCCAATGCCAACGATGTTTACCGTTACCTGAAGGCCAGCAACGGCCGCGCCTCAGCTCCGGACGACTTGCGCGAGCTGCTGGGACGTAACAGCACCCGCGCCTTGCGTTCGGACGAGGACTTGTGGCGCGAAGCGGCGGCCCAGGTGATGATGGGCCAGTTGTTCCTGATTCAGCAGCAAACGCGGTCCCAGGCCGGCGGCGCCGCCGTGGACGCTGCGGAAGGGCCGGTCGCCGAGCGCCCCAAGCGGCCCGGCGTGTCGCCGCCGCCGCCCTTGCCGCCGCCGCGCAAACCGGCCGTGACGGAGGCGCCGCAGCCGGAACCCGAGCTGACCGCTTTGCTGGAGCAGGACGTCCAGGCAGCGGCGCTGGAGCAGGCCGCCGAGAACGGCACGCCGTTCTGCGAAGTGTGCGAAAAGGCCAAAGCGGCACGGGCGCAGGCGGACGCCGACGCGCAGGCTGGCCGGAATGCGGACACGAAGTCGAACGCTGAATTGGGCGCTAAGCCGGACAGCGGGACGGCCGCGTGAGCGTGGCCTTCGATCTCGACGCGGCGATCGCCCAGCTCTGGCCGCAAGGCGACAGCGTCAGGGCGCCGCAAGTGCATATGCTGGCCGACGGCGCGCGCGACCCTGACATCGCGCCCATGATACGGTTCGGCAAGCTCGACTACGATTGCCTGTTTGCCGAACCGCTGTCGCCCCGCCTGCGCGCCGCAGCGCCCTACCTGGTGCACCTGGCGGCGGACTCGCCGCAGTCGCGCGAGATGCTGCGCCGCTGCAGCGAGGACTCCTGGGGCATCCTGGTCAAGGCGCCGTCGCATGTGACCACGCGCCAGTTGCGCCTGCATTTCAAGAAGCTGTTGTGGGTGCAGGACGAGCAGGGCCGCAAGCTCAATTTCCGCTTCTACGACCCGCGCGTACTCAGCGTCTACCTGCCGACCTGCACCCGCGCCGAACGCGAAACCGTGTTCGGGCCGGCGCAGGACCTGTATTGCATGGAGCAGGGCGGCTTGCGCCGCTTCGTCAGCCGCTAGGCCTTACATGCCAGGCGCCGGCACTTCCGGAATCTGGTTGCGCAGGCTCAGGTTAATCATATTCCAACCCTTGATCACGGAGATGGCGAACGCCATTTCGGCGACTTCGGTTTCGTTGAAATGCTCGCGCAGTTCGCCGTAGGCCGCATCGGTGTGGTCGACCTGGGGCAGCGCGTTGACCGCTTCGGCCCAGCCCAGCGCGGCGCGCTCGCGGGCGCTGAAGAAGGGCGCTTCGCGCCAGCCGGCGATGGCGTTCAGGTGGCGATAATCCGCCCCCTGCTTGACGAGGTCGCGCCAATGCATGTCGACGCACACACCGCAACCGTTGATCTGGGAGACGCGCAGATTGATCAGTTCCACCAGGCGCGGGCCCAGGGAGCTTTGCTTGACCGTCATGGACAGGGCAACCATGGCTTTCAGCGGAGCTGGAGCGAGGGTAAAGAAGGGGATGCGGGCAGTGTGGGTCATGATTTGTCTTTCGGTTTGTGGGACGGCACCGGATGTGCCGCCTTCCATACCTGTAAGACGCGGGCCGAAGCGGTTTTGTGACAGCTGAACGAAAAAAATCGGAAAATAGTTCACTCCGGCGTTGAATCATATTAGTATGTAATTACATGGTATGTAATGGAACGCTTGACGGAGAATAAATGGCACGCATCGGACTTGATAAATCGGCCGTCAAGAAGGCCCGCGACGACCTGCTTGCGCAATCGCTCTATCCTTCGGTGGACGCGGTGCGTGTCGCGCTGGGTAATACCGGATCCAAAACCACCATCCACAAATACCTCAAGGAACTGGAGCAGGAAGACGGCGGCGGCGCGCGCAAGGGCGGCATCAGCGATGCCTTGCAAGAGCTGGTCGGGCGCCTGGCGGCAAGGCTGGAAGCAGAGGCGGAAGAGCGCCTTGCGGCTGCCGTGGCCGGGTACGAGGACAAGGAGCAGCGGCATTTGGCGGCCGAAAAACGGATGCAGCAGGAGTTGTCGGAAGCCCTGCGCCGCCACGAGCAGCAAAACCAGCAGTCGCAGGCGGACATCCGCAAGCTGCAGCAGTTGGGCGCTACCGCGCAGGCGGAGGCAACGCGGCTAAATCAGGACAATGCCAAGCTGGTGGCCGACCTGGCACACGCCCGCCTCGCAGCTTACGACGCCCAGCGCGTTGCCAGGGAGCAGGACGCGAAGATTGAGCTCTTGAACGCGCAGGTGCGCGAGCTGGAACTGGAGCTGGCCGGCGCGCGCGCGATCACGGACGGGCAGCAGGGGCTGGCCGCCGAATTGCGCCGCATGCTCGACGGGCACGGCGGCTCCGGAAAGTCTGTCTAGACACGCAAGCAATAACCCACCCCACCCATCAACCAACCCAAAACCTATGAGCGTATCCGATATTCAGGCAGTGCAATTTGAGAATTTTCTGAAGGCCAGCGCGGTGGTCGACTACGGCAGCCCGGCGGTGCAGGCTTTGGCTGCATCCCTGCTCGGTGCCACCGCGGAAGAGACCGCGAAGCGCTGTTTCGAATGGGTACGCGACAACATCGAGCACAGCATCGACTTTCGGCGTGAAGAGGTCACTTGCAGCGCCTCGGATGCTTTGGCTGTCGGTACCGGACTTTGTACCGCGAAAAGCCATTTACTCGTTGCGCTATTGCGCTATCACGGCATCCCCGCGGGTTTTTGCTATCAACGATTGACCTTCGTCGATCCGGCCACGCCGTTCTGCACACATGGCCTGGTGGCAGTATGGCTGCAAGATCACGGCTGGTACCGTTGCGACGCCAGAGGAAACAGCAAACCGGGGATACGTTGCGAATTCACGCCTGGAAAAGAAAACCTGGCGTATCAGGTGCAAGACCCGGGCGAATATATGTTCCCCCACATCTATGCCGCCCCCTGGCCTGAGCTTGTGACAAAAATGCGCGAGCTTGCATCCATTTCGGGCTACTGCAAAACACCGATAGACGTCCATCCGCCAGAACTGCCAGACGATCAGGTAATACGCTTGGCGGCAAATTAGCGCGCAATTGGTGCCGTGGCCGCAAGCGCTCAGCGAAAAGTGGCCTTGATCTCGTCCAACTGCTCGTCGATGGAATATGGCAGCGCCTTGGCCAGCAGATCGAGCAGGATGAAGGCGTTGACGGCGCCATCGGCCAGTACGGCGCTGCGCAGGCGCTTGGCCATGGCGCCGTTGACAGTCTGCAGCGACAGGTAGCGGGCCTTCAAGCCGGCCAAGTCCCAGTCAGCCGCTCCGCCTTCGCGCGCAAGGAAATACTGGCCGAGCAAGTAGGTGGACGCCGCGCGATAAATGGTTTCCTCTTCGGAGGCGAAGGGTAAGTGGAAGTGCGCCATGGGCTTGAGGAAGCCCGTGTGCGGACAGCCGCTGCCGGCAACAAGCAGGCCCATCAAGGCCGAGATGCCGCGCTGCACGGTGGTCGCCTTGCTGACGCTGCGTTCCGGCGTGGTGACGTGGACATCGACCCGGTCGAAGGAACTCAGTTCGCTAATCAGCGTAATGAGCGGCACCAGGCGCACAGCCATCGGGCAATGCGGCGCGCTGGAGGACTGCAAAGGGCAATTGGGGCACTGCTGGAATTCCAGCGCGGTCCAGGCTGGCAATCCGGCCGGATCGACGTCCGGGCTGGCCTCGACCGCGCAGGATGCGCGCGTGCCGTCCGCAAAGCGAAAATGGTACAAAATGTCTTGCACGAGCACTCCTTGGGCAATGCGAACCGTCGTCAGCGTGGCCTGCCCATCTTAGCCGTTTCCTCCTTGGCTTACTTCACTTTTTATGTCGTGACAATTGGAGAGATTTCTATGTCGCGGAATTTGCCATACTTCCATACGATGAGCGACGAGAAGCTGAACCAGCTGATATTCGACGGCTTGCGGGCGCTGGCGGAAGCCGCGTTTCCCAAGCATTGCAAGAACTGCGCGCGCGTGTTCGCCACCGCCGAGGAATTCCTGCTCCAAACGCAGACCGTGCGCCAGGACATCAGCGGCCTGAAGCAAAGCGTCGACGACGAGAACGTGATCATTGTCGAAGCCTACCGGAACTGCCTGTGCGGCTCGACCTTGATGGACTTCTTTTCCGACCGGCGCGACATTTCCAGCGGGGGTCAGCACAGGCGCGAGCTATTCGATAAACTGTTGCCGCACCTGGAGCAAAAAGGCCTGGGGCGGCAGGCGGCGAGGGCGTATCTGCTGCGGCTGCTGCAGGGGCGGCGCCCAACCGAGCCGCCAGCCCTGCACGCACCTTGAACACATAGAGAAACGGCTAGTCATGCAAAAATTGGATTTCCCCGCCTTGCTTCAACTGGCGCACGCGTCGCTTGCAGTGACAGGGCCTTGCAGCTGCAGCACCGTCTCCCTGGGGGGCTGGCAAAAGCTGCCGACGTCGCTCGACCTGGAGAATCTCGAAGAAATCGGCACGCTGGTCGAAGATCCTTACGACGAGCCGACCTTCAGCGAATATCATCCGCAAGGCACGCGCTACGAGAGCGCGGACGCCCCGATAGCGCCGCGCTATTTCCCCGCCAACCGTAGCCAGGCGGTGCGCTGCAGGGCCTGCGGCCGGCATTTCCTGCGGTATAACGAAGCGGGCGGCTATTTCACCGAATTGCGTATCCGCGCCTTGCATCCTGAATTGCTTGTAGACGCCGCGATCTGATCAGAGGGGGGACCATGGCCGCCGACAATCTTTTCCCCCGCCACGGCATGGTGAAGCGCCAGCACCGCGAAGAATTGAATGGCCACCGCGGCGCGGTAGTCTGGTTCACCGGCTTGTCCGGTTCGGGCAAAACCACGCTGGCGCAGGCAGTCGAGGGCCAGCTGTTCCTGGCAGGCTGCCACAGCTATGTGCTGGATGGCGATCATTTGCGCCAGGGCCTGTGCGCGGACCTGGGTTTTTCGGCCAAGGACAGGACCGAGAATATCCGCCGCGCCGGCGAAACGGCGGGCCTGCTGGCCGATGCCGGCATGATCGTGCTGGCGGCCTTTATTTCGCCATTCAACGCGGACCGCGAGCGCGTGCGGGCGCGGATGGCGCTCGGCGATTTCATCGAAGTCCATTGCGACTGTCCACTCGACGTATGCGAACAGCGCGACGTCAAAGGCCTGTACCGGCGCGCGCGTGCCGGTGAGATCCTGCAGTTCACCGCCGTGTCCGCGCCCTATGAAGCGCCGCTCAATCCGGAACTGGTGCTGGACACCGCGCGGCTCAGCCTGTCCGACTGCACCGCCCTGGTACTGGCCAAGCTGCGCGAGCGCGCCATTATCGCCGCTAAGCCTCAGAACTTGTAGTTGTAAGCCACGCTGAGCAGATGCAGATGGGTTTGCCAAATCCCCTTGGTCAGTTCTCCATTGCCGGTGCAACCACTGGTTAAAGGCGAGCAGGAGTTTTTGTAATTGCCCTCTGCATCCTTAAAGTGCAGATAAGAATACGCCAGATCGACCGAAGAGTCGCGGTTCAGCTTCCAGTTCGCTCCAATCGAGAGCTGCGCGCGGCTCTCATCCGGCAGGGCCGGATGGCGCAGCGTGACGCCCGCAACCGGAGACGGGTCATACGCTATCCCACCGCGTAAGGTGAGTTGTTCATTCGACGTGTAGTTCGTCCCTACGGAGAAGCGCCAGGTGTTCTTCCAGTTCTGAAGAATCACCTCGTCGCCCTGCACGGTTCCTGGAAACTGGATGTTCAGGTTGCTTAAGCGCGAACTGCGCGTCCAGGTCGCATCGCCCATCACGGCCCACTTCGGATCGATCTGGCGGAATCCGTTCATGGAGAACGTCTCCGGCGTGCGGATATCCATCAGCACGGCGGAATTGGCCTTTCCCGAGCTGGCGGCAATGATCGTGTTCACCACCGGGTCTGCGGTCACGTTGTAGTCCCATACCGCGTCGCCCTTCAGCTTGTGCGAGATTGCGGAACGGTAGGACAGGCCGAAGCGTGTGTCCTGATCCAACTGGAACAAATAGCCCACATTCCAGCCGAAGCCCCAATCCTTACCCTTCATCGAGCCGTGGCCATCCTTGACGGTTGCCAGGGCTGCCGGGTTGCCGCCTGCCGCGACGATGGCGCGTAGCAGCGCGGTAGCAGCCTGCGTCCCGGCCAAGGCGCCAATCGAACCTGGCACGTCCACGCCTTGGCCGAGCCTGGCTTTCATGAACTGGGCGTTGGCGCCGAAGCCGAATGAATGCTGTTCCGTCAGCTTGAATCCGACCGACGGGTTCAGGCTAATCGATTCCAGCGTCACATCGGTCAGCGCGTAGCGGCCGGACCAGTTGTTGTCATAGTCCAGCTTGGTACCGTAGGGCACGAACAGGCCGACACCGGCGGTCAACTGGTCGCTGATTTTCTTGCTGGCATACAACGAGGGTGCCGCCACCAAGGCCGGCGTATAGTCGTCCTGGACCTTCAGGCCGCCGGAACTGGCGCCGGTGAAGCGCGTGGAACCAGTATCCGAATACGTCGAGTGGGGAAGGACGACGGTCATGCCCCCCACTATCTGGGTGCCCGCCAGGCGGGTCAGGCCTGCCGGGTTGGCGTAGACGGTGGAGGCATCTGCCGCCTCGGCAGCGTTGGCTTCGGCGGTGCCCTGGGCCGACACGCTTTGGGAGCCGAAACGGTAGCCGGATGCATGGGCGGACAGCGATGCGGCGCCGAGGGCGGCGGCCACGGTAAAGCTAAGCAATTTTGGTTTCAAGTGTCGTCTCCCGTTTTTTTTTAATAGACGTATGCTATCGAACGGGTCCGATGTAAACCAGTGCTGAACGCGTCAATGATTTGTCTTAAAGTGCCGTCTTCAAATCTGGGTCTCATCCCGTAACCGGTGACTACTGGTGTCATTGGTCACAGTAAATTTTGTGCGATTACGGCGACAAGCTGCGTAGGACCAGGCTCGAAAGTTGGGCTGGCGCCGCGTCGGTGTGATCCAGGCTGTATTGCAGCAGCAATGGATTAAGGTAGGGGCGCATGACCAGGTAGATCGCCGACGCCGCCTCGTCGAGCGGGGTCTTGCGCTCGAAGTCTTCCGACTCCCGTCCCTGGCGCAGTATGTCTTGCAGCATGGCCTGGATGCGCCCCTCGAAAACGAGCACCGCCGCCCAACGTCCGGTCGCGGCCGAGGCCGCGATGTCATAGAGCTTGCGGTCGTCGAAAAAAAGGCGAAGGCTGGCTTCGACGACCGCCTTGAACATGCGCCGCAGCTTCTCCGGCGGACGCTCGATCCCGTCAATGGCGGCTTTGACGTCCGTCTCGATCTGGCGCAGGCAATTGGCGCAAATCAGTTCCCCGATAGCCTGCTTGGACTCGAAAAACTTGTAGATGTAGGCCTTGGAAAAGCCGATGGCCTTCGCAAGGTCGGAGACGGTCGTCTTCTCGTAACCGTACAGGCGGAAGTGGGCGGTAGCTGCGGCAATGATTTGATCGCGCACCTCGTGGTCGACCGGGCCTCGGGATGGTCCCGGGTGAGTGCTGGCTGTATTCATGGACGACAGCTTACCCCTAGTCTTAAATTTTCACAAACGAGTGACTAAGTGATGATATAGTCACTAAAAACACGACCGCCTTTACGTCGCATGGCCGTTTCAAATGCGCTCCCCGGTACATTGTTCGTCTAGCAGTCAGGTACTTTCATGAAGAAAACTGGCCTAAAAACGCTGGTAACAGTGAATTCGCGTGCAGTCGGCGCGCAGAGCGCTGCGCAGCGCAGCGCATGGTTCGAACCGAGTGTGCACTCCACCTACTACCAGGTCTTCTCCAGACTCCTTGCCAGCCGCAGTCTGGCGGCGCCACGCCCATTCGTGGGGCAGGCGCGATTGCTGCCACTGCTTGATTTCCTGCCGCCGCTGGATTCGATCAATGCACCCGGCGCGCCGGACGCCGGGGTCGATGTGGGTTGCGCCGTTCCTGCCATGGCGCACGGACCGATGGGGATGGCCGCCATCTCCAGCGCCAGCGTCTGGCACGCGATGCAAACCATTGCCCGCTATGCGCCGGTACGCAACCGCATGTTCGATTACCATTGTTCGCGCGCGCAAGGGCAGGCCGGCCTGGTGATATCGCCGCGCATGCCCCTCGGCGGCTACGCCGGGTTCCTGCAGAACGCGACGCTGCATACTATCTTCAACATCTTCCGGTCCATCGTCGACGAAGCGGCATTGCGCGACGCCACCATCGGACTGCCGTGGCCCCCATCCGAGGCCTCTTGTCGGCCGGTTCCCGGGGAGCCGTGGCGTACACAATACGGCAGCCCGAACCTGGTAATCCGGTTCGAAGGTTCAGTGGTCGACCGGCCCCTTGAAACGTCCGATGCCGACTTGCACAGGCGTCTTTGCCGTGCCAGCGACGAGGAGTTGATCAAATTGTCGGGAAACGTCAGCGCCAAGGTGCGCCACCTGATCCAGCTGGCCGAGCCTGAGTGGCCAACGCTGGTGGACGTAGCGCAGGCCTTGGGACTGTCACGCCGGACGCTGGTGCGCAGGCTCGATTGCGAAGGCAATCGCTACCAGGACCTGCTGGATGAAACCCGCAACGAACTCGCCTGTTGGTATCTGCGCCAGACGTCGCACAGCTTGAGCGAGATTGCCGAGCGGATCGGTTTCAGCGACCAAGGCAACTTTGCTCGAGGCTTTCGCAGATGGCACGGCCTGACACCGAGCGAGTACCGCCGACGCTTCTGGCCCGCTGTATCGAGCCGGGCCGACGAGAGTTGACCGCTGGTCGGGCTGGTTGTCCCCCCCCCGAGTCACGCCGACTAGTCCCATTTGAAGGAAAGGGGGCAGCACTTGCTTGGTCACCCCCGCGCTGCGCGCCGACCGAACGCGTACTCCTGACTGCCAGCGTCTTTTGGCCAGCCATCTTCAATAAAGTACACAATTTCCATTTAAAGACGGCACTTTAAGACAAATCATTGACCCGTTCAACACTGGTTTACACCGGACTCGTTCGATAGCATACGTCTATTAAAAAAAGACGGAGACTCACTTGAGCATCATCGAACAGGACTATCTGATCGTCGGCGGAGGCTCGGCTGGTAGCGTTCTTGCCGGGCGCCTCAGCGAGCAGCGGCAGACAAGTGTCACCTTGCTTGAGGCCGGCGGCACGGGGGACAGCCACCTTGTCAAGACGCCGGCGGCCGCGGTCGCCATGCTGCCTACCGGCATCAACAACTATGCGTTCGAGACCGTGCCGCAGCTTGGCCTCGGCGGCCGCCGAGGGTATCAGCCGCGCGGCAAGGCGCTTGGCGGCTCGTCGGCCATCAATGCGATGGTCTACATACGGGGGCACCGCAGCGACTACGACCACTGGGCGGCCTTGGGCAACCCGGGGTGGTCATACGACGAGTTGTTGCCCTATTTCGTGCGCAGCGAGGACAATGCCGACTTCAAGGACGAGTTTCATGGCCAGGGCGGGCCCATGCCCGTGGCCGACCTGCGAACGGGCAATCCGTTTCACGGGATCTATCTCAATGCCGCTCGCCAGGCCGGCTTTGCAGTGACGCCCGATTTCAATGGCGCCAATCAGGAAGGCATCGGGATTTACCAGGTCACGCAGAGGAACGGTGAACGCTGGAGCGCCGCGCGGGCCTATCTGCACCCGCATATCGGCAATCGCCCCAACTTGCGGGTGGTAACGGGAGCCCAGGCGACACGCATCCTGTTCGAAGGACGCCGCGCCGTGGGTGTGGCGTGCACGCATGCCGGACAGGAAAAAATCTACCGCGCCCGCAAGGAAGTGATACTGAGCGCCGGCGTGTTCCATACGCCACAGCTGCTGATGGTCTCCGGGATCGGGCCCGCGCACCAGCTGAGCCGGGTGGGGGTGAAGGTCCTGCACGACCTGCCGGGCGTCGGCCAGAACTTGCAGGACCACCCCGATTTCACCTTTGGCTACGCGGCCAGGAGCCTGGATTTGCTGGGCATCTCCCTCGGTGGCTCGGTGCGCATGGCGCGCGAGATCTTCCGCTACCTGCGTTCGCGCCAAGGCATGATCACCAGTAACTTTGCAGAATGTGGCGGCTTCCTGAAGACGGATCCCTCACTGGCCGCACCCGATGTGCAGCTGCATTTCGTCGTCAGCCTGGTCGAGGATCACGCGCGCAAGTTACACGCCGCGCATGGCTATTCTTGCCACGTCTGCGTGCTACGGCCGAAGAGCCGAGGGCAGCTCACGTTGAAGAGCCCGGACATGCGCCAGGCGCCGGTCATCGACCCTGCGTTTTTCCGGGATGAGGATGATCTGGAGACCCTGGTCAGGGGCTTCAAGCTGACGCGCAGGTTGATGGATGCCCCCGCGCTGGCCAGTCTGCGGCACAAGGACGTCTTCACGGCCGGTGTGCGCACCAACGACGAGATCCGCGCAGTGTTGCGGGACCGCGCCGACAGCGTCTATCACCCGGTGGGGACTTGCCGGATGGGTGTCGATGCGATGGCCGTCGTCGACCCTCAACTGCGCGTGAACGGTCTGCATGGCCTGCGCGTGGTGGACGGTTCCATCATGCCCACGCTAATCGGCGGCAACACCAACGCCGCCATTATCGCCATCGCCGAGAAAGCGGTGGACCTGATCCGCGCGGCGCGCTGAACGCGTCCCGCATTTTTCCAAACCTCCTTAGGAAACTCCCATGCACCAACGTCCCTGGCACGCCAGCTATGGCAGCTCGCCAACAGAAATTGATGCCGACGCCTATCCGTCGGTCGTCGCCATGATGGATGCGGCAACGGCCGCGTTCGCCGACCGGCCGGCGTTCAAATGCTTCGGCCAGACACTGAGCTACGCCGATGTCGACCGGCTGTCGCGCCACTTCGCCGCCTACCTGCAGTCGCGCCTGGGCGTACGCAAGGGCGACCGCATCGCATTGATGACGCCGAATTTCATGGCCTTCCCGATTGCCTTTCTCGGCATCGCCCGCGCCGGTGCGGTGCAGGTGAACGTTAACCCGCTTTACACGCCGCGCGAACTGGAGCATCAACTGCGCGATGCCGGCGCCGAGATCCTTATCGTCTTCAGCGGCGTGTCGGCCACCGTGGCAGAGGTGCAGAGCGGGCCGGGTGCACAGTCCTTACTGCAGACGGTGGTGACGATAGGCCCTGGTGACGGCACTGCCGCAGCGCTGCCCAGCCCGCCGGTCGATGCGCGCCTGCAGGGCACGATTGCCTTCGCGCAGGCGCTGGCGGACGGCGAATACCTGCCCTTCGCGCCGGTGGCGCTGAGTGGAGAGGATTTGCTGTTTTTGCAATACACGGGCGGCACCACCGGCTTGTCGAAAGGGGCGGCGCTGTCGCACCGCAACCTGGTGGCCAACGTGCAGCAGTTCAAGGCCATCATGGCAGACAAGCTGCGCCCCGGCGAGGAGGTGATCGTCACCGCCATTCCCCTGTACCACATCTTCGCGCTGACGGTGAACTTCATCACCTGCTTCTCGGTCGGGGCCGAGAACTGGCTGGTTCCCAATCCGCGCGACATGGATGGCCTCATCGACGTGTTGAAGGCCTCGCGCTGCACGGTCTTCACGGGCGTCAACACGCTATTCGCGGGTGTGGCTGCGCATCCACGCGCGAAGGAGATCGACTTCTCGCGCTTGCGTATGGCCGGAGGCGGCGGTTCCGCCATCCTCGAGCCGACATCGGCGAAATGGAAGGCGTTGACCGGTTGTTTTATTCGCGAGGGCTATGGCATGTCCGAGACCAGCCCCGTGATCAGCTTCAACCTTGTCTCCGTCCGGGACTACAACGGGACCACCGGTGTGCCGGTGCCCTCCACGGACGTCATCCTGCTCAAGGAGGACGGTACCGAGGCCGCGCAGGGCGATGCAGGCGAGGTTTGCGTCAAGGGCCCGCAGGTGATGCGCGGCTATTGGCGGCAAGCGCAAGCCAACGCCGAAGCGTTTACGGCCGACGGCTATTTCCGCACAGGCGATATTGGCCTGTTCACGCCTGACGGCCTGTTGAAGTTGGTCGACCGCAAGAAGGACATGATCAACGTCTCCGGATTCAACGTCTTCCCGAACGAGATCGAGGCCGTGGCCACGGCTTGTCCCGGCGTGCTCGAGTGCACCTGCGTGGGCATGCCCGACGAGAAAACCGGAGAGGCAGCAAAGTTGTACGTGGTGCGCGCGCCCGGTGCCGACGTGCGCGCCGAGCAGATCGTTGAGTATTGCCGTAGCCAGCTCACCGCCTACAAGGTGCCCAAGCTGGTGGCATTCGTCGAGGCCCTGCCCAAATCCACGGTGGGAAAGATTCTTCGGCGCGAGCTGCGCCAGACCGCCTGACTCCACAACCCGCGAGGAACGCACATGAACGCACGCCCCCACGAATTCGATCAGCTTCAGATGCCATTCGAATTCCAACAGTGTTTCGACCACCAGCGCGCAGCCTATCTGAACTATCCGGAACCCACGCGAGCCGAGCGCATGGCCGACCTGGATGCGCTGGCGCGGCTGCTGAAGGACAACCGCAACCGCCTTGTCGAGGCGATCAACCTCGACTACGGCAATCGTTCGGAGTTCGAAACGCTGTTCGCCGAGTTCTTCGTGGTGCTGGAAACAATCAAGCATTCCGCGAAGAACCTCAAGAGCTGGATGAAGCCGCAGCGGCGCCACATCGACGTGATGATGTTTCCCGGCGCTTCTAACCGGGTGATCCCTCAACCGCTGGGCGTGGTGGGTGTGATCGTGCCGTGGAACTTCCCGCTCAACCTGTCTTTCTGCCCGCTGGCCGCGATTTTAGCTGCGGGCAACCGCGCGATGGTCAAGATGTCGGAGAATTCGCGCCATTTGGCAGCACTGTTGATCGAGGTCAGTCCCAAGTATTTCCCCGACGACAAGCTGCGCTTCTTTGACGACGGCGGCGGCCGCGGTCCGGCATTCTCGTCGCTGCCCTTCGATCACCTGCTGTTCACGGGTTCCGGCGCCACCGGTCGCTCAGTGATGGCCAACGCTGCACGCAACCTGACGCCGGTGACGCTAGAATTGGGCGGCAAGGCTCCCGCCGTCGTCGGGCCGGATTTCCCCATCAAGACCGCTGCTGAACGCATCATGTGGGTGAAGATGTTCAACGCAGGGCAGATCTGTACGAATATCGACTACGTGTTTCTGCCTGTCGGGGCTGCCGAAGAGTTCGCCGCGCAATGCAAGCGCCTGTTCGCCGAGCGCTTCCCCGATATCAACGGCAATGACTACACCTCCATCATCGACGAACGCGCGTATGCCCGCCTGACCGCCACGCTGGAGGACGCACGCGCCAAGGGGGCCAGGCTGGTGAACCTGGCAGAAGGCCAGACACCCGATGCGGCGTTGCGCAAGTTCGCGCCGCACCTGGTATTCGACCCGACTCCGCAGATGCTGGTGTCGCAGCGCGAAATCTTCGGTCCCATTCTGCCGGTCCGCACTTATCGCAACGCGCAGGAGGTGGCCGATTACATCAATGCGCACGACCGCCCGCTGGCTATCTACCCGTTCACGCACGACAAGGCCTTGCAAAACTTCTACATCTCGCGCGTCATGTCGGGCGGAGTGTCTGTCAACGAGGCCTTGCTGCACGTGGCTCAACATGACTTGCCCTTTGGCGGGGTCGGCCCCAGCGGCATGGGGCACTACCACTCGCGCGAGGGGTTCAATACCTTCTCGAAACTGCGCCCGGTGTTCTACCAGGGACGGTTCTCGGCCATCCAGATGCTGTTCCAGCCGCCTTACGCGGGCAGGCCCGTCAAGCTGATGAACCTGCTGATCCGCTTCAGGGGCTGAGCCGCGTCGCGTTCGCACACCATCCACACTTGAGAGCGAAGGAACGTCCCCTTGCTCCTACAAATACGGAGATAAAAAATGTTTCAACAAACAGCCGTTTTGGACGGTCACGAATTGCCTGAACGGGCATGTTCGGACCAGGCCCAGGGGGATTGGGCGATGGCGGGCAGCTTGCGGGCCACCCCGGAACTACAAGCTCTTCATGCACTACCCCTTTGGCCGCTGCCAACGTTGTGCCTGCTCCTGGGCTGCTTCGCAGCTTTCGGATTGTCGGCGTACGGTATGGTGGAGGGCTGGATGCCGATTCCCCTCGGCATCATCATCAATGGCTTGGCAATATACGGCGCATTTACGCCGCTGCATGATGGAACGCACCGTGCCGTTTCGCGCAACCGGTTCATCAATGATGTGATTAGTACCGCAAGTGGCCAGTTGCTGCTTCCCGGATGTGAAGTGGCCATCTATCGCATACTGCACCTGGCCCATCACAAGACGACGGGAGAACATCACGAAGACCCGGACGAACCCGCAACCCGTTCGCTGTCCGGGTTCTGGCTTTATGGAATTTTTCTGGAGTTTTATTGGGTCCACTGGTACCTGAAGCGTTTCAGCCAGTGGTCGGCTGCTCAGAACGCGCGGGTCTTCTTGGGCTCCTGCCTGATGGCGAGCTGGTATGCTATCTGGATTGCCTCCCCTTGGGCGCTCGAGTGCTTGCTGATCTGGTGGATACCGCAGCGCATAGGTGCCGTGCTGATCCTCTATGCTTTCGCCTACATCCAACACCCGCCGGGCGTCGAACAGCGTGCGTATCCGATCCGGGCGACCGGGATTCTGCGGCCGAACAAATGGCTCGGACCGTTGATGCTCGGTCAAAACGCCCATCTCATCCACCATCTCTACCCACAAATTCCGTGGTATCGGCTGGAAGCCGGCTGGCGCGCGACGGAAGCACAGTTATTGCGGCGCGCTCCGCCGATCCGCGGCTATTGGGGAGGCTGGGGCCAGGATGCCTTTCCAAACACCGAAACACCCTGGCGCTGGGTTCGGGTCGCCGCGACCGAGGATATCGCCCAGGACATACGCCTGTTCACGTTCGAATCGGCATCTCCCTCGCCGCTGCCGATTTACGAGGCCGGCGCCCATATCGACGTGCGGCTCGAACCCGGCGTCGTGCGTCAGTATTCACTGATCGGCCGGCCGGGCACTACGGGGCGCTGGCAGATTGCGGTAAAACGAGAGGCTGGCGGCCGCGGCGGCTCCATTGCCGCGCATGCGCGTCTTCAACAAGGGACACTCGTCGAAGTCGGCAACCCGCGCAACAATTTCCCTTTGCAGGCGTCCGCTGGGCGCCATGTCTTGATCGCGGGCGGCATCGGCGTGACACCCTTCATTTCGATGGCCTATGCCCTGGCGGCGAAAGACTTTGCGCTGCACGTCTTTGCGCGCACGCCAGCGCATGTTCCTTTCGGCCAGGCGATGCAACGCTTTCCGTTTGCAGCGCGTATCCAGCTGCATTGCGACGATGGCAAAGGATTTGAAAACAGTGAGATCGCGGACGCGCTCGGCCCATACCGGGCAGGCGACCGGACCTATCTGTGTGGACCTGCCGGGTTCATGGAACGTGTCGAGGCAGTCGCTGCAACGGCGGGCTGGCCGGCGGGCGCGGTTGTGACGGAGAACTTCAGCCCGCTCCGTCCTTCGCGGCCCGAGGCGCCTTTCACCATCGAGCTGGCGCGCAGCGGCCGGCGCTTGCGGGTCGAAGTTGGGCAGAGCATCGTCGATGTCCTCGAAGGCGAGCGCTTCTCTGTCGATACGGTGTGCCGACAGGGTGTCTGCGGCACCTGCCGGTGCCGTGTCCTCTCCGGCGAGATCGAGCACCGCGACTCAGTCCTGACTGCAGCGGAACGCGAGGAAGGAAACCAGATTCTTCTCTGCGTATCCAGGGGGGCCGGGAATGGGCTTCTGGTGCTCGACCGCTGACTCCGCGTTATTTCTCGGTAGGGTGGTCCATGGCCGAACTCGTGGCGTAACAGCTTGACCACCGGCGCCTGGTTCAGCGGATCGTCGCGGGCGCTGTGCTAGCCGGGCAGCAGCACCCGCAGCAAGTCCAGGCACGCGCGCGCCGCGCCGTCGTTGCCGTCCTGCTCGGCGTGCCAGGACGAGACCGATACGGCGACCAGCGGGTAGTCGCGCAGGCGCTGGAACAGCGCTGCCATTTGTTCCAGGCCGGGGCCGTCCGGCACATGATATTTCAGCGCCGGCATGCGCTGCGATTCGTCCAGTACGTCGGTATCGAAATGCACGTACAGGGTCTCGTCCAGCGCCAGGTGCGACAGCACCTCGTTGAGCGGGCAGCGCACAATGGCCGAATTGCCCAGGGCCTCGTCCTCGCCCGGATCCAGGTCGCGCGCGTCCGACAGCACGATGCGCGCCTCCGGATAGGGCCGCGCTCCGACCGTTTCGCGGAAGGCGGCGATGCCGTCGCGCTGTTCCTGGCGCCGGTCCGGCCGGCCGACCAGCATGGCCAGCGGCATCCCGCCCAGGTATTGCGTCTGGGTGGTGGCCCAGGTGTGGAAGTCGCCGTGGGCGTCCAGCCACAGGATGCGTTGCGGCTCGCGGCCGGCCTGCTGCAAGCCGGCCAGCACGCCCATGGAGGAGATGCAGTCGCCCGAAATGCTGAGCGGTATCTGGCCCGCCTGCGCCGCCTCGCGCACCTGCTCGGCCAGCAGGGCATACACCCGCCCCATGCTGCGCAGCTGCTCGTTGCGGTCGGCTATGCGGTCGGCAGTCGATTCAGGCGCCCTGACGACAGTCCAGGATCCGCCATGCAGCGCCGTCACGCGCTGCAGGCCATCGCGCCGCTGTCCCATCAGGTAAGGCACCAGCAGCCGTTTGATCATTGCCATGCCTCCGGCCCGGACTGGTAGCCCAGTTCATGCATGGTCCGGGCCACTTCCGGCCGTAGTCCCAAGGGCTGCAGCAGTTCGCTGCGCTTGCGCCAGCGCCCTGGCGCCGGCGCTTCGGTCGCCATTGTTACCGGCAGTGCGCCCATGGCGGCGGCGCTGGCTGGCAGGGCCGGCAAGTCCAGCCAGCCGCAGGCGCGCGCCAGGGTGGCGGCCGGATCGGCCAGGAAATCCTCGAACGCGATGCGCTGGGCCTGGACGCCGCTGTCCAGGATATGCCGGTGGCACGACAGCCACTGGTTCAGGCAGACCTCCTCCAGGCTGCTCGCGGCAAACTGGCGCCAGTTCGGCGGCAGGTCGAATTTCCACCAACGCTGGCCGAAGGTGCGCAGGTCGGAATAGCCCGCGATGGCCAGCTGGACGCCGGAGCGCGCCATGTCATGGGCAAAGAATCCGGTGGGCGACAGCCATCCGTCCATCAGCCCGTTCACGCTCTGCGCGTAGCCGCGCGTCAGGTGGATGTGGCGTACGTCGGCGTGGGGGAACAGTTGCTGGTACAGGCCGGGACGGTAGGCGTCCGAAGGCGTTTTGAACAGCAGGACTTTGCCGGCGACGTCCGCCTCGGTGCAGCGCCGCCGCCGCAGGCCGGGCAGCACGAACGGCGGTTCTTCTATCTTGGCGGCCTCTTCGAAGGGCCGCCCTTCACCCGGACCCGGGACGCCGTCGTAATAGTCCAGCCGCCAGCGCGCCTGCCGGAATACCGTCTCCAGAACGGCATGCGCGAGCGCCTGCTCGGGCACCTGCTTGTCATGCTCGAATGCGTGGCTGAACGCGTCCGCCAGCAGCTGCTGCAGCCTGGCGTATTCCTGCCGCGAGCCGAACAGGGCAGGGAATTGCAGCAGCAGGCGCCTGCTCCAGCGCGCCTGCAGTTCGGCCAGCGGCGCCATGTGCGGCGACGCGATCGTCAGCCCGTCGAAGATGTTGTCGGCCAAGACGTCCGGATTCGCCAGCCGGCTTATCTCGTCGCTGGCGCAGGCGGGATTGGCGCCGAAGCCGTCGCCGCTGAGGGCGAGCAAGGGTTCGGCCTCGCCATCGAGCGACAGGATGTCGGGATGAGCGGCCAGCGCCGCCTTGAACAGCGTGGAACCGGAACGGGAACTGGTCAGGATGACGGCCACGCGCCGCACTTTGGCGCGCCATGGCGCGTGCGGCACGGCGCGCAGGGCATTGACGCTGGCGAGCAGACTGTCCATGTCCGCTAGCGGGGCTTGGCGCGTTCGATCAGGTAGGCATAGAACTGGCGTTCCTCCGCCTCGCCGGGAACGCTGCTGGCCAGCAATCGGATGTCGTAGCCCGCATCCACCGCCAGCCGTTTGACTTCGTCGACCGCGCCGAAATTGGCGTGGGCGAAGTAGATGCGGCCGCCTGGCTTCAAGTGCTTGCCCGCCTCCTTGAAGAAGCGGGTGTTGGTCTGGAAGGCGGTATCCCATTGCGAACGGGCCACCACGTCGTGCGCCGCCTTGTTGCGGAAGGGGAGGTTGGCGGTGATGACATCGAACTGCTCGTCGCCCACCTGTTCGAACAGATCGGAGCGGCGCACTTCCATGATGCCGTCGAAGCCGTGCTCGTGCGCGTTGTGGGTCGCGCTGCGGATCGCGGCCGGATTGATGTCCAGCGCCAGGACGCGCCCGGCCTGCGCATAACAGGAGAAGATGGCGATCACGCCCGAACCGGTGCCGACATCGAGCACGCTCTCGCCGGGCTGGATGCGGAAGTTGCGCACCAGCGGCTGGCTGTCCAGGAAAGGCCAGAATGTGTCGGGATAGACGTGGAATTTCTTGCCCAGGTAGGTGATGGTGCGGCCCTCGTCCGGCACCTCCTTGAACGCCTTTTGCCGGCTGCGCTGCCACCGGTCGACCTTCACTTCGTTGACGGGCAAAATAGTTTCCATGGCGGCACCCAAGAGTTCGACGTGGACCCATACTACGCACGCCCAGTTGCCGAGGCAAGCGTGCGCGGCCTCATGTGCAGGAACCCTACAGCTTGCAATATGCTATCAAATCTCGCCGATTTCTTGCCCACTGCACAATACTTTGCCGCAAGCGATAATTTGTGGGAGCATATGCCAGCCAGAATTTCTGTTTGGAATGGGATAAGGGGACTAATTGAAGCTATTAAGGCTGCTGGGGCTCTGCGCAAGTCTATTGCTGACTGCGTCGACGCTCGCGTCCGAGCGGCCCGCGATGCATTTCGCCACCGAGGAATGGCCGCCGTTCTTCAGCCGCGCCTTGCCGGACAACGGCTTGACCGGGGCGCTGCTGGGCTCGGTGCTGGAGCGCATGGGCTACGTCGCGAGCATCGACTTTTTCCCTTGGAAGCGGGCCTTGGATTACGGCCTGCACAACCCGCGCTACGCCGGCGTGGTGGCGATGTTCCGCACCCCGGAGCGCGAAAAACTGTGCTATTTCTCCAGTGCCGTCGGCAGCCGGCAAAGCGTGATCGCCTATCTGAAGGCGGAAGTGGCGCCGGCGGAGACTTGGGCGGACCTGAAAGGCATACGCATCGGCACCGTGGCGGGCTATTCGAATGGGGAGCAGTTCGACGACATGGCCCGGTCCGGCCAGCTCAGCGTGGAAGAGGGCGTGAACGACGAGACCAATCTGCGCAAGCTGCTGAACAGGCGTTTCAACGCCATGGTCATCGAAAAGCGGATGCTGCGCTACCTGCTCGCCAGCGGCCGCTACACGCAGGCTGAACGCGAGCGCATCGCTATTGCGGAACACTTGTTCAAGGAGCGCTCGGTGCATGTCTGCTTCCAGCGCACGCCGGATGGTTTGAAGCGGCAGCAGGCGTTCAGTGAGGCCGCGCGCGAAGTCGATCTGGCAAGGATAGAGCGCGACTACTGGCGCAGCATAGGCGAGGAAACGCAGCCGGCGGCCCGGCGCTGACAGCGGCTGATTCCGGCAGATTGTTGATGGGCCGCCCCAGTACAGCTCCGGGCTAGAACCACTTCTTTTGCAGCGCGGCGAAAGTGCCTTTCGCCTTGATGACTTCGAGGCCCTTGCGAAACCGTTCGACCAGGTGATCGTCCGTTTTCGGCCCGAACGCCATATAGCTGCCGCCGCTGCCCAGTTCGGTCAACTGGAGGGCCCGGACCAGCACTTGCGACGGGTCGCCTCCATCACGCCGCACGATATCCGTCACGATTATGTCGCTCATGGCCCACAGATCGATGCGCCCAAGCTTCAGTTTTTCATAGGTTGTTGTTGGCAAAGCGTTGCCATGCAGGTGGCGGCCCTTGACGAAACCTTTCGACTCGAGGTATTGCTCGCGCGCGTCGCCGTTGATGGTGCCGATCTTATAGTTGCGCGCATCGTCCAGTTTGTCCAGTTTCAGCTTGCGCGCGCGCAGCGCGAACAAATAGGAACTGTCCGGCGGCGAGACCACGCCGACCCATTTGAACAGATGTTCGCGCTCGGACGTCCTCATGATCGAAAAGATCAGCACATTTTCCGTATGTAGCGCCGTTGCGTATGCACGTGCCCAAGGCATGATCTGGAAGTTGGCCGGCACCTCTATCTCTTTGAGCACGGCTTCGACGACCTCGGTGCTGAAGCCGGTGACCTTGCCGTTTGCCCAAAAGTTGACGGGCCGGTTTTCTTCCGTAACGCAGAGGACTGTGGTGGTTGCATTGGCGATGCCGGCAAAGCATATCAATCCCAGGCAGCACAGCAGGTGCAGCATGTTTACTCCCGAAATTCCGATTTTCAAGGACATGGCTGGCCATTATGCACGGGATCGGCATACCGGTGGTACTGGGCAGGCGGCGCCATGTCGGTAAAATAGGCGAGAGGGGCCTCCGAGCTGGAGACCCGTCGTACAATCGGCAGGATTTTCACCGGACTTTTCCATGCATACAGGCGTCATCTACGCACTGCTTGCCGCCGCACTGTTTGGCGCCAGCACTCCTTTCGCGAAAACCCTGGTGGGTCAGATGCCGCCGGCGGCGCTGGCGGGCGTGCTTTACCTGGGCAGCGGCATCGGTCTGCTGATCTGCTACGCAATACGCGCGGTCGTCAAGCGCAACGCCCAGGACCGGCCGGTCACGTTGACCCGCCACGACTTGCCCTGGTTCGCCGGCGCGGTCGCCGCAGGCGGCGTGGCGGGCCCCTTGCTGCTGATGGCCGGCCTGGGCAGCGTTTCCGCTTCCGCAGCGTCGCTGCTGCTTAATATGGAAGGGGTGCTGACGTCGATGCTGGCGTGGTTCGTCTTCAAGGAGAACTTCGACCGCCGCATCTTCATAGGCATGCTGTTGATTGTGGCGGCCGGCCTGCTGCTGTCGTGGGACCAGTCGCCCGCCACGGGATTGCCCTGGGGTGCCATCGCCATCGTCGGCGCCTGCCTGTGCTGGGGTGTCGACAATAATCTGACGCGCAAGGTCTCGGCCAGCGATCCGCTGCAGATCGCCGGCGTCAAAGGCTTGGTGGCGGGATCGGTCAACCTGGCGATCGGCATTGCGCTGGGCGGCGTCATGCCGGAGGCGCGCACGGTGCTGCTGGCCGGCGTGGTCGGCTTTTGCGGCTACGGCCTGAGTCTGGTGCTGTTCGTGCTGGCGCTGCGCCATCTGGGCACCGCGCGCACGGGCGCCTATTTTTCCGCCGCCCCGTTTGCCGGCGCCGCGCTGTCGCTGCTGATGTTGGGCGAGGTGCCGGGCGCCTTGTTCTGGATCGCTGCGGCGCTCATGGGCGGGGGCATCTGGCTGCACCTGACGGAATCGCACGCGCACGAGCATGACCATCTGCCCATGTCGCACACCCATAAGCACAGCCACGACGAGCATCACCAGCACGAACACGACTTTGACTGGGATGGCGTCGAGCCGCACGCGCACGCTCATCGGCACCTGCCGATGCGGCACAGCCATCCGCACTATCCGGACATCCACCATCGCCACGATCATTGAGCCGGCTATGCGGTCCGGTTCACCGGGCGGCCGCGCAAAAACATAAGCGGATATGAGATTTTTCGTAATCCGGGGGGACTGTTCCAAGGATGGAAATAAGGCCACACTGCTCACGACGAAAACTCCGCCAGCCTGCCATAAACATGAAAAATCATTCTCGCATCCGCTTGGCCGGCATGGCCGCCATCGCGCTTGCCTCGTTGCCGGGATCGCCAGCGTTCGCGCAAACAACGGCGCCCGAATTTGCCGCCATTTTCGGCGATCACGCCGTTCTGCAACGTGGAGAACCGCTGACCCTGTGGGGCACGGCAGCAGCCGGGCAAAGCGTGACGGTGAGCCTGGGCGGCCGGACCGCCGATACGAAGGCAGGCGCGGATGGCCGATGGCGTGTGACGATGCCCGCGATGACTGCTGGCGGGCCGCACACTTTGTCCGTCGCCGGTGCCAAAGGCAGCGGCGGGATCACGCTCCAAGACATCATGATCGGTGACGTCTACCTGTGCGGCGGCCAGTCGAACATGGCGTTTCCGGCGCGGCTGTCGACCGGCGCGTGGTCGGACTTCCCCGCCAATCCGGACCTGCGCTTCGTCAATATCCAACTCGTCAGCGAAGCCGCTATCCAGAGCGATCTGCAACGGCCGGTGGAATGGAAAGTGGTGACGCCGAAGACGGCCGGCGACGCTTCGGCGGCATGCTACTACATGGCCCGTACCTTGCAACGGACCCAGAAGGTGCCGGTCGGTTTCATCGGCTCGAGCTGGGGCGGCACCACCATACAGGGCTGGATAGGCGCGTCATCGCTGAAATCCCTGCCGGCCTACGTCAAGGGGCTGGAGGCGCTGGCGGACATGGCGTCGGACCGCTCCAAGGCGATGGCCGACGAAGCGCGCCGGCACGAGCAATGGTGGGACGCGCACGATCCGCAGGCAAAGGCGCAGCGCGCATGGAGTTCGCCGGGCTTCGACGACGCGGCATGGCCGAGCCTTACACCGACGGGATCATGGAAAAATGCCGGCGCCGCCGCGCTGGCGGACTTCGACGGGGCCGCATGGTTCCGCACCACTGTCACACTGGACGAGGCGCAGGCGCAAGCGGCGAACGCCGTCCAGCTGGGCCCCATCGATACCTACGACAGCACCTGGGTCAACGGCGTGCGCGTGGGCGGGGGCAGCACGGCCTGGGTATGGCGGGATTATGCCGTTCCGGCGGGCGTATTCAAACCGGGCCGCAACGTGATCGCCGTCCACGTCCTTGGCGGCGGCAGCGGAGGCGGGTTGACCGGGCTGCCGGAACAGCGCGGCATCAAGACCGCCGACGGGCAGTTTATCAAGCTGTCCGCGCCATGGAAGTACCAATTGGGCATGCGCTCGAAGGGCCTGTCGATCCCGCCGGCGCCGTGGGATGTACCGACCAGTTTCTCGACCCTGCACAACGCGATGATCGCGCCGCTGGCCGGCTACAAGTTTAAACTGGCGGCGTGGTACCAGGGCGAGTCCAACACCGGGGCCGCCGAAGAATATGAGACCTTGCTGCCGCTGCTGATCGCCGATTGGCGCAAGACCTTTGCCCAGCCGGAGTTACCCTTCCTTGTCGTCCAACTGTCGTCGTTCGGTGCGGTCGCGGCCCAGCCCGGGCCGTCGAACTGGGCGCAGTTGCGTGAAGCCCAGGCCAGGACCGTCAGAAACGACCGGCATGCCGGCCTGGCCGTCACCATCGATGTAGGCGATCGCACCGACATTCATCCGGCGCAGAAAGCCGTGGTCGGCGGGCGCCTGGCGCTTGCGGCCCGCGCGCTTGCCTACGGCGAAGCGATTGCGCCCGGAGGTCCGGAAGCGGCCGGCGTGACGAGGGCAGGTGAGGACCTCGTGGTCAAGTTCAAGAATGCGGGCGGAGGCTTGCGCACCTATAGCGCCGGCCATGCGATCGGCTTCGAAGCGTGCGCCAGTGCGGCTTGCCGGTATGTACTGGCGGTGGCGCAAGGCGACACGGTGACGCTGAAAGGGGCCAACCAGCCAGGCACCACGCATGTGCGCTATGCCTGGGCCGATGCGCCCTACGTGAATCTCTACAGCACCGAAGACCTGCCGGCGGCGCCGTTCGAGATGTCTATCATGGACAAGTGAACATGGGCAAATGAGGAACTGAAGGCGCAGGGCAGGCTAGGTATTGATCGCTTGCGCGGCGCGGACATCGGCGCGGCGGCCGGCCCATGTCGCGCGGTGCCACAGCGCTTCCAGCGGGCCCTGTTTGTGCCCGTTTAACCACCAGACACTGAACCAGCCTTGCAGCAGCGCCAGTCCAAGACCGATCAACAGGCAATGGCTCGCGCCGGTGATCTTGTACAGGCCAAGGCCGTAGCCGTAGTAGATGAATGATCCCACCAACGACTGCGTGACATAGCTGGTAAGGCTCATGCGCCCCAGCGGCGCAAAGATGCGCAGCATGCGCTCCAGCGACCCGGTCTGGAACAGGAGGACAAAGCTCGACACCAGCACCAGCATGAGCGCCAGGCTCGACCAGGTGGAAAGCATGACCCACAGGGGCGAGCGCAGCGCTTCGCTGGCGATCAAACGGCCGAGTTCCGATCTGGCGACCAACAAGGGAACGAATAGCAGCGCAGCCGCCAGCAGGGTCCGGGTCCAGAAGCGCCTGCTTTCGGGCGACGGCACGAATAGCGACATGCGCCCGGCCAGCATGCCCAGCATGAACAGCGATGGCATCTGGAACATGCGCCCGTTCTCCCAGCTCCAGAGCAGCACCCCCATTTTTCCGTTGGTGAAGTTGCCGTACCACGTGGCGAGCACGGAGTCGCCGCTAAGATAGGCGAAGCTCTTGCCGAAGTAGGCCCAGGAGGGCGGATCCGCAGGTTTAAGTTCGGGATGCTGTAGCCCGTCGAGCAACACCAGCCACTCCGCCGGCTGCAGCATCAACAGCAAGGCGATCGCGAAGACGGCCTTGTTGCCCAAGCGCGCGACCGGAATGAGCACCAGTCCGACGACGGCGTAGAACGTGAGGATATCGCCTTCGTAGAACAGGGAATTGACCAGGCCGAATCCAAACAGGAGCGCGAGGCGCCAGGCGAAGCGCGGCCGGAAGTCTTCGCCCCGCTGCTGCCGGGAATGCAGCTGGATGAAGAAGGTGACACCGAACAGCAGCGAGAAGATGGCGTACGATTTGCCGCTGAAAAGAAAAAACACCATGTCCCAGACTATCGAGTCCAGCGACTTCATCCAGGCCGGCAACCCCTGCGCTGTGTAGATCAGATCGAAATGTTCAAGGTTATGCACGAGCATGATCGATACGATGGCGAAGCCGCGCAAGGCATCGATCACGTCAAGGCGGGAGGATGCGGTGTGAGCTTTGATCATGGAAGCCTTTACGTTTCATAACAGCCAACTTTGTGCCGGTAATGCTAATTGAATGGCAAGCAGCCGCATAGCCAAATACCATGGTTCGCAAAAAAACATAACTGGAGATGACGTTTTCCGTTATCGGCGTCCGCACGAAAGAGCAATGCGGCAGCAGCGTCTGCCACTGCTGCAAAGAGCCCGGACAGCAAACGATACGCATCGGGCTGCGGCAAGAGCAAGTCGAAGCCGGGCATCCGTCTATGGCGTGCAACAGCGTCGCAGTGACAGACGGCACGACATGCTGTACATTGCGATACCAGACGACTGTCGCCGCACCGGCGCGCGGCGGGCTCGCTGCTGTTCGACCATAACTATTATTTATATGCACGCGTTATATTCAAAGGCACTGCTTCGCCTGGTTCTGCTTCTCGGTGTGAGCATCCTGATCGGGTACCTGTGCGTGAGCCGCAGCTATCACCGGGCCCCCTTGTTTGAGCAACAAGATTTTTCCTGGCAGTTGCGCACGCACAGCACCAACGACGCGACGACCAACCTGAACGCGAGAGTCGAAGCAGCGCGCCTGATCATGGAATTCGTCCTGTCAGGCAGCAATCCCCATTCTTTAGTATCAAGCGCCCTGTTCTTCACGGACCCCAAGGGCAAACCGGCATTGCTCGACTGGTCCAGATTTGACAAGATCAGTTTCGAGGCACGCTGCTTCCCCGCCGGTACTATCCGGATCGGCCTGACCACCTTCGATGACAAGCTGTCCAAACCGGGTGAGCTGATGACCTACCGCTCGCCATTGGCATACGTCAACTGCAATCCGGACGGGGCCCACGCCGAACTCGATCTGGCGCATTTGACCATTCCGCAATGGTGGGTCGACATGAACAATCTCAACCCGTCCGACCTGGGTTATTCGCTGGCCAAGGTCGCGCAGCTCGAAGTCGGCACCAGCAATGCCAGCCGCGTCGGCACCCTGTCGCGTATCGAAATCGCGAACATCGGCATGCACGAGCGGAAATACGGCTACCTGTATTTTCTCGCCGCGTTCCTGGTACTGGCCTGGGGCGGTTTCGGGTTCTGGTTCGTCAAGCAGTACGCGCTGGCCTTGGCCAATGACCTGCACGCTCGGATGCAGAAGGATCTGCCGCTGGTGGCGTACCAGCAGCTGGCGCTTGAGCCGCACCGGGAAAAGGGAAAATCCGCCATTCTGAGACTGCTGGCGACGCGTTATGCGGATTCGGAGCTGGATCTGGAAACCGTGGTGTCGGAAACCGGCGTCAACCGCAATAAGGTCAACGATATATTGAAGGTGGAAATGGGATACACCTTTATCGGTTACCTGAACAAGCTCAGATTGACCGAAGCATCGCGCCTATTGGTGGAAAACACCAGTGCCAGCATTGCGGAAATCGCCTATTCGGTCGGGTACAAGAATTCCTCGTATTTCAATAAGCTCTTCAAGGAAGAATACCAGTGCACACCCAAGGCATTCCGGGAGGCATGCAAGGCGCGGGAGCCGGCACCATAAAGCCCATATGTGACCGGCAGCGCTGAGCGCGGCCCCGTTCATTTGTATACCTGCCGGCGCCGCCACGCGCGCCCGGTTCAGCACGCGTGCGCGAACAGATGCGCCGCCGTTCTTCGCAGCCCCCATCTGGCAAGCAGCGATTCCAGTAGGGGCGCATCACGTCGCGACCGGGCATATTTCCGAATAGCGCCACAGCTCATCCATCCTCACCCGTCTGCCCTGCCAAGCTTTGCGCAGTGTTTCGAGTACCGCCTGCTTGCATAAGGCAGTCCCGATTCAGCATTGGTCGCCCGGCCTCCACCCGATTTCAGCAATCCAATACGGCGCCATATGGCGCCGTATTGCGCGTCGCCGGCAGGGGCCGGGCAAGCCAAAAGGACACGGGGAAGTCAGCGCCGAAATAGCGCGAATGGTGAAGATCTTACGAGGGTGCAAATAATCGCATTGATGCTGCACTTCCGTGCATTCGGCGGGCAGCGATGGCGGTCCGGCCGCTGGCGCACAGGGTGGGGGCCGCTTCGGACAGCGGGCCTTTACGCGAGCAATAGCAAAATCTGCACGGGTACCGCTACTGGCCGTGCAGAATTTTCGCGCGGGGCCGTCAGGGCAGGCGGCAGCCCATTTCAGCGTGTATTTTTGCCGCAATTTTCGGGATACACTCGGCCGGCTTGCTGGACTGGAAGGGCCTGCTCCCTGCGTCACGCAAGCGAAAGCCAAACTGTCAACGAACAGCAGGCACGAAAATAATATGGAGAAGACATGAGTGTATTGAAGAACAGCGTCCTGGCGCTTGCAATGCTGGCGGGCGCGCCCGTGTTCGCAGCCGTAACCATCAACATCGATCCGGGCAAACCCGGCCCGGTCATCAACAAGAACGTCTATGGCCAGTTCGCCGAGCACCTGGGCACCGGCATCTACGAAGGCATGTGGGTCGGTCCCGGCTCTCAAATCCCGAATATCAAGGGTTGGCGCACGGACGTGGTCGGCGCGCTGAAGGATCTGCACGTCCCGCTGGTGCGCTGGCCGGGCGGCTGCTTTGCCGATGAATACCACTGGAAAGACGGTATCGGCCCACGTAACAAGCGCCCGGTCAAGGTCAACACCAACTGGGGCGGCGTGGAAGAGAGCAATGCGGTTGGCACCCACGAATTCTTCGATCTGGCCGAAATGCTGGGCGCTGACACCTATGTGAACGGCAACCTGGGCACGGGTTCCCCGCAGGAAATGTCGGAATGGATCGAGTACATGACCTCCGACAGCAAGTCGACCTTGGCCGAGCTGCGCCGCAAGAACGGCCGCGCCAAGCCGTTCAAGGTGAATTTTTTCGCCGTCGGTAACGAGTCATGGGGTTGCGGCGGCAATATGTCGCCGGACTACTACGCCAATCTGTACAACAACTATGAAGCCTTCCTGAAGGCGCCGGCGCAATACCGCCCGAAAATGATTGCCAGCGGCGGTCCCTTGAGCGACAAGTGGACCGAGGTGCTGAGCGACAGACTGAAGGGCCGCACCGTCGGCATCAGCTTCCACTACTACACTATCCCGACCGGCAACTGGGACGTCAAGGGTGCGGCCACCGGCTTCCCGGAGGCGCAGTGGATGTCGACGATGGTGAACGCCTTGAAAATCGACACGAGTATCAAGGAAAACGTCGCCGCGCTCGAGAAGAACGATCCGGAAAAGAAGATCGGCCTGCTGGTCGACGAATGGGGCACCTGGTACGACGTGGAGAAGGGCACCAATGCCGGCTTCCTGTTCCAGCAAAACACGCTGCGCGACGCCGTTGTCGCGGCGCTGCACTTCAACATCTTCCATGCCCATGCGGACCGGGTCACGATGACGAATATCGCGCAGATGGTCAACGTGCTGCAGGCGATGATCCTTACCGACAAGGACAAGATACTGCTGACTCCGACCTACCATGCCTACAAGATGTACGTGCCGTTCCAGGATGCGACCTCCTTGCCAGTGGCCTTGAGCGACAACGTCGAATACAAGGTCGGCGCGGCCGGCATCCCGGGCATCAGCGCCTCGGCGGCGCGCGCCAAGGACGGCAAGTTGTACCTGGCGATCGTCAACACCAACCCGAACGAGGCGTCGGACGTGGCGGTCAATGTTGCCGGACAGAAGGTTTCCGGCGTCAGCGGCCAGGTGCTGACAGCGGCGGCGATGGACGCGCACAACACCTTCAAGCAAAAGGATGCGGTCAAGCCGGCGCCGTTCGCAGCGAAGGCGATCGACGGCAGATTGCGCCTGAAGATCCCGGCCAAGGCAGTGGTGGTGGTCGCGGTCGACATGTGAGCAGGGAATTGGCGCGGTGTACCGCGCCTACAAAACAAAACATAAAGGAAATATAAATCATGAGGAGACAACAAATGAAATTCCAGCTTACGGCTATCGGGCTGGCCTGCGCCACGCTGCTGGCTGGCTGCGGTGGCGGTAGCAGTGGCGGTGGTAGCGGCGGCCAAGCCGGGATGGCGCAATCAGTTTCCTTCCCGTTCCCGGGCGGGGAGACGGTAGCTGTTCCGCCGACCATCGCGACCATCTTGCTGAAGGCCACGGCCAGTTCCGGCGGGCCGATCACCTACGTGTCGAACACGCCGGGTACCTGTACCGTCAGCGGCGCCACGCTGTCGCTGCTGAAAGCGGGCGAGTGCTCGGTGAACGCCAACCAGGTCGGCGGGGATGGCTACGCCGCGGCCACGCAACGCCAGCTCTTTGTCATTCCCAAGCGGCCGGCGGCAATCTTCTTCCGCAACCCGGGAGCGCAGCCACTGGACACGCAGCCCTTGCAACTGGCGGCAGAGTCCAGCGTGGCCGGCTCCCCCCCGGTCTTTAGCACCAGCACGCCCACGGTGTGCTCGGTCAGCGGAACCACGCTGCAAAAGCTCGCCGATGGGCTGTGCACCGTCACCGCCACGATGGACGGCGGCGACATCTACGAGACGGTGAAAGTGGTCAAGACCATGCCGATCGGCAGCGCGCTGGCGCCCGAGATCAAGTTCTTGAGCGGCTACAAGAATACAACGACCACCAACGAGGATGGGAAAGTCGACCCGCGCGGAGGCAGCAGCGAGACCGATTGGTGGTGCAAGGGTTGGTGCGATGTCAGCGTTGCGGCAGACGGCAGCAGCATCAGCAACACTTACACCTACAAGAACCAGCCCTACACCGACGGACGCTGGTGGAGGGTTTGGTCGGAAATCGACGTGTACGCACCCCACGTGACGCAGATCTCGAACAGCAAGGATACGTTTGAAGGCGCGCGGATCGATGCCCAGGGGGCGCTGAAGTTCAACTTCTCGCAGAACCAGGAGTGGTTCGCTTCGGGCGAAAACCAGGTCGAAGTCGACTTGATCCTCGGCCACTTCAACCGCAAAAAGGACAACGGCGAGTGCAACGTGCATTTGCGGGCGAGCTTCAAGCCAAGCTCGCCGGCGCCGGCGAACTACAGTCTCAAGCTGAGGGACTTCACCGTTGCCGATTCGTGCGAACTGAAGGATCTGAACCCGTGGTTTGAACTGCAAGACTATTCGGTCGTCGCGATCAGGTTCGCCTCACCGGTCGGCAACTTCAAGGTGCCGAGCCCGACCGCGCCGCCGCCGAATTACCCGACCACGATAACGTTGACCGGGCCGATCACCTTCCAGTGATGGCGCAAGACCATTGACTGCCCCCGCCCGGCGCGGCGGGGAGCCAAAGCAAAACAAGATTTCAAGAGGATAGAGACAATGAGGACAATTGGAACAATGATCAAGCGGGAACCCTTGAGGATGACCACGCTGGCGTTCGCGGCGGCACAGCTCGCAGCGCTCTATAGCGGCGCCGTGCAGGCGCAAACGGCGCCTCCGGCGCCGGCCGCCAAGGACGGGGAGGCCGTGAGCGTGGTCGTGACCGGCCAGCGCGCGGCAATGCAGTCGGCCGCCAGGCTCAAGCAGAATTCCGAGGAAGTCGTCGACGGCGTCGTCGCCGAAGAGGCCGGCAAGCTGCCCGATAAATCGATCACCGAGGTGCTGCAGCGCGTCGTCGGCGTGACGATGGACCGCAACCGCTCGCGCGGCGACCCGGAGCATTTCTCGGTCGAGGGTTCCGGCATTTCGGTGCGCGGCCTGACCTGGGGTTCGTCCACTTTGAACGGCCGCGAATCGTTCTCGGCCGGCTGGCCGGGTCGCGAATTGAGCTGGGGCGACATTCCGGCGGAACTGATGTCCGCGGTGGTTGTGCACAAGAACCCGCCGGCCGAGTTGATCGAAGGCGGCGTCAGCGGCCAGGTCGACTTGCGCACCGCGCTGCCTTTCGATTACAAGGGCGATAAATTCGCGGCCTCGACCTACCTGAACTACAACCAGCTCGGACGGCAAAAATCGCCCGCCGTCTCCGGCCTGGTCTCGAAACGCTGGGAGAACGACTTCGGCCAGTGGGGTGCGCTGCTCAACCTGTCCGCCAACGAGAGCAATTCCCACAACGATACGGTGCAGGTTGACGCCTATTTTCCGCGCACCGACATCGTCGCCGGACAAACCGTGTGGGTGCCCAAATCGGCGTCCTGGCGCACCAACCTCAGCGAGACCGACCGCGTCGGCGCGTATGCCGCGCTGCAGTGGAAGAAGGGGGGCCTCGCGTCCGCGCTCACCTATTTCCACTCGGGTTACAAGGAAACCGGGACCGAGAACGCCCTGTTCACGGGTGTGGAGGACCCCTACAAGGTGACGCTCACCAACCCGGTGTTCGACAGCAAGGGCGTACTGCAGTCGGCCAGGTACACTTATCCGATCGGCGGCCGGGGCGCGAATAATTTCGTGGACGGCGGACTGGGTTTCAATTCCAACCAAACCTATAACGACCGGCGCTCGCAGACCCGCGAGATCGCCTGGAACGCCAAGTGGACCATCAACGAGCGCTGGTCGCTCCAGAACGACCTGCAATGGGTCCACGCCACCAACAAGTCCAGTGGCAACAACATCACCCTGGCCACGTTCGTGCCGAGCATGAATATCGACCTGAGCAAGAATATTGGGGAGATCACCTTCGACGACAAGGCGAAAGATTTCCTGCGGACGCCGGCCAACTACTACCTGGAGATGTTTGCGCCGCAAAGGGAGAAGGCGGACGCCGACCTGTATGCGTGGAAGACCGACGTGCGCTTCAATTTCGACCATCCGGTCATGCGCGACGTGCGCTTCGGCGTGCGCGCGACCAAGCGCACGGCGAACCGCGTCCAGGGGAGCGGCTCGGAATGGTACAGCATCTCCAGGCCATGGGAAATCAGGAATTCGTCCACACCGGGGCAGCCGGCCTCGACGACGGACCTGCCGACCTGGGCGGGGCGCGCCAATTTCACTTACCTGAGCGATCCGAGGGTCGCAGCCCTGGTGCCGACCAGCCTTTACGCCTTCGACAACTTCTTCAACGGCAAGATCCCCAACCCGGGCGCCCTGGTGGCGCCTAGCCTGGCTGCGGTCAAGGACTATCCCAATGCCTACATTCAGGCGGCGAATCCGATCATGAAGATTCAATGCGAGCAGGGCAACGCGCAATCGAATACCAACAACGACTGCTCGAACATACCCGATCCCTGGATGCCGCTCGTCTACGACGGCAACCCGGCCAAAACCTCCCGCCAGTCGGAGAGGACGGAGGCCGCCTACCTGATGACGCGCTTCGGCTTCGACGATCTGCGCTTCCCGGTCGAGGGCAGCGCCGGCGTGCGCGTGGTCCACACCGACACGCGGGCCCGCGGCTATACCGTGTTCAAGCCGGTCTACGGCACCGGCTCCGTGCCGTCGGTGCCGAGGTTTGGGCAGATCGACGAGCCGATCGTCGAGGGCCGCAGCGCCGTCGACGTGCTGCCGAGCCTTAACCTGAAGATGGAAATCACCCCCAAGCTGCAATCGCGCTTCGCGTTCGCGAAGTCGATGTATCGGCCGAGCTTTGGCGACCTGAACGAGTACGTCAAGCTGGAGCAGCAGGTCATTATTGACCAGACCACCAAGGCTGTGACGGGCGTCAACTACAGGGGTGAAAACAAGGGCAACGTCCATATGGGGCCGACCAAGGCCGACAGCTTTGACGCGACGCTCGAATGGTATCCGGGCAACGGCACGTCGCTGACAGGCGCCCTGTTCCACAAGCGGGTGACTGACATCATCATGCGCTCGGCCTATACCCGCGACTACAACGACCTGGCCGGCAACCCGCAAACCTTCATGATCACCGCGCCGGACAATGCAGCGGACGGCAAGGTGACCGGACTGGAGCTCGCTGGCCAGACCTACTTCAACAATGTGCCGGTGTTGGCGGACATACTGCCGGAATGGACCAAGGGCTTCGGCGTCTCGGCGAACTACACCTACATCAAGAGCAAGCAGACGCTGCACCATCCGTACAATCTGAAGTACTGCCCGGCCGCCAGTTCGTTCAACAACAGTTCCTTGAACTTGCTGGGCTGCGACACCAATGGCATGCCGTTCACCGATATGCCATTGCAGTATCTGTCGAAGAACGCCTACAACGTCATGTTCATGTACGACCAGGGGCAGATGTCGATGCGCCTGGCCTACAGCTGGCGCAGCCGTTTCCTGCAGGGCGTGTCCGTCAACGGCACGCAGGGCGACACCGCCACCAGTGCCGATCCGACCCGGGCGACGGTGGTCGATGGCAAGACGGTCTATCCGCGCGACGTGGGCTGGGGCTTGCCGACGTGGCAGGAAGCGGCCGGACAGCTGGACTTCGGCTTCGACTACAGGTTTAACGACCATATCCAGGCCAGTTTCAACGCAAGCAACCTCCTGGATACCGTCGTTAGGCAGACCCAACAGCAGGGTATCGGCAGCATGAGCCGTTCCTGGTTCGAGCCCGGCCGCAGTTATCGCCTGGCGCTGCGCTACACATACTAAGACGTGTCGCAGTCCTGACATCAGGTCCATCGCAATGCAGGCGCAACGGACCTCCCTTCGTCCCCTGCCGCTTTGGCGGCAGTTTTCAGAGGCGGCTCCGGCCGCCTCTTTTTTTAAGTTGGGTTGCCTATGTCTGACCAAGCTATTCGAAGAATCGTCATTGTCGGCGGCGGCGCGGCCGGCTGGATGACTGCCACCGCGCTGGCCACCGCGCTCGCGCCCGCGCTCAAAAGCGGCACCACCATCGAGCTGGTCGAGTCGGAGGAGATCGGCATAGTCGGCGTGGGGGAGGCGACTTTTCCTTCGATCCGCAACTTCCACCGCCTGCTCGGCATTGACGAGGCCGAGTTCCTGCGCGCCACCAACGGCAGCTACAAGCTGGGCATCCAGTTTTGCGACTGGCGAGCGGTCGGCGAAAGCTATTTCCATACTTTCGGCGATTTCGGCGACCTGAGCGGCTCCCGCGCGGTGTGGGGCCAGTACCACCGGCTGGGCGAGGCCGGCCTTGGGTCGCTGGGCGAGCAATGCCTGTCGAGCGTGATGGCCAGCCAGGGCCGCTTCGCGCTGCCGGGAGAAGCCGACCGCTACGATTACGCCTACCACTTCGACGCCGCGCTGTACGCCGCCTTCCTGCGCAAGCTGGGGGAGGGGCGCGGCGTGCGCCGCACCGAGGGGCGCATCGTCGACGTGGCGCGGCGCGCCGACGGCGGCGTCGACCGGCTCACCCTGGCCGATGGGCGCGTGGTGGCCGGCGACCTGTACATCGACTGCTCCGGCTTCGCGTCGCTGCTGCTGGGGCGCACCCTGGGCGAGCCGTTTGTCGACTTCAGCCACTGGCTGCCGGTGGACCGGGCCTGGGCCTGTCCGACCGAACGGATGGGGACCGAACTGGCGCCCTACACGCGCGCCACCGCGCTGGAGGCGGGCTGGATGTGGCGGATTCCGCTGCAAAACCGCACCGGCAACGGCCACGTGTTCGCCAGCCGCTACATCGACGAGGATCGCGCGCGCGCGCAGCTGCTGCAACGACTAGACGGCCCGCCGTTGGCCGAACCGCGCCTGCTGCGCTTCCAGACCGGCCATCGCGCGCGCGCCTGGGTGCACAACGTGGTCGCCCTGGGCTTGGCGGGGGGCTTCCTGGAGCCGCTCGAGTCGACCAGCATCTTCCTGGTCCAGAGAGCAATGGGGCGGATGATCGATTTGCTGCTGTCGGGCGCGCCGTTCACCGAGCAGGTGAAGGCAGACTACAACGGCGAAGTGGGGCTCCAGTTCGCGCGCGTGCGCGATTTCATCATCCTGCACTATTGCCTGAGCGCGCGCCGCGACAGCGCGCTGTGGCGCGCGATGGCGACCATGGAGCTGCCCGACACCCTGGCCTTCAAGCTCCACGCATGGCGCCAGGCGGGCGCGCTGCACCAGTACGACCTGGAGGGCTTCGACGCGACCAGCTGGCTGGCGATCCATGCCGGCATGGGGCACTGGCCCGAGCGCGCCGACCCTACACTGGGCGACCTCGGGCGTGCGGTGGCGCTGCAAGGATTGCAGTGGCGCCGCGAGTGCATCGCCACCGCCGTGGCGGCCATGCCCAAACACGAGGCCTACCTGCGCGGCGTGCTGGGGCGCTGAGTCCATGCTGGAGACATCGTGATGTCATATCCTTGTCTCTTCCACTATACTTGTTGATGCACGACGCAAGTCCGCTATGCCTGGGCCGCGCGAACGCCAGCATTGCAAGCGCGCCAGTACGCTGCTCTTCACTGCACTCATGTCTTCTCCATTATTTTCGGACATGCCATTCACGCGAAAGCCATCCATTGACTGGCTGGCTTTCGCGTGCGAGCGGGGAGCAGCTGCTTGACTAATTGCTTGAGGTGCCGACCATGATGCCGCGCTTGTTGATATAGACCGTGCCGAAGGTCTTGGGATCGCCCGTGATCTTGGACCGGTCATTGTTGGCATGGCCATACTGGCCCTGGGGACTGTCGATGCGCACCCAGGTCGCGCCGGTGTCGGTGGAGCGGTAGACGCCGATTACCCCGTTAATGCTGCCGTCGAGGTACATCGCGGGATAGCTGGCGCCAGGCGCGGCCATGCCGAAGCCGAGCCCCTTGGCGCTCTCCACAGCCGGCATCTTGGTCCAGGCGCCCTGGCCCCTGTTGGTGTTGCGATACAGGCCGTTAGCCATCGATGCCCAGATCTCGCCCTTCTTGCCGAGCGGTACCGAAATTGCATCGCCCCATGCCGGCAAGCCGTTCTCAAGGCCGGGGCCGCCATTGACTTTGTTCAGCAAAGTCCAGGTAGCGCCCTTGTCGTAGCTCGCATAGAAGGCGCCCTTAGGCATATCAAAGGCATAGAACGTGTCCACATCGTCGCCGTCGGCGACGATCATGGCCTCTTGCGGCACGGGGACCTCGGTCCAGCTGGCGCCAGCGTTGCTGGAGATGACGGTTGGCGCGTCCTTGGCGGACCAGAGGATCGTGGTGCCGTCGCCCGAGATCGCTACCCGGCCGCCTTCACCGTTGGCGCTGGGGCCGTTGTTGCCGAAGGGGTTCCAGCTATAGCCGCCGTTCCACGATATCGCGCCGAAGTGCTTCGTATCGGTCCAGTCATCGGTGCCGACCCGCACCACGATCTTCGAATTTTTCTTTGCATAGTCAAGCGACTCGGTGTTCTTGCAGGTCTGGTTGGTGAACTTCGTGGCCGGCGCGGTGTTGACATTGGTGTGGGTAAGGCCGCAGAAGTCGCCCTGGCCGGAAATCAACGGATAGGCATTCCATTCGTTCGGGGTGGGCGAGATCAGGGAGAGCGCGACCGCTTCCTCGACGCCATCTTGGCCGTAGGCCCAGTTGGTTTGGGGCTGGGTCAGGTTCCTGGTCTCCCAAATGGCGCCACCAGAGGTGAGGAAGGCGTGATCCGGGTCGAAGGGGTCGAGCAGCGATCCGCCCGAGTTGCCGAAGGTGAGGTGTCCATCGGAGCGGGCGGACCAGGGCGCGGCGCTCAGGTCCAGGGTCGCATTGGCCCGGATGTCGGTCCAGGTGGCGCCGCCGTCGGTGCTGCGGTACATGGTTTCGATGGGCACGCCGACGTCATACCAGCCTGACGTATTGACCACCACCGTCTGCGGACGGTTAGGATCGACCGACAGGCCGACGAAGGCGTAGGACTTGGGGCTATTGCCGAGCGGGGTGATATTGGTCCACTCGTCGCCGCCGCTCAGGATGTTGACCTTCCAGACCTGACCGTCGCGCATGTGTTGGGCGCTTAATTGGGGATCGAATTTGTTGAAGGTGAGGTAGAGGTAGCCATCCGGGCCGATCAGCCCGCGTTGGGGCACCATCCCATTGGGGGCGCCCCAGACCCGGTTCCAGGTCGCGCCGGCGTCGCTGCTCTTGAACAGGGTGGCGCCGCTCTCCGCGGCGGCCTTGGTGTTGACGGCCGCGTAGATGATGGAGGTGGGCGAACCGGCCGGCTGGTTCCAGTTGGAACCCTTGTGGAAAACGACGAAGGCGACGCCGCCGCCGCTGCCATCGTTCGACAGGGCCGGGAAGCTGGGCACCTTGTTCCAGGTGTCGCCGCCGTTGGTGCTCTTCCACAGGCCGTTGTTGGACGCATTGACGGGGGAATTGGCGGTGCCGTAGTACAGGACATTGCCGAGGTTCGGATCGACTTGCAAACGTTCGCCCATGTGGCGGGCTTCTGAATTGGCGCCGGTCGAGAAGGGCAGCGGCATCTGCTTGAAGGTGCGGCCCTGGTCTTGCGAGCTCAGGAACATTGCGTTGGGGTCGTTAAAGGTGCCGCCGGCGATCATGTAGAATTTTTGCTCATTACTCGGATCGATGGCGATCGTATCGATGCCGTAAAGGTAAGCCTTTTCGGGCGGGGTCCAGTCGTTCAGGGGAATCCAGGCGCTGGTGGCCGCATTGTAGCGGTAGGCGCCGAGGACATCGGTTTTGGCGTAAAACAGGCCGCGCTGGAGCGGATGGGCGATCATGCCGGGGACAAAGCCGCCGCCGCCGACTTTCACATTTTTCCAGGAGTAGGTGGGCCCGGTGGCCTGGGCCTGGGCCGGCAAGACGGTGATCGCCGATGCCGCCAGCAGCGCCGCGGCGAGCATGGTGCGGCTTGCAATGGAAGAAGCAGACAATTTCATATGAAACTCGCTTTCGTTGAAGGTGATGTTGTGTGGCGCCAGACGCAGCATGGGCAAACGGGCGCGTGCATCCTTTCGGCCAAGGCACGTCAGTTGGCGAGCACGCAGCCTTCGGACGGCATCGGGATGCCGGCGGGTTCCTGTCTTCCATGGAGCCCACCGTCGGCGCCGGGAGCTTTCGCGATGCGTACCGGGTCCTGCGAGCCCCCCCCTGCCGGGTGGGCCACAGGACGGGCACCTGTGTCAGTAGCTGAACAAGATGCCGCGGCCGCTGCCGGCCATAAACAGGCGGCCGGGCACCGTCTGATCGGCCGCCAGGACGCCGATACCGCCGAACTGGTGCTTGTCGTCGTTGAAGCGGCGCCAGGTGGTGCCGCCATCATCGGAACGGTGCACGCCCCATACGCCGTTGATCACGCCGGCCACGTACACCGAGGCCGAGTAGCTGGCGCCTGCCGGGGCCTTGCCCAGGGCGATGGAGGTGGCGCCATACACAACCGGCCATGACCAGGTCGGGTGATCACCCCAGATCGACTCTGTCACGCCCAGCTTGGTCCAGGTCGCGCCGCCGTCGAGCGAGTGGAAGATGCTCTGCGAGTCGGCCACCCACACGTCGCCTTCGGCGTTGGCATTGACGGCCAGCGAGGTGTTGGAGACAAACTCGGCACGCGGGCCCAAGGTGGAGAACTGGCTGCTCTCGGTAAAGGTCTGGCCGCCGTCGACCGAATAGTAGAACTTCGGCGCCGGGCGCCACCAGCCGCCGCCCGCCTGGTACGCATAGACCCGGTTCGGATTCTTGCGGTCGGCCGCCAGGCGGTAGCTTGTGCCCGGTTCCACGGCCGGCAGATTGGTGTAGGCCCAGTTCGCCCCACTGTTGGTGGTATAGGCCGGCACGGAATCGGACGGCGCCCAGACGATGTGGCCCGGCTTGGTGACCGCCAGCGTCGAGTCACCGCCCTGGTGGGCCATGCCGTCGGGGTGGTTGGCAGGGAAGGCATTCCAGGTCAGGCCTGAATCGGTGGAGTAGGCGCCAGCCACGTTGGGGTGGTTCCAGGTGGTGGTGCCGATCGTCGCGATGTAAGCCGGATTGGACCAGGCCATGTCGGAGCTGTTGCTGTTGCTGAACCAACCCTTCGGACCGCGTGTCGGTGTCTTGTAGAGTTCGGTATGGACGACCATGCCGATATCGCCCGAACTGTTGAGCAGTTGGTAGTTTGCGCCCGGCGGTGGCGCCATCAGGGCCAGGGTCGCGGTTTCCTCGATGCCGGCAATAATGAAGTTCCAGGTCGGCTTGGCCGCCGACGCGTTCCTGGTCTCCCACACGCCCCCGCCATTCACATGCAGGATGCGTTCAGGATTGTTCGGGTCGATCTCGACGTCGTCGGGCCAGCCCCCCCACATGTCCTGATCGCCGAAGTGCGGGGTCTGGGTGGAAATCTCGCGCCAGGTGGCGCCGGCATCATCCGACATTTGCACAATATGCTGGCCTTCCCAGTTGCCCCAGGAATTGGTCACGCCGAGCGCGATCCGGGTGGTCGCGCCGGTGCCGGACACCGACAGGCCGCCCATGCCGTAGTTGACCCACGTGGGGTCATACTGCTTCAGCAGGGTCCAGTTGCTGCCGTCGAATTTGTACAGCCTTGCAGGACCCTCGGCGCCGGGGCCGGTGGTCTTGGTGAAGGCGACGTACATCATGCCGTCCTTGGCTCGCACCATGTGGGGGATGTAGTAGCCCGTCACGGGGGTGGCGATGCCGGTCCAGGTGGCACCGCCGTCGGTAGTCTTGTACATGCTGTAGCTCAGCCCCGCCACTGCGGCATAGTCCGGCGCAACGGCCGTGTAGATGGTCTGCGTGGCGCTGCCGGTTCCCTTGGTCGAGGTGTCGAAGATTACCTGCTCCATGCCGACCACGCCACGCCATTGGGCGGTGTCGATCTCCTCATTGGTCATCTTGTGCGATGCCAGCGAGGTCAGCTGCTGCCAGGTCTGGCCGCGGTCGGCGCTTTTCCACAGGCCGGTCGTGCGCGTTGCGTAGAACAGGATGGCAGGATCGTTGGGGTCGACCATCAGGCGCTCGCCGACGGCACGGCCCTGGGCGTTGCTGGCCGCCGAGAACGGCAGGTTGACGTAGGTCCAGTTGTCGCCGCGGTCGGTGGAAATGTAGAGGCGCGCGTCGGCTTTATCTGACAGGTACATGCCGGTGCTCATGTAGACGCGCTTGTCGTCGTTTGGATCGAGCGCCATGGTCTCGGAGCCGTGGTAGAAGGTGTCGGCGGCGCCGAAGCCGTCCGTGATCGGCACCCAGGCCGAGGTGGCGGCGTTCCAGCGGTAGGCGCCGCCCATGTCGGTGCGCGCATACAGCACGTCCGGGCTGGTCGGATGGAAGATCAGGCCGGGCACATAGCCGCCGCCGCCGAACTTCACGTTGGCCCATCTGGCTTGCGCTTCCACCCTGGGGCCGCCGGACTTGGAGCCAGAGACGGCGGACGCTGTCGCCGATGAGCCGACGCTGCCACCACCGCAGCCGGACAGCAGGATTGCCACGATACTGGCAATCCCGATGATGTGAATGTTTTTCATATTTTTATCTCCCGCCAATGTTGAATCGATTATTGCCGGCGACGACGCGCCAAGGCACAGACGGCCAGGCCGGCCAACAGCAATGGCAGGGTACCGGGCAGCGGAACGGCAGCGGACGCATTTTCCACGCTGATGTTGTCGATTTCGTTGAAGGCGCCCGAGCCAAGACGCAGCTCGCTGATGCCGTTCAACGCCGTGTTCCAGCTGCCCTCGTCCTGGATGAAACCGGCCGCGGCGCCATCCGCCGATACGCTGCTCAGGTTCGTGTAGTAATCGAAGCCGAGCAGATTGAACAGGCCGCCGCCGACCCGGGTCAAAGTCACGAAGGTATCCAGGCCGTTTTCGATTCCGTCATGCCAGTTGTAGGTTTGCTCCCAATACGTGCCGTCGCTGATATGGGCGGCGCCTGGGGCCGAGTTGGGCGCATGCAAGGTCAGCTGAAAGCCCGCCTCGACATAAGTCAGGTTCTGGCCGTCGTAGCCCATGTTGGCGAGCAGCGATGCGCCGTCGCCGTAGACCATCGCGGTCAGGCTGTCGAAAGTCAGGACGGTGGCACTGGCGCTCGTGGCCACCGTGGCCAGGGCCAGGGCGGCGAAGATCTTCTTCAACTTCATTGACGTCATTTCATTCTCCACTTTCTGTTGTGATTCGAGCTTCTTTTCGCGCATCCGGCATTGCTCGCTGCACTAGGGCGTCCAGGACGGGCAGGCTGTCCATCGACCGGTTGCTTTTTGCTTGCGGGAAGGGGGGCGGGCCCCGCCTGTCCAGCAATTCGGCGGAGTTTATCCCAGATACTTCGGCAAAAATACACGCGAAAATGCGCTGCCGACAGCCATGACGGCTTCGGTGAAAATTTTTGCACGGCAAGTTTGGGTACTTGTGCAGATTTTGCTATTGGTCGATTTCCCGGTCGCTGTTCGATCCGGTCACCACCCTGTGCGCGAGCGGTCGCGCCACCATCGCCGCGCGTCGCATGCAAGGAAGTACAGTATCAATGGCAATATTTGCACCTTGTAACATCTTCGATATTCGCGCTATGGCGGTGCCTCCCCACCCGCGTCGCTTTTGCCGCTCGCCTGTGCCGTGCCGGCGATGCGCAATGAGGCGCCATACTCGTATTTGATTGCCGAGGCAGCACGCAGACCGATCGGCTGCACGCTTTTCATTGGATGGCGCGGTGAGCATATGGGATTGCGCTCATCTGGAATGGCGGCGCTGGGAATGCCCGCGCCGGACCGAGCCAGCGAAGCGCCCTGACGCGATGACGCGGTTTGCGCTTGGGCGCCGGTGGGGGCTGGCACCCCGCGAACGCGGCCGCGCTCAGCGAAATATGGGTTCTACGGCGCCGGCTCCCGCGCCACCTTTTCGAATACTTCGCGGAATGCCTTGGGCGTGCATTCGTATTCTTCCTTGAAGAGCTTATTGAAATACGAGGGATTTTTGTAGCCGACCGAATGGGCGATTTCCGCGATACTGGAGCTGGTGTCCTCCACCAATAGGCGTGATGCTTCCGCCAATCTGAGCTTGTTCAGGTAAGCGATAAAGGTGTACCCCATTTCCGCCTTTAATATGTCGTTGACCTTGGTGCGGTTGACGCCGGTTTCCGACACCACGGTTTCCAGATCCAGCTCCGAATCCGCATAACGCGTCGCCAGCAATCTCAAAAGGGCGGACTTTTCCCTTTCCCGGTGCGGCTCCAGCGCCAGCCGCTGGTACGCCACCAGCGGCAGGTCGTTCTGCATCCGCGCCTGCAGGTCCTTGGCCAAGGCCACCGCGTACTGCTTGACGAACCAGAACCCGAAACCAGCCCAGGCCAGTACCAGAAACGCGGCAAGAAAATACAGGTAGTCGTACTTCCGCTCGTGCATTTCGATGTTCGCGATTTCGATGCGCGACGGGGTGCCGGCGCGGCTGCCATTGCTGGTGCCGACTTCGAACTGCGCGACCTTGTCCAGCGCGTAACCCAGGTCGGATGGGGTGATTTTGTTCACGTCGACCCACCATTGCGGAATGGTCAAATGCGCCAGATCGAGTTCGGACCGGGCCCCGTCCTGGTTGCAGTTGATGTATGCCGATGGCGCGCGGTAGGTCAGCAAGTCACCTGGTTTGGTCAGCTTGTCGTCGAAGGTGCTCAGGTTGACCCGGATGGTAGCGGCGGGGAAGCAGCGCGCCTCGAAACTGATCTTGCCGAATCTTGACCAGTCGAGCAGTGCCGGTTTGCCAGTGCGGTCTGTGAAGAACAGGGCGGCCGATACAGTGGGCTGGGGATTGGTGTCTAACAGGACGAATTCCATGATCAGACGCGCGGCATCGACTTTCGCGCTCAGCTTGGTGGTCGTGTCGTTGCCATGGGCCGTGAATAGCTTCCAGTGAAAGGTTTCTTGCCCAAACAAGGGGACGCGGTGATAGCTGCGGCTGACGCACAGATACCCGATCAGTATGCTCACACCGAGAAGCAGGACCAGCCGAATCAGTGCTTTTGAATATAAGGTGCGCATGTCAATAAGAATTGGATGCTCTGGCAAAGGGCATCGCGCTGCCGCCGCGGCAGCGGAGCGAATGGCTGGCGCGGCTGGCGAAGGTCATGCTGGTCGCTGATCCATACTGACGGTACGCGAATCAAACCACCGCGAAGGTGGTTTGATTCGCCGTCAGGCGCTTGCCGGCTCATCGCCCCAGCATGTGGCGCAGGAAAGCGTCGTGGGTGGGCATGGCCGCCACGACGGCGGCGTAATGGTCGCGCCGCTGGTGCAGGGCTTGCAACGCTTCCGCGAGCGGCACCTCGGCTAGCGCGGGGTCGGCGCGCACGGGCCAGTTCCCCATGCCTGCGTGGATCGCCAGCCAGCTGGTGGCCTCGAAACCTTCTTCGCCGTACATGTTCAGCGAGCCGGTCTGGCGCCAGGCGTGGAGTTTGAAGTCCAGCGTCTCTGGCAGTTCCATGCTGGCCATGTCGCGCCACAGCGCGCTGTCGCGGCGCTCGGTGAGGCAATAGTGCAGGATGATGAAGTCGCGGATGCGCTCGAACACCCTGGTCATGCCCCTGTTGTAGTTCGCCACGGCTGCTGCGGCGGGCGGCGCACCTGGCCGCAGCAGTTCGATCATTTTTTCCAGGCCGCGCTGGATCAGGAGGATGCTGGTCGATTCGAGCGGCTCCAAAAAGCCCGACGACAAGCCGAGCCCGACCACGTTGTGGACCCAGAAGCGCTCGCGGTGGCCGGTCGTGAAGCGCAGCAGGCGCGGTTCGGCCAGCGCCGGGCCGTCCAGCTGCTGCAGCAATTGTGCACGCGCGCGATCCTCGTCGATGTAGCGGGAGGAGAACACGTGGCCGTTGCCGACGCGGTTGCTGAGCGGAATCCGCCAGGCCCAGCCCGCTTCGAGCGCGGTGGCGACTGTGTGCGGCGTGAGTCCGGGTCCGCTAGGCTCGCTGGGCACGGCCCAGGCCCGGTCGACCGGCAGCCAGCGGCTGAAATCGACGAAAGGCTCTTCCAGGGCGCGGCCCAGCAGCAGGGAAACAAAGCCGGAGCAGTCGATAAACAGGTCGCCAGCCACCACGCGGCCATCGTCGAGCTTGAGCTGGCCGACGCCGCCGTCGGCGCGGCGCCTGACTTCGACGATGCGGCCTTCGGTGCGCCGCGCACCCCTGCCGAGCGCGATGCCGCGCAGGAAGCCTGCGTACAGGGAGGCGTCGAAATGGTAGGCGTAACTATACAAATTGGGCTGTTCCCTGGGCGGCGTTACGAAGCGGCCCTGGCTGGCCATCACGCTGGGCAGGCATTGTTCGCCCAGCGCGCCCAGCGCGGCGTCGTCTACCCGGCGGTATTGGCCCCACAGACAGGCGGGGCCGGCCAGGTCGTCGAAATTACCAAAGGTATGGAAGAAGCGGTGGCCCTTGGCGCGCCAGTCGCGAAACTCGATGCCGAGCTTGAACGTGCCATTGGTTGCGCGCAGGAATTCGGCCTCGGCTATGCCGTTCAACTTGTGAAAATCGCGCAGCATTGGGAACGTGGCCTCGCCCACGCCGACGATGCCGATCTCTTCCGATTCGACCAGTTCGACCGTGCTGCCCGGCAGCGCCGTCGCCAGTGCCGTGGCCGCCATCCAGCCGGCTGTGCCGCCGCCAACGACGACGATGCGTTTGTATGCGGTGTTCATGTAACTCTCCTTACGATCGTAGCTCAATCCTTGGGCTGGAGCTGCGCCAGCATGGCTGCCGGCGGCCGCCCTATCAGGCTACGCGGCACGTAGCTGTAATCGGCCGCGCCGGGTTTTTTCCACGCAAGCATCAATGCGAGATCCGGGCCTGGACCCTGGAAGTAGCGCACGCGGAAATTGCGCAAGCCCTTCTCCAGCTTTATCCTGGTCGCCACGGGTGTTGGGGCGTGGATGCCGTCGTTGTCGATCACGTTTTCATCGTCGATGCTGAGAACGGCGCCATCGTCGGCCAACATCATCACTTCCCACGTGGCGGTCTCCTTGATATCGACGGTGAAGCGAATATCCAAACCGAACCATTCGACCGTCGAGCCCAGGCCGGGAAAGCCTTCGAGGAAGGAGCGCGGCGTGATATCGAGCTGGGCCAGGCAAACGCGCTTGATCGGCTTGCGCCGGCGCATTTCGGACACCGATTGGCTGCCGGCACTGAGGCGGTATACGTCGGCGATCATATGCCGATCCGAGGAATCGGCGCATTCTTCGAACAGCTTGGGGGGCGTGCTGGCCGCCGCTTTGGCCATGGGCGGGGGCGGCGGCGGGGGCGGGGGCACGGCGACAGCCGGCGGCGGCGGCGGGGCGGCATCGACTGCGTGCGGCGCGGGCACCGTGGTTTCGGTTACCTTGACGGGAGCCAGATCCGGCATGGGAGGGATCGCTACCGGGGGAGGCTCGAATTTGCTTGGCTCGGGCTGAACTTCGGGATTCTTTTTTTCCGGCGCTTTCGCCTCGAAGACCACGACGTCGACCGTGCTCCGCTCCGGTTTTGGCGAGGGCAGCCGTGAGTTCCACAGCATCACGGACGTTCCCAGCGCCAGATGGAGGAGGACCACGAGGCCTATGGCGTAGCGATTGTACTCGCGCCGCCAGCGTGGCGCACGTTCAGGTTCGGACTCGGGCAAACTGGTTTCTGGCGGTATTGGGCACATACGTTTCTACGGGCAATGAAAATCAATCAAGTTAACTAAAAGGCCGGCTTCTAGCCCCACCGCATTCCGGATCCTAAAAGCAGAACACGTGAATTCAGACGGAGAGCTGGCCAGACGGAGAGCTGGCCTACTGCCCGCCAATCCGGCCGAGTCTATCCCAAATATTGCGGCAGAAATACACGCTGAAATGCGTCGCCGTCTGCCATAACGGCCAGGTGCGAAAAATCTGCACGCCTGCCGTCGGTGCTCGTGCAGATTTTGCTATTGATCGCTTTACAGTCCGTTATTCGATCCGGCTACCACCAGTGCGCCAGCGGCCGCGCCGCTGGCGCCGCATGCCGGATACAAGGAAGCGCAGTATCTATACGATTATCTGCACCCTTGTAATATCTTCACAATCCGCACTATTTCAGTGCCTACCCAGTGTCCTCTTTGCTGCGCGCCTGGTCCGGTCCTGCGGGAGGCGAAGACGCGGATGGCGGTCAGCCGGGCCGCCGCTTTGCCCTATCCGGTAGTAGTCAAAGTCGACACGGCCGCCGGCGGTCCTGGTCGAGTAATAGAAGAGCGCGTAGCGGTAACCCATGAAGTGCGGGAAGGTGTACACAAGGCGCGAGGGACGACCGATAGGGGTCCAGGATTTGCCGTCGAGGCTGTAGGAGAAGCGGGCCAACTCAGGCGCCCCCGGTATGCCGTAGATCTTGGCGCCACCCTCGTCGAGGCCGAAGCGGGCGTCGTCAGGCGCAGACTGAAATACGCTTTCGACCTTGAGGTGAACGGTATTGCCGGAGAGGGGAATGGAGGCGATCTCCTCGGGCAGGCCGGAGTCGGCGCTCACCATGACGAGAGATCTGGCGCCGTCCTTCATCTTTATGCCGACAAAGCCATACTTTGCCTGAAAAGCGGCGATGCCGGCCCAGTCGCCGTCTTTCATGCCGCTCACGTCGATGCTGGTGGTGGCGAAACTGTCAGGGCCAAAGGTGCGCTGGGTGAGGGTATTCCTGGCCTCGGTCAGGCTGGAATCGACCCGGCTGGTGACGAAGCTCATGTAGCCCGGGCGCTTGGTGAGCGACCAGTTGCGCGGCTCGGGATTGTGATTCCATTGCCAGGCGAGGGGCAGGGCGGGGGCGCCGGGCAGGCGCTCGAATTCGTCGGAAGCGACGATGCCGGAGGCGCCCGAGGCGCCCTGTGCGCCGGCGGGGATGTTGAGCGTCATGGGCACCTCGCCGTCTTGGCCGAGCACGGGCCAGCCGTCCTTCCAGGTCACCGGCACAAGGTAGGGGATGCGACCGACGGCGCCGTTGTCCTTGAAAAGATAGGCATACCATTTGCCTTCCGGGGTGTCGATGAGGCCGCCTTGGGCGATACCGCGGTCATCGAGCGCGATGCGGCCCTCGTAGGGACCGTCGATTGCATCGGCGCGGTGGACGATGACGCTGCGCGCCCAGCGGGTGCCGGGCGAAGCGATGTTGAAGAGGTAGTAGCGGCCGTTGATCTTGGAAAGCTGAGAGCCCTCGGCTTTGAGTCCGCCCTGGTCGGCGCCGAAGAGGGCGTTGGCGCTTTCGATAATGACCTTGTTCACGCCGCCGGGCTTGATCCCGGACAGATCGGATTGGAGTTCGGTGAGCCAGATTTGACTGCCCCCGTGAACCATGTAAACGCGACCGTCGTCGTCGAAAAACAGACTGTGATCACCCATTGCTGGCTCGAAACTCGTCTCTTTCCACGGGCCCCGGTCCGGATGCCGCGTGGAGTAGATATGGGTGCGTCCTCCGGCGGTGGCGGAGAAAGTCGAGGCATGGAACACACCGTCGTGGTAACGCAGGCTGCTGGCCCAGGAGCCTGCACCGTAGGCGTTTTTGCCGTTTTCGAGGCGGTAGGCTTCGCTGTCGGCCAGGGTGTCATAGGCGTAGGAGGCCATGCTCCAGTTGACCAGGTCTGTCGACTTCATGATCGGGAGGCCCGGGCTCATGTGCATCGTCGTGCTGCTCATGTAGTAGGTTTTTCCTACACGGATGACTGCGATGTCCGGGACGTCGGCCCAGATAAGGGGATTATGGGCAGGATGCGCCAGTGCCTTGGGCGCCGGCTGAGACGCATCGGCGCCCTGTGAGAATTGCCAGTAATCGAACTTGAACGGTTCTTCTCCGGCCGCACCGCGGAACACGAAGAAGACGTCCTGGACGCCGGAGGCTCCGGAGATCCGGGTCGACTGCGGCTTCCATTGGCCGCCGGTTCCCGAGACCGGCAGCGTGCCGATCAACTTGCCATCGAGCTTGCCCAAGCGAATCTCGATCTTCGCCCCGGTGGCCTCCTTCGCCTTGGCCGTGCTGGAGAGGCTGGCCATGAAGGCGCGTGCGCCGGTCGCGCCGAAATCGACGTTGCGCACCTGGATGTAGGCGCCGTCGTGGATGTCGCGCACATTCTGGCCGCCGGCGCTGCTGGGCTCGATTTTGACACCGGAAGACCAGGCGATGGTCTCGGCTTCCACCCGCTTGTACGGGTCGAGCGTGGCGACCGCAGCCGGCCCTTCCTTGGTTGGCTGCACCGTCGGGACCGAGCCGTCCGGGTTGAACTTCAACTCGTCGACGGACACGGAACGCTTGAAGCCGTCGCCTCCCGGAAGGGCGGCGTTGTGATAGAAGAGGTAGGTCTTGCCTTTGAAATCGACCACGCCCGGATGGTTGGTGAAGGCGCTTTGCGGGGTCATGACGACGCCGCCGTAGGTCCACGGGCCTTCGGCTGTGGGGCCGGTCGAGTAGGCGAGATGCTCAGCGATGGGACCACCGGCGAAAAACAGGTAATTGAGATTCTTGCGCTTATACAGCCAGGGACCCTCTTCGTAGGATGTGCCGCGCAGCGCAGGCGCCGGAAGCGTCGTGCCTTGCGTGTCCGGAGGGGTGCGCTCGCCCAAGGCCTTGACCGTCATCGGATAGCGAATGATGCCATTGTCCCCGACGCTGGTGTCGTAGGAAATCATATCCTTGTTCAGTTTCACCGACCACAGATTGGGATTGCCCCAGGCGAGATAGGCCTGGCCCTTGTCGTCGATGTGGACGGTCGGATCGATGCTGTCGTACAGGCCGCCGGCGTGGCCGGCGATCAGCGGCTTTTTGAGGGGATCGGTGTAGGGGCCGAGGGGATTATCGGCCACCAGAACGCCTATGCCCCGTCCTTGCACCGGGCCATAGAGATACCATTTGCCATCGCGCTCGATCACCTGGGGAGCCCAGGCGCCGTTGTCGAAACCGTCCCAGCCGGAGATCTCCTTGGCCGCCCAGGGGAAATCCCGGAGCGAGGCGATCGCGCCATGCTGGGTCCAGTTCACCATGTCCGTCGTCGTGGCGAGCACCCAGTTCTTCATGTTGAAGTTGTTTTTTTCCCCGACGTCTTCGTCGTGGCTGGAAAACAGGTAGAGCGTGCCCTTGTGGACCATGGGGGCCGGATCGGCGGTATACATCGTCTGGATAACCGGGTTGAGCGCGAACGACGCCACAGGCAGCGACGCCAGCACGGACGAGAGAACGATAGCGGAGCGGGATGTTTTTTTCACGGACTTACTCCTCCAAAGCGACCACCATCACGGCCTTGGCAGGCACCTTGACCGACAGCTTGCCGCCTGCGGCGCGCGCGCTGAACGCCGCCGGCTTGATGGCCTGCGGATTCTGGAACGTGTTGTGCGCATCGATCGTGGCCGAGGTCAGCACCTTGCCGGCCGCGCCTTTTACCTTCGTGCCGGCGACGTTGACGGCGACATCGACCGCCTTGGACGGATCGGTGTTGACGAGCGCCAGGTACACCTTGCCGTCCTTGGCGCGCGCCGCCGAAGCGCTCACGCCGGGAATGGTCGCTGCGCCCAGGGTGTAGCTGGTGTTGTCCTTGATTGCCAGCGGCAGCGACTTGGCATCCTGGAACGGCACATACATCTGGAACGCGTAGTAGGTCGGGGTCAGGACCATCTTCTCCTTGTCGGTCAGGATCATCGCCTGCAGGACGTTGACCATCTGGGCGATGCTGGTCATGGTGACCCGCTCCGCGTGCTCATGGAAGATGTTGAAGTTGAGCGCCGCCACGAGCGCATCGCGCAGGGAGTTCTGCTGGTACAGGGCGCTTTTGGCACCCTTCTCGTCGTACCAGGTGCCCCATTCGTCGACCATCAGTCCGATCTTCTTCTCGGGATCGTTCTTGTCCAGCACGGCCACGTGATCTTTGACAAGCTGATCCATTTTCAAGGTATTGGCAAGGGTCGAGATCCACTCGTTTTCCTTGAAGCCGAGGGCCTCGCCCTTGACCTCCCAGTTGCCGGTCGGGACGGTGTACTGGTGGACGCTGATGCCGACGGTGCGGCCCTTCAGTTCCTTGCTCAGGACGTCGGTCCACGAGGTGTCGAAGCCACTGCCGCCGCTGGCGATCATTTTCGGCTTGTACTGCTCGGGCGCCCTCAGGAAGTTCTCGTAATTCCTGTACAGGCTCGCGTAGTACTCGGGCTTGACGTTGCCGCCGCAGCCCCACGCCTCATTGCCTATACCGAAGAGGGCGACTTTGAACGGTTTTTCGCGCCCGTTCTGAGCGCGCAGCCTGGCCAGCGGCGAGCCGCCGTCCGACGTCAGGTACTCGACCCAGTCCGACATCTCCTGCACGCTGCCGGTACCGACGTTGCCGTTGATGTAGGCGTCGGCGCCCAGCATGTCGATCAGGTCGAAGAATTCGTGGGTGCCGACGGCGTTGATCTCGTCTACGTTGCCCCCGTTGATGTGGCTCGGGCGCTTGTCCTGCGGGCCTACGCCGTCGCGCCAATGGTAGGTGTCGGCGAAGCAGCCGCCCGGCCAGCGCACCAGCGGCACATGCAACTCCTTGAGCGCGCCGACGACGTCATTGCGCCAGCCCCTGGTGTTGGGGATGTTCGACTTCGAGCCGACGTACATGCCTTCGTAGACGCCGGTGCCGAGGTTTTCGGCGAACTGGCCGTACACGTTCTTGTTGATGACAGGGCCGGGTTTGCCGGCGTCGATGTTGATGCTGACCTGGCCGGCGGCAAAAGCCGGTACCGCGATCATGCCGAGCACGGCGAGGCTGTGTTTGATGATGTTCATGCAGGGGTTTCCAGACAATTGATATTTAAAGAGTGTTATAAAACCGGCGCGCCGGATCGGCGGCAGAGTGCGCTTATCGGATTTTCGCCCTTCGCCGTGATAACACCCAAGCGGTACGGGATTTTGATGTAATCGTCTACACGCACTGCAGGGTCATTCCCCTGGAAGAGGTATTCGAGCGGCCGGCAGGGATCGATAGTCATCGTTTGATCGGTATTAGTCCGCACCAATTCACCGTGGGAAATCCCTTCCGACCAAATCTGTTCAACATTATTGCGAGTCGCGAAAGCGTTCATAGGCGCGGAAGAGAATGGCTCCCATTTTCCGTCCAGGCCGTTGCTCTTCCAAATCCGGAAGTAACGTCCTTGTGGAGAAATTGCCTCCACCAGAGTAATGTAGGTATTCGTGTTGGCAATCTTGTAGGTATTGCTCGCCTCGAACACGTCTTCCTTTTTTTCGCTCATGACAGCGACGGTGTTATGGAAGCCATTCGGGAACTGGCCCAATTCGGTTTCGGACCGAAGCAGACGTCCGTTATCGTCGGTACCGAACATATAGCATTTTTTATCATCGCAGATTACCCAAAAATCCAGCCAGCCGACGCCTAACGGGGCCTTGACGATATCGGGGACGACTGGAAAGAACGGTTTCGGCGCACTCCAGGACATCGGATCGCTGATGTCTTTCGAAGTTGAATAAAGCGGATCGGCGCCTTGATAGACGAGATACCATGTCTTCTGCGGAGCGAAATAAAATACTTGCGGCGCTGCGCGATAACCTGGTCCCATAGGAGACTTGTCAAGCGGGACTATTTTGGCTGCCGACGCGTTCGACCACTTGTCAAAGCTTGTGTAGCCCAGCCCCCAACCGGCAGACCCGGCAGTTGTGATAAATACGTGATATTTGCCGTTCGCGTAGACTATCGAAGGATCTTTCACGCCGTAAATTGTCTGATTTTGATCTGCTTGAGGCGCAATAAGCTGCGGGCTCGAAGTCCAGTTAAACGCCAGCTTGGCGGACGGCGCCGCAGGCTCGGCAGGGGTGTTGGCAATTGCATTGTTACCACCACAACCACATACTGCCAAGGCAGCCCACAGGGTCATCCCCATACTGCTCTTTTTTAGTTTCATTAATATCTCCTTTTTGCCGCATCAAAAATTGTCGGCGGAATTCAACAGCTTGCTTTTAGTTATTGAACAATACCCCGCGGCCGCCGCCGCTGACATATAGGCGTCCGACAATGTTCTGATCGGCGGCAATGGCGCCGATACCGCCAAACTGATGCCTATCGTCGTTGATGCGGCTCCAGCTGCCGCCACCGTTGTCGGAGCGGTACACGCCCCACACGCCCTTGATCGCGCCGACCATATACACCGAGGCCGAGTAGCTGGCGCCGGCCGGCGCCTTGCCCAGGGCGATGGCGGTGGCGCCGTACACTTCGGGCCATTCCGAGGTGGGATGGGAACCCCAGATGGACCCGGTCACGCTCAGCTTGATCCAGGTGGCGCCGCCATCGGTCGAGTGGAAGATGCTGTGCCCGTCGGCCACCCACACATCGCCTTCGGCATTGGGATTGACGGCCAAGGAGGTGTTGTGGACAAACTCGGGACGCGGACCCGCCGCGGAGAACTGGCTGCTGACGGCAAAAGTATGGCCGCCGTCGGTCGAGGAATAGAATGTCGGCGCCGGGCCCCACCAGCCGCCGCCCGATTCGTATGCATACACCCGGTTCGGATTCTTGCGGTCGGCCGCCAGGCGGTAGCTGCGGCCCTGTGCCACGGCCGGCAGATTGGTGTAGGTCCAGTTTGTCCCATGGTTGGTGGTGTACGCCGGCACGGAACCGGACGGCGCCCAGACGATGTAGCCTGGCTTGGTGACCGCCAGAGTCGAGTCACCGCCCTGGTTGGCAAGTCCGTCGGGGTGGTTGGCCGGGAAAGCGGTCCAGCTCAGGCCCGCGTCGGTGGAGTAGGCGCCGCCGACATTGGGGTGGTTCCAGGTGGTGGTGCCGATCGTCGCGATGTACGCCGGATTGGACCAGGCCATGTCGGAGCTGTTGCTGTTGCCGAACCAGCCCTTCGGACCGCGCACAGGGGCAGTGGCGAGGTCGGTATGGACGACCATGCCGATGTCACCGGAGCTGTTGAGCAGGCTGTACGAGGCGCCCGGAGGTGGCGCCGTCAGGGCCAGTGTCGCGGTTTCCTCCATGCCGACAGTGGCGTTGGACCAGCTGGGTTTGGCCGCCGACGCATTCCTGGTTTCCCACACGCCCCCGCCATGCACATGCAGGATGCGTTCCGGATTGTTCGGGTCGATCTCGACGTCGTCGACCCAGCCTGACCAGCCGTCCTTGTCGCCGCCGTGCGGGGCCATGGCGGAAATCTCGCGCCAGGTGGCGCCGGCGTTGTCCGACAATTGCACAACAGGCTGACCTTCCCAGTTGCCCCAGGAATTGGAGACGCCGAGCGCGATGCGGGTGGTGGCGCCGGTGCCGGACACCGACAGGCCACCCATGCCGAAGCCGGTCCCTGCGCCCGACGAATCATAGCTCTTGAGCAGGGTCCAATTGCTGCCGTCGAATTTGTACAGCCTTGCCGAACCGCTGGCGCCGGGGCCCGCGCCCTGCGTGAAGGCGACGTACATCATGCCGTCCTTGGCGCGCACCATGTGGGGGATATGGTAGCCCGCCACCGGCGTGGCGATGCCGGTCCAGGTGGCGCCGCCGTCGGTGGTCTTGTACATGCTATACGCCAGCCCGGCCACGGCGGCGTAGTCCGGCGCGACGGCCGTGTAGATGGTCTGCGTGGCGCTGCCGCTACCCTTGGTCGAGGTGTCGAAGATCACTTGCTCGAAACCGACCACGCCGCTCCAAAAGACGGCTTCGATCTGCGCCTTGGTCATTTTGTGCGATGACAGCGAGGTCACTTGCTGCCAGGTCTGGCCGCGGTCGGCGCTCTTCCACAGGCCGGCCGTGCGCGTTCCGTAGAACAGGATGGCAGGCTTGTTGGGGTCGACCATCAGGCGTTCGCCGACGGCGCGGCCCTGGGCGTTGCTGGCCGCCGAGAACGGCAAGTTGACGTAGGTCCAGTTGTCGCCGCGGTCGCTGGAAATGTACAGGCGCGCGTCGGCTTTATCCGAGAGGTACATGCCGGTGCTCATGTAGACGCGCTTGTCGTCGTTTGGGTCGAGCGCCATGCTCTCGGAGCCGTGGTAGAAGCTTTCGGCGGCGCTGAAGCCGTCCGTGATCGGCTGCCAGGACGAGGCGGCCGCGTTCCAGCGATAGGCGCCGCCCATATCCGTGCGTGCGTAAAGGACGTCCGGGCTGGTGGGATGGAACACCAGGCCTGGCACATAGCCGCCGCCGCCGAACTTCACGTTGGTCCAGCTGCTCAGGCTAGGTGCCGGCTGGGTGGGGAGAGCTGGCTCGGGAGGGGCGGTCGGCTGGGCAGGCGCCGCCGGCTGGGCCGACACGGACGGCACGGGAAGCGGGCCGGCAGCAGCGCCGCTACCGCCGCCGCCACAGCCGGCCATCAAGGAAGTCAGCAGCGCTGACAGGGCGAACAGTTGTGTTTTTTTCATTATCTATTTCTGGATCGAGGTGCTGGTCGCGGCCCGCCGGCATTGCTGGCTGCGCACAGGCGTCCAGGCCGGGCATGCTGTCCATTGACAGCGGCTTTCGCTTGCGGGACGGGGAGCAGGCCCATCGGTCCAGCAAACCGGCGGAGTGTATCCCGAATATCGCGGCAAAAATACGTGCTGAAATGCGCCTCCGCCTGCCATGACGGCCTCGGGAGAAAATTCTGCACGGCGGCTTGGGTGCTCGTGCAGATTTTGCTATTGCCAGCTTTCATGGCCGCTGTTCGAGGCGGCTACCAGCTGTGCGCCAGCGGCCGCGCCGTCGTCGCCGCGCATCGAATGCAAGGAAGTACAGTATCAATGCGATTATCTGCACCCTTGTAATATCTTTACGATTAGCGCTATTTCGCCAGAAGATTACGCGGCACGCCGGCTGTTGGACCGGCTTTCGGTCCGCGCTTTCGCCCCAGCTCGCCGCCTTCGCCGCCGGGTTGGCGCTGCTTGCGGCGAGCCGCCAGACGCAGCGAGTAGTGGCCTTCACGACCAACAAAACGCCGATCTCGCCGGGGGCCGCGCATGCGTCGGGGGCGCCAGAATGCGCAGTTTCTCAGCCCTGGAAAGGCGCGCCGTTTGGCAGTGGGGACAAGCTCGGGTGGGGATGCTGTGCCTGGGATGGCCGCGCGTCGATGGGGTTCGGGAGAGCTGCTGAAGTACTAAGGTGCCGACCTGAATTGGAGCTGGACCGCCGCCAGGTTGGCTAGCTAAGGGCAGGGCGCATGAACGCCCACGGTGTCGGCTCAAGATGAGGTGCCCCGTTTGCGTTCGCGGGGGCAGCGTACTTCATTCCAAGGCCACGAACGCAGCGGCGGAGATGTGGCATGGCGCGCTTCTGCGCGCTGCTTGCGGGGTTAAATCCTGATCAACTCGTCTTCTTCCCGCAGAAATACAGTAAGGTCGCGAGAATGCCCACCGCCACGACGACGCTGGCCACGCCGTCTTCATCGCTTGACGACGAAGACGAAGAGGACGACGACGAGGATGACCAGGAGCGTCTGGAGGAGAACAGCATGCTGCGGTCTTCCGCCTTGGAGAGGGCCCTGCCGGCAAACAGCTCTTCGGCGCCGATTGTTGAAATCCCCATCGCGTTGAAGCTGGTGACCCATGAGCCGCGATCCACAGTTTTACCCCCGGTAGCTGCCTTTACCGCCGCCAGCACCGTCCGCTGATAGAACTCCTCGCCCGCCATCTTGCCGAATCTGAATGCGGTCCCGGCCCCGTGAGGCGTGCTGCCGAACACATTGCGGGCGCCATATCCGGCGCTGCGCATGCTGGCGCGAAAGTGACGGAAGAATATTTGTGCATATTTCATGGGCTTGAACTCCGATCTTGGGAAAATGGACACACATGAGAATATGCGCAATCCAACTTGTTAGCAAGACAATGTTACCAGGGCGAATTCGCGACAGAGCTGTGATATTCAGAAGGTAACTGGACCCTTGTGCGGGCCCAGCCGGGAGCGGGCACGACAACGAATGGATGAGGAGAAGGGTAGCGTGGCACGCAAAAGCTTGGTCAGCGACGCGGTGCCGGATCCGGCCGTGCGTCTGGCGGCCCGCCTGCAGGATGAGGCCGATGCCCGTGTGGCTGGCATCTTCGTGGTCTATGCCGACAAGGAAAGCGTTCCCTTGTCTGTTGAGAACCAAGAGAAGCAAGAGCTGGCTGAATCGAAAACCTGGACAAAGCAGTTGGAGACAGACATCCATGTGGAGACCGAGGCTCATGCTGTAACTCGCCAAGTCCAGCAAGCCAAAGTGATCGCGCGCCATATAGCTGAACAGCAGATTTTCGGGTTTGAAAGAACGCCTTGCGAAAACGAGGCGCATAGGGCGTCCCTGGAAGACAAGCACAACCACGCAGGCCAGGCGCTGGAACACTATCGCCAGGCTGCCAACGCAAACGACCAGCAACTGGCGGTGAAAGTGCACGAGCTAGAAATCGCCTTGGCCGGCGCACGCGCCAGGACCGTTGGACAACTGAGTATTGCCATTGAAAGGGAACGACGACGAGAACTGAATTTGACATAATATAGATTATGCGAAGTTCGTGGTATCCGCCAATCGGATGAACAATGGCAGCCTTCGGTGGACAACCACGGTTGCCGGCGTTCATGTCCCCGTGCCGGAACATGAACGCCATCGTAGAGAATTCAGCGCCGACGCGTATCCTTACTGCGATGCCGCCGCCACATTGGCCCGTGCCGAGTGGAGCTTTTTGTAGCTGTCGATCAGGCGCTCGTGCCTGTCGAGGCCTTCCAGCTTCATGCTCGTCGGCGTCAAACCGTAGAAGCGCACACTGCCGTCCACGGATCCCAGTACCGCGTCCATCCGGGCGTCGCCAAACATCCGGCGGAAATTGACCGCGTAATCGTCCAGTTCCATGTCGTCATCCAACTGCACCTCCAGCACGGCATTCAAGGCCTGATAGAACAGTCCGCGCTCGAGCGTGTTGTCGTTGTACTGCAGAAAGGCTTCCACGAGTTCTTGCGCTTCCTCAAATTGCTTCAAAGCGAGTTGAATCAGCAGCTTCAACTCCAGTGTTGTCAGCTGGCCCCAGGCCGTGTTCTCGTCGAATTCGATGCCGATTAACGTGGCGATGTCGCCGTAATCGTCCAGTTCACTGTTCTCCAATCGCTCAAGCAAAGCCTCGAGGCTGGCATCGTCCAGACGGTGCAAGTTCAGAATGTCGGCCCGGAACAGCAAGGCCTTGTTGGTGTTATCCCAGATCAGATCTTCTACGGGATAAACTTCCGAATAACCCGGCACCAGGATCCGGCAGGCAGCGGCGCCCAAATTCTGATACGCCGCCATGTACACCTCTTTGCCCATGTCTTCCAGAATGCCGAACAAGGTCGCGGCTTCGTCGGCATTCGAGTTTTCACCCTGGCCGGAAAAGTCCCACTCGACAAAATCGTAATCGGATTTCGCGCTGAAGAAGCGCCACGACACGATGCCGCTGGAATCGATGAAGTGTTCGACAAAGTTGTTTGGCTCCGTCACCGCATTGCTCACAAAAGTAGGCCGTGGCAAATCGTTCAGGCCTTCGAAACTGCGGCCCTGCAGCAACTCAGTCAGGCTGCGCTCCAGCGCCACCTGGAAGCTCGGGTGCGCGCCAAACGACGCAAACACGCCGCCAGTTCGCGGGTTCATCAAGGTTACGCACATCACCGGGTACTCGCCGCCCAGCGACGCATCCTTTACCAGCACCGGAAAACCCTGCTCTTCCAGGCCCTGAATGCCGGCCATAATGCCCGGGTATTTCGCCAGCACTTCTTGCGGCACATCGGGCAAGGCAATTTCACCTTCCAGGATTTCGCGTTTTACCGCCCGCTCGAAAATTTCCGACAGGCATTGCACCTGGGCTTCGGCCAGCGTATTGCCGGCACTCATGCCATTGCTGACGAATAGGTTTTCGATCAGGTTGGAAGGGAAATACACGACTTCGCCGTCGGATTGCCGCACATACGGCAGCGAACAGATACCGCGCGCTACATCGCCGGAATTGGTGTCGATCAGATGCGAGCCACGTAATTCGTCATCGGGATTGTAGATTTCCAGGCAATACTCATCCAGGATTTCAGCTGGCAGTGCGTCTTTCGGGCCGGGCTTGAACCAGCGCTCGTCGGGGAAATGCACAAACGGCGCAGCGGCCATGTCTTCGCCCCAAAACGTACCGGCGTAGAAATGGTTAAAACTCAGCCGCTCGATAAATTCGCCCAACGCAGACGCCAGCGCGCTTTCCTTGGTCGCCCCCTTGCCATTGGTAAAACACATCGGCGAGTGCGCGTCGCGGATATGCAGCGACCACACATTGGGAACAATATTGCGCCACGAAGCGATTTCAATCTTCATGCCCAGGCCAGCCAGTACGCCCGACATATTGGCGATGGTTTGCTCCAGCGGCAGATCCTTGCCCGCGATATAGGTGCTCGCCTCGCTATCGGACTTCAACGTCAGCAAAGCTTGGGCATCGGCGTCTAAGTTTTCCACTTCTTCAATCACGAACTCCGGCCCGGCTTGCACCACTTTTTTCACCGTACAACGGTCGATGGAGCGCAGGATGCCTTGGCGATCCTTGGCGGAGATGTCAGCCGGCAACTCGACCTGGATCTTGAAAATCTGCTGATAACGGTTTTCCGGATCAACAATATTGTTCTGCGACAGGCGGATATTTTCGGTGGGAATATTGCGAGTTACGCAATACAACTTCACGAAGTAGGCCGCGCACAGGGCCGATGAGGCCAGGAAGTAATCGAACGGCCCAGGTGCGGAGCCGTCGCCCTTGTAGCGGATGGGCTGGTCGGCGATCACCGTGAAATCATCGAACTTGGCTTCGAGACGAAGCTTGTCGAGAAAGTTGACCTTAATTTCCATGGGGTAATTCCAAAATGGTGTACAAAAATGTGTGGTGGCCATTATCCGTTGTTTTAGCCGTACAGCATAGGCTGGCAGTCGGCTGGCAGCCTGCGGCCCGCGCCGTCAGGCTACGGTTCGGCCGTCGAGCGACGCCATGATCTCGTCGTGGCGCTGGTTGTCGGATTTGTGCAGATAGGCGGCCGTGGTGGCGATACTGGCGTGGCCGGCAGTGTCCTGCAGCGTCTTCAGTTGCACGCCGTTGTTGGCGTGGTTGGTCAGCATGCTGTGGCGCAGCCAGTGCGCCGAAGCCTGGCGCAAGGTGGCTGCCATGTCGATATCGCCCAGCGCGGCGGCGGCGCCGCCGGCGGCCGAGAAAACCGCCTTCAGCGCGTTCGACGCCGCCTCGTCGGTTAAACGTGCGCCGACGCTGCCGCGGCTGGACAGCACCAGCGGCATCCGGTCGGCGCGGCTGGTTTGCGGCAACATGCCATAGGCTTGCCGATACGCCCGGTAGCCGTCCAGCAGTTCCGGCGGCACCGGTACGCGGCGCGGCTTGTTGCCTTTGCCGAGCAGGTCCAGCCACCAGCGGCCGGCGCCTTCGCTGTAGATGTCGCCCATGGCGGCACTGACGATCTCGTTCAGCCGCGCGCCCGTGTGCGCGTAGGCCAGCAGCAAAAAGCGGTCACGGGCGCGGCGCCGCAGTTCGGCAGGCGTTTCGGCCGCACGTCCCGCCACCGTGGACAAGGCCAGCGCGATCGCGTCCTGGCTCAGGTAGCGCGTGATGCGGCTGGCGCCGCGGGTTTTGACGTGCTTGACCATGGCGCCGGGATCACGCCGCAGGTAGCCTGTTTGTTCTGCAAACGCCATCAGGCCTTTGACCGCGATCATGGCCTGGCGCCGGCTGGCATCCGACAACGGACCGCTGAACGGCCGGTAACGCGGATCGGTGCGTGGCCACTTGGTGGCCGACACCCAGTCCGCAGGCGGTTCGCGCAAAAATTCCTTGTAAGCGTTCAGGTCGGAAACCTGGAGCTGGCGCAGCGACTTGCCGGCTTCTTCGCGGCACCATGTCAGGAAACGGTACAGTTCTTTTTGCGTGTTGGTGCGCGATTTGGCGCTCAGTTCGCCATGACCGATGAATTCACGGGCAATTTCGCTGTCCGTACGGGCGTCCGTCAATGCGTCTTCCGGCAGTTCGCGGTATGGATTCAGGTCCACGCGCCGCGCCTGCCCGGTCAACGGTTCCAGGTCAATCAAGGTAAATTTACTGGTCATAAACCCAGTATAGCATACAGTATTTTGTACAGTATTTTAACTCGACAATATAAACAGTAATCTCGAGTTGAGGGTGTGGGCTTTGATGGCAGATGCGCATCTTGCCAGACTCGTTTGGCATGAGTTGTTACATATTGGTCCGCTGGGCCATCAGTTCCGTTATCCAGTCGATGAAGGCGCGAACGGTTGGCGACAGATGGCGGTTTTGCGGATACATCACGGAGATCGGAATCCGTGGCAGTGCGTAGTCGGCCAGCAACTGCACCAGTGCCCCCGATTCAATGTGCGGCCGTACCAGGTAGCCTGCCGTACAAATCAGGCCCAGCCCTTGCAGGCCGGCGTCGACATAAGTCGTGGTGTCGTTGACGGACAGGCTGCCGGTCATGTCCACGCGCACCGACTCGCCCTTGTCGACGAACATCCACGGCATCACCCTGCCCGTCCGGCCGTGCAGATACAGCACCGCCTGGTGCTGCCGCAAATCCTCCAGATTCAACGGCGTGCCATGCTGGGCCAGATACTCGGGTGTAGCGCACACCATCCAGCCGAAGCTGGCGATACGGCGCGCCACCAGCGTGGTCGAATCCTCCAGCTGCCCTGCCCTGATCACACAGTCTATGCCCTCTTGCACCAGGTCTACCGGACGGTCGCTTACGGTGACGGCCAGCTGCACTTCCGGGTACCGATGCAGGAACTGGCGGGCCGAGGGGATGACGAAATTGCGCGCGAACGAAGGCGTCATATCCACCCGCAATTTGCCGCGCGGCTGTCCGCCGCCGCCGTGGAAGCTGGCCTCAACCTCGTTCAACTCGTCCAGCAGGCGCCGGCAGTGCGCGTAGTAAATACTCCCGTCCGGCGTTAAACTCAGGCGCCGGGTGGTCCGCTGCAGCAGCCGTACGCCCAGATGCTCTTCCAGCTCCTTCAGCGCCCGCGTCACTGTCGACGGCGGCAGGGACAGGCTCTCCGCCGCCTTGTTGAAACTGTTCACTTCCACCACGCGTGCAAACATCTGCATGGATTCAAGCCTGTCCATCCGGTTCTCCCTGGCTGCGTTATTGGCCTGCGCTGCGGGCCGGCGGCCGTTCGATCAGGATGGGCACTTCCTTGAAAGCCGGCGTGTTCGAGCCGCGCGCCGTCAGGTCGGGGGACGACAGCGGCGTCAGTTCGGGGAAATAGCCGAATACGTCGTCGCCCAGGATGGGATATGCCACCAGGCGATAGCCTTCCACCACGCGCTCGATGCCGTCCAGCGAGGCGGCGCGCAGGTTGACGGTTTCGCCGTCCCGGAAGCCAAGGCGCGCCAGGGTGGCGGCGCCGATGAACAGCACCTTGCGCGTGTTGCGCACGCCCCGGTAGCGGTCCACCTCGCCCGACGGGTCGTGGTAGACGGTGGTATTGTACTGCCGGTGCGCGCGCACCGTGGCCAGGCACACGACGCGTTCGCCGTGCACCGCCCTCGCCCGCTTCATGATGGAATCTTGCGGCAACGCGTGCGGCGCGAAGTTGGCCTTGCCGCTGTCCGTCTTCCATACGCGCAACGCCGCCGTGTTGGGCAGGTGGAAACCGCGCCGTTGGCGGATGTTGGCGTTGTACTGCTCGAAACCGGCCACTGCCCCTTCGGCCACGCGCTCAATCAAGTCGCGCGTGACGTCGTAGTCGCGGCCCATGCTGGTCCAGTCTATCTTCGAATCCGGCAGCGTATGGCGCGCCAGTTCGGTCACGATGTGGGGTTCTGAGCGCAGCTTCCCGCTGGCCGGCCGGTTGCGGCCGGTGGACGCGTGCACCATGCTGGCGGTGTCCTCCACGCTGACGAACTGCTGGCCGCCGGCCTGTTCGTCATGCTCGGTGCGGCCGAGGCACGGCAGCAGCAGGCCCACTTCGCCGGGATACAAATGGGTGCGGTTCAGCTTGGTGGCGATGTGCACCGTCAGCTTGCAGCGCGACATGGCCGCCAGCACGCGCGGGCTGTCCGGACCGGCGACTGCGAAATTGCCACCGAGGCCGGTGAACGCGTGCACCGAACCGTCAAGCAGGCCGTGGATAGTGGCTACCGCGTCCAGTCCCGGCGCCTGCGGCGGGGCAAAGCCGAATACGCGCTCGAGGCCTTGCAGCCATTCAGCCTTGGGCCGGTTGGTGATGCCCACGGTGCGGTCGCCCTGCACGTTCGAGTGGCCGCGTACCGGCATCACGCCTGCGCCCGGCTTGCCCACGTTGCCGCGCAGGAGCATCAGGTTCACCAGCATCTGTATGGTTTCGATGGCGTACTCGTGTTGCGTCAGGCCCATGCACCAGGTGCAGATGGTGGCGTTCGACTTGGCGTACAGCGCCGCGACCTGTTCCATCTGGGCTCGCGACAAGCCGCTGTCCCGTTCAATGTCTGTCCACTGCTGCCCGCCCACCACGTCTGCCAGCGCCTCGTAGCCTTGCGTATGATCGGCGATAAAGTCGCGGTCCAGCAAGCCGCCCGTCTTGGCATCGGCTTCCAGCAGCGCCTTGATGATGCCGGTGAGCGCAGCCATGTCCCCGCCCACGCGCACCTGGTAGTACTCGTCCGCGATGGGCGTGCTGCCGCCGGTCAGCAGTTCACCCGCAGCCTGCGGGTCGGTGAACTTCTGCAGTCCGCGTTCCAGCAGCGGATTGAAGACCACGATTTTGCAGCCGCGCAGCTTCGCATGGCGCAGGTCGCCCAGCATGCGCGGGTGGTTCGTGGCCGGATTCTGGCCGAACACGAAGATGGCCTCCGCATGCTCGAAGTCCTCGCGCAGCACCGTCGATTTTCCGACGCCGATCGACATCCGCAGCGCGTCGCCGGACGATTCATGGCAGTAGTTGGACGAATCCGGCAGATTGTTGGTGCCGAAGGCGCGCGCGAACAATTGGTAGGGAAAAGCGGCCTCGTTGCTGCTGCGGCCGGACGCGTAGAACACGGCGCGGTTCGGGCTATCGAGCGCGCGCAGCGTGTCGCCGGCCAGCTTGAAGGCCTGCTCCCACTCGATCTCACGGTAGGTGTCGCTGGCGCGGTGGTACAGCATGGGCGCGGTGAGGCGGCCTATGGCCTCCAACTGCCATTCCTCGCGGCCGCGCAGTTCGGTCACGGTGTGCGTAGCGAAATGCTCCGGCGTGGCGCGCTTGGGCGTGGCTTCGTGCGATATCGCCCAGGCGCCCTGTTCGCAGAAATCCACCGCCTTATCGGTCGGCGAATCGGGGTAGGCGCAGCCGGGACAATCGATGCCTTGCGGCTGGTTCACATGCACCAGCGTTTGCAGCGCCGGAAAGGCGCCATTACCGGTCAACGCGCTGGCCGTGCCGCGCAAGGAGCCGAAACCGCCCGCGGGCTTGTCGTAGGCTTGTATGGGGATGATTTTGTCGGACAAAGCAAATACTCCAGTGACAGCGCGAGCCGCGCACTTTACCACAGGGCCGTGCGTGCTCAAATGCTATCACGGGACTGCCTCTTTAGCCGCCTCCACTTCTTTAGCCGACTTCCACCGGCGCGCGAGCCAGAGGTACAGTAAAAGGGTGCAATTACTTCCGAACAGGACGAATTTGAGCGCTGTCCAGGGCTGGACCGATGGCATGCCGGCCGTCGGCGGGAAGCTGTCCAGTAGCGCCCATTGCGACCAGTTTTCATAGAAGTCGACACCGGCGCCAAGCGACACCAGTGACAAAGCCAGCGCCCACCAAAGGCGCGGACGGCTTCCACCCGCGCCGCCGCTCAACAACAGCTGATAGCCCAGAACGAAGGCCGCGCTGTATATGGGCACCCAAAGCGTATCGACCAGCAGGAACACATGCAAAGACAACAGGCCGGACGGGCACGACGGATACGGGCCGGATAGGCTGGGACAGGCGCAGTACTGCTGCGCGGCGGCATCCAGGCATGCGGCCTTGAGTACGGTCAGCAGCGCGAAACCGGCCAGTGCCGCTATTGGCATCCATTTTCGTGCCATCCCCAACCAGCCGATGGTTTCGGTCCGCTCGGCCGACGGGGCGGCGGCCTTAGCTTTGCTGTCCGGAGTCCGGGATACCAAACGCTCGCCATGCACCTTCAGGCAGGCTGCCGCAATGTGTTCTCCGAGTTGCCGGTAGCTTTCGAACTGGCTCTCGTCGAAAAACTGGTCGCCCGTCGATTGCTGAGGGAAGCTGGTGTTCTTGGCGCCGTAATTCAACACATCCACCGGTTCCTCGCGCTGCATGCAAAGCGTAGGTTTGATGAATATGAGTGTACCCGCTACATCGTTGCCATAGTCGATCGTCCCGCTCCCATAGCCACGCTGCGGAAGACTCTTGGCGTCCGCAGCTGACCGCAGCGAACTCAGATTGATCTTGATGTCGACCCCGAAATCGATGCGGCACTGCCGTATGGCCCGGCCCAGGTCGTCAAACCCGCGCAGCTCGTCGGCCCCGCCATCCACCACCACGATCAGCTTGCAGCGCCGACGCACCAGTTCATAGATGCCGAGATTTTCAAAGTGCCCGCCGTCCGATAGATTGACGAAGTCCGACTCGTCGTTGGATAGGCCAAACAGTTCCTGCAACAAGCAGCCCAGGCCGAAGCCGGGACTCGGATCGCGCCATCGGGTGCGCGCTGGATTGGGGCTCCAGCGGGCCAGGCGCACATTGAACACGGTCATCAGGAAGGCCAGCGCCGGACTGGTCATGGCTCCCATATTGGGATCGGCGGCCGCACCCGAAGTTGCCATCGCCATGCCCAGGCTGAAGCCGCACTCCTCGCCGTCTCGGTCCGCGTACTTCGACGTGGAGCGGAAAGCGGGTACCGCCTTATTGCTAAGGGCCGTGGTATCGCCTTGCGTAGGGGCCAGCTCGTAGCCGCAATACATCGGTGTCAAGCTGAAAGAAGCGCCCTTGCGCTCCTGCCACGCCAAGTTCTTGCCTTGCGACAGATTCAGTGTTGTATTGATGATGTGATAAGGCCGCTGCACGTCGTTTCCCCGGGCAAACGTCGAGAGCCAGCGATCGTCCTGGTCGTCGAAACCAGTAAAGGGCTGCGGATGCCTCGCCGGATTGCTGGCGCCCAGATAACAGCGCGTCAGGCGGTTTTTGTACATATTGTGCAGTGAGAATTTGTTGACATCCACGCGCATGCCGAATACCACCAGTACCAGGACAGTGGCGCCGAAGGCGCACCACAGGAATGGCAGGCAGTGCACCGTCTTGCGCATAAGCATAGCTAGCTCGTTTGAACGCGCCAGCGCCACGGCCGCCAAACGGGGACCTGCGCCGCTGATGCTGATGTGCTGCTCCTGCCGCGCCCCGCTGCCTGAGATGTTCAGGTCCATGGATGCGCTGACCGCTTGCCGAAGTGGCTGCCTGGCGATGTCGGCGGCACTGGTCAGCGCATGGTCGGTGAGCGCCGCTGCCGCCATGATGAAGCCGACCATGAAGACCGCCGCCGCAAGGTTAGCCAGGAAGAGCAATCTGCCGCCGCCGGCCTGATCGGGAGCGACCGCCTTGCGACGGGCGAGCAGCACGCCAAGCAGGCTGGCCAGCCAACCGGTTCCCACGACGCCTTTCAGCCATAGCCCGGCGGATGCCGCCGCCCAGTCCACCAAGGCCGGCACGTGAAAGGCGCAGAGATTCAGCAGCAGCCAGCCGCTGCCCACCATCATGAAGCAGGCGCTCATCCGGCTCCACCATTCGCGCGACCGTTCAAAAAACACGCGTCCAACCAAACCAACGAAAACCGCCCCGCTGATACCAAACACCGTCAGAAATACCGCTGGACCCAGCGTCAGCAATCCGGCCGCATCGCCTATGGTTCCGGTGTAAGGAAAGCGGTCGTGCAGCCAGCCCAGCAGTGCCATGCTGCTGCCTATCGCAACCACCGTCGCCAGCAGATAGACCGCGCCCTCCTTGAGGACAGAATGCTTCAGGGGTTTGGTCTCCTGATTTGCGCTGAGGTCTTCGCGTGGCTTCCACTCCGATCGCAGCCACATCAGCGCAACCAGTACCAAGAAAAAAACGGTAGCGTAGATCAGTCCGCAAGAAGCAGGCAAAGACTTGTCGGCGTCATTGGCGAACAGCCAGAAGCTGCCTGTGATGGCCGCCACTGTCCCCGGCAACACGACCGTCGCCATGACGCCGGCTGGCGTGCCAAGCCGGTTCATGCAGTAGGATTTGATGGATGACAGATCGATGCCGTACTTGAGTAGCCCGGGCGCCTCGCCCGCCTCAGGAGCCTTGATTGCCTCTGGCCCCTTGCCGGCCTCGGCGGATTTGGCTTTCCTGTTTTGCGGGCGGTTACGCTCATGCAGGCGCTGCAGATTCATGTTGATCGCCGCCGGGAAGAGCAGTGCGCCAAACGCAACTGCGACCCAGCCGAACGCCTCGCCGCCGGACGAAAGCACGGGATACAAGGAAAGCAGCGCAAGGCGGGGCAATAGGAAGAGCGTAGCAAAGAAGGCCAGCAGGATGATCAGGCTCAGCATCACATTGCGCGACCAGATGCTGATCAATGTCAAGGTGTCGGTCGAGAACAGACCGACACGCGGCGTAAGGTAGTTGCTGAAGCGCCGCAGCCAGGCAACTTCCTTCGGCTCGCAGGAGCGCGGCGCCGTATCGGCCCCGCTGCCTCGCTGCCCTAGTTGTGCCTGCACAACGTCCAAGCCGTCCTGCTTTATCCAGGCGCTTAACCAGGCTCCGATGTACCCGCCACCCGAAACCGTGGAGAGGTAGTCGAAAGATGCCAGCTTTTCGGCGCGCGCCAGCGCCTGCAATACGCCCAGGCTAAATGTCGCGCTGCGTATACCGCCCCCGGACAAGGCCAGGCCGGTACCAACCGCATGCCTGTTGTCAGTGACAGCCAACCCGAGCCGTTCGCGCTCAAGCTCAAGCACCTTCTCGAACGAAACGGCTTCATCTTCCGATGGTGTACTTTCGCCAGTCATGCTCTCCCCCTTGCCAGACGGATGCTGCGGTTCATGGCAAGTATGGCAGGTTTGGCAGTTTGACATTCTCTCCAAAATACACTCCGCTTACGAAGGACCGCTCAGGCGGCGACGGAACGGGTTGGGGCTGCCGCGGCGAACGGCAGCGCGCGTTCGGCCGCCGGTGGGTAGATCCACTCGGTGTTGATCTTCACCTTCAGGGCTTTGCCCTCGGAGCCAGTCAGCTTCACCTGGCGATCCCAGCCTTCTGTATACACGGCGCCGGCGCCGCCCAGGTCCAGGCAGGTGGCGTAGTACGGCTGCCGGTGCTCCAGCGTCGGCAAGCCGAGCAGGTCGGCGGCGACGTTGTGGCCCGCGTAGCGGCCCATGTCGATCGCATGCTGGCAGCTCAACGTGGTGGACGCCATAGACGGCAGCAAGGCGTTATTCGACTGCCGCGAGATCCGCCAGCGCTGCGTGCTGTTCGAGGACAATCAGCCCGACTGGTCGCAGGCGAGCCCCTGCTCCATCCAGTCCGTGATGCTGGAAGCGGAAAGCAGCATGCGCGCGGTGCTGGCACGGCATACGCTGGCCGACCTGGCCCGGCGCGTCGAAGCCAAGACTCCGCCCGAATACGGCACCGCCATAGTGCAGTGGCTGGGCCATCGCGCCGCCAGCCGCAAACCTGGCCGCACCTAGGAAAAGGCCAGCATTGCGCTGGCCCCGTGGTCTTTATTGCAGCGCTTCGGCCGGGCCGAAGAACTCGTAGAACGTTTGCGTCTCGGGTACGCCCAGCTCGCGCAAATGCGACTTCATCGCCTTCATGAACGGCGTCGGGCCCAGGAAGTAGGCTTCCACGTCGCGCGACTCGGGCAGCCAGTCGGCCAGCTGCTGCTGGCTCAGATAGCCGGTGGCGTGCGGCTTGGCGGCGCTGGCGCCGTCGTCATGCTCGTACACGTAGTGGCGGCGCAGTTGCGGATGCTGTTCCACCAGTTGCTCGATGTGACCCCGGAAGGCGTGCACGCCGGCGTGGCGCGCGGCGTGGATGAAGTGCACCGGGCGCTGGGTACGCAGCGCGGCGCCCAGCATCGCCAGGGTCGGGGTGATGCCCACGCCGCCGCTGATCAGCACCAGTGGCTTGTCGCTGTCCGCCAGCGTGAAGGCGCCGGCCGGCGGGAACAGCGTGACGCCGTCGCCGGGATGGATGCTGCCGTGCAGGTGGTTGGAGACTTTGCCGCCCGGCTCGCGCTTGACGCTGATGCGGTAGGTCGCACCGTTGCTCTCGGCCGACAGCGAGTACTGGCGGCGCATCTCCGCGCCATCCACCGTCACCAGCACGGTAATGTACTGGCCCGGCTTGAATGCCATGACCTTGCCGCCGTCGGCCGGGGCGAAGACGAAGGATGTGACTTCATCGCTTTCCACGGTCTTGCTGGCGACCTTGAATGCACGCGCGCCGCGCCAGCCGCCTTGGGCTTCCGCGTTGGCATCGTAGATTTGCTCTTCGGCCCCGGCCAGGATGTCGGCCAGCTGGCCGTAGGCCGCGCCCCATGCTTCGATGACTGCATCGGTCGCTACCTGCGCGCCCAGTACCTCGCGGATCGCACCCAGCAGCGCCGCGCCAACCTTCGGATAGTCCTGCCGCTGAATCTGCAGCGCCACATGCTTGTTGACAATGGTATTGACCAGGGGACCCAGCGCTTCCAGCCGTTCAATGTTGGCGGCGTACATCAGGATGGAGTGGGCCAGCGCGCGCTGCTGCGTGCCTCCATGCTGGTGCGCCTGGTTAAAGTATGGAACGACCTCTGGATAGTCGTTGAAAAGCTTCAGGTAGAAGTGGCGCGTCAGTGCTTCCCCGCCTTCTTTCAGGATAGGTACGGTGGCGGTGATGACGGCGCGTTGTTCGGTGGACAGCATGGGGACCTCTTCTCTTGGTGGACTATTCGGATGGCTCAACTATAACGCCGATCGCATAAACATGCAAACATCATGCAGCTTTAATTGGGCGCGGTTCCGCACTGTGCCAAATAGCCGCACCGGCGCATTTGTTGCTCCGCTACAGCCCTCAAGACATGCTATATTGAAATGCAGTTCACACCAGTAGACCCGGCTGGAAAGCCTGGCATTGAACGCCGTGACAATGGTTGTACTCGCCGAAAGGGAATACGATGAGCCAAATGTTTGCCGGCAAGGCGCCGAACGCCGCCACAGCGCGATCCGTCAACTGGGCCGACAAGCACTATCTGGTCGTCGACGATTGCGCCAGTATCCGCCAATTGCTGCGCGAGAGCTTGCGCAACATGGGCGCCAAGCTCATCGACCAGGCCACGGATGGCGCCGAAGCAGTCGCCCTCATCAGCAATAACCGCTACGACATCATCCTGTGCGACTATCACCTGGACGGCGGGCGCAATGGCCAGCAAATCCTGGAAGAGGCGCGCGGCAACAATTGGCTCAAGCCCAGCAGCATGTTCGTCATGGTGTCTGCCGAAAAGAGCGCCGAGTCCGTGATGGGCACGGCCGAATATCATCCCGACGCCTATCTGATCAAGCCGATCACCGAGGGAATGCTGGACACGCGGCTGAACCGCATCTGGCAGAAGAAGCAGGTGTTCCAGCAGATCGACCTGGCCTACGCGCAGAAGGACTACGCAGGCGCCGCCGTGCAGTGCGATTTTCAGATTGCCGCCAACCCGCTGCATGAAAACGACTTGCTGCGCATGAAGGCGACCTTGTTGCTGAAGTGCGGCGAACGCGACGGGGCGCGCGCAATTTATGAGCAGGTACTGGGGCAGCGGAACTGCACCTGGGCCAAGGCCGGCCTGGCCCAACTGTTGATGCAGGATGGCGACTATGCCGGCGCCAGCCTGATGTTCCAGCATGTTATCGAAGGTAACAGCCTGTTCCTGGAAGCCTACGATCAGCTTGCCGCAGCGCATAAACAGATGGGGCAGCAGGAACAAGCCAGCACGGTGCTGGAGCGGGCCGCCAGGATGTCGCCCAATTCCGTGGCGCGCCAGAATACGCTCGGTGAAATCTCCCTGCGGCTGGGCAACGTTGCCTCGGCCGAGAAGGCTTTCCGCAAATGCATCAGTGTGGGCGAGCATTCGATCAGCAAGACGGCCGATCCCTATTTCGGGCTGGCGCGGGTGTGCAGCATCAAAAAAGCGCCCAAGGAGGCGCTGCAGCTCTTGCTCACGGTACAGAAGAAGTTCGCCGGCGAGGCCAGCGACCTGCGGGCCAGGGTCACGGAGGGGCTGGTGTACCTGGACAATGACGACAGGCACAGCGCCACCGTCATCGCCATGGAATTCGAAGCGATGCTGGCCACGGCCAGCGCCGCCGATCTGCCCTCCCCCAATACCTGCATGGATATCGCCACCTTGCTGCTCGAAGTGGGCGCAAAAGACCCGGCAATCAAACTGCTGTGCCACATCATCCAGAACAACGACGACGACAAGAGCGTGCGCGACGAGGTGCAAAAAGTGTTCGCGTACGCACAGATGGCCGAAGAAGGCGCCGCCTTGATCGAGGAAGCGCGCAAGGAGGCGGCCGACATCATGAACCGCGGCGTGCTGTTGTGGAAGACCAACAAGCTGGACGAGGCGGTCGACTGGATGCGCGCCGCGCGCCACAAGATGCCGGGGAACCTGCGTGTTCTACTCAATACGGCGCAGATCCTGATTTCTCATGTGCAAAAGCTTGGCTATGACCAGGCGGTGCTGGCGGAGGCGGCCGAGGTGCTGGCCCAGGTCGAGAAAATTGCGCCCGGCCAGCGCCGGCATACCGAACTGAGCTCGCAATTGGCGGCTATCTTGCCCGACAGCGCTCCTGCCGGCGTGTCTGAATTCCTGGACATCGACGGTCATGCCATGCCCGGTTTGTGAGAAGGCGCAGGCGGGCTGTCCGCTGCCGGCAGCGCGCCGACGCTGAACGGCTTAGCCCGCGCGGCGCAGCGCGCCTGCGTGCATCCAGCTGAACAACGCGCTGGCTGCCGCCGCCCCGGCCAGCTGGGCCAGGATATAGGCCGGCGCGTCGGCCAGGCAGATGCCGCCCGCGCCGCTGCCGACCACGCGCGCCAAGGTCATGGCGGGATTCATGAAGGCGGCCGAGGGACTGAACCAGCATGCCGTCATCACGTAGGCGGCCACCGCGAACGGCGCCGCCGCCGGCCTGCTGCGGCCACAGCCGATGAATACCGCCAGCAAGCCGAAAGTCGCCACGCCCTCGCCCAGCCACAGCGCCGGACCGGCGCGCGCCTGGGTGGCCGCCGCCAGCAAGGGCAAACCGAACATCGCGTGCGCGACCGCCGTTCCCGCGAAGGCACCCGCCAGTTGCGCCGCGATGTAGGGCGCTGCATGGTCCAGCGCCAGCTTGCCGCGCCAGGCTTCGGACAGCGTCAGCACCGGATTGAACAAGCCGCCCGAAACCGGGCCCAGGCTCAGGATCAACACCGCCAGCCCGGTGCTGGAGACCACCGAGCTGACCAGCAGCGCCAAGGCTGGGTCGCCACCCGCCAGCCGTGCCGCCGCGAAACCGCTGCCGCACGATATCGCCAGCAGCATGGCCGTACCCAGGCCTTCGGCCGCCAAGCGCCTAGCTATCCCCATCCCCGCACCTTTTCACATATTGACTGAACAGGTGTCGACTTTAGGGCCAGCAGGCGGCGCCGGGATGGGCGCAACGCTATATGCGCTATGGCCCGCCGCCACGCTTGCCAGCGCAGCGCAGGGTGTCAGGCTGGCGCTGCTTGGACGGCGGCTGCCTCGGCCGGGGTAGCCGGGCCGCTGCCTTGCTGGCCGAAGGCTTGCTGGACGCAGACGCGCAATGCCTCGTCGTTCCATGGCTTGGGGAAGAAGCGATGGACGTCGCCGCTGTTGATGGCCGCGAACACAGGCGCCAGTTCGTCGAAGCCGGATAGTACGATGCGCACCGTTTCCGGATGGAGCTCCCGCACCCGGCCCTGGAATGCGGCCCCGCTCATCTCCGGCATGGCCTGGTCGGACAATACGACCTGCACCGCGTTCTGCGACAACAGCTTCAGCGCGTCGGCGGCGCTGGTGGCAGCCAGGATCTTGTAGCCATCGCCACGCAATACTTTGTTCAGCGCCCGGATATGGACGACCTCGTCGTCCAGCAGCAGCAAGGTGCGCTGGGCGTCCGGCGCGGCCGCAGTTGCCGCAGTTGCGGCAGTTGCCGCTGTCCCGGCCTTGTCGGTTGTGGTGCTTGCAGGGGGGGCTGCAACGGCGGGCAACGGCATTTTCTTGCCGGAGGCGACCAGCTGCGCATACGCGTCCGGCGCCACGGCTTTGCTGAACAGGAAGCCTTGCATCGCATCGCAGCGATGCTTCCGCAAGTAGGCTGCCTGTGCCTCCGTCTCCACGCTTTCCGCCACCACGGCCACCTTCAGGGTATGCGCCAGACTGATCACCGCGTCGCAGATGTCGGCCGCTTCCGGCGTCTTGCCAATGCCGTGCACAAAGGACTGGTCTATCTTCAGGCGCTGGACAGCGAAGTGTTTCAGGTAGCTGAGCGAGGAATATCCCGTGCCGAAATCATCGAGCGCAATCCGTACGCCGAGCGCATGCAGTTCCTGCAGCGTGCGGGTAGCGCCCTCCACGTCCAGCATCAGCGCTTCTTCCGTGATTTCGATCTCCAGCGCACTGCCCGGAACGCCGTGGCTTTCCAGCGCGCGGCGCACGGCCGGTATCAAATCCTTGCGCTGGAACTGGCGCGGCGACAGGTTGACCGCCATCGGCGGCATCTGCAGCCCTTGCGCGCTCCACGCTTTCAGCTGCGCGCAGACGGCGTCCACGGCCCAGGCGCCTATCGGCAGGACCAGACCCGTTTCCTCGGCCATGCGGATGAATTCCAGCGGCGCCAGCATGCCCTTCTTCGGATGCTGCCAGCGCATCAGTGCCTCGCCCCCGATAATGGCGCCGGTCTCCAGGCTGCATTGCGGCTGGTAGTGCATCAACAGTTCGCCCCGCTCCAGCGCTTTGCCCAGTTCCGCCTCCATCACGGCGCGCGAGGCGATGCGCGCGTTCAGCTCGGCGGCGAAGTAGCGGTGCGTATTGCCGCCCTGGTTCTTGGCGTCCAGCATGGCCCTGGCTGCATGCGCCAGCAAGTCGCCCGCTTGTGCGCTGTCGTCCGGGTACACGCTGATGCCGATCGAGGCGGACAGCTTCAGCAGGGGCGTGTCCGGCGGCAGCAGGTCCGGCGCAAGCGCTTCGGCCAGTTTGGCTGCAACCCGGCCGGCGACCACGCCGGCCTGGGCAAGCGACGCCAGCCCTGGTAGCAATATGACGAATTCGTCGGCGTCCAGCCTCGCCAGCACGGCGCCCTCGCCGGCCGCCTGTGCCAGCCGCAGCGCCGCTTGCACCAGGATCTGATCACCGACCTTATAACCCAGCTTTTCGTTGATGACCTCGAAGCTGTCGAGGTTCAGGTGCAGCGCGCCCAACTTCTTCTGCGCCGCCTGCGCCTGTTCGGCCAGCGGCGCAACTTGCCGTTCCAGTGTCTCCTGCTTGGCCAGGCCGGTCAGGTCGTCGTAGTTGATGGGGTGCGGATGGTGCTGCGAACCCGGCTGCCCCGGCGCCGCCGTGCCGCCCCGTCCTTGCGCGCGGTGCAGCAGCAGGCCGAAGGCCAGGTCGTCGGCCAGCTCCTTGAGCAGCTTGATTTCGTCCTCATCGTCGAACGCGTCCGGATTCTCCGAGTAGAGGCCCAGCACGCCGAAGGGCGCCGCTTTCGGGATGGCTGCGGCGTCAATGCCGGCGTCGATGCCGGTGTCCGGGTCGACGCCGTCACCGTCGCCGTCGTCAGGGCCGGGGCTGACATGCCGGCCGCCGCCTTCACGCAAGGGCAAGGCGATGGCGGCGGCCAGGCCGTGCGGAGCCGGCAACTTGCCGGCGCAGCTGAAGCTGCGGTCGGCCCCCAGCTGGCCCGTCTTGCATACTTCGCCTAGCTGTATGGCGGTGCCGAAGCCGCCTTGCTGGCTGACGTCCTCTCCCCAGCTCAGCTGCAGTTTCCAGACGTGGTCCGCGTCCGAGCCGGCGTGCGCCGCCACTTCAATGCTGTGCGCGGCGTCCTGGCGCGCATAGCCTACCCAGGCCGCCGGGTAACCGGCCATCTGGACCAGATGGCCGCACAAGGCCGTCAGCAATTCCGCCTCGTTGGGCGCTCTCAGCAGCGCTTCGCCGCAGGCTGTCGTCAAGGCCAGCGCGCGTTCCACCCGTTCCAGCCGCAAGGCTTGCTCGGCGTCGCGCTTGGCCGCGATGCTGGTTTCGTCGGCGATGCGGTTCATCGACCGCACCAGGATGTCGAACTCGCTGGCGCTGTCGGCATCGGCGTCCATGTGGCGGGCGCGCGCGGCGGGCCTGGCTTTGCTGCCGCCATGGCTGAAATTATGCGTCGCGATCTCGCTGGCGAAGGTGATGCAATCGCGCAGCGTGCCGTCGATGCTGTGGGTGAGCCCGCGCGCCAGCGCAATGCCGACCGCCGTGGCAAGCGCGGGCAGCAGGAACATGGCGGCCAGCGCCACGGTGCCCAGGGTTTTTGCGCGTGCCTGCGCCCGCTCGGCGGCTTCGCCGGCCCTGTCGGCCACCCGCTGCAGCAAAGGCGCCAATGGCGCGGGCGCGTCCAGTTTGGGGTTCTCGTGGTCGTAAGTGAGCTTGGTGACGGCCTGCGCGGCGCGCCGCACCAGCGCCTCGCCGCTGAGCGCGGAGATGTCGCGCATCTGCACGCGCAGGGCCGTCAGCGCTGCCTTGCGCGTGGCCGGGTCGCTCACGGCCGGCAGCGACGCGTTCGCCTTTAGCGCGAGCTGGGCCGCTTCCTGTTCCTGTCCTGCGAAGGCATTCCAGGCCGACACCGCATACAAATGCGCACCGGCCGCCATCAGCGCGGCGATCAGCATGGGCATGGCCAGGCAAACGATCACCGCCCACAGCCTGGAGTGCAGGCTCAGCTTGGCCAGGCTGGCGTGGAAGCTAGCGGCCAGTGCCATTTGCAGCGCTCGAGCGGCAAGAGGGCATGGAGGATGTGTCTCGGGATATCATACGGCGTCTCCTGTTTCTGTTATGTCAGGCGGACAAGCATGTTGGCTACAGGGACATATTACGCCGATTTTTTCCGATAGGAAAGACTATGCGGAGAGCAGCTGCTGGTGGCGGAAGGCTTGCTGTATGCAAGTGCGCAGCTGGGCGTCGTCCCAGGGTTTGGTGAAGAAGCGGTAGACTGCGCCCCGGTTGATGGCGTCGATCACCGACTCGAGGTCGGTGTAGCCGGACAGGATGATGCGGATGGTGTCCGGGTACAGTTCCTTGACCCGGCTCAGGAACTCGACCCCGGTCATCTCGGGCATGCGCTGGTCGGACACCACCACTTGCACCGGATTGAGCGCCAGCAGCTTGAGCGCGTCGGCGGCGCTGGTGGCCGCCAGGATCTTGTAGCCGTCGGGCCGCAGGGTACGGTTCAGCGCGCGCACGATGTTGAGCTCGTCGTCCAGCAGCAGCAGCGTGGGCTGCACTTCGTCGGCCTCGGCCAGCCGCAGCTTCTTGCCTTCCGTGATCAATTGGGCATAGGCGTCCGGCGCCACCGCTTTGCTGAACAGGAAGCCCTGCATCGTGTCGCATTGCCGCCGCCTCAGGTACGCCACCTGCTCCTCGGTCTCCACGCCTTCGGCCACGACCGCTATCCGCAAATGGTGCGCCAGGCCGATCACCGCGTTGCAGATGGCCGCGTCGTCCGGCGACGTGGTGATGTCGCGCACGAAGGACTGGTCTATTTTCAGGTGGTCGATCGGGAAGCGCTTCAGATAGCTCAACGAGGAGTAGCCGGTGCCGAAGTCGTCCAGCGCGATGCCGACCCCGAGTTCCTTCAGCTCGGCCAGCGTGCGGCTGGCCGCCTCGACGTCATGCATGACCGCACTCTCGGTGATCTCGAGCGACAGGGAGCGCGGCGGCAGACCGTTGCTTTCTAGCGCGCGCCGCACGGTGCCCACCAGGTCCTTCTGCCGGAACTGGCGCGCCGACAAATTGACAGCCACCGCGGGCGTCTGCACGCCCGCCGCACGCCAGGCCTTGAGCTGGGAGCAGACGCTCTCGATGGCCCACGCGCCTATCGGCAGCACCAGCCCGGTCTCTTCGGCCAGCCGGATGAATTCGGCCGGCGCCACCATGCCCCGGGTCGGGTGGCGCCAGCGCATCAAAGCCTCGGCGCCGGTGATGACGCCGTTTTGCAGGCTGCATTGCGGCTGATAGTGCATCGCCAGTTCGCCGCGTTCGAGCGCGCGGCTCAATTCCGATTCCATCATGAAGCGCGACGCCATCTTCGCATTGAGCTCGGGCGCGTAGTAGCGGTAAGTGCTGCCGCCCTGCCGCTTGGCTTCCTGCATGGCGAGGCCGGCGTTGCGCAGCAGGTCGGCAGTTTGCACAGCGTCGTCGGGATAGACGCTGACGCCGATCGAGGCGAGCGGCCGCACGGGCGGTGCGCCCGCCGGCAGCAGGCCGGCGGCCAAAGGCTCGGCCAGGCGCGCACCGATGCGCGCCGCCACTTTGCCGGCATCGCTGGCAGCCGCCAGTCCGGGCAGCAGCACCACGAATTCGTCCGCGCCCAGCCGCGCCAGCACCGCGCCCTCGCCCGCCGCCTGCGTCAGCCGCTGCGCGGCTTGCACCAGCACCTGGTCGCCGACGGCGCGGCCCAGGCTGTCGTTGACGTCCTGGAATCGGTCCAGGTCGATGTGCAGTGCGGCCACCACCTTGCGCGCGGCGCGCGCCTCTTCGGCCAGCGGCGCCAGTTGCGCCTGCAGCGTCTCGAGCTTGGCCAGGCCGGTCAGGCTGTCGTAGTTGACGTGGTGGGCCAGTTGCTCCTCGGCGCGTTGGCGCTGTCCGGACTGGCGGCGGCTGACGATGCCGAACGCCAGATCGTCGGCCAGGTCCTGCAGCAGCTTGAGTTCCTCGTCCACGAAAGGGCGCGGCCGCTCCGAATAGATGCCCAGCACGCCGAATGGCGCATCGCGGCCCTCCTCGCGCAGTGGCAAGGCGATGGCCGACGCCAGGCCGTGCGGCGGCGTCGTGCCGCGCCAGCAGGTAAATACCAGGTCCGTGGCCAATTGGGTGGTCGACACCACCCGGTTCTGGTGGATGGCGGTGCCGAAGCCGCCCTGTTTGTGCACATCGCCGCCCCAGGTCAGCTGCAGTTCTTCAATGTAGGCGGCGTCGGTGCCGGCGTGCGCCGCGACGTCGATGCCGCGCTCCTCGTCGTCGCGCGCGTAGCCGACCCAGGCCACGCGGTAACCGCCCAGTTCGACCAGGTGGCCGCACAGCGCCGCCACCATGTCGCGCTCGCCAGCCGCCTTCACCAGTGACTCGCTGCAGGCCGAGCGCAACTGCCACGCGCGTTCGAGGCGCTCCAGCCTCTCGGTCTGCTCGGCGTCGCGTTCGGCGGCGGTGCTGGTTTCGTCGGCGATGCGGTTCATCGAGCGCACCAGGATGTCGAATTCGCTGGCGCTGTCGGCGTCCGCGTCCATGTAGCGCGCGCGCGCGGCGGCGCGCGCGTGGCTGCTGCCATGGCTGAAATTGCCCGCCGCGATCTCGCCGGCGAAGGCGATGCAGTCGCGCAGCGTGCCGTCGATGCTGCGCGTGATGCTCAGCGCGACGGCCAGGCCGCCGGCCGCGGCCAGCGCGGGCAGCAAGATCACGGCGCCCAGCGCGGCCCAGCCCAGCATGGTGTTGCGAGACTGGACGCCGGCCGCTGCCGACGCGGCCTTGGTTCTCAGCTCGTCGAGCAAGGGAAACAAGGTGGCCGGGAGCGTGGCCGGCTCGCCGGCGGGCCGCGTAACTTCAAGTTCGTACGATTGCAGCGTGACGGCCTGCGCGGCGTGGCGCACTTCGGCGTCGGCGCTCAGCGTGGCGATATCGCGCATGGCGGCGCGCAAGGCCGTCAGCGCGGCGCGGCGCGTGGCGGGCGCCTCAATGCGCGCCAGCGTGGCGCTGCTCTCGATCGCTAGCTGCACCGCGCGCTGCTCTTGCGCGGCGAATGCTTGCCAAGCGCCGGCCGCCAGCAGTTGCGCGACCGCCGCCAGCAGCACGGCCGATAGCATGGGGATAGCTAGAAAAGAAAGAACCGTGCGCAGCCTGCCGCGCAAGCTCTGCCTGGCAAGGCGGGAATGGAAGTCAGCGAGCAATGCCATGCAGGGCGCCTGCGAGTAAAACGATATACTGTTCAGGACAAAGCATGCGGTACCTCCCGTGGTTGGCCGGAATAGTGTACCGCTTTTCCCGGGGACGGGATATGCCTTAGGAAATAATGCTTTAGGAAATAATACGCAGCGAATAGTCCGTGGCGCGCACGTCCTTCGTCAGGCCGCCGATCGAGATGCGGTCGACGCCGGTTTCGGCGATGCCGCGCACCGTGTCGAGGTTGACGCCGCCCGATCCTTCCAGCAGCGCGCGGCCGGCGTTCAGCTGCACGGCGGCGCGCATCATGCCGAGGTCGAAATTGTCGAGCAGGACCGAGGTGGCGCCGGCCGACAGCGCCTCTTCCAGCTCGGCCATGTTTTCCACCTCGACCTGGATCGTCACATTGGCGCTGCTGTTTGCCGTGACGCGCTTGGCCGCCACCAGCGCGGCGGTGATGCCGCCGGCCGCCGCGATATGGTTTTCCTTGATCAGGATGCCGTCGTACAAAGCCATACGCTGGTTGGCGCCGCCGCCCACGCGCACCGCATATTTCTGCGCCAGGCGCAGGCCGGGCAGCGTTTTACGGGTGTCGAGGATCTTGGCCTTGGTGCCCTCGACAACCTGCACGTAGCGCCGGGTGGCCGTGGCCACGCCGGACAGCAGTTGCAGGAAATTGAGCGCCGCGCGTTCGCCGGTCAGCAGCGCGCGCGACGGGCCTTCCAGCGTGCAAACGGCGCTGTCGGCCGTCATCAGGTCGCCTTCGGCATAGTGCCAGGTGACGCCGATGCTGCCGTCGACCGCGGCCATCACGCCTTCGAACCACGGCGCGCCGCACAGCACGGCCTCTTCGCGGACGACGACACGGGCGGTGGAGCGGCCCTCGGCGGGAACCAGCTGGCCGGTCAGGTCGCCGGTGCCGACATCTTCCAGCAGCGCTGCCAGCAGGTTGGCTTCGAACGCGGCCTTCAGCGGCGCGTCGAACGGAGCATATCGGTTGCGTAAAGTGCTCATGCCGGTCCTATCCCCGAGAACAATTTTGCCTCGGCGCCCAGGTCGGCGCTCGGCGCGACCTTGGCCTTCCTGGCGGCCGCGAAGTCCAGCATGCGGTTGATCGACTTGACGGCTTGCTGGCCGATGACCGGATCGACGTGGATCTCGTTGCTCATATTCTCAAGCACATCGGCCAGGTTCTGCAGGCCGTTCATGGCCATCCACGGGCAGTGCGCGCAGCTCTTGCAGGTGGCGCTGTTGCCGGCGGTCGGCGCTTCGATGAAGGTCTTGCCAGGCGCGGCCTGGCGCATCTTGTGCAGGATGCCGTTGTCGGTGGCGACGATGAAAGTGTCGGCGTCCATGTTGACGGCGGCGGCGATCATCTGCGACGTGGAGCCGACCACGTCGGCCTGCGCCACAACGTTGGCAGGCGACTCCGGGTGCACCAGCACCTTGGCGTCCGGGTACTCGGCCTTCAGCAGGTCCAGTTCCACGCCCTTGAACTCGTCGTGCACCAGGCAGGAACCCTGCCACAGCAGCATGTCGGCGCCGGTTTCCTTCTGGATGTAGGAACCCAGGTGCTTGTCCGGCGCCCACAGGATTTTCTTGCCCTGCTCGTGCAGGTGCTTGACGATGTCCAGGCCGATCGACGAGGTCACCATCCAGTCGGCGCGCGCCTTGACGGCGGCGCTGGTGTTGGCGTAGACCACCACGGTGCGGTCCGGATGCTGGTCGCAGAAGGCGGCGAATTCCTCGATCGGGCAGCCCAGGTCCAGCGAGCAGGTCGCGTCCAGGTCTGGCATCAGGATGGTTTTTTCGGGACTGAGGATCTTGGCCGTCTCGCCCATGAAGCGCACCCCCGCCACCACCAGGGTCTTGGCGGCGTGGTCGCGGCCGAAGCGGGCCATCTCCAGCGAATCGGACACGCAGCCGCCGGTTTCCTCGGCCAGGTCCTGCAGGTCGGCGTCGACGTAGTAATGCGCGACCAGCACCGCTTCTTTTTCCTTCAGCAGGCGCTTGATGCGCTCCTTCAGGGCGGCACGCTCGTCGGCGCTGGGAGTGGCTGGAGTACGCGCCCAGGCGTGCGCGACGCAGCTGGTGCCTTGTTGCGGGTGTTCGTACTCGACTGGCTTGATGGCTAGGGTCTGTTGCATGGTGCGTTTGGTATAGAAGACGGAATGGCGACGAAGGAAGATGACACTATCGCACATCGGATAAAATTCTGCCCGGCGCCGCTACTGTTCGCGGGGCCGGGCAGAAGCTGAGCAATTAGTTGATGCCCTGGCTTTCCAGGTACTCTTCGTAATTGCCGCGGAAGTCGACGATCTCGTTTTCCTTGATCTCGAGGATGCGGTTGGCCAGCGAGGAGACGAATTCACGGTCGTGCGACACGAAGATCAGGGTGCCGGCGTATTTGTCCAGCGCGATGTTCAGCGACTCGATCGATTCCATGTCCATGTGGTTGGTCGGCTCGTCGAGCAGCAGCACATTGTGGCGGCCCAGCATCAGCTTGCCGTACATCATGCGGCCCTTCTCACCACCGGACAGCACGCGCACCGACTTCTTCACCTCGTCGCCGCCGAACAGCAAGCGGCCCAGGCTGGAGCGCACGGCCTGGTCGTCGTCGCCTTCCTTGGTCCAGCGGCCCATCCAGTCGGTCAGCGTCAGGTCGGTCGCGAATTCCTCGGTCGGGTCCTGCGGCATATAGCCCACGTTGGCGTTCTCCGCCCACTTGATGCGGCCGCTGTCGGCGTGCAGGCCGGCGATGTCGTCGCCGCCGATGCAGCGCAGCAGCGTGGTCTTGCCGGCGCCGTTGGCGCCGATGATGGCGATGCGTTCGCCCGCTTCAACCATGATGCTGAAGTTCTTGAACAGCTGGCGGTCGTAGGCCTTGGAAATGTTTTCCGCTTCCACCGCGAGGCGGTGCAGCTTCTTCTCGCCTTCGAAACGCACGAAGGGGTAGGCGCGCGAGGACGGCTTCATGTCCTCGACCTTGATCTTGTCGATCATCTTGGCGCGCGAGGTGGCCTGGCGGGCCTTGGATTTGTTGGCCGAGAAGCGGCGCACGAAGTCCTGCAGCTCGGCCACTTTCTCTTTCGCCTTGGCGTTGTTCGACAGCAGCTGGTTGCGGGCCTGGGTCGAGGCCAGCATGTACTCGTCGTAATTGCCCGGGTAGATCTTCAGCGTGCCGTAATCCATGTCGGCCACGTGGGTGCACACCTGGTTCAGGAAGTGGCGATCGTGGGAAATGATGATCATGGTGGAGTTGCGCTCGTTCAGCACGTCTTCCAGCCAGCGGATGGTGTTGATGTCCAGGTTGTTGGTCGGTTCGTCGAGCAACAGGATGTCCGGATTGGAGAACAGCGCCTGCGCCAACAGCACGCGCAGCTTCCAGCCCGGCGAGACATTGCTCATCGGTCCCTGGTGCAGCGAGATGTCGACGCCGGCGCCCAGCAGCAGCTCGCCCGCGCGCGATTCGGCGGTGTAGCCGTCGTATTCGGAGACTTTGCCTTCCAGTTCGGCCGCGTGCATGTAGTCGTCGTCGGTCGCTTCCGGGTTGGCGTAGATGGCGTCGCGCTTCTGCATCGCGTCCCACATCTCGGTGTGGCCCATCATGACCACATCCAGCACGCGCATCTCTTCAAAAGCGAACTGGTCCTGGCGCAGCTTACCCAGGCGCTCGTTCGTGTCCAGCGCAACGTTGCCGCCCGACGGCTCCAGGTCGCCGCCCAGGATCTTCATGAAGGTCGACTTGCCGCAGCCATTGGCGCCGATCAGGCCGTAGCGGTTACCGTCGCCGAACTTGACGGAAATGTTTTCGAACAGCGGCTTGGCGCCGAACTGCATGGTAATGTTTGCGGTGGATAACACGTCTGAAGGCCCTTAAAGCGGTAAATTCACAACCCGACATTGTACCACCACTCCATGGGCGTAGAGTTGGCCGGCGCATAGGGGATGCTCAATGAACGTAGCGAGCGATGTAGTAGACGGCCCCGGTGAGCGTGCTGCAAAGTAGAGTAATGAAGCCAATGATGCGCCAGGTCTGCTTGTTGAATTCCTGATACATCTCCGTCCGCAGGCTATGCGTATTGTCATTTGCCTTGACGATTTTTTCATTCAGCGTGACGGTCAGCGTATCGATCTTGTCGTTGAGCGTGCCGGCCACTGCAACAATCTTGTCGTTGAGCGTGCCGGCCACTGTATCAATCTTGTCGTTGAGCGTGCCGGCCGCCGTATCAATCTTGCCGTTGAGCGTGCCGGTCGCCGTATCAATCTTGCCGTTGAGCGTGCCGGCCGCCGTATCAATCTTGCCGTTGAGCGTGCCGGTCGCCGTATCAATCTTGCCGTTGAGCCTGCCTGCCACCGCATCAATCTTGTCGTTGAGCGTGACGGCCAGCGCACTGATTTCGCGGGCAAGGTCTTCCTTGGTCACATAATTCGAACGAATGATTTCAACAGTCGTCCTGACCGCCGCCATTTCGTGTTCGAGGTTGGCAATTCGCGAGAGCATAACCCTATCATTGGCACGACGCGGTTGGAAGTCAAGCGGGCCGGACGGTGGGGACTGGTCGTTGGAGTTCATTGTGGCTCCAGGCGGAAAGTGACTAAAACCAGTATCCGCCTGAAGGAGTGCTACGCACTTGCGAAATATCAAAGCGCCAACGTGGGGTAGCCGCTCGCGGTGAGTGTGAAGCCGTCCGCATCCGCTACCAGGTGCCCCTGAGCGCCAAACGGCAAGGTGCAGCGTTCCTTGATATGGCCGAACGGCAGCCCGGTCAGCACAGGGATGGGCAAGCGCCCCCGGATGTAGGCCAGCATGGCGTCGAAATCGTAGCCGTTGTCGAACGCAGCCAGGCGGTAGCCCGAAATATCGCCCAGCACCAGCGCCTTTTGCCTGTGCAGCACGCCCGCGTGCAGCAGTTGCAGCAGCATGCGCTCGATGCGGTACGGGTGTTCGTTGATGTCTTCGACGAACAGGATGCCGCCGTCGATTTGGGCGAAGTACGGCGTACCCAGCAGGTGGACCAGCATCGCCAGGTTGCCGCCCCACAGCGTGCCCTGCACATCGGCTGCGGGATTGCCCGTGGCCGTGCCGCGCACCGTGTGCGTAGGCCCGCGCAGGCAATCCCACATCTGGTCCAGCGTGTAGTCCACCGGTTCGTCGCGGATGAAGTCGTCGCAGATCATCGGGCCGGCGAAGCTGAGGCGGCCCGTGGCCTGCATCAAGCCCATATGAAAAGCGGTGAAATCACTGTAGCCGACGAACAGCTTGCCGCTGTCGGCCATGGCCTGAAAATCGATTTGCGGCAAGATGCGGCTGATGCCGTAGGACCCGCGCAGCGCCATCACGATCTGCACGTCGGGATCCGCGGCGGCAGCGTTCAGCTGCGCCAGCCTGCCCTCGTCGGTGCCGCCGAAGCGCTGGAACTTGCGTTCCGGTTCATAGTAATTGTGGACCACGCTGCCCTGCGCTTCCATGCGGGCGATGCCGCGCGCCAGCGCCGCCTCGTCCAGCGCGTAGCCGCCCGGCGCGGCGATGGCGATACCGACGCCTTTGCCAATTTTAGAAGGACTCAAATCTGTTCAACCCCAGGTAAAGCACCCGGGCGTTCACGCGGCCTGGGAATGCCGCTTCATCTTACCCTGCACCTGCGGTTCGATCAAGGCGAGCAGGCGCGCGTTCAGTTGCGGCGGCAGGTCGTGTCCCATGCCATCGATGATGTGCAGCGCCGCGCCTTCGATTTGCCGCGCCGTGTCGATGCCGCAGGCGACCGGCACGAGCGGGTCGCTGGCGCCGTGGATCACCAGCGCCGGCTTTCGGATCTGCATCAGCAGGGAGCTGCGGTCGCCGCTGGCGGCAATGGCCACAAGCTGCCGCGCCACGCCGGCGGGACAGACGCTGCGGTCCAGCGTGCGGGCGATGCGCGCCCGCAGTTCTTGTTCGGGGATAGGAAAATCAGGGCTGCCGATGACACGGAACGTTTCGACCAAATGCATCATCAGCTGCTCGCGCGTGCCCCCTGCCGGCGCCGGCGTCAGCAAGGTTTTGCGCGCCGCCGGCGTCGGCCCCGGCAAACCGCGCCTGCCGCTGCTGGACATGATGGAGGTCAGGCTCAGCGTGCTCCCCGGGTGGCGGGCCGCGAACATCTGCGCGATCATGCCGCCCATGGATACGCCGATCACGTGCGCCTGCGCGACGTCCAGGTGCTCCAGCAGCCCGTGCGCATCGTCGGCCATGTCGGCCAGCCTGTAGGCGGTCCGCAGCGGCCAGCCGACCAGGTTCTTCAGATAGGACAGCGGCAGGTTGGGCACGCCCGCCTCGTCGAATTTGGTGGACAGCCCGGAGTCGCGGTTGTCGAAGCGGATCACGTGGCAGCCTTGCGCCACCAGTCCGTCGACGAATTCCTGCGGCCACGAAATGAGCTGCATGCCCAGGCCCATGATCAGCAGGACCGGCGGCCCGGCGGGATCTCCGGACGTTTCGTATGCAATGGTAATGCCGTTGGCGAGGGCGGTAGGCATGATCAGTAGAATCCAAAAAGATTTTGGAAGAAAGGCGTACGCTGCGGATCGAGATAGAGAAGCTTCTTGATGCCGGTATGCGCCTCGTGATCGAAACGCCGCCACTCCCCTTCGCCCTGCGCAAGCCTGTCGGCGACCGCGAACAGCGCGGTGGGATTGGCGACCATGCCGACATGGCTGGCATGGACTTCGATATTCTCGGATTGGGCGGTCTCCTCCTCCATGCTGCACTGCCACGCCACCACGCCGTCGGTGCGGCTGAAGATGGAGGTGGTGGGCACCGGCGGACGCTGCTTCAGCAATGCGAAGCGCGCTGCGTCGATTTCCTTTTCGCCCGACACCAGCTGGTACACACGCCACGCATTGGTCGCTTTCGGATGGCCGGTGAACGGCGAGCCCAGGGTGATCACGACGCGCACCTGCTTGGGCAGCATCTTGGCGATTTCGCGCGCATACACGCCGCCCAGGCTCCAGCCCACCAGGCTGACCTTGCGGCCGGTGTCCTTGTGGATTTGCTTGATCCTGGCGATGCACGCTTCCAGCACGCCCGGCTTGGGACCGAAGTTCAGGCCCTGCTCCCACGCGTAGGTGTCGTAGCCGCGGTCGCTGAGGAAGCGCCGTAAGATGATGGTAGTGGCATCGCCGGCGGCGAGTCCGGGAAAGACCATGACCGGATGGCCGTCGCCGCCGGGGGCAAGGTGGGCAAAGGGGTAGGCCGCGAAGGCCGCACCCAGTTCCCACGGTGCGCGCAACTCCAGGGCCAAGCGCACCACGCCGGGCGCGCTTTCTTCTTCCATTTGTTTTGTGGACCGCATTGATTCTCCTGCTCGCCGGTAATGCTTATTGCCGTTTGCACCAGCATAGCACCAACCGTCCCGGGCTGCGAACGCGAACGCGGACAGTGGCGTTTAATCCACAGCGGGGGCGGATGCGCGGCGCGCTTCGGCCGCAGCTGCGCGGCGCGCGGCGAAGAAGCTTTTCAGGATGCCGGCGCAGTCGTCGGCCAGCACGCCGCCCACGGCCTGCGCGTGGTGGTTGAGGCGTTCCTGTTCAAACAGGTTGACGACGGAACCGCAGGCGCCGGTCTTCGGATCCGGTGCACCGTAGACGACGCGCGACAGGCGCGCATGCATCATCGCGCCCGAACACATGACGCACGGCTCCAGCGTTACATACAGTTCGCAGCCGGGCAGACGGTAGTTGCCCAGCACTTCAGCGGCGGCGCGCAGCGCCACGATTTCCGCGTGCGCGGTCGGGTCGTGCCGGCCGATAGGCTGGTTGTAGCCGCGCGCGATGACCACGCCGTCCTTGACCACCACCGCGCCGACCGGCACTTCGCCCTGGTCCCAGGCCCGCTGCGCCTGCTCCAGCGCCTGGCGCATATAGCCTTCATCGGCGTCGGTGGCAGGCAGCGTCAGGCCGGGCAAGGACAAATCAGGCATCGGTGATCTCGGCCCAGCAGTTCGGGGTTTCATGCAGCACCAGCTTGTGCAGGTGCAGACCGGTCCCGTAGCGGTCCTTGAAAGCCGCCTTCAGGATGTCGAAAGCAACGGCGGCCAGGTTCTCCACGGTCGGTATGCGGTCGATCACCACGGTCTTGTGGTTCGGCAGGGAGGCCAGGAATTCTTTCACCGCGCTGTCCTTCTCGTAGACCAGGAAGGCATGGTCCCACACGTCGACCAGGTGTTCCTTGGCGATGGATTTCACGTCCGAAAAGTCCATGATCATGCCGTTGTCGGAATTGCCTTCGGCGGTGATGACATTGCCCGTCAGCGTGATTTCCAGCGTGTAGCGGTGGCCGTGCAAATTGCGGCACTGGCTTTTGTGGTCGGGAATGCGATGGCCTGCATCGAATTCGAGCTTGCGTGTGATGGTCAACATGATTTGTTATGGTATTTGCAGCAGTTTATGGGTTTGCAGGCTCAGCTTCCACTTCGGATTGCGCTTGCAGGTCTCTATCGCCAGCCGGGTGTTGAATTCGGCCAGCGGGCCGTCCATCGGCTGCACGAAGAAGTTGTCAAAGTCCAGCCCTTCGTAGGCGGACAGGTCCTGGTCTTTCTGCGGGATCACGACCTTGATCTCGTTGCCTTTATGGACCACCAGCCTGGAACCCATCTTCGGGCTCACGCAGATCCAGTCAACGCCGTCCGGCACCGGCAGGGTGCCGTTGGTTTCAATCGCGATCTCGAAACCCGCATCGTGCATTGCCGCGATCAGCGCCGGGTCCAGTTGCAGTAGCGGTTCGCCCCCGGTGAAGACCACGTATTTATGATCCGGGTAGTCCGCCGGCCACAGGCCGGCGATCACCTCGGCCAGCGTCCGCGGTGCGGCGAACTTGCCGCCGCGCTCACCATCGGTGCCGACGAAGTCGGTGTCGCAGAACTGGCAGACCGCCGTGGCGCGGTCGCTTTCGCGGCCGGTCCACAGATTGCAGCCGGCGAAACGGCAGAACACGGCCGGACGGCCCGCGTGGGCGCCCTCGCCTTGCAAGGTGTAGAAAATCTCTTTGATGCTGTAAGTCACGATGATTAACCCGATAGTCAACCTTCGATTATAGCCGAAACCGGCCTTTCCATAAAGCGGGCGAGAAATGATCGCTATGGCGCCGGTCCGATTGACAGTTTGATATTTAACAAAGTGGAGTAGTTGCATTCAGGATATGTTCGAATCTATCCAGACAGTCGGAGGCCTACCATGTATGCATTCCATGTTGAAATCCTGTCCAGCTGTTCCCTGCTGCTGGGCGGCGCCGCCCTCGCCTTGCTGTGGCGTTGCCACGGCTTGACGCGGGCGCTGCGCCTGGCGCGTGCGATGCCCGACTCGATACTGCTCGAGGAGCGCCGCCGCATCGCCAGCGACATCCACGACGACCTGGGCCAGAACCTGCTGACGCTGAAAATCGAACTGGGCGCACTGCACACCCTGCCCGGTCTGCCCCACGCAGCCAGGCGCCAGCTGGCTACGCTGCTGGCCCACACCGACGCCAGCGTGCGCTCCATGCGCAGCATCATCAACGGCTTGCGCCCGGTCGGCCTGGAACAGGGCCTGCGCTGCGCGGTGGAGCGCCAGTTGACGGAATTCTCGCGCATCAGCGGCATCCACTACCAGCTCGAATCCTCGCTGTACGGCAGCGACGCTGCCTGCGCGGCCGACACCACCGTGTTCCGCGTGCTGCAGGAATCGCTGTCCAACATCGCGCGCCATGCCGGCGCCACCGAGGTGCGCATCGCGCTGTGCCGCAACGCCCATGAACTGAGCATGACGGTGCGCGACAACGGCGTCGGCCTGCCGGGTGGACCTCTACGCAGCGGTTGCGGCCTGCTGGGCATCGAGCACCGGGTGGCGGCGGCGGGCGGCTGCTTTGTGCTCGCCAGCGCACCCGGGCAAGGTACGGCGCTGACCATCTCCATCCCGACTGCGCCGGTAGCGGCGAACCAGCCGCATTTCGCGCGCAGCAGGACCACGCATTGATCGCACATTAATCGCACCCATAAAAACTAGAAAGGAAAGCTATGCAACAGGTTCAACATCTGTTTGAAACACCGCAAACCGGCCAGGAACAGGGGTTCGCGCTGAAACTGATGGAACTGCTGGTGATCCCGACCTTCGTGCTGGACCTGCACGGCCGCGTGCTGATCTGGAACCGCGCCTGCGAGCGCCTGACCGGCGTGCAGGCCAGCGAGGTGCTGGGCACGCGCGAGCACTGGCGCTGCTTCTATCACCAGCCGCGACCCACGCTGGCAGACCTGGTGCTGCAGGGCCGCAGCAGCGACGTGGCGCATCTGTACGACAGCCACACGCGCCGCAGCGACGACAACGACAGCCTGACCGCCCGGAACTGGTGCGACATGCCGCGCCTGGGCCGGCGCCGCTACCTGGCGGTGGACGCCAGTCCGGTGTGCGACGGCGAAGGCGCTATCGTCGCGGTGGTGGAGACGCTGCGGGACCTGACCGAAGAAAAGAAGGCCCAGATCGCGCTGGAACAGCTGGCCACGCGCGATGGCCTGACCGGCCTGGCCAACCGGCGCTGTTTCGACACGACGCTGCACGCCGAGTGGCAGCGCGCCTTGCGCCAGCGGCAACCGCTGTCGCTGCTGATGGTCGATGTCGACAACTTCAAGCAATACAACGACGCGTACGGCCACCTGGGCGGCGACGAATGCCTGCAGCGCATCGCCGCAGCGGTCGCCAGCGAAATGCGCGCCAACGACCTGGTGGCGCGTTATGGCGGCGAGGAGTTCGCCGTCATCCTGCCGAACCAGTCCTTGAAAGGGGCGGCCATCGTGGCCGAACGGATACGCTGCCGCGTGGAGCGGCTATGCCTGCCCAACCTGGGCACGGAAAAGCAGTTCGTCACCGTCAGCATAGGCGCGGCGACCGCGCTGCCGGCGCCGGAAAGCGCCCCCTGCCAGCTGGTGGCGACCGCCGACGCGGCGCTGTACCGCGCCAAACACATGGGCCGCAACCGCATCAGCCTGACCAACGGCAGCGAAAGCTAGTCGCCCTGGCTGCTCAGCCAAGATACGGCGTGTAGTCGATGCCGTTGGCAACCAGGGTGGCGACATTGCCCTGGTTTTCGGCCGACTCGGAAAAAAAGGTGAGCACATCGGCGCGGCTGTAGCCGGTATCCAGATGATGGACATGCCAGGCCAGGCCTTCGGCGTCCGGCGCGCGGTGCAGCACATTGGAATAGAGCTGCGTCACGAATTGCGTGCTGTTCAGCGTGCCGTAGGTGTTGCGGAACTCGCTGCTGTCGATGAAATTCTGCGCCACCGTTTCCAGGCTCGCGCCGTTGTCGAGCACGGCGATCCAGTAGCCAAGGCCGGCCAGATCGGGGCTGCGGTTCAGCGCCGCCAGATACAGGCGGTAGCCCTGGCCGCCCGCGCCGTCACGGTCCAACGCCACGTTCATGCCGTCGAAGGCCAGCCTTTCCACGCCGCTGAGCAGATCGACGCTGGCACCGCTGTCGGTGACGCTGTACGATTTGCCGCTTGACTGCACCGTGTAGGCGGTGCGCGCGCCGGCGTAGACGACCGTGTCGAGGCCGGCGCCCAGGTCTATGGTCTCGTCGCCAGCCTGGGCCCGGAACAGGTCGTTGCCGCTGCTGCCGCCGACCGCCACCGGCGGGGCCAGCTCACTGGCCTTGAAGCTGCGGTCTGCGAACTGGATCACCTCGACGCCGGACAGCAGGTCGCGGCCCTCGCCGGTGATCGCCAGCCCGCCGCCGACGCGGCTGACCGTATAGTCGCTGAACTGGCGCAGGAACACGACCGTGTCCTCGCCCAGACCGGCGTCGATGGCGTCATTGCCTGCGCCAACGTAGATGACATCGGCCCCGGTGCCGCCCTTCACCACGTCGCCCGCGTCGTTCAGGTGGACGGTGGAACCGCCGGAACCGGTCAGCACGGTGCTTATCGTCACGTTGTAGGCGATGGACACATTGAGCAAAGTCCTGCCGGTGCCGCTGAAGCCGCCCGCGTGCAGGTCGATCGGCGTAAAAGCGGTGCAGGCTGAGAAGTCGAATGTATTGGCGCCGCCCGCGTCCCATACGCACAAGGGAGCCTGGCTGTTGTTGAACGCGTACACGTCGTCGCCGGCGTGGTAGCGCATATTGGCGCCGTACAGGTACTGGATGGCCTGGATGTCGTACAGCTTGGGCGTGATGTCGTACTTGCCATTGAACGCGGACGAATAGTTATACGACATCACCGTATAGTCGGTGTTGTCGGTCGCCGCGGGCAGGAAGGGGCCGTCGATTTCGCCGCCGGTGGAGTTGTAGTTGCCGGGATGCTTCAGGCCCAGCGTGTGGCCTATCTCGTGCAGCAGTACGCCCGGACCGAAGGAGCCGGGGGTAAAAATGCTGTTGTAATAGCCTTTGTTATTCAGGTACAGGTCCACCGACCCGGTGCCCGCTTGCGGCAGATAGGCGTAGCCGCTGCTGTTGTCGGCGCTCTGGTCATTCGTACCGAAGCGCAGGTTGCCGCCGCTGCCAACTTCGACAAACGTCAGGTTGGCCACCGCCGCCCAGCCATCCAGCGCTGCGCGGGCGGCCTGCTGCTGGAGCGGCGTCATCGCCTGAAAACCGTAGGCATCGCCTGCCGTGGCATCGTCGGGCACGTCGGTCAGGAAGCGGTAAGTGAGCGTTTGCGCCGCGCCGGGCTGAGCATTCCAGCTGCTGTAGACCAGTGCATCGATGGCGTTGTTGCCAGTTATTAAACTCATGATATTGCTGCTGTAGTGAACGAAGCTGGCGCCGATGGTAGCACGCGGAAATGCCCTGGAACTTTTAATTGAGCACATTATTCTTCCGCGCCGTCATTCGACTGTGTCCGCCGAATAGCACCGTCCCCGCGATCAGGCGGTCCGGCATATCACGCTGAAGCAGATCTCGCGGCGCACGGCAAAGCCCAGTTTTTCATAGACCTGCTTGGCGCCGTTTTCCGTTTTCACGTGCAGGAACGGCGTCTTCCCCGACGCCTGTATCTGCGCCATCAGCGCCTGCATCAGGGCCCGTGCATGGCCGGCGCCGCGCGCGGCGGGGCTGGAGCAGACCGCGCTGATCTCGGTGAACTCGTCCAGCGCCATGCGGGTGCCCGACATCGCGGCCAGGCCGCCATCACCGGCTCTGATCCCGAGGTAGCGCCCCATCGCGATGGTCTTCTGTACAAACGGCCCGGGCCTGGTTTCAAGGGCGAGTGCGATCATGTCGGGCACATCGTCCGCGCCCAGCGGCAGCAGCGGCCAGGCGTGCGGCGCAGGCTGCAGGGGGACCTGGCCCTCGTACACCATCTGATCGATATAGCGCGCCCGCAGCACTTTCCACCCTTCCGGCAAGGCCAAGGGCTGCGGCGTCAGCAGCCACACTTCCTCGTCGATGGCCACGATGGCGCGCAAATCCTCGAATGCCTGGGGCGTCGGCTCGCGCAAGCCCGCCAATGGCGACACGTCGCGCGGATAGCGCGCCGCCAGGCCATGCACCTGCGCCAACGCGCCGTGCGCCGAGCTCAATGCATGCCAGACCGGATTGTCCAGAACCGCTGGCCGCAGCCTGCGGCAGTAAAACGCCGTGTCGCACAAGCCGCCTTGCGGCAGCAGCGCGAAGTCCGGCACCACGCCGACACGCTGCCAGCCCTGGCGCTCATACAGGCGCTCGGCGTCCGCGCTGGAGGTGTCCAGCACAAGTACCCACTTGCCGCAGTCGCGCGCCACCTGCTCCGCGTGCCGCAGCAGCGCTTCGCCCAAGCCACGGCGGCGTGCGCGCCCCAGCACCAGCATCTTGGCCACATCGGCGCGGTGCGGCTGGTTGTCCGGCTGCGCCAGCACCAGTTGCACCGTGCCGAGGATGCCTGTCGCGTCCTCCGCCACGATCAGCGCCCGCTCCCCCCGCTCCACGCTGTCGGCCACGCCGCGCCAGAACGCCAGGGCGCGGGCCATCCCGAAAGGCTGCATGAAGCCGACCGAGGCGCCGCCGTTCACGCAATCGGCCAGCACCTCGGCCAGGCCCTGTATTTGCGCTTCGCTGACGGACAGCAGGCGGCGCACACTGTAATCTCTCATCGTGGTGGGCATATAAGCTCCCGTCAGTGACGGCTGGTGGTAATGACGACCGCATAGCGCGTGACGTCGCCGGTGGGATTGTGGAACGCCATGGGCCGGTCCAGCACCATCGCCAGGCAATCGCCCGCGCCGAGCAGGTAGACCTCGTCGCCGTAGCTGATTTCGATGGCGCCGGCCAGCACCCAGACTTGCTGGTGCACTTGCGGCACGCGCGCCGCGGTTTCGTAGGCGACGCGGGCGTACGGCGGGAATTCGACCTCAACCAGCTGGATGGGCGACGCCACGCCGCTTGGCGATACATTGCGGCGCACATAGCCAGAGTGAGGATCGCGCCAGGACTGCTGGTCGACGCGGCGCGATACGGGAACGCCTGCCGCCTCGCGCGTCTCGAACAGGGACGCCAGCGTCACCCCGAGTCCGGTGGCGAGCTTCTCGAGCACCACGGCGGTCGGGCTGCTTTCGCCACGTTCGATGAGGGACAGCATGGAGCGGCTGACGCCGCAGTGCGCCGCCAGCGCTTCCAGCGACAGCCCGCGCGCGGCCCGCAGTTCGCGTACCCGCCGGGCGATGAGTTGATGTAATGTGGATTCCAACATGGTGGATTAATTATCCAGCATATTGGATTTTGATGCAAGCGACGCCCTTATCCGGCTTTCACGCGCAGCCGCAAGTCATCCATCGCCGGCACGATGGCCATCGCCACCAGCAGCACGGCGAGCGGTATCGTCGCCACATAGCCCATCAGCTGGAAACCGAAGGCGCCTGCGACGCCGCCCGCGAAGAAAGCCAATACCAGCGCGGTGAGCAGCGTCAAACGATCGGCATTGGCGCGGACGCGGTGCTGGCCCGGTTCGTGGGTGCCGTTCCAATACATCATCTTTCCAAGCTCAATGCCGATGTCGGTCACGATGCCCGTAATGTGGGTGGTGCGGATCTCGGATTTGGACACCTTGGTGATCAGCGCATTCTGCAAGCCCATGATAAAGCACAGCAGCATCACCGTCAGCGGCACGAACAAGCCGGCGATGCCCGCCAGCTGGGTGCCCAGCACGCCGAATCCCAGCAGCAGCAAGGCCTCCAGCAGCAGAGGCAGCGCATACTCGCCGTGCATGCGGCGCCGCCGGCCATAGTTGACCATGATGGCCGAGCAGGCCGCGCCGGCCAGGAAGGACAGCAAGGCCCCAACGCCGGGCAGCACCAGCTGGTAAGCGCCCAGCGCGAAATTGTCCGCCATCGCCGAGACGATGCCTGTCATATGGGAAGTATAGTGGCGCACGGCCAGGAAGCCGCCCGCGTTGATGGCGCCGGCGACAAAGCACAGCATGACGCCCAGATGGCGGTTGCCGTCGGCGCTGCGGGTGCTGCCGGTCAGTTTTCTGGCGTAGTGTATGGGCATGGTGTGCCCACCACTTTAGCACCGATCGCGCGCAGCGTGCTCATGGCATCGCCAGGCCGGTGAACAGCGACCAGGCGGCGAAGGCCAGCAAGGCGGCCCCGGAGACGGCTTCGATGATGCGCAAGGTGCGCGGCGACACTGCCCGGCGGCTGGCCGAAACGCCGCCGACCAGCAGCGACCACCATGCGGTCGACCCCACGAACACGCCCGCCACCAGTGCCAGCCCGCTGCGCATGCTGCCGTCCGGCGGCGCCAGGGCTGCCAGCAAGCCGGCGAAGGACAGGATGGTCATGGGACTGGACGCGGTCAGGGCGAAGGTGGTGCCGAAAGCGCTGAGCAAGCCCCTGGGCGTGGCGGCTTGCGCGGCCACGGCCTGCGGCGGATGCTGCGCGCGCCGCAGCGCAGCCACGCCCAGCGCCCCCATCAGCAAACCGCCGACGACGCGCAGCATGGCCGCATGCTCCAGCAGCAGCGCCGCCACCGCGCTCACCCCCAGTGCGGCGACCAGGCCATACATCGCGTCGGCGGTAGCGGCGCCCAGGCCGGAAGCGAGCCCGGTGCGGGCGCCGTGCGCAAAGGTGCGGCGGATGCACAGCAGGCCGACCGGCCCCACCGGGGCGGCAATGGCGAAGCCGATCAGGGCGCCGCGCGCCAGGGTTGCGCCTAATTCCATCATGCCCCATCCTCCCTGGATCATGCGAAGGGGTTTTTTACGGTTTTAATGTCGGGAGGCGGCAATTTGGCTGGAAGCGCCTGGGCGTCCATCTTGTCCAGCACGTCCGTCAGCAGCTTGTGCAGCGCGCGCGCGTCGGCCTGGCCCGCCTGGTCCAGCGTCAGGTCGATGTCGCCGGCAATGGTGATGCGGTCGACGCGGTTCTCGATGGTCAGGCCGCCGATATGCAGCACATCGGCTTCGTTAGCGTAGGGCAGGAATTTCTGGGCCATGACGGCTCCTTTCAACGTTTGTCTTTGCGTGGCCTGGCGCCCGGCAGGCGCAGCATGGTCTGCTTCTGGCGGTCCGACAGCGAAGGCAGCAGATCGATGCCGACCTTGGCCTCCAGTTCCGCGACCGTCATGGTCGCATAGTTCACGTCCGCGCGGTTTTCAACAAAATACGCGGCCCCGGCGCGCTGGCGCGGGCTATACACCACTTTGTACAGGTGGCTGGGCACCAGCACATTGCCCACCTTGCGCAAGTCCGAGCCGATGAAGGCCGGACCGGTGATCACGTACAGCGACCCCTCCTTCTTGGCCAGCTTGCGCACCGCCTGCTCGATACCGGCCCAGATATGGCGGTTGTTGTCCGCGTCCTGCGGCACCATATTGGCGAGCGTGAAGCTGTCGCGCTGGCTGGCGCGGTCCGGCATGTCGCCGTTGGGGGCCATATGGCCGCGGTCGAAACCGCTGCGGGCGTAATCGGACAGTTCTGCGCGCTGGTCGCGCGGCAGCCGGGGTTCGGCGTGGAAGGAATTCTCGCGGTCCAGGTCCTGCGCCTGCTCGATCTTGTCGGCCGTCAGGTATTCGGCGGACCACAGCGGCGTGCGCGTGATCCCCGAATGCATCACGCCGAACACGCCGTAGCACAGCTCCCTGGTGGCGGACGCCAGTTTCGCGTTGCGGATCTCCGGCGCACGGCCATCGACATAGTGGCTGGGGCAAGCACCCGCGAACACCCAGCCGGAAGCCAGCGCGAAGGCGCCGGCGGCAATCAATTTCTGAATCATAAATCCTTGAATAAACAGACGCTAGTGGCAGCCCGAGCCCTCGAATGCGGCTCGGCCCGGTGGCGAAGCGCGGGCATTTTAGCGGACGGCGGCGATTTGCGACAGGCGCGCGGCTATGGTGCGGAGCTCGGTCCGCAGCGCGTCGGGCGAAATGACTTCGAATTCGAACGGCAGGCTGGCCAGCTCGCGCGCGAACCAAGCCAGGTCGTCGGACTGGTTGTGCAGCAGCACGCCGCCGCCGGTCTGTTCGAACAGACCGATGACGTCCATCAGGAAACGCTGCGCTGTGTGCAAATTCGTCTTCAGCAGCACGGTGGCGGCGTAGGCGCGCGGCATGGCGGCCAGCGACAGGCGCAGGTGGGCCAGCGCGTCGAAACCATCGGGGCGCTCGAAGCGCTGCGCCATCAGCGCCGCATCGACGATACGGTCCAGGCGGAAGGTACGCATGTCCAGTCGCAGGTGGCAGTGCCCGACCGCGTACCAGCAGCCGCCGTGGAACGCCAGGCCGTACGGGTCGAATCCGCGCTCGCTTTCACCGGCGCCCGGCGGCCGGTAGCGCAAATGGACGCGGCGGCGCGACTGGGCGGCCTCGCTCAGGATGAGCAGCGCGGCGTTGTCCTGCGGCGCCGTGGCACGCGCCAGGTCGAGCCGCACCGTCTCGTCGATGGCGCCGACGCGCTGCTTCAAACCGGCCGGCATGATCCGTTCCAGCTTGGCCTGCGCGCTCGCTACCGCAGGCGCGGCTTCGGCCAGTCCCAGGCTGCGCGCGGCCAGCAGGCCGAGCGACAGGGCCAGCGCCTCGTCGTCGGTGAACATCATCGGCGGCAGTTTGAAGCCCGGCATCAATGCATAGCCGCCATGCCGCCCGCGCTCGCTCAGGATGGGGATGCCGATCTGCTCCAGCATGGCGATGTAGCGGCGCAGGGTGCGCCCGTCCACCTCCAGCCGCCTGGACATGTCGGCGCCGCTCATGCGGCCGTGCGTTTGCAGCAGTTCCAGCACGGCCAGAACGCGGGTAGTGGGATGGTACATGCGACAAAGATAGCAGAGAATCAGGGCGGAATCTGCCCTATTTTGGTTTTATGCTGGCGTCTTCGATAGGGAGACCCATATGAACCAAAGCGCCAATCTCTGGCTGTACTTCGTCGTTGTATTCGGTATCATCGTTTTGCCGGGCCTGGACATGGCCTTCGTCATGGCCAGTTCCATCCTCGGCGGGCGGCGTGCCGGGCTGGCCGCCGTGGGCGGCATCGTCGCGGGCGGCGCGTGCCATTTGCTGATGGCGACCGCCGGCATCGCCGTGCTGCTGAAGCTGTGGCCGGCGCTGTTCCATGTGCTGCTGCTGGCGGGCGCGGCGTATATCGCCTGGATGGGAGCGGTTTTTTTTCGCAGCGACAGCGTGTTCAAGCCGAGCGCAGGGCACGAGGTGCTGGCGCCGGCCGCGATCTTCCGCCGCGCCATGATGACCAGCCTGCTCAATCCCAAGGCCTACATCTTCATGCTGGCCATCTTCCCGCAGTTCCTGAAGACGGACCACGGGCCGTTGTGGCTGCAGTCCGGCGTGCTGGGGATGATTACGGCGCTGACACAGCTGGGCGTCTACGGCGCTCTGGCATTGGCGTCCAGCCAGGCCAGCGGCTGGTTCAACGCGCATCCGCGCGCCGCCACCGTGACGGCGCGCAGCATGGGCGTGCTGCTGATCTTCACCGCCCTGCTCAGCGCAGGCCAGGCTGTGCGCGCGCTGGCGCCGGCGCTGCAGCCGGGCGATGTGGTGGTGGTGGTCGGCGGGCACACGCTGCGTTGATGCCCGCCAAGCCCTAGCGCGACCGCCCGTCGTAATGCTGGACCGGCACCGCGGCCACGTCGAACTCTTCAAGGCAATTGATGTTGAGGGCGGCCATGGCGCTGCCATCGGGGCCTACGCCCTCGCTGTAGGGCTGGATGCCGCAGGTCTTGCAGAACCGGTGGTGAATGACGTGCTTGTTGAACTCGTAGCTGCCCATGGCGTCGTCGGGCGTGAGCAGCTTCAGCCGGTCGCGCGCGAAGAATGTCATCAGCGCCCCCTTGCGCTGGCAAATGGAGCAGTTGCAGGCAAGCGCACTCTCAATCTTGCCGTCGAGTTCAACTTCGAACTTCACATTGCCGCAATGGCAGCTGCCGCGATATTGCATGTCCGTCTCCCTCAAGTTATTGAGCGAGCAGTGTAGCGTTATTTGGCGCGGCGCTCCAGCGCTTCCAGCACGCCTTTGCGGTTCTTGTGCGCAGCCTCAAAGCTGCGCAATTTACGGAGTTGCGCGGCGTTCAGCTCGTCCAGGCGGCTGCGGATTTCGGTGACGGTGAGCTGCTGGTAATTCCGGATGGGCAGCGTACCTGCGGCGTCCTTGCCCTTCTGGTCCTTGGTCTCGCCGCTCTCCTTGCGCTGCTTGTTGACGATGCGCGCCGCCACCTCCTCCTCGCGCCCCTTGTAGCGGCCTTCCTTCTCGAACTTCTCCTCAAGCTCGTTGTACTCGCGTTCCCGTTTCGGGCTGGCTCCTCGTGGCATGGCTGTGCTCCTGGCAATGGAAAGGGTCAGACCATCATACAAAATTGCCATTGCGGACGGCGCGCACTTCGGGCTTCTGCAACGGCGCCGGCGCCGACAGCGGCAGCACGACCGTAAAACATGCTCCCTGCCCAGGTTCACTGCTGGCCTCCACGCTGCCGTGCAAGGCCGCGGTGACCAGCTTGTAGACGATGTGCAGCCCAAGGCCGCTGCCGCCTCGCCCCAGGCGCGTGGTAAAGAAAGGGTCGAACACGCGTCCCAGGTTGGCCTGCGGGATGCCCAGGCCGTCGTCGCGCACGGTCAGCACAACCTGGCCTTCGCTGTCCGGCTGGGCCGCGATGCGCACCGTGCCGGCCACGCCCGGCAAGAAAGCGTGCTGCACAGCGTTCGACACCAGATGCGTCATCACCTGCGCCAGCTGCTGCGGATAGCTGTCCAGCAGGATGCCCGGCGCGATCGCGCAGTGGACGCGGTGGCCGCTGCCCTGGATGGTGTGGTTGAGTTCCGACAGCACGCTGCGTACCATCTCGCCCAGGTCGAAACGGCGCCGGTCGGCTGCGGACTGGTCGTCGACCACCTGCTTGAAACTGCCGACCAGTTTCGCCGCCTGGTCCAGGCTGCGCATCAAGATGCCGGCACCCTGCTCCACCGTGCTGACGAAATCGAGCATGCGGCTGCGCGTCAGGCCCTGCTTCATGTCGACGGCAAAGTCGGCCGCGTGGCATTGCAAAGTGCTGGCGGCCAGCAGGCTGTTGCCGATGGGGGTGTTGAGTTCATGGGAAATGCCGGCCACCACCGCGCCCAGCGCAGCCAGTTTCTCGGACCGCAGCAGCTCGTCCTGCAATGCGGTCAGGCGCTGCAGCGCCGCTTGCAGCTCGGCGTTGTTTTCCAATAATTGCCGTTGCTGCTCGATGACGACGAAGTCGCGCTCGATGCTTTTCTTGATCTCCCACAGCAGCTCGACGTATTTGTCCTGGTAGTTGCGTTTCTTGCTATCGAGGACACAAATGGTACCGAACACCTCCTTGTCCGGCCACAGCAAGGGCACGCCCAGGTAGGACACCATGTTCAGCGCCACGTCCGGATTGTGTTCCCAGTGCGTATCCTCCAGCGCATGGGGCACGTGCAGCAGTGCGCGCGTGGCCATCACGGTTTCACAATACAAGCCGGTATTGAGCTGGGCCTTTTCGTCCGCCTCGTAAGGATTGCCCTCGCTGTGGCTGGACACCAGCACCTCGATCTGCCCGGGCAGCACCCGCATGATCAGTCCCGCCGGGACATCGAAGATGCCGGCCAGGACGTTGGTGGTGGTTTGCCATTTGGCGAGGAAACTGTCGGGAATGTCGCTAGCGTGGTGGGTCACAGCGCGTACCTCACGAGGAACCGGCGGCCACGGGATATTGGCGGCCGATGTTGCCCAATAAATATACTATGGCGGACCGCCGGGGGCAAGCCGCGCCTAAAATTGTTCGACCCAGGCCGCCAGCTGCGCCGGCGTCAGCATAGTGTCCGCCTGGGCCAGTCTGCCCTGCACGCCGCCGCCCTCGCCCGCGCAAATCTGCAGCGACCAACCGTGTCGTCCCAGCCACAGCAGCGCGGCCAGCCAGAAGGCATGCTGCGAGGAGACGGCGTCGCCGGTGGGCGTTTCCAGGAATTCGGCCAAGCCGGCGCCGGGCTTGAACAGCACCCCGGTGTCGCCCAGCGCGGCGCAGTGGTCGCCAAAGGTCTCGGCCAGCATGTCCAGCGCGCGTCCCGGCTCGGCGTGCGGATAGCGCCGTTCGATGTCGCCCAGGTGCTCGCGCACGGCCAGCCCGAAGGCCGCGCTGCGGAAGGCTTCCGAGGCCGTCAGGTCGGCGTGGTCCATCAGCAGCCAGTCCGGTTCGGGCGGCGTCATGCCGGCGCTCAGCGCGGCCGACAGGTAGGCATCCACCGGCAGGTAGGACACCTGCCCGGCGATGCTCGCGCTCAGCGTGTAGACCGTGCCGATGCGCGCGGACACGGTCTGCTGCTGGCGCACCAGCAGCTTCTCGCGCAGGAGTTGCGCGTGCTCCTTGCGCAGCCTGGCCAGGTCCAGCGCCTGCTTCATTTCCATGCGCAGCCCGGCGATGTCCCAGGGTTTCTGCATGTAGCGGTGGATCTGCCCCTGGTTCACGGCTTCCACCGTGTGCTCCAGCTCCGCGTAGGCGGTGGTCAGGATGCGGATGATGTGCGGATATTTGTCCCAGGCATAGAACAGCAGCTCGTTGCCGTAGGCGCCAGGCATGCGCTGGTCGGACACCAGCACGGCGATGCTGTCGGCATGCTGGTCCAGCAGGCGCCTGCCCTCCTCGACCGAGGCCGCCGTCATGATGGGCGCCAGCGTGCCGAGCGCGCGCTGGAAGTACTTGAGAGATGTGACCTCGTCGTCCACATATAATATGGCCGGAGCCGGCTTGCTGTAGTCGCTCATGCTTGTTCCTTCTCTAGACGCGGGAAATGTCATGGTAACGGTGGATGGCCTGCGCAAGGCAGGTCGAAAGTAAACTGGGTCCAGTGCCCGACGACGCTGTCGGCCACCAGCGTGCCGCCGTGGCGCTGCACCACGCCGTAGCTGATACTCAGGCCAAGTCCAAGGCCCTGGCCTACTTCGCGCGTGGTGAAAAACGGTTCGAAAACACGGCCCAGATGCTCGGGCAGGATGCCGGGGCCGTTGTCGCGCACCGACACCTTCAGGCGCCCGCCGTCGGTGTCGGCGGCGATGGCGATCGCCGGCGCAGCCGTGCCGTGCTTGCGCATGGCCAGCGCGGCGTTGCTGATCAGGTTGATCAGCACGCCGATGATGGCCGCCTCGTCGCCGCGCACCATGGTGTCGCCGCGCAGTTCGCGGCCGATCTTCACGCCCTTGGTTTCATGGCTCACCAGGCGCACCGCCGAGTCGAGCGCACGCTCGAACATGAAACGCGTGCTGTCGTGGTCCGCGTTCTGCTTGCGGTAGGCGAAGGTCTTCAGGTCCGAGACGATGTGCTGCACGCGCTGCATGCCCTGCTTGGCGTCGGCCAGGCAATCGCTCAGCAGTTCATTGTCCCTGGCGGCCGGCTCCTCGATGGCCACGTCGATCGCCATCATGCAGTAGTTGACAGGGTTGTTCACCTCGTGCAGCAGGCCGGCGGCCAGCGTGCCGAGCGCCGCCATTTTCTCCTGCTGCAGCATCTGCCCCTTGATTTCGGCCAGGTCGCGGTTGCTCGCTTCCAGCTGCGCGTTGTTGGCCGCCAGTTCGCCTTTCAGACGGTACAACATGAAGCGCGCCTGCTCGTTGTAGAAGGTGCACACGGCGCTGGCGATGGCGGTGAAGACGAGGAACAGGGAATTGACCGCGAACGGCCCGTTCCACTCGACGCCGTTCGGATGGTGGAGGCAGGCCATGAAGTAGCTCAGGTAGGTGAGTCCGCCCAGCGACAGGTTTTGCCACAGGCTGAACGGCAGCGCGATGCCGGATGCGAAGACGGCCAGGTTCAGGCCCGCATAATAGATCGAATTGGCGCCTTCGGTCTGGTTGATCATCCACGCGATCATCAGTTGCGGCGCCAGCAGCCATCCGAAAGTCAGCGATTGCACATTGGCCTCGCCCCATGGCGTGCGCATCGCCAGCACCACCCCGTACAGGGCCGCCGCGCACAGCGCCCGCGCCAGTGCGAACGGCATCTGCTGCCCTGGATAGAGGCTGAAATCGAGCCCGATACCCAGCAGTATCAGGATGATTGCGGTCAGCGCGCCGCCCCTGCTGAAGCGCAGCCGGTAGGCCCGCAACACGGCGGAGTAACTCGATTGCTGCTCCGGTCGCTGGCGCTTAGGCAAAGCGGTGGCCCCGCGCGGTCATGGGACGGATGCTTCCGCGAATACGTTGACGCCGGTGGCGTCGACATAGATGTCGCGCGCGCCGGCATCCGACGGCAGCAGTTGCTGCATCTTCAGCTCGTCGCGGTAGATCAGATACCATTCAAGCAAATGCTCCATGCCCGGCCGCTCGGGATTGCTGGCGTGGACATTGGTCAGCAGCAGGCGGCCGCCGGGACGCATGCGCGCGGTGAAGTGGGCAATCAGTTTGGCGCAGACCTTGTCGGACAGGTAGTCGAACAGGCCGGCGCAGTACACCACGTCGAACTGGCCGGCCTCCCCCGCGCCCACACGCCGCTTCAGCAACTGGTGCACGGAGTCCTGCACGAACCGGAGGCCGGCCGGCCTGGCCAGTCCCTGGTTGATGGACCCGAGCCGTTGGCCGGTCCATTCCAGCGTTTCGCCGCTGAAGTCCACCAGCTCGAAAGAGAGCCAGTGCGGCTCGTCAAACTCCCTGAGGAAGCGCTGGATCTCGGCCGCCGGGCCGCAGCCCACGTTCAGCACCCGGGCCGGCCGCCCTGCCGCGCGCGCGGCGCCGGCCATGCGCTTGAGGAAATCGACCAGGATATCGATGCGGTTGCGGTGCGCCACCGCGACCGCGGTCTGCAGGAAGGCCGCGTTGACGATCTGGAAGTAGGTGCTCGGCCCCTGGCGCGGATCGTCCAGGATCTGGTTCACCATCTGGTAGTCGCCCGCATAGCCCAGCGGTTTGGTATAGGTACGGAACACGAAGGGCGCGCGCAATATCAGCGGATGCAGCGCCGCCTGCGCGAAAGCGCGGTGCGACGCCGACAGCTCTTCCTCCACCCTGGCCGCTTCGGCATTGATGTCGTTGAAATAGCGTTTGGTGCGCAGCACCAGCGGGCCGGCCAGCTCTGCGAACACGTCGGCGCGCAGCTTGCCCTGCTCCTTGGGCAGGGCCGCGGACAGGTCGACCTGCTCCACCCAGCGCGATACTTCGGACAAGTAGGCCCGGGTCTCGTTGATGGCGACCTGGTAGTCGCGACGGATGCGGAAGCGCTCGTTCCACTCCGCCACGAACTGGCTCGCTTCGCGCCCCACCGCGCCCGGCGCCAGCACCACTACGCTCAACTCGCGCCACGCGTCGATCAGGGTCACGGAGACGATGGCGGTCAGTCCGGTGTTGACGATGCTGATCACCACGGCCTTGCCCGCGTAGGCGGTCGTCACGCCCATGCGCACGGTCAGCCCGCTCAATACCTCGCTGGTCTGGACGATGGAATACGGGTTGTATACCTCCATCACCAGCGATCTGCGCTGCAAATTGACGATGGTGGCCCTGACCGTCTCGCCTTGCGCATTCTGGAAACTCAGCACCGGATCGATTTGCGTTTGGGAGTACACGTGTGAACACTTATCTGGTTGAGTCCGGCCTTGCGGCTGGCCGACAGGGTTATGGGATGACAGTGCTTGCGCTGCTGCAACTCGCAGTCGAGTGTACACCGCAGGTGGCGGAAATCGCAACATTTCGCCGCCTGCCAGTTTCACAATGTGTGGCTAAAAAGTTCATCAATTTTCAATAGGAAATATTACTTTCTAAATAAAATTAGCGCTGATACACTGTTTCGCTTCCCCGGAGGAGACGCTGGGGATTTCCAAAAAAAACCACACCGAAACCAAAATGAATATTGCAAATATCAAAATTGGTCACCGCCTTACCATTGCCTTCTCGCTTACCGTCGCCATGCTTGCCGTCGTCATCACCGTCGGCGTTACCCGCCTGCAGGCGGTCAGCGGCGAGATCGGGCGGACAGTGGACGACCGCTACGCCAAGATCCATCTGCTGCACGACATCAAAGACGCCGCCAACCAGCAGGCGCGCAGCCTGCGCAACGCCATGCTGATGCCGCAGCTGTCCGCGGCAAAAGGCGAGCTCGAGCTGGCCGAAGCCAGCGGCAAACGCGCCGACGCCGAGCTGGCCAGGCTGGAAGGCAGCGTGACGCAGGCGGCCGGGCGCGACATCCTCGCGCGCATCCAGGGGACCCGCAACGCCTACGCCCACGGCCTGACCCAAGTGCTGCAGCAGCTCAGGGACGGCGAGCGGACAGCGGCCATCGCCACCATGTACCAGGGCGTGCAAGCCAACCAGACCGCCTACTTTGAAGCCATAGAAAAACTGATCGACTTCCAGGTGGCGCTGATGCAAGCGTCCGGGCAGGAGGCACGGCAAACCGCCGCCGATGCGCGCCTGATCATGGTGGGGCTGGGAGTGGCCGGCGGCCTGATGAGTCTGCTCACCGCCTGGACCATTACACGCGGCATCGTCGGCCCCATCGGCCATGCCGTGAAGGTGGCGCGCACGGTGGCCGACGGCGACCTGAGCTCGGATATCGAAGTACGCTCGTCCGACGAAGTGGGTCAGCTGTCCGCCGCGCTGCGCGACATGAATGTGAGCCTGGTGCGCATCGTGACCCAGGTCCGCAGCGGCACCGACACCATCGCCACGGCCTCGGCTGAAATCGCCGCCGGCAACGCCGACCTGTCGGCCCGCACCGAGCGCCAGGCCGGCTCGCTGGAGGAAACCGCGTCCTCGATGGAGGAACTCACTTCCACCGTCAAGCAGAATGCGGACAACGCGCGGCAGGCCAACCTGCTGGCGCAGTCCGCGTCCGACGTGGCCGGCAAAGGCGGCGCGGTGGTGGCGCAGGTGGTCGACACGATGGCGTCGATCAACGCCTCGTCGCGCAAGATCGTCGACATCATCGGCGTCATCGACGGCATCGCCTTCCAGACCAACATCCTGGCCTTGAACGCGGCGGTGGAAGCGGCCCGCGCCGGCGAGCAGGGCCGCGGCTTCGCCGTCGTCGCCAACGAGGTGCGCAACCTGGCGCAACGCTCGGCCGCCGCCGCGCGCGAAATCAAGGCGCTGATCGCGGACTCGGTGGAAAAGGTCGACGGCGGCGCCAGGCTGGTCGACCAGGCCGGGCACACGATGGAGGAGATCGTCGCCAGCGTGCGGCGCGTGACGGACATCATCGGCGAGATCGCCTCGGCCAGCCAGGAACAGCTGGATGGCATCGAAGGCATCAACGCCGCCATCAGCGAGATGGACGAGACCACGCAGCGCAACGCGGCGCTGGTCGAGCAAGCCTCGGCTGCGGCGGGCGCCATGCGCGAGCAGGCACTGCAGCTGTCCGGCACGGTGGGTGTGTTTACGCTGGCGGCCGGTACGGCCACTGCTGAGGCGGGTGGCGCGCGGCAAGGCGCACAGACGGCATCGGTCAGCCGCATGCCGAAGCGCCGCGCGCTCGCCGGCAGCCGCCTGCCGGCCGTCGCCGTCCAGCCGGCCAAGGCCTCCCGCAGGACCGCCAATGGCGCGGACGACGAGTGGCAGGAACTGTAAACGTACGTTAGCGTACAGAGCGCGCCCTGCTCCGGTGGCAAGCTGAGGCAAACCACCGGAGGCTGTGATGACAGAGATACGCAAGGGCCAGGCGCCCGCCCAGCTGGCGCGCGACGAATTCCATCTGCAGTTCCGCCGCTCCTTCCTCGACCCCGCCTTCGACACCGTGCGCGGCGCGCTCGACCAGGTGGAAGATGTCGCCTGGCGCAACTACCAGGGCAGCCGCAAGGCGCCGCTCACGCAAGCGGCCGGCGAAGGCTACGCCGATCCGGCATACAAGCTGTCGCTTGAATGGGTGGCCACGCGCGAACGGCTGCTGGCGGCCGAGCGCAGGCAGAAGGACCCGGCGACGCGTTCGCGCGTGCTGCTCATCATCGGCGCGGCCCGCAACGACGGCACTTGTCCCGGCGAGGCCTCCAAGACCTGGCGCATGACGCAATGGGCGCGCGCGACGCTGGAGTCGCTGCGCATCGAGACCGACGTGCTCGACCTCAGCCTGCTCACCTCCGCCTACGACCTGCACATCCATCCCTGCAAAGGCTGCGTCTCGACCGCCATGCCGCTGTGCCACTGGCCCTGCAGCTGCTACCCCAACCATGCCGAACGCCAGACCAACGACTGGATGGCGGAGATTTACGAAAAATGGGTGGCGGCGCACGGCGTCATCATCCTGACGCCGGTGTACTGGTATCAGGCGCCCAGCGTGCTCAAGCTGATGATGGACCGCCTGGTCTGCGCCGACGGCGGCAACCCGGACCCGACCAGCACGCACGGCAAGAAGGCCGCGGAAGCGAAGGCGCTGGAACTGGCCGGCTGGGGCTATCCCAAGCATCTGGCGGGCCGGGCCTACGGTCTGGTGGTGCATGGCGATGTTGCCGGCGCGGAAAGCCTGCGCCGCAACCTGTCCGACTGGTTGGGCTGGATGGGTTTGGTCAGCGCGGGTGGCCAGGCCGAACTGGACCGTTACCTCGGCTACTACGAATCCTACGCCGCCAGCCATGAGGTGCTCGACGGAGAAGAAAAATTCCAGCAAGAAGTCCGCGTCGTCGCCCGTGCCGTCGCCGCCTGCGTCGCCAGGCTCCGCAGCGGCGACCCGGTCCGCGCCGACGCGGGACTGCCTCCTCCCCGGCCCAAGTAGCAGGGCTTGCGGCCGCTCAAAGCGGCAGGCCGGATTTGGAGGACAGTAGGGAAATATTCCTTGCCTGGAGCCGATCATGAGTACTGCCCCGGTTGACAAAACCAATCACGCTGCCGAAGATGGACATGGACCCCGAATAGTCCGGCTGGAGGTCAACATGGAAAATGTCACTGCGGTGTTGAAAGCGCTACAAACGCACGTCGATGACGGATTCCTGCGTGTGGACCAGCGCTTTCAAGAATTACGGGCGGAATTGAACGCCTTCCGGGAGTCCATGGAAGCGCGCTTTGACCGCGCCGATGCGAAGTGGCAGGGAAAAATCGACGCCGTCCACGCCAAAATAGATCAGGACCGCGTGGCGCTCGAAGCAAAAATGAGGGAAGACCGGGCTGCCCTCGAGGCCAAGTTGAAAGAAGACCGGGCTGCCCTCGAGGCCAAGCTGAAGGAAGACCGGGCTGCCCACGAAGCAAAGTTGAAGGAAGACCGGGCGGCACTGGAGGCAAAATTAAAGGAGAATCGCCTCGCGCTGGAGGCAGAGTTAAGGGAGAATCGCCTGGTGCATGAGGCGAAACTAAGGGAAGACCGGGTGGAATTTGACCGCAAACTGGAGGTGCAGGTTGCGGAATGGAAACACATCCGTGACCAAAGCGAACTCAGGTACGAGAGATTGCGTTCCGAGAGCGACACAAAATGGCAGCAGGCCCAAGACCGGCGCGACGCAATGGACCGTGAGCATCGGACGAGCATGCGCTGGCTTACGGGCAGCATGGTCACTCTGCTCGTCACCTTGGTTGGCTTGGTGGCGGGGAAGGCAATGCACCTATATTAAACGGAGAGCTCCAAGGCCCGCGCCAGGCGTGCGGCCATTCCTGCTGCGCTGTACCCGTGGTGGCGTGCAGCGAATGCGCGCGCTGCCCGCGCGTAGCCCGCCGTCGCCAGCATGTGGCGAACGAGCTGGGACCAGTCCAGCGGCTGCGTCAACATGGCTGAATTGACACCCATGCCTGCCCCGGCAACCCGGCGAGCGCACAGGAACTGTTCCAGCTGCATCGGAAGCAGGAGCAAGGGAACGCCTGCCAGCAGCGACGACGCAACCGTTCCTTCGCCGCCATGGCAGACGCACAGCTGCGCCTGGGACAGCGCGGCTTGCAGGGAGACGGGGCTGCTTGCATAGGCCAGGTTGGGCGCTGTCAAGGGCGGCGGCTTGCCGCCTGCGACTTCGGGCAGATAGCACAGCACGCGGCAACCTGCTTGCGCCAGCGCCGCCAGGGCTTCCACATGGCCGGCATGCGCAGTCTTCAGGTAGGCGAAGACCTTGGGGCCGTCGCCCTCTGGCCAGCACGGTGCTTCGCCCGCGCCGGGCAGGAAAGCGGGGCCGTACCATTCCACGCCATCGGCGGCCGCGTCTGCCCCTCCCGGCGGCGCGATTGGACCGCTGCGGCCATAATGATCCAGCTCAGGCCAGGTCGTGAGCAGCGCCCTGTCGCCGAGTAGCAAGTCGGCGGCGAAGGCGAAGGGCGCGGCGTTGTGGCGCGTGAGCACAGCGTTGGCAGTTTGCAGCACGCGCTCCTCTGCGGCGGCGAGCCGCTGCGGCGCTATCTTCTCCCATGCACGCAGGCATGGCAGCGGCTGGGCGCGCGGCGGCATGGAAAAGCCGACGCCCACCGATGCGCTGCGCAGGCCCATGCTGCGCGCAGCGAGGACGGCGGTCGGGGCGTAGTCGGCGACCACGACGTCCGGCTTCAGTTGGCGGAACATGGCGCGCCAGCCTGCCACCAGCCCCGTCAGCGCCTTCGCTTCCAGATAACCGCAGGTGAGCAGGATTTCGGCCAGGCTGCCGTGGTTGGAAGGCAGTCCTTCGGTGCGGTGCAGCCAGACCGGTGCTTGCAATACGGGGACATCCAGCGCCGCCAGCACGCCATGCGTCTGCGCCAGGTCGCGCACGCTGAGGCTGACCTGGTGGCCCCGCGCCAGCAAGGCGTCGGCGATGATGCTCAGCCGCCCGGCGTGGCCGAGGCCGCCGCCAAGTTCCCAGCATAAATGGTAGTGGGGCATAGGCTCAGCGCAGGCCAGCCAGCAAGCTGTGCAGTTCGGCAACGCTGTCCACGATGCGCCATGCGCCAGGGAAGTCGTAATGCCGCGTCAACGCGTGCCTCAGCACGATGCAGCGTATGCCTGCGGCCGTGGCCGCCTGCAGCCCGCGTGGCGAATCTTCCACCACCACGCATTGCGCGGCCTGCAGACCCAGGCGTTCCAGGCCCAGCAGATAGGGTTCCGGCGACGGCTTGGGCTGGGCGTAGGCCTCCGCCGTCAGCACGAAAGCGAAGTGGCGCAGCAAGTCCAGCTTACCGTGGATGAGTTCGAAATGGTAGCCCATGGAACTGGTGACGACACCCATGCGCAAGCGCGGCCCGGGAGCGGACAGCGCCGACAGCATCTCCGCCACGCCGGCTATCGGCGTCACGGCCGCGTCCAGCAGCAGCTCGGCATAGCGCCGGTTGCGGTCGTCGCGCAGTTCGGCTATGTGCTGCTGTGTCACGCCGCGCTGTTCCAGCAAGTGCCAGGCGCCGCAATTATCGGCCAGATACCAGTTGAAAAAATCGAGCTCCGACAGGTCTATGCCGAACGGCAGGAAGACCTCGCGGTTGGACTGGTAGAACAGCCTTTCGGTGTCCACCAGCACGCCGTCGTTATCCCAGAGGATGCCCTCGATCCGCATCACAGCTTCGCCAGTTGCCGGCGCGCGGCGGCTGGCCCGGCTGGCCCGGCCGCAGCCGGGGCGCCTGCGGGACCTGGGGCGCTGTCCGGCGCGCGCTGCGCGGTGCGGTAGCCAGCCCCCGGCGAGGCGGCGAGCGTGGTTGCGGCGACGGCGGCCAGCAGGACAGGCTTGGAAATCACGAGAGAAAGACCTTGTTCAGGGTGCGGTGCAGCAATTGTATGGCATGTAAGCTGCTAAAACCATGGCTAGGCCCGGCCGGGTGTGCAATACTCCTGCCAAACGAACAATACGCACATCGCACATGGCCATAAAGGGCTTCCTCCCGCGCAGCCTCAAATCCCGCATGACGACCGTCGTCATCCTGCTGGTGCTGGGCGCCACCACTATCGTGACTACCGTCGCCCTGCTGCTGGCCGAGCGCGACATGAAGGGCGTGATCGGCGCACAGCAATATGCCGTGCTGTCCAGTGCCGCCGCTTACGTGGACGAGCAGCTCGAAGCCAAGCGCGCCATCCTCGCCACCTTGCCGGAAGGCTTACCTCCGGGCATACACAGCGAGCCGGCCGCGCTGCAGGCGCTGCTTGAAGCCCGGCCGGTGGTGCGCGCCGAGTTTTTCAACCTGGTCGCCTTCGACCGCAGCGGCAAGCAGGTTGCAAGCTCGCGGCCCGAACTGGGCGAGTCCGGCGTCGAGGCCGCAGGCCGGCCCTATTTCGACAATACCGTCAAGACCAAGGAAGGCCTGGTATCGGCGCCCTTCCTGAGCCGCTTGTCCGGCCGCCCCATCGTGCTGCTGACCCAGCCGCTGCTCGATCCGCAAGGCGAGATCGCCTACGTCATCACGGCCAGCATCGATTTGCAGAAGTCCGACTTCTTCGGCCCCATCAACGCGCTCAGGCCCGGCAAGACCGGCTTCATGTACATCATGACGGCGGACGGCATTTTGATACACCACCCGACCGCCAGCCGCCTGCTGCACCACATCCACGAGCGCCCCGGATCGAACCGCGCCACCGACATGGCCTTGAAAGGCTTCGAAGGCTGGACCGAGGCCAAGAACAAGGACGGCAGCGAGGGCATCTATTCCTACCGGCGCCTGAAAACCACCAACTGGATCGTCGGCGCGCGCTATCCGACCGACGAGGCGTTCGCGCCTTTGATCGAACTGCGCAAGCAGGCCATCCTGGCCGCCACCGTATTCGCGGCGGTGGCGGGCCTGCTGGCCTGGCTGCTCATCGACCGCCTGCTCGCACCGCTGCAGCAACTGCGCGGCAACCTGGCGCAGATCAGCCAGGGCGGCGCCGCCATCGAGTCACTGCGCAGCCACCGGAAGGATGAAATCGGCGAACTTGGCGACGCCTTTTACCGGCTCACGGCGGAACGGGCCGAGGCGCAGGAGCGCACGCTGGAAAGCGAAACCCTGGTGCGCAACATCCTGGAACACGCGCCGGACGCCTTCGTCAGCGTGGACGCGCAAGGCAATGTCACCGAATGGAACGCGCAGGCCGAACGGACCTTCGGTTGGCGCCGCGCCGAAGCCATCGGGCGCGACGTGGCCGAACTGATCGTGCCGCCCGGGCAGCGCGGCGCCCACGCGGCCGGCATGATGCGCTTTGCCGGCCTGGGCGCCGGCCCGCTGATCAACAACCGTGTGCGCGTCAGCGCCCTGCACCGCGACGGCCACGAAATCCCCATCGAACTGTCGATCGGCGCGCTGCGCCACGGCAGCGCCTTCCTCGCCACAGCCTTCCTGCACGACGTCTCCGAGCGCGTTGCCTACGAGGAAAAGATCGCCGCCGGCGAGCGCCGCGCACGCATGATCGCCGACAGCATGCCGGCGCTGGTCGCTTATGTGGACCGCCACCGCCGCTACCAATTCACCAACGACCACTACCAATACCTGCTGGGCCTGGACCCGCGCAGCATGCTGGGGCGCACCATGGACGAGGTGTTCGGCCCGGCAGTGTATCGCCGCTGGGAAGACAAGATCCAGGCCGCCCTGCGCGGCGAGCGCGTGCACGAGGAACGCGAAAGCGAGCAGATGGGGCGCACCATGCACATGATGGTGGACATGGTGCCGGATGTGCGGCCGGACGGCGAGGTCGCGGGCTTCTACCTGATGTCGATGGACATCACCCACCGCAAAAACGCCGAGCTGACCCAGGCCGCCAGTGAGAAGCGCCTGCGCCTCATCACCGACCACCTGCCCGCGCTGATCTCCTATATCGACCGCGACGACCGCAAATACCTGCTGCGCTTCGGCAACGCCACCTTCCAGCGCTGGCTGGGCATCGACCCCGCCAGCCTCAGCGCGCGTCCGCTGCAGGAGGTGATGGGCGCCACCGGCTACCGCCATTGCCTGCCCTACCTGAAGCGGGCCTTCGGCAATGAGGTGGTGTGTTTCGAGCTGCGCGCCCGCCTGCACGGCGACCTGCGCACGCTGGAAACGACCTTCGTGCCGGACGTGCGGCCCGACGGCAGCGTGGCCGGCGTGTACGCGCTGACGCAGGACATGAGCCGCATCAAGGCAGTCGAGCGGCAGCTGATCGAACTGGCACGCATCGATGCGCTGACCGGCATCGCCAACCGCCGCAAATTCGAGGAGGCGCTGGACCAGGCGACGGAGCGCAGCAAGCGCCACGGCCGGCGGATCGCGCTGGCCTACCTCGACATCGACAACTTCAAGGCCATCAACGACAGCTTGGGCCACGGCGCCGGCGACGAGGTGTTGAAGGAGTTCGCCGGCCGCCTGGTGGGCGCGGTGCGCGCGGTGGACCTGGTGGCGCGGCTGGCCGGCGACGAGTTCATCGTCCTGTTCGAGGACGTGGACCAGGCCGGGGAGGCGGCGCAACTGGCGGCCAAGATCGTGGCCATGGTGCGCGACGGCTTCATGCTGGCGGGCGGGCCGGTCAAGGTCACCACCAGCGTGGGCATCGCGCTCTACCACGGCGAAGGGGAATCGCAAGCCAGCCTGATCAGCCGCGCCGACCGCGCGCTGTATGCGGCCAAACGCAAAGGCCGCGACTGCTATGTGGTGGACGGCGGCCTCGCCCAGACCGCCGCCGTGTAAGCTGCCGAGCGAATCTGGTATCGATCTGTCTCATAATTGCCCACTGTGGTATTTGGTGAGAATTGGCGCACGGTAATGCGGCACAATATCTCCAGACGGCGCGGCCCGCGCCCCAAGGAGGAGCCTGCCATGCTGAAGCGTATGAAGATGGAAACCCGGCTGCATGTCGGCCTGGGCGGTATTGTCATCCTGGTCATACTGCTGGGACTGACGGCCTTCGCCAGCCTGTCCACGCTGATAGGACACTGGAGCAAAATCGAGTCCGTCACCATGGCGCGCCAGGACGCCCTGCTCGCCCTCGTCACCGGCCACGGCAAGGCCGTCCACAATTTCAAGAACTACGTGCTGCGCGGCGGCGAGTATGCCAACAAATTCCGCGCCGACGTCGCCGAGATCGACAAGGCGGTCCACACCTTCCAGGCCACGGGCGACGTATCGCGCGAGGAGCAAGGCCTGCTCAACGAGATCCTGGCGGCCAGCAAGGAATACAACCAGCACATGGCGCACCTGGAGGCGCTGCGTGAAAAGGGGGCCACCCCGCTGGAGCTCGACAAGGCCGTGAAAGGCGCGGACGCCGCAATCAGCAACGCCGGCGCCAAGCTGCGCGAGGTGAACGGCGCCGAAGCGAAGGCCGCGTCGGCCGAGATGGGCGAGACCGCACAGCAAGCCAAGCGCTGGATCTTGTCGTTCGCGGTCGTCATCGCACTGCTCGGCTGCGTGCTGGCGGTGTGGATCTCGCGCAGCTTGGGCGCCATCGTGCGCGAGGTGCAGCAAGTGGTCGCCGTCCTGAGCAGCGCGTCGACCGAAGTGAGCGCCACCGCACAGTCGCTGTCGCAATCATCCAGCGAACAGGCTGCCGGCGTGGAGGAAACCAGCGCGTCGATCGAACAGATGACGGCATCGATCACCCAGAACGCCGAGAACGCCCGCCTCACCGATGGCATCGCCACCAAGGCGGCGCAGGAGGCGGCCAAGGGCGGCGAGGTGGTGAAGGCCACAGCCGCCGCCATGCGCCAGATCGCCAAGAAGGTCAGCATCATCGACGACATCGCCTACCAGACCAATCTGCTGGCGCTGAACGCAGCCATCGAGGCGGCCCGCGCCCACGAGCACGGCAGAGGCTTCGCGGTCGTGGCCGCCGAGGTCCGCAAGCTGGCCGAGCGTTCGCAAGTGGCGGCGCAGGAAATCGGCGAGGTGGCCGCCAACAGCGTGGAGCTGGCCGAACAGGCCGGTGTGCTGCTGGAAGCGATGGTGCCGAATATTCGCCGCACCTCCGACCTGGTGCAGGAGATCGCGGCCGCCTCGGAAGAGCAATCGGCCGGCGTGGGACAGATCAACTCGGCCGTGGTGCAGCTGAGCCAAGCGACGCAGACCAACGCGGCCAGCTCGGAGGAGCTGGCCGCCACGTCGGAAGAAATGAGCTCCCAGGCCGACCACCTGGCGCACCTGATGGCGATGTTCAGGCGCTACACCAGCGACGATGCGCCGCCGGCCCGCGCGGCGAAGAGCAAGGGCACGGCCAAGACGATGTTGCAGAGCGTGCCCTCGTCTGTGCAAACGGGCTACGCGCCCGCCGCCAAGGGGCTGGACGAGTCGCATTTCACCAGGTTCTGACCGGCAGGGTTCAGCCGGACTCCCGTTCCGGCGACACCGTCACGTCCAGGCGGTTGCGGCCGTCCTGCCGCGCATAACGCAGGCTGCGCGCCAGCTGGCGTATCAGCAGCAGCCCGGCGCCGCCCACCGGCTGCTCTTCGATGCTGCGGCCGGGATCGGGCGCGACGCCTTCCGGGCCGTCGGCCAGCGGATTGAACGGCGGAGCCTCGTCCTGGTAGCGAAAGCCGTCCGCCGCCGGCGCGAGCCACACCGGGCTGGCGCTGTCGCCAAGGTAGCCGTGCAGCACGCTGTTGCGCAACAATTCTTCCAGGATCAGTTCGGCGCGCAGCAGCGCCTCGGGCGTCGCGCCCGCCCGCCGCATCTCCGCCGCCAGGTACTCCATGGCGGCCGGGACGCATGACAGCCTGGCCTCGAAGCGCATGCCCAGCTCGCGCGTGCCAATTTCGCAACCGGCCGCGGCTGAATTGGTTTCCTTTTGTTCCATTCAAGCATATTATCGGAATGTCTAGTGTCGGAGGGCATCATGCGCACAATAACAACACCAACGGCCGCGGCGATGCTGCTGCCTGCGCTGGCATTCGCTGCGCTGTCACTGGGCGTGCCGGTCTGCGCCGGCCCGGCGCATGCGGCCGAACCGGCCGGCATGGTGAAAACCTCGAAAGGCAGCGTCACCATCGAGCGCGAAGGCAAGAAGATGGGCGCGCCGGCCGGCGCCGCCGTCATGGCCAGCGACCGCATCGTCACCGGTGCCGACGGCAGCGCCGGCATCACGCTGCGCGACGAGACCCTGCTTGCGCTGGGGCCGAACACCACCCTGGCGCTGGATAAATTCGCCTTCGATACGACGACGCACGAAGGCGCGCTGGACGCCTCGGTCAAACGCGGCACCCTGGCCGTCATCTCCGGAAAATTGTCCAAACAGTCGCCCAAAGCCGTCAAGTTTTCCACGCCCAGCACCGTGCTCGGCGTGCGCGGGACGGAATTCGTCATCGAGGTCGGTGACGGGGCTGGACAATAATGGCCGCCCTGCTCTGGATCGTTTGCCTGGTGGCCGCGCTGTCGCAGCACGGCACCGGGCCCAAGGAACGCATCACGCTGCTGCCCAACCAGGACGGCCGGCCCAGCGCGCTGATCGTCACCTCCGCCAAAGGGGAAACGGTGCTGGACCAGCCCTACCAGAGCGCCGCCGTCGACAGCGCCGCCGCGCTCACGGCCCAGCCTTCCAGCGCCGCCGAGGTGGGCAGCCGCTATGGCGCCGCGCTGTCCGCCCTGCCCAAAGGCGCGGCCGTGTTCACCGTCTATTTCGAAACCGCCACGGACAAGCTGGTTCCCGAATCGGCTGCGCGCCTGGTCCAGATCAAGACCGAGCTGGCGCAGCGGCCGGCGCCGGAAGTGATCGTCATCGGCCACAGCGACCGGGTCGACACCGTGCAATTCAACGACGCCTTGTCGCTCAAGCGCGCCGAAACCGTCAAAGCCCTGCTGATCGAAGCTGGCGTGCCGGCGGAGGCCATTTCGGTCTCCGGCCGTGGTGAACGGGAACTGGCGGTGCAGACCGCCGACGGCAAGGCGGAGCTGCGCAACCGCCGCGTCGAGATCAGGGTGCGCTAGGGAGGACAGCATGGAACGCCGTGATTTCCTAGGAGCGGCTGCCTTGCTGGCCACGCTGCCCGTTCTGTACGCTGCGCCGGCACGCGCCAACGGCGCGGCGGAAGCAGAGCAAAAAGTGATGCGCATTTCCACTCTGCTGGAAATCGACCCTGCCACGGCCATCGCAGAGCAGGTGCTGGGCGAAGCCTACAAGCGGCTCGGGATGATCTTGCAGGTGCAAAAATATCCGGGCGAGCGCTCGCTGGTCAGCGCCAACGACGGCAGCACCGATGGCGAGCTGTACCGCAAGGTCGGCATGGAACGCGACTACCCCAACCTGATCATCGTGCCGGTGGCGTTGCAAACCTACGAGATCGTGATCTTCACGCGCGGCACCACCTTCATCGTCAACGGCTGGGAGAGCCTGCGGCCGTTCACGGTGGGCTTTGTACGCGGCATCAAGATCGTCGAGCAAAGCACGCTGGGCATGCGCACCGAGGCGGTGCCGACCATGCAGCAAGCTTTCCAGAAAATGGTGATGGGCCGCACCGACGTGGTGGTCGGCAACCGCCATTCTGGCCTGGCGGCGATCAAGGCGCTGAAGCTGGACGACGTGCGCATCATGGCGCCGCCGCTGGCCTCCTTCCCGGTCTACCACTACCTGCACAAGAAGCACGAAGCGCTGGTGCCGCGCCTGACGGCCGTGCTGACGCAGATGCAGAAGGAAAAAGTGATCGAGCGCATACAGAAGGCGGTGCTGGCCGAGGAATAGCGGCCCGGGGTCAAACCGCGCCATTCCAGCGCACCACCAGCAAGGTCAGGTCGTCCCACGGTTCGGCGGCGCCGACGTGGATGCGGACGTCTTCGCGCGTGGCGGCCACGATGGCTTGCGGATGCAGACCGTGTCCGCGCGCCAGCAAGGCGTCCAGCCGTGCCATGCCGTACTGGCCGCCCTCCTCGTCCATGGCCTCGCTGATGCCGTCCGTGGCCAGGCACAGCGTATCGCCGGCGCACAGCTGGTAGTGCTGCACCGGGTAGTCGAAATCCTCCATCACGCACAGTGGCGGGCCGTCCGCCGGCAACATCTTTTCCAGCGTGCCGTCCGCGCGCAGCAGGCGCGGCGCGTCGTGGCCCGCGTTGCACAGCACCACCTCCCCGGTGCGCGCGTTCAGAATACCGGCGATGGCGGTGACGAACAGCATTTCGGGATTTTCGCGCATCAACTCGCGGTTGGCGCGGTTCATGATGCCGCCCAGGTCCGGCACGGCGGCGGTCTCACGCAGCGCGATACTCTTGGACAAGGCCTTGGCCACCACCATGAACAGGCTGGCGGGCAGGCCTTTGCCGGACACGTCGCCGATCAGGAACAGCAGCCGCTCCTGGTCCAGCATGAAGAAGTCGTACAGGTCGCCGCCCACCTCGCGCGCGGGTTCGAGCAGCGCTTCCACGGTGAAGCGGTTTTCGAAGGGGAAAGCGATGGCCGCCAGCGGCAGGCTGGCCATCTGGATGCGCCGCGCCGCGCCTAGTTCGCCTGCTGCCTTGGCGGCGGACTCGCGCGCCGACTGCAAGGCGCGCTCGCTGCGTTTGTGCTCCGCCTTTTCGTTGACGAACAAGCTGGCCAGCAGGCTGACGCTGGTCAGGCTCATGGCTATCCAGACTGCCAGCGCGTCGAATAGCAGTCCGGCCTGCAAGAACAGCAGCGCCCCGCCGCCGAACAGCAGCAGCGACAAGGCGCCCCCGGCCAGGGCGGCGTAGCGCAGCCGCAGGCGCGGCAGCAGCCACACCAGCAGCAGGCTGCAGATGATCAGCGCGCCCGATTCGGCCCAGCGCATCCAGTCTGGCCGCAGCAGGAAGCGGCCGTCGATGAAGCTTTCGATCAATTGCGCGTGCACATCCACGCCGGGCAGGAAATCGCCGCGCGCATTGGTCTTGTAGTCCATCAGCCCCAGCCCCGTCAGCGCGACGATCGCCAGCTTGTCGCGCAGCAGGTCCGGCGGCGCGCGGCCGTCCAGCAGTTCAGTGGCGGAGATATAGCGCTCGGGCGCCTGGCGCGTGAAATGCACCCATGCCGCGCCGGTGGGCTGGGTCGGCACCTGCAGGTCGCCCACGCCGACATGGCGCACGCCGCCCGGCCCCAGCGCCACTTCCACCGCGCCCGAGCGGGTGGCCACGCGCAGCATCTCCATCGCCAGCGAAGGCAGCATCGCGTCGCCCACCCTGGCCACCAGCGGTACGCGCCGCACCACGCCGTGCTCGAGGTCGGCAGACAGCAGCGCCTGGCCGCTGGCGGCAGCCTGCAGCGCCGGCAGGCTGGCCAGCGCCAGCGGGAAATGGCGCACGTATCCGGCCGGATCGCCGCCCTTGCTGCGCACGGGCCAAGCGCGCAAGGCGTCGGTGGTGCCGGGCGTGGGCACGTCAAAGCCGGCGGCGCCCAGCACCACCGGCGCCTTGCGTATCGACTCGGCCAATACCTCGTCGTAAGCGGGCAGCTTCAGCAGCCTGTCCTTGAGCGCAATTTCACCGGCGGGCAGGCGCGCGGCCAGCGCTTCGGGGGAAGTGGTGTCGGCCTCCGGCATGAAGATGTCGAGGCCGATAGCCAGCGGCTGCTGCGCGTTCATGCGGTCTATCAGTTCCGCCAGCCGGGTGCGCGGCCAGGGCCACTGGCCGTAGCGCTTGAGCGACGCTTCGTCGATGGCGACGATTTCAACCGGACCTGACATGCGCTCGCGCGGCATGGTGCGCTGGTAGGTGTCGAACAAGGACAGGCGCAGGCCCGGCAGCAGGCCTTCGCCGGGGGCCGCCAGCAGGACCGCGAAAACCAGCGCCAGGACGAGGGCCAGCGGCCGCCCGCGCACGCGCAGGCCGACGGCGAGCCGCTTCAGGAAGCGGCGCATGGGCCGATCCGCCGCAGGCTACAGCTCAATTTCCATGCCGTCGTAGGCCGACACCACGCGCAGCGGCGCTTCGCCGGTGATCTCCGCGTAGCGCCGCGTCTCGGCCAGCACGCGGGCGATTTGCGCGTCATCATAGATGGGCTCGTGGTGGAACAGGCACAGGGTGCGGGCGTTGGCCAGTTGGCACAGCTCCACGCCCACCACGTTGCTCGAGTGTCCCCAGTCGGCTTTCACCGAGATGGAATCGGCCAGCGAGTACATGGCGTCGAAGATGACCAGGTCGGCGTCGCGGAAGAAATCGACGAAGCCCTGGCGCGCTTGCGTGTCTTCCAGCTTGTGCTCGGAGTCGGTGGTATAGACCAGCGTACGGCCGCCGTGCTCCAGGCGGTAGCCGTAGGAGTCGCCCGCGTGCAGTTGCAGCTTGGCCGTCACGCGCAGGCCGTTGATCTCCAAGGGCACGCCGGGCTCCATGCGGCGGAATTCGATGGCCGCGCCCAGCTGGTCGAAACCGACCGGAAAACTGATCGATTCCTGCTGGCGCCGGAATGCGGTTTCCAGCTGTTCGTGGCAGCCGTGGATGATGATGCGGTTGCCCGGTATATAGGCCGGCGTGAAGAAGGGGAAGCCCATGATGTGGTCCCAGTGCAGATGGGACATGAACACGTGGTAAGTCTGCGGCTTGCCGGGACCGTAGCGCGCCAGCTTGGCGCCGCCCAGCGGACGCACGCCGCTGCCCATGTCGAGGATCACGTGTTCATCGCTGCCGCCGGCCGACGGCGCCCACACTTGCACCTCCACGCAGCTGGAGTGGCCGCCGAAGGTGCCGCGCACGTCGAAGCCTAGCTGGTCCACATAGCTGGCGACCTTGTCGCTGCTGTCCAGATTTAGTCCGATGGCGCCTTCCAGCGCGGCCACGAGCTTGGCGCGGATCTGCTTGTGGGTGAGCGCCACCGGCAGTGAGCCGCGCGCGCCCCAGATGAGCGCCTTCATGCGGCGCCGCCCTCGCCCGCCGGCGCCAGCGCGGCCACCGCCGCCTGCTGATCGGCGAAGATCTCGAACAGCATGTCGAAGCGGCTGATCTTGAACACTTCCAGCACCAGCGGCGTGAGCCCGGCCAGCACCAGCCGCCCGCCTTGCGCCTTGACCTGTTTTATGGCCAGCATCAGCGCGCGCAAGCCTATACTACTGATGTAGCTGACGCCCGCCATGTCGATCACCAGCCTGGCGCCGCCGGTGCCGCAATCGCGCAGGTGCGGCGCCATGGCTTGCTGGAAATCGTCCGCATGGGTGTGGTCGATGCGGCCTTGGGGGCGCAACACCGTTGCGCTGCCTGCGGCTAGGGGCTGAAGTTCCATGATCTTGGACACCTGTGGCGCGTTGAACAGAGAGACTGTGATTTGCAGTTCAGTGTACCACCGGCAAGGAAAAAAATTACTTATTTACATGACTTTTTACCATGAGGCGCTACTCTGTCAGTGTAGTCTTACAGCGCGGCGGGCATATGACCGCTACGCGCACGGATAACAATTTTGCATACTGGAAAAAACTCAAAGCTACCCGAGACATCCATGTTGAATCACGTTGCCATTAATTCCCCCGACGCCCCGCAGCGCCTCTACGCGGCCTTGACCGAAGGCGGCGAGGCCCTGTGGTCCGCCGATGCCGCCAGCTACCTGCGCAGCCAGCTCGACCTGTCGGCGGCCCAGCCGGCGCAATTGCCGCAGCAGTACGACCAACTGGCCGGCTGGATCAGCCACCATGCGCAGAGCATGGCCGACGCCTATCACCGCTACCAGGTGGCGCGGGAATACGGTGCGCCGCGTCGCCATTTCGCCACAGTGGCGCAGGCCCGGCGCTTCCTGCGCGAAGCCGCCCCGGCCCGGCTGGCCGATGGCGCCTCGCTGTACGGCGTGGTGGAACGCTGGGACGATATCGATTTCCAGCCCATGATCGCCAGCTACCTGGAATTGCTGGGCAACGGCGTGCCTGACCGCAACCGCCACGTGGTGTACCGCGATTTGCTCGCTGCGGCGGCCGGCAGCGGCTGGACCGGTACGGGGGCCTTGCCGCCGGAGCGCTACGTCAGCGCGGCCGTGGAACTGGCGATGGCTTACAACGGCGATGATTTTCTGCCGGAACTGATCGGTTACAACATGGCGCGCCAACAGCCGTCGAGCGAACTGTTGGTCGCACGCCACGAATTGTCGGAACTGGGTCTGGATGCGGATTCCTTCGCGCCAGTAAGCGCGGCGGCGGGGAGCGGACCGTCAGCCCTGCTCAGCTTGCGCGGCGTGATGGCCAGGGTGGGTGATCCCGCCGCGTTCTACCGCCGCGTGGCCGACGGCTACCGCCTGCACACGCTGGTGGCCCATTTGCCGTTGCCGGCCGCCGCCGACGCCGGGGCGCCGCTGCAGGAAGCGCACACGCCGGCGATAGCGCCGGATGCGGCGGCCGGCGCGGCGGCCAGCCATGCCCCGGCCGGTGCGCGCGCGGAGGACAGGCTGGGCACCGCACAGCCGGACTACGCCGAGCACCTGGACAGCCATACTGGGGGGGCACACGGTGGACATCGGGCGGGCGCAGCGCCAGCGGGCAGCCAGCCGGCACACGGCCAGCACGCGGCCCGGCATGCCGGCGGGCGCGGTGCACTGCACGCGGTCGAAGCGGGCATGCACGCGGAACAGCCTGCCCACGCGGCGCGGCCCGTGATCCGTCACCATTTCCCCGCCGACGAACACGCCTGGGAAACTATAGGCTGCGAGCTGCGCCTGCTGGAAGCCCGGCTGGCCGCGTCGGACAGCAAGGAGGAAGCCATGGCGACACTGTCCCGTCTGCTCTCGCCTGCGCTGCAGCATTCGCCCGCCGGCTTGATGGCCGGCCGCATCTACAGCCAGCTGTTCAATCTGTAGTCAGCCCGTTTGCACGGTATCCAGGCGCCACAGCAAGGCGCTCAGGCCGTCCAGCGACAGCGGCTTCGTCACGTGCTGCGAAAAGCCCGCCTGGCGCGCGCGTTCGCGGGCGTCTTCGCTGCCGTAGCCGGTCAGGGCGACCAGGCAGATGCCGCTCGTCGCCGGGTCGGACTGCAGGGCGCGCGCCAGCGCATAGCCGTCCATTTCCGGCAAACCGATATCGATCAACGCCAGGTCCGGCTGCCCGGCCGCCGCCAGCGCCAGCGCGCTGGCGCCATTCGCCGCGGCGAGCACGCGACAGCCGTGCAGTTCCAGCATCATGGTCATCATCCCGCGCGCGTCGTCGTTGTCCTCCACCAGCAGCACGGTCAATCCACGCTGGACTTGGGCGCCATCCTCGCCGCGTGGCGCGTCCGGCCTGCATGCGGCCGCGCCCCCCGCGGGCGGCAGGTCAGCCGCCCCGGCCGCGAGCGGCAACAGCACCGTGACGCAAGTGCCGCGGCCCGCGCCTTCGCTCGCGATGCGGATGCTACCGCCATGCATCTCGACCAGGCGGCGCACCAGCGTCAACCCTATGCCCAGGCCGCCCTGCAGGCGCTGCAAGCTTTGCTTTCCCTGCACAAACACATTGAACACATGCGGCAGCAGTTCGGGCGTGATGCCGACGCCGTCATCGCGCACGGTCAGTTCGGCCATACTGCCGTTTCGCGCGACGCGGATGGCGATGGCGGAATCCGGGGCGCTGTATTTCAGCGCGTTGTCGAGAATATTGTCGAGCACCTGCGCGAGCCGGGTGGCGTCCGCCAGCACCGGCGCCTGTGCCAGGTTCAGTTCCACGCGTTGCGCAGACAGGCGCCCGCTGGCCAGCAGCGTGTCCAGGCAAGCGCGCACCACGTCGGCCAGGTCCAGCTCCTGGCGCACCAGGGCCAGCTTGCCCATCAGCGCGCGGTTCACCTCGAGCAGGTCGTCCACCAGCGAGCGCAGATGCGCAGTCTGGCGCCGCAACACCTCGCGCGCCCGGTCACCGGCTTGCGGCGGCACGCCGGGCTGGCCGCTGCGGTCCAGCACAGCCACCGCGCTGGTGATGGCCCCAAGCGGGTTGCGCAGCTCGTGGCCCAGCATCGCCAGGAATTCGTCCTTGGCCGCGTTCTGGCGTTCCGCATGCTCGCGCGCCGCGCGCTCGCGCACCAGCAAGTCATTGCGCTCATCCTCGACGTTGGCGCGCGACTGCATTTCGGCCCGCAGACGGGTGTCGGCATCGCGGATGGCGTCGTTGAGCGCCTCCATTTCGCCGATATTCGAGTGGTGCAAACCGGTCACCGGCTGCTGTCCGCCCAGCGCACGTGCCGCTGTCGATGCGCTCGATACAAAGCGTACCAGCCGCCGCCCGGTATGCACGCCCAACGCCACCGCCAGCGCGATGGCAATGACAAAGCCGGCGATGGCCACCGCCATGCCGCGCAACACCGCCGCGTTGATCTCCGACGCCGGGGCCGACACGATGACCGCCCACCCCGACAATCCCGAATGGACGAAATGGGAATACAGTTCCATGCCGTCGCCGCCGGTATGCCGCAACGTGTCGCGCGGCGCGCGCTTGACGGCGGCCAGCAGGTCCGCCTGCACCTGCTGGCGCTCGGCGCCGGCATCCATGCCGCGCGCGGCGACAATGACGCCGGCGCCGTCGACGACCGTGGCCCGCCAGGTTTCGGGGATCGCGCTGCCTGCGAAGGTGCGGAGGAAATAAGAAGGCGAATACGCCTGTGCCAGCACGCGCGCTGCGCCCGCTGCGGTAACGATGGGCTGCTCCACGGCGACAAAGGGGCGCTTCAAGGCCGGGCCCCATTTAACGCCGGACACGACGCCGACGCCGCTGTCGATTTGCCGCGCCACGACTTCCGGGTCGGGCCGGACCGGCAGGCTGGCGCCAAAGGGCAAGCGCGTATTGAGCAGTTGCTGGCCATCGCGCTGGTACAGGATGATCCAGCTGCCCTGGCCGGCGTTGGCGGAACTGGCTTCGTCATGGAAGCGGCGCATATCGCCGCTGGCCAGCGCCTGGGAATACGCCAGTGCGCGCAGCACGGATTGGGCGCGGCGGATTTCCGCGTCGATTTCCAGGGTCGCCGAACGGGCACTTTCTTCGATATGCCGCATGGCGGACGCGCGCTGCGACGTGAGCAGCATTTCAAGCGCAATGCTGAAGAACACCGCTACCGGAAGCACAATTGAAAAAGCCAGTAACCAATAGTGGGTACGTAATCGCATCGCCGGGTCGTAGGTCTTATGGATGCCTATTGTACAACGCCGGGTCCGCGCGGCAACAGGGGGCGCTTGAGCCAGAAATGCTATGCTCCCTTGGACATCATCCCGGGAGCTGCAATGACCATCGCTGAGAAGCTATTCAAATTAAAGGAAGCCGGTACCGACGTCCGTACCGAAACGGTGGCGGGCATCACTACCTTCCTGACCATGGCCTACATCATCTTCGTCAATCCGGCCATCCTAGGTGATGCCGGCGTGCCCAAGGAAGCGGTCTTCGTCGCCACCTGCCTTGCCGCCGCCCTGGGCACGGCCATCATGGCGCTGTACGCGAATTACCCGATCGGCATGGCGCCCGGCATGGGCTTGAATGCCTACTTCGCCTATGCCGTGGTGCTGGGCATGGGCGTGCCCTGGCAATCGGCGCTGGGCGCGGTCTTCATTTCGGGCTGCCTGTTCGTCATTGTCAGCCTGCTGGGACTGCGCGGCATGATCGTCAACGGTATTCCGCATTCCCTGCGTACCGCCATCACGGTCGGCCTCGGACTGTTCCTGGCGCTGATCGCGCTCAAGAGCGCGGGCATCGTCACCGCCAACCCCGCCACCATGGTCGCGGCGGGCGACCTGCACAAACCGCCCGCGCTGATGGCCATCTTCGGCTTCATGCTGATCGTGGTGCTGGACCGCCTGAAAGTGAAAGGCGCCATCCTGATCGGCATCGTCGTGGTGACCTTGCTCAGCTTCGTCTTCGGCGGGAACACTTTCCACGGCGTCTTCTCCGCTCCGCCTACCCTGGCCCCGACCTTGCTCCAGCTGGATATCAAGGGCGCGCTGTCGGTTGGCATCGTCAACGTGGTGCTGGTGTTCTTCCTGGTCGAGCTGTTCGACGCCACCGGCACCCTGATGGGCGTGGCAGCGCGTGCGGGCCTGCTGGTCGGCGGCAAGATGGAACGCCTGAACAAGGCGCTGCTGGCCGACAGTGTCGCCATCGTCGCCGGATCGCTGCTTGGCACGTCCAGCACCACGGCTTACGTGGAGAGCGCTGCGGGCGTGCAGGCCGGCGGCCGCACGGGGCTGACGGCTCTGGTGGTGGCCATGCTGTTCCTGGCGTGCCTGTTCATTTCGCCGCTGGCCGGCGCCGTGCCGGCCTACGCGACGGCGCCCGCGCTACTGTTCGTAGCCTGCCTGATGCTGCGCGACCTGGTGGACCTGGAATGGGGGGAAACCACCGAGAGCGTGCCGGCCGCCATCACGGCCATCATGATTCCTTTCACCTATTCCATCGCGCACGGCATCGCCTTCGGCTTCATCACTTACGCGGTGCTCAAGCTGTTTACCGGACGCGCGCGCGAAGTCAAGCCTATCGTGTGGATCATCGCCCTGGTGTTCGCGTTCAAGTACGCCTACCTTCCGGGATGATGGCTTGGGCGCCGGCGATTCCTTGATCGCCAGTATGCCGACAACGTTGTGCAGCCGCATGCGGCACAACGTCAGAAGATCCTCCTCCGGCGCTGCCAGCCGCATCCATACCTCCAATCCCTGCGCGTCTGCGCTAATTCGCATTCCGTCCAGCGCAATTCCTGCCCGGCGCACGATGGCGAGCGCGTTTTCGAGCGTGGCGAGGGCTGCATCGGCTTCGATGGTGAAGCGCAGGCTTTTTTGGGCAGGGGTGGTTGGCGTGTTCATGCAAGAAGTATGCAGCCGCGCCCGCAAAATAGGCATCCAAATATTGTCCGGTTTTGGCTAGAATGGAGAATATTCTTCTTTCCTCAATCCAAAACCATGAACAACCATCCTGACATCGATGAAACCGACCGCCGCATCCTGCGCGCCCTGCGGCGTGACGGGCGTCTGAGCAATACCAAGCTGGCCGAACAGGTTGGCCTGTCCACCACGCCGTGCTGGAACCGGGTGCGCGCGCTCGAGGAAAGCGGCGTGATCGAAGGCTACACGGCGCTGTTGAACCAGCACGCGCTCGGCCTGCCGGACACCGTTATCATCGAAGTCACGCTGGACCGGCACGACGACGAGATCTTCGGAAAGTTCGGCGAGGCGCTTGCGGAGTTGCCCGAAGTGATAGAAGCCTATCTGCTGACCGGCGAGTATGACTACCTGATCAAGGTGGCGGTGGCCGGCACGGCGGGCTACGAAGAATTCCTGCGCCGCAAACTCTACAAACTGCCCGGCCTGCGCCACAGCCGCTCGACCTTCGTGCTGCGCTGCCTGAAGCGCGCGCACTCGGTTGAACCTTAAACAGTAATCTCTTGACACGGTTGTGACCAGTGTCGCATTATAGTGGCATTCGTCGCAAACCTGTGAAAGAAGAGAAATGACACGATTGAAACGCTTGCTCCTGTCCGCCGCCCTCGCAGCCAGCCTGCCGCTCGCGCCGGCAGCCGGTTCGGACTGGAACGATCCGCAGGAACCGTTTGCCATCTTTGGCAATACTTACTACGTGGGGCCGAAGGGCTTGAGCTCAGTGCTGATCACCTCCCCTGCGGGCCACATCCTGATCGACGGCGGCAGCGCCAGGTCGCCGGTCCAGATCGCCCAGCATATCCGCAAGCTTGGATACAAGCTGACGGACGTCAAATACATCCTGAATTCGCATGAACACCACGACCACGCCGGGGGCATAGCGGAACTGCAGCGCCTCACGGGCGCCGCCGTGCTTGCCAGCGTCAAGGGCGAGTCCGTGCTGCGCACCGGCCTGGCCAACAGCGGCGACCCGCAGTTTGCCGACCTGTCGCCTTTCAGCCCGGTGGCCAACACGCGCGCGGTGGGCGACGGCGAAACCGTCACACTCGGGCCCTTGGCGGTGACCGCGCATTACACCCCCGGCCATACGCAAGGCGGCACCAGCTGGACCTGGCTTTCCACCGAAGGCGGCAAGACCGCCAGCATGGTGTACGCCGACAGCCTGAATGCGCTCTCGGCCGGCACCTTCCGCTACAGCGGCGACCCGGCCTACCCGAACGCGCGCGCCGACCTCGAACAGTCCATCGCCAGGGTCGCCGCCCTCGATTGCGACATCCTGGTCTCGGCCCACCCCGAAGCGTCCGACCTGTGGGCCCGAAAGGCGAAGCAGGGTCAGGCGGGAAATTCGGCGTTCATCGACGCGCAGGGCTGCCGCAACTATGCCGCGCTGGGCCGCGCGAAACTGGAACGCAAACTGGCCGAGGAAGCTGCAAAGCCTTGACGGGCTACTAAAGGGAACCGCGAGTACCTGTCGAAGTCCCCTAAAGTGTGCCACAGCAGGCCAGGCGCCCCTAGCGCCGGCTGTCGAAGATGGCCGCCACTTCCGGCTGCCGGAAATGCTCCACCACGCAGTCCACAAACGCCCGGGTTTTCGCGGGCAGGAACTTCTTGCTCGGGTAATAGATCGACACTGGCCCGGCGTCCGCACACCAGCCCGGCAGCAGCCGTAGCAGCGCGCCGCTTCTCAACCAGCGCGATGCATGCGGCATCGGCAGCAGCGCCACGCCAAGGCCGCGCATGGCCGCATGCGCCATCGCCTCCGGGTCGTCGAATATCGCGCGCGGGCGGCTGGCCGCCATCCCCTCGTCGCCGTCGTCGTGCAGCAGCGTCCAGACCTTGACGCGGCCCGTGCCCGCCGAGCGGCGCACGATGCCGTCCAGCTGCGCCAGTTCGTTGGGATGCTGCGGCATGGCCCGCCCGGCCATATAGGCGGGCGACGCCACCGCCACGACATCGACGCTGACCAGCTCCCTGGCTATCACCCCCGGTTTCAGCTCGATGCCGCCGCCCACCGCCGCGTCGAAACCGCCGCCAACCAGGTCGACGGCGCGGTTGTCGAAATGCCAGTCCGGCAGCACTGCAGGGTAACGCTGAAGGAAGTCGTCCAGCAGCGGCAGCAGATATTCGCGCCCGAACGCCAGCGCCATCCCCACTTTCAGCACGCCCGACGGCTCCCCGTCGTCCGAGGCCGCGTTGGCAATGGCATCGCGCACGGTGGAAAAAGCGCCCCCGACCTGGTGGAGGAAGCGTTCCCCGCCGTCGGTCAGCGTGAGGCTGCGCGTGCTGCGCTGGAACAGCCGCAGTCCCAGGCTGGCCTCCAGGCGCGCCACGTTCTTGCTGACCGCGGCCGGGGTCAGCCCCAGGCGCCGCGCGGCGGCGGAAAAGCTGCCGGTCTCGGCGGAGTGGATGAAGGATTCAAGGTAATTGAGGGCTTCCATTGGTCCATTTTATACCATTGGTTGAAACTCCTATGCGGGATTACCGGCTACCGGAGAGGCAATAACAAGGACATACTGAATTCATCAACCCACCTCAAGGAGATTCAAAATGACCACCACCAACATCACCAGCGGCACCAGCAACACCACCTTCGCCAACAAAGTCGCCTTCGTCACCGGCGGTGCACGCGGCATCGGCGCGGCAGTCGTACGCCGCCTGGCCCAGGGCGGCGCCGCCGTCGCCTTCACCTATCAGTCCTCGTCCGAAGTGGCCGACGCGCTGGCCGCGAGCATCACCGCAGCAGGCGGCAAGGCCCTGGCGCTGAAGGCCGATGCCGCCGACGCGGATGCCGTCACCGCCGCCATCGGCCAGGCCGCCAAGCAGTTCGGCAAGATCGACATCCTGGTTAACAACGCCGGCGTGTTGCGCATGGGCGATGTGGCCGAGTTCTCGCTGAAGGACTTCGACGACACCGTGGCGGTCAACATCCGCGCCGTGTTCGTGGCTGTGCAGGCGGTGCTGCCGTTCATGGACAAGGGCGGCCGCATCATCAACATCGGCAGCACCAACGCGAACCGCATGCCGTTCGCCGGCGGGGCCGTCTACGCCATGAGCAAGTCCGCACTGCTCGGCCTTGTACAAGGCCTGTCGCGCGACCTCGCGCCGCGCGGCATCACCATCAACAACGTGCAGCCCGGCCCGGTCGACACCGATATGAACCCGGCCAATAGCGACTTTGCCACCGTGATGCATGGTTTGATGGCGATCCCGCGCCACGGCCGCCCTGAAGAAATCGCCGGCATGGTCGCATACGTGGCCAGCCCTGAAGCGGCTTTCGTCACCGGCGCCAGCCTGATGATAGATGGCGGCTTCGCTGCATAAGCCAATACGTAAGGAAATGTCACACGTGCGGGCGAGCCAATGGCGTTCAGGTACAATACCGGCTCACCGCACGCGTCAAAAATGACATGAAACTGATCCCGATATTCGCGCTGACGCTCGCCGTCGCGCACGGCGGCGCAGCCGCTCAAGACATCCCGGAACGCACCTGGAGCACGTCCGCCGAGCTGGGCGCCATCACCACCACCGGCAACACGGTCGGCACTTCCGTGACCGGCAAGATCGATGCGCGTCAGGAACTGGACAGCTGGAGCAACGAGTTCATCCTCAGCGGCTACTTCAAGGAAGACGAGAAGCACCTGGAGAATGGCGAGAAGCAGCGTATCCGCTCCGCCGAGCGCTTCGCCGCTTCCGCCAAGGCGGCGTACAAGCTGCTTGACGAGAACAAGAAACTGTTCGTGCTTGGCTCGCACGTGGACGACAAGTTCGGCGCCTACACCACATACAGTTCGCTGGCGGTCGGCCATAGTTCGCGCTGGTTCAAGTCGCGCGACAAGACGCTGGACGTCGAACTGGGTCCGGGCTACTTCAGCGGCACCCGCGCCACCGGCGAATCGGAAAACGGCGTGACGGTGCGCGGCGCCGCGTCGATGCGCTGGCAGGTCAGCCCGTCCGCCCTGTTCACGCAAACGGTCAGCATGGAGCGCGGCACGTCGAACCTGCACTCGCAGGCCGAATCGGCGCTCAGCACGAAGATCAACGGCACCATGCAGATGAAGGCCGCCTTCAGCGCCCGCAGCGACACCAACGTGCCTGAGAAGAAAGAGAACACCGATACGCAAACGTCGCTGACGGTGGTGTACTCCTTTTAAGTGCTCCCTTTAAGCGGCCATGGCGCACAGCAGCACCGCCGCTGCCAGCCCTTGCGCCGTGGTGTAATGCCAGATCAGCGCCGCGTTCTTCAACGTCGCCTGACTGGCCGCCGTCAAGTGCCCGCTCCAGGAACGGACGCACAGGTAGGGCGCCACCAGCGCCAGGAGCAGCACGTGCAAGCCCTGATAGGCTACGATTACCGCCACCGAGGCACTCCAGCCATCCCGCGCGGGCTGCAGCCGCACCAGCAACTGGCCGGCGAGGTCGCAGCCGAAAGATCCCAGCATGCAAAACAGGCTTGCCATGACGAGCAGGCGCAATCCACGTTGCGACGGGGTTTGTGAACCCGCTTGCGAACCTGTTTGTGCCAGATGGTGCGGCCTGCAGGCAAACCACATCGCGGCCGACCCGGCCAGCAGCAAACCACACGACAGCCAGGACCACATCGGCGCAGGCAAACTTGCGCCGGGCGGCGGACAGACCGCGAGCCGCATCGACAAGTGGATGTACGTGAAGGCGAAAGACGCAAAGATGCATGCGTCGACCACCAGCATGACGACACAGGCCCACCACGAGTGCCCAGCCCGGCCGCGCTCGCCGACCGGCAACAGAGCTTCATCGCCCCCATTATCCGCGCCGGCGGGCAAGGCCGCATCCGCCACCCGCGCCAGCGCCATGGCCGGCGGCCGGTCCGACTGCCACAGCCACGCGATGATGGCCGCCACCGCGACGACAGCGCACAACCAAGCAGCCAGCGTCCATTTGACCGTCAGCAGCAGGAAGAAGCCGGCTGTCCCGGCGGCGGCAAGGAGCGGCGACCAGCCGTCGCCCGGCAGTATCAGCAGGTAGAGCGGCTTGGCCCGCAGCGCGCTGGTATAGATGGTTTCGCGCCGGCCTGTGGCGGTCCCCGGCAGATAGTGAGCGCCCTGTTCAACCTCCTTGGCCAGGCCAGGCCGTTCCCAAAGCGGATAGAGCGAAGCCACCGACGGGATGCTGCGCATGCCGTAGTCGGCGTCCGGCAGCCATTCCATGGTCGGCGCATTCCATGGATTGCCCTTCGCTTGCCTGGGGCGGAGCAGCGTGCGCGCCATGTCCAGCGTAAACAGCAACACCCCGGCGGCGAACACGAATGCGCCGACGGTGGACGCCATGTTCAAGCCATTCCATCCCAGATCGGGCGCATAGGTATAGACGCGGCGCGGCATGCCCTGCAGGCCGGTGATGTGCATGGTGAAGAAGCCGAGGTTGAAGCCGGCAAACATCAGGGCGAAGATCCAGCGCGCCAGGCGTTCGGACATGGTGTGCCCGTTCACCAGCGGCAGCCAGTAGTAGATGGCGGCGAATACGGGGAACAGCATGCCGCCGACCAGGACGTAGTGCAGGTGGGCGACGACGAAATAGGTATCGTGCACCTGCCAGTCGAACGGCAGCACGGCGACCATCACCCCGGTCAGGCCGCCAAGCGAAAAGATGAACAGGAAGCCGAGCGTGAACAGCGCGGGCGCGTTCAGGCGCACCGTGCCGCTCGCCAGCGTGGCGATCCAGGCGAACACCTGCACCGACGCGGGCAGCGCAACCACCATGCTGGCGCCGGACACCAGGCTGGCCGACAGCAGCGTCAATCCGCTGGCGAACATGTGGTGTGCCCACAGGGCAAAGCTGACGACGCCGGTTGCTATCATCGACCAGATCACGGCGCGCCGTCCTGCCAGCGGCGTGCCCGCGATGGCGGGCAGCATGGTGGAGACCATGCCCGCGGCGGGCAGAAAAATAATGTAGACCTCGGGATGGCCGAAGAACCAGAACAGGTGCTGCCACAGCACCGGGTCGCCGCCGCGTTCAGCGATAAAGAACGGCCAGCCGTAGGCGCGTTCCAGTTCCAGCAGCGCGGTGCCCGCGATCACGGCCGGGAAGGCGAACACGATCATCACGCCGACCACCAGCATGGCCCAGGCGAAGACCGGCATCTTCGCCAATGTCATGCCCGGCGCGCGCGTGAACAGGATGCCGACGATCAGCTCTATCGCGCCAGCGATGGCGGAGATTTCGATGAAGCCTATGCCCAGCAGCCAGAAGTCCGCGCCGAGGCCGGGCGAGTAGGCTTTGCCGGTCAGCGGCGGATACATGAACCAGCCGCCGTCCGGAGCGAGGCCCGCGAACAGGGTGCAAAAGAAGGCCAGGCCGCCGATGGCGTAAGCCCAATAGGCATAGGCGGAAAGACGCGGAAACGGCAGGTCGCGTGCGCCCAGCATATTCGGCAGCAGGTAGACGGCAAAGGCCTCCACCACGGGGATGGCGAACAGGAACATCATCACCGTGCCGTGCATTGTGAACACCTGGTTGTAGGTGGCCGCGTCCAGCAGGGTATTGTCCGGGACGGCGAGCTGCAAGCGCATCAGCAAGCCGAGCACACCGGCCAGCACGAAAAACAGCAGTGCCGTGGCGAGGTAGAGGCGGCCGATGTTGGTGTTGTTGACAGTGCTCAGGAAGCGCCAGCCGCTGGGTGTGCGCCACGCTTTTTCAAGCTGTTCGAGCTCACCGGGCGGACGTGGCAGCGAATTGGGAAGCGTGCTCATTTCAGCTGCTCCAGGTAGGCTGCCAAGGCGAGCAGGCTGGTACCGTCAAGCCCGGTGGCCGAAGGCATGCGGGCGCCGGCCTTGTGCGCCTGTGGATCGGCGATCCAGGCGGCCAGCGCGCCGGGCTGGTTGCGCAGCGTGCCGGCGGCGAGGTACAGGCGGCTGCCGACGTGCGTCAAGTCGGGCCCCGCGCCGGCCAGCGTTTGCTGTGACACGCCGCGTATCGTGTGGCACACCGCACAATGCGCGGAAAACGCTTCCCGTCCGCGCGCAAGCACGCTCGCCGCCTCGGGCTTGCCCGCCCCTGGCCTGGCCGTATCGGCACCGTTGCCGGCCGCCGCGAACCACTGGCCGTCCGACGCACCGGATACCCCACGGACAGAGCCCTCGCCGGTCTGCGCCTGGGCAGACCTCTCTGTGGATTGCGCCGGGGCAGAGCCCGCGGCGGGCTGCGCCTGGCGGGCCAGCCATGCGGCGAACGCTTCCGGCCGCTCGGCGACGACGTGCAGCGCCATGCGGGCGTGCTGGGTCCCGCAGTATTCCGCGCACTGGCCGCGGTACACGCCCTCCTTCGTGGCGCGCACGCTCAGTCCCGTCATCCTGCCCGGTACCATGTCCACCTTGCCCGCCAACGCAGGCACCCAAAAACTGTGGATCACGTCCGAACTGGTGAGCGCGAGGTAGACCGGGCGCCCCAGCGGAAGGTGCAGCTCATTGGCCAGCACGACCTCGCCCGAGGCATCCTGGTAACGCACCTCCCACCACCACATCTTCGCCGTCACCGACACCACCAGCGCCCCGCGCGAGGACGGCATGCCTAACTGCGCGCTGCGCCAGACGTTGTACGCCATCAGCGCGGACAGCACGGATACGGGCAGCAGCAGGCCGCCACCCACGATCCACAGGCGTGGCCGCAATGCCTTGCCGGTATGCGCGCCTGCCGCGCCACCTGAGCGTTCTGGGCCTTCCGTGTTGTCCGCATCCCCCCGCCGCCGCAAGCTCAGCCCGAGCAGCAGCATGACGCCGCCGAATATCAGCGTTCCCCCGGCAATCAGCACCCATGCCATCTGCGCTATGACAGCGGCATCGGCGCCGGCCGGGGTGAGCACGGCGTCCATGGTCAGCGCAAGGTGTAGAGGTAGGCCGCCATGTCGCGCGCATCGCCGGGCGGCACGCCCATATAGGGCATCGTGGTGCCCGGTTTTAGAGAGGGCGGGTCGGCGATCCAGCGCTGCATCGCCTCCGGATAATTTGGAATATGGCCGGCAATATAGCTTGCGCGGCCTATCACATCCAATGCCGGTCCCCTGTTGCCTTGGGCGCCCGCGACGCCCGGAATGCGATGGCACTCGGCACACTGGTAACGCGCCAGCAGCACCCGGCCCAGTTCCGCCCGCCCGCCCGGTACCCGGACCGTGACCGGTCCGTCGTCGCCGCATGCTGCAAGCAGGGCGGCGACCAGAGGCATGGCGAAGGCTGTCCGTAGGGTGCGCACCGCGCGACTCCTGTCCTGGTGGGTGAATGGCTATAATACAAGAATGCCAATTGGGCCAATTTTCAATAGAACGCGGGGCATATGGGATCGAACCGGCGCCGTCTGATACTGCTCACCCTTGCGGCGGTCGCCGCCGGGGCGGCTGCGCTCGGGGCGCTGGCAGCGGTGGCGGTGCTGGAATGGGGCTGGTATGACGTGGCAGCCAACCGCCAGCACTTCCAGCCCGTGCACAGCGCGCTGGAGCAAGCCATGCACGCGTCGGTGCGCAAGCACGCAAGCGGGATCAAGGCGCCGGCGCTCGCCAGTCCGGAGCTGATCCGGCGCGGCGCGGCTATCTATCAGGCACACTGCGTGGCCTGTCACGGCGGACCGGGCGTGCCGCAAGAGGTTTTCGGCATGGGCATGCAGCCGGTGCCCGGTCCTCTGGTCGATGCCGCGCGCCGCTGGAAGGCCGCCGAGATGTACTGGATCGTCCGGCATGGGATCAAGATGAGCGGTATGCCGGCCTGGGAATACCATCTCGGCGACGCTGACATCTGGGCCACGGTCGCTTTCCTGGCCGAATTGCCGAAGCTGACGCCGCAAGCCTACTCGGCGCAGGTGGCCGCCGCCGGGCATGCCGCCGGGCCGAGCGCAAGCGCCCCGGCGCGGCCGCCCGACCAGCAGCGCGGCCGCGTGGCGCTGACGCAATACGCCTGCCAGGCCTGCCACATGATCCCCGGCGTCACCGGCTCGCGCGTCTACGTGGGGCCGCCGCTGGAAGGCGTCGCCAGCCGCGTTTTCATCGCCGGGCGCCTGCCCAACTCCGCCGACAGCATGGTCGCCTGGATACGCAACCCGCAACACACCGATCCGCGCACCGCCATGCCCATGCTCGGGGTATCGGAACAGGATGCGCACGATATCGCCGCCTATCTGCAGTCCTTGCACTAGGACCGCACCGACATCGCGGCAGCGGCGCAACGTGCGTCACGGCTTTACGAAATGCGCAATCATGTACGGATGAGCGACGATCAACTCCCGGCGGCCGACTCCAGCCAACGCGGCTTTCTGCACCGCGTCGTGCTGATGGACGGCATTGCCGCCATGTTCCTGCTGACGCTGGCCGCGCTGTGGTTCGCGGCGGATGCGCTGTTGCTGATCTTCGCCTGCATCCTGTTTTCCATCCTGCTGTGCGCCCTGACCCGCATCGCCCAGCGCCGCCTCGGCCTGTCCTCGCGCCGCGCCGCCTTGGCCCTGGTGCTGGCGCTGCTGGCCGCGCTGCTCGGTGCGGGCGCCTGGCTGATGGCGCCGCAGTTGTCCGATCAGGCCAGTCACCTGGCGCAAGTCGTGCCCACGTCGCTCGACCAGGTGCGCGAAGCGATCGCGCGCTACCCCAGGCTGCGTTCGCTGCTCAATGAATTGCCTTCCACCAAAGAGATCGGCCGCCAGATGGCCGCCATGGTGCCGAACGCGGGCCTGTTCTTTTCGGGCGTGCTCGGTGCGCTGGGCAACGCCGTCATCATCCTGGCGGTAGGCATCTACTTCGCCATCCGCCCGCGCCTCTACATCAACGGCATCATCACGCTGATACCGCCGTCGCGCCGCCCGCGCGCCCGCGAGGTGCTCGACGAAATCGGCACCACGCTGTCCAAATGGCTGGTGGGGAAAGCGTGTTCCATGCTCGCGGCGGGCGTCATGACGGCAGTCGGGCTATCCCTGCTCGGTGTGCCGCTCGCGCTGCTGCTGGGGATCATCGCGGGCCTGCTCGACTTCATCCCCTATGTGGGGCCGCTGATGGCCGGCGTGCCCGCCGTGCTGATCGCGTTCTCGGACAGCCCGGCGCAAGCGCTGTATGTGCTGCTGCTGTTCTGCGGCATCCAGCTGGTGCAAGGCTATCTGATGGAACCGCTGATAGACCAGCGCACGGTAGCCCTGCCGCCGGCGCTCACCATCACCATGCAGGTGACGTTCGGCGCCGTGTTCGGCATGGCGGGGGTGGCGCTGGCCACGCCGATGACGGCGGTGCTGATCGTGCTGGTGGTGATGCTCTACGTCCAGGACGTGCTGGGCGACGACGCGAAAACGCCGGCCCAGCTAAGGGATTAGCCCGGCACCGGTGCCTGTTTCTGCGTCTGGTACAGGCGGGCATAGTGGCTGCCCTTGGCCAGCAGCGCGTCGTGGCTGCCTGCTTCGGCGATGCGGCCGGACTCCATCACCACGATGCGGTCGGCCTTCTCGATGGTCGAGAGGCGGTGTGCGATGACGACCGTGGTGCGGCCCCGCATCAGCACTTCCAGCGCGGCCTGCACCTGGCGCTCGGACTCGGTGTCCAGCGCGCTGGTGGCCTCGTCCAGGATCAGGATGGGGGCGTTCTTGTACAGCGCGCGCGCGATCGCCATGCGCTGGCGCTGGCCGCCGGACAGGCGCGAACCGTTTTCGCCCACCTGCGTCGCATAGCCCTGCGGCTGTTTCATGATGAAGTCGTGCGCATAGGCCGCGCGCGCGGCCGCCTCGACGCGGGCCTGGTCCGGCGCCGGATCGCCGTAAGCGATATTGGACGCCAGCGTGTCATTGAACAGCACCACATCCTGGCTCACCAGCGCAATCTGCGAGCGCAGGTCGGCCAAGCGGTATTCGCGCAGGTCGTGTCCGTCGAGCAGGATCCTTCCGCTGCCGACGTCGTAGAAGCGCGGCAGCAGGCCCGCCAGCGTGGTCTTGCCGCTGCCCGAGCCGCCCACCAGCGCGACGGTCTCGCCGGCCGCGATGTCGAGCGACACGTCGCGCAGCGCGGGCGCCGCATCGGGGTCGGACGCGTTGTAATGGAAGCCTACCGATTGCAGCGAGATGGCGCCGCTGGCGTGTTTCAGCGGGCGCGTACCCTCGTCCACTTCGGCCGGCGCGTCGATCAGGCCGAACACGGACTTGGCCGCGGCCAGGCCGCGCTGCAACGGTTCGTTCAGCTTGGTCAGGTTCTTGATCGGCGACTGCATCGCCATCAGCGACACCATGAAGGCGACGAAGGCGCCCGGCGACAAGTGGCCGGCACGCGCGCGCAGCAGCGCAAAATAGATCACCGCCGACAGCGTAATGCCGACCAGCATCATGATCGCGCCCGAGTTCACCGCGGCGGTGGCCGCGTGCTTTACCGCCAGGTGGCGGTTGTGCTTGACCACGTTGTGGAAGCGGCGCTGCTCGTACTGCTCGCCGCCGAAGATCTTCACCACGCGCTGGCCGCCGATGCTCTCGTCGAGCACGCTGCTCAGCTCGCCCATCGCGGCTTGCGCGTCCTCGGCCAAGCGGCGCATGCGGCGTCCCGCCACCGTCACAACCACGGCCACCAGCGGCAGCAAGCCGAAGCAGAAAGTGGCCAGTTGCCAGTCGATGGTGATCAGCAAAATCAGGTAGCCGATGGTGGCGACGGAATCGCGCACGAAGACGTTGACCACGCTCAAGCCCGCTTGCGCCACTTGCGCCGCGTCGTAGGCCACGCGCGACAGCGTGGCGCCGGTCGAGGTCTTGTCGTAGTAGTTGTTGGGCAGGCGCAGCAGGCGTGCGAACATGCTCTCGCGCAAATTGGCCTGCACGCGGCTGGTCAGCCATGCCGCGCCATAGTCGCCGCAGAAAGTGCTGACCATGCGCAGCAGCGCCAGGGTCGTGATGACGAGGGGAATGCTCCACAGCGCCGCCTCGGCCGGATTGCCGGGCAGAATGGAATCCAGCCAGCTTTGCACCGCCACCATCATGCCGCCGGACGCACCCTGGATAGCCCCCAGCGGACCGGCCGCCGAAGCGGCGGGGCGCAAGGCATCCACCACGTTCTGCAATTGGCGGATCAGCATGACATCGGTGGCCGACGCCACGCCGACAGCGAACACCGTGGCGATCGCTGCGCCGAGGTAGGGACGGAACTGGGCGAGCAGGCGGAAATAGAGTTGGCGGCTTTGCACTAGAGCACTGTTTCTAATAACGGAAGCTGCATTGTAATCGCATAAAATGCCTTAGGCACCCCATAACCTTAGAACAATCCAACAAAAGAGACCACCATGAGCTACGAAACCCTGCAGGTTAGCCTCGAAGAGCACATCGCCGTGATCCGCCTGAACCGCCCGGACAAGGCCAACGCCATGAACCTGGCCATGTGGCACGAGATCCGCACCGCGTTCGAGTGGGCCGACAGCACGCCGGAAGCGCGCGTGGTGGTGCTGGAAGGCGAAGGCAAGCTGTTCACCTCCGGCATCGACCTGCAGATGATGATGGGGCTCGCGTCCTCGATCCGCCACGACTGCGACGGACGCACGCGCGAAAACCTGCGCCGCACCATCCTCGACCTGCAGGATTGCCTGAGCAGCCTGGAGCGCTGCCGCAAACCGGTGCTGGCCGCCATCCACGGCGCCTGCATCGGCGGCGGCATCGATTTGATCACCTGCGCCGACATGCGCTACTGCTCGGCCGATGCCTGGTTCAGCGTGAAGGAAATCGATATCGGCATGACGGCGGACGTCGGCACCTTGCAGCGGCTGCCCAGGCTGGTCGGCGACGGCATGGCGCGCGAACTGGCCTATACCGGGCGCAAGGTGGGCGCGGCCGAAGCGCGCGAGATGCGTTTGGTGAACCGTGTATTCGACACGGCCGAGGCGCTGAAGACGGGCGTGCGCGAAATCGCCGCAGGCATCGCAGCCAAGTCGCCGCTGGCGGTGCGCGGCACCAAGGAAATGATCACCTATGCGCGCGACCACTCGGTGGCGGACGGCCTGAACTATATCGCCACCTGGAACGCGGCCATGCTGATGTCGAACGACCTGCAGGCGGCCATGATGGCCAATATGACAAAGCAGGTAGCGAAATTCGACAACTAATCGCTTGATGCAGAACAAATATCAATATCTTAATATTGTCTTTCCTTACACTTGAATCGCGCGGGGCATATTGCGCTGCGCTGACTAGATCGGTGAAAAGGAGAGTGCATCATGAAAACTCGTTATGCCGTCGTGGCCATGGCAATGACGGCGGCAATCCTCGGCGTCACGCCCGCGCAGGCCGCCCCTCCCATCCTCAGTACAGGCTTCGACGACGTGGCAGCCTTGGGCGGATGGACCTTCATCAACCAGAGCGTGCCCGCCGGACTGAGCTGGTTCCAGGGCAACGGCGGCGTCTTCCCGGCGCAGGCAGGGGGCGTCAATGCCTACGTCGCAGCTAACTTCCTCAGCGTGGCCGGCGGCAGCGGCAGCATCGACAACTGGCTGATCACGCCGCAGTTCTCGCTGCCGGCCATGGCCACCCTCACCTTCTACACGCGCGGCACCGGCACGCCCGGCTTCAGCGACCAGCTGGAGGTGCGCTATTCGACCGGCGGCAGTGCGCTCGGCGATTTCAGCAATCTGCTGCTGACCGTAGGCGGCGCCAGCGCCTATCCGTCCAGCTGGACGCAATACAGCGTCAACGCCGATCCGGCCGCCGTGCGCTTCGCCTTCCGCTATACCGGCGCGGGCGACACTGCCGACTACATCGGCGTGGACAGCCTGGTCATCGCCGCCGTGCCGGAGCCATCGGCATGGCTGATGCTCGGCGGCGGCCTGGCCCTGCTGCTGTGGCAGGCACGGCGCGCGTGCTTGCGGGCAGGAAGCTCAGGCGGCCCCGGCACCCCAAGCGCGCCGGCCGGTGCCGGGGAGGCGCCGCCATTCGCGCCCGCGCGCGCAGCGCTACGGGCCGCATCGGCTGTGCGCCGCCCTTACCGGCAAAGCCTGTTCGCAGGACTGAGTTTGCTGCTTGCCGGCACGACCGCAATGGCCACAGCGCAGGACGGCATGATCATGGTGCGTGACACAGTGACCGGCGCCATGCGGCCCGCCACCCCGGCCGAGTTCGCCGCATTGCGGGCCCAGGAAGTGCGCGTGCCGCTGGCGGCGCCCCAGGTCAGCGTGCGGGCGGACGGCACGCGCCAGTCGCGCGTCAGCACGCGCGCCGTGTACTCGGTGGCCACGCGCGACGCGGAAGGCAAGCTCGTCACCTCCTGCGTCGAGGGCGCCGACGCTGCCACGGCTGCGGTCCAGCGCGACGGCTCCGCTGCCCCCGCCCAGTCCCGGTCCGGCCAACTACGCGAGGAGCACAGCCATGACGACCGCTAGCTTGCCCGCGCTGCGCCGCGCACTGGCCGCCGCAAGCGCCGCGCTGCCAGCAATCCTGACTCTCTGCGCCTGCCTTGGCGCGGCCACAGCCACGGCCGCCGTACCCGTTGTCGTCCTCAACGGCGACGCTGCAGGGGAAGGCTTCAACGATCCGACCCCGGCCGCGCCTGTCGGCGGCAACGCCGGCACCACGCTGGGAGAACAACGCCTGATCGCGTTCACCTATGCCGCCAATATCTGGGGCAGCCAGCTCACCAGCACGGTGCCGATCCGCATCCTCGCCCGTTTCGACCCGCTCCCCTGCACCGCCAGCAGCGGTGTACTCGGCTCCGCCGGGGCTTGGGACGTGTACGCAGACTTCCCCGGCGCGCTTAAGCCCAACACCTGGTATCCCGCCGCGCTGGCCAGCAAGCTGAGCGGTACGGACCAGTCGCCTGCCAGCGATCCGCACATCGGCGCCACCTTCAACTCCCGGCTGGGCCTGGCAGCGGACTGCCTGCCCGGCGCCGGCTTCTACCTGGGGCTGGACGGCAACTTCGGCAGCGGCACCGACCTGGTCACCGTGCTGCTGCACGAGATTGCGCACGGCCTCGGCTTCCAGACCTTCACCGACGAGGCCAACGGCGCCTATTACGCCGGCACGCCGTCGATTTGGGACCACTACCTGCTCGACAACCAGCTCGAGCGTTCCTGGGTGGAAATGACGCCGCCGCAGCGCGCCGCGTCGGCCATTAGCGGGAACGGGCTGTCCTGGAACGGTGCAACGGTGAACGCCTCCGTGCCCGGCGTACTCGGCCCGGTATCCAGGCTAGGCATTTCCGGCCCCGCAGCCGGCCCGGCGGCACACGACTACGAGGTCGGCGACGCTTCGTTCGGGCCGCCTCTGGCAAACCCGCCGCTCACCGGGCAGGTGCTGCCGGTGGTCGACCAGTCCAATGGCACCGGCCTGGCCTGCGCCCCGCTGTCGCCGCTCAACGCACTGGCCGTCAAGCACAACGTGGCGCTGGTGGACCGGGGTAGCTGCCCCTTCGTCCAGAAAGCGCTCAATGTGCAGAACGCCGGCGCCATCGCCATGATCGTTGTGGATAGCGTACCGGGACCTCTGACCGGGCTGGGCGGCGCGGATCCCGCCATCACTATTCCGGCCATCCGGGTCAGCCAGACCGACGGCAACGCCATCCGCGGCCAGTTGCTGCGGCGTTCGCGCACTCGGTCGGGCGTAATCGCCAGCCTGGGCGTGAACCCGATGAGACTGGCCGGCACGGATGCCGAGCGACGCATCCTGATGTATGCGCCGAACCCCGTGCAACCCGGCTCGTCCGTGTCACATTACAGCACCGACGCCAAGCCCAACCAGCTGATGGAACCCTTCCTCAGCGGCGACCTGTCGCACGACGTGGCGCCGCCGCGGGATCTGACCTTGCCGCTGCTGAAAGATATTGGTTGGTAAGCGGCGCCACAAATCCATAGGCAATCCCCGCGCCATGGGGTTTAATGGGCATCCCTGAACTCCCATGGCCGCGATGTCCCGCACCAGCGCCCTGCTCAAACTTCATCTCGCCGCATTGTTGTTCGGCAGCACCGCGCTGTTCGGCCACGTCTTGACGGCCAGCCCGACCATGATCGTGCTGGGACGGACAGTGTTCGCCGTGCTGGCGCTGGGCCTGTTTTCGGCTGTCAGCAGGCGTGTTCCCTGGCAGGGACTGGCCGCGCGCGACATGGTTAAGCTGATGACGGGGGGCGTCGTGCTGGCGCTGCACTGGGTGACCTTCTTCATGGCGGTGCGCAGCGGCGGCGTGGCGTTGGCCACGCTGGGCTTCGCCTCCTTTCCCGTGTTCGTGGCGCTGCTGGAAGTGGCCATTCTCGGTGAACGGCTGCGCGGCAAGGACGTGGCGATCCTGGTGCTGGTATTGGCCGGGCTGACGCTGATTACGCCCGCCTTCGATCCGCGCAACGGCGCCACGGCCGGGCTGCTGTGGGGGATCTTGTCAGGTGCGATCTACGCCTGCATCGCCGTGTTCAACCGCTACCTGTCCAGCGCCGCCAGCGCGGCCCAGTCCTGCTGGTGGCAATGCCTCGCTGCCGCCTGCGTGCTGGCGCCCTTCGGCTGGCGCGAGGCGCTCACGCTGGATGGCAGGGAATGGCTGCTGCTGGCCTGCCTGGGCGCGGTCTGCACCGGCTTGGCCTACACAATGCTGATCCACGCGCTGGAACAGGTGAAGGCGCAGACCGTCGCGATCGTCATCTGCATGGAGCCCGTGTACGCGATCATGCTGGCTTGGCTGGTATTCGGCGCCGCGCCGAGCGCCACTGTGCTGCTGGGCGGGACGATGGTTATAGCCGCCGTGCTGGTATCCAGCTTGGTGCGGCCGAAAAAGCCAGCCGAAGGCGGATAGTTAATCTGGATAAGATCCGGCCACTCCTCCGTCCGGTCCCGCCCCATAGCGGACACAACGAAGTCATAATATGCCAAAAGTGAAATCGAGGACGGCGGCATGCGGCACAAGAGAAAAAGCTCGCTATTACTCACACATCGTTAGGTCAAATTCAGAATAGCTTGACATTCAATGCAGCGTATCGCGTGACGCAGCATTGCGGTTCCCTAAACAAAAGACAAAATGGTTGGCAAATTCAGAGTATGAGCTGGAATCGAGTTCGCCATTACTTTAAAAGCATCAACCCTGGAGATCGATTGAATTTTTTTGACCATTAATGGAATCAGGGGGTCATGCTGAAATGAACCAAGCTCCTGTACTCCCAGTTGTGCAGTCAAAGTGATCGCAATAACTCCACCAACGTGTACAATTGATCGGGGATTACTCAATGCATTGGACACCATTGCGCCTACTTCACGTGGTAGACACGATAGAATCGAAGGTAGCACATTCAAGGGCATATCAAAAGAACCCGCAAAAGCCATGCCTTCAATCATTTCAGGCGACGCAGTAGCAGTAAGCACGCCTCCTGCGGTATGCCCAAGAGAGGTAATCCGTGCATCTATGAAGGTAAAATCATGGACCTGGTCAAAACCAGCGTTTTTCAGAAAAAAACCCAAGTCAGGTTGAAAAGCGCGATGACTGTGATTAAGTAACGCCACTGGAGAGAAGTGCTTGAGTACGTCATTCCAGCGATCGTTTATCTCAGCCATTTTTACGAGAAACACAGGGCCAGCTCGATCAATGTCGTATAGCACCAGCTCATGGCCGTTGCAAAGGGCATAGCTTTTAGTTCTAATTTCCGGGTGAATCGCATAGCTGAAAGCCTGTTCAACATGCTGAGATTGGACCACTGCTTCGGAAGGCCGTTTGGCATCCAATATCAAAATTGCTTGATCCTCATGAAATAACGTGTAGTCGGGGATCACTTGAATTTTCCGTTTTTGGCTTCCAATCATTACAAAAGGATGAGGCAGCGATTGGCTTCTCTGCATTCGCTGTTTTCCGGTTGGTTGATAACCAAGTTCCTTCAAAAGGGGGGATATCAAATCCTCCCGGACCGAGTCTTCTTTGTAGTTCGGATCGTTGAGTACGGTGAAATCGAAATTTTCAAACATTTAGATACCTAAAAGGGAAAAGACTGTCAATCATAATGTACAGCAGTCAAAATTTCATCCAACAGTTTGGCCTTGTTTAAGGGAGAGCACTCAGTTCAGCATCGGATCAACGTTCACGCTAACCCTAACCATCTTTACATCGGCGCGAATGGCCGCCGCTAGTCGATGTCGAACGAAAAAAATGCGCAGACTGTCACAACCGCCGAAATCAACCCTTTTCTGACCTTCGCAATTAAGCAATAATCAAATTTTCCCGGATTTACCACATAAATCACAGCGGGACTGTCTGCTGGGAGGGCCACCGCAATTCACATGGTTACTATTTTTCAAGCATATCGGATTAGCCTTAGGAGTTAATATCCCCTCAAGACTCGAAACAAATGCAAAAACCCTGATGCTATCGATATCGGTTTTTACTTGTTCAATAAATTTCGCAAATGAATCCGTGTCTACTTTATTTGCCAGGAGTGTTGGAACGACTTCTAACAAAATCACTATTGCTTCGGCCATTTTTCTTTTTGTAGCATGATCTTTAATCTCATTAAAGGCGCAAACGGCTTGATTAATGAGAGTATATGCGTGTCGAAATTCCATATTATTCGATATCCACTTAAAGTTGGGGGCTGTCAGCCGGTACACGGAGAAGTGCAGAAAAATTAGATCAGCTCTATTCTAGTGCAGTGAGGATATTTCAAAAATTGGCAACGTCTGCTCTTGGCCGTTTTTTGTCAACTGACATGTGTTGCGTGAGTGATTTTTTTCCATGCATTTAGATACGGTCGCAAAGATTCTTTTATGACGGACTCTTTGTTCACTTTGCGACTTACACCAAGTTGTTTTGAACTACCTTTCTCCGTCATTGCTTCTTTTTTCGTCATTATATAGAAGTGAGGTATATAATCGTATTCCGGTTTGAGATCGTCAGTTTCGCCGCTACCAGCAGCTACCTCTACTATTTCTTTCCTATCTACGATTACTATGACAATGAAATCATATCCCTTCTCAAGTCCAGCGATAGAGTTGTTAGTGCTTTCATTCCACAGTGTTGTAGTTTTAACCTGCACTCTCACAACCTTCATATCTCGAGCAATTACAGTGACGTCGAAATCATCCTGATTGGATTTAATAGCCGAATAAGCCTCAATCTTTAATTCAAATAATTTGCCAGAACTCGATATTCGCCATACTTTCCGATGTAATCAATTTTTTTAATATGTAAAAATATTCAACGGTTGCATTTGACCGAATGCCGTCACGCTATCCCTACAGGCAAGGTTCAGTGCTTTCTGCCAACAATCAGAATTACATCCCACCTAATAGCTGCCCATTGCTTTCGACATTATTTGTGCAAGCATAACCGGCACATTACCTGCTGCTTTCAGCGTCGCAGTCCGATAAGCAAGTTGATTCTTCGCCAAATCAATACCCGCAGCTGCTTCGACCTCCTTGCAGGCGGTATCCCATTCTGGCCAATTCGTTATGAGAAACTCCTCAAGGTGGTCTTCAAAGTTCGCAACTTGATCAGAAACAATCACAGGAGGAAAATCGACTTCCTCTAGACCAAAATATCTAAGGATTGCACGGTTTTGTTTTGCATGGTTGCTGCGCTCTTCATCTATTTTTTCCTGCTTCTTACCTTTTTCTTTAGCTCGAGCCTCGCACCCAGCATCAGCATCGAAAAGCGCATACGAAGAGATCCCGATCGAAGTCAGTATCGCGTGCGCCAAAGGAATCGAAGTCTTCCCCCCAACTGGGACGATCGCGATGCCGGCAGCTTCTAACGCACCAGGAGCCGATTTATCACCGATGCCGTGGAAGACCGAGGCTTCAGTAGTTCCTTCGACAAGCAAAGCACGGTGGGCAAATAACGCGACGGACAATTGACTAGCGATGATGCCATCAAGCTGACGCTCGACGGTCTCAGCATTGACAACCCCATCTAATTTTTCCTTTACATGCTCGACAGTGGCCGAGTGAATTGAAACAACGGGCGTATCTTCTGCCGATCTAGTTAGTCTTCTAACTTGGTTAAAATATCGAGCTTCGAGGAAGTAAGGGCTATGCGTCGCATAGGTCACCTGAATTCGCTTGCCAGCGTCCTCGGCAAGCGATCGCAAAACCTTCGCAAAGGTCTGTGCTTGAATAGGATGTTGGAAGAGTTCGGGCTCTTCAATCGCTATACAGATCACCCCGACTTCTGAAGCTGCACCTGATTGCGCAAGCAATTGCAGGGCCGAGATCAATAACGTCCGCTGAAAACCGTGTCCTTGACGCTCAACAGATGTTTGTGTGGAACCATCCAGAACCGCAACTTCAAACGTCATTTTAGGTGCTTTAAGTTCGATATTAGCTGGTGACACAGCGACCGCCCGCCCGGGGGAATAAGAATTCACGACTGCATTGAGCTTTGTCGTCATAGTCTCGAGCTGAGACTTAAACTTGTCCTCATACACTTTTTGCTGTAGCGCCCGCGATTCTTCAACAATTTTGGCAATCTCTTCATCAGCCGCAGCGCGATCTACTGAGCGCTCCAAAATTCGCCCTATGATACTCGACTTGCCATCAGTGGATTCCTCACTTGCACGAAGATCAGCGGTGACTAAAACAAAGTCGAAGAGTCCACTCATCTTGCCACCACTGTTGAACCCAAAGAAGTTTGTCTGAAGTGATTCAGGCGCGTCCGTTAGTAGATCTGTGTGCGCAGCCTCCCAGGCCGTCATTGCCTGCTCAATCGCCGCTGCCGTCGAGGCGCTCGGAAGATCCCATTCCTGCTTTTCGTTTCGCAGGCTTGAATACAGTTCCTTCTTCTCACCCGCAGTTCCAGCAGCTTTAATTGCATTAAAGCTCGTGAAGCTCTTTGCATTAGCGGACAGGACCTCTGATCCATCGGGCGCTCGACGCTTCCACGCAGTAAAGGTGGCAGCTCCTTCAGGAGCGTACTTGCCAAGCGCTTCCCTATCCTTATCTGTAAGGTCACTGAATGTGACCTGAACTTCTATGTTTTCGGTATCTGCGCCAAACGAGCAATCCTTCTCTGTCAATGATCCAGGCTTGCCGTTAAAGAACCAATCCAGTGCGCGAAGAACCGTCGATTTCCCGGCACCGTTTGGGCCAATAAAGGTCGTAACGGACTCAAAAGTAATCGATACATCTTTTAATGTCCTGAAATTCTTGATTTGAACAGATTTAATCTTCATCTCAGCATTCCTTCCCATTTTCTTGCTCTATTTTTTTTATTTGATAAACGACCAGCGATGCCGAAAAGATATTTAACAACTAGAACGTTATAGATTGGATCAGCTGCTGCCCTTTTTAAAATGGAGGAGAGCCATTGCTGAACGTCGGCTCCTGGCCGAACCTTGCCTCACGTTTCATTGCAGCTCTAATTTTTCCATCCTTTGGGACCATCGGCTAACTGGCGCGGAGAGCCACAAACAATCGGACGCTGTAGTAGCCCATACTGTCCGCCCATTGAACGCCTTCAAGACAGCGGGTTCCTGCCTCCCAAATTTCATTATCCTTTAATGCTTCAAATGTGCGTTGTCCAGCGACGTTGCAGAAGAAGAATCGAAACCAATGCAGGTTGCCCATCAGAGAGTCAAGTTTGATGACGTTCTCTAGTTGAGCGAATAAGTCAGCCGGTATGTCCGCTGTAACTCCTTCTGAGCCACGAGTCCCGAAGTTTCCTATAAATGCAGTGTATCGCCTCCCACCAATACTCCAGTCTTCCGTGGTTACTTGGGTTTCATCGTTCTGATTCCAAAGTGCAGCAAGCAGGACATAAAAGGAGTTAACGGTGAAGTTCGTCAGGGCATCGTTTAGACCAACTTCACCTTCGCCGATGCCTGCAAAGCACTCGTCAATCGTCACACCCTCTCTGACAAACGCTTGTACATCTAAACGCCCGCTCGATGAACCCGGGAACCACGTCGCTCTTAAGGCCGGAAGTTCAGAATTTGGAACAACCCAATCGTTGTGGGTCGTACACTCGATACCGTGCCCCTCGAACAAGCGAACAAGAAAGTCTGAGGTCCTAGGACTCGCAGATTCTGGGATGACCTGTTTCGCAGAAAATCGTCTAAGTAGATATCGCAGCATTTACCATGTAATGAAATTTTTCTGTCGCGTTTCGGGCCTGCCCGGCAGTGTAGGCGCGGACTGCATTTACTCAACCTCTACTCAAAGCCCGGGCAAACCGGAAGGGCTACTTCTGGCCGCATGCAGCCTGCAATATTTCTACATCGTGGATATCTGCTTTTGGCCGTGAAGAATCATTGCGGCGATGATATGGATTGAATAAACCGCTTTCCGCGCCCAGTTGCACGAAATTCCATCATCCCACCTCCCGTCATCGTAGTGTGCAACAATTGCCCTTGCCCCGGCAGATGCCCCATCATTTCTCACTTGTCCGTTCGACAGATTCAATCTCTATTCCTGCCCGCGAAAGTCCAAAGATAAGTTTCCCTGTAGCTTCGTACCCAGCTCCGGAGCGCAGGCACAGTCTCACGTGTCTAACTTGATGTTTTATTAAAATATTAACCATATCCACCGAACTGTAAACTATTCCAAGGGCGGTACTTATCTCAACTTCGCCAACCAGTACTTCTAAAACGTCTGCGGTCATTGTTCAATGCCTTCCGTGCGGATCTTCTCGCTGTACCGAGCGAGCGTCGAATTTGTCCGGACTCAGCATGGATTCCCGCTTTCGCGGGAATGACAGCTCGTGATCGGCTGCGCTGAGCATAGCATCTTGCCGTCTAGAAAAATGCGCGAATTGTCACAGTTCAGTCCTGCCTGCTTTCAGCAAGTCATTCCTGGACTGCGTTGCCATAATGGTAAAATATGGATCCCGTCATTTCACATCGCGTCCATGAAAAGAGATCGGAAGTTGCTAGCCGGTGCGGCCGTTTCCTTGCTGCTGCATGCCGGCCTGCTATTCACCCTCAACGCGCCGACTCATAAGGAGCCGCTGCCGGATGCTCGCCGCATGATGGTGTGGCTGATGCCGAAACCGCTGGCAGCGCCCGTGCCGCCGCCAGCGCTCATCCCGCCAGACGCGACCATCCTGCCCCGGCGGATGAGGAAACCACCCCCAACTGACATGGCCATCACGCCGCCGCAGCCGCCCGCTACCCGGGAAGCCCCCGCCGCCGCGCCTTCCACCGAAGCGGTGAACATCGCGCAAAAGCCCGTCGATATCCAACCGGACCCGTTCGCGTCCCCATCCGCGTCCGTCAAAGGCAAATTCGACGTCAACGCCGCCATGAAGTCGGCGCGCAAGCTGGCCACCGCCAAATCCACGAAGGACGACCCGCCCGTGGCGCAAATTTACGACAAACCGCTTTACGGCATGCCCAGCGACACCCCCCTCGGCACCGCCGTCGCCCGCACCGCGCGCGCAGACTGTAAAACGGCCGCCGCAGGCACGGGCATCCTGGCGCTGATCATCATTCCTGCCATGATACTGACCGACAAGAAGGACTCAGGCTGCAAATGGTGATGTATCAACATAAGTAAATACACAACATGCCTGGGAGCAGCTACCCTGCCCGTGTTACATTTTTGTGCGAAACTCCCGCCCAGCCAGTTAAACTGTTTCCTACTTGCAAATACTAGCTGCTATATTCGAGAAGCACGCCTTTCGGCCATCACACGACTTGCCAGACTTGGACTCACGCCACCGCCGAAACCTGATTGTATTGCTGCCGGCACTGTGCGCCGCGCTGCATTGCGTGCCTATCCTGGCGGCCACCAGTCCCGACGCGATCGCCGTGATCTTCCCCGACATCGGCCAGCCCCACCGCAAGATCTTCACCGAAATCCTGGAAGGCATCGAGGAGCACACCAAGCTGCGCGTGCGCGGCTATCCGGTGGCCGCCAATGCCGACTTCGCCGAACTGCAAGCCACATTGAAGCGCAACGGCGGCAAAGTGGTCATCGCGCTGGGCCGCCAGGGGCTGCAGGCAGCAAACGCCTTCGACAGCTCGACCGGGGTGGTGATCGGCGGGGTCAGCTCGGTACCGGACAGCGAACGCCTGCGCGGCATCAGCCTGGTGCCCGACCCTGCCCTGCTGTTCGCCAACCTGAAAAGCATGATGCCGGCGGTGAAGCGCGTCATCGTCGTCTACAGCCCGCAGGTCAGCCAGCACATGATCAAGCTGGCGCGGGAGGCGGCCCGTGCCAACGGCCTGGAACTGGTGGCGCTGGAAGCGCCCGACCTGGCCACGGCCGCGCGCCGCTATGAAAGCGCGTTCGCCTCGGCCGACGGCCGCCACGACGCGCTCTGGCTGCCGCCCGACCCGGTAACGGTGGACGAGTCCACCATCGTGCCGCTGGTGCTCAAGGAATCCTGGAACCGCAACGTGCCCATCTTCTCGAGCAGCATCCTGCACGTGAAGAAAGGCGCGCTGTTCGCCCTTTATCCCAACAATTTCGAGCTGGGCCGCGATCTCGCCACCTTGGCCCTGGGGGTGCTGAACGGCGAAAATCCCCGTCCGGGCATCACCCCGCTGCGCGCGGTGCGCATCGCTTTCAACTGGCGTTCCGCAGGCCACTTCGGGCTCACCGTTGCCGCTGGACAACAGCGAACTTTCGATTCCATCTTCCCCGAGCCCTGATTGCCTTGCCTTCGCCTCAACGCCTTACAAAGTTGTTAATTGTTTCCCAAAGAAATTAAATTTCTTTCTAATACACCAAGTACTTAGCGTATACTACCGGCAGTATTCTGGCCCCTGCGCGGCACTAGCTGGATGACGTAGTCGGCCTGGGGCAGCACCGGACAGCATAATGATTAAAACGACAATGAAGGCCGGCCGCCGCCTGCGCGCGGGCACGGTACTGCTAATGGCACTGGGGATGGCTTGGGTTCCGGCCGCGGTGGCCGCCGACCAGGGCGACGCCGACAACTACATCGAACTGCCCGGCGCCGGCGCGTCCGCCCGTTCCAGCGTTGGCGAGCTGATGGCGCGCATCGAATCCGGCAATTCGGGCAGCGCTTCGATTGCCGCACCGGCCTATGTGCGCCCCATCACCCTGGCCCAGCTGGAAGACCATCTGCGCCGTCCCGATGTCCAGGCCTCCATCGGCAAAGGCACCATCGCGGTGCTGTATCCGAACGTGGACGGCCAGTCCCGTTCCGCGTTCACCAGCATGATCCAGGGCATCGAGGAACGCACGCGGCTGCGCGTGCGCAGCTACCCGGTCGATCCCAAGGTCGATACGGCCGAGCTGAATGCCGCGCTCAAGCAAAACGGCACCAAGGTCGTCATCGCGCTCGGCCGCCAGGGCTTGAATGCCACCGCTGGCCTGGACCGCGAAATCACCGTGCTGGTGGGCGGCGTGCTGCTGCTGACCGATACCGACAACGTGGCCGGCATCAGCCTCACGCCCGATCCTGCCTTGCTGTTCGCCCGCCTGCGCGCGCTGCTGCCCGAACTGCGCCGCGTTGTGGTTGTCTACGACCCGCAGAAAAGCGACTGGCTGATCAAGCTGGCGCGCGACGCCGCGCGCGCCCAAGGCCTGGAACTGGTGTCCCACGTGGCCACCGACCTGTCCAGGGCCGCGCAACTCTATCCGCAAGTGATCGGCGCCGCCGACAGCCGGCGCGACGCGCTCTGGCTGCCGCACGACAGCACCACCGTCGAGGAAAGCACCATCCTGCCGCTGGTGCTGCGGGAATCCTGGAACAGCGGCGTGCCGGTGTTCTCGTCGAACATGCTGCACGTGAAGAAAGGCGCGCTGTTCGCCATGGCCCCCAACAATGTGGAACTGGGCCGCACGCTGGCCAGTTCGGCGCTGAGCGTGATCGCCGGCGAGAACAAACGCCGCAGCCTGACACCGCTGCGCGAACTGCAAACCGCCATTAATCTGCGCACCGCCAGCCATATGGGCCTGAACCTGGGCCACCAGCAGCAGCGCAGCTTCGACTTCGTATTCCCGCAGCCTTAACACGGTAGATTATGTTTCATAACTATTTGCGCCGTACCGGTTTTCGCCGCCAGCTGACTGTCATCGTCTCCGCCGCCATCCTGGGACTTGCGCTATTCTCGTCGCTCATGAACTCATGGGAAGCGCGCGGCCGCATGCGCGACCATTTCACCGAGCAGGGCCAGCGCATCGCCGACAACCTGGCGCGCCAAAGCACGCTGGCGCTGCTGTTCCACTCCGCCGAGAACGCGCGCGACGTGGTCAGCACCACGCTGGCCTTCCCGGACGTGGTGGGCCTGCAGATCAGCGACGCCAAACACAAGCCGCTGCTCTCGCAAGGTCCGCTCAGCGCCAAGCTGTCTGACATGAGCGCGGCGCAGGCCAGCCCCGCTCACGCCAGCCTGATGGGAGAAAACTCGGATGCCTGGCTGTTCGGCGCGCCGGTGTTCGGCGGCCAGACCGAGGCCTCGCCGTTCGATATGCAGGAGCAGAAGCCGCAGCTGCTCGGCTACGTCCACGTCCAGGTCGGCAAGGACACGCTGAACCGCCTCACCTGGTCTCTGCTGGTCGGCAACATGGCGCTGACGCTGTCCTTCGCCGTGATCCTGCTTGGCCTGGTGCGCCTGCTGACGCGCCACATGATCAATCCCCTCAACGCGCTGTCGAACCTGATGCGCCGCGCCGAGGCGGGCGAGTCGGGCATGCGCGCCGCGCCGGCCGGTCCGCGCGACCTGATCGAAATGGCGCTGGCCTTCAACAAAATGATGAACGTGCTGGAACAGCGCGAGGCCGAACTGAAGGAATCGCGCGACGCCGCCGTCAACATGGCCGAGATGAAGGCGCAATTCGCCGCCACTGTCAGCCACGAGGTGCGCACGCCGCTGAACGGCGTGGTCGGCATGCTCGACATGCTGAAGGAAATGCGCCTGACGCAACGCCAGCAGGAATGCGTGGACGTGGCATGGAACTCCTCGCGCACGCTGATCGACCTGATTAACAATGTGCTCGACTTCTCCAAGATGGACGCCGGCAAGCTCAGTCTGGAAGAGACAGACTTCGACCTGCGCAAGCTGCTGGAGGAAGTGATCGAGCTGGTGGCCCGGCCGGCCCAGCAAAAAGGCGTGGAAGTGGCGTATGCGCTGGCGCCCGGCGTCCCCGAGCGCATCACCGGCGACGCGCTGCGCCTGCGCCAGATTCTGATCAACCTGCTGGGCAACGCCGTCAAGTTCACCGAACAAGGCGAAGTGTCGCTGCGCGTGTCGGTGCATGCCGGGGTGGATTTCGGCCTCAGTTTCGAAGTGCGCGACAGCGGCATAGGCATGAGCCGCGAGGTGCAGCAGCACCTGTTCGAATCCTATGTCCAGCCCGACCCGTCCACCACCCGCCGCTACGGCGGCACCGGCCTGGGCCTGGCCATCTGCAAGCAACTGGTGGGCCTGATGGGCGGCGAGATCAGCGTGAGCAGCACGCCGGGCAGCGGCACCACTTTCCTGGTGACGGTGTGCTGCCGGCCGGCGCTCACCCAGCTCAGTTTCGAAGCCGATCCCGCGCTGGCCAATGTGCGCGTGCTCGCCATCGACGAGAGCGAAACGGTGCGCACCTTCCTCAAGCATGCGCTGGTGCAGCAGAACATGGCCTGCTACCTGAGCAGCTGCGGGCGTGAAGCCATGGTGGAGCTGAAGCAGGCCGCCGAAGCGGGCCAGCCCTACCACGTGGTCATCATGAACCTCGGCGCCACCGACGACCAGGGCGCCGACGTCGCCGAACGCATCGCCGCTGCCGGCCTCGCGCCGCACCTGCTGCTGCTGGACCGCCACGGCGGCACCGTCCACGCCGGCGGCACGGCGGGCAGCCACGCCGCTGCCGGCAGCCATCCCGTGCTGGCCAAGCCGCTGCGCCAGGCGCGCCTGCTCAACGCCCTGCACGAACTGCTGGCCGGCCACGTGGACAGCGAACCGCAGCATCCGCAACAAGGCGGCTCCCTGCCCGCGCGCCAGTTCCGCGTGCTCGTGGCCGAAGACAACCGCACCAACCAGATGGTCGCCGCGGGCATGCTGGCCATGAACAACTGCGTCTGCGAATTCGCCGCCAACGGCCGCGAAGCCGTGGAGGCCGCGAAGCGCTCGCGCTTCGACCTGATCCTGATGGATTGCAGCATGCCGGAGATGGACGGCTACGAAGCGACCGCCCACATCCGCGTGGCGGAAGAAGCCGCCGGCCTGCGCACGCCGCTGGTGGCGATGACCGCCAACACCCAGCGCGGCGACGCCGAGAAGTGCATGGCGGCCGGCATGGACGACTACCTGGCCAAGCCGATCACGCTGGTCGAGCTGCGCCACAAACTGCAGAAATGGCTGCCGCACGGCGGCGAGGCCTACGGCGAACGCGCGCCGGGCGCGCAGGCCCAGTCCGGAAACCCGGGCGCGTCGGGCCTGTCGGGCTCGAGCGCGCCGCCGGCCGACACGCTGGAAGCGCCGCCGATCGACATGGAAGTATTCGGCAAGCTGCGCGAGATCCTCGGTTCCGCCCTGGCGCACGCCGTCTCGCCCTACCTGGAAGATTCACCGGTCTACTTGAACGAGCTGGAGCAGGCTGTGCACAGCGGCGACATCGACACCGCGCGCGCCCGCGCCCATGCGCTGAAGGGCTCGTCCGGCAACCTGGGCGCCAACGAACTGGCGCGCCTGGCCCAACAGATCGAAGAACTGGCGATCGAGCGCCGTCTGGGCCACATCGCGCCGCTGCTGCCGACACTGCGCGCCATGTACGGCACCGTGGCCGGCTTCCTCAGCGCGGAAATGAACGAGGACGGCCAGGAAACCCATATCCCGCAAGAGGAACTGGCCTCGGTGCTGGTGGTCGACGACGACCGCAGCACCCGCAGCACGCTGCGCTACACCTTGCAGCGCGACGGCTTCCAGGTCGAAGAGGCGTCCGACGGCGTGCAGGCGCTGGCCATGCTGAAACGCTTCCAGCCCGACGTGATCCTGATGGACGCGGTGATGCCGGTGATGGACGGCTTCACCGCCTGCGCCCGCCTGCAGGAAATGCCGGGCGGCAGCTCGATCCCGGTGCTGATGATCACCGCGCTGCAGGACAACTCCTCGGTCGAGCGCGCCTTCGCGGCCGGCGCCAGCGACTACATCCCGAAACCGATCCACTACGCGGTGCTGTCGCAGCGCGTGCGGCGCATCATCGAGGCCAACCGCGCCGAGAAGCGCATCCGCCACCTGGCTTATAACGATCTGCTGACCGGCCTGCCGAACCGCACGCTGTTCTTCGAGCTGCTGGCGCAAGGCATCCAGCAGGCCGGCGCCGACGGCAACCTGCTCGGCGTGCTGTTCATGGACCTGGACCGCTTCAAGTACGTCAACGACAACCTGGGCCACGACGTCGGCGACCGCCTGCTGGTGGCCGTGGCGCAGCGCGTGCGCCACAGCGTGCGCAATGTCGACACCGTCGCGCGCCTGGGCGGCGACGAATTCACCGTGGTGCTGGGCGATCTCGACGGTCCGGCGGCCGCGGCCACCGCCGCGCACAACATTTGCCGCGTGCTGGCCGCGCCGTTCCAGATCGACGGCCACGACATCTTCGTCACCAGCAGCGTCGGCATCGCCATGTACCCGCACGACGGCACCGACGTCGCCACGCTGGTCAAGCACGCCGACAGCGCCATGTACCGCGCCAAGAAAACCAACACCGGCTTCCAGTTCTACGAAGCGTCGATGGAGCAGTCGATCTCCGAGCACGTGCGCCTGGAAAGCGATTTGCGGCGCGCGCTGGAGCAGGAGCAGCTGGAAGTGTATTACCAGCCGCAGGCCAGGCTGGAGGACGGGCAGATCATCGCCATGGAAGCGCTGGTGCGTTGGCGCCATCCGACGCGCGGCATGGTCTCGCCGGTGGAGTTCATCCCGCTGGCCGAGGAGACCGGCCTGATCAATCCGCTCGGCGACTGGGTGCTGCGCACCGCCTGCGCCCAGTTGCGCAGCTGGATACAGCAAGGCTTGCCGCCGCTGCGCGTGGCGGTCAACCTGTCGGTGCGCCAGCTGCTGCAGAAGGAATTCGCCGCCACGGTGGAAGCCGTGCTGGCCGACACCGGCCTGCCGCCGCACCTGCTCGAACTCGAGATCACCGAGAGCACGCTGATGGAAAACGCGCAGGACACGCTGAAAGCGCTGCACCGCCTGCGCAGCCTGGGCGTGCGCCTGTCGATCGACGACTTCGGCACCGGCTACTCCTCGCTGTCCTACCTGAAGCGCTTCCCGGTCGACATCATCAAGATCGACCGCTCCTTCGTGCGCGACGTGCCGATGGACGCCGACGACGTGGCCATCGTCACCGCCATCATCGCGCTGGCGCACAGCCTGCGCCTGGAAGTGGTGGCCGAAGGCGTGGAGACCGAGGCGCAGCTGAACTTCCTGCGCGGCCGGCACTGCGACCTGATGCAGGGCTACCATCTGAGCCCCGCCATCCCCGCCGAGCAGTTCGCCGCGCTGATCCGCCAGCACGAACAGACCGTGCGCACGTAGGGCTGGTTAGCCGTCAGGCGTAACCCGCCATGAGCCGCTGCGGCGCTTGGCGGCTTACGGCATTCGCCCAACCCGCCCTACGCTGTCGCCGCCGGCAGCACATACAGCGCAATCGCCGCGTAGTGCAGCGCACTGCCCAGCACCACGAACAGGTGCCAGATGCCGTGCGCGTGGCGCATGCGTGTGTCGATGATATAGAACACGATGCCCACCGTGTACACCAGGCCGCCGCCCGCCACCAGGCCGAAGCCTGTGTCGCCCAGCGACGCGCGCAGCGGCGACAGCAGAAGGATGGCAGCCCATCCCATCGCCAGGTAGATCGCCACCGACAGCCAGCGGTTCCCTTTCTGCAGCACTTCCTGCGCGATGCCCGCCAGCGCCAGGCCCCACACTACCGCCAGCAGCAGCCACCCCGTTGAACTGTTCAAAGCGAGCGCGCAGAACGGCGTGTAGGTGCCCGCGATCAACAGATAGATCGCGTAGTGGTCGAACTTGCGGAAGCGCTCCTTGATCGGCCCGCTGCTGCCGTGGTAGAGCGTGGAACAGGCGTACAGCAGCATCAGCGTGCCGCCGTAGACCGCCACGCTGGCCAGCCCCTGCCAGGTCCCGCCCCACTGCTGCGAGAGCAGGTAGAGGGAGCCGATGGCCGCCAGCAGCGCGCCGCCCAAGTGTGTTGCGGTGTTGAACCGTTCGCCGATATCCATGAGCCCATTGTAGCGTGCGCGGCGCAAACGGCGCTCGACTATGCGGAATCCGCCGCCCGGTGCATGGAAACCGGCAGGAAAGCGCCCCGCACCACGCCTGTTACTTGCATTTTGATAGCAACGTGAACAGCAAGGCGTGCGTGTCGTTTATAACCATACGGAAACTTACGTTATGAAAGCTTTAATAGAATATTTTCACTAAATCTCTCCAAATGTCACCACTTGCCACAAATTTAAGCTATTATCTCGCACTGCAACATTTGTTGATTTAAAACATACAAAGTTGCTATATTGCTAGAAAATATCGGCTGATCGGATAGCCGATTCGCCCATATTGAGGAGCCTTATGTTTGACGATGTCGAGTTTGAACGGCAGGAGATGTTACGTCCCGCAACCACTGCAAGCGCATCGGCCGCCGCGCCAACCACCCCTTCCGCCATGGACATGGCCGACTTGCTGGTCGCCTACCTGGAGCAAATGGGCGTCGACTACGTGTTCGGGGTTCCCGGCGGCGCCATCGAGCCGCTGTACGACGCCATCGCGCGCAACTTGCGCAAGGGTGGCAACCTGAACCACATCGTAGCCCGCCACGAAGCCGGCGCAGCCTTCATGGCCGACGGCTATGCGCGCGAAACGGGCAAGATCGGCGTCTGCGTGGCCACTTCCGGCCCGGGCGCCACCAATATGCTGACCGCCGTCGCCACTGCCTACGGCAATGGCGTGCCGATGCTGGTCATCACCGGCCAGCCTGCGCTGCCCTCGTTCGGCAAGCACACGCTGCAGGAATCGTCCTGCACCGGCATCGACGTGCTCGGCATGTTCCGCCACTGCACCCGCTATAACTCGCTGGTCTCCCATCCGCAGCAACTGGAATGGAAACTCATTACCGCACTACAGCACGCTTCTCGCACGCCGGCCGGCCCGGTGCACCTGAGCGTGCCGGTGGACGTCTTCCGCGCGCCGAGCAATGTGCGCGCGCCGAGTTACGACATGACCAGCCTGCTGCAACCGTCCGCGCTGCTCGACGAGGGCGGTCTGGCGCGCCTGCGCGAACTGCTGTCGCGCGCACGCAACGTGGTGCTGATGGTCGGCGCCGACTGCGGCGACTCCATCCATTCCATCCTGCAGTTCGCCGCATTGAAGGGCGCCACCTTCGTCACCACGCCCGACGCCAAGGGGCTGGTCAGCCCCCAGCATCCGCTGTACCGCGGTGTGTTCGGCTTCGGCGGCCATGCCACCGCCGAGGCGGCGCTGCGCGACCCGTCGGTCGACCTGGTGCTGGCAGCGGGCAGCAGCATGGGCGAATGGAATACCGGCGGCTGGTGCGACAGCCTGCTGAACAACCGCCTGGTGCACATAGACGAATCCGAGGAGCACCTGGCGCGCACACCGATGGCCCGCCTGCACGTGCGCGGCAGCGTGCGCGTCGTCTTCGACCACCTCGCCGCCCACCTGCAGCAGCAGGAGCCGCAGGACGCCCAGGCCATGGCGCACCGCCGCGCCATGCGAGAACTGTCCTTCAAGTCCTGGCGCAGTTCGGACATGCTGGAGGCGCCGCATTCCTATTTCAGCGATGCCACGCCGGTCAAGCCGCAGCGCCTGATGAAGGAATTGGGCGAACTGTTCCCGCACAACACGCGCTTCCTGGCCGACGCCGGCAACAGCGTGGCCTGGGCCGCGCATTACCTTCAGCCGCAGGACCGCCGCATGGGCGAGCGCCGCAGCGCCGCCGGCGAGCGTTCGCGCGACCTGGGCAAGCGCCGCAGCACCGCCGGCTGGCTGCGCCTGACCTGCCACTTCGCGCCGATGGGCTGGGCCATCGGCGCGGCCATCGGCACGGCGGCGGCCAACCCGTCGGCGCCGGTGGTGTGCATCACCGGCGACGGCAGCATGCTGATGAGCGGGCAGGAACTGTCGGTGGCCGTGGCCGAGCAACAGTGCGTGATCTTCGTCATCCTCAACGACCGCGCGCTGGGCATGGTCAAACACGGCCAGCGCCTGGCCGGCGCCGAGCAGATCGGCTACGAACTGCCGCCGACCGATTTTGCCGCCCTGTCGCGCGCCCTGGGCGGCCGCGGCCACACCATCCGCACCGTCAAGGAACTGCAGGAGCTCGACATCAAGGGCATCTGCAATTACCCCGGCCCGACGCTGCTGGACGTCTACATCGATCCGGACGAAGTGCCGCCTATGGGCAGCCGCCTGCGCGTGCTGATGGACGACGGTCAATAAGGAGGCGCCGTGCACAAGCTACAAGACAAGGTGGTACTCGTCACCGGCGGCAGCAGCGGCATTGGCCTGGCCAGCGCACAGCTGTTCCAGGCGCAGGGCGCGCAACTGGCCGTCACCGGCCGCGATCCGCAAACCCTGGAACAGGCCAACGACGCCCTCGGCGGCAAGGCCCTGGTGATCCGCAGCGATGCCGGCCGGCTCGACGCCATCGACGACATGATGGCGCAGGTGCGCGCCCGCTACGGCCGCCTCGACGTGTTATTCATCAACGCCGGCGTGGCCAGGCCGGCTCCGATCGAACTGACCAGCGAAGAGGCCTTCGACGAGCAGATGGGCGTCAACCTGAAAGGCGTGTTCTTCACCATCCAGAAGGCCCTGCCGCTCTTCGCAGATAACGGCGGCAGCATCATCGTCACCACCTCGATCACCAACCAGCTCGGCTCGCCGAACTTCAGCGTGTACGGCGCCGCCAAGGCCGGATTGCGCTCCCTGGTCAAATCGCTGGCGCTGGAACTGGTGGGGCGCGGCATCCGCGTCAACGCCGTCAGCCCCGGCCCGATCGCCACGCCCATGTTCGACCGCCTCGGCCTGCCGCCTGAACTGGCCGCCGCCAAGAAGCAGGCCATCGCCGACAAGTCGCCCAGCCGCCGCTTCGGCACGGCCCATGAAGTGGCCAAGGCCGCGCTATTCCTCGCCTGCGACGACTCATCCTACCTGGTGGGCGAAGAGATCGTGATCGATGGCGGCATGAGCTTGCTATGAGGAAAGTCCCATGAACCGCTCCGCACCATGCCAGACTCCCGCCCAGGCGCCGGCCCCCTCGCCCAAAGACCTGATCCACACCGCCATCTGGCAAGAGGTGCCGGAAGCGGACAACCCCTTCGCCACCCGCACCGCTTATTGCCGTGGCTACGACGTCTACGGCAGCATGGCCGGCCAGGCCCGCTGGGTCGAGATGCTCTGGCTGCTGCTGCGCAGCGAACTGCCGGCCGGCGCCGAGCTGGACGTCCTGGAAACACTCGCCGTCGCACTGGCCAATCCTGGCCCGCGCGACAGTTCGGTACATGCCGCCATGTGCGGCGGCGTCGGCGGATCGCCCGCCGCCGCCGCGCTGATGGCCGCGCTGGCGGTGGGCGCCGGCCGCTCCGGCGGCGCGCGCGAAGTACACGACGCCATGACCATGTGGCTGCACTGCGGCCCGGACCTGGACGCATGGCGCGACTACAACGCTGCCAGCGCGAACGACCCGGTCGATGTGTGGCCCGATCGCGGCCACATTCCCGGCTTCGATCCGCATGGCGTGTCCACCCCCTTGCATGTGCGCCAGTTGCTGGCCACCTTCGCTCGGCTGGGCGCCGGCACCCGCGCCGCGTGGCTCCAAGCGAACCTGGAACAGGCGCACGCCGCAATCGGCCTGCCGCTGGCCATGTGCGGCGTGGCGGCCTGCGTGTTTGGCGACCTTGGATTCAGCCCCGACGAAGGCGAGATGCTGTATCTGCTGCTGCGCCTGCCCGGCGCGGCCGCGCATGCGCTGGAGCAGCAGGCCGGCGGCTTCAAACAATTCCCCTTCTACAAGCTTGAACTTGACCCGGCTGCCACGCCGCCGGCGCCCGGCGCCGCCAAGGAGACATCATGAGCGCCCCCATGAACGCAGCGGCCGAAGCGCCCTTGCGCGGCCCCGCGCTGCTGCAACACCACGCCGGCCGCCTGCACACCAAGGTGGGCGCGGCCTTCCCTGGCAGCCACGCGGTGTTCCGCGGCCACGACCTGCACCGCGAACTGCGCGAACTGGAATGGGTGCAGCTATACGCTTACGGCATCACCGGCCGCCACCTGACGCCCGCGCAGGCCGAACTGGTGCAAGCCCTGTGGACCCATACCGCCTATCCCGACGCGCGCCTGTGGAACAACCGGGTCGCGGCCCTGGCAGGCAGCGCGCGCAGCAGCGCCACCCTGGGCATGGTGGCCGGCATGGCCGTCTCGGAAGCCACCGTCTACGGTGGTCAGGCGGCCCTGCTGTCCATGTCTTTCCTGCAAAACGCGCTGCGCCGCGTGCAGGCCGGCGAGGTGCTGGCCGACGTGGTCTGGGCCGAGACGGCCCGCAGCAAGATCTACGGCTACGGGCGTCCCATCAACTCCACCGACGAGCGCCTGCCCTGGATCATGCAATTGGCCGAGCGGCTCGGCCTGCACGATGGTCCCCACCTGGCGCTGGCCTGGCAGGTCGAACAGGTGCTGCTGACGCGCTATACGCAATTGCGCATGAACTACACCGCGCTGCATGCCGCCATCATCGCCGACATGGGATTGTCGGTGCGCGAGTACCAGTTGTTGCGGGTGCCCGTGTTCATCGCCGGCATGGCGCCCTGCTTGGCCGAGGCGGCCGAGAAGCCGGAGGGCGTGCTGTTCGCCACGCCCTGCAGCGCGGTCGATTACAAGGGGGCGCCGCCGCGGCCGTGGCATGGTTCCAAGTCGCCAGCGCCGCCTGCATAACCCCGCACGGGCCGCTTACAAGCTGCATGCTTGCAACAGTTGTTGCTGTTTTGCCCCATGGCGCGGGAATGCCACGCTACAATGGTTCAAATTTGACATTCTGGAGATCGGACTTTGAAGTCTTCCCGCGCATCCCGTATCTGGCTGGCCGTGGCCATGGCCCTGCCCGCCCTGATCGCACAATCGCACGCCCACGCGCAAGCCGGGCCAAATAGCGAAGAAGACGAGCTGAGCATGGTGTACGGCGACGCCGACAGTGTCAGCATCGCCACCGGCAGTATGCAGACCTTGCGCCGCGCACCGGCGGTGGCCTCGGTGGTGACCGCGGCAGACATCGCCGCCATGGGCGCCACGGACCTCGACCACGTGCTGGAAACCGTGGCCGGCATCCATATTTCACGCAGCCCCAACAGCTATACGCCGCTGTACATCATACGCGGCGTGTTCAGCCAGTATGGCCCCCAAGTGCTGGTGCTGCAGAACGGCGTGCCGGTCACCACCCTGTACATCGGCAACAAGGGCAATATCTGGGGCAGCTTCCCGGTCGAACATATTTCCCGCATCGAGGTAATACGCGGCCCCGGCTCGGCCTTGTACGGCTCGGACGCCTTTGCCGGCGTCATCAATATCATCACCAAGGGGCCGGCCGAGGCGGCGGGTACCGAAATGGGTGCGCGCCTGGGCTCGTTCCAGACACGCGACGCCTGGATGCAGCATGGCGGCAAGCTCGGCCCTATCGAGATCGCCGCCTACCTGCGCGTCGGCAGCACGGACGGCCAGCGCAGCATCCTCGCCGCAGACGCGCAATCCCGCAACGACTTCCTGCTAGGCACCAAAGCCAGCCTCGCGCCCGGCTCCGTGAACACGGACAGCGAATCGATCGACGCCAATCTCGAAGCGGGCTATGGACAGTGGCGCGCACGCTTCGGCTATAAGCTGCGCGACAAGCTCGGCAGCGGCGCCGGCATCGCTTCCGCGCTCGACCCGGTCGGCGAGGGCCGCAGCGAACGCATCACCGGCAGCCTGGCCTGGGCCGATCCGCAATTCACGCGCGACTGGGGCCTGGGCGCCAGCGTCAGCACCCAGTTCTACTCGCAGGAAATTCCGACTCCCTACATCCTGCTGCCGGCCGGCACGCGCTTCCCGACCGGGCTGTTCCCAAACGGCATGATCGGTGCGCCAGAAACCTGGGAGCGCGCCACCCGCCTGACCGGCTATGCCGATTACAACGGTTTCGCAGGCCACCACGTGCGCTTGGGCGCCGGCCATGACGAGCTCAACATCTACCGTACGCGCGAGATGCGCAACTTCACCTACGCCGCCAACGGCACGCCCATCCCGCTGCCGGCGCTGGCCGATTTCAGCCAGTCCAATCCCTTCATACGGCCGCATCTGCGCCGTATCGACTACGTGTATGCGCAGGATGAATGGCGCATGGCGGCCGACTGGACCTTGACCGCCGGCGTGCGGCACGACCGCTATTCGGACTTCGGCGGCACCACCAATCCCCGCATGGCGCTGGTTTGGGACGCCACCTTCGACCTGACCGCCAAGCTGCTGTACGGCCGGGCCTTCCGCGCACCGTCCTTCAACGAAGCGTACAGCTTGGCCAATCCCGTCGCGCGCGGCAACGCCGACTTGAAACCCGAAACCGACCGCACGCTGGAGGCGGCATTCTCCTGGCAGGCGCAGGCCGACGCGCAACTGAACCTGACGCTGTACCGCTACGAGATGAGCGACATTATCCGGCTCGTGCCGAACGCCGTCGCCGGGACCGGTTCCACTTTCGCCAACCAGGGCGACCAGACCGGTCACGGCATGGAACTGGAAGGCAACTGGAACCTGAGCCGCGAATTGCGCCTGGTGGGCAACTACGCGTGGCAACGCTCGGTGGACAAGAATACCCAGAAAGATGCCGGCTACGCGCCGCGCCATCACCTGTTCGGCCGCGCCGACTGGCAATTCGGCGGCAGCTACACCGTATCGCCACAGCTGAACTGGGTGGCCGGGCGCCAGCGCACCGCCAACGACCTGCGCAAACCGGTGGCCGACTACCACACCGTGGACCTGACCCTGTCTACCAGGCGCGGCAAGAACCAGTGGAACTTCTCGGCTGCCGTGCGCAACCTGTTCAACGCCGACGCGCGCGAACCGACCTTGGCGCCCGGCCTGTCCCTGCCGTTCGACCTGCCGCTGGCGCCGCGCGCGTTTTCGCTGCAGGCCAACTACAAACTCTGACGCTGCACCATCGCTGACGGCAAGGCGCAACACAGCGCGCCTCTCCCTGCGCTTCCCCAAGCCTTAATGCGGCCTGCCATGGTCAGTGACCGGGCGGCCTGATCCGGCAGCCCGGTCTCCGGCGCGCCTTCCCGGCAGAGTGAAACAATCGGGAGCTAAAAGCACAAACGCAGTGTGTTGCAGAAGAAATTAAGAATATCGACGCCCAGCAGGGAAGACTGGAAAAGTTTATGCTCGCCCGGCAATATCTTCTGCGTCATGGGTTCTGCCAGTTCCATGCCATTCTCACTGTTGGTCAGCATCACCAGGCCGTCTCCCGTTCGGAGCGAGGCGATGACGAAGGCGCGGTAGCCGGTGTTGTTACCCCACTGCCAGATATAGCGATCGTCCTGATTGCCCTCAATTCCCCAGCCCAGTCCCCAGTCCAGGCCCAGGCTGCGGTCGACCGTGGCAGGCGATGCGGTCAGCCGTTTGAGCATATCGTCGTCGTTCAGCAGCGCGACGAGGAATCTCCCGTAATCCGCCGCCGTGGTGTAGAGGGAGAAAGCGGCGTTCGGGGATTTCAAGTCCATGGTCACCCTCGCCGCCCCATTTGCCTTGGTCCCAGGCAGCAGTTTCTGTGCGATGCCTTCGTTCCAAACGTAGCTGCTATGGTTCATGGCCAATGGCGCGAACACCTGTGCAGCCATGAATTGATCGAGTGTCTGGCCGGTGACCGCCTCCACTGCCCGCTGCAGCAGCACGTATCCTTCCCCTGAATAGGACCATGCCGTGCCGGGCGTCGAGTCAAATTTCAGCGGCCCCGAAGCCCAGTTTGGCAATCCTGAAGTGTGGTTCAGCACCATACGGACGGTAAGCGCTTGAAGTCTGGGATCGGTCACCAGATCGGTAGGCTGCGCAGCCAAGGGATGGAACTGGTGCCGATAGCCTTGCGGTAAATACCCGACTACCGGCGCATCAAGTTCCAGTTTTCCCTGCGCTACCAGTTTCAGCACCGCATAGGCAAAGACCGGCTTGCTAAGCGACGCCGCTTGAAAGACACTGTCGTGACTCGGCGCCGAGGCTGGCCGGCAGCCAGTCGCGGAATCAATCGAATCGAGCTGCCTGTTCTTGATGACAGCCAGCGCCACCTTGCACACGCGGTGCTGTCCCGCGAGCACTTCTAACGTTTCGCGCGCACTCTCTGGCATCGAACCAGTCCGATCGCAAGTGGCACAGCCGGACAGGAACGCGGAGATGAACATCATCGGCAGCAAGCAGCTGCCGCGCCGGGCCGCCGCGACGGCTAGAAAAATCCCCGGCCTGCACCGCCGCGCCGTCAAGGCGCGTCCCATTGCGTGGCTGCGGCCGCTTCAATGACCGGGCGCCACGTGGGATCGACCGGCAACCGGAAGATGTCGCGCAAGGCGCGTTCTATCGTGTCGGCATCCAGATAGCTGCGCTCGGTGGAACCGTCGGCGCCGCGTATCGTCAGCCGGTTCTGCAGCAGCGCGTGGCGGGCCTTGGGCGTGGTGCGCGCGACGATGAGCTTGTGGCGGAAATGCGAGCCGGGATAGGTCGCCGTGTAGTAGTTGGCCATCTCGTAGTCGCCGGCGGTTTGCAAGGCCGGCGAGATCTGGTACACCGGCTGCCATTCGCCGCCGATCTCAAGTTCGAGCAGGTGCTCGTTGCCCACGGGAGTGAGGCGGAAACGTTCGTGCGGCGTCGCTTGCGGCGTGGCCAGGTCGAAACGGAGCGGCGCGGTCAGCACGGCACTGCCGAAACCGACATCGGCCAGCCAGGGCGTGCCATCCACGGTCACGCGCAGCACCATGTGCGTGCGCGGACGCGTCAGCCCGTCCTCGCCGAGTTGCCAGCGCACTTGGGCAATCAACCCCTCCACGCGGAAGCCCAGCGCCTGCAGCGCGCGCTTGAACAGATTGTTCTGTTCGAAGCAGTAACCGCCGCGCCCCGCATGGATCAGCTTGGCGTCGATGGCCTCGGGCGCGAGCTCGACCGGCCGGTGCAGCAGCACGTCCAAGGCCTCGAACGGTATCGAAGCCGGGTGCAGTTCCTGCAGCGCCCGCAGCGTGGCCAGCGTGGGTGCACGGGAACCCGTATAGCCTATGCGCGCACAGTACGCGTTCAAAAATGCCTGCATTTAGTCCTCACGATGAAGTTTGTCGTAGCAGCTTCAGGAACACACCGGTCTGGAAACCCTCGTGCATCTGTTGCCCGCGCACGACCAGGAAAGGCGTGCCATGCGCGCCGTAGCCGTTGAAGGCCTCGCTGCAAGCGCTGTCCACGCTGATATTGCATTCGGTATAGGCCACCTTGTGCTGGTCCAGCCATTCCTTGGCCAGCTTGCAGTAGAGGCAGTCGTTGATGGTGTACACCACCACCTCGCCCGGCTTTACCTGCGTCGCCAAGGCGGCGATTTGCCCGGACGAGACTTCACCGTCCGCCAGGCCGCGCATCTTGCCGATCCCGCCGAAGGACACGAATGCGATCAGCGCCACGACGATCAGCAGCTTGAACCAGGGGATATCGAAACTCGGCAGCGTCATGGGCAGTCCTTTAACGATGGCTTTGCATACCATACTAGCGAACTTCCCGCGCCGGCGCCGACGCTGCCACGACGCCCCCGTGCCACTGCTTCTCGCTACTTGCGGATGGCAAGCCGCTCCGCCACCTTGCTCGCGGCCGCACGGGCTTGTCTACTTCACTCTTTGCTTTTCCAGCTTGCGCGCGAGGGTGCGGCGGTGCATGCCGAGCCGGCGCGCGGCTTCGGAGATGTTGAAGTCGGTCTCGGCCAGCACTTCGTGGATGCGCTCCCACTCCAGCGTCTTGATCGACGTCGAGCGGTTCGTCATCTCCACGTCGGCGCTGCCGGCCACGTGCGCGAAGGCGGCTTCGATGTCGTCCGTGTTGGACGGCTTGGCCAGGTACTGGCAGGCGCCCAGCTTGATCGCCTCCACCGCCGTGTTGATGCTGGCGAAACCGGTCAGCACCACGATCAGCATGTCCGGGTCGTGCGCGTGCAGCATCTGCACGCACAACAGGCCGGAGGTGTTGTTCTTCAGTTTCAGGTCGACCACCGCGTAGCCGGGCGAGTTGTCCTCCAGCAGCGCCTCGGCCTCCTCCAGGCTGGCCGCCAGCAGCACCTGGTAGCCGCGCCGCTCGAAGGAGCGGCCCAGCGTGCGCGCGAAAGCCGCATCGTCCTCGATAATCAGCAGCAGGCGTACTTCTTCAGTCATTTATTCCTCTCCAACGGCGATCGCCGCCAGCGGCAAGGTCAGCAGCACGGCGGCGCCGCCTTCGGGCCGGTTGCTGGCCGACACGCTGCCGCCCAGGGTGCGCGCCACGTTGACGCTCAGGAACAGTCCCAGCCCCCTGCCCGCCTGTCCCTTGCTGGACTGGTAGGGCTTGCCGAACTGTTCCAGGATGGCCGGCTCGAAGCCGGGCCCGCTGTCGGTCACCAGCAGTTTCAGCGCGTCCGCCTCGCAAGTCGCTTCCAGCCGCACCCACTCGGGCGAGGCCTCCAGCGCGTTGTCCAGCACGTTGCATATCATTTGCTTCAGGGCGGAGTCGAACACCACGGGCTGGTCCGAGATCCGGTTGTCGTACTCCAGCGACGCCACCGGACGGCTCTGGCGCCATTCGGCCACCAGTTCGTCGAGGAAGGTGTTGATGGTGGTGCGGGTCGACGACTCGCCGCGCGCCTCGCCCGCCGACAGCAATATGCCGCTGACGATGGCTTTGCAGCGCGCCAGTTGCGCCTGCATCTCGCCGATCTCTTCCAGCAGTTCGGGGTTCTTGCCGAACTCCGGCATGCGGCGCCAGTCGCCCAGTATGACCGACAAGGTGGCCAGCGGCGTGCCCAGTTCATGCGCGGCGCCCGATGCCAGCAGGCCCATGCGCACGATGTGTTCTTCCTCGGCGGCGCGCTGGCGCATGCCGGCCAGCAGCGCGTCGCCGGCGCGCAGATTGCTCATGATGCGGCTGATGAACACCACCAGCAGCGCCGCGTTCAGCGCGAAGCAGATCAGCATGCCCTGGATATACAGGCTGAAGTAGCCGCGTTCGTGGAACAGCGGCAGCGCGATCGGCTTGGACCACACGGCCAGGCCGGCCAGGCAGGCGCTGGTGATGGCGACGATGGTCCAGGTGGACCACGCCTCCAGCAGCACCGCGCTCAGGATCACCTGCAGCAGATAGAGATAGACGAAGGGGTTGGAGGTGCCGCCGCTCAGGTAGAGCTGGGCGGTGAGACTGGCCACGTCGACCAGCATGGCCAGGAACAGCTCGCCGTTCGAGACCGCCCATTTTTCATGCCAGCGCAGCTGACTGGCGACGTTGAAGGCGATCAGGCAGGCCAGCACTTCGAGCATGTAGACCAGCGGCAGCTTGATGCCGAAGCCCCCGGCCACGACGCCGATGGTGGTGACCTGGCCGACCACGGCGATCCAGCGCAGCTGGATCAGCGCCTGCATGTTCTGGTGCCCGGCCGCCTGGCCGCCGCTGGCGGCCGCCATGAAGGACGGCAGCTTGGCTATCGATAGCAGTTCTGATTTTCCCGACATTGTCCCTCGCCCGGTTTATGCGTCCGCTGCACGACCCGCGCGGCGGCGTTCGTCGCGGATCGCCCACGCCAGCGCGGCGGCCATCATGGCGGCCAGCGCGTACCAGGTGAGAGCATAAACCAAGTGGTTGTTGGGGAAGGAAATAACTGTCATGCCGCCGAACGGGCGCACGGCCTCGTCCAGGTCGGCCACGTACTGGCCGGCGTCGGCATCGACGAAATACGGCGCCACGCGGGCCGTGTTCAGGCCGCGCGCGGCGGCGATGGCGTAGACGTCGCGGCCATACCAGCGGTTTTCCGCAGGCGCGTTGCTGCGCAGGCCCAGCGGGCCCTTGCCCGTTTCACTGACCCGCAGCAGGCCGTTCAGGCGCACCGGGGCGCGGCCGGCCAGCGCGGCGGCCACGCAGGGGTCCGTGCCGACCGGGACCACGTTGGACACGCTGCCATCCAGCCCCGCCGCCGCGGTCAGCGGCACGAAGCCGCGATTGACGAGGACGGTGCCGCCGGTGACACAAAGGGGGGTGAGCAGCCAGAAGCCAGGGCCACGCTCGGTGGAGGCCTGCACTTTGGTGGCGTATTCGGGGAGCAAGGTGCCAGTCAGGTGGACATGGCGGTATTCGTCGGCTTCAGCCGAGATGTGCGCCCAGGCCGACGGCCCGGGGGCGGGAAGCGGCGCCGCGTGCACGCGCGCATCGACGCGCGCCGTCAGCGCCAGTTTCCATTGCAGGCGCTGGACTTGCCACGTGCCCAGCGCGAGCAGTACTGCAACAATCAGCACCGCGCAGGCCACCAGCGTGTAGCGCAGGCCTGCGGATCGCAGGCGCGGTACAGAGGCGGCGGTGGCGGCGGAAGACTCCGCCGGTCCGCGCGGCGCGGACATCATGGCATGTTGCGCATCTGATGCGCGTCCATGCCTGGCATCATGTTGGCGTTCATGTGGTACATGACCCAGATCGAGCCCGACAGGACGATGACCACCAGGATCAGCGTGAACATCATGGCCAGCAGCGACCAGCCGCCCTCCACTTTCGCGTTCATGTGCAGGAAGTAGACCATGTGGACGACGATCTGCACGGCCGCGAAGCCGAGGATGGTGAAGGCGGTGGTGGCCGGGTTGGCGAACACATTGCCCATCACCAGCCAGAACGGAATGGCGGTCAGGATGACCGACAGGATGAAGCCTATGGTGTAGGACTTCAGGCTGCCGTGGTTGTGGTCGTCGTGACCGTGGCCGTGGTCATCATGGCCGTGGTGATTGTGGTCGCTCATGGCAGTACTCCCATCAGGTAGACAAAGGTGAACACGCCGATCCAGACCACGTCCAGGAAGTGCCAAAACATGGACAAGCAAGTCATGCGGCGCATGTTTTCATGCGTCAAGCCGTGCTTTTTCAGCTGGAACAGCAGCGTGATCAGCCAGACGATGCCGAAGGTCACGTGCAGGCCGTGGGTGGCCACCAGCGCCCAGAACGAGGTCAGGAAGGCGCTGCGCTGCGGACCGGCGCCTTCATGCAGCAGGTGCATGAATTCGTACAGTTCCAGCGAGATGAAGGCCGCGCCGAACAGGCCGGTGACGATCAGCCAGCCCATGGTGGCGCCCAGGCGTTTGCGGCCCGCTTCCAGCATGGCGAAGCCGTAGGTGATCGACGACAGCAGCAGCATCGAGGTGTTCAGCGCCACCAGCTTCAGGTCGAACAGCTCGGCGCCGGTCGGGCCGCCCGCGTAGTTGCGGCCCAGCACGGCGTAGGTTGCGAACAGGACGGCGAAGATCAGGCAATCGCTCATCAGGTAGATCCAGAAACCGAGCAGGGTGCCGTTTTCCGGATGGTGCTCGCGGACGTAGTAGCGCGAGCTTGGGTTCAAAGTAGCGTCAGACATGGGCATTCAGCAGTTGGGTGCGAGCATTTTCGGTACGGACGACTTCGTCCGCAGGAATGTAGTAATCGCGTTTGTAGTTAAACGTGTGCGTGATGATGGCTGCCAGCATGGCCACGAAGGCCACGCCTGCGACGATCCACATCTGCCAGATCAGGGCGAAACCGACCGCCGCGCTGATGGCCGCGACCACGAAACCGGCCCAGGTGTTCTTGGGCATGTGGATGGCGACGTAGTCCGTCAGCGGACGCTGGTAGCCGTTCTTCTTCATGTCGGCCCAGGTGTCGTTGTCATGCACCATGGGCGTGAACGCGAAGTTGTAGTCCGGCGGCGGCGACGAGGTCGACCATTCCAGCGTGCGGCCGTTCCACGGGTCGCCGGTGACGTCCATGTTCTGCTTGCGGTCGCGGAAGGAGACCCAGAATTGCATCAGCATGGCGCCGATGCCGCCGGCGATCATGACCGCGCCCACGGCGGCGATCTGGAACCAGATCTGCAGCGAAGGATCGGTGAAATGGCTCATGCGGCGGGTCACGCCCATCAGGCCCAGCACGTACAGCGGCATGAAGGCGAAGTAGAAGCCGACGAACCACAGCCAGAACGACCACTTGCCCCAGTATGCGTTCAGTTTGTAGCCGAACGCCTTCGGGAACCAGTAGTTGATGGCCGCGAACACGCCGAACACCACGCCGCCGATGATGACGTTGTGGAAGTGGGCGATCAGGAACAGCGAGTTGTGCAGCACGAAGTCGGCCGGGGGGACGGCCAGCAGCACGCCGGTCATGCCGCCGATGACGAAGGTGATGATGAAACCGATGGTCCACAGCATCGGCACTTCGAAGCGGATGCGGCCGCGGTACATGGTAAACAGCCAGTTGAAGATCTTGGCGCCGGTCGGGATCGAAATGATCATCGTCGTGATGCCGAAGAAGGAGTTCACGCTGGCGCCGGAGCCCATGGTGAAGAAGTGGTGCAGCCATACCAGGTAGGACAGGATGGTGATCACGACGGTCGCGTACACCATGGAGGTGTAGCCGAACAGGCGCTTGCCGCAGTAGGTCGAGACGATTTCCGAGAACACGCCGAACACCGGCAGCACCAGGATGTACACCTCCGGGTGGCCCCAGATCCAGATCAGGTTCACGTACAGCATGGGGTTGCCGCCCAGCTCGTTGGTGAAGAAGTTGGTGCCGAAGGTGCGGTCCAGCGACAGCATGCCCAGCACGGCGGTCAGCACGGGGAACACGGCCACGATCAGCGCGTTGGTGCACAGCGCGGTCCAGGTGAACACCGGCATCTTCATCATGTCCATGCCGGGCGCGCGCATTTTGACGATGGTGACCACCAGGTTGACGCCGGACAGCAGCGTTCCCACCCCGGCCACCTGCAGCGACCATATGTAATAGTCGACGCCGACGTCGGGCGAGGCCAGGATGCCGGACAGCGGCGGATACGCCAGCCAGCCGGTGCGCGCGAATTCACCCACGAACAGCGAGGCCATCACCAGGATCGCGCCGAAGGCGGTCATCCAGAAGGAGAAGTTGTTCAGGAAGGGGAAGGCCACGTCGCGCGCGCCGATCTGCAGCGGCACCACGTAGTTCATCAAGCCGGTCACGAAAGGCATGGCCACGAAGAAGATCATGATCACGCCGTGGGCGGTGAAGACCTGGTCGTAGTGGTGCGGCGGCAGGAAGCCGGCCGAGTCGCCGAAGGCGAAAGCCTGCTGGGCGCGCATCATCAGCGCGTCGGCGAAGCCGCGCAGCAGCATGACCAGACCGAGTATCATGTACATGATGCCGATCTTCTTGTGGTCGATGCTGGTGATCCAGTCGCGCCACAAGGTGCCCCACAGGCGGAAGTAGGAGATGCCGCCGAGCAGCGCGGCGCCGCCCAGCAGGACGCCGGCGAAGGTCGCCAGCAGGATAGGCTCGTGGAAGGGAATCGCTTCCCAGCTCAGCCGTCCAAAGATGAGATCAGTATCGTGTTGCATTATTGCTCTTCAAGGAAAGATTAGGCGTTGCGATGGGCGCGGTTGGCGTATTGCACAGCTCGGCCGCGGTCTTGGCGCGAACGATGTCGTCAGCCATCATCTTGTTGATGCAGGTCGCGCCGTCGCCGACGCAGCGGTTCAGGATCGCGTCGTACAGGTCGGCCGACACGGCGCCGTAGTAGCGCACCGGCTCTTTTTCGCTCGGCTTTTCCAGCACCTGGTAGTTGGCGCGGTCCAGCACGGCGGTGCCGGCGCTGCCCGAGGCCTTGACCTTGGCGACCCACTGCTCGAACTCGGCATTGCTTACGCCGTGGTACTTGAAGCGCATGTGCGAGAAGCCGGCGCCGCTGTAGTTGGCCGAGAAGCCGTCGTACACGCCGGGCTTGTTGATGACCGCGTTCAGCTGCGTCTCCATGCTGGGCATCGCGTAGATCATGCCGGCCAGGGCGGGCACGTAGAAGGCGTTCATGACGTTGGACGCGGTGATCTTGTAACGCACGGGCACGTCCACCGGGGTCACCAGTTCATTGACGGTCGCGATGCCCTGCTCCGGGTAGATGAACAGCCATTTCCAGTCCAGCGCCACGACCTGCACTTCCAGCGGCTTGACGCCGACGGCCAGCGGGCGCTGTTCGTCGATGCGCGACAGCGGACGGTAGGGGTCCAGCTTGTGGGTGCTGATCCAGGTCAGCAGACCCAGCACGATGATGATCAGCAGGGGCGCGCCCCAGATCACCAGCTCGAGCTTGGTGGAATGATCCCAGTCGGGTTCATATTTGGCTTCGGTGTTGCTCTGGCGGTATTTCCACGCGAAGAACAGGGTCAGGGCGATGACCGGGACGACGATCAGCAGCATCAGCAAAGTGGACACGACCACGAGGCGTGCCTGCTGGGCGGCGATGTCGCCGGACGGGTTCATCACCACGGTGTTGCAGCCTGCCAGCAACAACAGTGGCAAAAGAGCCAGTCCACGGTGTTTCATAGGAGATTTCATGCGGGAATGTACGTTACATAAAATGAATAACATGGTACTGTAACCATAACGGCTGGCCTTGGACATTGGACACTTTGTCCTACCCTGGGGCGGTCCGTTGTATAACTATTATGCGAGACAAGGAATATGGCCATGACGATAACATTCAACGGCGATCTTCCCGCCGAACATCCATCGCGTCAAACTAGTCAGGGCGCACGTAACATCAATGCCAGGGACGGGCATATTGCCCCCGGTGAAATAGCCATCGGGGTAGTGATAGGCCGGGCATCCGAGTATTTCGACTTCTTCGTCTACGCCATCGCCTCAGTGCTGGTGTTCCCGCAAATCTTCTTCCCCTTCGAAAGCCGCCTCGACGGCACGCTGTACTCCTTCGTCATCTTCGCCTTCGCCTTCATTGCACGACCGATAGGTTCCATTTTGTTCATGGAACTGCAGAAGCGGCTCGGGCGCGAAGCCAAGCTGACCGCCGCCCTCTTCCTGCTCGGCACCTCCACCGCCGGCATCGCCTTCCTGCCCGAATACGCGGACTGGGGCGTTACGGCCATCATCATGCTCTCGCTGCTGCGCATCGGCCAGGGCATTGCCCAAGGCGGTTCGTGGGACGGCCTGCCCTCGCTGCTGGCGCTGAACGCGCCGGAGAAGAAGCGCGGCTGGTATGCCATGCTGGGCCAACTGGGGGCGCCGGTCGGCTTCATCATCGCGGCCGGGCTGTTCTCCTTCCTGCTGGCCGAACTGGACACGCTGGACTTCCTGAGCTGGGGCTGGCGCTATCCTTTCTACGTCGCCTTCGCCATCAACGTGGTGGCGCTGTTCGCCCGCCTGCGCCTGGTGTCCACCGCCGAATACTCGAAGCTGCTCGACGAGCACGAACTGGAGCCGACCGGCGTGGTCGAACTGGCCCGCTCGCAAGGCCGCAACGTGCTGATCGGCGCCCTGGCCGCGCTGGCCAGCTACGCGCTGTTCCACCTGGTCACGGTGTTCCCGCTGTCCTGGATTAACATCTATTCGACCCGTTCGCTGAGTGCATTCCTGCAGTTGCAGATGGTGGGCGCGGTATTGGCGGCGGGCGGCATCGTCGCCTCCGGCCTGCTGGCCGACCGCTTCGGCCGCCGCACCACGCTGGGCGCGCTGGCGGCGCTGATCGCCGTGTTCAGCGGCTTCGTGCCGATGCTGATGGACGGCGGCGACACCGGCCAGAACGTGTTCCTGATGGTGGGCTTCAGCCTGCTGGGTCTGTCCTACGGCCAGGCCGCCGGCGCCGTGACCGCCAACTTCCAGACCAAGTTCCGCTATACCGGCGCGGCCTTGACGTCCGACCTGGCATGGCTGGTGGGCGCCGGCTTCGCCCCGCTGGTCGCGCTGGGCCTGTCGGCCAACTTCGGCCTTGCTTATGTCAGCCTGTACCTGCTGTCCGGCGCGGTCGGCTCGCTGGCGGCACTGAGCCTGAACCGGGCGCTGGAAATCCGCGACTGACGATCCGCGAGCGACCCGCCCGCGGCGGCGCCGCAAAGACGAAGCCCCTGCATCACCTGCAGGGGCTTTTTTACGTCCGCAATTGCTTGGCGTATCCGCTCTCCCGGCGCCGGGCGGCGGCGTTGGACAACACACGCAGTATGGTTTGCGGATCGACCGAATGGGCCATCAGATAGGCCCAGGCGTTGGCGGCGCCCTTGACGGCGTCTATCTGTATGCCTTCGTCAATGACGCGGGCGAGGACGTGGTTGGTCCTGGTCCGCGTCGCTTTGCCGCCATTGCTGCCATTGTTGCCATTGCCGCCATTGCCGCCATTGTTGCTACCGTTCATCGCTATCGTCTCCTTCGTGCTGCCTACGAGCATTCTAGGTAGGCAAGTGCCGCATAGGCACGGAGGGTTGCGCTGGTTCGAGGCGCAAGTATGGTCGTAGACCGTCTGTCCTAGACAGTGCTGAAAATAGTAGCATGGAATGCGACGCCTTGGTTAATACCAATTCGCTATTAACCACGGTTGAGTGCGCTATGGCGGGCAGACCACCCGGCGGCCGCGCGCGCCGGTTCTCGCTGATCTACCCGCCGCGCCGTGGCTGCACGGAATTTCCAAGAAACTATTATTCGCGTATGCAAGGTGTTACCATCAAGCAGAGCGCCACGGTCCGCCGCTGGCGCATGAGGAGCCCGGCATGCAATGTTCAGCACGCTTCTACCGCAACGCCGCCGCGCTGCTGGCGGTCTGCGCGAGCAGCCACGCGCAGCACAGCGTGGCGCCCTTCGGCACGCTGGACGTCACGTTCGAGTCCGTGCGCGCAGGGCCGCCCGCCTCCGCGCTGCGCGTCAGCAGCAACAGCTCGGGCTTCGGCGTGCGCGGCAGCGAGCAGCTCGGCGGCGGCATGCAGGCCTTCTACCAGATCGAAGGCGGCTACAGCGTCGATACCGGCATCGGCGGCCTGAATACGCGCGACACCTTCGCCGGCCTGTCCGGACCGCTCGGCAGCGTGCGCGCCGGGTTCATGAGCACGCCGCTGCGCGCCCTGGGCGGACGCCTCAACTTCGTGCCCGGCGGCACCTCCATCGCCAACAATATGGGCGTGATGAGTACCCTCAACGGCTTGCACGCCGGCCTCAACGCGCGCCTGCCCAATTCCGTGCAATACACCGCGCCGCCGGTGGCGGGCGTTGCCGCCACGCTGCTGTACGCTCCCGGCGAGGCGCGCCCCGGCGGTTTGAACGACTACAGCACAGGCGCCGGCCTGGCCTACGACAGCGCGCCCTGGTATGCCGGCTGGGCCTACGAAAACCGGCACGCGCAGCAAAAGCAGTCGCTGGGCAACTCCAGCGACTGGGAAAACCGGGCCGTACTGCGCTACACCCAGGGCGCGCTGGCGCTCAACCTGGGCTGGGACCGTCTGGGCTCGCGCGGCCTGTACGGCGGCGCCCACGGCGCCGTCGCGCGCGACGCCTGGACCGTCGGCGCCATGCTGCGGCACGGTCCCCACGATGCGATGCTGCACTATACCCGCGCAGGCCGCCTGAAGTGCAGCGGCGCCGCCGACAGCGGCCAGTGCGCGCCAGCCCTGGTGGGCGCCACCGGCGCGCGCCAGCTGTCGCTGTTGTACCACTACACTTTCAGCCGCCGCACCATGCTGATTGCGTTCTACAGCAGGATCAGCAACGGCGCCCAAGGCCGCTACGACTACGACGCCAATCCCGTCGTCGCGGCGCTGGGCTCGCGTGCGCCCGGCGCCGATCCAACCGGCGTAGGCTGGGGGCTGCGGCACTCGTATTAGAATGGCGGCCCCGACAATCTGACAGCCAATGAACATGTTCAAGCATTTCAAGCCGGGCTCGTTGCGCTTTCGCGTGGTGATTGCCAGCGTGGCAGTCGAAGCCGTACTGCTGACGGTCATGATAGGCAATTCGGTGAGGCTGATCGACAACGCGGCGCAAGCGAGCGTCGCCGCCGCGCTGGCCCAGGCCGTGCCCATGCTGAACGCGGCCGCCGCGCCCTACCTGCTGGAGCGCGACTACTCCGGCCTGCAGGATTTTCTGGACGCCATCGTCGGCGCCGAAAGCCGCGAGCTGAGCCAGGTCAGCATGAGCGAGGCCAGCGGGCGCGAAGTGGCGCGCGCCGGTCTGCCGCGCGGCGCCGCGCTGGCACCGCCCAGCGCCAGCGTGGCCCAGGCGATGGACGAAGGCGTCTACCGCGCGGAGCGCCCGGTCGCCATCGGCGGCGAGCGGCTCGGCACCATGCGCATCGGCCTGTCGACCCGCATCGTGGCCGACACGCGCGCAGCGATGGTACGGCAGGGCTTGCTGATCGCGCTGGCCGAGATCGCGCTCAGCGTGCTCGTGCTGGGCCTGCTCGGTTTCTGGCTGACACGCCACCTGGAACGCGCGGCGGCCGCCAGCCGGGCCATCGGCGACGGCGACTACACGATACGGCTGTCCGAGCAGGGGGGCGGCGAGGTGGCTGGGCTGGCGCGGGCGGTCAACCGCATGGCCCAGGAGGTCGAGCACCGCGAACACGCGCTGCACGCGCTGAACACGGCGCTGGAACAGCGCGTCGCGGAGCGCACCAGCGCGCTTGCGCTCAGCGTGCAGGAGCAGCGCACCATCCTCGACAACGCCATCGTCGGCATCATCTTCATCCGCGACCGCACCATCTTGCGCTGCAACCGCGGCTGGGCCGATCTGCTGGGCTACAGCTGCGAAGAGCTGGAGGGCCGCAGCACCCGCATCTATTATCCGTCGGACGAAGCGTACGGCTGCCTCGGCGAACAGCTCTACCCTTCCATCGCGGCCGGCCAGGCCATCTACGGGGAATCGTCGTTCGCGCGGCGCGACGGCAGCCTGATCGACTGCAGCTTCCAGGGCAAGGCCATCGATCCGGCAGACCCGTCCAAGGGCAGCATCTGGGTACTGCAGGACATCACGGCGCGCAAGGCCGCCGAGCGCGAGCTCGATCAGCGCACCCGCGCCCTGCAGGATTCGCTGGCCCAGCTGCGCAGCACCCAGCTGCAACTGGTGCAGGCCGAGAAGCTGGCTGCGCTGGGCCAGCTGGTGGCAGGCATCGCGCACGAGCTGAACACGCCGATCGGCAACATCGTCACCATGACCTCGGCGCTCGACGACATGATGACGGACGCGTCCGACGCGCTGGCGCGCGGCCAGCTCACGCGCATCAAGTTTGAACGGCTGGCCAGCGAGGGCAGCAAGGCCAGCGAGGTGGTGCTGCGCAACGCCGCCCGGGCCGCCACCTTGATCGACAAGTTCAAGCTGGTGGCGGCCGACCACACGCAGGATCATCGCTGCCGCTTCGGCCTGGGCGCCCACGTGCGCAACGTGCTGGCCGGCGTGGAACAGACCTTGCGCGGCCAGGGCGTGGCGCTGACGGTCGACGTGGCACAGGAGGTGCAGATGGACAGCTACCCCGGCCTGGTGGCGCAAGTGCTGATCGGGCTGGTCAACAATGCGCTGGACCACGCCTGGGGCGGCATCGCCGAGCCGCTGCTGCGGGTGCGGGTGGACGCATTGCCGGATGGCCGGGCAGCCATGGTCGTCAGCGACAACGGCCGCGGCATCGCCGCCACCGTGCTGCCGCGCATCTTCGAGCCCTTCTACACCACCCGGCGCGGCGCCGGCCATGCCGGGCTGGGCCTGCACATCCTGCACAACGTGGTCACCGCCGCGCTGGAAGGCGAGATCCATGTCGCCAGCCAGGCCGGTATCGGCACCGCAGTCTCGTTGACACTGGCCTGTGCGCCCGGCTTGGCCGACGGCGCCGGCCAAGGCGCACGCATGGAACGTGTCGAACGCGGCGAGCAATCCTCGCCCTCCGCGCAGGCCGGGCCGCCTGTCGCGGCCACGGCCACGGCCACCGCATCCGGCCTAGGGCCGCTTGCCCAGTCCTAGCTGCTCGAACTGCTTGCTGGCGGCGCGCACCGCGTCAAAATCGCTGTCGCGCGTTTCGCCGAAGCCGCGTACCGAGGCGGTCGCCAGCGCCTTCTTGCCCTGCGGGCTGCGCGAAATGCGCAGGATGGCCTGGGTGATGCGCGCCAGTTCCGCGTCGCCCATGTCCGGGCGGGCTATCCACACGCCGTGCGGGATGGGCGGCGAGCTCCACAGGATGCGCAGCTCGTCGAGCTTGACGCCATACTTTTCGGTGAGCTGGTTGTCCGCCATGGCGCCCGCGTCGGCCAGGCCGTTGTAGACCGCGATCGCCGCGTTCGGCTGCTTCTTGACATGGTCGATCCGGCCCAGGTCGGCCAGTCGCACGCCCTGGCGCGCCAGCTCCAGCACCGGCATCAGGTAGCCGGAGGTCGATTTGACGTCGGTGAAGGCGAAGCGCTTGCCGCGCAGCTGGCGCACCGACGTGATGCCGGAATCCTTGCGCACGAAAATGATGGCGTGGTAGGAGTCGCCGTCGTCCTCGATGTAGCGCACCAGCAGGCGGGCGCCGAAGCCGTCGCGCGCGCTGACGTAGCCGAAGGCGCCGGTGCCCGCAATATCGACCTGGCCGGCGCGCAGCAGGCGCAGCGTGTCCTCGTAGTCGCGCCCAGCCACCAGCCGCACCGGCACGCCCAGCTCGGCCTCCAGCTCGCGCGCGAAGGGGCCGAAGTTGTTCAGCAGCTCGATCGCCGACAGATTGGGATTGGCGGCCAGCCGCAGCACCGGCGGCGCCGGCAAGCCTTGCGCCGTGGCCCGCCAGGGCAAAGCCGCGCCCAGCAGCGACATCATGAAAATACGCTTGTCCAAGCGCGCCTCCTTCTTTATTGCCCATCATCCCACGGCGTGGCCACTGTTGCAACGGCGGACTTTGGCGGCCCGGATCTCCCCCGCAGCGCCGTCTATGCTTTAGAATCACTGGCTTCCACGTGTTGCATGATTATCCACATCGGCACGTTTTTAAAAAAGATCAGGGACCAAGAGACATGATTGAAGACGGGAAGAACGAACTGAAACGCGGCCTCAAGAGCCGCCACATCCAGCTCATCGCGCTGGGCGGCGCCATCGGCACCGGCCTGTTCCTGGGCATCGCGCAAACCATCCAGATGGCCGGCCCATCGGTGCTGCTCGGCTACGCGCTGGCCGGCGTGATCGCCTTCCTGATCATGCGCCAGCTGGGCGAAATGGTGGTCGACGAGCCCGTGGCCGGTTCCTTCAGCTACTTCGCCGACAAATATTGCGGCAACATGGCCGGCTTCGTGGCGGGCTGGAACTACTGGGTGCTGTATATATTGGTGAGCATGGCCGAGCTGACCGCGGTCGGCATCTATGTCCAGTACTGGTGGCCGGCCGTGCCGACCTGGGTGTCGGCGCTGGCCTTCTTCCTGATCATCAACACCATCAGCCTGCTCAACGTGAAGGCCTTCGGCGAGATGGAGTTCTGGTTCGCCATCATCAAGGTGGTGGCCATCGTCGCCATGATCGTGTTCGGCGTCTACCTGCTGGCGTCCGGCGCCGCCGGTCCGGAAGCGTCCGTGGCCAACCTGTGGCGGCACGGCGGCTTCTTCCCCAACGGCCTGGGCGGACTGGTGATGGCCATGGCCGTCATCATGTTCTCCTTCGGCGGGCTGGAACTGGTGGGCATCACCGCCGCCGAGGCGGACGATCCCTCGGTGACCATCCCGAAGGCCACCAACCAGGCCATCTACCGCATCCTGATCTTCTACATCGGCGCGCTGGGCGTGCTGCTGTCGCTGTACCCGTGGACCAAGGTGGTCACCGGCGGCAGCCCCTTCGTGCTGATCTTCCACGCGCTGAACAGCAATCTGGTGGCCAACGCCCTCAACGTGGTGGTGCTGACGGCCGCGCTGTCGGTGTATAACAGCGGCGTGTACTGCAACAGCCGCATGCTGTTCGGCCTGGCCAAGCAGGGCAACGCGCCGCGTTCGCTGCTGATCGTCAACAAGCGCGGCGTGCCGCTGGCGGCGCTGGGCGTGTCCGCGCTGGCGACCGGCATTTGCGTGGCCGTCAACTACTTCCTGCCGGCGCAGGCCTTCGGCATGCTGATGGGCCTGGTGGTCTCGGCCCTGATCATCAACTGGGGCATGATCAGCTGGATCCACCTGCGCTTCCGCGCGCAAAAGCAGCGCGCCGGCCAGGCCACCAGCTTCCGCAGCCTGGGCCATCCGCTGACCAACTACCTGTGCCTGGCCTTCCTGGCCGGCATCCTGGTGGTGATGTATCTGACGCCGGACCTGCGCCTGTCGGTCTACCTGATCCCGGTCTGGCTGCTGGTGCTGGGCGTGGGCTACTGGAGCAAACAGCGCCGTTTACAGCCGGCCGGCGTATAAGCATATAAGTATCGTGTCGCAGCGCCCCCGAGACAGGAGGCGCTGCCATCCGCTACAATGTCAGTTACGCCATTCATTTTTCAATCGGGATTTAGACCAATGAGCAACATGAACGAGGAGCGCGTTTTAAGCGTGCATCACTGGACGGACACCCTGTTCTCCTTCACCACGACGCGCGACCCCGCTTTGCGCTTTTCCAACGGCCACTTCACCATGATAGGTTTACGCGTCGACGGCAAGCCGCTGCTGCGCGCCTACAGCATCGCCAGCGCGAACTATGAAGACCACCTGGAATTCTTCAGCATCAAGGTGCAGGGCGGTCCGCTGACCTCGCGCCTGCAGCACCTGCAGGTTGGCGACACCGTGATCGTCGGCCGCAAGCCGACCGGCACCCTGGTGTCGGACTACCTGCTGCCGGGCAAACGCCTGTACATGCTGTCGACCGGCACCGGCCTGGCGCCGTTCATGAGCATCGTGCGCGATCCGGAAATCTACGAGAAGTTCGACCAGCTGATCCTGGTGCACGGCGTGCGCCAGGTCGACGAACTGGCCTACCACGACCTGCTGGTGGAGCATTTGCCCAACCACGAGTTCCTGGGCGAACTGGTGTCGAGCAAGCTGCGCTACTACCCGACCGTGACGCGCGAAGAGTACAAGAACATGGGCCGCGTGACCGAACTGATCGAGAGCGGCAAGCTGTTCGAGGACCTCGGTGTGCCGGAACTGAACCCGAATGAAGACCGCGTGATGATCTGCGGCAGCGCCGACATGCTGCGCGACCTGAAGGAAATGCTGGAAGCGCGCGGCTTCAACGAAGGCAACACGTCCACCCCTGGCGACTTCGTCATCGAGCGCGCGTTCGCAGAGAAGTAAGCCTGCGGCACCACCCCAAAAACCCTGACTGGCTCAGGGTTTTTTTTCGGCCGGCTTCAGGCCTCGCCGGCGATGGCCCGCTGCAGGTCGCCGATGTCGGCCGGCTTGGTGAGGTGCATGTCGAAGCCGGCGGCACTGGCACGCTGCTTGTCCGCCGCCTGGCCGTAGCCGGTCAGGGCGATCATGCGCAGCGGCCATTTGGCCTTGGCCCGCAGCGCGGCAGCCAGCTGGTAGCCGCTCATGTCCGGCAAGCCGATATCGACCACGGCCACTTCGGGCCGCAGCGCCGCGAAAGCGTCAAGCGCGTCGAGCGCGCTATGCGCGGCCAGCGCTTCGTGCCCGCTCAGCTCGAGCAGATTGCGCAGGCTGTCGGCCGCGTCCTGGTTGTCGTCGACGACCAGCACGCGGCGCGGCGCGGCCGGCTGCGGCGGCTCGGCGCCGTCGCGTATCAAAGCCGGCTCGGCGATGGCCGGCAGCAGCACTTCGAAGGCGCTGCCCTGCTCCTGCCCGGCACTGCTGGCGTGGACGCGGCCGCCGTGCAGCAGCACCAGGTTGCGCGCGATGGCCAGGCCCAGCCCCAGGCCGCCGGCGGCGCGCGCCAGCGGCTGCGGCGCCTGGTAGAACGGTTCGAAGATGTGCTCCAGCATGGCCGGCAGCATGCCCACGCCGTGGTCGCGCACCACCAGGCGCGCGTGCATGCCGCTGGCCTCCAGCATCACGACGATGGCGCCGTCGCCGCCGAAGCGCACCGCGTTCGACAGCAGATTGGTCAGCACCTGCACCAGCCGGCTTTCGTCGCCGAACACCCACAAGCTGCCGGGCATCTGCACCGCGATGGCCGGGCCGCGCGTCTTGGCCGCGTTGGCCGCGTCCACCGCCTGCGCCACCACCGAGCACAGGTTGACCGGCGCCTTGTTCAGTTCCAGCTTGCCGCGCGTGATGCGCGACACGTCGAGCAAGTCGTCCACCAGGCGCTTCAGGTGCGTGACCTGGCGCCGCATCACATCGCGCTCGCGCTGGTAGACGCCCTGCTCGCGCGCGGCCATCAGGTCGAGCGCGCTGACGATGGGGCTGAGCGGATTGCGCAGTTCGTGGCCCAGCACGGCCAGGAAGTCGTCTTTGGCGCGGCTGGCGCTCTCGGCCCGCGCCAGCGCGTCCTCCTGCGCTTTCAGCGCGCGCTCGAGCGAGGCCAGCAAGCGGCTGCGCTCCTGCTCGTGCGCGGTGCGCTGGTAGGCCGCCGCGTCCAGGGCCAGGCCCATCAGGTTGACTTCATAGATGCCGGACGGCGCGATGTGCACCGGTTCGCCGCGCCCCAGGCGCACGGCCTGCTCTTGCATCGCGCTCATGGCCGACACGGTGCGGCGCGCGATCATCGCCGCCAGGCCGGTGCACAGCAGCAGCGAGGCGATGATGGCGCCGGCGTAGATCGCCACGCTTTGCAGCAGCGTACGGGTCAGCTCGGCGGTCGGCGCGCCGACCGCCACGGTCCAGCCGTGGCGCGACTGGCGCGTGTAGGCCGTCCTCACTTCCTGGTTTTCCAGCGTGCGCGTGACGCCCACGCCTTCCATCGGCCCGGTCTGCAGCAACTGCGCCAGCGACGGGCTGGCGCCGGTGGCCAGGGTGTGCTCGTGGTCGAGCGAGCGGGCCACGCGCAAGCCCGTACTGTCGAGTACGCTGATCACCCAGCCGTCCGGATTCTTCTGCCGTTGCACCAGCTTCAGGATGCGGCTGGGCTGGATGGCGGCTGTCAGCACAAACTGGCGGTTGGCGCCGTCGCTGACCGGCACCCGTACCGGGAAGGCCGGCCTGGACAGCTGGCCGAACGCGATGCGGCCGACCACGGGCTGGCGCAGCGCCATGGCGCGCTGCAGGCTGTCCGGATCGATCACGCGGCCGTCCTGCGAACCAAAGGGCAAGGAGGTCTTGAACACCATCTCGCCGGTGGCGTCGGTCAGCACCACGCTGGACCAGTCGGACTGGGTCTGCACCTGCTCCTTGGCAAACTCGTAAAAAGCTTCCATGTCGCCGTTGGCCAGCGCGGGCGTGCGCGCCATGGTGCGCAGCGTGGCGATCCAGCCGTCCAGCTCGGCATCGACCGCGCTCGACAGGGCGCGCGACAGGTCCAGCATCGAACGCTCCAGCTCGCGCCGCTGGTAGTCGGCCGTGGTTTTCACGCCCCAGGCGCCGATCAGGATCAGCGGCAGGAACCCGATGGCGGTCAGCAGGACCAGCAGATGGCGCAGGCGGACCGGGGCTCGGGTGTGGGATAGCATCTGGGAAATGGGAGGTGGTTTGCACCATTATAGCGCTGCTGTTGCCGCGTCCGGTTCCGTTACACACGGCAATTTTTGCGATTATTGTCCATGACAAGGCTTGCCGATCCATGCGATTGGCTCGCGCGGCAGCATCGCGGCGGGCCGGCAGCGCCGCCGGGCGTGGTGAAATGGTGTCAGCGCAACCTTACCCACCACCGGAGACCGCACCATGAAATTGCTGGCAAAAATCGCCCTCACCGCCTGCCTCGCCACACCGGTAGCACACGCAGCCAACAACCATCCCATCGTGCTGGTGCATGGTTTCCTGGGCTTCGGCCCGGATTCGCTGCAAGGCACCGGCTTCTCCTACTGGGGCGGCTTCAACGACATCGCCGCCCATTTGCGCAGCAGCCAGCATCCCGTGTACGCCGCCGGCGTGGGGCCGGTCAGTTCGAACTGGGACCGGGCGGTGGAACTGTACTATCAGATCAAGGGCGGCTGCGCCGACTACGGCGCGCAGCACGCCGCGCAGCATGCAGCCGACGGCGAGATCCAGCAGCCGGCTGGCAAATGCTGGGCGGCGGACCCCGCCAATAATCCGAACAACTATCCGCTGGCGCTGTACCCGTCGTGGGACGCGCAGCATCCCGTCCACCTGGTGTCGCACAGCCAGGGAGGGCAGACCGTGCGCACGCTGATCCAGTTGCTGGAAAACGGCTCCCCCAACGGCAACGAGGGCGGCGGCGCCCTATATACAGGCGGAAAAATCGGCTGGGTGACCAGCGCGGCCACCATCGCCACCCCGCACAACGGCACCACGCTGCGCGACGTGATCGTCGACTTCGTGCCCAAGGTATCCGAACTGGCGGGCCAGATCGTCGAGGTGGCGGGCCTGGGCGGCAGCACGGCGGCTTACAAGTTCCGCCTGGAACAATACGGCCTGGCGCAAGGGCCGGCCGAATCGATCGCCGACTTTATCGGCCGCACCGACGGCGCGCCGTTCTGGAACCTGGACAACCACGACGCGGCGCAATGGGACCTGGGCCCGGACGGCGCCGCCGAACTGAACGCCTGGGTCAAGACCTCGCCCAACGTCTATTACTACTCGATCGGTTCGCGCGCGACCGCGCAAGGCAGTTTCTGCTGTAACGACACCGACCGCCTGATCGCGCCCTTCCAGAGCAGCAGCTACCAGTACGCCCGCAACGACATGATCTTCTTCCTGAAGAACACGGCCGGCGAATGGGTGGTGCCGTCCATCCTGCAGCCGGGCATGGGCTCCTACCGCCAGAGCGCGGCAGGCCGGGTGCCGACCGACTCGACCTGGTATCCGAACGACGGCGTGGTCAACACGGTGAGCATGCGGGCGCCGGCCGGGCAGCCGGTGCGCAACTACAACGGCAGCTCGGTCAAGGGCAGCTGGAACTATCTGGGCTATGTCGACCAGTACGACCACTTCGACGTGATCGGCTGGGACCAGCTGCCGGGCGGGGTCTATCCCATCTACGACAATCTGGCGGCCATCCTGTACGGGCTGTAGGCCTCAGGCGGAAAGCGTGTCCGGCGCGCTGGCCAGGCGGGCGGCGAAGTAGCAGCCGCAGCCCGCGCCCAGTTCGAGGCCGCTGCGGTCGAGCACGACGATCACGCCGCGGCGGCACTGGATCACGCCCTCTTGCTGCAGCTTGCAGGCGGCCGCCGTAATGCTTTCGCGGCGCACGCCCAGCAGGTTGGCGATGGTTTCCTGGGTCGCCTTGATCTCATTGCCCAAGGAACGGTCCAGGCGTTCCAGCAGCCAGCGGCACAGTTTCTGGTCGATGCTGCTGTGGCGGCTGCTGACCACGTTCTGCGCCAGCTGGGCGAACATGCGGCTGGTGCAGCGCATCAGCTGGTGGGCCAGTTCGCCTCCCTCGGCGAACATGTCGCGCAAGGTGTCGGCATCCAGGCGGTAGCCATAGCCTGCGGCTTGCACCACGGCGGTGCAGCTGGCGCGCTCGCCGCGGTAGATGGCGACCCCTGCCACGCCTTCGCGGCCCACCACGGCAATCTCGGTGGTGGCGCCCTCCTCGTTGATATATTGCAGGGACACGATGGCGTTGGTCGGGAAATAGGCGTATTCGAGCTGTTCGCCGAAGTCGTACAAGCGCTTGCCGGGGCTCAGCTGCACCAGTTCCAGTTCGGGGAACAGGCGTTCGAGTTCGGCCAGGGGCAATGCGCGCAACACTTCGTTTTGCTGGGCACCGGCCAGGGATACGGCCTGCGGGCCCGTGGTCTGTCGGGTCGCTGCGCAGGACTCGGTCGTGATGGCGTTGTACATGGAAGGCACCTGGTCAATGTTGTTGTTTTGCTTGCCTCTACTTTATTGCCTGCAATAGCTCAGCAGTATCGGAGTGGGGGATGGCCGCGTGTAGTACATCGGCATGCAAAAATGTCGTCTTATTCCTACGTAAGGTGAGGTAACGCACATTCAGCCGTGCCGAGCTGCCTGATAATGGAGTCTCCAGCAGCCCAACGCTTAACTTCAGTTCGACCTATTCCGATGGACAACTACGCTCAAGCCCTGTACGCCCTGAAACGCCAGAAACTCGCCGTCGAGCGCACGCTCGGCGCCAGGTCGACCGAAGAATGCGTGGTGGCATCGCGCTGGGTGAGCGCCTGGCAGAAGCTGGTGCAGGCCAAACTGGAGCGCAGTCCCGGCGCGCCGGTCGCGCAGAGCCGCTACGTGGATCACCGCACGGGCCGCTTATTGCACTGACGTTGCGCCGAAGTTGCACTGATGCCGCGCTGATATCGCGCTCAGCAGCGCCCCCTCCAAACTGTCTCCCTGCCATGGTGCGCGCAGTGTGCCGTGTGCTAGTATGCGGCAGCATCCGGCCATGATCTGGCACGGGCTAAAACATACAAAAACTCAAGACAGAGACACATTGGAGAACCCAGATAGTGAGCATCTTTAGAACCAAGAATCTAGACGACATGGTGGCCGCCAGCCGCCGCCCCGGCGGACTGGCCAAAGTACTGGGGCCGTTCGACCTTATCCTGATGGGCATAGGCGCCATTGTCGGCACCGGCATTTTCGTGCTCACCGGCACCGGCGCGCTGACCGCCGGCCCCGCCCTCACCATCTCCTTCGTCATCGCCGCAGTCGCTTGCGGCTTCGCCGCGCTGTGCTACGCCGAGTTCGCCTCGTCGGTGCCGGTGGCCGGATCGATCTATACCTACAGCTACGCCACCCTGGGCGAAATCGTCGCCTGGATGATAGGCTGGGACTTGCTGCTCGAATACGGCCTGGCCACGTCGGCCGTGTCGGTCGGCTGGTCCGGCTACCTGCAATCGCTGCTCGCCAGCGTCGGCTTCCGGCTGCCGGTCGAACTGACCGCCGCGCCTGGCGCGGTGCCCGGCGTGAGCACGTGGTTCAACCTGCCGGCCCTGCTCATCATGGTGGTGCTGACCGCCATGCTGTCGCTGGGCGTGCGCGAATCGGCCCGTGTCAACAACGTCATGGTCGCCATCAAGATCGGCGTCGTGCTGCTGTTTATCGCCGTCGGCATAGGCCATGTCGAGCCGGCCAACTGGCAGCCGTACGCGCCGTTCGGCGTGACCGGCATCATGAGCGCGGCCGCACTGGTGTTCTTCGCCTTCATCGGCTTCGACGCGGTGACCTCGGCCGCCGAGGAAGTGAAACGCCCTGAGCGCGACTTGCCGATCGGCATCATCGGTTCGCTGGCCGCCTGCGCCGTACTGTACGTGGTCGTGTCGGCCATCATGACCGGCATCGTGCCTTACCAGAAATTCCTCGGCGTCGACCATCCGGTCTCGCTGGCGCTCGAGTACGCCGGTGAAAACTGGGTGGCGCGCTTCGTCAACCTGGGTGCCATCCTGGGCATGACCACGGTGATCCTGGTGATGGCTTACGGCCAGACCCGCATCATCTTTGCCATGTCGCGCGACGGCCTGCTGCCGAAAAAGCTGTCGGAAGTCCATCCGAAGTACCACACGCCCTTCTTCGCCACCTGGATGGTGGGCCTGATCTTCGGCGGCATCGCCGCCCTGGTGCCGCTCAACGTGCTCACCGAGCTGATCAATATCGGTACGCTGGCCGCCTTCTGCCTGGTGTCGGTCGCCGTCATCATCCTGCGCAGGAAGCGCCCCGACCTGCCGCGCGCCTTCCGCTGCCCCGGCGTGCCCTACGTTCCGGCGCTGGCCGTGGTCCTGTGCCTGACCTTGATGAGCTTCCTGGCCTGGTTCACCTGGATCGCCTTCGGCATCTGGCTGGTGATCGGCCTGGTGGTCTACTTCGGCTATGCCCGCTCGCGCTCGCTGCTGAACGGCGCAACGGCCGCCACCGCACCGGGCGCCGCCCCTGCCAAATTGTAGAGCACAGTAAATCCGGCGATGGCTTATGATGGCGTTTTCGCCAACAAGCCGGAGCCGGACATGATCGAAGGAAAATCCCTGCGCAGCGACCTGCAGCAACTGTCGCGCGCGCTGAGAGCGCTGCACAAAGCCTTGCTCGATGTTGAGACCCAATATTTCGGCCAGGTGGGCAGCGCGCTCGAGCACCTGCAACTGGTCACCAGCCACCCGCATTTCGCGTGGCTGCAAAAGCTGTCCGGCGTACTGAGCGAACTGGATGAATGCCTGGACGACGAGGAAGCCCTGGTGGTCGACCTGGAGCGGCGCTTCCGCGCCGAAGTCGAGGGCCTGATCGGCCCCCTGCCCCCCACCAACGACGATTTCCGCACGCGCTACAACGCCATGCTGCATGACTCGCCGGATGTGGCCATGGCCCACGGCGCGGTGCGCAAAGTGCTGAGCCAGTTGCCAGCCCATCCCCGCGACTGAGCGCTGTCCAGAACAGCCATTCCTGAAGTAAGCGTATCTCATCCGCCACGCCCGCCATCCCGGCGGGGCCTCCCCACGCCGCAGTGCAGCATGCTAGTTTCATAGCTGCCATCATGGCGGACCGCGCAAAATTATCCCTCTCCACTTGAACCTGCATCAAAGTTTTCGGTCAGTATCGGCATTTTTTCTTGACGAATGTGCACTTAATTATCATAATTATACCATTGTCGTAACAATATGTAACGGGTGTAACATTTAGCTCCAGTTATATTTTGCAAGTAACGCTGCTTTGCAGCATATGTTTTTACTCGGCAATAGTATCGTTGATATCCCGGACTTAGCACCCTAGACACCCGCTTTGAAGCGGGGGCATTGCCCTGGCCTTATTCAAGCTGTCCACTACAAACTGAGGATTCTATGAAGATGCGAAAGATGGTGTCGGCGCTCGCCTTGGGCGCGGCCCTGGCCTGCGCCGGGCACGCTGCCAAAGCCGAATTGATCTATGAGGTGATAGACACGGTCGACAGTCCCGGCGCTCCAAACCGCATGAAATACATCTACCATTACAGTGAAGCCACGCCAGCCTTCCATGGCCTGACGATCACCTTCGACGCCGCCCTGTACGCCGAACTGGACGCATTGACACCGGGCAGCGGCGACTGGCTCGCGAGCGTGACCCAGCCCGACCCGACAGTTCCACTGGAAGGCGTGTCCAGCTTCATGGCGCTGAACAGCCTGCCTGCCGGGAAATTCGATTTCGAGGTGGGCTTCACCTGGCTGGGCACGGGCACGCCCGGCGCCCAGTCCTACGAGCGCGTCGACGACCTGTTCAACGTCGTCGCCAGCGGCCGCACGGCGCTCGCTTCCCAAGTGCCCGAGCCCGGCACCGGCCTGCTGTTCCTGGTCGGCGCGCTGGTGCTGGCCCGTCAATCGGCGCGATACCGCACCAAGCCAAAACCGCAGTAATTCCACGAGCCCGGCCTTTCCCGCCGAGGCAGTGCCTCGGCGACAGGGCGGCCGCGCCCGTTCCAGCCTCGTCCGCCGCTTTCCGTCCCAAGGGCTCGGAGGGACGGCTGCCGCCCCAAATATCGCATCAAGCATTGATGGAGAATGATCATGGCCCGCCGTTCCCGCACCGCACGCAATTCGAACCACGTCCACCGCCGCAGCGGCATCAGCGCGCTGATGGTACGTTTGCTCAGCCGCATTGGCGGCTGGATCTGGCGCGATTGGCGGCGCCTGGGCATGGCCGCGCGATCCTGGCTGGGCGAGCGCCTGGCGCAGGCGCGCCGCGCGCGGCCGGCGCCGGCTGCCGGCAGTGCGCCGGCGCCGTTCGGCTCGCCCTTCAGCTCGCCGTTCAGCTTCGAGGCGATCGAACCGCGCGTGCTGCTGTCGGGCGACCTGAGTTTCGGCACCGCTTCCTTCGCGCCTGCGGGCGCCGCGCCGGGCGGCGCCGCCAGCGCCACCATCCAGCTGCTCAAGCAAGGCGACGACGCCCTGGGCGACGCGGTCCGGGTCAAGGTCTACGCCTCGCCCGATGGCCAGCTGGACGGGACCGACCGCCTGCTCGGCCAGTTCGACGTGCCTCCGGCCCAGTTCGGCGCGGGCGGCGCGGCGCAAATCCAGATCCCGCTCGACACGGGCGCAGTGGAGCTGCCTGGAAACTACCGCCTTATCGCGGTGGCAGACAGCGAGAACAGCTACGCCGAGACCGATGAAGGCAACAACACCGCCGTCATGCCCGGCACGCTGGCGCTGGCCGGCGTGGCCGGCGAAACACCGGACGGCATCATCCCCGCCATCACGCTGACCGACGCCGACGGCACCCGCTTTACCCTGTCCATCAGCGGCAAGGGCACGGTGGCGGTGGCAGGCGGCGCCGGCGGCTACACCCTGCAGGTGACGGGCAGCGACGCGGCGACCCAGCTCGCGCTGACCGCTGCCGGCGGCGACGGCCGCGTGCTGCTGGCCGGCGTCACCGTGGCCGGCAGCATCAAGTCCATCAGCGGCGCCGGCGCCGACCTGGCCGGCGCGCTGACGGTCTCAGGCGCGCTGCGCACCCTGGTGCTGCGCGACGCGGCCGGCGCACAGATCAGCACCTCCGGCAGCGGTCTGCTCGACATCACGGCCCGCAACTTCAGCGGCGTGCAGTTGCAGACCACGCAGGTGGCCGATGTCGTCAAGTTCAATGCCTGGACCGGCAGCGCCGGCGCACCGTCCAGCTTCAAGGCCGCCGGCCTGAACAACCTGACCGCCGCCCAGCAGTTCACCGCCGACCTGGTGCTGTCCGGCGTGGGCGCCGGTCCTCTGGTACTGGGCAACTTCAAGGCCGGCGGCAGCGTCGGCGCCGGTTTATGGTCCATCGGCGGCCGCGCCGGCAACATCGCCTTCGGCAGCAGCGAAGCGGGCTGGCACGCCAACGTCAAGGGTGCACTCAGCCAGCTGGCCGTCAGCGGCAACCTGTCCGGCCTGCTGGCGGTGGCCAGCCTGCAGATGCTGCAGGTGAGCGGCTCGGCGGTCGGCTTCACCTTGCTGGCCGGCGCCGACCTCGGCAGCGATGCCGCCCTGGGCGGCACCGGCCCGGCAGCCGACAAGTTCGGCGCCGGCACTGTGGCGCGCATCCGCATCAGCGGCGCAGTGACAGGCAGCGCCTTCCTGATCGGGGCCGACCCCGTCAACGGCGTATTCGGCGACGGCGACGACGCCCAGCTCGGCACTGCCACGAACAAGCTGCAGGAACTGTACATCGGCGGCGCGCTGGACGCCGCCAGCCGCCTGGTCGCGCCCGCCTTCCCCGCCACCGTCAACGTCAACGGCGCCGTGGTGGCCCCTGCCAGCTTGCCGCAACTGAGCAGCGTGCCGCGCGACACGGCCGCCCCGCTGCTGACGGCCGCACTGTCGGTCGACACCGGCGCCAGCACCAGCGACGGCATCACCAGCAACCCCGCCGTGTCCGGCACGGCCATCGATCTGAAGGGCACGACCGCGCTGTTCGCCGTGCTCGACCCGGCCGGCGCCGCGCTGCCCTCGGTCGACCTGAGCGCCAGCCTGCAGGCCAACGGCGCGTTCACCGTCAGCGCCGCGCAACTGGCCGTGCTGGCCGGCGGCGCGCTGGCGCAGGGCGCGCACACGCTGCGCCTGCAGGCGCGCGACGCCGCCGGCAATCTGTCGCAACCCGTCGATGTCGCTTTTACGTTCGATTCGCTGCCGCCCGCCGTCACCGCCTTCGACCTGGATGCCGCATCCGACACCGGCGTGGCCGGCGACCACAGCACCACGGCCGCCACCGTCACCCTGGCCGGCGTGGCCCTGACGGCGGTCAGCGTCAAGCTGCTGGGGCCGGACACCGTGCTTGCGGTCGGCGCCGACGGCAAATTCGAATTCGCCGGCCTGGCCCTGGCGCTGGGCGTCAACAGTTTCACCGTCGCCGCCACCGACGCGGCCGGCAACACCAGCCAGCACATGCTTGAGATCACCCGCACGGGCACAGGCAGCGGTACCGCTCCCTCGCTCAGCGCGGCCCTGCTGCACGACACCGGCAGTTCCAGCATCGACGGCCTGACCAACGACCCGGCTGTACACGGCGTCGCCGGCGGCACGGTGAAGGCCGCGCGCCTGCTGGCCACGCTCGATCCCGACGGCAGCGCACTGCCGCTGACCGACGTGTCGGCCAGCCTGGCCGCCGACGGCAGCTATACCATCAGCGCCGCCCAGATGGCCGCGCTGGCCGGCGGCGCGCTGGCCGACGGCGCCCACGTGCTGCGCCTGCAAGCGGTCGACGCCGATGGCAACAAATCGGAACTCGTCGATGTCAGCTTTACACTGGACCGCGCTGCGCCCGCCACATTCAGCTATGCGCTGTCCGCAGCCGATGCCAGCAATGCCGACCTGACCACGGCCACCTCGGCACGGGTGCAGATCAAGGGCCAGGCCGAAGAAGGTGCCACCGTCGCGCTGTCCAGCCAGGGCCTCAGCGCCGTCGCCGGCGCCGGCGGCGTCTTCATCCTGCCGAATGTGACGTTGGCCATGGGCGAGAACCTGATCACGCTGACGGCGACCGATGCCGCCGGCAACGCGTCCAGCCTGGCCCGCACGTTCACCCGCGTCGCACAGCTTCAGCAAGACGCCGTGCTGACCTGGAACAACATCGCGCTGAAGGCGATCCAGCTCGACGTCAGCGATCCGGCCATCGCCACCCGCGTCCTGGCGATCCAGAGCCTCGCGGTCTACGACACGCTGGCCGCCATCGAGGGCACGCCAGCCTACCTCGTGCAACGCAATGTCACCGGCCCGCTTTCGGCCGAAGCGGCGGTGGCCGAAGCGGCCTACCGCGTGCTGTACCAGCTGTACCCGGGACAGCGGGCCATATTCGATACGGCACTGGCCGCCAGCCTGGCATTGATCACCGATGGCGCCGCCAAGGATGCGGGCGTGGCGCTGGGCAAGAGCATCGCCGAGGACGTACTTGCCGTCCGCGCCAACGATGGCTATCTCGATTTCGCCGCCGACGACGGCAGCAGCGAGCTGGGCAAGTGGCGCCCCACAGGCCCCGCATACCTGGTCGCGCAGCTACCACAATGGGGCGAAGTGACGCCGTTCGCCCTGGCCTCGGGCAGCGAATTCCGCTCCGGGCCGCCGCCCGCGCTGGACTCCGCGGAATACGCCGCCGCGCTCGAGCAGACCCGCCTCATAGGCGGCGCGACCGGCAGCACGCGCACCGCCGACCAAACCCAGCAAGCGCACTTCTGGGCCGACGGCGGCGGCAGCATCACACCGCCGGGGCATTGGAACCAGATCGCCGCGCAGGTGGCCGCAGCCGAAGGCAACAGCCTGTCGGCCAACGCCCGCCTGATGGCGCAGCTCAACGTGGCGCTGGCCGACGCGGCCATCGCCTGCTGGGATGTCAAATATACCTACGACGCGTGGCGGCCGGTGACCGCAATCCAGGAGGCCGGCCAGGACGGCAACGCCGCCACCACGCAGGACGACAACTGGCAGCCGCTGCTGATCACCCCGCCGCATCCGGAATACGTGTCGGGCCACTCGACGTTCAGCGCCGCCGCCGCCGGCATCCTGACCGCCGCCTTCGGCGACAACGTCAACTTCAGCGCCACCAGTTCCACGCTGCCTGGCGTCACGCGCAGCTTCGCCAGTTTTGACCAGGCCGCGCAGGAGGCGGGGGAAAGCCGCATCTACGGCGGCATCCACTTCGAGTTCTCCAACCAGGCCGGGATGGCCTTGGGCAAAAATGTCGCCACCGCCGTGCTGAGCAGATTCGCGCTGACCGAAGACAAGCAGGCGCCGAGCGTGGTGCTCGGCGACTCCAAGGCGGCGAGCAACGCCAACCTCACACTCACCGGACAGGTGCTCGACAATCTGTCGGGCGTGGCAAGCGCGCAATACCGCGTCGACGGCGGTGCGCTGCAAACGCTGGACTTCGACGGGACCGGCAAGTTCAGCCTCACCACCGCGCTCGCGCTCGACGGCAGCGCCGACGGCGCGCACACCATCACCCTGCTGGCGCGCGACGCTGCGGGCAATCTGAGCGCCGCTTACACCCGCGACTTCACGCTCGACACCAAGGCCCCCGCGCTGGCATTGGCCAGCATCGCGAACGGGGACGCGCTCAACGCCGCGTCGCGCCTCAGCGGCAGCGCCGATCCCACCGGCTCCGCGCTCGTCAGCCTGAACTACAGCATCGATGGCGGCGCCAGCAAATCCTTGACCTTCGATCCGGCCACCGGCACGTTCGACCAGGCGCTGCCGCTCGGCGAGCTAGCCATAGGCGACCATACGCTGATGCTGAAAACGCAGGACGCGGCAGGCAATATCAGCACCCTGAGCCGCAGCATCAGCGTCGCACAACTGACGCCGTTTGCGGTGAGCAAAGTCACGCCGGCAGACGGCAGCGGCGATGTCGGCACGACCTTCCGTCCGCAGGTCTACTTCTCCCGCGCGGTCAACCCGGCCACGCTGACGGCGCAGACCTTCTACGCCACCGGCCCGGACGGGAGCAAACTCGACGCGATCATCGTGCCGGCGCTCGACGGCAGTTTCGCGTGGCTGTTCTTCAACGCGCCCATGCCGGGCGGCAGCACCGTCACCTTGCATCTGAATGGCGCCGGCATCCGCGCCGCGCAGGACGGCAGCTTCCTCGATGCCGACGGCGACGGCGCCAGCGGTGGTGACCTGGCCTGGAGCTTCACTACGGTCAGCACCACCACCATCGCCGGCACCAAGCTGGTCGGCAAGGTGGTCGACCCGGGCGCCGACCTCCAACCGATGACCTTCGACGACATCCGGCGCGGGGCCGACGGCGTGATCCACACGCCGGACGATGTGTTCCTGCTGCCGATCGCCAACGCCAGGGTGTTCATCGTCGGGCGTCCCGACCTGAGCACCTACACCGACGCCGACGGCAATTTCTCCTTCGACGGCGTGCCGGTGGGCGACGTGAAAGTCGGCATCGACGGCCGCAGCGCGACCAATCCGCCGGCCGGCGTGTTCTTCCCCGAAATGGTGATGGACGTGGAACTGCGCCCCGGCATCACCAACACACTGATGGGCAGCATGGGCTCGCTGGATGCGCAGCAGGCCAACGCCGACCGCGCCGAAGTCTATCTGCCGCGCGTCCAGACTTCATCGCTGCAGCAGGTCAGCAACAGCACGCCGACCACGATCACAGTGGACGAAAAGTCGGCCCCTGCGTTGACCGACGAGCAGCGCAACGAACTGACCTTGACCGTGCAACCGGGCAGCGCGGTCGGCTTCGACGGCCAAGTGCTCGACAACGTGAAGATCGGCATCAACACCGTGCCACCGGCGCTGGTGAAGGACATGCTGCCGCCGGGCGTGATGCAGCACACCTTCGACATCACGATCCAGGCGCCAGGCGTGGATACATTCGCGGAGCCGGTGCAAATCACCTTCCCGAATGTGTTCAATGCAGCGCCGGGCACCAAACTCAATATACTGAGTTTCGACCACACCACCGGCCGCCTGGTAATCAACGGCACGGCCACCGTGTCGGCGGACGGCAAGACGGTGGTGTCGGACGAAGGCTCGGGCATCCTGGCGCCGGGATGGCATGGCATGACGCCGCCAGGCGGCCCGAGCGATCCGCCGTGCGACCCGACGGTGCCGAAGGACAAGGAGGTCCCGCCGGTGCCGCTCGTCAGCGGCGTCCAGGACTATTTGTTCAAGGACGATGCAGGCACGTTCACTATCAGCGTGGGCAACAATGCGGCCAAACTGGACCCGAGCAAGGACGCCTGCGATCCGGTCAACGAGCATGCGACGCCATTGGTCGTGAAGATCACCGTGGAAGGCAACACGGGCAGCGGTGAATTCCTCACCGGACTGATGCCGGCGCTCGTGTTTTCCCTGGCGCCACAGCAGATCAAGAACATCAAAGTCGACATGAAGGCCCTGCTCACGGCCGCCAATCTCGATGCTGCGCTGGCCGACATCCTGTACGGCGCACGCATCAAGATCGAAGGCTACAAGTCCGACAGCAGCGGCGCCGCGTCCGGCGGGGACTTGATCAACAAGCAGATGTTCGTGTATCGCTTCTTCGATGCCGCGGATAACAAGCACGACGATGGGCAGGTCGACTTCATCAAGACGCTGGCCGACGGGCTGGGCAAGGTATACAACGACATCCCCTATCTCGAAGAGATTCCGGCGTCGGCCAAGCCAACCTACGCCATGGCCTCGAGCGGCGCGCCGACCGGCACCAATTTCGAAGTGCATACCTCGGCGCTGCGCTTCGATCCCTTCCAGATTACCGGGGACCGCAACGACACGATACAGATCAAGACGCCCGAGGGTAAGAGCGCAGGCACCCTCGCCACGCACGGCGTGGCCACCGCGCCGCAGGTGGTCAAGTTCTCGAAGGCCGAGTTCCTGGCGTCGCTGACGACTGTCGTCGACGACCCCATCGGGACGATGAACAAATTCCTTTCCATACTGCCGCCGGTCGCGAGTCCAGGCGACAAACCGAGCACCGCGCCGGGGTTCGCGGCCTTCGCCAATACGCTCTATACCGACGTGGTCAAGGCTGTCTACGCGGACTTTGCTACCGTCGATCCGTTGACCGCGTCGGCGCTGACGCTCGCCGACACCACGGCGGGCGACGGCATCCCCGTCCAGTGGGCCAATACCTACCGGACGCTGTTCGGGCTGGTCACCGTCAATCCGCTCGGCGGCACCACTGCCGCCAATGCAAAGTGGGCGGACTTCAGCAACACGCTGTTCCAGCAGGACGTGACTAACGAGGGCAGCATGTCCTGGCTGCAGAGCGCCTACTCGTTCTCGTCCTACACGAACCGTGCGCCTAGCGATTATCTCAACGTCAATCTGAACCAACTCGCCAACAACAACGACATCTACAGTCCCCAGACCACCACGCTGGCCGGATTTTCCCAGCTTCTCGGCAACATTCTCACGCATGAGATCGGCCACGACCTTGGCGCGATCCACTATCGGGGCCTCGCACCCGCGGATACCTATGTCTGGGGCAGCATCATGGGCTACGACGCCAACCTGGACACGGTCGCAAGTTTCGGGCCCAGCTTCGGCGCCATCGTCAACTACTCGCTGGGCCTGCCGGTGGCGCAGGGTGTGTTCAACTCCACGTATGGCTATTACAAGACGTATGCGCAGCTCGACACCTACTACGCATTCGACAATGCACCGAGCCCGCGCCATGGCGATCAGCACGACATAGAGGATTTTGCGGACCTGCGCGTGTTCGCACAGCCGTTCATGCCGGGAGACCCTGCACCGGATGAAGTCTTGAGCGTCGATTTCGGCCGCACGGTCGCGGACGGCGCGCACGGGCAACTTGCCAGCAAGACGCTGTATCTCGTCAGCGACGGCACCGCTCCGGTCACCATCAACAGCATCCATATCACCGGCGCGAGCGGTCCGTTCACGGTGTCGCTCTCCGGCACGCTGCCCATCACGCTCGACGAGCACGACTTCACCGAGGCAGGAACGGGATTCGCGACCCAAATCATCACCGTCAGCTACGACCCGGCCACAGTGGGCATGGATAGCGCAGTCCTGCAGATCGACAGCAATGTCAACGACGGCTTGACGCCGCTGAAAATCGCGCTGCGCGGAACCGGCGCGTACGCCGGCGCAGCGGTCGCCCTCGACGTCCCGAACAACAACCTGGGCGGCCAGTCCTTAACAGGCGGCACCAAGACCGCGTCGAATTTCGCCACCATACGCAACGACGGTTCAGAGGCGCTGACGATTACCCAGGTCCGGGTCAGCAACGGTGCCGGCAACTTCAGCATTGTGAACCTGCCGACGGTGGATGCGGCCCATCCGCTGGTGCTGAACGCCGGCGCATCCCGCACCTTCGATATGTCGTTCACGCCGTCGCAGCTCGGCCTGCAGCGCGGAACCCTCGAGATCGTCTCCGACGATCCGCGTACCCCGGTCAAATCGATCGGGCTGGTCGGAACCGGGGTTGGCGAACTCACCAAGACGCTGCAGTACCACGACAACTACGTCGCGCTTGAGAGCCTCGACACCCCGGGCCTCCCGATGCGCACGATCAGCGACTCGGCGGGACACTGGAGCTTCTTCCTGCCGCCGAACGAACGCGTGCACTACGTCATATTCGATGCGGCCAGCGGCCTCGTGTCGCACGGCTACGATCTGACCTCGCCCAGCGGCCAGAAGACCGAGCTGATCGGTGGCACCTTCCAAGCCAGCACGGCGCCGGATTCCGATGGCGACGGCTTGCCCGACGATATCGAATTCGCCATCGGCTCCAGCCTCAACAGCAAAGACACGAATAAGGACGGTCTCGACGATTTCGCCTCCATCCAGCAAGGCGTCAATCCGCTTGGCAACCTGGCGGTGCCGACAGGCGTGCTGGCGGCCGTCAACCTGCAGGGCACGGCCGAAGCGGTCGCGGTCGCCGGTTCGGCCAACGACCCGGGCCAGCTCACCGCCTATGTCGCCACCGGCAACCAGGGACTCGCCATCGTCGATGCATCGAAGTTCACCAAACCGTCCTTGCTCGCTGAGCTTGATTTACCAGGCAACAACACGGACGTGGCGGTCGACGCCGCGCGCAACTTGGTCGCGGTCGCCGCCGGCGACGCCGGCCTGCACCTGGTCGATGTCAGTACGCCCACGGCACCGGCACTGCGCCAGACCATCACCTTCACCAGCCCGGTCACGCACGTCGAGGTGCGCGACGGCATCGCCTATGTGACTGCCGGCGAGGCCGTTGCGACGGTCGACCTGAACACCGGCGAGATCCGCGCGACGCTCGATCTCGGCGCGCTGGGCGGCAGTACCCTGACCGACCTGGCCTTCGACGGCAACACCCTGTATACGATGGATGCCAATCGCATATTGCGGGCCATCACGGTCGCTGGCGATCTGCTGACGCCGCGTGGCGCGATCACGCTCGCCAACGGCGGCGGCAAGCTCTTCGTCGGCGGCGGCGTGGCCTACATTGCCGGCCAGAGCGGCTTCCAGCAGGGGTACAGCACGGTGAATGTGTCCAACCCGGCAAGTCTTGTCCTGCTGAGCAACCCCGATGCGACCAATATCGCCAACGCTGCGATCGTGGCCAATGGTTCCGGCCTGGCGGTCAGCGTCGGCGTGCTGCCTGCCATCGGCAACGTGGTGCACGTGGTCGATGTTTCCGACCCCGCCCGCACCGACCGCTTCATCACGCAGTACGCCTTGCCCGCCGCCCCCAGGGATGTGGCGCTCGCCAACGGCCTGGCCTTCGTGGCCGACGGCACGGGCGGCTTGCAGGTCGTCAATTTTGTCGGCTTCGACACCCAGGGCGTGGCGCCCGCCGTCTCGATCGCCGTCGACGCGGTCGACGTCGACCCCGCCAAGCCCGGCATCCAGGTGCTCGAAGGGCGCACGGTCAGTGTCCGTCCCACGGTCGGCGACGATGTCCAGGTGCGGAACGTCGAACTGCTGGTCAACGGCACGGTGGTGTCCGACGATGCAAGTTTCCCTTGGGAGATCACCGCGCAGGCGCCGTCCATCGCGAACGGCGGCAGCACGCTGACGCTGCAGGTGCGCGCCACCGATACCGGCGGCAACGCCACGCTGTCCCAGTTGATCACGCTGGACGTTGTGCCCGACACCTTCCCGCCGGTGCTGGCGGCGATCAATCTCGAAGAGGGCGCGCGGCGCTTCTTCGTCCGCTCGGTGGACCTGAGCTTCGATGAACCGCTCGATCCGGCCCGCCTGGACGCCGGCGGCGTGACCATGGTGCGGGCCGGTGCGGACGGGCAGTTCGGCACTGCCGACGACGTCGCCATCGCCGTCCATCTCGACACCCGCAACTTCAGCCAACGGCTCAGCATCCTGACCGACACCTTCCTGTCGCCCGGCTCGTATCGCCTGCGCATCGATCCCTCCATCATCGCCGACCGCGCCGGCAACGAGCTGGCAGCGCCCATCGTGCGCAACTTCACCGTGCGCCCGGCCAGCGACATCCGCGCGGCCACAGGCGTGCCGGAGATCCCGACCGCGCCGTCGGCCAACCCCGGCCAGCAGATCGGCGTCGCCGTGCCCTTCGACCCGGCCACGGCCAAGCTGCAGGTCACCGTCGGCGACAGCAACGGCGGCACCAGCCAGCAGGTGGTGGGCGTCACGCGCTGGGACGCGGCAACCGGCACCGCCTGGTTCAACCTCCCCGCGAACGCCGTCAGCGGCGACGCCGTGGTGTATGGCATGGTCGGCAGCGTCCGCACCGATTTCGCCGACGGCACATTCCCGCTGCAAATCGTTCCGGTGGTGACCGGCGTCGAGGTGCAGTCGGTCAGCGCCGACGGCAGCAGCGCCACCCTGATCCTGCGCGGCAGCGGCTTCGTCGAGGGCCATGACAGCGAATACCGCTTCGGCAGCGGTGCCGGCGCGGTCGTCGTCGCCGACCCCGGCAACGGCACCGGCCCCGACGTGCAGCAAGTCTACGACCCCTACTACGCGCAATACATCAACGGCCAGGTCTACCTGACCGTGCCGCTGGCTAACGGCGCCTTCGGCCCGATCAGCGTCAAGACCGCCGGCGGCGTCAGCGCCAGCTTCACCGCCAGCCTGGGCGCGGTGGTCGCCACCGCGCTGTCGGGCACGCCCGCCGACCCGGCCAAGGCCTCGGCCAACGCCGGCCAGGCCGTCAAGCTGACCGGTTCCGGCCTGTCCACCGACAGCGACGTGCTGCTGCGCTACACCGGCATCGACGGCGCGCCGGCCATGCTGCGCCTGAGCCCGGTCTCGGCCAGCGCCGACGGCAGCGAGGCCACCTTGCTGCTGCCGGCCGAGGCGAACGGCGTGTTCGCGCTGCAGATGTTCGGCTCGGCCAGCCAGCCGCTGCTGCAGATCGTGCCCACCCTGAGCCGCATCGACGGCACGAGCACGCTGTACGGCAGCGGTTTCGTCGAGGGCGCCACCAGCTACACCCTGCCCGGCGGCACCGTCAGCGACACGGCCGTCGCCGCCGGCATCGACGTCGGCTACTACTACGACGCCCAGCGCGGCATCTACGTCTACAACGGCGCCGCCAGCTTCGGCAGCGCCCTGCCGGTCCACTTCGGCTTCGGCTCGGCCAGCGTCACCACCGCCGGCGGCACCTCGGTGACGCTGCCGGTGACCGCCATGCGGCCCGGCACCGCCACCGCGGCCGTCGGCGCCATCGCCGACGTCGCGGTCGACCCGGCCAGCGGCGCCTTGTGGACCCTGGACCAGGACAACCCCGGCCACCTGCTGCGCATCGACCCGGCCAACGGCCTGGTGCTGCAGTCCATCGCGCTGACGCCGGCCTTCGGCAACCAGTACACGGCCAACTACGCCGGCCTGCAGATCGCGGCCCAGGCCACCAGCCTGGCCGGCACCGCCGTGCCCGCCGGCTCGCTGCTGCTGTTCTCCGGCTACCCCTACAACGGCGGCAACAGCGTGGCGGCCATCAATCCGGCCACCGGCGCGCTGATCGCCAAGCTGGTGCTGCCGGTGAACTACTACGCCACCGCCGGCGTCGTCGACCCCGTCAGCGGCCACCTGTTCCTGCTGTCGCACCAGTTCAACCAGATGGTCGAGCTGAACGCGGCCACCGGCGCCGAGATCGCCCGCGTCAACGTGCCGTTCAACGTGCAAAGCTACGCCGGCATGGCGCTCGATCCGGTGGACGGCAACTTCTGGATCGGCAGCTACGGCAACATCGGCGAGCTGGTCAAGGTGAACCGCGCCGGCGTCGAACTGCGCCGTGCAGACATCTCGGGCCAGGGCCTGAACAGCAACCAGATCACCGGGCTGGCCTTCGCGCCGGACGGCAGCCTGCGCATCGCCACCATCGCCGGCCTGATCCACCGCGCCACCCTGGGCGACGACTTCAGCGTCAAGGCGCCCACGCTGACCGGCCTGGCCGGCAGCGCGCTGCAGGGCACGCCGGCGCAGGCCACCGTGGCCAGCGCCAACGTCGGCCAGGTGGTCGAACTGGCCGGCAGCAACTTCGGTCCCGGCACGCAAGTGCTGTTCAACGTGCGCGACAACGCCGGCGTCTTGTCGGTGCTGGCCGTGCGGCCGCAGCTGATCAACGCGGCCGGCACCCGGCTGCAGGTGCTGGTGCCGGACCAGGCCGCCAGCGGCGACGTGCGCGTGTCCAACATCGGCACCGCCAACGCCGGCTTCGGCAGCCAGAACGACGCGGTGCACCGCGCCCTGACGTTCACCTTCACCGCCGCCGGCGCCACCAGCACGGTGCGCTTCGCCGACGGCGGCCTGGAGGCCATCGACAACGAGAGCTGGGGCCTGGACAACGTGGTGGTGCGCAACGGCGCGACCGTGGTGTTCGCCGACGACTTCGAGGGCGGCGCCAGCGCCGCCTGGAGCGATCCGCTGGTCAACAGCAACAGCGCGCAATCGCTGTCGGCGTTCTCGGGCCGCTTCAACAACGGCAGCCAGACGCTCAGCCTGGCCGGCCTGACCGCCGGCCAGAGCTACACCGTCAGCTTCGACCTGTATGCGCTCGACACCTGGGACGGCAGCGCCGGCAATCCGGACCAGCTCAGCGTGGCGGTCGACGGCACCACCGTGTTCAGCCGCACCATCAGCAACAGCCTGCTGTCCGCGCAGACGGTCAACGCCACGCCCGGCATCCGCCTGCAGGTCGTGCCGACCCTGGCGGCCGTGGTCGGCCGCCCCGGCCAAGACGACCTGTTCACGCTGCAGGGCTCCGGCTACATGGAGGGCGCCACCACCGTCACGGTCGGCGGCATCGCCGTGACGGACCCGGGCAGCAACACCTATCCCTTCGACGTCAGCGGCGCGCGCAACGACAGCGTCAACGTGGTCGCGCCGCGCACGCTGGACGGCCCCATCCGCATCACCACCGACGGTGGCTATGCGGAACTGGCCGGCGCCCAGTTGCCGCAGCAGGCGCAGGTGGCGTTCACCGGTATTGCCGCCAGCGCAAGCGCCGGCCTGGCGGCCGATCCGGCCCACCCGTCGGCCAACACTGGCCAATACATCGTGCTCTCCGGCCAGGGACTGAGTTCGGCCACGCTGGTGCAATTCCAGGCGCTCGACGACAGCGGCAAGCCTGGCACGGTCACCGTGGGCGGCAGCCCCTCCGGCGACGGAAAAACGCTGACGGTGCGCGTGCCTGTCCTGGCGCGCAGCGGCGCCGTGGCCGTGCTGGGCAGCAATGCCAGCTTCGACCTGCAAGTCGTGCCCGTGCTGCGCGGCGTGGGCGGCACCGTCACGCCCGGCCAGACCCTGCTGATCGAAGGCACCGGCCTGGTCGCCAGCGAACTGGCGATCCAGGTCGACGGCCGCGGGGTCGGCGCGTTCGAAGTCGACACCATCAATGCAGGCACCAGCGCCGGCTACGGCGACCAGCAACTGCTGCGCCTGACCGTGCCGGCCGGCGCGGGCGCGGGCGTCATCACCGTCAGCACCGCCGGCGGCAGCGCCACCATCCGCAGCGGCGCCAGTCTCATCACCGCGCTGCCGGACGCCACGCCGGCCGACGCCGGCGCCACGCTGGCCACGTCGATCGCGGCCGCGGTCGGACTGAACCAAAGCCTGGCCCTCAAGGCCGCGCTGGCCGACGGCACCGATATCGACCTCTACCGCATCGACCTGGCGGCGGGCGACCAGCTGGTGGCCTACCTGTCCAGCAATCCTTACAGCCATCTGCGCTTGTTCGACGCCGCCGGCGCCGAACTGCGCGCGGGCTACCGCGCGGCCGGCGACGCCACGCCATTGAACATCACCGCGCCTGCGGCCGGCAGCTACTATGTCGGCGTCAGCGCCTACTACAACAGCAGCTACAACCCCAACGTGGCCGGTTCCGGCAACAACGGCTCGTTCTCGGGCAACTACACCCTGAACCTGACGCGCCTGCCGGCCGGCGCCACCCGCATCGCCGGCATCGCGGCGGTCGCCGCCAGCGGTACGCCGGCCCAGGCCGCGCTGGCCTCGGCCAACACGCTGCAGACCATCACGCTCAATGGCAGCGGCCTGCTGGCCGGCGACCAGGTGGTGTTCAGCATCCTGGACGACTACGGCCAGCTGTCCGAAACCACCGTCGCGCCCGCCAGCGTGGCAAGCGACGGCAACAGCCTGACCGTGGCCGTGCCGATGAGCGCCACCACCGGCACCGTGCGCCTGGCGCGCGACGCCGCCGGCGTCGTGCTGCAGATCGTGCCCACGCTGACCGGTGTCGAGGCCAACAACGGCAACCAGTACAACGGCGGCCCGCTGCGCCTGACCGGCAGCGGCTATGCCGAGGGCAGCACCGCCGTGCTGTTCGGCGCGCTGCGGCTGGACGACATCAGCCGCAACTACGGGCTCGACGTCAACGACAGCGGCCGCGCGCTGAACCTGACCGTGCCCGACGGCGCGCCCTCGGGGCCGATACGCGTGCGCACCATAGGCGGCACCAGCGCCGCCTTCAGTCTGCGCCTGACCGGCATCAGCGCCACCGCCGCCAGCGGCACCGGCGCCGTGCCGGGCCAGGCCTCGGCCATACCGGGGCAACTGGTCACGCTGAGCGGAGTCGGCATGACCGCCGCCACCAGCTTCGCCTTCCGCACACTCGACGCCAACGGCACCGCGGGCGAGATCATCGTGCGGCCCACGCTGCTCAACGCCGACGGCACCCAGGCCCAGGTGCGCGTGCCGGCCGCCGCCGTCACCGGCGACGTGCGCATGGTGGGCGACATCAGCGGCACGCTGCTGCCGCTGCAAATCATCCCGGTCGTCACCGGCGTCGAGGTGCAGTCGGTCAGCGCCGACGGCAGCAGCGCCGTCCTCATCCTGCGGGGCAGCGGCTTCGTCGAGGGCAATAACAGCGAGTACCGCTTCGGCAGCGGCGGCACCGCCCAGGTGATCGTCGACGCGGGCGCCGCGCTCGGGCCCGACGTGCAGCAAGTCTACGATCCGGCCGTCGGCCAGTACACCAGCGGCCAGGTCTACCTGACCGTGCCGCTGTCTAACGGCGCCTTCGGCCCGATCAGCGTCAAGACCGCCGGCGGCGTCAGCGCCAGCTTCACCGCCAGCCTGGGCGCGGTGGTCGCCACCGCGCTGTCGGGCACGCCCGCCGATCCGGCCAAGGCCTCGGCCAACGCCGGCCAGGCCGTCAAGCTGACCGGTTCCGGCCTGTCCACCGACAGCGACGTGCTGCTGCGCTACACCGGCATCGACGGCGCGCCGGCCATGCTGCGCCTGAGCCCGGTCTCGGCCAGCGCCGACGGCAGCGAGGCCACCTTGCTGCTGCCGGCCGAGGCGAACGGCGTGTTCGCGCTGCAGATGTTCGGCTCGGCCAGCCAGCCGCTGCTGCAGATCGTGCCCACCCTGAGCCGCATCGACGGCACGAGCACGCTGTACGGCAGCGGCTTCGTCGAGGGCGCCACCAGCTACGCCCTGCCCGGCGGCACCATCAGCGACACCGCCGTTGCCGCCGGCATCGACGTCGGCTACTACTACGACGCCCAGCGCGGCATCTACGTCTACAACGGCGCCGCCAGCTTCGGCAGCGCCCTGCCGGTCCACTTCGGCTTCGGCTCGGCCAGCGTCACCACCGCCGGCGGCACCTCGGTGACGCTGCCGGTGAACGCCATGCGGCCCGGCACCGCCACGGCGGCCGTCGGCGCCATCGCCGACGTCGCGGTCGATCTGGCCAGCGGCGCCTTGTGGACCCTGGACCAGGACAATCCCGGCCACCTGCTGCGCATCGACCCGGCCAACGGCCTGGTGCTGCAGTCCATCGCGCTGACCCCGGCCTTCGGCAACCAGTACACGGCCAACTACGCCGGCCTGCAGATCGCGGCCCAGGCCACCAGCCTGGCCGGCACCGCCGTGCCGGCCGGTTCCCTGCTGCTGTTCTCCGGCTACCCCTACAACGGCGGCAACAGCGTGGCGGCCATCAATCCGGCCACCGGCGCGCTGATCGCCAAGCTGGTGCTGCCGGTGAACTACTACGCCACCGCAGGCGTCGTCGACCCCGTCAGCGGCCACCTGTTCCTGCTGTCGCACCAGTTCAACCAGATGGTCGAGCTGAACGCGGCCACCGGCGCCGAGATCGCCCGCGTCAACGTGCCGTTCAATGTGCAAAGCTACGCCGGCATGGCGCTCGATCCGGTCGACGGCAACTTCTGGATAGGCAGCTACAGCAACATCGGCGAGCTGGTCAAGGTGAACCGCGCCGGCGTCGAACTGCGCCGCGCCGACATCTCGGGCCAGGGCCTGAACAGCAACCAAATCACCGGCCTGGCCTTCGCGCCGGACGGCAGCCTGCGCATCGCCACCATCGCCGGCCTGATCCACCGCGCCACCCTGGGCGACGACTTCAGCGTCAAGGCGCCCACGCTGACCGGCCTGGCCGGCAGCGCGCTGCAGGGCACGCCGGCGCAGGCCGCCGTGGCCAGCGCCAACGTCGGCCAGGTGGTCGAACTGGCCGGCAGCAACTTCGGGCCCGGCACGCAAGTGCTGTTCAACGTGCGCGACAACGCCGGCGTGCTGTCGGTGCTGGCCGTGCGGCCGCAGCTGATCAACACGGCCGGCACCCGGCTGCAGGTGCTGGTGCCGGACCAGGCCGCCAGCGGCGACGTGCGCGTGTCCAATATCGGCACCGCCAACGCCGGCTTCGGCAGCCAGAACGACGCGGTGCACCGCGCCCTGACGTTCACCTTCACCGCCGCCGGCGCCACCAGCACGGTGCGCTTCGCCGACGGCGGCCTGGAGGCCATCGACAACGAGAGCTGGGGCCTGGACAACGTGGTGGTGCGCAACGGCGCGACCGTGGTGTTCGCCGACGACTTCGAGGGCGGCGCCAGCGCCGCCTGGAGCGATCCGCTGGTCAACAGCAACAGCGCGCAATCGCTGTCGGCGTTCTCGGGCCGCTTCAACAACGGCAGCCAGACGCTCAGCCTGGCCGGCCTGACCGCCGGCCAGAGCTACACCGTCAGCTTCGACCTGTATGCGCTCGACACCTGGGACGGCAGCGCCGGCAATCCGGACCAGCTCAGCGTGGCGGTCGACGGCACCACCGTGTTCAGCCGCACCATCAGCAACAGCCTGCTGTCCGCGCAGACGGTCAACGCCACGCCCGGCATCCGCCTGCAGGTCGTGCCGACCCTGGCGGCCGTGGTCGGCCGCCCCGGCCAGGACGACCTGTTCACGCTGCAGGGCTCCGGCTACATGGAGGGCGCCACCACCGTCACGGTCGGCGGCATCGCCGTGACGGACCCGGGCAGCAACACCTATCCCTTCGACGTCAGCGGCGCGCGCAACGACAGCGTCAACGTGGCCGCGCCGCGCACGCTGGACGGCCCCATCCGCGTCACCACCGACGGCGGCTACGCCGAACTGGCAGCACCTTCGTTCGGCGCGGCGCTGCCCGCGACCTTCACCGCCATCACGGCGGTCAGCGCGCGCGGCCAGGTGGCCGATGCCGCCGTGGCGTCCGCCAACAGCGGGCAGACCATCGTGCTGTCCGGCCAGGGCTACACCGCGTCCACGCTGGTGCAGTTCCAGGCGGTGGACGATAGCGGCAGGCTCGGCACGGTCACGCGCTCGGGCACCGCCTCGGCCGATGGCCGCGAACTGGCGGTGCGGGTGCCGGCCCTGGCGCGCAGCGGCGCCGTGTCCGTGCTGGGCGCCAGCGGCAGCATCGCGCTGCAAGTGGTGCCGCAAGTGCGCGCCGTCAGCGGCACGGTCGCGGCCGGCAACACCTTGCTGATCGAGGCGACCGGCCTGGCCGTCAATACGCTGACGGTCGACATCGACGGCAAGGCCGCCACCGTGCTTGGCGTGCAGACCGTGACCGAGGGTTCCGGCAGCAGCGCGCTGGACCAGCAACTGTTGCGCGTGCTGGTACCGGCCGGCACCACCGCAGGCGTGCTGACGGTGCATACCGCAGGCGGCCTCAGCACCGTGCGCACCAGCGCGACGGCCATCGTCGCGCTGCCCGAGCAAACCCCGGCCGACGCCGGTGCCACGCTGGCCACCGCCATACAGACCGGCCTGGGCGGCAGTCAAAGCGTGAAGATCAAGGCGGCCGTGGCCAACGGCAGCGACATCGACCTGTACCGCGTCGACCTGAACGCAGGCGACCGGCTGCGCTTCTCGCTGGCCGACCATTACTACAGCCAGCTGCGCCTGTTCAACGCCAGCGGCGCGCAGCTGGCCGCAGGCTACCGCTCGGCCGGGGAAACCACGCCGTTCGACTTCACGGCGGCCAGCGCGGGCGCCTACTATATCGGCGTCAGCGGCTATTACAACAACAGCTACGATCCCAACGTGGCCGGTTCCGGCACGGACGGCGTCTACAGCGGCAACTACAGCCTGAACCTGACGCGCCAGATCTCCGGCACCACCCGCCTCAGCGGCATCGCGGCCAGCGCGGCAAGCGGCACCGCCGCCCAGGCCGCGCTGGCGTCGGCCAATACGCTGCAAACCATCACCCTCAACGGCAGCGGCCTGCTCGCCGGCGACCAGGTGGTGTTCAGCACCATGGACGACAACGGCCAGCTGGCCGAAACCACCGTCGCGCCCGCCACGGTGGCGGCCGACGGCGGCAGCCTGACCGTGGCCGTGCCGGCCAACGCGACCACCGGCAGCGTCCGTCTGGCACGCGACGACGCCGGCGTGCTGCTGCAAATCGTGCCGACGCTGACCGCGCTCGACACCAGCCCTGGCGGCCCGTTCGACGGCGCCACCCTGCGCCTGAGCGGCAGCGGCTATGCCGAAGGCGCGGTCAGCGTGCTGTTCGGCAACCGCCGCATCGACGACATGGGCCGTTCTTACGGCATCGACGTCTACAACGGCAACGGCGAGCTGAACGTGGTGGTACCGGACGGCGCCGCCAGCGGGCCTATCCGCATCAGCACCGTGGGCGGCACCAGCACCGCGCTGGGCGCCACCTTCACCGGCATCAGCGCGACCGCCAGCAGCGGCACGCCCGCCGATCCGGCCCAGCCGTCGGCGGTGGCCGGCCAAGTGGTGCAGATCAATGGCAGCGGGCTGAGCACCGGCAGCGAGTTCATCTTCTCCACCATAGACAGCAACGGCAGCCTTGCCGAGCTGATCGTCAAGCCCGCTTCGGTCAACGCCGCCCAGACCCAGGCGCAGGTCAAAGTGCCTGCGGGAGCCATCTCCGGCAGCGTTCGCCTGGCCGGCGACCTGAACGGCGCCAGCCACCGGCTGCAGGTGGTGCCGGTAATGACCGGCCTGAACGTGCAGTCGGTGGCCGCCGACGGCAGCACCGCAACCGTGCTGATCTACGGCAGCGGCCTGATCGAAGGCCAGGACAGCAGCTACACCTTCGGCAGCGGCGCCGATGCCGTGGTGGTGACCGACTTCGGCAATGCCATCGGCCCGGACGTGCAGCAGGTGTATGACCCGGCTCTGGGCCAGTACACCAGCGGCGCAGTCTACCTGACGGTGCCGCTGTCGAGCGGCGCCTTCGGGGCCATCACCATCCGCACCGCAGGCGGGGCCAGCACCTCGTTCAGCACCGGTCTGGCCGGCATCACCGCCACGGCGGCCAAGGGCGCGCCGGCCGATCCGGCCCAGGCCTCGGCCAATACGCGCCAGTCCATCAAGCTGACCGGTACCGGCCTGAGCACGGACAGCTCGCTGCTGCTGCGCTACACCGACTACAACGGCGCGCCGGCCATGCTGCGCCTGCATCCGGAATCGGCGCTGGCCAACGGCACCGAGGCGACGCTGCTGGTGCCGCTGGAGGCCAACGGCGCGTTCACGCTGCAAATGCTGGGCTCGAGCGCCCAGCCGCTGCTGCAGATCGTGCCGACCATCGACAGTTTCAGCGCGGCCGGCACCCTGCTCGGCAGTGGCTTCGTCGAAGGCGCGACCCAGTACGGCATACCCGGACTGGCCGTGATCACCGACAGCGCCACGACGGCCGGACCCGACGTCAGCTACTACTACGACGCGGCCCGCGGCGGCTACCAGTGGAACGGGCAGGCCAACTTTAGCGCGGCGCTCCTGCCGCACTACGGGACCGGCACGCTCACCGTGGCCACCGCCGGCGGCAGCGCCTCGCTGGCGGTCGACACGGTGCGGCCGGGCACGGCCGACGCGTCCACCGGTCCACTGGCCGATGTCGCCGTCGACCGCAGCACCGGCGCGCTGTGGACGCTGGACCAGGAGAATCCCGGCCACCTGCTGCGGATCGACCCGGCCAGCGGCCTGGCGCAGCAAAGCATCGAGCTGACGCCGGCCATGGGCAACCAGTACACGGCCAACTACGCCGGCCTGCAGGTGCTGCCGCAGGCGAGCAGCCTGGCCGGGGTGGCCGTGCCGGCCGGCAGCCTGCTGCTGTTCGCGGGCTATCCCTACAACGGCAGTAACAACGTCGCGGCCATCAATCCGGCCACCGGCGCGCTGATCGCCAAACTGGTGCTGCCGGTGAGCTACTACAGCACCGCCGGCCTGTTCGACGCGGCCAGCGGCCACCTGTTCCTGCTGTCGCACCAGTTGAACCAGATGGTGGAGCTGAATCCGGCCACCGGCGCCGAAATCGCGAAGTTCAACGTGCCGCTGAACGTGCAAAGCTATGCGGGCATGGCGATCGATCCGGTGGACGGCAACTTCTGGATCGGCAGCTACAACGGCGCCGGCAGCGTGGTCAAGATCAGCAGGACCGGCGTGGAAATACGCCGCGTCGAACTGGCCGCCCAGGGCGTGGACAGCAACGAGATCAACGGCCTGGCCTTCAACGCCGACGGCACGCTGCGGGTGGCGTCGACGCGCGGCGTGATCTACCAGGTCAGCCTCGCATGAGGACGGGCTCGACGCAGGGGACTGCGGCGGCGGACGGCAGCATCAAGCCAGCCGCCTGGGTGGCCGGAAGCCCTGCCGCCTGGCTGGACCAGACTTGCCGCGGCCTGTCCGGCACACTGGCCGGCATCGTAGTGCGCCATATGCCGGAAGGCGGCGCCTATGTGCTGGCGGCCGCGTGGCCGGGCCAGGCCGCCGGCCTGCACCTGCTGCCCTTGTCCGAGCGCTGCCTGGCGGCGCGCGAAATGGTGCTGCACGACGCAGGCGGCGCCCTGGTCGTCGCGGTCCCCTTGCCGGCAGGCCCATCCTCATCGGGCCCGCTGGCCGGTGTGCTGGTGCTGGAGGCCGAGACGGCGGTGCTGAGCGCGGCCGACATCATCGCCGCCGCCACGGTGGCGGCACGCTACCTGAACCAGATCGTCATGGGCAACCTCGGCGCCGGCGAGGACGCCGCAGGCGCCCAGCTGCGCCGCCAGGGCGAACTGCTGCGCGTGGTGTGCGGCCCCGCCGTATTCCCGCACGCCGCGCTCGACACCGTCAACTGGCTGGCCAGCCAGTTCGACTGCACACGGGTCGGGCTGGGCATGCTGCGCAAGGGCCGCATCGTGCTGCAGGCGTTGTCCCATTCGGCCTGGTTTGAACGCAAATCCCACGCGGTGGCGGCAATGGAAAGTGCGATGGACGAAGCCTGCGACCAGCGCCGCAGCGTGGTGCTGCCGCCGGTGCCCGGGCTGCGGCCGGCGCTGGCGATCGCGCACCGCGCGGCGGCGGGCGGCATGTCGGTGTGCAGCGTGGTCCTGGCCGGCGGAGACGGCCTGGGCGCCGGCGTGCTGTATTTCGAACGCGCGCCCGGGCGCGGCTTCTCGTTGGCCGAGGTCCAGGTCCTGGAACAGATCGGCCAGAGCGCCGGGCCGGTGCTGGAGGCGAAGGACCAGGCCTACCGCTGGCTGGGCGGGCGCACGCGCCTGGCCCGCGCCCGCCTGCTGGCGCATCTGCGCGACCCGCGCCGCCCGGCCCTGCGCGCGGGCCTGGCGCTGGGCGCGGTCGCCCTGGCTGCCCTCACCCTGCTCGACGCCACCTGGCGCGTCGGCGCCGACGCCGCCATCGAGGGCGAGCAGCAGCGCGCCATTCCCGCGCCCTTCGACGGCTACCTGGCCAGCGCCGCCGTCAAGGCCGGACTGGTGGTGCGCAAGGGCCAGGCGCTGGCCGAACTGGACACGCGCCAAATCCGTCTCGAGGCCCAGCGCTGGCAAGCGGAGGCGGCCCAGCACGAAAGCCGCTACCGCGATGCGATGGCCCGCCACGACCGCCCCGCAGGCGCCCTCGCGCAAGCCCAGGCACAACAGGCCCAGGCGCAATTGATGCTGGCGCAGGACAGGCTGGCCCAGGCCGCGCTGACCGCGCCGTTCGACGCCTACGTCGTGTCGGGCGACCTGACGCAGCGCATCGGCATGCCGGTCGAGCAGGGCAAGACCCTGTTCGAACTGGCCCCGCTGGACGCCTACCGCGTCATCGTCAAGGTCGACGAGCGCGACGTGCGCGCCGTGCAGCCCGGGCAGCGCGGCGAACTGGTGCTGTCCGGCATGCCGGGCCAGCGGCTGGCCTTCCGCGTCACCAATATCGCCGCCGCCGAGGCGGCCGACGGGCGCAACGCCTTCCGCGTCGAAGCCCGCCTGGAACAAGCCGCGCCGGCGCTGCGCCCCGGCATGCAGGGCGTGGCCAAGATCGAGGCCGGCCAGCGCAGCCTGCTGTGGATCTGGACCCACTCGGCCTGGCACTGGCTGCAGCTGCAGCTGTGGAAGTGGCGGCCCTGATGGCCGGCGCCTTCCTCAGCGACAGCTGGTACCGCGTGGCGGCGCTGCGTCCGCGCGTGCGCGAGCATGCCCGCTTCAGCCGCCAGCGCGTGCGCGGCAAAGCCTGGTACATGGTGCACGACCCGCTGACCAACCGCGTGCACCGTTTCTCGCCCACCGCCTGGTGGGTCGCCTCGCAGCTGGACGGCGGCTGCACGGTCGACGCCGCGTGGCAGCGCGCGCTCGACGAGCTGGGCGACACCGCCCCCTCGCAGGACGAGGTCATCCAGTTGCTGTCCCAGCTGCACGGGGCCGACCTGCTGGTCAGCGAGGCCGCGCCGGAAAGCGATGAACTGCTGGAGCGCAGGAGCCGGCAGGACAAGCCGAAGTGGCTGTCCGGCCTGATGAACCCGATGTCCGTGCGGATGCCGCTGTGGGATCCGGACGCCTTCCTGGCCGCCACGCTGCCGGCGTTACGGCCGCTGCTGTCGGTCTGGGGCCTGGCGGCCTGGCTGCTGCTGGTGCTGCCCGCGCTGTTCCTGGCCGGCCAGCACTGGACCGAACTGGGCGGCAACCTGTCCGACCGCCTGCTCTCGGCCGGCAACCTGGCCGGCCTGCTGCTGGTCTATCCTGTGGTGAAACTGCTGCACGAACTGGGCCACGGCTACGCGGTCAAGGCCGGCGGCGGCGAAGTGCACGAGGCGGGCGTGATGCTGCTGGTGTTCGCGCCCTCGCCCTATGTCGACGCATCCTCCTCCAACGCCTTCCGCTCCAGGCACTACCGCGCCTTCGTCGCGGCGGCCGGCATGATGACCGAGCTGCTGCTGACCGCGCTGGCCATGTATGTCTGGCTGGCGGTGGAGCCCGGCGTGGTGCACACCATCGCCTTCAACGTGATGACGGTGGCCGGCATCTCCACGCTGATATTCAACGGCAACCCGCTGCTGCGCTACGACGGCTACTACATGCTGTGCGACCTGGCCGAATTGCCCAACCTCGGCCAGCGCGCCAACAGCTACTGGAGCTGGCTGCTGCGGCGCTATCCCTTCGGCGACCACGAAGCCGCCGAGCCTGACGCCTCGCCCACCGAACGCCGCTGGCTGCTGTTCTACGCGCCGGCAGCCTTCCTCTACCGCGCGACAGTGGCGCTGTCGATCGCCCTGTTCATCGCCAACGAATACTTCTTCCTCGGCGTGCTGCTGGCCCTGTGGTCCGTGGCCGGCCTGGTGCTGGTGCCGGCCTTCAAGTCGCTGCGCTTCCTGATCGCCAGCCCAGCGCTGGAGCGCAGCCGCACACGCGCGCTGGCGGTCAGCGGCGGCGCCGCCGCGCTGGTGCTGCTGTTCGGCGCCTTCGTCCCGCTGCCGCATTCCTCCACCGCCGAAGGCGTGGTCTGGGTGCCGCAAGGCGCCGAAGTGCGGGCCCAGGCCAGCGGCTTCGTGCTCGATGCCCCGGTGCGGCCGATGAGCGCCGTGCAGCCCGGCCAGCTCCTGCTGGTCCAGCAAGACCGCGCCCTGGCCGCGCGCCACCATGAGCAGCTCGCCCGGGTGGCCGAGCAGGAAGCCCAGGCCCTGCTCGACCTGGCCACCGACCGCGCCCGCGCCTTCCAGACCCGTTTGGCGCTGGAGCGCGAACGCGCAGCACTGGCCGACATCGAAGAACGCGTGGCGCAGCTGTCCACGCTGTCCGGCGCCGCCGGCGTGTTCCTGCGCCCGCGCGGCGAGGATGCGCCGGGCAGCTATGTCAAACGCGGCGACCTGGTCGGCCACATCGTGGCGCCCGGCCAGCGCGTCGTACGCGCGGTGGTCGAACAGGCCGACGTGGCCCTGGTGCGCGGCGAACTGCGGCAGGTGGAGGTGATGCTGTCCGACCGCATCGGCGAAGTGTTAACGGGCCGCGTGGCCCGCGCCGTGCCGCAGGCCGACGAAGGCCTGCCCAGCAAGGCGCTGGCCGTCGAGGGCGGCGGCACGCTGGTGCTCGATCCGCGCAATCCGGACGCCTTGCGCACGCTGGAGAAGGTGTTCCAGTTCGACGTGGACCTCGACGGCGCGCCGGCGGACCTGCGCATCGGCACCCGTGCCCACCTGCGCTTCCGCTACGCGCCCGAGCCCCTGTTCAGCCAGGCCTTCCGCCGCGTGCGCCAGCTCTTCCTGGCGAGGCTGCATGTCTAGGGCCACGCTAGCCGGATGGCGCTGCAGCCCGGTCGCGGACTGGCTGGCGCCCGAGCGCCAGAGCCCGCCCGCCGGCGCGCTCGACCGCACGCTTGCGCGCCTGGGCGCGCGCCTCGCCGCGCCGCTTGAATGGCTGGAGCAACGCCGCCTGCGCAGCTTCGCCAGGCTGGCCATGGCGCAGGGCGAGCGCCTGCGCGGGATGGATGCGGCCGCGCTGGCGGCGGCAGCGGACGCGCTGCGTCTGGCGCTGCACCGCGACGGCGTCACGCCGGCGCTGGCCGCGCGCGCGTTCGCGCTGGCCGGCGAGGCCAGCGCGCGTACACTGGGCAAGCGGCCCTATGCCGTGCAGCTGCAGGGCGGCTACGGCATGCTGCGCGGCCGCCTGATTGAAATGGCCACCGGCGAGGGCAAGACGCTGACCGCCCTGTTGCCGTCGCTGACCCTGGCGCTGGCCGGGGTGCCGGTACACGTGGTCACCGTCAACGACTACCTGGCGCGGCGCGACGCCGACTACGTGCGGCCGGTGCTCGAACTGTTCGGCTTCACGGTCGGCGTCGTCACGCACGAGGAAGAGGACGATGCGCGCCGCGCCGCCTACCGGGCCGACGTCACCTACTGCGTCAACAAGGACCTGGTGTTCGACTATCTGCGCGACGGCCTGCTGCCGCCCTGCCAGGCCGCCGGCGGCCGCAAGCAGCGCGGCCTGTACTTCGCGCTGGTGGACGAGGCGGACGGCATCCTGGTCGACGAGGCCCGCACCCCGCTGGTGATCGCGCGCGAACGGCCGGTGGAACAGGAGCGCCAGGACGCGGAGCTGGCGCTGCGCCTGGCCCGCTCGCTCGCCGCGAGCCACTACCGCGCCGAGCAGGAAGGCCGCCGCTACCGGCTGACGCACGAAGGCCGTTTCCACCTGTCGGCGCAGGAAACGGCGCTGGCCGCCGCCGCGCCGCCCTGGCGGCTGGCGCGCGTCCGCGAAGAGCGCGTCGAGCAGGCGCTGTGCGCGCTGTATGCCTTCCGGCGCGGCGGCCATTATGTGGTCCTCGACGGCAAGGTGCAGATCGTCGACGAATTCACCGGCCGCATCCTGCCGGACCGCAGCTGGGAACGCGGCCTGCACCAGATGATAGAACTGAAGGAAGGACTGGACGTGACGGCGCCGCGCGAGACCATCGCGCGCCAGACCTATCCCGAATATTTCGGACGCTACCTGCGCATCGCCGGCATGACCGGCACCGGGCGCGAGGTGGCGGCCGAGATCCGCGCCAATTTCGGCATGCGCATCGTCGCCATTCCCACGAACCGGCCGCGCATCCGCCGTTTCCTCGGCACGCGCCTGTTCGCGTCGTCGGCGCAGCGCTGGGAGATGGTGGCGCGGCGCGCCATGGCACTGGCGGCGGACGGGCGCGCGGTACTGGTCGGCACCCGTTCGGTGCTCGCGTCCGAGGAACTGGGCGCCGTGCTTACCAGCCTCGGACAGCCGCACCGCGTGCTCAACGCCATGCAGGACCACGAGGAGGCCGCCATCGTGGCGCAAGCGGGGCAGCCCGGACGCGTGACGGTGGCCACCAATATGGCCGGGCGCGGCACCGATATCGACCTGGCACCCGAGGTGCGGGCCGCCGGCGGCCTGCATGTCATCCTGTCCGAGTTCCACGAATCGCGCCGCATCGACCGCCAGTTGTACGGGCGCGCAGGACGCCAGGGCGACCCCGGCTCCTGCGAAGCCATCGTCAGCCTGGACGACGAGCTGTTCACGCAGTTCGCGCCCTGGCTGGCGCGCTGCGCACGGCTGAGCCATCCGGGCCGCGCTGAACTGCCGGGCCTCTGGGGCAGGCTGCTCGGCTACTGCGCCCAGCAGCGCGCCGAGCGCAGCAACAGCGGCGTACGCCACCATTCCGCCCAGCGCGACGCAGCCATGCGGCGCGCCATGGCATTTTCAGGAGTAAAAAAATGAAACCGCTGTCCTCTCCGATTCTCGCCGTGCTGCCGCTGCTGGCCGGCGCGCTGTCCGCCCTCTCCGTCGCTTCCGCCCACGCAGGCCTGGTCGACTGCCTGATCGAGCCGCGCCAGACCATCGAAGTGCGGCCCTACACAGAGGGCCTGGTGGCCAAGGTACTGGTGCAGCGCGGCGACACCGTGCGCGCGGGGCAAGTGCTGGTCGAACTGGAGGCCGGCCTGGAACGGGCCAGCGCCGACGTCGCGCGCTACCGCTCCCAGATGGTGGGCACCGTCAAGTCGCGCGAAAGCCGCCTGGAATTCCTGGCGCAGAAGGCCGGCCGGCGTGAAAAGCTGGTCAAGGAAAACTACATCTCGGTGCAGGACCGCGACGAATCGGCCGCCGAGCACCGCCTGGCCCAGGCCGAATTACTGGACGCCGAAGACACGCGCAAGCTGGCCGGGCTGGAATACCAGCGCAGCATGGAACAACTGCGCCTGCGCACCATCCGCAGCCCGATCGACGGCATCGTGGTCGACCGCATGATCAACCCGGGCGAACTAGCCGACAACCGCGACATCCGCAAGCCGCTGCTCAAGCTGGCCGAAATCAACCTGCTGTACGTGGAAGTGCTGCTGCCGAGCGCCGCCTACGGCGCGGTGAAAGCGGGCGAGCAGATCGAGGTGATACCCGACCAGCCGGCAGGCAAGCGTTTCACCGGCACGGTCAAAGTGATCGACAAGGTGTTCGACGCCGCCAGCGGCACCTTCGGCGTGCGGCTGGCGCTGCCCAATCCGGGCGGCGTGATACCGGCCGGCGTCAAATGCAAGGCCGAATTCGCGGCCGTCCCCGGCCCGGCAAGGCCGCATATGAGCAGCTACTCGCCCAGTTATGCGCCGAACCATGGGCCGGCCAAGCCCGCGACAACTAGATAGGCGCCGTCATGCCCTTAGTCCAGGTGAAGAGCCATCGTCATTCCCGCGAAAGCGGGAATCCATAGAGCGCTTGCTAGCCAAATGCACGTGGAATCCCGTTTTTGCGACGGTCCGCTCAGTAGCGGCACCGACGTGAAACTACATCCAGATCGCCAGCGCCGAATAGGCGGTCAGCGCTATCATCACGCCGCAGAAGACCTTCTGCCACAGCGGGTTGGCAAGGAAGCGGCGCAGCAAGGCGCCGGCGCCGGCCCACACCGAGATGCACGGCAGGTTGACCGCGCAGAACACCAGGCAGTACACGGCGATCGCGAGCGACACCGGCGCCAGGTCGGGCAGGAAAGCGGCGCCGCCCGTGATGGCCATGATCCACGCTTTCGGGTTGGCGAACTGAAACATGGCCGCGCCCGCGAAACCCATGGGCTGGTGCGCCTGCTCGGCCTCGCGGTCAAAGTTCATGGCGCGCATCTGCCAGGCCAGATAGAGCAGATAGCCGGAACCGCCCACTTTCAGCACCGTTTGCAGCGCAGGCACCGCCATCACCAGGGTGCCTATGCCTGCCGCGCAGATCGCCAGCAGCACGCCGAAGCCTATGGTGATGCCCAGCATGTGCGGGATGGACCGGCGGAAGCCGAACCAGATGCCCGAGGAGGCCAGCATGATGTTGTTCGGTCCCGGCGTGATGGACGAGACGAAGGCAAACGTCATCAGCGGGGCAAGTGGCAGCAGCAGGTCCATGGGATACTCCTTATTGTCGAGTCCCATGCTAGCCGATCACACCTGTACAGTACCTATACACCCAGCCACAAACGCATGCAAACTGTAATGGTCATTCAGCCAATACAAAGGGTTCCGGCACATCCCGCTCCGTTTCATTGGCCGCGATCAATCCCCAGCCGAGCTGGCGGCGGATTTCCGGCATCGATGGCGGCGGACACTGCTGCGCCTGCCGCGATTCCATGTATTGCCGGATCTGCTCTTTGCTCGGTTGTTGTTGCTGTCCCATCGTCGTCTCCAGATTAATGTGCTGCGGGTTTCATCTTAGGAGCTGGAGGCATAGGTTTCCAATAATGAATTTCACATAAGCGATATCGGTTTGGATATCTAGTCAGCAAAAACATCGGTCATCAGCCCGCGCAGCCACAGATGGCCCTCGTCCTGGGCATAGCGGCGGTGCCAGAACATATTGGTCTGCAAGGTGGGCAGCTTCAGCGGCGGCACGACATACTGCAGCTTGAACGGCGCGGCGGCCCGCTCGGCCAGTTTCTGCGGCACCGTCACCACCAGGTCGCTGCCACTGACGATATAGGGCACGGCCGTGAAATGCGGCACGCCGAAGCGGCCCTCGGCCTGCGCGCCGGCATTGCGCAGCAAGTCGTTGACTTTGTCGTAGGGGCTCTCGTTCGACGCCACCAGCAAATGGCGCGCTGCCAGGAACTGCTTGAGCGTCGGCGTGCCCTTGCCGAGCGGATGGCCGGCGCGGAACATGCTCACGTAGTGCTGGCGGAACAGCCGCTTCTGGTACAGCGCGCTGGACACATTGTCGAAGGCGCCCAGCGCCAGGTCGATGCGGCCCGCCGCCATTTCCTCCTTCAGGTCGACGCCGCCCGGCCGCACCGTGACGATGCGCGCACCCGGCGCGAGCCTGCCGCAGTGCTCGATCAGCGGCGGCATGAAGTACACCTCGCCCACGTCGGTCATGGCAATGGTGAACTGGCGCTCGCTGGTGAGCGGATTGAAGGGCTCCTGCCGGTTCAGCGCCTGCGTCACCGCCGCCAGCGCCGCGCCGATCGGCTCGGCCAGCTGCTCCGCATACGGCGTGGGCTGCATGCCGTTCGCGGTGCGCACGAACAGCTCGTCCCCGAAAGTGCGCCTGAGCCGCGCCAGCGCATTGCTCACGGCCGACTGCGACAGCTTCAAGCGCCTGGCCGCAGCCGAGATCTGCCCCTCCCGCAGCACCTCCTGGAACACCACCAGCAGGTTCAAGTCCATGTCGCGCGGTTCCATCCTGGTCCCCAGTATTTACCAAATCAATATTCTACATTTTTGTATTGATCCAGCAAACTTGCTACATTAACGCATCGTCATCAAGGAGCACTGCAATGAATGAACGCTACCAGTCCGGTTTCGGCAACGAGTTCGCCACCGAAGCCCTGCCCGGCGCTCTGCCCGCGCACCAGAATTCCCCGCAGCGGGTGGCTTACGGGCTGTACGCCGAGCAGGTCTCCGGCACCGCCTTCACCGCGCCGCGCAGCCACAACCGCCGTTCATGGCTGTACCGCATCCGCCCCGCGGCGATGCACCAGCCCTTCAGCCAGGTCGGCAACGGACGCATCGTCAGCCGCTTCGACCAGATCCCTGTGCCGCCCGACCAGCTGCGCTGGGATCCGCTGCCGATGCCGGACAGCCCGACGGACTTCATCGACGGCTGGATCACCATGGCCGGCAACGGCTCGCCGGAGGCGCAGAGCGGCAACGCCATCCACCTGTACGCGGCGAACAAGGACATGGACGGGCGCTATTTCTACAATGCGGACGGCGAACTGCTGATCGTGCCGCAGCAAGGCCGGCTGGCCATCTTCACCGAGTTGGGGCTGATCGAACTGGAGCCGCAGGAAATCGCCGTGATACCGCGCGGCGTGCGCTTCCAGGTGACACTGCCGGACGGCGCGGCGCGCGGCTACATCTGCGAGAACTACGGCGCCCTGCTGCGCCTGCCCGACCTGGGCGTGATCGGTTCCAACGGCCTGGCCAACCCGCGAGACTTCCAGACCCCGCGCGCAGCCTACGAGGACAAGGAAGGCGACTTCGAACTGCTGTCCAAATTCTGCGGCAATTTGTGGTCGGCCCGCATCGGCCATTCTCCGCTGGACGTGGTGGCCTGGCACGGCAATTACGCGCCGTACAAATACGACCTGCGCCATTTCAGCCCGGTCGGCGCCATCGGCAACGACCATCCGGATCCGTCCATTTTCCTGGTGCTGCAGGCGCCGAGCGACACGCCGGGCGTGGACACGCTGGACTTTGTGGTCTTCCCGCCGCGCTGGCTGGTGGCTGAGAACACCTTCCGACCGCCATGGTTCCACCGCAACGTGGCCAGCGAGTTCATGGGCCTGATCTTCGGCCAGTACGACGCCAAGGCCGACGGCTTCGCGCCGGGCGGCGCCAGCCTGCACAACTGCATGACCGGCCACGGCCCGGACGCGGCCACCTTTGAAAAGGCGAGCGCCAGCGACACCACCAAGCCGCACAAGATCGACCAGACCATGGCCTTCATGTTCGAGACCAAGCACGTGATCTGTCCGACAGCGTACGCGCTGGCCTCGCCGCAGCTGCAGCCGAACTACTTCGAATGCTGGAGCGGCATCAAGAAAAACTTCAATCCGGAACGGGCCTGAAGCGGGCCGGAAGCCGCCCTGCTTCAGGCCGTGCCGCACTGCGCGCTAGAAGCGGGCGCGCAGCGTCAGCCGATAGGAGCGCGGTTCGGCCGGATGAAAATGCATGCCGTTGACGCCTTCGGCCGGCTCGCCCGGCAGGCGCGAGGTGTAGTAATAGTCGATGTCGTTGATGCGGCGGCTGAACAGGTTGAAGATGTCCAGCGACAGCTGCCAGCGGCGATCGAACCGGTAGCTGGTGCGCAGATAGGCAACCGCGCTGGAGCCCGAGCGCTGGCTGTTGTCCTCGATCAGCGGGCGCGGGCCGAAGTAGCGCAGCTGGAAGGCGCCCGACCACGGCCCCATCCCGGTCACGGTGGCGCCGAACGAAGCGACCTTACCCACCGCGCCGGGAATGTAGTCGCCCGCCGCGTCGGTCTCGGTGTAGCGGGCACGCGAGTAGGCCAGGTCCAGGTCCAGCAGCAGCCAGCTGTTGACCACATAGTGGTTGTTCAATTCCACGCCCGAACGCTTGCTGCCCCGGCTAGCGCTGGTGTCGCCCGCGTCCCCTGAGAACACCAGCTCGGAGGCCGAGCGCAGACGCCACAGGGCCAAGGAGCTTTGCAAGCCGGGGATCGGCTCGCTGCGCAGGCCGACTTCGGAGCCGCGCGTGCGCACCAGCGGCGTCACCGGATCGGCAGGCTCCCTCTCTTTGGGCGTCAGATGCACGGTGGTGCCGCGCGCGTCGTTGCTGTGGAAGCCGCTGCCCGCGTTGAGGAAGAACTCCGTCCCCTTCCAAGGCCCCAGCACCACCGCCAGCTTGGGCGATGCGATATGGGCGTCCACCTTGCCCGAATTCTCGGCGATGTTGCTGGCAACGTCGAAGCGGTAGCCGTCGTAGCGCGCGCCGGCCACGGTGCGCAGCCAGCCGGTCCACTGCACGGTATTGTCGAACCACAGGCCGGCGCTGCCCTGTTTCACCGCCGACTGCGAGATGGTGTGCAGGATGCGTTGCTGCGACGAGGCGTAAACCGCCGGTACGATGTCGTCGTAGCGGGTCTGCAGGCCGACGCGGTTGCTCATGTCCATGCCGGCCAGCTTGCCGAACCAGGTCTGGTTGATGTCGAAGCCGACCAGCTTGCGGCGCTCGGTCTGACGCAGCTGGTCGCCGTTGACCGGGTCGTCCAGGTAATAGGTGTAATTGCCGAACAGCGTCAGGTCGGAGCGCACGGCGTAGGCGCTGGCGTGGAACTGGCTGGCGGCGCTGCGCTTGTCCATCGCGGCCGACAGGCTGTAGCGCGCGGTGGCGCCGCCGTCGCTGGGATCCGCCGTGCCGAACAAGGACAACACGCCGCTCTCCACCGCGCGCTGCGGGATCTGGCTGCTGGCGTGCCAGCCTCCCTTGTAGGCCATGGCGGTCACGCTGAACCGGTTCTCCCTGGTCCCGGCGCTGTAGCGCAGCACGCCGGCCTGCTTGCGGAAGGATTCCGGCACGTCCCACGGGCCGTTGTTGTGCGCCAGTTCCAGCGCGTACAGCAGATTGCCGCCTGCCAGCGGCGTCGAGCTGGCCACCAGGCCGCGCAGGTATTGGCCTTCCCCTGCCGTCAGCGTCGCGGTGCCTCCCTTCAGCGTGTTGGCGATGGCCATGCGTGCCGCGCCTGCCGAGGCGAAGTCTCCCTCGTCGGCGTAATAAGTGCCCTTCTTGTAGCTGATGCGGTCCACCAGTTCGGGGATCAGGAAATTCAGGTCGGTATAACCCTGACCGTGCGCGTGGGTGCGCATATTGATGGGCATCCCGTCGACATAGGTGGCGAAGTCGGTGCCGTGGTCCAGGTTGAAGCCGCGCAGGAAGTACTGGTTGGCTTTGCCGTCGCCGCTGTGCTGGGTGACGATCACGCCGGGCACGAACTCCAGCAGTTCGCCCGGACGCAGTGCGGGACGGTTGGCGATCAGCGCGGCGGTGACCGTGCCCTGGCTGGCTGCATCCGAGGTGCCGACGCTGTTGTCGTAGTGGCCCTGCACCTGGACAGAGGCGATGGCGGCGGCTGCGACTTCTTCGGCCGAGGCGCCGGCTGCCACCATCATTGCCAAGGAAATGGCGGCGTTCATGGTCTTGCGTATCATATTAATTCTTTCAATTTGCGCGAACTGGCGCGACGCAGCAGGTAGCCGGCGCCGAACAGGCCGAACGCGAGCGCCAGCATGACCAGCGTGCCTATGGTTTTCTGCACGGGCGTCAGGTTCTGCAGGGCTTCCATTTCGAAGCCTTTTACCAGCGAGTCGGCTGGAGGGGCTTTTGCCTCCGGCGCCGGTACCGGCGCTGGGGCAGGCCGGGCTTTGGCCGGCGATGCGGCCGGCGGAGAGGCCAAAGGCGCAGGCGCTGGGACAGCCTGGCCGGCGTCGGCTTGCGCCGGCTGCGGTGCTTGCGACGCCGCCAGCTGCTGGGACGGCGGCGATTGCGGCGCAGCGTGAGGCACGGCGGCGCGCGCGGCCTGCCATGAAGACGACGCCCCCATGGCCGGTGCGGCGCCGGCGGCCTGTGCGGCTTGCACCGCCAGCTCCGGCACCAGCTGCATGGTGGCGCGGCTGCAGGAATCGGCGCTGCAGGCGACGCCGGCGTCGGTGATGGCCTGCGCGTTCTGGGCCTGCAGCTCCTTGTGCACCGCGTCCGACGGCTTCCAGTAACCGCGCTCGATGGCGCTCAGCATGCGGTCGGTGACCGCCTGGTAGGCGCGCAGGTTGCCGCTGTCCTTGAAGCGCTGGCGCACTTTCAAGCCGTGGCGGTCCGCCACGTAGGTGTCGTACATGCGCTGCCACTTGCCGCTGTCGACCACTTCCGGCACCGTAACCTGCCATGCCCACAGGTAGTCCACCACGCGGTTGATGAAGCGCGCGCCCGAATAACCTTCCTTGAGCATGCTGTCGGCCCAGCGGGGGTTCAGGTAACGGCTTTGCAGTTCCTGCCCCATGTACTGCTCCAGCGACTTGTGGCTGGGCCGGCGCGGATTGGCCAGGTCGCTCACCATCACTTCCGGCGTCTTGCCGTCCACGCTGCGGATCGCCATCGCCGTGCCGCCCAGGTACTGGAAGAAATCGTCATTGTCTAGCGTAGCGAACAGGTTGCTGGAACGGCTGTGCAGCGCCACCTTGCTGCCGGACAGCGCCTGGCGGAACAGCTCGCGCCGCAGCGCGGGGTCGGCCTTGTCGTCGCCCCAGTAGCCGTTGCCGAAGGGGTGGCTCATGCGGTTGATGAATACGTCCGCGACCTGCTTCTCGTCCTGCCAGGCATTCGTCAGCGGTATCAGCTTCTCGATCTGCGTGCCGTAGGAACCGGACGGCAAGCCGAAGATGCGTACACCGGCCATCTTTGCCGCCTCGTCCGCCGGCACGCCGCGCAGCATCAGCGCCTCGGCGTTCTTGCGGCTGTGTGCCTGCAGCGGATTGCCGCCGGCGGGATCGCCACCGGCGCCGCCACCCGGCTTGCCGTCGTCCTGCTGCTGCGCCAGCTGCGCCGCCTGGTCCAGCAGCGTCAGCAGATTGCCGAACAGGTCGCGGAACAGGCCGGACGACACCATCGTCACGTCCACGCGCGGCCGGCCCAGCTGCTGGCGCGATATCGGCTCCACGCCGGTGACGCGGCCACGTTCGTCCCACACGGGCCGCACGCCCATCAGCGCCATCGCCTGCGCTTCCATGATGCCCTCGTGGCGCGAAGTCTCCACGCCCCACAAATTCATGGTCAGCTTGTCCGGCCAGGCGCCGTGGCGCTTGCGGTAGTCGTCCGCCAGTTGCTGCGCCAGTTTGGCGCCCTGCTCATACGTGGTGCGGCTCGGGATACGCGATGGATCCAGGCCGAAGAAGTTGCGCCCGGTCGGCAAGGCGTCCGGGTTGCGCACGAGGTCCGCGCTGGCGCCGGTGGGAATGAAGCGGCCGGACAGCGCCTGCATCAGCCGTGCCAGTTCCAGCTCCGCACTGGTGACGATGTCCTGGTCCAGCTGCGCGATGCGCTTGGCGCGCTGCTCGGCGCCGAGCGCCGTGTCCAGGCTGACCACGGCGCGCGCGGTGGCGTCCCGCTGCTCCGGCGAGGGCGCCACGCCGAAGGTGTGCAGGCCGAAGGGCGTGAGCTTGTTGCCGGTGTCGTCCAGGTATTCCTCCAGCGCTTCCATGTCCGCCTCGGACTTCAACTCGCTGCGCTTCATGTCCTTCAGTACACCCGCCTTCGCGGCCAGGCGGTTCATGGCGGTCAGGTGGCTGCGCGCCAGCAGCGGGCTTTTTTGCTCGGCCACGCGGTAGTCGTTCAGCAGTGCCAGCAGCTCGCGCAGGTCAGGGTTCAGCCCCGCCGTGTCGAACGGCGGCGTCATATGGTCGATGATGGTAGCCATGCCGCGCCGCTTCGCCTGCAAGCCTTCGCCGACGTCGTCCATCACGTAGGGATAGATGTTGGGCATGGCGCCGATCAGCGCTTCGGTGGCGTCGCCGGCCGACAGACCGGCTTCCTTGCCGGTCAGCCATTCCTGGGTGCCGTGGGTGCCGATGTGCATGACCGCGTTGGCCTCGAAACCGTGCTGCAGCCACAGGTAGAAGGCGATGTACTCGTGGCCCGGGGGCAGCGTGACGTCGTTGTGCAGCTTGGCCAGGTTCTGTTCCCATGCGCGGCCGGGTTGCGGCGCCAGCAGTACATTGCCGTGGCGGCGTGCCGGATAGACGAAACTCGCCTGTCCCTGCGCGTTGCGCCACAGGACGGGCGACGCTTCCGGCTTGCCCCAGGCTTTTTCCACCGAGGCGCGCAGGACGGCGGGCAGCGCGCCATACCAGCGCTGGTAGTCGGCCAGCGGCACCAGCAAAGCCTCGCCGCTGTTGGCCAGCTTCGCCAGACCCGCCAGGTAGTCCTGGCCGCTCTTGCCGGGGTAGTTGCCGTAGGCCTGGATCTCATCCTGCAGGCCGCGCCGGTCAGCGGCAAAGCGCTTGCCGGTGTCATAGCCGTCCCGCTTCATGCGCTGGGTGATTTGCCACAAGCTCTCCGGCAGCACGTTCAGGTAGGCCGCCCCTATGGTTTCCGAACCGTGCGGATAATTGAAATACAGGACCGCCACGCGCTTGTCCGCGTTGGGCTTGTGGCGCAGCGCCAGCCACGCGGCGATGCGCTGGTCCAGGCGCTCGATACGCTCGGCGATTGGCTGCTCCTCGACATAGGCCAGGCCGGTGTGGCTGTCGCGCACTCGTTCGCGGCTGGCCACCACCGTCGGCTGCACCAGGCCCGCGATCTCGGCGCCCGCCATTTGCCAGGTGCGCTCGATCAGGTCCAGGCCGATCTTGGACTGCTCCCATTGCGCCGCCGTCTGCTGGCTCAGCGTGATGGCGTTGATGGCCGGGACACCGATCTGGTTCAACAGCGCGCCGGTGGCGGACGTGCCGCCCACCTTCATGCCGAGGGCGACGATGAGGTCCACCCTGCCCTTGCCCTGCTCGTCGAGAAAGTATTTCAGCGGCACGTCGTAGGGATAGCCGAACACCGGCATGACGTTGTAGCCGCTGCGCTCCAGCCTCTCCACGATGGCGGCCAGAGGCAAGGTCTGGCCGGACACCAGGTTGGCGCGGTAGAAGACCACGCCCACCCATGGCGCGCCGGGACGGTGCTTCGCGTAGCCCTGCAGGTACTGGGCGTAGCTGGTGGCGGTGCGGTTCGCGGCCACGTCGTACAAGCCGGCCTCCGGCATCGCCTGCAACGGCGGCACGGTGACCTTCGCGTTGAACACATTCTTCAGCACGTAGCGCAGCAGGCTGCCCATGTTCTCGACGCCGCCGGTGCGGTGGTAGTCCCGGATGGCTTTGTCCTCGCGCACGCCCAGTTCGCGCAGCGCGTCGTCCGGCACGCCGCCGACCGCGTAGACCGCGTGGCGCTGGCGCTGCATCGCCTTCAGTTCGGGCGCCAGGGCCTGCGTTTGCTGGCTGTTCTTCACGTCCAGCAGCACGGCATCGGCCGCGACGAGGGCGGCGCGGTCGGCGGGCGCCATGCCGTTCGCGGGGATGATGCGCACGCTGATGTCGTGCGCTTTCAGCTCGGCCTGCAGACCGCGCACAGCCAATACGGCGGGACGCGATTCCACGTCGCCAAGCAACAGCGCCAAGGTGCGCGGCGCGGCCTGTGCGGCGGAAGGCATCAGCGCGCCGCACAAGGCGGCACAGACGATGGCCACCCTCGCAGAAAGCGGCGCCGCCGGCGGCATGGTAATCGGCACGGCGGTCGGCATGGCGATCCACCTGGCCAAGCGCGGCAAGGCCTCCTTCACTTTATTCAGGTACATAGACGACCTTTCCATCCGGGAGCTGGTACGCGGTGCCGAGGCGCTTGCCGCTGCCCGACAAGGGTTTGTCGCTGACGCGGGTCACCTTGATCTCGGACCCCTTTTTGGTCAGTATTTCCACCTTGCCGTCCGCGCTCTTCTTGGCGATGGTGACTTCGGAGTTGGGGTCGAGCAGGTCCATCATGTTCCAGGCGGAGAACAGGGCGAGCATCATGGCGACGATGAAGACGATGCTGGCGTCGAACAGGTTGGCGACGCCCGCCAACGGGTCTTCGCCGCCAGAGCCGTCGTGACGGCTGTAGCGGTGGCGATTGAGGTAGCGCATGTCAGCCTCCGGAGCGCAGCAGGTGCGGCGCCGCAGGCACGGCCTGGGCTTCCAGGCCGGCCTGCCCGGCCAGCAGCGTCTCGGCCGCATAGGCGACGTCGGTCAGGTCGTTGCGCAGCCAGTGCTCGCGCGCCAGCGTCAGCACGTAGGCCGTCACGCTGCAGGCCAGGCCGACCACGGTGGCGGTGAACGCTGTGGTCATGCTCTCGGCCATTTTCGGCAGATTGCCTTGCGCCAGGCCGGCCAGCGAGATGCCCATCGGGATCAGGGTGCCCATCAAGCCCAGCGCCGGGCCGACGCGGACGACGAAGCGCACCGAATCCAGGCGGCGCACGCCGGCCGCGTCGGTGCGCTGCACCAGGCGTTCCAGGCGCACCTCGAGCGGCGGGTTTCCCTGCTGCGCGGCGGCGGCCTGCATCTGCGCGGTGGCCGCGTCGACCAGCACGCGCACGCCGCGCCGGCGCTCGTTCCATTCGGCGACGAAGGTGCCCAGGCAGACCAGCATGTGCAAGGTCAACGCGGCGATGCCCAGCAACACAGGCAGGTACAGCAAAGTGGAAATCGAATACAGCAAGGTTTCGATGGCGCGCACGGCACCGTCGATAGGCAGGTCTGGCATGGAATGTTCCTACGGAGCGGCAATCCTCCCCACTTCCCCGTAGGCGCGATTGCTGTCAGAAGCGCGCCACGCACGGCAGCGCACTTCCACCTGCTCTGGCCGGTATCCGGGCTCGCAAGCCTAGCTGTCCGACCTTCCCATGCCGAAGCACAGTGGTGTTGGGAGACAGCCTGCCGTCAAGGACGACGCTTGCTAACCGTTGCGGGGGCAGCACACCTGACCGCTTGCGCGGCCTGTGTTTCCCGTTTAACTGCGCACGAAGACTACGCGCGCGGGCACCAGAGCGAGCGCATTATACGTTTGGCATGCGCCGCCAGTCCAGTCCTCCGGACCAGTCACTTCAAATTAGCAAGCCTGCTCCAGCGGCAGACAAACCGTGAAGCTGCTGCCGCACCCCGGCCCGGCGCTGTGGGCCGCCACGCTGCCGTGGTGCAGCTCGACCAGGCTCTTCACCAGCGCCAGTCCTATTCCCAGCCCGCCGGACGTGATCTCTTCATGGCCGCCATCCTGCTCGCCTTGGGCGAACAGCTCGAAGGCGCGCTCCAGCAACTCCGGCGCCATGCCGACACCGTTGTCGCGCACCGTCATCCGAACCTGCGGCTGCGCAGCCTCGCTTTCCACTTCCACGCGCAGCACGATCTCGCCGCCGGCCGGCGTGTACTTGGCGGCATTGTTAAGCAAATTGGTCATCACCTGCACCAGGCGCTTATGGTCGCCGCGCAGCCAGACCTCGCCGGGCGGCACCTGCACCGTCAGGCGCTGGCTTGCGGCTTCGATCGCCGGGCGCGCCTGCTCGACGGCGTCCGCGGCGACGCGTGCCGCGTCGATGCAATCCCACCGCAGGCGGACCAGGCCACGCTTCACACGCGACACGTCCAGCAAGTCGTCCACCAGGCCGGTCATATGCCTGACCTGGCGCGAAATCACCCCGCCGGTCTGTTTCAGGCATGCCTCGTTCAGGCCGCCCATGGCCAGCAAGTCGGCCGCCGCGCTGATGGGAGCCAGGGGGTTGCGCAACTCGTGCGCCAGCATGGCCACGAATTCGTCCTTGCGGCGGTCGGCCAGCAACAGCGCTTCCTCGCTGCGCTTGGCTGCGCTGACGTCCTTGAACAAGATGGCGACCCTGCACTCGGCCGGGTCGTCGACGCGGAAGGCGTATAAGTCGAACCAGCGCCCCATCGCCTTCGCTTCGTAAGACGTGCGTACCGGTTCGCCCGTGAGCGCCACCTTGCCATAGGTCTCGAACCAGAATTCTTCGTGCTCGGGCACCAGTTCGCGCATCAGGCGTCCCTCTGCGGCCGGCAGGCCGGTCACGCCGGCAAAGGCCCGGTTGATTTCGCGGAAGCGGTAGTCGACCGGCTTGCCTGCCGCGTCAAACACCAATTCGATGATGCAAAAGCCTTCATCGATCGAATCGAACAGCGAGCGGTAGCGTGCCTCGCTCAACTTTAGCTGCGCCTCGGCAAGCTTTTTGTCATGCACATCGGTCGAGGTGCCGAACCAGCGCAGCACGGCCGCCCCGCTTCTCCCCTCGATATTGCGCTGGGGCTCGGCGCGCGCCAGGAACCAGCGGTATTCGCCGCTGGCCGAGCGCACCCTATGCTCGACGGAAAATACTTCGCCGTTCGCTTTGGCGACCGCCCATGCCGCCAAGGTCGCGGGGATGTCGGCGGGATGGATGAAGCCAGTCAGCTGATCCGGGCCGGTGGCGGCCAGGTCGGCGCCGGTGTAGCTCATCCATTGTTTGTTGACGAATACGGCCCGGCCCGCGCTGTCCAGTATCCAGATCAATTGCGGTATCGAGTCCGCCATCAGGCGGAAACGCCGCTCGCTTTCCCGCAGGCGGCGCTCGGCCTCGTGGCGCGACGTGGCGTGGCGCAGCCGCGCAGGGTTGCCGCCCGCGTCCTGTTTGCTGGCGGCGCTCCGGATAACCGGGGGCTGATCCCTTGAACTCGCTTGCACGTGGCGCTCCGTTTCTCTGGACGAATGCCACAGTATATTCTTAGCTTGCCGAGCGCGACGCGCCGCATCGGCCGAGGGTGCTCCCCGCCGGCGCCCCGGGTTGCGCCGCTACAACGAGCCCCTACCGTCGGCCAAGCCACGCCGGCGCCCCCTACCCTTTGAGCTGGAACGGCAGTGCGCGCAGCGGCTTGCCGGCGAGCCGCGCGATGGCGTTGGCGAACGCGGGCGCCAGCGGCGGCAGGCCGGGTTCGCCGATGCCGGTGGGCGGCTCGGCGCTGGGCACGATGTGGGTGGCGAAGGCCGGCATGTCCGTCATGCGGGCCACGGTGAAGTCGCCGAAATTGCTCTGCTCGACGACGCCGTCCTTGAGCGTGATGGCCGCGCCGGGCAAACACATCGACAGTCCCATCACGGCCGCGCCCTGGATCTGCGCCTCGATGGAACGCGGATTGACGGCCAGGTTGCAGTGCACGCCCGCCGTCACCGCATGCAGCCTGGGCTGGCCGCCTTGCAACGACGCCTCCACCACATAAGCCACCACGGTCTCGAAGGACTCGTGCACCGCCACGCCCCAGGCGCGTCCTGCCGCCAGCTTGCGTTTGCCATAGCCGCTCTTGTCCACCGCCAGCTGCAGCGCGGCGCGGTGCCTGCTCTGTTTCTCGCCGAACATGCGCATGCGGTAAGCCACCGGATCCTGCTTCGTGGCGCGGGCTATCTCGTCCACCAGCGTCTCCATGACGAAGGCGGTGTGGTTGGAACCCACGCTGCGCCACCACAGCACCGGCACGTTCTGCTTGGGATGGTGCACGGTCAGGCGCATCGGGAAGGGATAGGGATCGCGCATGCCTTCGGTCGCCGTGCCGTCGATGCCGTTCTTCACCTGGAAGGGCTCGAACACGGAACCGGTGGTGATGGACTGGCCGACGATGGCGTGGTCCCAGGCCAGCACCTTGCCGCTCGCATCGAAGCCTATTCGTGCTCTGTGCAAATGCATGGGCCGGTAATAACCGCCACGCATGTCGTCCTCGCGGCTCCACACTGTGCGCACCGGCGCGTTCAGGCCCGCCGTGCGCGCGGCCTTGGCAATGCCGCAGGCTTCCATTACAAAGTCGTTGCTGCTGGAGGCGCGCCGGCCAAATCCGCCGCCCGCCATCTGCACGTGTACCTTCACCTGATCGGGCTTGATGCCCAGCACGCGTGCGGCAGCTGCACCGTCGCCGCCCGGGACCTGAGTGCCGACCCACAGTTCGGCGCCCTCATCGCTCAGTCGAACCGTGCAATTGAGCGGCTCCATCGAAGCGTGCGCCAGGTAAGGGAATACAAACTCCGCGTCGATATGCATGGGCGCGGCGGCCAAGGGCGCCATGTCGGCGTCGAACTTGAGCGGGCCCGAACGGCCGGCCAGTTCGCGGTACTCGGCAAGCTGGCGCGCGCTGTCCACCTTTTCCACGGCGCCGGCGTCCCACGCCAGCTTCAGCGCGTCGCGGCCCTGCTTGGCGGACCAATAGCCGGCGGCGACGATGGCCACGCCTTCCGCGCCCCGGTCCAACGGCACCCGCAGCACCGCCTTCACGCCGGGGACGGCGCGCGCCGCGCTGTCGTCCACCGATGCCAGGCGGGCACCGAACACAGGCGGACGCGCCACCAGCGCGGTGAGCTGACCAGGCAGGCCGGTGTCCATGCCGAAGGACTGACGGCCGCTGCTCTTGGCGCCCGCGTCCAGCCGCGCAGTCGGTTTGCCGATGATACGGAAAGCTGCAGCATCCTTCAGCACCACCTTTTCGGGCACCGGCAAGGCCATGGCGGCTTCGGCCAATTCGCCGTAGGCCAGCTTGCGGCCATCGGGCGCCAGCACGGCGCCGGCCTGCGTGCGCAGCGAGGCCGCGTCCACATTCCAGCGCGCCGCGGCCGCCGCCACCAGCATGGCGCGGGCGCGGGCGCCCAGTTCACGGTATTGCGTGAAGCTGTTCTTGATGCTGTTGGAGCCACCCGTCATGTGCATGCCAAAAACCGGGTCGACGTAGGCAGGATGGTTCGACCCGGGCACGCTACGCACCAGGGACCAGTCGGCGTCCAGTTCCTCGGCCAGTATCATCGGCAGCGCGGTCTGCACGCCCTGTCCGAATTCGAGCCGGTTGATGGTGATTGTCACCTCGCCGCTGGGCGCGATCTGGACGAAGGCTGACGGCTGCTGGGTCGGCTTGAGCGCAGCGGCGGGCTGGGCTGCGCCGGTGTCGGCGGCCGATGCGGAGAGCGCCGGCAGCACCGGGAAGGCGCCCAGCACCAGCCCGGCCGAGCCCAGCAGTTTGAGGAAGGAGCGGCGCGGCGGCGCAGTGTGGGCATCGGCATTGGCCTGGTCCCTGGCCATCATTTTCTGCAAGGCGCTGGGCAATTCGCGCGGATCTATATTGTGCAGCATGGCTAATCCTTCAGGCTAGGGAACGGGCGGCGTCGGCGATGGCGGCGCGGATGCGGGCATAAGTGCCGCAGCGGCAGATATTGCCGGCCATGGCGGACTCGATGTCGGCCACACTGGGCTGTTTTCCGCGCGGCAGCGATTTGAGCAAGGCGATGGCGCTCATGATCTGGCCGCTCTGGCAGTAGCCGCACTGCGCCACGTCGTTGCGGATCCAGGCGGCGTGCACGGCGGCGCCGACGCGGTCGCTACCGTCGGTTGCCGCCTCGATGGTGGTGATCTGCTTGCCCTCGGCGGCGGAGATGGGCGTGACGCAGGAGCGGATGGCCTGGCCATCCAGGTGCACGGTGCAAGCGCCGCACAGCGCCGCGCCGCAACCGAACTTGGTGCCGGTCATGCCCAGCGTGTCGCGCAGTGCCCACAGGATGGGCGTGCCGGGGTCGGCGTCTACCGCGCGCTGGCGGCCGTTGACAGTGAGCGTGCTCATGATGGGGCGGTTCTCCGTAGATGGTCAGTGCCGAAAGTATGCACGGCCGCCCCCGGTTAACGCTTGCCCCTTCCGAGCGCATTCTTGCCCGTTTCGACGAATTCAGCTCAGACCTGCAGGCGCCGGATGTCGCGCAGCGGCGGCGCGCCGAACAAGCGCGTGTATTCACGGCTGAACTGCGACGCGCTCTCATAGCCGACCCGGACCGCGGCGCTGCCCGCGTCGATGTCCTCGTTCAGCATCAGCTGCCGCGCATCCTGCAGGCGCAACTGTTTCAGGTACTGCAAGGGGCTCATGCCCGCCACGGCGCGGAAGCGCTGGCGGAAAGTCGACGGGCTCATATGGGCCTGGACGGCCAGGTCGTCCATGGGGAAATCCTCGCGGTAGTGTCCCTTCAGCCAGGAGATGACCTTGGCGATCTGCTGGCTGGGCGTACCGGCCGTCACCAGATGGCGCAGCGCCGGCCCATGCGCCCCGCTCAGCAGCCTGACGATGATCTCCTGCATGGTCAGCGGACCGAGCAAGGGAATCAGCTGCGGCTCCGCCGTGAGCCCGATCAACCGGGTCAGCGCCTCCAGCAAACCCTGGTCCAGCGTAACCACCGCCATCGCGCGGGCACTCCTGGCGGCCGGCTGGCCGGTAAAGTCCATGCTGGCGGCCACCTGGGCGATCGTGCCGGCGTCCAGCTCCAGCCCCACGGCCAGATAGGGCTCGGCCGCGCTGGCGCGCGTCACGTAGGAGACCACCGGCAGGTCGACCGACGTCACCAGCGACTGCCCCGGCCCGTAGTCAAAAATCTCCCCGCTCAGCGAGACGCGCTTGCCCCCTTGCACCGTGATGCCCAGGCCCAGGCCGTAGATGCAGGGCATAGGATCGGTAGTCTTGCTGCGCCTGTAGACCCTTAGCGCCGGGATGGCGGTGCCGTGGTCGCCGTCGGTTTGGGCAAGAGCGCCCAGGCGTTGCAGCAATGTGTCCATCCCGTCCTCCCGAGTCGCTCAAGGGTATGAGCCTAGCACGGGCAGCGGCCGCGCATGCCGTTGCGGCCGCGAACTCAGCGGATCGGGCAATAAAGGCATCGGATCCGGCAAGTATCCGACTTGCATGTTGCTATAGTGTAATTATTACAACAAAGAAAATTCATTTTTGACAATGCGAATACATCGGCGTAGCGTCGGTCCTCCCGATCACCACACTGAGGAACCGTATCATGGCCAACGCACTTTGCTTGATGATGCCTGTACTGCCCGGCACCAACCTGACCGCCCTGGCAGCCACGCTGGCGGAATACCAGACCCAGATCAATGCCGCGCTGACCAGCATCGGCACCGTGCATTTCGCGCGCTTCACGCTGCTCGACCGCTCCCAGCCCAATCTGCTGCCTGACCTCAGCTCGCCGGTGGCGTCCAATACCCTGGTGATCGGCGTCATCACCGAGTACGACGGCGACTTCAACCGCTACATCGGCGATTTCTCGGCCAAGCTGGGCGCGCCATTCGACGCCTTGCTGAAGTTTGTCGTCGGCGGCGCGGCCATCGTCCCGGTCAATAGCCACCTCAGCGCCTTCCAGGCCTTCATCAAACTGAACGACGCATCCCAGCACTTGCCCAACACCGGGCTGTTCTCTGCCTACCCCATGACCGTCCAGCAAATTCTCGCAAAAAAACCGGCCTAAGCCCGGCGGCGTTGCCTTCCGCGCCAGCCCTTGTGAACAGGAGAAACAGCATGGCAAACACCAGCATCGATTTCGACGACGTTCAAGGCACCGTTCTGCGCGGCTACCGCGTGGAGCTGGCGCGCCATTTCGTCTTGCGCATCACCGACGCGGCGCAAGCGCGCAAGACCATCGCCGCTCTGCTCGACGGCAGCGACGGCCTGCCGCAAATTACCACGGCGCGGCGCACCCGGCCCAAGCCGGCCTATTTCATGAATCTCAGCTTCACGGCGCCCGGCCTGGCGCAGCTCGGCGTGAGCCAGGACCAGCTGGCCACTTTCGACCAGGCTTTCCAGCGCGGCGCGGCCGACCCGGACAGCACCGGCGCCGTGGGCGACGTCGGCGCCAGCGCGCCCGAGAACTGGCTTGGCGGCCTGGGCGCGGCAACCCAGGCCGGGCAGGTGCACGCACTGCTGAGCTTGTGGATCAGCGAATCCCCCCAGCTCTTGGAAACGCTGTCGGCGCGCCTGCGGAGCGCTTTCGCCGCCGGCTGGCGCGAGCTCTACGCGCACGACGCCGCCGCATTGCCCGACAACCGCGTCCATTTCGGCTACCGCGACAGCATCGCCCAGCCGGACGTCGACGGCGTGCCCGGCCGCAAGCACTACGAACCGGTCGCGGGCAACAACGTGCCGACCGGCGAAGTCCTGCTGGGATACCCGAATGCCGCCGGCGGCATCTATAGCGTGCAACCGCCGCAGCTGTCGGCCAATGGCAGCTATGCCGCCTTCCGCATCCTGGAGCAGGATGTGCCCGCATTCGAGGCGATGCTGGCGGAGTGCGCGAAAACTTCAGGCCTGAGCAGCGAAATGGTGGCGGCCAAGTTCTGCGGCCGCTGGCGCAACGGCAACCCGCTCGAGCTGTGTCCGGAGGAAGCCGGACCGGTGCTGCCGGACGACCGCCTGAACAACTTCCACTATATCGACAGCGAGCGTGCCGCGCTGGACGACACGCTGGGCATGAAGTGCCCGATCGGCGCGCATATCCGCCGCAACAATCCGCGCGACGCGGCCGTGACCGGCACGTCGGCCAGCCACCACCGCATCGTGCGGCGCGCCATGCCCTATGGCAGCGAATATGACCCGGCCGCCCCGGTAGCCGAGTCGCGCGGCCTGGTCGGCTACTTCATCAACGCCAGCATCTACAACCAGTTCGAGTTCCTGATGAGTGAATGGAATGACCGCAGCGACTTCGTGATGTCCGCCGAAGGACCGCTCGGCCCCAACGCCGGCAACGCCGTGTTCAATATCTCCGGCGAGGACGTATTCCTGGGCGTCAACGACCCGGCAGACAGCTCATTCACCTTGCCAGGCCTGGGCGCCGACGGCAACGGCAATACAACGCTGCAGCACTTCGGGCGCACCATCACCACGCGCGGCGGCGTTTATTGCTTCTTCCCGGGCATAGGCGCGATGCGCTATCTCGCCGGCCTGGGCGGGGCATGACGCCAGAGGCGGCGCCCAGGCGCTGCCTCTTTTTTTGACGCCAAATGGTTGCGCTATTCATTTGGTATGTTTCAATGATACTATAGCCAGGCATGCACCCAGACCCATGCGCAAGCGGCGGGTCTTAAGACTACATAAAGAGACACCATGACAACCATCGACAGCACCAACGCCAGCCTTTCGGCCATCGAAAAGATTGGCTACAGCCTGGGCGACCTGGCCGCCAATCTGATCTTCCAGACGCTGCTGACCTTCATCGCCTTCTTCTACACCGACGTGGCGAAGATCGCCCCCAACGCCGCCGCCACCATCATCTTCGCCGGCGGACTGGTAGGCGCCTGCTTCAACCCACTGATGGGACTGATCGCCGACCGCACCAGCACGCGCTGGGGCAAGTTCCGGCCCTGGATATTGTGGACCTCGGTGCCGTTCGGCCTGATCGCCATCCTGGCCTTCAGCGTGCCCGACCTGGGCCCGCAAGGCAAGATCATCTACGCCACGCTGACCTATGTGCTGCTGATGCTGATCTACTCGGCCAACAACCTGCCCTATTCGGCCCTGAGCGGCGTGCTGACGGGCAGCATGGAGCAGCGCAATAGCCTGTCGGCTTACCGTTTCGTGGCCGTGATGGTGGCGCAGTTCATCATCCAGGTGCTGCTGCTGCCGCTGGTGCTGATACTGGGCGGCGGCGACAAGGTAGCCGGCTTCCAGAACACCATGATGATCTTCGCCGTCGCCGGCACCGTCTTCTTCCTCGCCACCTTCTTCACGACCAAGGAGCGCGTGGTGCCGACCGCCGCGCAGCGCTCCAGCATCCGCCAGGACATCGCCGACCTGCTCGGCAACCGGCCGTGGGTGGTCATGCTGGTGCTGACCATCCTGGTATTCATTACCTTGGCCCTCAAGGGCGGCATGTACATCTTCTACTTCAAGAGCTATTTGAGCGAAGCGCACCTGGCGGCCTTCCTGCGCGACGTCGGCTTCGTGGGCTTCATCGATGGCCTCAACGCCGCGCTCACCAGCGTCGGCCTGACCAAGTTCCAGTGGCCGGAAGACGCCGCCACGTCCGGCTTCAGCCTGTTCAACGCCGCCGGCATCGTGATGATGATCGTCGGGATCGGCTTTTCCAAGCCGCTGGCCGACCGTTTCGGCAAGCGCGACGTGTTCGGCGCGGCGCTGCTGGTGTCGACGCTGTTCATGCTGGCGTTCTATTTCTACGCCCCCAGCTCCATCGGACTGGTGTTCGTCTCCCAGACCCTGCACGGCTTCTTCTACGGCATCACCATCCCGCTGCTGTGGGCCATGATCGCCGACGTGGCCGACTACTCGGAATGGAAGAACAACCGCCGCGCGACCGCCCTGCTGTTCTCCGCCATGATCTTCGGCCTGAAGGCGGGCCTCAGCATAGGCAGCGCGCTGGTAGCGGGCCTGCTGTCGACGATAGGCTACGACGCGCTGCTGGCAGTGCAGCCGGCCAGCGTGGCCGACGGCATCCGCATGTCGGTGAGCGTGTACGCCGCGATTCCTTTCCTGCTCGGCGTCGCCAGCCTGGCATTCTACGACATCAGGAAATCGACCGAACGCACCATCGAACACGACCTGGGCCTGCGCCGCGCGGCAGCCCAGCAATAAACAAGCCCACCATCAACTACACACCAGGTAACAGCAATGCCAGACCAAGTACTCGTCAGCCACATCTACACCGCCGACCCGTCGGCCCACGTATTCGAAGGCCGCATCTACATCTACCCGTCCCATGACATCGAAGCGGGCATCGCCTTCAACGACAACGGCGACCATTTCGCGATGGAGGACTACCACGTCCTGTCGCTGGACGCGCCCGGCGGCACGGTGGTCGACCACGGGGTGGCGCTGCATGTGAAGGACGTGCCCTGGGCCGCGCGCCAGATGTGGGCGCCGGACGCCGCGTGCAAGGACGGCAAATACTATCTGTACTTCCCGGCCAAGCGGGCCGACGGCATCTTCCAGATCGGCGTGGCGACGGCGGACAATCCCTCCGGCCCGTTCGCGCCCGAAGCCGCGCCGATCGAAGGCAGCTACTCGATCGACCCGGCCGTGTTCGAAGACGACGGCGAGTACTACATGTATTTTGGCGGCATCTGGGGCGGACAATTGCAGAAGTACCGCGACAACGAGTACGGCGCATCGAACGAAGAGCCGGTCGGAGATGAGCCCGCGCTGCAGCCCCGGGTCGCGCGCCTGGGCACCGACATGAAGCAATTCGCCGAAGCGCCGCGCGCCATCGTCATCCTTGACGAGCAAGGCAATGAACTGCGAGCCGACGACCATGACAGGCGCTACTTCGAAGGCCCGTGGATGCACAAATACCGCGGCAAATACTACTTCTCCTATTCGACCGGCGACACCCATTTGCTGTGCTACGCCACCGGCGACAGTCCCTACGGCCCGTTCACCCACCAGGGCGTGATCCTGACGCCGGTAATAGGCTGGACCACGCACCACTCCATCTGCGAAGTCGACGGCCGCTGGTATTTGTTCTACCACGACAGCAGCCTGTCCGACGGCGTGACGCACCTGCGCTCAGTCAAGATGACCGAACTGCACTACGACGACGCAGGCAAAATCATCACCATTTCACCTTACCCGGAAGCCGACTTCAAATAACCCCCACCTTGTCGTTCCCGCGCACGCGGGAACCCATGCTGCGCCCGCAAGCATGCGGACTCGGGATTTCGCCTCAGGGGCACCCCGAATAACCGCCAATTTGTCATTCCCGCGAAGGCGGGAATCCATGCTTGGCTCTGAGCATGCGACGTATGGATTCCCCTTGCTGCCGCAAGTCGTTCCGCAGGCGTGGAGCGTGCCCCACGAATTCCTTGCTACACCCTGCGCGGCGGTTCGCCGATGCGGAATGACGGGTATTTCGAGGTACCCTCAGGACTGGGTAGGCCAAATCGCCCTTCGGTCTACTCCAGTCTAATTGAGCCCATTTTGGTCTAATCCAGTCTAAAATACCCTGGCGATTGTCTAGAATAGTCTAAAGAAGTATGGTCCAAGTCTAATTCGGTCCCTTTCCACGCAACGATAGTCTAAAGCGAGCTATATTCCGTTTCCTCGGTTCAATCTTTAGGCTCGTTTCGACAGCGGATTCAATTACGCAAAAATGGCCGGGCGAAGCGCAGATTTGAATGGAAGGATGAATATCTTCCCGCCGACGGAAGCCGCACCGCCGACTGCAGAATCCGCTTTGAAGAACAGCAGCGAAAGCAGTCTAAAAGAAAAATCGAGAAGTCTAGGACGGTCTAGCCGCACGTACCCAAAAGGCTAATCTAGTCTACGAATTTCCTTACGAAGTCGAATTCGGTCTAGAAAAAATGGTGCATGGGAGATTCTAGACGTTATTAGACCGAACTCGCGCCGTTTAGACCAAATTAGACTGACTGCAGAAAAGAGACACCCCATCCCCATGCCAAAATTCTTTGCGCTAAGCCGTACGGCCCGTCTAGGTGGCAAATCGAGTGGCGCTTGCTAGCCTTCGGGAGGATCTCGATTCAAGCAACTGCCGCGACTGGCCGCTGTCATCCGCACCCATTGCGGACCGTCGCATTTACTTTCCCAAACGCCACTACTCACGGAACGTTACGATTTTGGCTTTTTATCGAAATCACTCTACCACGAACTTCCACCTAAATCTCAACTTGGTCTCTACGCCTGAATTTCTGTAGTTCCCAGACCGATAGACTAGATGGGTGGGCCTGGAGCAAAAGAGAAGCAATAGCATTTTCGTACTCGGCTCGAGAATTGCTTGTCGTCCAATCATAGTTGAGTCCCGCAAGGTCACGAATTATGCCATCGACAGGGCAATGCGGAGGTTCCTCAATAAATCCACCCACCCATAGGTATTTTAAATGAAGGTTCACGAGCTTTTGAGCGACACCAAATCGTAGGTGTCCACTGTGAAGATATTTACTGTGGGTTTGGCTGACCCTTTCAGCTAAAGAGGAAATGTAGTCGCAGTGAAATACCTCAGATACGCGTCCGTTCGAGTATACCTTTTCAATCGCTTGCAATTCTTCGCGTAACGCATCTTTGAAAGGGGTTCGTTGGTATTCTCGGAAAGCGCTAGCGTAAATTGGAGCTTCCCCATTTCGCGTCGATAGCGCGGCCTTTAGCGTAAGTATGCCCAGTTCGTAGCGCAAGAATGTAGTCTTATCTTGATGCAAGGCATGGCATATTTCGTCGGTCTCAGAAATACCATTTCTGACAATGAAATTGCATCCGCCGATGTGGATGCGCCCGTCTTCCGAATTAAATGTCAGAGCATGATCCATTTTCTATATTCAGTCTTCAATAAATTGCATAGCCAGACGCCGACCCACCGACCGGCTGCTACTGGCCGGCAACGACCCAACCTCGTTCACGCAGCACAGCATATCATGTTGCCTCAATGGAAAATACGCGAATTCTCACACTCGGCATACTGGTCGGCCTGCGAAAATGAAAAAGCCCGGCATCACCCGGCCTGCTTGGCCTTGCCTTCTTTGTCTACGCTTTTAGATGGATGTGCGCAGCGACAGCGAATAGCTGGCGCCTGGCTTGTACTCGTCGAACACCATTAGCGCCACCCAGCACATCCAAACCCGTGTCGGCGTCGACTCTGATGCGCCGGCGTCAAACAAATGATGCCGAACATCTGCTCCAGCCGCGCCAGCGTGTAGCTGGCTGCGATCTCTTGGTCAAAAAAAAAATGCCGGGGCCATGCAATGGCACCCGGCGAAAAGACCTTATGGAAGCGCTAGCAATCCAGTGTTAAAGATACGACTAACATGAAACTGATAGCGCAACCATTTCAGTCTAACCCCATGCATAGACGTTGTCAACCAATGTCCGAGCGACTGTCGCTACTTAGTTCAAACCCGGCTCAAAGCCACTCGCGCATAGGCGGGCGCACCCGTGGCGCGGCGTCGGACTGGCGCCGTATCAGCGAGAAATCAGCCAGCAAGTGTTCGGCCTCGTGCGGCAGCAGGTCGCGTTGCGCCTGTACATGCCGCGCCACGCAACGCACCGCCAATTCGGCCATGTCGGAAATCGGCTGGCGCACCGTGGTGAGCGCGGGCCAGATGGTCATGGCCAGCGCCGTATCGTCGAAGCCGGTGACAGTGAGGTCGCCCGGCACGTCCAGCCGCAGCCGGTGCGCCACGGCGACGGCCGCAGCGGCCATGTCGTCGTTGCTGGCGAAGATGGCAGTGGGCCGGTCGGGCAAGGCCAGCAGGCGCTCCGCCGCATCCAGCCCCGAGCGGTAGTTGAACAGGCCGGGGGCCACCAGTTCGGGCGACAAGTCGCCGCCAAACTCCCGCAGCGCCGCCTGGTAGCCGGCCAGCCGCGGCAGGCTGACGGATTGCTCGGGATGCCCCATCACGAAGCCGATGCGCTCGTGGCCCAGCTCGATCAAATGCTGCGTCATGCGGTACGCCGCTTCGCGGTCGTCGATGCTGACCGCGTTGACGCGCTTGTCCGGGCGCCCGGAGGCCACCACAACCAGGGGAATGCCTGCCTCGGCGATCAGGTCGACGATGGCAGGGACGTCGCACAGCGGCGGCGGCAGGATGATGCCATCCAGGCTGCTGTCGATCAGCCTTTGCGTTTGTGCGATGGCCGGCTCCCCCAGCTCGCATTGTTCAACGAATAATTGCGCATTGTTCAAGCTCGCCTGGCTCAACAGCCCCAGCAGAAACTCGGCGAGGTAGGCGCCGCTCGGCTTGCTGTACAAAAAGCCGATCCGGATCGGTTTCAAGCCTGCAATGCTGCGCGCCTCCGGGTTGGGCGCGTAGCTGAGCGCGGCCACGGCATCGGAAACCCGCTTGCGGGTACTGCCCCGCACATTGGCCTTGCCGCTCAGGACCCTGGAAACTGTCATGGGAGAGACACCTGCCAGCTTGGCGACATCATGCATGCTGGGAATGCGTTTCGGCTCAGGTGTGTTCTGCATCGCGGCTAAATTCTCAAAGTTGACTGATACATTATGATACGCTGGAAAGAAATAGATTGCGCTACCATTCTAAAAAAAGACTTACAAAGGAGATATATGCAACATCAGGAAACCATGCTATCTACCGACGGCAAAGGACAAGCCGCTGCGAGGAGGACGTTAGGCCATATCCAGCAGATCGCCAGCGTCTTTGCCTGCATCGTCTCCGCTGCCGCGCTGAGCGCATGCGTCGGCGGCATCGGCGGCGCAGGCAGCAGCGGCGCAGCCAGCAAGGCGGCCGACGGCGCCGCCCGTTTCGAACACTTCAGCTACGAAGGCCGGACGCAGGAAATCGTCCAGCCCGGTTCCGGCGAATTCCGCAACCCCATCCTGGCAGGCTATTACCCAGACCCGTCGATCACGCGCGCGGGCGAGGACTACTACCTGATCAATTCCTCGTTCACGAACTTCCCCGGCATACCGGTGTTCCACTCGCGTGACATGGTCAACTGGAAGCAGATCGGCAACGCCATCAGCCGCCCCGGCCAGGCCAACTTCAATGGCCTGACCTCGTCGCGCGGCATCTACGCTCCGGACATCTCCTACCACGACGGCCTGTTCTACATCGTGACCACCTGCGTCGACTGCGGCGGCAACATCGTGATGACGGCAGCGAACCCTGCCGGGCCCTGGTCCGATCCGAAACCGCTCAAATTCAACGGCATCGACCCGTCGATCTTCTGGGATACGGACGGAAAGGCCTACATTGTCAATAACGATGCCCCCAACGAGACTCCCCGTTACGAAGGCCATCGTGCGATCTGGGTGCAGGAATTCGATCCGAAGACCTTGGCAATGACGGGCGAGCGCACGCAGATCGTCAACGGCGGCGTCGACCTGGCCGCCAAGCCAATCTGGATCGAGGGCCCTCACCTGCTGAGGCGCGGCGGCTACTATTATCTGAGCGCGGCCGAAGGCGGCACCAGCGAGCAGCACTCCCAGGTCGTGTTCCGCTCACGCAGCCTGCGCGGACCTTTCCAGCCCTTCGCGCACAACCCCATCCTGAGCCAGCGCTCCCTCGATCCCAAACGCAGTAATCCCGTGACGTCGGCGGGCCACGCCAAGTTCGTGCAAACGCAGAACGGCGACTGGTGGGCCACCTTCCTTGCCACGCGCCCCTACGGCGAAGACCAGTACAACATCGGCCGCGAGACCTTTTTGCTGCCTGTGAGTTGGACGGATGACTGGCCCATGGTGCTCGAAGCGGGCAAGCGCATCCCGTTCGCGCTCCCCAAGCCCAAGCTGCCGGCGCAGCCCCGCCCTGCCCTGCCGACCACCGGCGACTTCACCTATACCGATGAGTTTAACGGCACCGCGCTGTCGGACCAGTGGATAGGCGTGCGCACGCCGGTGCAGCCCTTCCAGCGCCTGGAGAACAATGGCTTGCTATTGGCTTCGGCCGGCAAGCTGGGCGACTTGAAATCCACCCCGGCATTCATCGGGCGGCGCCAGCAGCACCATATCGCCAAGGTGGAGACCAGCTTGACCTTTGATCCAGCGAACGACGGCGACCGGGCCGGGCTGGTGGCCTACCAGAGCGACCAGTCTCACCTCTTCTTTGGCTTGGCCCGTATTGCGGGCAAGAATGTCGTAGCGCTCTACACACGCGCCAAGGCGGATGCGGACGTCCTGGTCGCCAGCGCACCGGTGGACAGCGACGCCATCGGCTTGACCATGCTGGCCGACGGCGGCCGCATGAAGTTCACCTACAGCGTCGCCGGCGAGCCTAAAACGCTGGCGGACAACGTGGACGCGACCTTCCTGTCGACACGCAAGGCGGGCGGTTTTGTCGGCACGGTCATCGGCCCCTATGTGTGGCGAGCGCGGCCGGCGCCATGAAGATTCGGCTGAACGTGCGCTAACGCACAGAGGACGGGCTGCGGCATCGCTAGAATAGTGCGCAAAATTCAGGAGTACACATGCCGGAAAATTTTGTAGATCTGTTTCAGCGAGACCGCTCCCGTATCCACGTGGATAAAGAATGGGAAGTCGCTTACTGGAGCAAAAAGCTGGGCGTCCCGAAGGATACGCTCGTCGACATCGTCGGCGAGGTCGGTCCCGTGGTCGAAGATGTCGTCAAGAAACTGAAGGAATCCAGCCACTGATAAGAGAACGCCCCTCCAACGCCGCTGGCCAGCCAGCGGTCCACCCTCGCCTCCCGCTTCACTCATGCCTGCGCTGATGCCCGGCTACGGCGCATCCCTTAGAAAGCGCCGACGTAATTCTCCGCCAGGGCTGTCGCCATGGCACGCGAACTGACCACGCATTCCAGTTCGGCGCGCTGCACCTCGCGCTGGAACGGCGTGGCGTCGGCGAAGGTGTGCAGCAAGCTGGTCATCCACCACGAGAAGTACTCGGCGCGCCAGATGCGTTTCAGTGCACCTGCCGTGTACCCTTGCAGCCTGTCGTCCTTGCCCTGACGGTAAAACTGCTCCAGTCCCTGTGCCAGCAGCTGCACGTCCGACACGGCCAGGTTCATGCCCTTGGCGCCCGTGGGTGGCACGATGTGCGCGGCGTCGCCGGCCAGGAACAATCGGCCGGCTTGCATCGGCGTCGAGACGAAGCTGCGCATGCCGATAATATTCTTCTGGAAGATGCGTCCCTCGTTGACCCGCCAGCCGTCGTTGTTTTCCAGGCGCGCGTGCAGCTCCGCCCAGATGCGGTCGTCGGACCAGTTGTCCACGTGGTCGGACGGGTCGCACTGGAAGTACAGCCGCTGCACCGCCGGCGTGCGCGTGCTGACCAGCGCGAAGCCGCGCTCATGCCGCGCGTAGATCAATTCATCCGACGACGGCGCCGATTCCACCAGGATGCCGAACCAGCCGAAGCCATAATTGCGCTGGAAATCCTGCCGTCCCGGCGCCGGCATCGCAGGCCGCGTGACGCCGTGGTAGCCGTCGCAGCCGATGACGAAGTCGGCCTCGATGCGCGCCACCTCGCCGCCGTGGCTGAAGGTCACCGAAGGCGTCGTGGTATCGACGCCATGCAGTTCGACCGCGCTCACTTCGAACAGCAGCTGCGCCTGCGCCGCCTGCCGCGCCGCCACCAGGTCCTTGATCACCTCGTGCTGCGGATAGACGGTGATGGACTTGCCGGTCAGCTCCGTCAGGTCGATGCGGTGGCGGCGGCCGCCGAAGGCCAGCTCGATGCCGTGGTGCAGCGCGCCTTCGGCCCGCATGCGGGCGCCGACGCCTGCGTTGTCGAGGATGTCCATGGTTCCTTGTTCCAGCACGCCGGCCCGTATCGTGGATTCGATCTCGGCCTGGCTGCGCGACTCCAGCACGATGGATTCTATGCCGTTCAGATGCAGCAGATGGGATAGCAGCAGGCCCGCTGGGCCGGCGCCGATGATGGCAACCTGGGTACGCATGATGTCTCCGATATCGTTGTGATGTGCAGCCATCGTAGCGCCGGGACGATGAAATAAAAATGGAACAAAACGCTTAAAACTTGTACTATTTTTACTCGCCATCCATTCCACGGACCAACCTGCCCATGCCACGCAATAAAAAACCGGCACTGCCCGACGCCCCGCGATTCGCCCTGTACGGCGAGGAGAGACGGGCTGACAATGCCGAATCCGTGCACATCGAGCTGATTGAAACGCGCAGCCGGGTGCACCAGTGGCATATCGAGAACCACACCCACAGCGGCCTGTTTCAGGTACTTTTTCTGTTCGGCGGCGAAGTCAGCGCCAGCATCAACGGCGCGGTCTGGGCCTGCGCCGCGCCAACCGTGATCACCATCCACCCGTCGGTCGTGCACGGCTTCGACTTCTCGGCCGAGGCGCACGGCTACGTGCTGACGGTGGACCAGAACGTGCTGTTCGCAGCGGCGGAGGACCATGGCGGCCTGTACGCTCCGCTGTTCGTGGAACCGCTGGCGCTGGACCTGGCCGGCGTGGCGGAGTGCGCGCGGCTCGAATCGCTGCTGCGGCATCTGCTTGAGGAAGCGGCATGGCCGCAGTACGGCCATACGCTGATGCTGGAATGGCTGGCGCGCAGCGCCCTGCTGCTGCTGGTGCGCCTGCACGCGGAGCGCCGCTTCGCCGACCAGTCCGGGCGCGGCGACTTCGAACTGTTCAGCCGCTTCCGGGCCGAGGTGGAGCAGCACTACAAGGAGCAATGGCAGGTCGGCCAGTACGCCGAGGCGCTGCGGGCGGCGCCGGCGCGGCTCAACCGCCTGTGCCTTAAACTTGCCGGCAAATCGGCCTTCGACATCACCCAGGACAGGCTGATGCTCGAAGCGTGCCGCAAACTCACCTATCTGCCGTCCAGCATTGCCAGCATCGCTTATGAACTGGGATTCCAGGACCCGGCCTATTTCAGCCGCCTGTTCAAGAAGCGCATGGGCCAGACGCCCAAAGAATTCCGGGCCGGCTGACCTTCCCGTTACAGCAGCGCGTTCAATTCAACCTGGATCTTGATCAGTGCCGGCAGGCAGCGCTCCACCATCTGCTCGCGCGGCATGCGGCCGGCGTGCACGCTGATGTTCATGGCCGCCACGATATCGCCCCTGAAATTCTTCAGCGGCACGGCGATGGTGCGCAGACCCAACTCCAGTTCCTGGTCCACCAGCGCGTAGCCTTGCGCGCGGGTACGCGCGATCTCCTGCGCCAGGGCGTCCTTGTCGACGATGGTGTATTCGGTGATCCGCTCCGGCTGCGCGCGCTCCAGGAAGGCGTCGAGCTGCGGCTGCGGCAGGTGGGCCAGCAGCACGCGGCCGTTGGCGGTGCAATAGGCCGGCACCCGGGTGCCCGGCTGCAGCGTCACCGACACGAGCTGCCCGGCGCTGACGGCCGCAACGCACACCAGCTGGTCGTGATCGAGCACCCCGGCCGACGCCGCCTCCCCCACCGTATAGGCCAGCCGGTACAACAAGGGCTGCACGATGCGCGGCAGGCGCGCCGAATGCAGGTAGGACTGGCCCAGCCGCAGCACCATGGGCGTCAGCGAGAACAGCTTGTTCTCGTGGCGCATATAGCCCAGGTGCGTGAGCGTGATCAGGTAGCGGCGCGCCGCCGCCCGCGTCAGGCCGGTGCATTCGGCCACTTCCGCGATCGACAAGCGGCTGCGCTCCTGGTCGAAGGCGGCGATCACCTGCAAGCCCTTTTCCAGTCCCGCCACCATGTCGCGCTTGGCCGGGAGTTCGTCTGCAGTGTCCATGGCGTCGAAATAGAGTGATTTGTGCGAGTATCGCACAAAACGTGCGACTAGCGAATACCGCCCGACACAGCCCCATTGTGGCGCCGCGCGGCATTCCATACCATGGCTCATTACTGCACCAGCCCACAGGAGACCTGCCTTGAAATTCGATGCTGCCGCGTCCGGCGTCTATCCGGAACTGATCTACCCGCCCTACAAGTCCACGCTGAAGCGCGGCCCCACCCAGCCGCTGCTGCGCATCCGCGCCGAGCAGCCGGTGCGCGACAACCTGCAGCCGTCGCCGCGCATCCTGCTACCCAACGATATGGACCTGACGGCGCACGGCGATGGCGAACCGCTGGGCGAGAAAATCGTCGTCACCGGCCGCGTGGTGGACGAAGACGGCAAGCCGGTGCGCGACTCCCTGCTGGAAGTGTGGCAATGCAACGCCGCCGGCCGCTACCGCCACAAGCGCGACCAGCACCACGCGCCGCTCGACCCCAACTTCAACGGCTGGGGCAAGATGATGACCGACGCCGACGGCCGCTACCGCTTCGTCACCATCAAGCCCGGTCCCTACCCCTGGGGCAACCACGAGAAGGCATGGCGTCCGGCGCACATCCACTTTTCGCTGTTCGGCAATGTGTATGCGCAGCGCCTGGTCACGCAGATGTACTTCCCCAGCGACCCGCTGTTCGACTACGATCCGATCTTCCAGAGCATTCCGGACCTGGCCGCGCGCCAGCGCCTGATCTCCCGCTACAGCCTGGAACACACGGACAGCGACAAGATGCTGGGCTATGAATTCGACATCGTCCTGCGCGGCCGCGACGCCACGCCGATGGACAACTAAGGGAGCCGCCGCATGAGCCACTTCACCACTTCGCAAACCATCGGTCCCTTCTCGCATGAAGCCTGGCAATGGGCGGTTGACGCCAGTGCCGCCAGCCAGCTGGAAACGAGCGCCGCCACCATCACCATCAGCGGCGCCATCTACGACGGCGACGGCGTGCCGGTCAACGATGCCCAGATCGAAGCCTGGCAACCGGAAGCCGCCGGCGCCGAAGCAACGCAAGCGCTGCCCGGTTTCCGCCGCGTGCCCAGCGGCGACCAGGGCGAATTCAGCCTGCGCCTGTCGCAGCCCGCGCCGCCGTCCACCGGCGCGCCCGCCACCTTCATCACCGTCTTCGCGCGCGGCCTGGTCAAGCACCAGTTCAGCGCCGTGTTCCTCGAGGACGACAGCGGCCTGGCGCAGTCGGAGATACTGCAACAGGTGCCGGCCGAACGCCGCCCCACGCTGATCGCCCGCAAGACCGCGCCGGGCGTCTATCATTGGGATATCTGGATGCAGTCCGACAAGGAAACCGCATTCTTCGACTATGTCTGACCTGGCAGCGGAGTTCTCTTGAGCGTATCGATATTCGACAGTTTCCTCACCACGCCGGACATGATCGCCGTGTTCGACGACGCGGCCATCGTGCAGGCCATGCTGCGTTTTGAACAGGCGCTGGCGCAGGCGCAGTCCGTGCAAGGCATGCTGGCGCCGGAAGCGGCGCGCGCCATCGCCGGCGCCTGTGACGCGCGACTGTACGACATCCCGGCCATCGTCGCCGCCGGCCGCCGTGCCGGCAGCCTGGCGATCCCGCTGGTGAAGGAACTGACAGGGGCCGTCGCGCAGCGCGACAGCGAGGCGGCCACGCGCGTCCATTGGGGCAGCACCAGCCAGGACGTGATCGACACGGCCATGGTGCTTGCCACGCGCGACGCCCTGCAACTGCTCGACGACGGCCTGCACGACCTGTGCGGCCACCTTCTGCAATTGACGGAGCAGCATGTCGCCACGCCTATGCTGGCGCGCACGCTGATGCAGCCGGCGCAGGTGAGCAGCTTCGGCTTCAAGGCGGCCGGCTGGCTGGCGCCGCTGGTGCGCGCCCGTTCCCGCCTGCGCGAGTGCGCGGCCCGCGCACTGCAGCTGCAACTGGGCGGCGCGGTCGGCACGCTGGCCGTCATGGGCGAACAAGGAGACGCCGTGGCGGCCCTGGTGGCCGCCGACCTGGGCCTCAAGCTCGCCGACGCCGCCTGGCACACGCAGCGCGACGAATGGGTGCGCCTGGGCCTGGAGGTGGCGGTGCTGACCGGCAGCCTGGGCAAGATCGCCACCGACGTCAGCCTGATGGCGCAGGGAGAAATCGCCGAACTGGCGGAACCGTCCGGCAACGGGCGCGGCGGATCGTCGGCCATGCCGCACAAACGCAATCCGGTATCGGCCATGATCGCGCTGGCCGCCGCCACCCGCACGCCGCAGCACGGCGCGGCGCTGCTGGCCAGCATGGGGCAGCAGCACGAGCGCGGCCTGGGCAACTGGCAGGCCGAACTCGCCGAATGGCCCGGCCTGTTCCTCAGCGCGCACGGCGCCCTGCAGGCCTTGAACGACGCCTTCGCCGGCCTGCAGGTCGACCGCGCGCGCATGCAGCGCAATATCGACGCCTTGCAGGGGCTGGTGTTCGCCGAGGCCGCAGCGGCCTGGCTGGCGGCCGGCATCGGCCGTCCGGCGGCGCACCATCTTCTGGAAAAACTCAGCGTGGAGGCGGTCGCCAGCGGGCGTCACCTTCGCGACTTGCTCGCCGAAGCCCTCCCGGACATACGTGTCGGGACGCAGGCTGCATCTCCCGCTGCCATGGCCGCCGCGCCGGCTGCCACGCTAAGCGATACGGGGCCGGCCGGCAGTCCGCATGTTCCACTCGATCCAGCCGCGCTGGCCGCGCTATTCGACCCGTCCACCGCCGCCGCGCCGGCCCGGCGCCTGGCGCAACAGCAATTGCACCGCCTGCGCGCCGACATCGCCGCATTGAACGCCACCCCTTGCCATCACAGGACCGCCACATGAGCTTCGATCCCATCGACCACGACTTCGAGCGTGGACTGAACAACCGCCGCGCCATCCTCGGCGACGCCTGGGTGGACCGTTCGCTAGGCAACGCCAACAGCTTCAACGCCGAGTTCCAGAACCTGATCACGCGCTTTGCCTGGAACGAGGTCTGGGGTCGCCCGGGCCTGGAGCAGAAGACCCGGCGCGCCATGGTGCTTTCCACCACCATCGCCCTGGGCCGTTGGGAGGAGTTCGACCTGCACGTGCGCGCCGCGCTGCTGGGAGAGGCATCGAACCGCCTGTCGCCGGACGAACTGAAGGAAGTGCTGATCCAGTCGGCGATCTACGCCGGCGTTCCCGCCGCCAATACCGCCTTCACGCACGCGATGGTCATACTGCGCGAGCTCGGCCCGCAAATCGGCTACGTGCTGGAGCCCATGGCGCCGGCCGGCGCCGCCCATCCGGCCGCAGGCCGGGAGAGCCGCAGCGCCGGCCAGCCGTCGCTGCACTACACGGTGCGCGAGCCCCGCAACGGCAAGGCGCCGCGCCATACCGTCGTGCTTAGCCACGCCCTCGGCTGCGACCTGACGATGTGGGACGCGCTGGCCGGCCAGCTGGCTGCCGACTGCCGCGTGATCGCTTACGACCATCGCGGCCACGGCAGCTCGGACGCGCCGCAAGGCCTGTACTCGATGGCCGACCTGGCGGACGACGCGGCCGCTCTGCTGCGCGAACTCGATTCCGGGCCGGTGGTGTGGATAGGCGTGTCCATGGGCGGCATGACGGGCCAGGAACTGGCGATCCGGCATCCCGCGCTGGTGCGCGCGCTGGTGCTGTCCAACACCACCTCGCGCTATCCCGAGGCAGCCCGCGAGGCATGGCGCCAACGCATCGCGACCGTGCGCGAGCAAGGCATTGAAGCCATTGCGGACGCGGTGATGGGCCGCTACTTCCACGACGGTTTCCGTAGCACGCACGCGGCCACGGTGGCACGCTTCCGGCGCCGCGTGGTCACCACCGGCGTGCAAGGCTATATCGGCTGCTGCAACGCCGTAGGCACGATCGACACCACAGCACGGCTGGGAGGGATCGCGGCGCCGGTGCTGGTGATCGCCGGAGAGCAGGACCAGGGTACCCCGCCGGACATGGCGCGCACGCTGGCCGACGCCCTGCCCGAGGCGCAACTGCTGGTGCTCCAGGAGGCCTCGCACCTGGCTAGCATCGAACAGCCGCGGGCATTCGAACAGGCGGTGCGCAGCTTTATGGCAGCGCTTTAAATTCCGCGACACTGCCTAAACGCCGCCGAGCACCGCCTTAGGAATTTCCCTACGGCGTCTCTCATGCATCCCCACAGTCAAGCAATACTATCCCTATAGCAATAGTCATTGTCGAGCTATACCATGCTGCGACACGACGTCACGCCATAGGGATTCATCATGTTGCACCGGTTACGCACCATCAGTATCGCAAAGAAACTCGCTCTCCTGAACGCCAGCGCCATACTCGGCACCGTGCTGCTCGCTGCCGTACTGCTATGGTCCGAACGCACCCTCATCCGGGACGAACGGCAAGCTGTAGTGAAGCAGCAGGTGGAAACCGTGCATGGCCTGCTGGCGCACTACCAGCACCTCGCCGAGCAAAACCAGCTGTCCGCCGACGCCGCGAAACAGCAGGCGATCGCCGCCGTCAGAGCCCTGCGCTACAACGGCGACGACTACTTCTGGATCAATGACATGCAGCCGCGCATGGTCATGCATCCCACCAAGCCGGCGCTGGAGGGCAAGGACCTGAGCAGCAACGTCGACCCCAACGGCCTGCACCTGTTCGTCGAGTTCGTCAATACCGTTAAAGCCAGCGGCGGCGGTTTCGTGTTCTACCTGTGGCCCAAACCTGGTAGCGAACTGCCACAGCAAAAGGTTTCCTACGTCAAGGGCTTCGCCCCTTGGGGCTGGATTATCGGCTCCGGCGTCTACCTCGACACCGTCAACGATACCGTGCTGGAACGGCTGCTGGAGTTTTCATTTGGCACAGTGCTGCTGGCCTGCGTGCTGTTGGGCCTGGGCCTGCTGATCGGCCGCGGCATGCTGCTGCAACTGGGCGGTGAACCGGACTACGCTTCCAGGATCGTGCGCCGGATAGCCGAGGGTGATCTGAGCGTCCCAGTCGCCACCCGGCCCGGCGACCGCGGCAGCCTGTTGTTCGCCATGGGCGAGATGCGCAACAGCCTGCTGCGCATGGTCGGCGAGGTGCGCAGCGGGGTCGACACGATCGCGGCGGCGTCCAGCCGGATCTCCAGCGGCAACCGGGACCTGTCGACGCGCACCGAGCAGCAAGCCCAGGCGCTCGAACAAACCGCCGTATCGATGGCGCAACTGACGACCACCGTGGAACAGAACGCCGGCCACGCGCAGCGCGCCCATACGCTGGCGGCAACCGCATCGGACGTCGCCACCCGGGGCGGCGCCGTTGTGGCGCAGGTGATCGACACTATGGGCGCCATCAACGACTCGGCGCGCAAGGTGGTGGACATCATCGGCGTCATCGACGGCATCGCCTTCCAGACCAACATCCTGGCCCTGAACGCGGCGGTGGAGGCGGCGCGCGCCGGGGAACAAGGGCGCGGCTTCGCGGTGGTCGCTTCCGAGGTGCGCAACCTGGCGCAGCGCAGCGCGGCGGCGGCCAAGGAAATCAAAGGCCTGATCGGGGATTCGACGGAGCGGGTCGACGCCGGCAGCAAGCTGGTGGCCGAGGCCGGCGCCACCATGACGGAAATCGTGACCAGCATCGGCCGCGTGACCGGCATCATCAGCGACATCAGCGGCGCCAGCCAGGAACAGACCATCGGCCTGCAGCGCATCAACCAGGCCGTCACGCAGATGGACCAGGCCACCCAGCGCAACGCCGCGCTGGTGGACGAAGCGGCCACCGCGTCGATGGCGATGCAGGAACAGGCGCAGCACCTCGCTCAGGTGGCCAGCATGTTCAAGCTGGAGGAAGAGCGCCGCCCCGCCGCGCCGCAACGCCCCCTGCTGGCGGCCTGACGCAAGGCCGCCAGCAGGGGGGGCGGCTCCGATTGCCTACACGCCCGGATCGCGCACCTTGTCCACCTGGTCGAATTCGACATTGTAGAAAGAGCCGCCGCCCGCTTCGGCCTTGCGGATGTAGACGGTCTGAACGATGTCGCGGGTGGCCGCGTCGATGCTAACCGGGCCGCGCACGCTGGTCCAGGCCATGCCCTTCATGGCCGCCAGCAGCTTGTCGCCGTTGCTGTCGCCATTGGTCTGCTTCAAGGCTTGGTACAGCAGATGCATGCCGTCGTAGGCGCCCACCGAATGGAAGTTGGGCCGCATGCCCTTGTTCGCCTTGCCGAACGCTTCCACATAAGCCTTGTTCTCGGCCGAGGGATGGGCCGCCGAGTAATGATGGCTGCTGACCACGCCCGCCGCGGCGGGGCCTATGCTGGCCATCAGGTCGTCGTCCAGCACGTCGCCGGTGCAGATCAGGCGGATGCCGGCTGCCGCCAGTCCGCGTTCGGTGAACTGCTTGAGCACGGCGGCGCCCTCACCCGAGGGCACGAAGACGAACAGCGCATCCGGCTTCAAGTCCTTCACGCGCGCCAGGAAGGGGGCATAGTCCGGATTGCGCAGCGGCGCGCGCAGGCTGTCGGCCACCTTGCCGCCGCCCTCGCCGAAATCCTTGGCGAACACCTTTTCCGCATCCAGGCCCGGCCCATAGTCGCTGACCAGGGTGACCACGCTTTTGATCTTGTTCCTGGCCGCCCACTGCGCCATCGGCGCCGTCACCTGCGCCAGCGTAAAGCCGGTCCGCACGATATACGGAGAACGCTGCGGTATCACCGAAGTGGCGGCGGCCATCACGATCATCGGCACCTTGGACTGCGTGGCGACCGGCGCGGCCGCAAAGGCCAGCGGCGTCAGGCCGAAGCCGGCCAGTACCTGCACCTTGTCGCGCGTGACCAGCTCCTGCGCCAGCCGCTTGGTGACGTCCGGCGACACGCCGCCGTCGTCCTTGAGGATGATTTCAATCTGGCGGCCGGCCACGCTGGCGCCGTTCTGCTGCATGTAGAGCTTGACCGCCGCGTCGATCTGGCGGCCGGTGGACGCGAACGGGCCCGACATCGGCACGATCAGCCCGACTTTCAGCGGTTCAGCGGCAGCGGCGAAGGATGTGGTGGCGGGCAGCACTCCGGCCGACAGGGCGGCGGCGCCGAGCAGCAATTGGCGGCGCTGGCGGTTGATATTGTGTGGCATGGTGTCTCCTCGAATTCTCTAGTGGTTATAAGTCCAGCAGCAAGGTGCCGGTTTTGGAACGGGAACAGCAAGGGGTGAAGCAATCATTGGCGGCCTGCTCCGCCTCGTCCAAGTACAGGTCGCGGTGGTCGGGCACGCCGTCCAGTACGCGCGTCAAACAGGTGCCGCACACACCCTGCTCGCAGGATGCGGGGATGAACACCCCGGCATCGCTCAGCACGCGCAGCACGGTGCTGCCAACCGGCACGCTGTACACCTTGCCGCTCGATGCCAGCCGCACTTCAAAGGGCTGCTCGCCCTCGCCGCCCGCCGCATCCGCCGCCGGCGCGGCGGCGCCGAAGTACTCAAGGTGAAATTGCTCCCGCGGCCAGTCATGCGCCTCGGCTACGGCCTTCACATGGCCGATGAAGCCGGCCGGCCCGCAAAGGTAGATGTGGGTGGCCCGGTCCAGGCGCTTCAGCAGCGCCGGCAAGTCCAGCTTCTGCGCGTCGCCGCCGCCGTCGTAGTGGAAGTGCACCTGCGGTGCGAACGGCGCGTCGGCAAGGCGCTGGCGGAACGCGGCGCGTTCGGGCGAGCGCGCGCAATAGTGCATTTCGAACGCCGCTCCGCGCGCCGCCAGCGTCTCGGCCATCGCCAGGATGGGCGTGACGCCGATGCCGCCTGCCAGCAGCAGGCTGGATGCTGCTTCAGCCAGCGGAAAGTGGTTCTTCGGCGCGCTGATTCGCAGCGTGCCGCCGGCCCGCACCTCGTCGTGCATGGCTTTCGACCCGCCGCGCGAGTCCGGGTCGCGCAGCACGCCGATCAGATAGCGGTGGCGCTCCCCGGGCGGGTTGCACAGCGAGTACTGGCGCACCAGGCCCGCGCCCACGTGCACGTCGATATGGGCGCCGGCCGTGAACTCCGGCAGCGGCGCGCCGTCGGGGCTGACCAGTTCATAGCTGTGGATGCCCTCGGCCTCCTCGTGCTTGCGCTCGACCCGTACCGTCAGCAGACCCGCGCTCATGCCGCCTGCTCCTTCTCCAGCCACTGGTCCAGCAGCCGGCGCGACTGCACGCCGCCGGCATCGATGTTCAGCATCAGCAGCTTGCGCTCCGGATGGCGCAGGATATTGGCCTGCTGCAGTTCCAGCATCGCCTGGTCTTCGCCGAAGATCTTGCCCTGTCCCTCGCGTATGGTCGCGGTCAGCTCCGCGTCGTCCGGCTTGAAGTTGCGCGCCATGCCCCAGAAATACCAGTGCGAAGTTTCGCTCTCCGGGGTGATGAAGTCGACCACGATGCTCGACGCCTTGTGCTCCGGCGCGGCGTCGTAGCCGCCCTTGCCGGCATGCGCCACGCCGACTTCGATCATCACATGGCTGGGCGGCGTGAAGCGGCAGATCTGCCAGCGGTCCACGGGCACATCGTCGGCCAGGCCGTTGCCGCGCAGCGCGGCGCGCCAGAACGGCGGCGCCATGATGTTCTCCATGTAGCGGCTGGTCACAACCTGCTCGCCCTCCACCCTGGTACTCACGGGCGCCTCGTCGATTTCCTTCTGGCCTATGCTGGACGCGTGCACATAGGTCTCGTGCGTCAGGTCCATCAGGTTGTCTATCATCAGGCGGTATTCGCAGTTGATGTGATACAGGCCGCCGCCATAGGCCCACTCCGGATTGTCCGCCCATTCGAGATGGTGGATCAGGGCCGGATCGGCCAGTTCGCGTTCGCCGGTCCACACCCAGATGAAGCCGTAGCGTTCCTCCACCGGATAGCTGCGGATGCAAGGGAAGCCGCGCACGCGCTGGCCCGGCATGCTGATGACTCTTCCGTCGCAGCCCATTTCCAGGCCGTGGTAGCCGCACACCAGCTGGCCGTCGCGCACAAAGCCCAGCGACAGCGGCGCGCCGCGGTGCGGGCAGAAATCTTCCACCGCCGCCACCTTGCCCTCCGCGCCGCGATAAAACACGATCTTCTCGCCGCAGATCTGGCGCCCCAGCGGCTTGCCCTCGATCTCGTCCGGGGTGCAGGCCACGTACCAGGTATTTTTAGGGTACATCTCGTCTCCTTGTTCGGTTTTCTTTGATATTCAGTACACTGAATGTTATAAAGTATAGACTGGAAACCGGCGAAGTAAACGCCTGTGACGAATTCTTTTTACGTGGGACCACGCCATGCCGGAAACAGAGAGCAAATTGACCAACCTGTACGAACACCCGGGCCACCTGCTGCGCCGGGCGCAGCAAATCTCGGTGTCGATCTTCCACGACGAGATGGGCGGCGAGCTGACCCCCGTGCAATATGCGATGCTGCGCAACCTGGCCGGCCAGCCCGGCATCGACCAGGTATCGCTGTCGGCCGCCAGCGGCATCGACACCTCCACCGGCGCCACCGTGTGTGCGCGGCTGGAGGAAAAAGGCCTGCTGACACGCACCGTGATTCCCACCAACCGCCGTCAGCGCGCGCTCACCATCACCGCTGCCGGCGAACAGCTGCTGGCCGACCTGATCCCGGGCTCGCAGCGTTTGCGCCGCCGCCTGCTGGCGCCGCTCACGGGCCCCGAGCAGCTGCAGTTCATGGAACTGCTGACCAAGCTGGTGCAGGAAAACAACGAACAAAGCCGCGCCCCGCTGGCGGCCAGGAGCGATTGAGCGGGCGCGTTGCGGTACTTATCGAAACCGTTCGATAACCGCCCATGTGGGTGTTAATCGCACACCCGCTAAGGTACTATGCTTTACCGGTAATCGACTGCATCATGCGGCAGCCGGACCGCCTTCCCACCACAACAAGGAGACACCATGAAGCGATCCCACCTCACCCACATGGCCGGCGCGCTGCTGCTGGCGGCCGTGCTGCCCGCATCCGCGCAAAACGCCAGCAAAGCCGAGGCCATCGCGCTGGCCGACAAGGCAGCGGCCAACATACAGAAGAAAGGCGTCGAGGAAGCGTGCAAAGAGTTCGCGGACCCGAAGGGCGAATACATCCGGGGCGAGCTTTACGTGGTCGTGCAGGACATGCAATGCAAGATGGTGTGCCACGCCCTCAATCCCAAGATGAACGGCAAGGACATGCTGGAACTAAAGGATGCCAACGGCAAGCACTTCACGCAGCAGATGCGTGATATCGCGGCAGCCGACAAGACCGGTTGGGTAGACTATGTCTGGCCCAATCCGGTCTCGAAAGCGCTGGAGCCCAAGTCCGCCTACGTGCGCAAGGCGAACGAGAAGACCATGATCAGCGTCGGCATCTATTCCCAGAAGTAGCCGCCGTCAGGCCACGGCCACCAGGCGGTCCAGCTTGGGGCCGTCGGCCAGCAGGCTGGCGCTGTCCGAGTCATGGACGATGCGGCCGCGATCGAGCACGATGGCGCGCTGGGTCAGCGACAGCGCCAGCCGCGCATGCTGCTCCACCACGATCACCGACATGCCCTCTTCCCGCACCAGCGTGCGGATCACGCGCACCAGTTCCTGCACGATGATGGGGGCCAGGCCCTCCATCGGCTCGTCCAGCAGCAGGATGCGCGGATTGGTCATCAGCGCGCGGGCAATCGCCACCATCTGCTGCTCGCCGCCGGACAGCTGGTTGCCCATATTGCTGCGGCGTTCGAACAGGCGCGGGAAGATCTGGTAGACCTTCTGCAGATTCCACGGCCCCGGCCGCGCCACCACCGTCAAATGCTCCTCCACCGTCAGCGACGGGAACATATGCCGTTCCTGCGGCACCCAGCCCAGGCCGACCCGCGAACGCCGGTAGGTGGGCATGCGCGCGATGTCGCCCCCGTCCCAACGGATGGAGCCGCCGTGCAGCCGCGTCAATCCCATCAGCGTCACCAGCAAGCTGGTCTTGCCGACCCCGTTGCGGCCCAGCAGGGCCAGGCTGTCGCCCTCGTTCAATGTGAACGACACATCTTCCAGCACGATAGACTCGCCGTAACCGGCAGTGACTTTATCGAGCGCCAGCAATTCACGCATGCTCCGCCTCCCCCAGATAGACTTCCTTGACACGCGGATCCGCCGCGATCTCCGCCGGCGTGCCCTCGGTCAGCACTTTGCCGCCCACCATGACCGTGATGCGGTCGGCGAAGCGGAACACCAGCCCCATGTCGTGTTCGATGAACAGCACTGTCACGTCGCGCGGCAGTTGCGCCAGCACTTCGAACAGCTCCTTGCTTTCCGCCTGCGGAATGCCGGCGGCCGGCTCGTCCAGCAGCAGGATACGCGGCTTGGTTGCCAGTGCCAGCGCGATTTCCACCAGCCGCTGCTTGCCATAAGCCATGCTGCTGGTGACGCTGTTGGCCTGGTCGGTGAGCTTGAGCGTGGCCAGCAGGGCCATGGCCTCGTCGATCACCTCGGTATGGCTGGCCACCGTCTTGTACCAGACCGACTGCAAACCGCGCCTTTCGAAGATCGCCAACGCCACCGATTCCAGCACCGTCATGCCCGCAAACAGCGTGTTGAGCTGGAAGGTGCGCGTCATGCCGCGCCGCACCCGCTCGTGCTGCGGCAACTGGGTGATGTCCTGTCCGCCCAGATAGACCTTGCCGCCGCTGGGCATCAAGCCGCCGGTCAGCAGATTGATGAAGGTCGTCTTGCCGGCGCCGTTCGGGCCGATCAGCGCATGCCGCGCGCCCGGCTCGAACGTCAGGCTCACGTCGCTGTTGGCGACAAAGCCGCCCCAGCGCTTGGTCAGGCCTTCAGTGCGCAGCGTGATGTCCGCGCTGTTGTTTGCGCTGTTGTTTGCGCTGTTGTTTGCGCTGTTGTTTGCGCTGTTGTTTGCGCTGTTATTTACGCTGTTCTGCGCATTATTCTGCTTGCTCATGCCTGCTCCTTCCGTTTGAAACGGCCAGCCACCTTTTCCAGCCCGCCCAGGATGCCGCCGCGCGCGAACAGCACGATCACCACCAGCAGCAGGCCGATGTAGAACTGCCAGTAGGCCGGATTGAGGCCGGAGATATAGTCCTGCGCCAGCATGAACACGGCGGCGCCGACCAGCGCGCCGTACAGGCGCCCGGTACCACCCAGCACCAGCATGATCAGCAGCTCGGCCGAGCGCGGGAAGCCCAGCGAATCCAGGCCAACGAACTGCGTCGTCTGCGCCAGCAGCGCACCCGCCAGGCCGGCCACCGCGGCGGCGACCGTGAACACGGCCACCAGCCGGCGGTTGACGTTGACGCCGAGTGCGGGCATGCGGCGCACGCCTTCGCGAATGCCGACCAGGCTCAGGCCGAACGGCGACTTCACCAGCCGGCGCATTGCCACGAACACGATGAACAGCACGGCCAGGCTGTAGCAATATGCGACGTTGCCGTTCAAGTCGAACTCGAAGGCGCCGAACAGTTTGCCCACCATCATGCCGGACAAGCCATCCACGCCGCCGGTCAGGAAGGAGGCCTTGTTGGCGGCCTCGAACAGCATCAAGCCTATGCCCAGCGTGACCATCAGCCGCGTCAGATCCTGGCCGCGCACGACCAGGAAGGACATGGCGAAGCCGGCAACGCCCGCCACCGCGGCGCCGGCCAGCAGCCCGCTGAGCGGTTCGCTCCAGCCGTGCACCGACAGCAGCCCGGCCGTGTACGCGCCCAGGCCGAAGAAGGCGGCGTGGCCCAGCGAGACGATGCCGGCGTAGCCCAGCAGCAGATCCAGCGACAGGGCGAACAAGCCTACGATCATGATCTGACTGATCAGCACGAGGTAGCCGGGGAAGGCGAAATACGCCGCCACCGGCAGCAGCCAGAAGGCGATTTCCAAAGGCGACCAGCGGTCGTTGGGCAAACGGAGTGGACTCATTTTGCGTGCCTGGTCGATATTGTCGGGGGTGGCCGGCGTGCCGGCCGGGGTGCCGGCCGGGGTGCCGGCAGACGTGCCTGCGGACACGGCACCTGGAACCGTCTTGGCGTTTGTTTCGGCGACTGCGTTCATGCTTTCCTCCTGATCAGGCCGGCCGGGAACAGGATCAGCAGCACCACCATCAAACCATAGATGACGAAGGCGCCAATCTGCGGCACATAGTATTTTCCGGCCACGTCGAACACGCCGAGTATCAGCGCCGCCAGCAGCGGCCCCTTGATGGTGCCGGCGCCGCCCACCGCGACCACGAGCAGGAAGTAGACCATGTATTTCAGCGGAAACGTCGGGTCCAGGCCCAGCACGTCGATACCGAGGCCGCCACCCAGCCCGGCCAGGCCGGAGCCCAGCGCGAAGGTGAGGCTGAACACCAGGCCGACGTTGATGCCCAAGCCGGCGGAGGCGGTCTGGTTGTCCACCGCTGCGCGGATCTGCGCGCCGAAACGGGTGCGCTCGATCAGCAGTCCCAGCGCCACCGTGACCAGCACCACCACGCCGATCAGGAACAGCCGGTAGGCGCCGACGTCCAGGCCAAGCAGCGGCACCTGCCCGCGCAGCCAGTCCGGCAAAGTCACCGGCTGCTGCGTGGGGCCGAACAGCCAGGTCGCGCCGGCCACCGACATGAAAGTCAGGCCGATCGAAAACAGCACCTGGTCGAGGTGGCTGGCGCGGTACAGGCGGCGGTACAGCAAGCGTTCCAGCACCAGCCCGGCCACCGCCGATGCCAGGAAGGCCAGCGGCAGCGTGGCCAGGAAAGGCACGCCCAGGCGCGACAGCACGGTCACGCTGACATAGCCGCCCAGCATGGCGAAGGCGCCATGGGCCAGGTTGATGAAGTTCATCATGCCCATCGTGACCGACAGGCCGACGCTGATCAGGAAGAGCAGGCTGCCGTAGGCGATGCCGTCGAACAGCACGCCGGCGAAGTTGGCTAGCATGTGCGCCTCCCGCGTTGATTTTGTTTTTTCATTTTTGTCTCCACTATTTCTATCGCAACGCTATTGAATCACACTCTGATTCAGACCTTCTCTATGATCATCGCAATGCCCTGCCCCACGCCTATGCACATGGTGCACAGCGCGTAGCGCCCGCCGCTGCGGTGCAGCTGGTAGGTCGCCGTAGTCACCAGGCGCGCCCCGCTCATGCCCAGCGGATGGCCGAGGGCGATGGCGCCGCCGTTCGGATTGACGCGCGCATCGTCGTCGCGCAGGCCAAGCTGGCGCAGCACCGCCAGGCCCTGCGCGGCGAAGGCTTCGTTCAGTTCGATCACGTCCATCTGGTCCAGCGTCAGGCCGGTCTGGCGCAGCAGCTTTTGCACCGCGGGCACCGGGCCTATGCCCATCACCCGCGGCGCGACGCCGGCCGTGGCCATGCCGACGATGCGCGCCAGCGGTTTCAGGCCGTGGCGGCTGGCCGCGTCGGCGCTGGCGATCAGCAGTGCGCAAGCGCCATCGTTGATGCCGGATGCGTTGCCGGCCGTGACGCTGCCCTCGGGCCTCACCACGCCCTTCAACTTGGCCAGCGCCTCCATGGTGGTGGCGCGCGGATGCTCGTCCTGCGCGAACAGCAGCGGCTCGCCTTTCTTCTGAGGCACCGGCACCGTCATGATCTCGCGCTGGAATATACCCTCGGCAATCGCCAGTGAGGCCTTGCGCTGGCTTTCCAGCGCGAACGCATCCTGGTCGGCGCGGCTGACGCCGTAGTCCTGCGCGACATTCTCCGCCGTCTCCGGCATGGTTTCCACGCCGTAGGCATCCTTCAACGCCTTGTTGATGAAGCGCCAGCCCATGGTGGTGTCCTGCAGCGACGCGACGCGCGAGAACGCGCCATCAGCCTTGCCCATCACGAAAGGCGCGCGCGTCATCGATTCGACGCCGCCGGCGATCATCAGGCAGGCGTCGCCGGCCTGGATCGCGCGTGCCGCCGTGCCGATGGCGTCCATGCCGGAACCGCACAGGCGGTTGACGGTCGATCCCGGCACTTCCTGCGGCAGCCCGGCCAGCAGCGACGACATGCGCGCCACGTTGCGGTTGTCCTCGCCGGCCTGGTTGGCGCAGCCGTAGATCACGTCGTCCACCTGGTCCCATTGCACGCCGGGATTGCGGCGCATCAGTTCACGCAGCGGCAGCGCGCCCAGGTCGTCGGCGCGCACATCCTTCAGCGCGCCGCCGTAGCGGCCGATCGGGGTGCGTACAGCATCGCAGATATAGGCTTCGTTCATATCGTCCTCTTTCATTTCATGGGCAGCAGCGGCGCGCCGGTGGCGGCCTGCAATGCTTCAAAAGTCAGTCCCGGCGCCATTTCGAGCACCGCCAGGCCGGCCGGCGTCACGTCCAGCACCGCCAGGTCGGTATAGATGCGGTTGACACAGGCCACGCCCGTCAACGGATAGCTGCACTGGGCGACGATCTTGCTCTCGCCGCCCTTGGTCTGGTGTTCCATCATCACGAACACCTGCTTGGCGCCGATCGCCAGGTCCATCGCGCCGCCGACCGCCGGTATCGCGTCCGGCGCGCCGGTGTGCCAGTTGGCCAGGTCGCCGTTGGCCGCCACCTGGAAAGCGCCCAGCACGCACACGTCCAGGTGGCCGCCGCGCATCATGGCGAAGGAATCGCCGTGGTGGAAATAGGCGCCGCCGGTCAGCAGCGTGACCGGCTGCTTGCCTGCGTTGATCAAGTCCTCGTCCTCCTCGCCGGGCGCGGGCGCCGGGCCCATGCCCAGCAGGCCGTTCTCGCTGTGCAGGAAGACTTCGCGCTCGGCCGGCAGATGGTCGGCCACCTTGGTCGGCAGGCCGATGCCCAGGTTGACGTAAGCGCCTTCCGGAATGTCCTGCGCCACGCGCGCCGCCATTTGATCGCGGGTGTATTTGTTGCTCATGCCGCCTCCCTTACCACGCGCTGCACAAAAATCCCGGGCGTGACGATCACTTCCGGATCGAGTTCGCCCAGGGCGACCACTTGCTGCACCTGCGCGATGGCGGTCTTGGCCGCCATCGCCATGATGGGGCCGAAATTGCGCGCGCTCTTGCGGTACACCAGGTTGCCCCAGCGGTCGCCGCGCAGCGCCTTGATCAGCGCGAAGTCGGCGTGGATGGGCGCCTCCAGCACGTAGTGCCGGCCATTGATGAGGCGCGTCTCCTTGCCCTCGGCCAGCAGCGTGCCATAGCCGGTCGGCGAGAAGAAGCCGCCGATGCCGGCGCCGGCCGCGCGGATGCGCTCGGCCAGGTTGCCCTGCGGGGTCAATTCCAGCTCGATCTCGCCGGCGCGGTACAGCGCGTCGAAATGGTGGGAATCGGCCTGGCGCGGGAAGGAGCAGATGATCTTGCGCACGCGCTTGGCCTTGAGCAGCGCGGCCAGCCCCGTTTCGCCGTTGCCTGCATTGTTGTTGACGATGGTGAGTTCGCGCGCGCCCTGCGCGATCAGCGCGTCGATCAGCGCCGACGGCATGCCGGCGTTGCCGAAGCCGCCGATCATGACCGTCGCGCCGTCGTGGATGTCAGCCACGGCGCGCTCCAGTGATTCATAAGTTTTATCGATCATATGCCTGCCCCGTGTAGTTCGTATGGTTCGTATGGTTCATGCGGTGCCTGTTGTGCGATAATCGAACTAATGATTGTTTATCGCACACCCAGTGTAACAACGTGATCTCGTCGAGGTCAACAAAAAAACAGCTATCGAACTTGCCGACTACATTAAAATTGCGCCATGCCCAAGACAACCAAGCCCACCAAACCCACTCCCGCCGCCAAAACCGGCGCGGCGGCAACGGAGCAGGACCGCGAGCCCAGCATCTCCGAGCAGATCGACGCGCTGACCGACCCCAGCTTCATGACCTCGCTGGCGCGCGGCCTCGCCGTCATGCGCGCCTTCAGCGATTCGCGCAAGCCGCAGACCATCGCCAATATCAGCCAGAAGACGGGGATACCGCGCGCCGCCGTGCGGCGCTGCCTGCACACGCTGCGCGAACTGGGCTATGTGGATGCCGAGCTGAATAATTTTTCGCTGCGCCCCAAGGTGCTCACGCTGGGCTATTCCTACCTGTCGTCGACGCCGCTGACGGTGTCGGCCCAGCCCTACCTGAACAACATCAGCCGCGCGCTGAACGAATCGAGCTCGCTGGCGGTGCTGGATGAGGACGAAGTCTTGTACGTGGCGCGCTCGGCCACCTCGCGCGTGATGTCGGTGGCGCTGAACACCGGCAGCCGGCTGCCGGCCTATTGCACTTCCCTGGGCCGCGTGATGCTGGCGCACCTGCCGCCGGAGGAGCTGGACCGCTACCTGGCCCGCGCCAAGCTGCGTCCCATGACGGAAAACACGGTGACCAACCAGAAGCGCCTGCGCGAAGTGCTGGCCGGCGTGCGCCAGGCCGGCTACGCCGTCAACGACGAGGAACTGGAACTGGGACTGCGCTCCATCGCCGTGCCGGTACGCGGCGCGTCCGGCACGGTGCTGGCGGCGCTGAACGTGGGCGTGCAAGCGGCCCGTGTCAGCGTCAAGCAACTGGAGAAAGAGTTCCTGCCCGTGCTGCTGCGCGGCGCCCAGGAACTCTCCATACTGCTGCCTTAGCGCGTCTGCTTAGAAGCTGTGGCGCATGCCGGCCATGACGCCGTTCTGCGTCTTGCCCGCACCCACGGTGCCGCCGGCGTCCAGCGCCACGGCGGAGGCGCCGGAGTTCTTCATGCGGCCCAGCGCGCCGTATGCGGCGGTGCGCTTGGACAGGTGGTAGGTCATGCGGGCCACCACCATGTCCACGTCCGAGGCGCTGTTCTTGGTGTCGCGGCGCGCCACCTGGAAGTCGAAGGTGGTCAGCGGCGTGAACGGGTAGCTCACACCCAGGTAGTACAGATCCGATTCGCTCAGGCCCGTCACCGCGTGCGTGGTGCGGTCCACCACGCCGCCGGCGATCTTGGCCGCGCCCACTTTCACATAGCCGTTGACGGTGACGCGCTTGTCGCTGTTGGCGCTGCTGGTCAGGCCGGCGGCCGCGCCTGTGTTCCCGTACAGGATGTCGTACGAGGTGTTCAGGCCGAATTCCGGCGTCTCGTAGCCGAACAGGCCGGTGACCTGGCGGCAGGCCTTGGAATTGCCCGGCGTCTCGCCAGGGCAGTTGGTGGCCGCGGGGCCGCCGGCGGCCGAGGCGTCGCGCCCGGTGCTGTAAGTGGCGCCCACGACGAAGTTGCTGAAGTTGCCCAGGTAGCCGACGGCATTGTCGCTGCGCGCATTCGGCAGATAGCCGTCGATGCTGCCGATGGCGAACAGGTTGGGTCCCATCACGTCCGACTTGAGCATGGCGACATAGCTCATATTGACTTGGCGGCCCAGCGTGACGGTGCCGAAGGCCCCTTTCAGTCCGATCGATGCCTGGCGGCCGAACAGGCGGTTGCCCTGCCCCATGCTGCCGGTGTCCAGCGACAATCCGGTTTCCAGCGTGAACACGGCCTGCAGCCCGCCTCCCAGGTCCTCGGTGCCGCGGAAGCCTATGCGTGAAGGGAAGGAGCCGGTCAGCGACGGCATCTTGGTGATATTGTCGCCCGCGGCGTTGATGTTGGTCGTATACACCAGGCCGGTATCCACCAGGCCGTACACCGTGACATTGCTTTGTGCCATGGCGGCGGATGCGCTCATTCCTGCCACAAGCGCTGCTGCGCATCGGATTGCTTTGTTCATTACTATCTCCAGTTATTGCTACGGTTATTATTTTGTCGTTGTGCGATTATCGAACAAGCGCTTGTTAATCGCACACATATTAGATACTATGGATCAAGCGATGCGCTGTCAACAAACGTCGTGCGGCAGAGTGGAAAACTGCCACACGAACAGCGGCCGCGAACAGTCACTCTTCATAGAGAAACAGAACGATAACGGAGACCAGCATGACCATAAAAAAATTTGTACCGCTCGCAACACTGGCAGCCGCCGCGTGGTGCGCAATGCCGCTGGCGCAAGCCGAAGACACCATCAAGGTCGGCCTGATCGCGGCCTTCTCCGGCCCTTTCGCCGACTACGGCAAGCAGATGGAAGGCGGCGTGAAGGCGTGGATGGCGCAGAACGGCGCCACCGTCGCGGGCAAGCGCGTCGAAATCATCATCAAGGACACCACCGGGCCTTCGCCTGAAATCGCCAAGCGGCTGGCGCAGGAACTGGTGGTGCGCGACAAGGTCGACTTCCTGGCCGGCTTCGGCCTGACGCCGGAAGCACTGGCCGTGGCGCCCATCGCCGAGCAGGCCAAAAAGCCGATGATCATCATGAACGCCGCCACCTCGGTGGTCACAACCAAGTCCAACTACATCGCGCGCTTCTCGATGACGCTGCCGCAGATCTCCGCGCCGATGGCGACGTGGGCGGCCAAAAACAACATCAAGAAAGTGGTCACCCTGGTGGCCGACTACGGTCCGGGCATCGATGCCGAGGCGGCGTTCAAGAATGAGCTGGTGAAAGGCGGCGGCGCGGTGACGGAGGCGATCCGCGTACCGCTGCGCAATCCGGAATTTGCGCCCTACATCCAGCGCATCAAGGACGCCAAACCGGACGCGGTGTTCGTCTTCGTTCCCGCCGGCGAACAGGGCATCGCCTTCATGAAGGGCTACCGCGAGCGCGGGCTGGCCGAAGCCGGCATCAAGGTCATCGCCACCGGCGACCTGACCGACGACCACGTGCTGCCGGCCATGGGAGACGCCACGCTGGGCGTGATCACCACCTTCCACTACTCGGCCGCGCACAAGTCGCCTGAAAACGCGGCCTTCCTGAAAAGCTTCGCCGCCGCCAATCCGGACGGTGGCCGCCCCAACTTCATGGCCGTGGCGGCGTACGACGGCATGGCCGCCATATATGAAGTGGCGCGCAAGCTGAACGGCAAGATAGACGGCGACCAGGCCATGGCCATCCTGAAGAACATCAAATTGAACAGCCCGCGCGGGCCGATCGCCATCGATCCCCAGACCCGCGACATCGTGCAGACGGTCTATGTCCGCAAGGTCGAAAAGGTCGGCAACGAGGTCTACAACATCGAGTTCGACCAGTTCGCGCACCAGAAGGATCCCGGTAAATAAGCTGCGTGTGGATAGTGTGTGGATTGCGCTTCAGCCGAGCTGCTCGGCGAGCGCAACAATGATGCCCTCGGGGCCCCGGATGTAAGCCAGGCTGTACGAATTCTCGTACTGCATTTCGCCGATCAGCTCCGCTCCGTGTTCAAGCATATGCGCCACCACGGCGTCGATGCCGTCGACGGAGAACATGATGCGGCGCAGCCCCAGCGTGTTCACCGGCGCGTCCACGGGCCCAAACCTGACCGCGTCCGGCGTATGGAACTTGTCGAGCTCAATACCTTGCCCATCGGGCGTCCGCATCATCGCGAGGGTAGCGCGGACGTCCTTAAGGCCTATCAGGCTCCCGACCAGAGGCCCTTCCACCGTCGTCTCGCCCTCCAGTTCGAGGCCAAGTTCGATGAAGAACGCTTTGACCGCTTCGAGATCATCGACAACGATGAGGATGTTATCCATGCGTTTGATCGCCATATTTCGCCCCTCCATCATCGCCGATACCTGAATTTAACACACAACGAGGCATCGACGAACACCCCGCGATGCGGGGGCGGTAGCCACCGGAAGACAGACCGGGGCCGCCGCCATCACAACTACTTGCAGCTGAAGCTTGCCGCATCCTCGACGTTGCCGCTGCCGTTGTATTGCGCCACCTGCGGATAGGGGCACAGCGGCCGGGTGCGCGTGGCGGACCAGGATGCAGGGACGTCGGCGTTGGCGCCGCCCGCATTGCCTGCGCCGCGCACGCTGGCGACTACTTTCGCCGGCGCCTGCCCTTTCTCGACCCAGTTGACCAGCGGCGTCAGCATGTCGAACTGGTCGGCCGCCGGGCCGCCGGAACAATGGTTCATGCCGGGTACGCGGAAGAAGCGCGCGAAGCCGGATGCGTCGCCGCCGTTGGCCGCCCGCAGGCTGTCGTACCAGGCCGCCGTGTCGTCGCTGGAGAAGATCGGATCGCTGGTGCCGTGGTACAGCATCATCTTGGCGCCGCGGTTCTTTATCGTGCTGTAGTCGGCCGGATGCGGCGGCAGCATGAAGGACATGGCGCTTTCCGTATAGGTCGCATCGGTCGCGGCCACCTGCGCCAGCAGCGTGTCGATATTCGACGACAGGGCGAACGCCGCGCCGTTGAAGGTCGCCGGATCGACCGGCGGCACCTTCCAGATCATCGCCACCGCGCCAGAATCGAGCTGCAATGGACTGAAGAATTTCCAGAACGCCCAGTTGCCGGTATCCAGGCCAGCGTCGTAAGGGAAGCTCGAATAGAACTTGGTCCCGGCGCCCGTGAGCGCGCCGGAGAACAGCCGTCCGATCGCGCCCTTTTGCGCGGTGCTCAGGCAGCTGCCGTCGCGGCCCGACGCGCCGCAGGTGGGCACGTCGCGCTCAAGGCTGAACGCGGCCTGGCAGGCGCCGGTGTCCTGCACCATGCCGTCGCTGGCGCCGTCGAGCGCATCGCACTTGCCCAGCACCGCCTTCGACACCAGGGTGCGCTCGGCCGCCGTGAAACCTGTCGACAGGTCGCCCGGCGTGGTCGCCAGCGACGCGTAAGCCTGGCCGCCGGCGATGTTGGCGATGGCCGCCAGCGGAAGCCGGAAGCCGGGGTTGCCAACCAGGTAGCCATCGAACTGTTCGCCATAGCGTGCCGCGGCCACCATGGTGTGGCGCCCGCCGTTGGAGCAGCCGCCGAAGTACGAGCGGTCCGGCCCCCTGCCGTAGGCGGTCTGGATCACGCTCTTGGCCATAGGCGCCAGCTTGCCCGAGGCCTGGTAGCCGTAGTCCAGCCGGGCTTGCGGGTCGAGCCCGAACAAGGGCGTGGCCGCGCCGTGGCCGGCGTCGGAACTGATCACGGCGAAGCCCTGGCCCAACGCAGTGTCCAGCTGCCCGCCGCCGCCCACCTCGCCTCTCGCAGTCAGGACGGCACCGTCAAGGCCGCCGTTGGCCTGGTAGAAGAAGCGGCCGTTCCAGTCCACCGGCAGCCGCATCTCGAAACCGATCGCGTAGCTTTGCTTGTCGACCGGGCTGACACGCTGGTGCATGGAACCCTTCACCAGGCAGTGCGCCTGCACCGGCTTGCCGGCCACCGTCAGCACGCCCGCCTCAACCGAAACAGCACTGGCGATAGCCGTGTTGGGATAGGAGATTTTGCTGGCCAGATCCGAGCAGTTGGCGAGCTTGCCGCCGCCGGCCGCGCTCAGTTGCGGCAGCGACACTGCGCCGGGAGCGGCGACAACGCCATCGCGCCCGCCGCAGGCATTCAGGGCCACGGAAGCCAGGCAAAGCGCCGCCAGCGGCGCGCCCTTCAAGACACGTCGTTGTTTGCTCATGTCCTGTCTCCTTAGTTGGGGCTGACGTCGCGCAGCACGCCGATAGGGTCGTTGACCAGCTTGCCGTTAATGCGCTTGACCTCGCGGATGTACATGTTCTGCACGATGTCGCGCGTGGCCGGATCGATGCTGATCGGTCCGCGCGGACTCTCGCGCTTCATCCCGGCCAGCACCTGCATCGCCTTGTCGCCGGTGACAGCGCCGCCGAGTTTGCGCACCGTCTCGTAGATCATGCCCATGGTGTCATAGGCCGCCACCGTCACGAAGGTGGCAGGCGGACGGCCCGGATTGGCCATCGCGTAGGCTTTCAGGAAGGCCTTGTTGGTTTCGTTGTCCAGCGTAGGCGCGTAGTTCAGCACCGTCACCGCGCCCAGCGCGCGGTCGCCCAGCGCCTCCAGCGTCGGCATTTCGCTGGTCATGTCGCCCACGCCGAGGAACTTGATGCCCGCCTTGTCCAGGCCCTTGTCGCTGAAGGCCTTGAGCACGCCGATGCCGTCCTCCACGCCGGGCGCGAAGAAGAACAGCGCATCCGGTTTTTCATCCTTGATGCGCTGGATGAAGGGGGAATAGTCGGGATTGGCCAGCGGCGCGCGCGCCGAACCCACCAGCTTGCCGCCGCCGGCGGTGAACTCCTTGCCGAAGCGCGCCTCGGCATCCAGGCCGGTGCTGTAGTCGCTCACCAGGGTGTAGACCTTGCCGATCTTGTTCTTCGCGGTCCAGGTGCCGAACGGGCCGGTCATCTGGTGCATCGTCATGCTGGTGCGCAGCATGTAGGGCGACTTGGCGGTGATGCCGTTCGTCACCGCGTTCATGACGATCATCGGCATCTTGGCCTGCGTGGCGATGGGTGCAACCGCCAGCGCGCTCGGCGTGAGCGAGAAGCCGACCAGGAAGCTGACGTGGTCGCGCGTGATGAGTTCCTGGGCCGCGCGCTTGGACTGGTCGACGTTGGTGCCGCCGTCGTCGCGGTAGATGATCTCGATCTTCCTGCCCGCCACCGAGTCGCCAAACTGCTGCATATAAGTCTTGATGCCGTCCTCGAAGGGCTTGCCGGTGTTGGCGAACGGCCCGGTGAGCGCGGCGATGACGCCGATGCGGATGGGCTCCTGGGCAAAAGCCTGGCCGGCGGCCAGTAGCAAGGCAAGGGTAAGCGCGCTGCGTTTCATCGTGTCTCCTCGATGGGGTTGGTTTTAGGGTAATTAGTTATGTTTTATAATGATTATAGACTATACGGATATGCGCCGGAATGCAAGCACGGGATGGCCGCGCCGGCGGTTCTTTGCTAGAATCACGCCCACCCCCAACCCGACTGCTTACCATGCCGCCCAAGAAGCAGAGTGAATTCATCAACGCAGTGCAGGAAGCCGCCGAGCAGCCCATCGACCAGGGCGTACTACTGAGCCTGGTCGGCTACAACTGCCGCCGGGCTTACATCAGCATCATGCCGGTGTTCGAAAAACGCATGGCGAAATACCAGTTGCGGCCCGTGGATTTCAGCGTGCTCAGCCTGCTCAAGGCCAATCCCAACATCAATCAGAAACGCCTGTCGGAGGCGGTCAACGTGTCGCCGCCCAACCTGGCCATCTTGCTGGACAAGCTGCAGCAGCGCGGGCTGCTGCTGCGCCAGCGCAGCCCGCTGGACCGGCGTTCGCAGACCCTGGCGCTGACCCCGGCGGGGCTGGCCATGTGCAGCAAGGCGGAAAAGACGGCCGGCGACCTGGAGGCGGACGCCACCGCCGCGCTGACCGACGACGAACGCGCGCAGCTGATCACGCTGCTGCAGAAGATCTTCCTGGCTTAGCAGCCCAAGGGGACCGCGAAATACCCGTCGTTCTCGCGTAAGCGGGAACCCATACGTCGCATGCTTGGAGGCGTAGCATGGATTCCCGCCTGCGCGGGAACGACAAATCGGTGCTTATTCGAGGTGCCCCCAACTTGGCAGCTCAACTTAGCAGCCCGGCCTGGCGGCCCGGCCGCCCCACAGCAGGCTAGCCTGGCTGTAGCTTGGCGCCGGCCTCCTGCAGCTTCTTCATCCGGTAGGACAGCTGCGCCCTGCTCAGCCCCAGCATGCGCGCCGCCGCCGACAAATTGCCGTCGACCCGCTGCACGGCCGCCAGTATCAGCGTGCTTTCCAGATGGTCGAGCGACCAGCCCTGGCCCTGCCCGGCCTCCTGCTCCAGCATGGCCGGCAGCACGTCCAGCAAGGCGCCTGCCGATGCGGAACCCGCGGACGCGCCAGCGGCCGGCAAGGCGCCGCCATGGCTGGTCAGCCCTCCGGTCTGCGCCAGTGAAAAATAGGAAGTCTGCGACTCTTCGCCGCTGGTGAACAGGTGCGGCAAGTCGATCGGGCCGTCCTCGTCGGCGAAGATGACGCCGCGCTCCACCAGGTTTTGCAGCTCGCGGATATTGCCCGGGAAATGGTAGTTGAGCAGCGCGTCGACCGCGCGCGCGGTGAAGCCGGTTACGCGGCGCTGGTGCTTTTGCCCGTAGTGGCGCATGAAATAGCCCATCAGCAGCGGGATGTCGTCGCGCCGGTCGCGCAGCGGCGGCAGGCGGATCGGAAACACGTTCAGGCGGAAGAACAAATCTTCGCGGAAGCGGCCCTGCCGGATCTCTTCGCGCAGGTCGACATTGGTCGCCGCCACCAGCCGCACATCCACCTTCACGCTGCGCACGCCGCCCACCCGTTCGACCTCGCCTTCCTGCAGCGCGCGCAGCAGCTTGCCCTGCGCCACCAGGCTCAGGGTGCCGATCTCGTCGAGGAACAAGGTGCCGCCCGAGGCACGCTCGAAGCGCCCCGGGCGCGACTGGCTGGCGCCGGTGAAAGCGCCGCGCTCCACTCCGAACAGTTCGGACTCGATCAGCGTCTCCGGTATCGCCGCGCAATTGACGGCGACGAAGGGTTGTTCCTTGCGCCGGCCGATCTGGTGCAGCATATAGGCGAACAGCTCCTTGCCGACACCGGATTCACCGGTGAACAGCACCGTTGCGGCGGTCGGTGCCACGCGCTTGAGCATATGGCAGGCCGCGTTGAAGGCCGAGGACACGCCCACCATCTCCTTGTCGCCGTAGGCGCGCCCGTCGTCGCCCGGCAGCACGGCGGCCTGCTGCGGTCCCGGGCCGCCGTAGGCCGTGGTGCTGACGAACGATTCCGCGTTCAGGAAGCGCAGGTCTTCCTCCACATTGTCCCATTCGTCGGCCGGCTTGCCGATCAGGCGGCAATGCTTGTGGCCCATGGCCGTGCACTCGACCTCGCGGTAGATGGTCAGCCGCCCTATCATTGCGCTGGTATAGCCGATGGCGTAGCCGGTCTGCATCCAGCACGCCGCTTCGGTGCCGACGCCGAAATCGGCCGTGTGCACCTCCGCCTCACTGGAATGGTGCCACAGGAATTCACCGTGGTAAGTGCCGCGCTCGAAATCGAATTCAAAATGCAGCGGTTCGACCTTGACCGCCCCTTCCAGCGAATGCATGCGCGGCCCGGCCGCGAACAGCGAGCCCGGTTCGGCGTCGGGCCAGCGCTCGCGCAGCAGTTGCGCGTCGCGCGAGCCGGCCGAATACCCGACCCTGGTCAGCAAGCCGCGCGTGCGGTCGGCCCCTATGCTCTCCAGCAGTTCGCGCCGCAGCGCGCCCAGCGAGGTTGTGTGCAGCAGCTGCATGCGCTGGCCATTGAGCCAGATGCGGCCATCGCCCGGCGAAAAGTGCAAGCTCTTCGTCAGGTCCTCCAGCGTCGGCGCCGCGCCTGCGTTCAGGTGCAGGCTGTCGCCCTGCGCCAACATCTTGCCGGTGGCGCGCGACATCTCCGCCAGTGAAACGCGTTGGGGTTTGCTCATGTCTCCACTTTCTCCGTCTTTTACCAAATCATACATCGGCAGTTCTCCCATTTGATCATTTCATCAATCGTCTGCACGCGAATGATTTTGCTGCGGCGCGCCACGCGGCGCCCGAAACAAGCCCGTCTTCATAGAGCCGCAGCCGCATGCTGCGCCGCGATGGCGCCGCGCCGCCGCGAGCTGGCACGCAACTTGTAATAGCTAATGCAAGAGCGGCAAACGGGAACTGCATGCAACTTGTGTGCAAGCGGCCCGATTTCCCCACCACCCATCAACACAAGGAGACAGCATGACCGACGCAAATGCGCTGTTGCGCCCCGCGATCTGGCGGGACAGCATCTTCAACGGCGAATGGATCGCCGCCCAGGGCGGCACCCACATCTTCCTGGAGCCGGCCACCGGCGAACAACTGGGCCGGGTCGGCCTGGCAAATGCCGCCGACGTGGCGCGCGCCGCCACCGAGGCGCGCGCCGCCCAGCCGGCATGGGCCGCCAGCGACTACAAGGAGCGCGCCGCCATCTTCCGCCGCGCCGCCGCCGTCATCGCCGAGCACCACGACGAACTGTCGACCTGGATCGTGCGTGAAACCGGCGCGATCCGCCCCAAGGCCGACCTGGAACTGCGCGAGGCCAGCGCCCACCTGCAGGAAGCCGCCGCGATGCTGACCCAGCCCAAGGGCCAGCTGCTGGCCTCCGCCAGCGGCCAGATGAGCATTGCGCGGCGCGTGCCGCACGGCGTGGTGGGCGTGATCTCGCCGTTCAACTTCCCGCTGATCCTGTCGATCCGTTCGATCGCGCCGGCGCTGGCCACCGGCAATGCCGTGGTCCACAAGCCGGACCTGCAAACGCCGGTCAGCGGCGGCGTGCTGATCGCCCGCATCTTCGAAGAGGCCGGCCTGCCCAAGGGCGTGCTGCAGGTGCTGCCCGGCGCCGCCGAGGCGGGACAGGCCATGTGCAGCCACCCCGACATCGCCATGATCGCCTTCACCGGCTCCACGGCCGTGGGCCGCAGCATCGGCGAACTGGCCGGCCGCAACCTGAAGAAGATGTCGCTGGAACTGGGCGGCAAGAACTCGCTGATCATCCTGGACGACGCCGATCCCGACGTCGCCGCCGCCAACGTGGCCTGGGGCGCCTATCTGCACCAGGGCCAGATCTGCATGGCCTCCGGCCGCATCCTGCTCCAGCGCGGCATCGCGGAGGCCGTGATCGAGCGCCTGGTGGCCAAGGCCAAGAACCTGCCGGTGGGCGATCCGATGAGCGGCCAGGTCGCACTTGGTCCGCTGATCAACCCGCGCCAGGTGCAGCGCGTGCACGCCATCGTGCAGGACAGCGTGGCGGCCGGCGCCACGCTGCTGGCCGGCGGCACCTACCAGGACCAGTTCTACCAGCCCACGGTGCTGACCGGCGTGCAGCCCGGCATGCGCTGCTTCGAGGAGGAGCTGTTCGGTCCGGTGGCCTCGATCACCGTGTTCGATACGGACCAGGAAGCCATCGCACTGGCGTCGGCGACCACCGGCTGCCTGGCCCTGGGCGTGATCTCGCCCATGCTGTCGCGCGCCATGTTCATCGCCGACCGCGTGCCGGCCGGGCACGTCCACATCAACGACCAGACCGTGCTGGCCGAGGCCCATGCGCCGTTTGGCGGCGGCGGCACCTCGGGCAACGGCGGCCGCCATGGCGGCACTTCCGACTGGGACGAGTTCACCCAGTGGCAGTGGATGACGCTGAAGACCGAAGCGCCGCGCTACCCGTTCTGACCGGTCCGACCACCCAAACAAGGAGAGCACATGAAGTTACGTAACAAGACCATCGTCGTCACCGGCGCAGCATCCGGCATCGGCGCCGAAGTGGCGCGCCTGGCGCGCTTCGAAGGCGCCACCGTGATCGGCATGGACCGCAACGAACCCGGCCTGACGCTGGACGGCTTTGTCGCCGTCGACATGGGCGATACCGCCAGCATCGACGCCGCCATTGCCAGCCTGCCACAGCGGGTCGACGCACTGTGCAACATCGCCGGCGTGCCCGGCACGGCCGATCCTGCGCTGCTGGCGCGGGTCAACTACCTCGGCCTGCGCCACCTCACCGAAGGCGTTCTGGCGCGCATGCCGGCCGGCGCCTCCATCGTCAACGTGGCCTCCATCCTGGGCGCCGAATGGCCGCAGCGCCTGGAGCTGCACAAACAGCTGGCTGCCGTGCAGGGCTTCGCCGAAGGCCAGGCCTGGCTGGAGATGCATCCGGTCCCGGCGGACACCTGCTACCAGTACTTCAAGGAGGCGCTGATCGTGTGGAGCGCCGCCCAGTCGCAGAAGTGGTTCCTGGCCAATTCCGTGCGCATGAACTGCGTGGCGCCCGGCCCGGTCTTCACGCCCATCCTGGGCGACTTCGTTTCCATGCTGGGACAGGAGCGAGTCCAGCGGGACGCCCACCGCATGAAGCGTCCCGCCTATGCCGACGAGGTGGCCGCGGTCATCGCCTTCCTGTGCAGCGACGACGCGCGCTGGATCAGCGGCGTCAACCTGCCTGTGGACGGGGGGCTGGCTTCCACCTTCATCTGACGACCCGGATCCGATGCCTGCCATCCGCCCGGCCGCGCGTTAGCGGCCACACAAATATAACAAGGAGACTGGAAATGCAAACAACACAAGCACGCAAGCGCCTGAGCCCGACCCTGCTGGCGCTGGCCGTGGCCGCCGCCCTGCCGGCCGCCCACGCCCACGAGTTCGAGACCGACAATCCCGAGCTCAAGATCAGCTGGAACAACACCTTCAAATACAGCAGCGCCTATCGCCTCAAGGACGCCGATTCCCGTTTGCTGGCTGGCGGCTATCCTGCGGCGGGCCCGGGCGACTTCACCGGCTACAACCTCGACGACGGCAACCAGAACTTCCGCAACAAGGGCATCGTTTCGAGCCGCGTCGACTGGCTCTCCGAGTTCGATGCCGGCACCCGCAACCTGGGCATGCGCATCAGCGCCGCCGGCTGGTATGACAGCGTATACAACCGCAGCACCGACAACGCCTCCCCCGCCAGCAATGCGGTCACGCTGGCCGGCCAGGCCGGCAACAGCTTCGCCAAGGGCACCCGATTGCTGCACGGCCGCAATGCCGAACTGCTGGACGCCTTCGTCTTCGCCAAGGGCGCGCTGGGCGAGCTGCCGGGCACCGTACGCGTGGGCCGCCACACGCTGCAATACGGCGAAAGCCTGTTCTTCGGCGCCAACGGCATCGCCAACGCGCAGGGACCGGTGGACCTGGTCAAGCTGCTCAGCGTGCCGGGTGCGCAGTTCAAGGAGATCCTGCGTCCGGTCAACCAGGTGTCGGGCCAGCTGCAGGTGCTGCCCAATGTGTCGATAGGCGGCTACTACCAGTTCGAGTGGCGTGCCACGCAGATTCCCGGCGTCGGCAGCTATCTGAGCTCCTACGACGCGGCCGGCGCCGGCAGCACCGCCTTCCTGGTGGCGCCGACCAACAGCGGCGCGCCCGCCTTCCGCACCATCGCCGACATGAAGGCCAAGAATTCCGGCCAGGGCGGCTTGCAGCTCAAGTATGCGCCTAGCGGATCGGACGTCGAATACGGCTTCTACGCGGCACGCTACCACGACAAGACGCCTTATTTCTACCTGGGCTTCGCACCCGGCTTCCCGCCCGGCGCGCCGTCCACCGTGCAGGCAGTGTACGCGGAAGGCGTGCGCACCTTCGGCGCCAGCGCCAGCACCGTGCTACTGGGCGCCAATGTGGCAGCCGAGGTGTCCGTGCGCCGCAACTCGCCCCTGGTGAGCGACCCCACGCCCAACTTCCTGTCGCGCGCCGGCGTCGGCCAGTTCGCAAACAACAGCGGCAATCCAGCCTATGCGGTCGGCAACACGGCCCACGTCAACCTGTCCGCGATCTATGTGATGCCGACCAATCCCTTCTTCCAGGGCGCCTCGCTGCTGGGCGAGCTGGCATGGAACCGCGCCACCAGCGTGTCCTTCCTGGGTTCGCTCGACCCCAACACTACCCGCGACGCCACCTCGGCCCGCATGATCTTCGAGCCCTCCTACTACCAGGTGATCGACGGGCTGGATATTTCCATCCCGGTCGGCGTCGGCTACAACATCGACGGCCGCTCGCGCGCGGTGTTCAACTTCAACGGCGGCAGCTCGCACGGCGGCGACTTCAACATCGGCGTCAACGCCACCTACCACCAGGACTGGAAGTTCGGCGTCAGCTATGTGCGCTTCCTCGGCACCGCCGGCACTTTCCTGAAGAACAACCCGGTCACCAATATGCCCATCCTGAGCTATGCCCAGTCGCTGGCGGACCGCAACTACATCTCCTTCAATATCAAACGCGCATTCTAAGGACGACACCATCATGAAGACGACCCTGACTTCCGCCGCCGCCGCACTGGCGCTGGCCTTCGCCCTGCCGCACGCCGGCGCCGCCGTCTCCGCCGATGAAGCGGCCAAGCTGCGTTCAACGCTGACCCCGCTGGGCGCCGAGAAAGCCGGCAACAAGGAGGGCACCATCCCGGCCTGGGAAGGCGTCTACGCCAAGGTGCCGGCCGGTTTCAAGGCCGGCGACTTCCGCGCCGATCCCTTCGCCGGCGAAAAGCCGACGCTGGCCATCACCGGCAAGAACGTCGACCAGCACGCGGCCAAGCTGTCGGCCGCCACCGTTGCGCTGCTGAAGAAATATCCGGACTACCGGATCGATGTCTACCCGACCCACCGCACCGGCGGTGCGCCGGGCTGGGTGTACGACAACACCTTCAAGAACGCCACCCGGGCCAAGTCCATCGACGGCGGCTTCGGTGTGGAGGGCGCCTACGGCGGCACGCCCTTCCCTATCCCGAAAACCGGCTACGAAGCGATCATGAACCACCGCCTGGCCTGGACCGGCGAAACCACCGTGTTCCCGCTGCGTACCACCATCGTCACCCCGGACGGCAAACGCGCCACGGCCACAGAGGCCGAGCAGACCATCATGCGGCCCTACTACTACAAGGAAGGCAGCCTGGAAAAATTCGACGGCGTCTACCAGTTCGGCCGCCTGATCACGCGCGCGCCGGCGTCCAAGGCGGGCGAGGGCATCCTGGTCCACGACGGCATCAGCGAGGCGCAGCCGCGCGCGATCTGGCAATACCTGGTCGGCCAGCGCCGCGTGCGGCGCGCGCCGTCCGTGTCCTACGACACGCCGGACTCGGTCACCTCCGGCATCGGCCTGTTCGACGAGGCCTTCATGCTGTTCGGCCCCATCGACCACCACGAACTGAAACTGGTCGGCAAAAAGGAGATGTACATCCCCTATAACAACAACCGCGCCGCGTCCGCCAAGATCAGCGACCTGGTCGGTCCGCAGTTCCTCAATCCCGACCTGGTGCGCTGGGAACTGCACCGCGTATGGGAAGTGGAAGCGACCCTGATACCGGGCAAACGCCACGTGGTGGCCAAGCGGCGCTACTACCTGGACGAAGACACCTGGCAAATCATCCTGGTCGACGGCTACGACGCGCAAGGCCAGATCTGGCGCGGCAACTACACGCTGACGCTGCTGACGCCGGACGTGCCGGCTGTGGTGGGCAACATCATGTGGGGCACCTACAACGTGCAGACCGGCGCCTACCTGCTGAACGAGGCGTCCAACGACCTGCAGTCCCAGTACAAGACCATACCGCGCCTGCCGGCCAGTTATTTCGGGCCCGAGGAACTGGCCAACCAGGGCTCGCGTTAAATGAAGGGGCCAGCGATGAACAGACGCATTCCACGCCCGGGCCGGATACCCGCACCGGCCGCGGCGCAGACGGCGCACACCCCCTCGCCCTTGGCAGGGAACAGGCTTGGAACTGTGGCGGCGGCCAAGGCCGGCGCAGCGTCCACGGCCGGACCTGGGGCCGGGCCGCTAAAGACGTCGGCGTCGCTGGCCGCGGCTGTCGCGCTGGCCGCGTGCTGCATGCTGGCGCCGGGCGCACGGGCCTCTGGTGCGGAAGCCGTCGCAGGCGCGGCTTCCACCGCCGGTGCCGCCGTCCCGGCGGCGCTTCGGCAGCCTGCGCTGATCACGCCCAAGGCGCTGCAAGCGGCCATGCTGGCCGTGGCCAGCGCCGGCAAGCGGCTCGTCGCCGCCGGCGAGCGCGGCACCATCCTGTATTCGGATGATGCCGGCGCGTCCTGGCGCCAGGCCAGCGTGCCGGTCAGCGTCAGCCTGACGGCGCTGCGCTTCGTCGACGCCAAGCTGGGCTGGGCAGTCGGCCACCAGGGCGTGGTCCTGCACAGCGCCGACGGCGGCGCCACCTGGGCCAGGCAGCTGGACGGCATCCAGGCCGCCGCCCTGGTCCTGCGGGCGGCCTCCGAGGTCGCCGGACCGGAGCAGGCGCGGGCCGTGGCCGACGCCCAGCACCTGGTGGACGACGGCCCGGACAAACCCTTCCTCGACGTCCACTTCGAAGACGCACGCAAGGGCTACGTGCTGGGCGCCTACAACCTGCTGTTCAAAACCGTCGACGGCGGCACGACTTGGCAGCCTTGGCAAAGCCACGCAGCCAATCCCAAGGGCTTGCACCTGTACGGCATGGGCGGCGGCGGCCGCGCACTGTACCTGGCCGGCGAACAAGGCTTGCTGCTGCGTTCGACCGACCAGGGCGCCAGTTTCACCGCGCTCGCCTCGCCGTACAAGGGCAGCTATTTCGGCCTGCTGGCCGCGCGCAGCGGCGCCTTGCTCGCCTATGGCCTGCGCGGCAACGCCTACTGGTCCGGCGACCAGGGCGCCAATTGGACCAAGGTCGATACCGCCGTGCAGGCTTCGCTGGCCGGCGGCGCCGAACTGGAGGACGGCACGCTGGTGCTGGTAAGCCAGGGCGGCGACGTGCTGCTTAGCCGCGACCAGGGCCGCAGCTTCTCCGCGCAGACCGGCGCCGCCCTGCCCCTGGCCGCCGTGGCGCAAGCCAGCGACGGCGCGCTGGTCGTTGCCGGGCTGCGCGGCCTGCGCAAGCTGGCCGCAGCGGCACCGCCGGCGTCGGCAGCTGCGACGGCGACCCTGGCAGCCGCTGCCGCCCGGCCCGCCCCCGCGCCAGTGGCTGCATCCCGGCCGCGCTAGCGACTCCCTTACACCTACACGGTTGAAACATCATGCATACAGATCAAGATTTGGAACAACAGCCGGTGGTCAGGCGGCTGCAGGATTTCGACACCGGCTCAGGCAACCTGGGCGAGCGCGCGCTGTTCAACTACCGGCCGCTGGTCATCCTGCTTTGCCTGCTGGCGACCATCGTGTTCGGCTACCAGGCCACGCGCATCAAGCTCAATGCCAGCTTCGAGAAGATGATCCCCAGCGCCCATCCCTATGTGCTTAACTACCTGGCCAACAAGGCCGACCTGAACGGGTTGGGGAACTCGGTGCGCATCGCCGTCGAAGCGGGCGGCGGAACCATCTACGAGCGCAGCTACCTGGACACCCTGCAGCGCCTGAACGATGAACTGTTCCTGCTGCCCGGCGTGGACCGCCCCTTCATGAAATCGCTGTGGACGCCGAGCACGCGCTGGGCCTCGGTCACCGAGGACGGCCTGGATGGCGGCACCGTGATCCCGGACGGCTACGACGGCTCGCCCGCCAGCCTCGCCCAGTTGCGCGCCAACGTGGCCCGTTCCGGCGAAATCGGCCAGCTGGTGGCGTCCGACTTCAAGTCCAGCATCGTGTTCGTGCCGCTGCTGGAGCTCAATCCGCAGACCGGCCAGGCGCTCGACTACGGCGCCCTGTCGCAGCGGCTGGAGCAGATCCGCGCCAAGTACCAGAAGGAAGGCGTGCGCATCCACATCACCGGCTTCGCCAAGATCGTCGGCGACCTGATCGAGGGCCTGCAGCAGGTGCTGATGTTCTTCGTGCTGGCGATCGCCATCGCCGGCGCGGTGCTGTTCTGGTACACGCGCTGCTGGCGCAGCACCACGCTGGTGGTGGTGTGCTCGCTGGTGGCGGTGCTGTGGCAGTGCGGCCTGCTGGCCGCGCTGCACTATGAACTCGATCCCTACTCGGTGCTGGTGCCCTTCCTGGTATTCGCCATCGGCATGAGCCACGGCGCGCAAAAGATGAACGGCATCATGCAGGACGTGGGGCGCGGCACGCACCGCGTGGTGGCCGCGCGCTACACCTTCCGCCGCCTGTTCGCCGCCGGCCTCACCGCCCTGCTGTGCGACGCGGTCGGCTTCGCGGTGCTGGTCAGCATCCGCATCAAGGTGATCCAGGACCTGGCCATCATCGCCAGCATCGGCGTGGCCGTGCTGATCTTCACCAATCTGGTGCTGCTGCCCGTGCTGCTGTCCTACACCGGTGTCAGTGCAAAGGCGGCAGCGCGCAGCTTGCAAGCAGATAGCGCCGAGGGGGCCCAACCCTGGCTGTGGACCTTCCTCGACCGGTTCACGCAGCGCCGCTGGGCCGCCGCCACGGTGGCCGCCAGCCTGCTGCTGGGGGGCCTCGGCTACCTGTACAGCCTGAACCTGCAGGTGGGCGACCTTGACCCCGGCGCGCCGGAACTGCGCGCCGACTCCCGCTACAACCGCGACAACGGCTTCATGGTCGCCAACTACGCGGCCAGCTCCGACATCCTGGTCGTCATGATCAAGACCGCATCCGACCAGTGCACCCAGTACGGCACGCTGGCCAGCGTCGACGCCCTGGCGTGGAAACTGGAACAGCTGCCTGGCGTGGACTCCACCAATTCCATGGCGGCCTTGAGCAAACTGGCCACCGCAGGCTACAACGAAGGCAACTTCAAGTGGTTCGACCTGATCCCCAACGCCGGCGCGCTGGGGGCGGTGCAGACCCGGGCGCCGCGCGAGCTGTTCAACCAGAGCTGCTCGCTGCTGTCGCTGTACGTCTACCTGAAGGACCACAAGGCCGCCACGCTGACCGGCGTGGTGGACGCGGTCGAGGCCTACGCGAAAGAACACGACACCAAGGAAGTGCAATTCCAGCTGGCCGCCGGCAGCGCCGGCATCGAGGCCGCCACCAACATCGTCGTCAAGCAGGCCATGCACGACATGCTGTTCTGGGTCTACGGCGCGGTGATCCTGCTGTGCTACGCGACCTTCCGCAACTGGCGCGCGGTGGCCGTCGCCATCCTGCCGCTGGTGCTCACCTCCATCCTGTGCGAAGTGCTGATGGTGGTGCTGGGCATGGGTGTCAAGGTCGCCACGCTGCCGGTGATCGCGCTGGGCGTCGGCATCGGCGTCGACTATGCGCTGTACGTGCTGAGCGTGATGCTGACGCGCATGCGCGCCGGCGCCAGCCTGTCGGACGCCTACCTGCACGCGCTGCGCTTCACCGGCCGCGTGGTGATACTGACCGGGGTGACGCTGGCCGTGGCCGTCGCCACCTGGCTGTTCTCGCCGATCAAATTCCAGGCCGACATGGGCATACTGCTGGCCTTCATGTTCCTGTGGAATATGGTGGGCGCGCTGGTGCTGGTGCCGGCGCTGGCCTACTTCCTGCTGCCCGCAAAAGCCGCTGCCCCGGCCGGCGCCCCGCAGACAGCGGCGGTTCCCGACCCCGTGACCTTGCGCAGCACCGCGCTGGGCGACGTGATAGGCCGCGCCGACCGGCACAATACCCACGCCTGGCTGGGAATGCCCTACGCGCAGCCGCCCGTCGGCCCCTTGCGCTGGAAGGCGCCACGCCCGCCGCAAGCCTGGACCGGCGTGCGCGAGGCCCTGGCCTGCGGCCACGCCGCCATGCAGCTGGGGGGCATCACGCTGGAACTGCCGCCTGACCAGTGGGGCCAGCCGGCCGGCTCGGAAGACTGCCTGACGCTGAACGTCTTCGCGCCGCAGTTGAGCGCGGAGCAGGCGCAAAGCGCCGCGCTGCCGGTGATGTTCTGGATACACGGCGGCGCCAACACGGCGGGCACCGCCGCCACCTACACCACGCTGCGCAACCTGGCGGCCCAGGATCGCGTGATCGTGGTGTCGGCCAATTACCGTCTCGGCATCCTCGGCTGGTTCAGCCTCGAGGAACTGGCCGCGCAGGACGACACGGCCGCGGACCGCTCCGGCAATTTCGGCACGCTGGACCTGGTGGCGGCCCTGCAATGGGTGCGCCAGCACATAGGCGCTTTCGGCGGCGATCCGCGCAACGTCACCGTATTCGGGGAATCCGCCGGTGCCCTGAACACTTACACCCTGCTGGCCTGCCCGCAGGCCAAGGACCTGTTCCACCGCGCCATCCTGCAGTCGCCGCTGACGGCCAGCTACACCATGGAGCAGGCGCGCAACTACCGCGACGACGCCCAGCCCGGCCATGCCCTCAGCTCGCGCGAGCTGCTGTGCGAGTGGCTGCAGCGTGCCGGCCGCGCCACCGACCGCGCCGCCGCCAAGGCACTCATCGCCGCCATGCCGGCCGCCGAACTGGCCGCCTGGGTGCGCGGCCTGCCGCCGGCCGCCCTGCTGGCGCCGGTCACGCCGGGCGCGTTCAGTTTCTACGACGCGCCCTGCGTGCTGCAGGACGGCCACGTGCTGCCGGCCATGCCGCTGGCCGAGGTCTTCGCCGACCGCTCCCGCTACCACGCGGTGCCGGTCATCATCGGCACCAACCGCGACGAGTACAAGCTGTTCATGTCCAACAATCCGGACTATGTGCGCATGCTGTTCGGCAGCATCCCGGTCATGCGCAACCGCGCACGCTACCAGCGCCACGCGGCCTATATGTCGGCCCTGTGGCAGGCTGCCGGCGCACTGGCGCCGGCCAGCGCCATGGTCGCATCGGGCCATCCGGACGTGTGGGTCTACCGCTTCGACTGGGACGAGCAGCCGGCCGTGCCGCTGATCGCACCGCGCGTGCTGCTGGGCGCCGCCCACGTGCTGGACGTCGCCTTCGTGTTCCGCGACCTGGACGGCGAGTTCGATCCCTTCCGCTCCTTCACCACCGGCAATCTGCCGGGCCGCAAGGAAGTGTCGGATGCCATGGCCGGCTACTGGACCCATTTCGCGCGCCACGGCCAGCCCGCCGGCGGCCCGGGCGGCATGCTGCCTGACTGGCGGCGCTGGAGCGGCGACGCCAACCAGCCGCGCCTGATGGTCTTCGACACCAGCGCCGACGGCGGCACCCGCATGGTGGTCCACCACAGCAGCCTGGCCACGCTCAAGGCCGCGCTGGCGGAGGATCCCGCGCTGCGCGGCAATCCGCGCGAACGCTGCGAGCTGTATGGCCGCATGTTCCTGTGGTCCATTTTCGGCGGCCAGGAAGCGCCGCAGGCGCTGGCCGCCTACGCACAGACGCATGGCTATACCGGCCGTACCGACCAGCTGCGCCCGGGCTACTGGCCATGAGCGCGCACGCCAAACAAGGCTTCTTCCGCAGTTATGAAGACCTGTGGATGATAGACGGCCTGCGCACGCCGCTGGCCGACTACTGCGGCGCGTTCAGCCACGTCTCGCCGACGGACCTCGGCATCAAGGCCGCGCGCGCGGTGCTCAGGCGCAGCGGCGTCCCGGCCGCCGACATCGGCTCCGTCATCACCGGCAGCATGGCGCCGGGCGACTGCTACCAGTACATGCTGCCGCGCCATATCGGCCTGTACGCCGGCGTGCCGCTTGCGGTGCCGGCATTGAACGCGCAGCGCATCTGCGGCACCGGCTTCGAACTGTTCCGCCAGGCCGGCGACCAGATCGCCCTGGGCTACGCCGACGCGGTGCTGGTGGTGGGCACCGAATCGATGACGCGCAATCCGATCGCCGCTTTCGGCCACCGCGCCGGCTTCAAGCTGGGCGCCCCGGTCGATTTCCAGGACTTCCTGTGGGAGGCGCTGACCGATCCGGCGCCGGGCATCACCATGCCGCAAACGGCTGAAAACCTGGCGCGGCAATACGGCATCACGCGCGCCGAGGTGGACCGCTACGCGGCGCTGTCGCACGCCAGGGCGCTGGAGGCGCGCACCGCCGGCTTCCATGCCGGCGAGATCGCCGCCGTCGGCAACGAGACCTTCACCTTGGACGGCTATGCCGACCGCGCCATCCGGCTAAGCGGCCCGGTGGCCGAGCTGGCGCACGACACCCATCCGAGGATTTCGCCGCCGTCGGTGCTGGCCACGCTGCGCCCGCTCTACCCGGACGGCGTCCAGACCGGCGGCAACAGCTGCGCGCTGGCCGACGGCGCAGCCGCCGCCATCATCGCGTCCGGCGCGTATGCCAGGGCCGGCCAGCACAGGCCGCAAGCCCGCATCGCGGCGGCGGCGGTGGTCGGCGTGGCGCCCGAACTGATGGGCATAGGTCCCGCGCCGGCAATCCGCCTGCTGCTGCAGCGCTGTTGCCTGGGCATTGAGCAGATCGGCCTGTTCGAGATCAATGAAGCGCAAGGCGCGCAGGTGCTGGCGGTGGAGCGGGAGTTGCAGTTGGACCGGAGCCGCCTCAATATCCACGGCGGCGCGATCGCGCTCGGCCATCCGCTGGCGGCCACCGGCGTGCGCCTGGCCATCACGCTGGCGCGCGGGCTCGAACTGCGCGGGCAGCGCTATGGCGTGGCGGCGGCCTGCGTGGGCGGCGGACAAGGCATCGCCCTGCTGCTGGAGAATCCGGGCTGGCGCCGCTCAAAGCACGATGGCGCTCAATGAACGCAGCAACTGCCGCAGTTGCCCATGCAGCGCGCTGCGCTCGTCGACGCCCAGTTCGGCCAGCATGGCGTGCTCCAGGCGCGCCACCGCCGCGTGGCCCTGGCGCAGCAGGGCTTCGCCGTCCGCGCTCAGGCGCAAATGGATGATGCGGCCATGGTTGGCGTCCGCCTGGCGCACGATCCAGCCGCGCGCCTCCATCGCCTTGACCATCTCGTTGGCCGATTGCGGCGAGATCATCGAGCGCTCGGCCAGCTGCGCGTTCGACAGCTGCTGCTGGGTGTCCAGCACCGACAGCGCCGTGTACTGGGCCGCCGTCATGCCCAGCAAGCCCAGGCTGTCGCGCAGGCGGCGGCTCAGTACATGGTCGATGCGGCCGATCAGGTAGGCGATGCCGCTGGGCTTGTCGTGCGCGGCGGCGGGCGGGTCTTTTTTCATGGAGGATCCGAAAAGTTCAAACAGCGTTCAAAAAGCGCTTGCATTGCAGGCCAAGCAGAATATATTATAAGCCATATATCAGGCAACCTGATATTAACCTAACATAAGAGAGAATGAGATGAGCCAATACGACAAGCGCTGGAGCACCGTGAAAGTTGAAGTGGCCGACGGCATCGCCTGGGTAACGCTGAACCGTCCGGAAAAGCGCAACGCCATGAGCCCGACGCTGAACCGCGAAATGATCGACGTGCTGGAAACGCTGGAACTGGACGCCGATGCGCAAGTGCTGGTGCTGACCGGCGCCGGCGACAGCTGGACCGCCGGCATGGACTTGAAGGAGTACTTCCGCGAAAACGACGGCAAGCCCGAGATCTTCCAGGAAAAGCTGCGCCGCGACTGCTCGCAGTGGCAATGGAAGCTGCTGCGCATGTACAGCAAGCCGACCATCGCCATGGTCAACGGCTGGTGCTTCGGCGGCGCCTTCTCGCCGCTGGTCGCCTGCGACCTGGCCATTTCGGCCGACGAAGCCGTGTACGGCCTGTCGGAAATCAACTGGGGCATCCCGCCGGGCAACCTGGTCAGCAAAGCGGTCGCCGACACCATGGGCCACCGCCAGGCGCTACACTACATCATGACCGGCGACACCTTCACCGGCAAGGAAGCAGCCGCGATGGGCCTGGTCAACAAGAGCGTGCCCCTGTCGGAGCTGCGCGCCGCCACCGTCGAACTGGCCGAAAAGCTGCTGGCCAAGGCGCCGACGGTGCTGCGCATCGCCAAGAACGGTTTCAAGCGCTGCCGCGAACTGACGTGGGAGCAAAGCGAGGACTACCTGTATGCGAAAGTCGACCAGTCCAACCACCGCGATCCGGAAAAAGGCCGCGCCCAGGGCCTCAAGCAATTCCTGGACGATAAGACCATCAAGCCGGGCCTGCAGACCTACAAGCGCGCCTAATACGCGGCGGCAGCAGCAGTCCGCAGCACAGTCGCCATGCACCGCCCAATAACAAAGGAGATACGCCATGCTTGAAGCACGTTTTAAAGCCGGCCTGCTGATCGGAGGCCTGGACCAGGCCGCATCCGGCGGCGCCACCTACCAGCGCCTCAACCCGGCCACCGGCGACACCGCCTCGGTGGCGGCCGCCGCCACCCTGGCCGATGCCGACGCCGCCGTCGCCGCCGCGCAGGCGGCCTTCCCCGGCTGGTCCGCCACCGCGCCCGGCGAGCGCCGCCGCCTGCTGCTCAAGGCGGCCGACTGCCTGCAGGCCCGCGCCCCCGAATTCATCGCCGCCGGCGTGGCCGAAGCGGGCGGCGTGGCCGGCTGGTACGGCTTCAACGTGATGCTGGCCGCCGGCATGCTGCGCGAAGCGGCATCGCTGACCACCCAGATCGCCGGCGAAGTGATTCCTTCCGACGTGCCGGGACTGATGGCCTTGGGCATGCGCCAGGCTTGCGGCGTGGTGCTGGGCATCGCGCCGTGGAACGCGCCGGTCATCCTCGGCACGCGCGCCATCGCCACCCCGCTCGCCTGCGGCAACACGGTCGTGCTCAAGTCCTCCGAAGTCTGCCCCGCCCTGCACCGCCTGATCGGCACGGTGTTCGAGGATGCCGGCTTCCCGCCCGGCGTGGTCAACGTCATCAGCAACGCGCCTGCGGACGCCGCCGCCGTGGTGGCGCGCCTGATCGCCAATCCGGCGGTCAAACGGGTCAACTTCACCGGCTCGACCAAGGTGGGACGCATCATCGCCCAGCAGGCGGCGCAGCATTTGAAACCGGTGGTGCTGGAACTGGGCGGCAAGAACCCGCTGCTGGTGCTGGACGACGCCGACCTGGACGAGGCCGTGCAGGCCGCCGCCTTCGGCTCCTTCTTCAACCAGGGCCAGATCTGCATGTCGACCGACCGCATCATCGTCGACCGCAAGGTGGCTGACGCCTTCGTCGAGAAACTGCGCGTCAAGACCGCCGGCCTGGTCGCCGGCAAACCCGGCCAGGAAGGCGCGGTACTGGGCGGCATGGTCGACGCTTCCGCCGCCAGCCGCGTGGCGGCCATGGTGGACGACGCCAGGGCCAAGGGTGCGACCCTGGTCTGCGGCGGCGGCGCCAGCGACGGCAACGTGCTGCAGCCCGCCATCATCGACCACGTCACCCCGGACATGGCCGTGTACCAGGAGGAATCGTTCGGCCCCATCGTCGGCATCATCAGGGTCGACAGCGACGAGCAAGCGCTGGCCGAGGCCAACGCCAGCGAATACGGCTTGTCCGCCGCCATCTTCAGCCGCGACATCCCGCGCGCGCTGGCCCTGGCGCGACGCGTCGAATCCGGCATCTGCCACATCAACAGCTCCACCGTGGCAGACGAGGCGCAGATGCCGTTCGGCGGCGTCAAAGGCAGCGGCTACGGGCGCTTCGGCGGCAAGGCCGGCATCGCCGAATTCACCGACCTGCGCTGGATCACCATCCAGAGCGGACACCGCCACTACCCGGTGTGATGGAGGAGCAAGCGATGACGCAGCCCTCCCATACCGCCACCGTGGCCGCCGCCGCGCTGGACCTGTCGCGCTACCGTCCGGTGCGCGTCGGCGGCGCAGCGGTGCGGGTCGAAGCCGACGCCCGGGGCCAATGGCGCCTGACGTCGCAGGAAGCCTTGGGCGACTACCCTGAGCGCCTCACCGATTGCCTGGTGCGCGGCGCCGAGCGCCATCCCGAGCGCACGCTGGCCGCGCAGCGCGGCCCGGACGGTGAGTGGCAGCACGTCAGCTACCGCGAGATGCTTGAACGCGCGCGCGCCGTCGGCCAGGCGCTGCTCGACCGGGGCCTGTCCGCCGAGCGCCCGCTGATGATCTTGTCCGGCAACGACCTGCAGCACCTGCAGCTCGCGCTGGGGGCGCTGTATGCCGGCATACCGTATTGCCCGGTGTCGCCGGCCGCCTCCGCAGCCTCCGCCAGCGGCGACTACACCAAGCTGACCCATTTCGTGCGCCACCTCACCCCCGGCATGGCTTACGCCACCGACGGCGGCGCCTGCGCCGCCGCGCTGGCGGCGGCGGTGCCGCAAGACGTCGAGATCGTCATCGACCGGGGCGACGCCGGGCGGGCCGGCACGCCGCTGGCCGATCTGCTGGCGACCGCGCCGCGCACGGTGGACCAGGCCAACGCGGCGAGCGGTCCGGACACCATCGCCAAATTCCTGTTCACTTCGGGTTCGACCAAGCTGCCCAAGGCCGTCATCACCACCCAGCGCATGCTGTGCGCCAACCAGCAGATGCTGCTGCAAAGCTTCCCGGCCTTTGGCGACAAGCCGCCGGTGCTGCTGGACTGGCTGCCGTGGAGCCACACCTTCGGCGGCAGCCACAACGTCGGCATCGCTCTCTACAACGGCGGCAGCTATTACATCGACGACGGCAAGCCGACCCCGCGCGACTTCGCCGTCACGGTGCGCAACCTGAAGGAGATCGCGCCGACGGTGTTCTTCAACGTCCCCAAGGGCTGGGAACTGCTGACCGCCGCGCTGCGCGACGACCCCGAACTGTGCCGCCGCTTCTATTCGCAGATGGAGCTGTTCTTCTTCGCCGGCGCCGGGCTGTCGCAGGCCGCGTGGGACGCGCTGGAAAGCGTCAGCGAACAGCATTGCGGCCAGCGCATCCGCATCATGGCCGGCCTGGGGATGACGGAAACGGCGCCTTCCTGCACCTTCACCACCGGCCCGGTGATGATGGCCGGCTACGTCGGCCTGCCGGCGCCCGCATGCGAGGTCAAGCTGGCGCCGGTGGATGGCAAACTGGAGGCGCGCTTCCGCGGTCCGCACGTCATGCCGGGCTACTGGCGCGCGCCGGAAGCGACCGCCGCAGCCTTCGACGAGGAAGGCTATTACTGCAGCGGCGACGCGGTGTGCTTTGTCGATCCGGCGCGGCCGGAACTGGGATTGATGTTCGATGGCCGCATCGCCGAAGACTTCAAACTCAGCAGTGGCACCTTCGTCAGCGTGGGGCCGCTGCGGGCGCGGGTGATCAGCGCCGGCGCACCCTACATCCAGGACGTGGTGGTGGCCGGCATCAACCGGGACACCATAGGACTTCTGGTATTCCCGCGCCTGGAGCTATGCCACACGCTGTCCGGACTGGATGCCGGAGCCGACGCCGCCGCCATCCTGTCCAGTGCGCCGGTGCGCCAGCATTTTGAGCGCTTGCTGGTGCAATTGAACGCCAAGGCCACCGGATCGGCGTCCCGCGTCGAACGCATGCTGCTGCTGGAGGAAGCGCCGTCGGTGGAAGCCGGCGAGCAGACCGACAAGGGCTCGATCAACCAGCGCGCCGTGCTGACGCGGCGCGCCATGCTGGTCGAGGCGATGTACGGCCGTGCGGCGGGAACCGGCACGGTGCTGCTTACCGGGTGAGAGCGCGGCGCGGCGTCGCTTGGGGGCGATGCGTCCCGCCGCCGTGCCGCTTATTTACCCTTGAAGATCCCTGCGTCCAGGATCACATCCTGATACTTGAAGAAGTAGGTGGACTTCTTCTCGATTTCACCGGTAGTCGGATTGTTATACCTGTAGTCGACCCAGCCCTTGCCCTTCGTCTTGGCCTGGTCAATGATCTCCTTGCGGAACAACTTGCCATCCGCGTCCGGCAGCACTACCAGGTTTTTTCCGATCAGCTTCGGGTTGGTCGGGTGCGCCAGCTGCGTGCCGTCCAGCGCACGCACGGTCAGGTAGATGGAGCCGTCGATGAATTCAGGATTCTTGCTGTTGACTTCCTTGATCAGGGCATCTTTGCCATTCTTCTGCATGTAGGCGACGCCCTTTTCCACCATCGCAACGGCGGTGGCGGCAGGATCGGCGGCAAACGCCGGCATGGCGGACAGAACGGACGCGCCAAATAGCGCCGAAATGATTGCATTTTTCATCATGTCTCCTGGTTTCTCTAGTTGTAAGTGGCCGCAGCGTTGGCGGTCAGCCTACTATACCAGCGCAACTTGGCGACCGGCGACAAGCCTGATACGTGATTTCCACTACCGGCACGAATATTTCTGTAAGGAATTTCGTCCTTCGTGCGACTATGGCTAATCAACCACAGGGTGTTAATCATGACATTTTCCAACTTAAAAATTAAACATCGCCTCGGCGCTGGATTCGCCCTGCTTTTGCTCATCATGGCCGGCATGATCGCGGCAAGCATGGGACAACTGGCCGCCATCGACACCAGTGTGCGCGGCATCGTCGAGCGCGATTGGCCGGGGGCCGCCGCCGCCGCCGCCATCGACTCGGCCGCGCGCGAGGACGCGCGCCGCACGCTGGCCCTGTTCATCGTGACCGACCGCACACTGCGCGCCAAGAGCTACGAGCAAATCGACCTGGACAAGAAAGCCATCGACGCCGCGCTCGCCACGCTCGGGCAACTGGCGGACACTGACGAGGAGCGCGGGCTGCTGGCAAAGATCCAGGCCGCGCGCGCCGCATACAGCACGTCCTTCCTGCAGGTGGCCGACCTGGTCGAGGCGGGCGACAGCGCCGCCGCCTCTGCGCTGATGAACAGCGCGACCTTTCCGCGCCTGGATGCGCTGCTCGAGCTGAGCAAGTCCATGGTCGCGCTGCAGCAGCAGCAGATCACCGCCGGGGGCACGCAGGCGACCGGCAATATCGGCTTTTCGCGCCGGCTGCTGCTGGCAATGGGCGCCGCAGCGCTGCTGGCCTCGCTCGCGCTGGCGGTCTGGCTGACCTCCTCCATTACCCGGCCGCTGAGCCACGCCGTGACCATCGCAAAGGCGGTGGCGTCGGGCGACCTGGGCACCCGCATCACCGTCGACAGCAGCGACGAAACGGGCGAACTGCTGGCGGCCCTGGCGGAGATGAACCGCAGCCTGTCGCGCACCGTGAGCGACGTGCGCGACAGCACCGGCAGGATCACCGTGGCGTCGGGCGAAATCGCAGCCGGCAACCTGGATCTGTCCGCCCGCACGGAAAGCCAGGCCAGCGCGCTGGGCGAAACCGTGAATTCCATCGAACAGTTCACCGCCACCGTCAAGCAGAACGCCGACAGCGCCTCGCGCGCCAACGAACTGGCGATCAGCGCCTCGTCGGTGGCCACCCAGGGCGGCGCCCTGGTGGCGCAAGTGGTCGACACAATGGGCTCCATCAAGACCAGCTCACGCAAGATCGTCGACATCATCGCCGTCATCGACGGCATCGCCTTCCAGACCAACATCCTGGCCTTGAACGCGGCGGTCGAGGCCGCCCGCGCCGGCGAGCAGGGGCGCGGATTCGCGGTGGTGGCATCCGAAGTCCGGGGCCTGGCCCAGCGCTCGGCGACGGCAGCCAAGGAAATCAAATCGCTGATCGACGATTCGGTGCGCCGGGTCGACGGCGGCAGCGCGCTGGTTGACGAAGCCGGGCAGACGATGGAGCGCATCGTCCTGTCGGTCAAGGAGGTGACCGACATCATGGGCGAAATCACCTCTGCCAGCCAGGCGCAAAGCATGGACATCGAATCGGTCAACCAAGCCCTGGCGCGGATGGATCACATGACGCAGCAGAACGCCGCGCTGGTCGAAGAAGCCGCCGCCGCGGCGCAAAGCATGCTGGACGAGGCCAACACGCTGTCCGCGTCGGTCAGCATCTTCAAGACGGCGGCTTAGGACCGCCGCCGGGACATCGCTGCTAGAACATATACGTCAGGCTAAAACGCACGGTACGGCCGAACAGCGGCCTGGCCACGCCCCGGTTGCGCGTGCCGTCGGGCGACAGCAAGTCGTTGAACAGCGGATCGCCTTCCGTAAACGAGAGCTGGTTGGTCAGGTTGGACACGTGCAGGTGGGCGCTCAGCCGCTCGCTGACCTGGTACTGCGCGCCGGCGTTGATGATGTGGTAGGCCGGGTACAGCGTCACGTTGCTGTCGGTCGCCTCCGAGAAGCGCGAGCCGTAGTACTGGTATTGCGCGTATACGCTCACCGGCACATCGGTCAGCGGCTTCAGGTCTAAGGACGGCATGAGGTTGACCATCACTTTCGGCAGGCGGCGCGGACGGCGGCCGTCCTCGCTGATCTGCACGTAATGGTAGCCGCTGATGACGCCCTGCGCATTCTTGTCCTCCTGGGTGACGGTGTAGTTGGCGCCCGTGACTTTGGGATTCTGCAGCACCACGTTCCCCTTCAGTTCAAGTCCGTCGACGGCCGCCGGACGCCAGCTCAGTTCCACCTCGGCGCCGATGTTGCGCACGCCGCGCTTGTACAGCTGCGCCACTTCCGGGCAGGAGTTAATCTGCGTCACGCCGCCCTGCGTGGCGCAGGTGGCGGACGTGATGTCGCGGTAGATGTTGACCGAACTGCGCGGCGAGAAGTTGTTGTAGAACGTCGCCACCGACGCGCCGAAGCCGCGCGTCAGGTAGCGCAGGCCCATCTCGTACTGGCGGATATGCTCGACCGCGTTGATGTCGACGGTCTTGCCGTTGACGACGGTGGCCGAGGCGGTGCTCAGGTCGTTCAGGTCCTGCAAGCTGGGCAGGCGGAAGGAATTCGACGCCAAGCCATAGACGGCGAATGCCTTGCTGAAGCTGTAGTTCGCGCCCAGCGACCATCCGAGGCCGTGGAAGGTCTTGTTCAGCGTATGCGGATCGCCCGGCAAGCTGATTTCGTTGTCGGCTGTCGTGTCCTGGGTGGATCCGGCGACGACGCCGGACGGGGTCAGGTCGGTGCTGACGTTGCGGTCGCGCCGCGTCACGCCGGCCTTCAGGTCCTGCCAGCGCACGCCGACGTCCATTTTCAGCTTGTTGCCCATGGTCTCCCAGTGGTCCAGCAGATAGGCGGCGTTGCCGTCGCCGTGGATCTGGCTGACGAAGCCGAACCAGCCCGGCAGGATGGCGCTGCCGGATGTCAGGCTGGGGCCGACCTGCCGGCCTTGCGCATCAACGGCGATCAGGTCCATCGGACGCGATTGCGCGGCCACGTCGGTGACCAGCAAGGCGGCCTGGAAGTTGGGCGCGTAATCGTAGCGGCTCTTGTAGACACCGAAGGTCAGGTCGTGCGAGCCCTTGAGCTGGAAGGACTTTTGCGTCTTCAGGTCGAGCGAGGTGCTGGAGGCGTCGACGTCGGCAACAAACGGCACCTGGAAGTTCAGCGTGGCCGTGGCCGGCACGGCCGAGCCGTCGTTGAGGTAGCGCCCCGCCACGCCGGTGGCCTTGGCGTATTTCTTGATGAAGTCATCGCGGCTGATGTTGGCGAATGCCGCGCAGGCGTTGCTGGCCGGGACATTGAAGTAGCCGATCAGCTTGGCGTTGTTCAAATTGCAGCCCAGGGCCGCGCCGTGCGCCGGCGAGATCACGTCGTTCTGGTAGCGCGCATTGAGGAAGTTGCTCGCCGTCGCCGTGTCGTTGCCGGTGAAGACCGCGTTGAAGCCGTTGCTGCCGGTGGTGTGGCGCAAGCCGGCCGACAGCTTCCAGCCGTCCGCCAGTTCCTTCGAGCCGCTCAGGGTGAACATCTTGAAGTCAGGGTGGATGCCGTCGGCCTGGTCGATGGTGCGCGTGCCGTACTCGCCTATCATGCTGAAGCGGCGGTTGTAGGGCGAGGCCGTGGTGCCATGCGCGAAATCGATGCCCAGCGGCTGTATGGTGTCCTGGTTGATGACGGTCGGACTGGACGGCGTGCCGGGATTGCTGAAGCGCGGCACCGAGATCGGCAGGTTCTGGAAGAAGGCCGTGCGGTCGTTGATCATCAGCGCATCGAGGCGGGCGGTGGCCGTGCGGTCGTCGCTGGTGTAGATCAGGTTGCCCCGCACCTGGCCGCCGCGGTCGGCGGTGTAGCCGGTGTCGCGCACGCCGTCGCTGCGGCGATAGAAACCGCCGACGGCGCCGGTCAGGTTGCGGCCGAGCGGACCGGAAATGAAGGCGTCCTGGCGCAGGAAGCCGTAGTCCGCATACTCGATCTTGTAACCGCCGGCCAGATGGTCGCCGCCGGTGCGCGTGACGTGGTTGACGGTGGCGCCCAGGCCGTTGGAATACAGGATCCCGCCCGGGCCGCCCTTCACCACTTCGACGCTTTCGGTCATCAGGTCGTCGCGCACGAAGACGTCGTTGTTCATGAAGGGCGCTTCCGGCTCCTCGTAAGCCGGCAGGCCGTCGACCAGCTGCGGCGCATAGCGGTAGCCGCCGGTGACCGGCAGGCCGCGCACGGTGATGTTGTTGCTCGCCTCGCCCGCGCTGCTGCCCTCCGAATAAATGCCGGGGAAGTTGGCCAGCAGTTCGGCCGTGCTCATCGGCGCCAGGCGCTGGATTTCCTCGCTGCCCAGGGTGTTGACCGAGAAGGTCGCGTTCTTCTTGGTCGTGGTCTTGGTCACGCCGGTAACGATGACGACCGCCGCCGGGTCGGCCGCTGCCAGCTCGGCTGGCGGCTGGGCGGCGGCCGTGTTGGCCTGCTGCTGGGCGAACACCAGCGCTGGCGCCAGGCAAATGGCCATTGCCGCCGAGCGGCTGATGTAACGGGTAATCGAATAGTTCATGCTGCGTCTCCTTTTATGATTATCGGGCCCCTTGCGGCAGCCCGTGCGAATTTCCATGTCTAACGTTGTCATGCCTGCTACAGCTACTTAATCGTCCGTCCGCACCTCCTTCAGGCGTGGCATGTCCGCGCCGCGCCGGGAACAGGTGATGGCCGCCGCCCTGCCGGCGAATGCGAGCGCGGACCGCAGCGCGGGCGCGTCCAGGCCTCTTAGCGCGGCCCGCGTCAGCAGGCCATGGCGCGACAGATGCGACAGCAGCGCGGCCTGGAAGGTGTCGCCGGCGCCGACCGTGTCGATCACGTCCACCTTCAGCGCCGGAAGTTCGACCGGCGCCAGCGAGGACGTCGCAGCGAGGACGCCGTCGCCGCCGCGCGTGACCACCACCAGCGACACGCCGGCACGCAATGCGATCTCGATGAACTCTTCCGGCACCAGGCCCGGATAGAGATGGCCGATGTCCTCGTCGCTGATCTTCAGCAGATCGGTGCGGGGCAGCATCCATGCGACGGCGTCGGTCCACACCTTGCGGTCCGGCTGTATTGTCAGGCGCACATTGGGGTCGAAGGCGATCAGGCTGCGGCCGTGCTGGCGCGTGACCAGCGCCCGCAGCGTACCGGCCACCGGTTCGACCGCCATGCAGTAGGAGCCGACGTGGATGGCGGCGGCATCGGCCGGCACGCGGGCCAGGTCCGGCAGCGTCAGCGCGCGCTCGGCGGTCGCCGTGCCGTACAGGGTGTAGGCCGGCACGCCGCCCTCGCCGACATCGACGGTGACCAGAGCGGTGGCCGCAGCCGGCCGGGGCGCGCAGCACAGGTCGACGCCCTCGCCCTCCAGCGTGGCGGCCAGCTTGCGGCCGAACATATCGGTCGAAAGGCCGCCGAAAAACATCGGCCGAACGCCCAATCGGGCCAGACCGATGGCCAGGTTGAACGGCGAGCCGCCGACACGCGCCGACAGCGCATAGCCGCTGGGGGTGTCGCCGTCGTTGAACACATCGAACAGCGCTTCTCCGCAAACGATAATCATGCCACCTCCGATAAACCGGCCGAGCCGGCAATTGCCTTGTTTTCCAACGCAGCCGCTTCAATGCGGCGCCCGTCCTGGTCGAACACGTGAACCCGGCCCGCCACGGGCCCGACCCGCCAACGCGCCCCGGCGGCGGGCGGCTCGTCCTGGACCACCACCATCAGCGCCTTGTCCAGCCCCGCGACCATCAGGTGCACATAGGATTCCGCGCCCAGGCGCTCGACCAGCAGCACCTCGCCTTCAATGGCGCCGTCCGGATCGGCCTGCAGGTGCTCGGGGCGGATGCCGACGGTCAGCTGCGATGGAGCGCCGGACGGCGGGCGCCACGGCAGGCAGGCCGCTCCCAGGCGCAACTGGCCGCCCGCGTCCAGCGTGCCCGGCGCCAGGTTCATCCTCGGGCTGCCGATAAAGCCGGCCACGAACACATTGGCCGGTTTGTCGTACAAGTGCATGGGCGCGCCGATCTGCTGCACGCCGGACGGGCCAAGCACCACGATGCGGTCGGCCAGCGTCATCGCCTCGACCTGGTCGTGTGTGACGTAGACCATGGTTGCGCCCAGTTGCTGATGCAGCCGGGCGATTTCCACCCGCATGTCGGCCCGCAGTGCCGCGTCCAGGTTGGAGAGCGGCTCGTCGAACAGGAAGGCGCGCGGCTTGCGCACGATGGCGCGGCCGATGGCGACCCGCTGACGCTGCCCGCCCGACAACTGCGGCGGCCGGCGCTCCAGCAGATGCTCCATCTGCAGCATTTTCGCCACCGACTGCACCGAGGCCTTGATCTCGGCCTTGGGCACGCGCGCCAGCTTCAAGCCGAAGGCGATGTTTTCAAACACGCTCATATGGGCGTACAAGGCGTAGCTCTGGAACACCATGGCCAGCCCCCGCTTGGCAGGCGGCGTGTCGTTGACGCGTACCCCGGCAATGCTGATCTCCCCGGCGCTGATTTCCTCCAGCCCCGCGATCATGCGCAGCAGCGTCGACTTGCCGCAGCCCGACGGCCCCACCAAGACCACGAATTCGCCGTCCTCGATGGTGAAGCCGACGTCGCGCAAAATGTACTGCGCTTCCTTGCCAGGGTAGGTCTTGCCGACGCCCTGTAATGCGATCGATGCCATCTCAGTTTCCTTTTTCCGTTGTGCCCATCGCCCAAACCTTGAGCGAGACGATGCGGTCGCCGGCCGCCGCCAGCAGCGCCAGCCCGTTGGCATTCGCGCGCGCCGCGTAGATGCGGCTGGTCAGGCTCTTGCGTTCATTGACGTAGGCCTCGACCATCGAATGGTCGAGGAAGACCCTCAAGCGCAGCGGTTCGCCCTTCAACTCGAAGTCGCCGCCCTGCACCCCGTAGGCCTGTTCGCCCGATGTGCGCGTACGGTCGATCTCCAGCCGGCCGCGCGCGGTGTCCACGTACAGCGCTGTCAGCTCGGCGCCGCCGGGCGCCACGCGCAGGTTCAAGCCGCGCTTTGCAGCAACGGCGGACGGCGCCAGTTCAAGTTCGATTTCCAACGCGTCACTATGGACCGAGGCCAGCGCGGCAGCGGCATCGGCCACGCCGACGTCGCGCAGGTCGAGCAGTTGCCGGCGGCGCAAGCTGGCCACTTCGCTGATCGGCGCCACGCGCAGGTCGCCGTCGGCGCCCAGGGACAGCGTGACCGGCAGTCCGCCGTTGTGCGCCCAGCCGGCGTCCCATTCGTCCTGCAGCTTGCGTTCGCCCTGGGCGATGGAAAACACGATGGTGCGGCCGGTCTTCGGATCGACAAAACCGCTCGGGCCGGAGAAATGGCCCTGGCCGACGTCGAAGGTGCGCGGCGCCTCGACGTCCGGCGTAAAGCGCGCGCTGTCCGGATCGAACACGCCGGTCCAGTAGTAGGCCTGCCCGCGCACGTCGTTGAGGAAGACATGGCGCTCGCGCCCATCCATGCCTTTACCGACCGGCAGCAGGACCGGCAGCTCCCAGGTCGGGTCGAAACCTGGAAAGCGTTTGGCATCGATAGAGAACAAGGGGCCGCGCGGCGTCCAGTTGCGCAGGTCGGCCGATTCATACACCAGCGCGGTGCCGCTGCGTCCCGGCAGCGCCGAGCCCACCAGCTGGAACCAGCGCTGACGCGCATCGTCGCGGAACACGAAGGGATCGCGGAACTCGCCATGGCGCCCTTGCCCTTCCTGCTGCAGGGTGACCGGCGTCGGGTATTTGTCCCAGCGCGCCAGGTCCGGATCACGCAGGTCGTGCGGCGTAGCCATGGCGGTACGCTGGTTCGGCTTGGCGCTGTCGTTTCCGGCCGTGAAGAACAGCACGGGCGAGCCGTCCGCCGCGTAGGTGGCGCTGCCCGACCAAACGCCGTCGGTCGCCAGGCCGTCATCCTCGGGCGCCAGCGCGATCGGCAGCTCGCGCCAGCGCACCATGTCGCTACTGACCCAGTGGCCCCAGTGGATCTGGTGCCAGAACGGCCCGAAGGGGTTCTTCTGGAAGAACAGGTGGTACTGCCCTGCGTAGTAGAAGGGGGCGTGCGGTTCGTTCATCCAGCCCGCGTCCGGCATCAGATGATACTGCGGCCGGTGGCGGTCGCCCTCGAATACCGACGGGGGAATGCGCATGTCCGCCAGCGACAGTTGCGGCGCCTTGCTGCCGCGCTGCGCCAGGTCGTCCTTCAGGCTGCGCGCGACGGCGGCTGCATCCGATGGGCCGGCGGCGACACGCACCTCGTCCATCAGGCCGAGGAAAGTATTGAGCTTGAACACGCCGCCGATCTGCTCGGGCTGCGAGTAGCGGCCTATCGTCAGCGGCTGTTGCGGCATGGCGAACTCCCCCTGCGCAGGCGCAGGCACGTTGACCAGCCGCTCACCGTTGAGGAACAGCGCCACCAGCCGTTTGGCTGGATCGTAGCTGGCCGCCACATGGGACCACGCATCGCGCGGCAGCTTGCGGTCCTTTACACGCATATCGACAATGGCATCGCCGAAGCCGAGCTTGATGCCCCAGGTGCCGAAGCGGTGCACACCGAACGAGAAGCCTTGTTTGGCTTCCGCGTCGAACTGGCTCAGGAAGGCCGAATAATGGCCGCCGTCTCCCCATTCGAAGGCATGCGGCGCAACCCAGGCGCTCAGCGTGAAGCCCTGCGCCAGTTGGGCCGAAGTCAGGGCCGGAGCGGCGATGTCGGTCGAATAGCCGTCGAACAGCAGGCAGCCGCCATGGATGCAGCTGCCCGCCGTGCGCCATTGCGGCGCAGAATTGGGCTTGAAACGGGCGCGGTTGAATACGTAGTTGACCTGGTCGCGGCGCCCGGACACCGATTCCAGGGCCTGGCTACCGCCTTGTTCATCCAGGCTCCACTGCGCGAGCAAGGGTCCGTGGCCGCTGGCCATGCCACTGGACAAACAGCTTGCCAGCAGCAGGGCAGCGGCGGCCCGTGTCAGATGCTTGTGACTCATCGTGTCTCCTCCATTTTTTTAATTATCGGGCGATGTCTATCGTTGTCATTTATCGGCCAAAAGATCGTCGATGAGGTACAGGCCAGCTTCCATCCGCAGCGGAATCGGGTCGCCGATGCGGCCGGCGAACTGGCCGTCGGCGCCGGTGTCATCGAACGCCATCAGGCAGTCATTGCCGGTGACGGGATCGCGCAGGATTTTACCGGCGTAACGGCGGCATGGAATGTCTCCGTCGAGGAAGCCCGGCGCAGGCTGCCATGGCCCCAATGGATGGTCGGCCACCAGGTAGTGCGTGCCGGAGACGCCGCCGTTGTGCTTCGCCCGCATCTCTTCCGTCCAGTGCGCCGCGATGTTGCAGAACACGCAGTACCAGCGGCCGTCGCGCTCGAACACTTGCGGCACTTCCAGCTGGCCATAGTGCCCGCCCGCGTACACCGGCGCAGTGGCTTCCCATTCGATCAGGTCGGCCGACACAGCATGGCCGATCACGCCGCGCTCGTATATCGGACCGTCGTTGCGGCGGGCGGTGTAGAACATGTGGTACATGCCGTCGATCTTTTCCGGCAGCACCCAGGGATCGCGCAGCGCGCGGTCGTGCCAGCGGCCTTCCTGGAATTCCTCGTAGTAGCGCTGGTCCAGGTCCAGTGCCAGCCCGCTGCCGACGCGCTGCCAGGGGCCGTTAATGCTGTCCGATACCGCGTGCCCGATGCGCTGGCGCATGCCGTTCTCGGCGCGGCAGGTGCCGGTGTAGAACAGGTGGTAACGGCCCTCGGCCCTGATCACCGAACCGGTCCAGGTGGTGTAGTCGTCCCATGCCGGACCGGCCTGCGGACCGAAGGCTGTGCCGAGCGGCGTCCAGTTGCGCAGGTCCTGCGACACGGCGTGGCCGACCGTGACATTCCAGTGCCGCAAGTCGGGATTGCCGATGGCGCGGTCGGCTTGCAGGAAGAACAGGTGCTGCTCGCCCGCTTCCTCGAAATGCCAGAAGTCCCAGATGAATTTGTCGCTGATGTGTAATGTCATGATGCTTCCAAAGTTAACCCTTGACCCCGGAGCCGGCCACCGAGGCGACGAACTGCCGCTGGAAGGCCAGGAACACCGCGAGCACGGGTAAAGTAATCACCGTCGCGTAGGCCATGATCTGGCCCCACGAATTGGTGCGTCCGAAGAACTGCTGTATGCCGGGCTGCACCGGCCGGAACGCCTCGCCCTGGATCACCATGATGGGCCAGAGGTACTGGTTCCACGCCGAGATGAACAGGACGATGGCGGCGGTGGCGATCACCGGGCCGCTGTTGGGCATGATGATCCTGGCGTAGATCGTCCACGGCCCGGCGCCGTCCATCTTGGCCGCCTCGTCCAGTTCCGGCGGAATGTCGCGGAAGAACTGGTAGAACAGGAAGACGCAGAAGGCGTTGGCCAGGAAGGGGATCACCTGCACGTGCAGGCTGTTGAACCAGCCTGTATGCAGCACCAGCTGGCCGTGCTCGAAGCCCGGCCACGGCAGGCGCGCCACCAGCGACAGCAAGGGGATCGCGATCACCTCGAAGGGCACGATCACCATCGCCACCACCAGGGCCAGCGCCAGGTGCCGCCCGCGCCAGCGCATGCGGGCGATCGAGTAGGCCAGCATGCTGTTGACCAGGATGCCGCCGACCACCACCAGCGCCGCGATCAGCGTGGAGTTGAGCAGGAAGGACGGCAGGTCGCTCTTCTCGAACACCGCGCTGTAGTTGCGCAGCGACCAGTCGGAGGACGGCAGGTAAGCCGACCAGCTATTGAGCTTGTCGAAGATGGCCGCGTCGTTCTTGAACGAGGAAATGAACATGAACAGCAGCGGCGCGATGAAGACGATACCTATCGCGCTCATGGCCAGGAACAGCGCGGCGTCGCGCAGGTTTTTGCGCCAGTTGGCATTTCGCATGACAGGGTTCATTTACCGTCTCCTTTCGATACCAGCATCCGCTGCAGCAACGACAGCGCCAGCACGATGAAGAAGAACACCAGCGTGACGGTCGAACCGTAGCCGATATCCTGTTCCTTGAAGCCGCTGCGCACCGCGTGGTACACCACGGTCGACGTCGAATCCAGCGGGCCGCCGGAAGTCATCACGTCGACCTGGGTGAACAGGCCGAAGGCCAGCAAGGTGGTCGACACCAGCACGAAGATGATGGTGTTGCGCAAGCCCGGCAAGGTGACGTGGACGAAGCGCTGCCAGGCGTTGGCGCCCATCAGCGTCGCGGCCTCGTACAGTTCGGGAGAGATCGACTGCAGGCCGGCCAGGAACACCAGCATCTGGAAGCCGGCGCCCTGCCAGGCCGACATCAGCGCGATGGCGGGCAAGGCGTAATGGCTGTCGCCCAGCCAGTCCGGGCCGGCATTGGGGTCGTTCAGCAGGCCGCGCAGCAGTTCGTTGAGCATGCCACGGTCGGTGTTGAGCATGAAGGCCCAGACGATGGACGCCACCACCATGGAAGTGACCACCGGCGCGAAGTAGACGGTACGAAAGAAGATCCGGCCGCGTATTTTCTGGTTCACCAGTATCGCCAGCCCGAGGGCGGCTCCGCACTGCAGGGGCAGCACCAGGGCGGCGAACAGGAAGGTGTTGATCAGCGACCGGTAGAACAGCGGATCGCTTGCCGCCAGCACCATGCGCTTGCCGCCGGCGTCGAGGTGGATAGCCTCGCGGTAGCCCGCCAGCTCCGGATGCAGCTTGCGGACCTGGCGCCAGGTCGGGAAACGCACGCCATCCTCATCGCGCAGCACCTCGCCGCCCTCGCCGCGCAGCGGCTCGATCACGACCATGTCCAGCGCCAGCAGCCGGCGGTAGTTGTCGAGACCGACGTATTGGGTCGGCTCGGGCGACATCAGCCGGTGGTTGGTGAGCGTGGCGCCGGCCGCCAGCAGCATCGGCAGCGCGACGAACAGCAGGAACAGCAGCAACGCCGGGCTGGCGAACAGCGCCACCGCGAGCGGGCTGTCCTGGCCGAGTTTTGCTTTCATAGACCGCCTCCATTCTTGCGCGCCGCCAGGCCGTAGCCATAGCCGTTGTTGCGCGACATATTGTGTTCCATCGCATCGACCGCCTGGTCCAGCGCCTCAGCGGCATCCTTGCCGCTGCGGATGTCGACCAGCGCCTTCTCGAAGGCCGACGACAGTGCCGGGTAAGCGGGACTGGCCGGCCGCGCAACAGCGTAGCGTTTGGCGAATTCAAAATAAAGGCGCCAGTCGCCGCCTGGCCGGTAGTGTTCCGTCAGCGCTGCGCCCTCGGCGCTCACCGGCACCAGCCCGGTCGTGCGCGAAGCGGCGGCGATTTCCTGCGGCGAGATCAGATGGGCGAGGAAGGCCGCCGCGCCCTCGGGCTGTTTGCAGCTGCGCGTGATGCCCCATTGCCAGGAGGCGGCGCCTATCTTCGGGCCGTGACCGAAATCGGGCGGCGGCATCACCACCAGGTCGTCGCCGAAGCGCTCGCTGTATTCGTGCGCCTTCCATGATCCGGTGTAGTGGAACAGCACGCGATTCTGCTCGAACGCCTTGTCGTCGGCCGGGTTGCGCTCGGCCAGCTTGTCCTTGAACAGGCGGCCGTAATAGCGTCCGACACCGACAGCCGGGTCGCTGTTGAGCACACCGTCCACTCGCACGTAGCTGGTGCGGTCGATCAGGTCCGTGCCCGCGCTTTGCAGCCAGGGCGAGAACGCATAGCTGTACCATTCGCCGGTGAAGCGCGCGTTCAGGTCCAGCGGAAAACGGAAACGGCCGCTGCGCTTCGCTTGCGCCAGGATGTCGTGGAATTCAGCCGCCGTGTAGGGCTGTTCCATCGTCGCCGCGCGCACGCCCAGGGCGGACAGCTGCGAGCGGCGCGCGAACAGCGCCAGGACCACGTCGAGCTGGCCGACGCTGTACAGCTGTCCCTTGTAGGTGCCGCGCCCGCCTTCCAGCAGCGTGGCCACGGCATCGGCCGGCAACAGCCCGTCGAGCGGGCGCACATGGCCGGCCCACGCGAAATTGGGCACGATGGGCTGGTCCATCGCAATCACGCAAGGCAGCTGGCCGACCATGGAGGCCGCGGTGATGGATTCGGTGTACGAGCCTTGGGGAATCGCCTCGACCGTGACTTTCCAGCGCGACTGCGAGCGGTTGAAGCGCTCGACCGCCGCCCTCCCCGCCGTCATTTCCAAGTCGCCGGTGTCGTGGCGCCACAGCTTGATCTCGGCCGGCGCGGCCAGCGCAGGCGCTGCCGCTGCCCCCAGCATGGCCAGGGTAGCCAGCAGGGATGAGGGGATGATCACGGCGCGCTTCATGGCTTGGCCTTCCCGGTCGGCGATGCCGAGGCCCGTGCCTTCGCCGGTGCAGCGACGGTGCCGCGCATCACCGGCAGGCACGGCACGCGCACGGTGCTGGCGGGCGCGTCGCCCTGCTCCAGCACGTAGCGGCCTGACAGTTCGCCTATCTCCCGGTATGGCAGCGCCACCGTGGTCAGGCCGGGGTCGAGCGCTTCGGAAATGAGCCGGAAGTCGTCGAAGCCGACGATGGAAACGTCGGCCGGCACACGCAAACCGCGCCGCTGCAGGATGAAGATGACGCGCATCGCCATCTTGTCGTTGCCGCACAGGATGGCGGTCGGCCGGTCGGCACTGGCGAACAACAGGTCGACCGCGCCTGCCAAGTGCGAAAACTCGTCGGCATCGTCCGCCTCGGCGCCGTGGATCAGCCATGCCGGGTCGGGCGTCACGCCGTGCTCGCGCATCGCAGCGTGGAATCCGCGCAGGCGCAGGCCGGTCGCCACCATGCCGGGGATCAGCTGCAGGAAGGCGATCTTGCGGTGCCCGGCATGCAGCACGATCTGCGCCGCCGCGTAGCCGCCGCCCTCGTCGTCCGGAATCACCTGCATGTAGCGGCCGGGTTCTTCGAAGCAGTTGGCCAGCGCCGTGGGCGTGCCGCCCAACAGCGGCTCCAGCGCAACCTGGCGGTGGAAAGGCGTGGCGAACAGGATGGCTTCCACGCGCCGTTCGCGCATGTCGGCCACCAGGCGGCTGGCGATGCCGGCATGGCCGCCGGTCTCGCCGATCAGCAGTACCTTGCCCATCTGTTCGCACACTTGCTGGATGCCCTTGATGATCTCGGACGAATCCGGCGTCGTGGTCAACTTCTCGGCAATGACGGCGACCAGGCCGGTCGGCCTGCCGCGCAGCATGCGCGCCGCCGCCGACGGCGTGAATTCGAGCGAGCGCATGGCCTGCTCGATGCGCATGCGCGTCTTTTCCGACACCTCGGTACCACCGTTGAGCACGCGCGATACCGTCTTGATCGACACGCCAGCCTTCTCGGCCACATCATGAATCGTTGCCAAACCCGTCTCCTAGCATCATTTTTATACGCCGGCATCGCGGCGCACCGCAAAATGTCCAACGTTGTCATTTGTTAGATGATAGGCAAAACAATCGACGCCGTCAACAGAATTATCTGCCGGCAGCGCCGCATGCAATGCTTGCCGGCGGCGCACGTTCAAGGGTTCCGCAATGATCAAAACGACAAAGAATGTCAGGCAGGAATTGCCCGCCTCACCAGTTTGCACGGTGTGACGACAGCTTTGGAAGACTTTCGTGGCTATTTTGGCAATGGAGACCATTCCAATAGATAGAATCAATCGCTTAATTTTGCATCCACGTCTAGAATCTCAGGTATGAAGAAATATTCCGTAAAAATTTCGAGCGGCGCCGGGCGAGGCAAGGTCGTCCAAGTGAGTGGCCGAGCAAGCTCGAAGGGCTCCACCACCGTCACGTTCGAGCCTAGTGGCGTGGTGCGGGGCGGTACTGTCATCATTCGTAATTACAGCTTCAGCGAACGCCAGGCTAAGGAACGTGCAGGCCGGCAACTCGCCCAAATTGCTAGCTCTCCGATCAGTGATGATCAAAGAGCGCGCGCGAAAGAACTCGTCGATAAGGCGAAGCATGCCAGCGAGTCTGCGGTGACCGCAAAATTCCGCCGCACTCATGCTGCGTAAAGATGGCTTCTCCGGCCTAATTCCTTTACACGAGGTCGCACCTGAGGCGCTCGCATGGGTAGAGCAATTCGAGTCGGGGCGACCTAAGCTTGATGCCTTCCTTAAAGAAGAGGCCAAGGACTTGCATGACGACAATCTGAGTCGTACAAGTTTGATTTTCCATGAAGACTTTCAGGGTGTCGTCGGCTACATTACGTTGGCCAATGATGGTATCCCATTGACGATGTTTGAAGTTGGGGAACTTGGCTTGCGCAACAATTACAGCTTGCGTGATTTTCCTGCAGTGAAGATTTGTCGCTTGGCCGTCAACTCGCAACTGCGTCGTCAAGGTGTCGGCAGGCTGATAGTCAACTTCGCACTTGGTCAGATCATTGAAAGCCATAAAATAACGTCCGCTCGATTACTCGTGGCCGACGCGGTAAACGAACCGGATGTTTTGGCGTTCTATACAAGTATGGGTTTCTTTGACTCGGGTTGGGCGAATGAGCAGGCTGATAAAGCCGAGAAGCGCGGCCCGAAGGATGCCAGGAAAGGGCAGCAGCAGCGGGAGACGATCAAGATGCTTCGTGATATCTATGGCACTGAGTAGGTGCTAGGATTCAAACCCGGAGCAGGCGCTACGCGATGCCTGATCTCTCCATCGCGCGCATCGCCGCGCACTGCGGCTTTGCCTCGGCCGAGGCCATGCGGCTGGCGTTCAGGCGCCACCTGGATATCGCCCCGAACGATGTCCGCGCCCGCTTCCGCAGCGCCGGACCATGAACAAGCCCGGAAGGCTGGTGTCAGCCTTTCGCGATCCCCACCCGACACGCAATCTAAATAAGGAAAGTCATGCTAAATGGAATAGACGTCTACGCCGGCGATGGCGGCATCGAATGGCACAAGGTGGCCGAGGACAATAACGCCTTCGTGTTCGTGCGCGGCGCCTACGGCAACGTCATGGACAAGGCCGTCGCGGCGAATGCCGCCGCGGCGCGCGCCGTCGGCTTGAAGGTCGGTGTCTACCACTTCCTGCGCGCACGGATGGACCCGCAAAGCCAGATCGACACCTTTACGCAAGCGCTGAAGCTCGCCAATGTCGGCCCGGGCGACTTGCCGCCCGTGCTGGACATGGAAGACAATCCCGCCTACGACGGCCCCTGGAAGACTGTGGACAACGAAGCCTACCTGGCCAGCGTCAGCGCCTGGATCGCCAATGTGAAAGCGCTGTACGGCAAGCCGCCCATCATCTACACCCGCGCCAGTTTCTGGACCGAGCTAGGCAATCCCACAACCTTCGGCGACAGCCCGCTCTGGGTCGCCAGCTACCGGAACGACGCACCAACACTGCCGGCCGCTTGGCCGGACTACACGTTCTGGCAATACAGCGACGCAGGCACCGTGTCCGGCATCACGGGCCATGTCGACGTTAACTACTTCAACGGCGACCTCCCAAAACTGCAGGCTTGCCTCATCTGAATTGAGCCGGGTGGCTCCTCACGCGCCATAAAGGTTGAACAGAAGCCAGGCGGGCAGGCCCAGATACAGCGCCGCGTGGCTGGCGCGTTCGAGCCGGCGCCGGATGGCGATCGTCCAGCCGGGACGCAGCAGCGCCGCCAGCAGCGTGCCGGCCTCGATCACCGCGCGCAGCACCGCCGCGCTCAGCACCACGCCGATGGACCATGCCGCCCACCACAGCGCGAAGGCGCTGAGGTAGGCCCTCAGTCCGAAGCTGTAGTACTCACCCAAGGCACTGCCGTAGGCGATATGCTGGTGAAGGTGGAAAGCCGGAACGGCCAGCGCCAGAGGGAGCAGAAGGAATTTCGCCAAGGGCCGGTCGAGCTTCCAGCGCCGTAGTCCAAGGCTGGCTTGCGCGTACGCGCTCATCGCCGCGCGCGGCCGCGCCGGGAACGGCGAGCCGCCCGCCTTGGCTATGGCATCGGCCAAACCGACGGGGTCGGCCAGCGCCAGTCCGTAACGCCAGCGCTGGCCGGACGCCAGCCGCAATGCCACGCCGGCTCCGGGAACCGGCAGGCGCCACAAGTCGACCGCAGCTACGCCGCGCGCCGCCAGTTCGATGCGCTGGCCGCCGCGCGTCAATACCAGGCTGCCGTTGCTGATCGTCGCCTGCGCGGCAAAGGCGCGCAGCACGCACCACGCTATCACCTCGGGGATCAGGAAAAAGGCCGCGAACATGCGGATTTGCGCCAGCGTGTTGGTCCGCAATGCGTCGTTGAGCAGCAGCGCAATGCACATGCCGAGCAGGCCAAGTCGCGCCCCACCGCGCAGCATCCCCGCCACAAGACGGGCTGCCGGCGGCAACAAGGCAACCTTGGCCGGGAAGGCCATCCCGGGCCGCGCGGCCGATGGATCGTCCTCGCCCAACAGGCGCCTCCCCGGAACCGCCATCGCCGACATTGCCGCCAGCAACAGCAGGAAGGCGCAAGCTGCCAATCCCACCCAGTCTCCCCACAGTACCATCAAGGTGGGCGCGGGCCGGCGCACCGGCACGTCGGCGATCACCAGCGCCGGTTCGCCCATGGGCGTCGCTGCGAGCACACTGCCGGTGGCGTCGATCACCGCGCTATAGCCGTTGGTGGTGACGCGAAACTGCGGCAGCCGCGTTTCAATGCTGCGGAAGGCCGCCACCGCCTGATGCAGTTGCGCGCCCTGCCGGTCTGCGCTGAACCATGAATCGTTCGACATGGTCAGGATGGCCTGCGCGCCCAGGCGGGCGCCGTTGATGGCCAGGCCCGTGTCGACATCGTCGAGGCAGATCATGGGCAGCACGGGGATCTCGCGGCCGTCGGCGAGGCGCAGCGGGAAGACCCGCGCTCCGCTGCCGGGCCGCCAATTTCCCGTCCACGGTAACAGGCGCCGCAACCCCGGCCCGTCGAGCCACGCGGGCACGTACTCGGTGAACGGGAATATGCGCGTCTTGCGGTAGAAGCCCAGCAGGCCGCTGCCGGGCAGCACAAAAGCAGCGGCGTTGTATTCACCGGCGCTGTCGCGGTCATAGGTGCCGAATACGAAGGGCACGCCGGAGGCGCGCACGTTGGCCAGGATCTCGCGGTCGAACTCCGCCCCCGCTTCGCTCTTAGGCTGGCCGAAGGTGGTGGGATAGGCAGTCTCCGACCATAGCACCGCGTCCGCGCGTTGGCGGACGACGGCGTCGTAGCTCATCGCGAAGTGCCGGTCGAGGACCTCGCGCACGACCGCATGCGCCCCCTTGCTCCGGCGCTGGCCTTCGTAATCGACCAAGTTCGCTTGCACCAAGCCCATGCGCAGCGGCTTGCCTGCCGGCTCAGGGCTGACGGACAGCGCGGCCAGACCGTAGCCCGCCAGCAGCAGCGGCACCAGCGCCGCCATTGCGAGCGGCTTGACGATCTCACGCCAGGCGCCAGCGCGCCGCGCGTGCGCCGCCGCAATGCCCTCGTTGGCCAGCAGCAGCAACAACGTCAGGCCGGCGCCGCCGCCCAGGTCGGCGGCCTGGCGCAGCAGGCGGGACGGATGCAGGCCGTAGCCCAACGTGTCGCCGAGCAGCCGTGGCACCAACCGTTCCGTCGCAACCCAGGCAGCCGCTGCCGCCAGCGCGCCCAACGCCGGACCATAGCGGCGCACACTGGCATGGCGCACCAGGGCGTAGGCGAAAAACTGCGGCTGGAACAGCGGCGCGGCGAGCAGCAGCACGGCCAGACCGGTGGCCCCGCCCACTTGCGTGTACTGCCCAAGCGCGGTACCGAACCACGCGAAGCCAGCCGCCGTGAATGCAACCGACATCGCGTAGGCGCGCATCAGCGTTCCCGCCAGCGACAGGCTGATGTCCAGTGCGCGCAACCACGGCACCAGGATCACGAAACCGAGCATCCAGCCGGCGCCGCCACGGACATACAAGGCGGTCATCGCCGCACTCGCAAGTATGCAAAGCACGGTGGGCGCGGCCGTGCGCACCCCGACACCGGCCACGTTCACGTTCGAACAGCTAAATTTCTTCATGTATTCTAGCGGCCCAATCCGGCCGGTTCAGTAGGTGCGGGAATGACGATGCGCCGGATCGGGAGCCCGGGCGGCGCCAGTTCAGGCGGCACGACGCGGTCTTTGGGCATCTCGACCGGTTGTTTTGCGGCGTCGTATAGTTGAAAATCCGGCGCGAACATCAGGATGGCTTCGATCGGCTGGCCGTCGTCGGTCGCCTGGTGGTGGCGCACGTAGCCTTTCGGCAGTTCAAAGTCCTCCGGCACCGCGAGCCCGACCAGCGGCGGGCTGGTGCCCGGCGGCGAAAACGCGCCTAGGCCGGTGTGCACGCCGCGCTCGTGCAGGCGCTTGATCACCTCCGCCATGCTCGGACTTTCGCCGCGCGCGACATAGCTTTTCAGGTCCCGCGTCGGGTCGGCGTCGCCCTCGGGCGGACGTTGCGGGGGGCGCTGCATCTTGTTCGGCTGCGGGCCGGGAGCCGGCGCCGGCGCGCCGGCAGCCGTTCTCCCCGCCGCCGCAGCCGGCGCGGCCTCGGTGGAGTCGTCGCCGTCGGACCACAACCACAGGAAGAACAGCAGGCTGATGCCGCCAAGGGCGAGCATCAGCGCGGCGGCCAGATAGCCGGTGCTGGGACGCATGCCCGGCCGTTATGGCGTCGGCAAGTTGAAGGTCGATACGGCCCAGCCCATGCGTTCGTGGCCGTACTGGTTCCACAACGGGCTCTTGCCGCCGGAGAACGTGGTGTAGCGTGCCGCGCCGGTGCCGGTGGTGCCGCCAAACAGGCCGGCGGTAACGGTGCTGCCGTTGTAGGTCGGATGCGTGTCGTCGGACTGGATGTAGTCGTAGCTGCTGCTGCCGGACACGAATTTCGTGTTGGCGTCCCGTATGGTCGAACGCAAGGTCGACGTGATGCGGGTGACATAGCTGGCCTGGCTCTCCCCGGCGACATAGCGCAGCGCCTCGGAGTCGACCTGGCCGTCGCCGTTGCTGTCAAAGTCGGAGCCCATGTACTGGGCGAAGTTGTCCGCGCACTGGAAGCCCTTCTGGCGCGCGACGTCGCACATCATGTGGTTGATCCTGGCCAGCGAAGGCAGGAATTTGTCCTGCATTTTCACCGTGGCGCCGGTGTTCGGATCCTTGCAGGTGCTCTGGGTGTTGTCGGCGGCGTAGCCCGGATAGTGCAGATTCGAGATCACCTTCAGCTTGACGCCGGCATAGGCGTTGGCGTTGATGTAGTCCATCGATGCCGTCACATAGGTCTTGCAGCTATTTTCCGCCGCCGTCAGCACGGCGTCGTCGCAGGTGCCGGACTGGCTCTTGTAGGCGGTGCGCGCCTGCAGGCCGTCATTGCCGCACATCTCGAAGGTGACGACGCGCGTGTTGCTGGCTTGCATGTACGAGCGCTCGGCGACGATCTTGTTGTTGTACACGTCCTCTGCGACCGCGCCGGATTTGGTGCGGCGCACGCTTTCGATGTCGGCGTTCCACTGCGCGGACAGGTATTCCGCGTCCACCGTCGGCGCCGAATATTTGGCCGCGCTGACGGTCGAACCGTTGTAGCCGGCAAAAATCGAATCGCCGTAGGCCACCACGCGGTACTTGTTGGTGGTGCCGGCGCGGTCGATGGTCCAGGAAACGTTCTGGTTCAAGGTGCTGGCCGAGGCCTCGGCGCCGAAAGTGAGCAAGGCCAGCGCGGGCAAGAGCGACCGCAAGGAATGGTTGAAGCGAGCGTGCATGTAGTGTCTCCGGTCTGTGGGAAATTTTTATAATGGTTCTCGACATGAAGCTGAGCCCATCTTAACCACGCGACCATTTGCCACTCGCCATCACCTTCGCTTTGGCTCCCCGGGACAAGAGAATGGCTCCGCAGGCCATACTCCTGTCGCGGCGCAAGCACAGCGGACAGGCGACTTCAGATAAAAAAGCCTCTTAAATCATATGCTTGAGTCGGCGCTGGCCTCGCCCTGCCTGGCCAGCAAGGCCGCAAGCTGCATGGGCCGGCCCGGCAGATAGCCTTGAATCAGCGCGCAGCCAAACTGCCTCAGGAAACCGAGGTGGGCATCCGTCTCCACGCCTTCGGCGATGACCAGGAGTTTCATGTTGCGCCCCAGGTCGATGATGGAACGCACGATGGCGCAATGGTCGTGGTCGTGCGGCACGCCCTGGAGGAAGTAGCGGTCGATCTTCAGGGAGCTGATCGGCAAGGCCTTCAGCAGGGACAGCGAGGAATATCCCATGCCGAAATCGTCCATCCCGATTTCGAAGCCCAGGCGCACCAGCTCGGTCATGATGGGCAGCGCCGTCTCGATGCGCTGCATGATCACGCCCTCGGTCAGCTCCAGGCAGATCCGGCGGGGATCGATACCCGCTGCCGACGTAATGGCCATCAACTGGCGTGGCAGCTCGCCGTCCAGGAACTCCGGCGCCGCCATGTTGACGTGGACCCTGACGTCGGGCAGGCCGCCGGCCCGCAACAGGGGCAGGTCGCGGCACACCTGCTCGATGACCCATCTGCCGATCAGCACGATCAGCCGGCTTTGCTCGGCAACCGGGATGAACTGGTCCGGCGGCACCACGCTGCCGTCCGCCTTGCGCCAGCGGATCAGGGCCTCCAGCGCCACCACCCGCGTGTCCTGCGTGTCGCAGATGGGCTGGTACTCGAGAAAGAATTCATTGTGCTGCAGCGCATCCTGCAGCGCCGACAGCATCAGCAACTGGGCCGCCACCGCGCATTGATGCGTATCGCCGTCCGGCCTGAAATAGCTGATCAGATTGCGGCCGTTGCGCTTGCTGACATACATGGCGGCGTCGGCCGCGTGCAGCAACTGCGCGGTATCCTGTGCATGCTGGGGGAACAGCGCAAGACCGATGCTGGCCGACACCGACAGTTCGTGGCCCAGGTAGTTGAAACGGGTGCGCGCCGCCTCCAGCACCGCGCTGGCCAGAGCGTCTAGCCCGGACTCGCTGAGCCCGGCGGGCGCCATCAGCGCGAATTCATCGCCGCCCAGGCGGGCCACCGTGGCGCCGGCGGGCGCGAGGGCGCGCAAGCGGGCGGCGAACTGGCGCAGCACCTCGTTGCCCGCCGCGTGCCCGAAGCCATCGTTGATGGGCTTGAATTGATCGAGGTCGATATACATCAAGCCGAACTGCGTGCCAATCGCGCAGGCGGCATCGAGCAGCTCATGAAAGTGCGCGCGGTTGAACAAGCCCGTCAGTTCATCGGTCTGCGCCAATACCCGGACACGCTCCTGCTGCACCATGCGCTGGGCGGTCTGAGCGATCAGCGCGGAGATCGATTCGGCCAGGCCCGGCAATTGCGCTTCGCGCTGGCGCGGCGCGGCGCTGAAAAACTCCAGCACGCCGGCGCACAGCAAACTGCCGTCGGCGGCGATATACGTGACCGGAAAGAAAAAGCCCGATTGCAGGCCGCAGCGTTGCGCCGTGCGTACCCGCGCCAGGTCCGCATGCGCGGCGCTGGCGTCGACCCATTGCGCCTGCCCGGTAAGCCAGGTGTCGCCGACCAGCCCCTCGCCCGGCCTGATCGCCAGCGCGGCCGCCGCGCTGCGAAACGCCGAATAGTCGCGGTCGGCGGTATGCCAGACGTGCCGGCAACGCAGCGTTTCCTGGCTGCTGCCCTGCTCCCGCGCCCAGAAGGCGCCCCAGTCCCAGCCCAGCTCCTCGCATACCAGGTGGATGATTTTATAGACCGCCTCGTCGAAGGTGTCGGTGCCTATCAGATAGCGGGTCAGCGCGAAGTTGAAGCGCTCGCGCATGGCGGCGCGTTTCACCGCCGTGACGTCGGTCAGCAGGCCGTCGACCGTGGACCGTCCCTCCGCCGGCAGCGACTGCAGGCGCAGCCAGCGTATGCCCTGCTCGCGTTCGATGACGCGGAACTCCCAGGCCTCGGCGGCGCCATGCTCGCAGATGGACGTCAGCACAGCGGTCAGCGCGGCCGTGTCCTCGGCGACGACAGTCCTCGTCCACTCCCCGCCCGACGTATCGTCCAGGCCAAGCAAGCGCACGGCGACGGCCGACAGATTCATGTGCGCGTCTCCCCTCGCCATGGACCAGCGGCCCAGTCCGGCGATCTCGTCGATCGGATCGGTGCTTGGCGGCAGATGTCTGTCGTTGCCGTGCGCAGACGATGCAGGACGAAGGGATAACACGTTGTTGACCATGGCGGTTCCTGAAAATAGTGGGGGCAGTCCTCACCTCACCAATTGCGCCGCCGGCCCAAAACGCACTGGTATCGATCACACGCACCAAGGCGAGGATTTTCTGCACCACACTGTGGCACTGCGTCGGTAAAGGCTTGTCCTTGGGTAACTACGGAGTATGCATGGTGGGGTGCTTGCCGCTTGCAAGCGTTATCAATGCAGAATCCATGCCAACATGCAAATGACTATCATCTTGCATTGAAGATTGACGCGCTCGTGCGAGGGAAATATACTCAACTTTGTCCTAATTTGGACTTAATTTGGACCTATGGGATGCATCATGGATGTGATTAAACGCTACCGCCCGATCTCCTACCTTAAGACCAACACGGCAGACGTCGCCCGTCAATTAAACGGCGAGACAGACAGCCTGATCATCACGCAGAACGGTGTGCCTGCTTTCGTGTGCGTAAGCATGCAAGAGTATCAGCAGACCCGCGAGACCAACGCCCTGCTTCGTATCCTGGCGCTCGGCGAGCGCGAAATCCAACGCGGCAACACACAGTCTCTGGCGTCCGCCAGAGCCGAACTGGACAAATCACTGTTCGGCGACAAGGAATAAGCTTGACTTACACCGTCAATATTCTGCACTCGGCGAAGATTGATATTGAAGACCGGATCGGGTATGCCATGGCCGTATCGGATAGACGAGGAAAAACGGACTGTCGACATTCACATGGTCTACGGCAGCCGCCAAAACTTCCAAGACCTGCTATACAAAAGAATCATCCGCTTCGTTGAGTAGAAGGGCCGGTTTTCAGCGCACGGGGATCAGCGAGATGGTGTTTTCATCAATCGCGCGGCCGCGCGCGAATTGATTGTAAATTTCGCTGCAGGCGCCCGGGTTGGGCTGGCCGGCTGAATTGCCGCACCACGTGATTTGGCCGACCCAGTTGGGCCCGAATTTGGCTACCGCAGCCCTTGGATGGACGACATGGTGCAGCGTGTGGTTGGTGGCCCAGAACACCGGCGTGCGCCCGGTCGGGTCCGGCCCGTCGCGGAAGGAAATCAGCCCCTGGAAATTGGGGTTTGGTTCATCGGCGCCAGCCGTGCCGACAACGCATGTTATGGCTATGAGCAGGGCGGCTTTGACTTTGGTGTTCATGGCTAGTCTCCTCAGCGTGGAGCGGCCGGGCGACCGCTTGAATTCATTGTCATTCAGAACTAATTATTTCTCAAAATTAATTACAAACCGTTGCAATCTATGGGCCGACGGCGTGTCAACGCATTGCTATTCCGCTTTGAAGGCGCGTCCGGTGGCGGCCCAATATATCCCGCCATACAGGTGATGCAGGAATACCGGATCGCCATAGGTCGCCGGCAAGTGTCCAAGCGCGGTATAGAACGAGCGCCCATGGTCGTAGTTCTGATACCAGCTGACCGGATGAAAGGCCCCCATGCCCTTGCCCTGCCGGCCGCCGCCCGCGGTTTCCGGTTTGTAGGTGCTTTCATCGACCGTCAGCAGGTATTTAAGCTGGTCCGAACGCGGCGGCCCGAACTCATACCATTCCTCGGTGACCAGCGAGCGCGCCGCGAAGCGCTCCATGCCTGGGAAATTGCGGTCCTCGACCTTCAAGACCGCAGTCTGCACGGCCGGGTGGGTATGGAACATGCGCCCCACCAGGCTGGTGTACCACGGCCAGCCATACTCGGTGTCCGACGCGCTGTGCACACCGACAAAGCCGCCGCCGGCCCGGATGTAGCGCTCGAACGCGGCCTGCTGGCCATCGTCGAGCACATCGCCCGTCGTCAGCAGAAAGACCACGGCCTGGTATTTGGCAAGTTCCTTGTCATTGAAGACGCGGCCCGCGTCCTCGGTCCAGAAGGTCTTGAAGTCATGCAGCTTGCCCAGTTGCTCAACCGCCGTGACGCCGGCATGGATGGACTCGTGGTGCCAGCCGGCGGTCTTGGAGAACACCAGCACGTTGAACTGCTCGGCGTGGGCGCAGGACATGGCGGCCATGCCGCAGAGGGAGAGGACAACGGCAGGGACTAGCTTCATCGGGCGGCAAATGGAAGGCTGTGGAACTCGCAAGCTACCGGGGGGCCATCGTTTTGTCAATGGCGAGACGGACGGCAGGCGCAACGACGGTCGCACGATGCCCGCAGAGATCACGTCTTGAAATTTAGCAATAGTAGAAGGGCTTCCAATTGACAAACCGGCGGCTAGCGAGAATGATCAAGACATGGGCGCCGCTACCGAAAAAGACTACATGGACGCGAAACTGGAAACCATCAATACCAGGATGGAAGGACGGTTTTCGGCCCACGAAGCGGCGGTGGATTCCAAATTTTCGGCACTGCGGTCCGACATGCATAAAGGCTTTGCCGACATGACAAAATGGATCGTCGGCACCGTGGTCGGCGTCGCCGCCGTCTCCGTGACGACCATGACCTTCGTTCTCAATAACGCAACGCCCAAAGGGCCATTGCCCTCACCGGCTCCCATTGTGATCTACGCTACGCCGCCGGCTTCGGCTGCCGCACCGGCGGCGACCGCCCCGCCCGCGAACCATCCCCCAGTTTCACAGCAAGAAAAACACTAAGGGTGCCCAACGTTCTCCGCACTCCGGGGGCAATGTTGTTATCGATCCCATATGACATCGATATCACTGAAGATCTTGTTGCTCAAAATTCCCAGTGAGCATATATTCTCCTGACAAAAGCTTGCAAAGGCGCCCGGCATCAGGGTTTGCCGCCATTCTGAAATTTTTTTGCATGCCTATGTTATCGATAACAATTATTATACGCAAAACGGGAGCAACATGGAGTCATCCAAGTACGGCAATGCGCGCACGCGCAGTGTGGCGTCACTATTCTTCGCGGCAATGGTGGGCATGGCCCTGCTGTCGCCCCCGGCCGCCGTGGCCGCCGACACGATATTGACGCTGGCCACCAGTTACCAGCCGACCATCCAGGAGACGACGGACGCGGCCGGCTTCAAGCATCCCGGCGTCGGCCTGACCAAGCCCATCCTGGAAAACCTGCGGACCCAGATACGGGCGCAGAAGGAACCCTGGAATACCAATTTCAACAACATGCTGCTCTCGTCCGCGGCGTCGAAGACTGTCACCTCGAGCAACCGGGGCAGCGACCCGACCAAGCCGGCCAGCTACGCGTTCAACAGCCAGAGCTTCAACGGGCGCTTCATCTCGGATGGCCAGAAAGCCTTTACCCAGGCCATCCTGTACTACATTACCGGCGACGAGACCTACCGCGCCAACGCCCTCGCCATCCTGCGCATCTGGGAGCAGATGGACCCGGCGCAGTACACCTACTTCAACGACGCGCACATCCATACCGGCATACCCATGTACCGCATGGTCACGGCGGCCGAACTGCTGCGCAGTACCAGCTACCAGACGGCGACCCTGCAATGGACCGACGCCGATACCACCAGCTTGACCAACAACCTGATCGTCCCGGCCACCGAGACCTTCAATTACAGCAACTCGCACTTCATGAACCAGCACCTGTATCCGCTGCTCGGTTCCATGGCGGGCTACATCTTTACAGGCAACCGTGCACGCTACAACGAGGCCGTGGAATGGTTTACCGTCAACGCCACGGCGGTAGACCAGGGAAAGAACGGCGCCATCAAACGCCTGCTGCGGCTGGTGGACACCAATGACCTGACCGGCGAAGCCGTCAGCCCGCCGGTGGTGCAGCTGGTGGAAATGGGCCGAGACCAGGCGCACAGCTCGGGCGACGTCACCAATATGGACATCCTCGCGCGCACGCTGATGGCGCAGGGCACCAAGGTCGATCCGGTCAACGGCACGCCCTCCACCGCCGCCAACGCCGTCGGTCCCTACGAATTCCTGAGCGACCGCATCCTGGACGCGGCCGACTACTGGGGCCGCTACATGCTCGGCTACGACACCCCATGGGTGCCCACCGCCGCCTACTCGAACGCGGACGGCACGCCCAACATCGTGTACAAGGCGCTCTCCAGCGGTTATCGCGGCCGCCTGACGATGAACACCTGGGGTTCGTATTACTACTACAAGTACACGCGCGGTTTCGATATGGACCAGCGCGCGCCCTACTTCACCGAGGCCTACCGGAGGCGCAATTTCTACAACTGGGACAGCGTCGATGGCGGCGGCGAGTTCTGGTTCTACATCCCGGCGGCAGCCGAAGCCGAAGGGTCGCAATTCCTGGTCCGGCCCATCGTCGAACCGCTGCGTGAATTTGAAGACCGCTTCACCGCGCTTGACAGCAACTCGGTCGCGATGAGCGACGCGACGGCAAAATACGCCCGCGTCACCGCCACGGCCGCCGGCAGCAAGATCGCGCTGACCAGCTACGCCAATTCCAGCAAAAACATCGCATTCCACGTCCGGACCAATGGCGTGGCCACCCTGCTGGCCTTCGGCGACAGCATCGAGGTGCCCGACACCAAGGGCCAGTGGCGCTATGTGACCTATACGCTCAACGAATACCAGGGGATCGGCGACATGTTCTTCATCACCGTCACCGGATCGGGCGCCACGGTGGACCTGGACTACATCAACCTGAAGCCGGACACATTGACGGCCCCGGTCTTCAACGAGGGCGACGCGGACGTCGGCCTGTTCACCTACGCCGCTTCCACCAGCACGATCACGCGCAGCTTCGCCGCCACCGACGCCAACGCTGGCGACGTCGTGAGCTACCAGATCGACAATATGCCGGCGGGCGCCACCTTCAACACCAGCACCGGCGCCTTCTCGTGGAAGCCCACCGCGGCCGGCACCTACACCTTCGCCGTCACGGCCACCGACGGCAGCACGGTCAAGACCAAGCTGGTGAAGGTCGTCGTGACCGCCGACCGCCAGTCGGCGATTGCCGCCGCCAACGCTGGCGTCCAGGCCGGCGTCGCCTACACCAGCGCGACGCTGACCGCCTACAACACCGCCTACGCCGACGTTGCGGCCGCCGTCAGCGGCGCCACCGACGACGTATTCGCCGTCAAACTGACGGCCCTCGGCAACGCGGTCGCCGGCCTGCAACTGCTCACGCCGCTGATCGCAGACGGCAGCATGGATTATTCCAAAATGCTGGCCACCTCCACCTTCGGCACCAGCGTGCCGAACGCGCTGGACAGTTCGCCCGACACCTTCGTCGTCTACACCCAGGCCGTGAACCTGGCCCACACCCTCGATTTCGGCGTCGGCTACAAGGTCTCGGCCAGCGCATTCCAGATACAGGTGCGCGCCAGCTTCCCGGTGCGCATCGGCGGCGTTGCGATGTTCGGCTCCAACGACAGTGAAACCTGGACCCGTTTGACGCCCGGCCTGACCGAAGCCATCGAGGACATGCAGACGCTGGCGGTGCAGGACGACCTCAAGGAAAAGCGCTTCCGCTTCATCCGCATCCAGATGGTCCAGCCCAGCAGCCAGCTGCTGGAGCTGTCGGAGTTCCGGATAGTCGGCGCCAGGCACGAAGCCGTCAACCAGCTGTCGGCCGTCACGATCAGCTCGGACCAGAGCGTGAAGAAGCGCGTTGTGCCGGGCGATACCGTGAAGCTGGCCATCACCGCCACCGCCCCCATCAGCAACGTACGCCTCACGCTGCTGGGCCAGCCGGTCACCGTGACCAGCACCGACAACCTGAACTGGACGGCGAGCGCTATCGCACCGGCCGTCACCGGCACCGCCAACGTCAAGTTTGTGCTCGACTACAAGACGTCCGCCGGCTTCGATGCCGACACCACTTACTTCAGCACCGACGGCAGCACGCTGTTCATCTCCGACCAGAGCAGCCTCATCGGCAACGTGCTGGACATCACGACCCAGAGCGATTCGAATGGGAGGACCGCGGCCGACGTGAAGACAGTGGCGAACCTGCTGTTCGACGCCAATATCGGCACATCCACCGACTTCCGCCTCAACGGCAGCGGCTCGGGCGGCTATCTGACCTTCGACTTCAAGGACGACGGCAGCGCCACCTTGTCGCGCGTGGAATTGCTCGCCCGCCAGGACCAGCCGGGCCGCGCCGCCGGCACCGTGGTGCAGGGTTCGAACGACAACGCCAGCTGGACCACGCTGTCGGGTGCCGCCGTCTCGTCGACCGAATGGCAGCAACTGACGACCAGCAACGCCCAGCCTTACCGCTACATCCGGATCTATAACGGCGGCGCCTGGTACGGCAACATGTCCGAGCTGCGGGTGCACGGCGTGGCGCGGTCCAGCAAGATCGCGGCAGTGTCGATCAGCTCGACGCAGGCGCTGCGCAACCGCATCGTGCCCGGCAATGCCGTCAAACTGAGCTTCACCGCCAAGGAAGTGGTGAACACGGTGAGCGCCACCATCCTGGGCCAGGCCGCCACCGTGGTTACCTCGGACAACATCAACTTCACCGCCACTGCCACCATGCCGCAAGGCGTGACGCCAGGCACGGTGACCTTCGCCATCAACTACAAGCTGGCAAGCGGCATGAACGGCGTCGCCAGCACCGCGACCACCGACAGCACATCGTTGTATCTGGCCGACGAATCCGACGTGATCGGCAACGTCGGCGCCATCGCCACGCTGATCGATTCTTCCGTCAACCGCACGGCGGCCGACACGCTGGCGCAGGTCAACACCCTGTTCGACAGCTCGCTGGCCAGCGTTTCCGATTTCCGCACCGGCACAACCAACTCGGGCACCGGCGCCTACATCACCTTCGACTTCAAGCAGGACGGCACGGCCGCGCTGTCGGGTGTGGACCTGCTGGGCCGCCAGGACCAGTACTACACCCGCACCGCCGGCACCGTGGTGCAAGGCTCCAGCGACAACATCAACTGGACCACCATTTCGGGCGCCGCAGCCTCCTCGGCCGAGTGGCAGCAGATGGCGATCGGCTCCCAGCCTTACCGCTATATCCGCATTTACAATAGCGGCACATGGTTCGGCAATATCGCCGAGCTGCGCATGCGCGGCGTGGCGCAGTCCAACAGGCTCGCCACCGTGTCGATCAGTTCAACGCAGGCAATGCGCAACCGCATCGTGCCGGGCAACACGGTCAAACTGAGCTTCACGGCCAAGGAAGCGCTCAACACCGTCAGCGCCACCATCCAGGGCCAGGTCGCCACCGTTGCCACGTCGGACAACATCAACTTCACTGCCACCGCCATCGTGCCCCAGGGTGCGACACTGGGTACGGTGACCTTCGCGATCAAGTACAAACTGGCGAGCGGCATGAATGGCGTCGCCAGCACCGCGACCACCGACAGCACCACGCTGTATCTGGTCGATGAATCCGATGTGATCCGCAACCTGCCCGCCATCGCCACGCTGATCGATTCCACCGTCAACCGGACTGCGGCGACCACGCTGGCGACGGTGAACGCCCTGTTCGACGGCGTGATGGGCAGCGTCTCCGACTTCCGCACCGGCACCAACAACGTCGGCACCGGCGCCTACATCACCTTCGATTTCAAGGCGGACGGCAGCGCCACGCTGACAGGCGTCGACCTGCTGGGCCGCCAGGACCAGTACTACACCCGCATCGCCGGCACCGTGGTGCAGGGCTCCAACGACAACGCCACATGGACCACGATTTCCGGCGCCGCAGCCTCGTCGGCCGAGTGGCAGCTGCTGGCCATCAGTCCGGTCCAGGCCTACCGCTACATCCGCATCTACAACGGCGGCAGCTGGTACGGCAACATCGCCGAGCTGCGCCTGCGCGGCGTGGCCCAGGCCAACAAGATCGCCACCGTCTCGATCAGCTCGCCGCAAGCGCTGCGCAATCGCATCGTGCCAGGCAATTCAGTGCAGCTGAGCTTCACGACCAAGGAAGCGGTGAACAGCGTCAGTGCCACGATCCAGGGCCAGGCGGCCACCGTGGCCACGTCGGACAATATCAACTTCACCGCCACCGCGACCTTGCCCCAAGGCGTAGCGGCCGGCGCCGTGACGTTCGCCGTCAACTACAAGTCGCAAGGCGGCGCCAGCGGTTATGCAGTCACCGCCACCACCGACAGCACCGCGCTCTACCTGGTCGACGAAGCGGACGTGATCCGCAACCTGACCACCATCGCGACCCTGATCGACTCGAGCTATAACCGCGCGCCAGCGACCACTGTCGCCCAGGTCAACAGCCTGGTCGACGGCAATCTGGGGACGTTCTCGGACTTCCGCATCGGCACCAACAATGCCGGCAACGGGGCCTATATCACGTTCGACTTCACGGGCAACGAAGTCATACTGAGCAGTGTGGAACTGGCCGCGCGCCAGGACAATTACTATACGCGCGCCAGCGGCGTGGTGATCCAGGGCTCGAACAACAATAGCACCTGGACCACGCTGACCTCCCCGGCGGCGTCGACCATGGATTGGCAAACCCTGCCGGTCGCCGGCGGCGTGCCATACCGCTACATCCGCGTCTACAACTGGGCGGCCTGGTATGGCAACGTGTCGGAACTGCGCTTCCATGGCGTGGTCCAGCCCAACTGAAGCTGGCGCCAGGTCCGGCCGGGGTGCGCCCCGGCTTCCCTGTCGCGCATCGTTTGCAGCAGCGTCTTGACCATCGGTGCCGCAAGGCAGCTTCTCCCCGTCTGGTCAAGACGCGCAAGCTGAATGCCGTGCCGGCCGCCGGCTCATCACTTGTTCCTAAAAACAACCAATTACATTGACGTAACTTTTAGACTTGGGCCATCGCATCAGTTGAGACGTGCCATGGCAAACAACGCGGCTGTTCCCGACCACAAGACAAACAGATCGCGCGGCGGACGAGCTTACTGGGAAATGCAGCGGCGCTGCGTCTTGATAGCCGGCTCAGTCAACGTACTGATGCTGATCGTATTTTCCTATGTCGGCCTCCGCACGCTCGCCCTGCTCAGCCTGGCCAGCATGGCCGCGTACGCGCTGGCCTACGTCTGCCTGAAACAACGCCGCAATCTGCTTGCCACCTCGCTCATGTGGAGCGAAGTGATACTCCACGCCGGCTTCGGCTTTCTGCTGGCCGGACCGGACAGCGCGTCCCAGTACTACTTTCTGTTGTTTTTTCCGGCAACTTTCCTGAGCGCTCCGCCCAGGAAGGCCATGCTGCCGGCAAGCTGCATCCTGGCCATCTATCTGGGACTCGACGCCTATGTGTATGCCGCCGGCACCATAGAGCGGGTATCGGCTGCCAACCTGGCCATCATGCGCTATTTCAATATCGCGGTCTTCGTCGGCATGCTCAGCTATCTGGCGGCTTATTACCGCAACCGGGTCGTCCAGTCCGAGAAGCAATTGCGGATATGGGCCACTTCCGATCCCCTGACGGGACTGGCCAACCGGCGCTCCATGGATGCGACCATCGTGGAACTGGAGCGGGCACGCTCGTTCGACGTGGCGGTGATCATGGCTGATATCGATCATTTCAAATCCATCAACGACCGCTACGGCCACAACGGGGGCGACATCGTGCTGCGCAGGGTGGCGCAAGCCATCGCCGGCTGCACCCGGGACAGTGACTATGTCGCGCGCTGGGGCGGCGAGGAGTTCCTGATCATCCTGCCGGTGGGGCCGGCCAGTCGGGTCGCGGAGATGGCCGAACGTATCCGGCGCCACATCGAAAGCATGCGCTTCGACGAACTGGGCGGTGACGGGGCGCCGCTGACGGTAACCGTCACGCTGGGCGTCGCCCAACGGCACGCAAACGAAGCGCTGCAGGCAACCATCCGCAAGGCCGACGAGCGCCTGTATGACGGCAAGCGACTGGGGCGAAACCGGGTCTGCTGACGCTATCGAGTCAACTGACGCTGGCGGCAGGATCAGCCGGCGTGCGCCCTGCTTTCCCTGTTGCTGATCGCCTGCAGCAGCGTTGTGCGCGACGAAGCCAGGTGGGTGCGCATGGCCTCGCGTGCGCCTGCGGCATCGCGCCGCGCCAGCGCCCGCAGGATGGCCAGGTGCTCCTGCACCGCGAACTGGTTGCGCGTCATCTCCTCCCGCTTGTCCCACTGGTAGTGGTAGTGGAACACCAGGGAGACGATGTCGTAGAAGCCCTCGGCGAAGCGGTTGTGGAGCAAGCCGATCAAGAACGTATGGAAGTCGCGGTCGAGCGCAGGGAAATCCTGGTGCCGCGCCGGCATCACGGAACCGAGCTGCTCGTGCCGGGAAATCAGGTCGGCCAGCGTGGCGAAGGCCGGATCGTCCGGCGGCAGCGCCGCCAGGTGTTCGACGGCGGCGAATTCGAACATCTGCCGCACATCCGCCAGTTCCATCGCAAAGGTGCGGTCGAAGGCGCACAGGCGCCAGCCGCCGCGCGGCTTCTTCTCGATCAGGCCGAAGCGGGAGAAGCCGATCAGGAACTCGCGCACGCTGATGGTGCTGGCGCCGGCCGCGCGCGCCAGTTCCGCCTCCGAGAACTCGGTCCCCGGCGGCATGTCCTTCTGGTAGATGCGCTCCATCAGCACTTGCTGGATGCGGTCGGCGCCCGTTTGCAGTTCGGCCACGTCGAAATAGTCGCCGGGCTGCGGCTTGCGCAGCAGGCGGCGCTCCTTCAAACCGCTGATCAGGCCGCGCTCGTGGAAATAGACGATCGAACTGCGGATCGCCGTGCGGCTGCCCTCCCCCAGTTCGGCCATCCGGGCTTCAGTCGGCAAGACCTCGCCAACCGGCACATAGGCGGCGATATGCTGCAGCAGCAGATTGGTACTGCGCTTGAAGATGGTAGGTGATCTGGCCATACAGTCCGAAGGATGCCGTGAAAACTGCAGAAGTATTGCAGGCAAGGCATTCTACAGAATTTTCGCCCGCCCCGATTGTATACCGCGAGTTCAAAATATATCAAATACATTCTGACAATCGACGATCAGTGTCGCCGCCGTGCGTGAAGGGCAAGCTGGCCTGTCGACCGGCTTGCCCGATTTGTCTTTGGGACACCGACAATATCAACGGAATGCGCGGCGGCCCGCGCCCGAGACCTGCCGCCATGGACGACGTCAGCCGGCCAGGAGATGCGGGCCGATGTCGCGGACCGACTTCGCCCCGGTCAGCACCATGGTCGTGCGTATCTCTTTTTCCATGATGGCCAGCAGGCGTTCCACGCCCGCCTGGCCTTGCGCGGCCAGCGCATAGACGAAGGCGCGGCCCAGCAGGACACCGTCGGCACCCAGGGCCAGCATGCGGAACACGTCGGTTCCGGTGCGCACGCCGCCATCGGCGAATATCGTCATCTGCCCTTTCACAGCGTCGGCAATCGCCCTCAAGGCGCAGGCGGTGGACAGCGCGCCGTCCAGCTGGCGTCCGCCGTGGTTGGAGACCACGATGCCGTCCGCGCCAAAGGCCAGCGCGGCGCGGGCATCGTCGGCTTCCAGTATGCCCTTGATGATCATGGGGCCATCCCACTCGTCGCGTATCCACTGCAGGTCTTGCCAGCCGATGTCGGGATCGAAATTGGCACCCAGCCAGCCTATATAGTCTTCGAGGCCCGTCGCATGGCCGCGATAGGCTGAAATATTGCCCAGGTCATGGGGACGCCCGCGCAGGCCGACATCCATGGCCCAGCGCGGATGCAGCATGGCTTGCACCATGCGGCGCAGCGCGGCATTCGCCCCGCTCATGCCGCTGTGGGCATCGCGGTAGCGCGCGCCGGGCACTGGCATATCGACTGTAAATACCAGGGCTGCGGCGCCCAGCGCCTTCGCCCGCTGCAGTACGTCGCGCATGAAACCGCGGTCCTTCAGCACGTACAGCTGGAACCAGATCGGCTTGTCGGCCTGCCCTGCGACCTCCGCTAGCGAACAAACCGATACCGTCGACTGTATGAAAGGAATATTACGCGTGCACGCTGCGCGCGCCGCCTGCACCTCGCCTCGGCGCGCATACATGCCGGTCAGCCCGACCGGCGCCAGGGCAAGCGGCAAGTCATACTTGACGCCGAACCATTCGGCAGCGAGGTCCAGCTCCGAACTCCCTTTCAGCACCCGCTGGCGCAAGGCTACCTCCTGCAGGCTGTCGACATTGGCCTTTAGCGTCTGCTCGCTGCCCGCGCCCCCATCCAGGTAGTGGAACAGAAACGGCGGCAATTTGCGGCGCGCCGCCTCACGGAAATCGGTTGCGGATGAAATGATCATGGCATTGCTTTACCCGTCTAATTGTTATTCACCCGGCAGGCCTGTCGGCACGATCGCGAAACTGCCGCTCGCTGGTGCCGGTTCGCTGCGGTATTTTACGTGCGCCAGGCCTTCGGCGCAGCCGCAGAACGACTTCTTCGTCGCTTTTTTTTCGAAAAAGCAGACAACGTGCGGCTCACCGGATGTTGAAGGCGACCGCAGTGGCGAATGGCATAGCCGACGGCACGGTGATAACCAGGGCATCGGCTTCCTGCTTCCAATGCAGGGGCGCGCCCTGGTGTCCGAGCAGCGAGACGGAACTGACCGGCTTGCCGAGCAGATTTGCGCTGGCGCCCAGCGAACTGATACGGATCTCGCTGCCCGCCGCCGGAACCGCCATGCTGAATGCATACAGCGTACCGTCCTTGCCTGACGTGAAGCGGAAATCCTTGGGGCCGAACTGGAACTCGGCCTGCCTCTTGTTGATCGAGCCGCCGGGCAAGGTACGCAGTTTGCCGTTCTCGCCTTCACCGAGCACACGCCAGGCCTTGCTGCCATAGATGCCTTCGCCGTTGATACGCATCCAGGCGCCGATCTCTTTCAGCATGCGGGCGCTTCCATCGTCGAGGGATCCGTCCGGCAGAGGCGAAATGCAAATGGCGGCATTGCCGTCGCGCGCCACTTGCTCGAGGATGTAGTGGATCACCGCACCCGAGTCATAGCTGAAACCAGGCCCGTAATACCAGTCGCCCACCGGCGTTTCCGCTATCCATGGCTGGTCGGACTTGATGCCGGCCGGGATGGTCCCCTCTTCCGTGTTCACGGTGCCGTTGGTGGTCGGCCGGAATTTGATGATGCTGAAGGTGTCGACCTTGCCGCGTTTTTTCAGGGTCTGGTTATAGAAATCGGCGATCACGCGCTGGGTGGCATCGGCCTTGATGCCGGTGCCGGTGTGGCTGCCGCTGAAAGGCTGGGCCCCGGTGCCATCGGTATAGATGAAGTCCGGCTCGTAGTGTTCGACCACGTCCATGATGCGGCGCGCCCATTGCGTGGCGTACCACGTGGCATAGGCAGTGTGGCGGCCGAACACGCCGGCCGGCGGCGGACTCCAGGGAGAGTGGGCCGCCGCGTTGACGCCCTTGTATTCGCGCAGGTCGGCGTTGTACAGCAGACGCGGGTCCAGCCCCTCCCACCATTTTCCTTTGCCGTCGGCGAGGGTGAGATTGCCGTCGTAGGGAACGCCCGCCAGTTCGCCTTGGGTGTCGCTGCCGAACGCGGTCTGCCACCACCACCAGGAATACTCATGGTGGAACGCCACGCCGTAGCGCATGCCGGCCGCCTTGGCCGCCTGGGACCACTCGCCCACAAAGTCGCGCCTGGCGCCCATGCGGGTCGAATTCCAGGGATGATGACGCGAATTCCACAGATCGAAATTATCGTGATGCACGCCCTGGACGATCAGGAAGCGCGCACCGGCGTCCTTATAGATTGCGGTCAGCTTGGCCGGGTCGAGCTTGCGAGGATTCCAGTCGCGCAGCACCTCCTTGTATCCTTCCACCGACGGATGGCCATTGTTCTTGAGATGGTTGTTGTAGGCGGGCGTGCCGGGAACGTACATCTTGCGCGCATACCAGTCCCCGCTCATACCCGCCGCCTGTGGACCGAAATGCACCCAGATGCCGAATTTGGCGTCGCGCAGCCACGATGGCGTGCCCGGATATTGCTTCTCGATCGACTCCCAGGTCGGCTCGAACGGGCCGGGCGTGATCGCCAAATCGAGCTTCACTTCCGACGCGGAGTTCACATCCCCCATGGGCACACTGTCGATCGGCAGGCGCGGCGGCAGCGGCGGAACCTCGGCTTGTGCGCCAACGCTGACGGCGAGCAGGCCATATGCTGCGAGTAATCGCAGGGCTGTTGGTATGTACTTCAATTTAAACATCTTGCTATGCTCCGGTAGATTGTGCTCGCACGCCGATCACGGCGCACAGCGTTTTGCGTGAAGTGTCCACATGTTTTCGCATGACACGCAACGCTTGTAAAGATGGTTGGCGCTCTTGAACCGCTTACCTCTGATTTTTTTGGTATTTTAAATTTAAAATACCAATTTACTCAAAAAATAAGCACGGCTGATGCGTGCTGGATTGCCGCGGCGGGGAGCCCTCCGGACTAGGAGGGCAATCTTCTTGTCGTATTTGTTGTCGCTGCGCATCAAGAATTCAGTGTGATAAACCCGCCATCGATAGGGTAATCGCTACCGGTGATGAAAGCCGCTTCGTCGCTGCACAGATACAGCGCCAGCGCGGCCACCTCGTCCGGCCGCGCCATCCTGCCGATCGGCTGCGTTTTCGACAAGCGCTCGAACATCTCGGCTTCCCTGCCCGGGTATTGCTTGGCGATGAAACCGTCGACGAAAGGCGTATGCACGCGGCCAGGTGAAATCGAATTGCAGCGGATCTTGTCCTGCAAATAATCCTTCGCCACCGACAAGGTCATGGCCATCACGGCACCCTTGGCGGTCGAATAGGCGAAACGGTCGGCGACCGCGACCCACGATGCCACCGACGCCATATTGATCACCACGCCGCCGCCGTTCTCCCGCAGACGCGGAATGGCGGCGTGCAGGCAGTTGTAGACCCCTTTCACGTTGACGCCGATGACGCGGTCGAAGTCCTGCTCCGATGTGGTGTCCGCCTTGCCAATGTGCGCAATGCCGGCATTGTTGATCAGGATATCCAGCGCGCCGATGGCTGCGAACGTTGCGTGCACCGTGTCTTGCCGCGTCACGTCGCAGGCGTGGGCGACCACTTGCCCGCCCGCCGCGCGGATTTCAGCGACCGCCTCCTCGCAGGCTGCCTCGCTGATGTCGACGATGTGGACAGCCGCTCCCTGTTGCGCGAACAGGCTGGCGATGGCCCTGCCGATGCCGCTGCCGCCGCCGGTGACGACGGCCTTCTTTTGCTTCAGTTCAAACATGCTTCAATGCTCCAGTAGATGTGTTGGCTGCCGGCGCGCGCTGCTCCTGCTCCGCCGCCCGCGCGGCCCACGCGATCACGACGAAACAGAACAGCGGCGCGGCGTAGCCGAATTGAAGGTTGTGGGTCGCGTCGCTGATATAGCCGAACAACAGCGGCAGCACGGCGCCGCCCACGATGCTCATGACGATCAGGCTGCTGCCCATCTCCGTGTCCGGGCCGGCGTCACGGATGCCGAGCGCGAAGATGGTGGGGAACATGATGGACATGAAGAACGCGATGCCGATCACCGCAGCGAGGCTGGCCGCACCACCGGCAAACATCGCGACGCCGGACAAGGCCGTGCAGATCACCGCATAGATGAACAACAGGCGCGCCGACGCGATATATTTCATCAGGAAGGTACCGGCAAAGCGTCCGGTGACAAAGGCCAGTCCGCAGCCCCAGCCCAGGTAGTCCGCCGCCGCGATCTGCGACAGCCCAGCAGCGTGCGACGCATACAGGATGAAGAAGCTGAACACGCACACCTGCGCCCCGACATAGAAGAACTGGGCGATCGCCGCGCGGCGGATGGCCGGCTGGCGCCAGGCCCGCGCAAGCGCCTCCCCAACCGGCGTGGCGGACGGCGCTTGCCTGGCGCCCGCCCCTGCCCCAGCCGCGCCGACCTCGGGCAGTTTGAGGAAATAGAAGATCCCTGCGATGACCGCGATCACCAGCGCTACCGCCAGATACGGCCCCTTCACGCTGGCCGCTTCAGCCGCCAGCGTCGCCTGCCGTATGGTTTCGGGCATGGCCTGCAGTTGCGCATCGCTGGCGCCGTCCACCAGGATCAAACGGGCGCCGACGATGGGCGCCAGCGTCGCGGCCAGGCCGTTGAACGACTGGGCCAGGTTGAGGCGCTGGATGGCACGGTCCGGCCTGCCCAGCAGCGCGATGTAGGGATTGGCCGCCGTTTCCAGCACCGTCAGTCCGCAGGCGATGATGAACAGCGCGCCCAGGAAGAAGGCGTAGCGCTGCGTATCTGCGGCCGGAATGAACAGCAGCGCGCCGATGGCGAACAGCGCCAGGCCGGAGATCATCGTGCGCTTGTAGCCCGCCTTGCGGATCAGCAGGCCGGCCGGCAGCGCCATCAGGAAGTAGGCAATGAAGACTGCCGAATCCACCAGCGCGGATTGCAGCACGCTCAGGCTGAACGAGCGCCGCAGGTGGGGAATGAGAATAGGATCGAGATTATGGACGAAGCCCCACATGAAAAACAGCGAGGTGATCATCACAAAGGCAAACGCGTAGGATTGCCGGCTGGTTGGTTCGTTCATGGCCCTGGTGTCTCCAAGTCAGGCACTCTTTAACGGTGCCTTGTGGTTTTTTTTGGGGTGGCGGCATGCGCTAGTCAGCCGCCGGTCCGCCGTAGATCAGCCGTCGGTCAACCGTCGATCAGCTCCGGATTCCATGCGTGGACGGTCTGGTTTTGCTGGCCCAGGCCGGCGATGCCCAGCGCCATGCGGTCGCCCGCGCGCAGGTACACCGGCTCCGGCTTCTGGCCCAGGCCCACGCCCGGCGGCGTGCCGGTGCTGATCACGTCGCCCGGATTGAGCGTCATGAAGCGGCTGATATAGCTCACCAGCTGCGCCACCGTAAACACCATGGTACGCGTATTGCCGCTCTGGTAGCGCTTGCCATTCACTTCCAGCCACATGTCCAGGTTCTGCGGGTCGGGCACTTCGTCGGCGGTCACCAGCCAAGGGCCGACCGGGCCGAAGGTGTCGCAGCCCTTGCCCTTGTCCCACTGGCCGCCGCGTTCAAGCTGGTACTCGCGCTCGGACAGGTCGTTCACCACGCAATAGCCGGCCACGTAATCGAGCGCGCTATCCTCATCCACGTAGCGGGCACGCGTGCCGATCACCACGCCCAGTTCCACTTCCCAGTCGCTCTTGACCGAATCCCGCGGCATCACGACCGCATCGTTGCAGCCGATGATGGCGCTGGTAGCCTTCGTAAACAGGACCGGCTCCGACGGCACGGCCATGCCCGATTCGGCCGCATGGTCCGAATAGTTGAGGCCAACGCAGATCATCTTGCCGATGTCGGCCACGATGGGGGCCATGCGTACAGGCCCTTCCACGGCGGGCAGACCGGCGGGATCGATGGAAGCCAGCTTGTCCAGCGCGGCGCGGCCGAGGTGGGCCGAGGTCAGGTCCGGCAACACGCCGGACAGGTCGCGCAACACGCCATTCGCATCGAACAGGCCTGGTTTTTCGTTGCCCTTCGGGCCGTAGCGCAGCAATTTCATGTCGTTCCTTCTTTTATCGGGTCAAAAAATTTAAGTGTTTTAGCGCGGCGCCAGGGGTCGGCGCCTGGCTATCTATCAGGCCGCGCCGCCGCAATTCGTCCCACAGGGCGGCCGGCAGCGGCTGCGCGAACCAGGCTGCGTTCTGGCGCAGCTGCTCGGGACTTTGCGCACCGGCGACGCAGGACACCACCGCGGGATGGGCCATCGGGAACTGCAGGGCGGCGGCTTGTATCGGCGCATCGTACTCGCGGCAGACCGCCTCGATGGCCTCGACGCGGGCGACGATGTCCGCCGGCGCGTCTTCATAATTGAATTTCCTGGTGCCGGCCAGGATGCCGGAATTGAACGGCCCGCCAATCACGATGCCGATGCCGCGCAAGGCGCAGCGGTCCAGCAGCGGTTCGCGCGCAGCCTGTTCCAGCAAGGTATAGCGCCCCGCCAGCAAGGCGCAATCGATATCGCACGCGTCGATCGCCTCGGCCACGATTTCCCATTCGTTGACGCCCAAGCCGATGGCGCCCACGCTGCCTTCGTCGCGCAACTGCGTCAGCGCGCGGAAGCCGCCCCCCTGCGTCAGCTGCTCCCAGTAGTGCTGGTGCAGCGCGCCATGGGTGACGCTGCCGATGTCGTGCACATACAGGATGTCGACGCGATCCATGGCCAGGCGCCGCAGGCTCTCTTCGTGCGAACGCTTGATGCCGTCGTAGCTATAGTCGAAGTGCGGGCTGAACGGCAGGGGCTGGGCCCAGCCGTTGGTACCGGGCCGCACGTCGGCGTCCGGCAGCATCAGACGCCCCGCCTTGGTGCTGACCGCATAGCTGCCGCGCGCGCGCCCGCGCAGCGCCGCGCCCAGGCGGCGCTCGGACAGCGTATGGCCGTAATATGGCGCGGTGTCGAAATAGCGGATGCCCAGCTCCCACGCGGCATCGACGATGGCGCCCGCTTCGTCCTCGCTCATCGCCACATACAGGCCGCCAAGCTGGGCGCAGCCCAGGCCCAGGCTGCTGAGCGCGATGCCGCCGCGCGGCAGCGTGCGCAGGTCGTTCGCGCGCATGTCAGGCCGCCTTCAAGGGGAAGCATCCGGGGCCGGTGGCCTCGAATTGCTTGTACGTGAGGATGAACTCCTGGTGGCCCAGCGCTTCCGAGCAGCTTTGCTCGCCGTTGGCCACGCGCGCCACCAGGTCCACGATCTCGCTGCCGACCTCCTGCAGCGTCGCCTCGCCGCTGAGGATGCGGCCCGCGTTCACGTCCATGTCCTCGGACAGGCGCTGGTAGGTCGCCGGGTTGGCGCAGACCTTGATCACGGGGGAAATCGCGGAGCCGACCACGGAGCCGCGCCCGGTGGTAAACAACGTCACGTGGGCGCCGCAGGCGATCAGTTCCACGATCTCCGCATTGTCCGAGATGTTCGGGAAGCCGAACCGCACTTCGCCGTCGGGCACCACGTCCAGCAGATACAGGCCGCCGGCTTGCGGCTGGTCGCCCGGCTTCAGGATGCCGCTGATCGGCGAAGCGCCGCTCTTTGCGTACGCGCCCAGCGATTTTTCTTCCAGCGTCGTCAAACCGCCGTCGGCATTGCCCGGCGCGAAGCTGCCATGGCCGAGCACCGTGTAGTAGCGGGCCGCCTTGTCCACGCAGGCCACGATGGCGTCGCCCAGTTCCGGCGTGGCGGCGCGCCGCTTCATGTGGAATTCACAGCCGACCAGTTCACCCGTCTCTTCGAAGATGCAGGCCGCGCCGGCCGCGACCAGCTGGTCGAAAGCCACGCCGACGGCCGGGTTGGCGGTGATGCCGCTGGTGCTGTCCGACCCGCCGCAAATGGTGGCCACCACCAGTTCGTGCGCCGCCATCGGCACGCGCTGCTGCGGCGCCAGCGATTCCAGCGCCCAGCGCACCCATTCCACGCCGTCCGCCACGCTGGTGCGGGTGCCGCTGTTGTTCTGGATGGTGATGGTGTGGACCGGCCGGCCGGCGGCGGCGGCCTCGTCTTCCAGGCCGACGCGGTTGAAGCTTTCACAGCCGAGCGAGATGATCAGCGCCGCGCCCACGTTGGGGTGCGTGACCAGGCGCCGCATCATCTTGTCGGCGTAATCGTTCGGGTAGCAGCCCGGGAAGCCGATCAGGTGTACTTCCTGTCCCGGGAAAGCGTTGACGATCAGGCGCGCCACATGGTGCGCGCATTCTACCGTGTAGGCAACGACGACGATATTGCGGATGCCCTTGCGGCCGTCGGGCCGCAGGTAGCCCGACAGTGCGGGCATGGAGGTGGTGCTCATCAATGGGTGCTCCCGATGAAGGAATGGGCGTCCTCGCCCAGTGTATAGGTAGGAATATAATCGCTGACGAGGTTGTGCGTGTGCAGCATTGCGCCGATTGCCACCTCGGTGGTGACGGTGCCGATCAAGGCGCCGTAGCGCAGGACCTTGTCGCCGGGGCGCAACGCGTGGCGGGCGACCTTGTAGCCCAGCGGTATGGCTTCAGGCAAGATGGTGGCGGCGCCGTCTATGGTCACCGTCTCGCCCGCCGCCAGCGTCGTGCGGGCGATCAGGCAATTGTCTTCGGGCGACATCAACAACAGGCGTGGCGCGTCGGGCGCCGGGGTGCTAGGCATGGGGAGTCCTTCGGGCTAAAAGCAGCGTTGTACATAATTTATATAGTACCACAGTGCTTTTAGTTTGTTCCGTAAATATGCAGAACAATCACCTATGCGGAACTGCCCCCGCATCCCAGGCGGGGAAACCGATAGCAGCGGATCAGGCCGCCTCGGGTAGCGCTTCCTGTGCGCGGACGTAGACCTGGCCACTGAACAGCGGCCGCGCGGTGCGCACGATGCCGGCGCTGAGCACGCTTCCATCCGCCCCGAACTGCACGGTGGCTTCTATCTTGCCGGCCGGATGTTCGATCGCCAGCGCACGCTGCTGCCCCCGCTCGCCAGGGGCCAGCAGCGCCGCGACGCTGCCGGGGATGCAACAGGCCGCCGCGACGCAGGTGGCGCCGGTGGCGGCGTGCGCCGCGTGGCAGTTCCAGGGCACAAAGTAGCGCGAGCTGATGGTGCCGCCGAAGCGTGGCGCACCCAGCAACGCCAGCTTGGGCAGCACCTTGCCGGTGACGTCGCCCATACCCATCAGTACGGCCGCCTTCAGGCGCAACTGCTCCAGCCGCGCCAGCAGCTCGGCGTCGCCGTCCAGGTCGGCCTTGCTTTCGTGGCCGGTCTTGCCGAGCGAGGCGGCGCCGATCAGCACCATGGGCGTGGTGAAGTCGACGCAGGACAAGGGCACGCCGTCGACCACGTCCAGCGCACGGCCGGTGGGCAGCAGCGCGCCGGTCTTGGCGCCGGCCGCGTCGAGGAAGTTGAGCTCGACGCCGGCGCCGGTGCCCGGCACGCCATCGACGCGCACATCGCCCTCGTAGGTCACGCGCCCCTGCGGGGTCTGCACCACCGCCTCGATCACCTTGCCCGTGTTGATGTTGAAGATGCGCACCCTGGTAGCGGGACCGGCCACGCGCACCAGGCCGCGCTCGATGGCGAACGGTGCCACGCCGGCCAGCATGTTGCCGCAGTTGGGACCGGTGTCGACCGTGTGCTCGGTCAGCGACACTTGCGCGAACAGGTATTCGACGTCGATGCCCGGCCTGGAAGAGGCGCCCACGATGACCGCCTTGCTGGTCAGGGTGCTGCCCCCGCCGATGCCATCGATCTGGCGGGCATCGGGCGAACCCATCGCCGCCAGCAGTGTCTGGTCGCGCAGGGCGGGATCGGCAGGCAGGTCGCTGGCGAGGAAGAACGGGCCTTTGGACGTGCCGCCGCGTATCAGCATGCAAGGGATGGAAGTAAGCATAATGGTTCCTGAGACGAGTAAGAGCAATGGACACCATCCTAAAGAAACCGGACCTCGCTGTTAATTGCATTATTTGACGGGATTAATGCAGTATGAACATCAATAATTAATACGTTTTACGCATCAATGGAACGGAATTTTGCACTTTACAGATCAGTGACCGTGCCCGAAACTGCCTTCCATACACCGCAGCGGGCCGCCAGCCCGGGGTGACAATCAAGGAGATGAAAATGAAGAAAACACCGGCAATCCATCGCTCGCTCTACTTCCAGGTGCTGATGGCCGTCGTGGCGGGCATCGTCGTGGGCCATTTCTGGCCGGAGTTCGGCGCAGGGCTCAAGCCGCTGGGCGATGCCTTCGTCAAGCTGATCAAAATGATGATCGCGCCCATCGTGTTCTGCACCATCGCGCTAGGCATTGCCAATATGAGCGACATGAAGGGGGTGGCGAAGACCATGGGCAAGGCCATGGGGCTGTTCTATGCGCTCACCATCATCGCGCTGATGACCGGCCTGGCGGCCGTCTACCTGATCCAGCCCGGCGTGGGCATGAATGTGGATCCTGCCCTGCTGGATCCCGGTGTGGCCGCGAAGTACATGAAGAACGGCGCGCCTGCCGGCTTTGTGCCCTTCCTGATGCACATCATCCCTACCACCTTCTTCGGCGCCTTCGCCGAAGGCGAGGTGCTGCCGGTGCTGCTGCTGGCGATCCTGATGGGCTTCGCTTTGTCGCGCGCCGGGCAGCTGGGCAAGCCCGTGCACGAGGGCATCGAGGCGTTTTCGCACGTGCTCTTCATCGTGTTCGGCTTCCTGATGAAGCTCGCCCCCCTGGCCGCCTTCGGCGCCATGGCGTTCACGGTCGGCAAGTACGGCGTCAAGTCCATCAGTTCGCTGGGCACGCTGATCGGCACCTTCTACGTGGCCTGTTTCTTCTTCGTCTTCATCGTGCTCGGTACGCTGGCGCGGTTGCACGGCTTCAGCCTGTTCAAGGTGCTGCGCTACTTCAAGGACGAGCTGATCGTCGTCCTCGGCACGTCCTCGACCGAGCCGGTGCTGCCGCGCATGCTGCAGAAACTGGAACAGCTCGGCTGCAAGAAAAGCGTCTCCGGGCTGGTGCTGCCGATGGGCTATTCGTTCAACCTGGACGGCACGGCGATCTACCTGACCCTGGCCAGCGTATTCATTGCCCAGGCATGCAATATCCACCTGTCGCTCGGCCAGATCCTGGCCATGCTGGCGGTCATGCTGCTCAGTTCCAAGGGCGCGGCCGGCGTGACCGGCAGCGGCTTCGTGGCGCTGGTCGCGACCCTGACGGTGATGCCCGAGATTCCGGTGGCCGGCGTGGCCCTGATCGTCGGCATCGACCGCTTCATGTCCGAGGCCCGCGCCCTGACCAGCCTGGTCAGCAACGCGGTCGCCAGCGTCGTGGTATCCCTATGGGAGGGCGCTTGCGACCGCACCGTCCTGCAGCGCGAGCTGAACAGCGGTTACGTCGAAGCGGCGCCGGCAGCAATCCCGGCCGCAAAGTCGGCCGCCGAACCGGCCAGCCTGTCGACCGAACAGCAAACCGCCTCCCTGCGGGCCGTGCTTTAGAGTACCTCGAATAACCGCCAATTTGTCATTCCCGCGCAGGCGGGAATCCATACCACGCCTCCAAGCATGCGACATACGGGCTCCCGCCTGCGCGGTAACGATGGATATTTCGAGTCCACTTTAACCTGAGGCCTGGCCGCTTGCGCGGGGCCAGGTTGTCTCGATCAAGTCGTACAATTTGCGCGCGGCCGGCGTCAGTTCCCGGCCGCGGCGCCGTATCAGCCCCACATTCCGTTCCACCTCCGGCTCGACCAGCGCCACCATGGCCAAGGTCGCATGCTCGCCCTGCGGCATGGACAGGCGCGGCACCACCGCCACCCCCAGCCCCGCTTCGACCAGCCCCAGCAGTGTGGACACGTGTTTGGCCTCGAAGCACCAGCTCGGCCGCACGTTGGAGTTCGCCAGCGCCAGATCGACCAGCAGCCGGTTGCCGCTGCTCTTGTCGACCGTCATGAAATCATATTTGGCCAGTTCCGCCCAAGCCACGTGCTTCAGGCCCGCGAGCGGATGGTCGCGGTGGCAGGCCACCACGAAGGGCTCCTTCAAGATCACCTGGAAGTCGATTTCGGGTTCCTGGGTACCGATGATGTTGATGCCGAAGTCCGCTTCGCCGCGCGCCACACTCTCCAGCGCGGCGTTGGCGCTGTCGTCGATGATGCGCACGCGGATGCGCGGGTACTGCTCGTGGAAAGTGCGCAGCACCTTGGGCAGGAAGTAATACACGGCCGACGGCACGCAGGCGATCACCACTTCGCCCAGCTGCGACGCGGCCACGGCATGCATGCTCATCAAAGAATTTTCCAGGTCATTGAGCAGGGTGCGCGCCTTGTGCGAGAAGTCGCGCCCGACCGCCGTCAGGCTGACGCTGCGGGTCGTGCGTTCGAACAGCCGCACGCCCAGGGCCAGCTCCAGCTTCTCCACGCGCCGGCTCAAGGCGGGCTGGGACAGGTGGATCGAATCGGCAGCCGCCCGAAAACTGTTCAACTCGGCCACGGCCACGAAGGCGCGCAGATCGGCCAGATCAAAATTCATGTTCATGACGCATTAATCCTACAGAAATTTGCAATATACAAATCAATACGGTAGCGCGAAACTGGCTCTATTGCAAGCGGCCAAATAGCCGCACCACACCAAAGGAGCAGCACGATGAATCTTGCAGACTGGATCGGCGCCAGCGAGACGGTGACCGACATCCTGGCAGCCACACCCTGCGCCGCGCTGGCGGCGACGCTGGACCGGCCCGCCGAACGCCCGCCTGCGGGCACCGTCCTGCCGCCCCTGTGGCACTGGCTCTACTTCCTGCCGCTGTACCGGCAGTCCGAGGTAGGCGCCGACGGCCACGCGAAGCGCGGCGGCTTCCTGCCGCCGGTGGCGCTGCCGCGCCGCATGTGGGCCGGCAGCCAGTTCACCTTCCATGCGCCGCTGCGCATCGGCGACGCGGTGACGCGCACCTCCACCATCGACAAGGTGACGGAGAAGGAGGGCCGGACCGGCAAGCTGGTGTTCGTCAAGGTACGGCATGAGCTGCGCCGCCAGGGACAAAGCGAGCTCGCACTGACCGAGTTCCACGACATCGTTTACCGCGAAGCGGCGCTGCCGGAAGCGGTAGCGCCGGCCCCCGTCGCCGCTCCGGGCGGCGCGCAGTGGGAACGCCGGGTCATGCCCGACGACGTGCTGCTGTTCCGCTACTCCGCCCTCACCTTCAACGGCCACCGCATCCACTACGACCGCCGCTACGTGACGGGAGTCGAAGGCTACCCTGGCCTCGTGGTGCACGGCCCGCTGGTCGCCACCCTGCTGCTCGACCTGCTGCGCGAGCACATGCCCGACGCGGTCGTGGCAGGCTTCGCGTTCCGCGCCCTGCGTCCGGTATTCGACATTAATCACTTCTTCGTGTGCGGCGAGCGCATGGCGGATGGCCGGATACACCTGTGGGCCCGCGACCACGAAGGCTGGCTGACGATGGACGCCACCGCCACCCTGCGCGACACGGACCGGAGCGCGTCATGAGGCCGCTCGAAGGCATCACCGTCGTCACGCTGGAGCATGCGATCGCCGCGCCGTTCGCCACCCGCCAGCTGGCCGACCTCGGCGCGCGCGTCATCAAGATCGAACGCCCGGGCGTGGGCGACTTTGCGCGCGGATACGACGAGCGGGTGCGCGGCATGGCCTCGCACTTCGTCTGGACCAACCGCTCCAAGGAGAGCCTGACGCTCGACGTCAAGCATCCCGAGGCGCAAACGATACTCCAGCGCCTGATCCTGGAACAGGCCGACGTCCTGGTGCAGAACCTGGCGCCGGGCGCGGCCGCGCGGCTCGGCCTGTCGTACGCGGCGCTGTCCGTGGCGAAGCCGGAGCTGATCGTGTGCGACATCTCCGGATACGGCAACGACGGCCCTACCGCGACAAGAAAGCCTACGACTTGCTGATCCAGAGCGAGGCGGGGTTCGTGTCGGTGACCGGCGGCGCGGACGAGCCGGCCAAGGCAGGCCCCTCGATCGCCGACATTTCCGCCGGCATGTACGCCTATAGCAACATCCTGGCCGCGCTGCTGGAACGCGGCAAGACCGGGCGCGGCCGGCACATCGACATCTCGATGCTCGAGTCGCTGGTCGAGTGGACCAGCTACCCGCTGTACTACGCCTTCGACGGCGCGGCCCCGCCGCCGCGCACCGGCGCCAGCCACGCGACCATCTACCCTTACGGGCCTTTCCCCGCCGGCGACGGCAAGACCGTCATGCTCGGCCTGCAAAACGAACGCGAATGGGCGCTGTTCTGCGACAAGGTGCTGCAGGCGCCCGGGCTCGCCACCGATCCGCGCTTCGCCAGCAATTCGAAACGCAGCGCGGCCCGCAGCGAGCTGCGCGCCCTCATCGTCCAGGCCTTTGCGGGACTGACGGCGGCCCAGGTCGTGGAGCGGCTGGACCAGGCCCAGATCGCCAACGCCAACGTCAACACCATGCACGACGTGTGGGCACATCCGCAGCTGCGCGCGCGCGGCCGCTGGACCGAGGTAGACACCCCGGCCGGCCCTATCCCCGCGCTGCTGCCGCCTGGTTCATGGGATGAACGCCAACCGCGCATGGACCCGGTGCCCGCGCTCGGAGAACACACGGCGGCGCTGCTGGCCGAACTCGGCTACGCCCCTGAGCGCATCGTCCAACTCCGCAGCGAGCAAGCCATATGAGCGCCGGCTTCACGCCCTCCCCGCGCAGCTATCTATTCGTGCCGGGTAACCGCCCCGAGCGCTTCGGCAAGGCCTTCGACGCTGGCGCCGACGCCGTCGTCGTCGACCTCGAGGATGCGGTGGCGCCGGACCAGAAAGACGCAGCGCGTGCGGCGCTGTCGGCCTGGCGCGCCGCCGGCCACGGGCACGGCGCGCGGCTGGTGGTGCGCATCAACGACGACGCCAGCCCCTGGTTCGCGCGCGACCTGGACATGGTGCGCACGCTCGGCGCCTGCGAAGTGATGCTGCCCAAGGCCGAGTCGGCGCCCCAGCTGGAACGGCTGGCCGCAGCCCTGCCTCCGGGCACGGGCGTGATCGCGCTGGTCGAGTCCGCCCGCGGCGTGCTCCAGGCGGAAGCCGTGGCGGCCGCCGCCGGCGTGACGCGCCTCGCTTTCGGCACGATCGACTATGCGCTCGACCTCGGCCTGGACGACGATCCGCGCGGCCTGCTGTATCCGGCCAGCCGCATCGCCCTCGCCTCGCGCGCGGCAGGGCTGCCATCGCCTGTCGCCGGCGTCACGGCCGGCTTCGACGACGACGCCGCGCTGCACGCCGATTTCGCCCTGGCTCGCGCCAGCGGCTTCGGCGCCAAATTGTGCATCCACCCGCGCCAGGTCGGCGTGGTGCACGCGATGCTGGCGCCCAGCGCCGAACAACTCGACTGGGCGGCACGCGTCGCCGCTGCCGCCCAGGCCGGCGGCGGCGGAGCGGTCCAGGTCGACGGAAAAATGGTCGACCGCCCGGTGCTGCTCCGTGCGCACGCCATCCTGGCCAGACGCACTGCGTGACCGGCCCACGCACTTTTATAAACCTATCAGGAGAATCGTGATGCCCGCAACTATAGTGGACTCGGCAATTTTTGGAGACATCTTCAGTACCGCCGCGATGCGGCAAATCTGGTCGGACGAGAACCGTACCCGGAAATACCTCGACATCGAGGCCGCGCTGGCCCGGGTCCAGGGCCGGCTGGGCATCATTCCGCAAGAGGCGGCCGATGAAATCGTGCGCAACTGCGTGCTCGACAAGATCGACATGGCCAAGCTGGCGGAACAGACCAAGCGCATCGGCTACCCCATCCTGGGCGTGGTCTCCCAGATCAACGCCCTGTGCCGCGACAAGCTGGGCGAATACTGCCACTGGGGCGCGACCACGCAAGACATCACCGACACCGCCACGGTGCTGCAGATGCGCGAGGCGCTGGAGCTCGTCGACGGCGAACTGGCCGCCATCTCGGCCGCCATGGCAGCCCTGGCCGAGCGCCACCGCGACACCCCGATGATAGGACGCAGCAACCTGCAGCAAGCCGTTCCGATCACCTTCGGCTACAAGGTCGCCGGCCTGCTGAGCGCGGTCGAACGCCACCGCGAGCGGCTGCAACAGCTGCGCCCGCGCGTGCTGGTGGGCGAGTTCGCGGGCGCCTCGGGCACGCTGGCCTCGCTCGCCCATGGCGGCCTGGAGACGCAGGCCGGCCTGATGCAGGAGCTCGGGCTGGGCCAGCCGGACATCGCCTGGCACACCATACGCGACAACATCGCCGAGGCCGGTTGCTTCCTGGGCCTGGTCACCGGCACGCTCGGCAAGTTTTCGACCGATGTCAAGCTGATGATGCAGACCGAGGTGGGCGAGGTGTACGAGCCCTTCGCCCACGGGCGCGGTTCGAGCAGCACCATGCCGCAAAAGCGCAATCCCATTTCGTCCTGCTACATCCACGCCTGCGTCAGCGTGGTGCGCCAGCATGTGGCGGCCCTGCTGGACGCCAACGTGGCCGACCACGAGCGTTCGACCGGGCCGTGGGAAATCGAGTGGATCGTGCTGCCGGAAATGTTCTGCCTGACCGCCGGCGCCCTGGCCCAGTCGCGCTTCGTGCTCGAGGGCCTGGAGGTGGACCCGGCCCGGATGCGCGCCAATCTCGACCTGACCAAGGGCCTGGTGGTGTCCGAGGCCGTGATGATGGGGCTGGGGCCGTATCTGGGACGGGAATACGCGCACGACCTGGTCTACGACATCTGCCGCGTCGCCATCAAGGAGGACCGTCCCCTGCTCGACCTGCTGGCCGAGAATCAGGAAATCTCCAAGCACCTCGACCGGCCCGCACTGGCAGCACTCTGCGACCCCGGCAATTACCTTGGCCTGTCCGGCGAAATGGTCGACCGGGTACTGCGCAGCAGAGCCAGGCGCGCGGCCGCGGCCTGAACGCCCCCACCGCATCACCACTAGCATCATCAGGCGGCCATTTGGCCGCCCTGTCCATAACGAGAAAGAGACATGCAATGAACAAATCCCTCTTGACCCTGGCATTGACGGCCCTGGTTTCGGCAAGCGCGCTGGCGCAGAGCAAGGTCACGGTGTACGGCGTGGTCGACGCCGGCCTGGTGCGCGAGAGCGGCGCCCCGACCGGCGCCGTCAGCAATCTCAGCAGCGGCATCGCCTCCGGTTCGCGCCTGGGCTTCAAAGGCAAGGAGGACCTCGGCGGCGGCATGACGGCGGTGTTCCTGCTTGAAAACGGCTTCAACGCCGACACCGGCGCCGCCGGGCAAAGCGGCCTGCTGTTCGGACGCCAGGCCTTCGTGGGCCTTACCGGACAGTTCGGCGCCGTCACCCTGGGGCGCCAGTATTCGCCCTATTACAAGGCCCTGCGCGACGTGGGCGACCCGTTCGGCGCTGTCAGCCTGGCCGGCCGCGCCGGCAATCTGCTCGCCACCAATACCCGCACCGACAACATGGTGGAGTACCTCAGTCCCGCGTATGCCGGCATGCGCGCCGACCTCGCCTACGGCGCCGGCGAAATGGCGGGCGACAGCGCAAAGAACCGCTCGCTCAGTGGATCATTGGGCTATGCGGGCGGACCGCTGAGCGTGCAGCTGGCCTACCACCGGACCGACAACGCAACGGCGACCGACGCCACCCGGAACGCTCTGCTGGCGGCCAATTACAACGCCGGCTGGATCACCGCCTATTTGTCGTACGCGGTCAACAAGGGAACCGGCACGGCCCGCAGCAACGATCTGGTCGCCGGCGTGGCCATCCCCGTAGGCGAGAACAAGGTCCTGCTGTCCCACGTGCGCCATGACGACCGCGCCGCCGCGAACAGGGACGCGGCCCAGTGGGGTATCGCCTACCTCGTTCCGCTGTCGAAGCGCACCGACATCTATGCCGCGTACGCCGCCATCGACAACCGCAACGGCGCCACATTCAAGGTGGGCAACGCCACCGACAAGGGCAGCGGCGACCGGGCATTCAATCTCGGCGTCCGCCACAACTTCTAACGACCACACATTGCGAGCGAAGGCGGTCACGCCACCAGGCGCAACAGCAGCGAACCGTGGGGAGCCAAGGTTTGGCGTACGCCCCCGCTCGCCGGCGCAAGGTCCCGGCGCTGCCACAGGTCGCGCAGAGCCACGGTTTTACCGCCCAGGTTAAGGCGCGACAGGTCGAACGCAATCTCCACCGGCGCATCCTCGGTATTGAACAGCGCCAGGTAATGGACCGCCTGGGTGCCGTTCGCCCGCGCACTCCAGATGCGCGTGCCCGCATCCGCGCGGTGCGGATGGTTCTGATGGCTCTTCTGATTGACCGCGATGACTTCCGGGTTGGTCAGCAAGGCCAGCGTGGCGGCGTCCAGCTTGCGCAGGTCGCCGCCCATGATGAGCGGCGAGCGCGCGATAGTCCACAGCGTCATCAGCGTCTGCTGCTCGTCCGGCGTGAATTTCGTGTCCCGATCGCCCATCGCGAGGCGGCCAAGGGGCAGCATGTCGGCATCCGGCCAGGCGTTGGGCGCCATGGTGGGGTTCCAGTTTTCAAGGCGCTGGAACTGCTCCTTGAGCAGTTTCCATTCGTCCCAGAAATCGTCAGAGATGCGCCACATCTGCGCGTAGTGCGGCACATGGCTGGCCCATTTGAGATCGGTCTCTCCGGGCGACAAGCTGAGCGTCATGGCGCGGCCGGATGCCTGGATGGCTTTATGCGCCGCTTCGATCTGGCGCCAGTTCTTGTCGTAGGGACGAGACATGTCATCCATCTTGATGAAGTCGACGCCCCACGACGCATACAGCTTGAAAATCGAATTGTAGTATTCCTGCGCGCCCGGCTTGCTCATGTCGACGCCGTACATGTCGCCGTTCCAGTCGCAGATCGAACTGGTGTCGGCGATATCCTGCGCGCGCAAGCCCGTGCCCAGGATGGGCGTATTCATCCGCACCGCCTGGCGCGGAATGCCGCGCATGATGTGGATACCGAATTTCATGCCCATGCGATGAATCTGATCGGCGAGGGCTTTGAATCCCAGGCCCTTGGCGGCGGACGGGAACCTGTTCGGCGCCGGCAGCAGGCGGCCGTACTCGTCCATCGTCAATACGGCGTCCTTGCGGTACTCGTAGCCGGTGGCATTCGGCTCATACCACTGGATGTCGACCGTGAATATGTCATAGCCCGACGGCAGCAGCTTCTGCGCCATGATGCGCGCGTTGTCGAGCACCTGCGCCTCGGTGATGGTGGTGGCGAACGAGTTCCAGCTGTTCCAGCCCATCGGGGGCGTGGGGGCCAGTGGCATCTTGCCGGCGGTTTTAGGTGTTGCGGCAAGCGCTGCGCCAGGCAGGGTGGCGGCAGCGGCAGTGGCCATGGCGGTGGCAAGGAGGTGGCGGCGAGGCAGGTTGGTCATGGGATTTCTATAGGAGACTGGTATTTAAAGGGACATATTTCCGTACGGGCAGGATAGCGCGGCCTGCGAGCCTGATCGATTGCGAATTTCACCAATCCTGCCACAAAAATGCTCAACGTAAAAATGCTGCCATGGCCGGTCAAGGCCATGGCAGCATCAACGGATAGGCGGCTGCACGCTACGTCAGCGCGCAGCGCCCTCCTCAGCCAGCCCGGCGCCGCGCCAACGCGAACGCCGCGAGGCCGATACCGAACAACAGGCACTGGCCCGGTTCCGGGACCACGGTCACGTTCGGGGCGGCGACGCCAAAGCCGATCTGCCCGTCCGTGCCCTCCGTCAGCGCGGGCGTCCAGGCGAACGCCGCCAGGGCGCCGGTCACGGGATTGTAGTTGCCGAGCGGCGTGAAGCCGTCGCTGCCGAAGGCCGACACGACGAATTTCGAGACGTAGCTCGAGACCGGATCGATCTCGCCGGCGAAGGCGAGATCGAAGGACAGCAAGCCGCCGAAATCGACGGACTGGAACAGGTCATTCGACTCGTGGTTGCTGAACTGCCAGCCACCGGCCACCGCTGTCAGGCCCCAGGACTCGACATAAGGCGCGCTCTGGAATCCGGCGAAGTTGGTCACCGTCGCCGTCTCCAGCGCCACGTTGTCGCTGGTGCTGAAGTTCATATCGACGAAGCCGCTGCTGGTGCCGAAGGACGCGGTGTCTATCGTCACGTGGATCACCCCGGCCGACGCCGGACCGCAGCCCGCCGCCAGCGCCAGGGCCAGCGCGCTGCGGGTCAGGAAAGAAGCAAGTTTGTGTTTAACATTGTTACTAACATCGTTACGCATGATGCATCTTCCTTATAAGGAGCCGCGGAGCAGCTGCGTCGTGTAAGTGACGAGGGCCCGGTTGGGATTCGAGAACGTGAGGTTGACAGTCACCGACGCGCCGGCCGCGAGCGGATTGGCGAGCGCGACATACGGCGCGCCGCTGGCATCCGTTCCCGTGGCGTTGTCGAGTACCAGACCGTTGCTCAGGCCGTTCAACTTGAGCTTCATCGAACCGGTCAGCGTGGTGCCGGTGATGTTGGTCACCGTGACGGCGCCCACATACTTGCCGGTGGCGCGGTTCAGGGTCGCGCCCTGCTGCGTCATCTTCACGCTGGCGCTCACGTCCAGTGGCGCGACGTTCACGGTCAGCGAGCGAGCCTGCTCCGTGTTGCCGGCCCAGTCCACGCTCCAGTACACCAGCGAGTGGCTGCCTTCCGTGTTGAACGCGATAGCCTTGCCGGTCTGCTGGGCGCCGCCATCGACCGTATAGTAGGTGGCCTGCACGCCCGAATCCGCATCCGTCGCGGACAAGGTCACGGTCGTTCCCAGGCTGACGGTGCCGCCGGGCGCGTTGTCCTGCGTCGCAGGCGCCGTAGTATCCGCGCCGTGCAGCGAACCGTGCAGCCGCACTTCCGCCATATTGCCGCACCAGCTGGCACCGTTGAAGATGCGGATGTAGCGATACGGTACGGGGCTGGTGACCGCAAAGGTCTGCCAATCCTTCGTGTCGGCGCCAAGGCCGGTGATGTTGACCCACGCCGAATTGTCGTTCGAGCCCTGGAACACGATGTATTTCGCACGGGCGGTCTGGTCCTGGCGCGCCAGCAGTTCGACACTGGACAGGTTGACCTGGTTACCGGACTTGAAGTCGAAGGTGATGTAGCTGCCGGTACAGCTATTGCTGCTGCCGATGCGGAAGTCCGAGGCAGAAGTGATATTGCTGTCGAACAGTGTGTCAACGGTGGACTTGGTCGTCGCGGCGCTGCGGTTCAGGGTCGAATCGATCAAGGTCGCCACGGTCGAGATGTTGCGGATCAGGTCAGACTCGTCCACCACATAGGCTCCGCTGCCGTCCGTCGTGGCCGTGGCTGGATAGCCGCTCGAACCGTCTTGCAGCTTGTAGTTGACGGCGAAGTTCACCTTGCCCGCCGTCACGCCTTGAGGCAAGGTTGCGGTGGCCGTGAAGTGGATGTTGTCCGCCGTGGTGACCGTGGCCGCCAGGCCCTGGATCGTGGCCGTCACGTCGTTGATGGCCGTCTTGGCCGTGAACGTCATCGTCACGGTGTTGCCCGCAACAACACGCTTGTTCAGCGAACTCGTGGCGCTGAGCGACTGCGCCGAGGTCATCGACACCGTGGAGATCTGTGCGGACGACTTGACGATACCGTGCAGGCGCAGTTCCGCCATATTGCCGTACCAGGCGTTGCCGTTGATAACACGCAGATAGCGATACGGCGTGGCGTTCTTGACCGCCAGCGTTTGCCATTCCACAGTGTTGCCCGCCGCATTGGTGATCGTCTCCCAGCTCGCATTGTCATTCGAGCCTTGCACGACGGCGCCGTTGATGCGGCCCGGCTGGTCCTGGCGGGCGATGATCTCGACGCGCGACAGGTTCACGGTGCCGCCGCCGCGGAAGTCGAATTCCACCCAGCTGCCGTTGCCGCTACCGTTGAGGCGGTAATCGGTGGCCGAGGACAGGTTGCTGTCGAACAGCAGATTCGCGGTCGTGATCGCGTCGGCTACGTTGCGGCCGGCCGAATCGGTCACTGCGGCAAGCGTGGTCACGTTGTTGATCTGATTGCTCACGTCGGCCAGGGTCACCCAGCTGCTGTCCGTCGTGAAGATGGTCGGTTCGGCGTCCACGCCGGCGGCCGTCTTATAGTTCAGCAGGAAGCCCACCTTGCCGGTCGGCGCCGTGGCGTTGGCCACCCAGCTCGCGGTCCAGTTCAGGTTGTCCGTCGTGGTCACCGTCGCGGGCTGGCCCTGGATGGTGACGTTGACGTTGTTGATCGCTTCGGTCGTCACAAACTTCAGCTTGACCGTATTGCCCGGGATGACGCGTTTTTGCAGCGCCTGGTCCGAGCTCATGCTCACCGACGACACCTTGTTCACGGTCTCGTAGCGGGTACCGAAGATGTGGAACTCGCTCATCTCCAGCAGGGCGCTCGACGGCTCGATCATGGCGATCTTGAAGAAGCGGTAGCGCTGGTTTTTCAGCTCGTCGGAGACGGGCAGGTTCTGCATGTCTTCCGTCACCGTGGTCAGGCCCGGCGTGAGGCGGGTCCAGTTCGCCTTGTCGTTGGAAGCGTACACCGTGGTGCCGCCGATGCGTTCGGGGAAGCTGGTACGCACTTGCAGGCCGAAGGATTCTGCCGCCACCTTGAAGTTGGGTCCGAAGTCCAGGGTGTAGGTCTGATTCTCGGCCAGGTAGTAACCGACGAAACTGTCCGGATTGTTATCCAGCGCATTGGGAACCTGCGTGCCGAAGGTGGAGGCCACCAGCATATTGGTGTAGTTCAGGCTGCCGTCGCTGATCACCGGCGTCAGCAGTTGCAGGCCTTCCACGGCCGACCTCAGCGTTGCCAGCTTCTGGAAGTACACGGCGTCGGTCGCGCTCGAGATCACGCCCTGCATGTCGTTGTAGGCGGCATTGTAGGTGTCCAGCGTCGATGTGACATACAGCAGGCTCGGCTTATACGCCGCGATCAGGAGGTTGACCGTCGCCTGGCGGTCCGCGCCGACGAGCACGGTGAAGCGCTTGCTCGTCACGGTCGTGCCATCCTTCGCCGATACGACGAAGTTGTAGGTGCCAGCCTGGGTCGGCGACCACGAGAACGCGCCCGTGCTGGTGTTGAAGCTGGCGCCCGCCGGCAGGTTGTCGATCTGGTAGCTCAGCGTCGCGCTCGCGTTGCTGTCGGTCGCGGCGAAGCTGGCGGTCACGGCCTGGCCTGCGCCTGCGTAGCTATAGGCGGTCAAGTCGGTATTGCCGCCCGTGAACGTGGGCAGGCTGAGGCTGCCGCCGTTGACGTTGACGTGGTCGAAGTCCACCGTCGTGCCGGCGCCCTTGATCGTCACTTCCAGGTAGTCCAGCATAGACCCGGGGTAATTGACGTACATCCACTGGCCACCGGTGTCCGGCAGCGCGAACGAGGTGTAGAAGGCTTCCATGGTGGCGATGCCATTCGTGCGGATCTTCATACCAAGGCTGCTCGTGCCGTAGCCATTGCCGTAGAGGGCGAACTTGCTGCCAGCCTCGGTGGCCGTGGTCGAGATGTAGGTAGCAGTCCCGTCCGTCTTGACGACGGAATTGGCGTCCAGCGGCGTGTAGCGGAATTCGGCTTCGCGATATGGATCAGTGGGCAGCTTGGCCAGGTATTTGCTGCCCTCGCTGGCTGCGGCAGCCGGGATGAATATCCAGAAGTCGCCGCCGCCGTCAACGCCATCCCAGTTATAGCCGCCGCGATTGGCGAAGAAGCGCGTGTAATTAGGGGCGAACTGCTCCATGTTCATGCCGCGGGTGTACTGGTAGTAGTAGAACGTTTCCCAGGTGTTCTGGCCCACGCGGCCGCGGTAGTAGCCCGACACCCCGCGGTATACGACGGTCGGGTTGCCGCTGGCGTCGGTGTGCGACGCGGTCGGGATCCACGGAATCTCGTAGCCCTGCATGTAGGTGCCGAACAGTTCGGCCGCCTGCAGGATGCGGTCACCCAGGAATTCGTAAGGGCCGACAGCATTGGGCTCCGTGGAGACGGTGCCTGCCACCGGATCGACCTTGGTGCCCTGCCCCATCATCAGGCGCGACAGGATTTGCGCGTTGGTGACGTCGCCGGCACCATGGGCCTGGTCGCGCCCCATTTCGACGTGCTGAACCGCGGGCGTCACGTCCTCGCCCGTCATATCGTTCTTGGTCACCAGGCGGAACAATTGCTTGATGGAGCCGGTCTGCCCTTGGTCCACCGCGTCTTTGTTGACGGTGAACCATTCGACGGACTTCTCGTATAAGGCACTGTTTCCGGTAAAGATGGCACCGGACATCGCAGCTATGGTCGTATAGAGATGCTGGTTCATGAAACGGCAATTGCAACTGTTGAAGGTCTCGACGACCGGCACGACCAGATTGGCCGTGAAGTTCGTCGAGTCCTCGTCGGTCCATGCCAGAGCAGGCGTCTGCGTGCTGGAGTAGCGCAAGATTTCCGCCGCGCTCACCATCCGGCTCAGTGGAATGCCGGTGTGAATGTGCGAATCGGTGAAATACGCGTATTGCGCCGGATCCATTTGCGCGTACAGGCGGATGATGCGCATGGCGTTGGCGCGATAGGTCTCGTCGCCTGTCACGTAATACACGATGGCCTGGGCATATGCCGTGTTCGCATCCTGGATGAACACGCCATTTATCCCCTGCGACGAGAGGCCGTAATAGCGCGGCTTCGACGGATCGGAGCCGGCGTTCTTGATCGACGGCGTCTTCGAGGCGGCGCCGGACAACAGCATGTTATTGAAATAGGTGGTCCAGGGTTCTTGCTGCGCCCGCACCTGGGCCCTCATGTTGTCAAGAATGTCCTTGGTGAATCCCATGCCGGGATGCTTGAAGCCGCTCGCATCGATCGTCTCGCTGATCGTCGGCTGGTAACTGGTGGCCAGGGTTTGTATCGTGTCCGCCGCATAGGCGACGCGCGCCGGCACGGTGGCAAGCGCCGTGACAACGGCCGCCGACATGGCTATGTGGACAACCCGCCTGAGCGACATGTCCAATCTCTGTATTCTCATCTTTGTCTCCTCCCTTTTATGAACTACCCCGGTGTCAATTCGACATCGTTTGTTTTTTATATTTAAAGCACACTCACACTCAAAAAAAACCGCACTGCAGCATGAATACTCAGCACACAACCAGACTGTTATCGATACCAAATACTAGTCCATTGATGTGTGCCTGTCTACGCTTTTTTCGCAGTCCTGTTTCGCGCGGGGCCATGCCGTGATGGGCGCCCGGGCGCCGCCGCAGGGCCAGCCGAAGCTCAATTGTGTGTTGCATACAACAAGCAAACTAACTACCATCAACTGTCGTTCCGCATCGTCAAAGCTGTCGATGTGTCCAACTTACTTAAGAACAATTATGAAAACACCTATTTTCCTGACTTTGGCGATAGGCCTGCTATGCGCGGGGCCTGCCTTGGCGCAAACGGACAAGGCGTTTGAACCAGGCGCGGTCTGGCCGGACGACAAAGGCGTCCATATTAACGCGCATGGCGGCGGCATCCTTGAGCACGCGGGTGTCTATTATTGGTTCGGCGAGCACAAGACCGAAGGCGGCGCCGGCAACCTCGCCCAGGTCGGCGTGCATGTGTACAGTTCGCGCAACCTCACCGACTGGCGCGACGAGGGCATCGCGCTCGCGGTTGCGGACGATCCGCTGAGCGATATCGTCAAAGGCTCCGTCATCGAACGGCCGAAGGTCATCTACAACCCCGGGACGCGCAAGTTCGTCATGTGGTTCCACCTGGAGTTAAAGGGGCAAGGTTACAGTGCGGCGCGTTCGGGTGTGGCAGTGGCCGACAAGGTGACCGGGCCCTATGTTTACCAAACTTCGTTCCGCCCCAATGCCGGCGCCTGGCCCATCCATCTCGCCGAGGATCAGAAAGATCCTGCCACGAGCGTGATCGCGCGCGACCATAAAACCGGGCAGATGGCGCGCGACATGACCCTGTTCGTGGATGATGACGGTGCCGCCTACCACCTGTACGCGTCGGAAGAGAACCACACACTGCACATCTCGCGCCTGAGCCCGGACTTCCAGCGTCCCGCCGGCGAATACGCGCGCATGATGCCGTTCGCCGACGACGAGGCGCCGGCCATCTTCAAGCGCGAAGGCAGCTACTACCTGGTGACTTCAGGACTGAGCGGGTGGGCGCCGAACGCGGCCAGGTCCTACGTGGCCAGCCACATCTACGGACCATGGACGGCGCTGGGCAATCCGGTGCGCGGCACGCCGGAGCAAGCCAAGATCACCTTCGGCGGACAATCGACCCATGCCATGACGCTCAAGCGCAAAGGCTGTGAGCGGCAGATTCTCATGCTGGACATATGGCGCCCCAAGAATGCCATCGACGGACGCTATGCCTGGTTGCCTGTGGAATGGGAAGCCGGCAAACCGGTTGTGCGCTGGCGCGAGCGCTGGACCCTGGCCGATCTGGATGCGCTGCCGTGCCACAGCGCTGCAACACCGGAGGCTACGCCCTGATTGATTGGAACGGGCGTACAGTGCATGTCCTGAATTTTGTAAATCGCATTGATGAATTTTGTAATGGTTGCCGGGGATTCGGAGTGGCACGATAGATGCCGCAGCCCGCAGGGGGCGGCTCTGTCTCGCGGGAACGATGCGCCCCCCTGAGCTAGCATGCTGCGCAATCATTGGAGAAGACATGCTTAAGAACGCCCTGGCCGCCGCGGTCGCGCTGGCCCTGCTTGCCAGCGCCCACGCCGCACCGGCCACCCGCGCCGCTCCCGCCCCGTCCACCTGGACGCCCGACAACGGCAACGGCACCTTTACCAACCCCATCTTCTACGACGAGTTCTCCGACCCCGACCTCATCCGCGTAGGCGAGTGGTTCTACCTGACCGGCACCACGATGCATTCGATGCCGGGCCTGCCCGTGCTGCGCTCGAAGGACCTCGTCAACTGGGAATTCCTGTCCTACGCGGCCGAGCGGCTCGACTTCGGGCCCGCATTCCGGCTGGAGGACGGCAAGGACATCTACGGCCAGGGCATCTGGGCCCCCAGCCTGCGCTACCGCAACGGCACCTTCTACATCTTCAGCAACGTCAACGGGCGCGGCACGCAGGTCTATTCGGCCACCGACCCGCGCGGGCCGTGGAAGCACCACGAGATGAAGCGCGGCCTGCACGACCTGTCCGTGCTGTTCGACGACGACGGCCGCACCTGGGTCGTGTGGGACCACCAGGACATGCACCTGGCCCAGCTGAACGACGACCTGACCGACATCGTGCCCGGCACCGAGAAGATCCTGTTCGCAAAAGACGCCGGCATGGGCGAAGGCGCGCACTTCTACAAGATCGACGGCAAGTACTACATCATCTCCGCCAACTACATGGGCGGGTTCCGCACGCCGGCCGCGCGCGCCGACCGCGTCGACGGACCCTATGAAGTCAACCAGACCATCAGCCAGGACGAGGACTTCGGCGCCCTGCCCGCGAACGGCTTCGGGGGCGGCCGGAAAAACTTCTCCATCAACATGGCGAACCCCACCGCCAAGCACCGGGCCACCTTGCACCAGGGCGGCATCGTGCTGACCCCGGCCGGGGAGTGGTGGGGCTTCTCGATGATGGACTCGAACTCCGTCGGCCGCCTGCTGGGCATTTCCCCGGTCACGTGGAAGGACGGCTGGCCGTGGTTTGGCCTGCCGGGCAACCTGACCCGCACGCCGCGCACCTGGACCAAGCCCAAGACGGCCACGCCGCAGCCTGTGCGCGTGCCGTTCGAGCGCAGCGACGATTTCGCCGGCGCCACGCTCAAGCCCATCTGGGAGTGGAACCATGCGCCGGTCGGCGGCAAGTGGTCGCTGACCGAGCGCCCCGGCTTCCTGCGCCTGCACACGCTGCCTGCAACGTCGTTCTGGGACGCGCGCAACACCCTCACGCAGCGCGCCATCGGCCCGCAATCGACGCCCACCGTCAGCCTGGACGTCGCCGGCCTGCAGGTGGGCGACGTCGCGGGTCTCGGCCTGCAGAACTTGCCGTACGCGGCCCTGGGCGTGGAACGCACGGCCGACGGCCTGCGCCTGGCGCTGGTGGACCAGAACCGCGGCACGACGGTGCACGCGGCGCTCGACCTGAAGCTTGGCGCTGCCCAGCGCGTATGGCTGCGGGCCGACTGCAGCTTCTTCACCGAGCAGGCGCGCTTTTCCTACTCGACCGACGGCCGCCATTTCGTGCCGGTCGGCGAACCCTTCACGATGGTATACCAGACGATCACCTTCCAGGGCATACGCTACGGCCTGTTCGGCTACAACACGGCGCAGCGCGAAGGCGGCTGGGTCGATGTGGACGCGGTCGACGTGGCCCAGCCCTACCCGCGCGGCCTGATGCGCCCCATCCCGTACGGGCGCGCGGTGCAGTTCACCTCGTTCAAGCGCGACGACGGCCTGCATGGCGACAGTGCGGGCCTGGCCCGCGGCGTGCCGACTTCGTTCAAGGTGCGCGACATGGGACTGGGGCGGGCCGCGCTCGGCGTGGGCTCGCGCTGGCTGAGCGTGGACGGCGCTGGCAAGGTGGAACTGCGGGCCGGGCGTCCCGCTGCGGCCCAGAGCTTCCAGTGGATCGAGACGCCGACGGGCGAACTGGCGCTGCTCTCGCTCGCCACGCACCGCTACCTGCGCATCGACCCGGCCACGGGGACGATCACGGCCGACAGCCCCGGCCCCGTCCCCGACGGCAGTGACGGGGTGCGCCTGGTGTGGCGCACGGCCGGGAACTGAGAACCCGGCCCCTGAACCATGCGGCGCATGGGTTGCGCGGCGGCGCACCGCCGCCCACGCGAGAACGGCAGGTATTCGCTATGGGGACGGGGCGTGGAGCTGGAACGACAAATCCGCGTCGCGATCGACGAGCAGCTTGCCGTCCTTGTAGACCAGCTCCGCGACCTGGATGACCGTGCGCTGGTTCCAGCGTGGATCCGTGGCCGCTTCGGCCTCATTCTGCTGGTGCACAAAATAGTAGATGAACGCGCGGTCGCCATCGACGACGACGTCCGCGTGCTGCCCCTTGTGCCGGTCGGTCGCCTTCCGGCCCGGCGCGCCGAGGATGTAGCCAGGCAGTTCCGTCCAGTTGAGCGCATCGTCGGAACGCAGCACCATCAAGCCCTTCCACACGTCGGCGATCAGCCAGTAGTGTCCCTTGAAGCGGAACACTTTCGCGCCCTCGCCCTTGGTGGGATTGACCGGCTGGTCGCTGACCTTGGTCCAGGTGCGCAAGTCCTTGCTGTCGGCCGCCAGGATACGGCTGCCGGCACGTTCGTCCTTGTACCACATGCGGTAGCCCTGCCCCAGTTTCACAACGGTCGGATCTATCATGCGCCCCGTGTCCAGCTTCACCGTACCCGCGCATTCCCACTTGGACAAGTCGGTGCTGGTCAGATGCTCGATGCGCCCTTCCGCCCCTTTTACACCCCAGCGATGGAATATGCCGGGCACGATGGTGAGCCACATGTGATAGGTGCCGTCTTCGTAAAACACGTCCGGTGCCCAGAGCGTCGCGTCCGTGCATGCCTTCGGAAAATCCGCCGTTCCCTGGTACTGCCATTTCACGCCGTCCCTGGAGGTGGCGATGCCGATAGCCGTGCCATGCACCCATTCGACGTCATCCGGATCGGGCAGTTTCATCATCGCCCGGCGATTCGTGTAGAACATCTTCCACAGCTTCGCAGCGCGGTCGTAGATAATCGAAACGTCGGCCGCGCCGTCGAACACAGGGTCGCGGTACAGCGGCTTGGGCGCGATGTCGGCGGCGTTCGCCCAGCTTGGAACAGCAAGGCTTACCGCGATGGCGAGGGTAGACAGTAGCGACTTCATTTGATCTCCGTATGTGGGTCAGCACCGATGACGTAGCTCACCGCGTCGACATCGACGTAGCCCTGCTCCGCAACGGGATTGAAGGTGAACAGACCGGCGCGGCTGCCCCGGTAGGCGCCCCAGGTCAACTGGAAGTCGGCCAGCACAGGCAGGAACTGCTTGCCGTCGGCACTGACGGACAAGGTGGTTCTGCCGTCCATTCCCCAGCTCGACCGCAGCCAGATCGCGTCCTGCGGCCAGGGCTGCAGGCGGGTATAGCTGCCGTCGCGCGAGACTTCCACGTAACGCTGGCCATCCATCATCACGATGCCGGCCGACGCCGTGGACTCGGCCGAATTCCTGGATCGGGGCTGTGCCGTAAAGTGGGCCAGGCCGGTATGCTGGCCGTCGGCCATCCCCTTCAGTTCAAGCCGCGCGACGAAGGACTGGCCGCTGCCGCGCACCACGCGCTGCGTCAGCACGTTGCCGACCTTGAGCAGGTTGCCGCCATCCAGCCCGGCAAAGCCATGCAGGCGCATGAAGCCGGGACGGGCCGACATCGACCACTTGTCCATCCGTGGCTGGTAGTTCCATTCCCATACAGGCGCGAGTGGCCCTGCGTTGAATTCGTCGCTCCCCTGCGGGAACTGGCGCGGCGTACCCAAGGCCGGCATGGCGCCCTCCCAGACCATGGTGCCGATGCCGGCGGCGTCGGGCTGTCCTATCACCGGCCAGCCGTCGATCCAGTGGACCGGCAGCAGGCTGGCGCCGCGCCCTTCCCAGCTGCCATCGCCATGGTGGGTGAAGAAATACCAGTTCTTGTCCGGACCCTGGACGATGCCGCCCTGGTTCGGCTGTCTGGCGGCCAGGTCGGCATGCATGAGCTGGCGCTTGTCGGACCAGGGTCCGCGTATGGACGGCGCGCGCCGCATCATCATCACGCGGGTGTCGCCCTGCACTTCGCTGAAAAAGTGATAGTAGATGCCGTTGAACTTGTACAGCTTGTTGGCTTCGCTGCCCTTGGACTGGTAGATCACCCGGTCCGATTCGGGTATCAGCGTTTTGTTGTCCGCGCTCATCTCCCACAAGTGGATCTTGTAGCCGTCCTTGAAGTTGGTGCCGATGAAATAGCCCTTGCCGTCGTCATCCCAAAACGGTGCGCAGTCGTCCCACCCGGCTGCGGGCAGCATGCGGTGCAGCGGGGCCCACGGGCCTTCGGGGCGTTCCGCGCTGGTCATGAAGTAGCCTTCTTCCGGGGTGCCGAAGTAGATCCAGTAGCGGCCAGCATGGTGGCGGATGGCGCCGGCCCAGACGCCCCTGCCGTAACGGTTCATCCGGTCCCAGTTCAGTTCTGGGGAAACCTGGGTCAGGTCGGGCACCGCGTGGCCGACGGTCTTCCAGTTGACCAGGTCGCGGGATTGCAATATCGCCATCCCCGGCGAAAACTGGAAGGTCGATGAGATCGCGTAGTAGTCGTCGCCGACTCGGATCGCGTCCAGATCGCTGTAGTCGGCCGGGAGGACGGGATTGCGGTAGCGGCCGTTACCAAGGTCGCCCCACTGCGCCCGGCCGCCCCAGGCGCCCTCCGCCCCGGCCTGGCAATGGCCGGCCGGCGCCGCGGCGGCAGCCAGGATGGCGGAAAGTACAAGCGGGTATCGCCAGCGGAAGGTCATGTCAGTGTTTCCAAAAAGGTCAAAACGTCAAGTTGTTATTGCGCGCTGCGGTCAGGGATGGGCTCGAGGATCACTGCAGCGCCCCCTGCCGACGCCAGGCGCAGCTTGAGCACGTCGCCGGCAGTGACTTCGCGTTCCACGCGCACGACGTCGTTGGCCGTGGCGCCATCTTCCCACACCGTGGCGCGGTATTTCCCGGCCGGGAGGAAGCGCAGCGGCACGTCCTGCGTGCGGCCCCCGTTCGCGTCGTCCGCCATCATCGCGCCGACGTACCAGCTGCGGCCCTGCCGGCGCGCCAGCACGATGTCGCGTCCCGGCTCCCCGGACAGGAAGCGCGTCTCGTCCCAGACCGTCGGCACGCGCTTGATGAAATCGAATCCGGCGGCATCGCGGTAGGCGTCCGGGTCGTCGGACACCATTTGCAGCGGGCTTTCGTACACCACGTACATCGCCAGCGCCTGGCCACGCGTAGTCTGCGTCAATGGCATGTCCGCGCGCACGGCGAAGCTCGCCGGCGTGCCGTTGCGGAAGCCGCCCGGCGTGTAGTCGATCGGGCCGGCGAGCATGCGCGTGTACGGCAACATCAGATTATGCCGGGGCGTGATTTTCTTGCCCATCTTGTTCCATTCCGCGCCCATCACGCCTTCCTGGGTGAGGAAGTGCGGATAGCTGCGCTGCAGCCCGGCGGGGACGTAGGCGCCGTGCAGGTCGAGCAGCAGCTTGCGCTTGGCAGTGGCCTCCGCGATGTGATGGTAGAACTCGACGATTTCCTGGTCGTCGCGGTCCATGAAGTCGATCTTGACGCCCTTGATGCCCCAGCGCGCGTAGGTGTCGAGCACCTCGTCCATGCGCGGCGCGACATGCTCCCAGTGCGCCCACAGCATCAGCCCCACTCCTTTGCCGGCCGCGTAGCGCACCAGCGCCGGCATGTCGATGCCTGGCTCGGCACGGGTGATGTCGGTGGTCGGCAGCGCTTTCCAGCCAGGGTCGGCGGAGCCCAGGGCCCAGCCCGCGTCTATGAGGTAGTAGGGGAATCCGGCGGCGGCGGCGAAATCGATGTAGCGTTTGTAGTTGTCCATGTCGGCCTTCATGCCGGCCATGGGGCCCGACCACCAGTCCCACGCTGCCTTGCCCGGCTTGACCCAGCTGAAGTCTGCGGCTGGCGGCGGATTCAGGTTGCCGATGAGATGCGAACCTATCAGGTCGCCTGCGCGGTCGCCCATCATGACCACGCGCCAGGACGTCGTGAGCCCTGCCTTGGACACGAACGCCGGAGCGGGCCGCTTCGGCGGCGCCGATAGCCGGACCTGCAATGCGCCGCCGTCACGCCACAGCGACGCCCCCGTATAGCCTGCCAGATTGGCCTGGGTGATGGCGTACGAGGTGCGCCCGGACGCCGTGCTGCAGACAATCGGAACATCGTAGGCCTGGCCGGCGCGCAGCTGCGACACCTTCATGCGTTCGAACGGCACTTCGTGCGCCCCCGTCGCGACCGACACCAGGCATTCCGGATCCCCCGCCGGTACAAAGGCAGTGCGCTCGCCGCGCAAGCGCACCGGTTCCGCGCCGTCGACGCGGTAGCGGAAGGCTACCCCATCATCGTAGGCGCGCACGTCGACATACAGCCGGCGCCCGGCGGCCGCGCGTTCGCGGAACACCAGGGTGGCGCCGCGATAATGGTCGCGCGCTTCGGACGCCTTGGTGGCGGCCAGCGGGATGGTGCGGTCGATCCTGACGTCGTCGCGTTTCTCCAAGGCCAGTGCGCCAAAGTCGGGAACGCCGTCGAGTTCCAGGCCCAGCGGCGACGCGGCAATCACGGTCTCGCCTCGGCGCGAAACCGAGAAGCTGCTGGCATCCCGTTCAATCCGGATGGCGGAACCGCCGTTTGGCGACGAAATGACCAGAGGCCCCGGCGATGCCGCCGTAGCGCTAGTCACGCCGAGCAAGGGATACAACGCGAACGCAGCTGCAGCCGCACTCACCGGGGAAAATCGTTTCATTTAACACTCCAAAGTTTAGCCGCGAACGGTACAATATGCTTTGGTACGTAATATATCGAAAACAATCCTGAGACGCAAACCTTATTTACCGCGCTGCGATGCCGTTTTTGATATCGAAAACCGACAATTAGGAATTGGTGCGGATCGGAATATCCTGCTAACTTCCGGCTCTACGCCGGCTCGCAGCAGAAGTCCAATTCATCTACAAACTTAACCACATACCCGGGAAACCAATGGGAAAACATACCGCGCTACCGGCCTTCGCGCTGCTGGCCGTCCTCGCCGCAAACGCCGAGGCGAAGCTGCCTGCAGGCCTCGACGCCAACGGCCACCTGTCGCAGCTCGCGGCCACGACAGCGCCCTTTTCGTATTCGCTGATCGAGCACGGTGTGCAGGTCCGTGTGGCCGGCGTGACCAAGAACGTCATCTTCTACGGCCCCACGACGGTCCGTGTGAACACGACGCTGGCCGAAAACTACTGGCGCCATCCGAGCATTGTCGTGACCGGCAAGCCTGCGGCCATCGCTTTTACAACGCGCGACAGCGCCGGCGCCTTGACGCTCGAAAGCAAATCGCTGCACATCGTCATCGACAAAGCGACCGGCGCCCTCACCTTCATGGATGCGAAAGGCAAGATCTATACGCGGGAAAACCAGGCCGCGCCGCAGACCCTGAAAAAGATTGAAGTGGCCGGCTCGCCGACCTATGAAGCGCAGAACACCTTCACGCTCAAGCCCGATGAAGGCATCTACGGCTTCGGCTTCGTGGGCGAAGGCGAACTCAATCGCCGCAACAAGGAACTGCTGCTGGTGCAGACCAATATCGGCATCGTCATTCCGGTCATGATGTCGTCGGAACGCTACGGCATCCTGTGGGACACGTATTCGAAGATGCGCTTCAAGGACAGCCCCGAAGGCGCATCGCTGTGGGCGGAGAGCGCGCCGGGCGGCGTGGACTACTACTTCATGGCCGGCGCCACGCTGGACGATGTCGTTGCCGGCTACCGCAGCCTGACGGGCGCGGCGCCGATGTATGCGAAGCAGGCCTTCGGTCTGTTCATGAGCAAAGAGCGCTACGAGACGCAGGCCCGTCTGCTTGAAGTGGCGCAAACCTTCCGCAAGGAGCAGTTCCCGCTCGACTACATCGTCCAGGACTGGCAGTACTGGGGCAGCGACAAGGACGGCAGCTGGAGCGGCATGACCTGGAACCGCGAACGTTTCCCCGATCCTAAGGGCATGACCAAGGCGCTGCACGACATGAACCTCAAGCTCATGGTCTCGATCTGGCCTTCTATCGGCAACGACACGGCGCTGGCCAAGGAACTCGACCAGCAAGGCTTGCGCTTCGAACCGCTGCACTGGATCTCCAAGAAGGCCCGCATCTATGACGCCTTCAGCCCCGAGGGGCGCAAGATCTACTTCAAGCACGTCAAAAAGGGCCTGCTCGACGCGGGCGTGGACGCGCTGTGGATGGACGGCACCGAAGTCGAAGTCGGCACGGCAGCCCATAGCGCCGCCGACAACGAACGCGACATCAAGGGGCTCGGCACCAATGCCATGGGCGACTTCACCCGCTACCTGAACCCCTATTCCCTGATGACCACCCTGGGCACGTACGAGGGACAGCGCGCCACCAGCAACCAGCGCGCCCTCACCTTGACGCGCTCGGCCTGGGCCGGCGCGCAAAGGACGGCCGCCACCTCGTGGTCCGGCGATACGCGCGCCAGCTGGAAAACCCTGCAGGAGCAGATCAACGGCGGCGTCAACGTCACCATCACCGGCAATCCGTACTGGACCCAGGATACGGCCGGCTTTTTCGTTCCCACTGATTTTCCCGGCGGCGAAAAGAATGCCTCCTACCGCGAACTGTACGCCCGCTGGCTGCAATACGCCGCATTCAATCCGCTCATGCGCATCCACGGCACCAACGTCGAGCGCGAGCCCTACATTTTCAAGCAATCCGATCCCGAGATGTACAAGGCGCTGCGTGATGCCGTCCACCTGCGCTACCGGCTCCTGCCTTACATCTATAGCCTGGGCTGGAAGGTCACCCACGACGGCTATACGATGATGCGCGCGCTGCCGATGGATTTCCCTGATGACCGCAGCGTCCACAGTATCAACGACGCCTTCCAGTTCGGACCGTCATTCCTGGTCCATCCGGTCACGCGCCAGATGTACCGCATGCCGCCGCCTCCCGCCACCACCATCCCGGCGACGGCATTGCGCACGCCGGATGGCAAGCCGGGGCTGGCCGGCCAGTTCTTCGACGGCCGCAGCTTCGAGACGCCGAAGGACCGGACCGTCGACGCCACCATCGACTTCCAATGGCCAGGCCCGCCGCTGGCGGACATTCCGGCGGGACTGGCTAGCCTGGAGAATTTCTCCGCGCGCTGGAACGGATTCATCGTGGCGCCGGAGGACGGCGAGTACGAACTGGGCGTGGAAGGCGACGACGGCTTCCGCCTGTTCATCGACGGCAAGCTCGCCGTGGAAGACTGGAAGAACGGCGGCAGGCGCTATGTCGACACCAAGGTCACGCTGAAGCAGGGCCAAAGCGTGGCGGTCAAGCTGGAGTACTACCAGGGCATCTCGGACCGCAACCTGCGCCTGGCATGGCGCACCCCGTCGCAGATCGCCAGCGCGGCGAAGGCTGCCGGCGTGCCGGACACCATCATGCAGACCTACCTGCCCACAGGCACGGATTGGTACGACTTCTGGACGCACGAGCGCTTCGGCGGAGGCCAAACGGTGAGCAAGCAGGTCCCGCTCGACGTCTTCCCGCTCTACGTGCGCGCCGGCGCCATCGTGCCGATGGGTCCTGTCGTCCAATATGCGACCGAGCGGCCAGACGCGCCGTACGAGATCCGCGTCTATCCCGGCGCCGACGGAAAATTCACCGTCTACGAGGATGACAACGAAACCTACGACTACGAAAAGGGCCGCTACGCCACCTATGAGTTGACCTGGAACGACGCCGCCAAGTCCTTGACCGTCGGCGCCCGCAAAGGGGCTTATCCGGGCCTGGTCAAGACGCGCAAGCTGAATGTGGTACTGGTCAGTCCTGCGAACGCCACGGCGATCGAACCGGCAAGCGCCACGAAGTCGATCAGCTATTCCGGCAAGCCGGTGTCGGTGAAGTTCTAGCCTTGTACGACCGGAGGGGCCACGGCCTCCTCCGGTCAGTTCCAGCCGGCTGGCCTGCCAGGCTAAGCGGAAGGCGCGGCAAGGGAGCGGAAGGCTTTTGGCGTGCAGCTGTACTCTTCCTTGAACAGCTTGTTGAAGTATGAAACGTTCGCATAGCCGACCGAGTAAGCGATCTCCGCCACGGCGGCACTGTTCTTCTCGGCCAGCAGCCTGGCCGCCTCCATCAGCCGCAATTTGTTCAGGTAGGCGGTAAACGTCATGCCGAGTTCGGCTTTCAGCACCTCGTTGACCTTGTTCCGGTTGGCGCCCGTTGCATGGACGACGCGCTCAAGGTCGAGCTCGGGATCCATATAGTTCGTCGCGATAAATTGCAGTATCGACGCCTTTTCCTTGTCCTTGTACGGTTCCAGGGTCAGCTGGCGGTACGCGACCAGCGGCAGGTCTTTTTCCATTTTGGAATCCAGGCTGGCGGTCAAGGCACGCGCGCGGCCATGGAAGAACCACAGCCCGAATCCCAGCCAGCCTATCAGGCAGAGCACGGTCAGCGCGACGACATGGCGGTAGTCGCGGCCATGCAGGGCCAGTTCGCTGATTTCAAGGTAGGAATCGACGTTACGGCGGCCGTGGGCGCTGGTCCCGAATACGATTTTCGCTACCCTGTCCAGCGTGTAGCCCTGGTCGGACCGGTCGAGTTTCAATTGGTCAAACCACCAGTCGGGAAGCGTCAACCGTGTCATGTCCAGGGACACCGGAACGCCCTCTTCGTTGCAGGAAAAATAGCTGCCCGGAGACCGGTAGGTCTCGAATTTTCCAGCCGTGGAGATTTTATCGTCGAAGGTGGAGATGACCAGTGTCATCGAACCGGCTGGCGCGCATTTGGCGAGGAAGGTGATGGTGTCGTACTTCGACCAGTCCGCCTGCGCCGGCCGGCCATGCTTGTCGTCCAGCGCCAGTTCGCTGGAAACGAAGGGATAGGACGCCGCATCCGTCAGTTTGAAGTCGAACCGCATGCGCTCACGTGTCGCATTGTCGAGACGGACGGACGAAGAGCCGCCCGTCGTGCGGTCCGAATACGTCTGGTAATGCCAGCGCCCGCCATCCCCCCGCGCGGGCAGCAGCGAGAGCGACGGGTAACTCAGGAAAATCAGGAAGCACGCCAGCAGCGCCTCTGCAACTACCAGCAGAAGGACCGCGATCAGTGCCTTCTTATAAAACTCTTGCATTGCGGTATGAAGTGTATGGCTGCGTCCTTACATCATACCAGTTCAGTTCACGGGCAGTACCGGCAGAGTCTGGTTCGAACTGTTCAAGCCGCTGGAAACAAGGTACTGTTACGAGCGTGCCCGCACGGCTAAGGATGTCGATATGACCAGCAAGCAGTCCCAATACACTTTCCTGTGCAGCTACGTGTTCGCGTACTTCTTCGCCCAGGCGATGAGCGTCTCGCTGCTGGCCATTTGGCTGCGCTCCACGCTGCAGCTGAACGGGACCGAGACCGGCGTCGTGTTCTCCGCTAACTTCATCGCCGCCATGTGCTCGCAACCGGTGTACGGCTTCCTGTCCGACAAGGCAGGCATGCGCAAGCACGTCCTGTGGGTGGTGGCAGTCATGGTCATGCTGTCCGGCCCCTTCCTGGTGCATGTCTACAGCCCCCTCCTGAAGAGCCAGCTCCTGCTGGGCGCGGCGCTGGGCGGCATCTACCTGGGCATTACCTTCATCGCGGGCGGCTACGCGGTCGAGTCCTACGTCGACCGGGTCGGCCGCGCCTACGGCTTCGAATACGGCCGCGTCCGGATGTTCGGTTCACTCGGCTTTGCCGCTGCCGTCAGCTTCAGCGGGCGCCTGTTCAGTGTCGATCCGCACCTCAACTTCTACCTGGCCTCGGCAGCGGGGCTGGCCCTGGTCGCCCTGCTGCTGATGTGGCGCGTCCCGGTCCAAGGGGCGGCCGCCATCCCGGCCGCGCGCGTGGGCATGGCGGACGCACTGGGCATCCTGCGCGACAAGCACTTCTGGCGCTTCATGCTGTTTATACTCACAGTCACCAATGTGTATCTGGTATTCGACCAGCAATTCCCCAGCTATTTCGCTTCGCTGTTCCCGACCAGCGAAGAAGGCGCGGCGATGTATGGCTACCTGAATTCGGTGCAGATCTTCCTGGAAGCAGGCGGCCTGTTCCTGGCGCCCTCGCTGGTCAGGCGCATCGGCGCCAAGAACGGCCTGCTGCTGGCCGGGGCCATCATGCTGCTCCGGATCGCGGGATCCAGCCTGGCGGTTGGACCGCTGTCCATTTCCTGCATGAGATTGTTGCATTCGGCCGAAGCGCCCATCATCCTGGTCTCCGTATTCCGCTACGTCGCCTGTCATTTCGACAACCGCCTGGCATCGACCGTGTATATGGTGGGCTGGAGCTTCGGCCACTCGATCGGCCTGGCCCTGCTGTCGCCGCTGGTTGGCAAGTGCTATGACCTGTACGGTTTCCAGCAGGTCTATATGCTGCTGGCGGTCCTCGGCCTGGCATTCCTGCTCCTGTCCGCCTGGGGCCTGGAAGACACGCCGACAGAGATTTCCCTTGCAGGCGCGCCGCCGGCGGACACTGCAGGCAGCGCGCCCGTGGCTGCGGCCGCCGGCGTCGAACCGCCCCGTCAAACGTGAAGCGGAGCTGCACTTGCATGTAGCCTACCTCGATTCACTGCCAATTCGTCGCTCCCGCGGGGGCGCCGAGCCCTGCGCGCCGGTCCGCTGGTGCGGAACGACAGGTATGGCGAGGTATCCGGGACGCCTCGAATAAGCACCAATTTGTCATTCCCGCGCACGCGGGAATCTATGCTACGCCTCTGAACATGCGAAGTATGGCTTCCCGCAGGGGCGCCGAGCCCTGCGCGGTGGTCCGCCGGTGCGGAACGACAGGTATGGCGAGGTATCCTGTGGCGACCGCCTCAGGCGCTTGCCTTCCAGTCCCTTGTCGAGGACAGGCGCGGCACGACATTGTAGGGCAGCAGCCTGTGCTCCACGACACTGGGCAGCCGCTTGCGCTGGCAACGGATCTGCTCGCTGATCAGTTCGACCGCCACCTGTCCCATCTCGCCGATCGGCTGGTGCACCGTGGTCAGGTTCGGCCACACCGTGGTGGCCAACGGCGTGTCGTCAAAGCCGCACACCGCCAGATCCCTGGGTACCTCGAGCCGCATGCCATGGGCCACCGCCACCACAGCGGCTGCCATGTCATCGTTGCAGGCGAAAATGGCGCTCGGCCGCTCGCTTTGCTCCAGCAGCCGGCGCGCCGCAGGCAGGCCTGAGCGGTAGGTAAACATGCCTTCTGCGACCCGCGCAGGCGGGACTTCCAGGCCGGCTTCCTCCATCGCGTCCAGAAACGCCCGATAGCGCAGCTGGGCTGGCGTGTGCTTCGGGTCACCCTTGATGAAGGCGATGTCCCGGTGCCCGAGCGAGATCAGGTGGCGGACCATCGACAAGGCGCCCTCGTAGTCGTCTATGCGTACCGCCGATGTCGATTTGCTGGGCCGTGCGGTCGCTACCGCCACAGCCGGTATGTCCAGTTCAGCCAGCAGCTTGAGCACAGGAAGGGAGTCGCACAGCGGCGGCGTGAGCAGGATCCCGTTCACGCCGCCCGCGACGAGGTTGTCGATGGCATCGCGCCAGCCGCGCTGGCCCTCGCATTTCTCCAGGATCAACCGGGCCCCGCTTGAGCTGCACTGGTCCATCGCCCCGACCAGGAAGGCGCTCAGGAACGCTGCGCTCGGATTGCTGTACAGCAGACCGATGCGCAAGCTGCCGACGCGCGCAGCGCGCGCTGCCACGTTGACTTCATACTTCAGTTGCGCGGCGGCGGTGGCCACCCGTTCGCGCGTATCGTCATTGACGCGTTTGGTGCCATTGATGACCCGCGACACCGTCATCGCGGACACGCCGGCCAGGCGGGCTACGTCATACAGGGTGGCGTCGCCCTGGGCTACTCTTTGTTTTTCAATCATCGCTTGCACCAGCGCCTGGAAGGCCGGAAGGAAAGGGGAAAGGAAGTCGGCACATTTTTGGTAACGATACCACTTTTTAGCGCAATGTACTAAGCGCATATCGTTGTCCGACCAAAATTCCCTTACCGTTCATACTGCCAGGACGGCTTCCCTCCGGGTAAGCAGCGGAGAAGCGGCGCTGTCGCGAGGGCGATTTTCATAGGTAACGATAACAATTTCCTCAGCCCGAGTTGTTCGTTGAGAGCGAGTTACATCCGTGCTACAGTTAGTGCGTTTCACTATCCCCGCACCATGCCGCGACCTTTCATGATCAAACCCAAGCCGCCCAACGCCCCTTCCAGCATCACCTTGCATGACGTTGCAGCCCACGCGGGCGTGTCGGCGATGACCGCCTCGCGCGCACTCAGCGGCGAAGGCGCCGTTTCCCGCCGCAGCAAGAGCAAGGTCATGGCGTCCGCCGCCGCCCTGGACTACGTGCCAAACGTCTCGGCCCGCGTGATGCGTGGCGCCCGCTCCCACGTGCTTGGGATCATGCTCAACGATCTGACTTCCGCGCACCTCAGTGCCATTGTGATGGAGATCAGCAAGGCCGTGCGCAGTCACAACCGCGATCTGGTGATCTACAACATGTTCTACACCAACGAAGCGCCCCGCGAAGGATCGAGCGTCAATTTGCTAGGCGGCGTGTGCGACGGCTTCCTGGTCTTGCAAGGCATCACCGACACCCTGCTGCGCGTGCTGGAGAAAAGCACCAAACCTATTGTTCTCGTCAACTTCTGGCGGGCCCCCACCAGCCTGCCAGTGGTGCGTGCCGATAATTTCGTCAGCGCCCGCGATGCCGTCCGCCACCTCATCGAGCTGGGCCACAAGCGCATCGCCTTCATCGGCGGCACGCAGAATTCGGGCCAGAGCAACCAACGCCTGCAAGGCTACATGGCCGCCTTGGCCGAGCAAGGCATCCAGCCGGCCCCGCAATGGCTGGAGACGGGGAACTTCAGCCACCTGTCCGGCCTGGAAGCGGGAAAACGGCTGTTGAATTTGCGGCAACGGCCAACCGCCATCTTCGCCGTCAGCGACATGGTGGCCTTCGGCGTCATGGAGGCGGCCCGCGCTGCGGGCCTGCGCCTGCCCCAGGACCTGTCCATTGTCGGATATGACGACACCGAGGCGGCCGCGCTGACCGATCCGCCCCTGACCAGCATACGCCCGCCCCTGCAGCGCCTGGCCGAAGCGGCCGTGCAGGAATTGATCGCGCGGATTGAGAATTCATCGGAGCAACACTCCTGCATCGAACTGCCTAGCCAGGTCGTGATACGCGCCTCGACGGCCCGTTGCCCCATCAAACGCTGATCCCACCGCAGCGCCGCAAAGCGTCGATTCGCCAATTTCCGCAGCCACCCGATGTCGCGCCCAAGCGACATCAGCCGATGTTCATCCAACTTTTTTGCAAATTTTTACTAGACAGGCTGCGGATATTACATATAATCAACGCATCTGTTATCGATATCAAGCGTGCTCGCTGAATTGGTATCGATACCGGAAAATTGACATCACGGCAGTACCGTGATAATCAACCCTGAAAAATGGCCGATTTCATCCAATTTAGGGGAAAACCGGTGGCTGGTTGGTAGCGATATCAAATGTAATCCTGCAAGAAGATCTGTGCCAAGGGCGCTGAAGAGCTGCCCATTAATATCAATTTAGAGAGAGACGAAGTAATGAATACGAAACTCAAGTTATCCCTTAAGGTCACCGGCATCGCTCTTGCGGTCAGCCAGGCATTTGCACCCTGCGCCATGGCGCAAGAGGCAGACTCTTCAGTCGTGGTCGTGAAAGGCCTGCGTGCCAGCGCCCGTTCGTCGGTGGCGATCAAGAAGGACGCGATGGAGGTGGTCGACTCGATTACCGCGGAAGACATCGGCAAGCTGCCGGATCCGAACGTCGCCGAAACCCTCACCCGCATTCCGGGCGTGCAGGGCTACCGCTACGGCGGCGAAGGCGCCTCCCCGGCCGGCTTCGGCTCCGGCCTGACCATCCGTGGCCTGGCCAACCAGACCGCCTCGCACGTGAACGGCCGCTCCTACTTCACGGCCGGCAGCCGTGAATTCAACATCGAAGACGCCATCCCCGGCATGATTGCCGGCGTGGACGTCTACAAAAATCCATCGGCCGAGCATATCGAAGGCGGTATCGGCGGCCTGGTGAATCTGCGCACCCGCAATCCGAGCGACTTCAAGGAATTCACAGCATCCCTGAACGCCAACGTGCGCCACAACGACCTCGGCCAAAAAACCGATCCGGAACTGTTTGGCCTCATCGCCAACCGCTTCGACCTGGGCGGCGGCTCGCGCATCGGTGTGATGGCCGCGGTCGCTTTCCAGAAGAGTACCGGCCGTTCCGACAGCACGCCCGCCGGCCGTGGTCCCGACTATCGCCGCATGGTGCGCGGCGACAGCCAGGAATACGCCAACCTGGCCAGCGCAAATACGGGCAACAACCCGGGCCAGCCGATGGCTGCCTATGTCGGCCGTTCCGACATCAACTTCCTGGCCAACGTGCCGACCTTCCCGACCTCAGCCACCATGGGCGCCAACATGCCCAACACGGCGGGGCTGAGCAGCGACCAGATCAACAACATTATCTCCACGCCCACCGTGGGCGCCAACGTGTTCCAGGAAACCATCTTGCGCGAGCGCAAAGGCCTGAACCTGGCAGCGGATTATCGCGTGGACAACACCTTGCGCTTCTACGTGGAAGGCAATTACACCTCCTACCTGTACCATCAGAATTACCGCTTCCTGTTCATCGACCAGGGCGCCAACGTGCGCAACCTGCAGACGACGCCATTTGCTGTGACCGAAACCCTGGCCAACCGCAACTACAACGGCGGCAGCGACGACATCCTGGCCAGCAAGCGCTTGTTGAGCGGCACCTACCTGAATTCGGCCATCCGTCCATGGGGCGGCGACGAACACAGCCCTTACGTGACCTGGACCACGGCGACCGGCGTGGAATGGAGCCCTACCCCGGCCCTGTCGCTCAAGGGCGATATCTCCTACATCAAATCGGACCGCAAGCAGGACAACCGCAGGGTCGAGATGGCCACCGCGAGCGGCCGGTCGTGGGAAGTCAACCGCGTAGCCGAAGGCGAGCCGCACCAGGTCTCGTTCAACGGCCCGGACCTGTCCGATCCGCGCAACTTCGTCTTCAATGTCTACGCCCCTGCCACCTACCAGACCTGGGACGACAACGGCGCCGCAGCCGCGCTCAACGGCGCTTATTCCTTCGACAGCGGCCTGTTGAGCAGGCTCAAGTTCGGCACGCGCTACGCCAAGCAGGAAAGCCTGTATAAGGCCAACAACGGCTTTGGCAACAGGAATCTGACGACCGACGGCCTTGGCCTTGCCGGGAACCAGGCGAACGCCATCTCGGTGGCGAGCATGCCAGGCGTCATCCAAAACGCGCCGAGCAACTATATGCGCGGCGACGCCGGCTACTCCGGCGGCTATATCGTGTACAACCCGGACGCGCTGCTGGGAAATCAGGTCAGGGATCAATTCCCCAAAGCCGGGATGCCGGATGAGGGAGCGTACCCTGAGATCGCGGCTGCCCGCAGGAGCATTGATGAAAGCACGCTGGCCGGCTATGTCGCGGGCGAGTTTTCCGCCTTCGACGAGCGCCTGAAAGGTAGCGTCGGCGTGCGCGTGGTGCGCACCGAATCGAAGGCGACGGCACGCATCACCAATCCTTCCGCACCAGGCCTGATCGACAATGTACGCTCGGTCAGCTACACCAACGTGCTGCCGTCCCTGAACGCGACCTACGAGATCAGCAAGGACTTCCTGGCGCGCTTCGGTTACGGCCGCGGCATGACCCGTCCGCAGACCGGTGACCTGAACCCGTTCGTGAACATCAACTCGGCGCTCGGCACCGGCAGCGAGGGCAACCCTGCGCTCAAGCCGCAAGTGGCCGACTCGCTCGACCTGTCGTTCGAGCGCTATTTCAGCCCGACCAACTACGTGGCGCTCGGTCTGTTCAACAAGGATATCAAGGGCTTCTTCAACGATATCGTCGAATGCCAGACGTCCTCGTTTGCGCCGGCTTATACTGGCTCCACGAGCAACACCTGCACCAATGGCCAGTACCTGATCACCCGCAAGGTCAACGGCGAAAAAGGCTTTGCGCGCGGCGTAGAGGTGTCCGGACAATGGTTCTTCGACGCCAAGAGCGGCTTGCTGGCGAACTTCGGCGTAGCGGGTTCGTACACCCATGTCAATACGTCGAACCCGGTCAATTCCGGCACCGTGGCGGCGCAGCGCATCATCAACGTTGCGATGCCGTTCGTGTCCAAGGACAGCGCCAGTGCCAGCCTCATGTACGAGGACGCGAAATTCTCCTCGCGCCTGGTGTACACGTGGCGCTCCTCCCAGCAGTTGGGTGGCGTCAACCCGGCCACGCCGTTCGGCTCCAGCTACGTCCCGGCCTACGGCTTGCTCGATGCCTCGGCCAACTACGCCGTCAACGACCATTTGACCTTGTCCTTCAATGTCGCGAACATTACCGACAAGACGCTCAACCGCCTCGTCGGTGAAGCCAACACGTATGAGACGGGCCTGGAGCACCAGCACTTCGCCAACGGCCGCACCTTCATCATGGGCTTGCGCTACAAGTTCTAAGATGCAGATGCGCGCATAAGCCGCAAACGCCCGAGCCGGCCCGCAATTCGGGGCCGGCTCGCACGCATTCAACAACAACACTAGGACTGCCCGTGAAGTACCTTCAATTCCCCATCATGGCCGCTGGCCTGCTGGTGGCCGCGTCGGCCTGGGCCGCGCAAACCGTGGACATCGACATCGATGCGGAACACCCGGGCGCGGTCATCAGCAAGAATCTGTATGGCCAGGCGGCCGGGCATAGCGATGCCGGCAATTTCGGCGGCATGTGGGTCGGTCCCCGGTCGAAAATTCCCAACATCAAGGGCTGGCGCAAGGATGTGGTGGCTGCGCTGAAGGAGCTGCACGTGCCGGTGCTGCGCTGGCCGAGCGGCTGCGCCGCAGACGAATACAACTGGCGCGACGGTATCGGACCGCGCGCAAGAGCCGCGGCCGGCAACGCCGTCGGCACGCACGAATTCTTCGACCTGGTCGAGCTGCTCGGCGCCGACGCCTACGTGAACGGCAATATCGGCACCGGTTCGCCGCGCGAAGCGGCCGATTGGGTCGAATACATGGCCGCGCCGAGCGGTTCGACGCTGGCGCAATTGCGGACGAAAAACGGCCGCGCCGAACCATACAAAGTGGCATACTTCGGCGTTGGCCGCGCGCCCTGGGGCTGCGGCGGCAACATGACGCCGCAATACTACGCAGACCTGTACAACCAATACGCAGTGTTCATCCGCGGAAAGGGCAAGGAGCCGCCCAAGCTCATCGCCAGCGGCAGCGGCGCCGAATGGACCGATGAACTCAGCACCAAAAAACGCATCCGCGATTACCGCGACGGCATCAGCGTGCACCGTCCACCGGCTGCGGGCCGTGACAGCAAGAGCGCGGCGCCCGGCTTGGCCGAGGAGCAGTGGATCGGGGCCTTGAGCCGGGCCTGGCAGATCAACGAGTTCATCGACAGCAATGTCGCCATGCTCGACAAGAACGATGCGACGAAAAAAATATCCCTCGTGATGGGCGAATGGGACGGGGGCGACGCTACGGCGCAGCAGCGGTCGCAGCAGAACGCACTGAGCGACGCGCTCGTGGCGGCCCTGCACTTCCATGCCTTCCATGCCCATGCCGGCCGCCTGGGCATGGCCAACATTGCTCAGCAGGCCCCAGGCCAGGAATTGATCCAGGCCGAAGGGAAGGCGATGGTGCTGACGCCGACGTATCACGCGTTCAGGATGCACGTGCCCTTCCAGGATGCGGTCTCGCTGCCGGTCAAGCTCACCAACAACCCGACGTACAGCCTGGGCAGCATCGCGCTCCCGACCGTCAGCGCCTCGGCCGCGCGCGCCAGGGATGGCAAGCTGTACCTGTCGCTCGTCAACACCGATCCGAAGGAAGCGGTGACCGTCACCGTCGGCGTGGCGGGTGTGGTGGCAAAGGCGGCCAGCGGCGGCGTGCTGACGGCTGGCGCCATGGATGCCTACAACAGCGCGGCAGCGCCCGGCTCGGTTGCTCCCGCGCCGTTGATGGCGCGCGCCGAGCAAGGCAAGCTCCTCCTGACGCTGAAGGCAAAGTCGGTGAGCGTACTGGCGATCGAGGAATAGACAGAGGAAACGGCAGCCGCTTGCGTATGCAGTGGCAGCCCCCTCCGCAGTTGAATATAGGAATACAAGTCATGAAATCGATCAAGCGTGCCCTGTGCTGCATCAGCATGCTCGCGGCCCAGGCTGCCCTTGCAGCCCCGGAAGTGGCCGTCACTGTCGACGTGGCCAAGCCGGGCGCCGTCATTAACAAGAATGTCTACGGCCAGTTCGCCGAGCACCTCGGCACCGGGATCTATGGCGGCATGTGGGTCGGTCCCGAGTCGAAGACCCCCAACGTCAAAGGCTGGCGCAAGGACGTCCTGGATGCGTTGAAGGACCTGCGGGTGCCGGTGGTGCGCTGGCCGGGCGGCTGTTTCGCCGACGAATACGACTGGCGCGACGGCATCGGCCCGCGCGGCAAGCGCCCGGTCATGGTGAACACCAACTGGGGCAACGTGGTGGACAACAACGCCGTGGGCACGCACGAATTCTTCGACCTGATCGAGCTGATCGGCGCCGACGCCTACGTGAACGGCAATGTCGCTACCGGCTCGCCGCGCGAAACGGCGCAATGGCTTGAATACATGACCGGCGAGGGCCAATCGGAGCTGGCGCGGCTGCGGGCGCAGAACGGACGGGCCAAGCCGTTCAAGGTTGCGTTCTTCGGCATCGGCAACGAGAACTGGGGCTGCGGCGGCAACATGACGGCCGCCTATTTCACCAATCTGTACAACCACCACGCGACCTTCGCGCACGCAACTGGCGCGCAGGCGACCAAGCTCATCGCCGGTGGCGGCCTGGACGGCAACGTCGACTGGACCGACTACCTGAGCCGCAACATCCGCGCCCCCGCGAGCGCCATCAGCCTGCATTATTACACGGTGCCGGGCCGTGGCAGCAGCAGCAAGGGCCCCGCCACCGGTTTCGGCGAAGACCAGTGGATCTCGGCTTTGAAGGACGCCTTGCACATGGGCGAACTGCTTGCCAGCAACGTGGCCAAGCTCGAGCAGAATGATCCCCAGAAGAAGCTGACGCTTGCCGTCGACGAATGGGGCACCTGGTACGAGCCGACGCCCGGTACCCCGCCGCGCTTCCTGCAGCAGCAGAACTCGCTGAGGGACGCGCTGGTGGCGGCCCTGCACTTTCACATCTTCCACGCCCATGCCGACCGGGTGAGCATGGCCAACATCGCCCAGATGGTCAACGTCCTGCAGGCGATGATACTCACCGAAGGGAAGACGATGCTGCTGACGCCGACTTATCACGCGTTCAGGATGCACGTGCCCTTCCAGGATGCGGTCTCGCTGCCGGTCAAGCTCGACAACAATCAGCAGTACAGCCTGGGCAGCGTTGGCATTCCCTTGCTGAGCGCATCAGCGGCGCGCGGAAAGGACGGCAGGCTGTATCTGTCGCTGGTCAACACCAGTCCGAAGGACGCTGTCGCGGTCTCCATCGCGCTGGCTGGCGCAGTGGTCAAGTCCGCCAGCGGCAGCATGCTCACGGCCGCCACCATGGATGCGCACAACAGCTTCGCATCGCCCAAGGCCGTGCTGCCTACGCCGTTCCAGGCGCAGGCCGACCATGGCAAGCTGTCCATCACCTTGCCGCCAAAGGCGGTGGCGGTCGTCTCGGTGAACGAATGAGCGCAGGGCGGCGTGGGCGGCGACACAACAAGGTCCCCGCAACAAGGTGTTCTTGGATCCGGTAAGGTCCGCCAACGGAAAAACAGCCCACTTATTGGCGGGCTGTTCTTGTTTCTATCGATACTATGGTCGGGACCTAACTTAGCCAGACAGATATTCAGGCCGCCCGCATTCCCTCAGTTGCCCTGTCTGCGACGCCTTGCCCATGCCAGCGCCGCCACGCCCAATCCCATCAGCGCCATGCTGCCGGGCTCTGGCACCGACGTGCCGCTGCTGACGTTCAGGTCGTCCATGACGAACCAGCCCTTGTCGCGTGCGATATCGAGGCGCGCAACGTTGCCGAAGTTGGCCGCGATGAGCGCGTAGCTGGCCGAAATGGCGATGTTGCCGGTACTGCCGATCAGCTGGTTAGCGCTGTCGTAGGCGGTGATATTGATCCAGCTGGCCCTGGAGCCGTTGGTGTTCGGTGCGGCGAACCAGGCGCCGCTAAAACTGAACGGCGTCGCGCTGCTGATGCCCAGGTGGTTGACGCCGAAGCCGTTGGAGACAAACTCGTTGCCCGAATGGGCGCCATTGTCGTAGCCGCCCACGGTGGTGTCGCCCAGGAACCAGCTGGCGCTCCATGTCAAGCCGGCGTACGGGGCGGTCTTGGCCAGGCTGGCCAGCTTGCCGCCCGCGTCCAGTTCATCAAAGTTGATCACGCTGGCCTGGGCTGCGGAAGCGAGCAGCAGGCCGGCGCTGGCCATCAGGCCGATAATACAATTTTTCATAGCATCCTCTTGTGCGGTGGGGAGGCGCCAGCGGCGCCTCCGGTCTCTATCAGTTGCAGGCGTCGCCGGTGACGGCCGGCACTTGCGTGGCGTTGTAATTGCCGACGACCATGCCGAAACTGGCTGTCGCGCCGGGCGCGATGACGGTGTTCCAGCTCTCCGAGGACGCGCCCGTGAAAGTCGGCGAGGTGCCGGAGACCGCGCCGTTCCACCAGCCATCGACCGTCGAGTTCTCGCTGTAAGTCCAGCTGACCGACCAGCCGTTGACGGACACGGAACGGTTGTTGGTGATGCGCACATCGGCGAGATGGCCGCCCGACCAGGACGTGGTGATCACGTACTCGCATTTGTTGGCCGGCTCCTTCGGTCCGCTGTTCGGATCGGTCGGCGTGACCAGGACGTCGCCGTCCGCGGCCACCATGCCATACACCGCGCCGCGTCCCATCGAATTCATGTACACCGCGCCGTAGTTGTTCATGTCGCCGGTAATGACCGGGGAATAGCCGATGCCGCCAAACTGGTGCGCATCGTCGTTCACGCGCACCCAGCTCGCGCCCAGGTCGGTGGAACGCAGCATGCCGCGCGCGGCGCCCACGGTGCCCCAGACATAGAGGGCGGGATAAGCTGCGCCCGGCGCGGCCTTGCCCACGCCGACCGTCGCGCAGTTGCTGACGGCGCTGATCTTGCCGAAGGTCGCGCCGCTATCGGTCGAGTGCGTCAACCCGCCGGACATGCATGCCCACACGTCGCCCTCTATCCCCGGGACGGCCGTGATGAACTTCGAACCGCCCAGTCCCGGATTGCCCTGCGGCGCGAAGGAAGCGCCGCCGTCGGTACTCACCAGCATGCGCCCGCTGCTGCTGTCGTAGGCGTAAAACTTCAGCGGGTTGACGGTGTCGGCGACCGGACGGGCGTCCGACTGGTTCAGACCGGTAACCGGGATCCAGCTGGCGCCATAGTCGGTGGAGCGGTAGGTGGTGGAAGAGCTCTCGGGATTGTGCAACAGCACCTGGCCGTCGGCGGACACGGCAAGCTGGCCGGCGCGGCCATTGATGACCGGGGACTGGGTCCAGCTGGCGCCCGTGTTGGTGGAATAGTAAAGCTGGTTGCCGACCCGCGCCAGCACGCGGCCGTCGCTGCTGGCGGCCAGGCTGGTGGTGGTCCCCATGGACGGGCTATGGCGCGGACCATACTGCGACGGGTCGCTGTGGATGAAACCGTCGTAGTCGCCAATCGCAGTCGCCAGTTTCCCGTTGGGCAGGCTGACCACCGAGAATGCGCCGCTCTCCTCCACGCCCGCCACAGCGAAGTCCCAGGTCGTGGCAGGTGCATCGATATTGGTGGTGCGGAAGACGCCGTTGCCGGAAACGACCCAGGCCGTCTTGGTATCGAAAGGATCGAACTGCACATCCGAAGCCCAGTGGATGGAGCTGCTGGTGATCCAGTTGGCGCCTTTCGGGTCGATCGCGAACGGGCGTGCCATCACATTGGACCAGGTGCGCCCGGCATCGCGCGAGGTATAGATCTGGTCGCCCCAGCCGCCGCCCTGCGGCTGCCAGACGTTGGTGGTGGACGCCACCAGGTGCAGCGGGTCGGCCGGATCCATGCTGATGCCGCCGAACGGGCCGTTCATGCCGGCCGGGGTGATATTGGTCCAGTTGCCGCCCGCCGCGTCATATTCCCATACCTGGCCCTGGTTCATTGCCTCCAGTTCGGTGGGATGGGGGCCGCCGCCGTTGGCGTACGTGATATACAGCTTGCCTTCGGGCGACATGACGGCGCGCTGCGGCATCAGGCCGGTGGGGCCGCCTTCGACCGGCTCGAATGTCTCGCCGCCGTCATAGCTGAAATAGAAGTTGGGGCCGACCGAGTCCAGGCGCGACACGCCGACGAAGATGCGCTGGGCGGAGCCGCCGTCGACGCTGGTGGGGTCGAGCAGCACGACGCCGATGCCGTTGTCGTTCGGCGTGGAGCTCACCGGCAGCGATGCCACGCGGTTCCAGGTCGAGCCAGCGTCCGTGCTCTTGAACAGGCCATCGCGGCGGGTGCCCGCATACAGCACATTGCTGTCGCCCGGGTCGACCTGCAGCCGCTCGCCGTTGCCGCGTCCCATGCCGTTGCCATGCGCCTTGAATTGCGGCGTGGTCTCGACAATGTCGAAAGTCTTGCCATAATCGCGGGAACGCAGGATGGCGCTCTTGCCGCCGTTGAAGTATTGGGTGCCGACCATCAAATAGACGTTGGCGGCATTTTTCGGATCGACCGCCACCGATTCCACGCCCATGAAGCCGGTGCGTTCCTCGCCTATCCAGTCCTGCAATCCGATCCAGCGCTCGCGCTGGGCATCCCAACGGTAAGCGCCGCCCACGTCGGTGCGCATGTAAATCACGCCCCGCTCCGATTTACTTGGAATCACGCCGGTGACATAACCGGCACCGCCCATGGCAACGGTATCCCATTTATAGGATTCCGCTTGGGCGGCAGGCGCCATGAACAAGGCCGCAGACAGCACCGCGCAGATTTGCTTCAACTCCATATCTCCTCCGTTAGGATGTTCTTTAGACTTCGGACACGGCGACCGCCTCACCTGCACACCCGGCCCATCTTCGCTACGCAAGGCGGCCGAAACCGCCCGCAAAACTAGCTGTAACGCAGTGAAGAAGACGAAGCAGGAGCGAAGGAATAGCAGACCATCCCGGGGGGCCGGCGCCGACCGCAAGCGGGCAGCGCAAAATCGCCGTGCATGCATTGTGTGATCAGCGCCATGGCGCCGCAATTCCAAAAAACGTCAAGACGGAAAATGAAATTGCCCAAGCGGCCGGATCGAGAAGAGAGAGGAGAGAGAGGGAGAGAAAAACCGATGATGCAACGTCAAAGTACCCCGAAATACCTGTCGTTCCGCATCGGCGGGCCGCCCATGCGGAATGACAAATTGGTGCTTATTCGAGGCAGCCGTCAGTCCACATGGAACACGGGGCGCATCATGGCCCAGTGCTCTCCATCGGCCCGGCTCGCCAGCGGTACCTGGCACGGCGCGCAGAAGGTCCACCAGCGCTGGGTCTCGGGGTCGGCCGCCACGCCGCGCATGTCGGCATCAAAATCGCTGCCGTGGTATTCCCAGTAGCCGAACAGCAGATTCTCCGGCTCGCGCAAGAAGATCGTGTAGTTGCGCACGTTCGCTGCGGCCAGCGTGGCCAGCACCTGCGGCCACACTGCCGCATGCAGGGCTTTGTACTCGTCGATCTTGCCGGGTTCTATCCCGATCACCATGCCCATGCGTTCCATCGCCTGTCCTTGTTCCAGTTGATAAAGAAATGCCGCCGCAGCACGCGCCGGCGAGCTGTAGTGTATTCAATGTATAAAGGACATTCAACAACTTTCGGCCCTTTATTGCGCAATGGGGGCCGGGCGGCGTTGGTTGTAAAATAGCGTTTCGTCCCCTATCCGCCGCCATGGCGCCCCATACCCGAAAATGTCCAAGCTTCCCATCACTACCCGGCGCAGTGTCAACCTGCTTCTGGATCATGCCGCAAGCCATATGAAAGTTGGCGACCCCATGCCAACCGAAATGCGGATGACCGAGATCGTGGAGAGCAGCCGCACGGCCGTGCGCAGCGCGTTGGCTCACCTGGCCGATCACGGGCTGATCGAAGGCATGAAGCAGCGCTATCTGCTGCGCAAGCCCAAGCCGGCCGACTACTTCGACGTGTCGGAACTGCACAGCGCCACGGACCAGCTGCAGCAGGTGCTGATGGAGCGCATCTATGCGCGCGACCTGCCGCCGGGGGCGGAGTTCTCGGAGGTGGAGCTGTCGCGCGCAGCCGGGGTCAGCACCATCGCCGTGCGCGAATTCCTGATCGGCTTCGCGCGCAATGGCCTGATCGAGAAGAATCCGCGCGGCGGCTGGCGCCTGTGCGCCTTCGACACCAAATACGCCGAGGAGCTGGGCGAAGTGCGCGAGATGTTCGAACTGAAGGCGATCGAGCGCATAGCCGCGCTGGCGCCGGACGACCCGGTATTCGCCCGGCTGCGCGAGCTGCTGGCGCGTCACGAGGCGCTGGGCAGGAAGCCGGCCGAGGCCCATGCCGCATTTCCCGACCTGGACCGTGAATTCCACACCTTCCTGATCGGCCTGCTGGACAACCGCTTCGCCGAGGGCCTGAACGACGCCGTGTCCATGGTGTACCACTACCACTATCAATGGGACAAGCGCGACGAGATCCCGCGCAACCAGTACGCGCTGCAAGAGCACCTGGCCATCCTGCGCCCGCTCGCCCAGGGCGACGTTGCGGCCGCGCTGGCGGCGATGCGCAGCCACCTGCGCTCGTCCCGCGAGACCATGCTCAGCTCGCTGCGCCAGAGGGAAAACAGGGCCCACGCGGCCTGAGGCTGATCAAAAATATAATAGCAAAGGCGGATTTTTTCACTCGGATGTTTTGAATATATGAGATACAATCGAAACATACTCAACATCCATTCGGAAATTCCCATGATGAAAACAGTCGTATGTCACTCCCCGGGCGAGCTGGAACTGGTGGAACGTCCGTTGCCGCAAGCGGCCCCCGGCGAGGTGCTGCTGCGCGTGCGCCGCATCGGCCTGTGCGGCACCGACATGCACATCTTCCGCGGCACCCAGCCCTTCCTCCAGTACCCCCGTGTCATGGGCCACGAGCTGTCGGGCGAAGTGGTCAGCGCCCCCAAGGGCAGCGAACTGGCGACCGGCGACCAGGTGTATGTGATGCCCTATCTGTCCTGCGGCGACTGCATCGCCTGCCGCCAGGGCAAGACCAACTGCTGCACCAATATCCAGGTGCTGGGCGTGCACCGCGACGGCGGCATGACCGAGTACCTGGCGCTGCCCGAACGCTTCGTGTTCAAGACCGACGGCATTTCCCTCGACGACGCCGCGATGCTGGAATTCCTGGCCATCGGCGCTCACGCTGTCCGCCGCGGCAATGTTCGCCCAGGCCAGAACGTGCTGGTGGTCGGCGCCGGCCCGATCGGTATCGCCGTGGCCCTGTTTGCCCAGCTCAAGGGCGGCAACGTCACGGTGCTGGACGCGCGTGAAGACCGCCTGGCGTTCTGCCGCAGCGCGCTCGGCATCAAGCAAACGGTGCAGGTGGACGAGAACGACAAGGCCCGCCTGTCGGCGCTGACCAACGGCGAGTTCTTCAACGTTGTCTTCGACGCCACCGGCAACGTGAAGGCGATGGAGCGCGGCCTGGAATTCGTCGCGCACGGCGGCGCCTACGTGCTGGTGTCGATCGTGCTGGACCGCATTTCCTTCGCCGACCCCGAATTCCACAAGCGCGAAACCAGCTTGCTGGGCAGCCGCAACGCCACCGCGGAAGACTTCAGCGAGGTGCTGGCGGCGATGAAGGCGGGCCTGGTTCCCACCGGCCTGATGAACACGCACCGCACCACCCTGTCCGAATTCGTCGACGTGCTGCCGCAATGGATGGATCCGGCCGCCGGCGTCATCAAAGCCATCGTCGAGGTATAAGATGACTTCCGCTATCCTGCAATTCGGCACCAGCCGCTTCCTGCAAGCGCACGTGGACCTGTTCGTCGACCAGGCACTGCAACGGGAACAGGCGCTGGGCCGTATCACCGTGGTGCAAACCACCGGCAACGCCCAGAGCGCGCAGCGGGTGGACGCCTTCAACGCGCCGGGCGGCTACCCGGTGCGCATCCGTGGCTGCGTGGATGGCGAGGTGATCGAGCAGGAGCACAGGGTCACGGCGGTCGAAGCCGGGCTGCATGCGGACCGCGACTGGGCTGCGATCCGCGAACTGGCCTCCACGTCGGTACAGGTGATCGTCTCGAACACCGGCGACAAGGGATACGAGCTGTCCGACCAGGATGGGCCCGAGCTGCTGGACGCGGCGCTGCCGCCGCGCAGTTTCCCCGCCAAGCTGCTGGTACTGCTGCACCAGCGCTATCTGCGCGGCGCCGCGCCCGTCACGCTCTACCCCTGCGAGCTGGTGGCCGACAATGGCACCGTGCTGCGCGACCTGGTGCGCAGGCTGGCGCACGCATGGAAGCTGGACAGCGGTTTCATCGTCTACCTGGGCAAAGGCTGCGTGTGGGTCAACTCGCTGGTGGACCGCATCGTCTCGGAAGCGATCGAGCCGGCCGGCGCGGTCGCCGAGCCTTACGCCATCTGGGTGATCGAGGCGCAAAAAAAGATGGTGCTGCCGTGCACCCATCCGCAAATCGTCGTCACGGACAAGCTGGAGCCCTATGAGAGGCGCAAGCTGTTCCTGCTCAACCTGGGCCACTCTTTCCTGGCCGAACACTGGCAACAGCACCAGCGTCCGCAGGACGAGACGGTGCTGCAGGCCATGTCCAATCCCAAGGCGCGCGCGCAGCTGGAAGCGGCGTGGGAAGAAGAAGTGCTGCCCGTGTTCGACGCGCTGGGCGAGGGCGACATCGCCAGGGCCTACTTGGCCGAGGTGCGCGACCGCTTCTGCAATCCCTTCCTGGCGCACCGCCTGGCCGACATCGCCCAGAACCACGAGGAAAAGAAGCGCCGCCGCATGCTGCCCGTGGTGGCATTGGCCAACAAGATGGAGCTGCCTCTGGCGCAGCCGCGCCTGCGCGCCGCGCTGAAGCTGGCGGCCGCGCGCGCCGCGCAAGCCGCATGAGCGCCTCGACTAACATGGCCGGTATCGGGCAGCGCGCTGCGGACGGCGCGTGCTGGTCCGTCGGCGAATGCATGCTGGAGCTGCGGCCGCAAGCGGACGGCAGCATCGTCCACGCTGCGGCCGGCGACAGTTTCAACACCGCCGTCTATCTGAAACGGCTGGCGCCCGCCTTGCCCGTGCGCTACGTCAGCGCGCTGGGCGACGACACGATGAGCGGATTGATACGCAAGCACATGCAGGCCGAAAGCATCGACGACAGCCTGGTGGACACCTTGCCCGGCGGCACGCCCGGCCTGTACGCGATCGAAACCGACGCCGCTGGCGAGCGCCGCTTCGTCTATTGGCGCTCGCAGTCCGCTGCCCGTACCATGCTGTCGGCCGCACACCTGGCGCAACTGCAGGCAGCACTGGACGGATGCCGCATCCTGCTGCTCACCGGTATCACACTGGCCATCCTGGACGACGAACGGCGCGCAGCCCTGCTGGCACTGGCGGCGCGACTGCGCGAAGCCGGCGCCTGGGTAGTGCTGGACAATAACTACCGCGCCGCCCTGTGGGACGCGGCGACCGCCCGCCACTGGATGGACCGCGCGGCGCAGGTCTGCACGCACGCCCTGTTCAGTTTCGACGACGAGGTGGCGCTGCATGGCACGCGCAGCCCGGCGGAGGCGCTGGCACGGATGGAAGCCTTCGGCATGCGCGAAGCGGTGCTCAAACTGGGCGCCGGAGGCTGCCTGGTCGGCGGCGCCGCGGGCCGCGCCGTGCACGTGCCGGCCCTGGAGACACGCGCCGTCGACACCACCGCCGCCGGCGACAGTTTCAGCGCCGGCTACCTGGCGCGGCGCCTAAGTGGCGCGGACAGCGTCCAGGCCGCGCAATTCGGCTGCACGCTGGCCGCAGCCGTGGTGGCGCACCGGGGCGCCATCATTCCCATGGAGGCCATGCCATGATGCGCATCGACGCCCACCAGCATTTCTGGCGGCTGGCCGCGCGCGCAGGCGCCTGGCCGCCTCCGGACCTTGCCCCCATCTACCGCGATTTCTATCCGGACGACCTGGCCGGCCTGCTGCAGCAGAATGGCATCGCCGCCACCGTGCTGGTGCAATCCATGCCGAACGAGGCCGACACCCGCTTCATGCTCGACCTGGCCGACCAACACAGCTTCATCGCCGCCGTGGTGGGCTGGGTGGACCTGAAGGCGGTAGAGGCCTCCTCGCGCATCGCGGTCATGGCGGCCCACCCCAAACTGCGCGGCCTGAGGCCCATGCTGCAGGACCTGAAAGACGACGGCTGGATCAACGATCCCGCCCTGGCTCCGGCGGTTGGGGCCATGCTGCGCCACGGCCTGCGTCTCGACGCATTGGTGCTGCCGCGCCATTTGCCATCGCTGCTGGCCTTTGCGCGCCGCCACCCCTCCCTGCCCATCGTCATCGACCATATGGCCAAGCCGGCCATGGGCGCCGTCCCGGACGCGCAGTGGCTGGACGACATGGCGCGCCTGGCGGCCGAGCCGCAGGTGCATTGCAAGCTGTCAGGCATGGTCACCGAGGCCGGCCCCGGCTGGACGGTGGAACAGCTGATGCCGTATGCACGCCACGTGCTGCAGGTATTCGGGCCGGAACGTGTGATGTGGGGCAGCGATTGGCCGGTGCTCCGGCTGGCGGCCGATTACGCGGCGTGGCTAGCGGCCAGCGACGCGCTGCTCGCACATCTGGACCAAGGGCAACGGGACGCGGTATTCGGCTTGAACGCCGCGCGCTTCTACGGCATCGAACAGACGGGAACAATATGAACGACATGACCGAAACCAAAGCGTTCCAGGCACCGGCCACGCGTCCGCCCGAGGTCCGCATGTACCGGGTGGTGGCCGGACGGATACAGGAAATGATCCGGGAGCAGCAAATGACGCCGGGCGCGCGCCTGCCCGCTGAACGGGAGCTGGCCGCGTCGCTGTGCGTGAGCCGCGCGTCGCTGCGCGAAGGCCTCATCGCGCTGGAACTGGAAGGCGTGATCGAAGTGCGCGGCGGTTCGGGCGTCTACGTCAGCAAGCACCCGGCCCCTCCCGCCGATGTCGCGGAAGCCGGCCCGGGGCCGTTCGAAGTGCTGGCAGCCCGCAGCTTGATAGAGACGGAAGTGGCGGCCACTGCGGCCAGGAATGCGTCCCCCGCCGCGCTGGACGCCATCCTCGCGGCCGTGCTGGAGATGGAACGCAGCCATGAAGACCGGTCCAGCAACGAACAGGCGGACCGCAATTTTCATATCGCGATCGCGCACGCGACCGGTAACTCGGCGCTGGTCGGCGTGATCGACTACCTTTGGCGCCAGCGCAGCAGCCTGTGGCACCGGCTGAAGGAGCACTACCGGACCGAGGAACTGCGCCAGGCAACCCTGCTGGACCACCGCGCGATACTGGAAGCCATCGTCAGGCGGGACGAGTCCGGCGCCCGCAGGGCCATGCGTACACACCTGGAGCGCGTGACCCGCACCTTCGCCGGCGGCGGCGCCTGAGCGCGTGGCCAGGCAGCCGGGCGCGCTGCCTAGGCGGCCGCCAGGTCGAACGGCAGCCTGCGCAGGCGCTTGCCGGTGAGGCTGAAGATGGCGTTGGCGTAGGCCGGCGCCAGCGGCGGCAGGCCGGCCTCGCCCATGCCGGTGGGCGGTTCGTCCGACGGCACGATGAAGACATCGACCTGCGGCATGTCGGGCATGCGGGCCACCGTATAGTCGCCGAAATTGCCCTGTTCGACTACGCCGTCCTTGAGCGTGATGGCGGAACCGGGCAGCGTGGTCCCCAGGGCCATCAGCACTGCCCCCTGCACTTGGGCTTCTATGGTCAGCGGGTTGACGGCGGTACCGCAAGCCACACCGGCCGTGACCTTGTGCAGCCTGGGTACGCCGTCGGTGACAGAGACCTCCACCACGTAGGCCACGACGCTGCCGGACGTCCCGTGCAGCGCCACGCCCCAGCCATGTCCGCTGGCCAGCTTGCGCTTGCCGTAGCCTGACCTGGCCACCGCCAGGTCGAGCGCCGCCAGATGCCGCGGATGCTTGCCGTCCAGTAGCCTGCGGCGGAAGGCAACCGGGTCGACTCCGGCCGCGTGGGCGGCTTCGTCGAGCAGCGTTTCCATGACGAAGGCGGTGTGGGACGAAGCCGCGCCCCGCCACCACAGCACCGGCACATTGGCCTTGGCGTGATGAACCGTCAGGTTGACCGGCAAGGCGTAGGTTTCGCCGACGCCCTCGATGGTCGTCGCGTCCACGCCGTTCTTCATCAGCGCCGCTTCGAACGGCGTACCGGCGCTGATGGCCTGGCCGACGATCACGTGGTCCCAGGCCAGTATGCCGCCTTGGGCGTCGAGGCCTATGTCGACCTTGTGGATGTGGGACGGACGATAGTACCCTCCTTTGATGTCATCTTCGCGGCTCCAGATCACTTTCAGCGGACCGCGCTTCCATGCCATGGCGATGTTGACCGCTTCAATCAGATCGTCCGAAGTGGCCACGCCACGGCGGCCGAAGCTCCCGCCGGATGCCATGGTATGCAAGGTCACCTGCTCCGGCTTGAGGCCCGACGTGGCGGCGATGGCGGCATGGTCGAAAGTCTGGAACTGCGAACCTGTCCACACCGTACAGTGGCCGGCCCGTAGATCAACCACACAGTTGATGGGTTCCATCGGCGCGTGCGCCAGATAAGGGAATTCGTAGACGGCCGAGATTTTCCCGGGCGCCGATGCCAGCTTGCTGGTATCCGCCATCCTGGCCGGCAGGCCTTTGCCGAGTGCGAGCGCGCGGTATAGCTCCATCTGCCGCGCCGAACTGACTTTTTCGACGGCGCTGGTGTCCCAGGCGATCACGAGCGCGTCGCGGCCCAACTTGGCTGGCCAGTAGCCGTCCGCGATCACCGCCACGCCGGTGCCGCCGCTGCCGGCCGCCAGCTCGAGCACGTCGATCACGCCCCTGATGGACCTGGCCTTCGCGGCGTCCAGGCTGCGCACGGTGGCACCGAACACCGGCGGGCGCGCAACCACGGCGACCTTGGCGTCGGGCGGTTTGAAGTCGATGCCGAACTGCTGCGTGCCATTGGACTTGACGCGCGCGTCCAGGCGCGGGACCGGCTTGCCGATGTAACGGAACGCGCCTGAGTCCTTCAGCTTGACCGTTACCGGCACCGGCTGCTGCATGGCGGCATCGGCCAGCGAGCCATAGCCGGCCTGCTGGCCGGCTGGGCCGATCACCATGCCCTGTGCGGTGCGGCATTGCTCGGGTTTGATCTGCCACAGCCTGGCCGCCGCCGCGATCAGCATCGCGCGGGCGCGCGCCCCGGTTTCACGGTAGTGGGTGTAGGAATGCGCCACGGAGAGGGAGCCGCTGGTCATCTGGATGCCGTAGAGCGTATCCTTGTAGGCCAGGCCGGCAGGCGCCAGTTCGCCGCGTATCTGCGACCAGTCGGCGTCGAGTTCCTCGGCGATCAACATCGGCAGCGCAGTATGCACGCCCTGGCCGAATTCGAGCCGGTTGACGATCACGGTGATGACGCCGTCCGGCGCAATGCGCAGGAAAGCGTTGGGCGCGGACGGCTCGCCAGCGCCGGCCGCGCGCGCCTGTCGCTGAGTTCCCGGGACCACGAAGCCCAGTATCAGGCCGCTGGCGGCAACCGTGCCGGCCTTGAGAAAATCGCGGCGCGACAACGCCGCGCGCTTGCATTCAGGCCGCATGCGGCGCTCCTTGGGCTAACATGGCTACGATAAAAGAGGATACGCGGCGATGGTACCCGCTCCCTGGCTCGACACCGTTATGAATATGACCAGCCCGCATATCAAAATTACTGCTGTGAGAAGGAAAAACAGTTTGAGTGCACTAAATATATAGAATACAATCACAGCCAATCGAACAGCAAGACAGCGGTACGGCGGCGCCTCCTGACGACGCCCTTCGCCGCCCTTGCCCCCTTACCCAGGAAATAAACGAATGCGCTGCACCATCCTCCGCTTCCACCGGTTTTTCCAGAAGCATGCATTACCTCTGCTGGCCATCCTGTTACTGGCCTTGCCCGGCGCCGCCCCGCAAGCGGCCGGGCAACCCCGTGAAATCATAGACATGAACCGGGCTTGGCAGTTCACCCTGGGCGACCCGAAAGGCGCGATGGACACCGCTTTCGACGACAGCCGGTGGGACGTGGCGCACCTGCCGCACTCCTTCAGCACGCCCTATTTTCTGGGCACGGGCTTTTACGTAGGCTACGGCTGGTACCGCAAGACGATCAGCGTGCCGCCGGCCTGGCGGGGCAAGCGCCTGAACCTCGAATTCGACGGCGTGTTCCAGGACGCGGAAATCTTCGTCAACGGGCAAAACGCCGGTCGCCACCGCGGCGGCTACACCGGCTTCAGCATCGACATCACGCCGCACGCGCGGCCGGGCGCCAACACCATCGCGGTACGGGTCAACAACCTGTGGGACGCCAGGCTGTCGCCGCGTGCGGGCGAGCACGTCTTCTCGGGTGGCATCTACCGCGACGTGCGCCTGGTGCTCACCGAGCCGGTGCACGTCAGCTGGTACGGCACCTTCGTGCAGACTCCGCAGGTGTCCAAGGAGCGCGCCACGCTGACCATCGAAACGGAGGTCGGCAACGCTACGGCGCAGGCGCAATCCATGCTGCTGGTGTCGAGCGTCTACAGCCCGTCGGGCAAGCTGGTTACCAGTGTCCGCAGCCGCCGCGCCGTGCCGGCCGGCGCCAGCGCCACCATACTGCACACTCCGCCCCCGGTCGCCAGACCCGAACTGTGGCAGCCGGGCCGCCCGGCGATGTACAGCCTCAAAAGTGAAGTCTACGTCGACGGCAAGCTTGCCGACGTCTTTACCACTCCTTTCGGCATCCGCTCCATCAAATGGACTGCGGACAGCGGCTTCTTCCTGAACGGCGAGCACGTCTACCTGGTCGGCGCCAATGTGCACCAGGACCAGGCCGGATGGGGCGACGCCGTCACGCGCTCGGCGTCGCGGCGCGACGTGAAAATGATCAAGGACGCCGGCTTCAATTTCATCCGCGGCTCGCACTACCCGCACTCCCCCGCCTTCAGCCAGGCCACCGACGAACTGGGCATGCTGTTCTGGTCCGAGGCGCCGTTCTGGGGCATAGGCGGCTTCAGCGCCGATCCCGGCTGGCTTTCCAGCGCCTACCCGCCCAAGCCCGAGGACCGGCCTGAGTTCGAGGCCAGCGTACTGGCGCAAAGCGCCGAAATGATACGCATCCACCGCAACCATCCGAGCATTGTCGTCTGGAGCAACGGCAACGAGACCTTCTTCAGCGCGCCCGAGGCCATGGGCGCGCTGCGCGAATTCACCAAACGCCAGGTCGCCCTGATGCGCAAACTCGATCCGTCCCGGCCGGTCGCCATCGGCGGGTCGCAGCGCGGCGAGATCGACAAACTGGGCGACATCGCCGGCTACAACGGCGACGGCGCCGCGCTGTACCTCAATCCCGGCGTGGCAAGCGTGGTCTCCGAGTACGGCTCCACGATCACCGACCGCCCCGGCGCCTATGAACCGGGCTGGGGCAACCTGAGCGACCCGCCGGACCAGCAGGGCAGCACCGCCGCCTATCCGTGGCGCTACAAGTGGCGCAGCGGCGAGGCGATCTGGGCCGGCTTCGACCACGGTTCGATTGCCGCGATTGAATTCGGCTCCATGGGCATGGTCGATTACTTCCGCATCCCGAAGCGCCAGTATTACTGGTACCGTAAGCAGTACGCGGGCGTGCCGCCGCCGGCCTGGCCTGTGCCGGGCACGCCCGCCAGGCTGGATCTGAGCGCCGACAAGACCGTCATCCGCGGCACGCAGGGGCACGACGACGTGCACCTGCTCGTCACTGTGAAGGACAAGGATGGGCGCGCATTGAGCAACTCGCCGGATGTGACGCTGGCCATCGAAAGCGGCCCCGGCGCATTCCCGACAGGCCGCAGCATCACCTTCTCAGGGAAGTCCCTGGTGGCAATACGCGACGGCCAGGCGGCGATCAACTTCCGCTCCTACTATGCCGGCAAAGCGCGTATCCGCGCTACCTCGCCGGGCCTGTCCGACGCAGTGATCGAGATTGACACCGACGGCCCGGACCCTTACGTTGAAGGCAGCAGTCCGCTGGCAAAACCGATGACGGTGGCGACTTACCTGCCCGCGAAAAAGGACAAAACGCAGACCGCCGTCAACGTCAGCCTGAACCGGCCCACGTCCGCCAGCGCGGCCGTCGCGGGCAGTTCGGCCAGGCTGGCCAACGATGGCCAGGACAGCACCCAGTGGCAGTCCTCGGCGGAGCAAGCCGTGTGGTCGGTCGACCTGGAAAACATCTACGATGTGCGCAGCATCGGCATCGATGGGCCGGCGCCGGGCACCGCCTTTGTGGTCGAATCGTCGCTGGACCGGCTGGCGTGGTCGCCGGTCGGCAAGGCCGAGGCAACGCAAGCGAAGTATGCACTGGCGGACTTCGCCGCACCCGTCAAAGCGCGGTTCATGCGCATCCGTTTCCTCAGCCTGCCGGCCGGAGCGCCGGCCACTGTGAAAGAATTCGAAGTCTATGCCGTTCCGGCCAACTGACATGCAATGCAGCCCTCAACCTCTACAGCCACTGACAGGACCGCTCCAATGATCTCTATACGCATCGCGCTTGCCGCGCTGGCGGCCACCCTGGCAGCCGCCGCCAACGCCCGCGCACCCGGCCCCGACGCACTGGTCCTGCACTACGACAAGCCGGCAGCCGCGTGGACGGACGCCCTGCCGGTCGGCAACGGCAGGCTGGGCGCCATGGTGTTCGGCCGCCCCGAGCAGGAGCTGCTGCAGTTGAATGAAGCCACGCTTTGGAGCGGCGGGCCGGTCGACAAGAATCTCAATCCGGGTGCCTTCGAAGCGCTGGGGCAGGTGCGCAATGCGCTCGGCGGCGGCGACTACGCCTCGGCCTATGCGCTGACCCGTAAAATACAGGGCCGCTACACGGAAGGCTATCTGCCCCTGGGCGATCTGCTGATCCAGCAGGACCTGAACGGCGCCGGCGTGGCCGATTACAGGCGCGCCCTAGACATCCGCGACGGCGTCGCCACCACCAGTTTCACCGCCAACGGCGTGCGGTACAGGCGCGAGGTGTTCGCCTCGGCGCCGGACCAGGTGATCGTGGTGCGCCTGACGGCGGACCAGCCGCGCGCACTCAATCTCGCGCTGGAAACGCGCAGCCAGCTGCGCGCCGAGACCACGGCTGCGGACAACATGCTGACCCTGCGCGGCAAAGCGCCGGCGCACGTCGATCCAAGCTACGTCAACGACAACCCGGAGCCCGTGGTCCAGGACGATCCGTCCCGCTGCAAAGGCATGCGCTATGAGCTGATCGCCAAGCCCATCGTGACGGACGGCACGCTGACCGCGCAAGGCGGCCGCCTGCGAGTCAGCGGCGCTTCGGAAGTGGTGCTGCTGCTATCGGCCGCGACCAGCTTCGCCGGCTACGACCAGTGCCCGGACAGCGCCGGCAAGGACCAGCACGCGCTGGCCGCCGGCCACCTGGAGCGCGCTGCGCGGCGCGGCTACGCAGCCTTGCGCGCAGCGCACGTTGCGGACTTCCACGGTTATTTCGACCGCCTGTCCTTGGACCTGGACCAGGACAAGGGCCAGCGGGACCGCAGCGCCATCCCCACCGACCGCCGCCTGGCCGACTACACCGACGGCCAGGCCGACCCGGCCCTGGAAGCGCTGTACGTCCAGTTCGGCCGCTACCTGCTGATTTCCTCGTCCCGCACCAAGGACGCCCCTGCCAACTTGCAAGGTATCTGGAACCAGCTGGTGCGTCCGCCGTGGAGCAGCAACTACACCACCAACATCAACGTGCAGATGAACTACTGGCCGGTGGAAAGCGCCAACCTGGGCGAGCTGTTTTCACCCATGAATGACCTCATCCGCAATCTGTCCGTCACCGGCAAGGAAACCGCGGCGTCGTTCTACCACGCCCCCGGCTGGGTGGTCCACCACAATTCGGACATCTGGGCAGCCAGCAACCCGGTTGGCGATTTCGGCAAAGGCGACCCCAAATGGGCCAACTGGGCTATGGGCAGCGCATGGCTGACCCGCCATCTGTGGGAGCACTACCAGTTCACCGGCGACCGCGCCTACCTCAAGGAGGCCTATCCAGTCATGAAGGAGGCGGCGCGCTTCCTGCTCGCCTGGCTGCAGCCGGACGCGCAGGGCCGCCTGGTCACCGCGCCGTCCACCTCCCCGGAAAACGCGTTCCACTACGGCGACAAAAAAGTCGGCATCGTCAGCGTGGCCTCCACCATGGACATGGCGATCGCCCGCGACCTGTTCACCAACCTGGAGGCGGCCGGACGGGTGCTCGACACCGACCATGCCTTCCGCAAGGAAGTGCAGGCTGCCGAACAAAAGCTGTTCCCCTTCCAGATCGGCGCCAAGGGCCAGCTGCAGGAGTGGTACAAGGACTTCGACGAGGTCGAGCCGGGCCACCGCCATGTGTCCCACCTGTACGCGCTGCACCCGGCGCACAGCATTTCGCCGCTGGCCACGCCGGAGCTGGCCCAGGCCGCGCGCCGCACGCTGGAACTGCGCGGCGACGAAGGCACAGGCTGGAGCCTGGCATGGAAAGTCAACTTCTGGGCCCGCCTGCTGGATGGCGACCGCGCCTACAAATTGTTCCGCAATCTGCTGCGCCTGACCAGGCCGGGCGACTCGCATGGCGGTGCCTACGCCAACTTGTTCGACGCCCATCCGCCTTTCCAGATCGACGGCAACTTCGCCGGCGCGGCGGGGGTAATCGAGATGCTGCTGCAAAGCCAGAACGACGAACTGCACCTGCTGCCCGCGCTGCCCGCCGCGTGGCGGGACGGCGAAGTGAAGGGGCTGGTCGCACGCGGCAACTACGTGGTGGACATGGCCTGGAAAGGCGGCACGCTGCAAAGCGCCCGCATCGAAGCCCGCCAGGGCGGCCAGTGCGTGGTCCGCACTGCAGTGCCGGTGACGGTGGATGGCGTCGCTGCGCGCAGCCAGCGCAGCGCAATCGGCTATACCCTGACGTTCAAGGCCGCCAAAGGTAAGACCTACCGCGTGCGGCCCAAGGCCTGACCGGCGAGCCGCCGCACTACTGCAATTCGAGGACGGTGAAAGCGAACGCCATGCATCAGCATGGCGTCAGCAAGCCTTGGGTGCGCATGTACAATCACCCATCTTTACTTTCCCGCTTTCGCAACATGCCAGCTATTACCGATTTCGGCGCCCGGACGCCGCTGCCCGAATACGACCATCCCCGCGAAGCGCGCCGACTGGTGGGCAATCCCGCGCGCACGACCTGGAACCACTTCACCAGCGCGAGCGGCGACATGTCAGCAGGGATATGGGCTTGCGAGGTGGGCAGTTGGCGCATCGCGTTCGCCGAGGGCAAGGATGAGTTCTTCTTTGTCACCGAAGGCCGGTGCCGCCTCATCGACGACCAGGGCCACGCCGTTGAGGCAGGCCCGGGTTCGGCACTGGTGATTCCGGCCGGCTTCCAGGGCGTGTTCGAAGTGATCGAACCGGTCAAGAAGCACTACGTCATCGTCGAACGCAAGGAATGACGCGGCAGTATGCCCCTGCCGCAATCCAGCTTGCTTTGATACTATCGTTTCTTGGAAAGATCCCGTACTTTTTTATGCTTCGCACCGAATATGGGATCCCATTTCGTTAGCCCAAGGCTCATCGCCATGGCATAAACAGTCTCGACGTCATCGGCGCTCCACTCCCCGCCGCCCTTTTTCACGATGTGTTTATGCTGCGGCGGCAGGGTCTGGTCACGATGGGTGCCAATGTGGCGCGGGTCGGCCTGCGTCAACTCGTATGAACCCACGAATTCTTCGTAGATCGCATCGGCCAGCGCCGATATCCCGCCACCGGCACCGCCTACCGTCATATTGGTCTCCAAGGACAGGATACGGTTCCCCATCACGGTCATCGACTGAAGCTTCGCCGATTGGGCGCCATCGTCGATCACCGTGTGGTTTACCGAGCGCCGAGGATTCCACAGCATGGTGACATCGGGCTTGGCCATGGGCTCAGCCTTGAATTGCTGGAGTATGCCGTCTGCCAGGTGGGGCCACATGCCCAGGTCGACCCACCACAACACTCTCTTCTTGTCGCCCTCGATCTCGAGCTCCTCCACGCCTTCCACCACCTTGGTCTGTATCGTGTTGTATTGCTGTCTGGCAAGTTTTATGTAGGCTTCTTTGCCCTCGATGACATAGGCGATATCGTTATCGGCCATGATAGCCTGCAGTTGTTCTTTGGTCTTATTCACGCACTTCGCTCCGGTATGGTTCTGACAAGATTCTTTTATCGGGAAGGCCGCCGGGCATGATGGTCAATTTCTGGCAGCTTACTTCCTGGCACGTCTTGCCATCTTCCAATCTTTCTCGATATTTCGCAAGACCAGGAACGGCAAATCCGCCACCTCGTTACGTGATCGTGCGCTGGATGGGATAATTAGGGCCAGTTCGCCTCCCATGCGACACGCTAGCGCGGCGGCACCGGACGCGCCAGCATGAAGCCCGCGTGCGTGGTGCAATAGCCATCCCCTCCCAGCTTGCCCACCGCATCCAGCCGCGCCGGATCGACGTTGCCGCGCGCATCGAGCACCGCATCGTCCACGCTGACGTGCACCACATCGAGCAGCACCAGCTGCCCTGCCAACGGCTGCGCGCCAAAGCGCACCACTTCGCGCAAACGGCATTCAAAGCGCACGGCGGCGTCGCGCAGCGATGGCGCCGCCACGCTGTGGCTGTCCGCCATGGCCAGGCCGGCCAGCGCGAATTCGTCGCACTCTGCCGGAAATTCGCCACTGCTCAGGTTCATCGCCTCGGCCATCGCCTGCGCCACCGTATGCACAACGCAATCGCCACCCTGCAGCAGGTTGGCCAGGGTGTCCTTGTCGCGCTGGTCGCGCCGGTTAACGTGGCTGAAGGCAAGCACCGGCGGATCGATGCTGGCAACGGTGAAGAAGGAAAATGGCGCCAGGTTGGCCACGCCCTGCGCGTCCCGGGTGCTGATCCAGGCGATCGGCCGCGGCAGCACGCTGCCGCTGGCGATGCGATAAAAGTCTTGCGGCCGCAGGCCGGCGATCGGGCTGTCCATTAGCGTACCTGCGCCGATTCATCCTGCGGCTGCGGCCCGCGGAAGCGCAGCAACGCCGCGCGCAGGTCCTCCGGCAGCGCCACCGCGCCGCCCTGGTGCACCGCAGTCGCCACCAGCACGCTATGCAATTCAAAGCGCACCTGGCCGCCGTCGACGCCGCGCACCGCCAGCCCGATCGACGAATTGCCGATGCGCTCCACCGACAACTGCCACTCGATTTCGCTGCCGAACACGCCGGGCGACAGGAAGGCGCACTCCAGCTTGACAGTCGGCAGGCCGAATTTGCGCGTCGAGATGAACTCCGCGTAGTTGATACCCAGCGCCTCGTCGAACCAGTCTTCGACCAGATCGTTCAGCTGCGCCAGGTAGCGCGGAAAGAACACCATGCCGGCTGGATCGCAGTGTGAAAAGCGCACCTTGCGCGTCTGGCGGAACAGATTCGGCTGGGCGGTTAGGGGCACGTTCATGGTTCGACCTTGTGATAGTGACGGGTTGCGCGACAGCATAGAACGGACTGGGCCAGGGCGTCAAATCAGCCTAAAGCATAGTGCGGATCGGCCCTCCTTTTTTCTGCACCGCGATGCAGTTTTCTTCTTATGGCTTTCAGCCCATTGATGAAGCTGCATCCGCAAAACAAAAAGCCCTGCAAAAGCAGGGCCTAGTGTCATACATGTGACGGCTCAAGCAGGGCCCACCGAAGTGATGCCCTGTTCACGAGCGCCGGCGTCAGACTTGCACGGAATCGGCCACGTCGCTGAATTCCGCGATCTTGTCGAAGTTCATATAACGGTAGATGTCGTCCGAATTCTCCGCGAGCACGCCGGTATGCGCCATGTACTCGGCCTTGGTCGGGATGCGGCCCAGGGCCGAGCACACCGCCGCCAGCTCGGCCGAACCGAGGTAGACATTGGTGTCGATGCCGAGACGGTTCGGGAAGTTACGGGTCGACGTCGACATCACGGTGGCGCCCTTGCGGATTTGCGCCTGGTTGCCCATGCACAGCGAGCAGCCCGGCATTTCCATGCGCGCGCCGGTGCGGCCCAGGGTGCCGTAATGGCCTTCCGAGGTCAGCACTTGCGCGTCCATCTTGGTCGGCGGCGCGATCCACAGGCGGACCGGGATGTCGGACTTGCCTTCCAGCACTTTGGAAGCGGCGCGGAAGTGGCCGATGTTGGTCATGCAGGAGCCAACGAACACGTCGTCGATCTTGGCGCCGGCCACTTCGGCCAGGGTCTTCACGTCGTCCGGATCGTTCGGGCAGGCCACGATAGGCTCGTGGATGTCGGCCAGGTCGATTTCGATGACGGCAGCGTACTCGGCGTCCGCGTCCGGCGACAGCAGCTCAGGCTTGGCCAGCCAGGCTTCCATGGCCTTGATGCGGCGCTCCAGGGTGCGCTTGTCCAGGTAGCCGGTGGCGATCATCCACTTCATCAGCGTGATGTTCGAGTTCATGTACTCGATGATAGGTTCCTTATCCAGGTGCACCGTGCAGCCGGCGGCCGAGCGCTCGGCCGAGGCGTCGGACAGCTCGAAAGCCTGCTCGACCTTCAGCTTGGGCAAGCCCTCGATTTCCAGGATGCGGCCGGAGAAGATGTTCTTCTTGCCCTTTTTGTCCACCGTCAGCATGCCCTGGCGGATCGCGTACAGCGGGATCGCGTTGACCAGGTCGCGCAGGGTCACGCCAGGCTGCATCGTGCCCTTGAAGCGCACCAGCACCGATTCCGGCATGTCCAGCGGCATCACGCCGGTGGCGGCGGCAAACGCCACCAGGCCGGAGCCGGCCGGGAAGGAAATGCCGATCGGGAAGCGGGTGTGCGAATCGCCGCCGGTGCCCACGGTGTCCGGCAGCAGCAGGCGGTTCAGCCAGGAGTGGATCACGCCGTCGCCCGGGCGCAGTGCCACGCCGCCGCGGTTTTCGATGAAGGCAGGCAGTTCGCGGTGCGTCTTGACGTCCACCACTTTCGGGTAGGCGGCGGTGTGGCAGAACGACTGCATCACCAGGTCGGCCGAGAAGCCCAGGCAAGCCAGGTCCTTCAGCTCGTCGCGGGTCATCGGGCCGGTGGTGTCCTGGGAGCCGACGGTGGTCATCTTCGGTTCGCAATACGTGCCCGGGCGCATGCCCTTACCTTCCGGCAGGCCGCAGGCGCGGCCGACCATCTTCTGTGCCAGCGAGAAGCCGCGGCCGGTGTCGACCGGGTTCTGCGGCAGGCGGAACAGGTCCGACGGCGCCAGGCCCAGCGCTTCACGCGCCTTGGACGTCAGGCCGCGGCCGACGATCAGCGGAATGCGGCCGCCGGCGCGTACTTCGTCGAACAGCACTTCAGATTTGACCTTGAACTCGGCGATCACAACGCCGTTCTTCAACGCCTTGCCTTCATACGGACGCAGTTCGACCACATCGCCCATTTCCATCTGCGTCACATCGAGTTCGATCGGCAGCGCGCCGGCGTCTTCCATGGTGTTGTAGAAGATCGGAGCGATCTTGGTGCCCAGGCACACGCCGCCGAAACGCTTGTTCGGGATGAAAGGAATGTCTTCGCCGGTGAACCACAGCACCGAATTGGTGGCGGACTTGCGGGAAGAGCCGGTGCCGACCACGTCGCCAACGTAGGCAACCAGGTGGCCCTTGGCTTTCAGCGCTTCGATCTGCTTGAGCGGACCGATCTGGCCTGGCTCGTCCGGATTGATGCCGGGACGGGCGTTCTTCAGCATGGCCAGCGCGTGCAGCGGGATGTCGGGACGGGTGGTGGCGTCCGGCGCGGGCGACAGGTCGTCGGTATTGGTTTCGCCGGAGACCTTGAATACGGTCAGGGTCAGGCTTTGCGGCACTTCAGGACGCGAGGTGAACCACTCGGCGTCGGCCCACGATTGCAGCACGCCCTGGGCGCTGACGCTGCCCTTGTCGGCCAGTTCCTTGACGTCGTGGAAGTAGTCGAACATCAGCAGGGTCTTCTTCAGGCCTTCGGCCGCGACGGCGCCGACCACCGGGTCGTCCAGCAGGTCGATCATCGGCTTGATGTTGAAGCCGCCCAGCATGGTGCCCAGCAGGCGGGTCGCGACTTCGCGCGAAATCAGCGGGCTGGATTCGCTACCTTTGGCCACGCTGGCGAGGAAGGCGCACTTGACCTTGGCGGCATCATCCACACCGGCCGGAACGCGGTAGGTGATCAGGTCAACCAGGAAGGCTTCTTCGCCGGCGGGCGGATTTTTCAGGAGTTCGACCAGTTCCGAGGTCTGGGCTGCGGAAAGCGGCAGTGCGGGAATGCCGAGGGAAGCACGTTCGGCGACGTGGTCGCGGTAGGCAGCTAGCATGAAAAACTCCTTCAGTTTTGGGTTAATAGCAGCGGACGCGGGGACGCGGCCGCCTGTTGTATGCGCTATTGTACCTCAACAACTCTTCTATAAGACATAAGACAAAGAATTGTGCTGAAATTTTCACGGCACCTGGCCGACGCGGAAGTCAGCAAGTAGATGCCCCTGGAATCACGGGCCTGTTATCGGACCGGCCCGCTTCCCTGGCCCAACGAAAGGCAAGGCAGCCCACCCAGATCGCCAGGCCATGATGCGCGAAGTCGAGCAGATGCAATATGTCGAACGCAACTGGTGAAACGATGACAGAATAGAAAGCATGAACGATCAGCGCTCCCAGCAACAGCGTCAGGCCCGCTATGGCCCAGCGGAACCAGCGTGCGCTGAACGTATAGATCAGCATCGGCACAAAGGCGTGCAGCACCAACAGTGCCGCCATCACCTTTAATCTGACACCCCCGCCTTCGCTTCCCTGCGCGCAAATCACTTCGTTCATGAACTGCGTCGCCAACATGGCGACCAAAATCAGGCACATCAGAATCCAGCCCTGCGCCACGATACTTCCGGTTGAAAACTGCTCATTGCTCTGGTCATTCATCATTCGATGCTCTCCTTTGTGTTGGCGCGCCATTCCGCGCTCCATTCTGTTAAATACTGCGCAAGCGCCTGCGGTTGCGCGGCCAGGTAGAAATGGTCGCCGCTGAACCGGTGAATTTTGCTGCTGCCGGTGCTGCGCCGCCGCCATGCCGCGACCGCATCGATCGAAACCGCGTGATCCCGGTCGCCGGCGCAGGCGAGCAAGGGGCAGGACAGCACGCTGTCCGGACTGTCCGTGCAGGTTTCCAGCACTTCGTAGTCGGCGCGCAGCACCGGCAATAGCAGCCGCATCATCTGGCTGTCTTCCAGGATGGCTGCGGGCGTGCCGCCCAGCCGGGCAAGGTTGGCGATGAACGCGTCATCGGTGGCGGTGTGCCAGTGCCTGGCGTCCGGCTTGCCGCAGCCGGGCGCGCCGTATCCGGACAGCACCAGGGCGTCGGACCCGCGCCCGGTCCTCGCTTGCAAGGCCAGCGCCATGCGATACGCCACCAGGGCGCCCATGCTATGCCCGAACAGCATCAGCGGCCGGTCCCGCAGCGCGGCGATATCGTTAAACACATGGTCGACCACCTGGTCCATGCGCAGCAGCCGGGTTTCGCCAAAGCGGTCTTCCCTCCCCGGCAACTGGACGGCGAGCAGCTCGATGTGTTCCGGCAGGCACGCAGCCAATTTGCGGTAAACGGAGGCGCCGGCGCCGCACCATGGAAAACACACCAGGCGCATCTCGGGCTGCCGGCAGGTGCCGTAGCGGCGCAGGCTGCCCCGCCGTTCCGAACCCGGCTGTTGCGCGAGCGCGGTAGCCATCATCAAGCCCATTGCCGGAATCCGGCCGCCATTTTCTCGGCCACCATGATGGTGGCGAGATGCGGCGGTGCGCTGGGCGCACTCGGCATGACCGAGGCGTCGGCGACCCATAGATTGTCGACACCGAAGACCTGCCCTTGCGGATCCACCACGGCGCCGCCCTGCGGCGATCCGCCCATCCTGGCCGACCCGCACAGATGGGCGTTCGGTCGCACGTACGCCATGATCGCGCGCTCCAGAACCGTGTCCGAGGAAAACATTCCGCCACTCCAGCCCAGCATACGCTCGAACAAGCACTGCAGTTGCGGCCGCTGCAGCAGTTCCCAAGCCAGCCGGACGCCATTCCTGAGGGGAGCCATGTCGCGCGGGTCGGAGAGATGGTTGAGCATCACCTTCGGCGCCGCATGAGGATCGGCCGAAACAAGCTGGACATAGCCACGCGAGCGGGACTTGGCCAGGCAGACGCTGAGCCCGGCGACATGCGTCAGCCCCGCGGTCGATGCACGCGAGGCGAACGCCGTGTCGAAGTCGCCGGCCATCATGCGGATATGGATATCGCTGGCATACGGCGAGGCATGGGATGAGCAGCGCAGCAGTGTCTCGTGCAGCGGCTCCCGCTCAGCGCGTACGCCGGCTTTTGCGATGCCCCAGATGCCGACGCCTGGATGGTCCATCAGGTTTCTGCCCACACCGGTCAGCGGCCGCACCACCTTGATACCGAGAGGATCGAGTATGGCGGGGTCGCCTATGCCCGAGCGCATCAGCAGCGTCGGCGTGTTGATCGCGCCGGCACAGAGCACGATCCGGTCCGCATGGATAACGTAGCGCCGCCCGTGCGCTTCCACCTCGATTCCCTTGCAGCGCGCTTCGTCTTCCCAGATAAGCCGGCACGCATGCGCGTCTGTCAGGATGCGCAGGTTTTCTCGTGCGCGTGCGGCGGCAAGATAGGTCATTGCAGACGACATGCGCACGCCATCGACGGCGTTCTTGGGTATCATGCCGATGCCCGGCAAGTCCGGATTGTTGTGGTCGTCGCTTTCAGGGAAGCCATGCGCCACGCACGCATCCACCAGGGCACTGTGCAAGCGTGTCAGATTCTCCTTTTTCTCGCGCCGGATCGGTACCGGTCCGCCCGTCCCGTGCAAATTCCCCGGCGCGGCCGGGTCGTCTTCCAGCGCCCGGAAAAATGGCAAGACGTGCTGCCACGACCAGCCCGGCCCGCATTCCTGCGCCCAGTCGTCGTAGTCGGAAGGCATACCCCGCAAGGCCTGCACCGTGTTGACGGCGGAAGACCCGCCCAGCACTTTGCCGGCTTCATAGTCCCAGGTGCCAGCCGTCGCGCCGTCGCCCTTGATAAAGGCCTTGATCTTCCAGTTGAGACCGGGCCTGACCGCCGGATAATTGGCGTCGCGCACCGCCAGCCGTGCCTCCTGCGTTGCCGGCTCGGCCGGGCCGGCTTCCAGCAGCAAGACCTTGCGCTGTCCACCCTCGCTCAAACGGCTGGCGACCACGGCGCCGGCGGCACCGGCGCCGACCACGATAACGTCGTAAAAATCGTCCATATCGGCTTCCTTATCCGGTTTGCACTGGCAACCAGCCGGCATGGAGGCGGACAGCGCGCCAGTAGTCCGGCGGGGTGAGTTGGGCCAACCTCGGCGCATAGCCATGTCCGTCGTCCAGGTAGCGGGTGTGGAATTCATGGCCGCTGAACATATTGTCCACCGCCATGCCCACCGACCTGTGGCTGAACAGCAGCTTGATCAGCGCTTCCTCGTGGTGCGACAAACCGTCAACGTGCAGTGCGCAACGCGCCTTCCACTCGTCGAGCGACACCAGCGGCGCTGCCTTCCCCTCCAGCAGCACGGTCAGCAAATCCTTGAAATTGAGCGGGTCGCGGTTCTCGACATGCACGATGCCGCTGTGATTCCCGGGGCTCAGCGTATCGTCGACGATCAGCCGGCACAGCACATCCACCGGCAGGCCGGGCAGCCGCGAGTCGGTCCAGTCGGGCACGACACCGACCCGGCAGGCAACCTTGAGAACGGTGTTGTAGGTATCGTTCGGCTTATGCAGGCTGGTGCGTGCCGCCGGCAAGGCGTGCGAACTGCGGTAGATGCGCACCGGCAGGCCGCGCGCCGCGGCTGCCAGCAGCACCTGCTCCGCCGCCCATTTCGACTGCGCATACGCGCTCAACAAACCGTGCGGATGCTCCTGGCCGCGCTCTTCCTGGAAGACGGCCAGTTGGCCATCGAGATGGCGGCGGCATACCGTCATCGGCGACATGGCGTACACCGGCTTGACGTGATGCTCACTTGCCAGACGAACGATACTGCCTAGCGGCTGCACATTGCTGCGGCTCAGCGTGACGTAGTTGGCCGTCACATTCAACGATGCGCCGAAGTGGTGGATCGCATCGACCGAGGCGGCCAGCCCTTGCCATGCAACGCCGTCAAGCCCCAGCGCCGGCGCCGTGAGATCGCCGCACACGGCCTCGATGCGGGCCAGCTGCGCGGCATCGGGCGCGATGCCGCATCGGCCCAGTTGCTCAAGCACGCGCTCACGCGCATGTTCCCTATCGTTCGCGCGGACCAGGCAGTACACCATGGCGGATGTCTGCGCCAGCAGTTCCGCCAGCGCGTGGCATCCGATCCAGCCTGTGGCGCCGGTTAGCAGCACGGCGCGCGGCTGGGCGCGCCGCATGCCGGCCGGGACGTCGAATCGCAGCGCAGCGAATCCGTCCACCGCGCGCTGTACATCGTCCTGCACCGCGACAGGATCGGCCAAGGTCAGTTCGGCCATGCCCAAGACGGCGGATGCCGCGCCCGCGCCGCCGCTGTGCGCGGCAATCTTCGCGTCGTACGCTGTGGCCAGCGATTCGATCGTGAGGTTTTCAAAGAGTTCGTGCATTTCCAGCACCACCGGAAGGGCCGCGTTAAGTTCGCGCATGAGATGGGTGGCCATCACCGAATCGCCGCCCAGCTCGAAGAAGTTGTCGGTGATGCCCATCTCCGTGCCGGCGAAAACACGCGACCACGCATCGAACATGGCGCGCTCGGTGGGCGTGCGCGGCAACATGCGCGAGCCGGCGGCGCACTGCTCCTCCTCGGGCACGGGCGGCAGCGCGCGCAGATCCACCTTGCCGTTCGCCGACACCGGAATGCGGTCGATCACCATCACATGGCGCGGCACCATGTAGTCGGGCAGGCGCTCGCTCATGTGCTGGCGCAGCTCCGCGATGCCGGATGGCTGCGCGCAATCACGATGGAACTCGGCATAAGCGGCCAGTTGGCGGCGTTCGGGCGACACACCGGTGGGGACGACCAGCGCCTGCCGGACGGACGGGTGCTGGCGCAGCACCGCCTCGATCTCGCCCAGTTCCACGCGATGGCCCCGGATCTTGACCTGGCCGTCGTCGCGCCCGAGGATGACGATATTGCCGTCCGGCGCATAGCGTCCCAGATCGCCGGTGTCGTACAAGCGCTCCCCGGTCTGCGGATGGGTGATGAAACGCGCATCGGTCTTGGCGGCATCGCGCCAGTAGCCGATGGCCAGGCCGATGCCGCCTATGTAGATGCGCCCCTTCACATGGTCCGGGCAAGCCCTGAAGGCCTGGTCGTACACCCACACGGTCTGGTTCGGCAACGCCGCGCCGTAGGGGATGCTGGCCCACGCCGGGTCCACTTCCCGCACCGGATGGTAAATCGACCAGATCGACGCTTCCGTCGCCCCGCCCAGGCTGACCACCTGCGCCCCGGTGTAATGGCGGCGCAAACGGTCGGGCAGGTCGAGCGGGATGAAGTCGCCGCTCAGCAGCACGGTGCGCAGCGGCGCCTCCTGCACCTCGCCCGCCGCCAGGCTGTCCGTCAGCATGCGCATGAGTTGCGGTGCGGAGTTCCACAGCGTGACACGGTGCCGCGCCAGCAGTTCGCGCCAGTGGACCGGGTCGTGCCCCTTGCGATAGTCGGGCAGCACCAGCGCGCCGCCCGCCGCCAGCAGGCCGAAGATGTCGTACACCGACAGGTCGAAGCTCAGCGACGAGACGGCCAGCACGCGGTCCTGCGCGCCGACCCCATACATGCGGTTGATATGCGCGATCGTGTTGACGGCGCCGCGATGGTCTGTCACCACGCCCTTGGGCACGCCGGTCGTCCCCGAAGTGAAAATGACGTAGGCCGCCTCGTCGAGCGGCGCTTGCAGGGAACGGGCATGCGCCGCGCCGTAGACGCCCCTGGCGCCGGCCCGGACCGCGTGGATACGCCATGCGCCGGTATCGAGCTCACCGCCCACAGCATCCGGCTGCGCCAGGACGTGTTCGACCTCGCCGATGCGCAACAGCTCCAGCCGGCGTTGCGCCGGCAGATCCGCGTCGACCGGCATATAGGCGCCGCCGGCCAGCAGCGTGCCGAGCACCGCGACCACCTGCTCCCAGCCCTTGCGCATCACGACGGCCACCGGCTGGCCGGCGCGCACGCCCGATTGCAGCAGCCAGTCGGCGACGGCCGCGCTTTCCGCCAGCAATTCGCCATAGCTCATGCTGCGGTCGGGCGACAGGACGGCGGCGGCTTGCGGCTGCAACTGCGCCTGCTCGACGAAGCCCGCGTGCAGGCGTTGCCGAGGCAGTGCCGCTTGCGTGCGGCTGGCGGCCTCGCGGCGCTGCTCCATGGCGGCGGGCAGCGCCACGCGGGCCCTGCTGTCACGGCTGTCCCACAGCGTGTCGTCGCCGGCTAGGCCTTCGACCAGCGTGCGGTAGGCGTCGAACATGGCGTCCAGCACGCCGTCCTCGAAGACCGCGTCGGCGGCATCCCAGATGAGCACGAGGTCGCCGTTCAGTTCCATCACATGGTGGTCCAGCCAGACCTGCGACGTCTGGCTGATGCTGTAGACCTTCTTGCCGAACTGTTCCAGGTCGCCCGGCTCCTCGCCGCCGCTCCAGATCAGGCCGCTTGAAAAGACCACCGGCATGGCAGCCTGCAAGCCCAGGCCGCGCCGCCGGGTCCATTCCCGCATCACGCTCACGCCGCTCACTTCGCGATGGTCCAGATCGGCCAGGAACTGTTGCTGCAGGCGGAGCGCCCGCTCCAGGAAGGTCGCGCCGCTGTCGCACAGGTCCACTTCCTGCAGCAGCAGCGAGGTGAAGTCGCCCAGCAGGCTATTGACCTGCTCATGCACCGGCAAGCGGTTCGACACCGTCACGTTGAGCGTGAAATGCGGCGTCGCGCTCCAGCGCGCCAGGACTTCCGCATAGCAAGCGAGCAGCAGGCCGGACGGGGTCAGGCCCCTGGCGCGGGCAGCGGCGCGCAAGCGCTCCCAGCGCGGCCGCTCCAGGCGCGCCTCGCGGCGGCTGAAACGGGGCGACCGGCGCGCGGACGGATCGGCGCGCAGCGGCAATTCGGGCGCGGCGGGCAAGGTGTCCACCCGCGCCATCCAGTAGGCGTGCGCACGCTGGTGCGCCGGCGTGCCCTGGATCTGCTGTTCGGCCAGCACGTAATCGCGGAAGGAAATCTCGAGCGCCGGTCGCGTGGCGTGTGGGTTGTCGTACAGGGCGTGCCATTCCTTGAAGAACAGGAAGATGCTCCATGCATCGAGGATCAGCAGGTCCAAGCTGACATGCAGACGCACGCGCGCGGCCGGCAGCAGCGTCGCACGCACCTCGAACAGCGGCCAGCGGTCCGCCTGCAGCACCTGGTGCGAGAGCGCGTCGCGCGCGGCGAGCACCGCCCGTTCCGCCGCCTCGGGCGAGGCGCCGGATACGTCGGTGGCGGCGATGCGGTAGCGCGGCACCACCGGCAAGATGCGCTGCATGCCGTCGCCGCCGACCACGGCGCGCAGCATGTCATGGCGCTCGATCATGCGGCACAAGGCATCGTTGAGACGTTCGATATCGAGCGCCGCGCCATCGAGTTCGACATACAGATGGGTGGCCACGCTGCCCATTTCCATGGCGCTGTCGCGGCCGAGCCAATAGGCGTGCTGCAGCTCGGTCAGCGCAAACGGCTCGGCCCGCCCGGCCGCGTCGGGCGCCAGCTGCGGCAGCGGATTTTCCGCTATGCCGCTGGACCGCAGCAGAGGCAGGATGGCTTGCTTGTGCTCCCGCAGCAACTGCCGCAGCTCGCCGGTCAACGCACCCTGCGGGGCGTTGACGCGCAATTCGTCCCCTTCGAGCCGGAGCTTGATGCCCAGTCTATTCAATTCAAGCAGCAGAGCTTGCATATGTTCTCCCATAGTTATTATTTTTCGGTGTCGGGGATGTCTCTGGCCGTGCATGGCGCGCACCCCTCCCCCGTGGCTTGAAGCCCCGTATTTCCGCGATGAGCGGCGTGTTCCGGCGAACGCCCCCACTGGGCATGACGTGGCATTGCGCACGGAGAGCTACTGTGATTGAGTCACTTCCCTGGCAGCAAACTCGCAAGGAGTCGCGAATGGCCCGGAAATCGGTGTACTGCTCAGCGAAGGCTGAGGTCGATGGATGGTGTGGCCGGCATGTCTATCCTTTATTTTTTATAGGTGCCTAAATGACAAGGTGCCCAAATTGTAGGTAGCTAAGCGCTGCGCCACAATCACTAAGACTACGTAGATCATGTAAGTATAAATACTGATAGACCGGCATGACATTACGTGCTGATGATTGATCGTCCCACGGCTTTTTCTCTACAACAAACCGTATGCAAAATACGCAAGGGGACTGCGAACCGGCCCCCATCGCTCAGGAAGGAAAAATGGCATCGATACTATTGGCGCATGAAAAAGCCTGAACAGTTTGAATCGACGAGACTCCACGTACTGAACATGCTGGCCAAGCAGCCTCGGCGCTGGGTCGCATCGCGCAGGTCGACGACCTGATCCGTTTCAGACGGCCACGCGTGCGCTGTGGGGGCAACGCCGCAGCCGCAACTCATTCAATGTCCGAAATGACATCTTGCACCTGGCTGTACAGTACCGGAAGATCCGCTTGAATCGTCTTCCAAACAATCTCGTAATCCACCTTGAAATAGCCATGCGCAACCGCATTCCTCATCTGGTAGACGAACGCCAGCGGCAACTCGGAGTGTTGTGCCGCGAACTCCGGATAGTGCTTTTGAGTGTTGTTGCTAGCCTCGCCAAGGATCTCCAAGTTGCGGATCACTGCATCCTGGACCAGTTCATTTTGCAGGAAGGCAACTTCGTCCAAGTCTTCAGTGTAGCGGGTGATGCGTTCGATTGCCTGCAGCATGTGCGCCAAGTAGTCGATCAAACGCTGCTTGTCCTTGCTCATACAGGAACTGCTTCTGCGAGAACGGTTTCCCGGAATTTCTCCGGCAGAGCCTTTGGTGTCAGCACATCAACTGGCACCCCCAGTAGCTCAAGAAGTTCATGGCGGATTGCACCGATATCGAACAGAGTGGTTTCCGACGTCGGATCAACGAGCAAGTCCAGGTCGCTATCTTCAGTGTCGCTACCTTGAAGCACGGATCCGAACACCCTCGGGTTGCAGGCACGATGCTCCTCTACGATCCTGCGGATCGCATCACGATGTGCTTGGAACAAGATTGATGGTTTCATTTGAATAAGCGTGCTTAGATCGGCGCTACTGCAAAGCATTGTAACAGCGAGCGATGCCGCATCTCAGTTTCCAGCCGATCTACGCGCGCTCCGGTTCCGGCGCGACGTTGAGCCGTGCCTGTGCGTGCTCAACGCCGTCCGCGCACGGATCAAGCCGGGTCCTCGATGGTGTTGAACTTGTCCTCGCCGTGGTTGATCTCCGTCTTGCCGCTGGCGGTGGGGTCAGCGACCCATGCTACCAGGGCCGTCTTGTCGAGCACGCGCAGCAGCGCGTCCTCGGCGTGCATGCTGGGGGGGCGAATTACCACAAATCTATTGATACCCATTAATATTTTAGTGAATCGCTTAATTGGAAATGACACCGTCTGAGGCGTGGTTATACCTGCTCCAACCTTCCGGCTGCACCGCCTTTTGCCCAGGTTTCCAGGAATTGAAAATGAGTAATGCATTAGTCGATCTCAAATATGAATTAAAATGGGCATTCGTACCACGTTGGTAGCATTTAACGATAAGCATGAGTGATCTTACATTTCCCAAACCGTTCGTTCTAGACCGCACACGTAGCGCCGCAGCGCAGGTGTTGGAATTTTTGCGAGAGAATATTGTAAATTTAACCCTCCAGCCTGCCACCCCCTTGGACCGGCAAGAGCTGGCAAGGCAATTTGATCTGTCGCAGACGCCGATACGGGACGCGCTATTGCGCCTCGAGGAAGAAGGACTGGTCGATATCTATCCGCAACGGGCCACCGTCGTGCGGCGAATCGATGTCAAATCCGCGCGAAGGGCGCACTTCCTTCGCCAAGCCATCGAGCTCGAAGTTGTGAGGGCTCTGGCGGCGTCGCCATCCGCCGAGCTTGCCTCCCGTCTCGCAGCCATACTAAGTCAGCAGGCGAATGCGCTCGAATGCTTTGACTTCCCGCGCTTCGTCTGGGCTGACCAGACTTTTCACCGAATGATGTACGAGGCTGCCGGCGTCGAGCCATTGTGGGACGTGACGCGCCGGCTGAGCGGTAATCTCAATCGCTTGAGGCATTTACATGTGCCCATGCCGGGAAAGGCCGCGAATGTCATCATCGAGCACCAGCGCATTTTGGATGCAGTGGCCAATGGGGACCTCCTCGAAGCGGAACATGCAGTGCGGTCCCACTTGACCGGCACCTTGAACCATCTGGATGAAATACGCGAACAATACTCGGATTTCCTGTTGGAAGACTAAGATGCGCGCAATGACGGGACCGCGCGCATGATGCATCCGGTTTGCTGATCGGTTGCATGGCTTTGATCCCCCATCCCTCGCGGGACGGGGGCGCTACCGGATTGTGGCTTAGGCGGCGACGCCGAGGGTCATGCCCGCGCCGCCACGTTGCTCTGGAACGACCGGCGTCGCACGCGCCGTGATACCTGCGCCATGGCGGCAAGGCCCACGGCTATCAGCAGCCAGTCGGACGGCTCGGCGAGCACCGTCACGGCTTGATCCGACACGCTTACGCCAAAGCCGCCGTCGCCTTGTACGCCATGCGTCCATCTGAAAACGGCCAGCGATCCAGTGCTCGGATTAATCGCGCCCAGCGGCGAGAAGGCTTCGTCGAAGGCCGATAGCATGAACGTCGACACGTACGTGGTCAGCGGATCGTAGTCACCGCTTAGCGTCAGGTCGAAGGCCAGCACGCCGCCGAAGTTGACGGTATGGGACAGGTAGTTCGACATGTCGTTGCGGAACGCGTAACCACCCGCCGTCGTGCTCACGCCATAGTTCAGGTCGATGCTGCCGAACCCAACCATGTTGCTGACGGCTGCGGTCGCCAGCGGCGCCGCAGCGCTGGCGCTGAGCTGCATGTCAAGGTAGCCGCTCGCCGCGCCGAAGTTGGACGTGTCGATGTTGACGTGGACCACTGTTGCCGAGGCCATGCCGCTGTTCGCCGCCAGCGCAAATGCCAGCGCCGCGCCGAACAGCAGGGACGAAAGCCTATGTCTGATATCGATGCTCATGATCGGTCTCCTTAGAAGTTGCCCATGTAAAGCGCTGGGGTGTAAGTGACCACGCTGCGGGCCGGGTTGGTGAAGGTCAGCGGTGCGCTGACGGTGGCGCCCGGGTTCAGCGGGCCGGACAACGTGACGTAAGGCGCGCCGCCGTCGATGCCGCTGGCGTTGTCCAGGGTGAGCCCCGGGGTCAGGCCGTTCAGCTTCAGTTGTAGCGGAGCGGTCAGCGCAGCGCCGGTGACGTTGGTCACCGTCACGCTGCCGACGTATTTGCCGGTGGCGCGGTTGAGCGTGGCGCCCTGCTGCGTCATCTTCACGCTGGCGCTCAGGTCCAGTGGGCCGATGTTCAAGGTCAGCGTGCGCGCCTGTTCCACATTGCCGGCCTGGTCCACGCTCCAGTAGCTCACGGTGTGGCTGCCCTTGGTGCTCAACGCGACCGCGTTGCCGGTCTGTTGCGCGCCACCGTCCACCGTGTAGTAGGTCGCGGCGACGGGCGAGCCGGCATCCGCGGCGACGGATAGGCCCAGCGCGACATCGCCCGCGTACCAGCCGCTTGCCGGCGCGGCGGGATTAGAGCTCACGCTGGTGACCGGCGCGCTGCGGTCGATGGTCACCGAGGCCGTGCGCTGCTGCTCGACGTTGCCGGCCCTGTCCACGCTCCAGTAAGTCAGCGCGTGGGTGCCTTCGGTGGTCAGCGCCACCGCGGTGCCGGTTTGCTGCGCGCCGCCGTTCACCTTGAAATATGTTGCGGCCACGCCCGAACCGCTGTCGGTGGCGCTAAAGGTGACCGTGGTGTCCTGTTTCACCGGCGCGGCTGGCGCATTGCTGGCGGTGCTAGGCGCCGTGGTGTCCGCGCCCTGCACGGTGCCGTGGAAGCGCACCTCGGACAGGTTGCCGAACCAGGCGGTGGCGTTGTAGATACGGATATAGCGGTATGGTACGCCGCCGCCGACGGGCAGGGTTTGCCACTCCGCCGTCGAAGCCGCCCCCGCCGTCAGGCTGGTCCAGTTGGAATTGTCGTTCGAACCCTGGACTACCGTGCTTTTGGCCCTGGTGTAGTACTGGTCCTGCCGCGCCGCCAGTTCCACGCCAGTCAGCGTGGCCTGATTGCCAGCCTTGAAATCGAATATGATGTAACTGCCGGTGCCGGAGTTACTGGTGCCGATGCGGAAATCCGAGCCCGTGCTCAGGTTGCCATCGAGCAGGTTGTTCACCTGTCCCAAGGTGGTTGCCGCCGGCCGGTTATAGCTGGAATCGATCAGTGTGGCGATGGCGGGGATGTTGTAAATCACATCCGATTCATCCACCAGTTTCAGCAGCGTGCCGTCCGTGGTGGCCGTGTTCGGGTAGCCATCTTTGCCGCTCTGCGTCTTGTAGTTGATGGCGAAGGTCACCGCGCCCGCCGCCGTGCCTTGCGGCAAGGCAGCGGTGGCCGTGAAGTTGATGTTGTCCGTGGTAGCCACGGCCGCCGGCACGCCCATGATGGTGGCGCTGACGTTGTTGATGGATTCCTTGGCCGTGAACGCGACCTTGACGGTGTTGCCTGGCACGATGCGGGTACGCAGCGCCTGTGCCGACGAGACCGATGCGGAAGCGATCATGTTGACGGACTCGACCGTGCCATACATCCGGACCTCAGACATATTGCCGTACCAGGCATTACCGTTGGTCACGCGGATATAGCGGTATGGCGTCGCGCTGTTGATTTTCAGCGTCTGCCAGTCCGACGAGCTGGATGCCCCGGGGGATATCGTGTCCCACGTCGCGTTGTCGTTCGAGCCTTGCACCACAGTGCCGCCGATGCGCGAGGCGTACTGGTCTTGCCGTCCGATCAGTTCGACGCGGTTCAGCGTCGCCATCCCTCCGCCCTTGAAGTCGAATTTGAGCCAGCCGCCGTTACCCGAACCGTTGAGGCGGAAATCAGTGAAGGTGCTGAGGTTGCTGTCGAGCAGTGCGTTGACCTGGCCCAGCACGTCGGCCTGGTTCCTGCCGGTCGAGTCGCTCAAGGTGGTCAGGCCGATCGGGTTGATCAGGCCGGTCTGATCGGCGAGAGTCAGGGACGACCCGTCGGTGACAAACAAGGCCGGATCGGCATCGGCACCCGCCGCCGTCTTATAGTTGATCACGAATTTGACGTTGCCGGCGGGGACGTTGGCACTGGCGGCCCAAGTGGCTGTCCAGTTCAGGTTGTCGGAGGTGGTCACTGTGGCGGGCTGCCCCTGCACCAGCACGTTGACATTGTTGATCGCCTCCCTGGATTGGAACTTCACCTTTACCGTGTTGCCGGCGACGATGCGCTGTCTCAGGCTCTGGTCTGAGCTGATGGACACGGACGAGATCTTGTTGACGGCCTCATAACGCTGACCGAAGATGCGGAATTCGCCCACTTCGAGCAGCGGGAACGTTGGCTGCACCATTTGCATTTTGAAGAAGCGGAAGCGCTGATTCTTCAGGTCTTCCTGCACCTGCAGCGTTTGCATATCGTCCGAGATGGCAGTCAGGCCCGGCGTCAGCCGGGTCCAGTTCTCGCTGTCGTTGGAACCGAACATCGCCACGCCCCCGATCCGTTCCGGGAAGCTGGCGCGCACCTGCATCTGGAAGGTCGACGCCGACGCCTTGAAGTCCGGGCCGAAATCCATGATATGGGCGAGATAGGGCGCGTAGGTGGCGGGCGCGCCCGACACCGTGTACGGCGAACCGTCCAGCAGTTTTGGCACATTCGTGCCAAAGGTGGACGAGACAAACATGTTCACGTAATTCATGCTGCCGTCGGGCATCAGTGGCGTCAGTTCCTGCAATCCCGTCACGGCCGCACTCAACGCGGCCAGCTTTTGCTGGAATTCCGTATCGCTGGCACCGGGCAGCGCAGCCACGACAGCCGCATGCGCCGCGTTGTAGGTCTCCAGCGTCGACACGACATACAGCGTATTCGGCTTATACGCGGCAAGCAGCGTGTCGACGGCGGACTGCCGGTCGCCGGCCACCACGACCTTGACGGCCTTGGTGCTTACCGTGACGCCGTCGGTCGACGTGACCACAAAGCTGTAAGTGCCGGCCTGCGTGGGCGTCCAGGAAAACGCGCCGGTGGCGCTGTCGAAGCTGGCGCCGGGCGGCAGGTTGTCGACCTGGTACATGACCGTATCGGCCGCGTTGGCGTCGGTGGCGGCAAAGCTGCGGGTGATCGCCGCACTGGAGCCAGCGTAAGTGACCAAGTTCAGCTCCGCCTCGCCGTCGGCGAACACCGGCGCGGTCAAGGTCGCGCCCTGCAGGTTGATATGGTCGATGTCGACTTGTGCGCCGCCCCCCTGCACCCTCATGAACACCGTATCGCCGAAGCTGTGGTAGACGTCCAGCGCGACGCTGATATAGCGCCACTGCCCCTGGGTATCCGGCAGCGCGAGCGTCTCGCCGAATACCTCTAGCGTGGCGACGCCGTTGGTGCGGATGCGGAATGCCACGTTCTTCGATGCGTTGCCATAGCCGACCACGGCCAGCCGGGCACCCGCCGGCGTGGTGTTGATGCGCACGAACGATACGCTTGGCGATACCCCGTCATCCTGCATCACGCTGGCGTCGCCTTCGAGCACCGTGACGCGGTCTTCCAGCTCGCGGTAGGGCTCGACGACGGGTTTCTTCAGCAATTGCCCGCCTTCGATTTCCGCTGCGGCGGGAATGAACAGCCAGTAGTCGCCGCCGCCATCGACGCCATCCCAGTTGTAACTGGTGCGCATCGAGAACATGCGGCTGAAATACGGCGCGCGCTGGCCGATATCGATGCCCTTGACGTACTTGTAGTAATAGTAGGGTTCCCACGTGCTGGAACTCAGGCGGCCCCGGTAGGCGGGGGCCAGCTCGCGGTAAACAATGGTTGGCACGCCGTTGGCGTCGGTATGCGACGCGGTCGGTACCCATGGTGTGTCGTAACCGGTCATGTAGCGGCCGAAGTATTCGGCCGCGTCCAGGATGCGGTCGTTCAGGAATTCGTAGGGACCGACCGCGTCGGGCGCGGTGGAGGCGGTGCCGACCACGGGATCGACCTTGGTGTCCTGCGCGATCAGCAGGCGCGCCAGGATGCCGGCGTTGGTGATGTCGCCACCGCCGTGGGCCTGGTCGCGGCCCATTTCAACGTGCTGCACCACCGGCGTCACGGCTTCGCCGGTGACGTCGTTTTTCTCGACCAGGCGGAACAGCGCCTTGATGGCGCCGTTCTGGCCCTGGTCCTCGGCCGTCTTGTTCACAGTGAACCATTCCACGCCCTCGTTGTAGCGGGCCCGGTTGCCGGTGAAGATATAGCCCGACATCGCGCCCAGCAGCGGATACAGGTGCTGGTTCATGAAGCGGTAGTTGGTGTGCTGGAAGGTCTCGATGACCGGGTTGATCAGGTTGGTCGAGAAATTGGCCGTGTCCTGCTCGGTCCACGCCAGCGCGGGCGTCTGGCAGCTGGTGTAGCGCAGGATTTCGGCGGCGGCGACCATGCGCGACAGCGGAATGCCGGTGTGGATGTGCGAGTCGACGAAGTAGACGTACTGGGCCGGGTCCATCTGCGCCCAGATGCGGATGATGCGCATCGCGTTCGCGCGGTAGGTCTCGTCGCCGGTGATGTAATACAGCAGCGCCTGGGTGTAGGCCTTCAGGCCGTCTGCGATGAATTTGCCATTGAATCCCTGGCTGCTGAAGGCCAGGCTGCCTGGCTTGGTGGGATCCGAGCCCTGATTGCTGGACTTGACGGTCTTCGACGCGTTGGCCGACAGCAGCATGGCGTTGAAGTGCGTGTTCCACGGTTCCTTTTCAGCCAGCACCTGGGCGCGCACGTTTTCCAGCATCTCCTTGGTCAGGCCGACGCCCGGATGCTTGAAGCCACTCGCGTCGATGGTTTCGTAAATGGCCGGCTGGTATGCGGTTGCGAGCGTCACGATGGTGTCGGCTGCCCGCGCCTGCCCCGGCGCCGACAGCAAGGTGGCGGCCATGCCCCATACCGCCAGTGCGGCGGCGATGCTTGCCGCCAGCCGTTTGCTTTGAATATTTTCCATATTTGTCTCCCCTTTTTTTAATTGCTATGTGCGGACCGACGCCATCCTGACGTGCGGCGCCTCCACTGGTGTTGTCCGCGCCTGGCGCGGTATCAGGTGCATCAACTGTTAAACAGCGCCAGCACGGCCGAGGCGCTTAGCGCGCCGCGGTAGATTCGGAACTCGTCGATCTTGCCGTTGAAGTAGGGATTGATCGCGTATTGCGAACGGCCCAGCCAGTTCTGGCTGGTGCTTTGCAGACGGAACGGCGCGTGGAACATGCCTGTGTTGCTTGCAACCGGGGCGCCGTTGATATACATGGTGCCGGTGCTGCCGGACAGCGTGATCGCCACATGCACCCATTGCCCGGTCGGCAGCGGTGCCGTGTGGTTGATGCCCTGCTCCCCCATGCCGCCGTTGACCGTGATCGCGAAGCGCGCAAAGCCGGCGTTGGTACACGGTGTTAGGAACAGGTATTGGCCAGTGCCCGAGCCGAGGTCGAAGATGCGCTCCCGGTTGCGCGACGCGTTCCAGTACACCCAGGCGGCGATCGTAAAGTCGCCGACATCGATCAGGAGGTCGGACGGCAGGCTGACGTAGCCGGCGCTGCCGTTCAGCGACACCGCACTGTTTTTCCTGCCCGTTGCCCAGCTGGCGCCGCCGACCAGCGTACCGGTGTGCCCCAGGCCCGTCGAGTCGGTGGCGGTGGCGCCGCTGCCGGCGTCGAACGCCAGGTGGGTGTGCAGCGGCACGCCCGTGACTACCAGGGCCTGGTTGGACGGCCCGGTTTCGCCGGACGGAGTGATGGCCGTGACCACGTAATAGCAATCGCCAGCGGGCGCCGTGGTGTCGGTATAGGTCAGCAAATCCGTGATGCCGGTTTGCAGCGTGGTGTACGGGCCGCCCGGCAGGCTGGCGCGTTTGACCGTGTAGCCGCTGGCATAGGCGCCGCCCCACCACGACAGGACCACGGCGCCGGCGCTGACGTAGCCGCTCAGGCCGCTGGGCGCAGCGCCGCCGGCGATCGCGTCCAGCGTGCAAGTCAGGGTGCCATAGCCGAGCTGGTCGTAGCCACCACTGTTGGGATCGTAGTAGCCACCGCCGCCCTCGGGCGTCATCTGCAGCGCGAACTTTTTAGAGTACGGCGCCGCCAGACCCTTGCGGTACACATAGTGGTTATACACCAGCGCCCAGCAGGGCCTGAGATTGCCCCGGCTGTTCAGCGAAAGAGCCGTATGATTGGGATTATCGACGTTGTTGTAGCTGACAAACGGCACCGTGTAATACGTGGTGCCCGATTCGATCAGGTTGGCCTTGGCGACATATTCCGCGCCAGCCAGGAAGCGGTTGTTGTCGTAGCCATACAGATCGACGCCCTGGTTCCAGGCCATTTCACAGAATGCGCCCATCAACGCAATGCCCAGCGTGTTGTGGCCCTGGTCGCGGCCGGATTCCTGCCACTGCCCCAGGTAACCCGGGTGCATGTAGTAGACGGCCTGCGCTGGCGCGCCGTTGCCCGCTCCGTTCTTGAAATAATCGACCGCTTCGTCGAACAGCGCGCCATCGTCGCACAGCACGCCGATCGCCACGACGGCGCACATCGCGCACAAGTCCCAGTTGGCCCAGTAGTGGGTGATGTCCGCATTGTTATGGCGGGTCAGGAAGTCGTGGCACATCGGGTAAAAGATGTTGCGCATCATGTTTTTGAAGCTGACCTGGTCCGCTGCCGCCCAGCCGCTGTAAGTCCGCATGATCTCGCCCGCATTCGCGAATTCATAACCGTAAATGCCGGAGGCCAGCAGCGCGTCACTGCCGCCGGCGATGCCGACCAGGGTGGATGACCACGCATTCATGATTTGCACGGCCTTGTCGGCGTAGACCGTCTCGCCTGAGACTTTCCAGCGCAGCGCGCAGGCATAAGCAGCCGCCACGTCGTTGTACAACTTGCTGTAGTTCTGCGCATGCACGCCGTCGTCGCCCCGGTACACCCAGGCTTGCGCCGAAGGGAAATAGGTGGTCTTCGCGTGCGAGTTGGCAGTCAGGAGGTTCCAGCTGCCCAACCACGGGCTGGTGGTGTACTTCTGCTGCATGCGCGTGAAATCGGCGGCCGTATGCAGCAGGCCGGGATGGGCGAAAGGCGTGGGCCCGCCGGCGGCGCGCGGCGCGAAAGCGGAGGCCTGCGCGGCCAGCTCGCCCGCGCCGCCGCCACAGCCGGCGAGCGCGAGCGCGCCCAGGCTGTACAGGAAACTGCGGCGTGACAGATGCTGCGCCAGCGCGGTTTCAAGTTCAACGGACGGGGCGACGATGTCATCGGCTGGGCGGGTCAACTTCTTCATCTGTGGTCTCCATAAAGGTGGGGCGACGGTTGCCGTTCAGAATCTTAAACAGCACGATGATTGTCTCACATGCACTAATATATTAGCTATAGAATTTTGGTATCGATACCAGAATTGGTGAAGGCGCCTTCATATAGGTGATTCAATTACTCGGTTGCTCTCGCCGCGGCTCCGAGAATGAACAAGGATGAAAAGGCAACAGTGGAAGAGGATGCGACGCCTGCGGACTGGGAGTCCTGCCACGCGGCGCTAGAAGAACACCGATGCGTGTCGGCACGGGGCGCACTCAATGTCACCGTCGTTGAAACACTAAAATATCAAATCAGAGCCGCCAGTGGGAACGGCATTCCAATTCCAAAAACAAAACGGGCCGCCGGCACGGCGGCCCTCCGGGGCTATGATTACTGCGCAAGAATAGTCGCCGCTGCGGGCGCCAGGCCGCCTGCCTCGGCACGGACCGTGATCTTTCCTGGTTGGCCAGGCTTGCCACGGACGATCACCAATACCTGGCCGTTGAACGCCTGCCTGTCATGGGCCTGGAACGGCTCCATGTTGGTCTGGTCGCCGTTGTCCGTGGCCACGATCTCGCCCGGCCCGTCAATCGAAAAGCGCACCCGGTTGGCAGCGCGCGGCGACAGCCGCCCCTCCTTGTCCGTGACGCTCACCGACACGAAGGAAAGGTCTTTGCCGTCGGCCCGGATACGCTCCCGATCCGGCGAGGCGGCAAGCCGGGCGGCGGCGCCGGCGGTTTGCACCGCGCTGCGCGCCCACTCCTTCTTGTCCTTGTAGACCACCACCGCCACTTCGCCGGGCTCGTACTTCACGTAGTCCCAGCGGAAACGGTACTCGTAGGGTGAGCGCGCGGTCACCTTGGCGATCCGGCCCAGCGACTTGCCGTTCACGAACAGCTCCGCCTCGTCGCCCGACGAGAACACGTGGACCGGCGTCACCTGGCCGACGCGGTCCGGCCAGGTCCAGTGCGGCAGGATATGGGCGAAGGGCAGGTCCGCCCGCCAGCGCGACTGGTACAGGTAGAAGCGGTCCTTCTTGAAACCGGCCAGATCGACGATGCCGAAGTAGGAGCTGCGCGCCTCCTTGAAGGGTGTCGGCTCGCCCAGGTAGTCCCAGCCGGTCCAGACGAACTCGCCGGCGACATACGGGTTCTGGTCGTCGGTCGCGAACTGGCGGTCGGGTGTCACGCCCGGATCGGTCGCGAACAGTTCGTACGCGCTCACGTGATGACGCTCGAAGTCGCCACCTATGCCCGGCCGTATCTGGTGGCCGAAGTAGCCGCCGGGGACGGGGAACATATACTCGCCCCTGCTGCTCAAGGTCGACACGGTCTCGCTGCCATAAATCAGCTTGTCGGGGAACTTGGCCCGGTAAGTCGGGTACTGCGCGGGAATCGAACGCATGCCGGCGCCCCGGTAGTTGATGCCTATGGTGTCGAACACGCCCGTCAGCGGATCCTCCGCGCGCGCCAGGTGCTTGCCCGCCGTCGCGGGGCGGCCCGGGTCTTCCTGGTGGCTGATATCGACCAGCATCTTCGCAATCTCCGCGCCCCGCTCGGTGGTCTGTTCCAGCACCTCGTTGCCGACGCTCCACATGATGACGGAGGGGTGGTTGCGGTCACGGCGTATCATCGCCCGCAAGTCCTGTTCATGCCAGTCCTTGAACAGCAGGTGGGAGTCGAAGTTGGTCTTCTTGCGCTCCCAGGCATCGAAGATTTCGTCGATCACCAGGATGCCCATGCGGTCGCACAGCTCCAGTACCTCCGGCGCGGGCGGATTGTGGCTCAGGCGCAGCGCATTGAAGCCCATCTCCAGCATTACCTCGAGCTGGCGTTCGGCCGCGCGATAATTGAAGGCCGCGCCCAGGGCGCCGAGATCGTGGTGCAGATTGACGCCCTTCAGCCTGACCGGCACGTCATTGACGAACAAGCCTTGGTCCGGGTCGAAACGCAGGGACCGGATGCCGAAGCGGGTTTCATAGCGGTCCACCGCCTGGCCCTTGCTGGATACGGTGGTCACGGCGACATAGCGCTGCGCACGCTGTTCGGGCGCGGGGCCCCATAGGCGCGGGCTGCCGATGGCAGCCTCGCCCGTCACCGTCGCGCTGCCGTTGGCTTGTACGTTGAGCGCCGCCCCGGCAATGCTGGCCACCGCCGCCCCCTGCCGCTTACCTTCCGCATCCAGGGCATAAATCTCGGTCGCCACCCGCGCCACCGCCGGCGCATGGCCGCGATTATCGACGGTCACCTCCAACGCCACTGTCGCCACCTCCTTCGACACCTTGGGCGTACGGATGTGGGTGCCCCAGTGCGCCACATGCAGGGGACTGGTTTTGGTCAGCCAGACATGCCGGTAAATGCCGCTGCCGGAATACCAGCGCGAAGAGTCGACGGGATTGTCCAGTCTGAGCACCAGCTGGTTCTTGCCGCCCAGGATGACGTACGGCGTAAGATCGACGCGCCACGAGCTATAGCCGAACGGCCATCCCCCTACCAGCTTGCCATTCAACCAGACGGTCGCGTAAGACATCGCACCGTCGACATCCAGGAAAATCGACTTTCCCCTGTCCTGCGCGGGAATGTCCAGCGCCTTCCGATACCAGACCGCCCCCCAGCTTTTCAGACGGCCTATATTGCTGTACGGCCCATCCTTGAGGAAAGGGCCTTCGATCGCCCAGTCATGAGGCAAGTCCAGCGCGCGCCAGCCGCCATCGTCGAAATCGCTTTGCACAAAGGACACGCCGCCCCCCGGGTGCCCTTGGGGCCGCACGTGGCGTTGCTTCTCATCTTTGATGAAGGCGTTCCCAGTGGGCAGGATCCAGGCCTTCAGTCCCCCGCCGCCCACCTTGACGTCCGGGCCGCGCGGCGTCCACTCCTCCGGCTGCCCTTCCGTCCACGCGCCGCCACTGCGAACCTCGTAGGCGAGCGAATTGCCCGCGTCCGCAGGGTCGCCCTGGTGAAAGCGCCAAGCGCTATCGATAAGCACGCGCTCCCGCGGCGCCAGCTGCGCGGAGAAGGCATCGGGCTGAAGCACCTGCGCACAGGCCGGCGCCGGCGCCTGCAGGCAGATCAGGACGGCGCCGGCGAGGTATTTAATGCAGTGTGACCGCATGGCCGCTGCAGCCAGCGCCAGCTTGAATCTGTTTTCTTTGGTGACCATGGTCATTGAGCTTCCAAGGTTGCGGGCAAAGCGTGGAGCAGGGAATTGGCGCGGTCTACCGCGCCCCTGCGTAACGGGCCTGCCATTCAAGGCAGGCCTTCTTGGCCGGATCCAAATGGTTCTTGCAAGGCCTTGCCATAATATTGAGGCGCGCCGTCGAAGGCGACCTCAATGCGATCGAGCACCACGCCGGGATCGAGGGCGTACACTTTCAGCCGGTGACGGCCGGGGACGAGCGCACGCACTTCGCGCACCCGCACGGCGGTATTGGACAAGGTGTTGTGCTTCCACTCGTCACTGCGGCCGAACGTTTCGAAGTCCAATAATTGCAAGGGGCTGTCATCCAGGCTGTAGGCCAAGCGAACGCCATTGGCAGACGTCAGCGCGTGCGCCGGCACCGTCACGAACTTGAGCCGCGCCGCGCTTTGCGTGTGGCTCACAAAGTCGTATTCCAGCGGCGGGCGAGTGCCTGCGGCGCTCAGGTCCACCGACGCCTGCTGGAGATCGGAGCGCATGCTTGCGCCGTAGCTACCCAGACCAGGCGACACGGTCCACCCCGCAGTCGCCTTCGCGCTGGCCGATGGCAAGGCGACGATACGGTCATGCTCGGTCGGCAACAGCTCCCCGGCGCCCGGGGTCAGCGCGAGATTGGCCTCCACCATGGCCGCACCGCATTCCAGGCCCAACCGCCCGGCCTTGGCCTTGCCGTCGTAACGCACCTGTATGCGCTGCTCGTAGCCGTTCGCGCCATCGAGTTCGCCGCCGTTTGGCGTTAAGGCATAGCCATCGGGAACCGCCGTGGCTTTCCAGCGCACCGCGCCCGCGCCATAGTTGACGAGTGTGATGGTCTTGGTCTCAGCCCGGCCGGTGGTGAACGCCAGGCGGTCGGACCAGGCCGAAAGCGGAGCCGGATAGGCCACCACGCAATCCTTGCGCACCGGCTTGCCATAGCTGGCCACTACGGGCGGCTCGAATACGGGCAGGCGGCGTGGCGCCGCATCCATCATGCCCTGCCATTTGCCCTGGTTATACGTCCTGGTGTCCTCGGCGATGGCGCGCTGGGCGCGTTCGGCCTGGCGGGCATAGCGCTCGGCGGCCGGCCGGCCCGCACGGGCCAGTTGCGCCGCCAAGTCCTGCTTCAGGATGCGCGCGTTCAGATTGGCGCTGGCGCGCACCGGATACAGCACCAGCTGGAAGTAGGCGTCCCGCTGCGCGGCAGGCAGCGCAGCGTGGACGGCCTCCGCGCGCCGCACCAGCGCGGCGTATTTCGCCAGCCGCTGCTCGGCCTCTTCGCCGCCGGACTGCATATAGTCGGTCTGGCGCGTGACCGTGGTCGGCTCGGTCTGGCTGAAGCCCATGAACTCGGGCCGGCGCTCCCACGCCAGATCGTAATAACCCAGCAGAATGTCCGCGATCTCTTCCGCGCGGCCGGCATCGAATTGCGCCGACAGCCATTGCGTCAGGTGCTGCCGCGGGGACAGGGCCAGTTGCTTCTGATCGAAAGCGATGTCGAGGAAATACTGGGTCAGGTACTCGAGCGGCTTGATATCGCCGACGTTGGCGATCCAGACCTTGTTCGTGCCCGTCACCGTGGCCCGCTCCAGCTGGTCGCGGATCAGCGCCGGATGCGTGGTCCCCAGCCACAAATAATCGTGCGGGCGGCCCCAATAGGACAGATGGTAGTACAAACCGGCGCCGCCACCGCGCCGCGCCTCCTGCGGAGTACTCAACTGGTGCATATAGCCATAGTTATCGTCCGGCCAGACGAGGGTGATGTCGTCCCTGACTTGCAGGCCGGCTTTATAGATGTCGAGCACTTCCTTGTACAAGGTCAGCGCCTGCGGGATGTGCTCGGCGGGCTTGCCCTGCGCTGCGCTCAGCAACTGGCGCTGGACATCGATCACGGCAGCCGTGCCTTCGAGCTGCTTCGCCACCGTGTCCGCCCCCTCCATGGCGCTGTCATGCACGCCACGGATCCCGACCGAGTAGATGTTTTCGAACTGTTTGACCTCGTTCACCCGCTGGTCCCAATAGCTTACCAGCGCGTCGCGGTTGGTGAAGAAGTTGAAGGCCCCTTGCCGCTTGTCCCACTCGCGCACATTGTTGCGCATCATGGGCTCCGCGTGCGAAGTGCCCATCACGATGGCGTAGTCGCGCGCCATCCGCGCATTGCCAGGAATCTGGTAGAAAGGCTTGGTGGAATCGTGCATCGCGGGCCAGATGATGTTGGCCTTCAGGCGCCACAGCAACTCGAAGATCCGGGAATAAGTCTCCGGTCCGATATCTTTCGCGGGGTCGCGCTTCGCGGCCCAGGGCTGCAGGCCCCAGTCCTCGTCATTCAGGAACACGCCGCGATACTGAACCGAGGGACCGCGCGAAGTAACCGCTTCGGCCGCCACTTCTATGCGCTTACGCTGCGCGGGATGCACGTCGGCCCACCACTCCCAGGCGGAAACGCCCATTTCCCGGGTCAGGTCGATGACGCCATAGACCGTGCCGCGCGTGTCGGAGCCGGCAATCAGCATGATCTGGCGGGCCGCGCCGCGGCGCGAATCGAACACCACGCGCTGATACCGTTCCCAGCCGCCCTTCAGCGCGGAGAGGTCTATGCCCTCCTCCTTGGCGATCCGCTGGACCAGGGCGCTGTCAAAGCGGCCGATCACCACGCAGCGCCGCCGGCATTGCTCCATGCGTGTCGCGGTGACTGCCTGGACGCCGCTCACCGCTTGCACATCGCGCTGCAGCAGTTTCGCCGACAGCCGCATGGTGGCGTCGTCTTCGTGGATGATGTCTGCGCCCCCTGCCGGGCCGGCGAGTTCGAAGCCGGCATGGCTGGCCGGCGCGCAGGCGAACAAACCGAGCAGCAAGCAAAGGCGGCGGAAAGGGATATTTATCATGGTTGATTTATTTAAGTGCCACGTTAGGACTTACGCCCCAGGCTGGCCTGCTTGGGATGATACGTCCAGCCGGGCACAAGATAGCGCATCGCCATTGCGTCGTCACGGGCGGTGCCGGCGACTTTTTTGTAGAGATCATGGGCTGCCGCGATGCGGGCAAAGTCAGGTTCTATCCCCAGGCCCGGCGCCTTGGGCACCGCCACTTCGCCACCGACGATCGTCAAAGGCTCGCGGGTAAGGCGTTCCCGGCCCTCTTGCCAGATCCAGTGGGTATCAATGGCCGTGATCTCGCCAGGTGCGGCGGCCGCCGCGTGCGTGAACATGGCCAACGAAACGTCGAAATGGTTGTTGGAATGCGAGCCCCAGGTCATGCCCCAGTCGGCGCACAGCTGAGCCAGGCGAACTGAGCCCTGCATGGTCCAGAAGTGCGGATCGGCCAGCGGGATATCCACCGCACCAAGGAGATGCGAATGCGCCATTTGACGCCAGTCGGTGGCCACCATATTGGTCGCGGTGCGGATGCCGGTGGCACGCTTGAACTCCGCCATGACCTCGCGGCCCGAGTAGCCGTTCTCCGGGCCGCAGGGGTCTTCCGCGTAGGCCAGCAGATGGGCGTTGCCCTTGCAGATGGCGATGGCTTCGCTCAGCGACCACGCCCCGTTCGGGTCCAGCGTCACGCGCGCCTCCGGGAAACGGGCCTTGATCGCCGCCACTGCTTCCATTTCCTCCGCGCCCCGCATGACGCCGCCCTTCAGTTTGAAGTCGCGGAAACCGTACTGCGCGACCGTGGCGGCGGCCAGGTCGGCGATGGCCTCCGGCGTCAGCGCTTCCTGATGGCGGCGCTGGTACCAGCCCTCCCCCGTCGACGGCAGATAAGGCAAATCGGCGCGCTTGCGGTCCCCTATATAGAACAGATAGGCCAGCATGGGCACGCTGTCGCGCTGCTGGCCGTTGCCGAGCAGTTCACACACCGGGACGCCCAAGTGCTGGCCCAGCAGATCCAATAGGGCCGCCTCGACGGCCGTGACCACGTTCTCCAACCTTAGATTGATTTCGTGCGGCTGCTTCAGCACTTCGGCCTCGGCGGCCGACGTCACCTGGTGCTGGTGCGTGCCGTCGCGCGGCGCGACGGCATTGCGCACGGCATTGAGCGTGCGATTGTAGCGGCCGATCTCGCTGCCCACCACCAGTGGGATGGTCTGTTCGAGCGCCTTCAATATACCGCCCCCCCCCGGCACCTCACCCATCCCCACACGGCCAGCGTTGTCCTCGAGCAGCACGAGGTTGCGCGTGAAGTACGGCGCGTGTGCGCCGCACAGGTTCAGTAACATGCTATCGCGTCCAGCGACAGGGACAACACGCATTGCCACAACGATAGGCGTCCCGGTATTTGCCACCACACTCATATTTTTTCCTCACCCCTAAAATCGATAAAACAGTCGCAGCGGATAGCTAGTACCCACGTTGCCGCTTTTCAGTAATATTTTAGTGCATTATGATGGATGTGTCACTATAGCCTCAAACTGTCTCACCCATTGTATTGCTCAATACATATATCTCATCTAAAATATTAGTGCATTAAGATGATTGCGTGCCAACGGCGGTCAAACATTGCATGGCACCCCTGACCGGTCAGCGCCTGTGGCTGCCGCTATCAATCAAGCAACTAAAAAAACGGGAGACAAGTATGAAAAAGAATTGGAAAGGCGGACGCCGGGACGTGTTTGCCATGGGGATCATGGCAAGTCTGGTGGCGGGTGCGTATGCGCAGACGCCGGCCGGGCAGGACCAGGCGCCCGCAAGCGTGACCATCACGGGTTACCGCAGTTCGCTGGCGCTGTCCGCCAACGAAAAGCGCGACAACGTTGGCTTGACCGACACCGTGTTCTCCGAGGACATGGGCAAGTTCCCCGATCCGAACATCGCCGATGCGCTGGCCCGGGTGCCCGGTGTGCAGGTGACGCGCGCGGCGATCGATGGGGAAGGCATGAACATCTCCATCCGCGGCATGGGCCCGGCCTTCACCCGCGTGCTGCTGAACGGCGCCCCGATGGCCTCGGCCTCGGGGGGCAACTGGGGCGGTGGTGTCAGCGCCAACCGCGAAGTGGACATGGACTTCCTGCCGGCGGAACTGTTCCGCAGCGCCAGCGTATACAAGAGCCAGCAGGCCGAGCTGGTCGAGGGCGGCTTGGCCGGCACCGTCAACATGCGCAGCGTGCGCCCCTTCGACAAGAGCGGCTTTCGCTCCGCCTTCACCCTGAGCGGCAACTATCGCGATCAGGACAAAAAATTGGGGAACACCGGGTCCGCCCTGATCAGCAACACCTGGAATACGCCTTGGGGCAAGATGGGTCTGCTGGGCGGCGTTGCCTGGGGCAACAGCAACTACTACACGGACGCATTCCAGTCCGTGGAGATGCGCAACCTGCAGCTCAGGCCCTCCCAGTCCAATGCGTCGGACAAGCCGAACAGCACCGGCGGCGGCTCGCAATCGACGCCCGACACGGTGCCTTCCGGCCTGCCGCTGGACCTGCTGCCGGCTTATGCCCGTTCCGTCCTCATCCCTGGCGCAAAGATCGACCGCGCCATGCTGCTGGCCCTGAACCCCGGCGCCACCATCCAGCAAATCGACAACGGCCTGATGGGCCGCCTGGGCCGCCACATCGTCTACAGCGGCGAGCGCAAGCGCAAGGGCGAAGTGCTCAGCTTCCAGTGGCAGCCGAACGACCAGTGGGACGTCTACCTCGACACCCTGTTCGCCCAGAAAGGCAACCAGATGGTCCAGCAAGGCATGAACGTGGGCACGCGCGCCGCCACGCCCATCCCCATCGGCCTTGAATTCGACCGCAGCGACTGCACCTACGGCTGCACCATCACCAAGGGCGTCCTGGCCAACACATTCTGGGCGCTGGAATACCGGCCGATGGTGGAAAATACCCACTTCCGCAGCATCAATCCGGGCTTCGAATGGCGGCCATCGGACAAGTTGACCATCGACGGCCACGTGAACTTCACCAAGAGCTCATTCTACCGCGAGATGCCGACGGTGCTGCTGGCGACCCAAGCGGCGCCCTCGGTCATCACCTACGACAACACGGTGCCGGGCCAGTCCCCGACCTTCACCGGCAACCTCGATCCCAACGACCCCGCCAACTTCGGCTGGTACCAGGGAGGCCAGGGCTTGTCCGGCCTGCGCATGGACAAGTTCGAGCGCACCAACACGACCAAGGGCACGCGCCTGAACATCAAGTGGGGCGACGACGACTTCAACGTCAAGTTCGGCGGTGCTTACGACGACACCGAGCGCCGCTACCGCAGCTACAATGTGGCCGACTCGTGGATGAACGTCGCCTGCGGGAATAACCTCAACGTCCGCTACTTCGCCCCCAACACCCGTCTGCGCGGCGGCTGCGATGGCCGCAGCGCGCCCGGCGTCGGCGACGCGAATACCGCCTATCCGGGCTACGGCACCGGTTCGACGGCCGGCATGACGACGCCCCTGACCTACCTGGGCTCGGTGGTGACGAACGCGAAGGTGACGCAGTACGCCCAGCCGTCCAGTCAGGGCTTCATCACGCTGGACTGGAACAAGTTCGCGGCCGACACGGACTACCAGTATTTCAGCGATAAGCTCTCCAGCGGCCCCGCTGGCGGCGGCTACATCCGCGAGAAGGTGGCGGGCCTGTACACGGAAGTGAACGGGCGCGCGCCCATCTTCGGCCGTACCCTGCGCTACAACGCGGGGGTGCGTTACGTGCAGACGGAGCAGATCATCGGCGACCTGAGCTCGACGGCCGATCCCCGCAATGCGACGCTGAAGGATGGCGGCTACTATCCCAATGTGCTGGGGTGGAAATACGAAGCGGTCAAGTACCACAACATGATGCCGTCGGCGACCTTCGCCTACGACATCACGCCGTCCTTGATCGCGCGCGCGTCGGGCTCGCGCACCATGACGCGCGCCAATCCCGCCGACCTGCGCCAGACCAGCCTGTACGTCGGCGACCAGGGCGCGCGCCAGGGTAGTGTGACCAACCCCAATCTCAAGCCCTACGAGTCGAACAACCTGGACCTCGGCCTGGAGTACTACATGACGCGCGAGGCCTACGTCGCATTGAGCGGCTTCGCCAAGGACATCGTCAGCCGTCCCGGCATCCGCATCAGCAACTACTCCTTGGCGCAGCTGGACCAGATGTACGGCACGGTCACCTTGTCGGACGCGCAACTGATATCGGTGGCCACTAGCGGTGGGCGCGACAAGCACACGATCGAGATCGTGGAGCCCTACAACGTTGCCAGCAAGCTGAAGGTGCGCGGTCTCGAGTTCACCTGGCAGCAGCCGCTGGACATGCTGCCTGTGAAGGGCTTCGGCTTCACGGGCAACCTCACCTACGCCCGCCAGACGGACGACGCGCCCAACGCGCCGCCGGTGGCCGGCGTGCCGCCGCGCACCAACAACCTCACGCTCTACTACGAGCGCGACGGCGTGAACCTGCGCGTGGCGCGCCAGTACACTTCGGCTATGATTACCAACACCAGCACCGGCCTCACCGCGCCTGGCGGGGTGTACGCGTACTCGACACCGCGGGCGCAGGTGGACATGTCGGCGGGCCTGAACCTGAAGCAGGTGTTCGGCTTCTCCCACAATGCCGACCTGACCCTCAGCGTGTGGAACCTGAACAACGCGATCACCAAGAACTACACGCAGTTCACCAACGCGGTCTTCGACGAACTCAAGCCGGGCCGCAGCTACTCGATGTCGCTGCGCATGACGTTCTGATGCACTGCCCTCGGCCCGGCATGGGCCTTGGGGGCGAGCGGCCCCTGGCGCGCTGGCAGCGCGCTGCGCATGCGACGCGGGCGCAGACTTACTTAATGGAGATTTACATTTGGCAAACCGAAGAGACGCGTTGAAATCGTTGGGCATCGCCCCCCTGATGCTGAGCGCACCGGCAACGCCGCAGATCAGTGCGCCTGCCCATCAGGCCCAGGGCGCTATCTGGAGCGCGGGGCCGGAAGGCCAGCGCAAAGCCGACCTGGGCAACGGCACCTTCCTCAACCCCATCCTGGCCGGCGACCATCCCGATCCTTCGATTCTGAAGGACGGGAAGGACTACTACATGGCCTACTCGACTTTCGACGCCTATCCCGGTTTGCTGATCTGGCACAGCCAGGACTTGGTCAACTGGGAACCGATCGGTCCCGCACTCAGGAAAAACATCGGATCGGTGTGGGCGCCCGAACTCTGCAAACACCAGGGCCGCTTCTACATCTACATCCCGACGCGCGAGACCTCCGCGGCAGGCTCCCGCAACACGTCCTGGGTGATCTGGGCCGACCACATCGAGGGGCCGTGGTCGGAGCCGGTGGACCTTGACCTGCCCAAGCATATCGATCCTGGCCATGCCGTCGGTGAAGACGGGTCGCGCTGGCTGTTCCTGTCCGACGGCGACCGCGTCAGGCTGTCGGACGACGGCCTGGCCACTGTCGGCAAGCCTGAACACATCTACGATCCCTGGCGTTTCCCCGATGACTGGGACAGCGAAGGCTTTTCCCCGGAGGGCCCCAAGATCACCCGTCATGGCGAGTATTTCTACATGATCCTCGCGGTCGGCGGCACCGCCGGCCCAGCCACCGGCCACATGGTGATCGCGGCGCGCTCGCGTTCGATCCACGGGCCGTGGGAACACCATCCGCGCAATCCCCTGGTGCGCACCGGATCCCAGCAGGAACGCTGGTGGTCCAGGGGCCACGCGACCCTGGTCGAAGGCCCAAACGGCGACTGGTGGTCTGTGTACCACGGATACGAAAACGGCTTCTGGACCCTCGGACGCCAAACCCTGCTGGCGCCAGTGTCGTGGACCCGGGACGGCTGGCTCGAATTCGGCGGCGACGACCTGTCGCTGCCCCTGCCGAAACCGAAAGGTGGGCGCGCCGGCCCCCACGGCCTGGCGCTGTCGGACGACTTCACGAGCGACAAGTACGGCATTCAGTGGAGCTTCTTCAACCCGGCGCCCGACGAGGCGTCGCGCCTGCGGCGCGGCAATGGGGTGCTGCATCTCGCCGCGCGCGGCGCAGCGCCGTCCTCCTCGCCACCGCTGCTGTTTATCGCCGGCGAGCAGGATTATGAGTTCGAGTGTGAAATCGAGGTGGATCCGGGCGCGCGCGCCGGCTTGCTGCTGTTCTATGACAGCGCGCTGTATTGCGGCGTGAGCTTCGACGCGGAACACTTCATCGGCCACAAGTACGGGATCGAGCACAGCCGCTATCCCAATCCGCTCGGACCGCGCATGTTCATCCGCATGCGGAACATGCGCCATATCGTGCGCGTCCATATCTCGGCCGATGGCAAGCACTGGAAACGCTTCGAACGGACGTTCGAGGTCTCCGGCTACCATCACAACGTGCGCGGCGGATTTCTCGCGCTGAGACCCGGCATTTTCGTCTCCGGCAAGGGGGAAGCGCGGATTCGCAACTTCAAGTACCGGGTGCCGCTCGATGGCTGAGCATGGTCCAACTTTCACTCCCTGTCCCGAAGGACAGGGTTTCCCGGAGCACTTCTGATGATATTCACCACATTTCCTTCGTTGCGGAAGCCGCTCGCCGCTCGCTTTGATTGCACCTTTCCGCCCAACGCATCGCGGCTCGACGTCACCGCCAGCGGCGCGGCGCATCGCAACCGGCCGGGTGCAATGACCCGCTGCTTCGCGGCCGGCGTCGTGGCTGCGCTAAGCGTGGCCGGCGTAAACGGGACCGCGTGCGCCGCGGCGGCGGCGCAGCGTTTCGCCTTCAACGGCGAGCCGGCCGGCACGGCTGTGGAGACGAGCTATACGGAGGGTGCGGGGTTTGGCCTGCTGTCGCGTCCGGGCAGCGGCGATTTTGCGTTTTCGGTCAAGGCGGCGCCGGGCGACTATCAGGTCACGCTGACCTTGCGCAGCGATCGGCCGTTGCGCGCCATGTTGTGGGCGGAGGATCGCCGTCTGGCGACCACGCCGGTGGAACTTGCGTCCGGCGTAACGGTGACCCGTCGCTTCCTTGTCAATGTGCGCAATCCGGAGCTGGTCAAGGTATGGACCGACCTGGTGTCCAAGCCCACGGTAAGCCTCGGTGACGAAGAGGCGCGCGGGCGGGCCTGGGACGACCAGCTCACGGTCAGCCTGGCTGGCCTGGAGGATGCCATCCGCGCGATCGAAATTCAGCCGGTGGCCGCCCGCCGCATCCTGCTCGCAGGCGACAGCACGGTGGCGTCGCAAGCAAAAGGCGACGCGGCCTCGTGGGGCCAAATGCTGGCGCGTTTCATCGATCCAGCGCTGGTGGTAGCCAATCACGCGCGCAATGGCCACTCGTTGAAGTCTTTCCTCACCAGCCTACGCTGGGACAAGCTCACCGCCGACATCCGCCCCGGCGATATCGTGATTCTGCAGTTCGGCCACAACGACGAGAAGAAGGAACACGCGCGCACCTATTCCGCGCCGGACCAGGCGTACAGCGCCTTCCTGGCTGCCATGGTCGCGGACGTGCGTCAGCACGGCGGTTTTCCCGTACTGGCCACGCCGGTCGCGCGGCGCACATTCAATGCAGCCGGCACGATCGAGAACAGCCACATGGCTTATGACGAAGCGGTACGCACGCTGGCAATGCAGCGGCGGGTGCCGCTGATCGACCTGACTGCCATGGGGACAACGATGTACCAGGCGCTGGGACCGGCGCTCGCGCCCCAGGCGTTCGCCCAAGGCGGGCAGGACCCCACCCATCACAACGCCTACGGCGCCTACGTCCTCGCCTGCCTGGTCGCGCGCGGCCTGCACGGGCACGCCGAACTGAAGGTAGGGCTGGCGGATGCCGCACCAGCCTGCACACCAAGCAGCTTCCCATCGCCCTCTCAGTATGAGCTGCGTGACCTGGGCTGGAGCAAATTCACGGCGTCGGCCAACCCAGGACCCAGCGACAAGCCGGGTAGCAAAATCAGTGAAACGGAATAGTGATTCCCCATGCTTTCAGTCACCGGTCAAATAATCAGCGGCCAGACTGGCGAGCGCGCGCACGCCCGTCAGCAAGGCCGCCTCGTCGGGATTGAAACGCGGTGAGTGGTTGGCGGCCCACTGTGCCGGATCGGCCCCGGGCGGATTCACGCCGAGGAAAAACAACATGGAAGGGACGTGCTGGCCGTAATAGGAAAAGTCTTCCGCCGTGGTACTCGGCGCTGCATCGCTCAGCAACTGCGCGCCCGCCACGCGGCGCAGGCTGGGTAGCATTTTTTCCGTCAGCGCAGGATCGTTCCATGTCACGGGATAACCGGGATCAAAACTCACCGCGGCAGTGGCGCCGGCCGACCGCGCCAGATGTTCTGCCGTACGCTTGACTTGCAACAGCAACTGCTCGCGCATGGCCGGATCAAAACTGCGTATGGTGCCGCTCATTTTGACTTCATCGGGCACGATGTTGGCGCGCTGGCCGGCGTGCAATGTGCCAACCGTGACCACGGCTGGTGCAACCGTCAAATCGGTCTGACGGCTAACGATGGTTTGCAGCCCCAGCACGATCTGCGCCGCCACCACGACCGGATCCACCCCATTCCATGGCAGGGCACCATGGGTCTGGCGCCCCTGCACCACGATCTCGAAGGTATCGCTGCCGGCCATCAGCCCGCGTGCACGGGTGGAAATGGTTCCCGTAGGCGCCGGCGTAATGCCGACGTGCAGGCCAAACATGGCCGATACTTTGGGATTGTCCAGCACACCCGCCTTGACCAGCCGTTCGGCACCATTCGGTTCATTGGGCACGCCCTCCTCGGCAGGCTGGAACACCAGCTTGACGGAGCCCGACAACTGCCCGCGCATCGCGGCCAGCACGCGCGCTGCGCCCAGCAGCATGGCCACATGCATGTCATGGCCACAGGCGTGCATGAGGCCGACCTCCATCCCGACCTCCCTGCCGCCCGTCCGCACCCGCTCGCGCGAAGCAAACGGCAGGCCGGTTTCTTCCGTCACGGGCAAGCCATCCATATCGGCCCGCAGGGCTACCACCGGGCCGGGACGCCCCGTTTTCAGCAAGCCGACCACGGCCGTCCCGGCCAAGCCTCGCGTCACTTCATAGCCCATGCGGCCCAGTTCTTTCGCCACCAGGTCCGCTGTGCGGCGCTCCTGAAACGCCAGTTCAGGATGGGCGTGCAGGTCGCGCCGCCAGTTCACCACTTCCGGCAGCACTTTCGCTGCCTCGGCATCGAGCTGGGTGTGATAGCGGGCCGGCGGAGCCAACTGCGCCACCGCGGTGACGGACTGGCTGCACAGCAGCAGACTTGCGATCCAATGTCCCGCCGTCATTACCACGCCTGATAGTAAGGTGTTTTCAGGCGCACAGGCCGCACATCAAGCCGCGCATCGAAGATGGAGTATTCATTATTGTCCAGTCCGTCATTATCCCAGCCGTGCGTATGCTCATCACGCCGCAGCATGAACTCGAAACCCAGTTCGGGGGCAGGATCGGGCACGGTCGCGTCGGGGAACTGCTCGAGGTCGAAGGCGATGCCCCGGACATGGTCGCGCGGGCCATCCACCAGTTGCGTCAGCGCGCGCAGGATAGTGTTTTCGCCGAGGATGTCGGTGTAAGCGGGACGCATATATTCCAGGTCCGAAACAGCGCCAGGCTGAAGGAACTTGATCTCGCCCCTGGCCTGTTTGGCCGCCAGTACCTGCCCCTTCAATTTGCCAAGGTCGTAACGGTCGCCATTGTCGAGATAGGAGATTCGGGCATTGCGCACGTTCACAGGGCCAGCCTCCCGCGTCGCCTGACGCAAGTCCAGCAACAGCGCGCCGCTGCCGCCGACGATTTCGATTTCGGTACCGTGAATGATAGCCGCGGTATTCTCGTCCACCCCGAGACCCACCTTATAACCTTTGGCCAGCATCAGCGCCAGCATGCGCCCCACCCTGCCGCGTTTGATGAAATGCTGGTCAATGAACAGCTGGTCGCCGACAAACCCCAGCCCCCGGTCGATTTCCTTACCATCGCGCATAACGCCCTTCATCACCTGCACGGGATTCAGCGCATCGCGGAACATGGTGCTGCTCATGATGGCGGCACCGGCGCTGCTGCCGGCAATCACGCCGCCGCGCGCCTGCAGCTCGCGCACGGCCAGCAGCACGGGCGACGCCACCCCGTCCGGATTCAGTACATCGACCGTGCGCTCCTGCGCACCGCCGGTAAAGAACACGCCCGTGGCGGCGCGGATCTGGGCCACATTGGCAGGGTCGGCCGCCGCCCTGCGCGCGGACTCCAGCGTCTCGCCAGCCCAGAGCGGTGCGATCTTCAGCAATTCCGCCGTCGCACCACGGCGCCGTAGTTGTCCCACAGCATCCGCGCCCGACGTTTCAGGACGCGACGACGCGCTGGGAATCACCACGAACCGTGCCGCAGAACCACCTGCCAATTGCACCAGCCGCTGGCGTATTGCCTCATTGTCGGAGCGCACGGCGCCGCCCATCGGCATCACCGTGCCAACGACAGGCTGAAACGCCAGCGGCTGCGCAGTCTCCGCGGCATGGGCGACAGAAGCCGGCAACTGAGCGCCCAGTTGCGCCGCACATAGCAGCAGTATCGACACGGATTTCACAGGCAAGCTCCTTCACCACAATGGCATTGGCGCTATGTTGCCATTGATCTGGCACCTGTGGCCAGACACGCTCCCCTGTTTGCGCGCATTGGCACTAGATATCGCACTGTGGAAAATCCGCAACAGATTTGTGCTGTTTTCTTTGCAACAATGCGACACTGCTCACACGGAGCGACCCGCGCAAGTTCCGGCGCGCGTGAGCAGTCGAATGTTGCATATTATGAAACTGTCTCATAAGCACCCCAAAGGCGGCACAAAGATATTGCTCGCGTATGAATACCCACTTACGAGGATAGATCGCATGAAAATACCTGGCACGCACAAGGCGTCTGCATTCCGCCGCTCCCGTTGCACCCACGCTGTATTGCTCGCGCTTGGCAGCATGAGCTTGAACGCTGACGCGCAAACCATACCGCGAGTGGAAATCACCGGCTCCAGTATCAAGCGCATCGAGGGCGAGGCGGCACTGCCGGTCGAAATCATCAAGCGGGAAGATATCGACAAGTCCGGCGTGACCACTGCTGCCGAACTGCTGCAAAAGATTTCCTCCAATGTGGGTGGCCTGACCGATGGCGCCAGCGTCAGCGACGTCATGGGCGGCCAGCGCGGTTTTAACGGCGCCAATCTGCGTGGCCTCGGTGTCTCTAGCACGCTGGTGCTGCTGAACGGCCGCCGCATGGCCAACTTCGCCAGCCCTGGCGACAATTCCGGCGTCGACCTGAACAACATCCCCGCCGGCGCCATCCAGCGCGTGGAAGTGCTCAAAGACGGTGCATCGGCGATTTACGGTACCGATGCCATGGGCGGCGTGATCAACTTCATCACCCGCAAGGATTACCAGGGTGGCGATGCCAGCGTGTATGCCCTGCGTACCAAGGAAGGCGGCGGCGGCAAAAGATCGGCCTCGCTGTCCGGCGGCATCGGTGCGTTGAGCACCGACCGCTTCAATGTGTTCGGCGCGCTGGACGTGCAGCAAACGGACCGCCTGGCCAGCTCGCAACGGCAATTCATGCAGGAATACAGCCTGCCCGACCGTCTGTCCCCACAGCTGTCGAGCTACTCTTTCCCGGCCAACGTCGACCTGACTTCCACCCAGCTGGCGACCCTGAACAAATCGGCCTACCTGAAGGGCTCCGGCCCCGGCGGCACCTGGGTGCCATCGCCGGGCCGGCGCGTCAACCTGGGCAAGGATTCCTGCGTGAACGGCAGCCCGAACGTGGTGCGCCCGCTAGGTCCCGGCGGCACGGAAGGCTGCTCCTTCAACTACATGGGCGACTCGGAAGTCTATCCGGACTCCAAAAAACAAAGCTTTATCGGCCGTGCCACCTTCCTGGTGGCAGACGCCCATCAAGTGTTTGCGGAAGTGCTTCTGAGCAAAGCCGAGACCAGCTACGCCGCCTCGCCTGCCACCTCGGGCAGCATCAACGGCACTACGACCGGTATCTCTTTGCCAGCCGACCTGCAAGCCAGGACCGGCATCACCACCCCGGTCAACTTCCGCTTCCGCCTGACGGACGCGGGCCGCCGCACCTCGGAAGTGACCAGTAAAGCGTCGCGCTTCGTCCTGGGTGCGACCGGCAAGGTGGGCGACTGGGAATACGATACGGCCTATAACCACAGCGTCAACAAGGCCACCGACCTGGATATCGACGGCTGGGTGTCGCGCAGCAAAATGCTGGCAGGCATAGCCGGCGGCAAGTACAACCCGTTCGTCCCGGCCACGGACGACGCTGGCGGCAAGTTCATGGACTCGATCAAGATCAATGGCGCAGCGCGTGTTTCCAAAGGCACCAGCGACAGCGTCGATGGCAAGCTGACCCGCGCGTTGATGGCGCTGGGCGGCGGCGATGTCATGCTGGCTGTGGGCGCCGAACTGCGGCGCGAGAAGACTGCGTTCAGCTCCACCGATGCGCTGCGCACCAACGACGTGCAGGGCGACCGCGCCAGCTCCGACGAATTGCTGGCCGACTCGTCCAACTCGCGCGACATCGCCGGCTTCTACACGGAGATCAACGCGCCCTTCAGCAAGGAATGGGAAGGCCAGTTCGCCATCCGTCACGACCGCTACAAGGGCGTGCATGATCCGCTGACCAAGGTCACCACGCCGAAACTGACAACCACCAATCCGAAAATCGCCGTCAGCTACCGTCCGAGCAAGGACGTACTGGGCCGCGCGTCCTACGGCACCGGCTTCCGCGCACCGTCGATTGCCGAACTGTTCCTGCCTGTGCGTTCCGGCACCACGGCCAGCTTCGTCAAAGACCCGGTGTCGGGCGAAATTGCGCAGTTCGACCTGGACCGTTACGGCAACCCGCAGTTGAAATCGGAAAAATCCAAGCAGTTTTCGGCCGGCCTGGTGCTGGAACCGAACAAGAACTGGAACGGTAGCCTCGACTTCTGGAGCATCCGCAAGACCGACATCATTTCGGAAATCGGCGAGCAAACCGTGTTCGACAACCCGGTCTACTACAACGATCCGCAGATCGTCGTGCGTGACGAAGACGGTGTCGTGTCCTACCTGCAGTTCAAGAAGGAGAACCGGGGCAAGCTCAACACTGCCGGATTCGATATTGCGCTGAACTGGCGTGGCGATGACAGCTCGCTGGGCCGCTTCAGCGCCAGCCTGAACGGCACGCTAATCACCAAGTACAAGTTCCAGTCCGACCCCAATTCGCCGATGACAAATGGCCTGGGCGTATTCCGCGACGACAAGGCCGTCCAGCGCTGGCGCCACAAGCTCAATATCGACTGGACCCGGGGTCCCATCAATCTGAGCCTGGGCAACACCTTCTTCTCCAGTTATCGCGATCAGAACATTCCGGGGCTGGCTGATCCGGGCTGGAACGACCGTGACGTGAAAGCGTATTCCCTGTGGGATCTGACGGGCAGCTATGCGTTCAACAAAAACCTCAAGCTGCGCGCCGGCGTGATCAATATGTTCGATACGCCGCCGCCGTTCACCAACCAGTCGCGCTACTTCGAAGTGACCTGGGACCCGACCTACGGTGATCCACGCGGCCGCTCGATGTTTGCCAACCTGCAGTACAAGTTCTGATCCCCCCGTGCGCCCTGTCCTGCCCGGTGGCAGGCAGGGCGCAACAGCTGGAACAAGGTCGCCTGCGACATACTAAATTACGCGCGGTGCGCAAAGCCGCGCATACAGGATCGACGCCACTGCATGACGCTGGGCCGCAGCCCGCCGTATCAGTCAGCCTGGCTACCCGAGAGCAGCGCCGCGCCGCCCCAGGTCACCGGCAACAGTTCATTGTGAAGCGCCGTGCTGCGCGCCACCAGTTCAACCACCTTGACGCCGGCCACATCGGCCGACAGCGCCTGCGCCGGCTGGCCCCAGTGCATGGGCTTGCTCTTGGCCAGCAGCTTGCCGTCGCCGTAAATCATGAAGCTGACGCCGTGCATGCGGTCGCGCGCCGAATCGTCGACGCCGACCTGGGCGGTGATGCGGCGATAATCTTTGTTGCGCACTTCCAGCCGCGAATTGGCGAGGATGCCGATGCCGGCAGGGTATCGATTGCCGGCAACCTGCAAAATCTGGCCATAAGGCGTGCTGTCGGCGCGCGCGCCGCCCCAGCCGGCATACATGGGCCGTTCGCCTGCGCCCTTGGTGCCGGACCATGCGGCCGATGAGCGGAACACCGTAGGATCGGCTTGCGGGCTGGTCACGCCATCGACTGCAGGATTCACGCTGCCGGGCTGCTCCGACAGATACACGCCCTGCGCCAGCAGCCGCGTGCCCTGGACGCGGAAGACCCGCGTTTCGCGCGCCGCGACCCGGATCCTGGTCTCATTGGTAAACGTGGTGTCCGCCTTGCTCCACAGGTCGGTCAAGGAGATCGGCGCATCGCTGCGCAGCTTCAGGTGCGCGGCATTCAGGTCGACGTCGATAGCACCCAGTCCCCGGTTGAAGATGGCGACCGCCTTCTGGCCCGACGCCAGCTGCTTGACGAGGATTTGCAGGTCGTCGGCGTCATAAGCCAGCGTGGCCTGGTTGCCGGCCGGGTCCTGGTTGAGTGCGATGATGTCGGCATTGCCGACGATGTCCATCAGCGCCTCCGGCGTGCTGCGCAGATCGGCGCCCAGCATCAGCGGCGCGTTCAGCATGGCCCACAGGGAAAAATGCGATTTCGCTTCCACCATGTGCGCGGCATCGAAATCGCCCTTACCGATGTACAGCATGTCGGGATCGTTCCAGCCGCCGGGATGCCCGTACAGCTCGCGCTTGGCCGCACTGTCGAAGTTGCTCAGCAGGCGGGCCCACGACGGCGTGATGTCGTCGCTGGTGCGCGACAGGTTGCCGACGTTCTTGCCCCAGGCGCGCACATTGGCGGCGCCCCACACGCACAGCGACAGCAGGTAGTCGCCGTCGGGATTGTTGCGCTGTAATGCCGCGTTAATCCGTGCAAATTCAGCCTGCACCGCAGGAATGTCGGAGCGGCTGACCGATTCCAGGTCCAGCACGGGCGTTAGCGCGCGGTATTCGCCGGACTTCACTTTCGGGCTGTTGGCGCCATAGGCGCGCAGACCGCAGCCGTCAACTTTGATGAAATCAAATCCCCAGTCGGCAAAAAACAGCTTGATGTCTTCGTCGATATGGCCATACAGGCCGATTTCGCGCTCCCGCACGCTGCCCTTCGGCAAATCGCTGCTGTCGCCGGAATACGCCTGGGAACAGGTGTTGCGGCCCAGGTCCGAATAAATGCCCGCCTTCAGCCCCATCGCATGCACCTTGTCGGTAAACGGGCGGAAGGTGCTGCGCCCGCCTGCCGCGGACGAGGGAAAACGGTCGGCGCGTATCACCATGTGGCCATCTTTGAGTTCGCGGCGGGTGGCCCAGCCGTCATCGATATTGATGTAGCGGTAGCCCTTTGCGGCCAGGCCGCTGTCGACGATGCGCTGTGCCGAGCCAAGGATCTTGACTTCGTCGATATCCGTACCGAACGCGTTCCAGCTGCTCCAGCCCATCGGGGGAGTCGCGGCGCGGCCGGCGGTGTAGGCGCTCCAGCGCGCCACCGGCGCCAGCGGATCGGTCGCCGGCGCCGCCTGCGCCAGCGCCGCCATCAGACACAGCGGCACCAATGCCAGGCGGGGCAAGCGGCGCGGGCCTTGTTTCTGTTGCATCAAACTCTCCAATCTACGAGAACATTCAAGGAAATTAATCTTGCATTAACAAGTGTAAGCTGAATGATTTTAGGATGGCCATCATCAAATCGCGCAAGTGCTTTATGTATTTCACCAATCCAGCGTCCGCCCCGGCCATGCGGCCGCGCTTCGTTGACACCAGAAAACAGCACCCACTGGCCGGCTGGCGCCAGCAATCCCGCGGAACGCCATCGCCTGACATCATTGGTGTCCCAGAGGCACCATTGTGAGGCCCTGGAAGGATCTACTCCCGGCAGCGCTCGACACATAGACTGCAGAATTCCATCGTCACAATAGGCACTCAGATGACCACCCTCGTCGAGCGAGATCTTTCCCAGCCGATGCGCCAGCTCATCCGCATCGGCAACCACCTGCTCACCAGTGACGTCAGCGGCGGACAGGGCGGCCGCGATGCCGGCCCCTCACCTCACGACCTGTACGACGCCGCACTCGGCGCCTGCATCTCACTCACTCTGCTCTGGTATGCCAAGCGTCGCAACATCGCCGTCGGTCCCGTCAAGGTCAGTATCGAGCGCGACGCCAGCGGCGAGCGCCAGGGCATCTATCGCCTTAACGCAGTGCTTGATCTCGGCGGCAATCTGAACGGTGAGGAGCGCGCCGAACTGTTGGCGGCAGCCGGGCACTGCCCGGTTCACAAGCTAATGACCGACGTACGAACAGAAATCGCCACCACGCTGATAGGGAGCGATGCGAACCTGGAGAACCTTGCGCCCATGGCAGCCATTGACGCGAAGGTCCTCAACCATGGCATTTAACGAGAAAAAGCCGCCCGAACACGCCTCCGTTGGCGGCAAGGCGCTGCGCTGGGTCGACCATCGCTTTCCGCTGTCCACTTTGTGGAACGACCAGTGGGGCAAATACTATGCACCGAAGAATTTCAATTTCTGGTACTTCTTCGGATCGATTGCATTACTCATCCTGGCGCTACAGATCGTGACCGGCACGTTTCTGGTCATGCACTACAAGCCGGACGCAAAACTGGCATTCGCCTCTGTCGAATACATCATGCGCGAGGTGCCGTGGGGCTGGCTCGTCCGATACGCGCATTCCACCGGCGCTTCAGCCGTTTTCATCGTGATCTACCTGCACATGACGCGCGCTCTGCTGTACGGTTCCTATCGCAAGCCGCGAGAACTGGTCTGGCTGTTCGGCTTCGGCAATTTTCTGTGTCTGATGGCCGAGGCCTTCTTCGGTTACCTGCTGCCGTGGGGCCAGATGTCGTACTGGGGAGCGCAGGTGATCGTCAACCTGTTTGGCGCCATCCCCGTCATCGGCCCGGACCTTGCGCTGTGGATCCGCGGCGACTACGTGGTATCCGATGCCACGCTCAACCGATTCTTCGCATTGCACATCATCGGCATTCCGCTCGTGCTGCTCGGCATGGTGACCGCGCATCTGATCGCCCTGCACGAAATAGGCTCAAACAACCCCGATGGCATCGAGGTCAAGGACAACTTGGGTGCAGATGGCTTCCCGCTTGATTCCCTCCCTTCCCACCCCTACTACACGTTCCACGACCTATTCGGCGTGTCGGTGTTCCTGGTGATGTTCAGCGCTGTCGTTTTCTTCGCACCGGAAATGTTCGGCTACTTTTTGGAGTACAACAACTTCCTTCCCGCCGATCCGCTCCAGACGCCAGCCCACATCGCACCGACCTGGTATTTCACGCCGTTTTATTCAGTGCTGCGCGCCACCACGGCCGACTTTATGTACGTGCTGATGGGCGCAACGGCCCTGTACGTGACGTTCATCTGGTTCAAATCGCGCCTGTCATTCAAGGTCAAGGCCGGCATTGCCGTGCTTGCCCTGCTGGCGGCCGGCTGCATGCTGCCCCAGGTGATGGATGCGAAATTCTGGGGCGTTGTTCTGTTCGCTTCATCGGTGCTGGTGCTGGCCACGCTTCCCTGGCTCGACCACTCACCGGTCAAGTCGATACGCTACCGGCCGCGCTGGCACCGGCTGCTGTATGCCGCATTCGGACTGTCTTTTCTGATACTGGGTTACCTGGGCACGCAGCTCCCCACCCCGGGCAAAACGCTCGTCGCGCAGGGGTGCACCTTGCTCTACTTCGGCTTTTTTCTGCTGATGCCATGGTGGAGCGCCGCAGGCACCTTCAGCAAGGTGCCGGAGCGCGTCACCTTCTCTCCCCACTGACCATCATGTAGAAGCGCCGGCAACACGCCGGCGGCAGGTGCGCAACGGGCCTCAGACTGGTGTCGCCTAAACACCAATCGGCGCAGGCGCTCACTGGCATAGTACATACCGGACAACACGATAAGCGATACATCCCATGAAGCTCTACCACATGCACGGCGCCTGCTCGCTGGCCGACCTGATCGTCCTTGGCTGGCTCAACATCCCCCATGAAACCATCCCCATGACCATGGACACGATCAAGGCCCCCGAATATCTGGCCATCAACCCGGGCGGGACCGTGCCCCTCCTCGTGCACGGCAATTTTTCGCTGACCGAAAATGTCGCCATCCTCGGTTACCTCGCAGATCTGCATCCGGCTGCCGGCCTGGCGGGCGACGGCAGCGCCCGCGGGCGCGCCGAAGTCATGCGCTGGCTCGCCTTTCTCAATTCCGATGTGCACAAGGCCTTCAAGCCCTTGTTCTCGCCGTCCCGCTTTCTCGACGAGCGCGACATGGACGAAGAGTTGGCCCGCAATGCGCGCCTGCACATCCGCGCTTACCTCGAGCGTATCGACGCCCAACTGGACGGACGCGACTGGCTCACCGGCAGCCGCTCGATCGCCGACCCCTATCTCTTCGTGGTGCTGCGTTGGGCGCGGGGCATGGGGGTCGATCTCGGCGGACTGCACCACCTCGCCGCCTTCGCAGACCGGCTCGCCGAGGATCCCCACGTGCGGCAGGCCCTGCTGACCGAGGATCGCTAAGGGGCCAAGGCGATCGCACTATGCACATCGGAAAGTCCTATGGCCTGCTCGAATTCTTGCGCTGGACCAGGCGCAAAGCCTATATCTTGGCCGCCGGCGCCGTCGCCGTCACCGCGCTCTACCAGCTCGCCGGGTGGCGTTGGCTCGCTCTGCCGTGGCCGGTGCTGGCCATGCTGGGCACGGCAGCCTCGTTCATCGTCGGCTTCAAGAATGCACAGACCTATAACCGTACAGCGGAGGCGCAGCAGATCTGGAGCGCCATTACCGCCAGCAGCCGCTACTGGGGCTTGATCGCGCGCGACTTTCCGGCCAGCGGCCCCGCCGAAACCTTGCTCACCCGTCACTTGTGCTGGCTTACCGCAGTGCGTTATCGGCTGCGCGTCCCGCGCGTTTGGGAAGCGGCCACGCGCGCCCCCAATGCCGAATACCGCCGGAAGGTTTTCGGCGTGCCCGAGCTGGATCTTCCGCTTGCGGGGGCGCTCGAGCGCTACCTGCCGCCCGAGGCCATCGCTCCGCTCATCGCTTCCGGCAATGTTACGGCAGCCCTGATCGGCGAGCAAAGCCGTGACATCCGAGCCTTGTTCCTGACTCAGGATATCGCGCTGCTCCAATACGCGGAAATGCAGAAGACGCTCAAGGATTTACTCGAGCAATATTCCCGGGCCGAGCGTATCAAGGACTTTCCTTACCCGCGTCAGTACGCCATCATCAATTCGGTGTTTGTGTGGGCTTTTGCCCTGCTGCTGCCGCTTGGCGTCGTCAGCCAGTTTGCCCAGCTCGACGTCGGTGGCCTTCTGCATGGGCGTATGGCATGGCTGGGCATGCCGTTCAGCGTGCTCGTCGCCTGGATGTACGTGGCGCTCGACCAGGTCGGAGAAAGCACCGAGAATCCCTTCGAGGGCGGGGCGAACGATGTGCCGATCACCCATCTCTGCGCGCGCATAGAAAGCGAGCTGCGCACGATGTTCGGCCAGCGCATTCTGGAACCCCTGGCCGATCCTGCGCATCCTATTGTGCTCTGAGCCCATCGTCACGCGACTCTCATTGTTGCCCACAGCTCACCACCGTGCTGCTCTTTCCGGATCTAACGCTTTCACGCTTCTTTACCTAGACTCCGTGGTGTGCCTCCAGCGTGAGGCACGCTCTTTCAAATCCGCGATGGCACGGAACTAACGCACCGCCCGTCATCCGCGATTTCCCATTGACTCCGGAGCTCCTCATGCGTACTTTATCGTCTGCCCTGACCGTTCTATTTTTCACATCCACCGCGGCGTGCGCCGCCAATGTGCAGTCCATCTCCCGCCTCGCCGCCGGTCCCGACAACGTCCTTTTCGTCGCCGACTGGAAAGCGGCACGCGTCCATGCGCTGGCGCTGCCGCCGGCCGCGCCAACGCCGGCCCGCAGCGTCTTCAATATTCTCGATCTCGAAGACCTGCTGTCGCGCCAGGTGGGTGGCGCCAGAGTCACCATTGAAGACATGCTGGTGCGGCCGGGAACGGGTGTAGTGGTCGTGGCGGTGAGCTACGGCGCCAGCAAGCTTCCCGCGCTCATTTCAGTCACCAGCGACAGGAAGGCGCGCCGAATCGACCTGAAGTCGGCCAAGTCGACCTCGATGGCACTGCGAAATGCGCCCACCACCGCCTATAGCTTTTGGCGCGAGACGCCCGAGCGCAGCTTCACGGTCACGGACATGAAATGGCACCAGGGGCAACTCTTCGTGGCCGGCCTCTCCAATCAGGACTTTTCGTCGACACTGCGCCGCCTCCCCTATCCTTTCGGCTCACAACAGGCGACTACCTCGGTAGAGATTTTTCACGGCGGGCACAACCTGATGGAAACGCGGGCGCCCATCCGTGCCATGAGTTTCGCCAACTGGGGAGGCAAGTCCTACCTCGTGGCGGCCTACACCTGCACGCCGCTCGTCATCATTCCAATGGAAGACCTCAAGGATGGCGCCCACATCCGCGGCAAGACCGTGGCCGAACTAGGCTACGGCAACACGCCTGCGGACATGATCGCTTATAGCAGGTCAGAATCGGGCAAAACGGAAGATTTCCTCTTGCTGATCAATTTCGACCGCGCGGCGAACATCATTCCAGTGTCGCAGCTGCAGGCGGCAGATGCGCGTCCCGGTATCGAAAAAGTTGTCCCCTTCGGTCAGATCACCGGCCTGGACGTGACACAAGCGCCGCTGTCGGGCACGCTTCGGATTGATAATCTCGACGATGCATCGTTTGTCATCCTGCGCCGCCGGCTTGAAAAAGACGCTCTGCAACTCGTCTCGATGGGCAAGGATCTGACCTTCCGTCTCTCCGATCATGTTTCCGAGTATGCGTTCCCGGAATACAGCTTCAAGAACGATACCTTCCAGCTGCAGAACATCAAGCCGCGCCAGGACATGCTGCTCAAGGACGAGGGCTTCCCGGACCTGATCAAAGCATCGGAGTAAGCCATGCATTGCCTCGCCTGGATCGCGGCCGCTGCCCTGCTGTCCCCGATTGGCGACTGCCATGCCGAGCTGGACACGCCGCCGATACTGCATGTGCGCCCGTCCGGCGCAGTGGTGCCGGCCAACCTGCTGCGGATTTCGATCGAGTTCGCTACGCCAGTCACAGGCGAGGTTCTGTCAAGGCTGGCCCTGGTGCACGAGGATGGCAGTAGGATCGAGGCACCCTTCCTCCAGCAGGAACTCTGGTCGCCCGATGGCACTATCCTGACGATCCTGATGCACCCGGGCCGAGTGAAAACCGGACTCGTCGCACGTGAGCAGTTGGGTCCGCCGCTCGAGGAAGGTGAGCGCGTCGCGCTCACGCTTGACGGCCAGCCGATGGTACGATGGCGCGTCGGCGCGGTCGACCAAGCGGGGCCGACGACGTCGGCGTGGACGCTCTCCACCGTGCGTCCAGGGAGCCGGGAGCCGTTGCTTGTCAGGCTAGACGGCGCCATCGATGGCCGCGCCATCGACTACCTCGCCGTCGCAGACGGCCACGAGCGCAAATTGGGTGGCAGGGCCCGGCTGGTCGACGGCGAAACGACATGGACCTTTACGCCGACTGTGCCATGGCGGGCAGGACGATACGAACTGGTCGCCCGGGCAACGCTCGAAGATGCGGCGGGCAATCGCCTGGGCGGCCACTTCGAAACGCCGATCGCTCATCCCGGCCTGGCGAGCCGGGATGAGCGCATCCCCTTCCGGGTATCTTCTGCTCGCAAAATGAAAGGCCGTTGATAATCGAAAGTCAATCGTAGGCGACCAACCCTTCCACGTGTGAATCCGCTTTCCGGTGCGGCGCTTGTGCAAGATGATGGGAGTTCATCCCAGCGGCTTCTATGCGTGGTGCGTTCAGCCAGAAAGCGAGCGGACCAAGGAAGACAAGCGCCTGCTCGGTCACATTAAGCTGTCATGGCTGGAAAGTGGCGCGGTCTACGTCTACCGCAAGGTATCCGACGATCTGCGTCATCAAGTAGCTGACGGCAGAAAAGCGTCTCATTCTCGAATCGACCCCTGTCAAGGTAGCACGTCTGATTAACGACGGCATGGCCGACGTCACGATCATGTTGCCGATCGTGATGGCTGGCGCGGTCGAAGATGATGCACGTCTGGCAGGCATGTCCGCCAAGTTAAGCATAGAGCCATTAGACGAGTTGCAGTGGGGAGAAGCTGGCAGCTACGTGTCCAAGGTTTCCCTGAACGGCGCGGCCACTTACCGCGCGCTGTAGCGATTGACTCTTATCCATTATTGCCACACAATTAATATTCTTATAAGTTCTTGTCGAGGTCACTATGATCGTCATTCGCCAAGCTCAACTGGACGCGCTGGCCAGCGATAGAAACAGTAACTTTAGAGTATTGTTGACAGACGCGTTGGCCAGCGCAGCCGGCAAGCACAGTGATGTGGCAATGAGTTCGTTCGTTTCACGCATTATTTCGGACTCCGGCATGTTCGGCCTGTTCACCGAAAACCAGATCGTACGCTTCGGCACGATTACCGCCGGCAGATTCGGCCCCGATCCCGCATACCGCATCCCCAAAGCCGCCTTGGCGATCCTGACCGTCTATGGCCAGGATCCGGCAACAAAACTCGACCGCTACCAATCCTGGGCAGCCGGGGCGCAAGCCGGGGATACCCATGCGGCCATTCTCTGACCTGCCGCCCGGCGCCACGGTTCAACCATGCCCGTATCTGGCGCCACCGCTTGGCACCCACTGGCTGGAAGTCCAATTACTCGGCGAAGACGACAAGGGGATTTCCTTTGCTGAGTACGAGATTGCGCTGCCCGATGGCCATATCGTACGCGGATACTTGGACGAACATGGGTACGGAAGGCTGGAGGGTATCGAGCAGACGGGCATGTGCGCGGTACGCTTCCCGGCACTGGACAACGCGGCCTGGGAGCGCATCTCGACCAAAGAACAAAGGACCGGCGATGCCGCAGAGACACAAGATTGAACAAGGCGACACGGTCGCTAGGCTTGCTGAGCGCTATGGATTCAGCCCGGATACGATCTGGGACTTTCCAGATAACGCTGCGCTTAATAAGCTCAGAGGAGACATGAATATCCTCGCTCCGGGGGACGTGTTGGTCATCCCGGACTTGCGACCCGGAGAGACGGCGTGCGAGACCGACCACCGTCATACATTCCGCCGCATCGGCGTGCCGATGCTGTTCCGGCTGCAGTTACTGGAGGACGGGCAACCGCGGCAGCAGGTTCTCTACGTGCTCGAGCTCGCCGATACGGTGCTGAAGGGCTATACCGACGCGCAGGGCTGCATCGCGCGCTACATTCCGAACGACACCTTGGCGGGGCGTCTGATTGTCGATGACGGCGTCATCGACGTGCGGCTCCAATTTGGCCATATGGACCCGGCCGGGACCGATGAGGGCGTCAGGAAGCGCCTGTTTAATCTGGGCTTTGCCGCGCCGCCGGAACCCGATGGACTGCGCGCCGCCGTGCGCCGGTTCCAGCACGACAGTGGACTGCCGGAAACGGGACACGTGGATGACCAGACACGCGGGCAACTGCTGGCGCGACACGACCAGATTGCGTCTGCTGTTACGCCGGCTGGTGCGGCCGCGAAGGATGAGCGATGACCAGGTTCGATAATGCTGTTGCCGCGGGAAAAATTGTCGCGACACAGTGGACGCTACCGGACAAACATGTCACCGTGAGAAAGCCGATGGCGCACGCCGCATCGACCAAATCCGCCACACACGACGTCCCCGTTGTCACACCAGCTGTGCTCAATATGCCCCAAAATACCTTCAGGATGCTGGTCTGGAATCTTGAAAATTTTACGCGCGATCTACGGCCGGCCGGCACCTCGTCGCTTGATTCCGCGCGTAACCTGGAACGAACCGAGATTGTCGCGCGCACCATGCACACCCTCGATATCGATGCGTTGCTGATAATGGAAACCGGCTCCGACGTCGGCGCCGTGACAACGCGTATTGCAACACGTCTAGGCAAACTGTTCGATGGTAAAAAAACGATCGAACCGCTCGTCAGTCCGCCGACCGGGAAAATGCACGCGTTCGAGACCAAATTTGAAATCGATAAAATCCCTGGCACGGGCAACGCGGCCATGGCAATCACCACCTTATCAGGGATTTACAATATTCGTCCGGTGAGCATTAAGCCATCAACGCAGAAACTTGTGGCGGCAGCTTGGCGAGCGCTGCGCGACAGCTCGGGCGAAGCGGTCCGTACGCTGGTAGACAAAATTCAAGCGCAATCAAGCATTGTGCTTGAAGCAGCTAACGCCGCTGAATGGTTCAGTAAAATCCAAACCTGCCTGTGGCCTAACCCCGACCATGATTCAGCGCGATATAAACTTTGCGAAGACATCATGCAAGACATCGTGCAAAACATCAAAGCTTCGGACATGGCCGGTTCGGTCATCAATAATGGCTTCGATTTCGTACTTTGCGATAGGATACTGGGCATTCGCAAAGTCGCGCCCAAAGCAGTTCCGCAGGAGGGGGACGACGAGGAAGTCGTTCAGGCCAGTGCACCGGTGTCATTGTCTTCCTCCTCTTCCTCGTCGGCTGTCCCAGCGAATGGCGCCAGGACGGCGGAGGCGGATGATATATGCATGGAGATGATCCTGTTATTGCTGTTGTCGCTGTCGAAAGAAATTGCGGTGAACAGTTGGGAAATCCATACTATTGTCGATTCCGCGACCACGTCGGCGCTGTCGGCCTATCTCGCCGTTTTTTCGCAGAGGCTGGAATTCATCGCGATTGACCCCGAACTCAATCCGCTGGACGGTACCTTCGATAGCGACGACATGCGATACGCACTGGAGCGGATCGGCAAGGAGAAAACGCATACGGAAACCTACGGCATGGTTTACCGCTTGCCTTTCAAAGAGGCGCTCCACCATCTACTCTCGCCCGCTTTGGAGGCTGGCCAGAAAGCGTATTCGATCGTGCAATCATCCGGCGCCAGTTCCAGCCAGCCGACGGTGGTACAAACGTTTGGGCATATCCTGAACGGCCGGTCGGCCTTCAGTATCACGCTTCCGTTGTCGAGCCTTTGTTCAGTACCGCTTTACCTTTTTCACAACCGCTATTCCGGCTCCGAAGCCATCACTGAGGCTTATAAAAAACAAGGCGTAAAAACGGCTGCTGACGCGGCGGTGCAGGCCAGGATGGATACCTTGGCGGAGCTTGGCGAAGTAGGGGCCAAGAAGGAGGTCAAGCCGTGGATAGTAGGTGACTTTAATATTCCTGGCGCCTATCTGGAAAAGCAGGACGGCGCCTCGAAAGCACGCAAATATACTGCCGGGGAAGAGTTCGGGAAGAAGATGACTGGCTTCGGATATGTCCGGCATTGGAAAGAGAAGGACAGCTTTGCCAGAACCACCCTGAAATCGGTCGACAGCATTGCAAGTGGTGATGACTTTTTAAGCGAGCCGTATGACGGGGTGTACCAGCCGAGCCTGGCTGCAGTCAACTACAGTGCCAGCACCGGCGTGGTTCAGTTAAGAGGAATTTTCCAGGAAGATCCGGCAGGAGCGCCCCCGACGGCGGCGCTGGCCCAGACTTCGCCTGTCGCAGCGCCGGTATTGTCGCCCGGCGAATGCCAAGCGCTGGGCGCCGACTATATTGCGCCATTGATGCAATTGGAAACGCGGGCGACCAATACCAATCCCGTGCTTGCATTGATGGTAAGAAGAGCGGATGGTATAGACACTAATTCCGAAACAAATCGTCAGGCGCTCAAGGAAGCCATAGACAAGTTCTCGGCAGTAACTGCATCGATCAAGCAATACGCCAAAAATCGCCAAACCTGGTTTGAAGAATTATGCCGCCTGGGTCATAGGAAGGCATTTGCGGAAACGCATGCGGAAGCTTTTCAGGATCAGCTCGAAGAATTGGAATTGACATTGGGCGATTTGGCGGAGGCTGGAAGCAATTGCACGATCACAACCGGTCAGCGCTTATTTGAGCTGTTGATCGAAGAAATTTTCGCGGTACGGAGTTGGCTAACTGGCCTGGAAACCGTCCTGGAACTGCGGGAAGGCCGATTATCCCGAATCTGTGCTGCTCCCCCGTCTATCAAGCCGTCCTCGTCATCATCCTCGCAACAGGCGAGTTTGTCTTCCGATGGCAATGGCGCCTCAGGTGGCCAGGCTGCGATCGCCATGACGAGACCACAGATATACAAGGCGACTTTGGCCTACGTTTATGCATCGTGGGTAGGGCAACTGATGAAGGAACTCGACGGGCTAAACCCATGGGTCAACGAACCTAAGAGGACACGCAAAAGCGTCGCGCCCCGGCCAGCAGAGCTTACAGCGGCCTTGACGGTTTTCAACCAGCACAGAGAAGCATTGCGGCAATACGTCGACGCGCCGTCGATACAGGTCATCAACGATGACCGGCCGGCACAGGGGCTGCAGGATAGCATAGCGGCTTTAAAAGTGGCGTTGACGGCTGTAACCGATGCGCACGCGGCAGCTTACAAGGATAAACCCGATCCGTTCGGTACGCTTACAAAGAAAACCGACGCGCTGGCTACGAAATTGACCAATATGCACAACGATCCCGAACGCCGTTTGGCCGTCGTTTATCGCAAAATTGTCAGCGATCATTTGCCGGTGATCGTCGAGTTCAGTATTTCTGACGCCACCATCGCAGACGCCAGCGTGGTGGCCGTCAAATAGCATTACCTCGTCATTATTGCAGCAGCGACATCACCAGCCAGGACTGGCTGTTGCTTTGCTTGAGCATAACAGCGCCAGCTCACCTGCGTCAGGCGCTGGCAATCCGGTCGATTGGCTGGTGCGCGCCACCCATAATAATCGCAGCCTGCCTGAAGGCGAAAATTGTGGGAGCACCTGCGCCGGAGATCCGGTTGGCCAGATCGAATTTTCGCTGCTACCGCGCCCCAGAATAGGCACGCACGATATGCTAGCAACTGTGGTGCGCCGTATCGAGCTTCCAGTCGGCAAAGGCATCAGCGTGGCGCGGGAATGCCATGCCTGCTGGAACCAAACCAATTGAATGGCGCTTGCCGACCAATCAACTTTCATCGCAGATACCATCATCCGAACCACCTCTGTCGCATAGCAAGTTTGATAGTAGGGCCGCAAAAACATTACAGTGGCGGGTCAATACCATCATCCATACCACTGGCAGAACATGCTTATCGGTGCCAGACGTTACCAGGAACGACTAGCCCCCAAAAAAGCCGTCCCCTGCCTAAAATATGGGCAAAGAGACGGCTGTTTTGCCCAATTTTCGCGGCTCGGGATGTCAATTTCCCTTAGCGGACAAGCGGACGGGGCACCGCCGAGCTGGCTAGCGCGCTGCCATAACGCGTAGGCGCGCACTGAATCCGCCGGCACGCCGCTTCCGACTAGATACCCCTGACCCATCTGGAAATAAGCTTCCGGCACGCCTGCAAGCATTGCCTCCTCAAGCAACTTACCTTCTCCATGTGGCTGAGTTGTGATCAAGAATCAGCAATTTTGCAAGGCACGACAGCGAAGTCAACCCTGTCATTGCGCCTGGCTGCCCTTCAGGCAACGCTCCACCAGGCTGAGAATGGCTTTGGACGCATAGCTCTTGGCCAGCACGCGCAATTGACCGGCGAACGGGCCGTAGCGCGGGTCGAGTTCAGCCAGGTACGCTGCGTGCGCCAGAATGTTTTTCATGTTCCCAATACGCGCCAGACGGTACAGCACTTCCATCTCTTCCGTCGGCGGCACCACGAAGGCCTCCTCGCTCGCATCCAGTTCCAAAGCGGCTTGCGCCTCCAGCCGATCATAGACCCACTCCAGCGGCAACAAAGTCGCAATCTGGCCCAGCAGCCGGTCCACGTCGATCGGTTTGGGCAGAAACGCATTCGCCCCGACCGCCAGGCATCGTTCACTATCGCTCGCGGAAACGCTGGCCGATAGCACAATGATCGGCACGTCCTGGAAGGCCGGCAATTCGCGCAAGCGGCGGGTGGCTTCCAGTCCATCCATCTCCGGCATCGCAATATCCATCAGGATCAGGTGCGGCCGCAAACGCTGCGCCATGTCCAGCCCTTCGCGGCCGTTCACTGCCGCGACCACCTCGAAGCCGAGCGGCGTCAACAGATCGACCACCACCGCCCGATTCCCGGCCACATCGTCCACCACCAGCACCTTCAGAGGCGGCCCGGCGTAGCCGGTCACGATGCGGGCGAATGCCGTGGCCGTATCGGCCACCACCACCGGTAAAGCCAGTTCGAACCAGAACGTGCTGCCTTGGCCGACCCGGCTCTCGACCTGGATATCGCCCCCCATCAGGCGCACGTATTGCCGGCTGATGGCCAGCCCCAGGCCGGTGCCACCCAGACGACGCTGCGCCTCGCCCACTTGCTCGAACGGCTGGAAAAGGGCGCCCAATTGATCCGCATCGATGCCCACGCCGCTATCCTGCACCTCGAAGCGCAGCAGGCCGGGCGACACGGCGCGCACCCGCAGTGCCACCTGGCCGTGGTCGGTGAACTTGACCGCATTGGACAACAAATTGAGCAGCACCTGGCGCAGCCGCTTTTCGTCGACCCGGACCGACTGCGGCAAATCCGGCGCCAGGTCGCAGACGAACGCCAGCCCCTTCTGCATCGCTTTCACCTCGACCATCTCGACGAGGGTGCGCGCGAAGCCGGCCAGCTGGAGGTCGACCAGGTAGAGCTCCATCTTGCCGGCTTCGATCTTGGCCAGATCCAGGATATCGTTGATAAGGGTAAGCAGATGCTCGCCGCTGTGCCGGATCACGTTCACCCCCGACAATTGCTGCTCGCCCAGTGTCCTGTCGCGCTGCAGGATCTGGGCATACCCCAGAATGCCATTGAGCGGCGTGCGCAACTCATGGCTCATGTTGGCGAGGAACTCGCTCTTGGCACGGTTGGCGGCCTCGGCGGCATCCCTGGAACGCTGTGCTTCCGCAAACACCGCTTCGAGATGCCCGATGGTTTCAGCCAGCCGCTTCGTCATGATGTTGATGCTGATTCCGAGCACGCCGATCTCGTCGCGTGATTCGACCTCGGCGCGCGTGGAAAGATTGCCGGCCGCGACCTGCTGGGCCACCTCGGTCAGCCGGTGTACCGGATCGACAATGCTGCGCCGGAACAGATAGGCCAGCGCGACGCTGAAAACAACGGCAAGCATGCCGCCGGCCGCCGTTTGCAGGTGCGCATCCGACAGGCTGCTGCGCGCCCGTGCGAGATCGGTTTGCAATTGCACCTGTTGCCGCTGGGTGATCTTGTTGAGCAGGCCGAGCAGAATTTCCGCCTGCGGCGTGACCTCGGTCCGGAATAGATACAGATCCTCATAGGCATGCTCGCCGTTAAGTATGCCGATGAGTTGCAAGGCCAGCTCCGCGACTTTCGCCCGATCGCGGGAAATCATGTCGAACTTGCTCCGCTGTTCGTCCGACAGCAGCGCGCGCTTGCCGGACAGGGTATTCCAGATCGCGGCATTGGTCCCCAATTGCGGTCCGTAAGCCAGCTCGAAATTGAGTTCTCCCGACGCGCCGTACGCCATCAGGTTGGTCGCCATCGCATCGAACGAGGCCTGGAATCCCAGCAGGTCGGCCAGCAATTCCCGGCTCTGCGGCTGCATGCCGCGCGCTTTCTGGATGCTGATCATGGTGTCGATCGCATCGAGAATCCGTATCCGCAGTTCCTGGATGTCAACCCTGGCAATGCGCAAGGCCGGCCGGTTCTTGAGCGGATTGTCGTGCAGTTCGAACAGATGCGGCGGCAGCTTGGCCCAGCGCGCATAGGTGGTAGTCAGTTCGACGACCCACTTCGCCTCTTCCTCGGGCCAGTTGCGGGACATGGCCTGCAAGGACGCAAGGCGCTCTTCGAAAGCATGCCGGGCCACTTGGAATTCCTCGATGTCGACCGGGTCGGACAACACCAGATAGCCGCGCATATGCAGCTGCATTCTCAGCAGGCCAGCCTGCGCCTGCGCCGAAGTCAGCGACGCGGGTGCGCGCACCGCTTCGGCAAGATGGATGTCCTCGGTGGCGTTGCGCCCCGCAACGAAGGCTAGTGTCGCAACCAGCAGCGTGACGATGGCCAGTGCACCAAATCCGATCGTCAGCTTGCGGCCGATACTGAACGGCTTCAGATAGTGAATGAGCGGAGTGAAGAATTCCCCGGCTCGCACGCTACTGTCCCAGCGATGCACGATAGGATAGCCGCTGGCGCTCGCGTCCTCGGCGGATCGTGATTTCTTCGAAATCGACGGCGGTCGCCTTCAGTGCCGCCTCCGGACTCAATTGGCCGGCGACCGCTTCCGCCAGGTGCACGTCGAGCGCCTGCCAGTAACCGTAGGCGCCGGGAATGCGCAGATAGGGAAACTGAAGCTTGTTGGTGAACGTTTCGAAATACGCCTTCGAATAGTCGCGCATGTCGACTTCGTCCCAGCCGGCGTTCAGATAGGTTTCAATCTGTCCGGTGCCGTCGGGCGGCAGGAAATGAAAAGTTCTCCCGGGATCGATACCGTCCCAGCCGCGCGCCGCATACACCTGCGATTTTTCCCGGGTCGCCAGCATGGCGAAGAGGTAATAGGTCGCCGCCGGCACTTTCGATTGCTTCGTGATGACGCCAGCCCACGAGCCGCCGGTGGTATTGCCGACCACGTTAGGCTGCGCCGTCTTGACCCACTTGTGCTGCGCGATGCTGTAGTACTCGCGCGTGCCGGGCAGCACCGCGGAACCGATCTTGCCCTTGACCTTGCTGCCCCGTTCCTGCGCCAGCGCGCCAAGATCGCCCCACGTGAAAGCAAGCGCCGCGCGGCCGGCCAGAAAGTGGTCCCAGCTTTTTCCCAGATCCCAATTCAGCATCTCTTTTGGTCCGAACTGGACCAGACCGACCAGCGCCGTGAGCGCCCGCACATGGCCCGGACTCTCGATCAGCGGCTTCATCGTCTGTGGATCAAACCAGTACAGCTGAGGATTGTCCGGCCCGATCACGAACGGCGCCGAAAACGACATGAAATGAAACATGCCCTGCGCTCCCACCTTCAGATGCATGGAGAGCCCATGATCCGGCACGCCGTCGCCATTGAGATCCTTGCCGTTGAAATACTCGGCCACATCCCGGAACTGCGCCCAGGTCTTCGGCACATCGAGCGCGTAGCCGTACTTTTGGCGAAACGCCGCCTGATGCTGTGCATCCGCCAGCAGATCGCGTCGGTAATACATGACCTGGCCGTCGTGATCGTTGGCCACCATGTATTTCTTGCCGCCATACGACAGCAGGCTGCGCGGCGCCGGCAATACGTCGTCGATGTTCCATTTCGGAAAGCGCGGATCGTTGTAGTACTTGTCGTAGGGAAGCAGATACCCCCCGCCCGCCAACTCGCCCAACCACCAGGAGGCGGTGTATGCCGCATCGTACTTGCCGCCGTGGTTGGTCAGATCGGAAATGAAATTCGGATACTGCTCCTCGTGCGCAAGTTGAACCAGATTGAGCTTGGCGCCGGTGGCCGCCTCGAATTCATCCTTCAACTCGTCGATCGCGCCGCCTTTCTGCCTTTTCCCCTGCAGCACCGTGACGGTCTGGCCGGCGAACGGACAGTGGCCGGGTTTGCATGGCTGCACGACCCGGGGTGGAACGATTTCCCCGGTTTTCACGACCGTTGCTTCATAGAGTTCCCGTTTTGGCTTCGCGTCCTGGGCCGCAACCATCATCGAAACCGAGCATGCCGCAATCAGCATTGCCAGCCGCCTTACGCTCCTATTCAAATTCCTGCCCATGGCTCGTTCCTTGTCGACCGCCGTCATGACCGGTGGCAAATACTTTGCTACTGAAATCCGAGCGACTCCCGGTAAACACGCCTCTGTCGCCCGCGTCCGAGGCGTATCGTAATCTCTTCGACATCGACAGCGGTCACCTTCAGTGCCGACTCCGGCCGGCGGTTGAAATACTCGGCCACATCCTGTAACTGCGCCCAGGTCTTCGGCACATCGAGCGCGTAGCCGTACTTTTGACGGAACGCCGCCTGATGCTGTGCATCCGCCAGCAGATCGCGTCGGTAATACATGACCTGGCCGTCGTGATCGTTGGCCACCATGTATTTCTTGCCGCCATGCGACAGCGGGCTGCACGGCGCCGTCAATACGGCGTCGATGTTCCATTTCGGAAAGCGCGGATCGTTGTAGTTCTTGTCGTAGGAAAGCAGATGGTCTTCGCCCACCAATTCGCCCAGCCACCAGGCGCCAGCAATCGATGCATCGTACTTGCCGCTGCGACTGCTCAGATCGGAAAAAAAGTTTTCGAAATTCTCGCTGAACGGTACCCGATTGATGTTGAGCCGGGTGCCGGTGGCGGCCTCGAATTCCTTTTTCCCTTCGAGGATGGAGGAAGAGATGACGTTGTCCGACATGCCCGACTGTGCCGTGCCATCGGCCGCGGCGAACAGTATCCGCGATGCGAACAAACCGGACACCAAGGATTGCATGCGATCAATTCCTTCCAGTTTCACAAGGTGCCGGACGCGTCGCCACGCTCGCACTGCATTGGGACAACAAGCCCGAGTTTACCGCTATTCCACTTCAATGCAAGCAACTTATCGCTTCTACTTCCTGAATAACGTCGAGGTATCGTGATCCAAGGAGGTTTCCGTCTCATCCAAATAGTAGCGCTTCACAAAATGCAGGATCGCCTTCGACTGATATCCCTTTGCCAATGCGCGCAACTGGTCGGCAAACGGCCAATACTCGCCCAACATCGATTCCACATTGAAGTGTTCGTAACTCAGGGGCAGCCGCAACAGGGTGGCGATTTTCGCGCGCAGGCTGTCATGGTTTATCGGCTTCGAAAGAAAGGCATTCGCGCCGGAGGCAAGATAGCGTTCCTCGTCCTGGCTGAAGGCGCTGACGGAACGCGTTGAACCCGCTATGCGCGTCAACAAGCCGCTATCCGACTTGGCGCCCAAATCGGCAAGGGCTGGGGAACGTCCATGGCCGCCTGAGCGGCACTTCCGCCATCACACGCGTCACCACGCCCTGTCACGCAGCGTTGTATTTGGGCACTCATAGCAAGCGCGTCAATGAATATGAATAGACATCTTTGAAGTCTGTATATACATTGATAGTGGCAACGGAAGCGTCAACACGTCGTCGGAACGTGGCATGCATGACCGTGGAGGGACTGCGTAGTACACCTAAAAAAGGGAAAAACAGGACTGGCAGGCAGGACGCGGCCGCATGTTATTTTCGCCTCCCCAGGGAAGCACAATCAGCTTTGAAGTCGGTATTTTTGATTCAAACGCATTGTCTAAGGAAGATCTCCATGACAAAAGCAACAGCAATCCACATTGCAGTACTCCTCCTCTGCAGCAGTATCGCAGCAGCCCAGAATGTTCCAGCGCAAGGCGCCCCGGAAGCAGGCAGCGAAGAAATCCAGAAAGTCGTCGTCGTGTCGACCGGTAGCCGCGGCTCCCAGCGCACCGTGATCGATAGCGCAGTCCCGATCGATATCCTCCCAAGCAAAGAACTCGGCAAGACCGGCCAGAACTCGCTGGACAAGGCACTCGGCTTCCGCGTTCCATCATTTAACACCGTACAAACCCCGGTCAACGACGCGACCTCGCTGCTCGATCCTTACGAGATCCGCAACATGGGCCCGAGCCGCTCGCTGATACTGATCAACGGCAAGCGCAAGAACTCCAGCGCGCTGCTCTACACGAACACCTCGCCAGGCCGCGGCGAAAGCGGTTCCGACATTTCCGCGATCCCGGTCGACGCCATCAAGCGGATCGAAGTGCTGCGCGACGGTGCATCGGCCCAGTACGGTTCCGACGCCATTTCCGGCGTGGTCAACATCATCCTGAAAGATTCGCCGAACGAAGGTTCGCTGACCCTGCGCGCCGGCATGACCGGCGAGAGCGATGGCAAGATGGGCGGCGCCAGCTTCAACCATGGCATCAGCCTGGGCGGCAAGGGCTTCCTGAACTACACGGTCGATGTTTCGAAAATCGGCCTGGCACGCCGCTCGGGCCTGGTCGACGGCCGCGGGGAAGCGAGCGACTTCGGCGCCACGCTGGCCGAAGTGAACGCCTTCCTGGCCCAGTTCCCGGACGCCGGCAACATCAACGGCTCGCCGGAAACCGAGGCATCCAAGTTCCTGGTCAATACCCAATACAATTTCAGCGACGGCTTCAGCGTCTACGGCAATGCCGCCTACATCAAGAAGGACGTCAACAGCAACGCCAACTATCGTACTCCGTACTGGCGTCCAACCGACTACGGCAAGCTGCACGCGGCGGGCACCCCGTACCTGGGCTACATGCCTGATTTCATCGGCGCGCTGGACGACTACAACGGCACCGTCGGCACCAAGCTCGACCTGAAGAGCTGGGAAATCGACCTGAGCGCCACCACCGGCGGCAACAAGCAGACCTACAACGTCAATCATTCGCTCAACCGTTCCATGGGCGCTGCCTCGCCGACCTCGTTCTACGCGGGCGGCTCCGAGTTCACCCACTTCGTCGTCAACGGCGACGTCACGAAGCGCCTGAACGACAAGACGCGTATCTACTTCGGTACCGAACTGCGCTGGGAAGAGTTTGAAACCCTGGCCGGCGACCTCGCTTCCTACCAGGGTGGCGGCGCCGACTCGTTCGCCGGCAACATGCCGGAAAACTCGTTCAAGTCCAAGCGCAACAACAAGGGCATCTACTTCGGCACCGAGTACGACATTAGCAGCGGCCTGCTGGTCGATGCGACCGGCCGCTTCGAGCATTACAGCGACTTCGGCAACGCCTTCGTCTGGAAAGTCATGAGCCGCCTGAAGATCAGCGATGCGGTCACGCTGCGCGGCTCGGCGTCGACCAGCTTCCGCGCACCGTCGCTGCACCAGATCTACACGCAGAAGGCGCAGTACTCCTTCGTGGCGGGCCAGGGCATCCAGGTGTCCGGCCTGGTCAACAACGTATCGCCGCAGGCGCGCGCGCTGGGTGTGCCGCTGCTGGACGCCGAGAAGTCGCGCAACTTCACCATCGGCCTGGGTGTCAAGCCGGACAACAACACCAGCTTCACGCTCGACTACTACAACATCCGGCTCAAGGACCGCATCGTCCTGGGTAACGATATCGGACCGTCGGGCGATCCGACCAATCCGCTGGACCGCGAACTGGCCGCTGCAGGCATCGTGCAGCTCAGCTTCTTCACCAACGCGCTCGACAGCAGCACCTCCGGCCTGGATTATGTGTTCAGCCGCCGCAACCTGCCTCTGCTGGGTGGCAAGCTGGCAGTCAATTTCTCGGGTAACTACACCCTGAAAAATGAACGCGACGGCGCGGTGCGCAACACCCCGCTGGTGGCGTCGGCCGGCCAGTCGGTCATCGATGCGACCCAGGAAGCGCTGATGTTCACCTCGCGTCCGAAGCACAAGACCCTGCTGGGCCTGGACCTGGACTACAACAAGTTCAACTTCTCGCTGAACAACACCGTGTTCGGTCCGACCGAGTTCCGCAATGCCGGTCTCGATTCGAACCTGGCCGTCAAGTTCAAGACCAAGACCGTGACCGACTTTGCGGTAAACTATTCGATCACTGACAAGATGACGCTGACCTTCAACGTCAACAACGTGTTCGACGTCACGCCGAAGTGGAAGCTGCATGCACGCAACAGCGCCGGACAGGCCATCCTGGACAGCACAACACGCGATGCCTACGGCGCCACCCCGAGCGAAGTACAGAGCAACCTGATCACCTTCAACGGCCGCTATTCGATGGTGACCTACGACGGTTCACACTTCAGTCAGCTGGGCCGCATCTTCAACGCCTCGCTGAACTACCGCTTCTAATTAGTGCCTGAACGAAAACCCTCGTTTCCCCTATGACGGCGGCTGCAAAACCCGAGGCGAAACCAGCGCCGGCCAGCGTTTAAGCGCATGGTCGACGGCCTGGCCCGTGCCGCTGCCAGCACCATCCAGTACGCCATCTTATTGGTCTGTGCGCTGGCGCGAACGGCGTCTGTGCAGAGCTATGATGCCGAGCCCCAGTGCGCACATGACTGATGTTGCTGGTTCGGGCACGGCGCTGGTAAGAAAAGATTGACGGTAATCGATCCCCGTGTCGGAAGTCAACGCGTAGTCCAAAACCCTGCCGTTTTGGGCGGTGTAGATCGAGTCAATACCGCCCCAGTAGGCCGATTTGTCGGCAAAAACGGCGGCCATACTCTCGCCCGTTACCCCGTACGCGGAGGTCTGGGTGTCGAGCTCCAGGCCGAGGGAAAATGCAACGCCGAACCGAAAGTCGGCTCGCACAGCGAAGGATGCTGGCGTCGAAAACAGCAGATCCCTGCCGTTTGATGCCGTGGTGCTGATGGTGTGCGAGTTATTCAGTGGATTGCTGGCGTCGACAGAGTGTTCTTCAAATGAAGTGCCTGCAGCGCCATTGAAATTGAGTGTGATGTTCGCGAAAGAGGCCGCATTCCCTGAAACGTTCTGCTGCCAGTTGTAATAGACGATGATATCGGCAAACCCCGTTTCGCCCTCATGACCCGCGGAACTGATCACCACGTTGTCCTGGAACGAGGCGCGGGAATAAGCGAAAGAAGTCACCGGCCAGCCAGCCGCGGCATTCGTTCGACCCTTCAAGATGCCGTATTCAGAAAAGGCGTAGGTGCTGCCCGACGCGGGGCCATCTGAAAAAGCAAGTGACGCGGCGTGCGACACCGGGTCACGCGTGGCATTTTCGGCGGCTACCCCACCTGCAGGATCAGTTTTAATGTAGCTGTAGCCTACTAGCGCGGCCTCCTGACACATCGCGTTTCCGCTCAGCACTGCCACTCCAAGCAATACCAGTGCTCTTGCCAGCTTCTGCATGTCGTTTCCTTCCGCTGAGGTAGCGAGAAATGTCCTGAGCGATTGGCAAGCAAACGTCATGCCCATGACAGAAGCCGTTGATTGTATTGACAATTTTTCTGCGCCTGACAAGCGGCTGTAAGATTTGCCGACACGCGAAAAAAACCCGCATGCGCGCCTGTGCGGCTTACAAGCAACCCTTGAGCACCATCGCATAGGACCGCTGACGCCGCGGTGATGAGGCCTAAACATGGCCCTGCCAGGAGCGCTACCACACCTCGCTGCATGCCGGGCCCATACACCAGGTTCCGGTCTACCTTTGGTTTGGACCGGGCTACGCGGCTGAGGCCAAACGCTTGTCGGAAGTATTGCTCGCCATGGAAAAGAGCGGAGAGTTGCGGCAATTGATGGGCAGGCTCCGCCGCAAGAATAACCGGGAACCGATGCGCGGGGGCGCGGCCTGTTTGCCCCCGACGTTGCCTGGCACGACCGGCCTGGCCGCGCTTGCCGGGCTCTCGTCAAATGCGTAGGGCTTGTCGTTGAAACTTAATTTCCATGACGAAATATTGTGTAATAATGAGACATCATGGCGTGATCGACTTACGCACGCGTCGCCGCGCCGCGCGCAGGCCACCGGATCGCCAACGCAGGCGCGCCCGGCGCGGCGGACTTTGTTTACTTCTAAGCGTGACGACCCGCTCCCGGAGCATTGAAACGTGAGGCTAAGACAACTCTTCTTCCTGTTAAGCGCGCTGCTGTCCGTCACGGTCATGGCGCTGGCCGCCAGCGTGGTGGCTGGCGCGTGGGGCGACCTGCGAGCAGCCGGGGCCGGGCGCGAAGCCATGCAGCAATTGCAGGCGGTGCTGCTGGTCGCCGAAATGACATCACGCGAGCGTGGGCCGGCCAACGGCGTGCTGGGTGCGGACTTGCCCGGCGATCCGGCCGGACAGGAACGATTGCGCGTGGCCCGCAAGAAAACCGACGACGCCTTTACCACTCTCGATCGTTCGCTGGGCAATGCCGTGGCGCCGCGCGCCAGGGTCCGCGACGAACTGCGGCGGATTCGCCTGCATCTGGAAGAGGCACGCAAAACCATCGACGAGGTGGCGCTACGGCCACGCAGCCAGCGCAGCCCGGCCGCGATCCGCGGCGCGGTGCGCGACATGATCGCGATCATCGAAGAATTGGCCCCGGTGACGGTCCGCCTTGCCAACGAGGCGGCGGCGGCCTTCCCCAACGCGGTGGACGCGTTGACGGCGGCCCGCCAGGCAGCGGCCTTGCGTGAATTCGCCGGTCAGTTGGGGTCGCAGTTCACCGCGCCGCTGGCGACACGCCAGCGCCTGAGCGCGGACGAGCACACGGCGATTGACCGGTTGCGCGGGCGTATCGACCAGTTGCGCCAGCAGCTCACGGTGGCGGCGGTGGCGGGCCAGGCCCGCCCGGCGGTGCAAGAGGCCAATCGCGTCATGCTCGAACACTATTTCGGCAATGCGCTGGCATTTGTCGATGAGCAGGTGGCCATTGGCGTAAATGATGGCAATTACCGCGTCAACACGGCGCAGTTCGCCGCGCGCTATGTCCCCGACATGGACGCCATCGTGCACCTGCGAGACGTGTTGCTGGACCAGGCGCTGGCCGATGCCAGCCGCGGCACTGCGCAGGCCCGCCACGGCACCACCTGGACCACCGGCGGCGCCGTGGCGGCGCTGGCCTTGCTCGGACTGACCTGGTGGCTGCTGCATCGCCGCGTCGTCGAACCGCTAGGCAAGACCACGGACCTGATCGTGACCATCGCGCACGGCAATTTCAACGTGCACATCCCGGCGCCGCGCCACCGCGACGAGCTGGCCGATATGCTGGGCGCCATTGCCGTGTTGCGCGACAACAGCGTGGCGCGGCAAACGGCGGAAGCCGCCATTCGGCACATGGCCTATTACGACCGCCTCACGGGCTTGCCGAACCGGCGCCTGCTGGAAGAGCGCTTGCCGCAAGCGCTGGCCTGCGCCCAGCGCCGTAACGCCGGGGCGTCGGTGCTGTTTATCGACCTCGACAAGTTCAAGCAAGTCAACGACCAGCATGGCCACGAGGCGGGCGACTGGCTGCTGCAGCAGGCGGCGGGCAGGATGCGCGCCGTGCTGCGCGAATCGGACACCGCCGCCCGCGTCGGCGGCGATGAATTCGTGGTGTTGCTGCCCGATGCGAGCGATGTCCGGTCTGCCGTCATGGTGGCGGAAAAGCTGCGCGGGCAGCTGGAGCTCCCGTTCGTCATGGACAGTGGCGTCAGCCTCCACGTTTCGTCCAGCGTCGGCGTGGCGATGTACCCCGTCCACGCGGGCAACGCGGCCGACTTGCTGCGTTTCGGCGACGAGGCCATGTATCAGGCCAAGAAACGGGGACGCAACGCGGTCGCGGTGTTTGCCGCCCCAACGCCGGCAATGGCAGGCGGCGAACACGACTAGTACCTCGTGGCAGAGAATTTGAAGGGTTCAGGCGGCATTCCTTTCCGCCTGCTGGCGCTGTGGCAGATCATGGTCAAGCCCAGCGTCAGTTGGCGCAGCCACGTCTTGGTCAGCGGCAGCGCGAACAGCACCTCGTCGTCCGGTGCCGCGGATGCGAACACCTCGTCCAACGCGATGCTGGCCTTGTCCGCCTGCTGGTAGACGAACTTGCGGCTGACGCCGTGCTGCGCGGCCAGGTCGCTGATCCTCGCCGTTCCCGCCAGCGCCAAAATGGCCATCTCCTTTCGGTCAACTTCGAGCAGCCTGGCTGCCGGACAAGCGGATGGATGCATGGGACTTACGCGCTTTCGATACCATCAACCGTGGGAATCCGGCATGATGGTGTCGGGACGGGGCGCGCTCACCGTCTCCGCAATACCATCAACGGTGCCAGCAATCCCGCGCGCTTGCCCCTGCCAGTCATTGCGAGATCTCGCCACCCCAAAAATAAAAAGCCCCTGAAAATCAGGGGCTTAGTCTCAACTTATTGCCGCGTCCTGCGCGGTGCAGCCAGACGGGAAATTATTCCCATTCGATGGTCGCAGGAGGTTTGCCGCTGATGTCGTACACGACACGGTTGAGCCCGCGTACTTCATTGATGATGCGGTTGGACACCTTGCCCAGCAGCGCGTGCGGAAGGTGCGCCCAGTGCGCGGTCATGAAGTCCTGGGTCTGCACGGCGCGCAGCGCCACCACGTATTCGTAGGTGCGGCCGTCGCCCATCACACCCACCGACTTCACCGGCAGGAACACGGCGAACGCCTGCGACGTGGCCTCGTACCAGTTCTTCGGCAGCTCTTCCGTGTTCACGGCCTGGCCGGCGATGAACTCGTATGGCGTGTTACGCAGTTCTTCGATGAAGATGGCGTCGGCCTGGCGCAGCAGGTCGGCGTAGTCCTTCTTCACTTCACCGAGGATGCGCACGCCCAGGCCCGGGCCCGGGAATGGATGGCGGTAGACCATGTCGTGCGGCAGGCCGAGCGCGACGCCCAGCTTGCGCACTTCGTCCTTGAACAGTTCGCGCAGCGGTTCGAGCAGCTTGAGCTTCATGGTCTCCGGCAGGCCGCCCACGTTGTGGTGCGACTTGATGGTCTGGCCCTTCTTGCCCTTGCCGGCGGACTCGATGACGTCCGGATAAATCGTGCCCTGCGCCAGCCACTTGGCGTTCACCAGCTTGGCCGATTCGACCTGGAACACTTCGACGAACTCGCGGCCGATGATCTTGCGCTTCTGCTCGGGATCGGTGACGCCGGCCAGGTGGCCCATGAACTGCTCTTCGGCGTCGACGCGGATCACTTTCACGCCCAGGTTCTTGGCGAACATGTCCATCACCATCTGGCCTTCGTTCTGGCGCAGCAGGCCATGGTCGACGAAGACGCAGGTCAGCTGGTCGCCGATGGCGCGGTGGATCAGCGCTGCGGCAACGGACGAGTCGACGCCGCCGGACAGGCCGAGGATCACGTCGTCGGTGCCCACTTGCGCACGGATCTTCTCGACCGCTTCGGAGATGTAGTCGGGCATGTTCCAGTCCGACTTGCAGCCGCAGATCTCGTGCACGAAGCGGCCCAGCATGGCCTTGCCCTGCTCGGTGTGCGTCACTTCCGGGTGGAACTGCACGCCGTAGAAGCGGCGCTCCTCGTCCGCCATGGCGGCGATCGGGCAGCTCGGCGTGTCGCCCATCAGCTTGAAGCCCGGCGGCATGTCCAGCACCTTGTCGCCGTGGCTCATCCATACCTTCAACATGCCGTGGCCTTCCGGCGTGACGAAGTCGTTGATGCCGTCGAGCAGCTTGGTGTGGCTGCGCGCGCGCACTTCGGCGTAGCCGAATTCGCGCACCAGGCCGTTCTCGACCTTGCCGCCCAGCTGCGCGGCCATGGTCTGCATGCCGTAGCAGATGCCCAGCACCGGCACGCCCAGCTCGAACACGGCTTGCGGCGCGCGCGGCGCGTCGCCTTCCAGCGTGGAGTTGTGGCTGCCCGACAGGATCACGCCCGAGGCGCCGTAGTTGCGCACGAAGTCGTCGCCGATGTCGTAGGGGTAGACTTCCGAGAACACGCCGGAATCGCGCACGCGGCGGGCGATCAGCTGGGTAACCTGGGAACCGAAATCGAGAATGAGGATTTTAGAGTGCATGGATGAGCGCTGAAAACTAGAAGAAATAAGAAACGCCGGCGGAGCATGCCGCCGGCGTTTGAGAGGAGCGTTAGTCGCCCGAACGGTAGTTCGGCGCTTCCTTGGTGATCTGGACGTCGTGCACGTGCGATTCGCGCATGCCGGCCGACGTGATCTCGACGAATTCCGCTTTCTCGCGCAGTTCGTCTATCGTGGCGCAACCGCAGTAGCCCATCGACTGGCGTACGCCGCCGACCAGCTGGAAGATGATCGCCAGCACGCTGCCCTTGTAGGCGACGCGGCCTTCGATACCTTCAGGCACGAACTTGTCGGCCTTCATGGTGGCGTCCTGGAAGTAGCGGTCGGCCGAGCCGTCCGACATCGCGCCCAACGAACCCATGCCGCGGTAGGACTTGTACGAACGGCCCTGGTACAGGATCACTTCGCCCGGCGCTTCTTCGGTGCCGGCGAACATGGAACCCATCATCACGGTCGAGGCGCCTGCTGCCAGTGCTTTGGAGATGTCGCCCGAGAAGCGGATGCCGCCGTCGGCGATGCACGGCACGCCGGTGCCGGCCAGCGCTTCGGCCACGTTGGAGATCGCGGTGATCTGCGGCACGCCGACGCCAGCGACGATACGGGTGGTGCAGATCGAGCCTGGGCCGATGCCGACCTTGACCGCGTCCGCGCCGTATTCCACCAGGGCTTTGGCGGCCGCCGCGGTGGCGATGTTGCCGCCGATGACGTCCACGTGCGGGAACTTGGTCTTGATCCACTTCACGCGGTCCAGGATGCCTTGCGAATGGCCGTGGGCGGTGTCGACCACCAGCACGTCCACGCCGGCCGCAACCAGCAGCTCGATGCGCTCTTCATCCTTCGCGCCGACGCCGACAGCGGCGCCCACCAGCAGCTTGCCGTGCTGGTCTTTCGATGCGTTCGGGTGTTCGGTCGATTTCTGGATGTCCTTGACAGTGATCAGGCCGCGCAGGTTGAAGGCGTCGTCCACCACCAGCACGCGCTCCAGGCGGTGCTTGTTCATCAGGCGCTTGGCTTCGGCCGTGTCTGCGCCTTCCTTGACGTAGACCAGCTTGTCGCGCGGGGTCATCTTGGCGCGTACTTCGGCGTCCAGCTCCTGTTCGAAACGCAGATCGCGGTTGGTGATGATACCAACTACTTGTTTACCCTCTACCACCGGGAAGCCGGAGATGCCATACTGCTCCGTCAGCTTGATGACTTCGCGGATCTTCATGTCCGGCGGGATGGTGATCGGATCGCGCAGCACGCCGGCTTCGAAACGTTTAACACGCGCTACTTCGCGGGCCTGGTCTTTCGGCTTCAGATTCTTGTGGATGATGCCGATGCCGCCTTCCTGTGCCATGGCAATGGCCAGGCGGCCTTCGGTGACGGTATCCATCGCGGCCGACAGCAGCGGAATATTCAGCGAAATGTTGCGGGTCAGGCGAGTTTTGAGAGACGTATCCGCAGGCAGAATATTGGAGTACGCAGGGACGAGGAGCACATCATCGAAGGTCAGTGCTTTTTGAAGTAAACGCATAGTACGATTTCCTATAGGCGCAAAAGTCGATTATACAGTAAGTCACGTCCCAAGTCTTTACCCAGGGGAAAAAGTCGCCGGTCGGGTTGACAGCACTGGCAAAGCATGGAAACCTGCCGCAAGGAGGATCTAGCCGCTATGAAACATTACCGTATGGCCCGCGCTGCAGCGCTGATGCTGGCGCTCTCGCTGCCCGCCTTGGCACTAGCTCAGTATATGTGGCTCGATGAAAAAGGCTTGAAGCAATTGTCCGACCAGCCGCCGCCGCCGTCGGTGCCGCAGAACCGCATACTGAAGCAGCCGCGCACCCCGGGGGCCGCCCTGCCTGCGCATGGGACGTCCAATGCCGCGCAGGGCGCAGCCGCGGAGGCCTCCACGCCGGCACCAGGCGCGGATGGCGCGGCGGCAGCACCGGAAGCCAAGGTCAAGCGCCCTCCCACGCTGGCCGACCGCAACGCCGACTTCGCCAAGCGCAAGACCGAAAGCCAGGCCGCCGAACAGAAGGCGTCCGAGGAAGCGGCCCGCAAGAGCGAGGCCGCGTCGAACTGCGCCGCCGCGCGCGGCGACAAGGCCGCGCTCGACTCGGGCGCCCGCATCTCGCAATACGACAAGGACGGCCAGCGCAGCTTCCTCAGCGACGAGCAGCGCGCCGAGCGCAGCAAGCGCAACCAGAAAATTCTCGCCGACTGCGCGCGCTAAGCAGCGCGCGCCGGTCTACAATGATGTTATCGCTACCAAATATCAAGAAAAACCCGGATGACCAAACCTTTTAACGGCAAGAGCCGCGCCAGCGGCCGAGTAACCCTTGCAGCAGTTGCGGAACGCGCGGGCGTGGCCACGATGACGGCCTCGCGCGCCATCAGCCAGCCCGAGCTGGTATCGCCCACGCTGCGCGCCCGCGTGGAAGCGGCGGTGGAAGAGCTGGGCTATGTGCCCAACCGCGCAGCGCGTGCCCTCGCCTCCTCACGCTCCAACGTCATCGTGGTGCTGGTGCCGTCGCTGTCGAACGCCGTGTTCACGGCCGTGCTCGCCGGCATACAGGACGCGCTCGACCCTTACGGCTACCAGATCCTGATCGGCAACACGCGCTACTCGGACGCCGAAGAGGAGAAGCTGCTCAACGTCTACATGCAATCGAATCCGGACGGGATCTTGCTGTCCGGCCTGTCGCACAGCAAGGGCGTGCAGAAGATGCTCGACGCGTCGCGTGTGCCGGTGGTGTCGATGATGGATATTTCGGCCGAGCCGGCGCAATTGTCGGTCGGCTTTTCACAGGTGCAGGCCGGCCACACCATGACGCGCTACCTGATAGACAAAGGCTACAAGCGCATCGGCTTCATGGGTGCGCAGCTCGACGAACGCACCATCAAACGCGCCGAAGGCTACCGCCGGGCGCTGGAAGAAGCCGGGCTGGCGGACCCGAAACTGGAGCTGATGGTGAGCGATCCGTCGACCATCGCGCTGGGCGCCGAGCTGGTCGGCCGCATGCTGTCGGCCACGCCCGACATGGACGCCATCTTCTGCTGCAACGACGACCTGGCGCACGGCGCCATCTATCAATGCCAGCGGCGCGGCGTCCGCGTGCCCGAGCAACTCGCCATTTGCGGCTTCAACGATTTGCCGCCCTCGGCCTGGATGAACCCTTCGCTCACCACGATAGCCACCCCGCGCTACCGCATCGGCTTTGAAGCGGCCTCGCTGCTGCGCTCCGTCATCCGTGGCGAAACACCAACACAGGCCCACATCGATCTCGGCTTCACAGTCATGGCGCGCGAGAGCGCATAAGCCCCATTCCAAGGGCCGCCCCGGCCCTGCTCCGCCCGCCTTCGCGCAGCGCCATGCTGCGGTGCACCATCAAATTTTCCTTTACAAATTTCCACGAGCCGCTAAACTCGCCTCACTGATAGCGCTAACAGATAGCGCTACCAGATTAGGGAGATTTATGAATCAAAACACAACAACGCGCTGGGTCATCATGGGCGTCAGCGGCTGCGGCAAAAGCGAAATCGGCGCGCGTCTGGCCGCCGAACTGGGCGTCGTCTTTCTCGAGGGCGACGCCTTTCATCCAAGCGAGAACGTGGCCAAGATGTCCGCCGGCATTCCATTGAACGACGAGGACCGCGCCGGCTGGCTGCAAACGCTGCGCCGGGAAATCGAGGCGGCGCGCCAGCGGGGCGACGGCCTGGTGCTGTCCTGCTCGTCGCTCAAGCGGCGCTACCGCGACCTGCTGCGCAGCGGCGACGCCGCACTGCGCTTCGTCCACCTCAGCGGCGAGCGCAGCGTCATCGAACAGCGCATGCATGCCCGCCCCGGCCACTACATGCCGCCCTCGCTGCTCGACAGCCAGCTGCGCGACCTCGAGCCCTTGGAAGCCGGCGAAGCCGGGCTGCGTCTCGACCTCACCCTGCCGCCATCGCAACTGGTCCGGCAAATTCTGAACACCCTGGAACGCCACGCGTAGCGTCCAGCTTACAATCCACAGAGGAGACAGCATGAACACCATCACCAAAAAGGTTCCACGGCGCCGCTGGGGCATAGGCGCCCTGCTCGGCATCGGCATCCTGGTCAATTACATAGACCGCATCGGCCTCTCGGTCGCCGCCCCCCAGATCCAGGAAGCATTCAAGCTCACCCCGGTGGAATTGGGGCTGCTGTTCAGCGCCTTTGCCTGGTCGTATTCCTTGCTGCAAATCCCGGTCGGCATGGTGATGGACCGCTTCGGCCCGACCCGTGTGGGACGCTGGGGCGCTTTCCTGTGGGGCGTGGCATCGACCGTCACCGCCTTCTCCAGCGGCTTCGCCGGCATTTTCGCGGCCCGCATCCTGCTGGGCATCGCAGAGGCGCCGGCCTTCCCCGTCAGCGCCAAGGCCACCGGCTACTGGTTCCCGCGCCGCGAGCGCAGCATGGCCACCGCCATCTTCGACGCGGCCGCCAAGTTCTCCAACGTGATCGGCGTGCCGCTGGTGGCCCTGGTCGTCGTGACCTTCGGCTGGCGCTGGGGCTTCGGCCTGACCGCCGTGCTCAGCTTCAGCTACTTCTTCGCCTTCCTGACCTTCTACCGCGACCCTAGCGCCGACAAGAATCTCAGCAAGGAAGAACTGGCTTATATCCAGCAAGGCGGCGCATCGCCGGAAGGCCCGTCCGAGGCGGGCGCGATGAATATGCTGGGCTACCTGCTGACCAAGAGCAAGATCTGGGGCTTGACGATCGGCTTCGCCGCCTACGGCTACACCTTCTACCTGTTCCTGACCTGGCTGCCCGGCTATCTGGTGCAGACCATGCACATGAGCATACTGAAGTCCGCCGGCTTCGCCGCCATTCCCTGGCTGTTCGCCACTGCCACCGACCTGTTCGTCGGCGGCTGGCTGATCGACCACCTGATCTCGCGCGGCAAAGACGAATCCACCGTGCGCAAGAGCGTGCTGATTATCGGCATGCTGTTCGGCCTGGCCGTATTCGGCGCCACGCAAACCACCGATCCGGTGTGGGCCATCTTCTGGATCTCGATCGCGCTGGGCGGCCTCGCTTCCGCCGCGCCGGTCGGCTGGTCGCTGCCGTCGCTGATCGCACCGAAGGGCGGCGCAGGCACCATAGGCGGCATCATGAACTTCGCCAACAACCTGATGGGCGCGGCCGCCCCCATCGTCACCGGCATCATCGTGGGCGCCACCAACTCCTTCACCAATGCCTTCATGGTGGCCGGCGTCATCCTGCTGATCGGCATCGTGTCCTTCGTCTTCGTGCTGGGCAAGATCGAACCGATTCCGGACCCTGAACCGCGCGGCGCCAGCGTACCGGCTGTGTAATCCCCGGCGGCGCACCAGCAAGCGGCGGCACAGCCGCTGAGCGCCGCCCACCTTTCCCTGGAGATAATATGAAACGCATCACCGCGCTGACCGCGCTCGCCCTCACCACTTGCACCGGCACAGCGCTGGCACAAAGCAATGTCGCCTTTTACGGCGTGATGGACCTCGGCATTTCACAAGACCGCGGCGGCGTCGCCGGCACGTCCACCCGCGTCACCAGCGGCATGGCGACCCAGAGCCGCTGGGGTTTCCGCGGCAGCGAAGACCTGGGCGGCGGCCTGGCGGCCTTCTTCGTCATCGAAGGCGGCATCCACGGCGACGTCGGCAATTCGACCCAAAACAATACCCTGTTCGGCCGCACCAGCATCGTCGGCCTGCGCAGTGCCAAGCTGGGCTCGATTTCCATCGGCTTGCAGGACACGCCGCTGTTCACCACGCTCAACACCGTGGTCGATCCGCTGCGCAACGGCATCGCGCGCTCGAACAACCTGATGCCGTCGACCGGCTTCCGCGCCAACAACTCCGTGCTCTACCGCAGCCCGGACCTGAACGGCTTCAGCGCCGACGCCATGGTTGCCGCCGGCGAGGTGGCGGGCGACAGCGCCGCCAGCCGCGCGCTTGGCGGCTCCTTCGGCTACAGCAAAGGCCCGCTCAATATCCGCCTGGCCTATCACAACAAGAACAACGACACCGCCTTGCTGAAGAACACGGCGCACGCCCGCAACACCCTGCTGGGCGCCAACTATGACTTCGGCCCCGCCAAATTCTGGTTCGGCTACGGCGTCGACCGGGGATTGAACAGCGCGCCCTTGAACGCAGCGGGCTCGCCATTCGGCGGCAAAGCGGCCACGCCATCGACAGACAGCAGCGACTTGCTGCTGGGCGTTTCGCTGCCCTTCGGCGCCAGCACCGTGGTCGCCACCGGCATCCGCAAGAACGACCGCAGCCCGCTGAACCAGGACGCGCAGCAATATGCGCTGGCCTATATGTATGCCTTCTCGAAACGCACCGACGTTTATACTTCCTACGCGCGGATACGCAACCAGAACGGCGCCGGCTACACCGAGGGAAACAGCGAAGAGCCGGGCACCGGCAACCGCCAGTTCACGGTCGGCCTGCGCCACCGCTTCTAAGCCGTTTCGGAGATACCCATGTTACGTCCCACCCACGATGGCGAGCGCTACGAACTGAGCAGCCCCACGGCCATGCCCAAGGCCGGCGGCTTCCTGTGGAACCAGAAAATGATGATACAGGTGACTTGCCGCGGCTATGCCACCGCGCAGTTCATGCAGCCGGAACCTGCGAAGTACGCCTACGCGCCCAACCTGGAGGCCAAGACCTTCATGCAGCCGGAGCAGAACTACTACGCCCACCATCCGGGCCGCTTCGTCTACATCAAGGACGAGGAAAGCGGCGAGATCTTCTCCGCGCCCTACGAACCGGTGCGCGCGCCGGTGGACGTGTTCCGCTTCTCGGTCGGCAAGAGCGATATCGCCTGGACAGTCGAGCACCTCGGCATCCGCGTCGAGCTGACCCTCAGCCTGCCGACGCAGGACGTGGTGGAACTGTGGACCGTGAAGGTGCTGAACCTGTCGGGCCGCCCGCGCAGAATCAGCGTCTACCCCTACTTCCCGATCGGCTATATGTCGTGGATGAACCAGTCCGCCGAGTACCGGCCGGACCTGGGCGGCGTGGTAGCCAGCTGCGTCACCCCGTACCAGAAGGTGGCGGACTACTTCAAGAACAAGTTCTTCAAGGACCGCACCTACTTCCTGTGCGAGACGCCGCCGCACTCCTGGGAGACCATGCAGCAGGCGTTCGAGGGTGAAGGCGGTCTGCACGCGCCGTCCGCATTGCAGGCTGAAGAACTGGCGCGCAATGACGCCCGTTACGAGACCCCCACCGCCGCCGTGCAGTACCGCCTGGCATTGGGCAGCGGAGCAGGTAACCGAACAGGTGGCGACGTGGATGCCGGCGTTGGCACAGGCGCGGCCGCCGGCATGGACACGGACGCCGGGCGCGAACTGCGTTTCATTTTCGGCCCCGCCTTCGACGACGACGAAATCCGCGCCATGCGAGGCAAGTACCTGAGCCAGGCCGGCTTCGCCGAGGCGAAGCGCGACTACGCCAGCTATATCGAACAGGGGTGCGGCATACTGCGGATAGAGACGCCGGATCCGGAGCTGGACAACTTCGTCAACCACTGGCTGCCGCGCCAGGTCTATTACCATGGCGACGTCAACCGCCTGACCACCGATCCGCAGACCCGCAACTACCTGCAGGACAATATGGGCATGAGCTTCATCAAGCCTGCGGTCACGCGCGCGGCCTTCCTGCACGCACTGTCGCAGCAGGAGGCCAGCGGCGCCATGCCGGACGGGATCCTGCTGGTCGAAGGCGCGGAACTGAAATACATCAACCAGGTGCCGCACACCGACCATTGCGTGTGGCTGCCGGTGTGCCTGAAAGCCTATCTCGATGAAACAGGCGACTATGCCATGCTGCGCGAAGTCGTGCGCGACAGTGAAGGCAACGCGGTCACCGCGTTCAACCGCATCAGCCGGGCCATGAACTGGCTGCTGGACGCGCGCGACGAACGCGGCCTGAGCTATATTGCCCAGGGCGACTGGTGCGACCCGATGAATATGGTGGGCTACAAGGGCAAGGGCGTGTCCGGCTGGCTGACCGTGGCCACCGCCTACGCGCTGAACCTATGGGCCGATATGTGCGCACAGCTCGGCCACGAGGACCGCGCAGCGGATTACCGCGCCGGCGCCGCGCGGGTGAACGCCGCCGCCAACGAGCACCTCTGGGACGGCGACTGGTACGCGCGCGGCATCACCGACGACGGCGTCACCTTCGGCACGCAGCAGGACAAGGAAGGCCGTATCTGGCTCAACCCGCAGGCCTGGTCCATCCTGGGCGGCGCGGCAGGCCCGGAGCGGCGCGCGAAAATGCTGGCGCAAGTCGACGAGCAGCTCAGCACCCCCTACGGCGTTGCCATGTTCGCCCCGCCCTTCAGCGCCATGCGCGAAGACGTGGGGCGCGTCACGCAGAAGCATCCCGGTTCGGCGGAGAACGGCGCCGTGTACAACCACGCGTCCGTGTTCTATATCTACAGCCTGTACACCGTTGGCGAGGGCGACCGCGCCTACCGGCTGCTGCGCCAGATGCTCCCCGGCCCGACCGAAGCGGACTACCTGCAGCGCGGCCAGTTGCCGGTGTTCATTCCGAACTACTATCGGGGCGCGTGGCACCAGTATCCGAAAACAGCGGGCCGCTCCAGCCAGCTGTTCAACACCGGCACCGTGTCGTGGGCTTACCGCTGCTTCATCGAAGGATTGTGCGGGCTGCAGGGCGACGCCGAAGGCCTGCGCATCAATCCCCAGCTCCCGACCGGCTGGGGCGGCATCAAGGTCACGCGCTTGTTCCGCGGAGCGAAGTTCATCCTCGACATCCGCCGCACCGACGTGACGGAGGTGATGGTGACGCATGCCGGGCAATTCCTGCCTGAAGCCCACGTCAAAGACATCGTGCCGGGAGCAATCTACAAGCTGAACGTCTGGGTGCCCGCTTGAGAGCCGGCCCGATGCCAGGGGGCGCCCGTCCATTACCGAAAGCATCCCTGTGGCCATAGTTCTCACATCCCCGCTGTCGTGGCGCGAAAAGTTCAGCTACGGCATTGCCGATATGGGGTTCAATTTCTATTGGACCAATATCGCCACCTTCCTGCTGTTCTTTTACACCGACGTTTTCGGCATTTCGGCGGCCGCCGCCGCGTCCATGCTATTCCTGATCAAAATCGTCAACGCCTTCACCGATCCGCTGATCGGCGCACTGGCCGACCGCACCAAGACCCGCTACGGCAAGTTCCGTCCCTACCTGGTCTGGATGGCAGTGCCGCTGGCTGCGGCCGCCGTGCTCACCTACACCACGCCGAACCTCGGCCACGACGGCAAGCTGGCCTGGGCCTACGGCAGCTACCTGCTGATGATGGTCTGCTACACCGGCACCAACATTCCTTACAACGCGCTGTCCGGCGTCATGTCCGGCGACCCGCAGGAGCGCTCCACCATCAACGGCCTGCGCTTCATCTTCGCTTTCGCCGGCAGCACGCTGGTCACCGCCGCCACACCCTGCATGGTGCGCCTGCTTGGCGCCGGAGACGACAAGCATGGCTGGCAGCTCACCATGCTGGCCTGGGGCATGGCTGCCACCGCGCTGTTCGTGCTGACCTTCGTCAACACGCGCGAACGCATCGCGCCGCCCGCCACGCAGCAGAGCAAGGTCGCGCAGGACATCAGGGACCTGGCGCAGAACCGGCCGTGGATCGTGCTGTTCTTCCTGGCGCTCATCATCATGATCAGCATCACGCTACGCACCTCCACCGCCGCCTACTACTTCAAATACTACGTCGGCCGCCCGGCACTGTTGGCCAGCTTCGTGCCCGCCTATATGGTGGCTGCGGCCGCCGGCGCCTCGCTCACGCCGCTGATGACGCGTTTCGTCGACAAGAAACTGCTGCTGATGATACTGATGAGCGTCACCGCCATCCTGTCCGGTGCCTTCTTCTTCGTCGACAAGGAACAAGTGGCGCTGATGTACGCGCTGCAGATAGCACTCGGTTTCGTACTGGGACCGAAATCCCCGCTGGCATTCTCGATGTACGCCGATACCGCCGACTACAACGAATGGCGCACCGGCCGCCGGGCCACCGCCATGACCTTCGCCGCCGCCACCTTCTCGCAGAAGCTGGGCACCGCGCTGGCGGTGGCGGTGATCGGCGCGCTGTTTACCACGCTGGGCTATGTTCCGAACGCCGCGCAATCGTCAGGTTCGCAGGCCGGCATCGTGTGGCTGATGTCCTTGATCCCGGCCTTCTTCGCCCTGCTCGCGGTAGGCGTGATGTTCTTCTACAACCTCGACAAGCAACTGCTGGTGCGGATCCAGTCCGAACTGGCCGCCCGCAAGGGCGCTTGATTAAATAACGCGCGCAGTATGGATTCCCTGCCAGCGCGGGAATGGCACAGTGCGCCGGGCTCGCTAGTACTCCAGCTTCGGATACCAGTCTCCGCCCCGCCCTGCCGGCGTGAGGTCCAGAATGTTCCACAGCGGCGTGGGGTCGGGCGCGCCGCGCGCGTCCTGGCCGGGGTCTTCGGTCCCGCCCAGTTCCGAGGCCCAGAAGTGGCGCACCTTGCCATGCTCCTTCACCCACACGTCCAGCGCCGGCCATTCGCTGCCGTCCGGCGCCAGGCCGCGATAGTGGCGCGCGTAGTCATCGCCGACGGTGGCGTAGAACTTCAGGTTGCGCCAGCCGCGCTCGCGTGCAAAAGCCAGCTGGCGCGCAACCGGCGAGCGCCCCAGCACCGCGAATGCCACCCGCTGCGTGATGTCGCGCACCGGAATGTCCATCGCGCCCAAAAAGGCTGTGCACATGGGACACGGACGCTCGCGCTGCGGGCCATACATCCAGAAGTAGGTGACCAGCGTCTCATGCGGACCGAACAGCTCGGCCAGCGCCACCGTCTTGCCGTTTTCATCCGTGAAGTGATAGTCGCGCGCTTCGCCGCCCGGCGGCAACGCGCGGCGCTGCGCAGCCACACGCTCGATGTGGCGCCGCAGTTCGATCTCCTCGGCCAGCAGCGCCGTGCGCGCGGCGCGGTATTCGGCGCTGTCGTTGGGATAGGGCTTGCTCGCAGCTGCGGCTAGCTCGCCGGCGGGTTTGAGTTGGCTCATCGCGTGCTCCCTGGCTATGGAATAGTTCCAAGCTACGCTATCCCACCGGCCGCCACGCCACAGTGCGCGATCTCACCTAACTGGGTTATCATGGATTTAAATCAAGCAACTTCCCTTTCATCGACACCCAGCCAGCCATGCGACTCTCTTCTTTTATCACCCAGAACCTCGAGGGCATCCTGGTTGAATGGGAAGCGTTCGCGCGCACGCAGGGACCATCCGCCACCCATATGTCATCGCTGGCCCTGCGTGACCATGCGAAGCTGATACTGACCACCATCGCCGCCGAAATCGAGACCGCCCAGACGCCGGCGCAGCAAAAGGAGAAGTCGCGCGGCATGGCGCCCGACGGCCGGGGCCCGGAAAGCGCGGCCGCCACGCACGGCACGCTGCGCCAGTTGAGCGGTTTTTCGCTGATCCAGCTGACGGCCGAATTCCGCGCCCTGCGCGCCACCGTGCTGCGCCTGTGGCTGCCCAAGGTCGAGGCCATCACGGAAACATCGACCAGCGACATGGTGCGTTTCAACGAGGCCATCGACCAGGCCCTGGCCGAGTCGATCGTCACCTATTCCAGGCGTGCGGCGGCGGCGCGCGACACCTTCCTGGCCATCCTCGGCCATGATTTGCGCAGCCCTCTCGCTACTGTCGCCATGGCCGGCACCTACCTGGCCTCCGCGCCGCCCGACGCCGACAAGATCCGGGAAATCGGCGAGAAGGTGCAGCGCGGCGCGGCGTCGATGACGTCCATGGTCAATGACCTGCTGGAGTATGCGCGCGTGCAGCTGGACGGTGAAATACCGATCGTGGCCAAGCCGATGGACTTGATGGAGATTTGCCAGCCGGCGCTGGAGAACGCGCGGGCGGTCCATCCGAACTGCCCGTTCGAATTTTCCGCCACCGGCGACCTGCGCGCGCCCTTCGACCGGCACCGCATGCAGCAAGTGCTGTCGAACCTGCTCAACAATGCTGCCCAGTACCGCGACGACAGCGCCGCCGTCAAGATGACGGCCAGCGGCGAAGCGGATGCGGTCGTGGTGACCGTGCAGAACCATGGCCCGCTGATACCGCCGGAAGCGCGCCAGGCCATCTTCGATCCCATGGTGCGCCTGGCTGGCGACGACGGCGGCAACGGGCGTTCGCTGCGCAGTATCGGCCTGGGGCTGTTCATTGCGCGCGAAATCACGGAAGGCCATGGCGGCACACTGGAAGTGCAGTCCGATGCCGGGCGGGGTACCGTGTTCACGGTCCGCGTCCCGCGCCGAACCAGTTAAAGCGATTTATCCAGCTTGTTCGGCTTTGCGCACTCTGCGGCGCCGGGCGTGCTTCGGATCGGCGATCAGCGGCCGGTAGACTTCGACCCGGTCATGCTCGCGCAGCACGGTGTCCAGCGCCTTTTTCTTGCCGTAGATGCCGACTGCCATCGCGGCCAGGTCGATGCCGGGCACTTCGATCGCCAGCCCGCTCACATCCAGCGCCTGCTGGACGGTGGCGCCGGCGTCCAGGCGCAGCGCGCGCAAAAAGGTCAGCGTGTCGGTGGCGTAGCACACTTCCACATTGATTTGATCAGCCGCCATAGACGGTCTCGGCCCGTTTGCAGAAGGAATCGACCATGCTGTTGGCGATCAGGCCGAACACCGGGCCGACCACCTGCTCCAGCAAGCGGTTGGAAAATTCGTAATGCAAGTCCAGTTCCACCTTGCAGGCGTCGTCGCGCAGCGGCTTGAAGGTCCAGGTGCCGTCCAGGGTCTTGAAAGGGCCGTCGACCAGCTTCATCTTGATGCCGGTGGACGGCGTGTTCTCGTTGGAGGTGGTGAAACTTTGGTGTATGCCGTGATAATGGATGGCCAGGCTGGCCACGACGCTGTTTTCGCCGCGTTCCCGCACGTCCACACCGCCACACCATGGCAAAAATTTGGGATAATCCTCGACCTTGGCCACCAGCTCGAACATTTGTTCCGCGCTGTAGCCCAGGATAACCGACTTGTGCACTACTGCCATTGTGTTACCGTTTGCTATGATGTTGGTTTATCCGCGCTCAGCGCGCGGCGAAACCGTAGTTTAACCGACCCGCGTATATTTACCCACCACCCATGACTATTGCCGATAACAAAAAAGCCTTTCACGATTTCTTCATCGAGGACCGCTATGAAGCGGGCATCGTGCTTGAAGGCTGGGAAGTGAAGGCAATCCGCGACGCGCGTGTGCAGATCAAGGAAGCCTACGTCACCATCAAGGGCGACGAGCTGTACCTGTTCGGCGCCCACATCAGCGCCCTGCCGACCGCGTCGACCCATATTTCGCCGGAAGCGGTGCGCACCCGCAAGCTGCTGCTGCACCGTAACGAGATCGATAAACTGATCAGCAAGGCCACCCGTTCGGGCTACACGCTGGTGCCGCTGAACCTGCACTACAAGGGCGGCCGCGTGAAATGCGAAATCGGCCTGGCCAAGGGCAAGAAGCAGCACGACAAACGCGCCACCGAGAAGGACCGCGACGGCAACCGGGAAGTGGCCGCCGCCATGAAGCAGCATCGTCGTTAAATCGCCACTGCGGCGCCATCGCGGCACGCCGTTGCCATGGTTGACGTTTCTATCTAGAAACTGCCATGGTAAACTGGCGTGGCAGGACCACTTAACGATGGCGAGGAACCCATGGCGACAAAAACCGCAGCAATCTTGATTTCCGGCGCGCTGCTGGCCGGCTGCGCCAATTCAAGGCTGCCGCAGCAGCTGCAAACCCCGTACAGCCCGGTCCCGGTCGCCAGCAATTTCCCGGCATCCAACCAGTATTCGCTACAGGCCGCAGGGCACTGGACGGCGATCGCGCAGCACATCGAGCAGATACTGGCGGCGGACATGCAGAAAGGTCCGAAGCGCCCGTTCTTCATCGCCGACCCCGCACCGCAAGCCACACCCTTCCAGCGCGCCCTGGCCGTGCAACTCACTTCCGCGCTGGTGAAGGATGGCCACGTGGTGTCGCGTACCCCGGCGGGCTCGCTGAAGGTGGACATCGACGTGCAGGCGCTGACGTTCTCGCCCGGGCGCGACCAGTACCGCTATCCCGGCGAACCGACCGTCATCGCCGCCGGCGTGCTGGCGCTGACCGCGATCCACCCGGTGGCAGGCATCGTCGCCGGCGCCGCCGCCCTGGACGGCTACAAATACACGCACGCGCGCTTCGCCAACGGTGGTACGCCGCAGACCGAATTGCTGGTGACCGTATCCGTCTCGGACCAGTACCGTTATTACGCCCGCAGCAGCTCGGCCTACTACGTGGCCGACGGCGACCGCACCCTGTACGGCATCGCGCCCGAGCCGACGGTCGAAAGCAAGTTCGTGAAAAAGTACCAAGTGAAGGGTGACCAATAATGCGTATCTTTGGCAAGTTAGCCGCGCGCTGCGTCGCGCTGTGCGCCCTGCCGCTGCTGCTGGCGGCCTGCTCCAGCACCCCGGTCAAGGAAGAGCCGAATTACGCCACGGTGTCGTCCAACCAGTTCATCGCCTCGAACTACAAGGCGGCGGACGTGCTGCTGTCCCAGTTGAACGGCAAGCTGTTGCTGGACAAGCCGCTGATCATGGCCACCGTGGTCAACATCGACGCGCTGGAACAGACCACCACCCTGGGCCGGCTGGTGTCCGAGCAGATCTCCACCCGGCTGTCGCAGGGCAGCCTGAATATGGTGGAGATGAAGCTGCGTAACAATGTCTATCTGAAGCGCGGCGAGGGAGAGTTGATGCTGACGCGTGAAATCGGCCAGGTGGCGCAGACGCACAACGCGCAGGCCATCGTGGTCGGCTCCTACGCCGAGACCAGCGACATGGTGTTCCTCAACATCAAAGTCATCCAGCCGAACACCAACTTCGTGCTGGCCGCGCACGACTACGCGCTGGCCAAGGAAGGCATCGTCCGCTCGATGCTGATGCAGCACTAAGCACGCACCAGGCAGGTTCCCGGCCGGCATCAGCCGAGCGCTTCAGCCCAGCGCTTCAGCCTACCGCTTCAGCGCCCGTCTCAGGCTCCCGCCAGCCGATGCGCCAGCAGCGGCAGCACCCGTTCGGCCGGCACAGCCACTCTCAGCGCCAGCAAAGCGTCCGCCCGCGTGACGCCCGCGTTGATGGCGGCGATGGGCTTGCCCGTCTCCGCCGCCAGCTTGCAGAAGCGGTAGCCCGAAAACACCATCAGCGACGAACCCACCACCAGCAGCGCGTCCGCGTCGGCCATGGTTTGCAATGCCGCTTCGGTGCGCGCCCTGGGGATGGTGTCGCCGAAGAACACCACGTCCGGTTGCAGCACGCCCGCGCAGCGAGCGCAATGCGGCACGGCGAAGTGCTCCAGCGCTTCCGGCTCCAGTTGCGCGTCGCCGTCCGGCAGCGGCCTGGCATCGGTGTCGGCCAGCTGGGGATTCTCGCGCAGCAGTTGGCGCTGGATGTCGGCGCGGCCATACTGCGCGCGGCATTCCAGGCAGACCACGCCGTGGATATTCCCGTGCAGTTCGATCAGTTTCACACTGCCGGCGCGCTGGTGCAGCCCGTCGACGTTCTGCGTGATGACCGCGCCCACGCCGCCGCCCTGCTCCAGCCGCGCCAGCGCCATGTGGCCGGCGTTGGGAGCGGCCTGCGCCAATGTCGGATAGCCGACCATGGAGCGTGCCCAGTAGCGGCGGCGCACCGCGTCCGAGCGGCGGAACTCCGGGCCCTGGACGGGCGCGTTGCCGCGCCGGACGCCATCCTTGTCGCGATAGTCGGGAATGCCGGACGCGGTGCTCAAACCGGCGCCAGTCAGCACCAGCACCTTGCGGTGGCGGCCGAGCAAGGCCGCCAGTTCTGCCACGCCGGCGTCGGCGTCGTGTTCGGAAAAAATCTGCATACCCACATGCTAACCGAAAGCGCTTATTTGGATTGAGGGAAGCTGAATCCGGCCTGGTATTGATGGTAGCCGTCGAAGTCTTCCTTGCCCACCGGGACGCCGTTGCTGCGCAGGATGGCATGCGCGGTCACCAGGTGGAAGAAGAAATTCGGCAGCGCGTAGCACAGCACGTAGTCGCGTCCGGAGAACACCGGCGACACCAGACCGGCCGTGGTCACCACCTGCATTTCCTCCGCCGCGTCGATGCGGTCCTCGGGGACCTCTTCCAGGAATTCCACGGTGGCGGCGATGCGCGCGCGCAGCTGGTCCCAATCCTGGTCGCCGCCGGCCAGCACCGGCAGGTCCGCCGACAGCAGCGGGCAGCAGGCGCGTACTGCGAAGCCGCAGGCGGTCGTCACCTGCTGCGCAAAGGGGAACATGCCCTCGGCCAGGGCCACCGCAACCAGCGGCCTGCGCGTGCGGCGCTCGTGGTTTTCCGCTACCGCCAGTGTCGAATGCAGCTGCTGCAGGTAATGGATGAATACCGGCACGCTGGCCGTGTAAAGCGTGGTCCCCACGATAGTCTCTGTTTTATTGTCTACAGGCTACACTTTGCCAGCTTGCGGAAACAATGGCAACGACAACAGGCCGGGGCGTGGTTTTACGGCCTTGCCCATACGCATGCTTGCCTTTTCGATCAGGCCGCGATGCGGCTCCTCAGATCGGTTACCGATGCCTGCCATTGTTCGTAGTGTTCGCTGTCCTGCCACAGCTCGCGCAGCTCGGAACGCTCGGACAGGATGTGCTCGATGGCGCGCTGCGACTTCTCGATCAGGTCCGTGCGGCGCTTGCTGGCCTTCTTGCTGACTTCTTCCACCCAGGCGTCGAGCTCTTCGGTGTTTTCGTCGTCTTCATCGATTTCGCTGCGCTTGCCGTAGACGCGCGCCAGCACTTCGATCGCCGCCAGTCCCTCGGCCGCGAACGGCGCTTCAAGATACTCGGCGCTGTCGGCCGACAGCACGTTGTTCAGCGTGTCCTCGATGAAAAACAGGTCTTTCGATTCCTGCAGATCCTGCGCCCAGTCCAGCGCGAAGTCGTTGCCAAATGCCGTAGTTGACCAGGTTCCCATATTGTTCCCATGTAAAGTTGGTGCATCATACGCCTCCGCCTGCGGCTATGCCAGCCGGCAGTCCGGCTCATCCGCGAAGATGGCGGTGATCCAGTCCGCAAACGCGCGCACCTTGGGCGTCGCCAGCCTGCCTTGCGGATAGAGCAGCGAAATAGGCATCGGCGTGGGCGGCCAGCCGGACAGCACTTCGACCAGCTCACCGGCGCGCACATGTCCGCGCACCTGATAGGCGCCAGTCTGCGCCAGGCCCAGGCCCTGCAGCGCGCAAAGGAGGTAGGCGTCCGCGTCGTTGACGGAGATAGTGCCGGCCATGTCGACTTTCACCACCCGGCCATCCACCTGGAAGTCCCAGTCGAAGGCGCGGCCGGTGCGGCCGGACAGGTGGACCACGGCGCGGTGCGCCTTGAGCTCGTCCAGCGTGCGCGGCTCGCCGTATCGCTCCAGGTAGGCTGGCGACGCATACGTGAGGAACCGCATGAGGCCGATCTGCCGCCCGACCAGCGAGGAATCCTGCAACTGGCCGACGCGCAGCGCGCAGTCGATGCCCTCTTGCACCACGTCGACGAGGCGGTCGGTCAGGCTCAGCACGAGCTCGACATCGGGATAGGCTGCGGTGAATTCGGCGATGCGCGGCATCACGAGGCGCCGGCCCAGCGTGCCCGGCAGGTCGATGCGCAACTTGCCTTTGGGCCTGCCCGCGCTCGGGCCACGGAAAGCCGACTCGGCGGCGTCCACCGCGCCCAGGATCTCGACGCACTGGCGGAAGTAGTCGGCGCCGTCCGGCGTCAGCGACAGGCGGCGCGTGGTCCGTTGCAGCAGCCTGGTGCCGAGGAAGGCCTCCAGGTTCTGCATGGTAGCCGTCAGCGACGCGCGCGGCAGGTTCAAGGTCTCGGCCGCCTTGGTAAAGCTGTTGGCCTCGACGATGCGGACAAAAGTTTGCATGGCTTTGAGCCTGTCCATCTCCGCCCCCATTGTTCAGAAAATATGAAAGGTATGGAGGGATTATGCCCTAATTATCCAGCACCGGCTTCTCCCTAGAATGGCTTCATCGCACCCAATCTGAGGAAGAAGCATGAATAAAGACATTTCAAAAGGTATGGTCTGGCTGCTCGCCATCGCGTGCGGGCTGATCGCCGCCAACCTGTACTACGCGCAAACGCTGGTCGGCCCGATCAGCGCGGCGACCGGCTTGTCGCCGCAGGCAGCCGGGCTGGTCGTCACGCTGACGCAGGCAGGCTACACGGCAGGACTGCTGTTCATCGTACCGCTGGGCGATCTGTTCGAAAACCGCAAGCTGGTGGTAAGCGCCCTGCTCTTCACGGCCGCCGCCCTGGTCGCAGCAGCAATCAGCACCAGCGCCTGGACTTTTCTCGCGGCCGCGCTGGGCATAGGCCTGGGTTCCGTCGCCGCGCAGGTGCTGGTGCCCTTCGCGGCCCACCTGTCCGCCGAAGCGACGCGCGGACAGACGGTCGGCAAGGTCGTCAGCGGCCTGCTGATGGGCATCATGCTGGCGCGGCCCGTGGCCAGCCTGGTCGCGGACCATGCGGGTTGGCATGCCGTGTTCGGCGGCGCCGCCGTGCTGATCCTGGGTCTGGCCTTCGTGCTGCACCGCACTCTGCCGCTGCGCGTACCGGTCTCTCCCGTCCCGTACGGCAAGCTGATGGCATCGCTTTGGCATCTGTTCCTGGCCCAGCCCGTGCTGCGCCGCCGCGCCGCCTACCACGCAGGCCTGTTCGGCGCCTTCAGCCTGTTCTGGACCGTCACACCGATGGTGCTGGCAACGCCGCAGTTCCACCTGCCGCAAACAGGCGTGGCCGTGTTCGCGCTGGTCGGCATGGCCGGCGCAATCGCCTCGCCCGTCGCCGGCCGCCTGGCCGATTCCGGCCACACGCTGCCGGCGACCGCCGCCGCGCTGGCCCTGGGCGTGGCGGGCTTTTTGATGCCGATGTACGTGCCGGATTCGCGCAATGTTGCGCTGGCCACGCTGACCGTCGCGTCCATCGTGCTCGACATGGGCGTGGCCGCCAATCTGGTGCTGGGCCAGCGCGCCATCTTCAATCTTGGTGCTGAAGTGCGCAGCCGGCTCAACGGCCTGTACTTTGCTGTCTTCTTTGCCGGCGGCGCGCTGGGCTCGGCGGCGGGCGGCTGGGTCTACGCAAGCTACGGCTGGCACGCCGCCCTGTTGACCGGCGCAGCCTTTCCCGGTTTGGCACTGCTGTACTGGCTGACCGAATATGCCGCGAGTGCTGGCACCGTAAAGCGCGCTGTTTGATTACATCATGTAACAACAGTAAGTCCAGCCGGTGCCTTTATCTGCGCAGATATCACAAGTAGAGTGTTGATTCCTAACTAACACCTCTTGGAGATACCATGACCCAGCAGCAAAAAACCATCATCGTCACCGGTGCGTCGCAGGGCATCGGGGCCGGCATCGTTGAGGCCCTCCTGGCGCGCGGCTATAACGTTGTTGCGACCTCGCGCAACGTCAGCAAATCCGCCGCGCTCAGGCCGTCAGAAAAGCTCGCGCTGGTGGATGGCGACATCGGCGATGCGGCGACTGCCGGCAAGGTGGTCGCCACCGCAGTGGAGCAATTCGGCGGCATCGACGGTCTGGTGAACAATGCTGGCATTTTCTTCGCCAAGGGCTTCCTCGACTACACGCAGGAAGACTTCAAGGCTTTGTCGCGCACCAACCTGGAAGGCTATCTGTACATCAGCCAGTTGGCGATCAAGCAGATGCTGAAACAACAGCGCGGCGGCAGCATCGTCGGCATCTCGAGCATCCTGGTCGGCAGCCCGAACCGTGCGCTGACGGCAGCCGTGCCGATGATGACCAAGGGCGGCATCGAAGCCATCAGCCGCAGCCTGGCGTCCGAGTTCGCCGCCGAAGGCATCCGCGTCAACGTGGTGGCGCCCGGCATTGTCGATACGCCGCTGACCCAGAGCATCCCGTCCGACTTCCTCAAGTCGCTGGCACCGAACAATTCGACCGCCAGCATTGCGGACATCGTCGACGCCGTTGTCTACCTGACTGAAGCTAAACAGGTGAGCGGCGAAGTGCTGCGCGTGGACGGCGGAGCCCATAACGGCAAGTGGTAGAGCCCCGGAGCGGCGCTGGCTTTCCGTCAGGAGGGCTGGCGCCGGCCGAAAGGACGCGGGTGTTGCACGCCCCAATCCGAAAAGCTATGGGCGTTCCCTATTTCGATTGCGTCTTCACCACCTGCATCGCCGTCGCAATCAGCCCGCTCATGTCGCCCAGGTTGGCCGGCACGATCAGCGAGTTGTTGGTCTTGGCCAGCTCCGCGAAGGCTTCGACATATTTCTCGGCCACTTTCAGATTCACCGCATCCGCCCCGCCGGGCGACTGGATCGCCGAGCCCACTTCGCGCAACGCACCGGCCGTCGCGTCCGCGATGGCGATGATGGCGGCGGCTTCGCCTTGCGCACGGTTGATGGCAGCCTGCTTCTCACCCTCGGAACGTGCGATAGACGCTTCGCGCTCGCCGGTGGCGATGTTGATCTGCTCCTGCTTGCGCCCTTCCGAGGCAGCGATCAGCGCGCGCTTGCCGCGCTCGGCGGTAATCTGCGCCTGCATGGCGTGCAGGATTTCGGCCGGCGGCGTCAAGTCCTTGATCTCGTAGCGCAGCACCTTCACGCCCCAGTTGGCGGCCGACTCGTCAATCGCGTTGACGATGGCGGTGTTGATGTGCTCGCGCTCTTCGAAAGTCTTGTCCAGCTCCATGCGGCCGATCACCGAGCGCAAGGTGGTCTGCGCCAGCTGCGTGATCGCGGAAATGTAGTTCGACGAGCCGTACGAGGCGCGCATGGCGTCGGTGATCTGGAAGTACAGGATGCCGTCCACCTGCAACTGCGTGTTGTCGCGCGTGATGCAGACCTGCGGCGGCACGTCGAGCGGGATTTCCTTGAGCACGTGCTTGTAGGCGATGCGGTCCACGAAGGGCACCACGATGTTGAGCCCGGGGCCCAAGGTGGCGTGGTACTTGCCGAGCCGTTCCACCACCCAAGCGTGCTGCTGCGGCACCACATTGATGGTCTTGAACACGAATACCAGCGCCAGGATAAAAATGACCAAACTGACGTTGCCTATGCCGATTTCCATTGCATTCTCCAGGTTAAACACACACTCAGGCGCCGACGATGAGACGGCTGCCGCGTACTTCACGTATCGTGTACTGCCCCGGCGCCGCTGCCGGGCTGGCGCCGGGCGCCAGTTCCACGTCCCACAGCGCGCCGCGGTACATCACGCGCGCCGTGCCGTCCTGCCACGCCGGCACGGTGACGGTCTGGCCGATGTCCATGTTGACGTTCGGGTCGACCGAGGCGTCGACGCCGCTGGACTTGCCGTATTTGCTGCGGTACAGCAGCCCGGTCGCCAGCACCCCGACCACGGCGGCCGTCACCGTCTGCACCGGCCCGGACGATCCGGCGAACGCGACCGCCGCGCCGGCCGCCAGGCCGACGGCGATCATCAATAGGTAGAAGGTGCCGGTCAATAATTCCAGGACCACCAGCACGCCTGCGGCCAATAGCCACATGCTCCAGTCAGACATGATGCCTCCTCGTTGTAAAAAATAAAAAACCCCCGCTGCCCGCAAAGGCGACGAGGGTTTTTGCATCGTTGTGTAAGGTTTTGATGGTTTTTTGCTAAACGTTCCAATAACTCCAGTCTAACTCAATTCCCCCTTACGTCAACTTGTTTTATTGCAATGCTGCCAGTTTCTGCCAAGTATCAATTACCGAGTCCGGGTTCAGCGACATCGATTCGATGCCCTGCTCCATCAGCCACACGGCCAGCTCCGGGTGGTCCGAAGGACCTTGGCCGCAGATGCCGATGTACTTGCCCTGCTTCAGGCAAGCCTGGATCGCCATCGCCAGCAGCGCCTGCACCGCAGGGTCGCGCTCGTCGAAGTCGGCGGCAAGCAGTTCCATGCCGGAATCGCGGTCCAGGCCCAGGGTCAGCTGGGTCAGGTCGTTGGAACCGATAGAGAAGCCGTCGAAATGCTCGAGGAAGCGGTCGGCCAGCACGGCGTTCGACGGCACTTCGCACATCATGATGACGCGCAGGCCGTTTTCGCCACGCTTCAGGCCGTTGGCTGCCAGCAGGTTGATGACTTTCTCAGCCTGGCCCAGGGTACGCACGAACGGCACCATGATCTCGACGTTGGTCAGACCCATGTCGTTGCGCACGCGCTTCATGGCCTGGCATTCCATCTCGAACGCGCCGGCGAAGTCGGCCGACAGGTAGCGCGCGGCGCCACGGAAGCCCAGCATCGGGTTTTCCTCGTCCGGCTCGTAGCGCGAACCGCCGATCAGCTTCTTGTACTCGTTCGACTTGAAGTCGGACAGGCGCACGATCACTTTCTTCGGCCAGAACGCAGCGGCGATAGTGGCGATGCCTTCGGCCAGCTTGTCGACGTAGAACGCCTTCGGCGAAGCGTGGCCGCGCGCCACCGACTCCACGGCCTTCTTCAGGTCGGCGTCGATGTTCGGGTATTCCAGGATCGCTTTCGGGTGTACGCCGATGTTGTTGTTGATGATGAACTCCAGGCGGGCCAGGCCCACACCGGCGTTCGGCACCGACTGGAAGTCGAAGGCCAGCTGCGGGTTGCCCACGTTCAGCATGATCTTCGTTTTCAGCGCAGGCAGTTCGCCGCGCGCCACTTCCGACACTTCGGTTTCCAGCAGGCCGTCGTAGATCTTGCCCTCGTCGCCTTCGGCGCAGGACACGGTCACGAAGGTGCCGTCCTTCAGCAGATCGGTGGCGTCGCCGCAGCCGACCACCGCTGGCACGCCCAGTTCACGGGCGATAATCGCCGCGTGGCAGGTACGGCCGCCGCGGTTGGTGACGATGGCGGAGGCGCGCTTCATGACCGGTTCCCAGTTCGGGTCGGTCATGTCGGCCACCAGCACGTCGCCCGGCTGGACGCGTTCCATTTCGGACGGGTCGCGGATCACGCGCACAGGGCCGGCGCCGATCTTCTGGCCGATCGCACGGCCGGAGGTCAGCACGGTGCCGGTCGACTTCAGCTTGAAGCGCTGCTGCGCGTCGGTGGCTTTCTGCTGCGATTTCACGGTCTCGGGACGCGCTTGCAGGATGTACAGCTTGCCGTCGCGGCCGTCCTTGCCCCATTCGATGTCCATCGGACGCTGATAGTGGCGCTCGATGATGACAGCGTACTTCGCCAGTTCGACGATATCGGCGTCGTTCAGCGAGTAGCGGTTGCGCATTTCGATCGGCACGTCGACGGTTTTCACGGAACGGCCGGCTTTCGCCTCGTTGGTGAATTCCATCTTGATCAGCTTGGAGCCGATGTTGCGGCGGATGACGGGCGACTTGCCCTGTTCCAGCATAGGCTTGTGGACGTAGAACTCGTCCGGGTTGACCGCGCCCTGCACCACCGTTTCGCCCAGGCCGTAGCTGGAGGTGATGAAGACCACGTCCTTGAAGCCGGACTCGGTGTCGATGGTGAACATCACGCCCGCCGCGCCCGTGTCGGAGCGCACCATGCGCTGCACGCCGGCCGACAGCGCCACTTCGGCGTGCGTGAAGCCCTTGTGCACGCGGTAGGAAATCGCGCGGTCGTTATACAGGGAGGCGAACACGTGCTTCATCGCTTCCAGCACGTTGTCGATGCCGACCACGTTGAGGAAGGTTTCCTGCTGGCCGGCGAAGGATGCGTCCGGCAAGTCTTCGGCGGTGGCCGAGGAACGCACGGCGAAGGACATCTCGGTGTCCGAGTCGGCCACCAGGCGGTCGTAGAAGTCCTGGATTTCCGTCGCCAGGCGTGGCTGGAACGGGGTATCGATGATCCATTGACGGATTTCGGCACCGGCGGCGGCCAGTGCGCGCACGTCGTCGATGTTCAGGTCGGCCAGGCGGTCGGCGATGCGGTCGGCCAGCGACTTGCCGCCGTCCACGCTGTGCGACAGGAAGTCGCGGAAGGCTTGCGCCGTGGTAGCGAAGCCGCCCGGAACCCGGACGCCCGCGCCAGCCAGCTGGCTGATCATCTCGCCCAAGGAGGCGTTCTTACCGCCGACGGATTCAACATCCGTCATGCGCAAGTTTTCAAACGAAGCAACATACACGGCATCGCCGTTCTGCTGCTCCTTCAGTGCTGCGTTAGTCATAGTGACACCCTTACTGATGATAGAAATCTTTACGCAGGCTGGCAGACATTGATTCTTGTTATTCTTGGCGTCGTGCAGCACAATCTTACTTTGCTGTGCATTCTACAGCCTGCGGCGCAAATTGACGATCCACAACATAGCTCTCGGCCCTTCCCCATGACACAAGAACAACGTCCGCCCCTCCCCGCCGCTGCGCGCACCGTATTTTTTGTCTCGGACGGCACCGGCATTACGGCTGAAACTTTCGGCCATTCGGTGCTGACGCAATTCGAATTGCGCTTCCGCCAGATCCGCCTGCCTTTCATCGACACGCTCGACAAGGCCTACGATGCCGCCCGCAAAATCAACGAAGCGGCCGCCGCCGACGGCCAAAGGCCGATTATCTTCTCCACGCTGGTGAAAACCGACCTGTCGGAGGTTATTCGCAAGTGCAACGGCATGCATATGGACTTGATCCAGACTTTTGTCGCCCCGCTGGAGCAAGAGTTGGGCGTGAAGTCGACCCATACGATAGGCCGCTCGCACAACATCGTCGATAGCGAGGAATACAAGAACCGCATCGAGGCGATTAACTTCTCGCTGGCGCACGACGACGGACAATCGCACAAGAACCTGGCCTCGGCGGATGTTATTCTGGTGGGCGTGTCGCGTTCGGGCAAGACGCCGACCAGTTTGTATCTGGCCATGCAGTACGGGATCAAGGCGGCCAATTACCCGTTGATACCGGACGATTTCGAACGCGGCAAACTGCCGTCGTCGCTCTACGAGTTCAAGCCCAAAATTTTTGGCCTGACAATTACCCCGGAGCGCCTGTCGGAGATCCGCCATGAGCGCCGCGCCGGCAGTAAATACGCCTCGCTCGAGAATTGCCGCTATGAAGTGAACGAAGCCGAAACGATGATGAAGCGGGAAGGTATCCGCTGGCTGTCCTCGACCACCAAATCTATCGAGGAGATTTCGACCACGATATTGCAGGAAATCAAGCCGAACCGGCGCGAATATTGAGAACAAGCGCGTTAGAAGAAATTTGATCGCGGTGGCGCTGCCATATATTAGATCGCCGGGATCGGCAGCACGAATTGACCAGCGATTAATATCAGGGTTCTCCTCGAATAACCACAGATTAGTCATTCCCGCGCAGGCGGGAATCCATGCTATGCCTCTGAGCAGGCGATGTATGGGTTCCCGCTTACGCGAGAACGACAAGTATTTCAAAGTATCCATCAATCGTCAATAACGGAGGTGCGGCGTTATCCGTACCCCATCCGCAGCGTAGTATATCCCTGCAAGAAATTTCCATAGAAATATTTCTCTCCGCCGGCGACTTCACCGCCGACGAACTCCCCCGTCCCGTAACAAATCAACTGTCATTGCCGAGTTAGCTGCCATCCCCGAACGCGGGAACCCATGCAGGTCCTCTGCCATTCCCGCGAACGAGGGACTGTCCACCGACGCGGTCCATGTATGGCATCTCAGCTTGCGACGTATGGATTCCCGCGTATGCGGCAGTCCGCCTGTGCGCAACGACACGTATGCGACGATCATGCCGGATGTTAGTTCAATTACGCCAAGATCTAGCTTACTCAGCCCGTGAAACGACAGCGGCCGCATCTCTGCGGCCGCTTCGGCTTTAAACTTCGGCTTTAAATGGGGTTCAGAAGAACTGGCGCCAATCATTCAGCCAGTCGGGAAACTCCTCGACCGGCATAGGCTTTGCAATATAATAGCCTTGGGCATAAGTGCAGCCCAGGCCTTGCAGGAAATCCCAGTCCTGTTTCGTTTCCACGCCGACGGCGACGGAGCGGCGGTCCAGGCTGCGTGCCAAACCTAAACAGGATTTCAATACGGTACTGATGGCGCGCTTGCGGGAAGCGCCGTCGACAAAACTGCGGTCTATCTTCAATTCGGTAAACGGCACCGCCGCCAGCAATTGCAGATTGGATCGGCCCGTACCATAATCGTCTATCGCCAGGCCATACCCCTGCATACGCAAACGCAGCAGCCGTTCCAGGAAATGCGGTTCGGCAGATAATACGGCCGACTCCGTCATTTCAAAAGTAATATAATCCGCCAGGATACGGTGGCGCGCCAGACACGCTTCCATCTGCGCCATGAATTGCGGATGCGCCAAAGTGGCTTGATCCACATTAATGGAAACGGAAATCGGTATGCCTTTATCGTGCAATGTCCGGCAAGCGGCGACCGATTTCTCTATCATGCTCCAGTCGAGAAAATCGATGCGGCCATTTTCTTCCAATGCACGCATGAATGCGGCTGGACCCAATATGCCGTGTTCCGGATGGCGCCAGCGGGCAAACATTTCCAGGCCCTTTACCTGCCCGGTTTCCAATTCGATTTTTGGCTGGAAGAATGGCTCGAATTCGCGCGCCTGCAGTCCACGCCCGACTTCGGCAAATCCGTAACTCGGCCCGCCATTGCCATTGGGCGATATACCCGGCACGACGTAATTATCGATCAGGGTTTGCAAGCGCAACTCACCGACCGGCTTCGCGATGGCGCCGAGCAAATCCACCCCATAAGCCTGCGCCATGGTTTCAACTGAGAAGAGCACGTCGGCTTTTTGTGCGCCTGCCACGATAATGCCGGCGCGGCTGCCTGATTCGGCCAGACGGCGTATCAGTTCGAGCGCATCCATGCCGGGCAAAGCGAGGTCCAGGATGGCGATATTGACTGCGGGGACGAAGCCGGTGCTGAGGTGGCGCAGGGCGGCGTGGCCGTCCGGGGCGTCGGCAATCTGCGTGGCGCCAAGGCGGCGCAGCATGTCCACCAGCGCCTGGCGCTGGCTGGGCTCCCCTTCAGCTACCAGAAATTGCAACTGCGCGATGTCCATGCCTGCTCCAGAGAAACTAATTAGTGCTGATTCTGCCTGACTTGCTCGAAAAAGCATACTGCCGCGCATGCGGCGACGTTCAGGGATTCGACTTGGCCCAGGTGGGGGATGACCACGGTTTGCGTCGCCAGCGACAGCAAATCGTCCGCCACGCCCTGCCCTTCGTGGCCGAAGACCCAGGCCACCGGCTTGCTCAGGTCGGCGTCGTAGAGGCGCGTGGTGGCGTAGCCGCTGGTGGCCAGCGTCGGAATGCCGGACGAGGCCATCAGGGCCGCCAGGTCCACGTTTTCGAAGATGTCGAGCACGAAATGGGCGCCCATGGCGGCGCGCAGCACTTTCGGCGACCAGCAGAAGGCCGTGCCGCCGCTGCAAAACACCTGTTTGATGCCGGCCGCTGCCGCGCTGCGCAGAATGGAACCGACGTTGCCCGGGTCTTGCACATTGTCCAGCAGCACGGCGCCCACCGTCATGGCATCCGGCACTTCACGTTCCGGTGTTTCGATCAGGAACATGACGCCGACGCCATGCTCGACCTGGCTCACGGCGTTGTACAGCGCGTCCGGCAAGGCGATGGTGTGGCCGCGCTGGTGTTCGATTTTAGCGACGATGTCGGCAACTTCGGAGTTGGTCAGCGCCGATTCGCCGACGATGCACTGCACCGGCAGGCCGCGCAATTCCAGATAAGCCTGGCACAGGTGTACGCCGTCCAGCAACGTCTGGCCGGCCTTCTTGCGTGCCTGCGAGCTGGTCGCCAGGTGCTTCAGGTCCTTGTATTGCGCGTTGTCGCGCGATGTGATGGTTTTCATAACAGATTCTTAATTATCAGCAGCTCGCGCACCGGGGCGAAGGAGCGGCGGTGCACCGGCGACGGGCCGTGCTCGCGCAGACGCTCCAGGTGCAGCGCGGTGCCGTAGCCCTTGTGCTGGTCGAAAGCATACTGCGGATAGGCGATATGCAGTTGCACCAGTGCCGCGTCGCGCGCGGTCTTGGCCAGGATGGAGGCAGCCGAGATGGCGTCTTCCTTGTCGTCGCCACCGATGATGGCGATAGTCTGGATCTTCATCCGGGGGCAATGGTTGCCATCAATCAGGGCCAGCGTGGGCACGGTGCTGAGTGCCTCCACGGCGCGCTTCATGGCCAGCAGGCTCGCCTGCAGTATGTTGATCTTGTCGATCTCTTCTTCCGAGGCTTCCGCAATAGCCCAGGCCAGGGCATTGGCCTTGATCAGCGGCGCCAGCTCGTCGCGCCTGGCCTCCGTCAGCTTTTTCGAGTCGCGCAGGCCGGCTACCGGGCGGTCCGGATGCAGGATCACGGCCGCCGCGAACACGGGGCCGGCCAGCGGGCCGCGTCCGGCCTCGTCCACGCCGCAGATGATTTCACCCACGGCATAAGGGAGGTCGTCGAACAGGCCAGCCTGGGGGGTCTTCATTTCTTAATCACTTTCATCACTGCCGCCGCGCTTTCCTGCGCACTGTTGCGCAGCAGGCTGTGGTGCATTTCGGTAAACCGTTGCGCCAGATGCAGGCGGTGCGGCGCGTCGCTCAGCTGGCGCCACATGGCCTCGGCCAGGTTTTCCGGGCTGGCCGCGTCCTGCAGCAACTCGGGCACCAGGAAGTCGCGCGCCAGGATGTTCGGCAGGCCTATCCAGGGCTGGTAGCCAAAATGGCGCAAAATCTGCCATTCCATCGCCATCATCTTGTAAGCGATCACCATCGGCTTCTTGAACAAGGCCACTTCCAGCGATGCCGTGCCGGAGGCGACCATCACGGCGTCCGCCGCCGCGATGGCGGTGTGCGACTGGCCGTCCAGCAGCTTGATCTCCACGTCCTGCAGGCCGGCTTCGGCCACCAGCTGAAGGAAATACTGGCGCTGCTTCTCGCCCGCCATCGGCGCCACGAAACGCAGCGAACGGTCCCGCTTCTGCAGCAAGCGCGCCGCCTTCATGAAGGCAACGGTGTTGTACTTGATTTCGGACATGCGGCTGCCCGGCATGATGGTGACGACGTTGGCGTCCTCCGGCATGCCCAGCAGTCGGCGCGCGGCCGCTTCGTCCGGTTCCAGCGGCACCAGCTCTGCCAGCGGATGGCCGACATAGCTGACCGGCACGCCGGCCTTGCGGTAGATTTCCTCCTCGAAGGGGAACACCACCAGCATATGCGACACGGCCTTGATGATTTTCTTGATGCGGCCGCCGCGCCAGGCCCAGATCTGCGGCCCGATGTAATGCACGGTGGGTATGCCTGCGTCCTTCAGCTGCATTTCCAGCCCGAGGTTGAAACCGGGATAGTCGGCGCCGATGAAAACGTCCGGACGCTCGGCGATCAATTGATCGCGCAGCGCGTTCTGGATGCCCTTGATTTCACGGTAGCGCGGAATCACGGCAAGCAGGCCGCGCACGGTCAGCTTGTCCATCGGCCACTGCGAAGTGAAGCCGTGCTCCATCATCGCGGGGCCGCCGATGCCGTGGAAGCGCGCTTCCGGCAAGTGCGGGCGCAGGCCGGACAGCAGACGCGCGGCGAGCACGTCGCCGGACGGCTCGCCGGCGACGATCGCTACCGAGACGTCAGCGGACGATGCCACGATTCGCCGTATCGAGGAATTCGCGCATGGCGCGCGCGTGCACGGCCACGTCGTCGGCCAGGGCGTGCTCTTGTTCGAGCATGGCCGCCTTGGCCTCTTCCAGCGTCAAGCCGGAGCGATACAGCGTTTTGTACGCGGCGCGGATGGCGTTGATCTGCTCGCGCGTGAAGCCGCGGCGTTTCAGGCCCTCGATGTTGACGCCGTGCGCCGCCGCCGGGTTACCGTTCAGCAGCACGAAGGGCGGCACGTCCTGCGTCAGGCTGGTGCTCATGCCGACGAAGGCGTGCGCGCCGATCTTGCAGAACTGGTGCACATTGGCGAAGCCGCTCATGATGACGTAGTCGCCGATCTCCACGTGGCCCGCGATCTGCGCGTTGTTCGAGAAGATGGTGTTGCTGCCAACTACGCAATCGTGCGCCAGGTGCACATAGGCCGAGATCCAGTTGTCGTTGCCCAGCCTGGTCACGCCCTTGTCCTGCACGGTGCCGGTGTTGAAGGTGCAGAATTCGCGGATGGTGTTGCGGTCGCCGATCTCCAGGCGGGTCGGCTCGCCGGACCACTTCTTGTCCTGCGGCGCGGCGCCGATGGACGAGAACTGGAACAGCACATTGTCGCGGCCTATCGTCGTGTGGCCCTCGATGACCACGTGCGGGCCGACCTTGGTGCCGGCCGCGATGCTGACATTCGGGCCGATCACCGAGTACGGGCCGACCGTCACGCTGCTGTCGAGCTGCGCTTTCGGGTCGACGACGGCGGTAGCATGGATGTTGCTCGATGCGTTGCTCATCTTACTGCCCCGCTGGCTGGCTCGCGTCGGTGCTGCTGCGGATGGTGCACATCAGGTCGGCTTCGACCGCGGTCTGGCCGTCGACGCTGCCCACTGCCTTGTATTTCCAGATGCCGCGCGACACGCGGGTGATTTCCACGTCCATCTTCAGCTGGTCGCCAGGGCCCACCGGACGCTTGAAGCGCGCGTTGTCGATGCCGACGAAGTAGACCACCGAGCTCTCGTCCGGCTTGATGCCCATGGACTTGAACGACAGCAGCGCCGCCGTTTGCGCCATCGCTTCGATCATCAGCACGCCCGGCATGACCGGCTTGTGCGGGAAATGGCCGTTGAAGAACTCTTCATTGACGGTGACGTTCTTGATCGCGGTGATGGACTTGTTCTCTTCGTAGTTCAGGACGCGGTCGACCAGCAGCAGCGGATAGCGGTGCGGCAGGTAAGCCTTGATCTCGCAGATGTCCATGGTCTTCGGGGTGGTGCTTGCGGTATTCGATTCTGTAGTGGTCATGATTCGTCTTCGTTTCTGTTTTTAATGTTTTTTTCCAGCGCGCGGATTTTATCGCGCATTCCCGGCAAATTGCGAACGATGGCGGCCGATTTTTCCCAGTCGGCGTTTTTCGCCAGCGGGTAGAAGCCGGTGTACTGGCCCGGCTCCAGTATCGAACGCGATACCATGCTGCCGGACGAGACGTGCACGCCGTCCACGATTTTCAGGTGGCCCAACACCATGGCGGCGCCGCCGAAAGTGCAGTACTTGCCGATGACGGCGCTGCCGGCTACGCCGACGCAGCCCGCCATCGCCGTGTGCGCGCCGATCACGCAGTTGTGGCCGATCTGGATCTGGTTGTCCAGCTTCACGCCGTCTTCAATGATCGTGTCCGCCAGCGCGCCGCGGTCCACCGTGGTGTTGGCCCCGATGTCGACGTCGTTGCCGATGACGACGCGGCCGGTCTGCGGAATCTTGATGTAGACCCCGGCCTCGTTGGCGAAACCGAAGCCGTCGGTGCCGATCACGGCGCCCGAATGGATGATGCCGCGCCGGCCGATGACGCAGCGCGCGTGGAAGGTCACATTGGCGAAGAAATGCGTGCCCTCGCCCACTTCGGCGTCGCGGCCGATGAAGCAGCCATGGTCGATGACCGCGCCGGGGCCGATCACCGCGCCCGCTTCCACCGTCACGAAGGGACCGATGTGCGCCGTCGGATCGACCTTCGCCGTGGCGTGCACCGCCGCCATCGCATGGATGCCCGGCTCAGGCACGATGGCCGTCAGCGATTCGAAGTATTGCGCCGCGCGGGCGAAGTACACATAGGGGTTTTTGACGATGATGCGCGCGCCCCGGTAGGTCGCGGCCACGGTCTCGTCGTCCTGTGCGGAGACGATCAGCGCCGCGGCCTTGCTCTGGCCGGCCTGTGCGCGGAATTTGCTATTGCTGAGAAAGCTGATGTGCGAAACGCCGGCGTCCGCCAGTGGCGCGATGCCGGACACTTCCAGTGCCGCATCGCCTACCAGCTGCCCGCCCAAGCGTTCGACCAATTCTCCTAGTCGAGTGCCCATCGGGGTGTTCCAATCTATGGTGTGTTGTTACTAATTGGTGACTGCTTGTTTTACTTTTCTTTATCGAGCGCGGCCAGCACCTTGTCGGTGATGTCGATGCGCGGGCTGGCCCACACCGCATCCTGCAGCACGATGTCGAAGCCTTCGGTCATCGCCAGTTGCTTGATGATGCGCGTGGCCTTCTCGGAGATGCCGGCGCGTTCCTCGTTGGTACGCTGGTTCAAGTCCTCGCGGAACTCGCGCTGGCGGCGCTGGAATTCCTTGTCCAGCTCGAAGTACTCGCGCTGGCGCTTGACGCGGTCTGCCTCGCCCAGCGCCGGCAATTCCTTTTCCAGCTTCTCGGAGGCGCTCTTCAGGCGCGAGGCCAGATCCTGCATGGCCTTCTCGCGCGACTTGAATTCCTCGGCCAGCTTGTCGCCGGCCAGCTTGGCCAGGCGCGACTCGTTATAAATGCGTTCAGTGCTGAGCCAGGCAATCTTGGATGACTGCGCGTGCGCCGGACCCAAAGCACACAAGCCCAGTGCAAGCACGGCCAGATACTTGGCGGCCTTAGCCGAAGCGGTAGCGGAAGCAGTCTTCAACGTGTTTCTCCGAATCAAGATTAGAAACCATTACCCATCTGGAACTGGAAGCGTTCCAGGCGGTCGCCCGGTTTGGCGTTCAAAGGCTTAGCATAACTCAACTTAAGCGGGCCCACCGGGGAAATCCAGTTCACGCCCAGACCGGTCGAGAAGCGCAATTCCGAGATGCGCATTTTCGCGCCTTCCTGGTAAACCTGGCCGCCGTCGAGGAAGCCGAACCAGCGCAAGCTGCGGTCCTGGCCCGAGCCCGGGAACGGCATCTGCAGTTCGGCGTTACCGATCAGGCGCGAGGCGCCGCCCAGCGCATCGCCGTAACGGGTGTCGACCACGCCCAGCGAGGAGCTCAGGTAGCCGCGCACGGAACCGATGCCGCCGCCGTAGAAGTTCTTGAACACCGGATACGGCTTGTCGCCGATGCCGTGGCCGTAGTCGATCTCGCCCTTCAGTGCCAGCGTGATCTTCGGGTGCAGCGGCTTGAACAGCTGGTGCTCGTACACGGCGCGGAAGTATTTCGACTGGCCGACCACGTCCAGTTCCAGGTTGACACGCTGGTACTGGCCGACGGTCGGGGTCAAGGCGCTGTCGCGGCTGTCGCGCGCCCAGGCCGCCGTCAGCGGCACGGCGACGGTCTTCGCGGTGCCGATCGGGTTGCCGGTGATGTCGCGCACGTAGTCCTGGTAGCGGATCGGGCTGGTCGAGTCGGTGGTGATCTGCGAGCGTTCCAGGCCTGCGCCGAAGAACACGGTGTCCACTTCCGAGAACGGCACACCCCAGCTGATACGGCCGCCGTGCTGCTTGATCGTGTAGGAACCGATGTTCAGCGCCGGCGGGTTCAGGGTGCGCAGGTACAGGTCGAACGAGCGGATCACGCCATCATCCGTGTAGTACGGATTGGTGTTCGAGAACTCGATGGTGCGGCTGTACTTGCTGGTGTTCAGGTTGATGCCGACGGTGTTGCCCGAACCGGCGAAGTTGGCCTGCTGGACCGAGGCCGAGAAGGTGAACTTCTCGGACTGCGAGAACGCGCCGCCGATCTGGAAGTTGCCGGTCGGTTTTTCGACCACGGTCAGCTGCACGTCCACCTGGTCCGAGGTGCCCTGCGCTTCCGGCGTGTCGATGGTCACGTCCTTGAAGTAGCCCAGGCGGTCGACGCGGTCGCGCGTCAGCTTGATCTTGTTGGCGTCGTACCAGGACGATTCGAACTGGCGGAACTCGCGGCGGATCACCTCGTCGCGCGTGGTGGTGTTGCCGGCGATGTTCATGTGGCGCACATAGGCGCGCTTGCCCGGATCGATGAAGAAGGTGAAGCCTACTTCGCGCTTCTCGCGGTTGATTTCCGGGTTGGCGTTGACGTTGGCGAAAGCATAGCCGAAGGTGCCCAGGCGGTCCGAAATCAGCTTGTTGGTGGCGGTCAGGCGCGCGCCCGAATAGGTTTCGCCCCTGCGCAGCAGCACCAGCTGTTTCAATTCGTCTTCGCGGCCGAACATCTCGCCTTCGAACTTGATGTCGGCGACGGTGTACTTCTCGCCTTCGCTCACGTTGATGGTGATGTAGATGTCCTTCTTGTCCGGGGTGATCGAGACCTGGGTCGATTCGACCTGCATCTCGACGTAGCCGCGGTCCAGGTAGAAGGACTTGAGCGATTCCAGGTCGCCCGTCAGCTTGGTCTTGGAGTACTGGTTGGCCTTGGTGTACCAGCTGAACCAGCCGCCGGTGTTGAGCGCCAGGTTCTCGCGCAGTTCCTTGTCCGAGAAAGCCTTGTTGCCGACGATGTTGATCTGCTTGATCTTGGCGATTTCGCCCTCGTCCACCGCGAACACGATGTTCACGCGGTTACGCTCGATAGGCGTGACCGTCGTGGTGACCTTCACGCCGTACAGGCCGCGCGACAGGTACTGGCGCTTGAGTTCCTGCTCGGCGCGGTCCACCGACGCCTTGTCGAAGGTCTTGGTCTCGCCGACGCCGATATCCTTCAGCGCCTTGACCAGCATGTCCTTTTCGAATTCCTTGGTACCGGTGAAGTCCACCTTGGCGATGGCCGGGCGTTCCTCGACGATCACCACCAGCACGTCGCCGTCCTGCTCCAGGCGCACATCCTTGAAGATGCCGGAGCCGTACAGGCCCTTGATGGCGGCCACGCTCTTCTTGTCGTCGAAGGTCTCGCCCACGCGCACGGGCAGGTAGCTGAAGACCGTGCCGGCCTCCGTACGCTGGATGCCTTCGACACGGATGTCCTTGACGACGAATGGATTGATGGCGAACGCGCTGCCGGAGCAGAGCGCCAGGGCGGCGGCGCCGATCAGGCTGCGGCGAAAGGAAGGCAAGGCAAAACGGTCAGAATATAATTTCATTGGTGGTATTCAATGGCTCAAATCACGGAACTACATAAACTAATTAAAGCAGGCGCACCACGTCGTTGAATACCGCCAGTGCCATTAATGTCACCAGCAGGCCAACGCCCAGGCGCTGCGCTATCTCACCAAATCGCTCCGGTACTGGACGCCCGGTTAAAACTTCCAGCGAATAATACAGTAAAAGTCCACCATCAAGAACGGGAATCGGTAGCAAATTCATCACCCCAAGACTGATGCTGATGAAGGCGATGAAGCTCAAATAGCTGGCGGCGCCTATCCGCGCGGTCTGTCCGGCGTAATCGGCTATGGTGATAGGGCCGGTGACATTCTTCCACGAGACCTCGCCAACCACCATCTTGCCTATCATTTTCAGGGTCAGCACGCTGGTGTCCCACACCTTGACGGCGCCCTTGGCCACCGCTTCAACCGGCCCCGCCGTCACTTCGATCATATCCGGCCCCTGGCCGGCGTACGCGCCGATCTTACTGACTGTTACAGATCCTTTACGCTCCACATCCGGCGTCACCGTCAGTTCGAACGGTTCGCGCCCGCGCATGCCCTGCACCAGCAAAGGCTTGCCGCCCGAGGTGCGGATGGTGGACTGGAAGTCGATCCAGTCCTGCACCGGCTTGCCGTCCAGGCGCTCGACCAGGTCGCCGGTGCGCAGGCCGGCGCGCTCGGCGGCGCCGCCCTTGACGATCTCGCCCAGCAGCGCCGGTGGGCGCGACAGGCCGAAACCGAGCTTGCCGGCGACGTCCGATTCCAGGTCCATGCCGCTGAAGGCGCGCGACGGCAAGGTCAGCGTGTGCCGGCCGCTGCCGGGGCGGTCCACTTCGAGCAGCATGTCCCGCTTGTCGATGGCGGCCTGGATGACGGCCCAGCGCAGGTCGGACCAGACGCGCACGCGCTCGCCGTTCACGGAGGTGACGACGTCGCCGCCCTGCAGGCCTGCCTGGTGGGCTGCCGTGTCGGCAGCGGGCGGCGCCACTTTGGAAGACGGTTCTGCGATGCCGGCCATGTACAGGGCGGCGAACAGGAAGATGGCCAGCAGGAAGTTGGCGACCGGCCCGGCGGCCACGATGGCGATGCGCTTCCACACGTTCTGGCGCGTGAATTCGCGGGCCTTGTCGGCCTCGGACAGCGGCGCCCCGTCCAGTTCGCGGCTGTCCAGCATCTTGACGTAGCCGCCCAGCGGCAGTGCGGACACGGCCCACTCGGTCTGGTCCGGTCCGACGCGGCGCGACCATACGACTTTGCCCATGCCGACCGAGAAGCGCAGCACTTTCACGCCGCACAGGCGGGCCACCCAGTAGTGGCCCAATTCATGGAAGATGATCAGCGATCCCAGTGCGACCGCGAAAGCCAGCAGGGTCGTGAGGAAGTTCATTGCGCGCGCGCCGTGGCGGCTGCGGTGGCGGCAGAGGCCGCAGCGACCGCCGGGGCTGCAGCCGCGGGGCCGGCAGCTATTGCGGCGGAAGCGCCTGCATTGCGCTCCCGCGCCATGGCGCCGACGAGTCGTTCGGCGGCCACACGCGCCAGCGCGTCCTGCTCCATCACCGCCGCGATGCTGTGCGCGGCGCCGTGCGGCAGCTCGTCCATTACTTGCGCGATGACGCGGTCGATCTGGCGGAAGCCGATGCGGCTGTCGAGGAAGGCGGCGACAGCCACCTCGTTGGCCGCGTTCAGCAGCGCGGGCGCGGTGCCGCCGGCCTTGAGCGCGTCGAACGCCAATGCCAGGCAGGGGAACTGCACGAAGTCGGGACGTTCGAACTGCAGCATGCCGACCGCCGCCAGGTCCAGCTGCGCCACGCCGGACGCGATGCGCTCCGGGTAGGCCAGCGCGTGCGCGATCGGGGTGCGCATGTCCGGGTTGCCCAGTTCGGCCAGCACGGAGCCGTCGCTGTAGGACACCATCGAGTGGATCACCGACTGCGGGTGGATCACGACTTCGATCTGCTCTGCCGGCGCGCCGAACAGCCAGTGGGCCTCGATCACCTCCAGGCCCTTGTTCATCATGGTGGCCGAATCGACCGAGATCTTGCGGCCCATGACCCATTTCGGGTGCTTGCAGGCCTCGTCCGGCGTCACCGCGTCGAGGGTGTCGACGGCACGCTTGAGGAAGGGACCGCCGGATGCGGTCAGCAAGATCTTGGTGACGCCCGCGGCGCCCGGTACGCGGCCGTAACCTTGCGGCAGGCACTGGAAAATGGCGTTGTGCTCACTGTCGATGGGCAGCAGCACCGCCCCACTCTCCTGCACCGCGTCCATGAACAGCTGGCCGGACATGACCAGCGCTTCCTTGTTCGCCAACAGCACCTTCTTGCCGGCACGCGCGGCGGCCAGGGTCGGCGCCAGGCCGGCCGCGCCGACGATGGCGGCCATCACGGTGTCGGTGTCGGACGAGCCGGCGATGGCGCACAGCGCCGCTTCGCCGTATTCGACTTCGGTGCGCAGGCCTTTCGTTTGCAGCAGCGCTTGCAGCCGGGCGGCGGCGGCGGCGGTGCCGACCACGGCGCGCGCGGGACGGAACTGTTCGCACTGCGCGGCCAGCTCCTCGACGCGGCTGTGCGCGCTCAGGGCATAGACCGTGTAGCGGTCCGGGTGGCGCGCCAGCACGTCCAGCGTGGAGACGCCGATCGAACCGGTGGCGCCTAATATGGTGATGCGTTGCATACTTAATCCTTCAAAACCTGTTTGCGCCGCGGGCCTTGGCGGGTTACGGTAGCACCGTACCACGGTTCCACCGTCCACGGCATCGCACGTCATTTGCAGGGCGGGTTAGCGTAGCGTAACCCGCCATGCCGGCTATGCCCAGACGCTGATCAGCGCGGCCAGTGGCAATACCGGCACCAAGGCGTCAATACGGTCCAGCACGCCGCCGTGGCCAGGCAGCAGATTGCTGCTGTCCTTGAAGCCGGCGCGGCGCTTGAGCATGGATTCGAACAGGTCGCCGATCACGCTGAATGCGCAGATCACGACCAGGATGACGATGGTCAGCGCCCAGCCGCGCTTGGCCTGCACGTGCACGGCGAAGGTGTCCTGCAGCCATGGCACGGACGGTGCCGCGAGGATGCTCACGGCAGCCAGCACCAGCACGGCGATGCAGCCGCCGAACGCGCCTTCCCAGGACTTGCCTGGGGAAATGGCGGGCGCCAGTTTGCGCTTGCCGAAGGCCTTGCCGGAGAAATAGGCGCCGATGTCGGCGATCCACACCAGCGCCATGGTCGAGAGCAGATACAGCGCGGAATGCTGGAACAGCACCAAGATGGCGACGAAGCAGCTCACCAGGGTGACCGGGTAGACCAGGCTGAGCATGACGTTGCCCATGCCTTCCTGCGGCGGCAGGCCGGTGTACAGGGTCGGCGTGAAGCGCAGCAGCCAGATGCCGAAGCCCAGCGCGAGCCAGAACGTGACCGGACCGTGCAGCCCGTTCAGCAGAAAGGTGTAGCCGAAGGCGATGGCCCAGATGGCGGCCGCCAGCAGCGGGCGCGGCGTCTTGAACAGGCGGAAGCTTTCCCACACCGCCGCGCCGAAGAAGGCCAGCACCACCACGGCGACGGCCGGGTAGTAATTGAAGAACAGCACGGGCAGCAGGACCGCCAGCAGTGCGACAGCGGTGATGATACGGGTTTTCAGCATCAGGTGGTTTTCCCGGCCAGTTGGTCGCCGGTGCGGCCGAAGCGGCGCTCCCGGTTCTGGTAAGACGCGACGGCCGCGTCCAGCGCCTCGATGGTGAAGTCGGGCCAGTAGGTATCGGTGAAGAACAGCTCGGTGTACGCGAGCTGCCACAGCAGGAAATTGGAGATGCGTTCCTCGCCGCCGGTGCGGATGAACAGGTCCGGCTCGGGCGCGTAGGCCATGGCCAGGTGCGGCGCCAGCTGCTCTTCGCTGAAGTCGGCCGCGCCGGGATGGGCTGCCACCATCTTGCCGACCGCCTGCATGATGTCCCAGCGGCCGCCGTAGTTGAAGCAGACGGTGACCGTCAGGCGGGTGTTGTTGGCGGTCTTGCGCTCGGCGGCGGCGATCATGTTGCGCAGCTTGTCGTCGGCGCGGCTCAGGTCGCCCACCACCTTGAGGCGGATGTTGTTGGCGTGCAGCTTGGATACTTCGCGCTCGAGCGCGGTGACGAACAAGCGCATCAGCAGCGACACTTCCTCTTCCGGGCGGCGCCAGTTTTCCGAACTGAAGGCGAACAGGGTCAGGTATTCAATGCCGCGCAGCGCACAGCCCTCCACCACCTTGCGCACCGCCTCCACGCCTTTGACGTGGCCGGCGACACGGGGCAGGAAGCGCTTGGTGGCCCAGCGCCCGTTGCCATCCATGATGATGGCAACATGGCGGGGCACCTTGGGCGCGTCCGGAACCGCTGTCGTCGAACTCGAATATTTCATGAACTCAAAAGCCAAAAAAGTTGTCGCCACAATAGGGACAGGCCGCCTTGCGCGGCCCGTCCCCTGTTACTGCTATGTGCAGTACCCGAACTGTAACCGAACTGAACCTTATACGGTCAGCACTTCCTTCTCTTTATCAACAACCATCTTGTCGATGTCGGCGATGAACTTGTCGGTCAGTTTCTGCACTTCGTCCGAACCGCGGCGCTCGTCGTCTTCCGAGATGGCCTTGTCCTTGACCAGTTTCTTCATCGTCTCGTTGGCGTCGCGGCGGATGTTGCGCACGGCGATTTTCGCGTCTTCGGCTTCGCTCTTGACCAGTTTCACCATTTCCTTACGGCGCTCTTCGGTCAGGGCCGGGGTCGGCACGCGGATCTGGTCGCCCTGCGACGACGGGTTCAGGCCCAGGTCGGCGTCGCGGATGGCTTTCTCGATGGCGGCAGCCATCTTCTTCTCGAACGGCTGCACACCGATGGTGCGCGCGTCGACCAGCGTCAGGTTGGCCACCTGGCTGATCGGCGTTGGATTGCCGTAGTAATCGACCGTCACGTGGTCGAGGATGCCGGTATGGGCGCGGCCGGTACGGACCTTGGCCAGATCGCCACGCAGCGTCTCGATCGACTTGACCATGCGGTCTTGGGCGCTTTTCTTTACGTCAGCTACGGACATGCTGTGCTCCTGTATGCAATTACTTGGGGAATGTTAAACGTGAACCAGTGTACCTTCATCCTCGCCCATGATGACGCGCATCAGCGCGCCCGGCTTGGTGATGGAGAACACTTTGATCGGCAGTTTCTGGTCGCGGCACAGCGCGAATGCGGTCGCATCCATCACCTGCAGGTGCTTGGCGATGGCTTCGTCGAACGTGATGGTGTGGAACAGGGTCGCGTTCGGGTCTTTTTTCGGGTCGGCGGTGTACACGCCGTCCACCTTGGTGGCCTTCAGCACGATTTCGGCGCTGATTTCCGAGCCGCGCAGGGCGGCGGCGGTGTCGGTGGTGAAGAAGGGATTGCCGGTGCCTGCGGCGAACACGACAACCTTGCCCTCTTCCAGGTATTGCAGCGCTTTCGGGCGCACATAAGGCTCGACCACCTGGTCGATGCCGATGGCCGACATCACGCGCGCGGTCACGCCGGCGTGCTTCATGGCGTCGGCCAGGGCCAGCGCGTTCATCACGGTGGCCAGCATGCCCATGTAGTCCGCGGTGGCGCGGTCCATGCCTTGGGCGCCGGGCGCGACGCCGCGGAAGATGTTGCCGCCGCCGATCACGACCGCCAGTTCCACGCCCAGTTTCGCGACCTCGGCCACGTCGGCCACCATGCGCTCGATCGTGCCGCGGTTGATGCCGTAGGCATCGTCGCCCATCAGAGCTTCACCGGACAATTTGAGGAGGACGCGCTTGTAGGCTGGTTTTGACATGAGCTGGGGCTCCTTAGTTGGGTTTTTATTCGGGTGAGGCTGGCGGCGCACAAACCGTATGAAAACAGCATCATACCTGCGCCGCCGGGTATTGCGCCATTCGCTTGCGGGCAAACGGATGGCTAAAGCTTGCTGGCGGCTTAAGCTCTACTTAAGCCGCACTTAAAAAAACGGGCCTTCCGGCCCGCTTTTCAATTATGCGCCTTTGGAGGCAGCCATTTGCGCTGCGACTTCCGCAGCGAAATCGTCCTGCTTCTTCTCGATGCCTTCGCCGACCACGTACATCGTGAATGCTTTCACGGATGCGTTGTTGGCTTTCAGCATGGCTTCGATGGTTTGCTTGTCGTTCTTCACGAAAGCCTGGTTCAGCAGCGATACCTCTTTCAGGTACTTCTGCACGGAACCTTCCAGACGCTTGGCAACGATCTCAGCCGACTGGGCTGGCTTGCCGGCGGCTGCGGCCTGGGCTGCATCTTCGTCCGCCTTCGCCTGGGCAACCGAGCGCTCTTTGGCGATCAGTTCAGCTGGCACCTGGTCAGCCGACAGCGACACCGGCTTCATGGCGGCGATGTGCATGGCCACGTCTTTACCGACCTGGTCGTCCGCGCCTTCGAACTCGACCATGACGCCGATGCGGGTGCCGTGCAGGTAGGACGCCAGCTTGGCGGTGGTTTCGAAACGCTGGAAGCGGCGGATCGACATGTTTTCGCCGATTTTGCCGATCAGGGCAGCGCGCACTTCGTCCAGGGTCTTGCCGTCGGCGGCAGGCAGGGCCAGCAGGGCTGCCACGTCGGCTGGATTGTTTTCAGCAACCATACGGGCGGCGGTGTTCGCCAGGTTCAGGAAGTCGTCGTTTTTCGCTACGAAGTCGGTCTCGGAGTTCACTTCGATCAGGGCGCCGACGCCGTTGGCGATGTAGGTTGCCACCACGCCTTCGGCGGTGATGCGCGAGGATGCCTTGGAAGCTTTGCCGCCCAGCTTAACGCGCAGCAGCTCTTCCGCTTTGTCCATATTGCCTTCGGCTTCGGTCAGAGCTTTTTTGCATTCCATCATTGGCGCGTCGGTTTTCGCGCGCAGTTCGCCTACCATCGCTGCAGTAATAGCTGCCATGTAATTCTCCTGTGTGTTCGGTGAGTTGGTATGGGGTGGCTCGGAAGCCCGCACGCCCACACGCTGTCGTTAAAAAAAAGGGGGAGCTGGAGCCACCCCTTTTAAACTGCTGATTTGCTGCATGGTTGCCCGTCTTGCGACAGGCGGCCAATTAGGCTTGTTCGCTGACTTCTACGAACTCGTCGCCAGATGCGGTCTTGATCGTTTCCAGCACGTCGGCTGCCGAGTTGGCACGGCCTTCGATGATCGCGTCGGCCACACCACGAGCGTACAGCATGATCGCTTTCGAGGAGTCGTCGTTGCCTGGAATGACGTAGGTTACGCCTTCTGGGGAGTGGTTGGTATCGACCACGCCGATGACTGGGATGCCCAGTTTAGCGGCTTCGGTGATGGCGCCTTTATGGTAGCCAACGTCCACGACGAAGATTGCGTCAGGAACGCCGCCCATGTCCTTGATGCCGCCGATGGATTTTTGCAGCTTGATCATCTCGCGGCTGAACATCAGCGCTTCTTTTTTCGACAGCTTCTCAACGGAACCGTCTTCGATCTGAGCTTCCATGTCTTTCAGGCGCTTGATCGAGGTCTTGATCGTTTTGAAGTTGGTCAGCATGCCGCCCAGCCAACGCTGGTCAACGAAAGGAACGCCGGCACGTGCAGCTTCAGCGGCGATGATTTCGCGCGCTTGACGCTTGGTGCCCACCATCAGGATGGTGCCACGGTTCGAAGCCAGTTGACGAATGTGCTTCATCGCCTCCTGGTACATCCCCATGGTTTTTTCCAGGTTGATGATGTGGATTTTGTTGCGGTGACCGAAGATGAACGGTGCCATCTTAGGGTTCCAGAAACGGGTTTGGTGACCGAAGTGGACACCGGCTTCCAGCATTTCACGCATAGTTACGGACATATTAGCTCCAGGGTTTGGGTCTGGAATCCGACCAGTCACCCTGTGACAGGCACCCTTGGCGATCGGATTCGCGTTTAAAAAATTTATGGATTCACAGCATTGCTCAAAACCGAATTCAAGCAACCCGAGATTCTACTCTGAAAACACCGTTTTGAGCAAGCCCAGCAACGCTTTACGCCCCATAAAGCTTGCTTTCGATGCAATGTATGTTGTATCCGCAAGATTTCCTGGGCCGCGCCGGCCCGCCAAGCGAACTTTGGCCGCGCGGCCAGCTTCGTGATACGCTGAGGTCACGGTCGGTACATGCCGAACTTCAAATCCATTGGAGGACACATGACTCAGGACGCGCCGCAGCAAGACGGGCAGGAAAGCCCGTCCATGCCATTCAGGACCCTGCTCTACCGTTTCATGTTCTTCGACTGGCTGTTCCGGGACGTGAGCGCTGCGCGCAACCTGTTCGAGCGCCACGCCGCGCTCCAGCACAACCGGTTCATGAGCCGCTATCTGCCGGTCTACCTGCGGCGGTGGTCGGTCATGGCCGCGTTCGACTTCGCGCTGGGCTTCGTGCTCGAGCGCGTGCTGCAGGCCACCTTGCTGTCGGCCTGGTTCTTCACCTGGTCCTGCCTGACGATTTCCGGCATGGTCGTCATCACGGCTGCCTGGCTGTTCCTGACGTTCGGACGGCTGTCATAAAAGCACGTCACATTTAAAAGCCTTGAGTCTGCGCAGCAGAACATCTTCAACGCCTGGCCGTCAATAAGCCATATCAAAAAAATTACCGGACGAGGCTGCACGAGCTTGCATTACAACGCTTGAGTCAAATCATACAGGTTCCTGGTGATTTCAATATATTGAAAACAATCCGCACTTCCTATACTGGGTTCCCCGATGGCGAATTTGCGCCGGACATGGTCCGGCGCAGCGCTGCCGGCCATACCGGCATATTCAAACCTATCATCCATTACTGGAGGAGCACAATTTGAAACCGACATATAACGTCAAGCTCGTCATCCCTATCCTGTTGGCCGGCATTTTGGCCGGCATGCTGGCCGGCTGCAGCGGCGGCGCCGACAGCGGCGCTGCCAGCCCGGCGCCGGGCGCCCGCCTCGCCATGGGCGGCGCGCCGCCCACCAGCTGGACCAGCGTGAAATGGGCCGGCGGCGGCTACGTCACCGGCCTCACCTACCATCCGACGACTGCGGGCCTCATGTACGCTCGCACCGATATCGGCGGCGCTTACCGCTGGAATAATTCCAACGGGTCGTGGACGCCCATCACCGACGGTATCGGTTTCAACTCGGGCGAGAGCCGGTACCACGGCGTCGAAAGCATCGGCCTCGATCCGGCCAACGACCAGCTCGTCTACCTGGTCGCAGGCATGTACACGAAAGACGGCGGCGGCAACCCGGCTAACGGCCGTATCTATGCCTCCAGCAACCGCGGCAACACGTGGACGCACTACGACCTGCCTTTCCCGGTGGGTGGCAATGAAGGCGGCCGGGCCATCGGCGAACGCCTGAAGCTCGATCCCACCAATCCGTCGACCATGTTCTACGCCTCGCGCACGGCGGGCCTGTGGAAGAGCACGAACTCGGGTCAGACGTGGACCCAGACGAGTCTGTCGAGCACGGTGCTCACGGGCGCCCAGATCCAGGCCATCGGCGCCGTGAAGGGCGTCGAGCAGATCATGTTCGACAACTCGAACGTGGGTGGCGGCGCGACGACCTGGATCATGTATGCCGCCGTCGCACCGGACTACGGCCAGGTGGCGGGCCTGACCTCGACCCTGTACAAGTCTGTCAACGGCGGCTTTTCATGGACGCCGGTGTCGGTCCCGTCGACCGTGTCCGGCTACTATGTTCCGCACATGGTGCGTACCGGCGACGGCGCTTACTATGTGGTATTCAACAAGAACGCCGGCGAAGGCGCCGGCGGTCCCGGTTACCTCTACAAGTTCGGTGGCGTGAGCGGCAACGAGTCCTGGACCCAGCTCTCCAGCATCACGACCGGCGGCGGCTACGGCGGCGTGTCCGTGTCCGGCACCGGCTCGACGGCCCGTATCGCGCTGGCCGTGACCGGGACCTGGAGCTCCGCCGGCCCTGTCGTCCAGCTGTCCGACAACGGCGGCAGTACCTGGCGCGAAATCGCAGGCGGCATGGTGCATTACGGCGGACAGTTCTGGGGCTGGATCGACGACATCGAGATCGATCCGGCCAACCGCGACCACATCATGCACGTCACCGGCGGCGGCGTCTGGGAAACCTGGAACGCGTCGTCGGCCACGCCGAGCTGGGACTTCCCGAACAACAACCTCGAGGAGACCGCCACCCTGGCCATCGTCACGCCGCCGGCCGGCGCGCCGTACAAGTTCGTCAACAGCGCGGGCGACATCGGGACATGGGTCCAGACCGACCTCGCGACGACGCCGAACAGGGGCCCTCTTTCCGACTGGAACAATGGCAACTACGCCGACGTCCTGTGGTCTGATCCGAGTTATATCGTCGGTAGCGGCATCAACCATGGAACCTCAACCGTCTTCGGCTTCTGGTCCGGCGACAGCGGCGTCTCATGGTCGAACTTCGCGACCCTGCCCGCGGGCGCGGCAGCGAACCATGGCGCCACCGGGAGTATCGCGACCACGTCCCGCAACAACGTGATCTGGGCGCCGGCCAATTCGGTGCCATCGTACACCACGAACAATGGCGCGAGCTGGACCGCGACCAATCTGCCGGCACCAGCCGCCCCCGGCTGGGATAACGGCTATCGCCTGGTCGTCGACCGGAAGAATCCGACCAAGGTCTATGCCTACGATTCGGGTGGCGCATTCTGGGGCCCGGCGGGCAAGGTCTACGTCTCGACCGATGGCGGCCACAACTTCACGCTGAGCCAGGGCTCGGTGTCGGCGAACCTGGCCCCCAACGCCTATAGGCTCACGTCGATTGCGGTCAACCCCAACGTCGAGGGCGACATCTGGCTGACCGACGGCGACACTGTGTACCACTCGACCAACTCGGGTACGAGCTGGACCAAGCTGAACGGCTTCGCGTCGATCGCGGGCACCAGCATGACGGAGAAGGTACAAGGGGCCAGCACCATTGCCCTGGGCAAGGCACAGACCGGCGCTCCGTACTCGGCCGCGATCTATGTCGTGGGCACGAGGAATGGCGTGTGGGGCATCTACCAATCCGACGATGGCGGTGCGACCTGGACGCGCTACAACGATGATACGCACCAGTACGGCGGTATCGAGGTCATGGCGGGCGACTGGAACACCTACGGGCGCATCTACTTCAGCGGTACTGGTCGCGGCCTGATCTATACCAACTGAGCGGCACGTCCCTGACGCAGGCAATGAGCGCCGCGGCACCGGAAACGGGCCGCGGCGTTTTTTCCTTGAACAGGGCGAGCGTGCGGAGCTCAACCTGCGGCCCCGCCGACGAATCCTGTTATATTCTTTACTTGGACACGATGATCAAAATAGCAAGAATAGGGGATGTAGAAGGCCAAGGTTATGCCTACCAAAATCATTGACGGCTATGAGGTTGAGTTCACCGGCGAGTTATTGGAGGGGACTACGCTCTGGGGAGCGTACGTTTCAATATTCGCCCCTTCCGCCAACCCGATGCATATGATTAACGTCTACCCAAAGCGGCGCGTTTCGGCAGACCTGACATTATCGGACCAGCACATGGCCGAGACGGAGGCAGAACGTGCCGCGGAAGAAGTTTTGAAAGCACGACGTCCATAGCGGTGAAAGACTTTATACATATCGGAAATTCAAAACTCACCGCGCGCGCCGCGTTCCAGCATTTTCAATATGGTCGCCCGCACCCGTTGCACGGTGTCGCTGACGTGGACAGGCAGCTTACCTTGCAAGTTAATCAACATATCCATGTCCATCGTATAGATCCACAGTCCGTCTTCCTGCTCGACCACCGAAATCCGGCAGGGCAGCAGCGCGGCCATCGAAGGGTTGAAATCGACCATGACGCGGGCGGCAGCCGGGTCGCAATAGGAATAAACCTTGAGGAATTTTCCTGGTTTGCCGGAGCGCAGTTCCAACTCCTTCGAGAGCGGCAATTCGCCGACGGCGCGAATATTGTCCTCAGCGGCGACGCTGGCGAAGGCGTCTTCGATTTCAGCTACCGTGACGCCGGGATGGACTTTGCGTGACCATGTGATACCGGCTGCGGCGTTGCCACTGGTGCGGGGAGCCTGGACTTGCGACTGCCGCACCGCTGGCGCCTCCTGCGGTTGGCGCGCCTGCCCGCTCGAGGCGCATCCGGCAGCAGCGAGACAGCAGACCGCCGCCAGGACAATGGCAGTCATTCGAGTGGTGCTACGCATGGGCGCGTCCTATTGGGCTGGCAAACAGCGAGAATAGTGCCTGGCCGTGAACTGCGCAAGGCTGCGCGGCGCAATTAGAAGTTCAAGTCGTCCAGAACGGCATCGAGGCCGGCGCGCGCGCACTTGTCATCCAGATCGCCGGACGGCGCGCCGGAGATGCCGCCAGCAGGCCAGCCGCCATACGGGCTGCGATCTTATTCATCACGCCAGCATGCCCGGATTGCCCTGCACTCCGATCAGGCGGGGCGCGTTCAGCTTGCGCGGCTTGATTGTTTTCTGGCTGCGCAGCCAAGTCCCGACCACGTCCCACACCGGTTCGCCGCTCGCGCCCTCGGCCACCGGCGCCCAGCCGGCCACCTTGTACACCTTGGCCGCATCGATAGGCTTGCCGTTCAAGCGCATATCCTGGATGCGCGCGCCCATCTTCGCCTTGGGGTCGATGGCGTAGGTCATGCCGCCTACCCTGACCATGTCGCCGCCCTGCTGGTAGTACGGGTCGGGATTGAACAGATTGTCGGCAACGTCTTCCATGATGGTCTTGATCGTGGCACCGCTCAATTCGGATACCGTCGTGTGCGAATACGTGGTGGCGGTCTGGTCCATCAGGTGCTCCATCAGGACAGGACTGTTCGGCAGCAGCGACGTCCCCCAGCGGAAGCCCGGCGAAAAGGCGATTTCAGCCTGCTTCACGTCCATCAGCGCGTCGACGATCAACTGGTCGAAGCTGCCGTTGAAATTGCCTCGCCGGTACAGCGTCCCTTCGGTGACCGCCAGGCGCTCATTGAGCTTGCCCTCGAACGGCGCGCGGATGCGTGTGATCAGCGCGTCCATCTCCTTGTCCGCAGGCAGGATGTTGGAGAACACCGGCAGCAAGCGATACTGGTAGCCCTGCACCTGCCCGCCCCGCACGTCGAAGTCCAGCACGCCGAGGAATTTGCTGTTGCTGCCGGCGTTGGTGACCAGCGTCTTGCCGCCGCCATTGCTGACGACGACAGGCGCCGGCATGCCGTCGTGCGTGTGGCCGCCCATGATGGCGTCGATGCCGCGCACGCGCGAGGCCATCTTCAAGTCCACGTCCATGCCGTTGTGCGACAGGAGCACCACCACCTTGGCGCCCTTGGCGCGGGCCTCATCGACGGTCTTCTGCATGTTCTCCTCCTGGATGCCGAAGCTCCAGTCGGGGACGAAGTAGCGCGGGTTGGCGATGGGCGTATAGGGAAAGGCCTGGCCTATCACCGCCACCTGCACGCCGTTCATCTCCTTCATCGTGTAAGGGCTGAACACCTGGTCGCCGAAATCGTTGGTCTTGATGTTCTGCGCCACGAAATCGACCTTGCCCTTGAAGTCCTTGTCGACGATTTCCTGCACCCGCTTGTCGCCCAGCGTCATTTCCCAGTGCGCCGTCATCACGTCCACGCCCAGGGCAAGGCAGGCATCGACCATGTCCTGGCCCCTGGTCCACAGCGCCGTGGCGGAACCCTGCCAGGTGTCGCCGCCGTCCAGCAGCAAGGCGCCCGGGCGCGATGCCTTCATGCGCTTGACCAGCGTGGCAAGGTGCGCGAAGCCGCCCACCTTGCCGTAGGTGGCGGCGGCGCTTTCGAAGTGAAGGCTGCTGAAGGCGTAGGCCTGCGGCGTATTCGGTTTCAAGCCCGCCGCGCGCAGCAGGTGTTCCCCCACCAGGTGCGGCATCCTGCCCTGTGCTTCCCCGAAACCGAGATTGACGCTGGGCTCGCGGAAATAGACCGGCTTGAGCTGCGCGTGGCAGTCGGTGAAGTGCAGGAAGTGGACGTTGCCGTAACGCGGCAAGGCGTACAGCGCATCGGCCGATTGCGCGGCCAGCGCCCCCTTGGAGTTGAGCGCCATGCCGCCGGCGGCGGCGATGCCCAGCACCTGGATGAAATCGCGTCGGTTCAGGCCCATGGAGCTCAGTCCTTATTGACGGGGGAAGCCGGATCCAGCAGCAGCGCCATCACATCCTTGAGCTGCTGCTCGTCGAGTATGCCTTTGTGGCCGAAGCGCGGCATGTTGGAGCAGGCGCTGTAAGCCTGCGAGTTATACAACTTGGCCCAGGTGTATTTCACGATCCCCTCGCTCTGGCCGCGCAACTTGCCGTACTGGTACAGCGACGGGCCGATATTACCGAACGAAATCTCGGCCTTGCTGATCTGGTGGCAGGCGTAGCAATTGCCGCCGTTCGGCGAGCCGGGCTTGTCGGACGACTGCATGCCGCGTCCGCTCTGGGCGATTTTCTCGCCCTCTTGCCAGCGGCCGATGTACTGGCCATCGGATGGGTACTTCACCAGCTTGAGCTGTTCCGCTTCCAGCTTGGCTGCGAGCTTCTTCGGCCGCTTGTCAGGTGCCGGATAGGCGCTGCACAGATGCTGCGCCTCGTCCTGCTGCAGCACGCCTTCCACCGTGGCAGGGCCTTTGGAGCGGAAGTCCGCCTTCATCAAGTCCATGGTTTGCTTTGCATAGTCCGCAGCCAATGCCGGCTGCGCCGTCAGTCCGAAGGCCGCAACCGAGGCCAGTATCGATAAGCCGTATTTCATGCTGGTCTCCTTAGCGCTTCAGCGCCGGTGCGTTGTAGGTGCCGCCGTCGGCGTTCTTGGCCAGGAACATGGTCAAAGCCGTGATCAGGTCCGAACCGTACACCGGCTCCGGGAAGCGTTGCTGGCGGAAGCAGTCGTTCAGGCGGTGCTGCATGGTGCGCACTTCACCCTGCGATACGCGGTACGCGGGCCAGGTGGTGTAGGCTGCCTGGGCGTTGGCCTTGTTCAGGATGTTGGGCAGCTCCTGCAAGCGTATGCGCTGGCCGTTAGCCGAGTGGCAGGTCGCGCAGGCGAAATCGTGTGCGCCGCCACGGTAGAAGAACATCTGCTTGCCGATTTCGTAGGCCGCCTTTTCCTGCGGGTGGCGGGTGGAGACCGCCATCTTCATGCCCTTCGACTGCGCCGTGATGTAGGAGACCAGCGCTTCGATATCCGACTGGTTGCCTGCGGAGCCGAACGGCGTCTTGACTGCCTGTTCCAGAGTCAGGCCCTGCAAGCTGGTGCGGCAATGCACCAGCCGCTGTTCCAGGTCCATCACCTTGTTCACGTCCTTGAAGTAGCGTGGCAATTCAACGTAAGCGCCCTTCAGCACGCCCGGCCCCTTGCCCAGATCGCACTGCTCCAGCGTGGCCTCGCGCGGGCCTTCCCGCTTCTTCCAGAGCTCTTCGCCGCGCATTTCCCACAACTCGGCGGGATTGCCGTCAGCCAGCAGTTGCCGGTACTTCGCGATTTCGTCGGTGGCCGAAGTCTGCGCCAGCGCCGTGCCCAGCGCGGACACGGCCAGTGCGGCCATCAGGTAGGTGCTCGTCCGTTTCATGACATCTCCGTTCGTTTTAGGTGGGTGGTCTGCGCCACTTGATGCCGGGATCAGGCTATCACTACCTCGTCGCTGCGGCTGTCGCCCTCGTTGTCGGTCCATTTGATGACGACCTTGTCGCCCTTGGCGCCGCCCTTGAATTTGAACGACAGGAAGGGATCTTTGGACACCGAGGTGCCGAACTGCGCGTCGAGCACGACCTTGTCATTGCAAGTGGCGACCAGGGTCTGGATGAAGTGCGCCGGTACCGGCTGGCCGGCCGGGTCTTTGCGTTGGCCGGTTTCCATATCGTGGCGGATCAGAACCTTGACTTCAACGGTGTCGCCGGTGGCGTTGGCGCGTATGCGCATCGGATTGCCCATCATGACTCCTTATTTTGGTTAATCAGCCGCCGCAGCCGCCGAGGGTGACCTTGATTTCCTTGCTGGCGACGTACCATTTGCCGTCCGCCTTGACCAGCGCGTGCACGTTCGAGGTGCTGCCCATCTTGACGCGGGTGCTGACCGAAGGCTCGGTGCCGGCCGGGATCTTGAAGCTGGCCGACAGCGGATTCGGGTTCTTCTCCACCAGGATGGCGATCATTTCGGTGTTCGGCACGCTGCTCGTCACTGTCACCGGCACCACGGCGCCATTTTCAGCGATGTCCGGACCGGTCACGGCGACGTCCTTGCTGATGGCGAAAGTGTCGCCGCCCATGGCCTTCAATGCGGCGTCCAGCGTCTTGGCGTCGAACACACTGGCCTGCCAGTCGGCGGCGAATACGTCGCTGGGCTTGAGCAAGCCTGCGGTGATCGCCAGGCCGAGGATGGAACCGATGCGCAGGGCATCCCGTCGATTCTGATTCATAGTTGTCTCCAATTAAAAAAAGCGGCGCACTTACTTGGCGCCGTCCAAAATCCAGCCGACGATAGCTGCAATGTCCTCATCCTTTACATGGCCCTGCGCCGGCATCGGCACAGGGCCCCAGGCGCCTGTGCTGCCCGCCTTTACCTTGGCCGCAAGCCGCTGCGCCGCCGCCGCGTCGCTCTTGTACCTGGCTGCGATGTCGCGCAGCGCCGGGCCCACGATCTTGTTGCCCACGCCATGGCAAGCCATGCAAGCGTTCTGCCTGGCCAGTGCTTGCGGGCTTGCGCCCGCCTTTGGTGGCTGCTGCGGCGCAGTCCCTGACTTGGCTCCGTCCTGCGTGTCCGCACCGCCTCTGGCGCCCGCCTGCGTGCCAGTGCCAAGCCTGGCAACGTCCTGCATGCCAGCGGGCGCCGCAAGCTGCGCCAAGCCTGCGGCGGCAGCCGAATTCGCTGCTCCAGCCACCAGCGCCTTGCCACGCAATGCCCCGCCAGCCAACGCCGCTTCCGGCGTTGGCTGTGTCGTATCCACGCCGCGCACCGCGCCGAAGCTGCGGTTCTGCGCCGACAAATCCCCGTGCACATTGCGCGCCGCCGCAGGCAACGCCGAGCGCAGCTTGACCTCGCCGCAATTGCTCATGCACGCGGTGCTGCGCACGTCGCCCTTCCCCTTCACGTCCCACATGCCGTGCGCCTGCGTCATGCCCTTGCGGTTCGGCATACGCCCCTGGACTTCGGCGATATTCCGGTCCGACAGCACAAAGTCGTCGGGGACCACATCCGCCATATTCAGGATGTAAGCGGTGACCGCGTACACCTCCTCGGTGGTGAGCGTCTTCGGCGCGGTCCACGGCATGGCGCGGTTGATATAGTCCCACAGTGTGGACACGGTGGCCACCTTCATCATCGTGCTGCGCTGCGGTTGTTTGTTGTCGCGCAGCGACGCCACGCGGCCGGACTTGACATCGTCCCTGGTCGTGCCGCCCACAATGGGCGTAAACACCTCGTTGGATTCACCGAACGTGCCATGGCAGGAAGCGCATTTACCCTCCCATACCTCGATGCCTTTGCCGACGCTGCCCGAGCCCTTGGGCAGGCCCTTGAAATCCGGCCGCACGTCGATGTCCCACGCGGCCACTTCCTGCGGCGTGGCGCTGCGGCCCACATTGGCGTAAGGCGGCGCCGCCAGCAGCGCGCCCGAGGCGGCGACGCATAGCAGTGCCAGCGCGCCCTTAGTAAACCTGGACATTCGACACCTCCCCGGACGCTGCCACTTGCCACGACTGGATGGCATTGTTGTGATAAATGGAGCGCGTGCCGCGTACGGCACGTAGCTCGTTGATCTTCGGCTGCACATAGCCGGTTTCGTCGATGGCGCGGGCCTGCAGCACCGCCGGCGCGCCGCCCCAGGTCCAGTCGATATTGAACCGGGTCAAACACTTGGACAGCACCGCCGACTCCAGGCGCGCGGTGCGCCAGTTACGGCCGCCGTCGGTGGACACGTCCACCCGCCGGATCTTGCCGCGCCCCGACCAGGCAAGGCCGGTGATATTGTAGAAGCCCGTATCGAGCAGCCGCTGCCCAGCAGACGGCGTGGTGATCACGGACTTGCACTCCTGGATGGAGGTGTATTGGCGGTACATCCCGTCCGGCATCGCGTCGACATAGTGGATCGCCTCGTCCTTGCTGGCATAGGGCTGGTCGCCCACTTCGATGCGGCGCAGCCATTTAATCCAGGATACGCCTTGCACACCCGGCACCACGAGGCGCAGCGGGTAGCCGTTCTCCGGACGCAGCATCTCGCCGTTCATGCCCCAGGCCACCAGCACGTCGTCCAGCGCGCGATCGATGGAGATGGTGCGCGTCATGCCGGAGCCGTCGGCCCCTTCCGCCAGTACGAAACGGGCCGTCTTCTTGTCGTAGCCGCAGTCGTCCAGCAGCACCGAGAGCGGCACGCCGGTGAACTCGCTGCAACTGAGCATGCCATGCGAATACTGCACCGAAGGCACGGCCACATTGCCCCACTCCATAGCCGTATTGGCGCCGCACTCGATGAAATGCATGCGCGACACCGACGGCAGGCGCATCAGGTCGTCCATGGTGTAGACCTTTTGCTGGCGCACCAGGCCATTCACCATCAGGCGGTGCTGGCCCGGGTCGATGTCATGCCAGCCCTGGTGGTGGCGCTCGAAATGCAGGCCGCTGGGAGTGATGATGCCGAACAGGCTTTGCAAAGGCGTGAACGATACGGATGCCGCGCTCACGCGGGTCAGCCCCGGCGACTCGCGCCGCTGCAGCGCACCTTCAAAGCGCGACGGCATGCCGTAAGGCGTGCTCGCCACCGGTTTGCCGAGCGACGTTGAATGTTCCGGCAGCTTAAGGATGGCAGGGTCGCCACCGCCCGTCTGCCCGAACGCCGTGCCGCTGGCCATGGCCGCGCCGGCAGCCAGGAAGCTCCTGCGCAGGAAACCCCGGCGCCGCTCGTCCAGGCCATTGCTGGTGATGTCCAGCGCCAGCTGGCCATCTACGAAATTCTCGGGGGCGCGCAAGATACGCCCCGCCTTCGGTGCTTCGCCAGCCATGCCGTCTCCTCGTTCTTATTCACTGCATTAAACTGGAGTATATGACTACTTACGCATATTAACGTAACGAAATTTTCGACCATGTAGCAAAAAAGCACAGCTTCAAGCTTCGGCGTTGTCGAAGATGGGGCGCGGCTCCGGCTGCTTTACGCTGCGCGCCAGGATATCGGCGCTGACGCGGGCGCATACGCCCTGGCAAATGCCCAGCGTGGCGGGATCGTCGATGCGGTAGTAGACCTGGGTGCCCTCCTTGCGGCGGGCCAGGATCTTGGCGCGGAACAGCATATTGAGCTGGCGCGACACGTTGGCCTGGTTCGCCTCGATCTCGGCAACGATGTCGCCCACGGCGCGCTCTCCATGGCACAGGCTATGCAGGATCTTGAGGCGTGTCGGTTCAGACAGCAAAAAGAAGATGTTCGACACTTCCTCGAACAGTTCAGTCATCTGCTCTTTGCTTAAGCGCTTATCCACGGAAATCTCATCGACGGTGATGCATTAGAAGGAAAAGCAATTATATACCGCACATTTTAAGGGCACCTTGTCCAGGCCGGATCTGTCGTTCTCGCGCACGCGGGAACCCATACTTCGCGGGCTAATTTACGGATTATCGATTCCCATGGCTGATACTTCTATGGCTTCAAGTAGACAAAGCCTTCCTCTGCCTGCAGGCGCGCGACTTCGGCCACCCCGGAAGGCACGACTTTGACGTCAGCCCACATTTTCGACTTGTCGAGCTTGCGGCCATCCAGTGTGTTTTTGCAGACGCGGAATTCAACGCCGCGATCGGCCAGCTCCTGCAGCGGGATGTCATAGGGATTGCCATTGGCGTTCTTGGCGCCATCGACCAGGAAATCGATGCCGGCACCATGCGTGACCACGACGATCTTGGCCGTCGGGCTGGCGTTCAAGTGGTTGCGGATGTTGTTCAGCGCGCCGGTAGCGACATCGCTATTGCTAATGTGATAAACCACCTTGACTGGGGCAGCAGCCATGCCGGTGACGGCAAACAGCGCGAACAGCACAGCCACAAACGATCGCATCAGTTTCATAAGATTCTCCTTGATTTGTCTTGTTATTTGCCCAGGCTCTCGCGTTCCAGCAGCAAATACGTGCCATAGGCATTGATGCGGTTGGCCTCCTTGAATGCAGGATACTGCTCAAAGCGGCTCCAGTCCACAGCCCGGTAAGCCTCGTCGAAGGTCTGCATGTCCGCCACCGCCTTGCCCATCTGCTCGCGCAGATAGAGCAGATAGCTGGTGGTCAGCGCCAGATCGGCCTGCGGATTGGTGGACGCCGGGCCGTGGCCCGGGATCACCACCTTCGCCCTGGCAGCCGGAAAGCGCGCCAGCGCCTGCAGCCAGGCATTGCTGTCGGCCTCGCCCACGAAGGGTATGCGGCCGGTGAAGAACAAGTCGCCCGCGAACAGCACCTGCGCGTCTTCCACATAAAGCATCACATCCTCGGGCGAGTGTGCACCGCTCACGTCCAGTAGCACGAAACGCGTGCCGCCCAGTTCGAACTTCAGCTCCTTGTCCTTGCCGAATTCCAGCCAGCGGTCCGCCGGCACCAGCCGGGTCGCATCGTCCACCCAGGGTGCGAGCGAGCTCCGGCGCTCGGCGAGCCGGGTCTGCGTGAAATCGGATGCGAGCGTGGCCTTGCCCGCGCTGTGCGCCCAGATTTCAACGCCGGGCCGCTTGAGGGCTTGCAGACCGTAGAAGTGGTCGGCGTGATAATGGCTCACCACTACCCTGCGCACCGGCTGCGTGGTCACGCGCGCAATCGCCTTCAGCATGGCTGCGCCCAGCGCCGGCGTGGCCAGCGCATCGAACACCACCACACCGTCACGCGTGACGACGAAACCCGCGTTCGACATGAAACCCTTGTTCTGCGCGCTCGCCATGCCGGCGCTGCCCTGGAAATAATACACTTGCGGCGCGACCTGGATAGCAGTCAGCGGTTCCAGCGCCACAGCTTCCGCCGCCCGCGCAATCATAGGAATCAGCGCCAGCCACAGCACCGCGCTGAAAAAACCATATATGCGCATATTGCCATCCTCGCAAGTAAGAAAGTTCACCATCTTGCCACAGGCGGCCCATGGCGGCCACGGCTTAGCACCACGTAGACCAAAACGCCCCTCACCTTTTATTTTGAATCATCAGACTAACGGCAGTCCTGTGCACTATCGAGCATTGTCAAATAAGCAACCACCGGCCGCGCCTCATATCGCCCCAGCGCCACATGAATCCCGCCAGAAGGTAGTGCGTCGTTTATAATTTCACCTATACACTTCTCACAGATCACCTACCCCATGGCTATTACCATCCATACCGCCGAAGACATCGAAGGCATGCGCGTTGCCGGCCGCCTCGGCTCCGAAGTGCTGGATTACATCACCCCCTTCGTCAAACCCGGCGTCACCACCGGTGAACTCGACCGCCTGTGCCACGAGTACATGGTCAACGTGCAGGGCACCATCCCGGCGCCGCTGAACTATTGCCCGCCCGGCTACACGCCCTACCCCAAGGCCATCTGCACCTCCGTCAACGATGTGATTTGCCACGGCATCCCTGGCGACAAGGTCTTGAAAAACGGCGACGTCGTGAACCTCGACATCACCGTCATCAAGGACGGCTACCACGGCGACAACAGCCGCATGTTCTTCATCGGCGAACCGTCCATCCTGGCCAAGCGCCTGTCCGACATCACTTACGAGTGCATGTGGCTGGGCATCTCCAAGGTCAAGCCCGGCGCGCACTTGGGCGACATCGGCCACGTGATCCAGCAGCACGCCGAAAAAGCGGGCTACAGCGTGGTGCGCGAGTTCTGCGGCCACGGCATCGGCAAGGTCTTCCACGAAGAACCGCAGGTCCTGCACTACGGCCGTCCCGGCACCTTGGACGAGCTCAAAGCGGGCATGATCTTCACCATCGAGCCGATGATCAACGCCGGCCGCCGCGAGATCCGCGAAATGAACGACGGCTGGACCATCAAAACCAAGGACCGCAGCCTGTCCGCCCAGTGGGAACACACCGTGCTGGTCACTGAAACCGGCTACGAAGTGCTGACCATGTCGGCCGGCACGCCACCACCGCCCGCCATGATGGCGGCCCAGACCAGCACCGCAGCCGCCGCTCCCGCCGCAGCCTGACCCGCATGCCAGCTGCCGCCATGAAGAAGGAGCTGCGCGAGCAGCTGAAAGGCCAGCTCAAAGCTGGCCGCCAGACCGTCATCGCCGGTTTCCGCGAGGACGGCATGCCCGAAAAACTGCTGCGCAAGCTGCGCCAGGTGGTGGACGAAGTCCTGGCCACGGCCTGGCTGGAGGCGGCCCTGCCGCCCGAGTCCGCGCTGGTGGGCGTGGGCGGCTTCGGGCGCGGCGAGCTGTTCCCCTATTCCGACGTCGACCTGCTGATCCTGCTGCACGAACCGCCCAGCGAGGCCACCCGCGCCAAGCTGGAGGAACTGGTGCAGCTGCTGTGGGACCTGGGCCTGGAAATCGGCTCCAGCATCCGCACGGTGGACGAGTGCATGAGCGAGTCGCAGGCCGACATCACGGTGCAAACCAGCCTGCTCGAAGCGCGCCTCGTGTGCGGCAACCAGGCGCTGTTCGACGAGATGCAGGTCCGCTACAACGCGGCCATGGACCCGCAGGCCTTCTTCCAGGCGAAGATGCTGGAGATGAAGCAGCGCCACGCAAAGTATGAAGACACGCCCTTCAGCCTGGAACCGAACTGCAAGGAAAGCCCGGGCGGCCTGCGCGACCTGCAAGTCATCCTGTGGATGGTGAAGGCGGCCGGGCTGGCCAGCTCCTGGCGCACGCTGGCCACCGGCGGCCTGATCACCCAGACCGAAGCGAAGCAGTTGATGGAAAAGGAGCGCGCCTTCAAGGACATCCGCGTGCGCCTGCACCTGCACGCCGGCCGCCGCGAGGACCGCCTGGTGTTCGATGTGCAGACTGCCATCGCCGAGGACCTGGGCCTGAGCGCGCAAGGCAGCGGCCCGCACATGCGCCGCGCCAGCGAGTTCCTGATGCAGCGCTACTACTGGGCCGCCAAGACGGTGACCCAGCTGAACTCCATCCTGCTGCAGAACATCGAGGCGCGCCTGTTCCCGCAATCCGCCGAGCAGACCCCGATCAACGCCCGCTTCAACGAGGTGAACGGTTTCATCGACATGGTCGACGACGACACCTTCGAGAAAACCCCGTCGGCCATGCTGGAAGCCTTCGTACTGATGACCGAGCGCCCGGCCTTGAAAGGCTTGACGGCCCGCACCACGCGCGCGCTGTGGCATGAGCGCTTCAAGATCGACGCGGCCTTCCGCCACGACCCGGTCAACCGCACCCACTTCCTGCGCATCCTGCAGGCGCCGGTCGGCATGCTGCACGCGCTGCGCCGCATGAACGAGCTGTCGCTGCTGGGCCGCTACCTGCCGAATTTCCGCAAGATCGTCGGCCAGATGCAGCACGACCTGTTCCACGTCTACACGGTGGACCAGCACATCCTGATGGTGGTGCGCAATATGCGCCGCTTCACGATGACCGAACACGCGCACGAATATCCGTTCTGCAGCCAGCTGATGGCGAACTTCCCCAACCACTGGCTGCTGTACGTGGCCGCGCTGTTCCACGACATCGCCAAGGGCCGCGGCGGCGACCACTCCAAGCTGGGTGTGGCCGACGCCGCGCAGTTCTGCCAGGACCACGGCATGAACGCCGAGGACACCGAACTGGTGTGCTTCCTGGTCGAGCAGCACCTGACCATGTCGCAGGTGGCGCAGAAGCAGGACTTGTCGGACCCGGACGTCATCGAAGCCTTCGCCAAGGTGGTCAAGGACGAGCGCCACCTGACCGCGCTGTACCTGCTGACGGTGTCCGACATCCGCGGCACCAGCCCGAAGGTGTGGAACGCGTGGAAGGCCAAGCTTCTGGAAGACCTGTACCGCATCACCCTGCGCGTGCTGGGCGGCGAGCCGCATTCGGCCGACCGCGAACTGAAGAACCGCCAGCAGGAGGCGCTGGCCACCCTGCGCCTGTACGGCCTGCCGCCGGACGCGCACGAGCCGCTGTGGAAGCAGCTCGACATCGCCTACTTCCTGCGCCACGACGCGTCCGACATCGCCTGGCAGACCCGCGCGCTGTACGACCGCCTGGACAGCGTCAAGCCGGTGGTCAAATGCCGGTTGGCGCCGATAGGCGAAGGCTTGCAAGTGGCGGTCTACGTGCAGGACCAGCCGGACCTGTTCGCGCGCATCTGCAGCTATTTCGACCGCAAGAACTTCAGCATCCTCGACGCCAAGATCCACACCACGCGCCACGGCTACGCGCTCGACACCTTCCTGGTGACGGAGCAGAACTTCGCCAAGAGCTACCGCGACATCATCAACCTGATCGAGCACGAGCTGTGCGAGCTGCTGCAGTCGCAGGCCGAACTGCCGCCGCCGACCAAGGGCCGCCTGTCGCGCCTGTCGCGCACCTTCCCGGTCCAGCCGACGGTGGACCTGCGGCCGGACGAGCGCGGCCAGTACTACCTGCTGTCGGTGGCGGCCAACGACCGCACCGGCTTGCTCTACTCCATCGCCAATGTGCTGACCAAATACCGCATCAACCTGCACACGGCCAAGGTGATGACCTTGGGCGAGCGGGTCGAGGACGTGTTCCTCATCGACGGCGCAGCGCTCAACAACGCGCGCAACCAGCTCCAGCTGGAAACCGAATTACTGGAAGCGCTCAAGGTATGAACCCGCGCCTCTGGCCAGCCACAATGAACCGAAGAAAAAATGTCTGAAGAACTTTTACGCCTGTCCAAACGCATGTCCGAACTGGGCCTGTGCTCCCGCCGCGAAGCCGATGAATGGATCGCGCGCGGCTGGGTCCGCGTCGACGGCCAGGTCGTGTCCGAACTGGGCACCAAGATCTACCCGAGCCAGCGCGTCACCGTGGAACGCCAGGCAGCCGCCGAGCAGTCCAAGCGCGTGACCATCCTGATCAACAAGCCGGTCGGCTTCGTCAGCGGCCAGGCCGAGGACGGCTACACGCCCGCCATCGCCCTGATCAAGCCGGAAAACCGCTGGGCCGAGTGCGACGCGCCGGAACAGTTCCACCCGACCCAGCTGCGCAGCCTGGTCCCGGCCGGCCGCCTGGACATCGACTCGGTGGGCCTGCTGGTGCTGACGCAGGACGGCCGCGTTGCCAAGACGCTCATCGGCGAGACGACAAACGTCGACAAGGAATACCTGGTGCGGGTACAGTACACCAAGGAAGGCAAGCTGCCGGAGTCGGACCTGAAAAAGCTGAACCACGGGCTGTGGATGGACGGCAAAGCGCTGCTGCCGGCGAAAGTGCGCTGGCAGAACGAGGACCAGCTCAGTTTCACGCTGCGCGAGGGCAAGAAGCGCCAGATCCGCCGCATGTGCGACATGGTGGGCCTGCGCGTGGTCGGGCTGAAGCGGGTGCGCATCGGCAAAGTCAAGCTGGGCAACCTGCCGGAAGGCCAATGGCGCTACCTGAAGGCGGACGAACAGTTTTAAAACCACAGTTCGGGCGCCGGGAATCTTACTTTCTTGCTATTTGGCAAGCCAAAGTCCTGATATGCTTGTAAACTATCGAGACTGGTCTGTAACCGTCCATTATCAAAGAGACACGCTGCTGTGAACGATCCCATTCCTAACGAATTCCGCAAAGGTCCACCCCGGCTGCAGGATGCCGCCGAACCTATCGCGTCCGGCGCCAAGCCGCACGAGATGACCGACGTGGACGACATCGGCGATTCGCTGACCGTCCTGGCGGAAAACGGCGACGCGGTGTCCATCTATCCGGCTGTCAGCACGGAAGTGGTGCTGGCGCGCATACTCTCGGTGTCGGAAGATACGCCTTATTTCGTGCTGGAGTTGAACGAGGGCGAAAAACTACCGCCCGGCAACGCCGTCTTCGTGGCCTGGCTGCGCAGCGCCAAGATCCAGTTTGTGCTGTCGCACGACGAATGGACCTCGCAGCCTGGCCAGCCGCAACTGATTCCGCTGGAATTCCCTGAAAAATGCCTGGTGCTGAACCGGCGCGCCACGGCGCGGCTGGAGACGCCGCTGGGCGTGTATTTCACAGCCTCGTTCGTACTGAACGGGAAACCGTATGAGCTGCAACTGTACGATTTCTCGCAAGGCGGCGTCGGCATGCGCTGCGCGCCGCGCGACGCCCAGGGGCTGCACGTGGGGCGCAAGCTGCAGCGGGTGCGCCTGGAACTGGGACCGGACGCGGTCATCATCGCCGACCTGGAAATCCGTTTGTCGCGCACCTACCGCTCCTTCCTGCTCGGCGAGCAGGTTCAGATCGGCTGCCAGTTCCTGAACATGTCGCCTGTCATGCAGGACGACCTGGCTAAGCTGATCGACAAGATGAATAGCCGGCATCAACGGTAGCACCGGGCGCGAAGGCCCTGTCCAGTATAAGTGCCAAGCCCCCCGGCTGGGAAAAGAACGGCGAGTGCCCGCTGTCCAGGGTGTAGACCCGGTCGCACGGCGTTTCACGCTGCATTTGCCGCTGCAAGCCTATCGTGACCGCACGGTCCTGCAGACACTCGATATAGATCTTAGGTACACTGCCAAAGCGCGCCTGGCTCAGCTGCAGCGGCGTGAATCCGGCCCAATTCGGCTCGGACTGCAGCAGCGTATGTGCCAGCGCGGTGATCTCATCGGCGCAATCATGGTACAAGGCCTCCTTGTACACCCGGCGGTTCAAGCGATGCGACTGCATGGCGCCCGGGAGCAAACGCGGCACCAGCCAGCGCAGCAGCGGACGCTTGAACCAGCGTATGAGCCGGGCAGCCCGGGCTTCGGACAGCGCCGGGATGACGTTGCGGACCACCAGCGATTCCTTGTCCAACAAGGCGTACTCCATCATCGATTTCCCGTCCGGCACCAGGTAGGCGGCCAGATACACCAGCCCCGCGATCCTTTGCGGCTGCCGCTCCGCCGCCTGGGAAATGACGATGCCATTGCGGCTGTGGGCAACCAGAATGACCGGCCCTTCGATACGGGCCACGGCGGCGAGGACGGTATCGACGCACCGGTCCAGGCTTGCTTCCCGTGGCTTGGTGCGGTCGGCGCCGTGGCCAGGCAAGTCAAGCGCGATGGCTTGATGCCCCGCCGCATTCAATAGCGGCACGAGCTTGTGCCAATTCCAGGCGGCATGGAAAGAGCCGTGCAAGAGAACGAAAGTAGCCATCTGGGCCTCGAGTGAATTGAACAGCCTGCAGTATGGTGACGGGCTGCGCCTGGCTCTATCCGTTTCTTGCGTTTCAACTCATGGCACACGTGGGCGCCGCGCCGGCGGGATTGATGTCTGCTTTCAACGCAAGGCCGCCATGCGTTGCTGCAGATGGTTCGCGTCCTGCTGCAGCATGGCGGCGCGCGCCGCCTTCAGCGTGCGCACGTCGCGCTCCAGCTGGTGGCCGGCGGGTGGCGCCTGGAAATTCGGCAGGTCGCGCTGCCGGCTGGCGGCCGGCATGTCGCTGGCGGACAGGGTGATGCGGGTGATGGCGCGCGGCGGCGCAACAGCGGCAGCTTTGGTATCAGTCGCGACAGCAGCATCAGCCGGCTCCACATTCAGGGCCTGCGAGGCGGCAACCGCGTCCGCGTAGGCGACCGTACCCTGCTCCTGGCCGGCCGCATGCGCAGGACCGATGGATGCGACGAACAGCAAGGCGCGCAGCAGGTAGAGCGATGCGGTGGATGGGTTCATGGGGACCTCCTGTTTGGTGTGGTCCCATCTTCCCCCGCCAAGGCTGCCCGGCTCTGTGCGCCGCCGCACGGTCCGGGCGGCGGCAAGGCATCGTCCTACTTTTCCTTTTTACAATCGCACAGATCCTGACCTTTATCGAATACGATGCGCCATTTGCCGGGCGCTTCCTGGCGCCAGACAGAATTGAAGCGCGCGATCAGCTTGCCCTTGGGGTCGTACACGGGGCCGGAGGAATGCGCCAGCGTGCCCGAGTCGGTCACTTCGACCTGGTCCGGTTCCCAGGAGAACGGCGCCTCCTTACCGTCGTAAAATTTCTTCCAGAACGCAGCCACCTGTTCCTTGCCGCGCAAAGGCGTGGGCCCGGAGTAGAAGATGGTCTCGTCGGACAGGAAGCCGACGAAAGCGGCCAGGTCGCGCTGCCGCATGGTGGCGGCGAAGGCGCGTTCGGTGTCGGCGACCTGCTGTTTCAGCTCGGCGTTGGACGGCGCCGCGCCCGCAGCGGCAGAAGCCAGTGCGAGCGCCAGGATGGCGGCGGATTTGATCAGGCTCATCGATATTCCCTGCGGAGTCGGCGAGCCTTGATATTACCGCCGTTTAATGGCCTTCGGAAGCGTTGAACATGGACTTGGCGTAGATCAGCCCCAAGCCGTAGCCGCCGCCGTGCGCGATCGACGTGGCCACGGTTTCGTCGTAGGTCTCGCCGCGCGCCCAGTCGCGCTGCAGCTCGAGCAGGTATTGCAGCGAGGTGATGGGCTTGGCGCCGGCCTGTATCATGCGCTGCATGGCGCGCTCGTGCGCTTCGTCGGTCACATCGCCGGAGGCGTCCGCGATCACATACACTTCAAAGCCCTGGTCCAGCGCCGACAACGCGGGGCCGACGATGCAAACCGAAGTCCACAGGCCCGCCAGCACTATGCGGCCACGGCCGATTTCATTCACGCGGTCGGCAATGCGCTGGTCTTCCCAGGTATTCATGCTGCTGCGGTCGATGGGCTGCTGCTCGGGGAAGACGGACTGGATTTCATCGAAGATGGGGCCGGAGAAGCTTTTCGCGGCAACCGTAGTGAGGATGGTCGGCACCTTGAATTCGCGCGCCGCCTTGGCCACCAGCGCGGCATTATTGCGCAGCAGGTTGATGTCGATGGACTTGGTGGCGAACGACATCTGGGATTGATGGTCGATCATGATCAGAGTGTGGTCGTTGGCGTTCAGCAGTTCTTTACCTGGTTGGGCTTTAGCGATAGGCATGATGTGTTCCTTTAGGTTATGAATCGAATTTTTCGAAGGCCTGCTTGGTGTGCAGTGCCGATGAGAAGAAGTATGAACCTGCCGAAGCGAAATGAAAAACGGAAAACTTACCCGTCTATTATCGAAAAATTCGAACTTGCTGTTGATCCGATTTCGGAGTATAAATAATCCATATACGGAGGATTTATGCACGCAGCCTACGCCTACCCCAGAAGCCGCTTCGAACCGGTGATCCCGGTCGACCTGAACGCACGCGAAGAGCGCGAGCGCTTGTCGAAATCGGCGTTGACCGCCTTTTTCCGGATCGCCGCCGCCTGGTCGGTGCGCGACGAAGACGCCCGTGAACTGCTGGGCGGTCTGTCCAGCAGCAGCTATTACGAATGGAAAAAGAACCCGGACCGGGTGCTGGAAGTGGACCGCATCACGCGCATCTCCTACCTGGTCGGCATCTACAAAGCCCTGCACATCCTGTACGGCGACCAGCTGGCGGACCGCTGGGTGACTTTAGCGAACAAGAACGTCATCTTCGGCGGACGCACGCCGCTGGCATACATGCTGGGCGGAGGCCTGCTGGCCATGCAGACGGTGCGCAAGCTGGTCGACGCGCGGCGCGGCGGGCAGTAATGGCGGGAACCGTGCCACCGCTACCGCCGCTGACGCTGCTGCGCCAGTTCGACACCTGCCGCCTGATCCAGTCGCGTTTCGCCGACTTGGAGGATTCCGTGCTCGGCACGCTGGCCTCCAATGACGGCGAATTGCATGACCTGTTCGACCTCGACAACGCCACCAATGCGCGCCTGATCGCCGAACACGGCGGTGCGCCCGGCATCGGCATCGACGAGCTGGTGTTCCGCGTGCCGAACTACCGCATCATCAACGCCGCCTACACCTACGCCCGCCCGGAGGGCAGCCGCTTCAACGACGGCGAGCGCGGAGCCTGGTACTGCGCGTTCGACATCGACACCGCACTGGCCGAGGTCATCTTTCACAAGACGGTGGAATACGCCGAGATCGACTACTTCCACGACAGCGTCAGCTACCAGTGCATGCTGGCCGACTTCACCGCCCAGTTCCATGACCTGCGGCGCGATGAAGTCCACGCGGACTGCATGGACCCGGGCAGCTACGTGCAGTCGCAGCGGCTGGCGGAGCGGCTGCTGGACGAAGGCTCGACCGGCGTGATCTTCCCCAGCGTGCGGCACGCGGGCGGCATCAACCTGGCGTGTTTCCGGCCCGCGCTGGTAGGCAATGTTCGCAAAGGGGCGGCCTATCGGTTAACATGGGAAGGAACGCACGCACCGCGCGTCGCAACCATTTGAACCGCCATGCAAACCAAACCCGAAAAAGACACCGACCTCCGCATCAAGATCAACCGCGAAACGGCGCGCCTGCCGTGGACCGAGCTGGCCAAGCACTTCGCCTCCGGCACCGTGGTGTGGATCGCCGACGAACTCGACCTCGTCGACGTCGCCGTGCGCATCTCGCACGACGACAAGGACAGCATCACGCAATGGATGGCCGCCGGCCAGATCGCCAAGGTCTCCGACGCGCAGGCCCAGCACTGGCAAGAAACCGACGCCAGCCTGTGGGCCAGCGTAGTCAGCCCCTTCATCCTCGTCCAGCAGGACAAACGCAAAACCCACTAGCCGCCGCATTGTGGGCAACCTGGGGTCAGGCCTGCATTCGTGCAGTTTCCGCACCGAACATAAAGAATCCTTACCCTTGACCGAGGCGTAACCGAGCCGATAACTACCCTGCCAAGCTGGCAATTGGCCGTAAATCCAATAGAATCGTACAAATCCAAAAACCGTCCCTCAGGTAATCATGGCCGATGACTTACGCAACGGTACAAATGCACGAATGCAGGCCTGACCCCAGGGGGATTAGCGGCATGGCCTGCGCGGGAGGGCGTGAATGAAGCCGGTGATGGACTCGGCCAAAGCGGGCGCCAGCGGCAGCGCGGGGTTGGAGTACGATGCCACTTGCTGCGGCCCGTCGGCGGAAACCTGCTTCAACACGTGGTTCATGCCAGGGATGACCGCCATCCGCGCGGCAGGGTTGGCCTGCTTCAGCAAGGCGGCCTGGGCGGCGTCGACCTGGACGTCCGTCGTGCCTTGCACGATCAGCGAAGGCATCTTCAGCCTGGCGAATTCACGCGCCGGCACATATCTGAACCACGACATCATGTAGGGCTGCACGCTGGGGCGGTAGATCGCCTGCAGTTGCGGCGGCAGCACTGCCGGGCGGCGGCCGCGCTCGAGCGCGCCGAGGATCTGGTCGTTGGCTTGCGCAAGTTCGGGCGGCAGTTTGGCGTCCAGCTGGCGGCGCAGCAGCACCGATGCGCCTTCGGCCGGGCCGGCGATGGATACGTAGCCGTCCGCCGCCGCTTCGCGCGCGGCGATCATGCCTATCAGCGAGCCTTCGCTGTGGCCGATCACCGCCACCGACGCGTAGCGCCCTTCCCGCCTGAGCTGCCGCACCCATGCGGCGGCGTCGCCGGTATAGGTTTCAAAACGCAGCCGGGACTCGCTGGACACGGCGCGCGCGCTGCCGCCTATGCCGCGCTTGTCGTAGCGCACGCTGGCAATGCCCGCTACGGCCAGCGATTCGGCCAGCATCCTCAAACTGTTGTTGGGAGCGGGCAGCAGCTTGCTGTTGCCGTCGCGGTCGGTCGGCCCTGAGCCGGCGATGATCAGCGCGACCGGTGCGCAGCCCAGCGGCAAGGGCACCATCAGCGTGCCGTGCACGTCGCCCGTCGGCGTGGACAGCATGGTGGCACGCGGCAAAGACGTGTAAGGCGGCGCCTCGGCCTGCGCGGGCATGGCAAGCGTGAGCAGGACGCAGCAAGCGCCCCAGTTTGGGCCCATCCTATGGCCGCGACAGATCGATGCCATACAAGGCCAGGCCTTTCCCCGCACCGTCATCGGCTTGCAATTGGGTGACATTGTCCAGCCCCGCCGCGCGCGCCAGATCGAGCTTGCCGGGCGCCGAATGGAACACCACCGGGCCTTGCGTCTTCACTGCGGCAAAGCGCCAGCTGCGCGCCGCGCCGTCGCTGGCGCGCCGCAGCGCTTGCGCAGCCCTGATATGGGCAATCAGCACGTCGCGGTTGGCATCCGGCGCGGCGAGCACGATGTTGCGGCTGCCCAGGCCGGGAAATCCCCCGCCGCCGCTGGCACGGTAGTTGTTGGTGGCGACCAGGAACTCCTGCCCGTCCTGCACCGGCCTGCCCAGGTAGCTCAGGCCCTGGATCCGGCGCCCCTGCGGCTGCGTCACGTCGATGCTGTAGCGCACGTCGGGACTGGTCAGCATGTCGAAGTTGTAGCCCGCGAAGCCGGCGTTCACCAGTTCCTGCGGCGCAGTCTTCCCGGGGGCGATGGTGTTGAAGCGGCTGGCGGCCTTCTCCAGCCAGGCTTTCAGACCCGCGCCGTCCACCTTCACGCCGGACAGCGAATTCGGATACAGGTAGAGATCGGCCGCGTTATTCAGCGCGATGCCGCCCGCCTTCACATCCGTGTAGTCGCCCGGACCGGCCGAACCGGACTTGAACGGCGCGGATACCGACAGCACCGGCAACTGCGCGTATTGCGGCAGGTTGGCGCGCACGTATGCCGCCAGGTAGGCAGCCTGCGCCTGGTTCACGATCTGGATCGCACTCACGTCACCCACGTCGGCGAAATAGGACGTCATGGCAAAGTCGGTTGCGCCGATGGGCGTCTGCACGTAGCGCATGGTGGCCGCGTGCTCTGCGGCGACCAGTTCGGCGACGCCGGGCTCGGGCTCGACATGGCGCTTGCCGCCGGACTGCCTGACCTCGGCATTGACCGGCTGTGTTGCGCCCGGCCCTGCCGGCCGCGCGGGCAACTGCGTGCTGCGCGCCTCGACCCTGGTCAACGCCCTGTCCACCACCCAGCGCTGGCCGTCCCGCTTGAGACCCAGGGCGATCACGCCGAGGTGCTTGCCCCACAGGCTGGCCATGACGGTAGGCACGCCGTGCACTATGCCCTTCGCCTTGTCCACGCCAGGCAGGTTGAACGGCGCCGCGGCGCTGGCCGCGTTCGGGAACGCCTCATGCGCATGCCCAAGCAGCAAGGCGTCGATGCCCGGCACCTGTGCCAGGTACAAATTGGCGTTCTCCATGCCCGCCGTGTAGGGCGCGCCATCGAGTCCGCCGTGCGAAATCGCCACCACCAGTTCCGCACCTTGCGCGCGCATTTGCGGTATGTATTTCTGCGCCGTCTCGCGCACGCCCTCGGCATAGACCCGCCCGTCCAGCCAGCGCTTGTCCCACTCCAGGATGCCCGGCGGCGTAAAGCCGATGATGCCCACTTTGACCACCGCCTGCAGCGCCTTGCCGTCCGGGCCGGTCGCGCTGATGCGCTTGTCGATGATGGTGAAGGGCTGGAACAGCGGCTGCCCCGTCTTCACGCTGTAGATATTGGCCAGCACCAGCGGGAACGACGGACCCGCGCAGCGCGGCGCGGCGGGATCGACGCCGGCCACGTCGAAGCGGCTGCCGGTCACCTGGTTCAGGTAAGCCAGCCCGTAGTTGAAGTCGTGGTTGCCCAGGCCACCGCCCTCCACCCCCAGCCGGTTCATGGCCTTGTAGATGGCCAGCGTCTCATCGCAGCGCACCGGCGCCACCAAGGCCTGGTAGTCGGCCAGCGCCGTGCCCTGGATGGTGTCGCCGTTATCGAGCAGCAGCGTATTCGGGAATTCGGCGCGCGCCTGCCGTATCAGGGTCGCGGTGCGCTCGAAGCCAAGCGAGGGTTCCGGCGCCAGCTTGTAGTAGTCGTAGCTGACGACGTTGGCATGCAAATCCGATGTTTCCAGCAGCGCGAGCGTGGCAGTCGCTCCGTCCGGCGCCCGGCCAGTTGGGGGCAAGGCGCCGCAGCCCGGCAGCAGCAATGCCAGGGCAAAAAGGGACAGGATGCGCGGTGCGGGCGGTGTAGTCATGCTCGCCATGATACGCACCCGCCCCGGCGCGGGCAACCGCCACGGGGACATCTCCAATTGTCACGCAGATGTCGGAAATTTTTACACATTATGGCTAAACAGATAATGTTTCGCTTGTAAGTTATTGATATTGATGGGGAATTATTTGAAGGCATGGGTATTGCTATACACGCAAAGTTGCAATGTTTTCATCTTTCCCACTCAAAGAGGCTTTCATGTCCCATACTTCGAAATTCCTGCGGGCGGCAACTTGTCGCCTGCTTGTGGCCGCACTGCTCAGCGCCGCCACCGGCGCCGCCGGCGCTGCCGTGATCAATGTGTCCTCGGCCAGCAGCTCCCTGGCGGTCGGCCAGAACTTCAGCGTCAACTTCAGCATCGGCGGCTTGTCCGGTGCGCAGAACGATTCGCTGAGCGGGTTCGACCTCAACATCCGCTTCGACCAGGGCGCCATGCAGTTGACGGGCTTTGGCTTTACCGACCCGGCCAGCGGCAGTAACCAGCTCGACCTGCCCGAGGCGGGCGCATTCCCCTTCCTGGGCGATGCTCTCGTCAGCGGCAACGTCATCGACGCCTTCGGTCTGTCCGGCAACAGCGCGGCGATTCTCGATGCAGGCCAGGCGGATGCCTTCACCTTCCTGGTGCTCAATTTCACCGCCGTCGCCGCCAGCCAGCTGAGCACCATCGAAATCGACCTGCTGGATCCGTCGCTGCTGTTCACCAACAGCGAGGCGGATACGCTGGACACGACGATAGGCGCGCCCGGCGTGTCTTTCTCCATCGGCGGCTCCGGCACGCCCCTGCCTGAGCCAGGAGCGCTCGCGCTGTTCGCCGCCGGCGCCGCCGCCCTCGCGGCAGCACGCCGCCGTCTGTCGGCGCGCACTGCCCGCAGCGCCCGCACCGCAACGGCGCTCGCTGGCGCCGCAGCCATGGCGCTGGGCCTCACCGCCGCGCTGCCCGCAGCGGCGCAAGCGCCAGCGGCCGCCCAGGCCGCAACGGCGAGCACAGCCCAGGCCGGCGACGCAGCGCCCGAAACCGCCGGCGCCATCGATGCCGTGGTCGTCGCCGTCGAAGGCCAGCGATTGCAGCTGCGCCTGACCGGCGGCGGCACCCGCTGGGTGACGGTCGACACGCCGGCCAGCAAAAGCCTGGTGGGCAAGAAGGTGTCCGGCACGTCCGTGGCGCGCGGCGACACCTTCCTGCTGACCAACCCGAAGTTTGCCGACTGAACGCTGACAGGAGTTAACCATGCAATTTCAATTAAAAGCGCTCACGCTTGCGCTGGCCGCCGGCCTGTGCTCGCAGCAGGCGCTGGCACAAAACAGTTCGCCCTTCCCGCCGCCGAAAGAGAAACTGGGCACCTACGTCGCCAATTCGGGCAGCGGCCTGGATACCGGCTGCACCTATCGCGGCGGCGGCCCCTTGCAAATCAAGATCCCGGTTCCGGCCCTGGTCAGCGCGCAGCAGCTCAACGCCGACGGCACGCTGAAAGACCCGGCGAAACTGATCGCCAACGGCGTGCTGTCGGCCCAGGCCACGATCCGCTTCCCCGTCTATGACATCGACGACAAGGCCGTCACCAGCGGCAACGCGCCCGAAGTGGACCAGGTGTCGTTCAACGGCCGCCAGAAGAAGACGCTGGAAGGCTTCAACAACATCTGGACCGACGACACCATCATCGTGCCGATCGAGGAGATCAAGTTCGGCAAGGACAACGAGCTGCGCGTCGACATCGACACCGCCAATGCCGGCAACGGCGAGTACTGGTGCATGGCGGTGGACTGGGTTTCCATCGAATTCGAAGCCACGCCGCCCTACGTGCTGCAGCACGGCATCTCGGCCAACCAGTCGACATGGGACGAAGCCTCGGCGCATGGCGTGATCACGGCGCTGGAAGAGCGCGGCGTGCTGTTCACCCGCTTCTCGCTGGGCGCCGGCGCCAGCGGCAACGGCGCGGTGGTGGCCAACGCGGCCGAACTGAACACGCAGATCACCAACTACCTGCAGCCGCTGAAAGGCGACAAGGTCCACATCATCGCCCACAGCAAGGGCGGCCTGGACAGCCAGGCGCTGCAGGCCATCGGCCCCGAGTTCGAAATCGCCTCGCTGTCGACGCTGTCGACCCCGCACCTGGGCAGCGTGGCGGCCGACATGTCGCTGATCCAGAAACAGAGTGCCAACGACAAGATCAACAACGGCACCGACCCGAACGGCTTCGCCTCGGCCTACATCGACACCTGGACCTTCGGCCAGGGGCCGCAGCTGCCCGGCCTGGCGGACCTGAGCACCTACGCCGCCACCGCCGCCCTCAGCACGGGGCAGCGCAACAACATTGCGCGCACCTTCACCTTCGGCGCGGACGCCGACCTGAACGGCGACAACGCCCTGACATCCGATGAATCGACGCCGCTGTTCCCCAGCGTGGCCCACTACGCCGCCGAACGCGCCTGGCTGGTGCTGCGCGACTTCACCTCCGCGCCGATGACCTTGACGACCGTGCCCGGCAACTGGTGGGGCACGCGCACCGTGCTGACCTACACCACCAACGTGGCCCCGTCGCCGCAGGCGAACGACATCGTGGTGACGCTGAACTCGGCCAACCCCGGCTACGGCACCCCGCTGGGCAACAGCGCGGCCAACCACAGCACGGTCAAGAGCGGGGCCAACGTCAACACCATCCTCGACACCACGATCCCAATTAAATAAGATAGAGGCACGCAATGAAAACTCTCACCTCAGCCCTTGCGGCGCTGCGCCGAACGGCGCGCCACTGCCGCGCGGCCGCCCTGCTTAGCCTGGCGGCAGCCGCCGGCACGGCCCCCGCGCAGGCCCAGACCGCCCCGGTGGCACTGAACATGCCGGTCACCGTCTCGGCCAACGTCGTACCCGGCGCCACCACGCTGGATGTGCCGTTCACCATCGCCGGCGCCGACAGCCTCAAGTTCGACCTGATCGTGCCCGTCAACGGCGCCACGCTGTCGCTGCTCGATCCCGCCGGGACCGTGGTGTACGCGCCGGGCGACCCACGCGTGGTGTTCCACTCCGGCAGCACGCGCACCCCGCCGCTGCCCGGCGGCGTGTTTGTCGGCGCCGAAGTCGCGGCCCCGGCCGACGGCGTCTGGATCCTGCGCCTGAACTTCCCGGCCGCCAGCACCCCGACCGTGGCACTGGGCACCGTGTTCGCCAAGTCGCGCTACCAGGTCGGCATTGCCATCGAGCGCAACACGCTGCTGGTCGGCGAGGACGTCTCGGTCGGCATCGTCGTGCTGGACGACGGCCGGCCGATCACCGGCCTGTCGCCCACCATCAGCATCGGCAGCGGCGTGCCCGGCCCAGCGGTGGCGGCGGCCGACGACGGCCATACACCGGACGGCCTGGCCAACGACGGCGTCTACAGCGTCGACTACACCTTCGGCGCGGCCGGCCTGTACAACATCGCCGGCAGCGTCGAGATCCCGACCGCCAAGGGCCCGATCCGCCGCAGCGCCAGCGCCCAGGTGAGCGCGGTGGCACCGCAGCTGAACACCACCGGCACCAGCTTGACCACGCTGCGCGGCGCCAACAACTGCATCGCCGGGCTGCAGGTCAGCGCCGGCTTCAACGTGCTGAAGGCGGCCCGCTATTCCACACTGGTCCGCCTGACCGCGCCGAACGGCAAGCAGATCGACGTGCGCAAGGCAGCCAACCAGTCCCTCGGCGCCACCACCGTGGTGGCCAGCTTCAGCGCCGCCGACATCAAGGCGAAGCTGGCCAGCGACGGCCCGTACACGGTCAGCCGCATCGAGGCGCTGGAAGTGGGCAGCGAGCAGCTGCTGCTGGCCTACCGCAAGCTCGACGCGGGCGTGTTCGAAGGCACCCTGGCCACGCTGTGCGCGGCCGCCGTCGAACTGCAGCCGGCACTGACCGCCACGCCGGTGCTCGCGGACGGCTACATCAGCGCGCTCAAGCTGTCGTTCCCGGTGACGGTCGCCACTGGCGGCTTCTACCAGATCTCGTTCAAGCTGATCGGTGCCGGCAGCCAGGACGTGGCGCTGCTCAACGCGTCGCGCTCGCTGCAGGCCGGCGTCAACACGGTCGAGGTGGACGTGCCGGCCGACCGTTTCCAGAAGACGGACGGGCCCTACCAGGCCATCTCGCTGCTGGTGGTGCAAGGCGGCAATAGCGGCAGGCTGTCTTCGCTGGGCAGCACGGACAGCTACTCGCGCTGGCAGTTCACCGCGTCGCGGCGTGGCGACCTGGACGGCGACGGCGTGGTCGGACCGGCCGACGCCGCGCTGATGACGCAGTTCCGCGGCCAGCCCGCGCTGACCCCGGGCGACCGCCGCGACCTGAACCGCGACGGCGTGATCGACCTGCGCGACGCGCGCATCCAGCAAACGCTGCGCTGATCGCCCGCCATGGCCCGCCTGAGCATTCCAGCCAAAGCCGCGCTTGCGACGGCGGCGTATTTTGCGCTCAGCGTGGCCGTGCTGGCCAGTTTCAACCTGGGGCTGGCGCCGCCGCTGGAGCGGCTGCTGTCGCTGCTGGCGGCGCCGGCCCTGTTCCTGATGGCCATCTGGACGCCGCTGCTGCGCCCGCTCGGCCTGGCCAGCGGCGACTGGCTGGCGGCGCCCACCCTGCCCGGCGCGCTGCTGCTGATCGCCCTGTACGCGGCGCTGGCCTACCTGGCGGCCACCGCGGCGCTACGTCTGATGCGCCGCAAAGTCTGACTTTTCGCAAAAAGCAGGCATGCAGCCGGCGCGATACCACTGGTATCGGCCGTGGGCACTGGCCAAACCCGAGAATTTGCTTTTGCCCGGGCAGGCGCATACACTCAATTGCTTAGAAATCAGGCGGGAGGCGGCCATGAAACTAGCTACCAAGGAAACAATCTGACACCCGCGCCGGGGCCCTCCCGGCGCGCCCCGGCCAGGCTTCCTCTAGGGTATAATCGAAGGTTTGATTACACACTAAAAGACAAAAGATCATGGAAGCCGAACGCATCAACGCCCTCTCCGCCCTGCTCGCCGATCTGACGACCCGCGAAGCCGAACTTCGGAGGTATCTTTGACTTCACTGTCAAAGAAGAGAAGCTCGAACAAGTAAACGAAGAACTGGAAGATCCGACCGTCTGGAACGACCCTAAACGCGCCCAGGACCTGGGCCGCGAGAAGAAGGCGCTGGAAGCGATCGTCCAGACCCTGACCAAGGCCGACGCCGACCTGCGCGACATGAACGACCTGTTCGCCATGGCCAAGGAAGAAGGCGACGACGACACGCTGGAAGCGGTCATCGCCGACACCGACGAGATCAAGACCGTCATCGAGGGCATGGAGTTCCGCCGGATGTTCAACAATCCGATGGACCCGAACAACTGCTTCATCGACATCCAGGCCGGCGCCGGCGGCACCGAAGCCCAGGACTGGGCCTCCATGCTGCTGCGCCAGTACGTGCGCTATTGCGAGCGCAAGGGCTTCAAGGTCGAGATCATGGAACAGTCCGACGGCGAGGTGGCCGGCATCAAGACCGCCACCCTGAAGGTCGAGGGCGACCACGCCTACGGCTACCTGCGTACGGAAACCGGCGTGCACCGCCTGGTGCGCAAGTCGCCGTTCGACTCGGCCAACGGCCGCCACACCTCGTTCACCTCGCTGTTCGTGTATCCGGAAGTGGATGATTCGATCGACATCGAGATCAATCCCGCCGACCTGCGCATCGACACCTACCGCGCGTCCGGCGCCGGCGGCCAGCACATCAACAAAACCGACTCGGCGGTGCGCCTGACGCACGGCCCGTCCGGTATCGTGGTGCAGTGCCAGAACGACCGCTCGCAGCACCGCAACAAGGCCGAGGCGATGGAAATGCTGAAGGCCAAGCTGTACGAGATGGAACTGCGCAAGCGCATGAGCGAGCAGCAGAAGCTGGAAGACTCCAAGACCGACGTCGGCTGGGGCCACCAGATCCGTTCCTACGTGCTGGACCAGTCGCGCATCAAGGATTTGCGCACCGGCTTCGAGACCGGCAACACCAAGGGCGTGCTGGACGGCGACCTGGACGAGTTCATCTCGGCATCCCTCAAGCAAGGCGTATAAATGACCACCGGTACAGCTCAAGCTGGGCGCGCATTCATCTTCGACATGGACGGCACCATCGTCGACAACATGGCCTTCCACACCAAATCGTGGATCGCCTTCTTCGAACGGCGCGGCCAGGTGCACGACGCGGACGAATTCTTCCGCGCCACCGCCGGCCGCCAGGGCCACGAGATCATGCGCACCTACCTCGGCGAGCACATCACCAGGGAAGACAGCGCGCTGCTGGACCTGGAAAAGGAAACGCTGTACCGCGAACTATACGCGCCGCACCGGGCAACGGTGGCCGGCTTCGACACGCTCGTCGCCAACGCGCAGCGCGCAGGCGTGGCGCTGGCCGTGGCCACCGCCGCGCCGAACGACAACATCGTCTTCACGCTGGACGGCCTGGATTTGCGCAAGCATTTCAACGCCGTGGTCGGCGCGGCCGACGTGGCGCGCGGCAAGCCGAACCCGGACGTGTTCCTGCTGGCGGCCGAGCGCTGCGGCGTCGCGCCCGAGCACTGCATCGTCTTCGAAGACGCGCCGCTGGGCGTGGAAGCGGCACGCCGCGCAGGCATGCGCGCGGTAGTGCTGACCACTACCCTGCCAGCCGATGCTTTCGCCGAATTCGACAACGTAATTTGCGTCGCGCGCGACTTCAGCGAGCTCGATATCGGCGCACTGTTCAGCGCCGAGCCCATCGCCGCAACCAATTAATCTCTTATTACAAAAACACCATGACTACGGATATCCAGGAACAAGCAGCATCGGCCACCCCACCGGACGAGAACAAGATCATCGCCGAGCGCCGCGCCAAGCTGGCCGCGATCCGCGAACAGGGCATCGCCTTCCCGAACGACTTCAAGCCGCAACACAAGGCAGCGGACCTGCACCTCCAGTACGGCGAGAAAAGCCGCGAAGAGCTGGAGGCGAACCCGGTTGAAGTGGTGCTGGCCGGCCGCATGATGCTGAAACGCGAAGCCGGCAAGAAGGCCGCCTTCGCCACGCTGCAGGATGCTTCCGGCGTCAAGGCCGACGGCCGCATCCAGATCTACGCCACGCTGGACCTGACCGGCGAAGCCGCCATGGCCGCGCTGCACCACTACGACCTCGGCGACATCCTGGGCGTGACCGGCACGCTGTTCAAGACCAAGACCGACGAGCTGACCATCAAGGTCACCGAGCTGCGCCTGATCACCAAGTCGCTGCGCCCGCTGCCGGACAAGTTCCACGGCCTGGCCGACCAGGAAACCAAGTACCGCCAGCGCTACGTGGACCTGATCATGAGCGAGGAAACGCGCCGCACGTTCAAGGCCCGCACCGCCGCCATGTCGTCGATCCGCCGCTTCATGGAAAAGAACGAGTTCATGGAAGTGGAAACGCCGATGCTGCACACCATCCCCGGTGGCGCCGCCGCGAAGCCCTTCATCACTCACCACAACGCGCTGGACATGCAGATGTATCTGCGCATCGCGCCCGAGCTGTACCTGAAGCGCCTGGTGGTGGGCGGCTTCGACCGCGTGTTCGAGATCAACCGCAACTTCCGCAATGAAGGCGTGTCGATCCGTCACAACCCCGAATTCACGATGATGGAATTCTACGCGGCCTACACCGACTACAAGTGGCTGATGGACTTCACCGAGGCGGTCATCCGCCAGGCCGCGGTCGATGCGCACGGCACCGCCACCCTGACCTACGGCGGCCGCGAGCTGGACCTGGCCAAGCCATTCCACCGCCTGACCATCGTCGGCGCGATCAACAAGTTCGCTCCGCACTACACCAACGAGCAGCTGCACGACGCCGAATTCATCAAGGCCGAGCTGAAGAAGTTCGGCGTCAAGCCGCACGCGCATTCGGGCCTGGGCGCGCTGCAACTGGCGCTGTTCGAAGAGACCGCCGAATCGCAGCTGTGGGAGCCGACCTACATCATCGACTACCCGGTTGAAGTGTCGCCGCTGGCGCGCGCCTCGGACACCGTGGCCGGCATCACCGAGCGCTTCGAGCTGTTCATGGTGGGCCGCGAGATCGCCAACGGCTTCTCGGAGCTGAACGACGCGGAAGACCAGTCGGCGCGCTTCCTGGCGCAGGTCGCTGCAAAGGAAGCCGGCGACGACGAAGCCATGTTCTACGATGCGGACTACATCCGCGCGCTGGAATACGGCATGCCGCCGGCCGGCGGCTGCGGCATCGGCATCGACCGCCTGATGATGATCATCACCGACTCGCCGAACATCCGCGACGTGCTGCTGTTCCCGCACCTGCGCAAGGAAGACTGATCGCATAGCGATGGAATGAAAAAAGCCGCCGGCAAAATCCGGCGGCTTTTTTTTCGACAGGGCAACCGCCCCGCTTATCGGACGCGCTTGCGGCGCACGTAGCCCAGGGCCAGCAAGCCAAGGCCGTACAAGGCCAGCGTGCCTGGTTCGGGCACGGTGCCGGACACGCCATAGGCGGAGTAGTTATTGGCAGATATGGCGGCGAGTTCGTTCGTCGACAGGGCATGGCTGAAGATCGAGGTGTTGTCGAGTTGACCGTCGAAAAATTCGGTACCAACGGTGCGTCCGACGGCAAAGTTTCCGGCGACGACGTTCGGCACAGCACCCGAGCGGGTCGCCAGCAGCACATTGTCGATATAGATGTTTTGCAATTTCGTAGCCGAATCGTAGGTGGCCGCGACAAAGTGCCATCCTGCCGCACCGCTGCCCGTCGTCAGATCCTGGCCGGCCGTGGCCGACAGGTCATTGGCCCACCAATAATTGTGCAGGCCGCCCACGCCGTTCATGCGCAAGGCATTGACTTGGCTGACGGCGCCGTAATTGCCCCACCCGACTATGCCGCCCACGTTGCCAGTGCCCGCCGTATCGGGATTGATCCAGCTCGCGATCGTGTAGGAGGAGTTGCCGAGAGGGAGGCCGGCCAGGGTACCGCTGGTCGAATAGAGCATGCCGCTGGCCGTATTGTTCAAATCCATGCCGGCACCGAACTTGCCGGTGCCGGTAGCGACGCCGCCGCTAGCGAGAAGGTTGTTGTTATTACCGCTGCTGTCCAGGCCCAGATTGGCGGCATTGTTGTATTGATAAAGGGCGATCAGGCTGGCGTGTGCCGCAGGCGCTGCCAGGGTCGCCGCCACGACGACAGAAGCCAATGCTAGTTTCGATTTCTTCAGAGATATCATTGTGGATAAGCAGAAATAGTTAAGATAGTTTTTATAAAGCAATTTTTGTGCCCGTATGGAAAATCAATGACTTACAAAAACTCCGCGTCGCAAGTGTAAAGTTTTTCGACACTCTCCGGATGCAGTCGAATGAAATTCATGCAGAAAGAAACCTCCCGCGGGTCGGGCTGGACGAGCGCCATGGAGCAGGCGCGAAAATGCGCAAGCGGCAATGAAGAAGGCGGCGGGAGAGAGAGGGAGCAGCCGGGCGCACGCACCAGCAAAGGGTGCGCGCACTCGGCGCCGGGGAGCAAGCTTACTGAACGATACGATAGCAAGGCGTGTAGGCCTTGCCCGCCAGCTTCATGCGGCTCTGCGCCACGAAGGATGCCAGCAGCGAGTCCATCGGCCCCATGATGGCCGGGTCGCCGTGGATTTCGAAGTGGCCGTACTTTTCGATCGCGCGGATGCCCTCGTCCTTCACATTGCCCGCCACCACGCCCGAAAACGCGCGCCGCAGATTGGCCGCCAGCAAATGGGTGGCCTGGTTTTTGTGCAGGCTCAGGTTGCGCATGTTCTCGTGCGTCGGCGCGAACGGCTTCTGGAACTCCTGGTCGATCTTCAAGGCCCAGTTGAAATAGTAGGCGTCGCTGCGGCTCTTGCGGTATTCACGCACTTCCTTGATGCCGGCCTGCATTTCGCGCGCCACCAGCTCCGGATCGTCCACGATGATCTTGTAGCGCTTCTGCGCTTCAGGGCCCAGCGTGTCGGCGATGAACTGGTTGATCTGCACGAAGTACTCGCGCGAGGTTTCCGGACCGGTAAACACCAGCGGGAACGGGATGTCCGCGTTCTCCGGGTGCAGCAGGATGCCGAGGATGTACAGGATCTCCTCGGCCGTGCCGGCGCCGCCCGGGAACACCACGATGCCGTGACCGCTGCGCACGAAGGCTTCCAGCCGTTTCTCGATGTCCGGCATGATGACCAGGTCGTTGACGATGGGGTTGGGCGACTCGGCCGCGATGATGCCCGGCTCAGAGATGCCCAGGTAGCGGCCCTGGTGGGTGCGCTGCTTGGCGTGGCCGATGGTGGCGCCCTTCATCGGGCCTTTCATCGCGCCCGGCCCGCAGCCGGTGCAGATGTCCAGGGCGCGCAAGCCCATCTGGTAGCCCACTTCCTTCGAATAATTGTATTCGGCGCGGTTGATCGAATGGCCACCCCAGCACACCACCAGGTTGGGGTTCAAGTGCGGTTTCAGCACGTTGGCGTTGCGCAGGATGTGGAACACCGCGTCGGTGATGCCGTCGGTGCGGCTCAGGTCGAATTTGGGGTTGTCGGTGACTTCGTTGCTGACGAAGACGATGTCGCGCAACACCGCGAACAGGTGTTCGTGGATGCCCTTGATCATCTTGCCGTCGACGAAAGCGATCGCCGGCGCGCCCTTGATGTCGAGCTTGATGCCGCGCTCGCGCTGCATGATGTTGATGTCGAACGACTTGTACCGCTCCAGCAGTTCCTTTCCATCGTCGATAGTGCTACCGCAGTTCAGCACCGCCAGGGCGCAGTTGCGGAAGATGTTGTACAGCCCGCCCTTGCCGGAGTCGAGCAACTTAATTACTTCCGCCTTGGAGAGCACTTCCAGCATGCCTTCCGGGGAAATCAGGGTATCGACAACGTCATGTTCCATGGTGCCTAGTTCCTTATTCAGATCCTCACAACAACTCTTGAGCCTGCGACACCAATATACGACAAACCTGCCCGTTTGGGGCCGGAGTTTGATAGGGAACGCCTATCAGTCATGGCGCCGTTGTTGAGATCTTAACCACAATGCTGCAGCGCAGCAAGCTAATTGCTGGACATAAGTGCGCGGTAGATTAAAATGGCGCCCTGTTGGGACACGGACCGCCGGCAACCACGCTACAAGCGCGCTTGCCTGGTCCGGTCCCATATTTTTTTATCCAATCAGAAAATTTTTCAGGAGAAGCCGCATGAGCGGTCCAACGACGCCAGCCCCGGAAGTCAAAGTTCCGGAGTTCAAACAGATCCTGGGCCATCCGGCCCCGCTGTGGATGCTATTCATGACCGAATTCTGGGAGCGCTTCGCGTTCTACGGCATCCGGTGGGCTTTAGTCCTGTACATCGTCGCCCAGTTCCACGGCGGCGCGGCGAGCGGCCAGGCCGACGCCAACCTCACTTACGGTTCCTACCTGGCGCTGGTGTATGCCGCTGCGCTGTTCGGCGGCTACGTCGCCGACCGCGTGCTGGGCTACCAGCGTTCCATCCTGGTGGGCGCCGTGTTCATGTCCATCGGCCTGTTCGCCATCGCCTTCCCGGACCCGACCGTCTTCAAGTTCGGCCTGGCCACCGTCATCGTCGGTAACGGTCTGTTCAAACCGAACATTTCGACCATGGTCGGCAAGCTGTACACCGTGGCCGATCCGCGCCGCGATTCCGGCTTCACCATCTTCTACATGGGCATCAACACCGGCGCGCTGATCGCCCCGGTGCTGACCCAGGTCCTGGCCGAGAAAGTCTTCGGCGCCAACGGCATGCCGTCGTACAAAGTGGTGTTCATGGCGGCCGGTGTCGGCATGATCATCAGCCTGGTGTGGTTCTACATCGGCCGCGCCCAGCTCAAAGGCATCGGCGCACCCGACCCGCAAGCCGGCGGCATGGCCCGCGTGGGCTATGTGTGCCTGGGCTGCCTGGCCGTGATCCCGGTGGCCTACCTGCTGCTGGCGGTCGGCGCCAACACCCTGCAGATCGTGCTGTCCGTGCTGTTCCTGGCGCTGGCCGCGATGCTGCTGTTGGAAGGCTTCCGCAACGGCAACGTGGCGCGCGACAAGGTCATCGCCATGATGGTGATCTTCACCTTCAACATCATGTTCTGGATGTTCTTCGAGCAGGCTGGCAGCTCCTTCACCTTCCTGGCCGATAACATCGTGCGCCGCGACTTCGGCGGCTGGACCTTCCCCACCGCCTGGTTCCAGACCGTGAACTCGATCGCCATCATTGCTTGCGCGCCCATCGTCGCTGCGGCATGGGTGTTCCTGGCCAAGCGCAACGCCAACCCGTCCATTCCGCGCAAGTTCGGCCTGGGCATCCTGTTCAACGCCGGCGCCTTCGGCCTGCTGTGGTTCTCGCTGTCGACCCTGGTCGGCGCGGACAGCAAGATCCCGTTCTGGACCCTGTTCATGGTCTACGTGATCCAGTCCGTGGGCGAACTGTGCCTGTCCCCGATCGGCCTGTCCATGGTCACCAAGCTGGCGCCTACCCGCCTGGTCGGCCTGGGCATGGGCGGCTGGTTCCTGTCCACCGGCATCGGCAACAACCTGTCGGGCATCTTCGCCTCGCATGCCAGCGGCGAAAGCGGCATGTCGGTCGTGACTGCCCTGTCGGCCTACACCAGCGGCTTCTGGATCTTGACGGCCGGCGGCGTGCTGCTGTTCCTGATCGCACCGCTGATCCAGAAACTGATGCACGGCGTGAAGTAAGCGTCGGCGCTCAATGAGAAACGGCAGCTTCGGCTGCCGTTTTTTTCTTGCGCGGTGCTTGGCGGGCTACGTCCTGCCGTAGCAACCCGCCCAACGCACTTACGCGCCGTCGCCCGGACTCCCGCAGGGCGGCTTCGCGGGGGACGCCGAGTCCGCAGCGACGTAAGCCGCCAGCCAGGCATCGAGCCGCCCTTCCGCGCCAGCCGGCGCGTGCAGGCCCAGCTTGGACCGCCGCCACAGGATGTCCTCCGCCGTTACCGCCCACTCGTAACGGCACAGATACTCCACCTCCGCCACATACAGCCCCGGCTCCAGCTCGGCCCCCATGTCTTCCAGCTTCACGCGGCCGGACAGCAGCGTATGGATGCGGGTGCCGTAGGCGCGGGCGTAGCGCGCCACCAGCACGCGCGGCAGCCAGTCGTATTGGTCGAGCAGCTTGTTGCGCCATTCCTCGTAGCGCAGCACGGCGCAATTTTGCGGCGTGTCGCCATACAGGTCGCCGCCCGGCAGGCAGGCTTTCGCGGTCCATCCCGGATGGCGGTTGCCCAGCGCCTTGCCCACCAGGTCCACCGCATCCTCGGCCAGCTTGCGGAAGGTCGTGATCTTGCCGCCGAAGATGCTGATCAGCGGCGCGCCCTGCTGGTCCACTTCGAAGCGGTAGTCGCGCGTGACGGCTTTGGCGTCCTGCGCCGAGTCCTCCACCAGCGGGCGCACGCCGGCGTAGGTCCACACCACGTCCTCCGGCTTCACCGGCGCGGTGAAATACTGGCTCACCAGATCGCACAGGTAGGCAATCTCGCTGGCGTCGATGGCCACCTTGTTCGCGTCGCCCCGGTAATCGAGGTCGGTGGTGCCGATCAGCGTGAAGTCGCGCTCGTATGGAATCGCGAACACGATGCGGCCGTCGCGGTGCTGGAAGATGTAGGCGTGGTCGTGCTCGAAGATGCGCTTGACGACGATGTGGCTGCCCTTGATCAGGCGCAGCGTCTGGCTGCGCCGCTGCGGCAGCGCCATGCCCAGCAGGCTGGCGGTCCACGGTCCGGCCGCATTGACCACGCAGCGCGCCCGCACCACGGTCTCCTTGCCGTCCGCGCCGCGCAAGGTGGCGTACCAGCAGTCCGCTTCGCGCCGCAGTGCAGTGCAGGCGGTGCGGGTCTTGATGGTCGCGCCCTTGCGGCAGGCGTCCATGGCGTTCAGCAACACCAGGCGGGCGTCGTCCACCCAGCCGTCGGAGTAGACGAAGCCGCGCTTGAACTCGGGCTTGAGCGCGCGCCCGGCCACGTGGCAGCGCAGGTCGATGCCGCAGGACGCGGGCAGCAGCTCGCGTTTGGCCAGGAAGTCGTACAGGAACAGGCCGGCGCGTATCAGCAGCGCGGGGCGCTGCCCCGCCACGTGCGGCATCACAAAGCGCAGCGGCCACATGATGTGCGGCGCGGAGCGCAGCAGCACTTCGCGCTCGATCAGCGCCTTGCGCACCAGCGCGAATTCATAGTACTCGAGGTAGCGCAGGCCGCCGTGTATCAGCTTGGTGGACGCCGACGAGGTGTGCGATGCCAGGTCGTCCTTCTCGCACAGCACCACGCACAAGCCGCGCCCGGCGGCGTCGCGCGCCACCCCGGCGCCGTTGATGCCGCCGCCAACCACCAGCAAATCGCATTCGCTGTCGTGTGCCGTTTCGCGTCCTGCCGCCGTCATTCCGCTCTCATCCGAAAAAAGTTGCCGTGCGAGAAAGATACGCCATTTATGAATGCGCTGGCAACCCCTATTGTGGCGTGCGCTCGTCCACCGGCAAGCACGCCGCCAGCGCGCGCTCCATTTCCGCCATTTCGCCGTCCAGCCAGGCGCGGAAACGTTCTATTTTTGGCATGCGTTCCTTGTTGATGTTGACCAGGAAGCGGTAGCCCGACGGGTAGGTGATGCAGCGCCCGTCTATCATGCGCAGCACGCCCTTGCGCAAGTCCTCGTACACGATGCTGTAGGCCACCAGCCCGATGCCCTGCCCCGCCACCGCCGCCTGCGCCAGCACGCCCCAGTGGCTGTAGCCGCGCGAGACGTGGTAGCCGCCCTTGGGCAAGCCGTTGGCGGCGATGTAGCGGTCCCAGTGCACATTGCTGCCCTCGTCCAGCAGCGGCAACGCGCGCAAATCCTCCAGCGTGAACGCGCTGCGGCCCGCCGGCAGGATGTCCGGACTGTAGACCGCCACCAGGCGCTCGCGGAACAGCACGGCCGGGTCGCCCTGCTCGTACAAGCCGTAGCGGATCGCCACGTCCACGCTGTCGTCTTCCAGGCTGACGTAGCGGTCGTTCGCGTCCAGGCGGATGTCGAGGTCGGGGTGCAAACGGGTGAAGTGCGTCAGGCGCGGCGCCAGCCACTTCAGCGCGAAGGAGTGCGTACTCGAGATGCGCAGCACGCATTCCTCGCCGCTGTTCTGCAGCGCGGCCGCCTTGGTGCGCAATTCGCCCAGCACACGCGCCACGGTGGCGGCGAAATCGCGCCCCTTCTCCGTCAGCGCCACGTGGCGCGGATGGCGCAGGAACAGCGCGAAGCCGAGCTCCTCCTCCAGGTTCTTGATCTGCTGGCTGACCGCCGCCGGCGTCTTGTGCAGCTCCTCGGCGGCCAGCTTGAAACTGCCCCGGCGCGCGGCCGCCTCGAGGTCGATCAGCCCGGACAGGTTGCGCAGGGATTTGGCCATACAAGTTCCATGGATAAGTTTTTCTTGTTCTCAGACAGGCAATTTTCTCGTTTGATCACACAATGCTGCAGCGCGACAATGCATAGACACAAACAGGAGATTATCATGCACAAGAATATCTTGGTGATCGGCGGCACGCGCCATGTCGGCAAATTACTGGTCCAGAAGCTGCTGGACGCGGGCCACCGCGTCACGCTGGCCACGCGCGGCCGCACCGCGGATGGCTTCGGCCAGCGCGTGCAGCGCATCGTTGTGGACCGCCGCGACCACGCCGCCATGCGCGCCGCCTTCGGCTCCGCCAGCTACGATATCGTGTATGACCAGTTGTGCTACAGCCCCGTGGACGCGGCCATCGCCATCGAAGTGTTCGCCGGCAAGGTGGGGCGCTACGTCATGGCGTCCAGCATCGAGGTGTACCGCCGCCTGATGGGACGGCAGGAAGATGCCTTCGAGGAGCTCGACCTCGACCTGGCGGCGCAGGCCATCGACATGGACTATCCGTGGCACGATCCGATGCTGGCCGACGAAAGCTACGCCGAGGGCAAGCGCCAGGCGGAAGCGCTGCTGTACCGCGACGGCAGGCTGCCGCTGGTAACGGTGCGCCTGGGCCATGTGCTGGGCGGGGACGATTCCACGGGCCGGCTGGCGTACTACGTGGCGCTGGCACAAAGCGGCCAGGCGCTGCTCTATGCGAACGCGAAGGCGGCGACCTCCTTCATCAGCGCGGACCAGGCCAGCGATTTCCTGGCCTGGAGCGGGACGCAGGACTTCCTCGGCCCGGTGAACGCGGCCGACGGCGGGAGCTTGTCCGCGCTGGACCTGCACCGCAGGGTGGGCCTGGTGCTGGGGGAAAAAGTGCGCGCGCTGCCGCTCACCACGCAGGCGGGATTGAGTCCTTTCGACTTCCCCTTCCCCTACGTGATGGACACGGCGCGTGCCGCATGCCTGGGATACCGTTTCGGCGACACGGCGAACTGGCTGGATCTGGCGATCCACCAGCTGCAGCCCGAACTGGTGTGCGGCAGCCCGGCAAGCACAGCTTACACGCAGACACCGGTGCCCGAAAAGGTGAGACAGCCCGCCTTTATTGCCTAAGCCGCAACTGTGATTCCGCGCTGGCGGGACGGTCCGCCGATGCGGTCCATACAACGGGTCCTGACCGGCGAAGCATGGATTCCCGCTTTCGCGGGAATGGCACGTCTCAGCGCTTGAAGACCACGCCGTCCTTCATGACGAACTTCACCTGCTGCAGCACGGTGATGTCCTTCAGCGGGTCGCCGCTGACGGCCACGATGTCGGCGGCGTAGCCCGGCTCCACGGAACCGAGGCGGCCGCCCTGGTTCAGCAGTTCGGCGGCGTTCAGCGTGGCCGAACGGATCGCTTCCAGCGCCGGCATGCCCGCCTCCACCATATAGGCAAACTCCCTGGCGTTTTCGCCGTGCGGGAACACGCCCGCATCGGTGCCGAAGGCGATCTTCACGCCCGCCTTGTAGGCCCGGCCGAAAGTGGCCTGGATCAGCGGGCCGATGGCGGCCGCCTTGGGTCGCACCAGCGGCGAGAAGAACTCGGGATCCTTGGCCTTGTCCGCCACATAGCGCCCGGCGCTGATGGTCGGCACATAGTACGCGCCCTGCTTCTTGAACAGCGCGATTGCCTCGTCGTCCATATAGGTTCCGTGCTCGATCGAATCGACACCGGCGCGCACCGCCCGCTTGATGCCCTCCACGCCGTGCGCGTGCGCCGCCACGCGGAAGCCGTAGTCCTTGGCGGTGGCCACGATGGACTTCAGCTCATCGTCCGTGAATTGCGCATTCTGGCCGCTGGCAGCCTGGCTCAGCACGCCGCCGGTGGCGGTGATCTTGATCAGGTCCGCGCCCTCCTGGTAGCGCGCCCGCACCGCCTCGCGCGCCTGCTCCGGGCTGTTGATGACGCCGTCATGCGGAGTCGGGCGGCCGGTGGCCTTGGCCAGCTGACGCGACAGACCGTTGCTGCTGTCCCCATGGCCGCCGGTGGTGGCGATGGCCGTGCCCGAGGTGAACATGCGCGGACCGGGAATGGCGCCGCTTGCAATGGCGCGCTTGAGCGACACGTTCAAGCCCTCGTCCGCGCCCAGATCGCGCACCGTGGTGAAGCCGGCCTTGATGGTGCGCTCGGCGTAGGCCACCGAGCGGTAGGCGTCGTCCGCCACGTCCTGGCTCAGGCGCATGCGCAGGGACTCCACTTCCTTGTGCGACTCGCCCGTCAGGTGCACGTGCATGTCGATCAGCCCTGGCAGGCAGGAATGGCCGCTCAAGTCGATATCCCCCTTCACCGCCCCGGTCGGCGCAAGCGACTTGACCACGCCGTTTTCCACCACCACGCTGACGCGCTCGCGCCAGACGCCCGCCTTCACATCGAGCAGGCGGCCGCAATCGACCGTCGTTTGCGTTGCAGCGGCGGCGGTGCCGGCGACGGCAACATTCAAAAGCAGCAGCAGGCCCAAGGCAGAGTTGGCGCGCATGAGTTCATCTCCGTAAAAATTATTAGATGGCAAGAGTAGCATACAGACAAGGAGCTGTTGCCGTGGCCGTGGTCTATAATTGCCCCCACTTTGCAACCGTGAGTACCCGTCTTGACTGCTACCTCTCCTGCTTTACCAAAGTGGCTTAACCGCCGTAACGCGATTCTCGGCCTGAAGGTGGGCGGCATCGCCGCCGCGGCCGGCGGCGTGCTGCTGGCGGCATACCTGCTGATCTTCATCGCGCCCAATTTGCCCGCGCTGGACGCCGTCACCGACTACAAGCCCAAGATCCCGCTGCGCATCTACACAGCCGACAATGCGCTGATCGGCGAATTCGGCGAGGAGCACCGCGACTTCGTCGCCGTCAAGGACGTGCCGGACATGATGAAGAAAGCCATCCTCGCCATCGAGGACAAACGCTTCTACAGCCACGGCGGCATCGACTGGATACGCGCGGTCGGCGCACTGAAGGCCAATCTGCGCGGCAGCTTCCGCCAGGGCGGTTCCACCATCACCATGCAGGTTGCGCGCAACTTCTTCCTCAGCCGCGACAAGACGCCGGCCCGCAAGGCGACCGAAGTCCTGCTGGCCTACCGCATCGAGGCGGCGCTGAGCAAGGACAAGATCCTGGAGCTGTACCTGAACCAGATCTACCTGGGCCAGCGCACCTACGGTTTCGCCAGCGCCGCGCAAGCCTACTTCAGCAAGTCCTTGAAGGAGCTGTCGGTCGCCGAGATGGCAATGCTGGCCGGCCTGCCGCAAAACCCCGCGCGCCACAACCCGGTCGCCAATCCCAAGCGCGCGCGGCTGCGCCAGCACGTGGTGCTGAAGAGCATGCGCGACCTGGACTACATCACCGAAGCCCAGTACCAGCAGGCGCTGAAGGAGAACCTGCACGTCAGCACCAAGGGCCAGGAATTCGACACCCACGCGGAATACGTGGCCGAACTGGCGCGCCAGGCGGTGTTTGAGCAGTACAAGGAAGAGTCGTACTCGCGCGGCATCAGCGTCTACACCACCATTCTGAAAGCCGACCAGGACGCGGCCTACGAATCGGTGCGCCGCAATGTGCTGAACTACGACCAGCGCCACGGCTACCGTGGCCCGGAAGCGTTCATCGACCTGCCGGCCGACGCGGAAGACCGCGAAGACGCCATCGACGAGGCGCTGCAGAAGCGCCGCAGCAGCGACCGGCTGATACCGGCCGTGGTGCTGGCCGCCTCCGCCAAGTCGGTCACCGTGGAAACCATCGACGGCGAGGAACTGGCGATCACCGGCGACGGGCTGAAGCTGGCCGCGCCTGGACTGTCCGAGAATGCCAAGGCGGGACTGAAGCTGCGCCCCGGCGCCATCGTGCGCGTAACGCAAGGGCAAGGGCAGGGGCAAGGGCAGGACAAAAAGCACTGGTCGATTACCCAGGTGCCGCTGGTGGCGGCCGCCTTCGTGTCGATGGACTCGGCCACCGGCGCCTACCACGCCATGGTGGGCGGCTTCGATTACAACCTGCAGAAGTTCAACCACGTCACGCAGGCCTGGCGCCAGCCCGGCTCCTCGCTCAAGCCTTTCATCTATTCGGCCGCGCTGGAAAAGGGCTACTTCCCCGGCACCCTGATCAACGACGTCAAATTGTCCGAGACCGGCGTGGACACCGGCGGCTGGGATCCGCAGAACGACGACTTCGTCTATGACGGCCCTATCCCCATGCACGTCTCGCTGGCCAAGTCCAAGAACGTCACCTCGGTGCGCCTGCTGCGCGCCATCGGCGTGCCGTACGCGCACGGCTTCCTCGAGAAATTCGGCTTCGACCCGGCCAGGCATCCGAAGAACCTGACCATGACGCTGGGCACCGGCGCCGTCACGCCGCAGCAGATGGCGGGCGCCTACTCGGTGTTCGCCAACGGCGGCTACCAGGTGCAGCCCTACCTGATCGCCCGCGTCGTGGACGGCAACGGCAAGGTGCTGTCCGAAACCAGGCCGCCGCAGGCGGCGCAGGAAAGCAACCGCGTGCTGGACCCGCGCAACGCCTTCATCACCGATACCATGCTGCGCGAAGTGGTGCGCAGCGGCACCGGCGCGCAAGCCGGCGCGCGCCTCGGCCGCGCCGACCTGGCGGGCAAAACCGGCACCACCAGCGACGCCGTGGACGGCTGGTTCGCCGGCTATGGCGGCGGGGTGGTCGGCGTGGCCTGGATGGGCTACGACGATCCGAAGTCGCTGGGCGGCCGCGAGTTCGGCGCCACGCTGGCGATGCCGATCTGGATCGACTACATGCGCGTGGCGCTGCAAAAAGCGCCCCCGCGCGAGCGCGGCGTGCCGGAAGGCGTGGCACAGGCCGAAGACGGTTCCTGGATGTACAGCGAATACGTAGGCGACGCCACCGTGCGCGGCATCGACCTCGACGCGGCGCCCCCGGCGCCGGCGCAAGAGCCCGGCGCCAGCAACGTCCAGCCCGCGAACCCGTAGGGCGGCTTAGGCGCGGTAGCGCCCCGCCCAAGCTGGCCCCGCCAGCACGCTGGCGCAAAAAACAACATTGCGCCAGTCGCCGGAGCCAAGCGCATGGCCGGGGGAGCCAAGCTGCCGCGCACCAGATTGCGCACCAGATCGCGATGCTACATTTTGAACCGGGCCATGCGCCCGGTTTTACATTTCCGGCCCCTAAAAAATCATTCAAATCGGAGACAAAATGAAGAAACGCTACTGGAAGACGCTGGCGCTGTTGTTGATCGCCGTGACCGCCCTGCCCGCCCCGTCCTGGGCGCTGGGCTACACCCAAACCAAATACCCCATCGTGCTGGTACATGGCCTGTTCGGCTTCGACAACTTGGGGCCCGTCGACTACTTCTACGGCATCGCCTCCGGCTTGAGCAGCGGCGGCGCCAAGGTCTACGTCACTTCCGTGTCGGCCGCCAACAGCACCGAAGTGCGCGGCGAACAGCTGCTTATCCAGGTCAAACAGATCCTGGCCGCCACCGGCGCCGCCAAGGTCAACCTGATCGGCCATAGCCATGGCGGCCCGACGTCGCGCTACGTGGCTTCGGTGCGGCCCGACCTGGTCGCTTCCGTCTCCAGCGTGGGCGGCGTGAACAAGGGTTCCAAGGTGGCCGACATCCTGATCGGCGCCGTGCCCGGCGTCACCTACGACATCGCCAACGCGCTGGGTGGCCTGATCAGCCTCCTGTCCGGCAGCCCTACCTTGCCGCAAAGCTCGCGCGCGGCCGCCGAGTCGCTCAGCACCGAGGGCACGCTGGCCTTCAATGCGCGCCATCCGCAAGGCGTGCCGGCCACGGCCTGCGGCGAAGGCGCCTACCAGGTCAACGGCGTGCAGTACTTCTCGTGGAGCGGCGCCCAGCCCTGGACCCATGCCTTCGATCCGGCCGATCCCTTCCTCGCGGTCACCTCGCTGGCCTTCGGCGGCGCCAAGAACGACGGCCTGGTCAGCAGCTGCTCCAGCCACCTCGGCCGCGTGATCCGCGACGACTACGGCATGAACCACCTGGACGAGGTGAACCAGATGATAGGCATCACCAACCTGTTCGAGACCAGCCCGGTCACCGTGTTCCGCCAGCAGGCCAACCGCCTGCAGGGCCTGGGCCTGTAAGGGAGGGCCGCATGAACGCAAAACTTCCACGCCTGGCTGCGGCGCTGGCCGCCGTCATGGTATTGCTGTATTTCGCGCTGCCGTCGCCGGAGGCGGCAACGCCCGCGCCCCAAGCCCAGCCCGACTACTTTGCGTTCGTGCCCTCCATGGCCGGCACCGCGCCGGACGGCGCCGCCAGGCAGGACGCCGCCGAACGGCTGGTGGTCGACGAGGAACTCGGCTATCTGTTCGAATACTATCTGGCGGGCCTGGGTGAAAGGAAGCTGGCCGCGGTGCGCGCCGAGATCGAACGCGAGCTGGACCGCCGCCTGCGCCCGATACCGTCGGGTGCCGCCAAGCGCCTGCTGGACAACTATCTTGCATACAAACGCGCGCTGGCCGACCTGGAACGCGGCCTGCCTAAAACGACGGACATGGCGGCAGGCGCGCGCGCCCGCCTGGAAGCGATGCAGCAGCTGCGTCTGAAGCACTTCACGCCGGAGCAGATCGCCGGCCTGTTCGGCGCCGCCGACAACTACGCCGCCGACACCATCGCGCGCCTGGAAATTTCCGGCGACCGCAAACTGAGCGACGCCGAACGCAAGGACAAGCTGGCCGCGCTGGACGGCAAACTGCCGCCCGCGCTGCGCGAACAGCGCGACGCGCCCACGCGCGTGCTGCGGCTGGAGGAATCGGTCCAGCAAGCGCGCGCCCAGGGCGCCGGCGAGCACGACGTCTACCGCCTGCGCGCCGCCGCGCTGTCGCCGGAAGCGGCCTCGCGCCTGGCCGAGGTGGACCGCGAAGAAGCCGACTGGCAGCGACGCATCGCACAATACCAGGCCGGACGCCGCCAGTTGCCGGACGCCGCCGCCGGCGCAGAGGGCGACGGCAGCGCCCGGCAAGCCCTGCGCAACAGCCTGTTCTCGCCGGAGGAGCAGCGCCGCCTGGGCGCCTACGAATAATCCCGGGCATCGCCGCAACACATTCAGGGAAACTTATATTGACCAAGCTCAACAGTGCTACAATTTTTACAGCACAGTTGACCGATCAATATCACACGACAGTTTCCCAGGTGTCCACGCATGGCGATGTCACGACTCAGCGTTACCATTACCGCACCCATCGTGCTCATTTCGGTGCTGGCCATAGCACTCACCGTCTTCCTCAACGTGGGCAAGCTTGACCGCACGCTGAGCGAACTGGAAGAGTCGCGCCTGCGCTTTACGGTCAATGTGCTGCGCCAGAACCTGGAGACGGGGCTGGACCTCGGCTTGCCGGTGCGCGGCCTGGGCAATGCGCAGGCCGCCATCGAATTCGAAGCGCTGCAAGACCCCGAGATCGTCTCCATCGTCGTCAAGGACGACCATGGCCGGCCTGCGTTCACCACCGGCCGCCCGGCCGAAAAGAACAGCACCACGGTCAGCCTGCCGCTATCGAACAACCTGGGCGTGACGGTGGGCGCCATCGAACTGCGTTACTCGCGCCGCAGCCACGACCAGTTCATTGCCGGCCTCTCCCGCCAGCTGCTGCTCGCCGCGCTGGCCGCCACCGCCGTCTCCGCCCTGCTCGCCGTCATCGGCATCCGCCTGTGGGTGCGCCGCATCGGCCGCACCCTGGGCAGCATCGAACACGGGCTGGACCGGGACGCACCCGCCGTGGCCCGGCCCGACAGGCACGCGGCGGCGCTGGCCGAGCAGGTCGCGCGCAGCGCCAGCCAGGCCATGCGCGAACTGGAGCAGGCACGCCGCGCCATCACCACCAAGGACGTCGCCGGGGAAGGGCTATGAACCCCGAAGAACGCTTGTATGTGCGTCCGGTGCGCCAGCTGTTCGTGTTCGCGCTGGCGCTGCTGATGGCGGTGCAGCTGTCGCTGTCGCTGTACGCATGGTCGCTGTCCGAACGCAAACTGTTGCCGGAGCTGGGCCGCAAGGCGCAGACCACCGGCGTGGCGCTGTCGTCCCAGCTGGTGCGTGCGCTGGGCTACGGCATCCCGCTGCAGCGGCTCGAAGGCGTGCCCGATTTCTTCGCCGACGTGCTGAAACAGAACCGCGACCTCGCCTACCTGCGCATCGTGGACCGCAACGGCACCGCGCTCTATGGCAGCACCCAGGCCGAGAGCAGCGAGCCCGACGAGTTCCTCGACACCGCCCTGCCCCTGGTCCACGACGGCGCGACGGTGGGCCATCTGCATGTCGGGGTGGACAAGCAATACGTCGCTGGCCGCGTGCGCGAGCTGCGCTACGACATCGGCATCGTGCTGATCACCAGCTTGCTGATGGCCTTTGAGATCCTGTGGTTCGTGGTGACGCTGAACTTCACCGCGCCGATGCGCCAGATCCTGGCGCTGATGACCAGCATCGCGGCGGGCGACTTCCGCCAGCGCGCGGCGCCGGAGCCGGGCGCGACCATCGCCGCGCGGCTGCACGGCATCACGGAGCGCGTCAACCACGGCTTCGGTGAGCTGGTGCGCGCCGCCGCCGCGATCAAACAGGCCAACCCGCAGCAGGCCGCGCTGGCCGAGCCGCTGCTGCAACGCCTACGCACGGCTTATTCCTTCGGCGTCAGCAGCGACGCCACGCCGCTGCAGCAGCGCATCGTGCTGGTGCGGGTGCTCAGTTTCCTGTTCATGTTCGCCGAGATGCTGTCGCGTCCCTTCCTGCCGGTATACGCAGGCTCGCTGGAGACCACGCTGGTGGGCGGCGGCCTGCATGCCAGCCTGCCCATCACCGCCTTCCTGCTCGGCGTGGCGCTGACCATGCCGTTCGCGGGCCACTGGTCGGACCGGCTGGGGCGCCGCCGCAGCTATATCGCCGGCGCGCTGACCGTCATGGCCGGGCTGGCCGTGACCGGGCTGGTGCCCGAGTACTTCACGCTGGTGGCCGCTCGCGCCGCAACCGGCATCGGCTACGCGATCATGTTCATGGCCTGCCAGGGTTATGTGTTCGACAACACCGACGGCAGCAACCGGGGCAAAGGCATGGCGCTGTTCGTCGGCGCCATCATGGTGGCGGAGATTTGCGCGCCGGCGGTGGGCGGCATCCTGGCCGACCGGGTCGGCTACCGCATGGTGTTCCTGCTGGGGGCGGGCGTGGCGCTGGCGGCGGCGGCCATCGCGGCGGCGGTGCTGAGCAAGACAGGGCCAGGTTCCCAGGCAGCTCGCCCTGCCGGCGCATCCTGGCCATCGTCCGCGCAGGCCCAGGCTGCCGCACATTCCATGCATTCCATGCATTCCATGCATTCCGTGCATTCCGTGCATTCCGTGCATTCCGTGCATTCTGCGCCCGCCACGCCAGGCTCGCCAACGGCGCGCACTGGGCCGCTGCTGCCGCGCCTGATCCGCAACAAGCGCTTCCTTGCGCTGTCCATCCTGTCCGGCGTCCCGGCCAAGTTCCTGTACTCCGGCTTCCTGATCTTCCTGGTGCCGGTGCTGCTATCCAGCCTGGGCCATTCCAAGTCCGAGATCGGCCGCTACACCATGCTGTACGGCCTCAGTTCCCTGGCCCTCGCCCCGCTGTTCGCCCACCTGGCCGACCGCTACAACGCCTACGCCGTGCTGGTGGCGGCCGGCGGCGTGTTGACCGGCCTTGGCCTGCTGCCGGTGGCCTACGGCGCCAGCGGCGGGATGGTCATGCTGGGCATAGGCGCACTGGGCCTGGGGCAGTCGATGAGCATTTCGGCACAGCTGGTGCTGGTGGCGCGCGTCACGCAGGACGAGGCGCGCGACGCGGGCACCGGCCCCATCGTCGGCCTGTTCCGCCTGCTCGAGCGCCTGGGCGCGGCGGCCGGGCCGCTGGTCACCGGCATGCTCGCCGTGCGCTACGGCCCGGCGCAAGCCATGGCCTTCCTCGGCGCCTTCGCGCTCGCTGCCTCGGCGCTGTTCGCAGTAGTGTTCCTGGCCGCAGGCAAAGGCGCGGCCGCCCGCACGCCGGAGGTGGCGCCATGAAGCGGCGCGCACTTTGCGGCGCCCTCGCCGCGCTGGCCCTGGGGCGCACCCTGCCGCGCGCGCTCGCGTCGCCGGCGCCGGTACCGGTGCCGGGAATGGCAGCGGCAGCGGCCGGGGCAGCGCCATCGTCCCCGGCGGCCGCTTCGGTACCGGCGGCAGCGATGGCAGCAGTTCCGGCTTCCGCCCGTCCGCCACGCATCTTCATGATCCTGTTCCGTGGCGAGACCGCCGTGGAAAAAGGCTTCCGCGACTATTTCGCAGTCAACGACATGCCGGTCGAACTGATCGTGCGCGACGTGGCGCTCGACGTGAGCAAGGTGCCGCAGCTGGTGGCCGAAGCGCGCGCCATGAAGGTGGACCTGATCTACACCTGGGGCACGCCGGTCACGCTGGCGGTGGTTGGCAAGGAGGGGGCGGCCGATCCGGCAAAACACGTGACCGACATTCCGGTGGTGTTCACCATGGTGGCATCGCCACGCGGTTCCGGCCTGGTCAAGTCGCTCACCACGTCCGGCCGCAACATCACCGGCGCCTGCCACGTGGTGCCGGTGGCGCTGCAGATGGGCGCCATCCGCGCCTATCGCAATTTCTTCCGGCTGGCCATCATCTACAATCCGGTCGAACCCAATTCCCTGACCAACGTCAAGGAGCTGCGTGCCGTGGCGGCCAGCGAACGCTGCCAACTGCTGGAACGCCCGGTGCCGCTGGACGCCAAAGGCCAGCCCATGGCGTCGGAACTGCCGGCCCTGGTGGCGGAACTGGCGCAGAACAATGTGCAGCTGCTCTACATCGGCCCGGACAGCTTCCTGGCCGCCAACCGCAAGGTACTGACCGAGGCGGCGCTGGCGCATCGCCTGCCCTCCTTCTCGGCGACCGAGATTCCGCTGCGCGAGGGCAAGGCGCTGTTCGGCCTGGTGTCCGGCTATGAAAGCGTGGGCCGGCTGACGGCCCACAAAGTGCAGCAGATCCTCCGCCAGCGCATTGCGCCGGCCGCAATCCCGGTTGAAACGCTGGCCCGCTTCTCCTACCTGGTCAATATGTCCGTCGCGGCCCAGCTCGACCTCTATCCGCCGCTGAAAGTGCTCAACTATGCGGAGCTGCTGAGATGACGATCTTTAACGCCGATTCGACCTTCGTCTGGCGCCTGATGCGCGCCGAGGAAGCGCCCCTGGTGCACCAGTTGCACTGCGCGGTGCTGGCCTTGGTCCCGCAGGGCATGGTGCGGCCGGATGACCTGGGCCATTTCCAGAGCCACGCGGAACGCCAGGGACGCGTGCTGTGCTGCCACGCCGACGGCGAACTGGTGGCCTACGGCGTGCTGGCCATGGAGTCGCACACGGTGGACCACATGGCCGAACTGTTGCAGGCAGGCCCCGCCGACCGGGCGCGCATGTGTGTGCTGGACGGCGCGGCTTCGCTGCCGGAATGGCGCGGCCGCAGACTGCATTGCGCAGGTATCGAGGAACGCATCGCGCTCGGGCAAAGCCTGGGCCGCACGCTGGTGTCGGCCACGGTGGCGCCGGAAAATATGCGCAGCCTGCGCGGCCTGTTGCTGGAGGGGTTTTCGGTGCGGCGCTACGCCATCGTCTATGGCGGCCTGGCCCGGCTGGTGATGCTGAGGGACCTGGCGCAGCCGCCCGTGCGATGGAACAAGCAGCACGAGGTCGCGTCGAACGACCATATCAGCCACCGCATGGCGCTGTCCGAAGGCCTGGTGGGCTATGAATGCTGGCAGGACCAGGACCAGCGCTGGTATGTGAACTATGGAACGGCGGCGCGCGCCTAGCGTGGCGCGCGCCGTGCATCCACACCGGTTCAGCTGCCCAGGTGCCCCTGGATGCGCGGCAGGAAAGCTTCCTTGGCCATGTAGCCCATTACGCGCGCCGGCGCGTTTTCCTTGCCGTCCTTGTCGAAGAACACGATGGCCGGCGGGCCGAACAGCGAGAACTTCTTCATCATCGCCTTGTCGGCGTCATTGTTCGCTGTGACGTCAATCTGCAGCAGCGTGTACTTGCCCATCGTTTCGGCGACCGTCTTGTCGCTGAAGGTCAGGTGTTCCATCTCCTTGCAGGCCACGCACCAGTCGGCGTAGAAGTCCAGCATCACCGGCGCGGTGGCGCCGGCCAGTTCGCGCTCCAGGTCCTGCAGGTTGCTGATGCGTTTGAAACGGCTGGCCGGCTTCGCTTCGGCCTGCAGGCTGCCGCCCGCGCCGCCGCGCAGATGCTCCAGCGGCTGCATCACGTTGTTGCCGCCGCTGACGGCGCCGAGCAGTTCGAACACGCCCAGCAGCAGGAACACCAGGCCCAGCGTCTTGCCGAAGCGCTGGCCGGTGACGCCGGTCTTGGTGTGCAGGTGGGCCGCATCGAACACGTGCAGGTGCACCGCGCACAGGATGGCGTAGGCACCCACCAGCAGCATCAGCACCGAGGCCGGCAGCACCGGCGACACCATCCAGATGGCGGTGGCGATCAGCAGCAGGCCGAACACGCGCTTGACGCCGTTCATCCAGCCGCCGGCGCGCGGCAGCAGGCTGCCGGCCGAAACGCCGGTCAGCAGCAGCGGCACGCTCATGCCCATGGCCATGGCGAACAAGGCCCAGCCGCCGGTGAAAACGTTGCCGGTCTGGCTGATGTAGAGCAGCGCGCCGGCCAGCGGAGCGGCCACGCAAGGGCCGACGATCATGGCCGACAGCGCGCCCATGACGAACACGCCGATGAAACGGCCGCCGCGCAGGCTGCCGCTGGTATTGCTCAAGCGGCTTTGCAGCGAGCTTGGCATCTGCAGCTGGTAGACGTCGAACATCGACAGCGACAGCACCACCAGCAGGGAGGCGAACATGCCGAGCACCCATGGGGTTTGCAGCGCTGCTGCCATGCTGGCGCCGGCCAGGCCCGCGCCTATGCCCATGGCGCTGTAGATCAGCGCCATGCCCAGGCAGTAGGCCAGGGCCAGCATGAAGCCGCGTCCGCGCGACACATTGCCTTCGCCGACAATGATGGAAGACAGGATGGGGATCATCGGCAGCACGCACGGCGTGAACGACAGCAGCAGGCCGAAGATGAAGAAGCCGCCGCCGATGCGCCACAGGCTGCCGCTTTTCAGCGTCTGCTGGGCCAGCGAGCTGTCGTCCTGCTCCACGGCCACGGTGGCCGAACGCGCCGCGGTGACGGTGGCGGAAGCGGAGGCCGAAGCAGTGGCTGCATCGATAGCGGCCGGACCGGCTTCGTCCTCGGCCAGCGCCGTCAGCAGGCCGGGCTTGGCCGGATCGACCGCGAAGCGCAGGTCGACCGGCGGATAGCACAGGCCTTCCTCCGCGCAGCCCTGGTAGCTCAGCGTCAGCACGAAGGGCGCTTGCGCCTTGGCGATGGCGACCGGCAGGTCCAGGCGCTTGTGGAAGGTTTCCACTTCCTTGTTCAGGTTGACGTCGAACTTCACTTCGCCGCGCGGCAGCGGCGCGTCGGCCAGTTGCGCCTGCGCGCCTTCCACGCCCAGCTTCACGCGGTCGCGGTACAGCTTATAGCCGGGGGCGATGGCCCAGCCCAGGCTCAGCGTTTTCGCGTCCTTCAGTTCGGCCTGCAGCTTGAAGGCTTGCTCGACTTCGAGGAAGTCTGCGCCATGCGCGGCGCCCAGGGAAAACAGCGACGACAACGCCAACAACAATGTGACCAGGTACTTCATTGGAATATCTCCAGGTTGTTTGAGTCGCGGCCACCCTCGGGCGAACCGCCAATATTGCCGTCCAGGTCGACCCAGACGTGGGGCGCTCCAAGGCCGGCCAGCCATGCCGCGCCGGCGCCCTCCTTGAGCATCGCCGTGGTGCTGATGCTGCCCGCCACCACGCACTGTTCCGCCACCACTGTCACGCTGGCCAGGCCTTGCACCGGCCAGCCGGTGGCCGGCGACAGGATGTGGCTGTAGCGCTGGCCGTCGATTTCGATGCAGCGTTCATAGTCGCCGCTGGTCGCCAGCGCACCCTGCGCGATGGCGATGCTGGCCACTTCCCGTTCCGGCGCGCGCGGATGGCGGATGCCGATGCGCCATGGCTCGCCGTCCGGGTCCGGACCGATGGCGCCGATGTCGCCGCCCAGGTCCACCACACCGTGCGCGATGCCCAGGCCGCGGCAGACCGCCACGGCGCGGTCCACCGCGTATTCCTTGACGATGCCGCCGAAGTCCAGTTCCATGCCCTTGCGCGCGAAGCGCAGCAACAGGCCGTCGCGCTGCACGTGCTGCCAGCCCACGGACTGCAGCGTGCGTTCCAGCAGCGCCGCGTCGGGCAAGGCGGCGCGGTCGAAATTCCAGGCTTTGCGCAGGATGCCCGACGTCACGTCGAACATCCCTTCGCTTTGCACGTGGCACGCGTGCGCATAGTCCAGCAGCGACATGCATTCCGCGTCCGCCTGCGCCTCGCCGCCATGCTGCGCGGCCAGGTTGATCTGATGCAGGAAGTTGCCCGGCCGGTAGCGCGAGTATTTCTGCTCCAGCCGGTTGACCTCCTCGGCGCACGCCAGGAACACGCGCGCGGCCGCCTCCCCATCCGGCGCGAACACGCGGATGTCGCAGCGCGTGCCCATCGCCTTGAATTCAAAGCGATGGACCGCGAGCCGGGCGGACTTAGAAGGCAATGTCCGTGCTCACGCTCAGCAGACGGGCGTGGTAGTTGTCGATCGCGTTGCCGCGCGCGCCGCTCAGGCGGTAGCTGTAATTGCGCAGGTAGTTCTCGAAGCTGGCGCGCACTTGCGTGCCGTTCTTGAAGGTCTTCACCACTTCCAGCTTTGGCGACAGCGCGCCGAATGCGGCCTGGCGGTAGTCGACCGTGGTCAGGCCGTTGGCCGGCGCGGAGGTAAAGTAGGTCTGGTAGAAATCGGCGTTCTTCTGCGTGTAGTAGCGCAGGCCGGGCGCTACGCTCCAGCCGCCGCCCAGGGCCACGCGCAGCTTGCCTTCGACGGTGTGCGAATCCGCACCCCAGCTATCGAGGCCGAAACGGTAGTCCAGGTGCAGCGCCGAATTGATCGCGGCGAAGTAATGGCTGTAGCGGGCCAGCGCGGTCCATTGCGTATGGTCCTGCGGGCGCGCATCGGCGACAAAGACCGGGCCCTTGGCGGTTTGGATGACGGCGCGGCGGTACTGCTCGTTCAGGTAGCCGTAGGTGTAGCCGTGCGACAGCACCAGCTGGGCGACGCTGTTCTCATCCAGGATCTGGCTTACGCCGACCATCAGGTCGTGTTTGTGGCGGTCGCGGTAAACGGAAGGCTTGGCGTTCGCCACCAGCGGATAGTACTTCTCCCACACTTCGTCGCTGGAGAAGGCCGCGCCCACCGACACCGTGGTGTTCTTGTCGTTGAAACCACGGCGGTAGCTCGCGCTGATGAAGTGCGCGTCGTAGTCGTTCTCGATCGAACGGCCGACGTTCACGCCCGCGTAGTAATCGTCGCCGTAGTAGCCGACACTGGCGTCCATCACTTCGCGCTTCTCGCGGATCGAAGCGGCCGTTGCCAGTATCATCACCGGCTTGCCGGCGACCACGCGGTTGGAAAACGGCGAGGCGCCGCTGACCACGTCGCGGATGGTGTTCAGCTTGACCTCGTAGCGGTCGCCCAGCGGCACCGTCACGGAGACCTGGTCGACGCGCGCATCCATGCGCTTGTTCGACTCGGCGTAGTCGCCGTGGTTGTAGCTCAGCACGACGCTGTCGTTGCGCACATTGGCATCGGCCGCCTGGGCCGACATGCCCGGCAGCGCCAGGGCCGCCGCCATCAGGACGGTCAGCGCTTCGTTCGGCTTGTTATTATGTTTAGTTGCAGCCACAGCCACCTCCACCCACGCTGTAGCCGCCAGCGGTACTTTCCTTCGATGCGGACATGTGCTGTTCCAGCGCCACGTGCTGGGAGCCGGAGTCGCGCTGCATGACTTCCTTGGCCAGGTTGCCGCGCTCGGTCGCGTCGACCTTGGTGATGGCGCAGCCGCCCAGCGCTGCCAGCACAGGCACGCAGGCCACGGCCGCCAGCCATTTCATAGATTGCTTCATTGTTTCTCGCTCAAAAGTTGCAGTTGCTTGGTGATTTCTTCCATGTCCGCCGGGCGGAAGCCCTTGTGCGTGTACAGGATGGCGCCGTCCTTGCCGACGATGTAGGAGGTCGGCATGCCTTTGACGGCGGCGGCCTTGGCGCATTTGCTGGCCGGGTCGCTGGCCACCGTGAAGTCGGCCGGATGGTCCTTGAGGAATTCGACGGCATCCTTCGGATCCTTGTCGACCGAAATGGCGACCACGGTCACGCCCTTGGCTTCGAACTGCTTCTTCAGCTTGTTCATGAAGGGGAAGGATTGCTTGCAAGGACCGCACCAGGAGGCCCAGAAGTCGACGTAGACCAGCTTGCCGGGCTGCTTGGCCAGGTCGACCTTGCCCGAGCCGTCCAGCTTGTCCAGCGCACAGTCCTTCAATGTGTCGGCAGCGTGCCCGGTGCCGAGCGCGCACAGCAATGCAGCGGCCAGCGGCCAGCGCATCGAACGTTTCATGGTGATACCCCCAGAGCGTGAAATTTTCTACGTAGAAATACGCAGTCGTAGGGGCGACATTAGAAACTATTTAACAGAAAGTGACAATGGAAAATTAACATTGATCGGCAATAATATACCTCGCGACACAAATGTTAACTGCTAACAACAAAATTACGCTCTCGGAATACTTTGCTCGAAGCGGAACAGGTTGCCTCTGTCAACATCGCGCTTGACGCCGGACAGGCGCGCCAGGTTGCTGCCGTAGTAAGCCTGCGCCCAGTTCTTCAGGTCGCGGTTGGGGAAGTTGACGTAGGATTCAGGCTGCAGGAAGCGCTGCATGTCGTCGTAGTAGTCCTTCAACCAGGCGCGCTGGCGCAGCACCGTTTCCGGCTTGTCGATCGGGCCCCAGGAGCACTCCATCTCGAAGATGTAATTCGAGCCGCGATGCACATAGGCAGTGGCGTCGCTGGCCACTTCCTTGACCTTGCCGCCGATGGCGAACAGGATGCCCATGTTCTCCTGCAGCAGCGAACCGCCCGGCCAGCGCGTCATCCAGTTCAACATGGTGTCCAGCGCCGCCTCGCCCAATTCGTTCTGCACGTAGCTGCAGCGGATGTCGTACAAGCCGTTCGGGTCGTCCGTCAGCAGGTAGTCGCGGCCGCGCCAGTAGTCGACCTGGTAAATGTCCTCCGTCGTCGGCCTGGCGATGGCGTACAGCGGCGCCAGCATCTCGCGCAGTTCCTGTTCGGATCCCCAGAACTGCCCCAGCGTTACCACGTAAATCGAATCGCGCGTTGGCCGCGCCCCGGCCGCCGAAGGCAGCGCCTTGCTGCGGCTGGAAATGGTGGTCGGATACTTCAGCTGGAAAGCCTGCAGCGCGCGCAGCAATTCGATCTGCTTGCCGGGCGCCCAGGCCAGGTTGAAGGTCGTCACCTGGCCGACCGGATGCAGCTTGAAGGTGAAGCCGGTATGGACGCCGAAGTTGCCGCCGCCGCCGCCGCGCACGGCCCAGAACAGCTCGCGGTCGGCGAGCGCCTCGCTGCGGGCGTGGATGCTGCGCACGCCGCCGCCCGCCACCACCAGTTCGGTGGCCAGCAGGCTGTCGCAGGTCAGGCCGGAATGCGTGGCGGAGAAGCCCCAGCCGCCGCCCAGCACCAGGCCGCTGGTGCCGACGGTCGGGCAGCGGCCGGACGGAATCGCGTAGGGATGGGCGCGCAGCGCGGCCGCCACGTCGTTGTTGTTGGCGCCGCCCTGCACCCAGGCGGTCCCGTTCTTCAGGTCGAGCTTCACGCTGTTCATGGCCTTCACATCGATCAGCAGGCCGGAGGTGGTGGAGAAACCCGCGTAGTTATGGCCGCCGGAGCGGATCGCGAACGGCAAGCCGCTGTCGGCGGCCCAGCGCACGCACAGCTGCACGTCGCGCTCGGTGGCGCACATGGCGACCGCCTGCGGCTGCACGCCGGCCCAGCGCGCGTTGTTCGGCCAGGCCGCCAGCGCAAAGCCATCCTGTCCGGGCTGGATCAGGCGGCCGTCCAGGTCGTGCGCCAAGGCGCGCAGCCCGTGCGGCCCCAGCTTCAGCGCCGGCTTGGCCAGCACGGCGGACGGCGCCAGGCTCAGGGCGGCGGCGCCCAGGGCGCCGGCTTGAAGGAAGTGGCGGCGGCCGGATTGCGTGGGATTCGACATGCTTGCATCTCCATAGTTATCTAATCGATTAGATTTCCATAGAGCATAACCCGAACGTCCCGGTTCGCAAACAGTTCGCTGCGCCGCCGGCGCCGGCTGCGTGGCTATTCGTCCTCGGCGCCGTCCCGCCCGCCCGGCCCGCAGCCGGCTTTTCCGCGCTGCTTCTCACGCTCGCGCTGGCGCAGCACGTCGATCATGACGTTGAAGGTGCGCGCCAGCTGGCCGATCTCGTCGGTGCTGGTGACCTTGATGTTGGCGCGGTCGTAGTCGCCATCCTTCAGCGCGTTGGCCGCCTCGGTCAGGCGCACCACGGGGCGCGTGATGGAGCGCGCGAACAACACCGCCAGGATGAGGAACACCAGTCCCACCGCCGCCACGCTGTACAGCACATTGACGAACAGGCGCTGCAAAGGCTCCTCGAAGCGGGTGCGCGATTCGGTCATGCCCACCACCCAGTTGTGGCCCTGCACCGGCGCGTAGCCAGCGTGCTCCTCGACGCCGCTCAGCGTGGACCGGTAGCTGATATTGCCCGTGCCCTTGGCGCCGATCAGCACCTTGGCCAGTTCCGGCATGTCCACGCTTTCGATGCGGTGGCGGCGGAAGCGCTGGTCGGCGACGATGCGCTCCAGCGTGGCCCTGGGCAGCGGTGCCAGGCTGCGGTACAGCTGGTCCTTGTCCGGATGGTGCACCAGGATGCCGTCGCCGTCTATCATGAAAGGCACGCGCTTGCCTCCCGCGCTGGCGTCGTCCAGGATGGCCGAAATGGTACCGCCCTTGATGCGCATGACGACCACGCCGATCACGTTCTTCGCGTCGTCGAACACGGGGTTGGCGTAGTACACGCCGGGCTTGCCGGCAGTGGAGCCGATGATCACGCCGGTCATGAAGGCGTGCCCCTTCATCGCCTCCTGGAAGTATTCGCGGAATTTGAAATTCACGCCGGCCACGCCAGGCTCGCTCGACACCAGCGCCGTGCCCTCCTTGTCCATCAGGAAGATCAGGTGCGCGTCCGGATTGGTCCTGATCAGGTTGGCCAGCTTGGCGCTGACGATCTCCTTCTTCGCCTCGCTGGGCGCGCGCAGATAGCCGATGAAATCGGAATCGGTGGCGAGATAGCTGGCCTGGTAGCGGCTGTCGGAAATCAGCTGCGAAATGCGGCCGGCGGTGGCTTGCGCCAAGCTCTCCAGGTTGCGCAATTCGCTGGTCGAGACCGCTGCCACCGAACCGTTCAGGTTGTAATAGGCGGTAATGGTCATCGGCAGCAGCGCGGCCAGCATCATGGCAACGGTCATCTTCACCACCATGGGCCACGAGGTCGGGCGCCAGATCGCCTTGCCCAGCTTGCGCACGCCCTTCTTCAGGCTGCGTTGGCCTTCCAGTTCGCTCACGCGCAGCGCCGCCTGCAGGCCCAGGCTGCCCGCGTGCGAGGCGAACAGGCATTGCGACAATTCCTCTATGCTCTGCGGACGCAGCTTGGCGTCGACCCGCAGCGCCCAGTCCACCGCCTTGAGGAATTCCTCGCTGTAGCGGCCCTGCCCGGCCTGGACGGCCGGCACGTATTCCGCCACGCCGCTTTGGCGCTCGGGCGCAGGCGCCGGTTTGGCTCCCGTGATCATCCAGTACAGGGTAGCGCCCAAGGCGTAGATGTCGGTCCAAGGCCCCTGCTCGCCGCCCTGGTACTGTTCCAGCGGCGCATAGCCGGGGGTGACCACGTCGGCCATGGCCTGCATGCCGCCCACTGTTTGACGCGCGGCGCCGAAGTCGAGCAGCACCCAGTTGCCGTCCTCCTTGCGCACATAAATATTGTCCGGCTTGATGTCGCGGTGCAGATAGCCGGCTTCGTGCAACATCGACAGGCCGTCGAGCAGCGGCTGCACCAGCGACAGCAACTGCTGCTCGCGCATGCCCTTCTGTTTTTCCCACCACTGCTTGAGCGGCTGGCCGCGTTCGTATTCCAGCACCATGTAGGCGGTGCGGTGGGCTTCGAAGAAACGCGCCACGCGCACGATGTTCGGGTGGCGGAAGGTGGCCAGCGTGCGCGCCTCGACCAGGAAGCATTCCAGCCCGTTCAGGTAGAACTCCTGGTCCTCGGGCCAGCGCGGCGACACAGACCTGTCGCTGGCGCGGGTGGCGAATTCGGCGGGCAAGTACTCCTTGATGGCCACGCGCACGTTCAGGTTGACGTCCGTGGCCAGATAGGTGATGCCGAAACCGCCCTGGCCCAGCACGGAATCGATACGGTATTCGAATAGCTCGAAGCCTGTCGACAGCGCCAGCGGGGTCGAAATACCGGGGCCGATGGAGCGGTTCTGCATGGCAGGCATGGGCGGCAGTTGCGAACGCACCGGCTGCGAACCGCGCAGCGAAGTTGACTGGGAGTGCGAGTGCGAGTGCGAGTGCGAATGAGACTGCGGCTGCGTGTATGTGTCCGCCTGCGCTTCCGGCTGTGCGCGCGACGGCGACGGTTCGCGGGTGCCGTCCGGCCGGTAGTGCGGCACCGGTATGGTGGCGTCGTCGTCGTAGCCCGGCTGGTGCGCCAGCTGGCGCGGCACGGTGATGTCGGCCTGGCCGTCGCGCGCCGCCAGCTGGCCGGTGGCGGCGCGGGCCGTCATCTCCTGCACGTCGCGCATACGGCGCTCAACGGCAACCACCGCCTCCAGCGCCGCGACGCGGCGCGCCAGGATGGCGGCGCGCGCCTCGGCGGCAGCATTGCGGTCCCCTGTCGTGCCTTCTGCTCCGTCCCGTTGCTCGCTATCGTCCATGCCCCCGTCCACCGTTCATTTTTTGTTATCGTGCCCCATACGCCGCATTGCGCATGCTAGCATGCAGCAATAGCCTTTGCGACATATTCAATGACAGGAGACATCTTGGGCAGCTGGAAGCAATTATCACCGTCGGAAATTCACCACCTGGACCTGGGACTGGCCTACGGGCTGACCGACGTCGGCACGGTGCGCGAGTCCAACCAGGATAATTTTTTCATCGCCCCGGAGCTCGGCCTGGTGGTCGTCGCCGACGGCATGGGCGGCCACGAGGCCGGCGAAATCGCCAGCGCCGACGCCATCACGCTGCTGCACAGCTTCATCCGTGCGGCGCAGAGCGAGCGCGAAGGCAAGCAGCAGGCAGCGCCTGACGACGCCACTATTCCGGCCTTCCACGCCAGCGCCTTCGACCCGGTGCAGGCCGATCCCGACGCCACCTGGACCGACGCCACCATGCGCGCGATGATCACGCTGCACGACGCGGTGGAATTCGCCAACGAGCGTATGTACCAGACCAATATGGCCAACGACCAGGCCGACGGCGCCGGCATGGGCACGACGCTGACCGGCATGTGGCAAGTGGCGCAGGACGGGCCGGTGTTCATCTTCCACATCGGCGACAGCCGTCTGTACTGTTTCCGCCACGGCCGCCTGAACCAGCTCACGCGCGACCAGACCTTGTACCAGCAGGCGCTGGAGGCCGGCATGCAGGAGCCGCTCCCGGCGCGCAACCTGCTGCTGCAGGCGCTCGGACCCGCGCCGCTGATCAAGCCGGACCTGCAGACGCAGGCCGTGGCGCCCGGCGACGTCTACCTGCTGTGCAGCGACGGCTTGTACGGCAACTCGCCGCCGGAAGCCATCGCCGCCATCCTGGCGCGGGTACGCGACGACAACCTGCCAGCCTGCTGCGCCGAACTGGTCGACATTGCCAAGCGCGACGGCAGCCGGGACAACATCACCGCGGTGCTGGTGCGCTGCCGCGATTAAGCACGCCCGTAAAACCGCCAAGCGTCATGGCGGCTGATGGCGGCTCATGGCGGCTCATGGCGGCTCATGTTGGGTTACGCAGCTGCGCTGCCAACCCGCCCTACGTCCATCCGGTTTGCTGCCACGTCCCGGCCAGCATGCCGGCGAAGGCGGCCGGCGCCGGCAGGCCACGGCACAGCAGCAGGCTAGGTTCCACCTGCGCCGAACCGTCTGTCCACCACACGCTCTGCCCGCGCAGCGCAGCCGCCGCCAGCAACGGCACCTGCGCCGCCACCGCGTCCAGCGACGCCAGCGGCAAGCGGCAGCCCGCGCCGCCCGCCTGCCCGGCCAGCGGCGCATCGCTCAGCGGCGGCATGGCTTGCAGCAGGCCGTCGAAGGGCTCGAGCTCGAAACGCTCGTCGAGCGACGACAAGGCCATCGACTCCAGCTGGTCGAACCACGGCTTGCCGTTGGCCACCCAGTCCAGCAAGCCGCCGCCGCCCGGCGCGCCGGCGGCGATGGTGAGCGGGAAATGCCGCCCGACCCGGTCCACGCTCGGCATCAGCACGCCGGCCCAGGCGTTGCGGTCGCACACGCCCGGCGCCAGCGCGAAGCGCCAGATCGGACTGTGGAGATAGGTTTGCAGCCAGCGCGAGCCCAGCGCCTCGCGGCTGCCCTGCATGGACGCCTGCAACCACGCGTCCCACACGCCGAGCAGGGGTGGCGGCAGGCGGCGCGACACGAAGTCACCATGGGTGCTGACTTTGCCGAAGAAGCCCGGCGCCAGGTCTGGCTCATCCATCAATGCGTTCCATCACAGCGATTCAAGACAGCGGAACTGTTCGACACCATCCCGCTTGAACGGGTTGTTGACGCTGTTCGCGGTCAGTTCATACATCATCTTGCGGCCTTCCAGGTCGAAGGTCAGCTTATAGCGCTCGCCTTGCGCGGACGGCTCCAGCATGCCCTTGTCCAGCATGCGGAACCAGGCCCACGCGCCCTCCGTGCGCAGCTCGGCCGTGCCGGCCGGGGCCACGTCGAAGCGCACCGCGTTGACGCCTTTGCCGCTCGGGATCTGGAAAGTGGCCGCGCCTTGCGGCGTCTTCGGTGCGAAGCTCAGTTGCTGGCCGTCGACGTCCAGCGTGACCCTGGTCAGCGAAGCGTCGGCGCCCAAGGGCTTCAGGTCGAAGCGCACCGAGGCTTGCTTGCCGCCGTTGCCGAAGAACTTGTCGCGGATCTGGGCGGCGCGCTGGAATTCATTCAGCACTTCCTGCCTCATGCCCAGCGACACGTTGTTCACCGTGCGCCACTGCCACTGCGCGCTGCTGGTGTCCACGTAGTTGACGAGGTGTTTCTGGAAGAACTCATCGGCCAGGCCGCCGGGGGCGAAGAAGCGGCCGAAATCGTCCGGCGTGGCTTCCTGCGCGGCCTTGCGCACCAAGGGGTAGCGCCCGGCGATGGCGGCGCGGCAGAACAGCGCGGGGCCGGTCTTCCACAAGGCGTCCAGGCGGTCGCGCTCCGTGCCCAGGGTGAGCCCGGAGCCGGCCGTGTCCACATTGCGCACCAGGGCGCCCAGCGGCGCCGGCAAGCCTTCGGCGTCGCGCTTCAGCTTGGCCAGCGCGTCGGCCGGCGGTGCGGGCTGGCCGGCGGCGCGGGCGGCACTGGCGGCGTCGAAGTAGGCGGCGACGTCTTTCAGCTTGAGCAGCATCGCGTCCAGGCCGCTGGCCGAACCTGGAGCACCGGCGACACCGGCGCCCGCCTCCACCATCTTGTGCAGCGGCGAGAAATGGATATCGACCGGATTCACGGGCCGCACGTCGGCCGGCAGCACGTCCTCGGCGCCGCTGCTGAGGGCCGATTCCAGGCGCTTCCTGGCCGCGTCGCCGAGCTGCTTGACAGTGTTGGCGGCGGCATCGACGCCCGAGATGGCGGTCTTCAGCTTGTCCAGGCGCGTCTGTTTCGCGGCCGCCTGCAGGAACTTCCGCAGCGGCGATTCCTGGCTGCTCGCACTGTTGATCACGCGCGCAGCCTGGTCCAGCGTGGTGAACGGCACCAGCACCACGTCCGCCAGCAAGGCATCCCACAGGCGGATGTACTCGTCGAAATACATCTGCTGCACTACCGCCTTCATCTGCGCCGCGCTTTCCACGCTGTTGACCGCTTCGCGCTGATCGAGCACCCAGCTGTCTTTCACCACGTCGGCGATGGCGGCGTCGATCTGCTCGGTGAATTTCTTGTAGCCGGCCGTCGTAAACACGCCGGAGATGCCGCGCGTGAGCGGCAGGCCGCTCTGGCGCGTCAGCACCACGGCCGCGTCGCGCCCGGCGGCGGCCGCGACGTCGAAGTCCGGCACATTGACGCGCGCCAGGTCGCGTTTCAGGCGAGTGTAGACGCGCTCGCCCATCGGCATCTTCGCCAGGCTCAGACGCACTTGCGCGATCAGCGCCGCGTTCAGGCGCGGCGGGCTTTCAGCCTGGCTGGAAGGGTCCAGCATGGCCGCCACGTGCCGCGACAAGTCCTGCCGCTGCAGCTCGTTCGCCTCCGGCAGGTTGCGGGCCCAGTCATAATCGAGCCAGGCGCGCACGCCTTCCGCGTCCAGGTGGTTGCGCTCGCCCAGCATGATGTAGACGCGCAGCAGCTCGTACAGGTACTCCGAATTGTTGGCCGTGCCACGCCGCAGCTGGGTTTCCATCTGGTCCAGGATGCGCGGCAGCAGTGCTTCGCGCAGCACACGCTGGTAGGCGCCGCCGGCGCCCTCGCCCAGCTTGCCGCCCTGGTACAGCCCGAGCCCCATCAGGAACGGCACTTCGTCGCCCTGGTCGCGATAACCGCCGGGGATGTCGCGCAGGGCGTTCAGCAGCGGCAAGGCTGCCAGCGGCGACGGGTCTTTCGGCAAGGCGCGCGCCAGCTTGTCGATCTCCCGGCTGCGTGCGGCCACGTCGGCCACGTAGTTCTGGTTGTTGACGTAACTGGCCAGCAGGCCGGCCGAGACCAGCACCAGCACTGCCGCCGTCAGGCCGTAGGCCGTCCACTGCAGCCAGCGCCGGTTGCGCTCCAGCTTCAGGTTGGCGCCGGCAAGATCCTTCTCCTGGAATACGACGTCGCGCAACAGGCGCGTGATGAAGTAGCTGCGCCCGCCGAAGGCATTGGCCGGCAGCACCTTGCGGTCCAGGCCGAAACTGGCGGCCAGCGTGGACATTACGCGGTCGATCGGGCTGCCTTCCTGCGTGCCGCTGGTGAAGTAGACGCCGCGCACCAGCGCGGCTTCCTCGTAGGAGGTCGACTCGAAAACATCGGTCAGGAAGGATTCCAGCACGTCGCCGATGGCGGCGAACTGCTGCGGGAAGTTATACATCAGCGCGCGGCGCTGGATATCGCGCTCGTGCTGCATGCGTTCGAACAGACGCGATTGCAGTTGCATCTGCAACGCGTCGAATTCGGCCGGGAAGGCTTTCAGACCGGCGTCCGCCTGCTCCGGCCCGGCCAGCGGGAAAGTGACGCCCCATACCTGGGTGCGCTCGTCGCGGCCCAGGTTGTCGAAGAACTCGACGAAGCCGGCCAGCAGGTCGCACTTGGTGACAATGACGTAGACCGGGAAGCGGATGCCCAGTTCCTCGTGCAGCTCCTTGATGCGCGCGCGGATCGCCAACGCCTGCACGCGGCGCTGGCCTTCGCCCTGCTGCAGCAGGTCCGCCACGCTGAGCGCGACGATGACGCCATTGATCGGGCGGCGGCGGCGATGCTTGCGCAGCAGCTGGAGAAAGCCCTTCCACGCCGCCTGGTCCACCTCGGTGTAGCTGTCCTGCGTGGTGTAGCGGCCCGCCGTGTCGAGCAGCACGGCCTCGTCGGTGAACCACCAGTCGCAGTTGCGGGTGCCCCCGACGCCGCCGATGGCGCCTTTGCCGTGCGTGTCGGACAGCGGAAACTTCAGGCCGGAATGCACCAGCGCCGTGGTCTTGCCGCTACCGGGCGCGCCGACGAACATATACCAGGGCAGCTGGTACAGGCCGCCCGCGCCGCCGCCCACTTTGGATTTGCGCAGCACCGCCATGGCGTCCTGCAGACGCTTGGCCAGCACGGCCATTTCGGCGGCGCTCTCCTTCTGCCCCGGCACCTGCGCGGGTGCGGCGGCGTCTCCCGCCACGCTTCTCATCAGGCGGCGTTCGGCCAGCTTGGCGCGCAGCACCTTCCAGCCGAAGTAGAGGGCCCAGGCCAGGAACAGCATCCAGATGAAGAACCAGCGCACGCCGGTCGAGGCGAACGGCTCCATGCCGTCGAAGGACAGCAGCGGCGATTCGAACCAGAAGATCAGCGACAGCAGCAGCACCCCGATGAAGGCCAGCACGGGCGGCTTGAAGAGCCAGTTGAAGAAACGTTTGATCATAGTTGGGAGGTCGTCGCGTTGGCTGGCGTCAGCACGATAATGACGACGCGGCGGTTGCGGGCGCGGTTGGCCGCGCTATCGTTGGGCACCAGCGGTTCGGTTTCGCCGCGCCCTTCCACCGCGTAGCGCGTGGCGGGTCCGGCCTCCTTGGCCAGGAGTTCGACCACGGTGGCCGCGCGTCCCTTGGACAATGCCCAGTTGGAAGGATAGCGCGCCGAGCCGCCCGGCACGTCGTCGGTGTGGCCGATGACGATGACCTTGCCCGGCACCGGCTTGAGCGCTTCGCCTATCCGTTTCAGCAGGCCGTCGTAGGAAGCCTGCACTTCGGCGCTGCCGGACTTGAACACGCCGTCGCCGTGCAGCACGATGGTGGAACGGTCCGGCGTTTCCGTCACGCTGACGAGGCCGCGTTCGATTTCCGGCGCGAGGAACTTCGCCACGCGCACCGGCGGATTGGCCATCGGCGGCGCCGGCGGCGCGGGCGCGACCAGGCGGATGCGCTGCAGCTCGGCGTAGACGGGGTCGGACTGGCGGTTGAGCAGGAAGCTGAAGCCCAGGTGGATGCACAGCAGGACCAGCCCGGCCACGGCGGCGATCACCCAGACCGAGACCAGGCGCATCAGGCCGGGGCGTTTCTCGTTCGAGCCTTTCCAGCGCAGCGACAGGTCCGGCTCGAACGGGCCTCTCTCTTTCTGGATCAGCAGTTGCAATCGTTCGCGCAGCAGGTCGAGCTGGGCGCGGCCGCCGTCGATGACGCGGTAGCGCCCCTCCAGCCCCAGCGCCAGGCACAAATACATCAGTTCCAGCACGTGCAGGTTGGCGCGCGGCTGCTGGCTCAGCTTTTGCAGGATGAGGAAGAACTTTTCGCCGCCGAAGGCCTCGTTGTGGAAGGCCACCAGCAGGCTGCGGCTGGCCCACACGCCGCTGCCGCCCCACGGCGTGCTGGAGATGGTTTCGTCGAGAAAGGTGCACAGCGAGTAGCGCGCCACGGCGACCGCTTCCTGCGCGCAGCCCGCAGCCTTGGCCTCGGTCTCGAACTTCTTGATGGCGGCCACCAGCTGGGAGCGCAAGCCCTCCACGCTGGGGTGGGTGGCCATGACGCGCAGCGGGACCACCAGGTCGAGCAAGGCGTTGGCGGCGCCTACCAGCGGATTGACGCCGTTCAGGTGCGCGCGCGGCGCGGCGGTCAGCGGCGCCAGCGTGGCGTCGTAGTTCGCTGGCGGCGAGTCCGGCACAAACGCCGCTGCGGATGCCGCCGCGGCGCGCGGCTCGGCCGGGGCGGACCACGCGGCAGCAGGCGGTGCAGCGTCCGCGCCGGCACCCTCGCCGCCCAGCCCCGGCACGGGCGCAGGTGCGCTGCGCCTTCCACCCGGCTTGGGTACGAGGATGGTGCGGTCCGAGTCCGGCTGCGGCTGGTCTTCCTGGCTCATGTCGGCTTACTTCCGGATCGCCCAGAACTCCATCTGCAGGCCGGGGAAGTCACCCGCCACGTGCATGGCGAAACCGGCCGAGGTGGCGAGCTGCAGCCAGTACTCGCTGCCCTTGTCGAGTTCAAAATAAGTGAACCCGGCATGGAAGGGCAACTGGCGCGGGGCCACCGGCAACGGCCGCAGCGCAATGCCGGGCAGCTGCAGGTTGACCAGGTCGCGGATTTTCTCGACCGAACCGATCTTCACCTGGCGCGGGAAACTGGTGCGCACCGTCTCGGGCGGCATGTGGGCGTTCACGACCAGCACGAAGGTGGCCGATTTCACCAGCTCCGGATCGCGCATCACCGCCACGCGGATGCCGAACTGGCGCTCCTCCAGCGGAATCGATACCGCATGGGTGTCAAGCACCATGGAAAGGGACTGGCGCAGATCTTCCATCACCGGCAGGAAGGTCTCGCGCAGCTGTTCGTGGCGGTAGACCGGATACTGGACCGCGCGCTTGTTGTTCGGGCTGAAGGTGGCCAGCTCGCCGGCCAGTTGCACCGCTTCGCGGTAGTAGGCTTCGGGATGCAGGCCGGTCATGGTCGCCATGTGCGCGAACAGCGGCTCGGCGCGGTTCACCATTTGCAGTAGCAGGAAGTCGGCGATTTCGGCCGCGCCGGCGGCGCCGGGCTGCGACAGGCGGTTGCCGAGCGCGTCGCCGCGCTGGTGCAGCAGGCCGACCACTTCATCGGCGAAGCCGGCCAGGCGCGGCGCCACGCGGAAGTCCAGGCACGGCGGGCAGTATTCGGGATCGAGCACGACGCGGTTGTCGGGACGGCGCTCGATGACGCGCGCGACGCCGATGCAGGCATAGGCGTTGGCCACGTCCGATTCCAGCGCCAGGCGCAGGCGCAATCGGCCCACTTGCATCAGCGCGCTGTTGTCGATGCCGTTGCTGTCCCAGGCCTCGTGGTCGACGGTGCCGTGGCGCGCGTAGTTGTCCTGCGCCGGGCTGTCGCCCGTTTCGGCGATGCCGGGACGGCGCAGCGGCAGCGCCAGTACGATCGTCACGTTGCGCGCGTCCTCCGGGATGTCCAGCGGCAGCGGCAAGTCGTCGTCGGCGGGCAGGTTGAACGGCGTGCCGTCCGGCAGCACGGCGCTGCAGGACAAAATCGCAAGCTTGCCCAGCAAGAGCTGCTGCTCGTCTATCTTCAGCGCCGAGAAGCCCCAGGAATAAGGCTGCAGGCGGGAGACGCGGCTTTCAAGCTGGGTCTGCAGATAACGGTCGTGCTGCTGCATGTGCTGCGGTTGCAGCAGCATGCCTTCCGACCAGATGACTTTACGATTCCACGACATATTGACTCGCTGTTTAGGATTTATTTGCGGTGCAGCCGGCCGATCTGGTCTTCATAGGCGGCAGAGAATTTTTCGCCGAACAGGTGCTGGAAGTCGTCGTCGGCCTCGCGCAGGATGTCGTCGTACAGTTCGACCATGCGTTCCCACATGCGGGCTTTGCGGGTGGTGGCCATCATCTTGTCCATCACGCCTTCCGGCTCCTTGGCCTCGATCAGCGCCGGATTGAAGCGCGCCAGCACCGCATCGAGCGCGGCGCGCATGCCGGCGATGACGGCCAGCTCGTGGGCCTTCAAGTCTTCGAAGGCGCTGCCGATGGACTTCACCGGCGGCATATAGCCGGACAAGGCGTTGGTCAGCATTTGCGACAAGGCGCTCTCGGCGTCGGGGAAGAACTTCAGCGGGTTGTTCGCCTGCGCGCCCAGCACCGTCATTTCAAGACGGCTCTCGCGCTTGGTCATGGCGCGCGCCGTCAGTACCGCCATGGTGCCGGAGGTCGCTTCGCGCAGCATGGCGCCGACCAGCTCCGCCGTTTCGACGGGGGACTTGGTGGTGCGCAGGCCGCCCAGGCCCAGGCCGCGCAGCAGCGCTTGCAGCACTTCCTCTCCGCCCTGCCCCGCCGCCGCAGGCATGCCTGACGCGTAGCCGGCTTGGACGTGCGCCTGCGCGTGAGGCGGTGCGGGGTAAGGTGCAGGATACGGTGCGGAAAACGGCGCGGCCTGCTGCGCCGACGGCCACTGGCCGTGCGCCGCCGGGTGCATGGTCTGCATGACGGGAGGGGCTGCTTGCACGCGCGGTGGCAGAAAATCAGCCAGCGGATCGTAGTCGTCCGGGATCAGCATAGCCGGAGCGGCTGGCGCGGCCGGAGCCGGCGGCGCGGCGCGCACGGTCAGCACCGTCGGCTCATAGCCGTAAGGCGATGGCTCATGTCCGGCTGCGGGAGCGACAAAAGCGGCGCCGGGCGGCACGTACGCGGGAGGCACATGGGCGGGCTGCGCAAAGGCTGGCGACGCATGGCCGGACGCGGTCAGTCCGCGTGCCGGGTGGCCGGGCGCGGCGTGGCCAGGCGCGACATAGCCGGGCGGAACGTAGTCGGGCTGCAAGCCCTGCATGGGCATGAATTGCGGCGGCGCATGGTCCGGCTCGGAACCCCGGAAGGCGACCGGCGGCGCGGCATGGGCGGCGTTCGCGTCGTTAAGCATGTTCAGGCCGAGCGGATCGTCCGCCGACGGCGCGGACAGCGGATCATGCCCGCCGCTCACATCCAGTATCTTCACGCCGGCCAGCGTATCGCGCATCTCATCGAAGCTCTTGCCTTCGTACGGCGACGGCGCGACCATGGGCTGCGCCTGGAACGGCAAGGCATCCGAGGTTTCGGGCTGGAACACGGGCACATTGGCGGCGGCGGCTCCATCGCCGACCACCACTTCCAGCACGTAATCGCCGATCAGCAGCCGGTCGCCATTCTCCAGCGCGGCGCTCTTGCCGGTGCCGACCGGGCGGTCGTTGATCCAGCTCGGATTGGCGCCCAAATCCATCAGCGTGTAGCGGCCCTCGGCGAAATCGATCTTGCTGTGGTTGCGCGAGATGTATTTGCCCGGATCGGGCAGTTCGAGGTCATTGCCCGCCGCGCGGCCTATGGTGCCGCCCAGCTGGTCGAACCGGCGTTCCACGGGCGCCGCGGGCGCTTGTTTTCTATACGACTGAATCCGCAGAGTTAAATACATCGGCTCACTATCACTGCAATATGGTCGGGTCTATCGAGGGGCACCGGTCATTATACGGGCGCCCTTGCGTTATCTTCAATTGATTTTCACCAGCGAACCGCCTATGGTCATGATGGCGCCGGCCTTCAAGGTGACGTTGGCGTCCGCCTGCAGCGCCACTTCCGCCGACTTGATCGTGATCTTGGCCGCTTCGATCTTGATGCTGCTGCCGCCCACCTTCAGCTCGATCGACGTGGTGGCCTCCATGACGATGGTCTTCGAGACCGTGACCTTCTGGTCGCCTTTGATGGCCGTGGTCTGGTTGCCGCCCACTTCCAGCTTGCGGTCGACGGCCACGCTCACGGCCTGGTTGTTGTCCACCTTGACCGTCTGGTCGTTTTTCACTGTGACCATCTGGTCATGGTCAACCGCCACCGTCTGGTCGTTTTTGACGGTGACCTTCTGATCATGATCGACCGCCACCGTGTGGTCGTTCACCACGTGCTCCTTGTGGTCGTTGCCCACGTCGAGACTGCGGTCATTCTTGATCGTGATGGTCTGGTCGCCCTTGTCCTTCTTTTCGAAGCCCACTTTCAGCACGTCGTTGTTCTTCACCACGCGGAGAAAGTCCTTCTCGGCCTGGATGAAGATCTCCTCCGAGTCCTTCTTGTCCTCGAAGCGGATCTCGTTGAAGCCCCCGCCGCCCTTGGAGGTGTTGCTCTTGATGGTGGACTTGGTCTGCTCGGCCGGCAGCGCGTACGGCGGCATGGCGTCGCCGTTGTAGACGCAGCCGGTCACCAGCGGCCGGTCCGGGTCGCCCTCCAGGAAGCTGACCACCACTTCCATGCCGACGCGCGGAATGAAGATGCTGCCCCAGCCGGCGCCGGCCCAGGTCTGCTGGACGCGCACCCAGCACGAACTGAGCTCGTCCTCCTTGCCGTCGCGGTCCCAATGGAACTGCACCTTGATGCGGCCGTACTTGTCGGTCCAGATTTCCTCGCCGGACTTGCCCACCACCATGGCGGTCTGCGGCCCCTGCACCACCGGTTTGGCCAAAACGCGCGGCGGCCGGTAGCTGTGTTCCTTGCCGATGGCGTGGAAGGCGCAATTGAACTCCATCGGCGCATCGCCGCCGCTGGCGTAGTCGTCGCCGGTGATATCGTACTGGGCCGACGTGACCAGGAATTCGCGGTTCTGGTCTTCGCGCGGGTGGTTCTTCAACGTGAACAGGCCGCCGGGGAACAGGCCGCGCGCGTTGGTGTCGCCGATGATTTCCTCGCACTGCCCGTGCAGGCTTTCCATGCGTCCGCGCGCCAGACTGGTGCCGGTGGCGGCCACCGTGAACTGGCCCGGGTAGTCGTACATTTCATAAGCCTGCTGGTCGAAAGCGGCGGCGATGGTGGACTTCACCAGCAAACCGCCGGCGGTGCTGGCCGAGGTCTTCTCGAAATCGAAATCATTCAGCACATAGGCGCTGGACTGGATTTCGCCGCCGGCAGCCCAGCCGTACACCGCCTCCTGGTCCAGGATGCGGCGTCCCTCCTCGCCGGCAAACTCCACGCTGGCGTAGCCTGGCAAGGCCTCGTGCGCGCCGTAGGAGTCGGCCAGCACCATGGTGTGCTTGCTGGCGTCGTGCTTGAAGTAGTAATAGATGCCCGCCTCTTCCAGCAAGCGGCAGACGAAGTTGTAGTCCGTCTCGCGGTACTGCACGCAATACGTCATGGGATCGTAGGTGCCGCTCAGCGAACCGGCATTGAGGTCGATCAGGCCGCCGTAAGCGGCGTCCTGGCAGACCGCCTTGACGATGTCGAGCACCGACTTGTCCTGGAAGATGCGGCAGTTCGACGAGCGGGTGAGCAGCCACAGGCTGGGCCGGATGGTCGCCTCGTAGCGCGCCAGGCTGCCGTACCAGCCGGTGCTGGCGAAGCGCGTGACGATGCCGTTGAAATGGCGCACTTCGCCGCTAGGCAGGTTCAGGTGCACCCCCATGGCCTGCCCCAGCACGTCGGCGATTTTCACATCGGGTTTGGTGCTCAGCAGCTGGACCCGGAATTCGGACAGGCGGCCCAGCCGCTCGCTGCCGCTCATGCGGTCGAACAGCAGCACATCGGTGCCCAACGGGGAAGTGACGGAAATTTCGCGGTTGGCTTGCGTAACTGGCATGGCGGTTTAACCCGGGACTCAGGGGATCATGGTTTTGGTGGTGCCGGCATTGCTGAAGGCGATCACGCCGCCCCAGTTGCACATGCATTTGGAGACGTTGTCGAGCGCAGGCATATTCGCGATCAGCACCGTCGGCGCGCCCGGCACCCACGGCGCGGACGTGGCCGGGATGCACGGCATCGGCGTCAGCACGCCCAGCGCGGCAGCGGTGGCGGCGGCCACGACCGGATTGGCCGGCGAATTGCACACTCCGAACGGCATGATATTCATCATCGGCACATGGTCCATGATGTTCGCGGCCGGCGGCCCTTCGGCCAGTACTTTATTCTTGGGGAGCACGACCAGCGTCGACGGCGCTGCGCCGAACGTGCAAGTCATCATCGCTCCCATCGAAACCTGATTTGGCATATCCCCTCCATCGCCTATTATGACCGATAACACTGTCTTAAAGGTAAGGTTTTAGGATAAGCTGCCGGACACCACACGGTCACCCAGGAGGAAAAGTCATGGCCACATCGCTGACATTCGAATTCGGATTTGCCGCGCCGGACCCGCAGGAGCACAGCGCGGACGGCCAGCCCATGCGCATACTGGTGCTGGGCGGTTTTAGCGGCGGCGACACGGCCGCCGCACCAGCCGCGACTGCGCTGGGCCAGCGCGCGGCGCGCCGCGTCGACATCGACAATTTCGAGCAGGTGCTCGCACAAGTGGCGCCCAGCGTGCAAGTGACCCTGGACGACGTGGTCCACACCTTCCGTTTCAGCGAGCTGGACGACTTCCATCCCGACCGGCTGTATCAAAAAACAGACGCCTTCGCCGCCCTGCGCGGCCAGCGCCAGCGCTTGCGCAATCCGGCCACCTTCGCCGCCGCGGCAGCCGCCCTGCGGCCGGACGAGCATGTGCCTGCCGCAGCCGGCGCGGCCACCTTGGCGCCGGGCGGAACGGACAGCGCCGCCACGCGCGACGCCGCCCCGCTGCCCGGCTCCGGCAACCCGGGCGCCGGCAGTCCTGCGTCAGCGTCTGCGCCGGACAACGGCACCACCGGCGACGACTTCGCCAGCCTGCTGGGCGGCCAGGTGCGGCAGACGGCCGCCAGCAGTACCGTTGCCAGCGCCGTCCCCGGCATCGGCCAGCTGATACGCCAACTGGTCGGCGCCATGCCCGCCGGCGCCGATCCGCGCCAGTCCGAATACGTGGCCGCCGTCGACAGCGTGATCAGCCAGCGCATGCGCGCCTTGCTGCACGCGCCGCAGTTCCAGGCGCTGGAAGCGCTGTGGCGCGGCCTGCACCAACTGGTCACGGGCCTCGAACTGGGCCAGGAACTGCAGCTTTACATACTGGACGCCAGCAAGGCCGAGCTGCAGGCCGACGTCGACGCCAGCGTCAACACGGCCAGCGGCAAGCTGGGTTCGAGCGCGCTGCACAAGCTGCTGGTGGAACGCCCGCGCAGCAGCGCGGATGCCGCGCCATGGTCGGTGCTGTGCGGCGCCTACAGCTTCGGCCCGGGCGCGGACGACATCGGCCTGCTGTCCGCCCTTGGCGCCCTGGCCGCACAGGCGCAAGCGCCTTTCATCGCCGACGCGCAGGATGCGCTGCTCGGCATCGCATCCCTGCCTGCGCAGCCGGACGCATCCGGCTGGCCGGAACCGGACGCTGAAGCCGCCGCCCGCTGGAGCGCTCTGCGCGCCAGCCCGCAAGCCAGCTGGCTCGGCCTGGCCCTGCCGCGCGTACTGCAGCGCCTGCCGTATGGTAAAACAACCGACAGCATCGACCAATTCGATTTCGACGAAGCCGGCGCCGCGCATGCGCACGAGGACTACCTGTGGGGCCACGCATCCCTGGCCTGCACCCTGCTGCTGGGCCACGCCTTCGAAAACAGCGCATGGGACATGTCGCCCGGCGATGAACTCGACCTTGGCGACCTGCCCGCCCACATCGTGCGGCGCGACGGCGAAGCCCATATGCAAGCGTGCGCCGAAGCCTACCTGTCCGAACGCACGGGCGACGCCATCCTGCAGCGCGGCCTGATGCCGCTGCTCAGCTTCAAGAACCGCAACGCAGCGCGCTTGCTGCGCAGCCAATCCATCTCCCAGCCGGCGCAAGCCCTGTCCGGCGCATGGAACAACTGAACCAACCAAGCCGTATGAAACATTCCAAGTCCAAGCAAAAGATCTCCCTCGACGACGCGCTGCAACTGGCGGTCGCCGTGCACCGCGAAGGCAAGCCGCGCCTGGCCGCGCAGCACTACACGGCCATCCTCGAAATCGATCCGAAACATCCGGACGCGCTGCACTACATGGGCGTGGCCCAGCACCAGCTGGGCAACCATGACGGCGCCGTTAACCTAATCAGTCGCGCGCTGGAAGTGGCGCCGGACTATGTGGACGCGCGCAACAACCTGGGCAACGTGCAAAAGGAAATGGGCCGCAACGCCGACGCCGAACAGTCCTACCGCGCCGTGATCGCGGCCCGTCCGGACTTCGCGCTGGCGCACAACAACCTCGGCGTGGTGCTGCGGGCGCAGGATAAGCTGGGCGAGGCAGCGGATGCCTACCGCCAGGCCGTCACGCTGGCGCCGAAGTTTGCGCAAGGCTGGCTCAACCTCGGCAACGTGTTGAAGAAATCCGGCGACTTCAATGAAGCGCTCAGCGCCTACCGCAATGGCCTGCTGCTGGCGCCGGAAAACCCGGACGCCTACCGCAGCCTGGCGCGCGCGCTGGTTGCACAGCAGCGTCACAAGGAAGCGCTGGAGATCTACCGCCAATGGGAGAAGATCGATCCGGCCAACCCCGTTGTGCAGCACCACATCGCCGCCTGCGAGGGAGCCGCCGTGCCCGAGCGCGCGTCCGACGCCTACGTGCAAACGGTGTTCGACCGCTTCGCCAACAGCTTCGAACAAGTGCTGGCCAAGCTGGAATACCGCGCCCCAGCGCTGTGCGGCGAAATGGTCGCGTCGCTGCTGGGCGAGCCCGACGACGCGCAGCGCGCCTTGGACGTGCTGGATGCCGGCTGCGGCACCGGCTTGTGCGGGCCGCTGCTGCGGCCCTACGCCAAGCGGCTGGAAGGCGTCGACCTGTCGGCCGGCATGCTGGCAAAGGCCGCCGAACGCGGCGACTACGACCAACTGCACGAAGCTGAGCTGACCGCCTGGCTATCCGGGCGCCCGGCGGCGTACGACATGCTCGTCTCTGCCGACACGCTGTGCTATTTCGGAGCGCTGGAAGCAGTGATGCGTGCTGCTGCGGCGGCAGTGCGTCCTGGCGGTTATCTGGTCTTCACGGTCGAGGCAACGCAGGACGCAGCGGCCGCGCCCCGTTTCCTGCTGCACCCGCACGGCCGCTACAGCCACACGGAAGCCTACGTGCGTGCCGCCCTTGCCGCCGCCGGCCTCGAGGTAACGCAATTGCGCCACATTACTTTGCGCCAGGAAGCCAGCAAACCGGTTGCAGGGCTGCTGGTCGGCGCCAGAAAGCCTTAAGAATGTTTCGGCAAGCCACCACTGCCGTCGGCTGACTATTTGAACCAGGCCAAGACCAGGTGAGATTGACCACGTCCGCCGGCACAAGAGCGGATACATTCTATGTCAGCCATGGGGGCAGGAAAAGTGCTCAGCAATGACGCCGCCGAATGTTCGCCGCGCCGGAACGGCTAAGACAGCCCAGCTTGATCGCTTGCCCCCCCTGTAACCGACCATGTAACTGACCACTACGCCGAAGGAGGAAGTCACGATGACCATCACCATCACCGCATTTGAACGCTCGCCCGACGGCGGCAAAGGACTGGCGCGTGATACGCGCATTCGCTGGGCGCTCGAGGAAGTGGGCCAACCCTACGAGGTTCGCCTTGTTTCATTCCGCGCGATGAAAGAACCCGCGCATCTGGCGCTGCATCCTTTCGGCCAGATCCCGACCTACGAGGAAGGCGATCTGGCCCTATTCGAAACCGGGGCGATCGTATTCCATATCGCCGAGACCCATGCGGGTCTGTTGCCGGATGAAGACCATGCCCGGGCGCGCGCCATCACATGGATGTTTGCCGCGCTCAACACGGTGGAGCCGCCTATCCTTGACCTTGTCATCGCCAAATTTGTCGAGCGCGACAAGCCCTGGTATGCGGAACGCCTGCCCCTGGTGGAGGACCGCATCCGGGACCGGTTGGCACCGCTTTCCGCCCGCCTGGGCGACGCAGACTGGCTCGACGGTCCGTTCAGCGCGGGCGACTTGATGATGGTGTCGGTGCTGCTCAGGTTGAGAGCATCGGGCATGCTGAACGACTATCCGAACCTTGCCGCCTATGTCGCACGGGGCGAAGCGCGGCCAGCCTATAAACGGGCTTTCGACGCCCAATTGGCGGTTAATACCGGCAAGCTGCCAAGCAGCTGATCTTCGGCTGCGCGCTGCATAAAGGTTGCGCAATCATACCGTGTAAATACTGTGCTATTGTTGCGTATTAACATAAGAATGATAACGCAACCATGGTCGTCCCCAAGATCAAAGGCCTGCGCTGGTGGATGATCAGTTTGATCATGCTGGGCGCGGTCATCAATTATCTGACGCGCAGCACCTTGGCGGTATCGGCCCCGACCCTGCTCACCGACCTGCACATCACCACCCAGGAATATTCGTACATCACGGCGGCATTCCAGGGCGCGATCATGCTGCAGCCGCTGTGCGGCTATGTGCTCGACGTGATCGGCCTGAAATACGGCTTCGCCATATTCGCGACGGCATGGTCCCTCATCTGCATGGCGCATGGCATGGCCACCAGCTGGCAAGCGCTGGCCATGCTGCGCGGCATGCTGGGCCTGGCCGAGGGATCGGCCAATCCGGCCGGCATGAAAGCGGTGTCCGAATGGTTCCCGGCCAGGGAGCGCGGGCTGGCGGGCGGCATCTTCAATATCGGCGCTTCCTTCGGCTCCATGCTCGCGCCGCCGCTGGTGGTGTGGGCCATCCTGCATTACAACTGGCAGTCCGCCTTCGTGATCACCGGCGCGCTGGGCCTCGTATGGGTCGCGGCCTGGCTGCTGCTCTACGACGCGCCGGCCCGCCACCGCCGCCTGTCCGACGCCGAGGCGCGGCACATCGCCGCCGGCCAGGAACAGCATCTGCAAGGCGATGGCACGCGCCCATCGATACTCAGCATCCTCAGGATGCGCAATTTCTGGGGCATCGCCCTGCCCCGCTTCCTCGCCGATCCGGCCTGGGGCACACTGGCGTTCTGGGTGCCGCTCTATCTGACCCAGGTGCGCCATTTCGACCTGGTGCAGATCGCCATGTTCGCCTGGCTGCCTTTCCTGGCCGCCGACCTGGGCTGCCTGTTCGGGCCTATGGTAGTGCTGGCGCTGCAAAAGCGCGGCGTGCGCCTGATCAATGCCCGCCGCGGCGCATTCACGCTCGGCGCCTGCATGATGATGGGGGTCGCCTTCGTCGGCTTCGTCGACAGCCCCTACACGGCGATCGCCTTGCTCAGCCTGGCCGGCTTCGCGCACCAGACCCTGTCCGTCACCGTCATCACCATGGCGTCCGACCTATTCCGGCGCAATGAGGTGGCCACCGTGGCAGGCATGTGCGGCACTTTCGGCAACCTTGGCCTGCTCATCTTCTCCCTGCTGATCGGCGGACTGATGGCCAGGGTCGGCTACACGCCCTTCTTCGTCAGCCTGGCGGTGCTCGACCTGCTGGCCGCTGCCTTGCTTTGGTCCCTGGTGCGCGAACCTCAAGCTCTTAAATCGACATGATACAAAACCCCATCCTCCCCGGTTTCAATCCCGACCCGTCCATCGTGCGGGTGGGCGACGACTACTACATCGCCACGTCCACCTTTGAATGGTATCCGGGCGTGCAGATCCATCATTCGCGCGACCTGGTCAACTGGCGCCTGTTGTGCCGCCCGCTCACGCGCGCCAGCCAACTCAATATGCTGGGCGCGCCGGATTCCTGCGGCGTGTGGGCGCCCTGCCTGAGCTATGCGGACGGCCTGTTCTGGCTGATCTACACCGACGTCAAGCGCTACGGCCGGACCTCCAGCGGCGGTGCCGCCGGCAGCGCGTCCTTGCGCGACTTCCACAACTACCTGGTCACCAGCCCGGCCATCGATGGCCCCTGGTCCGACCCGGTCCACCTCAACAGCAGCGGCTTCGACCCATCGCTGTTCCACGACGACGACGGCCGCAAGTACCTGCTGAACCAGTTGTGGGACCACCGTCCGGGAGGCAAGCGTTTCGCCGGCATCGTCGCGCAGGAATACTCGGTGCAGGAAGGCCGCCTGACCGGCCGCCGCGAGAACATATTCAAAGGCACGGCGCACGGCCTGACCGAAGCGCCGCACCTCTACCAGCGCGACGGCTACTACTACCTGCTCACCGCCGAGGGCGGCACCGGCTGGAACCATGGCGTGACCATGGCGCGCTCGCGCACTCTGCATGGGCCGTACGAACTGCATCCCGATCAGACCATCCTCAGTTCGCGCCATCGTCCCGATGCGGAACTGCAGCGCGCCGGCCATGCCGACCTGGTGGAAACCCAGGACGGCCAGACTTATATGGTCTACCTGTGCGGCCGCCCGCTACGCAACCGCGGCACCTGCACGCTGGGACGCGAGACCGCCATCCAGCCCGTCGTCTGGTGCGAGGACGGCTGGCTGCGCACCATCGACGGGCAAGGCACGGCGCAACTGCAGGCCACCGCGCCCGACTTGCCGAAGCACCGCTTTGCAACCGCGCCCGCACGCGAAGACTTCGACGCCACGCAGTTGCCTGTCGATTTCCAGTGGCTGCGCACACCGTGGCCGGAAGAGCTGTTCAGCCTGACCGCGCGGCCCGGTCACCTGCGACTCTACGGCCGCGAAAGCCTGGGCAGCCAGTTCCGCCAAGCGCTGGTGGCGCGCCGCCAGCAGGCGCACTGCTACAGCGCATCCACCGTGGTCGATTTCGAACCCGAGCATTTCCAGCAGCAAGCGGGCCTGGTCTGCTATTACGGAGGCGCCAAGTTCCACTACCTGTACGTCACGCACGACGAGGCGGTGGGCAAGCATCTGCGCGTGATGAGCAGCCTGCCCAACCATGTGCAAACGGACGCCTTCACGGCGCCGCTCGCGCTACCGCCCGGCGTGCCGGTACAGCTGCGCGTGGAGGTGGACGAGGAACGCCTGCATTTCGGCTATCGCGTGGATGGCGGCGACTGGCAATGGCTGACGCAGCAGTTCGACGCCAGCATCCTGTCGGACGAAGCGAACGCGCCCGGCCAGCCCAACTTCACCGGCGCCTTTGTCGGCATGGCCTGCCAGGACATGGCGGGCAGCGCCTTGCATGCCGACTTCGACTATTTTGAATACCGCGAGCGTCCGTACTGCACCAACCCGATGCGGAATCCCATTTGACGGTTGCCGGCCGCACTTGAGCGGCCGGCGCCATCAGGCGCTTGCTGGCCACTTTGGTCAACGGTTTGCCCCCTTGCTGAGGCAGGATCCTCATCAAGCGGCAAGCAGCCGCTCTCTCTTCAGCTCATTACTTCAGTTACGTAAAACTGTACGCGAACTCGCCCGCCTCCACGGCCACCTGCACGCCGCCGATCGGGTCGCCCTGCATCATGCGGTTCAGGAACTCGCGGCTGATATCGGGCAGCATGGTGTTGGTCAGGATGGCGTCTATCATGCGGCCGCCGGACTCGCCCTCGGTGCAGCGCGACACCACCAGCTTGACCACCTCTTCGCTGTACTGGAACGGGATCTTATAGCGCGCCTCGACGCGCTTCTTGATGCGGTTCAGCTGCAGCTTGACGATCTGGCCCAGCATCTGGTCCGACAGCGGGTAATATGGAATGGTGACGATGCGGCCCAGCAGCGCCGGCGGGAACACCTTCAGCATCGGCGCGCGCAGCGCCTTGGCCATGCCGTCCGGGTCGGGCATCAGGTCCGGATCCTTGCACAGGCCCGCGATCAGGTCGGTACCGGCGTTGGTGGTGAGGATGATCAGCGTGTTCTTGAAGTCGATGAAGCGGCCTTCCCCGTCCTCCATGAAGCCCTTGTCGAACACCTGGAAGAACATCTCGTGCACGTCCGGGTGGGCCTTCTCCACCTCGTCCAGCAGCACCACGGAGTACGGCTTGCGCCGCACGGCTTCGGTCAGCACGCCGCCCTCGCCATAACCCACGTAGCCCGGCGGCGCGCCCTTCAGCGTCGACACGGTGTGCGCTTCCTGGTACTCGCTCATGTTGATGGTGATCAGATTCTGCTCGCCGCCGTACAGCGCCTCGGCCAGGGCCAGCGCGGTCTCGGTCTTGCCGACGCCGGAGGTGCCGGCCAGCATGAACACGCCGATCGGCTTGTTCGGATTGTCCAGGCCCGCGCGCGAAGTCTGGATGCGCTTGGCGATCATCTCCATCGCATGGTCCTGGCCGATCACGCGCTGGCTCAGCAGCGAGGCGACCTTGAGGATGGTTTCCATCTCGTTCTTGGCCATGCGGCCGACCGGGATGCCGGTCCAGTCGCCCACCACCGCCGCCACCGCCTGGTAGTCCACCGTCGGCAGGATGAGCGGGGATTCGCCTTGCAGCTCGCTCAGTTTGGCCTGCACTGCCTTCAGTTCCTCCATCAGCGCGGCGCGCTCGTCGGCCGACAACGCCGGGGCGCCGACGGCAGCCGCCGGAGCGGCCGCCCTGCCGCTGCCATCGGCACCGCCCGCGACGGCTTCGGCGCCCGCCTCGAGCGCGCTGCCCGTGCCTTCCACCGGCTGTGCGCCGTCGCGCAGCCTGGCGCGCAGGGCGAGCAGCTGGTCCACCAGTTCGCGCTCGGCGTTCCAGCGCGTCTCGAGCCCGGCCAGGCGCGCGCGTTCGGCGCCCAGCAATTCATTGGCGTCCGTCGAGCGCTTGCCGATGTCGATGCCGATGGCGCTTTCGCGGCCGATGATGCCCAGTTCCGTTTCCAGCGCTTCGATGCGCTTGCGGCTGTCGTCCACCTCGGCCGGCGTGGCGTGCAGGCTGACGGCCACGCGCGCGCAGGCCGTGTCCAGCAGGCTAACCGATTTATCGGGCAACTGGCGCGCCGGGATGTAGCGGTGCGACAGCTTGACCGCCGCCTCCAGCGCCTCGTCCAGGATCTGCACCTTGTGGTGTTTCTCCATGGTCGAGGCGACGCCGCGCATCATCAGGATGGCACGCTCTTCGCTCGGCTCGTCCACCTGCACGGTCTGGAAACGGCGCGTCAGCGCAGGATCTTTTTCGATGTGCTTCTTGTATTCGGCAAAGGTAGTCGCGCCTATGGTGCGCAGGGTGCCGCGCGCCAGGGCCGGCTTCAGCAGATTGGCCGCGTCGCCGGTGCCGGCCGCGCCGCCCGCGCCCACCAGGGTGTGCGTCTCGTCGATGAACAGGATGATGGGTTTCGGGCTGCCCTGCACTTCGTCGATAACGGATCGCAGGCGCTGCTCGAACTCGCCCTTCATGCTGGCGCCGGCCTGCAGCAGGCCCACGTCCAGCGTCAGAAGCTGCACGTCCTTCAGGCTGGGCGGGACGTCGCCGCGCGCGATGCGCTGGGCGAAACCTTCCACCACGGCGGTCTTGCCGACGCCGGCCTCGCCCACCAAAATGGGATTGTTCTGGCGGCGGCGCATCAGGATGTCGACCACCTGGCGGATCTCGTCGTCGCGGCCGACGATGGGGTCCATCTTGCCGCTGCGGGCCTGCTCGGTCAGGTCCACCGTGAACTTCTTGAGCGCTTCCTGCTTGCCCATCGCCGCCGGGGCGATGGCGCCGGACGCTTCGCCTGGCGCCGCACCAGCCGCGCCGCCGGCCTGGAAGCCGTCCGTGGCCGTCATCTGCGATTCAGGGGATTCCTTCAGTAGGCTGGCGAATTTTTCGCTCAGGTCGTCGCCCTTGATCTTCTGGAACTGGGCCGACATGCCGTACAGCGCGTTGCGCAGGCTGGAGGTTTTCAGCATGCCGATGACGATGTGGCCGGAGCGCACCTGCGATTCGCCGAACATCAGCGTGCCGTATACCCAGGCGCGCTCCACGGCTTCCTCAAGCTGCGACGACAGGTCGATGCCGGAGGTGGAACCGCGCGGCAGCCGGTCCAGCGCCGCCGTCAGGTCGCGCGCCAGGGCGGCCGCGTCCAGCTCATAGTGTTTCATGAGGCGCAGCAGGTCGGAATCCTGCAGCTGCAAAATCTGGTGCATCCAGTGCACCAGTTCCACGTAGGGATTCCCGCGCAGCTTGCAAAAGACGGTGCTGCTTTCGATGGCGCGATAGCACAGCGAATTCAATTTGCCGAACAGGGCGACGCGACTAATTTCAGCCATGATGATTTTCCTTAGCCCGCATGGGCGCTTGGGTTGATGAGCAATTGATCCGGGTTGCTGCTGGGTGCCGCGCTGGCCGGCCAGGTACTCCAGCCGAGCCGGAGGCCGCGGCCCCCGGCGCTCTCCAGCCTCAACGCCGGGGTTTCTTCCTTCTTCAATATCAGCCGCACGTCCCAGTCCAGGGCCGTGCCCGCGTAATTGCGCACCCAGGCCAGCAGGCGCTTCATGCTGTCCCCGCCGGGCAGCATGCGTTCGTAGTCGGCAAAGCCCATGGGGCCGATGACGATGCGGAATTTGTTCTGGCTGTCCCAGACCTTGCTGCCCAGGACGGTCGAAATGCCGAGCCGGTTGCCCTCTTCCATGGCGCCCAGGCGCGACTGGATTTCAACCGGCAGCCGCATCCAGTGGCCGACGAACTGCTCGACCCGCACCGGCAGCTTGAAATACTCGCGCAGGATGGACACCAGGCCGGACGCCGGGCGCGCGTTGTTCGCCAGCAGGCCGGCGAAGTGCAGCTTGGCGAAGTCGCCTATCTCGTCGCGCTGGCGCAGCGCCGGCGCGCCGATGCCGAACAGGCTGCCGACGAATTCGGCGTAGCGGTCGCTCTCTTCGCGGTCCAGGCTGATGGCCGGTTCGGCCTGCGCGCGGGCGCGGTAGAACAGCGAGAGCATGCGGTGGTGGAACACGTCCAGGAAGGCCATCAGGGTGCCGTCGCCGCCGTTGCGCAGGCGGTCGCGCACGTACTCGGTGATATGGGTCGGCATCGGGCCGTTGGCGCCCAGCAGGCCGAAGAAATTGACGGCCAGCCGCGCCCGGCTATCGGGACCGTTCGAGCCGGCGCGCAGGAACTGGCCCAGCGCGGTGGCGTGGAAGGTCAGCGACGGATCCTGGCCGAAGCGCACCGCGTCGTCGCGCGGGCGCAGCGAGGCGCCGATGCGCGGCAGTTCCGGATGCGCGTTCTCGATCAGCCGCAGCACCTGGAAGAAATCCATGCGCGCCGCATTGCGCTCCAGCTCGAGGTCCAGTTCTACAGGATCGCGCATGCGCCTCCCTTGGCCGGCCAGCGCATGATTTCTCCGCGCCCCACGGTGCGCACCACGGTCTCGGTGAAGGAATTGATGGACACGTACTGGGCGAAGAACTGCGCCAGCACGCCGCCCAGCAGGAAGGCGCCGGTGCCTTCGAAGGCCGCGTCGTCCAGCGTGACGGTGACCTGCAGGCCGCGCCCGAAGGTGATCGGACCCGGCGACGGCATGCGGCGCGTGATGCTGGAGGTGCTGATGGACTGCACGCCTTCGATCTGGCGCTGGCCATTCAGGTCGCCGGGATGGCAGTACAGCGACAGCATTTCGCGCAGCGCCACCGCGCCCTGGCGCGGGTCGCTGTCGGTCAGCGACAGGTAGTTCAGCGACAGGTGGTTCAGCAAACGCCACGCCACCGCGCCTTCGGCGAACGAGGCGTGCGGCTGGCTCGGGCCGGCGATGCAGCGCACCGCCGTCACCGGCGCGCCGGAGTCGAGGATGAAATCGGTCTTGCCCACGCCCAGCGGCATCGACAGCGGCAGGTCGCGGTTGGTGCACCAGACCTGCAGGCCAAGCTGGCGCAGGTCGCTGCGATACGGTGCCTCGGCCGCGTCGACGATGGAGATGAAGGTCTCGCTGCCGATGTAGCTCGAGCGCGGGCCCACCTTGCGCTGGCGCTGCGAGATCACGCGCGGCTCGCGCCGGATGTGGTAGAAGGCCTTGTCCTGGTGCAGGCCGCCGATATCCTTGGCCGTGTAGAAGGGACGGAAAGTCTGCTCGGCCTGGGGGCCGGTGCCGTAGCCGGTCACGTCGTCGATCTGGAACACTTCGAAATCCATCGGGCGTGTGCGGTCCACCAGCACGTGGTATTCGAACTGCTCGCCGCTGACATTGATGCGATCGGCGCGGCGCTGGAACAGGTTGACGGCGGGCGTGCAGTTGAGCGCGAAGTTGGAAGCGTCCAGCATCTGCTCGAGCTGGGCGTCGCCCCGGTTCAGCAGGATCACTATTTCGACCTCCGTCTCGGCGCAGCGGCCCAGCGCGCGCCGCAAGCCGCGCAATTCGACGAACTGGTAGCGCTGCGGGAAGGCGAAGTATTCCTGCAGCAGGCGGTAGCCCTGGAAGGTGCGCCGGCCGCTGGGCAGCAGCGCTTCCTCCTCGCTGTAGCCGAGCGGCGCCACCGCCGATTTCGGCAGCAAGGCGCTGCCGCCGACCGACGAGACCAGCACGCCCTCCACGCTGCCCAGTATCTTTTCGTAGATCTTGACCGGCATTTCGTCGCTGCCGCGCAGGTTCAGCGCCAGGCTGTCCATGTTCAGCGCGTGGAAAGGCAGGCCGCCCACGGTGCGCAGGCGCAGGCGGATGCCGGCCTTGACGTTGGGCGGCAACGACACGGGCGTGCCAAGCGGCGTGCCCGCCATGGCGCCGCTGTGGGTGAAGAATTTGGCTTCGGCCAGTTCCACCGGCCACATGGTCACATCGTGCGCGGTGCGGTACTCGCAGGCCGTGGTGTCGCCCTTGCCCAACACGCTGCGCATGGCGGTGCCGCGCGGGACCACGTAGCCCTCCTTCAAGGCGGGATTGCTCAGGTCCGGCTGCAGCTGCACCACCGCCATCGACGGCGTGGGCGCCAGGAAGTGCGGGTAGACCAGTTCCGACATATGCTGCGTAAAGCGCGGGAACTCGGAGTCGATCTTCATCTGCACGCGCGCGGCGAGGAAGCTGAAGCCCTCCATCAGGCGCTCGACATAGGGGTCGGCGCAGTCGAAGCCTTCCAGGCCGAGGCGGCCCGCGATCTTCGGGTATTCCTTGGCGAACTCGCCGCCCACTTCGCGCAGGTGCTGCAGCTCCTGGCTGTAATAGCGCAACAGGCGCGGGTTCATGCGGCAGCCCCTTTGGCGCCGGTGTTCTCGCTCAGGCGTATGGAGGCGCGGTCGATGTCCAGTTCCGTCTTCAGATACAGCCGTTCAGGGTAGGGTTGCGCCCACATATCGCCTTCGATTTCAAACATGATGGTATTGCCGTCCGACTCCTGTGCCACCGCCTTCACGCTCACCGAGGCGCGTATCAGGCGCGGCTCGAAATCCCAGATCGCCTGGCGGATGCCGCGTTCGAGGTCGGTCAGATTCATGCCGGCCACGGAGATGCCGGAGATGTCCGGCATGCCGTAGTTGACCACCGAGTTGGCCACGTGCGGCAGTTTCGTATAGTCGGTGACGGACAGCAGATTGGTCGTATTGAGCAGCCAGGCCAGGTCGCGCAGCACGCTTTCGCGCAAGGTGCGCAGCGACAGCACGCGCCGTTCGCGCGATTCGACGCCGCTTTCAGGCTCGTCGTCGGTCAGGCGGTCCAGCAACGAGGGCTGCAAGCGCTCGCGGGGCGCCAGTTCTGCCATTATTGCGTGTCTGCGCTGCCGGCGCTCGGGTCGAACTCGACGCTGCGCACGTCCATCAGCGCGTAATCGGCGGCGTCGGTGGCGAGCATGCGCTGGCCCAGGCCCACGCCGTCGCCGCTCCATTCGGTGCGGCGCGCCATTAACGACGCGTCGTCGGCGCCGGGCCGCACGGTGCCCGCGTAGCGCGTCGGGATCAGCCCGACCGTGCTGGCGCCGTTGGTCCAGGTGAAGGTGGCCGGCATCCAGACCTTGTCGCGCAGGTCGGCCGGCGCTTCGATGACGACCCGGCTCACGTGCTGCATCGGCACCCAGATGTAGCGCCCGTTCATGATCACTTCGAGCACCGGGCCGATGCGGGCGTCAGCGTCGGCCAGCCATTCAAAGCGCTCGCCGTTGATGCTGCCGGAGCTGGCCGGCGCGTCCTCGAAGGCGCGCGCGCGCGCCAGGGCGCCGCCGGCGGCGTTGCCCTCGCCTTCGAGCTTGAGCGCCTCGGCCACCAGGGCGATCCACGGCAGCGGCTCGCCGAACACCACGGGCAGGCGCTTGCCTGCGAAAATCTCGTCGCGCAGCGCTTCGCACTGGATTGCTTCGCGGTAGGTTTGCGCCATCGGCAGGTTGGCCGCGTCCAGCTCGGCGGCCACGTTCAACTGCGTCAGCGCGCGGTTCCACTGTCCCAGCACACATAGCAGCTGGAACAGGAAGGTACGGTATTTCGCGTTCGAGGGGTCTTTACGGATCTGGTCCTGCAGCGCGGCGAGCGCGGCGCCAAGCTGGCCATCACTAATAAGCTGTTGCGCGTCCATAAGGAAACCCTAATGAATTGTCATTCCCGCTTGCGCGGCGGTGCGCCGAGGCGAAACGACAGGATAACAATGTAAGCCGGGGCCACTGGGCCCCGGCATGCCGCGATTACTTGGCGATGTTGCCAGCGATATCCCAGTTGAAGATGCCGCCCGATGCGGTCACGCCTTTTTCGTTCTGCATGAAGTATTCCATCTTCACTTCAGCGAAGTTCAGGCTGACGTTTTCGGTCAGACGGTCTTCGCCGCCGCTGCCGCCTGTCGACAGGGACGTGACCAGCACCTTGGTCATGGTGATTTCCAGGTACTTCTGCTGGCCTTCGCCGGCTTTGCGCACCAGCAGCTTGGCCACTGGAATGTGGGAGCCCTTGGCCAGCGCGATCATCAGCGCCGGGGACGCCTTGTCCAGGTACTTGGTGATCGAGATGTCCTGGAAGTTGGCCTTGCCTGCGCCGCCGCCACCGCCCGCGTGGAAGGAACCGGCGTTGCTCGCGCCCCAGCTCCATGCCAGCACGTCGATATCGCCAGCTGCTTTTTGCGCGCTATCCTGGGTTTCGCCCTTGATAGTGGCGCCCATATTCAGGAACATGTCTATTGCCATTTTTATTCTCCTAGTGTGTGGACCGACTGAATTCAATTATTGGAAAAACTTGGCTGCCTGCCCTTAGCCGCCTTTGGCCGACGGCAGTTTCGATACCAGGCGCAGCGATACCGTCAGGCCTTCGAGCTGGTAGTGCGGCCGCAGGAAGAACTTGGAGGTGTAGTAACCCGGATTGCCTTCGACTTCCTCCAGGATCACTTCGGCCGCCGCCAGCGGTTTCATTGCCTTGGTTCCTTCGCTGGAATTGGCCGGGTCGCCGTCGACGTAACGGTTGATCCAGTTGCTCAGCCAGCGCTCCATCTCATCGCGCCCCTTGAAGGAACCGATCTTGTCACGCACGATGCACTTCAGGTAGTGCGCAAAGCGGCAGGTGGCGAACAGGTACGGCAGGCGCGCGCCCAGGTTGGCGTTGGCGGTGGCGTCCGGGTCGTCGTATTCGGCCGGCTTGTGCAGCGACTGGGCGCCGATGAAGGCGGCGAAGTCGGTGTTTTTCTTGTGCACCAGCGGCATGAAGCCGTTGGCCGCCAGCTCGGCTTCGCGGCGGTCGGAAATGGCGATCTCGGTCGGGCACTGCATGGCCACGCCGCCATCGTCGGTCGGGAAGCTGTGCACCGGCAGGCCTTCGACCGCGCCGCCGGACTCGATGCCGCGAATGCGCGAGCACCAGCCGTATTCCTTGAACGAGCGGTTGATGTTGACCGCCATGGCGTAGGCCGCGTTGGCCCAGGTGTAGTTCTTGCTGCCGGCGGCAGAGGTGTCTTCCTCGAAATCGAAGGCCTCGACCGGATCGGTCTTGGCGCCGTAGGGCTGGCGCGCCAGGAAGCGCGGCATGGCCAGGCCGACGTAGCGCGCGTCCTCGGACTCGCGGAAGGAGCGCCAGGCGGCGTGCTCCGGGGTCTGGAAGATCTTGGTCAGGTCGCGCGGGTTCGACAGCTCCTGCCACGATTCCATCAGCATCACCGACGGCGCGGCGGCCGCGATCAGCGGCGCGTGCGCGGCGGCGGCGATCTTCGCCATGCCGGCCAGCAGCTCGACGTCCGGCGCGCTGTTGTCGAAGTAGTAGTCGGCCACGATGGAGCCGAACGGCTCGCCGCCGAACTGGCCGAATTCTTCCTCGTACATCTTCTTGAAGATCGGGCTCTGGTCCCAGGCCGTGCCCTTGTACTTCTTCAGCGTCTTGCCCAGGTCGTTCTTCGACACGTTCATCACGCGGATCTTCAGCGTTTCGTCGGTCTCGGTGTTGTTGACCAGGTGGTGCAGGCCGCGCCAGGCGCCTTCCAGCTTCTGGAACTCGTCGGTGTGCATGATCAGGTTGATCTGCTCGGTGAGCTTCTTGTCGAGCGCGGCGATCAGGCTTTCAATGGTGCCCAGCACGTCGTTCGACACCAGGTTGGTGCCCACCAGCGCCTGCTCGGCCAGCGTCTTGACCGCGTTCTCGACCGCTTCCTTGGCCTTGTCCGATTGCGGCTTGAACTCCTTCTGCAGCAAGCTGCCGAAGTCGCTCATCTCCAGGGTGCCGGTCGCCCCTTGTTGTGCTTCTGTGCTCTGTGCCATCAATTCCTCCGTCGATTTATTCTTGCGGCTTCGGTGCCGAAGTCAGCGCCTGCATCAGCGCCGGTTCGTTCAGCAGTTTGCCGATCAGTTCCTCGGCGCCGGTCTTGCCGTCCATATAGGTCAGCAGATTGGACAGCTGGCCGCGCGCCTCGAGCAGCTTGTTCAGCGATTCCACCTTGCGCGCGATGGCGGCCGGGGTGAAGTCGTCCATGCTCTCGAAGGTCATGTCGACCGCCATATTGCCCTCGCCGGTCAGCGTGTTCGGCACCTGCACCGCCACGCGCGGCTTCATGGACTTGAGGCGCTCGTCGAAGTTGTCGACGTCGATCTCAAGGAATTTACGGTCCGCGACCGGCGCCAGCGGATCGGCCGGCTGGCCCGACAAGTCGGCCAGCACGCCCATCACGAAGGGCAGCTGTACGCTCTTCTCGGCACCGTAGACTTCGACGTCGTACTCGATCTGTACGCGCGGCGCGCGGTTGCGCGCGATGAATTTCTGGCTACTTTCTTTGCCCACGATTTACTCCTCCTAGTGATAGTTACTGCCCGGGTCAATATTCCTGCTGTGGTTCTTCCGCGCGCGGGCCGCTCACGACGAGCAGCTGCGTCAAGCCATCCGGCGCCAGGTCTTCCATGATTTCAAAGAAGTTCTTCGGCACCAGGCGCTTGGCGCGCTCCAGCAGCAAAGGCACGGGACTGGATGGTTCGTACTGCTGGTAATACTGGTTGATCTTGTCGAGCATGCGCACCACGTCGGCGCGGCTGGTGACCTCGCCGCTGATGGCGGCGCGCGCGGAACGGCCCGCGCCCGGCTGCGCGCCCTCCACGCCCTCGCCGTCGCCGGATGGCTCGCCGGTGGCGCCTTCATCGGCCCCGCCGGCGGCGCCCTGCGCGGCGAAGAAGTCGCGGCCGCGCCGCAGCAGGCGCACCAGCGCGTCCAGGTTCAGCGCCTGCGAGCTGCCCACCTGGCGCACCAGGATCAGTTCAATCTGCGCGGCGCTGTCGCAGGCGGCGGCCAGGCCGGCGCTGGCGGCAGCCACGCGCTGCGGATCGGCGTCACCCAGCGCGGCGTTGATGGAATGCAGTTCGAGCTTGGTTTCGCCTTCGGCCGGCGGCAGTTCGCCGTTGGCCACTTCGAGTTCGCGCAGCGAAAACGGGCCCAGGCCGGGCAAGGTCAGCAGCGTGGCTTCCTTCACTTCGCGCAGGAAGCCGCCGTCGCACAGGGTGGCCAGGGAATTGATGCGCAACATGGGATCCATGTCGTCGTCGGGGTCGAGCTGCGGGTGCACGCTGTCCCAGCGCTGGTCCAGCAGGCGCTCGACCAGCGCCAAGCCGCTGGCCAGGCCAGGCAAGCCATCGAGCGCCAGCAGCGCGCGCGACAGCGACACCACCACCCGCAAGTCGCGGCTGCGCTCGACCAGGCCCGAGGCCAGCCGCTTGACGACTTTCCACTCGGGCGGGACGGCGGGCGTGATCGTATCGCCGTACTGAACTTCCGGCTTGCCCAGGATGGCCTGTTCAAGTTCCAGGAAATCAGGGTCGTATTCAAGATTCGGGCCGCAAGGCGCATCGGCCTCGACGTCCAACAACAAGGAATCAATATCCACACCACCACCCATCTCTAACATAGAAGCCGCAGAACCCCCCGCACTGCAGTTGCGTTCATGACTATACTTGAAATCTATCCAAAAATTCCACTAAATAAATTACACCTTTGACATAATTTTGTTGTCTGTTTCGGATTGCTAGCGCGGCCAACTTATGCTTGCTAATTCCCATGGAGCGCAGCGATGAATTCACTGGCATGCTGAAAGCGGCCGGAAGGCGATTTCGACAAGCCGATATCGAGCACCGGCTGGAACGCCGCGCAGGCCGGCGGCAGCGGCGGCGGCGCATCGGTCAGCACCTGCTGCATCAACTGGAATGGCGTGCCTTCGTGGGGCCGGCGCCCGGCCAGCATTTCATAGAACACCACCGCCGCCGCGTACAGGTCGCTGCGCTGATCGGCCTGGCCGCGCATCTGCTCGGGCGCCATATAGCCCGGCGTGCCGTGCGCGCTGGCCGCGCCGGGTCCGCTGGCCAGGCCGAAGTCGGCCAGCTTGAGCCCGTCGCGGCTATCGAGCAGCAAGTTGGACGGCTTGATGTCGCGGTGGACCACGCGTTGGCCGTGCGCGTAGGCCAGCCCCTCCAGCAGTTGCGTCATCCACGCCACTGCCCGCGCGGCCGGCAGCGGACCGGCATCGAGCCGCTGGCGCAGCGTGGCGCCGTCCATATACTCCATCGCGAAATAGGGATCGCCCTGGTGGATGCCGCCTTCGAGCACCGCGACGATGCGCGGGTGGCGCAGCCCGGCGGGCGGAAAGGCGGGCTGCGGCGCCAGCTTCACCGCCACCGGTGCGCCGTCCGGCCCGTCGGCCAGCCACACGCGCGGGGCCAGCGCCCGCCGCAGCCGATAGCGGCCGGCGATATTTATTTGCATGTGCGGTGGATTACAAGGTTGTCATTCGCTTATCATACGACGAGACGTTTCTGCTATAAACTAAATCTTTCGCCTGCAACTCGACAGACACAATGAATGAATTGAAGCAGCTGGGCCGGTATCAGTTGTTGCGCGTGCTTGGGCGCGGCGCGATGGGCCTGGTCTATGAAGGTGTCGATCCGAAGCTGAACCGGCGGGTCGCCATCAAGGTCATCCACATGAGCCGGATCGACGATCCGGCGCTGCGGGCCGAGTATTCCTCGCGCTTCATCCAGGAAGCGCAGGCGGTCGCGCGCCTGAACCATCCCAACATCGTCACCGTGTACGATTTCGGCGAAGAGGACGGCGAAGCCTACCTGGTGATGGAACTGATCGCCGGCGAGGAGCTGGGCAGCTACTTCGACGACAGCCAGGTGTTCTCGCTCGACTTCACGCTGGAGGACTCGGTGCGCATGACGTGCGAACTGCTGGACGCGGTCGACTACGCCCACCAGCATGGCATCGTCCACCGCGACATCAAGCCCGCCAACGTGATGCTGAGCGGCCAGCTGCGCGTCAAGCTGACCGACTTCGGCGTGGCCCGCATGCAGGACGTGAACGCCAACCACACCGAGGCCGGCACCATGGTCGGCACGCCCAGCTATATGTCGCCCGAGCAGATCACCGGCCAGGCGGTCGGCCCGCGTTCGGACATTTTTGCGGTCGGCATCATCCTGTACCAGTTCCTGACCGGCGAGAAACCCTTCGTCGGCCAGGGGCTGTTCGCCGTGCAGCAGAAGATCGTCTACGAACAGCCGGAGCTGCCCAGCGTGCTCAGTCCCTTGATCAGTCCCATGTTCGACCGCGTGGTGCTGCGGGCGCTGGCCAAGCGCCCCGAGGACCGCTACCCGACCGCGCGCAGCTTCAAGGAAGACTTGAAACGGGCCCTGGACGGCGAGGAAGTGGATGTGGACGACACCATGCCGCCGCTGGCGCGCGCGCCCAATTCCTTCCTGGCCAGCGCCGGTTCGGGCGCCAGCGCGGGCACCGGCACCCGGCCGCTGCCCGGCACCCTGCCCGGCGCCGGCGCCGGCGACATCGACCCGGACGCTACCCAGATCTCGGGCGTGGGCCTGCCCTTCCCGTCCGGTCCCGGCGTCGACGACGATGCGACCGTGGTCACCACGCCGCCCGGCGTGCCCGCCAGCGGGAAGCGGTGATGAGTTCCGCCGAGGACAGGCTGCACTTCTTCAAACGCTTGCAGCTGCTGACCAACAAGATCCACGCCACGCAGGACATCGACGACATCATGCTGGAGATGTCGGCCGAGCTGTGCGAGCTGTTCCGGGGCGACCGGCTCACCATCTACGCGCTGTCCGAAGACAAGAGCAGCATGGTGTCCAAGCTCAAGACCGGCCTGGCCTCGTTCAAGCAGCTCAAGCTGCCGATCTCCGCGCAGAGCATCGCCGGCTACGCCGCGCTGTCGAAGAAGATGCTGAACCTGCTGGACGTGTACGACGAGGCCGAGCTGCGGCGGCACGACCCGGCGCTGTGCTTCCAGCAGGGCGTGGACCGGCGCACCGGCTACCGCACCGAGCAAATGCTGGTTGCGCCCATCCTGGCCGACGACGGCGCCGTACTCGGCGTGCTCCAGCTGATCAACAACCGCCAGGGCGGCGCGTTCGACGCCATGGTCGAGGAAGGCGTGCAGCACCTGTGCGACTCGATCGCGATCGCCTTCGCGCACCGCCACAAGGCGCCCGCGCGCGACCGCGGCCGCTTCGCCGGCATGCTGTCCGAATCGGTGCTGCCGCGCGCCCAGCTCGACCTGGCGCTGCGCAGCGCGGCCGCCCGCGGCGTCGACATCGAGGACGTGCTGCTGGACGAGCTGGCCGTCAAACCGGCGCTGGTGGGCCGCGCCCTGGCCGACTTCTTCGGCGTACCCTATTTCATGTTCCAGGTCGACCGGCGCCGTCCGCAGGGCCTGCTCGACAGTTTCAACCGCGAATACGTGGTGCAGAACCAGTGGATGCCGATCGAGGAAGGCCGCCACGGCCTGTTCATCCTGGCAGTCGATCCGGACCAGCTCAAGGCCAGCGGCGCGGTGCAGCGCGTATTCCCGCAGGCGACGCCGATCTACTGCGTGACCACACGGCGCGAATTCGGCTGGATGGTCAACCAGTTCTTCGGCGCCGAAACGCCGCACGCCGAGACGCCTCACGCCGAAACGCCGCAACCCGAAGCGCCACAACCTGACACGCCGCGCGCCGACGCTGTGCGCCCGCCTATACCTGCGTTGCCGGACGTCGAACAAACCCTGGTCGCCAGCGCCGTCGGCCCGCTCCTGATGAGCGCCGCGCAACAAGGCATCCGCGAACTTCACGTCACTACCACGCCCGGCCCGGACGGCGAGATCCGTTTCCAGGTCACGGGCGTGCTGCGTCCACCGAAAGCCTGATGTCCTACCCCATACAAAACAAGCTGGTCATCGGTATTGCATCCAGCGCCTTGTTCGACCTGAGCGCCTCGCACCAGGTCTACGAAGAAGGCGGCGAAGAGGAGTACCGCAAATACCAGGAAACCCATATCGGCACCATCCTGGGCAAAGGCGTGGCCTTCCCCTTCATCCGCCGCTTCCTCAACATCAACAAGCACTTTCCCGACCACAGCCCGGTGGAGGTGGTGCTCCTGTCGCGCAACTCGCCGGAGACCGGCCTGCGCGTGATGAAATCCATCGCCCACTATGGCCTGGACATCTCGCGCGCCGCCTTCGTCACCGGCAAGGCGCCTTACACCTATCTGCCCGCCTTCAACACCTCGCTGTTCCTCAGCGCGAACGCAGCCGACGTGGCCGGTGCGCTGGCAAACAACTACCCGGCGGGCCTGGTGCTACCCTCGCTGATCGACGACGACGAGGACGACCTGGAGTTGCGCGTGGCATTCGACTTCGACGGCGTGATCGCCGACGACGAATCCGAAACGGTCTTCAAACGCAACAACGACGTGCAGGAATTCCATGCCCATGAAACCGAGCGCGTGGCGATACCGCACCGTCCCGGCCCGCTTGCGGACCTGTTCCGCAAGCTGCACGTGATGCAGCGCTACGAATCCGCGCTGGCGCGCCGCAACCCCGGCTACAAGCGCATCCTGCGCATCGCCATCATCACCGCGCGCAGCGCGCCGTCGCACGAACGGGTGGTGACCACGCTGAAGAACTGGGGCGTATCGGCCAACGAGACCTTCTTCCTGGGCGGCATGGAGAAAGCCCGCGTACTGGCCATCCTCAAGCCGCATATCTTTTTCGACGACCAGCTCAGCCACCTGAAGTCCGAAGGCGGCACCATCCCCATGGTGCACGTTCCGTTCGGCATTGCAAATCTAAAAAGTGAATAGAAGTGTTGCGTTATAGCCCTAGTGACAATTCACGTATTTTGCGGCATGCTGCGTCACTATATTGAAGCAGCACAACCACAAAGGAGCAATCGTGAAACGACTCGTACTCGCAAGCTTGCTGGCCTGCGCCAGCCTGACAGCATTCGCCGGCGACGGCGCGCACTGGACCTACTCCGGCGCCGAAGGCCCGGACCAGTGGGCCAAACTCAGCGCCGACAACTTTGCCTGCAGCAGCGGCAAGAACCAGTCGCCGGTCGATGTAAGCGGCACCATCCAGGCGGCCCTCAAGCCATTGAAGATGGAATACCAGGCTGGCGGCAATGAAGTGCTCAACAACGGCCACACGCTGCAGGTGGGCTTCGCGCCCGGCAGCGCGCTGTGGCTGGACGGCGAGCGCTTTGAACTGAAGCAGTACCACTTCCACGCCCCCAGCGAAAACCTGATCGCCGGCGTGTCCTACCCGCTGGAAGTGCACCTGGTGCACGCCGACAAGGACGGCAACCTGGCCGTGGTCGCGGTAATGTTCAAGGAAGGCGCTGAAAACAAGGCCCTGAAGGCCCTGTGGCCGCAACTGCCGAAGGAAGCCGGCGCCAAGGCCGCCCTGGCCACGCCGCTGAGCGCCGCAGCCCTGCTGCCCACCAAGCGCGCCTACTACCGCTTCAGCGGCTCGCTGACCACGCCGCCATGCTCGGAAGGCGTGCGCTGGCTGGTGATGAAGAGCCCCGTGACGGTGTCGAAGGAGCAGGTGTCGTCGTTCGCGGAACTGATCCATCATCCGAACAACCGTCCGGTGCAGCCGCGTAACGGACGTCCTATCCTGAATTAATCAGACCGAAAGCCGCACCATGGATCCTATCGAGCTCCCGGAACCGAAGGGCTCCAGTGCGGCCAGCAGGAAGCTGAACGTTTTGGTGGCCATCACCGTCGCGCTGCTGGCCACCTTTATGGGCATATGCAAAGTCAAGGACGACAACATCTGCCAGCAGATGCAGCAACTGCAAGCGAACCGCATCGACCACTGGAATTATTATCAGGCGCGCAATGTGCGCGAAGAAGTGGCCAAGGCAACGCTGGTGCAGCTGAAACTAAACCAGATGGGCCGCCCGGAAGCCGAACAAGCCGCCTACCGGGACGCCATCAAGCAGTACGACGCACTGGTCGCCGACCAGGAAAAAAAGAAGTCCGACGTCAAAGCCCAGGCCGAACAGGATCAACGCGACTACGACGCCGCCAACTTCAAAGACGACCAATTCGATCTGTCCGACACCTTGCTGGCCATCGCCATCGCGCTGCTGGCCATCACCTCGCTGACCGAGGTGTTCGGCCTGTACCTGGTGGCGATGGTGCCGACCGCCTTCGGGGTGCTGATGGGCGTGGCCGGCCTGGCTTCGTGGCCCATCCATCCCAACGGGCTGGTGGCGCTGCTGTCCTGATTCCGGCCCGCCTCAGGCGCGTACCGGCAAATCGGCCATGGCCCAGACACCCATGCGTTTGGCGCCGCCCTCGTCCAGCATCATGCGCGGCGCCGGCAGGTTGAACGGCGCGGCAGTCAGGTCCAGCGCCTGCCAGCCGCCGGCGGGTATCCACGAGTTGCGGCCCACGGCGTGCGTAGTGGCGATCAGATAACGGGCACCGCTGGCGCGGAAACGCTCCAGCGCCATCGTCACCGCGTCCAGCGGCAAATGCGTCAAACAGTCACGGCACAGCACCGCGTCGGCCTGTGGCAAGGTGGCGGTGACGATGTCCGCCTCCGAGAACAGGCAGTGTGTCTGTTCCTTGAAGCGCGTGCGCAGCTCGGCGACCAGTTCCGGCACGATGTCGAAACCCAGGTAAAGGCGCAGCCCCGCCGCCGTCTCCTTGCACCACTGGACGTCGCCGCAGCCGGCGTCGGCCAATATCCGCACCCCGAGAAAATCCAGCACTTGCGGCAGCCATCCCCGCAGCGCCACGGTGGATGCCAGCGTGGAGCCGCCGCCGGAACGGGACTCCACGCCGCCCCAAAGATTGTCGCGCCAGATCCGGCCGAACACCGTCTGCCGCGCAGCGGCCTGGCTCGCATGGCCGGCGGCCAGCTCCGGCTTCACCAGAGGGCGCCCGCGATGCAGCCTGGCGCGGAAGTCGAGGCCTGAGTAAGTTTCGTATTCGGCCAGCGAGCGCACAGTTCCCAGTCCATGGCGCTCGATGTCGACCAGGTCGGCGCCTTCGCGGCTGCGTTCTATTCCGAGCAGATGACGTACGCGTTTGCGGGCGTGCTGATTGAGGACGTCCCAATCACTTTGATCCTTCCAGTGCCGAGGGCGCTCCGGACGGCGGCCGTAGTCGTGGTAGGCCACCACGGCATTGGGCACGAATATGTCCCAGCCGCTGGTCCACAGGCGCGCCGCCAGCGTGATTTCCTCTCCCTCGAAATACAGATACGGGTCGTAGGGCACCTCGGCCACCACGCGTCCGGCCGCGAAGATCAAGCCGGCGCCGATATGGGCATTGCGCTGCGGTGAGGGCGGCGCGTCCTTCATGCTGGCGATCTCGGAGCGCTGGGCCAGTACGCCGGTTTCGTCGAATTCTTTCGGATGGATCGTCACCACGCCGTCGGCGCCATAGGTGTCGGGCGGCGTGAACGCGAGCGGATAGGTCGACAGCAGCGGCCGCGCGCTGTCGCACTGCGCCAGCATGGCGATCAGCACATCGTCCCAGCCGGCCACGAAGCGCATGTGGCTGTCCACTTGCAGATAGTAATCCTCGCCCTGCCACAGTGTCTGCACCTGGGCGCGCGCCCAGCATGCGCCTTTGCTGTCGGCCGCGTGCACACGGATGGTGCGCACTTGCTCGGGACGGGTCTCCAGCACAAAGCAGTCGTCGTCCTCGAGCGGCACCGACTGCCAGCAAATGCCGATAAAGACCCGCTCGGGATGGGCAGCCTTTTCAAACAGGTCGCGCACCGTGTTCTGGCAATCAGGGTCGCGGTAGCTGGCGATGGAAACGAAAATGGTGGGTTGCAAAACGGCGCTGTCCATGGAATCCGGTGGAAATGGTGCGCCTGGAGCCAGGCGCACCGTGTTGCGTCATGCTACCACGCGACCTTGTCGGAAGGATCGAGCGCGGCGAGGTGGTGATTGTCCGCAGCGGCCTGGCCATGGCCGTGTCCCGCCGAGTGGTCTTGCGCCGCCGAGTGGCCGTCCACCATGTGCTGGCCATCGATCTCCTCCGTCCAGGCGCCGCCTTGCGCGCCGGCCGCCTCGTGGTTGAAGTCCATTTCGATCACGTCGGCCCAGTTCCCGCCACCAAGCGCGGCTTGGTGGGAAACGTCGCCGAAGTCGAACAGGTCGGCATCCGGTCCGGCATCAAGCGCGCCGTGCGTTGCCGGCGCCGATCCGCCTTCGCTGTGCTGGCTCAGGCCAAGCGATGGCTCCTCGTGCAAGGACTGCACCTGGGCTTTCGCGCTGTCGCCGTCGGCGAGCGTATGGCTTGCGGAGGCCGAGTTACCGCTGCCATCCGCATCGTCGGCCTTCATGGCGCTGACTTTCGCTTTGCCGTTGCCGTTGCCGTGGCTGCCGCTTCCGCCGCCATTTTCATTGCCGTTGCCGTTGCCGTTGCCGTTGCCATTATTGGCTGGAGCCTCAGTCGGCGCAGGGGCGCTGGTCGATGCCGGCGCGTCGGTGGCCGCAGGCGTCAGGCCGCCGCCAGCGTTCTCGGCGTTGTTGTGGCTGCCCGAGTTTCCTGGCGCGGCCTGATCGCCGTTGCCGTGGCCATTGTTGGCGTGCGAACCGTTTGGCGCCTCGGTCGGCTCAGGCGTACTGGTCGGCGCTGGCGTCTCCGTTGGCGCAGGCGTAGATGCCGGGTCGCCGCTGGCGTTCTCAGCATTGTTGTGGCTGCCCGAGTTTCCTGGCGCCGTCTGGTCGCCGTTGCCATGCCCGTTATTGGCGTGCGAGCCGTCTGGCGCGTCGGTCGGCTCGGGCGCACTGGACGGCGCTGGCGTTTCGGTCGGCTCCGGCGCCTGGGTTGGCGTTTGATCGCCACCTGCATTCTCCGCATTGTTATGGCTGCCTGAATTTCCGGGCGCAGTCTGGTCACCGTTGCCATGGCCATTGTTCGCGTGCGAGCCATCCGGCGCACCGGTAGGCGCAGGTGTGCTGGTCGGCTCTGGCGTCTCGGTTGGTGCCGGCGTACTGGTAGGCACTGGCGTCGGGGTAGGAGTCAGGCCGCCGCCGGCGTTCTCGGCATTATTATTATCACCAGAGTTACCGGGCGCCGTTTGGTCGCCGTTGCCATGGCCATTATTTGCGTTCGAGCCGTTAGGTGCATCGGTCGGCGCAGGTGTGCTGGTAGGCGCTGGCGTGTCGGTCGGCACAGGCGTATCTGTTGGTGCTGGCGTCTCCGTTGGAGCCTGACCGCCGCCTGCGTTTTCCGCATTATTGTGCTCACCAGAGTTTCCTGGCGCATTCTGATCGCCGTTGCCATGACCGTTGTTATCATGCGAACCATCTGGAGCCTCAGTAGGCTCTGGCGTTTCGGTTGGCGTCGGGGTTTCCGTTGGCGCTGGGGTCTCGGTTGGCGCAGGCGTCTCCGTTGGCGCAGGGGTTTCCGTTGGCGCAGGCGTCTCCGTCGGCGCTGGGGTCTCCGTTGGCGCTGGGGTTTCCGTTGGCGCTGGGGTTTCCGTTGGCGCTGGGGTCTCCGTTGGCGCTGGGGTCTCCGTTGGCGTTGGGGTCTCCGTTGGCGCTGGGGTCTCCGTTGGCGTTGGGGTCTCCGTTGGCGCTGGCGTCTCCGTTGGCGTTGGGGTTTCCGTTGGCGTTGGGGTTTCCGTTGGCGCAGGCGTCTCCGTTGGCGTTGGGGTCTCCGTTGGCGTTGGGGTCTCCGTTGGCGTTGGGGTCTCCGTTGGCGCTGGCGTCTCCGTTGGCGTTGGGGTTTCCGTTGGCGAAGGCGTCTCCGTCGGCGCCGGGCTCTCCGTTGGCGCCGGGGTTTCCGTTGGCGCAGGTGTCTCGGTTGGCGCAGGCGCCTCCGTCGGAACCGGGGTTTCCGTTGGCGCTGGAGTCTCGGTTAGCGCTGGCGTCTCCGTTGGCGCTGGCGTCTCCGTTGGCGCTGGCGTCTCCGTTGGCGCTGGGGTTTCCGTTGGCGCTGGGGTTTCCGTCGGCGCAGGTGTCTCCGTTGGCGCTGGAGTTTCCGTTGACTCAGGCGTCTCCGTTAGTGCTGGGGTTTCCGTCGGCGCCGGTGTCACAGTAGGCGCTGGGGTGTCGGTTGGTACTGGCGTTGGCGTCGAAGTTTGGCCGCCGCCAGCGTTTTCCGCATTATTTTTGTCTCCAGAATTGCCTGGCGCGCTCTGGTCGCCGTTTCCGAAGCCGTTGTTCTCGTGTGAGCCATTTGGTGTATCGGTCGGCGCAGGTGTGCTGGTAGGCGCTGGCGTTTCAGTTGGGTTTTGGCCGCCACCCGCATTTTCTGCATTGTTGTGGCCACCAGAGTTTCCGGGCGCGTTTTGATCACCGTTGCCGTGGCCGTTGTTGTCATGCGAACCATTAGGAGCTTCAGTTGGCGCTGGCGTGCCCGTAGGCGCTGGCGTGTCCGTCGGCGCGGGGGTTCCGGTCGGAGCCGGGGTCTCGGTTGGCGTCGGCGTCCCAGTCGGAGCTGGCGTCTCGGTTGGAGCAGGCGTCTCGGTGGGCGCGGGCGTCTCAGTTGGTGCTGGCGTTTCAGTAGGCGCTGGCGTTTCTGTCGGAGCTGGCGTCTCGGTGGGCGCTGGCGTCTCGGTCGGAGTTGGCGTCTCGGTAGGCGCTGGAGTCTCAGTCGGAGCCGGCGTCTCGGTAGGCGCTGGAGTTTCAGTCGGAACTGGAGTCTCAGTCGGAGCCGGCGTCTCAGTAGGCGCTGGAGTTTCAGTCGGAACTGGAGTCTCAGTCGGAGCCGGCGTCTCGGTAGGCGCTGGAGTTTCAGTCGGAACTGGAGTTTCAGTCGGAGCTGGCGTTTCGGTAGGCGCTGGAGTTCCAGTCGGAACTGGAGTTTCAGTCGGAGCTGACGTTTCGGTGGGCGCTGGCGTGCTCGTTGGAGCCGGCGTGGTTGTTGGCGCAGGCGTGTCGGTCGGCGCTGGTGCTGATGTCTCGGTTGGAGCTGGCGTCTCGGTTGGAGCTGGCGTCTCGGTTGGAGCTGGAGTCTCGGTTGGAGCTGGCGTCTCAGTTGGAGCTGGCGTCTCGGTCGGCGCCGGCGTGGCCGTTGGTGCCGGCGTTTCGGTTGGCGCAGGTGTCTCGGTTGGAACTGGCGTTTCGGTCGGAGCTGGCGTCAGATTCGGCGCCGGCGTCGCGGTCGGAGCTGGCGTGTCAGTCGGTGTTGGCGTTTCGGTCGGGGCCGGCGTCGCTGTTGGAGCAGGAGTATCGGTTGGTGCTGGCGTAGCCGTTGGTGCTGGCGTAGCCGTCGGTGCTGGCGCATCGGTTGGCGCTGCCGTAGCCGTTGGCGCTGGCGTATCGGTTGGCGCTGGCGTATCGGTTGGTGCTGGCGTATCGGTTGGTGCTGGCGTAGCCGTTGGCGCTGGTGTATCGGTTGGTGCTGGCGTAGCCGTCGGTGCCGGCGTATCGGTTGGTGCTGGCGTAGCCGTCGGTGCCGGCGTGTCGGTTGGCGCCGGTGTGTCGGTTGGTGCCGGCGTATCGGTTGGTGCCGGCGTATTGGTCGGTGCGGGCGTCTCCGTCGGTGCCGGGGTGTCGGTCGGCGCCGGGATTCCGGTCGGCGCAGGCACACCTGCCGTGGCTGGCGCTCCGCCAAGGCCGACGGCATTCGACGATCCCTGCGACGCTCCGGTCGCCGCTACGTCCGGATTCTGCGGCGCAGCGTTGGCTGCATTGTCTGCCGCTCCGCCTGCCTGCACCCCGCCGTTGCCTTGGCCCTGTCCGCCGAGCTGAATGTCCGCTTGCGGCAACACCTGGTCGACAAAGGGCACGCCCAGCTGGCCGCCGGTGCTGCCGGTTGCTATGGTCCCAATAGCCAGCCCGTCTCCGGCCCCACCTGCGGCAGCCGGCAGTCCCTGCTCGTCCGGAGCACCTTCCGGCGCCACTTCCTGGGCGCGCCTGTCGTTGGCGCCCAGGTCGCCCTGCACGTTCTCATTGCCGGTGTTGTCCACCCGCTCCGGCGCTTCGCCCATCTTGTCGGTACGGCTGGTGTCGCCCAGTCCCTGGCCGCGACTCAGTACGGTCAAATCGTCGAACAGTGCCGCCTCGCTCTGCGGGTTGGCCCCGGCGCCGGACTGCGGCGGACGGTTATCGGCACTGTTGTTGTTTTGGTCGTCGCTGGCCATGAGAATTTCCTAGAAGCATATTTTGATACCCGAGTATAACTTCTCCTTTCGTGCCGTTCCACACGGCCAGAGGTTATAGCCGGCGCCCCGGTACCGGCGCCTAGCGTTCGCGGAACGAGTGCGAGAACATGTCCAGCAAAGGCTTGGACAGATAGGACAGCACGGTCTTCTCACCGGTGAGGATCTCGGCCTCGACCGCCATGCCCGGCTGCAGCGGATAACGCCCGGCCTGACGGCCCACGTACGGCTGCGGCAGCGAGACCCAGCCCCTGAAATACGGCCGGCCATCCTCGCCCACCACGCTGGTGGCCGTCACGCGCTTGAGCTTGCCCTCGGCGAAGCCGAAACGGGCGTAGTCGAAACTGGTCACGCGCAGGTTGACCGGCTGGCCCACCGTCACGTAGCCGATGTCCTTGGGCGCGATCCGCACCACCGCTTCCAGCGGCACATTGTCGGGCACGATTTGCAGCATCAGGCCGCCCGGCGGCACCACCTGCCCCACGGTCAGCACTTTCAGATCCTGCACGTAGCCGCGCGTGGGTGCGCGCACCACCAGGCGGTCCACCCGCGCCTGCAGCCTGGCCACCGATTCACCCACCTCGGCCAGTTCGGCGCTGACCACGCCCAGCTCGGCCAATGCTTCCCGCCGCAGCTGGTTGGTCGCGTCGACCCGGCGGCTGCGGATTTCCTCCAGTTCCTGCTCGGAGACCTTGATGTCCGAGCCCACCCGGGCCACTTCGCCTTCGGCGCTGACCTTGGCGCGCCGCGTCTCGAGCAGCACCGAGCGGTTGACCAGCTTGCGGTTGGCCAGGTCCTCGCGCATCGAGGCCAGCTCGCCGGTCAGCCCTTGCTGTTCCTGGGCCATGGACAGGCCCTTGCGCAGCTGCTGCAGGCGGTCGCCGCGCTGGCTGATCTGGTGGTCCAGGATGGCCAGCGCGGACTCGCGGCTCTTGACCTGGGTCTGGTAAATCTGCTGCTGGTGGCCGACCAGCTCGGGATGGTCCGGCGCCAGCGCGGCGAAATTGGGCGCACGCTGCTCGACATAGGCGCTCAGCCGTTCAGCCCGCAGCCGCAGCGACACCATGCGCACGGCGGTCTGGCGCAGATCGGCCTGCGCCTGCGCGCCGTCCAGGCGCACCAGCACCTGGCCCTGCTGCACCAGCGCCTTTTCCTCGACCAGCACCTCGGCCACGGCTCCGCCGTCGAGATGCTGCACCACCTTGATCTGCCCGGAAGGCGCCACCTCGCCCGGCGCGCGCGCCACTTCGGTGATATCGGTCACGGCCGCCCACACCATGAACAGCAGCACCACCACCGCCACCAGCCCGAGCAGCGGACGCACGAAGGCTGGCACCAGCTCCTCCTCTACCCGCACCGCCTCCGACAACAGGCGCCGCTCGCGCCCGCCCATGCCGCCCCGGGCGGACCCGCCCGACCATATTTGTTGGATTATCTTCTTCATCATCAGCCCAGTCCCGCCATTACGTTAGTCTTCACACTGTCGAACGGCCCCATCGCCGTCAGCGCGCCATTCTTCATACAGATCACCGCATCGGCCATGCGCATATGGCCCGGGCGGTGCGATACCACCAGCAAGGTGCTGCGCCCGCGCAGCCAGGCGATGCAGCGCAGCAGCGCCTGTTCGCCGGCCTGGTCCATGCCGGTGCCCGGCTCGTCGAGCAGCACCACGGCTGCCGGCTTGAGCATGGCGCGCGCCAGCATCAGGCGCTGCCGGAAACCGTAGGGCAGCTGCTCGCTGCGGCTATTGGAAATGCGCGTCTCGAAGCCCTGCGGCAGCGCCGCGATATCCTCGGCCAGGCCAGCCATCTCCACCGCCCACTGCACCTCTTCCATGGTGGCCACCGGATGCACCAGCGTCAGGTTTTGCAGCACGGTGCCGTGGAACAGCTCGCAGTTCTGCGGCATGTAGCTGACGCCGCCGCGCAGTTCGGGCGCCGCCAGCTGGCGAATGTCGACCTGGTCCAGCCGGATGGTGCCGGCCTGCGGCGAGTACACCCGCACGATGAGCTTGAGCAGGGTCGACTTGCCGGCCCCGTTCGGTCCGGCGACCACCACCATCTGGCCCGGCGTCACCGTGAAATTGATGCCCAGCAGCGCCGGATCGGCGTCGTTGGCGTAGCGGAACGAGACCCGCGAGAACGCCAGTTCGCCGCCCATGGCCGGGCGCGCGGCCGGCTTGATGCCGGTGTCGCGCTCGGTCGGCATGCGCATCAGGTTCTCGATCTGGCGCCGGTTGGCGCCTATCCGCACCAGCGCGCTGGCAGCCTGGAAGATGTTCTGGATCGGCCCGGTCAAGCGCCACACGATCATCATGGTGGCCATCATGGCGCCGCCGCTGAGCGCGCCGCCGATGGCCAGGTAGGCCGAAACGGCCATCGCGAACAGGCCGGCGCACATGCCCAGCACCTGCGCCACGCCGGCCGTGCGCACGCGCAGCTGCTGGTCCTCGAAGCCGGCCAGCACGGCCTTGCCGCTGACGCCGTGGAAGCGCTGCAGCCAGGTGCGCGCGGCGCCGGCGCTGCGGATCAAGCGCATGCCCGCCAGCACCTCGTTGAGCAAGGCGCTGCGTTCGGCCGTCAGGCGCGATGCGCGCGCCATCGCGGCCTGGTTCCAGCGCCGCCCGCCGAACCACAGCGCGGCATAGATGGCCACCGCCGCCAGCAGCACCACCACCGCCCACGGATTGATCAGCGCCAGGGCCACCAGCATGACGACACTGGCGGGCAGCTCGAAGGCGATCATCACCAGCGGACCGAGGAAGAATTCGCGCAGGCTCTCCAGGTTCTTGATGCGCTCGACCTGGCGCGCGCTCGACGCGCCCTCGGTGGCGCTGGCCGGCAGGCAGACGATGCGTTCGAACAGGCTGGTGCCCAGCAAATATTCGGTACGCCCGCCGACGTAGGCCAGCACCCGGTTTTTCAGGCCGCGCAGCAGCCAGTCCAGGCCTATCGTCAGCAGCACGCCCAGGGTCAGCATGGCGCCCAGCTTGAGATCGCCGCTCGGGATCACGGTGTCGTACACGGTGCGCACGAACAGCGGCGGCATCAGCGCCAGAGCCGTGGAGGCCACGGTCAGGCCCAGGACCAGCCCCAGGTGCTTGCGCAGGCGCCACACCAGGCCGCCGAACCAGCTGTCGCCGCCGTGCGCCGGGACGCCTTGCGGCGGCGCCACGAACAGGTAGGCCGCGCCGGCCAGCGCCTGCTCGCCCTCATCGAGCAAACGTTCGCCGCCGCTACCGCCGTCGAACACGCGCAAGCGGCCGTCGGCCATGCGGCCCAGCACCACCAGCGCCGGTTTGCCGGCGGTCAGGAACAGGCAGGGCGTCAGGCGCGCGTCCAGCGTGGCCAGCTCGGCCTCGAAATGGCGCGGCTGCCAGCCCAGGTTGGACAGCACGCTGCACAAGCCGGTCAAATCCAGCTGCTGCGCCAGATGCGGCAGCGCGTCGGCCAAATGGCGCGGCCGTCCTTGCCACTGCAGCGCGTCCAGCAGCGGCGGCAGGCACAGGGCCAGGTCGGACGGCACCGCGTATTGGCGCGCCACCAGCGCCGCCAGGCCGGCAGTCCGCTCCGGCCGGGGCGGCATGGCCGGTGCCGGCGCGCCGGCATCGGCGCCCGTGTCGGCCAGTGTGCCTGGACGCAGGGTGCCGTCGGCCAGCGTGTAGACGTGGTCGGCCAGCGACAGCATCGAAGGCCGGTGCGTGACCAGGATCATGGTGCGCACGCCCTTCCAGGCCGCCAGGTAATCGCGCAGGCGCTTGTCGCCGTCCATGTCGAGCGAGATGTTGGTCTCGTCGAACAGGATCACGCTCGGATCGTGGACCAGCGCGCGCACGATGGCGATCATCTGGCGCACGCCTTCCGGCAAGGTCTCGCCCTGCCCTTCACCGAGCTGGGTTTCATAGCCGGCTTTCATGCCGGCCACCAGCCGGTCCAGCCCCATGTCGCGGGCCGCCGCCAGCGCCTGCTGGTTCAGGGCGGGCTCGAACATGGTCAGATTGTCGAGGATGGTGCCGGCCAGGATCTGGCCGGACTGCGGCAGGAAGGCAATCTCCTTGTGGATGCTTTCCGGCGCGCTGTCCGCCAGCGGCCGCCCGTCCAGCAGCACCTGGCCGCTGTCGGGTTGCTCCAGGCCGTTGATCAATGACAGCAAGCTGGTTTTGCCGCTGCCGCTGCCGCCCTGGATGGCGATGCACTGCCCCGCCTGTACTTGCAGCGACAGGCCGGCAAACAGCGCCGCGCCGCCATGGCGCAAATGGATGTCGCGCAATTCGAGCCCCTGCGTGACCGGCGCCAATGGCAGCAGGCCGGCGCCGTCTTCGCACGGCAGGGCCATGATGTCGTTCAGGCGCTGCTGGGCGGCGGCGAAGGACTGGTAGCGCAGCCACACGGCCAGGCCGCGCCGCAAGGGTTGCAGCGCCCGCACCGACAGCAGCATCACGGCGGCCAGGCCGCCCGGCGTCATCTGGCCGGCGATCACGGCCGCGGAGCCGGCGGCGACCACCGCCACCACCATCACTTGCGAGAACAGCGTGCCCAGGTCGCCGGCGCGCGCGCTGCTATTGGTGAGCTGCTCGCCGATGCCGGCGTTGGCCTCCTGCAGGCGCTCGTAGCGGCGCAGCATCAACAGCTCCATGGCCTGGGTCTTGACGGTATGGATGTTGGCCAGCACCTCGGCCAGGAAACTGCTGCGGCGGTCGTCGAGCAGTTGGCGCTGTTCGATCTGCGCGCCAAGTCGCCGCCCGAAGCGCAGGCTCAGCGCCGCGAACAACGCCAGCAACACCGCCGGCACCAGGGCCACCCAGCCGCCGATGGCGAGCACGATGGCCAGGAACAGCAGCACGAAGGGCAGGTCGAACACTACCAGCAGCGCCTGTCCGGAATAGAACTCGGCCACCCGCGTGCTGGCCAGGATGCGCTCGGCGTAGGTGCCGGCCTCCTCGGTCCGGAAGCGGCGCATCGGCACCGCCAGCAGGCGTTCCAGCGCGGCCGTCGCCGTGGTGTGCTCATAGCGTATGCCGAGCCAGCCGGTGATCGAGGCGCTGACGGTGCGCAGCACTTCTTCCAGCAGCAGCGCCACCACGATGCCGGTCACCAGCAGCGCCAGCGTCTCGAGCGCCTGGTTGGCGACCACCCTGTCCATGATCTGCAGGATGGCCAGCGGCAGGCCCAGTGACAACAGATTGGACAGCAGCGCCGACAGGGCCAGGCCGGGCGCGGCCCGGCGCAGGTCGGGCGAGCGCAGCACCTGGCCCAGCGGGCCGTCCAGCTGGGAGGGGCGCGGCGTAGGCGCGGTCGGCTTGTCGGCCTCGGTAGTTGTGGTGTTCATGTCATTCTAAGGAAAGATAATCGAAGATCTTGCGCAGCAAGGGATGGCCGAAGTCCAGGGTGCCGTCGGCGCCGGCTTGCAGCACGCCGCTGGCGCACGCCCGCCGCGCCGCCTCGGCCAGGGCGGCAGGGGTTTCGCCCAGCAGCGCGGCCAACTGGCCCAGCGTGGGCGCCGCGCTGCGCCGCGCCACGGCGCGCAACAGCTTGCGGTCCAGGTGCAGGCCGTCGAGCCGTGCCAGCACCGTCACCAGCAGGGCCAGCGCGACGCCGGCTGCGTGCCGGTGGTGCGCCAGCTCCACCGCGAACAGGGGGACGCCGGCGGCGTCGGCCACGATCTGCTGTACCTGGGCCGCAGGAACCGTTTCGGCGGCGCCATCCGGGGCCGCGCCGTGCAGCGGATCCGGCATGCCGTCCCGCGCGCCGTCCCGCGCCAGCACCGCGCGCACCAGGGCGGCAACGTCCTTGCCGGCCAAGCGCCGCAGCACCAGCGCGGACGCGTCCGGGCCGGCTTGCGCGCTCTCGGCCAGCGGGCGGCCCGACAGTATCACCAGCGCGCCGCCCCGCGCCGCCACACGCGCCCCTTCCAGCACGGCGGCGCGGCAATCCGGCGCCAGGAAATGCACGTCGTCGACGATGGCCAGCGTGGGCCGGGCGGCGCCGGCCTGCGCACGCAGCAGCGCCAGGATCTCGGCGCGGTCGCCGTCCGCGCCGGCCTGCGCACGCGCCGCGTCGGGCCGGACGCGGTGCCAGGCCACCTTGCCGCCCAGGCCGGCGCAGCGTTCGGCGGCGGCCTGGCACAGCCGCGATTTGCCCATGCCGCTCTCGCCTTCGAGCAGCAGCAAGTGGCCGGCGCCAGCTGCCGCCTGGCGCAGGTGGCGCTCCAGCGTCTTGAGTTCGGCTGAGCGTCCCACCAGCGGATACACGGCGCGCTCGCCGCGCCAATCCATGCGCGCCAGCCCGGCAAAGCCGGCCGCGCCGGCCTCGAACAGCGCTGTCCCGCCCACCCCGAGCGCCGCCATCAGCGCCTGTGCGGGACGGGCCAGCGTCAGCTGTCCGGCGGCCGCGCGCGCCTGCAGCTCGCGCGCCTGGCCGATCGCGGTGCTGACGATGGCTTCGCCGGACCAGCCGCCGTGGCGCAGCATGCTGGCCACCACGATGCCGGCGGCCAGGCCGCCGCGCAACTGCCCGGCCAGCGCCGGCGTCTCCGCCAGCAGGCTGGCGTGCAGCCGCTGCGCGCAATGCAGCGCCCGCACGACGTCGCGCTCGCCGACCTGGTGCAAGCCGAAAATCAAATCGCCCGCCTGGTCGCGCCTGGCCAGGAACACGGCGTCCAGCTCGCAGGCCAGCGCGGCCAGCAACTCGTGCAGCCGGCGCACCGACGCCGCACCGGCTTGCGCCGGCAAGCCCAGGCTGAGCACGACGCAAGGCCGCCGCTCGAGCGCCCCTTCGGCGGCGGCCGGATCGTACTGCCCGCCCTGCGCTGTCTGTACCGGCTGCGGGCCCAGAGCCGCCGGGGCATCCAGCGCCAGTCCGCGCGAGACGGCCATGGTGCGGTTGCTGACTTTCAAGCGCTTGAACAGCGTGACCACATGCTGCTTCACCGTGCCCACGCCGATGCCCAGTTCGCGCGCGATTTCCTTGTTGACCTTGCCGGCCCGCAGCAAGTCCATGATTTGCCGCTGGCGCGGTGTCAGCTCGTCGGCCGAGGTGACGGCGGCCTCCGCCGGCGCCGCCTGTGCCGGCTGGGCGGCCGGGCTGCGGCGGACGGCCTGGGTGCTCATCATCGCGCTCCGGCCACGTCGATCACCGGGCGGCACGCGAAACGCTGCTCGCGCAGCCGCGCGCACGCGTTTTCGGCTTCGGTGTCGCTGTCGAAATCCCCTAGCAAGGCGCGCAAGCCAACCGCGCCGCCCTCTCCCTCCAGCCGCTGGCGCGCCACCACGCGGCGCTCGGCCATCAGGTCGGGGAAGCGCGCTTGCAGCGTGCGCCAGGTCTCGGCGATTGCCGCCGCGTCGGTTTTTCCGCCCAATTCAAGCTGCCAGGCGCCCGGGCCGGGGGCCGGTGCGGTCGTCTGCACCGTGCCGTCCTGGTCCACGGCCGGCGCCTTCGGGCGCTTGCCCTGGCCCGGCAGCGGCGCACCCACCGCCACCCCGCCGCCGAGGGCGGAGAACAGGTTGACCAGGTGGCGGTAGCGTTGCAGTTCAAGGTTGTGCTGTTCGTCGATGTTGCGGTGGTAGGTACGCTCGGTATCGAGCAGCAGCAGATGGTCGATGGCGCCGGCCTGGTAGGATTCACGGCTGTAGTTCCACGCCCGCCGCGCCGCGCCCGCCGCCTCGCGCTGCGCCGCCAGGCGCGCGCGGCTCAGGCGGATGCCGCCCAGCGCATCCTCCACTTCACGCACCGCGCCGTGAATGGTGCGGGCATAGCCCTCCACCAGTTCCTGCTGCATGGCCTGGGCGTAGTCGATCTCACGCTCGCGGCGGCCATGGTCGAAGATGGTGGCGGCCAAGCCTGCGATGGCGTTCCAGAACAAGGTCTGCGGCTCGAACAGGCGCGAGAACGACTGGCTGCCATAGCCGGCCTGCGCCGACAGGTCCAGCGCCGGCAGCAGCCGCGTGCGCGCCACGTCCAGATCGGCGTCGGCGGCCAGCAGGCGCGCCTCGGCCCCACGGATGTCCGGGCGCCGCAGCAACAGCGCCGACGGCACGCCGGGCGCAACGCCCGGATAGGACAGACCCGCCAGGCCGCGCCCGTACAGCCGCAGTTCGCCCGGCCGGGCGCCCAGCAGCAGCGTCAGGTTGCTCAGCGCTTCGTCGCGCTGCTGCTCAAGCGCAGGCAGCGTGGCTTTCACCGCGTAGACCGCGGCGCGCTGCTGTTCCAGGTCGATCAGCGTCGCATCGCCCCGCTCCAGGCGGCCCTGGACCGCGGCCAGCATGCCGGAAACGGCGATGTCGGTTTCCGTGGCCACCAGCAGGCGCTCCTGGAAGGACAGGTAGTCGAGATAGCTGCCCACCACGCTGGAGACCAGGTTGCGCTGCACGTCGTCGCGCTGGAAGGTGGCGCGCCACTGCTGCATCTGGGCCGAGTCGAACTGGGCGTTGCGCTCGCCCCACAGGTCGACGCGCCAGTCGGCCCGCAAAGCCGCCTGCGATACGCTGCGGGCCGGGGTGCGGGAATTGGGAACGCCGCCGCCGACGTCACCGGCGGCCGCCTCGCGGCGCTTCTGCAGCGTGCCGGCGACGACCGGGAAACGGTCGGCGTCGGCCTGGCCGGCGCGCGCCTCGGCCTGCCGCACCCGCAGGGCGGCAATGCGCAATTCGGGGTTGCCTGCCAGCGCGCGTTCGACCAGGGTGTTGAGTTCGACGCTGCCCAGCAGGCGCCACCACTGCGGCAAGGCCTGTTCCAGCGCCTGCGCACCGGCCGCGGGCGCAGCGGGAAGCCCCGCCGGCTGCCCGCCCTGCTCGGCGGCTTGTTTCAGGGTCTGCTGGAACGCGACCGGCAATGGCACTTCGACTACATCATGGCGGCCGCGCTGGGAAGCGCAGCCCGCCAGCGCGCCCAGCGCCAGCGCCGAGGCCAGCAGCCGGCAAGCAGCGCCGGAAACGCCGCGCGGCGCGGGAGCCGCCACGGCGGAAGCGGACGCCAAACGGCGCGCTTGTGGGAATTCAATCATGAGGCCTGTCCAGAGTGTCGCTGCCCGGACCGCCCCGGCCGGGAAGCGGCCGAGCGTCCAAATGCTTGCGCTAGGCAACTAAAGGTGACGTAATGCAAAAATGTTACCATGCTGTGAGCGCTATCCAAAGGGCAAACCCGCTCTCCGGCCCATCTGGCGCCCAATTGTTACATTCATGAGACATCCACCGCGTCCAGGACATCACCCCCCGCCGTTTCCATCCGGACGCCACCCGTTCACTGTTGCTGCATCGCTTGTCTTACGCGCAGCGCATGGGGGCCGTCCCCTTGGGCTCGTTGCGCGTGCTTGCGGTTGAGACGTGTTCCAGTTTGTGCAGGAAAACCACCATACGTCGGGGAAAAACTGAGCCCGGACATGCAACAATGTGTGTATTTGTTTCCTATCACAAGCCCTATATTTGATATGGGAGGCCAACAGTTCCGCCGCTTGCTTTTTCGGCGGCGGAAAAGGCATTCAACGTTACCAATCACTATTAGGAGGAGCTGAACTATGGGCTACAGAGATGACTTTTATAAAATTGAAAATATCATTGGGATCACAGGGCCGATAGAGTCACTTCCAAGTGTATATTTCCAGGACAAAAAGACAGGCGAGTTCGGACACATCACCCAGATTCATGGTTGCGACTGGAATCAGGGCAGATCCACCGTCCAGACAGACCCGGGATATCAGATACTGAACGCGTGCGGAGGAGGTTGTAGTTGCAAACGTGCTGCGGCCCATGAATACAACGGCCAGGGACGCTGCTTTCATCCCAGCAGGTCGCTATTCGTAGCGAGCGGCGCTCTCTCTAAAGAAAAGATGGAAGTTGTGGCCCAAGCCATATGGCGGTGCCCACTTGAGAAAACCGACCCTTTGGACGACCGCGAGCGCGATATGCAAGACATCATCTATACGGACATGTGGCGCGACGCGCATCAAAAGGGGCCGGGCGGCAGGCGAAATGCCATAGATTACACAGGCCAGAGATTAGCCAATCCACTTTTGAAAATCGTTCATCCCACACGAGTGTAGATCGCTGCGCCGCATCGCAGAGGATCGCAGGCCGGCCTTGGACAGCCTCTTCGTCTATAATGTGCGCAGCACGCGGGGACTGTTCCCGCGCGCTCAACCGTTCATAGATGTCATCGATGTCCTTTGACTTAAAAAAAGCACTTCCGAAGCCAGGCAACCGCTTTGCGCTCCCCACCCTGCATGGTTCTGCCGACGCCTACGCCCTGGCGCAGGCCGCGCTTGAGCTGAAGTCGCGCGGCCAGATGCTGGCCGTGATCGTCGCCAACGCCAGCGACGGCCAGCGCCTGCTCGACGAGCTGCCCTGGTTTGCCAACAACGCGCTGCGCTGCCATTTGCTGCCGGACTGGGAAACCCTGCCCTACGACGCCTTCTCGCCGCACCAGGACCTGGTGTCCGAGCGCCTGGCCACGCTGCACGAAATCCAGACCGGTCAGTGCGACGTGATGCTGGTGCCTGCCACCACCGCGCTGGTGCGCATGGCGCCGCCGTCCTTCCTGGCGGCCTACACCTTCTTCTTCAAGAAGGGCGAAACGCTGGACGAGGCGCAACTGAAGAGCCAGCTGACCCTGGCCGGCTACACCCACGTTGCGCAAGTGATGTCGCCCGGCGAATACTCGGTGCGCGGCGGCCTGATCGACCTGTTCCCGATGGGCTCCGCCCTGCCCTACCGCCTGGACCTGTTCGGCGACACCATCGAAACCATCCGCACCTTCGACGCCGACACCCAGCGCTCGCTGTACCCGGTCAACGAGGTGCGCCTGCTGCCGGGCCGCGAATTCCCGATGGACGAGGCGGCGCGCACCACCTTCCGCAGCCGCTGGCGCGAGCAGTTCGAGGGCGACCCCTCGCGCACCGTCGTCTACAAGGACATCAGCAGCGGCATCGCCTCGGCCGGCATCGAGTACTACCTGCCGCTGTTCTTCGACGAGACGGCCACGCTGTTCGACTACCTGCCCGAGGGCTCGACCCTGGCCATGGTGGGCGACATCGACGCGGCCATCAAACGCTTCTGGCTTGACACCCAGTCGCGCTACCGTTTCCTGAAGTCGGACCGCGAGCGCCCCATCCTGGCGCCGGAAGCCATCTTCCTCGGCGACGAGCAGTTCTTCACGCTGGCCAAGGCGCACGCCCGCCTGAGCCTCACGCGTGAGGATTTAGGCCAGGCCTCCGAGCTGTCCGCCTCCGTGCCCAACATCGCCGTCAACCGCCACCTGGAAGACCCGCTGACCAATCTGCGCGCCTACCTGCTGCAGTCCGGCCGCCGTGTGATGGTCTGTGCCGAAACGAACGGCCGCCGCGAAACGCTGCAGCAGTATTTCGGCGAATTCGACCTGGCGCTGACGCCGGTCGAAGGCCTCGAAGGCTTCCTGCAATCGGACGCGAAGCTGATGCTGGGCGTGGCCCCGCTGCACGCCGGCTTCGAATGGTCGGCCGACAAGACGCAGTTGGTGTTCATCACCGAAACCGAGCTGTATGCGGGTTCCGGCCGCCGCGTTGGCAAGAAAAAGCAGGAAGGCGTCACCCAGGTCGAATCCATGGTGCGCGACCTGTCGGAGCTGAAGATCGGCGATCCGGTGGTGCACATCAACCACGGCATCGGGCGCTACATGGGTCTGACCAGCATGGACCTGGGAGAAGGGGAAACCGAATTCCTGCACCTGGAATACGCCAAGGACACCAAGCTGTACGTGCCGGTGTCGCAGTTGCACGTGATTTCGCGCTACTCGGGCGCTTCGCCGGACGACGCGCCGCTGCACTCGCTCGGCTCCGGCCAGTGGGAAAAAGCCAAGCGCAAGGCGGCCGAACAGGTGCGCGACACCGCCGCCGAGCTGCTCAACCTGTACGCCCGCCGCGCGCTGCGCCAGGGCCACGCCTTCGAATACTCGGCGCAGGACTACGAGCGCTTCGCCGACAGCTTCGGCTTCGACGAGACGCCAGACCAGGCGGCCGCCATCGGCAATGTGCTGAAGGATATGACGTCCGGCAAGCCGATGGACCGCCTGGTGTGCGGCGACGTCGGATTCGGCAAGACAGAGGTGGCCCTGCGCGCCGCCTTCATCGCCGTCATGGGCGGCAAGCAGGTCGCCATCCTCGCGCCGACCACCCTGCTGGCCGAGCAGCACGCGCAGACCTTCGCCGACCGCTTCGCCGACTGGCCGGTGCGCATCGCCGAATTGTCGCGCTTCCGCACCGGCAAGGAGATCGCGCAGGCGATCAAGGGCATGGAAGACGGCACGCTGGACATCATCATCGGCACCCACAAGCTGCTGTCGGACGACGTGAAATTCACCCGGCTGGGCCTCGTCATCATCGACGAGGAGCACCGTTTCGGCGTGCGCCAGAAGGAAGCGCTGAAATCGCTGCGCGCCGAAGTGGACGTGCTGACCTTGACCGCGACGCCCATCCCGCGCACGCTGGGCATGGCGCTCGAAGGCCTGCGCGACTTCTCCATCATCGCCACCGCGCCGCAAAAGCGCCTGGCGATCAAGACTTTCGTGCGCAGCGAGAACGAAGGCATCATCCGCGAAGCCTGCCTGCGCGAGCTCAAACGCGGCGGCCAGGTCTACTTCCTGCACAACGAAGTCGAGACCATCCAGAACCGCCTGGCCGCGCTCACCGAGCTGCTGCCGGAGGCGCGTATCGCCGTGGCGCACGGACAGATGCACGAGCGCGACCTGGAAAAGGTGATGCGCGACTTCGTGGCGCAGCGCTACAACATCCTGCTGTGCACCACGATTATCGAAACCGGCATCGACGTGCCGACCGCGAACACCATCATCATGCACCGCGCCGACAAGTTCGGCCTGGCGCAGCTGCACCAGCTGCGCGGCCGCGTCGGCCGGTCGCACCACCAGGCCTACGCCTATCTGCTGGTGAACGACGTGCAAAGCCTGAGCAAGCAGGCCCAGCGCCGGCTGGACGCGATCCAGCAGATGGAAGAACTGGGCAGCGGCTTCTACCTGGCCATGCACGACCTGGAAATCCGGGGCGCCGGCGAAGTGCTGGGCGAGAACCAGTCCGGCGAGATGCTGGAGATCGGCTTCCAGCTCTACACCGACATGCTGAACGAGGCGGTGCGCTCGCTGAAGGCTGGTAAGGAGCCGGACCTGGCGGCGCCGCTGGCGACCACCACCGAGATCAACCTGCACGTGCCCGCCCTGCTGCCGGCCGATTTCTGCGGCGACGTGCACGAGCGCCTGTCCATCTACAAGCGCCTGGCCAACTGCGCCACGCAGGACAAGATCGACGACCTGCAGGAAGAGATGATAGACCGCTTCGGCAAGTTGCCGGACCCCGCCAAGGCGCTGGTCGAGACGCACCGCCTGCGCATCGCCGCCACCACGGTGGGCATCATCAAGATCGACGCGCACAGCGAGGCGGCCACGCTGCAGTTCATGGCCAAGCCGCCGATCGACCCGATGCGCATCATCACCCTGATCCAGAAGAACAAGCAGATCAAGCTCAATGGACAGGACAAACTGAAAATCACCGCCAACATGCCCGACCTGTCGGCGCGTGTCACGCAAATCAAGACCGCAATTAAACAACTGGTAGCCTGATGAAGAACGCAAACGATTACACGATGAACCTGGTGCTGCAAGGCGTGGGCGACTGCATGGCGCGCCTGGAGCGCATCGCCGCGCTGACCGCGCCGCAACGCATACTCCGCATCGCCGACAACGCCATCCGCTGCGAAGGCATTACCTATTCCATCGCCCTGCGCCAGACCATCGAAGTGGCGGCGCACGCCGCGCAGCTGGACGCCACCTATATGATGGGCGTGCACAAGCTGGACGAATTCAAGCTGGTGGCGATGGACATGGATTCGACGCTGATCACCATCGAATGCATCGACGAGATCGCCGACATGCAGGGCTTGAAGCCGCAAGTGTCCGAGATCACCGAAGCGGCGATGCGCGGCGAGCTCGATTTCTCGGCCAGCCTGCGCGCGCGCGTGGCCCTGCTCAAGGGGCTGGACGCGTCGGCGCTCGAGCGCGTCTACAATGAACGGCTGCAGTTGTCGCCGGGCGCTGAGATCATGCTGGCGGTGGTCAAGAAGGCCGGCTTGAAGACGCTGCTGGTGTCGGGCGGTTTCACCTTCTTCACCGCGCGCCTGAAAGAGCGCCTGGGCCTGGACTACACGCTGGCCAACGAACTGGAAGTCGTCGACGGCAAGCTGACCGGCCAGGTGCTGGGCGAGATCGTCGACGCGGAAGTGAAGAAGCGCACCGTGGAGCACGTGTGCGCATCGATGGGCATCACCACGGGCGAAGCCATCGTCATGGGCGACGGCGCCAACGATTTGAAAATGATGAGCGTTGCCGGCCTGTCGGTCGCCTTCCGCGCCAAGCCGGTGGTGCGCGAGCAAGCCAACGTCGCCCTCAACTTCGTGGGCTTGGACGGGATTCTCAACCTGCTGACCTGACTCTCAGGCGGCCTGGCGCGTCCATTCTTCGGGCATGGCATGCAGGTCGCAGTTGCGGCCGGACTTGGCCACCTGTCCCGGCACATCGTGCCCCAGCAACGCCGGCAGGCCGCGCGACAGCGCGATCAACCTGGGCAGGTCGATGCCGGTGGCGATGCCCATCTCGGCGCACATATTGACCAGGTCTTCCGTGCAGATATTGCCGGAGGCGCCGGGCGCGAACGGGCAGCCGCCCAAACCGCCCAGCGCGGCGTCGAAGCGCTGCGCGCCGGCTTCATACCCGGCCAGCACGTTCACCAGCCCCAGGCCCCGTGTGTTGTGGAAGTGCAGCGTCAGCGCCGACGCGGGCAAGCGCGCGCGCACGCGCCGCACCAGGCGCGCTACCTGGCGCGGCTGCGCCATCCCGGTGGTATCGGCCAGCGTGATGCCGGTGATGCCCATGGCGAGGTAGCGGTCCACCAGCGCCACCACGCGGTCTTCGTGGATCGGCCCTTCGAAGGGGCAGCCGAAGGCTGTCGCCACGCTGCCGTTCAGCCGCACGCGGCTGCCCGCGTGGCGCGCGATGTCGGCGAACGCCGCCAGCGACTGTTCGCAGTCCATGCGCATATTGGCTCGGTTGTGCGACTGGCTGACCGACATCACCAAATTGAGCTCGTCGGCGCCGGCCTTCATGGCGCGCTGGGCGCCCTTCAGGTTCGGCACCAGCGCCACGTAAATCACGCCGGGCCGACGGCGCATGCGCGCGAACACATCTTCGCCGTCGCGCAGCGCCGGTACCGCTTCGGGCGACACGAAGGAACCGGCTTCGATGCGCGAGAAGCCCGCGCCGGACAATGCGTCGATCAGCGCCACCTTGTCATCGGTCGGCAGCCACACCGGCTCGATCTGCAAGCCATCGCGCGGGGATACTTCCTGGATCACCATGTACTCGCCGTTCATTGCACCACGCCCTCTTTTTTATGCGTTGAATGATGCCTGTCAGGATAGAGAACAGCGGCAACAGCGTCCAACCGTAAGAATTCAAGCAATGTTCGCGAAACACGAACGCTCGGGGCAGGACGGCGCCAGTTCGGCCTTTAAGCCCCGCTGCGCAAGTGCTCGAACAGCGCCTGCGTGACAGGCGATAGCGCGTGCGGATCGCGCACCACGATTTTCAGTTCGCGCTGCGCCCAAGGGTCCTCCAGCTCGACCGACACCAGCCCCAGCGGCTTGCCGATGGCCTGGAACACTTCGCGCGGGATCACGCCCAGCCCCATGCCCACCTGCGCCATGCGGCACACGGCGTCGAAGCCCGGCACCTGGATGCGCACCTGCAGCACGCGCCCGGCCTCGCGCGCGGCCAGGTGCATGCGCGAATTGATGGAACTGTTCACGTGCAGGCCGACGTGGTCGCAATCGAGCGTGGCCGCGAAAGGCGCGCTGGCGCGCGCAGCCAGCGCATGGTCGGCGCGCATGACCAGCACCAGCGCGTCGCGCCGGTAGAGTTCCGCGTGCAGATCGCGCGTATCGACATCGCCCGAACAGATGCCGATATCGGCCCAGCTGTCCTCGACGCCGCGCACCACGCTGTCGCTGGGGCGCTCTTCCAGGTCCAGCTTGACCTGCTCGTGCAATTGCAGAAATGCGCGCAAGTCCTCCGGCAGGAACTCGACGATGGCAGACAGGTTGGCCACCATGCGCACGTAGCCACGGACGCCCTGCGCGTGCTCGGCCAGTTCGATGCCGATCTTCTCCACGCTGAGCAGCAGGCGGCGCGCGTGGGTCAGCAGCGTGTGGCCCGCCGGCGTCAGCTCCATGCCGCGCGCCTTGCGGGCAAACAGCGCCACGCCTACCGCCTGCTCCAGGTCGACCAGGCGCTTGCTGGCGGCCGACACCGCGATCGCCTCGCGCTCGGCGGCGCGCGTGAGCGTGCCCTCCTCCTGCACCGCGAGGAAGAGCTGCAGGGTAGTCAGGTCCAGCTTGCGGAGGAGATTGATGATGGCCATGGCGCCCACTTTAACAGCCGCGCCAAAAAGGTGAAAGAATTGCTACAATTGAATTATTGACCTAGCAAGGAGCAACCATGGCAAGCGATCTCGTTTTAGACTCCCGGCTGGAATCGGCCAAGAACACGGCCTGGTGGCTGTATCTGCTGCACGGCGTCGCCTTCGTATTCTCGGCCGGCACGCTGTCGCTGCTGGTGCTGATCATCAATTACGTGCAGCGCCCGTCCACCGAGGGCACTTTTGTGTACAGCCACCACAGCTGGCAGATCCGCACCTTCTGGTGGTATCTGGTCTGGTTCGTGGTGGGCTGGATCCTGGCCGCAACCTTTATCGGCATCGTCGTCGCCGTGCCGGTCTGGATCGCCGCCTGGCTGTGGTCCGCCTACCGCCTGATCAAAGGCATCATGGACCTGAACGCCAACCAGGCCATGCCTTAAGCACCTATGCCGACTTTACTGAAGACCCAGGCCCTGCTGCTGGCAGCCGGTATCGCTGCCGCCCACGCGCACGCCGAAACGGTGCTGTGCCCCGCGGCCATCCTCGCCACCTCCACCGCAGCCTCGTCCAGCGACTGGGAGGCCGTGCCGGGCACGGGACAGCACAAGCTGGAGAACGCCAGGCTCTATTCCGGTCATCCCAGCGAGGAAGTTCCCCTGGCGCCCGACGAATCACCAAAAGGGAAGCCACTGGTGGCGCGCTGGCGTCTGGAACTGGACCCGAAGCATGAATACTGGGTCGCCTGCACTTACCGCGGCACTCCTGTGGTGCTGGCAAAGCAACTGGACCGCAAGCTGTCGCAGTGCCTGATCCAGTACCGGCGCGCCGCCGGGCCGCCTCCGGGCCGCATACAGGAAATCAACTGCAGCTGAAGAGGAGATCGGCATGTCGGTCGCCGAGCGGATATTCGAACACAACCACCGGTTCAGGGCGGCCGACAACACGGACCTTGACCTGAAGATGACGGAGATGCGCAAGCACGTGTTTCCGTTCTACCGTGCCACCGCCCATCTGTTCTACCCGGACATGGCCATGCTGCCCCCTTCGCGCTACACGAACGAGCATACCGCGCGGACCTGGCTCGCTGGCGACGCCCACCTCGCCAATTTCTGCGCCATGCGCGACGCTGGCGGCACAGAAGTATTCGCGGTCTGCGACTTCGACGAGGGCTATCCCGGGCCATACGTCTGGGATGTGCGCCGCCTGGCGGTGAGCTTGCTGCTGGCCGACTATGGCACGGACGTGCCGCCGGCGCAGCGCAACGAGGCTGTCGCCGCCATGGCGGGCGCCTACCTGGAGCGCATGGCAGCGTTCAAAGGCAACGACAGCGAACTAAGATTCCAGCTCACTGCGGACAACACGCGCGGCATCGTACGGAAGACCATCCAGAAGGCCGCCAGTGCGGATCGCGCCGATTTCCTGCGCAAGTGCATGGAAAAGAAGACCGGACCGGTGAGCAGCGGCACGCGTGCGGCGGTGCTGGCGGCGATGCCGGAATATGTCCGCTCGATCGCGCCGCCCAAGCGCAAGCCCGACCGCTACTACAAGGTGCTGGACGTGCGCCAGCGCTTCGGCGCCGGCATGGGCAGCCTGGGCAAGCTGCGCTACTACGCCTTGCTGGAAGGCCCGACCGGGGCGCAGCAGGAGAACGTGATCCTGGAACTGAAGCAGGCCATTCCCAGCAGCGTTGCGCTGGCCGGCGGCGACGCGCTGCCACCGTCTTTCTACGGCGGCCATGAAGGCCACCGCATCGCACGCGCGCAAAAAGCGCTGCAGCTCAACGCCGATCCATTGACCGGCTACACCAGCATCGCAGGCCTGCATTTCCACGTCCACGAAAAAGCGCCCACCGACAAGGACTTCAAGCCCGAAGACATCGACACGCCGGACGAGTTGAACACGGCGGCGGCGTTTCTCGGCATGGCGCTGGCCGCCGCCCACGCACGGGCGGACGAAGACTACGACGACACCGTGGTCAGCATCAGCATCGACAAGCGGATCACGGAAGCCGTCACCAGCCGGGCCGGCTTCAGCACCGAACTGACGGACTTCGCCAACGACTACGCGGCGCGGGTGCGCCTCGACTGGCAAGCCTTCAGCGCCGCGCTGGACCAGGGCGTGCCGATGTACTGAACGGTAAGTTGATTTTCGGCAATGCAAACTCAGCCACACAGTCCTACCATCGGCTCTTGGAAACTATCGGGAGGCGACATGAAGCATGCTCTGAGATTGCTGTGCCTGGCGCTGGCATGCGGAACCGCGCGGGCAGGAACGGAAGAGATAGTATGCCCGGCGGCCATCCTGGGCGCGACCACCGTGACGACGGCGGATGGATGGGAAGCCGTGGGCGGCGCGGCGGAATACAAGCTGGAGCATGCCCAGGTGTATTCCGGACATCCCAGCGACGAAGTGCCGCTGACGCCGGAGGAGCGGTCGAAAGGCGAGGATCTGATCGCGCAGTGGCGGCTCAAGCCCGAGCAGGCCGAATTCTGGATCGGCTGCGCCTACCGCGACACCACCGTGGTCCTGGCCCGCAAGCTCGACGCCCGCCTGTCGCAATGCGTGGCCCGCTATGCCCTGAGCGGCCCCCTGCCGCCGGGCCATTTGCAATCGCTGACCTGCTCTTGATGATTGCAGCGAACCGGCAGGCACCGCGCTTACAGCTTCGCCAGCGCCTGGGCGATGTCGGCGATCAGGTCGTCCGGATCTTCCAGACCGATGTTGAAGCGCACCAGGATGCCGCCGCCGTGCGGCCAGCTGTGGCGCATGGCCTGGATGCGGTATGGCACCGCCAGGCTGTTGGCGCCGCCCCAGCTGTAGCCGATGCCGAACAGCTTCAGTTCGTCGACAAAGCGGTCGGTCTGCTCTTCCGTGTAGCGCGCGTCGAACAGCACCGAGAACAGGCCGCCGGCGCCGCTGAAGTCGCGCTTCCACGTTTCGTGGCCGGGACAGTCCTCCAGTGCCGGGTGCAGCACCTTGGTGATCTCCGGCCGCGTTTTCAGCCACGCCGCCACCTTGCGCGCGCCCCTGTCGTGCGCGTCGAAGCGCAGCTTCATGGTCGGCAGGCCGCGCAGCACCAGATAGGTGTCGTCGGCGCCCACGCCCATGCCCAGGCGCATATGCGCTTGCGCGATGCGGTCGTGCACCGCACGGTCGCGCGTGATGACGGCACCCATCAGCACATCGGAACCGCCGGACTGGTATTTGGTCAGCGCCTGCATCACCACGTCCACGCCCAGGTCGAAGCCGCGCAGCGCCAGGCCGGCGGCCCAGGTGTTGTCCAGTGCGACCAGCACGCCTTTGTCGTGCGCCGCCGCGCAGATGGCCCGCAGGTCCGGCACTTCCATCGACACCGAGCCCGGCGCCTCGGTCCAGACCAGTTTCGTGTTCGGCTGGATCAGCTCCGCGATGCCGGCACCGACCAGCGGATCGTAATAGCGCGCGCTGACGCCGAAGTCGGCCAGCCAGCGACCCAGTTCGCGGTTCGGGTTGTAGACGTTATCGGGCAGCAGCACGTCGTCGCCGCTTTTCAGCAGCGCGAAGTCGATCATGGCGATGGCCGCCAAGCCGCTGGGCGCCAGCAGGCAGTGCAGGCCGCCTTCGATCTCGGCCAGGCGCGCTTCCAGCGTGAAGGTGGTCGGCGTGCCGTGCAGGCCGTAGGTATAGGCGTTCTTCTCGCGCCACTCGCCCGAGCGCAGCGCCGCCACGTTCTTGAACAGCACCGTCGATGCGTGGTGGATGGCGGTCGGGAAGGCCGCGAAGCCGGACGGCGCCTCGTAGTCGGTGTGGATCAGGGCGGTCTGCTGGGATTTTGTATTGGTCATGGGCTCTGAATGAAAAAAGGCGGACCGCCTGTGCGCGTCCGCCTTCGATTGTACCGGGATTGCTTACGCATCGCCCCACAGGTCGTGCGCGTCGGCCTTGGTGATTTCAACGTCGAAGAATTCGCCCACTTTGAGCTTCTTGTGCGGCTCGTACGGCTTCTTCACGTAGACCACGCCGTCGATTTCCGGCGCATCGGCGGCGGAACGGCCGATGGCGCCGCTCGGGGTCAGCTCGTCGATCAGCACGCGCACGGTCTTGCCGACCTTGGCTTGCAGGCGCTTGCGCGAGATCTCTTCCTGCAGCAGCATCACGCGGCCGCGGCGCTCTTCGCGCAGTTCTTCCGGCACCGGATTGTCCAGCGCGTTCGCAGTCGCGCCTTCGACAGGCGAATAGGCGAAGCAGCCCAGGCGGTCGATCTGCGCCTCCTTCAGGAAGTCCAGCAGGTACTCGAATTCCGCTTCCGTCTCGCCGGGGAAGCCGGCGATGAAGGTCGAGCGTATGGTCAGCTCCGGGTTCATCGCGCGCCAGGCCAGGATGCGGTCCAGGTTTTTCTCGCCGCTGGCCGGACGCTTCATGCGCTTGAGCACATCGGGGTGCGCGTGCTGCATCGGGATGTCCAGGTAGGGCAGCACGTGGCCGCCACTCATCAAAGGAATCACCTGGTCCACGTGCGGGTAAGGATAGACATAGTGCAGGCGCACCCAGGCGCCGTAGGACTTGGCCAGCTCGCCCAGCGCCTCGGTCAGCTGCGTCATGTGGGTCTTGAGCGGACGGCCGTTCCAGAAGCCCATGCGGAATTTGACGTCCACGCCGTAGGCCGAGGTGTCCTGCGAGATGACCAGCAGTTCCTTCACGCCGGACTTGAACAGGTTCTCCGCTTCGAGCATCAGTTCGGCGATGGGACGCGACACCAGGTCGCCGCGCATCGACGGGATGATGCAGAAGCTGCAGCGGTGGTTGCAGCCCTCGGAAATTTTCAGGTAGGCATAATGCTTCGGCGTCAGCTTGACGCCCTGCGGCGGCAGCAGGTCGATGAAGGGCTCGTGCGGTTTCGGCAGGTGCAGGTGGACCGAGGCCATCACCTCGCCCAGCGCGTGCGGGCCGGTCACGGCCAGCACTTTCGGGTGGATGGTCTTGATCATGTCGTTGCCGTCGCCGTCCTTCTTGGCGCCGAGGCAGCCGGTCACGATCACTTTGCCGTTTTCGGCCAGCGCTTCGCCGATGGCGTCCAGCGATTCCTGGACGGCCGCGTCGATGAAGCCGCAGGTGTTGACGATCACCAGGTCGGCGCCGTCGTACGATTTGGCGGTCTCGTAACCCTCGGCGCGCAGCTGGGTCAGGATTTGTTCGGAGTCGACCAGCGCTTTCGGGCAGCCGAGCGACACGAATCCGACTTTGGGAGCGGTGCCGGCGGGTGCCGCTGCGGTGGCAGCCTTGGGAATACGGGAGATTTCTTGCATGATGTGGGGTGCGGTAAAGGTTCAAGCCAATCGGCAATTATAACCGATAGACCGCCCTACCCGCACCCCGGGGGGATTACTTCTTGTCGGTGGGGGGCACCGGCATGACGAAGGGGAAAGCGCCGAACAGGGATTTGCTCTGGTTCTGCATCTGCTCCTGCATCTGCACGAACAGGCTCTTGCTCTGGTCGATATAGTTGTTCATCATGCCCTGCATCATCGGGCCCTGCACGTTCATGAACTGGGTCCACATTTCAGGGCTGAACGGTTTGCCGTCCAGTGAGGCACCGGTGAACTTGCGCTGGATGTCGGTGAAGGCGTCGACGTTCTTTTCCAGGTAGGAACCCATCATGCCCTGCATCGCGTGGCCGTAGTAGCGGATGATCTGCGCCAGCACATTGGTCGAGAACATCGGCACGCCGCTGGCCTCCTCTTCCAGGATGATTTGCAGCAGGATGGCGCGGGTCAGATCCTCGTTCGATTTAGCGTCGACGACCGTGAATTCCTCGTTATCGAGCACCAGTTGCTTGACGTCGGTTAAGGTAATGTAGGAACTGGTCTGCGTGTCGTAAAGACGGCGATTCGGGTATTTCTTGATCAAGCGTTCCGCACTTTTTTTTGCACTACTCATCTCAAGTCCACTTATTGCGCCGCAGCGCATACTTTGTTAATCCGAAAAAAAAGCGAACCAGGTTCGCTTTTCCACAAGCCTTATCTGCCTATTATAGAGTGAAAAAAACTCACCAGCACGTCCGGCGATATAACTTTCGTGTTTTATTGCAACGCAACCAAGCCGACCTGGTTGCGTTATCACTTGCTCAGTCCGCTTTTGCTTTCACATAGCGGCCCGGTGCGGGTTCGATCGGCCGGTATGCGGCGTTGCCGGGCTGGGCGGGTGCCGGCACATCCTTGCCGCCATTCTCGGCCAGGAAGCTGGCCCATTCCGGCCACCAGCTGCCGGCATGCTCGCTGGCGCCGGCCAGCCACGCTTCCGCGTCGGGGCGCTTGGCCTTGGCGGTTTTCGGCGTGGCCTCGTCATTGATCCAGTAGCTGCGCTTCTTCTTCGAAGCCGGATTGATGACGCCTGCGATGTGGCCGGAGGCGCCCAGCACGAAGCGGTTGGCCTTCGGCTTTTTCGGGTTCAGGATGTCCAGCGAGCTGTAAGCCGAGGTCCACGGCACGATATGGTCTTCGCGCGAAGCGTAGACGAAGGCCGGCGCGTCGATTGCCGACAAATCCACCCGTTCGCCCGCCACGCTCAGCTTGCCCGGCACTTTGAGGCTGTTTTCCAGGTAGGTGTTGCGCAGATACCAGCAGAACATCGGGCCCGGCAGGTTGGTGCCGTCCGCGTTCCAGTACAGCAGGTCGAACGGCACCGGCTCGTTGCCCTTCAGATAGTTCGACTGCACGTAGTTCCACACCAGGTCGTTCGGGCGCAGGCTGGAGAAGGTCGTGGCCAGGTCGCGGCCCAGCATCAGGCCGCCCGCTTTCAGGGACTGCTCGCGCAGCGCGACCTGGGTCTCGTCGACGAAGACGTTGAGCACGCCGGTGTCGGCGAAGTCCAGGAAGGTGGTCAGCAAGGTCAGGCTGGAGGCCGGCTGCCGGCCGCGCGCGGCCAGCACGGCCAGCGCGGTGCTGACCAGGGTGCCGCCGACGCAGAAGCCGAAGGCATTCATTTTTTCCTGGCCGCTGATCTCCTGCACCACGCCGACGGCGTTGATGACGCCGCGCTCGACGTAATCGTCCCACGTAACCTTGGACATGGACTGGTCCGGGTTGCGCCAGGACACCAGGAAGACGGTGTTGCCCTGCTCCACCGCGTAGCGCACCACCGAATTTTCCGGCTGCAAGTCCAGGATGTAGAACTTGTTGATGCAAGGCGGCACCATCAGCAGCGGACGCTCGTGCACGGTACTGGTGGTGGGCGTGTACTGGATCAGCTGGAACAGGTCGTTCTCGTAGACCACCTGGCCCGGCGTGGTGGCCAGGTTGCGGCCCACCTCGAATGCGGACTCGTCGGACAGCGAAATATGGCCCTTCTGCATGTCGGCCAGCATATTCGTCAGGCCCTTGGTCAGGCTTTCGCCCTTGCTTTCAACCAGTTTTTGCTGCGCTTCGGGGTTGGTGGCCAGGAAGTTGGCGGGCGACATCGCGTCCACCAGTTGCTGCACGGCGAAGCGGATTTTCTGCTTTTGCTGCGGCGCGGACTCGATGGCGTCTGCCATGGCGGTCAAAAACTTGGCGTTGAGCAGGTATGATGCGGCATTGAAAGCGCTTACCGGATTGCTTTGCCAGGCGGCCGACGAGAAGCGGCGGTCGCTCAGCGACGGCGTCTTGCCGGCCATGGTGTCCTGCCACAGCGCGCCAAATTGCTGGAGGTAATCGTTTTTCAGTTGCTCGATCGTGTCCGGCTTGATGGTGGCGCCAGCTTCGCCCAGCATGGCGCTGACTGGATTGGACTGCGCGTCCGGTACCATGTTGAACCAGGATTGCCATTGGCCGGGATCGCTGAATTGCGACATCCAGTTGGTGGCAAAGGCTTGAGGATCGGGCAATTTCATGTTTGAGTCCATAAAAAGAGTGTTAACCGAGACTGCTTATGCTGATTGTCGCTGTCGCTTGGATCTACGTCGTCGTGCTGATGGCTTTCACCGAGCCCACCTTCGTTGCCGGGATTATGACCTTTTTGCTGTATTGCGTGTTGCCATTAGGGATACTATTTTACTTAACAGGATCGGGTAGGCGCAAACGCAAGCGTGCGGCGGCCGAACAGGCCAGCCGCGGACAGGCACCCGAAGCCTAAGCCTGCGCCGCCGCATTTCATTTGATCCAGATCAAACTTGCCTGCCGTCCGGTGACGCCGTCGCGCCGGTAGGAATAGAAGCGGCCGGAGTTCGATACCGTGCAGTATTCTCCACCCGCGATGTTGGTGACGCCGTCGCGCCGCAGGACGCTGCGGGCCAGCGCGTACAGGTCCGCCAGATATTTGCCGGGTTTGCCCGCGATGGGGACGACTGCCGCCCGCACTTCCTTCTCGGCCTGCTCGTCCGGGGCCCACTTGAGGAAGGCTTGCAGCACGTCGTTGCCGACCTCGAAACGCACCGGACCGATGGCCACGCCCAGCCAGGCCATGATCTCGCCGGCCCCGGCTTCGCGCATGGCGCGCGTCGTTTCCTGCAGCACGCCGTCCGCCAAGCCGCGCCAGCCGGCGTGCGCGGCGCCCACCACGGTGCCTGTGGTGTCGCAGAACAGCACCGGCAGGCAGTCCGCCGTGAGGACGGCGCACACCGTGTTGCGCATGCGCGCAATACTCGCGTCCGCCGTCGGCACCGAGTCGGGCCGCACCTTGCCGGCATCCACCACGGCCACCCCGTGCACCTGGTTCAACCAGAGCGGCTGGTCCGGCAAATGGGCCGCCAGCAGCGCGCGGTTGCGCGCCACATTGTGCGGCTGGTCGCCGACGTGGATGCCCAGGTTCAAGCCTCCGCCACCCTGGCCGTCGTCATAGGGCGCGGGGCTGACGCCGCCGCGCCGCGTAGTGGCGAGCGCGCCGATATTCGCTGGCAGGCCGGGCCAGTATGGCTCCAGCCATTGCTGGACTTGCCTGGATTGCGTCATCAGTCGTCGTCGCCGTAGTCGAAGTCGTCTTCCTCGTAGTCGTCCTCGATATCGCCGCCCACATCGTTCAGGCCGGGGTTATGGATGCCGACCTGCTCCAGCAGGGCCGCGAAATCGTGCGCCAGCGGCACGCGCCATTCGCACGCCTCGCCGGTGGCCGGGTGGTTCAGGCCCAGGCGGCGCGCCTGCAGCGCCTGGCGCGGGAAGAAGTGCGTCAGGTGCGGCTTGCCGTACACATAGTCGCCGATCAGCGGGAAGCCCAGATGGGCCATGTGGACGCGGATCTGGTGGGTGCGGCCGGTGGACAGGCGGCACTGCACCAGGCTGACCGGACGGCCCTCGAGTACGCCCGATTCGATGCGCTCGTAGTGCGTGATGGCCGGCTTGGCGCCCAGGCCAGTCGACACCGCCATCTTGACGCGGTCTTTCGGGTGGCGGCCCATGGGCAGGTTGATAGTGCCGCCGGACTGCGGCGTGCCCCAGACCAGGCACCAGTACTCGCGCTTGACGGTGCGCGCCTGCAGCTGGCGCACCAGGTCGGTCTGCGAGGCCAGCGTCTTGCCGACCACCATCAGGCCGCTGGTGTCCTTGTCCAGGCGGTGCACGATGCCGGCGCGCGGCACGCCTATCAGTTGCGGGCAATGGTGCAGCAGGCCGTTCAGCAGCGTGCCGCTCCAGTTGCCGTTGCCGGGGTGAACCACCAGGCCGGCCGCTTTGTTGACCACGATTAAGTGTTCGTCTTCATAGACGATGTCGAGTACCATCTCCTCCGGCTTGTAGGCCTCGGTTTCCTGGTCGGGTTGCGGCAGGATGACGATTTTTTCATCACCATACACGGTGGCCTTGGTCTTGGAGGTCTTGCCGTCCACGGTAACGAAGCCATCCTCGATCCACATCTGCAAGCGGCCGCGCGAATACTGCGGCACCAGCTTGGAGATGACTTTATCGAGGCGTTCGCCGCACGCTTCGGGGCTCAGTTCCAGTACGATAGGGGCCAGCGCGTCGTGCGCCTCCTCGTCGCCCAGGAACTCCGCATCAAAGTCGGCGTCTATTTCGTTATTAGTTAAAATCACAGCATTCCCATCGGCTATAATCAGCCAGTTGTACTTATCTTGGTTAAACGGTCTTGCAAAACAACATGCAAAAAAAATTATCGGCTATCGCAGCAAAAGCAGCAGCAACCGCAGCAACATTCGTACTGCTTGGCCTCTCGGGCTGCAGCTTGCTGCCCGAAAAGGTGGATGAAACCAAAGGCTGGTCCGCTACGAAATTATACTCGGAGGCGAAGGACGAATTGGCCGGCGGACACTACGAGCGCGCAATTCAGTTATTCGAAAGACTGGAATCGAGCTATCCGTTCGGTACGTACGCGGTGCAGGCCCAGATGGAAATCGCCTACGCCAACTACAAGGCACAGGACCAGGCACAAGCTCTGGCTGCGGTGGAGCGCTTCATCAAGCTGCACCCGAACCATGCCAACGTGGACTATATGTACTACCTGCGCGGCCTGATCAGCTTCAACGACCAGATAGGCTTCCTGAACTTCATCTACGAACAGGACCCTACCGAGCGCGACCCGAAAGCCACCCGCGAAGCCTTCGCAGCGTTTAAAGCGCTGGTCGACAAATTCCCGGACAGCCAGTATACGCCGGATGCGATCGACCGGATGAAGTATCTGATCAACGCCATGGCGTCCTACGAGGTGCATGTCGCGCGCTACTACTATCGCCGCGGCGCCTACCTGGCCGCCGTGAACCGCGCCATGGGCGCGCTGAGCGACTACCGCGACTCGCCGGCCATCGAAGAAGCGCTGTTCATCATGATCCGCGGCTACGAGAAACTGGGCAACACCCAGCTGCATGACGACGCCCTGCGCGTGTTCAAGCAGAACTACCCGAACAGCAAGTTCCTCGACGAAGGCGTTAAAAAAGAACGCCAGTGGTGGAAACTCTGGGGGTAAAACGTGTCATCCTCGCGCATGCGGGGATCCATGGGTAGCATCCATTGGACGCGCGGCATGGATTTCCGTTTGCACGGCGGTCCGCCGATGCGGAATGACTGGCGCCGCCGTCAGTCGGCGACCCGGCGGCGGAACACCCAGGTACGTTCGTCCGAGTCCTTCTTGTCGAAGGCATAGCCGTCCACATCGAAGGCCTTCAGCTTCTGCGGATTGGTGATGTTCTTGACCGCCGCATAGCGTGCCAGCAGGCCGCGCGCACGCTTGGCGTAGAAGGAAATGATCTTGTACTTGCCGTTCTTCCAGTCCTCGAACACGGGCGTGATGACCGGCATGCCCAGCTTGTTGCGCTTCACCGACTTGAAGTATTCTTCCGAAGCCAGATTGACCAGCACCTCGGCGCCCTGCTCCTCTGCCGTCCTGTTCAGCGCGTCCGCGATGGTGTCGCCCCAGAAGGTGTACAAATCCTTGCCGCGCGGCGTGTTCAGACGGGTACCCATTTCCAGCCGGTGCGGATGGATCAGGTCCAGCGGGCGCAGCATGCCGTACAGGCCGGACAGGATGCGCACCCGCGCCTGCGTGTAGGCCAGCTGCTTAGTCGTCAGGGTACGCGCGGCAAGGCCGTCGTACACGTCGCCGTTGAACGTCATCACCGCCTGGCGCGCTTCGGACGTATCCTTGGTCCAGGTCGCGTAGCGGGCCACGTTCAGCGCGGACAGCGCGTCGGAAATGTCCATCAGCTCGCCGATCCCGGCCGGCGAAAATTCGCGCAGGCGGTCGATCAGCTGGGCCGAATGGTCCAGGAAATCGGGCTGGGTGTGGAGTTTGGTGGTCGGAGGCGTCTCGAGATCGAGACTTTTGGCGGGCGAAAGCACTATCAGCATATTTTTTAAAACATTTCATAACAGAACCGACATGATACCTGTTTCACCAAAACGCATCGTGCTGGACACCAATGTCTGCCTCGACCTGTTCGTCTTCAAGGACCCGCGCTGGTCCGCGCTGCTGTCGGCCATCGAAACGGGCGCGGTGGAAGCCATCACCCGCGCAGATTGCCGCGAAGAATATCTTGTCGTGCTACATTACAAGCACTTGCCGCTGGACGATGACAGCCGCCCGCTCAGCGCGGCCCGCTTCGACACGCTGATCAAGGTGGTGGCGCCGCCGGAATCGGGCGTGCGCCTGCCCGTGTGCACCGACCGCGACGACCAGAAGTTCCTGGAACTGGCGCGCGACGCCGGCGCCGGCGTGCTCATCACCAAGGACAAGGCGCTGCTGAAACTGGGCCGCCGCCTGGCCAAGGCCGGCATGTTCAAAGTGATGGTGCCGGAAGCGTGGACGCTGGATGCTTGACCTATGGTAACTTCCAGCAAAATAGTGGGCTTTTGAGCAACACCGAACGGGGTTGGCTGCGCTAGAATAAGCAAACGCCTTCTTACACCAGCACCCCATGAACAGCCGCGATATCCAGCCCGTCACACCCGCTCTGACCACCCGCTTGCCGGCCGTCGGCACCACCGTATTTACCCGCATGTCCACGCTGGCCGCCGAGGCCGGCGCTGTCAACCTGGGCCAGGGCTTCCCCGACTTCGCCTGCGAACCGAAATTGGTCGACATGGTCAGCGACGCCATGCGCGCCGGCTTCAACCAGTATCCGATGATGACGGGCGCGCCGGTGCTGCGGCAAGCCATCGTGGCCAAGATCGCCGGCATCTACGGCCAGCAATACGACGCCAACACCGAAATCACCGTCACCGCCGGCGCCACGCAGGCGCTGACCACCGCCATCCTGTGCGCGGTCCACCCCGGCGACGAAGTGATCGTCATCGAACCGGCTTACGACAGCTACCTGCCCGCCATCGAACTGGCCGGCGGCGTGGCGCTGCGCGTGCAGATGGAAGTCGGCCCCGACGGCTACAGCGTGCCGTGGAACAAGATCCAGGCCGCGGTCGGCGCGAAGACGCGCATGATCGTCATCAACACGCCGCACAACCCGACCGGCACCGTGCTGCGCGCGGCCGACATGCAGGCGCTGGCCGACATCGTGCGCGGCACCGACGTGCTGATCCTGTCGGACGAAGTGTATGAACACATGGTCTACGACGGCATCCGGCACGAATCGATCTGCCGCCATCCGGAACTGGCGGCGCGCAGCTTCGTCGTCTCCAGCTTCGGCAAGACCTACCACGTCACCGGCTGGAAAATCGGCTACGTCGCCGCGCCGGCGGCGCTGAGCGCCGAGTTCCGCAAGGTGCACCAGTACAACGTTTTTTCTGTCAACACGCCCATGCAGCACGGCATCGCCAGCTATATGGCCGATCCGCAGCCTTACGTGCAGCTGCCGGCGTTCTACCAGCGCAAGCGCGATATCTTCCGCAACGGCCTGCAGGGCAGCCGCTTCGAGCTGCTGCCGGCCGACGGCACCTATTTCCAGTGCGTGCGTTACGGCGCGATTTCGGACATGCCGGAAGCGCAATTCGCGGAATGGCTGACCACCGAAGTGAAGGTGGCGGCGATTCCTGTTTCAGCGTTCTATCAGCAGGGCAAGGAATCGGGCATCGTCCGCTTCTGTTTCGCGAAAAAGGACGACACGCTGGCCCTGGCGCTCGAGCGCCTGGCCAGCATATAAGAAGACGGCGCCCCCGTTTGGGCGGCGCTTGGGCAGCACGGGGATCACGATCATGAACCAATACAGCAGTCTGAAAGACATCGTCTTGGGCGATTCCACCAACCTGGCCATGGCGCGCCCTTCCGCGCTCAATGCGCTCAACAAATGCAACCGGCGGCTCGAGAAGCTGCTGGTGGACTTGCGCAGCGAGCAGAACGCGCAAAGCGAAGTGCTGGGCATCGCGCGCGACGTGATGGCGGCCGTCCAGCTGAACCCGGACGTGGCGCTGGCGTGCATCTTCCTGAGCCAGATCGCCGGCACCTACGCGGTGCGGCATTGCATCGAAACCTCCATCGTCGCCATCCTGGTCGCGCAGCGCATGCGCAAGACGCAGGAGGAGATGCTGGTGATCGCCGCCGCGTCGCTGACGATGAACGTGGGCATGCTGCGCCATCAAAACACCTTCAACACCAGTTCCAGGCTGACCAGCGAGGAAATGTCCATCGTGCGCCGCCACCCCGAGGAAAGCGTGGACCTGCTGCGCGACGCGGGCGTGGAGAACGAAGACTGGATTTCCTGCGTGCTGATGCACCATGAGAACGACGACGGCAGCGGTTATCCCGAAGGCCGTACCAGCGCCGACATCACGCAGAACGCCAGGCTGATCAGCTTGGCGGACCGCTACTGCGCGCAGGTCTCGGCACGCAACTACCGCTGCTCGGTGCTGCCGGACAAGGCGCTGCACAATCTGCTGGGTGATCCGGCGCGGGTCAGCGACGCGCAGTTGGCGGACCAGTTCATCGGCCGCATCGGCAAATACCCGCCGGGCGCGCTGGTGCGTTTGCAGAACGGGGAAATCGGCGTGGTGACGCAGCGCGACGGCAGCGGCGAGATCCACATCCACTGCCTGCGCGATGCCAACGGCAAATCGATGCGCGACGCGAGCGGGCTGACGCAAGCCCTGCGCCGCGCCAGCGACCCGGAATGCGCGATCGCCGAAGTGCTCAGCGAAGACCAGGCCGACGTGCGCTTCAGCATGAAGCAGATTTGGGGCGAGCAGGCCAGTTTGTAGGCGGAGTATGGATTCCCGCTCAAGGCGGGAATGACAAGGCGCGTAACAAGGAGCGTGTCATCCTCGCGCACGCCGGAACGACGAGGGCCGTGTCATCCTCGCGCACGCGGGGATCCCATTTGACCTTCAGCGTCCCAATTGCTGCAGCTTGCGCTCGACGAAGTTCTGCAATTCTTGCGACAGATTACCGGCATTTTTGGCGTGCGTGAAAGCATCCAGGGCCTCGGCATTGCGCTTGTCCGCCTGCAGCGACATCCCCAATCCCATCCACCAGACGCCGTTCTGCGGCTGCAAGCGCAGCGCGGCCTGGTATTGCTCGGCCGCTTCGCGGTGCCGCTGTGCGCGTTGCAAGGCGCCTGCCAGGAAGGCGAGGTAATCGCCGTTGCCGCCCGCGTACGGCAAGGTGCGCTGCAGCGTTTCAATGGCGGGACCGCCCTTCTCTATCTGCAAACGCGCCAGTATCATGGCCATTTGCGGCTGCTTGGGATCGAGGCCCAGCCCGAATTGCAGGTTGCGTATCGCTTCGTCGTGACGCCTGTTTTCGATCAGCAGGCCCACCAGGGTCTGACGCGCGGTATCGTGGCGCGGGAACAGGAACACGGCTTGCTCCATGTTCGAGATGGCTTCCTGCACGCGCCCTTCCTGCAGCGCCGCCAAGCCACGGCGGTACGCGTTCTCGCCCTGCTGTTGCGACGTGACGGTAACGCCGCCGGTGCCGGGCTTGCCCACAATGTCCGATTCCCGCGTTGCCCTGGCCGCTGCCGATGCCGGTGCGGCCGATGCGATTTTGCTTCCGCTCGCCGCTGCGGGAGCGCCGCCAGTTGCCAAGCGCTCAGCTTCAATTTTCGCCTGGCGCGCCTTGGTCTTCGCTGCTTTCAATTCGGCTGCCAAATCGACGGCGGCCTGCTGCTCGGCCTTGCGGCGCTGCCGGGCTTGCGCCTTGGTCTCGTGCGCCAGTTCCGCATCTTGCCCGCGCTGCTGGTGCGGCGAAGTTTTAACAGCATTGCCGCCGCCGGCACGCGCCGCAGCGGGATCCACCGAGGTGGCAAGCGGTGGCGAGCCAGCGGCTATCGTGGACGCTGCTCCGGCCGGATTTGCACTGGGCGCTGTGCGCGCCCGCGCACCTGCGGCAGCCGTGGCCTCTGCAGCACGGGTCGCTGCACCTGGCGCTGCGCGCGGCCGCGACGCTGCAGCAGTAGTGGTCTCTGCAGCAGTCTCTGCGCCGGGATTGGCGTCGGCCGAGGCGGCCCTTGCCGCGTTGGCTGCCGTAGGCATTGCTGCAGGCGGCGCCACGGTCTGCACCTGACCTCCAGCTCCCTGCGCAGCCTGCGTGGATTGCGGCGATACGGTCACGGGCACCGGGGCGGCAGGGGCGCGCAGGTGGCGCCAGCCCAGCCAGCCGCCGGCCGCCAGCAGGATCACGGCCGCGCCGGCACCCGCCAGCAACACGGCGCGCGGCGTCAGCCCGCCCGCCGCGACCGGACGCATTTGCGGCACGCTGCCCTGTCCGGACTGTGCGCCGCCGCGCGCGTCCAGGTCTTGCAGCATTTTGTTGATCAGGCTCATTTGGTCAACACCCAGGTTAATCCGACAGCGGCCGCGGCCACGGCCACCCCGGCAGCGCCAGCCAGCCATGGCCACAGCACGCGCTGCGGCGCCACCGTGTCGGACGCGGCCAGCGCCACGTGGCGCCGCTCCACCTGCTGCCGCCCTTCGCCGTACGCCAGCATCAATGCCTTGTTGGACATGATGTTGACCAGGCGCGGTATGCCGCCGGTGGCCGTAAACAGCTTGCGCACGGCGCTGCGGCTGAACAGGCGCGCACCGGCATAGCCGGCCACGCGCAGGCGATGCGCCAGATAGTAATCGAGGTCGTCGCGCGTGAGCGCACCGAGGTGGTAGTGGAAGGTGATACGCTGCGCCAGCTGGCGGATGGAGTCCGCCTGCAGATGCGAGTTCAGCTCAGGCTGCCCGAACAGCACGATCTGCAGCAGCTTGCGCTTCTCGGTTTCCAGGTTGGTCAGCAGCCGCAGCGCTTCCAGGCTTTCGACCGGGATCGCCTGCGCCTCGTCCAGGCACAGCACCACCTGCTTGCCCTGCCGCGCCAGTTCCAGCAGGCGGAAATTGATCGACTTGAGCAGCTGGTGCTGGTCGACGTCGCGCGCCAGGGTCAGCTCCAGCTCGTCGGCCAGCGCCAGCATCAGCGTGCGCGGCTCGAGATAGGGATTGGGAATGTAGGCGGTGACGAACTCCTCGCCCAGGGTGGCCATGAACTTGCGGCACAGCAGCGTCTTGCCGGTGCCGACTTCGCCGGTGATCTTGATGAAACCTTCGCCGCTCTTGGCCGCCACCAGCAGCGTGTTCAGCGCCTCTTGCGAGTGCGGGCTGGTGAAGAAAAAGCTGGTGTCCGGCGTGATGCTGAAAGGCACCTCGCGCAGGCCGAAGTGGTTCTCGTACATTACTTGCGCTCCGATGGCCGGCGCGGGTCCATTTTCTCGATGCGGCGGCTGCTGTCCTGCATGTCCTGCGTCCAGCTGGACGCGCCGTCGACGATGGTCGGCTTGATCAGCACCACCAGTTCGCGCTTCTGGGTTTGCTGGTCGGTGTTGCGGAACAGCGCGCCAACGACCGGCAGGTCGCCCGCGCCGGGCAGTTGCGAACGGTCGTTGACGGTGGACTGGCGCATCAGGCCGCCGATCGCGACGATCTGCCCGTCCTGGCCGCGCACCATGCTGTCCATCTCCGATGTGCTCGACGCCGGCAACGGCAGGCTCAGCGAGCCGGCGCTGCCCAGGTTGACGGTCTTGTTGACAGTCGTCACCTGGCTGACGGACGGATGCACGTGCAACATGATGTTGCCGTCTTCGTCGATCTGCGGCGTCACGTCCAGCACCACGCCGGAGAAGAAGGGCTGCAAGGTCACGCTGGGGCTGGTGGTGTTGCCGGTGGCGGTGGAATTGGTGGTCGTGGTGACGCCGGTGACGTAGAACTCGTCGGTGCCTATCTTCAGCACGGCCTTCTGGTTGTTCATGGTGGCGATGCGCGGGCTGGACAGTACGTGCACCGAACCCTGCGACTCCAGGAAGGAAATCATGGCCGAGAAATTGCTGGTCTGGAAAGCCAGGCCGAACAGCGAGCCGGCGGCGTTGGCCGCGTTGGCCAGCGCGAAGCCGGTGCTGGCCGCGAAGCCGGCGGGGCCGCCGCTGGTCTGGGTCGGGGGCTGGCCGCCGGCGAACGGCAGCGGCTGCAGCGCCGTGCCCGGCGCCAGGAAGCCGCCCGAGACGCGGTTGTCATGCCCGGTTTTGAAGGACGCGAACGAGGCCCAGTTGATACCGCTCTGGAAACCGCTGTTGAGCTGCACTTCGAGGATCTTGGCCTCCAGGATCACCTGGCGCTCGACCGACAACTGGGTCGCCTTCAGATACTGGTCCACATTGCGCAACTGTTCCGGCATGGCGCGCACCACGATCACGCCCGACTGCGGGCTGATGACCACGCTGCGGCCTTCGCCCGAGCCGCCCACCAGCGCTTCGAGCGCGAGTTTCAGGTCGCCCCAGAACTGGTTGTCCGACGTGGTGGTGAGGTTGCTCGAATCCTGCTGCGTCTGTTGCGCGCCCTGCTGCGAAGGCTGCTGCGGCTGTGGCTGGTTATTGTTGTTGCTGGAATTGCCGCCGGTCTGGCCCGACGAAGTCTGGCCCACCGAACTGACCGAGGTCGACGACACGCGCACGTTCGAGCTGCCCTTGCGGTTGGAAGTCAGGTAATTCACCTTGAACATGCGGGTCTGCATGGTCAGCGGGCGGATATAGATGCGCGTGCCTTCCACCTTATAGTCGTAACCGTACAGTTCGCGCACCGCATCCAGCGCCTCGAACAGCGTCACATCCTTCAGGTGGGCAGTGATCTTGCCGCTGACCTCGGGGTGGATCAGCATGTTGTAGCGCGTGCCGGCCACCAGCGAATTGAAAAATTGCTGCACCGGCACCTGGTTGAACGCCACGTTGAAGCGCTCGTCGAGCACCGCGCGCGCCTTCGGCAGCTGGGAGGCCAGCGCGGGCAGTTGCGGCAGCAGCGCCGCCTCCACCGCGTCCGGCGCGGCCGCCTGGCCCGGCGACTTGGCGGCGGCCTGGCGCAGCTCCTTGTTGATTTCATCATAGGTGTCGCGTTTCGTCGCCATCTGGTTCTGGCAGGCCGCCAGGCTGGCTGCTGCGCCGATGGCGCATGCGATCTTGATGAGTTTTTGCATAGGTTCTACTCGGTTGGTACACATTATTGTTTTGGGAACAGCTTCAGCGTTTCCAGGCTTTTGCCCCGGCGTAGCACGACTTCCGTTTCCCCCACCCGTACGACAGTGGCGCCGCCGATTTTCATTCCTTGCCGTACCATTTCGCCATTAATCACGGCAACGCGGCGCCCGCCTGGCTCACGCGATACCAGGATGGACTGCAGCCTGGGCGCGGCCGCTTCGCTCTGCGCGCCGTCCTCGCCGGTGGCGCCTGCAGCAACGGCGCCGCCGGGCGCGGCCAGCGCAGCCGGCGGCCGGGTCGGGTCGCCCAGGCCGCCCGCCTCGTTCGGCGGCGGCACCTGCGCCAATGCCGCAGTGCAGCAGCACACCAGGCCGCACAGCAGGGTCTTCAGTATGGCGCTCACAGCGATATCCATTTCGTGTCCAGGCTCAGTGTATAGAGCGTCAGCGTCAAGCGCACTTTCGGGTAGTCGGCCGAGTCCAGCGTGGCCTTGCCCCAGAACAGCTGCGCCGGCATACGCTCCAGCGACTCCATATAGCTCACCATGTCGAGGTAGTTGCCCTGCAGGACCACCTGCACGCCGTGGCGGTACAGCAACTCCTCCTGCTTGACCGGCGCGCGCGGGGCGGATGGCGTGACCGGGGCGGCGGGAGCGCCGGGAGCCGTAACGGAGGGCGCGGCGGCCGGCGGCGGGACCGGGCTCAAGGAACTGGTCATCATGCGCTGCACCTCGCCCTGCGGACGGCCCGACTCGGCTGGATCCGGCTCGGCGAAGCGGCCATCGCTCATGCCGCGCGCCGGCAGCGTTTTCAGCGACACCAGCTTCAGCCTGCTATTACCCTGCAACATCTGCTCCAGCAACTGCCCGATCCGCTCCGGCGGCACCAGGCCCTTCTGCATGGTACGCAGCGATTCGCGCATGGTCTCGTTCTCGTGCTGGATCTTCTCCAGGCGCTGGCGGGTACTCAGATCGGGATCCATCTGGGCGATGGCCTGGCGCTGCACCAATTCGCCGTCCATCAGGACGATGTCGCTGCGCTGCTGCAGCATCTGCATTTGCAGCGTTTTTTCGCGCTTGAAGGCCGGCTCCATCAACAAGGAATAGACCACGAACACCACGGCGGCGGCTGCGGCGAAGGCCACCATGCCGCGCTCGCGCAGGCTCAAGGCTTCGACGCGGGCTTCGAGCTTCTTCCACTCCTGTTTCATCATGGCGCCTCCGGTTTCGCCGTGCCGGGCATGGCCTGCAGGCTGAACTCGACGAACGGCGCCTCAACCGCCGGGGCTGCGGCCGGGGCGGCTGTGCCGGCCATACCCGGCTGAGCCGGAACCGCCTTGGGCTGGTTCATTTCCAGGTGGCCGAAGGTGGTCCCCTTCAGCACCGGTTCGCGCGCCAAGCCGCTCAGATAGCCCGGCAACAGGCTCGCCTGCAGTGCGCGGCCCTGCAGGCCGATCTCGTTGCCGGCGCCGGTAATCTGCACGCCCGTCAGCCACAGGCCGTTGACGCGGCTGCGCGCGAAGGCGCGGAAATAGGAGGAATAGCCGCGCGTATTGCCGAACTCGCCCTTGTCGAGGATGACCGACACGGCGCGCAGCGCGCGGTTCTCGCTGTCGGCCTGGTCCAGCTCCTGTTGCAAGGTGGCGCTGCGCTGGCGCGGCGCAAACTCGGCGGCGGCGCTGGCCTTGCGCGCCTCGCGCTTGGCATGCTCGGCTTGGACCTGGGCGGCTTCCTGCTCGAGCCGGCCGACGCGCAGCTTGGCTGCCACGCCCAGGGACAGCGACACCAGCAGCACCACGCCCAGCGCGGCCGCCAGCGCGGCAGCGGAGAAATAATTTTTCTGCTTGCTGAAACGCGGATTGAATAGATTGATCTGCTGGCTCAAGCGGCGCTCTCCTCGTCGCGCAGGGCCGCGCCCAGCGTCATGAAGTAGCGCGCCTGCTGTGCCGACTCGGCCAGTTCGGGCACTTTGTCCAGGTCCAGCAAGCTGGCCAGGTCCAGCGCCTCGACCGGCAAGTACAGATTGCGCGACAAGTACTCGTGCAGCGCGCCGCTGCCGGTCGGCGCCAGCACCAGCTTGGAGACGGCGACATGGTGGAACTGGCGCTCGAAGTGATCCAGCGAACGCTGCAGTTCGAGCGTGATGCGGTCGTGGAATTGCTGCTGTTTGTCGGCATCGCCGCCGAGCAGCTGGGCCAGCGTGACATCCATGCGGCGCGACAAATACAGTTCGCCGCCTGAGGTGACGGTCAGCAGGCCGCCGTCCACGTCGAACGACACCATGGCCACGCCGCGCCCCGGCGGCTCCAGCATGGCGGAGATATTGCGCTGGGCCATTTCGGGAATGTCGATGGCGGACAGCGCCACCTTGTGCCCGGCGAACAGGTTCTGATGCGGTTCAATGACGCTGTTGCGCGCGGCCACGGCAAACACCTGGTGGTTGTGGGCCGGGCCGTTTTTCGCCACCGGCACGTCGAGCACATCGATGGTGGCCTCGGTGACGGGGAAATCGATCATGTCCTTCAGGCGCCAGCTGACGGCGGTCTTCAGTTCCTCGGCCGGGACGTTGGGCGCCTCCAGCATCAGCAGCTGGTAGTCGCCCATGCCGAGCAGGCTCGAGCATTCATATTCCGTGCTCTGCAAATCCTTGTGCAGACGACCCAACGCCAGGCCGGCCTGCTCGCGCGCGCCCGGATAAAACAGCGCCATCAGCACCGCAGGCTTGGCATCGCGGCGGCGCTGCACCACAGCGGCCAGCACGCCATCCGCGTAGAGCGCGACGGCCAGCCGCCCATCCTTCTTTTTCGCTTTTGCCCAAAAAACCATACCAGCCGTCTCAATGTTTTTAGCGGTGCATTCACAAAGCGCCGCAGTCGCTTGATTATATTCAAGTTTTGTTGTTTTTCCCGAGCATAATCGTACTCCGGCCGGGATCGGGACGATTTTTTTGCCGATTGGAGACAAAAAACCCATCGTTTCGCTGGTGAAAACGCGCTGCGGGCGGCAAACTTGACACATTCTTCCCAAGCATGATCTGATGGCGCCCATCCACATCCTCCCGGCCAAGACCCTGAACATGATCCAGCTTCCGCAGATGGCCGCCAAGCTGCGCCCGGCATTCGCCACCGCGCTGGCTTGCCTGTTGCTGTGCGTGGCCGGCGGCGCCGCTGCCGCGCCGTCCGGCGCCACCACGTACAACCTGCCGGCCGCGCTGACCGCCAGTCCGTTCAGCTGCACTTTGACCAGCGGCATCACCTACAGCTGCGGCAGCATCTCGCTGACCAAGGACTCCAAGCTGAACCTGACCGGCGACATGGTGCTCAACGTCTCCGGCACGTTCAACGCCTCCAAGAGCCTGGAAACCGTCGACAACGGTTACGCGTTGACAATCAACACTACCGGTAGCATCGCGCTGCAAAAGGATGTGAAGCTGAAGGCGACGTTGAAGGCCGGCGGCAACCTCTCCATCGCCAAGAACGCCATCATCAATGGCAACCTCACTGCCGGCGGCAGCATCAGCATCGACAAGGACGGCGTCATCAACGGCAACGTCACGGCCGGCGGCTCGCTGACGGTAGGCCGGGGCACTGTCATCAACGGCACCTGCTCTGCCGCAGGCGGCAGCAACTACGTGTGTGTCGCGCCAGCAACCGGCCTTCACCACTTGCGCCTGAAACACGACGGCTATGGCGTCACCTGCACCGGTTCCCTGATCGTCATCAATGCCTGCAGCGGCGCCGACGCCGACGGCAGTTGCAGCGGCAGCGTGACGGCAGTGGCCGGCAACCTCATCGCGAAAACATTAGGCGGCGCGCAGCTGGCCAGCGTGCCGTTCACCATCCCCGCCAACGCCGGTGCAACCTCGGTCACTGTGCAAGTGACGACGCCCCAAACAGCCGTCTTCAGTTTCGCCAACCTCAGCGTTACGCCGACGTCAAGCAATACTTGCTGGGACGGCGACAACGACAACTGCAACCACATCTATAGCGATTCCGGTTTCTTGCTCGGCCTATCCGACCATATATCGGAGCAACAACAAACGCTCACTGTAAGCGCCGTTAAAAAAGACGACAAGACCTTGGCCTGCACCCCTGCCTTCGCCGACGTGACGCAGAGCGTCAACTTTGTATGCAGCCATACCAATCCCAGTGCTACCGGTAGCACCCGCGCGGTGCGGATCGGCGACACCACACTGCTGCCCGCCGGCACGATGGTTGCGCTGAACGGCAATAACAATGCAAATCAGGCCTGCGACAACGTAGGACGCGCCATCAACCTGGAATTCAACGAGGACGGCGTGGCCACCACGTCGCTGCTATACGCTGACAGCGGCGCGCTGAAACTGTCGGCCACCTATGCGCCTGCCAATATGACGGGAGAAGCCGACGTCATCGTTGTACCTGCACGCTTCGCCGTCACCACGGTCCCGGCGCCGCCGGCCGTTGCTGCCTCCTTTGTCAATGGAACGCCTGCGTTGACCGCTGGCGTCGCCTTCAGCGCCAAGGTGACGGCACTCAACAATGCCGGCGACCCGACACCGAATTTCGGAAAAGAAAGCTATCCGCACAAAGTGCTGCTCGGCTTCACCAGATGCCTGCCGAGCGACGGTGCCAACGGCGCCCTCACGGGTACGCTGCTGCTGGGCGGTTTCACCGCAGGCGCGGCCACCAGCACCAACCTGGCATGGTCCGAGGTGGGCAGCGGCGAATTGACGGTCGCCCTGAGCGACGCCACGTCTCAAACAGTGAAATACCTGGGCAGTGCACTGGCGGTCAGCGGCGGCACGGCCATCGGCGGCGTCTGCGCAGGCAACGTCGGCCCGTTCTCGCCAGCTTATTTCCAGACCGAGCTGACGCCGGTGCAGTCTTATGTTTACTCCGGCCAACCGATGACGCAAGTGACAGTCACGCCATACAACAGCGCGGGCATAGTTACCACCAACTACTACGGCGCGTTTGCAAGCAAAGTCACGCTAACGGCGCTCTCCCCGGGCGGCGCAGCACTGCCAGCAGGAACCGGCGCGCTGAGTCCGGCAACCGTCGCGGCCGCCGATTTCGCAGCGTCCGGCAGTGCCAGCGGCACCGTAACCGTAACCCCGACGTACACTTTCACTGCGCTGAGCAGCGCGACCAGTACCAAACCCGCGCCGCTGCCCATCATACTGCGCGCAGCTACTAGCAGCATCCCCACCACCCCTGCCGTCACCTCCAGTGGGCATGCGGAGGCCGCAACCGAGATTCGCCTCGGCCGCCTGCGCCTTTTCAACACATACGGCAGCTCAAAACAAGACCTGAAGGTACAGGTGCAAGCGCAATACTGGACCGGCAACACCTGGCTGCTCAACAGCGATGATAGCGCCAGTGCCATTTCTGCCAGCGCGATCGCACTGAGCCAAAGCGGTGTCAGCGGCAGTTCAGTACTGACCCCGCCACAGGTGCTAAATGGCGGCAAAGGCGAAATCACCCTGTCCAAACCGAACTCGGGCAAAGGTTATGTCGATCTGGCCATCAATCTTGGCGCGACCACGGCCGACCAATCGTGCCTGGCCGCCCACCCCGCCACGGTCGGGGCTGCGCTTCCGTGGCTGCGCTGGCTCAACGGCAGTTGCGCTGGCACCTTTGACCGTGACCCATCGGCGCGCGCTTCGTTCGGGGTATTCTCGTCGGAATCCAAAGCCACCGTGCATGTTCGGGAGAGATTCGATTGAGCCACCGCCAGCAAGGCTTCACCATTGTTGAACTGATCACAGTGATGGTGGTCATCGGCGTGCTGTCTGCGGTCGCCCTGCCCATGCTAACCAGCGGCGGCAACGGCATGGCCGGGGCAGCCTTTCGAAATGAACTCGCCAGCACGCTGCGCTACGCGCAAAAAAGCGCCGTCAGCCACCGGCGCCTGGTGTGCGCCAACGTCACCACCAGCGCGGTGTCGCTAACCATCGCTCAGGCCGCCAATCAAACCGCGTGCGACACACAGCTACAAGGCCCGGACGGCTCTGAGGTCGCCAGCCGCGACGCTGCGGTGACCGCAACGGGCGGTCTGGTAGGCATGATTTATTTTCAGCCCGGCGGCACCATCAGTACCAACGGCGCCGGCACGGCAACTGCGGCCGGGGTCATCAATGTCACAGGCCAGCCAGCGATCAACATCCAGGGAGCCACCGGCTATGTGGAATAAGCGCCAGAGTGGCGTCACCCTGGTCGAGCTGATTATCGCCATGGTCATCGTCAGCATCAGTCTGACAGCTGTGGTGCAAATTTTCGTCGTCAACAGCGTGGCCAGTGCCGACCCCATGATCACCAAGCAGATGCGCTCCGTGGCCGAGGGCTTGATGGAGGAGATTCAGCGCCAGCCGTTTAAATCCGAACCCAACGGCACGCCCATGGCGCCCTGCGCGCGTGACAGTTTTAACGACATCGCCGACTACAACGGCTACACCCAGGCCAGCGTGTGCGACATCGAGGGAACCAGTCTGGGCTTGGCTGACATGGGTGTGAGCGTCAGCGTCACGCCAGGTGCTCAGGCTGGCGCGCCCTTCCCTGGCGTACCGGCCGCCGACGTACTGCAAATCGCTGTGGTTGTCACTCAGGGCAGCCAAACCTTTCGTCTCGTCGGCTGGCGCACCGATTATGCGAACGGAAAATCGCCATGAAGAAATCACGCGGTTTTACGCTGGTCGAACTGATCGTCGTCATGGTGGTCACCGGCATCCTAGCCGGCGGCATGACTGTCTTCTTCCTACCCGTCATCAAGAGCTATCTTGCGGTCGGCCGACGCGCCGGACTGACAGACATGGCCGACGGTGTGGTCCGCACCATCAGCCGGGACATCCGGTCGGCGGTTCCAAATTCGATCCGGCAGCCCAACGGCCAGTGCTTCGAGGTGGTGCCAACGTCGACCGGCGGGCGCTTCCGCACCGGACCGGATATTGTGTGGGATGCCGCCAACCCGGGCTCGCCCAGCATGCCGGTGAGCGACGACATCCCCACCACCGCTTTTGACGTCACCACACAACTAGAGTCCACCCCGACGGCGGGCGACTGGGTGGTAATTAACAACCAGAATGGCGACGAAGTTTACGCCGGCACGAACCGAGCCGCCATTGGCAGCGTCAGCACGTCCAACGAGAAGTGGGGCAAGCACCGCATCACCCTGGCTGCAGCCAAGAGTTTCTTGCCCGGCTATGAGGGCGGCCGCTTCGTGATAGTGCCGAACGCCCAGCAAGCCGTATTCCATGTGTGCGCGGGCGCGACGGGCGGCCCGGACGCCAATGGCAACGGCAGAGGCACGCTGTACCGCTTTAGCGGCTACGGATTTAATCCGGCGAGTCCCGGCGCTTGTCCTACGACGTACGCGGCAGCGTCTGTGCTGGCGACACACGTCGAGCAATGCACCTTCACCTACAATCCCAACCCCGGAGCGGCCCAGGATGCCGGCTATGTGCAAGTGCAAATCAAGCTCACCGACCACAATGAATCCGTGCGTATTCAATTCGGCACTCATGCGGACAACGTGCCATGATTAACCACCGCCCACAGACAGGATTCGCCTACATCGCCGCCATTCTGATCCTGGTGGCGCTCAGTACGCTGGGAATTACGGTAACCCGGCTAAGCACCACGCAACAGACTACGACAGCGCAGGACGCGGGCCTGGCTTTCGCGCTGCAGACGGCGCGGGCGGGAACCGAATGGGGGCTGCATCGGGCGCTGGTCAATAGCAGTTGTGTCGGCGGCACAGGGACGACCCTGGACTTCAGGGCCACCAATGGCTTCTCTGTGACAGTCACCTGCTGGCCGTTTTCCTTCGACGAGGGTGAAAGTGCGCCTGGCGTCCCGTTGAGCAAGACCGCCTATACGCTGAGTGCCGTCGCCTGCAACTCGAGCGTCTGCCCCGATGACTCGAAGGCCAGTCAGCCAGATTACGTGGAGCGGCGACGGACCGTCACGGCTTGTGGCTTGGCCCCCGTCTCCGGTGTAAAGCGTCCGCCATGCTCTGTTGAAAGCGCAGAGTAAACGAAAAAGCCCGGCGACGACGCCGGGCAGATCGTTCAAGCCACAATCGACTAATCGCAGGCGCTTGCCGCCGGCGCGGCCGTTACAGTGCCGCCCGTGGCCTCATACGTGATGTTGCAGCCAGTCCTGCCAGTCGGAATTGTCGCATCCGCACTGATCACCCCAGCAGTTACATTGTACTCAGTAGTACCCAGGCCTGCCGCCGTGGCTATCGAAGCAACGGTAGGATAACCTGTCGTGCTGATATCAACGTTCGTCTCGATACCGGTTATGCCGGCAGCCGGCGAACCCGCAGCCATCCAGCGGCCGTGATACATCGCAGCTGCACTTTTTATCGATGCACGCGCCGCGTTCAGCTTTGCCACGCGAGCATCGCTACCGAGATTGGCGAACTTCGGCAAGGCAGTCGCCGCCAAAATACCGAGGATGACGATCACAACGATCAGTTCAATCAGCGTAAAACCCGCCTGAGCTTGTGCCCGCATACCTCGAATTTGCTTAATTTGCATTTAATCCTCAACTTAGCTAAAGAAATTGTGACGGAATCATGATCCATCTACCTGACTGAGGACCGCGCCGCCCCGTGGGGCAGGCGTTCCGTTCGGCCTGGCGTTTTTCTTGGGCAGGCGACTGGATTCTACTCTGAAAAACCAACGCTCATATGAGTCCCCGCGAAAACTTTTTTTGCTACTAAACATATATACAAGTTTCCGTTGAGATCGGTCAAAATACCAGCTTCCGGGCGAAACTTCTTTAACTGTCAAGTTATCAATTTCCCCGAGATAGTTATCAGGGGATTTTTGCAGCCATCCGATAGGATTTTGACCATCCAACAAATCAAGTTCAGCCAGTTTCCCCTGCGCCTCAGCCTGCAGAACCTTGCCAGTCAAGGCGGTACGCATATTTGCCACCAATTTCTGAACCGCAGCACGCTCGGATTCTTCTTGGTAGTATGCCAACCGCTCAACCAACACGGCCAAGAGAAGACTGAATATGATGGCAACAATGGCCACCTCAAATAGCGAAAAACCGCGCTGCCAAGGCTGTTGCAGGGATGAGACAGCACTACCACCGCCTTCAGGGTGCGCCATCAGTGCAACGCCGCTTTGCCCAGGTCCCAAATCGGGAGAAAAATGCCCATCGCCAATACCAGTACCATAATCCCCAGGAAAGTAATCAGGATGGGTTCGATTTGCGCGGACAAGGTCTTCAGTTCGTAGTCCACTTCCCGTTCATACATCTGTGCAATCTCGTCCATCAGATCATCCAGCGCGCCGGATTCTTCGCCCACTGCGATCATCTGCAGCACCACAGGTGTGAAGATGCCGGATACGACAGACGTGCGCAGAATACTATCGCCCCGTTCCACGCTGTCACGCATGGTTTCTATGCTTTTTGATAAGTAAGCATTGTCCACCGTCTGCGATACAACCGTCAGCGCTTGCACAATTGGCACGCCACTGCGGCTGGACAGCGCGAAGCTGCGCGCGAAACGCGCCATCGTGGCCTTGTGAATGATTTTGCCCGCGATAGGGAATTTCAGTTTGTTACGGTCCCAACTCAAGCGGCCAGCAGTCGTCCCAACCCAAGAGCGAGCCGCGAGCAGTCCTGCAACCAGGGACACCAGCAAGGCTGGCCAGTAATCGACGGTGAACCTCGACGTACCGATCAATATACGTGTCATCAGCGGCAACTCGGCGTGGAAGCTCTCGAACACCTTCACAAACTGGGGAATGACAAAAATGTTCACGATGACCAGCGCCAGCAGCATCGCTACCACCACAAAGGTCGGATAGCGTGTGGCACTCTTTACGCGGTTGCGCATATCGCGATCGAACTCCAGGTGATCGAACAAACGTAGCATTACCTCATCCAGCCGGCCCGTCATCTCGCCCACTCTAACCATGGACAAGTAGAAATTGTTGAACACAGTCGGGTGCTTGCGCATCGCCGCCGATAGCTCCCGGCCGCCGTCCAGCGATTCCCGCAAATCCTTGATAACCCGTCCGAAAGACTTGCTGATGGCCGACTCCTGCAAGCCCGCCAGCCCACGCATGATGGGCACACCGGACTTCAACAAGGTATACAACTGGCGACTAAACAACTGCACATCCATCGAGGTCACCTTCTTTTCAGTCAGTTTGGCCCACAGACCTTCGCCACTCTTGCCCGCCACTTGCCGCGTCTGCGTGATCTCCACCGGCGTCACACCGGTGCCGAACAGCTGGTCAGCCACGGCGCCGCTGTCGGCCGCCTCCAGCACGCCCTGCATCAGCTCGCCGCGCGCGTTGCGGCCCTTGTAGGCGAAAAACGGCACCTTATTCCTCGTATTGGTTGCTGATGCGCATCGCTTCGGCGATGGTCGTGCGGCCCTGGATCACCAGGTGCACCGCGTGGCGGCGCAGCGTTTCGCCGCGCATCTGCGCGTGCGCCACTTTCATGAAGTGGTTGGTGTCCACGCTATGCGACGCGTCCACCACCGCCTGCGTCATCTCCAGCAGCTCGTAGACGCCGGTCCGGCCGCGATAGCCCATGCCGTTGCAATGCGAGCAGCCCTTGCCGTGGAAATAGCGCGCCATGTCCACCTTGTCGTTCAGTTCCAGGCGCAGCCATTCGTGCTCGGTGGCGGTCGGCGTGTACGACGTGGTGCAGCTCTCGCAGATGACCCGCACCAGGCGCTGCGCCAGCACCGCTTGCAGCGAACTGCCCACCATGTAGCGCGGCACGCCCATGTCCATCAGGCGCAGCGGCGTGCTGGCGGCGTCGTTGGTGTGCAGGGTCGACAGCACCAGGTGACCCGTCATCGCGGCGCGCAGGCCGATCTGGGCGGTTTCCTGGTCGCGCATCTCGCCCACCAGCACGATGTCCGGATCCTGCCGCAGCGCGGAGCGCAGCACGCGCGCGAAATTGAGTTCGATCTTGTCGTTCACCTGCACCTGGTTGATGCCGGGCAGGCGGTATTCGACCGGGTCTTCCACCGTGATCAGCTTTTTCTCGACCGAGTTGAGCTCGGCCAGCGCGCTGTACAGGGTGGTGGTCTTGCCGGAGCCGGTCGGTCCAGTCACCAGCACCAGGCCGTTCGGCCGTTGCACAATGGCGCGGAACTTCTCCAGTATGCCGCGCGGCATGCCGATGGCATCCAGGCGCAGATTGGTGTTGCCCTGGTTGAGCAGTCGCATCACCACCGATTCGCCGTATTGCGTGGGCAAAGTGGAAATACGCACGTCGATGCGCTGGTTCTTCACCCGCACGGCGAAGCGTCCGTCCTGCGGCAGACGTTTTTCGGAAATGTCGAGGTCGGACATCAGTTTCAGGCGCAGCGCCAGCGCGGGGGCGATCTTGATGTCGGCCTCGGTCTGCAGGTGCAGCACGCCGTCGATGCGGAAGCGGATCTGCAGCCGGCTTTCCTGCGGCTCGATGTGGATGTCCGAGGCGCGCACCTGGGTGGCGTCGTCGAACACCGACTGCAGCAGCTTGACGATGGGCGCTTCTTCCAGCCCCGGATTGGCGGCCAGCGCGCCGAAGTCGACCGAGACGTCGCCCAGATCCTGCTCCAGCTCGCGCGCCAGATCGGTGATGTCGTCGGTGCGGCGGTAGATGCGGTCGATCGCGGCCAGCACCTCGGTCTCGTTGACCACCGCCAGCTCGATGTTCTGCTTCACCAGGCGGGCTATCTCGTCGTAGGCGAACAGGTCGGTCGGGTCGGAGATGCCGACCAGCAGCGCGCCGCGGCGGTCCTCCAGCACCAGCGCGCGGAAGCGGCGGGCCTGGGTTTCCGGCAGCAAGCGCACTACTTCCGGGTTGATATTGTAGAACTTGAGGTTGATGTAGGGAATGTTCAGCTGGCGCGCCAGCGCGCCCGAAATCTGTTCCTCGGTGACGTAGCTGCTTTCGATGAAGACGCGGCCGAGCTTGCGGCCGCTGCGCTTCTGCTCGGCCAGCGCCAGCCCGAGCTGCTCTTCCGTCAGCAGCTTCTGCTGCACCAGGATTTCACCTAAGCGGACTTTTTCGGGCCGTGCCATAAACTACTCCAGACGTTACACATTGGTCGCGGCCATTTTATGCCAGAACAGCCCGTTTCTCCGAGTAATATGTAGTGCCCGCTGGCTAAACCAGTCCGTTATTTGCTACAGTACGACGTCTTTTCCTAACTGGCCTCCATGATCCGCTCCCCCTTCGACGCCGCGCCCGATGCCGCCTTCTATTACGAAGACGCCGCCCGCCGCGAGCTGCTGGGGGCGCTGCAGTACGCGCTGAAGCACGGCGACGGCATCATCAAGGTGACCGGCGACCCGGGCAGCGGCAAGAGCATGCTGTGCGCGGTGCTGGAAGCGCGCTACGCGCAGCAGCAGGCGCTGCACCCGGCGCCGCCGGCAACGCAAGTACTCCGCCTCGCCCTTCCCACGCTGGACCCTCGCCAGGCGATGCACGCCATCGCGCGCCAGCTTGGCCTGGCGCCGGACGGCATGGGCAGCGATGAAGTGCTGCGCATGCTCGACAGCCACCTCAACGCGCTGCGCAAGGAAGGCAAGCAGGGCGTCCTGCTGGTCGAGGAGGCGCAAACGCTGCCGCTCGAGACGCTGGAAGAATTGCGCCTGCTGACCAACCTGGACGTCGGCCCGCAGAAACTGCTGCCCATGGTGCTGCTGGGCGGCCCGGAACTGAACACCATGCTGCGCCAGGCCAGGCTAAGACAACTGCGCGAACGCATCACGCTCAGCTTCGTGCTGCCGCCGCTGCCGCTGGATCTGGCGCCCGAGTTGCTGGACTTCCGCCTGCGCGCAGCAGGGCATGAGGGCATGTCGCTTATCCAGCTGGAAGCGGCCAGGCTGATCGCCCGCACCGCCGGCGGCGATCTGCGGCGCCTGCTGGCATTGGCCGACAACGCCCTGGCCAGCGCCGTCGCGGTTGGCGCCGAGACGGTGTCGGTTCTGCATGTGAAGGCCGCCATCAAGGGCGGATCAGTCAAGGCCGGCGTGCCAGCCGCGCCTCAGGCGGAAGCGATAGAAAGCGCCGCCGGGGCGCCGACGGCGGCAGCGCAGACCGATACGCCGGCCGTAGCGCTTACCGGAACGCCGACGGCAGCTACGCACGCCGATACACCAGCCGGAACGCTCACCGGAGCGCCGACGCCGGCAGCGCAGACTGATACGCCAGCCGGAATGCTCACCTTTGCGCCGATGGAGGCCGCGGCACAGGCGGGCGCTCCGCAGCAGGCTCAAGCACTTGCTCAACCGCTTGTCGAGCCGCTAGTCCAGACGCTTAGCCAGACACCCGCGCCGCGCCCTGCCCCGGCGCAGCCATCGATGCCTGTGCCGACATCCATGCCAGCGCCGGCTCAGGCACCCGTCCAGTCATTCGTGCAAACCCAAGCGCCTGAGCCGGAAACGATGCCTTTGCAGGCGCCGGTTCCGGCGTCGCCCTCGCCGGAGTTCCAGCCGCTGGCCACTTTAAGCGTTCTGCCGTCCCAGGATTCGGAACCGGAGCCCGTGTCGCGCTCCGAGTCGGAGCCGGACCTGGACAGCAATTGGGAACCGGAGCCCTACATTCAGCATGCGCCGCCGCTGCAGCACGCAACACCTGCGCCGCCGCGCGCCGCGTCGCGCCGCACCGTTTGGGCTGGCTGCGCCGCGCTGGCGGCGGCCGGCATCGGAGGCTCGGTATATTTGCTTCAGCCACCGTCCGCTGCGGTCCACGCCACAAGCGGCCGGGTGGTCCCAGTGGCGGCGATTGCCCAGGCAAAGCCTGCTGTACGCGTGCCGGAGCCGGCTGTGCGCGGGCCGGAGCCTGCGCCAGCACCGGCGCCGGCCGGCGCATCCCTGCCCGCACCCCAGCTTGCTGCCAAGGCAACGGCGCCTTCAGCGCCTGCGCCAGCGCTGCAACCCTCGCCTGCCAATCCGGAAGCGCCCGCAGCGAAGGCGCCCGCAGCCGCAGCGGCCAAGCCGGTGCAATCGCCAGTGACGGCGTCGTCCGCCGCCTTGAAGGCGGCGCAGGTGCGCGGTCTGACGCTCGATGTTCCAGCTGAGATAGTGCCCGCTGCAAAGCCACAACGCCTGCCGGGCCTGCTCAAGCAATCGCTGGCCGCCAGCAAGACCTGGCTGGCCGACGAACCTGCGGACAACTACTGCGTCCAGATCGAAAACATGCCTGCCTCCGAGTCCGAGCGCGCCGACAAATTCCTGGCCGATACGCGCGCCGCCATCGGCTTGAGCGAAGTGCACAGCTATCCCATGCTGATCAAAGGCGAACCGCGCATCGCCATCGTCTACGGCAGCTTCGCTTCCGCCAGGAAGGCGCTGGAAGTCCAGGCCGCGTACGAGGAACGCTTGGGTTTCCGTCCCAAAATCCGTACCATCAAGGGCATCCGCACAGCCTCGGCCGAAGCGGAAAAGAAGATCGCGCTGAAATAAGCAGGGTATCCCAGGCCGCACTGTTGGAAAATTTATACAAGGAAATTGAAGCGTGCGCCCCGGTTGTGGTTTTTGATAGATGATGCGGATTATCATTCCAAAACTACAACAATTTTAGCTTGCCCTGGGGCGTCCCGCACATGAAAGAACTTGCCGCGCCGCTGATATCGGCTGCCTGCCTCCTGATGGCCGGCTGCGCTTCGCCACATCTGCCGGTTTCCCCGGCCCACATCGCCGAGGCGCCGCGCGCCGCCGGCGCCATTCCGGACCCCGTGCGGCAAAGCGCCCTGCCTCCCCCGCCCAAGCCGGCGGCCAAGGTGGAGACTTACAGCGTGACCGTGCACAAGGTGCCGGTGCAGTCGCTGCTGTTCGCGCTCGCGCGCGACGCGGCCATGAACGTCGACATCCACCCCGCCATCGACGGCACGGTGACGCTGAACGCGCTGGACCAGACCTTGCCGCAACTGCTGGGCCGCATCGCGCGCCAGGTGGACATGCGCTACGAGATCGAGGGCCGCAACCTGATCGTGCTGCCGGATACGCCGGACTGGCGCAACTACAAGATCGACTATGTGAATGTGGCGCGCAGCACCAGCAGCAGCGTGAACATCGCGACCCAGATTTCCACCACCGGCGGCGGCAGCGCCGGCGCCAGCCAGAGCAGCAACCCGGTGGGCGCGGCGACCGCATCCAGCAACAGCGGCGGCGGCAACGCCGGTAGCGGCAACAACAATTCGACCACGCAGGTTTCCAACCGCTCGGACAACAACTTCTGGTACAGCCTGGAGAAGAACATCCGCGACATGCTGCGCGCCTCCACCCTTGGGGACACGCAGCAAGACCCGCTGGGCCAGATGCTGGCGCAGCAACAGCAGCAGGCGCAGGCCCAGCCGGCCGCGCAGGCCGGCCAGGGGGCCGTCCCGCCGATGGGCGCGGCGCCGCAGCCCTTCAGCGCCGGCGACAGCTTCCTGCCGCAGTCGTCCGCGCGCAGCCGCAACCGCAGCGATCCGTCCATCGTGGTCAATGCCGAGGGTGGCCTGATCGCAGTGCGCGCCACCGCGCGCCAGCACGAGAAGATCCAGGAATTCCTCGACCTGGTGCTGAGCAGCGCCAAACGCCAGGTGCTGATCGAGGCCACCATTATCGAAGTCAAGCTGGGCGACCAGTACCAGCAAGGCATCAACTGGTCCAGCCTGAGCGGGCGTCTGAGCATGAGCCAGGGCAGGATAGGCACGCAAGCCCTGCCCTCCGGCATCCTGCCCGGCACCACGCCCGGCCTGTTCGCGCTGAACTATCTCAACTCCGGCAATCTGTCGGCCACCATCCAGCTGCTGGAATCCTTCGGCAAGGTCAAAGTGCTGTCCAGCCCCAAGATCAGCGTGCTGAACAACCAGACCGCCATGCTGAAGGTGGTGGACAACAACGTCTTCTTCACCATCAAGGTGACGCCCGCCGTGCTGAACGCAACCGGCTCGGTGACCGCGCCGGCGACCTACGAATCGAGCCTGCAGACGGTGCCGGTGGGCTTCGTCATGAGCGTGACGCCGCAAATCGCCGACAATGACGAGGTGACGCTGAACGTACGCCCCACCATTACGCGCATCGTCGATTATGTGCAGGATCCGAACCCGGCGCTGTTGGCGGGCAATGTGATCAGCCGGGTACCGGTGATCCAGGCGCGCGAACTGGAGTCCATCATGAAGATCAGCAACGGTCAGGTGGCCGTCATGGGCGGCCTGATGCAGGATTCGATCGACAATGCCAAGGACGGTGTGCCCTTGCTAAGCACCTTGCCGGTGATCGGCAATCTGTTCGCCTACCGCAACGAGAACGCCACCAAGACCGAGCTGGTGATCTTCATGCGGCCGGTGGTGGTGAAAGACGCCAGCGTGAACGGCGACTACAAGGATTACCGCTATCTGCTGCCGGGCCAGGCGGCCGCGTCCGAACCGGCCTACGCCGAGTCGCCATTGGCGGGCAAGGCAGGTGGCCTATGAGCTTGCTGATGCAGGCGCTCAAAAAAGCGGAGCGCTCGAAACAGAACAGCCTGCTCGACGAGGAGGTGCCGGACAAACCTTCCGAGGCCTATGACGAGGTGCTGGCGCTGACGCCGCAGGACCTGGCGCCCGAACGTTTTCCGCCCAAACCGGCGCCGGTGGAGTTCTCGCTGGAGCCTATCGATGGACCCGGCCTGGTCGCGCTGGACGTGCCCTATGTTCCGGAAGACACGCTGGAGCAGATCCCGGTGCTGATGCCCGCCGAAGAAGCGCCGCACGATCCTACGCCGCCGCAGTCGCGGCTGGGCGGCGCGCACAAGCATGCACCTGCGGGGCGGATCCGGCCCGAGCTGGAATTGATGCCGCCGCATGCGCAGCAGGCCCGCAACGAGCGCAGCGAGCTGACACTGCAGGACGTGCCGCCGGAGCTGGTGCCGGGTTTGATTCCGGACATCACCTTCGCGCCGCATACTTCCTTGTCCAAAGATATCGGGCCGGCGCTGCAATCCGAGCCCATCGCGCCCGCCATCGATCCAGACGGGGCGACCGCGCCGCGCGCGCCAGCGCCCGAGGCCACGCTCGCCGCGCCTGAGCTTGGGCCTGCGCCTGGGCCGGCCGAGGCCCGGACCGGCAATCGGCGCCAAGGCAACGGCCAGCGCGCCACCGATACCACGGCGAGCGACGCCGCAGGGATGGCTGCGGCCGCCCAACAGCACCATAGCCAGCCTGGGCAATTGTCTGCGGCCGGCGCCGGGACGGGCCGTGGCGTGGCAGGCAGTAGCGTGTCAGGAAGAGGCGCGACAGGCAGTGGCGTGGCAGGCCGCGGTATGGCAGGCGGGGACGCGGCAGGTCGTGGCGAGGCGGGCCGTGGCTTGGCGGGCGGTAGCGTGTCAGACAGCGGCGCGACAGGCAGTGGCGTCGCAGGCGGCGCGGCAGGCGGCGGGGGCGCCACTGCCAGCGGCGGTACGACGGGAGGCGGCGCCACGATAACCGGCGACGACCGGGCCAAGCCTGGTGCGGCGGCGCGTGCGCGCGCGGCCGCCGAGGCACGCGCCGCGGCGGCGGAAGACAAAGTGGGCTGGGATCCGGCCCGCATCCGGCTCGCGGTGCTCAGCGGCGTCCTGCTGCTGATCGTGGCGCTGTTCGGCTATATATATTGGCGCGCCACCACCGCGCCCGGCCCCGGCGCGAATCTGCCCATGGTCCCAATGCCGCCGCCCGACGCCGGCGGCGCGAAGCAAGGGGTCATTGTGGCGCCACCTCCTGGTTCGCTGCCCGGCGCGGACTCCGCCGCAGCCAGCGCGGACCCGGGCGCGGGCGGCGCTGCCGGCGCAAACATGGCTGGCACAGCGGCGGGCAATGCCCCCAACTACGGCGCCGCTGCGGGTGGCGCCAGCCCTGCAGGCGCAGCTTCCGTTGCCGCGCAGGCAGCCGGCGGCACTTCCTCCGCTGCACGCGGGCCGGTGCCCGGTGCGCATTCGGCGCCGCCCGCCGGAGGCGGCACCGTCATGGCCTCGCCCGAAGAAATCGAGCGCGCCTTGCAGATGCAAGGCGGCCAGCAAGGCGTGCCGCCCGCAGCCTCTGGCGGCGCGGCGGCAGCAGGCGGGGCTGGCAGTGGCAGTGGCACCGGCGCGGGCGCGGGCACCGGTGGCGGGGCCGCCGGAGCCGGCACGGCGCCTGCCCGGCGCGCAGAGACTACGTGGGCCAGCAACGACATCAAAGTCAGCCACAGCACGACGGCGCCGCGCGTCAGCCCCGCGCTGCAGAGCGGCTACCAGTCCCTGCTCGCTGGCGACCTCCCGGCCGCGGCCGAACACTACAGTGCCGCCCTGCGGCAAGACCCGAACAACCGCGACGCGCTGCTCGGCAATGCCGCCGTGGCCGTGCGCCGCAACGACGCGGCGCAAGCCTCGGCCAGCTATATGCGGCTATTGGAGCTGAACCCGAGCGACCCGGACGCCCTCGCCGGCCTGCTCAGCCTGCGTCCCGGAGACACCGGCCAGTCCGAGCTGCGCCTGAAGGACCTGCTGCGCAAGGCGCCCGATTCGGCCCCGCTGCAGTTCGCTCTGGGCAATCTGTACTCGCGCCAGGCGCGCTGGACCGACGCGCAGCAAGCCTATTTCCGCGCCTATACCGCCAGCCCGGACAACCCGGACTATGCCTTCAACCTAGCCGTCGGCCTCGACCGGCTGAACCAGCCCAAGCTGGCGCTCAACTATTACCAGCGCGCGCTCTCGCTGGCCCAGGCCGGTCCGGCCGGCTTCGACAGCGAAGCGGTGCGCGCGCGCATGCGCCAGCTGGACGAAACACACTGACCATGCCCGAACTCCCGAAAATCCCCCTCGGCAAGCTGCTGATCCAGAAAGGCGTCATCAGCGAGGACCAGTTGCGCATCGCCCTGATCGAACAGAAACGCAACGGCGAGCCCCTCGGCAAGATGATGGTCACGCTCGGCTTCGTCACCGAAGCGACCATGCGCGAGGCGCTGAGCGAAAACCTGCACACCCCGAGCGCCGACCTGAACAGCCTGGTGGTGGACGCCATCGCCCTCAAGCTGATCCCCAAGGAAGTGGCCAAGCGCTACCGTGTCTTCCCCATCGTCTACCAGCGCGACTCCGACAACCTGGTGCTGGCCATGTCCGACACCAGCAACATCGTGGCGCTGGACCAGATCAACGCCATGCTGGTGCAGGGCATCACCATCACGCCGATGCTGGTCAACGAGTCCGACATCCAGCGCGCCATCGACCAGTACTACGGCTTCGAGCTGTCGATCGACGGCATCCTGCACGAGATCGAAACGGGCGAAGTCAACTACGCCAGCCTGGGTACCCTGAGCGACGAGTACAGCCAGCCCATGGTGCGCCTGATCGACGCCCTGCTGGCGGACGCGGTGCAAAACGGCGCCTCCGACATCCACTTCGAGCCCGAGCAGAGCTTTCTGCGCATCCGCTACCGCATCGACGGCATCCTGCGCCAGATCCGCAGCCTGCACAAATCCTACTGGCCGGCGATGGCGGTGCGGCTCAAGGTGATCAGCAATATGAACATCGCCGAGACGCGCGCGCCGCAGGACGGCCGCATCTCGATCAAGTTTTCCGGCCGCCAGATCGATTTCCGCGCCTCGGCCCAGCCCACCACGCACGGCGAAAACCTGGTGCTGCGCGTGCTGGACCGCCAGAAAGGCATCGTGCCGCTGGACGGCCTGGGGCTGGACGAGGCGGAGCTGACCTTGCTCAAGCTGATGATCGCCCGCCCCGACGGCGTGATCCTGGTCACCGGCCCCACCGGCAGCGGCAAGACCACCACCCTGTACTCGATCCTGAACCACGTCAACACCGAGAGCGTCAACATCATGACGCTGGAGGACCCGGTCGAATACCCGATGAATATGATACGGCAGACCTCGGTCAACGAGTCAGCCAAGATGGGCTTCGCCGAGGGCATCCGCTCCATGATGCGGCAGGACCCGGACATCATCCTGGTGGGCGAAATCCGCGACAAGGAGACCGCCGAGATGGCCTTCGCGGCCGCCATGACGGGCCACCAGGTCTATTCCACGCTGCACACCAACTCCTCCGTCGGTTCGATTTCGCGCCTGCTCGACATCGGCATCGTGCCCGACGTCATGGCCGGCAACATCATCGGCATCGTCGCGCAGCGCCTGGTGCGGCGGCTGTGCCCGCATTGCCGCGAGCCGCACGCGGCCGACGAGGTGGACCGGCGCCTGCTCGGTTTGCCGGACGCCGGCGCCGGCCGGCAGCGCGTCACCATCTACCGCGCGGTCGGCTGCGAGCGCTGCGCGCACCAGGGCTACAAGGGCCGCCTGGCCATCATGGAACTGCTCAAGATGAACCCCGAGCTCGACGAACTGGTCGGCCGCCGCGCGTCCGCCCGCGAACTGCGCAAGGCGGCGCGCGAGGCCGGCTTCAAGACGCTGGTGGACGACGGCATGCGCCGCGTGCTCGAGGGTGTGACCACGCTGGAAGAAGTGTCGCGCGTGGTCGACCTGACGGACAGGCTGAGCTGATGCCGCACTACCTGTACACCGCGATGGACGGCGCCGGCCACGTCCTGCCGGGCAATATGGACGCGGCCAACGTGCCCGACCTGGAACTGCGCCTGGGCCGCATGGAACTGGACCTGATCGACTACACGGTGACGCGCGAAAAGCTGCTGGTGCTGGGCCGGCGCGCCATCACGCGCGGCGACCTGATCACGTTCTGCTTCCAGATGGAACAAATGACGGGCGCCGGCGTGCCCATCCTGGACGGCTTGAACGACCTGCGCGAGAGCATGGAGCAGCACCCGCGCTTCCGCGAAGTGATCACGGCGCTGGTCGAGAGCATCGAAGGCGGCCTGCAGCTGTCGGACGCGCTGGCCGCGCACCCGGAAGTGTTCGACCGCACCTTCACCAGCCTGATCCATGCCGGCGAACAGAGCGGCAAGGTGGCCGAGGTGTTCAAAAACCTGTCCGACAGCCTGAAGTGGCAGGACGAGCTGGCCGCGCGCACGCGCAAGATCCTCACCTATCCTGCCGTGGTGGCGGTGGTGGTGCTGGGCGTGACTTTTTTCCTGATGATCTACCTGGTGCCGCAGCTGACCGCCTTCATCAAGAACATGGGCAACGAGCTGCCGCTGCACACGCGCGCGCTCATCGCCGTGTCCGGGGTCTTCATCCGTTTCTGGTACGCCATCCTGCTGCTGCCGGTGCTGGGCTGGGTCGGGCTGCGGATATGGCTGCAGCGCAGCGAGGCGGCGCGCTACGCCTTCGACGCCTTCAGGCTGCGCGTGTGGGTCATCGGCCCCGTGCTGCGCAAGATCATCCTGGCGCGCTTCGCCACCTTCTTCGCGCTGATGTACGCGTCCGGCATCACGGTACTGGAATGTTTGCGGCTGTCCGAAGGCATCGTCGACAACCGCGTGGTGGCGTCCGGGCTGCGCCGCGCCGCGCAGCTCATCTCGGAAGGCCACAGCGTGACGGCGGCCTTCCAGCACACCGGCATCTTCCCGCCGCTGGTGATCCGCATGCTGAAGGTGGGCGAGGCGACCGGCGCGCTGGACCGCGCGCTGCACAACGTCAGCTATTTCTACGACCGCGAAGTGAAGGAAATGATAGAGCGCGCGCAAGCGATGATAGAGCCGGCCATGACCGTGACCCTGGGCCTGTTGCTGGGCTGGATCATGCTGTCCGTGCTGGGCCCGATCTACGACACCATCAGCAACATCAGGCTGTGAGCAGGTGACCATGCGCCGCAAACACCTCCTCTACCTCGGCAGCGAACGGCTGGACGCCTGGCTGTGGGAGTCCGGCCGCCTGACCGGCCCGGCCAGCTTCGCCGCCACGCGCGCCGGCCTGGATGCCTTCATGGACTACCTCGGCGAAACCGGTCCGGACACGCCCGCGCTGCTGCTGGCCGACCTGGTGGAAGAGGATTTCCAGCGCCTGCTGGTGCCGCACGTGGGCGGCAAGGCCGGCCGCAACCTGCTCGAACGGCGGTTGCTGCAGCAGTACCGCGAAACGCCCTACCGCCAGGCCACCGTCCAGGGCCGCGCGGCCGAAGGCAGGCGCGACGATATCGTTCTGTGCTCGGCGCTCACCAATCCCGCCCTGCTGCAGCCGTGGACCGAGGCGATGGAATGGCTCAAGGTTCCGCTGGCGGGCGTGTATTCGGTGCCGCTGCTCAGCGAGGAACTGGCCGGGCGCCTGGGCGTGGACCGCGAACACGAGCACCTGCTGCTGGTGACGAAGGAAACGGCAGGCTTGCGGCAAAGCTATTTCCACAACGGCCAGCTCAAGTTCAGCCGGCTGACGCTGGCGATCGACCGGGAAGGCATGCCCGCCAACGCCGGCGTGGAGACCGCGCGCACGCAGCAGTTCCTGGTCAGCGTGCGCCTGCTGGAACGCGGCGAAGTGCTGAACGCGGTCATGGTGGCGCAGGACGAGGAGCTGGAACGCTGGGCCGGCCAGTGCGAGAGCGGAACCGAGACGGTCTACCACCTGATCCCGCTCGGCATCGCCGCCGGGCTGGCCGGCATCGAGGGCCTGGCCGGCTCCACGCCGCTGGCCGATCCGCTGTTCCTGGAACTGCTGGCGCGCACCCGTCCGCCCAGCCATTACCGGCTGGGCGAAGTGGGCCGCTATTACCGGCTGTGGCAGATCCGGACTACCCTGTTCTCGTCCACGGTGGCGGTGGCGGCCTGCGGCCTGCTTTGGGTACTGGGCAATGTGTGGGCCTATGTGGACGCCAGGCGCCAGGGGGACCGGCTCAGCCTGGAAGCGGTGGGCTACGACGCCAGCTACCGCATCAGCATGTCCGACATGCCGCCGGCGCTGGCGCCCACCGCCAATATGAAAGCAGCCGTCACCGTCGAGCGTCTGCTGGCCCAGCAAGCGCCCCGCCCCGCCGAACTGCTGACCATGCTGAGCAGCGCGCTCGACAAGGTGCCGCAGGTGCAGATCGCCCGGCTCGACTGGCGCGTCGACGGGGCCGCCCCGCCAGTTCCGGCCGGTCCCGCAGGGCCGGCGGCAGGCGGCAGGCCAAGCGGCCCGGGCACTGGGGCGGGGCCGAACGCCATGCCGGCGCGCCTGGCGGACGCGGCTGCGGCCGCCGGGCAGGAAGCGGCGCCGATTCCGTCGCGCCTGCTCGGCATCCCCGTCCGTCCGCCGCAGACGCTGCGCGTGGAAGCCGAGGTGCCGCTGATGCAGAACAACGCGCGCGGCATCGTCGAGAGCATGAACCGCTTCGCCCAGGAACTGGCGCGCAATCCCCGCCTGACGGTGGAGATCGAACGCCCGGCGCTGGACGTCAGCCCGAACGCCAGGCTGAGCGGCCGTACCGGTCCCGGCGCCGGCGACAAGCCCGCCCAGTTCGTCCTCAACCTGAGCCTGAAGCCATGAGCGCCGCCGTCACCAGGAAACCCAAGCGCGCGCGCACCACGGTGCTGCCCTACTGGCTGCGCGAATTCGCGCTGATACGGCTGGCGGTGGTGACCTTCGCGCTGACGGTGGCCGTGGCGGCCGGCGCCATTGCCGTCAGCCGCTGGAACTGGCACCAGGCGCGCGACTATCAGGCCGCCATGCAGCAAAGGCGCAACGAGGCGCGCGACCGCCTGGTGCACGCGGAGACGGAGAAGCAGGAAATCCGGCTCTACCAGCCGCAATTCACCGCCTTGCGCGAGCGCGGCCTGATCGGCCAGGAAAACCGGCTCGACTGGGTGGACGCCATGCGCCAGATCCAGGAGCAGCGCAAGCTCCTGCCCATCAGCTACGAACTGGCGCCGCAACAGCCGGTGCAGGTCGAACCCGCCATGGAACTGGGCAGCTACCGCCTGCACGGCAGCCGCATGAGCATCCATCTGGACCTGCTGCACGAGGGCGACCTGTTCGTGCTGCTGGAAGACCTGCGCCAGCGCAGCTTCTTCGCGGTGCAGGACTGCAGCATCAAACGCGCCGCCACCGGCCTGCCGTCGGCGATGGCCCCGACACTGACCGCCGACTGCACCCTGAACTGGCTGACCCTGACGCCGGCGGCCGCGCCGCGGATGGCGCAAGACTGGAGGCCGCGATGAGGGAGCACCGGCGTCCGGTGCCGGCCGCGCCCCGTCCTGACGGCAGCGCCATCGCCCATCCCCGGCGGGGCGGCCGCGCCGCGGGCCGGTCCGGGCGGGCGGCTCGTGCCAGCGGCGTAGCGGGCGCGGCCGCGCTGGCGGCGCTGCTGCTCGCGGCCTTGCCTGCCACCTTGGCAGCGCAGCCGCTGGGGCGGCTGTTCAACACGCCGCAACAACGCGCGATACTGGATGCGCGGCGCGACGGCAGCGCGCTGGATAGCCAGCCGCCGCCGCCCGCGACATATGCCGAACCCCGGCCCGAGCCGCTGCAGCTGAGCGGCGTGGTCCAGCGCAGCAATGGCAAGAGCACGGTATGGGTCAACCAGGCGCCGGTGCCCGACAGCGAGGGCCAGGTGCTGAAAGACCGTTCCGTGTCGCTGCGCCTGCCTTCGGGCCGGCGCATCACCCTGAAACCCGGACAGAGCTATGACGAAGTCACCGGCACCATCGGCAATGCGGATGAGTAGGCCGCCACGCATGCCGACGCGGCAGGGCGGGCCTGGCCTCGGCGGTGCCGCCGCATGGGTCCCCGCCTGCGCGCGGGCGACGGCGGACCTGGGCGCCGGGGCCATGCTTGCGCGCGCTGGGCGGCGCCAGCGCGGGGCGGTGCTGCTGATCCTGCTCGCCGTCCTGTCGCTGGCCGGTTCGTCGCTGCTGATGTCGGCCTTCGGCAGGAACACGCTGGAAAGCCGCCGCGCGCAGCGCACGCAGCTGCTGCTGGCGCAGGCGGCCGATGCGCTGACCGGCTATGCCGCCGTCAACGGACGCCTGCCGCGCCCTGCCGTCTCGGCCACCGACGGCCGCGAAAATCCCCTGCCCTGCGCCAGCGACGAGCAATGCACCGGCTATCTGCCCTGGGTCGCGCTCGGCATCCCGGGCGAGGACGCCTGGGGCAAGCGCCTGCGCTACAGCGTCACGCCCATCTTCACCACCTACGACTTCCGGCCCGCCACCACGGTTGCCAACCGCACCGTGCAGCGCCGCGGCGCGGACGGCGAACTGAGCTATGTGGCGGGCGCCCCCACCTGCACCATGGTGGCGCGCTGCCCGCCGCTGGTACTGCTGTCGCACGGCAAAAACAACTACGGCGCCGCCGCGACCGGCATCGAACAGGTGAACGCCGGCGTCGGCAACGACGATGAAACCGTCAACGCCAACGCCACCCTGCACTTCATCACCCGCGTCGCCAGCGACCGGCCGGACCAGCCCGGCGGCGAGTTCGACGACATGGTGGCCTGGGTCCCGCTACAAAAGATCTACGCCGGCATGCGCGCCACGCGAACCTTGCCGAACTGACTATGCAAACCAAAAAACAACAGGGCTTCAGCCTGGTGGAAATCGCCATCGTGCTGGTGATCGTCGGCCTCATGGTGGGCGGCCTGCTCACGCCGCTGACCATGCAGATGGAGCAGCGCAAGGCCGCCGACACCCAGCGCGCACTGGACGAGGCGCGCGAGGCACTGGTCGGCTTCGCGGTGCGCTACGGCTACCTGCCCTGCCCCGCCATCTCGGCCGGCGACGGCCAGGAAGACCGCAGCGGCAACCGCTGCACCGACGAGCGGCGCGAAGGCTATCTGCCGTGGGCCACGCTGGGGCTGGCGCGGCTGGACGCCTGGAACCATTTGTACCGCTACAGCGTCACGCCCGCCTTCGCCGACAGCGCCAACCGCTTCAAGCTGGTGACGGCGCGCGACATCACCGTCTACACGCGCGACGCGCTGGGCAATCTGAGCGTCGCCACGGCGCCGTCCGACATCCCGGCGGTGATACTGTCGCACGGACGCAACGGCTACGGCGCCACCAGCGACGCCGGCCTGCGCCTGGCGAACCGCAGTCCGGCCGACCTGCGCAGCAACGAGGACGAACAGGGCAACGCCGCCGCCGACATCAACTTCATGGCCCGCAACGCCAGCGACAACCGCGCCCTGCCGGGTGGCGAATTCGACGACATGGTGACCTGGGTGTCGCCCAACATCCTGTTCAACCGCATGGTGGCCGCGCAGGTGCTGCCGTAGCGGGCGCGCGGCTGGGCGGCAATTGTTTTAATATCTCTGAGGAACTTGAAAGGACACACCATGCGCAAACAAGGCCAACGCGGCTTCACCCTGGTTGAAATCGCCATCGTACTGGTCATCATCGGCCTGCTGCTGGGCGGCGTGCTGAAGGGCCAGAGCCTGATCGACAGTGCCAAGGTGAAGAACATCATCCAGCAGGCGAACTCGCTGACCTCGGCCGTGAACGCCTACCAGGACCGTTTCCACGCCCTGCCCGGCGACGACCCGCTGGCCACCACCCACGTGCCCGGCGCCACGGGCAACGGCAACGGCGACGGCCAGATCAGCGAATACCAGCTGGCCCCGCAGCACCTGGCGCTGGCCGGCTTCATCACCGGCTCCTACAACGGCAGCACCGAGTTCATGACCAGCGCCATGGGCGGCGCCGTCTACCTGTACAACGACGTGGTGGGCGGGCGCGGCGGCAACGGCATCCGCATCGACAACCTGCCCGACACCGTGGCCGAGCAGATCGACGCCAAGCTCGACGACGGCAAGCCCAACACCGGCTCGGTGCGCGCCTCGGTCGGCCCGGGGGTGACCGCCTACACCAACACCGGCGCCATCATCACCCGCACCGCGATCTTCTTCTGACAGTCCGCGCTCTTCGGTGCGGCCCGGCTCGTGAAATAAAAAAGTACGCACGTTCTTTTTTGCGATAGAATCAACACACTATCGCACCACGGGAGACGCAATGTTTGAAGAATTCATGGGCACCAAAGCAGTGTCCGAACGCCACCAGTTCGACGTGGCGGCGCTGGACGCCTATCTGCGCCAGCACGTGGAAGGCTATCCGGAGGGCGAACTGGCGGTGGCCCAGTTCAAGGGCGGCCAGTCCAACCCGACATTCAAGCTGAGCAAAGGCGAGCAGCCGCATTGTCAACACTACGTCCTGCGCACCAAGCCGGCCCCGGCCGCCAAGCTGCTGGCCTCGGCCCACGCAATCGACCGCGAATACCGCGTGATGGACGCCCTGAACAAGGCCGGTTTCCCGGCCGCCCGCCAGTACACGCTGTGCACCGATGAATCGGTGATCGGCCGCGCCTTCTACGTGATGGAATTCGTCGACGGCCGCGTGCTGTGGGACCAGGCCCTGCCCGGCATGACGCCGGCCGAACGCGCCGCCATCTACGACGAGCAGAACCGGGTCATCGCCCAGCTGCACAGCATCGACTACCGGGCCATCGGCCTGGGCGACTACGGCAAGCCGGGCAACTACTTCCAGCGCCAGATCGAACGCTGGAGCAAGCAGTACCTGGCGTCCCAGACCGAGCCCATCGAAGCGATGGACAGGCTGATAGCGTGGCTGCCGAACAACATCCCGCCCGGCGACGACACCGCCATCGTGCACGGCGACTACCGCCTGGACAATATGATCTTCCACCCCACCGAGCCGCGCATCCTGGCCGTGCTGGACTGGGAACTGTCGACCTTGGGCCACCCCTTCGCCGACTTCTCCTACCACGCCATGGGCTGGAACATCGAGCCCGGCCAGTTCCGCGGCATCGCCGGGCTGGACCTGGAAGCGCTGGGCATCCCGTCGCAACAGGACTACATCGCCCTGTACGCCGAGCGCACCGGCAAGACCATCCGCCTGGAAGACTTCAACTTCTACCTGGCCTTCAATATGTTCCGCCTGGCCAGCATCATGCAAGGCATCATGAAACGTTACGTGGACGGCACCGCCGCCAGCGCGCAGGCGCTCGAGTCGGGCAAGATGGCCCGTCCGATGGCTGAACTGGCCTGGGCCTACGCGTCCGGCAAGCAAATCTAATAAAGACAAACTAGGAGACGGGCATGGATTTCGAGTACTCAGACCGCTGCAAGGAACTGCAAGCCAAACTGCTGGCCTTTATGGACCAGCACATCTATCCGAACGAAAAGGCCTTCCACGAGGAAATCGACCGCAACGGCCGCGAACAGGGCAACCGCTGGCTGCCGACCGGGCTGATCGAACGGCTGAAGCCGCTGGCGCGCGAACAGGGGCTGTGGAATCTGTTCCTGCCGAAGTCGAAACGCGCGCCGGAAGGCCTGTCCAACCTGGACTACGCGCCGCTGTGCGAAATCATGGGCCGCGTGCCTTGGGCGCCGGAAGTGTTCAACTGCGCCGCGCCCGACACCGGCAACATGGAGACGCTGGAGCGCTACGCCAGCGAAGAGCACAAGCAGCAATGGCTGGAGCCGCTGCTGCGCGGCGAAATCCGTTCTGCGTTCGCGATGACGGAGCCGGCCGTGGCCTCTTCGGACGCGACCAACATCGAAACCAAAATCGAATTGGACAAAAGCGGTGACGGCGACCACTACGTCATCAACGGCCGCAAGTGGTGGATTTCCGGCGCCGGCGATCCGCGCTGCAAGATCTACATCACCATGGGCAAGACCGACTTCGAAGCGGCCCGCCACCAGCAGCAGTCGATGATACTGGTGCCGGCCGACGCGCCCGGCCTGACGGTGGTGCGTCCGCTGCCGGTGTTCGGCTACGACGACGCGCCGCACGGCCACTGCGAGCTGGTGTTCGAGAACGTTCGCGTGCCTGCCGGCAACATCCTGCTGGGCGAGGGGCGCGGCTTCGAGATCGCCCAGGGCCGTCTGGGGCCGGGCCGCATCCACCACTGCATGCGCGCCATCGGCGTGGCCGAGCGCGCGCTGGAACTGATGTGCAAGCGGCTGCACAGCCGCGTGGCCTTCGGCAAGCGCATTTCCGAGCAGGGCGTGTGGCGCGAGCGCATCGCCGAGGCGCGCATCCAGATCGACACCGCGCGCCTGCTGACCTTGAAAGCCGCCTATATGATGGACACGGTCGGTAACAAGGGCGCCCAGGCCGAGATCGCCATGATCAAGGTGCTGGCGCCGAACGTGGCCCAGCAGGTGCTGGACTGGGCGATCCAGGCGCACGGCGCGGCCGGCGTGTCGGACGAGTTCCCGCTGGCCTACCAGTGGGCCGGCAACCGCACCTTGCGCCTGGCCGACGGCCCGGACGAGGTGCACCGCAACGCCATCGCCAAGCTGGAACTGGCCAAGCACCTGCCCGCCGCCTGATTCCCGCCCTTCCCTGCGCCCGGCGCCGTTGCGCCGGGCCGGCATGTCCACCACAAATTTCTTGGTCGCCGCGCGGCGCTCGGCTATTATCAGAGCGCAATCCACGCACCTCGGGGGCTAAGCAGTGGTAAAGAAAACGGCCAAGCTGCCATCGATACGCTCGCAGATCGCACTGCTGGTCCTGGCTTGCGCCTTGCCGTCCGTGATAGGCCTGGGCGTGCTGGTGCAGCATTTCTATCAGCGCGAACAAAACGACATCCAGCGCCAGACGCTGGAGGCGGCGCGCACCTTGGCCGTCGCCATCGGCTACGACGTCGATGTCGCCGAAAGCACGGCGCTGGCCCTCTCCAGCGCTGGCAGCCTCGAGCGGAGCGACATCGCCGCCTTCGAGGCGCGGGCGCGCCGCCAGCTGCGGCCATCCCTGCCCGCCGACCGATTCCTGCTCAGCGACGCGGCCGGCGTCGTGCTGCTCGACACCGGCCAGACCGGGGCTACCGAGCCGCCAGCCCAGCCGCAAACTCAGCCGCCCGCCCAGCCGCCAGTATCGAACGCGGCCCGCATCGCTCCCGCGCTCGCTCAAGGCGCGCCAACGCTGTCCAAGCTCGCGCGCGCCGACCGGCCCTACCAGCCCGACATGGCGATCGACGTGCCGGTGGTCCGGGACGGAGAGACGCGCTACGTACTGAGCGCCGTGCTGAGGCCGGACCACTACGCAGCGGCGGCCCGGCGGCTGCCGCCGCAACTGAATTATGCCTTGATCGACGCGAACGGCATCATTGTTTCCCGCAACAGGGATCCGCAGAATTTTGTCGGCAAGCCGATGTCGGCCAAGAACCGCGTGCTCTTGCTGGCCAAGGGCGAGGTGGGGATGGTCACCATGGCGCGCGACGGCACTTCCGTGTTCGCCGGACTGTGCATGGTGCCGGGGCGGTCGTGGGCGGTCGGCGTCGGCCTGCCCGAGCAGCAGGCTTTGGCCGCGGTGCTGCCGTCGGTTCCGCTGGTGTCGGCGGCCGTGGCGGGGCTGTTGCTGGTTGGCTTCGCCATGGCCTGGCTGATGGGCGGCCAGATCAGCCGCTCCATCAACGGCCTGACCAAGCCGGCGCGCTCGCTCGCCAGCGGCGTGCCGATGGCGCTGGCGCCGATGTCTTTCCGCGAGGCCGACGAGGTGGCCCAGGCCCTGGTGCAGGTCGAAATCGACATCCAGCGCCACCGCCACGAACTGGAATCCCTGGTGGCCGAGCGCACCGCGCAGCTGGAGGCGTCCAAGGCGCTGCTGGAGAACGTGTACGCCAGCGCGCCGGTCGGCCTCAGCTTTGTCGACCTGGACCTGCGCATCGTCATGATCAACGAATACCTGGCCGCCATCAACGGCATTCCGGTCTCCGGGCACATCGGGCGCTCCTTCGGCGACGTGATCCGCGACGACCAGGTGCGGCTCGACGTGGAGCGCGACTACCGCAAGGTGATCGCCAGCGGCGAAGCGCTGACCGGCATCGAACTGACCGGCACGGCGCCGGGCCGGCCGGACGACGTGCGCCATTGGCTGTCCGGCTATTTCCCGGTCCGCGCGCCGGACGGGCGCCTGATCGGCATCACCGGCCTGCTGCTCGACATCACGCAGCAAAAGCGTGCCGAGGCCGAATTGCTGCGCTCCAAGCAGTTGTTCAAATCCGTGGTCGAGCACATGCCGGCCATGCTGTTCGTCAAGCGCGCCGGCGACCTGCGCTTCGAAATGCTGAACCGGCAGGGCGAGCTGATCCTGGGCCGCCCGCGCAGCCAGTTCCTGGGCAAGAACGACCACGACTTCTTTCCCAAAGACCAGGCCGACGCGTTCGCCGCCGCCGACCGCGCCGTGCTCGCCACCGGCGAAGTGAGCGAAATCACCGAGGAGGAGGTGCGCGCCGCCGACGGCACCACGCACGTGCTCAACACGCGCAAGGTGGCGCTGCGCGACGCCGACGGCCGCGCCACCCACTTGCTGGGCATGGCGATCGATATCACCGAGCGCAAGCGCGCCGACGAGGTGCTGCAGGCCACCTCGCTGAGCCTGGCGCGCAGCAACAACTTCATCCGCACCGTGGCCGACCACCTGCCCGGCATGGTCGTGTACTGGGACGCCGAACAGCGCTGCCGCTTCGCCAACCGCTATTTTGCCGAATTCATGGACCGCGGCCTGCACGAGATCATCGGCGCCAGCATCGTCGAAGTCGAGGGCGAAGAGTTGCATCAACGCAACTACGACCGCATCGCCGCCGTCCTGGCGGGATCGCCGCAAAGCTTTTACCAGGACAGGCCCGACCACAACGGCGAGTCGCGCTTCGTGTGGGCCAACTACATCCCCGATATGGACGAGACCGGCAAGGCGCGCGGCTTCTTCGTCATGGTGTCGGACGTGACGGAAATGAAGCGCACCGAGATGCGGCTGCACGAGCTCAACGAGGAGCTGGTGCGCGCGCGCGACCGCGCCGAGGCCGCCAGCCGCGCGAAAAGCGCCTTCGTGGCCAATATGAGCCACGAAATCCGCACGCCGATGAACGCCATCATCGGCCTGGCCCGGCTGCTGGAGGAGGCGCCGCTGGAACGGCGCGAACGCAGCTACGTCGGCAAGATCCAGCTGGCCACGCAGTCGCTGCTGGCGGTGGTCAACGACGTGCTGGACTTCTCCAAGATCGAAGCCGGCCAGCTCAAGCTGGACGGCACCGGCTTCAACCTTGACCACATCATGACCAGCATCGGCGTGCTGATCGGCCAGAACGCCTGGAACAAGGGCGTCGAGCCCATCTTCTGCATCGCGCCCGACGTGCCGATGGAACTGGTGGGCGACGCCATGCGGCTGCAGCAGGTGCTGCTCAACCTGATGAGCAACGCCGTCAAGTTCACCGAGCGCGGCGAGGTGGTGCTGTCGGTGCGCCAGTTGTCGGCCACGCCGGCCACGGCCACGCTGGAGTTCGCCGTGCGCGACACCGGCATCGGCATCAGCCCGGCCCAGCAGGAGCACCTGTTCGAGGCCTTCTCGCAGGGCGACAACAGCACCAGCCGCCAGTACGGCGGCACCGGCCTGGGGCTGGCCATCAGCCGCCGCCTGGTCGACCTGATGGGCAGCAGCATCGCCGTGCACAGCGAGCTGGGCAAAGGATCCACCTTCCGCTTCGCCGTCACGCTCGAGCGCGCCGTGCCCGGCCTGCCGGCGCCGCGGCGGCTGGCGCCGGCGCTCGAAGGCCTGAGCCTGCTGATCGTCGAGGACAACTCCACCGTGCTCGACATGCTGAGCCGCCAGTGCCAGGCGCTGGGCTGGCGCGTCTGGAGCGCCGACAGCGGCGCGGCCGGCCTGGCCATGCTGCGCAAACTGGCGCGCGCGGGCGCGCCGTCCCAGCTCGACCTGCTGCTGCTGGACGCCGGCCTGCCCGACCTGGACGGCATTTCCCTCTTGACCCAGGCCCACACCGACGATACCCTGCTGCTGCCCCCGACCATCATGATGGCGGCCGACCACCACACCGAAGAGTTGATCCCCATCGCCGACAGCCTCCACATCGCCACCGTGCTGGCCAAGCCGACCACGCCGGCCCGCCTGCTGTCGGCCATCACCGCCGTGCGCACCGGCTCGATCCAGCAATCGGCGCTGCCGGCCCACACGCCGCTGTCGGGCCGCCTGGCCGGCCTGCGCGTGCTGTTGGTGGAGGACAACGAGATCAACCAGGAAATGGCGCAGTACATCCTGCTGCACGCCGGCGCCCGGGTGGAAATCGCCGGCAACGGCCGCATCGCGGTCGACCTGCTGACGGCCGACCCGAACCGCTACGACGCCGTGCTGATGGACTTGCAGATGCCGGTGATGAACGGCTACGAGGCCACCGCCGCGCTGCGCGCCATGGGCTTGAAGGACTTGCCCATCATCGCCATGACGGCCAACGCGCTGGACGAGGACCGCCAGCTGGCCATCGAGGCCGGCGTCAACGCCCACGTGCCCAAGCCGATCGACGTCGACGACATGATCGCCACCCTGGTGCGCCTGGCGCCGCCGGGCGGCGACGCCGGCCAGCCGGACGAGAGCTGGGGCCGGCCGCTGCCCGAGGACCGGCCCACCAGCCTGCCCGGCATCGACCTGGAGGCCGCGCTGAAGCGGCTGGCGGGCAACTACCCGGCTTTCGTGGGCCTGCTCAAGCGCTTCGAGAATTCCCAGGGCGGCACGGTGGGCGAGGTGCGCACGTTGCTCGGCAACGACAAACGCCACGCCGCCGCGCAGTTGCTGCACCGGCTGCGCGGGGTGGCCGCCAACTTGGGCGCGGGCGACATCGCCCGCCTCGGCGCGCAGGCCGAAGTGGCGCTGCACGAGGCGCGCGAGGGCGAACTGGCGCTGCTGCTGACGGCGCTGGACCAGGCCATCAGCGTGGTGACCGAGGCCGCGCGCACGCTGCCGTTGCCCAGGAGCCCCGTTGCCGGCGGCGAGGCCGGCCCGGCCGGCGACGCCAATCTCCCGCAAGCGCTGGAAGACCTGATATGCTTGTTGCAGACTAATAACATGAAAGCGTTGACCCACTTCCAGTCGCTGCGGGCCGCGCTTGAACCGCACGGCCACGGCCACGACGCCGTGCTGGCCCTGGCCAACGCGGTCGAAACGCTGGATTTCGCCACCGCCGAGAACCTGGTACGGAATATGCTGAAGCGAAAGGATATTGCATGAGCTGGAGCGACCTGGCCATGAACGGACGCATCCTGATCGTGGACGATGCGATGGAAAACATCCAGATCCTCCACCATGCGCTGCGCGACGAGCATGACGTGCTGTTCGCGCTGGGCGGCGAGAAGGCACTGCAAATCGCCCACAACCAGATGCCGGACTTGATCCTGCTGGACGCGGTCATGCCCGGCATGGACGGCTACGAGGTGTGCAGCGCGCTGCGCTCGTCGGCCGCCGTGCGCGACATCCCGGTCATTTTCGTCACCGCCCTGACCCACCCCGAGGACGAGACGCGGGCGCTGGAAGCGGGCGCGGTGGACTTCATCAGCAAGCCCTTCAACGTGGCCGTGGTGCGCGCCCGCGTACGCACCCAGCTGACCATCAAGCGCCAGGCCGACGCCATGCGCGAACTGACCCTGACCGACGCGCTGACCGGCGTGGCCAACCGCCGCAGCTTCAACGAGACGATGGAAAACGAATGGCGCCGCTGTGCCCGTTCCAACACCACGATGGCGTTGATCATGATCGACATCGACCATTTCAAGAATTACAACGACGCCTACGGCCACCAGGCCGGCGACGTCTGCCTGCAACAGGTGAGCGCGGCCATGAAGCGCTGCGCCGGACGGCCGCCGGACATGCTGGCGCGCTACGGCGGCGAGGAATTCATCATCCTGCTGCCGCAGGTGGGAGTGGACGGCGCCGAAGTGGTGGCGCAGCGCATCCTGGACGAGGTGCGGCTGCTGAAGATACCGCACAAGGCATCGTCGGTGGGGCCGGAGGTGACGGTCAGCATGGGCGTATCGACCGTGCAGCCGACCGAGGAGAGCGACTCGAGCAGCCTGATACGCTCGGCCGACGCCCTGCTCTACCGCGCCAAGGAAACCGGCCGCAACCGCTATTGCATGAGTCCGGGCGACTGAGCCCTGCCCGGTCAACAGCCGCCGCGACCGCAGGCCTCAGCCCTCGGCGAAACCGGCGGCATCCTGCATGACTTGCGTCGTCACTTGTTGCAGCAAGTCTTTCAGTTGCGCCACGATGGAGCGGGCGCCCGCCGCCTCGCCGGCCGCGTCCCCCTGCGCAAGCTGCTCCAGGTCCTGGCACAAATCGGCCATGCGGAAAGCGCCGACGCTGCGTGCCGCCGATTTGATGCGGTGGCCCAGGTCGCGCACCGTCTGCACCTCGCCACGCGCCAGCGCAGCCTCTATATCGCGGACACCCTCCTGTGAACTGAGCAGGAATTTGAAGGCGAACTTGCGCACCTTCCCCGGGTCGTCGCCGAGCAGCGCGGCCAGCACCGATAAGTCGATCGCGGCCGCATCGGCGCCGGATGGGGACTGGAGGGCCATAGCCGGCAGGCGTGGCCGCCGCAGCTTTTCTGCCGGCACACGCCGAGGCAGCCAATTGGCGATGGTCTGGACCATCAGGGCCGGCTGGACCGGCTTCGAGATGAAATCGTTCATGCCGGCGTCGATGCAGCGCATGCGCGCTTCGGTGGTGGCAGTGGCCGTCATCGCCAGCACCGGCATATGGCGCAGTTGGGGGTCGGCGCGGATATGCCGGGTCGCTTCCAGCCCGTCCATGAGCGGCATCTGCAAGTCCATCAAAACGCAGTCGAAATCGGTCTTGCGCAGCAGTTCCAGCGCGTCGGCGCCGTTGTTGGCCAGGCTGACAACGGCGCCCACTTCTTCCAGCATTTCCTGCGCAATTTGCTGGTTGAAGACATTGTCCTCGACCAGCAGGATGCGGACCGCCATCATGGCCGACGTGTGGGCGCTGGCCAGCAGTTCGCCTGCAGCGTCGCCGATCTGGCTGATCAGCGTGGACATGGTCGTGTGCGATACGCCGAGTTGGGCCGTGAACCAGAACGTGCTGCCGACGCCGGGCTGGCTGTTGACGCCGACATCGCCGCCCATCAGCTGGGCCAGCTCCTTGCAGATTGCCAAGCCGAGGCCGGTGCCGCCGTATTCCCGCGTGGTCGACGTGTCGGCTTGCTGGAACGAGACAAACAGTTTGGCCATCTCCTCTTTGGACAAGCCGATGCCCTGGTCGCTCACCTCGAAACGCACCAGGCAATCGTTGGCGTCGCCTATCATCTTGCGCACGCGGATCTCTATCCTGCCTTGCTCGCTGAACTTGATAGCGTTGTTGGCGTAGTTGATGAGCACCTGCCCCAGCCTCAGCGGATCGCCCACCAGCAAGGGCGGCAAGCCGGGGTCGAGGTCGAACACCAGTTCCAGGTTGCGGGTGGCCGCCTTCGGCGCGACCACCGTGGTCAGCGTTTGCACCACCTGGTCGAGGGAAAAATCGATGTGCTGGATATCCATCTTGCCGGCCTCGATCTTGGAAATGTCGAGGATGTCGTCGATGACGCCCAGCACGTGCTCGCCGGCGAAGCGGATTTTTTCCAGGTAGTCGCGCTGGCGCGGGTCCAGCTCGGTCTTCAAGGCCAGGTAAGCCATGCCGATGACGCAGTTCAGCGGCGTGCGGATTTCGTGGCTCATATTGGACAGGAACTGGCCCTTGGCCATGCTCGCCGCCTCGGCCAGCTGCTTGGCCTGCTGCAGTTCCCTGTTCTTGGCTTCCAGCTGTTCATCGTGGTGCCGCTCGGCGGTCACGTCGTGATAAATGGTGACGAAACCATTGACCGCACCGTCCAGGCCATAGATGGGGCGGCCTATGATATTGAGCATGACGCCATCGACCCTGGTCCGGGTGAAATTATGGGGCTGGAACTTCAGGCAAAGGTCCACCCGGGCTGCCACCAGCTCGTCGATGTCGCCTGGCCCGTAGTCTCCGCGCAAGGCGATGAAACGGAACACTTCGGCCATGGTGACGCCAGCATGCATCACCTCGGCCGGGAAACCCTGCAATTGAAAAAAAGCCGGATTCCAGAACCGGATGGTCAGGTCGCAATCAACAATGGTCACCCCGACCGGCATGTATTCCAGTGCAGCCGCCAGCCTGGGGAAATTCAACCGGATGAACTCTTCACTTTGAACTGTCGATTCCATAAGTCCATCATCCAGCAGCGCCAAACAGGATTAGCCGTCCAAATCCCAGGGCCATTACCCGGGTCATGTACAGAATACCATCATGCCCAAATGAAAAGTACACGAATTCCACATCGCCGTCCGCGAAGTGTGGCGCCGGGCTGCTTCCTCTCAGCCCCAGCGCAGCGACCCCGCCCGTTCCGGCGCAACCATCACCTCCATGCCGCCGGCGGCCACGGCCGCTTCGGCGTCGGCCAGGAAGCGCTGCACGCGTTCGTCGATGGCGGCGCCCCCCGGCCCGGCCGCGCTCGGCTCCACGCCCACCCAGCCGTTGCGCCAGCTGCGCTTGGCCGCATACAGCGCCGTATCGGCGATGCGCTGCAACGTGTCCAGCGTGACGGCGGACGGCGTACCCGGCACGAAGGGGAAAGAGGCGAAGCCGATCGGCCACCGTACGCTGGCTGGCGTCCAGCGCGGTCCAGCCTGCGTCGTAGCCTTCGAGGCGGTAGCGGTAGTGCAGCTTCTGCGGCGCGCTGTAGTCGAGCGCGGCGAACTCGAGGCGCAAGTCGCGCTGCCTGGGCTGCAGCACCAGGCTGCCCAGCACGGCCGCGCCCGGCTGCTCGACGCCGTCCACCCGCAGCGCGCTGGCCACCAGCGGCGGCTGGTAGGTCCAGTCGGCCAATTGCTGCGGCCGAACGACCAGCAAGCCTTCCGGCGAGCCGAACAGCAGGTTGCCGGCGCGCGTGCGGCTGCGGCTGGCGATGTAGAGCGTACGGAACTCGTTGCCGTCCGCCGGGCCGTAGCTGCGCGCGGTCCAGCTGGCAGGGTCAATGCGGACGCGGCCGTTGAGCCAGACCTGGCCCTGGCCATCCTGGATCAGCGATTCGGCCGGGCCGACGGCAGGTTCAGGCGCGGTCCCAATGCGTCGAAGCGGGCGGTCTCGCCGTCCCACGATTGCAGGATGGCGGCGCCGGACTGGGTGGCCAGCCACAGACGGCCGTCGCGCGCCGTCATCAGGTCCGGGATCCAGTTGTCGGGCAGGCTGTCGGCGCGGCCGGGCTCGCGGCGGATGCGCACGCCCTTGCCGGTGGCGGTGTCGAAAGCGGTCAGGCCGTTGTCGCTGCCGACCCACAGCGTGCCGTCCGCGGTGAAGGCCAGCGCTTCCACTTCACGGCCCGCCAGCGTGGTGGCGTCGTCCGGCTGGTGCCGGTAGGCGGCGCCGACGCGGCCGCTGGCGGCGTCGATGCGCGCCAAGCCGTTCAGCGCCCCCACCCACAGCGCGCCGTCGGGACCGAACACCATGGTGCGGACGGGGCCGCCGGGCAGACCGCTTTTCTGGTCGTAGCGGTCGAACCGCGACCGGCCCGGACGCAGACGATGCAAGGTGCCGTCCAGCGTGCCGACCCACACCGTGCCGTCGGCCGCCTGCGCCATGCAGCTGACCGAACCGTCGGCCAGCGCGCCCGCCTGCGCCGGATCGGGCCGGTACCCGTGGCGCAGCAGGCCATCCGGGCCAAGCACGTCGATGCCGTTGCCGTTCGTGCCCAGCCACAGCTGGCCGTCGGCCGTCTCCATGGCGCGCACAATGGCGGGATGGCTAGGGCCGGTCGCGTCGCGCGGGCTGTGGCGCAGCTTGAGGAAGGCGCGCGTGCTGGGATCGTGCCGCGCCAGGCCGCCGCCCCAGCTGCCCGCCCACACCAGGCCCGAGCGGTCCGTCAGCAAGGCGCCGATGCGGTCGTTGCCTATGGTGCTGGGCAAGGCGTCGTGATGCAGGCGGTCGATCACTTTCAGCGTGGCGGGATCGACCACGTCGATGCCGCCGCCGAAGGTGCCGAGCCAGATTTCACCCTGCGCGGTTTCCGCCATGCTGTAGATCCAAAAATGGCTCAGGCCATCGCTGCCGTTTCCATCCGCCCCGCCCGCGAGCTTGGCCGCTCTGGTCGCATTGGTCGCATGGGTCGCATGGGTCGCACCGCTTGCACCGGTCGCCTTGATCGCATAGGCCGGGCTGCCTGAGCTGGCCGCGCTTGCCTGGCTGGCCGGTATGAGCGCCGGCCGCAGGCGCTTCAGGCTGCCGCTCGCCGGATCGTAGACTGCGGCGCCTTCCTTGCCGGTTCCTGCCCAGATGCGGCCGCGCTTGTCCTGCATCAGCCTGGTGACCTGCTGGCCGCGCATGGTTTCGCCGCCACCGGCCACCAGTTCGAATCTGGCGCCGCCCAGCCAGCGCTGCAAGCCTTCACGCGAGCCAACCCAGAGCCTGCCCTCCCGGTCGAACAGCACGGCGCGCGCGATGTTGCTGGCCAGGCTGGCGGGATCGGCGGGATCGTTGCGGAAATGCTGGACACGGCCGCTGGCGGGGTCGAGCCGGTCCAGGCCGTCGCTGGTGGCCAGCCACATTTGCCCGGCCGCGTCCTCGGCGATGCTTTCGACGCGGTCGTTGCTCAGGCTGTCCGGCCTGGCGGCGTCGTGGCGGTACTGGGTGAAGCGTTCGGTGCGCGGGTCGAACACTGCCAGGCCGCCGCTGATGGTGCCCACCCACAGCCGGCCGTCGCGCGCCACCAGCAGGCTGCGCACGTAACTGCCGCCCAGTGCGGCCGGGTCGCCCGGCCTGGCGCGGTAGACCTTGAAGCCGTAGCCGTCGTAGCGCACCAGGCCATCCTGCGTGCCCAGCCACAGCAAGCCGCGCTGGTCCTGCACCATGGCCGTGCTGAGGTGGGCCGGAACGTCGTCCGGCATGGCGATGCGCTGGAAGGAAACGAGGCCCGGCCGCGCCTGGGCCAGGGCGGCGGACGGCGCCATGAGCTGGACCGGTGCCAGGCACAGTTCGGCTATCAGGGCGGCCGCAGGCCGGGAGAACTGGGGCATCGTTGTACCGTGCTTCAAATATTTATCTGAAGCACGATTATCGCATGGCGACTTGCTGCCTAATAGCGTCGCATCACGAATTCGGCCACGCAGACCGGTTTGGCCTGGCCTTCGCGCTCAATGACCACACCCCACTCCACCTGCGCGCCGCCTTCGATGTCTTCGATGGCCTGTATCGTCATGCGGGCGCGCAGGCGGCTGCCGACCGGCACCGGGCCGGGGAAGCGGACCTTGTTCAGGCCGTAGTTCAAGCCCATTTTCATGTCCACCATGCGCAAGGCGCTTTCCAGCATGGCCGGCACCAGCGACAGCGTGAGAAAGCCGTGCGCGATGGTGCCGCCGAACGGCGACTCGCGCCCGGCGCGCTCGACGTCCACGTGTATCCACTGGTGGTCGTTGGTGGCGGCGGCGAACTGGTTGACGCGCTCCTGCGTGATCTCTATCCATTCCGAGACCGCCACTTCGCTGCCGACCAGCGTCTTCATTTCATCCAGGCTGGCGATATCACGCATCGGCCGCTCCCGCCGGGCGGCGCCCGAACATGCCCATGCCCTCCACCGTGGCCACCAGTTCGCCGTGCTGGTTGCTGGCCTTCCACACGGACACCACCACGCCACGGTCCGGCTTGGAGCTGGACGGGCGCACTTCCTTGGTCAGGTAGGACACGGTCAGCGTATCGCCCGCGCGCACCGGCTTGAGCCAGCGCACGCTGTCCAGGCCGGGCGAGCCCATGCTGGACGAGTCGTTCAGCATGCCGTCCACCACCATGCGCATGATCATGCCGCAGGTGTGCCAGCCGCTGGCGACGACGCCGCCGAAGATGGAGTTCCGGGCAGCGTCATGGTCGACGTGGAAAGGCTGCGGATCGAACTGCGTGGCGAAGGCAATGATCTCCTCCTCCGTCACCAGGCGGCTGCCAAGGGGAATCTCCTGGCCTTCAACGAAATCCTCGAAATACCATTTCTTCATCGTGTCATTCCCGTGCAAACGGGAATCCATAGGTAAGAATATTGGACGCTCAGCATGGATTCCCGTCTGCACGGGAATGACATGCCTTACGCGGCTTGTTTAAATCCGGGCTGGCCGATGAAGCGCTCCAGGTGGTGATCGACGTCGCCCAGGGTCAAATCTATCATGGTCAGGCGTTTGAAGTGGTGGGCCGCCGGCAACTCGTCCGTCACGCCCATGCCGCCGTGCAGCTGCACCGCCTGCTGACCGACGAACTTGCATGCCTGCCCGACGCGCACCTTGGCGGCGGACACCACGCGGCGGCGCTCCTCGGCGTCCGCCGAAGCGACCTTGACCGCAGCGAGCATCGCCATCGAACGGGCTTGCTCCACATGGATGAACATGTCCGCCATGCGGTGTTGCAGCGCCTGGAACTTGCCGATAGGTGCGCCGAACTGCGAACGCGTCTTCAGGTATTCCAGCGTGGCCGCGAAGATCGCATCCATCGCGCCGACCGCTTCCGCGCACAGCAAGGTGGCGCCGTAGTCGGCCGCCGCGTCGAGGATGTCCCAGCCGGCGCCTATGCCGCCCAGCAGGGCCGAGGCCGGAACCTGGGCATCGCTGAACTGCACCGTGGCGGCGCGCTGGCCGTCGATGGTGCGGTAGTCCGTGACGGTCACGCCGGCCGCGCCGGCAGGAACGACGAACAGCGAAATGCCGCCCTTGTCGCGCTGGCCGCCGCCGCTGCGGGCCGAGACGATGAAGGCGCCCGCCTGGCCGCCGTGGATCACGACAGTCTTCTTGCCGTTCAGCGCGTAACCGTCGCCGGACGCGGTGGCGGCGGTGGCGACATCGTGCAGCTCGTGGCGCGATTGCTGCTCGCCCAGCGCGCAGGCCAGCTTCAGTTCGCCGCCGGCGACTTGCTCCAGCAGGCTCTCGTGCCCGCCGGCCAGTTTCAGAAATTGCGCGCCCAGCACAGTGGCGAAGTAAGGTTCGACCACCAGGCCACGGCCCAGCTCCTGCATCACCACCAGCATGTCCACGGCGGTGCCGTTGAAGCCGCCCTGCTCTTCGGGCACCGGCAGCGCCAGCATGCCCAGCTCGGTCAGCGTGGCCCAGGCCGCGTCGGACACGCCGGCCGGGGAATGGATGATGTGCTTGCGCGTGTCGAAGCCATAGTCCTTGTCGACCCAGCGGCGCAGGGCGTCGGCGAACTGCTGCTGTTCTTCTTTGAAAGTAAAGTCCATACCGTCTCCCCTCACAGGCCCAGGATCATCTGGGTGATGATGTTTTTCTGAATTTCGTTCGAGCCGCCGTAGATCGACGTTTTGCGGAAATTGAAGTAATAGCCCGCCAATGGCGCATGGTCGTCGTCGCCGCTGACGGCGTGCCCGGCCTTGCCTTCCAGGTAGCTGGTGTCGAAAGGCAGCGCGTCCGGCCCCAGGGCCTCGACCATCAGCTCGGTGAGGATCTGCTGGATTTCCGAGCCGCGCACTTTCAGCATCGACGCCTGCGGACCGGGGGTCTGGTCTTCCTGGCAGATGGTGCGCAGCACCGTGGTCTCCAGCGCCATCAGTTCGATTTCCAGGTTGGCCACCTTGGCCGCGAACAGCGGGTCTTCCAGCAGCGGCTTGCCGCGCTTGAGCACCTTGTTCGCCAGTTTTTTCAGGAATTGCAGTTCGCGCTTGGAGCGGCCCACGGCGGCGATGCCGGTGCGCTCGTGGCCCAGCAGGTATTTGGCGTAGGTCCAGCCCTTGTTTTCCTTGCCGATCAGGTTGGTGACGGGCACTTTCACGTTGTCGAAGAAGACTTCGTTCACTTCATGGTCTTCGTCGAGCATGATGATGGGGCGCACGGTGATGCCCGGCGTCTTCATGTCGATCAGCAGGAAGGAAATACCCTCCTGCTTGCGCACGGTGCCGTCGGTGCGCACCAGGCAGAAGATCATGTCGGCGTGCTGGCCCAGCGTGGTCCAGGTTTTCTGGCCGTTGACAATGTAATGGTCGCCCACGCGCTCGGCGGTGGTTTTCAGGGAGGCCAGGTCGGAGCCGGAGCCGGGCTCGGAATAGCCCTGGCACCACCAGTCCTCGCAGCTCAGGATGCGCGGCAGGTAGTAGGATTTTTGTTCCTCGTTGCCAAAGGCCATGATGACGGGCGCCACCATGTTGATGCCGAAGGGCAGGATGGCGGGCGTGCCGGCGATGGCGCACTCCTCTTCCCAGATGTGGCGCTGGGTGGCGTTCCAGCCCGGGCCGCCGTATTCCACCGGCCAGGCCGGGGCCGCCCAGCCTTGCCTGGCGACGATCTGATGCCAGCGGACGTAATCTTCCTTCGCCAGGCGCAGGTGCTTGCGCACTTTTTGCTGCAGGTCGGCGGGGAGGTTGGCTGCGAGGAAGGCGCGCACTTGGTCGCGGAACGCCAAATCCTCGGACGAGTAGTTCAAATCCATGCTGTCTCCTTGTTATGATCATCGCAAAAAGCACGACCGTTCATTTATTGTACCGTAACAGGCGCAGGAGACAACATGAATTTATTGCTGAATTAGTGTATCGCCACCTCCAGCTGCACCATTTCGCGGTTGTAGCCTTGCGGCGTCAGGCGCTGCTCGACCAGGGACTTGGAGATTTCAGTGAGCCGCTCCTTGCGGATGGCGACGACTTCATTGAGCACATTGAGCTCCGCCGGCATGCAGACGATAACCCAGATCGGCAGCTTCAGCAGTTTTTCCAGATAGTCCTGCCGGGATGGCTGGCGGGCGAACATCAGCGCGCCCTGCCCGCCGATGTGCTCGACCGTGTGGCGGAAGTTGCCGGCCTGGATGCTGATGGTGTCGGCCTCCTGGGCCAAGCCGGCCGGACTGACGCCGGACGGAAACAGGATGCCGGCCAGTTCGCCCAGGCCCTTGGGCGGACGCGGGCCTTTGGGACGGCCCGTGCCGCACCAGTCGTCGTCGTCCCAGCCGAAATAGCCGTGCGCCTGTTCGCGCGTGAACTCGGCCGCGGCCAGCAGGTCGCGCTCGTCGCTGGCGCCGCGCTTGCCGAAGAAGGGGAAGTGATGCAGGCAGCGGCCGAACAGTGTACCGGTCTGCGCCAGGTACAGCTCGGTGTCGAGGATGTGGTTATGCCACACATAGTCGACATAGCGCGACGGCGAAATGGGCTTGCCGGGATTGCTGTGGTACAGGAACAGGAAACCCTTGTAGCGGGTGATGGCGTCCGTCGTCTGCTCCAGCGACAGCCCGGGACGGTCTTCCGGATTCATCAGCTTGTAGGCCAGCGGGCCGAAGTCCAGGCTGTTCAGTTTGTGCAGAAATTCTTTTTGAGTCTCGTTCAGTCGTTCCGAAAATTTGGACATGGCTCTACCTCCACGTGGTGGCCGCGTTTTGGATAGGTTCCCTCCACGCCGGCCACTACGTGGCTGTCACCCCTGTCCCTTCGCTTGCTTCCGGGACTTGTTTGCATGCCCATCATATTATTTCACTCACATTTAGGGATACTCACCAATTGTCACAACATGGCATATATTTAACAATTAACAGGGCCACCTTCATAGCGCGGCGCCGTGGTGTCGGCTAGCCAATTGTTACTTATTGCATGCAAGCCGGCGGTCAAACACGGGGCAGCCACATCATCAGGGCGGCAGCAAAGATACCCGTCCCCATGGCGGCCGTCAGCGCCAGCAGGCCGGCCGCCATCGCGGCACGGGCGAGCGCGCCGCCGCCGTCGCGTGCGCGCAGGTAGAGCTCCAGCACGGCAAGCGGGACCAGGAACTGGGCGAAAGACAGGAAGCTCAGGAACGGCCCCTCGAAGGTCTTGGGATCGAAGCCAACCGGCGCTTGATTCACCACGAGCCAGAACATGAGCCCGACCCTGAAAAACCAGACCCCGCTCACCACCAGGAACAGACGCAGCGCCCAGCGGCGGTGCAGTGCCAGCTCGCGGGCGCGCGCATGGCGCACGGCCTGGACGGCGCACAACAGGATGAGGACCGCATTGAAGCTGACACCGATGTGCTGCGTCAGGCCGCCGACCGTACCCCGGCCCCACACCATGACCAGGCCGATCAGGCTGGCCAGCACTGCGAGCAGAACGTAGACACGCCCGTTCCAGCGGTGGAAAACAGGCGCGCGGCTCCGCACTTGCGGCACCAGTTGCAGCGCGCCGCCGACGGTGATCAAGGCGGCCGCCAGCACGTGGAAACCGAACGCAAGGTTGCCGGCGGTCTCGCCGGCCACATAGGCATGCGGCGCGACATCGTTCCAGCGGGCCGGATTGCCCTGTACCGCCGCGCCGCCATAGAAGGCCGCCACGTAGTACGCGAACAGCAACTGGCCCGCCACGGCCACGGCGAACCAGGTCCGGGCCGCCGCGTTCAGCGCGGCACTTGCCGCGTCCCGCACGGAACGCCCTTCCTTCTTTGCCGCAGTAGTCTGCAGCGCCTGCTGTGTAACGCTCGCACTCATCGCATGTCTCCCCTGTTTGAATGATCGAACGATAAGGCTTTGCCGCCCGGCGGCCGTTTGCGCAGCGCCGGCCGCGCGACGGGCGACGGTTTTCAGGGCTTGAACGACGGTCGCCGAACGGCTATTGTTGCAAAATGAATAAAGAGCCCGATTCCAAGCCATTCCACAACGTGGCACTGCCGACTTTGCGGCAACTCACCGTCGTGCTGCTGCTCACGCTGCAGCTCTCGTGGCTGCTGCACACGATGTCGGCCACGCCGTACGCGACGGTCGCGGGACATATCGTCTCCATCGGCATGGCCATGCTGCTCGCCTTTACGGCTGCCGCCCGACTTCGCCTGCGCTGGCTGCCGCAGCCGCTGATCCGCCTGGCCGCGGTCGCGCTGACCGCGCCGGCCGCCACCTTTGCCGCGCTGGTCGCCATGCAGCGCGGCAATACCGCGGCCTTCCTCCATACCAGGGAGGTATCCGGCTATGCGATGCTGGCCATCGTCATGCTGTTGTTCGGCACCGTCACAGCCGCCATCGCGCTGCGCATGGAGCGCCGTGCACGCGAAAGGGCGGACCGCTTGCAAGCCGAACGCGAGCGCAACACGCTGGAACGCGAACTGCTCGATGCGCGGCTGCGCCTGTTGCAGGCGCAGATCGAGCCGCACTTCCTGTTCAACACGCTGGCCAATATCCAGGCGCTGGTCGAATCCGGATCGGAGCAGGCGGCGCCCGTATTGCGCCACCTGATCGCCTACCTGCGCGCGGCCATGCCGCGCCTGAACGACGCCGACGCCACGCTGGGCACCGAGCTGCAACTGGTGCGCGCCTACCTGGAGCTGATGCATTTGCGCATGCCGGACCGTCTGCAGTTCCAGGTAGACGCCACGCCCGGACTGAACGGCATGGCATTCCCTGCCATGGCCCTGCTGACGCTGGTGGAGAACGCCGTTCGCCATGGCATCGACCCCAGCACCACCGGCGGCAGCATAGCCGTCGGCGGCGAAGCCGATCCGGCCAGCGGGGCCGTCACGCTGTGGGTGGAAGACAGCGGCATCGGCATGTCGGAGTCCGCCCAGCCGGGTACCGGGCTGGGGAATGTCCGCACGCGCCTGCTGGCCTTCTACGGCCCCGGCGCCCGCCTCGACCTGCACGAAGCGCAGCCGCACGGCTTGCGCGTTGAACTGATCTTCCAGCCACGGAGTCCCGCATGAGCCACATTACCGCACTGATCGCCGACGACGAGCCGCTGCTGCGCGAACACTTGCGTGCCCAGCTGGCGCGCCTGTGGCCGGACCTGGACATCGTGGCCGATGCGCGCAACGGGCACGAGGCGGTCGAGCTGTTCGACATCCACCAGCCGGCCATCGTGTTCCTGGACGTGCACATGCCCGGCTTGAACGGCATCGAGGCGGCGCGCGCCCTGGCGCGGCGGGCGCAGATCGTGTTCGTGACGGCCTACGAGCAGTACGCGGTGCAGGCCTTCGAGCAAGGCGCCATCGACTATCTGGTCAAGCCTATCGATGCGGCGCGGCTGGCCGACACCGTCCAGCGACTGCGGCAGCGCCTGGAGCGTCCGGTGCAGGCCGGCGCGGCGTTCGATGCGATGCTGGACCGCATGGCCGCCGAACTGCGCCAGCGCAGCCCGGCGCGCGGCTGGCTGCAATGGATCAAGGCCTCGGTCGGCAGCAGCGTGCGGCTGATTCCCGTCGAGCAGGTTGCCTATTTGCGGGCGGACGGCAAATACACGCTGGTCGCATGGGACCAAGGCCAAGCCTTGATACGGAAAAGCATACGCGAATTGGGCGACGAGCTGGACCCGGACCGTTTCGTGCAGATCCACCGCTCGGCCATCGTCAACCTGCACTACGTGCGCGAGGTGGTGCGCGGCGTGAACGAAACGGCGGACGTGCACGTGCGCGGCCACCCCGAAGTGCTGCCGGTCAGCCGCAGCTATCTGCACCATTTCCGGCAGATGTAGGAAGCTATTCGACCGAAAACGGCAGGTCGCGGCCTTCGACAGCCTGGTTGCCGGCGTAATCCGCCGCCAGCACGCGCAGGCGGTAGTTGCCCGGCGCGAGGTCGGCGATGCTCCACATGCCGGGCGTGACCTGGCCCTGCATCATGCGGTTGGTCAGGGTGTAGGCGAAACGGGTGGCCTTGCTGCCGTAGACCGTGATGCCGCTGTTCGGCGCGTAGGCGAATTTCACCGCGTCGCGGTTGCGCGGCAACTGGTCGTAGACCTGGGTAATGACGGGCTGCTCGTAGCCGGGCACGGCGCTGCCGTCCTCGCGCAGCAGCTGGTAGCCGAGCTTGTACAGGCCGAGGCGGCGGCGCGCCTCGTTGCCGTCCATCTGGTCGTAGGCGTCGACGACGATGCTCAGTTCGCCCAGTTCGCGCTTGACGATCAGCGGCTTGCGCTTGGCGGCCTTGATGACCTTGCCCCGGCTGTCGAACAAGGTGATGCTGTTGATGCGTGGGCGGACCGTGTCCAGCAAGCCGGTGAACGGCAGGCTGAGCGGATTAAGGGCGTTGCCCTCCTTGAAGTAGTCGAGGTGGACGTGGGCCATCGCGTTGATGGTGCCCAGCGTGTCGCCGGGGGCGAAACGGGCGCCGCGCCGCACGCGCACGCGCTCCGGCTTGCCTTTGGCGTTGCGCAGCAGCTCGAAGCGCTGGTCCAGCGCGGCGTTCTTGGTGGTGCGGCCGACGCGCATGTGGATGTAGGAGATGTTGCCGAGCGCGATGCCTTCGCTCAGACTGCCGAAACCCCAGTTCGGCATCGGGTCGCTGACCTTGACGGCAGCCACCGCCAGGACCGGCTGGCCGACGTCCGCCTGCACGTCCAGGCCGCTGTGGAAGTGGTGGCGGCTCTCGCCTTCGAAACTGCCGCGCACCTCGCCCATCAGGCCGACCACTTCATGCGGCGCGTTTTGCGGGCCGACCGGCCACAGCATGGGTTGGACCGGCGCGCCCCCGCCGATGCCGGCAACTCCCTCACCCGCTTGCGCGGCCGCCAGCGGCAGCACTGCGGACAAGGCGGATGCCGGTTGACCGGACGCGCCCGGCGCCATGGCGGCATGCACCGGCAGAGCTGCCGCAGCGCTCACCCCGACGGCTGGCGTAGCACCTGCCACGGCAGTGCGAGCGCCGCCTGAAGCCGGGTCCGGGCCTGCGACGCGTGGCGCTGCCGGCCCGCCCTCGCCCGGCGTCGCGGCGCTGATGCGCTGCACGCGGAAGGTGGCGCCATCCGTCACCACCAGGCTGCCGTTGCGGGCCAGTGCGATGCCGCGCGGCGCGTACAGCTGTACCTTGCCGTCGCTGCCGTAGGCCGGTTCGATACGCTGGCTGACATCCACCAGCCCGCCCAGTTCGCCGTCCGGCGCCAGTTGCAGGATGCGTCCGCCGGAACCGCTGGCGATATAAAGGTGCCCGTCGTGCGAGCGCGCCAGCGCCAGCGGACGGCGCAGCAAAGCCTGGCGGTCGCTGTCCGGCGCGCGTTGCACGGTCGTCACTTGGCCGTCCTTGCTCAGCTTGCGGATAGCGTTGTTGCGCGTATCGGCGATCAGCAGCGCGCCGTCGGCATCCAGTACCAGCGCGCACGGCGTGTCGAAGCCGGCCTTCAGCGCGGGGCCGTCGGCGTCGCCCGGCGCACCATTGCCCGCGATGGTGGTCACGCTGCCGTCGGGCGCGATGCGGCGGATGCTGTCGTTATAGGTATCGGCCACGTAGACCACGCCCGCCTCGTCGACCGCCACGCCTATCGGGCCATTGAACTGGGCTTCCCTGCCCTTGCCATCCGCCGTACCCGCCACGCCGCTGCCCGCCAACGTGGACACCGTACCGTCCGGCGCCACTTTGCGGATCGCGTTGTTGCCGGTGTCGGCCACATAGAGATTGCCCTTGCCGTCGACGGCGATGCCGGACGGGGTGTTGAACATCGCCTGCGCGGCCGGGCCGTCGGCAAAGCCTTCCTTGCCGCCGGCCAGCGTGGAGGTCGCGCCGCCGGGCGTGAGTTTGCGGATGCGGTTGTTCTCGCCTGCGTCGGCGATGTAGATACTGCCGGCGGCGTCCACCGCCACGCCGTAGGGATCGGAAAAGCGCGCCACGGTCAGCGGCATATTGCCCTCGGCCGCGCCTGGCGTGCCGTCGCCGGCCAAGGTCGTGATGCGGGCGGCCCAGAATTTCGCCGTCCGTCCCGCAGGCGAAGCGTCAACCGGCGCTTCAACCGCCTTCTGCGGCGCGGCCGGCTGTAAATACCAGTACACGCCGCTGCCAGCCAGCACCGCCGCAACGCCTATGCCCGCCAAGGCCAAAATATTCCGGTTCGCCGCCACTTGTCCAACCCGTCTGTAATGAGAAGCTCAGCTTAACCCATCATCGTTTTCCCCACAAATAGCCGGGGGATCATTTCTTACGGACGCGCTTGAGGAAGGTCGGGAGACGATTGAACAGGCGCACCAGGGCGTGCAGCTGCCAGGGGAAGACATAGCGTTCGTCACGCCGGGCGATGGCGGCTGCGATGCGCTCGACGGCTTCCCGCTCGGACACCAGGAAGGGTTTGCCGCTGGCGTCGCCGTCGTTGAGCTCGCGCAGGCGGGCGGTGTCGATGTAGCCGGGGATGACGACGGTCACGGCGATCGAAAACGGCGCCAGCGCTTTGCGGTAGGCGTCGCAGATGGCGATGGCGGCGCGCTTGCTGGCACTGTAGAGAGACCCCCCGGGATAATCCTGCTGCAGGCCGGCGATGGACGCGACCGCCACCAGATGCCCCTGCCCACGCGCCATCATCGCTTCGGCCGCTGCGCTGAAGGCGTGATCCAGGCCGCCGACGTTGACGCGGAGAACGGGCAGCGCCTGGCCACGGTCGCGCGCGATGGCCGCAGCGTCGGCGTACTGGCCGGCGGTGACGATCAGCAGGTCCAGGCCCGCTCCCGGCGTGACAACACCCGCGCCGGGAGCGTCGGAAGCGCAGGGAGCACAGGGAGCATCTCCGGCGCCGGGCGCATCATCCGCAAATTCACCGACCACGCGCGCGACGGCGGCGCGGTCGGCGATGTCGCAAGCGTGGACGCTGACCAGGCCGTCCTCCAGCAGTTCCAGCCCATCGATCCTTTCCGGATGCCGCCCGCAGATGGCCACGCGCGCACCCTGCCGCCAGTAGTGCCGCGCCAGCCCCAACCCGATGCCGCTGGTGCCGCCGATGATCATCACCTTCAAGGCAAGGCCTCGTTGTGCTTGCTGGCCTTGCGCATGGTGACGCGCTGCCCTTGTTCTGCCAGCGCGTATCCTTCCTGTGCGCGTTCGTAGCCGTAGCGCCATTGCGCGTCCACGTCCGCGACATACTGCGCGTAGCTGGCCGGGGCGACCAGCTTGACGCGGTTGCGCCGCCAGTCCACCCGTTTCTGGATGCCGTTGCCGCGTAAAACTTCGCCGACGTCGGTGGTGTCCACCCACACGTCCACCGGCTGACCGTGCACGTGACGCAGGCGGCGGTTGCCGTCGAAGCCGAACACGGCGCGCAGGGCCGGGATGGCGGTCAACTGGTCATAGGCGGGTTTCAACTCCATGGTCACGTGCCTGGCCAAGCTGCGCGCCAGCTCGACCGGGAACAGGTCGACCACGCCGCCGGTGTAATGCGCGCCGTTCACCGAATGGCAGCGGAAGTACACCATGTCCGAGATCGAAATGCGGGCCGCGTCGGCCACCGGCATCGTCGTATCGACCAGCAAATCCGGCGACACGGCGTCGGTCCAGCCGTTGCTGCCGATCGCCGACGGCAGGCCCCGCGCCAGCGCCGCCGTGCGTTCATCGCAGAACAGCGTGACACCGTACAACTGCCGCCCCTGCCGTGGCTGCCCAACCTCGTGCTCGCCGAACAGCATCTTGCCGCCCAGGATGCCGAGCGCAGGGCCCACAGGCGCAGAGCGCGAGCCCTGCCCACCCGCGGGCGGCAGCGGCAGCTCGGCCGGGATCTCGAACATATAGTCTCTGAACAGGTCCGGCAAGCGTCCAGCCTTGCCCGGGTTCAGGCGCCGCAGCGCGAGGTTGAGGATGGCCCGCCCCGGCGCGGCCCGCGCGCTGGACTGCAGGCCGCAGAAAAATTCGTACATTTGCGGCGACGCCACCCAGGCTTTGCGCATCTCGCTGTCCGGCAGCCCACGGATGATGGCGCCCGCGACGGCGCCGCCGCAGGTGGCCAGCAGCAGATCCGGTTCCTGGCCCGCGTCGACGGCGGCCGCGTGCATGCCGAGGTAGTAGCCGAAACGGAAGCCGCCGCCGGCCAATACCATGCAGCGTTCATATCGTCGATCTGGCTGTGCGTGCTTCATGGTGACATAATGCATCAATTACATAGTTATTAACAAGGACGGTTAGACCATGACCCAGGCGGCGTCGCCCAGCATGCGCGAGCGCGTGATCCAGCTCGCGCTTAATGGCGCGCTGTTCGGCATATGCTACCCGCTAACGAACTACCTGGCGCACCGGCAACAAACTGCCCGCAGCCTGGCACTGCCATTCGAGGCGGACCTGCCTTTCCTGCAGTGGATGGTGTTGCCATATATGACGTCCGGCCTGTTCTTCATGCTGAGCTTTCTGCTGGTGCCCGGCCGCGCCCGCTTGTCCGCCCTGAGCCGGCGGCTGGCATTCTCCACCGTGGCGGCCTGCGTGCTGTTCGCCGCCTTCCCCATGCGCTTCGGCCTGGCCCGGCCTGCGGTGGACGCCGCGCTGCCCGCCTGGCTGTTCGCGCAACTGAGCGCCATGGACCAGCCTTACAACCAGCTACCGTCGCTGCACGTCGCCTACTGCGTGATTTTCTGGTCCGCGCTGCGGCCTGCCGTCACTGGTGCCGCCGCACCGCTGCTGCGCGCCGCCCTCGCCGCCTGCCTCCTGCTGCTTGCCGCCTCCACGGTCTTCACCTACCAGCACCATTTCGCCGATGTCGCCGGCGGCGCCCTGCTCGGCGCGCTGGCCGTGCGCCTGATGCCGCCGGACGGCCGCGCGGCCAAACCGGTGGCCTTCTGCTACACCCTGCTAGCCGGCCTGGCACTGCTTGCGTGGTTCGCGTCCGGTGGCGCCTGGTGCTTATACCTGTGCGCCAGCCTGCTGCTGGTCGCATTGGCATACCGGCGCCGCGATGCAGGCTTCCTGCACAAGCGCGCGGGCAGCTATCCGGCCTGGGTCTGGCTGCTGTACGCGCCCTATCTGGGCGGCTATCTGCTGACCTGGCAACTGGTACGCTGGCGCGAGCGCCACAGCCCGCCGTTCGCCCACCACAGCGAAGGGCTATGGGTGGGCCGCCGCCTCAGCAACGCCGAGGCAGCCGGCCTGCCCGCCGATTGCGCCGTGATCGACCTGTCCAACGAACTGAGCGAGACACGGGCGCTGCGCGGCCGCCCCTACCGGCATTTCCCGCTGCTGGACTTGCACGCCCCCGACCCGCAATCCGCGCAAGCCATCCTCGCGGCCATCGCCGGCTACGCCAGCCAGGGCCGCACCATTTACCTGCACTGCGCGATGGGCTACCAGCGCAGCCGCCAGATCGCCCAACTCTACAAGGAGCAAGGCCAGCAATGAGTATTTCGATTTACCAGCTCAAACCGAAATTCCAGCAACTGCTGCAGCCGCTGATGCGCGCGCTGGTACGCTGCCGCGTGACGCCGAACCAGATCACGCTGGCGACGATGCTGCTGTCCCTGGCCTACGGCGCTGCGCTGGCCTGGCAGCCGGAACGGATGGCTTTGTGGGCGGGCCTGCCCGCCTTGCTGTTGCTGCGCATGGCACTGAACGCAATCGACGGCATGCTGGCCAACGCCACCGGCCAGAAGACCCGGCTGGGCACCTTGCTCAACGAAATTTGCGACCAGGTGTCGGACGCGGCACTCTACCTGCCCGTCACCTTGGCCGGCGCCATCCACGCGCCGCTGGTGGTGCTGGCCGTGGTGGGCGCTTTGCTGGCCGAGTTCGCCGGCGTGCTGGCGCTCAGCGTGGGTGCCGCGCGCCGCTTTGACGGCCCCATGGGCAAGAGCGACCGCGCCTTCTGTTTCGGCCTGCTGGGTTTGCTGATCGCCCGCGACGCCGCGCCGCTGCTGCTGAACGGCATCCTGCTGCTGGTGCTCGCGCTCTCGGCCTGGACCGTCGTCAACCGGCTGCGCCAGGCGCTGCTGGCTTCCGCGCCAGCGACACCGTGAAGATCCCTTCCAGGCCGATGCTGGTGGCCACCTTGGCGCAGCCCGCGTGCGCCACCAGCCCGTCTATTTCCGCTTGCGGCCTCGGCCGCATCTGCCAAGGCGTGCCGCGATGGCTGGTCAGGGTCAGCGCGATCATGTCCAGCTGCGGGTGCCAGGGCTGGCCGGTGTAGATCAGGTAGGCGCCGGGACGCAGCACGCTGCCGATCCCCTTCAGGGACACGGCCACCGGCGCGTTGTCGCTGAACAGCTCGTACAGGCCGGAGACGATGACGATATCGTAGGCGCCCTCGGCGGTCCGGTAGCTGTCCGCGCTGAAGGCGTCGCGCAGCTGGTAGGCTATGCTGGCGTTCAGGCCCAGCTGGCCCGCCAGCGCGCGGGCCTGGTCCAGGTTGTGCTGCGTGTAGTCGCGCAGCGTGAGCTCGATGCGCTTGTCCTGGTAGCGCTTGAGCGTCTCCAGCACGTAGCGCCCCGAACCGGCGGCCACGTCCAGGATGCGCAGGGGCGCGTCTCCCTGGTGCGCGGCGATGCGCTCGCCCAGCATGCGCTGCAACTGCAGCTTGCGCAGCCGGATGCCGCGCCAGCCCACCGCGTCCAGGTAGCCGCGGTCCATGAATTTGCCCAAGCCGAAGCGGCCGCCGGCCTGGTTGCGGTAGACGTAGTCCAGCGAGGCGCCCGAATCGAAGCCGTGTTCGAGTCCGATTTTCATGCCGTCGCTGACCGGCCCCATCGCACCCAGCATCACGCGCTGCAGGCTGAACCACGCCCGTGCCAGCGGGCCGCAGCTCCGGCCCGCCCGCAACGCGGCGTAGCGCTGCGCGCTGCGGCTGTCGCGGTCGGCGTTCAGGTAGTGCGACGGCGCCAGCGGCGCGCGCTGGAAGCACTGCTCGATGAACTGGCGGCTCTCGTGCAGCGCCACGCTGGTGTCGCGTTCATAGAACAAGGCATGGAAAGCGTCCGGCAAGCGCACATAGCGCTTCAGCGGCGAGGACAGGCGCTCGTAAAAGGTATGCTGCGGCCCCTCCTTGACCACGTAGTCCTTGCCGGCGGCCAGCATCAGCACCGGCGTGTCGATGGCGGCCGCGTCGTGCACGATGCGCCTGGCCGTGTCCGCCAGGCCAAGCAGCACGCAGGCGGAAATGGCCTTGGCGATCAGCGGATCCGCGTCGTAGGCGGCGGCCTCCTGCGGCGAGTGCGTCAGCATGGACGAGCGGATGTAGCTGGTGACGAACAGCTCGGGCTTGAAGCGGCGTGCGAAGCGCAGCGCCGGCTTGGCCAGCGGCACATAGAGCTTGATCTCGAACGCAGCCGCCGCCATGATGACGCCGCGCACGCGCGGCGCATAGTCGTGCAGCCAGGTAGCGGCGACGACGGCGCCCACGCTGTTGGCCACCACCAGGATGTTCTCCGGCGCGAAGCCGTGCGCGTGGCCGATGTGGCGGATGAAGGTGTCGAAGTCCTCCACCAGCGCATCGAAGCCGGGCGCGTCGCCGCGCGCCCCTGGCGAATGGCCGTGGCCGCGCGCATCCCAGGCGAATGCCCAGTCCTGGCTGAAGCAGAGCTGCTCGACCAGCGGCTGGATGCGGCCGGAGTGCTCGTGGCCCCGATGCAGGAAAACCAGCGCCCGTTGCGGCCCGTCCTGGCGCGGCGCCAGCGGCTGCCAGCTGCGGTAGAACAAGCGCGTGCCGTCGCTGCAATCGAAGCCGGATTCGGCGGTGCGCCAGGCAAGTGAACGTTCGGCTTTCATGGCTAGTCCTTAGGTATGGGTAATCAAGAGATACAGCAACGGCGCGGTGACGACCAGGCTGTCCACCCGGTCCAGTATGCCGCCGTGGCCGGGGATCAGTTGCGAAAAGTCCTTCACGCCCAGCACGCGCTTGGCCGCCGAGAACATCAGGTCGCCGCAGAAGCCGCCCAGCGACAGCAGCAGCGCATACACGGCCAACCGGCGCGCCCCCGCCAGCTGCAGGTAGCCGCCCAGCGCCAGCGACAGCAGCAAGCTCACGGCCACGCCGCCGGCCAGCCCCTGCCAAGTCTTGTTCGGGCTGATGCCGGGCGCGATGCGGTGGCGTCCGAACAAGGTGCCGCTGATGAACTGGGCCACGTCGTTCAGGGAAGTCAGCACGTACAGGTAAAAGAGCCAGGCCAGGCGTTGCTGCGGAGGCAGCGGCAAGGTTTCGTAGCGGATCAGGAAACTGGTGCTGAAGCACAGCAGCAGCCACAGCAGCCAGGCCAGCGCACCCGCGCTGCGCGACCCGAGGAAATGCGCCAGCAGCGCGCTGATGGCCAGCGCCGGCAGCCAGGCGCCGGCCTGCGGCCACACCGCCACCAAGGCGAGCGTGGCCAGCAGCACGGCGGCGGCAGGCAAGGCGAAGCGGCGTCCGGCAATAGGCGCCAGTTCGCGCAGCGCCAGCGCCCCTATCGTCAGCACCAGCAGCCAGGCCCCCAGCGGATGGAGCAGCAAGCTCAGCGTCACCACGGGGAAAATCCACCACCAGGCGTTGACCTGCTGCTTGAGCCGGCTCTGCGGCTTTGCGCGCAGCGACAAGCCCACACCGAACGATGCCGCACCCAGCATCAGGTACAGCATGGCCAGTGAAGTGACGATTTCCGTACCCAGCAGGGAATACACGCGTTGCATAAAAGGCCTCAGTTGCTCATAAGGCAATTATGCCATCGATTCCCGCCAACCTGCCAACAAAGCATGAGGCAAAAAAAAGCCCGCTACGGGAGCGGGCTGAATCTAATCTCTTGGAGGAGAATAGAGGAGACAGGAGCTATGATGCCGCGTTGCACCAATTATTTCTACTTTTTATTCATGATGACAGAAATAAGCAACGCGAATATCTCAAGAAATCTCTATAAACATTGTTTATTTGCCCACGTCGGTCGCGTAGGGCAGCACGCGCGAAGCCAGGCGGGTATCGGTCTTCAGCAAGCTGACCTCGTCCGCCAGGATGTGCACCGCTTCATTCAGCAGCACGTCCTTGGCGGCCTTGGCGGCCTTTTCCGCGTCCAGCTCGGCGGCCAGGCCGCGCTCGTCCGCCTGCAGGCCGTCGTCGGTGCGCAGCGCGCCCTTCACGGCGGCAACCTGGCGCGCCGCCTTGGCGTTGGCGTTGGCCGGCTTGGCCGAGATGGCCTTGTTCAGCGCTTCCTTCGGATCGGGCAGCAGCACCGGATCGTCCGGCGACACGATGGTGCTCAGCAGGCGCGCTTCGCGCAGCTTGGAGCGGGCGTCCTGCTGGTCGCGCTCCTTGCGGCGCGCGGCCTCGTTCAGTGAAATCGTGTTGTCCTTGCGCTGCTTCTTGACCAGGGCGATGTCTTCGGCCAGGTACTGGAAATCCTTGTCGCGGGCCACGCGCGCCTCGTGCTTCTTGTCCAGCAGCGGCACGATTTCCTTCAGCTCGCCGGCCGGAATGTAGATCGCCGGCTTGATGGCGACCCACGGCAGCGCGTTGTCGTAGCTCGATTCGCCGAAGTTTTCCGGATCGGACATCGACGGCAGGCTGATATCGGGCGTGACGCCGCGCAGCTGCGTCGTGCCGCCGTTGATGCGGAAGAACTGCGCCACCGTCATCTTCAGCTCGCCGAAGCGCGGCTTCTCGCCCTGCGCATAGCGGTCCAGGTTGATCAGCGTCTGCACGGTGCCCTTGCCGAACGAGGGCTCGCCGATGACCAGGCCACGGCCGTAGTCCTGGATCGCGGCGGCGAAGATTTCCGACGCCGAAGCCGAGCTGCGGTTGATCAGCACGCCCACCGGGCCGTCCCACGCCAGGCCGGCGTTGGTGTCGCTTTCCACCTCGACCTTGCCTTGCGCGTTGCGTTGCTGCACCACCGGGCCCTTGTCGATGAACAGGCCGGTCAGCTCGACCGCCTCGGTCAGCGAGCCGCCGCCGTTGTTGCGCAGGTCGATCAGCACGTTGTCGACCTTGTCGCGTTTGAGTTCGACCAGCAGACGGGCCACGTCGCGCGTGGCGCTCTTGTAGTCCTTGTCGCCCTTGCGGCGCGCCTCGAAGTCCTGGTAGAAGGTCGGCAGCGAAATGACGCCGATGCGGCGCTTGGCCGTGCCGTCGCGCACTTCCAGGATGGATTTCTTGGCCGACTGCTCTTCCATGCTGATCTTCTTGCGCACCAGCGACAGTTGCGCCAGTTTGCCGTCCGGACCGGCGTCGGCCGGCAGGATCTGCAGGCGCACGGTGGAATCCTTGGCGCCGCGGATCTGCTGCACCACGTCGTCGATGCGCCAGCCGACCACGTCGGTGAAGCCGCCGCTCTCGCCCTGGCCTACGCCGACGATGCGGTCGCCCACTTTCAGCTTGCCGGACAAGGCCGCCGGGCTGCCGGGCACCACTTCGCGCACCACGGTGTAGTCGTCGCGCTGCTGCAGCTGGGCGCCTATGCCTTCGAGCGACAGCCGCATGGCGATGTCGAAGTTTTCGGCGGCGCGCGGGCCGAGGTAGTTGGTGTGCGGCTCGATCGACATGGCGTAGGCGTTCATGAAGATCTGGAACACGTCTTCATTGTTCAGCTTGCGCGAACGGCTCATGTAGTTCTCGTAGCGCTTGTCCAGCGTGTCGCGGATGGCCTTGTCTTCCTTGCCGGCCAGCTTCAGGCGCAGCCAGTCGTTCTTGACGCGCTTGCGCCACAAGTCCTTGACCTCGGCCTCGTTCTTCGGCCACTCGGCCTTCTCGCGGTCGAGCATATAGCTCTCGTCCTGGGTGAAATCGAATTTGGTCTTCAGCAATTCGCGCGCATAGCTGATGCGGTCGGTAAAGCGCTGCTGGTACAGATTGTAGATGGAGAACGGGACCGTCAGGTTCTCGCCCATGATGGCGTCGTCCAGCTTGTTTCGGTAGTTGGCGAACTGATCCACGTCGCCCTGCACGAAGAACAGCTTTTCGCCGTCCAGCGACTTGAAGTAGCGGTCGAAGATCTTCTCCGACATCGCATCGTCGAGCGGTGTGGCCTTGTAGTGGTAGCGCGACATGACGTGGGAGGCCCACAACGCTGCCTGCGACTGCTGCGCTTGCGGCTTGACGTCCGCCGGCTTTTCAGGCGCCGCGGCGCCCACTTGTACCGAAACGGCCAGCGCAATCGCGCTCAACAGCATCTGCTTCTTCATCGGCTTGCTCCGAAACTTGAGTTCATAAAATACGTGGTCCAGCATCGCTTTATTCTACAGGATAGCAGCCGTCTAGCATCTGCTGGACGGCACAGTTTCATTGAGTATGCTTAAGGCCGGATTAAACGCCGCGCACTTTACACCTGTAACAAGCGCAAGGCCGGGATGGGGAGGTACAAGGTCGACAATGCAATAGCGGCAATCACCAGGTAGGGCCAGGAGCGCAGCGAGATCTTCCAGTCCACGGCGGACGGCCAGCAGGCCAGGAACTGTGGCGCGATGGCGAAGGCCAGCAGCGCGTCGATGGGCTCGAAATGCCAGCCGGGGCCGGTGCGCCACAGCGCCACCAGCAAGGGCACGGCCGCCACCAGGAAAGGCGCCAGCGCGGCCGGCGCGGCGTTGTACCAGCGCACCCGGGTCAGGCTGACCGAACCGAGGTGCCAGCCCTGCCCCACCCGGCGCGGAATGACCGTCAACGAAGCGGGGCGCGCGCCGGTCAGCAGGCCGACGCAAAAGTGCGCCAGCTCGTGGCAGACGGTGCCGGGCAGCGTGAACAGGAAAAAGACGGGGTGGGCAGCAGCCAGGCGCCTGATCAGCAGCGCCAGCAGCATCGACGGCGCCAGGTATGTCAGCACGCCGGACAGCATTTCGCGGTGCTGGCAGATCCAGGCGGGGGCGATGGCGGTGCATTCAAACATGGGCGGATACTAGCAAGTTTTTCCGCCGAGGGGAAACGTATCCTCATTGCTGAGCGACATAACGTCGCATTTTCCTGCCGCCCACCGGTTGGTACGCATGCTGCTGGTAGAACTCCAGCGAGCGCTGGAACGCCGGCAGCGGCGGCGTGCACAGCTCCAAGGCGGCGCAGCCGCGCTGCTCGGCGCTGGTCCGGGCAGCCTCCAGCAAGGCCTGCCCCACCCCTTGGGCCCGGAACGCAGGCGCGACGTAGCATTCCTGGATGATGCAGATTTTGCCGCCCGCGTACAGCGCGTAGCTTTCCGTGAAGGTCAGCACGCCGACCGCCTCGCCGCCGACGCAGGCGAGCACGGCGGCATAGCGGCCATCGCCCAGCCAGTCGCGGCACAGCCGGGTCGTCGCGGCCAGGTCGTCCTCCAGCTGCGCCCCCTGGCACTGCCGGGTGATCTCCGCCGTCAGCGCGACCACCAGTGCCGCGACCTCGGGCGCATCGTCGGCGGACGCCGCCTTGAGTTGAAGTTCCATCCGGTCTTGCTCCACCTTATTGAAACATCAACTATATCCTGCCCAGCGATTCCCCGCTCACTCCGAATAGAAACAGCGGCCGCAGGCTTGGCGGTAGTTCTCGTTGCCGCCGATGCTGATCTGCTCGCCCTCTTTCATGCGTTTGCCATCCTGGTCGACGCGGATGTTCATTGTGGCTTTTTTGCCGCAGGTGCAGATGTTCTTCAGCTCTTCGATGTCGTCCGCCAGCGCCAGCAGGTAGGCCGAGCCGGGGAAGGGTTCGCCCCGGAAGTCGGTGCGCAGGCCATAGGTGATGACGGGGATGCCCCGCACCTGGGCCAGCTTGTGCAGCTGCTGGACTTGCTCCGTGGACAAAAATTGCGCCTCGTCAATCAACAAACAGGCGATCTTCTGATCGATCACCTTGAGGAAGTTGGTCGACGCGTCGAATACTTCGGTCTGGCGCTGCGGGCCGAGGCGCGAGGTGACGTTGCCGACCCCGTAGCGGTTGTCGATGGCGGCGGTGAACAGGCGCACGACCTGGCCCTGCTCTTCGTAGTTGTGGGCGACTTGCAGCATCGCCGTCGACTTGCCGGCGTTCATGGCCGAGTAGCGGAAGTAGAGTTTTGCCACGGTTTTTACTGGTGAGGATGATCAAAGGCGGATTATAACCCTGGGCGCGGACGGCAAAACTGGCGCATACTGTCTGAATGCAAAAATTGCATATACAAGTACAGAAGCATTCCTTCCCAGCGTGAATCGTGCGGCCTAACATCCGCTCTTTTTTATGGAAAGCGCGGCCGACACAATCGGCCAGCGCCATTTCAAAGCGAGGAGTTGTTTATGAACAAACCCAACGAGGCCGCCCTGTTCGGCCTGATCGGCAATACCCCGCTGGTCGAAGTCACCCGGCTCGACACCGGCCACTGCCGCCTGTTCCTGAAGCTGGAATCGCAGAACCCCGGCGGCTCCATCAAGGACCGCATCGGCCTGTCCATCATCGAAGCCGCCGAGCGCGAAGGCAAGCTCAAACCGGGCGGCGTCATCATCGAGGCCACAGCCGGCAACACCGGGCTGGGCCTGGCGCTGGTGGGCCGCATCAAGGGCTACCGCGTGGTGCTGGTGGTGCCCGACAAGATGTCGACCGAAAAGGTACTGCACCTGAAGGCGCTGGGCGCCGAGGTGCACATGACCCGCTCGGACGTGGGCAAGGGCCATCCCGAGTACTACCAGGACTACGCGGCCCGCCTGGCGCGCGAACTGCCCGGCGCCTTCTACGCCGACCAGTTCAACAATCCCGCCAATCCGCTGGCGCACGAAACCACGACCGCGCCCGAAATCTGGGAGCAGATGGGGCATGAGGTGGACGCCATCGTGGTCGGCGTGGGCTCGTCCGGCACCCTGACCGGGCTGAGCGCATTCTTCCGCAAGGTGCAGCCGCAGCTCGAATTCGTGCTGGCCGACCCGAAAGGCTCCATCCTGGCCGGCTACATCGACAGCGGCGTGGTGTCCGACACCAGCGGCTCGTGGGCGGTGGAAGGCATAGGCGAGGACTTCATCCCGTCCATCGCGGACATGCGCTCGGTGCGCAAGGCTTACACCATCACCGACCAGGAAAGCTTCGACAGCGCGCGCGCCCTGCTGGGCGCGGAAGGCATCCTGGGCGGCTCGTCGACCGGCACCCTGCTGGCGGCGGCGCTGAAATACTGCCGCGAGCAGACCGAACCGAAACGGGTGGTGACCTTCGTGGCCGACACCGGCACGCGCTACCTGTCCAAGATGTACAACCGCGGCTGGCTGGTGGACCAGGGCCTGGTCCAGCGCACCCAAACCAACGACCTGCGCGACCTGATCGGGCGCCGCTACGACGAGGGCGACGTGATCAGCGTGTCGCCGTCGGACACCCTGCTGGTGGCCTTCAACCGCATGCGCGCGGCCGACCTGGCGCAGCTGCCGGTGCTGGAACATGGCAAGCTGGTGGGCATCATCGACGAGTCCGACCTGCTGCTGAAGGTGGACAACCGCGCCGAGCAGTTCGGCAGCCTGGTCGGCGCCACCATGACCGCGCGGCTGGAAACGCTGCATCCCTCGGCCAGTGTGCAGGCGCTGCGCAGCACGCTCGACCGCGGCCTGACCGCCGTCGTGGCCGACGAGGCCGGGTTCTACGGCCTGATCACCCGCTTCGACCTCCTCAACCACTTACGCAGGACACTATCTTGAGCACAGACACCAAGCCCAACGAGCACAAAGCCCACCTGGCCACCCGCGTGATCCACGCCGGCCAGTCTCCCGATCCGTCGACCGGCGCCATCATGCCGCCGATCTACGCCACCTCCACCTTCGTTCAGGAAAGTCCCGGCGTGCACAAGGGGCTCGATTACGGCCGCTCGCACAACCCCACCCGCTGGGCGCTGGAGCGCTGCGTGGCCGACCTGGAAAGCGGCGCGCAAGGGTTTGCCTTCGCCTCCGGCCTGGCGGCCATTTCGACGGTGCTCGAGATCGCCGACGCCGGCTCGCACATCATCGCCGGCGACGATATGTACGGCGGCAGTTACCGGCTGTTCGAACGCGTGCGGCGGCGCAGCGCGGGCCACGACTTCAGCTATGTGGACCTGACCAATCCGGAAAACCTGCTGGCCGCGATCAGGCCGGAAACGCGCATGGTGTGGGTGGAGACGCCGACCAACCCCATGCTCAAGCTGGCCGACCTGCAAGCGATCGCCAGGATCTGCCGCGAGCGCGGCATCATCGCGGTGGCCGACAACACCTTTGCCAGCCCGCTGGTGCAGCGTCCGCTGGAGCACGGCTTCGACATCGTGGTGCACTCGGCCACCAAGTACCTGAATGGGCACTCGGACATCATCGGCGGCATCGCCGTCGTCGGCGGCGAGCCGCACCAGGCCGAGTGGCGCGAGCAAGTGGCCTTCCTGCAGAATTCGGTGGGCGCGATCGCCTCGCCCTTCGATTCCTTCCTGGCGCTGCGCGGCGTGAAGACGCTGGCAATCCGCATGGAACGCCATTGCGCCAGCGCGCTGCAGCTGGCCGAGTGGCTGGAACAGGAGCCCAAGGTCAAAAAAGTATTCTACCCCGGCCTGAAGTCGCACCCTCAACACGCGCTGGCCAAACGTCAGATGGAAGGCTACGGCGGCATCATATCGATCGACTTGGACACCGACCTGGCGGGCGCGCGGCGCTTCCTCGAACGGTGCGAAGTGTTCGCGCTGGCCGAGAGCCTGGGCGGCGTGGAAAGCCTGATCGAGCACCCGGCGCTGATGACCCATGCCAGCATCCCGGCGGCGCAGCGGGCCGCGCTGGGCATAGGCGACGGACTGATCCGGCTATCGGTGGGCATCGAAGACCTGGCCGATTTGCGCCAGGATTTGCGGCACGCGCTGGACGCGATCTAAGTCCCTGCGCCGCCGCTAAGGCCTGGGCTGGATCGGGTCCGGCACGTTGAACACGCGCCGGACGAAACTCTCCATGGCCTGGAACACGCCTTCCACGCCGAAGCCAGCGATGAAAGACAGCGCCGAACCGCTCAGGGTCCAGGCGCCTGCCAGCGCCTGCTCGGCGCCCGTCCCGCCGGTGCCGGAAGCGTTCACAAACAGGCCGATGCATGCGCCTATCGTCGCGCCCAGGGCCAGCTGGCCCAACGCCAGCGAATAGTCGCGCGGCGACAGCATGCTTTCGCGCATTTTGCGCCACAAGTCGCGCACCACCGCCGCGCCGGCGCCCAGAATGCCGTAGCACAGCGGCAGCACCGCGCTGCCCAGCACCAGCGTCAGGATGCGCGCGGTTTCCTCGTCGCCGCTGCGGCGGGGGCTGCGGCCGGGCCGGGGCGGCGGCTCGGGGATGGGGTCAAGGAAATAGGTCGCCGTGTAGTACAGCGCCTTCCACGGTTGCAGCCAGGCCGCCAGGTTGCGCCGGGTGGTGGCCCGTTCGCGGTCCTGCCGCGCGTCCTGCTGGCACAGGTGGTATTCGTCCACGCTGCGGTAGCGCTGCGCCAGCGGGGTGTCGTCCAGTTGCGGCGCGCGGGCCGGATCGCAGTAGACCACCAGCGGCAGCGGCGGCGCCGGCACGTTGGCCGGATTGGGGGCGCCCTTCAACTGGCGCGCCAGTTCGTCCGCCGCCAGCTTGGTCTCGGCATCCGAAATGCGCACCGTCATGTCGCGCTGCTGGGTGCGCAGCGCATCCATGTGGGTCAGGATCACATTGCCGGCCGTGACGTTCCAGGACAGCAGACAGGTGAACACCAGCCACAGCACCAGCCCGACGACGATGCGCCAGATGCCGCGGCTGAACTTGCCGGCAGGGCCGATCAGGCCGGGAAAGGCGGTGCGCGCCAGCGACATGCGGGTGGGCGGACGCGTGAAGCCGCCGCCCGGGTTGATCAAGTCGCCATTGCCGCCGGAACGGCAGCCGGGCCAGCCGTTGCCGCTGCCGCTGCCGTCATGGCCCGCAGCGCCGCCGTGGCCCGCCGCGCCTGCACCGCCGGCAGCGCCGCCAGCATCGGCCAGCCCGCCGGGGCCGGAAGGCCCGCCCAAGCCTCGCGGAACTGGCCCGGCAGCGCGCACGCCGGCGCCCGCCTCAGCGGCGAAGCCGGCCGCGGTCCCGCCTTCCCCGGCGTCGCCCCTCCCGCCGCCCCGGCGCGCCGGGCCCGCCCCTCTCCCGCCGCGCCGGTCGGCATGCCGGCCCCACATTTTGGGCTGGCGCGGATCGTCCTCGCCCACCACCAGCAAGGTGAAGGCGACGGTGGCGCCGCTGGCGGGCTTGGCGGCCGCGTTCAGCATGTCCTTCGCGTGCAGCAGGATGGCCGCCTGGCTGGCCTGGGGGAGATCATTGTCCTCGGGCGGCCAGCCGATTTCGCAGATGTCCTTGATCAGCGCCTGGACGCCGGGTTCGATGGCCTTGTCCCAGCGCCCGGAAATGAAGTCGAGCAGCAAATACACTTCCGCCAGCTCGCGCACGAAAATGAAATCCCGTATCTGCACGGGCCGCGCCGCCCCGTCGCGTTTTTCCACATCAGCCATGGCGCACCTCCATACGCCACAGCATGTGCCGTCAAGGACGGGCGGCCATGATCTGCGTCAAACAAGGCCGCTGAATTGCCTATTCGCCGGGGTGGTATCGGCGTTCGAGGTTGCGCTCGAGATCTTCCTTGTAGAACAGCACGTCCTTGAACTCGCCGCGCGCATACATCTCGGCCTGGTCCATGAAATGGGGCGAGGCCGGGTCGCCGCTCTGGCCGCCGGCCAGGATGCTCTTGGCGCGCACCCGCTTGCCAAACTCGACCGCCGCGACGAAGCTGTTGCCGCGCTCGCCGTAGATGCGCTTGGTGCCGGGCGCGGACGTCATGCCGTAGGCCGCCAGCGCGCCCCAGTTGCCCGACGCGTAAGGCACGGGGATGCTGGGCTTGCTGTCGTCGAAGGGCTGGACCACGTCGCCGGTCAGGCGCTGGAAGCGGTTGATTTCGCCCCACGGGGTTTGCCAGCTTCCGAAGTCTTCTTTCAATTTGGCCGACGCGCGCGCCAGCGCGAACAGGCGCTCCTGCGGCGCCAACTGGGTGGCGATGTAGTCCAGCACCGGCATCTGCTTCGCCTTGGCGGCCGGACCGAAGATCTTGGCCAGGTCCTGCAGCCAGAAGACGGCCAGCGAGGTCTGCACCGACTCCAGCGCGTAGCGCATGTCCCAGCGCCGCAGCGCATGGATCTGCGGCGACAGCCCGGCCTTCAGGCCGTCACCATCCGGCAGCTCTTCCCAGGCCGCGAACAACCGCGGCAGCAGCGGCTCGAAGGCGGTGAGCTGCGTGTCGTAGGCGGCCGCGATCAGGCTCTCCAGGGTAAAGTCCTTCCGGTTCTCCAGCACCCGCACGGCGTGGATGCCGCGCGCGTTTTCGGGCTGCGCCGCCATATAGGCCGGATAGTCGGACGCCTTCGGGCTGTAGGCGCCGGCCGCCGTAAACGGCGTGCTGTTGGTGTTCTGAATCCAGCCGTTTTTCGGGTTGAACAGCTGGATGGTGTCCTTCACTGCGTGCAGCCCCTGCCAGTCGGTGGCCGGGTCGCTGCCGTCGACCGGCTTGCGGTAGTCGAAGCGCGGGTCGCGCACGGGGATGAAATTGCCGTGGAAGTAAGCGATATTGCCGTCCGCATCGGCGTACACGGTATTGTTGGACGAGTTGGTGCGCAATTCCATGGCCTTGTAGAACTCGGCGTAATTGCGCGCCTTGGTGCGCAGCCACGACTGCTGCAGGGCCTTCAAGGGCTCGTTCATCAGGCGCACGGACACCCACTTGCCGTCCAGCCCGCGCACCACCGGGCCGCGATGGCTGAAATAGGCGGTGACGGTTTTCTCGGCCATGCCGGTGGCGGTCTTGTACGGCAGGCGTATGGCCACCGCCTTCAGCACGCGCTCCTCGCTGCCGTAGCGGTAGAAGAACTTGCCGTCCCGCTCGGTGACCGTTTCCAGGTATTCGTCGATCACGTCGCCGCCGCCGGAGGTGTGCATCCAGCCCAGGCGGTCATTGAAGCCCTGGTAGACGAAGAACTGGCCCCAGGTCACGGCGCCGTAGGCGTTCAGTCCCTGCGCGCTGCTCACCTGCACCTCGGGCCTGAAATAGAAGGAGGTATGCGGATTGATCATCAGCAGCGCGTGCCCGGACTTGCTGATGGCGGGCGCGATGGCGAAGCCGTTAGAGCCGCTGGGCTCATGGTCCAGGTCGCTGCCTGCCGCGGCCACGGGGACCAGCGCGCGCTTGCCGTAGAAGCGCTCCAGCTCCTTCAGGTCGACCGATTCGATGTCGCCGCCTATGCTGCCTTCGCTGAAGCTGAGGGCCATCCACGGCTCGAAACGGGTGATCAGCTGCGGCTGGACGTCCGGGTGCGTTTGCAGGTAGTAGTTCAGGCCGTCCGCCCAGGCGTTCATCAGCTTTTTCAGCCAGGCCGGGCTGGCCGCGTACTGGGTTTTCAAGCCCTCGGGACGGACGAACAGCTTCATGCGCAAATCGCGGTACAGCTCGGCTTCGCCCTTGACCTCGGCCAGCCGTCCCATGGCGTTGATGAAGTTCAGTTCCACCCGGTGGAAATCGTCCTCCGCCTGCGCGTACAGCAGGCCGAAGACCGCGTCCGCGTCCGTTTTTCCGTCGACGTGCGGAATGCCCCACTTGTCGCGCGCGATGGTCACGCGCTGCGCCAGCGCCCTCAGGCGCGCCGCCTCCGCCCTGGCCGCCCTGGCCTCCTTGCCATCCTTGGCTGGCATGGCGGTGAGGACGGGAACGGCAGGCGCGGCCGCGGCGGCGACGCTCAGCGGCACGGCGCAGGCGGCCGCCAGCAGGGAATTCAATCTCGACATACGGCACACTCCGGGGGAATAGCGATAGGCTTGGTCAGGAAGCGTCGACCAGTTGTGCGATGCGCTCGCGCAGTTCGGCATTTTCATTGCGCAGCCTGGACACGCGGTCCTTCAGCTGCGCCACCTCGGCGCGCAGCTGTTCGACTTCGCTCATCGCCTGGCCGCCCTCCCCGCCCTGCTCACCCTGCTCGCCGCCCTTTGCCTCCTTGGCCGGGCGCAACGCGGCGCGCTGTTCGCGGATTTCCTTGGCGGCCTGCTGCAGCAGCTTCTTGCCGCCGGCCACCGCCGCCACCTGCTCGGCTTCCGGCAGCGAGGCCACGGTCGCGGCGGCGTTGATCGAAATGGTGCCGGCGCGCACCGCCTCCACCAGCTCGGGCGCGGCCGTCTTCTGTATTTTTTCGATCTGCGAGATGGTGTTGCTGCTCAGGCGGGCAGCGCGGGCGATGTCCTCGCGCGAGGTGCGCACCTTGGCCGGCGCCGGGCTGTCGTCCGGCTCCGGCGGGGCGATGCTCGCGTCCTCGGCGGCGGCCTTGGCGGCCAGCTCGGCGCTGCGGGCATCCATGATGTCCTTCTTGCGCAGCGCCAGCACGCCGCGCTGGAAGTCGGACACGCTGCGCCGGCCCAGGTGGTTGTCTATCATCCACAGCATCACGTCCTCCATGCTGTGGAAGGACTCGTTCTGGATCACCTTGAAGGGGATGCTGTGGCGCTGGCAGATGGAATAACGGTTGTGGCCGTCGACCAGCACGTCATTCCACAGCACCAGCGCATCGCGGCAGCCCTCGGCCAGGATGGAACGTTCAAGCGCAGTGTACTCGGCCTCGGTGAGCGGGTCGATATAGCTGCGCAGCATGTCATTGATTTGGATTTGCATTCGGTATTCCTGGAAAAAGCGGGCGCGGCCGGCGCGCATGCGCGCACCCTGCCCCATCGCCGTCCAGCATGCTACACCAATTGCGGGTCCAACCCAAGATGCCGGCGCCGCCGTCAGGCCCGGCGCACGCGCACCACCCGCTCCGCGCCCACAGAGTTGACAGCAAAGCCATTGCGGCCCGCCGCCTTGACGCCGTACAGCGCCTGGTCGGCGGCCCGGATCACGTCGTCGGCCGCGACCGGATGCTCGGTGGTAAGCGCGATGCCGATGCTGGTGCTGACCGCCAGCGACGTGGTGCCGATGACGAAGGGCGCGCGCATGGCGTCGATGATTTTACTGCCCAGCAGATTCATTTCCGCGCCGGACGGCAGTTGCTCGAACACGATGACGAATTCGTCCCCCGCCAGCCGCGCCACGGTGTCGGTGTAGCGCACCGCCTGCGTCAGCCGCCGAGCGAACTCGACCAGCACCGCGTCGCCGGCGGCGTGGCCGTGCAGGTCGTTGATGGCCTTGAAATGGTCGATGTCCAGGAAAGCCATGCCGACCTGCTGGCCGCTGCGGTGGGCGCGCGCCAGCGCGCGCGGGAAGAACTCGTCGAACATGCGGCGGTTGTTGATACCGGTCAGCGCATCGGTGGTGGCGAGGCGGTGCAGGTCCTGCTCGGCCCGCTCGCGGCGCTGGGACAGCGAGAAGAAAGCCCGGCTCAACTGGCCGAACTCATCTTCGCCGTCCACGTCGAAGACCTTGATGTCGGCGGCGCCACGCTCGATGGCGACCACGTTGCCGTGCAGGCGCAGCAAAGGCACCAGCATCACCTTGGTCAACAGCCAGCCGAACACGCCGGCCAGCAGGGTCACCAGGGCGCACGCACCGAGCGCACGCACACGCACGTCGGCCATGGGCGCGAAGGCGCTGCGGATAGGATACGACACCGCGATGGTCCAGTCCGCTTCACGCAGGCGCTGGTGGGCCAGCAGCGTGCGCTGGCCATCGTCGAGCAACTGGTCGGTCCAGCCCTCGGGGGTGCTTAATACCGCGTCGACCAGCGAGCCGGCGCCGCCGTCGCCCTGGGTCAGCAGCAGCCCCTTGTTCGGGTGGTGGATGAAGGTGCCCTCGTTACTGACGATGAAGATATAGCCGCCCGCTTCGGCGCGCAGCATGTCCAGCCGCGCCGAGAACGACGGCCGCAGCAGTTCGATGGCGCCGACCAGCAAGCCGACCATTTCGCCCTTGGCATTGATCAGCGGCTGCGTCAGCGCAACGATGGGTTTGCCGCTCAGCGAGCTCCTGAACGGCGCTGTCACCAAGCCTTCCCGGGTGCGCAGCGTGTCGACGAAATGCTTGCGGGTGGAGATATTGAGCGTGCCGATGGCGCGGCGGTCGCGCAGGCTGGCAACAAGGTTGCCGCGCATGTCGAAAGCCGTCACGTTGGAGAACTCCTCGCGCAGCGTGGTGTGCGCTTCCAGCAGGGTCTGCATCTGGTCCAGGCTGACGGCACTGACGAGCACCTGCTCCGTAAGCGATTTCAGCATCTGCCGCTTGGCCACGATGTCGCGGTCCACATAGGCCGCCGCGCTCGCCAGCAGCGCCTGCTCCTGTTGCGCGATCGACTCGCGCATGCCGGCCTCGGCGATCAGCAACGACACCCCGCCCACACCGATGGCGGAAATCAGCACGGTGGCCGTGACCAGCATGGTGATCTTGAATTTGAAACTGAGGAAGAAGTGTAGAACGGGCCGCATATGACCTCCGTAAGTGCGCCGTGGGCGCTCAAAACAACATATCGGCGGAGGTTGGGCCTGCTACGGTCGTCAGCGCGTTGGTGAGGCGCCGGTGGACATGGGGCGATTATAAAGGATATTTCCGTGCGGAATATCTATTCGCGCACCTCGTTGCGCCGCGGCAACGACGCACGGCAAGCATCCGGCTCTGGTGGTTATGTTTCAGACATGGCATAATGCCGGGCTGCATGGCTCCGATGGTGAAATTGGTAGACACTGGAGACTTAAAATCTCCCGCCGCAAGGCGTGCCGGTTCGATTCCGGCTCGGAGCACCAAATTGCCGTATCACAACGACATGCCAACTCAAGACCCGCGCGCCTCATGGTGTAGCGGGTTTTTTGCTGTATTAAACCGGCTCTGCAGGCGCACATTGGAGAGCGTCAGGTCGTGTACCAGCAACAAATCCGGCTATTCGCGCGTCACGGCTTATCCGGTTGCCAGCAGCTGTCCACCCGCACCTTGCTTCTGTGCCACCATATTCCGGAGCTGGCGATTGCTTGCCGCCAGATCCTTGTTCGCTGTCTGCACGATGACATTCAGCCGACGGTTCTCGTCCGCCATTTCCTTGTGTTCGAACGCTTCTTCCAGATGTTTGCGCAACTGATCGTCTTCCCACGGTTTGGTTAAAAACCGGTAAACGGCGCCTGCGTTGACTGCATCGGTGATCGACTGTAGCTCGGTGTATCCGGACAATATAATACGCATCGCGTCCGGATATTTTTGCTTGGCCGTACGCAGAAACTCCACACCCGTCATACCTGGCATGCGCTGATCCGCCAGGATCACGTCGACCCGGTGTTCGGCCAACAGTTCCAGGACTTCCCGGCCGCTCCTTGCCATGAGTATCCTGATACCCGTGGAACGCAAGGCGCGTTTCAACGCTAATCCAATATTCTCTTCGTCGTCCACGATCAGCAGCGTGCGTTGCGGTGTACGCAGGCGCAAAAGATTGGCGGGCAGCGTTTTTTTCTCTTGCAGCATGGTTTCGATCGCGTCGGCCGCAACCGGCCTGGAAAACCAATATCCCTGAATCTCATCGCACAAGTTCTGGCTGAGCATGTCGCATTGGGCTTCCGTTTCGACGCCCTCTGCAATCACGCTGATGCCCAGGTTGTGCGCCATGGCGATGATCGCATTCGCGATCGCCCCTTTGTCGGCACTCTCGGTGATATCACCCACGAAGGAGCGGTCGATCTTGAGCACGTCGATAGGGAAACGCTGCAGATACGACAGGCTCGAATAGCCGGTGCCAAAGTCATCAATAGACAGCTGTACACCAAGCGCCTTGAACGCGTTCAGGGTGTCGACTGCCTCCTCCACATCGGTCATGACGACCGATTCGGTGATCTCGATATCCAAATGCTGGGGGGCAAGCCCGGTTTCCGCAAGTATGGAAGCAACCGACTCCACCAGGTTTTCCTGGGAAAACTGCCGCGCCGACAAATTTACGGCGATGCGGAAATTCCCCAAGCCGGAGCGCTGCCACGCCTTGTTTTGCGCACATGCGGTTCGCATCACCCAAGCACCGATCGGCACGATCAATCCTGTTTCCTCCGCGAGTCCGATGAATTGGTCGGGCGAAACCATGCCAAGCTCTGGATGCTGCCATCGAATCAGCGCCTCCATGCCGACGATCTCGCCTGTCGTCAAGTCCACCTGCGGCTGGTAATGAAGTATGAATTCGTTGCGTTCAAGCGCATTGCGCAAATGCTTTTCCAGCCGTAGGCGCTCCAAGGCAAATTCGTTCATCGCTGGCGCGTAAAACTGATAGGTGTTGCGGCCAAGCGCCTTGGCCCGGTACATCGCTCTATCCGCATGGTCAACCAGGGTCTCCGGATCCGCAGCATCGTTCGGATAAACTGCGACTCCCATGCTGCACGACAAGAAGAATTGCTGCTCCTCGACGACGACCGGCTCGGCAACAGTGGACATGACACGATGCAAGATACTCGGTGTCAGGCCTTCCTCGAAATGCTCGGACAGGATCAACACGAACTCGTCACCGCCGAAACGCGCCGCCGTATCGGATCCGCGCAATACCAGTTGCAGCCGCGCCGCGATCGTATTGAGAAGGCAGTCGCCCGCCTTGTGGCCAAGCGTGTCGTTAACCAGTTTGAAGCGGTCAAGATCGATGAAGATCACCCACACCCGATACCCGTAGCGGTCCGCGTGGACTATCGCCTGGCGCAGCCGGTCCTGCAGGAGGGAACGGTTAGGCAAACCGGTCAGTTTGTCGTGGTGGGCCAGATATTGCAGTTCGTCTTCCGCTTGCCTGGTTTGCGTAACGTCTTCGCGTGCGATGACCAGGCGCGTGGCTCCCCCCGCTGGAAACCGCGTTACCCTCACGGTAAACCAGCGTTGCGCGGTAGACGAATTGCATCGATACCCCATGTTGAACTCGTCGCGCAGGCCGCGCGCCACCTCTCTCAGGCCGACCGATAATACGCCCGCATCGTGCGCCCCCATGTCGCTCGCCTGTTCATGTATGGCAAGGTAGTTCTTCTTTTCCCATGCGGCACCCAGCAGGACGCCATGCGCCAGTGCGAACTCCTGCCATGCCTTGTTCACCGTCAGGATAATCCCATCCTCATCGGTCACGCAGATGTGCTGTGACAACGCGTCGATCGTCGATTTCATGAAGCGTTCCGACTGCCGCAGTGCATGTTCCATTTGCTTGCGCGCTGTTATGTTTTCGATGACCGCGATCAGGTGCAAGGGATTTTGCCGGCCATCACGTACCAATGAGATGGCCACGGATGTCCAGATAAAATCGCCATCCCGGCAGCGATATCGCATGTCGCAACGATGTGAAAAGGCTTCAGGTCCGGCGAGCAGGCGGGCGATGGTTGGTTCAAAATCGGCACCTTCGTCCGGGTGGGCTATCTGGTGGATCGTCAAGCCAGAAATCTCATCGTCGCCGTAGCCGAGCATGTCGCGAAATTGCGTATTGAATAGCAAAAATTGCCCGTCCAGCGCCATGTGCACGATACCGACCGGCGCCAGGTCAAACGTCGCGTGAAAGCGCTGCGTGCTTTCGATGAGCATGTCTTCCGAATGCTGTCGGAGGCGCAGAAACGCTTCCAGCCTGGCCAACAAGTCATCCTTTCGAAGGGGAAGCCGCAGGACATCGTCGAATCCCGCGCGCAGCCATGCCGTCGCGCGCGCCTTTCCCGGCAACGCCAACAGCATCGGCACATACAATGGCCGCTGCAGCTGCCGCAGCGCTGACAACTGAACATGGTGCCGGCGCGCCGATGATTCGTCAACGATGATCAATGATGCCGCAGGCTCAGCTCTCTCAAGGCCGGCCGGAGTCAATACGACAACTGAATAGCCGGTCTGGCGCAAAAGTTCGGCGAGCAGTTGCTCGTCCGGCCGATTTTCGATCAGCAGACCGATCACTGCTACTTGGGGAAAACGATTCATGGCAGCCTACATGTCTTTAGTGGATGCTGGAATTCCAGTGAGAATGCCACGCAGGTGTTCCAACTTCTCGCTGACATGGATTCCGGATTCATCGACCCGGATTTGTCTCAGCTCAGGCTCGAAATTGCCTACCCGTTTCTTGAGGCAGCCGACAATCTTGATGACTTTTCCCGCGTATTCCGCATAGCGCAGCAGCACGATGTTATCGGCCAAGTGGCTGACACCCAGATCGGTCGCCTTTAAACTGGTACTGGTGATGTGTTCGACTTCATTGATTAAAATGGTGGTAACGCCCAGGCGGGACAGATAGCTGACAAGATTATGGATGTGGGCCTGCGGCTTGCCGAACTCCTCCATTGCGAACTGATACCCGCGCAGGCTGTCGATCATCACCATGGTGCACCCGTCGACTTCCACTGCGTGGCGGACCATCGCCAGAAACTCATCAGGATATAGTTCCAGCGGATTAATCCGGATGATCTTCAGCATTCCCGAATCCACGATCGTATCGACGGGCGTGCCCAGTCCTCGACTGCGGGCAATAATAAAACTGGGAGGCTCTTCGAAGGTGAACAAGATTGCGCGGCCGGTAGCGGCGTGATGCGCCAGAAATTGGGTGCCCAGGGTGCTTTTCCCCGTCCCGGTGGGGCCAGTGAGCAGCGTGGTCGTTCCGGACTCTAGTCCTCCGCCAAGCAGCGCGTCCATCGCCTCGATGCCGGACGAGAAAATACTTTCGCCAGGGGGACGCAAGCCGGCACCTTCAATGCGATGCGGGAACACACTGAATCCACCCTGAGAGATGCGAAACGGGTGCCGTCCCGACATGAATTCCGAACCGCGCATCTTATCGACTTGAATGCTGCGCAATCCGACCGCCAAGGCCGGCGAAATCTCAAAACGCAGACGGATGACGCCATCGGCCGCAAGTGCCACGGATGTATCCCGGTCCATCTCCGTAGGCTCAAAGACGAGGAAGGAAGTGATGTTCGCCTTGTCCAGAAAGTTAACCAGGCCAAGAATATTTTTACGGAACTGATACTCATCAGTCGCAAGATAACGGAGTTGCGTAACTGAGTCGATCACCAGCCGATGAGGCGATGCCGCACGAACCGCCTGGTAGATCGCATTCCAGACCGGCACACTCTCGACTTCGCTGGGCGGAAACATATGGTAATCGCCCAAATTCTCCCCGAGCGCTTCACCGTTGGGCGAAAGGTCGACGATATCGACCTCGTTCATATTCCAACCAAACGCGGCTACATTTTTGACGATCGAATCGCCGGGTTCACATAATGTGATGTACATACATTTTTCTCCGCGACGCAATCCATCGCGCAACCACTGCAAAGAAAAAATTGTTTTTCCTGCGCCAGGCGTTCCGGCAAGCAAATATGAGTGACCTGCAATTAATCCGCCACCAAAGATGTCATCGCAGCCAGGAACGCCCGTTGAAATCCGCGCGGTCGGAACATTGGTATGCATGCTATTTCCTTCACTTCATTTGAAGATATGGCTGCGCACCCATTCCGAATGGCGTAATTGGATTCTCGGGGCGCGCAACTTTTCAGTAAGAAACATGCCGTCTCAACGAGAATAAAATTGATAAATGTTTAACATATGCAACGCGACGCTGCAGTTCTAATAATTCAATATTTATAATCGTTCTTAATCGGCTGCGTTATCATGCTGTCGCGGGAATGAGGCGACAATCGAATCGATATGGCTCAGAACTTACAGCGGGGATTTTTGGCTGGCTGAGCACCTACAAGGTACACTGTTTTTAACAAAAAAGTAATTGCTTTGTGTGCATATTATTTTTTGCCAGAGGAAAATAGCTTACCCGTTGCTATCATGCAACATTGATCGCTCCAAATATGAAAGCTTCCAATTTAGAAAGCACTTGCGCGCCATGTCAGACCGTCGGTTCCCCATGTTGGATTGATGATCAAGGTTCGTGGTGTTACAAGAATGAGCATGAGCGATATTCCCATTTTTGATGGGCATGGCAGTGTGCCAAGAGGGCATGTACGCCTGCCATGATTTCATTATGCAAGTATTGGCGTCGGGCTCAGCCCGCGGTATTTCAGCAGTCACAGGTTCAAGAAGCATCACTGAGGAACTCCCCATAGAGCACGCCGGTTGACGTGTTGAGGGCCGGGGTCCCCACCGACCGCAGCTCGTCAGAGAAGTGTTGATACGCCCCGCCATAACCGAACGTCAACGCGGTGCCGCGCGCCCAGCCGCCGCCCTCCCGGTCCATGGCGAATGCCACTTCCGCGGGCTGCACACGCCGTCGAAGCGAAACACATCACGGGGTGTTCAAGGTCAGCGCAGGGACGATACCATCCCCGACATCGGTATCGGTATCGGTATCGATCAACTGTACTGAAAAGCTTCTAATTTCAGTCTTTTCCGAAGAAGCCTGCACACTCGCAGCACCGAGCGTCAGGCAAAAATAAATGGGCTGCGAACTAATATTTTCCTATTGCACATAATTCCTACTCGAAATAAAAATTAGACTAATTAAAAAGTAAGAATTGCCAATAGATTTAACCAGAAAAGGAAAGAATAAGCGAACGATGTTACCGGTGCGGTGGAGTAAAACCATGAATGGCGTGATGAAAATCCGCGGCCACCAGGCCGTCATCGCATACCATCAGCTTGACAGTCCTTTTGCCAGTCGCGTGAACCGGATTCGACTACCGCGGCGAGCCATCGCGGCAGGCGTGGCCCTCGGTCCGCTCGCTCGTTCCCGCTGGGTTCTTGCAAGCAGGACAAGACCAATCCTGCTCGTCCCCGGCCAGAAGTGCTTGCGCACATTCGGCGGAGTATCCGTTCCTCTCCAGGTATGCAATCGCGTCCGGGATGCCAAGCATAAGCTCGTACACCTTCGCGACTTCTATCATTTGCGACCGCAGCATTAATTGTCTTTGAGCTCGCATTTTTTCGCCTTAGTATCAGATGAAAACGTAGCTAAAGTATATTTGTGCGACGCAACAGAGACAATCAGAAAGGTTGCTTCTTTCCATGAACCAACGGGATGCTTGATAAATATCAAAACATCGGCGGATTCCGTGCGAAAAACGTGACAATTACGCTCAGCAGCCTTGCCAAAGACCGCATAGGCTGCACGGCACCGCAGGCCTGCCACGCGAGCTAGCGCGCGGCAGACCGCAAACGCCACCCTCTCGGTGGCGCTTCCTACAAAATTTACAGCTTGCCGACACCTGCGGTAGCCGGTACGGAGACCGCCATATCGGTGGTCGCGTCCACCGAATAGCCATAGTAGCTGGATGGCGTGGCCGACGGCGTGGAGGCCGGGCTGGCGGCCGACGGCCATGGCGTGCTGGAGATGTTCACCAGCGAATTGGCGCTCTTGGCGGTCGAACTGAGGTTGACGGACACGCCGTTGAGCAGATTGCCGCTGTCGAAGATATACGGCGAGCAGCGCGCCGTGCTCATGCCGGACAGGGCCGCGCAATTGCTCAGCGCGCTGCCGGACGTGACCGACGCGCCTATCGTGTCGCCTGCCGATGCGCCGCCGGTGATGTCGAACACATTGTTCTCGGCATACAGCTTCGAACCCTGGCCCGACGTCAGGCCCACCATCCAGTTGTAGAGCGTCACGCTGTTGCTGCCGGCGAAGTAGTTGTTGTAGAGGTGGACCATGCCGTAGCGTACGCGCGGCTTGCGCTGCACCAGGTTCTGGAAGTAGTTGTGGTGGAAGGTCGTTTTCAGCACGCCCGGATTTTCCGCCGTCAGGCTGGCCGTATCGGTGCCGCCCATCAGCATGGCCTTGTCGTGGTCGTGCAGGTGGTTGTACGACACGGTGATCAGGTTGGCCGACTTGGTGATGTCGAGCAGGCCGTCATGGTGCTGCACATGATAGAGCTCGCCGTCGTACGGGGCCGCCCACACGGACGGGAACTGGTCGTCGGTGCGCGCGCCGTCGGAGAAGGTGCAGTGGTCGATCCAGACATGGGTCGCGTACTGGATAGACATGGTGTCGTAGTTCGAATTCCAGCGCCCGCCCGAGTCGGTCGGATCCCAGGCGGTGAAGAAGTCGAACGCGTCTTCGAAGGCGACGTTGCGGACGACGATGTTGTCGACTGGCGCGGTCGAGCCCGTACCGCTGAGCATGAGGGTGCCGTGGATGATCTTGGCGGTCGCGCCGTTGCCGATGATCGACGTGTTCGACGGCACGGTCAGGACCACGTTTTTCTTCATCTGGTTGCTGGCGCAGGCGCGCGCCGCTTCGACCGGATCGCTCGACGGCGGTACGTTGGCGTAAGGCGGCTTGTAGGCGGCCAGGTAGTCGTTCCAGATCTGGCTGAAGGTGGTGTAGCCATACGCGGCGCAGGTGGTGCTGTTGGCGTTGGCGTAGGTCACATAGTCGTCGGCCGTCAGTTCAGTGCCGGCCGCGTTCTGGTTCAGGCTGATGGTGCCCGAGATGTAGATGATCTTTTTGCTGGTGTCCAGCGTTCCGCTGAAAGCGCCGTTGGTCTTGATGGTGGCGGTGTTGCCGTACAGGGCCTGGATCAGGCCGGCACGCGTGCTGACGGTGTAGGTCTTGGCGGCGGTAGCGCCGTCGCCGCCGGTGGTGCCCGTCCCGCCCAGGTTGTTGGTGCCGGTAGCGGCCCAGCCGGTCGCGCCGAGCGAGGAAATCTGCGCGCTGGCGTTGGCCCCGGACAGCACCGCCACAGCGACGCACAGCGCCTGGCATATTTGTTTTTTTATCATTCTCATAGTCTCCAAGATGGATTGGTTGGGTGTTTTTTTGGTCAGTCCAATTTGACGATGCCACATGAACAACGTTAATGTGGTCTAGTCAATTTTCTATTTGGTCAGGCCAATTAAACCAGTGCAGTATAGATCAGCAGAGCCAGAATCGGTCAACCGGATGTGGGATGTGGTCAGGCCGCCACACTTTAGAATAGATCATCATTGCAAACCGCCAACACACCCAGCCAGGGGAGCCGGACGGCTCCCGCGCCGACAAGCTGGCCTCCCTCGCCGAGAGCGCCAAAATTTCTGGATAGAAAGCGAAATTTCCCGAGACTTAATTGCATATTACATTTTGTGAGAATTGTCCTACACTGTATTTGGGTTATCATTTAGAAAACTTGCGATGTAGAAAATATAACGATTTTCTGTTGCGAGACCGCATCAGAATTGTTACAAGAGCACGAAATCTGCACACAATTCAAGCGAGCCACCGTACTGATGTGTTAGAATTTTTCTACACTGCAACGGGTAGAGTCAAAATGAAAACATTTACTATCTCGGCAATTGCGTTTTATTTCTTCTACGTACTGAACGGATTGATGGCGCCGAGCCACGCTCAACGCGCCAACAGCGCGTGTACGAATGTAATTGCAGGCATCGACAACGGTGCCAAAACGAGCAACAACTGCAAGCGCGACGCGCTGGTGGTACAACAGGTCGCAGCGGCGATCCCAGGCAACTGATCGAACGCTGGCAGGATCCAAGTCCGGCCTGTTCGAGACAGGCCGGCGTCCCCCGACTCACTGACATGCGCCCTGGCCGGCAGCCGCTGGCTATACTCGGTCATGGGCAAAATATTCATCGGCATTTCCGGTTGGCGTTACGCGCCGTGGCGCGGCGTGTTCTATCCGCACGCCCTGGCACAGGGCCGCGAGCTGGAATTCGCCTCGCGGGCGCTGCCGACCATCGAACTGAACGGTTCGTTTTATTCGCTGCAGCGGCCCGCCAGCTACACCGCCTGGCATGATGCCACCCCGCCCGGCTTTATCTTCAGCCACAAGGGCAACCGCTACATCACGCACACGCGCAGGCTGAAGGATATCGAAACGCCGCTGGCCAATGTGCTGGCGTCGGGCGTATTCAATCTGCGCGAAAAGCTCGGGCCTTTCCTGTGGCAGTTGCCGCCCAATTTCAGCTTCGACGCCGAGCGCGTCGAGCACTTCCTCTCGCTGCTGCCGCATGACACAGAGGCGGCGCAAGCCCTGGCCCGCAAGCACGACGCGAAGATGGCGGGCCGGGCCGCGCTCGATATCGACGCCAGACGCCCGCTGCGCCACGCCATGGAGATACGGCACGCAAGCTTCGGCGATCCGGCCTTCATCAAGCTGCTGCGCAAGTACAAGGTGGCGCTGGTGGTGGCGGACACGGCGGGCAAATGGCCGGACTACGAGGATGTGACGGCGGACTTCATCTACATCCGCCTGCACGGCGAGGAGGAGTTGTACGCCAGCGGCTATTCGGACGCCGCGCTGGACCGCTGGGCCGCCCGCATCAAGGCATGGAGCAAAGGTGGCCAGCCATCGGACGCCAGGCTGGCCTCGCCCACGCTCCCGCCCAGGCGCGCCAGCCGCGACGTGTACTGCTACTTCGATAACGACATCAAGGTCAAGGCGCCGTTCGATGCGCGCAAGCTGATCGCCAGGCTGGGATTGGAAGACGGCCTGGCCGATATCTGACTAGCCGCCGCCGGGTCTTCCGGTCTTCGCGTGGTGACGGCGCTGCGCATGGTAGATGCCGGTGTGGCCGGAGAACAGATAGCTCACCACGCAGGCCAGCGCCGCGTAAGGCGCGATTTCAGGGCCGAACAGTTCGATCGCCATGACGGTGGAGGCGATCGGCGTGTTGGCCGCGCCGGCGAACACCGCGACGAAGCCCAGCCCCGCCAGCAGCGAGAACGGCAAATGCAGCAGCGGCGCAAGCGCGTTGCCCAGCGTGGCGCCGATATAGAACAGCGGCGTCACTTCCCCGCCTTTGAAACCGCTGCCCAGCGAGGCCACCGTGAAGGCGAACTTGCCAAACCAGTCCCATGGCGCCAGCGGCTGCCGGAACGCGTCCGCGATCACGGGAATGCCGAGGCCGATGTAGCGCTCGGTGCCGATGGCCCACACGGCCAGCGCGATCACGGCGCCGCCCAGCAAGGGCCGCAACGGCGCGTAGCCGATGCGCCGCTTCATGAACGCGCCGGCCGCGTGCGTGGCCTTGGCGAACAGCATGCCGGCCAGGCCGAAAACGACGCCGGCCGCCATCACCGCCAGCAACGCCAAGGCGGTGACCGGGGTGCCGGCCAGCCCTTGCGCACCCAGCGCATAGTGCGTGTGCTGCACGCCCCACGCCAGGCCCGCCTGGTCTGCGACGATGGCCGCCAGCATGCAGGGGAAGATGGCGTCGTAGCGCATGCGGCCTACGGCCAGCACTTCCAGGCCGAAAATGGCGCCGGCCAGCGGCGTGCCGAACACGGATGCGAAACCGGCGCTGATGCCCGCCATCAGCAGGATGCGGCGGTCCTCATGGCGCAGGCGGAACACGTGGGTGAGCTGGTCGGCCAGCGCGCCGCCCATCTGCACCGCCGTGCCTTCACGGCCCACCGAGGCGCCGAACAGATGCGACACGATGGTCCCGCCCAGCACCAGCGGCGCGAGACGCAGCGGGACCACTTGCTTGGGGTCGTGGATTTCGTCGATCAGCAGGTTGTTGCCCGCTTCGACCCCGCGGCCGAAGCGCAGGTAAATCCAGCCGACCGCGAAACCGGCCAGCGGCAGCAGCCAGACGATGGCGGGATGCGCCTGGCGCCACGCCGTGGCCGTGTCCAGCGCGTACAGGAAGAATGCCGACGCCGAACCTGCCAGCGCCGCAACCAGGCTGGCGATGACGGTCCATTTGGCGAGATAGGCGTAGGGCCGCAGGAGGGGCTGTAGATAATAAGGTGGTATCAAAGTCGGGCCATCGTAGCAAAGGAATGGCAGCCCGGCAAGCCGGCCACCGCCTTCGCCGTCAGAACCAGGCCACCAGTTCTGCCGCGACCGCGCGCCCGACCTGGGTGCGGTTGCGCACGTCGGTCACTTCGCCATGGCCGCCGCCGAACAGGTTGGCGCCCGTCAGCGACAATTCCAGTCCCGGGCGCAGCCTCCACGCATAGCGCATGTCGGCGGCGGTGTAGGCCGGCACGTCCGGGTTGGAGGCGCTGGCCACACGGCGCACCGCCACGTCGAACTCGCGCGTATCCGCCAGCTGCCAGCTGGAACGTAGCGAGGCCGTGTACGCCGGATCGGCATCCATGCGCTGCAAGGCCCTGCCGAAGTCCCTGATGCCCGGCTTGAGCCAGGAGTCCTGGTGCTGCGCATACACGGCGGCGCTCACGCGCCAGGCCTGCGTGGCCTGCCAGCTGGCCCACGCCTCCACGCCGCGCGTGGCAGCCATCATGTTGTTGGCGTAGAAAAATTGACGCTTGCCCGGAACCTGCTCTTGCGTGCGCAGCTTATCGTACAAGGCGCGGTACAGGTTCACCGAATACAGCAAGCGCTCGCCGGCCTTGCCGCGATAGCCCACTTCGAATACGCGCGCCGTCTCGGACTGGAAATTCGGACCGCCTATCAGCAGGAACGGCGGCACGCCGGGCACCACCGGATCGCGGTCCTGGCGCGACGGCGCGCGCACCGTGCGCGACGCCGCAGCCCACAGCAAGCTCTCCGGCGTCGCCTTCCATGCCAGGCGCGCATTGGGCAGAAACTCATTGCCGGTGTAGTCGTTGCGCTCGGCGCGCAGGCCCAGCGTGAGGCGCAGCGTATCGGTCAGCGTGATGTCGTCCTGCGCGAACAAGCTGGTCCAATTCGCATTCTGTCTGGCGGGCAGGAAGCCGAAGTAGACGCTGTTCTCGAGCCGGTCGCGCGCATGGCGGTACTGGCCCCCGATTGCCAGCGCGTGGCGTCCGACGGGCGCCGGCGTGTACTGCGCCTGCAGGTCGAGTATGTCCAGCTTCTCGCTGACAAAGGGCGGAATCTCGCGTTCGGTGCGGTCGTAATAGGCTTGCACGCTGACGCTGCCGCCCGCGTCGAGCTGCCGCGTCCAGCGCGCCAGCAGGTTGCCGCCGCCGGTCACCACATTACCCAGCGGGACCACCGTGCCCGTGACAACGTTGCCAGGCTGGGGCTGCCCGCCGCGCGCACGGTAGACATCCCCCTGCGCGGTGAACCTGTCGTCGCCCGCCTTCCAGTCCGCGCGCAAGCCGGCCTGCGTCTTGTGGCGGGCGTCGTCCAGTTCTGTTCCGTTGGCCGTCTCGGTATTGCGCATGACGAAGCTTTTTCCGTACACGCGATAGGCGCCGTTCTCGCCGAGTGCGCCGCCATAGCGCACGGTCGCATCGGAGCGCTGGTTGCCTGCGCCGGCCGCCACGCGTCCCCCCTGAGTCGCGGCGGCGCTCTTGGTGATGACGTTGATGACGCCATTGACGGCGTTGGTTCCCCACAAGGTGCCGCCCGGCCCGCTCACCACTTCGATGCGTTCGATGTCGTCCAGCGGCACGTCCTGCGCGTCCCAGAACACGCCGGCGAACAGCGGCGTGTACACCGAGCGGCCGTCGACCAGCACCAGCAGCTTGTTCCTGTCGCCGGCAAAGCCGCGCGCGGTCACGGTGTAGCCACCGCTGCTAATTTGCATCACTTGCAGATTGGGAGCCAGACGCAGGGCTTCAACCAGGCTGGCGGCGCCGGAACGGCGTATGTCGCCGGAAGAAATGACGTAGACGGCGGCAGGCGCATCGGCCACGCTTTCTTCGCGTTTGGAAACGGAGGTGATGCGGATACTGCCAAGTTCTTCCAGCGACATGCTGGCGAACTTGTCCTGAACAACGGTTGCCAGGGCGGAGAGGGTCTGCAGGCCAAGCACTGCACCGGTGAAACAGCTTTTCAAGGCCATAAGCACACTCCCGCGATTGAAACATTGTCTACAATCATACCCGCTTTAAGAATGCTTGCGATATGCGTTTTTTTTATATAATGCGCGACATGACGCCACAAATTCAAGCTTTCTTCGACGCCGCCACGTCCACCGTCACCTACGTCGTGTACGACGCCGACGGCGGCGACTGCGCCGTCATCGATTCGGTGCTCGATTATGATCCGAAGTCCGGCCGCACGTCCACCCGCTCGGCCGACCTGGTGGTCGACTTCGTGCGCGCGCACGGCCTGCGCACGGCATGGCTGCTGGAGACGCACGCGCATGCCGACCACTTGTCCGGCGCGTCTTATCTGCAACAGGAACTGGGCGGGCCCATCGCCATCGGCGCTGAAATCCGCACCGTGCAGAACGCCTTCTCGCACGTCTACAACTGCAAGGACGGCCACAACCTGGATGGCTCCCGCTTCGACCACCTGTTCGCGGCGGACGAGGAGTTCCGCATCGGCGCCCTGCAGGCGCGGGCGCTGCACGTGCCGGGCCACACGCCGGCCGACATCGCCTACCAGGTGGGCGACGCGGTCTTCGTCGGCGATACCATGTTCATGCCCGACGTGGGCACGGCGCGCTGCGACTTCCCCGGAGGGAGCGCGAGCACGCTGTACAAATCGGTGCAGCGCCTGCTGGCGCTGCCGCCGGAAACGCGGCTGTTCATGTGCCACGACTATCCGCCGGCCCAGCGCGAGGCGCGCTGGGAAGTGACGGTGGCCGAACAGCGCGCCGCCAACATCCATATCCGCGACGGCGTCGGCGAGCGGGAATTTGTCGACATGCGCACCGCGCGCGACGCGACGCTGCAGATGCCGGTGCTGATCCTGCCTGCCATCCAGGTCAACATCAGCGCCGGCCACCTGCCCGAGCCGGAAGACAACGGCGTGCGCTACCTGAAGATACCGCTGAACGCCATCTAAGCTTTCGCTTCCTTTATTTCTCGATCACCGGGGCGCGCCCCAGCGGCTGCTCCATATTGGCCAGGAACCAGGACAGCGTGGACATCACCGCCACGTGGCGGCGCAGGTTTTCCGGATCCACCTTGTCCAGCGTGTCGGCCGGCGTGTGGTGGTAGTGGAAGTAGCTGGCGGTGTCCACGTGCGGCTGGAACAGCGGCACGCCGTCCTTCTCCAGCAAGTACAGGTCGGCCGCGCCGACGTGGTCGCGCCGCGTGAACACGCCAGCGCCCATAGGCTGCAGCGCCGCCTGCACCGGCGCGAAGTACTTCTCCGCCTTCGGCTCGATACTGCCCATGATGCCGAACGGCCGGCCGCCGCCGCTGTCGCTTTCCATCGCCGCGAACTGCTTCACGATATTGCCCTTGTTGGCGTCGTGGTAGGCGCTGCCGCCGCGCGTGCCGTTCTCCTCGTTCATCCACGCGATCATGCGGATGGTGCGGCGCGGCTTCAGGTTCAGCGCCTTCAGCGTCTGCAGCACGCCCATGGCGCCGGCCACGCCGGTGCCGTCGTCATGGGCGCCGGTGGCCAGGTCCCACGAATCGAGGTGGCCGGAAACGATTACGATCTCGTCCGCCTTGTCGGTGCCGGGCAGGTCGGCGATGACGTTGAAGCTGTCCGCGTCGGGCAGGTTTTGCGGCGTCAGCGTCAAGCGCATCTTGACCGGACCGCGCTTCGACAGGCGGCTGATCAGCATCGCGTCTTCGGCCGTCACGGCGGCCGCCGGAATGCGGTCGGCCGCCGTCAGGGCGGTCGCACCGGTGTGGGCGATACGGTAGTCCGCGCCGCCCACCGAGCGCACCAGTACCGCTGCGGCGCCCATCTGCGAGGCCACTTTCGGGCCGTTGGTGCGGAAATTGGAACCGTGGCCGTAGGCCGGGCCGGCCAAGCCGCGGTCGGCCATTTCCTGGTCGAACTTCACGTCGAACAGCACGATGGCGTTCTTGACCTCGGCCGCGCGCACTTTCAATTCATCGAAATCGCGCACCACGACCACCGGCGCGGTGAGGCCGGCGGCGGGCGTGGCGCTCGATCCGCCCAGCGCGGTCAGCACCACGCGCTGGCTCAAGCCGGCCGGGCGGCCCGCATAGTCCACCAGCTCGGCCGTCTCGGCGCCGCGCACCCAGTGCGGCACTTTCACCGGCTGCAGCGTGACGGTGGCGCCCAGCTTGCGCATCGCCTCGGCCACCTGCTGCACGGCCGCCGCCGCGCCGGGGGAACCGGACAGGCGCGGGCCGATCAGGTCCGTCATGTCGGCCAGGCGTTCGTAGGCGTAGTCACTTTTCATCGCTGCGTCGCGGATTTGCCCCAGGGTGGCGGGGTCGTTGGCTGGGGCGGCGATCGCGCCGGCGCTCAGCATGCAGCTCATCAAAACGGTCAAAACGGTTTTCATGCGGGTCCTATGGTTCGGGTTAACAATAAGGACGCAAACGATAACGTATTTAATAACGTTGCGCAGCAGTTTTTGGCCTTAAACTAGGCGTTCCACCTTCTTCCGGAAGCAGCCATGCTTAAAGGACAATTGTGCACGGTGCGCCACCTGCTCACCGCAGACCTGAATACCTTCATCGCGCTGGCCAACGACCTGCCCTCGCGCGGCGATTACTTTTCGTCGCAGTTCAAGTCGCCCGAAACCATGCGCAAGGAATTCATGCAGAACGGATTCGTCACCGAGGACAGCGAGTTGTTCGTGGTGGAGGACCAGTCGCACCACATCGTCGGCGTCATCACGCATTTCAAGAGCCGCACGCCGACCAGCCGGGAAATCGGCTACCGCCTGCTCGAACCGGCGCTCGCCGGGCGCGGCTACATGAGCGAAGCGACGCAACTGCTAGTCGATTACCTGTTTAAAGTGCATGTCTGGCACCGGCTGGAGCTGCTGATGGCGCCCGCGAACGCCGGTTCGGTGCGCATCGCGCAAAAATGCGGCTTCAGCGAGGAAGGCACGCTGCGGCAGGCCTTCTTCATCAACGGACGTTATCAGGATGTCAGGATCTACAGCCTGCTGCGCCCGGAGTGGGAGCGCGGCAGGTGAGCGGCGGCGCCGTCGGCCGTGCTTACATGCCCGTTGTTACATACCCGTCCGCTTTGTAAGAATGTGTATATTCGTTCCGTGCGCGCGGCGGACCGGACTATAGTGACACCCATACGACGGCGACACGACCATCCCGGTCCGGGCCGAGCAGAGGGGAACACCATGCTGATCAAAAAATTCCTGGGCGCGGTTGCAGTGCTGGCCACCGTTGCCGCCTCGTCTTCCGCCATGGCCGCGGGCGACCGTGACTTCAACACCGCCGCCGGCGCCGTCATCGGCGCGGCCATCGGCAGCCAGAACGGCTCGGGCGGCGCGGTGGTCGGCGGCCTGGTTGGCGCGGCGGTCGGAAATAGCCTGAGCACCGGCCGCCACCACGGCGGCGGCACATATGTGTCGACCCGCGTCTACGCGCCGGCCCCGGTGTATTACGAGCCTGCGCCGCAGCCGGTGTACTACGCTGCCCCGCAGCCGGTCTACTACGCCCCTGCGCCGCGCTATTACCAGGAGCCTGCCGTGGTCTACGTGGAACCGGCCCGCCCTTACTACTATCGCGACTACCGCCATGGCGACGGCTACTACCATGACCGCGGGCACGGCCACGGCCGGGGCCACGGTCACGGCTACCGCTAATCCCCGCCAGCCCTCCTCAACGGCCTGACGCCCTCGCGGCGCAGGCCGTTTTTCACGTCCCCCCGCTAGCTTTCCGCAACGGCATGCCGCCGTGCGGGGAGCATCATGACAGCAAGCGACAGCATCATCACCCTTGAACTGGGCCATTACCGCCTGCGCGAGCAAATAGGCGGCTCCGCTTATGGCGTCATCTGGCGCGCAGAGGGACCGCGCGGCACCCGCGACGTGGCGCTCAAGCTGATCAACGAAGCGCAAATGGCGCGCGCCCTGCCGCCGCAGCGCGAACGCTGGATCGCCAGCGCCTCGAACGAGATCACCTTCCTGCAGCGCCTGGAGCCCTGGGACGAGCGGCATATCGTGCGGCTGCTGGACAGCGGCTGGCACAACGGCCTGCCGGTGCTGGCGCTCGAATTGCTGAACTGCGACCTGGGACGCCACATGAAAACCCTGCGCAGCCAGCGCGCACCGCTGCCGTTGGGGCGCCTGCTGGCGTGGATGGCGCAGCTGAACCAGGCACTTGCCAAGGTGCACCAGTACGGCTGGCGCTACCTCGACCTGAAACCGGCCAACGTCCTGGTCGACGCGCAGCTGGGCAGCGTCAAGCTGGCGGACTTCGGCACCAACCGTCGCCTGGACGCGCTCAACGCGCATTCCTATGCCGGCACCGCCAACTGGCAGGCGCCGGAACAGTTCTTCCCGGCGGACGGCGGCTACGTCACTGGCACGCATAGCGATTATTTCGCTCTTGGCGCCCTGTTCTACTTCATGGCCACAGGTGCGCAACTGCGCTACTGCGGCGACTGCGCGCAGGCCTACCGCGAGCATCACACGGCAGGCGCGGACGTGCTGCTGCGCCGGCACGGCGGCTTGCCGGCAATTCTGCAGGCCGACGAGGAAGCCCTCTTCGTGCGCGCCATCCGCGCAGTGGGCGCTCCAGGGGCTGCAGGTTCCGGCGGCCCGGCCTTGGCGGACGAGCGCCCGGATTCCTGCCGCGCCTCCGCAGGGCAAGCCGCGGATGCCGCGCTGCGTCTGCTGCGCCAGTTGCTCGCCGCCGAACCGGACGCGCGGCCGCGCCATGCCATCGACATCAGCCGGCAGCTCACTGCCATCGGCGCCGCAGCCGGGCTGGAAGTGGCACTGCCGCTACGCAGCGTGGCAGCATGATGCGCAGCCGTCTCTTCTCAGCCACGGCCACGCTGCTGCTCTTGCTGACAGCATTGCAGGCATGGAGCCTCCTGCGCGCACCGGCAGCATGGTTTCCCGCCGCCATTGAAGTCCGGCTTGACCGCGGCGAAACGATCACGCTGGGCACGCGCGACCTGGCTGCACCGTCAGCCGACCGCGCGCATCTGCAATTGCGGCGCGATGCCGGCGGCGCCTGGCTGCTGCGCAACCTGAGTACAGGGAGGCCGGTGATCCTCTACAGCGGCGACGACGAACAGCGCATGGGCAGCGCGCCGCTGGCCGGCTTGCGCCAGTTTCAGATCGGCGCAACAGTCTTCGCTGCCCCGCCCCAAAACGGCGGCCGGGCCCGGTTCGGCGCAAGCGACACTCAGTTCAGCTTCGGCGGCGGAACATGGCGCTACGACGGCGCCACGCTGTACCGCAACGGACAGGCCCTGCCCTCCTGCCCGGACGCGCATGCCGCCTCGCAACTGGTGGCGCTGTGGAATCGCGCCGTGCCGCGCGCGTGGACGGTGGCCCGTCCGCTCATCTTCGGCGGCAACCTCCATTGCGGCAACCGCTTGGGCTTGCCCGGCGTGGATCCCGGCGCAGCCATCCTGGCACGCCGCGCCGGGCAGTTGCAACTCAGCGCCGGCAACCAGGACGGCGGCCACACCGCGCTGCGCATTACCGGCATAGCCAGCAGCAGCCCTGCCATTCCCGACAGCATCGCCAGCATCAACCCGCAGCCCGCCGACTTGCGGCAGCAAGAACAGCCCCTGGCAGAGATCACCGCCTTCAGTGTCGGGCGCACGCGTTACCAGATTGCTCCGGACACCGCCGGCAGCAGCATCAAACTGCTACCGGCGCGCCACGTTGCGCTGTTCACGGCGCCGGATGCGCGTCTGGGACCGCATCTGGGCTGGCAATGGCAGCAGCGGGAATTGTGGAACCTCCGGCCGGCGCCGCTCGTCCTCGCCCTGCTGGCAGTTGCCATCTTCGCCCTGGCAATCGCTGGTGCCGCACAGGGGCGCGGCGCCGACGCCGTTCCGCCCGCTCAGGGCTCCACCTCCGCATCCAGCTCCGGCGCCAGTCCCCGCACCGCCCGGGTGCAAGGGACATGGGGAGTAGTGCGCAACGGGACGATGGCTGCAACGGATCCCACAGCAATGGCCCTCGCGTCGGCAGCGCTGCTGGCGGCTGGCGTGGCCGCAGTGCTGGCGCAGCGCGGCGGGCAGCCGGCCAGCGCAGCATGCTCATTACTGCTCGGCGCAGCCGGCCTTGCGCTGTGGCTGATCGCGCCCAAACGCCTGCCGCTGCCGGTCGCCGCCGCGCTGGTCCTGCTGGCGGCGGGCCTGCTGGCGCAACTGGAGCTGGGCCTGGGCGCGGGCGAGTCTTCCTGGCTGCGCTACTACCAGAAAAGCACCGCCCTGCTGGCCGCCGGCAGCGGCGCGGGTGGGCTGTGGCACTGCTGGAACCGCACTGCACGGGGCATCACTCCCCAGCGCACCATCGAATGGCTGCTCGCCATCGTCGCCGCCGCTGCCCTGGCGGCGCTGGCCGCGCAAGTGCTGTGGGGCGACGAAACCGGCGTGTTCGACTTGCAGCCCGTGGAACTGGCCAAACTGGCCCTCACCGCCCTCACCGCCCACTGCCTCGCCCTGCGCATGGGCTGGAACGATCCCGGCTACCGCCAGCACGGCCAGGCCGCACGCCTGCTGCAACTGGCCGCGCCCGCACTGCTATTTCTCTTCCTGCTCGGCCTGGCCCTGATCCAGGTGGACGACTACTCGCCGCTGATCCTGCTGCTGGTGTGGAGCTTGTCGATGGCCTTCTCCTACGCCATGGCCGCGCACAAGCGCGCCATGGCGGCAGGCTTGGCCGCCATGGCGCTGGCGGCGGTGGCCGGCATCGCCATGGTGCGTGGCGCCGGTGCCGACGGCATGGCGCAATGGCCGCTGGCCGGCGGCTTCTATGCCGACCGCTTCCAGGTCTGGCTGGCGCCCTCCGCCCATCCGCACACCGGCCAGCAACTGCTGCTCGGCGCGCGCGCCATCGCCGACGGCGGCTGGCTGGGCGCCGACAGCATGCTCGGCCTGCGCTCGCTGGGCATGTCCGCCGGCGGCGCCGTCAACATCCCCGCCGTGCAAGACGACTTCGCCCCGTCCTTCTTCCTGAACCGCCACGGCCTGCTCGGCGCGATGCTGCTGTGGGCCGGGCAAGCGGCGCTGGTGGCCGGCATGCTGCACCTGGCCGGCCGCGCCTGTGCGGCCGCCGCGCAGGCACGCGACTTCCGCCATGCCTGGCTGGGCCGCTTCCGCTATTTCGCCCTGTGCGGCGGCGCCGCCTTCGTGCTTGGCCATCTGCTGCTCTCCTGGGGCACCAATCTCGCCATCTTCCCCATCATGGGCCAGCCCATGAGTTTCCTGTCCGCCGGCGGCAGCCACCTGCTGTTTTTCCTCTGCCCCCTGCTAGCTTTCTGTGCGGTCAGCGCGCAATCATTAGAGGAGAACCTGTCATGCCGATCTACGTCCAACACGAAGTCCTAGGCCGGATTCCGGATGTCTTCAACGCCGAAGCCATCTGGCAGGCACCGGGACTGGCGCTGTTTTCGCGCCGGCCGCTGCTGCGCGACCTGCTCGAACGCTGCCCGCGCGAACATCGCGGACGGTCGGCCACGCGCTGTTTTTCCCACGTGACGCTGATGCTGCCGCAGGAGGAAGTCGACGACGACTACCACCTCACGCGCGGCAACCGCGCGCGCGAACTGGCGCGGACGCTGACGGCATTGCATCAGAAAGACTTCGGCGACCTGCTCGGCAGCGATCAGGTGCGCTACGACGTGCTGGGCAAGGAGGAGCTGGCGCCAGGCGAAGTGGAAGTGCGCTTCGGCCACGCGGTCTATCTGCCGGCGCCGGACGAGAAAGCGCTGTTCAACGTCAGCGTATCGCGCGACAGCGCAGTATGGAAGCCGGTTTGCCCGGTCTATCCCGGCCAGCGCCTGGCGCTGATAGGCGGCAGCGAAGCCAGCGCAAGCTATATCGCCAGCGGCTGGCCCTTCGGCGACGACGGCGCCATCCTGCTGCTGAACGACGGACCGGACGCGCAGCCGGTGGTGCAGATGCGCCCCAAGGACGCCTTCGACTGCAGCTTCGACGCCAGCCATGGCCACTACGTCATCAAGTCCCGTCGCGGCGTCGACGCGCAAGGCGGCAGCGCGCGCCTTCTGCTGAAGATCACCCGCAGCAGCTCCGCGCCGCCCGTGCGCACCGTGCCACTGCCCGAGTTCAGCGCCGCGCCCATACCCGTCCCCGCAACCGACACCCAAGGCACAGGCGCTGGGCGCCCTGCCGCACAACCGCGAGCGGCAGCGGCAATGCCAGGCAGGCCGCAAACGCCGGCGCGGCCGGCGCACGCCGGCAGCGGCCCCTCCGTCTGGCAGACGCGCCCCAACGACAGGCCATCGCTTGAAGACCTGACCGCCGTACCGCTGCCTGCCAGCTGCCGCCCAGCCGCGCGCGGCGGAGAAACCGATGCGACCTATGCGCCCGTATTGCAGCGCCAGCGCGTCAGCCTGGTGGCGCTGGCCTTGCCGCGCCTGAGCCGCTACCGCGACACCGGCGCCACCTCGCTCGAAATTCCGTTCAGCCGCGCGCTCGGCCTGAACGCCGATCCCGCCGCCGACAAAGCCATCAGCTTCCTGGTCGACGCCAGCGATGAGCTGTATGCGTGCACCGACGGCGGCCGCCAGCGCATCAGCGCGCCGGCCAGCTTCACCCCGGTCGACGCACGCGCCATCCGGCTGCTGGCGCCGCCGCCCGAGATGGCGGAACGCTATTGCGCAACCTTGTGCCTGGCGCAACCCGTCGGCACGACGGTCGCCGGCGGCGCGCGCTTCAATTTCGGCCGCGGTTCGCCGGCGCTGGCCTGCCTGCGCGTGCTCGACTCGCCGCGCTTCCTGCGCAGCGGCGACGGCGGCGGCGCCAGCGCCGACCGCATCGGGCTGTCGCGCAACGCCTTCAGCTTCGAAGCGGCTGTGCAGGGCTACCGGATCAGCCGCCTGTCCGCCACGCAAGCGCTGTACCACCTCGACGAGCACCTGCAGTTTGTGTCCAGCATCGCCGATGCGGGAGCGGACGCACCATACCTGCTGCCGGCTGGCCACCATCTCGTCGCCGGCCACTACGTGCTGCGCTTCGAGGCGTGAGCGCAGCCATGCGACCCGAACTATACCTCGGCGCCTGCGCCATCCTGGGCGGCCTGGCCATCACCCTGGTGCTGGCCTCCTGGCTCACGCCGCACGCGTGGTGGCGGCGTCCCACCGCGCGCAACCTGTTCATCGTCTGCGCCGGCACCTGGGCTTTCGGCAGCCTGATACTGAACTTCGCCATCGCCCCGCCGCCGCACACGGCGCAGGCAGGCTTGCCCGGCGCCTTCTCGCCGCGTCCGGTGGCATTGGCGGCAATGCCTGCCGCAACGTCCGCAGCAAGGTCCACGGCGCCGTCCACCGTAAAGTCCACGGCCGCGGCGGCGGCGCCACGCTCCTACCGCGTCCACCGCGACCTGAACCTGCGCGCAGCCGCCAGCGTGGAAGCGCCGCGCCTCGCCTTGGTGCCCGCCGGCGCCAGCGTCACCCCCACCGGCCTCCGTTCCGGCGACTGGTGGCAAGTACGCACACTTGCAGATGGCAAGCCTGATACCGGATGGGTAAGCAGCCTGTGGCTGCGGCGCGCAGCAGAATGAGCCGAAGCGAAAGCGGCGCCGGGTGCGCCGCCCGCATTTCGGCTAAGCTGCCCTATACCCCGCCAACAAGGCCACCATGTCATCTCCGCGCGCCACGCTCAATTTCGGTCCCCATCTCGACATCGCCGCCCGCAGCGCCGCCAGCGCCAGCAACAGCCACGTGCTCGAAAACCAGGACAATTTCGTGCTGGTCGACAGCAGCGGACGGGCCGTCATCATGCACGCCGAAATCGAGCGTGCGCTGCAGTTGCCCAACTGGCCGCAGGGCCATGTGCGGCTGGCGGTGCTGGACGGCATGGGCGGCCACGGCTACGGACGCCAGGCCGCCGAGGCGGTCGCCGCAGGCCTGTTGCGCATGCCCGCCTGCGCCACGCTGGAGGCGCTGACGGCGCATCTGGACGCGTTGCACGCCCATTTGCAAGCGCAATTCAGCTCGCCGAGCGACAAGGGCAAGGCACACCGTCCCGGCACCACGCTCACGCTGCTCGAGCTGCCTCCGCAACAGGCGCCTCTGCTCTACCATGTCGGCGACTCGCGGCTGTACGAGATCACGGCGGAGCGCGCGCTCTCTCTCACGATCGACCATGTGCCGGCCACCGTCTGCGCCATGCATGGCCTGTTGGGCGCACAAGAGTGGTGGCAGCAGGTGCACGGCGAGCATCGGCCGCAGATCGCGCAAGCCTTCATCCTCGGCAACGCCTTCGCCGATCCGCAGCATCTCGACGACGCGCTGTGCGCGCTGGACGAGGCGCGCCTGCCCGCCTTCCTGCAGCCGCTGGCCGACCGCCGCGCGCTGGCCGTGCGCAGCGACGCGGTCTACCTGCTGGCCACCGACGGCTTCTGGGCCTGCCGCCGGCCGCAGGAATGGATCGCGCAATGGCCGCAGCTGCTTGGCCGCCTGGACAGCGCCGGCGGCGCCATCGACATGCTGTTCGGCGCCTACCGCGGCGCGCCGCCGTCCGGCCTCCTGCTTGACAACCTGACAGCGATCGCGCTGCGTTTCCCGGCCGCGCCGGCAGGCTGCAATGATGATGAAACGGCACTGCCCCAGGCGCGTTCGCAATCATTTTGACAACAGGGCTGTTGCATCGATGGCGCAGCCGCCTGACGCGGCGCAAAAAATGCCGGGCGACATCGCCACGGACGGGCAAAAGCGCGTAAGCTCTTGTTTATGCCGCCGGTCCTGAATCCATGAAAAAATGCAGCAATACTGACCACCCGCACTGCACCTTCTGGGTCATGCCCGGCGAGGATGCCTGCGCCGGTGGCCATGCGCAGTCTGCAGCCGCGCCCACCAGCTACGACATGCTGAGTGCCTTGCGCAGCGCCCGTGCCGCCGCCCCGGCTGCGGCGCACGATGTCGTCCATGGCCGGGCCCACGGCGACACCGGTCCCGCGCCCGCCTACCAGCCGGCGCGCGCGCGTCCGCAGCTGCACATCAGCGGCTTCGATCCGCGCGCGGCAGGCGGCCGCCAGACCCTGAAAATGGAATTGCGCGGCATGCCGGAAGACTGCGCGCCGCAACTGGCTATTCATCTGCAATCCGAATTGATACCGAACGGCGCCTCGCGCCAGCAGTTCGTGCGCGCCGCCGACGGCAGCTGGCGCCCGGCTTTTATCGAATTCACATCGAAGAACAAGGAACACGGCCAATACCAGATCAGCGCCGAAGTGCTGAGCCAGCACGCCGGCTTGGCCACGCGCCGCTGGGAGTCCGTCTTCGTCATCCTGGTGCCGCGCCTGGACGCCACGCTGACCGAAATCCACCGCATCTTCCTCAGCACGCACAAGAATGTGCGCGTGCTGGCCGACGATGCCTCGATCGCGCGCCTCAACGTGCATGGGGGCATCCAGGGCGGGCATCACCTGGACATCGACGTCACCGCGCGCAACGCGGGCATCGCCCACGTCAACCTGGAAGCGCCACAGGGCAAAGTGGACATGGGCTTCTCGACCATCGCCTGGGACGAGGACCTGATCGAAATCGCCATGCCGCGCAGCGAGCCTGTGCACCCGCACCCGTCCTTCTCCGCCAGCTTCGTCAACGCCGCGCCGGAAGCGGGCGCACAGCGCCAGATCCGCCTGTTCGCGCTGGACGAATGCGCGCTGGGCCGCTTCGAGCTGGTCGATCCGGAAGCGGACGTGCTGCTGCACCATTTTGCCGACGCCGGCCCGGACGCCAGCGGCCTGACGCGCCGCCTGTCCGGCCGCCACGCCGTGATCCGCCGCGCCGCGCAGGGCGGATTCGACATTGAAGACGTGTCGCGCTACGGCCTGCTGCTGGACGGGGTATGGCCGGGCAAGCACAAGCCGGTACGGCTGCGCCAGGGCATGCGCATCGAACTGAGCGCCAGCATCAAGGGCATCGTGGTGCTGCAGGTGTCTGCCATCATGCCGCACGGCGTGGTTCTGCACCGGCTGGACCAGGGCGCGCAGGCCGAATGCTTCCTCCTGCTTGCGCCGAACTGCCATCCCGGTTACCCGATGCCGGCCTTCCAGGCCACGCCGCAAGCGGCGGCGCTGCCGCTGATCGTCCACCACGACGGCGGCTTCTGGCACCTGGACGCGCTCACCGGCAAGGAGACCGCGCTGGCGCCCGCCACGTCGCTGGAAAAACTGAGCCGCGTACCGCGCCTGACCCGCTTCGCCAGCGAACCTTACCCGGAGAGCTGGATCATCCGCACCGGCGCGCAAGACCTGCACAGCACCGTCACCGCAAGCGATATGCATACGGCCTGAGCTGGGCCGAGCTTACGGCTTATGGCCCCCGCCTGCGCGGGCACGGCACGGCGCGTCAGAGCGGCTGCGGCTCCTTGTCGGCCGGCCGCTTGGGCAAGGGAATGCGTTCGGTTTCGCCGGGCACCTGGGCGAAACGCTGCGCTTCCCAGTCCTCGCCCGCCTGCACCACGCGTTCCTTGCGCGAGGACACAAAATTCCAGAACATGAAGCGGCGGCCATCCAGCGGCTCGCCGCCGATCACCACGAATTGCGCGGCCGATCTGGCCAGCACGCGCTGCGCGCTGCGGGTATCCAATAGCGCCATGGTGTGCAGCGCCAGCGGGGAGCCGTCGATTTCAAGCTCGCCGCTGATCGGGTAGATCGCCGCCTCCGCAGGCAAGCCGGCCAGGCCGATCTCCTGGTCAGCCTGCAGCGCCACGTCCAGGTACAAAGTCTGGCTGTAGGTCTTCACCGGCGAAGTTTTGCCGAAAGCGGTGCCGATCAGCACGCGCACACTGGCGCCGTCCACCTGGAACGATGGAATGGCCGCCGACGGCGTGTGCTCGAAGCATGGCTCGTCCTCCTCGTGCGCCACCGGCAGCGCCACCCACAGCTGCAGGCCATGCGTACGGTGCGGCTGGCCCACCAGGTCTTTTGGCGTGCGTTCGGAATGCACGATGCCCTTCCCCGACGTCATCAGGTTGATCGCGCCCGGTTCTATGCGCTGGAAAGTACCCAGGCTGTCGCGGTGGTCCATCGCGCCTTCGAACAGATAGGTCACCGTGGCCAAGCCGATATGCGGGTGCGGCCGCACGTCATGGTCCGCATCCGGCGCCACGTCGATGGGGCCGAAATGGTCGAAAAAGATGAAGGGACCGACCGCCTGCTTGACCGCCGACGGCAAATAGCGGCGCACCACGAAGCCGCCGCCCAGGTCCTTCTCGTGGCCCTTCAACACATTGGAAATAGTCATGGCGGCTTATCCCAGCACGGTGCTGATTTCGGTCGTCACGGCCGTCATCAGTTTATGGATCGGGCATTTCTGCGCGACGGACAGCAATTCGGCGCGCTGCGCCTCGCTCAAGTCGCCCGTCAGGTGGACCGTGGCGGCCAGCCGGTACACGCCTGTGCGCTCCTCGCTGTCGTCGCGCTCCGTGGTCACTTCCACGTTCTCCAGCGGATAGCCTTTGCGCTTGGCAAACCAGACCACGGTAAGCGCCTTGCAGGCGCTGATGGCCGCGTCATACAGGTCGTGCGGCGAAGGGCCCGCGTCGTTGCCGCCTTCCTCTATCGTGCCGTCGACCGAAATCAGGTGGTTGCGCACGTGCGCAATATGGCGCATCGGCAGCGACTGGTCACGGATAACTTTAATGCTCATGGGTCTTCCTTGGTGCATAGGTCTTGGAAGCCACAATGTACACCGTTTGCCGCGCCTTCGCCTATCCCATTAGAAAGCGAATCTCATGACATAGCTCAAACCTGCGCCGCTTATGGCTGGCAATCGGCGCTTGCGCTTCTTACAGTCTAAAGGTACTGAAAAAAACCGGAGACTATCATGAGCGAGATTGGCGGTGCGATCGACCTGGGGAAGATACCCGAAAACGAATTCGATCCCGAGCTCGGCCTGCGCGTGGCCGTGGTGCGCGAAGGCGCAGTGCTGGGCTCCACAGTGGTGAAAGCGGGCAAGCGCCGTGAGCCGATACGTTTCGCGGTGCAGTTTGAACCGCCCTTCCTGCCCGGTTCCCGCCTGCCCTGCCCGGTGCGCCTGCTGGTCGGGCCGGACGTCGGCGACCAGGAACTGATGGGCATGGACACACTGCAGGTGATGGTGGACCTGCCGCCGAAAGACACGCAACCCGGCGCCTCGGCGGAGACGGGCCCCGGCGCCGGCGACGAAGCGGCAACCGAGGCCGCCAACGAGGCTGAAAACGCCGGCGACTTCCACGTCGACGTCGGCACGCTGGAAGTGGCCATCTCCCTCTACCATTGCTGGCTGTTCTGCTGCCGCAGCTACACCATCCGCGGCCGCGTGGTGTGCCGCCACTGGCAGTACAATCCGGCCACCGGACAGTGGAGCTTCTGCGACGCGCCGGTGCCCGGCGCCACGGTCGAGGCCTACGACGTGGACCGCATCTTCATCTGGTACTTCCGCGACCTGATCAAGTCGGCCGTCACCGACGTCAATGGCAACTTCGTCATCCAGTTCCGCTGGTGCTGCCTGCGCTGGCGTCCCTGGCTGCTGCAGAACTGGGGCATCGACTATGAACTGTTCAGCCAACTCCAGGAGCTGCTGGCCAAGGCCGGCCTGCGCCTGCCAGCCCTGCCGCCCGGCAACGGGCCGGACCCGCTCTACCTGCAGCAGATCGCCGCGCAAGCGGTGTCCCTGTCCAGGAACCGCAGGCTGCAAGCGCCCGGCGTGGTCGACGAACCCATGTCGGCCGAGTCGCTGCTGGCGGTGCTGCCGCCGTCGCCGGAGCTGGCCGCGCTGCATATCTGGCCCTGGTGGGACCGCAACGATTGCGCGCCGGACGTGGTGTTCCGCGTGACCCAGCAGTGCAGCGACCAGCTGCGCGTGATCCGCAACGAAGCCAACGCGCAGATCCGATGGGACATCCCGACCAATCTGCACGTCACCTTGCTGGCCAACAGCCAGGCCTGCTGCCTGCCATCCTGTTTCGACCCCGAGTGCCCCGAATGCCTGAAAGTGACCTTCGTCGGCTGCGTCGCGACCGAACAGCTGGGCGTGACGGCAGGCCCGCCGGATTTGCGCGGGTATGCCTACACGGCGCCGACGCTGGACCGCCCTTTCTACGGCTCGCTGCAGATGCGCGGCGGCGCAGGTGCCGATGTCGACTACTTCAAGGTGCAAGTCTCGCGCGACGGCGGGCCGTGGAGCGACCTCGCGGTGCCCGCCTTCGACGGCTTCTCGCGCAGCTACTGGGACGGCAGCACGGCCGTGGTCGCTCCGGCGCCCGCATTCACGCCCATCCTGAAAAACGGCCAGACCGTGATGGTCACGCGCAAACACTACGAGGATCTGCATCCTGCCATTCCGCGCTTCGGCGGCGCCGTCATCTGGTACGACTACGACACCCTGTTCTACTTCGACACGCTGGCCAACCCCGGCCTGACGCCGGACGCGCTGTACCAGCTGCGCTTCGTCGGCTATTCGGCCGATGCGGCGGACAACCTTGTGCTGTCGAGTGAACGCATCCTGCCGGGCTGCGGCCAGCAGACCACGGAGTCGGTCTACATCCGCATCGACAACCAGGCCATGGTCCATGCCATGCCGACCGCGCTCCATCCCTGCGGGCCGGGCACGGTACACGACTGCACCAGCGAGCCGGATTGCTATATCCGCGACATCTGCGTCAACGAGGGCACGGCCGGCCAGTACTGCATCAGCGCCTGCGACATGGTGCGGCTGTCCGCCAACGACACGCTGACGGTGCACTTCAGCGTCACCGTGCCGCCCACGGTGCAGGACGGCCACCTGGACGCCTACACGCTGACGGCCGAATACGGCGTGGCGCAGACGTTCGACATCGGCACCGGCGTGCACGGCACCTTCAGCCCGGACCCGACCTTCGAAGTCGGCCCGACCTATCAGGAGGCGCTGCTGCAGGGTTCGCCCCGTCCGCACTGGTACGGCGGCCATTACAAGGTGACGCTGCGCGGCACCGACTTCGATCGCTGCTGCGCCTACATCCTGCGTTTGCGGGCGTGGAAGCGCACGGCCAACTGCAGCCATCCGAGCAACGTCCACCACAACGAGTTCGAAGTCGCCTTTACAATACTGCGGCCGGAACTGTGTCCCGATGTTTGCCCCGAACCGAACGGGCAACGGGACTAGGCGCTGCCATGGCGGGCGCCTGGTACGAATTGCTGCTGGCCCTGCTCGCGGTCTGGCGCGTGACGCACCTGCTGCACCGCGAGGACGGACCGTGGGATGTCATGGCTCATTTGCGGGAGTGGGCCGGCGAAGGCTTCCTGGGACGGATGATGGACTGTTTTTACTGCCTGAGCCTGTGGGTCGCGCTGCCGCCGTCGCTCATGCTGAGCACCGGCTGGCAGCACTTCGTACTGCTGTGGCCCGCGCTGTCGGCCGCCGCGATCATGGTCGAGCGCGCGCGCGGCGCGCTGCGCCGGGAGGAGGATTGATATGGGATGCTGCGGAAGCAAGCGCCAGCAGGTGGTGCAGAAGATTCAAGCGGCGCGCGGCGGGCCGGCCGGCGAGCAGTCCGGTGTGCAGGGACGCTGGGCGGCACGCATGGCGGCCGGCGTGCCCTTCGCCACGCCGGCCACCGCATCGCCAGCGCAGATGCAGCGCGCCGCGCCGACTGGCGTGCCTTTCATTTATGACGGCCTGCCCGAGCTGGTGGTGACCGGCAGCGCAACCGGCCGCCGCTACCGCTTCGCCGCGCGCGGCGCCCGCCTCATGGTCGATGCGCTGGACGCCCCCTCCATGCGCAAGACGCCAAAGCTGCGCTGCCTGGCGTAGGGCGGGTTAGGAAGCGCCCGCCGACGTAAGCCGCCCGGACCGGCCCGCGCGGGCAATGGCGGCTTACGCGAGCTTGCGCGCCACGCGGAAGCCGACGATGTCGTTCGCCAGCACCGCCGAGTAACCGTTGCGCAGCGCCGAGCGCAGATAGCGCGGCTGGTAGAGCCACGACCCGCCGCGCAGCACGCGCCGCACCGGGTCGCCGCCCTGCTCCCACGCGCCGCCATCGTTGGGCGCGCCATCGTAATTGTCGTGCACCACGTCCTGGGTCCATTCCCACACATTGCCGTGCATGTCGAACAGCCCCCACGGATTCGGCTGAAAGGCGCTGACCTTGGTCGTGCCGTGCCGGAACTCGCCCTTGACGCCATTGTTATAGGTAAAATTGCCATCGTAGTTGGCCATCTCCGTACTGATCTCGTCGCCGAAACTGAAGGCCGTGTGCGTGCCCGCGCGGCAGGCGTACTCCCATTCCGCCTCGCTCGGCAGACGGTAAGTCTGCCCGGTTTTCCCGGACAGCCAGGCCAGATACTTCTGCGCGTCGTTCCAGCTCACGCCCACCACAGGATGTTCATCGCCCTGTTTGAATCCCGGCGAAGCCCAGTCCGTGTCCGACATCGACTCCCAGCCGGTCGCCCGCACGAACTGGCGCCACTGGCCCACCGTCACCGGAAAGCGTCCCATGGCAAACGAGTAATCGATACCCACCCAGTGCTGCGGCGTCTCCCGATCCAGCCAGGACTTCTGCGAACCCGCCTTCATCGCGATACCGCGCTCGTACTCCGACGAGCCCATCTGGAAACGCCCGGTCGGTATCAGCACCAGGTCCGGCCCAACCCCGTTACCGTCCACAAAGCGGTCGCGCAGCACGCCGTTAGGGTCCGCCACCGGGCTGCCGGGCGTGGGCATCAGCGCCGCCAGCTCGGCCGCGTTGCGCTGCGCCTGCTCCTTGCGGTGGCGCTCCTGCTCCGCGCGATAGGCCGCCTCGGCCTTCAGTTGAGCGGCCTTGCGCTGCTGCTCCTCCTGCGCCTGGCGCGCCTTCAGCGCGTCGGCCTCGCGCCGCGCAAGCAGCTGCTCGCGCAAGCGCGCCTTGCGCTCTTTGGCCGCCTCCTCCGCCTCGACGCGCTGCTTGCGTTCCAGTTCGCGCCGCTGCTGGTCCAGCTTTGCTTTCTCGATGGCCGCCGCCTGCGCCTCGGCCTGGCGGCGCCCGGCCAGTTCGGCCTGGCGTTTCTGCTCCACCGCGCGGGCCTGCTCGGCGCGCGCCGCTTGTTCCCGCTGCTGCTCCTTGGCGCGCTGGCGTTCGCGCTCCTGCCGCTCCGCCGCCTGCGCCGCCAGCTCTTCCTCGCCAGGGCCGGCCGCCTGCTGCAAGGCGTCCAGCAGCTCCGTCACCGACTGCGGCCGCTGGTCCCGCGCATAGGCGAAACCGCGCTGCAGCACCTGCCATTCCACCTGGTTCAGCGCGGCGGGTGCGGACGGCAGGAACTGCGCATTGCGGCTATCGTCAAACGGCAGGCGCCCTTCGAGCAGCTGGTAGATCATCACCGCCACCGCATACACGTCCAGCTGCGGGCTGGGCTGACGCTGGCTGGCGCCCGCTTCCGGCGCACGGTAGCCGGTGGTGCCCGCGTTCGGCGTCTGCAGGCCCAGGCTGCTGCCCGCATTGCGCGCCCGCGTCGCAATGCCGAAGTCCAGCAGCTTGACCTCGCCCTTCTGCGTCAGGAATACGTTGCCGGGCTTGATGTCGCGGTGCACCAGCTTGTACTTGTCCCACGCGTAGTCCAGCGCATGCGCCAGCGGCCGCAGCAAGGTCTGGATCTGGTCCGGCGTGGCGTGGCCGTGGGCGGCCAGCCAGTCGTCCAGGTCCTGCCCGTCCAGGCACTCCATGATGATGAAGTAGCTCGACGTGGCGGGGTCTTGCGCCCATTCATACACCCGCACGATGTTCTCGTGCGCCAGGCGGCGCGCCTGCGTCGCCTCCTCGATCAGCAGCTTGGCATGGGTGGCGCTCTGCGTCAGTTGCGGCGGCAGTATCTTCAGCGCCACCTGGTCGCTATGTCCCAACTCCTCGTGCGTGGCCAGATCCGTCGCGCGCCACACCTGGCCCATGCCGCCCAGGCCTATCAGCCGCTCCAGCCGGTAGCGGCGGTTTTGCGGGCCGATCTCCTGGCCGGCCATCAGGCCCAGCTCCGTACCCTGTCTTAATTGTATCGGTGCCGCAGTCGTTGCGGCAGGCGCAGCACTGCCTCCCAGCGGCGAATACTCGGCGTCCAGGATAGCGTTTTTGCGGCGGTCGAACTCCTGCAGGCTCAGTAAGCCGTCGTCGTGCAAAGCGCGCAGTTCGCGTATCTTGTCTCTTGCTGTTTGCATCGTCACGCTTATAGAGGTACGCCGCATTCGGCGCAAAATTTCGCGTTCGGCCGGTCGTCCGGAACCTGGTGGCCGTTGACGCAGTACCTGTGCCGATGGATGTGCACCGGCGCCCCCGCCTGCGCCACGCCCACTCCGAGCTGCATCTGCGAGCTGAGGGCGTTGGCGTGGGTGGCGTTCTGCAGCGTCAGGAGATCAAGCTGATGCTGCTTGTCCTTCTGCTCCTGCGCGTCGCGATGGGCGCGCTCCTGCGCCACTTGCTCCTGCATCATGCGCATCGCATCGGCCGGGCTGACGCTGTTTTCCGCCTGCACCACCGCGGCCATGGCCTGGATCTGTTCCGGGCTCATACCCGCGCGGACCTGCTCCTTCATCACCTGCGCCAGCGCGGCGGCATTCGGCGCGGCAGCCATGGCGACCTTGCCGGTGTCGCTCAGGTGGCCGATGGTTTCAACCCGCGCGATGTCGATGCGCGCCAGCTCTGCCGCGTGCGCTTGCTGCGCCAGCAGCGTGTCGTAATCGCCCTTCCAGCGCGCGAATTTCTCTTCGCGCTCATGCTCCATCTTTTTGAGCTCGCGCTGCCAGTCGGCTTCCTGCTCGCGCTGCTTCAGCGCCAGGCGCTGCTCGTCCACCGCCAGCTGGTCCAGCATGGCTTGCTTGTTCAGCGTCTGCGCCTGGCGCTGCTGCGCGCCGTCCGCCTCGATGGTGCGCAGCAGCTTCTCGTACTGGGCCACGGCGTCCGCGGTGGCGCCTTCGCGCCGCATCCGGTCCAGCTTCTGGTTGACCTCCGCCACCTGCACGGTGTTCTCGGCGTCCTTCACCGCTTCGCCGCGCAGCAGCGCGCGCTGGTGCGCCAGCTGCTGCTGGTCCTGCCATTCCTGCACGCGCTCGGCCTCGCGCTTGCGCGCGGCGTTTTCCAGCGCCACACCGTGGAAGCGCGCCTTTTGATGCTCGGCCTCGAGTTCCACTTCGCGCTGCTGCGCGTCCGCTTCGCTCTTGCGCAAGCGCAGCAGTTGCGCGCGGCGGTGCGCCTCGTCCTCGATCAGCAGCGCCTGCGCCACCTGGTTCTGGATCTGCTGCAGGTGCAGTTGATGGGAGAAGCGCTGCTGCGCCAGTTGCCGCTGTTCCAGCGCGGCCTGCTGCGCCAGTTCCAGTTCGGTGCGCATCTTGATCTGTGCCAGCTGGCGCACATGCTCCCAGTCGGCCACGTCGCCGGCACGGCCGGCCTGCTTCTTCGCCAGCTCGTGTTCCAGCTCGATCAGCGCCGCGCCGGCACCCCGGTCGAAGGCATGGCGGCGGGTTTTCGATTCGATGATGCGGCCGTACAGATCCACTTCGCGCGCGCGGATCGCCTGCACGCGCTCGGCCTCCTGCTGCGCCAGTTCCGCCTTCTCCACGGCGGCATCCTGGCGCAGTTCGGCGCGGCGGAAGTCGCTGCGGATCTTCTGCTCTTCGCGGAAGATGGCCTGCCATTCCTCCTCGTTGTACAACTCATCGAGCTGCTTGACGTGCTCCAGCTGCACATGGCGCTCGTCGGCCACCAGCCACAGGGAGCCGATGCGGTCGCGGTTATGGTCGAATTTATCGTGCCGCAGCGCCAGCGTTTCCACTTGCGCCACCGCCAGGCCGAATTCCGCGAGGCGCAGCTTCAGCGCGGCTTGCAGGCGCTCGTCGAGTTGCGGGCGCAGGTCCGGGTTGTTGCTCATGTCGCGGATGGAGCGGCCGCCGATGAATTCGGCCGCCACCTGGCGCACCGAAGACGCAAGCAGGTCGTGCAGGTGCAAGGTCGTGACCGTGCCCGGCACGGTCATGAAATGCTGGGCGAAAGCGGCCACGTTTTCCACCTTGATGCCGGCCGTGAAACGAGCCGACACTTTCAAGTGCTCGGCGGTGTGCAAGTCGCTGAACGAGAACTCCACCGGCAGCGGCGTGGTGCGGGTGATCAGGATTTCGGCATGCTGGTCGCGCAGCAGATGGTTCAGGCGCGTGAAGAAGCCTTCGAGTTCGTATTCCCCCTGCGGCACTTCGGTCGCCCTGTCGGCCTGCAGGATGTAGGCGCGGGTGGTGGCCGGCACGCGCAGGGTCTTGTTGAAGATGCCGGACAGCTGGCGAACGCTGAAATAGACGGCCAGTTCATCGCTGGCGGGGATCCAGCGGTTGTCGCGCAGCACAGGCTCATTGCGCGGCGCACCGAGGATCACGCCGCAGTTCGTGCAGTAACCCAGGCCGGCGCCATTTTTATGCTCGCAGCGCGGGCATTTGACGCCGCCAAAACCAAACATTCGGAACATGTCGAACTCCTTGTTAGCCTTATCTATTCCAACATCCCCAGCCGCCCCGTCCATCCGGATTTTAGCAGGGCAGCCGCTTGTCTTCTTGCGCACGATTCAGATCACGCCGATACGCTCTATGCAGGCCAGGGAAGCGCCTGCGGCGCGCAGCGCGCCGGCGTAGGCCGGCGAAATGTCGTTCTGCCAATCTTTTGGCAGCAAAACCCGGTCGCCCTGGACTGCTTGTTTTAGTATCAACTCCAGTTTGGCCTCGCGGCCCTCGACCGTGTCCACCCGGCCCGCGTGCCAGGCGCTGGAACAGCCGCTGGCGACGATGCGCCCGCGCGGCACGAATTCGCGGCCACGCGCCAGGCGGTCGGCCATCACCAGCGCCAGTTCGTAGGAAGCGCCCTGGAAGCGCGGCTGGCCGAAGCGCACCACGGTGCGCCAGCGGCCCAGTGCCCTGCCATCGAAATGGCGTGCACCGGACAGCGCCTGGCGCACCGCCAACTGGGCGGTCAGGCCGACGCCGGGAACCGCTATCGTGTCTTCCTCCCCCGCGTCGGACTGCTCGGCAGGGTAAACGCTGACTTCAACCCAGCAGAGGCTATCGTTGATGCCGCCGCTGTGCAGGGGGAACCAGGCCCGCGCGCTCGAGACGGCGGCCGACGGATCGGCGTGGCCGGTCAAGCCGCCCAGATGGGTCAGCAGCAGGCTGGCAATCCCGCCGCCCAAGGGGGTGGACGTGGGAGATGGCAACGCCGGTCGCGCTCCTTGCGGTCCTGCAGTCACTGGCTCGACCGCCTCCGCCAGCTCCCCTTCCTGCGCGCCGCCAAGTACCGCCACGGCCGGACAGGGACTGGCTGGCAGCGCCCGCAGGCCGGCCGCGGCCAACGCCGGCTGGCCGGTGACTCCGCCCAGATGCCAATGGTCGGACCAGCCATGCGCGTAGGCCAAAGGCTGCGCCGGCTGCCAGACCCCGCGCACCATGCGGTCGGCCAGCACGGCGGCCAGCTCCCAGCCGCGCTCTTCGGCGTCGGGCGCGATGTCCATGCTGAGCACGACCTGGTCGCGGCTGTCGAAACGGGATTCCGTGTGGCGCGCAAGCCGGACCAATTCCTGCATCCGTTCGCTCAGCGCCGGGGCGCCGGCGACCACGCATTTCACGTCGGCCCGGTTGGCGCGGGGGCGGCGGCTGGCGGTAACGGTCAGCACCCGGCCATCGGAGAGCACGCAGCGGCATTCCGCGTTGGCAGGGAGTTTGCTGGGAATCGCGCGGTTCATGATGCCGTCTCCTCCACGCGGACGAGCCGGCGCTGGTTTAAATGGTAGTCAAGATTGGCGAGCAGGCGGTCGGCTTCGTCGAGCAAGGCTTCCAGCGCCGGTTCGCCGGCGGCTGCCTGCGCGGGCGCCGGATGCAGCGCGTGGCCGGTGGCGATTTGCAGCCGGGCCAGCAGCGCCCATGCCTGGTCCAGCGCCTGCGCGGCCAGCGCGCTGTGACGCGCACGGCGCTGCTGCTGGTCGTGCGCCAATGGTTGGCCCGGCGCGGCCCATGCCAGCGCAGGCATCGTGTTCACGTCCAGTGCGATCAGGGCGATGCGCTGCAACAGGCTGCGGTGCGCCAGAAAGACGGTAGGCCCCGGCGGCAATGCCGCCAGCCGCAGGCCGCTCGACAGCACCGGGAGTTCCAGGAATAAGCGGCGCAATGCATGCGCGTCAACGGCAGGCAGCTCAGACGCGGATGGCTGACGGCCAGGCAAGGCGGCACGGTCCTGAACCGGTTGTGCATTGGCATGGGCGTCGGCATGGGCATGGGCATTGGCATTGGCATTGGCATTGGCATTGGCAGCAGCAACGCAATTGGCTTCGGCATTGGCGTCCGCATTGGCATTGGTTTCGGCATCCGAAGCGGCTCTGTAGCTGGTACGGGCGGCGTTCTCGGCAGTCATGGCTGCGGGGACCGAGGCGGTGGCCCCGGAGCGGGCACGCAATTGTGCCGCGTAATCGACCTGGTCGCCAACGTCGACGGGAATGCAGTCGTCCACCGTGATGCCGAACCGTGTGTAGAGCAGTTGATTCAGGCCCGCCCTGAAAGCGTGCCATTCGTCCAGCGAGGTGCAGGGCGGCAGTTCGACCGTACCCTGCCTCAGCGCGTCCTGCACCGCCGCTTCGACGGCAGCCGCAAGCTCGGCGAGCGTCAGGGTCTCCTGCACTTCGCTGAACAGGTAAAGATCGAATCGCTGCTGCGCCACGCGCGGGTCGGCGGCATCGATGACGAAGCTGATACGCAATCCCATTTCGGGCGCGGCTGCGAAAGGAACGATATCCACGCAGTATGGACCTGGATGAAAGCAATAAGCCATCTCAGCTTCACGCGCACTCGCCGCCGCCACGCGCCGTGACTGGCCCAGTTCATTAAAGACGATCTGCACGCACTCCGCCGGCGCCTTCTCACCCCGCAAACGCAGCGCCACCATGCCGCCTCCCAGCTCCGCAACGGGAGCGGCGCTGCTGTTGCCACGACTATTGCTGCGACTATTGCTGCGGCTATCGCTGCGGCTATTGCTGCGACTGTTGCCGCGACGGCGGGCGAAAGAGAACAGGCCCATGGTTTAACTCGCCACCGGTTCGACAGCGAAACTGGCGCCGTACAGCTGGAAATGCGGCATCGGCGCAGTATCGAACGGCCAGGGACGCTCGCACTCGCCGTCCGCATCCAGCCGGCCTTGCAGCAGGATGGCGCCGCCGCCGTCGACCACGCGCAGCATCGGCAATTCGCGCAGCAGCCGCGCGGCGAACGGCGCTTCGGCCTCCAGCTTCAGGATCAGCTGCCACCCGTCGCCCCGATGATTGGGCAGGAAATGCAGCGTCCAGTGGCCATCATCCGTCACCAGTTCCTCCAGCACCGCGCTGCTCGACGCGGCACGCAGCAAACCTGCGCTGCCCCGCCAAACTGCGTCGTTCGCGGCTCCGGCGGCCGCTCCATCCGGCGTCTCATCGCCCCTTTTCGGCTCGGCGCGGCCTTGCAGGGAAAGTTGACGGAAGCGGCGCAGCGTCAACGGTGACGCTTGCAAAGCCTGGCGCTCGTTGGGTGTCAGCGCACGGCTGCCGTCCAGCGCTGCCAACAGCACGGCGTCGGCAAGCATCAGGCGGTCGTGCGGAACGGCGCGCGACAGCAGCAGCCGCGCTTGCAGTTTTTGGTCTGGCGTTGTCATGTTCGGTTCCTTGCGTTGGCTGCGTACAGCTTGTCGATCGCTTCATTGCGCCGCTTGCGCAGGGTCGGCATCGAGATTCGGTCCAGCGCCGCCAGTTGCTGCAGTGTCGGCAACTCGCCAGTGGCGGGATCGAGCCACTCGCCCGGATAGCTCTCGTCCTCGGCGCCCAGCAGCTTCTGGTAGACCGCGAGCCGGATCGGCAGCGACTCTTCCTTCAGCACTTGCAGCATGCGGCTGCCGCCGTCCTGCGCGGCGGTCGCCAACTCCATGAAGCGGAGGGGCAAGGAAAGGCTGGCGGCCAGCGCTTCGTCCGCAGTTGCCAAGGCAACTGGCGCCAGGGCCGGACGCCCCGCAAAGCCAGCCGGCCCAATTACGCCCAAGCCGGTGGTGGCGTCGGTTCCGGCATCAGTGCGCGTGGCCGTAACGGCGCCCGTGCCGGGACTGGTGCCGATGTTCGACGCAGCTTCTCCCGCCCCTGCAGCACCAGGATCGTCGCCCTCATCCGCATCGTCGTAGCCGCTGAGGGCATCGCAGGCGGCGTCGAACTCGTCGCCCTCGTCGCCCTCGTCGCCCTCGTCTTCTTCGCCTGGTGGCTGCAGTATCAAGTCAACCACGTCCGCCAGCGGCGCTTCCTCCTCCTGCGCTTCCGAGTCGCCAATCACGCGCAGGTAATCGTCCAGCCACGCCGTAGCCTCGTCCTCGTCGCCCAGCCAGTCCTCGCCGCCGCCCGCATTGGCCGACAGCGCCTCGTATTCACCGATCTCCGCCATCAGGGCCGCGATCTTGGCCGGGCTGTTCTTCAAGCTGGAAAAGCGCTTGGATTTGGTGTGCAGCGGCCCGGGCGAGCCGCCGAAGCGCTCCAGCGATTCGCTCCACCGTATGACCCACTCGGCCTTGCAGCCGCCGATGGCCTTCATCTGCCGCGCTTCAATGGGAATGCCCACGGCCGCCCGGCCCAGAATGGCCGCCACCTGCTCCGCATGTTCGCGCCAGTTGGCGAACACCTGCTCGATCTCGCGGTAGGCGGTATCGAGCATGCGGTAGGTGTACATTTTGTTCGGACTGCAATCGCGCGCCGTGGTCACGACGTAGTTGTCGGCGTCCACCTTGTCGCGCAGCCCCGAGTACATATCGTTGAATTTTTTGCGCAATATGCCGTCGCTGCCCGGGTCGAGCCAGAATGGGCCATGTTTCGCATGCTCGCCCGCGATGGCCGACACGAGCGCGCTCCAGTAGGACGGCTGCGCCTGCAGTTCAAACGCGAGGCTCAACGCCAGCTCGGACACGCTCTCGCCATAGCTGTTGCCTGCTGCGTCGCCGCGTCCGCCGCGCTGGCACAGTTGAAGCTCGGCGGCCAGCGTGTCGGTGTAGATGTCCAGCTGCTCCGCTTCCCGCTCGCTCTCCAGCAGCAGGCGCAGGTCCATGCGCCGCACAGCCAGCAGCGAGCAGCGGCCCAGGAGCTTGCGCACCTGTTCCCATCCATGTTCCTGATAACGCGTTCCCGGCAGCCGCATGCGATCCCGTTGAGCAGTGGTTGCGCCGCCGGACCATGGGGATCATACGGTCTGCGACGGACACTTCAAAATCATGCCACATCCCGGCATGTTGCATTGCCCGGCTTACACGGCTATTTACCCCTCTGTTCGGCGTTCTGGCCGCCACGGGCGGCCATGCCGGCCAGCAGCGCGGCGACCATGGGTGCGGCGTGGTCGCCGCCGCTGGCGTCCGAATGGCTGACGAATGCGGCCATGGCGAGGCGGTGGGTCTGTCCCGGCAGGCTGCCCGGCTCCAGCCAGCCGGTGAACCACACGGTGGCGGCGCTGTCGCTGACCGGCGCGGTGCCGGTCTTGCCATACAGGCCGCGGCGCAGCGGCGCCAGCGCCGGGCCGCCGAAGGCATGGGCTGCCGTGCCGGCGTCGACCACGCCTTTCATGCCGGCGCGGATGCGGTCCAGCCGCACGCCCAGCGCCGCCGGCTGCGGCGCCTGGGCGGCCTTGCCGTTCAATTCCAGCAGCAGGCGCGGCGTAACGGTGGCGCCTTGGCCGATCGCGGCAGACACCAGCGCCATTTGCAGCGGCGTCGCCTGCATGCGCAAGCCGATGGCCATCTGGCGCAGTTCGTGGCGGGTGTGGACAACGTCCATGCGGGCGGGCGTGGCCTGCAGCGCGTCATAGGCCGACCAGGCGAAATCGTCCGGCAGCAGGCCGCCGTCCAGACGCAGGCGCTGCTCGAAACCGAGGCGGTGCGCGGCGGCCATGATGGGCCGCACCGGGTCGAGCGCACCCGGCTCCAGCGCTTGCAAGCCTGGCACGCCCCCATCCGGGCGCCCGAACAGGCTGCGGTCGCTCAACTCGCTGGACCAGGCGAACCAGGTGTTCAAGCTGTAGGTGATCGCTTGCGCCAGTCCCAGCTTGCCTTCCTGGGCGCGGCGGTCGAGGCTCTGCTCCTTGTAGTTGGTGATGTGGGCGCGGCGCTCGTTGGCCGGCTGGCTGACCGGATACGTCGCTGCGCCGGTCTGGAAAGCGTAGCCCCGCTGGCGCGCGATGGCATTGATGGCCGACAGCGGCATCCCGCCCAGCAGCGCGTCCAGCTTGGGATCGGATTTCGCGGCCAGTTCAAGGCCGACCGCGCTGACGATCTTGAATGTGGAGCCGGGGCTGCGGTGCGCGCCGCCGTCGTGCTGCAGCGCCGGCAGGCGCAACGGGCTGCGGGCCGGGTTGGCGCGCTCGAAGTCGCGCACTTCGGACCAGTCGGCGGCATGCACGGGGGCGTTGCCGGCGCCCGCCGCGGCGAGAATATCGCCGGTTTCCGCGTCGAGGATGACCAGGCCGGCATGCCGGCCCTGCGGCGGCGCCCGGCCAGCCGTACAGGCCTTGCCATCCCAGCGGCCGCGCTGCATGCCAATGCAATCGAGGATGTGCTGGCTGAGCGCCTGCAGCGGCAAGTCGAGCGAGAGCTTGCCGAGCGAGGGCTTGCCGTCAAGGCCGGCGCCGCCCGCCGCAGGAACGCGGGCCAGCATGCCGGCCAGGCTGCTGGCGTGGCCGGGGCCGACGCCGAGCATGGCCGCAAGACCCGCATCCAGAGCGGGCGGCGTGCTGCCGCCATCGGCCCACAGCAGCGTTCCGTTGCGGTCTTGCAGCTGGACCGGCGACGCGGGCTTGCCGGGCGCTGGAGCGGCGTCTGGCATGCCGGTGTCCAGCGGCAGCCATGCCAGACGTCCCGCAACCACGCGCAGATGCCGGTACTGCTGGTCTCCGGCCACCGCGATATTGGTCATGTCCAGCGGCTGCACGTCCACGGTGACCGCGTGGGCGCCCGGTGCGGGCTTCAGCGTGAGTTGCGTCGCATCGCTCAACGAGCCGCATCCCCTGCCCGTGCAGGCAGCGCGCATCTCGGCGCTCGCGCCGCCGACGGCAAGAACGCGTCCCGCCACCAGCAAATGCAGCACGGCCTCGCCTGCATGCTCCGCCGCCGGGCGGGCCGCAGAGGCGCCCGCTGCCGCCGGCATTTGAGCCGGCCCCTGGGCGGCCCGGTTGATCGTCAGGCGCACGGTACTGGCGGCGCTGGCCTGGGGCCAGTAGGCGACACGCGTCCATGGCTGCCAGCCCTGCGGCAGTTCGGCGAACAGACGGGCGGCGGCGGGCGGCATCTGCGCCGTGGCGGACAAGGGGCTGTCGCCAGCGCTGGCCTCCCATGCCGGGCCGGACTTGACGCGCCACGCCAGCAGGCGGCGTTCGCTGTTGTAGATATCGATCTGCTGCCGCACGTACGCGCCATCAGCCTGATAGTAAAGGCGTTTGATCAGCTTCGCGGCTGCGTCGTCCAGCCGCACGTCCTTCCATTCGCCCAGCTCCGTGGCACGCGTCGACGCGCCGCCGGCCAGCCACTGCGGCAGATCGCGCGGGGCGATGGCGACCATGCCGCTGGCGTCCAGCCTGATCAAGCCCTTGGCCTGCAGGGCCAGGAACAGCGCCTGGTCTTCCAGCGCTGTGCCGGGCCGCGGCGGCAGCGTGTAGACGCCAGCTTGCAAATAAGCTGTCACCGCAGCGCCGGAAGATGGGAAGGCTGCCACCAGCACCTTGCTTTCGGCGTCGGCCAAACGGCCGCCGGCAAGCCAGGCGCGCTGCGCAATGCCTGCCGCCGCGCCATCGGCCGCCGCAACAGGCTCCGGCACCGGTAAACGGTACAGCTGCACCAGCAGCTCCCCCGCCTGCGGACACGCGACGCTGGCACGGCGTTCGATGCGCATGGCCGCGCCTTCGCCCCAAGCCAGCCATCCCTGCCGGCGAAAGGCGACAGTGGCATCCCCACCCTCAGCGATACGGCCCAGGCTTGCATCGCCCAGCCAGCGCGCCGCCAAGCCCGGCGCGCTGCGCCAGGTCAACTGGAGCGGTTCTCCGCTGTCGCTGTCGAAGTCCGCGCGCGCATTGCCGCTGATGCGCACCTCGGGCATGTCCGCCGTCGCGGCCGACTCGCCGCCTACCACCAGCACATTGCGCAACGCGCCGGACGCGGCGCCCTGCTGGCTCGCCATCCACCGCTGCACGTCGTCAAAGCGGTAACCCAGCCGCAGCGGCACCAGCCGCGTACTGCCCGGATCGCGCAACTGGCTGCACAAGTCAACGCGCACCGTGCCCATGCCTTGCATGCCTGCGAGCGTCACCACCGCGCCGCCCTTCACGGCACTGAACCGCACGCCTGCGCGCCGCTCGACAGCCAGCGTGGCGCCCGGCAGCGCGGACTGATATACGGCGGCTGCATGGCTCGCGCTGGCGGCATCCGCCGTGGTGATGGTGACCGCGCCAAGGTAGCGCGCGTGACCGACGATGACAACCGCGCCAAGCACGGCGGCCAGCACGCCGGACGCGACCAGCCACACGGCCCGGCGCGGCACAGCGGCGCCATGCGCGCGCGTGACCGGCCTGCCTGCTGACACGAATGCGAGCCATGCCGCGGCACCGGCAGGCGTGGATGCACGCGTCCCTGCGCGCAGGTTGCGGCGGCGGCGCCAGCTGCGCTGACGCTCTCCCATGGCCTGCAGGAGGTGACTGATGATGGCTCGCATATGCCCCTCGCGCTGGAGTTGTCGGTATGGCTGGGATTAGCGGAGGGGCGCAGAAAAGGTGCTGCAGAGGCCTTCGTCTTATCGCCGGATTTTGCATCTCGCGCCGCAAAATCGGCGGCTCGTCGCAATCCGATGGCCGCCCGTGGGGCGTTTGCATACAGTGCAGTCATCGGAACACAGCACCAAGCCGCACAAACCCAACCACCCACCACTTGAAGGAAGATTAAAATGAACGTCCTGAAAAACTTCGAAGCCCTGTTTGTCGTGACCCTGGGCCTGGCCTGCGCCGCCAACTACGTGCTCGATACCGACACCGCGGCCACCGCCGAAGCCCAGCCCATCGTCGCCCGCGCCGCCGGCCCCGCATTCGCTGCCAAGGACCTGCAAGTCGTCGTGGTCAGCGCCAAGCGCATGAGCGCCGAACAGAAAGCGCAATCGCTGCTCGACGAGCGCAAAGCCAGCGCTTCGTACAACGCCGGCGCCACGGGCAAAATTTGAGCCCCGCCCTGAACATTCGCCTGCACGCCTTGCGCTAAAAATCAACGCGCCCCGCGTGGCAGGCGAATCCCGCCTTTCTGTGCGCTAGCGCACACCAGTCTGTCCAAAGCTGTGTCAGTTGTAAGAAGTTGCATCATCGTTTCCCGCTCCGTTATGCGCTTGATATAGTGAATTCAGCGTCACACATCAACGGAGACCATCATGTTCAAGCCTACCCTTTATGCCGCCGCCGTGCTGGCTGTCAGCGCAGTCTTTGCGCCGATGCAAGCCTCGGCCCAGGTGAACGTCGACCTCGTGATCGGCACCGCGCCGCCCCCGCTCCGTTTTGAAAGTGTGCCGCCTATGCGCCATGGCTACGTCTGGGCACCGGGCTACTGGGACTGGCAAGGCCATCGCCACGTATGGGTGAGCGGCCACTGGATGCGCGAGCGTCCCGGCTACTACTACACGGAGCCGCGCTGGGTGCAATCAAACGGGAACTGGGTCCGCCATGACGGCCGCTGGGACCGCCGGGGCCGTGGCGATATGGACCACGACGGCATCCCGAACCGCTATGACCGCGACCGGGACGGCGACGGCATACCCAACCGCTACGACCGCTACGACGGCCGGAATTACAGCCGGGGCCATGACCGCGACCGCGATGGCATACCCGACCGCCACGACCGCGACCGCGACGGCGATGGCGTGCCGAACCGCCGCGACGAGCGCCCGGACAATCCGCGCCGGTATTGATTCGCCGGGCATGGTGCGATAATGGCGGCATGCCAAATGCAGACCACGCGACCGAACATGACCTGACCACGGCGGCTTACCAGGGCGAACGCACTAAGAGCCGCCGCCTCGCCAAGACAGCGGGGATCACCGAAACGGAAGCGCTGTTGCGCGTCCTTGAGCAGGCAGCCGGCCCCGCCGGACTGCCTGCTTTGCTGTTGGCGCGCGCGCAACAGCGCGGCGCAGACCAGGCCCGACGCGCCGCCAGGCTGCGCGAGCGCGCCGACAAGCTCGCCGTCAAACAAGCAAGCCGCCAGCCGCCGCGAGGCGCATGGAGCGCCTGGTTCGACGGTTCGGCGCATCCGAATCCGGGCAAGCTGGGCATAGGTGGATTGCTGTGCGGGCCGGACGGCCAGCGCACCGAGATCAGCGAACGCGCCGGCCATGGCAGCAGCAGCGAAGCCGAGTACCTGGCACTGATCGCCTTGCTGCAGGCAGCCGTCGCGGCGCAGCCGCCGGTGCTGGTGGTGCACGGCGACAGCCGCGTGGTGATCGACGATGTGACCGGAGCGACAACGGCTTCGGCGGGGCTGGAAGAGCAGCGCGCGCAGGCGCTGTCATTGCTGGCGCAGCTGGGGAACGTCACGCTGCGCTGGGTGCCGCGCCACCGCAACGGCGCGGCGGACCGCCTGTCGCAACAGGCGATCGCATCATGGTTGGAGCCTGCGGCGCAGCCGCTACTTCCTGTGCTACATCCTCCGCTGCTACCTTAGGCGGCCAGCGCGGTGTCCAGCAGGCCCATGTCGGCGCTGGTCATCAGGCGGTCGATGTCGACCAGGATCAGCATGCGCTCGTCGATGGTGCCCAGGCCGACGATGTATTCCGTGTTCAGCGTGGAAGTGATTTCGGGCGCCGGCTTGACCTGGTCCGGCGTCAGGATGGTCACGTCGGAAACGCTGTCGACCACCATGCCCACCACGCGGTGGCCGATGTTGAGGATGATGACGACGGTGAACTGGTTGTAGGTCGGCTCGCCCACATTGAACTTGATGCGCATGTCCACGATGGGCACGATCAGGCCGCGCAGGTTGATCACACCCTTGACGAACACCGGCGCGCTGGCGATGCGCGTCGGCGCTTCGTAACTGCGGATCTCGCTGACCTTCTGGATGTCGATGCCGTATTCTTCCTGGCCCAGCGTAAAGGCGAGATATTCAGCGGCGGCCGCGACATTGGCGGTCGAGTTGGCGTCGGTGGACATGGTTTCCTCGATTGGTTACTTGCAAAACGGAAGTTCAGAACTGAACAGAAGGTGCTTGATGTTACCGCAAGTCAAGAGCGTCCGCATTAAATAAATACGCCGTGGCAATACTTCAAAAACAAAGCACTATGGCCTTCCTGCCAATTCAATGCCACAATTGCGCAGCACGCACAAGGAGACCAATGAACACACTGTTAAGCAGCTGGCACCCGCGCCTGGTGGCGCTGGCCACCGCAGCCGCCGAGGACGACGGCGCGCACGACACCAACCATCTGCACCGCGTGTGGCGCAACGCCACGCTGCTGATGGACGACTATCCTGAAGCGGACGCACTGGTGGTGCTGGCGGCCTGCTACCTGCACGACCTGGTGAACCTGCCGAAGAATTCGCCCGACCGCCACCTGGCTTCGCGCCAAGCTGCGCTGCTGGCCAGCCGCCAGTTGGCCGAACTGGGCTTCCCCGCCGAGAAGCTGGCCAACACCGCGCACGCCATCGAAACGCACAGCTTCTCGGCCGGCATCAAGCCCGAAACCATCGAGGCGAAAATCGTGCAGGACGCCGACCGCCTCGACGCGCTCGGCGCAGTCGGCCTGGCGCGCATGTTCTACACCGCCGGCCGCATGGGCTGCGCGCTGGCGCACGCCGACGACCCGATGGCGCTGCACCGCGACCTGGACGACAAGGCCTATTCGCTGGACCACATCGACGTCAAACTGGCTACGCTGCCGGGCAAGATGCAGACCGCCGCCGGCCGCCGCCTGGGCCAAAGCCGCCTCACCGAGCTGATCGCCTTCCGCGACAGCTTCATCGCGGAGTGGGCCGCCAGCCCCGCCACGCCATAGTTTTCCGCACCGTTCATCCATGACCAGTCCAAGCGAAACCGTCCCCCTCTCCACGACCTCCAACGGCAACCTCAAGTTCGTTCTGGTGTGCGTCTTCATTGACATGCTGGGCATCGGCCTGGTGGTGCCGGTGCTGCCGATACTGGTCGGTGAATTCGTGCCCTCGCGCGACCAGCAGGCGCTGTGGTACGGCATCATGGGCGCGGTGTTCGGACTGATGCAGTTCATCTTCATGCCCATGCTGGGCGCCGTCAGCGACAGGGTCGGGCGCCGGCCAGTGCTGCTGTATTCGATGGCCGGCATGTGCATCAACTTCCTGTCGACGGCCTGGGCGCCCAACCTGGCCTGCATGTTCATCGGCCGCGTGATCGGCGGCGCCTCGTCGGCCAGCATGTCGGTGGCCTCGGCCTATGCCTCCGACATTTCAACCCACGAGAACCGCGCCAAGAGCTTCGGCAAGATAGGCGCGGCCTTCGGCCTGGGCTTCATCGCCGGGCCCATGCTGGGTGGCCTGCTGGGCAGCATCAACCTGCATTTGCCGTTCTACGTGGCGGCAGGCCTGTCGGCGGCCAATTTCATCTACGGCTATTTCTGGGTGCCCGAATCGCTGCCCGAATCGCGCCGCTCGCCGTTCAAGCTGACCCGCGTCAACCCGCTCGACGGCCTGTTCAAGCTGGCCCGCCGCGAAGACATCCGTGGCCTGATCATCGCCTTCGCACTGATGACCTGCGCGCAGATGATGCTGCAATCGACCTGGGTGCTGTACACCAATTTCCGCTTCGACTGGAGCCCGGGCCAGAACGGCGCCGCGCTGTTCTGCGTCGGCATGGCCGCCGCCGTGGTGCAGGCCGGCCTGCTCGGCATCTTCATCAAATGGTTCGGCGAAGTGCGCCTTACCTTGATCGGCCTGGCCTCCGGCTGCATCACCTACATGCTGTACGGCCTGGCCACGCATGGCTGGATGATGTACCTCTTCATCTGCTGCAACCTGATGGCGTTTGCCGCCGGGCCCGCGCTGCAAGGCATCATCTCCAAGTCCACCGACGCCAACCAGCAGGGTGAGCTGATGGGGTCCCTGCAGTCCATCAGCAGCATCGGCATCATCTTCATGCCGCTGCTGGGCAGTGCGATACTGGGCGAAGTGAGCCACCTGCCGGCCAACGACTGGCGCATCGGCAGCAGCTTCTTCGTATGCGCGGCGATGCAGGCGGTCGCCATCCTGGTGGCGCGGCACTACTTCCGCCAGCACCACATGAACCTGAAGGCGCCGCAAGCATGATGGGACATGCCGAGCTCAAAGCGCTGGCCGCAGCCGCACTGCTCTCCCTGGGCGCCCTGGCCCCGGCCGGCGCCGAGTGCTCGCGCGACATCGCCGTGCCGGTGGCGCTGATCGGCGTGAGCATCACCAACAACAACGGCACCGTCGGCGGCATTTATCCCGAAGCGCTGCGCGCCGCCAGCGCCAAGGCGGGCTGCAACCTGGTCTTTTCCGTGGTGCCGCGTGCGCGCCTGGAAGTGCTGTTCGAGATCGGCAAAGCAGACATCCTGGTGCCCGCGTCGCGTACCGCGGCGCGCGACCAGCTCGGCATTTTCGTGCCCATGATAGGCCACCGCGCCACGCTCATTTCCGTGCAGGGGAACCGGGCGCCCATCACCAGCGCGCAAGAATTGCTGGACAAGCACGAACTGCGCGTGGCAGTGGTGCGCGGCTACGACTACGGCGAACAGTACCAGGCCCTGATCAAAGAACTGGCCAAGCAGGGACGCCTGTTCCAGGAAGTGGACACCGTGGCCATCGCACGGCTGATGCAATCCGGCGCGATCGACGTCACCATCATGGGACCGACGACCTTCTCCGGCGCCGTCATGCGCGAGCCGCGCGTGGCGGGCCTGATGGACAAACTGCGTGTCGAGCCGATACCGGAGCTGCCATGGAGCTATAGCGGAGCTTATGTGTCGCGCCGCTCGCTCAAGCCTGAAGACCAGGCGGCCGTGCTGGAGGTGATCGAGAAAGTGGCCAAGTCGAGCGTGGTCATGGAAGGCTTCCAGCGCTACCACCGCGCCGATATCCTCGCCGAAAGCGTGCGGCCGCGCTGAGCGTCCGCCTGCAGCGCGCGTGTCCGGCTTCGTCGTCGCCGCGTTCGTCCTGCGCGAGAAGATCAGCCACCTGCGTCAGCCACCTGCGTCAGCCGCCAGCGCTACGCCGCCATCGCCCTCATCACTTGCGGCGCGGCGCTGATGCGCTACGCTTGAAAAGTGGGTAGCACCGCGGTCGACCAGGGGGAAATGACCTTCCAGCCAAGACGTTCATAGAGCGCGCGTCCGTCCTTTGTCGCCACGAGCAGCCGTTCGCGCGCATCCGCCCGGGAGGCGATGGAATCAAGCGCCTGCATGACGACGCTGCCCAGGCCACGGCGCCGATGGGACTCGGCTGTTTCAATCTGGTCGAATACCGCGCACCCGCCGTGCATCACCACGCGTCCCGCCGCTGCCTGTTCCTGGCTGTCGTGCATCACCCGGACCACATGCGCGCCGTGCTGCGTATCGAAGGCCAGTTGATACCCTGGAGGCGCCGCAACGTTGACCGGCGATAGCGACGGCCCCGTCATGAGGTAGCCCGGGCTTTCGACATGCCAGCGCGCTGGCAGCGCTTGTCTCAAGACCTCGGGATCGACCGCGGCCTTGAGAAAAATGTAGGGATCGCGTATGCCGTCGGCGCAGGCTTGAAGCGCAGGTCCCGCGTCGACAAAAACGTAGCGCCGCAACTGCGCCGGCATGCCGACATCAACCAGCAGGCCGCCGCCATAGGGAATCGGCAGAGGCACTCCCCGCGACAGGCTCCAGCCCGTGAGCCAGCGTTCAATCAGTGCAAGATCTATGGTATTCAAGCCGGCTCTCCGTTAAAGTCAGGTCGATAGCCTAGCATTGATTCGGCCTCAATAGACCCCAGAAATCATCTCCTGGAAAAATCTGTCATAGGTGCCATCATTTTTCAACTCAAGCAGGCCGGCATTGAATTTTGCAGCCAGGTAGGCGGTGCGCGGCCGGTGCGCCGGGAAGAGCAGGTAAGCCGGCGTCGTCCGCAAAGGGCGCCGCTCGGTCGCAAACAGTTCCTTGATCCCCGGCAGAAAAAATTTGGCGTTCGACAGCAGCATCCATCCCGAAATCTCATCCATCGGGAAGGCATCGATCCGTCCGACCGCCACCTTCTTCAGATTCAGCAGGTCGCGCGCCGCGACCTCGACATTGAGCTGTCCGGTCTTCGCCAGCTCCCAAAATTCGGCCGTGTAAGTGTAGCCCAGGGTGGCGCCGAACTTTACGCCGCCAAGATCGGACAACGTTTGCCAGTGCGGAAACGGTTTGGATTTCAAGTGGAAAAACACCTCTTGATGGTGCGAAATCGGCTGACTGGGCACAAAATCGTTCTCCAGGGCCTGGCTCGCGAACCAGAATGAGCTGGCGTCATAGCGCCCTACTTTTGTTTCAACTTCGGCGCGCTTCCAGGGCATATAGCTGAATTTGGCATCTATCCCCTTGCGGGCAAACGCCGCGCTGACGACCCGATTGATAAAACCGCCGTGCCTGGCCGTGTCCGTGGTCCACGGCGGGAATTCACCCGTGGCGATGGTGACCGTTTCGGCCCGCACCGGGACGGTCATCAGTAGTATGCCGGCAAGTAAAAATATCGCCGCCGAGCGCATCATTGCACCTCCATCCCATGCGATCGCCCGGCGCCACTGGCGGATCGCTGTATAAAACCGATTCCTGCCAAACTAAAGGGTAACTCGGCATACCTGTCGTTCCGCCTCGGCGAACCGCCGCGCAAGGTGTAGAGCTACCCTAGAAATAATACCCTGCCTGCAAATTGATCCGGTGGCTGACACCGTCGTATTTGCTGGCGGCCGACGCCAGGCCGCCAAAATCCGGCGTCATGTATGGCTGGTGCTTGCCGAACATATAGTCGGCGTAGAAATACCACTTCCCGGACGAGAAGCTGAGGCCGGTCACATTCTGCGCCGAACCGTGATAATTGCCGACCCGCTTGCTCAAGACGCTATAGTCATTGTAAACCTTGAAACCGGTAAATGGGCCGACCACCCCTGCAATGTCATAACTGATGTTGGCGACAAAGATGTCACCTTTCGACGCCACCGGATACGGATAGCCGAAGGCGCCGAGCATCACAAAGCTGTTCGGGTCCAGTCCGCCGTAAGTCTGGCTCGCCGCGTGCCGGGTATGGTAGCTGTAGCGCAGCGCCTCCAGCATCACGCCCACCGGCCCGTACGCGCCCTTGTAATGGATAGCCAAGGCGTTGCGCCTGGAGTTGTCGCCGGCGCCGTTGCGTATTTCCCCGGTCAAGCCGGAAATACCGGCCTCCTGTTTACCGTCCGGGCCAAAGCGCCACGCGGTGCGCGCCACCAGGGTATTGCGCTCGCTATCTTTTTGGCCCGTTGCATAGCCCTGCGCGCCATCGTCCGGGACGATATTGAACGAATAGCGGTTCGAGGCGCCCGCCGTGTTGGAACTGCCGCCATAGGATCCGCCGTCGCGCGGATAGAAACCGAGCTGCCACTCCACCGGGCCGGGCTTGCTGGAGTAAGTCACGCCCAGGTCGTACATATCTTCGAAGCCGGTGTAAAACGCCATCGATTCGTAGAAGTTGTTGGAGGCGAACGGCAGCAAGCCGAACGGGATTTTATCCAGCCCGACATGGATGGCGCTCTTGTCGGCAAAGCGCACGCCTATCCAGCCGTGGTGCAGGAAATGCTGGGTGTAGTCGCCCTGTCCTTCCGGGAAATTGTTGTACCGGTATTGTGCCGAACCGATCACCTGCCCGTCGTCATAGTTCACGTCCAGGCGCGCCGTGTCCAAGCCGAAGAAGCCGCGGGGATGCGCCGCTTGCCAGTTCTTGTAGACGTAATTGAAGCGAATCGCGCCCCCGATGCTTAACGGCGACTTGGGTGCTTCCTCCGCGCCCGCAGGAGCGCAAGCCAGTACCGCTGCCGCGCACAGTGCGCCGCTCCAACATCTTTTGGTCAAGTTCAACTGCATGATGCCCCTCAGCTCGACGTGCTGCGTCTGTTTATCCGGCCAGCATTCCGTAATCGTTTGCACGGCGTTATTTGGCGCCCGCTTCCAGCCGCTTCAGATAAGCCGACTCCAGCTTGGCGAGATCGACCTTCTTCAACTCGGCATCGAACGCTTCCTGCAATGCCTTGCCGGCCGGCGAGCGCCGGAAGCACACGTGCAGGGTATTTTCGGTCAGCAAATGATCGCTGAACATAACGCTGTCCTTGGCACCGGAGTGCAGCGTCAGATAACGCAGCACCAGTTTGTCGACGACTATCCCTGGGATCTTCTTGCCCACCAGCTTGCGAACGTTATTCGTGTCGCTGCTGGCCACCTCCACCGCTTGCTTGCCCTGCTTCACCGCGGCGTCGAACTCGGCACTGTTGGCATAACCTTCCACCACGCCGATCTTGAACGCCGCCAGGTCGCTGGTTTTCTTCCATGGCACCGGCGTGTCCTTCAGATAACCGATACCGGTCTCGCTTTTTCCTACCGGCTGCGACAAGTGGCACTTGGTCTCCGCCCTTTCAGCCGTGTAATACACGGGAAAATACCCGGCAAACTCGGCATCGGCCTCGCCCTTGGCGACGGTCTCTTTCCATTCGAAATACTTCACCTTGACATTGTTGCCCAGGCGTTTTTCCACTTCGGCAATCACGGTGCTGGACAAACCGTCCCCAGGCAAGGCTGCGCCGCTGAAAGGCATCCATTCCAGGCTGGCCAGTTGCACGGTTTTGGCCGGTTCCGCAGCGGCTACTTGCAACGAAAGAATACTGACTGCGAAAGCAATAACTTTTCTCATTTCTTCCCCGACCACGTTGATTAATAAAGAAATTTCCGTGCAGCCCACGGTCTGTCAAGGCTGACTCTGTGCCTGCGGTCGGTAATTGTCAATCAAGGTGTTGCATTAAGGCACCTTCCAAGCGGACAGGGCTTGATCCGCTGCATAGGCTGTCCAGTGCAATTGGAAGATTTACCGATTTACCCGAAACTGCCGGCCAGGCAAGGACGATTTCGCCAGCGTCCGGAGGCCGTTACCACCGGTCCCGGTCTTGCTGGCTTTCCACCACCGGCAGTTCGATCGCGCTGGCCGCCGCCGGCGCGTGGTAGATGCGCTGGGTGGCTTTGATGTAGTCCGCAGGCTGCGCGTGGAAGATGTTGGGCACGAAGCGCTGCGGGTTGCGGTCATACAGCGGGAACCAGGACGACTGGATCTGCACCATCACGCGGTGGCCTTTCAGGAACACATGGTTCACATTCGGCAGCGCGTAGCGGTAGCGCTCGACCTTGTTCGCCGGGATCGCTTCGGCGCGTTCCAGGCTGTTGCGGTAGCGGCCGCGGAAGATCTCCATCGACAGCCCCTGCTGGTAGCCGCCCAGCTCCGGCTGCGACGGCATTTCGTCCGGATAGACGTCGATCAGCTTGACGACCCAGTCGGCGTCGGTGCCGCTGGTGGCGGCGAACAAATTCACCATCGGCTGGCCGGACAGTTGCAGCGGCGCCTTCAGCGGCTCGGTCACATAGGTCAGCACGTCCGGGCGGTCGGACGTGAAACGCTGGTCGCTGACCAGCCAGGGTTTCCACACGTTCTCGTCGTTCATGCGCACGGGGCGTGGGACGAAGGGTACCGGCTTGGCCGGGTCCGAGACGTATTCGTCGAACTCGGCCCCGGCTTTCGGCGCGTCGAAACCGAGCTTGAAGCCGTCCTGCAAGTAGATCGCTTTGGATGCCGCCGGGCAGCCGCTGGCGCAGGACTGCGGCCACTGCGGCAAGCGCTGCCAGCGGTTGCTGCCGCTCTGGTAGCTCAGTACTGGCGGCGTGTCCGCAGCCGGCGCGCCATCCTTCAGGTACTGGTTGAGGAAGGGCTGCATCACGTCGCGGCGGAATTCGAGCGCGGTGTCGCCGGTAAATTTAATGGCGCCCAGATTCGAGCCGTCGTAGTTCACACCGCTGTGCCGCCATGGGCCTATCACCAGGTAATTGAGCTTGTTGGCCTTGTCCTGCGGCTCCATCGCGGCGTAGGCGGCATAAGGGCCGTAGATGTCTTCCTGGTCCCACTGCCCCACCACGTGCATGGTCGGCACGGTCAGCTTGCGGCCGGCGATCAGCTTGTCGATGGCCTGGCCTTGCCAATAGCCGTCGTACGACGGGTGCTCGAAGAGCTTCCTGGTGTAGTTCAGGCGGTCCAGGCCGAACTTCCTGGCGTAGTCGCCCGCCGAACCGGCGTTCAGGAAGGCGGTGTAGTCGTCGTAATAGCCGTCGGCCACCGCTTCGCCGCGCCCTTTGACCGAGGTCTGGCCGCCGATATAGGGCAGGCTGGGCAGGCGGAAGGCGCCGTTGTGGAACCAGTCGTCGCCGCGCCAGCCGTCCACCATGGCGCTCATCGGCACCGCCACCTTGAGCGCCGGATGCGGGTCCATCAGCGCCATCATGACGGTGAAGCCTTCGTAAGAGGAGCCCAGCATGCCGACCTTGCCGTTCGTCTCGGGCACGTTTTTGGTCAGCCATTCTATGGTGTCCCAGGCGTCGGTGGCGTGGTCGACGCGGGTGCCGTTGAGCGGGCCGCGCAAGGGGCGGGTCATCACATAATCGCCTTCGGAGCCGTATTTGCCGCGCACATCCTGGAACACGCGGATGTAGCCTGCGTCGATCAGGGTCTCGTCGCCCTGCGGCAGCGTGGCGCGGATGCTGGGGCTGACATTGCGCTGCGCCCGGCGCGCGGCGTTGTACGGCGTACGGGTCAGCATGATGGGGGCGCGCTGCGCGCCCTTGGGCAGCACGATCACCGTGTACAGCTTGACGCCGTCGCGCATCGGCACCATGACCACCCGTTTTTCGTAGTCGGCATTGGCGTCCGGCGCCGTGAAGCTGGCTGGAATGTCCGGGGCCATCGGCGGCGTTTGCGCCAGGGCGGACGAGATCAGCAGCGATAGCGCGGCGAGCGCCGGCAGCTGGACGAGGGAAGGCGTGCGCATGGGTCGGTCTCCGGGACGATGAATAGCGGGCCATGGTAGTCAACTGCTTGTCCCTGCGCAACGCGACTTTTGTAACGCAGTTTTGCAGGCCATTGTTTCCATGCGCGCCCCCGCCGCCCCCCCCCGCCGCGCCGCGCCCGCAGGCGTTGCTGCCGCTCAACTTGACAGGGCGGCGGCAAACTGCAACCATACGGGCATGAATTTTATCCAACCGCATCGCTTCTGCCTGAATTGGTGGCCCCGCTGACATAGCGCGGCCGCTGCACAGTGATGTGAGTATTTAGTCAACGCCGCCTTCGCAGGGTGGCGTTTTTCTTGGCGCATCGTGCGGGGCGACAACAGGAACCCCAAGGAATCCGTATGAGCCAGCCTGCAACGCCCACCACCCCGTCCGTTATACTGACCGGCGACCGCCCGACCGGTCCGCTGCACCTGGGCCATTACGTCGGCAGCCTGCGCAACCGCGTGACTTACCAGCACGACTACCAGCAGTTCATCATGCTGGCCGACTCGCAGGCGCTGACCGACAACATGGAAGACACCGGCAAGGTGCACCGCAATGTGGTGGAGGTGGCGCTGGACTACCTGGCCGTGGGCATCGACCCGGCCAAGTCGACCATCCTGATCCAGTCGCAGATCCCGGAACTGGCCGAACTGACCTTTTATTACCTGAACATGGTGACCGTGGCGCGCCTGGAGCGCAACCCGACCGTGAAGCAGGAGATCATCCTGCGCGGCTTCGAGCGCGACATCCCGGCCGGCTTCCTGACCTACCCTGCCAGCCAGGCGGCCGACATTTCGGCGTTCAAGGCCTCGCTGGTGCCGGTGGGCGAGGACCAGATCCCGATGATCGAGCAGACCAACGAGATCGTGCGCAAGTTCAACCGGCTGGCCGACCGCGAGATCCTGGTCGAGTGCAAGGCGCTGGTGCCTGAAATCGGCCGCCTGCCCGGCATCGACGGCAAGGCCAAGATGAGCAAGTCGCTGGGCAACACGATCAACCTGGGCGCGACCGCCGACGAGATCACCGCCGCCGTGAAGAAGGTCTACACAGACCCGCTGCACCTGCGCGTGCAGGACCCCGGCCACCTGGAGGGCAACGTCGCCTTCATCTACCTGGACGCGTTCGACACCGAGAAAGCGGCGCTGGAAGAAATGAAAGCGCATTACGTGCGCGGCGGCCTGGGCGACAGCATCGTCAAGAAACGCCTGGAAGTGGTGCTGCAGGAGATGCTGGCGCCTATCCGCGCCCGCCGCGAGGAATTCGCCAAGGACAAGGGCCAGGTCATGCAGATCCTGAAGGAAGGCACGGCCAAGGCCCGCGAAGTCGCGGCCAGGACTGCCGATGAAGTGAAGGCCGCCCTCGGCCTGAGCTACTTCTAAGGCCGCATGGCCAAAGGCGACGCTTCAAGCGCGCGCAGCCGCAGCGCGAAAGCTGCCGGTGGCGCGCGCGGCGCCAGGACAAGCGGCGGCGCGCGCGGTGCCTCGGGGGCCGGCGTGCCGGACGCGGGCAAAGGCACGCGCGGCGGCGCCGCTTACCTTGCCATCGGCGCGTTCGCCCTGCTTTACCTGGTGGCCATCCTGCTGTGGCGCCTGCCCGCCTGGCCCGGCATGCTGTACGCCGGGGCCAGCGTGCTCTGCTTCATCTTCTACGCGGTCGACAAATCCGCCGCCAAGGCGGGACGCTGGCGCACGCCCGAGAGCACCCTGCTGCTGCTTGGCCTGTGCTGCGGCTGGCCGGGCGCCATCCTGGCGCAGCAATGGCTGCGCCACAAATCCGGCAAGACCTCGTTCCAGCTCGCGTTCTGGGCCACGGTCGCCGTCAACATGGCTGCTTTCGGCTGGCTGGCGCAGCTACAGGCCTGACGCGCGCAGGTGGCGCGCCATGAAGGCTGTCACCAGGCGTTCATACTCCATTGCCGCATGCCCGTGCAGATCCACGTGCCCCGCGCCTTCGGCCAACCAGAGCTGTTTGTCGCCGGGCGCGGCGTCGTAGATGCGGCGCGTTTCGGCGGCAGTCGTGTGCAGATCGTCCACGCCCGAGGCTATCAGCACCGGCGCATTGAAGCCGGCCATGCGCTCGATAGGTGCCAGCTGGCCCGCGCTGACGCCCAGCCGTAGCGGCAACTGCCACAGCAGCAGCGGCGCCGCCGCGCGGCCCAGCGGACCGAGGCGCGCCTGCAGGCGGTCCGCGACCGCGTCGGTAATCGTGGGGTACATCGATTCGAGCACGGCAGCGTCGGGCTGCTCGCCGGAATACAGCAAGGACGCCGCGCCCAGCGACACGCCGATGACGCCGATCTTTTCGCCCGGCAACTCCTGCCTCAAATACGCCATCGCGGCTTTCACACCCTCCGCTTCGCGCCATCCGAACGCGATGCGCTCGCCGCTGCTCTCGCCGTGCGACGGCAGGTCCAGCAGCAGCACGGCGTAGCCGGCCTGGCGAAGAAAGCGCGCCCGCGCCAGCATGGAGCGGCGGTCTGCGCGCACCCCATGCAGTAGCAGTACGGCACCCGCGCCGGCCTTGCCGGGCGCAAACCAGCCTGCGACGTGACGGGGGGCAGCGGGGGGAGCGGGGATGGCCAGGGGCAGCAAGACATCGCGTGCGCCAAGGTCGGCTGGCGCAGCGCCTACGGCGTGCGTAGCGGGCCAACTGAGCGCCTCGCCAGTGGCGGCAAGCACGGCAAGGCTCGCGGCCAGGCCGCCAAGCACGAGCATGATCGAGCGGGTTCGCGCTGTGCGCATAGCCGTGGCCGCCAATATTAAAACAGCAATGATAGCAGGACGGCGTGCGCTAAACCTGATCGTGCAGCAGCAGGCCGCGCAGTACCGTGGCCGCGTGCCTGGCCGCGTCGGCCCGCTCCAGGTAGTCGCCCTCGGCCCGGCTCAGCCGGCGCGTGCCGGCTTCCCCGGCGAGGCGCCGCGCCAATTCTTCCTTCTCGTTCAGTGCGCGGATCGCCGACCACATGGCTTCTTCGACCGCGCGGTCCTGCGTTTCGTCCAATGCCTGCGCGGTGAAGCTGTGCCCGGTGTGACAGCGGAAGCGGGCCGGACTGGCGTCGCGCAGCTTCCACAGCGTGCCGCTGCATTCGGGGCAGGTAAAGGTGGTCGGCACGGCCACCTGCTCCAGGTCGCGCAGGGTGCCCTTGCCGCTGGCGTACAGGTTTTCTATGCGTATCCAGTCGGGCGTGGCGGGCGGCGCGTCCGGGGCGATGGCGAGTGGCGGTTTCGGCGACATGGCGGCTTCCTTGCGGTCCGGCGGAAGCGGCATGCTGGCCAGCCTGGCCAGCTCAGGACCGATATCGTCGAGCTTCAGATTGTAGTCAACCGCCACATTCTCGAGTGCGCTGGCGGGCATGCCGGGCGCGAACGCCTCGGCCGGGTCCTGCACGATGGCGGTGCCGCCGCAGGCTTTCACCGCCTGCAGCCCCGCCGTCCCGTCGTCCAGATAGCCGGTGAGGATGACGCCGGTCACGCCGCGCCGGAACGCGGCGGCGGCCGAGCGGAACAAGGGATCGACGGCGGGACGGGTGTAGTTTTCCATCGGCCCGGCGGTCAGGTGGAGGCGGCCGACCGGGCCGTCGCGCACGACGATCAAGTGGCGGTCGGGCGGCGCCACCAGCACCACCGGCTGCGCCAGCAGTTCACCGTCGCGCGCATGGCGCACCTGCAGCGCGCAGTATTTGCGCAGCAGCGAGGGCAGCGCGCTTTCACGCGCGCCGATATGCATCACCACCAGCACCGCCGCCGGAAAGTCCGCCGGCAGCGCGGACAATACCCGCTTGAGCGCCTCCACCCCGCCCGCCGACGTGCCGATGACGACCAGCTTGTCCACGGCCGCGCTCATAGCCCGGAGGGATACGTCTCAGGTACTTCGGCGTCGCTCCAGTAGGCGGAGCGCTCCAGCGGCCGCACCGCCGTGCTGCGGTCGACGTGGATCAGCGCGTCGAACTGGCTGGCGGCGTCGGCATGGAAGTAGTGGCTATGGCGCTCGGTGTCGGGCCGGTAGACCACGCCGATGGCGCGCTCCAGCAGCGGCGCCGGCACGCGCGCCAGGGCGCTGTCGTGGCCGCGCAGCGGCAGCAGGAACTCGTTGGCCTCCAGCCCGGCCCGCGCGCCGTGCAGCAGGCGCTCGACGCTGTCGTGGCGCGACGGCACCACCGGTTTCAACTCGGCCGGTCCGTCCCATTCGCTGGCGGCCGTGACGGTGCCGATATGGGTGGTGAAGCCGAGCAGGAAGGACTCGCCCTGCGCATAGTTTTCACGCACCAGCTGGCCCAGGTTGAGCTGGCCGCCCTCGCCCATCTCGGTGGCGCGCGCGTCGCCCAGGTGGGAATTGTGGGCCCACACGACGATGCGGGCCGGCTTGCCGTTGCGCAGCGTCAGGTGCTGGCGCAGCGCGTGCAGCGTGTCGGCCATGTGGGTGTCGCGCACATTCCAGGATGCGTCGCCGCGCTGGAACATGGCGCGGTAATACACCTCGGCGTTGCGCGCCACGCGCGCGTTCTGCTGTGCGTAGAACAGTTCGTCCGGGACCGCGTCGCCGGGCCGCGCCGTGTACAGCGCAGCCTCGGCGTTCATCTCGCGCAACTGGCGCAGCACTTCCTCCTCGCAGTCCGGCGTCATGCCGAAGGTGGTGGCGTAGCCGTAGTGCTGCGGGTCTTCCGCGATGTGGTCGAAGCAGGCGTAGCGCTCGCGCGCGCGGCGTGCGGCGGCCGGGTCGGCCTTGTCCAGATAGGCGATCACCGCGTGCATGGATTTGCGCAGGCTGTAGAGGTCCAGCCCGTAGAAGCCGGCCCGCCGCGCGCGGTCGCCGGCGTGCGCGTTATGGGCGCGCATCCAGTCCACCAGCGCCACCACCTCGGTGTTGCGCCACATCCACTGCGGAAAGCGCTGGAAGCCGGACAAGGCGCCGTCCGCCGAGCTGTCGCCGTCGGCGTGCTGCACGTAGCGGCTCACACGCAGCGCATCCGGCCAGTCCGCCTCGACGGCGATGGCGTCGAAGCCGCGCTCGACGATCAGGCGCTTGCTGATTTCCGTGCGCAGCCGGTAGAACTCCTGCGTGCCGTGCGTGGCTTCGCCCAGCAGTACGATGCTGGCGTCGCCGATGCAGCCGAGCAGGTAGTCGAAATGGGGATCGTCCGCCAGCGGGCGCAGTTCGCCGCGCAGTGCTTGGGTGATCGCCAGCTTAGCCGCTTCCGTCATGATGCGCTCCATCTCCAGCCGTTTTCAGCATCGTATCCGCATTGCCGTCGCCGCGACGCACCGCTGCCCTCGCGCAGGCGCGCGCGCTGTGAGACACTGTCGCCCTTGCAAAATGGAAATCACAACGATGTGGAACGGTGTTCTGTGCGGCCTGCTGGCCGGGGCCATGTGGGGCATGGTGTTTATCGTGCCGGAGTTGCTGGCGGCGTTCTCGCCGGTCGAGATGGCGGTGGGCCGCTACATCGCCTACGGGGCCATCGCGTTCGGGCTGATGCTGCCGCGCCTGGGCAATCTGTTTGGCCGGCTGGACCGCAGCGACTACGCCGCGCTGCTTCGCCACGCGCTGTCCGGCAACATCGTCTATTACATGCTGCTCGCCCTCGGCGTCAAGCTGGCGGGCGTGGCGCCGACTTCGCTGATCATCGGCGTGCTGCCGATCTCGGTCACGCTGATGGGCCGCAAGGACCATGGCGCCGTGCCGCTGCGCCAACTGGCGCTGCCGCTGCTGGTGGTGGCGGCGGGCATAGCCTGCATCAACGTGGACGTGTTCATGCACGCCGGCGCGGCGGGGAGCAGGGGCGGCGTCTGGCGCACCTTGCTCGGCGTGCTGTGCGCCACCGGCGCCTTGCTGTGCTGGAGCTGGTACACGCTGGACAACGCGCGTTACCTGAAACGCAATCCGCATTTCACGAGCGCCGAATGGTCGGCGCTGTACGGTCTGTCGAGCGGCCTGATCGCGCTGCTGATCGGCGCGGCGGCATTGGCCGTGTGGCATGGGGACGTGCTGGGCGCGGCGGGCGCGGCCAGCGGACGCGACTGGACCAGGTTCTGGATCACCAATGCCCTGCTTGCGCTGGGCGCATCGGTGATCGGCAACCACCTGTGGAATATCGCCAGCCGGCGCGTGCCGGTCACCCTGTCCGGCCAGCTGATCCTGTTCGAGACCTTGTTCGCGCTGCTGTACGGCTTTATCTACAAGGGCCAGTGGCCGCGGATGCTGGAAGGCGCGGCCATCGTGCTGCTGACGGCCGGCGTGATGTGGTCGGTGCGCGTGCACGCGATGGAGGACGAAGTGACGCCGCCTTGATGACTGCGCCTTGCTTGTCCTGCTATTCCAGCAGGCCGTTCTCGCACAGCACGTCCTGCACCAGTTCCAGCCGCAGGATGGGGTTTTGCTGCGCCATCAGCAGCTGCTTCTGGCTCGGCGTCATGCGCAGCAGTTCGCACCAGCGGTTGGCCACCCAGCCGGAATCGTCCAGCTTGTAAGGCGGCAGCAGCGGCATCTGGGTCGACGGCAACTGGCGCTTCTGCAGCGAACGGATCACCGCGCCCAGCGCGTTGGCCACGTCCTGCTGCTCGGCGGGCACGGGTACCTCCAGGTCCGCTTCCAGCATGTCCACTTCGCCCATCCACAAACCATGCTTGAGCTGGGAGGCCGAGTTGATGCGGAAGCGCTGGGTGCCGACACAGGTCAGCTGCAGCAGGCCGGACAGCGGCGAGTTCCAGTCGACGATGCGCGCCATGGTGCCTATCTCCGTTAATTCCTCATGCTGCTCAGGGCGCTGCACTTCGCTGCCCGAAGCCAATGCCACCACGCCGAATTCCTCGGACTTGGCGATGCATTTCTTAACCAGGTCCAGGTAACGGACTTCGAACACCTGCAATGGCAAATGTCCGTCCGGAAAGAGCACTGTATTGAGGGGGAAAAGTGGTATAGATGGCATCCCGTAATGATCGCACGAATTGTGTCGTGCCGCCGAGCAAAATTCCAAGACTTGCGCTAGATCAAACGGCCTTTCATGGCGAAAGCCACACCAAATAACGCGCCGCAAGCATGGTAGCGCTATAAGGGCGGAAAACCGATGATGCCCCTTGTGTACAAGGTATGGATACGCTGCAGTGGGAGCGTGATTGCATCTGGCCGCGTGCCGCCGCATTAGCCGCCACCCTTTAGGGAAGCTTGTAAAACATCCGAATCGTGTCATTCCCGCGAAGGCGGGAATCCATACGGCGCATGCCCAGAGGAGCATGGGTTCCCGCGAGGCGCCGAGCCCTGCGCGCCGGTCCGCCGGTGTGCAACGACAAGCTGGGGGTATTCGCGCCAGCCTTTATTTACCGCTCCAAAACGAAAATATCCGGCACACCCCCGAGGGATGTACCGGATATTTTTCAAGAATTACCGAAGTAGTTCTTATTTAATCAGGAAGTCTTCCTTGCTTTTACCTTCCAGCCATTTTGGAGCGCGGCCACGGCCGGTCCAGGTTTGGCCGGTTGCGGTGTCGCGGTACTTCATCGGCACCGGAGCGCGCGGTTTGCTTACTTTTGCAGGTTTGGCCGTACCAGCCAGGTCTGCCAGGGTCAGGCCGTGTTCACGCATAATGGCTGCGATCTTTTCTTTGGCCGAGTTCAGCTCGTCGCGGCGTGCCGATTCCGCCAAGTTCTGCAGTTCAGCGATTTTTGCCTGGTATTCCTGATATGTGGTCATGACTCAACTCTTCCTAATTGGTTGATAAGCGAATCTCCCGTGAAGCCGGAGTGACAATCTGTGAGAATTCAAGCCGCAATTTACCACAGGATCGCACCTGTATTCTAGCGAAATATGAAAGCCGATGCGTATTTTCCACGTTTCGCGAGTTTATTTCTTTTTACGGCGCAGTATCCAGGTGCTGACGCCGGTTATAAAGAAGAGTGCCGGCAGCAATCCGGCCAAGGCCACCAGCCATTTTACCGACGCGCCGCCGAGTTGACCCGAATGCAATGGATACAAGCTTGCGATGAAGCGGTCGCCGCCTTTGCCGGATAAGGGATTGATGGTTTCCAGGATCCTGGCATTGCGCATATCGATGTATAAACGCAGGGTGCCGGTACGCTGCCAGTCGTCGGCACGGCGCAAGCGCGCGATAAATAGTCCTTTATCGGGCTGACGGGAAATACCGACCAGGGAAGTACCGTCGCGCAAATAAGGCGCGGCGGCCGCTTGCACCGCGTTCCACGAAATAGCCTGCTCGCCTTTTTCCAACGCCGGCATGGCGATATTGCGGCGCTCGGCACCGACTTCGGCCACGCTGGCCACCAGGCTGCGTCCGGCTTCGGGCAAGCCGTTGTAGAAGCCGGTCAGCGCCAGCGCCAGCAGGGGCACCAGGGCCAGCAGGCCGATGGAGCGATGCAGGTCGTAATTGCTGCGGTAGGCGTTCTGGTTCAGCCGGATGCGCAGCGCGCGCAGCCAATGGCCCTGCCTCGGCCATGCCAGGTACAAACCCACCAGCAGCAGCACGGCGACCGCCGCCCCGATATAGCCCTGCGCGATGCGGCCGGGCTTGCCCTGGAACATATTCAGGTGCCAGGTCTGCAGCATCGGCATCCACTGCTGCGCGCCCAGGCCGACGGCGGCGCGGTCGCGGCTGCCCAGCAACGCGCCGCTGCAGGCATCCAGCATGGCTTCGCCGGCTTCCATGCCCGGCGCCTTGAACGTGACACGGTAGCTGCCGCCCTCGTGGCGCGGCAGGTAGACGAAGCCGACCTTGGCCTTCGGCCACTGCGCCTGCACCTTGGCCGCCACCGTATCCACATCCAGCGGCGCGGCGCAGCCGCCGCCATGGAACAGCTGCGGATTGAGCGCTTCGTCCAGCTCATGCTCGAACACCAGCAAGCTGCCGCTCAAGCCCATCAGTACGAACAGCAGGCCAAGCGTCATGCCGGCCCAACGGTGCAGCCAGCTCATGGCCGGGCGAAGTTTCTGGCGCATCGGCGGACCCGGCTTAGAATGCGGCGCGCAACTGCAGGTACACCATGCGCGACGCGCCGGCCAGCTTGCCCTGGTTCACGTCGGTGGTGCGGGTGAAGCTGCGCTTGTCGGCCAGGTTATTCACGCCGGCCTGCACTTCGAAACGCTGCTCGCCAGGGATCGCATAGGTGACGCTGCTGTTCCACAGACGGTAGCCCGGGATCACGCCCAGCGCGCCATTGGCGCTTTCGGCCACGGTGTTGGCGTCGTCGGCGTACTGCCTGGACTGGTGGGTGGTGTTCAGGTCGAACACCAGGCCGCCCAGCTTGTAGCGCGCGCCCTGCGCGTCCACGGTGCGCGAGTAGAACGGCACGTCGTTGCCGGCGTAAGTGCCCTGTCCTTGCGTGGCCTTGGTGTAGGCGTAGGTGGCGTAGGCGCTCAGGCCGGCCAGCTTGCCGCTCTTGTCGAAGGCGTACTCGGCACGGGTTTCCAGGCCGCGGTGGCGGGTCTTGCCCAGGTTCTGGTAGAACACCGGCGCCTTGTTCAGGAACACGATCTGGTTCGAGAAGTCCAGGTTGAAGGCGGTCGCTTCCAGCTGCCAGCCCTTGGCGGCGTAGCGCGCGCCCAGTTCCACCGTCTTGGCCGTTTCAGGCTGCAGCGCGTCGGCCGAGCTTTGCAGGTTCAGCTGCAAGTGCTGGATGCTGCCGAAAGAGGTGTTGTAGTTGGCGAACACGGTGGTGGCGCTGTCCAGCAGGTAGGAAACGTTCACCGACGGCAGCGCCTTGGTGTTGGTGCTCTCCTGTTCGAAGCCGTTCAGCACATTGGTCCGGCCCATCTTGATGTGCTCGTAGCGCAGGCCGGGCGTCACGCGCCAACGGCCGAAGGCGATCTGGTCGTCGATGTAGAAGGCGTGCGCGTCGGTGCTGTTTTCGGAGTTGCGGGTTTCCGTGCGGGCGCCGTTGCTCAGCTTGATGTTGACGTTCTTCTCGTCGGCGCGCTCCTGCAGGTAGCGGTAGCCCACCGTGATGTCGTTGCGCACCGCCCCCCAGTTCAGGCGTTGCGTGTAGCGCGGCTCGAAGCCGAACACATTGTAGTGGCGCGGGCTGTTGGCGCTTTGCGTGGCGGCGCCGTCGAAGCCGTTGGCCAGCATGCTCTGGCGTGCGCTCTGGTTGAAATAAGTGCGCACTTCCACTTCCCGCGTGTCCGACAGGGAATTGATATAGCTCAGATCCACACCCTTGCGGGTACCGTCCCAGAAGTCGCCGTTGCGGAAGGACGCGGACGGGTCGGCCGCGTACTGGGCCGTGGTCAGGCCGCCCGGCGTTTCCGATTTGACGTCGTAGTAGGACAGCTTGGCGTTCAGTTCAGCGGTGGCCGACAGCGGGTAGCTGAATTTCAGCGCGAAGTCGTTCAGCGAGTCGCGGCTGTGGGCGCGGTAGCCGTCGCCTTCCACGCCGGAGTACAGCATGGCCACGCCCAGGCCCCCTTCCGAGCGGCCGCCGACGAAGGCGCTGTACTGGGCGCTGCTGTTGCCGCCTTCGTAGCGGTTGTAGCGCACGGACGCGTCCAAGGCCATGTCCTTGGACGGGATGGCGCGGGTCTTGAAGTTGATGATGCCGCCCACGTTCTGCGGGCCGTAGCGCACCGCGCCGCCGCCGCGCACCACGTCGATGGCATCGATATTGGCCAGCGACACCGGCGCGAACGACAGCTGCGGCTGGCCGTAGGGTGCGACCGAGACCGGCACGCCGTCCAGCAGCACGGTGGAACGCGGCGAGTAGCGCCCTTCCAGGCCGCGCACGCCGATGTTCAGCGACACCGCGCTGCCGCCGCTGGACGAGTTGTCGGTGATCTGCACGCCGGGGATGGCGCGCAGCACGTCGCTGATGCTGTCGGCGCCGGAGAGCTGGATGTCCTCGCGCTTGACGACGCTGCGCGCGCCGCCGAAGGTCTTCAGGCTCTGCTGGCCGGAGCCGAGCCAGTTGCCGGTGACCTGCACGGTTTCAATCGGCGTTTCCTGGGAAAACGCGGTGGCGGAAATGAGCAGCGAAATCAGCTGCAAACAGGCTGCGGCGATGGCGCGTCGCTGGAAAACGGGAGCGTTGGACATTTTTTCTAAGCAATAATTCGGAAGATCCGCATGATAACATTAGTGAGAATAGTTCTCAATTACCGTTTTGGACAGGACTCGCTGCACATGGAAGACGCCGCCGGGCGGTCAGCAATGCCATAATTGCAAACAGACCAGCATTGAATGGAGACCAGCTATGCGAACTGTGGGTTTATTGTCGGGCAAGGCGATCCCGGTGCTGGGCCAGGGTACCTGGAATATGGGTGAGGAGGCGATCTACCGGGCCCACGAAGTGGCCGCCTTGCGCCTCGGTATGGATCTGGGCATGACGCTGATCGACACGGCCGAAATGTACGCAGACGGCGGCAGCGAAGAAGTGGTGGGCGAGGCGATCGCCGGGCGGCGCGATGAAGCCTACCTGGTAAGTAAGGTCTACCCGCACAACGCGACGAGGGCGGGCGTCCGGGCGGCCTGCGAGCGCAGCCTGAAGCGGCTCGGGGTCGAGCAGATCGACCTGTACCTGCTGCACTGGCGCGGTTCGGTGCCGCTGGCGGAAACGCTGGAGGGCTTCATGGCCCTGCAGCGGGCCGGCAAGATCGCCGCCTATGGCGTCAGCAATTTCGACCTGGACGACATGCGCCAGGCACGCGCGCTGCCGGGCGGGGGCGAAATCGCCGCCAACCAGGTGCTGTACAACCTGGCCAAGCGCGGCATCGAATGGGACTTGCTGCCGTGGTCGCAACAGCAGCAGGTGCCGCTGATGGCGTATTCGCCGCTGGAATCGTCGGCGCTGGAACAGCGCGCCATGCTGGACAACCGCAGCCTGCAGTCCGTCGCGCGCCGCCACGGCGCCACCCCGGCGCAGATCGCGCTGGCCTGGCTGCTGGGGCAGGAAGGTGTGATCGTCATCCCCAAGGCCGCCAATCCCGACCACATCCGCCAGAACCGCGCCGCGCTGGACATCGCCCTGACGACCGAGGACCTCGCCGAACTGGACCAGGGATTCCCCCGTCCCGGCCGCCGCAGCCCGCTGGCGATGCGCTGATTCCAAAAGGTTCCCCGCAATCACCTGATGCAACGCATGCTCCCAACTACAGCTTAGGCTGATACTGGGGGAGCTGCGCGCCTTGCGCGTCGGGAGACCTCCTTGAAAAAATCCAGAAAATGGTGGGAACCATGCGCATTGATCGCCAGTCATATAGGTAATGCAACTGTGATCTTTTTGCTGTTTGGCGCCACAGCGGCCGGCATGGGTATTTTGGTAAGGCAGCTGGAACGCCTCAACGTCCCTTCCTTTACCTTGTGGTTACTAACAATGCTGGACTATGCCACGATCATCACCGGCGCAATACTTTACCTGGGACTATTGGGAGCCCACACGTGGAGGGCTCTGAAGGAGATGTTAAAATGAAACGAACTTTCGCAGAAATTTTCTGGCATTCCGCCAAGCAAACCCCAAAACTGTATTTCGCTCCCCTGGTGGGTGCAGTGAGGGGGGCGGTTGAATATACTCGTCTGCAATATAAGCTGGCGGCGGAAGAAGATGCCATCTTCTTCGGTAAGGACGACGAACCGGCACTGCAGAAACAGGGCATCGAGCAGGCAGGCTAAAGGCGGCTAAATCGCCGGGCAGCCGCCGGCTTTGTATTTGCAGTGGCGCGCGATGACGCTGCGGATGATGCTGACCAGCTGGCAGGCCGCCGGCCCCGGCCGTTCGGCGTTGGCGATGATGAGCGACAGCGACAGCTTGCGCTTCTGCCCTATCCTCAGCGGCAATGGCTTCAGCAGGCCGGACGCGAGCTGCGGCTGGATCTTGTGCGTGGCCATCCAGCCGAAGCCCAGGCCGGCGCACACCATCTCGGTGCGCGTGGCCGGGCTGGTCACGGTCCAGCGCTGGCTGGTGTTGAGCCAGCCGAAATCGCGCGAGGCCGTGGCGCCGCCGTCGCGCACGACGATGTGCAGGTGGCGCTCCAGGTCGTCCTCGTTCAGGTCGCGGCCCAGGCCGTGCAGCGGATGGCCGGGATGGGCCACCGCGAGGAATTCGATGTCGAGCAAAGCATCCCCCAGGAAACCGCTGGGCACGTAGTTGGCGATCACCACGTCGGCGCGCTTTTCGCGCAGCACGTCGTCCGAGGCGGACAGGATGGTTTCCTCCAGGTTCACGCGGGTGTGCCGCGCCAGCGGCTCGAAGGCCTGCAGGATCTCGATCAGCAGCTCGCTGGGGAACAGGCTGTCGACCGCGAAACGCAACTCGGACTCCCAGCCTTCGTTCAGGCTGGCGGCCAGCTCCTCCAGCTGGAAGGCGTCGTCCAGCAGTTCGCGCGCCTTGCGCAGCAGCGTTTCGCCGTTCCGCGTCAGCCTGGCGCGGCGGCCGTCGATTTCCAGCAGTTCGATGCCGAGCTGCTCCTGCAGCTTGGCCACCATGTAGCTGACCGAAGACTGGCTGCGGTGCAGCGCCTCGGCCGCCTGCGCGTAGCCGCCGCATTCGACGATGGCTTGCAGCACCTGCCACTGCTCCAGCGTGCTCCGCGGGATCTTCATCACTTGCTCTGCATGACGTAAGTGCCGTCCCAGTCGTCCGGCGGCGGCTCGGCGGCCAGGCGCAGGCAACGCTCGATGTAGAGCGCGGCCGCCTTGTCGGCGGGGTTGAGCGCCTGCACTTCCTCGAACAGCTTGCGCGCCGCCGCCCACTTGCGCCTGCGGTAGTTGATGATGCCGTTGCGGAACAGCCCCATGGCGTCGATCAGGTGCGGATAACTGTCCTCGGTGTGGTAATCCATCACCTCGTAGATCGATACCGGCTTGGTCTTGCCCTGCACCACCACCGTGTCCAGTTCGCGCACGCGGTAGGTGCCGCGCAGCGCGCGGTAGGTGAGTTCGCTGATCAGGATGTGGGCGCCGTACTGCTTGCAGGCCGATTCCAGCCGCGCGGCCAGGTTCACGCCGTCGCCGATGATGGTGTAGTCCATGCGCTTCTTGGAGCCGATATTGCCCGACACCACCTGGTCCGAATTCAGGCCGATGCCGATGTCGACCGCCAGCTTGCCGTCGCGCACGCGTACCTGGTTCCAGGCGCGCAGCTCGGTCATCATGGCGATGGCGGTGCGCACAGCGCGGTCGGCGTCGTCCTCGTGCGGCACCGGAATGCCGAAAGCGGCCATGATGGCGTCGCCGATGAACTTGTCCAGCATGCCTTCTTCGCGCTGGATGCAATCGACCATCATCGTGAAATATTCGTTCAGCAGCGCCACCGTGCCCTGCGCGCCGAGCTGCTCGGTGATGGTGGTGAAGCTGCGCACGTCCGAGAACAGCACCGTGGCGTTGACGTTCTTTCCGCCCAGCATCTCGGCGCCGTTGGCCACCATCTGGTCGGCGATGCCGGGGTCCATATAGCGCGACATGGTCGCTTTCAAGCGTTTTTCGCTGGAGATATCCTCGAGCATCAGCATCCAGCCGATGCGCTTCTTCTCCATCGACAGCAGCGGCTGGACGTTGAAGTTGACCGAGATCGTGTCCTCGCCGACGATCAACGGCGCGTCCATCAGATGTTCGGCGGACTGGTGTTCCTCGACCCGGCGCAGCTTGTCGAGCACCCAGGAATTGGCGCCGGCGAAGAAATCGGCCGCCTGGCGGCCCAGCACCGCGGCCGACTCCACACGCAGGATGCGCAGGCCGGCGGCGTTGCAGGTGACGATGTTCTCCTGCCCGTCCAGCGTGATCACGCCGTTCGACATCGACTCCAGCATGGCCTCGTTGTAGTTCTTCATCTGCTGCACGTCGGCGAACAGCTTGGCGTTTTCCAGCGCGATGGAGATCTGCGCCGTGAAGGCGCGCAGGCGCGACTCGTCTTCCGTGCTGAAGGGGCCGCCGCGCTTGTTCAGCACCTGGGTCACGCCTATGGTCTTGCCGTTCTTGTTGACGATGGGCACGCACAAGATGGAACGGGTGAAGTAGCCGGTGCGCTTGTCGAAGGCCGGGTTGAAGCGCAGGTCCGCGTAGGCGTAGGGGATGTTGATGGTTTTCCCGGACGTGAAGACGGCGCCAGCGATGCCTGCGTTGTTGGGCAGCCGGATCTGCATCGACTCCAGGCCCTGCCCCACCTCGGACCACAGCTCGCCGGTCTTCTCGTCGTTCAGGAACAAGGTCGAGCGCTCGGCGTTGAGCAGGCGCGTGGCCTCGCCCATCACGCGCTGCAGCAGCGAGCCCAGCTTGATGTCGGCGGTGACCTCGGACACCACGTCGATGAACTCCATCTCCTGGCGCCGCACTTTTTTCATGCTCTCCAGGAAGCGCGCGCTTTGCAGCGCCAGCGTGCCTTGCGTCGTCAGCGCCTCCAGCAATTCCAGGTCCTTGCGGGTGAATTTTCCCCGCGTCTTGTTCAGCGTCTGCGACACGCCGATGATCTCGCCCTTGAAGGTGCGGATCGGCACGCACAGGATGTTGCGCGTGACGAAACCGGTCTGCTCGTCGATGGCGCGGTTGAAGCGCTCGTCGGCGTAGGCGTCGGCGATCATCAGCGGCTCGCCGGTGGTAAACACGTGGCCGGCGATGCCGGACGTGTTCAGGAAGCGGATCTCGCGCTGGGTTTCACCCTGCGCGATGCGCGAGAACAGCTCATTGGTTTCCGAGTCGTTCAGGAACAGCGTGCCGCGTTCGGCGCCCAGTTCCTCGGTGGTCACCTCCACCAGCGCGGTGAGGATCTCGTCCAGCGTGTCGTAGGCGGCCATGCGGCGCGACACTTCCAGCAGCAGCTCGACCTTGCGCAGGCGGCGGGTTTGCGCGCCGGCGGCGGCGTCGGCCACGAATTTGTCCGCGTTCTTGTCCATCTGGATCATGCGTGCGCTTCCAGTGCGGTGCGCAGCGCGCGTATGGTCTCATGCAGCTGCAGCACTTCGCCGCGGTGCGCGGTGGCGGCGCTTTGCAGCGCGGCGGCGTGCTCGTGGGTCAGCCGCTCGAGCTGCTCGCGCAGCACGGTGACGGTGTCGCGCAATTGCGCGATCTCGGCGATCGAGCCCGCCAGCGCGTTCTTGACGGCGGCGTCGCGCTCCATATTGGCCTGCTCCAGCGTGTCGCGCAGCGACATCACCGTCGCACGCACCTGCTGCGCTTCGTTGTGCGCGGCCGCCAGCGCATCCTGCACCTGGCGCTGGCGCTCATGGTGGGCCTGCTCCAGCTCGGCGCGCAGCACAACCACGGTGCGCTGCAGGTCGCGCACCTCGGACAGGGCCAGGCCGAGGGCATCCGGGGCCTCGGCTGGCAGAGCGGCGGTGGTGGTTTTTGTCATTCAGCAATCATACCATCCGGCGCCGCTGCGGAAAACGGGGAACAGGCCCGGAGCCGGTACGCCTGCTGCGCGCCGGATACGCAGCCTTCCTTGCTATCCTGGCTTGGCGCCAAGGCAGCCAGGGCGCCTGGTGCAGGCGGTGTTTTGGACCGTGTACTAGCTCGGAAATTCTCCCCGCGGCGTGCTGCTTCGTTATAATGCGCATTCGTCTATATTGATAGGTGTGATAACTGTGTCCGATCGTCTAGCTGTACTGCCGCAATACCTGCTGCCCAAGGGCGCGCTGACCAACTTCGCCGGCCGGGTGGCCGGCGCGAAAGGCGGCGCCATGACAACCCGGCTGATACGCTGGTTTGTGGGCCGCTACGACGTCAACATGGCCGAGGCGGCGAATTCGGACATCGCCAGCTACCACTCCTTCAACGAATTCTTCACCCGCGCGCTGCGCCCGGACGCGCGGCCGCTGGCCGACGCCGACTTCATCTGCCCGGTGGACGGCCGCATCAGCCAGTTCGGCGCGATCGAGGACGACCAGATCTTCCAGGCCAAGGGCCACAAATTCAGCACCACCGCGCTGGTCGGCGGCGACCAGGAACTGGCCGCGCAATTCCAGCACGGCAGCTTCGCCAACCTCTACCTGAGCCCGCGCGACTACCACCGCATCCACATGCCGTGCGACGGCAAGCTGACGCGCATGATCTACGTGCCGGGCGAGCTGTTCTCGGTCAACCCGACCACGGCACGCGGCATTCCGGGCCTGTTCGCCCGCAACGAACGCGTGGTGTGCGTATTCGACACCGCCCACGGCCCCTTCGTCATGACGCTGGTCGGCGCCACCATCGTCGGCAGCATGGCCACCGTGTGGCACGGCGTGGTCAATCCGCCACGCCGCTCCTCGGTGCAGGAATGGACCTACGGCGACAAGGACATCGTATTGAAGAAGGGCGAAGAAATGGGCCGCTTCCTGCTGGGTTCGACCGTCGTCATGCTGTTCCCCAAGGACAAGCTGCATTTCAACGCGGCGTGGCAGCCCGCCGGCCCTGTGCGGCTGGGCGAAGCCATGGCCAACCTGAAATAATGGAACAGGCCGGCAAGTAGGCGGCTTGACGTAGGCGGCTTGACGTAGGCCGCTTGACGTAGGCTGCTTGACGTAGGTTGCTTGACGTAGGTTGCTTAACGTAGGCGGCTTAATTCATTGCGGCGCCAAGCGCCCGTGCGCCGGCCAGGTCCTTGCGGATCAGCCGGTCCGCCTGCTGCGCAACGATGAATGCCACTGCCAGCAAGGCCGCGCCAACCAAGCCGATCTGGTGGCGGTCGAGCAAGCTGATGCTCGCGGCGCCTAGCACCCCTGCCAGCGACACGCCGATATACAGCGCCGCCGAATTCAGGCCGAGCAGCAGCGGCGCGGAAGTCGGCGCTAGGCCGATCAAGCGGTGCTGCTGCGGCACCAGCATACCCCAGCCACACACACCCCATATGACGATGGCCACGGCCGCGCTCCAGTAGTGGGCCGACGCCCATGGCAAGAGCGCGAAGTCGACGGCTCCGAGCGCGATGGCGCCGTAAATGATGGCCCGGCTGCCGAAGCGGTCGGTCAATTTCCCCGCCACCAGATTGCCGGCCGTCGCAGCCAGGCCCCACAGCAACAGCAGGCCGGCCAGCGCGTCCGGCTTGCCGCCGGTGGCGCGGTCAAATGTCACGCCGATATAGGTGTAGACCGCGAACAGGCCGGCGTAGGCAGTCAGCGTGGTCAACAGCGTCAGCAGCACACGACGGTCCTGCAGCGGCGCCAGACGCTGGCGCAGCGTCACGGCGGGCAAGGCGGGAAGCTTGGGCAGCAAGAAGGCCACAGCGACGCTGGCGGCCAGGCCGATGGCGGTCACGAACCACATCGTGTAGCGCCAGTCGCCCAGGCCGCCGATGAAGGTTCCCATGGGCGAACCGAGCGCGGTGGCGCTGGTCAGGCCGGCAATCACGATGGCCAGCGCGTGGGCGCGCTTCTCGGGCGGCACCAGCGAGGCGCCTGCCGCCGTCGCGGTCGGGCTGAACATGGCCGCCCCCAGGCCGGCGATCAGCCGGCTCGCCAGCACCCATTCGATGCTCGGCGCGATCGCCGTCACGAAATTTCCAAGCACAAACACGGCCAGGCCGGCCAGCAGCAGGCGCTTGCGCGGCCAATGCGCGGCCGTGGCGGCGATGACCGGCGAGAGCAGCGCATAACTCAGCGCATATAGCGTCACCATCTGGCCGGCGACGCTGATCGGCACGCCGAGCGACTTCGAGACTTCGGGAAGAATGCCGGCGACGACAAAGCTGTCCGTGCCGATAGCGAACATACCGGCGGCAAGCACGAGCAAGCGACGATCCATGGTCCTACTCCTTTAAATTAGTTTCATAATGAAACTGTAGCAGACGAAGTTGCATAACGCAACTGACTTGTTTAGAATCGGCGTATGCAACGTAAAACTTTCGATGGCATGAATTGTTCAATAGCCCGCGCGCTCGACCAGGTCGGCGAATGGTGGAGCTTGCTGATCATTCGCGAATGCACGCTGGGCACGACCCGCTTCGACGAGTTCCAGGACCGGCTGGGCATCGCCCGCAACATCCTGACCAGCCGCCTCAAACGGTTGACCGAACTGGGCATACTGGAAAAATCGGCGCTGGGCGACAGCGAGCGCCGCCAGGGCTACCGGCTCACGCCCAAGGGCGAGGAACTGTTCCCGGTGTTGATGGCCTTGCTCCAGTGGGGCGACAAATGGGCCGCTGGCGACGGCGGGCCGTCGGTGCGCTTTGTCGAGCGCGGCTCGGACCAGCCGCTGGGACCGGCAGGCCCCCTGTCGGCCGACGGGCGCGTGCTCGGCTTCCGCGATGTGCGCATGGCGCCGGGGCCAGGCGCGACCGACGCTACCAGAGACCGGATCAAGGCCCGCAATCTGGCGGTGCTTGGAAGCAGCGACCCTTAGGCCATCTGTTGCGTCAATCTGCTGCGTCGATCCGCTGCGTCGATCTGTTGCCCGTAGGCCTCGCTGCACGTTCCAGCGCCAGCGGTGAGAAAGCATGGTTGTGTTTTTGCTACTTTTGTGGCAAAGATCTATTATCATCCTGCCATCCATGCTAACGTCGGTGCCTGCCTGCAAACGAGGGGACCGTCATGAGCATCGCATCCAGTCTGAAATCCACCGGCATCGCAGAAGTGATGGTGGTGCTGAAGCCGGCCAAGCAGGAAACGGCGGCGGCGGCCACTGCGCCGCAAAAGGTCGCCCGCCATTTCAAGACATCGCCGTTCTCCCAGGACAATGCGCTGCTGGAACAGCTGAAGGCGACGAAGTCCCTGAAAACACCCCGCATCAAATCGCGCGAGCCCTCGGCGCTGGCCCTGGGCACCGCGTCTCCGCCGGACTCGAAAGTCCGGTTTTATCCGCACCTGGGCATCGCGCTCGGCGTTGTCGACCGCGCGGGGCTGGCGGCGCTGCGCAAGGAAGACAGCGTCGCCGCAGTGATCGAGGCGCCGCAACTGCGGCTGATCAAGCCGGTCGCCAGCGCGGCGGCTGCGCCGAAAAACGGCTACACCTGGGGCTTGCGCGCACTGGGCGTCGATGTGCTGCACAAGCAGGGCTACAAGGGCAAGGGCATCCTGATCGGCCACCTGGACACCGGCGTGGACGCGTCCCACCCCGCCCTGTCCGGCGCGGTCAAGAAGTATGCGGAGTTCGACGCGCTGGGCAATCAGCTGGCGAAAGCCAAACCGAGGGACTCGGACGAACATGGCACCCACACGGCAGGCACGATTGCTGGACGGCCGGTCAACGGCGTCAGCTTTGGCGTCGCACCGGAGGCGAGCTTGGCCAGCGCCATGGTCATAGAAGGGGGCAATGTGCTGGCCCGTATCCTCGGCGGCATGAACTGGGCGGTAGGCCAGCGGGTGCGCGTGCTCAGCATGTCGCTGGGCCTGATCGGCACCAAGGATACCTTTCTGTTCCTGACGCGTATTCTGCGGGCACGCAATGTCCTGCCCGTCTTTGCCATCGGCAACGAAGGGGCCGGGACCAGCCGCTACCCGGGCAACTATGCCGAGGCCTTGTCCGTCGGCGCCATGCAGGAGGACGGCCTGATCGCCGATTTCAGCGGCAGCCAGCGCTTCCTGCGCAAGGCCGATCCATTGGTGCCGGACGTGGTCGGCCCGGGAGTCGACGTCGTCTCCTGCGTGCCGGGCGGCAGCTACAAGGAGATGTCGGGGTCGTCGATGGCAACGCCGCACATCGCCGGCCTCGCCGCGCTCCTGATGCAAGCCAGGCCGGGCAAATCGATTGCCGAAATCGAGGCCGCCATCTTCATGTCCTGCAGCCTGAAGCCGGGCATGCTGCCTTCCCGCGCCAACCGGGGCTTGCCCGACGGGGTAAAGGCCCTCTCGCTGCTGTGACGCGGCTTGCCGGGACGGCAGGCGGCGGGATGGCAAAGGGTGTATGCTTCGAACTGCATCACGACATCGAAGCGAGGTATGACCTTATGGCTACGTCCACTACCAAGCAGGGCAAAGCGGCACCCGCACTGGTGGAAGCTGTCGTCGTATTGCGTCCGCTGGCCGGCGACAGCTTGCCCAGCCCGGCGCAGAGCAAGAAAATGGCCAGCGCCGTCCTGCACAGCGCCACGGAAAAAACCGGTCTGCAACCGGCCTCGTCCTCCATCTTCGAGAACCTGCATTCATTCAGCGTGCGTGCCTCCACCGAGTTCATCGACGCGCTCGCCCGTTGCAAGGAAGTCGCCCAGGTGTTGCCGAACGACGCAGCGGCTCCCGAACTCATCGCCCCGGTCCGCAAACGCCCTGCCACACTCTAGTCCGGGTTTCGCTTCGGCCCGGGGGGTTTAGCCTGTTTGCCCGCCGCCCAGCGTTTCCAGCATATCGAGGAAGACCCTGGTCTTGGCCGGCATCAGCCTGCGGCCCGGGAAAACGGCCCAGCCCGTCACCGGCGGGAAGCTCCATTCCGGCAGCACGCGCACCAGCTGGCCGCTGTCGAGGAAACTCTTGGCAAACATCTCCGTGCTGGCGGCGATGCCGATGCCGGTGCAAGCCATGCGCACCAGCAGCTCGGGCGAGTTGGCCAGCATGCGCACCGGCAGTTCCCTCTCCCACTCCGTTTTGCCGCGCAAAAGCTTCCAGCGTATCATGCCGTTTTGCTTGGGCGGCAGGCTAAGCAGGTCGTGTTTGTACAGGTCGTCGGGATGCTCCGGCAGGCCGCGATACGTCGTGTAGCCGGGCGCAGCGTACAGCCCGTGCTTGCTGATGACGACCGCGCGCGCGGCCAAAGTGGAATCGTCCGGCAGCTTGCCCATGCGGATGGCCAGGTCGAAACCCTCGGCCACCAGGTCCACGCGGCGCGGCGACAAGTCCACCTCCAGCGAGATGGCCGGATACATTTCCATGAAACGCGCCATCAGCGCGCCCATCGCGTAGTTGGCGAAGTCGCCGGGCATGGACACCCGCAGCAGGCCGCTGGGCGCCTGCTGGCGGTGCTGGGCCAGCGCCCCCGCCGCCTCCGTCTCTTCCGTCACCTTGCGCGCGTGCTCCAGCAGGCTGGCGCCGAACTCGGTGAGCACCAGGCGCCGCGTCGTGCGCTGCAGCAGGCGTTCGCCCAGCTGCGCCTCGAGTAGCGACAAGCGCCGCGACACGGTCGATTTCGGCTGCTGCACCCGCTCGGCCGCCGCGCTGAAACTGCCGCACTCCACTATCCGGGCGAACAGGAGCAAGTCGCCGGGGTCGATATCCGCCATAAAGTTTCCATGCTGTGTATGCCCGCGCACCTTACCACACGGGCGCTGATCGGAAAACAACGCGTCCGACAAATCGATTTACACTTAATATGTTTAAGCTTAAAGTATCCCTGCATCGCTCGGCCATTCCCCCAACCCACGAAGGAAAAGAAGATGAAGAAATCACTGATCGCAATGTCCCTGTGCAGCCTGTCCGGCCTGGCCGCCGCGCAAAGCAGCGTCACCATGTATGGCACGGTCGACGCCGGCATCGTACGCGAATCGGGCGGTGTGGCCGGAAAGATCACCAAGCTGACCGGCGGTGTCGAAGGCGGTTCGCGCCTCGGCTTCCGCGGCAGCGAAGACCTGGGCGGCGGTATGAAGGCGATCTTCGCGCTCGAGATGGGGCTGGCATCGGACACCGGCGCCAGTGGCCAGGGCGGCGTGCTGTTCGGCCGCCAGGCGCTGGTCGGCCTGCAGAGCAAAGCGGGCACCGTGACGGCGGGCCGCCAGTACACGCCGCTGTTCCTGGCGATGAACAGCGTCGATCCCTTCCAGTCGCTCAGCACCGCCGGTTCCGCCGCCAACCTGATGTCGAACGCCGGCATACGCATGAACAACACCGTGAAATACGCCATGCCGGACACCATGGGCTTCTCCGGCGAAGTGGCATACGGCTTGGGCGAAGTGGCAGGCAACAGCGACGCCGGCCGCCACATCGGCGCGAACGCCGGCTACACCAGCGGCCCGCTCAGCCTCAAGTTCGGCTACGCCAACGTCAACAACATCCCGGTAGGCGCCGCGCCCATTTCCAAGGGCCGCACCGCCATGCTGGGCGCCACCTACGATTTCGGCCCGGCCAAAGCCGCGCTGGCCTACTCGACGAACCGCGGCACGGTCAACATCAACAACACCATCAACCCGAACGGCAAGGCCGACTCGCGCGACATCCTGCTGGGCGTGACGGTGCCGCTCGGTGCGCATACGCTGCGCGCCTCCGTCATCGACAAGAAGGACCGCGCCGGCACCAGGCGCGGCGCCGACCAGTGGGGCGTGGGCTACAGCTACTACCTGTCGAAGCGCACCGACGTCTACCTGGCCTACGCCAGCATCGACAACGATGTCGCCGCCGGCGCCACCGGCTTCTACACTGTCGGCAACGCCACCGAAGTCGGCTCCGGCAACCGCGCCTTCAACCTCGGCCTGCGCCACAACTTCTGACCGAGCGAAACCGTATGGATGCGTAAGCTTGCTCGAACTTCGTAGGGCGGGTTAGCCGGTACGGCGTTACCCGCCATGCGTGCACGCCGGCGGCCTGGCTGGTAACGCGCATGCGCTCGGCGCGCCCCGCAAATCCGCCCTACACGCCCACGTAGCGGTGCCAGATGTCCGGCGCCGCGCGCAGCGTGGGCGAGTCGCCCGACCACACCACCTTGCCGCGCTCGATGATGGTATGGCGGTCGGCAAAGCGCGTCAGGCGCTCCACGTATTTGTCGATCACCAGCGTGGTCTGGCCGACGCTGCGCAAGCGCTCCAGGCAAGCCCAGATCTCTTCGCGTATCAGCGGCGCCAGGCCTTCGGTGGCCTCGTCCAGTATCAGCAAATGGGGATTGGTCATCAGCGCGCGCCCGATGGCCAGCATCTGCTGCTCGCCGCCCGACAGCTGCTTGCCCATGTTGCGCGCCCGTTCCCGCAAGCGCGGAAACAGCTCGTAAATGCGGGCCAGCGTCCAGGGCTCGGCCGACTGGCAGCGGTTGGCGGCAAAGGCCACCAGGTTTTCCTCCACCGTCAGGTTGGGAAAGATCTGCCTGCCCTCCGGCACGATGGCCACGCCTGAACGGGCGATGCAGTCGGTGGCCATGGCGTCGATGCGCTGGCCGTTGAAGGTGATGCTGCCGCTGCCGATGCGGTTCAAGCCCAGGATGGAGCGTATCGTGGTGCTTTTGCCCATGCCGTTCCTGCCCAGCAGCGTGGCAATGTCGCCCCGCCGGATATCGAAGGTCACGCCGAACAGCACCTGGCTGCTGCCATAGGCCGCCGTGATGTCCTCCACTTGCAGTATCGCGCTCATGCCGCCACCTCGTCGCCCAGATAGGCCTTCTTCACTTCGATATTGCCGCGGATCTGGTCCGGCGTGCCGGTGGCGATGATGCGCCCGGCCACCAGCACCGAGATCCGGTCCGCCATGCGGAACACGGCATCCATGTCATGCTCGATGATGAGCACCGCGATGTCCGGCCGCAGGCTTTCTATCAACGGTATCATCTCCACCGATTCCTCGTGGCCCATGCCGGCCATCGGTTCGTCCAGCAGCAGCAAACGCGGACGGGTGGCCAGCGCCAGGCCCAGCTCCAGCTGGCGTTGCGCGCCATGCGCCAGGCTGCCGGCAAGACTGTCCGCGTACGGCCCCAGGCCTACCCGGCCGGCCAGTTCGCGCGCCTCTTCGAACAGCGGGCGCTCGCCCGCCGCCGGGCGCCAGAAGCGCATGCTGGAACCGCTGCGCGCCTGCACCGCCAGCGCCAGGTTGTCCAGCACCGAGAAGCGCGGGAAGATGTTGGTGATCTGGTAGGAGCGCGCCAGCCCGGTCTGCACCCGCAAATGCATGGGCACGCGCGTGACGTCCCTCCCGGCGAAGACGATGCGCCCGCTGTCGGACGCCAGCGCGCCGGAGATCTGGTGGATCAGCGTGGTCTTGCCCGCGCCGTTGGGGCCGATGATGGCGTGGATTTCGCCCGCCTTCACGGTCAGGTCCAGGCGGTCGGTCGCGGTCAGTCCGCCGTAGCGCTTGACCAGGCCCTGTAGTTCCAGCAGCGCGCCGCTCATTTCCGGCCTCCCTTGTAACGCTCATTAAACCGGTCCGCCAGGCTGGCGACGCCCTTGGGCAGCAACAGCACCGCGACCAGCAGGATCACGCCCAGCGGCAATTGCCAGTGCTCCGTGTAGCCGGACAGCACTTCCTCCAGCAGCAGCAAGGCGAAGGCGCCCAGCACGCCGCCCCAGAAATAGCCGGCGCCGCCGAGGATCACCATCACCATCAGGCTGCCGGACTGGGTCCAGTGCACCAGGCTGGGGCTGACCAGCATGTTCTGGTTGGCGATCAGCGCGCCGGCCAGCCCGGCCAGGGCGCCGGCGATGGCGAAACAGGTCAGCTTGTAGCGGAACACCGGATAGCCGATCGCCGCCATGCGCGTTTCGTTGTCGCGCACCGCCTGCAGCACACGGCCGAAGCGGGAATTGACCAGGCGGTGCAGCAGCAGCAAACAGCCCGCCAGCAGCGCGAGCACGACGTAATAGAAGGGAATGTCGCCCGACAGGTCCACGCCCGGGATGCCGAGCGTGGAGCGCGACATCAGGTTCAAGCCATCCTCGCCGCCATAGCTGCGCAGCGAAATGAACAGGTAGTACACCATTTGCGCAAAGGCCAGCGTGATCATGATGAAGTAGATGCCGCGCGTGCGCAGGCACAGCGCGCCTATCGCCAGCGCCATCAGGCCGCCCACCAGCATGGCGGCCGGCCAGCCGACCCAGGCCGACACGACGCCGTGCTGCATCAGGATGCCGACCGCGTAGGCGCCGGCGCCGAAATACGCGGCGTGGCCGAGGCTGACCATGCCGCCGAAGCCCAGTATCAGGTTCAAGCTGCTGGCCGCCAGCGCGAAGATCATCAGGCGGCAAGCCATGCTGACGTAGAACTCCTGGCCCAGCGCCTGCGCGGCCAGCGGGAACAGCAGGAAGGCCGCCAGCAGCGCCAGCGTGCGCGGCAGGGGAAGGCGATGGTGCAGATTACTGTGCAAATTGCTATGCATGGCGCGCTCCTAGCCGCGTGCGGGGAACAAGCCCTCGGGTTTGAAAAACAGCACGGCGGCCATCAGTATGTAGATCAGCATGGACGATAGCGCCGCGCCCAGGTCGGCCAGCAGGCCGTCCGGCGCCAGCGTACGCGTCAGCACCGGCAGCAAGGTGCGGCTCAGGGTGTCGACCACGCCGACCAGCAGCGCGCCGGCCAGCGCGCCCCGGATCGAGCCGATGCCGCCGATGACGATGACCACGAAGGCCAGGATCAGGATGCCCTCACCCATGCCCGACTGCACCGTGAGTATGGGGCCGAGCAAGGCGCCGGCCAGCGCGCACAGCGCGGCGCCGAAGGCGAACAGCAGCGTAAACACGCGGCCTATGCTGGCGCCCATGACCATCGCCATCTCGCGGTTCGAAGCTCCTGCCCGCACCACCATGCCGATGCGGGTCTTCACCACCACCACGTACAGCAGCAGCGCCACGGCCAGGCCGGCGCCGATGATGAACAGGCGGTAGGCGGAGTAGCTGAAGTCGGCCGTGAACTGCACCGGCGTGGCCAGCGCGGCCGGCACATTGAGGGAGATCGGCGCGGCGCCCCAGATCAGGCGCGCCAGCTGATTGAATATCAGGATCAGCGCGAACGTGGCCAGCACCTGGGACAAATGGTCGCGCCCATAGAGGCGCCTCACCACGGCCAGTTCCAGCACCACGCCGAGCAGCGCGGTGGCGCCCACGGAGAGCAGCAGGCCTAGCCAGTAAGAGCCAGTCATGCCGGTGAAGCTGGCGGCGAAGTAGGCGCCCGCCATATACAGCGAACCGTGCGCCAAGTTCACCAGGTCCATGATGCCCAGCACCAGTGTCAGCCCGGCCGCCAGCAAAAACAGCATCAAACCAAACTGCAAGCCATTGAGGCCATGCTCTATCAGTAGCGCGATATCCATGCCCGTCCCTCTCCGAAGAAGCGCCAGAAAAATACTTTAAGCTTCAAGCATATTACCCGAATTTGGCGCCGGGGCCAGCTTTTTCGGGGCCTGGCCACGGTTTTTTTGAGGCGCCATATTTTTCTTGACGCATATATATTTTAAGCTTAAAGTAGTTTTCACAGCATCTGGCAATGGCAGCTACAGCGCAACGACACGCACCACCGACACACAGTCTATACGGAGCAGACATGATCGTCACAGGCCACATCGATACTTTCGCACGGGACAAGCTGCCGCCACGCGGGCAGTGGCCGGAAATGCCGCGTTCCCTGCCGGAGCTGGAATACCCCGAGCGCATCAACTGCGCGTCCGCTTTGCTGGACGACATGGTCGCGCAAGGCCATGGCGGCCGTCCGGCCATCCACAGCTACGACGCTTCGTGGACCTACGCCGAGCTGCTGGAACAGGTCGACCGCATCGCCCACGTGCTGCGCGGTCCGCTCGGCCTGGTGCCCGGCAACCGCGTGCTGCTGCGCGGCGCCAACAGCCCCATGATGGCGGCGTGTGCGCTGGCCGTGATGAAAGCCGGCTGCGTCCTGGTGGCCACCATGCCGCTGCTGCGCGCCAAGGAACTGACCGCCATCATCGGAAAGGCCGAGATCAATGCCGCGCTGTGCGCTTCGGCGCTGTCCGAGGAGATGGAACTGGCGCGCGCGCAGACCGGCATGGCCGGAGCGGCCTTGTACTTCGGCGGCGACGCCGGCGCCGACGGCGGGCTCGAACAACTGATGCTCGCCCAGCCGTCCTGCTTCGCGGCGGCCGACACCGCCGCCGACGACGTCTGCATCATCGGTTTCACCTCGGGCACCACCGGCGTCCCCAAGGGCACCATGCACTTCCATCGCGATGTGCTGGCGATCTGCGACTGCTTCCCGCGCTCCACGCTGCAATCGGGCAGCGGCGACGTCTTCATCGGCACGCCGCCGCTGGCCTTTACCTTCGGCCTGGGCGGCTTGCTGCTGTTCCCGCTGCGGGTGGGCGCCGCCGCCGTGCTGCTGGAGCGCCTCACGCCCGAACTGCTGCTGAAGGCGGTGCAGGACTTCCGCGCCACCATCTGTTTCACCGCCCCCACCTTCTACCGCCTGATGGCGCCGCTGGCGGCCGAATACGAGCTGTCATCGCTGAAGAAGGCCGTGTCGGCCGGCGAGGTGCTGCCCGTCTCCACCCGTACTGCCTGGCGCGAAGCGACCGGGCTGGAAATCATCGACGGCATCGGCGCCACCGAGATGCTGCACATCTTTATCTCGGCGGCAGGCACCGATGTGCGCCCCGGCGCCACCGGCAAGGCGATTCCAGGCTACCAGGCTTGCGTGCTTGGCCCTGACGGCAAGGCGCTGCCGCCCGGCGAGGTGGGCCAGCTGGCTGTCAAGGGACCAACCGGCTGCCGCTACCTGGACGATGCGCGCCAGCAGCAATATGTGCGCGACGGCTGGAACCTCACCGGCGACGCCTACTGCATGGACCAGGACGGCTATTTCTGGTACCACGCGCGCACCGACGACATGATCATTTCGGCTGGCTATAATATCGCCGCGCCCGAAGTGGAAGAGGCGCTGATGTGCCACCCGGCAGTGGCGGAATGCGCGGTGGTCGGCTGGCCCGACGAGGAACGCGGCCAGATCGTCAAAGCCTTCGTTGTGCTGCGCCCCGGCCACGCGGCCGGCGCCGAACTGGCGCGCGCGCTGCAGGAACACGTCAAGCAGACCGTGGCGCCATACAAGTACCCGCGCGCCGTGGAATTCCTGGCGACGCTGCCGCGCACCCAAAGCGGCAAGCTACAGCGCCACGCGCTGCGCAGCGACGCCGCCAAATGATGAAGAACCGTAGCAGATCCATCCCACCCACCAGCCAGGAGCCGCCCGTGAAATTCACCGCCACCACCCTACGCCATTCCGTCCTCGCCGCAGCCGTGTGCGCGGCGGCCGCCTCGGCCTCCGCCGCCGACAGCGTGAAAGTCGGCATGGTGACCACGCTGTCCGGCGCGGGTGCCGGCCTGGGCGTCGATATCCGCGACGGCTTCTCGCTCGCGCTGACCCACCTGGGCAACAAGATGGGCAACCTGCCGGTGGAAGTGATCAGCGGCGACGACCAGCAATCGCCCGACGTGGCCAAGCAGCTGGTGGACAAGATGATCAAGAAGGACAAGGTCGACTTCATGAGCGGCATCGTGTTCTCCAACCTGATGCTGGCGGTCGGACCCACCATTTTCAATTCCAAGACTTACTTCGTCAGCGCCAACGCCGGCCCGTCCCAGTATGCCGGCGAGCAGTGCAACCCCTACTTCTACAACGTCGCCTGGCAGAACGACAACCTGCACGAGGCGGTGGGCCAGCAGATACAGCAGCGCGGCTTCAAGAACGTGGCGCTGATCGCGCCCAACTACCCGGCCGGCAAGGACGCGCTGGCCGGCTTCAAGCGCTATTACAAAGGCAAGGTGGCCGACGAGATCTACACCAAGCTGGGCCAGCTCGACTACGGCACCGAGCTGGCGCAGTTGCGCGCGCTGAAGCCGGACGCGGTCTACATTTTCCTGCCGGGCGGCATGGGCATCAACTTCATCAAGCAGTTCGTCGACGCCGGCCTGTCCAAGAACCTGCAGCTGTTCGGCCCGGGCTTCTCGGCCGACGAGGACATCATCCGCGCCGTCGGCGCGCCGATGCTGGGCATGTTCAACGCCTCCCAGTGGGGCCACGACATGGACAACCCGCAGAACAAGCGCTTCGTGGCCGATTTTGAGAAGACCTACGGCCGCCTGCCCAGCCTGTACGCATCCCAGGGCTACGACGCGGCCATGCTGATGGACTCGGCGGTGCGCGGCGTGAAGGGCAACCTGGCCGACAAAGCCGCCGTGGGCAAGGCACTGCAGGCGGCCAGCTTCAAGTCGGTGCGCGGCGAGTTCAAATTCAACCGCAACCACTATCCGGTGCAGAAATACTACTCGCGCATGATAGGCAAGGATGCGCAGGGCCGCATCACCAACCGTACCCTGGGCGTGGTGTTCGACAACCACCAGGATGCCTACGTCGGCGCCTGCAAGCTGTAAAAAGTTAATCAAGAATTGAACCGGGAGTCACGATGAACATCACATGCATAGGCGGCGGGCCGGCCGGATTGTATTTCGGCCTGCTGATGAAGAAGCAGAACCCCGCCCACGAGATCACCATCGTCGAGCGCAACCGCGCCTACGATACCTTCGGCTGGGGCGTGGTGTTCTCTGACCAGACCCTGGGCAACCTGGTCAACGCCGACGAGCAGACCGCGCGCACCATCCTGCAGGCCTTCAACCACTGGGACGACATCGACACCCACTTCAAAGGCAGCACGGTCACCTCGGGCGGCCACGGCTTCTGCGGCATCGGCCGCAAGCGCCTGCTCAACATCCTGCAGCGCCGCTGCGAGGAACTGGGCGTCAAGCTGGTGTTCGAGACCGACGTCGCCGACGACCAGGAAATCGCGGCCGCCTACAACGCCGACCTGGTGATCGCCAGCGACGGCTTGAACAGCCGCATCCGCACCCGCTACGCGGCCAGCTACCAGCCGGACATCGAGCAGCGCAACTGCCGCTTCGTCTGGCTCGGCACCAAGAAGCTGTTCCCGGCCTTCACCTTCGCCTTCGAGCAGACCGAGCACGGCTGGTTCCAGGCCCATGCCTACCAGTACGACGGCGATACCTCGACCTTCATCGTCGAAACGCCGGAGGATGTGTGGCGCAAGGCCGGGCTGGACCAGATGAGCCAGCAAGAGTCGATCGAATTTTGCGAGCGCCTGTTCGCCAGGCAGCTGGACGGCAATGCGCTGATCAGCAACGCCACGCATCTGCGCGGTTCGGCAGCCTGGATCACCTTCCCGCGCATCATCTGCCGCAACTGGGTGCACAGCAACGACATCAACAGCAAACGGGTGCCGGTGGTGCTGATGGGCGACGCGGCCCACAGCGCCCACTTCTCGATCGGCTCCGGCACCAAGCTCGCGCTGGAGGATGCGATCGAACTGGCGCGCTGCTTCTCGCAACACGGCGAGGCCGGCATGGAGCAGGTGCTGGACGCCTACCAGCGGGCGCGCGCGGTGGAAGTGCTGAAGATCCAGAGCGCGGCGCGCAATTCGATGGAGTGGTTCGAGAACGTGGAGCGCTACACGGCGATGGAGGCCGAGCAGTTCGCCTACTCCATGCTTACCCGCAGCCAGCGCCTGTCGCACGAGAACCTGCGCGTGCGCGACGCCGCCTACGTGGAGCGTTACGAGCGCTGGATCGCCGAACGGGCCCACGCCCAGGCCGGCCTGCCTGCGCCTGCGCCGGGCCGCCACAGCATCCCGCCCATGCTCACGCCCTTCAAGCTGCGCGGCACCGTGCTGAAGAACCGCATCGTCGTCTCGCCGATGGCGCAGTATTCGGCCGTGGACGGCGTGGCGGGCGACTACCACCTGGTGCACCTGGGCGCGCGCGCCATGGGCGGCGCCGGCCTGGTGTTCGCCGAAATGACTTGCGTATCGGCGGACGCCCGCATCACGCCGGCCTGCCCCGGCCTGTATGCACCGGAGCACACGGCGGCCTGGAAGCGCATCGTCGAATTCGTCCACAGCCACACCAGCGCCAGGATCGCCATGCAGATCGGCCACGCCGGCGCCAAAGGTTCCACCCGCCGCGCCTGGGACGGCATCGACCAGCCGCTGGAGAGCGGCAACTGGCCGCTGGTGGCGGCCTCCGAACAGCAATACCTGCCCGGCGTGTCGCAGACGGCGCGGGCGGCGACGGCCGGGGACATGGCGCGGATCCAGGCCGATTTCGTGGCCGCCACCAGGGCTGCGGCCGAAGCAGGCTTCGACTGGCTGGAACTGCACTGCGCGCACGGCTACCTGCTGTCGTCCTTCATCTCGCCACTGACCAACCACCGCCAGGACGAATACGGCGGATCGCTGGAGAACCGCTGCCGCTATCCGCTCGAGGTGTTCCGCGCGGTGCGCGCCGCCTGGCCGCAGGACAAGCCGATCAGCGTGCGGATTTCGGCCCACGACTGGGTTGAAGGCGGCATCACGCCGGACGACGCGGTGGCCATCGCGCGCCTGTTCAAGGAAGCCGGGGCCGACATGATCGATTGCTCGTCGGGCCAGGTCAGCAAAAGCGAAAAACCGATCTACGGACGCATGTTCCAGACCCCGTTCGCGGACCGCGTGCGCAACGAGGCGCGCATTCCGACCATCGCGGTGGGCGCCATCTTCGAGGCCGACCACGCCAACAGCATCATCGCCGCCGGCCGCGCCGACTTGTGCGCGGTGGCCCGTCCGCACCTGGCCAATCCTGCCTGGACGCTGACCGAATCGGCCAGGATAGGCTACCTGGACGTGGAATGGCCGCAGCAGTACACGGCCGGCAAGGTGCAGCTGGAGCGCAACCTGGAGCGCGAGCGCCAGATCGCGGCAGCCAATAGCGGCATGACGCCGCAGCAGGTCGCCGCCAAGCTGCTGGAAGGCTGAGCATGGATCCGAACTTGCAAGGTAGCGCACAGCAAAGCGCAGACTCGGCCGACGGGCCGGGCGCGCGCCCGGATGCCAGCCTGGGCGCAGGACCGCTGCGCGGCAAGCACGCGCTGGTGACCGGCGGCGGGCGCGGTATCGGCAGCGCCATCGCGCGCGCCCTGCTGCTGCAAGGCGCGCGCGTCACGCTGGCGGGACGCACCGCGGCGGCGCTGGAACAGACAGTGCAGGAATTGGCCGCAGTCCTGACGGAAGCCGCGGCAGGCGCCCCGGCCGCGTCCCCGGCTCCGGCCCCGGCCCCGCCTGCGGGCGCCGCGATCGACTACGTCACCGTCGACGTCACCCGCCGCGCGTCCGTCGACGAGGCGCTGGCAGAAGCGGCGCGGCGCCACGGCCGCATCGACATCCTGATCAACAACGCCGGCCAGGCCGCGTCCGCGCCGTTCGCCAGGACCTGCGACGACATCTGGCGCCAGATGATGGCGGTGAACCTGGACGGCAGCTACCACTGCATCCAGGCCGCGCTGCCCGGCATGCTGGAAGCGGGCTGGGGCCGCATCGTCAACGTCGCCAGCACCGCCGGGCTGGCGGGCTACGCCTACGTGTCGGCCTACTGCGCCGCCAAGCACGGCGTGATCGGCCTGACGCGCGCGCTGGCGCTGGAGCTGGCCACCAAGGGCATCACCGTCAACGCGGTCTGCCCCGGCTATACAGAAACCGATATCGTCAAGGACGCCGTCGCCAATATCGTCGCCAAGACCGGGCGCACGGAAGAACAGGCGCGGGCCGAACTGGCGGCTGGCAACCCGCAGAAGAAACTGGTGCAGCCGGAGCAAGTGGCCGACGCCGTGGCGTGGCTGTGCCAGCCCGGCGCCGGCGCCATGACCGGACAAGCGCTGGCCGTGGCCGGCGGCGAAATCATGTAAGAAAGCAGAGAATGACACGCAAACTCCCGGCCAAGGCCGCATTGAAGGCTGTCCCGGCCGCAAGACCGGCCGCGCTAGCCGCCCAGGCAAACAAGGCGGCATCGGCCGCGCCGGCATCGCAGCCGGCCCAGCCTGCGCAGGTCTTCGACCTGGAGTCGCGCCTGACGCAGGACCATCACCAGTCCCTCAAACTGTGGCTGCGCATGCTCTCCTGCACCACCATGATAGAGAGCGAAATCCGGACCCGCTTGCGCAACGAATTCGGCATCACGCTGCCGCGTTTCGATTTGATGGCGCAGTTGCAGCGCCATCCCGAAGGACTGCGCATGGGCGAACTGTCCAAGCGCATGATGGTCACCGGCGGCAATATCACCGCTATCACCGACCAGCTCGAGCACGAAAAACTGGTGCTGCGCGTGCCCGATCCGAAGGACCGGCGCGCCTACAGCGTCAAGCTCACCGCCGCCGGCCGCCGCTCCTTCGAGCGCATGGCGCTGGTGCACGAAGGCTGGATCGCCGACCTGCTGGACGGCCTGTCGGTTCAGGAAAAGAACGACATGATCGCGCTGCTCTCGCGCATGAAAGGCCATCTGAGCGATGGTCCCCACCAAGACGAATAAGGAACACCGCCATGCGTTATCTACCAGGAAGCCCGCACCAACTGCCCGGCAACAGCCAGGCCTTGGCCGATTACAGTGCCGCGCACTTTAAGTTCGAAGTGAACGGCGGCGTCGCCGTGGTGACGTTGAACCGCCCGGAGCGCAAAAACCCGCTCACCTTCGAGTCCTACGCCGAGCTGCGCGACCTGTTCCGCGCGCTGGCCTACGCGGACGATGTGAAAGCCGTCGTCATCACCGGCGCGGGCGAAAACTTCTGCTCCGGCGGCGACGTGCACGACATCATCGGCCCGCTGACGAAGCTCGACATGCCCGGCCTGCTGTCCTTCACCCGCATGACGGGCGACCTGGTGAAAGCCATCCGCGCCTGCCCGCAGCCGGTCATCGCGGCCATCGACGGCATCTGCGCCGGCGCCGGCGCCATCCTGGCCATGGCGTCCGACATGCGGCTCGGCACGGAGCGCAGCAAGACGGCCTTCCTGTTCACCCGCGTCGGCCTGGCGGGCTGCGACATGGGCGCCTGCGCCCTGCTGCCACGGCTGATCGGCCAGGGGCGCGCCGCCGAGCTGCTCTACACCGGACGCTCGATGTCCGGTCCCGAGGCCGAGCGCTGGGGTTTCTTCAACAGCCTGCAGGAACCGGCGGCGCTGCTGGAGGCCGCCCGGGCACTGGCGCAGGGCCTGGCCAGCGGTCCCACCTTCGCGCACGGCATGACCAAGAAAATGCTGCAGCAGGAATGGAATATGGGCGTGGACGAGGCCATCGAGGCGGAAGCCCAGGCCCAGGCCATCTGCATGGCCACCAACGACTTCCACCGCGCCTACCACGCGTTCGTGGCCAAGCAAAAACCTGAATTCGAAGGCAACTGAGGAGCCACCATGTCCGACAAAAACTACCTGAACTGGCCCTTCCTTGAACCGCGCCACCGCCTGCTGGAGCAGGAGCTGGACAACTGGGCGACGCAGCACATCGCGCAAGAACATGCGCACGACGTCGACGCCGCCTGCCGCGCGCTGGTGGCCCAGCTGGGCCAGGCCGGCTGGCTGGCGCACGCCATCGCGGGCACGCGCCATGGCGGCGGGGCGGACGTGATCGACACGCGCGCCCTGTGCCTGATCCGCGAAACGCTGGCCCGCCATGCCGGCCTGGCCGATTTCGCCTTCGCCATGCAGGGCCTGGGCTCGGGCGCCATCAGCCTGTTCGGCAGCGACGCCAACCGCGAGACCTATCTGCCGCGCGTGGCGCGCGGCGAAGCCATTGCAGCCTTCGCGCTGTCCGAACCGCAAGCCGGTTCCGACGTGGCGGCCATGCAGTGCGCCGCCGTGCAGGACGGCGACAGCTATGTACTCAATGGCGAGAAGACCTGGATTTCCAATGGTGGCATCGCCGACTTCTACGTGGTGTTCGCCCGCACCGGCGAAGCGCCGGGCGCGCGCGGCATTTCCGCCTTTATCGTCGAAGCGGGCGCGCCGGGCTTCGAGATCGCGGAACGCATCAACGTGATTGCGCCTCATCCCCTGGCGCGGCTGACGTTCAACAACTGCCGCATCCCGGCCGCGCAGCGCCTGGGCGAGGCGGGCCAGGGCTTCAAAGTGGCCATGGCCACGCTGGACGTGTTCCGCACCTCGGTGGCGGCGGCGGCGCTGGGCTTCGCCCGCCGCGCGCTCGACGAGGCGCTGGCGCATGCCAGGCAGCGCAAGATGTTCGGCCAGACCTTGGCCGATTTCCAGCTGACCCAGGCCAAGCTGGCGCAGATGGCGACCGGCATCGACGCCGCCGCCCTGCTCACCTATCGCGCCGCCTGGCAGCGCGACCAGGGCCAGAACGTCACCAAGGAAGCCGCCATGGCCAAGCTCACCGCCACCGAAACCGCGCAGCAGGTGATCGACGCGGCGGTGCAGATGTTCGGCGGCCTGGGCGTGGTCAGCGAGCATCCGGTCGAACGGCTGTACCGCGAAATCCGCTCGCTGCGCATCTACGAAGGCGCGTCCGAGGTCCAGCAATTGATCATCGCGCGCGAAATGCTGCGCGCCTGACTCCGACACCATCGGCATCATCGACACCCATCGACATCATCATCTGAGAGGCACACCATGGAATTCCTGCAACCACCGGGCTGGGTACAGCCCAAAGGCTACGCCAACGGCGTGGCCGCAAGCGGCCGCACGGTTTGCGTCAGCGGTATGATAGGCTGGGACGCCGAAGGCCGTTTCCACACCAGCGATTTCGCGGGCCAGGTCGAACAGGCGCTGCGCAACATCGTTGCGGTGCTGGCCGAGGCCAAGGCCGGGCCGGAACACGTCGTGCGCATGACCTGGTACGTCACCGACAAGAAGGAATACGTCGGCGCCTACAAGGAAATCGGCGTTGCCTACCGGGCCGTGTTCGGCCGCCATTTCCCAGCCATGACGGCGGTGCAGGTGGCGGGCCTGATCGAAGACCAGGCCAAGGTCGAAATCGAAGTGACCGCCATCGTGCCGGAAACGGCATGATCAGCGAGGCGAGCACACTGACGTCCGGTGACAATGCCGCCTCGCCGGCTGCAGCACCGTCGCCGCTGCCGCCGGCTCCCCGGGACACGCGCACGCTGGGAGTCGCAGGCGCGGGCGCCATGGGGCGCGGCATTGCGCAGGTGGCGGCGCAGGCCGGCATTGCCGTGCTGCTGTACGACGTGCAGGACGGCGCTGCCGCCAGGGCCGTGGCCACAGTGCGCGAGCAGTTCACCGCGCTGGCCGCCAAGGGCAAGCTCACGCGGGAGGTAGCCGACGCGGCCAGCCTGAAGCTGGGCGCAGCGGCCACGCTGGATGCATTGGCCGATTGCGACATCGTGATCGAAGCCATAGTCGAGCAGCTGGAGGCCAAGCGCGCGCTGTTCGATGCGCTGGAACACATCGTCAGCCCCTCGTGCGTGCTGGCCACCAACACCTCCTCGCTGGCTGTGACGGCCATCGCCGCCGGTGCGGGCCTGCCGGGCCGCATCGCGGGCTGCCACTTCTTCAATCCGGTGCCGCTGATGAAGGTGGTGGAAGTGATCGCCGGGGCGCTCACCGGCAGCGACGCCACCGATGCGCTGACCGCCTTGGTCAAGCGCATAGGCCACACGCCGGTGCAGGCCAGCGACACGCCGGGCTTCATCGTCAACCACGCGGGACGCGGCTACCTGACCGAAGCGCTGAAGATCGTGCAGGAAACCGTGGCCGATTTCGCCCAGGTGGACGCCGTGCTGCGCGGCGCCGCCGGCTTCCGGCTCGGCCCCTTCCAGCTGCTGGACCTGACCGGGCTCGATGTGTCGCATCCGGTCATGGAATCGATCTACCGCCAGTATTACCAGGAGCCACGCTACCGCCCCAGCCCTATCACGGCGCAGCGGCTGGCGGCAGGCCTGTTGGGCAAAAAGACCGGACGCGGATTCTACGGCTATGCCGGCGGCAAGCCAATGCCGCAACCCTCGGCCGCAACTATCGCAACCGCCGCCATAGTGCCGGAAGCGGCGGCAGAGGCGGCACTGACGGCACCGGCGGCACCGGCAGCGGCAGCGACGGCAGCGGCAGCGGCAGCGACGGCACAACCGGCGCCGGCACCAGCGGCGGCACCAGCGGCAGTGGCATCTGTTGGCTGCGCCCCATCAATCACAGGCGCCGCGACCGTGATGCAGAGCGCCACGATGCAGCAGGCATGGACTGCCCCGATCTGGATAGACGCCCCCGACACCGGTACCCACGCCAGTCTGGCTGCGCTGCTGCGCAGTCTGGGAGCCGACGTCGAAACCGGCTTGCGCCCGTCGGACTGCGCCGTGTGCCTGGTCGCGCCGCTGGGCGAGGATGTCAGCGCCTGCGTGGCGCGGCTGGAACTCGATGCCGGCCGCACGCTAGGCATCGACCCATTGTGTACTGCCAACGCATCCATCGCAGGCACCGGCCCGGGCTCGGACATCCGTCCGGATTCCAGCCCGCAAGCCGGCACTGGCTCGGCGCCGTGCGTGCCGCTTGGCGCCGGCCACGTGACTTTGATGCTGAACCCCGCTACCGACATCGCGCTGGCCGAACGCGTGCTCGCCCTGTTCGAACAAGGCGGCCAGCCCGCCACGCTGATCGATGACAGCGCCGGCTTCATCGTGCAGCGGGTGCTGGCGACCATCATCAACATCGGCTGCGACATCGTCCAGCAAAGCATCTGCACGCCGCAAGACCTCGACAGCGCGGTCACGCTGGGCCTGGGCTACCCGCGCGGCCCATTGGCCTGGGGCAACCACCTGGGTCCGCGCCGCGTCCTCGCCATCCTGCAAAACCTGCAGCGCGTCACCGGCGATCCGCGCTACCGCCCCAGTCCCTGGCTGGTGCGCCGCGCCCAGCTCGGCCTGCCGCTGCACCATGTGCGCGGTGCGGTGAACCAGGCTGCGGCGCCGTCCTGCGAGACGCCATGAGGACCAAGGCCGGCATCAGGGACGGCGGCGAGCACGGCGGCGCCGCGCCGCTCTACCAAGGCTACGGCGCGGCGGAACTGGACCGGCAGTACAACGCCCGCGCCACCGTGCCGGACGCCACCGTCTACCTGCGCGCCTACGCCGAACAGAGCGCCGCCATGCGCGCCGCGCTGCCCTGCCACTGCGGCGTGGCGTACGGCGCGCACGAAGACGAACAGCTCGACATCTTCCCCGCGCCCAGGCCCGGCAGCCCGGTGCTGGTGTACATCCACGGCGGCTACTGGCGCGCCCTGTCCAAGGGCGATTCCAGCTTCATGGCCGCCACCTTCACGGCGGCCGGCGCCACCGTGGCGGCGGTCAACTACTCGCTGGCGCCCGCCGTCGCGCTGGACCACATCGTCGACCAGAACCGGCGCGCGCTGGCCTGGATCCACCGCCACATAGCCGAGTACAACGGCGACGCGGCCAAAGTCTATCTCTGCGGCAGTTCGGCCGGCGGCCACCTGGTCGGCATGCTGCTGGCGCCCGGCTGGCAGCAGGCGCACGGCCTGCCCGACAGCGCGGCCGCAGGCGCCTGCCCGATCAGCGGGCTGATGGACCTGGCGCCCATCCCCGCCACCCACATCAACGAGTGGGCCCGGCTCGATGCCACGGCGGCGCGCCGCCTCAGCCCGCTGCATCACCTGCCGGAGCAAGGCGGTCCGCTGCTCGCTTGCGTGGGCGCCAAGGAAACCGAGGAATTCCGGCGCCAGAGCCGCAGCTACGCCGATGCGTGGCGCGCCAAGGGCTTGCCGGGCGAATATCTGGAAATCGCCGGCACCAACCACTTCGACGTGGTGCTGGAGCTGGCCAGGGCGGACAGCCTGCTCGCGCGCGCCCTGTTGCGCATGATGGGCCTGGCCTAAGCAGGACGACGCCCCCTGATTGTTCCATGCATGGATCAATGAAACTCATTTAACCATCTTAATCTATTCTTTTGAGACTGTTAAAGTTCATCCATCGCAGCAAACAACCCAACAAGGAGCGTCACCATGAACATCCTGCAAATCAATTCCAGCGCCCGCAGCACCGGTTCCGAATCCACCCGCCTGGCCGACTCCATCGTCGCCAAGCTGAGCGCCAGCAACCCCGGCGCCAGCGTTGCGCGCCGCGACCTGGCTGCGAATCCGCATCCGGTGATCGACGAGCCCGCCCTGCAGGCCCTGTTCACCCCGGCCGACCAGCGCAGCGCAGAGCAAGCCGCCCGCGTGGCGCTGGACGACGCGCTGATCGCCCAGGTGCAAGCGGCGGACGTCATCGTGATCGGCTCGCCGATGTACAACTTCGGCATCACCGTACAGCTGAAATCGTGGTTCGACGCGATCGCCCGTGCCGGCGTAACCTTCAAATACGGCGCCAGCGGCCCGATCGGCCTGCTGAGCGGCAAAAAAGTCTACGTGGCCCTGTCCCGTGGCGGCATGCACCGCGACGCCCCGAGCGACACGCAACTGCCGCACCTGAAAATGTTCCTGGCCTTCCTGGGCATGACCGACGTGCAGTTCGTCTACTCCGAAGGCCTGGGCATGGGTCCGGACGCGGTGGCCAAGGCGCAGGCGGAAGCCGATGCGCAAGTGAACGCGGTGCTGGTGTAACTCGACACAACAAGGAGCAAAGGTCATGACACAGGCAAACATAACATCCGAGAACGTGCTGCAATCGCGCGGCGTGGAACGCATCATCAATGGTCAGGCCGTGATGGACGGCGCGGGCGTGAAGATCAACCGAGTCCTGACCCAGCCCTTGCAACGCCGCCTCGACCCTTTCCTGATGCTGGACAACTTCGGCAGCGATACGGCGAACGACTACATCGCCGGCTTCCCCGAGCACCCGCACCGGGGCTTCGAGACGGTGACCTATATGCTGACCGGCCGCATGCGGCACAAGGACAGCGCAGGCAACGAAGGCTTGCTGAGCAACGGCGGCGTGCAGTGGATGACGGCGGGCCGGGGTGTGATCCACTCCGAGATGCCGGAACAGGAGGAAGGCCGCATGGAAGGCTTTCAGCTGTGGCTGAACCTGCCCGCCAAGGACAAGATGCGCGAACCGTGGTACCGCGACTTCAACGCCGAACAGGTGCCGTCGTTCAGCACCCCGGAAGGCGCGCAGGTCCGCGTGATCGCGGGCGGCAGCCACGGCGTGGCCGGCGCGGTGCAGCGCGAAGTGACGGAGCCGATCTACCTCGACGTGGAACTGCCGGCCGGCGCGCGCTTCAGCCAGCTGATCCCGGCCGGGCACAACGCCTTCCTGTTCACCTATCGCGGCGCGGTGCATGTGGCCGGCAAGCCGGTGACCATCGGCCGCATGGCGATCCTGGAGAATACGGCCGGGGCTGACGGCGTGACGGTAACGGCGGCAGAAGACAGCCGCTTCATCCTGGTGGCGGGCCATCCGCTGAACGAGCCGATCGCGCAGTACGGCCCGTTCGTGATGAACACCCAGGCCGAGCTGACGCAGGCGGTGGAGGACTTCCGCGCAGGCAAGCTGGGCGAGGAAGCGCACGCCTGAGGTTGCCGTCCAGCCAAGTTCAAACCAGCAGTTCAAACCAGCCTCTGGGGGAGTAACACCCCCAGGGCTGTCTCCAATCCGCTAAAATGCCGGCATGACATCCCCACTCATCGGTTGGCTCAAGCACCTGAGCCGGATCTGCGGCTTCGACACCGCCGATTCCTTCCCGCCCGGCCATCCGCACGCGCGCACGCGCTGGAACGCGGCCTATTTCGACATTGCCTCGGACGTGAAAGCGGACGAGATGGAGCGCCGCGTCAGCGACGCCATCGGCAATACCCCCTTGGTATTCGCCCATATCACGGCGCCGACGCCGCGCATGCAGCGCGCGCTGCTGGGCGTGATCGAGGCGCGCATCCGGCAGAACAACGGGAAAGAGGCGGCGCAACTGATCGCCCTGCTGATCAAGGCTTACCAGAGCCCGCACACCGCCGAGGCCCTGCCGGGCCTGCGCCACGCCATCGACAGCACCCGTGACGACGAGGCCCCGGCCCGCGTGCGCGCCGTGCTCGAATTCCTCAACAGCATGCAGTCGCCCTACGACGTCATCGACATGCGCCCTTGAAGGCAAAGGATCAGCCCGCCGTACCCAGCTCGGAGGAGGATGGGGACGCCGAGTCACCAGGTAGATAAAGCGGGCTCTGCTGGAGTACTGGCTGGACGCTGGTTGCCGGGGAAATGGCGGTCGCGCAGCTTCATGAAGGGGACCTCCACTGCCGCATACAGCAGCCAGCCGCCAAGCAGGCTGGCGGCGGCCATGATGCCGATGCCGCTCCAGCTGGCGGTGCTGACGCCCCACCCCGCCAGCTCGGGCTTGAGCAGCAGGAAGAATTGTTTGTGCGTCAGATAGACGGCGTAGGACCACAGCGCCAGCTTGCCGGCGCCCGGGATCGCCGTTTTTTGCAGCAGGGAACCGGGACTGAGCGCCGACACCAGCAACAAGGTAAAGCCCAGCGCCAGCAAGGGGTAGCCGAACACTGTCATGCCGTAGCTGTAGTGGTCGTCCCAGAATAGATGGAAGGCCAGCGCCGATACAGCCAGCCCTGCCGCCAGCGCCCAGTTGCCGCGCGAAGTGAGGCGGAGCCAGGCTCCGGCGTGGTAGTTTTTCAGCAACGCCAGGGCCACGCCGGCGACCAGGTCGTCGAAACGGCACAGCGAGGAGTAGTAGATCGCGTTGTAATAAGCAAAGCCGCCTTCGCTGTCGCCCACTTGCGTGTTCCACAAGTAGCTGCGGATGGCCATGCCGCCCAGGAAACTGGCCGCCACTGCGACCCAGGCCCATACCAGCGAGCGGCGCATGGCGGCGATCAGCAGCGCGACCGCCGGCAGCAGCACGTAAAACTGCTCTTCCACGCAGAGCGACCAGGCGTGCGAGAACGCAGTGCCCGGCATCAGGTCGAGATTCTGCGTGAAGGTGAGGAATTGCCACAGCGGCGGCAAGGTCAGGCCGGCGCGGAAGTACGGCCACAGCGCGTACAGCGCGAGCACGACGTAGAATGCGGGCAAGGTGCGCAGGAAGCGGCGGATATAGAAGGTGCGCAGCGAAAAGCCGTCTTCGCTGCGCATGCCGGCGAAGATCTGGTTGCCGATCAAATAGCCCGACAAGGCGAAAAACAGGTCGACGCCGACCCAGCCGACCTCGCCTAAAAAACTGAATGGGGCGCGCCGCGTGACGAACAGGACGTAGTGGTTCATGAACACGAGCAGGATCGCCAGCGCGCGCAGGGTGTCCAGGCCATGAATGCGGGTTATGGATTTCATGCAGCATTTTAACTGTTGGATGGCAGAATCCCCGCTAGAATAACGGCCATTCATCACAGCTTCGGGGACCAGCATGACTGTAGCAAGCGATCTGCATTTCAAATCCGTCAACTATACGGGCCAGGGCCAAGGCCCGCGCGTCATCATCACCGGCGCGGTGCACGGCAACGAAACCTGCGGCACCAAGGGCATCTCGCGCGTGATGGAGGAGATCGACAGCGGCAAGCTGCGCGTGCTGAACGGCAGCGTGACTTTCGTGCCCATCGTTAATCCGCTGGCCTATGCCAAGGGCCAGCGCTCCGGCGACCGCAACCTGAACCGCAACCTGTTCCCGAACGAGAACCCGCAGGATTTCGAGGACCGCATCGCCAACTGGCTGTGCCCGCTGCTCGGCCAGCACGAGGTGCTGCTGGATCTGCACTCCTTCAATGCGCAGAGCCAGCCTTTCGTGATGGTCGGCCCGCGCAACAACGACGGCACCTTGCAGCCTTTCCAGCATGAGGAGAAGGAACGCGCGCTGGCGCGCCGCCTGGGCGTGAAGCGTTTCGTGGACGGCTGGATGGCGACCTACGGCGCCGGCGTGCAGCGCCGCCTGCGCGACGATTCGCAACTGGAAACCGTGCTGCGCTACGGCGTCGGCACCACCGAGTACATGCGTTCGACCGGCGGCTACGCGCTGACGCTGGAGTGCGGCCAGCACGCCGACCCGCAGGCGCCGGACGTGGCCTACCGCGCCATCCTGAACACGCTGGCCTTCCTGGGCCTGGTCGACGCGCCGCAGCCGCTGCCTTTGGCGCCCGAGGACACGGAATACCTGAGCATGGTCGAGGTGCACGACAAGAAAAACGCGGGCGATACCTTCAGCCGCGTCTGGTCCAGCTTCGACCGCGTGTCCAAGGGCGACGAGATCGGCCGCCGCAGCGACGGCACGCCGGTGCTGGCGCAGGCCGACGCCATCGTCCTGTTCCCGGACACCAATGCGCGCGCCAACGCGGAGTGGTACTACCTGGCGAAGGCCAATCCGGCCGGCTTCTAAGCGAGGGACAGGCCGCCCAGCGCGGCCACATGTTGCTTTTTACGCACGCAGCGGGCGAAATATTTTCGGCCTTCCAGGATGAAAGTCTGTCCCGGCATTCAGGCAAGACTCCTTTTCCGTTGGCATCGCCATTTCTGGGGGATACAATCGCTGGAGGAGAAAAGCATGCACATTCCGCTGCCGCCCAGTGCCAGACTCATCAGCTTGTGCATCGCGAGCCTGTCCTTGGCCGCCATCGCCCAGCCCGTCCCGGTGCGCACCATGGGCCAGGAGAGCTTGCCTCCCAAATGGATAGCGCGCGAGGGCCGCCTGGAAGGCTTGTGCCCCGAGATCCTGTCCGCCATGGAAAAGGCCGAGCCGCGCCTGAAGTTCTCCGGGCAGGACGACTTCCGCTCCGTGCCGCAGATCGAGCAGGGTCTCGAGTCCGGCGCAGTCGGCGCCGCCTGCGCCCTGCTGGACACCGAACGCCGCCGCAAGATAGCCCATATGTCCGCCAGGGTATACATGGTGCGCCACCGGCTGGCCGCCTCGGCCGCCGACAAAGCCACGGTGGACTCGATCGACGACCTGGTCCGCCTCAATCCCCTCATCGCCACCTCGCGCGGCGCGGCCTACTCCGAGCAGCTGCGTGCCCTCGGGCTGGAAGTGGACGACAGCACCGGCGATAACCTGACCAATCTGAGGAAGATCCTGGCCGGCCACGGCCGTTTCGTCTACATGAATGAACTGACGCTGGCGTGGATGATCCGCGAGAACAAGCTGCAGGACAAAATCCGGCTGATGCCGGCCGTGCTGAAGGAGGAGCCGATCTTTTTCTGGATCAGCAAGAAGGCCGATCCGGTGGCGGCGCGGCTGATGAATCAGGCGCTGCAAAAAATCAAGGCCAGCGGCGAACTGGCGCGGATCTACGAACGCTGGTCCGGCGAGAAAGCCGCGCCTTAGCCGGGCGGGCAGAATGGTTTAGTGCGCCGACACCAGCTTGAGGCCGAGGATGCCGCAGGTGATCATCGAAATGCAGACGATGCGCGCCACGCCGGACGGCTCGCCCAGCACCAGGATGCCGAACAGCGCCGTGCCCACGGTGCCGATGCCGGTCCAGACCGCGTAGGCCGTGCCCAGCGGCAGGTCGCGCAGCGCCAGCCCCAGCAAGCCCATGCTGCCGCCCATGGAGAGCAGGGTCAGCACGGATGGCACCAGGCGGCTGAAGCCTTCGGTGTACTTCAGGCCCACGGCCCAGCCGATTTCCAGCAGGCCGGCGACGAACAAAAATACCCAGGCCATCTCTTCTCCTTGTTTGGCGGCAACCACTAAGCGGGATGTCAGTATATCATTGCAAAATACCAAATTTTATAGGGGTAGTGAATGTTACTAATGGCACAAATCGTCACCGGCCTGGTGCTGCTGATCCACGTCTACATCGTGCTGCTGGAGACCGTGCTGTTCCGCACGCGCGGACGCCGCGTGTTCGGCCTGAGCGCGGAAAAGGCCGACATCGTGCAGCCTGCCATGTCGAACCAGGGCTGTTACAACGGCTTCCTGGTGGCCGCGCTGGCGCTCGGCTTCGTCCATCCCAACCCGGCCACGGCGCTGGCCTTCACCGTGTTCGGCCTGTGCTGCGTGGCGGTGGCCGGTGTGTGGGGAGCGGCCACGGTGTCGCGCCGCATCCTGTTCGTGCAGACCGTGCCGGCCGTGATCGCCCTGCTGCTGGTCAAACTGAGCTAACACTTCGAGACGGGCGTGCCGCGTGCACGCCGTCCATTTATATCGTAATATACCGATATTAGCATCGGACTTTCCAGATGCGAATATCGTCAAAGCCAAATATGAACATCGACATCGACGCAATCCACAAAGCGCTGGCCAACCCGGTCCGGCGCCAGATCCTGGCCTGGCTGAAGGATCCGGAAGCCCACTTCGCCGACCAGGCCCATCCGCTGACCTTCGGGGTCTGCGCGGGGCTGATCGACCAGCGCACCGGCCTGTCGCAATCGACCGTGTCGGCCCACCTGGCCACCTTGCAGAAGGCCGGCCTGGTGACGGTGCAGCGGGTGGGACAGTGGAATTTCTTCAAGCGCAACGACGAGGTGATCCAGGGCTTTCTCGACCATATCAACCAGGGTCTGTGAACGGCCCCGCACCTTCCAGGAAAACATCATGGCAAATCTTTTCGACCCCATCAAGATCGGCGACCTGACCCTGAACAACCGCGTCATCATGGCGCCGCTGACGCGCGCCCGCGCCACCGGCGGCGAGCGCGTGCCGAACGCACTGATGGCCGAGTACTATGTGCAGCGCGCCTCGGCCGGCCTGATCCTGAGCGAGGCGACCGCCGTCTCGCCGCAGGGCGTGGGCTACGCCGACACGCCGGGCATCTGGTCCGACGAACAGGTGGCAGGCTGGAAAACCGTGACCGGCGCCGTGCACGCGGCCGGCGGCAAGATCTTCCTGCAGCTGTGGCACGTGGGCCGCATTTCGGATCCGAGCTTCCTGAACGGCGAGGCGCCGGTGGCGCCGAGCGCGATTGCCGCCAAGGGCCATGTCAGCCTGCTGCGCCCGCAGCGCGGCTACCCGGTGCCGCGCGCGCTGGAGCTGGCCGAAATCCCCGGCATCGTGGCGGACTTCCGCAAGGGCGCCGAGAACGCCAGGCTGGCCGGTTTCGACGGCGTGGAGATCCACGGCGCCAACGGCTATCTGCTGGACCAGTTCCTGCAGGACGGCACCAACCGGCGCACCGATGCGTACGGCGGCCCGATTGAAAACCGCGCACGCCTGCTGCTGGAAGTGACTGACGCGGTGGTGGAAGTATGGGGCGCCGGCCGGGTCGGCATGCATCTGGCGCCGCGCCGCGATTCGCACGACATGAGCGACTCCGATCCGGCGGCGACCTTCAGCTACGTGGCGCGCGAACTGGGCAAGCGCGGCATCGCCTTCATCTGCGCGCGCGAGGCGGTGGGCGAGGACAGCCTGGGGCCGCTGCTGAAGCGGGAATTCTGCGGCGTCTACATCGCCAACGAGAAGATGAACCGGGATGTGGCCGAGCGCATCCTGGCCGCAGGAAGCGCCGACGCGGTGGCATGGGGCACGGACTTCATCGCCAACCCGGACCTGCCGGCGCGCCTGCGGCAAGGCGCGGCGCTGAACCCGGCGCGTCCGGCAACCTTCTTCCACTCGACAGCGGAAGGGTATACCGATTATCCCGCACTGGCTCCGTCCTTCTAGACGCTGCGCGGCCCGGGCCGTTGAATGGACCGCGAGCCAAACGGCCAGGCCGGGACGATGCCCGGTCCCGGACGCATCAACGCATCAACGCGGGATGGTGTAGTTGGCCGGCACGAACTGGTAGCCCTTGCCGCTGCTGCGCACATGGCCGATGCCGGGGAACTGCAGGTGGGCGGCGGCGATCCAGTAGCCCTGCTTGGCCGCGTCGGCGAACGCCGCCTTGCGCTGCGCCAGCGCCGCCTTGCTGTCGCTGTCGAATTCGATGGTCACCGACGGGTCTTCGAACTGCACCGCCTGGACGTGCAGCAGGTCGCCCAGCAGCACCAGCTTCTGGCCCTTGCTCTCGACCACGTAGACGGTGTGGCCCGGCGTGTGGCCGTAGCTGCTCACCGCTTTCACGCCCGGCACCAGTTCGGTGCTGCCTTCGAACGGGTTCAGCTTGCCCGCGTCGCTGTACGGCGACACCGACGCCATCGCACCCTGGAAGAAACCCTTCTGGTCGGCCGGCGCCCTTTCCAGGTTCACTTTGCTGAGCCAGAAATCCGTGTCGTGCTTGTCCGCGCGCAGCACGGCGTTCGGGAAGGCAGCCTTGCCGGCCGCCGCCGCGCCGCCGACGTGGTCAGGATGCAAGTGCGTGATATAGATCTCGTCGACCTGCTCCGGCTGGTAGCCGGACGCTTTCAGATTGCTCACCAGCTTGCCCAGCGTGGGGCCGAACAGGCCGCCGGCGCCGGTGTCGATCAGCACCAGCTTGCCGCCGGTGTTGATCAGGTAGCCGTTGACCGACGTTTCCAGCGGCACTTTCAGGAAGGACTTGGCCAGCGTCTGCGTGGTCTTGGCCGGCTTGTCGTGCAGCAGCTTGTCCATCGGCAAGTCGACGGTGCCGTCGTTCAGCGCGGTCACTTCGAAGTCGCCCAGCATCATGCGGAAGTAGCCCGGCGCCTGGGTTTTCGCCAGCGGCGCGGCGGCAAAGGCGGACGATTGGCCCAGCATGGCTGCGAGTGCGATGGCCACGCCGGCGGCCGGAATGCGACGAGAGATCATGGTTACCCTTTGTGTGTGATGTCGAATTGCACACAATATCGTAAAAACACGATGGGCGTCTAGAAACTCATCGGGAAGCGCACGGACAGGGTGACGTCGGGGGTGTCGCGCGTCAGGCCGGCGCCGACCGACACGTTGAGCGAACGTTGCTCGTTGAAGCGGTAGGAGAAGCCCATCAGCAAGGTGCCGAGCTGGGTGCGCACGGAACCGGGCACAGGCACGCCGTTCTGCTTGGTGCGGCCCATGGAGTCGTGGCTGTAGCCCAGGCTGAGCGAGGCCTTTTCATTGAGCGCCAGGCCCATGCCGAAGTTAAAGCCGAACACGTCGCCCGGTTTCAGCGTGCCGAGGTCTTCGAATTCGCCGTTCAGGATCACGCGGCGCACGTTGCTGCGCTTGACGTTGCGCAGATAGCTGACACTGCCGAACAGGATGGCGGGGTCGGACGGGAACAGCCACGTGACGCTGGGCTGCACAGAATAAAAACCCGAGCCGGTGGGCAGGTCCAGCGGCAGGCCGGTGCCGGTCGCGTTGGGGCCGACGCAGCGGCCGGCGCAGTCGGTGACGACTTCGAATGGATCGCGCCCGGTGCGGGTTTTCACGCGCAGGCCGGCCACGTAATAGGGCTTGTCGGCGCCGCCATCGTTGAGCTGATGGCGCAGCGCCAGTTCCACGTCGCCGACGCCCCTGCCGCTGGTCGAGAAAACGTTCTCGACCGCGCTGCCGGTGAAGATTTCCCTGCTGACGGTGGAGTCGGAGCGGTAGACATAGGGCACGCGCACTTCCAGCTCGGTGCGCCGGCTCAGGCCGTAGCGGCCGGCCAGCGCGGCGGTCATGGTGTTGCGCTTGACTTCGCGCACGTCGACCAGGCCGATCAGCAAGGCGGGAATGATGGTGTAGCCGACCAGCACCACGCGGTTGCTGGACGAGTAGCCGAACTGGTAGGACGGTTCCAGCACGTAACGGCCCTTGGGCGTCAGCACGCCGGGCGCTTCGAACAAGGGCGCCACTTCGGGCGGGCGGCCGTCGCGCTGCGGCGCCTGGCCGACTGCGGGCTGGTTGCCGCCCGGCACGCCGCCGGCGCCAGCGCCGCCGCCCGCCGGCCCCTGCGCCTGCCCCTGCCCCGCCCCCTGCCCCGATGCCTGCGCCACCGGCTGGGGCAGACCGGGCACGGAAGCTGCCGCATCCGGGCCCGCCCCCGCCGAGGCGGCAGCCTGCGCGCCGCTCTGGGCGCCGGCCTGCGCTGCGTCCGTGCTGCCCGCTGGCGTGCCGGCCGGCTCGCCCATCCGGGCTGCCGCCGCGGCGGCGCCGCCCGCCGGACCGGTGCCGCGCTGGGCCGCCAGGCGCTCCTGCGTCGCGGGCGTGCCTGCCAGGATGCGCTGCTGTTCGGCCAACTGCCGCCGCATCTGGTCCAGCAATGCGCGCTGTTCGGCCAGCTGCCGCTTCAGCAGCTCGATCTCGGCGGCCAGCCCGGCGCTGCCGCTTTGCCCTGGCTGGCCGTGGGCCAGCGTCGTGCAGACGATGATGGATAGACCGGCCGAGCCGGCGCGCAGGACGTGGGCAAATCGCATTCCTTGCTCCTTTTCAATGGGGTGCGAGCGCGCCGGACAGGGCCGCGCGCATGCTGCTTTCGAGGTTGATACCTGTGAGCATAGATAAACCACTGACGGACGCATTGATCGTTGTCTGGCTTCGTATCAATTGGTCGTTGACACTGTTCTGAATTAACAACGCCGACATCGCTTGCGACGCCTGCTGCGCCCCGTCCGGCAGCGATATACCGTTGTTGAGGCCGTTCTGCACCACCATGAAGGGCTGGATGGCCTCGCGCGCCAGCAAGGCTTCGCCGGCCGTGACGCGGGACAGGTCGGCGATGTTGAACTGGCTGCTGGCCACGGTGCCGCCGTTGATCGACACCAGGCGTTCGATGCCGAGCGAGACCAGCATGCCATTGCCGCCGTCGAAGCCGCCGCGCTGCGCCTCCAGCGTGCTGTCGGCCACCGGCGTCCAGCCGGGCGGCAGGCCGTCCGCCCCGGCGGAAATAGTCATGCCGCACAAGGCGGCAGCGATCCAGCGCGAAGATGTCATCGCGTCCTCCGTTCAGAAATTGCCATCGCCCAATTTGGGCAGGGTCAGGCGCTGCAGGCTGTCGCGGTCGATACCGGTGCCGAGAGCCGCTTGCGGCGCCACGCGCCAGTCCGCCGCCTCGTTGAAACGCGGCCGCTGCGGGCTGCCGTGGACGACAAACAGCAGCCGGTTCTGCCAGACGGCCTCGAACGCGGCGCGGCCCATGGCGCGGGTGCCGCCGGACGGGTCGCCGATCAGCACGCGCTCGCGCGACAGGCCCTTGACCACCACGAAATGGTGATAGCCCTTCTCCGCCACCAGCACGATGGCCGGCAGGCCCGCCTCGGCCAATTTGTCGAGCGGCAATTCAAAGCCGTCGGCGGCATAGCCCAGGCTGGCCAGGTAGCGCTTGATGTCCAGCAGCGAAAACCCCTCGCGCTGGATGCGTTGCTGGTCGCCGTGCAGGAACATCTGCTGAAAGGCGGCCTGCTCGGTGACCGGGGTGTTGAAGTGGTAGCTCAGCAGCGTCGCCACCGCCGCCGAGCCGCAACTGAAGTCGAATTGTTGCCGCACCGTGCTGCGGTAGCGCGCCTCCTTCAGGCTGGTGACCCGCAGCGCGTAACTGGCGCCGCCGGCGCCGGCCAGGTCGGCCGCCGCCGCTGACAGCGGCGGCAACACGAGCAAGAGCGGGAGCGCGGGCAAAAGCGCCAGGAATGCATTCGGCGCCCTCATTTGAACTGCACATTCACGATGGTGGCGTTCTGGATCAGCACATTGGCGCCGGAGTTCTGGATCACCATGGGCAGGCCGGAAGCGTTGCTGAACGCGCCTTCGGTGATGACGTTGGCGCCGGTGGCGACCGCCACCGCGCTGTTGCCGCTCACCGCGCCGTTCAGCTTCATGTCGCTCCACGGCGTGTCGCTGCCGCCGCGCAGGCCGGCCAGGCGTCCATCTTCCAACGGCGCGCCCAGGCCGGCCGCGAGACCGCGCGCGCGCGCGCTTGCCACGGCCAGCGGGGCCGGCAGCGCAAACACCCGCGCGTCCGCCCCGGGGCCGCCGCCCGGCTCCTCCGGAGGGGCCGCGTACGCGTTCAGCGCCGCGGCCTGCGCCAGAGCCCATCCAAGCTTGGCTAGGCGCTGCATACCTACCTGCCGACAGCCAGGTTGGCCTGCACGTTGATGCTCTGCTGGATCAGCGAGGAGAAGCCGTTGTTCTGGCTGACCGTCATGATGCCCGCAGCCGACTGGCCCACGGTGGACATGGTGTTGGACATATTGAACGAGCCGGCGTTGACGGAATTGCTGCCGCCGGCGCCGCCGGTGCCGCCATTGCCCGCGCCGCCGGCGGCGTTGCCCGCCGTCTGCGTGCCGCCCGCGCCGCCCATCCCGCCGGTGGCCGCACCGCCCGCCGCGCCGGCACCACCGGTGTTGCCGCCACCGCCAGCGCCGCCGTCGCCGCCGTTGCCGGCGGTCGCAGTACCGGTGCTCGCCGCGCCGGTGGTAGCCATGCCGCCCGTGTTGGTGCCGCCGGTGCCGCCCGCCCCGCCGGTGTTCGACGCCGCACCGCTGTTGCCGCCCGCGCCGCCCGCCGCGCCCGCCGCGCCGGCGCCGCCGGTGGCGCGGTCAAATGTCACGCCGATATAGGTGTAGACCGCGACCAGGCCGGCGTAGGCAGTCAGCGTGGTCAACAGCGTCAGCAGCACACGACGGTCCTGCAGCGGCGCCAGACGCTGGCGCAGCGTCACGGCGGGCAAGGCGGGAAGCTTGGGCAGCCAGAAGGCCACATCGACGCTGGCGGCCAGGCCGATGGCGGTCACGAACCACATCGTCGCCGCCGGCGCCCGCCGCGCCGCCGCTGGCGCCGGCGCCGCCGGCGCCGGACGTGCTCGTGCCGGCGGTGGCCGTCACGGTGCCATTGCTGCCTGCGCCGCCGGTGGCAGTGCCCGCCGTGGCGGTGGCATCGCCAGCCGTGGTGGGCGTGCCGGTGCCGGTTGGGTCGCTGCCGTTGGCGTTGTTGGTGCTGGTGGCGCGGCCAGCGTGGCCATAGCCGCCGCTCGCCGTCTGCATGCCGGAAGCGTCGCCGCTGGAGGCGCCGCCGCTGGTGCCGCCCGCGCCGCCGTACCCGCCCGCGCCGCCCGCCGCACCCGCGCCGCCGCTGGCGTAGCCGGTGCGGCCGCCGTAGCCGCCTTCGGCGCCGGAGACCGAGCCGGAAGCACCGCCTGCGCCGCCATTCGCGTTGCCGGTGGCGCCACCCGCGCCGCCACTCGCCTGGCCGCCGGCGCCGCCGGCGCCGCCGGCGCCGCCATTGCTGGCACCGGCAATGCCGCCGTTGCCGCCATTGCCGCCGATACCGCCGTCGCCTGCGCGGCCGCTGTTGGCGTCACGGGCCGTTCCGCCGCCGCCGCCATCGGCGCCGGTGGCCGAGCCGCCGGTAGCGCTGCCGCTGGTAGCGCCGCCGCTGGTAGCCAGACCGCCAGCGGCACCGTTGCCGCCGCTGCCGCCGCTGGCACTGGCGCCGTTGCCGCCGTAGCCCGCCGTGGCGCCGGCGCCGTTGCCGCCATTGGCGCCCCGGTTGGAGCCGCCCGTGGCGTTGCCGCCGATGCCGCCCAGGCCGGTGCCGCCATTGGTATTGCCCCAGTTGTTGGCGCTGTTGCCTATGTGGTGGATGGCGTTGCCGCTGACCGAGCCGTTCAGGCGGCTGATCGCGGTGGCCGACGAGGTGTTGAAGGAGTTGCTGAGATTCGATGTCGCGGTCGCGCCGTTATTCGCCGCCGCCGAGCCGTCGGCCAGCGCCCGCGCGATGCCGTCGCTGTTGGTATTGCTTGGTTCCGTAGTTTGGGCCGATGCGCTCATACTGAAGAGCATCGCAATTGTTGTCGCCAGCAGTGTTTTCTTCATTTCCTTGCCTCACCAGGTTAGTTAAAAGGTCGTATTGCCGAGGCAGCGCCCCGGTCAGAGGGATCTCAGCAAACTTGATGCCAAGCCGCCGCCGACGCACAAGTCATTGAAACTAAAGAAGAAATTTGCGCAGCCCTGGGAATTCCTGGCGCCGGGGAAATTGGGGGCGCAGCGCCAGTCACAACGGTGTGACGTGCTCGGCCGATGCGCTGCACGTAAACCGTTGATTTAGCTGGGCTGTCATGGGGAATACGCGCCGCCGCGGCTGTAACGCGGATGTGACAGGCGCGGCGGTGCGGCTCATTTGCCGCGCGCGCGCGACGGATTGGCGATGCCGTGTTTAGCCATCAGACGGTACAAGGTCATGCGCGAGACGCCCAGTTCCTCGGCCACCTGGGTCACGCTCTTGCCGTGCCCCAGCCCGCCTTCGATGGCTTGGCGCTCGGCGCGCACCCGGGCGCCGTCCAGCGGTTCACAGCCGTCCTGCGCGGGCGCGCCTTCCAGGCCCAGGTCGGCCGGTTGTATCAGCCGTCCTTCGGCCATGATCAGCGCGCGCCGGATGCGGTTGATCAGTTCGCGTACATTGCCCGGCCAGTCGTGGCGCCGCATGGCCGCCTGCGCGGCGCTGCTGTAGCCCTTGAGGCGGGGCGCGCGCTCGGCGGCGAACTGCTCGAAGAAGTGTTCGGCCAGCAGCACCAGGTCGTCCTTGCGCTGGCGCAGCGCCGGCACGTCCAGCGACAGCACGTTGAGGCGGTAGTACAAGTCCTGGCGGAATTCGCCGCGCGCGACCGCCGCCTCCAGGGCGACATGCGAGGCGGCAATGACGCGCGCGTCCACCGGCACGCTGCGGGTGCCGCCCACCCGCATCACCGATTTCTCCTGCAGGAAGCGCAGCAGATTGGCCTGCATCTCGAGCGGCAGGTCGCCGATTTCATCGAGAAAAATGGTGCCGCCGTCGGCCGATTCGAGCAGGCCGCGCCGGTCCTGGGACGCGCCGGTGAAGGCGCCGCGCACGTAGCCGAACAGTTCCGACTGCGCCAGCGTGGGCGAGATGGCGGCGCAGTTGACGGCCACGAAGGGCCCGGCGGCGGCGGCCGAGCGCGCGTGGATCGATTGCGCCACCAGTTCCTTGCCGGTGCCGCTCTCGCCCCAGATCAGCACCGCCGCGTTGACCGGCGCCACCCGCGCGATCTGGCTGTGCAGGCGCCGCATGGCCTCGGAATGGCCGACCAGCGGACTGTCGCTGCGCTGCGGCAGGCGCGGATAGGGCTGGGCCCGCAATGCGGCCAGGCCGTGGGCGTGGCCCAGCGTATGCTGCAGACGGCTGCGGTCCAGCGGCCAGGTGTGGAAGTCGCAGCAGTGGTCGCGCACCAGCTGCCGGTACGGCTCGTGCTGCAGCCGCAAGGGGTGGCACAGCGCGATCCAGTGCACGGCGGGATGGCGGCGCAGGAAGGCGTCGGCGGCCGGCACGTCCTCGAAATCCATCAGAAAGAGGCCTACACTGATATGGCGGGCACGCAAGAGCTTGCTCGCGTCGGCCAGGCTGGACGCCTTGCACAGTTCCCAGCCCTGGATCGTGTCATCCAGGTTTTCAAATGTCGACAGGTCTCCCGCTGCTACGCATAGCACTGTTTTTGTTGTCATTTTTGGCGTCTCCCTAACCGGACTGTGCCGCATGTAGACAAAACGGCAATCATGACTTTATCAGAACACCTTACTGATGAGCGTTGTTTTCAGGTCGGCCTGGCGTGCCCGGGGCCGCCGGGCTTGCGGCTGCCTTGCCCGCCGGATAGAATGTCGGCGCACTTTTTCCGATCGCCAACCAGGCAATAAATGAACAATGATCAACTGAAACCGGCAGACCTGCCCAAGCTGGGGCAGCGTGTCGCGTTGCGCGTTCTGACGCTGTTCGGCTGGCGCCTGCTGTTCCGTCCCCTGCCAGGTCCGCGCGGCATCTGCGTGATTTATCCGCACACCTCGAACTGGGACTTCATCGTCGGCCTGCTCGGCAAGTGGGCGCTGGACCTGCCGTTCCGCTGGCTGGCCAAGGACTCGCTGTTCAGGATACCGGTGCTGGGCAAGTGGTTCCACGCCATGGGCGGCGAGCCGGTCGACCGCAGCGCCCAGACCGGCATGATACAGCGCCAGGCCGCGCGCATGAACGCGGCGCAATGGTACTGGGTAGGCATCACCCCGGAAGGCACGCGCAGCTACCGGGAGAACTGGAAAAGCGGCTTCTACCGCCTGGCGCTGGAGGCCAGGGTGCCGCTGTGCCTGGTGTACATCGATTATCCGAACAAGACCCTGGGGCTGAACCAGCACGTGTTCCCGAGCGGCGACCAGGCGGCCGACATGGCCGCCATCCGCGCCGGTTTTGAAGGGCACGAAGGGCTGCACCCGGAGAAGGCGGCACCCATCGTGCTGTCCGAGCGCAAGCCGGACTAGGCAGCCATCATCAACACGCCGGTGGCGGCGATGCCCGCCCCGGTGATGCGCACCATGTCCGCTCCGGCCGCCCGGCCGAACCAGCGGCCCGCCGCCATCAGCAGGCCGCTCGCGGCCAGGAAGCCGAAGGCGCTGCCAGCCAGCGGCAGTTCGTGGCCGTGGGCATTGCCGTGCAGGACGGCGAAAGCGGCAATCATCGCCGCGCCTATGGCCAGCGGCAGGCGCGCGGCAAGCGCGATCAGCACGCCGGTCAACACCACCGTGGCGGCAATGCCCGCCTCCAGGCCCGGGATGCTCAGGCCCGCCACGCCGCTCAATGTCCCCAGCAGCATCGCCGCCAGGAAGAGCAGCGGCAGCGGCTTGCCTTGCGGCTGGCGCGCGCCCCAGATGCCGACCGACAGCATGGCCAGCAGATGGTCGACGCCGGTGAGCGGGTGCAGGAAGCCGGCCTGGAAGGCGGCGGCCCATCCTGATTGGCCGAAGGCGGCCAGCAGCGGGCCGCCGGCCGGCGTGGAAGCGGCGACGGAGGCTGCCGCTGCGGCGGCAGCCGACGCGTGAACATGCAGTTGGCCGGCGTCCGGGTGGGCCAGCGCGGGCAAGGCCAGGCCGGCAGCCAGCAGGCCCAGGGCCAGGGCAGGCGCGTTGCGGGGGAAGGTCGTCATGCTTGCTCCTTGTGCGCCTGCTCCAGCAGGCCTTGTTGGCGGATGAAATCGATCACGGCGGCGACGCCTTCGCCGCTGCGCAGATTGGTGAAGAGGAAGGGCCGCGCGCCGCGCTGCTGTTTGGCGTCGCGCGCCATCACGGCCAGGTCGGCGCCGACGTGGGGCGCGAGGTCGGTCTTGTTGATGATCAGCAAGTCCGAGCGCGTGATGCCGGGGCCGCCCTTGCGCGGGATTTTCTCGCCGCCGGCCACGTCGATCACGTAGATGGTCAGGTCGGACAGCTCGGGGCTGAAGGTCGCGGCCAGGTTGTCGCCGCCCGATTCGACCAGGATCAGGTCCAGGCAGGGGAAGTCGGCCTGCATGCGGGCGATGGCTTCCAGGTTGATGGAGGCGTCCTCCCGGATGGCGGTGTGCGGGCAGCCGCCGGTCTCCACGCCCATCAGGCGCTCGGCCGGCAAGGCGTCCGCGCGCAGCAGGATCTCCATGTCCTCCTTGGTGTAGATGTCGTTGGTGATGACGGCCATGTCGTAATGGTCGCGCATGCCTTTGCACAGCATTTCGCACAACGCGGTCTTGCCGGAGCCGACCGGGCCGCCGATGCCGACGCGCAGCGGATTGGATGGATGCATGATGGTTCCTCTTTAAGATCGGTATAGACGGCTGTATTGGACCTCGTGCCGCATCGACAGCAGCGACAGGCCGGGCGCCCAGTTGCTCATGTCCTCGTCGGCCACGGTGCGGGCGTGCAGCGCGGCCGCCTCCAGCTCCGGGCGCAGCGACAGCAGCATGCGCTGGCCGGCCACCTGGCCCAGCGGGACCGATTTGACGCACACCAGCACCTGGTTCTCGGCCCAGGCGAACAGCATGGCCAGCAGCGCCTCCTCGCGCGGGATGTCGAGCGCGGCGACGGCGCAGGCGTAGGCGACCGGCAGCGCCAGCTCGGTTTCGGGCGGCAGCATGGCCGTGATGGCGGCGTCGGCGATGCCCAGTTCGGCGATCAGGCGCGACAGGGAGTAGCCCATCTGCAGCGTCTCGGCGCGGAACTCGGCCGTGTCGCGCGAAGCGAGGAAGCGTTCGCTCCATTCGGCCACGGCGGCCGCGTCGCGGCGCCCGAAGGCGTGCATCAGGCGCCAGCAGACCGGGGCTTCCCACTGCGACACGACTTCGCTTAACTGGCGCACGATCCAGGCGCGCCCCGTTTCTGCGTTGTGCACCGCGCCCGACTCCAGGGCCGCTTCCAGCCCCTGCGAATAGCTGTAGGCGCCGATCGGCAAGGCCGGGCTGGCGAACTGCAGCAGATGCAGCAGCGCGGCGGCGTGCATCATGGCGCGACACCTGGCATAAGCGAACTCGTAGGGCGCGTTAGCCGGCACGGCGTAACCCGCCCTACGGCGTCGATGTAAGGCTGAGGTTTCATGACGCGCTGTCGCCGGGACGGTGGATCTTTTGGCGCAGCGGGATGGGCGCGAGCGGATGGCCGCCGTGGCTGTCGTGGCCGTGCCCGTGGCCGCCGCCGTAGGCGCCGGACTCGGGTTCGAAGGCGGCGTCTTCCGCCACCACCACGGCGCCCAGGCCGGCCAGCATGTCCTTGAGCACGGCGTCGGCGCGGATGCGCAGGAAGCCATCGCCCACTTGCGCCTGCGTGTGGCGGTTGCCGAGGTGGAAGGCGCAGCGCAGCAGGGTGTGCGCATCGGCGCACGTTACCTTATAGGTCGGCTCGCGCGCGGCGACCACGCGCACGACGACGTTGCGGTCTTCGCCGGTGAGCAGGTCGCCGTCGCGCAGCACGGTGCCGCGCACGGTGAACACGCCGACTTCTTCGCCGGTGCTGAGCACGGCGCGCAAGCGGCATTTTTCGCGCAGCTCGTAGGGCAGCACAAGCTGCGCCACCGGTTCGGCGACGCCTGGGCCGGCGCTGGCGGGGAGTTTGGTGTGCAGGGTCAGCATGGGGATGGCAAGCCTCGTCAGAACAGGAAATAGCGCTGCGCCATCGGCAGCACGGCGGCCGCTTCGCAGACCAGCAACTGGCCGTCGGCGCGTACTTCATAGGTTTCGGGATCGACTTCCATATGCGGCGTGGCGCCGTTGTGGATCATGTCGCGCTTGCGCAGCGTGCGCGTGTTTTTCACGGCGATGGTCTGCTTGTTCAGGCGCAGCCGTTCGCCCAGGCCGGCGTCGAACGCGGCCTGCGAGACGAAGGTGAAGGACTTGCGCAGGCCGCCGCCGAAGGCGCCGAACATCATGCGGTAGTGCACCGGCTGCGGCGTCGGGATCGACGCGTTCGGGTCGCCCATCTGCGCGGCGGCGATCATGCCGCCCTTCAGTATCATCGACGGCTTGACGCCGAAGAAGGCAGGCTTCCACAGCACGATGTCGGCGATCTTGCCCACTTCCAGCGAGCCGACCACGTGCGAGATGCCGTGCGTGATGGCGGGGTTGATGGTGTATTTGGCGATGTAGCGCTTGGCGCGGAAATTGTCGTTGCGCGCGCTGTCCTCGGCCAGCGCGCCGCGCTGCACCTTCATCTTGTGGGCGGTCTGCCAGGTGCGCATGATGACCTCCCCCACCCGGCCCATGGCCTGCGAGTCGGACGACATCATCGAAATCGCGCCGATGTCGTGCAGGATGTCCTCGGCGGCGATGGTCTCGCGCCGGATGCGCGACTCGGCGAAGGCCACGTCTTCGGCGATGGCCGGGTCGAGGTGGTGGCACACCATCAGCATGTCGAGGTGTTCATCCAGCGTGTTGACGGTGTAGGGCCGCGTCGGGTTGGTCGACGAGGGCAGCACATTGCCCTGCCCGACCGCCGCGATGATGTCCGGCGCGTGGCCGCCGCCCGCGCCTTCGGTGTGGAAGGTGTGGATGGTGCGGTCCTTGAACGCGGCCAGCGTGTGCTCCAGGAAGCCGCCCTCGTTGAGCGTGTCGCTGTGGATGGCGACCTGCACGTCGAGGCGGTCGGCCACGGACAGGCAGTTGTCGATGGCGGCCGGGGTGGTGCCCCAGTCCTCGTGCAGCTTCAGCCCGATGGCGCCGGCCAGCACCTGCTCCTCCAGCGGCAAAGGCTGGCTGACGTTGCCCTTGCCGAGGAAGCCGAGGTTCATCGGGAAGGCGTCGGCCGCGCTCAGCATGGCGTGCAGATGCCACGGCCCCGGCGTGCAGGTGGTGGCGGCAGTGCCCACGGCCGGGCCGGTGCCGCCGCCCAGCATGGTGGTCACGCCGCTCATCAGCGCTTCCTCGATCTGCTGCGGGCAGATGAAGTGGATGTGCGAATCGATGCCGCCGGCGGTGACGATCAGCCCTTCGCCGGCGATGATCTCGGTGGCCGCGCCGATGGCCATCGTCACGCCGGACTGGATGTCCGGGTTGCCGGCCTTGCCGATGGCGGCGATCAGGCCGTTCTTCAGGCCGATGTCGGCCTTGACGATGCCCCAGTGGTCGAGGATGACGGCATTGGTGATGACGGTGTCCATCACCTCGGCGTGAGGACGCTGCGACTGGCCCATGCCGTCGCGGATCACCTTGCCGCCGCCGAACTTGACCTCCTCGCCGTAAATCGCGTAATCCTTCTCGATCTCGATGAACAGTTCCGTGTCGGCCAGGCGGATGCGGTCGCCGGTGGTGGGGCCGTACATTTCGGCATAGGCGGCGCGCGGAATCGATGCCATATTATCCTTTCGGTGGCGTGTCTTGCAGCTTGCCGTTGACGGCGCCGTTAAAGCCGTGCACCACGCGGTCGCCGGCCAGCTTGACCAGTTCCACGGTGCGCTGCTGGCCCGGTTCGAAGCGCACGGCGGTGCCGGCGGCGATGTTCAGGCGCATGCCGTAGGCCTTCCAGCGCTCGAACGAGAGCGCGGGATTGACTTCGAAAAAATGGAAGTGGGAGCCGACCTGGATCGGACGGTCGCCGCGGTTGGCGACGACGACGGTGACGGTTTCACGGCCCTGGTTGAGGCCGATCTCTCCTTCTTCGAGCATGAATTCACCAGGGATCATGATGAGCTCCTTCAAGGGATGGGGTGGTGTACGGTGACGAGCTTGGAGCCGTCGGGGAAGGTCGCTTCGACCTGGATGTCGGGGATCATTTCGGGCACGCCCTCCATGACGTCGGCGCGCGTGAGGATGGCCGCGCCTTCGGACATGAGCTCGGCCACGCTGCGGCCGTCGCGCGCGCCCTCCATGATGGCGGCGCTGATCAGCGCCACCGCTTCCGGATAGTTCAGTTTCAGGCCGCGCGCGCGGCGGCGCTCGGCCAGCAGGGCGGCGGTGAAAATCAGCAGCTTGTCTTTTTCGCGTGGGGTCAGGTCCATGGTCTTTCCTGTTCAGGTGCGCCAGCTGCGCGGGTCGAAGGCCGCGCGGCCCAGCAGGTGCGGCCGCAGCTTGCGCCAGACGGCCAGCATGATTTCGCGTGCGGCCTCGCTGTCGTCGCCGAGGTGGCGCACGACCAGCAGGCCTTTCATCTGGGTGGCGCCAAAGCCGCTGCCGTCACCGCCGCCCGAGCTGCGGCCGACGTCGTTGCGGATGTCGGCCAGCACGGCGGCGGGCAGCGGCGCGCCCGCCGCGATCAGGGTGGCGCACACGCTGCGCCCGTCCAGGCCCAGCGGGCTGGCGATGCCGTCCGGCGTCAGCGCGCCCTGCTCCCACCACAGCAGCTTGCCGCCGCGCCGGATGCGGGTGCGCTGCGCCACACGGCCGGCGCGGAAGGTCTCGCCGGAGGCGCGCCGCCCCATGCACAGGATTTCGCAGCCGAGGTAGCTGGCGTCCGCCGCCAGCGCGATATCCTGCTCCAGCTCGACGTGGGCGCCGTCGAAGAAGATGGTCTCCTGCGGCATCCATTCGATGGATGCGCCGGCGCCGGCGTCCAGGCGCACGCTCTGGCGCGACACCTTGCCGTTGGCCTTGTACCACTTGGCCGCGCCGGGCGTGGTGAGGAAGGCGCGCGCGCGCCCCCCCACCGTGGCGCTCAGCGCCAGCTGGTCGCCGCCCACCACGCCGCCGGGCGGATGGACGACGATGGCATGGCATACCGCGCCGCCTTCCGGATACAGCGGCTTCTGCACCCGCAGCGGACCGCTGTGGCGGCGCTCGACCAGGCGGGTGGTGCCGGCGTCGTCGGCGAAGCCCAGCGCCAGGCTGGCCTGCCAGGGAGCGTGCGCCGGGACGGCCGCGCCGCCACCGGCGCCGCCCGCCGGAGCAAGCGCAGCCAGGCCGGCGGCAGCGGGTATGGCTGCGGCCGGATGGCTGTTAGCGCTACACAAAGTGTCCGCGTGAATGACGGTGTCTGGCATCAATGAAAAAGTGAAAAAGTGGGCGGCCAGATGGACGACCACGTACTGAACGAGTAGTACGCAAGTAATACAAAGCAATACGCAAGTAGCATGCCAGCGCTTGCGCGTCTTTCGCGCCGCCGCGGCCGCGGTCAGCGCACCAAGTTGGCACGGCCGCACCAAAGTGGAGCGCCCGCCCCTGCATCCCCCAATGCCGCGCCCTTGCGGCAAGGCATGGCGTATAGTCCAAACGCATGAGCACCACACTCTGGTTCATCCTGATCGGCTGCCTGATGCTGGCGCGCGGCCTGGCAGCGACCACCTTGTCGCGGCTGCCCGTGACCTCGGCCATCGTCTACCTTGGCGTCGGGCTGGCGCTGGGGCCAGCCTTCCTCGGCATCTTCGCCATCGACCCGTACGCGCAAGCGCCCTTGCTCGAGGTGCTGGCCGAACTGGCCGTGCTCATCTCGCTGTTTTCGGCGGGCGTGAAGATGCCGGTGCCGTTCGCGCTGGCGCGCTGGGCGCCGTCGCTGCGGCTGGCGTGGCTGTCGATGAGCATTTCGGTCGGGCTGATGACAGCCTTCGGCACCCTGGTGCTCGGTCTGCCGCTGGGCGCGGCGGTGCTGCTGGGCGCCATCCTCGCGCCCACCGACCCGGTGCTGGCCACCGACGTGCAAGTGCGCCACGCGGGCGACAAGGACCAGTTGCGCTTCGCCCTGACCTGCGAGGCCGGCATGAACGACGGCAGCGCCTTCCCCTTCGTCATGCTGGGGCTGGGCCTGCTCGGCCTGCACGAACTGGGCGAGCACAGCTGGCACTGGGCACTGGTGGACGTGCTGTGGGCAACGTCGTCGGCGGTGCTGTTCGGCATTGCCGGCGGCGCGCTGCTGGCACGGCTGGGCTGGGCGCTGCGCGGCAAGGATCCGAAGCACGAGGTGCTCGACGACCTGGTCGGACTCGGCCTGATCGCGGTGGTGTACGGCGTCAGCGTGTGGCTGCACGCCTGGGGTTTCCTGGCCGTGTTTTTCGCCGGCGTGGCATTGCGGCAGACCGAGCTGGTGCTGGCGGGCGCGCCCAAGGACAGGCAGGGACTGCTGAAGGCTCCGCAGCCGAGCACCGCGCACGCGGCCACGCCGGCCAACTCCCCGCCCGATGCCGATGCACCGCTGACGGTCAGCGGCGAGTCGCTGATCTTCAAGGAACACCTGGAGCGCCTGTCCGAGCTGACACTGGTGCTGCTGCTGGGCGGCGCCGTCACGGCGCAAGTGTGGGACTGGCGCGCATGGAGCACGGCGCTGTTCCTGTTCCTGGTCGCGCGTCCGCTCAGCGTGTTCCTGGGGCTGGCAGGGTCGGCGGCGCGGGGCCGGGTGCGCGGCATCGTCTCCTGGTTCGGCGTGCGCGGCATCGGCTCCGTCTACTACCTGATGTACGCGGTCAACCACGGCCTGCCGCAGGGCCTGGCGCGCGAACTGATCGACATCACGCTGGTGGTCATCATGCTGTCGATCGCCGTGCACGGCATCAGCGTCAAGCCGCTGTTCGACCGGTTCTGGCGCGACTAAGCGACTGTCTGCAATTCGTTTGACGTAGCCGTTTGCGCACTTCGCGGGGATGTGCAATATTGCCTTTTAGGCTATTGCATAATCGACAAATCCACTGCGGAGTACGGATGCTTTCTTTCCTGAATCAAGTTTGGCATAAGTTGGCGTGGTCGGCCTGGTCGTCCCGGCTGCTGCTGTTCGCGTTCTTCTGGATGGTGGCGGCGGCCGGTTTTTCGGGCTCCGTCGGCAAATGGGGCTTGCGCGACAACGCGGCCGAGTTTTCCATCGAGGGCATGCTGGAGGCCCGTGCCCAGAAACCTTTCGTCTACCGGCAATTGCTGCCCATGCTGGCCAACGCCGCCGACCGCGCCGCGCCACCTGGCATCAAGCAGCTCGCGTCCCGCACGCTCGGTCCGCAGAAGGTCTACGTCAAAGCCAGCTCGGCCGCCAACCCGGCCATCAGCTTCCGCTACATCGTGGTCTACTACCTGTCCTTCCTGTCCCTGCTGGGCAGCTTGTTCCTGATGCGCGCGATCTCACTGGACGCCGGCCTGGCGCCCATGACGGCGGTGCTGGCCCCGAGCGCGCTCGCGCTGGCCTTCCCTTACCTGCAAACCGTAGGCGGCTTCTTTTACGACAGCGCCGAACTGTTCTTCTTTGCCCTCGCCTTCCTGCTGGTGAGCAGGCGCCAGACGGCGCTGTTCTTCGCCATCCTGATCCCGGCCACACTGAACAAGGAATCGTTTCTGTTCTTCGTCGTGGCGCTGCTGCCCCTGCTGATGCACCACTATCCCAAGCGCAGCGCCGCCGCCATCGGTGCGGCGGCGGTGCTGGTCTCCGGGCTGGTCAACGCCGCCGTCAAGCTGATGTTCGCCGACGCGCCGGGCGGCGCGGTCCAGTACCACCTGGCCGGCAACCTGCAAGCCTATCTGTCGGGCGCGCCCTACAGCCAGCTCGAACTGACCTATGGTCTCGCCGGGCCGCGCCAGGCCTTCGCGCTGACGCTGTTCATCATCGCGCTGGTGTTCGCGCGCGGCTGGCGCGACAGTCCCGGCGTGGTGAAACGCCACATCCTGCTGGCGGCGGCCATCAACCTGCCGCTGTTCGCCGCCTTTGCCGCCGCCGGCGAATTGCGCAACCTCAGCCTGCTGTTCATCGGCTTCGCCATCCTGATCGGCAAGGCACTGGAAGCCGGCGGGCGGGCGGAGACGCCGGAAGCAAGCATACCCTTGAACCTGGAACAGCCGCGCTACCGGCATGGAGGCGAACTATGATGGACATCCCGCTGGTGGTGGACCTGGACGGGACGCTGACGCCGACCGACACCCTGGTCGAAGGCACGGTGAAGCTGATACGGCAATCGCCGAAATACCTGCTCTGGCTGCCGATCTGGCTGCTGCGCGGGCGGGCCGGCTTCAAGAGCAGCCTGGCCGAGCATGCGGGCGTGTCGGCGCATCTGCTGCCCTACAACGAACCCTTCCTGGCCTGGCTGCGCGTGGAAAAGCTGCGCGGCCGGCGCATCGTGCTGGCCACCGCCGCCCACCAGACGGTGGCCGACGGGGTGGCCCGGCATCTGGGCCTGTTCGACGAGGTGATCGCCACCACGCCGGGCAGCAACCTCAAAGGCGAAGCCAAGCTGCGCGCCATCCGCCGCCTGGTCGGCGACGACTTCCTGTACGCGGGCGACAGCAGCGCCGACCTGCCGATCTGGAAAGCGTCCGGCAAGGCCATCCTGGTGGGCGCGGACGGGCGCACCGGCAAGGCCGCGCGCGCGGCCGCGACGGTGGAGCGCGAATTCGGCCTGAGCCTGCAGCCGCCGCCCAAGCTGCGCCTGTGGCTGCGTGCGCTGCGCGTGCACCAGTGGCTGAAAAACCTGCTGCTGTTCGTGCCCCTGCTGACCGCGTTCTCCTTCCTGGAACCGGCCAAAATCTGGCCGCTGCTGCTGGCCTTCCTGTCCTTCAGCCTGGCCGCCTCGGCCACCTACATCGTCAACGATCTGTGGGACCTGGAGTCGGACCGCCACCACCCGCGCAAACGGTTCCGGCCCTTCGCCAGCGCCGAACTGCCTATCCTGCAAGGGCTGGCGGTGGCCGGGCTGGCGCTGGCAGCGGCGCTGGGCCTGGCCGCCGCCGTCTCGCCGCACTTCCTGCTGATATTGATGGTCTACCTGCTGCTGACCAGCAGCTACAGCTGGGTGCTCAAGCGATACGCGCTGATCGACGTGCTGATGCTGTCGGTGCTGTACACGCTGCGCATCCAGGCCGGCACGGTGACGCTGCAAGTGCCGACCAGTTCCTGGCTGCTGGCGTTCTCGGTATTCATCTTCCTCAGCCTGGCCCTGGTCAAGCGCTGCTCGGAGCTGGTGCTGCTGGCGCAGGAGCAGCGCGAGGCCACGCAGGGCCGCGACTACCGCGTCAGCGACCTGGCGGTGCTGTGGCCGCTGGGCGTGGGCGCCGCGCTGAGCGCGGTGGTGGTGCTGGGACTGTTCATCAGCGCGCCCGAGACGCAGGCGCGCTACCTGAGCCCCAACCTGCTGTGGCTGGCCGCTTTCGGCCTGATCTACTGGCAGGCGCACATGTGGATCAAGACCACGCGCGGCGAAATGCATGACGACCCGGTGATCTTCGCCATCAGGGACAGAGGCAGCCGCATGACGGTGCTGGCCATCGTCGGCGTGGTGCTGGCCGCGCGCTTCCTGGCGCTGCCGGTGTGAATGCCCGCTCGGACGCCTGCTCGGATGCCTACTCAGATGCCAAATTCCGCAGCCGCCTTGGCGGCCCAGATGGCCTGGTCGCGGCTGGGGAAAGGCTGGTCGTAGTTGTCCACCTCGCCGTTCTCGCCGACGAAGCAGGTCCACCAGCCCTGGTCGTCGTGCCGGATGGCAATGGAATTGCTGGTACAGTGTTCCAGCATCGCCTCGCCGTCGGCCAGGGTGACGATGGAGACGCCGCGATGCGTGATTTTGTTGGCCATATGCCCCCCGGAAACAGCAGCCCGGCGACGCCGAGCCTGTTCCTTTAGTGTAGTCCAAATAACAAACTTGCCGCGCAAACGTGCGCGCCGCCTCACTCCTCCTTGGGGTACGGGCTTTTGCCGCCTTCCGCAATGAAAGCGTCGATGCGCGCCTGCAGCACCGGCAGCGGCACCGAACCGAGGTTGAGCACGGTGTCGTGGAAGGCGCGGATGTCGAATGCCGCGCCCAGCGCCCGCTCGGCCTTTCCGCGCGCCTCCATGATCGCCATTTCGCCCAGGTAATACGACAGCGCCTGGCCCGGCCAGGAAATGTAACGGTCCACCTCGGTGGCGATCTCGTGCGCCGACAAGGCCGTGTTGGCGTGCAGATAGGCCTGCGCCTGCTCGCGGCTCCAGCCCTTGGCGTGCACGCCGGTGTCGACCACCAGGCGCGAGGCGCGCCAGGCCTGGTAGCTCAGCATGCCGAAGATCTCGTACGGCGTCTCGTAGATGCCCATCTCCACGCCCAGCCGTTCGGTGTACAGCGCCCAGCCCTCGCCGTAGGCGGAAATATAGGCATTGCGGAAGGCCGGCCGGCCCTTCTGCTCGAGCGCGATCGGCATCTGGAAGGCATGGCCGGGGGCCGACTCGTGCAAGGTCAGCGCGGGCAGGCTGTATAGCGGACGCGCCGGCAGGTTGTAGGTGTTGAGCAGATAGGTGCCGGGCCCGCCGCGCCCGGAGGTGTAATACGGCGCGATATCGGGCGCCACCGGGGTGATGGCGAAGCGGCTGCGCGGCAGGTAGCCGAAGTAGTCGCCCACCTTGCCGTCGAAGCGCTTGGCTATCCAGGCCGCGCGCATCAGCAGCTCTTCCGGCGTGCGCGCGTAGAAGCGCGGGTCGGTGCGCAGGAACTGCAGGAAGGCCGGCAGGTCGCCCTTGAAGTCGACCTGCCGAATCACGGCCATCATCTCGGCGCGGATCTTGGCCATTTCGGCCAGGCCGGTCTGGTGGATCTGCTCCGCGCTCAGCGTGGTCGTGGTGTACTCGGTGATCTTGGACTGGTAGTAGGCCCTGCCGTCCGGCAGCCGCTCGGCCGCCAGCGTGTCGGTTGCCTTGGGCAGGTACTCGGCGCGCAGGAACTGCAGCAGTTGCCGGTGCGCCGGCACCACCGCCTCGCGCAGCGCCTTCAGCGCCTCCGCGCGCAACCCGGCCTGGCGCGCGGCAGGTATGGCCGGCGGCATGCGCATGAACGGACGGTAGAAGGCCAGCTTCTCCAGCTCCTTTTCCTCGGCCACGGCAGCCACCGACAGGTCGCGCCCCAGCAGCGTCACCTTGGGCGGGGTGAAGCCGCGCCGCAGGCCGGCGCGCATATTGTCGGTCGCCTCGCCGAAGTAGCGCGGCACGTCGCGCAATTGTTGAATGTAGGCGGCGTATTCGGCCTCGGTGCGGAAGGTCTTGTCGGCGTCGCCGGCCATGTTGGACCAGAAGGCGGAGTCCGAGTTGAGCGGCTTTTCGTATTCGCGGAAGCGCTGGTTCTCGATCAGCGCGGCGATCTGCGCGCGGTAGACCGCGTAGTCGATGCGCCCGGCCGGCGGCAGGCCGGCCGGCGCGATCGCGTCCAACTGGCGCAGCACGCGCTGCCAATAGTCCAGGCGGGCCTGCTGCGTGGCTGCGTCGACGCGCGGCAGGTCCGGGCGGATGCCGCTGACGTCGTCCTCTGCGTCCTCCAGGCGCTGGCTCATGCGCCACTGCCATTCCTGCGTGTACAAGGCCTTGAATTCGGCCGCCCCGCCGCCCGCTTCGTTCGCCGCCCGGACCGGGAAAGCGGCGGCCGATAATACGCCGGCGGCGGCCAGGGCCGCGCTGATCTTCTTCATGATGTCCTTACTGGGATGGTAACTGAGCTGGGAGCGGCGGCGGCAGCTGCAAGGCGCGCTTCTCCCGCAGCAGCGCGGTGTAGGCGGCGGCCGCCAGCGGCCTGCTGAAATAATAGCCCTGCATTTCATCGCAGCCGTGCGCCGCCAGGAATTCGACCTGCTCGCACGTCTCCACGCCCTCGGCGATCACGCGCATGTTCAGGTTGTGCGCCAGCGAGATCACCGACAAGGCGATCGCCGCGTCGCTGGTCTTGGTGGTGACGTCGTCGACGAAGGACTTGTCGATCTTGAGCACGTCGATCGGGAAGCGTTTCAGGTAGGCCAGCGAAGAATAGCCGGTGCCGAAGTCGTCCAGCGAAATCGCCACGCCGATGTCCTTCAGGCGCCTGAGCGCGGCCACCGCCTTGTCCGGGTCGCCCATCACCGTGCCCTCGGTGATCTCCAGCCCCAGCGAGGCCGCCGGGATGCCGTGCCGGCGCAGCGCATCCTCCACGCAAGGCACCGTGCTGTCGTGCGCGAACTGGCTGCCCGACAGGTTGACCGCCACCTTCACCATGCCCAGGCCCGCCGCCTGCCAGGCCGCGATCTGCGCGCACACGGTATCGACTACCCACACGCCGATGGCGTTGATCAGGCCGTACTCCTCGGCCAGCGGGATGAAGCGGTTCGGCCCCACATGGCCCAGCACCGGACTGTGCCAGCGCAGCAGGGCCTCGGCCCCCAGCATGGCGCCGCTGCGCAAGCACATCTGCGGCTGGTAGTGCACCTCGAACTCGCCGCGCGCGCTGGCGCCGCGCAGCTGCGCCTGGATCGCCAGCTTGGCGCGGATGTCGGCGTCCATGCGCTCGGTGAAGAAGGCGTAATTGTCGCGCCCGACCTCCTTGGCGCGGTACAGCGCCGTGTCGGCGTTGCGCAGCAGTTCGTCCAGCGTGACGCCGTCGGTCGGGCTGACCGCGATGCCGATGCTGGTGGTCAGCGCCAGCTGTTGCGTGCTGCCGGCCTGGCCAGGCTGGCCGGGCTCCGGCTGGCGGTCGATCTGCACGCCTTCGCGCAGCCCGGCCAGGATCTCCTGCGCCATCGCCATGGTGGCGCCCAGCTGGGCGTCGTCGGGCAGGATGATCTGGAACTCGTCGCCGCCCTGGCGCGACACGGTGCCGCGCTCGCGCACGCAGCCGCGCAGGAAGCGCGCCACCGCCTGCAAGGCCTGGTCGCCGGCCGGCGCGCCGTAGGAATCGTTGATGCTCTTGAAGCGGTCCAGGTCCAGGCACAGCACCGCCACGCATTGCCCGTTGCGCTGCGCCGCCGCCAGCGCCTCGTCGAAGCATTGGCGCGCCAGCAGGCGGTTCGGCAGCCCGGTCAACGCGTCGTGGTAGGACAGGAAGTCGATCAGGTGCTGTTCTGCCTTGCGCTCGGTGATGTCCATGAACACCACGATGTAGTTCTCCACCGCGCCGCCGGCGTCGACCACGCTCGACACGCTGAGCAGGCCGGGAAAGGTGGCGCCGTTCTTGCGCCGCGCCAGCATCTCGCCCGACCAGTGGCCGTGCTCGGCCAGCGACGCCATCAAGGCGTCGTAGGTGGCCGCGTTCTGCTGCACCGTCTGCAGGGTGCTGACGTGGCGCCCCACCATCTCGGCGGCGTCGTAGCCGGAGATGGTGCTGAAGGCCGGATTGGTGGTCACGATGTGGCCGCCGGCGTCGGCGATGATGATGGCGTCCTGGGTCGCGCCGAACACCCGGCTGGCCAGGCGCAGCGCGTCCTCGTTGACGCGGCGCCGCTCGACTTCGCGTTCCAGCGAGGCGGCCGTCTCGGCCAGTTCGGCGGTGCGTTCGCGCACGCGCTGCTCCAGGTGGGCGCGCTCGGCGGCCAGCGCCAGCTGGGCGCGCCCCAGGCGCACCTGGGCGTCGGTGCGGGCCAGGATTTCCTCGGCCTGGAAGGGCTTGGCGATGAAGTCGGCACCGCCCAGCGCGAAACCGCGCACCTTGTCGTCGGTGTCGTGCTGGGCCGACAGGAAGATCACCGGCACGTGCGCCAGCGCCGGCGTGGCCTTCAGGCGGCGGCACACTTCGAAGCCGTCGATGCCGGGCATGCGCACGTCGAGCAGGATCAGCTCCGGCGGGCGCGATTGCACCGTCCACAGCGCCAGTTCGCCATTCGGCGCCTGGCGCACGTAGTAGCCGGCCTCCGTCAGCAGGTCGCTTAGCAGCTTGAGCGAAGCCGGCGTGTCCTCCACGATCAGCACTTCGCCCTTGCTTGTTTGTTCCGACAAATCGCGATGCATCTCCACCCTTCCACCCTCGTTCTTATTTTCCTCGCAACCCTACCATAGATTGGATCTGCGCCCAAGGGCATGCGGCCACAGCGGCAGCGGCATGCCGCTGCCGCTGCTCCCAGGCGCGCTGTGCCCCACGCCCCTCCCGCCCAGCACGCTGGCGAACAGCTTGCCCTTACCCATTTACCCAGCCTCCCTCATGCGTCCGTCATGGCATTGTTTGCTCGGCCGTGTCCTGCGGCGCGAGCAGTTCGCACAGCTGGGGATACTGGTGCCGCGCCAGCATGCGCTTGATGGCCGCCACGGTGCCGGCGCAGGCCGGCGGCAAGGGCGCCAGCAGCGCCGCCACCCGGCCCAGGTTCAGTTGCATCACCGCTTCGCGCAACGCCGCCCGCACCGCCGGCGGCAGCGCCGCCAGCGCGGCGGCCGTCGGCAGCTCCTCGCCGCCGGGCGCCCGCGCGCCCTCAGCGCCCACGCCGCCCACGCCGCCAAATTCCGCGCCCGCGCCCGCCTCCGTCTCCGCTCCGTGTGCCTCGCCCGCGCCGCCTTCAAGTTCGCCGTCCACCGCGCCGCCCGGCACCGCGAAACGGAACACCGCGCCCGCGCCCAATGCCGACTGCACCGTCAGCGTGCCCCCCATCAGCTGCACGAACTCGCGCGAGATGGCCAGGCCCAGGCCGGTGCCCTCGGAGCCGCCCTCCTGCTCGGCCTGCACGAAAGGCTCGAAGATGCGTTCATGGTCGGCCTCCGCGATGCCCGGCCCGGTGTCGCTGACGGCGAAAGTCAGCAGCCAGCGCGGCGCGTCCTCTCCCAATCCGTCCGGCACCGATTCCAGCCGGGCCCGCGCCTGCAGCGTGATGCGCCCGCTGCGGGTGAATTTCACCGCGTTCGACATCAGGTTGAGCAGCACCTGGCGCAGCTTGGTGCCGTCCAGGCGCGCCCGCAGCGGCAACAGACCGCTGTCCAGGCGCAGCGCCACACCGGCGCTGGCACGCATGCTGACCATGTCCATCACCTCCTGCAGCATCTCGGCCAGCAGCACCGGCTCGCTCTGCAGTGCCGCGCGCCCGGCCTCGACCTTGGACAGCTCCAGGATGTCGTTGATCAGGGTCAACAAGTGCTGGCCGGAGCGGTGGATGATGGCCAGGTTGCGCTTTTCCTCCGGCTGCATGCTCTTCGAGTCGGCCATCAGGCGCGAGAAGCCGATCACCGAGTTGAGCGGGGTGCGCAGCTCGTGGCTCATATTGGCCAGGAAGACGCTTTTGGCCTGGTTGGCCGCGTGCGCCTGCGACACCGCCACCGACAGCGCGTGCGTGCGGTCCTCCACCAGTTCCTCGAGGTGGTGGCGGTGGCGCCGCAGTTCGAGCTGGGCCGCCTTGTGCGCGGTGATGTCGTAGTTGACGCCCACCATGCGCAGCGGCTTGCCATGGCCGTCGCGGAACAGCATCGAGTCGGCCTGCAGGTGGCGCACCGTGCCGTCCGGCCACACAATGCGGAACTCATGATCGAAATCGGGGCCGCCGTCGAGCGTGCGCTGCAGCGCGGCCTGGCAGGCCTCGCGGTCCTCCGGGTGCATGCGGTCTATCCACCACTGCATCGGCATGACCGCCTCGGCGCGCTCGGCGCCGTACAGGCGGAACATCTGGTCGTCCCACACCACCGCGCCGCTCTGGATGTCCCAGTCCCAGATGCCGATGGCGGCCGCGCGGGTGGCAATCTGCAGCCGCTGCTCGCTGGCGTGCATGGCGCGGTAGCGCGACTCGAGCAGCGCGATCATCTCGCGCAGCGAGGCCTGCAGCGTTTTCAGCTCGCCGAAGAACCAGGCGCGCGGCGCCGGCGCGGCCGGGTTCAGGCCGGCCTTGACGTCGGCCGCGTAGCGTCCGATCGCCTGCACCGGCTTGAGCATCATGTGCCACAGGGTCAGGTACAGCCCGGCCACCAGCGCCAGGTCCAGCACCAGTATCATGCCGGCGATGGCCCAGCTGCGGGCGCGCAGTTCGGCCAGCAGCGCGGCCGGCGAGGCGTACAGCGTGATCACGCCTATGCTCTGGCCCTCGACCACCATCCGCCGCTGCTCCTGCAGCAAGTCCGGCCCGCGCGGGCCGATCAGCGTGCTGACCAGCTGGCCATCCGGGCTGCGCGCCAGGATGTAGGGCCGGGCCCCGCCGGCCGGCGCCACCATGCTGGCGTGCAGGCCGCGGTTGCTCAAGCCGCTCTTCATGATGGTGATGATCTGGGCCTCGTCGAAATTCCACACCGGCAGGGCCACCGCCGCCGCCAGCTCGTCGGCGCTGGTGGCCAGGCCGGCGCGCAATTGCTCCCAGCGCTGCGTTTTTTCGCTTTGGTAGAAATAGGCGGCGAACAAGGCCAGCACCACGGTCACCACGGCCGTCAGCGCCACGCTGACCAGCAGCGCGATCGAAATCTCGCCGCGCCCACGGCCCCGTCGCCCACCGCCGCCCGCTGTCGATCTCGCTGTACCCATGTCCCATGCCGTTGAAAAGTGCCTGATGCGGCTCAGTCCGGCACACACCACTTGCGAATGATATGTTCAAGCCCCGGTCAAGTCCAAGTATTTATTGCTTGGCCGACCGTCAGACCAGGCGAATTTCGATGGCGAGGCTTTTCATGGAAAAATTGCCTAGGGTTGAAAAGCCCGCCGCAAAGCCTGCAGCAGCTCTTGCGAGGCGAACGGCTTGCGCAGGTAGGCCAAGCAGCCGAGGCGCTGCGCGGCGGCCTCGAAGCCGCCGTCGAGCTGGCTGGTGACAAAGACGATGGGGGGCGCCGTGCCCGAGCCGACCAGCATCCGCTGCAGCTCGATGCCGGACAAACCGCCTAGGTCGATGTCGAGTATTAAACAGGCAACGTCGCTATGGTCGGCGCGCTGCAGATACAGCTCGGCCGAGGCGTACAGCTGGGCCATGTAGCCGGCCGCGCGCAACAGCCGGCCCAGGGCCTTGAGCATGCCCGGGTCGTTTTCGACCACCGCCACGACGAGATTTGCAGGTTCCATGACGCCATCCTAAAGCGGATCCGGCGGGCTGTAACGTGTCCTTTGGTACAGGTAGCAGGACAGGCTGCGACGGCGGGCGCCGCCAAGCTCAATGGGCGGCCAGGCCCAGGCGATTGGCCATCTGCACCAGTTCGGCCAGCGAACCGGCGTTCAGCTTCGCCATCAGGCTCTGGCGGTGGGATTTCACGGTGCGTTCCGTGTTGCCCAGTTCAAAAGCGATTTGTTTGTTCAGCATGCCCTGCACCACCAGCACGAACACCTCGCGCTCGCGCACGGTGAGCGTGTCGGCGCGTTTGCGCAAATCGCTCATCTGGCTGCTGTGCAAGGCGGCCGCCTGGTAGCGCTGCATGGCGCGCTCGATGGCGTCCAGCAGCTGTTCCTTGCCGATCGGCTTGGGCAGGAAATCCTCGGCGCCGGCCTTGATGGCGCGCACGCTCATGGCGATGTCGCCACTGCCTGTCAGAAACACGATCGGCAGGATATTGTTGCGTTCCCGCAGATGCTGCTGCAGCTGCAAGCCGGTCAGGCCCGGCATGTCGACGTCCAGCAGGATGCAGCCGGCCTCGTTGCCGCTGACGGTGCGCACGAAGGCGTCACCCGACTCATAGGCGCTGACCTGGTAGCCGCAGGCGCCCAGCAGGCGCGAGAGCGCGGTGCGCAGCGGCTCGTCGTCGTCGATGATATGGATTCTCATGGGTTCTCCAGCGCCTCGCGGTCCTGGGCCAGCGGCAGCGCGAAGCCGACAGTGGCGCCGCCGCCCGGATTGTCCAAGGCCCAGATGCGCCCGCCGTGCGCGTGCACGATGGCGGCGGCGATCGACAGGCCCAGGCCCATGCCGTGCGCCTTGGTGGTGAAAAAGGATTCGAACAGGCGTTCCTGGTTGGCGCCGAAGCCGCAGCCTCGGTCGCTCACCAGCACCTCGGCCATGCCGGCGCTGCCCGGGCCCGCCTGCCCGCGCCGGGTGCACAGCGTGACGCTGCGCTCCCCGCCGGCCGGCTCGGCAACGACCTGCCCCATCGCGTCCATGCCGTTCAGCACCAGGTTGATCAGGATCTGCTGCAGCTGCACCGGGTCGGCCGACACCGTCAGCGCCTGCGGCGCCAGCTCGGTCTCCAGCAGCACCTTGCGCATGCGCGCCTCGCTGCCCAGCAACGCCGCCATCTGGCGCACCGCCTCGTTCAGGTCCAGCGCCTGCGCCACCGGGTCGGACTTTTTCAGCAGTTCGCGCATGCGCTGTATCAACTCGCTGGCGCGCCGGTCGTCGCGCTGGATGTCGGTCAGGATCTCGGCCACCTCGCCCAGCGCCGGCGGGCTCATCCTCATGAACAGTTCGGCCGCCTCGGCATTGCTCATGATGGCCGCCAGCGGCTGGTTCAGCTCATGCACCAGCGCCGCGCAATACACCGAGGCGCTGGCATTGCGGTTCATATGCGCGATCTCGGCCAGGCGCAGACGCGACTCGCGCTGCAGCAGGTCGTTATGGGCCGCCAGTTGCTGCTGCAGGCGGCGTATCTTCAGGTGCGCCATCACGCGCGCGTTCACTTCCTCGAACTGGAACGGTTTCGAGATGAAATCGACGCCGCCGACCTCGAAGCCGCGCAGCTTGTCATCGGTGTCGCTGTGGGCGGACAGGAAGATCACCGGCACCTCGTCCAGTCCCGGCATCTTCTTCAGGCGGCTGCACACTTCGTAGCCGTCGATGCCCGGCATGCGGATGTCGAGCAGCACCAGGTCGGGCGCCTGCGCCTGCGCGCTCCACAGCGCCAGTTCACCGTTGGGCGCCTCGCGCACACGGTAGCCGGCGTCGGTCAGCAGCCTGGAGAGAAGTTGCAGCGAGGCCGGCGTGTCCTCGACCACCAGGATGTCGCCGCGCACCTGCCCGGCTGCTTGCTCGGCCTGATCTACCTGTACCACTGGGTCCATCCACGCTCCCGTATTGACGCCGGACCACGTCCGCCGCGCCAGTATATTGCATGCCCCTGCCCGCGCGCCACCGCCGTCGCCGGCAGATGCGCCGCAACGCCAGACCGGGCGTTCCTGCGCCGGTTCTGTGGCGGCCTGGCAACGGTGCCGATCGGGGAAGCAACCATGCCGGCGCGGCGCGCCCCTCAAACGAGCTTGGCCAGTTCCGTCTCGGTGAAGCCGGCCAGGCGGCGCGCTTCGATGTTGAACGGTCCCTTCAGCGCCGGCGCCCGGTAGCGCGCCGCCAGTTCGTCGTAGGCGGCGCGCGGTTCCAGGCCGCGCTGCTCGCATAAATGCCGATACCAGCGGTTGCCGATTTCGACGTGGCCGATTTCGTCGCGCAGGATGATGTCGAGGATGGCGGCGGCCGCCAGGTCCCCGGCCTGCGCGATCTTGGCGCGCAGCGGCGGGATGGCGTCGAGACCGCGCGCCTCCAGCGTGCGCGGCACCAGCGCCATGCGCGCCGTGATGTCCTCTTTCGTGCGCTCGACCATCTCCCACAGGCTGTCGTGGGCCGAAAAGTCGCCGTACTGGTAGCCCAGCGTGCCCAGGTGCGCCGACAGCATGGTGTAGTGATAAGCCTCTTCCTTCGCCACGCGCAGCCAGTCCGTGTAGTACCCGGCCGGCATGTCCGGGAAGCGCCACAGCGCGTCGAGCGCCAGGTTGACCGCATTGAATTCGATGTGCGCCAGCGCGTGGACCAGCATGGCCCGCCCTTCCACCGTCGCCATCGAACGCCGTCCCACCAGCCGCGGAGGCACCAGCTCCGGGCGCGCGGGGCGGCCGGGTATGGCGCCCGCCGCGTGCAGCGCCGCGCCGCCGTCCAGCGCCATGGCGCCATCGGCCCAGGCCGCCTCCATGGCCGCCACGGCAGCTGCCTTCGCAGCCGGGTCGGATTCAAGCAGGCATTGCAGCGCGATTGCGCGAAGCTCAAGCGGTGGCGACATCATGTAAACCCATGCAGATAAAAGGCGGCAGTGTACCTCAGGCAGCGGCCATGCTGGTGGACGCGCCGGCGCGCAACTGCAGTCTATCCCACAAGCGGTCGTGGTATGGCAGCGCGATGACGTTCAGGATGGGCTCAAGCACAGCCGCCAGGCCGCCGACGGCCAGCGAGCCGGTGGCCCAGTACAGCATGGCGAAGGCGACGGCGGCATGCATCAGCGTCTGGCTCAGTTTTTCGCCCGCCAGCGCGGCGTAGCGCGCATTGACGGCAAAGGCGCTGGCGCGCAGCTTGTGCCACAAGCGCTCGTGCAGCGGCAACAGCAGCACATTGATCACCGGCTCGAGTATCGCGGCCAGGCCGCCGAAGGCGATGGAACCGGTGATGGCGTACATGAGGCCGAACGCGATGCTCGTGTGGGCGGCGACCTGGCTGACTTTTTTCGCTACGATGATCATATTGAGCCTCGCTACTTTATTCCTGGACAGGCTTAATAGTAACGAGTCTCATTTAATAGTAAAAATTGATTATTTTTACCGAAACGATAGCATTCACCTCAAGCAATGTCACGCACCACCCGGCACGGATTGCCGACCGCCAGGCTGTTGGCAGGGATCGACTTGCCAACCACGCTGCCCGCCCCTATGGTGCAGTTGTCGCCGATGGTCACGCCGTGCAGGATGGTCACGTTGGCGCCTATCCACACATGGTTGCCGATGGTGATGGGCAGCGCCTCGAACACGCCAGCCGCGCGCGCCACCGGGTCGACCGGATGGCTGGCGGCCGAAATCACCGTATTCGGCCCGATCAGCACGTTGTTGCCCAGCGTGACCGGTGCGCAGTCAAGCACCACCAGGTTGTGGTTGGCGAAGCAATTCTCGCCGACGGTGATGTTGTAGCCGTAATCGCAAAAGAACGGCGCCTCGAAGTGCGCGTTGTTCGGCTTGCGCAGCAGTTGCTGCAGGATCTCGGCGCGCTTGGCGACATCGTCCTCGCGGTTGAAGGCCGCGCACAGCAATTTGGCGGCGCGGCGCTCCACGCTGCCGGGCGAATCGCCGGGGCGGTAAGGTTTGTTCAGGTCGGACATTGACACTCCAGAAAGTTCAGGCGGCTGCCTGGTGGATTTTATCGCAGGCCATGGCTGTGCTCAGGAAGATGGGGCCGCTCAGTTGCGCCGGCAGGTCGCTCGCACGCAAACGGTCCATCACCGGGCCTTTCACTTCGGCCAGGTGCAGCGTCACGCCGCGCCGGCGCATGCTCAGGTTCCACTCGGACAGCGCGAACAGCGCCGTGGTGTCGATCGAACTGACGGCCGTCATCACCAGCACCAGGTGGCGCGCGCTCGGATGCGCGCGCAACTCCTCCTCGATCCGTCCGCCGACCGCTTCCACGTTGCCGAAGAACAGATTGGCATCGATGCGCAGCACCAGCATCTCGGGCTGCGTTTCGGCAGGATAGCGCTCGATATTGCGGAAATGCTCGCTGCCGGCGATGCGGCCCAGCACCGCGATGTGCGGACGGCTGGCGCGCCAGATCAGCGTGCCCATCGACAGCACGACGCCGACGATGACGCCCGCCTCCACCCCCAGCGCCAGCACGCCAGCGCCGGTGGCCACCCAGGCGGCGGCGTCGCCCCGGTCGTAGCGCCAGGCCAGGCGCAGCGTATCGAATTCCAGCATGCCGAGCACGGCCACGATGATGGTCGCGGCCAGGGTAGGCAATGGCAGCAGCGCCAGCCAGCCGGTCGGCGCCACCAGCGCGGCGGCCAGCAGGCAGGCGGTGATGACGCTGGCCAGCGGCGTGTTGGCGCCTGCCGAGAAATTGACCGCCGAGCGCGAAATGCTGCCGGTGACCGGGAAGCCGCCCGACACCATGCTCGCCACGTTGGCCGCGCCCAGTCCGATCAATTCATGGTTGCTGACCAGTTTCTCGTTGCGCTTGAGCGCCAGCGTCTGCGCGGCGGACATGCTCATCAGGAATACCATGAAGCCGATCAGCAAGCCGGGCTGCAGTAGCGCGCCCCAGTGGGCGCTGGAGGTGGCCAGGTTCAGCCCCGGCAAGCCTGACGGCACGGCGCCGGTGGTGCGGATGCCCATCGCTTGCAGCCCGAGCAGCGGCACGGCGGCCGTGGCGGCCAATACCACCAGCATCGGCGCCAGGCGCGCGCCCAGGTCCGCGTGGGCGGCCTTCATGCCGCAGCCGCGCAGCAGGCCAGCCATGTAGCGTTTGCCCAGCACCAACAGCAACAGCGACGCGCCGCCCAGGATCGCGCTAGGCAGATGGAATTGCGGGAAGGAAGCGCCCAGCAGCGGCTGGACCTGGCCCGCCGCGATGACGATGGCGGCGCCGACCGTGAAACCGCTCATGACCGGGCGCGAGAAGAAATTGGCCAGGAAGCCCATGCGCAGCGCGCCGCACAGCAGCAGCACCGCGCCCGCCACCAGCGCCAGTTGCGCGGCCAGCACGCCGTACAGCCCCGATCCCGCCGGCGCCAGCGGCGCGATGACGGCGCCCGTCATCAAGGACACGATGGCCATCGGGCCGACCGATTGCGTCATGCTGCTGCCGAACAGCGCATACACGACGGGAGGCAGGATGCTGGCGTAGATGCCGACCACGGGCGGCAGCCCCGCCACCAGCGCGTAGGCCATGCCCTGCGGGATCATCATCATCGCCACCACGATACCGGCGCTGATGTCGCCCGGCAGCATGGCACGCCGGTATTGCCTCAACCATTGCAGCATTGTCTATCCGTCCAGCCTTGAAATATGCGAAGCGTAACATACGGGCAACGCATATGGATATAAGGAAAACGGATAAGGGACGTGCAGGAATTGAGCGATGTCATCTCCGCAGGCGGAGCTGTGGGGTCAGGTAAAGCACCACCCTGCCGTTATTCTTTCTTTTTCATCAGACCGGCCAATGATGCAAACGGATTATGCGTCGCCGGCGCGACCTCGGCCGATTTCAGACTAAGTCCCTGGTCGGCCTCAAGATAACGCGAGTGTTCGTTATCGTGGCAGTAAAGGCACAGCAACTCCCAGTTGCTGCCATCAGGCGGATTGTTGTCGTGATTGTGATCACGATGGTGCACCGTCAGTTGTGACACATTGGTATGCGTAAATTCACGCATGCAGCGCCCGCACACCCATGGATACATTTTCAGCGAGCGCTCGCGATAGCCCAGCTCGCGCTGGTCGGCCGCGCGCCGTGCGTCGGCCACAATTTTGTCCAGCCGCGCGGCATCCGGTTTTTTTCCAATGGTCATGCTTGTTTCCCTCCCTTGCTGTTACTTGTTGACCGGCATCGCCCACTGTCGGCGGACTCGGCCGCTGGCCTTGTTGCCGACGGTCGGCGGCTAAATTTACTATTTAGCAGCGAATATGTCGGATTCGCCCTTTTGGGCAAATATTTCTCCGTACGTCAGCACACCATTTTTCAGTTCGTAAGAATAGTAGACAATAACGGAATAGTTGGATCGATGATTCAGTGCCACAGCAATTGCATCGCTTTTTTTTCCAGAGGATGGCACGACGACGCGCACGTCATAAACTAAGACCGTGGCCTTAAACTCGCCGGAGTTTGCACCCACCACGAAGCCCTGTTTCAATAGCTTGATCACATCAGCTGAAGGCGGCCGCTCTCGGCCATCGTACCCAGCCATGCTTGCAATTGCTCCCGAATTTCTCAACGCACCACCGTAGGGGAAAAACTCGCCATCCTTCTTTAACATCTTTTCCGCAAAGGGCAGGACCGCGTTCATTAACAGCTCGCATTCGGCTTTTGGAGACTGCAATGTTTCTGCCCTTCCTGTGCCAAAAATAGAGAACCCCAGGGCTATTAGCCATCGTAATTTCATAAAAGTCATTCTATATAGCGGTTTAGCACACGGACTTGACTCTCCCGCTGCATCACGACATTCGCCTATTTTTTAGAGCTTTCCACCTGCCGCTTCAGGTAAATTTGCCTTTGCCCGACATAAAAAAGAAATGCTACGCAAAAAAATGCAAACGACGCAGCGTAATGAGCAATTTGTCCGCTATGAATTGCCTCCCACATCTTCATGGCTGAAAGCATGAGCCACGGCAGGGGGACTATAAACCCACCTCGTTATACACAACTTGCCAGCATCCCCATTTCGCGTAATGTCTTGATCGTATGAGCCGAGGCCCGAACATCGCAAATGCCTTCCCAAATGGTCTTGGCCCCCGGTTCACCGTCGCCTTTTCTCGCCAGGAATCCCCCGGCGCGAGCAATCATACGTACGACTTCGTTCAGTGTTGGTGCCGTCGGCGGTCGCTTCTTGTTGAGCAAATAGGCCGCCTGTATTTCATCGGGATCGAAGAACAGGCTGGCGTCAAGGTCGGGGCATGTGCGGCCCATACGCATCAGATAAGCGATCCGCCACGCCACCACCAAGTACAGCGCGAGCGCGCGCTCGATGCGCTCGATCCTGCCCAACTGCAGTTGCTCAACCTTGCAGCCGGCCTTGAATACGTTGAACAGCATCTCGATCTCCCAGCGAGCCCGGTACCAGTCAATCAGTTCAGCCACCTCGGCCGCCGTGGTGGCCACTCTGTTCGTCAACAGGCGCCATTCGATGGCTTTCGTGCCAGCCAGCGCGCCGTACTCACGCGCCACAATGCAGGTCGCTTGCACCGTTTTACCCTTACCCGCCTTCAGTTCGACACGGCGCGCCCACAGGTGCTGGCGCACGATTCGCGCTTTGTTGCCTGGCCGGGCTGCGAGCATGAATTCGATCTCGCCCAGCGCCGCCCCTTCCGTAGTGTGGGGCCACAGCTTCTCGCTGTTGGGCAAGCAGCGGTTGTGCGTCGCGCGCACCAGCCAGTCGAGCGGCATGCCCAGTTGCTGGGCGCGCGCCATCAACGGCATCATGTCCGCTTCGCGGTCGGCCACATACACCAGGCGCGTCGATGCCAAACGCGGCGCCAGTTCGGCCAGCCGCTCGTAACCCTCGATCCAGCGCAGGCTCTCTTTCGGCCCGCCGCGCTTGCCATCTTCCTTCTTTGGTTCGCGCGCCCACATCCATACGTCCAAAATCCCCAGCGGTTCGCGCGCCGTCGTTACCGCGTAGGTCGGGTGCAGGTACATGCCGCGCTGCGCCTCGTAGCTCAGTGGGCCAAGGCCTTTGGCCTGCTGGCCATTGAAGTCCAATTCCGTCGTGTCCTGCAGGCACAGCACTACCGATTCTGCCGCCATCCGCTGCTCGGTCTGCTGCCAGTGGGGTTCCAGCACCGCTTGCCATTCCACGCTGTCGTTGTCGAAGAAGCGATATGCTGCCATCGTTTCGCCCCATCCGTTGCACGCCTTCGGCACGCTTGCCGTCGGGGCCGCAGCCATACTTTCCATCAGTGTCCTCGCTCGCCGGTTCAGGCGCGCATCGCCCAGATCGAGTTGCCCAAATTCCGCTTCCGTCCAGCTTGTCGATCCGTTTGCCAATTGCGCCACGCAAAAGACGAGAGTAAACGCGATTTCGCGGCAGTTTACAAGCCCGGCGCTAACTCACTGAATGTAAACGGAAATTCCAGCGGCCAACGTCATGGGGCCGACTTGTGTATAACGAGGTGCTATAAACCGGGCATTTCTTTTAAAAAACTTCATTTAAGGCCATCTCATTAAGAATAAACATAGCGTGCCTGCTCTTGGCCAGCATCGGCTCAAGGCGAATAGAATAACATCTTGCCGGAGAGGAAAATACACGAATTGTCACAAAGCATCGCTCGCTGGGGTTTGTCGCGTCCAGAGTAGGTACCTGCATTTCTGCCCCCAAAAAATGCAGTTTCGCTCCACAGCTGGGCGGTTTCGTCACTGATCGATGGCTGGGTGCGAGGCCATCCGGCAAAGTGCGGTGATCGACACCTACTTGTACAAGGAGCACACCATGCTGCGACAGATTCTGATTCAAACGCCGGTCTACGTCTGGGCCATCCTGGCTTTCCTGGTCTATCGCGGCATGGTCGCCAGCAAAGACCGTCTGGTCAACTACCCCAGCGTGTTCATCATTCCAGCAGTAATGCTGGTGCTGGGCCTACAAAGTATCACCCGCGGGTTCGGGCTGGAAACGTTGGCTGGCGCGGCTTGGCTGGCTGGGGCGCTGATCGGCGCGGGCTTGGCTTACACTTTCACTGGCCCCATCACTGTGGACCGCGCGGCCGGCGTTGTGATGCAGCGCGGCAGTTGGTTGCCGCTGACACTGATGATGGCTATCTTCTGCTGCAAGTATGCGGTCGCGGTGACTGTGGCGATACAGCCGGCATTGAGCGGCGAGCCGCGTTTCGCTGTCCCCGTCTGCTTGGCGTTCGGTCTGTTCAACGGCATCTTCCTGGGACGATTGATGCGTACCGTGGCTGCTTGGATGATGAGCAGCACCATTGCGCGATACGCCGCCTGAGGGGAGTTCTAGGAAGCGAAAAGCCGCGCCTCCGGCGGCATCTTCGACAATATACGCTAAGGCTCAGGTATGTCGACGCGGCGCAGCCTACCTGGGAAAGGACGATCTGGCACACTCGTCCGCCGTCGGGAATTCGCCCACGCCCATGCAATACCGGTAGCTGGCGGGGAGACCTGATATGGACTTACTGTCCCCATTTCCAATTTTAAACTCAGTCAGAAATCTCCTGTGGCAAGCCCGATGCAGGTTCTGCGCCGTCCCCGATGTCTGGCAGCTATCAACGTAGAGCCGGTACGCACACGGCACCGGCGACTTGGCGCCATTCAATTCAGTTCTGCACGTAAAAGTCGTGTCCACCAGGGACTCGCGCGGCGCCTGGGCGTCAATTTCCGACGCGCCCGCCAACCACGGCAACATGCAAGACCAGATAAGTAAGAATTTTCCCAAGAGTCCTCCAAATTCAATGCTCTAACGCCCCTGCTCCAGCGCCGCGACAACCGCCGCCAGCACTTCCTCCGACTGCGCCGGATCGGCCATCACGCGCGCCAGCACCAGGCCGCCCACCATGCTAGCGTAGTCCGCTATCGCGCGCTGGCGTTTGGCGCCGGCGTCGGCGCCGGGTTCCAGGCCGGCCAGCAGCGCCAGTTGCGCCTGCACGCCATCGGACATGGCTTGCCGCACGTCCGGCCCCGCGCGCGCCACATCCGTACCCAGGCTGCTGACCGCGCAGCCCTTGCCGGGAAAATCGCGGTGCGATGCCGACAGGTAGGACTCGGCGATCGCCGCCACCGGCCGCGCCGGGGCGCCGTCGGCCAGCGTGCGCCATTTATCGACTGACTTTTCCATCGCCTTGCCGCACGCCTCGGCCAGCAGCACTTCCTTGGAAGCGAAGTGGCCGTAAAAGCCGCCGTGCGTCAGGCCCGCCCCCTTCATCAGGTCCGCCACGCCGATGCCGTCGAAGCCCTTCTCGCGGAACAGCCGCGCGGCCGTGTCCACTATCCGTTCGCGGTTCAGCGCCGCCTGCTCCCTGCTCACCTTCATGATCGTCACTCCCGATAAGTTCTACTTGACATTATATATTATGGACGTAATATATGACTCATTGATGATGGTCATCATATAAAATTTTAGGAGCACCGCCATGCAATACAAGACTTTCGGCCGCCGCACCGGCTTGCGCGTATCTGAAGTGGCACTGGGCGCGGGCAATTTCGGCACCGGCTGGGGCCACGGCGCAGAGCGGGACGAGGCGAAGAGCATGTTCGACGGCTACGCGGCGGCGGGCGGCAACTTCATCGACACCGCCAACGGCTACCAGGGCGGCCAGTCCGAGCAAATGGTGGGCGACTTCATCGCCGCCGACCGCGACCATTTCGCGCTCGCCACCAAGTACACGCTGGGCGCGGGCAGCGCGGACGGCCTGTCGCGCACCGGCAACAGCCGCAAAGCGATGATGCAGTCGGTGGAGGCCAGCCTGAAGCGCTTGAAAACGGACCGCATCGACCTGCTGTGGACCCATTTCTCTGACGACCAGACGCCGATGGAGGAAATCCTGCGCGCCTTCGACGATCTGGTCCGCTCGGGCAAGATTTTGTATGCCGGCCTGTCCAACTTCCCGGCCTGGCGCATCGCCCGCGCCGACCTGATGGCCGACTTGCGCGGCTGGGCTCCGATAGTGGGGGTGCAGATGGAGTACAGCCTGGCAGAGCGCAGCGCCGACCGCGAACTGCTGCCGATGGCCGACGCGCTCGGCCTGGGCGGCGCACTGTGGTCGCCCCTGGGCGGCGGCGTGCTGACCGGAAAATACCGCAACAACGAGGCCGGCCGCCTGCAAGCCTTCGGCGGCTTCCTGTTCCGCGATGAGAAAGACCAGCGCACCGGCGCCACGGTGGACGCCGTGCTGGCCGTGGCGGCCGAGGTTGATGCGCCGCCGACGCATGTGGCCATTGCCTGGCTGCTGGAACGCAGCGCCCGCGCGCACACCAACCTGATCCCCATCCTCGGCCCGCGCACCCGCGCGCAGCTGGACGGCACGCTGGGCGCGCTGACGCTCAAGCTAAGCAATGAACAGTATCAGCGCCTGGCCGACGCCAGCGCCGTGCCGCTCGGCGCGGCTCAGGAATCGGCGGCGGCAGCGGCGGCAGGCATCGCAGGCGGCACGCCGGAACTGCTGCTGCCCGCGAAGCTCCCGGTCGCCTGAGCCGAGCGTTCACACCGCCCGCGAGGGGGCGATGTGCCAGATATTGCGGGCCGCCGCTTGTCATTCCCACGCAGGTGGGAATCCATACGTCCTATGGGTTCCCGTTTTCACGGGGACGACGTGGTCAGCGAGCCATCAAGTGGGAATTCATGCTTCCTATGGGCCCCGTTCGGCGGCGATGCTCGACAAGCGGGTCAGCCACCGCTTGTCATTCCCACGCAAGTGGGAATACATGCGCCCTATGCGTCCCCGTTTTCACGATCCCGACGTGGTCAGGTAGCCATGGCCAGTTCGACGCAGTTGCGTCCGGCGCGCTTGGCGCGGTGCAGGGCCGCGTCCAGGCGCTCCAGCAGGACGGAACCACCCTCTTCCGGCCCCGCTTGCGCCACGCCCAGGCTGATCGTCACCGTCTCGCAACCCGGCAGTTCCGTTCCGGCGATGGTTTCGCGCAGCTTCTCGGCCAGCTTCAGGCAATCGATGGCGGTGGTGTGCGTGGCAATGATCAAAAACTCCTCGCCACGCATGCGCACCAGCGTGTCCGACGTGCGCAAGCGGCTTTGCACCGTCTGCGCCACCGTACGCAAGGCCTGGTCGCCGCAAGGGTAGCCGTAGATATCGTTGACCGACCGGAAATTGTCGATGTCGAAGGAAATCACACCCAGCGGTACACCGTAGCGCCGCGCGCGGCGGATTTCATTGTCCAGTTCGGCTTCGCCATGGCGCCGGTTGACCGCGCCGGTGAGCGCGTCCAAGGTGGTGATCTGCGTCAACTGCCCCGCCAGCGCATCATTCTGATGCTTCAGCTCGCTCATTGCTAAACCGAAACTGATGAACTGCGCCAGGCTACCGAAGCAGGCGAACTGTTCGCGCGAGAAGGCAATGTGGCGGTCAAACATCAGGCTGACGGCGCCCTGCACCGGCCCGCCCGGCTCGCTGCGCAGCGGAAGGGCCAGCACCATGCGCACGCCCTTGTCGTGCAAGCTCATCGCCAGTTCGGGATTGCCCGCCTTCTCAGGGGCGTCGAGCAGCACCATGTCGCCGCTGCCGACTGCCATCAGCGGCGGGAACTCGCCGGCCAACGGTGATTGCAGCAGCCGTTCTGAGCGCTGCAGCAGCTTGGCCAGGTCCAGGTGGTTGCGCGCTTCCTGCGCCACCAGGGCCAGGTTGCCGCGCTCCTTCATGTGGAACAGCGCCGTGTGGCGCACGCCGGGGAAGCTGCACAAGGCGCTGCAGATCTGCGCCGCCATCAGGTTCAGCTCGTCCATGCCGGTCAGCGCGCGTTGCACGCTGCGCTGGATGGCCAGCAGGTCGCGCAACTCTTTTTCCCTGTCCAGCAGACTCTGCTGCGCCGCCGCGGCCGCGTCCAGCGGCGCGGTCAGCGCCCGGCCGACGGCTTGCTGCAAATCCTCGCTGAGGATGGGACTGATGCGGTAGCTCAGCGGGCCAGCCGCCATCAACTCGGGCAGCCAGGAGGAGTTCCCGTAGGGGCACAAGACCAATACCGGTGCGCCGTGGCGGGCGCGGATCAAGTCGCCGGCGCCGGCAATGTCGCCATTGTCGTCGAAACCGTCCAGGTCGATCACCAGCAGGTCCACCGGCTGGCGGCCCAGCATGGCGGCGGCGCCGTCGAAGGTCTCTGAGAGCAGCAATCGATTGAACAGCTCACCGCAACTGGCCTGGAATTCACCACGCCTTTCGCCGGAGAGGTTAAGGAATAGCCCTACCCGCCGGGCATGGCTGTCGATGTCTGCACTCATGAGATATCCCCAAGTATTCTTATAAAAAACCTATCTCTACAGTTTGCCATAAAGTTCACAATAAGCAATGTGTGTGCTATAAAAAACACGATTAATGTGCGAAAACGCACGGTCAGACGCGCCCGCCATCCCAATACTGGTCGCTTGCAGACCTAGGAGAGCGACATGGCCAATTCGGAAAACAAGGCGGCGGAATCGGCCGCCAGCATGCAACGCGCGGTCCAACAAGAACAGGATAGGCGCGACCAGGCGCAGGGGCAACAAAAGGAAAGCAAGGATCCGGTGCAGACCGGCCACCACGACCAGCCCGTCCCACCCCTGCCCCAGCAGCACCTGGAAAAACCGGGCATGGAGGCGGACATGGAGCTGAAACCGCGCTTCCTCGCCCCCGACTACTGCGGCAGCGGCAAGCTGGCCGGCATGACCGCCATCATTACCGGCGGCGACTCGGGCATCGGCCGTTCGGTGGCGGTGCTGTACGCGCGCGAGGGAGCCGACGTGGCCATCATCTACCTCGACGAGCACGAGGACGCCGCGGAAACCAAGCGCTACGTCGAAGCCGAAGGCCAGAGCTGCATGCTGCTGCCCGGCGACGTGCGCGACCCGCAGTTCTGCCACCGCGCGGTCGAGCGTGTACTCAATGAGCTGGGCCACATCGACATCCTGGTCAACAACGCGGCCTTCCAGGAGCATGCCGGTTCGCTGGCTGAGCTGTCCGAAGAACGCTTCGACCTGACCATGAAGACCAATATCTACGGCTATTTCCACATGGCGAAGGCGGTCGAACCGCATCTGCAGCGCGGCGCGTCCATCATCAACACCGGCTCGGTGACCGGCCTGCAGGGCTCCAAGCATCTGCTGGACTACTCCACCACCAAGGGCGCGATCCACGCGTTCACGATGTCGCTGGCCTCCAACCTGCTCGACAAAGGCATCCGCGTAAACGCCGTCGCGCCCGGGCCGGTGTGGACGCCGCTGAACCCGGCCGACCAGTCTCCGGAAAAAATCGCCAAGTTCGGCGCCTCGACCGACATGAAGCGGCCGGCCCAACCGGAGGAATTGTCGCCCGCCTATGTCTTCCTGGCCGCGCCGTGCTGTTCCAGCTATATCACGGGCATCGTGCTGCCGGTCACCGGCAGCGTGGGCGACTGAGCCGGCCCCATGGCACGCTCCTTGTGGAAAGGCGCCATCAGCTTCGGCCTGGTGCACATACCGGTCGAAATGCATACGGCCGTGCAGTCGCATGACCTCGACCTGACGATGCTGGACCGGCGCGACTTTTCCCCGATCGGTTTCAAACGCTACAACAAGAACAACGGCAAGGAAGTCAGCTGGGACAACATCATCAAGGGCTACGAGTACAAGGACGGCGAGTATGTGGTGCTGTCGGACGAAGACCTGAAGCAGGCCAACGTGAAGGCGACGCAGACCATCGACATCCTGGCCTTCGTCAACGCCGAGGACGTGCCGCTGACCTACTTCGAAACGCCCTACTACCTGGCGCCGGGACGCGGCGGCGACAAGGTCTACGCGCTGCTGCGTGAAACCTTGCGCAAGGCCGGGCGCATCGCGATTGCAACCGTGGTGATACGGGTGCGCCAGCACCTGTGCGCGCTGGTCTGCGTGGACGACAGCATCATCCTCAACACCTTGCGTTTCGCCGAGGAGATCCGCAGCACGGAAGAACTGAAGCTGCCGCCCAAGTCGGTCAAGGCGGCCGGCATTTCGGACAAGGAATTGCAGATGGCCTTGTCGCTGGTGGACGGCATGACGGAGGAATGGCATCCGGAGCAGTACCACGACACGTACAAGAACGACGTGCTGGCATTGGTCGAGAAGAAGGTGAAGGCCAAGCAGACCAAGTCCATCACCGTCGCCGCACCGGAGAAGAAGGAAAAGGCCGCCAGCAATGTGGTGGACCTGGTGGCGCTGCTCAAGCAGAGTTTGGGCAGCAAGGGGAAAGGCAAGGCTGCTGCGGACGAGGAAGAGGAAGAAGCGGACACCGAGGAAACCGGGGACGCGGGAGACGTGGAAGACGTGGAAGAGGCGCCAGCCAAGGTACGCAAGCCTGCGGCGGCCAAGTCAGGCGCCAGCAAGACGCGCAGCACGGCGGCGCGGTCGGCCGCCAAGCCGGAGGCAAAGACAGCTGCGAAGGCGAAACCCGCAACGAAGACAGCCTCGAAATCCACCGCCACCCGGCGCAAAGCCGCCTGACGTGGCATTCCCGTGCAACGGGAATCCATGCTTCGGCGGCTGAGACACGGCGGACGGATTCCCATTGGCACGGCGGTCCGCCGATGCGGAATGACAAGGCGCGACAGCGTCACGCGTCCGGGGTGAAGCCCAGTTGCTTCATCGCGGCGCTGATGCTCTTCACACTGTCGTCGTAGCCATCCCAAGGCGTGTTGCCCTCATCGAGCCTGTCGTGCACGGTCGCTACCGTCCAATGATCCCCGCCCTTCAAGCGCCCCAGTTCGTCCCAGCGCACCGGCACCGATATCCCCAGCCCCGGCCGCGTGCGGGCCGACCAGGCGCACACGGTCGTCGCACCGCGCCCATTGCGCAGATAGTCGATGAAGATCTTGCCGACCCGGTTCTTCGGCCCGCTCTTCATCGCAAAGCGGTCCGGCAAGGTCGCCGCCATATGCTCGACGATCTCCTTCGAGAACGCCTTCACGGTGTCCCAGTCGTAGGCGGGCTTGATCGGCACAACCACGTGCAAGCCCTTGCCCCCGCTGGTCTTGAGAAAAGCGGGCAAGCCCAGTTGGTCGAGGAAGGCGTGCATCAATTCTGCCGCTTCCTGGATCGCGGTCCAGCCGACGTCCTTGCCCGGGTCCAGATCGAAAACCATGCGGTTCGGCTTCTCGTAGCTGCGCGCAACGGCATTCTGGGTGTGGATCTCCACCACGTTCCACTGCGCCGCCGACAGCAGGCCCTCGACGCTGCCCACCACCAGCATGGGCGGATGATCCGGATCCAGCGCCTGGTCCAAATGCTTCAGGCCCGGCATCTTCGTCACGTCGGCGTGCTTCTGGAAGAACAGCTCGCCGCCCACGCCGGCGGGCGCGCGCACCAGCGATACCGGGCGCGCTTTCAAATGCTCCATCATCAGCTCGCCCACCAGCGCGTAGTAGCGCACCAGCCCGATCTTGGTGGTGCCGCTCTCCGCGTCGATGACGCGGTCCGGGTTGCTCACCTTCAGGGTGTCCGGCAATTTGCCGTGCAGCCCGCCAGGATCCGCCGCCTTCGCGTCTCCCGCAGCACGCGGGGCTGGTCCGCCGCTGCGCATCTCTCCGTCCGCCCCGGTCTTGGCACCGGTTGTGGGGCCCGCTTTAGTAACCGCCTGGGTGCCGGCTGTCGCGCCCGCCTTGGTACCGGCCTTGGTGCTGCCTTTGGTGTCCGCCTGGGTCCCGGCTTTGGCGCCACCTTTAGCCCCGGTCTTCGCTTCGCCCTTGCGCCCTGTGCTGCCCGCAGCTTCAACGGCAGCCTCGTCGACCGCCTCGTCAGGCCCTTCATACGCCAAATCCTCCACGTGCGCGGGCTGCTCGCGCACGATGGCGCGTGGCGGTTTGTCCGTGCGCAGGCCCTGGAACACGGCATGGCGCACCGAGCCGCTGCGCGTCCATTCACCAAAGCTGACCTCCGCCACCAGCGTGGGCTTGACCCAGTGCGCCTTCTTGGCGATGGCGCGCGTCGGCGCGAAGGGGCTTTCATCGGCGGCCAGCTTGTCCAGCTTCGCCTTCAGCGCATCCAGGTTCTTCTCATTGAAACCGCTACCGACATTGCCCGCGTAATGCAGCTTGCCGTCCTTGCCGTGGGTTCCCAGCAGCAGCGAACCTATGCCTGTGCGCGAGCCTTGCGGATCCGTGTAGCCGCCAATGACGAACTCCTGCCGCTGCCCGCACTTGAGCTTGATCCAGTTGCCCGAGCGGCGCGAGGTGTAGCGCGAATCGCGCCGTTTTCCGATGATGCCTTCCAGGCCCATCTTGCACGCTGCCGCCACCATCTCATCGGGCGGCGCATCCAGTTGCGCGCTAAGGCGTACCACGCCCGCATCATCCGAGCCATGCCTGGCCATGACGGCCTCCAGCAACTCGCGCCGCTGCGCCAGCGGCACGGCGCGCAGATCGTAGCCATCGAGATAAGGCACATCGAACAGGAAGTAGACGATATCGTTGGTCTTCTCATTGTCGAAGGACTGCTGCAGCATGCCGAAATCCGGCCGCCCGTTCTCGTCGTGCACGACGATCTCGCCGTCGTACCAGCCTGCGGGCAGCTTCATTTTCACCAGCGCCGCATGCAGAGGCATGAGCTTGCGGGTCCAGTCGTTGCCGTTGCGGGTGAACAGCTTCACATCCTTGCCATCCACCCGGGCCAGGATGCGGTAGCCGTCGAACTTGATCTCGAACACCCAGTCTTCCGGCGTCGACGGCGGTTTGTCGACCAGCGTCGCCAGTTCGGGTGACAGCGTGGCCGGCAATTCGGCCCTCTCGACATCCGCCATGTCGGCGACAGCGGTTTTGGTGGCAGCGTTTTTGGCACCGGCGGTGCTGGCGGCCGTGGTTTTGACGGCGCCGCTGCTGCTGGCCTTCTTCGCGGCAGCAGCTTTCGGCATGCCCAGCGCCTTCACGCTGTCCGGCATCTCGTCGATCACGCTGAACTCGGCCGCAGGCCGCGCGTACTCGTCCTTCTCCTTGATCAGCAGCCAGGGCTCCTGCTTCTCGCCGCGCCCCTTCATCCGCACCAGAGCCCAGCGGCCATGCATCTTGTGTCCGCGCAGCTCGAATTTCAGGTTGCCCGCCTGGTAGCCCTTGCGCGGGTCGTCCAGCGGATGCCAGGTGCCCTTATCCCAGATGATGACTTTGCCCGCGCCATACTGCTTTTCAGGGATGGTGCCTTCGAAAGTGTTGTAGGAAATGGGATGGTCTTCCACATGCACGGCCATGCGCTTGTCGTGCGTGTCGTAGCTGGGACCTTTCGGCACGGCCCAGCTCTTCATGGTGCCGTCCAGCTCGAGGCGGAAGTCGTAATGCAGGCGCGAGGCCCAGTGTTTCTGGATGACGAAAGACAAATTTTCGCCGCCCTCCTCCCCGCCTTCGGCAGGTTCGGGCGTGATGTCGAAGTTGCGCTTGGCCTTGTAGGTTTTAAGAGAGTCGCTCATAAGGGCAACTCTACGCCTGCGGCCTGGGCGCCGCGGTTAGCCAGCTAACAAAACCGGCCAAGCGCCGCTATTTCGCCTTGTACGTTCCGCAGGCGATGTACAAGTCGTCCACCCGTTCGACATAGGTGCTTTTCGACTCCAGCGCCCCGGTCTTGGCATTCGGCCATTTATAGTCCACCCAGCCTTTGCCTTCCTTGCTGGCGGCGATCTCGCGGAATTTCTGCACGAAATTCACGCCGTCCACGTCCCGCAAGTCGCCCAGCGACTTGCCCACCAGCTTCGCGTTCGCGCCATGCGCGATGACGGAGCCGCCCGCGTAGGGCGACATGAACAGATACAGATCCTTCTCACGGAATTGCGGCGTGCGGTTATTGATTTCCGCTGCCAGCTTGTCGCGGCCGTTGGCCTTGTAGAAAGCGATGGCCTTCTTCACCAGCGCCACCGCCTCGTCCGCCGTGCCGCGCTCCACTTCGTCGGCCGCGCCTGCCGCCGCGCTGGCGCCTATCAGCAAAGCCATCACCATCGATTGCAGGAATTTCAACATTGTCGTCTCCGGTGGATACAGGTGTAGAGCCATCCTATGCCGCAGCTGATTCGACATCAAGCAACATTTACGGACGCGTTTCGGGTCTGCAACATGACAAGCGACGTTCAGCAAAGTATCCGTGATCAATCTGCCCTCGTTGCCAAAGAAGTCAGGCTGAATCGTAGCCGAAATTCACTAAATGTTGGCTCGGCCGGCAAATCGGCTTATAGTCGATGCCAGCACCCCACCAGAAGGAGGCGCCATGAAACCTATGCGTTTGCTGAAGTTGTTGTTCATTGCCTGGTCCCTGCCCGTCCTCGCAGCCGAACCGTTGCCGATGACGTTCGCGATGCAGGTCTTCCCTCCTTTCATCATCCACGAAAACGGCCAGCAGTCCGGCTTCTTCCCCGACACCCTGCGTGCCGTGTGCACCGCCATGCACGCGAGCTGCACGATGGAGGTCTACCCACAGCGCCGCGCTTACGCGATGGCGCTGGGCGGCGGGGTGGACGGGATTCTGATGCTGCTCAATACGCCCCAGCGCCAGGTAGACTTGTACATGGGTCCGGCTATCGTGCAGACCGCCTACGCGCTGTACGCGCAACAGCAAAACCCGGTGCGCTACAGCGTCCCCGCCGACCTGGCTGGCTACACGGTAGCCGCGTACGGACCGTCCGGCACGTCATACGCTGCCGAGGGACTGGTCAACCGCATCCCCGGCGCGCGCCTGGAGGTGGAAATCGACAACCCCACCGCGCTGCGCAAGCTGCGCATGGGCCGCTACGGTCCCAAGGCGGTGGTGTTCATCAACCACGACCTGGCGCTGCACTTGATGAAGCCCGAGGGGGACGCGGGACTGAAGCAAGTGGGCGAGTTGCAGAAGATCGAATATCACATCGGCCTGTCGCGCAAAAAGCTGCCGCAGCAGCAAGTCGATACCTTTCACGCCACCTTGCAGCAATTGCTGCGCGACGGCACCATCGCCGCCATTGCCAAAAAATACGGCCTGAAAGCGGTGCCGTCGGAATGAAAAAAGAGGCGGCGCCATCTCTGGCGCCGCCTCAAGGGCAATACTACCGGGTTTGGAGAGAGATTACTTCGATGCCACCGCCAGCGGCGCTGCTTCCCAGCCGCCGCCCAGCGAGCGTATCAGCGCCACCGTGGTGACCGCGCGGCTGCCGCGCAGTTGCACGGCGCTGCGTTCCACGCTGGCCAGGTTGCGCTGCGCGTCCAGCAGGTCCAGGTAGCTGGAACGGCCGGCCGCGTACAGCTTCTGGGCCAGGTCGGCCGAGCGGCGCGCGGAGACCAGCGCGTCGTCGATTTCCTGGGTCTGGCCGGTCAGGATGCGCAGGCCGGCCAGGTTGTCTTCCACTTCGGCGAAGGCGGTCAGCACGCTCTGGCGATAGCTGGCAACCGATTCTTCCAGCACCGCTTCGCTGCGCACAACGTTGTTCTTGTTGCGGCCGCCGTCGACGATGGGCAGCGACATCAGCGCGCCCAGCACCCACGAGCGGCTGCTCCACTTGAACACTTCCGAGAAAGCGCCGGCGGCGCCGCCGCCCGACGCGTTGATGTTCAGCGCCGGGAACATGGCCGCACGCGCCACGCCGATGCGGGCGTTGGACGCCTCCATCGCACGCTGGGCCGATGCGATGTCCGGACGGCGCTCGAGCAGCGCGGACGGCAGGCCGGCGGGGATCGCCGGCAGCAGCGACGAGTCCAGCAGCGGGCTGACGCCGGCGGTGAAGTTGGCCGCCGGCTGGCCCAGCAAGACCGCCAGCGCGTGCTCGGTGGTCACGCGGGTACGCTGCAGGCCGATGGCTTCGGCGCGCGAGGTGGCCAGTTCGGTCTTGGCACGCGACAGGTCGAATTCGCCGATGTCGCCCAGGTCGAAGCGGCGCTGGTTGACCTTCACGTTCTCCTCGCGCAGGCGCACGGTCTGTTCCAGCGTGGCCAGCTCGGCGTCCGTGGCGCGCAGACGGAAGTAAGTCTGCGCCACGTCGGCCTGCACGGCCAGCAGCACCGAGCGGTAGGTCGCCTCGACCGAGGCGGCGTCGCTGCGGGCGACGTTCACGCCGGAGGATACGCGGCCGAACAGGTCCACCTCATAGCTGGCCGACAGGCTGGCGCTGTAGCTGGTCTGCGGCGCCACCGGCGAGCCTTGCGGCAGGCCGAGCGACTGGGCCGACGCGCGGGCCCGCTGGGCGCCCACGCCGACGCCGATTTGCGGAACGCGGTCCGCCTCGGCAATGCCGGCGATGGCGCGCGCCTGCTTGACGCGGGCGGCCGCCACGGCCAGATTGGCATTGGCCTTGGTCGCTTCGCCTATCAGCTGCGTCAGCGCGCTGTCGTTGAAGGCCAGCCACCACTCGCCGCGCGGCTGCTGCTCGGCAGGCTGGGCCTGCTTCCAGCGGGTGCCGTCGGCGGCGGTCTGCACCGGCGCGTTCGCCACGATCGCGCCGGGAGCTTGCGCTTCCTTGAACGCGGTCGGCACGGCGACGCTGGGCTGTTTGAATTCAGGCGCGGCGCAGGCGGTCAGCAGCAACGCTGCCAACAGCGAGCTGACTGCGGGCGCGACGCCTTTTGCGATCATATTCATTAGTGAGTCCCTTCCAGTTTCGCTGCCGCCACGGGAGCGGCGACGTCGGATTTCTTTTCAAAACGCTGGGCCAAGGTACGCAGCAGGACGTAGAACACCGGCGTCAGGAACAGGCCGAAGAAGGTCACGCCCAGCATGCCGGCAAACACCGCCACACCCATCGCGTGGCGCATTTCCGAACCCGCGCCGCTCGAGAACACCAGCGGCACCACGCCCATGATGAAGGCGATCGACGTCATCAGGATAGGACGCAGGCGCAGGCGGCAAGCTTCCAGCGCCGCCTGCAGCACCGTGCGGCCATGGTCTTCCAGTTCGCGGGCGAATTCGACGATCAGAATCGCGTTCTTGGACGCCAGGCCGACCAGCACGAACAGCGCGATCTGCGTGAAGATGTTGTTGTCGCCGCCGGTCAACTTCACGCCGATCAGGGCGCACAGGATGGACATCGGCACGATCAGGATCACCGCCAGCGGCAGGGTCCAGCTCTCGTATTGGGCGGCCAGCACCAGGAATACCAGCAGCACGCACAGCGGGAAGACGTAGACCATGGTGTTACCGGACAGGATCTCCTGGAACGTCAGGTCGGTCCACTCGTAGGTCACGCCCTTGGGCAGCGTCTCCTTGGCGATCTGCTCGAAGATCGCTTGCGCGGTGCCGGACGAGACGCCGGGCGCCGGGCCGCCGTTCATGTCCGCAGACACGTAGGCGTTGTAGCGCTGCACGCGGTCCGGGCCATAGCTGTCCTTGACGCGCATCAGCGAGGACAGCGGTATCATCTCGCCCTTGTCGTTGCGCACCTTCAGCTGGGCGATCTGCTCGGCCTGCGAACGGAACGGCGCGTCAGCCTGCACGCGCACCTGGTAGGTGCGGCCGAACTGGTTGAAGTCGTTCACGTACAGCGAGCCCAGATTGATCTGCAAGGTCTGGTAGACGGTCGCCAGCGGCACGCCCAGCTGCTTGGCCTTGGTGCGGTCCACGTCGGCGAACAGTTGCGGCACGTTGATCTGGAAGCTGGAGAACACGCCCTGCAGCTGCGGATTGCCCCATGCTTTCATCTGCATCGCCTGGCTGGCTTTATACAGCTCGTCGTAGCCGACGTTGCCGCGGTCTTCCAGCATCATCTTGAAGCCGCCGATGGTGCCCAGGCCGTTGACCGGCGGCGGCGGGAACACCATCACGAACGCGTCCTGCACGGCGCCCATGCGCTTGTTGATTTCAGCGGCGATGGCTTGGGCCGACTGGCTCTTGTCCTTGCGCTCGTGGAAAGGCTTGAGCGAAGTGAACACGATGCCGGAATTGGGCGCATTGGTAAAGCCGTTGATCGACAGGCCGGGGAAGGCAATGCTGGCCTCGACGCCGGGGATTTCCTGGGCGATGGCGGACATCTTCTTGATGACGGCGTCGGTGCGGTCCAGCGAGGCGGCGTCCGGCAGCTGGGCGAAGCCCACCAGGTACTGCTTGTCCTGGGACGGCACGAAGCCCGACGGCACCACCTTGAACATGAACACGGCTGCCACGGCCAGCGCGGCGTACACGGCCAGGGTGGCGCTCTTGCGGCGCATCACGCCCTTCACGCCCAGCTCATAACGATCAGAGGCACGGCCGAAGAAGCGGTTGAACCAGGCGAAGAAGCGGCCGAAGACCTTGTCCATGCCGCGGGTCAGCGCGTCTTTCGGCGCGTCGTGCGGTTTCAGCAGCGCGGCCGACAGGGCCGGGGCCAGGGTCAGCGAGCTGAATGCCGAGATCACGGTCGAAATCGCGATGGTCAGGGCGAACTGGCGGTAGAACTGGCCGGTCAGGCCGGACACGAAGGCGATCGGCACGAACACGGCGCACAGCACCAGGGCGATGGCGATGATGGGACCGCTCACCTCTTTCATGGCCTGGATGGTGGCGTCGCGCGGCGACAGGCCGTTGGCGATATTGCGCTCGACGTTCTCCACCACCACGATCGCATCGTCAACCACGATACCGATGGCGAGCACCAGGCCGAACAGCGACAAGGTGTTGATCGAGAAGCCGAAGGCCATCATCACGGCGAAGGTACCCACCACCGACACCGGCACCGCCAGCAGCGGGATGACGGAGGCGCGCCAGGTTTGCAGGAAAATGATCACCACCAGCGCCACCAGCACGACCGCTTCGATCAGCGTGTGGATCACGGCGTCGATCGACTCCCGCACGAATTGGGTCGGGTCGTATACAACACTGTACTCGACGCCTTCCGGAAAATCTTTCTTCAGTTCTGCCATCTTGGCGCGCACATCGGCCGACAGCTGCAGCGCGTTGGCGTTGGGCGCCTCGAAGATGGGGATGGCCACCGCCGACTTGTTGTTCAGCAGCGAACGCAGGGAATAGGAGCTGGCCCCCATCTCCAGGCGCGCCACGTCCTTGAGCAGCGTGACGGCGCCGTCGGCGTTGGTCTTGACGATGATGTTGCCGAATTCCTCGACCGACTGCAAACGGCCCTGCGTGTTGACGGTAAGCTGGAAGTCGGCGTCCTTGGAGGGGCCGGCTCCGATGACGCCGGCCGCGACCTGCACGTTCTGCTCGCGGATCGAGGCCACCACGTCGCCGGCGGTCAGGTTGCGGGCTGCGACCTTCTGCGGATCGAGCCAGACGCGCATGGCGTAGTCGCCCGAACCGAACAGCTGGACCTCGCCCATGCCCTGGATGCGGGCCAGCTGGTCCTTCACGTTCAGCACCGCGTAGTTGCGCAGGTACAGGTCGTCGTAGCGGCCGTCCGGCGACGACAGGTGGACCACCATGGTCAGGTTGGGCGAGGACTTCACGGTCGTCACGCCGATCTGGCGCACTTCCTCGGGCAGGCGCGGCAAGGCGCGCTGCACCCGGTTCTGCACCTGGGACTCGGCCTGCTCGACGTTGGTGCCGATCTTGAATGTCACGGTCAGCGCCAGCGCGCCGTCCGAGGTGTTCTGCGACGACATGTAGAGCATGTTCTCGACGCCGTTGATCTGCTCCTCGAGCGGCGCGGCCACGGTTTCGGCGATGATTTTCGGGTTGGCGCCGGGGTATTGCGCGCGCACCACCACCGAGGGCGGCACTACGTCGGGGTATTCCGAGATCGGCAGTTTGAAGATCGAGATCAATCCGCCGACGAAAATGATGATCGATAAGACCGCCGCGAAAATCGGCTTATCGACAAAGAAGCGTGAAAAGTTCATTTTATTATTCCTTCGAAGTTGCGCCGGCCTTTGCTGCGGCGGCGACTTTTTCATCTTTTTTAGCTTCAGGCTTGGCCGGCGCCGGGGCCAGGGGATCGAAATCCATGGCCACGATCTGCGCCGTCACCGGGGCGCCGGGGCGCACGCGCTGCAGGCCGTTGACGACGATCTTCTCGCCCGCCTTCAAGCCGTCGCGCACCACGCGCAGGCCGTCGATCTGCGGGCCCAAGGTGACCGGGCGGTATTCGGCCTTGCTGTCGGCGCCGACCACGAACACGAACTTGCGGTTCTGGTCCGTACCCACGGCGCGGTCGTTGATCAGCATGGCGGCCTTGCCGGAACCGGCGCCTTCGAGCTGCACGCGGGCGAACAGGCCGGGCACCAGCGCGTTGTCGGCGTTGGCGAAGGTGGCGCGCATGCGCACGCTGCCGCTGCGCGGATCGAGCTGGTTGTCGACGAATTCGAGCTTGCCTTCATGCGGGAAGCCGGTTTCGTTGGCCAGGCCCACTTTCACGGTGACCGGCTTACCCTTGGCGGTCGAACTGCCCACGCGCAGGAAGGTGTCCTCGTCGCCGTCGAAGCTGGCGTAAATCTTGTCGGTCGAGACCACGGAGGTGAGGATGGCCGACGCGTCGACCAGGTTGCCCAGCGTGATTTCGGCTTTCGAGACGCGGCCGTTGATCGGCGAATGCACCTGGGTGTAGGCCAGGTTCAGACGGGCCGATTCGGCTTGCGCCGAGGCGGCGCGGGCGTTGGCGTCCAGCTCTTTCACGCTGGACGCTTTCTCGTCGTATTCGCGCTGGGCGATGGCTTTGTCGGCCAGCAGTTTTTCTGCGCGGCTCAACTCCAGCTTGGCCAGGTCGGCCTTGGCGCGGGCCGAGTTGGCGGCCGCTTCGGCGCGGTTCACTTCGGCCTGGTAGGGACGGGCGTCGATCTGGAACAGCACGTCGCCCTTCTTGACCTCGCTGCCCGGCTTGAAGTTCACGGCGGTGATGAAACCGCTCACGCGGGAACGGATCTCGACGCGCTCAATGGCTTCCAGGCGGCCCGAGAACTCCTGGGTTTCGGTGATGTTCTTCTCCACCACGGCGGCGGCGGAGATCGGCGGGCCGCCGGCGGCAGGCGCTTCAGCGGTCTTGCCATTGGCCGTATCGCATCCAGCAAGGGTGACAGCAGCCAGCCCTGCGACAGTCAACGCGGCGGCCAAGGGACGCAGCATTGAAGTGAAATTATTCATGGTTTTCATATTAAATCCTTTTTGTATGAAAATTTTTAATGGATACGGCGGGCAAAACGGCGCCACCGCGCTCGGAGCACGGAAAAATGATGACAGCTTGGCTAGTCTCTGTATTCTGTATTGCTAGGCTGGCAGGGTCTCCGCCCCATCCAGGCCGGCGATGAAACCGGCAATCTCGCTCAACGCGAACACCTTGCACGCACACTCGTTGCGCGCCTCGACGTCGGCCAGCGGCGCGGCGGGCAGGCGCCTGACCGTGGTCTTGATGCCGCAGGAAATCAGCTTGACGCCGTATTGTTCGGCTTCATCGCGCAAGGGATCGTCCTCGCCGGACAGGATCAGCGCCGGCGGCAAATTCTTCAGCCGGCTCGACTGCAGCGGCGACGCGTACGGGTGGGTGCGGTCCGCCGCATTGGGCAGATAGCCCCGGTAGCCGGCGGCACACACCTCGGCCGCTTTGGCCTTGTCGGTACAGGTCGGCAACTCACGCATGGAACAGCTCGACAGGCCGGGATCCAGCATCGGCATGATCAGGATCTGGCCCGACAGCACCGGGCCGCCACGGTCGCGCGACATCAGCGAACTGACGGCGGCCAGGTTGGCGCCGGCCTCGATGCCGGCCACCAGCAGGCGCTTGCCGTTCCAGCCCAGCTTGGCTTTATTCTTTTTCGCCCACAGCAAGACCGCGTGGGCATCCTCCACCGCCGCCGGGAAGGGGCTGGTGGTGGCCAGGGTGTAATTGCTGGCCAGGACCAGGTAGCCGCGGTCGCAGCCGACCAGGCCGCGCAGGAACTCGTCGGCATCTTCCAGGCCGCCGCTGACGAAGCCGCCGCCGGGGAAAAACACGATCAGCGTGTCGCGCTTGCCGCCGGGAGCGCCGGAATAGGCGCCGCTGTACAGGCGGGCCGACAGCGGGCCGTTGGCGCCGGCCACTTCCAGGTCGCGCATACTCAGTTGCGCCGGCACCGCGTCCATCATTGCTGCACCGCCGCAGTTTTGGCGCTCGCCAGGCCGTCGGCGCGGCCCGCCAGGCCGCCGCCCATCACTTCATGGGTCAGCGCGTTGACGCCACGGACTTCGGTGCCGGCGGCCGCCAGGTACACATCCGTGTACATCATTCCGGCCAAGGCGAACGAGCTCAGCGTCAAAGCGATCGTTGCGAAGATTCCATCCCGATGTTTCATGTCAAGCTCCCAGTGGCACTACGTTACATTCCTGCATGCATGAACTATAGACTTGATCTACAATCGGATAAATAGTGCTGTGACGAATTGATTGTTCGGGATTCTGAACAATAGGGAGAAAAATGAACAAACTGCTAGCGATGGAAGTTTTCGTGCAGGTGGTCGATGCCGGAGGCTTCACGCGCGCGGCCGAGAATATGCAGCTGCCCAAAGCCAGCGTGTCCACCCTGGTGCAGGGGCTGGAAACGGTGCTGGCCGTCAAGCTGCTGCACCGCACCACACGCCAGATCAGCGTCACCGCCGACGGCGCCGCCTATTACGAGCGCTGCCTGCGCATCCTGTCGGACGTGCGGGAGGCCGAGGAATCGCTGTCGCGCACCCGGCTCAGCCCGAGCGGCCGCCTGCGCGTGGACGCGCCGACGGGCCTGGCCAGCGGCGTGCTGATCCCCGCCCTGCCCGACTTCTTCGCCCGCTACCCGGACATCACGCTGGAACTGGGCTGCAGCGACCGCCCGGTGGACCTGATCGAGGAAGGCGTGGACTGCTGCGTGCGCGGCGGCGTCCTGAGCGACTCGGCGCTGATCGCGCGCCGCATCGGCGTGCTCAGCTTCGTCACCTGCGCCGCGCCCGGCTACCTGGCGCGCTACGGCGTGCCGCAACATCCGCACGACCTGGAACGGCACCGCTGCGTGAACTATTTCTCAGCCAAGACCGGCAAGATCTTCGACTGGGACTTCACGCGGGACGGCGAACGCATCCAGATGCCGCTGCCCGGCGTGGTCGCGTTCAACGACAGCAACGCCTACGTCGCCGCCGGCGTGGCCGGGCTGGGCGTGGTGCAGATGACCGACTTCGCGCTGGAGGAATACCTGCTCGACGGCCGCCTGGTCCAGGTACTGCCCGACTGGACGACGGATCCGATTCCGATTCACGTGGTCTATCCGCAGAACCGCCACCTGTCGGCCAAGGTGCGCGTGTTCGTCGAGTGGGTGGCGGAACACTTCGCCGGCCATCCCGGCATGCGCCTGAGAACGCCAGGCACGACAGGCGCCCCCTCCTTGTCCTCCACCATCCCGCAGGCAGCCCAATGACCACGACCGCCAACACCAGCCACAACATCGTCTTCCTCGACCGCGACAGCCTGATCGCCAACGTGCGGCGTCCGGCCTTCAGCCACAGCTGGACCGAATACGGCGCCACGGCGGCGTCCGAGGCCGCCGGCCGCCTGGCCGGCGCCAGCATCGCGATCACCAACAAGGTGCCGCTGCGCGCGGACACGCTGGCGCAGCTGCCGGACTTGAAGATGATCGCCGTGGCCGCCACCGGCACCGACATCATCGATCTCGCCGCGTGCAAGGAGCGCGGCATCGTGGTCTCCAACATCCGCGACTACGCCTACGCCTCGCTGCCCGAGCATACTTTCGCGCTGATCCTGGCGCTGCGCCGCAACCTGCTGGCCTACCGCGCCGACGTGCAGGCGGGGCAATGGCAGAAGTCCGACAAGTTCTGCCTGTTCGACTACCCGATCACCGACCTGGCCGGCAGCAAGCTGGGCCTGCTCGGCTATGGCGCGCTGGGGCACGCGGTAGCCAGGCTGGGGCGCGCCTTCGGCATGGACATCCTGGTGCACAAGCGCACGCCGGTGGAAGAGGAAGGCATCAGGAGCGTGTCGTGGGACGAGTTGCTGGAAACTTCCGACGTGCTCAGCCTGCATGCGCCGCTGAACGAGCAGACCCGCAACATCATCGGCAGCACCGAGTTGGCGCGCATGAAGCGCTCGGCCTTGCTGATCAATACGGCGCGCGGCGGCCTGGTCGACGAGGCCGCGCTGGCGGCGGCCCTGACCACCGGCATCATCGCCGGCGCCGGCTTCGACGTGCTGGTCAAGGAACCGCCGCCGGAAGACAACGTATTGCTGAACCTGCACCTGCCCAACTTCATCCTGACCCCGCACATCGCCTGGGCCAGCACGCAAGCCATGCAGATCCTGGCCGACCAGCTGGTCGACAATGTGGAAGCGTTCGTGGCGAACAAGCCGGTGAATGTGGTGGGCTAGCGCTGGGCGATTGCTTCTTTCAGCAGAAAGAAGACGGTGAGGGTCATGCCCGCCTGCGAGAAAAACAAGCCGATGGCCACGCCTATCATCCAGGTCCGCAGCTTGTCGATTTCATCCTTCAGCTCAGCCTTGGTAGCCAGGTGGGGCAACTGGGCCTCAATGGCAGCCAGGCGCGTGCCCAAGGCGGCAATATCCTGCTTCGTCGCCATCGTTGCGTGTATCAACGCCAACTCTGTCTCAGCGGAATACATGCGCCTCTCCAAATCGTCGCTACGTTTACCTGGAACTTCATCATTGGACACGGTGCTCTCCCTGTCAAGCAAGCTCAAGCCACTATGCGCCTGATGCCCGGCAGGAAGTTTGACCCGGGTCAACGCCTCGTCATGACCATCATCGCTTCACTTCTTCGAGATTTTCTTGTGGACTTCATTCACCGTCATCAAGCCTGCGCTGGCGAAGAAGACGTGATATTCGGCGACCATTTCGCCGTTGATGATGACGGGGTCGGTGGCGACGTAGGACTTGGCCTGTTCAATATCAGGCGTGGCGAGCACGAACACGCCGCGCCAGCCGTCGACGCCGTCCAGCGGGCCGGCGACGGCGAGCTTCTTTTCATCGGCCAGGCGCTGCATGTTGGCGAAGTGGCCCTTGAACATTTCCGTGCGGGCCGGCCCTTCGGGAACTTTGGTCGGGCCGGCCTTCAGGATGACCAGCACGTATTTTTTCATGCCGTTGGCGTCGCCGCCCAGCGACCTGGCCAGCTCGGGGTCGTATTGTGGCGCTGCGGGCGGCGCGCTTTGCGCGGCGGCGGGCAAGGAAGACAAGCACAGCAGTCCGAATGCGATGAGCAAGTTTTGTTTCCACATGGTTCCATCCCCCGTTTTGTGAGTATTGCAGAACACTAACACAGCGCGCCTGGCGCGCACCGCCACCTTTTCAGATCCGCTAATATCTTCGGTTTACATGAAGATAGGCAGGCAGGCGTAATGAAAGCTCAGCTGTTAGAAGACATCGGGAACAACCATGCGTTCGCGCCGCCACCACGCCCAAGCGCAAGGACCTCGGCCCCGCAGCAGCCAGCGCAGCAGCAGCCGGGGCCATCGGAGCCGCCCCCATCGCCGGCATGGACGGGGCCGCAAATCGAAGAGGAAGCCCGGTACGGGAATAGCAATGATGCGGATGCCGGCGACTGGTTCGACCGTTGGGGCCGCACGGCGGCGATCTGGCTTGCCGTCCTGCTGACTGCCCTGCTGTTGTCGGGCACGGGCATGTGGCTGTACAACGAGAATAAGCTCGACACCACCTTGCAGGTTCTGGCGAAAGCACCGATCCCTGCACGCCAGGCCAAGCTTGCGCCTGTCCCGGCTCAGGCTCAGTCCCAGGCTCCGGCTCCGGCTCCGGCAGAGGCTGCCAGCACGGCAGCGGCGGCCGCAATCGCGTCCGAGCCGCAGCGGCCAAGTCCGGGTCCTGCGCAAGTGCCGGAACTGCCGGCGCCCCCGGCTCCAGCCGGAGGCGGGGCCGCCACCGGCGTCGCGCCGGCCCCTGCCGCGGATGCCGCAGCGCCTGTGGCCGCGGCCGCGCCGTCTACGCCAACGCGGGCAGCAAAGAAGGGCGCGCCGGCGCAAGCAAGGGAGCAGGAAAGGTTGGCCGCGGCCAAGGCCGGGCGCGGCGAGCAGCTATCGGAAACGTTGAGGCTGTGCCGCGCGGCTGGCTACCATGCCGCGCGCTGCGTGCAACTCGGCTGTGAGGCGACCAAGTACGGGCTTGCCTGCAAAGGAAGCTCAGGTAAGCAATAGCGCAAACGAAAGCGCAAACGAAAAAGGCCAGATCTCCCGATCTGGCCCTCGTATTCTGGTGCGGCTGGCAGGAATCGAACCCACGACCCCTTGGTTCGTAGCCAAGTACTCTATCCAGCTGAGCTACAGCCGCTTATTTGTTGCTTTTTACTACACTTCTCCACTACGGTAAAACTGGTGCGGCTGGCAGGAATCGAACCCACGACCCCTTGGTTCGTAGCCAAGTACTCTATCCAGCTGAGCTACAGCCGCAAAAAACATCATTCAGGCACTTCCACAGTAAGACTGGTGCGGCTGGCAGGAATCGAACCCACGACCCCTTGGTTCGTAGCCAAGTACTCTATCCAGCTGAGCTACAGCCGCGCATCACTACTGTTTCCACTACCTTGCTTGCTACGCTATCACGAAAATAACGCATTTACTACTGTAAAACTGGTGCGGCTGGCAGGAATCGAACCCACGACCCCTTGGTTCGTAGCCAAGTACTCTATCCAGCTGAGCTACAGCCGCATCGGAAATCACTGATAACTTGCGATTTTCGCTTTCTTTCTCTGGTTGCCCGTCGAAAGAAGCAAGATTATAGGCATATCCCTGCTGCTTGTCCAGAGGGAAATCGCATTCGCAGCGTTGAACTGTTCATTCATGGATCATTCACGGAAGTGATGGCGTCCATCACAAAAGGAAATTGGATTTTCCGTGCGGCACGCTGCATCATTGCACCTGTCTCCTCTATTCTCCCCAAGAGATTAGATTCAGCCCGCTCTAGCAGCGGGCTTTTTTTTATCCCACGGCTTTCTTTTGGTGTAGCATCTTCCACATTGGCACATACACAATGACAGGCGCTTCCGGATGACACGACAAGACAGCATCAGCCTGCACACCCTGCCGCCCCTGGACTGGTCGAGCACCGGGCTGGGACAGCCGGCCAATTGGCCCGCTTGCCTGCGGCTGCCGGTGGACATCATGCTGAACTGCCCGCTCGCCATGGCCATCGCCTGGGGGCCGGAAAAAACCCTGCTCTATAACAAGGCCTACGCGGCCCTGACGGGTGCCCGCGCGGAGTCGGTGCCGGGCGGCTGCGTCCCCACCGTCCAGCCTGCCGTATTCGGCTGGAACGGCGACGCCATGGAGGCGGTCTGGGGCGGCGCGGCGCTGGCATACCACGGCCAGTCCGTGCCATTGTGGCAGGACGGCACCCCCGTGCTGCGGCCGCTGGACCTGCATTACACGCCGCTGCGCGACGAAACCGGCACGGTGCGCGGCATCCTGTGCGCCATGCAGCCCGCCGCCCGTCCCGCGCCGGCCGAAGCGCCCGCCGCGCAACAAGGTGCCGCGGCGGCCCCGGCGACGCCCGTCGCTACGCACGTCGCTACGCATGTCGCTACGCACGTCGCTACGCATGTCCGTATACTCGTAGTCGAAGACAATGCCGACGCCCAGTACCTGGTGTGCGAAATGCTGCGCGCGCTGGGATACGAGGTGGATCCCGCCGGCGACGGCGAACAGGCCCTGGCACTGCTGCGGCAAAACCGCTATGACATTCTGTTCAGCGACGTCAGCCTGCCCGGCATGTCCGGCGTACAACTGGCGCGCCTCGCCCTCCGGCAGCAGCCGCAGTTGCAAGTGGTGTTCGCCTCCGGCTACGGCAGCGGCTTGACCAGCCAGCTCGAATTCCCGGCCGTGTCCATGCAAAAGCCCTACGACATCGAACAATTGCAGGACGTGCTGGCCGGCGCGGCGGCGCGCCTCCCAACGGTGCGGTTGTAATTGCCCCGGGACGGCTACAATGACTACACGGTCCGGTTCGGCCGTCCCCACGATGCAAATACAGATGATTCCAACTGAACCCACAGGCACCGTCACTACCCCGCTAGCTGCAAGCGCACTGGCCGCCGCCGTATTCGGGAGGCGGTAATGGCTAAACTCGACAAGGACGCGGAATTGCTGATGCGCGCCGCCGCCATGCGCAGCGCCAGCACCATGCTGGTGGCGCGCGAAGACGCCGAGCAGGCCATGAAAAAGACGCAGGAGGCGCAGGAAGCGCGCGAGGAACTGCAGCGCGCCAACGAGCGCATGCAGTGCATCCTCGACAGCATCACCGATGGCCTCATCGTGCTGGGGCACGACTGGTGCATCAACTACATCAACCCGCAGGCGGCAGAGCTGATCCAGACCGGTCCGGACAGCGGCGAGCGCATGCTGGGCCGCAGCCTGTGGCTGGCCGCGCCCGGCTTGCGCGGCACGGTGCTCGAAGCGCAGTGCCGGCGCGCCATGGAGCAGCAGCACAGCGCCGGCTTCGAACTGTACTACCTGCCGCGCAAGGTGTGGCTGGAAGTGCGCGCCTACCCGTCGGCCGAGGGCCTGACCTGCTCCCTGCAGAACATCACCAAGCGCAAGCTCGACGAGCGCGCGCTGCGCGAAAGCGCCAACCGCCTGCAGGTGGCGCTGGCGGCCGGCAAGCTGGGCGACTGGCTGTGGGACGCCGACAGCAACCTGGTGACCCTGGGCCGCCGCGCCGCCGAGCTGCTGGACCTGCCGAGCGAAACGGCGGTGACCTGGGGCCTGCTGAGCGAGCGCATCCTGGAGGACGACCGGGCGCCGGCGCGCGCCGCCTTCCTGGACGCGTTCGAAAGCCGTACCGATTTCAACATCGAATGCCGCATCGAGCGCGCCAGCGGCGAGCGGCGCTGGCTGTCGGTGGTAGGCCACGGCAACTACGCCGAGGACGGCACAGTGCAGGGCATGACCGGCATGGTGCAGGATATTTCCGACCGCAAGGCGGCCGAAAACACGCTGCGCCAGAGCCAGGAAGAGTTGCAGGCCATGGCCAACTCGATACCGCAGCTGGCCTGGATCGCGCGCTTCGACGGCGCCGTGGTCTGGTTCAACGAGCGCTGGTACGAATACACCGGCCTGCCGCCGGGGGACGCGCCGGCGAGCGGCTGGGACGATGTGTACGACCCGGAATGCCGGCCCGTGATCCGCCAGCGCTGGCAGGAGGCCTTGCGTACCGGCACCCCGTTCGAAATGGAATTCCCGATCCGCGGCGCGGACGGCCAGTACCGCTGGTTCCTGTCGCGCGCCAACCCGGTGCGCGACAGCACCGGCCGCCTGGTGCGCTGGTTCGGCACCTGCACCGACGTCGACCAGGTCAAGCGGGTGCAGGAGGCGCTGCGCGACGAGAGCAATGTGCTCGAATTGCTGAACAACACCGGCAACGCGCTGGCCTCCAAGCGCGACCTGCGCTCGCTGCTGCAGGAAGTGACCGACGCCGCCACCCGCATCAGCGGCGCGCGCTTCGGCGCCTTCTTCTACAACAGCACCAGCACCGATGGCGGCACGCTGTCGCTGTACACCCTGTCCGGCCTGCCGCACGAGGCCTTCGCCCAGTTCCCGCACCCGCGCGCCACCGCCCTGTTCGGCCCCAGCATGCGCGGCGAAGGCCGTCTGCGCAGCGACGACCTGCTGCGCGACGCGCGCTACGGCCAGAACACGCCGTACAACGGCGTGCCGAACGGCCACCCGCCGGTGCGCAGCTACCTGGCGGTGCCGGTGGTGTCGCGCTCCGGCGAAGTGATAGGCTCGCTGTTCTTCGGCCACCCGGAACCGAACATCTTCACCGAACGCACCGAGCGCATCGTCGGCGGCATCGCCGCCCAGGCCGCCGTCGCGATCGACAACGCGCGCCTGTACGAGGCGGCCCAGCAGGCCGCCGAGGAACGCAAGGTGCTGCTCGACAGCGAGCGCAGCGCGCGGGCCGAGGCCGAGCGCACCAGCCAGATGAAAGACGAGTTCCTGGCCACGCTGTCGCATGAACTGCGCACGCCGCTGACTGCCATCCTGGGCTGGGCCCAGGTGCTGCGGCGCGGCAGCCGCGACGAGGCCGACCTCCACCGCGGCTTGCAGACCATAGAACGCAACGCCCGCGCCCAGGCGCAACTGATCGAGGATTTACTCGACATGAGCCGCATCACGTCCGGCAAGGTCTTGCTCGATATGCAAGCACTGTCGCCGCTGGCGGTGGTGGACGCCGCCATCGAAACCGTGCGCCCGGCGGCCGACGCCAAGAACATCCAGATCGAACGCGACTTCGGCGGCGGCAGCCTGGTGGCGGCCGACGCCAGCCGCCTGCAGCAAGTAGTATGGAATTTGCTGACCAACGCCATCAAGTTCACCCCCAAGGGCGGCGCGGTGCGGGTCGCCGTGCGCGAGGACGAGGGCCACGTGGCCATCACCGTCGCCGACACCGGCATCGGCATCCGGCCCGAGTTCCTGGCCCACGTGTTTGAACGCTTCCGCCAGGCCGACTCCACCACCACGCGCCGCCACGGCGGCTTGGGGCTGGGCTTGTCCATCGTCAAGCATCTGGTCGAGCAGCACGGCGGCACGGTGTCGGTCGCCAGCCCCGGCGAGGGACGCGGCGCCAGTTTCACCGTCAGCCTGCCGCTGGCCACGGCCGGCCCGGGCGGCGGGCGCCAGTCGCGCGCGCCGTCCCTGCCGCCCTCCATTCCCGCCGACACCGGCCTGCGCGACCTGGGCGGTTTGCGCGTGCTGGTGGTCGACGATGAAATTGACGCAAGAGAGCTGATCAAGCGCATACTAAGTGACTGCAACGCAACGGTGCTGACGGCGGCCAACGCGGCCGAAGCGCTGGCCGTGATCGAGCAGGAACGGCCCGGCCTGCTGGTCAGCGATATCGGCATGCCGGATGTGGACGGCTTTGAACTGCTGGCCAAAGTGCGCGCCCTGGGCGGCGCGCGCGGCGGCGGCGTGCCGGCCATCGCGCTGACCGCCTTCGCCCGCTCGGAAGACCGGCTGCGCGTGCTGGAGAGCGGTTTCCGCGACCACGTGTCGAAACCGGTCGAACCGGCCGAACTGGTACGCGCTGTTGCGCTCGCGGCCCGGCAACGTTGATTATTTACAACAGGAAATGGATGTTTCCACAGAGAATAACTTCCACTCCTACCTGAAGACGCGGCGCTGTCCTACAAGCAACGCCCGCTTCCTTTGCTACACTCGAACAAATAAAAAAATCACCGCCCCAACTGTTTTTCAAGAGACTTTATTATGCCTAGCCCGGACGAGATTCTGAACGCCAAGATACTGGTGGTGGACGACTGCGCCGACAATATCGACCTCATGCTCGAGATCCTGCGCGATGCCGGCTATGCCAATGTCTCGTCCACGATGCTGCCCGAGAAGGTGTGCGGCCTGCACCGGCAGCATAATTACGACCTCATTTTGCTCGATTTGCAGATGCCGGAGCTGAACGGCTTCCAGGTGATGAAGGGCCTCAAGGAGATCGAGCAGGACGGCTATTTGCCGGTGCTCGCCCTGACCGCCCAGCCCAGCTTCAAGATCGCCGCGCTGGAGGCGGGCGCGCGCGACTTCATCAGCAAGCCCTTCGACCTGCTGGAAGTGCACAAGCGCATCCACAACATGCTGGAGGTGCGCCTGCTGTACAAGGAATTGGCGCAATACAGCAAGCAGCAGCAGGAACTGGCGCTGCACGACCCGCTCACCGGCCTGCCGAACCGCCGCCTGCTGGAAGACCGCATCGCCACCACGCTGACGCACGCCGCGCGCCACCAGCACAAGGCCGCCGTCATGTACCTGGACCTGGACGGCTTCAAGGCCATCAACGACACCCACGGCCACGCCTGCGGCGACGAGATCCTGAAACTGGTGGCCGGCCGCCTGGTCGGCTCCTCGCGCAAGGAGGACACGGTGGCCCGCGTCGGCGGCGACGAGTTCGTCATCGTGCTGGGCGAAGTGGGCGGCTTGTCGGACGCGCAGGAGCCGGCGTCCAAGCTGATCGAGGTGGTGTCGGAACCCTACCAGGTCGGGCCGCTGACGCTCAAATTGTCGACCAGCATAGGCATCGCACTCTATCCCGACCACGCAGACAATGTTGAAAAATTGATCCAGATGGCCGACCACGCGCTGTACGACGCCAAGCGCGGCGGCAAGAACCGCCATTGCGCTGCCCAGCCCGAAACAGCCGGCGCCACCGTCGTCCCCCTGCACTCCGCGCACGGCGCCTCGGTTTCCGCCTAGGCATACCGCATGAACAGGTCGTTGCGCGACGGCGCACCGCCGCGCAGGCGGGAATCCCCACGCCGCGGCCATGCCGGCGCAGCTCGGATTCCCGCCTGCGCGGCACAGGGCCGCCAATTGAATGCGCTAATGCGCGGCGGCCGTTTCCTTGGCCACGCCTTCTTCAGTCGATTGCTCCACCTTGCCGGCGTGCTGGTGGTCGCTATGCGCGTCGACCATCTCGGGCGGCACTTCGATGCGGGTGATGCCGGCGTCCACCGAAATCGGATCGCTGGCGGGGAAGGTCATTTCCACGGCCTCGTCAAGCAGCGTTTCCTTGGCCAGCTGGGCCGGCGTCTCCTGCTCGTGGTCGGCCAGGATGGTGATGGCCTGCGCCCACTTCACGAAGTCCAGTTCGGCCAGCTGGCGCACCGAACTGATGTTGAACGCCTTGGCCAGCGCCTTCGCATCGTTGGCGCTCACGCCCTTCAGCGCGCTGACAGGGGCATCCGCCAGTTCGCGGAAGCATTTGCCCACATATTCTTTGTCCACAACGGTATCGATGTTCATCTTGCGTCCTTTCAGGGGTTGGTCAGCACGCTTTCACTATGGCATGGCCATGCCGCAATGTATGTGCGCCGCCGAACACTGGGGCGCGCGCGATAGCCGCGCGGTCTTTTGACTTTGCCTTATCACGTTGTTATGATCAATCAACTGTTTGCCTGGCGAAATTCTTCCCTCCTGTAGTTCGAACAACAACGTGCCTAAAGTAGACAAACCCAAAATCCTGGTCGTCAACGACGACGCGAACAGCCTGTTCGCGCTGACCAGTCTGTTGGCCCAGTGGTCCGCCCAGGAGGGCTATGACGTGATCGCCGCGCGATCCGGCGAGGAGGGGCTGCGCCAGGTGCTGATGCACGATTTCGCCGTCATCCTGCTCGACGTCAACATGCCCGGCATGGACGGCTTCGAGACTGCCGAGGCCATCCACCAGCGCGCCCGCTCGGCCGACATTCCCATCATCTTCATCACCGCCTTCGTGGCGGACGAACTGGACCGCCTGAAGGCCTACCAGCGCGGCGCGGTGGACTTCCTGTTTACGCCCGTCATACCGCAGATCCTGCACGCCAAGATTTCCGTATTCGTGGCGCTGGCCGTCAAGAACGAGGAACTGAAGAAGCAGGCCCGCCAGCTCAGCTTGCGCACCACGGAACTGACCGCCACCAACAAGCGGCTGACGCGCGAAATCGAGGAGCGCAAGGTGGCCGAGCGGCAGAACCACGCCAAGGACGAATTCCTGGCCATGCTGGGCCACGAACTGCGCAACCCGCTCAGCGCCATCAGCAGCGCTGCCTCGCTGATCGCCCTGCCCGGCGTGTCGGCCGAGGCCGTGGTGCGGGCCAAGAAGATCATCCAGCGCCAGAGCCGCCACCTGGGCCGCATCGTCGACGACCTGCTCGACCTGAGCCGCGCCATGTCCGGCAAGATCCTGCTCAACCGGGCGCCGCTGGACCTGGCCGCGCTGCTGGAAAGCAGCCTGGAAACCTACCGCACCACGGGCCGCAGCGCCGGCTTCAGCGTGACGCTGGAAACGGCGCCGGGCTGGGTCGACGGCGATGTGACGCGGCTCGAGCAAGTGTTCACCAACCTGCTCGACAACGCACTCAAGTACACCCCGCCCGGGGGCGCCATCCACGTCGGCTGCGAGGTGGAAAACGGCGAAGTGGTATTGTCTGTGGAAGACAGCGGCGTCGGCATTCCGGCCGAGCTGCTGCCGCATGTATTCGACGTCTTCGTCCAAGGCTCGAGCACGCTGGACCGCGCCCAGGGCGGGCTGGGCATCGGCTTGTCGCTGGTGCGCCGCCTGGCCGAGCTGCACGGCGGCAGCGCTAGCGCGCATAGCGACGGCAGCGGCGAAGGCAGCATATTTACCATCCGATTGCCGCATATTGCGCGGCCATCCGAACAGAGGCAAGAAATCATGGACAATAAGCAAGCTGGCAAGCCTACCGTGCTGCTGATCGAAGACAACGACGACGGCCGCGAAATGATGTCGATGATGCTCAGTTGCTACGGCTACGAGGTGCGCCACGCGGCCGACGGCCTGCAGGGGCTGGAAGTGGCGTCGGCCTTCCGTCCGGACCTGGCGCTGGTCGATATCGGCCTGCCCGGCATCGACGGCTATGAAGTGGCGCGCCGCCTGCGCGCCAGCGCCGACACCTGCGGCATGAAACTGATCGCCCTGACCGGCTACGGCCTGGCCGAGGACCAGCGCCGCGTGCTGGAGGCCGGCTTCGACATGCACCTCGTCAAACCGGTCGATATCGACCACTTGATGAAGGCCATCGGCAGCTGTTCGGCAGCTGCCCCGGCGGCCGGCGTGGGCGCCGCGGCGGCGTCCGCCGCGGGCGCGCGCCCATGACACCTGTGTGCGACAGGCATCATCAACCTCAGGTATGATCGCCGCATAAAAACAGATCATCTTACTCTGAGACTCACTATGTCCGCACAGGCACAACCCGTCCATTTCGACGCCCAGCGCGCCGCCGAGCTGAGCGAATTGCTCGGCCACGTCAACGCCTGCTGGGACAACGAGCGCCGCTCGCTGTCGCGCCAGCTGCACGACAGCATGGGCTCGTCGCTGACCGCGCTGACCATGCACCTGGGCTTGCTGACGCAGAAACTGCCGCCCGACCCCGCGCTGATGGAACGCGCCACGCAGATGAAGAACCTGCTGCACAACATCATCGAGACCAACCGCCAGATGCAGCACCGGCTATGGAACGACAAGCTGGAGTTCCTCGGCGTGCGGGTGGCGCTGGGCGAGCTGGTCACGCAGTTCGGCGAGCAGCACGGCGTGGCCGCGCGCTGCAGCTTGCCGGAGGAAGAGCCGCGCTGCCCGCGCAGCCACAACGTCGTGCTGCTGCGTGCGTTGGAGGAAGCGCTGCACAACATCGTCAGCCATGCGCAAGCCAGTTCGGTGGACGTGGTGGTCGACGATAACGACGACGAGATCATGCTGACGGTGAAGGACAACGGCGTCGGCGTCTCCGCGCACAGCGACGCGATCGGCGCCGACAACGCCAAGCACGGCTTGCGCGTGCTGCGCGAGCGCGCCGTCTACCTGGGCGGCACGCTGACCCTGGTGGCGGGCGCGGACGGCGGCACCACGCTGACCGTGGTCCTGCCCAAGCCGGCGCCCTGACCTGCCGTTCCGCATCGGCGGACTGCCGCGCAGACGGCGATCCATGCTGCGCCTCCGGGCATGCGGCCTGTGGATTCCAGCCTGCGCGGGAAGGACAAGCGGCAGTTGTACTAGTGCAGTTTGACCAGCGGCGTGCTGCGCTTGATGAGGAAGCGCGCCAGCGCCAGCAAGGCGGTGCGCACCGTGCCCAGCACCGCCTGGTGGTGCATCAGGTGCAAGCTGGTGTACATCAGCCGCGCGACGAAACCATCGACAAACCAGTTCAGCCCTTTTAGCGAGCCCATCAGGCTGCCGACGGACGAGGTCTGCCCGAACGACACCAGCGAACCGTAATCCCTGTACACATAAGGCCCGCTTTGGCGCGCCTTGCCGTGCGCCTGGCGCAAGAAGGTCTGCAGCAGGTAGTCGGCCTGCTGATGCGCGGCCTGCGCGCGCGGCGGCACCGGCTTGCCGTCCGCGCCCAGGCACAGCGCGCAATCGCCGAGCGCGTAAATGTAGTCGTGGCCCTTGACGCTCAGGTCGCCGTTCACGTCCAGCTGGCCGCCCTTCGCGGTCGGCAAGCCCAGTGTGCCCAGCAAGTCCGGCGCCTTGATGCCGGCCGCCCACACGACGATGTCGGCCGGATAGCGCGGCCCCTCGGCCACTGTCACCTGCTCAGCGTCGATTGCCGTCACGCGGGTGTTGCTGACCACCGTGATGGCGCGCTCCTGCAGCAGCTTGAGCGCGGCCTCCGCGACCCGCTCCGGCAGCGGCGCGAGGATGCGCGGCGCGCCTTCGAGCAGGGTGATGCGCACGTCGTTCAAGGGATCGAGGTGGCCGAAACCGTAGGCGGCGTACACGCCGCTGGCCTCGCGCAGTTCAGCCGCCAGCTCGACGCCGGTGGCGCCGCCGCCGATGATGACGATGTCCACGCCGGCCTGCGCCGGCTTGGGCGGACGCCCGGGCGCATCGGCGGGGGCATGGCCGGTGGTTTCCTCACGCGCTAGCTGCGCGCCCTTCGCCAGCGCCGCCTTGGTCAGCAGCTTGAGCAGGGTCAAGCGGAACCGCTCGGCGTCTTCGGTGGCATTGAGGGAAATCGTGTGTTCCTTGGCGCCGGGCACGCCAAAATAGTTGGACGTGCTGCCGATGGCCAGCACCAGCGATTCAAAGCCGATGCGGCGTTCCGGCAGCACTTCCTCCTGGTCGGCGGTGGCGATGGCCGCCACCGTCAGCTGCCGGGCGGCAGCGTCCAGTCCCGTCAGGGCGCCATAAACATAGGTGAAACCGTTATCGTGCGCCAGCATCTGGTAGGACAGGCCCTCCTGGTGGATGTCCAGGGTGCCCGCCGCCACCTCGTGCAGCGAAGGTTTCCAGATGTGGAACAGGCGGCTGTCGACCAGCATCACTTGCCGGGGCCCCAGATTGCGGCCCAGCTTGCAGGCCAGCTCCAAACCGCCCGCCCCGCCTCCGACGATCACAATTTTGCTCTGCATGGCGCTCCTGAAAAGTTGGCCGCTTCAGTCCTTGCCGTGGCCCTTGCCGTGGCCATTCCCATGGCCGTGCTTGTCATGCTTGTCTTCGTGCTTGTCTTCGTGCCTGCTGTCGCGGTCGCCGCCGCGGTGGCCATGCTCGTCGCGGTAGCGCGGCGCGTAGTCGTTCTGGTACCAGTCGTCGCGCACGAAGTATACCTGACGGCCGCAGGCATTGTAGGCGCCGCAATGCTTGGACCATTTTTTGGCGTGGCCGGGCGGCACGCGCAGGTACAGCGGCTGCTCGATCATGCGCACCGGACGTTGCACAATGATGGGTTCCGCGTAGATGACCGGCGGCGGCGCCATGTTGCCCAGATCGATACGGCCGTAAAAGCCAGGCTGTCCAACGCTGATGGAAACGTTCTGCGCGGCGGCGGACAGGGAGATTGCCAGCATGCTGGCGGCGATAAGGAGTTTTTTCATGGTGTCATCTCTAGTTATGGATTCACTTGCTGCGATGCAATTGTAATCCGGCATTAACCAGATGTATGTACGCTTGCGCACATAAGTCACCAAATTTTGTTCACAGGCAATTTCCAGCCTCATCGGTCAAGCCTGCCGAAGGTGGCTTTCGAGCTGCTGGATCGCCGCCTGCGACTGCGCGATCACCTTGTCGGCTATGCGCTGGCGCATGCCCTGCACCCGGCCGGCCGCTTCGGCCTCCAGCAGGATGGGCGTGAGCATCTGCCGCGCCGATTCATGGAAACCCTTGGCCACCTCGTCCAACTGTCCGGTAAAGGACTGTTCCGCCACTTTCAGCCGCTTGCGCAGCTCATCTTCGAAGGCGCGGCGCTTGTCGCGGATTTCCGAACGCTTGCGCTTGCCGCCATCGCTGAACCATTTGAACGCGCCCGCCAGCAGCACCGCGCCGCCGACGAAGGGCGCGGCCGGGACCAGCACCGGCGTCACCACGGCCACGCCGAACAGATAGGCCACCGTGCCGGTGCCGGCCGCCGCCACCGCGCCGCCCATCAAGGTCAGGTTGGCGGCCGTGTCGACCGAGTTCACCAGCCGCGTGCCGATGCGCAGGCGCGGCATCAGACGGGCCAGCGCGGCGTGGTGCTCGCGCTCGAACACGCTCGTTTGCGTCAGCCGCATGTCGGCCTGGAACAGCCGCAGGTCGTGCTGCAGCAAGGTCAGCGCCTCCTCCTTGCGCCGCACCACCCGGTCCAGGCGGCGCTCCATCTCCTGCCCGAACTGGTTGCGGCCTATGCTGGCCCACACGTCCTCGTCCTTCCACTGGTCGGTCTGCAGGCGGTCGGTGATGGCCAGTTCGATGGCGTTGCCGGCGTCGTGCACGGCGTCGTCGATGTCCTGCCACAGCAGGCCGCGCTCGTACGCCAGGCGCGCGTCCACCAGCGCCAGCCGCTGCTCCACCTGCAGTTTCAATGCCAGCGCCGCGTTCAGCATCGCCTCCGCACTGGTATCGGAGGCGCGGCGGGCCACCGCCCTTTCCTGGTAGGCGCTGATGCCGGCGATGATGCTGGCCGTCGCTTGCTGCACCATGCCGCGCAGCTGTTCCTGGTCCAGCTTGCCACCCTGGAAACGGCGCGCGCCATCCAGCAGCTCGGCGTGGCCGGTGTGGCGTCCGAAGTCGGCCACCGCGTCGGCCAGGCCGCGCCCCTTGACCAGCTTGCGCGCCTGCTCCCCCAGACTGCTCAGCAGCTTGCGCTCGTCGTCCAGCGGCAGCATGGCCAGCTCATCGGTGCGCAAGCGAATGCCGAGCGCCTTGGCGACGCGCTGCGCCAGCGCACGCGCCTTGCTGCCTTGCAAGGCGACCAGCGGGCGCAGCATGAGGTAGGCGTCTTCCCGGGTCTGGTGCTCGACGGCGGCGGAGCAGCGCGACAGCGCGTTCAACGCCCAGTCGACGTCCACGCCCGATTCGATGGCGTTCAACACCAGGGCGGTGAACACGGCCGACGCCTTGCCCTCGCCGGCCAGGTCGGTGACAGCGGCGAACTGGCCCAATGTGACGACGCCCTCGGCAGCGGCGAGGGCGCCCACGGTACGCGCAAGCGCGGAGCCGAAACTTTGGTCTGAGGACAAGTGCTCGTCCAGCGTGCGGATTTCTATCGTGTGTTCGGCATCCATCCAGTATCAATCCAAGAGTGTCAGGCCAGCCGCCACAGGCGGCCTCTGGTCGAAACCATTATAGTGATCCTTGGGCCACCCGCAACCTTGTTGTTACGCTATCGTGCGCTAGATGGCATCCGTGGACAGGAACAAGGTCTCCTTGATCTCCTCCATCACCACATAGCTCTTGCTCTGCGCCGCGCCCGGCAGTTGCAGCAGCATCTCGCCCAGCAGCTTGCGGTATTCGGCCATTTCGTGGATGCGCGCCTTGATCAGGTAGTCGAAGTCGCCCGACACCAGGTGGCACTCCTGCACTTCCGGTATGCGCAGCACCTCGCGCCGGAACTGTTCGAACATCGAGGCCGACTTGGTGTTGAGCGTGATCTCCACGAACACCAGCAGCTTGGCCCCCAGCGCCGGCGGAGCCACGCGCGCATGGTAACCGGTGATGACCCCGTCGCGCTCCATGCGCTTGACGCGCTCGATGGCCGGCGTGATCGACAAGCCGATCTGCTCGCTCAGGTCCTTCATCGAAATGCGCCCATCCTCCTGCAGGATGCGCAGGATCTTGCGGTCCATCTTGTCCAGGCTGCGGACCGATTCCTTTTGTGTACGCATGATTTTTTGCTGAATATTTGGATTTATATAGTAACAAACACTGGCTGAACCAAATTACCATAGCGTTATATCTGGCGCAAGCCATAATAAACACAACAGGGGAAGCATATGCGTATCGTCATTCTGGGTAGCGGCGTCATCGGTGTCACCAGCGCGTATTACCTGGCCCAGGCTGGCCATGATGTGACGGTGCTGGAGCGCCAGCCCGGCCCGGCGCTGGAAACCAGCTTCGCCAACGCCGGCCAGATCTCGCCCGGCTACGCCTCCCCCTGGGCCGCGCCCGGCATCCCGCTGAAGGCCATGAAATGGATGCTGCAGCGCCACGCGCCGCTGTCCATCACGCCCGACGGCACCCTGTTCCAGCTGCAATGGATGTGGCAGATGCTGCAGAACTGCAATGCCGAGCGCTATGCGGTGAACAAGGAGCGCATGGTGCGCCTGGCCGAATACAGCCGCGACTGCTTCAAGACGCTGCGCGCGGCCACCGGCATCGCCTACCAGGGACGCCAGCAAGGCACGACCCAGCTGTTCCGCACCCAGCAGCAGCTGGACGGCGCCGCCAAGGACATCGACGTGCTGAAGGAGACCGGCGTGCCCTTCGAACTGCTCAGCCGCGAGCAGCTGGTCCAGGCCGAACCCGGCCTGGCGCGCTCGGCCGGCAAGCTGGTGGGCGGCCTGCGCCTGCCCAACGACGAAACCGGCGACTGCCAGCTGTTTACCACCCGCCTGACGGCCATGGCCGAAGAGCTGGGCGTCAAATTCCGCTACAACACCGACATCCGCAGCCTGGTGATGGAAGGCGGCGAGATCAAGGGCGTGGTCACCGCCACCGGCGTGGTCCAGGCCGACAGCTATGTGGTGGCGCTGGGCTCCTACTCGACCCGGCTGCTGCAGGACATCGTCAAGATCCCGGTCTACCCGCTGAAGGGCTATTCGATCACGGTGCCCATCGTGGACGGCGCCGCCGCGCCCACCTCCACCATCCTGGACGAAACGTACAAGATCGCCGTGACCCGCTTCGACGACCGCATCCGCGTCGGCGGCATGGCCGAAATCGCCGGTTTCGACACGCGCCTGAACCCGCGCCGCCGCGCCACGCTGGAAATGGTGGTCAACGACCTGTTCCCCGGCGCTGGCGACACCGCGCAAGCGAGCTTCTGGACCGGCCTGCGCCCGATGACCCCGGACGGCACGCCCGTGGTCGGCCGCAGCGCCGTGCGCAATCTGTTCATCAACACCGGCCATGGCACGCTGGGCTGGACCATGTCCTGCGGCTCGGCCCAGCTGCTGGCCGACATCATCTCGGCCAAGCGCCCCGCCATCCAGGCCGACGACCTGTCGGTGGGCCGCTACAGCAGGGAAGCCCGCCAGCGCGCGCCGCAGCTGGCCAGCGCCTGACGCGCCCAAGCGGCCCAAGCGGCCGGGCACTGCCGCGTCCGCCGTTGCTGGCGCACCACCGGGGTGCATCCCATGCGTTTGTGGGTGCGTTTGTGCGTTGTGATTGCCGCGCGCACTGCGTATAATTTTTTCATGAATAAATTAGAAGCATACGGCCACATCGCGGCCCTGGCGATACGCGGCGACCTGGTGTTCCCCACCAGCGTCAACGCGGCTTTGCGCGTGCAACTCGCGCTGGACGATCCCGAATGCCCGATCGACGAGGCCATCAGACTGGTGCTGGCCGAGCCGCAGCTGGCGGCGCGCACCGTCGCGCTGGCCAACTCGGCCATGTTCAACCGCAGCGGCGGACCGGAAGTGACCAATGTGCGGGCCGCCATCATGCGCATCGGCTACCACAACCTGTTCGCGCTGGCGGCCGCCATGGTGGTGCGCCAGTTCGGCAGCAAGATTGCCGACCCTGAATTGCGCGTCAAGGCCGAACAGCTGTGGCAGCACAGCGTGCACGTGGCCTGCCTGGCGCGCATCATCGCGCGCGACGTCACCTACACCAACCCGGACACGGCGCTGTTCGCCGCCATCGTGCACGAAGTGGGCAATTTCTACCTGCTGTCGCGCGCCGACGAATTCCCCGGCCTGCTGGAGGACGACCCCGACAACTGGCAGCCCGCCAGCGAGGAAATCATCACGCGCGAGGTGCTCAACAAGCTCAACATCCCGGAAGCGGTCAGCGCCGCCATCCAGAGCATGCGCGACAGCTTCCTGCAGATCCCGCCGGACTCGCTGCTCGACACGCTGCTGCTGGCCAACCACCTGTCGCCGGTGCCCTCGCCGCTGCAAGCGGCGCCGCGCGAACTGCCGCCGCATTCCGAATCGGTGATCGACCTGTTCATCGACCAGGAAATGATGGAAGAGCTGCTGGCCCAGTCCGGCAAGGACGCCGAGGCCATGAACGCCGCCCTGCTGGTCTAGCCGTGCCGCTTTAATCCGCGCGGCCCGGATGCAGCTGCACCGGATGCAGCTGCTGCGCCTTCGCCCCCCTGGGCGGCGGCAACAAGTCCGCCAGCGTCACACCGTCCAACACCTTCAGATAGGCGTCGGTCGCCTCCTCCAGCTTGGTCTTCAGGAAGCAGGCGCCATTGAACACGCAGCTATTGTGTTCGCCGTCAAAACACTCGGCCATATGGAAATCGCTCTCGCTGCCGCGCACCACAGCGCCGATATTGATGTCGGCCGGCTCGCGCTTCAGGCGCAGCCCGCCGTTGCGGCCGCGCACCGTCTCCACCAGGCCGATTACGCCCAGCTGGTGGACCACCTTGGTCAGATGGTTCTTCGAGATGGTGTGCAGGTCGGCGATATCCTGGATCGTCACCAGCTTGTCCCGGTTCATGCCAAGGAACATCAGGGAGCGCAGCGTGTAGTCGGTAAACGAGGTCAGTCTCATGGCGCGCCAGTTAGAAAATTAAACATTCATTTAATATATTGCTTTAGATTTTCATCTAATGTAGCATCCATTGTATAGGTTTTACCGCGCACCGCGGCAGTGGCGGCAGCCGCCGGCCGGTGCATCCGAACCTTCCCCGCCATTCGAGACTAAGCCATGAAACTTCAGGAACTGAACACCGCCGCCATCACCACGCTGGTCCACACCTTCTACGACGCCGTGCGCGCCGACCCGGAACTGAGCCCGGTCTTCACGCTTGCCATCGGCGACGGCTGGGACGCACACCTGGCGCGCATGGTGGATTTCTGGAGCACCGTGATGATGGGCACCAAGCAATTCCAGGGCAATGTGTTCGGCACCCATATGCAGCTGACCGGCATCGAGCCGCAGCACTTCCGCCGCTGGCTCGCGCTGTTCGAAGAAACCGCCGTCCAGCTGTTCGAACCTGCGCTGGCCAGCGAATTGCTCACCGTCGCGCGCCGCATCGCCGCCAGCCTGCAGTATGGCTTCTTCGGCAAAGTCGTCGCCCAATAGTATCGGGACACCCGTGAAATCCCTCCCCGCCACCGTCGCCCACTACAAGAGCACGCCCGAATTCACCGAACACTCGGTGCCGGCCGGCCTGCAGCGCCATCACAGCACCGCAGCCGGCGTATGGGGCCGGATCACCGTGCTGGAAGGGACGCTGCGCTACCACATCATCGAACCGGAAGAGGAAACGGTGCTGCTCACGCCGGAGCTGCCCGGCATCGTCGAGCCGCGCATGCTGCACGAAGTGGAAATGACCGGGCCGGTCCGTTTCCGCGTGGACTTCCACCGCTGAGCGCAGTTTGCTATGCTGGCGGCACTCAACCTTGGAGATGCCGATGCAAATCAATGCGCCCGCCTACGGTTCGGACCAAACCGGCCTGGTATGCGGCTATTTGTTCGGCCGCGACCACCAGCCCACGCCGATCGAGGCGCACGCCGCGCAGGAATGGCTGGAACAGCCCGGGCACCACGAGGGCGAGTTCGTCTGGCTGCACTTCAACCTGGCCAACACGGCCAGCGAAAAGTGGCTCAAGGAGCACGTCACGCTGGCCGAGGAGTTCTACGAAAGCCTGCACGAAGGCCAGCGCTCGACCCGCATCGAACTGGCCGACAACGCGCTGATCGCCGTCGTCAACGACGTGGTACACGATTTCTCCTTCGATCCGTCCGACATCTCCACCCTCTGGCTCAGCGTGGACCGGCAGGTCGTCATCAGCGCGCGGCGCCAGCCGCTCAAAGCCATCGAGAGCCTGCGCCAGGCCGTGCGCGCCGGCGAGCCGATACGCTCGCCGGTCGAACTGCTGACGCATTTGCTGCGCGACCAGGCCGACGCGCTGGTGATGATCGTGCGCGACGCCATCGGCCGGGTCGACGCCATCGAGGACAACCTCTTGCAGGGCAAGCTGAAACGCAAGCGCACCGACCTGGGCGCGCTGCGGCGCGTGCTGGTGCGCCTGCGCCGCCTGCTCGCCCCGGAACCGGCCGCGCTGTTCCGCCTGCTGCAAAAGCCGCCCGGCTGGGTGGCCGACGTCGACAGCGAGGAGCTGCGCCAGGCCACCGAGGAATTCGCCGTGGTGCTGAACGACATGGCCTCCCTGCAGGAGCGCATCAAACTGCTGCAGGAGGAGATCGCCGCGCAAGTCAACGAGAGCAACAACCAGAGCCTGTACGTGCTGACCATCGTCACCGTGCTGGCCCTGCCGATCAACATCATCGCCGGCCTGCTGGGCATGAATGTGGGCGGCGTGCCGATGGCGCAGGACCCGGAAGGCTTCTGGATCGTCGCCACCATCGTCGCCGTCTTCACCGCCGTCGCCGGCTGGCTGGTGTACCGCAAGCAGCAGGACCAGGACTAGGGACCAGGGGCCGGACATGCTGGAAATGTTATTGCAGTTGCTCGGCGAACTACTGATCCAGCTGCTGGGCGAAGCGCTTGTCGAGCTGGGCTTCCACGCGATCGCCGAACCGTTCCGCAAGCCGCCCAATCCCTGGCTGGCTGCGGCGGGCTACCTGATGCTGGGGGCCATCGTCGGCGGCCTCAGCGTGCTGGCGGTGCCGGCCCACCTGGTCAGCACACACTTCCTGCGCATGGCCAACCTGCTCCTCACCCCCGTGGCTGCCGGATTCTGCATGGCAGCCGCCGGCGCCTGGCGCGCCCGCCGCGGCCAGGCGCTGCTGCGCATAGACCGCTTCGCCTATGGTTACCTGTTCGCGCTGTCGTTCGCACTGATGCGGTTCTGGCTGGCCTGCTGAGCGCACGTATCACCTCGACCATGCTATCTGCGCCATCGCATGTTCGGCCAGCGCAGTGATAGTGAGTGCCGGATTGACGCCCGGATTGGCCGGCATCGCCGCGCCGTCGCAGACCAGCATGTTCTGATAGCCGAACACGCGCAGCTGCCGGTCGACCACGCCACTCGAGGCGTCGGCGCCGATGACGGCACCGCCCAGCACATGCGCCGTCGTCGGAATATCGGCCAGGGCCTCCAGCACATTGCTCTGGGCGATGCCGCCCGTGCGCCGCGCCAGCCACTGGGCGGCCTGGTTGGCCACCTCGATATAGGCCGGGCTGGGCTTGGCGCCGTTCTGTTCGGTGGCCAGGCGGTAGCCGCGCCCCAGCCAGCGTTTCCTGGGACGCAGCGCGATCGCGTTGTCCAGCGTCTGCATCACCAGCAGCGTCACCATGCGCCGGCTCCAGCCCACCGGCCACGCCGTCTTCAGCCATTGCACCGGGTGCGACGCGATGGCGGCCAGCCACTTCAAGGGCCGCGTCACGCGGCTCCCCTTGCCGACCAATACCGTGTACATCAGCCCCATGGCATCGGCATTGCGGCCATAGGTGAGGAACTCGATGCTGGTGTTCTGGTCGACATGCACGCTGCTGCTGGCCGTGACGTCGTTCCAGGTCTTGAGGTCCCGGGGCAGGCGCACGTTGAGCACCGACTCGCTGTTGGTGCGCACCAAGTGACCGAGGCTGTCGCTGATCCGCGGCAGCGAGCCCCCGAGCTTGCAGTTGGCCAGCAATTCATTGGTGCCCAGCGCCCCGCCCGCGAAGACGACGCCGCGCGCGGTCAGCGTCCGGCGCTCCGTTGCGAGCCAGGCTCCGGGGCGCTGCGTGGTGACCAGGTAGCCGCCGCTGCCGTCGGCGGCGCCGAGCGGCCTGACATCGACAACTTCGCGCCCGGCCAGTATCCGCGCACCGCCCTGCTCCGCGAACCACAGATAGTTCTTCAGCAGGGAATTGACGGCGCCGGTGCGGCAGCCCACCATGCAAGCGCCGCAGCGCGTGCAGCCGGTGCGGTCCGGCCCCGCGCCGCCGAAATAGGGATCTTTGACCGTCTTGCCGGGCTGGCCGAAGAAAACCCCGGTCGGCGACCGCGCGTACCGGTCCTCGCCCCCGAAATGGCGCGCCATTTCCCTGGCCAGCCCTTGATTGACCGAGTCGAACGGCACGGCCGTCACGCCCAGCATGCGTTCAGCCGTGGCGTAGTGCGGCCGCAGCAAGGCGTTCCAGTCGCCGAGCGCGCGCCACTGCGGGTTGACGAAAAACGCCGGGCGGGCGCGGTACAGCACGCCGCCATACACGGTGCTGCCGCCGCCGACGGCGGACTGGCTCGGAAAGAACACGTGCCGAAACACCTTCATGCGCATGACGCCCCGCAGGCCGACGGCGGGCGCCCACAGGAAGCTGCCCAGCTGCCAGGCCGACTTGGGCAGGTCTTCGTCACGGTAGCGCCGGCCGCGTTCCAGCACGCCGACGCGGTAGCCCTTCTCCGTCAGCCGCAGCGCCGCGACGCTGCCGCCGAAGCCCGAGCCGATCACCAGCCAGTCGAAATCGAATGCGGGGGCGCCCATCTTAGAATTTATAGCCGAGCGTTAAACCGAAAATCTGCGGCCGGTCCGTCAACGCGACGCTGCGCGGGATGGCGCCATAGCCGGGCGTCTGCGTGACCACCTGCGCCGACGTCTTCAGGCGGAACAGGCCGGCCTCCATGCTGACTGCCCAATGCTTGTCGATCGGGTAGGACAAGCCCAGCCGCCCGTAAGGCGACCATGAGCTCTTTAACGCTATCGTGCTGCTGCTCCCTTGCAGCAAGCCGGTATAAGTGTTGCTGACTTCCTGGTTGGTGAAGAAGGTGTAGACCACGCCCATCCCCACGTGCGGCCGGATGCCGTGGAAGTCCGGGAAGGTGTACTGCATCAGGGCGGTGGGAAACCAGATGCGCGCCTTCGCGACAGTGCCCACGGGCACGGCGACGCCCGCGCCGACGGCGGTGAGCGTGGGCGGAATGCCACCCTGGAATTGCGCCACCCAGTTGGCGGACAGCCGCCGTTCGTAGCTGACGGCCAGCAGGCCCTGATCCTTGGCGTCTATTTTCAGGCCGGGCGGCGTGGTGCCGGGCGGCCCCGTCAAATCGCCGGATTGCAGCTTGAAGCGTATCTTCGCGTAGCCGACCCTGACGGTATTTTCAAGCTCCCCGGCGTGCGCCGCATGGCACAGTATCCAGGTCATCGGCAAGGCCGCGGCAACGGAGGTGATGAATTTTTTCGTTTGCATTTTTATGTCTCCTTGGTGTGTTTTATAGTCAATTCAACAGCTAACGCGCCAGTTTCCGGACGATCCAGCGCGTCAGCGGCGCCGGCGCGACGCGTGTCCCGAGCGACAGGAAGCCGGCCTGCACGCCCACCGTCCAATGGGTTTTGTGGATCAGGCGCCGGGTGGTCGCGCAGCGCCACACGGTGTCGGCGACGTCGGCCGGCGTCAGACGTATGCCCAGCGATCTGGCGCTGGCGATGTGGTCGAAGCCGTCGGCCATGGCGGTCTGCACGAAGCTCGGCCAGATGTCGCTGACGCGGATGCCGTGGCGGCTCCATTCGAGGTCCAGCCCCTCGGTGAAGCCGCGCACGGCGAATTTGCTGGCCGAATAGGTCACCAGCTCCGGCTGGCCATAGATCGCCGTGGCCGATGCCATGTTGATCACGCGCGCCCCCGGCGTCCGCCGCAGGCGGCCGTAGGCGCTGAGGCAACCGGCGATCATGCTCGCCACATTCACGTCCAGCATGGCACGGTGCCGGGCCAAGGGCACGCTTTCAAACGGTCCCGCCGTCAGGACACCCGCGTTGTTGAGCAGGACGTCGAGCCGGCCGCTGTGCGACCAGAAGTGCGCCAGCGCCCGCTCCCACGCGTCCGCATCGCATACGTCGAGCGCGCCCCAGACGGCGTTGCCCTCGCCCAGCGCGGCGCCGGCCGCAGCCACGCCGTCCGCGTTCAGGTCGTACAGGCCGACAAACCAGCCGCGCCGCGCGAACAGTTCGGCGCAGGCGCGGCCGATGCCGGACGCGGCGCCGGTCACGAAGATCGCCGGCCTCATAGGCTTTGCGGCTGCGGCATGGTCGGCAACATGGCGCGCAGCTTGCGCTTGTCGATCTTGCCGACCGGGTTCTTCGGCAGGCTGCCGATGACATGGATGGCCGCGGGCCGCTTGTAGCGCGTGAGCCGCTCCGCGCAATGCCGGTTCAGTTGCGCCGGCGTGGCGCCGTGTCCCGCGCGGCAAGCGACATAGGCAATGACGATCTCGCCCAGCGTCTCGTGCGGCGCGCCGATCACCGCCGCCTCCAGCACGCCGGGGAAGGAGCTCAGCGCGTCCTCGATTTCCTTGGGGTAGATGTTCTCGCCGCCTCGGATGATCATTTCCTTCAACCGGCCGACGATGGACAAGTAACCGTCGGCATCGAAGCGCCCCAGATCGCCGGTGCGCAGCCAGCCGTCGACGACGGCCTGCGCGCTCTCCTCCGGCTTGCCCAGGTAGCCGCGCATGACGTTGGGTCCGCGCACCAGCACCTCCCCGGTCTGGCCGGCCGGCAGATGGCGCCCGGCGGCGTCGGCGACGGCCACGCGCTGGCCGATGAAGGGCAAGCCCACCGTGCCGGCCTTGCGCACGCCGTTGAAGGGATTGATGGTCGATGCGCAAGTGCCTTCCGACAGCCCGTAGCCCTCGACCAGCGGAAAGCCGTAGCGCGCCTCGAAGCTCGTCAGCAGCTCGGCCGATGCGGGCGCCGCGCCGCAGATGCCGTAGCGCAGGCTGGAGGTGTCCGGCTTCACCGATACCGGCAAGGCGTTGAGCACGGCGTATATGGTCGGCACGGCCGAGAAATACGTGGGCCGCAGCCGCTCGACATCGGCGAAGAAGGTCTCGATGTCGAAGCGGGCACGGATGGTGACCCGGCTGCCGGCCGACAGCGGCGTCAGGATGCTGGCCACGATGCCGTTGACGTGGAACAGCGGCAGCACCAGCAGGCAGTGGTCCGCCGCCGTGATCTGCAGGGATAGGCGCGACATGTCCGCCATCGCTTCGAGGTTGGCGTGGTCGAGCATCACGCCCTTGGGCAGGCCGGTGGTGCCGCTGGTGTAGATCAGCAGCGCCAGCGCGGCTGCGTCGTCGGCCGGCGGCAGTGCGTAATGCGCGCCGTATTGCACCGCGCCGTGCAGCGCGGAGGCCGGCAGCGGCTGCACGCCCGTGGCCCCTGCCTGGCCGGTGGCGTTGACCAGCACCTTGGCGCCGGAGTCGTCCAGCTGATGGGCAGCCTCGGTGTCCGTCAGGCCCGGATTGAGCGGCGTGACGGCAGCGCCCAGCCGCCATGCGGCAAACATCGCCACCACGAATTCGACCTGGTTGGGCAGCATGATGGCCACCACGTCGCCGGGCCCCACGCCAAGTTCGGCGAACAAACCGGCTGCCACCAGCACCCGGGAATGGAACTCGCGGTTCGACAAGCTCGCCTCGGCATCGGCGACGCACGGCGCGTTCGGCGCCTGCGCCGCGCGCAGGTCTGGGAGTTTGGAAAATCGCATCACTATCCTTTCAAGGTGGAAACCGGCTGCGCGAACAGATGCCGCGTCAGGAATGTCGTCTGGTCGGACACCGCACGTTCGAAGTGCTCGCCCAGATAGAAGTCGAAGTGGCCGCAGTCATACAGCTTGATTTCGCCGCGCGGCGCGCGCCCGGCCATGGCGATGGTGCGTTCCGGCGGCGTCACCGTGTCGGTCCTGCTGACGCAAAACAGAATGGGCGGCTTGACCCTGGCGGCGCGCCGTCCCGGCCGGTAGCCGACGATTTCCGGGATCACCCGCGCCGCCACGCGGTTGACGAAGGCCAGTCCCTTGGGCATCAGCGCCAGGTAGCCGGGCAAGGCGTCGTGCGCGTTCATCAAGGCCGGCTGGCCGGGCAGCGCCGCGATCGGCACCATCACCGGCGGCCGGCCGAACAGCCGCGCCGCCAGGTCGCGCATGACCACCGGCGTAATCCGCAGCGAGCCGCGCATGCCCAGCGCGGCGGCGGACTCGAAGCCATCGGTGAACGGGCATTGGCTGATGGCGGCCACCAGTTCGGGATGGCGGCTGGCCACCTGGATTGCGTGGCCGCCGCCGAAGGAACTGCCCCAGATGGCGACGCGGCCGCCGTCGACGTCCGGGTGGGCCTTGACGAAGGCCAGTGCCGCGTCCCAGTCGGCCAATTGGCGCCGCACCGACATCAGCTGGCGCGGCGCGCCGCCGCTGTCGCCGAAATAGCGGTAGGTGAAGGCCAAGGTCGCGATGCCGGCGCCGGCAAAGCGCTCGGAATAGGCGTCCAGGCGCATTTCGCGCACGGCGCCCAGCCCGTGCCCGAGCACGACCACGGGAGGCCGTTCGACGCCGACCGGCAGATACAGCCACGCCGAACAGAACGTTTCGCCGGAACGGAAACTCACGTCGCGGCGGGTGAATTCATAGGGAGTCTGTGCCATGGCGTTCAAGCGACCGTGCGCTTGCCGGTGAAGGGGAAATGCCCGTTTTTCAGGGTCTGGTCGTAGATGGCGGGGTCGTACAAGGGCAAGTCGCCCTCGTGCCCGGTGCGCTCCATGTATTCGATCATCAGGGCCTGGGCGCTCTCGCCCGACAGCGCCGACATGAATTCGGTGCGCTCCACGTGCAGCCCTTCCTCCAGCGGCATCGAACCGCCGATATAGACGGCGCGTTTGATGGCGCGGATGGCGTCGCGCGGGCGCGCGCCCAGGTAGTGGGCCAGCTCCAGCGCGCGGACGATCAACTGGTCCGGCGCCACCACCTCGTCGACCAGGCCGATGTCCAGCGCCTTGGCGGGCGACGCGGGCCGCCCTTCGAGCATCATCATCAGCGCGCGGTGGGCGCCGACCAGGCGCGTCAGCCGCTGCGTGCCGCCGCCGCCGGGAGGAATGCCGAGCAGGACTTCGGGCTGCCCGATGAAGAAATCGCCGTCGGCCATCAGGCGCACGTCGCAGGCCTGCGCCAGTTCGCTGCCCAGTCCCAGCGCCGAGCCATTCAGGGCCGCGATGAAAATCACGCCGCAGCGGTTCATGCGCAGGAAGGTATCGTGCAGCTTGTCGAGCTGCATGGCGCCGCCCAGCGGTGTGAACGCCGCCATCGGCGCCACCAGCGGCATGCGCCGGACGCTGGCGGCGGTGCGCGCCACGGCCGACGTCATGCCGCGCGCCATGGCCGGTATCGTGGTGCCGCCCACCTGCAGCCAGTGCACATCGGCATGGCCGATGAAACGCCCGGCGTGCGTCCCGGTGAGCACCACCGCGTTGACCGAGCGGTCGGCCTCCAGCTCGTCGACCAGCGCGGCCAGGCCGTCGGCCATTGCCAGCCCCATCACACCCTGCGGTCCGCCATCCAGGCGCACCAGCAGTACCGCCCCGCGCCGCTCCAGCTCCAGCCCGCCGGGCCGTGTTTCCGTGTTCCTCATGATGCGTCTCCTTATTTAATAACAGTGTTATGCGTTAACCATAACACTGTTATATTTCGATTTCAAGGCAGCGCCGGCCGAAAACCGGACGGCAGCCGATTATTTGTTGCGGGGCTTGGTCTTCTTGTTGTTCTGGGCGCCGGCCCACACGGCGTGGGCGCAGGCGGCGGAGGCTTCGGCCTGGTCGCGTTTGGCGCCCAGGCCCACCACCAGGTTCACGCACATCGGCACCAGCACGCCGGCGGCGGCGTCGCCGGTGTGCGCGAAGTGGCCGGCGAGATCGAGCATGATGAAGCCGTGCAGCGCGCTCCAGAACTGCAAGGCGATGAGATCGGGATCGGCCTTGCGCACGCACTTGGCATCCACCAGCCGCGCGCAGCCACGCAGCAGGAAACCATAGGCCGTGCGGAAAGACGGCGACTGCCCGCTCAGCAGCGGTTGCGCCTCCCCGCGCGACGGGCTGTAGCGGCCGTGGATCGACAGGCCGAACATCAGGTCGTACAAATGCGGATTGCGCCGCGCGAAGTCGTGGCAAGCCAGCGCCATCGCGCACAAGTCGGCCATCGGATCGTCCGTCGGCGGCAAGCGGCCGAACACCACCGCCTGCCGGTTGAAGCCCTCGTCCGCCACCGCTTGCAGCAGCTCCGGAACCCCGCCGAAATAGGTGTACACCCCCATGGTGGACAACTTCGCTTCGGCCGCCACCGAGCGCGCTTTCACCTCGGACGGCCCATGCAGGGCCAGCAAGCGGATGCTGGCTTCAACGAGGCGGGTGCGCGGATCCTGCAGGGAACTGTCGTCGGTCATCTGGCGTGGGGAAAGTGCTATAACAGCGTTATCATAGCACGCCAGGCCCCGCTCTCCCCGCTAGTCTCCTCTATTCCTGCCGCACCCACGTCTGCGTGCGGCCCAGCATCGGCACGCCGATGTAGCCGCGCACGCTGAGCTTCCTGCCGCCGTCGGTGAGGCGGATTTTGCTGGCATAGGTCTTGCCGTTGTCCGGGTCCAGGATCTGGCCGCCGGCATAGTCGTCGCCGTCCTTTTTCAGGCCGCTCAGGATGACCAGGCCGATGATGGGCGCATCCTTGTTCGCGCCCTCGCATTTTTCGCACTTCGGATTCTGGCTTTCGTTCGCTGCCGGGAAGACCTTCTCTATCCGGCCCTGCAGCGTGCCGTTCGTCTCGGCGATACGGATCAGCGCCCTGGGCTTGCCGCTGGCGTCGTCGATATTTTTCCAAAGGCCGGCCGGCGAGGCGTCGTCGGCCCAGGCGGCGCAAGACAGCAGTGCGCCGGCCAGCGCCAGCCCGGCGGCGGATGTACGTTTCAAAGTATGCATTGCGATGATCTCCTTGGTTGTGGTGAATAGCGCGCCGGTCACGTGCGCACGATCTGGACGACGACCTTGCCTTTGGCCCTGCCCTGTTCGAGATAGGCAAGCCCTTCCTTCGCTTGTGCGAACGGGAAGACCTTGTCGATAACAGGACGGATGCGCGCAGTCTCGAGCAACTCGCCGATCCTGGCCAGCTGCCCGCCGTCCGGCCGCACGAACAGGAAGGAATATCTGGCCTCGTGCTTGTTCGCCAGGCCGATGATTTTGCGGCTCAGCAAACCGAACACGAACTTCATCAAAAAGTTCATGCCGCGCGCGCGCGCCATGGCGGCATCCGGCGGACCGACAAGCGACATGACCATGCTTTTCGGATTCACGATCCGCATGGCTTTTTCCAGCCCGTCGCCCTTGATCGTCCCCAGCACGGCATCGTAGCCCTGCAGCGTTTCCTCGAATTCCTGCTTCTTGTAATCGACCACCTCGTCGGCGCCAAGGCTGCGCACCAGCTCCACGTTGGCCGTGCTGGTGGTGGTCCCCACCCTGGCGCCAAGCTGCTTGGCCAGCTGGATCGCGAACGTGCCGATGCCGCCAGAACCTGCCTGGATAAACACCTTCTGCCCCGGCTTGAGCTGCGCGCGTTCATGGAACGCCTGCCACGACGTGAGCCCCACCATCGGAATCGAAGCGGCTTGCACGAAGTCCAGGTTGGCCGGCTTCAGCGCGGCGGCGTGCTCCGGCACGGCGGCGAATTCGGCCAGCGAGCCCATACCCAGATCGAAGGTGCTGGCATATACCGCATCGCCGACCTTGAAGCGGCGCACCCGGCTGCCCACTTCCACCACCACGCCGGCCAGATCGCTTCCCATCGTGGCCGGCAGCCGCATCTTGATGATGGGCCTGAACTCGCCGTTGCGCATCATGTTGTCGCTTGGATTGAGGCCGGCGGCATGCACCTGGACCAGGAGTTCATCCGCCTTGATCAGGGGCCGGGGGATGTCGGTCAACTCGATCCGGCCGGCGCGGCCGTAACTTTTCAGGACTAGTGCTTTCATGATTGCCTTTATTGTTCAGTACGTGTGGAAACACCTGCTGCGCTCAGGCCGCGAGTGCCGGATAGTCCGTATAGCCCTGCGCGCCGGGCGTGTAGAAAGTGCTGGGATCGGGCGCGTTCAAGGGCGCGTCCCGGCGCATGCGCTCGACCAGATCGGGATTGGCAAGGAAAGGCCGGCCCATCGCCACCAGGTCGGCGCGGCCCTCGGCCAGCGCCTGTTCGGCGCCTTCCTTGTCGAAGCCGCCGGCAACAATGACGGGACCGTCGAAAGCGGCGCGCAAATCGGCTTTCAGCCGGGCCGGAACAGGCGGGGCGCCGAGCGGCGAGTGATCCAGGATGTGAACGTACATGAGGCCAAGCGCGGAGAGTTCCCTCACCAGCGCCACGTATTGCGCGTCCAGTTCCGGGAAGGCGCCGGTGGAGTTGAACACGCCATGCGGCGACAGGCGGATGCCCACCCGCTCGGCGCCGATCGCCTTGGCCGTCGCGCGCGCCACCTCGAGCACGATCCGGTTGCGCCCTTCCGGCGTGCCGCCGTAGCCATCGGTCCGGCGATTGACGTTGGCGTTCAGGAATTGTTCAAGCAGATAGCCATTGGCCGCGTGCAGTTCGATGCCGTCGAAGCCGGCGGCAACGGCCAGGCGCGCGGCGTTCGCATACTCTGCGACCGCCGCCTCGATGTCGGCGCCGTTCATTTCGCGCGGCGGCGTATGGGGCTGGCTTCCCTGGCTGTCGGTCCACATCTCGCCGGGGCAGGTCTCGGAAGACGGTCCAAGCACCTCGGCCCCGACGGGCAGGTTGGCCGCGTGGCCTACCCGGCCGGTATGCATGAGCTGCACGACGATCTTGCCGCCCCTGGCGTGGACGGCATCGGTCACCTGTTTCCAGCCCTGCACATGGGCCTCGTTGAACAAGCCCGGTATGCGCGCGTAGCCCAGGCCGTTCGGCGACGGCGACGTCCCCTCCGTGATAATGAGGCCGGCGCTGGCGCGCTGTCCGTAGTAGGTGGCCATCAGGCTGTTGGGCGTGTTGTTTTCGACGGCACGGCTGCGCGTGAGCGGCGACATCACGGCACGGTTGCTGAGAGTCAGGGCGCGCAGGGTGTAGGTGTCAAATAGCATTTTAGGTCCTTGGTGAGTGTCGGTTTACAAAGTCGTCTATAAAGCTGGCCTGTTACGCCAGCCGCAAATCCTTGCGCAGGCCGGCGTCCATCACGCCCGCCGGAGCGAAGGTGCGCAGCAGCCGCAGGCGCGCCGCCAGGCCGCCCGCGGTGTAGCGCAGCTTAGGCTTGCCCGCCAGCGCCGCCTTCAGCACCGTCTCGGCCACCACCTCCGGCCCCTCCGCGCCCTGCATCACTTCCTGCACGCGGCGCAACACCGCGGTGCGCACCTCGCGGTAGGCATCGAGCTTGGCGTCCGGCTCCAGCAGATTGGCGTCGAAAGGCGTCTTGATGTAAGCCGGTTCGACCACCACCGCGCGGATGCCCCAGTTGCGCAGCTCGTGGTCCAGCGATTCCGTATAGCCTTCGATCGCGTGCTTGGTGGCGGCGTACAGCGCGCCATAGGGCATCGGCAGGAAGCCGAGCACCGAGCCGATGTTGATGATGCGGCCGCCGCCCTGGGCCCGCATGTGCGGCAGCACGGCGCGCGTCATGCGCACCACGCCGAAGAAGTTGGTGTCGAAGATGGCCTGGGCCTGCTCAAGCGAGCTCTCCTCGGCGCCGGCCGGGGCGACGCCGAAGCCGGCGTTGTTCACCAGCAGATCGATGCGCCCTTCCTGCTTGATCACGGCCGCGACGGCGGCCTGGACCGAGGCCTCGCTGGTCACGTCCAGCGGCAGCATTTCGAATTCGCGCCGGCCCGATTGCGCGCCGCGCCGGCTGGTGCCGTAGACCTTGTAGCCGGCTTGCGCCAGCCGCTTCGCGGTGGCTTCTCCGATGCCGGACGAGGCGCCGGTGACCAGTGCGATCTTGTTATTCATGGTATTTTTCCTTTTCAATATGACGATCATCATATTTGCATTTAAAAAAAACCGTCGGCGGTGTCAGCCGGCAGCCGGGGAGAATTGTTTCAGCGCAGCTGCGCACAAGGCCTGGGACAGCTTGGGATCGTCCACCGCGCGCGCCACCATGGCGGTGCCTATCAGCGCGCAGACCAGCGCCATGGCCTGCTCGTGCGCCTGAGGCTGGCCCCAGTCGGGCAGCTGGCGGGCGAACAGATCGATCATTTCCTTGATGTGTATGGTCGCGGCACGGCGCACTTCCGGCGCCTGGCGCGGCATTTCGGAACCCAGCGCGGAAACCGGGCAGCCGGTCTCGATGGCCGAGATGTGTTCCTGCGACAGATAAGCCTGCATCATGGCCTGCAAGGCCTGCCCCGGCGGCGCAGCGGCGGCCACGCGCGCCGCCACGGCCACCGCCTCGGCGCCGGCGCGGTCGCCGGCCTCGGCCAGCAAGGCGTCGCGCGACTCGAAGTGGGCATAGAATCCGCCGTGCGTGAGGCCGGCCTCCTTCATGATGTCGGCCACGCCGGTGCCGCCGTAGCCGCTGCGCCGTATGGCGCGCGCCGCCACCTCCACGATACGTTCGTGGGTGGCTTCCTTGCGGCTGGCTGCCGCTTGCTTGGTGGGTTTCGACTTCATGACGCCCATCATATACCATTTTCCCCAAGTCCGCACAAAACGGTCATTTCAATCGATACGGCTTCAGCGCTTCATGGCATAGGCGTCGCGCACTTCGCGGGAGATGTAGGTGCTGAGGCCGGCGCCGCTACGGGCGAGCCGCTTCATGCGCTCGACGCGCTGGCGGCCGGTGCTGGCGTAGGTGTAGGTATAGACGGCGCCATCGACGAACCGGATGTCGATGGCGTCGGGCTTGATGGTGTAGGCGGTCACGCCGGAGGTGCCGCTCAGGTCTCGATAGCGCTCCATGGCGCCAATGTAGCGCGCCCCGCCCCGATGCGGCGCGCCACTGGGGCACTGGGGGCACTGGGGCACTGGGGGCACTGGGGCACTGGGACACTAGAGCAATGGGGTACTTGGGCGCTGGCGCTGCGCTAAGCGCTGCCGCACGCTGTCATCCTCGCGAATGCGGGGATCCATACACAGACTGAGAGGTGGCGAAGTATGGATCCCCGCATACGCGAGGATGACACGGTATGGGCCGAGGTATGCGAGGCCGCCTGGGCCTGCACTGCTGGGGTCAGGCGGGGCTGCCGAGGCCTGCGTTCCTGCACTTTTTATGTCACCCTTGACCACGCGCTAGTCGATACTGCGCGAATGCAGGCCAGACCCAGGCTGCCGCGCCAGCGCTGCGCTAAGCGCCGCCGCCCGCTGTCATCCTCGCGAATGCGGGGATCCATACACAGACTGAGAGGTGGCGAAGTATGGATCCCCGCATACGCGAGGATGACACGGTATGGGCCGAGGTATGCGAGGCCGATGCGGCGCCGGCCGGCCATGGATCCGCGCGTGAGGATGACACGGTGTGGGCCTGAGGCGGGCGGGGCCGCCGGAGCCCGCTGCCGCTCTCGCGAATGCGGGGGGGGGGTTAGCGCGCCAGCGGATTCGGCGTCGGCTCGGCCACTTTGTGCAGCAGGTTGCGGTCGATGTGGTGGAACGGTTCGTCTTCCTTGCCGCGGATGAGCATCACCGTGTCTTCCTCGTAGCCCCAGGTGCCGTCGTCGTTGATGGTCACCTTGATGCGGTATTCGACCGTCTTGAAGCCGAACTCCAGGAAGGGATTCGAGCGGATGCCGTAGGTGTCGGACTCGCGGTAAGCCACCAGTTCGAAAGTCTTCGCGTCCGGCGCCGCCGTGCCCGACGCCATGGCGATCTGGCCGCGCGGGATGGCCAGGGTCTGGATCACGGTGTTGCTGCCCGGTTCCCACAGCCAGTAACCGACCTGCTCGTGGTAGGTCTTGACCTGGTCCGGCTTGGTGATCAGGATGACGTAGCGCAGGCCGTAGAACAGCTGCGGGCCGTTGGTCACCGGGTCGATTGGCTGCAGTTCGATACGCTCGACATAGGCCTGCTTGCGCGGGCCGTCCTTCTTCGGCTTGATGTCCAGCCCGCGCTCGCCCTCCCAGATGCCCGCCATGGCGCTCAGGGGCCCCAGGTTGGCCAGGGTGTTGACGTCCACATTGGACGGTTCGGTATAGATGTCGTCGGAAAATTCGCTCATGGCTGCTGAAATTGGTGGATGCAATTCAGCAATTGTAGCCCATGGCGCCGGGAACCGGGGCCGCTACGCGGCGGCCGCCTCGGCCTGCACTTCCAGCATGCCCTGGATCAGGTCCGGCGCCACCGGGCGGCTGAACAGATAGCCCTGCATGTCGTCGCAGCCGCTCTGCTGCAGGAAGCTGCGCTGCTGCACGGTCTCCACGCCCTCGGCGATCACGCGCAGCTGCAACTGGTGCGACAGCGAGATGATGGCGCGCGCAATGGCCTGGTCGTCGCTGCTGCTGTCCAGGTCCCGCACGAAGGATTTGTCGATCTTCAGGCTGCTGATCGGGAAGGTCTTCAGCGACGCCAGGCTGGAATAGCCGGTGCCGAAATCGTCGATGGACAGCGAAATGCCCATCGCCTTGAGCTCGCGCATCTTGTCGATGGCCTGCTGCAGGTCGCGCATGATCAGGCTTTCGGTCACCTCCAGCTCCAGCCACTGCGGCGCCAGGCCGCTCAGCTCGAGCGCGCGCTGCACCCGCGCCACCAGGCGCGCGTCGTCGAACTGGCGCGCCGAGACGTTGACCGAGATCGTGATCGGCGGCAGGCCCGCCGCCTGCCAGGCCTTGGCCTGGCGGCACGCCGTCAGCAGCACCCATTCGCCGATCGCGACGATGGCGCCGCTCTCCTCGGCCAGCGGGATGAACTGGTCCGGCGCCATCATGCCGCGCTGGGGATGCTGCCAGCGCAGCAACGCCTCCACGCCGAACACCAGGCCGGTGTCCAGGTTGACCTTGGGCTGGTACTGCACCCGGAACTGCTCCTCGGCCAGCGCCACGCGCAAGCCGTCCATCAGCTCCAGCTTTTCCTCCAGGCTGGCGTTCATTTCCATCGTATAGAACTGCACATTGTTCTTGCCGGTGTCCTTGGCGCGGTACATCGCGGCGTCGGCGTTCATCAGCAGGGTGTCGGCGTCCGAGCCGTCGCGCGGATACATCGCCACGCCGATGCTGCAGCTCACCTGCACCGGCTGGCCGCCCACCACCACCGGGCGGATCACCGCCTCGCGGATTTTCTCCAGCAATACCATCAGCGCGCCTTCGCTGTCGCGCTGTTCCGGCAGCACCAGCACGAATTCATCGCCGCCGAAACGGCCCACCGTGTCAGCCCGCCGCACGCAGCCGACCATGCGCGCCGCCACCTCGGTCAGCAGTTCGTCGCCCGCCGTGTGCCCCAGGCCGTCGTTGACCATCTTGAAGCTGTCGAGATCGATGAAGGCCACCGCCACTTCGCGGTCGTTGCGCTCGCCGTGCAGGATGGCTTGCTGCAGGCGGTCGGCGATCAGGCTGCGGTTCGGCAGGCCGGTCAGGCTGTCGTGGTGCGCCATGTGCACGATGCGCTCCTCGGCCAGTTTGCGCTCGCTGATGTCGCGCACGATGGCGACCACGCCGCCGTCCACGCCCACCACCTGCCAGTGCAGCCAGGACGCGCGCAGTTGCGGCATGGCGTTGCGCAGCTCCTCGTCGTACACGCCGCCGACGGCGGCGATATGGGCCAGCGTTTCGAAGGTGCCGCCCAGGCGGATCTGCGGCAGCCAGGCGCACACCGTCATGGCCTGCAATTGTTCGCGCTTCAGGCCGGACAGCTTCTCGGCGCGGCCGTTGGCGTCGGCGATGACAAAATCGGTGACCATGCCGCGCCGGTCGCGCACCGCGCGCAGTACGAAGAAGGCGTCCATGCTGGCCTCGGACGCGGCTGCATAGGTTTCCTGCGCGTGGCGGATGCCGCGCCGCGCCCGCGCGCCCTGCCACGACCACACCCAGACCAGCGCCGCCAGCAGCACCAGCACCGCGCTGGCCACGGCCGCTTCCCACAAGCTGGTGGTGCGGCGCTGTTCGAACACGGCCATCTGCTCGCGTTCGGACATGCCGGCCAGCGCCGTCAGCGCGAAGCCGTGCAGCGGACGCGCCATCGTATAGCGCGTCACGCCGTCCCAGGAGTTCGGCAATTGCGCGCCCACTTCCGCGCGCAGGTCCAGCTGCTGCCCCCAACTCACCTTGTCGCCGACACGCAGGGCGCGCACCGCGCCATCGTTGCCGACCAGGGCCAGCACGCCTTGCTCGCCCAGGCGGCGGCGTTCGTAGCCGCTGGTGAAGTAGGCGGGATCGACTTCGATGACGACGATGCCGGCGAACCGCCCGTCCTCGTCGATGCGGCGCGTGAAGTGCAGCCGGGGGTCGCCGCTGGCCTCGTCTTTCAGAGTCTCGCCTACGACGGCGGCCTCGCCCGGCGTCTCCTGGTGGTATTTGAAATATGGCTGGCCGGCCACGGACACGGGCCGCGCAACGGGATTGCGCGCCACCACGCGGCCCTGCGCATCGGCGATGCTGACCGAGAACACAAGGCTGTTAGGCAGCAGGCCGCGCTGGTTCAATTCCGCCAGCGCACCGGCCGCGCCTTTGCGCTCGGCCGCGTAGGCGATCACCTTCAGGCTCTGGTCGATGCCGTCCAGGTTGCGTGCCACCTGCGCCTCATATGTGTCGACCAGTTCACGCACCGAGTCGGAAGCGCCCTTGGACGCGGCGTCGCGTTCGATGTCGATGAAGTGGAAGGTGAAAGCCCAGATCGCGCCAAGCAGGAACAGCATGAACAGCGGCAGCGTGACGTAAGTCTCCAGCCCGAGCCGCAGCCAGCGCGCGCGCTGCTTGTGCGCGTCGGCCATCACTTCACCACCAGCACGGCGCGTACGCTGGCGTTAAGGGCGGAGCGTTCTATGTAGCCGATCAGCGCCGGATTGGCTGCCACCAGGCGGCGCACGGCGGCGTTGCCCGCCGCTTCGCGCGGCGGCCGCCCACGCCCGGTGAAGATCATCTTGGTCCAATGTGCGGTCATCCATGCCGGCGAGCGCCCCGCCACCTTGCTGTAAAACTCGTCGCGCGCGGTCGAGCCGAGCCGCTGGTCCACCGGCACCGCGTCGCCGCCGCCGGGAAAGCGCGCCGCCTGGGCCAGGAAGATGTCGGCCACCTGCTGTTGCAGCAGGGTAGTGACCGGGCTCCTGGCCGATACGATGACCACCAGTTCCTTGCCCCGCGATTGCGCCTGCGCCTGCGCCTGCGCCGGCAACGCGCAGGCGCACAGCAGGCAGCACAGCAGGCTGGCGGCATGACGACGGGCGTGTAAGCGATTCAGCATTGCGGGGTATATCCTGGCGGAGGCTAAGCAAAAGTAAGCAAGTGATGGGCAGGCGCGCAGGCCTGCCGGGGAGATCCAGCGGATCGGGCACTGTATCGCAGATGCTAGTAACTGTCGATCACTTTCTTGATAGAACTACTATTTGCATTATGCAAATAATAAGCTGATCGAAAGCGCATCGGTCCCGGGGAGCTTGGGACCATGGGGAGTCAGCACAACGGTGCCGTGGGCGAACTTACGGCGCCGCGTTTTCCTTCGCCAGCGTCACCGCGGGCTTGCACAGCGGGTCATCTTTCGCGCCCGAGCAGGCGCGGGTGCGGCATTGTTCGGCGCCTTTCGAACCGAGCTGGCGGCACTGCTTGAGCCGGGACGACAGTGGTTCCGGCTGTTTGGGCGCACGCGTGGCATGGGTGTGCGCGACCAGCGCTGCCAGCAACGCGACGTCGCTGTCCGGAGCTGGCTGGGCCTGCACGGCGGGCCTGTCTTTCGGCTTGTCTTTGGGCTTGGCCGGGGCCGTGGCCTTGGCCAGCTTGGGCGCGGACGGCTTGGCCTTCGCTTCGGCGTGCGCCGTCGCATGCGTCGGCATGTTCCTGCCCTGCGCCGGCGCGCTCCCGGCCTGCGCCTTGACGGCAGGCGCGTCGGGCGCGGCGGCCAACTTGGCCGCGGGCGCACCGGCGAGCGGCGCGTTCAACATCTCGCGCAGCGACTGCTCGCGCTGCGCCGGCGTCCCATCTTCTATGGTGGCTGCCGTGCTTGCCTTGGCCGGGGCTGCCAGCGCGGCGGCGATGTCGGCACTGTTGCCCGGCGCCGTCCCGCCCGCCGCAGCTGCGGCAGCCGGAGCGGCTGCCAGGGTTGCCGCCGCTGCCACTGCCGCCGGCGCCGCTGCCGCGTCAGCCGCCACGGCAGCGCCGGCGTTATCCGGCGCGCCCTGCGTATTTGGCGCTGCGTGCACGGCCGGCGCTGCCGGCGGCTGAGCCGCCGTGTTGGCCAGCGCCAGATTCAGTTCCTCCTGCTGCACATCGAGCATCCAGACTGCCGCGCTACCCAGCAGTGCCAGTCCCAGCAGCGCCCCGCCCCACAGCAGCCCTTTGCTGCCGCGCTGCGCAGCCGGCGCGCCAGGCGCACCCTGCGCACGCGATGCGCCAGCCGGGGCCGGCTTCTTCATGGCCCCGTCCAGGTCGTTCAGGATGCTTTTGCTGGTCGTTTCCGCTTGCGGCGCGGATGACAAAAGGCTGGGCCGGGCTGCTCCCGGCCTGCGCGGCTCGTCGTGTTGCAAGGTTGACTCCTTAGTAATTTTCGCGACTTTACCCGAAACAAGAAAATCGTGACGCATAGTAGAACGGCAACAGAACGCGCCTTATTTCAATCGTGCGCGGCATTGTCAGAAACTAAATATATACTCACGGCAATGCTTTTAGGATAATTTTTTGCCCAGGCGGCGAGGTGCGGCGTGTTTGTATTGGCGGTAGCAATGTATTTCCTGCTGGCATGCCTGTTGAGCTGGCTCGTGCTCTTCCCCGCCGGGCGCGACTTGCTGATAAGTACGCTTGAGCGGGCCGGGATACGGTGGCGCCGCCGTGTGGCGGAGGTGGCGCGGCGCCAGGAACAGGGCGCGGCGGAGCTGCACCGCTCCGGCCGCGCGCAGTTGGCGGGCATGGCCGCCTACCTGCGCCGCCACTACGCGCTGTGCGCGGCCGGCCTGGCGCTGGTCTGCGTGCCGCCCATGGTGGCGCTGCTGGCCGGCAGCCGCCCGGCGCTGAAGGGCTTCGAGGCATCGACACGGGAAATCAACCCCCAGGTGGCGGGTTTGCTGGAGGGCGAGCAGCTGGTGCCGCCGCCCGCGTTGCCGCCGCTGGCGTTCACCACCGCCGAAGTGGAACTGGCCCGCCCGATGATCGCCACCGCCAGCCGCGACTGGGCCTTGCTGGACCAGGCCTACGCGCAACGCCTGCTGCTGGCGTTCCGCATCATGAAGGAGCAGCATGGATACGACATGGCGATACTGGAAGGCTACCGCAGCCCGGAACGCCAGAACAGGCTGGCCGCGCTGGGAACGAGCGTCACCAGCGCCGCCGCCTTCCAGAGCTGGCACCAGTACGGCCTGGCTGCGGATAGCGCCTTCGTCCGCGACGGCAAGCTGGTGATCAGCGAGCAGGACCCCTGGGCCATGCGCGGCTACCAGCTGTATGGCGAAGTGGCCGAATCGCTGGGCATGACCTGGGGCGGCCGCTGGAAGATGCGCGACTTCGGGCACACGGAACTGCGTGTGCCCGGCGTAATGAAACGATAGACAGGAGAACAGAATATGGCCGGGCCATTCATCTTATTAGGCGACAAGCTTTCGCACGGCGGTTCCGTGGTCGAAGCGTCCCCGCACAGCGACAGCGGCGGCGTCGGCATCGCACGCGTCGGCGACAAGGCAAGCTGCAGCAAGCACGGCTCGGTGACCATCGCCACCGGCGACGCCACCATGCTCATCGACGGCAAGCCGGCCGCGCGCCACGGCGATAAAACCAGCTGCGGCGCCACGCTGATCGCCAGCCAGCAAAACTCCAAGGACCAGGTGTAATGCAGGCTTGGATGAAAGGCGTCCTGCTGTCGTCGCTGGCGTTCGGCGGCAGCTGGTCCGGCGCCGTCTGGTACTGGCGCGACACCAACCGCATGCCCGCCACCGGCGAGCTGGCCGCCTACCTCATCGCCCTCCCGCTTGCGCTGCTGCTCGGCTACTGGCTGGCGCGCAAGACAGCGGCCGCGTGGAGCGGGCGCCAAGCCGCTTCGCCGGCGCCAGCGGCGCAGGCGTCCGGCGCCGGCGACGCAGCGGCATCGGCAATGGCAGCGGCAGCCGCCGCGCAGGCCCAGGCTGCGGCGCAATTGCGCATCGCCGCCGCGTCGTTGCGCGTCCCGCACGGTGACTCGGCTGACGCGCTGGCCGAGGCCATGGCATCCAACAAGGCCCGTCCGGATCTGGACAAGGAATTGTCCGACGACGACGGCTTCCCGGTCATGACCGCGCGCGCCGAAGGCGTCGACGAGCAGGCGATGGAACAGGAAATCAACGCCTGGCTGGCCGATAGCGGACAAGCAGCGCTGCACGCCAGGCCCGAGTTCTGGCGTGCCCTCGCGCTGGCCGCGCCGGTGATGCGCGACCTGGCCTCGTGGGCCGGCTCGCACCAGCGCTTGGCCGATCTGGCAAGCGCTAGCGACATGAGCCTTGCCGGCGCCAATGCGCGCCAGGCCGCGCAAGCGCTGAACGCCGTGCCCATGCTGCAACTCGTGGCCATGCTGCCGCAGGAATGGAATGCGCCGTCGCGCGACACCGCCGCACGCTGGCTGCGGCAGCAGCTGGTGCAAGCGGGCTGGCCGCTGGAACGCATCGCACTCAACGCGCGCACCGACCACCACCCTGGCCCCGTGCTCGCAGCGCTGCAGAGCAGCAGCGAACCGTGCGTGGCGGTGCTGCTGGCATGCGGCTCCCACATCGGCGAGCAGACGATGAACGCCTGGTCCAGCGCAGACAAGCTGTTTTCGGCCGCCCGCCCGCAAGGCGCCATTCCCGGCGAAGGGGCCGCAGGCCTGCTGCTGGCGGACGCCGCGCAAGCCGTCCTGCTGGCCCAGGGCGCGCAAGCGGCCTATGGCGAAGCCGCCGATGCGGACAGCTATCCCCTCCTGGCCGCCGTCGCCGCAGGCGCACGTTCGGACCACATCGGCCAGGCCCGCAGCGGCGAATGCGCGGTGCTCACGCAACTGGCGCGGCAAGCGTTGCGGCCGCTGCAAGCGCCGCAATCGTCCCAGCCCCAGCCCGGCGCCGCGCCTGCGCCGCAGCCGCCTGCCGATGCCGCCGCGGCAGTGCTTGCGGCACCCGCGGTGCCGCTGCTCATCGCCGACACCGGCCACGGCAGCGCGCGCGTGATGGAACTGATGGCCGCCGCCGGCGCCGTGCAGCCGCAGCTCGACGCCGCCAAAGACATCCTCGCGCTGGGCAACGCCACCGGGCAGGCCGGCTGCGTCGGCTTCCTGGCCGCCCTGGCGCTGGCCCGCCACGAATCGCAAGCACGCGACGAACCGGTGCTCTGCATCGCCAACGAAGACCCTTACCTGCGCTGCGCGGCCCTGATCCGGCCCGGAACGCCTGCATGACCTCAACCAAGACCAATATGACGACCCAACCACTCCGCCAATTCCTCACCTCGCGCACAGCCCTGCTGCTGCTCGGCTGGACCGCGCTGGCCGCCTTCCTGCTGATAGGCGCGGCGCTGCTGCAACTGCCCTACAGCGCGGCCTGGACCATCTACGCGGTGGCGCTGGCCATCGGCCTGGCGCTGTGGCTGTGGCGCCGCCAGCGCCACCAGCGCAAGTCGAACCAGCTGGGCGACATGCTGGAACAGCAGGTCAACCAGGCCGCGCCCAAGGCGGACGCGCTGCAGCGCCAGGAGACCGACGCGCTGCGCAAGCGCATGCTGGACGCCATCGCCACCATCAAGCAGTCCAAGCTGGGCCAGTTCTCCGGCAACGCCGCGCTGTACGAGCTGCCGTGGTATATGGTCATCGGCAATCCGGCGGCGGGCAAGAGCACGGCCATCGCCAGTTCCGGCCTGCAGTTCCCCTTCGCCGACAGTAAAATCGTCCAAGGCGTGGGCGGCACCCGCAACTGCGACTGGTTCTTCACCACCGACGGCATCCTGCTCGACACCGCAGGCCGTTATTCGGTGGCCGACGAGGACCGCGCCGAGTGGTTCGGCTTTCTCGACCTGCTGAAGAAATACCGCAAGAAGGCGCCGATCAACGGCGTCATCATCGCCGTCAGCGTGGCCGAACTGGCCGGCAACCGGCCCGAATTCGCCATCAACCTGGCCAAGAACCTGCGCCAGCGCGTGCAGGAAGTGACCGAGCGCCTGGCCGTCCACGCGCCGGTCTACATCGTGTTCACCAAGGCCGACCTGATCAACGGCTTCAACGAATTCTTCCAGGACAGCGAACTCGGTGAACGCGACCGCGCCTGGGGCGCCACCCTGCCCTACAGCCAGCACACCAGCAGCGCGCAAGTGCTGGACCAGTTCGACGCCCGCTTCGACGAGCTGCACGACGGCCTGAAGGACATGAGCCGCGCCAGCATGGCGCTGCAGTGGCGAGAACGCATGCCGCCCGGCGTGTTCACCTTCCCGCTAGAATTCGCCTCCATCAAAGGGCCGCTGCGCACCTTCATCGCCACGCTGTTCGAAGAAAACCCCTTCCAGTTCAAGCCCGTGTTCCGCGGCTTCTACTTCACCAGCGCGCTGCAGGAAGGCGAAGCGGTCTCCGCCTCGTCGCAGCGCGTGGCGCAGCGTTTCGACATCAAACTGCAGCCGCAGCACCACGACGACGCCCATCAGCAAAAAGGCTACTTCCTGCTCAACCTGTTCCGCCAGGTCATCTTCGCGGACAAGAACCTGGTGGCGCAATACGCCAGCCCGGCGCAGACCCGCTTGCGCTACGCGGCCTTCTTCGCCGCCACCGCCTTCGTCGGCGTGGCGCTGGCCGGCTGGAGCTGGTCCTATATGAACAACCGCCAGCTGGTGGCCAACGTGGAAGCGGACTTGCAGCAAGCGGTACGCCTGCAGGACAAGCGCTTCGACCTCCAATCGCGCTTCCAGGCCCTGGAAGTGCTGCAGGACCGCATCGAGCAGCTGGACCGCTACAGGGACAGCCGCCCGCTGTCGCTCAGCATGGGCCTCTACCAGGGCCAGACGCTGGACCGCAAGCTGCGCGAGGAATACTTCAGCGGCGTGCGCGAGGTGATGTTGCGGCCCGTGGGCCAGTCGCTGGAAGCCTTCCTGGCCGAAGTCAACGCCAGCACCGAAGCGATGCAGCCGGCGGTGCGCCCGGCCCCCGCCACGGGCGACGCCGCTGCCGCCACCGTGGCGTACGGCGCCCAGCAATTCAAGGACGCCTCGCCAGCCAACGCCGAAGACGCCTACAACGCGCTGAAAACCTATTTGATGCTGGGCGATAAATCGCGCGCCGAAGCCGGCCACCTGAGCGACCAGCTGACCCGGTTCTGGCGCGTGTGGCTGGACTCGAACCGCGGCGCCATGCCGCGCGAGCAGATGATACGCAGCGCCGAACGCATGATCTCCTTCTACCTGGCGCAAGTGAACGACACCTCGTGGCCGACCATCGACAACAAGCTGGCCCTGGTCGACCAGAACCGCGACAAGCTGCGCCGCGTGGTGCGCGGCATGCCGGCCCGGGAACGCGTGTACGCCGACGTGAAGGCGCGCGCCGCCACCCGCTATCCGTCGATGACGGTGGCCCGCATCGTCGGCGACCAGGACAAGGAACTGCTGCTGGGCAGCTACGCCATCCCCGGCAGCTTCACCCGCGAAGCCTGGGAAGGTTTCGTGCAGGACGCCTTCCGGGAAGCGGCCAACCGCGAACTGCAAAGCGCGGACTGGGTGCTCAAGACCGCCTCCAAGGACGACCTGACGCTGGAAGGCAGCCCGGAACAGATCCAGAAGTCGCTGGTGGACCTGTACAAGAACGACTACGCCAAGGAGTGGCAGAAGTTCGTGCAGGGCGTGACCGTGCGCGACCTGGACGGCTTCGAGACCGCTGCCGCGTCGATGAACCGCCTGGGCGACCCGCAAGTGTCGCCGCTGAACAAGCTGATCTCCACGGTCTACCAGCAAACCTCCTGGGACAATCCTTCGCTGCTGGACGCCGGCATGCAGCGCGCGCAGCGCGGCGTGTCCGGCTGGTTCCGCGAAACCATCCTGCGCCAGACGCCGTCGCAACTCAATGTGAACCTGGCTGCGCCCGGCGTGCAGAACGCCGCCCTGCCGCTGGGCCCGGTCGGCCGCGAATTCGCCGGCGTCGCGCGACTGGTGGTGGCCAAGGACAAGGACGCCTCGCTGATGCGCGGCTACCTGGACCAGCTGGCCAAGCTGCGCGGCCGCTTCAACCAGATCAAGAACCAGGGCGACCCCGGCCCGGGCGCCAAGCAGCTGATGCAGCAGACGCTGGACGGCAGCGGCTCCGAACTGGCCGACGCGCTGCGCTACGTGGACGAGCAGATGCTGACCGGCATGAGCGACGCACAGAAACAGGCGCTGCGCCCCATCCTCGTGCGTCCGCTGATGCAGACCTTCGCCGTCATCGTGCGTCCGACCGAAGAAGAGATCAACAAGGTCTGGACCGCGCAGGTGATCACGCCGTTCCGCCAGAACCTGGCGTTGAAGTACCCCTTCGCCACCGAATCGCGCGCCGAAGCGAGCAACGCTGAAATCGCCGAGATCTTCGGCCCGGACGGCGCCATCGCCAAGTTCTTCAACACCGCCGTCGGCCCGCTGGTGGTGCGCCGCGGCGACACGCTGAGCGCCAAGACCTGGGCCAATATGGGCATCAACCTGGCGCCCACCGTGGCCGCCAGCTTCCCCGCCTGGATAGCGCCGCTGAGCGCGGGCGGCGTCGCCAACGCGGTGGCCGCCACCCCGGGCGAGGCGCAGACCCGCTTCGACCTGCAGGCGCTGGGCTCCCAGGGCGCCACCGAGTTCACCATCGAGATCGACGGCCAGGCGCTGCGCTGGCGCGGCCAGCCGCAGCCTTGGGTGCACATGGTCTGGCCCAACCCGCAGGGCGTGCCCGGCGCGCGCATCACCGCCATCACGCCGGAAGGCCGCCCGGTAGTCCTGCTCAACGAAACCGGCCACTTCGGCCTGAAGAAGATGATAGACGCATCCGCCCGCAAGAAGAAGGAGGGCGGCGTGTTCGAGCTGACCTGGAACAGCGGCGGCGTCAACGTCACCGCCAACCTGAAAATCAACGCAACACCCGCGCCGGCGCCCGCACCGGTTCCGGTGCCGCAGCAGGCGTCCGGCTTCAAGCGCCTGCGCCTGCCGGACGCGGTGGTCGTGCCGACCATGGCCCAGATCCCGCCTGCGGGAGCCGCGCCTGCCGTGGCAGGCGCGGGCGGCGCTGCGGCGGCCGCTCCGGCGCCCGGCGCGCCCGCAGTCGGCCCGGCCGGCGTCCCGGGCACGATGCCGGGCGGGGCTACCTCGCCGGCAGGCGCACCGGCTCCGGCCGCGCCGGCGCCAGGCTCAACGCCTGCGCCGGGCGTCTCGCCCGCCGCGCCTTCGGCCCCGCCGCTACGCCCGCGCGCGCCCACAGCGCCGCCCGCCTCCACCATGGCGGCCGCTCCCGCCCCCGTATTGGAGGTGCAGCAATGAGCCGCAACGTCACCCCGACCGCCATCGGCTACTTCGGCAAGATCCCCAGCCGCGGCGACTTCGTCAAAGGCAGCGACAATCCCGCGCTCATCAAAGTGCTGGACGACTGGCTGGCCAAGGCGATGGACCTGCTCAGCGCCGACGCGCGCTGGAAACTCAGCTACGACGCGCTGGCCCCGCTGCACTTCGCCTTCGTCGGCCCTCGCCGCCGCCATGCCATCGGCGGCCACATCGTGGCCAGCAGCGACCAGTCCGCGCGCCGCTTCCCCTTCCTCATGATGAGCAGCATGGAATCGTCCGAGCCCGCGGGCTTCGTGCCGAACTCACCACTGGTGCTGAGCCGATTGTGGACACGCCTGGAAAGCCTGACCGCGGGCGTGCTGCAGGCGTCCGAGCCGACGTCCGCGCTGCAGGCCGCCGCCGCCCACATGGTGGACCTGGACCTGCGTCCCGCCGCCTACGACGCCGCCTTCAACGACTTCATGGAGCTGCAAACCATCTCGGCGCTGGACGGCATGCTGACCCAGGCCGGCTTTGCAGGCTCGGTGCGGCAAGTGCTGCTCGCGCTGGGCATGCTGCTGCAGCCGGTACTGGCCAGCAGCTCCAGCCGGCTTGAAAAAAGCCTGCTTCTGCCGCTGCCGAACGACCCCATGTACCGCAACCTGGTGGCCGCCTACTGGATGCACCTGATCACGCCCTTCCTCGCGCGCGCCGACTTCGAACTGGCGCTCTTCCTCACGCGCGTGGAGCAGCGTCCCGTGCTGGTGCTGGGCTTCAGCGGCGCCTCGGCGCATACGCTGCAGGCCATCATGGACCCGCAAGTCGGCCTGGAACACCACATCGCCTTCGACCAGCTGGACTGGGTCGAAGAGCAGGTGGACGACGACTACGCCAGCAAGAAGGCGTCGACCTATCTGTCGCAACCCAATTTGTCACTCAAATCCGCGCTCGAATCGCTGCACGCGGCATTTATCGGAAGCTGAACATGCGCCACACCGCCCTCTTATTATTGGCCCTGGCCGGCGCGGCCCAGGCCCAGGCCCAGGCCCCGGCAGGCCCCCAGCCCGGCCAGGTGCTCGCCACCGGCACCGTCGGCGACGAAGCCAGCAAGGCCGGCGTGCTGGCCAAGCTGCGCGAAGTCTACGGCGCCGACCGCGTCGTCGACCAGATCTCGGTCGGGCAAGTCGCCACGCCCGCCAACTGGAACGCCTACGTCCAGAAGCTGATCACGCCCGACCTGAAGCAGATCAGCCGTGGCCAGCTCAAGATCGACGGCAGCACCGTCACGCTGCGCGGCGAAGTCGCCAACGAAGCGCAGCGCCAGAAGCTGGCCAGCAACGTGGCGGTCAGCCTGAACCCCACCTACACGGTGAACAACGGCCTGCGCGTGTCGGCCAGCGACCAGGGCATCCTGGACAGCACGCTGGCCAACCGCATCGTCGAATTCGAAAGCGGCAAGGCCAGCCTGACACCGGCCGGCCGCGCCATCCTCGATGAAATGGCGAGCGCCTTGCTGAAGCTGAAGGGCCGCAAAGTCGACATCATCGGCCACACCGACAGCGTCGGCCTGCGCGCCACCAACCAGGGCCTGAGCCAGGCCCGCGCCGAGGCGGTGAAAGCCTATCTGGCCAGCCACGGCATCAACGGAGAGCTGCTGACCGCGTCCGGCCAGGGTCCGGACCGGCCGGTCGCCAGCAACGACAGCACCGAAGGCCGCGCGCGCAACCGCCGCATCGAATTCCGCATGGCGCAGCAATAGCCGCAGTCGAACAACGAGGAAACCATGTTTTCAGCAGAAAAAATACTAGAACCGGTCAGCGCGGACGCGCCCGGCGGCAGCGATCTGGCATTCTCCCCGGAGCTCGACGCCATCGCGCAAGCGCGCATCTTCGACGATCCCTCGCTCGACCAGGGCGAATGGGTGACCGACTTGAAGGAAGCCGACTGGGGCTTCGTCGAGCAGCGCTGCGCCGCCCTGCTTGAAACCCGCAGCAAGGATTTGCGCCTGGCCGTGTGGCTGACCGAAGCCGCAGCCAAACAGCACCAGCTGCGCGGCCTGGCCGAAGGCTTCCGCGTGCTGGCAGGCCTGTGTGTACGCTACTGGGACAACGGCCTGTTCCCGGAAGAGGACGGCGACAACGAACAGCGCATCGGCAATCTGAGCTGGATACTGGCCCGCACGCCGGCGCTGCTGCGCGCCATCCCGCTGACAGAAGGCCGGGGCAGCGCCTATTCCATGGTCGACTTCGAGACCGCCCGCAAGCTGGCTGCCAATGGAGCCAATGGAGCCAATGGTGGAAGCAATGGCAGCAACGGCAGCAATGGATACGGCGGCAACGGCGCCGGCGCGGTCGTCAGCCTGAAGCTCGCCGACCTGGAAGCGGCGCGCCGCAACAGCTCCCCGCAGTTCCGCGAAGCGCTGGCGACGGACGCCGCCGCGTGCATGGCGGCGCTGCGCGCATTCGAACAGGCAGCCGACGCGCGTCTCGGCAACGACAGCCCCGGCTTCTCTGCCGCGCGCGAAGCGCTGCAAGCGCTGATCCACGTGCTGCCGCCCAGCGCGGCCAACCACGCCATCGTTTCCGCGCAAACGTCAGAAGGAGAAGCCATGACAGAAAACGGCCATGCGGCCCACGCCCTCAACGGCGACGCCGGCCACGGCGCGCCTATGCAGCTGCTGCCATCCGGCCAGCCGGGCGCGATCCAGAACCGCACGCAAGCCGTCGCGCAACTGCGCTCTGTGGCGCAATTCTTCCGCCGCACCGAACCGCACAGCCCCGTATCCTACTTCGCCGACAAGGCCGCCGACGCCGCGGAACAGGATCTGCACAGCTGGCTGCGCTCCGTCGTCAAGGACCAGGCCTCGATGGCCCACATCGAAGAACTGCTCGGCGTGAAGGACAGGCCGCAGGACTGACGCTGCAGCGCGGCACTCAGGTCAGCCCGCCACGCTGCGCCAGCCGCTGGCGGGCCACGGCGATGTCGGCCTCGACAAGATCGCGCCACTTGTCGAAGGTATCGTCGGCGAAGGTAATCGTGGGGATGTCACGTTGCGTCAGCGTGACAGGCTGGTAGCGGCCGAAACCCGCCTCGTGCACGCCCGTCGAACCCCTGCCGGGCGCTGGATGGCTGAGATGCGAGAAGCTGGCCACGTGGCCGAAATTACCCGCCGGGTAAAGAGGATAGCGCGCCGCGTGCGACATCGGGGTGATGCCCATCAGCGCGTCGTACTGCATTTCGGCCACGGCCGGAATGCCCGGATAGCGGGCGGCAAGCGAGCGTACCAGTTTTTCGGTACCGACAAACATGTCCCCGTCGGGATTATTCTCCCAGAAGCCGCAGATATCGAGGAAATAGGCGTCGACACGGTACTTGTCCATCATGGCCGCGATCCTGCCGCGCAGATGGTCGCGCCAGCTCGGCACGGCCAGGTTCATCAGAACCATGGACGAGTCGCCCTTGCGGTCGCCGTCCCAATCGACGTAGTTGCCTAAGATGCGCTCGCCATACACATTGCGGACCTGCGCATTGGCGACCTTGGCGAATCCGGGCGCGGCTGGGTTGGCGACGTTGGAACCGAACATCAGCAGGAAACGGTAGCCGAGCTTTTGGCCTTCGCTGATGAGGCGTTTGAACGCTGCCTCCCCGCCCATGCGCGGATCGACGTCGAAGCGGGGATAGTCCCAGTAATAGCGGGCATCCCAACCGGCCAGAAACACCATCACGTTGCGCGGATCGGTCTTGGTGCTTGCCCACCGGAGGATCTCCAGTTGGCGCGCATAGTCGTTGAAGATGCGTCCGGTCCAGTGTTGTCCGTGCAGCGACAATACCAAGCCGGTGTGCTTCATCCAGTGCGGCGCATCGGCGCGCGCCTGGAACGCCGGCAGGCGGTAGGCTTGCTCGATGTGCGCAAAATGCGGCTTGACCGCCGTGTCGAAATCCGCAGCCGACGCAATGCGCCAGGTCGGCGTACGCACGTCGCCGCGCCGGTCCCAGGCTGCCATTTCCGAGATCAGCTCCACTTTATAACCGTCAGGGCCGGGCCAGAAGAAGAAGCGCGCGGGGCGCACCTCGGTTTGCAGCGCCGAGATCGCCCAGATCCGGCCATCGTTTGCTTCGAGCGCCATCAGCGGCGTCGCCATGCCATTCATCAAGTCCGGATATTCGAACACTTTCTCGCTGTCGCCGGGATTGAACCAATGGTCGGCCGCTTTCGACAGCCGGCCGCGCGGCAGATTGCGCACGATGGTTTTGATTGCCTTGACCGGCTTGCCGAACTGCGCCGACACCAGCCATTCAAACGAGCCGTCCGGCAGGCGATTCAGGTTCGCTTCGAGATAGCCGCCCACCTTCTCCTGCCCGCCGGCCCAGGTGAAGCCGCGCGCGACGAGCTTGCGCTTGTCGCCGCTGCCAGTCACACTGACCTGCGCCGGGTCGATGGCATAGGTATTCTCATAGCTCACCAGTTCGAAGGCAAACAGCATCCCGCCAAACTCGGTAGACGGTTCAGGCCACGAAAAGCCGAACTTCATTTGCCCGCCTTCCTTGGCGGGGTAATACACGCCATCGGTCGACGTGAGCAGCTTGAGGCCGGCAGGATTGGACGCGTCCGCGCCAGCCGCCAGCGCCGGTCCCGCAACGGCCAAGCCCGCCAGGCCACCGCCCATCGTTTCAAGAAAGTCCCGTCGGGTGATTGCGCAAGGCTTGGTCTGGCTCGTCATGAATGTCTTTTCTTCAGAAATACCCCTGCGGGCATGATCGGTGTTGTCGTGTCCTGGCGGCGATAGTACGCAATCGGCCGATTCAAGACCAATCACATTTTTTTCCTTATCGATATCAAAAACACGTCCGGCCATGGACGAATTGACAATGCACGTCATTCAGCAGCCTGCTGGCGGCGTGGGTCAAGCTGTCAGGGCTGAGGCGGGGGTGCGAAGGACAGAGGACTGCCCGACACCCCGCGCAGGCAAAAACTGATGATGGCGACGGCATGTTCGGACAAGCTCGGATCGTCCGGCACGGTGTCCGAGGCCAACGGACTGACCAGGCCTTCGAACAAGCAGCCAACGATACAGTCGGCAGAGGCGCGCTCGCTCTGCGCCGGAAACTCGCCGGCGCGCACGCCCTGTTCGATGATGGTCATGAACACCCTGGCCAGGGCGCGGTGATACTTGAGGCGGGCGGCTTCCACCTCCGGCTCCACCGGTTCGGCCACCAGGGCGTGGGCGAGCCGCTTTCCGCGCAGCGCGCGGTTGGCAAAGGTCCAGGCGGCGACGCCGAGACGTTCGGCGGCGCTGCCCTCGCCCATGGCAATGCCCGCCACGACGTCGACTTCACGCTGCGCCGTCAGCGCCACGACCTCGATCATCAACTGGGTCTTCGCGGGAAAGTAGCGGTACAGCGTGCCGATTGCTATCCCGGCCGCGTCGGCGACGGCTGACATCTGCACGTCCCGGAATCCGGAAGTCGCAACCAGGCGCCGTGCCGCCTTCAGTATCAGCGGGTATTTGTCCGGGCCGCGATGGCGTATGCGGGGTTTGCGGACAGCGCCAGGCACCTCCACCAGATTCGTTTCCTCTCCCACACCATCCCCTTCCAAAACCGATGCAGGATTATACACTTGGCCTACCTGGCTACTTCTTGTACACCCCGCAGGCAATGGTTAAATCACCAAGTTTTTCAACGTAGGTGGATTTTGAATCGATCAGCTTTGTCACAGGGTTCGGCCATTTGTAATCCACCCAGCCGCTCCCGCTGCCCTGGGCCAGATCGACCAGCGCCTTGATGAAGGGCTTGCCATCGGCATCCTTCAATTCCATTAATGCCTTGCCGATCAGTTTAGGATTGGCGCCATGGGACAACATGGTTCCTTTTGCATCGATCACGGCGATATACAGGTCGCGGTCGACAAAGGAACCGGCCGGTTCGTTGAATTGCTTGAAAGCCTCATCCTTTCCCTTGGCTTTCATCAGGGCCCCCGCCCGCTTCACCATCGCAACGGCCTCCTCGGCCGTGCCGTAGCCCGCCGCTTGCGCACCGACTATCTGACCGGCAAACAGGAAAACCAAAATCCTGAGTATCCATTTCATCATCGCCTCCATTTAAGTGAACCAGAATTCCACATAAACTATAGAGCGGCGCCGACCGTGTCAAGGACTATCGCGGCCCTGTTGCTATTCCGTTCATCGACCAAGCAGCATGCCCTGTCCGACCGCGCAGCTTGGCGGCATGCCCACTTCCAGGAATTCTCCACTTGACTTAAGCGAATCTGAATTCTACTATCAATTAACTAGAACTCTAATTCACTTAAGAGCCTGGTATCGGCTTGCCGCCAGAGCAAGCACTTCACCTGGAGGAGACCCGCACCATGTCTTCAGCTTCCATTGCACCCATTCGACAGAGGTATGCACATGCACTCTATTAATATTCAAAAGCTTATCGACGAGTCCAGATTCAACGGCTTTCACGCACTGATCCTGTTCTGGTGTTTCCTGATACTCGTGTTGGATGGTTACGACCTCGCGGTGGTGGGCGCCGCCTTGCCGATGATCATGAAAGAGATGGGCGTGGACGCCGCCACGGCGGGCTTCATGGCAAGTTCGGCGCTGTTCGGGATGATGATGGGCGCCATGTTTTTCGGCACGCTGGCGGACAAGGTCGGCCGGCCGAAAATGCTCGTGATTTGCATCGCAGTGTTCAGCGTCTTCACCGCCGCCGCGGGCTTGACCCATGACCCGGCCAGCTTCAGCGTCATGCGTTTCATAGCGGGTCTGGGCATAGGCGGCGTCCTCCCCATCACCGCGGCGCAAATGGGCGAATATGCGCCGGTCTCGATTCGCACCCGCCTGGTGGCGATCGTGTTCGCGGGCTATGCCGTCGGCGGCATCCTGGTCGCCCTCACCGGGAAACAGCTGATCCTCGACTACGGCTGGCAATCGGTGTTCTACGTCGCCCTGCTTCCGGTGCTGCTGATTCCGTTCATCTTGAGGACCATGCCCGAATCGGTGCCCTTTCTCATCGGTCGCAGGCGCAACGCCGAACTGCGCGAGATCGTCGGCAAAGTGCTGCCCGACTACCCGCTGCCGGCCGACGCCCAGTTCATCGTCGTGGCGGGAGCCAAGACCAGCAACGCATCTATCCTGCAGCTGTTCCAGGAGCGGCGCGGTTTCAGCACCGTGATGATCTGGGCCGCGTTCTTCTTCGGCCTGTTCATGGTGTACGCCCTGAGCTCCTGGCTGACCAAGCTGCTGGCGATGTCGGGCTACAGCCTCGGGTCCGCGCTGAACTTCGTCCTCGTGTTCAACATCGGCGCCATCGCCGGCGCCCTGGGCGGCGCCTGGCTGGGCGACCGCTTCAATATCAAGCACGTGCTGGTGGGACTGTATGCGACCGGGGCGGTCTCGCTGACACTCATGGGTTTCACCAAGTCCTCCGAACTGCTGTTCGTGATGGTCTTCATCGTCGGCGCGACGACACTGGGCACGCAGCTGGTCGCCTATGCCTATGCGGCGGCGTTCTATCCGGCCGCCATCCGCTCGACCGGCGTCGGTTTCGCCTCGGGAGTCGGACGCGCGGGCGGCATCCTGGCGCCCATCATGATCGGTGCGCTGGTCGCGCTGAAGCTGCCGCTGGAGCAGAATTTCATGGCGATCGGGCTTGCAGGCCTGCTGGGAATGAGCGCCGTCGTGCTGATCAATCACAGGCTGTGCGCCTCGGCCGGCCGCGCCGCTGCCTGACCGTACCGATAAATTCACACCATGGATGAGGAAATGACTATTCGACAGTCTACACCACCGGACATTGCGCCCGACGAGCTGCGGCGCGCTGTCGACTGGGCGCTGAGTACCCGCCGCTCCATTCGCGCCTTCCTTCCAACGCCGGTGTCATGCGAGGAAGTCAGCGCCATCCTGGACGTCGCGCGATATAGCGCGTCCGGCGTGAACACGCAGCCCTGGCATGTTCACGTCGTCACGGGGGCGGCGAAGGAAGGGCTGAGCGATGCCATCATGCGCGTCTATGACGACCCCGCGCAGATGGCCGAACTCGAGGAGCCATACGACTACTACCCTCGGGAATGGCTCTCGCCCTACATTGACCGGCGGCGCAAGGTCGGCTGGGATCTCTACGGCTTGCTGGACATCCAAAAAAACGACAAGGACCGCATGCATGCCCAACACGGCCGCAACTATGCCTTCTTCGACGCGCCGGTCGGGCTGATGTTCACCATGGACCGCAGCATGGGCCGGGGGAGTTTGCTCGACTACGGCATGTTTCTGCAAAGCGTCATGACCGCCGCCCGGGCGCGTGGCCTCGACACCTGCGCCCAGGCCGCATTCAACGCATTCCACCACATCATTGCCACGGAACTGGGGATACCTGAGCAGCAAATGTTTGTCTGCGGTATGAGCCTCGGCTACGCGGATCCTGGCCGCATCGAAAATTCACTGGTCACCCAGCGCGAGGCGGTGCAGGATTTCACCACGTTTCACACAACTACAAATATGGAGACCGCAACATGAGCGCAGCAGCCTACTCCCAGGGCCTGGACAAGAACGCCGCCAACCACGTGGCCCTGACACCACTCGGTTTTCTCGACCGCACAGCCGACGTCTACCCGCAGCGCACCGCCATCGTCCACGGCGCCTTCCGCCAGACCTGGGCGCAGACCCGCGAGCGTTGCTACCGGCTTGCCTCCGCGCTCGTCCGGCTAGGCATACAGCCCGGCGACACGGTGTCCATCCTCGCGCCGAATACTCCCGCCATGCTGGAGGCGCACCTCGGCGTGCCACTCTCGGGGGCCGTGCTCAATGCCATCAACTGCCGCCTCGATGCAGACGGCGTCTCCTTCATTTTGCGCCATGGCGAGTGCAAGCTGCTGATGGTGGACCGCGAGTTCGCGCCGCTGGCCGCGAAAGCGCTGCTGGGACTAGCGGATCCGCCGCGCGTGATCGACATCAACGATCTGGCCGCGCCCGCCGGACCCGCTATCGGGGAAACCGACTACGAGTCCCTGGTAACCAGCGGTGATCCAGCTTTTGCCGGGCACTGGCCGGCCGACGAGTGGACGCCGATCGCGCTGAACTACACGTCCGGCACAACCGGCGACCCGAAGGGGGTGGTGCCTAGCCACCGTGGCACCTATCTCATGAGCCTTCTGCAGATGACAAACTGGGCCCTGCCGCGCGCGCCGGTCTATCTGTGGACGCTGCCGATGTTCCATGCGAACGGCTGGTGCTTCACCTGGGCGATCACCGCGGCGGCGGGCACCCATGTGTGCCTGCGCAAGGTGACAGCCGCCAACGTCTTCACCGCGATTGCGGAACACGGCGTCGACCACTTCTGCGCCGCGCCCATCGTCTTGGCCGGCATCGCCAGCACGCCCGAAGCGCAGCGCCCCACGCTGCCGCGTCCGGTGCGCATACTGACGGCCGGCTCGCCGCCGCCCGCCAGCGTGCTGCAGGCGGTCGGCGCCATGGGCTTTGATGTCGAGCATGTCTACGGCATCACCGAGGTGTCCGGCACGCCGATCAGTTGCGCCTGGCAAGCCGAATGGGATGGGCTGCCGCCGGCGGAGCAAGCGCGCATGAAAGCGCGTCAAGGCGTACGCGCGGTGGGCCTGGAACACAGTGCGGCCGCCGACGCAGACACACTGCAAGCGGTGGCGGCGGACGGCGTCGCGGCCGGCGAGCTGCTGGTTCGCGGCAACACGGTGATGATGGGATATTTGAAAAACCCGGGAGCCACCGCCATCGCCTTCGCCGGCGGCTGGTTCCATACCGGCGACGTGGCGGTCGTGCATGCGGACGGCTACCTGCAGATCACGGACCGGTCAAAGGACGTCATCATTTCCGGCGGCGAGAATATATCGTCAGTCGAAGTGGAGGATGTGCTGTACCGCCTGGCCGGCGTGCTGGGCGCGGCGGTGGTCGCGCAGCCCGACGACAAATGGGGCGAAGTGCCGTGCGCCTTTGTCGAACTGAAACAAGATGCGCCAGCCCACACCGAAGCCGAGGTGATCGCGTTCTGCCGCGAACGGCTGGCGCACTTCAAGTGCCCGCGCCGCGTGGTTTTCGGCGAACTGCCGAAAACCGCGACCGGGAAGATTCAGAAGTTCCGCTTGCGCGAGCAGGCTGGCAGCCGGGAGGCGATAGTAAAAATTTCCCGCTGAAACCAGTCCGGCCGCATTCTGTGCAATGGACATCGTCGACGCACAAATCTACAATGTGTTGGCTTAACTGGAAGGAGATTCTATGTTACACGGCAGTTGTTTATGCGGCGGCGTCGCGTACCGGGCCGAGGGGCCGGTCCACCATGCCAGTCATTGCTATTGCACCATGTGCCAGAAGCAGCACGGCGCGGCGGCGGGTACCTACGCCAACGTCAGCCGCGCCGGCTACGTCATCGAACGGGGCGAAGATTTGGTCACGGAATATGCCTCATCCGACCATGGCCGCCGGGGCTTCTGCAGCGTCTGCGGTTCAACCCTGTTCTGGCGCAGCACACAAACCCCCGACAAGATCGCGGTCACTTTAGGGACGATGGAGCCGGAATACGACGGCCCCGTCCAGCGCGAGCTGCATACGGACACCAAACCGAAGTGGTTGCCCACCAGGGAGTAGCGTCCGCCGCAGCCTAGCGTATCGTGTACTTGAACTGCCCCTGCTTGTTGGCGCCGACCTTGATCTTGGCGATTGCCGCCCCTTCCGCCATCTTCGCCAGCACCGACTCGGCGATCTCCGGCAGCAAGGTCCCGTTCAGGATATTGTCGACATTGCGCGCGCCGGAATCGACTTCGGTGCAGCGCGCCAGCACGGCGTCGACCAGCGCCTCGTCCCAGCTGAACTCCGCCTTGTGGTTCACGCTGATGCGCTGGCCGATGCGGCCCAGTTTGAGCTCTATGATCTCGGCCAGCACCTCGTCCGGTATCGGGTAGAACGGTATCACCTTCAGGCGGCCGAGGAAGGCGGGCTTGAACTGCTTGCTCAGCTGCGGCCGTATCATCTCTGCCAGCGCATCGGCCTTCGGCAGCTCCTCTGCGGTCTTGTTCAGGCAGGCCTGCATCAGCGTTGACGAGGCCACGTTCGAGGTCAGGATGATGATGGTGTTGCGGAAGTCGATCTCGCGGCCTTCGGCGTCGTCCATCACGCCCTTGTCGAACACCTGGAAGAACAGCTCCAGCACGTCCGGGTGCGCCTTCTCCACTTCATCGAGCAGCACCACGCTGTAGGGGTTGCGCCGCACCGACTCGGTCAGCACGCCGCCTTCGCCATAGCCCACATAGCCCGGCGGCGAGCCTTTCAGCCCCGAGACGCTATGCGCTTCCTGGTATTCGCTCATATTGATGGTGACCAGCTTGCGCTCGCCGCCGTACAGCACATCGGCCAGCGCCAGCGCGGTCTCGGTCTTGCCGACGCCGGACGGGCCGACAAACAGGAACACGCCCTTCGGCTTGTTCGGGTCGTCCAGGTTGGCGCGCGAAGTGCGCACCCGCTGCGCCACCGCTTCCAGCGCATGCGGCTGGCCCAGCACGCGTTCCTCCAGCATGTCCTTCAGCTTGAGCACCGTCTTGATCTCGTCCTTCACCATCTTCCCGAGCGGGATGCCGGTCCAGCCGGCGACGATGCCGGCCACCACGTGGCCGTCGACCTGCACCGGCACCATCGGCGTTTCGCCCTGCAGCGTCTTCAACTCTTCCAGCAGCGCCTGCACGTCCTTGCCCTGGCTCGCGTCGGCCGGGCCGCCCGCCTCCAGCACCAGGCGCGCGGCCTTGATCTGTTCCGTCAACTGCTTTTCCTGCTCCCAGCGCGCCGCCAGATCGGCATGTTGCAGGGTAACGGCCTCGCTCTCTTCGCGCAGCTGTTTCAGGCGCTCGGCGTGGGCCTTGCCGCCGCCGGCGTTCTGCTCGCGCTCCAGCGACGCCGCTTCGGCCGCCGCGCGTTCCAGCCTGCGCACCAGGTTCTCCAGCAGCGCGGGCGTGGCGTTCTGGCCCAGCGCCACCTTGGCGCAGGCCGTATCGAGCACGCTGATCGCCTTGTCCGGCAGCTGGCGGCCCGTGATGTAGCGGTGCGACAGGCGCACCGCCTCGGTGATGGCCTCGTCATACACGCGCACGTTGAAGTGATTCTCCATCAGCGGCGCCATCCCGCGCAGCATGGCGCAGGCCAGCTCCTCGCTCGGCTCTTCCACCTTCACGACCTGGAAACGGCGCGCCAGCGCGGCGTCCTTTTCGAAGTACTTCTTGTACTCGCCCCAGGTGGTGGCGGCAATGGTGCGCAATTCGCCGCGCGCCAGCGCCGGCTTGAGCAGGTTGGCCGCGTCGTTCTGGCCCGCCTGTCCGCCCGCGCCTATCATCGTGTGCGCCTCGTCGATGAACAGGATGATGGCGTGCGGGCTTTTGCGCACCTCGTCGATGACGTTCTTCAGGCGGTTCTCGAACTCGCCCTTCACGCTGGCACCGGCTTGCAGCAGTCCCATGTCCAGCGTGTGGATCTGCACCCCCTTCAGCACGTCCGGCACGTCGCCCCCGGCAATGCGCAGCGCCAGCCCCTCCACCACGGCGGTCTTGCCCACGCCCGCCTCGCCGGTCAGGATGGGATTGTTCTGGCGGCGGCGCATCAGGATGTCGATGGCCTGGCGGATCTCGTCGTCGCGTCCGATCACCGGGTCGACCTTGCCGTCGGCGGCGCGCTGCGTGAGGTTGGTGGTGAACTGGTCCAGCGCCGGCGTCTTGCCGGGGGCGTTGGCGGCGATCTCGCCCACCGGGTCGCCGCCCTCGTCTTCCGCGCCCTGCTGCGGCGGCGCCACGGCTTCCTGCGAACCCGCCGAGATTTCATCCAGATTGTGGCGGATCTGTTCGAGCTCGAACCTGGCGAACAGCTTCGAGCTGCGCTGCGCCAGTTGCGACAGTTCGGAATCGGTCAGCAGGGCCTGCAGCAGATGGCCGCTGCGGATCTGCACCTGGCGGCCGGACTGGATGTCCAGCGAGGCGATCAGCCACGCGTTCTCCAGCAACTTGGGCAGGCGCGCCGAGAACACCGGCGTGCGCGTGTTGCCGTTCTTGAAGCGGCTCAGTTCCGACTGCAGGTCCGCCTCCAGCATGCTCACGCTGATGCCGCTGCGGCGCGCAACAACCACCAGGTCGCTCTTGGGCTGCTCCAGCAGCGCCAGGAACAGGTGTTCGATGTCGACTTCGAACTGGCCCAGCGACACGCAGATGCCGGCGGCGCGCGTGGCGGCCACGCGGCAGGTGTCGTTCAATTTGCCGATCAGCGTTTTCAGGTTGATGCTCATATGACCTACTCCTCTTATATTGTATGTATTTCGTAACGCACGTCGCTGCGGTCCGTCGCCTGGGCGCCGCTCAGCACAAAGCTGTCCCAGCCCAGCCTTCCCCCGCTGCGGTTTTCATCCAGGCTGGTGCCCTGCACGTCGGACGCACGCAGCACCAGCTGCACTTCGTATTCCAGCGTCAGCCCGGTGAACATGGCCAGCATGTCCTTCAGCGCGCCGGCCGCCTTCCCGCCCGGCAGGAAGGAGACAAAACTGGCGCGGTCCAGCGGGCCGATGACGAGCCGCATGCGCAAGTCGCGCTGCCACACGCGCGCCCCGGCCAGCGCACCGCCGCCCAGCACGGCGTTGGCCCCGCCCAGCGTGCTTTGCTGGGCTTGCGGGACGTCGTACCAGCAGCCGATGAACTGCGTGATGCGCACCTGCTGGTCGAAATATTCCGACAGCACGCGCGCCACCTGCGCCGCCGACGCGGGCTTCTGCCGCACCGCGCTGGCGAAATAGCCCAGCGATTCATCGCGCACGCCGTCGCCGTGCCTGGCCATGCGGCGCCGCAGCGACGCGTTGCCCAGCCCGGCCAGCGACAGCAGCAGCGGCAGGAAGCCGTCCTTGCCGTCGGCCTGGTACTTCAGCTCCAGCCGGTATTTGCGCCAGGCTTCGTAGAACAGCGCCAGCGCGCGGTTGGAAAAGGTGTCGAGGAAGGCGCGCGGACCGTCGTCGCGCTGGTACAGGCCGTGCGCGGCGATGCGTTCCGTGTAGTGGGCCGGCAGCGTGCCGCTGCTGCCGAGGAAGCCCATGAAGGTCGGTGTCAGCCGCACATACTTCAGTTGCGACGCCTGCAGCGCCTCGCCCAGACCGCGCGCGTCCCGCGCCACGTCGCGCGGCTCGGGGTGCAACGATTCGAGCTCGCTGGCCGGGAAGGACAGCGAAGTCGAATTCTGGAAGCGCAGGAAGTTCGCCACCGCGCCCTCCTGCGGCACGCCGCGCTTCTTCAGCCACAGTTCCAGCATGCGCACCGCCTGGAAGTACTCGAAGCGGTAAGGCTCGGCGAACAGGCGCTCGATTACAGCAGGCTCAAATCGCCGCTTCGTGGCAAGCATCGCAGCAGTTCCTCTCCGGTTTTGTGGGACAGCACGACCAGCTGCGTGAAGCTGTTGGCGTGCACATAGAGGCCGAGGAAGCGCTCGATGATGTGGGCGAAGGCATGGATGCCGCTGCCGACAAAGGCTTCTTCGTCGATGGTCAGGCGCACTTCTACGCCGCGCACCAGGCAGGCGAAGGGATTCCCGGGCAGCCAGGTGTTGGCGGCCTTGTGCGCTATCCCCAGCACGCCGCCGATCTGGCGCTGCGTGGACGGGGAGCGCGGCAAGTCGTACAGCGTGAGCATTTCACGGAACGCGTCCAGGCCGTCCTCGTCCAGCGACAAATGGTTCAGCGACAGGTGCGAGATCAGACGCCAGTGCGCGCCGCGCCCGCGTTCGAAGCGCTGCGAGGCGGTCGGCTTGCGCAGCAGGCTGATGGAGCGCACGCTGGAACCGCCTTCCATGAACAGGTCGCCGCCGCGCATGCCGTAGGACAGCATCGAAGGCAGATCGCGGTTGGTGCAGCTCAGTTCCAGGCTCAGCGTGTCGGTCTCCACCTCGGCCGGATCGAAGTCGATATCGACAATGGAAATCTCGGTCTCGTAGCCCGGGCTTTTCTCGGCCACCGTCTCGTTGCGGCGCGCAACCCAGTAGTGGCCGCTCTTTTCCGGCGCCTGGCCATGCTTCAGCGAGTAGAACGGGCGGAAGGTGGTGATGGATTCGCCTTGCGGCGTCTGGCGCACCAGCCGCACCGACTCGATGGCCTGCACCTCGTAAGCGAAGGCGCGCCGGGCGTCGGCCAGCACCGGATAGCTGGCGGTGGTGTGGGTCAGGCGTATCGGTTCGCCGCGCTGGCGGAACAGGTTGACCACAGGCGTGCAGCCCAGCAGCACATTGTTGGTATTGAGCGTGCCGAGGATGCGCGCGGTGTTCGAGTCCGTGCGCAGACCGGACAAGGCCAGGTGCAGCGTGACCGAGCGTGCGCCGGACGGCAGCGCCACGCCCAGCCTGGCCAGGTCGATGTCGAAGAAATTGAACTTCTCGGGGAAGCAGAAATATTCGGTCAGCAGGCGGTAGGCCGCGTGCGAGCGTGCCGAGAAGTCGATCAGCGATTCGTCTTCCTCGAAACCGGCCGGCGTCAGCGGCGACGCCTGCAGCGGCACCCAGCGGCCGTTGCCGTCCGCTTCCGCGTAGGCGGCCACCGTGCGCATGAACAGCGCGTCGCGCAGGGCCGCGCAAAAGGACGGCTCCCCGTCGATGAAGAAGCGCAGCTTGCCCAGCCCCAGCTGCAGCGGACCGGCCTGCTCCGACGTGGCGGACAGGGTGATGCTGATGCTGGACGTGGCGCCCTGCGGCGCGCGCAACGCCTCCGGCACGGAGATGATGGCGCTGAACGACGCCTGCGACAGCGCCAGCGGCGCCACCGTCACCGGGTAGGCGGTGCGGAAGGTGCAGGCCGCGCCGCGCACCGGCCGCGTGGTGAGCTGCGTGCCGCGCGGGATTTCGCTGGCCGACGTCAGTTGCGCGGCGGCGCCGCTGTAGTCCATGCGGGCGATGGAGCAGGAGGGAAAGGGCCGCAGGTAGTGCGGGTACATCACCTCGAACATCGCCTCGGTGAATTCGGGGTAATCGTCGTCGAGCCGCTTGGCGATGCGCGAATTGAGCAGCGCGAAGGACTCGATCATGCGTTCTATATGGGGATCTTCGCAGACCTCGCCGCCGACCAGCAGGCGGCCGGCGATTTTCGGGTAGCGCTCGGCGAATTCGCGCGAGTAGCGGCGCAGGAAGCCGAGCTCCCTTTCGTAATATGGTAACAGCTGTTCCAATTCAGGCTCCCGGCTGCGCCGCGCGGCGCGCCTTGCTGATGGTGTAGTGCAGGCTCGAAGGTTGCAGCACTGCGTCGAAATTGACGGGTTCCTGGGTCGCGCTGGCGACCAGCAAGGCGGTGATGCTGAAGCCGAGCCGGTTGATGGCGCCCTCGCGCACTTCGAGCGACGCCTGCACATTGCGCAGGCGCGGTTCGTGGCGCAGGATGGTGCGTTCCAGCGCGCGGCAGATGTAGGCGCGGTCGTCGGTGCTCGACAGCGACAGGCCGGCGAAGTCGCTCAGGCCGTAGCTGGCGATCGAGCGCCCGCATTCCGGAAACCGCTTGAGCAGGTCCTCGCGCAGCACGGAACGGGTATTGAGCAGCGCTTCCAGGTCGCGCGCAACGGCGTCCTTCATCTCCTCGATGGTAAGCCGCTGCATGGTGCCGACAGCGTTGCCGCTGCCGTTGCCATGCGACGGCTCATCGAGGAGCCGGTCAAACAGCCCTGGCGTATAGCCTTTCACCGGGATGACGGCGCCAGGACGCCGGGTCGTTTAACCAGATCAAGCATACTTAAACCGTCTTGTTGGCCGACAGATCCCAGCCGCCCGAAGTGTTGCCACCGGAGCCGCCGCCAACCTTTTGCTGCGTGTACTTCCACTTCACGCGCGAATACTTCAGCGCCACGTCTTCGCTCAGGATGTCGCCCTGGTTGATCGACGGTGCAACGGAGCCGATCAGCACGTTTTCCAGTTCGATTTCGAAGTACTTGATACGCTCGCCCTGGCCGTCGGCGCGCAGGAACTCCAGCTTCGCTTTCGGGATGGTTTTGCCGGACGAGCAAGTCTGCAGCAGGATAGGCGTGGCCAGGTCGGCCAGCTTGTGGATGACGATATCCTTGTGCTCGGTGCGCTCGGCGGTGTGGCCGCCGCCGGTCGACGCGGTGGCCGACTTGGGCTGCAGCACTTCGAAGTTCACGGATTTGACTTCGATCCAGTCACGGTGGGTGCTGTCCGAGGATTCGCCTTTGATACCGTCGATTTGCAGGTAGACGTCGATTGCCATGTTATTCCTTTCAGTGGTTGTAAAAAAAGGGGGTGAACTTCAATAGATCAGTTCTTTTTGGTCGCAACAGGAAGCTCCGCGACCAACCGGAGCGAAACCGAAAGCTCATCGAGCTGGAAGTGGGGGCGCAGGAACGACACGGCGCGATATACGCCCGGCCGTCCCGGCACCTCCGCCACCTGCACCGATGCCTCCCGCAACGGGAACTGGGCTTTCTGTTCCTGCGTTGCGTTGTCGTCGAGCAGCACGTACTGGGTCAGCCAGCGGTTCAGGAAGTCCTCCACGTTGGAGGCGGCGGCAAAGCTGCCGATCTTGTCCCGCATCATGGCCTTCATATAGTGCGCAATGCGCGACACGGCGAAGATGTATTGCAGCTGCGCCGAGAGCACCGCGTTGGCGTTGGCCGCTTCGGTGTTGTATTTCCTGGCCTTTTGGGCCGACTGCGCGCCGAAGAAGGCCGCGTAGTCCGTGTTCTTGCAATGCACCAGCGAGATGAAACCGAGGTCGCTCAATTCCTTCTCGCGGCGGTCGGTGATGGCGATCTCGGTCGGGCATTTCAGCGCGACTTCGCCTTCATCGGTCTTGAAGGTGTGGGTCGGCAGGTCTTCGACCAGGCCGCCGCCCTCTACGCCGCGGATCGCCGCGCACCAGCCGTAGTCGTCGAAGGCCGTGGTCAGCTTGGTGCCGAAGGCGTAGGCCGCGTTGCACCACAAGTATTTTTGGTGGTCGGTGCCGTCCACGTCTTCGACGAAGTTGAAGCCGTCGGTGACGGCGCCGTCGGCCGGGTTGAACGGCAGGCGGCCCAGGAAGCGCGGCAGCGTGAGGCCGACGTAGCGCGAGTCTTCCGATTCGCGGAAGGATTTCCACTTGGCGTATTCGATGGTGTCGAACACTTTCGACAGGTCGCGCGGCCTGCCCAGTTCACTGTAGCTCTCCAGCCCGAACAGTTCGGGCGAGGCGGCGCTGATGAAAGGCGCGTGCGCGGCGGCGGCCACGTGCGACATCTGCTCGATGAAATACATGTCCTCCGGCTGGCGGGTGATCTCGTAGTCGCCCAGCAGCGCGCCGAACGGGGCGCCGCCGAAGGTGCCGAATTCCTCCTCGTAGACCTTCTTGAACATGGTGCTCTGGTCGAATTCGAGCGCGCTCTGGAAGTCCTTCACCAGCTCCTTCTTGGTCGCGTTCAGCATCTTGATCTTCAGGTTCTGGCCGGTGGCGCTGTTCTTCACCAGGTAGTGCAAGCCAGTCCAGCTGCTTTCCAGCTTCTGGAATTCGGGCGCGTGCATCACGGCCGACAACTGGGCCGAGATCATGCGGTCCAGCTCCGCCACGCGGGCATCGATGGTGGCCGCCAGATTGTCGGACACGACCACCGTGCCCTCCATCACCTGGCTCACCAGTTCGGCGATCAAATCCTTGGCGCGCGCGTGCTCCACGCTGGACTTGGCGACCTTGCTCTGCTCGACGATCTGGTCCAGCAGGGCCGCTTCATGGAGCGGCGCGGCGGCAGCATTGGCACTGAATTGGGCGGACATGACTTATTCCTTCGCTTCTTGGGCGGCGCCGCTCAGCTGCGCCAGTTTCTCGGTGCTGCTCAACACATCGTTCAGGATGTCTTCCAGCTTGTCGTTGCCGGCCAGCTTGTTGCGCAGGTCGGCCAGCTTGGTGCGTGCCTCGAGCAGCTTGCGCAGCGGCTCCACCTGCTGCACGACGGCCTCCGGACGGAAGTCCTCCATCGAACGGAACTTCAGGTCCACCGCGAACTTGCCATCCTGGTCGCCCAGCTCATTGGCCACGGTGTAGTTGGCGCGCGGCTCCACGCCCTTCATCACCTCGTCGAAGGTGTCGCGGTCGATGCCGACGAATTTGCGGTCCTTCAGGCGCTTCTGCTCCACTTCCGAGTTGCCGCCGAAATCGCCGACCACGCCCATCACGAAAGGCAGTTCTTTGCTTTCGATGGAGTCGCCGATTTCAACGTCGTAGCTCATCTGCACGCGTGGCGGGCGGACTTTCTGCAGGCGCTTCTGGACACTTTCACTTTTAGACATGGCATTCCCCTGTTATTGACGGTTACGGGTTATTTCAGGCCGCTGAACGGATCGGCGCTGGATTCCTGGCGCGCCTTGACGGCGCCTTTCTTGACGGCGCCGCCGCGTGCGACCGGGCCTTTGCCGGCAGCCTGCGGCACCGGCTGCGGCGGCACCAGCACGGTTTCGCCCAGGCTCTCGCGCAGCAGCTTGGCCAAATCCTGCGACTCGGTGCGCAGCGGGCCGTTCAGATTGTTCTGGCGGCTCAGGTCCGCCAGCGCGCGGGTCGACAGGCGCAGGCCGCTGATGGCGATGATGCTGTTGGCCAGCTGGTCGTTCGGATCGCGCACCAGGATTTCCTGCGCGCTGACGATGGCTTCGCCGTACTGGCCCGCGTCGTAGCGGCTCTGGGCGATGCTGACCCACGGCGCTTTCTCGGCCGGGAAGGCGGCGGCGGCGTCCTTCCACAAGGTGACGGCCTGCTCCTTCTGGCCGGACGACGCGGCCTGGCTGGCCTTGGCCATCAGCGCGCTGACGGTGGGCTTGGGCAGCTCGACGACGGCTTGCGGCACGGTGGTACAGGCGCTCAGGATGACCGCGCAGGTGGTGGCGCCGGCCAGGCGGCGCAGGGTGGTGACAGGTTTCATGCTTTCCTCGGACAGACTTGCAAAAAAGAGATAGTTAATTGCTAATTGTTACTGTGGCGACACATTATCAGAAATTTATTTTTTGCCGCGTTCAATTGAATTTTCTGGGGAAACAATGTTAATTCCATGTTGCTAGCCGCCAAGCCGAGGGCGCGCACAATTGAAGCGCTCGCTTGCGCCATGTTTCCTAAAGAAATGTTAGTGTTCTGCCACCTAATCAATTTCCGATTTGATAACATGACCAGCAAAGTACTTTGGGGCGAGGGTTTGTTCCTCCGGCCCCAGCATTTCCAGCAGCAGGACCGCTACCACGAGCAGCGCCTCCATGAGAGCGTGAAGGTGCTGCACCCCTACGCCTGGGGTGTGGAGCGGATCGACATCGACCGCGAAGCGCTCGCCAACAACGCGCTGCGCCTGCTGGAACTGTCGCTGCGTTTCCAGGACGGCGAGCTCTACAGCGCCCCGGCCACGGACGAATTGCCCGATACGGTCGACCTCAGCCAGCTGCCGCAGAGCCAGCAAATTGTGACTTTTTACGCCGCCCTGCCCGCCTTCAAACCCTTCGGCGGCAACTTCGGCGCGGCGGGCTCGGCGGGTTCGGCGAGCGCCGGCGTGCGTTTCACCCAGCACAACGCCGACACGCCCGACCTCTACACCCAGGCCGCGCAGGCCCAGCTGAGCTACCTGAAAAAGGCCGTGCGCCTGGTCCCGGACCACGAACCGCGCGACTCCTACACCCATTTCCCGCTGCTGCGCCTGCGCCGCGCGGCCAGCGGCGGCTTTGAACTCGACCCTTCCTTCGTGCCGCCCTCGCTGTCCATCGCCGGCGCGCCGCTGCTGTTCCTGCAGTTGCGCCGCCTGATCGACGCGCTGCAGGCCAAGGTCAGCGCGCTGCAAGGCCACCACCGCGAGCCGAGCCGCCACGTGATCGAATTCCGCTCCGGCGACATGTCCTCGTTCTGGCTGCTGCACACCGCCAGCTCCGCCTTCGCCGGCCTGACGCACTACTTCCACCACCCGGCGCTGCACCCGGAGCGCCTGTACGAACAGCTGCTGTCGCTGGCCGGCGCACTGATGACGTTTTCCAAAAGCTGGACCCTGTCCGACCTGCCGCCCTACCAGCACGCCGATCCCGGTCCCGCCTTCGCGCGGCTGCACCAGATCATCCGCGAGCTGCTCGACACCGTGATCTCGTCCAAATACTTCGCCATCGCCCTGAACGAAGTGAAACCTTCCTACCACCACGGCATGCTCGACAGCGGCAAGATCGACGACAAGACCACCTTCTATCTCGCCGTGTCGGCCGACCTGCCCACCGTCGAACTGGTGGACGTGGTGCCGCTGCGCTTCAAGATCGGCGCGCCGGACGACGTGGAAAAATTCGTGCTGTCGGCCATGCCGGGCGTACGCATCCAGCACGCGCCGCAGGTGCCTGCGGCCATCCCCGTGCGGCCGGACGCCTGCTATTTCGCCATCGAGGGCAAGGGCCAGATGTACGAGCGCATGCTGCAGGCGCAGTCCATATCCATCTACGTGCCATCCGGCCTGCGCGACATGAAGCTGGACCTGCTGGCCGTCACATCCTGAGCGGAGACACCGAACAATGAACACCATGGCTGCCCCTTCCCTGATCGCCGCCGGCTCCGGACCATCGACCGCGCCCGCCTCGAGCAAACCGCAATCGCTGCAGGACTTGATGTATGACGGCTTCTACGCCCTGTTCATGCTCAAGAACGGCAGCGGCCCGCAGGACAACGCCGACTTCGCGGCGAAGATGACGCAGTTCCTCGACGAATTCGGCCGCAACGCGCGCAAGCAGAACGCCACACCTGACGACATCGACGCCGCCAAATACGCCTTCTGCGCGGCGGTCGACGAGATCATCCTGCGCTCGTCCTACGCCATCCGCGACGCGTGGGAACGCCGCCCTTTGCAGCTGCAACTGTTCGGCGACCAGCTGGCCGGCGAGAACTTCTACATCCGTCTCGAAGCGCTGCGCGCGCGCGGCGCGGCTCACCTGCAGGCGCTGGAAGTGTTCCATATGTGCTTGCTGCTCGGCTTCCAGGGCCGCTACATCCTGGAGGGCTCGGAAAAGCTGGCCTACCTGACCAGCCGCCTGGGCGACGAGATCGCGCAACTGAAGGGCAAGCGCGGCGGCTTCGCACCGCACGCCGAACGGCCCGACCAGATCGTGCACAAGCTGCGCAGCGACCTGCCGCTGTGGGTGCTGTGCTCCGTGTTCGGGCTGGTGTGCGTGCTGGGCTACATCGGCCTGCGCACCTCGCTCGGCCGCCACACCGACGAGCGCCTGCACGCCTACAACGACGTCGTCAAGATGGCGCCGCGCGTGGCCAACCTGACCATCACGTTGCCCTGATGTCCGCAGCAGCCTCCCTTAGCTCCGCGCTCGGCCGGTTCGGCACGGGCCTGAGCCAGCACGCCCGCCTGATCACGCTGGCCAGCGCGCAGCAGCGCGCGCTGCCCGAGTCGCTGATGGCCGAGCACTTCAGCGCGCGCGAAGCCGTCAACGAACTGTACGCCTTCGAAGTGCACGCGCTCAGCACCTCCACCGACCTGGAGCTGGACCAGTTCCTCGCTGAGGAATTGACGGTCAGCCTGCTACAACCCGACGGCAGCCAGCGCGCCTGGCACGGCATCTGCACCGAAGCCGCCTGGCTGGGCGCGGACGGCGGCGTGGCGCGCTATCGCCTGCTGCTGGAACCGGCGCTGGCCGCGCTGCGCCTGCGGCGCGACAGCTACATCTACCAGGACAAGAACGCGCAAGACATCGTCACCGAACTGCTGGCCGACTACCCGCACGTGCGCTTCGAGTTCGACCTCACGCAAGAACTGGCGCCGCGCCCCATCTGCACCCAGTACCGCGAAAGCGATTTCGAATTCTTCAAGCGCCTGCTGGCCTCCGAAGGCCTGAACTGGCGCTTCGAGCACGACCCGGCCGGCGATGACGCAGACAACGCGGGCGACGGCCAGGCCAAGCACAAACTGGTGATCTTCGACGCCCAGGCCGCAGCGCCGGACACGCCCGGCGGCGCCGAACTGCGCTTCCACGGCGTGCGCGCCACCGACAGCGACGACGCCATCGACCGCTTCAGCGCGCGCCGCCAGGTGCAGCCGAACGCGGTCAGCATCGCCAGCTGGGACCCCGCGCAACTGCTGGCCCCGTCGGCCGAACAGCAATCGAGCCTGGACGCGGGCGAACTGCCCGCGCTGGCGGTCTACGACGGCAGCGGCGAACGCATCGCCAGCGGCGCCGGGACCGGCCACGGCCCCGCCGACCAGCACAGCGTGCTGATGCTGCAAGCGCTGGAGCTGCGCAACAAGGTCTTCGAAGGCAGCGGCGCGGTGCGCAGGCTGGCCGCCGGCCACGGCTTCCAGCTCACCCGGCACGAGCGCTACGGCGACGGCGCCAACAGCTTCAAGGTGCTGTGGGTCGAGCACGAAGCGCGCAACAACTTCGACGCCGCCATCAAGGGCGGACCAGCCTTCGGCGTGGAAGCCGGAACCTACCGCAACAGCTTCGGCTGCGTGCGCGACACGGTCGCCATCGTCCCCGACGCCACCGCCGCGCAGCACGCTTGCACCGCGCTCGGTGCGCAGACCGCGCTCGTGGTCGGCCTGGCCGACACCCTCTCCACCACCACGCGCGACCACCAGGTGCGCGTGCAGTTCGCATGGCAGCGCGGCGAAGGCGCCAACCCGGGCGGCCTGCAGCACAACACCGACGCCAAAGGCAGCGCGCCCGGCGACGAGCGCGCCGGCACCTGGGTGCGCGTGGCCGAAGCGCTGGCGGGTCCTAACTGGGGCACGCAGTTCACGCCGCGCATCGGCACCGAAGTACTGGTCGGCTTCATCGAAGGCGACATGGACCGCCCGGTGGTGGTCGCGCAGCTCTACACCGGCAGCGACGAGCCGCCGTTTTCGGCCGGCGTGGACGCGGGCGTCAACCACGCGGGTACGATTTCCGGCATCCACAGCCAGAACTTCGACCGCAGCGGCTACAGCCAGTGGCAGCTCGACGACACGCCCAGCCAGGTGCGCACACGCCTGGCCACCAGCAGCGGCGCGACGCAGCTCAACCTCGGCTACCTGATCCAGCAAGCGCCCGGCTCCGCGCAGCGCGGCAGCTATCGCGGCGCCGGTTTCGAATTGCGCACCGACGCCTGGGCCGTGCTGCGTGGCGCCGAAGGCGTGCTGCTCACCACCAGCGCGCGCAGCGCGCAAGGCAGCGGCATCGCCTCCACGCAGCTCGACGCGTCGGAAGCGCTGGCGCAGTTAAAGGGCGCGCAGGAACTTGGCACGCAACTCGCCGACGCCGCCGCTAGCCAGAAAGCCTTGTCCAGCAAGGTCGCGGCGGCAGCGCAGACAGACTTCATCGCCCAGATCGATCCCAAGCAAAGCGGCAAGCACGAAGGCGCCGTCAACGGCCAGCAGGCACTGCAAGCGCAAGCCGGATCGCGCGAACTGGACAGCGCCAAGCCCGTGGAAAAATTCGGCGTGCCGCTGGTGCTGATGGACTCCCCCGCCAGCATCAACTGGGCCACGCCTGCATCCACCCTGCTGTTCGCGGGCCAGCAACTGCAATGGACCACGCAGGGCGACCTGCACCTGGCGGCGGCGCACACCGTATCCACGGTGGCGGGCAACGCGGCGGGCTACTTCACGCACGAAGGCGGCATCCAGGCCTTCGCGGGCAACGGCCCCGTGTCGCTGCAGGCGCACACCGGGGAACTGGAGATCCTGGCGGACAAGGAGATCACGGTTATCTCCGTCAACGACAGCATCGAGATCAAGGCCAAGCAGAAGATCGTGCTGCAGGCCGGCCAGTCCAGCGTCACGCTGGAAGGCGGAGATATCACGTTTGCTTGCCCTGGCAACTTCACCGTCAAGGGCGGGCAGCATATTTTTGATGGGGGTGCCAGCGCAGCGGCGGACCTGCCGCAGCTGCCGGAGGGCGAACTGCCAAAGGATACGCTGTACCTGGACCACCGCTATCACGACGACCAGCCGCTGGCTGGAGCAGAGTATGTTGTCAAGCTGGCCGACGGCACAGAACGCAAGGGCAAGCTTGATGCACAAGGCCGCGCGGTAATTACTGGCATTCCTATGGGGGTGGCTCAAGTCAGCTACGGTCCGATGCCAGGTGCGTTCCAGCGGGTCGACAAAGCGCCCATGCCAAATTACGATCCGGCGCCCTCCGCTGCGAAAATCAACAGCCTGTTCGACAAATATTTCAAGTCGGATGAAAGCAACGACAGTGCCGGCGGCGCCGCCTGACAAGGAACAAGCATAATGAGCGATATTCAAAATCCCCCAGCCGGTTGGAGCTTAAGCCAGTTCAAGGCCGTCTGCGCTGATGTGGGGAGCTGGACATGGGGAACGGTCCAAGGAGCCTTCAATGAAAAGGCAAGCATCACCCAAATTGTTGTGGATGCCGTCATCGGCATGATCCCGCTGGTTGGCGACGCCACAGCCGTGCGCGACCTGATCGCGGTTGTCATCGGCCTGGCTGATGATGAAGAAAAACGCAATTCAACGTGGCAGTGGGTATTGCTGGTCGTCTTGCTGTTCGCCCTGATTCCCGTGCTCGGCGGCGTCGTCAAGGGTGTAGGCAGGATTATCGTGAAGGTTGCCCAAGAAGCGGCCCATCTGGCGGGAGCAGCCAGGATGGCGCACATGGCAGCTGGCGCAAAGGAAGTCGTCGAGTTTCTTAACCGTATCGGCGTCAAGAATGCGGAAAAATGGCTACTTGCACTTCGCGTCAGCGACCATTTGGAGCCCTTGGTCGGAAAATTTACGCATCTGATGGTGACCCTCGACACGATCATGGTTAAATCCCGCTCCAAAGTCGCAGGCATGTTTCCGAGTTTGGCCAAGCGCATCGACTCGCTCCGAGCCGGCCTCATCAAAGTACGGGAAAAAGGCAAGGAGATGATCCCGACTGCCGTGAAAGAACTCGATCAAAAACTGCGGGAAATTCAGGCCTACATCCGGTCCGGCGGCGAGACCACTAGCCGACTGGCGCTGCACGAAGTGGCTACCGGTCAAAAGCTGGCAACGCGTGCTGACGAGCGGCGGTTGGTTGAGGAGGGCGTGCTACCCGTAAGAAATAGTCGGGGCGGCTTTAACCAAAACCCAGCCAATCCTTTGAAACCTGCAATGGTCGAAAAATATTACAAGCCGGCCCTTGGGTATCCAGACTTGTTGCGCGTCGACCCATCAACCAAACAATACAATAGCGTGGCAGCGTTTTCTGGAAAGATGGTGAATCGCCAACTAAAAGATGGCGAACAAGTCTACAGGTTCTTCGGTCCACCGCGGACGACTCATGGCACAACGGTAGATGAGGCTTGGGCGGGCGGCGGCTGGTGGGGCGTGGGGCAGCCACCCAAAACTGCCAAGGAATGGCGAGAGGTGGCAGCCGTGCTTGACAGTTTCAACGGTGATGGCTTTTACGTGTCAGCTCGGGTGGTGGGGAATAAGGGACCAAAGGCGGTGGTCGGTACAATTTCTGAGCAATTTGGAGATAAAATTCCAGGGCAGTATCTTCCCGGAGGCGGAACTCAAGCTTTCTTTCTTTTAGACAGCGGCTTCAAGGACATTTTGAACCAAGTTGGCCATGATTTCGCGAATGGCGTCAAGACGAGTAAAATCGTCGATCCCCATACGGGGCTTGAGCTGACCTTTTATAGTACCGGCTGGACAGATGCGAACGGCATCTGGGGCTACCTCCGTGCCCCCGGCACTACCACCATTCAAACCGCGCGCGTCGGCAGCCGTGAACAGGCAACAAAACATAACGAACAGGTAGTCATCCACCCATGAATCAATCTATACCCAGCGATGCTGTCAAGCTGCCATCCGGCTTGGAACGGCAACAGATTTTTTACTGGCTGAAAAGAGTCAGCTCAGTCACGGCATGGCGCCGTATTTTTGAATATTACAAAGCTTGGGCAGCCGCTACCGAAAACAGTCTACGCGAGGCCGATGAGCATGGCTGGGGCGACGAGACATCCCTTCCGCAATCAGAATATGTCCTCATTCTGAAGTGTTTAGCACACTGCGAAGAAGGTGTCATTCGATTAATGAAGGGGGACAAACGCGTATTTAAATTTGACGCAAATGGTGAATTCGTAATGGCTCAACGCATTCTCTCTCATTGGTCTGAAATGCTTTACCGCATAGAAATTGGCGAGAATGGCATCAAGAAAAATACCCCACGCTGGGCTGAATTTTGCGAAACGCTGATGTCGACGGGCTCGGCGTGGGGAGAATGCGGGCCGCATATTCTTGAGCCGCGCTATCTTGGAGAGGCAGGTCGTACAGTATATGGCCAATGGATTCAGAAAGAGCTTTCAACCATGTCATTTCCAAGTGAACTCGCAATGGTACCCGACCCGGTTGAGAACACGTTTGTGCGTACGAACGGATATACGCCGTGCTCTGGGATCTGGGAACCGGTTGATGTTCCAAAATCCTCATTCCTGAGTTTACTCACCGGTGCCCCGAAGCCTCAACCACCATTTAAGATCGCCGGCGCCATGAACTACTTGCATGGGGGTTCGAAAGCGCCGCGGATCACGGTAGAAACGGCGACAGACAATATTGATCTGGATACGACATGGCGTTTGCTATGGCGGGACGACCGCTACAACGATGGCACCGTTCCAGAAGAAGAGGCGCACTATCACTTCACTAAACCTGACCTTGTGCCCCCCCCGCCCCCACCCATCTGGGTACCGGAAGAACTCGTTTGGGCAGAGAGCGGTACCGCCGCACCGCTTGCCGGAAAGTGGCTTGTCGCATCGGATTTAAACGCAAGCGTGATGCTGAATATAGGCGAAGAACTGCCGCTGCATAATCGCCGTGAAGTGCGTTGGGTGCTGGCTAGAAACTGAAGCTGAGCGTCAGCGCGCTGCAAGGCCACCACCGCGAGCCGAGCCGAGCCGCCACGTGATCGAATTCCGCTCCGGCGACATGTCCTCGTTCTGGCTGCTGCACACCGCCAGCTCCGCCTTCGCCGGCCTGACGCACTACTTCCACCACCCGGCGCTGCACCCGGAGCGCCTGTACGAACAGCTGCTGTCGCTGGCCGGCGCACTGATGACGTTCTCCAAAAGCTGGACCCTGTCCGACCTGCCGCCCTACCAGCACGCCGATCCCGGTCCCGCCTTCGCGCGGCTGCACCAGATCATCCGCGAGCTGCTCGACACCGTGATCTCGTCCAAATACTTCGCCATCGCCCTGAACGAAGTGAAACCTTCCTACCACCACGGCATGCTCGACAGCGGCAAGATCGACGACAAGACCACCTTCTATCTCGCCGTGTCGGCCGACCTGCCCACCGTCGAACTGGTGGACGTGGTGCCGCTGCGCTTCAAGATCGGCGCGCCGGACGACGTGGAAAAATTCGTGCTCTCGGCCATGCCGGGCGTACGCATCCAGCACGCGCCGCAGGTGCCTGCGGCCATCCCCGTGCGGCCGGACGCCTGCTATTTCGCCATCGAAGGCAAGGGCCAGATGTACGAGCGCATGCTGCAGGCGCAGTCCATATCCATCTATGTGCCATCCGGCCTGCGCGACATGAAGCTGGACCTGCTGGCCGTCACATCCTGAGCGGAGACACAGAACAATGAACACCATGGCTGCCCCTTCCCTGATCGCCGCCGGCTCCGGACCATCGACCGCGCCCGCCTCGAACAAACCGCAATCGCTGCAGGACCTGATGTATGACGGCTTCTACGCCCTGTTCATGCTCAAGAACGGCAGCGGCCCGCAGGACAACGCCGACTTCGCGGCGAAGATGACGCAGTTCCTCGACGAATTCGGCCGCAACGCGCGCAAGCAGAACGCCTCGCCGGATGACATCGACGCCGCCAAATACGCCTTCTGCGCGGCGGTCGACGAGATCATCCTGCGCTCGTCCTACGCCATCCGCGACGCGTGGGAACGCCGCCCGCTGCAGCTGCAGCTGTTCGGCGACCAGCTGGCCGGCGAGAATTTCTACATCCGCCTCGAAGCGCTGCGCGCGCGCGGCGCGGCGCACCTGCAGGCGCTGGAAGTGTTCCATATGTGCTTGCTGCTCGGCTTCCAGGGCCGCTACATCCTGGAGGGCTCGGAAAAACTGGCCTACCTGACCAGCCGCCTGGGCGACGAGATCGCGCAACTGAAGGGCAAGCGCGGCGGCTTCGCACCGCACGCCGAACGGCCCGACCAGATCGCGCACAAGCTGCGCAGCGACCTGCCGCTGTGGGTGCTGTGCTCCGTGTTCGGACTGGTGTGCGTGCTGGGCTATATCGGCCTGCGCACCTCGCTCGGCCGCCACACCGACGAGCGTCTGCACGCCTACAACGACGTCGTCAAGATGGCGCCGCGCGTGGCCAACCTGACCATCACGTTGCCCTGATGTCCGCAGCAGCCTCCATTACCTCCGCGCTCGGCCGGTTCGGCACGGGCCTGAGCCAGCACGCCCGTTTGATCACGCTGGCCAGCGCGCAGCAGCGCGCCTTGCCCGAATCGCTGATGGCCGAGCACTTCAGCGCGCGCGAAGCCGTCAATGAACTGTACGCCTTCGAAGTGCACGCGCTCAGCACCTCCACCGACCTGGAGCTGGACCAGTTCCTCGCGGCGGAATTGACGGTAAGCCTGCTCCAGCCCGACGGCAGCCAGCGCGCCTGGCACGGCATCTGCACCGAAGCGGCGTGGCTGGGCGCGGACGGCGGCGTGGCGCGCTACCGCCTGCTGCTGGAACCGGCGCTGACCGCGCTGCGCCTGCGGCGCGACAGCTACATCTACCAGGACAAGAACGCGCAAGACATCGTCACCGAACTGCTGGCCGACTACCCGCACGTGCGCTTCGAATTCGACCTCACGCAGGAACTGGCGCCGCGCCCCATCTGCACCCAGTACCGCGAAAGCGATTTCGAGTTCTTCCAGCGCCTGCTGGCTTCCGAAGGCCTGAGCTGGCGCTTCGAGCACGACGCGGCCGGCGAGGAAGCCGACAACGCGGGCGACGGCCAGGCCAAACACAAGCTGGTGATCTTCGACGCCCAGGCCGCAGCGCCGGACACGCCCGGCGGCGCCGAACTGCGCTTCCACGGCGTGCGCGCCACCGATAGCGACGACGCCATCGACCGCTTCAGCGCGCGCCGCCAGGTGCAGCCGAACGCAGTCAGCATCGCCAGTTGGGACCCCGCGCAACTGCTGGCCCCGTCGGCCGAACAGCAATCGGGCCTGGACGCCGGCGAACTGCCCATGCTGGCGGTCTACGACGGCAGCGGCGAACGCATCGCCAGCGGCGCCGGGACCGGCCACGGCCCCGCCGACCAGCACAGCGTGCTGATGCTGCAAGCGCTGGAGCTGCGCAACAAGGTCTTCGAAGGCAGCGGCGCGGTGCGCAGGCTGGCTGCCGGCCACGGCTTCCAGCTCACGCAACACGAACGCTACGGCGGCGGCGACAACAGCTTCAAGGTGCTGTGGGTCGAGCACGAGGCGCGCAACAACTTCGACGCCGCCATCAAGGGCGGACCGGCCTTCGGCGTGGAAGCCGGGACCTACCGCAACAGCTTCGGCTGCGTGCGTGACACGGTCGCCATCGTTCCCGACGCCACCGCCGCGCCGCACGCTTGCACCGCGCTCGGTGCGCAGACCGCCCTCGTGGTTGGCCTGGCCGACACCGTCTCGACCACCACGCGCGACCACCAGGTGCGCGTGCAGTTCGCATGGCAGCGCGGCGAAGGCGCCAACCCGGGCGGCCTGCAGCACAACACCGACGCCAAAGGCAGCGCGCCCGGCGACGAGCGCGCCGGCACCTGGGTGCGCGTGGCCGAAGCGCTGGCGGGCCCCAACTGGGGCACGCAGTTCACGCCGCGCATCGGCACCGAAGTGCTGGTCGGCTTCATCGAAGGCGACATGGACCGCCCGGTGGTGGTCGCGCAGCTCTACACCGGCAGCGACGAGCCGCCGTTTTCGGCCGGCGTGGACGCGGGCGTCAACCACGCGGGTACGATTTCCGGCATCCACAGCCAGAACTTCGACCGCAGCGGCTACAGCCAGTGGCAGCTCGACGACACGCCCAGTCAGGTGCGCACGCGCCTGGCCACCAGCAGCGCCGCGACGCAGCTCAACCTCGGCTACCTGATCCAGCAAGCGCCCGGCTCCGCCCAGCGCGGCAGCTATCGCGGCGCCGGTTTCGAATTGCGCACCGACGCCTGGGCCGTTCTGCGCGGCGCCGAAGGCGTGCTGCTCACCACCAGCGCGCGCAGCGCGCAAGGCAGCGGCATCGCCTCCACGCAGCTCGACGCGTCGGAAGCGCTGGCGCAGTTGAAGGGTGCGCATGAACTCGGCACGCAACTCGCCGACGCCGCCGCCAGGCAGAAAGCCTTGTCAAGCAAGCTCGCGGCGGCAGCGCAGACAGACTTCATCACCCAGATCGATCCCAGGCAAGGCGGCAAGCACGAAGGCGCCGTCAACGGCCAGCAGGCGCTGCAAGCGCAAGCCGGATCGCGCGAGCTGGACAGCGCCAAGCCGGTGGAAAAATTCGGCGTGCCGCTGGTGCTGATGGACGCCCCCGCCAGCATCAACTGGGCCACGCCTGCATCCACCCTGCTGTTCGCGGGCCAGCAACTGCAATGGACCACGCAGGGCGACCTGCACCTGGCGGCGGCGCATACCGTGTCCACGGTGGCGGGCAACGCGGCAGGCTACTTCACGCACGAAGGCGGCATCCAGGCCTTCGCGGGCAACGGCCCCGTGTCGCTGCAGGCGCACACCGGGGAACTGGAGATTCTGGCCGACAAGGAGATCACGGTTATCTCCGTCAACGACAGCATCGAGATCAAGGCCAACCAGAAGATCGTGCTGCAGGCCGGCCAGTCCAGCGTCACGCTGGAAGGCGGAGATATCACGTTTGCGTGCCCTGGCAACTTCACCGTCAAGGGCGGGCAGCATATTTTTGATGGGGGTGCCAGCGCAGCGGCGGACCTGCCGCAGCTGCCGGAGGGCGAACTGCCAAAGGATACGCTGTACCTGGACCACCGCTATCACGACGACCAGCCGCTGGCTGGAGCAGAGTATGTTGTCAAGCTGGCCGACGGCACAGAACGCAAGGGCAAGCTTGATGCACAAGGCCGCGCGGTAATTACTGGCATTCCTATGGGGGTGGCTCAAGTCAGCTACGGTCCGATGCCAGGTGCGTTCCAGCGGGTCGACAAAGAGCCCATGCCAAATTACGATCCGGCGCCCTCCGCTGCGAAAATCAACAGCCTGTTCGACAAATATTTCAAGTCGGATGAAAGCAACGGCAGTGCCGGCGGCGGCGCCTGACAAGGAACAAGCATAATGAGCGATATACAGAATCCGCCAGCCGGTTGGACCTTAAGCCAGTTCAAGGCCGTCTGCGCTGATGTTGGCAGCTGGACCTGGGGAACGGTCCAAGGAGCCTTCAACGAAAAGGCCAGCATCACCCAAATTGTTGTGGACGCCGTCATTGGCATGATCCCCTTGGTTGGCGACGCCACAGCCGTGCGCGACCTGATCGCCGTTATCATCGGCTTGGCTGATGATGAGGAAAAACGCAATTCAACCTGGCAGTGGGTATTGCTGGTTGTTTTGCTGTTTGCGCTGATTCCTGTGCTCGGCGGCGTCATCAAGGGCGTAGGCAGAATTATCGTCAAGGTTGCCCAAGAGGCGGCTCATATGGCGGGAGCAGCCAGGGTCGCGCACATGGCCGCCGGCGCAAGGGAAGTTGTCGAGTTTCTTAACCGTATCGGCGTCAAGAATGCGGAAAAATGGCTGCTTGCACTTCGCGTCAGCGACCATTTGGAACCCTTGGTCGGAAAATTTACGCATCTGATGGTGACCCTCGACACGATCATGGTTAAATCCCGCTCCAAAGTCGCAGGCATGTTTCCGAGTTTGGCCAAGCGCATCGACTCGCTCCGAGCCGGCCTCATCAAAGTACGGGAAAAAGGCAAGGAGATGATCCCGACAGCGGTGAAAGAGCTCGATCAAAAACTGCGGGAAATTCAGGCTTACATCCGTTCCGGAGGCGAAACCACCAGTCGCTTGGCGCTGCATGAAGTGGCGACAGGTCAAAAGGTGGCGACGCGGGCTGACGAGCGGCGATTGGTCGAAGAGGGAGTGCTGCCTGTTAGAAATAGTCGGGGGGGATTTAACCAAAACCCGGCATTACCTTCGGATCCTGCAATGGTAGCAAAGTACTATCAGCCCGCCCCTGGATACCCAAACCTATTGCGCGTTGACCCAAATACGGGAGAATACAACAGCGTAGCAGCCTTTGCTGGAAAGATGGCCAATCGTCAACTGAAAGATGGCGAACAAGTCTACCGGTTCTTCGGCCCGCCGCGGACGACTCATGGTGTCACAGTAGACGAGGCTTGGGCAGGAGGCGGCTGGTGGGGCGTGGGGCAACCGCCTAAGACCGCCAAGGAATGGCGAGAGGTGGCTGCCGTGCTCGACAGTTTTAATGGTGATGGCTTTTATGTGTCAGCTCGGGTTGTTGGAAATAAGGGGCCCAAGGCAGTGGTCGGTACGATTTCTGAACAATTTGGGGAGAAAATTCCAGGCCAGTACCTTCCCGGCGGTGGAACCCAAGCATTCTTTCTTTTAGACAGCGGGTTCAAGGACATTCTGAACAAAGTCGGCCATGATTTCGCGAATGGCATCAAGACGAGTAAGATCATCGATCCGCATACGGGGCTTGAGCTCACTTTTTATAGTACCGGTTGGACCGATGCGAATGGTATTTGGGGCTACCTCCGGGCGCCCGGTATAACAGCTACTCAGACTGCGCGCGTTGGCAGCCGTGAGCAGGCAACAAAACATAACAAACAGGTAGTCATCCACCCATGAACCAATCCATATCCAGCGATGCCGCCAAGCTGCCAACCGGCCTTGAGCGACAACAAATTTTTTACTGGCTGAAAAGAGTCAGTTCAGTCACCGCCTGGCGCCGCATTTTTGAATACTATAAAGCTTGGGCAACCGCTACAGAAAATAGTCTACGCGAGGCCGATGAGAACGGATGGGGCGAGGAGACATCACTTCCGCAGTCCGAATATGCGCTCATTCTAAAGTGCCTGGCACACTGCGAAGAAGGCGTCAGTCGATTGGCACGAGGTGATAAACGCGTATTTAAGTTTGACGCAAATGGTGAATTTGCAATGGCTCGGCGTATGCTTTTTCATTGGGCTCAAATGCTGTACCGTATAGAAATTGGTGAAAATTGCATAAAAATACACACTCCCCTCTGGGTTGAATTTAATGAGGCGTTGACAAAAGCATGCCAAGCATGGCAAGAATGCGCTCTGCAAGTTCTTGAGCCGCGTTATCTTGGAGAGCCAGGTCTCACCTTATATGGTCAATGGCTTCAAAAAGAATTGGCAACAATGACATTTCCAAGTGAACTAGCCCTAGTCCCTGACCCGGTTGAGAACACGTTTGTGCGCACGGACGAATACACGCCATGCTCCGGGATTTGGGAACCAATCGACGTTCCAAAACCTTCATTCCTGAGCTTGCTCACCGGTGCCCCGAAGCCCCAACCGCCATTCAAAATCGTCGGTGCCATGAACTACTTACATGGTGGTTCGAAAGCGCCCCGGATCACAGTAGAGACTGCAACCGACAGCTTTCGTTTAGATACAACGTGGCGTTTGCTATGGCAGGACGACCGCTATAACGACGGCATCATTCCAGAAGAAGAAGCACACTATCAATTCACCAGACCGTACCTTGTGCAACCCGCCCCCCAGCCACTCATAGTACCGGAGGAAACCACCTGGGCAGAAAGCGGAACCCCCGCTCCACTTTCCGGAAAGTGGCTTGTAGAATCAGACTTGAACGCAAGCATAATCCTGACTAAGGGGGATAAACTACCATTGCATAATGGCCGTAAAGTACGTTGGGTATTAGCTGGAAACTAACGCTGAGCGTCGGTCGCAACGATGGCCGCGAGCCAAGCCAAGTGCAAACTGGCCTACTGACCAGCGGTCTTAGCGACGAAATCGCGCAAATGAAGGGCAAGCGCGGCGGCTTCGCACCGCACGCCGAACGGCCCGACCAGATCGTGCACAAGCTGCGCAGCGACTTGCCGCTGTGGGTACTGTGTTCTGTGTTCGGGCTGGTGTGCGTGCTCAGCTACATCGTCCTGTGCACCTCGCTCGGCCGCCACACCGACGAGCGCCTGCACGTCTACAACGACGTCGTCAAAATGGCGCCGCGCGTGGCCAACCTGACCATCACGTTGCCCTGATGTTCGCGCCAATAAACCACATGAAGAACATTAATTATATTTTCTTACTCACCTCAATTACATTCTCTTCACTAGGCTGCGCAGCTACGCCCCATGACCAGAAAATTAAGGCGGACCAGTTGAACCAAGTACTGCATGTGCGCGGCCCGGCTGCGTACACATATCCAACAAAGTTTGGAGATATGAAATTTATTCGCGAGGATGGGACGTTGGGGGATCCAGCGGAGACGATTATACTAAACGGGGAAGTATTAATCTCAACAAAGGGTAAATTTGATGCACAAGGCGGAGCCTTATCTCTTGGATCAGAAATAATGACCAGCACCTCCAGCGAACTAACGAAGCGTAAACCGGGTCAAGCGGGGAAAACTGAAACCAAACGAATGATTTTTCTTGTAGGGCAAGGCACTTGTACTAAGCAATTCTTGGTTCTCGATTTCACAGGTGAAAAGCCCTTCGTTTCCGAAAAGTTCGGAAACGACCAAAATGACCGGTTTTGTTTAAGCTTCAAGAAGGCCAAGTGGGAAAAGAAAGAATCTGAGATTATTCTCGACGGACCGGTTACCTACATTTACAGTACGCATGACAAGATAGCTGGGCCTTTCGTATTTGAATGATCAAATGCAGAGCTGACTGGGATGTCAATGACGCTGAGTTCGCACCATGCGCGCTACTCAGCGGCACCTCGAAATACCTGTCGTTCCGCATCGGCGGACCGCCGCGCAGGCGGGACCCCATACTTCGCATGCTCAGAGGCGTAGCATGGATTCCTGCCCGCGCGGGAATGACAAATTAGCGGTTATTCGAGGTTCGCTCAGAACGATCCCGTCACCGCGCTAGCCGCACAACATATCCTGGCTCTCCACGTACAGCCTGGCCAGCCAAGCCGCCACCACCCTGAACCGGGCGATGGATCCGGCGTCGCGGTGGCTCAACAGCCACAGCTCGCGCTGCACCACTGGCTTGTCGTCCAAGCGGCGCAGGCCGGGCGGATGGCCGATCAGGCATGGCAGCAACGCGAGCCCCAGCCCTTCCTCGCACGCGCGCATCATGGTGGTCAGGCTGTTGACCCGCACCGGGCTGCGCACGTCCGGATCCAAGGCCCGTATCCAGCGCATCTCCGGCACGTGCGCCAGCTGCTCGCCGAACATGACCCACGGCTGTCGGCCCCACTGCTCGCGCGGCACCGGCTCCGAGGCCGCGCTGCCGTAGACCGCCCATCCGATATCGCCCAGCTTGCGCATCACCAGCGCGGCGTCCTCGCCCGGCTGCGCCAGGCGCAGCGCGAAGTCAGCCTCCCGGCGCGTGAAGGACAAATTGTCATTGCCGGCCATCAGATGCAATTCGAGCTGCGGATACTGCGCGTTCAGCGCCGGCAGATGCGGCAGCAGCCAATAGTTGAACAGGAAATCGATGGCCGCGATGCGCACCTGCCCCGATATGGCCTCCGCCTCGCTCGACGACGCCAGCAGCATGCTCTGCACATTGCCATACACCGCCTCGCCGTGTTCGACGAACACCCTGCCCGCCTCGGTCAGCTGGTAGCGCGTGTTATCGCGGATGAAGAGGCGCAGCTGCAGCGACTTCTCGGCCGCCCCGATACGGCGGCTGATGGTGGACGCGTCCACGCCCAGCGTGCGCCCGCTTGCGCTCATGCTGCCGGTGCGCGCCAGCGAAAGGATCAGCGGTATGTCGTTCCAGTCAAAGTCATTAGCCATTCGAAACTGCTGCCCCTATTCCTATAGTTGGATCTGCATTTTTACAAAGTCACCTTGCAGCTTTGTCCGTTCCCTCGCCGCGTTTTCAGCCCTAAGATGCATCCCATCGAAACGCAAACGACGAGGACAAAACCATGAAACAAACCCTGAACATTCAAGCAGAAGACGGCACCTTCCAGTGCTACGTGGCGCGTCCCGCAACTGAAGGCCCGGCGCCGGTGATCGTCGTGCTGCAAGAGATCTTCGGCGTCAACGCCGGCATCCGCAGCATCGCGGAAGGCTATGCTGCACAAGGCTATATCGCCGTCGCCCCCGATCTGTTCTGGCGCGCAGAAGCGGGCCTGGACATGTCCGAAGCCAAAGAAGGCGACTGGGCCAAGGGCTTCGCCCTGTACAACGCCTACGACTTCGACCAGGGCGTGCGCGACATCGCCGCCACCATCGCCGCAGCGCGCGGCATGCAAGGCGCCAGCGGCAAGGTCGGCGTCACAGGCTACTGCCTGGGCGGCCTGCTCACCTACCTGAGCGCCGCACGCGGCCGTGCCGACGCCTTCGTCGCCTACTACGGCGGCGGCACCGAAAACTACGCCGCCGAAGCGGCCAAGGTGGCGGACCCGCTGCTCTACCACATCGCCGGCGAGGACGACTACATCGGCAAGGAAGCGCAAGCCGTCATCAACGCGGCGCTGGGAGCCAACGCCAATATCGAATTGCACACCTACCCGGGCTGCAACCACGCCTTCGCGCGCCCCGGCGGCAGCCATTACGACGATGCCGCCGCGACGCTGGCGAACGGACGCAGCGCCGCCTTTTTCAAGCAGCACCTCTCTTAATCACTGTAGCACAGCGCCACACCCCCAACTATTCACTAAAGGAAGAAGCCATCATGTCCACCAAGACCCAAGACCAGAACGAGAATGAAGTAGTGAACACCTCGCGCCGCAGCGCCCTGACCGGCGGTGCCGGCCTCGCAGCCATCGCCGCAGCAGCCATGCTGCCGCTGGCCGCCAGCAGCGAAGCGCAGGCAGCGACGGCCGTCAGGCCTGTGCGCAAGACCGCCAGCACCATCACCACCAAGGACGGCGTCGACATCTACTATAAAGACTGGGGCTCGGGGCAGCCCATCGTATTCAGCCACGGCTGGCCGCTCAATTCGGACAGCTGGGAAGCGCAGATGTTCCACCTTGCGAACAACGGCTTCCGCGTCATCGCGCATGACCGCCGTGGCCACGGCCGCTCCAGCCAGCCGTGGGACGGCAACGACATGGACCACTACGCCGACGATCTGGCGGCGGTGATCGAAGCGCTGGATCTGAAGGATGCCATCCTGGTCGGCTTCTCGACCGGCGGCGGCGAAGTGGCGCGCTACGTGGGCCGGCACGGCACCAGGCGCGTGGCCAAGCTCGCGCTGGTGTCGGCGGTGCCGCCGCTGATGCTGAAGACGGCCGACAATCCGGGCGGCCTGCCGATGGAAGTATTCGACGGCATCCGCGCGGGATCGGTGAAAGACCGTTCGCAGCTGTATCTGGACATCGCCAGCGGCCCGTTCTACGGTTTCAACCGTCCGGGCGCCAAGCCGTCGCAAGGGCTGATCAACGCATGGTGGATGCAAGGCATGATGGGCGGCCACAAGAACACCTACGACTCGATCAAGGCGTTCTCCGAGACCGACTTCCGCGCCGACCTGAAGAAGTTCGACAAGCCGACCCTGGTGATCCACGGCGACGACGACCAGATCGTGCCGATCGCCGCGGCGGGCCGCGCCTCGGCGGCGCTGGTCAAGGGCGCCAAGCTGATCATCTACCCCGGCGCCCCGCACGGTCTGACCGACACCCACAAAGACAAGGTTAACGCCGACCTGCTGGCCTTCGCCAAGTCCTGAAATAGCAAACCTACCCCCTGGGGTCTGGCCTGCAATCCTGCATTTTAAAGCTGGGGTCAGGCCTGCATTCGTGCATTTCCCGACGTCACAAAAGCCCAGTGGCCCAGGCTTTTTTGCGATTGCGAGTTGGGCGAGCTGGCCACAACGTGCAATCGCACCAGGCACCACCGGGCAAATATACGCCCTGTAGCACAGGCTGCATGCGCCAGAAAGCCATATCGCAGCTGTAGTTGTACTCCAAAGCAACGCACGAATGCAGGCCTGACCCCAAGCGGAAAATGCACGAATGCAGGCCTGCCCCTGGCCTTGGGCGCTTACTTGCCGCCGCCGACAGTGAGCGTGGTGGCGGTGATGTAGGAGGCGGCGGGTGTCAGCAGCCAGACCGCCGGTTCGGCGATTTCCTCGGGATTGGCCGGCCGCCGCATCGGGATGCCGGGCGCGGCGCGCTCGAGACGGCTGGCGTCGCCGCCGCGGGCGTGGATCTCGGTCAGCGTCATGCCCGGCGCCACGCCGCACACGCGGATGCCTTCGGGCGCCAGTTCGCGCCCCAGCCCCATCGTGAACGCTTCCACCGCCGCCTTGCTGGCCGCGTAGTGCACGTAGTCGCCCGCGCTGCCGCTGCGCGCTGCCGTGGACGAGATGTTGACGATCACACCCGCCACGCCGCTGCGCTGGAACGAGGCCACCGCCGCCCGGCAGCAGTCCATCAGCCCCAGCACGTTGACCTGGAACACGGCGGCGATGTCGCCCGGATCGGCGTCCATGAAGCGCCCCAGCCCGCCCGTGATGCCCGCGTTGTTGACCAGCGCCGTCACCGGCCCCAGTTGCGCCTCCACCGTCGTAAACAGCCGCGCCACGTCCGCAGGCAAGCCGACGTCGCCCTGCACCGCCACCGCGCGCCCGCCCATCGCGACGATGTCGGCCACCACCCGCGTGGCCGACGCCGCGTCGCTGTGGTAGTTGACACCGACCGCGTATCCTTCGCGCGCGCCCCGCAGCGCGATGCATGCGCCTATCCCGCGCCCCGCGCCTGTCACAATCAATACTTTGCTCATCTCTGCTCCATCCGGCTTGCTGCCATGCGCGCCAGTGTAGCGCAGCCGAATTTGATTGGGTATGCCCGGATTGGTATGTCCGCCTTGCAAGATTGGCTGGGCCACTCTAAAATCTGTATAAATTATTCACACCAACCCTCTCGGAAACGCCCATTCAATGAAGAAACCTCCTGCGCCGCGCGAAGCAAACCACGCCGAGCCGCGCCTGTACCGGGTCGTTGCCACTCGCATCCAGCAGCTGATCAAGGATGAAGACATCCAACCGGGCTCGCGCCTGCCGGCCGAACGCGACCTCGCGGCCAAACTGAGCGTGAGCCGCGCGTCGCTGCGCGAGGCGCTGATCGCGCTGGAGCTGGGCGGCGTGGTCGAAGTGCGCGGCGGTTCCGGCGTCTACGTGTCGGAACTGGTGGAGCAGCCGGCCGAGATGCCGGAAGTCGGCCCCGGCCCTTTCGAGGTGCTGGCCGCGCGCCGCATGATCGAGTCGGAAGTCGCCGCCATCGCGGCCAAGGTGGCCACCGATTCGGCCATCGACGCCATCCTGAAGGCGGTGATGGAGATGGAGCGCCACCACGAGGACCGTACCAGCAACGAGCAGGCCGACCGCAATTTCCACCTCGCCATCGCGCGCGCTACCGGCAACACCGCGCTGGTGGGCGTGATCGAGTACCTGTGGAACCAGCGCGGCACGCTGTGGCACAAGCTGAAGGAACACTTCCAGACCGAGGACTTGCGCAAGCAAACGCTGGTCGACCACCGCAAGGTGCTCGAAGCGATCGCCTCGCACGACGTGGCCGGCGCCCGCCAGGCCATGCGTGCCCACCTGGAACGCGTAACCCGCACCTTCTCGCGCGGCTGACACACGATGGCGGCCCTGCGGTCGTCCATTCCCGCCCTTTGTGCGCTCGACTTGGCAGTTGCTGGCGCCACGCCCGATTCCTGCCGCAGCGAGCTCACCGCCTCTTTCTGCACACCTTGCCCCGACCCGCGAGCCACGCATTGCCCTCGCCAGCATCGACGCCGCCGTCGGCTGTTTCATCACGCCACCAGTGCCAGCCTTCGCCTTGCCCTCGTCAGTATCGACACCGCCTTCGCCTCAAGCGCCACGCCATCTGCAGCAGCACCGCCTTCGCCTCAAGCGCCACGCCATCTGCGGCAGCCGTCCGCCTTGGCCTCGCATGGCGCGCCACGCGCCCCTGCCGGTGGCCTGGCCTTCCGCGGCATGTCGGCCACGCTATCCGCCGCCAATACCTCCCACGACTCGCAGCCGCCCCGCCAACGCTGTCATCCCTCCACGCGGCGCCGCCCACGCCCCACCGCCAGCCCGAACCGCCGCAAGCGGCTAGTCCACCTTGCAACTTTGGTCAGACCAAACTAGAATGGCCTGACCAAATGACGCAACATTAACCAAAAGCCGCGTACGGAGACAAATGTATACCACCAAGCAACTGTTGGCCAGTGTGGCCGCCCTCACTTTGCTGCTGGGCGCCGCCCACGCCGAAGGCCCCTACCGCAATCCGGACAACAAGAACCTGGCAGATGCCGGCGAAGGCAGCTATCCCGTGCCGTACAAGAAACCGGTGGCGGCCGAGGTGACCGAGGTGCTCAACCGCATCCGCAATTACATGGACGTCTCCACGCCGACGCGCGTGATCAACAAGAAAACCGGCGACCAGATCACCGACTTCGGCAAGCCGGTGGCGGACGCCGTCTTCGAGCCGAGCGCGGGCGACTACGGCATCATGGTCTATGAAATGGGCGTCGTGCACGGCGGCCTGTTCAAGGCGGCCGAGGCCACCGGCGACCCGCGCTTCACCGCCATGACCGAGCGCCACTTCAAGTTCTTCGCCGACAAGCTGCCCTACTTCCGCGCCCAGGAACAGCAGTTCAAGCTGGAACGCGCCAACAGCTTCTCGCGCTTCCTCGACCCGCGCGCGCTGGACGACGCCGGCTCCATGTGCGCCGCGCTGATGCGCGCCCGCGCGCTGAAGGTCGGCCCGGACATGGGCGGCATGATCGCCACCTGCAGCGACTGGGTCGCCAACAAGCAGTTCCGCCTGGCCGACGGCACCCTGGCGCGCAAGCGCCCGCAAGCGGAGTCGCTGTGGGCCGACGACATGTATATGGGCATCCCTGCGCTGGCCGAGATGGGCCGCATGACCGGTAAGCGCGAATATTTCGACGACGCGGTCAAGAACGTGCTGCAGATGTCGAACTATATGTTCAATCCAAGCCTGGGCCTGTACACCCACGGCTGGCACGCCAACATCCCGGACGCGCCGCGCTTCTACTGGGCGCGCGCCAACGGCTGGGCTGTCATGGCCATGTCCGACCTGCTCGACGTGCTGCCGAAAGACCATCCGGGCTATCCCAAGGTGATGGCGCAATTGAAAGCCAGCCTGCGCGGCATCGCCGAACTGCAGTCCGGCAGCGGCCTGTGGCACCAGATGATAGACCGTAACGATTCCTTCCTGGAGACCTCGGCCAGCGCCATGTTCGTCTACGCGATGGCGCACGCCATCAACCAGGGCTGGATCAGCCCGACCGTGTACGGCTCCGTGGCGCAGGCCGGCTGGTCGGGCCTGGTGCCCAGGATTACCGCCAAGGGCGAGATGGAAGGCATTTGCGTCGGCACCACGCTGGCCGGCGACCAGACCTATTACTACAATCGCCCCACCAGCGTGAACGCGCTGCACGGCTACGGCCCGATGTTGATGGCCGGCGCCGAAATCCTGAAACTGATCAAGAATCCGGCGGTCGCCATCGAGCACCGCGTGCGCACCTACCACTACATGCCCAAGGGCGCAGCCCAGACCGACTACCGTGAACACCATTAAGGCGACGACGATGACCCAAAACCCACTCCCCACCACCCTGCGCGCCGCCCTGCTGGCCGCGCTGGCATCCCTGGCCCCGATGGCGCAGGCCGCGCCCGGCCTGGCCGTCACGCTGAGCCATGACCTCGACATCGCCCGTCCTTCGGAAACGGTGACCATCCCCTGGGCCGAAGTCAACCGCGCGCTGCCGGGCGCGCTGATCCAGCGCCTGGCCGTCAAGGACGCATCCGGCCGCGTGCTGCCGCACCAGGTGACCAACGTCAAGCCGCTGGCCAAGGACCCGAAAAACGAGGGCATTGCGTACGGCGAACTGATCTTCCAGCACAGCTTCGCCGCCGGCGAGAAGTCGGCCAGCTTCACGGTCGAAGTCATCGACGGCCTGGCGCCGCCCTTCCCGAGCAAGGCCTCGGCGCGCTACGTGCCGGAACGCCTGGACGACTTCGCCTGGGAGAACGACAAGCTGGCGCACCGCACCTACGGCCCCGCCTTGGCGGCCCCGGCCGCGCCGGGCAGCGGCAAGGAGGTGCTCGAGACGAGCGGCCTGGACCTGTGGTTCAAGCGCGTGTCCTACCCCATCGTCGACCGCTGGTACAACAAGGGCCACGACCACTACCACCATGACGAAGGCGAAGGCATGGACATGTACAACGTGGGCAAGTCGCGCGGCGCGGGCGGCGCCGGCGTCTGGCTGAACGGCACCTTGTACACCAGCAGCAACTACGCCAGCTGGAAAGTGCTGGCCAGCGGCCCGGTGCGCGCCATCTTCGAACTGAACTACACCGCCTGGAACGCGGCCGGCACGCCGGTCAGCGAGGTCAAGCGCTTCACGGTGGACGCCGGCCACTATCTGGACCGCATCGACAGCACCTTCACCTTCGCCGGTCCGAAGACGCTGCCCGTCGCCATCGGTCTGAACAAGACGCCGACCGACAAGGGTGAGCAGCCGAAGATCGCCGTGGTGCGCGACAAGGGTTCGAACGGCCTGCTGCAGTGGGTGCAGCAAGCCACCAAGGGCGCGTTCGGCGTCGGCGTGGTGCTGCCGTCGGCCACCGGGTTCGCCGAAGACCCGCTGAACCACCTGATCGTGGCCGATGCCACCTCGGGCCAGCCGCTGACCTACTACGCCGGCGGCGCCTGGGAACGCTCGGGCGACATCACCTCGCAGGAACAATGGGAAGCCTATCTGCGCGCAGCGGCGGCGCGCGCGCGCAACCCGGTGCGTGTCAGCTGGAAGCAGCAACCGTAGTCGTATCAATCGCAACGATAAAGCATAAAAACAATACGGAGACAAGATGAACAACAAGGAACAACAACGCGTCCGCTTCAACGTGCGCCTGGCAGGCTCCACGTCGATCACCGCCATGGCGCTGGCCATCGCCGCCGCCTACGCCCCTGCGTACGCGCAAAGCGCCGCGCCGGCCGCGCAGGAACCGGCCACCGTGGTCGTGACCGGCATGCGCGCGGCGCTGGAAAGCGCCCTGAACAAGAAGCGCGAGGACAACGGCATCGTCGACGTCATCAAGGCCGAAGACATGGGCAAGTTCCCGGACACCAACCTGGCCGAGTCGCTGCAGCGCGTGCCGGGCGTGGTCATCGACCGCGACGCCGGCGAAGGCCGCAGCATCACGGTGCGCGGCCTGGGCCAGGATTTCACCCGCGTGCGCATCAACGGCATCGAAGGCCTGGCCACCACCGGCGGCACCGACAGCTCCGGCGGCGCCAACCGTTCGCGCGGCTTCGACTTCAACGTGTTCCCTTCCGAGTTGTTCAGTTCCCTCACCGTGCGCAAGAGTTCGTCGGCCGACATCGACGAAGGCTCGCTGGGCGCCACGGTCGACCTGCAAACCATGCGCCCCTTCGACCTGAAAGGCTTCAACGCCACAGTCATGGCCAAGGGCAAGTACAACGACCTGGCGCGCAAGACCGATCCGCGCGTCGGCTTCCTGGTCTCGAACACCAACGCCGACCGCACCCTGGGCTTCCTGGTGTCGGGCGCCTATTCGAAACGCCAAGTACTGGAAGAGGGCTTTTCCACCGTCCGCTGGGACAACGGCCCGTCCTCCGGCGGCTGGTGCGCGCCGATCGGCGTCACGCCCGCCAACCCGAGCAACTCCACCGGCACCACCTGCGGCCCGGCGGCCCAGGGCGTGCCGCGCCTGCCCGCCTCGGCGGCCGCCAGCGCCGCCTACGCCGAAGCCAGCAAGGCGGAGAACTTCAGCCCGCGCCTGCCGCGCTACGGCCGCCTGACGCACGACCAGGACCGCCTGGGCCTGACCGGCTCCATCCAGTGGCGTCCGATGCGCGGCTCGCTGCTGACCTTCGACATGCTGTACTCCAAGCTGGACGCGACGCGCCAGGAAGACTTCCTGGAAGCGATTTCCTTCAGCCGCACCGGCACCCAGGGCGGCAAGCCGCAGACCAGCGTGGTCGAAGCCCAGTACGCGCCGAACGGCTCGCTGCTGTACGGTAAGTTCAACGGCGTCGACGTGCGCGCCGAATCGCGCTTCGACGAACTGTCCACCACCTTCACCCAGCCCACGCTGACGCTGGAACAGGACATCGGCGACTCGCTGCGCCTGCTGGCCAAGGCCGGCCGCGCCCAGTCCAAGTTCCGCAACCCGGTGCAGACCACCACCACGCTGGACGCGCTCAACGTCAACGGCTACACGATAGACTTCCGCAACAGCGACCGCATGCCGGCCATCGGCTACCCCTTCGACCCTAGCCAGGCCGGCGGCGCGCTGAGCATCGTCGGTGTGCCGCAGGTGGCGAGCGGCACCCAGCCCGCGTCGGTGACCAACACCACGACCAGCGAGATCCGCATCCGTCCGCAGGGCGCCACCAACACCAATGACGTCGGCCAGCTCGACCTGGTGTGGGAAGCCTTCCCTGACAAGCTCAGCTTCAAGACCGGCGTCAACTACAAGAAATACAGCTTCGACTCCTACGAGTCGCGCCGCGTGAACCAGGGCGACACCATCTTCGCGCCGCCGGCCGGCACCAGCATGGCCAGCTTGACCACCACCATCAGCGGCTTCGGCCGCGGCCAGAACCTGCCCGCGGGCACGCCGACCTCGTGGGTGATCCCGGACCTGAACGCCATCGCCAAGGCCTACGACATCTATTGCAACTGCATCAAGAACGGCCCGGCAGGCGGACCCGGCGACTTCACGCTGTCGTCCACCACCAACGGCAACGCGCGCGGCAACAACCGCTCGGTCGTCGAAGAGGACAAGGGTTTTTACCTGATGGGCGACTTCACCCAAGAGCTGGCCGGCATTCCGCTGCGCGGCAACTTCGGCGCGCGCTACGTCAAGACCGGCCTGAGCGCGACCGGCTACCAGTCGGCCGGCGGCGGTTCCGCCGTCACCGTCGATCACGACTACTCCGACGTGCTGCCGTCCTTCAACGTGGCCGCCAACGTTACGCGCGACTTCATCGTCCGCCTGGCCGCCGCCAAGGTCATGACCCGTCCGCAACTGAACAACCTGTCGCCTGGCGGCACCGTGGCCACCACCGGCACGCCGAGCATCACCAGCGGCAACCCGCTGCTCAAGCCCTTCCGCGCCAAGACCTTCGACACCAGCTTCGAATGGTACTTCGGCAAGAACGCCTTCATGGGCCTGGGTCTGTTCCAGAAAAACATCGGCACCTACATCCAGAGCCTGCGCACCAACGTCGCCTTCAAGGACACCGGCCTGCCGATGTCGCTGCTGCCGTCCAACTTCACCGGCGAGGAAATCTTCCAGGTCACCGCGCCGGTCAACACCGACGGCGGCAAGCTGAAAGGCTTCGAGCTGAACTACCAGCAGCCGTTCACCTTCCTGCCCGCTTGGGGCCGCAACTTCGGCACCTTGTTGAACTACACCTTCGTCAAGTCGAAGATCGAGTACCTGGTGTCGCCGACGGCCAATACCACCATCACCGACGACCTCTTGAATCTGTCGCCGCGCTCGTGGAACGCCACGCTGTACTTCGACGACGGCAAGTTCAGCGCCCGCCTGTCGGCCTCGCAGCGCGCCGCCTTCGTCACCCGCGTGCCGGGCCAGAACAACAACGACGTCGAGGGCAAGAACAAGTCCACCAACGTCGACGTCTCGTTCTCCTACAAGGTCAACGACAAGCTGGACCTGACGCTGGAAGGCGTCAACCTGACCAACCAGGAAAACGACCAGTTCGTCAGCCGCGCCCGCAACGGCGTGGTGGTGAACAACGTCACCGGCCGCGAATTCCTGGCCGGCCTGCGCTACAAGTTCTGATTCAGTCTCCCTGTAGTCCCTTGGTTTTTAAGGCTCCTTCGGGAGCCTTTTTTTCGCCCCTCCGAGTGTGAAATATCGGCCAATTCCAAAGAGCAAGTGTGGATTTCCACATTTATTTTGCCAGATCGGCATTATCACGAAGAAAAACATTCCAATAATCAATCACTTACAAAACCAGGGAAACACGGCCGTACTGGCACGGACCTTGCGAAAACCAAGGTTGGCTACCAACCCGGTTCGGCCTAATAAATCCCTAGGAGACATAAGTGAAAATAAGAAACTTCACATACGATCACGCACTCAGCTCTACCCTGCTGACCTTGCTCGTCGCATCACTCGCTGGATGCAGTGGCGGCAGCAATGACCCCGTCAGCGAGCCCGCGCCAGTCGTGACTACCCCCGGCGTATCGAAGACGGCAACCGGCTACGCGAACGGTGTCGTCGCCGTGTCCCATCCCCTGGCGGCGAAAATCGGCGCCGACGTCCTGGCGGCGGGCGGCAATGCCATCGATGCGGCCGCCGCGATCCAGTTTGCGCTGAACGTGGTGGAGCCGCAAAGCTCCGGCATTGGCGGCGGCGGCTTCATGATGATCCACCTGGCCAAGGAAAACAAAACCTTCTACATCGATTCACGGGAGAAGGCTCCTGCCGCGTCGACGCCGGCAATGTTCGGCACCCTGAACTTCGAAGATGCGTCCACCACAGGTATCTCCATCGGTGTGCCCGGCACCCTGCGTGGCGTCTCCACCGCGCTCAGGAACTGGGGCACGCTGCCCCTGGCCAAAACGATGGAGCCCGCCATTGCCCTGGCTGAATCCGGCTTCAAGGTGAACGCCAATCTGGCAGCCGACATCGTCAATACCAGCGACCGCGGTTTCGTGATGACCAACCTTCAGCCAGAGACCGCTGCCGTGTTCCAACCCGGCGGCGTGCCACTCAAAGCCGGTGATGTGCTCAAGCAGCCGGACCTGGCGAAAACCTTGAAGCTGATCGCGGCCCAAGGCCCGGACGTGTTCTACAAGGGCGAAATTGCAGCCGCCATCGTTGCGGCGCAGAGCCGCGCCACCACCAGCGGGGCGGCGGGAGCGGCTTTGGGCACGGGTCTGGCGGGCCGCATGCAATTGGCCGACCTCGCCAATTATGACGTGGCGATCCGTCAACCGCTGACGGCGACCTACCGTGGCTACACGGTCGCCACCATGCCCCCACCGTCCGGTGGCGGCGTCACGGCGCTGCAACAGTTGAAGATGCTGGAGCAATTCCCGCTTGGCGACAAAGCCCAGGGTTACGGCTTTGGCGAGAAGAACACGCTGCACGTGATGATCGAGGCCATGCGCCTGTCCTTTAGCGATCGTAACTTCTGGGTAGGCGACGGCGACTTCGTCAAGGTTCCGACAACCGGGCTGCTCAGCAGTGCCTACCTGGCCGCGCGCGGCGCCTTGATCAAGGTCGCCACCGCGCTCGGAGCTGCGTCCATCGTGCCGGGCAACCCCTTGCCCAACGACGCGGTGAAGAGCGGACAACTGGCCATGGCCGGCGCTCCCAACCCTAAAGAAGGCGCACACACCACCCACTTCGTGGTGGCCGACAAGGACAACAACATCGTGAGCTACACCACCACGGTTGAGGCCTTGTTTGGCTCGGGCATTACGGTGCCCGGTTACGGCTTCCTGTTGAACAACCAGCTGACCGACTTCAACTGGCCTGCCGCCTACAACCCGGCCACCGGCAACATCGGCGCCAACGACGTGGCGCCTTATAAACGGCCGCGCAGCAGCATGGCGCCGACGATGCTGTTCAAGGATGGCAAAGCGTTTGCCGCCATAGGCTCCGCCGGTGGGTCGAAAATCATCAACGCCGTGGTGCAAATCACCTCAGACATGGTGGACCACGGCATGAGTGTGGAGCAAGCCATCGACGCACCCCGGGTCCATGCGGGCGCCAGCGGCACGGTGTTCTGTGAAACCGGTCCCTTCACGCCGAGCGGCTTCACGCCCACGCCCGCCTTCTCGCCTAGCGTGATCAGCGCGGTCAATGCCATGCGCGAGCCAGCCTTGGGCATGCCCGCCTGCAATGGCAAAGAGTCCAACGGCGCCAACCTGGCCGCCCAGGCGCTGGTGATCGACCTCGCCACCGGACTGAAATACGGCGCCGCGGACAAGCGCCGCGAAGGCACGGTAGTAGGCTTGAAATAAGCCCTTCGGGGCTCACCGGACGGAAAACAGCACGGCTGGGTAGAATCCCACTCAGCCGTGCCCCATGGCCGTGTACACCGCGTTGACACTCAAACGAGGCGTCGATACACTATATCGACACCGACGAAGGAGCGCATCATGGTTACGCATGCAGTTGACGCCTCGGTCAACCAGTGGGGAAACGGCCTGGCCGTTCGGATCAGCAAAGCCGTTGCCAAAGCGGCGGGAGTAGTGGAAGGAACGCGCGTACGCATAACCGCGCAGGAAGGGCGTATCATTGTCGAGAAAATTGAGCCGACGCCCTCGCTCGATGCCATGCTCGCCGCATTCGATCCCGAACGGCATGGTGGTGAAGCAATGGCGCTCACGCCTGTCGGCAAAGAGGTACTTTGATGACGGCCGCCGCACCGGTCGCCTGGTGCCCGGATCGGGCCGACATCATCTACATACAGCACAGTCCGCACGCCGGCAAAGAGATGCCGGGTTTACATCCCATGCTGGTGTCATCGTCCCGTGCATTCAATGAGCGTACCGGTATCGTCATCGGCTTTCCCATGACACACGCCGAATTCAACAAGGACAATCCTTTCGCTGTCGCAGTTCAAGGGCCGAACAAGGAAATTGGCTACGTCCTGGCATTCCAGCCAAAATCATTCGACTGGCGCGAACGCAAGGCTGGACGCCATCCATGGGGTGGCGGTCATGATGCGGTCCTGGCAGCTGCGCATGCCAAACTTGACGCTATCTGCGGCATTAGCCAACCATGACCAAGATAATCGCCCCCGCCGCCCTGAGCAGGACTGGAGCATTAACAACGGCTGGCTGGTGACCGATGTGACGCGCGATCTCGCAGGGGACTTCGGAACGCAACGCCAGCGAAGGCAAGAACGGCCAAAAACTTGCCAGCTTCAAATTCCTTCGGCTGAACAACAAAATCAACGTCCCACCCGCCCTGCCCCAGCCGCGCCCATGAGGCGCCTCATCACATGCAGTCACTTGATTTGAAAAGAAAAACAGTGCCGCTGCTATACTAGAAACTGGGCACTCTGGAGGTATTCACCGTGAAGATCGACTGCCGCATTCTGTCATCCATCAAGCGCCGTTCTGGCGCCGTTGTACTGCGCCGCGACTTGGCTAACTTGGGCCGTCCGCCCCAAGTTTCCGAATCGTTCAAGACGTTGTCACAGCGGATCCCCACAGAAGGAGTGAGTCAATTCGTGGCAAATCTCGCGCGCGAGTCGCGTGTCACTTATACACGTTCCGACGTCGATGAATGGGCTGAAGATGTGACCCGCTTGGCTGGCGACGAGGTGCAATCCGATGCTACCGGGGACTTGCTGGTCGCCCTCAAACGCGCCCGCAAGCTAACCGACCGCGAGATGGCGGCACTTCTCATCAATCATTTGAGGGAAAAGCACCGTGTTCGATCCGTTTAGGGACTTCGAAAAAGCGGGTTATCTACGAAATTTCGAAGGCGAGAAGGATCTGGATATCGTCAAGATGGCCGAACACGAGCTGTTTCGTGCCAATTTATCCGAGGCCGTAATTTATCTCAGGCGGCGAAGGAGCATCACATACGAGCATTTCTGTCGAGTTCATCACCTATTGTTTCGAGGATTGTATCCTTGGGCAGGCTTTGACCGCAGCCAAACGGCGCCCGACTGCGCCATCAGCAAAGGCGACACCATCTTTGCACACCCACAGGATGCGGCGCTTGCCGTGCAGGAAGGTCTGCGATTGGGAAAGGATGCGCGAAAAATGCGCGAGCATCCTGGCGAGGTCATGGGGCTCTTCGCCTTTGCTCACCCGTTTCTTGATGGGAACGGCAGGACAATGTTGCTCGTACATGCAGAACTGTGCCGACGTGCCGGCTTTTCGGTCAATTGGAAGGCTACCCGCAAGGATGATTATTTGCTTGCGCTAGCGCGCGAAATCGCATCACCAGGTAAACGAATTCTGGATCAATACCTGTTTCAATTCATTGACGCGACGGAAACTGGCGCGGCATGGCTAGCCACTGCCGCTGCACTTCCAGGCTTGGGTGGGACCAAGACTCCAGATGAAATTCGGGGCTACTTCAGCGATCCTGCTATTGCCGAAGAATACCGGCAGTTCGAGCATCGACGCGGTTACCAAATTAAGGAGTGACAAGCCTGCGACACGGTGCCACTGCTCTGCGCCAGTGTTCGGCCCGAACCAATGCCACCACTTGCATAGACGAAAAAAAACGGATGCCGTCACCGCACATCCGTTTTTCCTTACCGGCTACGCTTATGCCAGCTCGGTAATGAACTGCTCGCGCGGACGGCGCACTTTTTTCAGGTTCACCAGCCAGTCACCCTCTTCTGCACGATAGCCCAGCGGCAGCATCACGACCGAACGCAGGCCACGCTCACGCAGCTTGAGAATCTCGTCGACCTTGGCCGGATCGAAGCCTTCCATCGGCGTCGCATCGACCTGCTCGGCGGCGGCGGCGATCAGCGCGGTGCCGACGCCGATATAAGCCTGGCGGGCGGCGTGCTGGTAATTGGTTTCAGCGTCGCGCTGCGGGTAGGAGTTCAGCAACTGCTGGCGGTACGCTTCCCAGCCCTCGTTGCGAATGCCGCGCTCTTCATTGACCAGGTCGAACATATGGTTGATGCGGTCGGCCGTATAGTTGTCCCAGGCCGCGAACACCAGCAGGTGCGAGCAGTCGGTCACCTGGGCCTGGTTCCAGGCGTTCGGCTTGATCTGTTCGCGCAGTTCCTTGTTCGTCACCACGAACACTTCGTACTGTTGCAGGCCGCTGGAGCTGGCAGTCAGGCGCACCGCTTCCAGGATGCGGTCGACTTTTTCTTGCGGAACCGCTTTGGTCGGGTCCATTTTCTTGGTGGCGTAGCGCCATTGAAGCGTGTTGAGCAGGTCGGACATGGGGGACTATCTTTCTTGTGATTGAACCGGAATGCGCAGATGATGGCGAACTGATCAATTTCAAGTAGCAAAGCGGGCCTCCTGAGGCTGGCATGCATCCTGCTCATAGTGCTCACGGCGCTTTTGCCGAGAATAGAAACTGGGGCTGGAAATGGACAATGTAAACATCCGCAAACACGTATCGAATCTCCTGGTCGCCTCCGCTGTCATGGCAGTCCTGCCCTGCTACGCGGCGGCCAAACCGGCGGACAAGAGCGAGCGGCCGTCCTGGCTGCTGGGTGCGCTGAGCATCGTCGTCGCCATCGCGGTACGACGTAAAACAGTCAACACTGACGTGTAATTGACACCGGCGGCTGGCCGATTTACATGGAAATGACCACGTAAATTTGCAATCATTCCCAATGTGCAAGATATTGCTGGCGGATGAGCTTCCGCTATGCGAGACTCACCATATCTGTTATTCAATGGCGCTCCCATGCCTGCAACCTGGGCGCACCGCAGGAAAGATATGGAAAACCAAGCCGCCGAAGTCACCGCCCCGCCGCCAGATTGCCCGCAGTTCCAGCATTACCAGATTTTGTCCCGTTTGGGCCAAGGAGGATACGGCGAGGTGTTCGAGGCCTGGGACAGCAAGCTGCGCCGCAAGGTGGCCATCAAGCGCCACAAAGCCTTCGACCCGCTGCGCGACGCCGCCAGCCTGGTCAACGAAGCGCGCCTGACCGCATCGCTGCAGCACCCCGCTTTCGCGCAGATCTTCTCCATCGAAGAGGACAAGGAGTCGCAGGCCATTGTGATGGAGCTGATCGAGGGCCAGACCTGGCGCCAGCTCATCAAGGAAAACCCGCCCGACCTGGCCACCGCGCTGGGCTGGATGGCGCAACTGGCCGAAGCCATGCAGGCCGCGCACGACTCCGGCCTGACGCACGGCGACCTGAAGCCGTCCAACCTCATGCTGGACCCGGCCGGTAAGGTGCGCATCCTCGACCTGGGCCTGGCTTTCCACGACGACGCGCAGACCACGACTTCGGTGATCCAGTTGGAGCAGCAAGGCACTATCGCCTACATGGCCCCGGAAGTACTGCTGGGCGCCATGCCGGGACGGCAGACCGACATCTACGCGATGGGCGTGATCCTGTTTGAACTGGCCACCGGGGCGCGCCCCTTCGCCGCCATGAGCGGCCTGGCGCTCGCTGCGGCGCTAATGCAGTCGACTTCGACTGATTGGGTGTTCCCGGATACTGTACCGGAGGACGTGGTGCAACTGATTCGCGCGATGACGGCGCGCAGGCCCGATCAGCGTCTGGCTACGATGCGCCATGTCGGCCAGCGCGTTGAGACTTGTCATGAACGCCTTGAATTTCGCTTGGCAACTCGCCCCCGCAGAGCAGATGGCGATGCTGAACACTTCGGAAGCAGCGATAGCCGCCGGCCGGCCCTTCTAACCAAACTGTTACGCCAGCGGAGCCTACCCGCAATTGCGGCGGCCGTGCTCGTGCTCGGTGTGGGCAGCTGGCAGTTAGTAGCCAACACGACGCTGCTGGGAGTGCCCGCCCCTACATTCTCCAAAGCTCAGGCAATCTCTCGCGCCTTGACTGCATTGCAACAATTCGAACAACCCGAGCAGCTGGAAGCGGCTGAGCGCGACTTCAGCGCCATCTTGAAAATCGATCCCGACAACGCGGCCGCCGTCGCTGGCATGTCTATGGTCTATAGTTTCCGATACGCCAACGACACACAAGACGAGACATGGCTGCAGCGGGCCGCTGCCAGTGCTCAGCAGGCGATAAAATTGGATAGTCAGCTCGCACTCAGCCACACCGCTCAAGCCTGGGTGTTTGCCAAGCAGGGCAAACATGAGCAATCGCTAAACGAAAGTGAACGAGCGTTAGCGCTTGAGCCAAACCATTATTTTGGTGCCATTGGCAAAGCCGTTGCCCTGAAACGGATGAGGCGCTACGACGAGGCGCAACTGTGGATTGAGTCAGCGCTGCAACGCCATCCTGGTGGCCGCATCTTTGCCGACGAGCTCGGTTCGGTCTTTTTCGAACAGGGGAACTATGCCGCCGCAGAACAAGCATTCCGTCACAGTATCCAATTGCAACCCGACTCAGCCTTTGCCTATGCCAACCTGAACGCAGCACTGCTAAGGCAGAACCGCAGCGAAGAAGGTTTGCGCGCGTTGCAACAGGGCCTGCAAGTACGTCCCAATGGCGTGTTGTACACAAGCCTCGGCAACGCGTTGTTCGCGCGCGGCGAATATGTCGGTGCGGCCGACGCCTTCGAACGCGCTGTCACACCACCGACAGGCAACCCAAACAGCTATCTGCGTTGGGCAAATTTAGGCGACGCGCTGCTTTGGATCCCCGGTCGGACGGATCAGGCGAAAGACGCTTATCAGAAAGCGCTCGAATTGCTGGAGCCGCGCTTGCAGCACACGCCACAAGACGCCACGTTGATGTCGCGAATGGGCCTGTATTCAGTACGCGCGGGTGACACGAAACGGGGCGCAGAGCTGCTCGGCAAGGCCAGCACTTTGGCCCCCGCTAGTCCCGACGTTCACTTTCGCGCTGGTCTGGCATACGAATTGCTTGGCAACAGAGACCTTGCACTGGCTGAGCTTGCGCAAGCAAAAAAGAACGGGTACCCGGCCAGTGCCATTGAATCCGAACCGGACTTGGTGGCGCTACGCAGAGATAGCCGATATTTGTCCCAACCAACTAATGGAGCATCACAATGAGAAACGTCACTCTCACCGTCACTTTCGACATCGACCAGGATAGCCAGCTGCTACAGTGGGGGTTCGAAGCCGATGGCAAACCACTCACAGGTGAAGGTGTGGAGACCGGTCTGCTGGCGTTCAAGCGCCAAGATAAAATCGAGCTGGTGGTACAAGCAAAAAGCAAAAATAACAACCTGAAGCAGGTCAAGATCGAAGATTGCTACATGATCACCACTCCCCGTGCTTTCACGGCTCGCGAAAACCCAGAGCATGCCGGCGAATTTCCTGAACCGTCGCCTTTCGGTGATCACAGCGCTGTGGTTTCCTTTGGCCAAGGTACTATCGAAGGTACAGTCAGCAAAGCGCAATGGCAATCGGACGTAATCCCGGAGTGTACCAACCTAGGGCGCTGGGACATGTCGCTCATTATGACCACCGCCATCAGCCGCACTGGCGACTCGGCATGCCACCCCGAACGCCGCGTATTCGGTTTCGACCCCGAGTGCGAAGTCGGTTCAGGCGTCTGAGCATCTAACCGATACAACTCCCCGCAACAAAACATACCTTTCAACTCAACATACTCAAGGAGTTTTTATGCAGGACAAACGAAACAAGTCGATTTTTGCCAGTTTCAGCGGCATGTTTGCGAACGAGTCATTGGCAAAAAAACCTATACCAGCAATGCGTCCGTTGAACGAAGAGGAATTGCGCGCGGTGGCCGGCGGCCCCGAATGCGACGTAGGCAACGGCAACTGATAAATCCGTCAACTAATGCCGAGCGCACCGAGGTAACGCCGCAGCGCCTCGGCAGGCGTTTTTAGCTGCGCGGCGCAGCGGTCAACGGCACCGCCGTTGGCCGCCATCGCGCTGCGCAGCTCTTCTTCGGCGATTCGTTCTGGGCGCCTGATCAACGGATGTTCTTCCAGCAGCTTGTACATCGTCGGCCGCGAGATGCCCAGCGCCTGCGAAGCACTCAGGATGCGCCAGCCGTTACCGTCCATCGCAGCCAATACTTCGTCGTGGTCCGGCATCGCGCGCCTTCCGCGTCGCAATTCGGGCGGCGCGGCTGAATCCGTCGCCTCCACCGGGATGGTCCGGCCTGGGGATACCGCGCCATAGCCTGCGCCTGAAACCGAACCGGAGCCTGCCGCAGCCGCCCCATCGCCTGAAACGCCCGCACCAGCCGCGCCCGCGCCAGCAATTGCTGCACTGGCCACACTTCCCAAGCCCGCCAACCTCGCAGCGCTGCCCTGCGGCGACGTCAGGCTGCGCGTCAGCGACGACAGCGCCGGCACCTCGCCCATCCTCAGCGACAGCAGCGCGCGCCGCACCGTCTGCGCCAGTTGCCGCACATTACCCGGCCAGTCGTAGCAGGCGCAGTCGCTGGCCAGGGCGAAGGGGAATTCCTCCGGCATCGCCCCGGCCTCGGCCAGGAAGTGCAATATCAGCACGCCAATATCCTCGCGCCGCTCGCGCAAGGGCGTCATCGGAATCACATAGCTTTCCAGCCTGCGCAGCAAGGCGTGGTTGAAGGCGCCTCCGTACACGTCCTGGTCGGTCGCCGCGATCAGGCGCGCGCTGCTGCGCCGGTCGCCCTGCGATCCTACCGGCCGGTAGTCGCCGCTCTCGAGCACCCGCAGCAGCATGGGCTGCACCACGGACGGCGTGTTGCCGATCTCGTCGAGGAACAAGGTGGCGCCGTCGGCCTCGCCGAACAGGCCGGTGCGCGCGGTCTGGGCGCCCGTGTAGGCGCCCTTGGCCGCGCCGAACAGCTCCACCGCCGCCAAGGATTCGTTCAAGGTAGCCATGTTGACCGCCACCAGCGGCGCCGCCGCGCGCGGCCCCATGGCGTGGATGGCGCGGGCCGCCACTTCCTTGCCGCTGCCGGTCTCACCCAGCAGCAGCACGGGCATATTGGTCTGCGCAGCGCCGCGGATCTGCTCGCGCATCATGATGGCGGCGCTGCCGACACCCAGCAGGCCATTCACCGGGTTGTTGCGCGGGAGGCAAGCCGCCCAGTGCAGGCACAGCAGGACGGCTCGGCCCAGGCCCAGCACCGCACCTTCGGCCAGGCGTTCGGCGTCCAGGCTCTGCACGCCCTGCACTTCCGCGCCGTCCAGCTCGACGATCATGCGGCTGTCCGGCGGCGTGATCTCCACCCCGCCCGCCGGCGTACGCACGATGCGCAGCGGCTGGCGCGACACGCCGCCATAACCCAGCGGCAGCCGGTCTTTTCCAGGCCGGCTGAACATCGGCATGAAACGGCCCAACTCAATCACCCTGTCGCCGCTGCCGTCCAGGTACTGTTCGCCTATCCGCGAGGCGTCGGGATGCCACAGCACCGTCAGCGCCAGCACCGGCCCGCCGATCGCGTCTATGTCGCGCAGCGGGGACGTCAGCGTGAAATCGGAATTGTGGAAACCATCAACCAAAGCTCTCTCCTAGTGTAAATGACAATGTAAAGGCCAGACGTTGACATGTCAATTCACAATATTGAATGATTGGAACCGGCACTTCAGGAGGATTTGCCAACATTTCGTGCAGGCATGGCGATTGCTATGAGTAACTAGCAATCATGTATGCAGGAGCAAGAAAATGAAAACGCGCAGCGAATTAACCGACATCCCCCTCAACAGCAGCTATCAGGACGGCCTGTGCACCCAGGTCGCCGTGGTCGGCGCGGGCGCGGCAGGCTTGTACAGTGCCTGGCGCCTGATCACCAGCGGCGGCCGCGAAGGCACCGCCCTGCCCGGCTCGCAAGTGCAGCTGTTCGAGATGGGCGACCGCATCGGCGGCCGGCTGGAGTCGGTCACGCTGCCGGGCATGGACGTGGTGGGCGAACTGGGCGGCATGCGCTACATGGCCTCGCAAACCATCATCGCCACGCTGATCGAGCAGGTCTTCGGCGCCACGCTGAAGAGCGTGCCCTTCCCCATGGGCGAGGACGCCCACCTGCAGGCCTTCCTGCGCAAGCAGCACTTGCGCGCCGACGCCTGGACCCGCGCCCAGTCGCACGGCGACCGCCAGCTGACCCGCTACATGCTCAACGAAGCCGACATCGGCTACAGCGCGGACCAGCTGTTCAACAAGGTGGTGTACGACGTGCTGACCGCCGACCCGTGGTTCAACGAACACTACGCGGACAAGGTCAAGCACTACAACGCCTACGACTACACCTTCGAGCTGACCGCCACCGACTGGAGCGTCATCAAACCCCGGCTGCGCTACTGCTTCGCCGGCCCGTACAAGGACGCGCGTGTCAACGAGCTGGGTTTCTGGAACCTGCTGAAGGACCGCGTCGGACAGGAGGGCTACAACTTCCTGGCCGACGCCGGCGGCTACTATTCCAACACCATCAACTGGAACGCGGCCGAGGCCCTGCCCTATATGGTGGGCGACTTCTCCAACGCCGGCACCGCCTACAAGACCATCGCCGGCGGCTATGACGGCATCGCGTACGCGCTGGCGAACGCCTATCTGGCCGAACCGGGCGCCTGCATCTGGCGCGAGAACCAGCTGCTGGGCTTCACGCGCTCCGCCAAGCCGGGCTACCGCTACACCCTGCACTTCCTGAACCGTCCCGGCCGCGCGCCGTGGAAGGTGCACGCCAACAGCATCGTGCTGGCCATGCCGCGCCACGCGCTGGAACTGCTGGACCAGAACAGCTTCTTCTTCCGCAACGACCAGCTGCTGCGCAACATGGCCGCCGTCACACCCGAACCGGCCTACAAGATCCTGATGGGCTTCGAGCAGCCGTGGTGGCAGCAAGAGTTCGGCGCCAGCGCCGGCCACTCCATCACCGACCTGCCGCTGCGACAGTGCTACTACTTCGGCGCCGATCCGGCCAACAGCCACTCGCTGCTGCTGGCCAGCTACAACGATATGCGCACCACGCCGTTCTGGCAGACGCTGGCGAGCCATCCGCTGCCCTTCATGCCGCGCGCCACAAAAATGGTGTCGCAAGCCGAGTTGAACTGCCTGCAGGACATGCAGGCGCCGCAACGCATGGTCGATGAAGTCTTGCGCGAGTTGCGCGAACTGCACGGCGCCGGGGTCACGATACCGGCGCCCTATGTGACCTGGTACAAGGACTGGTCGGCCGATCCCTACGGCGGCGGCTACCACGCCTGGCAAGCCGGCTACCCGGTGCACCGCGTGATGCCCTTCATGCGCAAGCCCGATCCCGAGGAGGCCATCCACATCGTGGGCGAAGCCTGGTCGGACCAGCAAGGCTGGGTGGAAGGCGCGTTCTGTGTGGCTGAACGCATGCTGCAGGAGCACTACGGACTGCGCCGTCCGGACTGGCTGGACGAGCGCTACTACCTCGGCTACTAAGGGGAAACGAATGAAAGTCAGCTATCTGGTGACGCTGGACCTCTTGCGCAATGAACTGCGCGTGCAGTTCCAGCTTTCGGAACTGGCGCCCGGCGAAACCATGCTGATGACGCCGGCCTGGGTGCCGGGAAACGAGGACTTCGAGAGGTTTGGCCGTGACGCGTTCGACCTGTTCGATGTGCGCGCCGTCTATCCTGCCAGCGGCAAACAGCTTGAGATGCGACTCCACGGCTGGTCGTGCTACACGGTAGAGCCGCGTGGAGAGGCGCTGACGGTGAGCTACCGCGCGCCCGCCTCGCCGATGGAAGCGGGCGTAGGCGCACGCCTGTTGGCCGGCATCAGCGGCGTGCCGCTCGGCTCCCGCTACCTGCGCGTGGCCGCGCACGACGGCCCTTGCCTGGTAAAGTACGACGTGCCCGAGGGCTGGACCGTCCGGCACCCCGCAGTGGCGCGGGCGCAAGGAGGAAACACGTGGGAATATGAAGACTACGAGCAGCTGCTGCGTACGAAGGTATCCTGCAGCCGCCTGCGTGCGTGGGGCGGCGACGGCGATCAGAACCACCGACCCAGCCCGGTAGGGAATTACTTGTAGAACGCTTCGACTTTGCCGCTCAGTTTGATCAGCATCGGACGGCCCTTGCGATCCAGGCTCTTGCCGGCTGCGACTTTGATCCAGCCTTCGCTGATGCAGTACTCTTCGACGTCCAGACGCTCTTTGTCGTTGAACTTGATGCCGATGTCGTGCTGCAGCACGGGCAGGATGTGGAATGGGCTCTTCGGATCGACCGACAGGCGATCCGGCAATGGTGGTGGAGTAGTAGTATCGTTCATAGGCCGCAATTATCCACTAGAAAGCCGATCCAGACAACGCCCCAGCCCGCATGGCGCCTGCCTTATTCGAACACCGGCCGGAAGAAGCTGCGCTCGTAGCTGAGGAAGCAGCGCGTCTCCTCGGCGTAGCGGAACGCGGCCTGGCAGTCCGGGTCGCTCATCGATTTGGTGCGGTACTGCTCGTACTCGGCCAGGCTGGGGAAGGAGAACATCGCCAGCGCGACGTTGCTGACGCCTTCGGACGGCAGGAAGTAGCCGTGGTGCCGGCCGCCGAAGCGCTCCACCAGCGGGATCCAGATTTTGCCGTAGTGTTCGAATTCCGTCAGCTTGTACGGGTCGATGATGTAGCGCAGATAGCAGGTGATCATGGGATGGCAAATTTCTCGGCAAGGCGTTTGATAAAACCGGCGTCCTTCGCTTTCAGGTAGCCGGCGCGTAGGGCCCGCACCGTCGCTTCGGGCGTTTTCAGGCTGGCAGCGATATAGTAATCGTAATCTCCTGGCAACACGATGGTGCGCTCCAGTTTTTCCATCGGCAGCCCCGCGCTGGCCGCCATCACCCGCATCGACAGTTCGGATTCGGCGATCAGTTCCACCCTGCCGGCGGCCAGCTTGCGCACATTGGCCAGGTCGGTGTCGGACAGGTCGATATTCTGCCCCTCCTCCAAGCCCAGCGCTTTCAATTGCTTATGCACGACGTCGCCCCGGTTGGTCGCAATGGAATAGCGCCGCAAGTCCAGCATGCCCTGCACTTTGATATCGGTGCGCGCCGCGAGTTTATACAAATAGACTCTGCGCTTGGCCAGCGGCGCTATCCAATGGAATAGTTTCTCGCGGTCCGGCGTGCGCGTCATGCTGAATATCAGCACGTTGGGCTGCTGCTGCGCCATTTCGTAGGCGCGCGCCCAAGGGTAGGAGGCCATCGCGTAATCCACGCCGGCACCTTCCAGCACCGCCTGCGCCAGTTCGACGCCGTAGCCGGCCAGCTTGCCGTTCTCCGTGTAGTTAAAGGGCGGGAATTCCTCCGTGACCGCCAGCATACGCTCCGCGCCAAACGCGATGGACGCGCTGCAGAGCAGCATGGCGACCAGGAATAGGCGCTGCAAAATCATCAAACTTTCCATTCGGCAATTGACGAAGTGTAAAAATATCACACTTCCGGCTTAACGAACATATCAGATTGCTACGTATTTTCCGAATTTTCCGCTCACAGTTTGTCATTCCCGCGCAGGCGGGAATCCATACAAGGCCTCTGAACACGCAAAATATGGATACCCGCAGGGGCGCAGAGCCCTGCGGGCACGCCAGCTTGTTTTTTTGCAATCCGGCCATATCTACGGCGGCATCGCGCACACGCCAAAAAAGGAAAAACATGAGCAAATCGACCGACACCGCCATCCTCGCAGGCGGCTGCTTCTGGGGCATGCAGGATCTCATCCGCCGCTATCCCGGCGTGCTGGCCACGCGCGTGGGCTACACCGGCGGCGACGTGCCGAACGCCACCTACCGCAACCACGGCACGCACGCCGAGGCGATCGAGATCGTGTACGACCCGGCCGTGATCAGCTACCGCAAGATCCTGGAATTCTTCTTCCAGATCCACGACCCCAGCACGCCCAACCGCCAGGGCAACGACCGCGGCAGCAGCTACCGCTCGGCCATCTTCTACACCAGCCCCGAGCAGAAAAGCGTGGCCGAGGATACCATCGCCGACGTCAACGCGTCCGGCCTGTGGCCCGGCAAGGTGGTGACGGAGCTGGCGCCCGCCGGGCCGTTCTGGGAAGCCGAGCCGGAGCACCAGGACTACCTGGAGCGCCTGCCGCACGGCTACACCTGCCACTTCATCCGCCCGGACTGGAAACTGCCCCAGCGCAGCTAAGGCCGGGCGCCTCATCTCACCTTACCTCACAGGCAGTTGCCGATGATGTAATAGCCCGCCGAGGTCTGCGCCAGCGTGCTCGTGTAGAACGTGTTATTCAGCCCCATGTTCTGGTTCGAGCCCTTGGCCAACGCGTAGCCGCCGCTGTTGACCGCCCTGCCCGCCGTCACGTGCGCGTAGTTGCTCGACGTGGTGGCCGTGCACACGAAGCCGGAGGTGGTGGTGGCGGACACCGGCGCCGACAGCGCGCTTTCCCGCCCCGCTGCAAACGCCGTCACCGCGTAGCTATAGCTGGTCGACGCCGCCAGGCCGCTGTCGGTATAGCTGGTGGCGCTGACAGGCGTGGCGTTGACCTTGGCGCCGTCACGGTACACATGGTAGCCGGTGGCGCCGCTGGCGGCGCTCCAGGCCAGGCTGACGGTCGTGCCGGTCTGGCCCGTGACGGCCAGGTTTGCCGGAATGGCCAAGGGCGGCGGACTGCCGCTGGTGGTGGCGTTCACCGCCGCCGATTCGGCCCCGGTGGAGCCTCCCGCCGTCACCGCCTTCACTGTGTAGCTGTAGCTGCTGCCGGACGCAAGCCCGGTATCGGTGTAGGCCAGCGCAGTGACCACGCTGGCGTTGACCTTGCTGCCCGAGCGGTAGACGTTGTAGCCCGCCGCGCCGGACACGCCGCTCCAGGCCAGCGTCACGCTGTCGTCGGTCACGCCGCTCACGTTCAGGCCGGCCGGCGCCGGCAGCGCGCTGAAGCCGCCCGTCACGCGGTCGACCATGCCCTTGATGGCCGCCATCTGGCGCCCGCTCTTTTTCGCGTAATTGGCGTCGTCATAGCCCCACCAGTCCCAGCAGCCGTTCGGGTTGCCCGTGCTGCTGGGCGCCGTCTGCGGATACAGCATGATGATGTTGTTGGTGTCGGCCCACTTGTTGTAGCCGGTGCTGCGGTAGTACTTGTCCTGGATCTTGGTGGGATCCTGCTGGCAGCCATGCACCACCACGTGCAGCTTGCACTGCTGGTTGCTGCCGCAGCTGGCCGGCACATAGGCCCAGCCGCTGGCGGCCATGCCGTGCGTGGGAGGACTGGCGATGAACTCGGCCTGGTTGTATTCGACAAAGGAGCCGCCCAGCGTGCCGCTGTTCCTGGCGTTCAGCGGTCCGTAGATCCATTTCAGGATTTCGCCGGCAAGGTCGAAATTGCAGTTGTTGATGTAGGGACTGGCCTTGGTGCTGCAGCCGCTGCCGAAGTAGTCGGTCACCATCGCGTGCTCGGACGCCAGGTTGTTCTTGTAGAAGATGTTGGCGCCGGCAATGTAGTTCTTGTAGTAGGTGTCGGCCTCGTTCATCACCAGTTGCTTGACGGTGCTGTCGATGGTGCCGGAGTACAAATACACCTTGGAGTTGGCCAGGTTGCCGGTCGGGTCGATCAAGCCCTGGCTGGCCCAGCTGTTGGTGGTCGACACCAGGGTCGCGGTGGCCGGCTTGCTGATGCTGGTGGCCGCCATGCAGGGCCCGGTCGCGGTGCCGACGGCGCCCTGCGCACAGTAGTAAGGCCCGCCCGCGACGATGCCGGCGCCGGCCTTAAAGGTGGAAGAAAAAGCGACATGCAGCTGCACGGCCATGAAGCCGCCCGACGACAGGCCGGACACCGAAGTCTGGGCGATGTCGACGTTGTAGGACGGTAGCGGCACCGGGGCGGCATGCGCAGGCAAGCCTGCAGCCAACAAGGTGGCAAGAACAAATCGACGGATGCTGGAATGCTCAACTGGATACGCCATTGATAGTCTCCTTTATCGTTGTGTCTGCAACGGCCGCTGCCGGCAGGAGTCCGATATTAAAGGCTAACTTTGTGAATATGACAAAACTGGTATTTTTACCGTATCGGCTGGACGTTGGTTTTCGCACCAGGCTGGCGAAGGAAGGCGCGCCGTTGAAGGACTGCTCCTACATGAACTTGCGAAAGAGACTATAGGAGCGTGAAGTGGATGGGATTACGATAAAAATCCATTCGAAAGGAGCACTCCATGATCAATCGACTAATCACGATGGCGGCGCTGGCGGTGGGCGGCGTGTACGTAGCCAAGCAAATGAAGAAAAGGAAGGCCGGCGCTTCGACGGTGCGCGAATCCATCGTCGTCGACGTGCCGGTAAGGACGGCTTATGACCAGTGGACGCAGTTTGAGGAATTCCCATCCTTCATGGACAGCGTGCACGAAGTTCGGCAGCTCGACAACAAGCGCCTGCACTGGAAGGCCGACGTGCTGGGCAAACCGGTGGAGTGGGACGCCGAGATCGTCGAGCAGATTCCGGACAAGCGCATCGCCTGGCGCAGCACGACCGGCGCGCCCAACAGCGGCGTGGTGACATTCGAGCCGCAGGCTGGGTCGCGCTGCCGCGTGACGCTGCAGATGACGTACGAGCCGCAGGACGCCATCGAGAACATCGGCGACTTGCTGGGCGCGGTGCGTCTGGAAGCGTCCAGCAACCTCAAGCGCTTCAAGGAAATGATCGAGAAGCGCGGCAAGGAAACCGGCGCCTGGCGCGGCACGATACAAAGCCAGGGTCCGTCCCCGACCGCGCACTAAACGACCAAGAAACGAACAAGAAACGACCAAGAAACGACCAAGCCACCCGTGCAAGGCATACGGCACGGATGGCTTTCCCTCCTACTCTTCAGGCATGCCGCGCAGATGCTCGATGTCCGCCACCGCGCTCTTCCAGGTGGCCTCGTCGCCGATGGCGGCCAGCGTATCGAGCGGCAATTCGATCTCCTTCAGCACTTTGCCCTCCAGCGATATCCTGTAGCGCAGGCTGCTGTATTCGATATCGTAGCTTTTGCGCAGGCCTTGCTGCCTGACATAACTTTCCTGTGACATAGCCATGGTTTTTCTCCTTTACCCAGAACCGGAACCCAGTGTAGCAAACACGCCCGGCCGGGGGCGCGGGATTGCCAGTTAAAGCGCCCGCTCATGATGTTTGTCTCAGTGCCCGCCGTGCCCCGTTGGTTTGCGCACCGTCACTTCGATTTCCGGCTTGTTCACCACCGGCATGGTGTGTCCGCCCGCGCTGCTGCTGCGCGCCGGCGGCGGCAGCTCGCCGGTCCATTCATAGGCCACCGTGCCGGCCGGGTGCTTGTACCAGCCCGGGTCGGTGTAGTCGCCGCGCTTCTGGTCCTTGCGCACCTTGAGCACCGTGAACATGCCGCCCATTTCGACGCCGCCGAACGGTCCCTGCCCCGTCATCATGGGCAAGGTGTTTTCCGGCAGCGGCATTTCCATGCCGCCCATGGAGCCGCCCTTGTCGCCCATGACCATGTAGCCGGGCACGATCTTGTTGATTTTCTCGGCCACGCCGCGATGGTCGACGCCGATCAGGTTCGGCACGTTGTGCCCCATCGCGTTCATCGTGTGGTGCGACTTGTGGCAATGGAAGGCCCAGTCGCCGGGGTCGGTGGCGACGAATTCGATGGCCCGCATCTGGCCCACCGCGATGTCCGTGGTCACCTCGGGCCAGCGCGACGCCGGCGGCGTCCAGCCGCCGTCGGTGCCGGTGACGGCGAACTCGTGCCCGTGCATGTGTATCGGGTGGTTCGTCATCGTCAGGTTGCCCACGCGGATGCGCACCTTGTCGCCCTGGCGCACCGGCATGGTGTCGATGCCGGGAAACACGCGGCTGTTGAAGGTCCACAGATTGAAGTCCAGCATGGTGTTGGTCTTCGGCGTGTAGCTGCCCGGCTCGACGTCGTAGGCGTTGAGCAGGAAGACGAAATCGCGGTCCACCGCGTGCAGCGAGGGGTCCTTGGGATGGGTCACCCAGAAGCCCATCATGCCCATCGCCATCTGCGTCATCTCGTCGGCGTGCGGGTGGTACATAAAAGTGCCGGGGCGTTTGGCCACGAATTCGTAGACGAAGGTCTTGCCGGGCGCGATGCCGGGCTGGGTCAGGCCGGTGACGCCGTCCATGCCGTTCGGCAGGCGCTGGCCGTGCCAGTGCACGCTGGTCTGCTCGGGCAGCTTGTTGGTGACGAAGATGCGCACCCGGTCGCCCTCCACCACTTCAATCGTCGGACCCGGCGACTGGCCGTTGTAGCCCCACAGATTGGCCTTCATGCCGGGCGCCAGTTCGCGCACCACCGGCTCGGCGACCAGGTGGAATTCCTTGACGTTGTTATTCATGCGCCATGGCAGCGACCAGCCGTTCAGCGTGACCACCGGGTTGAACGGCCGGCCGTTGGGCGGCGGTGGCGGCACCAGTGTCTTGGCGCTGTCCATCAGCATCGCCTCGGGCAGGCTGGCCGCGCCGGCCTTGCTGACGGCGGCCACGCCGACCGCCGCGGCGCCCGCGCCCTTGAAGAAGTCTCTGCGTGAAATCATGGGGTGGTCCTCGTTTCGGTATTGGTGCCATTGCCGCCGCCGTTGATGGCGGAGTGGAGCCGCGACTCGGCAATCCAGAAGTCGCGCTGGGTTTCGATGGCGGTGTTGACGCTGTTGAGCTGTTCGCGCGAATCGGCCAGCAGCTCGAACACGCTGGCCAGCATGCCGTTGTAGCGCAGCAGGACTTCGTCCGAAATCTGCTTGCGCAGAGGCACCACTTCGTCACGGTAGTGGCGTGCGATGTCGTAGGTGGTGCGGTAGGCCGAATACGCCTCGCGCACTTCGGAACGGGCGCGTACGGCCGTGTCGGTGGTGCGGTGCACAGCCTGCATGTAGACGGCTTCGGCGCGCGCCGTGCCGCTGCTCCAGTCGAAGATCGGCAACTCGAGCGAAATCCCGTAGCCGTTCTCGCGCGGCGCGCCGCTGCTGCTCTTGTTGACGTAGCCCGCGTCGAACACGTTGATGAAGCGGGTGGCGCGGGTCAGGCCGAGCGCGGCGGCGGTAGCTTCGGCGTCGCGCCGGGCGGACAGCACGTCCAGCCGCTGCGACATCGCGCGCGCCTCCGCATTGCCCGGCTCTTGCGGCTGCGCCGGCAGCTCGGGCAGGCGCTCCGGCAGCGTGAAGTTCTGCTGCTCGCCCCACAGGCCGAGCAGGCGGATCAACTGCTCGCGGGTGGCGGTCGCCTCGTGCCGGGTGCGCGCCAGCTGGGTCAGCGCGTCCTGGTGGAAGGCGCGCTCGCGTGCCTGGTCGAGCTTGCTCCAGTTGCCGACCCTGGCCATGTTGCCGGCCAGTTCGGCGGCGGCCTCGGCGGCCCCGCGCACCTGCTCGGCGAACGCGGCCGATTGGGCGGCCGCCACCGCCATATAGTAGGCGCGGCGCGTCTCGGCCGCCAGCTGGACGGCCTGCGAGGCCGCCCGCAGCTTGGATTGCTCGAAGCGTCCCTGCTCGATGCGATGGCGCGCGGGCAGGGTCAGCAGGCCGGCGATGTCGAACATCACGCTGCGGTCGATTTCCTTCTCGCTGCCGCCACGCACACGGCTGAAGCCTATGGCCGGATTGCGCAAGCGGCCGGCCTGCACAAAGTCGGCTTCGGCGACGCCCAGTTCGGCGAAAGACGCCTTCAGCGCAGGACTGTTGAGCAGCGCGATTTGCACGGCCGTGTCGGCAGTGAGCGGCTGGGACAGCAGCGCTTGCAGCTGCGCGGCGTTGCGGTTGTCGGTCTGCGCGGAATCCTTAGTGAAACTGGCGGGCTGCCCGGTGCGCTCTTGCGTCAGGCGCGAGACATCGTTCAAGCCGCCATCGGGGGACAGACTGGCGCAGCCCCCCAGCAAAATAACGGACAGTCCCACTGCGGCGCGGCCCAGCGCAGGCTTGGATGGACGCTGCATGTCAGTGGCCTTTCATATTCATGTCATGCCCCTTGTGCGGATCGTCAGCGGGGGCCGCCGCTGGCCCGGCCGGGGCCGGGCTCGAAGCCGCAGACGGCGCGGCGGGCGCTGGTGCCCGCTTGGCGGCCGCGCCATGTGCGCCATGCATTGCGTGCGCGCCATGCCCGGACCCGGCGGCGGAGTCCTGGATGGCCTCCAGCCAGACCTTGTCCGGCGTGGCCAGCGGCTTCGGGTCGGCTTGGCGGGCTGCAAAAACCGATTGGTATCGCAAGGCAGGCACAGCCGCACTGGCGTCGTCCGCCAGCGCCGTCATTCGGACGCTCTGTGCGTGGACAAACAGCGGTACTCCAGCGGCTGCAAAGAGCAGCAAACTGATACGTTTCATGAGGTTTCCTTAAAAGGATGCAATGATTTTCCGGCGCCGGGGGGCCGCGCATGGCCGACCCTGGATCCGCGCTTTCGACGATAGTCAGGCGAGGCGGCGGGGCGGACGCTTGGGCGTCGCAGGGATGTGGGCGATCATTGCAGGCTCGGCTGCGCCGCGCGCGCTGGTGGAAAACGCGGCGGGAAGAATCACCGTTGGCACGGCCGGCGGTGCGGCCGTGCCGGACGAGCAGCTCGCGCAATGGCTGCATTTTCCGTGCACGCCTGCGGGCTGGCCGTCATCCGGATTCGGCTCATGCGCAACATCGGACTGCACGTCGGCTGACATCTCCCCGCAATGCTGCGCCACGGCGTGTGGCACAGCGACGCTGCCGCAAGACTTAAAGGCGAACGCACTTCCCTGCAACGGCAAGGCAGCTATCAACATCCACAGCAGGAAACGAACAAGTACGCGCATAAGTTCGGAAATATTACAGGAGCGATCGAGGCACTGGCAAGTTCCAGCACGATACACCCTCCCACAAAGGGAAGGTCAAGTCTCAATCGATATCAAGCCGCACCGTTAAATTGAGCGTAAACTGGCGGATATCAGCTCTGTATCCCGGTCCAGCGAGAGGTTGCAATGCATCCATCTACCCTTCAAGTGCCCAACGACGAATTAAGCGATTTGGGACCGCGCACGATTGCGGAAGATGCACCGCAGGAGCGACGTCGAGTTGCCTTGAGCAAAGTTTTTGGCATATTCAAAGGCCGCGATGATGCGCCGCAAGATGGCCTGGCCTTCCAACTCGAAATGCGCACCGAATGACAGCGGTACTGTTCGACACCAATATAATCATTGATGTCCTTGCGGGCAGAGCCGAAGCGCGTGAAGAACTGATCGCCTATGCGGACGCGGCAATCAGCATCATCACTTGGATCGAAGTCATGACTGGTACACCTGCCGATCTCAGAGGACAGGTGAAACAATTCCTGTCCGATTCGGCGCTGACGATCATCCAACTTCGCGACGATATCCCCGCCGAAACTGCAAATATTCGATATACCGCGCTACATGAAATACCTAAGCGCCGACTCAAGCTGCCAGACGCAATCATTCAAGCCACAGCAAAATTGACCGGACGACTTCTGATTACCAGAAATATCACCGATTTCAGAGGACCGGGGCTACGGGTGCCCTACGAGGTCGATGCCATTGGTAACGTGACCAATATCTTGCCGCCCATTCAACAAAAATCAATTTAGCGACAAAATACCGGCAAGCCTGATGCCTTATTCATCGTCCTTCAGGGGCAAGGCCTTAGGCGGATAGCTGGCGAGCACGATGGAAGTGGTCACCGCGCCCAGGCTGGCCAACTCATCTATGGCAGCCTCCAGCTCGCTCATCGCCGCAACCGTCGCGCGCACGATAAAACAATCCTCGCCCGTGATGCGGTCGGCGCCGACGATGGCCGGCATGCTCTTGAACTTGCCCAGGCAAGCTTCGATCTGGCTGTGGGTCGTTTTCACTCTGATCAAAGCGCTGATGCCGAGCCCGGCCTGGCGCGCATTGATGCGCGCGCCGTAGCCTTCGATGACGCCGGCCTCCTCCAGGCGCTGGATGCGGGCCGTCACCGCCGGCTGCGACAGGCCGATCCGCTTGCCGATTTCGGTATTGCTCATGCGCGCGTTCTGCTGCAGCAGTGCGAGGATGCCGCAATCGAGGCGATCCAGTCCATGTTTGGTTTTCATTTGCGGCCACCCCTCAATTTTCAATGAAATCATTGTAATCGGTGATGATTTCAATGTTACGCCTCTGTCAGCGAGGCAGCATAATTGGCATACTGTCACTCGTCAATCACCTTCCCTCGCCAAACATGACCACTCCCGTCCTGATCGTCCCCGGCATCAATAATTCCGGCGCAAGCCACTGGCAAACCATTTGGGAGCGCAGCCATCCCGGCTTCGAGCGTTTGGCGGTGGAAGACTGGGACCACCCGGACAGCGCCAGCTGGAGCGACGCGATCGGCGCAGCGATGCGGCGGCTCGGCCCCCGCACCGTGATCGTGGCGCACAGCCTGGGTTGCCTGGCGGTGGCCCACTGGGCCGCGCGGGAAGGCAGCGCCGCCGCCGCGGCGTTGCTGGTGGCGCTGCCGGACCCGCAGGGCCCCGCGTTCCCACCGCAGGCGCTGGGCTTTTCACCCGTCCCGGAAACGCGCTTCCCCTTCCCCAGCATCATCGTCGAAAGCGGCGACGATCCCTATGCGAACCCGCCGTTCACGCAGCGCTGCGCGCGCGACTGGGGCAGCAAGGTGCACCAGGCGGGCAACCATGGCCACCTGAACGCGGCTAGCGGACTGGGTGCATGGCCGGCCGGCTGGGCCTTGTTTGAATCGCTGGCGCGCTGAAACGGGCCGTGAACGCCGGGAGACCGGCGCAGAAATCAGCGCACCCGTATCAGCACGGGCGCCCAGGTTTTCCCCGACGTTTGACTATGCCACGATGCCGTGTTATGTTATCGATACCATAAAAGTTCACAATATATTGGAGACACATGCTGCGCATGAAAACCATATGCAGTGCCATGGCACTTGCGACCGCCGTCCTTGCCGCCACCTCGGCGCTGGCAAATGCCGTTCCCGCCCAGCAAAAGGCAACGCCCGTTATTTCGGCGAGCAAAACGCTGTCGGGCCTGGCACTGCGAACCGAACAAGGCGTGCTGCGCCTCGAGCCATGGAGCGACCGCATCGTGCACGTGTTGGCCGGCGCTGCGCCGGACTGGGCCGGCAACTACAACCCAGCGGTGGTTGGCAAGCCGCAGGCCGTGGCCTGGACCGTGTCCGAAACGCCGACCCACCACGTGCTGGCCACGCCCGCGCTGCAGGTGCGCGTCAACAAGGCCAGTGGCGCGCTGAGCTTCCACGACCTGAAAGGAGCCGAACTGCTGGCAGAGCCGGCGGACGCGCGCCAATTTGGCGCTTCCAATAAAGGTGTTACCCAGATGTTTTCCTACGGGGGGCCCGTGCTCGGCCTGGGCCAGCACCTGAACGGCATGCTCGATTACAGTGGAAGCCGGGTCCACCTGCAGCAAGCCAACCGCGACGTCGCCGTGCCCATGCTGATGTCGCCCAAGGGCTTCGGCGTGCTATGGAACAACGCCTCGGTCACCGACATCGACGCCCACATGCCGGCCAGCCCCGAGCCCCTCGTGATCCGTTCCGAAGCCGGCGCCGGCGTCGATTACCACTTCATCTACGGACCGGAACTGGACGACGTGGTCGGTGGCTACCGCGACCTGACCGGCCGCGCTCCGATGATGGCGCGCTGGACCTGGGGCCTGTGGCAATCGAAAGAACATTACAAGACCCAGGACGAACTGCTCGGCGTCGCGGCGCGCTACCGGGAAATGAAGGTGCCGTTCGACGCCGTCGTGCAGGACTGGCAATACTGGAGCCAGGGCGGCTGGGGCGAGCACGTCATGGAACCTGCGCGCTTCCCCGATCCGAAAAGCATGATCAAGAAGCTGCACGAGCAGAACGTGCACGCCATCATTTCCGTGTGGGCGCGCTTCGACACGGGCACACGCAACACGGCGGAACTGGACCGGGCCGGCGCGCTCTATCCGAAGACCTATCCCAACGTCTACCCGGCCGGCCAGGGACGCTGGTACGACGCCTATTCGGCGTCCGCACGCCAGCTGTACTGGGAACAGATCAACCGCAACCTGGGCCAGGCCAACTGGGACGGCTGGTGGCTCGACGCGAGCGAGGCCGAGCTGGGCGGAAGCTGGGGCGAGATGCGCGACGTGAAGACCGGCGCCGGCGCCGGCGCGGAAGTGCTCAACGCCTATCCGCTGCTGCACACGACCAGCGTGTTCGACGGCATGCGCAAGGACTTCCCCGCCAAGCGGCCTTTCATCCTGACCCGTTCAGCCTACAGCGGCCAGCAACGCAACGGCGCGATCACCTGGTCCGGCGATACCCATGCCACCTGGGACGTGCTGCGGGCCCACATCCCGGCCGCGCTCAACTTCACCTTGAGCGGCATCCCCTACTGGTCTGCCGACATAGGCGGCTTCTTCGGCGGCGAACCTTCCGACCCGGCATACGCCGAGCTTTACACGCGCTGGTATCAGTTCGGCGCTTTCAATCCGATGTTCCGTGTACATGGCACGGGTCCCGGCAAGGAGATGTGGAAGTTCGCCCCGGCCACGCAACAAATCCTGCTCGACTACACGCGCCTGCGCTACCGCCTGCTGCCCTATATCTACTCCGCTTCGTGGGACGTCACGCGCAACCACGGCACCATGATGCGCGCCCTGGCCATGGACTTCCGGACCGACCGCCAGGCGGTGACCACACCGGACCAGTACATGTTCGGCAAAACCCTGATGGTGGCGCCGGTGGTGAGCGCCAACACCGACGTGCGCACGGTCTACCTGCCGGGCAAGGAGGACTGGTTCGACTTCTGGACCGGCAAGCGCCATGGCGGCGGCAAGGTCATCGCCGCCAAGGCAGACATCGCCACCATTCCCCTGTTCGCCCGCGCCGGCAGCATCCTGCCGCTTGGCCCGGTGGTGCAATATGCCGATGAAAAAAGCGCGGAACCGGTCGAGATCCGGGTGTATCCGGGCAAGGACGGCAGCTACGTCCTGTACGACGATGCAGGCGATGGCGACGGTTACACCGCCAACGCATACGCCACCGTGCGCTTCGAGTGGAAGCAGGCGGCCGCCAGCCTGACGATACAGCCACGGCAAGGCGCCTTCCCCGGCATGCCCGGCAAACAGGCCTACACGGTGCGCTGCGGAGCCCTGCCCGGGGATCCGGGTGTGCGGGTGGAGGGCGGCGCCAAGCCAGTCACCGTCCTTCTGGAAAAATGCCAGTGATCGCGCAGGAATCCGCTACGTCCGTATCAACACCGAAGACCAGGTCTTCTCCTTGATGCAGGCGATGCAGCGCGCGGTCAGGCGGTCGCGCGTTTTCTTCGTGGGTTCGAAGAATTCGCCGTCCGCCGGCCAGTACTCGCCGCAGGTGAGACAGCGCTTCTCCTGGCCGATGTCGGTCAGTCTCGACATGCTGTAGCGCCCACCAGGCGCCGCGCTGGCCCCAGACCGCATCAACAGGCCGTGTACGCGGTTTTCACCGTGGTGTAGAACTCGGCCGCATACCTGCCCTGCTCGCGCGCGCCGTAGCTGGACCCTTTGCTGCCGCCGAACGGTACGTGGTAGTCGACACCCGCCGTCGCCGCGTTGACCATCACCATGCCGGCCTGCACCTCGCGCTTGAAATGCACCGCGTGTTTCAGCGAGGTGGTGCAGATGCCCGCCGACAGGCCGAACTCGGAGTCGTTGGCCAGCGCCAGCGCGTGCTCGTAGTCGTCGGCCGCGATGACGCAGGCTACCGGCCCGAAGATTTCCTCGCGCGCTATCCGCATGTCTGGCGCGGCGTCGACGAACAGCGCCGGCTCCAGGTAGAAGCCTGGACGCTCCCGTTCCAGGCGCCGGCCGCCGAAGGCCAGTTTCGCGCCCTCCTGCCGGCCCAGCGCGATATAGTCGAGGTCATGCTGCAGCTGTCCGCCATCCACCACCGGGCCGATATGGGTGTCCGGCGCGCACGCGTCCCCCACACGCAGGCCGCGCAGCCGCGCGGTCACCGCCTCGACAAAACGCGGCAACACGGCCTTTTCGACGATCAGCCGGCTGGACGCCGTGCAGCGCTGGCCGGTGGAGAAGTAGGAACCCTGCACCGCCACTTCAACCGCCTGCGCCAGGTCCGCGTCGGCCAGCACCACCAGCGGATTCTTGCCGCCCATTTCCACCTGCACCTTGGCGCCGCGCTCGCAGGCGGAGGCGATGATGCGCCGCCCCGTGCCCACCGAGCCGGTAAAGCTGATGGCGTTGACGGCGCGCGCGTTGATGAAGGTCTGGCCGACCTGGCTGCCCGGTCCCATCACCAGGTTGAACACGCCCGGCGGCAGGCCGGAACGGCTGATGATTTCGGCAAGCGCCCAGGCCGACCCCGGCACCAGGTCGGCCGGCTTGAACACCACGCAGTTGCCGTAGGCCAGCGCAGGGGCGATCTTCCACGCCGGGATCGCGATCGGGAAATTCCACGGCGTGATGATGGCGACCACGCCCACCGGCTCGCGCCGTATCTCGACGTCGATGCCGGGCCGCACCGAGGGCAGGCACTCGCCCTGCGGCCGCAGCGCCTCGCCCGCGAAGAAGCGGAAGATCATGCCGGCGCGCGCCACCTCGCCGATGGCTTCGGGCAGGGTCTTGCCCTCCTCCCGCGCCAGCAGCTCGCCCAGTTCGCGCTGGCGCGCCAGCAGTTCGGCGCCGATGCGGTCCAGCGCGTCGGCGCGCAGCTGGATGCCGCTGCGGGACCACGCCGGGAACGCGGCGCGCGCGGCCGCCACGGCCTGCCCGGCCTGCGCCGCGTCGCCCTGCGCGTAGTGCGCGATCACGTCGTCCGTGTCCGAAGGATTGATGTTGGCCCTGGCGCTGCCGGCTTCCAGCCACGCGCCGTCGATATAGTTCGGTTTCATGTCCTGTCCTGTCCTTGTCGGCTTCAAATTGCCGCTTTGAGATACAGCTTGTGCAGCTGGTCCGCGTCCATGTCCAGCCACTCGGCCAGCACCTGGCCGGTGTGTTCACCCAGCGCCGGCGGCGGCAGGCGGTAGCGCACCGGCGAGGCCGACAGCCGCATCGGACTGGCCACCAGCGGCGCCACGCCAGCCTCCGGATGCGCCATCTCGATGCGCATGCCGCGCGCACGGACCTGCGGGTCCCCGAACACCTGGTCGATGCGGTTGATCGGCCCGCAGGGCACACCGGCCGCCTCGAGCGCGGCGATCCATTCGGCGGTGCCGCGCAGGATGGTGGCCTGGCGCAGCATGCGTATCAGCTCGGCGCGGTGCGCGACACGCTGCGGATTGGTGGCGAAGCGCTCGTCCGCCGCCCATTCGGGATGGCCGGCCACGCCGCAAAAGCGCACGAACTGTCCGTCGTTGCCGACCGCCAGTATCATGTCGCCGTCGGCAGTCGGGAAGTCCTGGTAGGGCACGATGTTGGGATGGCTGTTGCCCATGCGGCGCGGCAGCACCCCGCCGGCCAGGTAGTTCGACGCCTGGTTGGCCAGGCCGGCGATCTGCACGTCCAGCAGCGCCAGGTCGATGTGCTGGCCCAGGCCGGAGCGCGTGCGCTCCAGCAGCGCGGCCTGCACCGCGACGGCGGCGTACAGCCCGGTCATCACGTCGGTCAACGCCACGCCCACCTTCTGCGGTCCCGCCCCCGCCTCGCCGTCGGGCGCGCCGGTGACGCTCATCAGCCCGCCCATGCCCTGGATCAGGAAATCGTAGCCGGCGCGCGCCGCGTACGGCCCGTCCTGGCCGAAGCCGGTGATCGAGCAGTACACCAGGCGCGGGTTGAGCGCCATCAGGCTGGCCGCATCGAGGCCGTACTGCGCCAGGCCGCCCACCTTGAAGTTCTCCAGCACCACGTCGGCGCGCGTGGCCAGGCGGCGCACCAGCGCCTGCCCTTCCGGATGCGCGATGTCGATCGCCACCGAACGCTTGTTGCGGTTGGCGCACAGGAAGTAGGCGGCGACGTCGGTGTCGTCGCCCTGCCCGTCCTTCAGGTAGGGCGGTCCCCAGGCGCGGGTGTCGTCGCCCTGCTCCGGGCGTTCGACCTTGATCACGTCCGCGCCCAGGTCGCCCAGCACCTGGCCGGCCAGCGGACCGGCCAGCACGCGCGACAGGTCCAGCACCTTGACGCCGGCCAGCGCCGCGCCGCGCCGCATGTCCGTCCCCGCCCGCGCGTCCATGTGCGCGCCCTTGTCCGCGCCCGCGTCCTTGCCCATGCCCCCGGCCATGGTCAGGAGAACGCCGCCAGGCCGGTGATGGCGCGGCCGATGATCAAAGCGTGCACGTCGTGCGTGCCCTCGTAGGTGTTCACCACTTCCAGGTTGAGCAGGTGGCGGATCACGCCGAATTCGTCGCTGATGCCGTTCCCGCCCATCATGTCGCGCGCCATGCGGGAGATCTCCAGCGCCTTGCCGCAGCTGTTGCGCTTCATGATGGAGGTCAGCTCCACCGCGGCGGTGCCCTCGTCCTTCATGCGGCCCAGGCGCAAGCAGCCCTGCAAGCCCATGGCGATCTCGGTCACCATGTCGGCCAGCTTCTTCTGTATCAGCTGGTTGGCCGCCAGCGGACGGCCGAACTGGGTGCGGTCCATGGTGTACTGGCGCGCGCGTTCGAAGCAGTCCTCCGCCGCGCCCAGCGCGCCCCAGGCGATGCCGTAGCGGGCGCTGTTCAAGCAGGTGAACGGACCTTTCAGCCCGCGCACGTCCGGGAAGGCGTTCTCCTCGGGGCAGAACACCTCGTCCATCACGATCTCGCCGGTGATGCTGGCGCGCAGGCCCATCTTTCCGTGGATGGCGGGCGCGCTCAGGCCTTTCCAGCCCTTTTCCAGCACGAAGCCCCGGATCGCGCCCTCGTCGTCCTTGGCCCAGACCACGAACACGTCGGCGATCGGGCTGTTGGTGATCCACATCTTGGCGCCGGACAGCGAGTAGCCGCCGGGGACCTTTTTGGCGCGGGTGATCATCGAACCCGGGTCGGAACCGTGGTTGGGCTCAGTCAGGCCGAAGCAGCCTATGTATTCGCCGCTGGCCAGCTTGGGCAGGTATTTCTGGCGCGTGGCTTCGGAACCGAATTCGTAAATGGGCACCATCACCAGCGAGGACTGCACACTCATCATCGAACGGTAGCCGGAGTCGATGCGCTCCACCTCACGCGCCACCAGGCCGTAGCAGACGTAGTTCAGGCCCGTGCCGCCGTAGGCTTCCGGTATCGTCACGCCAAGCAGGCCCAGTTCACCCATCTCGCGGAAGATGGACGCGTCGGTTTGCTCGTGGCGGAAATTCTCCAGCACGCGGCCGGCCAGGCGGCCCTGGCAATAGTCGCGCGCGGCGTCGCGCACGGCGCGCTCCTCGGCGTGCAGTTGATCGTCCAGCAGCAGGGGGGAACTCCAGTTGAATGCGGTCTTGGTCATCTCGGCCTCGGTGTGTTCGGTGTGTGGATGGAATGGGCCGATCTTAGAGGCGCGCCGCCTTCCCAGCAAACGATTTGTTCTCACCCAGATATGCATTCCACTCATAACTTGCAGCGCAAGACTCCGCGTTGTAAGCTCGCGCAGCAGGCAACATTCACCCACCTATTCAAATCAGGCATGTCATGACGCGCAAAATCCCCATGTTGCAATCGCTTAGCTGCTTCGAGGCGGCGGCCCGCCACGAGAGCTACACCAACGCCGCGCGCGAACTGTCGCTGACCCAGGGCGCGGTGTCGCGCCAGGTGGCGGCGCTGGAAAGCTTCCTCGGCGTGCGCCTGTTCCAGCGGACCCGCCACGGCGTGGCGCTGACCCCGGCCGGCACGGCCTACGCGCGCCAGGTTGCGCTGCGGCTGGCCGGCCTGGAGCGCGATACGCTGGATGCCATGGCCGGGCAAGGCGCGGGCGGCACCATCCGGCTTGCCTCCGTGCCCACCTTCGCCACCCGCTGGCTGCTGCCGCGCCTGGAGGACCTGCACGCCAGCCATCCGGACATCGTGGTCCACCTGGACGCGCGCACGCGCCCCTTCATGTTCACCGAAGCCGAATTCGACGCCGCCCTGTACGCCGGCAGCCCGGAGCAGATCGCCAACTGGCCCGGCACGCGCGCCGTGATGCTGATGCCGGAAACGGTGGTGCCGGTGGCCAGTCCGCGCCTGCTGGCCGGGCGCAAGCGCTGGACGCCGCACGACATCGCGCGCCTGCCGCTGCTGCAGCAAAGCACCCGTCCCGACGCATGGCGCCAGTGGTTCGACGCCATGGAGGTGGACGCCGAACTGGCCATGCACGGGCCGCGCTACGAGCTGTTTTCGATGCAGGCGGTGGCCGCCGCACACGGCCTGGGCGTGGCGCTGCTGCCACGCATGCTGGTGGAGGCCGAACTGCTGCGCGGGGAATTGCAGGTGGTGTGCGACAAGCCGCTGGGCGGACAGCGCGCCTACTACCTGGTGACGCCGGAGGCCGCGCCGGACACGCCGGCGCTGGCGCGGTTCCGCTTATGGCTGCAGGTCCAGAGCGGCGCCGATAAGCGCTTGTAATATCACATAGAAACGTTTAATGTCACATGGAAACTTGACACATTTAATAAATCCATACGCCGGTCATCGGCCCAACTTGAAATCAACTTGAAAGTAAAGCAATGAAAACAAAAACGCTCATTACCGCCCTTGGACTGTTCGTCGCGGCGCTGGCACCGGCCGCCATGGCGGAGAATGGCGTGACCGCCACGGAGATCAAGATCGGCATGGCCAACGCCTTGACCGGACCGACCTCGGGGCTGGGCCTGGGCGTCAAGTCCGGCAGCGAGGCCTACTTCAAGAAAGTCAACGCGGCGGGCGGCGTGAACGGACGCAAGATCACCCTGGTGAGCGAAGACGACGGCTACGATCCGCCGCGTACCGCGGCCGCAACCGAAAAGCTGATCAAGAAGGACAATGTGTTCGCCTTGTTCGGCTACGTCGGCACGCCGACCAGCAAGGCTGCCCTGTCGATGGCGGTCGACAACAACGTGCCGTTTTTCGCCCCGTTCACCGGCGCCGAATTCTTGCGCGCCCCCGTCAACAAGCAGATCTTCAATATCCGCTCTTCCTACTTCAACGAGATCGAGATGCAGGTCGAGCGCCTGGTCAGCGATGCCGGCGTCACCAAGTTCGGCCTGTTCTACCAGGAGGACACCTACGGGAAGGTCGGCAAGGAAGGCCTGCAGCTGGCGCTGCAAAAGCGCAAGACGAGCATCGCCGCCGAAGGCCATTACATGCGCAACACGGAAGACGTCGATGCCGGCCTGGCGGCCCTGCTGGCGGTCAAACCGGAGGCGGTGCTGATGGTGGGCACTTACAAGGCCTGCGCCGCGCTGGTGCAAAAGGCCCATGCCGCCGGCTATAAGCCCAAGTTCTTCAACCTGTCCTTTGTCGGCACGGCCAACTTCATCAAGGCCGCGGGCGAAGCAGCGGAAGGCGTCTACATCACCCAGGTGGTGCCCTCGCCGTTCGACGACTCCATCCCCATCGTCAAGCAATACCAGGCCGACATGAAGGCTGCCGGCGTCCACGAATTCGACTACACCTCGTTTGAAGGCTACATCGACGCTGCGGCGCTGGTCGAGGGCTTGAAGAAGGCCGGCCCCGAACTGACCCGGGCCGGCTTCCTTGCCGCGCTGGAAAAAATGAACGTCAACCTGGGCGGACTCGATATCGCCTTCGGCCCTCAGGATCACCAGGGATTGAACAAGGTTTACCTGACCAAGGTCCACAAGGGCAAGCCTGTATCGGTCAGCAAGCTCTAAGAAAACCGGCAAGGCCGCATTCCCTTCACTTCCCTCCGCGGTGCGCTCGACCGATGCGCACCGCAACGCCACACCTCCACACCGCAGCGAGCAGAGCCAGCTACGCCTGGGCGATAGCCTCGAACCAGTTCAACGCCGAAACCATCGCCGCCACCCTGCGCGGCGCGTCCACTCGCGCCTGGATGCACGCTTCACAGCGTGCGGCCTGCCCGCCGCCGTCGCCTCCCGCACAACACTATCGCCTTTAATTTTGCGCATTAATTTCAAAACTATGCACAAATTTATATTTGATGCATAATAAAGACGCAGTGATAAAACGCGGCAGCTAGCCGTCATAACGAGGAGACTTCATGAAAAGTACGAGCAACAAACGCGTGTTCAAGCCGGCGCTGGCGACGCTGCTGCTGCAATGCGCCGCGGTGTCGTCAGGCTGGGCAATGGAAGTAGCGACGGGCAATCCCGAGCTCAAGCTCAGGTGGGACAACACGGTCAAATACAACGCCGCGTTCAGGCTGAAGGGCCAGGCGCCCAGCCTGCTCGCCGACGCCAATATGGACGACGGCGACCGCAATTTCGACAAGGGCCTGATCTCCAGCCGGGTCGACCTGTTGTCGGAAATCGACTTATCCTACAAGGACTCGGGCCTGCGCGTCAGCGGCGCGGCCTGGTATGACACGGTGTACAACCGTGCCAACGACAACAGCTCCCCATCCACCGCCAGCCAGAGCACCGTCCCCTACCAGCGCTTCACCCGCGGCACGCGCGACCTGCACGGCCGCAAAGCAGAACTGCTGGACGCCTTCGTCTACACGCGCGCGGAACTGGGCGGCATGCCGGCCAGCGTCCGGCTGGGCCGCCACACGGTGCTGTACGGCGAGTCCCTGTTCTTCGGCGACAACGGCATTGCCGGCGGCCAGGCGCCGGTCGACGTGATCAAGCTGCTGTCGGTTCCGGGCACGCAGTTCAAGGAATTGCTGATGCCGGTAAACCAGCTGTCCGGCCAGCTGCAGCTCAACTCCAGTTTCACGCTGGGCGGCTATTACCAGTTCGAGTGGCGCGCCAACCGCATCCCCGCCTCCGGCAGCTATTTCTCCGGCGCCGATTACGTCGGCCCCGGCGCCGAACGATTCTTTGCGCCGGGCTCCTTCGCCCACGTGCACTTCGACCGCAGCGCCGACATCCGGCCCAGCGACAGCGGCCAGGGCGGCCTGCAGCTGCGCTACCGCCCGGAGAGCGAGATCGCCGAATTCGGCCTGTACGCGACGAAGTACCACGACAAGGACTTCAATCTCTACCTGAAGCCCGCAGCCATCCCCGCCCTGCCCTCCATCGGCAGCTACGAGCATGTCTACGGCCAGGACATCAAGGCGTTCGGGGCCAGCGCCAGCACCACGCTGGCCGGCGCCAACGTGGCGTTCGAAGTGCTCACCCGCCACAACGTGCCGCTGGTCAGCGACCCGGTGGTGGCCTTCGGCGCCGACAACGCCGGCAACCCCGCCTACGCGGTCGGCAAATCGCTGCACGCCAACGTCTCGGCGATCTATGTGATGAACGGCAGTGCACTGTGGGATGGCGGCACCTTGCTGGCCGAAGTGGCATGGAACCGCCGCCTGAGCATCAGCCGCAACCCGGCCGCGCTCGACCCGAACACCACGCGCGACGCCTCCGCGCTGCGCGCGCTGTTCATCCCCGAGTACTACCAGGTCTCGCCCGGCGTCGACCTGGCGGTGACCATGGGCGTGGGCTACACCATCAGCGGGCGCTCGTCGACCAATGTGAAGTTCGGCGGCGGCGCCGAGCATGGCGGCGACATGAGCCTGGGCGCCAGCCTGGACTTCCGCAAGCAATTCAAACTGAGCATGAACCTGGTGCATTTCTACGGCGGCGCGGGCACCTTCATCTCGCCCAACACGCTCCCCGCCGCGACCATCCTGCAGTACCGCCAGACCAATAAGGACCGCGACTTCCTGTCGGTCTCGCTGCAAAGCACTTTCTAAACACGAGGAGCACTGAACATGAACAAGATGAGCATGGGCGCGGCCATCACCGCCGCGATACTGGGCCTGGCATGGGCGGCCGGCGCGCAGGCCGTTGTCGGCCCCGACGAGGCCGCGAAACTGAAAGGCGAGCTGACCCCGTCCGGCGCCGAGAAGGCCGGCAACAAGGCCGGTACGATCCCGGCCTGGGACGGCGGCTACACCAAGGCGCCGGCCGGCTACAAGGAAGGCGACCCGCGCCCCGATCCCTACGCCAACGAAAAGCCGCTGCTGTCGATCAGCGCAAAGAACATGGACCAGCACGCCGACAAGCTGACCGACGGCGTCAAGGCGCTGATGAAAAAATACCCCGGCTACCGCATCGACGTCTACCCGACCCACCGCACGGCCGCCATGCCGCAGTGGGCCTACGACAACACATTCAAGAACGCCACCCGCTGCAAGACCACGGACGGCGGCCAGTCGATCGAAGGCTGCCATGGCGGCGTGCCCTTCCCTGTCCCCAAGACCGGCCATGAGCTGATGTGGAACCACCTTCTGTCCTGGAAGGGCCAAGCTAGCTCCATGCAGTTCCGCCTGTTCGTGACCACCTCGGACGGCAAGTCCACCATGGCCTCCGACGGCCTGAGCGAAGTGCAATCGCCTTACTGGTTCAAGGACGGCTCGCCCGAGAAGTTCAACGGCGACTACAACAACCTGATGCTGGTCACCTACGGGCCGCCGTTCAAGGCCGGCGAATCCATCCTGCTGCGCGACACCGTCAACGCCGGCAAGGGACGCCAGGCCTGGCAGTACCTGGTGGGCCAGCGCCGCACGCGCAAAGCGCCGACGCTGGGCTACGACACGCCGGACAGCGTGGCCTCCGGCGCCTTCTACTTCGACGAGGCCTTCGGCTTCTCCGGCGCGCTGGACCGCTACGACTGGAAGATCCTCGGCAAGAAGGAAGTCTACGTCCCCTACAACACCAACCGTACCTGGCTGGCCAAGGCCAGCGACCTGCTCGGCCCGCAGCACCTGAACCCCGACCATGTGCGCTGGGAGCTGCACCGCGTGTGGGAAGTCGAGGCAACGGTGGCGGCGGGCAAGCGCCACGCCGTACCCAAGCGCCGCTACTATCTCGACGAGGACACGTACAACATGGTGCTGTCTGACATGTGGGACGGCCAGGGCCAGATCTGGCGCGTCGGCTACACCTTGCCGATGGCGATGGGCGACGTGCCGGGGTCGGTGGCGCAGACCTTCGGCCTGTACAACCTGCTGGCCAACACCTATGTGCTGGCCAACTATCCGGGCGAGAAATCCTACCAGTACAAGCAGATGCCGCCCTTCAGCGACAGCTACTTCACGCCGGAGAACCTGGCCGCCAAGGGTTCGCGCTAAGCGCCGCACCCCACCGCAAAGCACGGCGGCCGGACGCCACTCCCGGCCGCGCTCAAGGAAACCACCATGACACCTATTTCATTCAAGCCGCGCCACGCGGCAAGGGGGCTGCTGGCCCGAGCCACCTTCACCGCGCTGGCCGCGCTATGCTGCAGCCTCGCGCGCGCCGAACCGGACGTGCTGGAACGCCCGGCCCTGATAAGCGCGAAAGCGGCCGGCTCGGTCCTGCTGGCGCTCGCGCAAGCGGGGCCGCGCCTGGTCGCGGCCGGCGAGCGCGGCATCATCCTGTGGTCGGACGACGGCGGCGCGAGCTGGCGCCAGGCCAGCGTACCGGTCAGCGTGTCGCTGACGGCGCTGCGTTTCACCAGCGCGCGCGACGGCTGGGCGCTGGGCCACAGCGGCGTGCTGCTGCGCACGCGCGACGGCGGCCAGAGCTGGACCAGGCAGATGGACGGCAAGCAGGCCGCCGCCCTGGTGCTGGAAGCCGCCAAGGCGGCCGGCGCGCAGGGCCCCGCGCTGGCGGAGGCCGAGCGCATGGTGGCAGAAGGTCCCAGCAAGCCCTTCCTCGACCTGCATTTCTTCGACCCGCAAAACGGCCTGCTGATCGGTGCCTTCGGCATGGTGTTCGCCACCGCGGACGGCGGCCAGACCTGGCAGCCGGCGCAGCAACGCCTCGCCAACCCGCAGGGCAAGCACCTGTACGCCATCGCGGGCGACGGCGACGGCTGCGTGATCGCCGGCGAACAGGGCGCGGTGTTCCGCTCCACGGACCGGGGGCGGACCTTCAGCACGCTCGCCACCGGCTACGAGGGCAGCTATTTCGGCGCCCTGGCGCTGGCCCCGCGCAGCGCGCTCGTATTCGGCATGCGCGGCAATGTGCGCCGCAGCGACGACGCCGGCGCCACCTGGCAGAAAAGCGAGATTGCCGCCGGCGCATCGATCACGGCGGGCCTGCGGCTGCGCGACGGTTCGCTGCTGCTGGCCGATGAAACCGGGCAGCTGTACCGCAGCACCGACGAGGGCAAGCGCTTCGTCCACATCGCCCCGCCGCAGCCCTCGCCCTTCACCGCCGCGGTGCAGCGCGCCGACGGCAAGCTGCTGTTATCCGGCGTACGCGGCATCACCAGCGTCGCCCTGAACTCCATCAAGGCACAACCATGAAGCCCCCAGCATCCGACCATCCCGTTATCGCCGATCCGGCCGATTTCGACCGCCGCTCCGGCTCCCCGCTCGAGCGCCTGCTGTTCAACCACCGCGTCGTCGTCGTGGCCCTGTTCCTGCTGATCACCGCCGCGCTGGCGTGGTCGGCCCTCGGCCTGCGGCTGAACCCCAGCTTCGAACGCATGATCCCGGCCAGGCATCCCTTCATCCTCAACTACCAGGCGCACAAGGCCGACCTTGGCGGCCTGGGCAACACGCTGCGCATCGCGGTCGCCATCGACGCGCAAAAGCCGGGCACCATCTACGACGCGGCCTACCTGGACACCGTGCGCAAGCTGAACGACGAACTGTTCCTGCTGCCCGGCGTCGACCGTTCCTTCATGAAATCGATCTGGATGCCGGCCGTGCGCTGGATAGGCGTGACCGAAGAAGGCCTGGACGGCGGCCCCGTCATCCCGGACGGCTTCGACGGCTCGCCTGCCAGCCTGGAGCAGCTGCGCGCCAACATCGAACGCTCCGGCGAGATCGGCTCGCTGGTGGCGCCGGACCTGCGCTCGACCGTCATCGTGGTGCCGCTGCTGGAATCGGAAGGCGCGCAGCGGCTCGACTATGTGCGCCTGTCCGGAAGCCTGGAACAACTGCGCGCGCGCTACGAGGCGCAGGGCGTCAAGATCCACATCACCGGCTTCGCCAAGGTGGTGGGCGACCTGATCGAAGGCATGCGCCAGGTGCTGCTGTTCTTCGCCGTCGCGCTGGCCATCTGCACCGCTATGCTGCTGTGGTACACGCGCTGCATGCGCAGCACGCTGCTGGTGGTGGCGTGCTCTTTGGTGGCGGCGGTCTGGCTGCTGGGGCTGTTGCCGCTGCTGGGATTCGAACTGGACCCGTATTCCATCCTGCTGCCCTTCCTGGTGTTCGCCATCGGCATGAGCCATGGCGCACAGAAGATGAACGGCATCATGCAGGACATCGGGCGCGGCACGCACAAGCTGGTGGCGGCGCGCTATACCTTCCGCCGCCTGTTCCTTGCGGGCTTGACGGCCCTGCTGGCCGACGCCGTGGGCTTCGCCGTGCTGATGGTAATCGACATCCCCGTCATCCACGACCTGGCGCTGTCGGCCAGCATGGGCGTGGCGGTGCTGATCTTCACCAACCTGATCCTGCTGCCGGTGCTGCTGTCCTACGTCGGCGTCAGCCCCGCCGCCGCGCTGCGCAGCCTGCGCGACGAGGAAGCGCCGCGCAAGCTGGCCTTCTGGGCCTTCCTGGACCGCTTCACGCAGCGCCGCTGGGCCGGCGGCGCGCTGGCCGTGGCCGCCGTGCTCACGGTGGCCGGCGGCGCGGTCAGCCTGCACCTGAAGATAGGCGACCTCGATCCCGGCGCGCCCGAGCTGCGCGCCGATTCGCGCTACAACCGCGACAGCGCCTTCATGGCCGCCAGCTACGCCGCCAGCAGCGACAACTTCGTGGTCATGGTGAAGACGCCGCAGTACATGTGCGCGCAATACGGCACGCTGGCGCAGGTGGAGGCGCTGGAGTGGAAGCTGCAGCAGCTGGCGGGTGTGGAGTCCACCAACTCCTACGCCACGCTGAGCAAGCGCGCCTCGGCCGCCATGAACGAGGGGAACATGAAGTGGTTCGACCTGCCCCGCTCACAGGACTCGCTGAACGCCATCACCACCCGCGCGCCGCGCGAGCTGCTGAACCAGAACTGCGACCTGCTCACCGTCTATGTCTACCTGAAGGACCACAAGGCCGACACGCTGGACGGCGTGGTGCGGGCGGTGGAGGCCTTCGCGGCCGCCAACAACAGCAAGGACATCCAGTTCCTGTCGGCCGCCGGCAACGCCGGCATCGAGGCCGCCACCAACATCGTCGTGAAGAAGGCCAACACGCAGATGCTGCTGCTGGTCTACGCGGCGGTGACGCTGCTCGCCTTCATCACCTTCCGCTCATGGCGCGCCGTCATCTGCGCCATCCTGCCGCTGATGCTGACGTCGGTGCTGTGCGAGGCGCTGATGGTATGGCTGGGCATAGGCGTGAAGGTGGCGACCTTGCCGGTAATCGCGCTGGGCGTGGGCATCGGTGTCGACTACGCGCTGTATGTGGTGTCGGTGACGCTGGTGGAATTGCGCCGGGGTGCGAGCCTGTCGGAGGCCTATTACAAGGCGCTGCTGTTCACCGGCAAGGTGGTGGTGCTGACCGGCGTGACCTTGGGCGTAGCAGTGGCCACCTGGGCCTTCTCGCCGCTCAAGTTCCAGGCCGACATGGGCATACTGCTGGCCTTCATGTTCATCTGGAACATGCTCGGTGCACTGATCCTGCTGCCGGCGCTGGCGCATTTCCTGCTCAAGCCCGCCGTGCAGGCGCGCCACGCCAACATTCAACTGAAGGAGGAAACATGCAACGCTATCTGATCAAACTGCTGGCCGCCATGCTGCTGGCCGCGCTGCCGTGGACAGCCTACGCCCAGCAGCCCGCCTCGCGCGACGAGGCTGTGCTGTTCGTCAAGAAGGCGATCATACACCTGCGCCAGCAAGGCAAGGACCAGGCCCTGCGGGACTTCAACAATCCGCAGGGGCCGTTCCTCGACCGCGAACTGTACATCATCGTGCTCGACATGAACGGCGCGCTGCTGGCGGACCCCTTGCATCCCAAAATGGTCGGCAAGCCGCTGGTCGACCTGCGGGACGTGAACGGCAAATACTTCGTCCGGGAAGAGCTGAAACTGGCGAAGGAGAAAGGCAGGGGCTGGGTCGACTTCCAGTGGCTGAACCCGCTCAGCAAGGCCATGGAGCCGCGTTCCAGCTATATCGAAAAGGCTGACGACCTGATTGTGCTGACGGGCGTGTTTCAGCAGCGTTGAAGCGGCGGGATGCGGACCTGCGCCCGCATCCCCGTGTATTACTGCAGCGTCGCCAGTTGGCGCTCGATGGCCTGGCTGATGCTGGCCTCGGTGTGGCCGATGTGTTCGCGCAGCAGCGCGACGGCCTTGTCCTTGTCGCGCGCCAGCACGGCGTCCAGCAACTCCTGGTGTTCATTGTTCTTATGGCGCTCGGTCTGGCGGTGCAGCGCCGAGAAGCGGCGATAGCGCTCGGCCCGGTCGAACAGGGAATCGATCATGCCCAGCAGCAGCGTCGACGGGCAGGCCGAGAACAGCGCGAAGTGGAAGGCCTTGTGGCGCTCCGCCCAGTCGTCGTCCAGCGCCAGCGGCCCCTTGCCCAAACGCTTTTCCACCATGCCCAGCCGGTGGAACGCCGCCAGCGCGTCCCCCTCCCATTGATCGTCGCCATGCTCGATCGCGTCGGCCAGCGCCTCGCCCTCCAGCAGACGCCGGATGCGGGTGATCTCGCGGAAGTCGGCCACCGTGATCGGGGCAACCCGGAAACCCTTGTTTTCGCTGGCGTTGACGATGCCTTCCTGCGCCAGGCGATTCAGCGCCTCGCGGATCGGCGAGCTGCTCAGGCCGTAAGCCTTGGACAACGCGTCCACCTTGAGCTTGGTGCCGGGGCTCAGTTCACCGCACACGATGGCGCGCTTCATCTTGTGCAGCGCAACTTCGATCAAAGACGAACCGGTGGCGGGGGAGGAATCAGCGGCTTGCTTTTCCATGGTGGGCATTCCTGATGGGGGAGATATCACATTTTATGCGTAAAGCGGCTAAAAATGCAAATTATTATAGATTTATAGTTTTGTGCACAAAATAATATATTATGCATATATAACTCAACCATCAGGAGACACCCATGCCACGCACACCCTTCAACACCTATGAAAACAGGCTGCTCTTGCTGCTGTTCTTCACGGTAGGCTTCGTCTTCTTCGACCGCCTGTCGATCAATTTCCTGTTTCCTTTCATGCGCGCCGAGTTCGAACTGACCAATGGGCGCATCGGCATGCTGACGTCGGCGCTGGCCTTGACCTGGGCACTGTCGGGATACTTCCTGGCCACCTGGGCCGAACGCCTGAAGCGCCGCAAGACCGTCCTCGTCATCGCCGTGGTCGTGTTCTCTGTCTGCTCCATCGGTTCCGGGCTGGCAGGCAGCTTCCTGTTGCTGCTGGTCGCCCGCGCCGTGATGGGCCTGGCCGAAGGCCCGGTGCTGCCTATCAGCCAGTCGCTGATGGGCTACGCCTCCAGCGACTCGCGCCGGGGTTTCAACATGGGCTTCATCCAGGCCTCCGCCGGCGGCCTGCTGGGCGCGGTGCTGGCGCCCATGGTGGTGGTGCCGCTGGCCACCGAGTACGGCTGGCGCACCACCTTCTTCCTGGCCGGCGTTCCCGGGCTGATCATCGCCGCCTTCCTCGTCAGATACCTGGCCGAGCCGAGACAGTTCGCACCCCGGGCGGAGGCCGGCCTGGTCCATGCCGAGCACCTGTCCTTCATGGGCATGGTCAAGCAGCGCAACATCGGCCTGTGCCTGCTCATCAGCTGCCTGCTGATCACCTGGTTCGTCGCCCTGATGACCTTCACCCCGATCTATCTGATCGAAACGCGCGGCTTCAGCCCGGGGCAGATGGGCATGCTGATGACCATACTCGGCGTATCGAGCGTCATCAGCGGCTTCGTGGTGCCCGCCATTTCGGACCGCATCGGCCGGCGCCCGACCATGGCCTTCTTCGCCGCCGTCGCCGTCGCCGTGCCCCTGGTGCTGGTCTACGCGCACACCTCCCTGCCGGTGCTGGGCGCGCTGCTGTTCGCGACCTACTTCGGCTACGGCTGCTTCCCGCTGTTCCTGGCGACGATACCGGCCGAGACGGTGGGCATCGCGCACGCGGGACGGGCGATCGGCCTGGTGATCGGCGTCGGCGAAGTGGCGGGCGGCTTCATCGCGCCCACCGTCGAAGGTTACGCCGCCGACCATTTCGGCGCGCAGGCGCCGTTCCTGATCGCGTCGGCGGCCGCCGCCGTGGCCGCGCTGCTGTCGTTCGCGCTGAAGGAAACCGCGCCGGGCCGGGCGCGGCGCGCGCACGCGCCGGCATCAAGCGTGCAGGACACGCTGGGAGCGTAAGGACGGATCCGGGCCCGGCATTTTCCGCCATCGGCAGGCGCGAGTTTACTTTTTTATGCCGGGCGCGCACCCGCATTCAGGACTTAATCCGCGGGGATACGCCTAAAGTTAATCATAGGGCGCAGCACGATGACAGGGAGGGGACCAATCGATTCATTTGGGCGCAGCTGGATCTTTGCGGTAATGAGGAGTGATCAAGACGGCTGCTTAGTATGTGTGGGATATGCACGCAAGGCGTATCCGGTACCTGTACCGTTGAAAATCGGGAGCACTGAAATGAAAACGCAAAGCCAGCCGACCAAAGAGCAAGTCCGGCACTATATGGAAGCGAGGCGGACCCAGCAATGTCCGCCACCATCGATCACGGAAATACGGCGCCAGCTTGGCTGGGGCCTGATGGCTGCGCCGCGATACGATCGCAGTTGTAAATGAAAAATCCCCGCCCTTGCGGGGCGGGGACCATGACAAGCGGCCGCGCACTGCGCGGCCCATCCATCTTCAAGCCATGCTCAATCCGTGGTCGGATGCGGCGCCCTGCCCGTCGTGTCCGGCGAGCCTGGCGCGCAAGGCGTCCAGCAACCGCAAGCCTTCCGCTTCCGAGCCGGCGGTGCCGAACACGTAGTGGTCGGGCCGCACCACGGCCACCCGGCACTTGCGCTCGGCCATCCAGTCGCGCAGCACAGCGCCCTGCTCCTGGTAGTCCTGCAGGCCGGGCGCGGCCTGCAGGCCGGCCTCGCGCAGGCGCACGAACGACAGCGGCAGGCCCGCCAAGGCAGGCGTGCCGCGCACCGCCGCCTCGAACGGCGCCAAGTCCACGCCGGCCGCCAGGACGACGCGGAAGGCCAGGCCGGTAAAGCTGTCCAGCAAGCCGCCGCGCCCCGCATGGTCGCTGACCATGGGCTGCGGGAACAGCGCGCCGCGCGCGCCGACGCCGTCGAGCGGCGCCAGGAAGCCGCCGGACAGTCCCGGTATCAGCGACTGCCGCACCGTCGGCCCCGTGTTGCGGGCCATCTCCGCCAGCATGGCCTGGTCGCGCGCCTCGGCCCGCACCGGATCGCGCTCGCAGATCACCTGGCCGAACTCCTTGGTCACCAGCGTGGTATGGCGCACATGCGGCTGGCGCTCCTCCTGGTAGGAATCGAGCAGGGAGGACGAGGCCAGGCCACGGTTCACCAGCGCCAGCTTCCACAGCAGGTTGGACGCGTCGCGTATGCCCTGGCACATGCCCTGCGCCATGAACGGCGGCGTCATGTGGGCTGCATCGCCCAGGAAGAACTGGCCTCCCTCGCGCCAGGTCTTCAGGATCAGCGCGTGGAAACGATAGGACGACGCGCGCCAGATCTCGTATTCCCCCGGCGCCAGCCAGCGCGACAGCAATTGGGCCACAGCCTCCGGCTGCGCGATGCCGGCCGGCGTCTCGTCCGGGTTGATCATGAACTCCCAGCGCCGGTGGCGTCCGGGCCCGACCACATAAGTGCAGGGGCGTTCGGTTTCGCAGTACTGGATGTTGGTGGCCGGCAGCCGCTCCAGCGCCTCCGGCGATACCATCACGTCGACCACCATCCAGGGCTCGTCGAACTGCAAGTCCTCCATTTCCAGCCCCAGCCTGCCGCGCAAGGCGCTGGTGCCGCCGTCGCAGGCCAGCACATAGCGGCTGCGCACCTCGCGCTGCGCGCCGTGCTTGTCGCGCAGGCGCACCGCGTAGCCGTCACCCTGCGCGGCCACCGCCAGCGCCTCGGTGCCCAGCTCCAGGCGCACGCCGGGACGCTCCTGCAGGCGCGCGCGCAAAGCGCCTTCAACGGCGGGCTGGGAAAACACATAGTTGGGCGCCCAGCCCAGCGGATACGGCGCACCGGCCGGCACGATGCGCTTGATCACGCGGCCCCCGGCGCCGTGGTATTCCGAAGTGCGGTAAGGCATCACATCATTGGCGATCCTGGCGGAGATGCCGACGTTATCGAACACCCGCATCACCTCGTGGTCCAGGCCGAAGGCGCGCGGCTTGTCATACACGTCCAGCAGCTTGTCGACCACCAGCGTGCGCAAGCCCCACATCCCCGCCAGGTTCGCGGCCACCGCGCCGACCGGCCCGGCGCCGACGATCATCACATCGAATTCCATACCGACCTCCCCCGATTCGTGGTTGCGGCCCATGCTCAGGCCCGCTGCAGCCGGATCTTCTCGCGGGTTGCCGCGATCCAGTCCGTACGCGTCATGAAGCCGGGCCGGCGGCGGCACATGGCCTCGGTGGCCGCCAGGATGGTGTCGGTGGGCTGAGCCAGGTCCAGCGGCTCGCGGCATGGCTGCGCGGTGTAGAACGGCGTGTCGACATACATCTCGATCGGGTTGCCTTCGGGGTCGGTGAAATACATGGACCAGGCGTTGCCGTGGTCGACCTGGTCGACCGTGAAGCCGAATTCGAGCGCCTTGCGGTAATAGGCCTGCAAGTCTTCCAGCGACGCAAGCAGGAAAGACAGCTGGTTGATCGGATTGAAGGGCAAGCCGGTGGGCTTGCCGTCGAACAGCACCAGCTGGTGGTGGATTTCCGGGTCCTGCGTCATGAAGAACAGGCGGTGCCCGGTGGAGGCGACGCCCTGGTCGCTGACGATGAAGCCGATTTTCGAGCGGTAGAACTCGACCATGTTGTCGAGGTCGACGCAGAAGATGCCGGTGTGGGTGTACTGTATGCGTGGGAGTTGCGACATGATCTGGTCCTCAGGCTTCGTCGATGACAGGGTTGGACAGCGTACCGATTTGCGAGATGGTCACCTCGAAGCGGTCGCCTGCTTTCAGGAACAGCGGCGGCGTGCGCTTGAAGCCGATGCCGCTCGGCGTGCCGGTGGCCAGGATGTCGCCCGGATTCCACGGCAGCGCCTTGGAGATATAGGAAATGAGCGTGGGGATGTCGAAGGCCAGTTCGGACAACTCGCCCTGCTGCATCTGCTCGCCGTTCAGCAAGCCGGTCACGCGCAGCGCGCGGTAGTCGGCGATTTCATCGGCCGTCACCAGCCACGGTCCGAGCGCGCCGGTGGCCTGGAAGTTCTTGCCCATGCCGTACTGGTGGGTGTGGAACTGCCAGTCGCGCACGCTGGCATCGTTGAAGCAGGTGTAGCCGGCCACATGGTCCATGGCGTCGGCCGGATCGATGTGGGCGCCGCCCTTGCCGATCACCACCGCCAGCTCCGCCTCGAAATCGAACTGCTCGGACACCTTGGGCCGCAGCAGCGGCGCGCCGGCGGCGATCAGCGTCTCATGGTAGCGCTGGAAGATGACGGGATGGGCGCCGATCTTGCGGCCCGCCTCGTGCGCATGCTCGACATAGTTGATGCCCACGCACACCACCTTGCCCGGCTTGGGTATGACAGGCTCCAGCTGCACGCTGGCCAGCGAATAACTGGCCTCGGCGCGGGCCGCGAGCGCCCTGGCCTGCGCCAGCGCGGCATCGTCGGCCAGCAAGGCGGCCAGGTCGGCCACGCCGTCCAGCCGTCCGCTCAGTTCTACCACGCCATCATCGACTACTGCGCCGAAACACGGCTTTCCTGCACGGCGATACGAAATCAACTTCATACATTTCTCCTTGGATGTTCGGGGGACGGGCATGCGCCGGACCTGGAGCAATTATAGGAGCTTGTCGATTTTTGTGCACAAAAATATTTAATTTGCATAAAACATTCTTACATGTATAATTTTAAGCACAGGGCGAGGCGGCCGACGCCGCGCCGCTTCAACGAACACTAAGGAGATGTTGATGTCGCTGGTGAAAGTGCGCAAGTACAAACTGGATGTCGAGGAAGTCTGGCACGAGGGCGGCCCGGTCCTGGCGCGGCCGCTGCGCGTGGCGGTGGCAGTGGCCGTGGTGGCCAACCCCTACGCCGGGCGCTACGAGGCCGACCTGCTGCCCTTCATGGCCGAGCTGCGCCAGCTGGGCGCGGAACTGTCGGCCAGGCTGATCGCCGCGCTGGACGGCGCCGACCAGGTGCAGGCCTACGGCAAGGGCGCGGTGGTCGGCGAGGACGGCGAGCTGGAACACGGCGCCGTGTGGCACGAGGCCGGCGGCTGGGCCATGCGCGAGGCGCTGGGCCAGCCCAAGGCCATCGTGCCGGCGGCCAAAACCATAGGCGGGGTCGGCACGCGCCTGGCCATGCCGCTGGGCCATATCCACGCCGCCTATGTGCGCAGCCATTTCAGCACCGCCGACATGACGGTGTGGGACGGGCCGCGCCGGGGAGAGATCGCCTTCGGCCTGGCAATGGCCACCGGCGGCCGCATCCACGCGCGCTTGGGCGGCTTGGCTGCAGCCGACGTGGCCGGCAACGACGGCCTGCGCTAACAACACAACACTGATAAAACCAAGGAGACCATGATGAGCAAGATGATGCGCGCAGCGAGAATGCATGAAGTCGGCAAGCCGATGGAAGTGGAAATGATCCCGGTGCCGGAGGTGCGCCCCACCGACGTGCTGGTGAACGTGAAGGCCTGCGGCATCGTGCCCAACCTGGGCAATGTGCTGAGCAACTGGGGCAACTGGTTTCCCCACCTGCCGCTGCCCAAGCTGCCCGCCGTCTTCGGCCTCGATCCGGCTGGCGTGGTCGAGGCGGTCGGCTCCCAGGTGATCGGCTTCAAGCCCGGCGACCGGGTGTACGTGAACCCGGCGCGCTATTGCGGCGCCTGCCGCAACTGCCTGGCCGGCGAGACCACAGCCTGCTCGCACTACACCTTCAACGGCTACTTCGGTTTTTCCAAGCGCTCGCAGCGCATCTACGACGACTATCCTTACGGCGGCCTGTGCGAATTCATGACCGCGCCGCAAACCAGCCTGGTGCGCCTGCCGGACAATATGCGCTTCGAGGAGGCGGCCCGCCTGGGCTACCTGGGCACGGCCTACCGCGCGCTGCAGACCGGCGGCGTCAAGCCCGGCTCCACGGTGCTGGTGAACGGCATCAGCGGCACGCTCGGCATAGGCGGCGCGCTGTTCGCGCTGGCGCTGGGCGCGCGCCGCGTGCTGGGCACGGGCCGCAACAAGGAACTGCTGGCGCGCGTGAAGGCGCTGGCGCCGGACCGCATCCACGTGCACGCGCTGGGCGAGCGGCCGATGGGCGAGTGGGCCGAGGAAATCACGCACGGCGAAGGCGTGGATCTTGCGATCGACGCGCTCGGGCCGGGCGCCAGCCACGGCCCGCTGCTCGACGCGCTGGGCACGCTGCGCCGGGGCGGCAAGCTGGTCAACATCGGCGCGGTGGCCGGCGACGTGCCGCTCAACCTGCACGTCTTGATGGATAATGACATCTCCGTCATCGGCTCCGCATGGTTCACCACTGCGCAAGGACAGCAGATGGCGGACCTGGTGGAAGCCGGCGTGGTGGACATGTCCATCTTCGAGCACCATTGCTTCCCGCTGGAGAAGGTTAACGAGGCGATCGGCGGCATCGAGAACCGCGCCGGGGGCTTCAGCAACTTCGTCATCTGTCCGTGAAGGAGAGCAGCATGCAAATCAAACGTATCGTGACCGGACACGACGCCGAGGGCAAGTCGGTGTTCCTGTCCGAATCGGACGCGCCGCGCGCCACGGCGTTCAAGAGCATCCCGGGCCACGCATTTGCGCAGGTCTGGGCCACCGCCCCCGGCGCGGCGCTGCCCGCGCCGCACGGCGATCCCACGCTCGCCGGCGGGTCTCTGCTGCCGGCGCCCGGCGGCAGCAGCTTCCTGGTCGTGACCTTCCCGCCGGACGCCGTCATGGCGGCGGCCGACGGCGCTGCGGCCGGCGCGGAACTGGCCCCTGCCCTGCCCGGCCTGATCGAGACCTTCGAGCCGGACAGCCCCGGCATGCACACCACCGACAGCATCGACTACGCCATCGTGCTCGACGGCGAAATATGGCTGGAGCTGGACGGCGGCGCGCAAAAGCTGGTGCGCCGGGGCGACGTGGTGGTGCAGAACGGCACCCGCCACGCCTGGCGCAACAAGACGGACCAGCCGGCCACGCTGGCCTTCATCTTCATTGGCGCGGCCAGGAAGGCTTGAGCGCCATGGACGAGAGCGAGAACGGCTGCACATGCGGCGACGCCGTGCGCGACCTGATCTTCCGCGAGGCGCGCAGCCAGAACCGCTGGCAGCCGCGCGCGGTATCCGACGGCCTGCTGCGCGAGGTCTACGAGCTGATGAAATGGGGACCGACCAGCATGAACACGGCGCCGCTGCGGCTGCTGTTCCTGCGCACGGCCGAAGCCAAGGAAAAGCTGGTGCCGGCGCTGGCGCCCGGCAATGTCGACAAAGTGAGGACGGCGCCGGTGGTGGCCGTGGTCGCCTACGATAGCGCCTTCCACGACAAGCTGCCCTTCCTGTTTCCGCACCGGCCCCAGGCGGGCGCCATGTTCCGCGAGGATGCGCGCCTGAGCGAGGCCACCGCCTTCCGCAACGGCACGCTGCAAGGCGCCTACCTGATGATCGCGGCACGGATGGCCGGGCTGGACTGCGGCCCCATGTCCGGCTTCAACGAGGACATGGTGAACGAGACCTTCTTCGCCGGCCGGACCTGGAAGGTCAACTTCCTTTGCGGGCTGGGATACGGCGACCCGGCAGGCCTCTTTCCACGCCATCCTAAACTGGCGTTCGAACAGGTCTGCGAGTTTGCCTGACGTCCCCTCGCGCCTAAGATCTAGCCTTACCATCCCCGGAAGCGCGGCCACACGGCGTTCACTGCAAGCCCACCTCCATCCACGACGTGGTAGCGGTCGTGCTGCGCGCAGGTCGCGCAGGCATGGTTCGGCAGGATACGCAAGAGCGTGCCCACAGGGAAATCGGGCGACTTCCGCGGATCGCCGGAGCGGTGCGCGATCACCCCGTGCTCCTGGTTGGCATCGACCATGACGATGTCTTCCAGGATCTCGCCATCCAGATTGCAGACCACGCCGTAACCCTGGTCCACCCGCTGCCGGCTGGTGCCCCGGTCGCGCGACATGGCCATCCAGCCGGCGTCCACGATGGTCCATCCCTTTTTCCGCTGGTGGCCGACGACGGAGGTCAGAACCGAGACCGCGATATCCTGCGGCTGCACGACGCCGAGTCCGCCCATCACGAGGTCGCCGAACACGAAGACGCCGGCCCGGACTTCCGTCACGCCGGCAAGATCATCGGCAAAGTACGCCGTCGGCGTCGACCCCACGCTGACTTCGGGGCAAGGAAAACCGTGTTGGCGCAGGCTTTGCGCGCAACTCACCGCCGCATCGCGTTCCTGTCTCGACATGGCGGCGATTTCCTCGGTCGATTTGCAGGAGTAAGAGTTGCCGGCATGGGTGATGACGCCTTTCAGCATCAGCTTCCCGGCTGCCAGGCGTTGTGCGATAGGAAGCAGCTCCCCGGACCCGGGCTGCACGCCGGAACGGTGTCCGTCGCAGTCGATTTCGATCATGACGTCCAAGGAAACGTCGCGCTCCGCCGCATAGGCGGCAAGCGCATGGGCCATCCCGACACTGTCCAGAACGACGGTCAGCGCCACACCGCGCGCGCGCAGATCGAACACGTGTTGAAATTTGTTGGGGGTAATGCCGACCGCGTAGACGATATCGGTAAAGCCGAAGCCGGCGAAGTATTCCGCTTCCTTCAGGGTGGAAACTGTAATGGGCCCGGTTTCCGCGCCTAGGGTATGCCGCGCCACGTCGATCGACTTGCTGGTCTTCACATGCGGACGGAATGCGACACCCAGCCGTGCCAACTGGCCGCGCATGCGGGTAATGTTGATGTTCATTTTCTGCCGGTCGAGAACCAGTACCGGCGTCTCCAGCGTGCGCAGATCGTTTGCCTGTGCTGCCTGTGGCGTGTGCATGTATTTCCTCCCCTTGGTTGGGAGAATTATGTTGCACCGGCATGCGGCTGTGGTTAAATCATGGGGAATACTAAATTAAGGCCTGCATTAATAATGCTCATGCTCGACGACCTCCGCTTCTTCCATGTTCTTGTCAAGGCAGGCAGCATGGTCGCTGCCGCGCGCGAGTTGAATGTGTCGCCCCCGGCGATCACGCAGCGGCTGCAGCAGATCGAATCGCGGTACGGCGTCCGCCTCCTCGACCGCTCCACGCGCCGCATGCAGCTGACGGACGAGGGGGAACTGCTGAATGAGAAAGGCGCCTTGATTTGCGCGGAGGCCGATGCCCTGCTCGATCTGCTCGCGGCCCGCAGCGGCAAGGTGACGGGGCACCTGCGCGTGAGCGCCCCGTTCGGCTTCGGCCGCCGCTACCTGGCGCCTCTGATCGCGGAATTCCACACCCGCCACCCTGCACTGAAGATATCGCTCTCGCTGGCCGACAGCCCGTCTTTGCACGAAGCCGGCGCGGCGGATGTGATGTTCCATATCGGGGAACTGCACGACTCGAGCATGGTGCGCTACACGATCGCGCCGAACAACAGACTGCTGTGCGCATCGCCGCAGTACTTGCAGAGACGCGGAACGCCGCTGGCCCCGGAGGACCTGGCTGGACACGAATGCATCACGCTGCGCGAAAACAACGAAGACGTCGGCCTCTGGAAATTCACGCGCGGCAAGGCCAGCCGCCACGTGCGCATCGACCCGGCGCTCGTGTCCAACGACGGCGAGGTCGTCTGTCTATGGGCGATGCGGGGACGGGGCATCATCGTCCGCTCGGAGTGGGATGTGGCCGATGCGCTCAGGTCGGGCCAGCTGGCCCACCTGCTGCCGGAGTGGAAGCTGGCGCCGGCAGACATCGTTGCGCTCGTGCCGCAGCGTAAGGGCACGTCGGCCAGGGTCAAGGCATTTATCACCTTCGTCAACGGGCATTTCTCACCCCGGCCACCGTGGAGAATATGAACACCGGCCGCCGATCGCGGCGCGGATTCACACAAGGACTGGCTGGCAGTTAATGTTAGGTGCCTCCCCGAAAAAAGCCGATATTATTGCGCTCATGCACTATCAATGTCCGGCCATCCGTAGTATTTTGAAACCATACAAACATCGGCAAGCATGCCGGCGATAACCAAGGAGACGAAATGAAACGGCTGATAACGAAATCCGCCTTGTGGCTGGGTGTGGCGCTGATGGCGGGCGGCGGTGGCATCGCCCGGGCCGCCACGACCGATGAGGCGGTCGCGCTGGTAAAGCAGGCGGTGCAGCTGGTGAAGCAGGACGGCAAGGAGAAGGCTTTCGCCGAATTCAACAATCCGGACGGGCGTTTCGTCAAAGGCGAACTCTACATTGTGGCCGTTTCGCTGGACGGCGTGGTGCTGGCGCATGGCGCCAACGCCAAGATGATCAGCAAGAACATCCTGGAGATCAAGGATACCGATGGCAAGCAATTCGTCAAGGAGCAGACCAGCCTGGCCAAGACCAAGGGCAGCGGCTGGGTCGACTTCCGCTGGCCCAACCCGGTGACCAAGGCGATCGAGCCAAAAACCGTCTACATTGAAAAAGTCGACGACATGCTCATCGCGGGCGGCGTCTACAAGAAATAGTCCGCCCTTCCTCTAATCAACAAGTTGGTATATCTCCGCAAGGTCGCACAAGTTCCAGTTCCCGCCGGTCAGCACCACGCAGACTTTCTCGTCCGGCCGGACTTTGACGGCGCCGGCCAGCAAAGCGCCTATGCCAATTGCGGCGGCAGGTTCCGCGATCAGCTTCGCGTCCCTGGCCAGCATGCACATGCCCGCAATGATATGTTCGTCTTCAACGAGAACAATCTCATCCACGTACTTTTCAATAATGGGATACGGGTTCTGTCCCGGAACGCTGATACGCAAGCCGTCCGCGACGGTGTTCTTCAAAGGCAGCGATGTGCGTTCCTTGTTGATCCTGCTGTGGAAGTACTTGGGCGTCAAGGCAGGCTCGGCGCCGATGACACGCACCGATGGCTTCGTCTCCTTGATGGCGGTGGCGATGCCTGAAATAAGGCCTCCTCCGCCCATGGGAATAATCACCGTGTCCACATCGCCCAGATCCTCCAGAATTTCGCAACCTATGGTTCCCTGCCCCGCCATCACCAGCGGATCTTCGAAAGCGTGCACGACCGCATAGCCGTTTTCCGCAGCGATCTCACGCACCCGCTTCCATCTGGCGGCGGTATCGCCATCAAACAGAATGACTTCCGCCCCCAAGGCTCTGGTGTTCGCAATTTTAATTGCCGGCGTGGTGACCGGGAGGACCAGCATCGCTTTTACACCCAGCATTCTTGCGGCGTAAGCCAGCCCTTGGGCATGGTTGCCGGAAGACGTGGCTATCAAACCGTTGGCGATCTCTTCTTTCGAGAGCGAAAGCGACTTGTTCAGCGCGCCGCGAATTTTGAATGCCCCGGTTATTTGCAGGGTTTCAGGCTTGAGATACAGCTGGCAGCCGAGGGCCTTTTCCATCTTTTCGCCGCGCAGCAACGGCGTGTGTTTGATGTGGGGTTTCAGACGTTCCCGGGCTTCCAGGATGTCTTCGATGGTAGGATAGTTACGCATGGTCAACCCTTCAAAAACTCAAAAATACTTCCAATATCGTGTTCTATCGCATTCCGATAGATCCTGTTCGACGTAGTGTTGTCCTGTATGGCCATGCCGGTAGAATCGAAAATGGTGATCTCCTCATCGTTCTCCCTTCCTGCCTTTTTACCCAGCAATATCTCGCCGATTTCCGCGTGGATATCGCTTTTGGCGATGATATTTTTCACCAAAGGATGCCAGGTCTCGCCTTTTTCGATGCACTGTTCTATCGAGTCGTTGACTATTTTTGCGTTCCTGAATAGCTCCGGATCCAGCTCCTGCTTCCCCTGCGTGTCCGTACCGATCGCCACGATATGGGTGCCCGGCTTTACCCAGGCCGCCTCCACCAGCGGCCCTTTCCCGCGGGTCGTCGTGATCAGGATATCAGCCTGCTCCACAGCGTCTTTTTTCGAATTCGCCATGATGACGGGGATACCGAACTCGCTTTCGATATCCGCCTTAAATTTGGCGAGCGTCTCCCTGGTGCTGTCCCATGCATGGATCTCTTCGATCTTCATGACCTCGCTGATGGCCCGGATTTGCATCCTGGCCTGATTCCCGGTGCCGATGGAAGTAATCTTTTTCGCGTCTTTCCGTGCCAGCACCTTTACCGAAACGGCGCCAGCCGCCCCGGTCCGCAGGCCCGTGATCAAGCTTCCGTCCATGACGCAAATCAACGCGCAGGTCCTGGCATCAAACAGGAGTATGGTTCCCATGCCGCTGGGAACGCCGTATGTAGTTGGATTATTGATGAAGCCGCCGGAAGACGCCTTCATCGAAATCACTTCATTGGCTTTGTAGTAGCCAAGCTTGAAGTCGATGTCTCCACGGGGAGAAGGAAGGTCTATCCCTATGTAATCGGGTTGTATCACCTGATTACTGTTAAAGGCTTTGTACGCTTCCTCCACCGTACCGATGACTTCCCTCATGCAGATCAAACTGCCTACTTGCTCTTTGTTGAGTAGCAGAGTTTTCATTTTTATCACCTCTCACTGTGATTGTTATTGAAATGGTTAATAGCCACTTGCCCTGTCGACCAAGCCGGTCATCGGCAATCCCTCGCGGTGCCGGCGGATGTTGTCGACTACGGCGTCGACGGCGGTTTCCGGCTGCGTCATGCTGGCGATATGCGGCGTCAACACCACCTTGGGGTGGGTCCAGAACGGATGGCCGGGCGGCAGCGGCTCCGGTTCGCACACATCCAATACGGCGCCACCCAGTTGCCCTTGGTCAAGCGCCTGCAGCAGGTCTTCCTGCATCAAGTGTCCGCCGCGCCCCACGTTGATCACCGTGGCGCCTTGCGGCAGCTGGTCGAACAGTGGCTTGGACAGAATGCCGCGCGTACTGTCCGTCAAAGGCAGCAGGCAGATGAGGATGTCGGTGCGCGCCAGGAATTGCCCCAAGCCGTCCGCTCCGGCGTGGCATTCGACACCGTCGATCTGTCGCGGCGAGCGGCTCCAGCCCGCGCAGGGAAAACCGAAACGGCGCACGCTGTCGAGCACCGCGCGCCCCAGCACGCCCAGGCCCAGCACGCCGACACGGCGCGAGGAAGCGGGATGCACGCGATGCACCTTCCAGTCGCCCTCACGCTGCTGGCCGGAATAAGTGCGCCAGTCGCGGTGGGCAGACAGCACGCCCAGCGTCGCATACTCGACCATGCCATTGATGATGCCGGACTCGACCATGCGAACCACCGGCAGCGAGCCGGGGATGACGGAGAAATCGAATTGATCGGTCCCCGCCCCGGTCGAGAACAGCACTTCCAGGTTCGGAAACCGGGCCGCCAGGTCTTCCGGCGGCTGCCAGGCGGCCAGGTAGCGCACCTCGCGCGGATCCCCGATATCCGGCCAGATGCGGAACGGCAGATCCGGCATTTTGCGGGCGAGCAGCTCCGCCCAGACTGCGCCCCTGACGGGATCGGCTCTATAGAGGAAAGTCATCGACGGCTCCATAAGTGCAAAAAAAAAGCTTGCGGACATCCCTGCCCGCAAGCCAAACGCTTGGAGGAAGCGAAAAACAAAGCAAAGGGCTTAGGCTGCCGCGTGCACTGCCGGCTCGGTGAAACGCCCAATGGAATACTGCGAGATCGGCGTGGACGTGGCGCCGGTATGGATCAGTTCCGCCATCACCTCGCCGACCCCTGGTCCCAGCTGGAAACCGTGTCCGGAGAAGCCGAACGCGTAGTACAAGCCGGGTACCCGCACGCTCGGCCCCATGACCGGCCGTTCATCCTGCATATAGCCCTCGATCCCGCCCCAGACGCGAATGATGTGCAGGCGGTTCAACGCCGGCACCACCCTCTGCAGATGCTTGAACTGCAACAGCGTGTTTTCAGGGAGCACCTGGACGCGCCGCGCATCGATATCGGCCGGGCCGTGGGCGCAGCCGCCGATGACGATGTTGCCGCGTTTAACCTGGCGGAAGTAGATGATCTCTTCCTTGATGGCCGAGGGCACGCCGATCGCCGGCCCGATCGCGTAGGGCACCGGCTCGGTGACGCACATCTGCGGCGATTTAGCCAGCATCGGCACCGGCTCGCCGAACGCGGCGCTGAGGCGGTCGCCCCACGCCCCGGCGCTGATCTGCACGGCCGGTGCGCGGAATATCCTGCCGTCGGCTGCTGTCACGCGGAAGTCCACGCCCTCCTTCTCGATGTTGACGATCTCGGTGTTTTCGAACACCTGCGCGCCCTCGCGCACGGCGGCCCGCCCGAACGCGGGCGCCGCCAGGCGCGGATTGGCATGGCCGTCGTCATGCAGATAGGAGGCCATCTTGATGTTGGGGCCGAGGTAGGGGAAGCGCTCGCGCAAGCCGCGGCCACTGATGAGTTCCAGCTCCATGCCGTGGGGCTTGGCGTCGCGTACATAAGTCTCCATCCGCTCCACGTGCGAATCGGTGTAGGCGGCCCGCATATTCCCGCTGACCAGGAATTCGACATCCTCGCCGATCAATTCCTTGAGCTTGCCCCAGATTTCGTGCGATCGCTGCGCCAGCGGCAGCTGCTCGAAATGCCGCCCCTGCCGGCGCACATTGCCGAAGTTGACGCCGCTGGCCTGCTGGCCGATCAGGCCTCGCTCCAGCAGGATCACGGAGACCCCGCGCTTGCGCAAAAAGAAGGCCGTGGCGGCGCCCATGAAGCCGCCGCCGACAATGATGACATCGGCTGCATAAGTGTTCATTGCTGCTCCTCCCGCATATTTCGTGGCATCCATTACACCATGCATCGCCTGCAAAGCCGCCTCGTTTTCACGCCGCTGGAACGCAGGAATATGTTTGTTGATGGCCTTGCGCAGCACAATCTGCCACGCTCTCAAACATCAGGAAACCGACGGTATGGGCAAAGGCAATGCGCTTGGTCATCCCAAGTTCTCCTGTATGGATTACGCCGGGCGGTAGATCACGTACAGCTTGGCCACGTGCTCGCGGCTATCCCACGTGCAAGAGGCGTTCTGCTCGATGAGGAAAATGTCACCCTTCGAGAACGTGCCGCTGCGCCCCGCCTCGTCGACGAAGGTGACGCTGCCTTCCAGCAGGAACATCAGTTCCATGTGGCGGAAGAACATCGCGCGGCGGGCATAGGGGGTCGAGTCCCACGTGCCGCAGGTGAACTCGCCGTCGGCCGAACGGTAGTCGGAGTAATTGCGGCATACCGGCGCCGGCGTGAGCAGCAGCTCGGCCAGCGGCCCGCCCGCCGACGGCCCCATCTCCGGGTTCTCCTTGATCGGCACGATGGCGCCGCCCTCCGCCAGGCTCTTGTTGTAGCGGGTGAAGATCAGCGACACCGGGCCCGATGCGGACCAGGTGAACGCGGCGCCATGTTTGAGCACGGCGCTCTGGTTCGGCCCCAGCGTCACGGTGGAGTTCCGCTGCGCCAGGGTCAGGCTGCCTTCGTTGACGATGATGAATTCATCCGCCGGAAGGGAGTGCACGGAGCCGCTGCCGGCTTCGAGCGTTATGACGCCCGCGGTCACCGGGCTGGGTGCCCAATCCAGGACGCGGCGGCTGGAAAGGAAGCCGTCCTCGCCCGCTGCGGTTTTCACGGCAATGCCCAGGCTCTTGTCCCGTGCGAACTGCCGCAGATCGATGAAGGTGCTCGGCGTGGTCTGTACCGCTGCTGCTTGCTGCAAATTCGACATGGTTTGTTCTCGATTCGATGATGATTAAAGGCTAAGCCGCTTGCTGTGCAAGTTTGGCAAAACGCGCGATGTGGTACTGCCCGATCGGGGTGGTCGTGGCGCCGGTCTGGATCAGTTCCGCCATCACCTCGCCCACGCCCGGCCCCAGCTGGAAGCCTTCGCCCGAGAAGCCGAATGCGTAGTACAGGCCGGGGACGCGCGCGCTCGGCCCCATGACCGGCCGGCTGTCTTCCATATAGCCCTCGATCCCGCTCCAGACGCGGATGATGTTCAGGCGGCTGAACGCCGGCACCACGCGCGGCGCCTGCGCCAGCTTCATCAGCGTCCGGCTCGGGTTCACGTGGGTGCGCCGGTTCTCCAGGTCCACCGGCTCATGGCCGCCGCCGCCGATGACGATATTGCCGCGCGCAACCTGGCGGAAGAAGACGAGCTGGTCGGGCACGTCCGTCACCGCGCCGATGGTCGGCCCGATGGCGTAGGGAACCGGTTCGGTGACGGCCATCTGAGGCCCTTTGGCGATCATCGGCACCGGCTCGCCGAAGCTGGCGCTGATGCGGTTCCCCCATGCACCGGCCGTGATGAGCGCGACGGGCGCGCGGAAGGTCCTGCCATCGGCGGCGCTCACGCGAAAGTCCTCGCCCTCCTTTTCGACGCTTACGATCTCGGTGTTTTCGAACACCTGCGCCCCTGCGCGCGCCGCGGCACGGCCGATGGCCGGCGCCGCCAGGCGGGGATTCGCATGGCCGTCGTAGGGGGCGTAGCAACCCGAAGTGACTTCCGGCGCCAGGAAGGGAAAGCGTTCGCGCAGCGCTTTGGCGCCCATCATCTGCATACCCAGGCCGTAAGACTGGGCGTCCTGCGCATACTGTGCCATCCGTTCTTCGTGCGCCGGCCTGAAGCCGACGCGCAGATGGCCGTTCAGCAAGAGCTCGACATCCTCGCCGAACAATTCCTTGAACTTCAGCCAGATCGCGCGCGAGCGGTTGGACAGCGGCAGTTGCTCGATGGGGCGGCCCATCCGGCGCACATTGCCGAAGTTGACGCCGCTGGCCTGCTGGCCGATCAATCCCCGCTCGATCAGGATCACGGACATCCCGCGCTGGCGCAGGAAGAAGGCCGTGGCGGCGCCCATGATGCCGCCGCCGACGATGACGACATCTGCTTTATGCGCGCTCATTCGTTCTCCTCCCGTACCGCGATCGCGAGCGGCTTGACCGGCGCCGCGCCGCGCAGCCGCCCTACCTGTTCCAGCGGCACGCCGGCGGCGTGGGCAATGACCTCCGCGCCCGCGTGTCCACAATAGCGCCCCTGGCAGCGCCCCATCCCGACCCGGCTGAAGGCCTTGGCGCGGTTCGCTTCCTGCGCACCCATGTCGCATACGGTGCGGCGCAGCTCGCCGGCGGTAATGGTTTCGCAGCGGCAGACGATGGCATCGTCCGGCAATTGCGCCGCCTGCTGAGCCGGCCACGGAAAGGCCTGCACCAGCCCCCGGCGGAAGCGGTCCATGCTTGCCTGCTCGGCCCGCAGCCGCTGCAATTGCCCGTCCGGCACGTCGAGACCGAAGTCCTTCAGCACGGCCAGCGCGGCGAGACGGCCGCCGATCTCGGCCCCGTCGGCGCCCAGCACGCGCACGCCGTCGCCGGCCAGGTACACGCCCGGCACCGAAGTGCGTCCATCCTCCCCGAGTTCGGGCAGCCACTGGCGCGTTTCCTGGTCGAAGCGGAACGCGCAGCGGGCCAGGTCGGCGAGCTGGGTTTCGGGACGCAGGTGGTAACCCATGGCGACGGCGTCGCAGTCGAAGCTGTGCACCTTGCCGCGGCCGTCGCGCACCATCACACCTTGCACGCCGTTCTCAGCGGAACCGGTAATCTCGAGCGGCGTGACCCCGGTCAGCACCGGCACGCCGGCGCGCTTGAGGCCGGCCACCAGGCCCAGGCCATCGAACAGCACCGCCGGCCGCGCCAGCAGTTTCGGCAGCGCGGCGACCCGGCGCATCAGGGGCGAGGTGTCAAGCACGGCGGCGACGTTCGCGCCGGCCTTCACGTACTGCGAGGCGACCAGGTAGAGCAGCGGCCCGGTGCCGAGGAACACGACCTGGCGGCCGATCGCGCAGGCCTGCGCCTTCAATGCGATCTGCGACGCGCCCAGGCTGTAGGTGCCGGCGTAGTGCCAACCCTTGACTGGCATCAGGCGGTCGGTCGCGCCGGAGCAGATCACCAGCGCGTCGTAGGGCAAGGCCGAGGCGCGCTCGTTCTTGACGACGTGCAGCTTCTTGTCGGCGATGTTCCAGGCCAGGGTGTCCGGCCAGTAATCGATCTTGTCGCGCAGCGCGTCGAAGCTTTCGTGCAGCGCCTGCGCGGAGCCGGCCACGGTGCCGTACAGCTTGGCGTAGGGCCGCGTGAAGCCTTCCGGCTGGCGGCGGTAGATCTGGCCGCCGTCGCGGCGGTTTTCATCGACCACCGTCGGGCGCAGGCCGGCCGCGGCCAGCGTCTGCGCGCAGCGCACGCCGGACGGACCGGCGCCGATGATGATTATGCGAGGTTGGCCCATGTCGCCTCCGGTTGTGTTGTCACGATATGCATTCCTTCCGCTACGACAGTGGTGCAGGCGCGCAAGCGCTTGCCGTCCACGGTCCAGACCCAGCAATCCTGGCAGGCGCCCATCAGGCAAAAGCCCGCGCGCTTGCCGTCGCCGAACTCCGATTCGCGCAGGTGGCGCACGTTGTTGAGCACGGCGACCATCAGGGTGTCGCCGGCAAGGGCTTGCACCGGGTGCCCGTCGATGAGCAGACGCACAGGGGGACGGGCCGTTTCGGCCAGGCGGACAAAGCGCGGAGTCATGCGACCTCCCCTTCGACCAGCGTCAGCGGGTTCTGCAAACGCCGCAATTCCGCTTCCGGACGGTGGCACAGGATGCTGCCGCCGTTATCCAGTGTCCGCCGGGGCGGCGGCATGCTGTTGCACACCCCGTCCACGCGCAGCGAGCAGCGGTCGAGGAAGGAGCAGATGCCGCGCATCTCGCCGGACGATGTCAACACCGGCAAGGCGGCCGGATTGCGTTCCCCCACCTCTTCCAGCCAGCCGCGCCGCAAGGCCGGCACCGACGAGATCAGCAAGTGCGAATACGGATGGAAAGGCGGTGTCGCCAATGCCTCGCGCTTGCGCGCCTCCACCTTGTGGCCTGCATACATCACCACGATGTCGTCGCAGATGGCGCGCACCGTGTTGATGTCGTGGCTGATGAACATATAGGATACGTTCAGTTCCTTGCGCAGGTCGGCCATCAGTTCCAGGATGGCCGCGCCGACCACCGTGTCGAGCGCCGAGGTGACCTCGTCGCACAGGATCAGGTCGGGCTGGGCCGCCAGCGCGCGCGCCAGGTTGATGCGCTGCTTCTGGCCGCCGGACAGCTCGCCCGGCAGCCGGTCCGCCACCGTGGCCGGCAGGCGGACCAGGTCGAGCAGCTGCATGACCCGCTTGCGGCGCGCCTCGCCCTTCATGCCATGGTAGAACTCGAGCGGACGCGCGAGGATGCGTTCGATGGTGTGCAGGGGGTTGAGCGCCGTATCGGCGTTCTGGAACACGAACTGGATGCGGCGGAACTGCTCGCGCGTGCGGCCTTCGAGCGTGGGCGCCAGGCGCTTGCCGTCCAGCAGGATCTCGCCTTCCGTGGGCGCGACCATGCCGGCGATGACGCGCGCCAGCGTGGTCTTGCCGGAGCCGGATTCGCCGATCACGCCCACGGTGGCGCCGCGCGGGATCACCAGGTTGATGTCGTCCAGCACGCACTTGACCGGCGCCCCGCGCTTGGCCGTCGCGTAGGCGGCGTACAGGCCGCGCACTTCCAGCAGCGGATGCTGTTGCGACGGCTGCAGCTCGCCGCCGGCGGCAACGAGCGGCTTGGGCGCGATGGCAGCCAGCATGCTCTTCGTGTAGGGATGGGCGGGCGCGGTCAGGATCTGCGTGGTCGTGCCGATTTCGCGGATCTCGCCGTCGCGCAGCACCACGATGCGGTCGGCCATTTGCGCCACCACCGCCAGGTCGTGCGTGACATAGACCGCGGTCGTGCCGCGTTCCTTCACCACCTTCTTGAAGGCGCGCAGCACTTCGATCTGCGTGGTCACGTCCAGTGCCGTGGTCGGCTCGTCCATGATCACCAGTTCCGGATCGGTGATCAGGGCCATGGCCGCCATCAGGCGCTGCAACTGGCCGCCCGACACCTGGTGCGGGTAGCGCATGCCGATCTTCTCCGGCTCCGGCAGCGCCAGCGCGCGGAACAGCTCGACCGCCTTGGCCTCGGCCGCCGCGCGCGGCATCACCTTGTGGATCAGCGCACTCTCGACCACCTGGTCCATCAGCCGCTTGGACGGGTTGAAGGAGGCGGCGGCGCTTTGCGCAATGTAGGCGACCGTGCGGCCGCGCAGATTGGCCAGCTGGCCCTCGTTCATGGCCAGCACCTGGTGGCCGGCGACGCTCACCGTGCCGCCGACCAGGCGGCAGCCGGCGCGGGCATAGCCCATCAGCGCCAGCGCGATGGTGGTTTTGCCGGAACCGGACTCGCCGATCAGCGCGAGCACCTCGCCTTTTTTGATCGAAAACTCGGCGCCGTGGACGATGGGCACTTCCTCGTCCATCTCGTTGCGGGCGGTGACCCGCAGGCCGGATACTTTCACGATGTCGTTCATATTAAGCCTCGCTTCCACGGCGCTTGCGGCCGCTCAGACTGTCGATGGCCATGTTGACGCCGACCGTCAGGGTCGCGATGGCGATGGCCGGCATGATGAGCGCGGGTGCGCCTTCGGAGAGGCCGATGATGTTTTCCCGCACCAGCGATCCCCAGTCCGCATGCGGCGGCTGTATGCCCAGCCCGAGGAAACTCAGGCCGCTCAGCAGCAGCACGATGAACAGGAAGCGCAGGCCGAAGTCGGCGAGCACGGGACGGAACATATTCGGCAGCATCTCGAAGAGGGTGATGTAGGCCAGCCCCTCGCCGCGCGCCCTGGCCGCCTGCACATAGTCCATGGCCTGCACATTCACGGCCAGGGAGCGCGCGATGCGGTAGGCGCCGGGCATATAGCCCACGCCCGCTATCACGATCAGCAAAGGAACCGAGGTGCCGAAGCCGGCCACAATGATCAGCGCCAGCAGCTTGTGCGGGATGCTCATCATGGTGTCGACGACGCGGCTGACGATGGCGTCGAACCAGCCTCCCCTCGCGGCAGCGCACAGGGCCAGCGCGGTGCCGCTGGCGCTGGCTACCAGCACCGCGGCCAGCGCCACGCCTATGGTGTACGGCGCGCCGTGCAGGATGCGGCTGAGCATGTCGCGCCCGAGGTAGTCGGTGCCGAGCGGATGCTGCAAGCTCATCGCGGCGAACACATCGTCGCCGGTCTCGCCGCCCACATCGTAGGGCGCGATATAAGGCCCGATCACGGCCATCAGCAGCCAGAACGCGACCACCGTGATGCCGACCACGGCCGCGAGCGGCAGGCGGCGGCGCGGCTTGCGCCTGGCGGCGGGAGTCATAACGGGGGGATTCACGGGTGGGTTCACGGGTGGATTCATTTTCGCAGCCTCGGATTGGAAAGAATGGCGCACACGTCGGCCAGGGTCAGCAGCACGAGATAGCCGGCACAGAACAGCATGGCGCAGGCCTGCACCACCGGCATGTCGCGCATCGTGACGGAGTCGACCATCAGGCTGGCGATCCCCGGGTAATTGAAGATCGACTCGACGATGATGACGCCGCCGATCAGGTAGGCCAGCGACAGCGCCACCGCGTTGACGATGGGGCCGACCGCGTTCGGCAGCGCATGGGTCAGCGCCATGCGGATCGGCCGCACGCCCTTCAGGCGCGCCATCTCGACGTAGGACGAGGTGAGCTGGTCGATCACCGCGGCGCGGGTCATGCGCGCCATCTGGGCCACGATCACGCAGCACAGCGTCATGACCGGCATCGCGTACACGCGCAGGAACTGGGCAAACGTCGCGATGTCCTCGGTGCGCGACAGCGCCGACAGCCAGCGCAGCTTGACCGCGAAGACCAGCACGGCCACGGTGGCGATCAGGAATTCCGGTACCGACACCGTCCATACGGTCACCATGCTGACCGTGCGGTCGAACAGCGAGCCGCGGTACATCGCCGACAGGATGCCGATGGTCAGCGCCAGCGGCACCGACACGGCCGCCGTCACGGCCGCCAGCATCAGCGAGGCCGGCAGGCGTCCGCCGATCAGCTCCGCCACCGGCAGGCCGTTGGCCAGGGCATAGCCGGGATTGCCGGTCAGCAGCCCGCCCAGCCAATGGAAATAGCGCACGTGGGCAGGCTGGTCCAGCCCGAACTTTGCCCGCATGGCGGCCACCAGTTCCGGCGTGGCCTCCTGTCCGAGCGCCTGCTGCGCCGCATCCCCGGGCAGCAGGGTGGTGATCGTGAAGATCACGGCCGACACGGCCAGCAGCGTCAGCACGCTGACACCGAGCCGGTTCACGACAAGTCGTAGAGTGGTTCCGTTCATGATTCATCCTTCATCATTAAAGTGGCCGCTGCGGAATCGGCAGCGGCAGCGGCCATCCAGCATCAGGCCTCGAGCCAGACGTGCTCGGCGAACGCGAAACCCATGAGGCCGCCCAGCGGGTGGCTGCTGTAGCCCTTGAGCTTGTTGGTGAAGCCATCGACCGAGTGGATAAACATCGGAATCCCGACGCCGCATTGCTCGTGCACCAGCACCTGCATGTCGGCATACATCTGCTTGCGCTTGGCCTCGTTGCTTTCGGCGCGCGCCAGATCCAGCAACTGGTCGAACTGCTCGTTTTTCCAGCCCGACACGTTGGTTGGCGAATTGGACTTGTAGAACAGCGAGAACATCAGGTCGACCGTCGGGCGCGGGCCGATGTTGCCAAAAGACATGGGATGCTTGGCCCAGTGGTTCGACCAGTAGCCGTCCGCCGGCATGCGCTTGATCTCCAGGTTCAGGCCGGCTTTCTGCGCCGATGCTTGCAGAATCTGGGCCATGTCGACCGAACCGCCGGCGGCCGTCGACGCCACCACCGGCAGGGTCATGCCGGCCATGCCGGATTTCTGCAGGTGGAATTTGGCCTTGTCCAGGTCGAGCACGCGTTGCGGCAGGCCGGGGAAATAGAAGCGGCTGGAGGCCTGGACCGGCTGGTCGTTGGCGACGACGCCGAAACCGCGCATGGAGACCTTGCGGATCTGTTCGCGGTCGAGCATGTATTTCATCGCCAGCACGAAGTGGGGATTCTTCACCGGGCCGAGCGTGTCGCGCATGATGATGTCGGTGTAGTGGCCGGTCTTCGATTCGAACAGCGTACAGCCGGACGCTGGGGTAAAACTGGCCGCCGAGCGCGGGTTGATGCCGTTGATCAGCTGCACGTCGCCCGACAGCAAGGCGTTCACGCGCGCCGCCTCGTCGGGAATGGCAAAGTATTCGATTTCATCGAGGTAGGGCTTGCCCGGCTTCCAGTAGTCGTCGTTGCGCACGCCGACCGAGCGCACGCCGGGCTTGAATTCCTTGCACTTGTACGGGCCGGTGCCGACCGCGGTGCTGAAATCGGCCGTTCCGTCCTTGATGATGGAAAAATGGGACGTGGACAGCAGCGCCGGCAGGTCGACATTGGGCGAATTGAGCTTGATCTGGAGCTCGTTCGGGCCGGTCGCCTTGATCTCCTCGAACTCTTCGGCCACGGCCCTGGCCTTGGAGGCGATGGCGGGATTCTTGTGGCGCAGCAGGGAATACACCACGTCCGCCGAGGTCAGCGGTTTGCCGTCATGGAAGTGCACGTCCTTGCGCAGCTTGACTGTCCACAGCGCGCCGTCCGAGGAGCTGATCGATTCGGCCAGCGCCATCTGCGGGGCCAGCTTGGTATCGATGACGGTCAGGCAGTTGTAGAACATATAGTGCCGCACATAGTCGGCCATGCTGCCGCCCTTGGCCGGATCGAGCGTATCCGCAGTCGAGCCGGCGCCGGCCGCGACGCGGATGCGGCCGCCCTTCCTCGGCGTCTGGGCGAAAGCGGCGCCGGGGTAGGTCAGCAGGCCGCCGGCGGTGGAGGCCAGCATGCCGCCCGCCAGCAGCGTGCGCATCACGTCGCGCCGCGAGGTGCCGCGCTGGAAATCGGCGGCCGTGTGGTCGGCGGCGATGTGGTCGGCGGCGATATATTGGTCGGTCCCGGCGTGCTGCGGGTTGACGGTGTCGAATTTCTTGTCGCTCATTTTTTTATCCCTCGAGTCTTGATTAATTGTTCCGGCAACCCAGGCCGATGGCCGGTTGCGGCAGCGTTTTCCAGCGCCTTCCATGTGCTTCGATCATAGTCTCCCCTGCGATCAATGCAGCCAGTCCTGCAAGCGATAATATGCCCCCACGACAGGCAGGAACCACGGCTTGCCGAAATGGCCGGGCACCGCCGGCCACGCCAAGTCGCGCCACGGATTGCCTTCGGGCTTCCCGGCCATGACATCGGCCATCACCTGCCCCATGTGCACGGACATCTGCACCCCATGTCCGCTGTATCCCGTCGAGTAGTACAGTCCGTCGTGCTGTCCCGCGCGCGGCAGGCGGTCGGCGGTCATGTCGACCAGGCCGCCCCAGCAGTAATCGATGCCCACCCCGCCCAGTTCCGGGAACATCTCCTCCATCGCCGCGCGCAGCACGTGGCCGCTCTTCCGGTCCGAACGCGGGTTGGACATCGCGAACCGCGCGCGGCCGCCGAACAGCAAACGGTGGTCGGGCGAGACGCGGAAGTAGTTGCCGATGTTTTTGGAGGTGACGTAGTTGCGGCGCTGCGGCAGCAAACGGTCGAGCACGGCCTTGTCCAGCGGTTCGGTGGCGATGATGAAGCTGCCCACCGAGACCATGCGGCGGCGGAAGTAGGAAAACGGGCCCTCGCGGGAATTGCCTGTCGCCAACAACACCTGGGCCGCATCGATGCTGCCGCGCGCGCTGGTGACGCGGAAGCCGCCCTCGGCACGGCGTTCCAGCGCGGTCACTGGCGCCTGCTCGAAGATGTGGGCGCCGCTGCGCGCGGCGGCGTGCGCCAGCCCCACCCCGAACTTGCCCATATGCATCTGCGCGCTGGTGGTCTGCAGCAGGCCGCCGAAGAACTGGCCGGAACCGACTTCGCTGCGGATATCTGCCGCCGACACCATCTCGACATGCTGATCGACCTCGGCGCGCAGTACTTCGCAGGCGCGCGCCAGCTTGTCGTAGTGCTGCGGCTTGGCGGCCAGCTTCAGCCTGCCGACGCGGGAGAAATCGCAAGCGATGTCCTCCTGCCGCACCAGCTTCTCGACCGTGTCGACCGAGGCCGCGTAAGCCTGGTAGAAGGCGCGCGCCTGTTCCAGTCCGATGCGGCCGGCCAGCGTGGCGAAATCGTGCGCCAGGCCGCTGTTGCAGTGCCCGCCGTTGCGGCCGGAGGCCTCGCCCACGACGCGCCCCGCCTCGAGCACCACCACGGAGGCGCCGCGCCTGGCCAGCGCCAGCGCCGCCGACAAGCCGGTGAAGCCCGCCCCGACGACGACCACGTCGGCACGTCCCGAAACCGGTCCCTGCGCACCGCTGGCGAACACGGGCGCGGTATCGAGCCAATACGATTCCAGTTTCATTTGTGCCTCCTGTCCTGGTGACGTTCCGGGGTCATGCGCATCGCGCTTACAGGCCGACCAGGGCCGGCAGGCCGCCCAGGTTCTTGATTTCGTGCGAACCCCACACCGGCCATGCCGGCTCGTGGCCGCGCGCCACGAAGACCTTGTTCTTGATGCCGACATCGTCCGCCGACAGGTGGTCGTAGCGCATGCTGGACGACACGTGCAGGATGTCCTCCGGGTTGCAGCCCAGCTGGTCGATCATGTATTCGAAGGCGCGCAGGCGCGGCTTGTAGGCGCCGGCCTGCTGCGCGGTGTAGACGCGGTGGAAAGGCGCGCCCAGTTTTTCGACGCTGGCATCGATTTGCGCGTCCATCGCATTCGACAGGATCACCAGCTTGTATTCCTTGGCCAGCAGCGCCAGCGCGTTCGGCACGTCCGCGTGCGGTTGCCAGGTCGGCACCGCGTTGTAGAACTTCAGGCCCTCGTTGTCGCGGTATTCGACACCCCAGCGGCGGCAGGTGCGCTCCACGGAGTTGCACAGCAGCTCATCGTACGGCCGCCAGTCGCCCATCACCTCGTCCAGGCGGTAGCGCGCGAAGTCGGTGGTGAACTGCTGCATGTTCTCGGGAGCGACGCGGTCGGCGAACAGTTCTTCCATCACCTCTTTCATCTGGAAGTTGATCAGCGTTCCGTAGCAATCGAAAGAAATGTATTTTGGCCGCAGGTTGGTAGTCATGGTTAAAGTCCCTTTTATCTGATGAATTCGCGCCGGCGGGGGCTAGGCATCCGCCCGGCGGCTCTGGTCAGGAAGCGCGCTTCCATATGAGTATTACACCACCGCCACCCTGCATGATTCTCTCGTTGTGACAGCGCCAAAAAACATATTCGGCGGCATTTCCGGCGCCGCGCAGCATAAACCGCTGCGGCCGGAAATGCCGGGCGCGCGCCTCAGCTTTCCTGCATAAAATCGACCAGCACGCTCTTGTAGCGCAGGTTCGCCTCGTAGGCCTGGCGGCCCAGATCCTTGCCGATGCCGGAGCGTTTGTAGCCCCCGGTGGGGATGACGAAGTCGGATGTGCGGCCATAGCGGTTGATCCACACCGTGCCCGCCTCGATGCCGCGCGCCATGCGCAGCGCGCGGCCGATATCTGCGGTATGGACGCCGGCGGCCAGGCCGTAGTCGGGATGGTCGGCCAGGGCCAGCGCCTCGTCTTCGCCGTCGAAGACCTGCACCGTGATGACCGGTCCGAAGATTTCCGTCTTCACCGCTTCCATGCCGGCATCGATACCTGCCAGGATGGTCGGCTGGTAGAACGCGCCCTCGTTGCCGGTCGCGATGCGGCCGCCGCCGGCGGCAAGGCGCCCGCCTGCCGCCACCGCGCGCCGCACGACGCCGTCGATGCGCTCCATCTCCCGCAGCGAAATGATGGGACTCATGGTGCTGTCCGGCTCCCAGGTGCTGCCCGCCCTGAGTTCGGAAAAGATCGCGGCCAGGCGCTCGACGAATTGGTCCGCCACCGCGCGCTGCACGATCAGGCGCGAGCCGGCGACGCACACCTGGCCGGCATTGAGCGTAATGGCGCGCGCGACGGTGCGCACCGTCTTTTCCAGGTCGGGCACGTCGGCGAACACCACCTGCGGGCTCTTGCCGCCCAGTTCCAGCGTCACCGACTTGGTGCCGTTTTGCGCGCATGCCGCCATGATGGCCGCGCCGGTGGTGGTAGAGCCGGTGAAGGTCACCTTGGCGATGCGCGAGTGGCGGCACAAGGCGTCGCCGGTCACCCGGCCGTCGCCCTGCACGATATTGAAGATCCCCTTGGGCATGCCTGCCTCGATCGCCAGTTCGGCCAGGCGCAGCACGCTGAACGGCGTCATTTCGGACGGCTTGAGCACCACGGCGTTGCCCGCCGCCAGCGCCGGCGCCACCTTCCACGACGCCATCACCAGTGGCAGATTCCAGGGTGCGATGGCGGCGATGACGCCATAGGGTTCGGCGATGGTCATGCCCAGATGGTCGGAGCGCGTCGGCGCGACATCGCCGCCGATCTTGTCCGCCCACTCGGCGAAGAAGCGTATGCCTTCGGCCGTAAACGGCACGTCCCAGCTCAAGGCATCCTTGGCAGGCCGTGTCGAGCCGATCGCCTCGAGCCGCGCGAGGTAGTGCGCGTCGGCCTCGATCAGGTCGGCCCAGCGGCGCAGGATGCGGGCGCGGTCGCGCGGCGCGCAGCGCGCCCAGTCGCTGGTCTTGAAGGCGCGCCAGGCATCCTGCACCGCCCTGTCCACCATATCGGCGTCCGCCACCGGCAGGCCGGCATAGACCCGGCCATCGGAGGGACGCCTGACGTCCATCGCGTTCGCACTGTCCTCTGAACTGCCCTCTATAAACTGCCCGCCGATAAAATGCGCACTGCGGACTGCAACCTGATCCGGGTCGAAGCGTTCCATCACCTATCCTCTCAATGAATGATACGGACCGGTCCAGACGTGCGGGCCGGTCCTGTTGACTTTGACTGGATTGTAGGGTCGTTCGCCTAGCATATTCTGCGGTTCCCCCACTCCCGGACGGCACAAGCTTTGGTTCTTGGGCCCTGGAAGGGAGATCGTTTCGAATTGCGTTTACCCCGTCGCCAGCCGCATTTTGCTGTGGCATGATGCTCCAATCGACGCCCCTGCAGCAGCAGCGGCGGACCAGGCAGACAAGGAGCAAGGCATGAAAAACCGAAACACACACAGTGCAGTCCAATACCGCAGGATGACGGCGGACGACCTGCCGGCGGTGCACAAGCTGTCGCTGTCGGTGTTGTGGCCGCACCGGCTGGAAGACTGGAAGTTCATCAAGGAACTGGGCGAAGGCATCGTCGCCGAAACCGAATCCGGCATCGTCGGCACCATCATGTGCTGGGTGCATGGCCCCAACTACGCCTCGCTCGGCATGACGATAGTCTCGCCGGACCATAGGCGCGAAGGGATTGCGAATGAACTGTTGTCGCGGATACTGAGGGAAGCCGGCGACCGGACCATCCTGCTGCATACCAACGCAAGCGGCGTGCAGTTTGCCGAGCATGCCGGCTTTGTCCAGAACGGCTGGGTCCATCAGCACCAGGGCAGCGTGTTCCGCGCCCCCTTCGTGGCGCTCGGCGCCGGCGAACGCATCCGGCCCATCGGCCCGCGCGACGAGGCCGCGCTGGCCGACATGGCCAGCCGTTCGACCGGCATGCCGCGCGCCACCGTGATCAAGCACTTGCTCGATGCGGGCGATGCCGTCGCCATCGACCGCTACGGCGAACTGGTCGCCTTCGCCGCCCTGCGCAAATTCGGGCACGGCTACGTGATCGGCCCGGTCGTCGCACCCGACGCCGAGCGCGCCAAAGCCCTGATCGCGCACTGGGCGGGCACACACGCCGGCGCCTTCGTGCGGGTCGACGTGCCGCTCAGCAGTGGCCTCAGTCCCTGGCTCACCGAAATGGGTCTGGTGCAGGTCGAGGAGACAGTGCACGCCATGGTCCGGGGCGAGCCGCCGCGGCCCGACCCGGCCATCACGCGTTACGCACTGCTCAGCCAGTCGCTCGGCTAGCCCCTTCGCCATTCAACGGCGGGCGCCGGAGCGGCCCGCCGCGTATGCAGACACCGCTCCCCTGGTGGGACTTGCCATGTCCCTTCATTCAAGGGCTAACGACTCAAGAGGAACCAGCCATGACTACCCTGACGACCACTGCCATCACATACCGCAGCATGAATGAAAGCGACCTGTCCGCCGCGCACGCGCTGTCGCAAGCCGTGCGCTGGCCGCACCGCCTCGACGACTGGCGCTTCGTCCACCGCCTCGGTCTCGGCTTCCTCGCCGAGGAAGACGGCGCCGTGATCGGCACCGCACTATGCTGGATGCAAGGCGACCGGGATGGTACGCTGGGAATGATCATCGTGTCCCCGGATTACCAGGGCAAAGGCATAGGCCGCAAACTGATGCAGCTGGTGCTGGCCGAACTCGGCGACCGCTGCACCCGGCTCATCGCCACGCCGGCCGGGCAGCCGCTCTATGAAAACCTGGGCTTCCAGGCCACCGGCGCCATTCACCAGCACCAAGGCACGATGGCGGCCACCGTCCCCGTCGCGCTGCAGCGGGGCGACAAGGTCCGCCCTTCCGAACCGGCCGACATCGCAAAGATGATCGAACTGGCGAACCGCGGCAGCGGCATGGAGCGCGGCAGCGTGCTGAAACAGCTGGTCCTCGTGGCCGAGGGCGCCGTGCTGGAACGCGGCGGAGAGCTCGCCGGCTTCTCCATGCTGCGCCGTTTCGGGCGCGGCTACGCCATCGGGCCGGTAGTGGCTCCAGACAGCGCAAGCGCCAAGGCCCTGATCGCGCACTGGTCCGATGTCTGCGCCGGCACCTTCGTGCGCGTGGACGTGACCGGCGACAGCGGCCTGGGTGCCTGGCTCGCGGAGGCGGGGCTGGCCCAGGTGGACGCGGGGGTGGCCATGACCCGCAACGGCTTGCCGCCGCAGGACGGAACAGTCCGGCAGTTCGCCATTATCAACCAGGCGCTGTGCTGAACCATCTCAGCCATATGACGCGGGGCTGATCAGTAGCCCCGCGCCGCGGCGCCTATCGGGTCTGGCGCAGCTGCGCCAGGATGGCCGGATTTTCCAGCGTCGACACGTCCTGCGTGATCGTCTCGCCCTTGGCCAACACCCTCAACAGCCGCCGCATGATCTTGCCCGAGCGCGTCTTCGGCAGGTTGTCGCCAAACCGGATCTCTTTCGGCTTGGCGATCGGCCCGATCTCTTTACCTACCCAGTTGCGCAACTCGAGCGCCAGCCGCTTGGCTTCCTCGCCCGTCGGACGAAGGGCTGGCGCCACGCAATGTTCTCGCGCGCCAGTCGCGCCCAGTAGCCTTCGTAGTCCTGCTCCGCCTCGGCGCAGAGCGCCTTGTAGGCGTCCATGCCGGAGATGGCCGCTTGCGCAACGAATTCGGCGGGCGGATGAAAAAGACGATTTTCCTGCTTTGGTGCGTCGATGTCGGACATGGGTTCTCCTTGAGAGTCGTTGAAATGCGGTCAGGTGCGGTCCTGGAATGCGGGCAGCGCGACGCGGGCGGCGCTGACAGCGCCGACGGCGGGACTGGCGGGCGCGGGCGTGGAACCGCGCTCCAGCTTGAAGACGGTCACCAGCTCGTTCAGCTTGAGCGCCTGGCCGCGCAGGGATTCGGACGCGCCGGCGGCATCGTCCACCAGCTCGGCGTTGCGCTGCGCGACCTGGTCGACGCGATGGATCGCAAGGCTGATCTGGTCTATGCCCGCGGTCTGCCGTTCGCTGGCGGCCGCGATGCCGCTGACGATGTGCGTGACGCGGCCGACGCTGTCCATGATGGCGTCCATCGCCACACCCGCCTGGTTCACCAGTTGCGCGCCCACTGCTATCCCGCCGACCGAATCGTCGATCAGGGCCTTGATTTCCCGGGCCGCGCCGGCGGAGCGCTGCGCCAGGTTGCGCACCTCGCTGGCGACAACGGCAAAGCCGCGTCCCTGTTCGCCGGCGCGGGCCGCCTCGACCGCCGCGTTCAACGCCAGGATGTTGGTCTGGAAAGCGATGCCGTCGATCACGCCGATGATGTCGACGATCTTCTTTGCCGACGCATTGATCGTTTCCATTTTGCGCACCGCGTCGGCCACGACGACGCCGCCCCGCTGGGCGGTTTCGGACGCGGAAGCGACCAGCCGGTTCGCGTCGCGCGCGCTGTCGGCGTTCTGCTTCACGGTCGCTGCCACCGATTCCATCGATTCCGCAGTCTCCTTCAGGGACCACACCTGCTGCTCGGTCTGGGCGCGCATATCCAGGTTGCCGGAGGCGACCTGCGTGGAAGCGGCACCGATCGTCAATGCCGCCGTGTTGATCTGTCCTATGGTCTGTGTCAGATTGCACTGCATCGCATGCATGGCGGCCAGCAGGCTGCACTCGTCCCCGGCGCGCAGGGCGACGCGCGCGCTCAGGTCGCCGGCGGCGATGCGCCGGACGATATCGGCGGCATATGCCGGTTCACCTCCCAGGTCGCGGTAGATATTGCGGATCAGGATGGTGCCGAACAGCGCGGCGGCCAGCGTGCCCAGCGCGATGGCCGCCGCCGCGCTGTTGCGCAGCACCGCATAGCGCGCGACGGCATCCTCATACTCGCCCTTGGCCCCCTCCACCTGCAGCCGTCGCAAGGCCTCTATGCCCTGTTCGGCCCCGGACGACAGCTTGCCCACGCGCTCCTGCGCGGTCTTGGCCGCATCGACATCGCCGCTGCGCAAGGCGGCGATGGCCGGCTGTAGACCCTCTGCTGCCACCTTCGCCCAGGCGTCGCCGAACTGCACGGCCAGGCGCTTTTCCGCCGGCACGGCCACGGAGGGACGATAGGCCTTCCACCTGCGGTCGATCTCGGCGGCGTTCTTCTCCATCCGCGCCGACTCCACCTTGATGTCGACAGCCGGATCGTTAATCGCGAGCGACAGCGACAAGCGGTTTTGCAGCATCAGCGCATCGATGCGGGATACCAGTTCCAATACCAGGGCGCGGTCCTCGTACACCGCCTTCAGGCCCTCGTTGGCGCGCTGCATGCCATGCAGCCCCAGTGCGCCGATGGCGACGGTCAGGATGACCAGGAAGGTGATCACGATGATCAGGCGGGATTTGATGGTGACATTCATAGGATTCCTCTGATGGTGTATAGCTGCTTGCCGGCTGCGGGGAGTATGGCACCGGGTGTGCGGCAGAAAATGCCGAATGCCTCCCAAATACACAACTTACGATGCTTTCCGGGCCCTTCCGCGCAAGCTATCGCTACCACCTTCTGGCTAACATGATGGCGTGTCATTCGACGGCGCGCAGGCGGCAAGCGGGGCGATCGACGGCCCGCGCTGCCAGCGCTGATTCAACCCACATCAATGGACTCTCATCATGCAAAACAAGCATCTCGTCGCGCTGGACCGCGACCACCTGATCCACCCGCTGGTCAACTACCGCGCCCATGAAGAACGGGGCGTGACGATACTCGAGTCGGGGCACGGCGCCTTCTTGCGGGACGCGCAGGGCAATGAACTGCTGGACGCGTTCTCCGGCCTGTGGTGTGTGAACGTGGGCTACGGCCAGCTAAGCGTGGTCAAGGCCGCCGCCGAACAAATGGCCAAGCTGCCCTACGCCACCGGCTACTTCCACTACGGCTCCGAGCCGGCGATCCGCCTGGCCGCGCGCCTGGTGGAACTGGCGCCGGCCTCGCTGCGCCACGTGTACTTCACGCTCGGCGGTTCCGATGCGAACGATTCCGCGATCCGCTTCATCACCCACTACTACAACTCGACCGGCCGCCCGCAAAAGAAGCAGTTCATCTCGCTCGAACGCGGCTACCACGGCTCGTCCACGCAAGGCGCCGGCCTGACCGCCTTGCAGGTGTTCCACAACAATTTCGACGTGCCGCTGCCCAGCCAGCACAAGATTCCCTCGCCCTACCCATACCGCAACTCTGCCGGCTCCGATGCGGAAACCGTCATCCGCAGCTCGGTCGAAGCCTTGCGCGCCAAGGTGCGCGAGCTGGGCCAGGACAACGTGGCCGCCTTCTTCTGCGAACCGATACAGGGTTCCGGCGGCGTGATCGTGCCGCCCAAGGGCTGGCTCAAGGCGCTGCGCGACACCTGCCGCGAACTCGACATCCTGTTCGTGGTCGACGAGGTCATCACCGGCTTTGGCCGCACCGGTCCGATGTTCGCCTGCGAAGCCGAGGGCGTGGAACCCGACCTGATGATGGTGGCAAAGGGCTTGACGGCCGGGTATGCGCCCATGGGCGCGGTGCTGATGTCGGACCAGGTTTACCAGGGCATCGCCGACGGCGTGGCGCCGGGCGTGCCGGTCGGCCACGGGTATACTTATTCCGCGCACCCTGTCAGCGCCGCCATCGGGCTCGAAGTGCTGCGCCTGTACACCGAAGGCGGCCTGCTCGCGAACGGCATCGCCATGGCACCGCACTTCGAGGAAGGCTTGCGCGGCCTGCGCCAGCATCCGCTGGTGGGCGAGGCGCGCAGCCGGGGCCTGCTCGGCGCGCTCGAACTGGTCGCGGACAAGGCAGGCAAGACCCGCTTCGACCCGGCGCTCAAGCTCAGCGAGCGCATCACCGAGGCTGCCTACCGCAACCGCGTGGTGTTCCGCGCCTTCGGCGACAACGTGCTCGGCTTCGCCCCCGCCCTGTGCTATACGGCGGCCGACTTCGAACTGCTGTTCGAACGCCTGAAGAAAACGCTCGACGACGTGCTCGACCAGCCAGAGGTGCGGCAAGCGCTCGAATAATCATAACGCCATCTGCGGTAAATCCCTCTATGCCAACTGGGTATTGCCTGATAACATGTAAATTGGTAGCGACGGATTTTTTAACAGAAAATGGCGAACCATGATGCTTCCTGACGCACTCAAGCTGGACCGGATCGACATCCGCATCCTCAGTCATCTGCAACGCAACGGCCGGGTTACCAACGTCGACCTGGCCGATGCGGTCGGCTTGTCGCCCAGCCCCTGCCTGATCCGGGTCAAGCGCCTGGAGAAGGCGGGCTACATCAGCGGATACGGCGCCCACCTGCAACTCGAGAAGCTGGGCGACGTGCAGGTGGTGTTCACCCAGGTGACGCTATCGGACCACCGCCGGGAAGACTTCGCCAAGTTCGAGGCTGCGATCCGCAGCATCGACGAGATCGTCGAATGCCACCTGGTCAGCGGCGGCTTCGACTATCTGCTCAAGTTTGTCACGCGCAGCGTGAGCCATTACCACAGCATCGCCGAGGATGTGCTCAGGCAGAGCATCAACATCGAGAAATACTTCAGCTACATCGTGATCCAGTCGCCCTTCATCAAGAACCACTATCCGATCGAGAAGCTGTTCCCCCACCAGTGACGGCGCCGCGCCGTACGCGCCGCCCTGCCCCGCCGCACAACATGCCAAACCAGCACGCGAAAACGCCATCACCCGCGTTTTCGACGCTGTATTACGCATCTTCCCGCTGATGAGTCCAGCCTAAGATAAGACATTTACTGGACACCTCGAAATACCCCCGCAAGCCATACGCCACATGCTCGGAGGCATAGTATGGATTCCCGCGTGCGCGGGAATGACAAGTTGGCGGTTATTTGAGGTAGCCTTATCTTCAAGGAGCTATCTTCATGAATGCACAGTCCCACCATGCCGCCGCCATGCCCGACGGCGGCCGGGAAGTACTACCCGGCTACCCGATTGAAGTCGCTTTTCCGGACATCGTTTGCTACGCCGAAGGCAACGCCGGCATCCCCTACGCCTACAGCTTCGACAGCGGCCTGCCCGGGCCGCACGTGATGGTCGCCGCGCTCACGCACGGCAACGAAGTGTGCGGCGCCATCGCCGTCAAGGGTTTGCTCGATCTCGGCATCCGGCCGCGCAAAGGCAGGCTGACGCTGGTGTTCGCCAACGCCGAGGCCTACCAGCGCTTCGATCCGGCCCATCCGGACGCGTCGCGCTTCATCGACCAGGACTTCAACCGCGTCTGGACCGCCGCGGTGCTCGACGATGCCGCGCTCGACTCGTCCGAGCTGCGCCGGGCGCGCGCCTTGCGCCCGCTGGTCGACACGGTCGACTTCCTGCTCGACCTGCATTCCATGCACGAACGCTCGGCGCCGCTGTCCGTGAGCGGTCCGCTGGACAAGGGCATCGCCATGGCGCGCGAGCTCGGCGCGCCCGGCTGGATCGTCAGCGACGAGGGACACCCGGAAGGCCGGCGCATGCGCGACTATGCCGGCTTCGGCGATCCGGGCAGCGCAAAAAACGCCGTGCTGGTCGAATGCGGCCAGCATTGGGAGGCCGCGGCGGCCGATGTCGCCAGGGACGTGACGGCGCGCTTCCTGGTCCTGCACGGCATCGCCGAGGCGGCGGACCTGCCGCCCGCATGGCGTCAAGCGCAATCCGCCGCCGCGGTTACAGCCCCGCGCGTGGTCCGGGTCACCGAGCCCGTGCTTGCGTCCAGCATGGACTTCCGCTTCGCCGGCAACTACACCGGGCTGGAGACGTTTCCTGAAGCAGGCTCCGTCATCGGCTGGCGCGACGGCGTAGCGGTGCAGACGCCCTACCCCAACTGCGTCCTCGTCATGCCCTCCCTGCGCCAGCTCCGCCCCGGCGTGACCGTGGTGCGCCTCGGGCAGCTGCTGGCCTGACCGGCACAACATGCCGAACGCGCGCGAAATACGCAATTTCCGCCGTTTTCGCCGCCACCGCTTGCGCATTCCCGCCGCGCAAGCGGAACTAAGATGATACCAACGCAAGCGCACAAGCGTGCCAGCGCGTCCCCATCGCGTACTTCCACCTAAGGACTATTCACCATGCCACTGACTCTTACCCGCAGCGACCTGCTCCAGCAGCAGAATTTCATCAACGGCCGTTGGTGCGACGGCATCGGCAGCACCCGCCATGAGGTTGCCGACCCGGCCACCGGCGCCGCCTTCGCCAGCGTGCCGGACAGCGGCGCGGCCGACGCGCAAGCGGCGACCGCCGCCGCGCAAGCCGCGTTCGACGGCTGGCGCGCGCTGCCGGCGCGCGACAGGGCACGCTTCCTCAAGCGCTGGAACGCGCTGATCGTCGCCAATACCGAAGACCTCGCGAAGATCATCTCGCGCGAACAAGGCAAGCCGCTGGCGGAAGCGCGCGGAGAAGTCGCTTACGGCAGCGCGTACGTGGAATGGTTTTCCGAAGAGGCGGTCCGGACCTACGGCGAGATCATTCCGGAACAGGTGCGCGGCAAGAAGATGATGGCGACCAGGGAAGCCGTTGGCGTCGTCGCCGCGATCACCCCGTGGAACTTCCCGCTGGCGATGATCGCCCGCAAGATCGCCCCTGCTCTGGCGGCGGGCTGCACCGTCATCGCCAAGCCGGCGGAGGATACGCCGCTGACGGCCCTGGCGCTGGTCAAGCTGGCCGAGGAAGCCGGCATTCCGCCGGGCGTGCTCAATATCGTCACCTCCTCGCGCGAGAAGGTTGCGGAAGTCGTCGGCGCGTGGCTGGCCGACTCCAGGGTACGCAAGGTGACCTTCACCGGTTCGACGGCGGTCGGCAAACACCTGGCGCGCGAGTCCGCCGGCACCTTGAAGCGCTTGTCGCTCGAACTCGGCGGCAATGCGCCCTTCATCGTGTTCGACGACGCCGACCTCGACGCGGCGGTCGGCGGCCTGATGGCGGCCAAGTTCCGCAACGGCGGGCAGACTTGCGTGTCCCCGAACCGCGTCTACGTGCACCACGCCGTCTATGCCGAATTCGCGCAGCGGCTCTCGGCCCGCATCGAAGCGCTGCGCATGGGCCCGGCCAGTCGCGAGGACTCGCAAATCGGCCCGATGATCAACAGCCGCGCCGTGGACAAGATCGAAAGCCATGTGCAGGACGCCCTGGCCCGCGGCGGCAAGCTGCTGCTTGGCGGCAAGCGGGTAAGGAACAATGTCGCCGACGGCCCCAACTACTTCGCGCCGACGGTGATCGCCGAGGCCAACCACGACATGGCGCTGGCCTCCGAAGAGACCTTCGGTCCCGTCGTTGCGCTGTTCCGTTTCTCGGACGAAGAAGAGGTGCTCCGCCTCGCCAACGACACGCCTTTCGGCCTGGCCGCCTACTTCTATACGCGCGACATCGTGCGCGTGTCGCGCGTCGCCGAGCGGCTGCAGACCGGCATCGTCGGCATCAACGAAGGTGCGCTGGCTTCCGAAGCAGCGCCTTTCGGCGGCGTCAAGGAGTCGGGCTATGGCCGCGAAGGTTCCAGCCACGGCCTGGACGACTACATGCAAACCAAATACCAGTGCCAGGGCGGCCTTGCCTAAACGCGGGCCCGCCCCTCGCGGGGCAGCACTTAAGCGAGACCGTCCCGCACTCCTGCGCCTGTCTCCCTTCGGGGAGCAGGCGCTTTTTTAATATAGGGCACCTCGAAATACCTGTCGTTCCCGCGCAGGCGGAAACCCATACTTCGCATGTTCAAAGGCGTAGCATGGATTCACGCGGGGGTGCCGAGCCCTGCGCGGGAATGACAAATTGGGAACGCAGCATGCCCGTGAAAATCACGGGCATGCTGCGTTCAGACTGCTACGGCCTTGAGCCGGTCAGAACTTGTGGCGAATGCCGAAGTCGACGCGGTTGGCGTCGTTCAGGTTGACGTGGCCGTAGGAGGTGTACAGCGAAGTGCGTTTGGACAGGTCGTAGGTGTAGCCGACCGCGAACTGCGACATGTCGACATTGGCACGCATGCGGTCATTGCGGCGGTTGTAGGAAGCCAGCACACGGCCGGCGCCCACCGGCACCGTCACGCCCAGCAGCACATCGCTGGCATCGACGGTCTGCAGTCCGGCGGCGTCCGTTTTCTGTTGGTCGATGCCGAAGTGCAGCTTCGCCATGCCAAAGTCATAGCTGCCGCCGACGAACGCCAGCCTGGCGGTGCCCGTGCCGGCGACATCGTTGATGTTCTGGTAGCCCAACACGGCCTTCAGCGGGCCCGTGCCGTAGGTGAATGCCGTGCTGATCTGCCGGTTGGCCGATGCGTTGCCGGCCACTTCGCCCAGGGAATAGGCCACGTCGGCTGTCACGCCGGCTATCGTGTGCTTATAGAACACCGCGTTCTGCATGCGGATATCGATGGCATTGAAGATATTGCGGCCGAAGAACGCGCCGGCGGCCCCGCTCATGCCGTCCTCGAAGGGATCGATCACATCCGTCAGCAAGCAGTAGGTCGGCGTCCAGGAACGGCCGAACCTGACGGTGCCGAAATCGCCCTTGAAGCCCACCCATGAATGGCGGCCGAACAAGCGCCCGCCCTGGCCCAGATTGCCGGTGTCCGGGCTGAAGCCGTTTTCAAGCTGGTAGACAACCGACAGGCCGTTGCCCAGGTCTTCAGTACCCCGGAAGCCGAGGCGCGAGCCGTACCAGCCGCCGCTGTCGACACCCCAGCGGGTAGGGGCGACATCGGATTTCGAATAGACCGTGCCTATGTTGACTATGCCGTAAATGGTGGTGTTCGACTGCGCGGAAGCGGCGGCGGCAAAGGTGCCGAAAACTGCCAGCGCGAGCAAGGACTTCTTCATGTGGTTCTCCCGTTATTTGTTTTGAAAGCAGCGCAGGCGGATCTAAAAAACATCGGCTTCTTTGGGCTTTTGCACACCTGCGCCACCTACATAATTTAACGGTACCTCTGCCACACAATTCGTCGAAAGACGGCATGCCCACAGCAAGAAAGCAGCGAATTGGGCATCGCTGGCAATCGAATATGCTGCGCTCGTTCCGGGTCGAAAAATATACAGCTTGACACTGACGAGACCCACACATAACATACAACTAAACAGATTTCATACAGCTTTAGCACAGTTTTACCGCGGCACGATATGAAGCACCTACCTACAACAGGAGACAACAATGACAAATTCGGGAAACCCCACCGCCGGCTTGGGCGGTCTGGGCGCAACTTCTTCAAGCGCTGAACAATCGGCCGTGTACCGCAAGGTCACATGGCGCATCATCCCCTTCCTCATGCTGTGCTACGTGGTGGCCTATCTGGACCGGGTCAACGTCGGCTTCGCCAAGCTGCAGATGCTGCACGACCTGCGGTTCAGCGACACCGTGTTCGGCCTCGGCGCCGGCGTGTTCTTCCTCGGCTATTTCCTGTTCGAGGTGCCCAGCAACGTCATCCTGCACAAGGTCGGCGCGCGCGTCTGGATCGCCCGCATCATGCTCACCTGGGCCGTCATTTCCGGCTGTTTCATGTTCGTCGAAACGCCGGCCTCCTTCTACCTCATGCGCTTCCTGCTCGGCCTGGCCGAAGCGGGCTTCTTCCCCGGCATCATCCTGTACCTGACCTACTGGTTCCCGGCCGCGCGCCGCTCGCGCATCATCGCCACCTTCATGACGGCCATTCCTCTCTCGGGCGTGATCGGCGGCCCGCTGTCGGGCTGGATCATGGAGTCCTTCACCGGCGTGCATGGCATGACGGGCTGGCAGTGGATGTTCGTGCTCGAAGCGATTCCCGCCGTGATACTGGGCGTAGCGGTGCTGCTTTACCTGGACGACGGCATCCGCTCGGCCAAGTGGCTCACCGAGGGCGAAAAGCGCGTGCTGGAGCAAGGCATTGCGCAGGACGTCGCAGGCAAGGCGGTCCATCCCTCGCTGGGAGCGCTGTTCTCCGACCGCCGCGTGTGGCTGATGGCGCTGATCTATTTCTGCTGCGTGATGGGCCAGTACGGCCTGACTTTCTGGATGCCCAGCCTGATCAAGACGGCCGGCATCACCGGCGTCCTCAATGTGGGCATGTTCACCGCCATTCCTTATTCGGCGGCGGTGGTGGCCATGCTGCTGCTGGGCCGTAGTTCGGACAAGCAGCGCGAACGCCGCTGGCACCTGGTCACGCCTATGCTGATGGGCGCCGTCGGCCTGGTCGGCAGCGCGCTGGCCGGCACCAACCACACCGGCGTGGCCATCGCCTTCCTGTCGCTTGCCGCCGCCGGCGTACTGGCCTCGGCGCCGCTGTTCTGGAGCCTGCCGACTTCCTTCCTCAACGGTGTGGCGGCCGCCGCCGGCATCGCCGCCATCAACTCGGTCGGCAACCTGGCCGGCTTCGCCAGCCCCTACCTGATCGGCGTCATCAAGGACGCCACCCAGTCGACCGACATCGCCCTGTACGTGCTGGCCGGCGTGCTGGTGAGCGGTGCGGCGCTGGTGCTGAGCGTGCCGGCCAGGCTGGTGAACCGCTGATCCCCTTTTCATTCTTATGCAGCAGGAGCAAACCAACATGACACATCAAATCAAACGCGTCGGCGTCGTCGGCCTGGGCGCCATGGGCATCGGCATCGCGCAATCGCTGTTGCGCGCGGGCTTCGAGGTCCACGCCTGCGACGTGCGGCCGGAACCGGTGCGCAAGCTGGCCGAAGCCGGCGCCCGCGCGGCGGCCTCGCCGGCCGAGCTGGCCGCCAATGTGGAAGCACTGCTGATCGTGGTGGTCAACGCACAGCAAACCGAACAGGTGCTGTTCGGCGCCGACGGCGCTGCCGCCCGCCTGGCCCCAGGCTCGGTGGTGATCGCCAGCGCCACCGTGGCGCCGGAATTCGCCGAAGCGCTGGGCGCGCGCCTGGCCGCCATGGGACTGCGCTTCATCGACGCGCCCATCTCCGGCGGCGCCGCCAAGGCGGCCAGCGGCGAGATGTCGGTGATGGCGTCCGGCGCGCCGGACGCCTTCCAGTCCTGCGCCGAGCTGTTCGCCGCCATCAGTTCGCGCCTCTACCGGCTGGGCGACCAGCCTGGCCAGGGCTCCAAGGTCAAGATGATCAACCAGCTGCTGGCCGGCGTGCACATCGCCGCCGCCGCCGAGGCCATGGCGCTGGGCCTGCGTGCCGGCTGCGATCCGGACGCGCTGTACGAGGTCATCTCGAACAGCGCCGGCAGTTCCTGGATGTTCCAGAACCGCGTGCCGCATATCCTGAAGGGCGACTACACGCCGCTGTCGGCCGTGAACATCTTCGTCAAGGACCTCGGCATCGTGCTCGACTACGCCAAGAAGAGCGTATTCCCGCTGCCGATGTCGGCCACCGCGCACCAGATGTTCATGCAGGCCTCGGCGGCCGGCCACGGCGGCGAGGACGACTCGGCCGTGGTCAAGGTCTTCCCCGGCATTACCCTGCCGGCTCCTCCGGCCCCCAAAGCATAAGGAGACGGTCATGACCATACTCCTTGGATGCATCGCCGACGACTTCACCGGCGGAACCGACCTGGCCGGCATGCTGGTGCAGGCCGGCATGCGCACGGTGCAGCTGATCGGGGTGCCGGACGGCCCCCTGCCAGACGACGTCGACGCGGTGGTGATCGCGCTCAAGTCGCGCACATGCCCGGCCGCCGACGCGGTCGCCGAATCGCTGGCCGCGCTGGATGCGCTGCGCGAGGCCGGCTGCCTGCAGTTCTACTTCAAATACTGTTCCACCTTCGACTCCACGCCGGACGGCAATATCGGCCAGGTGGCCGAGGCGCTGCTGCAGGCGCTCGACAGCAGCTTCACGATCGCCTGCCCGGCTTTCCCTGCCAATGGCCGCACCATCTACAAGGGCCATCTGTTCGTCGGCGACGTGCTGCTGGGCGAGTCCGGCATGCGCCACCATCCGCTCACGCCGATGACGGACGCCAACCTGGTGCGCGTGCTGCAGCAGCAGGTGCGCGGCAAGGTCGGCCTGGCCGAGACCAGCGTGGTGGCGCAGGGCGCGGACGCGATCGCGGCGCGCTTCGCCGAGCTGCGCGAACAGGGCTGCCGCTACGCGGTGGTCGACGCGCTGTCGAACAGCGACCTGATGGAAATCGGCGCGGCCTGCGCCACCCTGCCCCTGCTGACGGGCGGTTCGGGCCTGGCGCTCGGCCTGCCCGAGAATTTCCGCCGCATCGGCTTGCTGGCGCCGCACGCGGCGGCCGGCGCCTTGCCCGCCACCGGCGGCTGGCGCGCCGTGGTCGCCGGCAGCTGCTCACTGGCCACCCGCCAGCAAGTGGCGCGCATGCGCGAGCAGGCGCCCTCCTTCCACGTCGATCCGGAGCGGCTCGCCGACGGCGCCGACCTGGTGGCCGAGGCGCTGGAATGGGCAGCGGCCCATGGCGGCGGCGCGCCGCTGCTGCTTTACGCCACCAGCACGCCGGAAGCGGTGCAGGCGCTGCAAGCGCGGCTGGGCGTGGAAGCGGCCGGCGCGCTGGTGGAGAACGCGCTGGCGGCCATCGCGCAGGGTCTGGTCAAGCTGGGCGTGGGCCAGCTGATCGTGGCCGGCGGCGAAACCTCGGGCGCGGTGGTCAAAGCGCTGGGCGTGCGCAGCCTGCGCATCGGCCCGGAAATCTGCCCCGGCGTGCCATGGACCAGCGCCATGCTGGACGGCGCAGCGCCGGATGGCGCCGCGCGGCCGTTGGCGCTGGCGCTTAAATCGGGCAACTTCGGCGCGCCCGACTTCTTCCTGACAGCCTGGGAGGAATTGGCATGAGCGCTGACCTGAACGCTGACCTGGACGCTAAGACAGGCGCTGGCTCAAACGCTGCCTCAAACTCTGACTCCAGCGCTGGCTCAAACGGTGCATCAAACGCTGCATCAAACGCTGGCTCCAGCGCTGGCTCAAACGCTGCCTCAAGCGCTGGCTCCAGCGCCGCCTCAAACGCTGGCTCCAGCGCTGCCTCCCGCGCCGGCATAAGCGCCTGCGCTGGCGCGGCCGTGCACAGCGGCGCTGAACAGAGCCGGCAGCGCGAGCAGATCGTCAGCCTGGGCCGCTCCCTGTTCGAGCGCGGCCTGACAGCCGGCAGCAGCGGCAACCTGAGCGTGCGGTTGGACGACGGCTGGCTGCTGACGCCGACCAACGCCTGCCTGGGCCGGCTCGACCCGGCCACCCTGTCGCACCTGGACTGGGACGGCAAGCTGCTCAGCGGCGCACCGCCGTCCAAGGAGGCCTTGCTGCACCTGGCGATGTACCAGGCCAGGCCGGGCGCAGGGGCCATCGTGCACCTGCACGCCACACACTCGGCGGCCGTGTCCTGCATGTGCGGCTTGAACCACAACGACTGCATTCCTCCGCTGACGCCTTACTTCGTGATGAAGATAGGCCGGCTGCCGCTGGCGCCCTACCACAGGCCGGGAGACCCGGCGCTGGCCGGCGTCATCGGCGCGCTGGCGCAGCGCCACTCGGCCGTGCTGCTGGCCAACCACGGGCCGGTGGTGTCGGGCGCATCGCTGGAGGCGGCCGTGTACGCGGCCGAGGAACTCGAAGAAACCGCCAAACTATTCCTGATGCTGCGCGACGTGCCAACCCGGCCGCTCGACGCCGCGCAGGTCGATGAACTGAAGTCCGCCTTCGGGCTGGACTTGTAAACGCACTCGCAACGGAGCCGCACCATGCCGCAATTCGCCGCCAATCTCACCATGATGTTCAACGAAGTCCCGTTTCCGGAGCGCTTCGCCGCCGCCGCGCGGGCCGGCTTCAGTGCCGTCGAATTCCTGTTTCCCTACGATTATCCGCCGCAGCAGGTGGCCGGCTGGCTGCGTGAAAACGGGCTCGCAGTCGTGCTGTTCAACCTGCCGCCGGGCGACTGGGCGGTGGGCGAGCGCGGGCTCGCTTCGCTGCCCGGGCGCGAGGCCGAGTTCCGCGCCGGCGTCGAACGCGGTCTGGCCTATGCGCTGGAACTGGGCGTGCCGCGCGTGCACATGATGGCGGGCTTGCCGCCGGCCGGCGCCGACCCGCAGCAACTGCACGCCATCTATCTGGACAATCTGCGCCACGCGGCAGGCGTGTTCGCCGAGCACGGCATCGACGTGCTGATCGAACCGATCAACGGGCGCGACATGCCGGGCTACTTCCTGCAGTCGCAGGCACAGGCGCACGCCTTGCGCGAGGCTTCCGGCGCGCCCAACGTCAAGGTGCAGATGGACTTCTACCACGCGCAAATCGTCGAGGGCGACCTGGCGTCCACGTTCAAAAAATACGCCGGCGCCATCGGCCACGTGCAGATCGCCAGCGTGCCGGAACGCCACGAGCCGGACGACGGCGAAGTCAACTACCCCTATCTGTTCCGCCTGCTCGACGAGCTCGGCTACACGGGCTGGGTCGGCTGCGAATACCGTCCACGGGGGCGCACCGAGGATGGACTGGGCTGGCTGGCGGCAGCGCGCAGCTAAGTTTTCCCCGCCGCGCCGCGGCGGTCCAGCGCGGGCGCGGGCGGCAGGCCGGTGACGGCGAGGATTTCCTTCTCGTCCAGGGTTTCGCGGTCCAGCAAGGCCTGCACCAGCGCGTCGAGCTCCCGCCTGTGCCGGCCCAGCAGGCGCTCCGCTTCGTCGTGGCATTCCTTGATGATGCGCTGGACGTTGACGTCGATCAGGCGGGCGGTTTCCTCGCTGACCGGTTTCACGCCGCCGTAGCTCGGCACGGCCAGGTAGGGATTATGCTGCGGCGCCAGCTGGACCAGCCCGAGCTCCTCGCTCATGCCCCAGCGGGTCACCATATTCCTGGCAATATCGGTGGCCTGCTCGATGTCGTTCTCGGCGCCCGTGGTCTTGCTGCCGTAGACGATGGTCTCGGCCACGCGCCCACCCAGCATGCCGATGATGCGGGCCCGCAGATAGGCCTCCGGGTAATTGTAGCGGTCGGTTTGCGGCCGCTGATAGGTGACGCCCAGCGCCTGCCCGCGCGGCACGATGGTGACCCGGTGCACCGGATCCGAGCCGGGCACGAGCAGACCGAGGATGGCGTGCCCGCTCTCGTGGTAGGCGATGCGCTCGCGGTCCGCCGCGCTCAGCAGGATGGGCCGTTCGGGGCCGAGCACAATTTTTTCCAGCGCGTCCATGAAGTCCTTCTGGTGCACCTCGTCCTGGTTGCGGCGCGCCGCCAGCAGGGCCGCCTCGTTGACGAGGTTCTTCAGGTCGGCGCCGGCCAGCCCGGGCGTGGCACCGGCCAGGTCGGCCAGGCTGGCGTCCCGCGCCAGCGGCACCTTGCGCGTGTGCACGCGCAATATCGCTTCGCGGCCGGCCTTGTCGGGCAGGTTGACCACCACGCGCCGGTCGAAGCGGCCAGGCCTCAGCAGCGCCTTGTCGAGCACGTCGGGCTGGTTGGTCGCGGCCAGCACGATGATGCCCTCGCGGCTGGAAAAGCCGTCCATCTCGGTCAGGATCTGGTTCAGGGTCTGCTCCTGCTCGCTCGTGCCGGCGATGGCGATCTGGCCGCGCGCGCGGCCGATTGAATCGAGCTCGTCGATGAAGATGATGGCCGGCGCGTGCTCGCGCGCCTGGCGGAACAGGTCGCGCACCCGCGCAGCGCCCACGCCGACGATCATTTCAACGAACTCGGCGGCGCTCATCGAGAAAAAGGGCACGCCCGCCTCCCCCGCCACCGCTTTGGCCAGCAGCGTCTTGCCGGTACCCGGCGCGCCCACCAGCAGCACGCCCTTGGGCGCGGCGCCGCCCAGGCGCGTGTATTTGCCAGGGTCTTTCAGGAAGTCGACGATCTCGACCAGTTCGTTCTCCGCCTCGTCGATGCCGGCCACGTCGTCGAAGGTGGTGCGCGTGGCCTGATCCTGGTCGTAGCGGCGCGCCTTGCTGCGGCCGATGCCGAACAAGCCGCCCATGCCGCCACCCTGCTGCGCCGTGCGCCGGTAAAGCCAAACGTAGAAGCCGATGATGAGCAGTGCCGGGCCGAAACCGTACAGCAGCGTGCCCCAGAAGCTGTCCTCGCGTATCGACACCGCGCTGATCTCGACCTTGTTGGAGATCAGGAATTGCTCCAGGCCGGGGTCGACGAAGGCCGGCAGCGTGGTGGTGAAGGCGCGCGCGCTGCGGCTCGGCTGCTGCGCCTGCGGTCCGGCGTGCTGCCGCGCCCCCGCGCCGCCGGCCGGCGGCCACGTCACGGGCGCCGCGAAGCGTCCCTCGATGCCGACGTCGCGGCTGTAGATCGAGGTGACGTTGCCCTTGGCCACCTCCTGCTTGAAGACCGTGTAAGGAATGTTCACCGGCGTCTCCGCGCCGGGAAAGTACAGCTTCATCACCAGGTAATTGACGAACAGCACCATGGCGAACAGCAGCCACGCCCTGCCTGGCGGCAGACCGCCCTGGCCAGGAGGCTTGCCGCCGACCGGCGGATTGCTCGCAGGCGGGACGGGCTTGGAGAGTTGATGCTTGTCGTCGCGTTTCATTATCCCGGTTAGGCAGCGCGGGCGGAATAAAGTTCAGGAAGGCGCTGTCCCGCCCCAATCTATACACTAAGTTTATATTGCCATAGGTATATTCAGCGCATCATCCACACCAGAAGAAGCGCATGAAACCAGCACAGACCGGCATACCACTCCTGACGCTAGGCGCCCTCGGCGTCGTCTACGGCGACATCGGCACCAGCCCGCTTTACACCATGAAGGAAATCTTCGCGCCGCAGCACGGCATCGCCCTGAACGCGGTCAATATCCTCGGTGCGGTGTCCATCATCATCTGGTCGCTGATCATCATCGTCTCCTTGAAATATGTCCTGCTCATCCTGCGCGCGGACAACCGGGGAGAAGGCGGCGTCATGGCGCTGATGGCGCTGGCGCTGGCCTCGGTCACCCGGCTATCGCGCTGGTATTTCCCATTGATGCTGGTAGGCCTGGCCGGAACGGCCCTGTTCTTTGGCGACGGCGTCATCACCCCCGCGATGACCGTGCTGTCCGCGATTGAAGGCCTGGAGGTCGCGACACCGGCCTTCAAAAGTTCGGTTATCCCCCTTACCGTCGGGGTGCTGATCGGCCTGTACGTGCTGCAGCGGCATGGCACAGCAGGAATCGGACGCTGGTTCGGACCGGCCATGCTGGCATGGTTCGCCATACTCGCGGCCATGGGCGTAGTCAATATTGCGCAGACACCGGCCATCCTCGCCGCATTCAATCCCGCGCACGCCCTGTCGTTCTTTGCGGCCAACAAGTGGCTGGGCTTCATCGCGCTGGGCGCCATCTTCCTGGCGCTGACAGGGGCCGAAGCCTTGTACGCGGACCTCGGCCATTTCGGCAAACGTCCGATCCGCCTGGCCTGGTTCATCTTCGTGTTCCCGGCACTGGTGCTCAACTACCTCGGCCAAGGCAGCGTGCTGCTGTCGAATCCGGCCGCGGTCGTCAATCCCTTTTACTACCAGCTGGGCAGCTGGAGCATACTGCCGCTTGTCGCCCTGGCGACGATCGCGGCAATCGTCGCGGCGCAGGCGACCATATCGGCCACCTTCTCCGTGGCCCAGTCCGCAATTTCGCTGGGCTTCCTGCCGCGGATGAAGGTGGTCTACACCAGCGAGCGCGAGATTGGGCAGGTGTATATTCCGCTTGCAAACTGGCTGCAACTCGCTGTGGTCCTCGCTGCGGTGATCGGCTTCGGTTCGTCTTCCGGCTTGGCCGGCGCCTATGGTATCGCGGTCAGCACGACCATGTTGACAACCACCATCCTGACTTTCTTCGTCATTCGTTACCAGTGGAAGTACAACCTGGTCCTGTGCTGGGCCGCCACCGGATTTTTCCTGCTCATCGATGCGGCATTCTTTTCGTCCAACACGCTCAAGATCGCCGAGGGCGGCTGGTTCCCGATTATCATGGGAGCGGTGATGTTGACGCTGATGCTGACATGGCATGTCGGCAGGCTGTCGCTGTTCGAGAACCTCAAGCAGCACGCCATCCCGCTCGACGCCTTCCTCGATTCGCTGTTCGCCGCGCCGCCCGACCGCGTGGCCGGCACGGCAGTATTCTTCCGGGCCGAGGGCGACGGGGTGCCCCATGCCCTGCTCCACAATCTGCTGCACAACAAGGTGCTGCATCAACGCACCGTCTTCCTGACCGTCATCAACCGGGACATCCCGGTGATAGCCGAAAGCGAAAGGATAGAACTGCTCGAATTGCCGCACCAATGCTGGCAGCTGAACGTGCACTACGGTTTCAAGGAGGAACGCGACATCATCCAGGCGCTGGACGCGGCCCAGGCACTTGGTTTTAGCTACGAGATGATGGAAACCTCGTTCTTCATTGCCCGGCAGACCGTGATTCCCCGCCCGGGAGGTAGAATGCCATTTTGGGGCGACGCGCTGTTCGCCATGATGTCGCGCAATGCGCGCGATGCGGCCGAGTACTACAAGGTGCCCGCCAACCGCGTCATCGAACTTGGCACACAGATCGAGATTTAATGACAGGTAATCTACGCGCCGCCGGCGGCGGCGCACCGTTCCTTACGGTTCGCGCCATCGGCATTCCGCTCCTGGCCTGCGGCCTGGTGACGCTCGCCGGCATCGCCCTGCGCGACACGCTGCTGCAGGTGAATATAGTCTTGCTGTACCTTTTACTGGTATTGGCGATCACCGTATTCGTGGGCAAGAACGCCGGCATACTGGCCTCGCTCCTGTCCGTCCTCTTGTACGACGTTTTTCTGGTCCCGCCCTACCACTCGGTGACCGTCCACGATCCCGAGCACGCCCTCACTTTTGTGATGATGCTGATCGTCTCGCTCATCGCCAGCCATCTGACCGAAGGATTGGGCCATCAGCGCGCGCTGGCGGAAGCAAGGGCGCGGCAGGCGAACCTGCTGCGCGAAATGTCGGTGGCATTGGCGGCGGCGGCCGACCTGGCCGCTGTGGTGCGGGCCGGTGCGGGCCACGTAGCCATGATGTGCGGTGGCCGGGCTATCGTGCTGGTGCCGTCGGCCGACGGCGAGCTGCGCGCCGCCGGTTCGCATCCGGAAGGCCTGCAGGCCTCGTATGCGATGCTGCGGATCGCCAGCGCCCTCATGGCGCGGCCGGCGCAGGGGACGGGCGCGCACGTGGCCTCGGCGGGCCTGTACTATTTCGGACTCGACGCGCCGGCGGCCATACGGGGCGTGCTGGTGGTAGGTCCGCAGGATTTTTCCGCCCCTGTTCCGCCCGACAGCGAAGGCATCCTTCACACGGCGGCGGCGCAGCTGGCGCTGGCCCTGGAACGCGTCCATCTGGCCGACCTCGCCGCTGCGAGCGCCGTCGCGATCAAGGTCGAGCGCTTCCGCAATTCCGTGCTCAGCTCGGTGTCCCACGATTTGCGCACGCCCATCACGGCGATCGCCGGACTGGCAGCCAACCTGATGGAGGGCGGCGATGGGCATCAAAGGGAACTCGCCGCCTCCATCCACGACGTGGCGGTGCGCATGAACGGGGTGATCGCCAACCTGCTCGACCAGGCCAGGTTCAGCCAGGACGGCATCCAACTGGCCAAGGACTGGTATATGGCCGACGAGGTCATCGGCAGCGCCATCGCCTTGCAAAGCGCGGCCCTGGGCCGCTTTGCCGTCAGCGTGGACGTGCTGGGCGAGCAGCAGCTGGCCGAGTTCGATGCCGTGCTGATCGAACGCACGCTGTGCAACCTGCTCGACAACGCCGTGCGCCACGCGCTCGGCGCGAGCTGGATCCGGATACAGGCGCGCTTTCGCAGCCGTTGCCTGGTGCTCGTCGTGGAAGACGACGGCTGCGGCTTGCCGCAGCATTTGCTTGGCGATGCGCCGCATGAGCCGGATGAAACGCATGCGCCGTCCTTGCGCTCGGACCGCAGCAGCGGCCTCGGGCTGCGCCTGTGCCGCACCATCATCGAGGCGCACGACGGCAAAGTCCGGATCCGGAACCGGCTGCGCGGCGGCTCGCGCGTGCTGTTCTTCCTTCCCTTGTCGCCACCTCCAGAATGTTAATTCCAGTGAATAACGCAGCGATACTCGTCATTGAAGACGACATGCATATCCGGATGGTCTTGCGCACGACGCTGGAAGGCGCGGGCTTTGCTGTCGCCGAAGCGACTTCGGGCGCCAGCGGGCTTGCGCAGGCCAAGGCCCTGGCGCCGGCCTTGATGCTGGTCGATCTCGGTTTGCCCGACATCGACGGCGTCGAGTTGATTGCGCGTCTGCGCGACTTCAGCCCGGCGCCCGTCATCGTCGTCTCCGCGAGGCATCAGGAAGCCGAGAAGGTGGCCGCGTTGAATGCCGGCGCGGACGATTTTCTGACCAAGCCATTCGGCGTCGCGGAACTGGTGGCGCGTGTCCGGGCGCACCTGCGCCGGCTTGCGCCGCCTGCCAAGGCTGGGCAGGCAGCAGGCAATTTTTCATTCGGAGACATCGTCGTTCATGCCGAGGAACGCCTAGTCACCCGCGCGGGCGAGGATGTGCACCTGACGCCGCTCGAATACAAGCTCTTGTCGGTGCTGGTGGAAAACGCCGGCAAAGTGCTGACGCATACACGGCTGCTGCAGCAGGCCTGGGGGCCGGGCTATGTTGAACGCGTTCATTACCTGCGCATCCACATGGCGCATTTACGCAGGAAGCTCGAAGCCGATCCTGCGCAACCCAGGCACTTGCTCACTGAAACCGGCGTGGGATACCGGCTGAGGCCGTAGCTATATCAACGGCTTTGCTGTCCGCCCTGGGCAGCGCGCAGAGTGGAGACGAGCGCCGCCGGCACTTCAATGACGGTGCCGTGCCGCATCCGGTTCGGCGTGCCTTCGTCCGGGAAGTGCATCTTGTCCGACACGTCTTCCCAGTTGAGCAGGTCGCGCGAACGCAGGGCGCCGTAACGCCGGGACTGGTAGGCGTCGTAATACACGATGACGTCGGCGCCGATCTGCAGCCCGGTCGGGCCTTCGACCCAAAGGCCGGGCTTGGTGATCGGGGCGCCCGGTTTTCCAAACGGGCCTTGCATCGATTCGGCGTCGACAACCTGCAGGTATTTCTTGGGCGGCTTGAGCGTCTCGTCCTTGATCAGCAAATAGTCGCGGCCGTTGGCGCGCAGGAAGGTGGCGTCGATGACGCTGAAGCCGGGATCGTAGAACAGCTTGGTCGGGGTGAAGTTGACGAAGTCCTTGGTCGTCGTCGAATACATCCGGTGGTTGTACCTTTCCTCGGACGAACCTTCGGTCTGCGGGAATTTGCCCGGCACGGTGGAGGCCCAGAAAATCAGGAACTCGCCCCGCTTCGCATCGTAGGTGATCTCCGGCGCCCAGGCGTTGAGCACGCCCGGCTCGTGCGCCATCACTTTCAATTCCTTTTGCTCGGTCCAGGTGACCAGGTCTTTTGATGAGGCGTAGCCGATATTGTTCTCGTTCCAGCCCGAAGTCCAGACCATGTGGTAGGTGCCGTCCGGGCCGCGCACGATGCAGGGATCGCGCATCAGCTTGGAGGTGCCTACTTTGGGGGTCAGGTAGCTGCCGCCACCGTTCAGCTTGTCCCAACGATAGCCGTCGTCGCTTGCTGCCAGGTGCAGGCCGTCTTCACCGTTCTGGGTGAAGTAGGCAAAAACGTAGGCCTTGGGCGCGGCAGGCGGCGCGAGGCTGGCACAGCCGGAGATGAGGCATAGCAGGGCAAGAAATGCTTTTTTCATTTTGTGTAATTGGATGGAGAGTGGCCAAGCACAGCTGGTTGGGGCTGTATTATGTTATCGATACCAAGTGAATGGTATCACGGAAATTGCCTGGATGTTCCGAATATGTTTGGGGAATAGAGGGTTTCAGCGCGCCCGGATAGCCTCGCCCCCCGCTATTGCCCGTAGCACGGGAGATTGTACACAGGCCATCCCGTGCAAGCCCGGCTTGCACGGGATGGCCTGACATGCGGCGCCGGCCTATCGGACGGCGTCCGCCGCCATTGCCTTCACGGGAATGCTCACCATGGCCGGCTTGAGCCCCGGCGTGCTGGCGCGCACCTCGATCGCACCGCTGCCGTCCCGATTGCTCTGCACGAGCAACTGCGCCAGCCCGTTGAACAGCTTGCGCGTCTTGCCCTTCTCGTCTTCGTGCGAATTCGGATCACCATTGCCGTGGCCGATGGACTTGCCGGCACCGGCGACCTCGAATGTCACGTCATCGTCCGCCAGCGGTACCGCCCTGCCCTGCGCGTCGAGCGCGCGCACCGTGACCGGCATCGCGTCGCGGCCGTCCCCCGCCAGCTCGGCGCGGTCCGGCACCAGGTCCAGCGTCACGGCCGGACCGGTGGTTTCGACGCGGGTGCGCACCACTTCCTTGCCGCCGTTGTAGCCGATCGCCTCCAGCGCGCCTGCTTCATAGGCCACCTTGAAGTCGTTCATGCGATAGCTGTCGGTCTTCTGCTGGCCGATCTCGCGGCCGTTGAGCAGGAGTGCCACGCGCTCGACGTTGGCCATCACCCGCACGACGATCTCCTGGCCTTCCTTGCCCGCCCAGTTCCAGTGCGGCGCAATGTAGATCAGCGGGCGATCCTTGACCCACTGGACCTGGTGCATATAGTACGCGGTCTTCGGAAAACCATTCAGGTCCATGATGCCGAAGAAGGAACTGACCGAGGGCCACGACGCGTACGGCCACGACTCGCCGTGATAGTCGAAGCCGGTCCAGACGAAGCCGCCGGCCACGAAATCGCGCGTGCCGATCGCTTGCCATGCGTCGCGGTGGGTATTGCCCCACTTTGGATGCTCGACATCGTAGCTGCTTTCGATATGGCGCGCCTTGTCGGTTGCGAATTCGCCGCGCGTCATGAAGGCCGAGGTGTCTTCCGAGCTCGTAAACGGCTTGTCGGGATAGGCCGCGTGGTATTTGTCGTACTCGGGGATCTGGTAGTTGGCGCCGACGACGTCGACCGCGTGCGACACGTTCAGCGGCGTGAGCAGGCCGTCGCTCATGGCGGCGGTGGTCGGGCGCGTGCCGTCCAATGCCTTGGCCACGGCCACCATGCGGCGCGCCATTTCATAGCCTGCTTCGGTGGCCTGCATCGGCTCTTCGTTGAACACCGACCACAGGATCACCGACGGATGGTGGCGGTCGCGCTTGAGCAGCCACTCGAACTGCTTCATGTAATCCGGCGACGGGTTGAAATTGCGGTTTTCGGCCATCACCAGAAAGCCCATGCGGTCCGCCATGTCCATGACCTCCGGCGCAATGGCATTGTGCGAGAAGCGGATCGCGTTGACGCCGAGTTCTTTCAGGCGGCGCAGGCGGTACTCCCAAATCGCATCGGGAACGGCCACGCCGACACCTGCGTGATCCTGGTGCAGGCACACGCCCTGCAGCTTGACGTGCGCGCCGTTGAGGAAAAAGCCGCGCGCGGCGTCGAAGCGCAGCGAGCGGAAGCCGGTGTCGAGCGCGGTCTGGTCTATCGTCTTGCCGCCGCGGCGCACGGTGGTGGTGACGTGGTAAAGCTTGTTACTGTCGAGTGACCACAGCGCCGGATCGGTGATCGTCAGCGGCAGCGACGCGGTGACCTGGGTGAGCACCGGCACGTCGACCGCCGTGCTGCGGCGGGCCACCTGCTTGCCGTCGGGCGCGGTGACGACGATGTCGACATCGACGCGCGCGCCCTGCTTGCCGTCGTTGTCCAGGGTGACGGTAGCCGGAATCTCCCACACCTTGCCCTTGACCTGGCGCGGCGTCACGCGCACGCCCTGCGGCACGATATGCACGGCATCGGTCTTGACCAGCCAAGCGTGGCGGTACATGCCGGCGCCTTCGTACCACCAGCCTTCCATGGCGTTGGCATCGACCCGGACGGCGATGACGTTGGGCGTCTTGTCGCCATACAGCAGGTAGGGCGTGATATCGATGCGCAGCTCGTTATAGCCGGACCAGTTGCGGTTGACGAGATTGCCGTTCACCCACACCGTGGCATGGGTGGCGACGGCGCCGAACTCCAGTTCGACGTGGCGGCCGCGATCGCTCTCCGGCACGGCCAGGGTGCGCCGGTACCAGCCGATGCCGCGCTGGCGGAATCCCTGCGCCATATTGGCCTTGGGATCGAAAGGCTGCTCGACTTGCCAGTCGTGCGGCAGGTCGAGCTTGCGCCATGCGCTATCGTCGAACTTGACGGCCGCGCCGCCGGAAGCCAGGCCGGCCTTGGTCGCGTAATAGGTTTCGTCCTGGGTGGCCGGGACGTGGAACGGGATGTCGCCGAGGTGGAACAGCCAGCCGCTGTCGAGCGAGCTGCGTTCGCGCCCGCCTCCGGCGTGTGCCGGCGGGCAGCCCAGCAGCGCGAACAACAAGGAATAAATTACCAGTTTCATTAAGTCTGTCTCCATATTATGCGTCTTGGGGGTGATTATTGTGGATGCTCTTGTGTCATGCCTGGCCCGGCGCCGCATGGATGGCGCCGCAAGAGCAATGGCCAATTCAGTGGCGCTGTCCCCAGGCGTAGCTGCCGCCCAGGTCGACGTGCTTGCAGCTGAGGGGGGCGAGCGATTGCAGCAGAATGTCGCCGGGCGCGTGGCCGGCATCGCGCGCGGCGCGCTTCAGGTGCACCGTGTTCCACAGTACGACGGCGTCGGTGACCAGATTCAGCGCGCTGGCGCGGTAGCGCTGGTGTTCGAAGTCATGCTCGCGCAGGCTACCGGCGTGGCCACGGAACAGGGCGCGGGCCAGCGCGTCGCGCGCCTCGCTCTTGTGCAGTTCGGCCTGCACGCGGCCGCGCAGCGCGGGGTCGTGCAGCCAGTCGAGAATGAACAGCGTGCGCTCGATGCGCCCCAATTCGCGCAGCGCGGCGCCCAGGCCGTGTTGCTGTCCGCCGAGCTTGCGCAGCGCCGGCGCCACGCTCAGCGTGCCCTGCTTGATCGAGGTGGCCAGGCGCAGGATGTCGTTCCAATGCGCACGCACCCGCTGCGGCTGGAGTGACGCCCCGAGCAGCGGCTGGAGTGCCGGGTGCCGGCCGCTGTCGAGGGTGTGCAGCCGCACATGCCGCATATCGGCCATCTGCGGCGCGAACCGGAAGCCGAGCAAATGCATGACGGCGAAGGCGTGGTCGACGCAGTGCGCTTCGATGCGCAGGTCGATGGCTTCGCCGCGCCAGTCCTTGGCCGTGCCGGAAAAGCCGGACAAGGCGGCCAGCGCGGCCGAATAGCTATCGTCCCGCACATGCCAGGCTTGCAGCCACGCCAGTTTCGAGTAGGTCGCGCCGGGGCAGGCGCCGGCCATCTTGTGCAAGCCGAGGTTGATGCCATCGGCCAGTATTACGGACAGCAGCATGGCCTTGTCCTTGGCCGGCTTGCCGTCTTTCAGGCGCACGAAGTGGCGGGTGAATCCGGTCCATTCATCCACTTCCAGCAGCAGATCGGTGATCTTCACGCTCGGCAGCCCCAAGGCCGGCTGCGCGATGCGCGTCTGGGCGGCGGTGCCCATGGCCCCGTTCGGCGGCGCGAAGTGCAGCCCGGATCCGTCGATGACGACACCGGGCAGCGCGTTGATGCGGGCGAGCCGGTCGACCTGATCCATCCGCTCTTGCAGCAGCACCAGCCTATCGTCCAGATAGCGGTCGCAGTCTACGCCAATCGCCAGAGGCAGCTGCCTGGTGCGCAACAGGGCCTTGAATTTGTTGACGGGTACCAGATGCTCGTCGAAATTGTTGAACTGGCACGCCCCTTCCGACCAGATGTCGCCGCAACGCAGCGCTTTACTCAATTCATCGAGGGCGCAGATTTCATACAGGCGCCGATCTATACCAACGCCGCCGGCAGGCAGCGCCCCCCAGCGCGGCGCCATGAAGGCGGTGGGCGCATCCGTCGGCACGCTCAGCACGCCGCTCGCGTTCACGCGGCGCACGACCTGGATGGCAGCGAGCACATCCCGCCCGGCCGGCCTGGCACGCAAGGTGAGCAGGTCCAGCATGGCTGGGGCGTAGCGGCGCAGCGTGCCGTACTGCTCGCCGATGAAGCGCAGGTGCGCGCCCGATGCGGGCGCCGGCAGACGATTGCAGGCGTCGCCGCCGGCCTTGTCCCAGGAAACGATCGCCTCGACAGCGGCCTGGCCGTTCTCCAGCAACGCCCGCCCCATGCGCGCGGCTTGCGCTTCCATCGCGTCGACTCCCTTGCCCTGTGCCTGGGCATGCTGGTGATATTTCCTCCTCGCGCCAGCCAGAAGCGCGCCCAGAATCCGCTCGTGCAGCTCGATGATCTCGTCGGTGATAGTCGCCGTCCGCTCCCGCGCCACGGCCGCGAGCATGGCGTAACGCCGCTCGCCGTCGAATTTGGCGAAGTCGGCCGTCGGCGCCTGCTCCCCTTCGCACGCCATCTTGCGCAGGCGGTGCGCATCGATTTCGCGGCCGATGCCGTCGGGCAGATCGAGCCATTGCAGCTTCTTGAGCCGGGCCATATGCCCGAGCATGGCGTGCACGCCCTGATTCGACGGCGACTGCCGCAGCCACGTGAGCCACGTCAGACTGCCGGGTGTTTTCATCTGAAGCAGGCTGTCCAGGCGGGCGCGGTGCTGTTGGGTCAAGGATCCGGCCAGGCTGCGGTAACCGCGGCGCTCGGCGCGGGCGAGCGCTTCCGCGCACAGCCGGTCGATAACGTTCAGCGGCGGCACCATCACCCGCCGCTCGCGCAAGCTGGCGAGCGCATGTTCGGCCAGCAACAGCGCACTGTCGGTGCGGATGGCGAGCTCGGTAAGCGAGCGCAGCAGCGGACGGCAGGCCGCCAGCCCGAACACCGACAAGCCGAGATGGGCGCGCAACTGCTGCAGATGTTCACGCCGCGTTTCTTCACGCATGCCATAGCGCGGCCAGCAAGCGGCATCGACCCCGGCCTGGCTGGCGATCCAGTCAAGCATGGCTCCGGGTACCCGCGCCTCGCTTCCCATGGCACAGCCGGGATAGCGCAGCACGGCCAGCTGCACGGCAAAGCCGAGACGGTTGGCGTCGCCCCGGCGGCGGCGGATCTGCGCCATGTCCGCCTCATCGAAGCTGTACACGCGCCGCAATTCGTCCAGCTGCCCAGGCATGGCCAGCAAGGTATGGCGTTCGGCGGCAGACAGCAGGGAGCGGCGCGGCATAGTCAAGTCTCTGTATTTTTGCCGAGGTTTATCGTTAAACCTCAAGTTGAACGAATTTTAGTTGAGCGTAAAACTTATTTCAAGCAAAATCTCGTCACGTCGATAAATCGACAAATCGACAACATTGACAGGAAAATGAATGGCAACAATCAAGGAAGTCGCAGCCCATGCCGGCGTCACGCCGACCACGGTCACCAATGTGCTGCGCGGGCGCGGCAAGACCAGCGAGGCGACGCGCCAGCGCGTGCTCGACGCGGTCGCGCTGATGGGCTATCGCCCCAACCTGACGGCGCGCGCACTGGTGGAAGGCAAGGCGCCCACGTTCGCGCTGATGTTAAGCTGCATCACCAACCCGTTTTATCCGGAATTCATGCTGCACGTCGGCCAGGCCGCCCTGCGCCAGGGCCGTTACCTCATCGTCTGCAACACAGACTATGAGCTGGACGACAAAACCCGCTTCCTTAACGCGGTGGCCGGCTCGCTGTCCGACGGCATCCTGGTGGCCAACAATCCGAATATCGATTTCGATCAGCTCAAGCGCGTCGGTGAACAAGGCGTTCCCGTCGTGCTCGATTTTTGGGAAGACCCCGACACCCATCCCGGCATCCCCTGCCTGGCATTCGACGGCCGTCGCGCCGGGCGCATGGCCACGGAACACCTGCTAGAGCTCGGGCACAAGAAGATCGGGGCGATCATCGCCAGCCCGAAGAACGGCATACACAATATGCGCTACAAGGGTTTCCGCGAGAGTATGCGCGCCGCACGGACAAGCTGCCCGGCCGGCGCGGTGCGCTATTGCGAAGATACCTTTGAAGGGGGAAAAGAAGCGGCGCTGGCACTGCTGTCGGCCATGCCGGAACTGACGGCCGTCTTCGTTTCCAACGATCTGGCCGCGCTTGGCGTGCTGGAGGCGGCGGCGGAGCTGGGGCGCACCCTGCCCGACGATCTCTCCGTGGCCAGCATTACCGACATCATGCTGGCGAGCCAGGCGCGGCCCTCCTTGACCACGGTCGCCATTCCCACCGCACGCATGGCCGAGCGCGGCATCGAGCTGCTGATCGAACTCCAGGCAGGGAAACACGCGGCGCCGCCGATGGAACGCATCGACGACCTGCGACTGGTGGTGCGGGCATCCACCGCCCGGTTGCCGGCGTAGCCCCCACCGGCAGCCAGTCTCGGCGCTTAATAAAGATATGGCCAGCCATCGGCGGTGAAGCCGACTTTATTGATGCCAAGCGTTTCGGCGCCGTTGTTGTTGCCGTCGTAATAGTGGTACACCATCACCGGGCCGTCGGTGTCGGTCAGCAAGCTCTCGCCGCCCGGACCGTTGACGTTGGCGTGCGCGCTGACCAGGATGGTGCCGCCGCCGTTGACCATATTGACGCCGCCGCGATCGACATAGGGACCGGTTATGGCGCTGGAGCGTCCCACGATGGTGTGGTAGGTGCTGCCGACGCCGCTGCAGCAGACGTTGACCGAGGCGAACAGATAGTAATAGCCGTTGTAGTAGTACAGGAACGAGCCTTCCAGGCCATTGCCGCGCTTGGCCAGCTGGTAGAGCGCGGTGTTGGTGGTGGACTGCTTGCCGGTGGCCGGATCGAGCTGCATCATGTACAGGCCGTTCCACCACGAGCCGAACGACATCCACCAGTTGCCGCTCTGGTCTTTCAGGACGCTGGGGTCGATCGCATTGTAGGGTTGGGAAGGGGTGGACGAAATCACGATGCCCTGGTCTGCCCACGTGGTGCTGTTCGGGGTTGTGGCGGTGGCCAGGCCGATGGCCGAGGTCTGCGAGCCGTTGGTCGACGCCGAGTAGTACTGGTAGTACTTGTTGTTCATATATACCACCTGGGGCGCCCACAGCGTGCCGCCTTTGGTATAGGTCGCGGTCCACGCAGGGATAGGGTTGAGCGCGCTGCCGGCATTGGTGAAAGTGCTGCGGTCGGTGGACGAAGCGAGCGTATTGTTGGTGCCGTACAGCCAATAGGTGCCGCCCGCATCGCGCAGCATGAACGGGTCGTGCACACGGGTGGCGCCACCCACGACACCCGGCATGGCGTAGGCCGCCGTACCGGTGCTCACCAGCTGCCATTCCTGGCAAAGGCAGCCTGTGGCCCCCCATTGATCGACGCTGGCGCCGGCCACTTTGCTGCCCTGGTAGACCTCCAGGTACAGGCCGCTGTTGACGTTCTTGATCAGATAGTTGCCGCTGGCAGCTTGGCTGAGCGTCCACAGGTGGTCGGCGCTGCCGCTGTCGGCCCACTGCAGCACCTGCGCGCCATTGGTTTTCGAACCGTTCGCCACACCCAGCACCTGATGCGTTGCCAGGTTTTCGATGTTGTAGCGGCCGCTGCCCATCGGGATGAAATGCCACAGCTGGTCGCCGGCGCCGTTGTCGGTCCATTGGATCGCGCCGGTTCCCGCGCTCTGGCTGGCGCCCGGAATACCCAGGGCCAGCCCGCTGTTGACGTTTTTGATCTTGAACTGCACGCTGTCGCTGACGGTCACTTGCGCACGCGCCGGTGCAGCCAATGCAGCAAGCACTGCGAAAAATCCGAATGCAAACTTCTTCATGGACATCCTCCTGTCTGGTCCTGGTCGAGAAAACGCGACAAGGGGCAAGCCGCATCGCATCACTCGTTTGAATATAAGTGCAGGAAGCCCGTCAGCGCCAATTAGTTTTTTTTCATAAGCAATATCACTTTCGGGATGCAACGGGCATGTCACAGAAAACCCCGGCGCGCGTACGCTAAGGAACAGGTGCCGTAACTTCGGCCATTGCTGCCAGCTGCATTACATAAGGACGGCACCGGCACGGACAGAGATTCTTCTTGATTTTTGTTTTACGTTAAACTAGGATCGCGGAAGGAATGGGGTTTAACGATAAACTTCACGCGGTGGCGTCACTGCCATGCGCGCTGCTTGCCGCCCTGTTCCATCACCATGCCTGGGTATTGCGAGGATTTTTCTCCTCCACCATCGTTCAATGAAAGAAGTAAAAATAAACATGAAGAGACACTCCATTTACGGGCTGCGCTGGCCGAACGGCCTGCTTCCCGCACTCCTGTTGGCAGCTTGCGGTTCCGGTACAAACGGTGCCGCGCCCGCTCCCGCTCCCGCGCTCAATCCCGTCCCTGTGGTACCGGCCACGCCCTTGCCTGGCTACATCGAAAGCAAGGGTCTCAAAGGCGCCCTCGGCGTGCATGATCCGGTGATGATCAAGGGCGGCGATACCTACTACGTATTCGGCACCGGCACCGGCATCAAGACGTCGAAGGATATGGTCACCTGGACGAACGCAGGCGCCGTCTTCAAAGATGGCTTCAAGCTCGACTGGTGGAGCCGCGACATCCCGCAAGGCGCCCAGATCTGGGCGCCGGACATTTCCTGGCGCGATGGCAAATACTGGATGTACTACTCTGTGTCGGCCTGGATGAATTTCAATTCCAGCGTCGGACTCGCCACCAATACCACCCTCGATCCGAGCGATCCAGCCTACAAATGGGAAGACCAGGGCCAAGTCATCTCCTTCAAGAACGGCGGCGAAGGCGTCAACGTCATCGACCCGAACGTCTTCGTCGACAAGGACGGCAAGGTCTACCTGCTGTACGGCTCCTATAAAGCAGGACTGCGGATGGTCGAACTCGATCGCCAGACGGGCAAGCTGCTGTCCGAGACCCCGACGCCGACGGTCCTCACCAAGTCGCTAGGCGAAGGCGTCTTCCTGATCAAGGACCCGCAGTACTACTATATCTTTGCCTCGCGCGGCATCTGCTGCAGCGGCGCGAACAGCACCTACCAGATGGTGATCGGCCGCTCCAAAAATATCGCAGGCCCTTACCTTAGCAAGGATGGCGGCAGCTGGGTCGACGATCAATACACGGTGCTGCTGGCGGGCGACGAGAGCGAGCCCGGCCGCGGCCATAACGGCATCTTCGTGGAAGGCGATACCACTTACCTGGTCTATCACGCCTACACCAAGGCGTTCAATTACCAGTCGCTGCTCAACATCAGGCCCCTCTACATGGATGCCGATGGCTGGCCGACGGTCGAGCCGACCAAGACCAAGTTCGAGATGGACGCCTTCGAACAGAAGTCCTTCGCGGGCAAGTAAGCGCATTCAGTTACGTCACTTCTTTACGTCACTTCTTTACGTCACTTCTGGCAGGCGTGCCGTGTGCGCCTGCCAATCCGATAGCGGCGCCGCCCGCCCGACCGTTCCAGGTCGCCCACGTCCAGCCCCCTCCCCGCATCGATCCTCAAAGACGCCTTGGCCGAGACAGATTGATTTCATCGCCGCCGCGCACCAACGTAAAAAAGGCAGCCGAAGCTGCCAAGACTGCCCTCTGGCAGTAGGAGTTGAAACTTGGCCAGACTGATCTTTAGTTGATCTTCCAGTTCAGGGAGGCGCCCAGCGTGCGGTCATAGCGGCGGGTATCGCGTGGATAAAGGTCTTTATTGTCCCAGTAGTCGACGTACTTGAAGTTAAGCAGGTTGGTACCGGTCAGGTTGATCGACAGGTTCGGGCTGATTTTGTAGCTCAGCGACCCGTCCAGTGTCGACAGCGGCGCGGCGATCAGGTCGCGTGCCGGCGCGGTGCCTGCATTGCCCGGGCGATCGCCGTAGACCTGCACGAACTTCGAACGCCAGTTGTAGGCCAGGCGCGCGGACACCCCCGACCTGTCATACAAGGCGACGATGTTGTAAGCGGTCTTCGACAGTCCGCTGAACGGCTTGCCCGCCAGGTTGGGCGTGGCCGACGATGTCAGGCCGCCCTCCATATAGGTGGCGTTCGCTTCCAGGCCGAAACCGCCCAGCCAGCCCGGCAGCCGGTCATAGAACTGGCGGTAGGACAGTTCGACGCCTTGCAGGTGGCCCTTGTCCGTGTTGTACGGACGGGATGTATCGAATTTCACCCCCTGGAAGATTTCCGGCTGGGACTTGTTAATGATGTAGCCGTCGAAGTTATGGCGGAACACGGTAGTGCTGAGCATGCCGGTCGGTGCGAAATACCATTCCAGCGCCGTATCCAGGTTTTGGCCGGTGAATGGCTGAAGGTTGGGATTGCCTCCCGATGCCGTCGCCTGCACCGTCGTGCCGTTCGCGTTCACATAGGCGGTGCCTGGGTTCAGCTGGGAAAAACCGGGACGTGTCAGCGTCTTGGCGTAGGCCAGGCGACCGACCACGTCGTGCGGCAGCTTGGCTTTGAAGCTGGCGCTCGGCAGCACATCGGTCCCGCTGGCGCTGACGGGCGTATCGACGTACTGGCCATTGACCAGGCTCTTGCCGACCAGGTCGGCATCGGTCCTGGTCACGCGCACTCCCAGCACCCCGTCGACCGGAACGGCGCCCAGGTCGAAGCCCACTTTGCCCGACACATACATGGCGTAGTTCTTTTCACCGTCCCGGAAGAAGGAACCCGGATCGATAGGCTTGGCGGCCGAGCTCCCCGTCACCGCCTGGCGTACCGCCGAGGTATCGTCAAGCAGGAAGCCGGCGCATGGGGTATGCCAGTTCTGCGTGCCGTAATCTTGCGACATCGTCGGCACGGTACAGCTCAAGCCGGGCAGGCTCGATGCTTTTACGTTGGACGGCGCGCTGACGCTGCCCTCGAACGACTTGATCGACTCGGCCGTGCGGTGGTTGGCGCGCACGCCCGCCGAGAATTCCTTGAAGAAGCCGTCGTTCGCAGGGGTAAAGGTGGCATCGGCGCGCAGGTCGGTCGAACCGCCCTTGTCGTTGCCATAACGGTCGAACAGCTGGAACAGCCTGACATTGCGCCCATCGCCGATGTCGATGCCGCTCCATTGCAAATAGGCGCCGCCGTCGACGTTGGTCTTCGAGTACACGTTCGGCGCGGTGATCAGATTATCCAGAATGGGGTTGCGCCAGACGTACTTCGAGTCGGTACGCGCCAGTTCGGACGTCACGCGCAAGCCGGGCGTGACCTTCCACCTGGCGCCGACGGCAAACTGGGCCGTCTTGTTGTCCGTGTGACGGGCTTGGGTGGACAGGATGGAGTTGGCATTTTTCGAGTTCACCGTATCGAGCTCGTCGGTACCGGGTATCTTGGTGGCGGTAATGCTGGAGCTGTCCGCCCACCATGGAATGCCGACGAAAAGATTGGTCTGGTCGTGGTTGTTGTAGTGCGAAGCCAGGCCTTCGGCGTAGAGTTCAAGGTCGCTGTTCGGACGGAACTGCAAGGCGAAATTGGCCGCAGTGCGTTCACGCTTGCCGTAGATCGCTTGCAGGCCGATGACCTCGGGACCGGTCAGCTTTGGCAGCAGCCAATCCCTCTGGATGGGGAAGGATTGGAAGGTACGCTCTTCCCAGAAGTTATTCTTCACGTAGGACAGGCCAACGAGGGCGCCGAATTCGCCGGCGCCGGTCTTCCAGCGATTCGAGAACAGCGCGCTCGCTTCCGGATCGGACCGGTGGGCCTTGTCCTGATTGCGTACGCCGACGATCACGTTGGCGGTGGCGCCTTTGAAATCGAATGGACGATTGGTGCGCACGTCGATGACGCCGGCGATACCGCCTTCGACCAGTTCGGCGCTCTGCGATTTGTAGACATCCACGCGCTGCAGCATGGTCGATGGAATGTCGGCCAGCTGGATATAACGGCCGGTGGTGGTGAACACCTCGCGGCCGTTAAGCAGGGTGGCAATCCCTGGCAAGCCGCGGATCAGCACCGAGTTCGCTTCGCCGGCGTCGCGCCGCACCTGGATGCCGCTGACGCGCGCCAGGGTCTGGGCCACGTTGGTATCCGGGAATTTGCCGATATCGTCGGCCACGATCGAATCGATGACGTTGTCGGCGTCCTGCTTGATCTTTTGCGCCGTTTGCGCGGCCCGGCGTACACCGGTCACGACGACCACATTGCTGTCGGCCGCCTGTGGCGTGTCCGCCGGCGCGGCTTGCTGCGCCCACACCGAAGCGCTGCTCAACACACCAGCCGATGCCAGCGCGGCAACGGTCAACTTCAACGCCAGTGGCGCAGATTTGTTCGCACTCATTTGGTCTCCCCTTCTTTCCTGTTGTAATTGAAAACTGCTTACCCCACGACTTAGGTTTATCGTTAAACCACCGTCATTTTAAAAAACGGACTGTCGTCTCTCTGCCCGCATGGGGTATCGCCATGGCTTGCGCCATGACGACATCGAGTGCTATGTCCGGTTTGGAATGGATTGTAGTTTAACGTAAAACTAAACTCAAGCACAATCAGCAATATGCTGCCACGCGGCCTGGTTCATTGAGGCGTCTGGTCTGGCGCTTCTGCGCTGAAAAGCGCAGCGGGCTTGGTTTCCCGTCGGCGCGGACGAGCGGGTCATCACTAACGGCCTGCCGATCTCGCCGATACGGCGACAGGCGACATGACGGCAGCTTGGCCGATGGCGGAGCGACGCTGTTCAGTCACGCGTCCCGTCCGCATTACCGTGTCTGCACAGCGGCGCAACCCTTGCTCGGATTGGGCGCCGGACCGTCCACGGTCTGGGCGATGAACGGGATGGTGCCGTCGGCCGCGTATTGGAATTCCTCTACCGCGACCGAACGGCGGTCTTCGCCGCCGCCAGGCACGGCGGTGTTGTGATAGAAGATGTAGGACTTGCCGTTGAAATCGACGATGGCCTGGTGGATCGTCTTGGTATGCGTGTTCTTGTTCATGATCACGCCGCGGTAGGTCCAGGGGCCGGTCGCGCTCGGACCGGTCATGTAGGCGGTCTCTTCCGGGAAATTGCGCGAGTAGGACAGGTAGTAGGTGCCGCCATGCTTGTGCAGGTACGGCGCTTCGACGAAGTTGTCCATGCCCTGTGTGTGGATCGGCCCGTCGAGCTCTATCATATTCGGCTTGAGTTTCGCGTACTTGAGGACGGTATTGCCCCAGTAGAGATAAGCTTGTCCGTTGTCGTCGATGAAAACGGCCGGATCGATATCGTCCCAGGAGATCGGCGATTCCTTGGTCATGTCGTTGGTGACAAGCGCCGAGCCGCGCGCATCGACGAAGGGGCCGGTCGGCTTGTCCGATACCGCGACGCCGATCGCAAAGCCGGGGACCGTCGCATGATTAACAGGAGCGTAGATGTAGTACTTGCCGTTGCGCTTGGTGACGTCGGCGGCAAAGGCGTCTTTTTTCGCCCATTTGAAATCCGACAGCTTCAAGGGCGAGCCGTGGTCGGTCCAGTGCTGCATGTCGCAGCTCGAATAGACGCGCCAGTCGTTCATGAGGTAGGTTCCGGTTGTCTCCGTCGCCTCGTCGTGGCCCGTGTAGAGATAGACGCGTCCGTTGTCCACCAGCACGGCGGGATCGGCCGTGAACCTGTCCTTGACGACCGGATTGCCGGCATGGGCCGATACCGCGGCCAGCACTGCCGACGCGATCAAAAGCTGCTTAAACATGTAGTCTCCTGTTTTTGGTATCGCGACAAAAGCGCATCACCGCAGTCTGGCCGACTTCTGGTTTCCACTTATGCCGCCTTGAACGTTCAGGACGAGATACTAGGCAGTCCATCGATTCATGGCCAATGATATTTTTTGCCGTTTCGATACGAAAAGGAACATCACCAAGTGGCGCCTTCATGCACAAGTTGGGGCGTTTCCCGCACGCCGAAATAGGCGCCGGTGGTGGCGGGTGGGCGGGGTCTGCGGGCCGTTGGCACTTGGCTTTTTTTAGATAACGCATGCGTCGCGCGCCCACGGCGCGCGGGGCTGCCGCTGCGCGGCAGCAGATGGGCGATTCGGAGAGCCTACGCCCCCCTTAGGGGGCTCCGTCTTCGAATCCCACCGTTCCGTCCAGAACAACAAAAAAAGCCTCCCGCAGGGGAGGCTTTTTTTGTTGTTCTGGCGGAGACGGTGGGATTCGAACCCACGATACAGGTATAAGCCGTATGCATCCTTAGCAGGGATGTGCCTTCGGCCACTCGGCCACGTCTCCTAGCTGATCTCTCAACTATTCGCCTTCCGCTCCGCATCGCTGCGTCACATCAGACGAGCGTCATAGTAATAGCCATCGCCCGTTTGGTCAAGGTCATGTATCACATCCTGCGCGGTGTACATCTGCCGCAAGCTCAAACTTGCAAATTAAATAATCAACACGGCAATTGCACCTCTTTGCCCCGCGCGGCTGCAAGCGCCGCGCGCAGCACGTCCAGGTCGCCGATATGGTTGGCCAGCAGCAGCACCAGTTTCGCATTCAGCATCTGGCTGCCGCTGTCGTCGAGGCCATGGTGGGCATCGATCAGCATTTCGTAAAAAGCGTCGCCGTCCGCCAGGTTGGGGGCGAGTTGGAGTTGGCCGTTCATGCCGCCACCTCGCGCAATTCCTTGTGTGCCACCTCGCGCGAATTCCCGCATGCCCGCGCGACCGCCTCGCTTATCCGGCCTGCGTCGAAGCGCCGCCAGCGCGCGCAGACGTGCTGGTCGGGCCTGAGCAGATAGCACGTGCCCGGGCTGGCGTCGTAGCGTCGGGCCAGCAAGCCTTCGGCGTCTTCCACGACCCCTTCCAGCATGCTTTTCACACCCGCGCCCTGCCCGCCCGGCGGCGTCACCACCAGCGTACGCACAAAGATGGGGCCTTGCGCCAGTTGCCGCATGGTTTGCCGCTGTGCTTCGTCCACCGTGCCGTCGCTGAAATACAGCGCCGTGAAACCGTCGCCGACATGGGACAGGAACCAGTCGTCGGCGCCCCCTGCCCGCACCGGGGCGTCCACGCACGCGGAGCCGGGGCGCATGGACGATGCGAAGCTGTCGGCGTCGCCCGTGTTGAGCGGCGACGCGGCGTACACGGCCGGCACCGACAAGCGCCCGCTGTTGACCAATGTGCGCGCGAAGGCATGCTCGCGCGCCAGCTCCAGCACGGCGTCCCGGAACAGCCGGCTCACCGCGCTCTTGGGCGTGATGAAGTCGGTGGCGCGGGTCGAGTTGAGGATGTTCTCGTCGGCCGCGTACTCGCGCTCCGAGGCGTAGCTGTCGAGCAGCGCTTCCGACGCCTGGCCTTGCAGCACCAGCTTGAGCTTCCAGGCCAGGTTGTCGGCGTCCTGCACGCCGCTGTTGGCGCCGCGCGCGCCGAAGGGCGACACGCCGTGCGCGGCGTCCCCGGCGAACAGCACGCGGCCGTGGCGGAAGCTGTCCATGCGCAGGCAGCAGAAGGTGTAGACGCTCATCCACTCCAGTTCGAACTGCGCATCCTCGCCCAGCAGCGCCTTGATGCGCGGAATCACCCGTTCCGGCGATTTCTCCAGCTCGGGATCGGCGTCCCAGCCGAGCTGGAAGTCGATGCGCCACACATTGTCCGGCTGCCGGTGCAGCAGCACCGACTGTCCGGGATGGAACGGCGGGTCGAACCAGAACCAGCGCTCGGTGGGGAACTCGGCCTTCATCTTCACGTCGGCGATGAGGAAGCGGTCGCGGAACACGCGGCCCTTGCTTTCCTGGCCCAGCATGGCGCGCAGCTGACTGCGGCCGCCGTCCGCCGCCACCACGTAATCGGCCTGCAGGCGGTACTCGCCGTCCGGCGTGCTCACGGTCAGCTCGGCCCCGCCGGCATGCTGCGTCAAAGCAGTGACGCGGGAACACCAGCGCAGATCCAGCGCCGGCAATTGCATCGCCCGCTCGTGCAGATAGCCTTCCACGTAGTACTGCTGCAGGTTGACGAAGGCCGGGCGGCGGTGGCCCTCCTCCGGCAGCAGATCGAAACCGTACAGGGGCTGGTCCTTGAAGAACACCTTGCCGGCGTTCCAGCTCACACCCTTCTGCGCCATCCTTTCGCCGCAGTGCAGGCGGTCGAATATCTCCAGCGTGCGCTTGGCGAAGCAGATGGCGCGCGAGCCGGTCGAGAGCCGGTTGTCGTCGTCCAGCAGCACGGTCCGTATGCCCTGCTGCGCCAGGTCGATGGCGGTGGCCAGGCCCACCGGGCCTGCGCCTACCACCACCACCGGGTGGCGCGCGGGTTTGTCCGCGTCCAGGTCTGCCGGGCGCGCATAGGTGAATACGCGGTTCTGGTAATCCATGTCCATGTCTCCTCCGCTCATGATCAATCCTGCAGCGCGTGCCACATTTCCTTGTCGCGCTCGGCCGTCCAGATGCGCGGGTGCTTGACGCCCTTGGCTTCGTCCACGGCGCGCGTGACGTCGAACGGCAGGCAATGCTCGTAGATGAAGACGTGGCCGAACTTCGGATCCATGCGCTTGCGCACGTGCGCCATGGCGCGCTTCAGGTCGTAGCCTTCGGCCACCGCCTCTTTCGCGCTTTGCAGCAGCGTCCCGACGAAGTCCTTGGTGTAGTCGATGCCGGCGTTGACTTCGTCCGGCCTCAGCAGCGCCGGGCCGCGGCCGGGCACCAGCTTTTGCGCGTCCAGCGCGCGCAGCGCTTCCAGCGTGGCCGGCCATTCCTCCAGTTGCGCGTCGCCGGTGTAGGCGGCTGCATCGTATTCAACCAGGTCGCCGGAGAAGCAGATGCGCTGCGACGGTATCCAGGCGATGGTGTCGCCCTTGGTGTGGCCCATGCCGATATGGGCCAGGCGCACTTCGAGCTTGCCGAGGAAGATGGTCAGCTCCTTCTCGAACACCATGGTGGGCCAGCTCAGGCCGGGCACCGATTCCACGCCGGCGAACAGGCGCGGGAAGCGTTCTATCTCGGACTGCATGTCCTGCGCGCCACGCTCGGCGATCAGCTCGTAGGTGCCGCGCGAGGCGATGATCTGCTGCGCGCCCTCGGCGAAGTAGGCCGAAGCGCCCAGCACCCGCACCGCGTGGTAGTGCGACAGCACCACGTATTTGATGGGCAGGTCGGTCACGGACCGGATGTGGCGGATCAGCGCCTGCGCCATGACGGGCGTGGCGGTGGTGTCGATCACCATCACGCCGTCGTCGCCGATGATGACGCCCGAGTTGGGGTCCCCTTCGGCGGTGTAGGCGTAGGCGTTGTCGGACAGTTTGATGAAGCTGGTCTTCTTTTCTTCCAGGTCGGCCTGGGAAGCGAACTGCTTGGTGCTCATGGATAGTCTCCTGTGTGTCGGTCTGAACCTGCCACGCCAGAATACGTTCCGCAGTATTATATGTAAATCGCACACACCTCAATACACATATGAACCCCATGCATAACACGGAGCTGGACCTGAATCTGCTGCCGGTGCTGGACGCGCTGATACGGGTGCGCAACGTCAGCCGTGCGGCCGAGGAACTGAACATGTCGCAAAGCGCCGTCAGCCACGCCCTGCGCCGCCTGCGCCTGTTTTTCGGCGACCCACTGTTCCTCAAGACCGGCAGCGGCATGCAGCCCACGCCGCGCGCGCTGGAACTGGTGGGGCCGGTGCTGGCCGTCATGGGCACGGTGCGTACCGAACTGCTGGTGCACGAGGGCTTCAACGCGGCGACCTCGCAGCGCAGTTTCGGCCTGTGCCTGACCGACATGGGGGAACTGATTTTTCTGCCGCGCGTGATCGAGCGGCTGCGGCAGGTTGCGCCGTCCTGCACGGTGCGCACGCTGCAGGTCGCGCCGCGCCAGGTGTTCGCGGCGCTGGAAAGCGGCGAGGCCGACCTGGCCATGGGGTCGCTGCATTCGATGCCGGAAGGCCTGTTCCAGCAGCAGCTGTTCATGCGCACTTTCGTCACCATCGTCAACCGCAACAACCGGGCCATAGGCGCGTCCATGTCGGCCGACCAGTTCTTCGGCATGGAGCATATCGTCGTGTCGCTGTCGGGCCGGCGCGAGGACAGCTACGACAGCGTGATCGACCAGCTGGAGCGCAACCGGCGCGTGTACCTGACCACGCCGCACTTCCTGACCGTGCCCATGATCATCGAGCAGAATCCGCAGCTGATCTCCACCGTGCCGCGCGAACTGGCCACGGAATTCGTGCGCTACAAGACCGTCAAGATGGTGGAAACGCCGGTCAGCCTGCCGCCCTTCGCGATTCGCCAGCACTGGCACCCGCGCTACCACCACGACGCGGCCAATATGTGGCTGCGCAATCTGGTGAAGGATGTATTCGACGGCAGGCCGGAGTAGCCCCTATGAATGGCGTTCATATCGACTATGACGTTGCCGAGATTTACACATAACAGGATGACTTCTACCATGGCTCTCACCACAACGATTCTTATAAGAGACAACCATGTACACCACTCTCGCAGATGGACAGCAGGTCCATGACACGGCGGCGTCCCCGGACAAGGCCCTGTACCGCAAAGTATCGCTCCGCATCATCCCCTTCCTCTTCGTTTGCTACGTCGTGTCCTTCCTGGACCGCATCAACATCGGCTTCGCCCAGTTGCAGATGAAGCAGGACCTGGGCTTCAGCGACGCCATGTACGGCCTGGGCGCGGCCGTGTTCTACATCGGTTACGTCATGTTCGAAGTGCCGAGCAACCTGCTGCTGGAAAAATTCGGCGCGCGCAGGACCTTCGTGCGCATCATGCTGTTGTGGGGCGCGGCCTCGGTGTCGATGATGTGGGTCGCGACGCCCACGCAGTTCTACACGCTGCGCTTCCTGCTCGGCGTGTTCGAAGCGGGCTTCTTCCCCGGCATCGTGCTGTATCTGACCTACTGGTATCCCGCGCTGCGGCGCGCCTCCGTCCTGTCCTTCTTCTTCGCCGGCGTGGCGGTGGCGGGCGTGCTGGGCGGACTGGTGTCGGGCTGGATCATGCGCGACATGTCGGGTGTGCTCGGCATGCGCGGCTGGCAGTGGATGTTCGCCATCGAAGGCGCTCCCGCGCTGCTGCTGGCGGTGATCGCCCACCAGTACCTGGACGACAGGCCGGCCCAGGCCAGGTGGCTGAGCAAGGACGAGAAAGCGCGCCTGGCGATCAATCTGTCCGAGGAGCAGGATGCGCCCGGAGCCGGAAAGCACAGTCTGTCGGCGGTGTTTTCCAATCCACGCATCTACCTGTTCGCCTTTATCTACTTCGCGCTGACCTGCGCGTCGCTGACGCTCAGTTTCTGGATGCCGATCATGATCCGCGACTTCGGCGTGCGCGAGGTGGTCATGGTGAGCTTGTACTCGGTGATCCCGAACGCCATCGGCGCCGTCGCCGTCATCCTCATTGCCCGGCACTCGGACCGCAAGGCGCAGCACCGCAAGTACTTCGCCCTGTGCGCCACCGGAGGCGCGGCGGCGCTGTCCGCGCTGACGCTGCATCCGGACAGCCTCGCAGCGGCGCTCGCCCTGCTGTCGCTGGCGACCGCGCTGATCTTCTCCGCACTGCCGATCTTCTGGGCTATCCCGACCTCCCATCTGCCCCGGCAGACGCGCGCCGGCAGCATTGCCGTCATCAGCAGCGTTGGCATCACGAGCGGTATCGCCGGGCCGTGGGTGATCGGCCAGATCAAGACCGCCACCGGCAGCATGGACAACGCGCTTTATCTTCTGAGCGCGCTGCTGGTCATGAGCGCGATGGCGATGCTGGCAGGGGTGAAGGGGCGTTAAGGCCGGGCGCCGACGCCCCCGCAGGATCCATGCTAAGCCTCTGAGCATGCGACGTAGGGGGTGCGCACCGGCGCTCCGCCGACGCGGATCGACAAGTATTTCGAGCTACCCTTCAGGCGTGCCGTTTGAGTTCCACCACCGCCGGCGCCAGGAACTCCGCCATCCGCGCCTCCCATGCCGCGTCGGCCTGGTCCATCGCGGCCAGCTTGACGTGGCCGTAGCCGCGCACCTGCTCCGGCAGCTGCGCCAGCTTCAGCGCCGCCGCCTTGTTCCCTTGCCTTAGGCTCCCGGCCAAGCCGAGCGCAAACGCCAGATAGCGGTCGCGCGACGCGCGCTCGCGGCGGCGCTCCTGCGTGTAGCCAAAGATGTCCAGCGGTGTACCGCGCAGTCCCTTGAAGCGCGCCAGCACACCAAAGCCCTTCAGCATCCAGCCGCCGAAGGCCATCTTGGCCGGCGTGCCCGACCCCGGCTTCCTGCGGGCCAGCAGCGGCGGCGCGAGGTGGAAACCGAGCTTGTAGTCGCCTTCGAACTGCGCGGCGATCTGCGCGCGGAACGCCGGATCGGCGTGCAGGCGTGCCACCTCGTACTCGTCCTTGTAGGCCATCAGCTTGAACAGGTTGCGCGCCACGGCTTTGCTCAGCTGCCGCTTCGAGTCCTCGCCTTCGAGCCTGGCTTCGCTGCGCTCGACGGCCGCCACGGCGTCCTCGTACACGCGCGCGTACGCCGCGTTCTGGTATTTACCCAGCCAGTCCTTGCGGAAGGCGACGATCTCGGGCAGCGATTTCGGCGCGGCGAACTGGATCACGTGTTGCTGCGGCTGCGCCAGGCGCGCCAGCGCGTCCCGGTCGGCCGCGGCCAGCCGGCCCAGCATGAAGGCGCGCTTGTTCATGTCGATCGCCACGCCGTTCAACTCTATGGCACGCATCAGCGCTTCCAGCCCTGCGGGCACCAAGCCCTGCTGCCACGCAAACCCCATCAGCAGGATATTGCCGCCGATGGGATCGCCGAGGAAACGCGCCGCGATGTCCTGCGCGTCCAGCTGCAGCACATTGCTGCCGCCGGCCGCCGAAGCCAGCTTTTCCAGCAGGCCTTCCTTGTCGATCGACGCATCGCGGTCGCGTGTGAATTCGGCCGTCGGAATTTCGCGCTCGTTGGCCACTACTTGTGTGTGGCCGCGCCGCATCACCGACAGGCTGTCCGGCATGGCCGCCACCACCAGGTCGCAGGCGAACACCGCGTCGGCCTGCTGCAGGTCGATGCGCACCTGGTTCAGCGCCGACGGCGACGACGCCACGCGCACATGCGACAGCACTGCTCCGCCCTTCTGTGCGAAACCCATGAAGTCCAGCGTGGAGGCACCCTTGCCTTCCAGGTGCGCGGCCATCGTGATCAGCGCGCCCACGGTGACGATGCCGGTGCCGCCTACGCCGGCCACCAGGATCTCGAAGGGCTTGTCCAGCGCGCGCGGCGCGGGAGCGGGATAGCGGCCCAGCGCCAGCTCCAGGTCGGCCAGCGTGAGCGCCACGGCGGCCGGCTTGCGCAGGGTGCCGCCCAGCACCGACACGAAGCTCGGGCAGAACCCTTCGGCGCAGGAGTAGTCCTTGTTGCATGAAGACTGTTCGATATGGCGCTTGCGGCCCAGCTCCGTCTCCAGCGGCAGGATGGACAGGCAGTTCGACTGCACGCCGCAGTCGCCGCAGCCTTCGCACACGGCGGGATTGATGACCATGCGCCGTGCGGGATCAGGGAAGACCACCTTATCCGGCCTGTTCTTCTTGCGGCGGCGCCGCTTCTCGGCCGCGCAGGTCTGGTCGTACACGAGCACCGTCACTCCCGCGATCTCGCGCAGCATGCGCTGCATGGCATCGAGTTCGCTGCGGTGGTGCACCGTCACGCCGGCCGGCAGTGCCACGCCGGCGTAGTTCTCAGGCTGGTCGGTCACTACCACCACTTTCTTCGCCCCTTCGCTGACCACCTGCTGCACGATCTGCGGCACCGACAGCGAACCGTCCACCGGCTGGCCGCCCGTCATGGCCACGGCGTCGTTGTACAGGATTTTGTAGGTGATGTTGGTGCGCGCGGCAATCGCCTGGCGGATCGCCAGCGACCCGGAGTGGTAGTAGGTGCCGTCGCCCAGGTTCTGGAACACGTGCTTCTCGCCGACGAAGCGCGAGGAGCCCACCCAGCTGATGCCCTCGCCGCCCATCTGCGCCAGGTAGTTGGTGTCGCGCTTCATCCACGTCGCCATGAAGTGGCAGCCGATACCTGCCATGGCGCGGCTGCCTTCGGGCACACTGGTGGAGGTGTTGTGCGGGCAGCCGGAGCAGAAATACGGCGTGCGCTTGACGCCGTCGGCGCTGTTGGACAGTAGCTCGGCTGCGCAGAAGTCCGGCAGCATGCGCTGCAGGTCCAGTCCGGGATACCACGGCGCCAGCCATTGCACGAGGGCCGGCGCGATGCGCGACGGCCGCAGTTCACCCAGCGCGGACAGCAGGGCATGGCCATGGCGGTCGGTCTTGCCGACCACGGCGGGGCGCGCGGCCTGCGGCAGGTTGTAGAAGGAATTTTTCACCTGCTGCTCGATCACCGCGCCCTTTTCTTCGACCACCAGGATTTCTTCCAAGCCCTCGGCAAAAGCTGCCAGGCGGGTGCGCTCCAGCGGATACGTCAGGCCCGGCTTGTACAAGCGCACGCCGAGTTCCTCCAGGCGGCTCAAGGGCAGGCCGAGCCGCTCCAGCGCTTCAAGCAAATCAAGGTAAGCCTTGCCGGCGCCGATGATGCCGATGACGGCGCGCGGCGCGGGCACCACCAGGCGGTCGATGGAATTGGCGCGGGCGAAGGCTTGCACCGCTTCCAGCTTGGCCTCCACGCGCTGCTCCAGCGCCAGGCCGGGCAGGTCCGGCCAGCGGTTGTGCAGGCCGCCGGGCGGCGCGGTGTAGTCGGCGGGCATGGCGTACTGCGGCAGCGGCGGCAGTTCCACCACGGCGCCGCCCTCCACGGTTTCGGAGATGGCCTTGAAGCCGCTCCAGGCGCCCGAGTAGCGCGACAGCGCCCAGCCGTACAGGCCAAACTCCAGGTACTCCTGGATGTTGGCCGGGTTAATCACCGGCATGCCCCAGGCGATCAGCGTCTGTTCGCTCTGGTGCGGCATCGACGAGGACACGCAGCCGTGGTCGTCGCCGAGGATGACCAGCACGCCGCCGCGCGGCGAGGAACCGTAGGCGTGGCCGTGCTTGAGCGCGTCGCCCGCGCGGTCAACGCCCGGCCCTTTGCCGTACCACATGGCGAATACGCCGTCGACCTTGCGGGTGGGGTCGGCCTCCACCTGCTGCGAGCCCAGCACGGCGGTCGCGCCCAGCTCCTCGTTGATCGCGGGCAGGAATTCGACATTGTGCCGGGCCAACAGCTTGGACGCGCGCCAAAGTTCCTGGTCCACCGCCCCCAGCGGCGAGCCGCGGTAGCCGCTGACGAAGCCGCCCGTGTCCAGGCCTTGCGCGTCGTCGAGGATTTTCTGCATGCACAGCAAGCGCACCAGGGCTTGCGTTCCGGTCAGGAACACACGGCCTTCGCTGCGGGTCAGGTTGTCGGACAGTGCATAGCCGGGGTCGGCAAGTGCCGGCTGCAGGGATGCCGGCAAGGTCATGGAATTCATTTTTTAGTCTCGCACAGGAACTGATAGTGCGAGAAATGATATGGCGCGAAGCGGGGAATATTTCCCCTATTCATCCGCGCAAAAGTTCCAGATCAGGTTTTTTCCTTCCCAAAATCGCTGGGAAAATGAAAAACGATTCTCATGGCCCTGCCACCGCGAAAATCGGGATGCGGGGGATGGAATTGGAAGCGGCATTGCCGCCTGTGAATTCAAAAAAAGGCGCTTACTGCCTGACGATTTTGCCTGCGCTGTCCAGCAACAAATTGACGGTGTTCCGGGCATTCGCCAGGATGGGCTCGCATGCCTCCGCGCCCACAACCCGCGACAGCGAGACCGCGCCGACCATGAGGGAGACGATGGACTCGGCCAAGCCGAGAGAGTCAGCCACGTCCATCCGCGTCAACGGCGCGGCGATCAGTTTTACGAGCCCGGCATAACCTCCGCTGGCGACGGTCCTGATCTGCGCGTCCGCGTGATGCAACTCGCCCGCCAGGTTGGCGAGCGGGCAAAGAAGGATCAGCTCCTCGGCCTGCAACTGGTGCAGATAGAGCTGGACGATACCTTCCACCGCCTCGCGCGGCGGCTTGCCGGCGGTGGCCGCCTCGAACATCGCGCCCAGCTCGGCGAACGCGGCTGCACTGGCCTCGGCGATCAGTTGTTCCTTCGATTCGAAATGGCGGTAAAAGCCGCCCTGTGTCAGGCCGGCCGCCACCATGATGTCGGCGATGCCGGCGCCCGCAAAACCGTGCCGAAGGAAGGCGCGGGACGCCATCGCAATGATGCGCTTGCGCGTTTCAGCTGTCTCGGCATTCGACTTCCGCATGATCCCTCCATTTATAGAGTTGGATTATACGCTAAAAAGAATGCCTCAAATACTGCTTGCGCATTTTAGCGTATCGATGTAATCTAAATTTAGAGTTTTACTATACGCTAAATTCACCACATCGAGGCGCTTCATGAAAGCTATCCCCTTCCCCGTCCCCCTGCTCCACCGCGGCACCATAGTCCCCGCGCTGCTGCTGAGCCTGGCCGCCTGCAGCAATCCCGCCCCGCCGCCGGTGCCGCTGGCCAAAGTCGCCTGGTTCACCGCCGGCGCCGCCGCGGCGGACCAGGCCGCGTTCACCGGCGTGGTCCACGCCCGTACCGAGAGCAACCTGGGCTTCCGGGTAGCGGGCAAGATCGTCGAGCGCCTGGTCGATCCCGGCCAGGCGGTGCGCAAAGGCCAGCCGCTGCTACGCATCGACCCGTCCGACTACGACCTGGCCAGCGGCGCCGCCCAGGCGGCGGTGGAAGCGGCCCAGGCGCGCCAGGTGCAGGCCGTGGCCGAAGAGGCCCGCCTGCGCAAGCTGCTTGCCTTCGGCGCGGTGTCCACCCAGGCCCACGAACAGGCCAAGGCGGCGGCCGACAGCGCCATCGCCCAGGCCCGGGCCGAAAGCGCCCGTGCCCGCCAAACCGCCCACCAGCGCGACTATGCCGTGCTGCTGGCCGACATGGACGGCGTGGTGCTGGAAGTGCCAGTGGACGCCGGCCAGGTAGTCGCGGCCGGGCAGACCGTGGTCAAGCTGGCGCGCCAGGGCGCGCGCGAAGCCCAGGTGTACTTGCCGGAGAATGCGCTGGCCTTGGCCAGGCGGCCAGCAGCCGCCTCGCTGTACAGCGAAGCGGGCGTGTCCTTCCCGGCCACGCTGCGCGAACTGGCCGCCGTGGCCGACCCGCAGACCCGCACCTACCTGGCGCGCTACACGCTGGGCGGCGCCGCCGGCCAGGCGCCGCTGGGCGCCACCGTGACCGTGAAGCTGGACGGCGCGGCCACCGCGCAAGTCGGCGTGCCGGTGAGCGCGCTGGTGGACCAGGGCAAGGGCACCGGTGTCTGGGTCATCGACGGCAAGACTTCCACCGTCAGCCTGCGCGCCGTCAAGGTGGCGCAACTGGGCGAGGAGCAGGCGCGCCTGTCGCAGGGCCTGGCGCCGGGCGAGCGCGTGGTGGCGTTCGGCGGCCACCTGCTGAAAGCCGGCCAGAAAGTGGAACTGCTGGCGGCAATGAAACCGGGGAGCGGGTCATGAGCGGCCTGAACCTGTCCGCCTTCGGCGTGCGCGAGCGCGCCATCACACTGTTCCTGATCATCGCCATCGTGGCCGCCGGCACCTTCGCCTTCTTCCGCCTGGGACGCGCGGAAGACCCCAGCTACGTGGTCAAAGTGATGACCATCGCCGCCGTCTGGCCCGGCGCCACCGCCGAGGAAATGCAGCAGCAGGTTGGCGACCGCCTGGAAAAACGCCTGCAGGAGCTGCCATCCTACGACCGGGTGGACAGCGCAGCCCGCCCCGGCATGATCACCATGAAACTCTACCTGCGCGACGACACCGTGCCCGCCTCGGTGCCGGAGCAGTTCTACCAGGCACGCAAGAAGCTGGGCGACGAGGCGCTGAACCTGCCGCGCGGCGTGACCGGGCCCATCATCAACGACGAATTCTCGGACATCTACTTCTCGCTGTTTGCCCTGACCGGCAAGCAGCTGCCGCACCGGCAACTGGTGCTGCGCGCCGAGGACATGCGCCAGCAGTTGCTGCGCGTGCCCGGCGTGCAAAAGGTGAACATCCTGGGCGAGCAGCAGCAAAAGATTTTCGTCGAGATCTCGCACCAGCGCCTGGCCACGCTGGGCATCAAGGCCCAGGCCATCATCGATGCGCTGGCCAAGCAAAACAATGTGACCTCGGCCGGCTTCATTGAAACCAGCGGCCCGCGTGTGCAGCTGCGCCTGGACGGTGCCATCGACAGCGTGGACACGGTCAAGGCCATCCCGGTCGCCGCAGGCGAGCGCACGCTCAAGCTGGGCGACGTGGCCGACGTGAGGCGCGGCTACGAAGATCCGGCCACCTTCGCCATCCGCACCCAGGGCGAAGCGTCGCTGATGCTGGGCGTGGTGATGGAGAAAGGCTACAACGGCCTGAAACTCGGCGAGGACCTCGGCGCCGCGCAGGCTGCCATCGGCGCGCAGCTGCCGACCGGGATCGCGCTGGAACGGGTGACCGACCAGTCGCAGGCGATCAAGGGCTCGATCGACGAGTTCATGGTCAAGTTCGTGGTCGCGCTGGCGGTGGTGATCGTGGTCAGCCTGCTCACGCTGGGCTTCCGCGTCGGCATCGTCGTGGCCGCTGCCGTGCCGCTGACGCTGGCCGTGGTGTTCGTCGTCATGCTGGCCACCGGCCGCGACTTCGACCGCGTGACGCTGGGCGCGCTGATCCTCTCGCTCGGCCTGCTGGTGGACGACGCCATCATCGCCATCGAGATGATGGTGGTGAAGATGGAGGAAGGCCTGAGCCGCGTGGCCGCCGCCACCTACGCCTGGGGCGCCACCGCCGCGCCCATGCTGTCGGGCACCCTGCTGACCATCATCGGCTTCCTGCCGGTCGGCTTCGCGCGCTCGACGGCAGGCGAATACGCCGGCAACATCTTCTGGGTGGTGGCCTTCGCGCTGATCGCCTCCTGGTTCGTGGCGGTGCTGTTCATCCCCTACATGGGCGTGAAGCTGCTGCCCAATATCCCGGTCCAGACCGGCGGCCACGACGCCATCTACAGCACGCCGAACTACCAGCGCATGCGCTCCCTGGTGCGCTGGTGCGTGGACCACAAATGGCTGGCCGCCGGTGTCACCATCGGCCTGTTCGCGCTGGCCGTGCTGGGCATGGGCGCGGTGCAGAAGCAGTTCTTCCCGAACTCCGAGCGCCCTGAATTGACCATCGAAATCAACCTGCCGCCGGGCAGCGCCTTCAGCGCCACCGACGCCGTGGTGCGCAACGTCGAAACGGCCGTGCGCCTGGAGCCGGAAGCCAAGACCGTATCGAGCTATGTCGGCCAGGGCACGCCCCGTTTCTTCCTGTCGGTGAACCCGGAGCTGCCGAATCCTGCCTATGGCCAGATCATCGTGCTGACCGAGAACGCGCACCAGCGCGACGCCCTGAAGGCGAAGATCCGCAAGATGGTGGCCGACGGCCGCTTCCCGCAGGCGCGCGTGCGCGTCACGCAGTTCCTGTTCGGCCCCGCCGTGCCCTTCCCCGTGCTGTTCCGCGTGGTCGGCCCCGACCTGGACCAGATCCGCGAGATAGCCGGGCAAGTGCGCACCGTGATGGAGGCCAACCCGGATATGCGCGACGTGCACCTGGACTGGGGCAACCTTACGCCCACGCTGCATTTCGCGCTGGACCAGGAGCGCCTTAGCCAGGTCGGCCTCACGCCGCGCGACGCCGCCAGCCAGTTGCAGGCGCTGCTCAACGGCGTGCCGTCGACCCAGGTGCGCGAAGGCTTGCGCTCGGTGGAAGTGCTGGTGCGCAGTCCGCGCGACGAGCGCACCGGCCTGAAGGACATCGGCAACCTGACCTTGACCACCGCCACCGGCGCCACCGTGCCGCTGTCGCAAGTGGGCCGCATGGAAACGCGCATGGAGCACGCTGTGCTCAAGCGCTACGACCGCGAGCCTTATATCGCGGTGCAGGGCGATGTGCGCGACGGCACCCAGCCGCCGGAAGTGACCAAGGCCATCCTGCCCAAACTGGCGGCGCTGAAAGCCGCGCTGCCGGCCGGCTACCGCATCGACACCGGCGGCGCCGTGGAGGAAAGTGCCAAGGCCGACGTGGCGCTGGCCAAGCTGTTCCCGTTGATGATCATCCTGATGCTGGTGGTGATCATGTTCCAGGTGCGTTCCTTCGCCACCATGTGGATGGTGTTCGCCACCGCGCCTCTGGGCCTGGTGGGTGCAGTGCCCACGCTGCTGCTGTTCCACCAGCCCTTCGGCTTCAACGCCATCCTCGGCCTGATCGGCCTGGCCGGCATCCTGATGCGCAACACGCTGATCCTGGTGGACCAGATCCGGCACGACCTGGACGCGGGCCTGAGCCAGTATGAAGCGGTGGTGGAATCGACGGTGCGCCGCGCGCGTCCCGTCATCCTGACCGCCGTGGCGGCCATGCTGGCCTTCATCCCGTTGACGCATTCGAGCTTCTGGGGCCCGCTGGCCTACGTGCTGATCGGCGGCGTCGGCGTCGGCACCCTGCTTACGCTGCTGTTCCTGCCTGCGCTGTATTCGCTGTGGTTCAAAGTGAGCAAGCACACAGCGGCGGCGGAAGCTGTCCACCACATTGAAAAGGAAGCCGCGTAATGGCCCTCACGCCACTCAAAACCGTGCCGTCGGCACTGGCAGCGCTGCTGCTGTCGGCCTGCTCGCTGGCCCCGGTCTACGAACGCCCGGCGCTGCCGGTCGCCGATGGATGGCCTGCGGCGGTCTACCCGGCCGCCACTGCCAGTGCCGCCGGTGATGCCGGTGCTGCTGATGCCGCTGGTGCTGCTCGTGCCGCTGGTGCCGCTGATGCCGCTGGCGTCGCGGCTGCCGGCGCGACGGCCGCGCACGATATCCGCTGGCAGGACTTCTTCCGGGACGAGCGGCTCAAGCAAGCCATCGGCCTGGCGCTGGAACACAACCGCGACCTGCGCGTGGCCATCCTGAACATCGAGCGTGCCCGCTCGCTATACCAGGTCCAGGCGTCCGACCGGCTGCCAACCGTCAATGCCGGCCTGTCCGGCGCCCGCCAACGGGTGCCGGACCAGGTGGCGCCGGGCGGCCGTGGCGGCGTGTCCAGCAGCTTTAGCAGCGGCCTGGGCGTGACCGCGTTCGAACTGGACCTGTTCGGCCGCGTCCGCAACTTGAGCGAGGCCGCACTGGAGCGTTTCCTGGCCACCGAGGAGGCCAGGCGCAGCGCGCAAATCAGCCTGGTGGCGGAGGTGGCCGCCATCTACGAAGCGCTGGCAGCGGACGTGCGCCTGCTCGCGCTGAGCGGGCAGACCCTGGCCAGCAGAACAGAGTCGCACCGGCGCCAGGTCCAGCTGCGCGAGCAGGGAGCCAGCTCCGAATTCGACCTGCGCCAGTCGGAATCGCTGCTGGAGGCAGCCAACATCGCGCTGCAACAGGCGATCCGCCAGCGCGCGCTGGACAGGAATGCGCTGGCGGTGCTGGTCGGCCGCGAATTGCCGGCCGAGGCGCTGCCGGCCGGGTTGCTGTCGACCGGCGCGCTGGCGGCCGTGGCGCCGCCAGCCGGCCCGGTGCCGGCGACGGCGGTGTCAGCGCCGCCGGCCATGCCATCGGAGGCCCGGCCTTCGCTGGCCGCGCCGCTTGCAGCGTCGGCGGCGGCCGGTGCGCCAGCCGGGCAAGGCATGGAACCGGCCGCGCAGCGCACCCGCGACGCCATGGCCGAGCTGCCAGCCGGTTTACCTTCCGGCCTGCTGACGGCCCGGCCCGATATTCGGCGGCAGGAAGCGCTGCTGCGCGCGTCCAACGCCAACATCGGTGCGGCGCGTGCCGCCTTCTTCCCGCGCATCGCGCTGACAGGCGCTTTCGGTACGGCGAGCGATGAGCTGTCCGGCTTGTTTGGTTCGGGTACCCGCGCCTGGAGTTTCCTGCCGCAGATCTCGCTGCCTATCTTCGACGGCGGCCGCAACCGCGCCAACCTGGGCGTGGCGCAGGCCGACCGCGACATCGCCGTGGCGCAGTACGACAAGGCCATACAGGTGGCGTTCCGCGAGGTGGCCGACGCGCTGGCCGGCCGCGCCACGCTGGCCGAGGAATTGCGCGCGGCGCGGGCGCAGGAAAATGCGGAACAGGTTCGCCATGACTTGGCCAGGCTGCGCTACGAGGGCGGACAGGCCAGCTACCTGGAATACCTGGACGCGCAGCGCTCGCTCTTCGCCGCCCGGCAGCAAAGCATCCGCACCGGCCTGGCTGAAACGCAGAACCGGATTGCCTTGTACAAGGCGCTGGGCGGAGGCTGGGCGGCCAGCCAGCCCTAAGCGCTGTGGCCCCTACCGCTCAATGGCGCCCAGTTCGTGCATCGGCGTGCGGTAGGTTTCTTTTGCGGTGGCCACCGAGATCGCCGAGATGACGCTGGTGATGGTGACAAATGCCGCCACCGGAACCCAGCCCATTTCTCCCTGCCCCAGTATGGCGGCGCTGATGGTCGGCGCGAAACCGCCGAGCGCAAAGCCTATCTGCGTGCCGATCGCCATGCCGGACAAGCGCACCCGGGTGTCGAACATTTCACCGTACAGTGCGGGCCATACGCCGTTCGCAGCCGAATACACCACGCCGGACAGCAGCAGGCCGAATGTGAAAATCAGCGGCACGTTGGCCGTCGAGATGGCCCACAGGTAGGGCCACATCAACAGCGCCGCGCCCAGGGTACCGAAGATGAACACGGGCTTGCGGCCCACCCGGTCGGACAGCGCGGCGAACAGCGGAATGGCGCCGAGTGCAAGCAGGTTGGCCAGAATCAGCACCGTCAGCATCGTGGCACGCGGAATGTGCATGGTGTTGATCGCATACGACAGCGTGAACACGCTGAAGATGGTGCTGATGACCGAGACCAGCGCGGCGAAGATCACGCGCACCAGGTTGGCCTTGTGGCCGCTGAACAATTCCATGATGGGCATGCGTTCGGCCCTGCCCGCGACGGCCGCCTCCTCCTTGAACGCCGGCGTCTCGGGCAGGGTGCGGCGAACCCAGAAACCAACCGCCACCACCACGGCGCTTAACAGGAAGGGAATGCGCCAGCCCCAGGACAGCATGTCCTCTTCCGGCAAGGCGGCTATCGGCAGGAACACCAGCGTCGCGAGGACCAGGCCGGCCTGCGTGCCGCTCAAGGTAAAGCTGGTGAAGAAGGCGCGCCGGTGCGCAGGCGCATGCTCCAGCGTCATGGAGTTGGCGCCCGCCTGCTCGCCGGCCGCCGATACCCCTTGCAGCATGCGCAGTACCACCAGCATCACCGGCGCGGCGATGCCAACCTGGCCGTACGTGGGCAGCAGGCCCACCGCGAACGTGGACACGCCCATCAGCAGCAGCGTGAAGGTGAGTACCTTCTTGCGGCCGTATTTGTCGCCGATATGGCCCAGCAATACCGCGCCCAGCGGCCGCGTGACGTAGGCGACGCCGAAGGTGGCGAAGGCAGCCACCGTGGCCACCGCGGCATCGAAGGCGGGAAAGAAGACTTTACCGAACACGAGCGCCGCCGCCGTGCCGTAGATGAAAAAGTCGTAGTATTCGACGGCGCTGCCGATCCAGCTGGCGAATGCGGCCTTGCGGGGCGAGCGCTTGGGGCCGGCGGCCTGTGCTGCCTGGTGCGCCGCCTCTGCGGGCGTTCCTTGTTTTGCGGTTGCTGTACTCATGTCTTCCTCCATTTGTTAGTGTAGTCTCGTTGCCGCGTCCGGTCTTCAGAAGCGATGCAATATGCCCAGCTGCAGGCCGGTCAGGCGCTTGCCGTTCACGTTCGCGCCTGCCAGGTTGGCGGACGGCGCGGCCGAGCTGCTGAAGCGGAAACCTGCGCTGGCGTCGTTTTTCAACACGCTGGCAAAGCCGTACAGCAGCGTGCGGCGCGACAGGTCGTAATAGCCGCCCACGTTGGCCGAGCGCGCGCCGGCGCCGCCGCCACTGGTGTCGTGGGCCCCGCCCAGCATGGCGCCCACGCGCAGCGCGGGGCTGACGCGGTAGTCGGCCGACAGCTCCCACAAGTTGTAGTAGCGCCGCGCGTTGGCGTCGCTGCCCGCGAAGAAGTTGTTCGGGCTGCCCACCAGGCTCAGGATGGCGCCCGTGTTGCGGCCGTTCGCGTTGGCGGTGGAGTTGTTGCTGCGCGCCGCCGCCAGGTAGATCTTCCCTGCCCCGTACTGATAGTTCAGGTACAGGTTGTGGTACTCGATGCGCTCGCGCACGGTGGCGGTGGCGCGGTTCGGGCTGGCCAGCACGCCCGCATAGCCGCCGCGCCAGGGGCCGTTCTGGTAGTCCAGCGCCAGCTGCCACACGCCCTTGTTGTCCGCGCCGGCGCTGTTTTCCGGCAGCGCGTAGTGCAGGTCGAGCTGTACGCCCGCCATGCGCGGCGACTTGTAGGACAGGTCGTTGTCGTAGCGCGAAGGCACGCCGTAGGTGTTGAACATGGAACCGAAGGTGGTGCGTTCGGTGTAGTCGATGGCGCCGCCGATGTAGAAAGCCTGGGTGTTCTGCCGTCCGGCGCGGAACTCGCCCACCGGCGTGGCGATACCCAGCCAGGCCTGGCGGTCGAACAAGCGGCTGCTGTCCGCGGCGGCGCCGCTGTCGGCGGAGAGGCCCTGCTCCAGCGTGTAGATGATGCGGTAGCCGCCGCCGATATCCTCGCCGCCCCGCACGCCGAGGCGGCTGCGCAGGATGGCGCCGTCGTTCAGCCCCGTGATGTGCGCTCCGCTGCTGCTGCGGATGGTGCCGATGTATTCGTCGAGCGTGCCGTACAGCGTTACCCCGGTCTGGCACAGCGCGGGGACAGCCGTCCCCGCCAGCAGGCAGGCTGCCGTTATTTTTCGTTTCATGATGTCTCGATTTTCGTTATGGTTATAGGTATGCCGCTCAGGCGGCAAGGAACAACAGGGCCAGGCCCGTGATGGCCAGCGTGTAGCCCGCCACGCCGAAGCCGGCTATCACGCCGGCTGCCACCGGCGAGATATGGGAGTGATGTCGGAATGCTTCCCGCGCATGGACATTCGAAATGTGCAGCTCCACCGCGCGCAACTGCGCGCCCTTGATGGCGTCGTGCAGCGCCAGCGAGGTGTGGGTATAGGCGCCGGCGTTGATGACCGCGCCCGCCAGGGTGCCCGCCGCCTGTGCCGCGCCCGCCTCGTGGATGGCGTCGATCAGTACGCCTTCGTGGTTGGACTGCCGGAAGTCCAGCACGCAGCCGTGCGCTTCGCAGGCGTCGCGGCACAGCCGTTCCACGTCGGCCAGCGTGCGGGCGCCGTACACGCCGGGCTCGCGGCTGCCCAGCAGGTTGAGGTTGGGGCCGTTCAGCACCAGGATGGTTGGATGTGGCATGTGCCCTCCCTAGGCCATGGCCGGATGGCCGGCCGTCGCTTGCAGCACCGTCAGGCTGCGGCGCAGCACCTGGTCGGTCACCCATTTGGCCGAGCGGTAGGCGCGCTGCGCCACCACTTCGGGCGGGAACTGCAGGTAGTCGTCGTTGAAGACTTCAAAGCTGTAGTCGCCCCGGTAGCCGTTGCGGTCCAGCTGGCGCAGCATTGCCGCCAGCTCCTTGGCATGGCTGCCCTCGCCCGGGAACACGCGCAGGTGGCGCGCCGTTTCCAGCCTTTCCTCCGCGCTGCGCAGTTCGCGCCACATATAGTCCGACAGCTGCACCAGCGCGATCTTGTGCGCGGGGATGTCGTCCAGTTCGGTGCAATCGGCATCGTTGGCCAGCATGTGGAAAGAGTCCAGCACCACGCCCAGGTTGGCGTGGCCCGCGCGCTCCACCGCTTCCCACGATTGCTGGTACTGGTTCACGTGGCGGCCCCAGGACAGCGCCTCGTAGCCGACGCGCACGCCCAGTGGCACCGCCAGCGTGGCCAGTTTGGCCAGGTCGCGCGCTATCCCGTCCATGTCGCCGCTGGCGTGGCTGGAGGTGCTGGAGCACACCATCAGCAGCGGCGCACCCACGGCGCGGCATACCAGCAGCATCTGCCTGGCGATATCGAGCTTGTAATCGTGCAGCGCGCCGTGCAGGCCCTCGTAGTCGCGCATCACCTGGATGCCGGTCACGCGCACGCCGCTGGCGCGCACCACGCGCACCGCTTCGTCTATGCCGCCCGGATGCCCGGCCAGGTCTTTGGCCCACAGCATCAACTGCGAAAATCCCGCCGCCTTCGAGGCGCGCAGCTTGGCTTCGAGCGGGCCGGCCAGCGTGATGCTGTCCATGCCGAAGTTGGCCAGATTCATAGCGCCTCCAATGCGCGGAACGCGTCCGAGTTCACGCCGGGCCAGCCGAACAGCGCCAGGTACAGCGGCGCCTGTTCGATCAGCATCTCCTTGCCCTTCTGGATGCGGCAGCCGCGCATCTGCGCTTCCAGCAGCAGCTTGCTCATCTCCACCTTCATGCCGCAGTCGGCCACCACGCAGGACGGCGACACGCCGCGCAGATCGACCGGCAGGGGGTCATCCCAGTGCATGCCCAGCGGGGTGCAGTTGACCACCAGTTGATATCCCTCCGCCTGCGGTACCCCTTCCACCACGCGGCAGGCCGGGAAGGCCTGTTGCAAGCGGGCGCGCAGCGCGGCTGCCTGCTCCGGCCGCGTGTCGAAAATGGCCACTTCGCCGATGCCGCGCGCGGCCAGCGCCTCGGCCACCGCGCAGCCGACGCCGCCGCTACCCACCACCAGGGCGCGCGCGCCGGCCCAGTCGAACGCGGCGCCCGCCAGCGTGCGGTCGAAGGCGCGCACAAAGCCCTCGCCGTCTATCAGGTCGCCACGGATGGCGCCGCCCGCATCCTTGTAGATGGCGTTGCAGGAGCCCGCAAGCCGGGCGCGGCTGGTGGCCACGTCGACCGCGTCCACGCTCATGGGCTTATGCGGAATGGAGACGAAGATGCCGCCCACGTTCGCTATGCCCATCAGCAGGCGCACTGCCGCGATATAGCCTTCCGGCGGCACCTTCAGCGGGATCACGCGCGCGTCGATGCCGTGGCGCTGGAAGTAGGCGTTGAACAGCGTGGGCGCTTTCACCTGCTCGACCGGCCAGCCGATCACGGGGAAGATGCGCGTGGTGCCGGTAATCTCAAGCATGGCGCTCTCCCGCGTGGCTGGCCACCAGTTCGAAACTCACGCCGCCGCGATAGAGCTGCGTGATGGCGCCCTTCTCGCTCGGCCCCGTCGGCGCGCGGTCGACAAAGACGATGCCGCGCCGCTGCAGTTCGCGCACGGCGCCCAGCACGTCCGGCGCGCCCAGGCCGACGCGGATCAGCTGTTCCTCCCATTGCAGGCCGCCGGCGCCGGCCGGCGGCTCCACCAGTTGCAGGTAAAAGCTGTGGCACGGGCTTTCCAGCAGCGTGCCCTTTTGCACCACGCCGAAGTAGCGGCCTTCCGGCAGTGCGCGGAAGTCCATCAGCTGCTGGTAGAAGTCCACCCACTCCGCGCTGCGGCCCTGGCCGATGGCTTGCACGACGCCGAAGAAATGCAGGCCGGCGACGGCTGGCGGCTGCGACGGCGGCTGGACGATGGGCTTGAAGTCCACGTCGTAGATGGAGAAGTCGGTGTAGCGGTCCACGAAATAGAGGATGGAATCGCCGGCACCATGCACGCCTGGAATGTTCAGTTCCATTGCGCCGGCGCGGGTCTGGATGGCCCAGGCGCCCATGGCGATGGCGTGGCGGTAGGCCGCGTCGGCGTCGCGCACCCGCAGCGCGATGGCGCTGATGACGGTGGCCTGGGCCGCTTCTTCGCCCTGCGGCAGCGCGCGCGGGTCGGCGTTCACGATCACATTCATGCCGCCCTGGCGGTACAGCGTCACCTCGCGCGAACGGTGCCGCGCGGTGGCGGCAAAGCCCATCTGCTCGAGCAGCGCGCCCAGGGCCAGCGGCTGGGACGTAGCGTATTCGATGAATTCGATGCCGGCGATGCCGAGCGGGTTATTCGGTTCCGGCAACTGCTCTTTGACGATCATGGTGGTCTCCTGCGTTCACTGTGGAGCCAAGTATAGGAAGCGCGTCCGCACAAAAATAGCCGTCAAAACCGGCTATACTGCGCCAACCGCTCAACCTGCGCGATTAGCGCACAAATCATGAAAAAGCCGCAGCTGCTGGATGTAAAGGTCGCCGAGCGCGACCTGATCGATGGCCTGGTCACCGGGATGAATGTGATCACGGCCTTCAATGACGACACCGCGCGCCTCACGGCCACGGACTTGGCCGGGAAAGTGGGCATCAGCCGCAGCGCGGCGCGGCGCTATTTGCTGACGCTGCTGCATACCGGCATGGCGGCCACCGACGGCAAGGTGTTCTGGCTGACGCCCAAGGTGCTGACGCTGGGACGGTCCTACCTGGACTCGGCCCGGCTGCCGCGCGCCATCGTGCCGTATCTGCAGAAGCTGACGTCGGAGCTGCAGGAGTCGACCAATTATTCGGTGCTGGAGCGGGACGATGTGGTCTACGTGAGCCGCGTGAGCGCGCCCCGGCAGCTCACCACCGGCTTCGAGCCCGGCACCCGCCTGCCCGCCTATGCCTCGACCGCCGGACGGGTGCTGCTGTCGGCCATGCCCGACGAGGCTTTGCACGCCTATCTGGAACGCGTGGAGCTGGTGGCCTACACCCACCTCACCGTGACGGACAAGCAGCAGCTGTTCGAAGAGTTGCTGGCGATACGGGAATCCGGCTTCGCGCTGACGGAGAACCAGTACGAGATCGGGTTCCGGGGAATTTCGGTGCCGGTGAAGAGCCGGCGCGGAAACCTGATCGGCGCGCTGAGCGTGTCGATGATGATCGCCAGCTCGTCGCGCGCGGAGGCCAGCGCGCGCTGCGTGCCCGCGTTGCAGGCCACGGCCAATACCTTGATGCTGTGGGTGTGAGCCGCGTTTATTCGTCCGGCATTCATCCGATCCAAGAAACAATATGTTGCAAGCAGCGCCATTTATCGTGCGAATGAAAGCCGCTATCCTTCATGCATCGTCCCGCAAAGGAATGCCATGAACACTCTGCACTACATCTTCGACCCGCTGTGCGGCTGGTGCTACGCCGCCGCGCCCCTGATCTCGGCCGCGCGCAACGTCCCCGGCCTCCGCATGGCCTTCCACGCCGGCGGCATGATGACGGGCGCCAACCGGCGCACCGTCACGCCCCAATGGCGCGACTACGTGATGCCGCACGACGAACGCATCGCTCAGCTGACCGGACAGCCGTTTGGCGCGGCCTATTTCGATGGCCTGCTGCGCGACACCAGCGCGGTGATGGATTCGGCCCCGCCCAGCACCGCCATCCTGGCCGCCGAGGAACTGGCCGGGCGTGGCCTGGACATGCTGCACCGGATCCAGAGCGCGCACTACGCGGAAGGCCGGCGCATCGCCGACATGCCGGTGCTGGCGGAGCTGGCGCAGGAACTTGGCCTCGACGCGGCCGGCTACACAGCGGCGTACGCGCGCCTTGCCGGGCCGGCAACCGACCGGCATTTCACCGACAGCCGCCAATGGCTGGAGCGCTGCAACGGGCAGGGTTTCCCGACCATTGCGCTGGAGCGCGGCGACGGCACGCTCGAGCGCATCGATCTCAACCGCTGGCTGGGCCGCGTTGACGAATGGAGCGGGCATCTCCGCCGGCTGGCGTCAGCTACTTCGAACACCGGAACGGCCTCCGGCAATCCGGTGTGCGCTATAGACGGCTGCACGAACTGACATTCCCTATTCCACCAGAAGGGTAGAGACCGGCCGGCCAGAACGGATTTTTCTATGCCGCCGCGCACACTATCGCCAGGAAATCCTGCACCTTGAGCGCGGCGCTGCCGATCAGGCCGCCATCGACATCCGGCATGGCCAGCAGCGCGCCGGCGTTGGCGGCATTCATGCTGCCGCCGTACAAGATGCGCACCGCGCCGGCTGCGCGCGGCGCGCGGCGTGCGAGAGCGGCACGCAGATCCGCATGCGCCTGCTGTGCCATCTGCGGCGTGGCGGCGCGGCCGGTGCCGATCGACCAGACCGGCTCGTAGGCCAGCACTATGCGCGTCAGCTCCGCCTCGTCGACCGCCTCCAGCACGGCCGACAACTGGCGCTCAATCACCGCAGCCGTCGTCTCCGCGACGCGCTCCGCCAGCGTTTCCCCCAGACAGATGATAGGGCTCAGGCCCGCGCCCAAGGCAGCGACAACCTTGCGCGCCACCTCGGCATCGTTCTCGCCATGCGCCATGCGACGCTCGGAATGGCCGACAATGACGAAGCGGCAGCCAAGTTCGGCCAACATTGACGCTGCAATCTCGCCCGTGCGCGGCCCTGCCGGGTGGGCCGACACATCCTGCGCACCCCACGCCAGCGTACCGCCCGCGAGCGCGCGCCGGCACTGCTCGAGATAGACGGCGGGCACGCACAGGGCAGCCTCCACCGCAACAGGCGCAGCGGCCGATGGCCCATCCTCCAGGTAATGCGCAAACCAGGCGGCATTGTCCGCCAGGCTGCCATGCATCTTCCAGTTGCCTACAATAAGTGGGCGACGTGTCTGTTCCAAGTGTTCCTCCTTTCAGGGCTCGCGGCGCCGGAAGTGCCCCGCGACCATATTGGGGCCGCGTTCGGCATGGCGAACGCGGCGACGGTCATTGCGGTCAGCGCGCTTTCTCCATGTCCTCCTGCGCTTGGCGGACGATCGCTTCGCCTATCGATGCCGTATATTTCTCTACCACCGGCTTGACACGCTCGCGCATCCTCGCGTCCTCGTCACTGCTTAACACATTGACTTCAACGCCATGCGACTTCAACTCTTTGCTGGCCATTCTGACCGCCAGCTCGCGCGAAATCTTGCGCTGGAAGATGCCGGCTTCCTTAGCCGCCTCGGTGATGGCGGCCCGGTCGGCAACGCTCAGCGTCTCCCACCATTTTTTACCTGCCACCACGATATAGGGCGAATACACATGGCCGCTGAGCGTGGTGTATCGCTGGACGTCGTAGAACTTGGCGGCCAGGATGACCGGCAGCGGATTCTCCTGGCCGTCGACCACCTTGCTATCGAGCGCCTTGTAGACCTCAGGGAACGGCAAGGGCACCGGCGTCGCGCCCAGGGCTTTGAAGGCATCGATGAATACCGGATTCGGAATCACGCGTATCTTCATGCCCTGCAGGTCTTCGAACTTCCGTATGCTGTGCTTCGAATTGGTCAAATGACGAAAGCCATTTTCCCAATAGGCGAGGCCAACGAGATTGGCCGTGTCCAACTTCTCGAACAGCGCACGACCGACCCGGCCATCCATGACGGCATCGGCCTGCGCCGTGCCTTTGAAAAAGAAGGGCAGATCGAACAAGGCATATTCCTTGACCGCCCCGACCAGTATCGTGGTGGCGCCGACCATCATTTCGATTTTTCCTTCACGCACGGCGGCCAATGCCTGCTGCTCCGATCCCAGCTTTCCGTCGGAATAATTTTTCACCACGATACGTCCGGCCGTCTTGGCCTTGACCAGCTCGGCAAAGCGCGCCGCGCCCTGTCCAGAGGGATGATCGGCGGGCTGCACATAGGCGAACTGCACCTCGGCCGCGGTGCTGGTTTGGGCCCACGCGGCAAGCATGGCTACGCAAAACAGTTTGTTGAGTTTCATTTTTCTTCTTTCAGAAGGTGTGCCGTATGCCCAGGTTGAGCGCCTTGTCGCCCGTGCCCACTTCAATCGCATTGCCGACCGTGTAGGCCGCGCCGCGCCGGTTCTCGATGCGCGCGTACACGGAATAAAGCTCGGTGCGTTTCGACACCGCGTAGCGGTAGCCGACCGCGAACTGGCTGGCATCCTGGTTCCGCGCGCCCCGGTCGTCCTTGCGGATGTAGGAGGCCAGTGCGGTATGCGGGCCGGACGGCACGCTCACCCCGAGCATCAGGTCGCGGCTGTCCACGGAAGCTTGCGGAGCCACCGCGGCGCCGAAGGGATTGGCGGTATTGCGCAGCGGCGAACTGTTGACGCCCTTGTTGCTGCCGTAGGCGAAATGGGCTTTCGCGATACCGGCGTCGTAGGTCAGCGCCAGCACGGCGTTTTTGGCCGGGTCGAGGTTTTTCACGGTCGCGGTATCGTTGTTGCGGTGGTGGTAGCCCAGGCGGGCGCGCAACGCTCCACTGGCATAAGTCAGTGCGGCGCCGATCTGGCGTCCAGCCGCGGCGCTGCCGGCAAGCTCCCCCGGCGCATACGCCAGCTCGCCGCTGACACCGCCAACGCTGGGCGACGCGAATTTGACGGCGTTGTCCATCCGGCTGGTGCCGTTGCCGGTGGCCGGCATCAGGTTTTTACTGTCGCCCGCCGTACCCGAGCCAAACGGGTCGGCTGCGGCGACGGTCTGGTATTGCGGCGTGTACTGGCGCCCTATCGTCACGCTGCCGAAGGCGCCCTGCAGGCCGACGTAGGCTTGGCGGCCGAACAGCAGGCCGCCCTGCCCCATCGCCCCGGTGTCGGCCTGGAAGCCGCTCTCGAGCAGGAACAAGGCAGACAGGCCGCCGCCCACGTCTTCGTTTCCCTTGAAGCCGAGGCGCGAGCCGGCGCTGACGCCACTGCCGAGCTTGGTGATCGGGCCGGCGGCGCCGCCGCTTTCCCGTACGGCGGCCATGTCGAGCAGGCCATACATGCCGACCGAGGATTGGGCGGTGGCGCTGCCCGCGAAGGCGGCGCAGGTGGCCAGGGCGAGGATCGATTTCTTCATTTTTTTGTCTCCAGTTGTTATAGATGGATGTGCTGCGGCCGTCAGTACTCCCGGCGGCATGGGTATGTCGCCTGTCTTGCTGTGGGATCGGTGTAGCGTGCCGGCTGGCGCAGCGCGGCATGTGGAACCCGCCAGGTTTCTGGCGGGCTTGGGGGTAATTAACTAGATGTATGAAATCTGTATAGTTGTATGTTATTTGCCTAGTTACTGGGTGTCAAGTTGTAAATCTGCACAGGAAGGCTGCGCGGCTGGGGATGGGGTGGGAGTGGATGGGTGCGCTGCGGAGGGACTAGCGGCTAGCTCGAGCAGTTGTCGTTCCCCGCGCAGGCGGGAACCCATGCGTCGCGGCCTTCTTCTATGGCGGATGGATTTTCAGGGGGGACGGGGGCGACGACTGCACGCGGCCAGCGCTTTTTTAGATGACGCATGCGTCGCGCGCCCACGGCGCGCGGGGCTGCGCGCTTTGCGCGCAGCAGATGGGCGATTCGGAGAGCCTACGCCCCCCTTAGGGTGCTCCGTCTTCGAATCCCACCGTTCCGTCCAGAACAACAAAAAAAGCCTCCCGCAGGGGAGGCTTTTTTTGTTGTTCTGGCGGAGACGGTGGGATTCGAACCCACGATACAGGTATAAGCCGTATGCATCCTTAGCAGGGATGTGCCTTCGGCCACTCGGCCACGTCTCCTAGCTGATTACTCAACTATTTTTGCCTTTTGCTTCACATTTCTGCGTCACATCAGACGAGCGCTATAGTACTGGCCAGCCCCTCGTTTGGTCAAGGGAACCAGCCATCTTTTTTACTCTTTTTCCAGCTCGAACGCTTTGTGCAGCGCGCGTACGGCCAGTTCCATGTACTTTTCGTCGATCAGCACCGAAATCTTGATCTCGGACGTGGAGATCATCATGATGTTGATGTTCTCTTCGGACAGGGTGCGGAACATCTGCGATGCGACGCCTACGTGCGAACGCATGCCTACGCCAACCACGGAGATCTTCGATACCTTGGAGTCGCCTACCAGCGTGCTGTAACCGATCTCGGCCTTCTGGCCTTCCAGCACGTCCACCGCTTTCTGGTATTCGCCGCGCGAGACGGTGAAGGTGAAGTCGGTCTTGCCGTCGACGGACTGATTCTGGATGATCATGTCCACTTCGATGTTGGCTTCGGCTACCGGGCCGAGGATGTGGTAGGCCACGCCCGGACGGTCCGGCACGCCCAGCACGGTGATTTTGGCTTCGTCGCGGTTGAAGGCGATGCCGGAGATGACTGCTTGTTCCATGTTGGTGTCTTCCTCAAACGAAATCAGGGTGCCAGAGTTGGCTTCGGTCTCGAGATCCATCAGCGGATCGGTCAGCGACGACAGCACGCGCGTCGGGACGCGGTAGTTGCCGGCGAATTCGACCGAACGCGTCTGCAGTACTTTCGAACCCAGCGAGGCTAGTTCCAGCATTTCTTCGAACGTGATCGCCTTCAGGCGGCGCGCTTCGGATACCACGCGCGGGTCGGTCGTGTAGACGCCGTCGACGTCGGTGTAAATCAGGCATTCGGCTGCCTTCAGCGCGGCGGCGATCGCCACGGCCGAGGTGTCGGAGCCGCCGCGTCCCAGCGTGGCGATGTTGTCGTTGTCGTCCACACCCTGGAAACCGGTGATGATGACGATCTTGCCGGCGTCGAGGTCTTTGCGCACGCGCTCGTCGTCGATCGACTGGATGCGCGCCTTGGTGAACGCCGAGTCGGTCTTGATCGCCACTTGCCAGCCAGCGTAGGACACCGCGTCCTTGCCGATCGCTTGCAGCGCCATCGACAACAAGCCGACGGAGACTTGCTCGCCGGTCGAGGCGATCATGTCCAGTTCGCGCGGGTCTGGCGGGTTTTGAATTTCCTTCGCCATGGCGATCAGACGGTTGGTCTCGCCGGACATGGCCGACGGCACGACAACGATCTGATGCCCGGCCTCGTGCCATTTGGCGACGCGGCGCGCGACATTCTTGATGCGGTCAGTCGATCCCATCGACGTGCCGCCGTATTTGTGAACAATCAAAGCCATAACAGGTGGTTCCGCTCGAAGATTGAAAAAAGCAAGGCTTATAACTTTACATGCTGCAATGCAAAAGGACAAGCCAAAAAAGTTATGACGTCATACAGAATTGGCATATGGACATACGAAATCGCCGCAGTACCGATTTTTATTTGGCTTCCCAGCGGAATACCACACGTTCGCCCCCGCCCTGCCCGATTTCGTGGCAGTCCATGCCGATCCCGGCAGCAAACAGCAACTGTGTCGGCGTTTTCAGCACCGGCAGGCGCGGACGCTCCCAGGCGGGGATGCCCAAGGTCTGGTAGTGGTACTTCAGCGCGCGCGTGGGCCGGTTTTCAGCCCGCTTGAGGCGCTCGCCGCCACGGCGGAATTCGATGGTCAGGTATTGCAGGCGCAGCCAGGCCGCATCGACGCCCTGCTCCGCCGGCTCGATGTGCAGCACGCCGCCGTAGTCGGGGAAGGCCATCGCCGTTTCGCCATTCCAGCGGAACTCCTGGCCGGGGGAATCGTCGAATTCGTCTTCGCGGGTGCCGGCGATCTCGGGCAGCTTGGGGGTGAGGTAGAGGCGGTCGCGGTGGCGGCGCACGTCGACTTCGGGGTGGACCACCAGCATTTGCGTGTCGTGGCGCGCTTCGAGCAGCTGCACCAGCATCTCGGACAGCCAGGCGGTGGACGGCATGCTCAGGCCGCGCAGGCCGAACCAGTGGCGCAGCAGGTTGAAGCTGCGGCCGGTGCTCAGCGCGGCCAGTTTGGAGACGATCAGGCATTCGCCGTCCAGCGCGGCGGCCAGGTCCTGCTCTGCCAGCTCGGTCAGCAGGCGCTGCGCGGACTGGGCATGCTGCGCGCTGCGCGCGAAGCGTTCCTGGAAGCCGGGGAAGTATTGCGCCAGCGCGGGCATCACCGTGTGGCGCAGCGCGTTGCGGGCGTAGCGCGGGTCGTCGTTGGATTCGTCTTCGATGTGGGCGACGGCGTGTTCGGCGACGTAGGCTTCGAGCTGCTTGCGCGAGGCGGGCAGCAGCGGCCGCATCATGACGAGGTCGGGATTGGCGAGCAGTTCGGGCGCGGTGTTGGCGGCCTCCATGCCGGACAGGCCGGCCGTGCCGGAGCCGCGCAGCAGCTGCAGCAGCACGGTTTCGGCCTGGTCGTCCAGGTGGTGGGCGGTCAGCAGCAGCTTCACGCCGTGCTCGCGGCACATGGCGCCCAGCGCGGCGTAGCGGCTCTTGCGGGCTGCGGCCTCGGTGCCGGTCTTGCCCGTGTTCTCCAGGATCACGCGGCGCGCTTCGAAGCGCACGCCGAGGGCGGCGCACTGCTGCTCGCAGTGCGCCAGCCAGGCGTCGGCGTTGGGGCTGAGGCCGTGGTGCACATGGAAGGCATGCAGGGCGATGGACACGCCCTGCTCCGCCTGCCGCTGCGCGTGGGCGTGCGCCATGTCCAGCAGCGCGGACGAATCGAGGCCGCCGCTCAGGGCGATGGCGATGCGGCCGTCGTGGTTCGCCGTGGCCACTGCCTGGGCGAAGGTGCTGGCGAGGGTGGCGGTTTGTTGCTTTTTCATTCAAACTCCAGATGCGAAAACGGAGGCAAGCGCTGGCGCCTGCCTCCGTTTTGCTGTGTATGGATTCCCATTTTCATTGGAATGACAGGCTAGCTGTCTTGCCGGAGAAGCAGGGCGACAGGCTGGCTGCCTACCCTGCGAAGCGGGGCGACAGGCTGGCTGTCATCCTCGCGAACGCGGGGATCCCATTATTCTTGCGGCGTGGTCTCTTTGAACTTGCCGTAGCTCATCAGCTTTTCGTGGCGGGCGTTGATCAGGTCCTTGGTTTTCATGCCGTGGAACTGGCGCAGCGAGTCGGCCAGGGCGCGCTTGAGCATGGTGGCCATCTGCTTCGGATCGCGGTGGGCGCCGCCCAGCGGCTCGCTGATGATCTTGTCGATCAGGCCCATCGCCTTCAGGCGGTGCGCGGTCAGGCCCAGCGCTTCGGCGGCGTCGGCCGCGCGTTCGCTCGTCTTCCACAGGATAGAGGCGCAGCCTTCCGGCGAGATCACCGAGTAGGTCGCGTATTGCAGCATCAGCACCTGGTCGCCCACGGCGATCGCCAGCGCGCCGCCGGAGCCGCCTTCGCCGATGATGGTGGCGATCAGCGGCACTTTGAGTTCGGCCATCACGTACAGGTTGTGGCCGATGGCTTCGGACTGGCCGCGCTCTTCGGCGTCGATGCCGGGGAACGCGCCCGGGGTGTCGACGAAGGTGAAGATGGGCAGGTTGAATTTCTCGGCCAGCTTCATCAGGCGCATGGCCTTGCGGTAGCCTTCCGGCTTGGGCATGCCGAAGTTGCGCATGGCGCGCTCTTTGGTGTCGCGGCCCTTCTGGTGGCCGATCACCATGCAGGACTGGCCGTTGAAGCGCGCCAGGCCGCCGACGATGGACTGGTCGTCCGCATAGGTGCGGTCGCCGTGCAGTTCATGGAAGTCGGTGAAGATTTCGTTCACATAGTCCATCGTGTATGGACGCTGCGGGTGGCGCGCGATCTGCGCCACTTGCCATGGGGTCAGCTTGGCGTAGATGTCCTTGGTGAGCTGCTGGCTTTTCTTGGCCAAACGGTCGATCTCTTCCGAGATGTCGACGGCCGAGTCGTCTTGCACGAAACGCAGTTCTTCAATTTTGGAATCGAGTTCCGCAATCGGTTGCTCAAAATTGAGGAAAGTTGTCTTGGTCATTGTACCTCCGTGTTGTTGCCCCGTATGCGTGCGGCGGACCCATGGACCCGCCTCGCGCAGGGCGAATTTTTCGCTATTCTACCGGAACCGGATCGAGGCTACGCCATAAATACCAGGTAGCCACCGTACGGTATGGTTCCCAGTTGGCCGACACTTCGCGCGCGTCGCTGCGGGAAACCGGTTCGCCGGAGAAGTAGTTTTGGCTGATGCCCTGGATCAGACCGGGGTCGTCCAGCGGCAGAACATTCGGACGGAGCAGATTAAATATCAAAAACATCTCCGCTGTCCAGCGCGTGATACCGCGTATCTGCACCAGTTCAGCGATGACGGCTTCGTCATCCATCTGGTCCCATTGGTTGGCATGGACTTTCTTGGCCTTGAAATTGTCGGCCAGGTCCAGGATGTATTCGGTCTTGCGCTTGGACAGGCCGCAGGCGGACAGCTCCTCGGCGCCGGCCTTGAGCACGGCGGCCGGGGTGAACTTCGGGCACGCGGCCAGCAGCTTCTGCCAGGCGGCGGCAGCGGCCTTGGGCGTGACCTGCTGCTTGACGATGGAACGGGCCAGGGTCGTGAACGGGTCGTCGTGGCCGACCAGGTGCAGGTCGCCAAATTGCGGGATCAGCTTTTTCATGATGCGGTCCCGCTTCATGAGTTCCGCCTTGGCTTCTTCCCAGTACGGCGGCACTGCCACCGCTGGGGACTGCGCCCCCATCATGTCCGTGGCCTTCACCATTATGCGCGGCGCCAGTTGGTGCTGCCGTCAGGCTTGTCTTCCAGGACGATGCCGTCGGCCAGCAGCTCGGCGCGAATCTTGTCCGATAGCGCGAAGTCGCGTGCCTTCTTGGCGGCGGCGCGTTCGGCGATCTTCTGCTCGATCGCAGCGCTGCTGGCATTGTCGCCGGCGGCGCCGCCGACTGCCGCTTGCAGGAACGTCTGCGGCGCGCGCTCCAGCAGGCCGATGACCTCGGCCAGGCCCTTGAGCTGGCGCGCCACGGCTGGCGATCTGGATTTGTTCAGTTCCGTGGCCAGGTCGAACAGCACCGACACGGCCATCGGCGTGTTGAAGTCGTCGTCCATGGCTTCGGCGAAGCGCTTGGCGTTGGCTTCGGCCCAGTCCAGCGGCTGGCCGTCGCCTTCGACGCCGTCCAATGACGTGTACAGGCGCGTCAGCGCGCCCTTCGCGTCGTCCAGGTGGGCGTCCGAGTAGTTCAGCGGGCTGCGGTAGTGGGCGCGCAGGATGAAGAAGCGCACCACTTCGGCGTCGTACTTTTTCAGCACGTCGCGGATGGTGAAGAAGTTGCCCAGGGACTTGGACATCTTTTCGTTGTCGACGCGTACGAAGCCGTTGTGTATCCAGTAGTTGGCCAGCGCGTGGCCGTGCGCGCCTTCGGACTGGGCGATCTCGTTCTCGTGGTGCGGGAACTGCAGGTCCGCGCCGCCGCCGTGGATGTCGAACTGGTCGCCGAGCAGCGCCGAGCACATGGCCGAGCACTCGATGTGCCAGCCCGGACGGCCCTTGCCCCACTTGGAGTCCCACTTCACTTCTTCCGGCTCCGATTCCTTGGACGCCTTCCACAGCACGAAGTCCAAAGGATCGCGCTTGCCGGTGTTGACGTCCACGCGCTCGCCGGCACGCAGGTCGTCCAGCGACTTGCCGGACAGCTTGCCGTAGCCTTCGAAATTGCGCACGGCGTAGTTCACGTCGCCGTCCGCGCCCTGGTAGGCCAGGTCCTTCGCTTCCAGTTTTTCGATCAGCGCCAGCATCTGCGGCACGTATTCGGTGGCGCGCGGCACCAGCGTCGGCGGCTGGATGCCCAGCGCGGCGGTGTCCTCGTCCATGAACCGGGTGAAGCGGCTGGTCAGCTGGCCTATGGTTTCGCCATTCTCGACAGCGCGCTTGATGATCTTGTCGTCGATGTCCGTGATGTTGCGCGCATAGGTCACCTCGTAGCCCGAGGCCTTCAGCCAGCGGTAAACGACGTCGAACGCCATCATCATGCGGCCGTGGCCGATGTGGCAGTAATCGTAGATCGTCATGCCGCAAACGTACATGCGGACCTTGCCCGCTTCCATCGGTACGAATGTTTGCTTCTCGCGCGCCAGCGTGTTGTAAATCTTTAAATTGCTCATCGGACTCTTGCGTTTTTGTTAAGTGCAAGCCAGCCGGACAATACGAAAACCGGGCGCGCGCACTTCTGGTGGCGCACCGGGCTCTCAAGCATTTGCCGTGGAGACTGACAGACCCTCGGTATCTTGTTGTTCTATTTGCTAGAATGAAACGTGAACGCTTAGTATAGCATTGATAAAAACAGCTCTGCCCCGATCTTGGTCAGGTTTTTATCAGACCATCACCAAAAAAAGGAAGCACTCTATGCAAGAGACCAAAAGCCTGCTGGCGAAATTCATGGGCTTGTTCGCCGGCCTGGCGCTGTCCGGCGCCGTGGCCGCCGCCCCCGCCGTCGCTACGCACGTCCCTAATCTGACGCCGCAAGTGTCGCTGAAGACCAGCGAGGGCGAGATCGTACTGGAACTGAACCAGGAGAAGGCGCCCAAGTCGGTGGCCAACTTCCTGTCCTACGTGAAAAGCGGCCATTACAAGGGCACCATCTTCCACCGCGTGATCGACGGCTTCATGATACAGGCCGGCGGCTACACCACCGACCTGAAGAGCAAGCCGACCAAGCCGCCGGTGGCGAGCGAATCGCAGAATGGCTTGAAGAATGAAACCTACAGCGTGGCCATGGCCCGCACCGGCGACCCGAATTCGGCCACCGCCCAGTTCTTCATCAATGTGGTCGACAACACCGGCCTGGACTATCCCGGCCAGGACGGCTTCGGCTACACCGTGTTCGGCAAGGTGGTGAAGGGCCGCGAGGTGGTCGACAAGATCAAGGGTGTACTGGTGGACGACAAGGGCATCTTCCAGAATATCCCGGTCAAACCCATCGTGATCACCTCTGCCACGGTACTCAAAACACCGGTTCCCGTGACGCAGTAAAATAGCGCTTTAGCCGCGCCTGCTGTATAGTCGCGGCCCTGTACGGAACACTCATTCAAGATCACTACGCAAGACAACTACGTCAAGGACAATCATGACCACTATCGTCATCACCACCAATCTGGGCAAAATCACCGCTGAGCTGGATGCTGAAAAAGCGCCGAAAACCGTTGAGAACTTCCTGGCGTACATGAACGCCGGCCATTACAACAACACCATTTTCCACCGCGTGATCGACGGCTTCATGATCCAGGGCGGCGGTTTCGAGCCAGGCATGAAGCAGAAGCCAGCCGACACCACCGTGGAAAACGAAGCCAAGAACGGCCTGAAAAACGAGCCGTACACCCTGGCCATGGCCCGCACCTCGGCGCCGCACTCGGCATCGGCCCAGTTCTTCATCAACGTGAAGAACAATTCCTTCCTGGACTACCCGGGCCAGGACGGCTGGGGCTACGCCGTGTTCGGCAAAGTCACCGCCGGCACCGAAGTCGTGGATGCGATGAAAAAAGTGAAAACCACCCGCAGCGGCATGTTCGCCGACGTGCCTGTGGAAGACATCGTCATCGAAAAAGTCGAAGCAGTTTAAGTTAGTTGGCTTAGTTAGCGTCGCTCCCGCGCAGGGCCGAGCCCTGCGCGGGACGACAACACAGAACATCAATGTCCAAATCCGGTTCGCGCATCGCAGCGCTGTTCATCTCCGACCTGCACTTGCAGCCGGCGCAAGCTGCCATCACGGCCGCCTTCCATCGCTTCATGCAGGAGCAGGCGCCGCACGCGGGCCAGCTCTACCTGCTTGGCGACCTGTTCGAGTACTGGGCAGGCGACGACGACCTCGCCGAACCGTTCCACCAGGAGATTACCTCCGCCATCCGCCGCGTCAGTGACGCGGGCGTGGCGGTCTACTGGATCGCAGGCAACCGCGACTTCCTGGCCGGCGACGCTTTCGCGGCCGCTTCCGGCGCCACCATCCTGCCCGAGACCTGGGTGGCCGATATCGCCGGCCTGCGCGTGGCGCTGCTGCACGGCGACGCGCAATGCACCGGCGACGTGAAGTACATGGAATTCCGCGCCCAGGTGCGCCAGCCCGCCTGGCAACAGCAATTCCTGGCCATGCCGCTGGCGCAGCGCAAGGCCATCATCGCCGGACTGCGCGATAACAGCCGCAAGGCCCACGGCGAAAAATCGTACGAGATCATGGACGTGACGCCGCAGGCGATCGCCGATGTCTTCGAGCAGACCGGCGCCGACGTCATGATCCACGGGCATACGCACCGTCCCGCGCTGCACACCGTGGACGGCAAGCGCCGCTACGTACTGCCGGATTGGGAGCCTGCCTCCGAACCGCCGCGCGGCGGCTGGATCGCCATCGATGCCGACGGCATCATCACGAGACACGAACTGGACGGATCGCTGGCATGAAATCCGGCCCGCGCATCGCGATTTCGCTGATGCTGGCGGGCGCAGGGGCATTGGCGGCGCCGCCCGCTCCACCATCCATCCCATTAGCCGTCCAAGCTCCCATCACGGTCGCATGGAGCGAAAAGCCACCCTATTACTACCAGGAAGACGGCGTCGACAAAGGCTATATGCTGGCCTACGGCAAAGCGATATTCGCCGCCGCCGGCGTCGAGGCGCGCTTTGTGCCGGAACCGCAGAAGCGCATCTGGGCCAGGTTCCGCGACGGCACCCGCAACTACTGCTCCATGGCCTGGTACTACCTGCCCGACCGCGTCGACATCGTCCAATACACGCTGCCTATCCATACCGACCCGCCGCAAATCGTGCTGGTCGCGCCCAAGGCGCTGGCCCAGGTCAAGTCGCATGCGACGCTGGCGTCCATGCTGGCCGACCCCAAGCTCACGCTGGGCATCGTCGACGGCTCGTCCTACGGCCCGCAGCTGGACGCACGCATCGCGCGCAGCAGCAACCAGATCATGCGCCGCACCGTTCCCAGCCTCGGCATGATACGCATGCTGGCGGCGGGCCGCGCCTCCTACCTGCTGACGGACCGCGACGTGTGGGAATTCACCCGCCCGCGCCAGCAGGAGCTGGCCGGCCTGGCGCAATACGACGTGCCCGACATGCCGTCCGGCCTGCAACGCCATATCGTGTGCAGCCTCGACGTGCCGGCCGCCAGCATCGGCAAGCTGAACCGCGCCATCCGCAACGCAGCCAAGCCGGCACTGCAGGCGAATTGAGCGCGCCAGGCGGCACGACGTATAATCGTGGCAATCGATTTGAAGTGCGCAGCGCAATGAAACCCAGCTTATTCCAGGCCCTCCCCCTCCTGATTGCCGCATCGCTGGCGTCGATGGCAACTGTGGCGGCGGCGCCGCTCACTGTCTCCTGGCGCGAAAAGCCGCCCTATTATTACACCGAGGACGGCGAGGAAAAGGGCTTCATGCTCGCCTATGGCAAAGCCGTATTCGCCGCCGCCGGCATCGACGCGCGCTTCGTGCGCGAACCGCAAAAACGGATCTGGGCCAAATTCCGGGACGGCAGCCCGAACTACTGCTCGCTGGCCTGGTACCGCTTGCCGGAGCGCGAACTGGTGTCGCAAGCCACGCTGCCGGTCTATGCCGATCCGCCCCACACCATCCTGGTGGCGCCGGGGTCCGCCGCGCGCGTGCGGGCGCATGCCACGCTGGCGTTGATGATGGCCGATCCGGAACTGACGCTGGCGGTGGTCGACGGCGTGTCCTACGGCCCGGAACTGGATGCACGCATCAAGACCAGCGCCAACCAGATCATGCGCCGCACCGTGACAACCACGAACATGATCCAGATGCTGGGCGCCGGACGCGCTTCCTACCTGCTCGCCGACCGCAACGACTGGACCTTCATGCGCGCCCGCTACAAGGAACTGGCGGCCGTGCAGCAGTACGACGTGCCGGACCTGCCGCCGGGCTTGAAGCGCCACATCCTGTGCAGCCGCGACGTGCCCGCCGCGACCATGGAAAAGCTGAACCAGGCGATCCGGAACAGCCCTAAACCCAGCATGCAAGACAAGAGTCCTTAGCGCACGAAGCTCGGCCGCTTGTTGTCGAACTTCCAGCCAGGGAAGATGAACTGCATCGCCACCGCGTCGTCGCGCGCGCCCAGCCCCATGCCCAGGTAGACCTGGTGCGCCGCCTCGATGGCGTCCATGTCCGGCTCCACGCCCAGGCCCGGCCTGGTCGGCACGCTGATCTGGCCACCCATGATTTGCAGCGGCTCTTTCGTCAGGCGCTGGCCGTCCTGCCAGATCCAGTGTGTGTCGATGGCGGTGATATTGCCCGGCGCGGCAGCCGCCACGTGGGTGAACATGGCCAGCGACACGTCGAAGTGGTTGTTCGAATGCGAACCCCAGGTCAGGCCCCAGTCATTGCACATCTGCGCCACCCGCACCGAACCCTGCATGGTCCAGAAGTGCGGGTCGGCCAGCGGTATGTCGACCGACTGCAGCTGGATGGAATGGCCCATTTCGCGCCAGTCGGTCGCGATCATATTGGTGGCGGTGCGCAGGCCGGTTGCGCGGCGGAACTCGGCCATCACTTCGCGGCCGGAATAGCCGTTCTCGGCGCCGCACGGGTCTTCCGCGTAGGCCAGCACGTGGTGCTGGTCGCGGCACAGGCGGATCGCGTCCTTCAGCATCCAGGCGCCGTTCGGATCGAGCGTGATGCGCGCCTCCGGGAAGCGTTCGGCCAGCGCCGTCACCGCCTCGATCTCGTCCTCGCCACGGAACACGCCGCCCTTCAGTTTGAAATCCTTGAAACCATAGCGCTCGTAGGCCGCTTCGGCCAGGCGCACCACCGCTTCCGGCGTCAGCGCCTTCTCGTGGCGCAGGCGCGACCACGCGTCGGCCGCGTCCGGCTCGCTGTGGTAGGGAAGGTTCGTGGCCTGGCGGTCGCCCACGTAGAACAGATAGCCCAGCACATCGACTTCGGTGCGCTGCTGGCCGTCGCCCAGCAGGGCGCAGACCGGCACGTTCAGGAACTGGCCCAGCAGGTCGAGCAGCGCGGCTTCCAGCGCCGTCACGGCGTGGATGGCGATGCGCAGGTCGAAGGTCTGCAAACCGCGGCCGCCGGCGTCGCGCTCGGCGAAGGTGCTGCGGGCGGCGTTCAGGATGGCCTTGTAGTTGCCGACCGGCTGGCCGATCACCAGCGCACGCGCATCTTCCAGCGTCTTGCGGATCGCCTCGCCGCCGGGCACTTCGCCTACGCCGGTGTTGCCGGCGCTGTCGGCGATCAGCACGATGTTGCGCGTGAAATAAGGGCCGTGCGCCCCGCTCAGGTTGAGCAGCATGCCGTCGCGGCCGGCTACGGGTATCACGCGCATCGCGGTGATCACGGGTGTGGAACTCTGCATTTTTTACTCCTAAATGATTAAAAATGATAATTTATGAGCGATAACTTAACGTCTAATATCAAAATCTACCATCGTCATCGTACAACCACTATGAAAATCACGCAAGCGCGTTGACGTGCAGCAAGGAGAAATGCGGATTTACGTCATCTGGAAAATTTAGGTTGTACGATGACTTTGATGTACGCTATCATTTATTCGCGTCGCATCACTGCAGACAAGACACGCTCACGTGCCGGCAGCCCATCCACCTTATGGAGACCATATGAACACCCAGCATTCCACCCCGGCCGCGCAGGCCGCCATACCCCCCACCCGCGTGCGATGGACCATACTCGCCGTGCTGTTCTTCATTACCACCATCAACTACGCCGACCGGGCCACCATATCCATCGCCGGCCCGGAACTGAAGAAGATGCTCGGCCTGTCCCCTGTCGAAATGGGCTATGTGTTCTCGGCCTTCGCCTGGTCCTATGTTGTTGCGCAACTGCCCGGCGGCTGGCTGCTGGACCGCTTCGGTTCCAAGGTCACTTACTTCTTCAGCATTTTCCTGTGGTCGCTGTTTACCGTGATGATGGGCTGGGTGGGCTTCCTCACCGGCGCCACCGCCGTCACCGCCCTGTTCTGCCTGCGGCTGCTGGTCGGCGCGGCGGAAGCGCCTTCCTTCCCCGGCAACAGCCGCATCACGTCGGCCTGGTTCCCCACCTCCGAACGGGGCACGGCGGCCGCCATCTTCAATTCCGCGCAATACTTCGCCACGGTGCTGTTCGCGCCCATCATGGGCTGGCTGGTGCACAGCTACGGCTGGCAAAGCGTGTTCTACGTGATGGGCGGCCTGGGCATCGCCATGGCCTTCGTCTGGCGCAAAACCATCTACGGCCCGCGCAACCATCCTCGCATCAATGCCGCGGAACTGGCCTACATCGAGGCCGGCGGCGCACTGGTGGACATCGAGGGCGGCGCCAAGGGCCGCGCTCCGCGCCAGGTCGACACCTGGGCCAACATCAAGCAGCTGCTGTCGAACCGCATGCTGCTGGGCGTGTACATCGGCCAGTACTGCATCACCACGCTGACCTACTTCTTCCTGACCTGGTTCCCGGTCTACCTCGTCACCGAGCGCCACATGACGATCCTGAAGGCGGGCTTCGTGGCCGCCCTGCCCGCGATCGCCGGCTTCCTCGGCGGCATCCTGGGCGGCTTCATATCGGACCGCATGATCAAGGCCGGCCATACACTGTCGGTGGCGCGCAAGACGCCTATCGTGTGCGGCATGCTGCTGTCGATGAGCCTCATCATCTGCAATTACGTCGAGACCGATTGGGTGGTGGTGGCGCTGATGGCGGTCGCCTTCTTCGGCAAGGGCGTCGGCGCGCTGGGCTGGGCGGTGGTGGCGGACACCTCGCCCAAGGAAGCCGGCGGCTTGAGCGGCGGCCTGTTCAACACCTTCGGCAACACGGCTGGCATCACCACACCCATCGTCATCGGCTACATCCTGCAGGCGACCGGCTCCTTCGCCGGAGCACTGGTGTTCGTCGGCGCCAACGCGGCCATGGCGGTGTTCTGCTACCTGGTGCTGGTCGGCGAGATCAAGCGTTTCGAATTTACGAAGCTGAGCCCAACCAGGTAAGCCGGGATTGTCGTAGAATCCGTCGCATATGAACGGATTGCCGCGAGAATAACCATGGATACGAAAAGGCCGGACCTGCGCTTGCTCACCACGCCCACCGCGCAGGTGCAGGTGAGCGGCGCCACCCTGGCCGATGTGGCCAAGGTGGCGGGCGTGTCGCCGATCACGGTGTCGCGCGCGCTGAACCAGCCGCACCTGGTGCGGCCCAACACGCTAGCCAAGGTGCAGGCGGCGGTGCAGGAAACCGGCTATGTGAAGAACATGCTGGCCGGCGGCCTCGTCTCGAGCCGCAGCAAGCTGGTCGCGCTGGTGCTGCCCACCATCTCCAACCAGATCTTCGCCGACATGGTCCAGGGCACCAGCGACACGCTGACCGACGCCGGCTACCAGCTGCTGCTGGGCTTTTCCGGCTACGAAGAGTGGCGCGAGGAGATCCTGGTCGAGACCATCCTGAGCCGGCGGCCGGACGGCATCATCCTCACCGGCACCCTGCACACCGACAACACGCGGCGGCGCCTGCAGCTGGCCGGCACGCCGGTGGTCGAAACCTGGGACATGACCACCTCGCCGATCGACATGGTGGTCGGCTTCTCGCACGAAGAGGTGGGCCATGCCACCGCCACGCATTTGCTGCAGCAAGGCCGTCGCCGTTTCGCCATCCTGACCGCCAGCGATCCGCGTGCGGCGCGCCGCAACCAGGGTTTGCAGGTGGCGCTGGCCAAGCAAGGCATCAGCGTGGTGGCCACGCATACGGTGACCGTGCCGGGCACCTTGCCGGCCGGCCGCGACGGCGCGGCGCGCTTGCTGGACACGCATCCGGAACTCGACGCCATCGTCTGCAGTTCCGACAACCTGGCCCATGGCGCGCTGATTGAAGCCAGCAGCCGCCGCCTGAATGTGCCGGGAGCGCTGGCCGTGATGGGATTCGGCGACCTGAACTTCTCCAGCCATACGGTACCTCCGCTCTCCACCGTCCGCGTGGACGGCGCCCGCATAGGCGCAATCGCGGCGCAAGCCATCCTGGAGCGCCTCGACGGCGCGGCCGGACGGCAGCCGGCGCGCGCGGTCGACACCGGCTTTGAACTGATACAGCGCGGCAGCAGCTGAGGACGCCGCCGTCAGCCGGGAGGCATGCCCCGGTTGTGGAACCTGAGCCGGCGCCGGCCTGACGAGGGCGCCTGCCCAAGTCAAGCTGCGGCCCGGCCCCAGATCATTTCTTCGGTCCAGCCCAGTTCCGCGAAGTCCTGCGCCCGCTCTTGCGCCTCGCCCGCGCTGAAGAATTCATCGAGCTGCGGCGGCGCCACGCGCGTGCCGGACAGCATGGCGTGCACCTGGCCGCGATGGTGGGTCTGGTGCTGGAACACATGCGCCAGCAGGCGGTAACGTTTGTCGCGCTGGACCGCACCTGTGCGCAGTATCGTCACCGTGCGTCCAAGCTCCCCGTCCTTCAGTTGCTTGCAGTAGTCGATCAGGCGCCGGTCGGAATCGGACTGCGCGGCGCGCAAGCCGGCGCAGTTGGCGCAAGGCTGGTCACGTTCGAAAAAGCTCAGGTAGTTCGGATGCGGCTCGGCGCCGCGCAACTCGCGCTCCAGCGCGTCGATGTAGAACCAGTCCACGGTGAGGATATGGTTCAACGTCGCCTTGATGGACGGGAAAAAGCTGGTGCGGCGCGCCTCGAACTCCTCCTGGCTCAGCTGGGAGCAGGCTTTGAGCAGGCGATGATTGGCCCAGGCGTTGCTATATGCCTCGGTCAGCAGGTGGTGCGACAGTGTCGTCATTTGCTCTCCTTCCCCGGTGGATTCGATAATACCCGCCTTGTGCAAACCGTGTCGCCGCCGGTTCAGCGCGCGGCGGCCCAAACCGCTCGCCGGCAACCGCCATACCTGTTCACCGCGCCGCCAGTTTCGCTGGCTCCAGCATGATCACCAGCGCGCCGGGCGTGGTGCGGATGGAGGTGGGGACGAATTGCACGCCGGCGTAGCGCAGGTCTTCCGGCTTGAAACTGTAGAGCGGCATGTCGCGTATCAGCTTGTCGGCCAGGATGTTGGCGGCGCCGGCGATCTGGCGCTGCTGCGTGTCCGCGATGCCGTCGATGGCGAATCGGTCCACCTGCGCGTCGGCCAGGAAGACCGCGTTGCGCACGTTGTCGACCACCAGGCGGCCCGACAGCGCCAAGTTGCCGCGCCACGATTGCCGCAGCAATATCGGCGACACCGTCATTTCGGCCGACAGCGCGATGCGGTCGTTCTCGCCCGTGGTGCTCAGTTGCGGATTGCTGAGCTGTACGTCGAACACGCCCAGCACGCGGTGGTTGACCGGCAGGCGCTGGCTCAAATTCTTCTGCAAGCGCTCCAGGGGCACTTCAAACTGGCGCGGACCGATCAGGCCGGCGCAGGCTGCAATCAGTGAGGCGGCCGATGCCGCCGCGAGCAAGCGCGCCATGCGCGCACAGGCCGCGCGGCGCGGCGAAGCGGTTTCCAACCCCATCTGAACGTCCTTTCTGGCGGGCGACGCCGCACGATTGTGTGCCATAAACTGGCCACATCTTACACGGAGGGCGCCATGGCGGTAGCAAGGATAGGGTGCGCGGGATCGTCGATACCGCGCGCGGCGGCCGAAAGCTTCCCGGCCGAAGGCAGTCACCTGGAGCGCTACGCGGCCGTGCTGAACGCCCTCGAAATCAACTCCTCCTTCTACCGGCCGCACAAGCCCGCGGTCTACGAGCGCTGGGCCGCCAGCGTGCCGGACACCTTCGCTTTCGCCGTCAAGGCGCCGAAGGCCATGACCCACGAGCGCCGCCTGCACGACTGCGCCGAGCCGATGCGCCGGTTCGCCGCCGAAACGGCCGGCCTGGGGAGCAAGCTGGCTTGCGTACTGGTGCAGCTGCCGCCCAGCTTGCAGTGCGATCCGGCCGCCGCGCCGGCATTTTTCGCACTGGCCAAACAGCACTTCGGCTGCATGCTCGCCTGCGAAGCACGCCATCCGACGTGGTTCGAGGAGCCCGCTACGGCCATGCTGACCGAAGCCGGCATCACCCGCGTCATCGCCGACCCGCCCAAGGGACAGCCCGGCCCGCACGTGGCGACTACCGCGGCGACCTATGTGCGGCTGCATGGCAGCCCGCGCATCTACTACTCGCCGTACGAGGATGAATTCCTCGACCGCGCCGCCGTCAGCCTGGCCGGCCGCGTCGGCGGCGGCAGCGACGCCTGGTGCATCTTCGACAACACCGCCTCCGGCGCGGCCGTTCCCAACGCCGTCGCACTCATGCAACGCCTGGCAGGAATGTGAGCTATCCCCTGCTGTGAGCCCTTGCAAAAAGCACTTGCACGGCCGGGATCTACTGTTATACTTCACTACAACACCACCTCATCACATCACCCACGGAGGAAGCATGTATGTGGAATGACAATGCGCCGATCTATCGCCAGCTCAAGGAGCGGGTGCTCGGCATGATGCTTGACGGCTTGCTCAAGCCCGGCGACGCCCTGCCGTCGGTGCGGCAGATCGCCGCCGATTACCAGTTGAATCCAATAACCGTATCCAAGGCCTACCAGGAACTGGTGGATGAAAGCCTGGTAGAAAAACGAAGGGGGTTAGGCATGTACGTTACCGAAGGCGCGCCCGAAAAACTGCTGGCCACCGAACGCGAACGCTTTGTGCGCGAGGAATGGCCGGCCATGGTGGAACGCATCCGCCGCCTGGGACTCGATATCGAACAGCTGCTGCGCGCGACCGCGCCAGGCAACCCGCCGGGAGCCTCGGCATGAGCGCCCTGATCACCGCCACCAAGCTCTCCAAGCGCTACGGCAAGCACCTGGCGCTGGACCAGGCCAGTTTCTCGATACAGCCCGGGCGCATCGTCGGCCTGATCGGCCCCAACGGTTCCGGCAAGACCACCACGCTGAAAGCCATCCTCGGCCTGACGCAGTTCGAAGGCGAGCTGTCGGTGCTGGGCATGGACCCGCGCACCCATCGCGACGCGCTGATGAACGAGGTGTGCTTCATCGCCGACGTGGCCATCCTGCCGCGCTGGATGAAGGTGAAGGACGCGATCGATTTCGTCGAAGGCGTGCATCCGCGCTTCAACCGCGGGAAGGCCGAACGCTACCTGGCCAACACCAGGCTGGAACCGGGCATGAAGGTCAAGGCCATGTCCAAGGGCATGATCGTGCAGCTGCACCTGGCGCTGGTGATGGCCATCGACGCCAAGCTGCTGGTACTCGATGAACCCACCCTGGGCCTGGACATCCTGTACCGCAAGCAGTTCTACCAGAACCTGCTGGAGGACTACTTCGACGAGCACAAGACCATCATCATCACCACCCACCAGATCGAGGAAGTGGAAAACATCCTGACCGACCTGATGTTCATCCGCGACGGCAAGATCACGCTGGCGGCGTCGATGGAGGAAATCGGCGACCGCTACACCGAGGTGATGGTGGAGCCGCAGTACATCAACGCGGCCAACGCGCTGGCGCCGATGACGCAGCGCAGCGTATTCGGCAAGGCGGTGATGCTGTTCGACGGCGCTTCGCGCGCGCAGCTTGAGAAGTTCGGAGAAACCCGCACGCCCAGCGTCGCGGACCTGTTTGTCGCCACCATGAAAGGGAGCTACGAGTGAAAACGATGAAATGGCTGATCAAGCGCGAGCTGTGGGAACACAAGGGCATGATCGTGTGGGCGCCCGCCGTGGTGGCGGCCCTGGTCGCGCTGATGACCCTGGGCGGATTGCTGTTGGGCCGTAACGTGGCCATCGGCGATGGCAGCAAATTCAAGGTGGAACTGGCCGGCCCGGCGCGCGACACGGTGATTGCAATGGCCTCGGACTTGTACATGGCGGCCAGCGTGCCTATGCTGCTCATGCTGGGCTTCCTGGTCTTCTTCTACTGCCTCGGCGCGCTGCATGACGACCGCCGCGACCGCAGCCTGCTGTTCTGGAAATCGCTGCCCGTATCCGACCGGATGACGGTGCTGTCCAAGGTGGTCCTGGCGCTGGTGGGAATTCCTCTGGTTGCGCTGCTGATCGGCATAGCGCTGTCGCTGGCGATCGCGCTGCTGCTGGGCGCGGGCATGGCCCTGCACGGCGTGAACCTGATCGGACCGGTGCTCTCGTCCCCTGCCTTCTACCTCGCGCCCCTGCGCTTGCTCGGCCTGCTGCCCGTGTATGCGCTGTGGGCGCTGCCCACCGTGGGCTGGCTGCTGCTGGTGTCGAGCTGGGCGCGATCCAAGGTGTTCCTGTGGGCCGTCGGCGCACCGCTGGTGACCGGCGCGCTGATCGCCTGGAGCAACAAGATCTTCGCGCTGGGCGTCTCGCCGGGCTGGTACATGGAAAACATCGTGGCCCGCCTGCTGCTGGGCGTGGCTCCCGGTTCCTGGTTCGGCTTCAGCAAGGTCAATCCCGCAAGCCTGGTACGCGAAGGCTCCGAGCATGTGCGCGCAATGGACCTCTTCGCGGCCTCCTGGAGCACGCTGACCCATCCCGCCTTGTGGCTGGGTGTGGTGGCAGGCCTGGCGATGATCGCCGGCGCGGTGTGGATGCGGCGCTGGCGCGAAGAGGGTTAGCAGCCCTTCAGCATCCCGCGGTACTGCGTCGGCGTGACTCCCACGGTGGCGCGGAACTGGCGGGTGAAAGCGCTGTGGTCCGCATAGCCGCAGGCCTGCGCAATCGCCGCCACGCTGGCCTCCCCGGCCAGCAAGCGCGAGGCGGCATCGAGCCGGGTCTTGATGATCACCTGGCGCGGCGTGAGCTGATAGATGCGCAGGAAATAGCGCTCCAGCTGCGCCACCGACATATTGGCGGTGCGCGCCAGTTCCGGCAGCGGCAATGGCTGGTCGTATCGCTCCTGTATCAGCCGCGCCGCCGCAGCCACCTTCTGATAGGCTGAATTCTTCCTGTCCTCCATCGCCAGGTCGCGCGAAATGCCGGCAAGGCCGACGATGGCGCCGGAGGCGTCGCGCAAGGCCGTCTTGCGGGTCAGGCACCAGCCCGGATCGCGGTTGGGATACAGGTGCAGCTCCAGCTGCTCGTCGATTTCCGCCTCGCCCGCCAGCACCGCCCTGTCCTGCGCCAGGTAACTCTGGCCGAAGGGATGGGCGAACACCTCGGCCGACGTACGCCCCACCAGCCCATCCTTGTGCTTCAAGCCGCAGCGCTTGACCAGCGTCTGGTTCACCACCACGTAGCGGCCCTGGGTGTCCTTGATGAAGAACACCACATCCGGCAAGGCGTCGAACAGCGGCTCCGAAAAGAACACATCGGCGATGCTTGCGCCCAGAGCCTGGCGGGCGCCTCCCCTTTTAGCGATATCCATGGCGGCATTCTCGCATGGCGCGCGGCCGCGCAGCCGGATTGTGCCGATTTCGTCATCAACCGCGCTTAGCCGATGCAAGACGGCGCGGCGTGGCAGGCATATCATTTCACCATGAAATCCATCTCCATTATCGATACCCACACCGGCGGCGAACCGACCCGCCTGGTCACCGCCGGCGGACCGGAACTCGGCGCCGGGCCTTTGCATGAACGCCTGGAACTGCTGCGCCGCGAACATGACCGCTTCCGTTCCGCCGTGGTCTGCGAACCGCGGGGATCGGACGTGCTGGTCGGCGCGCTGCTGTGCCAGCCGCACGCCGCCGATTGTGCAGCAGGCGTCATCTTCTTCAACAACGTGGGCTACCTCGGCATGTGCGGGCACGGCACCATAGGGCTGGTGGCCTCGCTGGCCTTCATGGGGCGCATCGGCACCGGACGGCATCGCATCGATACGCCGGTGGGCGTGGTGGAGGAGGAGTTGCACGCGGACGGCAGCGTCACCGTGGAAAACGTGGCTTCCTACCGCGCACAGCACAACGTCACCGTACAGGTGCCGGGACATGGCGCCGTCACCGGCGACGTGGCCTGGGGCGGCAACTGGTTCTTCCTGGTGGCGGACCATGGGCAGGAACTGCAGGTCGCCAATGCCGGCGCGCTGACGGCGTTCACGTCGCAGATCCGCCAGGCGCTGCTACGGGCTGGCGTGACCGGCGCGGACGGCGCGGAAATCGACCACATCGAATTGTTTGCGCCGTCGCGCAACGGTGCGGACAGCCAGAACTTCGTGCTCTGCCCCGGCAATGCCTACGACCGCTCGCCCTGCGGCACCGGCACCAGCGCCAAGCTGGCCTGCCTGGCGGCGGACGGCAAGCTGGCCGAGGGCGCGATCTGGCGCCAGGAGAGCATCGTCGGCAGCGTGTTCGAAGCTTCCTACCGGCATGCCGACGGCAAACTGATACCGAGCATACGCGGCCAGGCCTGGGTCAACTCGCAAGCGACCTTGATACTCGATCCGGCCGATCCGCTGATGTGGGGCATCCGGTGAAATCCGGCTCGGCCACCGTGGCCGGCGCGCAATTGCGCGCGGATGGCGCGCCGGCTACGCGCGTCGGCCCGGGGGCCGGCGGCATTCCGGATGTGCTGATCGTCGGCGCCGGCATCATCGGCGCCGCGTGCGCCGATGCCTTGGCCGCGCGCGGCTTGAACGTGACGGTGGTCGAGCAGGACGTGGTTGGCTCGGGCGCCACTGCGGCAGGCATGGGCCATCTGGTTGCGATGGACGACAGCCCTGCGGAACTGGCGTTGAGCGCCTGGTCGCTGGAACTGTGGCGCGGTTTCGTGCGCGAATATCCGGCCCGCCATGAGTACAGCCAGTGCGGCACCATCTGGGTCGCCGCCGATGACGAGGAAATGGCTGCCGCGCGCATCAAGGCGCAAACCATGGCTGCCCACGGCCTGCAATGCGGCTTGCTGGATGCGCAAGGGCTGTACGAGCGCGAGCCGCAATTGCGTCCCGGCCTGGCCGGCGGCCTGCTGGTCGGCGGCGATGGCCTGGTCTATCCGCCCAAGAGCGCGCGCATCCTGATGGACCGCGCTGCCGCACGCGGAGCGAAACTGGTCAGCGGCAGCGTGCACCGCATCGATGGCGGCAGCGACAGCGGCGTCAGCGTCGTGCTGGCCGATGGCACGCGCATGTCTGCCGGCCGCGTTGTGCTGGCAGCCGGCTCGCGCTCGGCGGCGCTGCTGCCGGAGTTGCCGGTGCAAGCCAAAAAAGGCCACATCGCCATCACCGACCGCTACCCGGGCTTCATCCGCCACCAGCTGGTGGAACTGGGCTACATCAAGAGCGCCCACGCGGCCAGCGGCGACTCGGTCGCATTCAATCTGCAGCCGCGCCCCACCGGGCAGATACTGATAGGCTCGTCGCGCCAGTTCGGCACCACGGACCTGGCCGTGGAATCAGCCATGATGGCGCGCATGCTGCGCCACGCCGCGGCATTCACGCCTGCCCTGGCCAACATGAACGTGCTGCGCTGCTGGACCGGCCTGCGCGCCGCCAGCCCCGACGGCCTGCCTGTCATCGGCCAGCACCCCGTGCGCCCCGGTCTGTGGCTGGCTACCGGCCATGAAGGCCTGGGCATTACGACCTCGCTTGCGACGGCCCAACTGCTGGCCGCACAGTTGACCGGCGAGTCCGCCGCCATCCCCGCTCAGCCCTACCTGCCCAGCCGTTTTGAACAAATGCGGAGTGCCCATGACTGAGCTGGCTACCCTCGCCATCGACGGCCGGACGGTAACAGTCCCTGCCGGCACCACTGTCGTTGCCGCCATCGCTGTCCTCCATGCGGGGCACGGTATCGCTGCGGGTACCGCTGCGGGCGTCGCTATCACGCGCCGTTCCGTGGCGGGCATGCTGCGCGGACCGGTGTGCGGCATGGGGGTTTGCCAGGAATGCCGCGTCACGATAGATGGCCGCGCGCACCAGCTGGCATGCCTAACCTTGTGCGCATCGGGCATGCAGGTGCTGACCGCCCTCGCGGACGACGCTGCATGAGCCAGTTGTTCGACATCCTCATCATCGGCGCCGGACCTGCGGGCCTGGCGGCGGCGCACGCCGCCGCGGCCTATGGCGCCAGCATCTGCGTGGTGGACGACAATCCCCTTGCCGGCGGCCAGATCTGGCGCGGCGGAGCGGACCGGCAACACGACGAGCGCGCCCGCTCCCTGTGGCAGGCCCTGCAGGCGGCGCGCAACGTCACCTTCATGCAGCAGTGCCGCGTACTGTATGCGCCCGCCGCCGGCCAATTGCTGGTGCAGTCGCCCGCCAGCTCGGCCGTGCTGCACTATCAGCGCCTGATCATCTGCAGCGGCGCGCGCGAACTGCTGCTGCCCTTCCCCGGCTGGACGCTGCCCGGCGTCACCGGTGCTGGCGGTCTTCAGGCGCTCGTCAAAGGCGGCTATCCGGCGGCCGGCAAGCGCGTCGTCGTCGCCGGTTCTGGTCCGTTGCTGCTGGCGGTCGCCGCCACGCTGCTGGAGCGTGGCGCGCAAGTCGGCGCCATCGTCGAGCAGGCGGGTACGCCGCAGCTCGCGCGCTTTGCCGCAGGCTTGCTGTACACGCCGTCCAGGATGGCACAGGCGCTGCAACTATGGGTCCGGCTGCGCGGCATACCGTATTACGACGACAGTTACGTGCTGGCCGCCAGCGACGCAGCTTCCGGTGCCGCAGCCGGAGCAAATGCCCTCCCCCTCTTGCGCAGCATTAGCGTGCAGCGCGGCGACGGCAGCATCATGGACATCGCCTGCGACTATCTCGCTTGCGGCTACGGCCTTGTTCCCAACCCGGAGCTGGCCATGGCACTTGGCTGCGCCATCAACACTGACACGCAAGCCATTCTCGTCGACGAATGGCAGCAAACGAGCATCCCCGGCGTCTACAGCGCCGGAGAAGGCACCGGCATCGGCGGCGTCGACAAGGCGCTGACCGAGGGCCGCATCGCCGGCCTGGCGGCGTCCGGCCGCCACGACCTCGCCCGGCACCACTTGAGCACCCGCAGCCGCTGGCAGGGCTTCGCGCAGCGCCTCGCGCGCGCCTTTGCCCTGCGCCCCGAAATTCGCGCACTGGCAGACGACGGCACCATCGTCTGCCGCTGTGAAGACGTTTGCCATGGCGAGCTGCGCCAGCACCACAGCTGGCGCAGTGCCAAGCTACACAGCCGCTGCGGCATGGGCCCCTGCCAAGGCCGCGTGTGCGGCGGCGCCACGGCCGTGCTGTACGGCTGGCGGCCCGATTCGGTACGCGCTCCGCTGACACCGGCGCGCGTCGATAGCATCATCCACCCATAACCACCAGGAGATCAGCATGAGCGCAGCAAAATGGCAGGGCATATTCCCGGCAGTGACCACCAAGTTTCACGCCAACGAGGAACTCGACCACGCCGAAATGGAGCGGCACTTCGAATTCCAGATCCAGAACGGCGTGCACGGCATGGTCACCTGCGGCTCGCTGGGCGAAGCCAGCACGCTCTCTTTCGAGGAAAAGCTGGCCGTCACCAAGACCGCCATCAAGGTCGCCAGGGGCCGCGTGCCGGTGCTGGCCAACGTCAGCGAAACGCGCACCGCCAACGCCATCCGCTTTGTCGAACAGGCGCGCGAACTGGGCGTGGACGGCTTCATGGTGATGCCTTCCGTGCTGTACGCGGCCGACGCGCGTGAAGCCAAGGACAACCTGCGCACCATCGCCGCCGCAGCCAGGCTGCCCATCATGGTCTACAACAATCCGGTCACCTACAAAGTCGACCTGACGCCGGAGGACTTCCAGGAACTGGCCGACTGCGAGCACATCGTCGCCATCAAGGAATCGACCGACAATATCCGCCGCATCACCGACCTGCGCAACGCCGTCGGCCACCGCTACCAGCTGTTCATGGGCGTGGACGATTTGTCCTTCGAAGGCCTGGCCGTGGGCGCCGATGGCCTGCTGGCAGGCCTGGTGGTCGCCTTCCCGGCCGAGACGGTGGCGCTGTACAAACTGATGAAGGCCAAGCGCTACGACGAGGCGCTGACGCTGTACCAGTGGTTCATGCCGCTGCTGCATCTGGATGTATCGACCAAGCTGGTACAGAACCTGAAGCTGGTGGAAGCGCTGGCCGGCGTGGGCAACGAGAACGTGCGCCGTCCGCGCCAGCCGCTGCAAGGCGCCGAGCGCGAAAAGGTCACCGCCATCGTCCAGAAAGCGCTCGCCACCCGTCCCGACCTGAGCCGCCTGTTCTAAAATTTTCCGTCAACTTTGGTTGACAATCCCTTATGCGTCAACTAGAGTTGACGCATGCCTGATCTCCACAAACTCGTACTTCCCGAAGAACCGTCCGACGCGCTGGCTGCGGTTGTAGCCCTGCGCGCGATGGCCGATCAACTCGAGCGCAAGGCGGTCAGGCAAGCCATTGCGGATGGCTGGACATGGGCACAGGTTGCGGAGGCGCTAGGCGTCACCAAGCAAGCCGCGCACAAGAAACACGCGGGCAGCCTGGCTCGGGATTGAACAACCTTAGGAGGCTATCGATGTTTGCAAAACTGAAGCAGCGCCTGCAGGACATGCGCACCATCAAAAACCTGTGCGAAGGCGCCGAGAGCCAGGCGCGCCAAGCCGGTCAGCGGCAGCCGGGCGCCGAGCATTACGTGCTGTCGGCGTTGGAACTGGCCGACGGCTCCGCGCGGCGCGTATTCCAGCGCCTCGGCGCGGACCCGGACGCCTACCGCGCCGCGCTGGCCAGCCAGCACGTCAACGCACTCGGGAAATTGGGGATCGATGCGAGCGGTGTTCCGCCCGCGACACCGGTTGACGGCGCCCCTGCGGCCATTTTCGATTCGCAACCTTCGGGCCAGGCGCTGATGCAAGCCCTGCCCGAGATGACGCGCCGCCTGCCAGCGCCACTGTGCGGCGCCCACGTGCTGCTGGCGGCAGCCGCTATGCAGCACAGCCAGGCAGCGCGTGCGCTGCGGACCATGAAGCTGGAGCCCCAGGCACTCGCCCAAGCAGCGCAAGAAGAATTACAGCGCACCTAGAAATGCATGAATGCAGGCCAGACCCCAGCAGTAATGCAGGCCCCGGCGGCCTTGCGCGCCCTCAGGCCCCCACCGTGTCATCCCCGCGTTCGCGACGATGGCAGCGGGCGGCGGTGCTTAGCGCAGTGCCAGCGCGGTGCCGTGCGAACTGGCTGGCGCCATGCCGGCTTCGCTCTCGTCCAGCTTGAAGATGCCCACCACCTGATCCAGCCGCGCTGCCTGCTCCTGCAGCGATTGCGCTGCGGCGGCGGCCTGCTCCACCAGCGCGGCGTTCTGCTGCGTGGCGTCGTCCATCTGGATGATGGATTGGTTGACCTGGGCAATACCTTCGCTCTGCTCATGGCTGGCGGAAGTGATCTCCACCATCAGCGTGGCCACGTGCTGCACCGACGCCACGATCTCCGTCATCGCGGCACCGGCGGTGTCAGCCAGCTTGCCGCCCGCTTCGACCTTGCTCACCGAATCGACGATCAGTTCCTTGATTTCCTTGGCGGCAGCCGCCGAGCGTTGCGCCAGGTTGCGGACCTCGGACGCCACCACCGCGAAACCACGTCCCTGCTCGCCCGCGCGCGCCGCTTCCACCGCCGCGTTCAAGGCCAGGATGTTGGTCTGGAAGGCGATGCCGTCGATGGCGCCGATAATGTCCGACATCTTGCGCGAGCTGGCGGTGATCTCGCCCATCATGTCCACCACCTGCGTCACCACCGTGCCGCCCTTTACCGCGGCCGAGGTGGTGGCCGCCACCAGCTTGTTGGCTTCCTCGGCGTTGGCCGTGTTCTGCTTCACGGTGGAGGTGAGCTCTTCCATCGCGGCGGCCGTTTCTTCCAGATTGGAGGCCTGGTGCTCCGTGCGGCCCGACAAATCGAGATTGCCTTCGGCGATCTCGCTCGACGCGGTCGCGATCAGATGAGTACTGTCGCGCACCTTGGAAATGGTACCGTTCAGCGACGACACAAAGCGGTTGAACGCCGTCGCCAGCGCGCCGATTTCGTCCTCCGACTCGACCGGCATGCGGCGGCTCAAGTCGCCGTCGCCGCTGGCGATATCGCCCAGCATCTCGGCGGCGCGCATCACCGGTGCGGCGATCGCGCGGCTGATGAAGTAGATCGCGAACAGGCCGATGCCGCCGCCGACCAGCCCCGCCACCAGCGCCGACACGGTGGCCGAACGCGCGATATTGCCCAGTACTTCGGCCTCCGGCACTTCGGCCACGACGTACAGGTTCAGCTCGGGGATGAAGGAGGAAGCGACAAACTGCTTGCCTTCCGCGCTGTCGTAGACGCCGTGCGCGAACTTCTCGCCGCTCAGCAAAGTCTTGGTCAGTTCCGGCGTGAAGCCCTTCACATCCTTCAGCGCGTGCTTGCCATCGGCCAGCGCGGGATTGCGGTGCACGACCACCGAGCCGTTCGGACGCACCAGGTAGACGTAGCCCGACTTGCCCAGCTTGTAAGTACGGATGGTCTGCGCCAGCGCGTTCACGCTCAGGCCCAGGCCGGCCACGGCCAGCTTGCCGCCGGCGGTCTGCACACGCGTATTAATGAACAGCATATAGGTGTCGGCGCTGACGTCCTTGTCCAGGTCCAGCGTGTACGGCTTGCCGCCGCCGAGGAAACCATAGAACCACTGGTCGCTGGCTTTGTCCTTGTTCAGCGTGCGGTCATAACCCTTGTCGGTGAAGTACTTGCCGGTGCCTTGCGAGATCCAGAACACGGTCGCGGCCTGGTTCTTCGATTTCAGTTGCGCGGCTTCCTTCTGCCACGCGGCCAGGCCTTCGTCCGGCACGCCCGCGTCTTCCCAGCCGTGCAGGAAGGTGTTGTTGGCCAGCGTCTGCGACACCGACAAGGGCTGCGCGATCTGGCGCAGGATGTCGTTGCGGATCTCGCCGATCTGCGCCGGCAGCTCCTGCTCCACCACGCGTTCGCGGCTGTTCTGGCTGCTCATGACGACGCTGAGCGTTGACGAAATGATGAGGAATAACAGCAAGCAAAGACCCATGCTGAGCATGAGCTTGTTTTTGATCGACAGCCGGCGAAGCAGTGACATGGAAACTCCCGGGGATAGGGTGGGTTTTGCCGTCTATTGCGGCACTTTCATTTCAGTGTACCTACAACTATTACACTGGCAAAACGATTTTCCACTATCTGTTGCGCGTCCAATACCCCGGTTGCGCATATACCTGCTTTAACTCATCTATAAAGAACCGTATCTTGGCAGGCAAGTGCCTTTGCTGTAGAAATACCGCCATGATGTCGTAGTCCGGCAGCGCGAAATCATCGAGCACGGTGATCAGGCTGCCCTCGGCCAGCTGCGCCTGGATCTCCCAGGTCGAGCGCCACGCCAGCCCCAGCCCCTCGCACGCCCAGCGGTGCAAGAGCTCGCCGTCGTTGCAGTCCAGGTTCCCTTGCACCTTGATCGTCACCGGCTTGCCGCCTTGCTGGAAATACCAGCCGCGCTGCTGGCCGCCCTGCAGGTTGAAGGCCAGGCAGTTGTGCTGCGCCAGGTCGTCCAGCGTGCGCGGAATGCCGTGCCGGTGGAAGTAGTCGGGTGTACCGCAAACAACACGCCGGTTCCTGGCCAGCTTCACCGCCACGAAACTCGGATCGATCACGCCGCCGATGCGGATGCCCACGTCGTAGCCCTCGCGCACCAGGTCGATCACCTGGTCGGTCAGGTTGAAGGACACCTGCACTTCCGGATTGGCGGCCACGAACGCCGGCGCGTGCGGCGCAACATGCTGGCGCCCGAAGGACGCCGGCGCGGACACGATCAGGTGGCCGGTGGCCTTGTGCCGCCCTTCCGAAATATTGCGCTCGGCGACCTCGAAGTCCGAGAGCAGCTTGCGGCAGTCGTCGAGGAAGACGTTGCCCTGTTCGGTGAGCGTCAGATGGCGCGTGGTGCGGTGCATCAGTTTCACGCCCAGGCGCTTTTCAAGCGCATCGATCCGCCGTCCCAGCATCACCGGCGTGATGTTCTGGACCAGCGCCGCGCGCGCCAGGCTGCCCTTCTCGACCACCGATACAAACGCTTCAATTTCTTTGAATTTATCCATGGCTGCATTATTCCATACTCTAAGTATCGAATAAACCGATATTTTGTGGCCTTATCAAGAAGATGGATCAGCTATAGCATACAAAACATCAACAACGCATTCTGCACAATAACTCTAGGAGAACACCATGGCAAAGATGACGGCAGCCGAAGCGGCAGTCCATGTAATGCAAAAAGAAGGCATTTCGGTCGCATTCGGCGTACCGGGCGCGGCCATCAACCCGCTGTACGCGGCGTTGAAGAAGAACGGCGGCATCAAGCACATCCTGGGCCGCCACGTCGAAGGCGCATCCCACATGGCTGAAGGATACACCCGCGCCGCCGCCGGCAACATCGGCGTGTGCATCGGCACCTCCGGCCCGGCCGGCACCGACATGATCACCGGCCTGTACTCGGCCCAGGCCGACTCGATTCCTATCCTGTGCATCACCGGCCAGGCGCCGCGTGCCCGCATGCACAAGGAAGACTTCCAGGCCGTCGACATCGCGTCCATCGCCAAGCCGGTGACCAAGTGGGCCACCACCGTGCTGGAACCGGCACAGGTGCCGCGCGCCTTCCAGCAAGCCTTCCACCTGATGCGTTCCGGCCGTCCGGGTCCGGTGCTGATCGACCTGCCGTTCGACGTCATGATGGCGCAGATCGAGTTCGATCCGGAAACCTACGAGCCGATGGAAGTGTACAAGCCGCGCGCCACCCGCGCGCAGGTTGAAAAAGCGATCGGCATGCTGAACGACGCCGACAAGCCATTGATCACCGCCGGCGGCGGCATCATCAACGCCAACGCGTCCAAGCTGCTGCAGGAATTCGCCGAAATCGTCAACGTGCCGGTCATCCCTACCCTGATGGGCTGGGGCACCATACCCGACGACCACCCGCTGATGGCCGGCATGGCCGGTCTGCAGACCTCGCACCGCTACGGCAACGCCACCGTGCTCGCTTCGGACTTCATGATCGGCATCGGCAACCGCTGGGCCAACCGCCACACCGGTTCCGTCGACGTGTTCACCGCCGACCGCACCTTCGTCCACATCGACATCGAACCGACCCAGATCGGCCGCGTGTTCGGTCCCGACCTGGGCATCGTCTCCGACGCCGGCCTGGCGCTGGAGCTGTTCATCGAAGTGGCAAAGGAATGGAAAGCGGCGGGCAAGCTGAAGGACCGCACCGGCTGGGTACACCAGTGCCAGGAACGCAAGCGCACCATGCTGCGCAAGACCCACTACGACGACGTGCCGGTCAAGCCGCTGCGCGTGTACGAAGAAATGAACAACTACTTCGGCCGCAACACCCGCTACGTGTCCGCCATCGGCCTGTCGCAGATCGCCGCCGCGCAGTTCCTGCACGTGTACGAGCCGCGCAACTGGATCAACTGCGGCCAGGCCGGCCCGCTGGGCTGGACCATCCCCGCAGCGCTGGGTGTCCGGGCCTCCGATCCGACCACCGACATCGTCGCGATCTCGGGCGACTACGACTTCCAGTTCCTGATCGAGGAACTGGCCGTGGGCGCGCAGTTCAAGCTGCCCTACATCCACGTGCTGGTCAATAACAGCTACCTGGGCCTGATCCGCCAGTCGCAGCGCGGTTTCGACATGGACTTCTGCGTACAGCTGGCCTTCGAGAACGTCAACGCGCCGGAACTGAACGGCTACGGCGTGGACCACGTCGCCGTCGTCGAAGGCCTGGGCTGCAAGGCGATCCGCGTGCACAAGCCGGACGACATCATCCCCGCGTTCGAACGTGCCCGCGAACTGATGGCGCAGCACAGCGTGCCGGTGGTGGTCGAGATCATCCTGGAGCGCGTGACCAACATCGCCATGGGCACCGAGATCAACGCCATCAATGAATTCAACGACATCCTGGATGTCGCGTAAGCGAGGAGTAGAACATGCCTAAATTCGCCGCCAACCTCACCATGCTGTTCAACGAACTGCATTTCCTGGACCGCTTCGGCGCCGCCTCGCGCGCCGGGTTCAAGGGTGTGGAGTTCCTGTTCCCGTACGACTTCGAACCGGAACAGCTGTCCGAGAAACTGCACCAGTTCCAGCTCGAGATGGTGCTGCACAACCTGCCGGCCGGCCACTGGGCTGGCGGCGAACGCGGCATCGCCTGCCTGCCGGACCGCGTCAGCGAGTTCGAATACGGCGTTGAAATGGCGCTGCGCTACGCCAAGGCGCTCGGCACGCAGCGCATCAACTGCCTGGTCGGCATCCTGCCGCCCAACGTGGAACGCGCCAAGGCGCAGGACACGCTGGTACGCAACCTGAAGTTCGCGGCCGCCGCGCTGAAGAAGGCCGGCATCCCGCTGCTGATCGAGCCGATCAACACCGTCGACATTCCGGGCTTCTTCCTGTCGGGTACCCGCCAGGGCCTGGAGCTGATCGAAGCGGTCGGTTCGGACAACCTGTTCCTGCAGTACGACATCTACCACATGCAGCGCATGGAGGGCGAACTGGCCAACACCATCAAGGCCAACCAGTCCGTCATCAAGCATATCCAGCTGGCCGACAATCCGGGCCGCTTCGAGCCAGGCACCGGCGAGATCAACTACCGCTACCTGCTGAACTACCTGGACGAAATCGGCTACGACGGCTGGGTGGGCTGCGAGTACAAGCCGAAGAGCAGCACTGTGGACGGCCTGGGCTGGATCCAGCAACTGGCCGCATAAACCTAACATTCATCACGGAGAACTAACATGGCAAACCTCGGATTCATCGGACTGGGCATCATGGGTGCCCCAATGGCAGGCCACCTGCAAGCCGCCGGCCACAAGCTGTACCTGCACGACATCAAGAACCCGCCAGCGAACCTGATCGACGGCGGGGCCACCGTGTGCACCTCGGCCTCTGAAGTGGCCAAGCGCGCCGACATCATCTTCCTGATGGTGCCGGACACCCCGCACGTCGAAGAAGCGCTGTTCGCCGAAAACGGCGTGGCCGCCGGCCTGACCGCCGGCAAGATCGTGGTCGACATGAGCTCGATCTCGCCGATCGCCACCAAGGAATTCGCCAAGAAGATCAACAAGAAGAGCTGCGCCTACCTGGACGCGCCGGTGTCCGGCGGCGAAGTGGGCGCCAAGGCGGCCTCGCTGACCATCATGGTCGGCGGCCCTGCCGAAGCATTCGAAACCGTCAAGCCGCTGTTCGACCTGATGGGCAAGAACATCACCCTGGTCGGCGGCAACGGCGACGGCCAGACCACCAAGGTGGCCAACCAGATCATCGTGGCGCTGAACATCCAGGCCGTGGCCGAAGCGCTGCTGTTCGCCTCCAAAGCCGGCGCCGACCCGGCCAAGGTGCGCGAAGCGCTGATGGGCGGCTTCGCCTCGTCGCGCATCCTGGAAGTGCACGGCGAACGCATGGTCAAGCGCGCGTTCAACCCGGGCTTCCGCATCCAGCTGCACCAGAAGGACTTGAACCTGGCGCTGCAAGGCGCCAAGCAGCTGGGTGTGTCGCTGCCGAACACCGCCGCCACGCAGGAACTGATGAACGCCTGCTCGGCCAACGGCCTCGGTGGCCTCGACCACTCCGCGCTGTGCCAGGCCATCGAATTGATGTCCAACCATAAGATCGCCCAGGGCTGATCCGCTTGAACGGCGGGCCGATCCGGCCCGCCTTACCGAACACAGAAGAAAGAACACACCATGTCCGTTCCAGAACCTCGCCAGCTCTTGCTCGACCTGTACAACGCAGCGGTCAGCGCCGTCCATCCGCGCACCCTCGTGTCCGAATTCCTGCCGCAGCCGCCCGTCAACGGCAAAACCCTCGTGATCGGCGCCGGCAAGGGCGCGGCCGCGATGGCCGAGGCGGTCGAGCGCAACTGGAAGGGACCCATCTCGGGCCTGGTGGTCACCCGCTACGGCCACGGCGCCAACACCCAGCACATCGAAGTGGTGGAAGCCTCGCACCCGGTACCGGACGAAGCCGGCCAGCGCGCCGCCGCACGCATGCTAGCCATGGTGCAGGGCCTGACCGAAGACGACCTGGTGCTGTGCCTGATCTCCGGCGGCGGCTCCGCCCTGCTCGCGCTGCCCGCCGAAGGCATCACGCTGCAAGAGAAACAAGCACTGAACAAAGCCCTGCTGCGCAGCGGCGCCGCCATCGGCGAAATGAACTGCGTGCGCAAGCACCTGTCCGCGATCAAGGGCGGCCGCCTGGCGCTGGCCTGCGGCAAGGCGCGCGTGGTCACGCTGCTGATCTCCGACGTGCCGGGCGACGACCCGCGCGTGATCGCCAGCGGCCCCACCCTGCCGGACGCGACGACGAGTGCGGATGCGCTCGCGATACTGCGCAAGTACAAGATCGACATCCCGCAAAGCGTGCACACCCACCTGGAATCGGCCGCCAGCGAGACGCCGAAGCCGGGCGATCCACGCTTCGAGCGCCACAGCCACCACGTCATCGCCACCGCGCAGGACGCGCTGGAAGCGGCGGCGTCCAAGGCGCGCAGCGCCGGCCTGACGCCCTACATCCTGTCCGACGGCATCGAAGGCGAAGCGCGCGACATCGGCCTGATGCACGCCGCCCTGGCGCGCCAGGTCATCGCGCGCGGCCAGCCCTTCGCCCGGCCTTGCGTCATCCTGTCCGGCGGCGAAACCACCGTCACGGTGCGCGGCAACGGCCGCGGCGGCCGCAACGTCGAATTCCTGCTCAGCCTCGCGCTGGCGCTGGAAGCGGCGCCCGGCGTGCACGCCATCGCCTGCGACACCGACGGCATCGACGGTTCGGAAGACAACGCCGGCGCCCTGTACGCGCCGGACACCCTGGCCCGTGCCGAGGCCAAAGACGTCAGCGCCAAAGCCCTGCTGGCCAACAACGACGGCTACAGCTTCTTCAGCGCCCTGAACGACCTCGTGACCAGCGGCCCGACCCGCACCAACGTCAACGACTTCCGCGCCATCCTCATCCTGTAAGCCCCCTGGCGCGCCGCGCTTCCCGCGCGGCGCGCCATGCGTTTGCTCCATCCCTTGCTTTATCCATAATCAGAAGAGACAAATCATGCGCCGTGAACGTAAAGCCAAAATAGTGGCCACATTGGGCCCAGCAAGCTCCGACCGCAACACCATCCAGGCACTGTTCGAAGCGGGTGCGGACGTGTTCCGCTTCAACTTCAGCCACGGCAGCCACGCCGACCACCAGCTGCGCCACACCATCGTGCGCGAAATCGAGCGCGACCTGGGCCGCCCCATCGCCATCCTGGCCGACCTGCAAGGACCCAAGCTGCGCATCGGCCAGTTCGCCGGCGGCAGCATTACGCTGGGCGCGGGCGCCGAGTTCGTGCTGGACCAGAATCCCGCGCCGGGCAACGCCACCCGCGTCTGCCTGCCCCACCCCGAACTGTTCGCCGCCGTGAGCACCGGCCAGTCATTGCTGCTGGACGATGGCCGCGTGCGCCTGGAAGTGCTGGCCAGCGACGACAGCGTGATCCGCACCCGCGTGGTGAACGGCGGCGTGCTGTCGGACCGCAAGGGCGTGAACGTGCCGGACGCGGTGCTGCCCATCCCGGCGCTGACCACCAAGGACAAGAATGACCTGGAATTCGCCCTGAGCCTGGGTGTGGACTGGGTTGCGCTGTCCTTCGTGCAGCGCCCCGAGGATGTGCAGCAGGCGCAGGCGCTGGTCAAAGGCCGGGCCGGCGTGCTGTCCAAGCTGGAGAAGCCTGCCGCGCTGGACCGCCTGGAAGAGATCATCGTCGCGTCGGACGCGGTGATGGTGGCGCGCGGCGACCTGGGTGTGGAACTGCCGCCCGAGCGCGTGCCCGGCGTGCAGAAGCGCATCGTGCGCATGTGCCGCAAGCACGGCAAGCCGGTGGTGGTGGCCACGCAAATGCTGGAATCGATGGTCAGCGCGCCGGTGCCGACCCGCGCCGAAGCGTCCGACGTGGCGAACGCCGTATACGAAGGCGCAGACGCGGTCATGCTGTCGGCCGAATCGGCCAGCGGCGCCTACCCGGTGCAAGCGGTGGCCATCATGAACCGCATCATTTCCGAAGTCGAGCGCGACCCGTCCTACCAGGCGCTGATCGATGCCCAGCACGAAGACCCGCTGCCGACCAAGGGCGACGCCATCTGCGCCGCGCTGCGCAACGTCACGCAGATCATCGGCGTGGTGGCGACGGTGACGTACACCACCTCCGGCCACAGCAGCCTGCGCGCCGCGCGCGAGCGGCCGGCCGCACCCATCGTCAGCATCACGCCCAACCGCGACACCGCGCGCCGCCTGGCGCTGGCCTGGGGCGTGCACAGCACCGTCAGCGCGGACGTCAACAGCGTCGACGAGATGGTGGCGGCGGCATGCCGTACCGCGCTGCGCGAGGGTTTCGTCAAGACCGGCGACCAGATCGCCATCGCGGCCGGCACGCCGTTCGGCCAGCCCGGCACCACCAACTTGCTGCGCCTGGCCGAAATCTGGCCGCAGTAGAAGCCATGCAGGGCGCTTGGGCATAGCCCCCCTAACACGATGCGCTAAGCCGCCACGCGCCACCGGCGGGGCAAGGCGGCTTGCCGCACGCGTGTGACAAAGCGCTCATCCGTCCTGCCTCAGGAGGCGTCCTTCAGCTGTTCCAGGATAGCCGGATTCTCCAGCGTGGAAATGTCCTGCGTCAGCGCTTCGCCCTTGGCCAACACCCTCAGCAAACGCCGCATGATCTTGCCCGAGCGTGTCTTGGGCAAGTTGTCGCCGAACCGGATCTCTTTCGGCTTGGCGATCGGCCCGATCTCCTTGCCCACCCAGTTGCGCAGCTCCAGCGCGATTCTCTTCGCATCCTCGCCCGTCGGGCGCGCCTGCTTGAGCACCACAAAGGCGCAGATCGATTCGCCGGTGGTCTCGTCCGGCTTGCCGACCACGGCCGCCTCGGCCACCAGCGGATTGGCCACCAGCGCCGACTCGATTTCCATCGTGCCCATGCGATGGCCGGACACGTTCAGCACGTCGTCGATGCGGCCGGTGATGGTGAAGTAGCCGGTGTCCTTGTCGCGGATGGCGCCGTCGCCGGCGAGGTAATATTTTCCGCCCAGCTCTTCCGGGAAGTAGCCGGCTTTGAAGCGTTCCGGATTGTTCCAGATGGTGCGTATCATCGACGGCCACGGACGCTTGACCACCAGGATGCCGCCCTGCCCGTCCGGCACGTCCTGTCCGGCTTCGTCGACGATGGCCGTCATGATGCCCGGCAGCGGCAGGGTGCACGATCCCGGCACCATGGGCGTGGCGCCCGGCAGCGGGGATATCATGTGGCCGCCCGTTTCGGTCTGCCAGAAAGTATCCACTATCGGGCAGTGTTCATTGCCCACGTTCTTGTAATACCACATCCACGCTTCCGGATTGATCGGCTCGCCCACCGTGCCGAGCAGGCGCAGCGAAGACAGGTCGTAGTTCTTCGGATGCACTCTCGGATCGACGTCGGCCGCCTTGATCAGCGAGCGGATCGCCGTCGGCGCGGTGTAGAAGATGCTGACCTTGTGCTTGGCCACGGTCTCCCAGAAACGGCCGGCGTCCGGGAACGTCGGGATGCCTTCGAAGATGATCTGCGTCGCGCCCACCGCCGTCGGGCCGTAGGCGATGTAGCTGTGCCCCGTCACCCAGCCGATGTCGGCGGTGCACCAGTAGACGTCGGCCGGTTTGATGTCGAAAGTCCATTTCATCGTCAGCGCCGCCCACAGCAGATAGCCGCCGCTCGCGTGCTGCACGCCCTTCGGCGTGCCGGTGGAGCCGGACGTGTACAGGATGAACAGCGGATGCTCGGCGTCCACCCATTCCGGTTCGCACTGCGCGCTCTGGCCTTCGACCAGGTCGTGCAGCCAGATGTCGCGGTCGGAAACGTGGGTGACACCGCCGCCGGTGCGCTGGTAGACGATGACATCCTTGACGCTGCCGCAGCCGCCCATGGCCAGCGCTTCGTCGACGATGGACTTGAGCGGCAGACGCTTGCCGCCGCGCTGCTGCTCGTCGGCGGTAATCACGGCCACCGCGCCGGCGTCGATGATGCGCTCCTGCAGGGACTTGGCGGAGAAGCCGCCGAACACCACCGAGTGCGTGGCGCCGATGCGCGCGCACGCCTGCATCGCGGCCACGCCTTCCACCGACATCGACATGTAGATGATGACGCGGTCGCCTTTTTTGATGCCGCGCGATTTCAGGCCGTTGGCGAATTTGCAGACTTTCTCGTGCAGTTCTTGATAGCTGACCTTGGTGACCGCGCCGTCGTCCGCTTCGAAGATGATGGCGGCCTTTCCGCCGTTGCCGTTTTCCAGGTTGCGGTCCAGACAGTTGTAGGACACGTTGAGCTTGCCGCCTTCGAACCACTTGTAGAACGGGGCCTCGTCTTCGTTCAGCGTGCGCGCGAACGGCTCTTTCCAGGCCAGGTTCTCGCGCGCCAGGCGCGCCCAGTAGCCTTCGTAGTCCCGCGCCGCCTCGTCGCACAAAGCGCGGTACGCTCCCATTCCCGCTATATTGGCTTGCGCCGCAAAGGCCGGCGGCGGGGGGAAGCTGCGTTCTTCGTGCAGATTGAAATCATTCTCCGACATGATGGTCTCCTAGATAACTATTCAGTTTCACGTGCCAGCAACGCCAGCACGGTATCGATACGGTTGCCTTCACAACTCAGGACCAGTCCACCTTCGAACACAGGCGCCGTGAGCCCGGTCAGCACCGAGCCGCTGGGCATCTCCAGCGCCACCCTGGCGCCGCGTTCCCATGCGTGGCGCGCAGTGTCGTACCAGTGCACCTGGCATGCCATGTTGGCGGCCAGGTCGTCGCGGATCGCCGCCGGATCGAACAGGGCGCGCGCGCGGCTGCCGCTGAGGTAGACGGCCTTGGGCCGCGACAGCGCCACGCCGTCGAACGCTGCGCGCATGGCGCGGGCCTGGCCGGCCAGCAGTTCGCAGTGCGAGGGCACGCTGACCGCCAGCCGTTCCGCCCTGCTGGCGCCGGCCGCCACCGCAAGCGCGCCGGCTTCCCGCAGGGCGTCGTCCAGGCCTGCAATGACCTGCTGGCGCGGCGCGTTCAGGTTGGCCAGATAGACCGGCGTGGCAGGCGTGTGGACGCGGGCGACCACGCTTTCCAGCTGGCCCTGATCAAGGCCGCTGACGGCCCACATGCCGTAACCGTGCGGGTAGCCCTGCTCCATCAGTTCCGCCCGGCGCGCCACCAGCCGCACGGCATCGGTATAGGAGATCACGCCCGCCGCCACGGCTGCCGGATAAGCGCCTATGGACAAGCCCGCCACCATGTCCGGCACGGCGCCGTGCGCCGCCAGCACTCGCGCCATGGCGACACCGGCGACCAGCAGGCACAGCTGGGCTGCCACCGTGGACGCAAGCGCGGCCGATGTATCCAGCGCGAGCGGGTCGCGGCCGAGCGCTGCGGCCGTTTCAGCCAGCGTGCGGGCCGTTTCCGGATGGCTGGGCAGCGCGTGCAGCATGCCCGCCTTTTGCGCGCCCTGGCCGGGGAAGGTGTACAGCACGCTCACTTTGCCGCTCCGCGCGGCCGGGGATGGGCGCAAGTGTGCGGATCCATGGCTCAAGCCACCAGCGACCTGGTGGCGAAATACAGCAGCGACGGTCCAAGCAGACAGCCAAGGCCGGTGTGGAAGGTGGCCACCAGCGTCCCGTATGGCACCAGCGTGCGGTCGGTGGCGGCCAGCCCCGCCGATACGCCGCTCACCGTGCCGGCCAGGCCGCCGAACACCATCGCCGAACGCGGCGTCTTCAAACCCAGGAAACCGGCGGCGATCGGCGTGCCGACCATCACCAGGATAGCCTTCACCAGGCCGGTGGCGATGCTGAGCGCCATGACCTCGGAACTGGCGCCGATCGCCGCGCCAGTCACGGGGCCGACGATATACGTCACCGCGCCCGCCCCGATGGTGGTCATGCTGACCGCATCGGTGTAGCCGAAAGAATAAGCCACGGCGGCGCCGACGATAAAGGGCAGCACGGTCCCCAGCACCAGCGCCACCACGCCTATCATCCCGGCCTTGCGGGCCTCGCTGGCCTGCACTTCGAACGCGGTGGCGACAATGGCGAAGTCGCGCAGCATGGCGCCGCCCATCAGGCCGATGCCGCTGAACAGCGACAGGTCGGCCAGCCCTTTCTGGCCGCCCGTGTGGCCGCCGCCCCAGTAAGCCAGCCCCAGGCCGATCAGGATGGCGATGGCCGAGCCGTGCACGCGGCCAAAGGTCAGGCGGCGCGACAGCTGCATCGACACATACATGATCAGGCCGACCACGGCGAAAGCGGTCACCAGGCCGTTGTGCAGCACGGCTTTTTCGAGCATTTCTATCATGATGTTCTCCCTATGCGGTCTTGGCGGTGACGGACGGTTCGCGCACGGCGCTGGCGCCGGCCGATTTTTCGGTGCGGTTGATCAGCGCAATGGTGCAGGCGCACAGCGCCAGCGCCCCCATCGCAGCCAGCAGCGCCACCGGGCCGCCGCGCAAGGCGGCCACCACGTTCTGCTGCGCGGCCATGGCCACCACCACCGGGATGTACATCGCGCCCCAGAAAGTGACGCCCAGTTCCGTGGTCTGCGGCATCAGGCCGCGTTTGTGCATGTAGAGCCGCGCGCAGATCAGCAATATCATGGCGATGCCGACCCCGCCCACGTTGGTTTTCACGCCGATCAGGGCGCCCAGCAGGTCGCCCAGGAAAATGCCCAGCAAGTGGCAGACAGCCAGCAATGCGGTACCGTAGATAATCATGATGTCTCCTCCGATTCAAAGTTGAAGTGCGGCGGCCGCCGTTTCTTGTTGTGCTGGCCCCCGCCGTTTTACCGCATGCCCATTAACTCTCCTGCTCCCCTTTCCATTGTTGCCGCAGCAGTTCCCTAACCTTGCGCGAGGCGGCGCGGTGCGGGCCGTTCAGCCGCCCGGCCAGTCCGCATTGCCCGCTTGCTGCGATATCTGCGAGCGCGTCGTCGAGCGATGCGCGCACCATGGCCACATCGGCGCCGGCCGGCGCATCGGGCGCGGCAGGCGACAGCAGCCGCCACAACAAGCCTAGCGAAGCGTAATTGCGGATGTCGTACGCCATCGGCGGAACGCTGGCGGCCAGCGCTTCCAGCGCCTCGACAGACCGGAGCGTGATGCGCGCGGCCGATGCTTTCCCCATCGCGTGCACCATCACTTCCGGGTCGTCGAACGCGATCAGGCGGTTGGCCTGGTAACCGTGCGCCAGGAAGGCGCCGGACATCGCGCTGCCCACGATGAGACCGATCACCGGGTGGCCCGCCAGCCGCGCTTCCGCATACGCGCCCGCTGCCCCGGCCAGCGCCTGATGGATGCCGTACGCCTCCTCGGTCCGGCCATAAGCCTGGCTGGGGACGTCGATCACGGCGACGATGGGACGCTTCACCCGCGCCGCGCGGTCGGCCTGCATGACGGTTTGCACGGCCCGTGCCAGTTGCCAGCCTTCGACCAGGCCGATCTCGCCGCTGCGGGCGCGGACAAAGCGGTTGTCCGGGTCCGGCACCACGGCGATATAGCGCGCGGGCTGACCCGCCAGCATTGCGTCGGCCACCTGTACAGCAGCGCAATAACCCGGCACAAGTTCCGCGCCCTCTGTCAGGGCCGCCAGCCAGCGCCGGCCGCGGCTGCCACTGACACTGACACTGACACTGACACCGGCGTCAAGGTTGTCGCTGCGGCTGCGCGTCCCTACGCCGGCGCCGGTACCGGGATCGCCGCCAGCTGCGAGTTCGCCCATCTCATGCTTGGCGTGGATATTCATGACACCCCTCCTTTCGCGTAAATTGCGCGCACCTGCAGTGCGCTTGCCTGCGCCGATGCGTCCACCTGTTCAAGATCGGCCAGGAATGCCGCGTAGCGCGCGCTGCGCGGCTGCGCCGGCAGCTCTTGCCGGAACAGCTCCGCCAGCGTGGCGCGTATGGCGGCGGTGTCGTCCTGCACGCACCGGTCCGCCAGTTGCGCCTGGTGGCGCTGCTCGCCGCCCGTCAGGCTCCAGATCAGCGGCCGGTCGCGCGAATCGAATTCAGCGATGCCGGCCTCCTGCTCGATGACCTGCGGACCGTTCAGGCCCAGGCGCGCCTCGCCGGTGAGGATCAAATAGGAGCACAGCCCGGCAGCGATCGACATGCCGCCATAACACCCCACCGTGCCGGCGCTCACGCCGATGACGGGACGGTAGCGCCGCAGATCGACGATCGCCGCCTGGATCTCCGCGATGGCGGCCAGGCCCAGGTTGGCTTCCTGCAGCCGCACGCCGCCGGTCTCGAACAGGATCACCGCCTGTGTCGGCACGCCGTTGCGGTTGTCCTCTGCAGCCAGCTCCAGCGCGCCGGCGATCTTGGCGCCGCCCACTTCCCCCATGCTGCCGCCCTGGAAGGCGCCTTCAATCGCCAGCACCACCGTGGGCCGGCCATCCAGCGTTCCCTTGGCCACCACGACGCCGTCGTCCGCTTGCACCACGATGTTCTGCATGGCCAGCCAGGGCGACGTCATGCGGTCGAACGGCCCCGCCAGTTCGCGCATGCTGTTTTCGTCCAGCAGCGCCTTGGCGCGGCTGCGGGCGTTGCGCTCGATAAAACTGTCGCGCGCCAGGAGTTCGGACGTGCTCTGAGCTGTATGCTGAGTAGTGCTCATGGCCGCCCCGCATCGTCGTAAGCCTGTTCGATGCGCAAGCGCACCACACCGGGCGTCGCGCCGCTGTCGTGGATCTCGATATGCGCGGCAGGCAAGGCTGCGGCCGAGAACAGCCGGTCCAGCACTGCCTTCCAGGTCGCGCCGAAGCCGTTCACCGACGTCTGCACCAGCACCGTGGTGCGGCCCGCAGCCGCGGGTTCCAGCAATACTTCCAGGTCGCCCGAGCCGACTACGCCGGCCAGCGCGCGCCGCGCGGCCGGCAGCCCGGCCGCGTATTCAAACTGCAGTTGTTCCATGATCGCACTCCACTTCGTCGTTGATACCCTTGTTTTCCATCCGGTCCAGCAGCAGCGCCGCCGCCAGCAGGTCCGCCGCACCGCCGGGCGAAACGCCCAGCGCCAGCAGGTCCGCGTCCAGCACGCGCAAGGCCTGCCGCCCATCGCCGTTCGCCACGCCGCCAGCGTCCAGCACGCGGCGTGCGCCGCGCTGCGCCGCTTCCAGCGCGGGCCTGCCGCCGCGCGCCAGCAAACAGGTGTCGTCCAGTTGTGCCATCACGGCCAGCAGCGCGTTCAGGCGCGCCGCATCTTCGCCGTCCCCACGCAGGCGGGAGGCGCGCAGCATAGGCAGCGCAGCATGGATCACTTGCGGAAAACCTTGCTGCGCCTGCGAACGCGCGCCACCGACCCCATGCTGAAGACAGGCCAGCGCCCCTTTGTTGCCGGTAACAGCAGGCGCGTGCCGGTCGTGCAGCCTCGCCAGCGCCGCCGCCCGGTGCGCTACCGTGCTTGCTTGGCTGCGGCCGGCAGGCTGCGCGGCAGCGGTCACCAGCAGGCCTATCGCCCAGATCGCCCCGCGATGCGTGTTCACGCCGCCGGTGGCCTGCATCATTGCGCGCTCCGCGTCTCGGCCCGCAGCGCCGATGTACTCGCGCAGCGATTGAGGATCCGCGATGCGCTGGCCTGCCAGCGCCATCGCGTGGAAAGCGGGGCGCAGCGCGCGGGCCGAGTGGCACATCAGCAGCCAGTTCAGGTCCTCGTGGGCACCGTTGCCGCGCAAGTCGACCAGGCCGGGCTTGGGTGTCAGCGTGGCCTCGTCGATCAGCGCATCGACCGCCGCGTCGGCCAGCCAGCTTGCGAAACCGGAGCCGGTATGGATATCGTTGTCCAACAGATGTAAGGCGCTCATTACCAGCTCCTGAATTTGGCGGGTGGGTCATACAGGCCGCCGGACCATTCGACCAGTTCGGCGACGCTCTTGGCGGCCAGCAGCGAGCGGGTCGCTTCGCCGCGCTGCACGCCGATGTCTTCGGGCAGCGCAATCAGCCCTTCGCTGCGCAGGCGGGCGGTGTCCTTGGGGTTGTGCCGCAAGCCTATCGGCGTGACGCCGGCAACGGCAGCCAGCATGGCCTTGCGCTCTTCCAGCGAACGCGCCTTGTACAGATAGGCGATACCCTCTTCCGTAAGCACATGGGTCACGTCGTCGCCGTAGATCATCACCGGCGCCAGCGGCATGCCGGAGGCCTTGCCCACGGCGACCGCATCGAGCGATTCAACGATGGAAGGCTGGCCGCCGTCCTGGAAGGTTTCCACCATCTGCACCACCAGCTTCTTGCCGCGCGCCAGCGGGTCGTCGGTCTCGATCAGGTCCAGCCACGCCGGGGTCGGATGACGGCGGCCGTGCGGATCGTGGCCCATATTGGGCGCGCCGCCGAAACCGGTGAGCCGGCCGCGCGTGACCGTGGACGCGTTGGCCAGGCCGTCCATCTGCAGCGTGGAGCCGATGAACAGATCCACCGCGTACTGGCCGGCCAGTTGGCACAGCGCGCGGTTCGAGCGCATGGAGCCGTCGCGGCCGGTGAAGAACACGTCCGGACGCGCGGCGGCGTACGCTTCCATGCCCAGTTCCGCGCCGAAGCAGTGCACGCTCTCGACCCAGCCGCTTTCTATCGCCGGGATCAGCGTCGGGTGCGGATTGAGCGTCCAGTTGCGGCAGATCTTGCCCTTCAAGCCCAGTTGCTCGCCGTAGGTCGGCAGTATCAGTTCGATGGCCGCGGTGTTGAAGCCGATGCCGTGGTTGAGCGACTGGACCTGGTGCCGTTCGTACACGCCGCGTATCGCCATCATGGCCATCAGGATGTGCAGCGGCTTGACCAGGCGCGGATCGCGCGTGAACAGGGGCTCGATGTAGAAAGGCTTGTCCGACTGCACCACGAAGTCGATCCACGAGCCGGGTATGTCCACCCGCGGCAAGTCGCCCGGATGGTCGACGATCTGGTTGACCTGCGCGATCACGATGCCGTCGCGGAAGGCGCCCGCCTCCACCAGCGTCGGCGTGTCCTCGGTGCTCGGACCGGTGTACAGGTTGCCCTGGCGGTCCGCCATATAGCCTGCCACCATCACCACGTTGGGCGGCAGGTCCACGAACAGCCGCGCATACAACTCCACGTAGGTGTGGATGGCGCCCATCTCCAGCAACCCGTCCTGCAGGAACTGCGAGATGCGCAGGCTTTGCGCGCCGGCGAAGGCGAAATCGAGCTTGCGGGCGATGCCGCGTTCGAACAGGTCCAGGTGCTCGGGCAGGCTGACGCTGGGCATGATCAGGTGCAGCTGGTTGAGCAGGCCGGGATCGGCCTTGGCCAGCGCCCGCGCCAGGAAATCCGCCTGCTTCTGATTGTTACCTTCAAGTACTACCCGGTCGCCGCTGACAACGAGCCGCTCCAGCGCCTCGACAATGCGGTCGCTGCGCAGCACGGGACCGTCGCACAGGTGCGCGACGGCATCCAGGCGCCGCTGCTTCTCGGTCCTCCGCGTATCCCAGCGCCGGGCGGGCGCTGCTGCGGATGGTGTGGTGGGGTGCATTTGGGGTCTCCTCCGGTTCTGCGTTTGTTAGCACATAGAATAGAAAGAGAAGCCGGGGCGTACAATCAACCTGACCGATCAACGTTTACTCTCAAGGTAAACATCGACTACAATCGCGGCATGGCCATCGACGAAGAAATTACGCTTAAGAAATTGGAAGTATTCCTCGCGTTCATGCGCCTGGGCAGCCTTGCGCGCGTGTCGGAGGAAATGGGCCAGAGCACGGTGAGCGTGCACCGCGCGCTGCATACGCTGGAGGACGGCTTGCGTTGCCCGCTGTTCAAGCGCGAGGGCCGCAACCTGACTGCGCTGCCGACCGCCTACGCCTTTGCCAAGCATGCCCAGCGCGCCGTTGCCGAGTGCGAAGAAGGCATACGCAAAGTGCGGGAACTGGCGGGATTCGACGCCAGCCGCATACGGATAGGATCGCTTTATTCGCTGACCTTGCGCTGCATTCCGCAGTTGATGATCGCGCTCAAGATGCGCAAGCCGGACCTGCAGGTGGACCTGACGCTGGGCTCGAACGAGGACTTGCTGCGCAGCCTGGCCGAGGGGCGGCTGGACGCCATCGTGATCGGCGTGCAGTCGGCCATCGACGACAAGGAACTGGTGGCCGTGCCGCTGTTTGAAGACGAAGTGCAGCTGGCGGCGCCGCTGGGTTCACCCTATGCCGGCTTGGCCAAGGTCGACCTGCAAGCCATGCGCGGCGAGAAATTCATTACTCTTGGTGAAGGATTCGTGACGGCGGACAGTTTCCAGCACGCGTTCCAGCAGGCGGGCTTTGTGCCGGAAACGGCGATGCAGGTGGGGGATATTTTTTCGCTGATTAACCTGGTCAGCGGCGGCATCGGCTATAGCCTGCTGCCGCGCCGCGTGGCCGAATTCAGCGCGCGCATCCAGTTCATTCCGCTGGATGCGCGTTATGCTTCGCACCAGCAAATCACGCTGCTGGTGCCGCGCAGCCGCGAGCGCAGCCCGAATCTGCTGGCCCTGGCCGCTGAATGCCGGCTGTACGGCAAGCAGACGCCGCTGAAATAAGCGGAGCCTGGCGGCATTCTTCTGGCCGCATTCTTCTTATTCGCCGCGCTGGTGCACCTGCTTGCCGGCTGCGTAGGTGGCGCTGATGGCGCGGTCGTCGCCCAGCAGCGCCAGCGCGAACAGCAGCTCTTCCAGGCTGTTGGTGCGCGTGGTGCGGCGCTCGAGCAGCGGCGTCGCTTTCGGGTCGAGCACGATGAAGTCCGCCTCGGCACCCGCAACGAAGTTGCCTATCGTGCCTTCGAGCTGCATGCTGCGCGCGCCGCCCAGCGTGGCCAGGTAGAACATGCGCAGCGCCGGCATGTAGGTGCCGCCCATGCGCGCCACCTTGTAGGTCTCGTTCATGGTCTGCAGCATCGAGAACGAGGTGCCACCGCCGACGTCGGTCGCCAGGGACAAGGCCACTTTCGCCTTGTCGGCGCCCGCGAAGTCGAACAGGCCGCTACCCAGGAACAGATTGGAGGTCGCGCACATCGACACGGCGGCGCCGGTGGCGGCCATGCGCGCGCGGTCTTCATTGTCGAGCCAGATGCAATGCGCGTACATCGAGCGCGGACGCAGCATGCCGTACTTGTCGTACACGTCCAGGTAGCTGCGCGCTTTCGGGAACAGCGATTTGACCCATGCCACTTCATCGGTGTTCTCGGCCACGTGGGTCTGGACGAAGGTGTCCGGATAGGCTTGCGCCAGCTCGCCGGCCAGCTGCAGCTGCGCTTCGGTGGACGTCGGCGCAAAGCGCGGCGTCAGCGCGTACATATTGCGGCCCTTGTTGTGCCAGCGCCGGATCAGCTCCTCGCTTTCGCGCGCGCCGCTTTCGGCGGTGTCTTGCAGGAAGTCCGGGCAGTGACGGTCCATCATCACCTTGCCCGCCGCCATGCGCAGGTTGCGCTCTTCGCTGGCGCCGAAGAAGGCGTCCACCGATTCGGGATGCACGGTGCAGTACACCATGGCGGTGGTGGTGCCGCAGCGCAGCAGCTCGTCGAGGAAGAAGTCGGCCACGCCGCGCGCGTGCCCGGGGTCCTTGAACTGCCGCTCGGTCGGGAAGGTGTAGGTGTCCAGCCATGGCAGCAAGCCTGGCGCCGGCGAGGCGATCATGTCGGTCTGCGGGTAGTGGATGTGGGTGTCGATAAAGCCGGGCATGATGATCTTGCCGCGATAATCGCGCACCAGCGTGCCTTCGGGCAGCGTGGCTTTCAGCTGGTCGTAGTCGCCCGCCGCCAGCACGCGGCCCCCTTCCACTACCAGCAGGCCGTCTTCGTGCCAGCGGTGTGCCTGGTCGCCGAACGCGGGGTCTGCGGTGAAGTGCAGGATACTGGCGCGGAAGGCCTTCACCGTGGTCTCGTTTTGTATTTTGTTCATGATTGCTCGCGATTGCTGATGATTTTGGATGGATGGCGGCAGGGTTAGACGAACTCTGACCACATGCCATGGAAGGCTATCACCCGCCGTGCGCGCAGTCATATCGCCGCCCTTATGACGGCTATGCCTGCGGCGGCCGACCGCCTTGCCGCGATGCGCGGTACTGTCTCGTCTGTGTTCAAGGAGTCCGACCATGTGTGGCATCGTCGGCGTGTTTACGCACGCCTCTGCAAATCAAATCATCTACGATGCGCTGCTCCTGCTGCAGCATCGCGGCCAGCAGGCCGCAGGCATCGCCACCGACAACGACAGCGTGTTCGCCATGCACAAGGCGAACGGCCTGGTGACGGATGTTTTCCGTACGCGGAACATGCGTTCCCTCCGCGGCAACGCCGGCATCGGCCATTGCAGCTGCGCGGCCTACGGCCCATCGTGCGACGAGGAGGCGCAGCCCTTCTATGTCAACGCGCCCTTCGGCATCACGCTGGCGCACAACGGCTGCCTGGCCAACGGCGGTACGCTGCGCGACGAGCTGTCCGTGACGGGCAGGCGCCACATGAACACCGCGTCCGACGCGGAGGTGCTGCTGAACGTCTTGGCGCACGAACTGCACGCGGCCAGCAAGGGAGCGGGCTTCTCGGCCACGGCGCTGTTCGAGGCAGTGGCCGCGCTGCAAGCGCGCGTGCAAGGCTCCTACGCGGCGGTGGCGCAAATCGCGGGCCAGGGCTTGCTGGCGTTCCGCGATCCGCAAGGCGTGCGGCCGCTGTGCCTCGGCGAGCGCCAGACCGGTGGCGGCGCCGGCACGGAATATATGCTGGCCAGCGAATCCGTGGCGCTCGACGGCATGGGCTACCGCTTCCTGCGCGACGTGGCGCCCGGTGAAGCAGTGTTCATCAGCATGGACGGCACGTTGCGCACGAGCGGCCTGTGGGCCACCGCGCCCCACCCCGCCGCGCGTCCCAGCGCCTTCGAATTCGTCAGCCTGGCGAGGCCGGATTCGGTGATAGACGGCGCGTCGGTGTACGCGGCCCGGCTGAAGCTGGGCGAGCTGCTGGCCGAGCAGGTGCTCGAGGAACTGGATGCTACCGGCATCGACGTGGTCATGCCGGTGGACGACATTTCGCGCCCCGCCGCCATCCAGCTGGCGCTCAAGCTGGGCATCAAGTACCGCGAAGGCTTCATCCAGAACCGCTATCCCGGCCGCAGCTTCGAGCTGCCTGCGGGCGCGGCGCGGCGGGCGGTGAGCCAGCGCCTGAACGCGATCGCGTCCGAGTTCAAGGGGAAGCGCATCCTGCTGGTGGAAGACGCCATCGTCGATGGCGCGAGCAGCCGCGAAGTGGTGCAACTGGCACGCAACGCGGGGGCGAACTTCGTGGCGCTGGCATCGACCGCGCCGCCGGTGCTGCATCCGGACGTGTATGGGGTGGACTGGCCGGCGCGCCGCAAGCCCGCCGCGATGGGCGGCACGCGCGAAGAGATGCGCAGCACGGTGACGGCGGACGCACTGGTGTTCCAGACGCTGCCCGCGCTGAAAGCGGCCATCGCCAGCGCGTCTCCAGCCTTGCAGCAGCTGGAGACCTCTTGCTTCGATGGCGGCGACGGAAATTAAATGAGGTAATTAACTACCGCGATACGTGGAATACGCCCAAGGCGAAACGACGATAGGCACATGGTAGTTCTGGCCGGCGTCGGCGATGCCGAAGGCGATCACCACTTCGTCGATGAAACGCGGCGTCGGCACGTTCACGCCTTGCGCTGCGAAGTAGTCGCCAGCACCGAACACCAGTTCGTATTTGCCGATCCGGACTTCGTCGCCGGTCAGCAGCGGCTGTTCGCAGCGGCCGTCCTGATTGGTCGTGTCTGCCTTTAACAACACTTTCTCGCCGCCGTCCACGCGGTACAGCTTCACCTGTACGCCTGCGCCAGGCTTGCCCTGCGTGATATCCAAAACGTGTGTACTCAGCTTGCCCATAGTGTCTCGCTTTCTGTGTAGGGTTGAAACAGGAACTCCTGTATGAAAATCATATACGGCACAGTACTGTCGGATATACGCGGCAACGGATAACAACCATGAGCTCGGCGGACATAATCGGGTTTCCATATGAAAATAACAGGAGACACTGTATGAACGCATTACGAGTCGCGGCCACCGGCGCCGTCGCAACCCTGGCCTTCGCCACCGGCATGCAGCAGGCCAGCGCGGCCGACTGGAGCGACACATCGATCGGCTACCGCTACGGCACCCGTTTCGCCGAGCCGTACAACACCAAGGACCTCGACAAGCACATCGTGAACCTGACTCACGTCAACGGCTACAAGTACGGCAGCAACTACTTCAACGTCGATTTCCTGAGCTCGGACCGCGACGACGCCAACGCGCAGGAAGCCTATGTGCTGTACCGCCACACGCTGGACCTGGGCAAGGTCAGCGGCAAGGAATTCAAATTCGGCCCCGTGCGCGGCCTGGGCCTGACCGCCGGTTTCGACTGGAACACCAAGAACGACCACAGCTACGATTCGAAAAAGCGCATGCTGGTGGCCGGTCCCACGCTGATGATAGACGTGCCGGGCTTCCTCAACGTCAGCCTGCTGGCCGTATGGGAAAGCAACCAGCCGCTGGGCATCGCCAAGCGCTACACCTACGATACGCACGCGATGTTGAACGCCTCCTGGGGCATCCCGCTGGGCCAATCCGGCTTTGCCTTCGAGGGCTACGCCAACTGGCTCGGCCACAAGGGCAAGAACGAATTCGGCGGCCCGACCGCGCCGGAAGTGAACGTCGATGCGCAAGTGATGTACGACGTCAGCGGCCCTGCCGGCCTGAAGCCGAACACCCTGCGCGTCGGCCTGGAATACCAGTACTGGCGCAACAAGTTCGGCAATCCGCACAACGTGCCGGGCAGCCTGGCCAAGACCCCGATGGTCCGCGCCGAGTACCACTTCTAAAGCCTTAGCCTTTGCAACACGCCAGCCAGCCCTGCGGGGCTGGCTGGCAATACCTCGGCCACTTGCTGCTGTGTCCAGCCATACCCCTCTATCGCCTGACGCAAGGTCGCGATTGACTCTGCGCGCATCGGCAATAGCGCCGCTTCCTCATGGGGAAAACCCAAATCCGCAAAAACCTCGCCCGACGACTCGATGATTCTTTCATTCATGCCTTATTTTGCCTTAAGCAGCTCAGCAATCAAGGAAAAAACCGCGGGTCGCAGATCCAGCGCTTGATGGTCGTTGCGGTGATCGCGGCGGCGTCGCCGTGCTGCGGATTGATCAGGACATTGTATTCGTCGGGCACAATGACCGAGGGCACCAGCAGCAAGGCCGTGGCCCGCGATGCGATCCAGTCGTCGCCCGCCGCCCTGGCGCTCGTGCCGGCCGGGATCGCGTCCCAGCCTCCGGGCAGCGGGTCGAGCACCTGGCGCGCATCCCAAACGCTATCGGGAATGTCTGTCCGCACCAGGTAGCGATTGAATGGCAAGCCCTTGGTGCGGAGGTAATGCACCGTCTCGAGCGTGGCCAGCGCAATGCTGGTGGCGCAGTAGACGAGAGGCGTGCCTTTGCTGTTCCAGCGCCCGCCCGTCAGCTTCGCGCCGGTGCCGTTCAGATCATTTGCTGCGTATGCAGGCGCTTCGACGGCGATCCGCCAGACCGACACTGTCATGCGTAAGCGCCGCTCTGGCTCATGGACAGCAATTCGGCTACCAGCTTTTGCCCCTCGAAGGTGTCCATGTAACTGGCCGGGGTCTCGCCTGCCAGCGCCGGCAGCGGCGTGGTGAGCCAGTCCGATAGCCAGCGCGCAGGGTCAAAACCGGTGGGATCGCCAGACTGCTCGACCATGGTTTGCACCATGCCGATCAGTGTCTCAATGCCGAGCACCCGTTCAGACTCGTCCCTGGACAACGCGGCCGCGTCCTTCTCCTTGCGGCTGATCGTGGCGCGCGACAGCCCTAGGCTGGACAGCAAGTTTTCCTTGCTCATGCCCATGCGTGAAGACAGGCTGCCTATCACCGAGGCGGGGATGCCTTGCCGGATCATGGCAATGCGCGCTTGCGGATCGGCAAGCGCCGCAGTCTGGACATAGGTGCCGCTTGCTGCCACGCCGGCCAATTTGGCACGGGCGACGCGCGCCGTTGCCGCTCGTTTGACAGCGGTTTTGGGATTGGACATGACCGTCTCCTTTGAGACAACAGTCTAACTCAAATGAGGCGCAGCGCAAGGCCAGTACGCCCGGAACGCTGCCGTGCAAACGACCATTCCCCCGTGGTAACGCGTGTCAGCCTGATCCGACAAAGAGGCAGGCCATGCGCCGATGGGGTATGGCGGCCGGGGTTTGGATAATGTCGCCTGCTTCTGTTGTCCCAAAGTTATCCATGAAAATCGTAGATCAACGTTATATCGCCAGCGAGAACCGCTATTCCAGCCACCCTTGCCTGCTCAGCATAGTCGAGCTGGACGAATCACCCGCCGATGTACGCTCCATCACCTCGAAACTGAAAGCCATGCTGAAGGAACTTCCACAACTGGACAAGCTGATCAACACCATAGGGCCGGTGGATGCCGGGGCGGCGCCCGCCGGACATTTTCAGCTCGCGCGCCTGATCCAGGCCGTGACGCTCGAGCTGCAGCGCCTGGCCGGCAGCGAATTGATGGTCGGCTTCGTCGGCGCGCTGCCGCGCATGCCGGGCCGCTACCGCCTGGTGCTGCCCTACCGCATGAACAAGGTGGCGCTGGCCGCCGTCCACGCGGCGCTGGACGTGGTGGGCGCCGTGCGCGCCGGCCGCCGGGTCGACCTGCCGGCCGTGCTGGCCCGGCTACGCGCCTCGGCCGACCGCCGGGCGCTGGATCAAGACCGCTGCCGGGCGAAGAAGGACCAGACCAAGGCCGGCCCGTCCGGCGCCATCGGCGACGGGCCCAGCAGGCGCGGACGGCGCCAGGCCGATTGCGGCATGCCGTGACCGCCGCCCTGTACCGTCACCAGTTCCACCTCTGCCCTGCCGCCGTTGCGCCACGCGCGCTGCTCGACGTTCGCACCGGCAACGCCTACCGCCGGGATCTGCTGCGCCGCCGGTTCGCCGGCAATGCCGTTGATGTCAGCGAAATACTGGGCTGACTGTCCTGCCGAGCGCACGGTGCCGCCTTTGAAGAACAGGCCAAGCAGGCTGGACTCGCCACCATTGAAGGGTACCAGCGGGTCCTTGGTGCCGTTCATGATCATCACCGACGTGCCAGCACCCGCGGGTTTGCATTTGAAGTTCTCCGGCACGTGCACATTGGCCGACACCGCAGCGACCGCGCGGAAGCGCGACGGGGCCTCAAGCGCCAGCCGTATCGACATGAAGCCGCCCGAAGACACGCCGGTCGCAAAGACGCGGCCAGGGTCTGCGCCGGTTTCCGCAGCCAGTTTGCCGGCCAGCGCATCGAGAAAGCCGACGTCGTCGACCGGACGCCCTTGCACGCTGAAGTCGCCTATCGTGCTGCAGTCGTTCCAGTCGAAAGTGTAGGCGTCGGGATAGACCACCGCGAAACCATGCTGGTCGGCCAGGCGCTCGAAGCCATAGCCGGTTTCGGCGCGGATATCGGCGCTGTTTTGGCCGGAACCATGCATCACCAGCAACAGCGGCGCGCCGCCGGGCAGCCCTTTCGGCAGATAGGTCCGGTAGGTGCGCTGCAAGCCGCCCACTTCCATCGCGCCCTTGGCGACAGTGCCGGACAATTGCGGTACTTCGGCTGCCGGCGAATAAAGGAACCAGCCGAACAGCGCGCCGGCCACCGCCACCAGGGCGGCAACGCTCAGCAAGCAGAAACGCAGAACCCGCAGTGCTCGTTTCATGTCCGCTTACTCCACTTGGGTGAGGATCTTCTCGATGCCCTTGAGGCGGGCCTGGATGTCGGCCAGCGCGGCCGCCGTCTCGGCCTGCGCCGCAGCGGCCTTGGCGGCGATCTCGCGATAGTCCCTGTCCTGCGATGCGCGCGACCGGGACTGCACGATGGCGGCCACGTACTTCATGAAGAACACCAGCACGGCTGCCGCGCCGATGAAGAAAAATCCCGCGAAAAAGACGTTGTCGGTCATACAGGCCTCTACGATTCAGTATTGTTGGTCAAGGACTTCACCGCTTCGGCGATGGTGTCCGGCGTCAGCGCGAACTGGAAATTCGCCGCTTCGAAGTAATTGAGCGCTTTGCCGTCAGACGACAGTTCCAGCTGGCTGGTCACCAGCCCGGCCCCTTCCAGCTTCTGCAAATGCAGGTGCAGCAAGGGCCGGCTGATGCCCAGCTCGCGCGCCAGCTGGCTGACATAGTTGCGCCCGCCCGTCCGCAGCGCCGCGACAATGCGCAGCCGGTGCGGGTTGTCCAGCGCCGCAAGGGTCGCCAGCAAGCGGTCTCCGTCGACAAGTGATAGTTTTTTATTCACGTGTAAATAATAGCTGACATATGAAACAACATCAAGCCGGTGTGGACGAAAAAAAGCCCCTGACGTATCAGGGGCCCAAGTACAACTCGTCAGAACGCCAAACGGCTCAGACGAATTCGCCGACTTTGGCGACCACCGCGTCGCGCACCGAACCGCTGGTGACGAAGGAATGGGCCACTTGCACGTCGTTGTGGAACCAGCGGTCGCCGTCCAGGCACGCCGGGATCTGCTTGCGGATCTCGTCGTAAGCGGCTTGCGTGCCTTCGCCCAGCTTGAAGCCCGGCAGCAGGTCTTCCGTCATGGTCAGCGCCTGCGCGGCCAGCAGCATTTCAACGCCGATGATGTACTGCGTGTTGGCCACCACCGTCGCGGCCTTGCGCGCGCACCAGGTCGAATTGGACACGTGGTCTTCACTGTTGCCTTTGGATGGAATGCTGTCGACGCTGCCCGGCATGCTCAGCGTGCGGTTTTCCATCACCAGGGAACTGAGCGAGCACTGGATCACCGGATAGCCGGTGTTGACGCCACGGATGCCGCTCATCAGGTTGCGCGGCAGGCCCCACGACAGGGTCGGGTCGATCAGTCGGGCGACGCGGCGCTCGCAGATGCTGCCCAGGTCCGTCACTGCCATGGCCAGCAGGTCCATCGCTTGCGCCAGGTACTGGCCGTGGAAGTTGCCGCCCGAGATGATCTCGAAACCGCCGCCGTCCTTGCCGAAGATCAGCGGGTTGTCGGTGGCCGAGTTGATCTCGTTCTTGACGATGGTGTCGATGTAATCCAGCGCGTCGAACACGGGGCCATACACTTGCGGCGTGCAGCGCAGCGAGTACACGTCCTGGATGCGGGCCGTGTATGGGATGTCGGTGCGGCGCAGTTCGTCCGGGAACTGCACGGCGCGCGCCTCATGGGTGGTGCGGGTCGAACCCTTGAGCAGCTTGCGCACCACTTTCGCGGTCTTGATCTGGCCGGGATGCGGGCGCGCTTGCTGGATGCGCGGGTCGAACGCGGCCATCTCGGCGCGCATCGCTTCCAGGGTCAGGCCCAGCGACAGGCAGGCGTCGGTCAGCAAGTTGCGCGCGTCGTCGGTGGCCAGCACGGCCACGGCCAGCGAGGCGGTGCAGCCGTTGATCAGGGCCGATGCGTCCTTCGCCTTCAGGTCGAATTTCACCGGGCCGATTTCGGACCTGGTGATCGCTTCGGCGGCCGACATGCGTTTGCCGTCGTACATCACTTCGGCCTGCTCGAAACCGGCGATGGCCGCTGCCAGGTAGGCCAGCGGCGCCAGGTCGCCGGACGCGCCGACGGAGCCCTTCTGCGGCATGATGGGATGGATGCCGGCGTTGATGAAGGCCAGCAGGCGGTCCACCACTTCCACGCGCGGTGCCGAGTAGTTGGAGGCGAAGGCGTTCGCGCGCAGCAGCATGGTGGCGCGGCTCACCTCTTCCGGGAACGGCTCGCCGATGCCGCCGCTGTGGGCCATGATCAGCTGTGTCTGGAACAGTTCGATATGCTCGACCTTGATGCGGGTGTCCTTCAGCATGCCGACGCCGGTGTTGAAGCTGTACATCATCGGCGCTTCGTCGTGCATCCACGTCGCTTCGATGTAGTCGCGGCTTTCCTTCAGGGCGGCGCGCGACGAGGCGGCCAGTTCCACTTTGGCGTGCGGCGCGCGCGCCACGGCGATCACCTGCTCCGCAGTGAGGTTGAAGCCGTCAATAGTTACGGTAGTCATGTCAGTTTCCTTCTTGTAGAGGCGTCATTCCCGCGCAAGGCTGGTCGCCTGCGCGGAAATCCATACTGTGCCGAGCCGGATGCCCGCTATGGATTCCCGTTTTCACGGGAATGACAGGTCGTCAGTTCGCGCCGGACTCGAACCAGGTGCCGATCAGCTGGCGTTCGGTGTCCGTCATTTGCGTCATGTTCGCCAGCGGCATGTCCTTGTTCTGCACGGCGCGCTGGTAGATCTTGGCGGCGTGCTGCCTGGTCAGCTCCGGCGTGTCGAGCATCACGCCGCCGGGAGGCGATGCGAAGCCGGCTTGCGTAGGCTGGGCCGAGTGGCACGAAACGCAGCGCGCCGTCACCACTTGCTGCACGGCGCTGATGTCATGGCCGGAGCGGGCGACATCGGCAGCGCTGGGAGCAGCAGCTGCGTCGGCGTGGCCGTCGGCATGCGCGGCCGCAGGCTGCGCGGCGAGTGCCTTGCGCGGCGCCGGAGCGATGGCGACCGCCACGGCGACCAGCAGGGCCACGCCGGCGATGGGGAAGCCGATCGACACTTTGCCCGCGTGGCGCAGGTTGAAGAAGTGGCGGATCAGCACGCCGGCGGCCATGATGGCGCCGAGGATCAGCCAGCTGAACGAATGGCTGTAGGTCATCGCGTAGTGGTTGCTGATCATGATCAGCAGCACCGGCAGCGTGAAGTAGTTGTTGTGCACCGAACGCACCTTGGCGCGCTTGCCGTAGATGGGATCGGGCGCCTGGCCTTTTTCCATCGCCTCCACCAGCTTGCGCTGGCCGGGGATGATCACGAACAGCACGTTACCGACCATCATGGTGCCTATCATCGCGCCAACGTGGATGTAGGCTGCGCGGCCGCTCAGGGTGTGCGTCAGCACGTAGGCTGCGGCGACGATCAGCACGAACAGCACGGAGCCCAGGACGGCAGGCTTCTCGCCCAGCGGCGATTTGCACAACAGGTCGTAGACGATCCAGCCGCCGGCCAGCGTGCCCAGGCCCACGGCCACGGCTTGCAGGGACGACAGGTCGGCCACGTTTTTGTCGATCATCATCGCCGAGGCGTTGAAGTAGTAGACGATGAACAGCATCGCGAAGCCGCTCAGCCAGGTCGCATACGCTTCCCATTTGAACCAGTGCAGATCCGCCGGCAATTCGGCGGGAGCAACCAGGTATTTTTGCGGATTGTAGAAACCGCCGCCGTGCACGGCCCACAGCTCGCCGCTGACGCCCTGCTTGGCAAGCGGACTGCCAGCCTTGGGCGGCCGGATCGAGTTGTCGAGCCAGACGAAGTAAAACGATGCGCCGATCCACGCTATGCCGGTGATCAAATGCAGCCAGCGTACCAGGAGATTGAGCCACTCCACCCCATACGATCCGAATAAAGCTTCCATGAATTTTCCAATTAGTCTGTTCATCTGCCTCTGGCGGGCACTTCAGATGAGCGAGGTATCACCCTCCGGAACGATCGTTATCCTGCCGCCGCTACGATCGTGATGACCTTGAGTCATCAACCTGCCCCCGGCCATGGAAAGTGTCTCCTCTCTTGCCGGGATGATGGAACGATAGCCGTCTTGTCCGCGCCAGTCCTGCACTTGCACATATAACTCGCATACGTTTCGGGTTATAGCTGTTTCGGCCCCGGATATGCGACTCTGTTATGCATAAGTTCAAATATCCAACCTTGGGAGACCGTCATGTCCAGATTGCCAGAACACCTAGATATCCACCTGATCCGCATTTTGTACCTGCTGCTGTGCGAGAAAAACGTCTCGCGCGTCGCGCTCAAACTGAATCAGCCGCAGCCCTCCATCTCCGCTTCGCTGCGCAAATTGCGGGAGCTCACCGGCGACCCGCTGCTGGTGCGCGGCGGGCGCGGCATGGTGCCGACGCAGCACGGCGAGAGCCTGCTGATACCGGCCAAGCGCATCCTCGATGAAACCGAAAGCCTGTTCAGCCCCAAGACGGCCTTCGTGCCGCAGGAGGAAGCGCGCACCTTCCACATCGCCGCGCCGGACTACATGAACACGCAGTTCTTCACCGAGGTGATCGCCCGCGTGCGGCGCGAGTCGCCCAAGAGCCGCCTGGTCATCCACGCGCTGGGACCGGACGCCGACTATGTGCGGCTGCTGTCGGACGGCGAACTGGACCTGGTGGTCGCCAACTGGGACGAACCGCCGCACCACCTGCACATCTCGAAACTGTTCGACGATCCCATCGTGTGCCTGATGCGCGCCAACAGCGCCTACGCGCGGCGCACGCCCACGGACGGCATGACGATCGAGGATTACCTGACCTTGCCGCACGCGGCGCCGGCGCTGATCCTGCCCGGCTACCACGGCAACATCGACGCCTTCCTGGAGCAGCAGAACATGGAGCGCAACATTGTGGTGGAGTCCGCGCACTTCCGCATGCTGCCCTACATCGTGGCGCAGACCGACCTGGTGCTGACGGCCGGCCAGCAGTTCGCCAGCTTCTACGAGAATTTGCTGGGGCTGAAATCGTACAAGGTGCCGGTGAAATTCCCGCCGCTGCGCTTCTACCAGCTGTGGCACGAGCGCGCCCACCACGCGACCGAGCACAAATGGCTGCGCGCGCAAATCAGCACGGCCGCGCGCCTGCTGGCGAAATAGCAGCCGCCCTATGGGTTCCCGCCTGCGCGGCAACGACAGCGGCAGCCGTGTCATTCCCATGCAGCCGTGTCATTCCCAAGCAGACGTGTCATTCCCAAGCAGACGTGTCATTCCCGCGCAGGCGGGAATCCATACGACATAGGCCCACGAGCACAGTAGCTATCGGCACGACGATATATGTCCCGGCATCCTGACCTCTATTATCAAATAGCCACCACCCAGATCACCCAACATGGAGCGGGCCGCCACCGAAGCGGTCCGAATGCACGATGACGACTCTGAAGCAACTGAACACCTGCGACGTGCTGGCTTTCAGCGCGACCCTGCACGGCCTGTACGAGCACTCGCCCTGGATACCGCAGCGCGCCGCGGCCCAGCGCCCTTTCCGCACCGTGGATGCCTTGAAGCTGGCCTTGCAGAAGGTGGTGGCCGAAGCCACGCGCAACGAGCAACTGGGGCTGATCCGCGTCCACCCGGAGCTGGCGGGCAAGGCCGCCGTGGCGGGCGAGCTGACGCCGGAATCGACCGGTGAACAGGCCAAGGCCGGCCTGCACCTGTGCAGCCCTGAGGAGTTCGCGGTGCTGCAGGAGCTGAACGCGGCCTACAACGACAGGTTCACCTTCCCCTTCATCATCGCGGTCAAGGGCGCCGACGGACAGGGACTGACGCGCCAGGCCATCATTGCCGCCTTCCGCCGCCGCCTGCGCAACCAGATCGAGGACGAAATCGGCGAAGCGCTGCGCCAGATCAACCGCATCGCCGAGATGCGCCTGAACGCGCTGCTGCAGCTCGAACCCGCCATGGGCAAGGCCATCATGGCCTGGGCCGAACAGATCGGCGCCCTGAGCGAAGACGCGCAGGGCCTGACCTGCACCTATATGACGCCCACCCACCGCGCCACCGCCGTGCAGCTGGCGCAATGGATGCGCGAGGCGGGCATGCACGCGCACATCGACGCCGTCGGCAACGTGGTGGGCCGCTACCTGTCCACCGACCCGCAGGCGCGCACCCTGCTCACCGGTTCGCACTACGACACGGTGCGCAACGGCGGCAAGTACGACGGCCGCCAAGGCATCCTGACCGCCATCGCCGTGGTCAAGCAGCTGCACGAACGCGGCGAGACGCTGCCCTTCCACTTCGAAGTGATCGCCTTCTCGGAAGAGGAAGGCGTGCGCTTCAAAAGCACCTTCCTGGGCAGCAGCGCCGTGATCGGCCAGTTCGACCCGGCCCTGCTGGACCTGCGCGACCGCGAGGGCGTGCTGCTGCGCGACGTGCTGGCCGAAGCGGGACAGGACGTGAACACCATCGCCGCCATCGCGCGCGACCCGGCCGACCTGCTGGGTTATATCGAAGTCCATATAGAACAAGGCCCGGTGCTGCTCGACCGCGGCCTGCCGGTGGGCGTGGTGACGTCGATCGCCGGCAGCAGGCGTTTCCTGGTGGAGCTCAAGGGCGTCGCCAGCCATGCCGGCACCACGCCCATGGGCATGCGCAAGGACGCGGCTGCAGCCGCCGCCGAAATCGTGCTGTACGTGGAACAACGTTGTTCGCAAGGCCAGGCGCAGTGTTCGGATTCAGCGCTGGTGGGCACCGTGGGCCAGCTGCAAGTGCCGGGCGGATCGACCAATGTCATTCCCGGCGCGTGCACCTTCTCGCTCGACATCCGCGCCGCCAACGACGCCGCGCGCGACGCGGCGGTGGCCGACATCCTGGCGCGCATCGACCAGGTGTGTCAACGGCGCCACATCGACGTCAACATTGAACAAACCGTTTCAGCCAGCTCGGCGCCCTGCGCGCCCTGGCTCATGCAGCAGATCGCGGCCGCCACCGAACGGGCTGGCGTCCCCGCATTCCAGCTCGCGTCCGGCGCCGGCCACGACGCCATGCTGATGGCCCGCATTACCGATGTGGCCATGCTGTTCACGCGCTGCGGCAACGGCGGCATCTCCCACAATCCGCTGGAGACGATGACCGCCGACGACGCCGACGTCGCCGCCCGCATCCTGCTCGACTTCCTGCGCCATTTCAAGGCCAGACCGGCCCGCGCCGGCAAGGGCAATGCGGACTATACCGAAAAACAGATAAGCAATATACCCCAGCAAATAAGCTGAGAAGGAGACCATCAACGATATTACGGATACACAAGCGCGTCGCGAAAGCGGCCGGGCGCCACATTTGTCCACTCGCAAGAAGTGGAATTTCGGGCGGATAAAAACTAAACACGAGACAAACCAAAATGAACATCCTGGATAACTACTTCAAGCTCACGGAGAACGGCAGCAACGTTCGCACGGAGGTGCTGGCCGGCCTCACCACCTTCCTGACGATGGCTTACATCATCTTCGTCAACCCCTCCATCCTCGGCGACGCCGGCATGCCCAAGGACTCCGTCTTTGTGGCCACCTGCGTGGCGGCGGCCGTCGGCACCCTGATCATGGGCCTGTACGCCAATTTCCCGATCGGCCTGGCTCCCGGCATGGGCTTGAACGCCTACTTCGCCTACGGCGTCGTCAAAGGCATGGGCTTCCCCTGGGAAGCGGCGCTGGGCGCGGTCTTCATCTCCGGCTGCTGCTTCCTGGTGGTCAGCCTGCTGCGCATCCGCGAAAAAATCATGAACGCCATCCCGGCCTCGCTGCGCACGGCGATCCCGGCCGGCGTGGGCTTGTTCCTGGCGCTGATCTCGCTGAAGAACTCGGGCATCGTGGTCGCCAGCCCTGCCACCTTCGTCACCATGGGCAACCTGCATGAACCGGCGCCCATCCTGGCCATCGTCGGCTTCCTGGTCATCGTCGCGCTGGACCGCCTGAAAGTGACCGGCGCCCTGCTGATCGGCATCATGACCGTGACGGTGCTGAGCTTCTTCTTCGCCGGCAACCAGTTCCACGGCGTGGTCTCCATGCCGCCGTCGATAGCGCCGACCGCCTTCAAGCTCGACATCATCGGCGCCATCTCGCACGGCCTGCTGAACGTGGTGCTGGTGTTCTTCCTGGTTGAACTGTTCGACGCGACCGGCACCCTGATGGGCGTGGCGCAGCGCGCGGGCCTGATGAAAGACGGCAAACTGCCGCCTGCCATGAACAAGGCCCTGCTGGCCGACTCCGGCGCCATCATCGCCGGCGCCGTGATGGGCACCTCGAGCACCACCGCCTTCATCGAAAGCGCGGCCGGCGTGCAAGCGGGCGGCCGCACCGGCCTGACCGCCGTCACCGTGGCCGTGCTGTTCCTGCTGGCGCTCTTCATCGCCCCGCTGGCCGGCGTGGTACCGGCGTACGCCACCGCCCCGGCACTGTTCTTCGTGGCCTGCCTGATGCTGCGCGAACTGGCTGAAATCAACTGGGCCGAAACCACGGAAAGCATTCCCGCCGTGATCACCGCGCTGGTGATGCCATTCACCTATTCGATCGCCAACGGCCTGGCGCTGGGCTTCATCAGCTACGCCGCGTTGAAGCTGCTGACCGGCAAGCACAAGGAAGTCAGCGGCATGATCTGGGGCATCGCAGGCGTCTTCCTGTTCAAGACGATCTACATCGCCGGCTGAAGCAGGGCTGGCATGAAACAATGTAAGGAGTAGCATATGTCTCAACCGATTCGTTTTTACTATCAGGGGCGCGTACAAGAAGTCGCGTCCGCATCGCCCACCCGCACGGTGCTCCAGCACCTGCGCGAGGACCTGCACTGCACCGGCACCAAGGAAGGCTGCGCCGAAGGCGACTGCGGCGCCTGCACCGTCGTCATCGGCTCGCTGGTGGACGGTGAACTGGAAATGCGCAACGTGAACTCGTGCATCCAGTTCCTGCCCACGCTGGACGGCAAGGCCGTGTTCTCGGTGGAGGACCTCAAGCAAAAGGACGGCGCCCTGCACCCGGTGCAGCAAGCGCTGGTCGAGTGCCACGGTTCGCAATGCGGCTTCTGCACGCCGGGCTTCGCGATGTCCTTGTGGAGCTTGTACCTCAAGCAAGAGGAACAGACGGCGCCCCTGTGCCGAAAACAAATCGACGAGACCTTGTCCGGTAACCTGTGCCGCTGCACCGGTTACCGGCCAATTATCGATGCCGCACACCGCATGGGCGAATTGCCGCCCGTGAGCTTTGACCGGGAGGCCCTGGTGGCCGCCCTGCAAGACCTGCAGCGAGACACCATGTTCAGCTATACCCACGACGGCCAGTCCTTCCACGCGCCGCGCACGCTGGCCGAGCTGGCCACGCTGCGCACGGCCAAGCCCGGCGCCACCATCCTGGCAGGTTCCACCGACGTGGGCCTGTGGGTGACCAAGCAGATGCGCAACCTGGGCGACGTGATCTACGTGCGCCAGGTGAAGGAGCTGCACAGCATGGGCACCGTGGACGGCATGCTGGAAATCGGCGCCGCCGTGTCGCTGGACGACGCCTACAAGGCCGTCTGCGACATCTACCAGGACGCCTCGCTGCACGAGCTGTGGCAGCGCTTCGCTTCGCAGCCCATCCGCAGCACCGGCACCCTGGGCGGCAGCGTCGCCAACGGTTCGCCGATCGGCGACTCCGCGCCGTGGATGATCGTTCTGGGCGCAGAGATCGTGCTGAACGGCTCGCAAGGCCGCCGCAGCATGCTGCTGCAGGACTTCTACCTGGACTACATGAAGAAAGACTGGCAGCCGGGCGAATTCGTGGAAGCGGTGCGCATCCCGCTGCCGAAGGCGAACCAGCAGTTCCGCACCTACAAGCTGGCCAAGCGCTACGACCAGGACATTTCCGCCGTCGCCGCCGCCTACGCCATCACGCTGGAAAACGGCATCGTGCGCGACGCGCACATCGCCTACGGCGGCATGGCCGCCACCTCCAGGCGCGCCCCGCTGGCCGAAGCCGCGATCAACGGCAAGCCATGGAATGAAGAAACGCTGAAAGCGGGCATGGCCGCGCTGGCGCGGGACTACACGCCGCTGACCGATATGCGCGCGTCCGCCAATTACCGCATGAAGACCGCGCAGAATCTGCTGCGCCGCTTCTGGCTGGAATCGCGCCCTGAAGGCGCGCTGCCCGCCGCCTCCATCAACGCGTTCGCATTCAAGGAAAGGAGCGCAGCATGAACAGTAAATCCGAAGCGTTCATGACCGTCGGCGCGGCCCAGGGCTGGGCCGAAGTGGGCCAGAACCACCCGCACGAGTCGGCCATCCTGCACGTGCTGGGCGAAGCCACCTACACCGACGACATCCCGGAGGCGCAAGGCACGCTGCACGCCGCGCTGGGCCTCTCGGCCAAGGCGCACGCGCGCATCCTGTCGCTCAACCTCGAGCCGGTGAAAGCCATGCCGGGCGTGATCGCCGTGTACACCTACAAGGACATCCCAGGCACCAATGACTGCGGCCCCATCATCCACGACGATCCGATACTGGCAGAAGAAAAGGTCGAATACGTGGGCCAGCCCGTCTTCATCGTCGTCGCCGAAACGCACGACCAGGCGCGCCATGCCGCGCGCAAGGCCGACATCCAGTACGAAGAACTGCCAGCCATCCTGACGCCCGAAGCAGCGCGCGACGCCGAATCCTTCGTCGTGCCACCAATGCGCTTGACGCGCGGCGACGCCCAGGCGGCCTTCGAGCGTTCCAGGCATGTCCTGAAAGGCAAGCTACACGTCGGCGGCCAGGAGCAGTTCTACCTGGAAGGCCAGATCTCCTACGCGCTGCCGAAGGAAGGCAATGGCATGCACGTCTACTGCTCGACGCAGCACCCGACCGAGATGCAGCACGTGGTATCGCACGCCCTGCACTACCCTGCGCACGCGGTGGTGGTTGAATGCCGCCGCATGGGCGGCGCCTTCGGCGGCAAGGAATCGCAGTCCGCGCTGTGGGCCGCCTGCGCCGCCGTCAGCGCCGCGCACCTGAAGCGCCCCGTCAAGCTGCGCGCCGACCGCGACGACGACATGATGGTGACCGGCAAGCGCCACTGCTTCTACTACGAGTACGAGATGGGCTACGACGACGACGGCCGGATCACCGCCGCCAAAGTGCAGATGGTGACGCGCGCCGGTTTCTCGGCCGACCTGTCCGCGCCGGTCGCCACGCGCGCCATCTGCCACTTCGACAATACCTACTACCTGAGCGATTGCGACATCCGCGCCATGGCGGGCAAGACCAACACCCAGTCGAATACCGCCTTCCGCGGTTTCGGCGGGCCGCAAGGCGCCATCGCCATCGAATACATCGTCGACGAGATCGCGCGCAACCTGGGCAAGGACGCGCTGGACGTGCGCAAGGTGAACTTCTACGGCCGCAACGACGAGGAAGGCCGCAACACCACCCAGTACGGCCAGAAGGTGGTCGACAATGTGATCCATGAGCTGGTGGGCCAGCTGGAAGCAGACAGCGCCTACCGCGCGCGCCGCGAAGCGATCCGCGCGTTCAACGCGACCAGCCCGGTGCTGAAAAAAGGCCTGGCGCTGACACCGGTGAAATTCGGCATCGCCTTCAACGTCACCCACTTCAACCAGGCCGGCGCGCTGGTGCACATCTACACCGACGGTTCGGTGCTGGTGAACCACGGCGGCACCGAAATGGGCCAAGGCATCAACACCAAGGTATGCCAGGTGGTGGCGCATGAACTGGGTATTCCGATGGCGCGCGTGCGCGCCACGGCCACCGACACCAGCAAGGTCGCCAACACCTCGGCCACGGCCGCCTCGACCGGCGCCGACTTGAACGGCAAGGCCGCGCAGGACGCCGCGGCGACGCTGAACCGCCGCCTGCGCGAGTTCGCCGCCAAGACCTGCGGCTGCGACGCCGCGGCGGTCGTGTTCGCCAACGGCGTGGTCTACGCCGGCGAAACGACGATGAGCTTCCCGGACCTGGTGCAGAAAGCCTACCTGGCCCGCGTGCAGCTGTGGTCCGACGGCTTCTACGCCACGCCTGGCCTGAGCTGGGACCGCGAGACCATGAACGGCAATCCCTTCGGCTACTACGCTTACGGCGCCTCGGTGTCCGAAGTGGTGGTCGACACCTTGACCGGCGAATGGAAGCTGCTGAGAGTGAACGCCCTCTACGACGCGGGCAACTCGCTGAACCCGGCCATCGACATCGGCCAGGTGGAAGGCGCTTTCATCCAGGGCATGGGCTGGCTGACGACCGAGGAACTTTGGTGGAACAAGGCGGGCAAGCTGATGACGCATGCGCCGTCGACCTACAAGATTCCGGGCGTGTCCGATTGCCCTGAAGACTTCGACGTGCAACTGTTCAAGAACCGCAACGCCTTCGACAGCATCCACCGCTCGAAAGCGGTGGGCGAGCCGCCGCTGCTGCTGCCGTTCTCGGTCTTCCTGGCGATCCGCGACGCGGTGGCGTCGGTGGGCGACTACCGCGTCAACCCGCCGCTGCGCGCGCCCGCGACCAGCGAAGCGATCCTCGACGCGGTGGAAGCCGTGCGCGAACAGGCCGGGGCGGCGTAAGGACCAGCCCCCCGAGCTGAAGAAGCCGCTGCGTGACTTGCAGCGGCTTTTTTTTTGCCGGGCTGCGCCAACCGGCCGCTGATATTCTAAGATCTGCCCATGAAGAACGCCTTCTGTCTCGCCCTGCTCCTGCTGCAAGCGGCCCCCGCCTTCGGCACCGACCGGGTGCTGCGCGTCTGCAGCCTTCACCTTGCGCCGCAAACCATGCAGAGTGCGGACGGTTCGCCCACCGGGTATGCGGTCGAGATACTCCAGCATGTCGCCCGCAAACTGCAGTGGAGCATACGGATCGACTATATGCCCTGGGCGCGCGTGGTGTCGGAAACCCGCGCCGGGCGGTGCGACATGGCGATGACGGTGCTGCAATTCAAGGACTACGCCGAATTCATGCTGTTTCCGCACGAATCCATCCTCGACCAGAAGAACGTGCTGGTGGTGCGGCGCGGCAGCAAGATCAGGTACGACGGCAATCTTGAGCAGTTCATGCGCCAGCATTCGATCGGCCTTTATGTGGACAAGCGCGTCAACGACAAATTCGAGCGATTGCGCGCCGCCCCCTGGGCCAGGGTCGACACGGCGCCCAGCGCCGTGCTGAATACGAAGAAGCTGCTCTTCAGGCGCTTCGACGCCATCATCGAAAACGACTTAAGCGTGATATTCGAAATGCGCAAGCTGGGACAGCTGGACGACATTGAAATCCTGTCGCCGCCGCTCAGCGTGACGCCCGCCTATATCGTCTTCTCGCAGACGCCGGAATCGAAGGCGCGGTCGAGGAAGTATGACGAAGCGCTGGCCAATTTCAAGAAAACCGCCAGGTTCAAAGCGCTGACCAACCGCTATCTGCCCGAAACGAGCGTGGCGGACTAGCTCCCCTCATGCAAGGCAAAAACCTCCTTGGCCGCGAACACGCCGTTCAGCGCCGCCGGAAAGCCGGCGTACAAACTCATTTGCAGCATGGTCTCGATGATTTCGCTGCGCGACAGGCCGACGTTCAGCGCGGCCGCGATATGCACCTTCAATTGCGGCTGCGCCGTTCCCATGGCGGTCAGCGCGGCGACGGTGGCCAGTTCACGCTGTTGCAGCGTCAGGCCCGGGCGCGAATAAATGTCGCCGAAGCCGAACTCGATGATGTATTTGCCCAGGTCCGGGCTGATATCGGCCAGCGATGCGATCACCTTGTCGCCAGCCATGCCGTCCACTTCCCTTAGCCGTTCCAGTCCCCGTTCATAACGCGTGCTTTCCATGCTGTTTCTCCTGTGATTGCAGTTCATTTTCCAAAGTGGAGTACAGCGCAATTTTGTGATGGAGATAGGCCAGCGTTTCCTGCATCGCCTTCAGATTCGCCTCGACGGCTTCGGCATGCAGGGCCAGCATGGCTTTGCGTTCGGCCACGCTGGGCAGCTGCTCGCCCTGCTCCCGCAATTGCGCATAACGCTGCATCTCTTCGATCGACATGCCGGTGGCGCGCAGGCGCAGCAAGAAGGCTATCCAGCTGAGATCGTCCGCCCGGTACAGGCGGTGGCCGTTGCTGCGGCGCGGAATCGGCTTGATCAGCCCGATCCGCTCGTAATAGCGCAGCGTGTGGACGGTCAGCCCGCAGGCCTCGGCAGTCTGTTGTATCGTGAGAGATGCAGTCATGGAGCACATGGTAGAAGTTGGAGCGCACTCGAAGTCAAGCGCATGCAGCGAAATGAATGCTCAATTCGCCATCGAAGCTCAAGCATAAGCCACGGGCGGCATGGGCCGCCACCCGTTTGCCCGGCCACGATTATCCCCTGCCGCGTTGCTCGTCCACCTTGACCTTCACGCTGGATTTCGCGGCGTTGCGCCATATCTCCGCCGTGACGGTCGAACCGGGCCGGGCGCCGCCGATCAGTCGCGCGAGATCCGCCGTCGTGGCGACCGTCTCACCGTTGATGGAAAGAATGACGTCGCCGGGCCGGATTCCGCCGCGGTGCGCGGGACCGCCCTGTTCGACGGCCGTCACCAGCGCCCCCTGGATTTCGGCCAGCCCAAGCGCAGTGGCCAGCTGATAGGTCAGCTCCTGCAGTTGCACGCCGATGCGCCCGCGCACCACGCGGCCGTGCTGGCGCAACTGCTCCGAGATCTCCATCGCTATATTGATCGGGATCGCGAAGGAAATGCCCATATAGCCGCCGGTCTGGCTATAAATCTGCGAATTGATGCCGATGACATTGCCGCGCGTATCAAACAGCGGCCCGCCCGAGTTGCCGGGATTGAGGGCGACGTCGGTCTGGATAAACGGGACGTAGCTGCCGTTCGGCAGCAAACGGCCTTTCGCACTGACCACGCCAACGGTCACGCTGTTGTCGAAGCCGAACGGCGAGCCGATCGCGGCGACCCACTCGCCCGGCTCCATGCTTGCCGGGTCGCCGGCGTGGACCGCCTGCAAGCCGCTCGCCTCGATCTTGAGCAGCGCGACATCGGTATAAGGATCGGCACCGATGACCTTGGCGGGATACTCGCGTTTGCTGGTCAGCCTGACCTTCACCGCGTCGGCGCCCTCGATCACGTGGGCGTTGGTGAGCACATAGCCGTCCGGGCGGATCACAAACCCCGACCCCATGCTGCCGATGTCGGCTTCGCCCGTATCAGGCACGCCGCCGAAGCGGCGGAAGAATTCATACAAGGGATGGCCAGGCGGAACCGGCGACTGAGTAAGCGTGCGGACCGCACTGACGTTGACCACCGCGCCGCCCTGCTGTTTAACCAGATCGACAAAGCGTGGCAGCTCAACCGCGGCGCCCGCGCTGGCTGAGGGCGCAGCCGGCGGCGCAGGCGCGGCGGACTTGCCGGCGGGCGCTGCCGCAGGCGGTTCGACACGCCTACAGCCCCCCGCGCCCGCACACAGCAGCACGATCATACCGACGATGTTCGCCATGCAACGCATCACACCCGCCTTGGCATATGGCCCTACCCGGGCTCGCATGACCAGCGCGGCCATGCCGAAACCAGTTCGACATGCCATTGCCATATTAAGTTCAGTGCAATATGGCGCCTACAGCTCCCCTATTCGAACTGCTTTTTGAACTGATCGAATTGCGCCGCGAGTTCGCTGAAATCCTGGCGCAGCTGGGCCACCTCGGATTCGAGCTGGGCAAGGCGGCCGCCTTGCGCCGGGGCGCTGGTGCTGCCGCCGTAGCTGGCCGCCGTTTCTTCGCGTGCCAGCGCTTCCTCGCCTTGCAGCAGGTGGCCGTAGCGCGGCTCCTTGGTGCCGGGCGCGAGCGGCAGCTTGGCTGCCAGCGGCGGGTATTTGTCGATCAGGAACTGCAGCGCCTGCTCGACGTCGCCCACCGATTTGAATTCATGCAGCCGTCCGGTACGGGTGCGGATCTCGCCGGCCGTCTGCAGGCCGCGCAGCATCAGGATGGTCAGCACGGCCACCTTGTCCTGCTCCAGCGACCATTTGATGCGCATGCGGTGCTCGTACTTGGTGACACGCGCACCGGCCTGCGTGATGCCGTTGACGAACTTGCGCTGCATGAGGCGCTGCAGCACATCGGCCACGGTCTCCTCCGAAATCGACATCACCGGGTCGCGGCTGGACAGCTGGTTGCAGCCGTTGGTGATGGCGTTCAGCGACATCGGATAATTGTCGGGCGTGAGCGCTTCTTTTTCTGCCAGGACGGCCAGCACCCGGGTTTCAAACGGGTCCAGCAGGTTGGCGTTGTCCGCTTCCATGGTTTTCCTTAATCGACTAGCTTGTTGAGTTGGGCGGAATCGAATTTATCACACTCTGGCAAGGCCTTACAGTCCAGCCCCGCCGCCTTCATGATGGCGGCCATGCGCTCGATGCGCTCTTCCTGCGCGGCGGCCTGGTCGATCAGCGCGCGCATGGCCTTGATCAGCGGGTCGTCGCCGTTGGCGGTAATGCCGTAGGCCGAGAACAGCCGCGCCGACGGGCTGATCGCGGCGGCGGCCTTTTCGATGATGTGGGCCGGGTTGCCGACGGCCGTGGCGCCCGGCGGCACGGCTTTGAGCAGCACCGCGTTCGAGCCGACCTTGGCGTATTCGCCCACGGTGAACGCGCCCAGCACCTTGGCGCCGGCGCCGATGATGGCGCCGCGCTCGAGCGTCGGGTGGCGTTTGGTGCCGGTGTGCAGCGTGGTGCCGCCCAGGGTCACGCCCTGGTAGATGGTGCAGTCGTCGCCCACCACCGCCGTCTCGCCTATCACCACGCCGAAGCCGTGGTCGATGAAGACGCGGCGCCCGATCTGCGCGCCGGGGTGGATTTCGATGCCGGTGACGATGCGGGCGATGTAGGAAATGAAGCGGCCCAGCCATTTCAGGCCGTGCGCCCAGCACCAGTGCGCCCAGCGGTGCAGTACGATGGCCTGCAGGCCCGGATAACAGGTCAGCACCTCCCAGCCGTTGCGGGCGGCGGGGTCGCGTTCGATGATGCTGTTGATGTCTTGGCGCAGGTGACGGAACATGGGCGGAACAGGGGTTAGACCGATATCAGCATGGTAGCGTATTCGGACGGGGGTTGCTGGGGCTGGAGTTGGGGCCGGCGGTGCGCGCGGCGGCTTGCGCGGGGGGCGCCGAGCCACTGTGTGCCAACCCGCCTGCGGCAGGTGGCTGGCGCAGGCGGGTTGGCCGGGGGCGCCGAGCCGGAACGGCGCAAGCCGCCAGGCGCGGCGGCTGGAATCAGCCTTCTTTGACCAGGCGCTGGCGGCGCGCTTCGTACAGACAGACGCCGGAGGCGACCGACACGTTCAGGCTCTCGACGGTGCCGAACATGGGGATGCTGACCAGCATGTCGCAGGTCTCGCGGGTCAGGCGGCGCATGCCCTCGCCTTCCGAACCCATCACCAGCGCGGTCGGGCCGCTGAAGTCGGACTGGTACAGGGTCTTTTCGCCGTCATCGGTGGTGCCGATCAGCCAGATGTCGCGGTCCTTCAGGTCGCGCAAGGTGCGCGCCAGGTTGGTCACCGTGATGTAGGGCACGTTCTCGGCGGCGCCGGACGCCACCTTGGCGGCGGTGGCGTTCAGGCCGACCGCGCGGTCCTTCGGTACGATGACCGCGTGCGCGCCGGCGCCGTCGGCCACGCGCAGGCAGGCGCCCAGGTTGTGCGGATCGGTGATGCCGTCGAGCACCAGCAGCAGCGGCGGGCCTTCGATCGAGTCCAGCAGTTCGTCCAGGTTGCGCGCCAGCGAAATCTGCTGCGCGAAGGCGATCACGCCCTGGTGGCGGTGGGTGCCGACGATCTTGTCGAGGCGAACGGAATCCACGGGCATCACACGCACGCCGAGCGACTTGGCGTTGGCCACCAGGTCGGTCATGCGGCGGTCGTTGCGGCCGACGTCGACAAAGATCTCCTCAACGGAGGAAGCTTCGTGGCGCAGGCGCGAGGTGACGGCGTGGAAGCCGAAAATCATTTTATTCTTGGACATGCTTATCTTCTTACTCGAGTGGCGGCGCGAGCCGCCGGTGACGCCGCCCGGACAGGGCGGCGGGTTCAGTGCTCATCTTCAGTACTTACCGTTTCTTGCGGCTTTTGGCGGCCGGCTTGGCGGCCGGGGCCGCCGCTTTGGGACGCTGCGACTTGGCGCCGGCGCCACCGCCCGACTTGCCGCCGGCGTTGCCGCCCCTGGCCGACTTCGGCTTGCCCGCAGGCTGCGACGACGGTTCGTAGCGCGACTGCGTCTTCGGGCCGGGCTTGACGTTGGTCCGGGTATCGGCCTTGGCCGGCTGCTTGCGGTTGCGGCCGGTGGCCGGCTCCTCGTCGGCGCCGCCCTGGCGCACGCCTGCCGCCAGCTGCTCGGCTTGGGCCAGGCGCAGGTCGATCTTGCGGGTTTCCAGGTCAACGCGCACCACTTGCACGTTAACCTTGTCGGTCAGCTGGTAGCGCTTGCCGGTGCGTTCGCCCTTCAGTTCATGGCGCGCCTCGTCGAACTGGAAGTAATCCGCGCCCAGGTCGGTGATGTGCACCAGGCCCTCGACGAACAATTCCTGCAGCTGCACGAAGATGCCGAAGGTGGTCACGCCGGTGATCATGCCGGTGAATTCCTCGCCCAGCTTGTCCTGCATGAAGTAGCACTTCAGCCAGGATTCGACGTCGCGCGACGCTTCGTCGGCGCGGCGCTCGTTGGCCGAGCAGTGCACGCCCAGCGCGTCCCACACGGTCAGGTCGCCGGCGGCCTTGCGTTCCTTGCCTTCGGCCTTGTCCTTGGCTTGCTGGCGGCGCGTCGCGTTCGACACGGCCGTGTTCAGCACGCTGGTGTCGGCCACTTTCGGCTCGTATTTCTTGCCCAGCAGGATGGCCTTGATGGCGCGGTGCGTCAGCAAGTCCGGATAGCGGCGGATCGGGCTGGTGAAGTGGGCATACGCCTCGTACGCCAGGCCGAAGTGGCCGATGTTGTCCGGGCTGTAGACCGCCTGCTGCATCGAGCGCAGCAGCATGGTTTGCAGCAGGGACGCGTCCGGACGCTCCTTGATCTTGCGCATCAGTTCGGCGTAGTCGCCGGCCGCCGGCGTGTCCCCGCCAGCCAGGCTCAGGCCGACCTGCTTCAGGAAGTCGCGCACCTGCTTGAGCTTTTCCTTGGTCGGGCCGGCGTGGATGCGGTAGGTGCCGGGATGCTTGTGGCGCAGCAGCAGGTCGGCGGCGCAGACGTTGGCCGCCAGCATGCACTCTTCGATCAGCTTGTGGGCGTCGTTGCGGGTGCGCGGGATGATCTTTTCGATCTTGCCGGCCGGGTTGCAAACGATATAGGTCTCGGTGGTCTCGAAGTCGATCGCGCCGCGCTCGTTGCGGGCCTTCACCAGCGCGTGGTACACGTCGTACAGGTTCTGCAGGTGGGGCACGATGCCTGGACGGCGCGCCGCTTCCGTACCCTTGGTGTTGCCCAGGATGGCGGCCACTTCGTTGTACGTCATGCGCGCGGCCGAGTGGATCACGGCCGGGTAGAACTGGTAAGCCTTGATTTCGCCCTTGGCGGTGATCACGGCGTCGCACACCAGTGTCAAACGGTCGACCGCCGGGTTCAGCGAGCACAGGCCGTTGGACAGTTTTTCCGGCAGCATGGGAATCACGCGGCGCGGGAAGTAGACCGAGGTGCTGCGTTCCAGCGCGTCCGCGTCGAGCGCGTCGTTCGGCTTGACGTAATGGCTCACGTCGGCGATCGCGACGATCAGGCGGAAGGCGTTGGCGCGGCCGACCTTGACCGGCTCGCAATAAACCGCGTCGTCGAAGTCGCGCGCGTCTTCGCCGTCGATGGTGATCATCGGCACGTCGCGCAGGTCCACGCGGTCGCCCAGATCGGCCTCGCGCACGTGGTCCGGCAGCTTGGCGGCCTGTTTCAGCGCGGCGTCCGAGAAGATGTGCGGCACGCCGAACTTGCGCACGGCGATTTCGATTTCCATGCCGGGGTCGTCCAGCGCGCCCAGCACTTCGGTGATGCGGCCCTGCGGCTGCTTGAAGCGGCCCGGCTGCTCGGTCAACTCGACGCTGACGATCTGGTCCACCTTGGCCTTGCCGACCGGACCTTCGACGATGATGTCCTGCGCGATGCGCTTGTCTTCAGGCGCCACCAGCCAGATGCCGTTTTCCTTCAGCAGGCGGCCGATGATGTGGGTGTTGGCGCGCTGCACCACTTCGACTATGGTGCCTTCCGGGCGGCCGCGGCGGTCCAGGCCGACCACTTTGGCCAGCACTTTGTCGCCGTGCAGTACTTTTGCCATTTCGCGTTCGGACAGGAACAGGTCTTCGCCCGGCTCATCCGGAATGACGAAGCCGAAGCCGTCGCGGTGGCTTTGCACGCGCCCGGCCACGAAGCCGGAGTGGTCCGCCAGCGCGAAGAAGCCGGCGCCGTCGGAGACGATCTGGCCGTCGCGCTCCATGGCGTTCAGACGGCGGGTCAGGACTGCGTGGGACTCGGCTTTGACGTCCAGCGACAGCGCGAGGGCGCGCAGATCGAGCGGCGCCTTGGCGCTGCGGAAGATGCCGAGAATTTCCTCACGGCTAGGAATGATGTGGGTAGATTGGCTCAAAAGTATTTCTATGGTTTTATTATTGATGGAGAAAATCGTCTACCGCCCTGGCCTGCCGCATTGACTGGTGACAGGGCGTAGTGTACCGGAGGTCGCGCTATTTGCCTAACCGGGGGGGCCTGAGAAGTGCATCCCCAAGCGCCGCGCACCGTCTGCAAAAATAGTAGGTAGGACTATTTGACATCTCAAAATAATCATCTATAATTCTGGTCTTCCGCAACGGCAACGTTGAGGAAACGGCGGGTTGATGCGCAGTATGGAGCGGCAACGTTCATCTGGCGCGAAACTCTCCAAGTCGTTATAATAGCAGAAGTTGTTGTGCAGTATCTGTTATGTAGTTTCAGTGCCCACGTGGCGGAATTGGTAGACGCGCATGGTTCAGGTCCATGTGCCGCAAGGTGTGGGGGTTCGAGTCCCTCCGTGGGCACCACAGAATTCCGCGAAGAAGCCGCAAACTTTCAAAAGTTTGCGGCTTTTTTGTCGTTTTTCCAAAGGTTTTCCGGTGTCGGCCACACTGACACTCGGCCGCGCCGGACTTCGCCCAAGCCCGCAAGTGCTTGATTAACAAGCCAAGCACGATTCTTGCGTAAGGTGGCGCATCTCATCAAGGAGTGCGTCATGAAAATCGTCCGTGCCACGATTACAGCCTTAACAGTAGCAGCCGCCTTTGCCGCCCCAGCCGGCCAGGCCGCCCCCGTCTTCAATTTCCAATTCACGCCCGGCACATCCGCCCAGGCGCAGCAAGGCTTCATCGACGCCGCCGCGCGCTGGTCGGCGACACTGACAGACAACATCACCGTCAACCTGACGGTGGGCACGCAGGCACTGGGCGGCGGCATACTCGGCCAGGCCGCCTCCGCGCAGCACCACCACGCTTATGCAAGCTACCGCAGCGCGCTCGATGCCGACCGCACGTCGCCACTCGACAACACGGCCGTCGCCCACCTGCCAGCCACCACTTTCGGCATGCTGATCAACCATACCGCCAACAACCCGAACGGCGCCTCCAGCGCCACGCCCTACCTGGACAACAACGGCAGCAGCAACAACACCACCGTCTTCATCAGCAATGCCCAGGCGAAAGCGCTGGCCATGCCGGTGACGGAGCAAGCCCTGCCCGGCTGCATCGGCAATTGCGACGGCTTCATCCAGTTCAACAGCAACCTGGCGTTCGACTTCAACAGTGGGGACGGCATAGGCGCCACGCAGTATGACTTCGTCGGCATGGCCGCGCATGAAATCGGCCACACGCTGGGCTTCATCAGCGGGGTCGACGTGCTCGACTTCAACGCGCCGCCCAACAACGGGCCCTTCAACGACGACGAATTCACCTATGTGTCCGGGCTGGACCTGTACCGCTACTCGCCGCTGAGCGCGGCCAGCGGCGCGATCGACTGGACCGCCGATGCGCGCGCCAAATATTTTTCGATCGATGGCGGCACCACGCTCGGGCCGCAGTTCTCCACCGGCCCCACTTTCGGCGACGGCCGCCAGGCCAGCCACTGGAAAGACCTGATGATGCTGGGCCTGATGGACCCGACCGCCGCACTGGGCGAACTGCTACCGCTGACCGCCAACGACCGCATGGCGATGGACGCCATCGGTTACAGCCTGGCGCCCGTGCCGGAAGCGTCGCAGGCGGCGATGTACGGCGCGGCGCTGCTGATGGCGCTGGCTTGGGGCGGCCGCAGGAAATATTTTCATGGAAACATCAATTGACTCTTGACCAAGGGCACGCCGAGCTTTAAGATTCGGGCCTCTGTTGCAGAACACGCCGCAGACGAAGCAGTAAAGCAGCAACAGTGCCCACGTGGCGGAATTGGTAGACGCGCATGGTTCAGGTCCATGTGCCGCAAGGTGTGGGGGTTCGAGTCCCTCCGTGGGCACCACAGAATTCCGCGAAAAAGCCGCAAACTTTCCCGAAAGTTTGCGGCTTTTTTCATTTCCGGCCGCCACAGTTCCCTCCCCTCTACAATTCTCGCCGCCGCCCTTGACGGCGACGCTTGCAGCCCTTACTATGCGTGCCTCTGTTGCAGAACAACGCAGCGGAGACAAAGAAGACAGAGCCCACGTGGCGGAATTGGTAGACGCGCATGGTTCAGGTCCATGTGCCGCAAGGTGTGGGGGTTCGAGTCCCTCCGTGGGCACCACAGTTCTGTTTTCGATGTTGCAGCGAGTAGTACCATTGCCCACGTGGCGGAATTGGTAGACGCGCATGGTTCAGGTCCATGTGCCGCAAGGTGTGGGGGTTCGAGTCCCTCCGTGGGCACCAAGAATTCCGCAAAAAAGCCTCCATCGGCCTGAACGCGCTCAAGATCGCGTTCAGTGCAAATGGAGGCTTTTTTCATTGCCCGGCACGTTGTTGGTCCACTTTGCCGGCCCTGTAGCCGCCGCTGCGGGCCGCCGCCATCAATTGAGCGCCCGCCCTTGACGGCGTCAGCGGCATCCCGTACTATGCGTGCCTCTGATGCAGAGCAACGCAGCAGCATGCAGTAACAGTGCCCACGTGGCGGAATTGGTAGACGCGCATGGTTCAGGTCCATGTGCCGCAAGGTGTGGGGGTTCGAGTCCCTCCGTGGGCACCACAGAATTCCGCAAAGACGCCGCAGACTTTCACGAGCTTGCGGCGTTTTTCATTTCCGCTCGCGAAAGTGCTGGCAATCGTTACGACCAGTGTCCGTAACAGACCTGCGTCAGCACCTCTGGCCGACACTCAAAATCCTGATGACCAGCACCGCCATACGCCTGTTAGGCGCCATCCGGATCGGGCAGTTCTGAACTTTTGCCGCGCCATCTATTGCAGCATCGGGAAGAAGATTCGTTATCGATAACATGCGCTGTGCTAAACTCGCCGGTTTGTCGTTGCCACAAAAATGGCTACGCTCCACCAAGTCCTGCGAGTGATTGAAATGCAAACGAAGCACGCAACACACAAGTGGCTCCTGTCCAGAGCGCCTATGATCGCGAGCAGTTTGGCGACTGCGGTGGCACTGGCCGTTTTCAGTGGCGAGGCCACCGCCGCGCCAGGCGTCGCCGCGAGCGCCCCGCAAATCAACGTGCCGCCCCCCGTTCTGGGTTGGGCGAGCTGGAACGCATTTGCCAGCAGCATTAATTTCGAGATCTTGAAGGCGCAGGTCGACGCCTACGCCGCCCCCGGCGGCTTGAAGGACGCCGGCTACACCTACTTCAACCTCGACGACGGCTGGTGGCAAGGCGCGCGAGACGCGGCCGGCAATATGCTCGTCAACGAAACGGAATGGCCGGGCGGCATGAAGGCTGTCGCCGACTATATCCACAGCAAGGGTCTGAAGGCCGGCATCTATACGGACGCGGGCGCGAGCGGCTGCGGCTACCTGAACACGACACGACCGCAATCGGACGGCATGACGGCCGGCATGCGCGGCCATGAGCTGCAGGACGCCAAGCAATTCCAGAACTGGGGCTTTGATTTCGTCAAGGTCGACTGGTGCGGCGGCGGCGGCTTCGGCTATCAGAAGACAACGCTCGACGCGCAAGCAGCGTATACCACGATCAGCGAGGCGATCGCGCAAGCCAGTGCGGCGACCGGCCGCGCGATGACGCTGTCGATGTGTCAGTGGGGCCGCAACGAGCCCTGGAACTGGGCGCCGGGCCTCGCGCCGATGTGGCGCTCCAGCGACGACGTCATTTTCTGGGAAAAGCCGGCGGGCACGCCGCGCGGTGCCGCCGTCGCGCTCGACAGGATGACACTCAAGCCGGCGCTATCGAAAACCCTGGTGAATTTTGACAAGGGACTGCATCCGGCCGCCCACCATACCGGCTTCGTCAACGATCTCGACATGATGATCGTCGGCAATGGCGTGGCTAGAGGCGCGGGCAGCGTCGATCTGACCGAGGCGGAAAGCCGCACGCACATGGCGCTGTGGGTGATTGCTGGCTCTCCTCTTCTGCTGGGCAATGACTTGACGACGATGAACGAGGCCACCAAAGCCATCGTGACGAATGCGGAAGTGCTGGCAATCAATCAGGACGGACGCGGATTGCAAGGCGTGAAAGTGGCCGAAGACAGCGCCGGCCTCCAGGTCTACAGCAAAGTATTGAGCGGCAACGGCAAGCGCGCCGTCCTGCTGCTTAACCGCACGGGACAGAGTGCATCGATGACCGTGCGCTGGGCCGACACCGGCCTCGCGGCCGCCACCGCCACCGTGCGCGACGTATGGGCCAAGGCCAACTTGGGCAGCTTTGCCGCGTCGTACACGGCAACAGTGCCGGCCATGGCATCCGTGCTGCTGCGTGTCGGCGGCCGCGAGGGCGACACCCGCGTGTACGAAGCCGAAGCCAGTGCCAACACACTTGGCGGCAATGCCGCGCGCGTGGCCTGCGCAAAGTGCTCGAACACCAGTAAAGTCGCCCGCGTCGGGAACGGTGCAACGCTGGTAATCAAGAACGTGAAGGCAGCCACGGCCGGGCTGAAGCTGGCCAACATCGTCTATAGCAACGGCGAAAGCCACGCACGGCGCGCCAGCTTGCAAGTCAACGGCCAGACCCCGACCGTCGTGTCCTTCCCGTCCACCGGCGGACGGGACAAAATCGGCTCGGTATCGGTGATGCTGTCGCTGGCCAAGGGTACGGCCAACACGATCACCTTCAGCAATGCCAGCGGCCAAGCCCCCGACTTCGATGCGGTCGTGATCCAGGACATTGCCGGCACCAATGGCGGCACGCTGGTTTCGGCGCCATCCGGCCGCTGCGTCGATCTGCCCAACAACAATGCCAGCGTGGGCATTGAGGCTGGCTTGGGGGATTGCCACGGCGGCCAGAACCAAACTTTCGCACGTACTGCCCGCAGTGAACTGCTGGTCTACGGCAACCGCTGCCTCGACGCATTGGGCGCCACGGCTATCGTTGGGGCCAAGATCGGCCTTGGAGAATGCAATGGCAGCAATAAGCAACAGTGGGAATTTGCGGCGAATGGCACGATGACCATGAACGGCCTGTGCCTGGATGTGCCGGCCAACGGCCATCCCGAGCTGGCGGCTTGTAACGCCAATAGCCGGACTCAGCAATGGCAGTTCAGCCAATAAGCGAAGTAGGCCAGTCCCCTCTGATTTACTTGGCCAGCGCCAAGGCGACAGCGGCCGACAGCGGCGTGGTCGGGCGGCCGATCAGGCGCGACAGCGTGCCGCCGTTGTCTTCCAGCGCGCCTTTCGCCACGGCCGCATCCGATTCCGACAGCAGCGACGCCAGCCATTCCGGCAGGCCCGCGCCCAGCAGCGCGGCCTTGTAGTCCGCTTCCGGCAGATCCTTGTACGGCACCTCTTTGCCGGCCTGGCGCGACAGCTCTGCCGCCAGCTCGGACAGGGAGAAGCTGCGGTCGCCCGCGAGTTCGTACACCGGCTCCGGCGACGTTGCGCCCAGCGCGGCCACGGCTGCGGCGGCATAGTCGCCACGCGTCGCGGCCGAGATGCGGCCATCCTGCGCGCTGCCCAGCAACGCGCCGTGCGCCAGCGCGCCACCCAGGCCCGCCGTGTAGTTTTCGAAGTACCAGCCGTTGCGCAAGATGGTGCAAGCCAAGCCCGACGCGCGCAGCAGCTCTTCCGTGGCTTCGTGCTCGGCGGCCAGCGCCAGCGGCGTGCTGTCCGCGTGCAGCACGCTGGTGTAGCCCAGCAGGTCCACCTTGGCCCGCTTCGCGGCGTCGATCACGTTGCGGTGCTGCGCCACGCGCTGGCCGATCTCGCTGGACGAAATCAGGAGCACCTTGCGGGCGCCGTCGAACGCGGCGTCCAGCGTGGCCGGGTCGCTGTAGTCGGCTTTGCGCACCTGCACGCCCAGCGCGGCCAGGTTGGCGGCCTTGGCCGGGTCGCGCACGGCGGCGACGATGGACGATGGCGGCGTGCTTTTCAACAGTTCCGTAACGATCAGCTGGCCCAGTTGGCCGTTGGCGCCGGTAATGACGATCATGGTATTTCCTTTCAAATTACGGTTGGGATAATCCATAGTAAGGCCTATACTTACTTTTTGTAAGTACGCACATTTTAGTAAGTACCCCTCGCACGTGGAGACCGCCATGACCAGACCCAAAACCTTGCGCGCCGCGCTAGCCGAGCACAACGAAGCCCGCCGCGGCCAGCTGATGGCGGCGGCCTGCCCTTCGCGCGCCGTGCTCAGCCACGTCACCAGCCGCTGGGGCGTGCTGGTGCTGGTGGTGCTGCTGGACGGCACGCACCGCTTCAGCGAACTGCGGCGCGAGGTGGGCGGCGTGAGCGAAAAGATGCTGGCGCAGACGCTGGACGCGCTGGCCGGCGACGGCTTTGTGCTGCGTTACGCGCATCCGGTCATCCCGCCGCGCGTCGAATACAGCCTGACGCCCATGGGACGTGAGCTCGCGGGGCGGTTGAGCGGGCTGGTGGACTGGATCGAGGAAAACTATCCGCGCATCGCCGAGGCCCGCGCGGCCGGCTCCTGCAGCCCGGCCGCTGAGGCAGCCTGAAGCAAGGTGCGCGCGGGATGACATCGCGCCACATATCGCGCCGCCGGAAGGGCGCGTCCTGTAATACACTGCCTTAAACCAGTACTTCGGAACGGCGATGACGCAGATACCACCGATCAAACTTCAGAGCATACTACTTGTTACTGGGGCGCCTTTCGAGCTCGCGCCGCTGGAAGCTGCGCTGTCCGCCTCCGGCTTCAGCCTGCTCGCAGTCAGCCGCGCGGACAGCGCACTCAACGCCGTGCGCGCCGGCGGCGTCGCCCTGGTCTTGCTCGACGGCGCGCAGGCGGGCAGCTCCAGTTTCGAACTGTGCCGCCACCTGATCTCCGCCAGCCCGACACCCGATCTGCCCATTGTCATGCTCACGCCCTGGGAGGAGCCGGACGAGCAGCAGCGCGCCCTGTCCGCCGGCGCCCGTGCCTGCCTGCGCCTGCCCTTCAGCACCGGCGCCGTACTCGAACAGGTGCTGGCCCTGCTCCCCGCGCCGGACGCGCCGGCCGACGTGAGCGCCGGCATCGAACAGCTGCGCCAGTTGCGGCTGGCGGACGCCGCCAGCCACCAGCACGCCGAAGCGCTGCGCGAAGGCCAGAACCAGCTACTGGAAATGGTAGCGCGCGGCGCCCCGCTGAAAACCACGCTCGACAAGCTGATGTTGCTCATCGAGGCGCAATCGCCCGGCGTGCTGTGTTCCACCCTGCTGCTCGGCCAGGACGGCCGCACCATACGCGTCGGCGCCGGCCCCAGCTTGCCGCCGGCGTACCTGGCCGCCATCGACGGCCTGAGCATCGGCGCAGTGACCGGCTCTTGCGGCACCGCCATGTATCGCAAGGAAGCGGTGATCGTGGCCGACATCATGAAGGATGCGCTGTGGGCGCCGTACGCCGGCATCGCCGACCAGTTCGGCCTGCGCGCCTGCTGGTCGGTGCCCATCCTGATGGACGCGGACACGGTGCTGGGCTCCTTCGCCATGTATTACCGCGAAGTGCGCAGCCCCACCACGGGCGACCTGCGCCTGATCGGCGTCGCCACCCACTTGGCCGGCATCGCCATTGCGCGCACCCGGCACGAGGAAGAGCTGAAGCGCCACCGCAAGCACCTGGAAGAGCTGGTGGCCGAGCGCACCAGCGAACTGCGGCGCGCCAAGGAACGCGTGGAAATGGCCAACGACGAACTGGCCACGGCCTTGGAAAATCTCAGCATGACGCAGGATGAACTGGTGCGGCGCGACAAGCTGGCCGCCTTGGGAGCCTTGGTGGCCGGCATCGCGCACGAATTGAACACGCCGATAGGCAACAGCCTGATGGCGGCCGGCACCATGGCCGAGCGCACCCAGGCGCTGCGCGCGGCCATCGCCGGCGGCGCCCGCCGCTCCGAACTGGACGCCTACCTGGACGAGGCCGCGCAGGCGGACGATATCGTGGTGCGCAACCTGACGCGCGCGGCCAGCCTGCTGCACAGCTTCAAGGCAATCGCCATCGACACCGACCGCAGCCAGCGCCGCCGCTTCGTGCTGGACGCGCTGGTGGCCGAACTGATCCCGCCGCTGCACGCCATGGTCAAGCGGGTACGGGTCTCGGTGGCGCAGGACGTCGCCCCCGATCTCGTCATGGACAGTTATCCCGCGCCCTTGAGCCAGGTGCTGCAGGCGCTGTTCGACAACAGCGTGGTGCACGGCTTCGAGGGGCGCGACAGCGGCCAGATCCGCATCGGCGCCCGCATGACGGACCAGGGCGAAATCGCCATCAGCTTCGCCGACGACGGCAAGGGCATCAGCGCGGAGGACCAGGAGCACGTCTACGACCCCTTCTTCACCACCCGGCGCGGCGCAGGCGGATCAGGCCTGGGCCTGCACGTGGCGCACAACATCGTCGCAGGCGTGCTGGGCGGGCGCATCAAGCTCGCCAGCACGCCCGGCCTAGGCGCCACCTTCACCTTGCTGCTGCCGCCGGTGGCGCCGCTATGAGAACCGCGGTCGCGTCCGTATTGATGCTGTGCTGCACTTTATTGGCTGCCGCGCCCGCTCCTTTCTACTGGTGGGTCAGCAAAGTGGACGGTGCCCGGGTGTGCGCGCAGGGTCCGCTGGGACCGGGCTGGCAAAAAGATCCGCGCGCCTACAAAGATAGCCGTTGCGAAAAATTAGCGTTTGCCAAATAATGGGCCCATAACAATACGACCCGAAGGCCGGCAGTTCCCACCCCAATAACCGAGGAGAACGAATGTTTACGAGTCCAGAGCAGTTCGCAGCAAGCACCAAGGCGCTGTTTGAGTTCCAGCTTGAAACCTTCAACACGCTGACCAGCAAAGCGGTCCAGGGCGTCGAGCAGGTGATGGCGTTGAACATGGCCACCGCCAAAACCAGCGTCGAAGACCAGCTGGCAGCCGGCAAGGAGCTGAGCCTGGCGCGCGACCCCAAGGCCGTGCTGGCCGTGGCGGCCGCCAAGGTGCAGCCCGGCGTGGCCAACGCTGCGGCCTACAACCAGCAGCTGGGCGGCATCATCGCCGAGATCCGCGAAGAGTTCACCCGTGCCGCCGACGCCCACATGACCGAAGCGAAAAGCACGCTCAGCGCGCTGATCTACGACGTCACCAAAAACGTCCGTCCCGGCTCCGAAAACGCGGTGCAGATCGTCAAACAAGCCATCGACAACGCCTTTGCCGGCTATGAGCAGGTGACCAACGCCACCCGCCAGGCCGTCGCCAATGTGGAAGACCAGATCGCCAAGGCCAGCGCTGTGGTCAAGCCGCAGGAGAAATAAATAATCGGCCGGGCGCGGTCCTCGCGGTTGCTCCCGGCCTTGTAAGGCGATACACTGTATAAAAATACAGTCCGTAGCGCATTGCAATGATCAGAGTTCTGGAAAACGAGTTTTATTACCTGGACAACTTCCACCAGGTCCTGCAGTGGATAGGCGAGCGCTACGACGACTTGCTCACTGCCGAAGAGCGCGCTTTCATCACCCAATTCCCCGCCCTGCCCCGTTCCTCGCGCGCCTTGTTCGTGCGCATGGTCATGCGCAAAGGCCTGCTATTCCGCGCCAGCAAGCTGGTCTACGCCGAAATCGGCTGTACCCACGAGGCCGCGCGTCCGCTGGCCGCGCTGGGCTGGATCGATGCCGACCCGGTGCTGACCTTGGACGAGCTGTTCGCGCTGCTGCAAAAGCCCGAAATCGTCCGCGTCTTCCAGCTGGCCGCGCATGAAAAGAGCGCGCGCAAGGCCGAACAGCTGGAAGCGTTGCGGGAACGCCACGACGGCGCCCACCGTTTTTCCGCCTGGTGCGGCGACGCGTTCGACCAGGTCTACCAAGTGCTGGCGCAAGCGCTGTGCGACCGTTTGCGCCTGATCTTTTTCGGTAACTACCACCAGGACTGGTCCGAATTCGTGCTGTCCGACCTGGGCGTGTACAAATACGAAAAGGTGGAGTTTTCGCCATCCGCGCGCGGTTTCCGCAGCCGGCGCGACATCGACGACTACCTGGCCCTGCATCACTGCCGCGAGCGTTTCAACGAAGGCGAAGCGCCGGCGGACGTGATGCGCGACCTGCCGCCGGCCGCCGCCGGCAACGAATGGCTCGCCAGCCGGCGCGACAAACTGATGTTCCACATGGCGCAGCACCTCGAAAAGCAGCAGGACTGGGACGGCGCCCACGCCATCTACGCCGTCTGCGCCTATCCAGGCGCCCGGGCGCGCGCCATCCGCGTGCTGGAGAAAAACGGCCAGGCAGGCGCCGCGCACGCGCTGCTGGCGCAGGCCATGGCCCAGCCGGAGAGCGAATCCGAGCGCCAGCAACTGCTGCGCATGCTGCCGCGCCTGCGCCGCAAGCTGGGCCACGTCAAGCCGCCCGCGGCGCAAGCGGCGCCGGTGGTGCGGCTGGACTTGTCGCTGCCGATGCCGGCAGGAGACTGGTGGGTCGAAGGCGTGGTACGCGAACACCTGACGCGCGGCGACGCGCCGGTCTACTACGTCGAGAACGCGCTGATCAACTCCCTGTTCGGCTTGCTGTGCTGGGACGCCATCTTCACCAGCATCCCCGGCGCCTTCTTCCACCCCTACCACCACGGCCCGGCCGACCTGCACAGCGCCGACTTCCAGCGCCGCCGCGCTCCGCAGTTCGCCGCCTGCCTGGGCCAGCTGGACGACGGCAGCTACCTGGAGACGATACGGCGCAACCTGGTGGCCAAGGACGGCATCCAGTCGCCCTTCGTGTTCTGGGGCGCGCTCGACACCGCCCTGGTGGAACTGGCGCTGGCGTGCATCCCGGCGGCGCACCTGAAGAAATGGTTCGAGCGCATCCTGCTCGACATCAAGGCCAACCGCAGCGGTTTTCCGGACCTGATCCAGTTCTGGCCCGCCGAGCGGCGCTACCAGATGATCGAAGTGAAAGGCCCGGGCGACCGTCTGCAGGACAACCAGCTGCGCTGGATCAGCTACTGCGCCGATCACCAGATGCCGATCACCGTCTGCTATCTGCAATGGGCGGCCGCTTGACGCAACGCCGCTATACCGTCGCGGTGCGCGCGCTGTGCGAGTTCACCGCCAAGGCGGGCGACCTGGACCTGCGCTTCACGCCCACGCCCACGGCGCAGGAAGGCGTCGCCGGCCACGCGCTGGTGGCGTCGCGCCGGGGCGACGGCTATGAGAAGGAAGTGAGCCTGAGCGGCGACTACGGCCCGCTGCACGTTCGCGGCCGCGCCGACGGCTACGACCCGCAGCGCAATCAGCTGGAGGAAATCAAGACCTTCCGCGGCGACCTGGCGCGCATGCCGGACAACCACCGCCAGTTGCACTGGGCCCAGCTGAAAATCTACGGCCACTTGCTGTGTGCGGCGCGCGGGCTGGACAGGCTGCGTCTGGCGCTGGTGTATTTCGATATCGGCAGCCAGAAGGAGACGCTGATCACAGAGGATGCCGAAACCGGCGCGCTGCGCGCGTTCTACGAACTGCATTGCGGCCGCTTCCTGGCCTGGGCCGAGCAGGAAATGGCGCACCGCGCCGCGCGCGACGCCGAACTCAAGACCATGCGTTTTCCGCATCCCGATTTCCGGCCGGGACAAAGGCAGCTGGCCGAAGCCATGTACAAGGCCAGCACGCGGGCCTGCGCGCTGCTGGCGCAGGCGCCGACCGGCATTGGCAAGACGGTGGGCAGCCTGTTCCCCCTGCTCAAAGCGAGCGCCGAGCATAAACTGGACAAGGTGTTCTTCCTGGCCGCGAAAACATCCGGCCGGCGGCTCGCGCTGGACGCGGTGCAGACAATCAAAAAGTCCGCGCCCCTGCTGCCGCTGCGCGCGCTCGAACTGGTGGCGCGCAGCACCGCCTGTGAACATCCCGACAAAGCCTGCCACGGCGACTCGTGCCCGCTGGCGCAAGGTTTCTACGACCGGCTGCCGGCCGCGCGCAGCGCCGCCCTCGCCGCCTGCGCCGGAAATAACGGCAATAGCGGCAATAGCGGTAATAGCGGCAGTAGCGGCGATAGCGGCAGTAGCGGCAATAGCGGCGAGGGTGGCGGTGGTGGCGGTGGTGGCGGTGGTGGCGGGGCCAGGGTGCTCGACAAGGCTGCCGTGCGCGCCATCGCGCTGGAACACGGCATCTGCCCCTACTACCTGGGCACCGAACTGGCGCGCTGGGCGGACGTGGTGGTCGGCGACTACAACTACTACTTCGACATCAGCGCCATGCTGTACAGCCTGACGCTGCAGAACGACTGGAAGATCAGCGTGCTGGCGGACGAAGCGCACAACATGGTGTCGCGCTCGCGCAAGATGTATTCGGCCGAGCTGGAGCACGCCGGCCTGCGGATGCTGCGCAAGACCGCGCCCGAAGCGCTGAAAAAGCCGCTCGACCGCGTGCACCGCCAGTGGTCCGCCCTGGAAAAGGAGCAGCAAGGCGAATACCTGGTCCACACCGAACTGCCGGAGAAGCTGATGGGCGCCCTGCAGACTGCGGTGACGGCCATTGGCGAACACTACGCCGAGCATCCAGCCTACGTCGACGAAGCGCTGCAGCGTTTTTATTTTGACGCGATGGGCTTCGCGCGGCTGGCTGAAAGCTACGGCCAGCACTCGCTGTTCGACGTCACCGTGAGCGGCGCTGGAGCGCGGAGCAACTCGGTCCTTTGCCTGCGCAACATCGTCCCCGCGCCCTTCCTCAAGCCGCGTTTCGACGCCGCGCATTCCACGGCGCTGTTCTCCGCCACGCTCAGCCCGTGGAACTATTACTGCGACACGCTGGGCATGCCGGCCGACACCGCGTGGATCGACGTCGAGTCCCCCTTCGTCGCCGACCAGTTGACGGTGCGCGTGGCCGGCCACATCTCGACCCGCTACCAGCACCGCGACCGCTCGCTGGCGCCGATCGCCGACCTGATGGGCGAACAGTACGCACGCCAGCCCGGCAACTACCTCGCCTTTTTCAGCAGCTTCGACTACATGGAAAAAGCCGCCGCGCTTTTTACGCAGCGCCACCCCGGGGTGGCGGTATGGCGGCAGACACGGCGCATGGACGAAGCCGGGCGCGAGCAATTCCTGGTGCGCTTCAGCGAGAGCGGCAGCGGCATAGGCTTCGCGGTGCTGGGCGGCTCCTTCGGCGAAGGGATAGACCTGCCGGGTGCGCGCCTGATCGGCGCCTTCATCGCCACGCTGGGCCTGCCGCAGCTCAATCCGGTCAACGAGCAGATCCGCCAGCGCATGGACGCCATCTTCGGTTCCGGCTACGACTACACCTACGTCTACCCCGGCATGCAAAAGATCGTGCAAGCGGCCGGCCGCGTCATCCGCACCGAGACCGACCGAGGCACCGTCTACCTGATCGACGACCGCTACGCCCGCCCCGAAATCCGCGCCCTCCTCCCGTCCTGGTGGCACATCGAAACTGCACGAATGCAGGCCTGACCCCAGGGCTGGGGTCAGGCCTGCATTCGTGCAGTTGCGGGCAAACTCATCCGCTGGAGCGCCTGCAACGGCAGGGCTTGAGTCTGCTGGGGTCGGAGTCTGCTGGGGTCGAGCCTGCAATCGTGCATAAACTTGCGTTTTGTTAGCGCCATCGAGCAAGAAGTGCACGAATGCAGGCCTGACCCCAGGTTCCAGTTCTTAGCAGCGGGCGGCCCAGGCGGTGAGTTCGCGGGCGCGCTTGCGGACGGTGATGTCGGCGCGGCCGCCCCGGTCGCTGACGTAGCTGAGCTGATAGTATTCGCCGGACAGGACGCCGATCGCGGTCAGCTCGAATTTATGGGCGCGCTGGGGCGCGCATTGGGTGTTGCCGGCGAAGAGCAGGCGCGCGCTGGTCAGCAACTCGCCCTGCTGCTCCAGCACCGTCACGATGTCGCGGTCGCCCAGGGCTTGCTTGAGAAGCACGCGCTGCGGCGAAACCCCGCAATCGGATGAACGGTCCAGCCACACGTAGTTGCGCGACTCGCCGCTCTCGCTCCAACGCCGTGTCTTACCGTCGTACAGGTAGCCGTCACGCTGCGCGTGGCATAACCTCCAGGCGGCGCGTTGCGGTGCCCGTTCGACCCACGCGGTCACCGTCCACTCGCGCGCGCCTTCGCTGCGCTGGATCTCGAAACTGGGCTTGCGCACTACGCCGCCCTTCCTCTGGCTATACCAAGCTTCGAAGGATCTGATCTCGTCTTCGTTGGCGGGACGGTGCTCAGTCTGTGCCGAGACGACTCCCGCACTTGCAGCAAGCAGTGTGGCGAGCAAAATTGAGGTCGTCATTGGATCACACTGCGCATTTTCTGATAGCCGCTACGGCTGATCGGTAGCCGGGTGCCGTCCTTCAGCACCGCGACATGGCTGTCCTTGCCGGCCTGCTCGATGCGGCTCATGCATTCAATGTTCAGCAAATAGGAACGGTGGATGCGCAGGAATTTGCCGGCTTCGAGCTGGCTTTCCAGCTCGAACAGGCTCTGGTTCTTCAAGTAGGACTTGCCTTCCGTGCGAATCTGCACGTAGTCGTCCTGCGCTTCGATGTAATCTATTTTCTCCGCGGCGATGACGTGGACCTTGGCGCCGTCGCGTATCAGCACACGCCCCAGCGGCTTGCCGCGGCCGGCCGCGTCGCGCACCACCTCCCGCAAGCCTTCCTGCGCCTGGCCCAGGCTGGCGCGCGCGTGCGCCAGCGCCTGGTCGAAACGCTGCTGGCTGAAGGGCTTCAGCAGATAGTCCAGCGCGTGGTACTCGAAGGCCTTGATGGCGTACTGGTCGAACGCGGTGGCGAACATGAAGCGGCACTTGCCGGCCGCCAGTTCGGCCACTTCGAAGCCGTCCAGCTTGGGCATCTGGATGTCGAGGATGGCGAGGTCCGGCTCCAGCTCGGCGATCGCCTTCACAGCCTCGAAACCATTGGCGCACTCGGCCACGATCTCCACGTCGGCGTGCTCCGCCAGATACTCGCGCACGACGCCGCGCGCCAGTACTTCGTCGTCCACTATGATGATGCGCATATCTTTTCTTCCTTCGTCTCTGCCGGCATGGCGATAGCCACGCTGAATACGTCGCCGCTTTGCGACCAGTGGACGCTGGCTTCATGCCCGTACGCGCAGGCCAGCCGCTGGCGCACATTGGCCAGGCCGATCCCACTACCATTACCTTTGACATTACCATAGCCATTGCCGCCGCCTTTGCCATGCTCCAGACTTCCGGACCCGGCATCCACCGCGTTCTCGACGCAGATATGCAGCAGCGACCCGGCCCGCCGCGCTGCCACCCGCATCCAGCCGCCTTCCGGCAAATGCGCGATGCCGTGCTTGATGGCGTTCTCCACCAGCGGCTGGATGATCATCGGCGGCACCAGGCATGCGCCCGCGCCCTCCAGCACTTCCTCCCGCAGTTCCAGGCGCTCGCCGAAGCGCACTTTCTCGATTGCGAGGAAGTGCCGTATCAGCGCCATCTCCTGGTCCAGCGCGACTTTTTTGTGCGCCTCCATGCTCAGGCTCTGGCGGAAGAAGCCAGCCAGCTGCAAGGTCATCTCGCGCGCCGCCCTGGCGTTTTGCGACGTCAGCGCGCTGATGGAGTTCAGGCTGTTGAACAGGAAGTGCGGGTCGATTTGCGTGCGCAGCATACGCAGCTCGGCGTCCTGCGCCATCAGGCGCGACTCGAGCTCGCGCCGCTCGGCGCCGCGCGCCCGTTCGAATTCGGTGACCAGGTAGTTGATCGCGGCCAGCAAGCCATACAGCAGGACGCCCAGCCCGAACACCAGTATCGCCAGCTGCGGCGTGAAGCGGATGCCGGCCCAGGGCACGCCCGGCAGCAGGCAGGCTTCATTCCAGGCACGCACCACGGCGCTCCACAGCAGCGCGGACAGCGTTGCCGCCCCGCCCAGCGCCATCAGCACATTGAACGGCGCGCGCTCGGCCAGCGGATAGGCGCGGCAAATGTAGTAGGCGGAGAAGCCGGCGCTGACGGAGTACACCAGCGTCACCGGTATCGCAAAGATCATTGCGTTGAGCCACGCGTCCTCCCCGGCCGCCACGGTGACGCCGCCCAGCGCGGCGCCCAGGAACAGCCACACCACCAGGTAGAGGGCGGTGCCACGGCGGCTGGAGATCAGTCCTTGCATGGAGGGCGTTAGTTGTGTACTGGTTGCGCACTAGTTGTGCACTAGTTGCGCACTTCCAGGCCGCCCATGATGGCGTAGCCACGAATGATCAAACGCTTGTCGCTGTCCTTGGCCGGCATGGTCTTCTCGCTGAAGCCGCCCAGCAGCGGCGTGCCTTGCAGGCTGACGGTCCAGTCGTCGGGCACCTTGATTTCGATACCGCCGCACATGGCGAACACGTTCAGCACTGCCTCGCCCTGCATATTCGCGTGACGCAGGTCGAGCTGGCAGCCGCCCATGATGGCGGTGATTTCACCGCCGCGAAAATCGTTGGTGGTGATGCGGCGCTCCATGCCGCCCATCAGCGCCGTGACGTTGACGACGCTGTCGTTATCGGCCGCTGCGCCGGACTGATCAAGCTTGTCCAGCATCGACGCCGGCTTGCGGCTGTTGACGGACTTGAATATCACCACCAGGCCCAAGCCTATCATCAGCAGCGGCCCCAGCATGCGCCAGCTGATATGGAACAGGCCCATGCCTTTCAAGATCAGCACCGCACCCAGTCCGATCAGGACGCCGCCGGCGATCTTGCCGCCGCTGTGCTCGCTCTGGGACAGCTTCAGCGCACCGGCCAGGACCAGGATCACCGGCCAGAACTGCAGCGTGTAGTCAAAATCCAGGATGCCGAGGTTCTCGAGCAGGAAGATGCAGCCAAAGGCGATCACCGCCAAGCCTATCAGGACCTGGCCCGCGCCATGCCGTGCTCGTTTATTTTCCATAGTCCCGCTCCTGGTTCGATTCAAAATAGCGATGCAGCGCCGGCCTCAGCACCACCGTCAGTCCCCACATGATCAGCACCAGCGGCCAGCTGTTGCCGAAGCCCAGTCCCCACACGTGTTCGTACGAGCAGTAGAACCACGCCGCGAAAAACAGCTGCCAGCAGCCCTCCTGCACCAGCTTGGCGGTGCTGGGCGGTACCAGGTTGCTGATGCCGGCCACGGCCAGCATCCAGGGCCAGTAGCTCCAGATGCTGCCAAGATCCAGCACGCCGCTGCGGTCCAGCAGGAACACCGCGCCCGCACCGGTGAGGATGATGCCCCAGCTTAGCTGTTTGCGCCAGCTTTGCCCGCTTTCGTTATCCATTGCCGCCTCCCTGTGTTGGTATGGATGCGACGATACCCGGGAAGCGCGGCCGGCGATACAGCGTTTCGGCGAACAGCGGTCCGGCGTCGGTGAATGACGCCGCTTTCAGCGAACGGCGGTGCGGCGGCGGGGAGTGGACTGAAAAGAAAAGGGTTCAGGCCTTGCGGCGTGAACCCTTGCTGATGGTGCGGCACATGGCGCTATAGGCACATGGCGCTATACGATACGGCGACCTGTCATGACCTCCCGCCTGCGTTCATCTTCTGGTCGAACATCAACAGACCCCACCCGAGCTGGCGGCGGATTTCCTCCGGCGTCGGAGGCGGCTTGATATCCTGCGAGCGGCGTTCCAGATATTCCCGCACCACATACTTGGATGGGTGATTTGCGTTGGTCATGATAGCCTCCGTATGTGCAATCAACAGAGCCAGTGGATGCTGTTACAAGCTGTTTCCGACAGGCTCGCTACGTGAAATTGGTGCCGGTACTCGAGGCGGCCGGCCAACCTGCGGAGGAGCGTTTGCGCTGCGATCCTCGCGGCGCCTTGCATCGATCACGCAATGTCATCTTATGCCTGCGTGCGGGGATAGACCGTACGTTAACGCACACTTTGCGCACCGATTCCTTGAGCCAGGTCAAAACCCTGTAGGACTAGGTGCTATAAGGGCCGCTGCCAATTCTTACAGGCCCGGTTTCCAGCTTATTCTGGAGGAATTCGAGAAGCAGCCGATACGTTGTGAGGACTGTGTATGACGGTGACTGGCCGTGCCGCTGCAGGTCGTCGGTCGCGCGCGGCGTGCCGTGATGCGCAAGATAGTCCGGGCTGGCCAGCACGTGCAGCGGGCTGGAGCTCAGCGCGCGCGTGCAGCGTCGAATCGCTCAGGGTCCGATACGGATGGCGATGCCGGAGCGATGCCCGGACTGCGCACATTACATTGTTGAATTATCCCGGCTTGGCCGGCTGCTACATTGGCAGGGTTATCAAACGACAAAACTTGCTTGATTTCCCACCCGCACAAGGAGAGTCCTATGAACAATGCCGTCCTCGGCAAGGCGATCACCGCCCTGCTGCTATCCGCCGGCGTGCTCGCCGGCACCGCCGCCCACGCCGACGTGCTGACCTTCGATGGCCAGGGCAATACCTACTTCGGCGCCCTGCACGACACGCCGGGCAGCTACACCGACGAATTCGTGTTCACCATCGACGGCGAAGACCCGCTGATCGCCACCGGCACCGCCATCGTCGGCGCCACCGGCAGCGGCGCCGTCCGCCCTGCCAACTACACCTTCACCAGCCTCACCCTCTTCCGCACCAACGTCGACAGCAGCCGCACGCTGCTGGCGACCACGGCCGAACTGGGCGACGGCGGCCTGTACTACCCCTACGCCTCGTTGGCGCCGGGCAACTACGGCATCCTGATCAGCGGCGCCACCACCTTGCTCAACACGGGCGGTTCCTATGCCGCCACGCTGAACCTGGCGCCGGTGCCGGAACCAGCCACGTATGGAATGTTGCTAGCCGGCATGGGCATGCTGGCTTTTGTGGGGCGGCGCACGAAATCCTGAAAGACAGGCAACTTGTTGCCGAATTTGTTACCATCGGCGCTCGTTACCCAAAAGGAGAGAAAAAAATGCTGCAACACAAGACGGTCCGGTTCACGGCCGCTGTATTAAGTATGTTCATCATCACCGCGTCCCAGGTGCAAGCCCAGGACGCGGCCCAGAAAGCCAAGCTCGCCAACGTGTCCATCCTCGCCACCGGCGGCACCATCGCCGGTAGCGGCGCCTCGTCCACCACCACCATCGGCTACACGGCCGCCACGGTTGGCGTACAGCAACTGATCAAGGCCGTTCCCGAACTGTCCAAAGTGGCCAACGTCAGCGGCGAGCAAGTATTCCAGATCGCCAGCGAAAGCATGACCAACGACCATTGGCTGGCCTTGGGCAAGCGCGTCAACACGCTGCTGGCCCAGAGCAATGTGGACGGCATCGTCATCACGCACGGCACCGACACCCTGGAAGAGACCGCCTACTTCCTGAACCTGGTCGTCAAGAGCCGCAAGCCGGTCGTGCTGGTCGGCGCCATGCGCCCATCGACCGCCATGTCGGCCGACGGTCCGATCAACCTGTACAACGCCGTGCTGCTGGCGGCCGACCCCGGCGCCGCCGGCAAGGGCGTGATGGTCGCGATGGGCGACCAGATCCATGGCGCGCGCGACGTCAGCAAGACCAACACCTCCACCCCGGACGCCTTCAAGACGCTGGATCTGGGCATGATGGGCTACATCCAGGGCGGCAAACCCTACTTCTACCACGTGTCGACCCGCAAGCATACGGCCGACACCGAGTTCGACATCAGCGGCCTGAACGCACTGCCGCAAGTTGACATCGTCTACGGCTACGCCAATATGAACCCGGTCGCGCTGGACGCCTTCGTGGCGGCAGGCGCCAAAGGCATCATCCATGCCGGCACCGGCGACGGCAGCCTGGCTGCCAAGGTGAAGCCTGCCCTGAGCAACGCGCGCAAGAACGGCACGCTGATCGTGCGCTCCAGCCGCGTCGGCCAGGGTATCGTGGCGCGCAACGGCGAAGCCAATGACGATGAACTGGATTTCGTGGTGTCGGATACGCTGAACCCGCAGAAAGCCCGCATCCTGCTGATGCTGGCGCTGACCAAGACCAATAACAGCAAAGATATCCAGCGCATGTTCTACAATTACTAAGAGAAGGCTGCTTAGCGACACAAGGCCTTTCCTCGCGGGAAGGCCTTTTTTTATATGAGATCCGTATCCGTACTATTACTATACTGTCTGTTGGCCTTGCCCTGCGGCGCGGGCGAGATTGTATTCGCCGTCTCCACTGGCAGCGCCATGCCGATGACGGAGTTCCGCAATGGCGTATTGACCGGCGGCTTGCTGAAGGAATTCGGCGACGCCTTGGCGCGTGAATTAAATGTCACCCCGCGTTATCTGTCCTTTCCCCGCAAGCGCGTCGAAGCTGCGTTAATCGGAGGCCAGGCGGATCTGGTGTGCGATTTAAGGCCAGAATGGCTGGACCGCAAAGACTGGCATTGGACCGCGTCCATTTTTGCCAATAATATGATAGTTGCAAGCCGGGACGACACCTATCCCTTGCCGCACATAGCCGCGCTGGCCGATCGACGCGTCGGCACCATATTGGGCTATCGCTACCAGGAAGTTGAATATGCGCTTGGAAAACAATTCCTGCGTGACGAAGCGTTGACCGACGAAATCAACCTGAATAAATTGCTGACCCGCCGCTTTGAATATCTGCTCACCAATTCGCTGTATTTCGACTACCAGCGCAAAGTCCATCCCGAGCGCAAGCACCTGAACCCGCGCTCCTACAAAATAACATCCTTTGACACCTACTGCGCCCTGCCGCCGCATGGGAAATTATCGTTGGCCGAAGTGGATCGCGCGATCCAGGCGATCAAGGGGCGCGGCGATATCCAGGCCATACTGTCCCGCTTCCGCCCCGCCGGCAATTAGTTTCCCCAGCGCCCGGCCCTGTCCATGCACGGCCAGTTCAAGCCAAATGTTGGCTTAATCACACCAAATTTTGGCATAGCTGCGTCCCGCCAGCATACCCGGCACCTTGAATGCCGGGAAATGCAAGGAGCCCAGTCTGGCCTGCGGCACATTATTAGAGGCTCTCGAAAACCCGTCATGCCGCATCGGCGAGTGCCACGCATGCGGGAACCTGTGCGTCGCACCCTCTCCTGCCGCGCATAGATTCCAGCCTGCGCAGCAGTTTGCCGATGCGGAGTTTTTCCAGGCTTTTTACCGCGGATCGCCATTTCCGGATACGCCTGAGCAGTATGAACTTTGCTTTACAATGACAACGTCAAGAGCTGAATTGAAATGAGTTGCAATCTGGCCCCTGCACCTGCGCAAGCGCCTGGACTATGGACTGCCTGGATATTCCAGGGATAGCTCAATACATCAGGTGGCCTGCCTTGACCGGAACGCATACGGCTGCTATTCAGTGAACAACTGCAATGACGCTTGGCGGATATTACTCTGCTCCAATGCAGCGGGTATGCCGCCGACGTATATGGTAGTTACACTCCTCGGCGCATTCAGATAATGGAATAGCGGCAATGAAATCGCGGCAATGGATGATCGTGAAGGAATATCGAGCTTATCGGCGAGATATCTCGGCGCAGCAAAAGCACGAATACAGCAGTACTACGACGACGCGGATCAAAACGGCCGCGTGGATGCTGAATTTAATGGAATTTTCTGGCCTGCCCAGCAGGAATCGAACCTGCGACCCTCAGCTTAGAAGGCTGATGCTCTATCCAACTGAGCTATGGGCAGTCATGGTGTTTTATGCCGGCGGATTATTCGTCCGCGGAAATGAAAAACGGGCTGTCTTTCGACAACCCGTTTAAAAGTTCTTGGTCGGAGTACAAGGATTCGAACCTTGGACCCCCTGGTCCCAAACCAGGTGCGCTACCGGGCTGCGCTACACTCCGATGAACGTATTATAGGTGCTAGCCCCCTATGCCGTCAATGCAGCGGGAGAAAAGTTTCACCTGATTACGAATTAAGCAGCCAGCTTGGCATCCACCTTGTCGGCGATGCGGCGCGCGCAATTGAGTGCGGCGTCGGCGTCGCGCGCCTCGACCATCACGCGTATCAGCGGTTCGGTGCCCGATGCGCGTATCAGCACGCGGCCGGTCTCGCCCAGTTCGCGCTCGACGGCTTCCTTCTCGGCCACCATGGCGGGGTTCTTCTGCCAGTCGAAACCGGCCGGCACGCGCACATTGATCAAGGTCTGCGGGAACAGCACCAGCTCGGCCGCGCACTGCTCCAGCGAGGTGCCGCTGCGTTTCAGCGCCGACAACACTTGCAATGCGGACACGATGCCATCGCCGGTGGTGTGCTTGTCCAGGGCCAGCAGGTGGCCGGAACCCTCGCCGCCCAGCAGCCAGCCGCGCTCCTGCATCACTTCCAGCACGTAGCGGTCGCCCACCTTGGCGCGCGCAAACGGGATATTCTTGTGCTTGAAAGCGACTTCCAGCGCCATATTCGTCATCAGGGTGCCGACGGCGCCGGCCACCGGGCCGGTGGCGCAGCGGTCCATCACCATCACGTACAACAGCTCGTCGCCGTTGTAGAGGCGGCCCTTGGCGTCGCACATGATGAGGCGGTCCGCGTCGCCGTCGAGCGCGATGCCGAGGTCGGCGCCGTGCTCGACCACGGCGGCGGCCATGGCGGCAGGCGCGGTCGCGCCGAAGCCGTCGTTGATGTTGTAGCCGGACGGCTTGTTGCCGATGGGGATCACTTCCGCGCCCAGTTCATGGAACACGTGCGGCGCGATGTTGTAGGCGGCGCCGTGGGCGCAGTCGACCACGATTTTCAGGCCGCGCAGGTCCAGCGCATTGGGGAAGGTGCTCTTGCAGAACTCGATGTAGCGGCCCTGGGCGTCGTCCAGGCGCTTGGCGCGGCCGAGCTTGTCGGGCGCCACGCATTCCATCGGCAGTTCCAGCTGGGCTTCGATGTCCAGTTCCACCGCGTCCGGCAGCTTGGCGCCCTGGTCGGAGAAGAACTTGATGCCGTTGTCCTGGTAGGGATTGTGCGAGGCGGAAATCACGACGCCGGCCTGCAGGCGCAGCGCGCGCGTCAGGTAGGCGATGGCCGGGGTAGGCATCGGGCCGGCCAGCATCACGTCCACGCCTGCCGCCGCAAAACCGGCTTCCAGCGCCGCTTCCAGCATATAGCCGGAAATCCGGGTGTCCTTGCCGATCAGCACGGTCGAGCGCACCGAGCCGCCCGTGTTTTTAACCAGCACTTTGCCTGCGGCATAGCCCAGGCGCATCACGAAGTCCGGGGTGATGGGCGCCACGCCGACCAAGCCGCGTACGCCATCGGTACCAAAATATTTGCGTGCCATATCTGTTCTCTTTATCGTTAGTTTGCCGCTTGCCATACTTTCAGTGCATCGACGGTTTCCGCCACGTCGTGCACCCTGACTATTTTCGCGCCGTGCGCCACCGCCGCCAGCGCGCCGCCTATGCTGCCGGCCATGCGCTGTTCGACCGGCTTGCCCGTCACCGCGCCTATCATGGACTTGCGCGACACACCCGCCAGCAGCGGTACGCCGAGCTCTTCCACCAGTTGGCGGCCGGACTTGATCAAAGCATAATTATGCTCGACTGTCTTACCAAAGCCAAATCCCGGATCGATCCAGATGCGATGCCGTTCGATGCCTGCGGCTAGCAGCGCGTCTATGCGTTCGCGCAGGAAACCGGCCACTTCGCGTACCACGTCGCCGTACTCGGGCTGCCGCTGCATGGTGGCCGGGTCGCCGCGCATGTGCATAATACACAAGGCGCAGTCGCTGTCGCGCACGGCAGCTATCGCGCCCGGGGCGCGGAAGCCGTTGATGTCGTTGATCATGTCGACGCCGGCCAGCACCGCTTCGCGCATGACGGCAGGTTTATAGGTGTCGACCGAGATCGCCTTGCCGCAGTCGCGCAGCGCGTAGACTACCGGCATCACGCGCCGCAGCTCGTCTTCCCGCGATACGGCCGGTGCGCCGGGGCGGCTCGATTCGCCGCCGATGTCGATGATGTCCACGCCCTGCTCCATCATCTGCTCGGCGTGCGCCAGCGCGAATTCCAGCGTCTGGTGCTGGCCGCCGTCGGAGAAGGAGTCGGGGGTGACGTTGAGGATGCCCATGACGAGAGCGCCCGCCGGGTGCAGCGGGAGGTTGAAACGGCCGAACGGTATGGTGTGTCGCATGGAAACTAAAGAGCGTGGTTGAAAATGCAAAAAGGGCGAGGATCGCTCCTCACCCTTTCCGTATGCTGATGTGCCGCCCGGCGTTCAGGCCGGTGCGGTGGCGCTGCTCGGCGTGGCGCCGGGGCCGTCGCCGCTGCTAGGCTGTTTGCGCAGCGTCACGCCGGCTTTCGGCGGACGCGGCTCCAGGCCGGCCATGATGTCGTTGATCTGGTCCGCGTCGATGGTTTCCCATTCCAGCAGCGTCTTCGTCATCACTTCGACCTTGTCGCGGTTGTCTTCCAGCAGCTTGCGGGCCAGCGCGTACTGCGAGTCCAGGATGTTGCGGATTTCCGCATCCACCTTCTGCTGCGTCGCTTCCGAGATGGTCTTGTTGGTGCCGCCCATGAAGCCTTCGTTCTGGGTGTCCTCGTAGACCATCACGCCCAGCGCGTCGGACATGCCGAAGCGGGTCACCATCGAGCGGGCCAGCTTGGTGGCGCGCGAGAAGTCGTTCGAGGCGCCGGTCGACATCTGGCCGACGAAGATCTCCTCGGCGATGCGGCCGCCGAACAGGATGGAAATCTCTTCCAGCATCTTGTCCTTGTAGCCGGAGATGTTGTCATGCTCTGGCAGCTGCCAGGTCAGGCCCAGGGCCCAGCCGCGCGGCATGATGGTCACTTTGTGGACCGGATCGGCCTTCGGCAGCAGCTTGGCGACCACCGCGTGGCCACTCTCGTGGTAGGCGGTGTTGCGGCGCTCTTCCTCGCGGATGATCATGGACTTGCGTTCCGGGCCCATGAAGATCTTGTCTTTCGCGTCCTCGAAGTCCTGCATGTCGACCAGGCGCTTGTTGCGGCGCGCGGCGAACAGCGCGGCTTCGTTGACCAGGTTGGCCAGGTCGGCGCCCGAGAAGCCGGGGGTGCCGCGCGCCAGGATGTCGGCCTTGACGTCGGTGCCGATCGGCACCTTGCGCATGTGCACGTTCAGGATCTGTTCGCGGCCGCGGATGTCCGGCAGGCCCACCGAGACCTGGCGGTCGAAACGGCCCGGACGCAGCAGCGCCTTGTCGAGCACGTCGGCACGGTTGGTGGCGGCCACGACGATGACGCCGGAACTCGCTTCGAAACCGTCCATCTCGACCAGCAGCTGGTTCAAGGTCTGTTCGCGTTCATCGTTGCCGCCGCCCATGCCGGCGCCGCGATGGCGGCCGACGGCGTCGATTTCGTCGATGAAGATGATGCAAGGCGAATGCTTCTTGGCGTTCTCGAACATGTCGCGCACGCGGGACGCGCCCACGCCGACGAACATTTCAACGAAGTCCGAACCGGAGATCGAGAAGAACGGCACCTTGGCTTCGCCTGCGATGGCGCGCGCCAGCAGGGTTTTACCAGTGCCCGGAGGACCGACCATCAGCACGCCGCGTGGAATGCGGCCGCCCAGTTTCTGGAATTTGGTGGGGTCTTTCAGGAAGTCGACGATCTCGGTGACTTCCTCTTTCGCTTCGTCGCAGCCGGCGACGTCGCCGAAGGTGACGGTGTTGTTGGTTTCATCGAGCATGCGCGCCTTCGACTTGCCGAAGGAGAAAGCGCCGCCCTTGCCGCCGCCCTGCATCTGGCGCATGAAGAAGATCCACACGCCGATCAGCAGCAGCATCGGGAACCAGGACACGAACACCTGCTGCAGGAACGATGGCTCCTCGGGCGGCTTCACGTCGAAACGCACGCCGTTGTCGCGCAGATCGCCGATCAGGCCGCGGTCCAGATAGGTGGAGGTGGTGCGTACTTTACTGTCGTCGACGCGGGTGGCGTTGATGGTCGTGCCTTCGATCACCACTTCCTTCACGCGCTTGGCTTTGACTTCATCCAGCAGATCGGAATAAGCAATCGCCTTCGAACCGGCGGCCGAGCCATGATTCTCGAATTGCTTAAACAGCATGAATAATAGCAGGGCAACGACGACCCAAATGGCTGATTTGGAAAACATGTTATTCACGAAAACTCCTTGGATGCTGGGCGCATCTTTGACCGATAGCGAAATCCGATTTTACTCGCAATAGCGCCGCCCGTGCCATAAACCTGCCCTGTACGGTGCACAAATCCGGCGTGCACCTGCCGCGAGGAGGCGCAGATCCGCCCCTCACCGCCGGATTTGCGGCCGCAAGGGGAAATATCAAGAGGCTTTACACTATGGGATTGGACTTATTTTCGACCGGATTCTTCAAACCTCGCCCGAGCAGGAAAATTTCGGACGATTTGTCGCGGCTCGCTTTCGGTTTTTTCTGCGTCACGGTCTTGAATTCGGCGCGGAATTTGTCGTAGACCGCGTTGAAACCCATATCTTTAAAGCACTTGACCAGCAGCGCGCCGCCCGGTTTCAGGTGCAATTGCGAGAATTCGATGGCCAGGTCGATCAAATCCTCCATGCGCGCGGCGTCCGCCGAGGCGATGCCCGACAAGTTGGGCGCCATGTCCGACAGCACCAGGTCGCATTTGCGCCCCTGCAACACCGATCCCAGCTGCTCCAGGGTTTCAAGTTCCCGGAAGTCGCCCAGGATGAAGTGGACGTCGGCGATCGGCTCCATCGGCAGCATGTCCAGGCCTATCATGGTGCCGTTGATGCCGCCGCCCTCCTTGCCGGCCAGCTTGCGCCGGACGTACTGCCCCCAGCTGCCGGGCGTGCTGCCCAGGTCGACGATCACCTGCCCTGGTTTGACCAGGTGTTCGTCCTCGTCGATTTCCTTGAGCTTGTAAGCGGCGCGGGCGCGGTAGCCATCTTTCTGGGCCGCTTTCACGTAAGGATCGTTAATATGGTCATGCAACCAGTTTTTGTTTAATTTCTTCTTCTTCATTCGCGTAGAATACTGCCTTTAGAGAACCACCGAAAAAAATATTATGATCAAACTCACTCCCGTTGAACGCGCCGCCCTGCGCGCCGAGGCCCATGGCCTGAAACCTGTCGTCATGATAGGCGAAGCGGGCTTGACGCCTGCCGTCATCAAGGAAATCGACCTGGGTCTGGACTCGCATGGCCTGATCAAGGTCCGCGTCTTCGGCGACGACCGCGAAGCCCGCGCCGGCATGTACGACACCATTTGCGAGCAACTGGGCGCCGCCCCGGTGCAGCACATCGGCAAACTGCTGGTCCTGTACCGCCCGAAAAAGGAAGTGGAAAAGGAACGCAGCGGCAAGTCCGGCAAGGGCATGCGCACCGTCACCATCGTCAAACCTAGCGCCAGCGGCACCAAGAAGCCGTCCGTTAGCAAGGTTGTGCTGAAGGGGAATGAGCGCGTTACCGAAGGCGGCACCATCAAGCGTGCCAAGGTACGCCAGAAGAGCACCAAGAAGTCCGCGCTGGGTTGATCGGCTCTGGCGGGTTACGGCGCGGTGCGCCTAACCCGCCCTACGATTCATCGGCAGCGCGATGTAGGGCGGGTTAGCGGCGAAGCCGCGTAACCCGCCACACCGGCGCCGCCGTCATTGCTTCAGGACCAGCCAGCCTGCCAGCAGGCTCTGGACCAGATAGATGCCGCTCGACATTCCATGCAGCATGCCAAAGCGGCTCTTCGCCGCCGATGCCATCACGCCCGCCGGACCGGCAGCGGCGCGCAGTTCCGCCATCATCGGCTGCAGGCCGAAATGGCTCACCACCGTACACATCACCATCAGCACGATGATCGCCAGCACGGTGCGGCGGCGCTTGCCGTCCCAGCCGGGCGTGGCGCGCCACAGCAGCAGCATCATGGCCATGCCGCAGCCCAGCGACAGCAGTGCCACCGCGTGGAACAGGCTGCCGGCAATGGTGCCCGCCAGCACGCGGTCGCTCAGCGTCGCGAACAGGGTCGGCGCCACCAGGTAGCCCACCGCCCACAGGCTGCCGGCCCACAGGGCGGCGACCAGCAGGCGCACTTTGGGCATGAAATCGGCCATCAGACGTAGCGCACTTCCAGGATCTCGTATTCGCGCGGGCCGGACGGCGCCTGCACTTCGACCACGTCGCCGGCCGACTTGCCGATCAGCGCGCGGGCGATCGGCGAGGTCACCGACACTTTGCTCAGTTTCAGGTCGGCTTCATCCAGGCCGACGATCTGGTAGGTCACTTTTGCGCCGGACTCGAGGTCTTCCAGGTCCACGGTGGAGGCGAACACCACGCGGCCTTCGGCGTCCAGCTGGGTCGGATCGATGATCTGCGCAGCGCTCAGTTTGCCTTCCAGTTCCGCGATGCGGCCTTCGACGAACGCCTGGCGCTCCTTGGCGGCGTCGTACTCGGCGTTTTCGGACAGGTCGCCGTGCGAACGCGCTTCGGCGATCGCGTCGATCACCATGCGGCGCTCCTTGGTCTTCAACTGGTGCAACTCCGTTTTCAGGAGTTCTGCGCCGAATTTGGTTAATGGAACTGAAGTCATAATTGTCTCTCTTGGTTACGAAAAGCACAGAGCCCGCGCCATGCATCGGCGCGGGCTCTGTGTCAGCGGCTTTTGAAGGCTTACCGCTTAAAGGAGCTTAGTGTAAGGTTTTATGCAGGCCTTGTAAATCGTACACACGCAACTCGTCCAAATGACGGATGCCGGCCACCGCCGCTTCCGCGCCGGCAATCGTCGTGTACGTCGTCACGCGGGCCGCCAGCGAGGAGGTGCGGATGGCGCGCGAATCGGTGATGGCGCTGCGCTTCTCTTCCACCGTGTTGATGACCAGCACGATCTCGTGGTTCTTGATCATGTCGACCACGTGCGGACGGCCCTCGACCATCTTGTTGACCGGGGTGACGGGGATGCCCGCCGCCGAGATCACCGCGGCCGTGCCCTTGGTGGCCACCAGCGTGAAGCCGGCGTCGACCAGGTCGCGCGCCACTTTCACAGCGCGCGGCTTGTCCGAGGCTTTCACCGACAGGAACACGCGGCCCGACTTCGGCAGGTTGATGCCGGCGCCCAGCTGCGACTTGACGAACGCTTCCGGGAAGGTCATGCCCACGCCCATCACTTCGCCGGTCGATTTCATCTCGGGGCCGAGGATGGTGTCCACGCCAGGGAATTTCACGAACGGGAACACGGCTTCCTTGACGCTGAAGTAAGGCGGCACCACTTCGGTGGTTACGCCCTGCGATTCCAGGCTCTGGCCGACCATGCAGCGCGCGGCGATCTTGGCCAGTTGCAGGCCGGTCGCCTTCGACACGAACGGCACGGTGCGCGAGGCGCGCGGATTCACTTCCAGCACGAAGACGACGTCTTTCAGTTCACCTTCAACCTCCTGCTTCTGGATCGCGAACTGCACATTCATCAGGCCGACCACGTTCAGGCCCTTGGCCATCAGCGCAGTCTGGCGCTTCAGTTCGTCGATGGTGTCCTGCGACAGCGAGTAAGGCGGCAGCGAGCAGGCCGAATCGCCCGAGTGCACGCCGGCTTGCTCGATGTGCTCCATCACGCCGCCGATGAAGGTGGTAGCGCCGTCGGAGATGCAGTCCACGTCGCACTCGATGGCGTCGTTCAGGAAGCGGTCCAGCAGAACCGGCGAGTCGTGCGACACCTTGACCGCTTCGCGCATGTAGCGCTCCAGGTCGCGCTGTTCGTGCACGATTTCCATCGCGCGGCCGCCCAGCACGTAGGAAGGACGCACCACCAGCGGGTAGCCGATTTCCTGCGCCAGGCGCAGTGCTTCTTCCTCGGTGCGCGCGGTGCGGTTAGGCGGCTGGCGCAGGCCCAGGTCCTGCAGCAGCTTCTGGAAACGCTCGCGGTCTTCGGCGGCGTCGATCATGTCCGGCGAGGTGCCGATGATGGGCACGCCGTTCGCCTCCAGGTCCAGCGCCAGCTTCAGCGGGGTCTGGCCGCCGTACTGCACGATCACGCCCACCGGTTTTTCCAGCGCCACGATTTCCAGCACGTCTTCCAGCGTCAGCGACTCGAAGTACAGGCGGTCCGAGGTGTCGTAGTCGGTCGACACGGTTTCAGGGTTGCAGTTGACCATGATGGTCTCGTAGCCGTCTTCGCGCATCGCCAGCGCGGCGTGCACGCAGCAGTAGTCGAACTCGATACCCTGGCCGATGCGGTTAGGACCGCCGCCCAGCACCATGATCTTCTTCTTGTCGGTCGGCTTGGACTCGCATTCCTCGTCGTAGGTCGAGTACATATACGCGGTGTCGGTCGAGAACTCGGCGGCGCAGGTGTCGACGCGCTTGTAGACCGGACGGATGTTCAGCTCGTGGCGCTTGTTGCGCACGGCGGTGTCGGTGGTCTGCAGCAGGAAGCCCAGGCGGCGGTCCGAGAAGCCCTTCTGTTTCAGCTTGTACAGCACGGTCTTGTCGAGGTTGTCCAGCTTCTGGGTGTCGAGCCACAGTTCCAGGTCGACGATCTCCTTGATCTGGATCAGGAACCACGGGTCGATGTGCGTCAGCGCGTGCACCTCTTCCAAGGTGAAGCCCTGGGCGAAGGCGTCGCCCACGTACCAGATGCGTTCAGGACCGGGCTCGCCCAGCTCTTCCTCGATCTTCTCGCGGTCGCGGGTTTTCTCGTTCATGCCGTCCACGCCCACTTCCAGGCCGCGCAAGGCTTTCTGGAACGACTCCTGGAAGTTGCGGCCGATGGCCATCACTTCGCCGACGGATTTCATCTGCGTGGTCAGGTGGTGGTCGGCGGTCGGGAACTTCTCGAACGTGAAGCGCGGGATCTTGGTGACCACGTAGTCGATCGACGGTTCGAACGAGGCCGGGGTTGCGCCGCCGGTGATCTCGTTGCGCAGCTCGTCCAGCGTGAAGCCGACGGCCAGCTTGGCCGCCACCTTGGCGATCGGGAAGCCGGTCGCTTTCGAGGCCAGCGCCGAGGAACGCGATACGCGCGGGTTCATTTCGATGACGATCATGCGGCCGTCGGCCGGGTTGATCGAGAACTGCACGTTCGAGCCGCCGGTGTCGACGCCGATTTCACGCAGCACCGCCAGCGAGGCGTTGCGCATGATCTGGTATTCCTTGTCGGTCAGCGTCTGCGCCGGGGCCACGGTGATCGAGTCGCCGGTGTGCACGCCCATCGGGTCCAGGTTTTCGATCGAGCAGATGATGATGCAGTTGTCCGCCTTGTCGCGCACCACTTCCATCTCATACTCTTTCCAGCCGATCAGCGATTCTTCGATCAGCAGTTCGGAGGTCGGCGACGCTTCCAGGCCGCGCTTGCAGATGGTTTCGAATTCTTCTTCGTTGTAGGCGATGCCGCCGCCGGTGCCGCCCATGGTGAACGACGGGCGGATGATGACCGGGAAGCCCAGCGTGCGCTGCACGGCCCACGATTCTTCCATGGTGTGCGACACGCCCGACTTGGCCGAACCGAGGCCGATCTTGGTCATTGCGTCCTTGAACTTGGAGCGGTCCTCGGCCTTGTCGATGGCTTCCGGGGTGGCGCCGATCAGCTCGACCTTGTACTTGTCCAGCACGCCGTGCCGGTGCAGGTCCAGCGCGCAGTTCAGCGCGGTCTGGCCGCCCATGGTCGGCAGGATCGCGTCCGGCTTTTCCTTGGCGATGATGCGCTCGACGACCTGCCAGGTGATCGGCTCGATGTAGGTCACATCGGCCATTTCCGGGTCGGTCATGATGGTGGCCGGATTGCTGTTGACCAGGATGACTTTGTAGCCTTCCTCGCGCAGGGCCTTGCAGGCCTGGGCGCCGGAATAGTCGAACTCGCAGGCCTGGCCGATGATGATGGGGCCGGCGCCGATGATCAGAATACTTTTAATGTCTGTACGTTTTGGCATCTTATTATTTCTCCACCGCAGCCATCATGGTGATGAAGCGGTCAAACAGGTAGGCGACGTCGGTCGGGCCGGGCGATGCTTCAGGGTGGCCCTGGAAGCAGAAGGCCGGCACGTCGGTGCGGGCGAAGCCCTGCAGCGAACCGTCGAACAGCGATTTGTGGGTGACGCGGCAGTTGGCCGGCAAGGTGTCGGCGTCGACGGCGAAACCGTGGTTCTGCGACGTGATCAGCACTTGCTTGCTGTCCAGGTCCTGCACCGGGTGGTTGGCGCCGTGGTGGCCGAACTTCATCTTCAGCGTCTTGGCGCCCGAAGCGAGCGCCATGATCTGGTGGCCGAGGCAGATGCCGAACACCGGCAGGCGCTTTTCCATGAACACGCGGGTCGCGGCGATCGCGTAGTCGCACGGCTCAGGGTCGCCGGGGCCGTTCGACAGGAACACGCCGTCCGGCTTCAGCGCCAGCACTTCCTCGGCGCTGGTCTGGGCCGGCACCACGGTCACTTTGCAGCCGCGCGAGGTCAGCATGCGCAGGATGTTGCGCTTGACGCCGAAGTCGTAGGCGACCACGTGGAATTTTGGATCCTCGAGCTTGGCGTAGCCTTCGCCCAGCGTCCATTCGGCTTCGGTCCACTCGTAGCTGGCTTTCACCGTGACCACTTTGGCCAGGTCCATGCCGGACAGGCCGGGGAAGGAGCGGGCCAGTTCCAGCGCTTGCTCGACCGACGGTTCCTTGCCCTGCGTGCCGGTCAGGATGGCGCCGCCCTGCGCGCCTTTTTCGCGCAGGATGCGCGTCAGCTTGCGGGTGTCGATGCCGGCGATGGCGACGATGTTCTCGGCCTTCAGGTAGTCGGACAGCGACTGGGTGGAGCGGAAATTGGAAGCCAGCAGCGGCAGGTCGCGGATGATGAGGCCTGCAGCGTGGACTTTGGTCGATTCGACGTCTTCAGGATTGACGCCGGTGTTGCCGATGTGCGGGTACGTCAGCGTGACGATCTGGCGGCAATAGCTGGGGTCGGTCAGGATTTCCTGATAACCGGTCATGGAGGTATTGAACACCACTTCGCCCGTCGTGTGACCGACGGCGCCGATGGAAATACCTTTGAAAATAGTTCCGTCAGCAAGGGCCAGGATGGCGGGGACGGCAGGGCCAGAAAAAAATGGCGGCAAGGGCAACTCCTGATAAAGTTACCGTAGCTGCGCCACGTCAGACGACCGACAAAAACCTGGCTGTGGGCCGGGTGGAAGGTCAGATTGATGATGGGTGAGTGGTAGTCGCTACGGCAGATGTGAGATTGGCTAAACCTTTGAATTATAACCCAAAGATCGCCATTTCACAATGCCGGCAGCGAGTCCGGGGAGCAATTTCTGCGCCCGCCCGGAACGCGCGGCGGCCCGGCGCTGTCCTGGGGGGGGGCGACCTCAGGCCGGCCTTGGATCGAGCCCGACCCCGGGCCGGACGTGCGGCGCCCCGTGGGCCGGCGCCCTGCCCGGCCGGGACCCGCCCGCTTAGCCCAGCGCGGCGATGCCTACCTTGGCGACCTGCGCATCTTCGTTCGACTTCACGCCCGACACGCCGACCGCGCCGACCACGTGGCCGTCCACGATGATGGGCACGCCGCCCTCGAGCATGCCCGGCATTTCAGGCGCGCTCAGGAAGGAGACGCGGCCGTTGTTGATCATTTCCTCATACACTTTCGACTCGCGGCGGCCCAGCGCGGCCACGCGCGCCTTGCTCGGGGCGATATGCGACGAGATCGGCGCGGTGCCGTCCAGGCGCTGGAACCACAGCAGGTGGCCGCCATCGTCCACGATGGCGATCGATACCGCCCATTTGTTGGCGACGGCCTCGGCTTCAGCGGCGGCGGCGATTTTCTTCACATCATCGTGGGACAGAACTGGTTTGGTAAGCATGGGACATCCTGAATTTGTTAAGGGTGCGATTGTAAAGCAAGCTTATTGCTCGCGCATGGCTTTCAGTTTCTGCTTCAACTGCGCCATGATGGCGTTGGTGGCCCTTTCGCCGGCCTGGATCGCCTTGGCGCGGTTGCCGAAATCGTTGCCGGCCATGCGGCCCAGCGGCGGCTGGATCACGATGTCCGCATCTTTCAGCTCGAACTGGTTGATGCGCTGGCCCATGATGCTGAAGGTCTGCAGTATCACCTCCAGCGAGCTGATGGCGGCCTGCGAGTCGGTCTGGGTCGAGATATTGACGGCGATGATGAAATCGGCGCCCATTTCGCGCGCGAAACGCACCGGCACCGGGGCCACCAGGCCGCCGTCCACATAGGTGTGGCTGCCGATCACCACCGGCTGGAACACGCCGGGCACGGACGAGCTGGCACGCACCGCCATGCCGGTATTGCCGCGCTGGAACAGCATGGGCTGTCCGTTTTTCAGGTCTGCGGCCACGGCGCCGAAGGGGATTTTCAGCTTTTCCATGGGACGGTTGTGCACCGCCTTGTTGACATAGGCCTGCAGCGCCTCGCCCTTGAGCACGCCGGACGACTTGCCGAACAAGGGCATGGCCCAGTCCGAAATGGCGGCCTCGTCCATTTCATGCGCCATTTTCTGCAAGGTGGCGCCCGAATTGCCGGCCGCATACAGCGCGCCCACCACGCTGCCGGCGCTGGTGCCGACGATCACGTCCGGGAAGATGCCCTGCGCCTCGAGCGCCTTGATGACGCCGATATGCGCGAAGCCGCGCGCCGCGCCGCCGCCCAGGGCCAGGCCGATCTTGATTTTGCGTTGCGGGGCGGCCGCTACCGACGGCGCCAGTGGATTCTCGGCGGTGACGGCAGGCGCGAGCACGCTGGCGGCCGGCGCGGCCGGCAGCACAGGCGGCGCCACGGGGACGACGGTAGAGCACCCCGCCAGCGCGGCGGCAGCCAGGGCGGAGGCAAGCATTCGTTTCAAAGACATGTAATCACAATCTGCACGGTTAAAGCGGGCAGATTGTAACGCAAACCGATCTCATTGCCTTAAAACATCGCACGAATGCAGGCCTGACCCCAGGCTGGGGTCAGGCCTGCATTCGTGCAAAATTCCCTAGCTCGAAACTTTGGAATCAAGCCAGTGCTGGAGACTACCCCTGGGGTCAGGCCTGCATTCGTGCATTTCCGGCATCCGAGTGCCAGGCTATGCACTATAAATGCACGTTTGCAGGCCTGACCCCAGGTAGTAGGATTAGGCTTTGGGCAGGCAGACGGTGAAGCTGCTGCCTAGCCCGGCTTCGGACTTGATAGCCAGCGTGCCGCCATGGCGCAGCAGCACGTGCTTGACGATGGCCAGGCCCAGGCCCGTGCCCTGGGTCTCGCGCGAGCGGCTTTTGTCGACCCGGTAGAAACGCTCGGTCAGCCGCGAAATGTGCTCCGGGCTGATGCCGATGCCGCTGTCCTCGACCACGAACTTGGCGCCCTTGGCGCTGCCGCTCCAGCCCAGCCGGATGGTGCCGCCGGCCGGCGTGTAGCGCACCGCGTTCGAGGCCAGATTGCCGAAGGCGCTGTGCAACTCGTCGTAGTTGCCCAGCACGTCAACTTCCTCCATCTCCAGCGTGATCTCGTGCTTGCCCGCCGACAGCGCGCGCGCGTCGCGCAATACCTGCTCGAGCAAGCGGCGCGTGTCGATTTTCTCGGGCCGCATCGGGTGGTCGACCGATTCCAGCCGCGACAAGGTCAGCATGTCCTCGATCAGGTGCTGCATGCGGTGGCCCTGCTCGGTCATCAGCTTCAGGTGCGCCATGCGGGTGGCCGGGTCCAGCTCTTCCGAGGCGGCGATCTCCAGGAAGCCGACGATCACCGTCAGCGGCGTGCGCAGTTCGTGCGAGGCGTTGGCGATGAAGTCGCGCCGCATCATCTCGGTGCGCTCGGTCTCCGTCACGTCGTGCGTCACCAGGATCTGGCGCCGGTTCTCGAACGGGATGATGTGCACGATCAGCTTGCGCTCGCGGAAGGTCAACGTCAGCGGCTGCTCGTAGCGCCCCAGGATGATGTAGTCCATGAACTCGGGACTGCGGATCAGATTGGTCACGCGCATGCCCTTGTCGCGCTCGTTGCGCAGCCCGAGGTGGGCTTCGGCCGCCGGATTGCACCACTCCAGGAACAGCACGTCGTCCATGATGACCACGCCGTCCGGCAGCAAATGCATGGCCTGGCGGAAGCGCGCCAGCCATTCGGTCAGCTCGGCCTGGTTCTTCTCGTCGTCGCGGCGCAGCCGGTACAGGCGCGAAAAGATGCCGGTCCACGCGCCCCAGCCGTCGGGCAGCTTGGCGCTTTGCGGATCGTCCAGCCAGTCGCTCAGCTGGTACAGATAGTTAAGCTGGACGAACACCAGCACCGCCATCAGGATGAAGGCGGCTATCAGCGCCGGCTTGGCGCCGAACAGCCACCACAGGACGGCCACGCCCGCCAGGATCAAGCCCATGCGCAGCGCCGCCGGCACCCAGAACACCAGTCTTGGATTCATATTATTTTTCGGACAGCATATAGCCGACGCTGCGCACCGTCTTGATCAAATGCTCGGCCTCTTTCAGCGCCTTGCGCAGGCGCAGCACGTGCACGTCCACCGTGCGCTCCTCGATCACCACGTGGTCGCCCCACACCTTGTCGAGCAGCTGGCTGCGCGAGAATACCCGCTCGGGGTGGGCCATGAAGAACTTCAGCAGCTTGTACTCGGCGTGGCCGATGTCGATCTTCTGCTCGTGCATCAGCACCGTGCAGCTGACCGGGTCCAGGGTCACGCCGCCCACGTTCATCGCGGCCTGCGCGTGCTCCGGGCTCTTGCGCCGCAACAGCGCCTTGGCGCGCGCCAGCAGTTCGCGCGGCGAGAACGGCTTGGTGATGTAGTCGTCGGCGCCGCTGTTCAGGCCGGCCAGCTTGTCCTCCTCCATGCTCTTGGCGGTCAGCATGATGACGGGGATGTCCTGGAACTGGCGGTCGGAGCGGATGCGCGACAGCAGGCGCAAGCCGGTCTGGTCGGGCAGCATCCAGTCCAGCAGCAAGAGCTGCGGCGTGCGCCGCGTGATGAATTCCCAGGCCTCGCCCACGGTCGCCACCGAGCAGACGTTCCAGCCCGCGTCGCGCAGCGAAAACGTCACCAGCTCGACGATCGCCGGTTCGTCCTCCACGATCAGTACAGTCGTTTTATCAGATGCCATGGTGCTCTATTCTGGAAGATCGTCCGGCAGCGGCACGGTCTTGGTGTGGCGGATGTCCCTGCCCTCCACCACGTAAATCACGTATTCGGCGATATTCTTGGCATGGTCGCCGATGCGCTCGATCGCCTTGGCCACCCACAAGGTGTCCAGCGCGGCCGAGATTGTACGCGGATCTTCCATCATGAAGGTGATCAGGTTGCGCATGATGGAGCGGAACTCGTGGTCGATCACGGCGTCCTGCGCGATCAGCTGCAAGGCCTGCTTGCCGTCGTTGCGGGCGAAGGCGTCCAGCGCGTCGTGCAGCATGTCGCTGGTGGCGTTGGCGATGCTGCGCACCATCTCGTAATGGTTGACGGTCGCCGCGCCGCGGCTGTGCAGGCTTTTCGCGGTGCGCGCTATCTTGGTCGATTCGTCGCCGATGCGCTCGAGGTCGGTGATCACCTTGATGGTGGCCATCACGGTGCGCAAGTCGTTGGCGGTCGGCTGGCGGCGCACGATCAGGTGGCTGCAGGCGTCGTCCAGGCTCACTTCGAGCTGGTTGACGGTGTCGTCCTCGCGGATCACGCGGTCGGCGCGCTCCAGGTTGCCGATCCGGAAGCAGGTCATGGCGTCGAGGAATTGCGTTTCGACGATGCCGCCCATCAGCAGCACCTTGGAGCGGATCGCTTCGAGTTCTTCGTCGTACTTCTTGGATGAATGTTCGCCCATCATATTATTCTCTCTTTCTTCACCAGGCTTAGCCGAAGCGGCCGGTGATGTAGTCCTGGGTTTCCTTGCGGGCCGGATTCATGAAGATCTGGTCGGTTTCGCCGAATTCAACCAGCTCGCCCAGATACATATAGGCGGTGTAGTCGGAGCAGCGCGCCGCCTGCTGCATGTTGTGGGTGACGATGGCGATCGTGTAGTCCTGCTTCAGTTCGCTGATCAACTCCTCCACTTTCGACGTCGAGATCGGGTCCAGCGCCGAAGTCGGTTCGTCGAGCAGCAGCACGTCGGGCTTGACCGCCACGCCGCGCGCGATGCACAGGCGCTGCTGCTGGCCGCCGGACAGCGACAGGCCGCTCTTGCCCAGCTTGTCCTTGACCTCGCCCCACAGCGCGGCCTTCTTCAGCGCCCATTCGACGCGCTCGTCCATCTCCCCCTTGGACAGGTCCTCGTACAGGCGCACGCCGAAGGCGATGTTGTCGTAGATCGACATCGGGAACGGGGTCGGTTTCTGGAACACCATGCCGACCTTGGCGCGCAGCATGTTCACGTCCTGGCCCGGTTCCAGGATGTTGCGGCCGCGGTACATGATGGAACCTTCGGCGCGCTGGCCCGGATACAGGTCGTACATGCGGTTCAGGGTGCGCAGCAAGGTCGACTTGCCGCAGCCGGACGGACCGATGAAGGCGGTCACCTGTTTCTCGTGCACGTCCAGGTTGACGTTGTGCAAGCTTTGCGTTTTACCGTAGAAAAAGTTCAGGCCCGAAATTTCGATGGTCTTGCGCTTGCCGGCTTTGATCTCGTTGCTCATTTGCGTATTCATCTGAAGTTTGTCTTCGTAGTAGTCGTACGATTCGTATGATTAGTTCGGGGCTTTTTGCGAGAACACCGTGCGCGACAGGATGTTCAGGAACAGCACGCTGAAGGTCACCAGCAGCGCCCCGCCCCAGGCCAGCGAGCGCCAGTTGTCATACGGGCTCATGGCGAACTGGTAGATCACATAAGGCAGGTTGGCCATCGGCTTGTTCATGTCGGCGCTGAAGAACTGGTTGTTCAGCGCGGTAAACAGCAGCGGCGCGGTTTCGCCGGAGATGCGGGCCACGGCCAGCAGCACGCCGGTCACCACGCCGGCCTTGACGGCGCGCAGGCGCACCATCATCGCCACTTTCCAGCGCGGCGCGCCGAGCGCGAAGGCCGCTTCGAGCAGGCTGTTGGGCACCAGGCGCAGCATGTTGTCGGTGGTGCGCACCACCACCGGCACGGCGATCAGCGACAGGGCGATGGAGCCGGCGTAGCCGGAGAAGTGCTTGACGTTGGCCACATACAGGGCGTAGACGAACAGGCCGATCACGATGGACGGCGCCGACAGCATGATGTCGGTGACGAAGCGCGTCACCTGGGCCACCTTGTTCTCCTCGCCGTACTCGGCCAGGTAGATGCCGGCCAGGATGCCGACCGGCGTCGAGATCAGGGTGGCGATGCCGACCATCATCAGGCTGCCGACGATGGCGTTCATCAGGCCGCCGCCTTCGCTGCCGGGCGCCGGGGTGGTTTGCGTGAACATGTCCCATGTCAAGGCGGAGAAGCCGTTGATCAGCAGGGTGGCCAGTATCCACAGCAGCACGATCAGGCCGACCGACATCGCCGCCACGGACAGCGCGATGCCGACCCGGTGCACCATCAGGCGCTTGCGGTAGACCGCGTTCATCGGAGTAGCTTGACTCATTTCACACCTTCCTTGCGGGACATGCCGGCCAGCATCAGCTTGGCGGCGGACAGGACGATCAGGGTAATCACGAACAGGATGAGCGCCAGCGCGTACAGCGAGGATACGTGCAGCTGGCTTTCCGCCTCGGCGAATTCATTGGCCAGGGTGGAGGCGATGGAGTTGCCGGCGGCGAACAGCGACCAGGACAGCTTGTTGGCGTTGCCGATCACGAAGGTGACCGCCATGGTTTCGCCCAGCGCGCGGCCCAGGCCCAGCATCACGCCGCCGACCACGCCGGTCTTGGTGTAGGGCAGCACCACTTTGCGCACCACTTCCCACTTGGTGCAGCCCAGGCCGTAGGCCGATTCCTTCAGCACGGCAGGCACGATCTCGAACACGTCGCGCATCACCGAGGAGATGAAGGGGATGATCATCACCGCCAGGATCAGGCCGGCCGTCAGGATGCCGATGCCCATGGTCGGGCCGCTGAAGAAGGCGCCGATGATGGGTAACTGGCCTAGCGTCGCTTTCAGCAAGGGCTGGACGTGGTCGCCGAACAGCGGCGCGAACACGAACAAGCCCCACATGCCGTAGATGATGGAGGGGACGCCGGCCAGCAGCTCGACCGCCGTGCCCAGCGGGCGGCGCAGCCAGACCGGGCAGATCTCGGTCAGGAACAGCGCGATGCCGAAGCTGACCGGAAAGGCAATCAGCAGCGCGATGCCGGCCGTGGCCAGGGTGCCGACGATGGCGATCAGCGCGCCGTACTGGTCGTTGACCGGATCCCACTCGACGGTGCTGATGAAGGCCGGGCCGAAGTGCTGCAGCGCCGGCATGGCGCCCAGCACCAGCGAAACGATAATCCCCACCAGTACCAGCAGTACCGACAGGGAGAAGGTCATCGTGACTTTGTGGAAGATGAAGTCCTGGATGCGCTGCTTGCGCATGGTCGAGAGCATGGCGGCTTGGGACAGTTCTGTCATAGCGGGCTCCGACAAGGTGATCGGCGGGGAGGTGATTTCAGCGCTCATGGTTGTCTTGTTCTGGATGTGGGCTAGCCGGGTGCGCCGCAGCGGCAAGCGAATATCGCCCGCCGCCCAGCGTCCCCGGCTAGCCCCCTCTGCATGGAGGGGGCCAGTTCAGCTTAGTAGACCGCCTTGCCCGAAGCATCCTTCAGGTTGGCTTTCCACGAGTCCTGCACCAGCTTCACAACCGAAGCCGGCAGTGGCACGTAGTCCAGTTCGGCTGCGGCGGCGCCGCCGTTCTTGAAGGCCCAGTCGAAGAACTTCACGACTTCCTTGCCCTTGGCCGCGTCGGCCTGGGTCTTGTGCATCAGGATGAAGGACACGCCGGTGATAGGCCAGGAGGCTTTGCCGGCCTGGTCGGTCAGCACCACGCCGAAGCCCGGGGTCTTGGTCCACTCGGCGGCGGCTGCGGCGGCCTTGAAGTTGTCGTCGTCAGGCTGGACGAACTGGCCGTCCTTGTTTTTCAGCTGGGTGTGGGCGATCTTGTTCTTCTTGGCGAAAGCCCATTCCACGTAACCGATGGCGCCCTTGATGCGCTGCACGTTGGCGGCCACGCCTTCGTTGCCCTTGCCGCCCACGCCCACGGCCCACTTCACGGCCGTGCCGGCGCCGATCTTGGTCTTGAACTCGGGGTTGGTTTTCGACAGGTAGTCGGTCCACAGGAAGGACGTGCCCGAACCGTCGGCGCGGTGCACCACGGTGATTTCATCGGCCGGCAGTTTGATGCCAGGGTTCAGCGCCACGATTTCAGCCGCATTCCACTTGGTGATCTTGCCCAGGAAGATGTCGCCGATGACGGCGCCCGTCAGCTTCATCGCGCCGGGCGCCACGCCGTCCAGGTTCACCACGGGCACCACGCCGCCCATGATGGCCGGGAACTGGACCAGACCTTCCGCGTCCAGCTCTTCGCCTTTCAGCGGGCTGTCGGTGGCGCCGAAGTCGACGGTCTTGGCTTTGATCTGTTTCACGCCGGCGCCGGAACCCACGGACTGGTAGTTCAGGCCGTTGCCGGTCGCCGCCTTGTACGCTTCCGCCCATTTGGCGTAGATCGGGTAAGGGAAAGTTGCGCCTGCGCCGGTCATGTCCGCAGCGGAGGCGGTGGAGAAGGCGACGGCAGCGGTAGCGCCGATAACCAGGGAGGTGAACAACTGTTTCATACGCATATCAATGTCCTTAGGGGTTGTGACGGTTTGAATGCTGCGCAGTCTATCAAGCGTATATGACAGCTTTATGACATGGCTTGAAATAATGAAAACACCCGCTTCCCAGGGGTACGCATGGGATATTACCCCGATTCCGGGGCGTTTATGACAAGCGCTTCAGCGGTGCTGTCATATTCGTGTCATGGAGTTGTCACAATTAACATTTACACTGGGCCGCGCCCGAATCGGGCTAGAATTAACCATCTGCAAAGATAAAGCGATAGACAACAATGAAGCCTGACCTGCGTTCGGAAACAAACAAGCACGGTATCTTCCTCGACCGCGAACTGTCCCAGCTGGCCTTCAACCGCCGCGTGCTGGCGCAGGCGGCCGACGCCGGCGTGCCGCTGCTGGAACGGTTGCGCTACCTGTGCATCGTGAGCAGCAACCTCGACGAATTCTTCGAGGTGCGCGTGGCCAGCCTGCTGGCGGCCGCCGTGGCCGACGGCAGCCCGGGCGCGCTGCACCCGGCGCTGGCGGCCAACCTGCGCCGCATCTGCGACGAGTGCCACGAACTGGTGAAGCTACAATACGATTTGCTCAACACGGAAGTGCTGCCCCAGTTGCAGCAAGCCGGCATCCACCTGCTGCGCCACACCCAGCGCAACGAAGCCCAGCGCGCCTGGGTCCAGCAGTATTTCGAGCGCGAAGTGCGCCCCCTGCTGACCCCTATCGGCCTCGATCCGGCCCACCCCTTCCCGCAGGTGGTCAACAAGAGCTTGAATTTCATCGTCTCGCTGAGCGGCAAGGACGCCTTCGGGCGCGGCACGGCAATCGCCATCGTCAAGGCGCCGCGCGTGCTGCCGCGCGTGATCCGGCTGCCGGACGAGCTGTCGGACGCCGGCGGCGTGTCGTTCTGCCTGTTGTCCTCCATCATCCACTCGCACATCTCGGACCTGTTCGCCGGGCGCGAAGTGCTGGCCTATTCGCAGTTCCGCGTCACGCGCGACTCCGACCTGTGGGTAGACGAGGAGGAAGTGAAAAACCTGCGCCAGGCGCTCAAGGGCGAACTGCAGGGCCGCCAGTTCGGCACCTCGGTGCGGCTGGAAGTGGCCAAGAATTGCCCGCCCGAGCTGTCGCAGTTCCTGCTCGACCAGTTCGCGCTCGACAGCAGCCGCCTGTACCAGGTCGACGGCCCCGTCAACATGGTACGCCTGACCGAGATCATCAACCACGTCGCCCACCCCGAACTGCGCTTCCCGCCCTTCTTCCCCGGCCTCGCGCACAAGACCGCCACGGCCGACATCTTCGCCGCGCTGCGCCAGCAGGACATCCTGCTGCACCACCCCTACCAGTCGTTCCAGACCGTGATCGACTTCATCCGCGCCGCCGCGCTGGACCCGAACGTGGTGGCCCTCAAGCAGACCATCTACCGCACCGGCATGAATTCGGACCTGATGGAGTCGCTGATCACGGCCGCCCGCGCCGGCAAGGAAGTGACCGTGATCGTGGAGCTGATGGCGCGCTTCGACGAGGAAGCCAACATCAACTGGGCCGACAAGCTGGAACAGGCCGGCGCGCAGGTGGTGTACGGCGTGGTGGGCCTGAAGACGCACGCCAAGGTGGCGCTGGTGATACGCCGCGAGGAAAGCGGCCTGCGCTACTACGCCCACCTGGGCACCGGCAACTACCACCCCACCACCACCAAGTTGTACACCGACTTCGGCCTGCTGACCAGCAACCCGGAACTGGGGCGCGACGTCAACGAAGTGTTCATGCACCTGACCAGCCTGACCAAGCCGCAGAAGCTGAACCATTTGTGGCTGGCGCCGTTCGCGCTGCAAAACGAAATCATCAAGGCCATCCGCAACGAGGCCAAGATTGCCCGCGCCGGGCGTCCCGGCCGCATCATCGCTAAAATGAACGCGCTGGTGGACGAGTCGGTGATACGGGCCCTGTACGCGGCCTCCAAGGACGGCGTGAAGATCGACCTGATCGTGCGCGGCGCCTGCACGCTGAAACCGGGCGTGCCGGGACTGTCCGAGAACATCCGCGTGCGCTCCATCATCGGCCGCTTCCTCGAGCACAGCCGCATCTATTACTTCCGCAACGACCTGACGCACGACGTCTACCTGGGCAGCGCGGACTGGATGAGCCGCAACCTGTTCCGCCGCATCGAGGTCGCGTTCCCCGTGCTGGACCGGTCGCTGAAGCGGCGCGTCATTGCGGAGGGTTTGAATCCTTACCTGAAAGACAACACCAACGCGTGGGAGCTGGAACACACCGGGCACTACCAGCGCCGCCGGCCGCGCGGCAAGCAAACCCTGTTCAGCGGCCAGCAATATTTGATGCACACGCTGGGCACGCCCAGCGAGGAAGTTGGGGAATAGAAGTCGGAATTGTCAAGCAAGCCCGCTAAGCCAAACTGCTAGGGAGGACGAAATGGACCTGATCTTATGGCGTCACGCCGAGGCGGAGGAAGCCGCGCCCGGCCAGTCGGACCTGGAGCGCGCGCTCACCGCCAAGGGGCAAAAACAGGCGCGGCGCATGGGGCAGTGGCTCGATTCGCAGTTGCCGGACAATTGCCGGGTGCTGGCCAGCCCGGCCGTGCGCACCTTGCAGACGGTCGAGGCCCTGGGCCGGAAATTCAAGATCCACGCCGACCTGGCGCCGGGCGCGGACGCGGCCGACGTGCTGAAGGCGGCCAACTGGCCCAGCGCCAAGGAGTCGGTGATGGTGGTCGGCCACCAGCCCACGCTGGGCCAGGCGGCCGCCCTGCTGATGACCGGAGACGACATGGACTGGGACATCCGCAAGGCCAGCGCGTGGTGGTTCGCGCAGCGCGAGCCGGGCGATCCGAACACCCTCTATCTGAAAGCGGTGATGGCCTGGGACCTGGTGGTGAAATAAACCTCGGAAATCGTCGTTTTCCGGGTCAGGCCGAGCTTGAAATGCAATGCGCTTCTGCTACAGTTTAATTGTATCAACTCTAGGGAGCGGCCGTTTTAAAGACGGTTGAAAGCATATGTTTACCCTGCTCACCATCGGCATATTCGGCGGCATGATCGCACTGGTCGTGTTCGAGCTGATTCAAGAATCCAGTGGGAGTCACAACAAACTGTCCGATCGCTATCACGAATAGCCTGCAGCTTCATCGAAGCTAGGCGCCTTAAGCATCAACTTAAGGCGCCTTCGTCGTTTACAGGGGCACAGGGCCCGCTTACATGCCCGTCTTGAACTTGGTGTAGATGCGCGTGACCGAGCGGCGCACGTCGGCCGGCACCGCTTCCGGCGCGACCATGCGCTGCATGTCGGCCGCCGGCAGGAACACGGTCTTGTTCTCGGCGATGTCCTTGCGCACGTATTTCATGCCGGCCGCGTTCGGATTGGCGTAGAACACCTTGTTGGTCAGGCTGGCGTGCACTTGCGGACGCAGGATGTAGTTGATGAACAGGTGCGCGTTGTTCGGGTGCGGCGCATCGGCCGGGATGGCCATCGTGTCGAACACCAGCGCGGCGCTGGTTTTGGGCACCAGCACCTGGATCTGGTTGCCGTTCTTGGCGTCGATGGCGCGCTGGCGCGCGATATTGAGGTCGCCGGACCAGCCGAAGGCCACGCAGATCGCGCCGTTGGCCATGTCGTTGATGTAGCCGGAGGAGCTGAACAGCGTTACGTAGGGACGGATGGCGCTCAGCACCTTGCCCGCTTCGGTGTAGTCGGCGGCGTTGCCCGAGTAGGCCGGTTTGCCCAGGTATTGCAGCGCGGCCGGCAGCACTTCGGACGGCGAGTCGAGGAAGGACACCCCGCAGGACTTGAGCCTGGACGCGTACTTCGGATTGAAGATCAGCTCCCAGGCGTTGTCCGGCATGGCCAGGTCGCCCAGCGCGGCTTTCACCTTGCCGGCATTGATGCCGACAGTGGCATAGCCCCACAGCCAGTCCACCAGGTACTCATTGCTCGGGTCGATCTTGGCCAGCTTGGCCTGGATCTGCGGGTCCAGGTTGGACAGGTTGGGCAGCTTGGACTTGTCCAGCTTGCGCAGCAGCTTGGCGTCGATCTGCAGCTTGGCCCATGGCGCGGTCGGCACCACGATGTCGTAGCCGGATTTGCCGGCAACCAGCTTGGAGTTGAGGATTTCGTTGTTATCAAAAACGTCATAGCGGACCTTGATGCCGGTCTCTTTCTCGAAGTTCTTGATGGTGTCGTCAGCGATGTAGTCCGACCAGTTGTAGATGTTCAGGACTTTTTCTTCCTGCGCCCGCGCCGGGCCCATCGCCACCGCCATGGCCGCCGCCAATATGCACAACTGTTTCCCCAAACGCTTCCCCGCCATTGCATGCCTCCGATGAAAAGTAGAATACCCGCGAACGCGAGATGATCCGGCATTGTGCCATCGAATGCAAGTGCCTGGGGGGCGTGGCTAGGCCAGGATGTCGAACAGCGAGCGCGGGCCCGTGTAGCCCGGCAAGGCGTCGTTGGCCGCGCCCTGCTCCTGCTGGGTGTAGAACGCCACCAGCGCGTTGGCCTGGGTGGTCAGCGCCTTGGCCAGGTCGGCCTTCTTCGAATTGAGCACCGTCAAATCCTTGCCGACGGCCTGGGTTTCCCTCTGGATGGCGCCGGTCTTGCCCGTCAGCACGGCTATCCTGGCGTCGAACTGGTCGGCCAGGCCTTGGCCTTCGTCGGTGAACAGGCTGGCCACGCCGCCGGCATCGGCCGAGATGGCGCTTTTCAGCTTTTTATCGTCCAGCACCAGCTTGCCGCTGCTGTCTATGGTCACGCCGGCCGCCGCCAGCGCCGTTTTCGACACGCCGCCGCTACCCTGCACCAGCGAATTGAGTTCGCGGCTGACCTGGCCCAGCGCCTGGTCCGATTTCAGCGGCCCCTTCTGCAAGGCGCCCAATTTGTTGCTCAGGTCGTTATAGGCGTTGACGAAGTTGCTGACGTTCTGCGCGATCTGGCCGCTGTCCTGGCTCACCGTGACGTCGGTCTTGCCCGTACCGGTCAAGGTCAGGTCCAGGCCCTTGATGGCATCCTTGAAGGTATTGCCGGCGCTTTCCACGTCCTTGCCGTCGATCACGGCAATGGCATCCTGGGCGGCGGCCGTCTGGGTCAGGCCCTGCGCGGTCGGGCTGTTGCCGGAAGCGGGATTGTAGGACAGCAGGTCCTTGACGGCGGCATCGCCGCTGACGCTGATGCGCAGGCTGTTGGCCGCGCCGCTCTCGCCCTTGATCGCCAACGCGAAGCCGGTGCCGCTCTTGACCACGCTGGCATCGATGCCGGCCGCCTTGAACGCGGAGGCGATGCCGTCCAGCGTATTGTTCTTGCTATCGATGGTGATGGATTTGGCCCCGGCTTTGCCAGCCGTGAACGTGCCATCGCCCGCCGTTCCGAATTCGACCTTGATGGTGGCGCTGGAACCGGTGCCTATCCTGGTGGCCGAGGTTTTCTCGATGCCGCTGTTGAGGATCTGGCCCTGGGCCAGCTGCGTCACGTCGACGGCGTAGATGCCCGCCTTGGCGCTGCCGCCGGCCGTCACGTTCAGCACGCCCTTGCCCGAGGAGCTGGCCGAGGTGTTCAAGCCGTTGCCGGCCAGGCGCTCGGCGATGGACTGGAAACCGGCCAGCGCGCTTTGCAGCTGGCCCAGGCCGGACAATCTGGTCTGGCTGCGTGCCAGGTTGTCATTCAGCCTGGCCACGCCGCCGCTCTGGCTGGCCAGGGTGCGCTCCACCTTGGCCAGCACGGAGGCGGACGGCGTGCTTGTCCCGAAGGAGCCATAGGAACCATAGGAACCATAGGCCGCCGTGCCCGTCAGATTGCCGTAATTGCCGATAGTGGTATTGACCATGATGATGCCCTGTCCAGTGCATACATATTAACGCTTTTCACCGCGTTTCATATGCCGAACAGGGCCATATTACGCGTTTGTATCAGCGCATGAACTTACTGATCGCCGCCACGGCTGTCGCGTCCGGGCTGACGAACTGCAGGCCGACCTTCACCTCGTCGCCGCTGAAGATGCAATGAGTCACTTTGGCGCGGCAGGTGATGATGATCGGCTTGCCGTCCACAAACATTTCAAACGATACCGAGCCGGCTTGGCCGGACTGCAGCATGTGTCCCATGGCAACCGACATGCCGGTGTGGCCGAGGTCTATGGTACGCGCTGCGGCAGGCTTGCCGCCATCCACCACCACCATCGCCTTTGCTCGCAATATTTTTCGGGTTGTCTGCTTATGGTCTACTAACACGCTGTGTTCCTGAATTCTGAATTATAAGTACAAGCCAACTACAAGGGCGCACGCGGTTCAAGCTGCTTGGCCGTGAGCGCTATCATCCATCATTCTACTGCGCATTCAATTTTGACGCAGGTTGATATTGCATCCTTATTGCAGTTCGCGCAGCTTGTTGAATGCGTCGTCGATACGCTCAACCGCCACGATGGTTATGCCTTCGATAGGCTGCTTGGGCGCGTTGGCTTTCGGAATCATGGCGATGGAGAAACCCAGCTTGGCCGCCTCGCGCAGCCGCTCCTGGCCGCGCGGCGCAGGCCGGATCTCGCCCGCCAGCCCCACTTCGCCGAACACCACAAAGCCGCGCGGCAAGGCCTTGCTGCGCATCGACGAGTTAATCGCCAGCAGGACGGCCAGGTCGGCCGCCGGCTCGGTGATCTTGACGCCGCCCACCGCGTTGATGAACACGTCCTGGTCGAAGGCGGCGATGCCGGCATGGCGGTGCAGCACGGCCAGCAGCATGGCCAGCCGGTTCTGCTCCAGGCCCACCGACAGGCGGCGCGCGTTCGGCAAATGGCTGGCGTCCACCAGCGCCTGGATTTCCACCAGCAGCGGGCGGGTGCCCTCCTGCGTCACCATCACGCAGGAGCCGGGCACTTGGTTGTCGTGCTGGGACAGGAATAGCGCGGACGGGTTGGACACGCCCTTCAAGCCCTTGTCCGTCATGGCGAACACGCCCAGTTCGTTGACGGCGCCGAAACGGTTCTTGATGGCGCGCACCAGGCGGTAGCTGGAATGGTTGTCGCCCTCGAAGTACAGCACCGTGTCGACGATGTGCTCCAGCACGCGCGGCCCCGCCAGCGCGCCCTCTTTCGTCACGTGGCCGACCAGGATGATGGTGATGCCGCTTTGCTTGGCCATGCGGGTCAGCTGGGCCGCGCATTCGCGCACCTGGGCCACCGAACCGGGCGCCGAACTGAGCGCGTCCGAATACATGGTCTGGATCGAGTCGATCACGGCCACCTGCGGCTTCAGATCGGCCAAGGTGCCCAGCACTTTTTCGAGCTGGATCTCGGCCTGCAGTTTCAGGTCGCGCGCATCGATCGCCAGGCGCTTGGCGCGCAGCGCGATCTGGGCGCCGGATTCCTCGCCGCTGACATAGAGCACGCTCTTGGCGTGCGACATATGCGCCAGCGCCTGCAGCAGCAGGGTCGATTTGCCGATGCCGGGGTCGCCGCCGATCAACACCACCCCGCCCGCCACCAGCCCGCCGCCCAGCACGCGGTCGAATTCTTCGATGCCGGTCGGGAAGCGCGGCACGTCCAGCGCGTCGATGTCCTGCAGCGAGAGCACGGGCGCGGTCTGCGCCAGCGACAGGTGCTGGGGATTGGAGTAGCGGTTATTGCCGCCGCCGGTTTCCATCACCGTCTCGACCATGGTGTTCCATTGCTGGCAGGCGCCGCACTGGCCGGTCCACTTGTTGCTGACGCCGCCGCATTCGCTGCAGGTGTAGTTGGTTTTCGCCTTGGCCATGCCTATGCTCCCCTTAACCTTCCACCACGCGCACGCGCGGCGCCAGCGCGCACATCAGCTCGTAACCTATGGTGCCGGCGGCAGTGGCCACCTCGTCGATCGGCATGCCCTGCCCCCACAGCACCACCTTGCTGCCGACGCGGGCGTGCGGCAGATGGGCCAGGTCCACGGTCAGCATGTCCATCGACACGCGGCCGACGATGCGGGTGCGCACGCCGTCCACCAGCACCGGCGTGTCCTGCGGCGCGTGGCGCGGGTAGCCGTCGGCATAGCCGCAGGCCACCACGCCGATCCGCGTTGGGCCGTCGGCCTGGAAGCGGCTGCCGTAGCCGACGCAATCGCCCGCTTCGATCTCTTGCACGGCAATCAGTTCGCTGGTCAGCGTCATGGTCGGCAGCAGGCCGAATTCCTCGGCGCTCGGGCCGCCCGGCGTGCCGCCGTACAGCATGATGCCGGGGCGTACCCAGTCGCTGGCCAGCTCTCCGCCCAGGGATGGGCCCAGTTCGGGCATGTGCAGGATGCCGGCCGAGTTGGCCAGGCTGACCGGACCCGGCAAGCCTGCCGCGCCGGCGTTGAAGCGGCGGATCTGCTCGCGCATCGGCAGGCGCGGATGCCCCGTCTCGTCGGCGTTGGCGAAGTGCGTCATCAGCGTGATGTCGGCCACGTGCGGCAGCGCGCGCAGGCGCGCGTGGGCGGCGGCGAACTGCTCGGGCTTAAAGCCCAGGCGGTTCATGCCGGTGTTCATTTTCAGATGCACCTTGAGCGGACGGGACGGCCTGGCCGCCTCCAGCATCGCCAGTTGCGCCTCGCTGTGGACGGAACCGTTGACGTCCTGCTCGGCCATCATGTCCAGGTCGGCCGGGTCGAACCAGCCCTCCAGCAGCAGGATGGGCTTGGTCCAGCCCAACTCGCGCAGGCGCACCGCGTTGTCCGGCTCGATCAGCGCCAGGCCGTCGGCGTCGGCCAGGCCGCGCATGGCGCGCTCCAAGCCATGGCCGTAGCCGTTCGCCTTGAGCACGCCCCATACCTTGGCGCCCGGCGCGCATGCCCTGGCGCGCGCCAGGTTGTGTTTCATGGACTCTATATGAATGGTTGCAACTATCGGCCGTGGCATGGTGGATTCTGGGCAGTTGAACGAAGGCGGTATTTTACCGGAAGCGGAATGAGCGCATGAAATTGCCACCCGGAAACACGGCAAACAGGAAGTGCACGACCGTTCGGGACATCCGGCTGATTTCTTGGGAATACCTGTTATTCATGGTATAAAGCAAGCCGAGATTAGTTTCCAGGCCTTCCAGTATGAATCGTGGTTTCTACACCATCATGGCAGCGCAGTTCTTCTCGTCACTTGCAGACAATGCGCTGCTATTTGTGGCGATCGACCTGCTAATTTCCATGAAATCCCCGGCATGGCTGACGCCTCTGCTGAAGTTGTCATTCGTGCTGTTTTATGTGCTGTTGGCCGCTTTTGTCGGCGCGTTCTCGGATGCTTTGCCGAAAGGCCGGGTCATGTTTATCGCCAACATGATCAAGATCGTCGGCTGTGCCATGATCTTCTTCCAGGTCCACCCGCTGCTCGCTTACGCCATCGTCGGCTTCGGCGCTGCCGTGTATTCGCCTGCCAAATACGGCATCCTGACCGAGCTGCTGCCGCCGGAAAAGCTGGTGGCCGCCAACGGCTGGATCGAGGGTCTGACCGTCACCTCCATCATCCTGGGCACCGTCATGGGCGGTGCGCTGGTGACCGGCCGGGTTTCCGGCATGCTGCTCAATATCGACATCCCGCTGATCGACACCGGCATCGACACCAGCACCGAAGCGGCGCTGTGCGTGCTTGGCCTGACCTATGTGCTGGCCGGCATCTTCAACCTGCGCATTCCCGACACCGGCTGCGTCTACCCTCACCAGGAACGCAATCCGGTCAAGCTGATCGTCGATTTCTCGAACTGTTACACCATGTTGTGGAAGGACAAGCTGGGCCAGATTTCGCTGGCGGTCACCACGCTGTTCTGGGGCGCCGGCGCCACCTTGCAGCTGATCGTGCTGGAATGGGCGCAGAAGTCGCTGGGCATGCGCTATGACCAGGCCACCAGCCTGGTCGGCATGGTGGCGATCGGTATCGCACTGGGCGCCGTGATGTCGGCACGCTTCGTCACGCTGCGCAAATCGCTGTCGGTGCTGCCGCTGGGCATCATGATGGGTGTCATCGTCATGGGCATGACGCTGGTCTACACCACTTACCTGGCCTACCCGCTGCTGATACTGATCGGCGCCATCGGCGGCTTCTTCGTCGTGCCCATGAACGCGCTGCTGCAGCACCGGGGCCACGTACTGATGAGCGCAGGGCATTCGATCGCGGTGCAGAACTTCAACGAGAACCTGTCCATCCTGACCATGCTGGCCATGTATTCGCTGATGATACGTTTGCACCTGGGCTTGAACACCATCATCATCCTGTTCGGCCTGTTCATGGCTGGCATCATGCTGATAATCATGCGCCTGCATGCGGCCAACCAGCGCGACCACGATTCGCTGGCGCTGATCGGCGAAGCCAAGCATTAAGTCTTTACGGGGGCAGCAGCCCCTGTTCACGCCGCGCGGCAGCCCGCGCGCGCCAGTCGTCCGGCGCGACGAATCCGCGCTCGCGCTCGACCAGCCAGCCATCCACCTCCTCCACCGACGCCACCATCACCGGCGACATCTCCTGCGCGAACCGGGCCAGCACGGCTTGCACCACGCCTTCGGCCTCCAGCGCCACGGCGCTATCTACCGCGGCGATGGAGTTGACGCGCGCGGAAGCAGCTTGCGCCAGCGATGCCGGAGCCGTACCGGCCGGTGCTGCGGCACCATCTGCGGCGCGCACCTTCAGCGGCGCCAGCCATTGCAGGCGCGGCATCACGACGTAGCGCTGCCCGGCCAGCGCGGCGCCCCGGCGTCCGCCGGCAAACTCGTTCAGCGTGCACCAGTATCCCAGGCAGTGCCCCGGCGATATGCCTGGCAGCGCATGCGGCGAACCCTGCGGATAGAACAGCCAGCCCTTCACCAGCGCCTGCGCCTTGTCCACCGGCTGCGGCAACAGCGGCTGCGCGGCCGGATGATAGGCCAGCTCGAGCTGCCTGGCGAAGGTCTTGCGCATCTTGACGCCCAGCGTGTCGGCCAGATTGGGACCGACCAGGTGGTTGAAGCCGGCCGCGCCGGCCGTATCGTCCAGCAGGTAGAACTTGGTGGCGAACTCCCAGTGCAGCAATTCGCTGCCATGGCGCAGCAGGAAGTCGAACTCGCCGACCGTGTCGTTGCGGTTGGCGCGCACTTGCAGGCCGTGGGCGAACAGGACGCCCTGCTGCTCAAAGTAGAACGCCATCAGCTTCTCGGCATACAGGCCGAGGCGGGAATAGAAACGGCCGCCGAGGGCGGCGTCCAGCGGCGACGGATCCAGCTCCAGCGCGGCCAGCCAGGCGGCGGCCTGTTCCGGCACCGGGCCTAGCGTGGCGATACGGTTTTGCCAGTGCGGCGAAGCCGGATCCAGCAGGTCGGGCGCTTCCAGCAGCCAGGCCAGCGCGCGCACATGGGGCCGGGTCAGGTGACCCCAGCTTCGCTCGAAGCGCGCCTGGTAGCTGTCCGCGCCTCCGGCGGCAGGGCCGGGACCGGTGTCCGGCTCGGCCATGGGCCCCGGCTTCAGTCCGGCGTCAGGCCCGGCCGGCATGAGCCGCTTTCGCCAGGCACAGGTCGGACCACGCCTTGGCCTTGTCGGCCGGCTTGCGCAGCAGATCGGCAGGATGGTAGGTCGCGATGGTGGGGATGCCGACGTAGCGCAGCACCTTGCCGCGCGCGGCCGCGCCCAGCAGGCCCTTGCCGGCGGTGTGGCCCAGCGTGAGTATCATGCGGGTGCCGGCCAGCTCCAGCTCCCGTTCCAGGTAGGGACGGCAGGCGGCCAGCTCGTCGCCGGTCGGCAGGCGGTCGGCACCACTGTCGTCGGCGGGTGGACGGCATTTCACCAGCGTGGTGACATAAGCGTCTTCCTCGGGCGCCAGGGCAATGGCCTTCAACATATTGTCCAGCAACTGGCCAGGCTCGCCGGTGATGGCGCGCACTTCCAGTTCGTCGGCCGCCGTCGGCGCGGTGCCCAGCACCAGCCATTGGGCTTGCGGATCGCCGCGTCCGGGGACTGCGGCCTGGCGGCTGTGGCACAGCGCGCAGCGGGTGCAGGTGGAAACGGCGGCCTGCAACGCAGGCCAGTCCATATTGGCAATGTCCTGTCCCGATGCCTGGCCAACATCGGCCGATTCGTCATCGGCCTTGTCGCCGTCCGAAGCCGATAGCGGCGCGCGGCCGGGCGCCGGCAGCGGCACGGCGGGCGCGTCGTCGAACCAGGCGGTGGATTCGGCGGCATCGGCGCCCCCCGGCTGACCGGCTTGCTGGGCGGCCTGCGCCGCTGTCGGGCGCTGAGGCGCTGGCGCAACCGGCTTTGGGGCGGCCGGCTGCGGCGCAGGCCGCGCGGCGGGAACCGGCGCGTCGTCGAACCAGGCCGTGTCGTCGCCGCTCGCGGATGCGGGCGATGCCGGGGGCGCCGGCTGCGCAGGCGCTGCGGGCCGGGGAAATTGCGCATTCTGCGCGACCGGCAAGGGCGGCGCGGCTTGCGCATATTGCGCGGCCTGCGCCTGCCGGGCGGCCTGCGCGGCGGGCGCCGCTGGCGGGGCCATCGCCGGCTGCTCGGCCGGCATGTCGTGCGCTGCTATCCACTCCTGGGCCGTCGGCGTGCGCGACGCCGCCACAGGCGCCTGGCCGCTATGCGCCGCCGCCGCGTCATCCTGCTCGATCAATTCGTCCGGCGCGTCCGCGTCGATGTATTCCAGCTCGCCGCCGCTGTGCGCCGGCCGGTTGCGCAAGCGCCATTGCGCGCCGACGCCCATCTCCCGCAGGAAGACTTCGCTGCGGCTCATAACGTGTAACGCATCACGATAGCGTCCTCGCGTTGCTGGCCGCCTGCCGGGTAGTAGCCCTTGCGGCGGCCTATCTGTTCAAATCCATAGCGCTGGTACAGTTCCAGCGCGCGCTCGTTCGACGGCCGCACTTCCAGCAACATCGACTCCAGTCCCAGGCCGCGCGAGCAGGCCACCGACTGGTTCAGCAGGAAGCGTCCCAGCCCCTGCCCCTGCCATTCCAGGGCCACCGCCACGTTCAGCAGGTGGGCCTCGTCGACCATCGGCATCACGAGGAAATAGCCCAGCAGCCGCGCGGCCTGGTCGCGCAGCACCCAGGCCTGGTAGCCGCAAGCCAGCGAGTCGGCGAAATTGCCCCGGGTCCAGGGATAGGGATAAACACTCTCCTCCAGCGCCAGCACTTCGTCGATGTCGCTTTCCTGCATCGGCTCATAATTCAGCCGTGCCAGATCCCACACAGGCTTCATGCGGCGGCCTTTGCGGCGTTGATCTCGCGCCGCTCGGCGCTGGTGAAGGCAATCTTGTTGCGCAAGTACAGCGGCTGCGCGTCGGCCGCTTTCACGTGGCGGCCCGCCGCGAAGGCGACGCGCGCCAGTTGCGCGATCTGGGCCGCGTGCGGCATCACTTCGGCGTGCGCGCCGGCCGCGAACGGCTTGCCGGCGAGCGCCTCGGCATAGGCGGCGAAGCCGTTGCCGCAGGCGCTCACGTCGCCCTGCGGCGCCACCGCGCCCGGCGCCGACAGGGCCGGTGCCAGCACGGTTTGCAGGCCGCCGGGCAGGCCATCGTCGAAGCGGTACTGCGCCCAATAGACTTCGCCCATGCGCGCATCGAGCACGGCCAGGATGTCGCCGCCGCCATGCTGCTGGTGGCAGGCCAGCGCCATCGCATCGAGCGTCACCACCGGCACCAGCGGCAAATCCGCGCCGTAGCCCAGCCCCTGGGCGATGCCGCAGGCGGTGCGCACGCCGGTAAACGAGCCGGGACCGGAACCATAGGCGATGGCGTCGCAGTCGCGCAGCGCCACGCCGGCTTCGGCCAGCAGTTCCTGGATCATCGGCAGGATGGCTTGCGAATGGGTGCGCACGCCGGACGACGAGCGTATCAGGACTTCCTCGCCGCGCAGCAGCGCGCAGGAAGCCGTTTCAGAAGATGTTTCAATTGCAAGTATGGTAGGCATGCCGTATTTTAACCCGGCGCAGGCCGAACAACCCAGCCCGCGCTGCCGGCTTGCGCCGGGCGCGGTACAATACCGCGCATGCATAGCATTACCTTACATTCCGACAACCGCGCCGACGTCGCGGCCGCGCTGGCACAGGACCGCTGGATCGTCGCCTGCCTGTGCGCGGCCTGGTGCGGCACCTGCGCCAGCTACCGCGCCACCTTCGAGGAACTGGCTGCGCGCCATCCCGACAAATACTTCGTATGGGTCGATATCGAGGATCATGCCGACGTGGTCGGCGACCTCGATGTGGAGAATTTCCCCACCCTGCTGATCCAGCGCCACGAACACGTGGCCTTCTTCGGCACCATGCTGCCGGACCCCAAACTGGCGCACCGCCTGGTGCAGGCCCAGGCCAGCATGGACGATGCCGAACTGGCGGCTTACGCGCACAGCAGCGAAGAGCGCCGCCAGTGGCAGCGCGACTGCAATCTGCGCGCCCTGCTTGGCGCGGCCGCCTGACGGCCTGCGCCGGGATGCAGGCAAACGGGACTACGCCAGCCTGAGCGGCAGGCTGCGCAGGCGCTGGCCGGTCAGCGCGAACACCGCGTTGGCCACGGCCGGCGCCACCGGCGGCACCGCCGGTTCACCCATGCCTTCCGGCGGCTCCGCGCTCAGCATGATGATGGTCTCCACCTTGGGCGCCTGCGGCATGCGCAGCAGCTCGTACTGGTGGAAATTGCTCTGCTCGACACGGCCATCCTTGATGGTGATCTCGCCGCTCAGCGCCGCCGAGAGTCCGAACACCACGCCCGACTCCACCTGCTGCGCGATGATGCCGGGATTGACGGCGATGCCGCAATCGACGGCGCACACCACCCGGTGCACGATGATCTGCTTGTCCTCGACCGACACCTCGGCCACCTGCGCCACGATGGTGCCGAAGGACTGGTGCAGCGCCACCCCGTGCGCACGCCCGGCCGGCGGCAGGCCGGCCTTGTCCACTGCCGCGTTCAGCACCGCCAGGTGGCGCGGATGGCGGTTCAGCATTCCGCGCCGGAACATCACCCCGCTCTGCCCGGCCGCATGGGCCAGCTCGTCGATGAAGCTCTCCTTGAAGAAGGCATTGTGCGAGTGCCCCACCGAACGGAAATAGCCGACCGGCACGGCGCTGTCGGCCGTCACATGGCGGATGCGCTGGCGCGGAATCTCGTACTGCATGTCGAACTCGCCCTCGGCCGTGGTCTTGTCCGGTCCCGCCCCCGGCAAGCCAAGGTTGCGCTTGAAGAACTGGTGGCCGATGGAGCCGCTGACGGATTTATTGTCCCAGGCCGCGATATTGCCCGCCGCGTCCAGGCTGGCCGCAAAGCGCGCCAGCGCCGCCGGGCGGTACACGTCATGCGCGGTGTCGTCCTCGCGGCTCCAGATCAGCTGCACCGGCGCGCCGTTGCACTCCTTGGCCACCGCAACCGCCTGCGCGATGAAGTCCGTCTCCAGGCGCCGTCCAAAGCCGCCGCCCAGCATGGTGACCTCCAGCGTCACGTCCGCCGCGCTCACGCCGGCCGTCCTGGCGGCGATATCGATCGCCAGGCTGGGCGCCTGGGTCGAGACCCACAGGTGCACTTTGCCGTCCTTGACCTGGGCCGTGCAATTGAGCGGTTCCATGGCGGCATGGGCCAGGAAGGGGGCGCGGTACTCGGACTTCAAGGTGCGCACCGCGCCCTGCGCCTTGGCCACGTCGTCCACTTCGCCCACCGTGTAATAAGCGTGGCCATCCTCGTCGTCGAGCAGCTGCGCAAAGCGCCTGAACACCTCGGCGCTGGACAGCTTGCCGTTGATGCCCTCGTTCCATTGCACCGGCAGCGCGGCCACCGCCTGCCTGGCCTGCCAGTAGCTGGCCGCCACCACCGCCACGCCCGCGCCGGCGCCGGTGCGCTCGGCCAGCGCGTGCGAAAAATCGACCACGCGCGACACGCCCGGCATCTTCAGCACCGCCGCCGCGTCGACGCCGGCCACCGTGCCGCCTATCACCGGCGACATCGTCAGCGCCGCGTACAGCATGCCCGGCGGCCGCACGTCGAGCCCGAACACGGCGCTGCCGTCCGACTTGGACTGCGCATCGCGGCGCGGCACGGCGGTGCCGATCAAACGGAACTGCCCCACCGATTTGAGCCGGATTTCGCCAGGCGTCATGCCGGAGGCGGCTTGCACCAGGCTGCCGTAGCTGGCGCGCTTGCCGTTGGGGTGGGCGACGAAGCCCGCCTCGGTGTAGCACTCCAGCGGTTTCACTTTCCATTCGCGCGCCGCCGCCTCGATGAGCAAGGCGCGCGCCGTGGCGCCGGCTTCGCGCATCGGCAGCCACAAGTCCTTGATGCTGGACGAGCCGCCCGTCATGTTCAGCCCCAGCTCGCGGCCCACCTTGGCCACCAGCCACGCCGCCACGCGCCGGGTTCTGCCGTCGTCGTCCGGATGGAAGGGCAGGCTGTCGGCCAGAATGGCGACGTTGCCGTAGATTTTGTCGTTCGGCGCCTGCACCAGCCGCACCTGGGAGAGCGGCACGTCGAGCTCCTCGGCCAGCAGCATGGGCAGCGCGGTGTGCACGCCCTGCCCCATCTCGCTGCGCGCCATCACCACCGAGACGGTGTTATCCGGCGCGATGGCCACCCAGCCGTTGAGCGCGACCGCGCCCCCGGACACGGGCAGCGGCAGCTTGCCGCGCACGCGCTGGCGCGGCGGCAGCGCGCCCCAGCCTATCACCATGGCGCCGGCCACGGCGGTGGCGCTGAGCAGGAAACGGCGGCGCGACAACTTCATATAGTCCTTAGTGGTGGGGTCAGCATGATCACGGCAGCCAGCGCTGCAGCAGGTCGTCCGGCAGCACCGGACGGCTGTAGAAATAGCCCTGCGCCAGGTTGCAGCCGTGGCGCAGCAGGAAGGCGGCCTGCTCTGCGGTCTCCACGCCTTCGGCAATGACGGACAAATTCATGCTCTTGCCGAGCTGGATGATGGCGATGGCGATGGCCTCGTCGTTGACGTCGGTCGAAATGTCCTTGATGAAGGAACGGTCGATCTTCAGCGTCTGCACCGGCATCTGCTTCAGGTAGGCCAGCGAGGAATAGCCGGTGCCGAAATCGTCGATCGCCAGGCCCACGCCTATCGAGTGCAGGTCGTTGATGAAGACCATCGCGTCGCCGGTGTTCATGATGACCGACTCGGTCACCTCGAGCTGCAGGCGCTCCGGCTCCAGGCCCGTCTCGCGCAGGATGTCGCCCACCATGGAAGCGATGCTGCCGCGCTCGAACTGCTTGGCGGAGAGGTTGACCGCCATCTTGGGCACATGCAGGCCGGCCTCCTGCCAGCGCATCATCTGGCGGCAGGCTTGCACCAGCACCCACTTGCCCAGCTGGTTGATATAGCCGGTGTCCTCGGCCAGCGAGATGAAGCGGTTCGGCGGCACCAGGCCCAGTTCCGGGTGGTTCCAGCGCACCAACGCCTCCACGCCGACCAGGCGGCCGGTGTCGATTTCCACCTGCGGCTGGTAGTTCAGGAACATCTCGTCCTTCTCCAGCGAGCGGCGCAGGAAGGTCTCCAGGCGCAAGCGCTCGACGCCCTCGCCCGACATCGACGGCGCGTAGAAGCGGTAGCCGTTGCGCCCGCGCGCCTTGGCCTGGTACATGGCCACGTCGGCGTTGCGTATCAGCATATTGAGGTCGGTGGCGTCGGCCGGGAACAGGCTGATGCCCACGCTGCAGGTGACGAACAGCTCGTGACCGGCCACCATGAACGGTTGCTCGAACATGCCCACCAGCTTCTCGGCCACCAGGCTGGCGCCGTACTGGCCGTCCACGTTCTCCAGCAGCACGATGAATTCGTCGCCGCCCAGGCGGGCCAGCGTGTCGCCCTCGCGCAGCTTGTCCAGCAGCGCGTTGGCCACCTGCTTGAGCAGCTCGTCGCCGATGTGGTGGCCCAGCGTGTCGTTGACGTTCTTGAAGCGGTCCAGGTCGATGAACAGCAGCGCCAGCTGCTCGTGCTCGCGCGCGGCGCGCTGCAGCGCGTGGTGCAGGCGGTCGTGGAACAGCAGGCGGTTGGGCAGCGCCGTCAGCGGGTCGTGGTGGGCCAGGTGGTCCAGCTTCTCCTGCGACTCCTTGACCAGCGTGATGTCGCTGAACACGCCCACGTAGTGCGTGGTCACGCCGACGGTGTCGCGCACCGCGCTCACTGTCAGCCATTCCAGGTACAGCTCGCCGTTCTTGCGCAGGTTCCAGATCTCGCCGCGCCAGAAGCCGCTCGACTCCAGTTCCGTCCACAGCGACTGGTAGAAGGCCTCGTCGTGGCGGCCGGAGCGCGTCAGCGAACGGTCCCGGCCCAGCGCTTCCGCCTCTGTGTAGCCGGTGATCTGCGTGAAGGCCGGGTTCACCGCCACGATCTTGCCGTCCGCGGCGATCACCATCACGCCGTCGGCAATGTGCTCCAGCACCGTGGCCGACAGGCGCAGCTTCTCCTCGGCCTCCTTGCGCGCGGTGACGTCGGCATAGACCCAGATGCTGCCTTCGTTGGCGCGGCTCTGGTCGATGGCGCAGCCGCTCACCATGCACCAGAACAGCGAGCCGTCGCGGCGCCGGTAATGGCGCTCCTCGCTGAAGTACTCGCCGGCCGACAGCGTTGGATACTGGCGCGCGCCGGCCGACTCGAAGTCGAACGCGGTCGGAAACACGACGGCGGTGGAGGCGCCGGCCATGGCGCCCGGCTCGTAGCCGAACAGCTCCTCGCAGCGGCGGTTGACCGACACGATCTGGCGGTTGCGCACGAACATCACGCCGAACATCACGTTGTCCAGGATCGCGCTCTGCTCGGCCAGCAGCGCCTCGATGCGCATTTCATTGTGCTTGCGCTGGCTGATGTCGGAGATGATGCCGTCCACCCAGGGCGCGCTGGCGCCGCGCTCGGACACCTGCGGCTGGCCGTTCTCGGCCACCCAGCGCTCGGTGCCGCTGGCGTCGAGGATGCGGTACTCGACCGCGTAGGGCTTGCCGTCGCGGATGGCCTGCGTCACCACGCGGCGCTGCATGCGGCGGTCCTCGGGGCAGATCAGGTTGGCCCAGGAATGGCTGGTGCTGCGCATGAACTGCGCGGCCGAATAACCGGAAATCTCCTCGATGGCGTCGCTGACGAAATCGACCGGACCGTCCGGCCGGAAGCGGAACACTGCGCCCGGCACCTGGGTCACGATGGTGCGGAAGCGCTCCTCGCGCTGGCCGATGTCCTCGAACAGGTGCTTGATCGCCACCCGCATCTGCTCGAGCTGGCCGGACAGGCGTCCCAGCTCGTCGCTGCCGGTCAGTTCCAGGCGGGTTTCGAAGTCGCCGTGCGACAGGCGGTCGGAAAAGCGCATCAGCTTGCGCAGCGGCTTGATCAGGCGCTTGTTCAGGAACAGCACGATCAGCAGCAGCGACACGGTCAGCTGCGCGGCCAGAACGAACACATAGGATACCTGCTTCTCACGCAGCTCCTGCTGGCTGCGGGCGTCGTCCATCTCGACCAGGATGCGGCCGATGCGCTCGCCGCGCACCAGGATCTCGCGCTCGGCGCGGTAGACGTTGCCGGTCTGGCGGCGCGGCGACTGCACGTGCATGAACTGGGTTTCGGCCTGGCCGGTCACCTGCACCTGCAGCACGGAACGGTCGCGCATGACCGATTCGACCAGCGAATGGGCCGATTCGGCGTTCATATTCCACAACGATTCCTGCATGCCCAGCGCCAGGATGTCGGCGTTGCGCTGCAGCGATTCGTTCAGCGCCATCTTGGCCGACTGCTGCTCGTGCACGCCGATCAGCAGGTAGCTGCCGATGATCGCGGGTATCACAAGGCCGCCAAACACCACCACCAGCAAGGCGCCGTAGATGGAAAGGCCGTACAGCGCGCTCAGACGGGAACGCATCCTTCTATATATAGAACTTATCATGCACGGTCTGAATTTTTCAATTGCAACAATTATGCACGCAAACAAGCGCGCGAGTCACCAGAATACCTTGTCGCGCACCGGCCGGGGCAAGCAGGATCGCCACAAGCTTGCTATCATCGCCACTCTTTCAACGAGGAGCCCGAAATGACTTTCAATACCTACACCGCATCCATCCCAGTGTTCAAGCAGATCCTGAACAGCCTGGCGGTCATCCTCGACAAGGCGGAAGCCCATGTCACCGACAAGAAACTGGACGCCAACGCACTGTTGCAATTCCGCCTGTTCCCGGACATGCTGCCCTTCTCGCGCCAGATCCAGATCGCCACCGACTTCGCCAAGGGCGCCGGCGCGCGCCTGGCCGGCCAGGACGTGCCGCCGTACGAGGACACTGAAAAGACCCTGGCCGAACTGAAAGCGCGCGTCGTCAAGACCGTCGCCTTCCTGGAAAGCCTGGACCAGGCCGACTTCGGCGGCGCCGAAGACCGCGCCATCACCACCGGCAGCGGCGAGAAGACCAAGCACTTCACCGGCTCGACCTATTTGCTGCACTACGCGCTGCCGCACTTCTTCTTCCACGCCACCACCGCCTACGACATCCTGCGCCACAACGGCCTGGAAATCGGCAAGAAGGACTACATCGGCACGTATTGAGCCATTGGGCCGCAGCCTGATATGTAGCGGCTTGCGCAGCCGCTTGTAAAAAAGGGCATGGTGCGGCGCGCCATGCCCTTTTTTACACCAGGGAATGCCAATCAGGTATTCCGGCGCGGATAGCCCTGCGCCGTGATGCGCTGCCAGACCAGTTCCTTCTGCTCGTCCGTCATCGACACCCAGTGCGCCACTTCTATATAGGTACGGCCGCAACCGCGGCAGATTTCATCGAACGTGGTGGAGCAGACGGCCACGCAGGGCGTGTCCGGGCGCTGCGCCGCGGGCACGGACACGCCTTGCTGGGCCGCCTCGTGCACCGCTTGCGCCATGCGCTTGAGCTCCAGGGCTGTCATTCCTTCACCCGCAGGTCCAGCGCGTCCCAGCCGTCGTGGCCCAGCTTGCGCATGGTTTCGATGTTCTTCTCGAAGATGTCTTCCGCTTCCGGGAAGGCTTCCACCGCGCGGTCCACGCTCTCCTCGCGCAGCAGGTGCAAGGTCGGATAGGGCGAACGGTTGGTGTAGTTGTCGATGTCGTTCTTGTCGGTGTCGGCGAACTGGTAGTCCGGGTGGAAGCTCGCCACCTGCAGCACGCCGTCCAGGTCCATCTCCTCCAGCGCGGCGTCGGCCACGTCCAGGAAGTCGTTGTAATCCTCGAAATCGTTCAGCACGCGCGGGTGGATGATCAGCGTGGTGTCCACCTTGTCCGGATTGGTCTCGGCCAGGAACTCCAGCTCCTCCATCAGCACCGCCATCAGCTCCTCGTCGGTGGCGGCCTCGGTCACCACGTAGCGGATCTGGTTCTTGATGTGCACGGCCTTGGCGAAGGGGCACAGATTGAGGCCGATCACGGCCTTTTCCAGCCATTTCTGGGTATTGGCGACAATGGCGTCTTGCTCGGCGATGGAGTAGCTCATGGGGATTTCCTTGTGAATGCGAACGAATGCGAACGAATGCGAACGGCGAGCGCGCATTGTACGCACTCCGGCAAAATGCCGTCTACTGCCGCCAAGTTCGATATATTTGCCGACATTATTACATAATAGAAACTGTCATCCGGATGACATATTCCTTGACTCAGCCGGTCCAAACTCCGTACACTCCCCCATTATTCATGGTCCGTCCGACGTTTCCCAGACGACAACAATGGAATATTATGCAATCTCGAATTAAGACCCACACCTTGCTGGCGGCGCTGATTGCACTAGCGCCGGCGTTCAGCCAGGCCATCGACGGCGCGCCCCCGGCGGCGACCTCGGCCCCGCTTCCGTCCATGCCCCTGCTTCCGCTGTCCCCGCCCGCCACGGCGAAACTCCCCACCACCGAACTGCTCCCCGCCTCCAAAGTCATCGCCAAACCGGCCGTGAGCGAAGACGCGTTCAAGGAAACCGACGTCTGGGGCCGCATCCGCACCGGTTACGCGATTCCCGACGTCAGCAACGAACTGGTGAGCAAGCACGTCAGCTGGTACAGCGCCCGGCCGGACCACATGGCCCGCACCACGGCGCGCGCCTCGCGCTACCTGTTCCACGTCGTCACCGAACTGGAAAAGCGCGGCATGCCGACCGAACTGGCGCTGCTGCCCTTCATCGAATCGGCCTTCAACCCGCAAGCCCTGTCGAGCGCCAACGCGGCCGGCATGTGGCAGTTCGTGCCCGGCACCGGCAAAGACTACAACCTGAAGCAGGACGCCTTCAAGGACGAACGGCGCGGCATCGTGGCCTCGACCGACGCCGCCCTGAGCTATCTGCAACGCCTGTACGACATGTTCGGCGACTGGCAGCTGGCCCTGGCCGCCTACAACTGGGGCGAAGGCAATGTGCAGAAGGCCGTGAAACGCAACCAGGCCGCCGGCAAGCCGACCGATTTCGAGAGCCTGGCCGAGCTGATGCCCGCTGAAACGCGCAACTACGTGCCGAAACTGCAGGCGGTGAAGAACATCGTGGCCAATCCGGCCCAGTTCGGCCTGCACCTGCCGGCCATCGACAATCAGCCTTATTTTACCGCGATCGACAAGACCAGCGATATCGACCTGGCCGTCGCCGCCCAGCTGGCCGAGATGTCGATGGACGAGTTCAAGGCGCTGAACCCGCAATTCAACCGCCCCGTCATCACCGGCAACCAGCAGACCCAGATCCTGCTGCCGAAAGCGAACGCCGAGAAGTTCAACCTGAACCTGGCGCAATGGGGCCGCGCGCTGTCGAACTGGACGACGCACAAGATCACCAGCGCGCGCGAGCGCATCGACACGCTGGCATCGAAGTTCCACACCACGCCGGAAGTGATACGCCAGGCCAACAACATTCCGAACAAGTCGGTGCTCAAGGCCGGCTCCACCATCCTGGTGCCGAAAATCTCGTCCTCGCTGCACGTCGACATCGCCCCGGAAGTGGCCGACAGCGCCGTGGTGGCATTCGAAGCCGACCGCGGCGGCAAGGCCCGCAGCGGCAGCCGCATTGGCCACTACGCGCAAGCCAAGGGCGGCAACGCCAAGGATGCGCCGGTGTCGCTGGTCAAGGCGCGCGTCCCGCGCGACGCCGCAGGCAAGAAGAAAAACAAGCAAAACTAAATACAGGCACGGCGGCAGACGCGGTGGCGCCGAGCCGCCTTGCGCTCAGCCGCCCTACGACCTACAATCTCGGTCTTACCGAAGTAATTGGAGTGAATATGGCGTTCTTGCAAGGCAAAAAAATCCTCATCACCGGTCTGCTGTCCAACCGTTCCATCGCCTACGGCATCGCCAAGGCCTGCCACCGCGAAGGCGCGGAACTGGCGTTCACCTATGTCGGCGACCGTTTCAAAGACCGCATCACCGAGTTCGCAGCCGAGTTCGGCAGCAAACTGATCTTCGATTGCGACGTCAGCAGCGATGAGCAGATCGACGCCTTGTTCGCCGACCTGGGCAAAGAATGGACCCAGCTGGACGGCCTGGTACACGCCATCGGTTTCGCCCCGCGCGAAGCGATCGCCGGCGAATTCCTGGACGGCCTGACGCGCGAGAACTTCCGCATCGCGCACGACATCTCCGCCTACAGCTTCCCGGCCATGACCAAGGCCGCGCTGCCGCTGCTGAAATCCGGCTCCTCGGTGCTGACCCTGTCCTACCTGGGCGCCGTGCGTGCCATCCCCTACTACAACACCATGGGCCTGGCAAAAGCCTCGCTGGAAGCGTCGGTGCGCTACCTGGCCGAGAACCTGGGCCAGATGGGCATCCGCGCCAACGGCATTTCGGCCGGCCCGATCAAGACCCTGGCCGCCTCCGGCATCAAGGACTTCGGCAAGCTGCTCGGCTTCGCGTCCTCGCACGCCCCGCTGCGCCGCAACGTGACGATCGACGAAGTGGGCAACACCGCCGCCTTCATGCTGTCCGACCTGGCCTCCGGCATCACCGGCGAAATCACCTATGTGGACGGCGGCTTCTCGCACGTCATGGGCCTGAACGCCAGCGATTACCAGTAAGCAGGCCATGCCTGTCAAGCGGGCTGAGCCGCATTCGGGGACTGCCCCCAAATGCGGCTCAGCCCCTTCGTCATTTGGTGTGGCATGAGCGATCTTTCCGACGAGGCACTCATGCTGCGCTACCGCGAAGGCGACTTGTCCGCCTTCCAGGAACTGTACGGCCGCCATAGCCGCGGCCTGTACAAATTCCTGACCTGGCGCTCCCCGCGCCGCGACTGGGTCGACGAAATCGCCCAGGACAGCTGGTTCAGCCTGCACCAGGCGCGCGCCAGCTACCAGCCGCAAGCCAGTTTCCGCACCTTTCTCTACCAGATAGCCCGCAATCGCCTGATCGACCTGCTGCGCCAGCCGCAAGCGGCGGCGGCCGACGCGTCCGCGGCTGGCGTGGCCGAAATTGTCCCGTCGGCGCCGGACGCGGCTATGGAGGCGCGCCAGCAAAACACGGCACTGCACGCGGCCATCCATGCGCTGCCCGCCGAACAGAAGGAAGCGCTTATACTGCAACAATTCAGCGGCATGAGCCTGGAAGAGATCGCCCAGCTGGTGGCGGCGCCGGTGGAAACCGTGAAGAGCCGCCTGCGCTATGCGATGAAGAAATTGCGCCAGCAGTACGCGGCGCCAGGACAGTCCGCGCAGGAGGAACAGGCATGAGCGGCAAAGACCACGATCAGATCAGCGACGCGGAATTCGAAGCCTTTCTGCAAGGCAGCGATGCGCTGGCGCAAGAACTCGCGGCGCTCGACCAGCCCGTCGCGCCAGCGGCCCTGGATGACGCCATCCAGGCGCGCATCGCATCCGCGCTGGCGGCGGAGCGGCTGGCGCAACTGCCAGCGGCAAACGATCCGGCCGCGGCGCCGGCGCACGGGGCCGCTAGTGGAGCTGCTAAGGGAGCTGCTAGTGGATCCGCTAATGGAGATGCAAATGGAGCTGCTAATGGAGCTGCCAACGGAGCTGCCGACGGGGGCGCTGGCGCGGCCGGGACGCCAGACGGCGGCCACGGCCGCGCGCCGCGCTCGTGGCAGTCGCGCTGGCAGCTGCCACTGGCGCTGGCCGCCGGCGTCGCCGCCATTTCAGTCGCGCTGCCGCTATGGCAAGCCCACGATCCAGTCACCGCACCGATGATTGCAGCCGCACCGCAACCGGACTCGCCCGGCGCACCCGCGAACCCAGAAGCGGCACCAGCCGCAGCAGCCGCACCCGCGCCTGCGGCTGTGGCCGCACGAGGACAGGCGGCAAGCCCAACCATGCCCGCGCAGGACGAGCCGCCCACGCTGGCGAAGGCACGGACCTCGCCCGCGCCGAAACCACCGTCCGGCATCAGCATCGCCGCTGCGTCTGCGGAGAACAAGGCCATGCCCGTAAAACGGATGGCGGAAACCGCCAAACCAGCACCGCCAGGGGCCTCTGCTGATGTGCGGCTGGCCGGGCAGGCCCCGCCGGCAGCCGCCGCCCCTCCACCTCCACCTCCACATCCGCCTCCGCCGGCTGCGGCACCTGCTCCATATCTTGCACCGGCTCCCGCCTCGCCGGCTGCACGTTCCACCGTTGCCACACCAGCCCTGGCATCAGTGCCGACCTTGGAGCAAGGCTCCCCGGTCCCGGCTGCGCCTGCGGCTTCGCTGGCTGGCAGCGTCGTGGCCAACGCGACGAGAACCGAGACCGTTTTGCGCAGGCAGCATTTACAGGATACCTTCCCTGTCGCGGAGTCGGAGGCGAAAGCGGCGAGGAGCGGGCCCCTGTTGGACTACCGTGCGCCAGCTATCGCCATGCCCGCTCCCGCCCCCGCGCGCCCATTCGCGCCATCGATAGCAGAAGCTGCACCGCAATCGGAGCGTATCGCGATCTCCGGATCGCGCATCGCGACGCCGGCTGCCGACGAAGCGCTCGCCAAAGCCTGGCTGCTGAAAATTGAAGACCTGCTAAAAGCAAACGAGCGCCCGGAAGCGCTCGCCGAATGGCGGAAATTCCGGGCAACCTATCCGGACTACCCCGTTCCGGACAAACTCGCAGCGAAATTCCCGCCGGCCAAAGACTGAATCAGCCCGGTACTTCAAACTCCCCAACCAGCACCGTGTTGCCGCGCCCAGTCAGGCGCACGGTGACCAGCTCCTCCTTGGCTGCCGGCGTGCCGAAACCGGTGGTCAAGCGCAGTTGCACGGTCGTCGCGCCGGCCACCAGCTGCTGGCGATGGCCGAAGAAATTGGCTTGCACCGTGTACTTGCCCGGCTTGGCGTCGCGCAGCGAAAACTCCTCGGGCCCGTAGCCGCCCGTGAAATCGCGCGAGATGCGCCCGCCCTGCATGGTTGCCGGCTGCGCGTAGTAGCAACGCTCGCCATTCGGATCGGTCACCCACAAATCCATATCGCTGTTGTCCGCGTCCCAGGTCAGCACGGCGCGCACGTCGAGCGGCAGATTTTTCAGCAGGCGCCTATCGAAGCGGCTGACGTCGACGGCGCCCCTGGGCGCGGCCGCGATGATGGCGTTCATTTCCGCCAGCGCGATCAGTTCGATCTCGGCGAAACGTCCATCCCACGGCCGCAAGACCACCTCGTACAGATTATCCACCGCCAGCTGGTGCCTGCCCGCCGCGGCGTACGCCAGGCCGAGGTCGCGGTAGGACTGCGGCTCCTCGCCTGCCAGCAGCAGCACTTGCTCGAACACTTGCGCCGCCAGTTGCGGTGCGCCCGCCTGCAGCAAGCGGTAGCCGAGGATACGCAGCACGTGGCGGTTCTCCAGCGCCATCTCCGCCAGGTTGGACAGCACCCGCAGCCCCAGGTCGCGCTGGCCGCGTTCGAACAGCATGTCGGCCACGTCGAGGAAGAAGGCGCTGCTGCTTTCCCAGGAAGGGCGCTCGTCGAGGTAGATGGCGTACAGCGCGTCCCCGGGCGCCGCCTTCATGCGCGCGACGTAGGGCGCGTTCGAATGCCACTTCTTCATCGTGATCGCAGCGCTTGCCTGCACCGCCGGGGCGGCCCCTTTGAAGACGCTTCCGCCCGCGTCGGCACCGGGCGCGAATCCCAGCGGCATTTGCAGCCGGCCCGCCGGCTTTTGCGACGTCGCCTGTGCGGTCACCTGCGCCGGAGCCGGGGGCGGAGGCGGCGCTGCGGGCGCGGGTGCCGGCAGCGCAACTTCGGACCGGATGCTGCTGCCGGCAGTCTTCACACCCGCCGGTTCTCCGCGGTTCGACATCGGCGCAGGCATCGCCACCGGTCCCTGCACCGGGGACTTGCGGATCTGCTGCTCCTTGGCGAAATCGCGGTTCCACCACGCCACCTTGCGTTCGAACTGCCACACCACCGAATCGAGCTGCTTGCCGCGCCGCTGCGCCAGCAACGCCCCGCGCTGCGCCCTCATCTTCTCGTAAGCCGCCATCAGGTCCTGCGGCGGCGTCACGTCGTAACGCACGTAATCCTCCATCAACTCCAGCACCAGCAGCGACGTTTCGCGGGTGGGGATGCCGAACTGCGCGCCCAGGCGCCGGATCGCTCCCCGATGCAGCTCGAATTCAACATCCAGCTCGCGCAGCTTGTACCCGGCCCACAGCAGCGCCGCCTGCGGATGGCGCGGCGCGGCGCCATCCAGCGTCAACGTCATTTCCTCGGTCCTGCCCTGTTGCACCAGCGTGAACGCCAGTTGCGCCGACGCCCGCGCAAGCTTGCCCGCCACACGCAGCATGCCCTGGCGCGCGCCGGACAGATCTACCAGCAGGTCTTTGGCGCCGTCGGCGCGCAGACTGTGCAACTGCGGCCCGTCCGTGAGCAGCATGTCGGCCGCCATCCCCGGACGGTCGCCCTGGATCTGCACCAGTTGCCCACCCGTGCGCCCGGCCAGCGCGGCCATGCGTCCGGTGTCGGCGCTGGCAGCCGAGTTGAGGGCATACAGGCGCTGGCCCGCGGCCAATGCGGGGAAACGCGCAGCGCCATAGTTCAGCAGGCCGTCGCTCACCAGCAGGTATTCGTTGACGTCCGGCTGCGGCTGCCAGTCCGCCAGCGCGCTGGCGCCGTCGTAGGCGGTCGACTGCAGGGCTTTGCGCAACGCGTCCCAGTTCCCGCGCACCAGCTGATAAGGGACGGCCGCTTCCGGCCGGTCGCGCAGACGGACCAGGCGCACCTCGGCCTGGCCCAGCGCATTGAAGTAACGGTCCAGTTCCGCCAGTTCCGCGTCATGCTTGCGGCTGGCGCCGGAACCCGAGCTGTCCCACAGCAGGCCGACCACCTTCGGCAGCTTGCGCGCGGTGCGCCGGCTTGCCACCGGAATCTCCGCCACGAAGTAGCTTTCGCCGTCGAATTCCTGCACATAGGCCTGCGGCTGCGCGCTGGCCGGCATGCGCAACACCAGCGCGCCGCCGGCCGCGTAGTCCCGCTTCGCCACATGGGCCTGGTAGCCCTTGCGCATGCCGCTGAAATCCAGGCTGCCCAGGGCGCCGCTGGCCTGCGGCGCAGCAGCGGCGCCGTTCACCTGGATGTCCAGGTCGAATTCGGGCACCCGCTCACCGTAAGCCAGCGGCAGGCGGTATAGCCAGGCGGCGCCATCGCGCGCCAGCGTTTCGGCGTATTTCAGCTCCACCGTGCGCGTGCCTTGCGCCGGGATCGGATACACGCGCAGGCGGAAGTTGTTGCCCTCGGTGCGCTCCAGCAGCGCCGGATCGACACCGCGCCGCTCCACTGCTTCCAGGATCTCGCGTCCCTTGCTCTTCTCCACCGGCACCGCAGGGCGCAGCTTGCCGTCAATATCGAGTGCGAAGGCGCTGATCTGCTGGCCATCCTGCAGAGGAAAATGAAGATGGCCTTCCAGCGCGCGCTGGTTAGGATTGAAAAATATCATGCGCACCGTGGTTTCCGCCATGCCGCCGCTGACGGCGCTGGCGATGTGCAGACTTTGCAGCCGCACGGCGCGCTCGCCGTGCAAGGTTTCCATGCGGGGCGCCGGCGAACCGGCAAGAGTTGCAGCGCCGGCAGGCAGCGCGCACAGCATCAATATCAGGGCAAACAGGCGTAACAGCATGGCATTCTCCTCGACCCGGAACTCCGGCATGCACGTGAAACGGGCGGCAGCACGGAAAGGGGTCAGGAATGCTGAAATATTTTTGCCCGATCAGCAGGCCGCCAGCCACTCCATCTTTTGCACCTGGATGTGCGGGTGGCTTGCCAGCGGCTCCCACTCCGGCAAAAAGGAGAAGCCCTGCTTGCGGTAGAAGGCCGCCGCCCTGCCGTTCTCCGGCGAGACATCGAGCACCACCCGCGTGTGGCCCTGCGCGGCTGCGCTGGCCTTCACCGCGTCAACCAGGGCGGAGGCGACCGCCGCGCCCCGGTATTCGGGCCTGACCCACATGGCGATCAGGTTCAATTCGGCTTTCCCGCTCAACGTGTGGGCGACCATGCCGACCGCCGCGCCGTCGACCAGCGCCAGCAAGAATTCGGCCTTGCCGCGCCGCCCCGCGCGGGTGCGCCAGTCCTCGTCGCTGTTCTCCAGCGCGGACGCATGGCTGACGCCAAACGCCGTCGGCGCGTCCAGCAGCGACGCCATGCGGATTTCTTTCAGCGTTAGCCAGTCTTCTTCGGTACTGTATCGAATGATCATCGTGTTCTATTGTTCGGACTGCGCCAGAAAATAGGCTGGACTGGCCAGCAGCAACGATACCAGGTCGACCTGGCGCCGCGTACCGGTCTTGTTGAAGATGCTTTTCAACTGGCTGCGCGCGGTGCTGACCGTGGTGCCGCGTTCGCCGGCGGCCTCGTCCACCGACAGGCCGCTGCACAGCGCCGCCGCCAGTGCCGCCTCCGCTGCCGACAGGTTGAACAGCTGGCGCAGCACGCCGGCCGCCACGTTCGGCGCGCAAGCCGGGTCGTAGATCACCACCAGCGCCGCGCCGGGCATGCCGCTGCCCGCGTCCACTTGCAGCGGCGTCACCATCAGCATCAGCGGGCTGCGGTCAGGGCGCGGCAGCAGTACCACGCCCGGCAGCGCCGATCCCGTGCCGTGGCTGGCGCGCACCGCGCTCTGCAGTTCCAGCGCGAGCCGGCGCGCCACCGGCTCGCTGCGCGCGCGCAGCAGGCCGCCGTCCAGCCAGATGCCGCAGCCGGCGTCCAGCATGGCGCGGCCGCTGCGGTTGCAATGGACCATGCGCCCGCGCTCATCGCACAGCATGGCCGGCATCGCCAGCACATCCAGGCTGCTCGCCAGCAGCTGGCGCCCCAGTTGCAGCTCGGCGAAGCGCTGCCGCATCTGCGTCGCGCGCTGCAAGTGCGGCACCAGGCGCTCCAGCTGCACCATGTCGCGCCGGGAGAACGGCGCGTGCGAGGTGGAGCGCTGCAGGAAAACCTGCGTCTGCCAGTGTCCCTCGTGCAGGATCACGCAGCCGGCGGCATAGGCCATGCCCTGCGGCTGCACCCATTCGCGGTAAAAGCGGAGTTGTTCATAGTGCGCCCGTTCCGGCACATCGAGGTTGCTGGCGTAGAAGCGCGCGATCGGCGCGCGCGCAATATGGGAGGCCAGCACGTCCTCGCCGGCATATTCCAAGGCGTAGCTGTCCAGCCAGCGCTGCTCCATGCCATGCATCCATACCCCCGCCATCTCATGCGACGCCGCATGGCGCGCGAACATCAGCACACCGCTGGCCTGCGCCGCCTCGGCGAGCTCGGCGACGAAACCCTGAAATCCGGCCGGCGCGGTCACCGCGGCGTACACGCTGCCGATCAACGCATCCATGGTGGACTGTTTCACATTCCGACTCCGTTTCGCTAGTAAGCAATACTATTGTCCAACTAGCAACCTCTTGTCAAATCGGGCCGGGCGCGCCGGCAACACGGCGCCAGCAATAAATCGTGCAGAGCGGGCGAAAATGCGTTATAGTAGCTGCTTGTGCGCTGCAACACGCAGTTGGCACTTAGAATAACAGCAGCTACGCAAGCCTTAGCGCATCGTCCCTGATGACGCTTATAAAGCCCCCCGCCTTGTGTGTCGATACAGACACCGTCCCGGCGCAAAGCTTTTGTGCCGAAATTTCTAATCTATTGTTTAGAGTCATTTCGTTTGGTTGGCGTTGCTATTTTGCGTTCTGCGTTTTTGCATGAATGCTGATTTTTACGAAAGATAAAGAATGACTTTTGAAGCACTTGGTATCAACACGTCCGTACTGAAAGCCCTGATCGATTCCGGCTACACCAAGCCGACTCCAGTTCAAGAGCAGGCCGTGCCTGCCGCGATCGCAGGCAAGGACTTGTTGGTATCTTCCCAGACCGGTTCCGGCAAGACCGCGGCATTCATGCTGCCGTCGCTGACCCGTCTGGCTGCCAACGAAGCTGCGCCTGCCGGCAAAACGCCGAACCAGGAAATGCAAGCTGCCCGCGCTCGCGGCGAGCGCCCACGTTTCAAAGCTGCACAGCCAAAAATGCTGGTGTTGACCCCAACCCGCGAACTGGCCCTGCAGGTCACCACCAATACCGACAAGTACGCCGTCAACCTGCGCAACATCAAGGCAGTGTCGATCCTGGGCGGTATGCCTTATCCGAAACAGATGCAACTGCTGTCGCGCAATCCGGAAATCCTGGTGGCGACCCCTGGCCGTCTGATCGACCATATGGAATCGGGCAAGATCGACTTCTCCCAGCTGCAGATCCTGGTGCTGGACGAAGCCGACCGCATGCTGGACATGGGTTTCATCGACGACATCGAAAAAATCGTCGCCGCCACCCCGGACAGCCGCCAGACCATGCTGTTCTCGGCCACCCTGGACGGTGTCGTGGGCAATATGGCCCGCCGCATCACCAAGGACCCGATGGTCATCCAGATCGTCAGCGCCGCCAACAAGCACGAGAACATCTCGCAGCGCGTGCACTTCGTCGACGACCTGTCGCACAAGAACCGCCTGCTGGACCACCTGCTGCGCGACGAATCGCTGGACCAGGCCGTGGTCTTCACCGCCACCAAGCGTGACGCCGACACCATCGCCGACCGCCTGAACATCGCCGGTTTCTCGGCCGCCGCCCTGCACGGCGACATGCACCAGGGCGCGCGCAACCGCACGCTGGACAGCATGCGCCGCGGCCAGGTGAAGGTACTGGTAGCAACCGACGTCGCCGCCCGCGGCATCGATGTTCCTACCATCACCCACGTGTTCAACTACGACCTGCCGAAGTTCGCTGAAGACTACGTGCACCGCATTGGCCGTACCGGTCGTGCCGGCCGCAACGGTCTGGCGATCTCGCTGGTGAACCACGCCGAAGGCATGAACGTGAAGCGCATCGAGCGTTTCACCAAACAGCTGATCCCGGTCATCACCATCGAAGGCTTCGAGCCTAAGCGCACCGCGCCTCCGCGTTCGGCCGCCCGTCCAGGCGGCTGGAAGCCGGGCGACAACCGTGGCGCCAAGCCAGGTCAGCGCAGCTTCAGCAAGCCAGGCGCACCGCGCAAAGAAGGCAGCGCCGGCGGCGGCTACCCGCGTGAAGGCGGCAGCGGCGGTTACCCGCGCGAAGGCGCGAGCACCGGCGGCGGCTACAACCGCGAAGGCGGCAGCGGCGGCTACAAAGGCAGCGCTCCGCGCAGCAGCGACGGCGCACGCCGCAGCTACGGCGACCGCTAATCCGCGAGCCTGAGTCACTAAGAAAAAACCACCGAATCGCTTCGGTGGTTTTTTTTCGCCTGTTCATTTCGCCTGCTCTTTTCGTTTGCAATCGCCGGAAACATGCCATATACTTGATTGATCAAGTAAATATCAACTAACGATCAAGGAACTGCTATGGAAAACATTACCGGCGACGCCGCCCTGGACTTCTGCCTGCGCCTGGCGCGCGCGCAAGCGGCAATGGTGCGCCGCCTGGACGCGGCGCTGGGCGGGCATTTCGGCCTGAGCTTCGGCGACTTCATGCTGCTGCACCACTTGGCCAAGGCCCCGGGCGGCCGATTGCGCCGCGTCGACCTGGCCGAGCGCCAGGGCCTGACGGCGTCCGGCGTCACGCGCACCCTGCTGCCGCTGGAAAAAAACGGCATGGTCTCGCGCCAGCCGGACCCGCGCGACGCGCGCGTGGGCTACGCCGTCATCACCTCGGCCGGCCATGAAATGCTGGACAACGCGCTGGTGACGGCGCGCGAAGTGAGCGCCGAACTGCTGCGCAACTCGGCGCCGGACCAGCTCGAAGCGCTGGCCGCCGTGCTGGGCAGCGTGGCCGGCATGAACCTGACCAACAGCTAAGGCGCCCCGTGAACCTGCCCAAGAAAGAGCGCTCGCCCGTCCTGCGCGACAAGAACTTCCAATGGCTGCTGGGCGGAGGCATGCTCTCCATGCTCGGCGACCAGTTCACCATGCTCGCCCTGCCCTGGCTGGTGCTGACCATGACCGGCGATCCGCTCGCCCTGGGCCTCGTCATCGCCATCATGAGCGTGCCGCGCGCGGTGTTCATGCTGCTGGGCGGCGCCATCGTCGACCGCTACTCGCCCAAGCGCGTCATGATGCTGACCAAATACGCCAACGCCGCGCTGCTGGGCGTGCTGGCCGGACTGGTGCTGTTCGCTCCCGCGCTGTTGTCTCTGCCGCTGCTGTATGCCCTGGCGCTCGGCCTCGGCCTGGCGCAAGCCTTCGCCATCCCGGCCGGCACATCGATGATGCCGCAGGTGGTGCCGCCCGAGCATCTGCAGGCGGCCAACGGTGTGATGATGGGCTTGCGGCAAATGACGATGCTGGCAGGCCCCGTGCTGGCCGCGCTGCTGATCGCCGTGGCGGGCGACGGCGGCGCGGGCCATGGCGCCAGCCATCGGGCCGCGCACGAAGCCGGCAACAGCGCGGCCAGCGGCACGCTCGCGGCCGGGCATACGGCACCGGAGGCTGCGCCGCATGCCGCCGGTGCCAACACGACCCTGGCCGCAGCCGCCGATGCGAACACGCCCTTGGCCGCAGCGCCGGTCTCAGCCGCGGTTCACGCACCAACCGGCGCCCTCGGCATCGGCATCGCCTTCGCGTTCGACTGCTTCACTTTCCTGTTCACGGTATGGACGCTGGCGAAAGTGCAAATGCGCGCAGCCGCCGCGCAGCCAGCGGCCGCCCAGGCACAGTCGATCTTCAGCTCCGTGGCGGAAGGCCTGCAAACGGTATGGCGCGACGTTGCGTTGCGCACCTGCTTTATCTACTGGTCGGTGGTGTCGGTGTTCGTGGGCGGAGCCATGCAAGTGGCACTGCCGCTGCTGGCCAGCCACAATCTGCACGGCGCCGGCTCGCTGGGCATGCTGAGCGGCGCCCACGGCGTGGGAACGCTGATCGGCATGGCGCTGTCCGGCGCTGGAATCAAGCTGCGCCTGGGCGGCTTCGGCGCCACCCTGCTTGCCATCGACGCGCTGGTGGCACTGCTGCTTGCACCGCTCGGCGCCGTCACCGCCACCTGGCAAGGCGCGGGCTTGCTGCTGTCGGCGGGCGTGCTGGCGGGCTTCATGCAGATCGCCGTTTTCAGCTGGATACAGGGCAGCGTGCCGCCGCGCATGCTGGGACGTGCGATGAGCATCTTCATGTTCATTTTCATGGGTCTTGCGCCGCTGTCGGCCGCCGCCATCGGCGCACTGCTGCTGCACATCACGCTGACGCAGCTGTTCGCCGGCGGCAGCGCCGTGCTGCTCGTCATCACGCTGCTGGCCTGGCTGCTGACGCCGATGGCCGGCATAGCCGCTGGCGGGTTACGCGGGGGCGCCGAGCCGCTCCGCGCTAACCCTCCCCTACGGGATCCAGGCAAATTGTAGCCGGCCAGCCCGCAGGCGTTTTTACGACATGCGTATGGCCGCCGCTAGTCAGCCTTGAAATTCTGCCCGAGCGACATCGGCTTATTCAGCAATATGGTCTTGGGGTCGCGGCAGATGTAGACCAGCACCGCGATGGTCGCCAGGTAGGGCAGCATGGACAGGAACTCGGACGGCACCGCCAGGCCCAGCCCCTGTCCGTGGAACTGCAGCACCGTGACGCCGCCGAACAGGTAGGCGCCCAGCAGCACGCCGCGCGGCTTCCAGGTGGCGAACACCACCTGCGCCAGCGCTATCCATCCGCGTCCGGCCGTCATGCCCTCCACCCACATCGGTGTCAGCGCCAGCGACATATAGGCGCCGGCCAGGCCGGCCATCGCGCCGCCGAACATCACGCTGCCGTAACGCAGCCCGATCACATGGAAGCCGATGGCGTGCGCGCTGTGCGGCGATTCGCCCACCGCCCGTATCAGCAAGCCCAGACGCGTGCGCGCCAGCATCCAGCCCACCGCGACCACCACCAGCACCGAGGCGTAGACCATGGCGTCAAAGCGGAACAGCAGCGGCCCGAGGAAGGGTATATCGGACAGCAGCGGGAAGGACAGCTTGGCCAGCGGCTCCACCGTCTGCCCCACCAGCCCGCGCCCGGCAAAGGCCGACAGGCCGACGCCGAACAGCGTCAGCGCCAGGCCGGTCGCCACCTGGTTGGTCTGCAGGGTCAGCACCAGGAAACCGAACAGCAGCGCCATCGCCATGCCGGCAGCCATCGCGGCGAGCAAGCCCAGGCCGGCGCTGCCGGTTCCCAGCGTGACGGAGAAGCCAACCACCGCCCCCACCAGCATCATGCCTTCCAGGCCCAGGTTCAATACGCCGGAGCGTTCCGCCACCAACTCGCCGACGGAGGCGAACACCAGCGGCGTGGCGGCGCCCGCCGTGCTGGCGAGGAAGGCGATCAAGTATTCAGGATTCATACGGCCTCCCCTTTGAGGACCGCGCCGGCGCGTTTGCGCGGCTTGAAGCGGTAATGGATGAACAGGTCGGCCGCCAGCAGGTAGAACAGCAGCAGGCCCTGGAACAGGCCGGTGATCGCGTTCGGCAACTGCAGTTCGATCTGCACCGACTCGCCGCCGATGTAGAGCAGCGACATCAACAGCGACGCCAGCACCACGCCCACCGGATGCAAGCGGCCGACATAGGCGACGATGATGGCCGCGAAGCCGTAGCCCGGCGACACCGAGGGCTGCAGCTGGCCGATGGGGCCGGCCACTTCACCCACGCCGGCAAGGCCAGCCAGCGCGCCACTGATCAGGAAGGCGCCCCACACATTGCGGCGTTCGCTGAAGCCCGCATAGGCGGCCGCCATCGGCGCCATGCCGCTGACCTGCATGCGGTAGCCGGCGAAGGTGCGCGCGCAGAAGAACCACGCGGCCAGCGCCAGAACCAGCGCGAGTATGAAGGCGGCGTTGACGCGCAAGCCTTCCATCAGCAGCGGCAGCAGCGCCGAGTCGCCGAACATCTTCGATTGCGGAAAATTGAAGCCGGCCGGATCGCGCAGCGGGCCGTGCACCAGATAGCTCAGGTACAGGTAAGCCACGTACACCAGCATCAGGCTGACGAGGATTTCGCTGGTGTTGAAACGCGTGCGCAGCAGCGCGGGAATCGCGGCCCAGGCCATGCCGCCCAGCGCGCCGGCCAGCAGCATCAGCGGCAGCACCCACCAGGCTTCCACACCGTCGAAGTACAGCGCCACGCAGCCGGCCGCGATGGCGCCCATGGTGAGCTGGCCGTCCGCGCCGATGTTGGCCACGTTGGCGCGGAAGCCCAGCGCCAGACCGACGCCGCACAGGATCAGCGGCGTGGCCTTGAGCAGCAGCTCGCCCACGCCGTACACGCTGGCGGCGGGCTGGATGAAGTAGACGTAGAAGGCGTGCAGCGGGTCCTGCCCCAGCAGGTAGAACAGCACGGAGCTGGTGAGCAGCATGGCGAAGGCGGCGATCAGCGGCGAGGCCAGCATCATCGCGCGCGAAGGTTCGGGGCGGGCTTCAAGCCGGGACATGGGCTACTCCTTCAGTGACTGCGCCGGCTTCGAAATCGCCGCTCATCCAGACGCCGATCTGGTTGACGCTGGTGTCGGCAACACGCACCGCGCGCGACAGGCGGCCTTTGGCCAGCACGGCGATACGGTCGCTCATCATGAACAATTCGTCGATCTCCTCCGACAGCACCAGCACTGCCACGCCCTGGTCGCGCAGATCGATGATGGCCTGGCGTATCAGCATGGCGGCGCCGATGTCCACGCCCCAGGTGGGCTGCGCCAGCACCATCACCTTGGGCGCCAGCGCGATCTCGCGCCCGACGATGAATTTCTGCAGATTGCCGCCGGAGAGGCTGCTGGCGACCGCGCCCTCGCCGCCGCACTTGACGTTGAAGCGGGCGATGACCTTGCGCGCGAAGTCTTTCACCGCGCCATAGCGTATGAGGCCATGTTTCACCATGCCGGTGGCGCCGGCCGGCACATAGCCTGTCAGCAGCGCGTTATCCGTCAGCGACAACTCCGGCACGGCGCCCCGCCCGAGGCGCTCTTCGGGCACGAAGCACATGCCCAGTTCGCGCCGCGCGGCGGGATTCAAGCTGCCTGCGGCCTGGCCGAGCAACTGCAGCGCGTCCGGCGAGGACAGCGGCAGCTCGCCCGATATCGCCTTCAGCAGCTCCTGCTGGCCGTTGCCCGATACGCCGGCGATGCCGACGATCTCGCCGCTGCGCAATTCCAGCGACACGTCCTTCAGCACCGTGCCGAAGGGATCGATCGTGGCCAGGTTCAGGTTCCTGACCGCCATGCGCACCTCGCCCGGCTCGCGCGGCGACAGGTGGCAGACCGGCAGTTCGCGGCCTATCATCAGTTCGGCCAGCGAACGGGCGCTTTCCTCGCGCGGCACGGCGGTGCCCGACACGCGCCCGCTGCGCAGCACGGTGGCCTTGTCGCACAGCGCCTGGATCTCGTCCAGCTTGTGGCTGATGTAGAGGATGCTGCAACCTTCGGCCGCCAGCCTGCGCAGCGACTCGAACAGCTTGAGCACCGCGTCCGGCGTGAGCACCGACGTCGGCTCGTCCATGATCAAGAGGCGGGGATGGGCCAGCAGGCAGCGCACGATCTCCACCCGCTGCCGCTCGCCGACGGACATGCTGTGCACCAGCCGTTCCGGGTCCAGCGGCAGGCCATATTCCTCGGACACCTTGCGGATGCGCGGCGCCAGTTCGGCCGGCGTGCAGCGCTCGTCCAGCGCCAGCGCGATGTTCTCGGCCACGGTCAGCGTGTCGAACAGCGCGAAGTGCTGGAACACCATGCCGATGCCGAGCTTGCGCGCGGCCGACGGCGAGGCAATGTGGACCGGCTTGCCCTCCCAAATGATCTCCCCGGCGTCCGGGTGCGTGACGCCGTAGATCATCTTCATCAGCGTGCTCTTGCCCGCGCCGTTCTCACCCAGCACGGCGTGTATCTCGCCCGGCATCACCGTCAGGTTCACGTCGGCGTTCGCCACCACGGAAGGATAGATCTTGGAAATGCCCAGCAGCTGTAGGCGCGGCGCGGCGCGCGGCGGCATCGCCGGGTCTGCGGTTTGATTCATTGTCGATACTCCTGGACTGCGGTTGTATACAACTGAACGTTACGCAAGTTGCATGCCACGCATGCAAGGGCCGTCTGCAGCGAGGACGCTCGCCTTTGGGGAGCCACGCACCAATTGTGCACAATCGACAGTCTCGCTTTCACCACGGTTGAGCATAACTGTATACAAAGTTGTAGGAATTGGCGCGATTTTTCGTACACAATGTGAGCACGAATCCTGCTTATAGCTGTTTCACCACAGAACAGGAGTATCGAACCATGAGCAAGCAGCCGACTGCCAAAGTCGCCGTGCAAGCGCCTACCAAGCGCGGCACCACGGCGGTGGACCTGCGCATACACCGCGCGGTGTTCAACGCCGTCATGAGCCACCGCCTGCCGCCCGGCACCCACCTGGGCGAGGCGGAGTTTTGCGAGCTGTACCAGGTTAGCCGCACCACCGTGCGCAAAGCCTTGCAGCGGCTGGCGCATGAACACATTATCGAACTGCGGCCCAACCGGGGCGCCGTGGTGGCCTCGCCCACGCCTGCCGAAGCGCGCGACATTTTCGCCGCGCGGCGCGCCATCGAACGCGAGATCGTCCCACTGGCCATACGCAACGCCACGCCCGCCTCGCTGCAGCGCATCCAGGCCGCGCTGAAAGAAGAGGACGACGCGCGCCGCAGCGGCGACCGCGCCAGCTGGATACGTCTGGGCGGCGAGTTTCACCTGCTGCTGGCCGAACTGGCGGGCAACCATGTGCTGCAGCGCTATATGGCGGAACTGGTGTCGCGCTGCTCGCTCATCATCGCCCTGTACGAAAGCCCCGGCACGCATATGTGCGAGAACGACGAGCACAAACGCCTGGTCGCGCTGATCGCGCAAGGCGAAGAAGCGCAGGCCGTGGCGCTGATAGAACACCACCTGCTGGAGATCGAATCGCGCCTGAAACTGGGCGCCACGGGCCGCAAGGTGAAACTGGCCGACGCGCTGGCCGGATTCTAGTGGCCGCAGTTGGCTCACTTTTTGCTAAGCAGTACCCAGTACCACCATAAACCAAACGAGGGAGTTCAGAGCATGTCCGTCAATATCTTGAAGACCGCAGTCGTTTCCGCACTAGTAGTGCTCGCAGCCGGCGCGCAGGCCGCCGACTGGAGCGACACCTCGCTGAGCTATCGTTACGGCACGCATTTCGCCGAGCCATACAATCCCGTGGACATCAAGAAGAACATCGTCAACCTGAGCCACGTCAGCGGCTACGCCTACGGCAAGAACTTCTTCAGCGCCGACATGCTCTTCTCCGACAAAAAAGATCCTTCCAGCGTCGGCGCGGACAGCGGCGCCCACGAAGTCTACGTGCTATACCGGCATACGCTGGACCTGGGCAAGGTGATGGGCAAGGACTTCAAGACCGGCGCCACGCGCGGCCTGGGATTCACCGCCGGCTTCGATGTCAATACCAAGACCGACGCGGGCTACAACTCGAAGAAGCGCATGTTCGTGGCCGGCCCCACCATCAATTTCGACGTGCCGGGTTTCCTCGATGTGAGCCTGCTGGCCCTGTGGGAAAGCAATGCGCCGTATAGCGGCTTCTCGAAAACCAGCACCCCGCGCTACGACTACGATGTGCACCCTATGCTGACGGCCGCATGGGGCATCCCGTTCAGCGCCGGCATTCCGCTGTCGTTCGAAGGCTACGCCAACTACATCGCCAGCAAGGGCAAGGACGAATTCGGCGGCGCCACCAAGCCCGAAACCAATATCGACATGCAGGTCATGTACGACATGAGCGCCGCGGTGGGTGCGGCCAAGAACACCTTCAAGGTCGGCATCGAATACCAGTACTGGAAAAACAAGTTCGGCAACAACCACAATGGTCCGGCCGGTAGCGGCGCCTTTGCCAAGACGCCGATGATACGCGCTGAATACCACTTCTGAACATCTGAAAGGACGACCGATGAACCGCCGCAAACTGATTACCGTCGCAGCACTGGCCGCACTGGCCGCCGCCACAACCCTGATGCCTGAGCTGGCGCGCGCCGATGAACCGCTGAAGGTAGGCTTCGTCTACGTCGGCCCGGTGGGCGACGCCGGCTGGACCTATGCGCACGACCAGGGCCGCCTGGCCATGGAAAAGGCGCTGGGCGCGAAAGTGAAAACCACGTTCGTGGAAAGCGTGCCGGAAGGCGCGGACTCCGAGCGCGTGATCCGCAAGCTCGCCGCCGACGGCAACAAGCTGATTTTCACCACGTCATTCGGCTATATGAACCCGACCGAGAAAGTGGCGAAGACCTTTCCAAAAACAGTGTTCATGCACGCCACCGGCTTCAAGTCCGGCAAGAACATGGGCACCTACGAATCGCAGTTGTATGAAGGCGCTTACCTGAACGGCGTCATCGCGGGCAAGATGACCAAGTCCAAGACGCTGGGCGTGGTGGCCTCCTTCCCGATACCCGAGGTGGTGCGCAACATCAACGCCTTCACGCTGGGTGCGCAGAGCGTGAACCCGGGCATCAAGACCAAGGTCATCTGGGTCAACTCGTGGTACGACCCGGCCAAGGAGCGCCAGGCCGCCGAAACCCTGATCGCGCAAGGCGCCGATGTGCTGAACCAGAACACCGACTCGCCGGCCACGCTGCAGGCGGCGCAGGAAAAAGGCGTGTACGCCTTCGGCTGGGACTCGGACATGAGCAAGTTCGCGCCCAAGGCCCACCTGACTGCCGCCACCAACAACTGGGGCGAGTACTACACCGAGACCGCCAAGGCGGTTATCGCGGGCTCCTGGAAAAGCGGCGAAACGCGTGGAGGCCTGAAGGAAGGCATGGTCAAGATGTCGCCTTTGAACGCGGCCGTCCCGGCCGATGCTGCCAAGGCCTTCGAAGAGAAGAAGGCGGCCATCACCGCAGGCAAGTTCCATCCCTTCCAGGGTCCGATCAAGGACCAGTCGGGCGCGGTGAAAGTGGCGGCCGGCGCGGTCATGCCGCTGAAGGAACTGCTGTCGCTGAATTACTACGTTCAGGGCGTGGAAGGCAGCATTCCCAAATAAGGAGCATGTATGACCCCGCACGCCCCGCACGACACGGTGCTGTACAACGACTGGCACCCGGTTGCCTCCGCCGGCACAATCGGCGCAGGCGCCATCGTGCGGGCGCAATTGCTGGACCTGCCGCTTGCGCTCTGGCGCGACAGCGGCGGCCAAGCCCACGCCTGGGAAGACCGCTGCCCGCATCGGGGCACCCGGCTTTCCCTCGGTACGCAGCAAGGCGACACGCTGCGCTGCGCCTACCACGGCTGGCGCTTTGGCCTTTCCGGCAGATGCAAACACATTCCCGCCCTGCCCGAACTGGCTGAAGCCAATTTGAAAGCGCAAGTTGCGACCTTCGCCGTTCAGGAGCGCTACGGCCTGCTGTGGGCCTGCCTCGGCACGCCTTCCGGCGCGGTGCCGCCCTTCCCTGAATTCAGCGATGCCCGCTTGCGCAAAGTCCTGTGCGGCCCCTACGATGTGCAGGCCGCCGGTCCGCGTATCGTGGAAAACTTCCTCGACATGGCGCACTTCGCCTTCGTCCATGAAGGCATCCTCGGCGAGCAGGAGCGCGCCGCCATCGCCAGTTATACCGTCGAACAGTTCGACGACGATTTGTACGGCAAGGGCGTGCGCGCCATCCAGTGCCGCGCATGGCAGCCGCAGGCGAGCAAGGAGGCCGCCGCCGGCAGCGACGTCGAATACACCTACCGCGTGGTGCGTCCGCTCAGCGCCATCCTGACCAAACTGCCCGCGGATGCGAACGGCCTGCCCTCGGACGCCATCGGCCTGCACGTGCAGCCGCTCACCGAAACCACCTCCCGCGTCTGGATCACCCTCGCGCTGAACGACTTCACGTCCAGCGACGACGAGTTGCGGCACTTCCAGGACACCATCTTCCTGCAAGACCTCCCCATCGTGGAAAGCCAGCAGCCGCAGCGCATGCCGCTTACGCCGGGCGCCGAAGTATCGGTGGCCTGCGACCGCATGTCGCTGGCCTACCGCAGCTATCTGAAAGCGCAGGACCTGCGCTACGGCGTGATCCGCTGAGGCGTGATCCGCGGCCTCAGGGCGGCGCGCCGATGTAGATCGCGCGGAAGTCGTTCACATTGGTCAGTGTCGGACCGCACACCACCGACGCCCCCAGCGCCTGGAAGAAACCGTGGCCGTCGTTGTTGGCCAGGCTGGAACGCGGATTGATCCCTTTGCCCCAGGACCGCTCCAGCGTATCGGGCGCCAGCAAGGCGCCGGCGATTTCCTCCTGCCCGTCCACCCCGTCCGTGTCGCACGCTATCGCATGGATGCCGGGGTGGCCGTTCAGCGCCACACCGAGCGACAGCAGGAACTCCACGTTGCGCCCTCCCCGGCCATCGCCGCGCACCGTGACCGTGGTTTCGCCGCCCGACAGCAACACGCACGGCGCCTTGAACGGCTGCCCGCGCATGGCCACCTGGCGCGCAATGCCCGCCATGACAATGCCAACGTCGCGCGCCTCGCCCTCAATGCTGTCGCCGAGAATATAAGGGGTTACGCCCGCCTTGCGCGCCACCTCGGCGGCCGCCTCCAGCGCGATCTGCGGCGCGGTGATCAGGTGGATTTCACTGCCGGCCAGGCGCGGATCAGCTGGCTTGACGCTCTCGCCGGCGCCCGACTCCAGCAGCTTGGTCACCGCATCCGGCACGGCGATGCGATAACGCCGCAGGATGGCCAGCGCGTCGGCGCAGGTGGTGGCGTCGCCGCAGGTCGGGCCGGACGCGATGTCGGCCGGGTTATCGCCCGGCACGTCCGAAATCAGCAGCGTGACCACGCGCGCCGGGTGGCAGGCCGCCGCCAGCCGCCCGCCCTTGATGGCCGACAGATGGCGGCGCACACAGTTCATCTCACTGATGGTGGCGCCGCTTTGCAGCAGCGCGCGGTTGATGTCCTGCTTGGCGGCAAGGTCGAGCGCGTCGTCCGGCAGCGCCAGCAGCGACGATCCACCGCCGGAGATCAGGCAGATCACCAGGTCGTCCGCCGTCAGTCCCTGCACCAGCGCAAGGATGCGGCGCGCCGCCGCCATGCCGTTTTCATCGGGCACCGGGTGGGCCGCTTCGGCGATTTCGATGCGCTCGCACGGCACCGCGTAGCCGTAGCGCGTAACCACCAGCCCGGTCAATTCACCAGGCCAGTGCTGCTCCAGCACCCGCGCCATCTCGGCCGACGCCTTGCCCGCGCCGATCACCAGCGTGCGGCCGCGCGGCGGCTCCGGCAAATGCGCAGGCAGGCAGAGCGAGGGCTGCGCCGCCGCCACGGCGGCATCGAACATGCTGCGCAACAAATCCGGTATGCCGGCTTGGAATGTCATGAGGGCTCCTATTCAGGCAGTATGGCGCCGATCTCATAGTTTGCCATGATCTCCAGCGCGCGCACCAGCGCGGAATGGTCCCAGGCCTTGCCGCCGTGGGCGGCGCAGGTGTTGAACAACTCCTGCGCGGTCGCCGTGTTCGGCAGACTGACGCCGATTGCGCGCGCGCTGCTCAAGGCCAGGTTCAAGTCCTTCTGGTGCAGTTCGATGCGGAAGCCCGGATCGAAGGTGCGTTTGATCATGCGCTCGCCGTGCACTTCCAGGATGCGCGAAGCGGCAAAGCCGCCCATCAGCGCCTGGCGCACCTTGGCCGGATCGGCCCCCATGCGCGAGGCGAACAGCAGCGCTTCGCCGACCGCCTCGATGTTCAGCGCGACGATGATCTGGTTGGCGACCTTGGTGGTCTGGCCGTCGCCGTTGCCGCCCACCAGCGTGATGTTCTTGCCCATCAGTTCGAACAGCGGCTTGACCGCGTTGAAGGCTTGCTCTTCACCTCCCACCATGATGGTCAGCGTGGCGGCCTTGGCGCCGACCTCGCCGCCGGATACAGGAGCGTCCAGGTACTGGCAGCCCAGCGCATTGATGCGGGCCGCGAACTTCTTGGTTTCGATCGGCGAGATGGAACTCATGTCGACCACGATCTTGCCGGCGCTCAGCCCCTGCGCCACCCCGCCCTCGTCGAACAGCACCTCGGCCACCTGCGGCGTGTCCGGCACCATCATGATGATGACGTCCGCTTTTTCCGCCACCTCCCTGGCCGTCGCGCAGCCGGCCGCGCCCAGTTCGACCAGTTGCGGGGGCAGCGCTTTGCGCTGCTGCACGAACAGCTGGTGGCCGCCTTTCAGCAGATTCGCCGCCATCGGCGCGCCCATGATGCCAAGACCGATAAAGCCGATTTTACTCATATGCCTGCTCCTTGATGATGGGCCGCGCTCAGGCGGCGATGTTGAATTTGGCCGCGAGCGCCTCCGCGCCGCGCGCCAGCAGGCCGATGTCGCTGCCTACCGCAGTGTAGGTGCATCCGGCCGCGATGTAGCGCCGCGCCAGCGCCTCGTCGCCCATCAGCACGCCGGCCGCCTTGCCTGTGGCGACGATGCGCCGGATCGCGTCTTCGATGGCCTCGACCACTTCGGGGTGCTTCAGGTTGGCCAGATGCCCCATGGATGCGGCCAGGTCGCCGGGACCGATGAAGATGCCGTCGACGCCGTCGACATCGGCGATTTCCTCGATATTGGACAGCGCCAGCGGCGTTTCCACCTGCAGCAACACGCAGATGTCGTCCGAGCAGGTCGCCCAGTAGTCCGCCACGCGGCCATAATCCGATGCGCGGGCAGCCGTGGAAAAGCCCCGCACGCCCTGCGGCGGATAGCGCGTGGCGGCGACCGCCTGGCGCGCCTCTTCTGCATTCTGGACAAAGGGTATCAGCAGCGTCTGCGCGCCCACGTCCAGCAGACGCTTGATCACCACCGTGTCGTTCCAGGGCGGACGCACGATGGGCTGGGCCGAGCCTTGGCATATTGCCTGCAATTGCGCGTGCACCATGGGCAGTTCGTTGGGCGAGTGCTCCATGTCCAGCAGCAGCCAGTCGAAGCCGGCATTGGCCAGCACCTCGACCGTGACATTGCTCGAAAGGCCGGACCACAGGCCGATCTGTAAAGTGCCGTTCTTAAGGGCCCGCTTGAAGTGATTGATCCGTTTGCTCATGCCACGCTCCTGTCCAGGTTGGTGATATTTGTACAAACTACAAGTGATCAGTCGTCATATGACTTGATTTAAGTATATGCTGCAATGCGGAAAAAAAGCAAAGGGAAAAATCCTCCTGCGCGTAAAATAGGAGGATTCCTACACGGATCGGTCAGTCAGCTGAGCTCGGGACTGCTGCCGGGCGGGCTGGATACAGCCAGCAAAACAGCAGCGTTGCCGCCGTGGCGCCGGCAAGCTGGGCCAGGATGAAGCCCGGCGCGTCGGCCGGGCGGATGCCGGCGAAAGTGTTGCTGGCACTGCGGGCCAGCGTCACCGCCGGGTTGGCGAACGAGGTCGACGCGGTGAACCAGTAGGCGGCCGTGATGTAGGCGGCCACCGCGAACGGCGTGACGGAAGGCCGGCTCCGGGAGCAACCGATGATGACGCCGATCAGCCCGAACGTCGCCACGAACTCGCTCCACCACTGCGACGGGCCGGTGCGCACATGCCCGGAGGCGAAGAACAGCGCCTCGCCGAACATGCCATGCGCGGCGGCGACACCGGCGAAGGCACCGGCCACCTGCACCGCGATGTAGGGCAGCACTTCGGCACGCGGGAGCTCCTTTTGCCAGGCTGCGGACAGGGTCACCGCCGGATTGAAGTGCGCACCGGAGATGGTCCCGAACATCAAAATCAGGGCGACCAGCCCCGCCCCCGTGGCCAGCGTATTGGCCAGCAAGGCGATCGCCACGTTGCCGCCGGCCAGCCGCTCGGCCATGATGCCGGATCCCACCACCACCGCCAGCAGCATCGCCGTGCCCAGGCCTTCCGCCGCCAGGCGCCGTGCCATCGTCATGCCTGCAACTCGCCGATCTTGTCCAGCTCGCGCTTCAGGGCGGCCTTGTCCAGCGTCGCCAGCGGCAGCGCGAAGAATGCTTCGATGCGCGCGCGCAGCGTACGGTAGGCGTGCATGAAGGACGCGTCGATCTCTTCTTCGGTGCCGGTCGCATGGGCCGGGTCTTCCACACCCCAATGCGCGCGCATCACCGGGCCCAGGTAGGCCGGGCACTCTTCGCCGGCGGCGCTGCCGCACACGGTGATGACGATGTCCGGTGTCACCGGCAAGTTGTCCCACGACTTGCTGTGGTAGCCCTCGGTGGAGATACCCTCGCGCGCCAGCAGGGCCAGCGAACGCGGGTGGACGTAGCCGGCCGGCTTGCTGCCGGCGCTGACGGCATGCCAGCCCTCAGGGGCCAGATGGTTGAAAGTCGCTTCGCCCAGGATGGAGCGGCAGGAGTTTCCGGTGCAGAGGATGAGTACGTTCATGGGATGGGCCTTTGAGAAAGTTGAAATGCTACCGCATTCGCTACGATAGTTCCAATATTATCGAACTAACTTGACAGCTTCATGACATCGGCCTTACTCTCTGTTCGTCGATTAACGAATAAGCACAAGATGACCAATTGCTGCGATGTCGCGCCCCGGGGCGCACTGCCGGACCTGAATACGGACGAGATAGCGGTGCTGTGCAAGGCGCTCGCCCATCCTGCGCGCGTCCAGCTGTTACGCTACCTGGCCGCCTACGGTGCTTGCTACTTCGGCAGCCTGGCCGACGTGCTGCCGCTGGCGCCATCCACCATTTCGCAACACGTCAGCATACTCAAGCAGGCCGGCCTGATCCTGGGTTCCTCGGATGAACAGCGGGTCTGCTATTGCGTCAATCCGGAGCGGCTGGCACAGCTGAAGCAGCTGATCAACGCCCTGTAGGGCATTTTTTATCTTCCGATTCGTCATTCGACGAATAACTAAGGAGAACCATGAACAGCAAACATTCCAACCTGCCAGTGGCGGTGCTAGGCGCAGGCCCCATCGGTCTCGCGGCAGCGGTCCACCTGTTACAACGCGGTTTCAGCCCTATTGTTTTCGAAAGCGGCAATCAAGTGGGCGCCAACCTGGCCAGCTACCGCCATGTGCGGCTGTTCTCTCCCTGGCAGTACAACATCGACAAGGCCGCCCGCGCCCTGCTGGAGGAGCACGGCTGGAGCGCACCGGCCGACGGGGAACTGCCGACCGCGGGGGCCGTGGTGGACGCCTACTTGGCGCCCTTGGCTGCCCTGCCGGCGCTGGCGCCGCACATCAGGCTGGGGCACCGCGTGGTGCAAATCAGTCGCGCCGGGATCGACAAAGTGAAGACCCGAGGCCGGGAAGACGCCCCGTTTCTGATCCGCACCGCCAGCAACGGCGGCAGCCGCGAATTCCTGGCCAGCGCCGTCATCGACGCCACCGGCAATTGGACGCACCCGAATCCCCTGGGCGCGAGCGGCCTGCCTGCTCTGGGGGAGGCAGAGGCGCGGGACCGGATCGCGTATGGCATGCCCGATGTGCTGGGAGGCGCGCGCGGAGACTACGCAGGCAAACGCGTGCTGGTGGTCGGCGCCGGGCACTCCGCCGCTGGCACGCTGCTGGCGCTGGCGCAGTTGGCGGCCGAAGCGCCCGGTACGCGCCTGGTCTGGGCGGTGCGCGGCAAGCAGCTGGCCAAGGTATTCGGCGGCGGCGAGGCCGACGGCCTGCCGGCACGCGGCCAGCTGGGCATGCGGCTCAAGGCGCTGAAGGAGGCAGGCCAGCTGGAGCTGCATACAAACTTCCGAATCCAGGCGCTGCAGGCTGGCGAAAGCGGCGTCGACGTCATCGGCACCGGCCTTGGCGGCGCCCGCGTCGTGATCGAAGCGGTTGAACGCATCGTCGCGGCAACGGGCGCCCGTCCCGACCTGTCGCTGACGCGCGAACTGCGGGTGCGCCACGATCCCTGGCTGGAAACCACCGACGCGCTGGCGCCGTTGATCGATCCGAACGAACACAGTTGCGGAACGGTGCGCCCGCACGGCCACCGGGAACTTGCCCACCCCGAGCCGGGCTATTACGCAGTCGGCGCCAAGAGCTACGGCCGCGCGCCCAACTTCTTGATGGCGACCGGCTACGAACAGGTGCGCTCGGTAGTGGCGGCGCTGGCCGGCGACCGGGCGGCGGCCGACGAGATTCAGCTGGAACTGCCGGAAACAGGTATATGCAACACGCGGTTCAGCGAGGCGGAGGCCACCGCCAGCGGCTGCTGCGGCGCGGCAGCTTGATGAGCAACCGCCGCCGTCACCGCACCGGTTAAAATGGAGTCCCCTCCCCCGAGTTCGGCGCAAAAGCATGGAAACCAAATGGCTGGAAGACTTCATCTCGCTTGCCGAGACCAATAATTTCAGCCGCTCGGCCGCGCAGCGGCACGTCACGCAGCCGGCTTTTTCGCGCCGCATCCAGTCGCTGGAAAACTGGCTCGGCACCGACCTGGTGGACCGCACCTCCTACCCCACCCGATTGACACCGGCCGGCCTGGTGTTCTACGAGCAGGCGCTGGAGATGCTGGGCCAGATCAACGGTGTGCGCGAACTGCTGCGCAACAAGCGCGCGGCCGCGATGACCAGCATCGATCTGGCCGTACCGCACACGCTGTCGCTCACCTTCGTGCCGAAATGGATCACGCAGCTGGAGGCCGATTTCGCGCCCATCAACAGCCGCCTGATGGCGCTCAACGTTCACGACGCCGTGCTGCAGCTGGTCGAAGGCGGCTGCGACCTGCTGCTGTGCTACCACCATCCGCGCCAGCCGGTGCAGCTCGATCCGGGCCGCTACGACATGCTGGTGCTCGGCCAGGAAGCGCTGCGCGCCTATGCGCGCTGCGACAAATCGCGCGTTCCCGAATTCACGCTGCCCGGCACCAAACAGGAGCCGCTGCCCTTCCTTTCCTACACCAACAACGCCTACCTGGGCCGCATGGTGGAGCTGATCCTGGCCGACACCAAGACCCCGCTGCACCTGGATAACCACTACGAAACCGACATGGCCGAAGGCCTGAAAATGATGGCCCTCGAAGGCCGCGGCATCGCCTTCCTGCCTGAATCGGCGGTCACGCGCGAGCTGAAACAGAAGCTGCTGGCGCCCGCCGACGGCGGTGCACCGGATTGGGAAATTCAAATGGAGATCCGGCTGTACCGCGAGCGCCCATCGCCCTCGCGGCCTGGAAAACTGATCGTCTCGCGGCTGTGGGACTACCTCGAAAGCCAGCAAAAATCGTCCTCCAGAAAGCGCCGCGTACCGGACTCGGAACGCTGATTCAAACGTTGGCTTTTAGCTAACAATATTAACGTTATGCTTTTTGTGCATGGGCGGATGCGCATACAGCATTAGCCGCCCTGCAGGGCTCCAGCCTATGATTCGCTTCGCTTACCAAGCGCCACAAGTGCAACGATAGACGACGAAATCACCGAATAATACTGGAGCCAACAGCATGATTACCCAACACGCACTGCCGTCCTACCTCAACCCAGAAGACCTCGGCCCATGGGGTCAATACCTGCAGCAGATCGACCGCGTTACGCCGCACCTGGGCAGCCTGTCGCGCTGGGTCGAGACCCTGAAGCGCCCGAAGCGCATCCTGACCGTCGACGTACCGATCGAACGCGATGACGGCACGATCTCCCACTACGAAGGCTACCGCGTGCAGCACAATATGTCGCGCGGCCCGGGCAAAGGCGGCGTGCGTTTCCACCAGGACGTGACCCTGTCCGAAGTGATGGCCCTGTCGGCCTGGATGACGGTGAAGAACGCGGCGGTGAACGTGCCATACGGCGGCGCCAAGGGCGGTATCCGCGTCGACCCGAAGACCCTGTCGCGTGGCGAACTGCAGCGCCTGACGCGCCGCTACACCAGCGAAATCAGCCTGATCATCGGACCTAACAAGGACATCCCGGCTCCGGACGTCAACACCAACGAGCAGGTGATGGCATGGATGATGGACTCCTACGCCATGATCGAAGGTAATCTGTCGACCGGCGTCGTGACCGGCAAGCCGATCTCGCTGGGTGGCTCGCTGGGCCGCCGCGAAGCGACCGGCCGTGGCGTGTTCGTGGTCGGCCAGGAAGCGGCCGCCAAGCGCGGCGTGGCCATCCAGGGCGCCCGTGTCGCCATCCAGGGCTTCGGCAACGTCGGCGGCGTGGCAGCGAGCATGTTCGCCAAGGCCGGCGCCAAAGTCATCGCCGTGCAGGATCACACCGGCACCGTGGTGCATTCCGGCGGCCTGGACGTGGCGCTGCTGCACCAGCACGTGGCTGAAACCGGCGGCGTGCAAGGCTTCCCCGGCATCGAAGCGTTCCTGGACCGCGACGCGTTCTGGGGCATCGAGTCGGACATCCTGATCCCGGCCGCGCTGGAACAGCAGATCACCGCTGAAAACGCACCGCTGATCCGCACCAAGATCATCCTCGAAGGCGCCAACGGCCCGACCACGCCGGAAGCGGACGACATCCTGAGCGACCGCGACGTCCTGATCGTGCCGGACGTGCTGGCCAACGCCGGCGGCGTCACCGTGTCCTACTTCGAATGGGTGCAGGACTTCTCCTCCTTCTTCTGGAGCGAGGACGAGATCAACGCCCGCCTGACCCGCATCATGCAGGACGCGTTCAACTCGGTATGGGAAGTTTCGCAGGACAAGAAGGTAACGCTGCGCACCGCGACCTTCATCCTGGCATGCACCCGCGTGCTGCAAGCGCGCGAAGTGCGCGGCCTGTATCCTTGATCAAGCTGCTGAGTAAGTGAAATCCACAAGCCAGAAGCACGCCGCGCGCGCGGATAGTGTTGGTAATATAAGTTATTGGTCATAGTCAGTCATCACCACGCCTGCCCTGGTTTGTTCCCGGGCAGGCGTTTTTCGCATATTCAAAGGATTCGTCATGAGCACTCTCGAACAGCAAGCACTGGAATACCACAAAGCCGGCGGCCCTGGCAAAATCGCCATCGCCGTCACCAAGAGCGTAGCCAGCCAGGAAGACCTGTCGCTGGCCTACTCGCCCGGCGTGGCCGTGCCCTGCCTCGAAATCCAGCGCGACCCCGCGCTCGCCTACGAGTACACCGCCAAGGGCAACCTGGTGGCCGTCATCACGAATGGCACGGCCGTGCTAGGACTGGGCAATATCGGCGCGCTGGCCGGCAAGCCCGTGATGGAAGGCAAAGTGGTGCTGTTCAAGAAGTTCGCCGGCATCGATTCCTTCGACATCGAAATCGACGAAACCGATCCGGACAAGCTGGTCGAGATCATCGCCGCGCTGCACCCTACCTTCGGCGGCATCAACCTGGAAGACATCAAGGCGCCCGAGTGCTTCTATATCGAACGCAAGCTGCGCGAGCGACTGTCGATTCCGGTGTTCCATGACGACCAGCACGGCACCGCCATCGTGGTCGGTTCCGGCCTGCTGAACGCCGTCGAGATGACAGGCCGCGACATCGCCGACGTGAAGATCGTCTGCTCCGGCGCCGGCGCCGCGGCCATCGCCTGCCTGGAACTGATCCTGTCGCTGGGCGCGCGCCGCGAGAACATCTTCGTCTGCGACAGCAAGGGCGTGCTGACCACCGCGCGCGAACTGGACGGCGAAAAGAAAGCCTGGGCGCGCGAAACGCCGGCCACCAAACTGTCGCAAGTAATCGAAGGCGCGGACGTCTTCCTCGGCCTGTCCGGTCCCGGCCTGCTGTCGCAGGCGGACGTGAAGGCGATGGCGAAACAGCCCATCATTTTCGCGCTGGCCAATCCCGAGCCAGAGCTGCGCCCGGAACTGGTGCGCGAAGTAGCGCCGGACGCCATCATCGCCACCGGCCGTTCGGACTATCCGAACCAGATCAACAACGCCCTGTGCTTCCCCTACCTGTTCCGCGCCGCGCTGGATTCGGGTTCGACCACCATCAACCAGGAAATGAAGATCGCCTGCGTGGTGGCCCTGGCCGGCATGGCGCGCAGCGACGAGCGCTTCGGCAAGGACTATGTCGTGCCCGGCCTGCTGGATCCGCGCCTGCTGGTCGGTGTCACGCCGAAGATCGCGCAAGCGGCCTTCCGCAGCGGCGTCGCGCGCAAAGACCTGGACCCTGAAGCCTACGGCGCCCACCTGGCCAAGCTGGGCGAGTCGCTGATTTAAGGCTGGCGGGTTAGCGGGGGCTTTGCCCGCGTAACCCGCCAAAACGGGCACATCGTACGAACGTCACTCCTGCCGGAGTGACTTAAGAGCCGCAGGGCGGCATAACCCGCCATCTCAGGTCCGCTTCTGCAAGGCCACCCAGTCGCTGACGACGTGCTCCAGCACCTTCAGCGGCAGGGCGCCGTGCGTCAGCACCTCCTTGTGGAAGGCTTTCAAGTCAAACTTGTCGCCCAGCTCCGCCCTGGCGTGCTCGCGCAGCGACAGTATCGTCAGCATCCCTATCTTGTAAGCCAGCGCCTGCCCCGGCGCCACGAAATAACGTTCCACCTCCGCCGTCACGTCCGCCTCCGGCATGCCGGTGTTCTCCAGCATGTAGGCGATGGCCTGCTCGCGCGTCCAGCGTTTGTAATGGATGCCGCTGTCGACCACGAGGCGCGTGGCGCGCATCATGTCGTCGCGCAGGCGGCCCAGCTTGTCGAGCGGCGTCCTTTCCCATCCCATCTCGCTGGCCAGCCGCTCGGCGTACAGCGCCCAGCCCTCCTGGTAGGCGCTGAACGGGATCACCTTGCGGAAGAAGGGCACGTCCTCCATCTCCATCGCCACGGCGATTTGCAAGTGGTGGCCAGGCAGGCCCTCGTGGTGGGCCTGCGTGCGCATGGCGAACTTCGGCGTCTCGCCCGGCGCGCGCATATTGACGAAGAACACGCTGGGGCGCGAGCCGTCGAAAGCGCCGGGCTGGTAATAGGCGCTTGGCGCACTCGCCTGCGACGCGGCCGGTACCGCCTCCACCTTCAGGCCGAGCTTGGGGTGCAGATCGAATGCCGCCCCCATGCCTTTTCCTGCTTCATCGATAATGGCCCGATACTGCGCCAGCATGGCCTTGCGTCCCTCGTCCGTATCCGGGAATTTCTGATCGGGCTGCGCCGCCAGCGCCTGCACGCGCGCCCCTATGCTGCCCTCGGCCAGCCCCTGCCCCTTCAGGATCGCGTCCATCTCCGCCCCCACCCGCGCCACTTCGGCCAAGCCCAGGCTGTGCACCTGGCGCGGCGTGAAGTCGGTGGTGGTGTGCATGCGCACGGCCCAGGCGTAATATTCGTCGCCGTTCGGCAGGCTCCAGGCGCCCTCGTTCTTCAGCGCCTTCGGCTGCAGGGCGGTAAAGTGCGCGATCAGGCCGCGATAGGCGGGATAGACCTGGTCCCGGATCGCTGCCTCGGTGTCGGCCAGCAGCTTGCTGCGCGTGGCCTGGTCCGCCTGCCCGGCCGGCAAGGCGGCCAGCTTGTCGCGCATATTCATGTACAGCCGGTGCTGTTGCGGCGGCGCGCTGATGAAGGCGTTCATCTGCTGCAGCACCTTCTCCACGGTGAAGCGCGGCGGCAGCACGCCCTTGCTTTCACTGAGGCGCAATTGCTGCTGCACCTGGCCGAACTTGAGCGGGAATTTGCGCAGGCGCGCGATATAGCTTTCGGCCTCGCCCACGCTGGCGATCCGATGCACCTGTACCATGAATTCCGGCAGCGCGGTCTGGACGCCGTCTAGCTGGTTCACCGGGAAGGCGTGCGGCAGGAACGGTTCGCCGTCCAGCTGCATGGACATGTAGTACTGCAGCGTGTCGTAAGACAGCTTGCCGTCGCGGTCGAGATCCGCGCGGTCGTATTGGTCCAGCACTTCCAGGTCGTTCCTCAAACGGGCCATGGCCTTGCGCGCCTGGGCCGGCGACGCGTCGTCCAGGCGGGCGCTATAGAAGTCCAGCCACGGCGGCAGTATGCGCAGCGACGACAGCAGTTCCGGGCTATCGAGCGCAAACGTGGCGAATACGCGCGTGTAGAACCAGTCCAGGCGCAGCGGCCTGAAATACGAGGTATGCGTCAGCAGCAGCACCGCCATCAGCACAGTGGCCGTCAGCGCCGTCAACAGCCATGTCGCTGTACGTTTCATCGACTCTCCGAATTGCAAAATCCAACCCGAATATTAGCAACATTTAGCTCAGCCAGAGCAGCGTAGTTGCACCGGCGTTGCTCCGGCGTTGCTCCGGCTCGGACTTGCGCGGCGGCGCTGGATCAGAACTTCATTTCCAGGTTGGCCTGAACCCGCGCGGAAGCGGGTGCGCGGCTCCAGGTCTGGCTGGCGCCGTTCGCGTCCTGGTAGCGCGAGTCGCTCAGGTTGTCCTGGCCCAGCGCATTGTTAACGGCCAGCCGCAGTTGCAGGCCGGTGCGTATCTTGTACAGCAAATACGCTTCCAGCTCGCGGCGCGCCTGCAGGCGGCTGCTCTGCTGCTCGGAGACGCGCACCGGCCCGCCGGCGCGGAAAGAGAAACTGGCGCCCGCGCTGTATTTGTCCTCGCGGTAGTCGGCGCCCAGCACGGCGCTAAGCGGCACCTGCTGGTCCAGCCGGTTGTCCGGCCCCGGCACCGAATCGACCTTGGACCAGTTGCGGTTCACGCTGGCGCGGAAGTCGAAGCCCGGCGCGTCCTTCATGATGGCCTTGAGAGGGAACTTCAATTCGACGTCCAGCGTGCGCGTCTGCGCGTTGCCGTCGTTGAGCGGCTGGATCAGCCAATAGCCCCGGCCGTCCTGCGTCAGCTTGCTGCGGATGTAGTCCTTGATCTTGCGCTGCGACGTCCCCACCGAGAACACCGCGCCAGGCGCGAAGAAATGTTCATAGGTGAGGTCGATGCCGTTGGCCAGTTCCGGCCTCAAATCCGGATTGCCGCTGTAGTCCGGATTGAAACGCGTGTTCAGGTCCGCTTCGTAGCGGCGCGCGCTCAGCTGGTTGGTGGCGGGCGCCTTGAAGGTGCGGGTGAGCGCCAGGCGCAGCTGGCGGCCGCTCTTGTCCGGGAATTTGTACAAGGTCTGCGCGACGGGACTCAGCACGTGGTTGCGCGACTGCGTGGTTTGCAAACCGGTGCCGGAGCTGTCGGTGCGGATGCTTTCCCAGCGCACGCCCTGGTAAATCGACCATTGCTTGGTGACGTTCCACTCGTCCTGCGCGAAGAAGGCCGTCTTGGTCACGATGGGATGGAACGCCTCGGCAATGCGCGCAGGCTGCGCGCCCAGGATGCCTTCGGTGCGCAAGTTGGCGTCCTCCGATTCCTGGCGGCTCGCCTCCCAGCCGGTGGCCAGCGCATGATCGTCGAAGATGGTGCGCGTGTACTTGCCTGTGGTGCTGGAGTTCGTGTAGCGGGAACTGCTGTCGGTATCGCGCAGCAGCCTGGCGGCGAGGCCCTCTGTGCTGGAGAGCGAGCTGGAATCGTTGTCCGAACGGCCCCTGGACGCGGCAACTTTCGCATCGAGCTTGCCGCCGGCCAGCTTGGCCACCCAATTGACGTCGGCGCCGGCGAAGTGCGACTTGCCGTCGTTGTCGCTGTGCCGCGCGACGTAGTCAGGCCGGGGGAAACTGCCGACGCGGTTGTCCGTCGCCGTGTCGGACGCGCTGTCGTAGCGCTGTGCCTGAACGAAGCCGGACAGGTTGAGCTGGTCATCATTGGGCAGCTTCCAGTTCAGGCGCGGCTGCAAGCCCAGCATGGTGGAATCGTTTTGCGTCAAGCTGTGCTTGTCGCGCAGCTGCATCACCTGGCCGGAGGGCGCGGAGAACTGTTCGGTGCTGTCGTTGGCGTTGCGCCCCAGGCTGCGGCCCAGCATCCCGTTCAGGTAGTAGGACAGGCTGCCGCTGCGGTCGGCCAGCGTGCCGAGCACGAACAGGTTCTTGTTCTGGTCGGAGCGGGCGGTATTGATGCGCAGGTCGCGCTGCGGCTTGGACACGACTTTTTTGAGGATGATGTTGATGGTGCCGGCGATGGCCTGCATCGAGTGCTCGGCGGTGGCCGCGCGCACCACTTCGATCTTCTCGATCTGCTCGGGCGGCAGCGTATCGAGCGAAAAGCCCGGCGGCGGACGCTCGCCGTTGACCAGTATCTGGGTGTAGCCGTTGCCCAGGCCGCGCATGCGGATGCTGTTGCCGATCACCGTCACGCCCGGTGCGCGTTTCAACACCTCGAACACATTGGTGTCGCCGTATTTGATGATTTCCTCGTGGCCGAGCACGGTCTTGCTGGCCGTATCTTCGCGGCGCGGATCGTACTCCTCCGCGCTGCCTTTCACCTCCACCTTGGTGATGGCGCCGGCGGACGCGGCGGCCGCCGGCTTGACGGGTTTGACGGAGTACGGTGATGTGGCAGCCGCCGATATAGCGGCCGGCGGTCCGGCGGCTGGCGGTCCGGCGGTCCGGGTCTTGCCGGCTCCGTTTTCCTGAGCCGAGGGGGCCGTGCTGAGCCCCAGCAGTGAAATCGCCAGGGCGATGGGAGTGATGCGTGGTGTCATGGACGTGGCCGGCTATTGCAAACTGCGCAATTATGGCCAATAAATAGCAAAAATGAAATATTCTTTTGCTGCAATACTCAAATAATCAAAGCCATGAGCGGTACCTTAAGGAAGGCATTTACTTACCAGGCGCAGGTGCGCAAGCCTGAAAAGATATCGTCGCGTCCCGGCACGTGGAAGTTGCGGAACTTGGCCGATCCCAGCCGCGAGGGGGTGGCGAAGGAGGCGCCGCGCAGCACCTGGTGGGTGGCGAAATGCGGTTCGGAGTATTCGCGCCACGGCCCCGCCTCGAAGCCGGGATAGGGCTCGAACGGCGTGGCGGTCCATTCCCACAGCTGGCCCCAGCTGAACGCCGGATGGCCGGACAGCGCCGCGTACTCCCATTCGGCCTCGGTCGGCAGGCGCCGGTCGGCCCACAGGCAGTAGGCCTGCGCCTCGTACAAGCTGATATGGCGTACCGGCTCCGGCCCGGACAAGGTGCACAGGTGGCCGAAGCGCATGGTGCGCCACACCCCGCCGTCGCGCTGCCAGTAGCGCGGCGCCGAACGCTCCTGCCGCATCAGCCAGGCGTTGCCGGCCGCGCTCCAGTACTGGCGCTTGTCGTAGCCGCCGTCGGCCACGAAGTCGGCGTACTGCGCGTTCGTCACCAGCGCCGCGTCCATGCGGAACGACGGCACATAGCAGGGGAAGGCCTGCAGTTCGTTGTCGAACACGAAACCGCCCTCGCCGCCGCTGCCCATGTGCAGCGTGCCGCCGGGGAAGCCGATCTCGGACGGCTGCGGCCAGAACGGCTCGTCGCGCGCCAGGCCGGCCGGCACGGCCAGGCCCAGCGTCTGCAGCGCGGCCAGCATGGCCTCGCCCTGCATGTCCTCCTGGGCCAGCGCCAGCCGGTAGGGATACAGTTCGGTGTCGCTGTCGCCGGCGCGGGACAGCTGGTCCAGCGTCCGGTCCAGCACCTCGTGGCAATAGGTTTTCAGCGCGCCCGCGCTGGGCAGGTCCAGGTTCCAGCGCGCGCCGTGCGGCACGGTGTTGGCGTCGAACCAGTCGTCGCCCTTGCTCAGCAGCGCGTTGACGTCGGCGTCGGCCGGATGGCTGGAGGACGCCTGGCGCAGCACGAACCACTCGGCGAACCACGCGGCGCGGCCCAGTTCCCACAGCGGCGGATTCAGGCTGCGCAACTGCGGCACACGGATCGCCGCGTCCAGCCCGGCCGCCTGCGCGCACTCGAACAGCCCCAGCGTATGCGCGCGCGCCTGACGCAAGGCGTCGGCCAGCTGCCCCGGCCTGGCGTTGCGGAATGATGCATGAATTGAACTCATGGCCGATTGTAACCGGATTTGCGCACGCGGCAAGGCGGGGGCGGCCCCGCCACAGGGCGGGAAAGCGGCCTTTACAAGCGGCGGCTGGCATGTGATATTGGCGGGCATCATGCAAACACCTATCAAACTCACCTCCTTTTCCCACGGCGGCGGCTGCGGCTGCAAAATCGCCCCCGGCGTGCTGTCGGAAATCCTGAAAAACTCGCACGGCTTCCCGGTTCCCAAGGAACTGATGGTCGGCATCGAGACCTCGGACGACGCCGCCGTCTACAAACTCAATGAAGAGCAGGCGCTGATCGCCACCACCGACTTCTTCATGCCCATCGTCGACGATCCCTTCGATTTCGGCCGCATCGCCGCCACCAACGCCATCTCGGACGTGTACGCCATGGGCGGCACGCCCATCATGGCGCTGGCCCTGGTCGGCATGCCGGTCAACAAATTGCCGCTCGAGACCATCGGCCAGATCATCCGCGGCGGCGAGTCGATTTGCGCCGAGGCGGGCATCCCCATCGCCGGCGGCCACACCATCGATTCGGTGGAGCCGATCTACGGCCTGGTGGTGCTGGGCCTGGTGCATCCGTCCAAGGTCAAACGCAACTCCGGCGCCCTGCCGGGCGACGTGCTGGTGCTGGGCAAGCCGCTCGGCGTGGGCGTGCTGTCGGCCGCGCTGAAGAAGGACAAGCTGGACGCGGACGGCTACGCGGCGATGATCGCCAACACCACCAAGTTGAACAAGCCGGGCCAGGCCCTGGCCACCATGGCCGGCGTGCACGCGATGACCGACGTCACCGGCTTCGGCCTGCTGGGCCACCTGCTGGAACTGGCGCGCGGCGCCGGCCTGGAGGCGCAGCTCGACATGGCCAACATCCCGCTGCTGCCCGGCGTCGAGCAACTGGCCACGGACGGCTACTTCACCGGCGCCTCCGGCCGCAACTGGGACGCCTACGGCAAGGACGTGGCGCTGGCCGCCGCCGTCACGCCGGCCCAGCAAGCCTTGCTGACCGACCCGCAAACCTCGGGCGGCCTGCTGGTGGCCTGCGATCCGGCCAGTGTGGACGAGGTGCTGGCGCTGTTCCAGCGCGAGGGCTTCGCAGCGGCCGCCGTCATCGGCGCCATGCACAGCGGCCCGGCGCGCGTCACTGTGGCGGCCTGACCTCGGCCGGCTTGACGACGACCTTTCTATATTGCATCATCCGGCCGAGGAGATCCTATTGTTCACCATTATCATTCCCACCCACGACCGCCCCGTCCTGCTGAGCCGTACCCTGCAGTCGCTGATCGCCCAGACCTGGCAAGACTTCCAGGTGATCGTGGTGGACGATTCAGCCAGCTACATTCCGCCGTTCGAGGAAATGTCCGCGCTGCAAGGCCGCTACACCTACATCATCCGCAGCGGCGAGAAGGGTCCGGCGGTCAGCCGCAACATGGCGCTGGACCTGGTCAAGAGCCGCTACGTGATTTTCCTGGACGACGACGACACCTTCGAACCGGGCCACCTGGCCTCGCTGGTCGCGCACATCGGCGCGGGCAAGCCGGAACTGCTGTTCTGCGACTTCAACGTGGTGAATGAAGACCGCACGCAATCGCCGCCGCGGCAATTGTCGCGCGAACGCATAGGCATCAACGGCGCCACAGCGGACAATGTGCATGTACTCAACCGCATCCCCAACAGCTGCGTCGTGTACCGCGCCGACGTCGTGGCCGGCGTGCGCTACGCCACCGACATGATCATCTATGAAGACTGGGCCTTCCTGATGGAATGCCTGAAGGGCCGCCAGTTGAAGCACGTGCCGGTGTACGGCGTCAACATCCACAAGAGCAAGGCCGACGCGCCGGAGAACATGCGGCGAGGGAACAGCCGCGACGATCTGCTGGTCGAGACCATGCTGTTTCTGTACAAGAAATACCGGGCCCCTAACATGGAAACCCGCCTCGCGCGGCAAGCGCTGATGACCGCCAACGGCGTGCCGCTGACGCTCGAGCAATGCTGAAGCCGGCGCCGCTGGCAAACAGCGGGGTACAAACACCGCTGTTCGCACTATTGAAGCGGCAAGGGACAGGTTACTATTGTTCAGAAAAATGGGACCTGAAATGAGCACTGAGAAAGAGATTTTCATCACCCAGCCGGACATGCCGCCGCTGGAGGATTTCATCCCCTACCTGCAGCAGATCTGGGATAGCCGTGTGCTGACCAATGGCGGCACCTTCCACCACCAGCTTGAACGTGCGCTGTGCGACTACCTCGGGGTCGAGCATATTTCCCTGTTCACCAATGGCACACTGGCCCTGGTGACTGCGCTGCAAACCCTGCGCATCACCGGCGAAGTGATCACCACGCCCTATTCCTTCGTCGCCACCGCTCACTCTCTGCTGTGGAACGGCATCAAGCCGGTGTTTGTCGACATCGACCCGCGCACCCTGAACATGGATCCGGCCCGCATCGAGGCGGCCATCACGCCGCAGACGACGGCCATCATGCCGGTGCATTGCTACGGCCATCCCTGCGACGTCGAGGCGATCCAGAAAATCGCCGACAACTACAATCTGCGCGTGATCTACGACGCCGCCCATGCCTTCGGCGTGCGCCGCGAGGGACTAAGCCTGTTGGGCCATGGCGATCTGTCCGTGCTCAGCTTCCACGCCACCAAGGTGTTCAACACCTTCGAGGGCGGCGCCATCGTCAGCCCGGACGCCAAGACCAAGCTGCGCGTGGACCGCCTGAAGAACTTCGGCTTCGTCGACGAGACCACCGTCGTGGCGCCTGGCATCAATGGCAAGATGAGCGAGATCAATGCCGCCTTCGGCCTGCTGCAGCTCAAGCAGGTGGACCAGGCCATGGCACAAAGGCGGGAGCAGGACGAGCGCTACCGCCACCTGCTCGGCGCGGTTAAAGGCGTGCACTGCGTGGAAGGGTCCGGCGAATCGACCGCCAACTATTCCTACTTCCCCATCCTGATCGGCGACGGCCATCCGGAAAGCCGCGACACCGTGTTCCAACGCCTGCGCGACAACAAGATCTACGCGCGCCGCTATTTCTTCCCGCTGATTTCGGACTTCCCGATGTATCGCGGCCTGTCCTCGGCCGACCCCGCCAATCTGCCGGTGGCGGGCGACATCGCCCGGCGCGTGATCTGCCTGCCGATCTACCCCGGACTGACGGCCGAGCAGCAGCAGCGCATCGTCGGCCTGGTCGGTGCCGCTTGACCGTGGCTCGAAAGGCGCCATGAAACTGGCCATCATGCAGCCCTATTTTGCGCCCTACCTCGGCTACTTCCAGCTGATGGCGGCGGTCGACCGCTTCGTGCTGCTGGACGACGTGAACTTCATCAACCGGGGCTGGATCAACCGCAACCGCATCCTGGTCGGCGGCCGCGAGCATCTGATCACCATCCCCCTGCGCGGCGCCAGCCAGAACCAGCGCATCAACCAGATCGCACTCGGCGAGGAGACACCCTGGCGCGCCAAGCTGCTCAAGACCATCGAACAGGCCTACCGCAAGGCGGCCTTTTATGAGGAAACCATGCCGCTGGTACGGGACATGCTCGCCTGTCCGGAAACGGAACTGGCGCCCTATCTGCACGCCAGCCTGGCCGCGCTGCACGCCTGGCTGGACCTGTCCTGCCGTATCGTACCCAGCTCGGCGATCTACGGTGATACAGGCCTCAAGGGCGCCGAGCGCATACGCGACATCTGCGTGCAGGAGCAGGCCGCTATCTATATCAACCCTCCCGGCGGCAAGGACTTGTACGCGCCCGCCGATTTTTCCGCACTCGGCATAGAGCTGCGCTTCCTGAAGCCACGACTGGACGAATACGGCCAGTGCGGCGCGCCGTTCACGCCGGGACTATCCATCATCGACGTCCTGATGCACCAAGGCCGGACCGCCACGCGGCAGGCACTTTTTCCCACGGAACTGGAATGAGCGACAACAAATACCTTTCCATCGTCGAGCACTACGAGGATTGCCTGGCGCGCCACGGCGACACCGCCGCCGGCGTCGACTGGCCCAACGAACGCGACGCCCAGACCCGCTACCAGGTCATGCTGGGCGTCATGCGCGGCCAGCGGGAAGCGGCCAGCCTGCTCGATTTCGGTTGCGGCGCCGCTCATCTGTACCAGCACGCGCTGCGCGAAGGACTGGACCACATCGACTACGCCGGGCTGGACGTGTCGGAAAAGTTCGTGGCGCTGTCGCGTGAAAAATTCCCGGACCGGCCGTTCTACTGCCTCGATGTGCTGCGGGAAACGGACCAACTGCCCGAGTTCGACTACATCGTGATGAACGGCGTATTCACGGAAAAACGCGCGCTGTCGCAGGAAGAGATGTTCGCCTACTTCAAGGAGATGATCACCAAGGTGTTCGAGAAATCCCGCCGCGGCATCGCCTTCAACGTGATGTCCAAATGCGTGGACTGGGAAAGGGACGACCTTTTCCATTTGTCGACCGATCTGCTGCTCGAGTTCCTGACCAAGCATGTCTCGCGGCACGTCGTGATCCGGAACGATTACGGACTGTATGAATACACAACCTATGTCTACAAGGGAGCGCACCGTGAGTAAAGTCGTGATTTTTGGCGTCAAGGATTTCGCCGAGCTGGCGCACTACTACCTGACCACGGACACCGACCACGAAGTGGTTGCCTTCTGCGTGGACCGGCAGTACCTGCCCGAGAGCGGACAATTCCACGGCCTGCCGGTGCATGCTTTCGAGGACATCGAGCAGACCTTCCCGCCGGCCGAATACCAGTTCTTCGCGCCCATGTCGCCATCCAATATCAATCTGGCGCGCGCCAAGGTGTACGACGCCATCAAGGCCAAGGGCTATACCTGCATCAGCTACGTCAGTTCCAGGGCCACCGTCTGCCACAATGTGATCGGCGAGAACTGCTTCATCCTGGAAGACAACACCTTGCAGCCTTTCACCACGATAGGCAACAATGTGGTCATGTGGAGCGGCAACCACATCGGCCACCACGGCAGCATCGCCGACCATGTGTTTTTCACCTCGCACGTCGTGCTGTCCGGCCACTGCACCGTCGAACCGTACTGCTTCTTCGGCGTCAACGCCACCATACGCGACGGCCTGACCTTGGCCGAGGGCAGCTTCATCGCGATGGCGGCGGCCGTCATGAAGAAAACCGAAGCCTGGGGCGTGTACCGGGGAAATCCGGCCACCAAGGCGGAAATTTCCAGCAAAGACTTAAAATATTGAGGCCGTGATGAACACGCAGAACTGGCAGAAAAAAGGCTTGGTGCATGTGGTTGATGGGCAGTTTTGGTGGGCCAAAACCCATGCCCAGGTGCCCACCGTGGACCGATGCAGCGAAGACCGCCTGCGAATCTACTTCAGCAGCCGCGATGACCAGAATCGTTCGCGCATCGGCATGATCGAAGTCGATGCGAGCGACCCGCGGCAAGTACTGTACGTACATCCCGAGCCGATACTCGATCTTGGACCGGTCGGGACATTCGACGACTGCGGCGTCATACCGTCCTGGATCGTCCGGCACGAGGGCCTGATTTATCTGTATTACATCGGGTTCAATGTCAGGAACACCATCCCCTACCATAACTCGATTGGCTTGGCGGTTAGCGAAGACGGCGTGAATTTTCGCCGTGTGCGGCAAGGGCCGATTATTGACCGCACAGCCGACGAACCCTACTTTTGTACGACCTCTTGTGTCCTGATCGAGCAGGGGCGCTGGCGCAACTGGTATTTGTCCTGCACTGAATGGACGCAGCAGGAAGGCGGCATGGAGCCGCGCTACCATCTGAAGTACGCTGAATCGCAGGACGGCATCTACTGGGAGAGGAACGGCGTGGTCGCGATTGATTATAAGAGCGACTCGGAAGGCGGCATCGTGAGGGCTTCCGTTTTACGGCACGGCGATGGGTTGCGCATGTGGTATAGCTACCGTGATTTGATCGATTACCGCACCAACAGCGGGAGCAGTTACCGCGTCGGTTATGCGGAGTCGCCAGATGGTAAGACATGGACACGCATGGATGAGGCGAGCGGCATCGCGGTCAGCCCAGGAGAGTGGGATGGCTTTATGCTCGCCTATCCGCACGTCATCGAGCATCGCGGAAAACTGCTGATGTTCTATAACGGCGACGGTTTCGGCCGCAGCGGATTCGGCTACGCGGAATTGGATCAACAGTAACTGCGTTCTTTGCAAAAGTGAGTGCCCTGAAAGCTAGATCGGGGGACCCACCAGGCATTAAATATCGATATCGATTTCGATCCGACCCGGCAGGCATCACTCAGATAAAACCTTTCTTCCTGTACGAAAAATAAACGTAGGCGACGGACAACCGCAATGAGTGACATCCTTTTCCAATTCCCTCTACGGGACCGGCAATACAACCTCAACTATGAGGATACACTGGCCTTATTCACTGATGACGCCATTGCACATCCCTTCGATTACAGCACCAGATTCTTGCTCGAGTCCGTGCTGGCGACCCGTGACAGGAATCTGGCCGAAGTGGCGCACTATGGCCAGCGGGTTACAGCCCTTGGCCGAGAGCGCTTCGAAGCCCGCCTGACCAATTGTGTCGATATCGGCGAACTGGGATCAGATACCGGCCTGGCAGTATTCGACAACGCGCCAGACCAGTTAGTCTATGCCGCCTCCCGCTCGCCCGACCAAACCCCTATAGGGGCATTCCAGGCGCGCGCATCCCTACGTCGCACCCATCATGTCGCGACGCTACACGATGGGCGCATTTGCGTGAGCCATCATGGTCAAGCTGTTTTTGACGGTGCCGAGCGCCATGTCAAGGGCGTGTGCCGGAGTGACGGCATACTGATGGCGCTGTGCGACCAGCAGGCACTTCCGCCGCTGCAAAGTTTTGACGGCACCGTTGTGTCGCTGGCCAGTGTGTGGGGTGATGGCTATTTCCACTGGCTGATGGAGGTGCTGCCCAAGCTGCTGCTAATCGCCAAGGCGGGCTATCGCCTTGATGAGATCGACCTCTTCCTGGTACGCGAAAGAGTGCCTGCGCTGATGGAGTTTCTGACCCGGCTTGGCATCCCGGAAAGCAAGGTCTACCCCTGGCATCTGGCGCCGCATATCCGCGCGCGCAAGTTGATCGTCACTTCGACGCTTGAGCAATATGATTTCAGCCAGCAGCCTGTCGGACTCGATATCGAACCATGGATCAGCCGCATCATGCACGCGCACTATAGCGTACCGCAGGGCGCTACCCGGGGACGCAGGATCTACATCGACCGCGAAAAGGCGCCGTTCCGCAAGGTCATCAACAACGCTGAAGTGAAGGCCGTGCTGGCGGCACAGGGTTTTGAGTTTTTCGCGCTGGAGGACTTAAATCTGGCGCAAAAGCAGGAACTGTTCGCCAGCGCCGATATCGTCGCCGGGCCCGCCGGGGCCGGCTTTGCCAACCTGGTCTTTTGCCATCCTGGAACCCAGGTGCTGATTATTTACCAGCAGGGCTTTGAATCGAATTGTTTCTGGTCGCTATGCAATAACAACCAGCTGGGTCACTACCATTTGATGACCACGCCATCGACTCGCTACTATCCATCGGCGCAAGCCAAAACTATTAATCAAAATTTCCTGGTCGACGTCGAGCTGTTGCAAAAAACTCTGGACTATATGGCGCTGGACCGCACCGCCTGAGTGAGGCAGCCCGCGCATAGCTGCAGCAGACTAAATACTGCTGCGGCTACGCTCCAGCGCCGTCGCCAATTCGGCTACATCGCCCAGCTTGTTGTGAACGAAGCAACGCTGGCAATACAGCAGAAAGCGCTGCAGCGTCAATTGGTCGACGCTGGCGTGGCAATTCGTAGGCAGGCTGGCCCGCAAGCGGCCCATGAACAGCAGAAAAGCCTGGTCGAACCGGTTGACCTTCTGGATATCGGCCGTGGTCTGCTGCGACCAGGAGGTCGGGTCTCCCTGCCGGTAAGCGGCCCCGCACAGCGGAAGATATAGGGCACCGCCACGCAATGCTCCATAAACCTGTAAGCAATAGTCACCGGCCGGCAAATGCTCATAGTACCAGTCTGGCATCGCTTTTAGCAGAGAACGCCGGATCATGATCGACGGGGTGGGAATAAATCCGCCATCGCCCTCGATGACCTGATTCACGGAAAACAGCCGAGGCTCCTCCCCATAATCGCCCAGGTAGCCGGTGACGCCTTCTGACTGCCAATGAATGCGGGCCACCTTATGGAAGGCCAGATCCACGTGGGGCAACATCGCAAGGCTCTGACACTGGTGCGCCAGTTTCCCGGGATGTGTCCAGAAATCGTCGCCTTCGCAAATCGCTACATACTCCCCTTCGCACTGGCTGTAGATCTCAGACCAGATACCAATGTTGCGGCCCATCTTGTTCTCTGCCTGGAGGATAAGCTTGACGCGGTGCCGGGAACGAGCTGCGAACTGGCGGCAAATTTCTGCAGAACCATCAGGCGAGCAGTCGTCGTGAATAATAATTTCAAAATCGACCCCTTGCTGCATTTCGACGCCTTCCAGGGTCTTCAGCAGATATTTTTCGTGGTTATAGACGCTGACGACGACGGAAACCAGTGGCGCGGATGGGGAGTTCATGGGCTTGGACAGTTCAATGTGGGATGGAGGTCGATATCAGAGCGGGCGGCCAAGCGCCTGTTCCAGCACGCGCGCAAACGCGGCGGGCAGCACCAGGTCCGGAGCTTGCAGCGCCATAGCCTGGGCCTGCCGGTAGCTGCGGCGCCGCAGTTCATCGCCATGCGCGCTGCACCAGTTCATGGCCTCGTGCAGGGCGGCGCCGGACGGCGCCGCCAGTTGGCCGCTCAGCTGGTATTCCAGCAGCTCGGCCAGCCTGCCCCGGCGCACGCCCAACGGGAACACGGCGCAGGCCATGGCCGCCACCGCCGCCGCCAACGCATGCTCTTCTTCCGAGGTGAGCAGCAGCACGTCGATCCCTTGCAGGAAGGCCGCCAATTCGGCCGGTCCGGCCTGCTCGTTCAGTATCGACACCTGATGCCGGTCGCGCATGGCCGGGATGAGCAGGCCATGCACTTCTTCGGCGCGTGCGCTGACGTCGCCTACCCAGCCGAAACGGACCGGCCCCTGGCGGTAGGCGTCCACGTGGAAGACGCTGTAGTCGACCTGACGCAGGCATCCCGCCAGCATGTCGCGGGACAGGTGCGGCCCCGGCTGCGACTTGGCATCGGACGCGGCGCACGTGCGCATGTCAACCACCAGGTCGGTCCGCTCCGTATGGTCGGGCCGATCGACGCGGCCGGCCGGCGCGGCGCCCTCGCTTTGGCCCTGGGCGTCTTCGTCCGCAGACACGACGCGCAGTTCGCAGCGGCCCACCAGGGCCTGCTTCAGCCTGTTGGCGGCAGCCGCTGCACGCCCGTCCACCAGCAAGGCTACCCGCGGCACGGCGGCGGCAGCCTGGTCCTCAATGGCCTGCCGGGCCAGACGCATCCGCTCCACCAGTTCGGCATCCGGTTCGAAAGAGCGCCGCAAGCTGCCGGTATCGATCAAGTCCATCCATCCCTGCAAGGCCACGGGCCAGGCATAGCACTGCGTCCAGTGGGCGTGACTGATCTCGCCCAAGGCTTGCTGCAACGCCGGCTGCGCTGCCAGTTGCCGCAGACGGGGCATGAAGCCGGACAATGCGCAAATCAGGCCGCCCAAGTGATCATTGGCAGCGCCGCAGGTTGGTGTAGCCAGCCAGGGTTTGCCGTGCGACATGGCCTCCAGCAGGGTGATGGGCGAGCCCTCGCCGTGCGAAGCGAGCACCACCACATTGGCCGCCTGCATGGCGGCGGCGATCCATTCCGGCGGCAGGCCCGGGATATACATGACCTCGGGCCGGCTGGCCAGCTTGGCCTGCACCGCCGCGACGCAGTCGGCGGCGCCGGTCGGCGTGCCTATCATGACCAGCTGCCAGTTGGCAGGCATGTCGGGCAGCGCGTCGATCAGGCCGACGTGGTTTTTTACCCAATAGAGATTGGCCACATGCAGGATCACGAAGCGGTCGGCCGGGATGCCGAACTGCTGGCGGAAATCGCCGGCCGGCGCGGTCCGGCTGCTGGCGTTGGGCAGGTAGACGGGCGTGATGCCCTCTTCGCACATAAAACGGTGGTCGGGACCGCTCTTGGTCATGGTCAGCGCGGCGGTGGACGCCCTGAGGATGGCTGCCAGGCGCCGGCGGAAATCCTGCTTGTCCTTCCAGCGCGCATAGCCATCCTCGTTGATTATGGGCTGCACCAGCACCCGGGTGTGCGCGGGCGGCTGCAGCTGCTCCACACTCCAGACGATGTTGCCCAGCGGGTCCTGGATCAGCAAACAGGTGCCATAGTCGCCGGAAGCGACCGCCGCGCGTATCGATTGCTGGAAATCGGCCATGTCGACGCTGGCGATCGCCACGCCCTGGTGGCGGTCCGCACTGCGCCCCGGAAAAGCCAGCGTCATCACCGTGACGTCATAGCCCGCGGCAGCCAACTCGCTGCCCAGCTGCCCCATGCTGGTCTCCAGCCCGCCAATGGATGGCCAGAAATGGCTGCAGGCGATAAGTATCTTTTTCTGGACTGGTGTCATGGAGCACGCTGTCTTGGGTTGGCCCGCCTAAGCAGGTAGTCGCCGCATGATATACGGGCTTGGCGGGGTTGCAAAGGGCGGCAAGTCCGCAGTGCCCCATAATTTAACTTGACAAAGCAGAAGCTGCTCACTTACATTAAAGCCATGTTCCCGCATCCGCACCTATCCGCTTTCCTGCTGCCGGCTCCTAGCGCCCTATCGCTAGCGCCGCGCCTACTAGCACGCGCTTAAAATCGCGTCACAGCTGTACCCCTGCGCCGGCCACAAGCTGCGCAAGTCTCCCCCAAAAACAGGAAAGTTTGCACCGATGTCCACCACGGCTATCTACCCGCACAGCAGCACCGCACGCGTCGCCCCCATTCTGGCCGGCGGCCTGCTACTGCTATCGCTACCGACCGGTTGCCGAGCCTAGAATCACGTGGCAGCACGGCAGCCCAGCGCCACACATCGCATGCGCCTCACCGCTTTCCCCCATTCGAAGACTCAGGAGTACACCATCATGTTGAAGAACCCAGCATCGAAATACGTCGCCTTCCCGCCGGTCCAACTGCCGGACCGCACCTGGCCGAACGCCATCATCAGCAAGCCGCCGATCTGGATGAGCACCGATCTGCGCGACGGCAACCAGGCGCTGATCGAGCCGATGAGCCCTGAAAAGAAGCTGCGCTTCTTTGACATGCTGATCAAGATCGGCATCAAGGAAATCGAAGTGGGCTTCCCTTCGGCTTCGCAGACCGACTTCGACTTCGTGCGCAAGCTGATCGAAGAAGACCGCATTCCGGACGACGTGACCATCATCGTGCTGACCCAGTCCCGCGAAGAGCTGATACGCCGCACCGTGCAGGCGGCGGCGGGCGCCAAGCGCGCCATCGTCCACCTGTACAACTCGGTGGCGCCGGTATTCCGCAAAGTGGTGTTCGGCATGTCGCGCGACGAGATCACCGCCATCGCCACCACCGGCACCACGCTGGTGAAAGAGCTGGTGGCCCAGCATCCGGAGACCGACTGGGGCTTCGAATACACGCCCGAATCGTTCTCCACCACCGAACTCGATTTCTCCAAGCATATCTCCGACGCGGTCAGCGCCATCTGGCAGCCGACCCCGGAAAAGAAAATGATCATCAACATGCCCTCGACCGTGGAGTGCAGCACGCCCAACGTGTACGCCGACCAGATCGAATGGATGTCGCGCAACCTGGCGCGCCGCGATGCGCTGATCCTGTCGGTGCACCCGCACAATGACCGCGGCACCGCCATCGCCGCCGCCGAACTGGCCGTGATGGCCGGCGCCGACCGCGTCGAAGGCTGTTTGTTCGGCAACGGCGAGCGCACCGGCAACGTCGACCTGGTGACCCTGGCCTTGAACCTGTACACCCAGGGCGTGCACCCGGGCCTGGACTTCTCCGACATCGACGCCGTGCGCAAGCTGGTCGAGGATTGCAACCAGTTGCCAGTGCACCCGCGCCATCCCTACGTGGGCGACCTGGTCTTCACCGCCTTCTCCGGCTCGCACCAGGACGCGATCAAAAAAGGTTTCGCCAAGCAGCAGCCGGACGCGCCTTGGGAAATCCCCTACTTACCGATCGATCCGCAAGACCTGGGCCGCAGCTACGACGCCGTGATCCGCGTGAACAGCCAGTCCGGCAAGGGCGGCATGGCCTACTTGCTCGAACAGGACTTCGGCCTGGTGCTGCCGCGCCGCCTGCAAATCGAGTTCAGCCGCGCCGTGCAGGCCGTGGCCGACCAGACCGGCCTGGAAATCACCTCCGAAGGCATCCACCAGATCTTCAGCCGCGAATACCTGGAGCAGGCCTCGCCGTACGCCTACCACTCGCACAAGCTGCAGGAAGACACCACCAGCGACGAGCCGGTACAGATCGACATCGCCCTCACCCACCGCAACGCCAGCATGGCGCTGCAGGGCGGCGGCAACGGCCCGATCGACGCCTTCGTCGACGCGTTGGGCCTGGACATCAAGCTGATGGACTACCACGAGCACGCGATCGGCTCGGGCGCCAACGCCAAGGCAGCCTGCTACGTTGAGCTGCGCCTGGAGAACGGCCCGACCCTGTTCGGCGCCGGCATCGACAGCAACATCGTCACCGCCTCCTTCAAGGCCGTGCTGAGCGCCGTCAACCGCCAGATCAAGCAGAGGGAAGCCGCCGCAACGCCGGCGGGTGCAGACGCTACCGCGTAATTCCGCTCCGGCCCGGTCACCGCCGGAGCCGGATTTAAGAGGGCGCCCCACGAGGGCGCCTTTTCGACGTCAACAACATAAAGCCTCCATGTCCAAATTCACCCGCCACGCCGCCGTCGCCACCGCTTTCGCGGCAACGGCCACCATGTCCCTGTTGACCGGCGCCCACGCCGCGCCGCCTGCCGGCCAGGACGCTTTTGCCAGCGGCCAGGTCAAAGTCGACGTCGGCGACCGCAAGCTCAATCTGTACTGCACCGGCAAGGGCTCGCCCACCGTGCTGTTCGAAGCGGATGCCGGCCGCGCCGGCTGGGACTGGTCGTCTGTGCAGCCGGAAGTGGCCAAGCGCACCCGCGCCTGCGTCTACGACCGCGCCGGCCTCGGTTTCAGCGACCCGGCCACGCGGCCGGCCACGGCCGGCAACGCCAGCAAGGATCTGCACTTCCTGCTCAAGAACGCGCGCATGGACGGCCCCTTCGTGCTGGTCGGCGCCGGTTTCGGCGCCATGGTGGCGCAGCAGTTCGCGTCCCGCGCACGCGGCAACGTCACCGGCCTGGTGCTGGTGGAGCCGCCGCAGGACGAGGCGCTGGCCGCCGCCCCGGTGGACGCTGCTGCCCTGCAGGCCGCGCTGGCCTGCCTGGACGCGGCCGGCGATGGAAAAGCCGCCGCGGCCCCTTCCTGCGCCTACGCCGGTGGCGGCGAAACCGGCGCCAAACTGGCGGCAGCGCAAGCGGCGCAAGCAGCCAAACCCGCCTACTGGCGCTCGCGCGCGTCCGAAATCGACAACCTGGGCGCCAGCGCCAGCCAGTTGCGCGCCGCCCGTAAAACCTTCGGCGATGTGCCGCTGGCGGTGCTCGCGCGCGGCCTGCCCGCCGGCGCCGCCGCCGTCCAGGCCCAGCAACTGGCCGCCTTGTCGACGCGCAGCAGCAGCCGCGCATTGGCGGACGCCGGCCAGCCCGTGCTGTTCGCCCGGCCCGAAGCCGTCCTGGCCGCCATCATGGAAGTGCTGGACAAACAGCAGCCCTGATGCCGGCTACGGCCCCGTCAGGTGTGCCGCGTTGCAAATGCCCCCCAAGGCCGTACAGCGTGCCTGGCGCGCTGCGCCAGCGCTGAACCGGTCGGCGGCCCCTTCAACCGGCTTGCCGCTGAGTGCCGCGCCCGCGCCCGGGCCCGCGCGGGTAGCCCGGCGGATGACGCTGCGCTGATCCACCCTACCGGCGCGCCAGGCGGATGCCGGTGAATTGCCAGCGGGCGCCGGCAGGGAAGAAATTGCGGTAGCTGGCGCGCGCGTGCCCGCCGGGCGTGACGCACGACGAGCCGCGCAGCACGTATTGGTTCAGCATGAACTTGCCGTTGTACTCGCCCAGCGCGCCCGGCGCCGTCTCGTAGCCGGGATACGGTGCGTAGCTGCTGCTGGTCCATTGCCAGCAATGGCCGAACATCTGCTGCATCTCTGCCCCGGCCTGCTTCGCATCCTCCGCGGCGTACTGCCTGCGCGCCCTCGCCGGATGCAACTCGCCTGTTTCCACGGCAGCTAGCCGCGCGGCGAATTCCCATTCGCCCTCGGTGGGCAAGCGCGCGCCGCACCAGTGGGCGTACGCGTCCGCTTCGAACAGTGACAGATGCGTGGCCGGCCCCTGCATGTCCAGCGCCCGCAGGCCGAACAGCGTGAACTCCTGCCACTGGCCGCCCGCCTCGTCCCGCCGCCAGTACAGCGGCATGCGCAGGCCCTGGGCGCAGACCCAGTCCCAGCCCTCGGCCAGCCACAGGGCGGGCGTATCGTAGCCGCCCGCCTCGATGAAGGACAGGTATTCGCCATTGGTCACCAGGCGCGACGCCAGCGCGAACGGCGCCACATACTGGCGGTGGCGCGGCAACTCGTTATCGAAGCAGAAGCCGTCACCGCCGTGGCCGATTTCGATCAGACCGCCGTCGAAGTCCAGCCACTCCGGCGCAGCAGCCTCCAGGCCCGCGCCAGGACCGTTGCCGCCGCCTGCGCGCTCCGCCAACACATATTCCGGCTGCAGCGGGTTTTGCGCCAGCAGGTGCTTCACGTCCGTGAGCATCAGCTCCTGGTGCTGCTGCTCGTGCTCCAGTCCCAGGGTGACCAGCATTTCCAGCTGCGCGCGCTGCGGCGCGTCCAGTTCGCCCGCGAACAGCCGCGCCATGCGCGCGTCCACATTGGCGCGGTAGGCTTGCACCTCGGCCAGCGCGGGCCGCGTCAGCAGGCCGCGCTGCGGGCGCGGGTGCTTTTCGCCGATGCCGTTGTAATAGGAGTTGAACAATACCCGGAACGCAGGGTGGAAGGGTTCGAAACGCGCTTCCATGCGCTCCAGGATGAAGGTCTCGAAGAACCAGGTGGTGTGCGCCAAATGCCATTTGACGGGACTCGCGTCCGGCATGGACTGCGCGCCGCAATCCTCTTCCGACAGCGGCGCGGCCAGCGCCAGCGAGCGCTCGCGCACCGTGTTGTAGCGCGCGATCCAGTGCGCGGGGTCGGTCATGTGCATAGCGTGTTTACCGATCAATCGCCTATGGCCTTGGCATGGATCACCGCGAACCATTCAGCGTCGTCGGTCCAGGTGCGGGTGGCGGCGAAACCGGCTTCCTGCAGCAGGTCGATGAAGCCGCGCCGCGTATATTTGTAGCTGTCTTCGGTGTGGATGCGCTCGCCGCGCCCGAAATGGCGCTCATAGCCCTGCCAGCCCACCACCAGCGCCTCGCGCGCCTCCAGGTGCATCTCGACCCGGCTTTCCTCGGCGTTGAAGAAGGCGCGGTGCCGCCACTGCGTGACGTCGAAGTCCGCGCCGATCAGGTGGTTCAGGTGGCGCAGCATGTTCAGGTTGAAGGCGGCGGTGACGCCAATCGCGTCGTCATAGGCGGCATCGAGCACCGCGCCGTCCTTGATCAGGTCTACGCCGATCAGCAGGCCGCCGTCGCCCTGCTCGTTGGCGCGCATGCGGCGCAGGAAGGAAATCGCTTCGTGCGGCGCGAAGTTGCCTATCGATGAACCTGGATAAAAGAACACGCGCCGCGCGGGCCGCACACTGGCCGGCAGGTGGAAGCTGCGCGAGAAGTCCAGCCCCAGCGCGGTCATCTCGATATGCGGGAAGCGCTGTTGCAGGCCGTGCACCGCCTCGGTCAGGAAATCGCGCGAAATGTCGACCGGCACGTATTGCGCCGGATGCAGCAGCGGGAACAGGCTGGCGGCCTTGGCGCAGTTGCCGGCGCCGAGGTCGATCAAGGTCGAGCCGGTGCCCACCGCCTGGGCGATTTCGCCGCCATATTGTTCAAAGATGGACGCTTCGGTGCGCGTGGGATAGTATTCGGGCAGTTCGCAAATTGCTTCGAACAGCTTGGACCCCAGGCTGTCGTATAAATACTTCGGCGACGTCGCGGCCCGCTCGGCCAGCAGTCCGCTGCTGATTTCGGCGATGGTGGCTGGGCCGGCGTGCGCCGCTCTGGCTGGACGGCTGGGAATTTCAGTCGAAATCGCGTGGAGCGCTGCGGTACGGGACATAGGCATATGTGTGCTCAGTCAGGTTGGTCGGCCATCATCCGTCTGCTGCCGATGACAGTTTTGCTATCATAGCTGAATATCACGTTTCCAGCGCCACCGCGTCTAGCGGTGCGCCAGCGGTGTCCGTGCCGGCATCGTCGCCGAAACAATATATTCCTTACAAGAAAAGGCTAGACCCATGAAAGTTTCCCCGTTGAACATCGTCAAATCCCTGATGGCCGCCGGCCTGCTGTTCGCCGCCGCGCAAGCCTCCGCCCAGCAAGTGCTGCGCGTGTCCGCCATCCCCGACGAAGCGCCGACCGAATTGCAGCGCAAGTTCAAGCCGCTGGGCGAATACCTGGAAAAGAAACTGAACATGAAGGTCGAATTCACGCCGGTGACCGACTACGCCGCGTCGGTGGAAGGCCTGATCAACAACAAGCTGGACATGGTCTGGTTCGGCGGCTTCACCTTCGTGCAAGCCAAGGACCGCAGCAAGGGCCAGGTGGTGCCGCTGGTGCAGCGCGCGGAAGACGAGAAATTCCGTTCCGTGTTCATCACCACCAACAAGTCGATCAGCAAGCTCGACGACCTGAAAGGCAAGACCCTGAGCTTCGGCTCCGAGTCCTCGACCTCCGGCCACCTGATGCCGCGCTCCTTCCTGCTGGCCGCGAAGATCAATCCGGACACCGACCTGAAGCGCATCGCCTTCTCCGGCGCGCATGACGCCACCGTGGCTGCCGTTGCGGGCGGCAAGGTCGATGCCGGCGCGCTGAATATCTCCGTGTGGGAAAAGCTGATCGGCGAGAAGAAAGTCGATCCGGCCGCCGTGCGCGTGTTCTACACCACCCCCGGCTACTACGATTACAACTGGACCGTGCGCGCCGACATGCCTGCGGACTTGAAGAAGAAGATCGCCGACGCCTTCCTGGCGCTCGATCCGTCCAAGCCGGAAGACAAGGCCATCCTGGACCTGCAGCGCGCCTCCAAGTTCATTCCGACCAAGGCCGAGAACTACACCGCCATCGAAGCCGCCGCCGTCAACGCCGGCCTGCTGAAGAAGTAATAGACGCAAGAAGTAATCAATGTCTTCCTATCTGTACCTGCTCGAGCGCCTGACGGTCCGCCATCTGGCGGCCGCCAGCGCGCCCGCGCTGCATGCGATCGACCTGGCCATCGCGCCGGGCGAGCAGCTCGCGCTGATCGGCCCTTCCGGCGCCGGCAAGACCACGCTGCTCGCCACGCTCGCCTGCAACCACCAGCCGCAGTCGGACGACGGCGGCCGCTACACGGCCTTCGGCGTCGACCCGTGGACGCTGGACAATGGCGCGCGCCACCGTTTGCGCGCGCGCCTGTTCCTTGCGCCGCAGACCCCGCCACTGCCGCCGCGCCAGCGCGTGGTGACGGCGGTACTGGCCGCACGCTTGCCGCACTGGAGCTTATGGCGCGCCTTGCGCTCGCTGGTAAAGCCGGTCGATCCGGAAGCCGCCTACCGCGCGCTGGCCCGCTTCAACCTGGGCGACAAGCTGTATAGCCGGGTGGACCGCCTGTCCGGCGGAGAACGCCAGCGCTGCGGCCTGGCGCGCCTGATGCTGTCCGACGCCCAGGCGCTGCTGGTGGACGAACCGCTGTCCGCGCTCGACCCCGCGCTGTCGCAGCTGACCCTGGCCACGCTGCAGCAGGAAGCGTCCGAACGCGGCGCCGCGCTGGTGTGCAGCCTGCACCAGGTCGACCTGGCGCTGGCCAACTTCCCGCGCATCGTCGCGCTGAAAAAGGGCCGCATCGTGTTCGACCTGCCGCGCGCGCAGGTGACGGAGGCGATGATCGCCGAACTGTATTTGGGCGAGCAGCCGCCGGCCAACGCGCCCTCGGTGCACGAGTCGGCCGAAAAGCTGGCCATCGGCGCCTGCCTCTGACTCCGTCATGCGCAATATTCCCGCAGTCCCCTATTCGGAGCGCCACCCCGACCCCGCCTGGCGCGGCCGGGTGACGCTGACCGTGGCCGCCCTCATCGTGCTGTGGCCGATGGTGGTGGCCAGCGAATTCAACCCCGCGCTGCTGTTCGACTGGCAAAGCCTGGCGGCCACCGGCCGCTTCCTGGCCGGCTTCGCACCGCCCGCGCACGGCGCCGAATTCCTGGCCATGCTGCTGCGCGAAACCTGGCTCACCATCGCCATCGCCACCGCCGGCCTGTCGCTGGCCCTGCTGGGCGCGATACCGGCCACCCTGCTCGTCACCGAGCGCCTGTCGGTCTCGCGCCTGGGCAGCGGCCGCATGGCCCTGCCCGCGCGCCTGCTGCGGCAAACCGTGCGCTGGCTGCTGGTGCTGCTGCGTAGCGTGCCGGAACTGGTGTGGGCGCTGCTGTTCGTGCGCATTGTCGGCCTGGGGCCGACCGCCGGCGTGCTGGCCATCGCCCTCACCTACTGCGGCATGCTGGGCAAGGTCTATGCCGAAATCCTGGAATCGTCCGAAGCCCACGCTGCCGACACGCTGCTGGCCAACGGCAGCGGCAGGCTGGCCGCGCTGCTGTACGGCGCGCTGCCGGAGGCGGCCTCCGAACTGGTGTCCTACACCGTGTACCGCTGGGAATGCGCGATACGCGGCTCGGTGGTGATGGGCTTTGTCGGCGCCGGCGGCCTGGGACAGCGCATGGATGAATCGATGAAGATGCTGTCCGGCGGCGAGGTGTCGTCCATGCTGCTGGTGTTCGTGCTGCTGGTGGCCGCCGCCGACCTGGTATCGAAATCCCTGCGGAAGCGGCTGGGATGATGGCCTCCCACCCCAAGGACATGCCGGCCGCGCCGCCGCGCTCCTGGTCCGGCTGGCTGATGGCGCTGGCGCTGGCCGCGCTGGTGGCGGCCAGCTTCGCCACGCTGCCGCTGAAATGGTCCGCCCTGTTCAGCGCCGACGCGATCCGCAGCAGCAGCGAGTTCCTGGCCGGCTTCGCGCCGCCGGAGCTGGCCCTGCCCTTCCTGCTCAAGACCGCCAACGCCACGCTGGAAACGCTGGCCATGTCCGCGCTCGGCACGCTGCTGGCGGTGGCCGGCGGCCTGCTGCTCGCCCTGCCCGGCGCAGGCCGTTTCGGCCGCCCCGCGCGCGCCGCCGTGCGCGTGGTGCTCAACGTGCTGCGCTCAGTGCCGGAGCTGGTGTGGGCGTCCATCCTGATGATCGCCGCCGGACTGGGTCCGTTCGCCGGCACCTTGGCGCTGGCCGCGCACACGGCCGGCGTGCTGGGCCGGCTGTTCGCGGACGCGCTGGAAAATGCCGCGCCGCTGCCGGAGCAAAGCCTGCGCACCAACGGCGCCTCGCCGATGGCCGCCTTCTTCTATGCCACTTTGCCGCAGACGCTGCCGCAAATGCTGTCCTACACTTTGTACCGGTGGGAAAACAATATACGCGCCGCCGCCATCCTGGGCGTGGTCGGCGCGGGCGGGCTAGGGCAAATGCTGAAATATCACTTGTCGCTGTTCCAGATGCAGGCAGCGGCCACCGTCATCATCGCCATGCTGCTGCTGGTGGCGCTGGTGGACGCGGCCAGCTTCGCCACCCGCCGCGCGCTGACGCGATAGACCCATCCGTGCCGTCCTCGCGCATGCGGGGACCCATACTTCGCCTGGCTTGCCGGCGAAGCATAGGTTCCCGCCTCTGCGGGAACGACAAGGCAACTCAGAGGTATCCATGCTGGAACTACGCAACCTGTCCAAGACCTACGCCGGCCGTCCGGTGCTGGCCAAGCTGAACTGGACCTTCCACGCCGGCGAATTCGTCGCCGTCATGGGCGAATCGGGGGTCGGCAAGTCCACGCTGCTGAACCTGATCGCCGGGCTGGACCAGCCGGACGCGGCCGCCGCCCCGCCCATCGTACTCGATGGCGTCGCCATGTCCGCGCTGGACGACGACGCCGCCACCCGCCTGCGGCGCCAGAAAATGGGCTTCATCTTCCAGGCCTTCCATGTGCTGCCGCACCTGACCTTGCTGCAAAACGTGGCCCTGCCGCTGCTGTTGAACGGCTTGCCGCAGCAGCGCGCCGAGGAAATGCTGGACGCGGTCGGCCTGCAGGGGCGCGGCGGCGACTATCCACACCAGCTGTCCGGCGGCCAGATGCAGCGCGTGGCCATCGCCCGCGCCCTGGTGCACCGGCCTGGCCTGGTGCTAGCCGACGAACCCACCGGCAATCTCGACCCGGAGACCGCGCACGGCGTACTGACGCTGCTGCGCAAGGAAATCAAGGCCAGCGACGCCTGCACGATCATGGTGACGCACTCGCACGCCGCAGCCGAAATGGCTGACCGAACGCTCGTGCTGACCAGCTCGGGACTACAAGAAACAACATTCGTCAACCGGTTTGCACAATAAATAAGAGATTTTTTCTGTGTAAACCTACCAATAATTTACCGTTGCAGTATCATACATACAACTTGCTTGGTTATTAATAGTTGAGTTGATCCGCCATGTTTACGCCGTTCGGGCGGTTGAACACAAGCCAGGAGACGCCAATCTATCCACGTTTTTTAACTAAGGAGGAAAAAATGAGCGTGCGGCAAAAAAAACTGGAATTGATCGAAGCAATGAATCGAGCCAGGGCTTTGGAACCTTCAAGCTTCGTTCCAAACAAGCTGCTCGATACGCTGATAGAAAAGATGCACCTGAAAAATGACGCGGAGCTGTGCCGCGTCCTGGAGGTGCAGCCACCCATTATCAGCAAGATCCGCCATCGCAAATTGGCGGTTGGAGCAACGATATTGCTGCGTATGCACGAGAAATCCGAATTAAGCATACGTGAACTCAAAGATCTATCGACTGCCTCGATGCACTGACTAGCTCCAGTCGTGCAGTGCCAGGCGCCGGCATGCGGTCACCGGCGCCAGTTGCGTTGCTTGTTTTTCAACAGCCAAGCCCCCGCTGTTACTCCCCCGCTTTGCCCGATCCGTAATTATTGCCCAACGTTAAATTTTTAATTTACAACTTTAACCTCCGTAATATACTGTGGTCTCACTTCGGAGACCGCGCATGCCATCCCCTCTCTTCAAGCTCTCCCACCGCTTCATCCTGTTGCTCAGCATTTTTGTATGCGGTTTTTCCGCCTACGGCTACTGGTCCTTCCATACCCTGGACGAACTCAAGGTGACCGGTCCGCTGTACCAGAATATCGTGCAGAACAAGGATCTGGTGGCGGACGTGCTGCCGCCGCCGGAATACATCATCGAGTCCTACCTGGTGAGCTTGCAACTGGAACGCGCCGCCGGCGGTGCCGAACGGGAAGCGCTGGCCACCCGCCTGCTTGCGCTGAAAAAGGATTACGACACGCGCCACCTCTACTGGCAGAACGCCGGGCTGGACGCCAAGCTGGGCGACATCATGCTGCGCCAGGCGCACGATCCGGCGCAAGCCTTCTATGCGCTGGCGATCGACAGCTATCTGCCCGCCCTGCGCGGCGGCGACAAGGACGCGGCAGCCGCGGCCCTGGCGCGCATGGCAGCCCAGTATGAGCAACACCGCAAGGCAATCGACGAGGTGGTACAGATCGCCGTCAAACGCACCGAGGACGACGAGGTGGCGGCGCGCAGCCGCATCGGCTCCGCCAGCATCGGCCTGCTCAGCCTGTTCGTATTGTCGCTGGGCGCGGCGGTGGCGACGGCGGTGCTCATACTGCGCAAGCTGCTGCAGCGCCTGGGCGGCGAGCCGGAATACGCCGCCAGCGTCTGCAAGCAGATCGCGGCGGGCAACCTGGATGTTCGCATCGCCCTGCGCGACGGCGACACCGGCAGCCTGCTGGCCGACATGCAGGCCATGCAGGCGCGCCTGGCGCGCACCGTGTCGGACATCAAGGTGGCGGTGGACACGCTGGGCACCGGCGCGGCGCAGATTTCGGCCGGCAATATGGACTTGTCGGCGCGCACCGAGCAGCAGACCGCGTCGCTGGGCCAGACCACGGCCGCCATGCAGGCGCTGACCGGCGACGTGCGCAGCAATGCCGACAACGCGCGCGAGGCGAATCAACTGGCGCTGTCCGCCTCCAACATCGCCGAGCAAGGCGGCGCGGTGGTGGCGCAGGTGGTCGAGACCATGGCCGCCATCAACGCGTCGGCCAAAAAGATCGTCGACATCATCGGCGTCATCGACGGCATCGCCTTCCAGACCAATATCCTGGCGCTGAACGCGGCCGTGGAAGCGGCGCGCGCGGGCGAGCAGGGACGCGGCTTCGCGGTGGTGGCGTCCGAGGTGCGCAATCTGGCGCAGCGCAGCGCCACGGCCTCGCGCGAAATCAAACACCTGATCGACGACTCGGTGCAGCAGATGGCTGCCGGCAGCGAGCTGGTCAGCCAGGCCGGCAGCACCATGCTGGAGGTGGTGGGCAGCGTGCGGCGCGTGACCGGCATCATGGCCGACATCGCCTTGGCCAGCGACCACCAGCGCGGCGGCATCGAGGAAGTGCACGGCGCCATCTCGCAAATAGAGGACGTGACGCTGCAGAATGCCGCCCTGGTGGAAGAAGGCGCGGCGGCGGCGGCCTCGCTGCAGGACCAGGCCGAGCAGCTTGCCGCCGCCGTCAGCATCTTCAAGCTGGGCCGGCCGGCCGGCCCACCCGCGCTCGCAGGCGCAGCAGGCTAGCGCCGAACACGGCCGGGCGGTCGAAGGCGCGCGCCAGCACCAGGGCGCCCTGAATGCCGCCCACCACTTCTTCGGCCAGCTCCGCCGCCGCCGCGCCGTCTTTTCCGGTCCGCGCCAGGGCTGCGGCGAGCGCCGCTATCCACGCCTCGAAGTAGTCGCGCACCTTGACGGCGAAGCGGTCGCGCTCGTTGCCCAGCGCGAACACGCCCACCAGGCATACCTTGCGCCCGGACAGGAAATAGCGCTCCACCTGCTCGAACATGAACTCGATGCCGGCTTCGGCGTCGCTCGCCTCCCGCAGCGGCTCGAATACATGCAGGCGGAACCAGGCGTCGATTTCGCCCAGTACGGCGTCGGCCATTTCCTCTTTGCCGCCGGGGAAGAAGTTATACATGCTGCCCTTCCCCAGCTTCGTGCCCTCGGTGATCCGGGCCAGGCTGGCGCCTTCGAAACCGTAGGTGCGGAACACTTCCGCCAGCAGCGGCAGCACGTCGGCCCGCTCCGCGATCGTTCGCGCCATGATCGCTCCCTCAGAAACCGAGCTCGGTCAAGCCCGGATGGCCGGCCGGGCGCGGGCCGCTGGCGTCCCACAGCAGCTTGCGTTCGGACTCCTTGATCGGCGCCTCGTTGATGCTGGCGTGGCGGTGGTGCATCAGGCCGTGCTCGTCGAACTCCCAGTTCTCGTTGCCGTAGGCGCGGAACCACTGGCCGGAGTCGTCACGGTATTCGTAGGCGAAGCGCACCGCGATACGGGCGCCGTCGTGGGCCCACAATTCCTTGACCAGGCGGTAGTCCAGCTCGCGCGTCCACTTGCGCTTGAGCAGGCCGACGATGGCCGCGCGGCCCTGGACGAATTCGCCCCGGTTGCGCCACCAGCTGTCTTCGGTATAGGCCAGCGCCACTTTCTCGGCGTCGCGGGTATTCCAGCCGTTTTCGGCCAGGCGCACTTTTTCCAGCGCGGTGTCGCGGGTGAAGGGAGGGAGGGGAGGACGATTCGACATGGCGGCACCTATATGATTGTTCCGACCGGTACGATATGTACCGATCAGTACAGTCACTATAGTCCGCGCTCAGGCCGCCTGCAAGCCTTTTTTTGGCGGGGACAGTGTCAGCTGGGCGCTGATGATGCGGTCCCAGGCCAGCGCGCAGGCGCCGACCACGCCTGGCAGGCAAAAGACCAGGGTGCCGTTGGCGTAGCCCGCCAGCGCGCGTGACTGCACGATGGTGCTGCCGACGGCGCTGTACACGAGGTGCTGCAGCAGGTCGCCGAAACCGCGTATTTCCTGCTCCAGCAAGCCGGCGGCGGCATCCGGCACGGCGTTGCGCCGCACGAAGCCGCTGCCGCCCGAAGTCAGCACCACCTGGATCTCTGGATCGGCAATGCAGTCGCTCAGCATCTGCCGCACGTCGCTGACGGCGTCGCCCATGCAGACGCGCCGCACCACGCTGTGTCCGGCCGCCGCCGCGCGCGCGGCCAGCAGATCCCCTGCCCCATCCCGTCCGGCGCTGCGCGGGCCGCTGACACTGAGCACCGCGCAACGCAGGCTGATTGTTTCCGGCACGATCAACCTTCCACGCCGTAATGGCGAGCGTAGCGGCTATCCAGATTAGCCAGCGGCATCAGCAGGAACAGGTCGGCGCTCTCGAAATCAGGATCCCAGGCCGGTTCGCCGCAAATCCAGGCGCCCGAGCGCATATAGCCTTTCAGCAGCGGCGGCACTTGCGGGTTCTGCGCGGCGTCGAGCTTGCTGTAAGGGAATGGCAGATGGGGCGTGACGCGGTATTCCGCCGGGGCCATGTGTTTGGCGGCCAGGCTCTGGTAGACCGCGACGGCATTGTGGCCACCGTCCGCCAGGCTGATGCTGGCGCAGCCGGCCAGGAAATCGCAGCGTTCGCGGCGCATGTATTCGGCCAGGCCGGACCACAGCAGCATGATGACGCTGCCGCCCCGGTAGTCGGGATGGATGCAGGCGCGGCCGGCTTCAACGATGCGGCTGCGCACATTGTTCAGGCGGCTGAGGTCGAATTCGTTTTCGGAGTAGACGCGGCCCAGCTTGTGGGCGCGCGCGGCGCTCAGCAAGCGGTAGGTGCCGACCACTTTCAAGGTCTTGGTGTCACGTACGATGAGGTGGTCGCAGTGCTCGTCGAACTCGTCGCGATCCAGACCGTCTTCGCTGGCCAGCGCCGTCAGTCCCATCGTCTCGATGAACACCTTGTAGCGCAGGCGCTGCACTTCACGCAACTCCTCGGCCGTGCTGGCCATGCTGAGCGACAGCTTGGCGGAGGAGGCGCGGATTTCCGTCTGTAAGTTAGCCTGTTGCATGCTTCATCCTCTGTGAGTGGAGACGAAGCAAGCGTAGCGCCGGAATACTTCAGGACAATGACACGCTTATGTCATTTTGGTTACATGCGACATCAGCTTTTCTTCGGGCGGCCGGTTTTCAGCTGCGGCAAGGAGGCGAGCACGTTCTTCAGCGTGGCGATGTCGATTTTGCTGATCAGGGACACGCCGACACGCAGCAGTTCACTTTTCTTGATCTCGAAACCGGCTTTGAGAGCGGCCTTTTTGACGTGGCCCAGCACCGCGTATTCGGCTTCCGGCATGGTGAAGCTGTCGCGCACCAGTTTGTCCTTGCGGACCTTGTCCTTGGCGGCCTCCACCGGCTTGACGGCTGGCTGCGGCTTCGCGGCCCTGGGCGCGGCGATCGCTTTGACCGTCGGCTTGGCGGCGGTTTTTGCCGCGGCTGGCTTGGCGGCGGCTTTCGGAGCTGCGGTCTTGGCAGCGGCTTTGGGTGCGGCTACTGCTACGGCTTTAGTTGCTGTTTTAGTTGCTGTTTTAGTTGCTGTTTTAGTTGCTGTTTTAGATGCCGCTTTAGCTGCGGTTTTAGGTGCCGCTTTGGCTGCGGATTTAAGTGCTGCTTTCACGGCCGCAGTCTTGAGCGCCGGCGCTTTCAGCGCTACGGCCTTAGGCGCCGCTTTAACGGCTACGGCTTTCACAGCGGCAAGTTTCGGTGCCGCCACCGTGGCGCCGTTGGCCTTCGCGCCGTTGACTTTGGGAACGGCTGCAGTCTTGGGCACAGCTGCTTTTGGCTCTGCGGTTTTCACTGCGGCGGCTTTCGGTGCGGCCTTGGCCGCGGTACTGGTCTTGCTCATTATGGCTCCTGACATTCAACAATATAAACAATATATACTATTTTTCCGAACCTTGCTCTCCCTCAACGTCATTGAACTGCCGTGCGATTTCCGCGAAGCGCGTCTCTATCTCGATGAAAGCGTCCAGGATGTCCGGGTCGAAATGCGAACCCCGGCCGTCCCGCATGATGGCCACCGCCTCCGAATGGCTGAACGGCGGCTTGTAGATGCGGGGCGAAATCAGCGCGTCGTAAACATCGGCCACCGCCATCAGGCGGGCAGACAGCGGTATCTCTTCGCCCACCAGGTTTTCGGGATAGCCGGAGCCGTCCCACTTCTCCTGGTGCGAGTGAGCGATCTCGCGGGCGTAGGTCAGAAAGCCGTTGCTGCCGCCGATGTATTCCTCCACTTGCCGTATCGTGTCGCGGCCGCGGATGGCATGCTGTTTCATGATCTCGAACTCCTCCTGGTCCAGCTTGCCGGGCTTGAGCAGGATGCTGTCCGGGATGCCGACCTTGCCGATGTCGTGCAAGGGAGCGGATTTGTACAGCAAGGTGATGTTCTCGTCCGTCAGTTCCTGCTTGAAGCGCGGATGCTGCTGCAGCTTGCGGGCCAGCGTGGCGACGTAGTTCTGCGTGCGGCGGATGTGGTTACCCGTTTCGTTGTCGCGCGTTTCGGCCATGGTGGCCATGGCCATGATGGTGGCGTCCTGCATCAGCGAGAGCTGGCCGGTGCGTTCCTGCACCAGGCTTTCCAGGTTGACGTTCTCGGCCCGCAGCGCCTGGCTGGCGGCCTTCAGTTTCAAATGGGTGGCCACGCGCGCGAACAGGATGGGTGGGCTGATCGGCTTGGTCAGGTAGTCCACCGCGCCCAGGCGCAGGCCGAGCGCTTCGTCCTCCGGCTGGCTTTTCGCGGTCAGGAACAGCACTGGAATATCGGCGCTGCGCGGATCCTGCTTGAGGCGGCGGCAGGTTTCGTAGCCGTCCATGTCCGGCATCATCACATCGAGCAGCACCAGGTCCACGTTCGAGGAGCCGACTATCTGCAGCGCGGTGGCGCCATTGGTGGCGACCTTGGTGTTGTATTTGTCTTTCAATAAGCTGGAAAGCAGCGTGATGTTGTCCGGCGTGTCGTCGACAATCAGAACGGTCTGGCGGGCGGTGTTTTTCGGCTTCATAGGGAGTCCAGTTGTTGTACGGCGCCGGCCAGCAACAAGCTGGCGGCTGCAAAATCATAATGCGCCATGTGGCCGGCCAGGCGGTCCATCGTGGCCGGCGCGAGCAGCGCGGCGAGCGCTGGGCGCACGCTGTCGAAATAGTCGGTGCTGTCGCCGTTGAATTCGGCCAGCAGCGACCGAAGCTTGCTCAGCGCCGCGACGGCATCCTGGCCGGTCGGCGCGGCGTCAACGCCACCGGCGGCATCTGCCGCATCGGCATCGGCAGAGGTAGTGGCAGCGTCGGCAGCATGGACAGGCGGCGCGGTGGACGCTGACCGGAAATGGCGGTCCAGGCCGGCGATCACGCTAGCCAGCGCGCGTTCGACGGCCGCCAGCAAAGAAGCCGTGAGCAAGGACGCAGCGACCGCAGCAGGGCCGGCTGGAACCATGCCGGCATCGGCGGCATCGGCGGCACGTGGGCCATGGCCGGCATCAGCGTCCACCACCAGGTCCATGCACGCGGCCTCCAGTTCACGGGCAGCGCGCTCCAGGACGGTGGCGCCGATATTGCCCGCCACGCCGCGCAAGCTGTGCGCGCCCTGGCCTACCAGCTCCACGTCGCCGCGCTCCAGGCTGGCGCGCAATTCGCGCCCCGCGCCGCGCTGGGTGTCACGGAAACTGTCCAGCAAGTGCAGATACAGCTTGGCGTTGCCCGCCACATAGCGCAGCCCCCGCCCGGTGTCGATACCGTCCAGCCGGGGCAGCGCCGCCGGAGCGCCGTGCGAGACACGCTCGGGGTCCGCGTGCAGGCCCGCATGCGGATGCGCTGCAGGCCCTCCCTGCGCGCCTGTCGCGGCCTGGTAGAGCGCAGCCGCGCCCGGTGCCAGCGCTGGCGCCGACGACGGCACCTGCGTCGGCGCCAGGCGCGCGATGCCCAGCCAGCGCGCCAGCACGGCGTACAGCCGCTCCGGCTCGATCGGCTTGGTGACGTAGTCCTGCATCCCCTCGGCCAGGCAGCGCTCGCGGATATCGGGCAGCGCGTGCGCCGTCATGGCCACCACCGGCACACCGTCAAAGCGTTTGTCTTCGCGCAGCAGGCGCGTCGCCTCGTGGCCGTCCATATGCGGCATTTCCAGGTCCATCAACACCATGGCGTAGCTGTCCGCCCCGGCCTGGCGCAGCATGTCGAGCGCCTGCTCGCCGTTGTTGGCCATGTCCACGCAGATGCCCAGTGTCGCCATCAGCTCCGCGCCGATCTGCTGGTTCACGGCATTGTCCTCGACCAGCAGCACGCGCGCCGCATAGCGCTGGCCCGGCACCGCTTCGCCGGGCGCCTGATCCGGCAAGCGCCGCGCGCCCTGGCGGCGGTCGTGGTCGGCCCGCCGGTCCGCGCCGCGCGGCACCCCGCCCTGCGGCGCCAGCAGCGATACCAGCGCATCGACCAGCGCCGACTGGCCTATGGGCTTGAACAGGAATCCGATCACGCCGGCCGCCTCGGCCTCCGGCTGCACCTCCTCGCGGCCGAAGGCCGTCACCAGCACCATGCCCGGGCGCTGCGCCAGCGTGTCGTCCCGCTGGACGCGGCGCGCCAGTTCGATGCCGTCCATATCCGGCATCTGCCAGTCGCTCAGCACCAGCCGGTACGGGTCCCCCGCGCGGTCGGCGGCGGCGATGCAGGACAGCGCCCCGGCGCCGGTGCTGGCGGCGTCGGCCCGCAGCGGCAGCGCGCGCATGGCCTCGGCCAGGATCTCCAGCGCCACCGGGCTGTCGTCGACCAGCAGCAGGCGCACGCCGTTCAGCGCAGCCGGCACCACCGTCGAGCGCTCGACGTGCTCCGACAGCGCGAAGGCCAGGTCGAACTGGAACACCGAGCCCCGTGCGGGCTCGCTCTCCACGGTGATGACGCCCCCCATCAGCTGCACCAGCTGCTGCGAAATCGACAGCCCCAGCCCGGTGCCGCCGTACTGGCGCGTGGTGGAACCGTTGGCCTGGCTGAAGGCGCGGAACAATTTTCCGACCTGCTCCCGCGTCATGCCGATGCCGGTGTCGCGCACCGCGAAGCGCAGCACGGCGCTGCCGTCCGCGCCATCCTGCAGGCGCACGCAGGACAGTTCCAGTTCGCCCCTGGGCGTGAACTTGACCGCGTTGTTGACCAGGTTGATCAACACCTGCTCCAGCCGCAGCGGATCGCCGATCAGATGGCGCGGGATGGCCGGCGGCACGTGGAACAGGTATTCCAGCTGCTTGTCGGCGGCGCGCTGGCTGGTGACGCTGGCCACGTTGGCCAGCACGTCGTCCAGGAAAAACGGCACCTGCTCCACTTCCAGCCGTCCGGCCTCGATCTTCGAAAAGTCCAGGATGTCGTTGATGATGCCCAGCAGCGACAGGGCCGCGCGGTGGATCTTGTTCACATAATCGTGCTGCTTGGGCGTCAGGCCGGTGCGCAGCGCCAGGTAGGCCATGCCGATGATGGCACTCATCGGCGTGCGGATCTCATGGCTCATATTGGCCAGGAACTCGGACTTGGCTTCGTTGGCCGCCTCCGCCCGCCGGTTGGCCTTCTCCAGCTGTTTCTGGCTGTCGCTGGCCACTTGGGCGATCTCGGTCAGCTCCGCCGTGCGGTCGGCGATCTTCTGTTCCAGGTGGCTGTTCAGCTCACGCAACTCGAACTCCACCTGGCGCAGCCGCGTCAAGGTGTCGCGGAAGCTGTAGACGGCGCTCGACAGCCGCCCCACCTGGTCCACCCGCCCGATACCGGACAGCTTGATGTCGACCTCGCCCCAGGTCAGTTTTTCGAGCGCGCCCTGGATGTCGGAAAACGGCCGTATCACCTTGCGCCCAACCAGGAAGATCGACACCACGATGGCCAGCGCCAGCAGCAGGTTGGCCACCACGGTGTGCATGATCTGGCGCCGCAGTTCGCGGTCCACCTGATGGCGCGAAAACGCCAGGTCCAGCGTGCCGACCGGGAAGCTGCGCTGGCCGTCCACATATTCCACCGCGCGGTGCACGGCGATGGCGCCCAATGCGCCAGCCCCCCCGGGAACGGGGGCGGCAGAGGCAGCGGCGCCTGAGCCAGCGCCGGCCGCCTGGAAGCTGCCCAGCAGCTCGCCGGTGGGCGACTGCACGCGCAGCATCAGCACTTCCGGCGTGGCCTGCATGGCGTCCACCACGCTGCCCACGGCGGCGCCGTTGATGTCGAACAGCGGCCTGGCCAAGGCTTGCGACAACACGGTGGCCAGGTGGTCGGCACGGTCGCGCAGCTGCTGCTCGGCCTCGGCCCGCAGCGTGCGCGCGGCATAGGTCGTGTAGACGGCCGTGGTCAGCGCGACGGCCAGCAGTATCCCCGCCGCCAGGCGCAGCAGGATATCCTCGCGCCAGGCCTTCAGCAGCCGTTCGCGCATCACGGCTCCCCGCCTTCCAGCGCGGCGCGCTCCAGCTTCTTGTAGGCCGCACTGTTGCGGGCCTGCTCCATCGCGTTCCAGATGCGCTGCACCAGCTCGGGCCTGCGCTGCGCCATGGCGTGCGACAGCACCAGGAAATACGGTTTTTCCACCAGCGGCAGCGGCAGCATGTCGAGCTGCGCCGCCATCGGGCCGTGCATGATGGCGCTGGCGTCGCTGCCGCCCATGGCGGCAGCGCCGAGGCGGCCTGCGATCAGCTTGCGCGCCAGCTCGTCGGCACGCTGGCTGCCCTCGTCCACGTCCACACGCAAGCCGCGCAGCACTTCGCCCACCGAGTAGCCGAGCTGGAAGCCGACCGGCCCTTGCAGACCGCGCAAGGCCTTGCCGTCCCACTCCACCGTAGCGCCCTTGCGGCGCAGCAGCATGTAACGATCCACGTGCATGCGCTTGGCGGCATCGACCGCGGCGCCGCCGGGAAAGACGCCCAGTGCACGGCGGTCGTCCTTGAAGCTGACGGCGAAGGCGCCGTCGTAGCCGTTGAGCTGCAGCTGCGCCAGGCAGCGCTTCCAGGGGACGCTTTGGAAATCGAAATGGATGTTGATACGCTGCTCGACTTGCCGCAGCAGTTCGAAATTGAGGCCGCCCAGCTGCTCGGTGCGCCACGGTTTGACATCCGCCCGCTCGAAACACAGGGTCACCGTTTCCAGCGGCGCGGCGGGCGGAGCGGCAGGCGCGGCCATAGGCATCGCAGCCAGCGCGAGCCCGGCGATGGTGTTACAGCAGCCGTTCATACCCCTCCCCTTTATAGTAATTGTTAATCTACAAGGGGAGTTATGTCTTGACAACAGAAATTTAACGATTCGAAGCGCTCAGGCGTTGGCGCGTATGCTGAAGTCCACGCCCACCTCGTCCCACAGTTCCTGTTCCTTCTCCATCCAGTACGACACCGTGGGGTGGTCGGTCACCCATTCGCGCCGCAATTCCAGGTCGATGCGGTTCTTCATGCGCAATTTCAGCTCCGCGAAATCGACCTCGATGCGCGAGTGCATGAACAGGATGGCCAGCCGCAGCGCCACCACAGCCTTGGCGAAATCGGCGTCGGACAGGAACTCGCTGACCTTGCGCAGATTGCCCTTCTGCGCCACGATCAGACGGCTCATGGTCTTCTGCTCGCGGGTGGTGAAACCCGGCAGGTCGGCGTTCTCCACCATGTAGCAGGCGTGCTTGTGGTAGCCCGTCTGCGAGACCGCCATGCCGACCTCGTGCAGCAGCGCGCCCCAGTACAACAGGCGCGTGTAGCCGTCGGTGACGGGCTTCATCTGCGCGTACAGCACGCCCGCGTATTCGGCCACGCGGCCGGCGCGGCCCTCGTCGACCTGGAATTTCTGCAGGAAGGTGCGCACCGACTGTTCGCGGCGGTCGCGCTTGGTCGAACGCAGGTGCAAATCCCACATCACGCCCACCCGCAGGCCCGCCTCTATCGGAATCAGGGCGGCAATGCCCAGTTCGTGCACCAGCGCGATCAGCACGGCGAGGCCGCCAATGATGGTGCTGGCGCGATCCGGGCGCAGACCCGCCATCTCGATTTTGCTGACATGGCCGGCGGCGATGAAGCGCTTCTTGAGCGCCTCCAGGCTGGCCGCCGTGACGCCCGTACCCAGCTTGTTCTTGTCGATGATGTCGGCGATGGCGCGGATGGTGCCGGACGAACCGTAGGCCTTCTTCCAGTATTCGGGATGATACGGCGGCGCCGCGTCCTCGAAGTGGCTGCGCGCCGACAGGACGGCCGCCTCGAACGAGGGAGCGTCCACCCGGCCGCCGACGAAGAAGGACAGGCTTTGCTTGACGCTGCCGATGCTGAACGATTCGACCCGTTCGATATCGCTGCCGCGCCCCAGTATCAGCTCGGTGGATCCGCCGCCGATGTCGATCACCAGGCGCCGCTCGCCGGGCAGGTTGAGCGCATTGGACACGCCCATATAGATCAGCCGCCCCTCCTCCTCGCCGGAGATGATCTCGATCGGATGGCCGATGGCCTGCTCGGCGGCGGGCAGGAAGGCGCCGGCGTTGCGCGCCAGCCGCATGGTGGACGTGGCGACCACGCGCACCGCCTCCAGCTCGTAGCCGGCCAGCACGGTGCGGAAATTGCGCAGGCAGTTCAGCGCGGCCTGGATGGCGGCGTCGGTCAGGTTGCTGGACGCGTCCAGGCCGGCCGCCAGGCGGATCGGCTCGCGCGCCGATTTGACGACGCGGATCTCGTCGCCGTCGTGCCTGCCGATGGCGAGACGAAAACTGTTGGAGCCCAAGTCAACGGCTGCGTACATGCTTGCTACTCCAGATTGGGATTCCAGCATCGATTTATACTGTTTATATGATAATGCTACCACAGTACGTATCGAATATGACGCGATCATGACATCGCTGTTTTAAACGGCCTCAGACCTCGGCGATGGTCACGTCCGGCGCTTCCACCACCTTGTTCGCGCCGTGCAGCATGGCTTGCTGCAGGGCGCCGTCGGCGCGCTTGAACAGGGTGACGGTGCTGTCGTCGGCGCGGATGGTGGTCACGCCCATGCTGGCGGTGACGCCTATCATGGCCTTCTCGGCGCGCACCGGCAGCTCGGCGATGGCGCAGCGGATGCGCTCGGCCACCATGCTGGCGTCCTGCAGCGAGGTGCGCGGCAGCTGGATGGCGAATTCGGCGCCGCCCAGGCGGCCCATCAGGTCGCTGTCGCGCAATTGCTTCTTGCAGATGTCGACCATGGCTTTGAGCACCAGGTCGCCCACCGAATGGCCGTAGCTGTCGTTGACGCGCTTGAACTGGTCCATGTTCAGGATGATCAGCGCGGTCGGCATGCCGGGGCGGCGGGCCAGCGCCATCCACGGCGCCAGCGCATTGTAGAAGCCGCGCCGGTTCGGCACGTCGGTCAGCGGGTCCACCACCTCGAGCCGCGCCAGTTCGGACTGCAGCTTTTCGCGCGACAGCAGCAGGTAGCCGAAGGCGTTGGTGAGCATCATCAGATACAGCGCGCCGAAGCCCACGCCCTGCAGCAGCACAGGCCCGACCCAGGACCAGCCCTCGGGATAGCTGGCGGCCAGCAGGCCGCGCCCGGCCACCACCAGGCTCAGGGCGGCCATGGTCACCACCAGGTAGCGGCGCAGCATGCTGCCGCCGCGCCAGGCCACGGCCAGCGCGGCCACGCCGGACAGGAAAAAGCCGCTGACGATGAGGAAACCGGCCGCCGCGCGGGCGCCCGGCTCCACTTCCAGCACGTGGCAGGCCAGATAGACGAAGGACGAGCCGGCCAGCGCCGGCAGCAGGTAGCGGCGCCAGCCCGGGCGGCCGGCCGCTTCCCACAGGGCGCCCGCATCCAGCGCCATGCCTGCGAACAGCAGCACGTTGGCCAGCGGCCCGGTCAGCAAATCCGGCACCACGCCGCGCAGGTACAGCAGGAACCAGGCCGCCGCCTGCAATTGCTTGGCGACCGCCCAGGTGGACAGGCTGAGGGATTTCCTGCTTTCGTACTCGAAAAAGAACAGCGCGGCGCACAGGCTCAGATTGCCCAGCGCCAGCGCCAATACCAGGGTTTTTATATCCATGTCGGGGGGGCGGTCGGACAGCGACTACCCTGCTTAGACCTCGTGCTCGACGTTGGTGCTGCCGTCGCCGATCTTGCTGGCCCAGGCCTTGGAGAAGAATTCCTTCTCGTCCTCGGTGGGGGCGTCGTGCCAGAACACGATCAAGGTGCCCTTGTGGTCATGGATCTGCGTGAACTTCTCGATGAAGCTCGACTTGCCTGCGATGTCGGCCAGCGCCGCCACGTAGCCGTAAACCCGCCCCAAGCGCTCGATGCGGTCCGGTTCCGTAAAGCTGTTTGTGGCGGTAATGGTCGGGTGATCTAAAAACATGTGTGCTCTCCACTGTGGCCGCTGCCTATGTCGGCAATGTACCTATAATTAGTGTGCATGTAAATGCAATCCTGCGCGCGGACGGACGATGGGCACAGATATGACCACATCCGACCTCGCTCTCCGCTACAATTCCCCGAGCTTATCAGAACTTAATGGTTGACAACAAGGTCAGCGCCCCATGCAACCCATCTTAGACGCCCGTCCCGCAACGCCCCGGGTCCGCACCCGCGGCGGCCTGCGCACACTGGAATTCCGGCCCGGCATGGTGCAGAGCGAAATGAGCCTGGCCGACCCGGACCGCCTGGTGCTCAGCTACGCGCGCGCCATGATGTGTTTCGTGCTGTTCCAGCCGCGCCCGGCGCACATCGTCATGGTCGGCCTGGGGGGCGGCTCGCTGGCCAAGTTCTGCTACCGCACCCTGCCGCACAGCCGCATCACGGTGCTCGAGCTGCGCGCCGACGTGATCGCCCTGCGCGAGCAGTTCGCCATCCCGCCGGACGACGAGCGCTTCCGCATCATCCATGCCGACGCCACCCACTACATGCCGCGGCTAAAGGGCAGCGCCGACGTGCTGCTGGTGGACGGTTTCGACGAGGCCGGCCTGCCGCCCGCGCTGGGCAGCACCGCCTTCTACGCCGACTGCCGCCGCGCGCTGCGCCCCGGCGGCGTGCTGGTGGCCAACGTCTTCAGCTACGACCCGCACTACGCCGCCATCCTGCGCCGGCTCAGGCAATGCTTCCGCCAGCGCGTCGGCAGTTTTCACGGCATCGCGGGCAATAACCGCCTGCTGTTCGCCGTCAAGGCCGCGCCCGGCGTTGCCGACCCGTGCGCCGCACGGGCCCAGCGCCTGCTGCGGCGCCTGGTCCACCGCCGCGGCCCTTTCTGGGGCGCCGCGCACCGCCTGCTGGCGCGCTGGACCGTGTTCCGCCTGCGCTGGCTGCAAGGGCGCGGATAAGTATTATCTATTTGCAATAATTGTTGTGTGTTGGAATTTATTTTCTCTAAAATTATGCCATACGGCAAATTTTGTGACACACTAATGGCGGCCCCGACCCCGCCGAAATTAATGTTGATAGGAATGTAATGACACGTCGCCGCAAGTCTTCCCTTACCGTCGCGGCGGCGTGCACCCTGGGACTCGGGCTGCTGATCACCAGCGTGCTGTTCGGTGCCGTGGGCGCGCTCGAGTACGGCAAGATGCAGCTCGACTTCGAACAACGCGCCAACCTGCGCACGGCCGCCATCCAGCGCGGCCTGAACGACGCGGCGCAAGTGCTGCGCGTGACCAACCAGCTGTTCGTGGCGTCCGCGCCCGTCAGCCGCCGCCAGTTCCGCGACTTCACCGCGCCGCTGCTGCAGCAGTACCCCTTCATCCAGGCCTTCAATTACCACCGCATCGTCACGCTAGCCGAGCGGCCGGCCTACGAAGCGCAGATGCAGCGCGAGTTCCCCGGCTACGCTATCCGCGAGAACGCCGCCGGACAGTTGCGCGCAGCGGGCGAGCGCCCCTTCTACGACGTGGTCGACTACCTGGAACCGATGGCAGGCAACCAGCGCGCCTTCGGCATCGATTCCGGCTACCACCCGGAAGTGTTGCAAGCCATCGACGAAATCCTGACCAGCGGCGAGCCGCGCTCCACCGGCCTGCTGACGCTGGCCCAGTCCAAGGGCAGCGAACCCGGGCTGGTAATGATGATGCCGGTGTACCGCGCCGGCATGCCGACCGGCACCGCCGCCGAGCGCAAGGCAGCCTGGCAAGGCGACACCGCCACCGTGATCCGGGCCACTTCGCTGGTCAGCAAGATCCTGCTCAACGCCGGGCTGCTGCAGGATGCCGGCCTGGCGCTGCGCGTCCACATCGGCGATCCCGCGCGGCCGGCCAACCTGGTGTTCAGCCACGGCGAGCTGCCCGCGCCGCACGGCGCCAGCCACCCGCTGGCGCGCTGGTTCTCCTTCCACAAGCACGCGCTGTACCGCCAGACCTACACGGTGCTGGGCCAGCCATGGCAAGTGCGCGTCACGGCGCTGCCCCAGCCCTTCGTCGACAGCCACCTCGGCTCGCTGTGCACCTTGCTGGGCGGCGTGCTGTTCAGCGCGCTGATGGCGGCGCTGGTGCAAAGCCTGGTGCTGCGCTCGCGCCGCGTGCAAATGCTGGTCGATGCGCGCACCGCCGAGCTGCGCCAGTCCAACGAGCGCCTCAACGCCGACGTCGCCATGCGCAAGCACACCGAGCGCGCCCTGCTCGACAGCGAACAGCGCTTCCGCCGCCTGCTGGCGCTCTCGTCCGACTGGTACTGGGAGCAGGATGCCTTCTACCGCTTCACCAGCATCACCGACGGTTTCTTCGAAAAAGGCCACATCAACCGTGCCCGCTACATCGGCCTGACGCGCTGGGACTGCACGCCCGAAATGCTGAGCACGCGCTGGGGCCGCGACCACATCGCGCGGCTCGAAGCGCGGCTGGCGTTCTCCAACCTCGAATACGCCATCACCGGCGACGACGGCATCGTGCGCTGGTTCAACACCAGCGGCGAGCCGGTGTACGACGCGCACGGCGAGTTCAAGGGCTACCGCGGCACGGGCAGCGAAATCACCGCGCGCAAACTGTCCGAGCAGCGCATCCACCACATCGCCCACCACGACGAGCTGACCGGGCTGCCGAACCGCGTGCTGCTGCAGGACCGCCTGGGCCAGGCCGTCGCCTACGCCAACCGCAGCGGCCACCCGATGTGGGTGCTGCTGATCGACCTCGACCGTTTCAAATTCGTCAACGACAGCCTGGGCCACAAGGCCGGCGACCTGCTGCTGAAGACGGTGGCCGAGCGGCTGCAGGCGGCGGTGCGCGAGACCGACACCGTGGCGCGCCTGTCGGGCGACGAGTTCGTCGCCATCCTGGGCGAGTCCTCCGAGGCGGCCTTGTCGCCGGACATCGTGCAGCGCGTGATGCAGGCCGTGGCGCAGCCGGTGATGCTCGAAGGGAAGGAATTCTTCGTCACCTGCAGCATAGGCGTGGCCTCGTACGATGGCAGCGGCAACGCCCAGCACCTGATCGAGCACGCCGACATCGCCATGTACGCCGCCAAGAAGCTGGGGCGCAACAGCTTCCAGTTCTACGAGCCGGCCATGAACGACGAGGCCCAGGAACGGTTGAGCATAGAAAACGCGCTGCGCAAGGCGCTGGAGCGGGGCGAGTTCGCGCTGCACTACCAGCCGCAGGTCGACCTCGACAGCGGGCGCATCATCGGCGCCGAAGCGCTGCTGCGCTGGCAGCATCCGGAGCTGGGGCTGGTGTCGCCGGCGCGCTTCATCGGCCTGGCCGAGGAGACCGGGCTGATCGTGCCGATCGGCGCCTGGGTGCTGCGCACCGCGTGCACCCAGGCCAAGGCGTGGCTGGAGCACAGCCACGGCACGGCGCCGTTGCGGATGGCGGTCAATTTATCGGCAAGGCAATTCAGCCAGCCCGACCTGGTCGAGACCATAGGCGCGGTGCTGGCCGAGACCGGTTTGCCGGCCGCCTGCCTGGAACTGGAGCTGACCGAAAGCCTGTTCATGAGCGACGTGGCGCAAGCCGTCGGCCTGCTGCACCAGCTCAAGGCGCTGGGGGTAACGCTGTCGATCGACGATTTCGGCACCGGCTATTCCAGCCTGTCCTATCTGCGCGACTTCCCGATCGACGTGCTGAAGATCGACCGTTCCTTCGTCAACGACATCGCCACCGATCCGGACGACGCGGCGATAGTCGTGTCGGTCATCGCGCTGGCCCACAACCTCAAGCTGCGCGTGATCGCCGAAGGGGTCGAAAGCCGCGAGCAGCTCGACTTCCTGCAGCAGCACAGCTGCGACGCCATCCAGGGCTACTACTTCAGCCGCCCGGTAGCGCCCGAGCTGTTCGAGCAAATGGTGCGCCAGGGCCGCCACCTCGACACCGCCCACGCCACCCTCGCCGCCTGAACCCGGCCCCTGCGGCCCGGGCCCTGTCTGGCAGCGCCGCGGGCTACACCGCGCCGAACAGGTCGTGCGCGTCCAGGATGGCGTAGATGATGCCGGGCTTGTTCCTCAGGCAGCGGCGCACGGCCGCCGGGATGGCTTCGCGGGTTTTGCGGCACAGGCCGGGACGCATCGTCAGTTCAATCTGCAGTCCCATCACCGTGCGCACTTCATTGTCGCCGGGGGCGATCTTCAGGGCCACGCCCAGGTTCTGTTGCAGGCGCACGCCGATGCGCTGCAGCTCCTCATAGCTTTGCGCCGCTTCTATCCGCGCGATCAGCTTCTTTTCTTCTTCCTTGGTCAGCCGCAGGATGGCGAGCTCGGCCATGTCCGCCTGCGCGACGTCCAGCAGCAGCTCGCGCTTGCAGTCGCAAGCGCCGGGCGGGCATTCTTTGCGGATAGGGAAGTCGAGTTGCAGCATGGGTTCCATCGCAGCGAAACGGGCCCCGGATGGCGCCCGTCTAAATTCTACCGCGATTTTTCGCCCGCCCTCCCCTATTTCGCCAGCACCTTGCGTATCGTCTCGGCCAGCTCTTCGGCCATGAACTTGGCCACATAGGCGTCGGCGCCGACGGATTTGACGTGGTCTTCGTTGGTGGTGCCGGACAGCGAGGAATGGATGACCACCGGCAGCGCCGCGAAACGCGCGGTCTGCTTGATGTTGCGCGTCAGCGTGAAGCCGTCCATCTCTGGCATTTCCAGGTCGGTCAGCACCAGCGCGATCTTGTCGTGCACGGTCTTGCCTTCGGCTTCGGCGGCGTCGGCGATGTGGCCCAGCTTGTCCCACGCTTCCTTGCCGGATTTGGTCATGATGAAGGGCGCGCCCATCGCTTCCAGGCCCTTCTCGATCAGCGTGCGCGCCACCACCGAGTCGTCGGCGGCCAAGATCATGGTGCCGGGACGCAGCTTGAGCATGGGGCCGATGGTTTCCGGGTCGACGTCCGGCCGGTCGGTCGGGTTCATGCTGCGCAAGATGGTTTCCACGTCCAGCACTTGCGCCAGGCGCGAGCCGGTGTCGCCGTCCAGGCGGGCAATACTGGTGACCATGCCGCCCACAGCGGTCGATTCGGCCGACAGCACCTGGCGCCAGTCGAGGCGCACGATGTCTTCCACCGACTCCACCGCGAACGCCTGCGTGGTGCGGGCGAATTCGGTGACCAGCATGATGTTGAGGCCGGTCTTGGGCGTGCAGCCGCAAATGGCGGGCAGGTCCAGCACCTGGATGATCTGGCCGCGCAGGTTGACCACGCCCAGCATGTGGGGCTGCGAGCCGGCCACGGCCGTGATCGGCGGCATGGCAACGATTTCGCGGATCTTGAACACATTGATGCCGAACAGCTCGTTGCGGTCGCCGTTGGCGTCGCCACCCAGGCGGAACAACAGCAACTCGAACTTGTTGGTGCCGGTCAGGTTGCTGCGTTCATCGACTTCCTGTTGTACGGAGCTCATTGCGTTCCTTCGCATCGTCGTTATGGTAATGGGGCGACTGTACGCCGCGGCATACGCCTTGGCACTTGTCCTTTGGTGCTATGTTACGCCGCCGCCGGGCCGCTGAGCAAGGCGCAGTAGCGTTCCATGTCCACATTGCCGCCACTGATAACCACACCCACCCGTTTTCCCTGCAGCCGTTCGCGCATGGCGCGCGCCGCAGCCAGGCCGAGACAGCCGGTCGGCTCGACCACGATCTTCATGCGCGCGGCGAAAAAGCGCATCTCGGCCACCAGCTGCGCGTCGCTTACCGTCAGCACGTCGTCGACGTCGCGGCGGATGATGTCGAAAGTATAATTGCCGAGGTGCTGGGTCTGGGCGCCGTCGGCGATGGTCTTGGGCGTGTCGATGTGGACGATGGCGCCGCTGCGGAACGATTGCTGGCCGTCGTTGCCGGCCTCCGGTTCCACGCCGTAGATTTTGCAGCCGGGCGACAGCGCGCGCGCCGCCAGCGCGGAGCCGGACAGCAGGCCGCCGCCGCCGAGGCAGACGAACAGCGCGTCGAGCGGTCCCACTTCGTCGAACAGCTCCTTGGCCGCAGTGCCCTGCCCGGCGATGACGTCCGGGTGGTCGTAGGGCGGGATCAGCGTCAGCCCGCCCTGCTCGGCCAGCTTGCGGCCGATGGCTTCGCGGTCCTCGGTATAGCGGTCGTACAGCACCACTTTGCCGCCGTAGCCCCTGGTCGCGGCCACCTTGGCGGCCGGCGCGTCCTGGGGCATGACGATGGTGGCCGGGATGCCGAGCAGGCGCGCGGACAGCGCGATCGCCTGCGCGTGGTTGCCGGACGAGTAAGCCACCACCCCGGCCTTGCGCTGCGCGGCATCGAAGCGCGACAGCGCGTTGAAGGCGCCACGGAACTTGAAGGCGCCCATGCGCTGCAGGTTTTCGGCTTTGAAGAACACCTGCGCGCCCAGTTCGGCGTCGGCGGTGCGCGAGCGCAGCACAGGCGTGCGGTGGGCGTGGCCCTCGATGCGCTGCGCGGCGGCGGCGACGTCGTCGTAGGTTGGCAACACTTGCATGGACTTCCTTTCTGACTTTCGTGTGAATTATTTACCAGGGCCAGGCGATGCTGGTGCCCACGCCCCTGGACAGCGCGCGTTCGTAGATCAGGCGCGCCACGGTGAGGTCTTGCAGGGCGATGCCGGTCATGTCGAAGATGGTGATGTCCTCCGGCTTGCGGTGCGCCTGCAACTGCCCGGACAGCAGTTCGCCCAACTGGTGGCACGGCAGCTCCGGCGCCCACTGCATTTCGCCGATCTGGCGCGCCTGGACATGGTCATCCACGAACAGGCGCGCCCGCTGCAGCAGGCCTTCGGGCAGCTCGCGCTTGCCCAGCGTGTCGGCGCCGACGCAGGTGAAGTGGGTGCCGGGACGCACCGCGTCCAGCCTGAACAGCGGACCGCGGCCGGTGGTGGCGGTGATGACGATGTCGGCCAGCGCCACGGAGGCGTTGCGGTCGGCAGCCGGCGTCACCGAGCAGCGCTCGGAGAACTGGCGTTCAAAGGGCAGGTCCGCTTCGCCGCTGGAGCTGACATAGTCCACCTGGTGCAGCGAGGGCATCAGCTCCAGCGCATAGCGCAGCTGGATGCGGGCCTGCACGCCGGTGCCGAACACGCACACGCGGGCGCTGTCGGCGCGCGCCAGCTGCAGCAGCCCCAGGCCGCCTGCCGCGCCGGTGCGCATGGTGGTGACGCCGTTGCCGTCGATGATGCATTGGGGCCGGCCGGTGGCCGGATCCAGCAGCACGATGGTGGCCTGGTGCGGCTCGCCGCCCTTCTCGCGGTTGCCCGGCCAGAAGCCGGCCGATTTGAAGCCGAGCAGGTTCTGCCCTGCCACGTCGCCGGACTTGATGCCCCATACGCCCTCCGGCAAGCGCTCGCGCACCACGGGGAACACGCGGCCCTCCGCCTGCTGGTGCAGCACGAAGGCCTCGCGGGTGGCATCGAGCACGTCGCGGAAATTCATCAGGGACTCGCCCTGCACACTATCGATCAGCAGCAGTCTCGCGTTATTTGGCATAGCTGTACACGGTCGCCCTTGAAATGCCCAGATGCTGGGCGATGATTTCCATGGCGCGCCGCACTTCCAGGCAGCCCGCCTCCCTCAGTTCAACGATCAGTGCGCGCCGCTCGTCGGCCTTGAGCGCGCGCGGCGTGCTGGAAAGGCGGGCCGCGTAGTCGTCGATGCGGCGCCGGATACCGTCGGCGCCCACCGGGTCCAGCGACTCCTGCGGGGCGCCGCCATTGCCGGTGTCGACACGGCTGAATTGCGCGAACACCGATTGCAAGCCGTGGAACATGGTCAGGTCCACGTTGATGCACAGCGCGGCGACGTACTGCCCGCTGGAGTCCTTGATACCGATGGACGTGCTCTTGGCCTGGCGCCCGTCGGCGAAACTGTTGGCGTAGTTTGCCACGACGGCCGGATAGGCGGCGTCCGCGATGCGGGCCAGCCCAAGCTCGGTCACCGGGTCGCCGAGCTCGCGGCTGGACAAGTTGTTGTGGATGGCGGCGATGGCGTGCGCGGGATCCAGCAGGTCATGCACCACCACTTCGCAGAACGGCGCCAGGGTCTGGCCCAGGCCTTCGGCCACGTTCTTGAGCTGCTCCAGCAGCAATTGCTGCTCGGCCGTCCGGATGGTCTTTTGTTTTCGCATTTGGACAGAATATCCAAATCTGGACATTCCGTCAATCAAAGGTTTTCTATCGGATCACTGGCGAGACGCTGGCCGGGAATTGCGGCGCACGGCGGTGGCGCGTGGCCTGCTCGTAGGCGTAGGCCATGCCGATCAGTTTGGCCTCGCTATAGCTGCCGCCGACAAAGGACAATCCGACCGGCAGGCCGTGCACATAGCCGGCCGGCACCGTCACGTGCGGATAGCCCGCCACCGCCGCCGGCGAGGAGAAGCTGGCGTTGTAGTGGTCGCCGTTGATAAAGTCGGTCAGCCACGCCGGGCCGTCGGTGGGCGCCACCAGCGCGTCCAGGCCGTGCCGCTGCATCACCTGGTCGATGCCCTCGGTGCGCGCATAGCGCTGGTTGTTGGCCAGCGCGTCGCGGTAGGCCTGCTCGTCCAGGCCGCCTTTGGCGGCGGCGCGCTCCAGGTATTCCTGGCCGAAGTACTGCAGTTCCTTGTCGGCGTGCCTGCGGTTGAACTCCACCAGCTCGGCCATGTTGCGCACCGGCGCATTGGGCGCGTACTGCTGCAGGTAGGCGGCCAGGTCGGCCTTGAATTCGTAGAGCAGCACTTCGGTTTCGCTGTCGCCGTATTTTTCCGTGTTCGGCACTTCCACATCCACCAGTTGCGCGCCCTGCGCTTCGAGCACCCTGAGTGCCTTGGCGATCTCCTGGTCCACGTCCGCGTTCTTGCCGAAGTAGTTGCGCGCCACGCCGAGGCGCTTGCCTTGCAGGCTGCCGGCGTCCAGGGCGGCCGCGTAGGCGGCGCCCTGGCCCGTGCTGCCGGCCGTGGCCGCGTCGGACGGATCGGCGCCGGCCATCGCGGCCAGCATCAAGGCGGCGTCGGCCACGCTGCGCGCCATGGGGCCGGCCGTGTCCTGCGAGTGGGCGATGGGGATGATGCCGCTGCGGCTGAGCAGGCCCAGGGTGGGCTTGATGCCGACCAGGCCGCAGATCGAGGCCGGCGACACGATGGAGCCGTCCGTTTCGGTGCCGACCGCCAGCGTGGCCAGGCCGGCCGCGATGGCCGCGCCGGAGCCGGAACTGGAGCCGCTGCAATTGCGGTCGAGCGAATACGGGTTGCGCGTCAGGCCGCCGCGCGCGCTCCAGCCGCTGACCGAGCGGGTCGAGCGCATATTGGCCCATTCGCTCAGGTTGGTCTTGCCGATGATGACCGCGCCGGCCGCGCGCAACTGCGCCACGACATGGGCGTCGCGCGCGGCGCGCACGCCCGCCAGCGCCAGCGACCCGGCAGTGGTACTCATGCGGTCCGCAGTGGCGATGTTGTCTTTCAGTAGTACGGGAATGCCGTGCAGCGGGCCGCGCACACGGCGCAGCAGGCGTTCGCGGTCCATCTCGCGCGCGATCTTCAAAGCTTCGGGGTTGATTTCGATGATGGCGTTGATGCGCGGGCCGGCCTTGTCGATATTGCGGATGCGGGCCAGGTATTGCGAGGTGAGGGAATGCGAGGTGAGCTTGTTGGCGGCCATCAGCTCCTGCTGCTGCAGCACGCCGCTGTCGAGGATGCCGCCGGGACCGGGGCCGGGACCGCTGTCCGTGGCCCGGCGCCCTTGGCCGGCCACCGCCGCCGTGTCCGCGCCAGCCGCACCCGCGGCCAGTCCCATCCGAACAAATCCCCTGCGATCCATGCCAACTCCGTGAGTGGTTGCACCAAAAGTAATGAAATGCGCAATCCACTAGCATACCAGTCGAAATGTTTCCGAGCTACTAATTTAATATCTTTTTGGAACTCAACAGTATGTGTTCCATGAACCAAAAGTATCCCAGCGGAACCGTGCGGTGGTAGAGCCAGGGCTTGATGCACAATTTGTAAGCCATATCCCTACAACTATTCAATACGCCATCCGACAATATCATGCTCCCAAATACCACTTCCACGGTGCAGACCGGCGTTAGCGCGACCAGCCTCGGCGCCCGCATTTCCGCCAATGGACGCTACGTCTCCTTTTCCTCCAACCAGGCGCTGCTGCCAACCGATACCACCATCGGCGACGGCGACATCTACGTGAGAGACTTGCTCACCAATGCACTGACACTGGTGTCGACCGATACCGGCGGCGCCACCCTGGTCAGCCAGAAAACCGGCGCTACGCTGAACGGCGACGGCCAGCTGATCGTCTTCCAGAGCACTACCCCCAGCCACGCCGGCATCGTGATGAAGAACCTGGTGAGCGGCGGCCTGAGCAGCCTGTCGACCAATGCCGCCGGCGTGGAAGCGAACGGCGACAGCTATAACGCCGTCATTTCGAGCAATAGCGCGTCGGTCGCCTTCCTCAGCAAGGCGACCAACCTGACCGCCAGCGACACCAACGGCACCGACGACGTGTTCGTGAAGAACGTGGTCACCGGCGCGGTGATCAATGCGTCCACCTCGGCCGCCGGCGTGCAGGCCGACACCCCCAGCAACGACGCCGCGCTGTCCGGCGACGGCACGGTGGTGGCCTTCACCAGCTACGCCAGCACGCTGTTGGCGGGCGGCGCCGGCTTTGCCGACATCTACGCCAAGAACATCGGCACCGGCGCCATCGCGCGCGCGTCGACGGACTCGGCCGGCAACGCGGCCAACAACAATAGCGACAACGCCACGCTGTCCTACGACGGCCGCTTTGTCGTCTTCAGCAGCACCGCCACCAATCTCGTGGTGGGCGACACCAACGGCGTGCGCGACGTGTTCCGCAAGGACATGCTGACCGGCACCACCGTCCGCGTATCGACCGATGCGGACGGACAGCAAGGCCTGGGCGAGTCGAGCAACGCCACCGTCAGCGCCGACGGCCGCTACGTCATTTTCGAGAGCAAGTCCGATTTCACGGCCGGCGACGGTGACGGACGCACCGACATTTTTGTCAAGGACCTGGCCAGCGGCGCGCTGACCCGGCTCTCCAGCGGCGGCGACGCCAACCACTACAACTACCTGAGCAGCCTGGCCCTCGCCGGCGGCACGCTCGACGCCGTCTTCGCCAGCTACCAGTTCGTCAGCGGCGGCACGACCGACGCGCGCGACGTGATCCATACGCAGGTCGGGCAAGGGTTCGGCAGCACGGTGGCCGAAACGCTGACCGGCGGCGCGGGCGCGGACCTGATCTTTGCCAACCAGGGCAACGACCTGCTGACGGGCGCGGCCGGCAACGACACCATCGACGGCGGCGGCGGCGTGGACACCGCGCTCTACAACGCGGCGCGCGCCAGCTTCACCCTCAGCCTGGGCGCCAACGGCCAGACCGCCATCACCGACACTGCGGGAACCCTGGGTGTCGACATCCTGGCCAACGTCGAGCGCCTGCATTTCGCCGACGCCGACCTGGCCCTGGACATCAACGGCGCGGCGGGCCAGGCTTATCGCCTCTACCAGGCGACCTTCGACCGCGCGCCCGACATCCAAGGCCTGGGCTACTGGATCAAGCAAATGGACGCCGGCCTGTCCCTCGACAGCATGTCCCTCAACTTCCTGACCACGCCCGAAGGCGTCGCCCTCTACGGCAGCGCCCCCAGCAACGCCGAATTGCTGACCAAGTTCTACGCCAACACGCTGCACCGGGCGCCGGACGCGGGCGGCTATGCCTACTGGATGAACATCCTGGACAACCACCTGGCATCGTCGGGGCAGGTGCTGGCCAGCTTCAGCGAAAGCCCCGAAAACCAGGCCCAGGTGATCGGCACCATCCAGAACGGCATCACCTACACGCCCTACGGTTAAAAAAAAAGCCAGGCTCCCGGAGCCTGGCTTTTTTCGAATGCGGCGCGTCTTAGTTACGGACGATGCGCTTGTATTCGTTGGTACGGGTGTCGATCTCGATCACATCGTCCTGGCTCACGAACAGTGGCACTTGAACGGTGTGGCGCTTCGATTCGATCGCGTTTTCGATCGTTGCGTCTTTCAGCACGTTGCCCGAAGTGTTGCCCTTGACTGCAGGCTCCGAGTACACGATCTGGCGTGCGATGGTGGTCGGCAGTTCTACCGAGATGGCTTTGCCATCGTAGAACACCGCTTCGCATTCCATACCGTCTTTCAGGTAGTTCAGCGCGTCGCCCAGGTTCTCTTCTTCGATTTCGTACTGGTTGTATTCCTGGTCCATGAAGACGTACAGCGGATCAGCGAAGTACGAGTAGGTCACCGGCTTCTTGTCCAGAACGACGACGTCGAACTTGTCGTCGCCACGGAAAACGTTTTCCATCGGGGCGCCGGTCAGAAGATTTTTCGTCTTCCATTTGTAGGTGAAGCCCGTGCGGCTCGAACCGTTGACGTCAGAACGCAGAACGATAAATGGTTTGGCGTCAACCATGATGATATTGCCAACACGAATTTCTTTTGCGGGTTTCATAGCGAGTGTACGTATAAAGTGGGTTGCGTGAAAATCATCTGTCGCCTGCTGGCTTCTAAACGCCGTAAGCTCTAGTTTGATCGAGTAAAAATACCTGATAGAGTAACCGGGCAGTATACCTTATTTTTGTTGCGCCGCCTACCGGAGCGACGCGGCGAAACGCAGCAGATTCGATGCCAGGTCGCCGTGGGCGAACATCTGGTGCTGCCAGACAACGGCACGGCTGGCGGCCGCAGGCAGGATGGCGTGCAGCCCGGGCCACAATGCCGCCCAGTCGGCATCCCCAGCCGCCCCGGCCGGCAGCACCCCGTTCCAGCGCAGCGAGAACGCGTCCAGCCCCTCCATGCCCTCGGAATAGCGCTGCAGGAAGGCGCGCAGCTTCTTGTGGTGCAGGTTTTCGTCCTGCGGGTAGATGTGCCAGACGAAAGGCTTGCCGGCCCACTGCGCGCGCACGAAGGAATCCTCGCCGCGCACGAAATTCACATCGCAGGCCCACAGCAGCTTGTCGTAGTCCGGCTGCGCGACGAAGGGCAGCACGCGCACCGTCAGCGCGCCGCTGCTGCCGCATGCGCCGGCTTTCGCCTCGGCGCCAAGGAAAGCCTGCACCGCGTCGGCTGCCACGCCCTCGGGCACCAGGCAGGTGACGGGCTGCGCACCGTGCCGCCAAGCATCGAACAGGGCCGGCACAGGGGCGTGCGGATAGCAGAACAGCGACACCTTGAGCGCGGCCATCTCTTCCTGCGTCACGCCGAAGCGCGCCAGGAAGTTCGCCATCGCGACGGGATCGGACTGGAACTGCAGGCGCTGCGCTTCGAGCGCGCCTTCGCGCATCAAGCCGCCGGTCTTGGCGGTGAAGCCGGGAAAGTAGAAATGCTTCGTCAACGGCAGACGCGGGTGCGGCGAGGGCAGCGTATGGCAGCCCTCCACCCACTCTTCGGCCGTCAAACCTTCCAGGTTCAGCCACACCGGGCGCGGCCCGCACTGCGCCATCGCGGCGATGTAGCCGGGCGGGATGTCGCAGCCGAAAAATTCGATGACGATGTCGGCGATGTCGGTGGCGGCGAACTCGCCTTCCCGGCCGGTCCAGTGGCGCACGGCGATGCCGGCGATCTGCTGCAGCGCCGCGTCCGCGTCCACTTCGGCGCAGATGCGTTGAAATGTTTGCAGATCATCCACCCACAAGGTGACGGCTATGCCGTGCTCTTCCCGCAACTGCCGCGCGAGGCGCCAGCAAATGCCGATGTCGCCGTAGTTGTCGACGACTTTGCAGAACAGGGCGAGCGTAGTGGCTGGATTTTTGTCGGTGCGCATGGTGGAGAAAAAGCCGCACTGGGCGGCTTTTGCTGTCGGCTTGTTGAGCCTGTCTGGCGTCTCCACGGGGATTCGAACCCCGGTACTCACCGTGAAAGGGTGATGTCCTAGGCCTCTAGACGATGGAGACAGAAATCTGTCCTGACCTATAGCGGAAAATAAAAAGCCCTGGAGCACCAGGGCCGCTATCCGCACACTTTTTGACTTGGCGTCCCCACGGGGATTCGAACCCCGGTACTCACCGTGAAAGGGTGATGTCCTAGGCCTCTAGACGATGGGGACGTCGTAAAGCGTGGGCGAATTGTAGCACGGTAAAACCCTGCAAATCAAGGCTGCCCCGTCACTAAAGGCCCCGTATCCCGGCCTGCCGCTTCAGCCGAAATGCGACATGCGCGTCAGGAAGGTGTAGTCGCCCTCCACCATCATCAGGTACACCAGCACGATCAGCGCGCCGGGCGGCAGCACGATGGTATAGATCAGCGCCAGCCGCTCCCATTTCAGGTGCATGAAATAGGCGACGATGAGTCCGGCCTTGGCCGTCATCAGCACCAGGATCAGGGTCCAGCGCAGCATGCCCTGGACGTGGAAAAAATCGACGCCGTAGGAAAAGGCGCTGAGGACGAACAGCAAGCCCCAGATCTTGAAGTAGATGCCGATCGGATGCTGCGTGTGTTCGGTCGCGGTGGCCATGGTCCCTCCCTACCAAAGGTAGAACAGCGCAAAGATGAAGACCCAAACCAGGTCGACGAAGTGCCAGTACAAACCGGCGATTTCCACGATGTCGTACTTGCCGGCGTGGACGCCGCGCTCGTAGTGGCCGCGCTGGATGCGGCGCGCCACGATGGTCAGATAAATCACGCCGGCCGACACGTGCAGGCCGTGGAAGCCGGTGATCATGAAGAAGCAAGAACCGAACTGCGCCGCGCCCATGGGATTGGCCCAGGGCCGCACGCCTTCATGGATCAGCTTGGTCCATTCGAAGGCTTGCATGCCGACAAACATCGCGCCGAACACGGCGGTGACCAGCATCAGCCTGGCGGCGACTGCACGTTCGCCCCGGTAAGCGTAGTTGACCGCCATGGCCATGGTGCCGCTGCTGGTGATCAGCACGAAAGTCATGATGGCGATCAGGATCAGCGGCAAGGTGGTGCCGCCTATGGTCAGCGCGAACACCTCGCTGGGATTGGGCCAGGACGCCGTGGCCGACAGGCGCACCGTCATGTAGCCGGTGAGAAAACTGCCGAATATGAAGGTATCGCTGAGCAGGAATATCCACATCATCAGCTTGCCCCAGGGGACGTGGTAGGCCTGCTTGTCGCCGGAGAAGTCGGCCACCAGCCCCCGCATGCCCTCGGCTGTCGCCGCCAGCGTTTCGCGCGTATCCATGGTTCACCTCGCTTGCGGCGGCCGGATGCCGACGCTCTCACAAACGACCTGCACAAAGTCCGGCGTGACCAGGAACAGCAGCGCGAAAAGCGCCAGCCACAACAGCAACAGGAAATGCCAGTAGCGCGCGCACAGCAGCATGCCGGCGCGCACCTCGGCCCGGGCCGCTGTTCCCGTGCCTGCCTTGCTTTCCATGCCCCCCCGGCTTCCATTGCCCGCAAGGACCGCCGCCAGCACGGCCGCCACCAGTCCGCCCACCACATGCAGGCCGTGCAAGCCGGTCAGCAAATAAAAGAAGCTGCTGGCGGGGTTGCCGTTGACGGTGAAATTCATCGCCGTCATCGCCTGCCAGGCCCACAACTGCACCGCCAGGAACAGCAGCGACAGCACACAGGCGAGCCGGGCCATTCGACGCGCGGCGCTGCGTCGCGCAGCCTCCCAGGCCGCGCTGGCGGCCACCAGCATCGCCGTGCTGAGCCATAGCTGCCAGGGCACGTAGCGCAGCGGCTGCCAGTCGGCCATCGCCATGCGCATCACGTAGGCTATGCTGAACAGCATGAACAGCGAACAGACCACGGCCATGAAGACCCACAGGCCCACTCTGCGCGCATCGGGCGCGACGGCGTTGGCGTTGGCGTTCGGGCTGGCGCCTGCGGTGGCGGCGTTCATGCCGGCTCTCCGCCAACGACTGGACGTCCGTGCACGGGAGTCCCGGCCGGCGCACCCGGGGGATGGCCGGGCGGATCGGTGTCCGGCCCGACATTCTGCGGAATGTAGTCGCTCTCGCCCGTCTGCTGGCCGTAATCGTAGGCGCCGCGATAGACGACCGGCAGTTGCGCTCCCCAGTTGCCGTGCGTGGGCGGCGTTTCGGGCGTGAACCATTCCAGGCTGGCTGCGCGCCAGGGGTTGCCGCCGGCCGCCTTGCCTTTGAAGGTGCTGTAGGCCATGTTGAAGACGAACACCAGTTGCATCAAGCCCACCACCAGCGCGGCTATCGTGATGAACTCGTTCATGATCTGCGCCGACGGCGGGATGAAGTTGTAGTTGTCGTAGGCGTAGTAGCGGCGCGGCATGCCCAGCACGCCGAGGTAGTGCATGGGGAAAAAGATCGCGTACGCGCCCAGGAAGGTGACCCAGAAGTGCAGCTTGCCCAGCGTCTCGTTGAACATGCGCCCGCTGATTTTCGGGAACCAGTGGTAAATGCCGCCGAACACCGCCAGCACCGGCGACACGCCCATCACCATGTGGAAGTGGGCGACCACGAAATAGGTGTTCGACAGGGGGATGTCGACGCTGACATTGCCGAGGAACAGGCCGGTAACACCGCCCAGCACGAAGGTGCTGATGAAGCCGAGCGCGAACAGCATCGGCACGGTCAGGTGTATGTCGCCGCGCCACAGCGTCAGCGTCCAGTTGTAGACCTTGATCGCGGTGGGCACGGCGATGATGAGCGTGGTGGTGGCGAAGAAGAAGCCGAACAGCGGGTGCATGCCGCTCACATACATGTGGTGGGCCCACACCACGAAGCTGAGCGCGCCGATGACGACGATGGCCCACACCATCATGCGGTAGCCGAAGATGCATTTGCGCGCATGCACGCTGACCAGGTCGGAAATGATGCCGAACGCCGGCAGCGCGACGATGTAGACCTCGGGGTGGCCGAAGAACCAGAACAGGTGCTGGAACAGCAGGGGGCTGCCGCCCTGGTGGTTCAGGTGCTGCCCCATCGAGACGATGGCGGGCATGAAGAAACTGCTGCCCAGGGTTTTGTCGAACAACATCATCACGCCGCTGACGAACAGCGCCGGGAAAGCCAGCAGCGCCAGGATGGTGGCGACGAAAATGCCCCACACCGTCAGCGGCATGCGCATCAGGGTCATGCCGCGCGTGCGCGCCTGCAGGATGGTGGTGACGTAGTTCAGGCCGCCCATGGTGGCGGCCGCGATGAACACCACCAGCGAGATCAGCATGACGATGATGCCCCACTCGACACCAGGCGTGCCGGGCAGGATGGCCTGCGGCGGATACAGCGTCCAGCCCGCGCCGGTGGGGCCGCCGGGCACGAAGAAGCTGGCCACCAGGATCAGCACGGACAGCAGGTAGAACCAGTAGCTGAGCATGTTCAGGAAGGGGAACACCATGTCGCGCGCGCCCACCATCAGCGGGATCAGGTAGTTGCCGAAGCCGCCGAGGAAGAGCGCCGTCAGCAAATACACCACCATGATCATGCCGTGCATGGTGATGAACTGGTAGTAGCGCGAGGCGTCGATGAAGGCGAACTTGCCCGGATAGCCCAGCTGCAGCCGCATCAGGTCGGACAAGACCAGCCCGATCAGCCCGACCACGATGGCGGTCAGGCCGTACTGCACCGCGATCACCTTGTGGTCCTGGCTCCATACGTATTTCGTGACCCAGCTTGTCGGGCCGTGGTCGTGTCCGTCACCAAGTTCGTGGCCGTGCCCGCTGCCGTATGCCATAGCATCCTCCTGCCATTACTTCACAGTCTTGATGTAGTCCACCATCGCCGACAGCTCCGCTTCCGTGAACGGCTGCTGCGGCATGATGGGAGGGAAGCCGCGCACGATGCTCGCCTTGGGATCGACGATGGACTGCTTCAGATAGGCATCGTCCGCCACAGCGGTCTTGCCGCTGTCCAGTGTTTCCGTCTTGCCGTACAAGCCCTTCCAGCTCGGCCCCACACCGGGGCTGCCGTCCACGCTGTGGCAGGCCGTACAGCCGCGCGCCTGCGCCAGCAGCCTGCCCTGCGTGGCGGTATCGCCGGCGGCCGCTGCCGCGCCGCCCTCGCCCGCGCCGGGCGTGCCGGCCGCCGTGCCTTCCGCGCCGGCAGGAGCGGCGCCGGCCGCAGCGGCGGCCACGCCGGTGCCGCCCGCCGCACCGGCCCGCATCTTCGCCGCGAAAGTCGGCTGCAATGCCAGCCATTTCCGGTAGGCGGGCTCATCCTCCACGACCACATAGCCGCGCATATTGGCGTGGCCGATGCCGCACAGCTGCGCGCACAGCACTTCGAAACGTCCCGCCCTGGTCGGCGTGAACCAGAACGAGGTCACCATGCCCGGCACCATATTCATGCGGGTGCGGAACTGCGGCACGTAGAAGTCGTGCAGCACGTCCTGCGAGCGCAGCAGCACCTTGACCGGCTTGTTGAGGGGGATGTGGATTTCCTGCGTGTCGACCAGCACGTCGTCCTGGCCGTATGGGTCCTTGGCGTTCACGCCGAAGGGGTTTTCCGGACTGATGCGGGACACGTCGGTCTGCCCCATGCGGCCATCCTTGCCGGGCAGGCGGTAGTGCCACTGCCACTGCTGGCCCATGACCTCGAACTGCATCGCGTCGGCGGGGGCCGTGATCAGCTTGGCGTACACGTCCAGCCCCGGCGCCAGCATGATGACGATGCCGACCGTGGTGACGCCGATCAGCCACCACTCCAGTTTCTTGCTGCCGTGCTCGGCAGATGCGCGCACGCCGTCGCGGTGACGGAACTTGATCACCGCGTAGGCCACGAAGAGATTGATGATGATGAAGATCGCGGCCGTGATGACCAGCGTCAGCATCAGGGCGTCGTCCATCTGCTGCCAGTTCGACGCCAGGGGCGTGAGCCACCACGGGCTCCAGAAGTGGAACGCGACGCTACCCACCACAATCAGGATCAATGCCAGTGCCATCGCCATGAGCAGCCCCGTTTCTGTCAGATGTTTCGCCCTCACGCATGCGCCACGACCCACCCTGCGCCATGCTCAACGAACCAACGCAAAAACGGTGCTTTACGGCTTTTCCATCCGCCGGTAGATATAGGCGGCCGACATGCCGAATACCATGTGGCCCACCGCCGTCGGCCAGCTGCGCATTTCCGCGAACCAGGAGAAGGCGCTGGCCATGCCGTAGAAATTCAGCACATACAGCAGCAGTCCGAACAAGGCGCCGGCCAGCAGCACCATGCCGGTGCTCGAATCGAGCTGGAACGGCGCGATGATGGCCGCCAGCATCACGCCGAATGCGATGCCGAGTATGTAGTGGACCACCAGCGCGGCCACCACGATGCCGGTGCTGTAGCCGGTGGATTGCAGCGCGTCCCAGCCGAGCACCATGGCGGCGATCATGTGTGTCGCGCGCCAGGGATCCTGGCTGCCCACCAGCGCGGTCCACGCCAGTTCCAGCACCATCAGGATACCGCCGGCGCCAAAGCCGGCCACCGCTGCCGCGGCCCAGTCGGGCTGGCGCGCCACCCAGCGGTGCGAGTGCATATGCATTTCCATGTCCGTCTCCCTGTTTTGATAGTCAGCTTCGATGGCTGCCCTCGTCCAGTGTAGGTCACTTTCGCCAACATGCAATCTCGTAAAGCTTGCAGCTTTACATAGCTCAGATTCCTGAGCCCAAAATCGGCATAGGGGACGGCCAAGGTGGCCACTCCCCTGCCACACCACCCGGCATGCGGGTCCGCACCGGGCGGTTCGAGTAGTTGAGGTCAAGACAGGCGAGGTACGCCGAGGCGGTCGAAATAAGCAATTGTGAGCACGCTGTTAAGCAATTTCGCACTATTGCGCCACCATCTATGGCTATTTGCCGCGATGGTTCTCGCCACCGATCTTGGTGTCCCAAGATTAAGCAGTTCCCGATACATGGTTGTTCCACGCTTCCAGTGCTTGAGCTGGATTGCCCGCAGCCTGTGACGCAGCCATTCATCGAGTCCGCGCCAAACCGTTGGGGTTTGCGCCAATCCGAAGTACCCTTTCCATCCCAGCATATAGGAACGAAGTCGTCCCACCACCTCCGGCATGCTGCACCCACCTGAGCGGCAAGTCAGCTCCCGGATGCGTTGTTTGAACGTCGCCAGCGGCTTCTCGGCCACCTTGCGTTTGACTTCGCCCCCACGCGCCATCCACAGACTGTAACCGAGGAACTTGCGGCCGAAGACGCTGGTCACCGCGCTTTTGCTTTCGTTGACCATGAGGTGCAACTTGGCATAGCAGCGCCGCAGCACCGCCATCACCCGCTCACCCGCCCGCACGCTGCGCACATACACGTTCGCATCGTCGGCGTAGCGCGCAAAGCGATGACCGCGCCGTTCCAGTTCCTTGTCCACTTCATCGAGCATCACGTTGGCCAGCAACGGACTCAAAGGCCCACCTTGCGGCGTTCCCTCATCCCGCGACTGCACCACGCCGCCATCCATAATGCCGCTGTTCAGATAGGCACGGACTAGCCAGAGCACTCCGGCGTCGTCGATGCGTTTCCACAGACGGTCGATCAGGATGTCATGGTTAACCCGGTCAAAGAATTTCGACAAGTCAACGTCTACCACGACTCGCAGCCCAGACTGGACATACGCTTGGGCCGCTAATACCGCGTCCTGCGCACGCCTGCCCGGACGAAAGCCGTAGCTGTGCTCGCTGAAAGTGGGGTCAAGAATCGGTTGCAGCACCTGTAGTAGTGCTTGCTGGATCAGGCGATCCGTCACCGTCGGAATGCCAAGCTCGCGCTCGCCTCCGTCCGGTTTCGGGATCGTCACCCGACGCACCGGACTGGGCCGATACGTCCCCGCCAGCAGTTGTTCGCGTATGCCCGGCCACGCGGTCGCCAGATGGCGCGAAGTCTGATTGATATCCAGACCGTCGACGCCAGCAGCGCCCTTGTTGGCACGCACGCGCTTGAACGCACGCCGCAGGTTCTCTGTCGTCAGCGCTGCTTGCAGCAGCGCCGACCCCGTGTCCCCGGTTGCATATCGCGGGCAGAACGCTTCGTCGCTGGAAACACTAGGCAAGGCTTCACCTTGCCCTACGGTCTCCCGCCCCGCTTTCGCGGGCATCTGACGCGGTGCTTTCTGCATCGACATATCGGATTCACTCCTACTCGTTCGGTCCTTCATCGGCGGGGTCGAGCCTTCCCGGCGCTACCTCCGACTACTATGACCTCTGCTGAGACCCCGTTCCGGCTCTCGCCGTCGCCCTTTCAGGCGCAAAGCGGGGCGTCCCCAGGTAAGGGCCGCACTCCTTCATCACACAACCGCCGCATCTACGCCGCCTGATCCTTGACCACAGGAGCTTCGCGGTTTTGTGCCCGCTCGCCCTAATCGGCAGCGCCTTCTATGCGATTCGTGTACCTCGGCTCATGATTTACGCTCCGCGCTTCCTTCCCACACTCGGTTGCCCTGATGCAGTTGCGCCTCACTTCGCTCACTGTGGTCAGCTCGCGGCGGGACTCTCACCCACAGGAGTGCGCCCATGCTGGGCGCACACAAAAAAAGCCGCCCATGGCAGCTTGATTGTCGAATGTCATACTACTGTGTAATGTGCCAGAACTGGCGTCCCCACGGGGATTCGAACCCCGGTACTCACCGTGAAAGGGTGATGTCCTAGGCCTCTAGACGATGGGGACCAGGAACTACTGTGACTTTCTGCGCTGTTGGTGGAGGTAAACGGGATCGAACCGATGACCTCTTGCATGCCATGCAAGCGCTCTCCCAGCTGAGCTATACCCCCCGGGCGCAGAAATAATGCTACTACGGTACTGCAACTACTGGCGTCCCCACGGGGATTCGAACCCCGGTACTCACCGTGAAAGGGTGATGTCCTAGGCCTCTAGACGATGGGGACCTTGAACTTCCGTTACTGCTTGCTACACTCTACTCTCTTCCGCACTCATGGTGGAGGTAAGCGGGATCGAACCGCTGACCTCTTGCATGCCATGCAAGCGCTCTCCCAGCTGAGCTATACCCCCTCTGGTGCAGAAAAAAATAAAGCCGCACTTGGCGACCTTGTTACCACTTCTGCGATAATCCGGCGGGCCGAATTATAAGCTATCAGTAAAACAAACGTCAACTACTTATTTTCTGCCAAACCACTTTACCGCCTGGCGTCCCCACGGGGATTCGAACCCCGGTACTCACCGTGAAAGGGTGATGTCCTAGGCCTCTAGACGATGGGGACCTTGAACTGCCTGGTACTGCCGGTGCTGCCTTTACTGCCAACTTCGCAAAACTGGTGGAGGTAAACGGGATCGAACCGATGACCTCTTGCATGCCATGCAAGCGCTCTCCCAGCTGAGCTATACCCCCGTTTGCGAAGAAACAGGAGTATAGCAGGCCTCCCGCAGAATGCAATACTCGATTGCAACTTTGGGAAAATAACTGGGGGATTTACAGGTATTTCGCCACGCGCGCCGCCACAGCGTCACGGCCAAAGATCTGCAGCACCGCATCGATGGCCGGCGTCTGCAGCTGGCCGGTGACGATCAGGCGCAGCGGCATGGCGATTTGCGGCATCTTCAGGCCGTTGGCCGCCAACACTTCCTTCAGCATCGCGGCAATCGCTTCCTTGGTCCACTCGACGGTCGCGATGCGCTCGGCGAACAGTGCCAGCGCCGGCTTGACCGCGTCGCTCAGGTGCTGGGCCAGCAGGGCCGGGTCCGGCTGCGGCGCGCGGAAGAACAGCATGGCCGCGTCCGCCAGTTCGTTGGTGGTATTGGAGCGCTCCTTCATCAGGCCCAGCACGGTGGCCAGGTCCGGTCCGCCTTCAAACACGGCGCCCGCCTCCAGCATGCGCGGCTTGACCAGCTCGCCCAGGCGGGCGTTGTCGGCCTGCTTGATCCAGTGGTTGTTCAGCCAGGCCAGCTTTTCGTTGTTGAACTGGGCCGCCGACGCGGTCAGGTGCTCCAGGTTGAACCACTCGCAGAACTGGGCCATCGAGAACACCTCGTCGTCGCCGTGGCTCCAGCCCAGGCGCGCCAGGTAGTTCAGCATCGCTTCCGGCAAGTAGCCCTGGGCCGGGTATTCCATCACGCTGACGGCGCCGTGGCGCTTCGACAGCTTCTGGCCGTCCGAGCCCAGTATCATCGGCAGATGGCCGTATTCCGGCAGCGGCGCGCCGATGGCGCGCAGGATGTTGATCTGGCGCGGCGTGTTGTTGACGTGGTCGTCGCCGCGCAGCACATGGGTGATCTTCATGTCCCAGTCATCGACGGCGACGCAGAAGTTATACGTCGGCGTGCCGTCCGGGCGCGCGATCACCAGGTCGTCCAGTTCGCGGTTGGAGATGGTGATGCTGCCCTTGACGACGTCGTTCCAGGTCACGTCGCCGTCCAGCGGGTTCTTGAAGCGCACCACCGGCTTGCGGTCGGCCGGCACCGGGGGCAGGGTCTTGCCCTCATCCGGACGCCAGGTGCCGTCATAGCGCGGCTTCTCGCCGGCCGCGCGCATGCGCTCGCGCATCGCTTCCACTTCTTCTGGCGACGAGTAGCACAGGTAGGCCGTGCCAGCGCTCAGCATCTGGGCCACCACTTCGCGGTAGCGGTCCATGCGCTGCATCTGGTAGAACGGGCCCTCGTCATGGTCCAGGCCCAGCCACTGCATGCCGTCGATGATGGCCTGCACCGCTTCCGGGGTCGAACGCTCCAGGTCGGTGTCCTCGATGCGCAGCACGAAGGTACCGCCGAAGTGGCGAGCGAAGGCCCAGGAATACAGCGCCGTGCGGGCGCCGCCCAGGTGCAGGAAGCCGGTCGGGCTGGGGGCGAAACGGGTACGGACGGGAGTTGCTGGTGTAGTGGTCATTTGTTGACAAAAACGTTAGGATTAAACAGCTATTTTAACCCGTTAGCGGCTTATACTCGACCGTCAACTACTCAAAGGACGCCGCCTTGAACCCACGCACCTGCCTGTACGCCGCCATCGGACTGCTGTCCGCCCTCCCCGCGATCCCGGCGACCTCCGCCGGCGACACTGGCCTGGCGCAGCGCATCGCCAACGTCGAGCAGGGCCTGCTGTCGGCCGTGACGCTGGAAGGCGCGCCGCCGGCAAAGCGCAGGCTGGCCGACGAAATGGCCCGCCTCGGCGTGCCCGGCGTCAGCATCGCGGTGATCCACGGCGGCGAGGTCGAATGGGCCAAGGGCTACGGGGTGGTGACGCCGGGCGGCGCGCCGGTGACCACGTCCACGCTGTTCCAGGCGGCGTCCATCAGCAAGCCGGTGGCCGCCATGGCCGCGCTGAAGATGGTGGAAAGCGGCAAGCTGGAGCTGGACCGCGACATCAACAATTACACCACGCTGTGGAAGCTGCCCAAGGATGCGGACAACAACCCGGTCACCTTGCGCCAGCTGCTGTCGCACACGGCCGGCACCACGGTGCACGGCTTCCCAGGCTACGCCGCCGGCGCGCCGGTGCCGACGCTGGTGCAGCTGCTGAACGGCGCCAAGCCCGCCAACACCGGCGGCGTGCACGTCAACACGCGCCCCGGTAGCCGCTGGCGTTATTCCGGCGGCGGCTACGAGGTGGCGCAGTACGTGATGCAGGAACGCAGCAAAGCCGATTTCGCGCAACTGATGCACGACACCGTACTCAAACCGCTGGCCATGGCCGACAGCACCTTCGCCCAGCCGCTGCCGCCGCAGATGCTGGCGCGCGCCGCGCTGCCGCACGACGGCAACGGCAAGCCGGTTCCCGGCGGTCCCCACACCTACCCGGAGCAGGCGGCGGCCGGCCTGTGGACCACGCCGTCCGACCTGGCCAGGTTCGCCATCGAAACGCGCCGTTCGGCGGCCGGGCAATCCAACCTGGTGCTGTCGCAGGCCATGACGCATTTGATGCTGACACCGGTCATGCAGAATTACGGCCTGGGCTTGGGCATCGAAGGCGACGGCCAGTCGCAAAGCTTTGGCCATGGCGGCTCCAACGAAGGTTACCGCGCACGCATGTCGGCCTACACGGAACGGGGCGACGGCGTGGTGGTGATGACCAATGGCGAGCGTGGCAGCGAGTTGGGGGCGGAACTGGCGCGCGCGGTGGCGGCCGAATACGGCTGGCCCACCATGGGCGGCAAAGTGCGCCGCAGCGTCGCGCTCACGGCCGATGCGCTGGCGGCGCTGCCCGGCACCTATGTGGTACAGGGCGCGGGCGACTTCACCGTGCGCCGCGTCGGCGACGGCCTGGTGGTGGAGCTGCAGAAAGGCGCCGGCGAAACGCTGCTGGCCGCACCCAGCGGCAGCTACTTCATGCTGTCGAACGAACTGGAATTGCAATTCAACGGCAAAGACGGCGGCAAGCTGCTGGCCGGCCCGTCCGAGATGCCATTCAGCCGCAGCAAGTGATGGCGCCGCTCCGGATGGCAGCGCAATGTAGGGCGGCGTAGGGTGGATTAGTCCGCAGGACGTAATCCGCCAGCGCCGCCACGCACTGTCACTTGACCGTCACATTAATGGTCTTGCTGCCCGCCTGGCCGTAAGACTGATGGGCGCCGTTGGCGAACTGCATGGTCAGCTTGTAATTGCCTGGCGGGAGCTTCACTTCAGCCTCCGTCTGGCCCTTGCCGAAATGCAGATGGGTTTCATCAAAGGGTACGCTCTCGCCGGCCTTGATGCTGTCGCCGTTGATGATCAGGTGATGGTGGCCGGTGTTGGCGCTCATATCGCCGGCCGGCTTCACTTCCATGCCGCTGACGGCAAACTTCACCTTGAACGGGCTGGCGACGGTTGCGCCGTCCGCCGGTTCGGCGAAGGATACGGTCTGCGCCGCGGCGCCCAGGCTGATGCCGCCGAATGCCAATGCGAGCACGGCTCGCTTCAAAGACTTCTGCATGATTTCTCCAGGTTGCGTGACCTACTTTTTGCCGAGGATCGGCCCTGCGTACTTCATCACCAGCCCCTTCGGCCCCACCGCCCAGCCCACCGCGGGCGTGGCGAAGCCGACGGTATTCATCGGTGTGCGGTCCAGCACAGTCCAGCTTTTCCCGCCGTCGGTACTGTAGCCGGAACCGGCCAGGCCCGCCGCCACGAAGGAATCAAGCGCGCCGCGCACCGGCACCACCACCGACATATAGCCCTCGGGCAGGATGGGCGCGGCGGTCCAGGTCGCGCCGCCGTCCTCGGTGCGCGCGCCGTTCACCGTGGCCAGCGCGGCTTCCTTGTAGTCGCCGCCTGCCGCGATGCCGGTGCGGCCGTCGCGGAAGCCCACCGAAAAGATGCCCCGCGCCGCAGCGCCGGCCGGTATCGGCACCGGCGCCGCGCGCCAGCTGCGGCCACGGTCGGCGGAATGGAACACGCGCGCGTTCTCCGCGCCGCCGGTCGAGAACCAGGCGTCGCCGCTGCCGGCGACCGTGAGGCAGGTGCCGCTGGCGGCAAATGCGCCCTCGTTCGCTTGCGCAGCCAGGCCTTTCGGATCGGCCACCTGCCGCCACGTGGCGCCGCCGTCGGCCGTCACCAGCACCTGGAATACACCTTTGACCGGGTCGCCGAACAGGATGCCGTTCTTCGCATCCCAGAACGCGATCGCGTCCCAGAAGCCCTCGGCGTCCGGATTGGTGAGCTGCAGCTTCCAGCTCGCGCCGCCGTCGCTCGTGCGGTAGATGCGCGACGCGGCGCCCGGGCCGGCGCTCATGATGACGGCGGTGTCCGCGTCCACCGCGTGGATGTCGCGAAAATCCAGCTTGTCGGCGTCGGGCACGGGCAACTGCGTCCAGGTGACGCCGTCCACCGTGCGCAGCACCGTGCCCTTGGCGCCGCTGGCCCAGGCCACCGCCGCGCTGACGACGGACAGGCCGCGCAGCTCGGCCGAGGTGCCGCTGGCTTGCGGCTGCCAGCCGGCCGGCTGGACCAGGGCCTGCAGCAGCGGCAAAGCCTGCGACGGCGGCAGCCCAGGCGCCTGGACGGACTGCGCAAGCGCAGAAGCCGCGGCCAGCCCCAGCGTCAGTGCCAGCGCCCTTCCCGCGATCCGTGTCCTCCGCGCGATCTGTGTCCTCCGCGCGATCAGTGTCTCCCCAGCGATCTGCGTCTTCCCCGCGGCCTGTGTCACCCCCGCGGCCTGTGTCACCCCCGCGACCTGTGTCGCCCCCGCGAAAGCGGGGGCCCATAGGCTGCACGCCCGGCAACGCAGCATGGATTCCCGCCTGCGCGGGAATGACAAAGCGCCGGGCACCCGAGTTCGCGGCAGTCCGACGATGCGCAAGGGCATGCTGGAGGCGCCAATGGCGAACTTAGTCATTCTTGATGACGATGCTAGGAAACTTGCTGGTCATGTCCTTCGCCTTTTCCGCCACTTTTACCGCGATTTTGCGGGCGATTTCCTTGTAGATGACAGCAACCGGGCCATCGGGATCGGCCACCACGGTCGGCTTGCCCGAGTCGGTCTGCTCGCGGATCGCCATCGTCAGCGGCAGCGAACCGAGGTATTCGGCGCCGAAGTCCGCGCACATCTTCGCGCCGCCGCCATGGCCGAAGATGTGCTCCTCATGGCCGCAATTCGAGCAGATATGCGTGCTCATGTTCTCCACCACGCCCAGGATGGGAATGCCGACCTTCTCGAACATCTTCAGGCCCTTGCGGGCATCGAGCAGCGCGATGTCCTGCGGCGTGGTGACGATCACCGCGCCGGTGACAGGCACTTTCTGCGACAAGGTCAGCTGGATATCGCCGGTGCCGGGCGGCATGTCGACCACCAGGTAGTCCAGGTCGCGCCAGTTGGTCTGCTCCAGCAGCTGCTGCAGCGCCTGCGTGACCATGGGGCCGCGCCACACCATGGGCTCGTCCGGATCTATCATGAAGCCGATCGACGACACTTGCAGGCCGTGGTTTTCCAGCGGCTCCATGGTCTTGCCGTCCTTGCTCTCCGGCCGGCCGTTAATGCCCAGCATCATCGGCTGCGAAGGGCCATAGATGTCCGCGTCCAGGATGCCGACCGCGGCGCCTTCGGCAGCCAGCGCCAGCGCCAGGTTCACCGCCGTGGTCGATTTGCCAACACCGCCCTTGCCAGAGGCCACCGCGATGATGTTTTTCACGTTCGGCAGCAGCTTCAGGCCGCGCTGGACGGTGTGCGAAATGATCTTGCTGTATACATTAGCGGTGACCTTGCCCGCGCCCGGCAGCGCCGCCACGGCGGCCGCCACGCTGGCGCGGATGGCTTCGACCTGGCTCTTGGCCGGATAGCCCAGTTCGATATCGAAAGAAACGTCGGCGCCCTCGACCTTCAGGTTGCGCACTTCCTTCGAGGTGCAGAAATCTTTGCCCGTGTTCGGGTCTGTAACTTTAGACAATGCCGCTTTGACGTCTTCTACCGTGATGCTCATGTGAATCTCCGTAAGTGATCCCGCAGTCTAGCGCAAAATAGACAGAAAAACAGCGCGCCGCCCCCGCCACACTGCGCATGAGCGGCCAGCGCTGGTAAAATGCTCTTTTTCCTACCAACAAAGTGCATCAATCATGACCCGCAAGCTGTTCGTCACTACTGCCCTGCCCTACGCAAACGCTGCCTTCCACATCGGCCATATGATGGAGTACATCCAGGCCGACATCTGGGTCCGTTTCCAGCGAATGCAGCGCGACGGCGCGAGCGGGGCGCAACGCGAAGTGCACTTTGTCGGCGCCGACGACACGCACGGCACGCCCATCATGATTGCCGCCGAGAAGGAAGGCATCACGCCGCAGGAATTCGTGGCCAAGATCGCCGCCGGCCGCGCCCAGTACCTGGACGGCTTCCATATCGCCTTCGACAACTGGTACTCGACCGATTCGCCGGAAAACGTGGAGCTGTCGCAAGGCATCTACCGCAAGCTGCGCGACACCGGCCTGATCGCCACCAAGATCGTCGACCGCTTCTTCGACCCGGTCAAAGGCATGTTCCTGGCCGACCGCAACATCAAGGGCGAGTGCCCTAAGTGCGGCGCCAAGGACCAGTACGGCGACAACTGCGAAGTGTGCGGCGCGGCCTACCAGCCGACCGAGCTGGTGAACCCGTTCTCGGTCTTCACCAACGCCACGCCCATCCTGAAGCCATCGGAGCAGTACTTCTTCAAACTGTCCGACCCGCGCTGCTTCGAGTTCCTGCGCGACTGGCTCAACACCCCGGGCCGCCTGCAGCCTGAGATGGTGAACAAGGTCAGCGAATGGCTGGGCGAAGCCGGCGAGAAGCTGGCCGATTGGGACATTTCGCGCGACGCGCCGTATTTCGGCATCCCGATTCCCGACGCGCCGGGCAAGTTCTTCTACGTGTGGCTGGACGCGCCGGTCGGCTACCTGGCCAGCCTGAAGAACTACTGCGACAAGCAGGGCCTGGACTTCAACGCCCTGCTGAACGATCCGGGCACCGAGCAGATCCACTTCATCGGCAAGGACATCGTCTCCTTCCACCTGCTGTTCTGGCCGGCCATGCTGAAATTCGCCGGCCATCCGGTCATCGACAAGCTGAAAGTGAACGTGCACGGCCACCTGACCGTGAACAACGAAAAAATGTCCAAGTCGCGCGGCACCGGCATCTCGCCGCTGCGCTACCTGAACCTGGGCATGAACCCGGAATGGCTGCGCTACTACATCGCCTTCAAGTTGAACGCCAAGGTCGAAGACCTGGACTTCACCGGCGACGACTTCGTGGCCCGCGTCAATTCTGACCTGATCGGCAAATACGTCAACATCGCCAGCCGTTGCGCCGGCTTCATCAGCAAGAAGTTCGACGGCAAGCTGGCCGCCGGCCTGTCCGACAGCGCCATGGGCTGGATCAAGCGCGCCTTGACCAACGCCGAGGGCGCGGAGCGCCAGGCCGGCATCGCCGCCAACTTCGAAAACCGCGAATTCGGCAAGGCGCTGCGCGAGATCATGGAAATCGCCGACGTCACCAACCAGTATGTGGACGAGAACAAGCCATGGGCGCTGGCCAAGGACGAGGCCAAGACCGCCGAGCTGCACGAAGTGTGCACCACCGCGCTGATCCTGTTCCGCCAGCTGACCATCTTGCTGTCGCCGGTGCTGCCGGGCGTGGCCGCCAACGTGGCCGCCTTCCTCAACGACGACAAGCTGGTCTGGGCCGACACCGGACTGGCCTCCGGCGCGGCCTTCCAGCCCATGCTGGGCCGCAGCATCGGCGCCTACAACCACCTGATGACACGCGTCGACGCCAAGATGATCGAAGAGCTGTTCGACGCGCCTAACCAGATCGCCGCCGCCGGCACCGCCCCGGTGGCAGCCAAGCCGGCCAAGGCGCCGAAAGCGCCGCCGCTGGAACCGCTGGTGGCCAAGGAAGGCGTGCAAGCGCTGGCGCCGGAGATCGCTATCGACGACTTCGTCAAGGTCGACCTGCGCATCGCCAGAATCGTCAACTGCGAACACGTCGACGGTTCCGACAAACTGCTGCGCCTGACGCTGGACGCGGGCGAAAGCCGCCACCGCAACGTATTCTCCGGCATCAAGTCCATGTACCAGCCGGAAGACCTGATCGGCAAGCTGACGGTGCTGGTGGCCAACCTGGCGCCGCGCAAGATGAAGTTCGGCATTTCCGAAGGCATGGTGCTGGCCGCCTCGGCTGCGGACGAGCAAGCCAACGCCGGCATCTACATCCTCAACCCTTGGCCGGGTGCCGAACCCGGCATGCGCATCAATTAAATCATGAGCAATATCGTGGTACGTGAAGCCACGGATGACGATGCCAAACTGATTGCCGAGCTCACGCGCGCAGCGTGGGCCGGCAAGGTGAACGTCACGTCCAGTGGCCACCGTGAAACCGCCGTTCTCGTCTCGCAGCATTTGCGCGACGGCGGCGGTTTTGTCTTATTGGTGGACGATGTCCCCGTTGGCTCGATTCGCTGGCTGCCGCTGGATACCGAATCCTATATCTGGGAAATCCTGAGGATGGGCGTATTGCCGGCCTGGCGCGGCAAGAACATCTCCCAGCATTTATTGGAAGCGGTCATCCATCATGGCCTGGAAACCGGCGTGCAGGAAGTGCGCATGGCGGTGCGCGCCGACCAGCCCAAGCTGCTCGACTTCTACACCGCCTACGAATTCGAACTGGCGGAGGAGCTGGAATACTCCCACGCCAATCCGCTGGAGCCGGCGCCCTTCGTCATGCGGCGCCAGCTCAGGCATTAGCACCGCGCGCCCGCGCCAACAGTTCCAGGCCGAGCCGGGCTCGGCAAGGCGGTCAGCGAACCGGCGCTCGCTGCCGGGTCAGCAACTGGGCTGCCAGCGCAACCAGTACTGCGGCGGCAAAGCCGCCCGCCAGCCCTAGGCGCGGCAGGGCCAGCGCCAGCGTGCAGCAAAACCCGACAAAGGAATACAGTCCGCCCGCCATCGCCCGCAGCAGCGCCGCCGCAAAAGCAACGCCCTGGGCGCGGTGGGAAAACACTGCCAGCACAATGCCCAGGATCGGGAACACCGCCAGCAGTCCGCTCCAGCGCTCGCCGAGCGCGCCTGCGCCCAGGGTAACCGCCAGGGTCAGCAAGGCGCCGGCCAGCATGCGCAGCGCCAGTTCAGCGGCGCCGCTGGCACGCGCGCCCGGCTGCACCGCCGTCGCTGGAAACAAGCTGGGCGCGGCCAGCAGCGTCGCCAGCGCCAGCGGCAGCGCGATGGCGACATTGGCAGGCAATCTGGACAGGAACCATGCCGCCGCCGCCCAGCCGGCCAGCGCCAGCAGCAGCGCCCCCGGCCAGCCGGCACGACGCGCGCCATGCGCATAGACGATGCTGAACGTCACCGACGCAAGTACTGCCGACAGCGCCGTCGCCGCCGCGCGCGACGCGAACGACACGCCATGCTCGGCAGCCAGGAAGAACAGGATAGGGCCGGTCACCACCGGCAGCCCGGCCAGCCATCCAGCCAGCGAAGGCCCCCAACGGTTGCCGGCCAGCGACAATAGCAGCAGAAATCCGGGCACCAGCGCCAGCTTCAATAACAACATCGCGAACGCGGCCCGGCTACTTGTAGACGCCGCAGCCGATGATCACGTCGTCCACCCGCTCCACATAGGTACGCTTGGCGTCGATCTGGCCGGTGCCGGGGTTCGGCCATTTGTAATCGACCCAGCCCTGGCCCTCCTTGCCCATGCCCACCGCCAGGATGTCCTTGATCAGGTACTTGCCGTCGGCGTCCTTCATCTCCTTGACGTTCTTGCCGACCAATTTGATGTTGGCGCCGTTGGCCAGCTCCACGCCATCGCCGTTGGCGCCGAAGGCAAAGATGTACAAGTCTTTCTGGATGAAAGCGCCCTTGGGATTGTTGAATTCGGCGAATGCCTTCTCCTTGCCGTTCTTCTTCAGGAACTCGCCGGCTTTCTTGACCATCGCCACCGCTTCGTCGGCCGTGCCCTTCTCCGCCGCCCCGGCGCCTGCATTGAACATCAGCGCCGCGCAGCCCAGCAACAAGTACTTCAGCAGTTTTTTCATTTTCCATCTCCTTGTATTGAAAGTGATCCTGCTTCGCGGAGCCAGGCCAGCACCGGCCCGACGCCGACAACATCGCTTGCGCGGGCGATGACGGTCTCGGTCGCGCACCATGGATAGGGCAATGAAGCCACCCATTTCATGACCGGCTCCCGGGCCGCCGGCGGCAAGATCTGCATGACTTCCACCTGGATGGCAAGCCGCTCGGCCAGCCCGGTGACATCCTCGAAGCGCCAGTCGTACCGTCCGCAGCCGACCCGCACATTCTCACCCTTTTTATCGGTCATCGCCACCAGCCATTCGCAGCTGAAATCGGATACCGGCTGCCCGGGCGGCGGCGTCAGGCAGAAGGTATAGACGTTCTCATAGCTTTGCCCGAAGCGGCGCACCAGCACATCCGCGATAGCGTCGCGCCCACGCGACAGCGGCGGAAAGGCTATGTTGTCCGTATTGACCTGCATCGACAACAAGGCATCCTCGCTGAAGGCTTCGGCCATCAGGTGCGGGCGGTTGCCATCCTTCGCCAGCAGGTAATTGTGGATGGCATGGGAGGGTGAACGCATGGCGGACTCCTAGAAAGTGTGGCGCAAGCCCAGGTTCAGGCCGCGGTTGCCGGTGCCGCCCTCGATGGCGCTGCCCACGGTGTAGCCGGCGCCGTTCTTGTTGCGCAGGTGGGCGTACACCGTGTACACGTCGGTGCGCTTGGACAGGTAGTGGCGGTAGCCCGCCGCGAACTGCTGCGCGTCCTGGTTGAAGGCGGTCTCGTCGTTCTTGCGGATGTAGGAAGCCAGCCACACGCCCGCGCCTTGCGGCACCGTCACGCCCAGCAGCGCCACGCGGCTGTCGGTGGATGGCGTCGGCACGGCGGCGTAGCCGTAAGGATTGCCCAGGTTGCGCGGCAAGGCGCTGTTCAAGCCCTTGTCGACGCCGTACGCGAAGTGCGCCTTGAGCAGGCCGAAATCGTACAAGGCCGTCAACACGGTGTTCCTGGCGTGGCTGGTATTTTTCAGCGCGGCCGTGTCGTTGTTGCGGTTGTGCTGCGCGAGACGCAACACCAGCGGGCCGGCGGTGTAGGCCAGCGCGCCGCCGAACTGCCGTTGGGCCGTGCTGTCGCCGGCCACTTCGCCGACGCCATACACCACTTCCACGTTGAAGCCCTTGAACACCGGCGACGCGTACTTGACGGCGTTGTCCATGCGGCTGGCGCTGTTGCCGGTCGGCGCCATCAGGTTCTTGCTGTCGCCCGCCGTGCCGGAGCCGAAGGGATCGGCCGCCGCCACCGCCAGATACTGCGGCGTGTACTGGCGGCCCAGGGTCAGCGTGCCGGCGCACTTGCTCTGCAAGCCGACGTAAGCCTGGCGGCCGAACAGCAGGCCGCCCTGCCCCATGGCGCCGGTATCGGCCTGGAAGCCGTTCTCCAGCAGGAAGATGGCCGACAGGCCGCCGCCCAGGTCTTCGGTCCCCTTGAAGCCGAGGCGCGAACCGGCCTCCACGCCCGAAGTCAGCTTGGTGGTGCTGGCGACGCCGCCGCTCTCGCGCACGGCTGCCACGTCCACCACGCCGTACACCGTCACATTGCTCTGGGCCGCAGCCGTCCCTGCCAGTGCGCCCAGCATGAGCGCAAGCATAGTCTTCTTCATTCTGATATCCCTGTTTTTGTATAGGCTCTGATGTCGGCGGCGGGATAGGGAGCCCTGCCTGTCCCGCCGCTTGCTACTACTGCATTACTGCTGAATTACTGCTGAACCAGGCACTAGGAACCGAAGCCGCCGCCGCCCGGCGTTTCGATCGCGAACACATCGCCGGCCTTCATCTCGGCCGTGTGCGTGGCGCCGAACGACTCGACCGAGCCGTCCTCACGCTCGACCCAGTTGCGGCCCAGCGCGCCGGGCGCCCCGCCCTGCAGGCCGAACGGCGCGATGCGGCGGTGGCCGGCCAGAATGTTGGCCGTCATCGCCTCCAGGAAGCGGATCCGGCGCAGCGCCCCGTCGCCGCCCTGGTGCGCGCCCTTGCCGCCGCTGCCGCGCCGGATCGCATGCGTCTCGACCAGCACCGGGAAGCGCCACTCCAGCACTTCCGGATCGGTCATGCGCGAATTGGTCATATGCGTCTGCACGGCGGCCGTGCCGTCGAAGCCAGGACCGGCACCGGAACCGCCCGCGATGGTTTCGTAATACTGGTGCTCTTCGTTCCCGAAAGTGAAGTTGTTCATCGTGCCCTGCGAGGCCGACATCACGCCCAGCGCGCCGTACAGCGCGTCGGTCACGTACTGCGACACTTCCACGTTGCCCGCCACCACCGCCGCCGGATAGCGCGGATTGAGCATCGATCCCTCCGGGATGATGAGGTTCAGCGGCTTGAGCACGCCTTCATTCATCGGGATGTCGCTGTCGATCAGCGTGCGGAACACATACAGCACGGCGGCTTTGCACACCGACAGCGGCGCGTTGAAGTTGCTCGGGCGCTGCTCGCTGGTGCCGCTGAAGTCCACCGTGGCGCTGCGGCTGGCGTGGTCGATGGTCAGTTTGACACGCAGCATGGCGCCGTCGTCCATCTCGTATTCGAAGCTGGCGTCGCGCAGGCCGCCGATGGCTTTGCGCACCGCCGCTTCGGCGTTGTCCTGCACGTGCTGCATATAGGCCAGCACCACGTCCTGGCCGTAGCTCGACACCGCTTTCAGCAATTCGTTGGCGCCGGTTTCGCAAGCGCCCAGCTGGGCGATCAGGTCCGCGATATTCTGGTCGATATTGCGGCTCGGCCAGGGGCCGGCGGCGAACAGGCCGCGCACCAGCGGCTCCAGGAACACGCCCTTGTCGACGATCTTGACGTTGTCCAGCAGGACGCCCTCCTCCTCGATGGTGGTGCTGTTGGGCGGCATGGAGCCCGGCGTGATGCCGCCCACGTCGCCGTGGTGGCCGCGCGCGGCGACATAGAACATCGGCTCGCTGCCCTCGCCGTACACCGGGCACACCACGGTGATGTCCGGCAGGTGGGTGCCGCCGTTGTACGGCACGTTGAGCACATAGGCATCGCCCGGCGCCATGCTGGCGGCGTGCTGGCGGATCACGCACAGCACGCTGTCGCTCATCGAGCCCAGGTGCACCGGGATGTGCGGCGCGTTGGCGATCAGGTTGCCGTGCCGGTCGAAGATGGCGCAGGAGAAGTCCAGGCGCTCCTTCATGTTGACCGAATAGGCGGTGTTCTCCAGCGTGGTGCCCATCTGCCTGGCGATGGCCATGAACAGGTTGTTGAAGATCTCCAGGTGGATGGGATGGACGGCCGTGGTCATCTTGTGCACGCTGCCGGCGGCGGCGACGCGTTCGAGCAGCAGCGTGCGGTCCGGCAGCACGCTCGCGCTCCAGCCGGCGTCCACCACGGTGGTGGCGATCTGTTCGCGGATCAGCGCCGGGCCGGCGACGCGGCTGCCCACCGGCAGCTCGGCGCGCACGTGCAGCGCGATCGGCACGGTCTGGCCGTCGACATAGCTGTCGACGCAGGCCGCGGCGGCAGCGCCGCCGGCCGCCGCCGGCACTTCGATGACGAAGTCGGCGCCGTCGCCGGCGCCGATGGCTTCCGCCGACACCGATTCGATCACCAGCGGCTGGCCTTCCATGACAAAGCCGAAACGGCCGCGATACAGCGCCGCGAACGCGGCGGACATCTCGTCCATGGCGCCCAGCGGGATCACGAAGGCCGAATCGCTGTCCTGGTACTTCAGGCGTGCGCACAGTTCGACGCGGATATCCTGTTGCGCCACCTGCTGTTCCAGCAGCTCCGTGACCGCTTCCTTGGCCAGGGCCAGCAGTTGGGGTTGCAGGGCGTCCAGCGCGGCCGCCGTCAGCGGCAGCTCGACCGCGCCCTCGCGCATGGCGCGGATATCGGCCAACCCCATGCCGAAGGCCGACAGCACGCCGGCGAACGGATGGATCACGATCTTGGTCATGCCCAGCACGTCGGCCACGCGGCAGGCGTGCTGCCCGCCGGCGCCGCCGAAGCAGCACATGGCGTAGCTGCTGACGTCGTAGCCGCGCTCGACGGAGATCGATTTGATCGCCTGCGCCATATTGTCGACCGCCACCGTCAGGAAACCGTCGGCCACCGCCGACGGCGACAAGCGCGTGCCGGTCTCGCCGGCGATCTTGTCGGCCAGGTCGGCGAAGGCGCGCACCACCACGTCGCGGTCCAGCGGCAGGTCGCCGTTCGGGCCGAACACGTGCGGGAAGTGCTCGGGCTGGATGCGGCCCAGCATGACGTTGCAGTCGGTGACCGTCAGCGGACCGCCCTTGCGGTAGCTGGCCGGGCCGGGGTTGGCGCCGGCCGATTCGGGACCGACCTTGAAGCGGCCGTTCTCGAAGCTGCAGATCGAGCCGCCGCCGGCCGCCACGGTATGGATATGCATCATCGGCGCGCGCACCCGCACCCCGGCCACCACGGTTTCAAACACGCGTTCGTAAGCGCCGTCGTAATGCGCCACATCGGTCGAGGTGCCGCCCATGTCGAAGCCGATCACCTGTTTCAGGCCGATCGCTTCGCAGCTCTTGACCGCGCCGACGATGCCGCCGGCGGGACCGGACAGGATCGCATCCTTGCCATGGAAGCGGCCGGCGTCGGTCAGGCCGCCGTTCGACTGCATGAACATGATGCGCACGTCGCCCGTGTCTGCCGAGACCCGCGACACGTAGTCGCGCAGCACCGGCGACAGATAGGCGTCCACCACGGTGGTGTCGCCCCGGCCGACGATCTTCATCAGCGGGCTGACCTGGTGGCTGACGGAGATCTGCGTAAAGCCGGCGTCCTCGGCCAGCACCCGCAGTCGCTGCTCGTGCTGCGGGTAGCGGTAAGCGTGCATCAGCACGATGGCGATGGCCGCGATGCCTTTTTCGCGCAAGGCGGCGAACTGGCGCCGCAGCACGTCTTCATCCGGCGCCCGCAGCACTTCGCCGTGCGCGCCGATGCGCTCGTCGACCTCGATCACTTCCTCGTAGATCAGGTCCGGCAGCTCGATGCGCATGGCGAAGATGTCCGGCCGGTCCTGGTAGCCGATGCGCAACTGGTCGGCGAAGCCGCGCGTGATGGCCAGTGCCGTGCGCGCTCCCTTGCGCTCGAGCAGCGCGTTGGTGGCGACGGTGGTGCCCATCTTGATCACTTCGATCTGCTCGGCCGGCAGCGGATCGCCGGTCTTCAGGCCCAGCATGTCGCGCATGCCTTGGGTGACGGCGTCGTCGTAGCGCTCCGGGTACTCGGACAGCAGCTTGTGCGTCACCAGCTTGCCGTCCGGACGGCGCGCGACGATGTCGGTGAAGGTGCCGCCGCGGTCGACCCAGAACTGCCAGCGAAGTTGTTGTGCGGGGATGTCGTTTTTCATGATGTTACCTCTTTGCTTGCTTACTAATCAGGATTCGAGTTGCTTGCCGGCCGTCTCGGGCAGGGTCAGCGCGGCCAGTATCATCACCCCGTAGGCGGCGCCGGCGAACACGCCGATCGCTTCGCCCAGCGCCATCGACTGGCTGCTCAGGCCTATCATCAGCGGGAACAGCGAGCCGACCGCGCGGCCCATGTTGTAGCTGAAGCCTTGGCCGGAACCGCGTATCTCGGTCGGGAACAGCTCGGTCAGGAAGGCGCCCATGCCGCTGAACACGCCGGACACGCAGAAGCCCAGCGGGAAACCGAGGAACAGCATGACGCTGTCGGTCACCGGCAGGCGGGTGTAGGCCAGGGCGATGCACAGCGAGCCGGTGGCGAACAGGATGAAGTTTTTCTTGCGGCCCAGGTAGTCAGTCAGGAAGGCGCTGACGATGTAGCCGACGTAGGAGCCGACGATCACCATGGCCAGGTAGCCGCCGGTGCCGAGCACCGTCAGGTGGCGCTCGGTCTTGAGGAAGGTCGGCAGCCAGGTCGTGATGGCGTAGTAGCCGCCCTGGGCGCCGGTGGTCAGCAGCACGGCGCGCAGCGTAATGCTGAGCATCCTGGGTGCGAAGATGGCGGTGAAGGGAGCGCGCTCCTCGGTGACGGCCTTCTTCTGCACCGCCATGAACACTTCCGGCTCATCGACGAAGCGGCGGATGAAGATCACGAACAACGCCGGCAGTATGCCCAGCAGGAACAGCGAGCGCCATGCCCATTCGGCCGGCAGCAGGGAGAACATCAGCGCATACAGCAGCGCGGACGCGCCCCAGCCTATGGCCCACCCGGCTTGCACCATGCCGACCGCCTTGCCGCGGTCCTTGGCGCGTATCACCTCGCCGATCAGGATGGCGCCGGCGGTCCATTCACCGCCCATGCCGAAGCCCATCAGGCCGCGCGCCCACAGCAGTTGCTGGAAGTTCTGCGCGAAGCCGCACAGCACGGTGAAGAAGGCGAACCACAGTATGGTCAGTTGCAAGGTCTTGACGCGGCCGATGCGGTCCGACAGGATGCCGGCCAGCCAGCCGCCGACGGCGGAGGTGAGCAGCGTGACGGTGCCGATCAAACCGGCGTCGCCCTTGGACAAGCCCCAGGTGGCGATCAGCGTCGGGATCACGAAGCTGAGGAACTGGGTGTCCATCGCGTCCAGCGCATAGCCGACCTTGCAGCTCCAGAAGGTGCGGCGCTCCTTCCCCGTCAAGGCGTGGAACCAGGAAAAATATCCCTCCTGCCGGCCGCTGCTGATGACTCTTGTGTTCATGGTATATCCCCTTTTTTAGGCGCAGCACTCCCCAGCGGACGCGTTGAGAGTGTCCGTTGATGGTGCCGCATGGTTTATAAAGTCAGAATGCTGCGAGTGAGGCGTTGCGTATATCCGTCACCAGCATGTAGCCCGGCTGGTGCGTGATCGCCAGCGGCAAGCGCGCCTGGCGTATGGCTTCCTGCGGCGTGACGCCGCAGGCCCAGAAAACGGGTAGTTCGTCCGGCATGATCTCGACCGGATCGCCGTAGTCGGGGCGATGCAGGTCGGCGATGCCGATCAGCGCGGGATCGCCCAGGTGCACCGGCGCGCCGTGCACGGCCGGGTAGCGGCTGGTGATCTGCACCGCGCGGATCGCGTCGGCCGCCTTCATCGGCCGCATCGACACCACCATCTCGCCGCCGAACGGCCCGGCGACGTGGTTGCGGATATTGGTGCGGTACATGGCGACGTTGCGGCGCTGCTCGATGTGGCGCAGCTTGATGCCGGCGTCCATCAGCATCTGTTCGAAGGAGAAGGAGCAGCCGATGGCGAACACCACCAGGTCGTCGCGCCAGACCTCGTGCAGCGCATGCGTCTGCGACGCCAGCAGGCCGCCCCGGTAGATGTTGTAGCCGGGCGTGTCGCTGCGCAGGTCCATGTCCTCGCCCAGACGGGCCACGTTCCACTGGCCGGGTTCCCCCACCGCCAGCAGCGGACAGGCGCGCTGGTTGCGCATGCAGAACAGCAGGAAGTCGTCGGCATGGGCCTGCGGCAGTATCACCAGGTTGGCCTGGGCGAATTCGCCGCAGTAGCCGGCCGTCGGCAGCCTGAATTCGCCGCTGCGCACCTTGTGCCGGAGTTCGAGTGGGGTCATGGGTGTCTCGCTTAAGAAGGATGAAAGAAGCAATGAGTCCAGAATAAACGCGAATACCCCTACTTGCCATCTAGTTATTTTTGATGTTGCTGTACAGTTTTTCTTACCGCTGTGCGCCACACTGGTGCAAGCAGTTAAGGTATTCTTTACCGATGAATACCCGATTCCTCGAAACCTTCGTCACTCTCGCCCAGCTGCGCAGCTTCCGCGCGACCGCCCGCGCGCTGCACGCGACGCCGGCCGCAATTTCCTTGCGCATCAAGACCTTGGAAGAAGAATTGCAAACCGAACTGGTGGACCGGAGCAGCAAGGAATTCCGCTTGACCGCCAACGCGGAATACCTGCTGGGGCATGCAAAAGCGGTGGTGGACGCGACGCGCAGATTGCAGGCGGCGGCGCACAAGGATAGTGCAATTCGCGGCCGCTTGCGGCTGGGAGTGATTGAATCGGTCGTCCACAGCTGGCTGGCGCAATATATCCGCGAGTTGAATGTGTTGTATCCGGAGCTGGAAGTCGACCTCGCGGTCGATATGAGCAATGTACTGGAGCGGCGCCTGCGGGCGCATGAACTGGATCTGGTGATCCAGGTCGAAGGCGTGGAAAGCAATGATATTGTTTCCGAGGCGCTGGCGGTTTACCCGCTGCACTGGATCGCGCGCCGCGGGCTGATCGACACGCGCAAGGAGGGGCTGAACCAGCGCTTGCTGGCGCTCCCGATATTAACTTTCGGACGGGGGACGGCGCCGCAGCGCATGCTGGAGGAAATTGTCAGCAAAATGGCGAATCTGGCGATGATACCGCTGGAACAAACCCGCATTACCTGCTCGCCATCCGTGGCCGCGATCGTGCAGCTGGTAAAAGATGGCTACGGCGTGGCAGCGATACCCAGCTTATTTGTCGCCAATTCGCTCGACAGCGGCGAGTTTATCGAATTACCGGTGCAGCCGGAGCCGCCATCGATTATCGTCTCCATGTGCATCCATTCCAATGCGGAGATGCTGGTGCACGCGGCGGCCAATGCGGCGCGCCAGGTATGCGCCAATTATTGCGCCCAAGTCGATCCGCGTTATATTAAATCGCTAGGTTAGCAACAGCCACCTTCGGTTTCATCGGTTCAATCGGCTTATCCTGGCAGGCCGTCAGTAAGGCGAGCGCCGCCAGTATTGCCATGCTCAGCTTGCGCATCACGTTCTCCCTTCCCGTTTCAGTCCTGCCAGCATAGCCGCAAGCGTCCCGCACAGGCGCACGCATGCCCCGCGCCGGCGCTGCGCATGGCCCTTCGTGCCAACATATTGTGCCAATAGTTAGCGCGAACAAGCCAGATTCGAGTCAGTTTCGCCTGGAGGACACGACGATACCGCCCACGATCAGCAGGAAAGCCGCGCCATGGTACAAATGCGGCGGCTCGCCCAGAAACGCCGACGACATGAGCGCGGCGAATAAAGGGGTGAGATTGCTGAAGAATGCCGCAACGCTAGGACCGGCGCGTTGCACGCCCGCACCCCAGCAGCGGAATGCAATAACCGCCGGGCCCACTGCGACATAAGCAAGCGCCGCCGCCAAAGTCCAGCTCCAATGAATATGCGCATCGATGAGCGCCCATTCGCCTGCCGCGAACAAGCCGGACCAGACAACACCAAAGCCGACCTGCGCCAACAGGAAGCTGGCCCAATTGGCGCGTATGCCGGCCGGTTCAATCGGCCGTGTCAGCAACCAGCTGTATATCGACCAGGCAATGGTAGCGAATATCATGAATATATCGCCGGCGACCAGCCGCAATTCGAGTAAATGCTGCAAATCGCCGCGCGCCAAAACCAGCAATACCCCGCTGATCGATAATGCCGCACCCATCATTTGCTGGCGCGATACCCGGGCGCCGAAAAACATCCATCCGGTCAGCATCATCCAGACCGGCATGCCGGCCGCCACCAGCGTGACATTAATCGGCGTGGAACTTTGCAAGGCCAGATATTGCAAGGCGTTATACATGCCGATGCCGAGCAGGCCCAATAAGGCAAAACGGCGCCAGTTCTTCCACAAGCCGCTGTCGCGGCGGAATACCGGTCCCGCCAAAGGGAGCAGGATTAAAAAGGCGATAATCCAGCGCAGCAGATTGAGCGTAATCGGCGGCACCATGTCGTGCACCAGGCGGCCAACGATGGCATTGCCGGCCCACAGCAAAGGCGCGAGGGTCAGCAGCAATATAGTATAGGGAGTCATAGGCGGACGATTCTACCCGCATCGCCATTTCGCTGCCGGGTGCGGGCGGTTTCAAATGCCAGGCGCAAAAAAAGCGCCCCGCAAGGGGGCGCCAAAGAAAGACAGGTGAAGTATCCCGTCCTTGGAGAAAGTCTGCGTAAGCAGGAAGCGAACCGGGCGGCAGCACCACCAGCCTGTCCTTTCCATTTCCCGAATACCCGCGACTGGAAAGAAGAATACGTGACGGCGCCGCTTGCATGATCATTTTCCCAATATAGTTAACGTCGCGCAGCGCCATCACCGGGGCCCTGCCGCAGTGCAAGAGAAGTCCCCGCCGGGGCCTGCGGCGCGGTAAAATAGCTGTTGCTTCTTCTACGAATTCTCACAATATGAAACTCTCCAAACAGCACAGCATGTACGAGTCGGACCACACCCTGTTCATCAAAAAGCTGAAAGAACAGAACCCAGACATGGAAAAAGGCCAGCGCGAAGGCCGCGCCCTGCTGTGGGACAAGGAAGCGACGCCGCTCAATGAACAGGACCGCACCCGCGCTTCGACCGTGAAGCAGCAGGCTTACGTCTACCAGAACAAGCTGTAAACAGACCCGGACAACAGGCCCGGACAACAGACCCGGACGGCAGCGCATGTCGGCGGCGGACGCGGCGGAACTGGCCGCAGCGGTGGAGAGCAGCGCCGAGGCGGTAGTCGCCGACAGCGCCGCTCTGGCACGCCTGTACGGCGAGCCCATGCTGAAGATGCCGACCGACCTGTACATCCCGCCGGACGCGCTGGAGATCTTCCTCGAAGCCTTCGAGGGCCCGCTGGACTTGCTGCTCTACCTGATCCGCAAGCAGAATTTCAACATTCTGGACATCCCGATGGCGCAGGTCACCCTGCAATATCTGAAGTATGTGGACCAGATCCGCCTGTCCAACCTGGAGCTGGCGGCGGAATATCTGCTGATGGCGGCCATGCTGATCGAGATCAAGTCGCGCATGCTGCTGCCGCAGCGGCATTCGGAAGTCGAACTGGAAGCGGGCGACCCGCGCGCCGAGCTGGTGCGCCGCCTGCTGGACTACGAGCAGATCAAGCTGGCCGCGTACGACCTGAACGCCGTGCCGCAGGTGGGCCGCGACTTTGTGCGCACCCAGGTCCACATCGAGCAAAGCCTGGTGCAGTCCTGGCCGGACGTGGAGCCGGCCGACCTGCAGGCGGCGTGGAAGGACTTGATGAAGCGCGCCAAGCTGGTCCAGCACCACAAGATCAGCCGCGAGGAGCTGTCCGTGCGCGAGCACATGACCAGCATCTTGCGCCGCCTGCAGTCGAAGCGTTTCATCGAATTCGCCGAGCTGTTCGACGTCTCGGGCGGTCCGCCTGTCGTGGTGGTCAATTTCGTCGCCATGCTGGAGCTGGCGAAAGAGACGCTGATTGAAATTACCCAGGCCGAACCGTTCGCGCCTATCTATGTAAGGCTGGCGTATTCGCCGGCTTGAACAACAAGAGAAAAACCACATGAAAATCATTTCCGACATAGAAGAATTGCGCGACCACCTGAGCGGTCAGCTGCGCACGGCATTCGTGCCGACCATGGGCAACCTGCACGAAGGCCATCTGTCGCTGATGCGGCTGGCGCGCAAGCACGGCGACCCGGTGGTGGCCTCGATCTTCGTCAACCGCCTGCAGTTCGGCCCGAACGAGGACTTCGAGAAGTATCCGCGCACCTTCCAGGCCGACGTGGAGAAGCTGGAAAAGGAAGGCGTCTACGTGCTGTTCGCGCCGACCGAAAAGGATATGTATCCGGAGCCGCAGGAATACCGCGTGCAGCCGCCGGACGGCCTGGGCAACACGCTGGAAGGCGAATTCCGCCCCGGCTTCTTCACCGGCGTCAGCACCGTGGTCATGAAGCTGTTCTCCTGCGTGCGTCCGCGCGTGGCGGTGTTCGGCAAGAAGGATTACCAGCAGCTGATGATCATCCGTAACATGAGCCGCCAGTTCGCGCTGCCCACCGAGATCATCGCGGCCGAGACCTACCGCGCCGACGACGGCCTGGCGCTGTCCTCGCGCAATATGTATTTGTCGCCCGAGGAACGCGCCGAAGCGCCCGCGCTGTACAAGGCGCTCAACTTCGTGGCCGGAGAAATGCGCGCCGGCCACCTCGACATCTTCGAGCTGGAGCACAAGGCAATGGACGAGCTGGCCAAGCGCGGCTGGCAGCCCGACTACATCTCCATCCGCAAGCGCAACGACCTGCAGCCGCCGGCTGCCGGCGACCTGGCGCAAGGCACGCCGCTGGTGGTGCTGGCCGCCGCCAAGCTGGGCACCACGCGCCTGATCGACAATCTCGAGATCTAAGCGTTGCAACGACGCACGCAGGCGGTCCTCAGCGGCCCCCGGCGTGCTAAGCTGTCCTTTCCCTGCTGCACCCCAGCTCCCTACGCGAGGCGCCCCCATGCGGTTTGCACACCCTGCCCTACGCTTGCTCGCCGCCATAGCCGCGGCGTTCACCGCCCTCCCTGCTCCGGCCCAGGTCAGCAACGTGCAAATCTATGGCATTGTCGACATGTACGCCGGGCGCAGCGCCACCAGCGGCGTACCCGCCCGCCTGAATGTCGTCAACAGCGGCGGCATGACCACCTCGTACTGGGGCATAGGCGGCGTCGAAAGCCTGGGCGACGGCCGTTCGGCGACCTTCGCCCTGGAAGGCTTCATGCGGGTCGACACCGGCGAATCCGGCCGCACGCCGGGCGACCCCTTGCTGACGCGCGCAGCCTACGTCGGACTGAACGACACCTGGGGCGCCGCCAAGGCCGGACGCGTGCCGAATCCCCTGTTCCAGCTTTCCGCCGGTTTCAATCCCTACGGCTTCTCGACCCGCTTTTCGCCGCTGATGACGCAGATGTGGATCGTGCCCTACGGCAGCTCGTCGGCGGGAGACTCTGGCTGGAGCAACGCGCTGCACTACACTTCGCCCGTGGTGGGCGGCTTCAACGTCGTCGGCCAGTACGGGCTGGGCGAACACGCCGCCAACAGCCCGGGCGACAACAAGGTGGCGGTGCTGAAGTACAGCAGCGCCACCCTCAGCGGCGCGGTGGCGGCGCAGGAAATCGGCAACGGCATCGGCATCACGAATGCGTCCCCGAAACAGCGCACGGTGTTCGCCGGCACGGCGTACGACTTCAAGGTGGCGAAAGCCTACGCCACGTACGCGCGCAACAAGACCGACGGCAGCGGCCGCGACACCAGGACCTTCCATCTCGGGCTGGCCGTGCCGCACGGCGCGGGCAAGTGGCTGCTGGCATGGGCCCGCGCCGACGAGCGCGCCAGCGTGAAAGCGCCGTTCAGGCGCAATACGGCGGCGGCCGGCTATGACTACAATATGTCGGTCCGGACGGATCTGTACGCGGTGTATTTGTACGACAAGCTGAGCACGGCGCGCAGCGGCAATACCTACGCGCTGGGAATACGGCACAAGTATTAGCCGGCGATTAGCCAGCGATTAGCCGGCGATGCTCTGGGTCCAGGCCAGCGCCGACAGGTGGGCCTTGTTGACCTCGGCCGGCGACAGGTTCAGCGCCGATGCCAGCGACGACACCAGGTTGCTGTTCAGCTCGCACGCTTCGGCCAGCGCCAGGTATTGGCCGTATTTGCCCGAGCGCGTCAGCAGCGCGGCGACCACGTCGTCCGACAGCTGTATGCTGGCCAGCACCTCGTCCATCGGCATCCCCAGCAGGCGGTCCAGCAGCGAGAACATGCCCGCCACGAAGATGTTCTCGGCGTCGGCCTTGCCCAGCGCCTTCAGGCCCAGCAGCTCGGCCAGGCGGCCGCGCACCACCGCCGTTTCCAGCAGCACCGGCGAATAGCCGCTGCTGCTGGCGGTGGCCAGCAGCAGGGTCAGCCAGCGGTACAGCGGCTGGTAGCCCAGCAAGGTGATGGCCTGGCGCAGCGAGGCGATCTCGCGGCCCGCGCCGAAACCGGCCGAATTGATATAGCTGAGCAGCTTGTAGGACAGCGCGGCATCGCGCTTGAGCACGTCCTCGATCTGCTTGATGTCGGCGTTCGCGTTCACCATCTGCATCAGCTGCATGATGATGGTTTGCGCCGGATTCATGCCCTTGCTGTCGGTGCCGGGGCGCGGCGTCAGGTGCAGCTTGCCGACGAAGGCGTCCAGGCCGAGCGCGGCGCAGGCGTCGAAGTCGGCCCAGGTGCTGACCGGGCGTCCCACCATGCGCAGGTTGGACGCCTTCAGTCCCGCGTAGGCGCGCGCCTGCGCGGCGACGTCGGCGCCGGTGAATTTCACTTCCACGTAAGAGGCGATGGTGCCGAGGCGGCTGCCGACGCGGGCCAGGTCGGCGTCGCGCAGCAGCACGCCGACACCGCCGGCGCGCAGGGCCTGCACGGCCGACAGCGTGTCGGCGTTGGCCAGCGCCACCGCCTTGAGCGACAGCACGGTGTGCTCGGGCGGCAGGTTGTACAGGGCGTCGGTCGACAGCATGCCCGGCACGGCTTCGAGGAACAGGGTTTTGTCGCGCAGCAGCCAGCCGTCTTCCTCGCTGGTGACCTCGCCGGCTACAAAGCTGACCAGGTCTTCCAGCGCGGCCTGGGTGGGCAAGGCCATCTGGCCGGCGCCGCCCTGCCACGTCAATTCGTAGCCGACCACCTTCTGCTTGGGGTCCAGCAGCGGCTCGCGAACCAGGAAATTAGTTTGATGCATGTTGTGATCGCAAAGTCAGCACCCCGTGTGGCCCGCGCGCGGCAATGCTGCCGCGCACCGGCCCGCCACGCCCAATCAGGCGCCGAGTTTTTCGAAGATCTTGTTCAGTTTTTCGTCCAGCGTGGCAGCCGTGAACGGCTTGACGACGTAACCGTTGGCGCCGGCCTGGGCCGCCGCAATGATGTTTTCCTTCTTCGCTTCGGCGGTCACCATCAGCACCGGCAGCTTGGCCAGCGCGGGGTCGGCACGGATGTTCTGCAACATCGTCAGGCCGTCCATATTCGGCATATTCCAGTCCGACACGACGAAATCGAAGGTCTCCGCGCGCAGCTTGGCCAGTGCCATGACACCGTCTTCTGCCTCGTCCACATTGGCGTAACCCAGTTCCTTCAACAGATTCCGGACAATGCGGCGCATCGTCGAAAAATCGTCTACTACTAAAAATTTCATCTTTGGATCAGCCATGAATTACTCCGTTGTTTCTCTTACGCGGTTGTTAATAGTGTCTATAAGCACGAGCTATTTGTAGCATAGCATTTTCGTTGCTCTGTGGCGAACAAAGTAGCAGTAATACGTCATCGTGCACGTTAAACGCGCAACGCGCGCGCGCCGTGCGTCGCCAGGTAGCCCAGCACCATGCCGGGCAGCGACATCAGCGGCCCCACTTCATGCGTGCCGCCGGCGGCGATCGCTTCGCGCGGCATGCCGAACACCACGCAGCTCGCCTCGTCCTGGGCGAAATTATACGCCCCGGCGTTCTTCATCTCCAGCATGCCGGCCGCGCCGTCCTTGCCCATGCCGGTCAGGATCACGCCGACCGCGTTCTTGCCGGCGAACTGGGCGGCCGAGCGGAACAGCACGTCGACCGAGGGCCGGTGGCGGTTGACCGGCTCGCCCTGGTCGATCTTGGTCATGTAGTTGGCGCCGCTGCGCGCCAGGGTCAGGTGCGAGTGGCCGGGCGCGATGTAGGCGTGGCCCGGCAGCACGCGCTCGTTGCCGGCCGCCTCCATGACGGAAATCTTGCACAGCGAGTCGAGCCGTTTGGCGAAGGAGCGCGTGAAGCCTTCCGGCATGTGCTGCGTGATCAGGATGCCGGGGCAGTCGGACGGCATCTGCATCAGGAATTCGCGGATCGCCTCGGTGCCGCCGGTGGAGGCGCCGATGATGATCAGTTTTTCCGACGACATCAGGGGGTTGCGCAGCTGCGGCAGCGGGGCCGTGCCGGCGGCGCCGGCCTGCGGCAGCGCGCGCGCCCGGATGCGGGCCTTGGAGGCGGCGCGGATCTTGTCGGCGATCAGGTCGGTGTATTCGCGCATGCCGCTCTGGATCGAGATTTTCGGCTTGGTGACGAAATCGACCGCGCCCAGTTCCAGCGCGCGCATCGTGATCTCCGAACCGCGCTCGGTCAGCGAGGACACCATCACCACCGGCATCGGGCGCAGCCGCATCAGTTTTTCCAGGAAATCGAGGCCGTCCATCTTCGGCATCTCGACGTCCAGCGTCAGCACGTCCGGGTTGGTCTGCTTGATCAGCTCGCGCGCCACCAGCGGGTCCGGCGCCACGCCGACCACTTCCATGTCGGGCTGGCTGCCGATGATTTCGGTCATCACGCTGCGGATCAGCGCGGAGTCGTCTACGATCAGGACTTTGATCTTCATGATGAAAACACTTTCTTATTATGTCAGAACAGCTCGATCTCGCCGGCCACCGGCTGCTTCTTCAGGCGGCTGGCGTATTCGATCTCGCGTTTCGCCAAGGTGTCGTTGTGCGACTGCATCAGCTTCTTGACCAGCACCTTGCCGGTGCGCGGGAAGAAGTACACCTTGCGCGGGTAAATATCGTTCAAGTCCTCCGCCACGATGCGGATCTTCTCGTTGCGCAGAAAAGTCTGCACGAAGGCGGCGTTGCGCTCGCCGACGTTGATGGCGGTGAAACCCTTGAGCACCGCGCCGCCGCCGAACACCTTGGCCTCCAGGTTCTCGCGCCGCGCGCCGGACTTGAGCAAATCGTTGATCAGGATCTCCATGGCGTAGGTGCCGTAGCGGGCCGAGGCCGAGATCGGGCTGTTCGGGTCGCTGCCGCCGTCGGGCAGCATGAAGTGGTTCATGCCGCCCAGGCCGGTCACCCGGTCGCGGATGCAGGCCGACACGCAGGAACCGAGCACCGTCACGATCAGCATGTCCTTGGCGGTGAAATAGTACTCGCCTGGCAGGATCTTGGCCGCGTCGCAATCGAATGTCCGGTCGTAATAGACGTTGGTGGCAAATTGTTCTAAATCCATGGCGCGCCTTTGGTCGTTTCTGTCAGCTCGTTATTCAGCTCGTTACGACGATACTTTTTGGCCTGCGCCACGGCGATCGTCCAGCTCGTATACGGTCTTCCCGCGCAGCTTCAGCGCATCGGACACATAAAGGAAATTCTCCGAGTGGCCGGCGAACAGCAGCGCGTCCGGTTTCATCAGCGGGACGAAGCGGGACAGTATTTTACGCTGAGTCGCCTTGTCGAAGTAAATCATCACGTTGCGGCAGAAGATCACGTCGAACGGGCCGTTCAGCGGCCACTGCTCGCCCAGCAGGTTGAGCTGCTTGAAGGTGATCATGTTGCGCAGCTCGGGACGCACCCGCGCCATGCCCTCCATGTCGCCCTTCCCCTTCAGGAAAAAGCGGCGCTGGCGCTCGGGCGACATCTTGTCCAGCCGGTCCATGGTATAGACGCCGTTGGCGCCCGCCGCCAGCACATTGGTGTCGATGTCGGTGGCGATGATGGTGGCCGGCGGGGTCAGGGTGTTGAAAGCCTCGCACAATGTCATGGCGATCGAGTACGGCTCCTCGCCGGTGGAAGCGGCCGAACACCAGACCGTGATGTCGCGCTTGTTCTTCACATGCTCGGCCAGCAGCGGGAAATGGTGCGACTCGCGGAAGAACGACGTCAGGTTGGTGGTCAGGGCGTTGGTGAACGATTCCCACTCGTCGCCCAGCCGGCCCGCCTCCAGTTCGTCCAGGTATTTCATGAAGGACGAGATGCCGGTGGCGCGCAGGCGGCGCGCCAGCCGGCTGTAGACCATCTCCTGCTTGCTGTCGGCGAGCGAAATACCAGCGCGTTTGTAGATCAGGCCACGGACCCTTTCGAAGTCCTTGGCGTTGAAATCAAACTCTTTGGCGGTGTCTTTTGAATGCGGCATTGATAAACCCTTAAACTTGCTGCCGATGCTGTCATTCCCGCGCAGGGCTAGCCGCCCCCGCGGTGATCCGTACGCCGCAAAAGCCATTACATTAGTGACTCAGTATGGGTCCCCGCCTGCGCGGGAACGACCCGTCAGAACTCTTCCCAATCGTCGCCGGGAGCGGCCGAGGCCAGTTTCTTGGGCGCCGCTTTCGGCGCCGCCACCACGGCGGTGCTGCGCGCGGCCGCACGCGGCGCCGGCTTGGCCGCCGCCGGGCGCGGCGCCGGCTGCGAGGCGCGCACATGCATCGCGTCGCTCGACAGCTTGAAGATGCTGACCGCGTGCGCCAGATTCTGCGCCTGCTCCTGCATGCTCTCGGCCGCCGCCGCCGCCTCCTCCACCAGGGCCGCGTTCTGCTGCGTCATCTCGTCCATCTGCGTGATGGCCTGGTTCACTTCCTCGATGCCGTTGCTCTGTTCCTGCGTGGCGGCGGTGATTTCGCCCATGATGTCGGCCACCTGCTTGATCGAGGTGACGATCAGTTCCATGGTCTGGCCGGCCTCGTCGACCAGGCGGCTGCCGGCGTCGACCTTGTCCACCGAGTCGCCGATCAGTTCCTTGATCTCCTTGGCGGCGCCGGCCGAACGCTGCGCCAGGTTGCGCACTTCGGAGGCCACCACCGCGAAGCCGCGGCCCTGCTCGCCGGCCCGCGCCGCTTCCACGGCCGCGTTCAGCGCCAGGATGTTGGTCTGGAAGGCGATGCCGTCGATGACGCCGATGATGTCGACGATCTTGCTCGACGAGGCCTTGATCGAGCCCATGGTTTCAACCACTTGCGACACCACCGAGCCGCCCTTCACCGCCACCGAGGAAGCCGACACGGCCAGCTGGTTGGCCTGGCGCGCGTTGTCCGCGTTCTGCTTCACGGTCGAGGTCAGTTCCTCCATCGAGCTGGCGGTCTCCTCCAGCGAGCTGGCCTGCGACTCCGTGCGCGAGGACAGGTCGGCGTTGCCGGAGGCGATTTCCTGCGAGGCCACGGTGATGGTCTCGGTGCTGGTGCGCACGTCGGACACGGTGCGCACCAGGCTCTCGTTCATGTCCTTGAGCGCCTGCAGCAGTTCGCTGGTCTCGTCCTTGCCTGCGACGGTGACCTGCGAGGTCAGTTCGCCGGCCGCCACCTTCTGCGCCACCGCCACCGCGCCTTGCAGCGGACGGACGATGGAAGCGGTGATGACGATGGCGCCGGCCACGCCGATGGCCACGGCCACGCCGCCCAGGCCGAACAGCATCACCATCAGCCGGGTGTCGGCCGCGACCGAGCCCTCCAGCACCTCGTTGGCCGCCTTCTGATGCGCGTCCACCAGGGAGTTCAGCGCCACCAGCGTCTGCTGGTTCAGCGGGTCGATGCGGCTGGCGATCACTTTCGCCGCGCCTTCGCTGTTAAACGCCAGCACCTGGCCGATGGCCTCCTTGAAAGCCACGTCCACGTCCTTGTCCAGGGCGGCGATGGTGGTCAGCATTTTCTTCTCGGCGTCGTCCAGGCCCAGGCTTTGCAGCTTGTCGCGCGCCTTCTCGTAGCGGGCGCGCTGCTCCTTGACCTTGGCCTCTTCCTTCTGCATCAGGCTCACGTCCGACTGCAGGCCGATATTGCGCATGGCGATGCCGGTCTCCAGCATCGCGCTCTTCATGGTGGCCGCCTGCAGGCTCTTGGCCGAGGTCAGCTCCAGGCCGCTGCGCAGCTGTTCCTTGTTGCGGTAGTTCAGTACATTGGTCAGCAACACCATCGCCACCAGGATCAGCAAAATGCTGCCGAAACCCAAACGCAGGCGCGTACCAATTTTAAAATCGCGTAAGTTCATCATGTCTCTCCGTTGTATGTTGCGCGCGGCAGGCGCAGACCTCTGCGGGCGTTCGCCTGTGCCGCTCCCCCGATCCGGCAGCGGCTGCGTTCAAGCAGCCAGCTTGTCGATCAAACCCATTTCCGGACTGGACATCAGCTTGTCGATGTCGACCAGGATCAGCATACGCTCATCGAGGGTGCCCAAACCTATCATGTACTCGGTGCTGAACGCGGTGCCCATTTCCGGCGCCGGCTTGACCTGCTCCGGCATCAGGGTGGTCACGTCCGAGACCGAATCGACCACCATGCCGACCACCCGGCCGTTGATGTTGAGGATGATGACCACGGTGAACTGGTCGTACACCGGCTCGCCGAGGTTGAATTTGATCCGCATGTCCACCACCGGGATGATGATGCCGCGCAGATTGATGACGCCCTTGATGAACTCGGGTGCGTTGGCAATGCGGGTCACCGCCTCGTAGCCGCGGATTTCCTGCACCTTGAGGATGTCGATGCCGTATTCCTCCTTGCCCAGCGTGAAGGCGAGGAATTCGCGGCCGGCGATGTCGCCGGCGTTCTCGATTGCGTTTGACATAATGGTTTCCTTCTACTTGATGTCTAATCTATTCACGAAAAAATCGATTCGTCCGCCAGCTGGCGCGACGAGCGTATCAACGCCGCCACGTCCAGGATCAGCGACACGCCGCCGTCGCCCAGGATGGTGGCGCCGGAGATGCCCGCCACCTTGCGGTAGTTCGACTCCAGGTTCTTGACCACCACCTGCTGCTGCCCGACCAGGTCGTCGATGAACAGCGCCGCCTTGCGCCCTTCCGTTTCCAGGATCACCACCAGGCCCTCGGACGGGTCGGTGAAGCGCGGCGTGATGTCGAACATCTGGTACAGCGGGATCAGGGGCAGGTATTCGCCGCGCACCTTGATCACCTTGCCCTTGCCCGATATTTCCTTGACGTCCTCCGGCACCGGCTGCATCGATTCGATGACGAAGCCCAGCGGCAGGATGTAGATCTCCTCGCCCACCTTGATCGACATGCCGTCCAGGATGGCCAAGGTCAGCGGCAGCGAAATCGAGATCGTGGTGCCGAAACCCTTGGCCGAGCGGACGTCCACCGTGCCGCCCATGGCGGCGATGTTGCGCTTGACCACGTCCATGCCGACGCCGCGCCCGGAGACGTCGGTGACCTGCTCGGCGGTCGAGAAGCCGGGCGCGAAGATCAGCTGCCAGACCTCGGCGTCGGCCATGTTGTCCGACACCGGCAGCCCGCTCGACCTGGCCTTGGCCAGGATCTTGTCGCGGTTCAAGCCGCCGCCGTCGTCCGACACTTCGATGATGATGTTGCCGCCCTGGTGGCTGGCCGACAGGAACAGGCGCCCGGCGTCGGTCTTGCCGGCCGCGCGCCGCACTTCCGGCATTTCGATGCCGTGGTCGATCGAGTTGCGCACCAGGTGCGTCAGCGGATCGACGATGCGCTCGATCAGGCCCTTGTCCAGCTCCGTGGCCGCGCCGTTGGTGATGAAGTCGACCTTCTTGTTCAGCTTAGCGGCCAGGTCGCGCACCATGCGCGGGAAGCGCGAGAACACGAAGTCCATCGGCATCATGCGGATCGACATCACCGCTTCCTGCAGGTCGCGCGTGTTGCGCGTGAGCTGGCTCACGCTGTTGAGCAAGCGCTCGTGCACCATCGGGTCCAGCGTGTCGACGCGCTGCTCTATCATGGCCTGCGTGATCACCAGTTCGCCCACCAGGTTGATCAGCTGGTCGACTTTTTCGATCGAGACGCGGATCGACGACGATTCGGCGCCGCCGGCGACCGGCTTGTCGGCGTCCTTCTTCACCACGGCCGCCTTCTTTTCCTCCTCGGCCGGCGCAGCCGTGGGCGCTGCAAGCTCGTCCTGGATGCCGGCCTTGGCGCGGATCGCCTCGACCGGCTCGAAGAAGCCGTAGCCGCGCGCCGCGTCCGCGCCGGAGGCCGCGTCGGCGCGGATCTGGTCCAGCGGCTGGAAGAAGCCGTAGCCTTCGCCGGAGGCCGGCGCGGCGGACGTGGCGCCCTGCGCCGGCTCCGGGTCGAAGAAGCCGTAGCCCTGGTCGGCCTCGACGCGCGCGCGCTCGGCCTGCTCCAGCCTGGACTGCGCGGGCGTGAGCGCCGGCAGTTCGGCAATCTTCATGTCGTCCGGGTCGAGGATGAAGGAGCAGATCGAAATGATGTCGTCCAGGCTTTCGAGCGTGGTCACCACCAGCGCGGTGCGTCCGCCGTCGAGCGGCGTGGTCGTCACATTGCCCAGCAGCCCCACCTCGGCCGACAGCGCGATGATCTCGCGCTGCTCCATCTGCGGCAGGTCCAGGCGATAGCGCCGCCCGCCGCTGTGGTCGACCGCGTCCGCCTGCGGCGCGGCGTGGAAGGACGGCGCCATGTGCGCCATCGCCACCACCACGTCCTGCGACAGCGACTGCAGCATCATGCGCACGTTGGCGACGGCGTCCTGGTCCACGGCCGAACCGAGGCGGTGGCCGTCCAGCTGCATCTTCAGGATGTCCTTGGCGGCCAGGAAGGCGTCCACGTGCTCCGATGTCAGCGCCATCTCGCCCTTGCGGATGCGGTCCAGCAGCGTCTCGAGGATGTGCGTCACTTCCGTCATGTCGTTCAGGCCGAACGTGCCGGCGCCGCCCTTCACGGAATGGGCGGTGCGGAAGATCGCGTTCAGATCCTCCTCGGTGGGCGCGGCGAGATCGACGGCCAGCAGCAGCCGTTCCATTTCAGCCAGCAGCTCCTCGGCCTCGTCGAAGAAGACCTGGTAGAACTGGCTAATGTCGATGGTCATGGCGAGACTCCATCAATTGCTGAAAACATGGCAGCCCCTTAGCCGATGACTTTTTTGACCACCTCGATCAACCGCTGCGGATCGAAAGGTTTCACCAGCCAACCGTTGGCGCCTGCGGCACGGCCCTTGGCCTTCATCTCGTCGGACGACTCGGTGGTCAGCATCAGGATGGGCACCTTCTGGTAGGTCGGCAGTTCGCGCAGCAGCTTGATCAGCTGCAGGCCGTCCATGCGCGGCATGTTCTGGTCGGTCAGCACCAGGTCCACCGTGTGCTGCTTGGCTTTTTCCAGGCCGTCCTGGCCGTCGACCGCTTCCACCACCTGGTAGCCGGCCGCCTTCAGGCTGAAGGCCACCATCTGGCGCAAAGAGCTGGAATCGTCAACTGCAAGTATTGTTTTAGCCATTGTGTTTTCTCGCTATGTTCAAAGTGTTGTCATTCATGCGGCAGACCGGGCTCAGAACAGCTCGATGTCGCCGCTCTCCAGGTGTTTTTGGCTGACCGCCTTGCGCAGCACGCTGCGCAGCTCCAGGCTCTGGATCGCCAGCGCCATGCTGACCTTGCCCAGCAGGTCGACGATCTCCTCGCTGCCGCTGTCGGGCACCATCTCGGCGCCGTGCGCGCCCAGCGTGCCGAGGAATTCGCGCAGGCCGGTGACGCGCTTGAGCGTACGGTCGATCAGCTGGCTGGTCATATCCTGGAACTGCATGCTGGTCACGGCCGCGTTCACATAGGCGCCGACCTGCTCGGACAGCGCGCTGAGCTGCTCCTTCTGCTCGGCCGTGGGCGTGCCGCCGGCCAGCATCATATTGATGGCGGCCTGCTGCGCCGTCACGGTTTCATGGATGGCCATGAAATTGCGCGACAGCTTGTCGATGGCCTCTTCCAGCAACAGATTGGTCTGGATCAGGTCCGTCTCGACTTCCGTCAGGTGGCGCTTGCCATGGTCCGACACCCCGGACAGCAGGCGCTTCACATGGGAACCCAGGATTTTTTTTCTCGTCATATCAGTCTCGTTCTCGATACCCCGCCGCGTCGTTGCGGCGCCCTTACTGCTTGTTCGGTGGCGGCGCCGCCGGCGGCACGCCCGCCGCCCTGGTCGCTTCCGTGTCGACGCCCACGTCGAGCCTGGCGCCTTCGCGCGACACGCTTTCCTCTGTCCTCTTGTTCATCACCACGATGCTGATGCGGCGGTTGATCGGGTTGAACGGATCAAGCCGGTCCAGGTGGGCGGCCGAGGCCAGGCCCACCACGCGCAGGATCTTGGTGTCGAGCAGGCCGCCGGCCACCAGCGCGCGGCGCGAGGCGTTGGCGCGGTCGGCCGACAGTTCCCAGTTGCTGTAGCCGGCGTCGGTGAAGTACGGCGTCGAATCGGTATGGCCGGACAGGCCGATCTTGTTCGGCACGTCGTTCAGCACCACGCCGATCTCCTGCAGGATCTCGCGCGTGTAGGGCTGCAGCTGGGCGCTGGCCAGCGCGAACATCGGCCGGTTCTGCTCGTCGACGATCTGGATCCGCAGCCCCTCGTTGGTGAAGTCCAGCAGCAACTGCTTCTTGTACTTCGACAGCACCGGATTGCTCTCGATCTTGGCCTCGATCTTTTCCTTCAGCTTCTGCAGGCGCTCGTTCTCCTGGCGCTCGAGCTCGGCCTTGGCCGCCGTCAGGTTGAAGGTCTTCTTGCTGACGGTGGGGTCGTCCGACAACTTCACCTGGCCTTCCTTGCGCGTCAGGTCCTTGCCGCCGCCGGGAATCACGGACGAGCTGTCGCCGCTGCCCGAGCCGCCCTGCATGGCCACCTTCAACGGCGTCTTGAAGTACTCCGAGATGCCGTGCAGGTCGCCCTTGGTGGTCGAACCGAGCAGCCACATCAGCAGGAAGAACGCCATCATCGCGGTCACGAAGTCGGCGTACGCAATTTTCCAGGCGCCGCCATGGTGGGCATGGCCGCCCTTCTTGATGCGCTTGACGATGATCGGCCGCAAGCCTTCGTCAGCCATGGCGTGTCCTTGTTATTTCCATAATTCAATTATAATACTCTACAACAACACTTATTTGGTCTTCGATTTCTTGATGTGGTCCTCTAACTCCGCGAAGGTCGGGCGTTCGGTCGAGTACAGCACCTTGCGGCCGAACTCCACCGCCAGCGCCGGCGCATAGCCGTTCAGGCTGGCCAGCAGGGTCACTTTCACGCACTGGTACATCTTGGTCGATTCTTCCAGCTTCTGTTCCAGCAAGCCGGCCAGCGGACCGACGAAACCGTAGGCCAGCAAAATACCGAGGAAGGTGCCGACCAGCGCGTGCGCGATCAGCAGGCCCAGCTCGGCCGGCGGTATGCCCACCGATTCCATGGTGTGCACCACGCCCATCACGCAGGCGACGATGCCGAACGCCGGCATGCCGTCGCCCAGCTTGGCGATCGCGCCGGCCGGCACCATGCCCTCGTGGTGGTGGGTCTCGATCTCGTTGTCCATCAGGTTCTCGATCTGGAACGCATCCATGTTGCCGGACACCATCAGGCGCAGGTAGTCGGTCATGAATTCGACGATGTGGTGGTCTTCCAGCACGCCCGGGTATTTGCTGAACAGCGGGCTCTCGTGCGGCGCGTCGATGTCGCCCTCGATCGACATCAGGCCTTCCTTGCGCACCTTGGACAGGACGTCGAACAGCAGCGACATCAACTCCATGTACAGATCCTTGGTGTAGCGCGAGCCCTTGAACAGGCCCGGCAGCGCGGCCAGGGTGGCCTTGATGGCCTTGCCGTTGTTGCCGACGAAAAAGGCTCCAATCGCCGCGCCGCCGATCTGCAGCAGTTCGCTGGGCTGGAACAGCGCCGCCAAGTGGCCGCCAACCCACATGAAACCGCCGAACACGGAACCTAAAACGATCAGATATCCAAGGATGACTAACAAGAGTGCCGGCTCCGTAAAATGATAGGGAAACGCTAAATTAACAGGTGGAACTACAATAGCGTGAGATAGGGGCGACGGGCAAGCAAAAGACGCCTAAAAGCGCCAGACGTAGAGTGGCGGGCCGTTCTCTGTGGTAACTATGGTCTTGACGGGCGGGCAAGCCGGGATGTCGAACTCATAGCTGATTAATAGCGACCCCGGACGCATTTCGGCGGCCGCCTTGGCCCACAAGGCGCTCATGACGGCCGGCGACAGGTAGGCGAACACCATGTCGAACTCGCCGAAATCGAGCAGTTCGTAATCGCCCCGCACGAAGCGGGCGCGGCTGCCGGTGAGCGCAGCGCGCAATCGCGCATACAGCCAGGGCAGCGGCGCCAGTTCTATTCCCGTCACGTCCGATTCCGGCCGCGCGCGCGCCAGGTGCAAGGCCATGCCCCCCATGCCGCTGCCGACGTCGATCAGGCGCAGCGGCCTGCCCGGCGGCAGTTCGTCGACCACCGCGCGCCACACGGCCGGGCCGGACGGGTACAACGGCACTTGCGTGCGGTAGGTGGACCAGTACAAGCCCACCAGCACCAGGAAGACGATCAGATAGAAAGCCGGCGGCAGCGCCAGCGCGCTCGCGGCCAGCAGCGCCAGCGGAAACAGCAGCTGGATCAATCGCCACCACGCGGCCAGGCCCCAGCGCACTGTCAGCAGCGAGGCCACCACGCCCTGCACGATGGCCACGTCGGCCAGGCCGGGCTTGAGGCCGAGCGTGGCCAGCAGGTAGATGATGCCCAGGGTAACCGGATAGGCGGCCAGCTGGATCAGCGCCGCGCGCAGGGCCGGAACGTGCAACAGCCGGCGCAAGCTCATGGCTTGCCCCGGCTGGCGAGGGTGCGGACCGTGACGAAGCTCACGCTGCGGCGAGCGCGTCTTCTTTGGCTTTTTTGGTCTTGCCGGCGCGCGAAGGCATGTGGCACAGGCCGCAGACGTAGCCGCCGTGCAGGTCCATGCTGTTGACGACGAACTTGCCCTGGCACTTGCCGCACGGGGCCAGCTTGAGCATGTCGCTATTGAAGAAGCGCACCAGGGTCCAGGCGCGGGTCAGCGACAGCAGCGCTTCCTGGCCGGGTTCCGGCGGCATTTGTTCGAGATAGAGCTGGTAGGCCTTCATCACAGCCTGGATGCCGGTGGCGCCGGCATGCAGCACCAGGAAGCTGTGGATATTGATGAACAGGGACGAGTGGATGTTCGGCTGCCAGGTGAGGAACCAGTCAGTCGAGAACGGCAGCATGCCCTTGGGCGGCGACATGCCGCGCAACTCCTTGTACAGCTTGAGCAGGCGCTCGCGCGACAGCGACACTTCCGATTCCAGCAACTGCAGGCGGGCACCCAGGTTGATCAGCTCGATGGCCAGCTGGATTTCCTGCGCTTCGGTCACGACGCTTTTCTTGCTCATGGTCTCACTCCTGGTGTCCGGAAGGCTGATCTTACGCGATTTCTTCTGCGGCCTGGCCGGCCATCAGGATGGCGGCGTGCGACTGGGCCAGCGAGCGGTCTTTATTGTAGTTGGTCAGCATGCCCAGGATGGCGCCGTCGTCGAAGCGGAAGCGGGCCAGCATCATGTTGCCGCCTGCCAGTTTCAGGATCTGCGCGTTGCTCATGCCTTCGATCAGTTCGGCGATGTCGGCCGAGATGCCCAGGCGGAAGATGGCGGTCACTTTGTCGGCACGGATCATCTGCTGAGCAAGCATCAGGTAGCTCAGGTTTGCATCGCGGATCTCAGCCATCATGTCGTTCGCAGTCATTTCCATCTCCTCGTTTGCACTCGTTAGTAACGCATTTGCGTTTCCGTTGAGATACATTCTGCTGGAGCAAGCTGAGCACGAGAAGTGGACGGGATCTGTATTTGTCGTCCGGCAATGGCGGACGCGCCCTGTCAGCGTTTGTCTGACAAGCGCAGGGCGATCATAGGTCGGCGCCAGGGCTGGCGCGGGTTTGCGGACTGTTGATGCTCAAGTGAAACACCTGTTTTAAGCCGAAAAAAGAAGGGTATTGCTGACTCTTTTTTGCTACATCTAACCCGGTAACGGCAGGGTTTTCCGGAACTTTAGGGTTCGGGCCAACTATTTTTGAAAAAGTTTGAAGTTTTTTTCCGCTCTTTTTCGCCTGCGGGACGCGCTTTGCGGCGCATCTTGAAACTGGTAACGGCAGGCTTGAGGGGAACTTTAGGGTCTTTTTGAATTTATTTCGAAAATCTTCAAAAAACTTCGAAACTGGGGTGCGCACGTCAAAAGTTGCTACACTTCGGCTTCCTGTATATACATGAAGCTTCAAGCATCTATGTCCACCATGACTACACGCAATGATTGCCTCAGCCGCGACGCGCACGATCCGCTCGCCCCCCTGCGCGACCAGTTCGACCTGCCCACCGGCGTGATCTACCTGGACGGCAACTCCCTGGGCGCCCGCCCGAAAGCGGCGCTGAGCCGCGCCCAGGACGTCATCGCCCGCGAATGGGGCAAGGACCTGATCCGCAGCTGGAACACGGCCGGCTGGTTCGACCTGCCCAGGCGCCTGGGCGACCGCCTGGCGCCGCTGGTTGGCGCCGGCGACGGCGAGATCGTCGTCACCGACACCACCTCGCTCAACCTGTTCAAGGCGCTAGCCGCCGCTGTGCACCTGCAGGCGCAGAACGCCAAGCGCTGCACCCGGCGCGTCATCGTCACCGAGCGCAGCAATTTCCCAACCGACATCTATATGGCGCAGGGCCTGTCGAGCTGGCTGGACCTGGGCTATACCGTCAAGCTGGTCGACAGCGTGGAAGAGCTGCCAGCGGCGATCGACGGCGACACCGCCGTGCTGATGCTCACCCACGTCAACTACCGTACCGGCTACCAGCACGACATGGCCGACGTCACCGCCCTCGCCCACCGGCGCGGCGCGGTCGTGGTGTGGGACCTGGCGCATTCGGCCGGCGCGGTGCCGGTCGACCTGAACGGCGCCGACGCCGACTTCGCGGTCGGCTGCACCTATAAATACCTGAACGGCGGCCCCGGCGCCCCGGCCTTCATCTGGGTGCCGAAGAAGCACCAGGAAGCGTTCACCCAGCCGCTGTCGGGCTGGTGGGGGCACGCCGCGCCGTTCGCCATGGCGCCCGACTTCACGCCGGCCACCGGCATCGGCCGCGCGCTGTGCGGCACCCAGCCCATCGTTTCGCTGGCCATGGTCGAGTGCGGGCTGGACGTGCACTGCCAGACCAGCATGGACGCCATCCGCCAAAAATCGCTGGCGCTGACCGATTTGTTCATCGAACTGGTGGAGACGCGCTGCGGCGGCCATCCGCTGGGCCTGGTCACGCCGCGCGAGCACGCGCGGCGCGGCAGCCAGGTCAGCTTCACGCATCCGCACGGCTACGCGGTGATGTGCGCGCTGATCGCGCGCGGCGTGATCGGCGACTACCGCGAGCCCGAAATCATGCGCTTCGGCTTCACGCCGCTGTATACCAGCTACACCGAGGTGTGGGACGCGGTCGAGATCCTGAAGCAGATCCTGGACAGCGAAGAATACGACGTCGCCGCCGAGCGCGGCGCGGTGACCTGAACGAAAGAAAGCCATGAGCGATAATAACAACACCCCGCCTCCAGGCTGCCCTATGCATGGGGCGCCGAGTGCGGCGGCGAGTGCGGCGCCAGGAAGCGGCCAATGGCACGGCGCCCAGATGGACTTCAGCAAGTCGATGAGTTACGGCGACTACCTGGGCCTGGACCGCATCCTGACGGCGCAGCACCCGCTCTCGCCCGAGCACAACGAGATGCTGTTCATCGTGCAGCACCAGACCAGCGAGCTGTGGATGAAGCTCATGCTGCACGAGATGCATGCCGTGTGCACCAACTTGCAGGCAGGCGAACTGGCGCCGGCGTTCAAGATGCTGGCGCGCGTGGCCCGCATCATGGACCAGCTGGTGCACGCCTGGGACGTGCTGGCAACCATGACACCACCCGAATACACGGCCATCCGCCCCTATCTGGGCGCATCGTCCGGCTTCCAGTCCTTCCAGTACCGCGAGATCGAGTTCATCCTGGGCAACAAGAACGCCGCCCTGCTGAGTGTGCACGCCGCCGCGCCGGAGAACCACGCCATACTGGACCGGGCGCTGCGGGCGCCGTCGGTGTACGACCAGGCCGTCCACCTGCTGGCGCGCAGCGGCCTGCACATCGACGCCGCGCGCCTGGCGCGCGACTGCGCCTTGCCGACCGAATCCGACGAATCGGTCAAGGAAGCGTGGCTGGCGGTCTACCGCGACCCGGCCAAATACTGGGCGCTGTATGAACTGGCGGAAAAACTGGTCGACCTGGAGACCGCGTTCCGCTTCTGGCGCTTCCGCCACGTGACGACGGTCGAACGCATCATCGGCTTCAAGACCGGTACCGGCGGCACGGCCGGCGTCAGCTACCTGCGCAAGATGCTGGACGTGGTGCTGTTCCCCGAGCTGTTCGCCCTGCGCACCGCCCTCTGAGGGCGACAGCGAAATCGACGAGCTTGATCCGGACGGGTCGCCAGTTCCGGGGCGCATCGTCGATGCATGCCCCCATAGCATTGAAAGATTGCAATCTTTGCATTATTTCGGCGGCAGCCTATAGTTAGAAGAGCAGGTTCCCCCAACTCTGACGAAAGGTTGCGCCATGAAGACACCAATCAAGATCGGCCTGGCATTTTGCGCACTGATGCTGGCGGCGACCGCTGCCAGCGCCGCCCCCGCTACGTACACCGGCAGTCTTGCCGGCGCGGCCGAGTCGCCGCCCAACGCCTCGTCCGGCACCGGTTCCACCGTCGTGACCTTCGACCTTACCGCCCATATGCTGACGGTGGACGTGATCTTCGCCGGCATGACAGGCCAGACCACCGCCGCCCACATCCACTGCTGCACTTCGCCGGCCGGGGTCGGCAGCGCCGGCGTGGCGACCGAAACGCCGTCCTTCAGCAGTTTCCCGCTGGGCGTCACCGGCGGCATGTATTCGATGAGCTACAACACGTCGCTGCCGTCGAGCTGGAGCCAGTCCTTCCTGGACGGCAACGGCGGCACCACGGCCGGCGCGGAAGCCGCCTTCGGCGCAGGGCTGGCCAGCGGCGCCGCTTACCTGAACATCCACAGCAATCTGTACTCGGCCGGCGAAATCCGCGGCTTCCTGGCGCCAGTGCCCGAACCGGGCAGCTGGGCCATGCTGCTGCTGGGCGTGCCGGTGGTGCTGGGCTGGCGCCGCCGGCAGTCCTGAGCCGCGCATGAAAAAAGGCCGGCGCCCTTGCGGGTCGCCGGCCTTGCTGCGCACTGGCTTAAAGCGCCCCAGTGCCTCAGTGTTTGCTTCTTACTTGCTCGCGCCGCTCAGCAGCATCTCATTGAGACGCTTGACGAAGCTGGCCGGGTCGGCCAGCGAACCGCCTTCGGCCAGCAAGGCCTGGTCGAACAGGATGTGCGACCAGGCCGCGAACTGGCCGCCGTCCGCGTTTTCGTACTTCAGGCGCGTCACCAGCGGATGGTTCGGATTGATCTCCAGGATGGGCTTGGATTCCGGCGCGCTCTGGCCCGCCGCCTTCAGCATGCGCAGCAGGTTGCCCGACAGCTCGTGCTCGTCCGCCACCAGGCAAGCAGGCGAATCGGTCAGGCGGAAAGTGACGCGCACATCCTTGGCCTTGTCGGCCAGCGCCGCCTTCATCTTTTCGGTCAGCTCCTTGTACGAGCTTTCGGTTTCCTCGTGCTCCTTCTTCTCGGCTTCGTCTTCCAGCGCGCCCAGGTCCAGGCCGCCCTTGGCGACCGACACCAGTTCCTTGCCTTCGAACTCGGTCAGGAAGGACAGCATCCACTCGTCCACACGGTCCGTCAGCAGCAGCACTTCCACGCCCTTCTTGCGGAAGATCTCCAGGTGCGGGCTGTTCTTCGCGGCCTGGTAGCTCTCGCCGGTGGCGTAGTAGATCTTGTCCTGGCCTTCCTTCATGCGCGCGATGTAATCGGCCAGCGACACGGCCTGCTCGTCGCTGTCGGCGTTGGTCGAAGCGAAGCGCAGCAGCTTGGCCAGGCGGTCCTTGTTGGCCGCGTCCTCGCCCACGCCTTCTTTCAGCACCTGGCCGAACTCTTTCCAGAACGTGGCGTACTTGTCCTTTTTCTCCTGCTCGTCCGCGTTGGCCAGCTCTTCCAGCATGCCGATCACGCGTTTGGTCGAGCCGTCGCGGATGACTTTCACGTCGCGCGACTCCTGCAGGATTTCACGCGACACGTTCAGCGGCAGGTCGGCCGAGTCGATCACGCCTTTGACGAAGCGCAGATAGGTTGGCATCAGCTGTTCGGCGTCGTCCATGATGAAGACGCGCTTGACGTAGAGCTTGATGCCGCCGCGCTTGTTGCGGTCCCACAGGTCGAACGGCGCCTTGGCGGGCACGTACAGCAGCTGCGTGTATTCGCTGCGTCCTTCGACGCGGTTGTGCGTATAGGTCAGCGGCGCGCCGAAGTCGTGCGACACGTGCTTGTAGAACTCCTCGTACTGCTCGGGCGTGATGTCGGACTTGGAACGGGCCCACAGCGCGCTGGCCTGGTTCACGGTTTCCAGTTCGTCCTTGACGACGGTTTCCTTCTTCTCGTCGTCCCATTCCTCTTTCGCCATCACGATGGGCAGGGAGATGTGGTCGGAGTATTTGCGGACGATGGATTTGATCTTCCACGACGACAGCAGCTCGTCCTCGCCTTCGCGCAGGTGCAGGATGATGTCGGTGCCGCGCGAGGGCTTGTCGATCTGCTCGATCGAGTAATCGCCTTCGCCGGCCGATTCCCAGCGCACGCCTTCGGCCCCTGCCAGGCCCGCGCGGCGGGTCTCGACGGTGATCTTGTCGGCCACGATGAAGCCGGAGTAGAAGCCCACGCCGAACTGGCCGATGAGGGCCGCGTCGGCCTGCTGGTCGCCGGACAGTTTGCCGAAGAACTCCTTGGTGCCGGACTTGGCGATGGTGCCCAGGTGCGAAATGGCCTCGTCGCGGCTCATGCCGATGCCGTTGTCCGAAATGGTGATGGTGCGGGCCGCTTTGTCGAAGCTGACCTTGATTTTCAGTTCGTGATCGTTGCCGTACAGGGCGTCGTTGTTGATCGCCTCGAAGCGCAGCTTGTCGGACGCGTCGGACGCGTTCGAGATCAGTTCGCGCAGGAAGATCTCCTTGTTCGAGTACAAGGAATGGATCATCAGCTGCAGCAGCTGTTTTACTTCAGCTTGAAAACCCAGTGTTTGCTTTTCGTGGTCAGCCATTTTTACCTCAATAGTCTTTGTTTAATGGGGGTATTGCTCTAGCTCAAGGCAATTGGGGGTGGCGCCGCCGATTTCAAGGGCCGCGCATTCGACCCGGTTGCGTCCGCCCGCCTTGGCCGCGTACAGCGCGCTGTCGGCCCGCCGCAGCAGGCAGTCGAAGTCGCTGTCGCCCGGCTGCTGCACGGCCACGCCGATGGACACCGTGAGGTGCAGCGCCAGCCCGCCCGCCTCGAACGGCCGGGCCGCCACCGCCAGGCGCAAACGCTCGCCGGCCGCCTGCGCGCCCGCGCCGTCCACGCCGTCGAACAGCACCACGAATTCCTCGCCCCCCTGCCGCGCAGGCAGTTCGGCCTCGCGGCACGCCGCCTCCAGCTGCGCGGCAACGTGCTTAAGGGCGACGTCGCCGATATCATGGCCGTGGCGGTCGTTGATGGATTTGAAATGGTCGATGTCGATCACGGCCAGGCCGAAGCCGCACTGCCCCTTGGCCAGGGCGGCGGCGAAGCGTTTGGCGCCCACGTCGGCCAGGGTGCGGCGGTTGGCCAGCCCGGTCAGGTAATCGGTGGAGGCGGCACGCTCCCATTGGCGGCGGATGCGTTCGGAACACATCAGCAGGAAAGCGGTGGTGCCGATTACCGGGATCACCGCCGCCACGATGGGCGAGACGGCGTTGATCCAGGCCGCGCCGTCCGTTTCCGTATCGCCGGGCGCTGTGCCGGTGACGATGAAATAGGCCGCGCGCAGCACCACGAAACCGATGACGCCGATGAACAGGCCAGTCATGACACGGCGGCTGACGGCGCGGTCGCGCCGCTGCTGCGACGCCAGGTGGCGCACGCAGCACAGCAAAATGGCCATCCATGCCACCGAAATGATGGCGATGCGCGCGGAGCTATCGGGCGTCACGGCGGCGTACCAGGCCACGCCAGCCGTGGCGGCGCAGCCGGGCAGCCAGATCCACGGGCTGTCCGGCACACCGTAGAACTGGCGCAGCGCGCGCCAGTAGCCGGTGAAGCCGAACACCACCAGGCCGTTGGCCAGCGGCAGGATGAAACCCTGCGGCAAGGCCTCGCGCACCATGAACATCAGGCAGGCGCACGCGTGCAGCAAGGTGGCGATGCGCCAACTGACGGCGCTGGGACGCAACGTATGCGGCAGGTCGCGGTGCATCAGGCCCAGCACGCCGCCGTTGGCCAGCATCATCAGGGCGGCAATCAGAAATGCGGAATTTGCTTCCATCTAGCTGCGGGCTTTACGGTTTATTAAGACGGGAACCCGCAATTTTACCCTGTTACGCGGCGGACGCCCCCCTTGCGGCGCCGCGCGGCCACGCCCAGCACCGCCAGGCCGCCCAGCAGCATGGCGGTGCTGGCCGGCTCCGGCACCGGCGAGAGCAGCGCGCCGACGCACTCGCCGTAAGTGTTGCAGGCCTGGCCGACGATCTGGCCCAGGTCGTTGATGCCCACTGCGCTGGTGACATGCCATTCGCCGCCCGGCGCGATCAGCGTGTCGAGTTCGGCCATGACGCCGTTCGCGTACAGGAAGCCGCCGCCCTTGCCGCGCCCCACGACCTGCCCGGCGTTGTTGATGTCGAACGCCTCCGTGTTGCCGCCGCCGGGCGCCAGGTCCACCATCGCGCCGTCGACGTACAGGAAGGCGTGCCGGCCTTCGCCGGCAAGGTCGCTCACGCCGACCACCGCGCCGTTGTCGTTGATGCCGTTCGCCCAGCTCTCGGCGCCGCCCAGCGTGCCCAGGTCCAGCATCGCCGCACCGTTGTGCAGGAACGCGCGCCGCGCGCCGCCGCCGGCGAATTCGCGCGAGTAGCCGGCCACCGCGCCGGTGCCGTTGACGGCGCTGGCGCTGCTGTAGGTGTCGCCGCCCAAGGTGCCCAGGTCGTTCATCGCGCCGTCGCGGTAGATGAAGGCGTGGCTGTCGTACGCGCCCTCGCCTTGCAAGCCGCTACCATCAGGCCGGAAGACCGCGTCCGCCGAACCCACTGCGTGCCCTTGGTGGTTCAGCGCTGCGACCGAGACAGAACCCTGCGGCTGCATCGACGGCAGCATGACGGCCCCTGCGCCGTCGACCACATAGCCAACCGTGACGATGTCGCCGGCCGTGCCGGCCACGGTGCCTGCGTCGTTGATACCGGAGCCGAACATCAGTGTGTCGAGCCAGGTGCGTGCGCCGCCCCGGTCCACGAAGCCGGTGGATGCGCGCGTCTCTTCGCGCCACTCGTTACCGAGGACCACGCCCTGGTTGTTGATACCGGTGAGTACCAGCGCGTTGGGAAAACCAAGCGGCGCGATGGTGCGCAGCGTATACAGCGGTGCCGCCTGCGCGAACGCGCATACGCTCGCCAGCAGGGACGGAGCAAGTAGTTTTATGAGTCGCATGATCCGAATCTCCAGTGGTTGGAAGAGAATCCATTTTAGTGAGGATCGGCGAATATTGTTAACTTTTAATCTATATTTTTATTCAGCGGGATTGTGAGTTAGCGCATACAGCAAGCGCGGGAATTGGCGTAATGTGGCAGCGCGCAGCTACGTCTTGAGTTCCCGCTCCAGGAAGCGCCAGACCGCCGGATCCTGCATCGCCGCCAGGTTCACCCGCATGCGCGTGGACGGCAGCTGGTTCGGAGAGAACAGGCTGCCCGGGGCCAGCAGCAGGTTTTCCGCCATGGCGTGCGCGGTCAACACATTGGTGTCGCGGCCCGCATCGGCCCAGACGAACATGCCCGCCGCCGACACCACGTCGAGCTTCAAGCCGACCCGCTCCATCTGCCGCAGCGTGCGCCCGCGCAGCGCGTCGAGCCGGGCGCGGATGCGGTCCACGTGCTTGCGGTACAGCCCCTCCGACAGGATTTTGTACACCACGCGCTCGCCGATTTCACCGGTCGTGAGGGTAGACAGCATCTTGCGGTCGGCCAGGCGCTGCGCCCATTCGTGCGAAGTGGCGATGAAGCCGACCCGCAGGTTGGCGGCCATGGTCTTGGAGAAGCCGCCCAGGTAGATCACGCGATGCAGCTGGTCCAGCGCCGCCAGGCGCGTGGCCGGCTGCACCGCGCTGCCGGGATGCAGGTCGCAATAGATGTCGTCCTCCACGACGATGAAGCCGTGCTCCTCGGCCAGGCGCAGCACCTGGAAGGCCTTGGCGGCGGACAGCGAAGTGGAGCTGGGGTTGTGCAGCACCGAATTGAGCACGTAGAGCTTGGGCTTGTGCAGCGCCGCCAGTTGCGCCAGCTGGGCGATGTCCGGGCCGTCGGCCAGGCGTGGAATGCCGACCACTTTCAGGCCCATCGCGGCGAAGCAGCCGAACATCAGGAACCAGGCCGGGTCGTCGACGAAGATGGTGTCGCCGGGGCGGCTGAATTCGCGCGCCACCAGGTCGAGCGCCTGCGTCACGCCGGCGGTGGTGACGATTTGCTCCGGCGCGGCGCCGATTTCCAGTTCGCCCAGTTTGTGCTGGAGCTGCTGGCGCAGCGGCAGGAAGCCCTGCGGCACGCCGTAATTCACCAGGTGCAGCGGATTTTGCCGGCTGATGGCGCGCAGCGCGTTGGCGATGCTGGCGCCGTCCAGCCACTCGGATGGCAGCACCCCTGCGCCGGGCATCTGCTGGTGCGGCACTTGGCGGAACATATTGCGCACCAGCCAGACCACGTCCAGCTGGCCGGTGTCCCCTTCCGCGGGCGAGGACAGCGGCAGCAAGGCGCAGCCCGGCGGCGACGAGCGCTCGCCCGCGTTCATCGGCGAGCGCTCGCGCACGAAGAAGCCCGCACCCCGGCGCGATTCCAGGTAGCCGCGCGCCACCAGCTTGTCGTAGCCGGCCACCACGGTGAAGGCGGATACGCCATGCACGGCGGCGAACTGTCGGATGGACGGCATGCGCGCGCCGCTGCGCAGCAATTTGTCCTCGATGCGCGCCGCCACCGAACGCACGATCTGGTCGATCAGCGACTCGCCGGACTCGCGCGACAACAGCGCCATCAAGGGAACGGGCTTGGCTTTGAGGGTGACGGTTGTATTGGTCATTTTACCATTACAGTATGTGAGATTATGTAGAAAAGTGTATAGGCACTGTACTGGTGTTATCACATAGGATACACCCATCAACCTCTGAAAGGAAAGCGCACCATGTACCTGCCCACGCTCGCCGAACTCGATGCCGCCGCCGCCGCCGTCTACGCGGCCATGCCGGCCACGCCGCAATTCTCGTGGCCCTTGCTGAACGAGGCGCTGGGAGCGCAAGCCTGGATCAAGCACGAGAACCATACGCCGACTGGCTCCTTCAAGGCGCGCGGCGGCGTGGTCTACCTGAAGGCGCTGATGGAACGCGAACCCGGGCTGGGCGGGGTCATTGCCGCCACGCGCGGCAATCACGGGCAGGCGCTGGCGTTTGCGGCGCGGCGTCACGGTATCCGCGCGACGCTGGTCGTCCCGCACGGGAACAGCGTGGAAAAGAACGCCGCCATGCGCGGCCTGGGCGCGCAACTGATCGAGCATGGCGACGACTTCCAGGCGGCGCGCGAGCACGCCAACATGCTGGCGGCGCGCGACGGCCTGCACATGGTGTCCTCCTTCCATCCGGACCTGGTGGCCGGCGTGGCCAGCGGCTGGCTGGAACTGCTGCGCGCGCAACCCGATCTGGAGACGCTGTTTGTGCCGATAGGCCAGGGCTCGGGCATCTGCGGCGCCATCGTTGCGCGCCAGGCGCTGGGACTGCGCACACGCATCATCGGCGTGGTGTCGAAACACGCGCCGGCCTACCAGTTATCGTTCCGCGCCAAAGCCAGCGTGTCGGCCGACGTCAGCACCGTGATCGCCGACGGCCTGGCCTGCCGCGTGCCGGACGCGCAGTCGCTGGACATGATCTTCGAGTTCGCCGACGACGTGGTCAGCGTGACGGACGACGATGTGGCCCGCGCCATGCGGCTGTATTACCGCAGCACCCACAACCTGGCCGAAGGCGCGGGCGCCGCGGGCTTGGCCGCGGCAATGCGGCTGAAGGACGACGAGCGCGTGCGCGGCCGCAGGATAGGCCTGCCCCTGAGCGGCGCCAATGTGGATGCGGACCTGTTCCGCCGCGTGCTGCAGGGGGACTGACGTGGCCGACAAAGACACAGGCGCCGCAAGCTTGTCATTCCCGCGCAGGCGGGAATCCATAGGCCGCATCCCCGCCAGCGAAGCATGGGCTACTTTGGCGGACCGCCCCGCGCGTGCGGGGACGACAGGGGGGCTGTCCGACGAAACCAAGGGCATGCTGCTCGGCCTGGCCGGGGTCGCCATCTTCAGCCTCACGCTGCCCTTCACCCGCATGGCCGTTGCCGCCTTCGAGCCTGCCTTCGTGGCCCTCGGCCGCGCCCTGGTCGCCGCCGTGCTGGCCGGCCTGTGGCTGCTGTGGAAACGCGCCCCGCTGCCGCCGCGTTCCGCCCTGCCGCAGCTGGCCATCGTCGCCATCGGCTGCGTGATCGGTTTCCCCTGGCTGACCTCGATCGCCATGCGCACCCTGCCCGCTTCGCACGGCGCGGTGCTGGTCGGCATCCTGCCGCTGGCCACGGCCATGTGCTCGGCCCTGCGCGGCTACGAAAAACCCTCGCTCGGCTTCTGGCTGATGGCCCTGCTCGGCTCGGCGCTGGTGGCCGGCTTCGCCCTGCGGCAAAGCGGCGGCACCCTGCACAGCGCCGACCTGGCCGTATTCGCCGCCGTGCTGCTGGCCGCGCTGGGCTACGCCGAGGGCGGCCGCCTGTCCAGGACCATGGGCGGCCAGCAAGTGATCAGCTGGGCCCTGCTGCTGGCCGCGCCGCTGCTGCTGCCCTTGGTGCTGTGGCAGTCCTGGGGCCAGGCCGACGCCATGCTGCACGCCGGCGCCCGCGCCTGGGCCGGTTTCGCCTACGTCTCGGTGTTCTCCATGTTCATCGGCTTCTTCTTCTGGTATCGCGGCATGGCGCTGGGCGGCGTGGCGCGCGTGGGCCAGGTGCAACTGGTGCAACCCTTCCTCACCATGGTCGGTGCCGCCGTGGTACTGGGCGAAAGCATCGCATTGAGCAATATTCTGTTCGCTTTTGCCGTAATTTCCGTAGTTGCTACGGGCCGCAAGATGCAGATCAGGAGCTAGAAAGACGTACAATATCGGTCTCGCGGCCGAATAATCTTATCCGCAAACCATTTCGCCACTTTCAGGAATACCACAATGTCCGTCTACGAAAAACTCAAAGCGCTCGATATCACCCTGGCCCCGCCTGCAGCACCGGTCGCGGCCTACGTCATGTACGTGCAAACCGGCAACCTGGTATTCATTTCGGGCCATATCGCCAAAAAAGCGGACGGCAACCCTTGGGTGGGCCAACTGGGCAAGGACACCAGCACCGAACAGGGCCAGCAAGCGGCCCGCGCCATCGCCATCGACCTGATCGGCACGCTGCAAGCGGCCTGCGGCGGCGACCTGACCCGCGTCAAGCGCATCGTCAAGCTGACGAGCCTGGTGAACTCCACGCCCGACTACACCGACCATCACCTGGTCACCAACGGCTGTTCCGAGCTGCTGGGAGAAGTGTTCGGCGACGCCGGCAAGCACGCCCGCTCGGCCTTCGGCGTGGCGCAGATCCCGCGCGGCTCCTGCGTTGAAATCGAACTGATCGCTGAAATCGCCTGACCGGCGCCCGACTTCCCCTGAGAGTAATGTATGAAAATCGAAAACCCGAACCCTTTTCAGTGGCAGTTCGCCGAACGCGCCAGCCAGATGCAAAGTTCCTTCATCCGCGAGATCCTGAAGGTCACCCAGCAGCCTGAGATCATTTCCTTCGCCGGCGGCCTGCCGTCGCCAGCCACTTTCCCGATCGAGCGCATGAAAGCCGCGTTCGACAAGGTGTTGACCGATTCGGCCAAAGTCGCGCTGCAATACGGCCCGACCGACGGCTACCTGCCGCTGCGCCAGTGGATCGCCGACTCGCTGTCCGTGAACGGCGCGAAAATCGTTCCTGAGCAGGTGCTGATGACCTCCGGCTCGCAGCAAGCACTGGACCTGCTGGGCAAAGTGCTGATCGACGAAGGCAGCAAAGTGCTGGTCGAGACGCCGTCCTACCTGGGCGCGCTGCAAGCGTTCTCGGTATACCGCCCCAATTTCGTCTCCGTCGAAACCGACGAAGACGGCCTGGTGCCGTCCTCGCTGAACGACGTGGCCGCAGGCGCGCGCCTGCTGTACGCGCTGCCCAACTTCCAGAACCCGACCGGCCGCAGCCTGTCCGTCGCGCGCCGCCAGGAACTGGTGGAAACCTGCGCCCGCCTCGGTGTGCCGCTGGTGGAAGACGACCCGTACGGCGCCCTGAGCTACAAGGGTTCGCCCGCGCCGAAGATGGTGGCGATGAACCCGGACGGCGTGATCTACATGGGCTCATTCTCCAAGGTGCTGACCCCCGGCATCCGCCTGGGCTATGTGGTCGCCCCCCTGGCGCTGGTGCGCCGCCTGGAACTGGCCAAGCAGGCGGCCGACCTGCACACCTCGCAGCTGACGCAAATGGTGGTGCATGAAGTCATCAAGGACGGCTTCCTGGACCAGCACATCCCGACCATCCGCACGCTGTACGGCGACCAGTGCCAGTGCATGCTGGACGCGATGGACGAGTTCTTCCCGGCCAGCGCCACCTGGACCAAGCCCGAAGGCGGCATGTTCATCTGGGTCAAGCTGCCTAAGCAGATCAACGCCATGGAACTGCTGGATGAAGCCATCAAGCAGAAAGTCGCCTTCGTGCCTGGCGCGCCGTTCTACGCCAACGAACCGGAAACCAACACGCTGCGCCTGTCCTTCGTGACCGTGCCGCCGGAACGCATCCGCGCCGGCATCGCCATCCTGGGCAAGCTGATTGCCGAACGCCTGTAATTAACACCCCGGCAAGACCTCCGCGTGGGCGCAATCGCCGCCCACGCGCGCCCCTCTTTACGCCTCCCTCTACGCCGTTGCCATGAAACAACATGGACTGCCTTGCGCAGCATCGCGGCAACCAATAGTCACATAGTTTCGTTGTGGCAATAACAATATTCCGTCAGTTTTGGGACGTCCGTTCGATTTTTAGAGGAAACGTCTCGTGTTTTTTTACAATTTCAATTGGCAAAGCGGTATGATTTAGACAGACAGTTACCCCACCCAGGCGACATGTAATGACCACAGGCGGTTCCAGCTACTCCCCACGACGCGACGCAGCGATCCTGATCGTCGACGACGCACCGGCCAATCTGAGCGTACTGCGCAAGATGATGGTCGAACAGGGATACCAAACATTTGTTGCCACTTCCGGCGAGCGCGCCGTGCAGATTGCCAAGCGCGTGCATCCCGATTTGATCTTGCTCGACGTCGTCATGCCTGGCATCGACGGCCTGGAAACCTGCCGCCAGCTGAAAGCGAATCCGCTGACGGCGCGCATTCCCATCATCTTCATGAGCGCCAAGAACGAGGCGGAAGACGTGGTGGCCGGCTTCGACACGGGCGGCGTGGACTACATCGGCAAGCCGCTGCGCATGGCCGAAGTGTGCGCCCGCGTGCGCACCCAGCTGCAGATCCGCCTCAACAGCGAGACCCAGCAAGAGCAGGCCGAGCGGCTGCGCACCATCGTCAACTCCATGGCCGAAGGGCTGCTCATCATCGAGCCGGACGGACGCGTACAGTTCACCAACCCCGCCTGCGACAAATACCTGGGCTACGCGACTGGCGAGCTGGCCGGCAAGACCATCTTCGACCTGCTCAACCCGCTGGTGGCGCAGGAATACCTGGACTATTTCGCCCGCTACGCCGCCAATCCCGAGACCGCGCACAGCCACGGCACGCGCGAGGTCATCATCCGCCACAAGTTCGGCACCTCGGTCTGCATGGACCTGACCCTGACGCCGATGTTCATGCGCCAGCCGCTGTTCATCGGCCTGCTGCACGACATCACGCACCACAAGATGTCCGAAGACGCGCTGCAGCGCGCCGCCATGATGGACCCGCTGACCAAGATCGCCAACCGCCGCCACTTCGACACCTTCCTGGAGAAGGAATGGCAGCGCGCCATGCGCAGCGGTTCGCCGCTGTCGCTGGTGGTGCTCGACGTCGACCACTTCAAGCTCTACAACGACAGCCTGGGGCACGCGGCGGGCGACGTCTGCCTGCAGCAGGTAGCGCAAGCCATCAACGCCCACGCGCTGCGCGCCACCGACCTGGCAGCGCGCTACGGCGGCGAAGAATTCGTGCTGCTGTTCGCCGAGACCGACGCCGCCTCCGCGCTGGCCCTGGCCGAATCGATCCGCTACCATGTTGAAGCGCTGCAGCTGCCGCACCCGCGTTCGATGACGTCGCCATGGCTCACGCTCAGCGTCGGCGTCGCCACGATCTATCCGCACCAGATGGAAAACACCGAGGCCCTCTTCGTCGCCGCCGACCGCGCCATGTACGCCGCCAAGGAAGGCGGGCGCAACCAGGTGCAGGTGACCGCGACGGCCAGCCCGGCGGCGGACATCATCAAGACGGCCGCCGCGCAGTAGCTTCTGCGGAAGACTGTTCGCCCGCCACCAGCGCGTGCGGCTCGCCTTTGGTTATCGATGCAGCGCCGAGCGCATCAGCTACGATAGCTGTCATCGAGGCGGTCCAGTTTGCGGATCAGCGCAGGCCAGGCGAAGGCGCCACCGAGGCCGCTGGTCTGCACGCGCATTGCTTCGGCCACGCCCTGCACGATCTGCGGATGCACTTGCACCAGCTCGCCGCCCGCCTGCGCCGCCAACTGGATCTGGCAGGCGGATTCGAAGATGTACATGGCCAGGAAGGCGTCCGCTATCGTGGCACCGCAGGTGAGCAGGCCGTGGTTGCGCAGCATGAGGAAGTTGGCGTGGCCCAGGTCGTCCTGCAGGCGCGGCTTTTCCTCGTCGCGGAAGGCGACGCCCTCGTAGTCGTGATAAGCCAGCGACGCCAGCACGAAGGTCGATTGCTGCGAGATCGGCAGCACGCCGCACTTCTGGGCGCTGACGGCAACGCCGGAACGGGTGTGCGTGTGGATGACGCACTGCACGTCCTCGCGCACGGCATGCACGGCGCTGTGGATGACGAAGCCGGCAGGGTTCACCGGGAACGGGGACTCGATCACCTTGCTGCAGCCCTGGTCCACCTTCACCAGCGAGGACGCGGTGATTTCCTCGAACATCAGGCCGTAGGGGTTGATCAGGAAATGGTGCTCGGGGCCGGGAACGCGCGCGCTGATGTGGGTGAATATCAGGTCGCTCCAGCCATGCATGGCGACCAGGCGGTAGCAGGCCGCGAGATCGACGCGCAACTGCCATTCTTCGGGACTGACCAGGTGTTGGACGGATGGGATGTTCATGCTTGTCTCCTGTGTTGTTTGAAGCAGTATCGCGCCCGGCTGGACTTGGAACTGTCAAATTCTTTACAATTGACGCATGTCCTCCGCCCTCTACGCCAATCCCTGGTTCTCCGCCCTGCCCGACGACGTGCGCGAGGCGATGCTGCGCTACGCCGAGCCGGTGCGTCTGCGGCGCGGCGAGATGCTTTTCCGCCAGGGCGACGCGCCGGGTGGCCTGTATGCGGTGCTGCGCGGCGCGCTGAAGATTTCCACGCTGCGCGAGGACGGCCGCGAAGCCATCCTGGGGGTGATCGAGCCGGGCACATGGTTTGGCGAGATTTCGCTGATCGACAAGCTGCCCCGCACGCACGACGCGACCTCGGTCGGCGCCTGCGAACTGCTGGTGCTGCCGCACGAGGCTTTCCATGCGCTGATGGAGCGGGCGGTCTTTGCGCGGGCGGTGGCATCGCTGCTGGCGACGCGGCTGCGCATGATGTACAGCATGATGGAGGACGCCACCTTGCGCAGCACCCGCGCGCGCGTGGTGCGCAGGCTGCTGCTGCTGGCGCGCGGCGACGCGTCGATGGCGCGCAATCCAAGGCCGCGCATCCCGGTGTCGCAGGAGGCGCTGGCCATGATGCTGGGCATTTCGCGCCAGACCTTGTCGAAGGAATTGAAGCTGCTGGAGGGGCTGGAAGCGATACGCATCGGCTACCGATGCATCGAACTGCTGTCCGAGGAGCGCCTGCGCGGCGCCGACCAGGCGGGCTGAACGTTGTTAACAGATTCTGTGGATAAGCATGTTAACAAGATGGGCTACCGGCTTGCAAGCCGCTGTTTTAAAAGGAAAAAGCAGCGCTGCACAATTTGTTCGCATTGTGGACTTATGCACAGGCACGGCTTGTTTTTACCAAACGGCAAAATCGGCATTTGTTAACAGAATCTGTGGACAAGCTTGTTAAGAAGCTTGCGCAGCTGATGCTAAGTGACTGTTTCCAATGAGAAAAAATGTCCTGCTCATTTTTTTCGCAGGGCCGAGTTATGCACAACCCGGTCGAATCGGCGGAAGTATCGGCATACTTGTCGTTCCGCATCGGCCGACCGCCGCGTAGGCTCTTGATGACAGCCGGTCAACAAGCCTCCGGGTAGCCCGTGATATCGGCGATTTCCTCGTACAGCGGCTGCAGGCGCTTGTACATTTTCAGGTAGACGCGCTGGTACAGCTGCTCGTAGGTCTTGCGGTTGGCCTCGATGGGCTGGAACACGCGGCCGGCGCGCGTCATGGCCTTGACGGCGGTGGGGAAATCGGGGTGCAGGCCCAGGCCGGCCGCCGCGCAGATGGCGGCGCCCAGGCCGGACGTTTCGTACAGGTGCGCGCGCGCGGCGGGCAGGCCGAAGATGTCGGCCGAGAGCTGCATCGCGGCGTCGCTTTGCGAGCCGCCACCGGCAATGCGCAGCTCCGTGATCGGCACGCCGCTGCGCTTCTGGATGCGCTCCATGCCTTCGCGCAGCGCATAAGCCAGCCCTTCCAGGATCGCCCTGTACATATGGGCGCGCGTGTGGACGTCGCCGAAACCTATCATCGCGCCTTTCGCCTCCGGTCCCGGCACCTTGATGCCGGGGCTCCAGAATGGCTGCACCATCAGGCCCATGGAACCGGGAGGCACGGCATTCACCAGCCGGTCGAACAGGGCTTCCGGCGCGGTGCCCTTTTCCGTGGCGGTGGCTTGCTCCAGGTGACCGAACTGCTCCTTGAACCAGTTCACCATCCAGTAGCCACGGAAGATCTGCACCTCGGTGCTGTAGGCGCCCGGCACAGCCGACGGATACGGCGGTATGAACGGCGTCACTTCGATGTATTTGGTGTTGGTGGTGTTGATGGTGGCCGTGGTGCCGAAACTGAGGCAGCCGATGTGCGGCTCCAGGCAACCGGCGCCGATCACTTCGCATGCCTTGTCGGCGGCGGCGGCGACCAGCGGTGTGCCGGCCGGGATGCCGGTCGCCAGCGCCGCTTCGGCCGTGATGGCGCCTATCACCGTGCCGGGCTTCACCAGCTCGGGCAGCATGTCGGGACGCACGGCCAGCGCCTGCCATTTCCAGTCGTGCGCGCCGGCCCACTTGTGCTTCTTGTAGTCGAACGGCAGGTAGGCCACCTGCGAGCCGACGGAGTCGACGAAGCTGCCGCACAGGCGATAGTTCAGATAGCCGGACAGCAGCAGGAATTTGTCGGTCTTGGCCCAGATGTCCGGCTGGTTGGCGGCGATCCAGTTGATCTCCGCTTCGCGCCGGAAGTAGTTGACGGTGCCGTCCACGCGCGCCAGCTTGAAGGCTGCGTTCCACAGGAGACCGATGGGGGGCACGGTGTCGGTGCGGCGCTGGTCCAGCCAGGTGATGGCGGCGCGCAGCGGCTTGCCGTCCTTATCGACGTTGATGACGGTGCCGCGCTGCGTGGTCACGGCCACGCCTTTTACGTCGGCGCGGTTCACGCCGGAGTCTTCCCACAGGCGCTGGCAGGCGATGCAGACAGCGTTCCAGTAGCCGTCCGCCTTGTGTTCGGCCCAGCCGGGGTGCGCCGAATAGTAAGGCGTCAGGTGCACCTGCGTCTTGGCGACCAGCTTGCCCTGCAGGTCGAACAGCAAGGCGCGCACGCTTTGGGTGCCGTTGTCGATGGAGAGGATGTAAGGTGCGGACATGACTAGGCGGGCAAACTGTAGTGGGATTTCCATAATGCCAGATAGGCGGCCTGTTCGGCATCCCAGCGGGCGTCGTTCCAGGCCAGTTCAGGCTGGCAGATGGCGCGTATGCGCGGCAGTATGGCCTCGCCGCCGCCCCGCAATTGCAGGCCGATGCGCAGCCGGCGCAGCAGCAGGTCTTCCAGGTGCTGCACGGCTTCGTGGCGCGCGGCCCAGCGCAGCTGCGCCCAGATGCTGGCGGTGCCGGGAATCAAAGCGAGTTCGCTGTCGTGGCCACCTTCTTGCGCGCCTGTACGGATGCCTTCCCGGACCCTGTCATGCAAGCCATCGAGCGCGGCATCTTGCGCGCGATCCCGCGCGGCGTCGATCAGCGCTTGCGCCTGCGCGCCGTACCGGCCTTGCAGGCGTTCGGCCTGGCCTGCGGGCAGGCTGCTGTTGTGCTTCAGCGCGGGAGCGGGCGGGAAAATGGGCCGCAGCGCAAGGTCGGCCTCCCAGCCGGGCAGCATGGCGGCGGCCGCACGCAATGCGTCCAGCGCGATGACGCGGAAAGTGGTCAGCTTGCCCCCGGTGACGGTGAGCAGGCCGTCCTCCAGCCACAGCGCATGCTCGCGCGTCTCTTTGGACGGGTCGGCCTTGCCGCTGTCGATCACGGGACGCACGCCCGCATAAGTGGCGACGACGTCGGACTCTCGCAGGCCAAGTTGCGGGAACTGGCTTTGCAGCGCATCCATCAGATAGTCAACTTCGGCACGCGTGATGGCCGCCTCGAAGGACATGTCTTCGCTGTGGTCCACATCGGTGGTGCCGACCAGGGTGACGCCTTCCCACGGGAATGCGAACACCGGGCGGCCATCGGCGGGATGCATCAGGCTCACGGCCTGCGCCAGCGGCAAGCGCCAGGCGGGCAGCACGAGGTGGCTGCCGCGTAGTGGACGCAAGCGTTTCTCCGCGCCGCCGTGGGCCCGCAAGGCGTCGGCCCAGGCGCCGGTGGCGCTGATGACGACGCGCGCTTTCACTTCGTATTCAGCGCCGCCGACTTCGTCGCGCAAGCGGGCACCCTGCACTGTACCGCCGGGCTTCGCAGAAGCGGCTGGCCGGCTGCCGGCTCTGACGTGCCGGGCCGCAAGGGCCGGACCGGTTGCGCAGGCGGCATCGCCGCGTATCAATGTCCGCACGGACAGGTAATTGACCGCCATGCCGCCCAGTTCCTGCGCTTCCTGCAGCACGCGCATGACGAGGCGCGCGTCGTCGGTCTTGGCGTCCGTGTAGCACATGCCGCCGGCCAGGCCGGCACTGGAAATATTGGGCGCCATGGCAAGGAATTCCTCGCGCGGGTAGTAGTGACGGACGCGCTGGCCGGCCATGTAGTCATAGATCGCGAGGCCGGCCAGGAAGGTACGGCGCCCGGGCTTGCAGCCGGCGTAGTCGCCGAAGGCAAAGCTTTGCGGCTCGACCAGCCCCGCCGCTTCGCGCAGCAAGCTTTCGCGCTCATGCACGGATTCGCGCGTCAACGCGAACTTGCCTTCCTTCAGGTAGCGCAGGCCGCCGTGCACCAGCTTGGACGAACGGCTGGACGTGCCCCAGGCAAAGTCGCGCTGTTCCACCAGCAAGGCCTTCAAGCCGCGCCGCGATGCTTCCAGCAATATACCCGCGCCGGTGATGCCGCCGCCGATGATCAGCAGGTCCCAGTCGCGCGCCAGCACATCCGCCAGCGCCGCGCGTCCACCCGGCTGCCAGTGTGAGGCAGGCGGCGCCGGCCGGTCAGCGTCTCGTCCCCGCACGCCCGGATGCGGCCCGGTCACGACGGCAGCCCCGGCGCTGTCGGCGCAGCCTGTGCCGACGCAAACGGTTGTTCCGACCCAAACGGTCGTGCCGTCGAGGGCGACCACAGCAACGGGCTAGGCATCCCCGACGCCAGCGCTCGCGCCGCCTGTGCCTGCGCCTGTCCCGGCATGAGTGCAGGCTTCGTAGCAGGCAGCAGTTTTCCGGGATTCATGATGCCTTGCGGGTCGAAGTGGCGGAAGATGGCTTCCATCGCCGCGATACCGGACGCGCCCTTCTCTGCAGCCAGGTAGGGCGCGTGGTCGCTGCCCACGCCGTGCTGGTGGCTGATGGTCCCGCCGCTGTCGACGATGGCCTGGCTGACGGCGTGCTTCAGCGTGCGCCAGCGCGCCAGGTCTTCCTCGTAGTTGCCCGCGAGCCGGTACACAAACGTGGAATACACGCTGGCGCCCTGCGCGTACAGGTGCGACAAATGCGTGTACGCGTGCACCTGCTCCCCATGCCGGGCCAGCGCCTCCGTGGCCGCGGCCTCCACCGCCTTCATGGTCAGCTCCACGCGTGGCCAGTCGACCGCCGTTTCAACCGTGTCGATCACATAGCCATGCTCCCACGCGGCGTTGCGCAGGTAGACATTGCGGAAGCGGTTCTGTTTCCATTTGTCGCCCATCTTGCGGCCGATGTGCGCGCCACGGTGGCGGCGCGCGATGCGCAAGGCCGCGGATATGGCAGCGCGCGCCTGGGGCCTGGCGCCGCTGGCGCCCACCATCAGCATGCACTTTCCTTCCTTGCAGCCGCGCAGCGACAACCAGCTTTCCATCAAGCCGATCAGCTTCCTGTGGCCTGCCAGCGCCAGCATGGTGGTGGTCTCCAGCGCGTTCGACAGACGCAGCATGGACAAGCCCAGCTTGGCCTGCGCCAGTTCGCGCACCGCCGCCTCGGCCAGTTCCCAGCTCGGGAAGAAGAGCGCATGGAAGGCTTCGTAGTCGGGCAACGGCGACACTCGCACCGTCGCTTCGGTCAGTATGCCGATCCGGCCTTCGGAGCCCAGCACGATCTCGCGCAGGTCGGTGCCTGCTGCGGACGCGGGGAAGGCCGGGATATCGAGCCGGCCCACAGGTGTCTCCACCGAACCGCCCGCGAACATCAGCTCGATGCGCCCATAGCGCAGCGACTGCTGGCCGGACGACCGCGTGACGACCCAGCCGCCCAGCGTGGAATATTCGAAGGACTGCGGGTAGTGGCCCAGCGTGTAGCCGTGCGCGCGCAGCTGCGCCTCCAGGTCCGGGCCAAACACGCCGGCCCCGAAAGTGGCCAGCTGCGATTCACGGTCCAGGTGCGCCATGCGGCACAAGCGCGTCATATTGACCGCCAGCGTAGCCTGCCCGCCCTCGCCCGCCGTCAGATGCCCGGCCACGCTGGTGCCGCCGCCGTGCGGCACCACGGCCACGTTGTAGCGCTGCGCGTATTGCAGCAGCTCGCGCACCTCGTCCACGCTTTCGGGGAAGGCCACGCCGTCCGGCGCGGTGCCGATGCGGCCGTAGCGCAGCTTCAGCCAGTCCGGCAGGCTTTGGCCCAGCGCGTTGCGCAGCCGAACCGGCGCGCTCGTTTCGATCAGCTTGTGGTACGGCAGGCGCGAAGGCGCCAGCGCATTACAGGCTTGCTCGAAGGTCGCGTCCTGCCGGGCCGTGCCCGCGCCTATGCGCTGCGCCAGGAATGCCAGCGCATCGGGCTCCAGCGCAAAATTGATCGTATCGTCACCCCAGCCGTTCCAACGTCTCATCTTTTCCGTTCTCCGCTTGCTATACTGGCGCACCTGGCCAAATGATGACTAGAGAATAAGATTAAATCCGCTACCGGTATTGCGCTTTCATGACAACCGCCTTGTTCGATCATGCCAACGATGGCCGCGTGGCCGGCTCCTATCTGCAGCCACTGCTGGAGACCGCCGCCGCGCGCGGCGTGCCGGCGCAGGCGCTGGAACGCGCGGCCGGCATGGCGCCGGGTGCGCTGGAGCCGCTGCCGGAGACGCTGAAGGCGGGCGACTACGTGCGCCTGCTCGACCTGGCCGCCGCGCTGGCGGACGATCCGCACTTCGGCCTGCACGTGGGCGAACGTGTCAAGCTGGGCACCTACAGCGTGTATGGCCTGGTGCTGCTGAGCTGCCGCGATTTCGGCCAGGCCTTCGAGCAGACCATTCGTTACGAACAGCTGGCGCACGACCTGGGCCGGTCCAGCCTGCAGGTGGCGGACGGGCTGGCGCGCTACACCTGGCACAGCAGCTTTCCGCGCAGTTCGCGCCACCTGGCCGACAGCGTGTTCGCCGGCATCCGCGTGTTCGGCAACTGGCTGGCAGGCGCGCCGCTGCCGCCCGCGCAACTGGCCTTGATGCACGGCGGCGGCGATCCGTCGCAGCATGGCGAATACCTGCGCGTGTTCGGCGAGCTGCCGCGCTTCGGCGCGGAGGCCAATGTCGCGACCTTCGATGCGCAGTTGCTGGCGTGGCCGGTGCCGAACGCGGACGTGGGCTTGTACCCGGTGCTGCAGCAGCATGCGGAACAGTTATTGAAGCAGCGGACGCAGGCCGATGCAGGCGTCGCCGCGCAGGTGCGCGCGGCCATCGTGCGCAGCCTGGCGCAAGGCCAGGTGAGGCTGGCGTCGGTCGCGGAGGAATTGCATCTGTCGCCGCGCACCTTGCAGCGCAAGCTGAGCGAAGCCGGCGTGAATTTCCAGCAGGTGCTGGACCAGACGCGCTTCGCACTGGCCCGAGACTATCTGCGCCAGCCGGGCTTGGGCCTGGCCGATATCGCTTTCCTGCTCGGCTACCAGGAGCAAAGTGCCTTCAACCACGCCTTCCGCGAGTGGGCCGGGGTGAATCCGGGGACCTGGCGGGCGACGGAGGCCGCGTAACAGCGAAGCCCATGCCGCCGGGCGGAGAAGCGGGCGCCGAACGGCAACCCTGGCCGCCACTACGTTTCCCGGCCGCGCACGCGCACGAAGGGACCGAGGCAGGCATCCATGCTGGCCTGCAAGCACATCAAAAACATGTCGCCGGATTCGTGGAACAGAATGAAGCTGGCCACCGACTGCCCCACCTCGGCCACCTGGCCCGTGCAGTCTAGCTTGCCGTTGTCCTTGACGATCTTGTCCGAGGTTTTGTAGAAGCCGTTCTTGTCGGGCTGGTCGTCGATGTTGAACTCGGTCTCGGCCACCTCGGCCGCGCTGGTGATCAGCGCCGTGCCGTCGGCGCGCATGCGGTAGACTTCCTGGCAGGTGCCGTCCGGCAGCACGAAGCGCCAGGTGCCGACGATGGGATGGTCGGCCCTTACCGGGGCGGCGGAGCTGGCTGCGGCGCCCAGCAGGGCGGCGGTCAACAGGATGACCCGGCTCAGGATACACATGGCGAACCTCCGCAGTGGGCGTGGGATGCGTCCAGTATATCCCGGCCGGTGAAAGCGCGGATTACTTCTCGGCGACCGCCTTCATGCTGGCCAGGCCCTTCTCGAAGTCGGGCCCCACCATCTTGTCCATGCTCACGAATACGCCCATCAGCTTGGTGATGAAGGCGCTCGGGCCGGTCATGGTCCACACCACATTGGTGCCGTCGCCTTTGGGCTCGAGCGTGAACACGGTGGTGTTGTGCGATTCGAAAGGCTTGAGGAAGTCGAGCTTGATGTCGACCTTGCCCGGCGCAGCCACGCCGGTGATTTCCATGCGCCCCGCACCGACCTGGTCGTTGCCTTCCCAGTTGTAGATGGCGCCCGCGCCGCTGGCCGCGCCGCTATAGGTACGCACCATTTTCGGGTCCAGGTGTTCCCACGGCGACCACATGGTCCAATTGTGGAAGTCGCTGATCAGCGGATAGATCTTCTCCGGCGGCGCCTTGATGGTGGTGCTGCGCGTGACGGTAAACGAGTTGGGCTGGGCCAGCGCCAGTCCCAGGATGATGACGGCGATGGCCACGATGACGATGGCGATTTTCTTGAGCATGTTGTCCCCTGCTTATTGGATTTTTATGACCGGCGCTAGCCGAAGCCGCAAGCCTAGCATGATTTTTTAACCACGTTGCCAAAAAACATGTTTTTGCAGGGTCAAGCGCCGCGTACGCGCAACACCAGCGGCAAGGCGCTCGGCGTCATCGTGAAGGTGAAACATTCCTCGACCGGCGACGCGTCCGCCTTCAATGTGAAATCGAAGTTATGCAGGATCATGGACATCGCCATCTTGATCTCGGCCATGGCCAGATAGCGGCCCGGGCAGAAACGCGGCCCGCCGCCGAAGGGAAACAGTTTGCGCGCCGGGTCGGACGCCGCCTCGGCACCGGCCAGCCAGCGCTCGGGCATGAATTCGTCCGCCTGCTCAAAGCCGCCCGCGCGTTCGCCCGCCTGGCGCAGCAGCAGGAAGATGACCGTCCCTTCGGGAAGCAGCACGCCGTCCACCATCGCGTCCACATTGGCTTCGGCCGCCATGAAAGGCGCCACCGGCTTCAAACGCATCGCCTCGCGTGTCGCTGCATCGAGATAGTCCATGCGTTCAAGCAGTTGCGGCTCGCGCACCACCGTGTCCTGCCCCAGCACGCTGTCCGCCTCCCCGGCGGCGCGCGCGACGGCCGCCGGCGCGGACGGCATCAGATTGAGCAGCCAGGCCATGGTGTTGGACGTGGTATCTTCCCCGGCGAACACCATGGTGATGGCGTTGCCGATCACTTCCAGGTCGCTGAAGCCGGAGTCCGGTTCATCGCGCGCGGCCACCAGCGCCTCGAGCATGTTCGACGGCTTGGCACGCAAAGAGGGATCGGCCTCCATCCGCGCGCGCGCCTGCACGATGAATCCCGCAATGGCCACATGGATGCGGGCCGCCGCCGCCTCGCCTTCGCGGTCCTGCGGCAGCTTGACGACGTGCCAGTATTCGACCGGGCTGGTGAGGCGGCGCGCCACCTGCTTGAAGATGAATTCAATGTCGCGCTGCAGCGGGTTGTCCTCGTGCTCCAGCGTGTTGATGTCCTGTCCCATGGCCAGTCCTATGGTCACGTCCAGCGTATAGGCCTTGAGGTCGCGCAGCACGTCGACCGCCTTGCCGGCGGCCAGCGCGGCCTTCCAGCGCGTGCACAGGCGCTCGGTCATCATGGCCAGCGTGGGGAAGAAACGGTGCACCACTTCCGGCGTCAGCGCGCGCATGGCCAGTTTGCGCTGGCGGCGCCATTCCTCGCCCTCGGCGGTGAACAGGCCGCGCGTGCCGGCCTCCTCCAGCATGCGCGCGGTGCGCGACGAGCGGCGGAAGGTGTCGGGACGGTCGCGCAGGATGGTGGCGATAATGTCGCGGTCCGACACCACAACGAAGCTGCGCTTCATCAGCGAGAAGCGGTACATGGGGCCGAACTCGCGCGCCCAGTTTTCCATCGACTGGTGGAAACGCTTCGGATCGATCTGGCGCAGGTTGCCCAGCAAAGGCAAACCTTTCGGCCCGGGCAAATCGGCAATGCTGCGCGGCGTTGCGGTGAGCGCCTGCTGTTCAAGCGCCATGCTGCTCTTTTCCGCCATGTCTCATCCTCGTGGGTTGATAATCTGTTATATTTTACGCCACGTTTATGAAAAGGGAATACCTATGTTTTCGCATGTATTTATCGGGGTGACGGACTTCGAACGCGCGCATGCGTTTTACGCGGCGCTGACGGCGGAATTGAACCTGGTACAAAAATTCAGGGATGACAGCCGGCCGTGGGCGGCCTGGATGCCGGCAGACGCGCCGCGCCCTTTGCTCGGCATCGGCAAGCCCTACGAGGGCGAGGCCAGTTGCGGCAACGGCCAGATGACGGCGCTGCTGGCGCCGTCGCGCGCGGCGGTGGAGCGCGCTTATGCCAGTGCGCTCGCGCACGGCGGCACGTGCGCCGGGCAGCCCGGCTTGCGGCCGGAATACCATGAAAACTACTACGGCGCCTACATGCGCGACCCGGACGGCAACAAACTGTGCGTCTGCTGCCACCAGGCAGAATAGCCCTGCATAACCCGGGAGCGGCTTACGCCAGCGCTTCTTTCGCCGCCTCTTCCGGCGTCAGGCCGTCGTAGAACTGGTCGGTGAACCATTCGATCTGTTCTTCGATGTGTTCCTGGGCCTGGTCGACCGTGGCCCCGCCCTGCACCAGGAAACCTTCCACCTCGATACACCAGTGGATCAGCGCCAGGGTTTCCTCGTCCAGCTCTTCTTTTTTCTTTGCCATGCTTGCTACACCTTCACTGTTACTGTCATCGTTACTTTGAACGTCCAGCCTACAGTGTAGCAGCATGGCACTGCCTTACTTCGGTTCCGGGTACAGCACCATCTGCAGGTAGTTCTCCATATTGAAGTAGCGCCTGGCTGCCGCCTGCAGGTCGGCCGGCTTGATGGCAGCCACCCGTTCCTCGTACTTCAGGATGGATGCGGCCGCGTCGGTGCCGTCCTGGCTGGCGCTTTGCAGGCGGCTCAGCCAATAGCCGTTTTCGCGCAGCGCCTTGCGGTGCGTGGTCGTCCAGTTCGCCTTCACTTTTTCCAGGTCGGCCGCCTCCGGCCCCTCTTCCTGCACCTTCTTGATCAGGTCCATGACGGCGGCGGCCACCTTCCCGGTGTTCTCCGGTGCGCAAGGCAGCATGGTCTGGATCTGGTAAGCGCCGTAGGGGCGCTTGCTCAGGCCGCCGCTGATCTGGCCGCCGTATATCATGGCCATCTTCTCGCGCAGCGTCTCGATCAGTTTGATGTTCAGCACCTCGATCAGCGCCTGCAACTGCATCTGCGCCTCGGCCCCGTATTTGGCCTCGCCGGTGAATACCAGCGCGACCGTGCTCTTCGGCTCCGAGCCCTTGAACACTTCCTTCTTCACCACGCCCTTGACCGGACGGACGCCCTGGTCCTTGTACTCGACCGGGATGGCCGGCGCGGGCAAACTGGCCAGGTAGGTGGCGATCAGCGGCTTGACCTTGGCCACGTCGAAACTGCCGACCAGGAAGAAGGTGAAGCCCTTGGCGCTGGAGAAGCGCTCCTTGTAGATCGCCATCACGCGGTCCAGCTGGATGTGGTCGAAGTCCTCCACGCGCGGCACGCGCGGCACCAGCGGATTGTTGTCGTACAGGGCGGCCGTCAGCGCGTCGCCGAACACGGCTTCGGGGCGCTGCAGCGCGCTGCGCGCCAGCTCGCGCTGCTTGCCGATGAAGGAGTTGAACAGCGCTTCGTCCTTGCGCGGCTGGGTGAATTCCAGGTGTGCCAGCTGCAGCATGGTTTCCACGTCGTTGTTGCCGGCGCCGCCGCGCAGCCCTTCCAGCAGCTGCACGATGGAGGCGCCGGAGGACGCGGTCTTGCCGGCCAGGATCTTCTGCATGTCGGTCGGCGAATAGTTCAGCAAGCCCATCTGGCCGACGATGGAACTGGCGTAGCGCGCGTTGAACACGTCCTTGACGTCGTACAGCGACTGGCCGCCGAAGCGATGCGCGGCCATCAGCACCTGGTCGTTTTTGAAGTCGGTCGGCTTGAGCACCACCTTCACGCCGTTGCCCAGCGTGAGCTCGGTCGTGCCCAGCGCCTTGTTGACCGTCTCCTTGACGATGGTGCCGGCCTTGGGCGGCTTTTCCATCAGGCTGGTGGCGTAGACCTTTTCAGCCTGCGCCTTCACCGCCACCGTCTCGGCCGCGTCCACCGCCGCCAGCAGGTCTTCGCCCTTGGGCACGGGCAGCTCCCCCTTGTCGCTGCCCATGTAGACCACCAGCTTGTGCTGGTCGGCCGGCAGGATGCGGCGCGCGGCGGCGTTGACCTCGTCCAGCGTCACGCCGGGCACCAGCTCATTGACGTAGGCGTATTCATTGGCCAGGCCGGGCATGGTCTCGCCCTCCAGGAAATTGCGCGAGAACTCGGCCACGAAGCTGGCGGACTCGGATTTATCGCGTTCGTTGTAGGCGCGCTCGACCTGGCGCAGCATGCCCTTCTTGGTGCGCTCCAGTTCCGACGCGGTAAAGCCGAACTGGCGCGCGCGCTCATCCTCCTGCACCAGCGCGTTGATGGCCGGGACGGCGCCGCCCTTGCCCAGCACCGCCAGCGCGTTGAAGGACCGGTAGCCGTGCGCCACCTTGCCCAGGCTGCTGCCGCCCTGGATGAACGGAGGTTCGGCCTGCTGCGTCAGCTCGTTCATGCGCTGGCCCAGCATCACGGTCACCATGCCCTCGACCATCTTCTCGCGGAAGCCGGCGAAGTCGGTGCGCTCCCTGGTGGGCGCGATGGCGTAGCGGATGTACAGCATATTGGCCGGCGACTCCTTGTCCGTGAACACCAGCGACTCGGAATGGGCGCGCGCAGGAATCGGCGCGTAGCTGCGCTCGCGCGGCTGCTCAGGGTTCTTCAGGTCGCTGAAATGGCTGCGCACCAGCTTCTCCGCCTCCTCGGGCTCGATGTCGCCCACCACCATCACCGCCATCAAGTCCGGACGATACCAGTCCTTGTAGAAGCGCTTGATGGCTTCCGGCTTGAAGGTCTTCAGCGTGTCTTCCAGGCCGATCGGGAGGCGGTCGGCGTAGCGCGAGCCGTTGAACAGCTTGGGCATCAGCACCTTGTTCATGCGGTCGCCGACGCCTTTGCCGATGCGCATTTCCTCGAGCACGATACCGCGCTCGCTGTCGATGTCGGCATCGTTCAACGACAAGCCGCCAGCCCAGTCCTGCAGCACCTTGAAACCGGTCTCGACGTTCTCCCTTTTCTCGGTCGGGATGGGCAGCATGTAGACGGTTTCGTCGAAGCTGGTATAGGCGTTCAGGTCCGCGCCGAACTTCACGCCGATCGACTGCAGGTAGGAGATCAGTTCGTGGCGCTTGAAGTGGGTGGAGCCGTTGAAGGCCATGTGCTCGGTGAAGTGGGCCAGGCCGCGCTGGTCCTCGTCTTCCAGGATGGAGCCGGCCTTCACCACCAGGCGCAGTTCCAGTTTCTTTTCCGGCTTGCCGTTCTTCTTGATGTAGTAGGTCAGGCCGTTGGCCAGCTTGCCCACCTTGACGTCGGGCGCCATCGGCAGCGTGGCGTTCATATTGATTTCCGCCTGCGCGAGCAGGGAGCAGCTAAGCAGAACGGCGGCGGAGATGGTGCGCAGTTTCAGTATGGTCATTATTGTCGCGAAGGCATGGGCAAAACTCCACCATACACGATAACTTGCAATTTGCGCTACTACCGAATCGCCTGAGCAAGATGCACGTAGCGGTGAACCAGCAAGGTCGCCGCCCCCAGCGCCGCCGCCGCCGCCCCGAACGCCACCGGCAGCCGCATCGTCCAATCAGGAAGCGCGTGGATCACCGTCCCCATCAGCGCCACGCCAACCAGCGCGCCGATCTGCCGGTTCGCGTTCAAGGCGGCGGCGGCGCTGTTCGAATACGCCTTGCCCGCCACCTGCATCACCGTCGCCGTCATGGCCGGTATCGCCACGCCGACCGCCACATTCATCGCCACGATCACCGCCAGCAGCGGCGCCATCGTCATCATGGGCACCCAGCAGGCCAGCGCCAGCAGCAGCAAACCCATCGCCGCGCCCACGGCCAGGCCGCCGAGCAGCGGCAGGCGCAAACCCACCTTGGCCGAAATCCGCCCGGATGAAAAATTCCCTATCGTGAAAGCGGCCATCATCGGCAACAGCGTGTAGCCGGTGTGCAGCGCATCCGCGCCGCCGGCCTGCTGCACGTACAAGCTCAGCAGGAACAACTGCCCGAACACCGACATATTGATCAGGAAGCCGGTCGCGCTGGCGGCCGCGAAGCTGGCGTTGCCCAGCAGCGCGCGCGGCAGGATGGGATGTACGGCGCGCCGTTCGCGCCGCACCAGCACCGCCGCCAGCAGCAGCGTGGCGCCCAGCGCAGCCAGCAGCGGCAAGGACGCCCAGCCCAGCACCGGCCCTTCGATCAGCACAAAACTCAGGCCCGCCAGCGCCAGTACGCCAAGGCCGTGGCTGACCAAGGACAGCGGCCGTGGCTGGGGCTTCACGGCGGGAATCAAGCGGTACGCCAGGAAAACGCCGAGCAGGCCCAATGGCACGTTGACCCAGAACACGCTGCGCCAGCCGAATTCGTGCACCAGCATGCCGCCCGCCAGCGGCCCGGCCGCCGACGACGCGCCCACCATGGCCGACCAGGTGCCGACCATGCGTGCGCGCACGCGGTCGTCCTCGAAGGTGTGGGTCAGCAGGCTCAGGGAGTTGGGCAGGAACAGCGCGGCGCCCGAACCCTGCAGCAGGCGCGCGGCGGTCAGCGCCGCGCCGCCGGGCGCGATGGCGCACAGCACGGAACCCAGCATGAAGACCGCCAGGCCTGCGATGTAGGCGGTGCGCGCGCCCAGCTTGTCGCCCAGCGCGCCGCCGGCCAGCAGCAGGGCCGCGAAGGTCAGCGTGTAGCCGTCCACCACCCACACCAGGCCGGATACCGGCACCGCCAGGTCGCGCCCGATGTCGGACAGCGCCGTGTTGACGGCGGTAAGGTCGACCATGGCCATCACGAAGCCGATGGCCAGCGTGAGCAGGGTCAGCGTGCCCCCCGGCGGCGGCGCCAGTACTGGATCGAGACCGGTATTGGCGCGAATCCGCAGCGCACTTGAATTGTCAGACATTGCCTGCTCCTTTTGAACACCATCGGCACGGACCAGCACCCGCGCATTCAGCATGGTAGGCCGCTTGCGCAATGCAGTAAACACGCATAACATCGGCGCTCCGCTGCAAAAATGCATCACCCAACGCCTGAAGGGACTGCCATGGACTGGGACAACGCCCGCATCTTCCTCGCCATCCACCGGGCCGGCACCTTGCGCGGCGCGGCGGCGCAGCTCGACATCGACCAGGCCACGGCGGGCCGCCGCCTGGCAGCGATGGAGAAGGCACTCAACGCCAAACTGTTCCTGCGCACGCCCGGCGGCTACGTCGCCACGCCCGCCGGCGACCTGGCCGCCAGCGCCGCGGAGCAGATGGAGACCGCCGCCGACCGCCTGCAGCGCGAAATGCAGGGCATCGACAACCGCCTGTGCGGCACCATCCGCGTAGCCACGTCCGACACCATGGCGGCCCATTTCGTCATTGAAGCCATGCAGCGCTTGCACGTGCGCCATCCGGACATCCGCATCGTGCTGAGCGCCTCCACCCAGCTCTCCAGCCTGACCCGGCGCGAAGCCGACCTGGCCATCCGCACCGTGCGCCCGGACAGTCCGGACCTGATCTCGCGCCACCTGACCCGCCGCACGCTGGGCTTGTACGCCTCCAGGGCCTACCTCAAGAAGCACGGCATGCCCTTGCCGGGCAACGCGCTGGCCGGGCACGACATCGTGATCTACCAGGCCAGCGTGGCGCCGCGCCATGCCGACAAGCTCTGTGGCGAGCCGGTGGCCAACGCGCGCGTGGCGATGGAGGTCAACACCGGCTTGATCCTGCATGAAGCTGTCAAGGCCGGTCTCGGCATAGGCGAGCTGGCCACGCACATCGCCGAGACCACGCCCGACCTGGTGCGCATCTGGCCCGAGCGCGAGCAAAGCTACGAGGTCTACCTGGTGATGCACAGCGACCTGAATCGCAGCGCCCGCGTGCGCGCGGCGGCGGACGCCATCATCGAATCGTTCCCCGGCAAATCGTCCGCGGCCGTATCGTCACCCCGCGAATAGCGCCGAATGCTACTATGCCAACATGAGCACACAGTCATCGTTTTTATCCCCGCTGAAAGACATGCAGCGCTGGGCCATGGACTGGCTGGCGAGCTGGTGGCAGCTACTGCACTTCAGCGTGCTGGTCGCCACGCTGGCCCTCACGCCGTCCAGCTACAACCGGCGCCACCGCCCCGCCCTCGCGCGCCAGCTGGTGCTCGGCAGCGCGCCGCACCTGCCGTGGTTCACGCTGGTGTCCGCGCTGATCAGCCTTGTCATCATCCGCATCGTCGTTGTCACCTCGCAGAGCTACGGCCTGTCGCGCTACGCGCTGGAGATGGTGGTGCGCGTGCTGGTGCTGGAACTGATCCCCCTCATCACCGCCCTGTTCGTCGCCCTGCGCAGCACGCTGCCGGCCGGCGTGGAATTCGCGCAGTTGCGCACCGCGGCCCGGGGCAAGACAGCGCTCGGCGGCATGGCCGGCCTGCGCGACGAATTCTTTCCGCGCGCCGTGGCCGGCATGTTCTCGGTATGGCTGCTGGGCGCCGTCAGCTGCGTCCTTACACTGATCCTGGCCTACCTCGCCATCTACGGCTTCACGCCCTACGCGCTGCAAGGCTACACGCGGGTGGTCGGCCAAATCTTCACCCCGCCGGTGGCGCTGATCCTGGTGCTGAAGATCTTCTTCTTCAGCCTCGCCGTCGGCCTGATCCCGCTCGCCTCGTCCTTCCATATCGGCTCCTGGCGGCTGCGCCACGTGCACGGCCTGTCCGACATGGTGCGCATGTTTTCCGTGCTGCTGCTGATCGAAGCCGCCTCCCTGGTTGGCAACTACTACTGAACCCGGAACCCTCATGAACGAACCGACACCAGCTCCCGAAGCCTCCCCCGTCCGCAACGCCGAATTCAAAGCCGCCCTGCTGCTGGTGCTGATGTTCGTGCTGGTCGCCGGCACGGCCGTCTACCTGCTGTATGCGCGCGGCGCCTTCGAGGCCACGCAAAGGCTGGTGCTGACGGCCGACGACTCCGACGGCGTCGGCGTCGGCATGGACGTCACTTACGCGGGCTTCCCCATCGGCCGCGTGCAGCGCATCGAACTGGGCAAGGACGGCAAGGCGCGGGTGCTGGTGGACGTGCCGACCAAGGACGCGCACTGGCTGCGCAACAGCAGCATCTTTACGCTGGAGCGCGGCCTGGTGGGCGGCGCCAAGCTGCGCGCCTTCAGCGGCATCCCGACCGACCCGCCGCTGGCCGACGGCGCCACGCGCGAGCTGCTGGTGGGCGACGTCGCGGCCGAGATTCCCCGCCTGCTGAATTCCGCCAAGGAGTTGCTGCAGAACCTGAGCAACCTGACGGCGAGCGACTCCGCGCTCGGCGCCAGCCTGGAGAATGTGAAAGGCGTTACAGAGCGCCTGAACGGCCCGGGCGGCGCGATGGGCTTCATCGCCGGCGAGGACAAGAAGGCCCAGGAGCTGCTGCGCAACGCCAATTCGCTGATACTCAAGGCCGACAAATTGATCGGCAACGCGGACAGCCGCGTGTTCGGCAAGGACGGGGTGATGACCGACACCCAGGCTGCGGTCAAGCAGATGAACGGCCTGCTGGCCGACGCGCGCGACAGCCTGAAGAAACTGGACGCGGTGCTGGCCGAGGCGCAGGCGGTGGGCGCCAACGCGCGCGTGGCCACGCAAGACCTGGGCGCGCTGCGCGGCGACGTCGACGCCAACCTCCGAAAGATCGAACAGCTGATCAACGAAATCAACCGCAAATGGCCGTTCAAGCGCGAAACGGAGATCAAACTGCCATGAAGAAGATCGTCATACTGGGCGCGGCGCTGCTGACCGCCTGCGGCAACAATCCCCCCGTGCCGGACTGGAAATTGAACGCCCACAGTTCGCTGGAGCGCGCCACGTCGGCATATTTGAGCGGCAAGGACAGCATCGAAGCGAGCGAATTCGCCCGCGCGCGCAGCCAGATCGGCAGCACGGGCAGCGTCGAACTGGCCATACGCGCCGAGCTGGCGCGCTGCGCCACGCGGGTGGCGTCGCTGGTGCTGGAGGAGTGTCCCGGCTTTGAACAGTACGTGCACGACGCGTCCGGCGCCGACATCGCCTACGCCGCCTACCTGGCCGGCCGTCTGCCCGCGTCCGACGCGGCGCGCCTGCCGGAACAGCACCGCGCGGTGGCAGGCGCCGCCAGCGATGCGGCGGCCGGCGCGGCCGTGCTGGCGATCGCCGATCCCCTGTCGCGGCTGGTGGCGGCCGGCGCCGTGTTCCGCGCCAACCGCGCCACGCCCGAAGTATTGGCGGCGGCGGTCGATACCGCATCGGCCCAAGGCTGGCGCCGCCCCCTACTGGCCTGGCTCAACGTCCAGGCCCTGCGCGCCGACAAATCCGGCGACGCCGCCGAAGCCGCCCGCCTGCGGCGCCGCATCGCCCTGGCCACCGAATAACCCCTGGGGTCAGGCGGGGGCGCCGAGCCCTGCATTCGTGCATTCCTGCGTCCCCCTGGGGTCAGGCCTGCATTCGTGCATTGCTTGCAAATTAGATAGGCAATCTCTGGAATCTCCCTGCTCAGGCGGGGCCGTCGAGGATGCATTCGTGCGTTTCCCTACAACAAGGAATGCACGAATGCAGGCCTGACCCCAGCCGCTTTGCATGCGTTTCGACGGCTCCGGCGGGTTACGCGCCATGCGCTAACCCGCCAGGAGCCGTCTGCGGCTATTCAGCGGCCGCAGCCGCTTCGCGCAGCTTGTCTTTCTTGCTCTTGCGCTTGCCCTTGATGCCGCCGTTGACGGTGTCGGTGGCGGCGTGCACCAACGGCGCGGACCCGGTCGGCTCGAAACCGGCGATCTGCTCGCGCGGCACGCGGATGCCGAGCCGGTTCTCTATCAAGCGCATATGCGCTTCCGTGTCCGGGCTGACGAACGTCACCGCGATGCCGCCGGCGCCCGCGCGGCCGGTACGGCCGATGCGGTGCGTGTACTCGGCCGGCGCGCGCGGCAAATCGAAATTGACCACCACCGGCAATTGCGCGATGTCGATGCCGCGCGCGGCCACGTCGGTCGCCACCAGCACCTGCAGTCGCGTGTTCTTGAAGTCGGCCAGCACTTCGGTGCGCGCGCCCTGGCTGAAGTCGCCGTGGAAGGCTTCGGCACGGATGCCGTTGCGGCGCAGCTTCTCGGCCACGTGCTCGGACGCGTACTTGGTGGCGACGAACACGAGCACCCGGCTCCATCTGTTCTCCTTGATCAGATGCTTGAGCAGCACCTGGCGGCGCACCGCGTCCACTTCGATGGCGCGCTGCGCGATGTCCGGCTCGTGCTCCGGCGCCGACGCGGCTTCGATCCGCACCGGGTTGCGCAGCAGGTGGTGCGCCAGCGACTGCACCGCCGACGGGAATGTGGCGGAGAAGAACAGGTTCTGGCGGCGCGCCGGCAGCAGCGCCAGGATGCGTCCGATCTCCTCGGTGAAACCCAGGTCGAGCAGGCGGTCCGCCTCGTCCAGCACCAGCGTGGCGGTGGCCGAAATGTCCAGCGCATTGTGCTCGATCAGGTCCAGCAGGCGGCCCGGCGTGGCGACCACGATGTCGGCGCCGCCGCGCAGCGCCATCATTTGGGGATTGATCGACACGCCGCCGAACACGGTGGAGACCTTGACCGGACACGGCAAGTGCTGCGCCAGTTCGCGGATCGCCTCGCCCACCTGCGACGCCAGTTCGCGGGTCGGCACCAGCACCAGTCCGTGCAAGCCCTGCGCAGCGGCGCGTCCGCCTTTTCTGGCCAGCAGTGCGTTGAGCATCGGCAGCGCGAACGCGGCCGTCTTGCCGGAACCGGTCTGCGCGGCGCCCAGGATGTCCTCGCCGCGCAGGGCGGCGGGGATGGCGGCGGACTGGATGGCCGTCGGCTCGGTGTAGCCGATTTCGGTAACGGCATTGATCAGCGAGGGAGCGAGGCCCAGCGAGGAGAAGGACATGGAAGCCTTGTTATGTGTGGCGTGGAGAACCCGCTAGTATACGCCACCCGCCCTCCCCCATGCGAATAGCAGCTTGCTCGTTACAGGCATTCGTGGGAATATTGGCAACTTTCAAACATTCCAAAGTACGCCGATGATCAACTGGGACGCCCACATTTGCCTGCCGCAGCACCCGCAAGCGGACTTCACGCCGGTGGCACAACTGCATGCGGCAGGCGTGAACTACGTGTCGCTGAACGTGGGCGGCGATATGAACCCCGTCTCGCAGGTAATGTCCGTGATCGCCGGCTACCGCGCCACCATCGCGGCCGAACCGGAGCGCTTCGTGCTCGTCTCCAGCGTCGACGACATCATCCAGGCCGCCGCCGACGGCAAGATGGCCATCACTTTCGACCTGGAAGGGTCGATGCCGCTGCTGGACCAGACCGACATGGTGGCGCTGTATGCGCAGCTGGGCGTGCGCCAGATCCACTTCGCCTACAACCGCGACAATAGCGTGGCCGGCGGCTGCCATGAAGGCGCGCGCGGCCTGACGGCGCTGGGCGAACGCATGGTGCAGGCGGTAAACGACGCCGGCTTGCTGATGGATTGCTCGCACACCAGCGTGCGCAGCACGCTCGACATCATGGCCGCGTCGTCCAAGCCGGTGATCTTCAGCCACGCCAACGCCTATACGCTGGTGCGGCACGGCCGCAACGCCACCGACGAGCAGATCCTCGCTTGCGCCGGCACCGGCGGCGTGGTGTGCGTGTCCGGCCTGTCCTGGTTCCTCGGCAAGGAGAACCCCGGCGCGGCCGACCTGGCGCGCCACGTGGCCTACATCGCCGAACTGGCCGGCGTGGCCCACGTGGGCATCGGCACCGATATCTGCTTCCAGCAAAAGGACCTGGACGACACGCCGCCCGGCGGCTTCGACCCTTCCCACTGGTGGCCCGCCTCGGCCGGCTACCGCGCCGACTCGCCGCCGACCTTCACCCCGCCCACCGTGTGGCGCGCCATCGCACCGGAACTGCGCAAGCTGGGCATGTCGGTCAACGAGATCGAAATGGTGATGGGCCGCAATATGATGCGCGTGGCCCAGCAGGTCTGGTGCGGCACCGGGGCCCACGAGCCAGCGTAAGGCCGGCTGCCCGCTCAGCGCGCGCACCGCCGCAACAATCACATACCCATGTCGCCATACGGCCCGGCGATGACGACCACGTAGCCGTCCGGATCGCGCAGCCAGATCTCGCGGTGCGAGGCGTTGGCGTTTTCGCGCGGACCGTCCAGCACCTTGGCCGAGGCGGCTGCGGCGCGGTCCACGGCCTCGTCGAAATCCTCGGTATAGAACCACAGCAGCACGCCGTTGCCGTAGGGGCGCGACTCCGGATCGCCCAGGTGCAGGTGGCCGTGCGCCTCCCACCGGTGCAACTGCAATATCATGTGTTCGCCGAACATCAGCTGTTCGTAGTCCTTGCCGCCGTGGCCGCTGCGGCAGCCCAGCACCATTTGATACCAGCGGCTGCTGGCCTCGACATCGCTGACAGCGATAAGGGGTTGCGCTTGCATGGCTTGCCTCCTTTCAGGGATAGGGGGATGATACTCGCATCATGGTGACCGCGACGTTCCGCTTCTACGAAGAGCTCAACGACTTCCTGCCGCCCGCGCGGCGCCGGCGCGAGTTCGACGCGCCCTGCGCGCGCGCCGCCACCGCCAAGCACATGATCGAGGCGCTCGGCGTGCCGCACACCGAAGTGGAGCTGGTACTGGTGAACGGCGAGTCCTGCGGCTTCGGGCGCATGCTGCGGGACGGCGACCGGGTGGCGGTCTACCCCAAGTTCGAATCCTTCGACATCAGTTCCCTGCTGCGCGTGCGCGAGCACCCGCTGCGCATGCTCGGCTACGGCCTGCGCTTCATCGCCGACGCCCACCTCGGCGGCCTGGCGCGTTTCCTGCGCATGGCGGGCTTCGATACGCTGTACGACAACAACATGGGCGACCGTGAAATCGAAGTCATCTCGGCCGAGCAGCAGCGCATCGTGCTGACGCGCGACCGCGACCTGCTGAAGCGGCGCGGTGTCACGCACGGCTGCTATGTGCGCGCGCTCAAACCCGAACTGCAACTGCGCGAAATCGTGGACCGGCTCGACCTGGCCGCCAGCATGCGTCCTTTCACGCGCTGCCTGCGCTGCAACGCGCCGCTGCGCGCCGTCGGCAAGGACGAGGTCCTGCACCGGCTGCCGCCCGCCGTGCGCGAGCGGCACCAGTTGTTCGTCGCCTGCGACGTGTGCGGCGGCGTGTTCTGGCAAGGCTCGCACTGGCAGCGCATGCGCGCCGTGCTAGCCGGCGTAGGCGCGCTGTAGCCCGGCGATATCGAGCTTCTTCATCGGCATCAAGGCGGCCATGACGCGTTCGGCCTTCTGCGAGCCGCTTTCCTTGATCATGTCGATCAGCACGCGCGGCACCACCTGCCAGGATACGCCGAATTTGTCCTTCAGCCAGCCGCACTGCTGCGCGGCCGGATCGCCGCCCTCGCCCAGGTGCAGCCAGAAGCGGTCCACTTCCTGCTGGCTTTCGCACATCACCTGGAACGATACCGCCTCGCTGAACTTGAACTGCGGGCCGCCGTTGAGGGCTGTGAACGGCACGCCGTTCAGTTCGAACTCCACTGTCAATACCGAACCGGGCTCGCGGCCGTGGATGTCCTTGCCCGCTTCCGTATAGTGCGTGACCAAGGTGATCCTGGAATTGTCGAAGATGCCGGTGTAGTACCTGGCGGCGTCTTCCGCCTGGGAGTCGAACCACAGGCAGGGAACGATTTGCTGGATACTGGCCATAACGTACCTCCTCAAGTGACAAGGTTGCCTATATTACACCGGCGCGCAGCGGGCGGCGCACGGGCAGGCACTGGGCGACGCACCAGGCAGCTTCGGGCAGCAGGAACAGCCAGATCAGGGGTTCGCCGGTGACGGCGAGGGTCCACGCCATCCATGTCGAGAACAGCAGGCGCCCGGCGGCGTCGTAACGGCCGAAGCGCGGCTGCGGGTCGGCGATGCGCAGCACCGACCACACCAGCACGATGCTGCCCATCAGGCAGGCGAACAGCACGTGGAACGGCGCGAACGCGGGCAGCGCCGTCCCGCCGAGCTGCTGGTTGGCGGCCGACAGCTGGGCCACCATCAAGCCGAAGGTCCACGGCGTGGCGAAGGGCGCGGCGAGCACCAGGTCGTAGATGGCGCTGGCGCGGACGATGCGGCGGAATGCGGCGAGGCTGGGCATAAAAGCTCCTTGGTAGTGGAACTTCATGCTAAAGCCTGGAGTACACTCCAGGGTCAAGGGGGAACTATGCAGATTGGAGAAATCGCCAGCGCCACGGGCATCAGCCGCGACACGCTGCGCTTCTACGAGAAGCGCGGCCTGCTGACTGCGCGCCGCGGCGCCAACGGCTACCGCGACTACCCGCCCGAGGCGGTGGACTGGCTGCGCTACATCCGCACCGCGCAGCAGCTCGGTTTCAGCCTGGCCGAAATCGAGGCCGACCTGCCGCTGCTGGCGGCGCCGGACGCGTCGGCCGAACAGCTGCGCGTGGCGCTGCAGGCCAAACTGGCCGAAATCGACCAGCGCATCGCCGGCCTCGCGCAGTTGCGCGCGGAGCTCGCGCGCCGCCTGGACGCGCCCATGGCCGACTGTCCCTTGCGCTAAGCTCAGCGGCAGCCGGGCTGCGGAAGCTGCCGATTGCGCTCGATCACCAGGCGCTGGCCATCCACCTGCAGATCCTGAACCGGCTTGGGTATGGCCTGGAATTTCCCGGATTTCAACTTGGACAGCAGAGCTGGGCAGCCGGACGCGTCATACGGCAGATGGCCAAGGTTTTCCCACTTGCCGTCCACCTCGCCCAACACGGCCGTGCCGACCTCGCGTTCGGCGCCGACCAGCAACACTTCCGGTTTGCCGTCGCCGGTCAGGTCGAGAATAAAGGCGTCGCACGGCTGCCCGAACTTGCGCAGGCACAGCGGCCCGGTGTCGCTTTGGGGCGTTTCCTTTTCCCAGCCGCTCAGCGGGAAACCGTCCGGCAGCGTGGCGCCCTTGGGCCAGACGGTGAGGTTGGCCCCGATGTCGGCGCTGGACGCCGCTTTCGCCGCCGGCCCATGCACCTGGAAGCGATAGTCCTTGCTCAGCGCCTCGATGGCGCCCGCACGCTTAAGCGCGGCATCCGGGCCGGTGGCGGCCTTCAGCCGCTCGAGCGCGGCGCGGCCGTAGCGCGCGCCTTCAAACCTGAGGTAGCCGTAGTCGAACGCCTTCGCCGTCACCTCGCCCCGCTCCAGCCGCGCCATCTGGCTGTTGACCGAAATGCGGGCCGGGTCGGCGATCGGCGTGAACAGCGCCAGCAGCACGGCCAGCACCAGCCAGGCCGCGCCGATATTGGTCATGGCCACGGTAGGCAGCCAGGCAGCCCGCTGGCCGGCGGCATAGGCGTAACCCAGCGCGTAGCAAGCGGCCACCAGCAGGCAGGCGGCAGCGATGATGCGGTCCGAACTCCAGCCGTAGTCGCCCACGCGCAAGCCCAGCGCGTACACGGCGATGGCCGTCACGGGCAGCATCAGCACGGCGGCGATGCGCGCACTCGCACGCAGCACGCCGGCCACGCCGTCCGCCACTTCCCCATTCTGGTAGGCGGCATTGATGAAGACCACCAGCATGGCGCCCGCGCCCAGCAGCGCGGCGGTGGCATGGCCGGTCTTCCACAGCGATTCCAGCCCGGTGAACGGCAGCATGGCCAGGAAGCCGCCCAATAGCATCACCGTCACCGGCAGCAGCCAGGACATCAGCACCAGCAGCAGCGTGCGGATGCCACGCACGATGGCGGGCCGCACGTCGGTGATGTGCATGGCGCTGGCGAAGGCGAAGCACAGCACCGGCGCATTGAACCAGGCGTGGCCCAGCAGCTTTTTCAGGAAATCCAGCTTGACCAGCATGAACAGCGCGCTGCCCAGGTTGAGCATGAGCCACAGCACGCCGACAAACAGCGCCGAGAACATGGCCTGGATGAACAGCTTCCACGCGGTCTCGAAGTAGGTGGCATAAGCTGCCAGCCGGCGCCCCTCCTGCACGCCGGCCATCACCAGCGAGTGCGCGATGAAGAAAAAGACCAGGATGAAGACCGACAGCAGCGTCGACGGATAGCGCGACTGGCCAGCGGCGCCCTTGAAGCCCTGCCCGCCCACATTGCGCCAGGCGTCGTGCAGCGCCAGCGCCACGACGGTCGCCGCCGCCACCGCCATCCAGGCCGCCAGCCGCCTGCCGCCGATGTGGCCCAGGCTGGAGATCAGCAGGACTGGCAGCAGCAAGCCGGCCATCAGCATGGGCACGAACAGCAAGGGTACGCTGGCCGGCCAGCTATTGTGCTGGTCCGCCGCGTACAACAGGTAAAGCAGGACGCCTTGCGACAGACCTACCGCAAGCCGCGCATAGCCGGTGGCGCGCGTGGTGGATGCCTCCAGGCTGACCTGCGCGGATTCCTTCCTCGATTCTTGCGTGGATTCGGCTTGCATGCGGGCTTTCTCTGTACTTCCGGAAGAGCGCATTATGGCATGGCATAGACTGTTCATTGTCAATTAATACACCTTACCGGTTTCACATCCCGCGCCGCCATACCGCTCATCTCCGCCACGCCGCACAGCCGTGCGCCGCTGGCGCTATAATGGCTGGTTCCGATTTCCGCTCTCTGGCCCGCCTGTGAATCCACATCTCGACAAGCTGCAACCTTATCCGTTCGAAAAACTGCGCCAGTTGTTCGCGCAGGTCAAGCCGAACGCCGCCTATTCCGCCATCAGCCTGGGCATGGGCGAACCGAAGCATCCGACGCCGCCCTTCATCCAGCAGGCGCTGGTCGACAACATCAACGGCCTGGCCAACTACCCGACCACGATAGGTTCCGAGGCGCTGCGCGGCGCCATCTGCGGCTGGCTGGAACGCCGCTACGGCCTGCCGGCGCTGAACCCGGCCACGCAGGTGCTGCCGGTGAACGGTTCGCGCGAAGCGCTGTTCGCGCTGGCGCAGACCGTGATCGATCCGGCCGCCAACTCGCTGGTGGTGTCGCCCAATCCGTTCTACCAGATCTACGAAGGCGCGGCCTACCTGGCCGGCGCCGAGCCCTATTTCGTCAATTCCGACCCGGCCCGCAACTTCGGCTGCGACTACGACAGCATTCCTGTTTCCGTATGGGAGCGCGTGCGCCTGCTGTTCCTGTGCTCGCCCGGCAATCCGACCGGCGCCGTGCTGACGCTGACGGACTGGGAGCATTTGTTCGCGCTGTCCGAGCGCTACGACTTCATCATCGCCGCCGACGAGTGCTACTCCGAGATCTACCACGGCGACGAAGCGCCGCTGGGCGCGCTGCAGGCGGCCCACATCCTGGGTCTGTCCACGATCGAGCGGCCCTACGCGCGCCTGGTGGTGTTCTCCAGCCTGTCGAAACGCTCCAACGTGCCGGGCATGCGTTCCGGCTTTGTCGCCGGCGACGCCGAGGTGCTGAAAAAATTCCTGTTGTACCGCACCTACCACGGCGGGGCCATGAGCCCTTCCGTGCAAGCTGCGTCGGTGGCGGCCTGGAACGACGAGACCCACGTCGAAGCCAACCGCGCCCAGTACCGCGCCAAGTTCGCCGCCATCACCCCGCTGCTGCAGGAAGTGATGGACGTGGCGCTGCCGGACGCGGGCTTCTACCTGTGGGCCGACGTCAGCCGCACCGGCCTGTCGGACACCGACTTCGCCCAGCGCCTGTACGCCGAATATAATGTGACCGTACTGCCTGGCAGCTACCTGGCGCGCGACGCGCACGGCATCAACCCGGGCCGCAACCGCATACGCATGGCGCTGGTCGCCGAGGCCGAGGAAGGCCTGGAAGCGGCACGCCGCATCGTCCAATTCTGCAAAAACCTGACTAAATAAAGAAGAGCACCATGACCCAACAACTGCAAAACATCATCGACCAAGCCTGGGACAACCGCGCCGAGATCAACCCTGGCAACGGCAGCGCCGAACTGCGCGACGCGGTATCGCACGTGCTGGCGGGCCTGGACAACGGCTCCCTGCGCGTGGCGCAGAAGGACACCGGCACCTGGGTTGTGAACCAGTGGATCAAGAAAGCCGTGCTGCTGTCGTTCCGCCTGGAGAACAACGTGGTGCTGCCGTCCGACGGCACCATGCAGTTCTACGACAAGGTGCCGACCAAGTTCGCCAACTACACCGAAGCCGACTTCCAGGCCGGCGGTTTCCGCGTGGTGCCGCCGGCCGTTGCGCGCCGCGGCTCCTTCATCGCCAAGAACGTGGTGCTGATGCCTTCCTACGTCAACATCGGCGCCTACGTCGATGAAGGCGCCATGGTCGACACCTGGGCCACCGTCGGCTCCTGCGCGCAGATCGGCAAGAACGTCCACCTGTCCGGCGGCGTCGGCATCGGCGGCGTGCTCGAACCGATGCAAGCCAATCCGACCATCATCGAAGACAACTGCTTCATCGGCGCGCGCTCGGAGATTGTCGAAGGCGTGATCGTGGAAGAGAACTCGGTGATCTCGATGGGCGTCTACATCGGCCAGTCGACCAAAATCTACGACCGCGCCACCGGCGAAGTCACCTATGGCCGCATCCCGTCGGGTTCGGTGGTGGTATCGGGTTCGCTGCCGTCCGACGACGGCAAGTACAGCCTGTACTGCGCGGTGATCGTCAAGCGCGTCGACGCAAAGACCCGCGCCAAGACCGGCATCAACGAACTGCTGCGCGGTATTTGATGCACTGGCGGGTTACGCTTCGCTAACCCGCCCTACGCAGCATCTTTCAATGTTGATTATGTCGGGCGGGTTAGCGGCAGAGCCGCGTAACCCGCCACAGGGAGAGCACCATGGCTATGGACCGCCTGTTCCAGCTGATGAAGGAAAAGAACGCGTCGGACATGTTCTTCGCGGTCAATTCCCCTGTCCACATCAAGATCAACGGGAACCTGATCCCGATCAACCAGCAGAAGCTGGAGCCGGAAAACATCCACGCGCTGCTGGCCGAAATCTGCTCCCCGGCGCAGATGGAGGAACTGGAACGCGACAATGAGCTCAACATGGGCTACTCGGTGCAGAACCTGGGGCGTTTCCGCCTGTCGGCCTTTCGCCAGCGCGGCAGCATCTCTGCCGTGTTCCGCTTCGTGCCGGCCAACATCCCGGCGCTGGGCGACCTGGCGCTGCCGCCCATCCTGGCCGAGCTGATCATGGAAAAGCGCGGCCTGCTGCTGCTGGTCGGCGCCACCGGCTCGGGCAAATCGACCACCATCGCATCGATGCTGGACCACCGCAACGAACTGCGTTCGGGCCACATCCTCACGCTCGAAGACCCCATCGAGTACCTGTTCAAGAACAAGAAATCCATCGTCAACCAGCGCGAGATCGGCAGCGACGCCAAGGACTTCTATACCGCGCTGCGCAATTCCATGCGCCAGGCGCCGGACTGCATCCTGATCGGCGAAATCCGCGACCGCGAGACCATGGCAGCCGCGCTGGCCTATGCGCAATCGGGCCACCTGGTGCTGGCCACGCTGCACGCCAACAACAGCTACAACGCGCTGAACCGCATCATCAGCTTTTACCCGATAGAGAACCGCGCGGCGCTGCTGCAGGACTTGTCGTCGACTGCCAAGGCCATCGTGTCGCAGCGCCTGGTGCGCTCCATCAACGGCGGCACGCGCACGGCGGCGGTGGAAGTGATGCTGAACACGCGCCACATTTCGGACCTGATCGAAAAAGGCGAGATCAACCAGATCAAGGAAGCGATGGAGAAGAGCCTGTCGGCCGGCTCGCAATCGTTCGAGATGGCGCTGTTCAAGCTGGTGCAGGAAGGCTTGATCAGCCAGGAGGAAGCCCTCGCCAACGCCGACTCGGCCAGCAACCTGCTCTGGCTGCTCAACAACGGTCCGGACAGCAAGCACGAAGAGCCGGAACAGAAGGCGCCCGCCGCCGAAACCTCGTTCACCGAGTTCACGCTGAACACCTGACACCCATCAATATCGCGCGCTCCCGGCCGATGTAAACTTGAGTTTCATCTCCGGCTGGAGGCTTCATGTCACCAGATCAGCTCGCCTTCTATTCCGGCTGGGCCTCTCTCTTCGGCCTTGTCGTCTCGCTAGCATCACTCGCCTACGTGCGCAGCATCAAAGCGAATATAATCAAGTTCAGACGCCGATTGCGGTTGCAGCAGATCTGCGATGACATGCTCGACATCTGCCACGCCAATCAGCTACGGCATCCCAAATGGCGCGGCAAGGTGGCGTCGCTGAAGACCAATCTGCCGATTTATGCATGGCATAAGTTCACCCCGAGGGGGCGTGCAGTCATCGCGATCCACAGTTTCTTGAACGCTGGCGACGCACCAGCGCTGGTTGAAGCGTTAGAGGATTTACGATCCTTTTCGGAGGACTTATGAACCGAAGCAAGAGCCTGTACAAAGACATTGTACGGCGCACTCAAAATTCTGAGTTGCAATGGCGGCAGGCTGAAAAATCAGCCTACCGATTCATAATCAGAAATATAGAACAAGCATCGCAGGTATTTGAGGCGACGTGGAAAAAGAACAATTGCGTTCAAACTCTGGTATTGGTTGATAAAGCATTCCTGGCACGTGAACATCTTCTGTTCCCGGCACAGGAAATTCACACAGCCAAACTGTTCATTTTTGAAGGCGAAAAGCTGGTTGAGCTTCTTAGCGACGTCGATTTGAATCCCATCGAAATGTCGTGGTTGTCTAAAAATATTGTATGCTCCATGAGGCAGTCTCGGGGCACAATGTTGCCTTTAGAATAGTCATATCACCTTTGCCAAAGTGATCGCGCACGCAGCACGCCGAATGTCAACCCGTCTCGGATTCTTAACTGCTGGCATTACCATGGCAGCCTGGGCGCCGCTGGTGCCATACGCGAAAGATCGCCTGCATCTGGAGGCGGCGCAACTGGGCGTGCTGCTGCTGTGCCTCGGCATCGGCCCCATCCTGGCGATGCCGGTAACCGGCGTGCTAACCTCGCGCTTCGGCTGCCGGCCGGTGATATTGGCGTCCGGCGGGCTGGTATGCGCGGTGCTGCCCTTTCTTGCTGTCGCGCCAACGCCGCTGCTGCTTGGCGTCGCGCTGTTCCTGTTCGGCGCGACCATAGGCACGCTGGACGTGGCCATCAATGTGCAGGCGGCGCAGGTGGAAAAGGAAAGCGGCCACGCGCTGATGTCCGGCTTCCATGGCATGTTCAGCGTGGACGGCATCGCGGGCGCGGGCGGCAGCTGGCCTTCGCCGGCCTGGGCTGCGCCATGCTGCTGGTGGCGGCCAGTTCGCGCTGGCGCATCGCCCCCAACTGATACGCGCCAGCCACATCAACAGTAGAAGTTGCCGAATAAGCCGACGTGGTTGCCGCTGCCCCCTTTGCAGAACGCAAGCGGCGCGACGCTAATTTCCCAACAATCGCCGCGCCCTGGCTGGAACAGCCGTGGCCGGCTCCGGCAGCACCTGTGAGTCAAGTTATAATGTCGCACTTCGGCCGCCGCCCGGCGCGGCCACGCTCCTGAATCCACGCACCCCATGATTACTCTCTACGGCATCCCCAACTGCGACACGGTGAAGAAAGCCCGCGTCTGGCTGGCCGGCCAGCAGCTCGACTTCACCTTCCACGACTTCAAAAAGCAGGGCCTGACGGAGCACACCGTCCAGGGCTGGCTGCAGACTTTGGGCTGGGAAGTTCTGGTCAACAAGAAGGGCACGACCTGGCGCGGCCTGCCCGACGAGCGCAAGGCCGCCGTCACCGACGCCGCCAGCGCCACCGCGCTGATGCTGGAATTCCCGTCCGTGATCAAGCGCCCGGTGCTGCAGGGCGCGGACGAGGCTTGCCACGTCGGCTTTTCGCCGGACGCCTATCAGCAGATCTTCGCCAAATGAGCGCTTCCCGCACCCTCGCGCTGACCGAGAAACTGCTTGGCCGCGCCTCGGTCACGCCCGAGGACAAGGGTTGCCAGGACCAGCTGATCGCACTGCTGGAGCCGCTCGGCTTCATCTGCGAGACCATCGTCTCCAACGACGTGACCAACCTGTGGGCGCGGCGCGGCACGGCCAGCCCGGTGCTGGTGTTCGCCGGCCACACCGACGTGGTGCCCACCGGCCCGGTCGAGCAATGGACTTCGGAACCGTTCTACCCCACCCACCGCGACGGCAAGCTGTACGGCCGCGGCGCGGCCGACATGAAAACCTCGATCGCGGCCTTCGTGGTGGCGTGCGAGGAATTCGTCGCCGCCCACGCGGACCACAAGGGCTCGATCGCCTTCCTGATCACCAGCGACGAGGAAGGCCCGGCCACCGACGGCACCGTGGTGGTGGTCGAGAAGCTCAAGGCGCGCGGCGAGACCATCGACTACTGCATCGTCGGCGAGCCGACTTCGGACAAGACGCTGGGCGACGTCATCAAGAACGGCCGCCGCGGTTCCTTATCCGGCCACCTGGCCGTCAAGGGTATCCAGGGCCACATCGCCTATCCGCAGCTGGCGCGCAACCCCATCCACCAGTCGGCGCAGGCGCTGGCCGACCTGGTGGCCGAGGTCTGGGACGAGGGCAACGAGTACTACCTGCCCACCTCCTGGCAGATGTCCAACATCAAGGCCGGCACCGGCGCCAACAACGTCATCCCCGGCGCGCTGGAGATCGACTTCAACTTCCGCTTCTCCACCGCCAGCACGCACGAGGGCCTGCGCGCGCGCGTGCACGCCATCCTCGACAGGCACGGCCTGGAATACGACTTGAAGTGGACCTTGAGCGGCCTGCCCTTCCTGACGCCGCGCGGCGCGCTGAGCGACGCCATCACCGACGCGATCCGCGCCGAAACCGGCATCGAAACCGAACTCTCGACCACCGGCGGCACCTCCGATGGCCGCTTTATCGCGCAGATCTGCCCCCAGGTGATAGAATTCGGCCCTCCCAATGCCAGCATCCACAAGATCGACGAGCACATCGAACTGCGCCACATCGATCCGCTGAAGAACATCTACCGCCGTACCCTTGAGAACTTGCTGCGCTGACCGCGGCATGTACTTTTTGCGAGAACAATAATGACCACCTCCATTTTCACCACGCCGCGCGACCTGCTGCGCTACGCCGTCACCCGCTTCAACACCGCCAAGCTGTTCTTCGGCCATGGCAGCGTGGAAGCGCTGGACGAAGCCGCCTACCTGATCCTGCACACGCTGAAACTGCCGCTCGACAAGCTGGACCCGTTCCTGGACGCGCGCCTGCTGCCGCACGAGATCGACGCCGTGCTGGCCGTGATCGAGCGCCGCGCCACCGACCGCGTGCCGGCCGCCTATATCACGCGCGAAGCGTGGCTGGGGCCTTACAGCTTCTACGTCGACGAGCGCGCGCTGGTGCCGCGCTCCTTCATCGCCGAGCTGATACCCGACTACTTCTCGCCGTGGATGGTCGATCCCGAAGCAACCACCAATGTGCTGGAGCTGTGCACGGGCTCCGGCTGCCTGGCCATCATGCTGGCCGAGGCCTTCCCGAACGCGCACGTGGATGCGGTGGACATCTCCCGGGACGCGCTGGACGTGGCCCGCATCAACGTCGACACCTACAAGCTGCAGGACCGCCTGACCCTGATCGAGTCCGACCTGTACACCAATGTACCGGACAAGAAGTACGACCTGATCATCACCAACCCGCCGTACGTGAACTCCGGCTCCATGGCCAAGCTGCCGCCCGAATACCTGGCCGAGCCGCAAATCGCCCTCGAAGGCGGCGCGGACGGCATGGACCTGGTGCGCCGCATCGTGGCCGGCGCCGCCGAGCGCCTGACCGACGAGGGCTTGCTGATCGTCGAAATCGGCAACGAGCGCGCGTTCGCCGAAAAGGCCTTCGGCGAACTGGGCCTGACCTGGCTCACCACCAGCGCCGGCGACGACATGGTGTTCCTGCTGACCGCTGACCAACTGAAACTTTAAAAGAACCGCGTCATTTCCGCAGGGGCGCCTAGCCTGCGCGGGACGACGGCACGAAAGACTACGAATGATCCGCTTTCTTCAAGTAAGCCTGATGCGCGGCGTGAAGCCGCTGCTGGAACAGGTCGATGTCACCCTCAACCCCGGCGACAAGATCGGCCTGATCGGCGCGAACGGCGCCGGCAAATCGAGCCTGTTCGCGATGATGCGCGGCGAGCTGCACCCGGACCAGGGCGAAATCGACTTCCCGGCCAAATGGCGCGTCGCTTACGTGGCGCAGGAAACGCCGCCGCTGGAACGCTGCGCGCTCGATTACGCCATCGACGGCGACATCACGCTGCGCAAGCTGGAAGCGGAACTGGCGCGCCTGGAGTCGGAGCCGGAATCGTCCGACAATGGCATCGCCATCGGCGAGATCTACAGCGCGCTGGCCGACGCCGACGCCTACACCGTGCAGTCGCGCGGCGAACAGCTGCTGCTGGGCCTGGGCTTCACGCTGGACCAGATGCAGCTGCCGGTGGCCAGCTTCTCCGGCGGCTGGCGCATGCGTTTGAACCTGGCGCAGGCGCTGATGTGCCCTTCCGACCTGCTGCTGCTCGATGAACCGACCAACCACCTGGATCTGGACGCCATCATCTGGCTGGAAGACTGGCTGAAACGCTACGCCGGCACCTTGATCATCATTTCCCACGATCGCGACTTCCTCGATGAAGTGGTCAACGTGGTGGTGCACATCGACGAGCGCAAGCTGAAACGCTATTCGGGCAACTACTCGTCGTTCGAACGCCAGCGCGCGGCGCAGATGATACTGGCCGCCGGCGCGCTGGAAAAGCAGCAGCGCAAGCGCGCCCACCTCGAATCGTTCGTGAACCGCTTCAAGGCGCAGGCCTCCAAGGCCCGCCAGGCGCAGAGCCGCATGAAGGCGCTGGCCAAGATGGAAGAACTGGCGCCGCTGCGCGCAGCGGCCGAATTCTCCTTCGAATTCCGCGAGCCGCTGAGCGCGCCGAATCCGCTGCTGGTGATGGAGGACGTCGACGCCGGCTACAAGATCGAGAACGAAGAAACCGGCGACATCACCCACAAAACCATCGTCAACAAGATCAAGTTCTCCCTGCAGATCGGCCAGCGTATCGGCCTGCTGGGCGTGAACGGCGCCGGCAAGTCGACGCTGATCAAGACCATCGCGGGCGAGCTGATGCCGCTCACCGGCGACGCCACCATGGGCAAGGGCCTGAACATCGGCTACTTCGCCCAGCACCAGGTGGAAATGCTGCGCCACGACGAATCGCCGCTATGGCACCTGGCGAAGATCGCCCCGACCGTGCGCGAGCAGGAACTGCGCAACTTCCTCGGCGGCTTCAACTTCCCCGGCACCATGGTCACCAGCTCGATCGCGCCGTTCTCCGGCGGCGAGAAGGCCCGCCTGGCGCTGGCGCTGATCGTGTGGCAACGGCCCAACCTGCTGCTGCTCGATGAACCGACCAATCACCTGGATCTGGAAACGCGCGAGGCGCTGACCGAGGCGCTGGCGCAGTTCGAGGGCACGCTGGTGGTGGTATCGCACGACAGGCATTTGCTGCGCGCCACCACCGACGAATTCATCATTGTCGCCGACGGCAAGCTGCAGCCGTTCGACGGCGATCTGGACGACTACAAGGACTGGCTGTTCAAGACCAAGCTGGGCAAAGGCACCGACGTGCTGCCGGCTGCGGGCAAGGCTAACAAGACCGACTTCCCGGTGACTTCGCCGGTCGCCGCGCCGGCCGCCGCCGCGCCGGTGGCGAACAACAAGGACCAGAAGCGCCTGGACGCAGAACAGCGCCAGAAGCTGTCCGCACAGCGCAAGCCGATCGAGAATAAGCTCAAGCGCCTGGAGGAGAACATCGCCAAGCGCAACGGCCAGAAAGCCGAAGTCGACGCCGCGCTGGGCGACAGCGCGATCTACGACGCGGCCAACAAGGCCAAGCTGAAAACCCTGCTGACCGACCAGGCCTTCTATACCAAGGACCTGGCGCTGCTGGAAGGCGAATGGCTGGAGCTGCAGGAGCAGCTCGAAGCCCTCGCCGGTTAAAGGGCAGCGCGGGCTAGCGGGCTTGGCCCGCGTAAGCCGCCATTGCCTGCACCGCAGGCGGCGCTGTGGCGGGTTACGCACTTCGTGCTAACCCGCCCTACGTCAGTTTTGCGCGCTCAGTAGGGCGGGTTAGCGGCTCGCCGCGTAACCCGCCATGCCAGCGCCGCCACCGGGCTCAGTGCCCCTTGCCCGCCTCGTCCCGCACCGTCTTGACCTGCGCCTCGCTCACCTTGGCCGCGCCGCCCCAGGTGGCGCGCATGTAGGTCGCCAGGTCCGCCACCTCCTTGTCCGACAGCTTGCCCGCGAAGCCGGGCATCTCCTGCATGCTTTCCTTCTCGCCGAAATGCTGGGCCTTGATGCCGTCCAGGGTCACCGCGATCAGGTTGTGCGGATCCGCGCCGCGCACCGATGAGTTGCCTTTCATCGCCACCGCCACGTGCGGCTTGCCGCCGCCGTCGATGCCGTGGCAGCCCGCGCACACCGCGACATAGGTGCGGCGCCCGGCGTCGATGTCGGCCCCAGTGGCGTTGACCACCTTGAGCGCCTGCGGCGCCAGCGGCTTGTCGCCCATCAGATAGGTCGTCATCGCCTTCACGTCGCCCGGCGCCATGTGCTGCGTGCTCAGGTGGACCACCTCGAACATCTCGCCGGTTGCCGATCCTTGCGGCGCCACACCGGTGCTCAGGAAAGTCGCCAGGTCAGGCTGCGTCCAGCCCATCGCCGACAGGCCGGCGGGCGTGATGTCGGGCGCGCCGATGCGCGCCATGCGGTTGCCGGTCAGCGTGCGCGACAGATCCATCTGCCCCAGCGCGCCGCGCGGCGTATGGCATTCCGCGCAGTGGCCCAGCGTGTTGGTCAAATAGCGGCCGCGCTTCCACTCGGCGGACTGCCCCACCGAAGCATCGCTCAGTTCATCCTTGAGGAACAGCATGTTCCAGAAGCGCACGCCGAAGCGCATGTTGTACGGGAACTTCAGGTCCGGCTCCTTGTCCGCCACCGCCGCCGGCCTGGTTTGCATCAGGTAGGCGTAGATCGCGTCGCTGTCGGCGCGCGGCATCGAACGGTAGGAGGTGTAGGGCATGGCCGGATACAAGTGCTTGTCCGGCGTGACGCCGTCGCGCAGCGCCGCGTAGAACTCCTCCGCGCTCCAGGTGCCGATGCCGTGCTCCTTGTCCGGCGTGATGTTGGTGCCGTAGAAGGTGCCGAAGGGCGATTTCAATTCCACGCCGCCGGCCCACGCGGCGCCGCTGGCCGTGGTGTGGCAGGCCGCGCAGTCGGCCATCCTGGCCAGGTAGCGGCCGCGTTCGACGAGTTCTTTGTTGTTCGCCGGCGGCGCGGTGGCACCGCTGCCGCCGCCCTTGCCGCAGCCCGCAAGCAGCGCCAGCATGGCGATCGCCGCGGCGCCGGCAGCGATGCGGCGCAGCGCCGGCGGCTGCGCGTAGGGATATCCGAGCGGGGCCATCATTTGCCCTCCTTCACCAGGCCGGGGGTGCCCAGCACCACATCCTTGACCGCCTCGTAGTAGCGCACATAGCCCGTGCAGCGGCAGATATGTCCTTCCAGCGCCGCGCTGATGGTCTGCTCGACGTCCGCCCTGGCCACGGGCTGGCGCTTGAGGCGCTCCAGCAGCACGGTGGCGGCGTTGACGAAGCCCGGCGTGCAGTAGCCGCACTGGAAGCTGAAGTGCTCCAGGAACTTCTCCTGGATGGGCGACAGCGCCACCACGTCGCCCTTCTCGTCCAGCTTGCCTATGCCCTCCACGGTGCGCACCTTCTTGCCCTCGAAGTAGTGCGCGCCGGTGATGCAGGAGCGCACTTCCTCGCTGCTGCCGTCTGGCTTGTCGAGGATGACCACGCAGGCGTGGCACACGCCCTGGCCGCAGCCCAGGCGCGAGCCCGTCAGGTCCAGGTACTCGTGCAGGAAGTCGACCATCATGATGCCCTCGGGTACGGGTACGGGGCCGACAGTCTTGCCGTTCAAATGTAAGGTAATGGGTTTGGTGACGATGCTCATGCCAGCACCTCCTGGATACGTTGCGGGGTGACGGGCAAATCGGTGAACCGATGGCCGATGGCGTGCGCCAGGCCGTTCACGATGGCGCCGACGACGGGGATCATCACCACTTCGGCGATGCCTTTGGGCGGGTCGGTTTCGGACACGGGCGGCAGCACTTCGGCGGTCTGCTTCCACACCGCGACGTCCGACGCGCGCGGCAGATGGTAGCGGTTGAAGTTCCAGGTCCCGTTGCCGGGACCGTCCTCGTACAGCGGCATGGTTTCGTGCAGCGCGTGGCCGATGCCCATGGCCAGCCCGCCCTGCAGCTGGCTCGACACCAGCTGCGGCGACAGCATATTGCCGCACTCCATGATGGAGTGGTGGCTCAGCAGCTCGACCTTGCCGCTGCCCTCGTGCACCGCCAGTTCCACCAGCGTGCCGACGCAGCTGTAATAGGTCACCATGGCGCCGTTGCGCTGCGTGGCCGGCATATACGCTCTCTTCCGGTCCAGCAGGTGGTAGCCGCCCGGCGTTTTCGGCAGCGCCTTGCGCGCCGCAGCGGCAGCGGCAGCGGCGCCGTCGCCGTAGCGCAGCGACAGGCCGTCGACCGGCAGGCGCACCGTGGCGCCGCCGATTTCCCAGTCCGCCTCGCTCCACTGCCAGCGGTTGAACACGTGCACCGCCGCGCCCGTCACCAGGCCCAGCTCGTGCGCCTTCCTGACCAGCTGCTCGAAGGGCAGCGCCTCCAGGCCGCCGGCCGACAGCTTGCCGTCCACCCAGCGCGCATCCTCCACGCGTATCACCAGCGAGGCCGCCTGGCCGCCCGCCACGCCCTGGCTCCAGATCGCCATCGCGGCCGGCCAGAGGCCGTGCATGAAGACCACGCGGGCCGCTTCGCGCGTGCTGTGGGTGTAGTAATAGGCCGAGTTGGTGGCGCTGGCGGGCGAACAATAGGTCGGCGACCAGCGCGGGTTGGCCGACAGCTTGTCCTGCTCGGCCTGGCTCATGATGTAGGGGTCGCCGGTGGCCACCACCGGCAGGTCGGGCCACTCGGTGACGGCGGTCAGGATGGCGTCGGCCGGGCGGCTCAGCCACTTGGCGCAGGCGATGGCCTGCGAGGTCGACATCCCGGTGCCGATCTCGGTGCCGCTGTGCCAGACGCGGATCTTGCCGTCGGCGTCGATCTCGATGCGCGCCAGCGAGCTTTCCGCGCCGGTGCCGAAATCCTTCTGCGTGCAGGCGAAGCCGACGCCGTAGCGCTGGCCGGGGTGCGCCAGTTCGTACGCGGCCTTCTGCTGCGCGCGCCTGGTCCACAAGGGATGCGCTTGCGCCTTGCGCAGCACCTCGTCGACGCGGATGGCGCCGGCGGGGATCGCGCCCTGGCTATTCTTCATGCCCGAGCGCAGCGCGTTGCGCAGGCGGAATTCGATCGGGTCCAGCTTGAGCCGGGCGGCGAACTCGTCGACCATCATTTCGGTCGCCGCCATGCTTTGCAAGGTGCCGTAGCCGCGCGCCGAGCCGGCGTCCACCGCGCGCGAGGCGATCGCCACGGCCGCGAAGTCGTTCTTCGGGAAGTAATAGATCGATTGCGCCGCCGTGGCGGCCACCATCACCACCGAAGGCGAGAAGTTGGAGCGGCCGCCGCCGTTGCCTTCAAAGGTGCCGGCGAACGATTGCATCATGCCGCTCTTGCGGTCCACCGCCATGCGGTACTGCATGTCGAAAGCATGGCGCTTGATCGAGGTCTGGAACTGCTCGTAGCGGTCGTTCGCCAGGCGCACCGGCAGGCCGCCGCCGTACAGCGCGCACGCCAGGCCGTAGAACGGGAAGTTGTAATGGTCCTTGGAACCGTAGCCCACGGTGTAGCACGGGTGCAGATACAGCGCCTTGAGCGGGAGCTTGCACTTCTTCATCATCTCCAGCGCGCTGTCGACCACTTCCTGCGGCCCCTGGGTGGCCACCACCATGTGCAGGGCCTGCTTGTCGGCGTCGTACCAGCAGTTGGCGTTGTCCGGCTCGAGCGCGGCGGTGTCCACCGACTGCGTCTTGTAGCTGCGTTCGAGCACCAGCCAGTCGGCCGGCGGGCTGTCCAGCTCGGCCTTGATCTGCTTGGCGTAGAACATGCCCTGCTCGCCCAGCTTGCCGTGCTCGATGCCGTCCGGCCACACCGGCTGCTGCTTGCGCATCATGCTGGGGAAGACCGGCGCGTTGCCCAGGCTGGAGAACTTGTCCTCGTCGGCCGAGGTCGCGCCGCCCACGCGCACGAAGCGGAAGGTGCCCCATGGGTCGCGCTCCAGCGCCGGCACGGGCGCGCCGTAGCGCAGCACGCCGTCCTTGAACTGCAGCGCGTCCTTGGCGAAGCGGTAGCGCGCGAAGTCCTTGTAGATCAGGATGGCCACCGCGTGGCCCAGATAGGCCGCCTGCTTGCCTTCCGGCAGCAGCATGTCGGCGCCGTAGAAGGCCGGGAAGGCGACGCCGTCGCGCTCCAGGTCGGCCGCCGTGACCAGGCGGTCCGGCTTCAGGTCCTCGCCCAGCAGCGACAGGTCCAGGCCGGCATAGGCGGCGTCGGCGCGGGTGGCGCGCAGGATGAAGGCATGGGCTTGCTGCTGGGGCCAGTGCGGCATGTCCTTGGCGCGGATGTCGCGCGCGAACACTTTGGCGCCGGTGACCTTGGCCCTGCCGTCGATGCGGACCTTGGCCTGGCCGTTTTTTGGATCCCAGGCGACGGGGGTGAGGATTTTGTCCTCGAACAGGGCGGCAAACGCTTTGCCGCCCAAGGGCGCGATGTACACCGCCACGCCCGCGACCATGCCCGCCTTCAGAAACTTGCGGCGCGAAAGTTCGACCTTCATGATGAAATACTCCCAATATTGGATGACGGGTTTCCGAACCGAATACGGGACTGGTGACACGGTCCGCATGCATCGTCTCGCCAACGTTTTCGGTTGTCAAGAAACTCCGGGCGGCACTGTCTCATCTTCGGCGCCCCGCCAACAGGGCCATACCGCACTGATCATTAATGGCAGTGGAGCGTCCCAGATACATGGTTTTATGCTATACATGCAGATGTCAAAATATCAATAAAACATATAAGTCTTCTGAATGTTTTCTGAACTCGTACTTTTTTCCGCCCTGCTGAGCACCGGCGCACTCTGGATGTGGCGCTCGGCCGCGCGGGCGCGCGACGCGGCGCTCGCCGCCTTGGCCGCCAGCCAGGCCGACGCGGCCACGCTGGCGGCCGGCCAAAGCCAGTTGCGGGAACTGATCGCCATGCTGCCGGTGGCGCTGTTCGTGAAGGACGCCGAGTCGCGCTTCGTCATGATGAACGCGGCCTGCGAAACGGTGTTCGGGGTCGAGTTCAGCAAGCTGGTCGGTACGCGTGGCACCGAGCACTATCCGGCCGAGCAGCAGGCGGGCTTCCTGGAAGCCGACCGCACCGCTTTCGCCACCCGCAAGCTGTGGACCTACGAAGAGTGGATCTGGCATGCAGGCCATCGCAAAGACCGTCGCCTGCTGACCTACAAACAGCCCTTGTACGACGCCGAGGGCGAGCCTGCGCTGCTGATCGGCATGTGCGTCGACGTGACGGAGCGCCGCGCCGCCGAGCATGCGCTGCAGGACTCGCTGCGCCAGCTGCGCGAGCTGAGCGACCACCAGGAAAACCTGCGCGAGGAGGAGCGCCGCCGCCTGGCGCAATGCCTGCACGACGACCTGGGCCAAAGCCTGATGGCGCTCAAGCTGGATGCCAGGCTGCTGTACAACGCCACGCGCGCGCGCCACCCGAGGCTGCACGCCCACAGCGGACGCGTGCTGGCCATACTGGACGACGCCATCCACTCGGCGCGCGCGCTGATCAACGATCTGCATCCGAGCACGCTGGAGCTGGGCCTGCCGGCGGCCGTGGACTGGCTGTTGAAGCAACAGGAACGCCGCAGCAGCATGCACTGCCAGCTGCACCTGATCGACGACAGCGGCGGCTGCCAGCTGGCGCAGCGCGAGACCTGGGCCGTGTTCCGCATGATCCAGGAAGCGCTGTTCAACATCGACGCCTACGCCAAGGCCACCCGGCTCGACGTCTCGCTCGACTTGCGCGAGGACGCGCTGCTGATCGTCATCAGCGACAACGGCATGCGTCCGCAGCGCATCGACGTCGGCGACGTCGGCGACGGCCGCAGCGAGGCGTTCGGCATGCTGGCCCTGCGCGAGCGCGTGTCGGCGCACGGCGGCGAACTGGTCGCCGACAACGCGCCGGGGCGCGGGACCACCATCACCATCATGCTGCCCGGAAAAGAAAAACGGGAGGCCGTAGCCTCCCGTTCGGCGCATTCCGCCGGCGCCTGATTTTGTCATCCTCGCGCACGCGGGGATCCATACGCCGCATTCCCGCACACGCACCTTGGATTCCCGCGAGGGCGCCGGGCCCTGCGCGGATGACGGCGCGCTTAGTGCGTGGTCAAGAACGTCTTCAACTTGTCCGAGCGCGACGGCTGGCGCAGCTTGCTCATCGCTTTCGCTTCGATCTGGCGGATGCGCTCGCGCGTCACGTCGAACTGCTTGCCCACTTCTTCCAGCGTGTGGTCGTTCGACATTTCCACGCCGTAGCGCATGCGCAGCACCTTCGCTTCGCGCGGGGTCAGCGAGTCCAGCACTTCCTTGATCACATTGCGCATCGACGCGTGCAGCGCGGCGTCCAGCGGCGCCAGCGTGGTGTTGTCCTCGATGAAGTCGCCCAGCTGGGAATCGCCGTCCTCGCCCATCGGCGTTTCCATGGAGATCGGCTCTTTGGCGATCTTCATGATTTCGCGCACCTTGTTCTCCGGCATTTCCATCTTCAGCGCCAGGGTCGCCAGGTCCGGCTCGCTGCCGGTTTCCTGCATGATCTGGCGCGAGATGCGGTTCATCTTGTTGATGGTCTCGATCATGTGCACCGGCACGCGGATGGTGCGTGCCATGTCGGCGATCGAGCGGGTGATGGCCTGGCGTATCCACCACGTGGCGTAGGTCGAGAACTTGTAGCCGCGGCGGTATTCGAACTTGTCGACCGCCTTCAGCAGGCCGATGTTGCCTTCCTGGATCAGGTCGAGGAACTGCAGGCCGCGGTTGATGTATTTCTTCGCGATCGAAATCACCAGGCGCAAGTTGGCCACCGTCATTTCGCGCTTGGCGGTGCGGGCGCGCTTCTCGCCTGCCGCCATCTGCTTGTTGATCTTGCGCAGGTCGGCCAGCGGCAGCGCCACGCGCGCCTGCAGGTCGATCATCTTCGACTGCAGTTCCTTCACGGCCGGCACATTGCGGCCCAGCACGGCGCTGTAGGGGTAGCCGGAGTGTACTTCGCCGTCCACCCAGTCCAGGTCGCACTCGTTGCCCGGGAAGACCTTGATGAAGTGGGCGCGCGGCATGCCGCAGCGGTTCACGCACAGTTCCAGCACGGCGCGCTCGATCGAACGCACCTGCTCCATCTGGCCGCGCAGCGTGTCGCACAGCTTCTCGACCACCTTGGCGGTGAAGCGGATGCCCAGCAGCTCGGCCGAAATGGCTTCCTGCGCCTTGACGTAGGCCGGCGAACCGTAACCGGCGGCGGCCTTGCGCATTTTCTCGAACTGCACTTCGATCACTTCGAACTTTTCCAGCGCGCCCTTGCGCAGCTGCACCAGCTGCTCGGTCGAGAAGCCGGCCGCGCCGCCATTGGCGTCGCCGTCTTCCTCTTCCTCTTCTTCCTCTTCCTCGTCGTCATCGTCGTGCGAGGCGGCCGAGTGCTGATTAGCCGGGGCCGGGGCCGGGCTGTTGTTCGATTCGTTCAGGTCGACGAAGCCGTCGACCACCTCGTCGACCTTGATTTCGTCGTTTTCGATCTTCTTGGCCAGCGCCACGATCTCGGCGATGGTGGTCGGGCAGGCCGAGATGGCCTGGATCATGTCCTTCAGGCCGCCTTCGATGCGCTTGGCGATTTCGATCTCGCCTTCGCGCGTCAGCAGCGCCACGGCGCCCATTTCACGCATATACATGCGGACCGGGTCGGTGGTGCGGCCGAAGTCGGAATCGACGGTCGACAGCGCGGTGGCGGCGGCCGCTTCCACTTCGTCGTCGCTGGTGACGGCGGCAACGTTGTCAGTCAGCAACAACGATTCCGCGTCCGGCGCGCGTTCGTAGACCGCGATGCCCATGTCGTTGAAGGTGGCGATGATACCTTCGATCGCTTCCGGATCGATGATGTTTTCCGGCAACTGGTCGTTGATCTCGGCGTAGGTCAGGAAGCCGCGGTCCTTGCCCATGTTGATCAGGTTCTTGATCTGCAGGCGGCGGCGTTCCAGGTCCTCGGCGGTCACGCCTTCGGTGCTCAGCGCGTCCAGGCCCTTGGCCTTGCGCTCGCGCGCTTTCGACACGGCCTTCAGTTCGGCGCGTTCGACGGCGTTCAGCGCCGCCACTTCATCGTTTTCCGGCGTGAATTCGCTCGGCTTGCGGCCGCGGCGGCCCGGCACCTTGACGCCCGGCAGCAGGTAGCCGGAGGTGTCGATGTTGGCCAGGGTGGCGGCGTCGGTCACCTGGCTCACCTGCGGCGCGGCGCCGGTGCCGGACACGATCACGACCGGGGCCGGCTCGGCCTTGGCCCTGGCGGCGCGGGTCTTGACGACCACCGGTTTCGGGCCGGCCGGCGCGGCCAGCGAGACGGCGGCCGAGGCGGCACCGGCCTTGCGGGCGATTTTCACGGTCACCTTCTTCTCTTCGGCGACCACCTCGGCCACCGCGTCCACGGCGTCCATCTCGGCGTAGGCCGGCACGGCTTCGGCCACGTCGGCGACGGCGTTGTCGGCATCGGCGACGGCGGTCAGGCGCGAGCGCGTCTTTTTAACAACGGTTACTTTGCCGGCAGCCTCTTGCGCATTGTCGATGACATAAGATAAAGTGGTCTTAGGTACAGCCAGTTGCGCCGTGGTGGTACGTGGGGCTTTGGCGGACAGCGTGAGGGTTTTCGGCGTTTTCGTCATTACAAGTATCTCTCAATGGCAGGCCCGGGGGCCGGCGGCGCGAAGTGGAAACAATGCCACCCGGGCCGGCAAGGGTCCGATGGCGCTTAGGGTGTGCTGGAATGAAAAAAGCCCGCATTGACGGGCTGGCAGCTATGTGTCAGTGGAGAATCGGGGGCGGAAATCGGATCAGTTCGGCTCAGTACGTTTCCTGTTTCACTTCCTATCTCATGCTGATTTGTCTGGTGCTTCATTTGGTGCGTCGGCAATTATACTGGTTTTCCGGCCCGCGCGCACGCCCTTCCTTATGGTTAAAATAACATTTTGGCGGATTTCGCAATGCACGCGCCTTCCCAGCGTGATATGCTGGCGGCTCTTTGCTTAAACTGTGATGTCGATGAACACTAGCCTTACCCCTGAGCCTGCGGCCGAAGTTGCCACCCCGGTTAGCCCTGCCGTAGCCGTTCCGGAGGCCGCCAGCGCCGCCCCGGCCGCGCCTGCGCCGACCGCCCGTACCCTGTTGAAACAGCTGCAGCAGCAGTTTCCCCCGTTCCGCGACTGCCTGCCCCTGTCGATCGGTATCGACAAACAGATCATGGCGCAGATCCCCGGCATCGACAAGAAGCTGATGCGCACCGCGCTCGGCATCCACACCGGCTCGCAGCGCTATCTGCGCGTGATGGAAAAAGCCACCGTGCGCTACGACTTGGACGGCACGGCCGGCGCCGAGGTGACCGACGTGCACCGCAAGCACGCCAAGGAAGTGTTGAAGGAGCGCCTGAAGAAGGAAGCCGACCGCAAGAAGGCCGAGCGCGACGCGGCGGCCGAGGAAGAGGCGGCGCGCGTGCGCCAGGACAAGCTGGCCCTGCTGACCGCCAAATTCTCCAAAAAAGGCTGATGAGCGACGCTGCCGACCAGCTGTTCGCCGCCACGCCCGAGCTGCCGCCCTATATCGGGATCACCCTGGCCGAAGTCCGCCTGGTGCGCACGGCAGCCGAGGTGGAAGAGGCACTGGCGGCGCTGCTGGCGGCCGACGTGATCGGCTTCGACACCGAGTCCAAGCCGACGTTCCAGAAGGGCCAGAATTCGGACGGCCCGCACCTGATCCAGCTGGCCACGGACGGCCTGGCCTATCTGTTCCAGATCGGCCCGGCGCTCACGCCCGCGCTGCCGGCGCTCAAGGCGGTGCTCGAATCGGAACTGACGATGAAGGTCGGTTTCGGCCTGTCCGACGACGTGCGGCGCCTGCGCGCCAAGCTCGGCATCGAACCGGCGCGCGTGGTCGACCTGTCGGTCGCGCTGCGCGGCGGCCAGCGCAACGATCTCGGTGCCAAGAGCGCGGTGGCAAAGTTCTTCGGCCAAAAGCTGCAGAAGTCGAAAAAAATCTCCACCACCAACTGGGCCAGCGCCCGCCTGAGCGAGCGGCAGATCCTGTACGCCGCCGACGACGCCCAAGTCGCCTTGCGTGTGTACCGCTACTGGGTGGCCGCCGGCAACGCCCTGCCCGCGCAGCGCGCCGCCAAGGTACGGCGCCCTCCGCGCGCCCAGCCGCAAGACGCCGCCCCCGCCAGCGACACCTGACCCCGGCCGGCGCGCCTGTGTTGCGCATCCAAGTCTGTCCTTTCTGGCAACTCCGGCGTATGCTGTTCCTTATTGCCAACGAAGAACTAACAACCGGGACGCCCATGCACATCCCCGCCATTTCCAGATACTGCGCCACGGCCATGCTGGCCTGCGGCTTGGCCGCCACGCCAGCCATGGCCAGATCAGCGCCCGCGGCCCTCAAGGTCTTGCCCGACACGCTGGAGCAGCGCCTGGCGGCCTGCACCGCCTGCCACGCGGCCAAGGAGCGCGGCGACGCCTACTTCCCGCGCATCGCCGGCAAGCCGGCCGGCTATCTGTACAACCAGCTGCTCAATTTCCGCGAGGGCCGCCGCAAGTATCCGATGATGACCTATATGGTCGACCACCTGCCGGACGCCTACCTGCGCGAAATAGCCCAGTACTTCTCGGAGCTGCATCCGCCCTATCCCGCGCCCACGAGCAACGCCGCCACGCCAGCCATGCTCGAGCGCGGCCGGCTGCTGGTGCTGCAGGGCGACACGGCGGCCAAGGTGCCCGCCTGCGTCGCCTGCCACGGCCAGCAGCTGACCGGCGTGGCGCCCGCCATCCCCGGCCTGGTCGGCCTGCCGCGCGACTACATCAACGCGCAGTTCGGCGCCTGGCGCAACAAGGTGCGGCGCGCGCACGCGCCGGACTGCATGGCCGAGATCACCTCGCGCATGACGGACGCCGACGTGGCCGCCGTTTCCGGCTGGTTGGCGTCCCAGCCCGCCGACGCGGCAGCCCGCCCCGCCGCCGCCATCGCCGCGCCTTTGCCGCTGCAGTGTGGCAGCGTGCCGGGCATGGAGACGCGGGACGGGGAAACCCGGGGAGCGAAGCCATGAAGAAGATGCCCATCATCGCCATCGCGGCGCTCGCGCTGGCGGCCGGCGCGGCCTTCTGGCTCCATCCTGCCGACGACGCCCTGCCGCCGCTGAGCAAGACCGCCGCCCTGCCACTGGCCGAGCGCGTCGCGCGCGGCGCCTACCTGGCCAAGGCCGGCGACTGCATGGCCTGCCACACGCCGCGCGGCGCGCCGGCCTACGCTGGCGGCCGTGCCTTGCAGACGCCGTTCGGCAACGTGGTCTCGCCCAACATCACGCCGGACCGCGAGACCGGCATCGGCCAGTGGAACGCGGACGACTTCTGGCGCGCCCTGCACAACGGCAAGTCGCGCGGCGGCCGCATGCTGTACCCGGCCTTCCCCTACACGAATTACACCGCCATCACGCGCGACGACTCGGACGCGCTGTTCGCCTATTTCCAGAGCCTGCCGCCGGTCAGGCAGGCCAACCGGCCGCACCAGCTGCGCTTCCCTTACAACCAGCAGCTCGGCCTGGCGTTCTGGCGCGCGCTGTACTTCCGCCCGGCCGCCTTCCGCGCAGACACCGGCCAGAGCGTGGACTGGAACCGCGGCGCCTACCTGGTGCAGGGCCTGGGCCATTGCAGCGCCTGCCACAGCACGCGCAATGTGCTGGGCGCGGCCAGCGACGGCCTGTCGGGCGGCCTGATACCGATGCTGGGCTGGTATGCCCCGTCGCTGACGTCGGACCGCGAGGCCGGCCTGGGCGACTGGCAGCCGGCGGAGATTGCGCAATTGCTGAAGACCGGCGTGTCGCCACGCGGCACGGTGTTCGGTCCGATGGCCGAAGTGGTGCGCGAAAGCCTGCAGCACCTGGGCGACGCGGATGTGAAGGCCATGGCGGTGTATCTGAAGTCGCTGCCGCGCAAGGAGCCGGCCGAGCGCTACGAGCGCAGCGCGACGCCCGAGGCGCGCGCCTTCCTGGAAGCGGGCGCCCGGCTCTACACCGCGCATTGCGTGGAGTGCCACGGCGTGACAGGCAAAGGCTTGCCGCCGCATTACCCGCCGCTGGCAGGCAACCGCGCGCTGCTGATGGACGAGGCGGTGAACCCGATCCGCATCGTGCTCAACGGCGGCTTCGCGCCCGGCACGGCGGGCAATCCGCGCCCCTACGGCATGCCGCCGTTCAGCCACGCGCTGAACGACAACGAGGTGGCGGCGGTGGTGTCCTACCTGCGCAGCGACTGGGGCAACAACGCCCCGCCGGTGAGCGGCAACGACGTCAATCGCTACCGCACCGTGCCTTTGGATTAAGTGCCGGCCTAGGCGATATCGACGAAACCGAGGCGGTCGGTGGTGGCGTTGCGCGCATCGTCGACCCCGATCTTGCCTTCGGCGAGCAGCACTTTCAGCATGGCGTTCATGGTGTGGCAACCCTCGCCGCCCTTGCTCACCATCCAGTCGCGCAGGCCGGCGATGCTGCCGCTTTCGATCAGGCGCGCCACGTCCGCGTTCATGGTCAGGCATTCGGTGGCCAGGTGGTAGCGGTTGCCCTCCACCGACGGCAGCAGCGCCTGGCACAGCACGCCGCGCAGCGCGTGCGCCAGCGCCTGCTGCTGCGGCTCCGAATTGCCCAGCATGCGCAGCATCTTCTGCAGCCCCAGTTCGGTCGAACGGGCGTGCAGCGTGGCCAGCACCAGCGGGCCGGATTCGGCCAGCGCCAGCGCTTCCTGCGCGGTCTGGGCGTCGCGGATTTCACCGATGACGATGACGTCCGGCCGCTCGCGCAGCGCGTCCAGCGCGCCCAGGTAGAAACTTTCCACGTCGCCGTCGAAGCCCACTTCGCGCTGCGTGACGATGCAGCGGCGCTGCGGGATCAGGGTTTCGACCGGGTCTTCAATGGTGATGATGTGGCCGGAACGGGTCTTGTTGATCTCGTCGAGCATGGAGGCGATGGTGGTCGACTTGCCCTGGCAGGTGTCGCCGATGATGAGCACCAGGCCGCTGGTCAGCTGGGCGAATTTCTGCTCGTTCGGGCGCAGGCCCAACTGCGCCATCGGATGCGGCTCCTTGGGGAAGCGGCGGATCACGCAGCCGAGCCGCTTCTTGCCCTGGAAGGTGAAACAGTTGGCGCGGATGCGCGCCGTGTGCAGGTCGATGGAACGGTCGAAAGCGCGGTCCTGGATGCGTTCGCGCCAGTTCGGCTCCACCACCTCGAAGAACTCTTCCAGCTCCTCGCGCGTGATGGGGGAATCCGTCACCGCCACCAGGCCTTTCGGCTGGCGCAACAGCAAGGGGCTGTTCTGGTGGATCAGGATGTCGCTGAAGCTGAGCCTGGAATTGAGCAGATGCAGGATCTGCTCGACCAGGGTGCCGAACACCGGGTGGTCCTCGTTCTCTTCGTAACTGAGGGTGCGGATCTGGGAAGACAGGTGCTGTTCCATCGTACTCGAACTCCAGGATTAAGTGTCGCCTGGAAAGATTATACGGGACGCTTGGGGAATTCAAAGCCTGTTTTGAGGTCCATGTAGACCTTTACGCCACCCTTGTTGACAACCGACTTGACGGGCGGCGGAATGCCCGCCAGTTCGCGCGTGAACACCTGCAGGCCCTCGCCTTTGCGCAGTTCCTCGTCGGCGCGCTGGAACACGTTGGGGCAGCCGGTTTCTGCCAGCAGGGCCTGCACGATGGGCACTTTCCAGGCGTCGACGGCGCCGGACTGGAAGCTGCACAGCAGGAAGCCGGCCGGGCCGCCGTAATAGTCGACCACCAGGCCGGGCAGGCCGTCCTGCTCCGCGTTAATCAGCTGCATCAGGTCTTCCGGGCCCAGCTTGGCCACGGCGGCGGCGCGCTTGGCGATGGCGGCCTTGACGCGGCGTTTCATCATCGCGTGGTCGACCGGTTCGTCCTCGCGGAAGGTCCAGACGCGGGCGCGGATCTGCACCGCGTGGGCGTTGTAGGCGGCGCGCGCCAGGAACTGGCGGGACGACGATTGCACAGTGGCGGTGGCGCCGGCCTTGCCTTTTTCCTGCGGACGGCCTTCGACGCGCTCGACGGCGGTCGGGTAGATCCAGGGGTCGCCGGCCAGCAAGCTCTTTTCCTTGCCCTGTTTGATGGTAATGATCAGCATGTGTTTCCAATGTGGTTGCAGGCTGCATGATACCGCATGGCGCCCGCCAGCCTGCATGGAATGCATTCTGTTCCACCCGCCCGGCAGTCCATCGCACTGAGGCTGTGCCCCCCCTCCGCCGTACTATCCAACTCACCAAAGATTAGTTTAGGAGAGCCAGGCATGAGCAAGAACCCGATTATTTCCCGCGCCATTCGCGGCGCGCTGCTGGCAGCGGGCGCATTCGCCATCATCGTTTCCGCCGCCAGCGTGCAGGCCGGTCCGATGAACTGGCTGCGCGGCGGCGACCTTGTTCAAGGCAGAGGCAAGGTCGTCAAGCAACGGTGATCCACAGATAAGCAAAACCATGTGGTGGTCAAGTAATTTCGGACACTACGATAGGTTCGCGTGCTGCCATTGTCCGTTCATAGATGGCGGGCGGCAGGTTGCCCAGTACTGAATTGATTCGTTTGCAGTTGTAGAAGCCGACGATGTAGTCGGTGATATCGGCCTTGGCCTCGGCGTGGTTGGCATATTGGCGCTGCCACACGCGCTCCATCTTGAGGTTCAGGAAGAAGCGTTCGGCCACCGCATTATCCCAGCAGTTTCCCTTCCGGCTCATGCTGCAGACGAAGCCATGCCGCGATAGCAGATCCTGGTAAAGCTCGCTGGCGTATTGGCTGCCCCGGTCCGAATGGACGATCAAGCCCGGCGCTGGTCGCCGCTGCTGGATGGCCATGTTGAGCGCATCACAGACCAGCTTGGCTGGCATGCTCGGCGCCATGGCCCAGCCGACCACCTTGCGCGCGTACAGGTCCAGCACAATGGCCAGGTACAGCCACCCCGCGCCGGTACGGATATAGGTGATGTCGGTGGCGTAGGCGAGATTGGGCGCGCTCGGATTGAACTGCCGGTTCAGCACATTGGCGGCGATCGGCAAGTCGTGCTTGCTGTCGGTCGTGTGGACGAACTTGCGCTTCCAGACCGGCTTCAAGCCCGCCTGGCGCATCAAGCTGCGTACCTTGTAGCGTCCAAGGTGAAACCCGGCATTGGCCATGGCCGTGACCAGCCGACGGCTACCATAGCTCTGCTGGCTTGCCGAGAAGGCGGCTCGCAGGTGGACGCCTGCCTTGCAGGCCACCGGCTTGGCGGGACGTCGCTGCGCCTCGTAATAGCCGGACCGGCTAACGTTGAGGACGCGGCAACTCTGTAAGATCGGGATGGCCTCCTTTTGCAACTGCCGAATGAGCTGATAGGTCATTTCATTTCGCGGGCAAAGAAGGCCGAGGCTTTTTTTAAGATGGTCACATCCTGTCGCAGTTGCTGATTTTCCAGCTCCAGTTGCCGGATGCGCTGCTGCTCGGCGGTGAGCGGCTTGCCGATGCCAGGTTGACCGTTCTGCTCAGCACCGTACTGCGCCAGCCAGCGACGAATCGCGGTCTGTCCTATGCTCATGCTTTCGCTGACATGCTGGACGCTCAGGCCCTGTTCTTTGATCATCCGGACAACTTCCAGCTTCAAGCTGGGATCGAATGTTTGGCGTTTTCTTTTTGTCATGCTTAACTCCTCAGATGGTGAATTTTCCACCTATTGAGGTGTCCGGGCAAATTAGACCACAGCACCATCATGGGTTCGGGCAGCGTCAAGCACTTGGGCACCTTCCTCAATAAGTTATCGCCCGCCACAGGTCACGCCAGCCCGCCGGGCTGATTCACTTGGAATTGAAGAGATCCTGCGGCGTGGCGCCATCCAGCAGACTGTCCAGCCAATGCTCCAGTTGCTGCAACGGCGCCGCATCTATCATCGCCGCAACGGCGGGGCGCGCCATCCCGTCGTGCTTTGCGACTAGCCGGTGAAGAAATTCCCGGTGGGCATCCAGCTTGCCTTGCTCCAGCCCCTCCGCCTTGCCCTCTTCCTTGCCCTCCTTGCGTCCGTATAGGAGCTCATCAATAAGGCATTCTTCCCATGAGTCAAATTCTTTCTCTATCATGATTAATTCCTCCTCCGGCGGGAACTCGTTCCTTATCAGCCTACGCTGCATACATCTTGAAATCCAGCGCGACAGGCTATCGCGCAACGATTGAGTGCTATCCGTTCGCAGCCACTCCGACAGCGCCAGAATAAGGTCCACGCAGACGCTCTTGGAGCGGGAATGTTCCAGTCTGAACAGCGCCGCAACCATGTTTCTCTCTGCGTCATTGCGGGTGTCCCCCACAGTTCTTTGATCGATTAGTAGATAGTTTTGTTCCGGCTGTAGCCAGCCGAGACCGTCAGGTGCAGACAACATCAGCGCACTGAGAGACTGACTGGCGGTCCAAGCCCGCTTGCCGCTATATAGAACGATCGGTAGAACCGGCGACAATTTTCCGTTGCGCCCTAATTTCCCCTGCTTTATCAAATCCTGGCACAACAGGCCGACGTACACCTGCATTCGCAGCGCCATCCAATGATCGCTGCGTGACTGGAATTCCAGCAACAGGTAGATATAGAGGCATTCGCCGCCGACCCGCACACGCCAAACCATATCGTCATGCCGCTGCTCCCCGTTGTCGCCGGCATAGCTGGCATTGAGGCGCTCAAAGGCCGACACGTCCAAGTCCTTGGCCCATGGATACGGCACAAAGGCCTGCAACAAATCGCGCATCAGTTCTGGATGGGCGAAAAGCTGTTTGTATCCGGTGTCATGATCGGCCTTCATGGCCAAATTCTAGATCGGCCCCTGAGCGGCAGGCGGGGCGATCCGCTCAGTGTTTGGGCGCGATCAATAAAAAGCCCGGCACTTGGCCGGGATGGGAACCTATAGGTCGAACTTTAGTTCCGCGATCAGCGTGCGCTGGGTGTAGGGGTGGAAGGCCCAGTATTTGCGGTTGTTCAGGTTGTCGATACCGAGCGAACCCGACCAGTGGTGGTCGAAGCGGTAGCGCACCCGTACATCGGCCACCAGATAGTCGGACACGCCCGTGTACGTGGACCCGTTCGGGTCGCTATTGTCCAGCGTGCCGTACTGCCTGCCGCTGTAGCGCGCGCCCAGGGTCGTGGTCCACCTGTCGCCCAGGCGGTAAGACGCCAGCATCGTCGCGCGCCAGTCGGGCACGCGCGGCTGGCGCTTGCCCACGCTGGCCGGCAGCTTGCCGTTGCGGGCGATTTGCGAATCGGCGTAGGTCAGGCTGCCGGTCAGCGACAGGCCGCGCACCAGCACGTCGTCCTGCTGCCAGGACAGCTCGAGCCCCGTCGTGCGGATCTCGCCCACGTTCTGCACGCTGTTCACGGTGGGAGTCAATGCCTGCGAGTACAGCGCGTCGCGTGTGTTTTCGTGGAAGACGGTGGCCCGCACACTGCCCTGCCCCAGCATCCGCTCGGCGGTCAGTTCGCTGGTCCAAGACCTCTCGGCGCCCAGCGTGGGATCGGTGTTGACGATCTTGCCGTCCACAATGGCGCCCTGGAACAGTTCCGCCGCCGTGGGATTGCGCACGGCGCGGCCGGCGGAGGCCTTCAGCGTCCAGCTCTCGCCGGCGCGGTAGGCCAGCGCCGCCTTGGGCGACCAGCTGTTCTCGCTGCGCGCGGCAAACTGCAACAGGCCACCCGTCGCTGGACTGGCCGCCGCGCTGGCTGCGCTGGAAATCTCGCCGCCAAAGGCTTGCCAGCGCTCGAAACGCAGGCCCAGCGTGGCCTTCCACAGATCGCTGATGCGCCACGTGTCCTGCGCATACAAGCTTTCCAGCCGCGTCTCGCCGTTGAAGGTGGAAACGTGCTTGCCTTCGGTCGCGTTGAGCCAGTCCGCGCTGCTGAAAACATGCGTGCGCAGCTTGGCGCCGTCGCGCTGCAAGCCAAAGTCGACAATGTGAGAGGACGCCGTGCCGGCGTTGGCGCCTGTACTGATGCCTGTACTGACGCCAGTGTTGCCGCCTGCGTCGCGCCCGGCGCTTGAGCTGGCGCCCATGCCCGGCCGCCACGTGCCTTTCAGCGCCAGCGTGTTCCAGCCGCTGCCCCCCATATCGGTGACGTTGCCCTGCCCGTTGGTACGCGCATCAGGCACCGGCACGGTCGGCGTGCGCACGCGGTCCTTCGCATAATCGTACAAGCTGGCCGCGACTTCCCAGCTGAACGCGCCCTTGCTGTGCTGCTTCAGCGAGAAGCCGTGCATCACGTGTTCCAGGTCGCCCACGCTGGGCGCGAAATCGGATGCCAGCAAGCTGTATCGCCTGCCGTCCACATTGATGTCTCCCTGATATACGGTGTTCCCCGCCGCGTCGCGCAGATAGGATAGGGCGCTGCGTTGCGCGTCGTTCTTCCACCAGCCCACCGTATAGCTGGCGCGCAGCACCGGCGACAGGTCGTAGGCCAGCTTCACCTTGGCATGATCCTGCACTGTATGCACCTGGTTGGTGGCGCCCAGGATCAGCCAGTCCTTGTTGGCGGGATTGCGGTCCGCGACGGCGCCCGTCACCGGCACGCCGCCGCCGGCCGTGCCCTGCGTCAGCAGCTTGTTGGCGAAGGCGATCGGCTGTCCATTGCTGTCCAGCCGCGACAGGTCCACCCACCACGACCACGCGCCTTGCCGGTCGCCGACGGACGCGCTGCCCTGCTTGCCGTAGTGTCGGGTATCGCTCGCGTATTGCCTGAAGCCCTGGCCGTAGCCGGACAGCTTGACGTGCGCCTCGAAGCGCGTCGGCATGCGGGTCAGGAAATCGACCACCGCGCCGACCGAGTTGCCGGGGTAGGCGGCCGAGAACGGCCCGTACAGCACATCGACCCGTTCGATTTCCTCCGGCGTGACCAGCCCCCAGCGCGGCGTGTAAGTGGCGCCGTTGCCGAGCAAATTGGACAGCAGTATGCCGTCCGCATAGACCAGCGAACGCGCGCTGTTGCCGGTGCCCGATGCGCGGCTGGCCAGCACGGCGTGGTCGTAGTCGCCGATGTAGCGCTTGCGCACATTCAGGCTGGGCAGGTATTTCAACGCGTCTTCGCTGTCGCTGGCGTTGATGCGCTCTTCGATCTGCGCGCCGGCGATGCCTTCAATGGTGGTGGGAATCTGCGTGGGCAAGGAACTGGGGCGGCCGCCGTTCACGGTCACCACGTGATCCGCCCAGGCAGGACAAATTGCGGACGCGGCAGCGCCCATCGCCGCCAGCATCACTGCCAGCGGCTTCGTTCTCAACTTGTTCATGGCGGTCTAGTGCTGGTGGGCGGCGCCGTCGGCCGGCAGGACGTCCAGCGCGGGCGCGGGCGCTTTCAGCTTCACGCCGGCTTCGCCTGGCATTTCATCCCAGGCCATGCTGCCCTTCACACACTCCTGCACTACCCTGAAATACAGCTTGCCCGCTTCGGCGGGCAGCTTGGACTGGACGGTGAACTCGTCGAAGAATTCGTCCGCCAGCGGACCGCCGGTCCACGTCACTTCGCGCACGGCGGTGGTGATCTTGCGGCCGTGGGCTTCCACCGGCACCGACAATTTGCCCTCCACCGTCTTGATCTTCCAGCCGGCTTTCTGCATCGGCTTGGTGCCGATCACGGATTCCGGCAGCAGCACGGTGATGGATTTGGTCGGACTGCCGTCGCAGCCATGGCCGACGCGGAAGGTCAGCTTCTGGTAGGTATCGGCGACGCCGGTGGCCTGCTCCAGCGTGACGTGGGCCTGGGCCTGGGAGGCGGCCAGGAAAGCGGCGAGCATCATGGTTTTTTTCATGGCGGGCCTCATTTCGCAGGCGAGTAGGTCAGTGGCCGCACGGCCACATTCAGCTCGACGGTTTCGAGCTTTTTGTCCTTCTTTTGCACCACCAGCGTGAGCGGTACGGTTTCGCCCTCTTTCAACTGGCGCTTCAGCATCATGAGCATGATGTGGTAGCCGCCGGAGGCCAGCTCCACCGGCTTGCCTGCCGGGAGGTCGATGCCGTCGACCTGCTGCATCTTCATCATATTGTTTTCCATCGCCATCTGATGAATTTCAACCACGCCGGCCACGCTGGAGCGCACTTCGACCAGGCGCGCGTCCTGCGCCGACTGCAGTTGCATGAAGGCGCCGCTGGCTTTAGCGGCGGGTACGGTGGCGCGCACCCATGGATCCTTGACGGTGACCTGGGCCTGGGCGCCGGCGGCCAATGCCAGTGCGAATAGCGCTGCGAAGAATTTGGTGTTCATATCGACCTCTGAAACGATTACGGGATGCGCTTCCAAAGAAGCGCAGTAGTAAAGCTGATTCAGACTGGCGCGGGCGGCCCGCGCGGGCGCGACGCCGACCATGCCGCGAGCGGCTGCGGTGAACGATAGAACAGGAAGGGGTGCAGGCTGGGCTGCGCCACCGGGACCAGACCGGCGGCCACCGAAGGCGGCATGCCGAAGGAGCCGCCGTGGGTGACGCAATAGGAGCAGTCCTCACCCATGGACATCGTTTGCTTCTGGTCCACGATGAAGCCGGGTGCGAGCGGTTTGCTCTTGTCGGCGCGGCAGATGTCGAACACGCCGGGTCCGGCGTCGGCATACGCCATGGCGTGCGAGATCGACGGCGCGAGCGCGTTCATCAGGACCGCGAAACAGGCGATCCAGATCCACAACGCTTTCTGTGCCGATCTCATGTGCATGGGACGAAATTATACATTAGGCGACGGCCGCCCGTGCCGGCCCGTTCAGTGTCCGGCCGCTTCCAGCGCCGCGGCCAGCTCCTGCGCGGCTTTCCAGCGCTGCGACGGCGCAGGATGGGCGAATTGCTCGAAATTGGGCGCGTGGCTGGAGCGCATCAGCTTGTGAAAGTAGCGCGCCAGCGCCGGGCCCTGCCAGCCGGCGCGCCAGGCCAGTTTCAAGCCTTCGCGGTCCGCCTCCTGCTCCTGGCGGATACCGAGCGGCGCCAGCTTGCGCATCAACGCCGAGTCATTGTCGACAGCTTCCTCCAGCTCGGCAAAGGGCCGCTCGCGCCACTCGGGCGCGACGCGCATCGCTTCCTGGTACTCCACGAGGTTGTGGCGCAATACGGAGTGGCAGATTTCGTGCGCCAGCAACATCGCCAGCTCGGCGTCGCTCAGCGACAGCTTGTGCACGTAGGCGCGGCTGATCAGCATTTTGCCGCCGGCCATGGCGTAGGCGTTCTCGTCGCCTCCGGGGGCGGTGTGGATTTCCCAGGCCCAGGCGGCGGATTCGGGATAGTCGTGCATGGCTTGCGCGAGCAGCGGCTTGGCGATGCGCAGCACGCGTTCGTGGAAGGCCGGATCGGCGTCCAGCTGATGCTGCGCCGCCAGTTCCTGCATGCGCTCGCGGTACAGGCGCTCCGCGCCGGCCATGACTTCGGCCTGCGTCAGCGCGGCGGCGAGGCCGCACTGTAAGGCGAGAAACATGGCGAGCAGGTGGCGGAGCATGCGGACATTCTGCCACAGCGCAGAGATGGCGGGCTAGCGCTCGCCCTTGAAGGTTTCGCGTTCGATCAGTACGGTCTCGGTGCCGTCGGTCAGCCAGATCTGGCTGTCCTGGATCGTGCATTGCAGCTGCATGTTGCGGGTGGCCATCTTGGCCAGCTGCTCGGTCGCCTCGGACGGCAGGTTGATCACCGTCAGGTTCTTGGCGCGTTCGACCTTGTTGGCCAGCGCCTTCCACCAGATATGGCTGGTGGCGCTGTAGCTGTAGACCACCACCTGCTCGGAACGGCCTGCGCCCTTGAGCAACTTCTTGTCGTCCGGCTGGCCCACTTCCACCCACAGCTGGATCGCGCCGGTGAAGTCCTTCTGCCACAGATCCGGCTCGTCGGTGTCGAACAGCCCCTTGGTGAAACTCAGGTGCTCATGCGCGTGGATGGCGAAGGCCAGCAGGCGCACCATCATGCGTTCGTCGGTTTCCGACGGATGGCGTGCCAAAGTCAGGATGTGCGTGTCGTAGTAGTTGCGGTCCATGTCCGCAATCGATAGTTCCGCTTTGTAGATTGTTGCTTTGAGGGCCATTGCTAACTTCGCTAACTTCGGTAAGGGTTATTTGAATACGACGGTCTTGGCGCCGTTCTGCAGCACGCGGTGTTCCACGAACCACTTGACGGCGCGCGCCAGCACCACGCACTCGACGTCGCGGCCGATGGCGGACAGGGTGTCGGCATCCATCGAGTGGTCGACCCGTTCCACGTCCTGCTCGATGATCGGGCCTTCATCGAGGTCGCTGGTGACGAAGTGCGCGGTGGCGCCGATCAGTTTCACGCCGCGCAGGTGCGCCTGCGCGTACGGCTTGGCGCCCTTGAAACTGGGCAGGAAGGAATGGTGGATGTTGATCGCTTTGCCCTTCAGGCGCGCGCACAGCTGCGGCGACAGGATCTGCATGTAGCGCGCCAGCACCACCAGGTCGACCTGGTGGTTGTCCATCAGCTCGATGATGCGGTTTTCCTGCGCCAGCTTGGCTTCCTCCGGCGCACCGGCCGCCAGCGGCAGGTAGTGGAAGGGAATGTTGTAGCTGGCCGCCAGCTGGTAGAAGTCCATGTGGTTGGACACGATGGCGGGTATCTCCACCGGCAGCAGGCCGCTCTTGTAGCGGAACAGCAAATCGTTCAGGCAGTGGCCGATTTTCGACACCATCAGCATCACGCGCGGCTTGACGCGCGCGTCGCGCATCTCCCAGTCCAGCTTCATGGACTCGCCCAGCTGGCCGAAGTCGGCGCGCAGCTGCGCGTCGTCGACGCCCGGCTCGTCGAGCGAAAAATGCACGCGCATGAAAAAGAGCTGCGATTCCGCGTCGCCGAACTGCGCGGAGTCTATGATGTTACAGCCGTGTTCAGCCAGGAAGCCCGACACGCGGTGCACGATGCCGCGCTGGTCCAGGCAGGACAGGGTGAGGATGTATTCAGGATGCGTCATAAGCGTAAAGGAATCAGGGTTAGACGAATATCAACCCGCTATTGTCGCATGCCAGCCCGGCATCGCTGTTGTTTTGAAAAATAGCACGGTCGTTCAATTTGGTTTATAGTGAGGCACTCACCTTTTCTGGAGACATAAAAATGACAACGAGCACCTTGGAGAACCTGCAATTCCGCCTGGCCAGCCGTCCGGTGGGCATGGCGCGAGCATCCGACTTCCAGCAAGCTTCGGCGCCGCTGCCCGAGCTGGCCGACGGCGAGATCACCGTCAAGACCCTTTACTTGTCGCTCGACCCGGCCATGCGCGGCTGGATGAACGACGCCAAATCCTACATCCGCCCGGTCGCCATCGGCGAAGTGATGCGCGCGGGCGGCATCGGCGAAGTGGTGGCGTCGAAATCGCCGAAGTTCGCGGTGGGCGACGTGGTGTCCGGCGGCATCGGCGTGCAGTCCTACTGGCAAGGCCCGGCGGACGACAAGAGCGCCTCCTTCTTCAAGGTCGACGCGCGCCTGGCGCCGCTGACCACCTGGATGAACACCCTGGGCATGCCCGGCATGACCGCCTACTTCGGCCTGCTGGAAGTGGGCCAGCCGAAAGCCGGCGAAACCGTGGTGGTGTCCGGCGCGGCCGGCGCAGTGGGCCAGACCGTGGGCCAGGTGGCCAAGCAGCTGGGCTGCCGTGTGATCGGCATTGCCGGCGGCAAAGAGAAATGCGATTTCGTCGTCAATGAACTGGGCTTCGACGCCTGCATCGACTACAAGACCGGTTCGGTGCGCGACGGCTTGAAAGAACACTGCCCGAAAGGCGTGGACGTGTACTTCGACAACGTCGGCGGCGATATACTCGACACGGTGCTGACGCGCATCAACATGAAGGCGCGCATCGTCATCTGCGGCGCGATTTCGCAGTACAACAACACCACGCCGGTGAAAGGCCCGGCCAACTACCTGTCGCTGCTGGTGAACCGCGCGCGCATGGAGGGCATGGTGGTGTTCGACTACGCGGACCGCTATCACCTTGGCGTCACGGCGCTGGCGGGCTGGCTGAAGGAAGGCAAGATCAAGAGCAAGGAAGACGTGGTGCAAGGTATAGAAAACTTCCCGAAAGCATTGACGATGCTGTTTGAGGGCAAAAACTTTGGCAAACTTGTGCTGAAAGTCGCCTGAACGTCATTCTTGCGGAACTAACTAGCCCGACGCTTCTCTAACTGACGGAGCAGCCAGCTTGGCTGCCCGTCTTACGTTTACTACGCTCAAGGAGAAGAGTCATGGCTACGAATCAAAGCGATCAAAACAAAGGCAGCAGTCAAAAGGCGGCGCCGTCCAGCAGTCAGAAAGGCACGGCCAAACGCGGCTTTGCGGCAATGGATGAAGCGCAGCAGCGCAGCATCGCCAGCAAGGGCGGCCAGGCCGCGCACCAGAAAGGCACGGCACACGAATTCGATTCCGAGGAAGCGCGCCGCGCCGGCCAGAAAGGCGGCGAAGCGGTCAGCCGCGACCGCGAGCACATGGCGGAGATCGGCCGCAAGGGCGGCGAAAGCCGGCAATCGGCCAACCGCGCGGCCGGCAACCGCCAGGGCAACACCAAACCGGACGAGAAGTGACGCTGCCGTTGCGCCCCGGCTGAACGGCGGCGCCCATTAGCCGGCCCGGCTGAATGCTTACCCGGCTGGATGCTCACCCGGCTAAACGCTCACCCGGCTAAACGCCGGGTGCACCGACGATCACGCTGGAGGCCTTGAACAAGGCCGTCACTTCCATGCCCTCCTCCAGCGCCAGCGCAGCGCAGCTTTCCAGCGTGACGGTGGCGCCTATGGTGCCGCCGCCCGGCAACGCGATGCTGACGTCCGCGCTGACGCCACCCCGCAGCAAACGCGACACCACGCCCTGCAACTGGTTGCGCGCCGACAGCCGCGCGCCATCCGTCCCCGTGGCGACGATTACCGACGATGCCTTCACCAGCGCGAAGGCGTCCGTCCCGACCTTCAGGCCCAGGCTGGCCGTGCTTTCGTGCGTGATGACGGCGACGATGCGCTGGCCGCCGACGATGTCCAGCGTCACCTCGTCGTTCACCGCGCCGGATTTGACTTCGGCCACCTTGCCGGCGAAGTGGTTGCGCGCGCTGGTTTTCATTTTCATGGTCTGTAGCAAGAGAAAGTCATCGGCCAGCGCGTGCGACTGGCGGCTCAGGTGTTCGACAAAGCGGCGATGCGCGCCTTCGATTTGCAGGAAGTTCTCCACCAGTTGCGCGCCGCGCCGCGTCAGGCGCGTGCCGCCGCCGCCCCTGCCGCCCGCCAGGCGCTCCACCAGCGGCTCGCCCGCCAGGTTGTTCATCGCCTCGATGGCATCCCAGGCGCCCTTGTAGCTCATCTTGACGGCCTTGGCCGCCTGCGTGATGGAGCCATGCTCGGCGATGCTGGCCAGCAGCGCCACGCGGTCGGAGCCGCCCAGTTGCCGGCCGCCCACCGTCATCCACACCTTGCCCTGCAAGGCCAGTTCCTTGTCGTCACCAGGCATCGCCGCCCTCCTCCAGGATGGCGCCGTCGGCCATCGTCAGCACATGGCCGCCGAAGACGCTCGCGTCCTCGGGGTCGTGGGTAATGAGCAGCATGGGGATGTCGAGCCGGCGCTGCAGCGCGTCCAGCTCTTCGCGCATGCGCACGCGCAGCGCCGGGTCCAGCGCGGCAAAGGGCTCGTCCAGCAGCAGCGCGGCCGGATCGGCAATCAGCGCGCGCGCCAGCGCCACCCGTTGACGCTGGCCGCCGGACAACTGGGATGGAAACTGCTGCGCCACTGCCTGCAGCTGGAAGGCCGCCAGCCAGTAATCGAGCTTCTGGCCGTGGGCCTTGCGGGACGGGTTGAGCCAGCCCTGTTGCAAGCCGAACACGATATTCTGCCGCACGTTCAGATGCGGGAACAGCGCGTAGTCCTGGAACAGATAGCCGACGCGGCGCTGCTGCACCGGCAGGTTGACGCGCGCCGCGCTGTCGAACAACTGCCGGCCGTCGAGCGCGATGCTGCCCGCGTCCGGCGTGATCAGTCCGGCCACCGCCTTCAGCAACATGCTCTTGCCCGCGCCGGATGCGCCGTAGATGACGATGCGGCGGCTGTCCGAGCGCAGCCGCGCCCTCAGCGTGAATGCGCGCGTGCCGGCGCGCAGGGTCTTGGTGATGTCGAGCTGGATCTGCATACGCTATAGGCTCCTGTTGGGGGCAAGCTTGTTGGCCAGCACCAGCACCGTCACGCAAGTGACCGAGGTGATGATGACCAGCAGATTGGCGGTGTCGTCCTGCCCCGCCTGCACCGCCTCGTACACGGCGATGGACAAGGTCTGCGTCTTGCCGGGGATGCTGCCCGCCACCATCAGCGTGGCGCCGAACTCGCCCATCGAGCGGGCGAAGGCGAGCAAGGTGCCGGCCAGGACGCCGCGCCAAGCCAGCGGCAGCGTCACGCGCAGGAAGACGCCGAAGGCGGAGACGCCCAGCACGCGGCCGGCGTCTTCCAGTTGCGTGTCCACCGTTTCAAACGCGGAGCGCGCCGCTTTCAGCACCAGCGGGAAAGCCACCACGGCGGCGGCCAGCACGGCGGCTTGCCAGGTGAAGATCAGGTTGATGCCGAAGTGCTGCTGCAGCCAGTGGCCGAGCGGGCCGTTGCGGCCGATCAGCACCAGCAGGTAGTAGCCCAGCACCGTCGGCGGCAGCACCATCGGCAGGGTGAGGATAGCGTCCAGCGTGTCGCGGCCGGGGAAGCGGGTGCGCGCCAGCAGATAGCCGAACGCCACGCCGAACGCCACGTCCAGCAAGGTCGCCCACAGCGCGACCTTCAGCGACAGGGCCAATGCGATCCACGCGGACGCCATCGCTTACGGACGCCCGAAGCCGTGCCTGGCCAGGATGGCCTGCCCGGCGGGCGCCAGCGCGAAGGCCAGGAATGTGTTCGCGCCCGCGGCATTGGGCGCGCTGCGGATGGCGGCGATGGGATAGGTCACGGCCGTGGCCAGCGGCACCGGCAGCGCCACCCTCACTTTGTCCTTCATCGCCAGCGCATCGGTGGCGTAGACGAAACCGGCGTCGACTTCGCCGCGCGCCACATAGTCCAGGCTCTGGCGCACCGAGCTGCCGAAGATCAGCTTCGCTTCCACGGCGGCCCACAGGCCGGCCTTGTCCAGCGCCTGCTTGGCGTAGCGGCCCGCCGGCACGCCGGCAGGATTGCCCATGGCTATCCTGGCCACTGCGGGCAGGCGCAAGCCGGCCAGATCCTTGACCGGCAAGGTGCTGGCGGCGGGCACGATCAGCACCAGCGTGTTGCCGGCGAAGTTGCTGCGGGTGCCGGGGGCCAGCAAGTGCCGGGCCTCGGCCTTGTCCATCGCGTCCTGGTCGGCGGAGGCGAAGACATCGACCGGGGCGCCCCTGGCGATCTGCTGCACCAGCGCATCGGAGGCGGCGAAGTTCAGCAGCACCTTGTCGCCGGGATGCGCGGCCTCGTAAGCCTGCGACAGTTCCTTGAATGCGTTGCCCAGGCTGGCGGCGGCGGAAACGGTGATGTCGGCGGCAGCGGCAGTGCCCATGGCGGACGCCAGCGCAGCGGCGAGACAAATCTTCAGCATCAGGCACTCCCTCATCGGTCGGAAACCGCAATATAGCCGATTATATAGCGCCACGCATATCCGGGGGACAAGTCCAGGTATCGGGAAGTAATTATGTGGTACATTCTCGCCTCCCCAGTCCGAGCCAGCAGCCAGCCATGCAGCCCCTGAAGTACCTCAGCGCCTATTCCGAGCAAATGCAACAGCAAGTCCAGCAACTGATCGCCCAGGACAAGCTGGGTGAAGTACTGCTCAAGCGCTACCCGTCCGCGCACGGCATCCGCACCGACAAGGGGCTGTACCAGTACGTGCAGGAGTTAAAGAGCGAGCATTTGCGCAACGCCGCGCCGATCGACAAGGTGGCGTTCGACAGCAAGATCCACGTGATCAACCATGCGCTGGGGCTGCATACCTCGATCTCCCGGGTACAAGGCGGCAAACTGAAAGCCAAGCACGAAATCCGCGTGGCGGCGATGTTCAAGGAAGTGCCGCTCGAATTCCTGCGCATGATAGCCGTGCACGAACTGGCGCACGTGAAGGAAAAGCAGCACGACAAGGCTTTCTACAAGCTGTGCACCTATATGGAGCCGAACTACCACCAGTACGAGTTCGACCTGCGCCTCTACCTGACGCAGCTCGACATCAGCGGCCAGCGGCTCTGGCAGCTCGGCTGAAGCGCCGCAGCGAGGCGCCCGGTTCGGAAAAGGGGCCAGGGTGAATTATTCCCGCCCGGAGCAATAAATAACCCTGACCCTTTTTAATATTTGACCCTGGCCCCTTTTTCCTTTTTGCGTGTTGGGAGGGGCTTAGAGGAAGCGTTGCAACAGGGAACCGGGGTCGGATTCGACCATCATCATCTCGGCGTGCTGCGGGCGGATGAAGCCTTGTTCTGTGGCGTGGCCGATGAAGCCGACCAGGCTGTCGTAGAAGCCGTCCACGTTCAACAGCCCTACCCGCTTGCTGTGGATGCCGAGCTGGGACCAGGTCAGCATCTCGAACAACTCTTCCATCGTGCCCATGCCGCCGGGCATGGCGATAAAGCCGTCGGCCAGTTGCGCCATCATGGCTTTGCGCTCGTGCATGTCCTTGACGACGAACTGGCGCGTCAAGCCGGTGTGCGCCACTTCGCGCTCGACCAGCGCGCTGGGAATCACGCCCGTGACTTCACCACCCAGCCGCAGCACTTCGTCGGCAATGATGCCCATCAGGCCGACATTGCCGCCGCCGTACACCAGCGACAAGTTCATCTCCACCATGCCGCGCGCCAGCGCCCTGGCGGCTTCCGCGTAACGCGGCGAGGCGCCGCCATTGGCGCCGCAGTACACACACAACGATTTCACGTTCATTCGTCCTCTAATTCGGCCTTCGCCAGTTCCACGTCCAGCCGCTCGGTCGCATCGCGCGCATCGTGCGCGGCCGCCTCTTCGTACAAGGCGACAGCTTCTTCCATTTTCTTCTTCCCGTCCAGCATGACCAGCGCATTCGCGTATTCGATGCGGGCGATTGCGCTTTCCGGATTGAACTCCAGCGCTTTCTTGAACAGCTTGTAGCCTTCGTCTTTTTTGGCGCCGTAGGTCAGGCCGCCTATCATGGCGCCGACCTTGTCGACGATCTCGGCGTGGTAGCTGCCCAGCGCGATGTGCGCGTCGGCGTGCTTGGGCGCCAGCTTGATCGCCATGTCCAGGCTGTTCTTGACCTTGGCGCCTATCCCTTGCGCCAGCGCCTTGACCACCGAGATGCCCTGCGCGTAGCGGCCCAGCGAGTAGGCGTGCCAGTAGTAGCCGGCGGCGTTCTTCGGCTGCTCCTTCTGTTGCTGTTCGCAGCGCTCGGCCACCTCCAGGTATAGCGCCAGCTTTTTCTTTTCGCTCGCTTCGAGATAAGTGGCGTACATGCAGGTGGCGCGGTGCGCGGCTGCGTAGCCGTCCATGCCTTGCGCCAGCCCCAGCTCGGCGGCCTGCTCGAAATCGCCCGCATGGTAAGCGATCCAGGCCTCCACCAGTCCGGCCTTGGCCGGGAACGGCTCGGCGTCCGCCGCGTGCAGGCCAGGCCAGGCTTTCTTCAGGCTCGCCGCGGTGTAAACGTAAGCGTCATCCGTATACGGGAAGGTCTTCCATGCCATGCTTATCTCCTTATGTGATCTTTTTTAAGTATTCTTCGGACAGTTTCTGGAATAGCAGCTGCGTCTCGTTGCGCAGATACGGGCCGATCAGCGACAGCACCTGATAGCAGCCGCGCGCCAGGGCGTCCGCCATCGATTGCTGCTCGCTGTATTTGCGCGGATTGCGCACATATTCGTAGGACAGCCAGTATGTCGCCACCACCACCATATTGGTCGACATGGCGTCGATCACGGCGTCGGATGCCTCCAGCGATTTTTCCGTGCGCAGGTCTTCGCACAGCTGTTTGGCCACCTTGATCTTGTGCGCCAGGATCTGCTTGAAATGCAATTCGAGCTTGCGGTTGCGCGACAGCAGGTCGTTCAGATCGCGATAGAAGAAGCGATAACGCCAGATCAACTCGAACATCAGGTGCAAATACAGCCACACGTCCTCGATATTCGAACGGCGGCCGTCCGGCACCTGCAATATGCGCTCGATCTCGTGTTCGAACTGCGAGAAGATCGAATTGACGATATCGTCCTTGTTACGGAAGTGGTAATACAGATTACCTGGGGAGATATTCATCTCCTCCGCAATGACCGTCGTCGTGATGTTAGGCTCGCCGAATTCGTTGAAGAGGCGGAGGGATAATTCAAGAATTCGTTCGCGGGTACGGCGAGGGGCTTTCTGTAGCATGGCGGCTGTTCTTTGTTTTTCTTCCTGCAAGGATAACACCGATGATGCGCTTTTAGAAACGGCGAACCGGTCAATGCCCATGGGCGACTTTCAGGTAGCGTTCCAGGTCCGCCAGCGCCGCGTCGAGCCGGCCCAGCGCCTTGCGGCGCGGCGGCTGGCGCACCAGGCTCAGGCTGGTGTCCTGCAGCACCGACAGCTTCAGCTTCATCTTGTGCCGCGCCAGTTTCGGACCCAGTACGTGGCGCTGCTGCCACAGCATCAGCCGCGTGTTCTGGTAGGCCTGCTCGCAGGTGCGGCGGCGGTTGTTGTAGCTGAACATATTGGTGAAGAACAGCTCGGCATCGTCCTCGCTGGGCTGGAACAGCAGGATGTCCACTTCCGGATGGCTGTTCTGGTAACTGGCCAGGCCGGTCTCCAGGCGCGAGTGCAGGATGGAGCGCACCGTCTGCGACAGCACGTCGATCAGGCCGCCGTTGGTCAGCTTGCGCGCGCCGCGCTTGAAGCGGGCGTTGTAGGGCACGATGGGGTTCACGCACAGTAGCAGGTCGACGCCGTGCTCGAGCGCGATCGAGCCGTGCATGGTCTTGCGCAGCGCGCCGTCGACGAAATGGTGGCCGCCGATTTCGACCGGCGGGAACAGGCCGGGCACGGCCGAGCTCGCTTGCACGGCGACCGAGATCGGCGTGCTGTCCCAGCCGGGCTCGCCGAAACAGACGGCCTTGCCGGTGTCCAGGTCGGTGGCGACGATGCGCAGATTGCGCGGCAGTTTGCGGAAGTCGTTGCTGCGGCCCTCGGCGGCGAAGGCGGCCTTGAGGAAGTTGCCGATGGCGTCGCCGGACAGGAAGCCGGCCGGCAGCGCCTCGGTCAGGCGTTCGAAGGACGACGCCAGGCTGCTGCGCTGGCGCGCATAGTGCAGCGCGCCGCCGGCCAGCAGGCCGGGCAGCATGCGCGCGCGGCGGCCGAATTCGCGCAAGGCCGGCCGCAGCAGCGTTTCCGGCTTGAACAGCATGGCGCCCTCGGCGCCCTTGACATCGCTCTCGATGAACAAGCGGCACATCTGGTGCGGCGTGTAGCCATTGGCCAGCGCCGCGCTGATGATGGCGCCGGCGCTCACGCCGACGTAAATCTCGGCATCGTTCAGGTCCAGGCCTTCAATGGCTTCCTCGATGGCGGCCAGCGCGCCGATCTCATAGACGACGGCCAGAGGCCCGCCGCCGGCCAGCGCCAGGCCGACCCTGGACGCGGCCGCCGGCGGCCTGCCGTGCTTGCCCTGCTTGTTTTGCTTGGTGGTGGGCATAACTCTCACTACATCAACTAGAAAAGCAAAGGCCCGCGCAATGCGCAGGCCTGGACATCTTCAGCATTCCCTCGGACCCGGTCCGCGAACGGACCGGGGGAGGAGGACCGAGGGAACCGGTACAGCCTGCTTAGGCGGCTTTCTTGGCGGCTTCGCTTACCGACGCTGCGGTCGGGAAAGCGATCGGGGCGGCAGCTTTGGCAGCGGCGGCCTTGGCCTTGGGCGCAGTCTTGGCGGCCGGCTTCGCGGCAGCTTTGGTGGCAACTTTGGTGGCAGCTTTGGCGGCTGGCTTGGCGGCGGCTTTAGGAGCGGCTTTGGCGGCCGGCTTGGCGGCAACCTTGGCCGCCGGCTTGGCGGCAGCTTTAGCGGCCGGCTTGGCCTTGGCCGGCGCGATCTTCTTGCCGGTCAGTTCTTCAACCGCCTTGGTCAGCGCTTCAACACGGGCGTTCAGTTCCTGCACATCCTTCTGGGTCGGTACGCCGATGGTGCCCAGGGCGCGCGATACGCGGTCTTCGAACACCTGTTCCAGCTTGTCCCACGAGCCGGCGGCCTGCTTGCCCACGCCCGACACGGTTTCGCGCACTTCGGATACTTTATCTTCGGCCAGGTCGCGGGTGCGCTGTTGCAGCGCAGTGCCTTCCTTTACCAGCTTGGCGAAGACGCGGCCGCCTTCTTCCTGTGCCTTGGCGAAAGCGCCCAGACCGGCTTGCCAGATTTGCTGCGCGGAGTTGCGCACGGCGCTAGCCAATTGTTTGTCGTCGGCCTTGGCGAGGGTTTTGAGTTTCTTGACCATAGTGGGCTCCATTGAGTCTTACGTTTAATCGGATTCTTCTTTCGATGAAAACATTTTAGGCATCATTTCTAGAGACGGGCTTCTAATGGGATAGAGTGCCGGTTCTAATCAACTACACAACATCGCTTGCCATTTGTTGCCTATCCTGTAATGATTGCCTCGCGGCAGATACCCCAAGAATAAAGGAGAGACTTAATGCAATATTTTGTTACTGGAGCGACGGGTTTTATAGGTAAACGGCTGGTGAAAAAGCTGTTGGCACGCAAAGGCAGCGTTGTGTATTTCCTGATGCGAGAGAGCAGCAAGGAAAAACTGGCTGACCTGTATGAGTATTGGGGCACCACCAAGGCCCGCGCCATCCCGGTATTCGGCGACCTGCGCAGCGCCAGGCTGGGCGTCTCCAAGGACGATACCAAGAATCTCGCCAAGACGGTCAATCACTTCTACCACCTGGCCGCCATCTACGACATGCTGGCCGACGCCGACGAGCAGCTCGCCGTGAACGTGGAGGGCACGCGCAACGCGGTCGATTTCGCGAACGCGATCCAGGCCGGCATCGTCCACCATGTGAGCTCCATTGCCGCCGCCGGCATGTTTGAAGGCATCTTCCGCGAAGACATGTTCGACGAAGCGGAAAATCTCGACCATCCCTATTTCGCCACCAAACACGAATCCGAAAAAATCGTCCGCAATGAAACCAAGGGGGCATGGCGCGTCTATCGCCCCGGCCTGGTGGTGGGCGATTCCAGGACCGGCGAAATGGACAAGATCGACGGTCCCTATTACTTCTTCAAGCTGATCCAGCGCATCCGCCAATTGCTGCCGCCATGGATGCCGACCATCGGCATCGAAGGCGGCCGCATCAACATCGTGCCGGTGGACTACGTGGTCAACGCGATGGACCACATTTCGCACCTGCCCAAGCTGGACGGCCGCGCCTTCCACCTGACCGATCCGGAACCGATGCGCGTGGGCGAAGTGCTGAACACCTTCTGCCGCGCGGCGCACGCGCCGACCATGAGCATCCGCATCAACGCGGCGCTGTTCGGCTTCATACCGAAGAGCATCAAGAAAGGCGTGTTCGCCCTCTCGCCGGTACGCCGCGTACGCGACGCCGTGATGAAGGACCTGGGCCTGCCGCCGGACCTGATGACGTTCGTGAACTACCCGACCCGCTTCGACAACCGCGACACGGCGCAAGCGCTCAAGGGCACCGGCATCGCCTGCCCGCCGCTGGAGCAATATGCCGCGCCGGTCTGGGACTACTGGGAACGCAAGCTCGACCCCGACCTGTTCATCGACCGCACCCTGCGCGGCCAGGTGGCCGGCAAAGTGGTGCTGGTGACGGGCGGCTCGTCCGGCATCGGCCTGGCGGCGGCGCACAAGCTGGCCGAAGCGGGCGCCATCACCATCATCTGCGGCCGCGACGAGGACAAGCTGGCCGAGGCGAAGAAGGAAGTGGAGGCGCGCGGCTTCGAGCTGATCACCTACCCGGCCGACCTGTCCGACATGGCCGACTGCGACCGCTTCGCGCAGGTGCTGATCGCCAACCACGGCGGCGTCGACGTGCTGGTCAACAACGCCGGCCGTTCGATCCGCCGCGCCATCGAAGCGAGCTACGACCGCTTCCACGACTTCGAGCGCACCATGCAGCTGAACTACTTCGGCGCGCTGCGCCTGACCATGGCGCTGCTGCCGTCGATGACGGCCAAGAAGCGCGGCCACGTGATCAATATTTCGTCCATCGGCGTGCTGACCAACGCGCCGCGCTTTTCGGCCTACGTGGCCTCGAAAGCGGCGCTGGACGCGTGGACCCGTTGCGCCTCGTCCGAGCTGCAGGACCTGGGCATCAAGTTCACCACCATCAACATGCCGCTGGTGCGCACGCCGATGATCGCGCCGACCAAGATCTACCAGAACGTGCCGACCCTGTCGCCGGAGGAAGCGGGCGACCTGATCGCCAACGCCATCGTGTACAAGCCGGTGCGCATCGCCACCCGCGTCGGCATCTTCGGCCAGGTGCTGCACGCGGTGATGCCGCGCGTGGCGCAGATCGTGCTCAACACCAGCTTCCGCATGTTCCCGGATTCGGATGCGGCCAAAGGCGCCGACGGCAAGAAGGCGCCCCAGATGTCGTCCGAGCAGATCGCCATGCAGCAGCTGCTGCGCGGCGTGCACTTCTAGGCCATCCTCCACTGCCGGCGCGGCGATGAGGGAAGTAGCCCCAGCGGGGCTGCTCCCGATCCTGCGGGAACCGTCCCCAAGCGGCGCCGGCCGCCGCGCGCGCAGCAGGCCGCGCAGCCGCCATCCCCCAACGCCACCACCTGCGCTACCACCTACGCCGCTGCGGCGGACGCCTGGCCGTGCAGCTGGCTGTGCAGGCGGAAGCCCTCGCGGATGTTCTCGCGCAGCACCGCCCCCTTCCATGGCTTGGTGTAGAAGCGGTCGATCGCGCCGTGGTTGATGGCGGCCATGATGGGCGTCAGGTCCGCATAGGCCGACAACATGATGCGGAAGGTGTCCGGCGCCAGATTCTTCACCCGCTCCATGAACTCGGTGCCGCTCATCAGCGGCATGCACTGGTCGCACAGGATCACCTGCACCTGGTGGCGCGCCAATATGTCGAAGCCCTCGGCCGCCGTCTGCGCCGTCAGGATGCGGTAGCCGTCCTGCGACAGGAAGTCGCTCAGCACGTCGAGCATGAAGGCGTCGTCGTCGACGATCAGCAGGGTTTGCTGGTCGAGCTGGTTTTCCTCCACCGGCGCCTGCAGGTATTTTCCTTCCCTCAGCATGGCCTCGAATTCCTCCTCCGGCAGCGGGCGGCTGAAGTAGTAGCCCTGCATCTCGTCGCAGTTGTGGCGGCGCAAATAGGCCAGCTGGGCGTCGCGCTCGACGCCCTCGGCGATCACCTGCAGCTTCAGGCTGTGCGCCATGTTGATGATGGCCAGCACGATGGCCGCGTCGTCCGGGTTGCTGGTCACTTCGCGCACGAAGGCGATGTCGATCTTCAGCTTGTCGATCGGGAAGCGCTTCAGGTAGGCCAGCGAGGAATAGCCGGTGCCGAAGTCGTCGATCGAAATCTGGATGCCGAGTTTTTTGAGGTTCTGCAGCACGGTGATCGTTTCTTCCGCGTTCGACATCAGCGAGCTTTCGGTCAGTTCCAGCTCCAGCAGCTCGGGCGCGATGTCGTGCTCCTTGATGGCGCGCATGACCTCCTCTTCCAGCCCGCCGACGAAGAACTGGATGCCCGACACGTTGACCGACAGGTGCACCGCGCCGATGCGGGTCTTGCCCCATTCGGCGATCTTGCGGCAGGCCTCGTTGAGCACCCAGGTGCCGACGCGCACGATCAGCCCGGTCTCCTCCAGGATGGGGATGAACAGCGCCGGCGAGACCATGCCGTGGCCGGGCCTCGCCCAGCGTATCAGCGCCTCGGCGCCGCTGATGCGGCCGGTGCCGATGTCGATCTTGGGCTGGTAGTACAGCACGAACTCGCCGTTGTCGATGGCGCGCCGCAGCGCGTTCTCCATGTCCAGCCGCGCCAGCGACTGCGCGTTCATTTCGGCGGTGAAGAAGCGGAAGGCGTCGCGCCCGGCCTCCTTGGCGCGGTACATGGCGGTGTCGGCGTACTGGATCAGCGTGTCGGCGTCGCTGCCGTCGTCGGGGAACACGGAGATGCCGATGCTGGCAGTCACCGTCACCTCGTGCCCTTTCAGGTCGAAGGGCTTGCGCATGGCTTCGCGGATCTTGTCGACCACGGCGATGGCGTTCTGCGCGCCCTCGGGCAGCATCAGGATGGCGGCGAATTCGTCGCCGCCGAAGCGCCCTATCGTGTCGCGCACGCGCAGGCAGTCGACCAGGCGGCTGGAGAACTGGCGCAGCAGTTCGTCGCCTATGGTGTGGCCCAAGGTGTCATTGATGTTCTTGAAGCGGTCCATGTCCAGGAACAGCACCGCCAGCGACCATTTGTGTTCGCCGGCCTGGCTCAGCGAATGGGTCAGCGAATCGTAGAACTGGCTGCGGTTGGGCAGCCCGGTCAGGGTATCGAAATGGGCCAGTTTCAGCAGGCGCTGCTCGGCCTCCTTGCGCTCGGTGATGTCGCGCGCCACGGCCACCAGGATCCAGCTCTGGCCCGAGCGCAGCGTGCGGCGCTGCACTTCGACCGACAGCGGCGTGCCGTCCTTGCGCTGCAGCAGCAGCTCGGCCATCGCGCCGCTCTGGTCGCCCGCCAGCAGCTTGTCGTACAGGTCCTCCAGCTTGCGCAGGTCGCCTTCGATGGACTTGTTCGGTCCGACCTTGAGGAAATCCTCGCGCAGGTAGCCCAGCATGCGGCAGGCGGTGGCGTTGACGTCGACAAAGCACATGCCGGCCCGGTCGACCAGGAAGATGGCGTCGGCGGTGGCGTCCATCGCCAGGCGGAAGCGCCGCAAGTCCTCGTCGAGGCGGATGCGGGCGTTCATGTCCAGCTGCAGCTGCGCGTGGTGGCGCCGGATCTGGTCGTACAGCAGCAGGTTCTCGTAGGCGCCGGCGATCTGCGCGGCCACCGTGGCGGCGACGCGTTCGTCGACTTCGCTGAAGCTGTCCGCGCCCAGCTTGTCGGCCAGGTAGAGCCAGCCGTGGGTGCGCTCGCGCGAGGCGATCGGCACGCCGAGGAAAGAATGCACGGGTGGATGGCTATCCGGCAGGCCGATCGCCTGCGGGTCGCCCGGCAGCGCGTCGATGCGCACCGGCTGGCGCTGTTCCAGCAGCCCGCCCAGCACGCCGGCGCGCGGCGTCGAGGCGATCAGGCGCGCCTGCTGGCCCACGCCGCAGGCGGCGAAATAGCTCAGCTCCTGCGCGCCCGCCTCCAGCACGCCGATGCAGGCGTATTTCGACACGCAGATGTTCTGCGCCACGCGGCAGCCCACTTCGATCAGCGCCTGCGGGTCGCGCTCGGCGCCCAGTTCGATGCCCAGCTCGATCAGCGCCGTCAGCCGCAAGCTCACCGCCTGCAGGCTGGACAGGGAGCGCGACAGCCGCTCCGTCATCGACGTCAGGTGCTCGGCGCCCGGTTCGGGCGCGTCGCCGGTGCTGGCCAGCGCCGAAATGAGCTGGCTGCTCGATTCCAGCTCGCCCAGGTACTCGGCCACCTTGTGGTCGATGTCGAGGAAGCGCCCGCCGCTGGGCGGCTCGGGCGCGAACTGCGGCACTTCGTCGTCGACGTCGTGCGCCACGCCCAGCGCCTCGTGCACCGTGCGCAGGATCACGTCCGGGTCGGACGGCTTGGGCAGCACCCAGCGCACGCCGCAGGCCTCGGCCACGGCCATCGCCTCGCGCTCGCGGTAGGTGGCGGTGTAGAAGATGATGGGCACGTGCGCCGTGTCCGGATTGCTGTGCATGCGCGTGACGAACTCGTAGCCGTCCATGTTGGGCATCAGGATGTCCGAAATCACCAGGTCGGGCCGTTCGGCGTTGACCATCTTCAGCCCCTCGGCGCCGTTGGACGCTTCCAGCAGGCGGTGGCCGCCGTAGCCGAGCAAGGTCATCAGGAATTCGCGGTTCAGCACATGGTCGTCGACGATGAGGATGGTGGCGATGTCGGATTTAACCGGGGCCGACTCCTCCCCCGGCAGAAAAGACTCGATCTGGGCGACAAAAGTGTCCGGCTCGATGGGCTTGCCGATGTAGCCGTCGAAGCCGGCCGCCAGCAGCCGCTCGCGGTCGCCCACCATGGCCAGCGCCGTCACCGCCAGCGTGGGGATGGGGCGCAGCGCCGGGTCCTGCTTGAGCTGCGCCACCACGCCGTAGCCGTCCAGCTTGGGCAGGTGCACGTCGCAGATGATCAGGTCGGGCCGCTCGCGCCGCGCGGCGGCCACGCCCTCCTCCCCGTCATGCGCCATCAGCGGTGTATAGCCGAAGGCGTTGAGCAGGTACACCATCAACTCCATGTTGGTCGGGTTGTCTTCAATGATAAGGATGCGTGCGGACACGTTGGCACTCCCGAGTTAATTTAGCGGTACTACGCCTCCAGCGGCACGGCCAGCGTGAATACGCTGCCCGCCCCCTGGCGGCTTTCAAAACTGATCTGCCCGTGCAGCAGGTGGGCCAGGCGCTGGCTCAGATGCAAGCCCAGGCCGGTGCCCTCGAACTGCAGCGCCGGCCCCTCGCCGATCTGGCTGAAGGCCTGGCACAGCATCTGCTGGTGGTCCGGCGCGATGCCGACGCCGGTGTCGCACACGCTGACGGTGGCGCAGGCGCGCCCGTTCACGTCGGCGGTATCGAGTTCGATGCGCACGGCCCCGCTGTCGGTATATTTAATCGCGTTGGTCAACAGGTTCACCAGGATCTGCTGCATGGCGCGGCGGTCGCCGTGCACATTGATGTCGTCGTCGGGGGCGCTGAAGTCAAACTGCAATCCTTTCTGATGGGCTTGCGGCTGGAATACCGGAAGTAGCTCCGAAATGAGCGCGTGGCACTCCAGCGCCTCCATGTTCAACTCCACTTTACCCGAAGCGATCTTGGTCAGGTCAAGCAAATCGTTAATCAGCGCCAGCAACTGGCGCGCGCTGGCCTGCACGGTGCGCAGCTGGCGCTCCTGCTCCGGCGTCAGCGGGCCAGGCAGCCTCATCAGCAGCGTGCCGGCGAAGCCGATGATGGCGTTCAGCGGCGTGCGCAGTTCGTGCGACATGCTGGCCAGGAAACGGTCCTTGGCCAGGTGCGCGTCGCGCAGCTCGCGGTGGCTCTCGCTCAGCTGCTGTTTCAACTGCTGTGTCGATTGCTGTGCCGATTGCTGTGACGATTGCTGTTCCATGCGTTGGCGGCCGGTGGCGAAGCGCACCGCGCTCAGCACCAGCGCATCCCGCCCCGGCCCGGCGGCCACCGCCTTGGCCACGCAGTCCACCGGCAGCGGCGTGCCGTCTTTATGGTGCCACAGCGATTCGTAGTGCGCCTGGCCGTGTTCGAAGACGTGGCGCTCGATCGCGTCGCCGTCGTCGCACAGGCCGGGCGGCAGCAGCATGCCGAGGCGCCGCCCCAGCGCCTCCTGTTCGGTGTAGCCGAACATGGCCTGGGCGCCGCGCGTCCAGCCGACAATGGCGCCGCCCGGCGCGGTCAGGATGACGGCGTCGGGCGATTCTTCCGAAATGAGCTTGGCGAAGTCTATGGGCATCGTGTTGCCTTGGGCTGTGCGCATGCAATAACCATACAGCAAGTGATCGCGCCGATTCTCACCAATAGTCACGAAAATCGCATTGCGCTCGCTCCGCATGTTGCCGCTTACCAATCCAGTCTACCTAACGATACGGGCACTGTCCATTCTGTTGATTTCGTCGAGGATGAAGCGCAGCACGCGGGGGTGCGAACCGAGTTCGACATGGCCGATACCGCCGAATTCGACGTTCCCGGCGCCGCGCAGGCGGGCCGACTCTTGCGGTGCGACGATATTGTCGTGGTGCGACCACAGCGAGGTGATCAGGGCCCGCGTTTGCGGCGTTTCCGAGGCCGCCAGTTCGGCCAGCCAGGCCGAGCCGCGCTGCATCTGGCGCGCGTTCAGGCCCGGGCCGAAGTTGGCCAGCGCGGTGCCGTGGTGCGGCGCGCCGACCGTGATGACGTGCGCCACGCGGGCGTCGCCATAGCGGCGCAGATGGGCGCGCGCGGCCAGCCCGCCCATGCTGTGGCCGACCACGATGGCGCGCGGCTTGCCGCTGGCGGCGCACAGCCGCGCCAGGGCGGCCTCGATCAGCGGCGCGTAGTCGTCGATGCCGGCGCCGATCGGTTCCAGGTCCACTGCCAGCCAGCTCTTGCCGGCGGCGCTCAGGCGCATCGCGAGCCGGGTCCAGTAGCCGCCGTTGCAGCCGTAGCCGTGCACCAGCAGCACGGGCAGGCCCTGCTCGCCACTGGCGATGTGCAAGGTGGTGCGTGGACGCAACATCGTCCACGAGGAAGTCCCCATGGACGAGCTGAATTCGCCCCAGAACAGGCGCAGCCGCCCTCCCAGAGAGAGCGCATGGCCGGCCGGAACGGCGCTGCCGGCACGACGGGCCATGCGGAAATTGTTACTGGAAATTACCATTCTCACCAGCAAGACGCTGGCCAGCGCCAGCAGCAGTCCGGCCGGCCAGCCGCCGGCCGGCCACCAGCCTGCCACCGCGCGGGCGATCGCCAGCCCGGCGATCAGCTGCACCAGCATGATGAGCAGCAGGATGCGGCGGGCCATGGCAGCCTCAAGCTGCCCGCGTCAGCGGAAAGCGCGCCGGTCCGGCTGCCGCGCCAGGCGTCCCGGCATGCGCGGCGACCGGAGCACCGGCAGGCTCGGCGGTGGGCAAGGCGGCGGGCGCCGCCGGGCTGCCTGCCGGCGCCGGGCGCGGCGCCGCTTTGCCGGTCAGCCGCTCGGCCAGCCCGCTGGCCAGCCGCGCCGTGATGCCGTAGATCGACAATTGCGGGTTGGCGCCTATCGAGGTCGGGAACAGCGAGCCGTCGTGCACCGACAGGTTGGCCACGCCGTGATAGCGGCCATCGCCGTCCACCACGCCGCGCCGCGGATCGGCCGCCATGCCGCAGCCGCCCATCACGTGCGCCGACACGACCCGCATCAGCAAATTCTTGAACGGCAGCGCATTGATGGCCTGGCGCGCCCGCGTCCAGCTGGTGTAGCTCTGCGCCAGCTCGTGCACCGGCAGCACGCTGCGCGCCCCGGCCGCGAACTGGATCTCGGCCATGCTCAGCAGGCCGCGCCGCATGCCGTCCCACAGGAAAGGCGTGATGCGGTAGTCGAGCACCGGGGCGCCGCGGCTGTCGAGCGCCACGCTGCCGCCCTGCGCCTCGCCATGGAAGCCGTCGCGCAGCAGCGCCAGCAAGCCTTGCACGTGCGTGAACTGGCGCATCATGGCGGCGTGTTCCTCGCCGAAGCCGGCCATCGTGGTCGACAGGAGCAAGGGGTGCAGCGGCGGCGCCTCCAGCTTGTAGCCGGCCGCTCCGTCGATGGCCTGGGTTTCCAGGAAATGGTCGGAATAGATCGACTGCGGCGCGCCGGCATAGCCGTCCACGCGCTGCTCGAACAGGCCGGACGAGATGATGGTCGGGTGCAAAAAGGTGCGCTTGCCCAGCAGGCCGTACGGATCCGGCGCGCCCGAGCGCAGCAGCAGGCCGGGCGTGTTGATGGCGCCGCCCGCCACCACGTAATGGCGCGCACGCACGGTCACGCGGCGGCCGGTGGGCGCCAGGCCGTCCGCGCTCAGCGCCGTCGCGACGACATGGTCGACCCGGCCGTTCTTGAACACCAGCCGCTCGGCGCGGGCGCGCGTGAGCAAGGTCGCGCCGCGGTCCAGCGCGGACGGGATGGTGGTCACCAGCATCGACTGCTTGGCGTTCGTCGGGCAGCCCATGCCGCAATAGCCGAGGTTCCAGCAGCCGTTGACGTTGCGCCGGATGGCCGCGGTCGGAATGCCCAGCCTGGCGGCCCCGCGCCGCAGCAGATCGTTGTTCTCATTGGGCGGCACGTCCCAGGGCGCGATGTGCAGGCGCTGCTCCATCATGCCGAACCACGGCGCCAGCGCCTCCTGCGTGTAGTCCGCCAGGCCGAACTGGCGCTGCCAGTAGCCCAGCGTGGCCGGCGGCGTGCGGAAGCTGGAGGTCCAGTTGACGGTGGTCGAGCCGCCCACGGTGCGGCCCTGCAGGATGTTGATGCCCTTGTCGCGCGTCTTGCGCGCGCCCGCCTCCTGGTACAGCGCCGGGTAGGCGTCCGCCTCGCGCATCTTGAAGTCGCTGGAGGACTTCAGCGCGCCCTCCTCCATGATAATGACGGTCAGCCCGGCCAGGGCCAGCATCTCGGCCGTCACGCCGCCGCCCGCGCCGCTGCCGATGACGACGACGTCGGCCTCGAAACCGCGGTCCAGGTCCAGCGTGGCGCAGTCCACCACTTTCCAGCCGCGCGCCAGGCCGGCGACGATGGGGTCGGGAATCACATTGCTGCTCGTAGCGGCGTTCATCAGCTCAGCTCCTTGATCGGGCCGGGATAGCCGGTGGCGGCCCAGCTGGCCGGGTCGGCGTACCAGGCGCCCAGCACCAGGTCGTGCAGCGCATGGTAGGCCGTCTGCAGCATCTCGAACCGGTGCGTGCGCCAGCCTTGCAGGAAGGCCGATGCCTGCTCGGGCGTGGTGTCGCGCCAGGCGGGCACACCGGCCAGCAGGCGGCGCGCGGGCGCCAGCGCCAGCAGGCCGAACAGATCCTGCACTTCCTTCTGGGTGCCCAGCGGCAAACTGGCGATGGCCTGCTGCACGCCGTCCACGGTGCGCGCCACGGCGGCGCCGCGCGCGGCGGCCTCCCGCGGCAGCATGGGGCCGACGATGGCCGGCACGACGGCCGCCAGCACCGCGCGCGCCTCGCCGTCCAGCACGTAGCGTCCGAGCGGCGCGGCGCCTTGCACCGTGCGGTACAGCGCCCCGCCCGCCGCCAGCGCCAGCGCGCCCAGCACGCCCGTCTTCAAAAATGTCCTGCGCTTCAACATGTCTCTGATCTTCCCCTTGTTTTTTTCAGTGTACGACAGTCTCGCGCGCCCTTCCGCTGCAAAAAATAGAGCCACCTGTCTACTTCCATCTGGTAAAAATTCACCTATGACAAATGAAAAGACCCTGAGCCCGCTCGAACAGCAGTTGCGCGTAGCGCGGCTGGAGCGCCAGGTCGCCGAGCGCGACCCTGCCCTGCGTTCGGCGCGGCTGGCGCTGAAGGCCTTCCAGGCGGCCCGCCTCAAGCGCAGCCACGCCGACCTGCTGGACTCGCCCGACACCCACCATGCGGTCTTGTTTTTCCTGGAAGAGTTGTACGGCACGCACGACCTGAGCCAGCGCGACACCGACCTGGAGCGCATCGCCCCGACCATGCAGCGCGTGCTGCCGGCCGACGCCCTGCAAACCGTCACCGACGCCATGCAGCTCGACGCGCTGGCCGAGCGGCTGGACACGGCCATGGCCAAGCTGCTGGGCCCGGAGTTCACGGAAGCGGACTACATCGTCGCCTACCGCGCCGCGATGACCCCGGCCGACCGCGCGCGCCAGCTCGACCTGGTGCAGGCGCTGGGCGATTCCCTGAGCCAGCTGGTGCGCATCCGCATGCTGAACGCCACCCTGGTGCTGATGCGCGGTCCGGCCCGCATGGCCGGCCTGGGCGGGCTGCAGCAATTCCTGGAACGGGGATTTTCAGCCTTCAAGCGCATGCAGCGGCCCAAGGATTTCGTTGCCACCATCTGCCGCCGCGAGCGCGCCGTCATGGAGCGCATCTACCAGCGCCACGCGGCGCCGTTCGACCTGCTGTAGCGGTCTATTGGGGGTCTTTGCCCATGATCTTGCGCGCGATGCCGCGCAGGATGTTCACTTCCTCGGTCTCGAGCCGGGTGCGCGAGAACATGCGTTTGAGGCGCGGCATCAGCTTGCGCGGATTGCTCGCGTCGAGGAAGCCGATCGCCACCAGCGCCTGCTCCAGGTGCTCGTACATGGCGTCGATCTGGGTCAGGCTGGCCGCCTCGCCCTGGAAACCGATGCCCGCTGCGGCGGCTTCGGCAGGCTCGGCAGGCGTGGCAGCCATGGCAGGCGCGGCCAGGGCCGCCATGCGGCACTCATAGACCAGCACCTGCGCCGCCTGCGCCAGGTTCAGCGAGGAATAGTCGGGATTGGCCGGAATATTGATCAGCACATTGCACTTTTCCACGATCTCGTTGGGCAGGCCGAAGCGCTCGTTGCCGAAGATCAGGGCCGCGTGCAGCCCGCCGCCGGCCGCCTGCTCGGCGAACTGGCGCGGCGCCAGCACCGGCGGCGAATACTCGCGCAGCCGCGCCGACACGGCGGCCGCGAAGTGTATGCCCTCCAGCGCCTCGGCCATGCTGCCGACGATACGCGCCGAGGCCAGGATGTCCTGCGCGCCGCTGGCGAAAGCGACCGCCTCCTCGTGTTCGAGCGCGCCGTCGAAGCGCGGATTGACCAGCACCAGCTCGCCAAAACCCATGGTTTTCATCGCCCTCGCCACCGAGCCAATGTTGCCAGGACGGCTAGTTTCCACCAGAATTATTCGTAGCCGATGAAAAAGAGTCGCTGTATTTTGAGGCTGCTTCATTTAAAATAGCGCCATTACGCGCGTTCGAGATGGATTCCGGTGGCATTTTAACCAGTCCAACCCGTTCCCGCACCGCTCTTTCTTACAATCGTTCACATGCCAACCTGCCTGGATGCTACGCGCCCGGCGGGCAGCAGCGTTTTTTTAAACGGAAGCTACTATGCACCCAATGCTCAATACGGCGATCAAAGCCGCCCGTCGCGGCGCCGCCGTCATCAACCGCGCCAGTTTCGACCTCGACCGCGTCATCGTCAACGAGAAGCAACACAACGACTTCGTCACCGACGTCGACACCGCTGCCGAACAGGCCATCATCGAGGTGCTGAGCAAGGCCTACCCCGGCCACGGCTTCCTGGCCGAGGAATCCGGCGCATCGGCCAATGTGAACGACGAGAGCGAGTACGTGTGGATCATCGATCCGCTGGACGGCACCACCAACTTCATGCACGGCTTCCCGCAATATTGCATTTCGATCGCGCTGCAGCAGCGCGGCGTCGTCACGCAGGCGGTGATCTACGACCCGGTGCGCAACGACCTGTTCACCGCCACCAAGGGCGCCGGCGCCTACCTGAACGAAAAACGCATCCGGGTCGGCAAGCTGGACCGCATCAACAACGCCCTGCTGGGCACCGGCTACAAGGCCGGCAACCCGGGCGCGCTGACCGAATACCTGAAAATGTACGGCATCATGGCGGAACGCAGCCAGGGCGTGCGCCGCGCCGGTTCGGCCGCGCTGGACCTGGCTTACGTCGCCGCCGGCAAGCTCGACGGCTATTATGAAAAAGGCCTGCAGCCATGGGACATCGCGGCCGGCGCGCTGATGGTGTCCGAAGCGGGCGGCATCATCGCCGAGTTCAACGGCGAGTCCGACTATCTGCACAAGGGCAACGTCATTGCCGGCAGCCCGAAGGTGTTCGGCCAGATGATAGGCCTGCTGGCGGAGTTTGCTTAACTTATAGTCATCGTTTGCGTAACTTTGTTACAAATTAAAGGGGCGGATCGCCCCTTTTCCATTTCCGTATCGCAACTTCAGTGTCCCGAAGCTGTTATACTGCACGGTGCGGCAACTCAACCAGTCCACGGCCGCCACCCCGAGTAAAAACTGATTGCCTCCGACTGGCGCCCAAAAAGCGACGAGCCGATCTTAACTAAAAGTCATCATGTCATTTTCCACCCTTGGTCTGTCCGACGCCATCGTCCGCGCTGTCGCCGACAACGGTTACACCACGCCGACGCCTATCCAGACCCAAGCGATCCCGGCTGTTCTGAACGGCGGCGACCTGCTGGCCGGCGCGCAGACCGGTACCGGCAAGACCGCCGGCTTCACCCTGCCCATCCTGCACCGCCTGTCGACCGACGCCAACGGCGCCAAGCTGAGCAACCGCACCGCCGCCCGTCCGATCCGCGCGCTGATCCTGACCCCGACCCGCGAACTCGCGGCCCAGGTCGAGGAAAGCGTGCGCGTCTACGGCAAGTACACTCATCTGAACTCGGCCGTCATTTTCGGCGGCGTCAGCATCAACCCGCAGATCAAGCAGCTGCGCCACGGCGTCGACATCCTGGTGGCGACGCCGGGCCGGCTGCTCGACCACATGATGCAAAAGACCATAGACCTGAGCAAGGTCGAGATCCTGATCCTGGACGAAGCCGACCGCATGCTGGACATGGGCTTCATCCGCGACATCAAGAAAGTGCTGGCCGCCCTGCCGCCGAAGCGCCAGAACCTGCTGTTCTCGGCCACCTTCTCGGACGAGATCAAGGCCCTGGCCGACAACCTGCTGGACAGCCCGGCCACCATCGAAGTGGCGCGCCGCAACTCGACCGTGGAAGTGATCGCCCAGAAAGTGCACCCCGTCGACCGCGACAAGAAGCACCCCATGCTGTCGCATCTGATCCGCACCCACAAGTGGACCCAGGTGCTGGTGTTTACGCGCACCAAGCACGGCGCCAACAAGCTCGTTGAACAGCTGGGCGCGGACGGCATCGGCGCCATGGCCATCCACGGCAACAAGAGCCAGGCCGCCCGCACCCGCGCGCTGGCCGAGTTCAAGGACAACACGCTGCAAGTGCTGGTCGCCACCGACATCGCCGCGCGCGGCATCGACATCGACCAGCTGCCGCACGTGGTCAACTACGACCTGCCGAACGTGCCGGAAGACTATGTGCACCGCATCGGCCGCACCGGCCGCGCCGGCGCCACCGGCGAAGCCGTGTCGCTGGTCTGCGTGGACGAGCACACCATGCTCAAAGACATCGAGAAGCTGATCAAGCAGACGCTGACGCGTGAAGTGATCCCGGGCTTCGAGCCGGATCCGAACGCGCGCGCCCAGCCTATCCAGCTGCGCAGCGGCGGCGGCGGCCACCGCAATGCCCCGCGCCAGGGTGGCGGCGGCAACGGCGGCCGTGCCAAGCCGGCGGCCGGCGCTGCCGGCGCTGGCAAACCGCGCAGCGCGGGCGGCGGCAACGGCGGTGGCAACGGCGGCGGCGCAGGCCGTGCCCCGGCAGCCCCGGCGGCGGCCGCAGCGCCCCGCGCGCGGCGCCGCCGCACCGCTCGGGCGGCCGCGGCCGCTAAGCACGAAGTCTCGATAAAGGAGGCAGGGTCAATTAAAATATTGACTCTGCCTCCTTTTTTTATGGACGAGCCATGCCCAAGTTCGCTGCCAATCTGTCCATGCTGTTCACCGACCTGCCCTTCCTGGACCGCTTCGCGGCCGCGCGGCAGGCCGGCTTCGACGCCGTCGAATTCCTCTTTCCCTACGCCTACGATCCGGACCAGCTGAGCGAGCGCCTGCACCGCCACCAATTGCAGCTGGTGCTGCACAATATGCCGCCCGGCGACTGGAGCGCCGGCGACCGGGGCATGGCCTGCGATCCGCGCCGGTCCGACGAATTCCGCGTCGGCGTGCAGCAAGCCATCGCGTTCGCGACCGAGCTGGGGGTCACGCGACTGCACTGCATGGCGGGCAAACTGCCCGGCGGCCTGGCGCCGGAGCGCGCCCACGAAACCCTGGTGGCCAACCTGCAGTACGCGGCCGACCGCTGCCAGGAGCACGGCATCCGGGTGCTGATCGAACCCATCAACACCTACGACATCCCGGGCTACTTCCTCAACCGCAGCGGCCAGGCGCTCGACATCATCGACGCCTGCGCGCGCAGCAACGTCTGGCTGCAGTACGACATCTACCACATGCAACGCATGGAGGGCGAACTGGCCAACACCATCCGCGCCTGCCTGCCCCGCATCGGCCACATGCAGCTGGCCGACACGCCCGGCCGCCACGAGCCGGGCACCGGCGAAATCAACTATCCCTTCCTGTTCCAGCTGCTCGACGAGCTGGGCTACGACGGCTGGATAGGCTGCGAATACCATCCGCTGGCCGGCACCGCCGACGGCCTGGGCTGGCTGGCGCGCCAGGGCGCCGGCGGCTGATGCCGCCATCCAATCGCGCCCCTTTGCGCTAGCGCAAAGCCCCGGAATTTGCGCGGAGCAAGATAAGTCCTCACCCCTGGCTGACCGAGGAGAGGACCGATGAAACTGCCCCGCTTTTTTGCAAGCTCGCTTGCCGCCCTGCTGATCCTGCTGGCGATGGCCGTCCTGGGCGGCTGCGCCGGCAATCCCCGGCTGCAGGAGGCGCGCGAATTCGCCGCCGGCTCGGTCAAACTGGGCGGCTACGCCGACCTGACCCAGCGCTTCCGCGACACCTACCAGCGCGAACAGCCCTACCTGTCGGCCGCCGCCGACCAGCGCGAACGCGCGGCCGACGCCGCGCGCCGCGCCGCCTACCCGGACCTGATCGCCATCCACGAGGCGGTGCAGCTGTATATGCAGGCCCTGGGCCAGCTGGCCGACGGCACGCAGTTCGACCTGAAGGAGCCGATCAAGGCCATGGGCGCCGGCATCAAGGCCTGGCCGGACACCGGCCTGAGCGACCGCCACGTGAACGCCTACAGCGGCCTGGCGCGGCTGCTGGCGCGCGCCGCCACCAACGGCTACCAGGAGCGCGCGGTGCACAGCATGGTGCGCGACGGCGACGAGCAGCTGCAAGCACTGCTGGAGGCCATGCAGAACCTGCTGCGCTACTACGACAAGAGCAGCGACAACGAACGCGACATCGTGCTCGGCATGCTGGAGGTCGAGATCGCCTACGCCGACACGCCGCGCGACCGCCTGCTGGCGGCGCTGGCCAAGTCGCACCGCATCGCCAAGGCCAACGAGTACCGCCTGATCGGCCTGCGCCACACGCTGGCGGCCAAGCACGTGGCGGCGGTCGCGGCCGCCCACCGCGCGCTGGCGCAGCACCTGGCGCAGCCGGACAGCCCGGGCGCGCGCAACGCCCAGGCCCAGGCCGTCAGCGAACTGCGCGCCACCAGCGCCGCCCTGGCGGCCGCCTTCCATCATCTTGACCAAGCCGACTAAGGAGAGCGCCATGGATCAGCTGAATACGCAGCCCGGCAACACCCGCGACATCGAAGCGCTGGCCGACAGCCTGACCGCCTGCGCCAACGAGTTGCACGAGCGCATCATGAAAGCCATCCGCCGCAATCCGCCGGGCGGTCCCGGACGCGAGCCGCGGCCCGGCACCGGCGCCGCGGCCCCTGCCGCGGACACCGTCCCCGTCAACGGCACGCTGGAGCACGGCATTTCGCACGGCGCCGCGCAGGCGCTGTTCGAGAACGAGGTGGCGCTGCGCCAGCGCGCCAGCAGCCTGTACCTGGACGCCGCCGTGCTGGCCGCGGCCGGCCTGGGCGTGCCGCAACGCGAACTGCTCGACCTGGTGGCGCTGGCGCGCCGCCGCATCCGCCACGCCAATATCCTGAAGGACGTGATCGGCATCGCCGCCGACATGCTGGGCCTGGCCGCCGCCATCGCCGCCGGCAAGCCGGAGCACCTGGCCGCCGTGCTCGAGAGCATCAAGGAGCGCGGCGCCAGGCTGAAAGAGGAAGGCGGCGGCGAGCGCGGCGGCGAACCGGCCGGCTAGCACGGCCTTGCAGTGTGCCCGCCCGCGCCCGGCGCGGCTTATAATCGGGACCATGCCCCCTGTTTAGGAGCGCAGCATGGCTTTCCGATCGATACTGGTGCACGTGGACGAGGCGCCGCGCGTGGCCGAGCGCATCCGCCTCGCGGTGGAACTGGCGCTGCAGGACGACGGCCACCTGCTGGGCGTGGCCATGACGGGCGTGGCCCGCGCGCTGTACCAGAACGCCATCGTCGACGAGCAAGATCCCAACCTGGCCCTGCACCTGCAGTTCCTGCGCGAGCGCGCCAACCGCGCGCTGGAGCAGTTCGCCCCGCTGGTGCAGCGCCTGGGCCTGCGCTCCTTCGAGCAGCGCGTGGTGGACGACGACGCCGGCGCCGGCCTGAGCCTGATGGCGCGCCACGCCGACCTGGTGGTGATCGGCCAGGCCGATCCCGAACACGTGTCGACGGCCGCCGCCGGCGACTTCCCGGCCCAGGTGCTGACCAATTCCGGCCGTCCGGTGCTGGTGGTGCCCTACGCGGGAGCGCCTCGGCCGGCCTCGGCCGGCGCGCCGGCGCGGCGCATCATGCTGGCCTGGAACGCCAGCAAGGAGGCCGCGCGCGCGGTGCACGAGGCGCTGCCGCTGCTGAAACGGGCCGAGCGCGTGCAAATCGCCATCTTCGACGCCGACACCGAGCGCGCGCTGCACGGCGAGGCGCCGGGCGCGGAACTGCTGCGCTACCTGGGTCGCCACGGGATCGATGCGGAACTGCTGTTGCGCCAGTCGGCGCGCAGCGGCTTGCTGAAGCGGCCGTCGGGCACCGGCGAGGCGCTGCTGTCGCTGCTGGCCGAGGAGAATTGCGATTTGCTGGTGCTGGGCGCCTACGGCCATTCGCGCTTCCGCGAAACGCTGCTGGGCGGCGTCACCCGCACCGTGCTCGAATCGATGACGGTGCCGGTGCTGATGGCGCACTAGGGCGGGGCCGGGCCGGCGGCGTCAGCCGCCTTCCGACCAGGACTGGCTGCGGATCTTGGCCACCTGCCGCTGCGCCAGCCATTTCCACAATTGCAGCGCGTCGGCCTGGGGCGCGCCCGCCATGCGGCGCGGGCTGGCCAGGGCCAGTTCGCAATCGCGGTCCGACCATTCGGCGAAGCAGATGTGGCCGCCGCTGGCCACCTCCACCTCGTACATCAGGCCGTCGTCATAGCCGAAGCGCAACACGGCCGTGCCGGGACCGCCGTCCGGGGCGTGCACCGCCCCGCTGTAGATTTCCGCCAGGGCCGCAGCCAGCTGGGATTCGGTCGGTGCGGCCACGTCGCGGCCGTCCGGGCGAGTCAGCACTACCCATGCCTGTGTCATTGACGCTCCCCCTTCTCAACTCGTTAGCATTCTTCTGGCGAATCATGTACCGGCTTGGACGATCATGCCATGATCCATGTCTAGCATGGTGCTTGAGGACGGCTGTTTGGTATTTTTATTGTAGCAACTTTGGCGCAAGTAATTTGAATATGCGCGGAACAGGCGCGCATGAGGGGGGCAATAGGGGTGCAAGCAGCGCGGCGCAAGCGGGACAGGCTGGCGCCGGTTGTTGATTTGCAACATCAAGCCGGGGGATCGACCAGCGCGGGCAGCGACAAGGGGTTGAAATCGCGCCAGTCGCCGTTTTCGATGCTGCCCTCGGCGCGCTCGATGTGGCTGGCGCCCAGGCGCCGCAGCAGCGCCACCGCGCCGCTGCCGTCGTCGCCATCCGGCAGCGCCACCGCCACCATCATGCCCGACTCGCGCGGCACGAACTGGTTGGCCACGCTGCCCTCCTCCGGCTCGCCGGCCTCCTTCAGATGGCTGAAACTGTACAAGGAACCGACGTGGCCGCCAACCAGCGCGCCGACCACCGGCCCCAGCGGCCCGGCCACCGGGATGGCCGCCGCGCCGATGGCGGCGCCGAGCGCGCCGCCCGCGCTCATGCCCTTGGCCAGGCCGGCGTCGGTCTCCTTGGCGCCGGGCGACTTGTCCTGGTCGCCGCCCAGCGGCAGCACGCCGTGCTGGCCGGCGGGGTTGACGAAGAAGGTGCTGATGCGGTCGGCGGCGAAACCGGCCTCCTGCAGCGCGGCGCGCGCCGAGTCGGTTTCATCTTGCAATTGGAATTGTCCAGCGATAATTGTACTCATCATGTCCTCCTGTCAATGGCGGCGCCCCAGATTGCCGCACCCCGGACCACGCTTCCGTGCGCGCGCGCACACATCGCGCGGCGCGCCGTATAATCAAGCCAGCACCCCGCCGCAGCCGCTTCACTCTCAAGGACCACCGCCTGATGGAATTGGATGCCACGCCTTCGGCCATACTGAAAGACATGCCGGCACTGTCGGCCCGCGCGCTCGCCGCCAGCTCGAATGGCGTGCTGATCACCGACGCGCGCCGGCCCGGCTGCCCCATCATCTACGCCAACCCGGCCTTTTGCCGCATGACCGGTTACGCGGCCGAGGAAGTGCTGGGCCGCCAGTGCAGTTTCCTGCAGGGCGAGGACCGCGATCAGGCCGGCCTGCCCGCGCTGCGCCGCGCCATCGCCCAGCACGAGGACGCGCGCGTGGTGCTGCGCAACTACCGCAAGGACGGCTCGCTGTTCTGGAACGAGCTCTACGTGTCCCCGGTGCCGGACGAGCACGGCGAGATCACGCACCACGTCGGCATCGTCAACGACATCAGCGCGCTCAAGGAGCAGGAGGACCGGCTGGCCTTCCACAGCACGCACGACGGCTTGACCGGCCTGCCCAACCGCAACCTCTTCATCGACCGCCTGCAGCAGGCCGTGCTGCAGGCGCTGCGCCACGGCGACCAGCTGGCCCTGCTGTGCATCGGCATCGACAACCACGCCTTCGTCAACGAAAGCCTGGGCCACGCCGGCGGCGACGCACTGCTGGCCGCCGCCGCCCAGCGCCTGCGCGCCTGCGTGCGCAGCCACGACACCGTGGCCCTGCTGGGCGGCAACGAGTTCGTCGTCATCCTGGGCGAGGTGCAGGGCCCGGGCGATGTGATCCCCGTGTGCGAGAACATCTTCGCCGCGCTGGCGCCGGCCATCCCGCTCGACGGCCAGCAGGTGCACGCCAGCGCCAGCATCGGCATCACGCTGTGCCCGCAGGACGGCAAGGACGGCGCCACGCTGCTGCGCTACGCCGACATGGCGCTGAGCCGCGCACGTGAAATGGGCGGCTCGGCCTACCAGTTCTTTTCCTCCGAGATGAACCACCGCACGCTGGAGCGCATCGGCATGGAGGCGGCGCTGCGCCTGGCCGTGTTCCGCGACGAGCTGCAGCTGCGCTACCAGCCGCTGGCCGACCTGCAAAGCGGGGCCGTGGCCAGCCTGGAGGCGCTGGTGCGCTGGCAGCACCCGGCGCTGGGCCTGATCTCGGCGCAGCGCTTCGTGCCGGTGGCCGAGGAGGCCGGGCTGATCGGCGCGATCGGGGCCTGGGTGCTGCGCCGCGCCTGCCACGACATGCAAAGCTGGCGCGCCGCCGGCCTGGCGCCGGTGCGGGTGGCCGTCAACGTCTCGCCCAAGCAGTTCCGCGACCGCCAGTTCACCACGCTGGTGGCGGCCATCCTCGACGAGTACGGCCTGCCGCCGTCCTGCCTGGCGCTGGAAATCACCGAGGCCGCGCTGCCGCAGGACGCGGCCGCCAGCAGCCAGGTGCTGGCCCAGCTCAAGACGCTGGGCGTGGCGCTGGTGCTGGACGATTTCGGCACCGGCTATTCCTCGCTGAGCAATCTGAAGCGCTTCCCCTTCGACGCGGTCAAGATCGACTGCGCCTTCATCCGCGACATCGTCACCGACAGCGGCGACGCCGCGCTGTCGAAGACCATCATCTCGATGGCCCACCTGCTCGGCATGCAGGTGGTGGCCGAGGGCGTCGAAACGGAGGCCCAGTGCGACTTCCTGCGGCGCCACATGTGCGACCAGATCCAGGGCTATTTCTTCGCCGCCCCGCAAACCGCGGACGAGATGCAGGCGCTGCTGCGCGACGGCCGCGCGCTGCCGCAGCACTTGCTGCGCATCCAGAAGCAGAAGCGCTCGCTGCTGCTGGTGGACGACGAGCAGAACATCGTCTCGGCGCTGAAACGCCTGCTGCGCCGCGACGAGTACCAGATCTACACCGCCTGCAGCGGCCAGGAAGGGCTGGACCTGCTGGCGCGGCAAGAGGTCGACGTGATCGTGTCCGACCAGCGCATGCCCGGCATGCTGGGCGCGGACTTCCTACGCAAGGCCAAGGAACTGTATCCGGACACGATACGCATCATGCTGTCCGGCTACACCGAGCTGCAATCGGTGACGGACGCCGTCAACGAGGGCGCCATCTACAAATTCCTGACCAAGCCCTGGGAGGACGAGCTGCTGCGCGGCCATATCGCCGACGCCTTCCGCCTCAAGGAAATCGCCGACGACAACGAACGCCTGAACCTGGAGCTGCGCACCGTGAACCACGAACTGGCCTCGGCCAACCGGCGCCTGGAGGATGTGCTGCGCCAGAAACAGCAGCAGATCAGCCGCGACGAGATCAGCCTGAACATCGCGCGCGAACTGCTGCAGCACTTGCCGCTGCCGGTGATCGGCATGGACGACCGCGGCATGATCGCCTTCGTCAACGCCGCCGCCGACCACCTGTTCCGGCGCGCCGGCGACCTGCTCGGCAACGAGGCCTGCGTGGTGCTGCCCGAGCTGTTCCCGGAAGAGCAGGCCGCCCCGGCCGGCCTGGCGCCCCCGTCCCATGCGCAAGCCCATTCCCACACCCACCAGACCGACATCGACGGCACCCGCTACGCCGTCGAGGTCTACCCGATGGGCGAAAACTCGGCCTCGCGCGGCAGCCTGATCACCTTGCGCCGCTGCGAGGTGGCGCCATGAGCAGCCTGACCATCGCCATGGACGAGGCCCGCGCCGGCATGATGCTGGCCGAGGACCTGACCGACGGCCACGGCACGGTGCTGCTGCCCTCGGGCGCCGTGCTCAGCGACAGCATGCTGGCCTCGCTGCGCCGGCGCGGCGTGGAAAGCTGCGCCATCGCCGCTCCCGATGCCGGGGACGGGGACGGAGAAGACCCGGCCCAGGCCAGCGCGCGCGCGCTGGAACGCCTGCAGCGGCTGTTCCGCCACAGCGCCGAGACCGAAGCCACCGGCCAGCTGCTGCAACTGCTGGCCACTTACCGCGCACGGAGCTAAGCCATGCTGACCCAGGAAGACGTCGCCCGCAAGGTCCAGAACCTGCCCTCGCTGCCGGACGTGGTGTGCGAGCTGCTGGCCTGCATCGGCCAGGAGGGGCTGGACACGCAGGTGCTGGCCGGCAAGCTCGCGCTCGACCAGTCGCTGTCGGCCAAGACGCTGCGCCTGGCCAATTCCTCCTTCTACGGCATGCCCACGCGCGTGACCACCATCCAGCAGGCGGTGGCGGTGCTGGGGATGCACAACATCCGCACCCTGGTGACGGCGTGCTCGGTGACCGGCAGCTTCCAGGCCGTGGCCGGCAGCCGCTTCGACATGGCCGCTTTCTGGCGCCATTCGGTGGCCACCGCCGCCTGCGCCCGCGCGCTGGCGCGCCACCTGCGCCAGAATCCGGACACCGCCTTCATCGCCGGCCTGCTGCACGACCTGGGCACGCTGGTGCTGGCCACGCGCTATCCGGCCGAGTACGAGCGGGCCGAGGACTACCGGCTGGAGCACGATTGCTACCAGCAGGAGGCCGAGCAGGCCGTGTTCGGCTTCGACCACGCCGGCGTGGGCGGCGCGCTGGCCGCACACTGGCAATTCCCGCAACAGATCCAGCGCGCGGTGGCCTGCCACCACCGCCCGCTGGAACTGGACGCGCCCTCGCTGGCCATGACCGTCCACCTGGCCAACGCCTTCGCCCACGGCCTGGACCTGTCGGGGCGCGAGGACGACCTGGCGCCGCCGGTGACGCAGCAGGTGTGGGATGCCGCCGCGCTGGGCAAGGCGGTCTGCCTGGACGTGTTCGGCGAGAGCGAACGCACTTTCCGCGACCTGTGCCAGATCCTGGTCAATTGAGCAACCGAGACGGAGCCAGCATGCCCGACACCGAACGCCAGCAGAACCACGAGGCCCACGCGGCGGTGGCGCTGTCCGCCTTCCTCGACGGGCACCCGGTGGCCACCTTCGTGCTCGACACCGCCCACACCATCACGCACTGGAACAAGGCCTGCGAACACCTGCTGGGCTGGAGCACCGAGGAAATGGTGGGCACCAAGAACCATTGGCAAGCCTTCTACCCCAAACAACGCGACCTGCTGGCCGACCTCATCATCGCAGGCCTGGACCCGGCCGCCAGCGAGTACTACAAGGAAAAGCACACGCGCTCGGCGCTGATCCCCGGCGCCTACGAGGAGGAGGACTTCTTTCCCAACATCGGCGCCAGCGGCCACTGGCTGCACTTCACGGCCGCGCCGCTGCGCGACGGCAACGGCAGCGTGGTTGGCGCCATCCAGACGCTGCGCGACGTCACCGAGCGCCGCGTGGCCGAGAATGCGCTGCGCAAGGCGCACGACAACCTGGAGCACATCGTCGAGAAGCGCACCGCCCAGCTGGCCGAGGTCAACGAGCGGCTGGAGGACGACATCCGCCAGCGCGAACTGGCCGATGCCGAACTGCGCCGGCGCAACATCGAACTGACCGAACTGAACGCCCAGCTCGGCATGGCGCAGCAGCAGCTGGTGCAGTCGGAAAAGCTGGCCTCGATCGGCCAGCTGGCGGCCGGCGTGGCGCACGAGATCAACAATCCCATCGGCTACATCTTCTCCAATTTCGGCACCCTGCAAAGCTACCTGGGCAACCTGTTCGACATGCTGCAAGCCTACCAGGACGCCGAGCCCAGCGTGGCCGACCCGGCCGTGGCGGAGCGCCTGCGCGCCATGCGCGAGGAGCTGGACCTGGACTTCCTGCGCGGCGACATCCCCTCCCTGATGAGCGAATCGAAGGAAGGCATCGTGCGCGTGCGCCACATCGTGCAGGACCTGAAGGATTTCTCGCGGGTCGACGCCAACCAGGAATGGGTGTGGGCCAATCTGCACCAGGGCATCGATTCCACGCTCAACATCGTCAGCAACGAGGTCAAGTACAAGGCCGACGTGGTCAAGCAGTACGGCGCCATCCCGGACATCGAGTGCCTGCCGCTGCAGATCAACCAGGTGGTGATGAACCTGGTGGTCAACGCCGCCCATTCCATCGGCGGCGAGCGCGGCACGATCACCGTGCGCACCGGCACGGACGACGCCGAGCACGTCTGGCTGGAAGTGCAGGACAACGGCTGCGGCATCGCGGAGGACAATCTGTCGCGCATTTTCGACCCTTTTTTCACCACCAAGCCGGTCGGCAAGGGGACGGGCTTGGGTCTGTCGATGGCTTATGGTATCGTGCGCAAGCACAACGGCAGTATTACGGTGCAGTCCGCGCCCGGCGCAGGCACCACCTTCCGCATGCTGCTGCCGGTGCGACATGAAGACCGCCCTGCCAACAAAGAGTCCCCGCCATGACGCCAGTCCAGTCCTTTGCCGCCCCCGCCACCGCCACCGCCAGCCCCGCTGCGCCCGGCGCGGCGCCCGCCGCCCCACCCACCTTGCTGTGCGTCGACGACGAACCCAACATCCTGGCCTCGCTGCGGCGCCTGTTCCGCGGCAAGGGCTACCGCGTGCTGGTGGCCGAGAGCGGCGCCGAGGGCCTGCAGGTGCTGGAAAACGAGCAAGTCGACCTGGTCATCTCCGACATGCGCATGCCCGAGATGGACGGCGCCCGCTTCCTGGGCCAGGTGCGCGAGCGCTGGCCCGACAGCGTGCGCCTGCTGCTGACCGGCTACTCCGACATCCAGTCCATCCAGGACGCCATCAACTGCGGCGAGATCTACCGCTACATCACCAAGCCGTGGGACGACAACGACATGGTGCTGGTGGTGCGCCACGCGCTGGAGCGGCGCGCGCTGGAGCAGGAAAAGCAGCGCCTGGAAGCGCTCGCGCTGCACCAGAACGAGGAACTGAAAGCGCTCAACCAGAGCCTGGAGGCCAAGGTCGAGGCGCGCACGCAGCAGTTGCAGGTGTCGCGCGACGCCGCGCTGGCGGCGAACGACAAGCTCAAGCAAAATTTCGTCACCACCATCAAGGTCATCGCCAGCATACTGGAGATGCGCGGCGGCGCGCTGTCCGGCCACTCGCGCCAGGTGGCCGACCTGGCGCGCAAGCTGGCCGTGCGCCTGAACCTGAACGCCAAGGAAAGCCAGGACATCTTCGTCGCCGGCCTGCTGCACGACCTGGGCAAGATCGGCTACAGCGACGACATGCTGGCCACGCCGCTGACCATGCTGCACGGCGAGGCGCTGGGCCTGTTCCGCAAGCACCCGCTGCGCGCCGAGCAGCTGCTGATGCCGCTGGAGGACTTGCGCGGCACCGCCGCCATCCTGCGCGCGCAGCTGGAGCGCTTCGACGGCAACGGCTTCCCGGACGGCCTGGCCGGCCTGGCGATCCCGCTCGGCGCGCGCATCCTGGCGCTGGCGGTGGACTACTACAACCTGCAGCAGGGCGCCATGGTGCAGCGCCACCTGCGCGCCGACGAAGCCAGGACGCTGATCATCAACGCCAGCGGCAAGCGCTACGACCCCAACGTGGTCAACGCCTTCCGCCAGGAGATGGACGGCGGCGGCGGCGGCGACGAGGGCGTGGACGTGCTGTCCGGCGAGCTGGTGCCGGGCATGGTGCTGGCGCGCGACCTGGTCAGCCGCGACGGCCTGATGCTGCTGGCGGCCGACCACACGCTGGACGCGCGCATGATCCAGCAGGTGCAGGATTTCGAAGCGAAAAGCGAGGGCCGCCTGCCGATCCGCGTGCGGCCCTTCGCCAAGGGCAAATGATGAGACGCATCCTGCTGCTGGACGACGAGATGAATGTGCTGTTCGCGCTGCAGCGCTCGATGCGCGCCCACCTGGCCATCCCCGACCTGCGGGTCGAGGTCTTCACCAATCCCTACCACGCGCTCGAACGCGTGTGCGCCTGCGAGTTCGACCTGGCGATCTCCGACTTCCGCATGCCGCAGATGAGCGGCGTAGCCTTCCTGCAGGCGCTCAAGGACGTCGCGCCCAACACGGTGCGCATGATGCTGAGCGCCTCGACCGAATTCGAAACCGCCATGAGCGCCATCAACGACGCCCACGTGTTCCGCTTCATCCCCAAACCCTGGAACCTGGCCGACCTGCAGAACAACATCGGCGAGGCGCTCGCCATGCGCGACCGGCTGCTGGCCGAACAAGGGCTGAACGCCCCGCCCGCCGAGCCGCTGACGCCGCAGGAACTGGAAGCCCGGCGCCTGGAAGCCGAGGAACCCGGCCTGCTCAAGGTCAACTGGGGACCGGACGGCTCCATCATCCTGTAGCGGCCGGGCGCGCCCTCAGTGCGCGGACTCGGCCGCCTTGGGCGGCTTGACCGGCAGGCGCACGGTGAAGCGGGTGCCCTTGCCGAGCTCGGAGGCGACCTCTATCCTGCCGCCGTGCTTGGCGACGATGCCGTAGGACAGCGACAAGCCCAGCCCGGTGCCGCTGCCGACCGGCTTGGTGGTGAAGAAGGGTTCGAAGATCCGGTTCAGGTTTTCCTGCGGGATGCCGCAGCCGGTGTCGCCCACCTCCACCCAGACCCAGCCGTTCTCGGCGCCGGTGCGCAAGGTGATGGTGCCGCGCTCCTTGATGGCGTGGCCGGCGTTGACCAGCAGGTTCATGAACACCTGGTTCAGCTGCGAGGCCAGGCATTCGATCTGCGGCAGCGCGCCGTACTGTTTTTCGACCGTGCACTTGTACTTGATCTCGTTGGAGACGATGTTCAAGGTGCTGTCCAGGCCGTGGTGCAGATCGGCCACCTGCCATTCGGTCTCGCCCACGTGCGAGAAATCCTTGAGCGCCTGCACGATGTCCTTGACCCGCTTCAGCCCGTCCATCGATTCCTTGACCAGCGCCGTCACGTCCTCGCGCAAGAACTCCAGGTCGGCCTCGTCGCGGATGGCCGCGATGCGCGCCTGCACCGGCGCCGGGGCCGACGGCGACGACAGGATCTGCTCGTAGGCGTCGACCACGCCGAACAAGGTCGTCACATAGTTCTGCAGCGTGCCCATGTTGGAATTGACGAAGCCGACCGGGTTGTTGATCTCGTGCGCGATGCCGGCCGCCAGCTGGCCTATCGAGGCCATCTTCTCCGACTGCAGCAACTGCTCGTGCGCCTCGCGCAGCTTGGAGATCAGTTCCTGCTGGGCTTGCTCCATCAGCTTGCGGCTGGTGATGTCGGTCAGCGAGCCGATCACCTCCAGCGGGGCGCCGTGCTCGTCGCGGATCAGGCGCAGGCTGTCGTGCATCCACAGGTAGCTGCCGTCGGCGACGCGGAAACGGTATTCGTAGGCGCGCTGGCCCTTGGTAAACACCTCGGCCAGGCTGGAGAAGATGTTGGGCGCGTCGTCCGGGTGGATGTGGTCGAACCAGAAGTTGGGATCGGCCACCATGTCGTCCGGCCGGTAGCCCAGCACATTGAGCGCGTTGTTGCTGACGAAGGTCATCTTGAAGTCGCCGCTGGGCACGGTGCAATAGATGATGGCCGGGGTATTGTCGACCAAATATTGCAGCCGCACCAGCGGCGAGGCCGCCTCGGCGGCCGGCGCGGGCGCCACCGGCGCCTGTGTGAAGAAATCGAACTCCTCGAACTGCATGTGCCCACCCTGGTCTGCGCCGGAAGATGAATCGATTATGCTCTCATTCCACAAGGGAAAGCGCACTGAAGGCGCACTTTTTACCAGCTTGCAATCGCGTAGGAAGCTCCCCTGCCGCCAGCCGGCAGCGGCTGCGGCGCCTCCGCTGCCGGCGGCGCCGGGCGCGCCAGCCACAGCCGAGGATCGACCCGGTAGTATTTGCCGAATTCCTCGAACAGCGCGGCATGCCGTTCGGCCATCTGCCATGGTTTCTCAAAGAAGGTTTCGGTGGCCACGGCGAAAAACTCGGCCGGGCTGGTGGCGCCATAATGGTCCAGCACGCTGTCCTGGCGGCCGTAATAAGCGTCGTAGCGCAGGTTGTCGTAGTCGCGCGACAGCACCGCCGACCAGCTGCGGTAGCTGTCCTTGCTGCCCAGGTAGGGCGCGCCGTTGCTGCTGCCCGATTCGCTGTCGAGCTGGTGCGCGAACTCGTGCAGCACCACGTTGTGGCCGTCGGTCCAGTCGCGGTAGCCGCGCTTGACGTCGGCCCAGGACAGCACCACGCGGCCGTCGTCCCACGATTCGCCCAGCAGGGTCTGGTGGTGGTCGGTCACCACGCCGCCGGCGTCGAGCTGCTTGCGCGGCACCAGGAAGGCGCTCGGGTAGACCAGGATGGTGTGCAGCGCGCGGTAGACCTTGCTGGGCCGGTTCAGCAGCAGCAAACAGGCCTGGCCGGCGATGGTGTAGCGCATCTCCTCATCGACTTGCAGCCCCTCGCAGCCGACGAAGGTCTTCTGGTGCAGGAATTGTTTGACCAGCCGGCGCAACTGCCCGCGCAAGTCCTCGCCCATGCTGGCGTAGACCGGGATGTTGCGTTGCAGGACGGCCTCGGCGGCCTCGGGCCAGGGCCGGGCCAGCGCGCGGCGCAGCCGCCAGCGCGGAAGATACAGCGGCACGGCCAGGGCCAGCGCCACAACAGGTAGCCACAACAATGCGTCCATAGTGCCGTCCATAAGGAAACTCGTGCGTCACAAGTGGGGTTCCTTTCCGACAATTCAATGCACAACAGCCGGAACGCGTTCCGGCTGTTTCCACTGTAGCAGCACCGCCGGCTCAGGGCTGGGCTTTTTGCAGCGAGGTCGGGGCGCCGAACAGGGCGGCCACCAGCGGATCGCGGGTGACGGGGCCGCGGTTGACGCGGATCGCATAGTGGGTGTCGTCGGCCAGGATGTGGAAGTGGCGGCCGGCACCGGCCATCGCCTGCTCGCGCAGGCTGGGGCGCTCCTTGCGCGGCGGCGCGCCTTCGCGCTTGGGCTGCACGATGGCGGCCAGGAACATCTTGACGCGCTCGGGGTCGGGCGTCAGCTGGTAGACCGCCTTGCCCAGGTAAGTGGCCGTGCCTTCGATATAGCGCGCCAGTTCGATCACGCCGGCGTCGCGCAGGTCGCGGATGTATTTGCGGGCGCCGGACGGCGAAAACTTGAGGAACCAGGCAATTTCATCGGCCAGCATTTCGTGCTGCTGCAGCTCGGCGATCAGCTTTTGCATATTTTCGATGCGGCGCAGCGTGGCGGAGGTCGAACGCACCCGCTCGATAGGCGCCAGCGACAAGGCTTTGCGCTCAGGAATCGGACCGGGACGTTCCACCAGCGTCAGCCTTGGTTTGTCAGCAGCCTTCATGGGCTCCTGCATGGCGTGGCCGGAATTTTGGTTGTCTCTGATTGCATGCATTTCAACACTCCTTATAACGATAGGCAGGATTGCGCGGCGAGAGGCCCGACTGCCATGCAGGCCACGCTTTCGTCTACTTCTGGGGTCTAGGATGCCGTTTGCGCCGGTTTCGGTCTGTGCGGCAACGAACATAAGTGAGCAATTCGTCAATTGGGTGCGTTGCCGAACAGATGCGGCCGCCCGCCAACCTTAAGCTGGCAGCATCTTCCACTGAGAAAGGAAACATCATGAAACTCCCCGTCCTGCTGGCCACCCTGGCCGCCGCCCTCACCCTGGCGGCCTGCGAAAAGACCACGGTTAACAACCCGCCGGTGGTGGAAACCCCGACCCCGGCCGCGGTACCGGTTCCCGTGCCAGGCCCCGCGGGCCCCGCCGGCGCACCCGGCACGCCCGGCGCTCCGGGCGAACCCGGCAAACCTGGCGATACCCTGATCGTGGTGCCGGACGCCAAGCCTGCCGACGCACCGCCGCCTCCGGCCCGCTAGGCGCCGCCCGCTCCAGGGCAGGCGCACGTGCTGGCATTCCCAACAAGATTGTTACCCTGATACAATATCCACCGCGCCGCACCATCCTTGGTGAACGGCGCGGTTTCCATTTGACTGCGTGAAGATGCCGCAGTTCACGGCCTGGACTGTCACAAATCGACAACATGTTTGATACCGCGCAAACGTTTGGTGCGCTAGCGCACTGAGCGATGGAACAAACATCCCTAGAGTCCAGTCCAACAGCGCAGCAACAAGCTGGAAACTTCGCCGTATAGGCAGCACCACCCTCAAACAATCGGAGTTTAATTTTGAATAAGACCAATAAAACCGCCATCGTCGCAGCCCTGCTGACCTTGTCCTCGACCGCCGCCCTGGCGCAGGAAGCGGTCATCAACCCGAACTGGTATGTCCAGCCCAGCCTGAGCATCATGGACCAGGACTCGGACTTCGGCGTCGACAAGCAGGGCCATGGGGCCGGCTTGAAATTCGGTAAAGCCCTGAACGAGCAGTGGGACCTGCAGACCGGCTACACCTACGCCCGCAGCCGCGGCAACGGCGAGCGCTATCAGCAGGAAACCCTGGGCGTGGACGCGCTGTACATGTTCTCCCGCAAGACCGTGCGTCCATTCTTCCTGGCCGGCGTCGGCGCCGAGCGTTCGCGCGCCAACCTGCGCAACACCGCGCAGACAGAGAAGTCGTCGCCCTTCCTGAGCGCCGGCCTGGGCTTCCAGTCCGACCTGACCGAGCGCCTGGCGATGCAAGCCGACCTGCGCGTGGTGCACGGCTTCGTGCGCCACAGCCCCTTCCTGGCCACCGGCGCGAGCAGCAACAACGCCTACCTGAACTTCGCGCTGAACTACGCCCTGGGTCCCAAGCCGCAGCCAGCGCCGCCACCGGCGCCGTACGTCGCGCCGGCACCGGCACCGGAACCAGCGCCGGTGGCGCCTGCCCCGGCACCGGCACCGGCGCCGCGCTTCGAGAAGGTCACCATGTCGGCAACCGAACTGTTCGCCTTCGACAGCGCCAAGCTGAACCCGAACCAGCCCAAGCTGGACGAGCTGGCCACGCTGCTGAACAACAACCCGTCCGTCGGCAACGTCACCATCACCGGCCACACCGACCGCCTGGGCTCGGACAAGTACAACCAGAAGCTGTCGGAACAGCGCGCCGAGTCGGTCAAGGCCTACCTGACCGGCAAAGGCGTGGCAGCCACCCGTCTGAACGCCGTCGGCAAGGGCGAGTCCCAGCCGGTGGTTCAGTGCGACAACAAGAAGCGCGCCGACCTGATCAAGTGCCTGGAACCGAACCGCCGCGTTGAAGTGGACCAGGTGACCATCGAACGCCGCGTGAACTAATCGCACGTCCGGTCATCTGACAGACAGGGAAAGGGGCTTCGGCCCCTTTTCCCTTTTCCGGAGGCCTACCACCATGAAACTTGCTATGAAACACCTTCCACCGAAAGTGAAGACGCTGCGCAGCGTGGCCGTGTGCACGGTGACCGAATGGCTGGAGCACAACGCCAGCAGCAAGGGCGCGGCGCTGGCCTTCTACACCCTGTTCTCCATCGCCCCCATCCTGGTGCTGGTGATCGCCATTGCCGGTGCCGTCTACGGCGAGGAGGCCGCCAAGGGCGAGCTCTTCCTCCAATTGCGCGGCCTGGTCGGGCCGCAAGGGGCCGAAGCGCTGCAGCTGGTGCTGGCCGGCGCGCGCAACCACGAGGAAGGCAGGTTCGCCACACTGGTGGCCGGCGCCCTGCTGCTGTTCGGCGCCACCACGGTGTTCGCGGAACTGAAGAGCAGCCTGGACAGCATTTGGCAGTTGCCGCCGCTCAGCAAGGGCACGCTGTGGGACACGGTGCGCACCCGGCTGCTTTCCTTCGGCATGATACTGGTGCTGGGCTTCCTGCTGATGGTGTCGCTCGTGATGAGCGCGGCGCTCGCTTTGCTGGAAAAATACTGGCAGGGCGTGTGGCGCGACGCCACCCTGGTGCTCACCGCGATCAACTGGGTGATCGGCTTCCTGGTGATCGCCGCCATGTTCGGCGTGATCTACAAGCTGCTGCCGCGCATACGGCTGTCGTGGCGCGACGTGGTGATCGGCGCGCTGGGCACGGCGGCGCTGTTCACGCTGGGGAAATACGCGATCGGCGCCTATATCGGCAACAGCGGCGTGGCCAACAGCTTCGGCGCGGCCGGCTCGCTGATCGCCCTGCTGCTATGGGTGTATTACTCGGCGCAGATCTTCTTCCTCGGCGCCGAGTTCGCGCGCCAGTACGCGCTGCAGCTGGGCAGCCTGAAGCACCACCCGCGCGACGAGCACGGCGACCTGCTGCCCGGCCAGCGCTAGCCGGCGGGCGGCCGCTCACCGCGCCAGCGGCAATCAGTGCGGCGCGGCGCGCGCGGCGGCGGCGTGCGTGATATCGAGGCGCCCTTCCCCCAGGCAGCCCGCAACGGCGACCGGCACGGCGCCGGGCCGGTCCACCGCCTGCAGGTGGAACAGCAGCTGCCCGTGCGCCAGCTCGCCCCAGCCCGCCATGGCCAGCTGACCCGAACGGTGCTGTACGATCACATGCACGCTGCAGGCCAGGCCTGGCACCGGCTCGGCCAGCACCACATGGTCGACATGGCAGCCGTCTTCGCCCATCGAACGCGTGACCACCGCGCCCAGCACGGTCGGCTGCTTCAGCAGGTCCGCCATGCTGTCGGGCCGGGTGGCTTGCCGCGACGGGCAGACCACATGCGTGGCCTGTCCGTCGCGCAGGCAAAGCAGATTGTCGGCATCGCACTCCAGAGCAGGGGAGCTGGCGCGCAAGGCAGCCAGCACGGCCTGCGACAACTGCGCGGAGGGCCGCTCCACCGCCAGCGCATGGCCCTCGTGATCGGGCAGCGCCAGCAAGCCATCGGCGCCCGAGAAAATCGGCGCGCTGCGTTTGGCATTGCCTGGCGTGCCTTCGGTAAGGATAGTCATGTTCTTCTCCTGTCATCGGCAACGGAGTGACATTTATACGCCGCAGGCCGGCAAAATTCAAGCGGCAAGACCCACTTTCGCAGCCGGGGCCGGCTACTCCCCCAGCAGTTCGGCCACCGCTTCCATGCCCTCGACGCGCTCGGCCACGACCTTGACGATGACGATCACCGGCACCCCCAGCAGCAGCCCCCACACGCCCCACAGCCAGCCCCAGAACAGCAAGCTGACGAACACGGCGGCCGGGTTCATGCGGGCGATGCGGCCCGTCATCCAGGTGGTGACGAAGGTGCCGACCAGGGTGGCGATGCCGAGCGAGGCGCCGGTCACCAGCAGCACCATCTGCAGCGATTCGAATTGCAGGAAGGCCACCAGGCCGGTCGCGCTGGTGATCAGGAGCGGCCCGAAGTAAGGCATGATGTGCAGCAAGCCGGCCACGATGGCCCAGGCGCCCGCATTCTCCAGGCCGATGGCGCGCAGTGCCATCCACATCAGCAGCGCCAGCAGCACATTGGTCACCAGCAGCATGAACATATAGCTCTGGATGCTGCTGTTGATGTCTTCCAGGATATGCACGGTGACCTTCTTCTTGCTCAGCGACGGCCCGGTCAGCTTGACCAGCTTGCGCTTGAAGGTATCGCCGGCCAGCAGCAGGAAGAACACCAGGAAGATCACCATGGTGGCCTGGCTGACGAAGCCGGCCAGGCCCATCGAGCCGGCCCACACCCAGTCGATCACCTTGATGCCGCCCGAGTCGGCCTGCGCCGGCTTGCGCGCCGCGCGCCTGGGGCTGCCGGACGCGGCCTGTTCGATTTCGGTGGCCACGGCCTGGATGCGCTCCAGCGTGCTGGGGCCGCCGCCGAGTTTGTTCTGCATCAGGCGCGACAGTTTGTGCGTGGCGGCGGGGAGTTCTTCGACGATGTTCTGGAATTCGCCATGCAGCTTGTCGCCGATGACGGCCGAACCGAACAGGATGGCGGCGGTGACCAGCGTGGCGCCCAGCGGGCGCGGCACGCGGATGCGCTCCAGCCAGCAGACCAGCGGATTCAAGGTATAGGCGATGAAGATGCCCAGCAGCAGCGGCACCAGGAAGTGCTTGGCCCACTGCAGCGCGTACAGGAAAGCGACGGTGGCGATGATGCCGAGGGCCAGGCCGCGCGCGTTGACGTGCAGCGGAATGCGGCTGAGGTGCTCGGCTTGCGGGGCCGCTGCGGCATCGGCCGGGGAGCCGGCGGGTTCGTGTTCGGCTTCGGGGTCGGCGGCGGGTTCTAGCGCGGCATCGGCGGCCGCTTGCGGAGCGCCGGGTGCGGCGGCCGGTGTGGCGCCGGGTGTGGCGGACTGTATGGCGGACTGTGTGGCGGACTGTGCAGCGGGTGGCGCTGCGGAGGTTGCGGGATGTGCCGTTGCGGGCGGCTTGCTGGGTGCTTCGTCGGCTGCGTGGATCATGTTGTCTCGATCGCTGCCAGCAACCATCCCCGAAGGGACGGCGCCGGCCGCATGGTTACTTCACGCGGATGTCGTTCTTGACCGCCTTCACGCCCTGCACGCCGCGGGCGATTTCACCGGCTTTGGTGATGTCGCCGGGCTGGGCCACAAAGCCGCTCAGCTGCACGGTGCCTTTGAAGGTCTCGACGTTGATCTCGGTCGATTTCAGCGTAGGCTCGTTGAAAATGCTGGCCTTCACTTTGGTGGTCAGCACGGTGTCGTCGACGTATTCGCCGGCGCCTTCCTTGGTCGGGGTCGAGGCGCAACCCACGACGGCAAACACGGTGGCGGCGGTAAATGCGGCGGTAGCGATTTTTTGAGCGATCTTCATGGTGGTTCTCCTTGGTTGGCGAGTGCTCAACTGAGCAGTCTGCAGTTTCCCCCAGTTCCAGCGCACCATCTGTACGCTAGCGTACACACTACAACTATTTTCATCCCGGGCAACAAACCCAGCCGGGATAAGGCTTCGTGCGTTTCCGCACAGACCCTGCCCTTCCGGCTGGCTATGCTTTAAGCACACTTTTCAGGAGACCGTTATGAAGACCACGCAAACCCTCGCAGCAGTGATGATCGCGGCTTCCGCCCTGATCACAGGCTGTTCCACCAGCAATACGCAGCCGACCAATTATTCCAGCATGAGTAACGACTCCACTTATGGCGTCATCGATTCGATCCAGATCGTGCGTCTCGATCCCGCCACCAGTGGAGTCGGCGCCGTGGCCGGCGGCCTGATCGGCGCACTGGCCGGCAACCAGGTCGGTTCCGGCAGCGGCCGCACGGCAGCCACCGCAGCCGGCGCCATCGGCGGCGCGGTCGTGGGCAACCAGGTCGAACGCAGCCGCAACCAGCCCTACGACGCTTACCAGATCACGGTCCGCCTCGATAACGGCGAGTACCGCACCGTCAACCAGGACAGCGTCTACGACCTGCGCGTGGGCAACCGCGTGCGCATGGTCGAAGGCCGCGTCTACCGTTACTAAACCGTCCCGGAAAAAAATCAAGGAGAACGCCATGGGCACCATTATCCTCATCGTACTGGTCCTGTTACTGATAGGCGCGCTGCCGGCCTGGCCGCACAGCCGCAACTGGGGATACGCGCCCAGTGGCATTACGGCTCTGATCGTCTTGATCCTGCTGTTTATGTTGTTTACCGGCCGGCTCTAGCCTGCCGCCCGTCGAGGAGTCCATCATGAAACGCACCATCGCCATGGCCTTGCTGGCCGCCTGCTGCGCCGCCCAGGCGCAAGTCACCCCGCCCGAAGTGGCGGCCAAGCAAGCTCAGGAAATCAAGCGCGGCGACCCCGCCCGCTGGTCGAAGGAAGACCGCAGCACCGCGCAGCAGATGGCCACGCTGCGCAAGGAAATCAACGCCGCGCTGGCCGAGGCGCGCGCCGGCTGCAAGCAGCTGCCCAGCACGGAACGCGCCGACTGCATGCGGGAAGCGCAAATCGCCTACCGCAGCGACCTGGGCAATATGCGCCAGCAAATCGCCAACGCCAACAACCCGCAGCAGGGCGTGTACGACACCAGCGGCCGCTGATATTCAGCCTGTAAACGAAAAATGCCGCGGACTTCGCGGCATTTTTTGCGTCGGCAAGCACGGCAATGGCTAAGGCTTGCGCCTGGACAGCCACAAGCCGCCCGCCACGGCCAGCGCGCCCACCAGCAGCGCCGGCTTGACGAGACGGCGGCGCGCGATAAAGCCGCCCACTTTGAGCGCGATCGGCAGCGCCCGCGTCAGGCCCATGCCCTTGACCAGGCCGGCCAAGCCGCCCAGACCGGCGCCGCCCTCGCCCGTGGCGCCGCCCAGGCCGCCGAACAGCGACGCCAGGCGGTGCTGCACGACGCCCAGCGCGTGTTCGATGGCGCCATGCACCAGCGCGTCCGGACGCAGCGCGTTGGCCACCTGCGCCCTCGCATGCAACACGCTCACGCGGTACAGTTCGCCTTCGCGCACCAGCTGTTCCTTGGCGGCCGATAATTGCGTACGTTGTTGGTCTTTGCTCATACGGTCTCCCCGGTCACAGCAGCATGTCGCGGTCGGCCTTCAGCTCGGTCATCGTGACCGGCAGCGCCAGCTTGCCCTGCTTGAGCAGGCCGCGCGCCACCATCACCAGCCACAAGGTGAGGACGATGAAAGCGAGCGCCAGCATCAGCAGGATTTTCCAGCCCATCGCTTCCCAGGCCAGATAGACCACGGTGGCGGTGCTGAACGCCACCGCGAACCAGCCGGCCACCAGCGCCAGCGCGAACACGACCGACAGCTGCACCAGATGCTCGCGCACCTCGGACAGCTCCAGCGCGGCCAATTCTATCCGCGACAGTATCAGCCGCGCGGTGTTGCGGCAGACGCCGGCCAGCGAACCGATCAAGCCAGGGGCAGGCGATGCAGGGTGCTCCATGTCAGCTCCTGGCACGCCGAATTACTTGCGGCCCAGGATGACACCGACCAGCAGGCCGACGCCGGCCGCCAGGGCGATCGAACGCCACGGGTTCTCTTTGACGTAGGCGTCGGTCGATTGCGCCACCTGCTTGCCGGCCGCTACCGCGCTCTGCTGCGCCTCGTGGGCCTTCGCCAGCGCCGTGTCCAGCGCGCGCATGCCGCGGCCACGCAGCTCTTCGGCCTTTTCGCCGGTCAGCGCGGTGGCGGCGGTAAACAGGGCCTGAGCGTCTTTGACCAAGGTTTTCACGTCGTTGTTCACGGTACTGATATTATTTTCAAGCATGATGGGCTCCTGTTGTTTTGGTGGGTGAAAAGGTACTACATTAAAGAAAAACCAGTATGTATCATTCCAGCAAGTCGCGCATGTCGTCGGCGTGCTCTTCCTCCACCGCCATGATCTTGATCAACAGCTGGCGCGTGGTGGGATCCGACTCCCCGATCTGGGCGATCATCTGGCGGTACGATTCGATGGCTACCCGCTCGGCGATGAGGTTGGCGCGCACCATGGATTGCACCTCCCCTGACTCATCATACTCGGCATGGCTACGGGCGAGCAATGTTGCTGGATTGAAATCAGGCGAGCCGTTTAATTGAATGATACGCTCGGCCAGCCAGTCCGCGTGTTCCTGCTCTTGCATCGCGTGTTCCAGGAACTCCGCCTTGACGCCGGCGTTGTCGCGCCCGGTCACCGTGTAATAGTGGCGTTTGTAGCGCAGGATGCAGACCAGCTCGGTGGCCAAAGCGCCGTTGAGCATCTCGACGACCGCTGCACGGTCACCCTGGTAGCCTGCCGTGACGGGGCCGTCGGCCAGGTTCTGCGCAGCCGCGCGGATGGCTGCCGTATCGATGCCGGCGGGTGGAGCGAGGGGGGATTCAGCCATGATGTTTCCTTTTTAAAAAGTTCAGCGGCGTTGCGCGACCGGACGGCCGGCGTCGGACACCACGATTTCAACGCGGCGGTTCAGCTGGCGGGAACCGGCCGAGTCGTTGCCGGCCACGGGATAGGCTTCGCCGTAGCCGCGCGTGCTGATGCGCGTGCCTTCGATGCCCATGGCCATCAGCGCGCCGCGCACCGCTTCGGCGCGGCGCTGCGACAGTTCCAGGTTGTGCGCCGAGCTGCCGGTGCTGTCGGTGAAGCCTTCGACCATCACGTTGCGGTCCGGATTCTGGGCCAGCACGTCGGCCAGCTTGCGCAGCGTGCGCTGGCCGCCTTCGGTCAGCTGGGCCTGGTCGGTATTGAACAGCACGTCGCCGAAGGTGACGACGATGCCGCGTTCGGTCTGCTTGGCTTGCAGGTCGGCCAGCTGGGCCGCCAGGGCGTCGGCCTTGGCTTGCGCGTCGCGCGTGGCCGCGGCCTGGCTCTCGGTGGCCATGCGGGCGGCGTCAGCCTGGGCCTTGGCCGTCTCGGCCTGCGCCTGGGCCTGTTCGGCGCCGCGCTTGGCCTGCTCCGCTTCCACGGTGCGCGCCTCCAGGCGGATCTGGTCGCGCTGGCGGGCGGAATCGGCCACCGACGCCTCGGCACCCTTCTGCTTGGCCACTTCCTGCGCGACCGCGATGCGCTGCTTGGCCAGGTAGGCCAGCTTGTCCACTTCGGCCGGGTCATCCTTGCGCGCCGCGGCCTCGTTGGCACGGTCCAGCGCGGCGGTCGCCTGGCGGAATTCCACCGGGGCGTACTGCGCCACCGAAGGATTGTTCTGCGCGGCCATGTAGTCGCCGCGGGTCTGGTCCAGCAAGCTGGTGGTGGTCGGTGCGGAACTGCAAGCGGCCAGGGTGATGGCCAGCGCCAGCAGGGCTGGCTTGAATAGCATTTTGCTCATGATGAAATCCTCTTCTTTTTTAGGCGGGGTTTTAAACGGGGGGTGTATACGGCTTATTTGACGGCTTATTTGACGGTCGTGGTATTGGCACGGTCCAGCTCTTCGCGCAGCACGCGGATATTGTCCTGCAGCGCGTTGGCGGCGGCGCTGGCCTTGGCCGAGTTGGCCTTGCTTTGCGCCAGCGTGGCGTCGGCCTGGGCCTGCGAAGCCAGTTCCCGCGCCTTCGCGTAATCCTTGGCCGCCAGCGCCTGGTTGGCGCGCAGCATTTTTTCGCGGGCGGCGGTCATTTCAGCGGGGGCCAGCTCGGCCGCGCCCGACGAGGTGGCGCTGTCGACCGCCGCGCGCGACACGGCGACATCGGCGGTGGCGGGGGTCTTCTGGCTGGCGCAGCCGGCCAGCGCCAGCAAGACCAGGCCGCACAGGGCGGAAACGGATTGCATACGCAGCGGTGTGCTCATTGTTATTCTCCTTGAAGATATTGATCGTGTAGACGTTATAAGCGTTCTGGCGGCCCCATTCAGTACGGTGCCGCACATAGCACTGCGCATGCGTGGTGTAGGCTGTCCCTATAGCGAAACAAGGTACAGAAAGGCCCGCCATGACCCTGCCCCGCCGAAGCAAAATCGCCCTCGCCAGCGCCGGCGCGCTGATCGCCGTGCCCGCCATCGCCCTGGTCGTGCTGCTGAACGTCGACTGGAACCGCGCGCGGCCCTGGCTCAACGAAAAAACCAGCGAGGCCATAGGCCGTCCCTTCGCCATCCAGGGCAGCCTGGCGCTGACCTGGGAAAAGCAGATCGTCCCCGAACGCGAGCGCAGCTGGCGCGACCGCCTGCCGTGGCCGCACCTGGTGGCCAAGGATGTGCACATCGGCAATCCAGCCGGCATGGCGCCGGCGGAGATGGCCAGCGTGGACGAGTTCTCCTTCTCGCTGAACCCGTTCGCGCTGCTGGCCAAGGAGATTTCCATCCCGGTGCTGCGTTTCGAAGGCCCCACCGTGCTGCTGCAGCGCACGCCCGACGGCGCCAACAACTGGACCTTCGAAAAAAAGGACCGGCCCTCGCCCTGGCGGCTGGACCTGCAGCGCGTGGTGTTCAACAAGGGCACCGTGCACTACAAGGACGCGCTCGCCAAGGCCGACGTGACGGCCAACGTCGACACCCTCAACGCCGATCCGGCCTATGGTGTGGCGTGGAAACTGAAGGGCAGCTGGCACGACGCGCCCGTCACCGGCGGCGGCAAGGCCGGCGCGGTGCTGTCGCTGCGGCAGCAGACCACGCCCTACCCGATCGCCGCCGACGTCACCCTGGGCGGCACCCGCATCGCCGTCGAAGGCACGCTGACCAAGCCCACCGCGCTGGCCGCGCTGGACATGCGGCTCAAGCTGTCGGCGCCCAGCATGGCGCGCCTGTACGGCCTGACCGGAATCGTGCTGCCGGAAACGCCGCCGTTCACCACGTCCGGCCACCTGAGCGCCTCGCTGGGCAAGGACAGCGGCCACTACATCTACGACAAGTTCACCGGCAAGGTCGGCTCCAGCGACATCGCCGGCCACCTCGAATACAAACAGAAGGAAGGCAGCCGGCCGCGCGGCTACCTGAGCGGCAATGTGCAGTCCCACTTGCTGCAGTTCGCCGACCTGGCCCCGCTGGTGGGCGCGGACTCCAACGCCAGCAAGCAGGCGCGCGGCCTGCCCGCGGTGCAGCCGGCCGGCAAGGTATTGCCGGTCGAACGCTTCCGCACCGAGCGCTGGAGCAGCATCGACGCCGACGTGAAGTTCAAGGCCGACCGCATCGTGCGCGAAAAACAGCTGCCCATCGCCAGGCTGGTGACCGACATCCACCTGAAGGACGGCGTGATCGCGCTGACGCCGCTCAACTTCGACTGGGCCGGCGGCACCATGGCCTCGAACGTCAAGCTCGACGGCAGCGGCAAGACCAGCAAGGACGCCATCCGCGCCGAGCTGAAAGCCAGCGCGCGCCATTTGAAACTGAAGGAACTGTTCCCCACGCTCGACGGCCTGAAGGCGAGCGTGGGCGAAATCAACGGCGACGCCTCGCTGAGCGCGACCGGCAATTCGGTGGCCACGCTGCTGGCCGCCTCGAACGGCGAAGTGAAGGCGCTGATCAACCAGGGCAGCATCAGCAAGCTGCTGCTCGAACAGATGGGCCTGAACCTGGGCAATGTGGTGCTGACCACGCTGACGGGCGACAAGCAGGTCAAGCTGAACTGCATGGCGGCCGACTTCGTCGTCAGCAACGGCCTGGCGCAGACCCGCCAGTTCATCGTCGACACCGAGGATGCCACCATCAACGTCGGCGGCAGCATCAACCTGGCCAGCGAGCAACTGAACCTGGTGCTCAAGCCCGACAGCAAAGGCTTGCGCATCATTACGCTGCGCGCGCCGCTGTATGTGAAAGGCACTTTCAAGGATCCGGACGTCAGCGTCGACAAAGGCGTGCTGGCGATGAAGGCAGGCGGCGCGGTGGCGCTGGCGGTGGCCGCGGCCCCGGTGGCGGCGCTGCTGCCGCTGATCAACACCGGCCCCGGCAAGGACAGCGAATGTGCCCGCTTGCTGGCGCAGGCGCGCGTGAAGCCGGTGGCGCCGCCGCCCGGCAAGACGCAAAAACACCTGCCTGCCCGCAAGCAATAAGCCGATGGAAGTGCGGTGGCGAACAGAACATTCAGCGGCGGCGACGTAATCTGCACCTGTCGGCCCCGCGCTGCGCGTCTCCCGGCGCCAGGCGCAACCTTTAAGGAGCACTATATGAAACCCTTGAAATCCCTGCCCGCCCTGCTTTCGACGCTGATGCTCGCCGCCATGGTCGGCTGCGCCTCGACGCCCGTGTCCGAGAGCACCGGCGAATACATAGACGACGCGGTGCTTACCACCAACGTCAAAGCGGCCATGGTGAACCAGCCCGAGCTCAACGCGTCGGAAATCAACGTCGAAACCTACAAAGGCACGGTGCAGCTGAGCGGCTTCGTGTCCTCGCAGGCGGACATCGACAAGGCCGTCGCGGCGGCCCGCAGCATCAACGGCGTCAAAAGCGTCACCAACGACATGCGTTTGAAATGAAGATCCGAAAAATAATCCAAGGAGAAACATCATGAAATCGATACAACACCTCGCGGCCATCGCCGCCATCCTGTCGCTGAGCGCTTGCGCCGGCATGTCCCAGCAAGATAAGAACACGGCGGTCGGCGCAGCCGTGGGCGGCGTCGCAGGCTCCGTGCTGACCGGCGGCAGCACCATGGGTACCGTGGGCGGCGCGGCGGTCGGCGGCGTGATCGGCAACCAGGTCAGCAAACCGCCGCGTTAAACGCGCCCCGCAAAACGAAAGGACTTCTCGCGAAGTCCTTTTTTTCACCCTGCTATTTTCACCCTGCTGTTTTTAGCCTGCCGCCCCCGCTCCGTCACAGGAAAACATTCGCCATGCCGATGCTGCCGGTGTCCTTCACCATCTCGTAGCAGCGGCAGGACACCGCCTCCAGTCCGGCCGAATCGAGGATCTCGATATTGCCGCGGCTGTAAGTGATCAGCTTCTGGTTCTGCAGCGCGCTGGCCGCCTTGGTCACGCCCACCCGCCGCACCCCCAGCGCGTGCGCCAGGAACTCGTGCGTCAGGTGGAACTTCTCGGATTGCAGGCGGTCGCGCGTGATCAGCAGCGAACGCGCCAGGCGCGCCTCCAGCACATGGAAGCGGCTGCACACGGCAATCTGGATCGCCTGCGCCAGCAAGGTGTCGGTGTAGCGGTACAGCAGGCGCTGCAGCGACTCCATGCGGCCGAACTCGGCGCAGAAATCGGCCGCGTGGATGCGGCTCGCGTGCCCGGCGCGCTGCACCACCGCGCGCACCTGCGCCAGCTCGTGGCCCAGCGCCACGGACGCGCCTATCATGCCCTCCCGTCCGACTGAACCGACCTCCAGCGTCATGCGCCCTTCCGCCACGGCCAGCAGGGAAATCAGGCTATCGGAAGGAAAATAAATGTACTGGATGGCCTGGCCCGGCTCGTACAGCACGTCGCCCACTTCCACGTGCACCTGCTCGCACAACGATTCGAGATGCAACAAATCGTCCTCCGGCAAGCTGGCCAGCAGCCGGTTGCCGAAATCGGGCGGCGGCGCCATATTGCTGTGCTCTGTGGTGAAGGTCAGGTTCATTGGGTAGCTTAGGTGGCATTCTGCATCATGAAACACAGCCTAACGATATTGATTTTCCGCGTATGTACGGTGACGCACGGAACCACAAGCGCTGGCCGGGGAAAATCCATGCATCAGTTCAAAAAGGATAAAAATCATGAATACGCCCTCTACCCGCAGCACCCATCCGCTGCTGTTGATCGCCGCCGTCGCCGTCGTGCTGTTCTGCGGCGTCGGCATCGCCGCGCTGATGGGCTGGCTGCCGACTTCCGGTTCGGCCGCCGCGCCCGCCTACACCAGCGCCAGCGGCATGTCCGACAGCAGCCAGCTGGCCGCCGCCAATCTGGCGCGCGAGCCGGTCTACCCGCCCGGCTACCAGCCCGGCCCCGCGCCGTCGCCCGACAACTACGCGGCGCCGCCGGTGCGCGAACCGGTGCGAGATTCCGCTCCGCAGCGCCTGGCGCAAGCCGAGCCCGCCGCGCCCGCCGTCTGCAAGAGCTGCGGCGTGATCGAATCCGTGCGTGAAGTGACCACCCGGGCCCAAGGCACGGGCGTGGGCGCCGGCGTCGGCGCCGTGGTCGGCGGCCTGCTGGGCAACCAGATCGGCGGCGGTCACGGCCGCCAGCTGGCCACCGTGGCCGGCGCGGTCGGCGGCGGCGTGGTAGGCAACCAGGTCGAGGGCAATATGCGCGCCACCCGCAGCTATACCATCCAGGTGCGCATGGACGACGGCAGCCATCGCACCTTCCACCGCAGTTCGCCCGGCTGGCAGTCGGGCGAGCGCGTCCACGTCGTGAAGGGCGATCTGCGCAAGGGATAAACGCTGTACCAGGCTGGTCTACTACAAGGAGAACACGATGGCTAAGCTGCTGTGGGGATGGACCATACCGCTGGGATTGCTGCTGGCGCGCATGGGGTACGACGAAGTGCGTGCGGCCGACAGTGCACAGCCCGAACTGACCGCGACCTTGCTGCTCACCTGCGGCCTGCTCAGCGCCTTGCTCGGCCTCACCGGGATGACCGGCGTGCTGGCCTGGATACCCCGCCCCGGTCGAACACATCGTTTATGTACGGCACCGAACAGAGACGCCGCCGCGCAATCCCGATAATGAAAGCTCCTAATACAGATTGAGACGAGAGGACACTATCATGTTATATACCATCGCTGTCGTACTGATTATTCTTTGGCTGCTGGGCCTGGTGACTTCCTACACCGTCGGCGGCTTCATCCACATTCTGCTGGTCGTGGCCATCATCATGGTGCTGCTGCGCCTGATTAGCGGACGCGGCCTCTAGCACGGAGACAGCCTATGAACCACATCACCAAGCAATCCCTGGCCGGCGCCCTGGCGCTGGCCGTCGCAGTGGCCAGCACCGGCTGCGCCGACATGTCGGCCACCCAGCGCGGCACGGCGACCGGCGCCGGTGCCGGCGCCGCCTTGGGCGCACTGATAGGCGGCACTACCGGCAGCCACAGCAGTGGTCGCACCGCCGGCGGCGCCCTGATCGGCGCGGCTGCCGGCGCCGTGATCGGCAATATCTGGTCGACCCGCATGGAAAACCAGAAGCGCGCCATGGAGCAGGCCACGCAAGGCACCGGCGTTCAGGTCAGCAAGACCGACGACAACCGCCTGCGCCTGGAAATTCCCAGCGATATCTCCTTCGACACCGGCCGCGCCGACATCAAATCGAACTTCCGTCCCATCCTGGATCGCTTCGCCACCACCCTCAACGACAATCCCGCCGCCACGGTCAGCATCATCGGCCACACCGACAGCACCGGCAGCGACACCATCAACCAGCCGCTGTCGGTGGACCGCGCTTCGCATGCGCGCGACTACCTGGCGCAGCGCGGCGTTTCGCCGACCCGCGTGGTGGTCGAGGGGCGCGGTTCGCGCGAACCCATCGCCTCCAACAACGACGACGCCGGACGCGCCCGCAACCGCCGCGTGGAAATCTATGTGGCCGAGCCGCAACCGCGCGGCTAGCTACGCAGCAAGTTGGAGTATGCTGGCAGCTTACGCACACCGGGAGCCGCCATGCAGTCCTACCGTCATCTGATCCCGGCCGCAGCGATTGCGGCCGTTTTCTTTAGTTCCGCCCAGCCCGCCGCGGCGCAAAGCATGCGCCCGGGCCTGTGGGAAATCAGTAACAAGATCCAGTCCGGCAACGGCCAGACCGCCGCCGCCCTGGCCGCCGCGCAGAAGGAGCTGGCCAACATGCCGCCCGAGCAGCGCAAGATGATAGAAGGCATGCTGGCCAAGCAAGGCGTCGGCATGAGCGTGAGCGGCGACGGCGTCAAGATCACCCACTGCGTGACCAAGGAAATGGCGGACAGGAAGGAGTTGCCGACCGGCCAGCAAGGCGACTGCACGTCCAGCAACACGCCTGTTCCCGGCGGCATGAACGTCAGCTTCAGCTGCGTCAAGCCGCCTTCGAGCGGCACCGGCCAAGTCAAATTCCAGGGCGACAGCGCCTACACCATGACGATGGATGTCAACAGCACCGTCAGCGGCAGGCCGGAAAAGATGACGGTGCACAGCGTGGGCCGCCTGCTCAGCCCCGTCTGCCCCGCCGGCAAGTAATCAGGCGTTTTCCATGAAGGCGAAGTACAAGTCGCGCGCCTGGGTGGCCACCGGCCCCACCGGCAGCGCACGGCCTTCGTAGCGCACGCACGGCGTCACCTTGCCGTAGTTGCCGGTGTTGAAAATCTCCACCGCCGTCAACAATTCCTCCGGCTTCACCGAACGCTCCTCGACCGCCACGCCGGCTTCGGCCAGCAGCTTGATCACGCGCGCGCGGGTGATGCCGGACAGGAAGGTGCCGTTCGGCACCGGCGTCACCACCCTGCCCTCGGGCGTGACCAGGAAGAGATTGGCTGTGGCGAACTCGGCCACGTTGCCCGCGCTGTCCAGCATCACCGGGTTCTCGAAACCCTTCTCCTTGGCCTCGCGCAGCGCCTTGGTCGAGTTGGCGTACAGCGCCGAGGCCTTGGCGTCGGTGACCGCCATGTCCGGGTCCGGACGGCGCAGCGTGGACAGGCCGGCCGTGAAGCCGGTGAACGGCGGCATGGCCGCGTCGAACAGGGTCAGCGCGAAAGCCGACTTGTCGGCCACCGGCACCAGCAGGCCGTCGGTGCCGAACACCAGCGGACGGATATACAGTTCGGCATCGGCCGGGAACCTGGCCACGCCCTCGCGCACCAGCTTTTCCATCTCATCCACGCTGAGCGGGCACACCAGGCCGACGCTGGTGGACGAGCGGATCACGCGCTCCAGGTGGGGGCGCAGATCGGGCATGCGGCCGCGCACCGAGCGCGCGCCGTCGAAGACGGACGAGCCGAGCCAGACGCTGTGGTCCATGGCGCCGAACAGCGGCGTATTGCCTTCGGTCCAGCTGCCGTTGAAATAGGTGAGATACATGGGAGGTTCCGAGCGGTTGTTGTACACAGCCTTCGACTGTAGCACAAGGGCTGCGCGCCGCGCTTGGAGGAGGTCAGAACGAATGCCGCAGCCCCAGGTTCACGCCGCTGTTGCCGCGGCCCCGGTCGGTGGCGTTGCCGACGGTGTAGCCGGCGCCGTTCTTGTTCTGGATCCTGGCATAGGCCGCGTACAAGCTGGTGCGTTTGGACAGCGCATAGGTGACGCCGGCGGCGATCTGGTTGGCGTCCTGGTTGGCCGGCGTGCGGTCGTTCTTGCGGATATAGGACACCATGAAGGTGGCCGCCCCCATCGGCACCGCCACGCCGGCCAGGATGTCGTGGCTGTTGGTCGACGGCGTGGGCGCGACCAGCGCGCCGTAGGGGTTGGACGGATCCCAGGGCGAACTGCCGATGCCCCGGTTGACCCCGTACGCCGCGTACAGGATGGCCGACTTCATCATGAAATTGGCCGCCACCAGGGTGTTGCGCGAGGAATAGTCGACCGCCGGCACGACGCCGGTCGCGTCCGACAGGTTGTTCTTGCGCTGGTGCGCCACGCGCAGCACGAAGGGGCCGTTCTCGAAGCCTATGGTGGCGCCGTAGGCGCGGTTGTAGCGCGTGCTGTAAGGCGACTCGCCGAAGCTGTAGATCGCACCGGCGCTCCAGCCGCGCACCACCGGGGTCGAGTACTTGACGGTGTTGTCGTAGCGCCTGGTGGTGTAGCCGGCCAGATTGGTGGCGCTGCCCGCGAGGCCGCCACGGAAGGGGTCGGCGACATCGATCAGCGTCTCGTACTGCAGGTTGTACTGGCGGCCCAGGGTGATCGCGCCCCAGCGGCTCTCCAGGCCGATGAAGGCCTGGCGGCCGAACAGGCGCCCCTCCTCGGAGGCCCCGGTATCGGCGCCCACGCCGGCCTCCAGCGTGAACACGGCGGCCACGCCGTCGCCCAGGGGTTCGCGCCCCGACACGCCCAGCCGCGAGCCGGTCGAAATGCCGCTGCTGACCTTGGTGTTCGCGCAAGCCGTCCCGCAGCCGCGCTCGCTCACCACGCCCGCGTCGAGCACGCCGTACACATTCACGGAAGACTGCCCCTGCGCCAGCGCTGGGAGCGGGCCTAGCAGTGCATAAGCCAGCAAATAAGCCGGCAATGCTGTCCAGAATGCGGTTTTCATGATCGATCTCAAGCGCGGTGACCACTGTATGGAGACAGCATACTGCGCGCCGCGTTGCGGATCTGTGCGCACGCTCACATTCCCGGCTGTTCAATTGTCGTCCGCTTGATATTCATCAATGGGCTTAGGCGTATAGTTGTGTAAAGAGAATAAAACACTGCCTTGGAGACAAAAATGCCCCATCCGACCGCCCAGGCGCGCATTGCCGCCCTGTATGCCAGCAAGCGCATGTCCGCCAGCGACGCCGTCCAGCAGGTGCGCGACGGCGACTTCATCATCGTGCCGTCCGGCGCCGGCGAGCCGCCCACCCTGCTCGCCGAGCTGTCCGAGCAGCGGCGCCGTTTCCGCGACGTCAAGGTGGCGCAAATCCTTGCGCTGCGAAAATACGGCTACTTCGACTGCGACACCGTGCAGCACGTGCGCCACGTCGCCCTGTTCTTCGGCGGCGCCTCGCGCGCGGCCGGCCAGGCCGGTTGGGCCGATTTCATCCCGGCCTACTTTTCCGAACTGCCCAGCCTGATCGAACGCAGCCAAATCCCGTCCGACGTGGTGTTCTCGCTGGCCTCGCCGATGAACGAGCACGGCTACTTCTCGCTCAGCCTGGGCGCCGACTACACCATGGCGGCCGTGCAGAAGGCGCGCGCGGTGGTGCTGGAGGTCAACCCCAACGTGCCGTTCGCGCACGGCCAGTGCCATGTGCACGTGTCGCAAGTGGCTGCGCTGGTCGAAAGCAGCGAGCCCGTGTTTGAAGTCGGCCTGCCCAAGATCGGCCCGGTGCAAGAGGCCATCGGCAAATACGTGGCCGACATGATAGAAGACGGTTCCACCCTGCAGATCGGCTACGGCGGCATCCCCGACGCGGTGGTGATGCAGCTGACCGGCAAGAACGACCTCGGCATCCACACCGAGATGATAGGCGACGGCATCCTCAACCTGGTGGAGGCCGGCGTCGTGACCAACCGCAGGAAGACCTGGCTGCCCAACAAGATGGTGGCCACCTTCGCGCTCGGCTCCAAGCGGCTGTACGATTTCATGCACCACAACCCCATGCTCGAGATGCACCCGGTCAACACCACCAATGATCCCTACATCGCAGGCCAGAACGACAAGCTGATCGCCATCAACGCCAGCCTGCAGATCGACCTGCTGGGGCAATGCGGCTCCGAGAGCATCGGCCACCTGCCCTATTCCGGCACCGGCGGCCAGGTCGACTTCGTGCGCGCGGCGAACCGCTCGCGGGGTGGCAAAGCCTTCATCGTGCTGCCCTCGACGGCCAAGGACGGCACGCTGTCGCGCATCGTCCCCACGCTCACGGCCGGCACCCACGTCACGACCGGCAAGAACGACATCAACTACGTCGTCACCGAATATGGGGTAGCCCAGCTGCGCGGCAAATCGGCCCGCCAGCGCGCCGAAGAGCTGATCGGCATCGCCCACCCCGACTTCCGCGCCGAACTGCGCCAGGCCGCCGCCAGGATCAATCTCTGCTAGCCCCGGGCAAAAAGGGGCCAGGGTTATTTTTTCGAGCAAAAAGGGGCCAGGGTTATTTTTCCCCTCGGGCGGAAATAAATAACCCTGGCCCCTTTTGAGTCGCCTTTCGAGTCGCACGCGCAAATCATAATCCTGGCCATAGCACTTTTACTCCACAGGAAATGTGCGGTCGCAGCATTTGCGCTAGACTAGGGCATGCTTAATATTCTTGAAAGCATCTCCGATGCGACCACCAGCATCGACACGCTGGTTCAACTGTTCAATGCGCTGCGCCCCAAGCGCCCTTCCGATGCGCCCCGGGCCATTGCCAACGTCCGCACCCTGACCCTGCTGCTGCGGGCCGATCCGGCGCGCGCCCTTGCCTTGCGCGACTACGCCCTGCGCCTGCTGACCGCGCGCCGCCACGCCAGCTTGTACACCGAGACCGGGGTGCTGTCGAACGACGGCTTCTTCACCGAACTCAAACGCCGCATCGCCTACCGCGTGCTGCCGCCCGCCCTCGGCGACGAGTACCTGAGCGATGCGCTGGACCAGATCGCCTGCGAACAGACCGACTACCTGTGGATCCGCGCCGTTCCCGCCGCCGACTGGCTGGCGCTGTTCGATGCCATCCTCACCGCCGCGCCCGGCACGCGCAACGTCATGCTGGCCGGCCTGCTGGAGGCGATACGCACGCTGTCCTACCGCGTGGCCGCCATCGGCCTGGAACCGAAGCTGACCAACTTCCACACCGAGATCGAGGTCTTCGACTCCCCGTTCACCGAACAGAACCGCGAAGTGAACGCCTACCTGGACGGCTACCTGCTGCCGGACGGCCGGGCCGGACAGGTCGAGGACGCCAAACACCTGCTGGTCATGCTGGACCAGTGCGACGCCGTGGTCGCGAAAATCCGCAAGAAGGCGCTGGCGCAAGGCACCAGCATCGCGCTGACCTATCTGCTGCTGACCTTGACCCAGAGCGTGGACCGCCTGCGCAAGCTGCTGTTCCTGGTCGACACCTCGGGCGAGCTGCCGAGCGCGCCGACGGTGGACGTGGAAGCGGTGGCGCAGGCCGTCACGCCGCCCCATTTGTCGCCCACTTCGCCGTCCAGCCTGCGCCGCGCCGCCGGCCTGGCCCTGGCGCTGGAACTGATCGAAGCGCACAACAAGAAGTACACGGTGCGCGACCTGCTGGCCGACAATATCCACCTGCTGGCGCGCAACGTCACCGAGAACGCCAGCCGCACCGGCGAGCACTACGTGGCCGACAACCGCGGCCAGCTGCGGGGCATGTTCCTGTCCTCGGCCGGCGCCGGCCTCATCATCGGCTTCATGGCGCTGTTCAAGATCCTGATGGGCAAGCTGCGCGCCGCGCCGCTGGTCGAAGCCTTCCTGTTCAGCATGAATTATTCGCTGGGCTTCATGTTCATCCATTTGCTGCACTTCACCGTGGCCACCAAGCAGCCCGCGATGACGGCCTCGCGCATCGCCACCGGGCTGCAAAGCCGCGACGGCAAATACCTCGACGTCGACAGCATGGCCGAACTGGTCAACAAGGTGTTCCGCACCCAGGTGTGGGCCGTGCTGGGCAACCTCGCCACCGCCATCCCGACCGCCTGGCTGATCGCCATGGCCTGGCAGCGCGTCAGCGGCCAGCACCTGGTGACGCCGGAAAAAGCCATGCACCTGCTGCACGACATCGACCCGGTCGGCAGCCCGGCCCTGCTGTACGCGGCCGTGGCCGGCGTCTGCCTGTTCCTGGCCGGCCTGATTTCGGGCTACTACGACAACAAGGCCTTGTACACGCGCTGGGCCCAGCGCATCTCGCAGCGGCGCGGCCTGGGCCGCCTGATCGGCCAGCGCCGCCTGGACCGCCTGGGCGTCTACCTGGAAAACAATCTGGGCGGCCTGATGGGCAACTGCTACTTCGGCATCCTGCTCGGCACCATAGGCACGGTCGGCTTCCTGGTCGGCCTGCCGATCGACATCCGCCACGTTACTTTCTCCTCTGCCAACTTCGCGACAGCAATTGTTGGACTGGATCACAATGTCACCTGGCAACTGGTGTTGAAGTCCGTATCCGGATTCCTCGCCATCGGCGCGGTCAACCTGCTGGTCAGTTTCAGCCTGGCCCTGTGGGTGGCGCTGCGTTCCCGGCAAGTGCGTTTCCAGCATGGCTTTGCCCTGTTGAAAGCACTGGGACGGCGCTTTATGAAAGCGCCGGTCGACTTCTTCCTTGGCGCCAGGGACACGGCCCCCATATTGCCGGAAGAGTCGATGACCAAGAGATAAATCATGACATGCTCAAGCGCGCGCTGCTGGCTGGCTACCCTCCTGACCTGCTGGTCGCTCGTGGCGTGCGCTTCGCTGCCGACGGTGGAGGCGGACGACGCCAAGGCCAAGGCCGCCGCCATCGCCGCGCCGCGCATCCAGACCGCCACCGGCCAGCTCTCGGCCGGCGGCAGCCAGGCGCTGCTGAAGAAGCGCTGGGCCAAAGGCGCGCTCGACCTGCAGCAGCAGGCCGCGCTGGAGGAAGCCGCCACCGGCGTGCCCCTCATCGCCGGCAACAAGGTGCAGCTGCTGTTCGACGGTCCGGCCACGCTGGGCGAAATGCTGAAGGCGATCGAGTCCGCCAAGAACCACATCAATTTCGAAACCTACATCTTCGACGAGGACGTGCTGGGCAACCAGTTCGCGGACCTGATGCTGAAAAAGGCAGCCGAAGGCGTCATCGTCAACATCATCTACGACAGCGTGGGCACGCTGACCGTGCCGCAGGCCTTCTTCGACCGCATGCGCGCGGGCGGCATCAAGCTGGTGGCGTTCAATCCGGTGAACCCGGCCAAGGTGCGCGGCAACGGCTGGAAGGTCAACAACCGCGACCACCGCAAGATCCTCATCGTCGACGGCAAGGTGGCTTTCACCGGCGGCATCAACATCAGCGACACGTATTCGAAGAGCTCGCCGTTCCGCTCCAAGACCAAGCCGACCGACAAGAAAGACGTCGGCTGGCGCGACACGCACGTCAAGATCGAAGGCCCGGCCGTGGCGGCCTTCCAGTGGCTGTTCATCCGCGCCTGGACCGCGCAGGACAGCGACGACCTGCGCGATGCCGAGTACTTCCCCACTCCCGTGATCGCGGGCGACCGCATCGTGCGCGTGCTGGGCAGCGCGCCGGGCGGCCAATTCGAGATCTTCAAGGCCTACCAGCTGGCGATGCAGGAGGCGAAAAAATCCATCCACATCACCATGGCCTACTTCGTGCCGGACCAGCAGACCCTCGGCGCGCTCAAGGACGCCGCCAGGCGCGGCGTGGACGTGCGCCTGGTGCTGCCCAGCGTGTCCGACAGCGGCGTGGTCTACCACGCCGGCCGCGCCTATTACGACGAGCTGCTGGAAGCGGGCGTGAAGATCCACGAACTGAAGCTGTCCGTGCTGCACGCCAAGACCGCCGTCATCGACGGCGTCTGGTCCACGGTCGGCTCGACCAACCTGGACACGCGCAGCTTCCTGCACAACAGCGAAGTGAGCGTGATCGTGATGGGCGATTCCTTCGGCGCCGAGATGGAGCGCGCCTTCCAGGAAGACTTGCGCAACTCCACCGAAATCAAGCTGGACGCATGGCGCCACCGGCCGTGGAGCATGCGCATGAAGGAATGGTCGGCGCGCTTCATGGACTATTGGCTCTGAGCAGCCGGCAGATACCATTGCTCCGGATGGGCGTGGCGCAGGAAGTCGTGGTGCGAGATGTGCCAGGCGTAGGCGCCCGCCATCGGGAACACCAGCACGTCGCCGCAGCGCACACGTTCAACGCGCGTGTCGTAGGCCAGCACGTCCTTCGGCGTGCAAAGCTGGCCCACCACGCTGACCGCCGCGCCGCGCGCCTCGGGCCGCGCATAGGCGTGCGGCCAGGCGTGCACCGGCATCACCGCGAACGGATGGCTGTGGCCCTGCGCCGGCGGCGTGCGGAAGTGGTGCGTGCCGCCGCGTCCGACCACATAGGTCTTGCCGTAGCTTTGCTTGATGTCGATCACCTCCATCGCATAGTAGCCGCAGCCCGCCGTGATGTAGCGCCCCGGCTCGAAGCGCAGCTTCACGCCCGGCATGCCCTCGGTCTGCAGCAGGCCGTTGAGCTGCCGGCAAAAGGCCGGCCAGTCGAAATGCGCGGCCGGGTCGCGGTAGTTGACGCCGATGCCGCCGCCGACGTTGATGTGGTCTATGCCCAGCCGGTACTCCTCGCACCACTGCCGTACCTGGCGCAGATACGCCGACATCATGCGCAGATGCGCCTCGGCGTCCAGCTGGTGCGACAGCAGGTGGAAATGGAAGCCGCGCAGCTCAAGCTGCGGATAGTCGCGCAAGCGCGCCAGTGCGGCCGGCAGATCGGCCGATGGGATGCCGAACGGCGTCGGCTTCCCGCCCATCATCAAGCGCGTCTCCGCCAGCCCGTCCAGCGCCAGATTGATGCGCAGCAGGACCGGCACGCGGCCCCGCGCCGCAGCGTCGGCGCGCCACTCCCTGTCGCCGTCCACAATGGAGCCCAGCCGCTCGATTTCGTGCAGGCTCTCTAGGTGCACGCCGTCCACCCCCAGTTGCAGCGCGGCACGCAGTTCGCTATCGAGTTTGCCCGGCCCGCTGAAGATGACGGGCATGCGGGGGAAATGCTCCCTTACCCACGCCAGTTCGCCCCCGGACGACACCTCGAAGCCATGCACCAGCGGCGCCAGCGTCTCCAGCACCGGCAGCTCCGGGTTCGCCTTGATGGCGTAAAACAGCTCGCAGCCGGCGGGCAGCGCCCCCATCGTGCGGGCGGCATGGTCGCGCAGCGCGTGCAGGTCGTACACATACGCGCACAAGGGCTCGCCTGCCTGCCGCGCCTGCGCCGCGCGCAAACGCTCGAAAACCGCATCCATCCTCAATTCCATGCCGCCTCCATCATCGGATTGCCAACCGGGACGTAGGTGGTGGCACGGTCCGCGCGCTTGAAGAAGCGGTTCAGCAGATTGGTCTTGCCCGGCAGCGGCGCTCCGGCCAGCAATTCGCCCAGGCGTGCCGCCGAATCGCTGTCGCCGTGCAGCTTCTGATAGCGCTCGATATGGTGCCGCACGACGGCCCACAGGCGCTTGCGCAGCAAGGCGTCGCTGCCCGCCATCTGGTCGATGGCCTCGCAGAAATTATTCACGAACAGGCAGTAGCCGATGCGGTTCCAGCCCAGGTCCGCGCTGTACCAGAGCGCCGAACGCGCCGCTTCGCTGACGCCGGACAGGTCGCCGGCGCTGTAGCGCTCGCGGGTCAGCTTCACGCCCTCGAAGTCGCGCAGGAAAACCTGGCACGGCAAGCCGTCGGCCACGCCCACCAGCACGTTCTGCAGATGCGGCTCGAAGATCAGCCCGTGCTGGAAGTAGCAATACAGCACCGGATACATCAGCTCCTCGACGTAGTGCGAGAACCAGCGCTCGGCCATGGCCGTGTCGCCGGCGCCGGTCGCCGGGGCCGTGGCCGTGGCGCCTCGCGCCTGCGCCACCAGCTCGCGCAGCCGCGCCGCGCCGTGCACGTGGTTGCCGAACAGCGCGCCCGCCAGCAGCGGCACCGCGCCCGGACGCAGGAAATCCTGCCAGCCGCGCCGCAGTATCATGCCGAAAGCCTCGCTGACATCGCGGTCGCCGGCCGCGTCGCCCGACTTCAGGTCCACGCTCATGAAAGCCGGCTCCTCCAGCACCTCCAGTCCCGCGAAGCGCTGCTTCAACGCGGGCATCAGGCCGCGCATGATCTCGCTGACCTGCAGCGCGCCTTCCAGTTCGTAGTGCGCATTCTTGCGCACGCAATTGGTGATACGGATGTTCAGCGAGCACTTGTAGAAATACGCCTGATCCGGATGGTATAGCGTGCGGATGGACGAGGTGGGGAAATAGTCCTCGCCCTGCGGCCCCAGGTAGCGCAGGCGTCCCTGCTTCAGCGCCGACGCCACCAGCGGATGCTCCAGCAAATGGTTGGCCTGCCACGGATGCACCGGCAGCAGCGCGTGGCCGTCGTCCGGCGCAAGGCCGGCGGGCGCCTGCCGCGCGACTATGTCGTCGCAACCCACATCCAGCAAGGAACGCTGCATCAGGAATTCGCGCTGCACGGCGAAATAGTGCAAGGGAAAGCGCGCCCCGGTTTCGGGCGAGTAGCGCAGCATGTCCTGGTGGGACACGCCCTGGCGGCTCTTGGGCGCCGGGTGGAAGGGATGGCCGAACAGCAGCGATTGTTCGGAAGCGATGAACGCGGCCTCCGCTTGCGCCGCGAACGGTCCCGGGTCGGCCAGCGCCAGCACCGAGGCCGTCACCTGCACGCTGTCGCGCATCTGCTGCATCAGTTCCTCATTATGGCCGCTGCCGGTCTGCTGGCCCAGTTCGCGCATCAGCGCGGCAGCCAGCGCTTCCCAATCCAGTATGGACCAGGGCTTGCCATCCACCTTGGCATAGAACGCGGAAGCGTAGCTGAAATTGCCGGTCGCCGAGGGCGCGTCCACCGCCACCATCAAGCGGCCATGGCTGTGCGGCAGCGTAATGTGCAGCAAGCTGACGGCGGCGCCGGTGGCGGTGGCGGCACGCAGCGCCAGCCGCAGCGACTGCGGGCTGTCGTCATGCGCGCCGGGCGCGTCGACGCGCAGGTGGCCGTTGGGCGCCGCCACTTCGCGGCAATAGCAGTTGAGCAGGGTTTCCATGGCGCGGCGCGCCGCGTCGATGTGGGAGTCCGATTTATTTGCTTGCATGTTTACTCCAGAAATTGTGTTGACCAGGACCGCACGCCAGTGCGGCGGCATACACGCCGCACGCCAGCATCACGGCGGCGCCTGCGGCGAAAGGAGCGCGCAGGCCGGCTTGTTGCACCAGCAGGCCGGCGGCCACGCCGGCCGCCACCCCGCCCCATTTGGAACTGCTTTCGAACCAGCCGAAGGTGCGGCCGGCGTTCTCGTGCTTGACCAGGCCGGCGATCAGCCCGTGCAGGGACAGGTAGGCCAGCGTCATGCCCAAGCCCATCAGCAGGCGCCAGGCGCCCAGCAACTGCCAGTCCGCACCGCCGCTCCAGGCCTGGCCCGCGAGGGCCAGCGCCAGCATCGCGCAGGCACCGGCCATCGTCGCCAGCAGATGGCTGCGCCCCAGCCACCGGCTCAGCGGCACGGCGCACAGCAGATAGACCAGATGCGGCAGGCCAAACAGCAAGCCGGCCATTGCGGGCGTCGTCAGCGGCGCATGCACATAGCTGACGAAGTACGGCATCGTGGCGACCACGGCGAATACGAACAGCCATTGCAGCAGATAGATCTGGCGCGCGGTGGCGGCAGCGGCCCCGCTGTCCGCGACCGCCGAATTGCTCCCGGCGGCGCTGCGCGCATCGGCTGCATTGCCAGCATGGACGGCTGCGGCCGTATTGCCGGCTCTGACAGCATGGGCCGCATCCGCCGCGCCGGCCTCTGCCCCCGTCCCTGCCCCTGCCCTCGCCCCTGCCCCTACCCCTGCCCTCGCCTCCGTCCCTGCCCCTGCCCGCATCCTGATCGCGCGCGCGCCCTGTCCCGCGGCCTCGCCGCTGGCGGGCAGCAGCCAGATGCCGGCTGCGGCGCACAGCGGCAGCATGGCCAGCCAGCGGTACAGCTGCAGCGGCGTATCGCTGTGCATCAGCAGCCAGCCCAAACCCAGCGGTGCGGCCACCAGCGCCGCGCGTGCCGACCATTGCATCAGGGTCAGGCTGCGCATCAGCGCCGTGCCGCTGACCACGGTCGCCAGATAGGCGTTGGAGGCCGAGAAGGTGCCGCCCAGCAGGCCTTGCAGCACCAGCGCCGCCACGAAGCACTCGACATTCGGCGCGCAGCTCGCCAGCAGGAAACTGGCCGCCAGCCCAAGCTGGGCGCGCAGCAGCAAGCGCTTCTTGCCATAGCGGTCGGCCAGCTTGCCCCACCATGGGCTGCTGAGTGCCGTGAAGAACGTGGGCACCACATACAGCCAGCCCGCCAGGAAAGGCTGGCCCGCGTGCAGCGAACGCTCCAGTATCAGGGCGAAGAACGGCGGCATGCCCAGCGCCGCGAACGCCGCCACGAAATGGCACAGCATGACGACAGCGATAACGACCCGGGGTTGCGCGCGGCTGGCCGAGGCTGGGCCAAGCGCCGCCGCAAGCTCGACGCCGCTCATGCCATCCTCAGGAAGTTGGGCGCCGTGTGGCCGTAAAACTTGTTCACGTCGTCCGCGCCGGTCTCGGTTTTCTCGGCCAGCGTGGCGGCGATCAACAGGCATTTCAGGTACAGGCGCTCATCCTCGAGCAGCACGCGCCGCGCCAGGGCGGCATCCTCGCCCTCGGCTTCCAGCCGCGACAGGATGCGCTCCACGCACGCCCGTACCCGTGCATACAGCGCTGCCGGTTCGCGCTGCAGCGCCCCGGCGTAGCGCTCGGCCAGCGCGGCGATATTCAGTTGCAGCGTGATGGTGATGAACATCTGCGCCAGCGGCAGCTCGTCGTCCACGCTGATGCGGCTGTCCTGCAGATCGGCCAGATGCACCGCCAGGTCCGGCCAGCGCCGCGCCAGCTCGCCGGTGTAGATGCGCGCCGCGTCGTTATCCTTCAGCAGCAGGCGCAGACGCTGCTCGCCGTCGCGCAGCACCAGCACCGAGTTCTGCTGGTTCGATTCCAGCGCCACGCCGTAGCGCAGCCACAGCGTCAGGTGCAAGCCGAGGGTCAAGTCCAGATAGTCGTCGAAGAAGGCCAGCAGATCGCCGCCGTAATAACGCCCGGCCAGTTCCTGCGCCACCAGGCCGCCCCCGGGTGCGGCAGCCGCCAGCGCCGCGATCGCGACCACGTCCGAACCCTGCAGCGCCGCATCCGGATAGCGCCGCAGGATATAGCCGAGGAACATGCGGTGGTCGGCATGCGCGCCTGCCCGTTCGTCGGTCAGCAGCAGCCGCCGTGCATAGGCCGGCTCGCGCGCGGCGATGGCGCCCAGCAGCATTTGCACGCTATGGCCGTCGCGGATGGTGCTCGGCTTGATGGTGCGGATATTCTTGGCGCCCAGCGTGCGTATCGTCAGCGGCACCTTGACGTGCCACTCAGGCGCGTCCAGCAGCACCACGGTGCGTACCGACAGTGTCGGCGCCACCGCCAGCCAGGGCAGCGGCGCGGGGAGCGCCTGCGCCGCCAGCCCGCAGCCTTCCAGCATGGCATTGAGCTGCTCGCCCCAGACGAAGGGATGCACCGGCAGCAGCGCGTGGCTGGACGCCAGGTGCGCTGCCAGGCCCACGTCCTCGAAGCGCGGCCAGGCCGCCGGCCAGGCCGATTCCGGCTCGCCGCTGGCGTGCACCAGCTCGCGCGGCAGCGCCAGCCAGCGCAGCCGGAACGACTGCTGGCTCTCCGGGCCGTAGGCCTCCAGCGCGGCGGCGTCGAAACCGAGCTTGGCGCGCGCCGTTGGATACAGCGGGTGATCATGGAAGGCCGCCAGCCTGTCGTGATACAACAGCGACGCCTGCCAGTCGCGCCCGATATCGCGTCCCTTGTCGTTCCCAACGGCGCGCTGGAGCGCCGTGTCCGTGCGCAGCGCACCGAACCAGCGCTCGCGCACGTCGTCGGCGATGCGGCGCTGTTCGGCCGCCAGCTTGCACTCGCCGGCAAAATCCCTGAACAAGGCCTGCGCCGACGGCGCCAGGCCTTGCGCGAAGCACGCCAGGATCTCGTCCAGCGTCAGCAGCTCGGTGTAGCGCACGTCCTCCTGCCACAGCAAGGGCGCGGCCGTGCTGCGCCACTGCTGCATGAAGTGCGCGGGCTGCACCGGTATCCACAGCACCCCGCCCTGGAAATGCGGCAGCCGCAGCCACTGCGCGCCGGCCGGCCGGGCGCGCGCGCCCGGATAGCCGGCCAGCTGCCCGGCGTCCGCCACGCTGGCCTGGCTCACGCAACCGCGCACGTCCTCGCGCAGCAGGGCGTCCAGCACGCGCTGGCGGATGTAGCTGTCCTCTTCCCGCATATTGACCGCCGCGCTCAGCACGCGCAATGCAGCGCCGCGCCTCATGCTGCGATCTCCCATGCCAGGCTGGCGCTGACGCGGTCCATGGCCTGCGCCAGGCGCTGAGGATCGCTGCCGGTGCCGCGCAGCACGCCGAGGTAGTCCTTGTTCGAATTGCTGAGCCGGATATTGTCGCCCGGCGCGCGCAGCGGCTGGTAATGCCACTGCACGCCGTCGTCGTCCCCGGCGCGGAAGGCGGCCGGCGACGCGTTCAGGCGCCCTTCCCCGGACGCGGTGAAGTAGCGTATCAGCGCGGCGTTGCCGGCGAGCTTCAGATCTGGCAGCGGCTGGCCCAGGTACAAGCGCAGCACGGTTTCAAACAGCGCGATCTTGAGCGTGTCCTGCAGCAGGAACTCGCGGTAGTCGCCGATGTTGCGGTAATTGATTTCGATCAGGCGCGGGCCGCCCGCGCTCATCACGAACTCGGTGTGGCAGGCGCCGAAGCCGATGCCGAAGCGCTCTATCATGCCCACCACCTGCGCTTCCTGCCGCGCCGTCAGGCCGGTGCCCCAGCGCGCCTCCAGTTCCACGAAATACGGCGGCGCCGACAGGCTGACCTGGAAGCCGCCCAGCACGCACAGGCGCTGGCCGTCGCCCAGCGTCTCCAGCGTGTACAGCGGGCCCGGGATGTATTCCTCCAGCAGCAAGGGCGCGCCCGCCTGCGACTGCCACACGGCGGCGCACTGCGCGTGCAGTTCGGCCGCGTTGGCCGCCAGCGTCACCTGCTGGCTGGCCACGCCTTCGCGCGGCTTGACGATGCAAGGGAACGGCGTTTCGTCCGCCAGGCGCTCCAGGTCGTCCGGCCCGCACGCGAGCGCGAACCACAAGGGGTCCAGGCCCTCCTCTTTCAGGTGGGCGCGCATCTCGGCCTTGTTCTTGGCGCGGTAGGTCACGTGCCAGTCCTTGTGCGGCAGGCCGTAGTAGTCGGCTGCGATGGCGGTGCTGGTCTGCAGGTGGTCGCTGTTGGAAAACACGGCGGCCGGCGCCGAAGCGCGCGCGCTCAGCGCGTCGATCACGGCCAGCGGATTGAACACGTCGCAGGCGACGATATGGTCCGGATAGGCCGGCAGGCCGGGCTGGTTGAAATGCTTGTGGTGGGCGTCCGCATGGTCGCTGAGCAGCACCACGTTCAGGCCCAGGGCCTTCGCTGCGGGCAGGAAACCCAGGTTGACGGAGTCGGTGGGCACATGGGCCAGGATGATCAAGTCTTGCATCGTGTTCCTCATTGAGTGGACGAATGACTTGCTGGCGGCGGCTGGCTGGGATGCAGCGATTCTATATTGAATGAGAATCATTATCAACAAAAAGTTTGCATTCAGCTCATATTGCTGGAATGAATAATATTGTGGATCTGCGGAATAAAAGGCATAATGAATGCAAATCATTCTCATTCAGCCAGCCGCCGCCAGCCGATCCCCAATATCTGACGCATTCAGAAGGAACCCGTATGGCTATGAAGAAAACCCCGCTGGCGCTGCTGCTGGCATTCGCCTTTCCGATCTACGCCCAGGCAAGCGGCAGCGACGACGCCGAACCGGTGATGCAGACGGTGACCGTCACCGGCGCCGCCGAGGCCGATCCCGGCTACAACGCCGCCAAATCGTCCAGCGCCACCAAGACCGACGCGCCGCTGCGCGACATTCCTCAAACCGTCAACGTGATTCCGCAGGCGCTGCTGCGCGACCAGGGCGCCCGTTCGCTGCAGGACGCACTGAAGGCCGTACCGGGCGTCGGCCTGTCCACCGGCGACGGCCAGCGCGACCAGGTCACCATCCGCGGCTTCAGCGCCATCGCCGACCAGTTCATCGACGGCATGCGCGACGACGCGCTCTACTTCCGCGACCTGTCCAACATCGAGCAGCTGGAAGTGGTGAAAGGCCCGGCCGCCGTGCTGTATGGACGCGGCTCCTCCGGCGGCCTGATCAACCGCGTCACCAAAAAGCCCGGCATCGACGTCAACGAAGTGACCTTGCAGGCCGGCAGCTGGGCGCAGAAGCGCGGCCAGTTCGACATCGGCCGCAAGGCCAATGACAGCGGCGTGTCCTTCCGCGTCACCGGCGCCGTCGAGGACGCCAACGGCTACCGCGACCAGCAGTTCCTGGAGCGCGAGGCGCTGTCGCCGTCGGCCAAGTTCAAGCTGGGCGCGGCCACTACCCTGCTGGTGCAGGGCGAATACCTGCGCGACAAGCGCGTCACCGACTTCGGCAACCCGGCCTACCAGGGCAGCGTGGTGGTGACCCGCCCCGGCGCCTATTACGGCGCGGCCAACGCCAGGGACTTCGACTACACGGAATCGCGCGTGCACGCGCTCGGCTTCGTGCTGGAGCACGCCTTCAGCGATACGCTCAAGCTGCGCAATGCCTTCCGCTACTTCGACTACAAGCTGGACCGCAACAACACGCTGGTGGGTTCGGTCAACGAAGCCGCCAGGACCGCGTCGCTCACGCGCGGCAACGTCGCGCGCGACGAGGACGGCTATTTCAACCAGACCGAACTGGTGCAAAAACTGACCTTGGGCGGCATCCGGCAGGAACTGCTGTACGGCGTCGAGGTCGGCAAGCAGAACAAGGAACAGCTGGTGCGCTCGCAAGCGAACGTGGCCACCATCTCCCTGTTCAACCCGGTCTCGCCGGTGGTGCCGTTCACGGCCGGCGGCGCGCCCACCGCCAACAGCCTGTCCGAGTTCAACGTCAGCAGCGCCTACGTGCAGGACCAGCTGACGCTGTCCGAGCACTGGAAGGCGCTGGCCGGCGTGCGCTACGACCGCTTCGAGCAGGAGACCGTGGACCGCCGTCCCAACCAGCGCAAGCTGGCCCGCACCGACGGCAACTGGAGCCCGCGCGCCGGCCTGGTCTACCAGCCATCCGACAGCCAGTCCTACTACGCCTCGTTCAGCAAGTCCTACCAGCCGTCCGGCGAGACCTTCGCGCTGGCCGCCAACAATGCCGAGCTGGCGCCCGAGGCCACCGTCAACAAGGAAGTGGGCGCCAAGCTCGACCTGTTCGACGGCCGCGCCTCCGTCACCGCCGCCGTGTTCCGCCTGCAGCGCGACCACATCAAGGCCACCGACCCGGCCACCAGCCGCATCATCCCGATGGGCACGCAGCGCACCGACGGCGTGGAACTGACGTTCGCGGGCACGCTGGGCGACGGCTGGCAAGTGTGGTCCGGCTACTCGTGGCTGGACGCGGAAATGATCGCCTCGATCGCCAGGGACGACGGCCAGGCCGTGCAGGGCAAGCGCCCTACGCTGACGCCGCGCCACAGCGCCAACCTGTGGTTCAGCAAGGACATCGCCAACGGCTTCGGCGCAGGCGCCGGCCTGAACCACGTGGGCGCGCGCTTCGCCAACCCGGGCAACACGGTCACGCTGCCGGGCTACACCACGGTCGACGCGATGGCCTACTACCGCGCCAAGTCGATGGAAGTGCAGCTGAACCTGATGAACCTGCTCGACCGCGACTACATCGTGGCCGGCCACGGCTCCAGCAAGCACCTGAGCATGCCGGGCGCGCCGCGTTCGGCGCAGCTGACGTTGCGCTACCGCTTCTAAGGAAGACAGGCGCTAGCGCGTCGACTCCCACACATCGCCGTTGCGGCGAAACAGCTCGGTGCTGGCCAGTTCGAATATGCCCAGCCCGCCCTGCCAGCTGTAGCGTTCCACCGTCAGCTGGTCCTTCTCGACCCGGATGGCGTTGAAGGAATTGTTCTCGCCGCGCTTGCGGGTGGAGGTCGCCGTGCCGGCCTGCACCACCAGCGCGGCGTAGCCGGCGATCTTGTAACGGTGCGCGCTGTTGCCCGCGTGGCTGGAATGCAGGTGGCCGGCCAGCAGCAAGTCCACGCCGCAGCGGGCGAAAGCCTGCATCGCCATCGGCGCGCGGTCCACCAGCTCGTCCTCGTCGAAATGCTCGGGCAGGTCGAAGGGGTGGTGCGTGACGACCACGTGGGTCAACCCCTCGGGCAGCGCGTTGAAGCGCTCCTGCAGGCGGCCGATCTGCTCACGGTTGACGCGCCCGTCCTTGAAGGTCAGCGAACGCGCCGTGTTCAGCCCGAGCACGGCGATTTCATCGTCCACATATTCCGGCGCCAGGTCGGCCGTCACGTGGCGCCGGTATTTCACCAGCGGCGTGAAAAAGCGCGCCACCACGTTGTAGAGCGGGATGTCGTGGTTGCCCGGCACCACGATCTGCGGCCCGGGCAAGGTGTCGAGCCAGGCGCGCGCCTGCTTGAACTGCTCGCTGCGCGCGCGCTGCGTCAGGTCGCCCGACACCACCACCACGTCGGGCCGCAGCGACTCGACACAGGCCTTCAGCGGCGCCAGCAACGCCTCGTCGACACGGCCGAAATGCAAGTCAGACAGGTGCACCAGGGTACGCATGGCCTTCTCCTTTATTTAGGTACGATCACGATCAGTGCGCCTGCGCGCATGCGGTAGGACAGCGGCGTTTGCATGACGGTCACTTCGCCGTCGGTGGCCACGCGCAGCCGCCTGTGGTGCGTGTCGATCACCAGCTCGGACGCCAGCAGCACGTCGAAATCGCGCTGCTGCGCCAGCGTGCCGGTCAGCGCGTGCCAGGCCAGCCGCACCAGGCCGAGCCGGCTCGGGCGCTGCGCCACGTACAGGCTCAGCATGCCGCCGTCGAGCCGGGCGCGCGCGCCGATGTTCAATCCCTGCATCCGATACGCATTGTTACCGATGAAAACGAAAGGGGTGCGCCGCGCATGCTCCTCGCCGTTGACGCGCAGGCGCACGCTGAGGAAGGGATAGCGCCGCAGGGCCGACAGCGCGGCCCAGGCGAACGCCAGCCACTTGCCGCGCCCCAGCCGGCTCTGCTGCCGCTCGCGGTCGCGCACGATGTCCGGATACAGGCCGAGGCTGGAGTTGTTGAGGAAAATGCGGCCGTTGACCTCGCCCACGTCCACCCGCGCGTGGCCGCCGGTGGCGATGTTGGCGACCGCCAGGTCCAGGTCGAGCGGGATGCCGAGGTCCTTGGCGAAATGGTTCAGCGTGCCCAGCGGCAGCACGCCGTAGGCCACGTCGGTTCCAGCCAGCACCGAGGCCACCGCGTTGATGGTGCCGTCGCCGCCGCCCGCCACCACCAGGCGCGCGCCGGCCGCGACCGCGGCTTGCGCGGCCGCTATCATCTCGGCGCCGCTCTGCGCCAGGGTGATGGCGGGGTCATAGCCGTGCGCGGCGAAGCGCGCCCGCAGTTGCTGCGAGAAATCGGCGCAGTAACCCAGTCCGGCGCCGGCGTTGACGATGACGGTGACAGGGATGGCCACGGCCCTGCCCTCAGCCCAGCCGGCCGGCTTGCGCCAGCCTGCGGCGGCGCAAGGTCGAGCAGGCGGTGATGCACACGGCCAGCCAGCCGCAGCCCTCGGCCATCGCCGCCAGCACGTCGCTCGGATAGTGCGCGCCCAGGTAGATGCGGCTGGTCGCCGCCAGCGCCACCATCAGCACCGACGCGCACACCAGCGCCGCGCGCGTGCGCCAGCGCTGCGCGCCCATCACCGCGTAGCTGGCCAGCAGGCCCCAGAACAGCGTGGCTGCCACCGTATGGCCGCTGGGGAAGCTGTAGGTTGGCAGGCTCAGCATCGGTTCCTCGAACACCGGCCGCGCGCGCTGGTAGATGTGCTTGAGCGCCACGTTCAACAGCATGCCGCCCGGCACGGCGAGCACCAGCGCCAGCAGCCAGTAGCGCGCCTCCTTGCGCCAGAAGTACAGCCCGGCCAGCGCCACCAGCATGCCCATCCCGGCCACGCTGTGCAGATGCGTCAGCAGCCACATGAAGCTGGTGTAAGGCTCGCGCGCGTGGCCGTGCATCCAGTCCGACACGTGCTGGTCGAAGGCGGCCACGCCGTCCTGTTCCGCCACGTTCTCCGCCACTTCGGCGAAGACGGCGACGGCACACGCCATCAAGGCGGCGCCGGCGGTCAGGTGCAAGCCGAATTCGCCACCGGGCGTCAGGCGTGCTTCGACAAAGCGCAGCAGTTTCGATGTGGCGGAACGGGTCAAGATGAGCATGCTCCAGATGTCGGATTCATGCATGGTAACGCCTGGAGGCGAAACGGGTCGGTTCATTGCCGCACCGGGCGGCTGCTCAAAAAAACCACAGTGATAAAAATCCACTGCATTTTCATACAGTACTGTGTTTTTGATCAGTAGTTATGATACAGTGGCATCACTGAAGCGCATAAACACCCACAGACACCACTTAACTGACCCAAAGGAAGAATCATGACTACATTGAATAGCGGTTTCGGCTCCCGTTTCGGCCTGGAATATGCCCCGATGTCTTTCCTGGTGCGCTTCGGCAAACGCGAGGTGCTGGTGTGCCGCGACTTCCGCAAGCGCTTCTACGCGGTCAACCCCATCCTGGAATGCGACACCGGCGTGCAAGCGGGCCACCTGGAGATCCTCGTACTGCGCCGCTGGCTGCTGATCCTGTCCAAGGCCCACTAAGCGCCGGCCTTCCTTACATCTGCTCGTACTGGGCGCGCAGGAAGTCGCGCAGTTGCAGCACCGTTGGCGTTACTTGCGAGCGGTGCATGCACACCAGATGCAGCGGCGCGGGTTCGCCCACGAAGTCGGGCAGCAGCACCTGCAGCCTGCCCCCGCGCAGATCGTCCGACAGGTCCATCTTCGATTTGTAGGCGATACCGAGCCCGGCCACGGCCCAGCGCCGCACCAGGTCCGCATCGTCGGCGCAGCGGTTGCCGCGCACGGCCACCGTCACCGGCGCGGCAGCCTCGGGCGGATGGAAGGTCCAGTTGTTGTGGATCACCTCGTCCAGCGCGTAGCACAGGCAGTTGTGGCGCGACAATTCGTCCAGCGACGCCAGCCGGCCATGCTTGCGGATATAGTCCGGCGAGGCCACCAGCACGCGCCGGTTGTCGGGTGCGATCGGCATCGCGATCAGGGTTGAGTCCTCCTGTCTGCCGTAGCGGATGGCCAAGTCCACCGGCTGCCGGTACATATCGGCCTGCCGGTCGCTGACGCTGATCTGGTAATGCACGCCCGGATACAGGGCCTGGAATTTGTCCAGCCAGTACAACAGGATGTTGCGGCCCAGATCGGACGGCATGGCGATCTTCAGCGTGCCGCCGGGGAGCTCCTTGGCCTGCATCAGCGTGTCGTGCCCCTCCTTCAACAGCCGCAGCGCCTCGCGCGCGTGCACCAGGTAACGCTCGCCCTCGTCGGTCAGGCGCAGCGAGCGCGTGGTGCGCGCGAACAGGCGCAAGCCCAATTCCCCTTCCAGCCGTTTCAGGCCCGCGCTGGCCAGCGCCGGAGAAATCTCCAGGCTGCGCGCGGCTGCCGACAAGCTGCCCCGGTCCGCCGTGCGCACGAATACCGCCAAATCATCCAGCCGCAGCATTATCTTCAATTCCTTGAAAGTGTTTCACTATCGCGCCTCTTTTTCGCCGTTGTGAATTAAGTGATGATACTCCCATCGCGCAACCAAGCTACAGGAGCAGCACCATGAAAGCCGTCGCCTATCGCGCCTCCCATCCGATCGATCACCCCGAGGCGCTGATCGACGTCGAACTGCCGGCCCCGGTCGCCGCCGGCCGCGACCTGCTGGTCGAAGTGAAAGCCGTGTCGGTCAATCCGGTGGACACCAAGGTCCGCAAGAATGTCGCCCCGGCCGGAGGCGAACTGAAAGTGATCGGCTGGGACGCGGCCGGCGTGGTCAAGGCAGTCGGCCCGGACGTGACGCTGTTCAAGGTGGGCGACGAAGTCTGGTACGCCGGCTCGCTGACCCGCGCCGGCACCAACAGCGAACTGCACCTGGTGGACGAGCGCATCGTCGGCCGGAAACCGAGGATCCTCGATTTCGGCCAGGCCGCCGCCCTGCCGCTGACCGCCATCACCGCCTGGGAACTGCTGTTCGACCGCCTGCAGGTGAGCCGCGACAAGACCGTGACCGGCAAGTCGCTTCTGGTCATCGGCGCGGCCGGCGGCGTCGGCTCCATATTGGTGCAGCTGGCGCGGCAGTTGACCGGGCTGAACATCATCGCCACTGCATCCCGCGCGGACACGGCGGCATGGGCGGCGGAGCTGGGCGCGCACCATGTGATCGACCACAGCAAGCCGCTCGACGCCGAGATCAAGCGCCTTGGCCTGCCGCCGGTGACTTACGTCGCCGCGCTCAACCAGACCGACGCGCACTTTGCCGCCATCGCCGAACTGATTGCGCCGCAAGGCAAGCTGGCCCTGATCGACGACCCGGCACAGCTCGATGTGGGCAAACTCAAGCGCAAAAGCGTATCGCTGCACTGGGAATTCATGTTCACGCGCTCGATGTTCGAGACCGAAGACATGGCGCAACAGCACGCGCTGCTGGACGAGGTGGCCCGGCTGGTCGATAGCGGCGTGCTGAAGAGTACCCTGGGCGCACGCTACGGCGCCATCAACGCCGCCAATCTGAAGCGCGCGCACGCGCTGTTGGAAAGCAACCGGGCCAAGGGCAAGATCGTGCTGGAAGGGTACTAGAAACCCTGCACCTGCGCCCGGACCAGCGCTTGCGCTTGCGCACATGCCTGTTCCCGCTCCTGCTCCTGCATATGGCGCAGCAACTGCAGCGCTAGGCGGTCATGCTCGGCGAGCACGTCCTGCAGCAAGGTGGCCGAGTCATAGGAATCGGTCAGCAGCCTGACCAGGCTTTCCTGCAGCCGCGCCAGCCGGCGCGAGCTGTAGCCGACGCTGCCGAACAGCCGGCTCACGTCCAGGCAGATGTCGCGCAAGTCCGCCAGCGTCCGCTTGGTGACCTCGATATCGTCGCGCAGGGACTGGTTGATGTCGATCAGTTCAGTCGCCGCCTCCTGCCTCGCGCACAATTCCTGCACCGAAGCCAGCCAGGCGCGGATGCGCAAGGCGATGCGCTCGATGCGCGCCATCTTGCCATGCATCGTGTAGCAGTACTGCAGCGCCAGCATCCAGTAAGGCAGCCGCAGCAAAAAGTGCGGCATACCCGCAGCGCGCAAGCGCTGCTCCAGCTTTTTGAGTCTCGACAGCATCGTACAGATGCCGCGGTTCACCGGGTGCGGACGCATGATGGCAGCCTCCGAAAATGACGCGCGCAAGATGCGCCGCGCAGCATCCCCAGTATAGTCACGCCGCCACGGCTCGGGGCGCCTGCCGGTTTGATCTGGAACAAACTCCGAACGCCTCGTCATCACTGCCCTCCGACGTAGCGGCGCAGGCGCTTCAGGCCGGCCGGGATCAACACCTGGGCCGCGATGCCGAGGCCGGCGCCGCCGGCCAGGCGCAGGAAATCGCCCACGCTGTTCAGCCAGGGGAAGTAATGCAGCGCCGCCACCGCGATCACCGGCGCGAAGAAACCCGCCAGCAGGGCCGAGCCGGCCACGGTGCCGGCGATTTTCAGCGCCGGCATCGGCGGCAGGTAGGACAGCGACACCAGGCCGCCGAAAAGACCCGCCAGCAGCGCATCGTACTGCACGCCGAATACCGAGCCGCTGAGCGTGATGGTGGCTGCGGCGATGGCTATCGACACGGTCGAGCTTACAGGTTCAGCCATGGGTTTTCCTTTCCTTTATTTTTTGCACTTCCACAATATATACGAGAATGGATAGCCACTCAATGCTCGAATGGATAATTTGTTTGCCCTAATTTATACGCGGATGTATAGTTCGCGTCATGGACATCTCTAGCCGGCTGGAATCAGCCATGAAAGCAGCGGGTTACGGGTCGCAGAGCGCGCTATCGCGTGCTTCCGGCGTGCCGCAACCGACCATCAACCGCATCCTCAAGGGCGTCGGCAAGAAGGGACCGGAAGCGCACACCCTGGTGCAGCTGGCGGCCGCCTGCCACGTCACGTTCGAGTGGCTGCACGAGGGCACAGGCCAGCGCGAGCGCAACAGGGCGCCGCCCGGCGTGCTGCCGGCGCAATATACGCCGGTGATGGTCGCGCCCGAAGACGACGCGCGTTTCTACCAGATCCAGAAGGTCAAGCTGCGCCTGTCGGCCGGCATCACCGGCTTCGCGGTGGAGCCGGAAACCCACGACGGCAGCACCTTGAGCGTGCCGCGCCACTGGGCCGACCGCAACGGCTTCAATCCCGAACGACTGATCGGCATCAAGGTGCGCGGCGAAAGCATGGAGCCGTCGCTGTATGAGGACGACCTGGTGATCATCAACACGGCCGACAACCAGCCGGTTGACGGCGTCGTGTTCGCGGTCAATTACGAGGGGGAGCCGGTGGTCAAGCGCATGTCGCGCGACGCGGGCCAGTGGTGGCTCACGTCGGACAATCCGGACCAGCGCAAATACCACCGCAAGGTGTGCCGGGCCGGCGATTGCATCATCATAGGCCGCGTGGTGCGCAAGGAGAGCGACCGCATTTAGCGTGCCTCGCACGGACGGGCACGCAAACAACAGGAATCCTCGTATTCGCAAAGAATTAGGCTTAGAATCAATTCAAAGAGTTGCATCTAAAAAAGTCATAGACCTCAGGGGGATCATCGTGAACATGCACGCAATGCTGGACAAGCTACTGCTATGGCAGAAGTTTATTATTCTCAGCGCCATCGCCTTGGTGCTGGCCGCCATACCGACCGTGCTCTACTTGCAAGAGGCCGACAAGACGCTGGACTCGGCGCTGACCGAATCGGCCGGCCTGCCGCCCACGGCCACCATCCTCAAAGTCGTCCAGCTTACCCAGCAGCACCGCGGCCTGTCCGCGCTCGCGCTGGGCAACATCCCCGGCGCGCAGGAAAAACGCGACGCCAAACAGCGCGAGGCCGACGAAGCCTATGAAAAGATGGACGCCATGGTACGCAGCTTCGGCAACAAGGCGATCGAGGCCGCTTGGGAAGTGCCCAAGCGCGACTGGGCCACCCTGCGCGCGCAGGTGAGCAGCCGCGGCATTACCGTGCCGCAAAGCTACGAGGCGCACACCGCCCTGGTGCCCAAGCTGTTGATCGTCAACGACCTGACCGCCGACTTGTTCGGCCTGAGCCTGGATCCCGACCTGGACAGCTACCAGCTGATCCAGTCCATGTACTACCAGCTCCCCTACCTGACCGAGGAGACCGGCAAGATGCGCGCCAAGGGCGCCGGCCTGCTGGTGAAAAAGGACGTGACGACCGAAGACCGCATGACCTTGGCCGCCATCGTCGCCCGCGTCCACGACCGCCTGGCGCAGACCGCCAGCGCCTACGACAAGGCCGTGGCGGCCAATCCCCTCCTGAAGGTCAAGCTCGGCGACCTGTGGCGCGACGCCCAGGACCAGGCCGAGAAAACCATGCAGCTGGCCAGCGAGCAGATCGTCAAGGCCGAGACGCTGAGCTACCCCTCCACCGACTACGTGGTGCTGACCACCAAGGCCATCGACGCCCAGTTCACCGTCAACCAGGCCGCCAGCAAGCAGATCGAAGCCATGCTGGCCGCCAAGGTCTCCAGCCTGCGCTCGACGCGCTGGATGATGATAGGCACCATGCTGGGCCTGATCCTGCTGGCAGGTCTGATCGCGCGCATGATCGCACGCTCCGTCAGCGTGCCGCTGCAGGACGCGGTGCGCATTTCGCAGCGCATCGCCGAAGGCGACCTGACCGCGCAATTCAATCTGGAAGGCGGCAGTGAAACGGCGCAACTGATGCGCGCGCTGAAGAATATGAACGACAGCCTGGTGACCATCGTCGGCCGCGTGCGCGGCAGCATCGACACCATAGGCCATGCCTCCACCGACATCGCCAGCGGCAACTCCGACCTGTCCTCGCGCACCGAGGCGCAAGCCTCGAACCTGGAGGAAACGGCGGCCTCGATGGAGCAGATCACCTCCACCGTGCGCCAGAGCGCCGACAATGCGCGCCAGGCCGATGAACTGGTCAGCAGCGCCACGGCCGTGGCCAGCAAGGGCGGCCACGTGGTGGCGCAGGTGGTGCAGACCATGGGCGCGATCAACGACAGCTCGCGCAAGATCGTCGACATCATCGGCGTCATCGACGGCATCGCCTTCCAGACCAACATCCTGGCCTTGAACGCGGCCGTGGAGGCGGCGCGCGCCGGCGAACAGGGACGCGGTTTCGCGGTGGTGGCGTCCGAAGTGCGCAACCTGGCGCAGCGCAGCGCCAGCGCGGCCAAGGAGATCAAGGACTTGATCAACGACAGCGTGCAAAAGGTCGACAGCGGCAACGTGCTGGCGGCCGACGCCGGCAAGGCCATGAGCGACGTGGTCGACAGCGTCAAGCGCATCACCTCCATCATGTCCGAGATCGTGCTGGCGGCGCAGGAGCAGAGCACCGGCATTGAACAGGTGAACCAGGCCATCACGCAGATCGATGAAATGACGCAGCAGAACGCGGCGCTGGTGGAGCAGGCGGCGGCCGCCTCGGAGAGTTTGAAACTGCAGGCCAGCGCGCTGTCCCAGGCGGTGGCCGTGTTCACCTTGAACGAGGAGGACGAGCGCACCCTGACCGGCGAGCAGCGCCTCGCCGTGCGGCCTTCGGCGCGCAAGCTCGCGCTGGTCAGCCGCGCCAGGGCATAGGCAATTAACGAGGACTCCCTTGCCTATCGCCGGCCGCCGCCGCATCGAGTCCGCTCAGACGGTTCCGGCCACGACGTTGGGACACGGCCTGCCGGCCAAATGGTCGGCCAGGTTGCCGAACGTGGTTACGGCGATTTCGCGCATCGCTTCGATGGTGAAAAAGCCCTGGTGGCCGGTGACCAATACGTTGGGAAAGGTCAGCAGACGCTGGAACACATCGTCGGCTATGATGTCGGCCGAATGGTCGTGGAAGAACAGTTCGCTCTCCTGTTCGTACACGTCGATCGCCAGCGCGCCCAGGTGGCGCGACTTGAGCGCATCGATGACGGCGCAGGCATCCACCAGCCCGCCGCGCGAGGTATTCACCAGCATGGCGCCCGGCTTCATGCTGGCCAGCGCCGCTGCGGCGATCATGTGGCGCGTGCCTGGCAGCAGCGGACAATGCAGGGACACGATATCGGACTGCGCCAGCAGTTCGGGCAGCGCCACCGTTGCCCCGAACTGCGCGTAGCCCGGCAGCGGCGCCGGATCGTGCCCCAGCACGCGGCAGCCGAAACCATGGAAAATGCGTGCGGCCGCCACGCCGATCTTGCCCAGGCCGATCAGCCCCACGGTTTTGCCGTGCAGATTGCTGCCGAGCAGCCCGTCCAGCGCGAAGTTCCCCTCCCGCACACGGGCGTAGGCGCGATGCGTGTTGCGGTTCAGCGTGAGCACCAGCGCCAGCGTGAACTCGGCCACCGCTTCCGGCGAGTAAGCCGGCACCCGCGCCACGAACAGTCCCAGCCGCGCCGCGGCGGCCGCGTCCACGTTGTTGAAACCGGCACAGCGCAGCAGCACGGCGCGCACGCCCTGCCCGGCCAGCGCGTCCAGCACGGCTGCGTCGAGCACATCGTTGACGAATACGCACACTGCGCCGCAGCCTTGGGCCAGCGCCACGGATTCCAGCGACAGCGCCTCGGCGTGGTACTGCAGCGTTACCGCGCCATCCGCATGGCGGCGCTGCAGCGCTTCGTCCAGGAAGCGGCGGTCATAAGGCTGGGCGCTGAACACGGCAATCTTCATATATGACTCCGGGGTGGTCGGCATTTAAATTCATTACGGCAACTTGGTTTGCTCATGGGTAAATGGTGACATAATGATGCCCGCTGTGGAAAGTTTAACCTTCGTACCCGATCACTGCATCGCTTCATGACCTACGCATCAGACACACAAGCATTGCTGGACCAGCGCCTGAAAACGACCGGCTGGCAGATCGCCCAGACGGTCGCGCTGGGCCTGATGGCGGCCTGCCTGGCGCTGTTCGGCCAGGCCTGCCTGGCGCGCGCGCGCCCCATCTTCCCCTTCATCGACCAGAACTATGCCGCCTGGCAAAGCGGCTACACGCTGGTGCTGCTGGTGATCGGCGTGGTGTGGGTGGTGGCCATGCTGCAGAAAATCAGTTTCTTCCAGGATTGCCTGCAGCGACTGCGCATCCAGCAGCGGCTGGACGAACAATACGCCATCCGCGCGCAAAAGGCGGAAGAAGCGCGGCTGGCGAAACAGGCGGCGCACGCGGATGCCGCGGTCGCCAAGGCGCTGCCGCTGGCCGCCCGTCCCGACCCGGCCGCCCGCAGCAACAAGTTCGACTACTAAAAGCCGCAGCGGTTAACCAGCACACATACCGCTGACGCAAAGCGACTTAGCATCTCCCTGGACGGACCAGGCATCACGCCAGTCCACCCCAGGGAGAATACGATGGACAGCATCAAGCACAAGCAGCCTGAACACAACCGCCAGGACCTGACCGGTCCGGACGCGGTCAAACGCATCCAGACCGTGGTCGATGAAGCCAAGGCCGGCTTCTTCTGCACCGAGCACCGCGTTGTTCCGATGAGCCCGCTCAAGGTCGACGAAGGCGGCAGCCTGTGGTTCCTCAGCGCCGGCGACAGCCACCACAACCGTGACATCGAAAGCAACCCGGCGGTGCGCCTGTTCTTCCAGGCCTCGCACCATTCCGGTTTCCTCTATTTCGACGGCCACGCCGCCATTTCGCGCGACGCGGCCATGATCAAGGAACTGTGGAACTTCAAGCTGAAGACCTGGTTCACCGAGGGTGAACACGACCCGCGCATCACCGTCATCCAGGTGAAGCCGGCGCAGGGCTACTACTGGGACAACAAGCATGGGGACGCCGTCGCCGGCGCCAAGATGCTGGCAGGCGCCGTGGTGGGACGGACGCTGGACGATTCGATCGAAGGGACGCTGCGGCTGTAGGCGCTAGTCAGCCCCAGCCGTACCAGGCGTCGCGCAGTTCGCCGATCTCGACGTCCTTGAACTTGCTCTGGCCGGCCAGCCAGGCGCGCACCAGTTCGCGGTGGCTTTCCTCGACTTTGCCGTAGGCCTTGCCGGACACCACGAAGCCGTTGAAATCGTCGCCCATGCCGCCGCCGTAGGCCAGGCCGTTCGCCTCCACCGCTTCGATGAAGCTGTGCAGCAAGACGTCGCTCTCGGCTTCGCTCAGGCCGGCCGCCAGCTTGGCGGTGACCATGAAACCCATTTCCTGGAATTCGCCCAGGTGCATTTTCTTGCGCTGGCGCCGGTTGGCGCGGTGCAGGGATCGGCTCATATTGTGCTCTTGTGGGTGGTAAAGCCGAATTGTCGCATGCCGCTTGGCCTTGCCGCTACGGTTGACGCCGCAGGTTTGAAAGTGCCGCAAAAAAACGCTATGATTTAGTCATCATTATTCCTGCGCTCATCATGCGATTTCAAACCGGAGATGTGGTCAGGCTGAAGACCGGCGGCGCCGACATGGAAGTGCTGTGCACGGCGCAGCGCTACCCTTTTCCCGAGGGGGAAGCCGAGGCTGTCCTGTGCATCTGGGAAGACACCCATTTCCGCTTCGAGAAGGCCTTTCCGGTGGCCTCGCTCGACATTGTAAGCCGTGCCAGCGCCTGGCCGCTGCATGGGCCGGAGCGGTATGCCCGGCCTGCCGGCCCCGCCACCTGAACGCGTCCCTGCGCCTCCCCGCCCACGTCACCCATGTTCCGAACTGCCCCAAGGCCGCCCCCCGCCGCGGCCTGCGTCGCAGGCCCATATTTGCCAGCGAGAAATGTTTATTATTAACCACGCTGCGCTGCAACATAACCGTGCTTTTTTGGTTGGTTGTTATACAATATTTAATCAGATTTCAGCACCCAAGGACAGGCATGATCCATAAGAGCAAGACAGGGTGGCGGTGGACCTCAACGGCGGATGCTGCGGCGTTGCTGTGGTCCCAGCAACACCTGCGCCGGCGCAGCCAGCCCGATGGCGGAAATCCATCGCCGGGTCATTGCCGCCGCGAAGGGCTCGCGATTGGGCGCCGCGCGACCGACTACACGAGCTCCTATGAGCAATTGCGCGACCTGTCCGCTGCATTGCAACTTACACGGGAAGAAGAGCGGGCCCATATCGCGCGCGAACTGCATGACGACCTGGGCCAATTGCTGGCGACCCTGCGCGTCGACCTCAGCTTGCTGCTGCAGCAGCCCTTGCGCTCGCTGCAGGCTCAGCGCCAGTTGCACAGCATGGACGAGTTGCTGCAGCAGGCCTTCACCACGCTGCGCCGGATTGCCACCGACCTGCGTCCCGCCGCCCTGGACGAAGGCGGCCTCTACTACGCACTGCAGACCCTGCAGGAGGAATGGGGACGACGGCACGGTATTGCCTACCACCTCGACGCGCGGGAGGACGAGCTGATCCTGGACGACAGGTACAGCACCGCCGTGTTCCGCATCGTTCAGGAATCACTGACCAACATCGCCCGCCACGCCGGCGCCACCGAAGTGCTGATCTCGGTGCGCAAACGCGGTCATGCACTGCGTGTGTATGTGGAGGACAACGGCACCGGGATTGCGCCCACCGACCTGGACAAGCCGCATTCTTTCGGCCTGATCGGCATGCGCGAACGGGTATGGGCGCTGAACGGCGATATCGCCATCGGCAGCCTGGCCGACAGCACAGACGGCCACGGCACCCGCATCGCTATCGAACTGCCCCTCCCGACAGCGCCGTCCGACGCCATATTGAAGCCCACGGGCTGAAGCGCGGTGGTACATATTGACGTATATCAAAACAGCCCCATCGACCTGCTAATGCTGAGCCGGCGCATGGTACCTTCTGATATTTCTCATTGAAGATACTTTCATATGGAACGCAGGTGCAACCGCCAAATGGAAGGGGCTATTAATGCCGCCCAATCCAAACTTACTCCCTCCGACCACAAGGAATGCGTCCGCATCTTGATTGCCGCTCAAGTTCCCTTGGCAATCATTTCCCGCGTAATATTCCTCCCCCATCGAAGCCGGACCAGGGACCGCAGGCAAGACAAGGCGATGACGATGGTCATCAACAGGGCCTTGGGCATACTGTATTGCTCCAGTGAAGAAGACGCCCGCTCCTATTTGCAGCTCAGGCAGGTTCCCTCCCCACTCGTCCAAAGAACGCTGTATGACAGCCCCCATCGTGCCCTTTGATGCTCCACAATATTTCTCGCTGGAATAGTTTATTCTCGCAGCATTTCAGCGCGCGTCTTTGATTAAAATCAAATACCAATAGGAATTAGTTCTTTCCTGGAACGCCAGTGCGCCGGCCCCGGCGGCATGCCGGACCATCTCCAGCCGAATCCAGCCGAATCCAGCCGAAAACGGAGCCATACGCTACAATCTTGCCAAAATAAAAACACAACCGCGTCACAACCATCGCGAGGCAAGCTTGAAAATAGGTATGCAAACTTGGGGCAGCCATGGCGACATCCGCCCCTTCCTGGCGCTCGCCGAAGGCCTGCAAGCGGCGGGCCATGAAGTCACCCTGCTGATCACCTGCGTCGACAGCGCCGCCTACGATGGCATCACCTCAGCCCGGGGCGTCAAGATCGCCGTGCTGGCTTCGCCGGTCATGAGTGCCGAGGATGCCGACACCTTTGGCCGGACGGCCTACAAGACCCGCAATCCCATGGCGCAAATGGCGAAGATATTGCGCATGTGCTTCGATCCGGCCGAGGACGCCATGTTCGACGCCGCCCGCAAGCTGAGCGCGGACGCAGACCTGTTGATAGGCCACTACTTCATGCATCCGCTACAGATCGCCGCGGAGCAAGCCGGCAAGCCTTACATCAGCGTACTGCTGTCGCACGCCGCCGTGCCCAGTGCCTTTAAAAACCCGCTCGGCACGCGCTCTATCGGCAAGACCGGCAATCGCATGCTGTGGTGGCTGACCAAGGCGGCCCTGAACAGCGTGCTCAGGCCGTATTCGAACCGCCTGCGCCAGCACCACGGCATGCCGCTGGTGGACGACGTGGTCACGCAGGTATGGATGTCGCCGAAGCTGACGCTGGTGGCCGTCAGCCCGCAGATATGCGAGCCGCAGGCGGACTGGCCGGCATCGGCACGCGCTTGCGGTTTTCTGGACATGCCGAACTTCGCGCTTGAAGGCAGCATTCCGGATGCGCTGGCAGCGTTCCTGGAAGCCGGTGATGCGCCCTTCTACATGACGCTGGGCAGCTGGATGCCCAAGGACATCCCCACCCAGAGCAGCACCCTGCGCCTGCTGACGGACGCGGCACGCCTGGCGGGATGCCGGGCGATTATCCAAAGTCATTCGTGGCAGGAGTGCGGCTTCAAGTCCTGCGAGCAGGTGCTCTACGTCAATGCGGCACCGCACCATGCGGTATTCCCGCATTGCCACGCCGTCGTGCATCACGGTGGCGCCGGCACGACGCAATCGGCAACGCTGGCGGGCAAGCCGTCCGTTGTCGTGGCGCACATCAGCGAGCAGGAGCATTGGGGCCTGGAGTTGCGGCGCATGGGTATCGCCGGCAAGCCCACCAGGCGGTATAGCGTGACGGCGAAAGCGTTGGCGAAACGGATCGCCCTGGTGCGGAACACGCCGGGGATGCAGATCAAGGCCCAGGCGGTCGCCAGTGCGATGCGGCAGGAAAACGGGGTCGCCGAGGCGGTCAGGCTGGTGGGGCAGGCGTTCGGGCAGGCCTGAAATGTCTACCTGGCGGCCAGCAGGCGCTCGATGTATGCCGCGTGATCGGGCATTGCATGGGCTGCCGCCTGGATGCCGGTACGCAGGCGCTCAAAATGCAAGCGCACTGCCTGCTCGTCGAGCAGATCCACCATCGGATTGTGACGCTCCGGCAGCACGCCCAGGCCGAGCAATACGGACAGGTAGGACAACTCGGTGAAGCCGCCAGGATCCGTCTGTGCGATCAGCCCGCTCGAGCGGAAAAGTTCGATCTGGTGCTGCAGCGCATCGGGGATCTCGGCATCGCGGCACCAGCGCCAAAACTCGGAGTCCGTGCGCCGGTTGATCTTGTAGTGAAGGATGATGAAGTCGCGAATCGACTCGTACTGTTGAGCCATCAGGCGGTTGAACTCGCCTGCTAGATGCGCGCTGCAGTCGCGGTCCGGGAACAGCTTGATGAGCCTGCCCACGGCCGACAAGATGAGCTGGATGGCCGTCGATTCCAGCGGCTCCAGGAAGCCGGCTGAAAGCCCGATGGCGACCACATTCTTCACCCACATGCGGCGACGCCTGCCGGTGGTGAAGCGCAGCCCTCGCGGCGCATCCAGCGGCGCGGTATCGACCGTCCGCAGCAGCACCTGCTCGGCCTCGGTATCGGTCGTGAAATCGCTGCAGTAGACGTGACCGTTTCCGATGCGGTGCTGCAGCGGGATGCGCCATGTCCAGCCAGCCGCATGCGCCGTTGAAAGCGTGTACGGCGCCAGGCTGGGGGCGCTTGCGCTCGGCATGGCGATCGCGCGGTTAACCGGCAGCCAGCGGCTCCAGTCGTCAAAGCCAGATTCCATCGCCCCTTCGATGAGCAGCGCGCGCTGCCCTGAGCAGTCGATGAAGAGGTCGCCGCCGATGCGGCGGCCATCGGACAAGGTGACCGACTCGACAAAGCCATCCTGGGCGCGCAGTGTCACGTCGACGATGGTGCCCTCGATGCGCTGCACGCCACGCTGCACCGAATAGTCGCGCAGGAAGGACGCGAAAAGTGCGGCGTCGAAGTGGTAGGCGAAAGCATAGCTGTTGGTGTATGGCGGCGGCAAGCCGCCGGGCGGTGTGAAGCGGTTCCGGCGCGCCATTTCGGTGACCAGCGACCATTGCTCGTGCGAGCCCATGCCGCCGGCACGGTGCAGGCGCAACCAGTGGTGGAGGGCTGGCGCGTCGGCCATCGATGGACCGAACTCGCCGAAACCGTGGAAGAAGCGGTTGCCGATGTGCCCCCAATCCTTGAATTCGATGCCAAGCTTGAAAGTGGCCTTCGTGCGGCGCAAGAACTCGGTGTGATCCAGCCCCAGCGCCATCGTATAGCTGTGGATGTTGGGCATGGTGCCCTCGCCGACGCCTATCGTGCCAATCTCGGCGGACTCGAGCAGCACGATCTCGCACGGCTCGCGCGCGTCGCGCCCCAGGCGCTGGATGAGCGGCGCGGCGGCCATCCAGCCTGCGGTGCCGCCGCCGACGATGACGATCTTGCGGATGGCGTTGTCATTCATAGCGGGCCGTTCACGTTTGGAGCCAGGCAATATTGCTCGATGTAGGCCTCATGGCTCATCTGCGCCCGGGCCGCGTCGTCGATGAGTCCGCGCAGCCCCCCCAGTAGCGGCTTGAAGCGGGCGGCGTCGTACATCTGCGCAAGCGGATCGATGCGCTCTGCTTGCAGCAGTTGGCCGTTGAGCACAGCCAGCCAGCTGGCCCGGCTGAACAGTTCCACCTGGTCCTGGACGTGCACCCTTCCCGACGCGCGATAGTGCTCGATGCGCTCCTGTATCGCGTCCGGCACCGTCATCTCGGCGGTGTGCCGCCACATGGGCGCATCGGTTCTCTCGTTCAGCTTGTAGTGCAGGATGACGAAGTCGCGCGCGCGCTCGTAGGACTCCTGGATGCAGCGGTTGTACTCGGCAGCGAAGAGCGGATCGCAGCTGCGGTCGGGGAAATTGATGAGCAGCTGGAAGATCGCGTCCTGCACAAAATGGATAGACGTCGATTCCAGCGGCTCGAGAAAGCCGCTGGACAGGCCGATCGCCACGCAGTTCTTGTCCCAGGCCTTGCGGCGTCGCCCCGCCCTGAAGCGTATCAGGCGCGGCTCTGCCAGCGCAGGAGCGTCCAGGTTCTGCACCAGACGGTCGAGTGCAAGCTGCTCGGACATGTAGGCGCTGGAGAACACGTGGCCATTGCCGGTGCGATGCTGCAGGGGGATGCGCCACTGCCACCCCGCCTCATGCGCCGTGGACTGCGTATAGGGCCGCAGCGGGCCCTTCCTTTCAGTCGGCACTGCGTAGGCGCGGTCGCACGGCAGCCAGTGCTGCCAATCCTCGAAGCCGGCCTTCAAGGTCTCCTCGATCAGCAAGCCTCTAAAACCGGAACAGTCGACGAAGAAGTCCCCGCCAACCTCTCGTCCGTCTTCGAGACGGACGCCAAGAATGAAGCCTGATTCGGGATGCTGCCGCACCTCGACGATGCGCCCTTCCGTGCGCGCGACCCCCATGCCCTCGGCATGCTTGCGCAGGTGGGCGGCATACAAGCCGGCATCGAAGTGGTAGGCATAGCCGACCCTGGAGAGCAGCGAACGTGCATCGGCGGCCGGGCGGCAGAAGCGGCCGTGCCGGGCCAGGCGCCAGGCGATCGAGTAGTCGTCGAGCGGCGTCTGGTCGCCGGTCTGCCGCGCCCGCAACCACATCTGGTGGAAGGGCAGCAGGTCCGGGCCGTCCGGAAACTTGCCGAAGGGATGGAAGTAGCTGTGCCCCAGGCGGCCCCAATCGCGGAACTCGATGCCCAGCTTGAACGTTGCGCGGGTCTCGCGCATGAACTCATGCTCGTCCAGTCCCAGCATGCGATTGAAGGCGACGATCGGTGGAATCGTGGCCTCGCCAACGCCCACGGTCCCGATGTCGTCGGATTCAACCAGTTCGACGCGGCACTGGCCGGCCTTCGACAGCACGGATGCCAGCAGCGCAGCCGTCATCCAGCCCGCCGTACCGCCGCCAACAATGACAATCTTGCGAATTAGACGCTCGTCACTCATAGAACCACACCTCGGAAAGGAAAAAGGGCCTCGCGGATATCCGCGAGGCCAGCAGCCAACGCGCTAGCGTTAGCCCAACGAGCGGGCCGCTCGAGGCGCTATCATCAATAGCTGCCCTGAACGCCAAGCATGATACGGCGACCATAGCTCGGGTTGTCGACGATCAGGTTTTCCGCGAAGGCCCATTTCCTCGGCTGTTCGTTCGTCAGATTGGTGCCCTCAAGATAGATCGACACCTTGGGCGCGATCTCATAGGCAATGCGCGCATCGATCTGCTTGTAGGCCGTCTGGTAGGCCGGAACGAAGGGAACGAATTCGTTGGTCGGCCAGCTCACCTCGTACATCGGCGTAGCAAGATACGCCTTGCGCTTGTTGAACGCGACGCGCGCCGAGAACCCGTTCTTCTCGTAGAAACCGACGAGGTTCATCGTGTCGCTCAAGCCTGGCAAATTCACGTCGTGGGGGTCGAAGTTGTTCGGATTGTAGTGCTTGTTGCTGCGAACGATAGTGGTGTTGACGTCAAAACCGAAGCCGCTGTCGAAGGCCTGCGTCCAGCCGAGCGTGCCGCCATGGACTTTGACCGATCCCGCGTTCACCGGCATGGACACTGTGAAGGTATTGTAGATCGCTGGCTGCACAGAGGGAATGACCACATCCGTCTTCTCGGTGGTCGGGAAACCAGTGACGTTCTTAAAGAACAGGTCAATATGCAATGAGGCCTGCTTGCCGTAGTACCACTCGGCACCCATGTCGAAATTGGTCGACTTGATGGGCTTCAGATCCGGGTTGCTGTTGGATGTGGCCTCCCGGTGCTGAATGCCCAACGAGCCGTAACTAAACCGGGGCACCAGTTGCCCCAACTCAGGACGGGTCATGGACTTCGACGCCGCGGCACGAAGCACGACATCGTCCGTCGGCTCAAACTTAAAGTTGAGCGTCGGCAGAACGTCAAGATATGAATTGCTTGACGTCACGAACTGATTTCCAGCCGGCCCGTCCCCGTAGGTGGGGAGTAAGCTATTAAAGGGCGGCAACCCCGAAGTATCCGGTGTCAGGTTGACGAGCACCTGGGCCCAACCACCAGCTGTGGTTCGGGTCCGGGTGACGCGCACACCACCGACCAGCGTGGCGTTACGGCCAGCCACGTCAAAGTTCCATGAAGCATCGGTGTAGATGGAAGCAATCTTCTCCTGAACCGCATAGCCGGGGTCGCCGCCGTTGGTAGGCACGGTCCCGATCTGTTGCGCCGCATAGGGATCCCCACCGTTTGCCGCGGCGGCGGCATTGAATGCCGCCAAGCTTGCTTTTAACTTGTCCAGGCCTCCAATGGACTGATTACAAACGGCAGGATTCGCCACGCATGAGGACAGCACCGCATTCTGGATGCTCGGACTCAGATAAAGCTGATTGACCCCCGCATTGTTGAAGACGAAGGTGCGCGTATCCGAACTTGCGGGCTGGCCGAAAAGCGAAGCGCTCGGGGCGTACACCCTGCTCACAACCGAATCGAACTGTTCTTTCGTGAGTTTAAGCTTGAGGTCATTCGCCGTTCTCCAGAACAAGTTCGCTATACCCGAGGGCGTGTAATAGTTCTGGTTTTCCTTCTTGCCGACCTCCGCATGCACGCCAGTACGCAGCTTCAGTTCGGGCGTCAACCGATGGTCCAGCATTAAGCTGAATTGCGTCTGGGACGCATCCAGATGGGAGCCGCTGTTATAGTTGTTCTGCATGCTCATGGTGCCGAAGTTCTCCGGCGCCAATGCTGAATCCGCGCTGTTGGTGATATACGCTTGTCCACCCGGCCCCACGACATACGTGTAGGGGCCTGGCAAGGTACTCACCATGCTGCGGCGCTGATTCTGGTCGGCGCCGAAGTTGTTCGTCTCAGCCTTGCTGTAGGAGAAGTCGCCGGTGACCGTGGTAAACCGCGAAGGTTTCCACTTGCCGTTCAAACCCAGCATCTGGGTCTTCGTCGGGCGATGATTGAGCTCGTTATTCGCAAACGGGCTCCCTCCCCCGCTGCCGGACGACAACACGCCGTTCGGCCCGACGACCGTCTTGCTGTTGGCCTTCAGGAAGCCCATGTAGCGATTGACCTCGTCATCGGTAAAGTTGTCGCCCCACTTGCTCAGACCGGCCTTGAGGCCGGCGAAGGTCAGGTCCGCGGGTGGCATGAAGTAGTTCCAGTTTGCCGTCTGATACAACTGCGTGTCGACATTGAACCCGGAGTACAGGTAGTCGGCGACAAACTCGAGCTCGCTGCTCGGCTTGTACTGCACGCTGCCGTACAAGCCCTTGCGCTCGCGCTTCTCGAATGTTGAAGTCCTGTCGAACTCCTGCGGATACAAGCCCTTCCCTTTGAGCCCGAAGGTGTCCGCCATCCAATAACCCGGGTGGTTCTCGAGGCCCGGGATCACCTGGCCCGGCAAGCCGGTGTCAACCACGAAGCCCCCGCTGACACCGCAGCAGCCGTTATTGGCGTTATAAGTGGCAGTGTTGCGCTTCTGGTAGGACAAACCCAGTTGCACACCAAGCGTGTTGTTGAGGAAGGTGTCGGACACCGTCAGGCCGAGGTTAGGCGAGTTTTTCCCACTGTTGCCTTCGCGATTGCCCTCAAGACGGCCGGCGAAGTGAAAGCCCGGGTGTTCCAGTGGCCGGGAGGTCCGCGCATCCACAGTGCCACCGATGCCCCCCTCAGGCAGATAGGCTTCTTGCGTCTTGTAGACATTGATGCCGCCTATCAGTTCGGAGGCGATGGTGTCGAACGCAAACGAACGCGTGTTTTCAGTCGTCGCGATGCGCCGCCCATTGAACAGCACGGTGTTGTACTGCGGGCCGAAGCCGCGCAAGGTGACATAGCGTCCCTCGCCACCATCACGATCAATCGCCACACCGGGCACGCGTTGCAGCGCCTCAGCAAGGTTCTTGTCCGGCATCTTGCCGATGTCCTCGGAACGAATCGCTTCCACCATCACGTCCGCATCGCGCTTGGTCTTGATACCCGCCGCGTAGGCAGCGGCAATACCGCTCCCCGTGACCACGACAGTCTCCAGCACGTTGCCGTCGCGCTTGGAAATGGCCTGCTCGCTGTCCTGCGCCATCGCCGGACTGGCGCTGCCCAGCGCCAGCATGACGGCACAGCAGGTCGCGCTCCTTTGCATTGGAATTGCATTGTTCATCATTGTTATACATTCCTTGGTTGAGTCGTTCGGATTTTCTGCACGTGGATTCCTTATCGTCGTCGGCATAATAAAAACGGCTCCGCTCGTATTTACCCGACTGATAAGGCAAGTCCCGGAGAGCAGCTTGTCCAGCGCCTCGGAGGCCAGCAATTCCCCACGCACTTCCGGGGTCTTGACGCCTGCGAGATGTTCTCCGGAAGCCAATACATTCATTCCCGCCTGGCGTGCAAACTCGGTGATCGAGTTGGCTGCCGGACCTGCGGTGATATGGAATGGCTTGCGGATTTCCTGGGCATTGGCGGCCTGAGGCAGAGCGATAATGCTCATGCTCAGGACAACAGCGGCTGTACTACCGCAATGATGTTTGTGCATCACGCGTCTCTCCTCCTGGACTAACCCCGTACTTCGCCAGAGCTATCTTGCTCCGTTACTGATACGACGAATGACAATCTTTTTTCCTACGACTCAACAGAACTTTCTTTCTCAACACCTTAACCGCGGGCACTCCCGCCATTGCCCTTCTTGCCGTCAACGCCGTGCGCGTCGCCGATCATGATCTTGTCGGCGGTGATCACGATCGGCACGTCGAGGAAGGTGCTCACGTCCTTCGCGAACAGTTCGGGCGCATCGATCTGATACTGCCCTACCAATTTCCGGTTCCACAGTTGAGGGTCGACGATGATGATTTTCCTCGGGCTGTAACGATTGAAGTCGGCAACCGCCTCACTGAGCGTTTGATTATTAAAGATCAATTTCCCCTCCCTCCAAGCGAGTTTTCGCTCGACTTCACGCGGCTGCCGAGCGACTGAAATTTCCGTGGCATGCACGTCCACAAAGGCATGTTCGCCAGCCGTCAGCAGGCGCTTTTGCGCGCTGCCGTCCTTGCTCCAGACTTCGACCGTGCCTTCCGTGACGAGTACCTCGGCGCCATTCGCGTAACGGCGCACGCCAAAGGCCGTGCCGACAGCGCGCACCAGCACTTCGCCCGTGTCGACGATGAAGGGCTTGCTCTTGTCCTTGGCCACTTCGAACCACGCCTCGCCGCGCGTCAGGCTCACCTGCCGTTTCTGTTGCGTCAGCCGCAACTCGATGCGGCTGCCGCTGTTGATCGTCGCCACGGATTTGTCGGCCAGCGGCACCTTGCGGAACTCGCCTTTCGCGGTCGTCAGGACGGCCCGGTCCGGCGCGGCACGCAACACGGCCGCAACCGCCAGCGCGGCGATTCCGGCGGCGGCGCCGCCGGCCTTCATGAATGTCCGCCTTGAGTTGGCCTGGTTCCACGAGGCGCCGGCCCACTCGAGCGCAAGCCGTTCCAGCCGCGGGCGCAAGGTTTTCTGAATCTGCGCCTGGTCGAGCGCCCGGTTGATCGCCCTCGCGCGCAGGTAGGCACCCTGATGGCGGATATCGGCCGCGTACCAGGCGTCGAAGGCCGCGCGCTCGGCATCGTCCAGCGCGCCCCTGGTCTGGCAGATCACCCACTGCAGGGCTTCGTTATCAATCGTTGACATGGTTTTTCTTGACGGCGGATTGGATGTTGGCGCGGGCCCGGGTATCGTCATGCACGCCGACCCGGGCGATCATGTCCGAAATGAGTGTCATGCCGCGCATTACTTCCTTCTCAACAATTCCTTCGGAAATTCCCAGGGTTTCGGCGGTCTCGATCTGGGACAGTCCATAGATGCGGCGCGCCCGGAACACTTCCTTGCAGCGGTCGGGCAGGTTGGCGATCAGGCCGATCACCCAGCGCAGCTCGGCCCGTGCCAGCGCCACGCGCTCCGGCGACGGCGCACTGTCGGCGATCTCGAGCGCGTCCAGATTGGCCACCGCCTCGATGCTGACAATGGCGTCGCGGCGCATCCGGTCGATGACGATGTTCTTGCTGATCCGCACGAGGAAACCGCGCGGTTCCCGCACATGGTCCATGCTGGCCATCTGGAGCACCTTGTAATAGGTCTCCTGGATCACGTCGTCGACCTCGGCCGGGCTGGCGCAGACGCGGCGCAGCATGCTCCGCAGCTCTGCCTCGAACGGCAGAAAATTCGACGTTACCCATTCAACAACATCTTCATCCATAAGCAGTTCAGCCCCCCCATACAGAGTATGACGAACGGGAACGGATTTTCCTACGGCAAGCTGCGTTGCCCGGAAAGCGGATGGGGTAGTGTCGCGAAATTGGTGCGCGACAGGGTCAATTGACCGTTGGGTCGGATTTCAATCAACGCCAACGCGTCAGCAAGTCCAAGGGTTAATCACATCCAGCCCAAGATCGGCAAAGTCCCGAACATTTCGGGTCACCAGGCTCAGCCCGTAATGTGCGGCGGTCGCTCCAATCAAACTGTCTATAGCAGGCACCGGGCGTCCCGCAGCTGCAACCATGCGCCCCCAGCGGTCCGCTACTTGGGTGTCAACAGGGAGAATGCGGCCAGTGAAAAATACGGGCAATTCTGTCTCCAGCCAGTCCAGCAGGGCCGCACGCCGGCCTGCATCGGTCACACCTTCAACACCTTTGCGTAGCTCACCAAGCGTCAGCACGCTAAGGTACAAGGTTGAAGCCGGGCGCTGGGCCATCCAGTCTATAACGCGATTGTTTGGCGCTTTCCGGCGCAACTCCGACAACACATTGGTGTCGAGCAGATAGCTCAAAGATCCACCTCACGCGTGACACTTGGATCACGCTCGAAATCGATTTCTTCGAGCCCGTACAGCGGAGACTGGCGCATGAACTCGACGAGCGATTGCTTACTACCTGACAAACTCTCGAATGCTGACCGTGACAGCACCACCGCCACTGATCGCCCATGTAACGTAATGTCTTGTGGGCCTTCACTTTCAGCGAGCTTCACTAGCTCGGATAACCGTGCTTTCGCCTCTTGCATTTGCCATGTGTGCATAAAATCTCCTCGACAATTCTGACTAGTCTAGTCAGACTTTAGCAGGTACCCTGTAAATTGCCTAGCCCCTGTACCGGAAACCTACCGGGGTCATGGCCGATAGGTCCAGGAAACGTGTCATCGTTCAGTCCTCCCCATTTGCGCGCACCGGCATGATCTGGCCACACGCTGCGTCATCAGTTGGCCACTGAGATTGGTATAACTCGTTCCATTACATACATCTCGGCGGGATGCCCTGATCGCCGCCCAAAAGCTGTTTATATTCAATAAGTTACGAAGCCCCTTGTAAGCTTGATCGATTTCGCGTTTACTTATAGTGGACCCCGAGTTTGAGACGTTGGTTTAAGCTGTTGTCCTCGATAGGATGAGAGCAAATGGCAGAAGGCAAAAAACGCAGGGTACATACGGCAGAGTTCAAGGCCAAGGTCGGACTGGAAGCGGTACGCGGGGTAAGGACGGTGACGGAAATCGCGCAGGAGTTCGGCGTGCATCCGGTGCTGGTGGGGCAATGGAAAAAGGAAATCCTGGAGAACGCCGGGGCCTTGTTCGACACCAAACGCGGTCCGAAACCGATCGATGAAAGCAGCCCGGAGGACAAGCTGTACGGCGAGATCGGGCGGCTGAAAATGGAAGTGGACTGGCTTAAAAAAAAGCTGGGGCCGTGAGCCAACAGGCGCGCTTTGGCTGGATCGAACCCGAGCACGCAAAGCTGCCGCTGACACGCCAATGCGAGCTGGCCGGTGTGCCGCGCGCGACGGTGTACCGGCGGATCGATGCGGCAACCCGGCAGGCGTGCGAGGACGAGGACGACCTGAAGCTGCGGGCGCTGATTGACGAGGAGTACACCCGCCGGCCTTTTTACGGCAGCCGACGCATGACGGTGTTCCTGCGCGCAGCGGGCCATGAGGTCAACCGCAAGCGCGTGCAGCGCCTGATGCGCAGCATGGGGCTGGCGGGTATGGCGCCGGGGCCGAACACGAGCAAGCCGCACCCGAAGCACAAGGTCTATCCGTACCTGCTGCGCGGTGTGGCGGTAACGCGGCCGAACCAGGTGTGGTCGACGGACATCACCTATATTCGGCTGGCGCGGGGCTTCGCCTATCTGGTGGCGGTCATCGACTGGTACAGCCGCAAGGTGCTGTCCTGGCGCATCAGCAATAGCATGGACGCGTCGTTTTGCGTGGACTGCCTGGAGGACGCCTTGCGCCACCACAGAGGGCCGGAGGTGTTCAACAGCGACCAGGGCTCGCAATTCACCAGCACGGCTTTTACCGATGTGCTTAAGCGTGAGGGCGTCACCATCAGCATGGATGGACGTGGCCGGGCGCTGGACAACATCTTTGTCGAGCGGCTGTGGCGGAACGTGAAGTACGAGGATGTGTATCTGAATGGGTACGTCAACATGGCGGAGTTGACGGTGGGATTGGCGCAATACTTCGCGTTCTACAACGCGCAGCGCCCGCACCAGGCGCTGGGCTACCAAACGCCCAGCCATGTCTACAGCGCCGGTGTTGGCGGCGGTGCATTGATCGTCGACAGGTTTGGTGACGATGACGATAAGCCGCAGGACAAGAGAAATACGGGGCAGCGCCGGGCAGCTGACGAGGTGGAAATGGGCACAGCTTAAATTAACCGGCAAAGTGTCTTGACTGACGGGTCCACTTTAACTCTCGTCTTTTGGGCGGAGCACGTGAGCGGAAAACCTGCAGCACAGAGATGGACTGACGAGGAATTTACAGACCTGGATCTTGGCGATGCCCGCCTCAACAACAGGGCGAGAAAATTGATGGAAACCTTCGCGGCCAAGCCGACGGCCAGCATTCCCGAGGCGTGCGACAACTGGACAGAGACGCACGCTGCCGACCGATTCCTGTCCAATCCGGAAGTGACATGGGACGGCATCCTGGCACCGCGTTGGGCGCGCACCGTGGAGCGCATGCGCACGCAAAAAGTGGTGTTGTGCATCCAGGACACGACCGAACTGGACTTCAACGGCCAAGAAATTGCAGGCCTCGGGCCGCTGAACTACGAAGCGCGGCGCGGCATGTACATGCATCAGACCTATGCGGTGTCGCCGGAGTGTGAACCGCTGGGCTTGCTCGATGGCTGGATGTGGGCGCGCGAACTGCGGGACGCCGACGGCCCCCAGCGCCCAGCGAGCGTAAAGGAAAGTGAGTGGTGGGTGGAGGGCTACGAGCGCGTCGCCGAGTTGGCGGCGCAGCTGCCCGATATCCGTCTGGTGTACCTCGCCGACCGCGAGGCAGACATAGCAGCGATGATGCGGCAGGCGTACTGGGTGAAATCAGCTTTCTGATGGAGGGACGCGGCAAGCAAAAGGCGCGACCGGTGCGCCAACAAGTATGGACCAGGCGCGTCAGCCTCCTGGTATCAATGAGGTCTTGCGCATGGTCGCGCGTGTCGGCGGCTTCCTCGCACGGAAACACGACGGTGAACCGGGCGTCAAAACGATTTGACGAGGACTTCACGATGCTCAGGTTTCCGCTCAAACAATCAGGGTGTTACGCGAAATGAGCGTGTTACAAAGCTGAGTTGTGTGTAATGGAATGAGTTAAAGCTTCAACTCAGAAGATAGCCTTTGGATAGCTGCCACGCAAACCAATGTGCTATGACAAAGCACACGCCAAGGATTATGCGTACCGCAAATATAACGCGTTCCTGATCAGTTACTCGGTCGCGTAACGACGTAAAGACGTCCTGAAACATTTCCAACACGATCTCATAATCCGCCCTCATCTTGTCTTCTTGACGGTCGATTTCCCCCTTTAACACATCCAGCGTCTTACCTTGGTTTCGACACAAAAGAAGAAACAATACCGAGAATATCCACGCGCCGACTATTACTGCAACATTGGCAAGAAATATAGCTTGCTGATCTTTCAATACAGGTTTCAACTGTGTCGCCACCACAACTGTGGCCACTGGTATCGAAAGGAGTTGATTTTGAATATCACTGAAAGCCTTATGGATTTTCCCGGTATAGTCGACTTTCCAAGCCTGGAGTTCATCACGGACTTTATCATACGAAAAATTTGCTAGAAAAAGCTTGTACCCGTCAGAAAATTTATCGGTCAGCTCAGATAATTCAAGCAGCAGCGTACGGAAGCGCCTGCCTACCGCGACTCCCTCCAATAATCCCATTGCTGCTTCTGCAAGTATGGCCAACTTAGCCTCCTTATGGGCATCATCGGGTAACACAAACAGATCAAGAATTTTATTGATTGCATCCACATTGGCACTTGCCAATTCCCCAGCAGTGTAATCCACCGGAACAGGATACTTGCCGCCTTTTATAAAAACGAGATCCCCCCGATCTTTATCGAGGTATGCAGCGCACTTACTCAGCAATTCGATCAATTCCAATACTTTACGATAGCGCAGTACCGCGTCTGGCGGATTTTCATCGGCTTTAGAGTAGCCTTCTCTAATGAGGAAGTAATTCTTCGGCTCGATGAAGGCGACACGTCGCATCCGCAGAAAGTCCTCAAAATTCCGCGCCAGGTACCCCAGCGATATCTTAGGAGGTTCCACTAGCAGACGAATGACATCCCCGATATTTATATTATCTGGATCGTCATCGGCAGTAATTCCAGAATCATCTATATTACTTTCATGCAAAGCGACATTTAGGGCATCAACTACTGCCTCATCCACGACCTTTACAGATGCGCTTTTCCCATCCGCCGCAAATTGGCTTGCGCGGTAAATAGTCAGCAAATGGGAAAAGGCAACCTTATTCATCTTCTTCTTCGTCTTTAATTTCCTTACGGAGTCGTTCTTTCAGTTCTGCAGGCAAATTGTAAAGCGTCAACGATTCATCATCATTGAAGACAACATCACCATCCAACATCGCCTTACGTGCAAATTTAACTTCCCAAGCTTTTGTCTTGCCAGCGAACTGCACAAAAGCTTTCAGCGCGCGCTTGTCAGGGACAAATCCATCCGACAGTTTTAGCTCTTCACGCCCCATTACCTGCATAAGTGCAGGTGGATTGCCAGGCCAGAGCTCGTTAGCGAACGTCTGAAGATCAATCGGATCACCGGCTTTATTCAACACGCTACAGATCTCATAAGCCTTGCTGAAAAAATCTGATCGCTGCTTATCCTCCATGCCTGACTCTGAAGCAAAGATATCAAGCGCCGCTTTCAGCGTGCGAGTTTCAGCGGAATCGGTGATGCTGCTATCGCACCCCAAGAATAACTTAAAGTAGCCAGAAACCTCGTTGCTTCGCCCTTTTAGAAAACTAAGGTACTTGTCTCCGCCCTTTTGCCACTCATTTAGGTCGATCCGTCCGGCAAAACGAAAGCCCTTCAAATCTAGGATCGCTGTGTCGGCAAAGTCCTTATCGTTCCCCAGCGCCGCCCCCCACTCCTCAGTGACAATCGCTACCAACAGCTGATATATGCCTTCATGATAGATGTAAGCAAATACCACGTGGCCGCCACCAGCAGCGGTTTTCGACGCCCTGGTGTGGAGCGTCTTCATCATTGCCTCGGTCAGCCCCATGAAATCGATCGTCTTCGTCTCGTAGAACTGCCTTACAAATTGCTGCACCGGGAAATTGACCTCATCGGCCTCGAACTGGCCATGTGCCTTCCCGGAACGCTTTGCGTACTCTCCAACGAGCCGACCAACAACCTTCGATGTGGTTGCGGTTATATTTAGCTCTGCCTTAGAGCACTCCACGCTGAATGCTCCTCCCGCCATCCTCAGAAGGTCGTGAACTACTGCGTTGAGTACCAGTGCCTTGACTTCCAGCTGAATTTCCACTTCAGGATTTGCCGCCATAACAACACCTAGGGTTAAAAAAACATCATCTTCCCCCCAAACGATGTTCCCGGCAAGAAATAAATATACTGTATTTATATACAGTATATCAAACATGAGGAAATTGTGCTCGCTGCACGGTTGCGGAAACCGCTTCCGCAACTACGCATGATGCAGGCAAAAATTGATGCGCGAGCAGGGTAACAAAAGGGCCGTCACAAAAAAATAGCGCGACGGGGTCGGGTCTGGCATTCGGACACGAGCTCGGCCGTAAACTGCCGCCGACTTCGGATGCGGTAGGGAACGCTGGGGGTGGGACTTCGGGTAGCCCAGAACCTGAAGTGGGGCCACGAACGCGCGCCCTCGGCGCGCGGGGCTGCGCGCGAAGCGCGCAGCAGATGGCCGATTCGGAGAGCTACGCGCTGGTAGGCGCGAGAGCTTCGAATCTCACACGCAGGGCGCGCAGGCGCCCTGCTCGCTTCCGCCAGGCAATAAAAAACCGCCCAGAGGGCGGTTTCTTTATTTCCTGGCGGAAGCGGTGAGATTCGAACTCACGAACAGTTTAACCCGTCGGCAGTTTTCAAGACTGCTGCCTTCAACCACTCGGCCACGCTTCCTGAGTGCCCGCATTATACAGAAATCACCCCTCTCTGGGCAAAACTGTCACTTGGGCAGCCAGTCTTCCCTGAGCGCTTTTTCGAACTCGCCTGCCGGCAGCGGCTTGGAGAACAAGTACCCTTGCACTTCGTCGCATCCGCTGTCTTTCAAAAACGCGAGCTGCTCGACCGTCTCCACCCCTTCGGCTATCACTTTGTGCTTGAGCTGCTGGGCGATGCTGATGATGGTGCTGGCGATCGCGCAGTCGCTGGCGTCCAGAGGTATCCCGGTGGTGAAGGAGCGGTCTATTTTCAATGTGTCGATCGGGAAGCGCTTGAGGTAGGACAAGCTGGAATAGCCGGTGCCGAAGTCGTCCAGCGACAGAGTCACGCCCAGCGCCGTGATCCGGTCCATGATGCCGATCACGCGGTCGATATTGTGCATCAGCGTGCTTTCGGTGATTTCCAGCTCCAGCCACGACGGCTCGAGCCCGTAGCGCTGCAGGGTCTCTTTCACCCGCCCCGGCAAGGCGGAGGTGAATTCGCGCGCGGAGACGTTGACGGCCAGCCGGATCGGCGGCAAGCCGGCCTCTTTCCACGCTTGCGCCTGCGCGCAGGCCGCTTCGAGCACCCATTCGCCGACCTGCACCACCAGACCGGTGGCTTCGGCCAGGGGGATGAATTCGGCGGGCGGCACCAAGCCGCGCTCGGGGTGGCGCCAGCGCACCAGCGCTTCGGCGCCGATGATACGGCTATCGGCAATGGAGAACTTGGGCTGGTAGTGCAGCTCGAGCTGGCCGTTGCCCAGCGCTTGGCGCAGGCCGGATTCGATCCGCATCCGCTCCTGCATGCCTTGGTTCATGTCGTGGCTGTAAAAAGCGATGTGCTCGCCTTCGGCGTCGCTGCCTTGCTTGGCGCGGTACATGGCGATGTCGGCCAGCCGCAGCAGTGTCTCGGCGTCGGCGCCGTCTTGCGGGTAGACGCTGATGCCGATGCTGGCGCCCACGCGCAAGTCGTGCCCTTCGATCATGAACGGTTCGTTCAGCGCCACCAGCAATTTGTGCGCGACGCGGCTCGCTTCGTAGTGCTGGCCGATGTCGAACAGGCCGACGGCGAACTCGTCGCCGCCCAGCCGCGCCACCAGGTCCTGGTCGCGCAGCACCACGCGGAAGCGCGCGGCGACTTCTTGGAGCAGGCTGTCGCCGACCGCCCGGCCCAGCGTGTCATTGATCAGCTTGAAACGGTTGAGGTCGATGAACAGCACGCAGCCTTGCAGCTTGCCGCGCTGCGCCACCGTCAGCGCCTGGTCGACCAGCTTGGTCAGCAGGGTGCGGTTGGGCAGGCCGGTCAGGGCGTCGTAGTAGGCCAGGTGGTGGATGCGCTCTTCGGCCGTCTTGCGCTCGGTGATGTCGGTCAGGTAGGCGATCATGCCGATCGGCTTGCCGTCCTTGTCGTGCAGCGAGGACAGGGACAGGCTGGCCCAGAACGCTTCGCCGGACTTTTTCCTGCGCCGCACTTCCATCAGCCGTCCGCCGTTTTCGAGAAAGGCGTCGTGGAAGCCCATGTCCTCGTCGTCGTACAGGAACAGGATGTTGCGCCCCACCGCTTCCACCGGGGTGTAGCCGAACAGGCGCTCGGCGCCCTTGTTCCAGCTGGTGATGAAGCCGTTCATGTCCATCGTCAGCACGGATTCGTGAATCTGGTCGAGGATCTGGGACTGGTGCTGCAGCTGCGCTTCGACCTGCACATAGGCGTGCGTGCTGCGCTGGGCGATGGAGTGCACTTGCAGCACGCTGGCGGCCAGCGCGGCCAGCCCGGCCAGGTGCTGGCGCTGGGTGTCGGTGTACTCGCTGCGGCCGGCCACTTCGAAACGGCCGAAGTACTGGCCGTCGAACCGCACTTCCTGCACCAGCGCGCCCTCGTAGGCCTCGCGCGGCTCGCAACCGGCCGCCGTGTAGCGCCCCAGCGGGCTGCCGACGACGTCGCGTGCGATGCGGCCCAGCTCTTCGGCGAGGGCCGCGCCGCGCAGCCGCAAGACCGCGTCGCATAGTGCGGCGCTGCTGCCGAGGAAGTCCGAGACCGGATGGGCTAGCATGGCTACAGGTTCCTGCTCACCTGGATCGCCCAGTGGCATGCCAGCAGCAAGCTGCGCCAGTGGGTTTCGTGGTCGATGCCCAGGTCGTGCAGCGCGCTGCTGTCGGGCATGTCGTGCTCGACGAGCTTGAGCATGTCGCCCATGGTGCCGGTCCGGTCCAGCAGCGCCATGACGACGTCCAGGTCCAGGCTGAGCGCGCTGACGATGTCGGTCATCGGCATGTCGAGCAGCACGTCAAGCAGCGAGAACACGCCGGCCACGAAGGCCATGTCTTGCTGGTCGCGGTCGGCGCCGCGCGCCTTGGCCAGCGCTTCCATGCGCGCCGCGCGCACCGCCGCCAGCGGCAGCAGCGCGTTGCCGCCGCCGTCTTCCTGCTGGCGCGCGTACAGCAGCAGTTGCAGCCAGCGCTGCAGCTGGCGCCGGCCCAGCACATTGATGGCCTGGCCGAAACTGTGGATGGTCGATTTCGGCGCGAACGCGGCGGAGTTCACCACCTTGAGCAGGTGGTAGGCCAGCGCCGGGTCTTGCTTGAGCAGGATTTCGAGCTCGCGCGAATCGGCGTCGCGCGCGAGCAGGCCCAGCAGCGCGAGCAGGCGCTTGCGCGAGGTGCCGTCGGCCACGCTGTTGTGGCGCTCCGGGTGGCGCGCGAAGTCGCCGCTGAACAGGGTGAAGCCTGCCGCGCGGCACGCTTCAAGGCGGGCCTGGCTGTCCACGTTGAGCGCCAGGTGCGGGCCGGCCATGGTCAGCATGGTCAGCTCGCTGGGCAGCGTGTCGGCGCAATCGTAGGCCAGGCTGCGCATGCCGCACTGGCCCGCGTGCACGCCCGCCTCGCCCTCCACCATGAGGCGATAGCCGGCTTCGGCCAGCCGCTTGCATTTGGCCTGCACCTCGGGCTGGGCGCACGCCACGGCGGGGATACGGATGATGGTGCGGCCGGACGGCAGGAAGGCGAGCTGGCTGACGTCGAACTGCGACAGCTCGGGCAGCGCGACGATGTAGTCGAGCGGCGCCAGCGCGGCGCCGAGGTCGGGGTAGCCGAACACGCTCTGCAGCGCCGCCAGGACGGCGCCGGCGTCGGCCTGCGCGGAAACTTGAAACGACAGGGCCACCCACTCGTTTTGAGCGTTGGACACCGCTTTGAGGCCCACCAGAGGAAATGGGCTTGCTTCAGACAAAGACATCAGTATCTCGGTGTGGGTCGTGCGTGCAATAATAGAACAAATATTGATTCAAGGCAATTTCACCAGCCGCCGGATGACAACGCCTGCAGGCAGTGCAATAATGACAATAATCAATTTCCGTTAGCCGGGAGCAGGAATATAGCAGAAATTGCCGATTGGACAGGTTACGCACGCTAGAGTGCGTGCTCGGATAACCACAAAGTCCGCGCCCGGCGGCCGCTCCGGACGCTATTGGGTGTCGTTGGCGAACTGGACGGCATAGCGGATCAGCTCGGCCTGCCCTTCGATGCCGAGCTTGCGCTTGATGTTGAGGCGGTGCGTTTCCACCGTGCGCACACTCAAGTCCAGGTCGCGCGCGATCTGCTTGTTGGACTGGCCGTTGGCGATATGCAGCAGCACTTGGTGCTCGCGCGAGGTCAGCTGGGCGTCCACGTTCTGCGGCTTGGACAGCTGGCGCGCCAGGGCGGCGCTGTAGTAAATGCCGCCGGACATCACCGTTTCGATCGCGACCACGATGTCCTTGCCGGGCGCGTCCTTGAGCACGTAGCCGCGCGCGCCGGCCTGGATGGCTTGCGACACGTATTCGAGCTTGTCGTGCATCGACAGGATGAGCACGGCGATGCCGGGGAACTGGGTCTTGAACTGGGCCGTCGCTTCGATGCCGTTGCCGCCGCGCATATTGATGTCCATCAGCACCAGGTCGACGTCGCAATGGCGCGCCTGTTCCAGCGCGTCCTGCGCCCCGCCCGCCTCGGCCACCACTTCGAACTGGGGCACGGCTTCCAGGCGCGCGCGCAGGCCGTCGCGCACCAGGGGGTGGTCGTCCACCAACAGGATCTTGATCATGGTTCAGCTTTCATTCGATACATGGGCCAGCAGGATGGTACCGGCCGGCGAGGAAGTGATGGAAAACTGGCCGCCGATGGCTTCCATGCGCTCCATCATATTGCGCAGGCCGATGCCGCGCTTGGGGTGCACGGCGATGCCGTCGGCGTCGAAACCGTGGCCGTCGTCGCTGATGCGCAGGGTCACCGCGCGCTGCGCGCCGCTCAGGCTGATGTCGATGTGGCCGGCGCCGGCGTGGCGTTCGATATTGGTCAGCGCTTCCTGCGCGATGCGGAACAGCACCGTGTTGGCCACCTCGGGCAAGTCTTCGGTGCTGCCTTCGGCCGTGAACCGCACCGGGATGGCGCTGCTCAGGCGGAATTCCTCGGCCAGGTGGCTGAGCGCGGCGGCCAGTCCCAGGTCGTCCAGCAGCGCCGGGCGCAGGTTGTGCGAGATGCGCCTTACCTCGCCCAGCACGTTGTTGAGCTGCTCGGCGGCGTGCTCGAACACGGCCTGCGCGGCGGCGCACTGGACCGCCCCGGCGCCCGGCCCGTCCCCCTTGCTCCCATTGTGCAGATTGCCCAGCCGGATGATGCCGGCCTCGATCTGCAGCTTGATCGACACCAGCCATTGCGAAATGCCGTCGTGCAGGTCGCGCGACAGCCGCGCCCGCTCCTCTTCCTGCGATTCGACCACGCGCTGCGCCAGCGCCTTGAGCTTGGCGTCGGCCACGCGCAGTTCGCTGATGTTGAGCGCCACCCCGGCCCCGGCCACCACCAGCGCGGCGGCGATGGCGATGGCGGCCATCCACAGCATGGTGCTCTGGATGTTGGCGCGCTGCTGGGTGTCGACCTTGGCCAGCGCGCGGTCGACGTCGTCCAGGTAGATGCCGGTGCCCAGCATCCAGCCCCAGTCCTTCATCAGCACCACGTAGCCCAGCTTGGGCGCGGGCTTGTGGCTGGACGGCTTGACCCAGTAGTAGCGCTCGAAACCGCCGCCCTCCTGGGCCCGCTTGAGCAGGCGCTGGATGGTGGGCGTGCCGTTCTGGTCCTTCAGCTCCCACAGGTTCTGCCCCACCAGCTCGGGCTGGCGCGGGTGCATCAGCGCATTGCCCTGCAGGTCGTAGATGAAGAAGTAGCCGTCGTCGCCGAAGCTGAGCGAACCGAGGATGCGCTTGGCCTCGTCCATCGTGGCCTGGTCCTTCAGGCCGGACTTGTACAGCCGCGCGATGGAATGCGATGCCAGGGTCACGTAGTGCTCCAGCTCGGCTTCCTTGCTGGCCAGGTAGGCTTGCTGGATGGTGTCGCGCTGCTGCTGGGCCAGCGTGTTGGCCTGGTGCCGCACAGCCAGCGCAATGGCGCACAGCGCCAGGATGAGCGGCGTGATGGCCAGGAAAATGACTTTTTGGCGCAACTTCATGTCTAAGCTTTCGGGCGTGGCTTGGTTGGTTGGCCAGCGTGGTGCTTGCTGCTGCTCGCTTGGCGACTGCCAGAATTGTACGTGGCCGGGGCCGCCTTGCGTTAGGTAGTAGTACGTAGTCTATCTGCGTAGTGCTGCGCTTGTGGCAGATATGCGCTTCCTGAATACTGACCATAAGCTGTGCACAGTCGCAGCATCCATCACTAATCTCGGAGGACAACCATGCAAGCTCTCTTACGCAAGCTCGGCTGGGCGGCGGTATCGCTGGCCGGCGCCGGCGCCCTGGGCTTCGTCGCGCTCAAGCGCGGCGAAGCCATCAGCGCCATCTGGATCGTCGTCGCGGCGGTCTGCGTCTACCTGATCGCCTACCGCTTCTACAGCCTGTTCATTTCCAGCAAGGTCATCAGCCTGGACCAGGGCCGCATGACCCCGGCCTACAAGTTCAACGACGGCCTGGACCACGTGCCGACCAATAAATACGTGCTGTTCGGCCACCACTTCGCCGCCATCGCCGGCGCCGGTCCGCTGGTCGGCCCGGTGCTGGCCGCGCAGATGGGCTACCTGCCCGGCATGCTGTGGATCCTGGGCGGCGTGGTGTTCGCCGGCGCCGTGCAGGACTTCCTGGTGCTGTTCATCTCGATGCGCCGCGACGGCAAGTCGCTGGGCGACCTGATCAAGTCCGAGCTGGGCCCCATCCCTGGCAATATCGCACTGCTGGGCACCTTCATGATCATGGTCATCATCCTGGCCGTGCTGGCGCTGATCGTCGTCAAGGCGCTGACCGGCTCGCCGTGGGGCAGCTTCACCGTCATGGCCACCATCCCGATCGCGCTGCTGATGGGCGTCTACACCCGCTATGTGCGCGTGGGCCGCATCGGCGAGGTGTCCGTCATCGGCTTCGTGCTGCTGATGCTGGCCATCGTCGGCGGCCAGGTCGTGCAGGAAAACCCGGCCCTGGCGCCGATGTTCACCTACACCGGCACCGAGCTGACCTGGATGCTGATCGGCTACGGCTTCATCGCCTCCGTGCTGCCGGTCTGGCTGCTGCTGGCGCCGCGCGACTACCTGTCCACCTTCCTCAAGATCGGCACCATCTGCGGCCTGGCGCTGGGCATCGTCATCGTCGCCCCCTACCTGCAGATGCCGGCCACCACCAAGTTCATCGACGGCAGCGGCCCGGTCTGGGCCGGCAATCTGTTCCCCTTCCTGTTCATCACCATCGCCTGCGGCGCCGTGTCCGGCTTCCACGCGCTGATCTCCTCCGGCACCACGCCGAAGATGATCGAGAACGAAGCCCACGCCCGCTTCATCGGCTACGGCGCCATGCTGATGGAATCGTTCGTCGCCATCATGGCGCTGGTGGCCGCGTCCACCATCGACCCGGGCGTCTATTTCGCCATGAACGCGCCGGCCGCGCTGCTGGGCACCACGCCCGAGTCGGCCGCCGCCGTGATTTCCGGCTGGGGCTTCCACATCACGCCGGACGTGCTGGTGCAGACCGCCAAGGACGTCGGCGAGCACTCCATCATCTCGCGCGCCGGCGGCGCGCCTACCCTGGCGGTGGGCATGGCCCAGATCCTGTCGAACGTGGTCGGCGGCAAGGCCATGATGGCCTTCTGGTACCACTTCGCCATCCTGTTCGAGGCGCTGTTCATCCTCACCGCCGTCGACGCCGGCACCCGCGCCGGCCGCTACATGCTGCAGGACTTGCTGGGCGCCTTCGCGCCCTCGCTGAAGGATTCGCGCAACACCGTCGCCGGCCTGCTGGCCACCGGCCTGTGCGTGGCGGCCTGGGGCTACTTCCTGTACCAGGGCGTGGTCGATCCGCTGGGCGGCATCAACACGCTGTGGCCGCTGTTCGGCATCGCCAACCAGATGCTGGCCGGTATCGCGCTGATCCTGGCGACCTGCGTGCTGTTCAAGATGAAGCGCGCGCGCTACGCCTGGGTCACCATGGTGCCCACCGTCTGGCTGCTGCTGTGCACCTTGACCGCCGGCTACCAGAAGATCTTCGACGCCAATCCGAAGATCGGCTTCCTGGCGCACGCGGCCAAATACTCGGCCGCAATCGCCGAGGACAAGGTGCTGGGCCCGGCCAAGTCGATGGCGCAGATGCAGCAGATCGTCTTCAACGACTACCTGGACGCGTCGCTGGCCGGCTTCTTCATGGTCGTCGTGCTCAGCGTGCTCGTGTTCGGCGTGCGCACCGCGCTGGTCGCCCGCGCCAATGCCAAGCCGACCACCATGGAAAGCCCGATGATGCCGCTGCCTGCGGGGCAGTAATGTTCCAGGAACTGGTCCAGGCCGGCCGCTACCTCGGGCAAAGCATGCGCCTGATGGTCGGCCTGCCCGAATACGACACCTACGTGGCCCATCACGAAAAGACCCACCCGGATCTGCCGATGATGAGCTACGAGGAGTTCTTCCGCGAGCGCCAGGAAGCGCGCTACGGCGGCGCCGGCAAGCGCGGCGGCTGCTGCTAAGTTCCCTCCCCCAAGCCCCGTGCTCCCCACGGGGCTTTTTCTTGGCCGCGCCGCATGCTGGCTTAGCGCAGCATACCCGCCACAAGTTAGATCCATATCAACGTGCCCGATTCCCTTCCAGTTATATTTTTCCTAACGGAATGATCAGGATAGGCACATGCTCAGCTTCGAACGCTCCGGTTTAAGCCGGAAACTCACCATCATCAGCGCGCTGTCGACCGGCAGCGCCCTGCTGCTGGCGTTCGCCGCCTTCGCCGCCACCCATGTGCTGAGCCAGGTGGAGCAGGAACAGCGCCTGCTGTTCACGCTGGCCGGCACCTTGGCGGCCAACAGCGAGGTCGCGCTGCTGTATGTCGACCCGGCACAGGCGGCGCAGGTGCTGGCGCGGGCCCAGTTCGAGGGCCGCGACGATATCCGCCAGGTGGCGCTGTTCGATCGCGACGGCAAGCTGCTGGCGCGCAGCAGCCCGCAGCAGGACGATGCGCCGCCGCCGGCGGACTTGACGCCGCGCGCGCTGGCCGAACTGGGCAAGGCGGGCGCGGCCAGGCTGGGCGGACCGCTGTGGGCGCCCGGCCTGCGCCAGTACCGCGGCGTGCACTTCCAGCAGGACCAGGTGGGCGCGGTGATGATAGAGGCCGGCCTGCCGCATATGTGGCTCGCCGTGCTGCAGAATCTGCTGGCCGGCGCGGCGGCGGCGCTGCTGTCCTTCTTCACGGCGCTGTTCCTGGCGCGCCGCTTCCGCGACAATATCGCCGAGCCCATCGCCGGCCTGATCGCGGCGGCGCGCCAGACCGCCGACGGCCAGCCCGGCGCGCCGGTGCTGCACGAGCGCAGCGACGAGCTCGGCGCGCTGATCGACAGCTTCAACGACATGCTGGTGCAGATCGCCAACCGCGACGCCAAGCTGGCGCAGTACCGCGACCAGCTCGAGCGCCAGGTGGGCGTGCGCACCGAGCAGCTGGAGAAGGCCAAGAACGCGGCCGAGTCCGCCAGCCAGGCGAAGAGCAACTTCCTGGCCACCATGAGCCATGAAATCCGCACGCCCATGAACGGCGTGCTGGGCATGACCGAACTGCTGCTGGCCTCGCCGCTCAGCGAGCAGCAGCGCCACTACACCAGCATGGTCAAGCGCTCCGGCGAGCACTTGCTGGTGATCATCAACGACATCCTGGACTTTTCCAAGATCGAGGCGGGCAAGCTGACGGTCGAGTACATCCACTTCAATTTCCGCGAACTGCTGGACGATATCGACAATGTCTTTTCGCCGCAGGCGCAGGCCAAGCGCATCCAGCTCGAACTGGCCATTGCCAACGACATCCCGGTCGCCATTTGCGGCGACCCGAACCGGCTGCGCCAGGTGCTGTTCAATCTGCTGGGCAATGCCATCAAGTTCACCGAGACCGGCAAGATCACGCTGCGGGTGCGCGTGGCCAGCGAGGACGCGCAAACGGTCGGCCTGCGCTTCGAGGTGCACGACACCGGCATCGGCGTCTCGCGCGAGGCGCGCAGCCGCATCTTCGACTCCTTCTCGCAAGCCGACGGCTCGACCACCCGCAAGCACGGCGGCACCGGACTGGGCCTGGCCATCTCCAAGCAGCTGGTTGAGCTCATGGGCGGCACGATCGGCATCGACCATGCTTTAACGCAAGGCTCCATCTTCTGGTTCGCCGTACAGTTCGACAAGCGCCGCGTCGATGACGACGGCGCGTCGTTCAACCAGAACTTCGCCTTGGGGATGCGCGCCTTGATCGTCGACGAATACCATGACGGCCGCCTGCTGCTGGAACGCCAGCTGGCGCGCTGGCAGTTGCACAGCGACAGCGCGGACGGCGCCGAGGCCGCGCTGCGCTTGCTGCACGAGGCCGCCGCGCGCGGCCAACCCTACGACGTGGCGGTGCTCGACATGGACTTGCGCGGCAGCAGCGGCCTGATGCTGGCCGCCGAGATCAAGGCCGATCCGGCCATCGCGGCGGTGCGCGTGCTGCTGCTGAGCGACGAGCGCCATGCGGCCGACCCGGTGCAGCGGCGCGAGGCCGGCGTGGCCTTTCAGCTGATCAAGCCGCCGCGCGCCTGCGACCTGTACGACTGCATCGTGACGCCGGTGCGCGCCAGCGAAGGCCTGCGGCCGGCGACGCCGCAACCGGCCCGCATGCCGCCGCCGCGCGGCCGGCGCGGCAAGGGCGGCGGTGCCGGGCGCAAAGTGCTGCTGGCCGAGGACAACGCGGTCAACGTGGAAGTGGCCTCGGCCATGCTGGAAGGCCTGGGGCTGGACGTCTGCCGCGCCGCCAACGGCGCCGAGGCGCTGGACGCGGTGCGCGGCGGCCATTTCGACCTGGTGCTGATGGACTGCCAGATGCCGGTCATGGACGGCATGGCGGCCACCGCCGAAATCCGCCGCCACGAACAGCAGCACGGCAGTCCACAGCGGTTGCCGGTGGTGGCCATCACCGCCAACGCCATGCCCGGCGACCGCGAAAACTGCCTGGCGGCCGGCATGGACGATTACCTGAGCAAGCCCTTCACGCAGCAGGGCCTGGGCGAGATGCTGGCGCACTGGATCACCTTGCCGCTGGCCAGCGCGCTGCGTGAATCCGATGCCTGCGCCGACAACTATGCCGATAGCCATGCCGAGCACGGCGTGGCGATGCTGGTGGACGACATGGCCGCGCCTGCAGCGCCTGCAGCACCCAAGCGCGCCGCCGCGCCGGTGCCGCCGTTGCAGGCGGCGCCAGGCGCGCCGGCCGGCGCCGCCTGCCCGGCGATCCCGGCCGGGCAGGCCGCCCCTGCGGCCGGCAGCGCCATCAATCCGCAGGCGCTGGCCAGCATCCGCGCGCTCAGTCCCGGCAAGGGCGGCACGCTGCTGAAGCGGGTGCTGCAAGCCTTCCTGAACGACACGCCCAAACATCTGGCGGCGCTGCGGCAAGCCGTGACGGGGCCGGGCAACGGCGCCGATGCCATGCGGCGCACCGCGCACAGCCTGAAGTCGAGCGCGGCCAATGTCGGCGCCGACACCCTGGCCCGGCGCTGCAAGGAACTGGAACAACTGGCAAGCGCCGGCCTGGCCGATGGCGCGCTCCCCCTGCTCTCCGGCATGGAGCGGGAATTCGACGCAGTGCGGCAAGCGCTCGTCGCAATCCTAGAGAAGGAAGCATGACATGGCAGCGCTCCACTCCCCAAAACGCGGCACCGTCCTGGTGGCCGACGACGATCCCGTGATGCGATTGCTGATGCTGGAAATGCTGGCCCAGGTGGGCCTGGACGCCATCGAAGCGGAAGACGGCCCGGCCGCCATCGCCTGCTTCCAGAACTGCGCGCCGGACCTGGTGCTGCTGGACGTGGACATGCCCAATATGGACGGCTTCGCGGTGTGCCGCGCCATCCGCGCACTCGGCGCCACCGCGCCCATCATCATGGTCACCGGCGGCGACGACCTGGAGGCGGTCACCCACGCCTACGAGGAAGGCGCGACTGACTTCGTCTCCAAGCCGATCAACTGGCCCATCCTGGGCCACCGCGTGCTCTACGTGCTGCGCGCCAGCGACGCCATCGCCCGGCTGCGCCTGGCAGACGCCCACAACCGCGCCGTGCTGGCCGCGATTCCGGACACCTTTTTCCGCCTGGACCGCGACGGCGTCTATCTCGACTACGAGCAAGGCCACGAAGCCGGCGCCGCCTTCCAGGCCGACCAGTGCGTGGGCCGCCACGTCGGCGACGTGCTGCCGCAGCACATCGCCGAACACCTGCTGGAGCAGAGCCGGGCCGTGCTGGAAACCCAGCACATCCACTCCTTCGACTACGAGTTGCAACTGGGCGCAGGTGTGGACCAGGTGCGCCACTTCGAGGCCCGCCTGGTCAGCACCGGCGCCGGCGACGTGCTCGGCCTGGTGCGCGACATCAGCGAGCGCAAGCGCGCCGAGGAGCAGATCCGCCGCCTGGCCTATTGCGACAGCCTGACCGGCATCCCCAACCGGCAGGCTTTCCTCGAACTGCTGGAACGCGAGCTCGTGCATTCTCGCCAGGCGGGCACGAAGTTCGCCGTGCTGTTCCTGGACCTCGATTCCTTCAAGCGCATCAACGACACGCTGGGCCACAACGTCGGCGACCTGCTGCTGCAGGTGGTGTCGGAGCGCCTGCGCGAGACCATACGCCCGAGCGACGTGGTCACCCACAACCATCTGGCGCGCCTGGGCGGCGACGAGTTCACGATTTTGATACCCGACCTGGAGCGGGTGGACAACGCGCTGGCGGTGGCGCAGCGCGTGAAGGACGCGATGCGCCGCCCCTTCCTGCTGGACGGCCATGAAATCTTCGTCACCGCCAGCATCGGCATTTCGCTGTACCCGGAGGACGGCGAGGACAGCGAATCGCTGCTGAAATACGCCGACACCGCCATGTACCATGCCAAGAACTGCGGCAAGAACAACGCCAAGCTGTACAGCTCGTCGCTGACGATGCAGATCATGAGCCACGTCAAGCTGGAAGTCGGCTTGCGCAAGGCGCTGCAGAACAACGAGCTGTATCTGCTGTACCAGCCTCAGATCGACGTGCCCACGTCGCAGATCGTCGGCGTCGAGGCGCTGGTGCGGTGGCGCCATCCCGAGCACGGCATCATTCCGCCCAACGACTTCATCCCGCTGGCCGAGGAGACCGGCCTGATCGTGCCGATCGGCGAATGGGTGCTGCGTACCGCCTGCAGGCAGGCGAAGGCCTGGCAACAGACTTGCCGCCGCGCCATCCGCATGGCGGTGAATCTGTCGGCGCGCCAGTTCAAGGACGAGAACCTGACGCAGATCGTGCTGTCCGCGCTGGGAGACAGCGGCCTGGAACCGCGCCTGCTGGAGCTGGAGCTGACCGAAGGCACGCTGATGGACGACGCGCGCGCCACCATGGTGATGCTGGAGCAGCTGCGCGGCATCGGCGTGCTGTTGTCGATCGACGACTTCGGCACCGGCTACTCGTCGATGAGTTATCTGAAACGCTTCGACGTGCGCGCGCTGAAGATCGACAAGAGCTTCATCAGCGGCCTGCCGCAGGATACCGAAAACGCCGCCATCACGCGCGCCATCATCGCCATGGCGCATGGGCTGAAGATGATCGTCGTCGCCGAGGGCGTGGAGACCGACGAGCAGCTGACCCTGCTGGAACAATACGGCTGCGACATGGCCCAGGGCTACTTCCTCGGCCGCCCGTCGCCGCACGATGCCATCACCCAGATGCTCACCGTCCAGCGCGCCCCGAGCACGCCGGCCACGCCTTAAAGCGTCGCTTTTCTTGACAGCGCGCGGCGCGCGGCAAGCCGAGGCCGCGCAAGTGCTTGTTTTTGTGGGGTTCGTACTTTGCAGGCACTGAATATGCAGCTTCAGCAGCATATTCGGGAGGACATCATGGCAATCTGGCCAAGCGCAACGCAGGTAGTGCTGGGGCTGCCTGTTATCGAGCACGTCGGCGGCAAGCTGATCGTCACCCCTGAAATCATCAACGCCGGCGGGTCGGCCATCAGCCACTTGATGTGCCACGACATCACGCTGGGCTGCGCGCGGCGGCTCGCTCCGCCGCACGGCTACCCGGTGGTGCTGGGCGAGGTCGAGCGCAGCGGCGTGGCGCGCCTGACGGCAGCCTTCGCCGCCGCCGGCATGCTGCCCGGCGCGCAATACCTGCTCACGCTGCGCGGCAGCTACACACTCGATCATATCAGCTTCCCTTTGGGACTGACGCGCTACGTCCAGGTACCGCCGCCCTCCCCCGCAACCGCCCGGCCGCCGCTGCGCGCGCGGGTGGCCAGCGCGGTCTGCACCGACTTCTGGAACTACGAGCTGGTCAACGAAGAAGCGGCGGGCAGCGCGCTGCACATCGTGCGTTTCACGCTGCGCCTGGCCGCGCCCATCACGGTGACGGGCATCCCGATGGGTTGGACCATGGAAACGGATTCGAACAGCTATGTGCTGTGGTCGGCACTGCAGCAGGACCGGCCGGCGCCCGGCCAGATCGCGCCGGGCCGCTCACTGAGCGGTTTCCAGCTGATGAGCCCGCACACCCGCTCGGAGGCCGCCCCCAGCGCGATCACGGCATGGGACCATGGCAACGGCCGCCCCGGGCCGAACGTCGAGGATTACGCGGTCGTTCCCTATCGCTACGGGATGTAAGCAGCCGGCGGCAATCAGTCCCGCGCAGGCGTAATCCGGCGGCCTGCCATTCCCGCGCACGCGGGAATCCGACGCTCTGTCATTCCCGCGCACGCGGGAATCCATACTTTGCTTGCTCGTCGGCGAACTATGGACCGCATCGCCGATGCCGAATGACAGGCTACAGCACGCCGTCGCCGCGCAGCGCGGCGATGTCCGCCGCGCTGTAGCCGAGTGAAGCGAGCACTTCATCGTTGTGCTCGCCCAGCGCCGGCCCCAGCCAGTTGGTGTGGCCCGGCGTTTCCGACAGTTTGGGCGACACGGCCGGCAGCTTGACCGGGGTGCCGTCGGCGAAATAGTGCTGCTCGAACATGCCGCGCGCAAGGAACTGCGGATCGCTCATCATGTCGCGCACCGAGTAGATTTTCCCGGCCGGCACATCGGCCGCCTTCAGTACGGCCAGCGCCTCGTCTATGGTCAAGGTGTCGCACCAGGCCTGGATCGCGCCGTCGATTTCCGCCGTGCGCTGCACGCGGCCGTCGTTGCGCTCCAGCTGCGCGTCGCCCGCCATGTCGATGCGGCCCATGGCCAGCATCAGCCGCTTGAAGATCGCGTCGCCATTGCCGGCGATGACGATGTTCTCGCCGTCCCTGGTCGTATAGGTATTGGACGGCACGATGCCGGGCAAGGCGCCGCCGGTGCGTTCGCGCACCACGCCCGCATGGTCGAATTCCGGCACCAGCGATTCCATCAGATTGAACACCGACTCGTACAACGCCACGTCCACCATCTGGCCCTGGCCCGCTTCGCGGCCGCCGGTGGCGTCGCGGTGGCGCAGCGCCATCATGGCGCCGATCACGCCGTGCAGCGCGGCCACCGAGTCGCCGATCGACACGCCGACGCGCACCGGCGGCCGGTCTGCGTGGCCGGACACATAGCGCAAACCACCCATCGATTCGCCGATGGCGCCGAAGCCGGGCAAATCCTTCATCGGCCCGGTCTGTCCGAAGCCGGACAGGCGCACCATGATGACGGACGGCTTGACAGCCTTCAGCTGCTCGTAGCCCAGCTCCCACTTCTCCAGCACGCCGGGCCGGTAGTTCTCGACGATGATGTCGGCCTCCAGCGCCAGCTGGCGCGCGATGGCGCGGCCGCGCGCGTCCTTCAGGTTCAGCGTGATGCTTTTCTTGTTGCGCGACTGGACCGACCACCACAGCGAAGTGCCGTCCTTCAGCACCCGCCATTTGCGGATCGGATCGCCGTCGCCGGGCGTTTCCACCTTGATCACCTCGGCGCCGAATTCGCCCAGCATGCGGGCGCAGAACGGCCCGGCGATCAGCGTGCCGAGTTCGAGGACTTTGATGCCATGGAGGGGGCCAGTTGTCGGCTTGGATGTCGATTTGTTTTCCACTATGTCGCTCGTCTATCCAGCATGGCGCGCGCGATGGTGCCCGCGTCCACGTATTCAAGCTCGCCGCCGACCGGCACGCCGCGCGCCAGCCGGCTCACCGTCAGTCCGCGCGCCTTCAGCATTTCGCTGATGTAGTGCGCGGTGGCTTCGCCCTCGTTGGTGAAATTGGTGGCCAGCACCACCTCGCCGACCACGCCGTCGTTGGCACGCTCGACCAGTTTTTCCAGATGGATGTCCTTGGGGCCGATACCGTCCAGCGGCGACAGCCTGCCCATCAGCACGAAGTACAAGCCCTTGTAGGTCAGGGTCTGCTCTATCATCATCTGGTCGGCCGGGGTTTCGACCACGCACAGCATGCGCCTGTCGCGCTGCTCGTCGCGGCAAGTGCCGCAGATCTCGTCCTCGGTGAAGGTATTGCACAGCGCGCAGTGATGCACCGCCTCGACCGCCTGGAACAGCGCGCGCGACAGCATGGACGCGCCTTCGCGGTCGTGCTGCAGCAGATGGTAGGCCATGCGCTGCGCCGATTTCGGTCCCACGCCGGGCAGGCGGCGCAAGGCCTCCGTCAGGAATTCCAGCGATGTCGCCATGGATCAGCCTTGCTTGAAGGCGCTGAGGATGTCGGCCGTCATGGTCGGCACGAACTCGGTGATGGCGTAGCTGGCGGCGCCGGCCTCGTTGAAGGGGTCGAGTTCGATCACCGCCTCAATGTCGGCCCGGCTGTCCGCCGTGGCGATGATGATGCCGCCGGTGCGCGGCACCATGCGGCCGGACATCAGGAACATGCCATTGTCATACTGCTCGCGCAGGTACTCGCGGTGCGCGGCCAGGAGCTTGTCGATCTCCTCGGCCGGCTTCAAATACGTGAGCGCGATGATGAACATATCAGAAAGGCATCTTGAAGCCGGCCGGCAGGTTCATGCCCGAGGTCAGGCCCGCCATTTTCTCGGCGGACGTCGCTTCGGCCTTGCGCACGGCGTCGTTGAAGGCAGCGGCCACCAGGTCTTCCAGCATGTCCTTGTCGTCGGCCAGCAGCGACGGGTCGATCGACACGCGCTTGACGTCGTTCTTGCAGGTCATCACGATCTTGACCAGGCCGGCGCCCGACTGGCCTTCGACTTCGATCGAACCCAGCGCGTCCTGCGCTTTTTTCATGTTGTCCTGCATTGCTTGCGCCTGCTTCATCAGGCCAGCCAGTTGGTTTTTCATCATGGTGATGTTCTCCGTAGAAGTATAAGTAAATGCGGTGAATTAATGTGCGGGGGCGCCAGGCGGCGGCACGATGGAGCCCGGCACGACAAAGGCGCCGAATTCGCGGATCATGCTTTGGATAAACGGGTCGCCGGCCACGGTTTCCTCGGCGGCGCGCTGGCACGCCTCGCGGTGCGCCTGCGCCTCGGCGTTGGCGGTATACCAGGTCGGACCGAGTTCCGTTTCCACGCGCACCGGGCGGCCGAAACGTTCGGTCAGCGCCTGTGTCAGTTTCTCTACATTGGGCGGCGTGCGCCAGGTTTCAATCGGCACGCGCAGGTGGAATTGCGCGCTCGCAGTGCCGTCGGCGATGCAGGCGATCAGTTCGGCCTGGGTGGCCAGTTGCTGAGCCACGCCGCGCAGCGGCAAGCGGGCCGACAAGGCGGGCCAGTTGCCGTCCCAGTCCAGCTCGGGCACGGGCGTGACGACATAGGCGTGGGGCGGCTTGGCCGGCGCAGGCGCCGGGCGCGGCGCGAAGGTCGGCTGCTGGCCTTGCTCTGCCTGGCTTTGACCTTGCTGCGCTTGGCCTTGCTGTGCCTGGCCTTGCGGCGCTTGCCGGGCTTGCTGCTGACCATACTGCTGGCCATGCGGCGCGTCGGCCGAGCCGGAGGCGGGCATGGCGCTGTCGTCGGAGAATTCGGTCACCCAGGGCGGCAAGTCGTCATCATCGCTTGGCGCCGCGGGACGCGGCACGGGCTGATGCTGCGGGACGGCCTGCTGAGGTGCGCTTCGCATAGGCGCTTCCATCACGGTCCCTCCCATGGCGGCCGCTCCCATCTGGGGGCGGCCATCATCCCATGGCGCGGACGGGTTCTGCGCGGGTGCTGGCCGAATCGGCGCGGCCGGCGCAGCCGTGGCAGCCGTGGCAGGTGCGGCAGGTGCGGCAGGTGCATCTTCCCACGGCGCCAACGGACGCGCAGCGGCAGGCTCGGCCATAGCCGGCGGCGCAGGCGGCGCTGGCTGCACACCAGCAGCTGGCGCAGACGCGGAGTCGGCGGATGGCACTGGAGCTGCCTGTGCAGGCGGCGCCATTGCCGGGCGGCTGCTGACCGGTTTCTGGCCGGACGCCGCGCGGGCGGCCTCTAACGCTGCCTGGATCGCGGCACGCGCCGGACTGAGCGGCGCACCGGAGGTTTGCGGCTGGGCCGATGCCGATGCGGCTGGCGCTGACGAGGCGGCAAAGGCCTTGTCGGGCGCTGCTGGCGCTGGCGCGGCGGCAAAGGCCTTGCCGGGCGCTACAGGCGCTGGCGCGCCCGCGTTGCCGGGCGCGCCGGGTGCAGCAGGCGCACCGCCGCCGTATGCAGGTGGGGCGGCGCGCTGTGCCAAAGCGGCGGCATCGGGACGCGGCGCCATCGCGGAGATGTCGGAACGCGGCGCGGCAGCGGCCGCATCGGCACGGGCCATGGCGGCGGCCCCCGCCACCACGGCTGGCGGCGCGACGGACATATGGCTGGCGGCGGAAACGGAGGCGGCGCGCGCCGGCGCCCCGCCCTGCTGCGCCCCCATGCCGGCAGCAGCAGCGCCGCCGCCGATGGCCAAGCCGGCCGCCGCAGCAGCGGCGCGGGCAGCGCCCGGACCGCGCGCTACCGCAGGCGCGGCTGCCGGTACACCTTCGGCGCCACCGACGCCGGGGCGAAAGGCCAGCATGCGCAGCAGGGTCATCGAGAATCCCGCGTACTCATCCGGCGCCAGGCCCAGCTCGTTGCGGCCGTGGACGGCGATCTGGTAATACAGTTGCACTTCTTCCGCGTCGAACGCGGCCGCGAGGCGCACGATGTCCGCATATTCAGGCAGGTCCGACGGCACCGCCGACGGCACCGTCTGCGCCAGCGCGATCCGGTGCAGCAGCGTGCCCAGATCCTGCAAGGCGCCGTTGTACGACAGGCTGCGCGTGGCCATCTCGTCGGCCACGGCCAACAGGTCCGCGCCGTCCTGGTTGGCCAGCGCATCGAGCAGGCGGATCAGGTAAGACTGGTCCAGCGCGCCCAGCATGCCCTGCACCGCGTCCAGGGTCACTTCGCCGGCGGCGTAAGCGATGGCCTGGTCGGTCAGCGACAAGGCGTCGCGCATCGAACCGTGCGCGCCCTGTGCCAGCAGGCGCAGCGCCGGCTGCTCGAAGGTGATGCCTTCCTGCCCCAGGATATTGTCCAGGTGGCTGATGATGTGGCCCGGCGGCATCTGTTTCAGGTTGAACTGCAGGCAGCGCGACAACACGGTCACGGGTATCTTTTGCGGATCGGTGGTTGCCAGGATGAACTTGACGTGCTCCGGCGGTTCCTCCAGCGTCTTCAGCATCGAGTTGAAGGCGTGGTTGGTCAGCATGTGCACCTCGTCGATCATATAGACCTTGAAGCGCGCATTCGACGGCGCGTACACCGCCTGCTCCAGCAACTGCGCCATTTCATCGACGCCCCGGTTCGACGCCGCGTCCATCTCTATATAGTCGACGAAGCGGCCGCCGTCGATGGCGGTGCAGGCTTCGCATACGCCGCACGGGGTCGCAGTGATGCCGCCGTTGCCGTCCGGGCCGACGCAGTTGAGCGATTTGGCCAGGATGCGCGACAGCGTGGTCTTGCCGACGCCCCGGGTGCCGGTGAATAAATAGGCGTGGTGCAGGCGGCCACTGTGCAGCGCGTGCGTCAGGGCGCGCACGACGTGCTCTTGGCCGACGAGCGTTTCAAAGTTCCGGGGACGGTATTTGCGGGCGAGGACTTGATAGGACATGGCAGCGATTTTACCGTAGATAGGCGATGCTGCGGTCAACATTAGACATGCGACATGACTTCGCTTACACTTTTGCTTTTCTTTTAACTGTTGCCAAATGAGAAAATTCGCCCTCTCCCTGCTGCTAACTTTGCCGCTGCTGACCCACGCCGAAGACCGCGAATGGGCGCCCTATAAAAAGATCATCGAATCGGCCAAGCTGGACAAGTTCTACAGCCTGCCACTGGCCGAGCGCGACAAGGTCAAACTCTACACGCGCTTCGTGCCGCAGAACGAGGCCATCCCGGCCGGCAGCCTGAAGCTGACCGTGGTGCATTCGGAAGGCAAATGGCCGTTGCCGCTGGACGAGCAAGGCCGCGCGCTGCTGGTGCCGAACGCCAAGTGGATCGCCGAGGACGCCAAGATCTGGACCAACCAGCCCAAGGGCGAGAAGGCCGGCATCGGTTTCGAGATCATGGCGGCGCTGCCGGAGACGCCGCAATGGCACTACGCCAGCGTGATGGGCAGCGTGGCGCAGTCGAACGCGGCCATCGACAAGGTGGCGGGCGCGCTGAGCCTGTTCGCGCCGACGATGAAAGTGGTGATTTTCAAGTTCCGCAAGCCGGCCCAGCTGCTCATCCAGGCCAAGGGCGGCGACAAGCGCTACGCCAGCGACGGCAAGCACCGGATCAAGCTCAAGGTGGACAAGGCCCTGCTGGCCGAGGACCCGATGGTGACGCTGACGGAGCAGCCCTTCGAAGCCGAAGTGGACGGCGAATAAACCGGCGGACGAAAAAAAAAGCTGCGTAAGCAGCTTTCTTTAAAGAGGCGAGCCTGATCTGCGGCACTTGCGGTGAATAGCTGTGGCTGCTTCGTTCCCGACCTGACCAGGTTGGCCATGCCGCAATGCGCAGGGGCCCGCCGGCTGCAATTATAACCGCTCCACGCAATTCTGCCTAATGCGGCCGCGCGCCAATAAGCAAGCTGTGCCGCACTCGGGACTGGCGGCGACGCCGAGTCCCCGAATGCGGCTCAGCCTGGCTGATTTCACCCGCACGATTACAGGCCCGATTACAGGCCCAGTTCCTGCCAGATCTGGTCGACGCGGGCTTTCACCTCCGGCGCCATGGCGATGGTGGCGCCCCACTCGCGCGTGGTTTCGCCCGGCCACTTGTTTGTGGCGTCTATGCCCATCTTGCTGCCCAGGCCGCTCACCGGCGAGGCGAAGTCCAGGTAGTCGATCGGCGTGTTGTCGACCAGGGTGGTGTCGCGGGTCGGGTCGACGCGGGTCGTGATGGCCCAGATCACCTCGTTCCAGTCGCGGATGTTGACGTCCTCGTCCACCACCACGATGAACTTGGTATACATGAACTGGCGCAAAAAACTCCAGACCCCGAACATCACGCGCTTGGCATGGCCGGCGTACTGCTTGCGGATCTGCACCACCGCCATGCGGTAGCTGCAGCCTTCGGCCGGCAGGTGGAAGTCGACGATCTCGCTGAACTGCTTTTGCAGCAGCGGCACGAACACCTCGTTCAGCGCCAGGCCCAGCATGGCCGGCTCGTCCGGCGGCTTGCCGGTATAGGTGGAGTGGTAGATCGGGTCGCGCCGCATCGTGATGCGGTCGATGGTAAACACCGGGAAAGAGTCCTGTTCATTGTAATAGCCGGTATGGTCGCCATACGGCCCCTCCAGCGCGTGCTCGTAGCCGCTCGGGTGGTTCTCGTCCGGATAGATGTGCCCCTCGAGCACGATCTCGGCCGACGCCGGCACGCGCAGTTCGCTGCCGATGGCTTTCACCAGCTCGGTGCGGCTGCCGCGCAGCAGCCCGGCGAACTGGTATTCGGACAAGGTATCCGGCACCGGGGTCACCGCGCCCAGTATCGTGGCCGGGTCGGCGCCCAGCGCCACGGCGATCGGATACGGCTGGCCCTTGGTCTGGATGGCGTGCTCGCGGAAGTCCAGCGCCCCGCCCCGGTGCGCCAGCCAGCGCATGATGACCTTGTTCGGCCCCAGCACCTGCTGGCGGTAGATGCCCAGGTTCTGGCGCTTCTTGTTCGGGCCCTTGGTGATCACCAGGCCCCAGGTGATCAGCGGCGCCACGTCGCCCGGCCAGCAGTGCTGGATCGGCAGGCGCGACAGGTCGACATCCTTGCCCTCCCAGACGATTTCCTGGCACGGCGCGCCGCGCAACTCTTTCGGCGACATGTCCCACACGGCTTTCACCAGCGAGCCCATGTCCATCAGATCCTTGAAGCCCTTGGGCGGCTCCGGTTCCTTCAGCCGCGCCAGCACATGGCCGATCTTGCGCAGTTCGCTGGTGTCCCTGGCGCCCATGCCGAGCGCCACGCGGCGCTGGGTGCCGAACAGATTGCCCAGCACCGGCATGCTGTGCCCGGTCGGATTCTGGAACAGTAAAGCCGGTCCGCCGGCCCGCAACACGCGGTCGCAAACCTCGGTCATCTCCAAATGCGGCGAAACGGGCGCCAAAACAGTCTTTAGTTCGCCCATTTTTTGCAACTGGGCAATGAAATCACGCAAATCGGAATATTTCATACTTTTTTACTTTTTTTTCTCTTCAGACCCGCTGGACGAGGTTTTTCGGTCAAGTGGTTGATTTTATTGGTTTTTGCTAGTTTGCAAGCAAAAAAGCTAGATTCATAAGTTATAAAGAACGGCCGTGTTAGTATTGACGTGATATAAAACGGCTTCTACAATTTGCCTACTTGAAGAGGATATGGTCAGTTAGCCAACTTTAGCACTGCTAACATCTGCTAACCGCCGTCACTCATTCATTCACGGAGTCGGGGCTCCACATGACATTTTAAGGAGTGTTTTCAAAAGGCGTCTGCCTTACCCCCGAAAAAAGTTGTATTGCGACTGTTTACAAGAAGGCCTCCAGCATACGCTCCAGGCAGTAACAGCTCAGGCAAGCAATGATGGCGTCCGGCGCGCGCTCACGGCGGCTTCGGACGAATGATATTTCTGATGCACGGCATTGGCACATCAATCTGGCTGCGTTTTTGCGCGGCGGGGATGCGCTCGTTACGGACATTTCAGGGGAGTTCTGAATGACTAATCGTTTCATCTCGGTAGCCGGCGCTACCCGTCAGCTGGCGCATGCCGCCACTGGCCTGGCAAGCTCGCGCGTTTCCGTGCGCAGCGTGCTGACCACCGCACAACACACTTTGACCGTTTTCGGCGTCAGCGCCCTGGTCATGATTGCCGTCCTGTATGCCCGTCCCGACCTGGCCCAGGCCCTGAGCAAGAGCCTGCTGCAAGAACCGGCCGCCGCGCTGGCCGTCACGGCCCCGCCGCTGCACGAACTGATGGAAGGCCCCGCCAACGGCACAGCGGCCGCCGACAAGGCCATGACGCCCGAGGAAAAGGCCATGATGGGCACCCGGAAGCAGCAGCAATGGGTCACCTCCTGGCTGTCCAAGCGCTACCGCGTGGCTGGCGACGCCGCCGACATGCTGGTGTCGACCGCCTACCTGACCGCCAGCGAGATCAAGCTGGACCCGCTGCTGATCCTGGCCGTGATGGCCATCGAATCGGGCCTGAACCCCTTCGCGGAGAGCCCGATGGGCGCGCAGGGCCTGATGCAGGTGATGTCCAAGATACACCATGAGAAATTCCAGGAAATGGGCGGCGTGCAAGCCGCGCTGAACCCGGTCGCCAATATCCGCGTCGGCTCGCTGATCCTGAAGGATTACGTGACCCGTGGCGGCTCCGTGGAAGCCGGCCTGAAGACTTACGTGGGCGCCGCCGCCTTCGAGACCGACGACGGCTACGGCTCGCGCGTGCTGGCCGAATACCGCCGCCTGAAGCAGGTTTCGGCGGGCAAGAAGGTACCCACCACCAACCCGGTGATGGCGGCCGCCCCAGCCACCACCAAGCAGGTTGAAGCGGCTGTGGCCGCCACCACCGTGGCCGCCAAGCTGCCCGATTCGCAGCTGGCCGGCCTTTAATCGGCCGCCGATAGCAAAAAAGCCGCGTGAGCGGCTTTTTTTACGTCCTGCGTTTTACGTCCCCCGTCCGGCATTTGCCGCTGCTGCCGGCGCCGGCAGCAGCGCAAACCGTCAGCGCTTCTTGTCGTTCTCGACTTCTTCCGGACGCAGGCGGCCGGCCAGCTTGTCCAGCACGCCATTCACGTACTTGTGGCCATCGATGCCGCCGAAGGACTTGGTCAGCTCCACCGCTTCGTTGATGACGACGCGGTAAGGGATTTCCAGGTTGTTCTTCAGCTCGAACGCGCCCAGCAGCAGCACGCCGTGCTCGATCGGCGACAGCTCGGACACGCCGCGGTCCACCAGCGGCGCAAAGCTCTCGCGCAGCGCCTGGCAGTCCTTGATGGCGCCGTACAGCAAATGCGTGAAGTGCTCGCCGTCCGCCTTGTCGAAACCGTGCGCGGCGCGGATGTTGTTGACGATGGTGGTGGCGTCTTCGTTGTTCAGCAGCCATTGGTACAAGCCCTGCAGCGCGAACTCGCGCGCGCGGTGACGCGGCGTGCGGTTCTTGCTCGGGTTGGCGTGTAGTGATTTGTCGGTCATGATTTCCTGCCTGTTCTTATTGCTACTATTATTCGTCGTCGCCGCCGTCTTGCTGGAGTTCTTCCAGCGCGATCGACAGGTTGGCCATTTCCACGGCCACGCGGGCTGCATCGGCGCCCTTGACGGCCATGCGCACTTCAGCCTGCTCGTCGTTTTCGGTGGTCAGCACGGCGTTGGCGATCGGGATGCCGAAGTCCAGGCCGATGCGCGTGATGCCGGCGCCCGACTCGTTCGACACCAGTTCGAAGTGGTAGGTTTCACCGCGGATGATGGCGCCCAGCGCGATCAGCGCGTCGAACTGCTGCGACTCGGCCAGCTTTTGCAGCACAAAGGGGATCTCCAGCGCGCCCGGAACGGTCACGTGCAGCACGTCCTCGTCGGCCACGCCGAGATGCTTCAGTTCGGCCAGGCAGGCCGACAGCAGGCCGTGGCAGACGTCTTCGTTGAAGCGCGCTTGAACGATACCGACGCGCAAGCCGTCGCCGGACAGATTGGTTTCGTAGCTTCCTACGGTCATGGCATGCCTCTTTTCTGTATATATAAATGTTGGTTGAACGGGGGATTACGCGGCCGGTTTGGCGACGTAGCCCGTGACTTCGAGGTCGAAACCCGCCATGGACGGCATTTTGCGCGGACTGGCCAGCAGCTGCATCTTGCGCACGCCGACGGCGCGCAGGATCTGGGCGCCGATGCCGTAGTCGCGCAAGCCCATGCTGGCGGCGCGGCCTTGCGGCTTGACGTCCTTGGCCAGCGCGCTGAACTGGCTGAACAGCTGGTCGGCCGTTTCCTCGCAGTTCAGCAGCACGATCACGCCCTGCTCCGACGCCTTCACCGCCTGCATCGACGACGAGATGTTCCACGAGTGGGTGGTCGCCTCCGATTCAAGCAGGTCCAGGATGGACACCGGCTGGTGCACGCGCACCAGCGATTCCATGCCGGGCGCCATGTCGCCGTGCACCAGCGCCAGGTGGGCCGAGCCGGTCGGCGTGTCGCGGAAGGCGATCATGCGGAAGTCGCCGTAGGCGGTCTTCAGCGGACGCTCGGCCACGCGCTCGACGATGCACTCGTTCTGGCTGCGGTAGTGGATCAGGTCCGCGATGGTGCCGATCTTCAGGCCATGCTCCTTCGAGAACTCCAGCAGGTCCGGCAGGCGCGCCATGGTGCCGTCGTCCTTCATGATCTCGCAGATCACGGAGGCCGGGGTCAGGCCCGCCATCGCGGTCAGGTCGCAGCCCGCCTCGGTATGGCCGGCGCGCATCAGCACGCCGCCCTTCTGGGCTTTCAGCGGGAAGATGTGGCCCGGCTGCACAATGTCGAGCGGCACGGCGTTCTTGGCCACGGCCACCTGGATGGTCTTGGCGCGGTCGGCCGCCGAGATGCCGGTGGTCACGCCCTCGGCAGCTTCGATCGACACCGTGAAGTTGGTGCCGAAGGAGGTGCCGTTGCGGGCCGTCATCATCGACAGGTCGAGCTGCTTGCAGCGCTCCTCGGTCAGGGTCAGGCAGACCAGGCCGCGCGCGTGCTTGATCATGAAATTGATGGCTTCCGGCGTCACGAAGTCGGCCGCGAGCACCAGATCGCCTTCGTTTTCCCGGTCTTCTTCATCGACCAGGATCACCATGCGGCCAGCGCGCAATTCGGCGACGATTTCTTCGGTGCTGGAGATAGACATTTCAAATCCTTGGGTTCGGGTTTCCTTAACCCTCTATTTTAAAGGATTTGGCGCAACTCTTCTAAAACTCCGCCTTAATTCCCTGCGGAACAGGCGTGCGCCCCTGAAATAGCGCGCGGAGTAGCATCAATCCGAAAATAAGAGGCCCTCATGGCGGAGACAGCATGCCACTCTCAGCAACAGAAACCAGCGCCGCGGACCCATCGGACAACGACACGGACGCCGACACGGACACCGGCATGGACGACGGCACGGCCGCCGGGCCGGCCGCGCCTTCCCACACCATCCTGATCGTCGACGACCGTCCCACCAACCGCGCCTTCCTGCTGACCTTGCTCGGCTTCACGCCGCACCAGCTGCTGGAAGCGTCCGACGGCGCCCATGCGCTGGCGCTGGCGCGCCGCGAGCGGCCGGACCTGGTCATCACCGACATCCTGATGCCGACCATGGACGGCTACGCCTTCACCCAGCAGCTGCGCGCCGACCCGCAACTGGCCGACACCCCGGTGATCTTCTTCAGCGCCACCTATTCGGTGCACGAAATGCATGCCATGGCCGCCACCTGCGGCGTGCGCACCGTGCTGCCCAAGCCGTCCGACCCGCAAACCATCCTCGATGCGGTGAACCAGGAACTGGGCCTGGGCCCGGACGGGCAGCCGCCGGCCTCGCCCGTCTCCGGCAAGGCGGCCGCCGCCGCGCACGCCAGCAACGCCGAGCTGGCCTCCAGCTTCGCCGCCATGACCCCGCCCACGCCGGCGCTGGCGGCGGCCATGGAGTCGCCGCTGGTGGCGCTGGGGCTGCGCCTGAACAGCGAGCGCGACGGCGCCGCCATGGCCGCCATCTTCACCCGCGCGGCGGTCGACATCCTGCACGCCGAGTGCATGGCGCTGTGCCTGCTCGACAGCCAGGAAAGCGGCGTGGCCCACCTGTGCGCGCACGGCATCGACCCGGCCGTGCTGCGGCCCTGGCTGCTGGACCGCTCGGCCCTGCCCGGCTCGCTGCTCGACACCACCCACATCGTGCGGCGGGCCGCGCCCGAAGGCATGCTGCAAGGCCTGCCGCCGGGCCACCCGCCGGTGCGCAACCTGCTGGGCCTGGCCATCCGCGACCGGGTGCACCTGTACGGCTGGCTGTATTTTGCCGGCCGGCGCAACAGCGCCGACTTCAGCCAGGAAGACGCGCAAACCGCCGCCACCCTGGCCGCCCAGCTCGCGGTGGCCTACGAGAACATGAATCTGTACCAGGTGGTGCAGCGCCACGCGGCCCAGTTGCAGCTGGAGGCCTCGGCCCGGCGCGAGGCCGACGTCGCCCTGCGCGCCAGCGAAACGCGCTACCGCGCCATGAGCGAATCGGCGCCGGACGCCATCGTCACCCTGGACGACGAGTTGCACATCCTGCACTTCAACCGCGCCGCCGCCGCCATGTTCGGCTACACCGAGGAGGAGATGCGCGGCGAAAGCGTGCTGCGCCTGCTGCCCGAGCGCTTCCGCGACACCGCGCGCATGCGCTATCTGCACTTCCGCCGCACCAATGAGCCGTATTACAGCGGCCGCGTGCTGGAGGTGTACGGGCGCCGCAAGAACGGCGAGGAGTTCATCGCCGAACAGGCCTTGTCCATCGTGCCGCTGGACGGCAAGCACATCTACACCGCCATTCTGCGCGACACCACCCAGCGCCGCGCGCTGGAAAGCCGGCTGCGCCTGTCGGCCCGGGTGTTCGACAACACGCGCGAGAGCATCATGATGACCGACGCCGAGAACAAGCTGATCGCCGTCAACCCCGCGTTCGAACAGATCACCGGCTACACCGAGGCCGAGGTGCTGGGCCAGAATCCGCGCCTGCTGCGCTCGGGCCGGCACGACGCCGCCTTCTACCGCGCCATGTGGGAAAGCCTGGACAGCAGCGGCGAGTGGCGCGGCGAAATCTGGAACCGCCGCAAGAACGGCCAGATCTATCCGGAACGCGCCAGCATCAACGCGGTGCGCGACCAGAACGGCGAGACCACGGCCTATGTGTCGGTGTCGAGCGACATGACGGCGCTCAAGGAGGCCCACCACCAGCTCGACTTCCTGGCCAACCACGACCCGCTGACCCTGTTGCCCAACCGCAACCTGCTGAACGACCGCCTGCAGCTGGCCATGGCGGCCGCCGAGCACAGCCACCACCTGGTGGCCATGCTGCTGTTCAATGTCGACCGTTTGCAGCGCATCAACGACAGCCTGGGCCACGACGCCGGCGACGCGCTGCTGCAAACGCTGGCGCAGCGCCTGTGCAAAATCCTCACGCCGGGCGACACGCTGGCCCACCTGGGCGGCGACGAGTTCGCGCTGATGCTGACCAAGTGCCGCGACGTGGACGACGTCATCGTCGCCACCCGCCAGCTGATGGACAGCATAGCCCAACCCTTTGCCCTGCCCGCCACGCCGACCGGGCAGAACGTGTACGTGACGGCCAGCGTCGGCATCAGCATCTACCCGCGCGACGGCAACACGCCGAGCGCGCTGCTGATCGGGGCCGACGTGGCCCTGGGCCATGTCAAGGACGCCGGCCGCAACGGTTTCCGCTTCTACACCGGCGAAATGAACGCCCACGCGCTGCGCTTCATGTCGCTTGAAACGCATTTGCGCCACGCCGTCGAGCGCGGCGAGCTGCAGCTGGTCTACCAGCCCCAGGTGCGGCTGTCGGACGGGCGCATCGCCGGCATGGAGGCGCTGCTGCGCTGGAACAGCCCCGAACTGGGCGCGATTCCGCCGGCCGACTTCATCCCGCTGGCCGAGGACACCGGCCTGATCCTGGAAATCGGCAGCTGGGTGCTGCGCGAGGCCTGCCGCCAGAACCGCGCCTGGCAGCAGGCCGGCCTGATCCCGATGCCGGTGGCGGTCAACGTCTCGGCGCGCCAACTGGCGGCCGGCAACCTGCCGGCCATCGTGCGCGGCGCGCTGCAGGACAGCGGCCTGTCGGCGCAGTGCCTGGAGATCGAGCTGACCGAGACCGTGATGATGCACGACAGCGAAGCGAACCATGCGCAACTGGCCGAACTGGCCGACATGGGCGTAGCCGTGGCGCTGGACGATTTCGGCACCGGCTATTCCTCGCTGGGCTATTTGTCGCGCTACACGCTCGACAAGCTCAAGATCGACCAGGCTTTCGTGCGCAACATCACCACCGAGCCGCGCAGCGCGGCCATCGCCCAGGCCACGGTCGCGCTGGCGCACGGCCTGTCGCTGACGGTGGTGGCCGAAGGCGTCGAAACCGAAGGCCAGCTGAACTATCTGCGCAGCATAGGCTGCGACAAGATCCAGGGCTATCTGTTCAGCCGCCCGCTGGCGGCCGACGCCATGGCGGCCATGCTGCGCGAGCAACCCATGCTGCAGCAAGGCAGCCTGGAAGCTGCGCCGACGCGCACCCTGCTGCTGCTGGACGACGAGCCCGGCATCCTGTATTCGCTGGTGCGCCTGTTCCGCCGCGAAGGCTACCGCGCGCTGGTGGCGCAGGATGCCTACCAGGCGCTCGAACTGCTGGCCCTGCACCCTGTGCAGGTCATCATCTCCGACCAGCGCATGCCCGGCATGAGCGGCACCGACTTCCTGGCCCGCGTGCGCGACCTGTACCCGGACACCGTGCGCATCCTGCTGTCCGGCTACGCCGATTTCAACGCCGTGGCCGACGCCGTCAACCGTGGGTCCATCTACAAATGCATCAGCAAGCCCTGGGACGACGCCGAGCTCAAGGAAACCGTGCGCGCCGCCTTCCGCCACGCCGAGCACGCCGAAGAGCGGCGCCGGGCGGGTTGAATGGTAGCGCTACACAGGGCGGCTTTTTTCGGGTAAGGTAACGCCTCCCACTCATCTTCGATTCTTGGACCGCCACCATCGTGACCGCACACACCACCGAACTTGCCCCCCGCCTGCTGTGGCAGCTGGGCGCCGAACTGGGCGAAGGGCCGCTCTGGCTGCCCGAGCAGCAGCGCCTGTATTTCGTCAACCTGAAAGGCAAGGCGCTGCACGCGCTGGACGCCGACGGCAGCCGGCACAGCTGGACCCTGCCTACCTTCATCTGCTGGATCGTGCCGCGCGCCGACGGCGACGGCTTCCTGGCCGGCCTGCGCGACGGCGTGGTGCGCCTGTGGCTGGAGCCGGAACTGCGCTTCGACTACCTGGCCCGCCCGGTACAGGACAAGCCCGGCGTGCGCCTGAACGACGCCAAGGCCGATCCCGAGGGCCGTTTGTGGCTGGGCACGATGAACTCGGCCGACGTGCACCGCCCGGACGGCCAGCTGTTCCGCCTCGACGCCGACGGCGTCCTGAGCGCGGCGCTGGACGGCTACCACATCTGCAACGGCCCGGCCTTCAGCCTGGACGGGCGCACCATGTACCACAGCGACAGCCTGCACGGGCGCACCTACGCCTACGACGTGGCGGCCGACGGCAGCCTGGGGCCGGCGCGCCTGTGGCGCCAGTTCGGCGACGGCGAAGGCTCGCCGGACGGCATGACGGTCGACAGCGAAGGCTGCGTGTGGATCGCGCAGTGGGGCGGCGGCCGCGTGTGCCGCTACAGCCCCGACGGCGAACTGCTGGCCACCATCGCCATGCCCGTGTCGCAGCCCGCGTCCTGCGTGTTCGGCGGCCCTGAGCTGAAAACGCTGTACATCACCAGCGCCTGGGAAGGCATGAGCGACGCGCAACGCGCCGCCGAGCCGCTGGCCGGTTCGCTGTTCGCGGTCGACCTCGACGTCCCCGGCGTGGCGCCCGCCCGCTACGGCAAGTAAGCTCCCCGCCCCTCTAGCTCGGCCGCCGCATAAGCTTACTCGCGGCGGCCGTATAAACTAGCACAATCTTATTCGTTCCACCACGCTGCGCGCGTGGCTAGACTCGGTGCATCAGGTACTCATAACCTGTCATGACAGGTCAGCCACCATGCCGAGCAAAGCGTTCCACCCCACCGAACTATCGCCCGTTCCGCTCCACACCCAGGTGCGCGAACGCCTGCGCGAGCGCATCCTTGACGGCAGCTACCCTGCCCACGCGCAGCTGCCCGCCGAAAGCGAATTGGGCAGCCTGTTCAACGTCAGCCGCATCACCGTGCGCCAGGCGCTGGGCGACCTGCACAAGGACGGCATGATCTTCAAAGTGCCCGGCAAGGGCACTTTCGTCTCCAAACCCAAGGCCTTCCAGGAACTGACCCAGCTCGAAGGCTTCGCCGAAGCCATGTCGCGCATGGGCCATGAAATCTACAACCAGGTCACCAGCCACCAGACGCTGCCCGCCCCGCCCGAGGTCGCGCGCAAGCTCGGCCTGGCCAGGGACCAGGCGGTGTCCGAGATCAAGCGCATCCGGCACCTGAACCGCGAGCCGCTGTCACTGGAAGTGAGCTATCTGCCGCAAGCGATCGGCGAGCGGCTGCACAGGGAGGACCTGGCCGGGCGCGACATCTTCCTGATCCTGGAAAACGACTACGGCATCGCCCTGGGACGGGCCGACCTGCAGATCGAAGCCGCGCTGGCCGATCCCGCGCTGGCCCTCGCGCTGCGCGCGGCCGAAGGCAGCGCCGTGCTGCGCATGGAACGCCTGACGCACACCGCCGCAGGCGCCCCCCTCGACTTCGAGTACCTCTACTTTCGCGGCGACGCCTTCCAGTACCGGATGCAGATCGCCCGCCGCAACTAAACCATCAGGAGAACCCATGGAAACCCATATTCAAACAGTCGACGTGCTGGTGATCGGCGGCGGCACCGCCGGCCCGATGGCCGCAGTCAAGGCCAAGGAAGCCAATCCCGCGCTGCGCGTGCTGCTGCTGGAGAAAGCCAACGTGAAACGCAGCGGCGCCATCTCGATGGGCATGGACGGCTTGAACAACGCCGTCGTGCCCGGCTTCGCCACACCCGAGCAGTACGTGAAGGAGATCACCACCGCCAACGACGGCATCGTCAACCAGGCCACCGTCATGGCCTATGCGCAGGGCAGCTACCCGATGATCGAAGAGCTGGACCGCTGGGGCGTGAAGTTCGAAAAGGATGAAAACGGCGACTACGCGATGCGCAAGGTGCACCACATGGGCACCTACGTGCTGCCGATGCCGGAAGGGCACGACATCAAGAAGGTGCTGTACCGCCGCCTGAAGCGCACCCGCGTCGAGATCACCAACCGCCTGGTGGCCACGCGGCTGCTGACGGCGGCCGACGGCAGCATCGCCGGCGCCATGGCCTTCGACTGCCGCAGCGGCGACTTCCACGTGATCCGCGCCAAGACCGTGGTGCTGTCCACCGGCGCGGCGGGCCGCCTCGGCCTGCCAGCCTCCGGCTACCTGTTCGGCACCTACGAGAACCCGACCAATGCCGGCGACGGCTACAGCATGGCCTACCACGCCGGCGCGGAACTGAGCGGCATCGAGTGCTTCCAGATCAACCCCCTGATCAAGGACTACAACGGCCCCGCGTGCGCCTACGTCACCGGCCCGTTCGGCGGCTACACCACCAACGCCAAGGGCGAACGCTTCATCGAATGCGACTACTGGAGCGGTCAGATGATGCAGGAGTTCTACAACGAGCTGCAGGGCGGCAACGGCCCGGTCTTCCTCAAGCTGGACCACCTGGCCGAGGAAACCATCAGCACCATCGAGGAAATCCTGCACACCAACGAGCGCCCGAGCCGCGGGCGCTTCCACGAAGGTCGCGGCACCGATTACCGCCGGCAGATGGTGGAAATGCACATCTCCGAAATCGGCTTGTGCAGCGGCCACTCCGCGTCCGGCGTGTGGGTCAACGAACACGCCGAGACCACGGTGGCCGGCCTGTATGCGGCCGGCGACCTCGCTTGCGTGCCGCACAACTACATGCTGGGCGCCTTCGTCTACGGCAAACTGGCAGGCGAAAGCGCGGCGCGCTACTGCTCCGTGCACGACCTGGCCGAGGTCGACGAGGCCCAGGTGGCGGCGGAGCGCGAGCGCGTGTGGGCGCCGCTGAACCGCAAGGAAGGCCTGCCGCCGTCGCAGGTGGAGTACAAGCTGCGCCGCATGGTCAACGACTACCTGCAGCCGCCCAAGGTGACACGCAAGATGGAACTGGGCCTGCAGCGCTTCGAAGCCATACGCGCGGACCTGGAGCGGCTCACGGCCGCCAATCCGCATGAGCTGATGCGCGCCATGGAGGTGCACTTCATCCGCGACTGCGCCGAGCTGGCCGCGCGCGCCTCGCTGTACCGCACCGAGAGCCGCTGGGGCCTGTACCACAACCGCGTCGACCACCCGGAGCGCAACGACGCCGACTGGTACGTGCACGTGCAGGTGCAGAAGGTGGACGGCGCAATGACCTGCTTCAAACGCCCCATCGCGCCCTACATCGTGCCGCTGGACGAACAGGAAAAGTCCGCCTACCGGCACCTGCGCGTGCGGGATACACAAGAACCACTGGCCGCCTGAGGAGAACCATGCCAACCGCCTACACCCCATCCAGCGTCCCGGTGCGCGTCGACGACGAACTGTGCATCGCCCACAAAGGCTGCACCGTGTGCGTCGACGTCTGCCCGCTGGACGTGCTCGCAATCGACATCGTCAAAGGCAAAGCCTATATGAAGTTCGACGAGTGCTGGTACTGCATGCCTTGTGAAAAAGACTGCCCGACCGGCGCAGTCACCGTCGACATCCCTTATCTGCTACGTTAGGAGAACGCCATGCATCAAAAACTGACCGCCCTGCTGCTTGCCCTCGCCGTGGCGGGCGGCGCCAGCGCTGAAACCATACGCGTCGCCATCGGCACGCAAGACACCACCATCAACTGCGCCACCGGCGGCTTGCTGATACGCGAACTGAAGCTGCTGGAAAAATTCCTGCCGCGCGACGGCAAGTACAAGGACGCCCAGTACGACATCCAGTGGAAGAACTTCACCTCCGGCGCGCCGCTGACCAATGAAATGGTGGCCGGAAAACTGGACCTGGGCTCGATGGCCGACTTCCCCGGTTCCTTCAACGGCGCAGCGTTCCAGAAGGCCGGCAAGCAAAGCCAGTTCATCACCGTGCTGTCGGGCAGCACGCTGGGCAGCGGCAACGGCATCGTGGTGCCGAAAGCATCCACCGTGCAGTCGCTGGCGGAATTGAAAGGCAAGACCATTTCCGTGCCGTTCGCCTCCACCGCGCACGGCATGCTGCTGCGCGCCGTCAAGGCGCAAGGCTGGGATCCCGAGCGCGACGTCACCATCGTGACGCAGGCGCCGGAAGTGGCGGGTTCTGCGCTGCAAAGCAACAAGATCGACGCGCACGCCGATTTCGTGCCGTTCGCCGAACTGTTCCCGCATCGCGGCTTCGCACGCAAGATCTTCGACGGCTCGCAAGCGAACGCGCCTACCCTGCACGGCAGCCTGGTCGACACCGACTTCGCCAAAAAGTATCCGGAGATCGTGGTCGCCTACCTGCGCGCCGCCATCGAAGCGGAGCGCCTGATCTCGGCCGAGCCGGAGAAGTACAGCGAGCTGATCGCCAAGGTGACCGGCATCGAGGCGGAGGTGAACTACCTGTTCCACGGCCCGCTCGGCCTGCAGACGCGCGACTTCACGTGGAAGCCGGAGTACCGCCAGGCCGTGCAGACGTCGATCGACACGCTGCGCCTGATGAAGCGCACCGACACCAGCCTGGAGCTGGGCAGCTTCATCAACGACCAGTATGTGCGCGCCGCCTTCAAGCAGGCCGGCATCGACTACGACGCGCGCCTGAAGAACTACGGCCGCCAGCCGCTCAACGCCAGGGACGCCGCCAGCGGAAAAGCCATCACCGACTTCAAGCGCGTGGCGCAGCTGTGGGTCGAAGGCGAAGCGCTGGTGCGCAGTTACGCCTCCACCGAAGCGGCCTTCAGCGAACTGGCCAAGCTGGAAAAGGCAGGCAAGAAAATACGTGTGGTGTACGCCCACGACCGCAACAGCGGCCTGAAGCTGCTGGCCGAGGATGCATGGTACGTCAGCGCCAAAAAGGAAATCAGCAGCTTCCTGCTGAAGGATGCGGCCGAAGCGTGGGCCAGGCAGACCGGCGGCAAAGTGCTCGACTATAGCGCCGCCAAGAGCGCCATCTGACCGGGAAAGCCATGAGCACCGCAGCCACCTCCCCCTCCAACCCCGCCAGCCTGCCCGGCCGGGATCCTACGGCGCCCCCCGTTTCGGCGCCTCGGCACGGGGTCTCCGGCGCCGCTTCGGAGGCCTCGGCGCAGACCCGCGACGTACCTGGCGGCGCGCCGGGCCTGGACCACGTCTGCGTGGTCCCGCCAGCGCCGGCCGCCCCCCTTCCGCGCCAGCCCCGCACAAGCGCAACGGGTGCACAGCGGCAGCTAGTCTCACCGGCCGCCAGCCCTGCCCGCTCCCTGCTGCTGTCTCTGGCGCTGCACGCGCCAGCGCCGGCCCGCATCGCGCTGCGGCTCGCATCGCTGCTGGCCTGCGTGCTGGCTTGGCAGTCGGCCTCGACGCACCACCTCGACCTCGGCCTGGTGACCTTCCAGAACGTGCCGCCGCCGGCCGACGTGCTGCGCGCAGGCTGGGAGCTGCTGCAGTCGCCCAAGCTGCTGACGCATCTGGGCGCCAGCCTGGCGCGCGTGTTCAGCGGCTTCGCGGCGGCGGCGCTGGCCGGCATCGTGCTCGGCCTGCTGATCGGCCGCTCGCGCTGGGCCGAGGACGCGCTGCTGCCGCCGCTGGAAATGCTGCGCCCCATCCCCGCCGTCGCCTGGATACCGCTCGCCATCCTGATGTTCCCGTCGTCCGAAATGTCGATGGTGTTCATCACTTTCACCGGCGCGCTGTTCCCCATCCTGCTCAACACCGTCCATGGCGTCGAACACGTGGACGCCCGGCTGGTGGCCTCGGCGCGCAGCCTCGGCAGCGGCAGGCTGTCCGTATTCGCCGAAGTGATACTGCCCGGCGCCGCGCCGAGCATCGTCACCGGCCTGTCGATCGGCATGGGCACCGCCTGGTTCTGTCTCGTCACCGCCGAAATGATCTCGGGGCAGTTCGGCATCGGCTACTACACCTGGGCCTCGTACACGATCCAGAACTATGCCGAAATCGTGGTCGGCATGCTCGTCATCGGCCTGTTCGGCATGGGCAGCAGCGCCCTGATCAAACGCATCGGCACCGCCTGCATGCCCTGGCAGCGCCAGCAAAAGGAGAACGCATGAGCACACCATCCGCAAGCCAGGGCCATATCCGCATAGCGAACCTGCACATCCACCTCGGCCAGGGCGCCCGCTCCTTCGAGACCGTGCAGGACATCACGCTGGACGTGGCGCCGGGCGAATTCGTCTGCCTGCTGGGACCATCTGGCTGCGGCAAGTCGACCTTGCTGGGCGCGCTGGCAGGCCATCTGCAGCCCAGCCACGGCAGCATCACCGTCGACGGCCAGCCGGTGCAAGGCCCGCACCCCGAGCGCGGCCTGGTCTTCCAGCAGCACACGCTGTTCCCCTGGAAGAAGGTGCTGCAGAACGTCGCTTTCGGCCTGAAGATGCAAGGCGTGCCGCGCGCCGAACGCCATGCGCGCGCGCAGGAGCTGATCGAACTGGTCGGCCTGGCCGGCTTCGAGCAGCACTACCCGTCGCAGCTGTCCGGCGGCATGCGCCAGCGCGTCGAGATCGCCCGTGTGCTGATCAACCACCCGCGCGTGATGCTGATGGACGAACCCTTCGGCGCGCTCGACGCGCAAACGCGCCTGATGATGCAGCAGCTGTTGCTCGACGTCTGGGCACGGATCAAGACCAGCATCGTCTTCATCACGCACGACATCGACGAAGCGCTGTTCCTGGCCGACCGCATCCTGGTCATGAGCCCGCGCCCCGGCCGCATCATCGACGAACTCCGGCTCGACTTCGAACGCCCGCGCGATGCCGATCTGGTCACCTCGCCCGAATTCACGCGGCTCAAGCGCCACTGCCTCGCGCTGCTGCACCCGTCGGTGCACGCGCTGCCGCTGGAACGCCTCAGCCCGCTGGGCCGGGCCGCCGCCTCCCCCCGCCACAGCCTGTTGAAGAAAAACGCATGACGACCCTTTTGAACGACGACCCCGCCCTGCTGCAGCGACTGCAGGCCGAAGACAGCGGCGTGCGCCGCATCGCCCTGCTCGACCTGGCCGACATTGCCGATGACGAGCACACGCCCCTGTTCATCGCCGCGCTGCGCGATCCCGCCGCCGAAGTGCGCATCGAAGCGGCGCGCGCGCTGGAAACGTGGGAATGCCCGGACGGTGTGGCCGCGCTGGCCGCCGCGCTGGCCGACGACGACGCCGAGGTGCGCGCGGCCGCCGCGCAGACCCTGTCCGAGCTGAAGCAGGCTTCCTCGGCCGCCGCTCTGCTGCCGCACACGGCGCACCGGCTGCCGTCGGTGCGTGCCGCCGTGCTGCGCGCCCTGCGCGAACTGCGCGTGCCCGCCAGCCTGGCGCCGGCGCTGGCAGCGCTCGCCGACAGCGACGCCACGGTGCGCCGCGAAGCCGTTTCCGTGCTCGGCTACCTGAAGCATTCCGGCGCCATCGCCGCACTGACCGCCGCCGCCACCGACGACGCGTCCCCCGACGTGCGCCGCGCGGCCATCGGCGCGCTGGGCTACGCGGGCGGCCAGGATGCCGCGCCAACCGGCCCAGCGCAGGCCGCTGCCCCGGCGCCGGCCTTCCCCCCTGCCGCGGCCCAAAACCGCCACGCGCCGGCGCAGACCGCACTGGCCGGGCCGCTCCCGACCGCGCACGCTATCGGCCTGCCACCGGCGGCACCGGCCGCCGCTGGACAGTGGGACGCAGCCCTGCCAGACGCAGCGCGGACTGCCGAAGCCCCCGTGGCAGTGCTGGCCGCCTTGCTTGGCGGCCTCGCCGATCCATCATGGCAAGTGCGCGAGGAAGCCGCCGGCACGCTGGGCAAACTGCGCCTGCCCGCCGCCGCCGCGCCGCTGGCAGCCGCCCTGGACGACGCCTACTGGCAAGTCCGCCTGCGCGCCGCCCGCAGCCTGGGCCGCTTGCGCCACGCCGGCGCCGTGCCCGCGCTGTCCGCCACGCTCAGCCACACCATCGGCAACCTGCGCAAGGAGGCGGCGCTGGCGCTGGGCGACATCGGCGACCAGGCGGCCCTGCCCGCGCTGGCAGCCATCGAACACGATCCGGACCCGGAAGTGCGCAAGGCCGCCCGCCTGGCCATTTCCCAGATCCAGCAAGCGGCCGCGCGATGAGTATCCAGGCCATCCGCAACAACGCGGCGCAAGCTACGGTCGACATCGTGCTGCAGGACGGCGCCGGCCGCACGCTGACGCACGCCGCCCTGCGCGCCGCATGCCGCTGCGCCGACTGTACCGCCCTGCGCCGCGCCGGCGGCCAGCCGTACGTCGACGGCGGCATACGCCTGCTGGCCATCGAACCGGTCGGCGCCTACGGCGTGCAGCTCATCTTCAGCGACCGGCATGACCGTGGCATCTACCCCTGGCCCTACCTGGAAAAACTGGCGGCGACTCCTCCTTAAGTGAGCGGCGCGAATTGCGCAATCGGCTTAGGATAGGCACTCCCTGCACAACGCAACGAAAGGAATCGTCATGAAGACTCACGGATCGGCCGTCTGGTCAGGCGGCATCAAGGACGGCAAAGGCGCCATCAGTTCCAACAGCGGCGCCCTGAAAGACTATCCCTACGGTTTCGCAAGCCGCTTCGAAGGCAAGCCGGGCACCAATCCCGAAGAGCTGATCGGCGCCGCGCACGCAGGCTGCTTCACCATGGCGCTCTCGCTCATCCTCGGCGAAGCCGGGCTCACCGCCGAGAAGATGGAAACCAAAGCCGAAGTCACGCTCGACAAGGTGGCCGACGGCTACGCCATCACGGCCGTGCATCTGACGCTGCAAGCCAGGATCCCGGGCGCCGACCAGGCCACCTTCGACGAACTGGCCGCCAAGGCCAAAGCCGGCTGCCCGGTATCCAAGCTGCTGAACGCCACGATCACGCTGGACGCCAAGTTGCTGTAACCGATACTCGGGCTGGTGCGTATGGTATAAGGTAGGCTTGGATCATCCAATACGCACCACGCATGACCAGCAAACCCACAACAGCCGGCACCGCAGCCGCCGCCAGCGCCGTATCCAAGGCTGGCCCGAGGCGGCGCGGCCGTCCCGTCAAGAGCGAAAACGACAGCCTGCGCGGCGAGTTGATCAAGCGGTCCGCCTACTTGTTCCGCACCCAGGGCTACGACAACACCACCGTGCGCGACATCGCCGCGGCGACGGGCATCCATTCGGGCAGCTGGTTCTACCACTTCAAGACCAAGCAGGAAATCCTCGCGGCCGTGATGGAGCAAGGCATGACGGAATCGCTGGCCAGCCTGGAAGCGATCGGCCTGCACACGCTGGCGCCGCGCATGGCCTTCCAGCGGCTGGTGGAAGTCCACCTGCACACCATGCTGGCGCCGAACCACGATTTCATCCCCGTGCTGCTGTACGAGTGGCGCTCGCTGGACAAGGATGCGCGGTCGCGCATCGTCAAGCTGAAGGACCGCTACGAGGCGATCTGGGACGAGGTGATCGCCGCGCTGCACCAGTCCGGCGACTGGTCCATGCCAACGCGCCTGGACCGGCTGTTCCTGTTCGGCGCCCTGAACTGGACCGCGCAATGGTACAAGCCGGGCCGCACCGGCCTTGAAGAACTTGCCGCGCAGGCTGTCACGTTCATCCTGCGCACGTCCCCGCGTCCGGCGTAGGGACGATCTCCATCATGGCCTGCCCCGGCGCGCACCGGCATCCCCCGGTGGCATCGATGCGGCCGCGCGCCTGCACGACCTGCGCCTGCACGGCGGACTCGTCCCGGATATTGCAGGAGTAGCTGTGGCGCGGACGCCCGCGTGGGCGATTTCGGCCCGCACAACGTCGGGTTTGCGCTGGCTGCGCCCACCGGCACCACGGTCGCGCCCAAGGCTAGCAGTTCGTGCGCGGTGCAGCGCCCGATGCTGCTGCCTCCTGCGGTGACGATGATGAAGTCGCTTGACGACGCGCGGGATCCGGTGCTACTGTACTATCCATACTAGTACAGAGAAAAACTCTTATGACAAGCCGCGCCCCACTCATGCTGCACATCGCCACCGGCGATCCCCGTCCCATCCACCGCCAGATCGTCGACGGCGTGCGCCGCCTGGTCGCGAGCGGCGAACTGCCCGTCGGCGCGGCCCTGCCCAGCGTCCGCGGGCTGGCCCTGCAACTGTCCATCAATCCCAACACGGTCGCCAAGGCCTACAACGAACTGACCCACGAAGGATGGCTCGATGCCCGCGCAGGCCTCGGCCTCTTCGTGGCAGTGCCGCGGCAACGCCTGTCGGACCAGGAACGCGCTCGCCGGCTCGACGACGCCGTGCAGCGCTTCGTCAGCGACGTGATCAGCCTCGACTACCCGAGCGCCACCGTGCTCAACCGGGTCGCCGATGAACTCGAGCAATGCCAACCAAGAAAGCTCGCCTGACCATGGACAGCCCAGCCATCCAAACTGAAGGCTTGTGCCTCCAATACAAGCGCAAGCTGGCGCTCGACCACCTTACCCTGGCTATCCCGCGCGGCGGCATCCACGCCATCATCGGCGCGAACGGCGCGGGCAAGTCCTCGCTGTTCCGTGTGCTGCTCGGCTTCGAAACGCCCGGCGCGGGCAGCGCCCATTTGCTCGGCTGCGCAAGCGGCAAGCTGACGCCGGATGTGCGCGGCCGGGTCGGCTTCGTCAACGAGGAACATACGCTGCCCGGCTGGATGCGCGTCGGCGAACTGGCCGCCATGCAGAGGCGGCAGTATGTGCGCTGGGACGAGAACCGCTACCAGGACGCTGTTCACAACTTCAACGTCCACCCGGACCAGAAGATCGCGCAGCTCTCGCGCGGTGAGCGCGCGGGCGTCAACCTGGCGCTCGCGCTGGCGCAAGGCCCGGAGTTGCTGATCCTCGACGAGCCGACGCTGGGGCTGGACGTGGTGGCCAAGCGCGCCTTCCTCGAAGCACTGATGCAAACCAGTTACGACAGCGATGCGACCGTCATCTACTGCTCGCACCAGATGGAAGAAATAGAGCGCGTGGCCGACCAGCTCGTCATTCTCGAACGCGGACAGTTGCGCCACCAGTCCGAGCCCGCCGAGTTTTGCGCCCGCGCGCAGTTGTGGATTGCCGAGTTCCCGTTCAAGACGCCGGACACACGCTTGCTGCCTGGCGTCCTGGAAGTGCGGCGCATCGACGAACTGACGCACCTGATGGTGTTCGACCAGGACGAGGGCTTTGGCTCGCGCCTGCAGCTCCTGGGCGCGCGCAGCGTCCACTCCATGCCGGTAAGCCTGGACCGCGCCATCAACGGCTACCTTGCCCGGGGCCACATCTCCACCGCGCCCCGCGCCGCTTAAGGATCATCATGCTCGACCTGTTCATCTCCGAGTGCCGCCGCTTTCGCACGCCGGCCGTCATCTTTGCCTGCGCCAATGCGATGCTGCTCCTGCTGGTCAACCAGTTCATCGATCTCCTGCACGAGCGGCGCGAGATCCACCTCCTCGTCCTGGCTGCGTACATGCTCAGCGGGATAGCCTTCGCCCTCTACCAGTTCGGCAGCTATCGTCAGCCTGCGCGCTGGATCTGGCTGCTGCACCGTCCCCTGCCGCGCTGGCGTGTATTCGCGGGCGTGATGCTGGCGTCGGCACTGCTGATCTCGCTTAGCGTCGGCCTGCCTTTGCTGGGCTCGGTCGGCATTCAGGATGCGCTCACGGCGCGCACGGTGGACACCCGCCATTACCTGGCTGCGATCCAACTGACGCTCTTCACGCTGATCGCGTGGCTGGCGGGGAGCTACGTTGTCCTCAACCGTAGCAAGAGCGCGATCGTGATACTGGTGCTGCCCATGCTGGTTCTGCTGCACATGGCCTCGGGCTTCGTGCTGATTCCGTTGGCATGCGCCTGCGTTGCGCTGCTGGCGTTCATCGTCTACGGCGCATTCAAGCCCGACCGCATGGCGCCTCCGGCCACCAGCGCCGGCATGCTCGCCACCGCCATCCCGCTGCAGATCAGCTGCTACTTCGTGCTGCTTTGGGCGGGCGCCACGCTGTTCCAGTACGGGCAACTCCTTTCCGGCACACATCCGGCCAGCATGGCGGCGCCGCCGGCCGGGGGCCATATTGAAGCAAGACGCGCCCCTGCTTCGGACAATATGCTGGCGGGGCTGGCTGGATCGGACGATCCGCGCGCCGCCGGGTGGCGGCGGCAGATCCCCTTGCTCAAACCGGGCAGCATGCTGCCGGGCATGCTGCCGGACCTGCGGCAGTATGCAGTGCGCCATATGCTGAGCAATGAAGGCGATGCCCGCTGGTATACCGACGCCGCGACCTGGAGCTTCAGCCACGACGGCATGCGCTACCAGGGCATGGACCGCCGCCGCGGCACGGCGCGTGGATGGTACGGCGCGGCCGGCGACGACAGCAGCGCGGCGTTTTCGGCGCCGCCGGTAGCGGCAATTGCGAACAGGCGCGGTTACCTCGTCACGCCACAGCAGGCCTACCAGATCGGCGACGATACGCGACAGTTAACCCAGCGCATTGCGCTCGCCGGCGCTGAACAAGTGCTGCACGTGCCGACGAAAATTGGCCGCCACGTCTATCTCGTTACCAACCACCGGCTGGTGGCGTACAGCGACAGCGCGACCGGCATGTGGCCCGAAGCGTTCAGCATCCGTCTCACCAATAAGGCATCCACCCTGGCGCGTGTGGATGTGGCCGAACTATCGGACGGGACGCTCGCCACTTTCACCTACAGTGCGCGCATGGATCGCGGCGCGGGCGATGCGCGGCAGGGGACCGTCTTCGTCGACCCGGCCGGCCACGCCACGCAGGTCGGGCAGCGCGCCATGGCGCACGACTTTCCCCTGCTGTTCGAGCACAAGGACTGGTGGCTCTCGCCCGTCCTGCACGCCATCGTCGCACTGCCGGACCTGCTGATCGACAAGGGCATGGTGCTCGACGAGGGACAAAAGCGCTACGACAGCGCCTACGTTGCGGCCCGTCCCGCGCCTGTGTGGATGGCCGCGCTGGCCGTGTCGCTGCTGTCCGCGCTGGCAGCGCTGTGGTGGCTGGGTCCGCGCAGTTCCCGGCGCCTGGCGTGGATCGCCAGTTGCCTGCTGCTTGGCCCCCCTGCCTTCTGTGCGCTGGCCATACTGGCGCCGCGCGTGCGCCGCGAACCTGGCGCCGTAGTGCCGGCTGAGCCCCTGCACGCTGCCGCCTGAAGCTGGTTTCACTCGATATTGTCCATTTTTTAGACGCATTCGCAATTTATAAGTACGCAAACATGCCGGATCGCGGTAGCATGGCGACCGCCAGGAATGTTATCGATAACGACACATAAACCTTCACCTACCTCTATGATTTTTACATTGCATTGCAGACGGACCACACTACTCACCTTGATGGCGCTGGGCGCCACATCGTATGCAGGGGCGCAACAAGCGCCAGCACTCACAGGAGCGCCGCCGGCGACGGTAGAGATCAAGGGTTCGGCGGACAACGCCCGCCGCAATGACACCGCCGCCAAGATTGTGATCAATCAGGCGGAAATCGCAAAATACGGCGATCCTTCGGTGCTCGACGTCATGAAGCGCCTGCCGGGTTTGACGGTCAGCGATACATCGGTGCGCATGCGTGGGCTGGGCAATGGCTATACACAAATCCTGATCAACGGGGAACGGCCCCCGGCTGGATTTTCGCTCGATTCCCTGGCGCCGGATATGGTTGAGCGCATCGAGATCATCCGCGCCGCGACTGCGGAATTCAGCACCCAGTCGATCGCGGGCACGGTCAATATTGTGCTGAAAAAGGCCGTGGCGAAGGCCTCGCGCGAGATCAAGAGCAGTGTCGGCGCCGGCCCCGGCACCCGGTCGCAGCAGCTGAACCTGGCCATGTCGAACAAGATCGACGCCCTGTCCTATACGCTGGGCGCCACCTTGTCGCATCAGAAGGCCCGCCTGAGGCCGGTCGAGTCGGTCGACCGGCGCGATGCCGCCGGCAAGCAGCTCCAGCAGTACGACACGTATTCGGACAATGACAATGCCTATACGGCCGTGAACCTGAACGCGCGGCTGAACTGGAAACTGGACGGCATCGACAGCGTGACGTGGCAAACCTTCGTGCTCGATGGCCGGGCACGCGGCGCCGGCGAGCAAAGCACCAGCACCTTCGCCGGTCCACGCCACCCCTATCCGGAATTAAAGACCAGCTACTTCGGCAATGTCACCAGCGTGCGCTCCGACCTCAGCTGGATCGCCGGGATAGGCGGCACCGGCAGGCTGGACACCAAACTTGGCCTTGCCTTTTCCAATAACGAACGCGGGCTTTTCCGCGCGGCCCGCAACGACGCGGCGATGTCGGTGCTTGACCGCGCCTATTTGACCGACGTCCACGACCCCGGCATGTCCTGGACCGGCAAATTGTCGATGCCGTGGGCGCAGGGGCATGCGCTCGGGCTCGGCTGGGATGCGGGCTACAACAGCAACCGCGAACGCGAAATTCAGAAAGATGGCGTGCTGCCCGGGAACGTCCCCTTCGATTTCGACAACAGCTTCGACGCCAGGATTGCGCGCCTGGCGCTGTACGCGCAGGATGAATGGGAAATCTCCCCGGCCTGGTCGATCTATCTGGGCATGCGCGGCGAGGCGATGCGTTCCCGGACCAGCGGCGCCGACATTCCGACGTCGCGCTCGCAATTACAAGTGCTCAGCCCGCTCGCGCAAACCTTGTGGAAAATTCCGGGATCCAAGGGCGACCAGTTGCGCCTGGCGCTGACGCGGACGTTCAAGGCGCCCGAATTCCGCCGCCTGGTGCCGCGCCACTTCTATACTTCGTTCAATACCGAGATTTCGCCCGACTTCACCGGCAATCCCCGGCTCAAGCCGGAACTGGCGCGCGGGGTCGACTTCGCCTATGAACATTACTGGGCGGAAGGCGCGCTGGTGTCGGCGAGCGCGAGCATGCGCGAAATCGATGGCCTGATCCGCGGCGAAGTCGCTTACAACGGCGGCCGTTGGGTCGCCGTGCCGCAAAACCTGGGCAAGGCCCACGTGCGCGGCATCGAGCTGGAGTCGAAGTTTCCGCTCAAGGCCGTCATGGGCAGCGCCGCGCAGGTCGACGTGCGCGCCAGCATCAGCCGCAACTGGTCATGGGTGGATGGCGTGCCCGGGCCGGACAACCGTCTCTATGGCCAGCCGCGCTGGTCGGCCAACTTCGGCGCCGACTATGTGCAAGGCGTCTGGAGCGGTGGCGCGAGCTTGGCTCTGGTGGCGGGCGGCTGGACGCGCGACGCCTTGTACGAATCGAAATTGCGCTCGGCGCAGCGGGCCCTGGAAGCGTATGCGCTCCACAAGTTCAGCCCGCGCAGCCAACTGCGGCTTACCGTGCTCAATCTGCTCAAGGTCGGCCAGTCCGGATCCGCGCGCTATGCCGATCCGTATGGCAGCATCCAGAGTGACGAACGCCGTGAAGGCTATGCTTCCTGGCGCGCCCAGTACGAGTACCGCTTCTAGCCGTTCACGAGCGACTGCTGATTACTTGCCCGCTTCGACGGTGGACACTGACAGCATCCGCTCCACGTAGCGTGCAATCAGGTCGATCTCCAGATTGACCTTTTTGCCCACGGCCAGATGCTTGAGCGTGGTGACGGAAATCGTGTGCGGGATCAGGTTGATCGAGAACTGGCACACCTGTGCCTCGCCGCTGCCGATGTCGGTCACGCGGTTGACGGTCAGAGAAACCCCGTTCACGACCACTGAGCCCTTGAACGCCAAATACTTGGCAAGGTCGCGCGGCGCCTCGATGACCAGCTCCCACGATTCGCCGACCGGCTCGAATTTGCGCACCACGCCCAGGCCGTCGACGTGGCCGGACACCATGTGGCCGCCCAGGCGCTCGGCCAGCGTCAGCGCCTTTTCCAGGTTCACTTCGGTGGTGCTGTCCAGCCCCACCGTGCAGTTCAGGCTTTCGCGCGAAACGTCGACCTTGAAGCTGCGGTCGGTTTTTTCGATGACCGTCATGCAGGCGCCGTTCAGGGCGATGGAGTCGCCCAGGGCGACGTCGGCCAGCGGCAGGCCGCCCGCGTCGATTTCCAGGCGCACGCCTGCGTCATGGCCGCCTTCCAGCGGCTGGACCGAAGTGATTTTGCCGACTGCGGCTACGATACCAGTAAACATTGTGCTATCTCACTATCTCAATAAGGGGTGAATCTGGCAAGGATACGCAAATCGGCGCCGATCTGCTTAACCTCGTGAAATTTCAAGCTTTTCCGGCCGCTCAGCTCCGTCAGCGCGGGCAAGGCGAACATGCCTTGCGCGTCGCCCAGCAGCATAGGCGCCAGGTAGACCAGCAGCTCGTCCACGCAGCCTTCGCGTATCAGCGAGCCATTGAGCTTGCCGCCCGCCTCGACGTGCAGCTCGTTGATCTGGCGCCGGCCCAGTTCGCGCATCAGCTCCGGCAGGTCGACCTTGCCGTGCGGGTTGGGCAGCGTGATGATCTCGGCGCCCGCCGCGCGCAGGGCGGCCTCCTTTTCCGGATCGCTGATGGCAGACACCACCCAGGTGCCGCCGCCTTCGAGCACGCGCGCCGACGGACTGATGTCCAGGCGGCTGTCGACCACGATGCGGCGCGGCTGGCGCGGCGTGTCCACCGAGCGCACCGTCAGCTGCGGGTCGTCCGCCATGACGGTGCCGATGCCGGTCAGGATGGCACAGGTGCGGGCCCGCCAGGCGTGGCCGTCGGCGCGCGCCTCGGGCCCGGTGATCCATTGGCTCAGTCCGTTGTGCAGCGCCGTCATGCCATCCAGGCTGGCGGCGGTCTTCATGCGCACCCAGGGCAAGCCGCGCGTCATGCGCGAGAAGAAGCCGATGTTCATTTCGTACGCTTCGCCGGCCAGCAGGCCGCTCGACACGTCGATGCCGGCCGCCGCCAGCTTGGCCATGCCCTGCCCGGCCACCAGCGGATTCGGGTCTTCCATCGCCGCCACCACGCGGCCCAGGCCCGCGCGCACCAGTGCGTCCGAGCATGGCGGCGTGCGGCCGTGGTGGTTGCACGGTTCCAGGGTGACATAGGCGGTGGCGCCGCCCACGTCGTGGCCACGCTGCGCGGCATCCTTCATGGCCTGGATTTCGGCGTGGTCCTGGCCCGCCGGCTGGGTCACGCCGGCGCCGATCACCTTGCCGTCGCGTACGATCACGCAGCCGATGCGCGGGTTCGGCGACGTGGTGTACAACCCCTTGGCGGCCCATTCCAGGGCCAGTTTCATGCCTTCGGTATCGTTGCTAATGTTCACGGCGGTCTATTCAGTCTGCGCTGGTGCAGATGTCCGGCTGCGCGATGGGGTCGCACACCCTAACCCGGCCCAGCATGTTGATCTTGATCAGGCGCCGGTGCTCGCCGGCTTCCAGCGTCAGCGTACCCCAGCGGGCCGCCTGGCTGTTGCCGGCCTGGCAGCTGCGCCCTGCAGCATTATAGGCAAGATATTGCGCGCCCGTGCCGGACGTGAAGCGCGAGGCAAGCCGGATGCCGTCGCCCAGCGGCTGCTGGATGGCGATCCGCTCCTCGCCGGGGTCCGGGCGGCGGTTGGCGTTGCGGTCGGCGAAAACGGTCCAGCCCTGCGCCCAGGCGGCGCCCGCCGGGTCGCTGGGGACCATCAGCACCACGCCGCCGCGTGCGATGGCGAGCGAACGCGTCAGGGCGATCGCGCCCAGCACGTCGTTCAGGGCGGCGCGCAGTTGCTGCTTTTGCAGCATACCCTGCAGGCTGGGCACGGCGCTGCCGGCAAGGACGCCGGCCACCACCAGCGCGACCATCATTTCGATCAGCGTGTGGCCGGGCCGGTTCCGTCCACGCTGCCGGCACCCCGCTTTCAGCGCCAGCAACGTTCGGACAAGCCCGAGGCGAGGCGCAGGCCGGCGCTGGTCAGTATCAGGTTTCCGCATTCCTCGTCCTTGTAGTGGCTATCCACCTGCCCGGTGCCCGGCGTCGCCACCAGCTTGACGCAGCTGGCGATGCTTTCGCCGTCGCAGGCCTTGGCTTCGATTTCATAGGCGCTGGTGGCCTTGCTGGAGCCGGACCACCATCGAAATTGCAGCTCCGCCGGCTCGCTGGAACCGGACGAGAAGACGATGTAGCTGTTGTTGGCGCTGAAGTAGCGCTCCTCCTGCTGCATCAGCAGCATCAGCGCGGCCTGCCCTTCCACGCGCTTGCTGCGGACGACGAACTGGCTGTAGGACGGATAGCAGGCCGCCGCCAGCACGACAGCCACCACCAGCGTCACCAGCAATTCGATCATGGTCCAGCCGGCGCCTTGTCGTGTGTTCATGGCCGCGCCTCCCGCGCCGCCGCGCCGTGCAGCTCGCGCCAGTTCGCCACTTCGCGCCAGCCGATCCGGCCTGCGGCGATACTGATACGGGCATTTCCGGACGGCAGCTCGGCCGCCGTGGCGCCGACGTTGACGATGGCGATGTGCTTGCCGACCCTGACGCGGCCGTTGCCCTGGCCCGCCGCGCGCGTCGTCCCGGCCACCACCGGCGTGGGCGGCGCAGGCAAATAATCGGCCACCAGCAGGCCGCTGGCTTCGCCGGAGGCAGGTAGGCCGCCGCTGTCCGGCGGCAAGCCGGCCAGGGTGCCGAGAGCGTAGCTGCGGCTGGCGATGGCCGCGCAGGCGTGCGCGCCGGTCAGCACCGAGTTGAAGTAGACCGTGCCGTCCGCCACCACCGGACTGCTGATGCTGCGCTCGCCGCTGTCGCGCTGCAGGAAGTCGATATACCAGCCGTGCCCTCCGTTGGCGCCGCCATAGCTGACGACGCGGCCCCGCACCGCGAGCGTGCTGTCGCCTGGCGCGCCGTCCAGCACGCGTTGCGCAAGGTCCGCCCGCGCCAACGGCCAAGCGGCGCCGGCCGGTCCGGCCTCCCCCTGCACGGACGCGTGATCGTCGAGCACCGCGTAGAAGGACTGCTGGGCGTAGCGCGACGGGTCGCGGTCCGCCGCGTCCAGCAGCCTGCCGGTGCCGACCAGTATGAGCAAGCCGCCGTCGGGCGCGTTCACCACCCTGGGCTGCGCGGTGATGGGCTGGCGCTGGCCAGAGGCGTCGCGCGCGATAAATACAGGGCCTTCCGCCGCGGCGCGCCAGGGCGCGCTGCCGGTGAAGCTGAAGCGCCACAAGTTCCCGTGCAGGTCGCCCGCGTAGGCGTAGCGCAAGGCGCCGCCGTCGTCCTTCACCAGCGCCGGCGTCCCCAACGCGTTCACGCGGCCCGTGTCGCCGGCCGGCAGCGGCAAACGATAGTAATTGCGGTTCAAGCGCCACGCTTCGCCGGAAGGCTTGTCGAGGGCCAGCAGGAACAAGGCGCTCGAGCGTTCCGCGTCCGCGTTGCCGTCAGGCGCGCCATTGTTGATGCCGCTGGCGACCAGCGCGAAATAGCGGTAGTCGGACGATGCGCTGCGCATGCGCACGCGGACGATTTGCGGCAACGTCGTGACGTTGCCGAGGACGGCGTCGTCGCGGTCGGTGAACTCCCACAGCGCGCCGCCGCCCGCCGGGAATGTGGCGGGATCGGTAACGTCCAGCGCAAACACGGCTTGCGCGCCCGCCCCCATGGCGGACACCAGCACCGTTTTCCATACGCCCGCCAGCAGTACCTCTCCCGCGCTTGCAGGGCCATCGACGTAGGCGCGGTGCGCGTAGTTTCGGCTCGGCAGCTGATTCAACTGCGAAAACAGGGCGGCGGGAATATAGGCAAACAATTCATTGCCGGTCCCGGCATCGAAGGCGTGCAGCATGCCGTCGTTGGCGCCAAGGTAGACCGCCGGGCGGCGGGACTGCAGGCGCTCAGCGTGCTCTCTATACCCATCGCTCCGCCCTTCCGGCGGAGGCGCCCCGACGTGGACCGGCGTGCTGTTCACGGTGTCGCCGAGGATGCCGCCTCGGGGACGGAAAGTGCTGCCCTCCAGGCTGCGGTCTCCACGCAGATAGTCCAGCCGCAATTCCCCCTTGCGGTCGGATACCTGGCGCGCGGGCGGCGGCGGGCGGTTCAGGGCGGTACGCTGCGCGGCCGACAGGCTGTCCCATGCAAACGGTATCGTGGTTTGCCTGCCGAGCTCGATTTTAGAGGTGTAGACGCGGCGCGCGTTGGCGGGATCCGGCAAGACGTCCAGCAAGGCGCCGGCCTCCCACAGCGGCGGGGAGATCCGGGGCATGCCGGAGGCGTCTACCGTCAGCGCGGAGCGGGTGAACTGCCCGCTCCAGTCGGCCGGCCGGGCGCTGCCCTGAAACACGGACATGCCGGATGCAGTGGTGGCCACCGTCGCTGCCGATCGGATGCGCTCCGGGCGCGGTACGCAGGATGCGCCCAACGGTTCCGTGGACAGCTCGATCAACGGCGGCGCGGCGCCTGCCAGGCGCGCCAGGGACGTGCAGGCAACAAGCGCAATGCAGCGGCGCAGCATGGACGCCCCGGCGCCTTCGGAACCCGTGCCCGCAGCCGCCGGGCACGCTGCCAGGCCGCAGCCCGGCGGTGCCGCCCGCGGCCATTTCAAATGCTTGATCATGGCGCCCCTCCTTCGTCGGCTTTGCGATAACTGCCCTGCAATACGACTTCCGTGCCCTCCCGCGCGCCGAAACCGATGGCGGTGACGCGGTAGAGGTAATGCGTGCCGCCGGCGTCCTCGCCCGGCGGGTGGTAGGGCACACGCTCGATGATGTAGCGCGGGCGGCGGAACGGAAGAAAGCCTTGTCCGGTCTCCATATCCGCGCCGGTGAAGCGGCCATAAGGCACCGACCGCGAAGACGCGCCGTCCTCGCCAATATCCACGGTTTGCCAGGCCGGCGCCGCGTCCCCGTCCATCTGCGCGCACAGACCGAGCCGGGGGTTGTCGTAGCCTTGCCCGCAGCCTGGCGCAAATCCGAGGCCGTTGCCCGCAGCCAGCAGCGCAGTGCGCGCGGGCGAACCGGCGGCGCTGCCAATGACTTCCTTTTCGGCGTCTGCCAGCGCATCTTCCGCTGCCTGGCGGGCCACGTAGCGGTCCCGCTCGGCGCGGGCCGCCTGCTCCCCCAGGATGGCCACGCGCGCGGCCGACGCGCCGAGCAGCAGCACCGCGATCAGCATCAGCAGCGCCACCAGCAGCGCGACGCCTTGCTGCGCCAGCGCGGCGACATCGCTCACTTGCCTTAGTGCGGCCATCACACACCTCCAGGGTTGCGCAGCGCGATCGCTGTTTCAAATACACGCCGCACACGCTGGCGCTGCTCTGCGGACAGTTGGCTTTCTTCGATGCGCACTCCGGCGTCGCCGTTTCCCATGGCGTCGGCGTAGGCACTGCCATGCAGGTCGTATCTGGCTGGCTCGCCGCCCATGCGCGAATGGGGATCGCCATGCAGCAGCAGGGCTACTTTGACGGTCGTCACGCGCTTCCACCAGGTCTTGCGGTTGAGATCCTGCGCCTTGGCGGCGGCGGTGGCACCGTCCAGCAGCAAATCCGCATCGAGCGCGGCGATCGCGCCGGCGCTCAGGTAGCGGTTGGGAACGCCGTCGGCGGGCGTGTCCGTGTCCAGCCCGTACAGCACCTGGAATGAATCCACGCCGCGCACGATGGCGTCGCTGCCCCAGCTGCGCTCTCCCTTGTACTTGCAGCGCAGTTCGGCCTCGCCATCGCCGCCGACGGCAACATAGAAGATGCTCCAGCCGCGCTGCTCCTCGGTCGCGGCGGCGGCGATGCCGAAGCCGGCGCAGTTCAAGACCGAGCCGTCGGCACCGGCAGCGCCTGAGCCGCTGTAGCGCAGCGCCAGCACATCGCTGCCGTTGACGGAGCCCGGCAGCGGGTCTTCCATGCCGTCGCTGCCGCGCGGTACGCTGGCAGCGTCCAGGCCGGCGATGTTGGCGCTGGCCTCCGGCCGCGTGGCAGGCGGCGCACCCGTGCCGTCCCAGTTAATGAAGGCGGCCTGGCGCACCGCCTGGCCAATGATGGCGAGCGCGTAACGTCCGTTGTCGTTCAGGCGCGCGCTTTCCGTGTGGTGCACATAGTTGGCGCTGGCGTTCACCAGCAGCGCGCTGGCCACCAGCGTGACCAACACCCCGACCGCCATCGCCACCAGCATCTCGACAAGACCAAGGCCGCATGCCGGCCCGCCGGCGCGTAGCCTTCGTCCCTGCCTTGCCGCCGCGCGCGGCTGCCCAGGGCTCGGCATCATGGCGCATCTCCTGCGATGCGCAGCGCCACACCCGGGGCGTATGCGCCATCCGTATCCTTGGCCGCCGTGCCATCGGGATTCTTGCCGCGCCATCCTATCTTGATGACAACGGGGGCGCCCGGGCCGCCTGCGCATGCCCAGCGCAATTGGCCCGTGTCCCACATGCCTGCGTCACGGCAGATGCGCACACGCCCAGCCGGCAACTGCGTGGCCACCTGCCGCTTCAGGTCGTACATATCCGCCGCCGCAATGGCCGCGCTGTCGCAGGCAGCCGACCAGCAATGACTGTCAGGCATCGCGGGCGCAGGTTCGGCGTGGGCGTCGTAATCGAGTGTGAGGTAGACCGGAGCGATCTGGCCGGGATTGGCGCGCATGCGCTCTGCCATGCCGGAAGCCATCTGCGCGGCGCTGGTGAGCATCAGCGACTCGTGGCGCACGCGCAGCGCTACCAGTTGCATGGCGCTCGCGCCCAATACGCCGATGGCCAGCACCACCACCGACACCAGCACCTCGATCAGCGCAAAACCCTGCACCTGCCCATGCGACGACATGCGGCACCTCCGCACAACGTGTAGCGGTTTGAGGGAAAACCTGACTACAAGTTAGCAACTCACGCGGGGGCCGGTTTGATGCAAATCAAAGCCGAGCTAACTCAGCTTCAAATTAGTAAGAATAATTGCCCAGTGTCATTGCGACCTGGAATGATATGTGTACCGGGAACCTTTTTCCTTGCCCGCCGGCCCGCCTGGGCTTGCGCCATGTCGAAACATGCCCTGCGGCATCGCGCTAGACTTGGGCCATGCCCATCGCCTCTCTATCCCTGCCGAACGACGCTTACGACGCACCTTGGAAGGGCGCTCTGGTTCAATTTTTCCCTGAGTTCCTGGCCTTTTATTTCCCGGATGTGCACGCCACAGTAGACTGGACCCAGTTACCTGAGTTCCTGGACAAGGAGTTGCAACAAGTGGCGCAAGATAGCGCGCTCGGCAAACGGCTTGCCGATCATCTGGTGCGCATCCACATGCTCGGTGGCGGCGAGCGATGGGTGCTGGTGCATATCGAAGTCCAAGCCCGGCGCGACAGCCAATTGCCGGAACGGATATTCGTCTACCAGTACCGCATATACGATCGTTACCGGCGTCCGGTCGCCAGTCTGGCTGTCCTGGCCGACAGCAGCAAGCACTGGCGGCCCCGCATGTTCAGCTACCAGTCATTCCGAGGCTGCGACTTCCGTCTGCGCTTCCGAATCGCCAAGCTTCAGGATTATGCTGATCGGGTGGAGCAATTGCTGGCGCACGAAAATCCCTTCGCGCTGCTGACCGCCGCGCACTTGCTGACCCAGCAAACCAAACACCAGCCCCGACAGCGGCACTCGGCAAAATGGAAGCTCACACGCATGCTCATTGCGCGTGACTGGGACCGGCAACGTGTCATAAACTTATTCCATATCATAGACTGGATCATGTGGCTGCCGAAAGAACTGGAAGACCAGCTTTGGCAGGACATCATCGTCTTTCAAGGGAGGCAGAACATGGAAAACTACATTCCGCGTGGCGCCAGAATTCAGTTGCAGCGCGAATTTATCCAGGCGCAAGAAAAAGGGCTGGCAGAAGGACGGCAATTGGGACTGGAGCAAGGGCTGGAGCAAGGGCTGGAGCAAGGACTGGAGCAAGGACTGGAGCAAGGGCTGGAGCAAGGGCTGCAGGAAGGCCTGCGGCAAGGCCAAGCGGCCCTGCTCACCCTGCAGCTGACTCAACGATTCGGCGCACTGCCTTCCGAGGTCGCCGCACGCGTCGCCACAGCCAGCCCGGACCAGTTGCAGAGCTGGGCTGCAGCCATCCTGGATGCACGCACGCTGGACGAGGCCGTCCCTCGTCATTGAGCAAGTCAGGACTTGGGCGACTGGCCCACTTCTTCGATGGCGTCCTGGAACTCGGCCAAGTCTTCGAAGTTCTTGTAGACCGAGGCGAAGCGGATGTAGGCCACCTTGTCCAGGCGCTTGAGTTCCTGCATCACCAGTTCGCCGAGATAGTGCGAATCGACTTCGCGCTTGCCGCTGGTGAGCAGCTTTTCCTCGATCGCCTGCACCGCCACATCCACAGAGGCAGCCGCAACGGGGCGCTTGCGCAAGGCCAGCATCAGTGAGCCGCGCAACTTGGCCGCAGCGTACTCCGTGCGGCTGCCGTTCTTTTTGACCACGAAGGGCATCACAAGTTCGATCCGCTCATACGTGGTAAAGCGTTTGTCGCACTTGCCGCAGCGGCGGCGCCGGCGGATCGCGTCCCCCTCCTCCGACACGCGGGTGTCGAGGACGTGGATTTCTTCATGCTGACAGAACGGACATTTCATCTGGCGATGCGCTTTCGAATGTTAAAAGAGCGCCGGACCAACACGGCCGCGGCGCCCTTGATGTTACCAAGCCAGGTATCAGGCGTAAACCGGATGCGCGTCGGCCAGCACTTTGACAGCCGCTTTCACGCGCTCGATGGTGGCAGCGTCATGCGGGTTGTCCAGCACGTCGGCGATCAGGTTGCCCACTTGCTCAGCCTCGGCTTCCTTGAAGCCGCGCGTCGTCATCGCTGGCGAACCCAGGCGGATGCCCGAGGTCACGAACGGTTTTTGCGGGTCGTTCGGGATGCCGTTCTTGTTGCAGGTGATGTGCGCCTGGCCCAGGATCGCTTCGGCTTCCTTGCCGGTCAGGTTCTTGGCGCGCAGGTCGACCAGGAACACGTGCGACTCGGTGCCGCCCGACACGATGCGCAGGCCGCGCTTGATCAGCGTCTTGGCCAGCACGTCGGCGTTCTTCACCACTTGCTGCTGGTATTCCTTGAACGCCGGCTGCAGCGCTTCCTGGAAGGCCACGGCCTTGCCTGCGATGACGTGCATCAGCGGGCCGCCCTGGATGCCTGGGAAAATGGCCGAGTTGATGATCTTCTCGTGCTCGGCCTTCATCAGGATGATGCCGCCGCGCGGGCCGCGCAGCGATTTGTGCGTGGTCGAGGTGACGAAGTCGGCGTGCGGCACCGGGTTAGGGTACAGGCCGGCGGCGATCAGGCCGGCGTAGTGGGCCATGTCGACCATGAAGTAAGCACCCACGGCCTTGGCCACGGCGGCGAAACGCTCGAAGTCGATCTTCTTGGAGAAGGCCGACGCGCCTGCGATGATCAGCTTGGGCTTGTGTTCCTTGGCCAGCGCTTCCATCGCGTCGTAGTCGATGTCCTCTTCCGGGGTCAGGCCGTAGGACACGACATTGAACCATTTGCCCGACATGTTCAGCGCCATGCCGTGGGTCAGGTGGCCGCCTTCGGCCAGCGACATGCCCATGATGGTGTCGCCCGGCTTGAGCACGGCGAAGAACACGCCCTGGTTGGCTTGCGAGCCCGAGTTCGGCTGCACGTTGGCCGCTTCGGCGCCGAACAGTTTTTTCACGCGGTCGATCGCCAGTTGCTCGACGACGTCGACGTATTCGCAGCCGCCGTAGTAGCGCTTGCCCGGATAGCCTTCGGCGTACTTGTTGGTCAGCTGGGAGCCCTGGGCTTCCATCACGGCCGGCGAAGTGTAGTTCTCGGACGCGATCAGTTCGATATGGTCGTGCTGGCGGGTGTTTTCCTTCTGGATCGCGGCTAACAGTTCAGGATCGACGGAGGACAGGGTGTGATCTTTTGCAAACATGAAAAAACTCCAAGTGAGAGAGTAAATCTGGCAGGTGGATCGAATGAGGAACGCCAATAAGCGAGGAGCAGCCTCTTCGTGCTTTCCATCGGTGGCTGCCCAGGCGAACGGCTGTAAAAATTGAAATCTCACGTTCCCCGGTGGATGCCCACCTTTCGCCGAAAGGTCGCGCAAGCGCCGACCCGGCTTTTCGCCAGTCACGTGAGACGTAATGGAAGCCAGATTGTATGTGAACTGTCAGATTAGATCAAGGAAGCGCTTGACGAAGTGGCAAGCGCAGTGGCATGCGTATCGCAAGCGATGGGCAGGCGCACGGCAGGCCGGCCGAGTAGAACGGCCGTCCTTTTTCGGCAATCTGGCCGATTACGCTACACTTGCGGCAACCACCACCGCAGTTCCAGCAAAAGGATGCATCATGATCGTCTTCATCACCGGCGCCAGCGCCGGCTTCGGCGCCGCCATGGCCCGCGTATTCACCGCCAACGGCCACAAGGCCATCATCAGCGCACGCCGCGTCGAGCGCCTGCAAGCACTGGCCGAAGAGCTGGGCGACAAGGTGCTGCCGCTGCAGCTGGACGTGACCGACAAGGCCGCCATCCACGCCGCGCTGGACGCCCTGCCCGCCGCATGGCGCGACATCGACGTGCTGGTCAACAACGCCGGCCTGGCCCTGGGCGTGAAACCGGCCCACGAAGCCTCGCTGGACGACTGGGAAACCATGATCGATACCAACTGTAAAGGCCTGGTGACCATGACGCGCGCCCTGCTGCCGGCCATGGTCGCGCGCGGCAGCGGCACCGTGATCAACATCGGCTCCACCGCCGGTGCCTACCCCTATCCCGGCGGCAATGTGTACGGCGCCACCAAGGCCTTCGTCGAGCAGTTCACCCTGAACCTGCGCGCCGACCTGGTGGGCACCGGCGTGCGCGCCACCAACCTGGCGCCCGGCCTGTGCGGCGGCACCGAGTTCTCCAACGTGCGCCTGAAAGGCGACGACGCGGCCGCCGCCAAGGTCTACGAAGGCACGGTGCCGCTGTCGCCGCAGGACATCGCCAACACCGCCTACTGGATCGCCACCCTGCCGCCGCACATGAACGTGAACCAGATCGAACTGATGCCAACTTGTCAGGGTTTCTCCCCATTCACGATCAAACGGAGCTAGAATTGGCCTTTTCGCCGGAAAAAAAGTAAGCGAGTGTTACAAGTAGGGCAGACTCGCTAGCAAAATCGCGTAGAATATTGCCCAATCTCATTAGTAGTCAGATCAACATGCCTTCAGAGTTTACCTGGAATGTCCGTGTCTATTACGAGGACACCGATGCCGGTGGCATTGTTTATTATGCAAATTACCTGAAGTTTTTCGAGCGCGCGCGGACCGAATGGCTGCGCGCTATCGGCGTTGACCAGCACGCTCTGCTGCAGGAGCACGACGCCATGTTCGTCGTCAAGAGCGTCGCTGCCGAGTATCATGCGCCAGCCAAACTGGACGATGAACTAAAATTAACGCTCAGTATAGAAAAGCTGGGCCGCGCCTCGCTGCAGTTCGTGCAGCAGGCGTGGAACGGTGAACGACTGCTCAACACGGCGCGCGTGAAAATCGGCTGCGTCGACTCCGCGCTGCGTCCGCGCGCGGTCCCCGATGTGGTAGCGGCCCGCATGCGCGGCGCCGAGTAAACCCTACACTCAGACTGAAACAATGAACGTCACCCAAGACCTCTCCTTCATCGCCCTCATCACCAACGCGCACCTGATCGTGCAACTGATCATGGCGCTGCTGCTCGGCATCTCCATCACCAGCTGGACCTACATCTTCCGCAAAATGTTCGCCGTGCGCGCCGCGCGCCGGCAAACGGTCGACTTCGAAAAAACCTTCTGGGCCGGCGGCAATCTGCACGCGCTGCACCAGAGCGCCGGCAGCAACCGCGAACAGGGCGGCGCGCTGGCGCGCATCTTCGAAGCCGGCATGGGCGAGTTCATCAAGGGCAAGGCGGCCTACGCCGCCAGCCGCGAGGCGATGGACCTGGGCGCCGTGCTGGACGGCGCGCGCCGCGCCATGCGCGCCGCCTTCCAGCGCGAAATGGACGTGCTCGAAGCGCACCTGGCATTCCTGGCCTCGGTCGGCTCGGTGTCGCCCTACATCGGCCTGCTGGGCACCGTGTGGGGCATCATGAACGCCTTCCGCGGCCTGGCCAATGTGCAGCAAGCCACCCTGGCCGCCGTCGCGCCCGGCATCGCCGAAGCGCTGATCGCCACCGCCATCGGCCTGTTCGCGGCCATTCCGGCCGTGGTCGCCTACAACCGTTTCTCGCACGATATCGACCGCCTGGCTATCCGTTTCGAGAGCTTTGTGGAAGAATTCTCCAACATCCTGCAGCGCCAATCGCGCTGATCGGGGAGAGTAACCATGGGATCTTCCTTCTCCAGCGGCATGCGCGGCAGCCGAGGCAGCCGCAAACTGAAGTCCGAGATCAACGTCGTTCCCTACATCGACGTGATGCTGGTGCTGCTCATTATTTTCATGGTGATGCCGTCCGCCAACAACCCGTCCCAGGTCGACCTGCCGCAGGCCGAGCGCTCGACCAAGCCGCCGGACGACTACATCCAGGTGGTCATCAAGCCTAACGGCGCGCTGTCGATCGGCGTCCAGGGCAAGAACCAGGAAGCGCCGGAAACGGCGCCCAACCGCGACGCGCTGGTCAAGAAGCTGCGCGCGCTGCACCAGGAGCATCCCGAGTACCCGGTGATGATCGCCGGCGACAAGGAAAGCAAGTACGACGACGTGATCCAGCTCATTTCCGAATCGAAGAAGATGGGCATCCACCGCGTCGGACTGGCCACGAAGTAACGCATGACGATGAAACACGCAACCGCAGGCGGCCCGTACCGGGTGCCGAAAAGCGACGACCGCTGGCGTTCCGCCGGACTGGCTGCGGCCGTCCACGTGGGCCTGCTGTTCTTCCTGTGGGTGGGCGTGCGTTGGCAGAACACCGAGCCGGTGGCGGTAGAAGCGGAAGTGTGGGACATGACGGTGCAGACCGCCGCCCCGCCCGCGCCGACGCCGCCGCCGCAGGAAGCGCAGCCGGAGCCCGAACCTGCCCCGCCGCCGCCGCCGCCGCCACCGCCGAAAGTTGCCGCGCCGCCCGTGGAAGCGCCGCCGCCGGCGGTCGACCCGGACATCGCGCTGCAAAAGCGCAAGGCCAAGGAAAAGGCCGAGAAGGAACGCGTGGCCGAAGAGAAGCGCGAAGCCAAGCTGAAGCAGCAGGAAGAAGAAGACAAAGCCAAGAAACTGGCCGACAAAAAGGCCAAGGAACTGGAACAGAAGAAGCTCGACGAGAAGAAGCTGGCCGAGGAAAAAGCCAAGGACGAAAAATCCAAGGAAGAAAAAAAGCAGGCCGACAAGCTGGCCAAGGCCAAAGCTGAAGCGGAACAGAAGAAGCTGGATAAACAGCGTGCGGCGGAGATCGCGCGCATCACGGGCGCCGCTGGCGCGGGCACCACCGGCACGGCCGCGAAAGCGACCGCGCCGCGCCTGGACAGCGGCTACGTGGCAGCCATCACCGCCAAGATCAAGAGCAACATCGCGTACAGCGTTGGCGACACGGCCAGCAACCCGCGCGCCGAGTTCAAGATCGAGCAATTGCCAACTGGGGAAATTATTTCGGTCCGGAAGATCAAGAGTAGCGGCGTTCCCGCCTACGACCTGGCGGTGGAAAACGCCATCGCCAAGTCCTCGCCCTTGCCGAAGAAGAAAGACGGCTCGGTCGAACGCGAGATAACCGCAGGATTCAACATGAAAGATTTGCCTGGAAACCCACCATGAAAATACTGAACAACGCCCTCATCGCCGCCAGCCTGCTGGCCAGCCTGAACGCCTACGCGCAGCTGCGCGTGGAAATCTCCGGCGTCGGCAGTAACCAGATCCCGGTCGCCATCGCCGCCTTCGCCGACGAAGACGTGGCGCCCGCCAAGATCTCGGCCATCATCAAGTCCGACCTGGAACGCAGCGGCCTGTTCAAGATCATCGACGCCGGCACCGTGAGCAACCTGAACGACGTCGACTACGGCCAGTGGAAATCGCGCGGCGCCAACGCCATCGTGGTCGGCACCGTGAGCAAGCTGGCCAACGGCTCTTTCGACGTGCGCTACAAGCTGTTCGACACCATCAAGGCCGCCAAGCTGTCGCAGCTGGACCAGTCCACCGCGCCGACGCAGACCCGCTTGTCCGCCCACAAGATCGCCGACGACGTCTACGAAAAGCTGACCGGCGTGCGCGGCGCCTTCGCCACCCGCATCGCCTACGTCACGCAGCAGGGCCGCCAGTACCGTCTGGAAGTGGCCGACTCGGACGGCGAAGACGTGCTGCCGGCGCTGATTTCGAACGAACCCATCATCTCGCCGGCCTGGTCGCCGGACGGCACCAAGGTGGCCTACGTGTCGTTCGAGCAGAAGAAGCCGGTGGTCTACGTGCAGAACCTGGTCACCCGCGCACGCACCGTCATCGCCAACGAGAAGGGCAGCAACTCGGCGCCGTCGTGGTCGCCGGACGGCAGCAAGGTCGCCGTGGCGCTGTCCAAGACCGGCAACACCCAGGTCTACATCGCCAACGCCGACGGCAGCGGCATCCGCCGCATCTCGAACAGCTCCGGCATCGACACCGAGCCGCAGTTCTCGGCCGACGGCCAGTACATCTACTTCACCAGCGACCGCAGCGGCGGCCCGCAGATCTACCGCATGAGCGCGGCCGGCGGCGACGCCAAGCGCGTCACCTTCAGCGGCAGCTACAACATCAGCCCGCGTATTTCCTCGGACGGAAACACGCTGGCGTACATCTCCCGGCGCGACGGCGGCAACTTCCAGCTCTATGTACTGGATCTTGCCTCCGGCCAGGAACAACGCCTGTCCGACACCACCAGCGACGAGTCGCCCAGCTTCTCTCCGAACGGCAAATATTTGCTGTACGCGACAGAGTCGGGCCGCCGCAAATCGCTGGCCGTGGTGTCGGTCGACGGCCGCGTAAAGCAACGCTTGACGATTCAAGCGGGCAATATCAAGGAGCCCACCTGGGGTCCTTTCATGAAGTAAATGCAGTCTATTCATCAACGACCAGGAGAACTAAAAATGCGTAACGTTAAAAGCGTAGCCTTCATCCTCAGCACCGCAGCCCTGCTGTCGGCTTGCTCGACCCCAGTAAAAGTGGCAGAACCAGCGAAAGTGGAAGAAAAGCCGGTAGTCGCAGCCCCACCAGCTGCCGACACCCGCACCGTCGCTCCAGTAGAAACCAAATCGATCGATCCGCTGGACGATCCAAAAGGCGTGCTGGCCAACCGTTCCGTGTACTTCGATTTCGACAGCTACGTCGTGCGTGAAGACGGCAAGCCAGTGGTGCAGAACCACTCCGCTTACCTGACCAAGAACGCCAAGCGCTCGATCCTGATCCAAGGCAACACCGACGAACGCGGCGGCGCTGAATACAACCTGGCACTGGGCCAGAAACGTGCTGAAGCCGTGCGCAAAGCCATGACCGCACTGGGCGTACCAGAAGGCCAGGTAGAAGCCGTATCGCTGGGCAAGGAAAAGCCTAAGGCCGAAGGCCACAACGAAGAAGCATGGGCGCAAAACCGCCGTGCCGACATCGTCTACAAGTAATTTCGTAGTCGCAGGATGGCAACACACGGGGCGGCGCGCAGTTTATACTGCGCCCTGCCCCGTTTCTATTAGAAAGCGCTACGCACAATGATGACACTGACCAAAACCGGCTTGCGCTCGGCGGCCGCCGCCCTGCTGGCAGCCACCGCCTTCCTGCCATTGCACGCCAACGCCGCCCTGTTCGACGACGACGAAGCCCGCAAGGCCATCCTCGACCTGCGCGCCAAAGTGGAAGCCATGCGCGCCGAGCTGAACGGCCGCATCGACACCAAGGCAGAGAAAACGATTTCGCTGGACATGAACAACCAGCACGAGCAGACCATGGGCGAGATCGCCAAGCTGCGCGGCTCGCTGGAAGTGTTGGCCAACGAGCTGGCCAACACGCAAAAGCGCCAGAAGGATTTCTACGTCGACCTCGACGCCCGCCTGCGCAAGCTGGAGCCGCGCCAGGTGAACATCGACGGCAAGACCGCCGCAGTCGATCCGGCCGAACAGAAAGCCTACGACGCTGCCATGCTGCTGTTCAAGGCCGGCGACTTCAAGACCGCCTCGGTGGCGCTGGCCGAGTTCGTTCGCCAGTACCCGGAGTCGGGCTACGCCGCCAGCGCGCAATACTACCTGGGCACCACCTACTACGCGCAGAAGGACTGCAAGGGGGCCATCCTGGCGCAGCAAGTGGTCGTCAAAGCCTATCCGGACAGCCCGCGCGCGCCGGAAGCCATGCTCATCATCGCCGGCTGCCAGGCCGAGCTGAAGGCCGCCGCCAACGCCAAGAAGACCCTGACCGAGCTGGTCAGCAAATACCCCGACAGCGAAGCGGCCGCCACCGCGCGCGAGCGCCTGAAGGCCAAGTAGTCCGCTTGTCATTCCCGCGCAGGGCCGGCGCCCAGCAGCAACCCAAGCCTTCACAGCCGTACCCCAGCTGCCTGCGATACCGTGTCATTCCCGCGAAAGCGGGAATCCATGCACCGTAGCAGGCATCCGAGCAATCTGATGCTCATGAGAATTTGACAGGAAGCCCATACGCCCCTATAATCTTGCTTCTTTCGGGGGTCGTTAGCTCAGCTGGTAGAGCAGCGGACTTTTAATCCGTTGGTCGCAGGTTCGAATCCCGCACGGCCTACCACTCGAAAGAAGCTAAGGTTTCACTACCTTGGGTCGTTAGCTCAGCTGGTAGAGCAGCGGACTTTTAATCCGTTGGTCGCAGGTTCGAATCCCGCACGGCCTACCAAGAATTATCAAGGAAGCCCACGAATTTCGGTTCGTGGGCTTTTTTGTTTCTGGTCCATTTCTGGTCCTCTCTCTTCAATCCCCTCCCTCAGTCTGGTGCACATTGTTCTCTGGGGGATAAAGGACTGAGAATTGAAACCATGGCAGACTGAAGCTAGCCAAAACCATACTCTGTAACTCTTTGAGCGATCAACGTTAGGGAACCTCGAAAAACCTACTGCGCGTTGCACTGTCGGCCTGCGATGCTCGCTGCACTGCCCGTACAGATGCGCTTCTCAACCAACATTACCGCCGCTCGATACGGTTTTTCGAGGTCCCCGTTAGTGATGAGTATCCTCGTCGAGAAGTATAGCCCGACTCGCTATCAGCACTATGACAACTACGACGCCATCGAAGTTTCAAAGGTCGCAGACATACCCGAGGACTGGACAGGCGTGATGGGCGTCCCAATTACATTCCTCGACAAATACAACCCAGAACAGTTCGAAATTGTAGGCAACGATGACATTGGTTACCCTGCAACGAAGACATACCGTGCGAAGACCAAGGTTATCGACGGCGAACGAAGCAAATCAAACACCGGAGCGCTCCGATGCGTATTACGAGCTGACTCGTATGGGCCTGGAACATATTTCGATGTCGGCTACCCTGTGAAGGGGGTCTACCGGCGCATTTTCGTTCGTAGAATTGGAGCCATCTCGTGAAAATTGACCTGCATCACATCCCTGTCCGCGACTTGGTCGAAGGATATATAAATTCCGGCTACGATGGCGTTGTCGGTTACGGCGGTGCACTGGATATCCGGCCAAAGTTCCAACGAGAGTTCGTCTATGACACGGCAAAGCAGCAGGCGGTAATAACCACGATTCTGTCGGGATTCCCGTTGAATGTTATGTACTGGTCGAAGGGCACCGATCCAGCCTCCGGCGATCCGAGCTTCGAGATGTTAGATGGACAACAGAGATCAATGTCTATCTGTGAGTACGTCAAGGGGTCCTTTTCTGTTGTGGTTGGAGGCAACCCTAAAAACTTCGACAACCTAAGCGGTACAGATCAGGAACGGTTACTCGACTATCAGTTGATGGTGTACCACTGCGAGGGAAGTGAGGACGAGCAACTGGCTTGGTTCGAGGTCATCAACATAGCGGGGCTGACGCTGCGTCCACAGGAGTTGCGTAACGCCGTATACACCGGGCTGTGGCTCACCGATGCCAAGCGTTACTTCTCTCGCGAGAACCAAGGAGCGCACAAGCTCGCGAAGGACTACGTTGCAGCTGGCGAGGTAAATCGTCAGGACTTATTACAAAGGGCAATGGAGTGGCATGGCGGCAAAGGCGACGTTGCAATCAAAGAGTACATGAACCTCCATCGCAACGACGCTAACGCCAACGCGATCTGGACTTACTTCAAGTCAGTGATCGACTGGGCTAAGCTGATTTTCTCGGTACAGCGCAAAGAGCTTCGCACAGTTCCTTGGAATGCGCTGTACGACAAGTATAACCAAGCCCCACTCGACGCCGTCGTGTTAGAGGAGCGCGTCAAGGCGCTCATGTCTGACGAAGAAGTGCAGAAAAAGTCTGGCATCTACACGTACGTCCTGACCGGCGAAGAGCATACGCTCGGACTGCGAACTTTCACCGATAACCAAAAGCGCGAGGCGTACGAACGGCAGGACGGCATTTGTCCAAAGTGCGGTGATCACTTCAAGCTAGAGGAGATGGATGGCGACCACATCATACCGTGGTCGAAGCAAGGCAAGACGACGTCCGATAACTGTCAGATGCTGTGCATCCGAGACAATCGATCGAACCGGTAGAACGCAAGAAAACGGTGGGCGGCTAGTAACCAACCCAAGGGGCCCGGCGATGTATTGTAGCGCTTGGCTCCGCCCCCAAAGCCGTAGTTCTGCCCACCGCCGCTGTATAGAGTGACCGCGCCCTTAGAGCGCTTAAAAAATTCCCCGAACCAGCCCGCAAAATGAGAGCTGATTTGTAGGACGCCGCCATCTGTGTCGCCCCGCCCTTTTTGTAGTCGATCCGTCTGAGTCCCGTCTGAGTCTCAAGATTGCCGCGTGATATTGTGCGTATTTTCCAACACGGCAAGAGTGCTATCCTTCTGCTAACAGCCGAGTTCAAAGCTGAGATTTCGGGATTTTCGTCTAAAACGAAATTTGACCAAAGCGCTAGTCATGAGCGTTCAACTTGGAATATTCGATTGGTGAGGTAGACAAGGTGAGTAACGATAAGGATGACGATTATCCAGCCACAGCAGTAACAACATGGAGTGGGTACGTCTATCAAGGCAAAATAGCGCTACACCACGCCCTAAAGCTGATCAATCAAGGCGATCTAGATTTTGAACTTCAATTAGATAGCAGTGATGATTTTGCGATCTATAAAAACGGCAAGCTGATCAGCGCTCATCAAGTAAAAGCAAAAATCGGAAAATATCGAAGCGTGTATTCTGTCGCCTTGGAAAAATCCGCAGCAATCGAATTGGATCGAACTGCAGGAATTTCACGTTACTTTCATGTATCCGTTAAAATTGAAGATACCAATGATCACATTGGGGCGAATGGTGAAACCGTTAAATTCTATGCCTACGGCACAAATAAGCACTGCGGTTTAGGCGAAATAGAGGGCTTAACCAAAGAGATCATTCGGGAGCTTTGCACTAGCCGTGGTATAACAGTAAGTGAAAAATTATTAAAACACAACTATTGCCTTCTTTCGGAAAAAATAAGCACAAAGGCAATTGAAATACATCGCATGGTGCAAGAAGATAAAAACAAAGCCAACCAGGCTGCGCATACAAATCGAATTACTGCCAAAAGTCTTTTAGACGACATTATTAATCAAAATCCATATAACGACGCTGATTACTATGCAATAGAACTAAAATCTGATCTACATAATCATCTTGAGAATCGGCTGGATCAAAATTTGGCCATGATGAGTGATGATGCATATTCTAGAGCATGCAAGCTATTTGAGCATATTCGTGCCATTGAAATCAGCGAAATGAAAGCGCTTTGTCAGTTAATCAAGCCCTCCGAGCGATTTTCAACTATTCAAAAAGCTGACATCAGGCGTTATTCCGAACTCATTGAGGCGATGAACGTTGAGCCTATTTTCAAACAATTTCCTCATTACTTAGATAAAAGCAAAACCTTTTACCTCCCAACAGCTCTCGATCTCCCTCTAATCGATGATCACGAAGGCTGCACCTCAGATTTACTGGAAGAAATGGAAAGCAATGGTGATCTCCTTAAGCTCCTATTCGAGTATAACCATCTGATCCCTAGCAGATCCATCAAATCATTCATTATCAACACAAAATACACGAATTCTGATGATCTGAGCAATCAAGACGTTATCGCACGGATTGACAGTAATATCACAAAATCACTTTGCTTAAGCATAATAACCAAAGAAGACGCGGAGGCTCGACTAAATGATAAATAGAATAATTGACGAAGCACTGATTGCCCATGAATTCGAGAAAGAGCACCAGACCGATTTGACAAGCTTTTACATTCGCGAAACCAACTCGGCGATCCGGTTTGTAATCTTGCATAAACTGGACGAACTACACTCTCCAGCAGAACTAAATGCCGCCATAAACCAGTCGGCCCCTGAATCTTTCCTCAATCATCCCGCGTTCAAGAAAAACTGCGATTTGATCTGCGTTCATCAAGTGAACAAGCTTGCGGAATTCAAAGACAACGAAGAGCAGATATTTGCTATCGAAGAAGATCCGCATTTCTTCAAAAAATATATTTTGTACTACAGCGATGCCGAAGCGAGTGCAATTCAAGAATATTCCTTTGACAAACTCATAGCGACAATCTCTGACAAGAGCCAGTTCAGCAATTATAAGAGTAATCCGCTGGCGGCTACGCAGTACAGTGTTGCGGCAAAAATCTTCATTAAACTGCCTTTTCTTGAGCTTCCATTCACGCGAGGGGAACTCGTCTCCTTGCGCCTTCAAGCAGCTGAGGCGGTCGCTGAAGCCGAGCTCGACGCAACATACAAAATCGCTCAAAAACTCACTGCTAATAACGTAGACGAATTAATCAAGGAATTAATAAAAAATGAGCTGGAAAATAACTCGAATTGAAGTTTTTAGCTTCAAAGCCTTCAAGCACGTAGACTTGAATTTAGGCACTTCATCTTTGTTAACCTTGGATGGGCCAAATGGCTACGGGAAGACCAGTATCTTTGATGCCATCGAGTTACTACTCACAGGTCAGATCAAGAGAATCTCTAATCTCTTTTCTACCTTGATGACAAAAAATAAAAGTAACTACGATGACAACCTGTTTTGGAACACTCGTTCCGGTAAGAAAGACCTTGCAATCCAGATCGAATTCGCATTTGGCGATCGCCGACTCGTCCTCGCCCGGCATGCTCCCGCAAAAACATTCGAAACAAAAGCAAACAACCGCGCGGATAGGTTCAAGCACTTTACGCTTTACGAGCTGCCCGACTTCGACCCCAAAGCTTACACATCAGAGAATAAACGTGGGGACGAGTTCCTCGATCAAGTATTTGGGAAAAACTTCAGGGAAAACTTCTCGTTCCTGAACTATTTGGAGCAAGGACAGAACAAACTGCTTCACACGCGGGTCGATGAGCGTAAAGATGCGCTCGGAAATTTGTTCAACATTAGCGACGTGGCGGCAGAAATTGAAAACTGCCGGTCAATTGCCACGAAACTCACGAAGTATTTAAATGATGAAAAGCGTAAAGCAGAGGAAGAAGCGCTCAAAAATGAGTGCAACGCTTTGCGTGAAATGGTTCAAGCCGACTTGGGCGGCGTTGAATTTAAAAAGTTATCGAGCGCTGAACCCCAACCCGGTTGGGACAAGGAGGAGCCCTTCCCTACCTATGTCCAAGACGTTCACACCCAATTTCTGAAATCCATTCACGCGCTAAGTGATCTGCTCCCTCTAAAAGCAGCCATCCGTATCCGAGCCGAAAATGAAGCTATTGAAGCAGACATTAAACTACATAATACTTCACTAAACAGTCTGGCTCGTTTGGGCACTGATGTGAACAAGCTGGATGACCTAGACAAAACTAAAGGTGAGATTGACCGGCTAGCTAAAGCAACAGCAATCATCAAAAAAGGGGCTTCTATCATCACGGTGGAGCAGGCCCGCACGCTTCCAAGTTGGGCCATTGGGCGGCTAGAGTGGTTCGAGACGCAGATCACAACGCGCGATGCACTACAGACTAAGAACAATAAGAACGATAGTGTCGCAGCCGAACTGGCTACATTGAAGCAGAAACTCCTCGATGAGCATGCCAAGCTCTTTTCTGACGAAAAATTTTGCCCACTGTGCGGGACCGACTGGGAATCTCACGCATTAATGCTCCAGGCTGTTGAGGAGCGGGCGAGTAAGATCAATAATGACTTAGGGTCGGATGGTAAAGCGCTTGTCGCTTTGATCGCCTCAATGACTGCCGAGCTCAACACCATTGAGACGTATATTCAGGGCCAGGAGGCAATTCTGAAGTCTGGATATAACGGTGTGCTACATAAAGCACTGACTGAAGTCAAGCCCCGACTCCCCGCAATCCAGCAATTAGCCGAACGACTTCGGGCAGATGGCATTCAAATCACCTTCGCATTTAACGAGGATGATGTAATTGCAGCCGCGCGCTTTGAAGAACTCAGTAATTTGATGCGCGCGAAGAAAACGGATGAAACCGTGGTGCCGCCGGAAGATTGGCATCAAACCATCGATGCGGTCTTCAAGGATTTAAAGGATTTTTATATCTTTGATGTTCAAGATCTGAAAAACAAAGAGCTCTATATCACGATTAAAGCTAATGAAGCCCAGAGCAGCAGGCTTCAAAATTGCGTGGAAGCACTTCAAAAAATTCAACGCGAGAACGATGCTACCAACAAAGCCAAAGACAAGGTCAACAAACTACTTACGACCTTGAAAAAAGCGGAGCAAAAGTACGCTGATCAAACTATCTCGGCAATTGAACTCATTTTTCACATCTATAGTGGACGACTCATCCAGAATTACCAGCGCGGTCTCGGCTTATTCATTGAGAGCCAGGATGGCAAGCAACTGCGGTTCCTAACAGCGGAAAAATCTGATCATGACGCGGTTATGTCCATGAGCACGGGCCAAGTTTCAGCGCTCAGCCTCGCCTTCTTCCTCTCGCTCAACAAGGTGTATGCAGAAGTTCCGCTCATACTTATCGACGACCCATCTCAGTCGCTTGACGAGGTAAACGTTGCATCTCTAACCGACTTGCTTCGATGTGAACTCAAGCATTGCCAGCTCATCGTATCGTCTCATGAAGACGATATTTCGGCATACATGCGCTACCGCTTCAATCGGGCTGGATTGACGACAAGTTCGCTCAATATGCAACGAATGGTAAAAGCAGCCTCGTAGCGGCAATGTACTAACAAACTCTCGTCCGGCTCTCTTGTCGCTGGTGTACATTGCTACCTGGGGGATATAGGGAGCGGATTTGAAACCAACCACTCCCTTCCTCTGACTCCGCTTGCTATGGGCGCCGTCTAGGCCGATGCAGCTTGAACCGCTTGCTGAGATACGGCCTTAGCTCATCGGCTTCGGCCTCTAGCCCGCACGTGACTGCGCGCTGTGCGGGGGTCTCCCATTTAGTTCCAGTTAGCCGTTCCTGATTGACGAAGCAAGAGATGGCATCCCTGATCGCGGCGACGTTCACTCGGGCCGTCTCGTCGTTCTGCTTTTTCGTCAGTCGGTGGAGCAGATCAATCTCTGCGCTTCGCGAATACGGGCTGATTATCGGTGCTGCGGGTCTCTTGATATTTTCACACTCCATCCCGATCCCTGCTAATCGCTTGGCCTTCCCCGATGGGGGCAGCTCCATGTTGATTAAACATACCCGACGAACTGGTAACGCTAGATGGTCTTCTACTTCCTTGATGAAGCCCGCTATAGTTTGTAAAGTGGGTCCAGTGGGCGGGATGACGTTGAACGCCGTGTACCCTGGTAGCTCCTCATACCCGAACAGGTATGTGCGAGTCTGGTCGCCGAGACAGGTTTCCACGATCTTGAGGCGCAGTCGGCAGCGCTGCAGGAGTGATACCGCCCTCCCCGCTCTCATCGAGACCTTAGCCGGCGTGCGCAGGCCCTTACGCTCATGAAAGGCAGTCCTCCTCAAAGGTAAGCGCTGCGGCGCAACCAGCTTCGATAACTCTCTATATAGGCGCGAGACAGGGAGGCCGATAAGCGATAGCAGCTCCGGCACCAGCTGATCCCATGTATCGACATCACGGGTAGTACCGCTAGGCCGCCCCTTAGACAAGCCGATGCGGGCTTTTATCTGACTGAGGTAGTGCCGAACAGTGTTTCGGGTAATCTCCCGCCCAAACTGCATGGTGAGTGCTGCGGCGATCTCAGCGTATGAATATCCATCAAACTGTTGTATATGCCGCTTGATGTGCGCTTGTTCTGAGGCTGAGAGCATAGCGGTGTAAATCCTCGGAGAAAAGTCCCCATTTTATCCGGACAATTATGTTTTCAGAATTCCGAGCCTGTTGGTCAGTCGCAGCACTATCGTTGTTTGCACAATCGCAAGGCAAAAGTTGCCTTTAAGACACTGTTTTTATCAGATGACAGGCCAAAAAGTCGATGCTACAGTGCTCTCCGTGGTGCACAACAGCACTAGATAACGCAAGTCACCGCGTCTCGTTCTTTAACAATTTGGAGGCATTATAGTTACCCGAGTTTCGCACGAAGGCGCACTGCGCCAGCGTGCAGGAAATCTAATCGCTATGATCGTGGGCTCTGAGATGTGCGAGCTTGACCTGAGCGGACCGATTTGCCAGCGCTTCCAGGAGCTGGTCGAGATCGTTACACCTGGGATGCCGATGCTGGAGAACAAGCATACGGTTAAGCAGGTCGTGGCGATGCGGACGCGTGGACAAGTTACTGGCCTAGCTTGCGTTGAAGCTGGGAGTACTGCGGCATGAGCTGATGAAGCATTGCCTGTGGAAGCGGCGGCAGTACCAATGAGTACTCTACTTCCAGACCTCTCCAATTTTTCCGATGGTGTTCGATCTCATTCATCACGTCGCTGTCGAGAGAAATCGAGACTTGCTGCACCTGGCCTTTCAAGCTGGCTACGGCGGCAATTTCGCGAGTTATCAGCCTTGTGTTGAAGCCGTGCTCCTTGACTGCACCGATCATCGTAAGCAGAGCACCACGATTTTCCTCAATCTTGTAGAGTGGGTCCGCGCCGCCACTGATGGTGATAAAGGACTTCGGACATTGAGCGATGAACTCGGATATGGCATCGAGCTCTTGAGCACCGTTTGGTAGATAAGGAGAACTCCTCCAATTACAGTAGGTGCAGTTCTTTTCACATCCGAAGCCTCGCTTCTTCCAGTTGACGATAATTGTATGGTTTGGCTTTTGCATAGGCTGTTAGGTTTTGCTTGGCAGGGTCAGCGTCTTTTTGCTAACTGGTGTTGGGAGGTCGAATGCCGACGGCGCGTAGATCTCGATTTTGGTCCCCTGCGGAGAAAGGGCAGCTTGCTTCCAGGCTGCGATATCCGCCGAAAGCATATGTTGAGAGTCGGGTTCCTTGGCGGCGTCCAGCAAGCCTTCTTCGCGAAGTATCGCGGCGAGAAATCCGGCGTTATTGCTGCTGCGGCCGACGAATGCGTCCTTCAACGTTTTAGAGGGGAAAGGCTTCTCTGGGTCGCAATGGCTTAAGCATTCCTCGACTTGGGAGAAGCTGACCAGTTCCTTGCTGTAGTACCCGCCCCCCTCGTTCTGGGTGATGCGGATATGCAGATGCGCCCGATCATCACTGGCAAGCAGTTGGTACTTGATGCCCCCTTCGGATTGCTTACCAAGCTTCCTGCACTTGCCGTCCTTGAGTAGCCAGTAAGGCACTTTCGCAACCTCCTCGCTGATGGCCTGCACATCTTCGCTGTTAGTCTTAGCCGATTTAGCATTCATGTAGAGTTCCTTTGGACGGATGTGATTAGCGGCGATATTTAAGGGAAATTTTCAGGTCCAGCGAGCTGGGCCTAGGTGGTACTGATGGCGTCGGTGGGCTGGTAGCAGTAATGACTTGCGCTACCTTCCGAATGACATTCGATTTGGGGCGGATGGATGGGATATGGTTCTGCTTTTTCAATTCAGACCTTGAAATAGAAAAAGCCCGAGTGGTCGATGACCATTCGGGCTTTGGGTTATTCGGATGTAAGACCGTCTACGTTTCTAGAAGTGGCTGGTGCCTAACTCGAAACGAACGCGGTATGGACCATGCATGGCATTGCAGGGAAAGCTTTGATGTAACGGGAGAAGCCTGCTTTCAAGGCTTCATGAAAATTATATATATCGGAAATACGGGGTGATTCGATGAGCGATCGTGATCCGTTATTTGTCGCTTACCACGGAACCTCCGCGCAAAAAGGCTTATCGGCCCGGATACCATCCGCATTCGCTACAAACATCACCCCGCATATCACCGCCGCAGCTCATGCAACCGAGATCTAAGCGATTGCTGATGCGCTTGGGCGTGTAGGTGTTGCCGGACATACGGTCAGAGTAAGCGACGCGTGCGTTGGCTCCGCATGCGGTCGTATTGCTTGCCTGACTACGGGTGGAAGTTGTCGTTTTCATGTTCAGTGCCCTCTCCTATCGGTGCAAAACGCCGAGTAACGACTCGACACTTTTGATTCTGTCACAAAAGCGCGAGGCGATCAACAATAACTGTTGACTCACGGCTCAACATTTATGACAACTAGCAAACAGTTAGACTCATCCACGCCAGCTGAAATGGATGACTTGGCGGCGAAGCTGTCGAGGAACATAGCGATCCGTCGGCGTGCGCTGGGGCTTACCCAAGCTCAGGTTGCCGAACGTCTAGGGGTGGATACTGAGACCCTGTCACGTTTCGAGCGTGGGAAGCATTTGCCTTCGCTTGTAACGCTGGAGAGGCTGTCGTCGTTGCTGCATACGACGGCTAGCGAACTGTTGTCGGAGGAGCAACCGAAACCTACTGATGACGCTGAAGCTATCTCAACATGGCTTGCTGCATTGAGTCCTAGAGACAAGGAGTTCGCCTGCTCTCTTCTTAAGCAGTGCTGCGATTATCTAGCAAACCGGTCAGCCGATAATGCCACTTAGTACTCGTCGATTATTGGAGATTTTAATTTGATTTGACCTTGCCGAAGACTCGTCCCGCCCGCCTTGTTCACCTTTAATAGTGATTCGGAGACTTATAGCAGGTTTGGCGATTTCCTGGTTTTCCTGAACCAACGCCTATAATTGCAATTATTTTTTGAATTCACCTTAAATTATCACCAAACTATACTTCCAAAGTAATAAATTCAGCAAAAAATCATTTAACCACATTTCTATTGAGAAATTCATGCCATTTACACCAGCCATACGAGAAGATGTTTTAGTTAAATCTCATCGACGCTGCTGCGTTTGTCATAAATTTGCTGGCTTGGCCGCAAATGTACACCACATAAATCCAGAGGCACAGGGAGGTTCTAACTCTATAGAGAATGCAATTTGCCTCTGCTATGAATGTCATGCTGACGCCGGGCACTATAACCCGCAGCATCCACTTGGCATAAAATATTCACCGGAAGAACTTCGTAAACAACGCGACCAATGGTGGCAAATCTGTCAAGGTGGCGGTGGCGACTTATGGGTTACGGCAGCCGTTTATGGAAAAAATGATCATAGTGGGATGAAAGGTACTTTCGATGTCGCGGACGAAATTAAAAAAGCACAAGCATTTCTGAAGAAGATAGAACCTTTAATTAACAGTATATTCCATTCTCTGAGACTCCAGGATTCCCCAGTTAGGATAACCAATGAGGCTTTTAATGGCATAGAACGATATCGTTATTTTTCAGAGTTAAACCTTGGTGTCAACCATCCGGAGCGTCTTTTTAATGGAGAATTCTCGGCCCGTAGAAGTGCTATATATGGAAGATTAAGAGAGCTCGCGCAAGAGATTGCCGCATCTAATTACATAATCACTTTTGATATGCTATATGGGAATTCTCTTGCAAAATATCAAAACGACAAATTCTTACTTGATGAAAATGACAAGTTAATTTTGCAAAAAATAAAAATATTAATGCAAAGTTTAGTTGATATGTTTGAAGAGTTTTCTAGGACTGCATATTAAAACCGAAGTAATCCTAAAATTCCAACCAACCCGGCCTCAATCAAATTAGACCATATTTTTCAACATATAATCCTGTCTTTGGAAGAATTGCTTTCTCTAATGACGCCATGTCCTTGCCCAACTTACATTCCGGCGAGCATCGGACAGTGAATATTGGCCGAGGCTTGTCGGAATTATGTAGTACTCAGTCAAGAAAAATCAGGCTCCTTCGGTTGTAAAGCCTCAAGTCTCTTAAGCCATTCATCAAACCGACCGCACTCTTTCCTGATAACGTCGAGACCAATTTCAATTGCCGCGAGCGAACCATGTATTGGCTTATCGTAGGCAGAATAGAGTTCTTCTATACGCTTACTTGGAGCAGTAACTGGACTATTGTTTATATGCTCTGGCGAATCAAATGCGTCTCGAATTTTCTGTAGCGCACCACTCAAATTATTCTGATTTATTCCTTTGGCTAATTTTTCCGGGTGGCTAAAAAGCAATCCTTCAAATTCGTACATTTGAACGTATGGAATAAACCGCCGCAGAGCGCCGTCACCAAGTTTGGTCCTAAGTTTTTCTGTCAAAACACTCAACAAGCAATCAGCTTTTTGGGAAATTCCGTTTTTCCCCTTTGCTTTTTCCTTGCCGGGGAAATCTTCAGGCAAACCATAGAAATCAAAGAAGGTAGTGCAGTATGCCGTCTTATCATCAAGGAGGCGCGCGCGAACATCTGTTAGCAAACGTTCAAATTTAAAATTCCCACCTTTATGCCCTGGCTTTCCAATTAAAGCAGGGATCAGGCAAATACCCCTTATCAAGAAAACGTCTGCCAAAACTTCATTTACAAACATCTCTTCAGTTTGCCCTTCGCAAATCACATGAATTCGAATCATTTGCGCGGCCTCCCGCCCAGGATATTTTTCTCCCAAAGCTCACCTACAGAATAATCTTCGAGCCACGTACTAAACTCTTCTTCTCCATGTCTCTTAAATACAGTTCCACCATTTTCACGCTCAACAATGATCAGGTCTTCAATCGAAAACTCATTAACCAAAGGAACAGATTGAGTTGATACAATCACCTGCATTCTGGTGGCAGCAGATCTTAAAAGAGAACCAAGAAGTGTAATGGCATATGGATGCAGCCCTAATTCCGGCTCATCGATAATGATCGTAGAAGGGGGATCGGGCTGAAGCAACGCAGTAACCAAACAAATGAAACGAATAGATCCATCAGATAGCTGGCTTGGCCACAAAGAATAGTCACTGTTCTTTTGCTTCCAAAGCAAACGAATTTGTTCCTCCCCAGTTTTCATCATTCTAGGCTTAAGGACAAATTCATCAAAAAATGGAATCGCAAGACGAATTGTCTTTTGAATTTGATCAAAGACGTCGGATGACTCTTCAGAGAGTCTGTAAAGATAGGCTGCTAAATTGGATGCATCAGGCCGAAGATATTCGTTATCTTGGAGTGCGCCCAGTCTTTTCACCCCAGCAGTATCGCTCGTGTCATGGAAGTGAAAAACCTTCCAACTAGCAATTGAATTGTAGCAATAATCAGCCACATCGCCTTTACTAGAGGACTTGAATTTTTCTTTTAGTTTCGCCTCTTTATGCCCCGAGCCGAGCGGTATCCATTTTTTTCCATAATATGGACCATCAAAAAATAACTGTTCTTCTGAAAACGAGAACCCACCATCGACTGTCGGCTCCAGCTCAAACTTGTATCCGTTTAGTCCAAATTCGATGAACGATTCGACCTCATCCGTTTCCTTAACACCGAAACTGACAATGCGATCCGCTGAACCCTGATTCGTAGTCCAATTTTGCAACCGTAATTCCATCATTTCGCCGAGCATGCGAAAGTAAGAAACGAAATTGCTCTTGCCAACCCCATTTGCTCCGATAAGGACATTTAGTCGATCCAAGTGGAACCGATCAAGCTCTCGTATAGACTTGAAACCCTTTATCGTTAATCTATTTATCGAGTATTTATTTGTGCTCATGATTACCTTCTCCCGCCCAGTATGTGTTTTTTCGGTCGGGCTCAAATGAGGGGCGTCAGTACAACCGCCGCTCCCTTCCATCGCAGTGCTGACCAAGTTCGCACGAAAACGGGTCATGGAAGCATCGCAGCCTCCACATCATCCCACTTGGGGCCCGACTTGTCTCGCAGCACGCCAGCGCCACATTTATGATTACGCCACATTAAAAAGGTGATCATAGCTTCGGAGGGGCGCTTGGGCAACTGCCATAGGCCGGACATCGGTAGTCTCACGGGAGCTTCCCAGTATCCCCCTCTCTCCGGGGGCGTGCACGGTAGATCCATGTGCGGAGTGTGAAGAGCCCACTACAGGGGACCTCGAAAAACCGTATCGAGCGGCGGTAATGTTGGTTGAGAAGCGCATCTGTACGGGCAGTGCAGCGAGCATCGCAGGCCGACAGTGCAACGCGCAGTAGGTTTTTCGAGGTTCCCTACAGACGGTCCACTTCCGGTCGTTCAGGCATGTCTGGTCCAGCTCTGGTCCACCTAACCGATCAATCACGAGCTAACCCTACAGCCGATTCGCGGCCACTAAGTGTTGAAAATGCATAGGAAAGTGCTTAGTTCGGCTGACAGCGTAGCGGCCGCTCACCGCACTTTTAATCCGTTGGTCGCAGGTTCGAATCCCGCACGGCCTACCAAGATTCATCAAGGAAGCCCACGAATTTACGTTCGTGGGCTTTTTTGTTTCTGGTCCATTTCTGGTCCCCCTTCCCGTCCCTCCCATCCTGTGCCCGGCAAGCAGGCAACTGGTATTCATTGACGGACCAAGTCCGCGCTGTCGAGCAAATCATGGCGCGCTTCGGCCAACTGGACGTGGTTGTCCACAATGCGAGGATGATGATCTTCAAACCCATCGAAGAACTGGCTGGAGCGGACTGGTCAATGGTGCTGGGTGTCGACTTTCTGGGCGCGAGCACGGCGAACCAGCCGAAGTCGGCAAGCCTGCCGACGTGGCTGCCGCGATTGCGTTCCTATCCTCCGGCGAGGCTGCGTTTATCCAGGGCGCTTCGTTGCTGGTCGATGGCGGGCGCCATTGCCGCCTGTAGGTGGGCGGCAGGCGCCGTTGGCTCCCCAGGCCAAGCGTTTGGCCCGGCAAGTAGCTCATTGAACGTTTCGTGTTACTGAAAATAAAATAACATCCTAAAAATTAATACTAATACAAGAATATGCACCGGCGCTGTGTGGCCGCTCCTTATTCGCCGTTCAATGACTACATATACAGAAAAAACAGGAAAATGCATTGCTTTGATCATGCTGCTGGCTGCGGCAGCCGGTCGGCCGGCGTGGGCAAACGATACCGTTGCCCGGGTCGGGGCCGGCGGCCTGGTCTTTGAAAAATCCAGCGAAATCCGCATGCTCAGTGAAAACCTGACCATTTCGCCCACGCGCATAGCCGTGCAATACCGCTTCAGGAACGAAGCGCCGCGCGCCGTCGACACGGTGGTGGCGTTTCCGATGCCAGCGTTTTACTGGGACCCGGAGCAAATGCCAAACTGGAAAAACATCGGCCCGGTCGACACCTTCGTGATCGAGGTCAACGGCCAGGCCGTGGCGGCTGCTATTGAACGCAAGGCCATGCTGGGGGAGCGCGATATCACCGCCGCGTTGCGGCAGGCAGGACTTAGCGAGAGCCAGATCTTTCGTACCTTTGGCGATGCGGAGGGGATGGAGGGCGTCCAGCTGCCCGACAGCGTAGTCGCCCGCCTGCGCGACTTGAAAGCGGTGGAAGGCACGTGGCCAAGCTGGCGCGTGCTGGAGACGGCGCACTGGCGGCAGACCTTTCCGGCACGGCGGGACCTCAGCGTACGGCACGCCTACCGGCCCTTTACCGGCCGGGTCTACAGCAATTACGACAAGTCGCGCCTGGCACCCCAGCCCGACATCCTGCGTTCATCGAAGGATGATGGCGACCAGGCCTGTTTGGACGAGGGCGGCAGCCGGGCGGTGGAAAACCGTTTGCGCAAGCTGCTTGGTGGCGGTGCGCGCTCGGTGTATGTGGAAATGAACGATGTTGAATATGTGCTCGGGACCGGCCGCAACTGGAAAGGAGCCATCGGCGAGTTCACGCTCAATATCAGCAAGGAATCGCCTGATCAGATTGTTTCCCTGTGCTTCCCGGGCAAGCCGGCGCGTGTCGATAACAAGACCTTGCAATTCAAGATGCGCAATTACACGCCGCAGGACAAGCTGCTCCTGAATTTCTACACGCTGGCGCCGTTAAAGGATTAACTCGCAAACTCCTTCTGCAGGCCACCACACTGTTCAGGTTGCCCATCAGCTTCTGGCGTCGCTGTGCACGGCAGAAGAAACCAAAAACGCGCACCAAAAAGTCGGCCTCCCAACCGCCAGCCTGTCAGCTATTCTGTGTTTTGCGGCGCGCTCGTTTCCCCAGTCGGCTCCGGCACCACACGCGGCGCCGCGACTGGGGCCCCGGGGTAATCCTCGCTGAGCGACAGCGGTACCTGCAGGCACACGCTTTGGGTGGGCAGGACTTCGGTCCAGTCGTGGATCAGGTCGCGGTAGGCGTGTCCAACCGCACGCAAATTGCGGTCGAGGTCGGCCAGCCCCAAGGCGTTCACGCGGCCGTTGTTTTCGCGCAGGCCGGTGTCCCAATCCACCTGATCCGTCAACGAGTACCAGGTGAAGCCGACCAGGGGCACGCCGTTGTTGCGCACCCGGAGCACGTTCGCCCATTCCTTGCGCAGCCAGCGGACCGCTTCCTCCCCGCTGGCGCCTTCACAGAGATTGGTTTCCGTATGCATGACGGGCAGGCGGTAGCGATTGTAGTACTGATGTGTAATGACGGCGTATCCGAAAATCTCCCCGGACGGCCCGGTCGAGCCGTCAGCAGCAACGTGGTGCTCATTGCTCTGGTAGTAATCGTTTCCCATGATGCAGTGATGCTTCAGGTTGTTATTCAGAAAAAAGTGATACTCATCGCGCGTCATCCCATTGTCGAGCAGGTATTCGTACATCGTGGAGTCCACGCGGCGGCCATAGTTCAGGTCCAGCGACAGGTAGCGGCGGGCGTTCATGGTCTCGGCCGGACCGATGGCGCCAGGCGTCTGGGCATGAAAATACTCGGAAGACTCGCTCTGGATGAACAGCGCGTCCGGGCGCAGCGCGAGAATCTCGCGCATGGCAAGCAAGTTGGCCTTCACCAGATGTTTCAGGGCTGTGACGAACGCCCTGTCGCTGCGCATTTGCTCGTTCCACCAGCCATAGAGGGCGGAAAACAGGGCGCAGATCGACATCTCGTTGACGGGCGTGTAGAGCTGGATCCAGGGGTATCGCTGCGCAAAAGCCCCCGCATAGTCGGCGAAGATCTCGGGGAACTCCGGATTCTGGAAGTTGCCGAGAAAGTCAGGCAGGCCAAAATGGCACAAGTCGACTATCGCGACGATGCCGCGCCGGCGCAAATCAAGGAAGGCCTCGTCGGCGAAAGACCAGTCGTAACGCCGTGCGCCTACCAGCGTTTTGTGCAAGGGCGGACCGTAGCGCAGGAAGCAGATGCCTATTTCCTGCACCAGATCGAAGTCCCGCCGCCAGTGCCGGTAATGCCCGCACTTTTCCATTTCATCCATGCGGACTCTACCGGCAGCTATGGTAGGAATGCTGTTCTCGATACCAGTTGCAAAGATAAAACCAGGAGGATCGGATCTCATGTTCTGCCCCGTTCGCCAAGCGTTTGCCCGTAGAACCAGCACTATAAGAACGGCCTACTGTTTTTACCGTGCCTTGGATAACATAGTCCCGACTTCGGCCGCCGACTCTCGCGTCCTATCGAGGCTGGTCGAGTCCGATGGCTTGCTGCACCGCCTGCAGAATGTCGCCATCGTCCCATGGTTTGGCGATGTAACGGCAGATCTCGCCATGGGTGATGGCGTCCCGGATCGCTTGGTAGTCGGCAAAACCGGTCAACAGCAAACGCATCGTGTCCGGCCAACGCTGCTGCACCAGTATCAGGAAGCGGGTGCCGTCCATTTCCGGCATGCGCATATCCGAAATGACGAGATCGACCGGTTCCCGGTTGAGCGCCTCCAGGCCGGCGGCGCCCGAGGCGGCCGTCAAGACTCGATAGCCCTGCCTGTGAAGCAAGCGGGACAGCGCCGCCAGCACGTTGCGGTCATCGTCGACGCACAGTATGCAGGCTTGCCGTGGCGGCTGGAAGCCGGCCTCAGACCCGGCCTCCGGAACCCGCTTGGGGAATAATCTGCTGACACTACCCATATTGAACCTTTCGTGCGACTCGATCTCTCAAACGGGCTCGCAGCGATAGTCGATCAGCCCTGGCGCTGCCGTCCTTATCGCATGGGCATGCGATGCTCAGAACCTGGTGAATTGGGCCTCGTCGGGCTCGCCTTCTGCCAGCGCCAAGTGACGCGCCACATTGGCATTGCCCTGCCTCTTCACGACGGCATTGGAAGGCCGCGCCTTGTGCAGCGGCGTGACGACATTCCGGCGCTCCACCCCACGCAGTTTGAAAAAGCTCATCAACTGCTGGAGTTGTTCCGCCTGGGCGCTCATCTCTTCGGCGGTCGCCGCCAGTTCTTCCGAACTCGCCGCGTTTTGCTGTGTGGCCTGGCTTAACTGGCCGACGGCCGCATTGATCTGTCCCACGCCCGAGGTTTGCTCCTCCGAAGCGGCCGTGATTTCCTGCACCAGGTCCGAGGTCTTGCGGATATTCGGCACCATCTCGTCAAGCAGCCGGCCGGCTTTCTGCGCCAGCTCCACGCTGCCGCCGGCCACTTGGCCGATTTCCTGCGCCGCCACCTGGCTGCGCTCGGCCAGCCGCCTGACCTCGGCCGCCACCACCGCGAAACCCTTGCCGTGCTCGCCTGCGCGTGCTGCTTCAATCGCCGCGTTCAGCGCCAGCAGATTGGTCTGGTAGGCGATGTCGTCAATGATGCCGATTTTGGTGGCGATCTGGTTCATGGCCCCGACTGTCGCCTTGACCGCCTGGCCGCCTTCGCTCGCTTCGCTCGCCGCCTTGCTGGCCATGCCGTCGGTGACCCGGGCGTTTTCCGTGTTTTGCGCGATCGAGGCCGTCATCTGCTCCATCGAGGCGCTGGTCTCTTCCAGACCGGCGGCCTGCTCGCTCGATGCCTGCGACAGCGACTGCGCCGTCGCGCTGACCTGCTCGGAGGCCGCCGCCAGCGCGGTGGCGCTGCCATTGACCTCGTTGACCACCTGGGACAGCCTCTCGACCATGGTCTTCATCGCAAACAGCACGCTCGATTTGTCGCCGGCGCGGGTGTCGACCATGGTCGCCAGATCGCCTTCGGCCACTTGGCGGGCAATCTGGGCGACGTATTCCGGTTCACCGCCAAGCTGCTTGACGATACCGCGGGTCAGGAACAGCGCGAACGCCAGCCCGATCACGACGGCGGCAACGCCCAGCGTCAGCATCAGGCTGCGCGCGCTTTCAAAGCTCTGCCTGGCCTCCTCCGCGCTCAGCTCCATCTGCTTCTTCTGGAACGCCACCAGCGCCTTGACGTCGCTTTGCAGCGCGTCGAGCGCCGGCAAGGTTTCCGCATTAAGTGCGCGCACCGCTTCGTCGCGCTTTCCAGCCTCGAGCAATTGCCGCAGGCGCGTAAAGGAGACGACATAGGCGGCCCGCTCTTCCTTGATTTTTACCATCAGGGCCTTGCCCTCCGGCAGATACACGAGGGCATCGAGTTTCTCCAGCGCCGCCGAGATGGTCTTCTTGTTGGAATCGATGTATTCCAGGATCTTGGCCGCTTGCCCCTTGTCTGCCGCGACAAACAGTTCCATGGTCCGGCGCGCGTTGGCGCGCGCATAGGTATCGACTGTCGTCGCCGCCTCGGCCTTCGCCCAGTCCTTGCCCGCGATTTTTTCCGTGACGCTGTTCAGCTGTTCCAGACGGCCGATAGCGATCACGATCGTTGCCGCCAGCAGCAGCAATACGATTGCGAACCCGAGTCCGAGACGGACGCCCAGTGTGAGGAATTTGGACATGATCAAACGCTCCCTTGATGTACTCCAGGCGGCCTGGGCTCAGGCGACCGATGGTGCAGTCGGTGATGCAATTCGATGGTAAGCATGAAGAAGGCGGTACCGCAGGTATCAGCACCATGTAGCTGTTGCGAGCCCCTGTGTGGCGTAGCCCGGCAGGCCAACGCCATGGACATAATCTATTGTGCCGCAGAAATTTCGCTCAATTCTCTCCAATTATTACTTTGCAAGCCAGCGGATGCGGCGCTGTCGTCTGCAGTCGGCTCGCTCCGCGCGCAAATTGGCAGTTGCATTTCCGCCACAGCCCGGTCGGCGAACAACGCGCCGACCGGAGGCACGATGAACTCTCCGCGCACTGTCAATTAAGAAAACCTTGGCCGCGACCTAGGACCGCCGCGACCACGGTTTGCACTTGGTTCAAATTTAAGCGCGCGGCTTGTTACATCGGGAACACAACGCACACGCGGGACATGCGATGCTCAGAAGCGATAGCGCAGCGCGACGCTGGCGGTGCGCGGCGATTCCGGGCGGAACGAGGCCACGCCCCCCGCGCCCACCACCGCGCCCAGCCTGCGCACGTCGGCCAGCGAGCCCTGATCGATGCCGCCGGATGGTGTGATCTTGTTGAACAGATTGCTCACGTTCAAGCCCAGGCTCAGTTCCGGCGTCAATTCATAGTTCAGGAATGCGTTCACCAGCTGGCGCCCCTTGACCTTGAAGTTGTTGCCGTTGTTGGACCACACCGCCGTCTGCCCCACAATCACGGCGCCCAGGGTGAACGCGCCGGCCGAATAACGCGGCGCGATGGTATACAGCCAGTCCGGCGTGCCGCCCGGAACGCCGCCCACCGTGCTGGCGCCGCTGGCCTGCCCCACCAGGTCGCGCGTGATCTTGGCCTTGGTGTAGACGGCGTTGGCGTTGAGGCTGAAGTTGCCGGCGCTCAGCACGCTTTCCAGTTCCAGGCCGTCCGCCTTGTAGCCGATCAGGTTGAGCTTGGGACCGACCGTGCGCGTCTGGTCATAGTCGTACTCGTTGACGGTGGCATGGAACACGGTGGCGAACACGCCGTACTTGCCCCAGCCTGCGCTGCCCCGCAGCTTGGCTCCCAGTTCGCTTTGCTTGACGGTGGCGACGGCGGCCTCCTGCGCGCCGGGGGCCAGGGTGCCTGTCACCGGGTCGATATTGGACGAGTACAGCAGCCGGTCCGCGATCGCGCGCCCGCCCTTGCTGGTGCGGGCGAACACGCTCAGGTCGCGCGAGACGCGCCAGTTGGCGCCCAGCGAATGCGAGGTGTAGCCGACCGCGTAGGCAACCGGACGCGCGTGGGCCACGTCCGCCACCAGCACGTTGCGTTCGGCGCCGGCGATCCGCCCGTCCCCGTCGACGTCCAGCCCGCCGGCCAGCGGGACCGGCACGGCGTACTTGCCCGAAGCGCGCATGCGGTCATGGCGCAGGCTGGCGTCGAAGTCGAAGTCGCCCGCCTCCATGTTCAGGGACAGATAAGGCGCATTGACCTTGTAGTGCGCATCCACATCGCGCGCGCAGCAGCCGCCCCACTGGTTGTTGTAGCCGGTGAGACCCATGCTGGTGAGCGGGGTGCCGGCGGCGTTGCGCACGTCGATCAGCGCGCCGTCGCGCCCCACTTCCGTCAAGCGCTCGCTGATGGCCCATTGCTGCACCACGTCCTGCCGCGCGTGGTACAGGCCGGCACGGGCGTTCAGCTTGCTGCCGCCCAGGCTGAATTTCTTCGACAGGCTGATGTCGTTGGCCATATGGTCCATCTCCGGCGCCAGGGTGTTGATGGCGGCGTTCTGCGACATGTAGCCGGTGGCCAGGTTCGCTTGCGTGACGGCCTGTCCGGCACGGGGGCCGTTCGCGTACACGGCGGACGACCCGGCGCCAAAGCCGGCCAGGATGTCGGCCAGCGAGTTGAGGTTCAGGAACTGGGTCTGGAAGGACGACGCGTTGCGGGACAGCTTGAATTTTTCGTCGAGCGTGAAGCCGTGGTCGAATTCATTGTGCAATTCAAGGCCAACGGCGCGCGATCTCATCGTAATGCCCTTGCCCAGGCTGGCGGCACTGATGGCCGTGCTGCCCGGCCCCACCACCGGCACCGTGCTGTTGAACGGAGAAGACACAGCGTCCTTGCTGACATCGAGGCCGGGGATGGCCGAGAAGCCGCCGACTGTATTGCCGGCGATGCTGACGAAGGCCGGCATGGAGGTATAGGTGGGCGCCTTCTCGTCCAGCAGCTTGAAATTGAGACGCACGTAGCCCTTGCCGCCATTGAAATCGTGCGTGAGGTTGCCCTTGAGCTGGTAGCCTTCCAGCGCAGTGTAGCCGGTGCGGCGCGGCCCTTCGCCGCTGCGGTAATAGCCGCCGACGTGGTAGCGCAGGTGGTCCGACAGTTTGCCGCCGACATCGCCGTCCACCCGGGTTTCCTTGTAATTGAGGCCGCGCGTCATGCCGATGGTCCCGCCCTCCTCTTCCCCGGTCTTGCTGATGAAGTTGATCACCGCGCCCGGCGCGTTGGACGCGAAGGTGGAGGCGGAACCGCCGCGCACGGTCTGGATGCGGTCGACATTGGCGTCGTAGCGGATGAAGTAGTCGTTGTTGGCGAAATTCATGTCGCCGAATTCCACCACCGGCAGGCCGTCTTCCTGCAACTGCACGTATTTGGAGCCGCCGGACGAGATCGGCAGCCCGCGTACCGTGATGTTCGAGTTGCCGCCCGGACCGGCCGAACTCTCGGCCCGCACACCCGGGATCAAGTGCAGCACCTCGGCCTCGCTGCGCGGACCGAAATCGGCGACTTGTTGGCTTTCAACATCCGAAACGGAGACCGAACTGCGCATTTTCGACTTGCCCGCCGGGCTGGCTGTCATCACCACGGTGTCAAGCCGCAGCGCATCCGGCGCGGCGGTGGCCGGCGACTCCTGCTGGGCGTGCGCCGGCACGGCGATCAGGGCGGCGAAAGAAGAGGATGCAAGCAGTGCTGCAATCGGTTGCAGACGCAAAGCGGGACGGCGGCCTGGTGGATGGGTAGTCATAATGGTCTCCTTGATTAGATTAGTTATGGTGGTTCGTTATCGAACAAACACAGATTAGCGCGCATGCTCGTGGATTGCAATCGATTGCAGTGAGCTATCCATAATCGTCATAGCTTAGTTAAGAAGACATATAGCTCCCCGTTTTTGGCTGGGGTAGGATATCCATATCGATATACAATCGATTGCAAAATCCAATAAAGGAGACCCCATGACCACACTACGCCACTGGATCGCGTGCCTGAGCGGCACCATCCTTCTGCAGCACGCTTATGGCGCGGCCGGCGCCCCGCCCGGCCGCATTACCATGCCGCAAGCACGCTTCGCCACCGGCGACGACCCGCGCCGCGCTCAACCAGACTTCGACGACAGCAGCTGGGCCACCATCGACACCAAGCGCAACTATGAGAAACAGGGTTTCGAAGGCTACGACGGCTATTCGTGGTACCGCATCCACGTGACCATCCCCTCCTCGCTCAAAGCCAGCAGCGACTGGCCCCAGCGGCTGCGGGTCTACCTCTCCGGCATCGACGATGCGGACGAGACCTGGCTGAACGGCGTACCCATCGGCAAGACCGGCCGCATGCCGGATGCCCCCGGCGGCTTTGACGGGCGCTGGCAGGCCGTGCGCGACTATCACGCCGACCTCTCGAAAGTGCCGCTCCGCTGGGACCGGGACAATGTGATCGCCATCCGCGTTTATGACGGCGTGGGCGGTGGCGGCTTCCACCGGGACGTGCCCTCGATCAGCATCCCCAACCGCGCGGACGGCCTGCGCTTCGGTCCTGAACGGGCGCAGTTCGATTTCCGCCGGGACGGCAAAGTGGCTGTCTCGCTCAACGCCGCGAACGACTTCCCCACCCGTCAGCGCGGCCGGATGGTAATGGAGCTGTTCGACCAGCGCAGCGGCAAGACGCTGCAGCGCCAGGCCCAAGCATTCACCCTCGCCGCAGGCCAGTCGCGCACGTTGAACTGGGTGCTGCCCACCGGTCCCGGGGTGGAGGCGCGCCTGCGCTACGTGGACGCGCAATCCGGGCACAGCATCGCCTCCCGGCTGCCGCTGCCCTACCTGCTGACGCCGCCGGACAGCGCCGTGCCCGCCATTCACGGCGCCAGCGTGCTGGGCGCGCGGCCCGGCACGCCGCTGGCGCACCGTATTCCCGCCACCGGCAAGGCGCCGCTGCGCTACTCGGCCGCCAAGCTGCCCGCCGGCTTGACGCTCGATGCCGCCACCGGCGTCATCGCAGGCACCGTGCCCGCCGCCGGCAGCTATCCCATCGAACTGCGCGTGGAAAACACGGCAGGCGCGGCCAGCCAGGTGTGGACCCTGGAAGCGGGAGACAAACTGGCACTGACGCCGCCCATGGGCTGGAACAGCTGGAACGCTTTCGGCGTGAACGTAAGCGACGCGCAAGTGCGCGCGAGCGCGCGCATCCTGGTCGAATCAGGGCTGGCCGCAAAAGGCTGGTCTTCGGTGAACATCGACGATGGCTGGCAAGCCGCCGCCCGCGCCAGCGATGGCGAACTGCCCGGCAACGAGCGCTTCCCGAACATGCCGGCCCTGGGCCGCTACCTGCACGGCCTGGGCCTGCGCTTCGGCATTTACTCGTCGCCGGGACCGGCCACCTGCGGCAAATACCTGGGCGCCTACGAGCACGAGGCGCAGGACGCCGCCACCTACGCCAGTTGGGGCGTGGACTTCCTGAAATACGATTTGTGCAGCTACAGCGACATGATCGCCAAGACGCCGACCCGCGCGGCGCACATGCTGCCCTACCAGAAAATGGGCGAGGCGCTCAAGGCGCAACCGCGCAGCATCGTCTACAGCCTGTGCCAGTATGGCGAGCAGCAGGTGTGGGAATGGGGCGCGGACGTGGGCGGCCAGGCTTGGCGCATGACGGGCGACATCCTCGATACCTGGGACAGCGTGCTGGAAACAGGCTTCAGCGCGGCGCCCTACACCCAGCACGTGGCGCCCGGACGATGGAACGACCCGGACATGCTGGTGGTGGGCCATGTGGGCTGGGGCGATCCCAAGCCATCACGGCTGACACCCGACGAACAGTACAGCCATATCAGCCTGTGGAGCATGCTGGCGGCGCCGCTATTGCTGGGCAATGATTTGACGAAGCTCGATGCCTTCACCATGAACCTGCTGGGCAACACTGAAGTGCTGGCGATTAACCAGGATATCCTGGGCCGCGCCGCGAGGCGGGTGCAGGACGGGGACGACTGGCAGATCTGGGTCAAGCCGCTGGCCGACGGCCGCAAGGCGATCGGCGTCTTCAACATGGGCGACAAATTCCGCCGCATGCGCATCGACCCGGCCCTGTATGCCAAAGGGCAATCCGGCCTGCCCTACCAGGCGCGCGACGCCTGGCGGCAGCAAGCGCTGGCAAGCACTGGCGGCGCCATCGACGTCGAGCTGCCAGCCCACGGCGTCATGCTGCTGACCGTGCGGTGATCGCGCAGGGCATGCCAGGCCAAGACAGGCCTGGCGCGCCCTGCGGTTGCCGACGCCCCGAACCTTGCCTGCATGCCGCCCAGGGCCCGCTGGCAATCGCTGGCCGCCGAGCGGCCAGCTACATCACCATCAAACCCATCTCCCTGAGCACGCTGGCCGCCTGCGCGTGCGAGATGACGGCGCCTCTGAACATCTTGGCGTCGTTCAGCTTCAAGCCGCCGATCTCGGCGCCGCGCAAGTCCGCGTTATCGAATTTGGCGAGCTTGAGCAGCGCATCGCGCAGGCTGCCGCCTTCAAACACCGCGTCCCGGAAGTCGCACCCGGACAGGTCCGCATCCGAGAAATCCAGGTTCTTCAGCTCGGCTTTTCTGAACGAGAATCCGCGCAGGTCGGCGCCCACCAGCAGACTGTCTTCAAACGTGGTGCCCAGGTGCGACACTTCCTCGAACGAGGCGCCGGTCAGCTTGCAGCCGCGATAGCTGGCCGAGGCCAGCTTGGCCCTGCGCCACTTGGTATTGTTCAGGTCGCAGCCCTGGAAGCGCGCGTCGACCAGGTCGGCGGCCTCGAAGTCGGCTTCGGCGGCGCGGCAGCGCAGCCAGCTGCTGTGCGACAGCTTGCAGGCATACAGCACCGCCGCGTTGAACGTGCAGCGCTCGAAGGTGCACGATTGCAGGTCGAGGCGTGACAGGTCGGCGTCGGTGAAATCGCAGTTGGCAAAATGCCGGATCGATTGCGCGAGGTGCTGCGACAGCTCCTCGCGGCTAAGGGTGAGGTCGGAAATCATGGTGGCACCGAGTATGCCCGCAAGCGAGACAAGCCGCCAGTCTAGCCAAATCGCGGGATTTCTGAGCAAATCGCGTCATGCCTCGACGGCTTTCGGCCAGGGGCGAGCGCCATCGCGCGACATGCGTTACTATTTCAACAAGCAACCCGGGAGTTCCTTGTCCCGCCCCGACCTACCCTGACTTTTGGAAATCACCTATGCCGATTGAATTGATGCTCGCATCGCCGGTTGCGCTTCCAGCGCAGTCCGGCGTCATCCACACTTACGAATCGGTGAATCTCGCCGATGCGTTCGCGATTCAGCTGCCGCTGGACGCTTCCACCGACCCGGATTTGCTGGCCCGCTTTATCTTCGAGCACCAGCCTGCCTGGATCGGAAAACTCATGAACATCCGCGACGCGATCGTGGCGGGCTTCGGTCTGAAAACCGCCAGTGACCTCGCCGCGCTCGGCGGGGAGGCAAATCCAGGCCGCGTCGGCATCTTCAAGGTCTACAGCACCAGCGGGACGGAGATCGTCCTGGGGGAAGACGACAAGCACCTCGACTTCAGGTTGTCGATCCTGTGTTCCAGCGGGCCGGCGCCCGACAGCAAGCGCATGCTGACCGTCACGACGGTCGTGCACTGCCACAATCTGCTGGGACGCGCTTACATACTCGCCATCGCACCCTTCCACCGCCTGGTCGTCAAAGCCAGTTTGCGGCGCGCCGCGCAAATCGGCTGGCCTCGGCGTCATCCGGACAACTGACGAAAAGGACGCGCGGCCGCTTTAGCGCTTCTTGAGTATCGACCCCAGCACGCCACGGATAATTTCGCGGCCGACTTGGGAGCCGATGCTGCGCGCGGCCGACTTCACCATGGCCTGCACCGCCGTGTCGCGCTTGCCGGTCTTACCGAACAGGCCGCCCAGCACGTCGCCGAAGATCGAACCGCCGTCCTCCGATCCAGCCGGCGCGTCTCCCTGCCGAGGCGCCGGCGCCGGGGCTTCGCGCCGCGCCGGCGCGGCGGGCACGTTCTCCGCCGGCTCCGCGCGGGTGGCAAGGCGGCTGTTCAGCTTTTCGTAGGCCGACTCGCGGTCCACCGTCTTCTCATAGACACCAGCGACCACCGAGGCGGCGATGGCAGCCTTGCGTTCGTTCGCGTCGATCGGCCCGAGCTGGCTGGCCGGCGGCAGGATGAAGGCGCGCTCCACCATCTGCGGCGCGCCCTTGTCGTCCAGGAAGGACACCAGCGCCTCGCCGACGCCCAGCTCCGTGATCACCTGCGCCACGTCGAGCGCAGGGTTGGGCCGGAAAGTCTCTGCGGCGGCCTTGACGGCCTTCTGGTCGCGCGGCGTGTAGGCGCGCAGCGCGTGCTGGACGCGGTTGCCTAGCTGGCCCAGCACGGTGTCCGGAATGTCGAGCGGGTTCTGCGTGATGAAGAACACGCCCACGCCCTTGGAGCGGATCAGCCGCACCACCTGCTCGATCTTCTGCAGCAGCGCCTTGGGCGCCTCGGCGAACAGCAGGTGCGCCTCATCGAAGAAGAACACCAGCTTCGGTTTGTCCAGGTCGCCCACCTCGGGCAGGTTCTCGAACAATTCGGACAGCATCCACAGCAGGAACACCGCGTACAGGCGCGGCGAATTCATCAGCTTGTCGGCGCACAGGATATTGACCACGCCCTTGCCGCCGGCGTCGGTCTGCAGCAGGTCGTCGATGTTGAGCATGGGCTCGCCGAAGAACCGGTCGCCACCCTGCTCCTCGATGCCGATCAGCCCGCGCTGGATGGCGCCTATGCTGGCGGCGCTGATGTTGCCGTAGCTGGTCTTGTAGTCGGCCGCGTTGTCGCCGACGTGCTGCAGCATGGCGCGCAAGTCCTTGGTGTCGAGCAGCAGCAGGCCGTTGTCGTCGGCGATGCGGAACACCAGTTGCAGCACGCCTTCCTGCGTGTCGTTCAGGTTCAGCATGCGCGCCAGCAGCAGCGGGCCGAGGTCGGACACGGTGGCGCGCACCGGATGGCCCTGCTGGCCGAACACGTCCCAGAAGGTGACCGGGCACGCGGCCCACTGCGGCGCCTCCAGTTTCAACGCCTCCAGCCGCTTGCCCATCTTCTCGCCCAGCGTGCCCGCCTTGGCCATGCCGGACAAATCGCCCTTGACGTCGGCCATGAACACCGGCACGCCGATGTCCGACAGCGACTGCGCCAGCTTTTGCAGCGTGACGGTCTTGCCGGTCCCGGTCGCGCCGGTGATGCAGCCATGGCGGTTCACCAGGCTGGACAGCATACCCAGCGTCAGCTGGCCGTTGGTGGCGATCGGAAGGGAGGTCGGCATGATCATTCTCTGGAAATGACGGGAAAAATGATCATACATCAGTAGGCGCCGGCGCTGGAAAACACGTTCCCACCCATTGCTGCCGCAGTGATCGGCGCCGCGAAATCAGGCGATGCCGCCGGCGCTCTCGCGCACCGCGCCGCACGCGCCGTTCACGCCGTGGACGCGGTTGCGGCCCTCGTTCTTGGCCCGGTACAGCGCCGTGTCGGCCGCCAGTATCAAGTCATCGATGGCGGCGCCGTCCGCAGGGATGCAGACCGCCACGCCCAGGCTGAGCGTGACCACGGGCGCCACCGGCGAGGCAGGGTGGGCAATGGCCAGGGCCTCGCACGCGGCGCGCACTTCCTCGGCGATGGCTTGCGCGGCGGCGCGCTCGGTGCCGGGGATCAGCAGCACGAACTCCTCGCCGCCGTAGCGCGCCGCCAGGTCGCCCGCGCGCCTGGCGTGGCTGAGGAACACCCCCGCCACGGCCGCCAGGCAGCGGTCGCCCTCCTGGTGGCCGAGCGTGTCGTTGTAGGACTTGAAGCTGTCGATGTCGGCGATCACCAGCGCCAGCGGGGTACGGCTGCGGCCGGCCCGGTTCCATTCCTCGTGCAGCACCTGGTCGAAGCGGCGGCGGTTCGCCAGCCCGGTCAGCGCGTCCATGAACGACAGGCGCGACAGGTGCTCGTTGGCCTGCCTGAGCGCTTCGGTCTTTTGCGCCACCAGGCGTTCCATCTCGGCGTGCCGGACGCGCAACTGCCGTACCCGCAGCCGGAACAGCGCGAACACCAGCGCCGACAGCGCCGACAGCGACAGCGCGATGAACCAGTAGGTCTGATAGAAGAATGGCTGCACCGTGATCGCCAGCCCCGCCCCCGGATCGCTCCAGCGCTTACCGTCGATGGAGGCGATGACGCGGAAACGGTAGGCGCCATGCGCCAGGGCGGGGAAGGAGACTTCGCGGCTGGCGCCCGCGTCGATCCAGTCCTTGGCCAAGCCCTCCATCTGATAGCGGAAGCGCACGCGCTCGGCGTTGAGCAAGGTCTTCGCGCTGTACTGGATGGAAATCGTGGCCGGGCCGGGCGGCAAGGTCAGCTGTGGCGCAAGGCCGGCTTGCGCCTGCGGCGCCACTTGCCGGCCGGCGCCATTGGCGACCAGGCGCTCCAGCCGCACGGCGGGCGGCTGGTCCATATCCGGCAGGTGCCGCGGATCGACCGTCACCAGGCCCTTGGCCGACGGCAGCAGCAAGCGGCCTTCGCTGTCGATGGCGCTGGCCGGCTGCAAGCCGCCCGCGAACGTAGTACTGCGCATCGATTCGCCGGGGCCGAAACCCACCGACGTCACGCGCGCCAGCCGGCCTTCGGCGAAGGCGTCCAGCTCGCTGCGCGCGACGCGGTAAAAGCCCCGGTTGCCGGTCACCCACAAGTGGCCGCCGGCGTCTTCCGCGATGCTCAAACTGGTGCCGTCCCACAGCCCGTCGGCGGGCCGGATGCCGCTCAGGCGCTCGCCGCGCAGGCGGTTCAAGCCGTCGCCATTGCTGCCTATCCACAGCGTTCCCGCCGCGTCCTGGTACAGCGACATGATCCAGTTCGACAGCAGGCCGTCGGCCATGGTCAGGGTCTTGAAGGCGCCGTCGCGGTAGCGCACCAGGCCTTCGCCCGTGGTGCCGAACCACAGCGTGCCGCGCTTGTCCTGCAGGATGGACGAGACGCCGCCCGACGGCGCGCCGGCATCGCGCACGGCCGCGAAGCGCTTGCCGTCCAGGCGCGCGATGCCGGACTGGGTGCCGGCCCAGACCATGCCCTGCTTGTCCTGGAACAGGACCCGCACTTCCGAGCTGGGCATGCCCTCCTCGCTGCCGTACAAGTCCACCTTTCCCGCGTGCAGCCGCGCCGCCCCGCCGGTGTAAGTGCCAATCCACAGCGCACCCTCGCGGTCCTCCATCAGGCTGGAGATTTCCTCGCTGGGCAGGCCGTCTTTTTTCCCCAGCGCCGTGATGCCGCCGGCGTCGATCCGGTTCAGGCCGCCCCCGGCGGTGGCCGCCCAGACCACGCCGTTGCGGGCCTGCAGCACGGAACGGACATTGTCGTGCGACAGCCCTTCCGGTATGCCCAGCACGCCGAACGCCCGCTCGCGCAAACGGGCCAGGCCGTTCACCCAGGTGCCGACCCAGACGCTGCCCTCGCCATCGGTCTGCAGCGACCAGATGTGGTCGCCGGCCAGGCCGTTGCTGCTGGCCAGCGCGCTGAAGCGCTCGCCCACCATGCGCACCACGCCCGCGCCCCAGGTGCCTATCCACAGCGTGCCGTTGCGGTCGCGCGTCAGGCCGGTCAACTGGTCGGTCGGCAGGCCGTCGGCCACGGTGTAGACCTTGATCTTGCCTTGCTGGACGCGCGCCAGGCCGCCGCCGGCGGTGGCGGCCCACACGCCGCCGGCCGGATCGGCCAGCACGGAGCGCACCTGCAGGTGGGGGAAGCCGTTGTCCGGATTCAGGGTCTCGAAACGGCCGCCTGCGTACGACACCAGGCCGCCGCCCGAGGTGGCGATCCACAACACGCCGTCCCGGTCGAAGGTCAGCGCGCGCAGGCGGTCGGTGGGCAGGCCGTCGGCTTGCCGGAAATGCTTGGCGACGCCCTTTTCCCAGCGCACCAGGCCGTTGTTGGTGGCGGCCCACACGGCGCCGTCCGGCGCTTGCGCAAACGCCCACACCCGCTGGTCGCCCATCGGCGCGGCCGTGAAGACGGCGCGGAACTTGCCGTCGCGGTAAATGGCCGCGCCCTTGTTATGGCCTATCCACAGGTTCTGCTGCGCATCCTGCATCAGGCCGAGCACGGGCTGGGACGCGAAATCGGCGAATTCGGCGGCGCCAAACGTGGTGAAGCGCGCGCCGTCAAAGCGGGCCAGGCCGCCGAGGGTACCTACCCACAAATAGCCGTCGCTGGTCTGCAGCAGCGCGGCCACCGCGTTCTGCGGCAGCCCCTGCTCGATCTGCCAGCCATCGAGCCGGAACTGGCTCAGCGCCTTTTCCTGCGCCAGGGGAGAATCCGAAGACGAGGCGGACGCCGCCGGCGCGGCACCCGCAGCGCCAACCGTGCCCAGCGCGCAGGCGCAAGCAAGCGGCGCAGCCAAGGCCCGCAAGTTGAATTTGAGCCATGCCAATGCTGCGCGCAAACCGTCTCCTTTATGTATAGCAACATGATACCGTATGGCGGCGGCATCTACACAGAGACGTAAGGCTAGCTTTGCAAGGCCACCACAGGCTTGAGGCGCATGGCGATGCGCGCGTGGCGCGCGCCGGCCAGCGCCACGATGGCCGCGCCGATCGCGAAAGCGAACGCCAGCGTCCACAGCCCGATCGCCGCGTGCTCGGTGTACCCGGCCAGGTAGCGCATGATCGCCACGGCCGCGACCGGCAGCCCCAGCGCGGCCGGCAGCACCAGCATGACGCCGAGCTGCCTGGCGATCAGCTTGCCGATGTCCCGCCGCCGGGCGCCGTACAGCTTGCGCAGGGCGATCTCCGGGGTGCGGCGCTGCACCGCGTCGGCGGCCAGCACATAGGCGCCGATGGCGGCGATCAGCAGCGCGATCACGGTCGCCACCGCCAGCAGGCGGGACAGGCGCCCGTCGTCCGCGTAGTTGGCCGCGAAGATGTCGCTGGCCGCGCGCATCTCCAGCGGCGAATTGGGGAAGTACCTGGGCCACACGGCCCGCACGGCGCGCTCCACCTCGGCCAGCGGCGCCGTGGTGCGCACCGTCAGCGTGGTGCCGCCGGTCGACAGTTCGTAGGCCGCAGGGTGCGGCGCCTCGCGCAGCGAGTGGAAGCGCAGGTCGGGCGCGATGCCGACGATGCGCCTGGCCTTCAGTTCGCCGTTCGGGCCGCCGCTGGCCGCCCTCGACAGCAGCAGTTGCCCCACCGCCTTCGCCGGCGACCCGAAACCGAGCCGCTGCGCGGCAAGCGCGTTGATGACGACCGTGCCGGTGCTGTCGTCCGTGTCCGCCTCCGCGCTGAACAGCCTGCCGCTCACGGGCAGCACGCCGTGCAAGGCGAAAAAGTTCGCGCTGACCGGCCGCACGTCAACCTGCACGCTCTCGCCGCCTTCCCGCTTCATGCCCGTGCTCCACTGGTTCCTGCCGCGCCCCACGGCGTCGGTCGAGACAGCGACGCCGGCAACGCCCGGCTCGCGCGCCAGCGCGGCCATGAAGCCGCGCGCCTGGGCGCTGCGCTTCACCATGTGCATCTCCGGCAGGTCCAGCACCAGCAGCGGCGCGGGATCGAAGCCGGGCGAGGCGCCGATGGCGAAACCGGTTTGCCATGCCACCGCCATCGTGTAGCCGGCCAGTCCCATCGCGGCGGCGATCTGCACCGTCGCCAGGCATAGGCGCAGGCGCCGGCTGCCCGGCGGCTCGGCGTCCGGCCGCCCTGAGAGCGCCTGCGACGGCCGCACGCGGAAGGCGACCCATGCCGGATAGAGCGCTGTCAGCAAGCCCAGCGCCACGCCGATCAGCACGGCGCCGGCGGCATTGTCCATCGACAGCATGCCGTTCAGGTCGCGCTGCATCAGCACGGAAAACAGCGGCAGCGCCAGCCAGGCCAGCAGCAAGCCGACGGCCGTCGCCAGCAGCGACACCAGCAGCGATTCGGCGACGAACTGCAGCGCCAGCCGCCCCGTGCCCGCGCCCAGCACCTTGCGCATGCCGATCTCGCGCTGGCGCCGTATCACGCGGATGGTGGCCAGGTTGGCGTAGTTGATCCCCGCCAGCAGCAGGATCAGCAAGCCGACGGCGGCCAGGCCCGCCACCACGGCGGCGTCGCCACGGTCGGTCTCCAGGGAAAAGAAATTGGCGCCCGCGTCGCGGTCGAAGTAGGCTTCGCGCAGCGGCGACAGCTGGACCTCCATCACCTTGCGCCCGGCCAGGCGTTCCCTGGCGTCCGGCGGCACGTTCTGCACGGCGGGCGCCTGGTCGGCTGCCCGCTGCAGCGCGGCTGTCACCGTCGCCAGCGGCGCGCCCGGCTGCACCCGCACCAGCAGCATGCCCCACCAGCCGCCCGCCCCCGTCAGCGCCTCGTCCTTCGCCTCCTTCGGCACCACCACGGACGCGGCGCCGTTCAGCGCTTCGAAGCGGATGGTGGTGTTGGATGGCGGATCGCGCAGCACGGCGGCGATGCGCAGCGTGGCCACCTGCTCCTGCACGCTGCTGGCGCGCACCGTCCGCCCCAGCACGTCGGCGGTACCGAACAGGCGGACGGCGGCCCCTTCCGTGATGGCGAAGCTGCCGGGCTGCTCCAGCGCCGCGCGCAGATCGCCCTGGATGGCCTGCAAGCCCATCATGCCGGCGAAGCCCGGCAGCACCGTCAGGCTTTTCAGCTTGCGCGGCAGACCGTCCGCCTGCACCGTCAGCGGCAGCCAGTTGACATAGCCGCTGACGCCGGCGACGCCCGGTGCCGCCAGCGCGGCATGGCGCAGCAGCGTGGGCGCCTGGTCGAACCAGGTGCCGCCTTCGCTGGTGTTCTGGCGCTGCTTGAGCACATACACGTTGCCGGCATCCGGCACGTGCGCGTTGTACTGCCACGAATAACGGGCAAAGCCAAGCAGCAGCAGGCAAGCCGCCAGGCCGACGCCCAGCCCCAGCACGGAGACCAGCGAAAACGCCGGATCCCGCACCAATATACGCAAACCTATCCGAAAATCCTGTCGCTTCATCATCCCTCCGGCATCGCGTCCAAAACCATTTCCTGAGCAAAGGCCGTGCCAAGGCTGCAGGGCGCGCCGCGCCGGGCGTTCCGCCGGCCGCGCCGCGCACAGTGTCCGGATTCGGACATGGTCCAGCGTCCGCTTTTGAACAAGGCATCATAATGCAAGCGCAGCTGCAGGTAGAATGGCAGCAAGAGCATGCGTACAAAGGAGATCGAATGGTCAGCTTATTCCGCCGCCTGGCGTGCTACCTGCTGCTACTGCCACTGCTGTGCGCACAAGCTGCGCGCGCAAGCGACGCCGCGCCGCTGCAGATTGTCACCGGCGACCTGCCGCCCTTCGCCATCGAAGGCCAGCCGCAGCGCCCCGGCCTGCACGTCGAGATCGTGGAGCAGTTGCTGCGCCGCGCCGGCAGTCCCGCGAAAGTCGGCTTCTATCCCTGGGCGCGCGCCATCGCGCTGACCCAGCACACGCCGCGCACCGCCATCGTGCCGCTGACCCGCACTCCCGAACGCGAAGCGCACTTCACCTGGCTGATGAAGCTCGACACCCAGCATTTCGTGTTCATCAACCGCGCCGGCGCGCCGCCGGTCGGCTCGCTGGAGCAGGCGCGCAAACTGCGCATCGTGGTGCTTCGCGGCTCGCCCAACCTGGCCCAGCTGATGAACCGGCAGTTCACCGAGGCGCAGATCGTCCAGGTCGCCAAGGTCGAGGACATGATCAAGATGGTCGAGCGCGGCGTCGTCGACGCGCTATACGGCGGCAACGTCATCAACATGGAAAAGATCCGCTCCAGCGGCCGCAACCCGGCCGACTTCCAGGTCGGCATGCTGGTCGAATCGGCCGACATGTGGCTGGCCGGCGGCAAGGACTTCGGCGACGCCGGACAAGCCGCCTGGCAACGCGCCTACGACGCCATGCTCAAGGACGGCACGCTGGCCCGCCTATACCGCAGCTATGGGGTCGCACTGCCCTAGCCCTTGTGGCTGCGTGCGCATTGCCAAGGCGGTCTTGCCCGCCGTGGCGCGGCATCCCGCGGCGCATCGGGCGATGCGCCGCTAGTCTCCTCGCTTAGTACCCCACCTGCTTCAGGTATTCGGCGCGCGCGGCGAGCGCGGTGTCGGCGAAGTCCGAGAACAGGCCGTCCACGCCGAGCGCATAGAACTGCTTGTACTCGGCCTTCGGGGCGCCCTTGTAATCGGCCGCCAGGCGGCGCTGCTCGTTGCGGAAAGTGTAAGGATGGACGAACAGTCCGGCATTGTGGGCGTCCGTCACCAGGGTGGTGGGCGCCAGGGTGCTGGTGTCGGCCTCGTTCACCTTGCCGTCGCCATTCACGTCCGCCACTTTGCCGTCCGCACCGACCGTGCCCCTGACGCTGACGATGTAGCGTTTCCAGGGGCCGATACCATCGGCATAGGTCTTGATCTCGGCCAGTCCGGCAGGCGTGACCATGGCGCTGAACAGGCGCTTGTCGCCCGCCTGCGCCCAGTCATAAGGCCGGTCATACGGCGCCGCGAAGGTCAGCGCGCCGGTTTTCAGGTCCACGTCGTCCGCATCGATCAGCTGTACCAGCTTCACCGTGGATCCCTTGCCGCGCAGGTATTTCAGGCTGCCCGGTTCGAAGCTCTGCAGGTATACCGGCGCGCTACGGTCATTCCAGCCGGCGGCGGTCAGCAGCGCCAACAGCTTGTCCTCCAGCGGCAGGCCCTGCTGGCGGTGGAAGGTGGGGTTCTTGGTTTCCGCGTACAGCGCGATCGGGCGTCCACTCTTCTTGATCATGTCGATCACTTCCTGGATGGTCGCGATCTTGTACTTGCCGTTGAATTCCTGCGGGCGCTCGGCGTCGGTGGAAATGCCGCCCAGCGTCTTGATTTCGGCCAGCGTGAAGTCACCCGCGAACCAGCCCTCCTGCACCTCGCCGTCCACGCTCAGCGTGCGCTTGCGGTCGGCGAATTCAGGGTGCTTGGCCACATCGGTGCTGAACGCCAGGTTGGGGTCGTGACGCGCGATCAGCACGCCGTCCCTGGTGGAGACGATGTCGGGTTCGATGGCATCCGCGCCCTGCTCGATGGCCCTGGCGTAGGCTTCGACGGTTTCCTCAGGCAGCGTGCCGCCCGCGCCGCGATGCGCGACCACCAGCGCCGGCTTGCCGTCCAGCGTAGGCAAGGAAACCCAGTCGCCGCTGCCGCAGGCGCTCAACACGGCCGCCATGCACGCGGAGGCGAGGCCCGGGTTCAGTTTGCGCAGCTGTACATATAACATTTCCACCCCTTGATAAATTGTTAATGGGGCGGATTTTAAGGATGCAAAATGACAGGCGCGTGAAATGCGTTATCGTGCGCGCAAAAAAAAAGGGGGGCAGCGCGAAGCTGCCGCCCGGATTTAGCGCAGCGCGGCGGCGCTGACGACTTTCGCCTCGCTCCAGCTACCGTCGGCCATGCGCTGGCGCGGCTGCGCGATCAGCACTTCGCCGCTGGCGTCGTCATCGCCGATGAGCTTGATCGTCACCTTCAGCGCGCGGTCTGCCGCGACGAAAGTGTTCGGCGAGGCGGCCACCATCTTGTGCATGCCTTCCTCGTCGATCTCGCCGTACAAGGCGCTGCCGTGGCCGAAGCTGCGCAGGTGCAGCACCTTGCCGTTCGACAGCGAGTAACCGCCGCGATAAGGGCTGGTCTCTTCGCGCGACAGGTGCAGCGGGGCGGCAGGCAATTCGATTTTCAGCATGCTGCCTGGTACGTTCACCGTCTCGTCCTGGCCGGTCGTTTGCGCGGCGGCGGTCAGGGAAATAGCGCCCAGCATTGCGGCGAGAAGAAATTTTTTCATGATGTGGCCCATCCATAGAATAGTGTGATTCGATGAGAACTGCTCGGGCCGGCGAACATCTGCGTGTGGCCGGGTTGATGTCACTTTAGACAGGCAGCCGTACCGAAACAAGCCGCGCGGGATGGAATGCATTTTTGGGGGGATGAACTGCACGAAACGCCGCCCTGGCGGAAAAACCAGAGGCGGCGCCGCCTGCTTATTTGAAGCGCTTGGGATGGCGCTTGCGGTTGACCGTGTTCTGCTCCTGCAGCATGGAGTCGACCCGCTCGGAGGCCTGGCGCGACAGCTGCTGCGCCAGCTCGATATCGGGGAAGAACTCCGGCAGGCGGTAGCCCAGCCAGGCATAGGCGGAGTACAGGCGGCAGGTATCCTCCACCTCCTGCAGGGACAAATAGGACAGCGCGAAATCGTCCGCCTTCAAGCGCGTCTGCTTCGCGCGCGACAGCGACATGGCCCAGTGCTCCCAAGCGCGCTGCAAGGACATCACCTTGCTCGACACTGGCACCAGCGACAGCGTGAACTTGTCGGCCACCGACAACGGCAAACTGTCGAGCCACTCGGCGCGCGTGCTCTGGTCCTCGGTGATGCGCGGGTAGAAGAAGCCGTCCGGCACGTCGATGTTGTGGACGAAACGTTTCAGCAACTTGGCCAGCGCGGTTTCGCTGGTGACGGACGCGATGCGGTGCAGATGCTCGAGCGTGGGCGCGACCGAGAAGCCGCTGGTGTTCAGCGGCGCCAGTTTCTCCTTCAGCAGCGCGCGCATCACCTGGTGCGTGTCGTCGTCGTAGCCCGCCACCAGGCCTTCCTCGTGGATGCCGTAGCGCCCCGCCCTGCCGGCGATCTGGCGCGCCAGCGCGGCCGAGATCTCCTCTTCCTCGACACCGTTGTATTTGACGCTGGTGGTCATCACGATACGCGAAATCGGCATGTTCAGCCCCATCGCTATCGCATCCGTGCCCACCACCACGTCGGCCTGGCCGTCGCGGAAACGCTGCGCCTGCGCGCGCCGCACCTCCGGCGACAGGTTGCCGTACACGGTGGCCACGGACAGGCCGGCCTCGGTCACCATGTCGCGCCACATCAGCACTTCGCGGCGCGAGAAGGCGATCACCGCGTCGCCCTTGCGCAGGTTGCGGATCTTGCGCACCGACGTCGACTCCATCGACAGCGGCGCCTTGCGTTTCAACACGTGCACCTCGAGCGGACATTCGAGCCGCTCGGCCAGCGCCTCGATGGCGCGCCGCGCTTCCGGCGCCCCCACCAGGTAGACCGTGCGGGCCGGCGCGCCGCAAACGGCGGCGGTCCAGGCGGCGCCCCGGTCGCGGTCGGCCAGCATCTGGATCTCGTCGATCACCGCAACGTCCACCGGGGTGCGGGTGTCGAGCATCTCCACCGTGCTGGCGACGTGGGTCGCGTCCTCGGCCAAGCGGCGCTCCTCGCCCGTCACCAGGCTGACGGCGAGCGGTTTGCCGTGCTGGGTGAACGCCTGCAGCCGCTCGTAGTTTTCCAGCGCCAGCAGCCGCAGCGGCGCCAGGTAAATGCCGCTGGGCGCCTTGGACAGCGCCTCGATGGCGCGGTGGGTCTTGCCCGAATTAGTCGGCCCCAGCAACGCGATGAAGCGGCGCGGCATGCGGCGCGCCACGTCGAAGGAATCCGGATACTCTGCCAGGTTGATGCTTTGCTTGGTGCGCTCGGCGTGGCGCTCCTCGGTCTGGCGTTCGATCGCATGGTCCAGGCGCTGGCGGATGCGGTCGAACACCTCGCCCGCCATGAGCGAGGTCTGCATGTCGGCCAGCGTGTGCAGGAAACTCATCGCGTCCAGGCTGTAGTCCTCGGCGGCCGCCGCCATCTCGTGCGCGAAGGCCAGCACGTGCTCGCGCAAATCGCCGATGGCCTTGTCATTGCTGCGTTCCCGCAGCAATGCGCTGCGCGCCTCGGTGTCCATCTTGCGCCACTTGGACGGCTTGGCCAGCACGCCTTGCGCCGGCACCAGCTCGTAAGGCACGGACAGGCCCTCGGCCTCGACCACGCCGGCGAAGCGCAGGAAGACCCGGCCCTCCATCTTCACCAGGCTCACGCCCTTGTCCGCCAGGCCCAGTTGCCGGACCAGCAGGTCGTCGTCGCCCGCGTCGTGTTCTTCCATGGAGCTGCTCATAGTCTGTCGCTAGTGGTGGTTGAGGCCGAGTATACCAAGGCTGTACAATCCCGCCATGCCATACACCATTGCCGCCGCCGTTCACCACGAATTGATCATCAAGAAGAGCCGCTTCATCGCCTGCGTCCAGCCTATGCCGGACCGTGCTTCCGCACAAAAAGTGGTGGCCGGATTGTGGGCCGAGCATCCAGGCGCGGCCCACGTCTGCTGGTCGCTGCTGGCCGGCGGCCAATCGGCAGCCGTGGACGACGGGGAACCGAGCGGCACCGCCGGCCGCCCCATGCTGGACGTGCTGCGCCACCAGGACCTGGAAGGCGTGCTTGCCACCGTGGTGCGCTACTTCGGCGGCGTGAAGCTCGGCGCGGGCGGCCTGGTGCGCGCCTACACCGATTGCGTGGCGCAAGCCTTGCTGGGCGCCGAAAAAATCGCCATCGTCAAGCTGCGCACGCTGCGCTGCGAAGTGCCGTACGCGCTGGAGGGCCTGATGCGGCGCGAGATCGAACTGGCCGGCGCGCGCCTGGACGGCGTCGAGCACGCCGATCTGGTGCGCTTCGAATTCAGCCTGCAGGACAGCGCAGCCGTGGCCATGACGGCGCGCCTGGGCGAGACCGGCGGCGGCCGCATCGCCTGGCTGGACGAAGCTGAAACCGACGAGGATTGAAATGCCGAGGGTGAACGATGCGAGTTGAACTGGTCTCCGAGCCGCAGTACGCGTCTCTTGTCGCACTGCTATGCGAACTGCACACTTATTACAATGAAGGCTCTTCGGTTTCGCCCGAGACTGTGCGTTCTTACCTGGTCGAGGAGCTGCTCGCCGCCCACTCGCCGCTGCGCCTGGCCGTCGCCTTTCAGGACGACGGCCAGGTACTCGGCTTTGCGGCGGTCTCGCTAAGCTACTCGCTGGTCGATCCCAGCCCGGGGAAGCGCCGGCAGTGCTGGCTGAAGGAGCTGTATGTGCTGTCGTCCGGGCGTAGCCTGGGCGTGGGCAAGGCGCTCATGCAGTGGGTGGCACGGTACGCGCTTGAGAACGGCTGCTGCCGCATCGACTGGCCGGTCAAGGCCGGCAACGCCAGGGGCATCGCCTTCTACGAAAGTCTGGGCGCGGAACGGGTTGCCGACAGGCTCAGCTACAGGCTGTCCGGACCACGCCTCGGCGAACTCGCGGGCACAGGCTAAAAATTCGACTTGAAAACAATCCTTGTCGAATCGCGCCAGCCGGTCTATAATGCCGCCTCTTCGGGTCGTTAGCTCAGCTGGTAGAGCAGCGGACTTTTAATCCGTTGGTCGCAGGTTCGAATCCCGCACGGCCTACCACGAATACAGGGCGCCTCGAAATACCTGTCGTTCCGCATCGGCGGACCGCCGCGCAGGCGGGAACCCATACTTCGCATGCTCAGAGGCGTAGCATGGATTCCCGCTTGCGCGGGAATGACAAATTAGCGGTTATTCGAGGTTCCCTACAGTTGTACAGATCAGGCTTACCTGCTTCGGCGCGTAAGCCTTTTTTGCGCCCAGGCATAAAGCAAGCTATGAAAAGCATTCGTTTAGAGAAAATAAATTTTCGGGCCACAAGAGAGCGTGGGGATGAATTGGAGCAGCATCAATTGGCGGAACGGGCATTCAAGGTACTACGCCCGCTCTATGGCCATCTGACAGACACCGAATACACCACGATATTGGACCATGTGATCCGCGACACAACACCGGTGGTCTTTCGCGGACTCTTCATGATTGATGATGATGAGCGCGATCTGGGCTTGATTGGCGTGCGCATTGGCGAGACCACTTACCACGGCCAGACCATTGCGCATTTGACAGTTCATCTTGGGCTGCACCCTGGGGCCAGAGGTGAAAAACATACTGCAAAACTGATCTGGCAAGAAATCTTCCGGTATCGATTAAGACATCCTCTTCGCCCGTTTTTTATTATCGACACACCCATTTCCGCTGCCAGTTACCGAAAGATGCACAAAGGAACGGCGCAGATTTTTCCAACGCCAGGCAATCCGATACCCGAACATCTTTGGCCCTTGTGTGAGTTTATTGCAAAGGAAAAAGGATGGCTGCCTATTGAAGGATGTCCAAAAGAAGCGCGCTTTGTCAATCGCCCTCTCACAACTTTGTCGGTCAACGACACCCGCCCGGAATCTCAAGACTATCGTTCTACTGCACGCTGGTTCAACGAAACGACTCAAGGTGTGCCGGGTAGTTCAGTCATGGTGATTGTTCCCATCACCGTATCTAACATGGTGATGTCCACGCTTAAACAGATAAAGAATTACATCCAGAAAAAATAAGTCCCTACCGCTGGAGGCGCGCGGGCGGCTTCGTGGACATCGATTTGTTCCGCGCGCTACGCCGATGCGCGCTCGTCCTCCGGGAATAGGCACTTACCATTGCGCAGCATTTTCTCAAAGGCTGCGGCGGGCACCGGCTTGCTGAAGAGATAGCCCTGCATTTCGTCGCAGCCGTGCCGGTTCAAATAGGCCAGTTGATCGGGCGTCTCGACGCCTTCGGCAATGACGTTCAGCTTCAAGCTATGCGCCAGCGAAATAATCAACGCCACTATCGCCGCGTCGTCCGTGCCTGTTGCAATGTCGCGTACGAAGGACTGGTCGATTTTGAGCACATGGATGGGGAATCGCTTCAGGTAAGACAGGCTGGAGTAACCGGTGCCGAAGTCGTCGATGGACAACTGCACCCCGATCTCATTGAGCTCGTCCAGCACGCCGACCGCGCGTTCGACATCGGTCATGACCAGGCTCTCGGTCAATTCGATTTCCAGGTCCTGGGCCGCCAAGCCGGTTTCGTCCAGGGTGTTCATGATGGACTCGGCCAGATTTTTTTGGGCAAACTGGCGCGCTGACAGGTTGACCGCGACCCGTAAGCGGCCCAGGCCGGCGCGCTGCCATGCCAGGTTCTGGGCGCAAGCGGTGCGTATCACCCAGGCGCCTATGGGCACGATCAAGCCGGTTTCCTCGGCCAGGCCGATGAAGCGCGCCGGAGGGACCATGCCGAGCTCTGGATGGTTCCAACGGATCAGGGATTCCATGCCGACGATGCGGCCGCTGCGCAAGTCCACCTGGGGCTGGTAATGGAGTTCAAATTCATTACGTTCCAGCGCATGTCGCAATTCGCCCTCGAGCCGCAAGCGTTCAAGGTTGCGCGCATCCATGCCCGGGGCATAAAACCGGAAGTTGTTGCGCCCGACTTCCTTGGCGGAATACATGGCGATGTCTGCGTGCGTCATCAAGGTTTCCCCATCGGCGCCGTCGTGCGGGTGGACCGCGATGCCCATGCTGCAAGTCGTCACAAATTCGTGCCCTTCGATCATCATCGGCTGTGCCACGGTATCCAGGATACGTTGCACCACAGTTGCGGACAGGCTGCCGCTACCGTCGATCCGTTCGGGCAGGACCAGCACGAATTCATCGCCCCCCAACCTGGCCACCGTGTCCGATTCCCGTACCGCGGACTGCAGCCGCGCCGCGACCTGCTTGATCATGGCATCGCCGGCCTTGTGGCCCAGACTGTCATTGACCAGCTTGAAACGATCGAGATCGACGAAGATGATCCAGATCGGCGACGGGGAGCGCGTGGCCGTCGCGATGGCCTGTTTCAAGCGATCCTGTAGCAAGGCGCGGTTGGGCAAGCCGGTCAGCGTGTCATGGCCGGCCTGATGCTGCAGCAACGCTTCCAGCCGTTTATGCTCGTCGACGGAACGCACCAGGCTGTCGTTCATGTCTTTCAGCGCTTGCAGCAACTGGCCCGTTTCATCGTGTGAGGTGACCTCGATGCGGCTGGTCAGGTCGCCGGCGGCAACGGTTTGGGCGATCTTGAGCGCTTGCTGCAGCTGCCGCAACAGGGCGCGCGCAATGACGATCCCGAAGCCCAGCGTCAAGCAGAGGCTGAGCACGCCGATGGCGATCCCGGTGCTCACGGCCCCGTCGGCATCGCTGGTGGCCTGGCCGATGGTGCCGGTGAAGCGTTTGTCGGCGCGATCCCTGAAGGCGAACAAATCCCGGCGGTACGTGTCGAGCTTGGCCGACATCGCTTGCAGCGACTGCGGATCAGGCGCGCCGCTCTTGTTCATCATCCGTTCCGCAACTTCGCGGGCGGCGCCGTAGTACGTATCAAATTCGGCGGTCAATCGCTGAAATTCTTCGGCATGGTCGGCATCGATGTCACGCAACCTGGCATAGTTGGCGCGCACCTTGACGGCGATCGCCGCTGCAGCATCGAACGGGTCTGTTTCTCCGGAGCTTGCGGCATCGTTGAGTTGTTCGATGATCTTGTCGAGGGCGCCGACATTGTCCGTGGTGATTTCCAAGACCGGGAACTGCACGTCGCGCAGGTTGGCCAGCCGGCTGTTGTTGTGCTTGAGGACGACGGTGGACGAGCCCAGATAGACCAGCAGGCAAATCGCAGCGATTGCAAGCGGGAACAGCATTTTCCACAACAGTGGCAAGCGTCGCAGGATTTTCACGGCAGCGCCCATATCGCAGGCATCCCCAGCTTCACGGCCGTGGATGAAATCGTTTTCACGTCCGGCCGGTTCTTGACCGTCGTTTCCTTTACCTCGGCCGCAAACGCCGGTATCTGTTTCTTCTTCATATTCCTTGCTTCCCAAAAACAGCGTGAATTTTACGCTACATTGCAAAGTGGAATTGCGGGAAGATGACCGTTTTGAGCTTGCTCCCGCAGCAAGGATGTCCTTTATCCATATGGCCTACGTAGTTTCCTTACATGAAGGTAAGGATGGGCTGCCGCTTGCCCTACAGCAGCCCGAATGACTGCGAGCTCCCGGTTGCAACCATGAGCCCGGACGGCTTCGTGGACGTCGATTTCTTCCGCGCGAGCGACGCCATCAACGCAGGGCGACGTTGACGGCGCGCCCGTCGTAGTCTAGTTCGACGGCCTTGACTACCGCCGCGGTGCCCACGCCCACGCCGGGCCCGACCAGGACAACCTTGAATCGCCGCTTGGCCGCCATGCCCGGATACTTGCCTTGCCTGGCCCCGATCAGGAGCCGGCCGTTGCGCTGGTCCCAGCGCATCCCGACCAGGGCATACTCCCCGCGCTCGTAGCCCCATCCCTCGTCCGCGTCTTCATACAAGGTGTAGCTGCCGTCGCTGCCGGGATAGACGCGCAGTTCGACCGGCATATCGCGCTGTTGCGCCGTATGCTGAACCTCCGGCCCCATCGGGATGATGGTGCCGGCACGGACATGCAGGGGCATGCGGCCGATCGGCGCATCGGCCTGCACCGTGCGTCCGCCGGAAAGCGCCTGCCCGGTCCAGAAATCGATCCACCGGCCTCGCGGCAAGTACACCTCCCGCGACTTGGCCACGCCATTGACGGGCACCGAGTCGGCGCCGTAATACATCGGGAAGGTGACCGGGCTGACCATCATGCCTTCGCCGAAAAGCATCTGCGATGCCAAGCCGTGCGTGCGCTTGTCGTCGGGATAGGCAAACGCCACAGGACGGATGAAGGAGTCTCCCTTCAGGTACACCAGCCCGGCTTGCGAATAGACATAGGGCAGCAGGCGATAGCGCAGCCGGATGGCGTCCAGGATCGCGTCATGGAACGGCGTACCCGGCTCGCCGAAGTGCCACGGCTCGCGCGGGGTGTCCGTGCCATGGCTGCGGAACATGGGCAGGAAAGCGCCGAACTGCATCCAGCGCGTGTACAGTTCGCGGTAGCCAAGGTCGGCCACACCGCCCGGATAGTCGCCCTTCCAGAACCACTGCTCGCGCGGACGGACAAAGAAGGCGCCGATGTCGACCGAGACGTACGGCAGTCCGGAGGCGCTAAAGCTCTGCATTGCAGCGACTTGCTGCGCGAACACGGGCCAGCGGGCCGCGATGTCGCCGGTCCAGATCATGGCGCCGGTGGCCTGGCTGCCGGCATAACCGGAGCGGGTCAGGTTGACCATGCGCTTGTCGGGGGCGGCCTGGCGCCAGTTGCGCAGCATGCCCTGGGAGGCGGCCAGCGCATACGCGTTAAGGTATTGCGGATCGATCACGCGCGACAACGCGGCTACATTGATCTGGTCGGCATCGCGCGGACGCGTGCTGCCGCCCCAGTCGCCCACTTCCGGCTCGGTGGAATCGGTCCACCAGCCATCCATGCCGTGGCGGCCCAGGTAGTGCCATACATTGCGGAAATAGACGTCGGCCGCCCTGGGCTGGAAAAAGTCGACGTAGTTGCTGCCCGCGCTGGTGTAGCCCCCATCCTGGAGCTCTTTGCCGGGCGGGTCGAGCGGACTGGGATTGGGCCAGATCGAAATCATGACTTTGGCCTGCAAGTCGTGGACCGCCCCCGTCATGGCGGACAGGTCGGGATAGTGCTGCGCGTCCGGCACCGGGCTGCCCCAATGGCCGGGTTGCCAGTAGTTCCAGTCCTGGACGATCACGTCGAGTGGAATCCGGCGCTGGCGGAACTGCTTGACGGTGGCGACCACCTCGTCCTGGCTCTGGTAACGCTCCTTCGACTGCACGTAGCCGAACGCCCATTTGGGCAACGGCACAGCGGCGCCGGTAAGCTGGCGGAAACCGCCTACCGCCTGGTCCATCGACGGCCCCAGGACGAAGTAGTAGTCCAGGTCGTCGACCACGTCGCTGCTCACGGCCATACCGTCCTTGCCGTCGGTGAAGGACATGGCGCTGTAGGTGTCGAACAGGATGCCGTAACCGCGGGTGGAGACGATGAACGGCACCACCACCCGCAAGTTGTGCTGGTACAAACGCTTGCTGGTGCCGCGCAGGTTCAAATCGGCAGTCTCGTCGAAGCCCAGACCGTAGAGGGCCTCGTCGTCGTCCAGACGGAAACGGGCCGTGGCCTTCCAGGCCATGCGGTCCTGCTTCTGCTGGTAAGTGCCGGCCACCTGACGCTCGCCGTCGACCGTATGGACGGTTTGCACGGTAGCAGGATCGGCCACCGATTTGATCACCGGCACCGCTTCCAATGCGCGCGGCGCCGCCGCGTCCTCGCGCAGCAGCCGGCGGCCGGCGCCATCGGAAAAGCGAATGGCGCCGGTCGCGCGATCGAACGCTACGCTCAGCCGGGCGGACTGCAGGATGCGCTCCGCCCCTTCGTCGCGCAAGGTGATCCGGCCCGGCCGCTCGGCCACGTCGGCGCGCATCCGGCTGGGCTTGGCGGACCACTGGGCGTTGCGCGAGGCCGCCACGTGCACGATCCGGTCCGTCACGAAGCCGATCTTGATCCGCGTGTCGCCCACTGTTTGCTCGATCGTGGGCGCCGGGCCCGCTGCGGCCTTCGCCTGCAAGGACAAGGCAAGGCCCAGCGTGAACAGCACGCGCATCCATCGGTTCTTCATTCATTTTCCTTTAGGGGGTCCAGCGGGGGGATCACGCGCCAATGGTATTATATAAATAAAAAACAATCAAGCACGATCGAACGCCCGCCGGCATGGCGTCAGGAGCGCTCGATGATGGCGCCCCCCGCCTCTTCCCATTCCACCAACGGCTGGTGTAGCAAATGCTGCACGGCTTCCAGGTCGTCCGCCTGCACCGCCGTCACCCCGTACCACCCGTTACGGCCGCCGCTCTTCACCAGATACAAGGCCGCATCGGCAAGCTCTCCGACGGCCTGCCAGTCCAGCATCTTGGGGAAATGGCAGGCGAGCGGGAAACAGGCATAACCGATCGAACAGGTTTTCGTCAGCGCGCCGCCGTTCGGCAGCACAAAGGGCTCGTCGGCGACGGCCGCGCGCGCGCGTTCCGCCAAGCCCGCCGCGCGCTCGCGCCGGGTGCCGCGCGCGACCACCAGGAATTCCTCGCCGCCCCAGCGGATCACATAGTCGCTCTCGCGGAAGATGGTCCGCAAGCGGTGCCGCATCTGGCACAGCACCGCGTCGCCCGCCACATGCCCATGCTGATCATTGACCAGCTTGAAATGGTCGATGTCGATCAGGAAAAAGATCAGGTCGCCATCATCGGTTGGGCCCTCGGGCCGGCGCCTGCGGTCCTCATGGCGGCGTACGGACAGCGCGATGTCCGCCTCGATATGCTCGGTAAGAAAGCGCCGGTTGTGCAGGCCGGTCAGCGGATCGGTCAGGCTGGCCAGTTCCAGCGCCTGCGACTTCAGCGCCAGCGCGACCGTCACTTCCTGCAACTCGGCGGTCCGTTCGGCCACCCGCAACGCCAGCTCCTCCTCCCGGCCCCGCAGGTGCAGCGTGCGCCACTGCACCACGCCCAGCACGGCGGCGCCGGCCAGCCCCAGCATGCCCAGCCTGGCCCACCATGTTTCCCACCAGGCCGGCAAAACGTTCACCGCCAGCGACGCCACCGCATCGCTCCACATCCCGCTGCGGTTGCTGCCCTGCACCTGCAAGGTGTATTCGCCGGGCGGCAAGTTGTCATAGCTGGCCACGCGCAAGTTCGCGCCCGTCTCGCGCCAGCCGGCTTCATACCCTTGCAGCCGGTAGCGATAGCGGTTGAGTTCGGGGTAGCTGTAGTCGAGCGCGGAAAATTCGGCGCCGAAGGAACGCTGCGGCGGCGCGATGTCTATCCTTCCCGCCGCGGGCAAGTCCACCGGCTGCGCGCGGACCGACAAGGCAGTCAGCACCACGGGCGGACGATACGACCAGGGCGTGTACTTATCCGGCTCCACCAGCAGCACGCCGGCCGAGCCGCCGAACAGCATGCGGCCGTCGCGCAATTGCGCGTAGGCGCGGAACCAGCCGGTCCCGATATCGACGCCGTCGGCAACGTTCAGTTCGTCATAACGCCGGGTGGCCGGATCATGCACGCCCCGGTGGGTCCATATCCTGCCGGACCGGTCGCGCAGCAAATTGGCGCCGATGGCATGCCCATCCGGCCCCTGGTTGTCGATGACCAGTGTGTAGCGCGCCTGGTCGCCGTCAAACCGGTCGACCCGGTAACGGCCGCCATCGCCATCGATCCACAGCCCGTCCGCATCGGCCAGCATGCCTTTCACGGCGTAGTTGCTGTCGGCCGCGCCCCCCGTGGCCGCCAGTTTGTGCGCCGTGCCGCTGGCGGTGTCGATCCGGAAAATGCCGGCGGCGTTGCCGGCCCAAAGGCGTCCCGCCGGATCTTGCGCCAGGGCGTCGACATTGCCGCGCATCGGGCCGCCGCGCGCCAGCATCACCGGTGTCAAGACGGCCTCGCCCCGCGCTTTGCGCAGCATTCCGTTGCCGCTGCCGACCCATAAAGTGCCATCGCGATCGAACAGCACGCGCCGCACATTATGCCCGACGATGTCGTGGCGGCGGATGAAACGGCGGTCCTCGTCGAATTCATACAAGGCCCCTTCACTGCCGATCCAGGCATGACCGTCAGGTCCCTGCGCCAGAGCGCTCACCCTGGCGGGCGAACCGCCGCGTGCGGGCTGGCCGGGAAGCACGAAGTCGCCGGCGCGCCGCAATGCCCGGTCGAGCACGGATATGCCACGCTCGCCGCGCCCCAGCCAGATTTCTCCATTCCGCATTTCGGCGATGGCGCGGACGGGAATACCATCCCATGGATCGTCGGGCGCCGACCTCAACACCGAAATGCCGGGCCGCGGCGGCACATAGCGCTGTACACCACCGCCATACATGCCGATAAACAGCACGCCCGACCGGTCGCGCACAATGGCCTGCACACCCGACGACGCCAGCGAACCTATCCGTCCGGCCATGTGCCGTATCCGTTGCTGCACCGCGCCGCTGTCGGCAGCCCGGATTTCAATCCCGTTCGACCGCCCTATCCACATCTGCCTGCCATCGGCGTCTTCGATGGCGCTGACCGTGCCGTCCAGCTCAGTGCCCCCCTCCGCCAGCCATTCGGCCTGCCCGGATGCCGGATCCACGATCAGCAAGCCGCCAGTCACCGTGCCGACCCACAAGCGGCCCGTGCGGTCTTCGCGCAGCCTGGATACACCCTGCCGCGCCAGCTTCGCCTCGTCCCTGGGATCGCGCAGCACCGGCTCGCAGCGTTCGGCCGCGCGCGCCTTGCGCACCAGTCCTTTCGCCCCGCCAACCCACAGGTCGCCGCGGCTATCAAGCAGCAATGCTGCAATCACGTCGCCCGGCAGGCCGTCTTGCGCGGCGCGCCTGTGGACAAACGTGCCCGTGGCCGGATTGAAATGATCCAGTCCACCGCCCTGCATGCCGATCCAGTAACCTTCGGCACCGTCGGAGATGATGGTGCGCACCGAACCTTCGGCCAACGACCGCGGGTTCTTCGGCTCGTGACGGTAAAACACGGAGCGCCCGGTGCGCGGATCCAGCGCCGCCAGGCCGACCGTCGCCAGGCCCAGCCAAACCCGGCCATCGCGCCCGCCCGCGATCGCCCCGACCGAACCGATGACCTCGGCAGCGCCATCATGCTCCTTCAGCGGAAACCTGACGAAGTGATAACCATCATAGCGGGCGACGCCGGTCGCCCCGCCCGCCCAGACATAACCTTGGGCATCGAGCGCCACCGCCGTGACCACCCCATCCATGATGCTGTTGTTCGTGAGCGCCTGAATGAATTGGGGCTCGGAAAGATGCTGAGCGCTGGCACCTGCCATGGATGCCTGGAAAATCACGGCGAACAGCAGCGGCCGCATCCAGCGGGCCGCCCAGCCTCCGGTTCCGATCGTGTATTGCCCTCTTTCAGTCTGCACTCTTCCTCCGCAAATGGCGCATGCGTCAGCCTTGCACGCACACTGTATCCCATCTGCACATTGTGAAGGAAACCGTTGCCGCTCACAACGGTGCTTGCCTTCCCGCCCCTACGCGCCGGCTTCGACGGTAATGCGGACGAACAATTCGTCCGTGACCGAAGGCACATACTTGCCGACGCCGAAGTCGGACCGCCGCAGCATGGCCTCGGCATCGAAGCCGGCCTTGGTTTTCTTCGTGACCGGGTCGGTGCTGATCTTGTTGATTTTCCCGTTCAGCACCACCGGCCTGGTCACGCCGTGCACGGATAGATTGCCGCTGATTTTCAGCGTGCCCATCGGCCCCTTCTCGATGCCGGTGCTCGCGAACGTCACCTCGGGATATTTCGCGGCGTCGAGGAATTCATCGGTCTTCAGGTGCTCGTCCAGCGCTTCGACACCGGTCCGCAAGCCGTCCAGCGCCAGTCTCACGGTGACCGATGATTTCGTCAGGTCTTTATCGTCGAGCACCAGCTTGCCTTCGATCTTTTCAAACCGGGCGACCGGATTGGAGAATCCGAAATGGTTCCATTGAAATACCACGGCGCTATGGCGGGAAACGATCGCCAGGTCTTCCGCGCCGAATGCGGGCAAGCCGGAAAGTAAAGACAGGGACAGCGGCAGAGACAGAAAAACAGCTTTCATTAAATACTCCTGGTTGTATTGAACTACGAAGCGCGCACGCATAATGCACGGGTACCATATGGCGCGAATTTGAATGTCTGATTGCGCGTTCCATTGACCAGCAAGACGCCCCAGACCAGGACAGGCGACGCTTCGCTGCTGTCCTTTTTCAAATCGGTGCCGCTCCAGTACCAGTTGCCGCTCAATGTAAACAAGGGCGGCACCTTGCAGCTGGCGTTGCCGCAGGCGGCGCTGTCGCCGTCCCTCCGCGCCTGCTCGTACAGACCGGACAACTCGTCCACAAGGGGGAGCCGCCAGCCCGCCCCCAGCCTGGCGCAGTACGCCTTCGCCTCCTCCCAGTTCACTTCCTGGCCGTTATCGGTTTTTGTCCAGCTTAGCTTGGTCGAGTCCTGCGCGAGGACGGCATTGCCGAGATCTTTCCAGCCAGCCATGCCTTCCGCCTGGCTGCTGTTCGCAGTGCAGGAGAAGGCCAAGCCTAGACAGCTGACCCAACGGGAAAAATTATTGACGGACATACTCTGGCTCCTGTTCGTAAGGTGAGCCGGTACGATGCCGCCTGGCCATCCGGAAGTCCTGAAATTGCCCTGAAATTGCGCTGAATTGCCCTGAAATTTCCCTGAAACTGTCTGAAATCGGCGCGCGCGGGCTGGGCTATAATGGCAAGCTGCCAAAATAACAAGAAACCACGGGACCGGATGGACACTTTAACTATTGCAAAGCTGCGCGTGGGCGCATGGTGCGTCGATACCGCGCTCGGCGAAATGACGCGCGACGGCGCAAGCGTGCGGCTGGACCCGCGCACCTTGCGCCTCTTGCTCTGCCTGACCGGGCGCGCGGGGGAGACTGTCAGCGCGGACGAACTGCTGGGCCAGGTCTGGCCCGGAGTCGTCGTCACGCCCGATTCGGTGTACCAGGCGATCGCGTCGCTGCGTCGCCTGCTGGGCGACGATGCCAAGCAAGCCAGCTATATCGTCACCGTGCCGCGCCAGGGCTACCGGATGGTGGCGGCGGTCGGCCCGTGGATAGAGCCGGGCGAGCTTGCACCTGGCGACATTGACGCAGTGCTCCCGCCGTCCGCGCAGCACGCCGGTGTGGCCGCACGGCCGCTGCCCACCCCACGTAGCCGCCGCGCATTCATGCTGGCGGCGAGTATTCCGGTCGTGGCCGGCATTGCATTCTGGATGTCCGGCACGCAGCCGACCAAAGCGGTCCCTTCGGCCAATACCCAAGCGGCGCAATATCAGCAATCCATCGCGGTACTGCCGTTTTCGGATTTAACGGACGGCATGGGACATGAAACTTTTGCCGATGGCATGACCGAAGAACTGATAGGCCGCTTCAGCAAGATTCCTGGCTTCAGAGTGCCGGCGCCGACCTCCTCCTTTTATTACAAGGGCAAGCAAAAGCCGGTCGCTGACATAGCGCGGGAATTGGGCGTCGCCTATATATTGGATGGCAGCGTGCGCAAATCGGGCAGCACTCTGCGCGTCGCCGCCCGTTTAATCAAGGCCGATAACGGTTTTATCATCTGGTCCGAAACGTACGACAAACCGGTCGATGATTTATTGATGGTGCAGGACGACATCGCCGGCGCGGTAACGAAAGCCTTGAAGGCGACCATCAGCAACGGCGCCGGCGCAGCGCAGAGCGGAACGGCGCCGGCATCGTGAAACGCCGGCGCCGCCGAAGCTAGGCCGGAATCCGCGCCAGCAAGCCGACGGGCCGGACACCGCCTGTCCCGCCGCCCAGGTCGAAGCGCGCCACCGCGCGGGCCAGCAGGACCGACTGTCCGCGCAGGCTTTCGGCCGCGGCGGCGGCCTGCTCCACCAGCGCCGCGTTCTGCTGCGTCATATCGTCCATGTGGTCCACCGCCCGGCTGATCTGCCCGATGCTCACGCTCTGATCCCGGCTCGCCTCCGAGATCTGGTCCACCAGCGCGGCCACCCGCTGCACCGAGTCCTCCATGTCGCTCATCGTGGTCGCCGCCTCGTCGGCCAGCTGGTGGCCACGGTCGACCTGCGTCACCGAGGCGGCGATCAGCAGCCGGATTTCCTTGGCCGCGTCGGCGGCGCGCTGGGCCAGTGCGCGCACCTCGGCGGCCACCACCGCGAAGCCGCGCCCGGATTCGCCCGCGCGCGCCGCTTCCACGGCCGCGTTCAGGGCCAGGATATTGGTCTGGAAGGCGATCCCGTCGATGACCGAGATATGGCCGGCGATCTTGTCCGAGCTGTGCTTGATCGCGCCCATGGTGTCCGACACCCGGGCCGCCACCACGCTGCCCTGCATGGCGCGCGCGCGGGCCGCGCCGCCCGCCTCGCTGGCCTGGCGCGCGTGGTCGGCGTTGCCGCTCACCGTGGCAGCCAGCTCCTGCATAGCCGCAGCCGTCTCCTGCAGCGATCCGGCCTGGCGCTCGGTGCGCACCGACAGGTCGGCGTTGCCGGCCGCGATCTCGCGCGAGGCCAGCAGCACCGCCGAACTGCTGCGGCTGATCTGCGCCATCGCGTCCGCCAGCGTGGTCTGCATCAGTTTGAGCGCGCGCATCAGCTGGCCCGCCTCGCCGCCGCCGGACACCTCGCCGATAGTCTCGTTCAGGTCGCCGGCGGCGATGGTGTCGGCGATGCGGGCGGCATGGCGCAGCGGCGTGGTGATGGAGCGCGTGATGTAGAGCGCACAGGCCGCGCCGGAGCACAGCGCCAGCAGGCCGGCCGCCAGCATGCCGGCCCGCGCCGTCTGGTAATGCGCGCGCGACGCGTCGCGGGTGCGCGCCATGGCCGCCTGCTCGCTGTCGGCCAGCGTGCCGAGCCGGCCTATCCAGCGCGCGTGCAGCGGCGCGAAGTCGGATTTCAGCAGCGCCGCCGCGTCGAAGTAGTTGCCGGCCGCGACCGCGCCCTGGACGCTGGCCAGCGCCGGCGCCAGGTCGGCCCGGCTTTGCCGCGCCGCCGCCAGCGCCGCCGCGTCGGCGGCCGCGCCCCGCAAGGCGCGCTCGGCGCCGTCGTAGGCGGCCAGCAGGCCGACCACTTTGCCGGCCGCCTCGGTGCCTTCCTGCGCATCGGTCGGCGCCGCCAGCTGGCGCAGCGCCAGGGCCAGCGCCGCGCCGTTGTGGCGCATCTGCAGCGCCCCGTTCAGACTGCCGAGCCGTTCGCCAACGATGTGCTCCGTGTCGCCCTGCAGCGCGGCCATGCGCCACAAACCGATGAGCAGCAAGGCGCAGGCGCACAGCAGCACCAGGCCGAAACCGAGCGCCAGACGCGCGCCTATGGTGAGATTCGAAACGATACGCATAATCATCTCCCTTGGCGCCGCGCTGGCGGCGCCGTGCTTAGCCTGCGAGGAACCTCAATTGACCACGATGGACACGCCGCGCCCGTGCATGCCCAGGCTGATCGTTTCGCGCGGCCGGCGCTGCCGCTCGACGTGGGGGCAGACCACGAACAGTTCGCCGATTTCGGTTTCCAGCGTGTACTCGTAGAAGCCGCCGAGATAGGTCGACTTGAGCACCTGGGCCTTCAGGCCGAACTCGCCGGACTCGCCCACCCGCCACGCCTCGGGACGCACCGCCACCTGCACCGGCCCCGGCAGCAGCGAGTCGGGCGCGCGCCATTCGAGCGGCCCCAGCTGCACGAAACCGGCGCCCGTCACGCGCGCCGGCAGCAGCAGGGCCTCGCCCATGAAGCCGGCCACGAACTCGCTGTTGGGCCGCTCGTACAGGTCGGCCGGCGTGCCGGCCTGGGCGATGCGGCCGTCGCGCATGACGATGATCTGGTCCGACACCGCCAGCGCCTCGCTCTGGTCGTGGGTGACGTAGGCCACCGTCAGGTTCAGGCGCTGCTGCAGCGCGCGGATCTCGTCGCGCATCTGGCGCCGCAGCCTGGCGTCCAGGTTGGACAGCGGCTCGTCGAACAGCAGCACGGCCGGCTCCAGCACCAGCGCCCGCGCCAGCGCCACGCGCTGCTGCTGGCCGCCGGACAGCTCGCCCGGCCAGCGCGCCTCGTAGCCGCCCAGGCCCACCGTGGCCAGCGCCACGTCGACCCGCTGCTTCATGCTGGCGCGCCCCACCCCGGCCACCGTCAGGCCGTAGCCGACGTTGTCGAAGATGTTCATGTGCGGGAACAGCGCGTAGCTCTGGAACACCAGGCTGACGTGGCGGTCCGCCGCCGACATGGTGGTGACGTCGGCGCCGTCGATGAGGATCTGCCCGCTGCTCGGGCTCTCCAGCCCGGCGATCATGCGCAAGGTGGTGGTCTTGCCGCAGCCCGAGGGCCCCAGCAAGGTGGTCAGCGTGCCCTTCGGCACCGTGAAGTCTATGCCCTTGACCGCCAGCGGCCCGCCGCTGGTATAGCCCTTGGTGATGCTCTTGAATTCGATTCCCGGCTTCATATCGTGCTCCTGTCTCGTCTCGTTGTTGTTGTCCTGCGCCTTACACCGCGGTCGCCGCCAGCGCCGGCCCCGCCTCGGCCTTGGCGCCGGTCCCTGCCGGCGCCGTGCGCCGTCCCAGCTTGCGTTCGCCCACCAGCCACTGCACCAGGCCGGTGGCCGACAGCATCAGCACGGTCAGCACGGTGCAGTAGGCCAGCGCCACGCCGTACTCGCCGTTGCCGACGCGGCCGATGATGAAGGTGGTGGCCAGCTCGTACTCGGCGCTGACCAGGAAGATCACCGACGACACGGTGGTCATGGCCCGCACGAAGCCGTACACCAGCGAGGCCACCAGGGCCGGGCGCAGCAGCGGCAGCATCACGCGCCGCATCGTCGTCAGGGTCGATGCGCCCAGCATGGACGAGGCCTCGTCCAGGCTCTTGTCGATCTGCTTCAGGGCCGCCGAACCGGCGCGTATGCTGACCGGCAGGTTGCGGAACACGAAGCACAGCAGGATGATCAGGCCGGTGCCGGTCAGCTCGAACGGCGGCACGTTGAAGGCCAGCACATAGGCCACGCCGAGCACCGTGCCCGGCACCGCGAAGGCCAGCAGCGCGCCGAACTCGAACAGGTTGCGGCCGCGGAACTGCACCCGCGCCAGCAGATAGGCCATCAGCAGGCCCAGCACGGCGGTCAGCGGCGCGGCCATGCCGGCCAGGCGCAGCGTGGTCCACAGCGAATCCCAGCCCGCGCCCAGCCAGACGATGCCGTGGTCCCACTCGAAGCCGAAGGCGGTGCGGAAATGCTCCAGTGTCAGGCTGAAGTCGCGCCCCCACAGCTTGACGAAGCCGCCGGCGAAGGCGAACAGGTAGATGACAGCGGTAAAGCCCAGCCACGGCATGGCGATGCCCATCGCGACCCGGCGCACCGGCGCCGGCAGCGGCGGCGGAATGCCGTTGTCGCCCTTGCCCGACATGCTGGTGTAGCTGCCCTTGCCCAGCGCCATGCGCTGCAGCACGAACACGGCCAGCGCGAAGGTGCTCAGGATCAGCGCCAGCGAGGCGGCGCGGCCCTGGTCGAGCTGGGCGCCGACGATGGCGAAGAAGATTTCGGTCGACAGCACCGAGAATTGCCCGCCCACCACGATGGGGTTGCCGAAGTCGGCCATCGATTCGATGAAGCCGACCAGGAAGGCGTTGGCCAGGCCGGGGCCGAGCAGCGGCAAGGTGACGGTCATGAAGGCGCGCATCGGCTTGGCGCGCAGGGTCTGGGCCGCCTCCTCCAGGGTAGGCGCGATGGACTGCGCCACGCTGCGCATCATCAGGTAGGCGATCGGCGTGAAGGCGATCATCTGCGCCAGCCACACGCCCTTGGCGCTGTAGAACCAGCGCGACGGCTCGATGCCGAACAGCTGCTCGAGCGCCTGGTTGACCAGGCCGGCGCGGCCGAACAGCAGGATCAGGCCCAGGCCCACCACGAAAGGCGGCGTGACGATGGGCAGCATGGACAGCACGCGCACCAGCGGCTTGGCGCGCACCAGCGAGCGCTCGGTCAGCAGCGCCAGCAAAGTGCCCAGCATCGTGGTGCCGGCGGCGGTGGCCAGCGCCAGCGCCAGCGTGTTCCACGCCACGCCGCAGCTGGCCCGCCCCTGCAAACAGCCCAGGTTCCAGGCCCGCTCGCTGGCCAGCCGCGCCCAGGCGTCGGCGGCGCTGAAGCGGCCGCCCTCGTCGAGGAAGGCGCCGGACAGCGATTTGAGCACCGGCGCGGCGATGAACAGCAGCAGCAGCGCCGAGCACAGCAGCACTGCGCCGGCGACGAATTCGTTACCCTGGAAAAAACCCAGGCGGGCGATGCCGATCGCCATCAGCATCAGCAGGGCCAGCAGCACCAGCGCGCCGCCCCAGCCGAGGCCGAACTGGCCCACCGGCAGCGCCAGCGCACCGGCCTGCAGCGAAGGCCAGACCCAGCCCTGCGGGCCGATCGCGAAGCCGGTCCCCAGCAGGCCGGCCAGGCCGGCGCCGCCGCTGAGCGCGAGCAGCAGGCCTTGGGCGCGGCGGCTGCGGCACAGCAGCGCCGGCAAGGCCGCCCAGGGCGCCGCGAGCGGCAGCCACAGCCAGTGGCGCTGGTGCACCGTGGCCTGCAGCCAGCCCATGGCCGCGTCCATGCCGCCGAACACGGCGCTGTAGTTGTGGAGCCAGGTGCTGTCCTGCATGGCGTACCATGGCAGCAGCAGCGAGGCGGCGATGGCGAGCACGGCCCAGCCTAGCGCCGTATCGCTAAGGAGTTTGTTCTGTTTCATTTGTGTCTTCCCGAGTGCAGGCCTGGGCCTGGTATTGCCTCGCGGCGCGGCGCCGGTGGCGGCGCCGCTCCCTCAACGACCGCTCAGTTGGCGCCGCCGTTGACTTCCTTCTCCCAGCGTTCAAGCAGGCGCTTGCGCTCGGCGGCTTTGCCGTATTTCTCGAAGTCGTAGTTGATCAGCTTGATGCGCTTGACGTCCGGCACGCGCGCATCGACCTTGGCGTCCTTGTTGGCCGGCAGCTGGAACTGCTTGGCGGCCAGGCCCAGCTCCTGGGCCGGCGCCGTCAGCGCCCAGTCGTAGAACTTCTTGGCGTTGACCAGGTTGCGCGCGCCCTTGATGATGGACATCGAGCCGACCTCGTAGCCGGTGCCCTCGCAGGGCGCCGAGCTCTTCACCGGGAAGCCCTGCATCACCTCGCCCGGCACGTCGTGGATCCAGCCGACCGCGATGGTGTTCTCGCCGTGCGACACGTTCTTCAGCGGACCCGAGCCGGAGCGCGGGTACTGGCTGATGTTCTTGTGCAGCGCCTTCAGGTAGGCGAAGGCCTTCTCCTCGCCGGTGATCTGGACCAGGGTGGCGATGGCCATATAGGCCGTGCCGGACGAGTTCGGATTGGCCATCTGCACCTCGCCCTTGTACTGCGGCTGGATCAGGTCCATCCAGCACAGCGGCGCGGCCAGTTTCTTCTTGGCCAGCAGCTCGGTGTTGTAGGCGATGCCCAGCGGGCCGGAATAAATGCCCACCGTCTTGTAGCCGGACTGCTTGGCCTGGTTCACCGCCCACTCGCGCAGCAGGTTGATGTTGGGCGACTGGTAGGCCAGCGTCAGGTCTTTTTCGGCCGCCTGCAAATGCGGGTCGCCGGTGCCGCCGAACCAGACGTCGGTCTTCGGATTGGCGCTCTCGGCCGAGATCTGCGCCAGCGCCTCGCCGCCGCCCTTGGCCACCAGGTTGACCTTGATGCCGGTGGTGCGTGAAAAGGTGGTCTGCACCAGGCTGCACCATTCGGCCTGCACGCCGCAGATCACGTTGAGCGTGCCGGCGTCGGCGTAGGCGGGGGCGGCGGCCAGCGCCAGCAGCGGCGCGCCGAGCGCGCTGAAGAGTATCTTGTTCATATCGTCTCCTGTTATCGGTGCAACGCTTAGAACGCGTAGCGCAGGCCGGCGCCGATGGCGCGCGACTTGGCGCCGGTGGCCGGGCCGACGCCGCCGGCGTCGAAGTCGTACTTGCCGCGCGACTCGTTCTTGACGATGGCGGCGAAGGTTTCGAACAGCATCTGCGGGTTGATCAGGTACTGGTAGGCGATCACGGCGTTGGTGGCGCCGGTGTCGGCGCCGTTGCACGCGCTGCCGTTGCCGTAGGCGCAGCGCACATCGCTGCCCACGCCGTAGCCGCCGTACACCACGTGCTCGCCGAACACGTGCTTGGCGCCGAGCACCACGCCGCTCTTGCTCAGGCGGGTCTTCGCCGTGCCGGTGGCGTTCGGGTCGCTCAGGCGCATGCGGTCGTAGCCCAGCGCCAGGATGGTGCCGGTCGGCAGCGTGTAGCGCATGCCGAAGCGGAAGTCGCGGTCGCGCGTCTTGCGGTCGGTCGAGCCGTTCAGCGTGCCCTTGTCGTCGCGCACCTCGTGCGAGAAGCGCAGGTCCAGCGGGCCGGTCACGTACTGCAGCCCCAGGCTGTAGCTCTTGTCGTCCAGGTGCGGGCTGGTGGCGGTGCCGGCCGCGCTCTTGTTCTCGTTGGCGCTGAAGTAGACGCGCGCCGACAGGCCGTGGAAGCGGGCCGACTCGAAGCCCAGCGTGTTGTCGAAACGGACATTGAACTGCGGGCCGGTGACCGACTGGCCGCTGTTACCGGACAACATGCCCTGGTTGTCCTGCACGCCGGCGCCCATGGGCGAGAAGTCGGCGGTGCCGCTGTTCCAGCGCGCCGCCGCCGTCATGCGGCCCAGCTTGACGGTGCCGATGTCGGCGAAGGAAATGCCAACGAACACATCCTTGGCGCTGCCCCACATGCCGCCCGTGGTGCCGCCATTGGCGTTGTCGATCGAAATGCCGGTGGTGTATTGCGCCAGGCCGGTCATGCCCCGGCCCAGCGGGATGGAAGCCTTGATGCCCAGTTCCGAGCTGACGTTGCTGAGGCGGAAGCGGCCCGGCTTGTCCTGCGCCGGCACGGCCGCGCCGACCGCGTCGATATGTTCGAACTGCGCGTCGGCCACGCCGTACACGGTGGTTTGCAGCCCCGACTGGGCCTGCGCCCCTTGGGTCGTTGCCAGGCATACGGCCACGGCGGCGCCGGCCATCATCAAGCTTTGCTTTTTCATTTTTTGTCTCCAAGCATGGGACGCTCTCGGCGTCCTCTAGTCCATTCGAAGCGTCGGACGCCAGGGCGGCCGACCGGTGATCGCTGCGTCCGCCGAACCCGGCGAGCCACACGATTGAACGGAGTCTAGGGCAGCCCGGCCGAAATTGCGAACCAGAAAGTTGCAAAACAGCCCCGAATCTTGCAGCCCGCTTTCAGCTTCCTTTCAGATCGCTTTCAGTCCGGGCCGCCGGCCGCGCCCCCGGCGCCGCCCGGGATTAAGCTGCATGGCAGACAAAGATAGTGCTAACAGATAATATTCGAAGGCATACAATATGAGCGCCCCCAGCTATCGCAGCCACTTCACCCCACCGGCCACCACCATGAAGATTTTGCTTGTTGAAGATGATGCAGACATGTCCAAGGCGCTCACCCGGGCGCTGGAAAAGCGTGGCTTCCAGGTCACAGCCTGCGGCGACGGCACCCAGGCGCTCAAGCTGATACGCGACGAAGTGGGCGACCTGGTGATACTGGACTTGAACATCCCCGGCCTGGACGGCCTGCACATCCTGCAGCGCAGCCGGGCGCAGGGCATCGCCACCCCGGTCATCGTGCTCACCGCGCGCGGCGCCGTGGGCGACCGGGTGGCAGGCTTGAACGCGGGCGCCGACGACTACCTGGCCAAGCCCTTCGACCTGGAGGAACTGGAGGCGCGCATCCGCGCCCTGCTGCGGCGCAAGGGCGGCGAGGAGCCGCAGCAGAAATGCGGCCAGTTGCGCTTCGAACGCAGCTCGGGCGCCTTTTACCACGGCGAACTGCCGCTCGAATTCACGCCGCGCGAACAGGCGCTGCTCAAAGCGCTGATGGTGCGGCCCGGGCACGCGGTCAACCGCGAACGCCTGCTGCAGCTGGTGTTTCCGGACGACGCCAACGTGCAGGTCGAGGCGATCGAGGTGGTGATCCACCGGCTGCGCAAAAAGCTGGTGGTCACGCGCACCGAGATCATGACCCTGCGCGGCCTGGGCTACCTGCTGCGCCCGCAAAGCGCGCCGGCCGCATGAGGCCCGCGGCGCAACCGCGTTCGCTGCGCCGCTACCTGCTGGCCGGCATCATCGCGCCGATCGCGCTGTTCATCGCCGTCGACGCGGTCAACCTGTACCGCAGCGCGCTCGACTCGGCCAACACCGCCTACGACCGCATGCTCGTCACCACCGCCTACTCGATCGGCGACCAGACGGTGATCGCCAACGGGCGCCTGCTCTCCGAGGTGTCCTTCGCCACGCTGGAGGTCTACGAGGCCGGCTACTCGACCCGCATGCTGTACCGCATCAGCGACCGCCAGGGCCGCTACATCGCCGGCGACCGCGACCTGCCGGCCTTCCGCCCCGCCCAGCGCAGCTGGCCCGCCGTGCCGGCGCTGCTGAAGGTCTACGAGGGCCGCTACGGCAACGCCGAAGTGCGCATCGCCGCCGTGGCGCAGCCGTCGAAGGGACACCTGCCCGAGGACGACGTGGTGATCCAGATCGCCGAACCGCTGGCCTTCCGCCAGGGCGTGGTGCGCGACATCCTGTGGGGCACGGTGCTGCGCCAGACCCTGCTGATGCTGATCGTGGCGGCGGTGACGCTGGTGGTGGTCGCGCGCGCCCTGCGCCCGCTCGACAGCCTGCGCGCGCAGCTGAACGCGCGCCAGGAGGACGACTTGTCGCCGCTGAGCACGCCCCTGGCGGCGCGCGAGCTGCAGCCGGTGGTGGCCGCCTTGAACGAGCTCATGAGCCGCCTGCACCGGACGGTGGACCTGCAGCAGCGTTTCGTCGCCAACGCCTCGCACCAGCTGCGCACGCCGCTGGCCGTGCTCAAGATGCAATTGCAGTCCGGCGTGCGCGGCGACGTCGCGCCCGAGCTGGCGCTGCGCGAAATGGGCGGCACGGTCGAGCGCGCGACCAACGTTGCCAACCAGCTGCTGTCGCTGGCCCGCATCGAGCAGATGCGCGGCAAGGGCACCAGCGAACGCTGCGACCTGGCCGTCATCGCGCAGGAGGTGGCGATCGACCTGTCGCCGCTGATCTCGGACAAGAACCTGGACTTCGAGCTGGAGGCCGGCACGGCCTGGGTCGACGGGCGCGACTGGATGGCCAGCGAGATGGTGTCCAACCTGCTGCACAACGCCATCCGCCACACGCCGCCCGAATCGCGCCTGGGGATACGGGTGGCGCAGCTGGCGGACGGCGTCGAGCTGTGCGTGTGGGACAGCGGCCCGGGCATCGCCAACCAGCACGAGCTGCGCGTGTTCGAAGCGTTTTCCGGCTGCCACAGTTCGCAGGGCGGCGGCCTGGGCCTGACCATCTGCGCCGAGATCGCCGACTCCATGGGGGCCGGACTGATCCTGTGCAACCGCGGCGCGCCCGGCCAGGTGCAAGGCCTGGACGCGCGCGTGCGCTTCCAGCGGCGCGGCGACGGCATTCGGTCCGCCGCCTGAGGCGGGACGTCTGCCACGGCCTGCGGCAGACGTGAAAAGGGCCGCAGGTTTTTCAACGCTGCGGCCCGACTGTGCCCCGGTGTGATCTCGCGGCGCGGCGCCGTCTCCGGCGCAGCCCCGCGCGTCAAGCTCAGCGCGAGATCGAGTTGCTGCTCATGACATTCAGGCCCGCATCGTAGGTATAGCCGGCCGCGGTGATGCCGGTGATGGTGAACTTGAAGGTGCCGGTTTTCTTGCTCGCAGCCGAATCGATGGTGGCCACGCCGCTGGCGTTCGTCAGCCCGGTTTTCGCGCCACTCACCAGGCCGCTCCAGCTGCCGGCCACGGTCGCGTTCGGAATCACATTGCCGGCCGCGTCCTTGACGGTGACTTTAGCCTGCGCATAGCCCTGCATGCGGTTCGGCGACACCAGCGACATCGCGATGGCGCTGGCGTAGATCTTCGGCTGCACCGTGGTCGCGCTGATGGCGACCGTGCTGCTGCCGCTGAAGCCGGCGCTGTTGGTGACCTTCAGCGACGCGGTGTAGCTGCCGCCCACGTTGTACACATGGCTGGCCGTCATGCCGGCCGCCAGCGGGGTGCCGTCGCCGAAATTCCACTCGTAGCTGACAATGCCGGCGGCGTCGCTCGAGGCCGCACCGGAGAAGGACACGTTCAGCGGCGCGGGGCCGGAAGTCGGGCTGGCGCTGATGACGGCGACCGGCGCGCCGCCCACCGTCAGCGGCGCCGACAGCGACACCGAGTAGCGGCCGATGCTGCCGTAGGCGCTGTAGCCGGTGCCCAGCGGATCGCCCAGTCCCGAGCCCTCGATACTGAGGAAGTAGGTGCCGGCGGCGGCCAGGTTGACGGCGATGCTGCCGTTCAGCGCGTCGGCCGGGTTGGCTTCGGCCACCAGGTTGCCCGCCGCGTCGCGCAGCTGGATCAGGATGTCGAGGTTGGGGCTGAGCTGGAAGGGCTTGGCGTTGATGGTCACCGTGCCGGCGCCCGAATTGAAGCTGAACATGTCGACGTCGGACGGCGTTTCGATCACGCCCAGGATGTCGTAGGTGTTCATGCCGCTGACGGCGGTCGGCGACAAGGTGGCGGCAGTGGCGATGGTGTTGCCGAAGTCATCGGCGGCGAACGTCACACCGTTGTTTTGCATGACCAGGTAGTCGTCTTCGGTGTTGTTCGCGTTGAGGTATTCGCCCTTGCTGAACTGGACCAGTTCCTTGTTGTAGCCCACGCCCATGATAGGCGCCCAGCCGGTCGCGCCGCTGCCGTGGCCGGCGTAGTAGCCGACCGTGCTGGTGCCGTCGTGCGACAGGCCGAGGTTGTGGCCCACTTCGTGCGATGTCGCTTCGGCGATCGCTTTCTCGCCGTTGCCCAGCTTGTCCTGGAAGATGAAGGCGGGCTTGTTGGCCTCGCTGGTCGCGTCGAACACGCCCACATAGGCGAAGCCGCCGCAGCCGCAGTCGCCCTGGACCGTGCCGGCGGTGAAGTTCTTGGTGATCACCGCGCGGGTGCCGTAGGTGTCGTCCAGCGACGAGGTGCGCGTCATCTGGTCGACCGGCGGCTCCTCGGTGGTGACGTCGACGTCGAACGCCGCGTAGTCCTCGGCCACCCGGCGCCAGATATTCTGGATCACCGTCAGTTCGGTGGCGCTGAAGGTGCCGGGCAATCCGTCGAGGTCGAAGGCGGGGCTGACGATGCTGGTGATGCCGTAGCTGGTGTTCCAGGCGGTGCCGGTGGTGGTGTGTCCGTTGAAGTCGAGGTAGATCTTGCGCTTGGAGCTTTTGCGGGAGTGGAGCAGAAAGGTCTGGTCGGCCGGGTACACCGCGCCGCTCTGGGCCACATCGGACGGCGACGCTGTCAGGCCCTGCTCGATGAAGAACAGTTTACCGTTCTTGTCGATCCAGGCCGAACGGTCGCTGCGCAACTGGGCGCGCAAGGCGTCGGCAGTCTTGCCGTAGTGGGCGGCGACGGCGGGCAGGTTGGCGCCCAGGTTGGCGATGGCTTTCTCGCCATTGCTTTTGGCGGGCAGGTTCAGCAGCGGCATCGGCGGCTTGGCCGGATGGGCCTGGTTCGAACGCTTGGCGGCGGTTTGCGCCAGGGCGCTTTCCGGCAGCGCCAGCGTGCCCAGTGCCAGGGCCGCCAGAGCGGTGGCGACAATCTTTTTCGTAACAGCCTTCGGCATGGTGAGCTCCCTCGGTAATGCTGCAATTGAACGACTTCAGGCGGCTAATATACCAAGGAAAAGTATCCGCAAGGCAATAAATATCGAGAAATTGTGAAATTTTCGCGCGAGTGTGCACTCATGAGTTCCCTTTCAATATAGACCAAAAAGGTCACGCTGTTGTCGCCAAATCACGAGAATTGACAAGGTGCTATGATGTTCTGGGAGTCATTAAAAACAGACTGAGCGAGGAAACATGCACTACGTACTGATCTACGATTACACGGCCGACTATATGGAACGGCGCGCCGAATTCCGCGATGCGCATTTGAAATTGGCCTGGGATTCGCACGCGCGCGGCGAGCTGCAAGTGGGCGGCGTGCTGGCCGAGCCGGTCGACGGCGCCCTGCTGTGGTTCAAGGCCGCTTCGGCCAAGGTGGTGGAGGATTTCGTCGCGGCCGATCCCTACGTGGCTGCCGGACTGGTGAGCAAGTGGCGCGTGCGCCCATGGCTGACGGTGGCCGGCGCCATGGCCGACCAGCCGGTCTACCCGGGCTAGAACACCCGGCCCTCGCGGCGCGCGGCGGCCAGCAAGTTAGCCAGCAAATTAGCCAGCAAAATACAGGCCCCGGCCAGCAGCATGGCGTAGCTGGCCGGTTCCGGTATGGCGCTGATGTACAGCACCAGCTGTGTGCTTTCATCAAACGACAGGCCCTGCCAGTTCACATACGCGGCGTTGCCGGAAATGGCAACGTTCGCCAGCGAAAAACCCGCCATATTGGTCTGGCGCCCCAGCGCGGCAAGGGGATGGAAGGCGTGATCCAGATTGCTCACCACGAAGCCATTGTATGAACCCGGCAACCAATAGGCGCTGGTATTGAAATGATTGATGATGATCTGCGTGTCGGTGACCGTCAAATCGAATACTCCGGCGACATTGCTGAACAAGGCGCCGTCGCTGTCGACCAGTTGCGCGGCGAAGCTTGCGGTGGGCGTCGCCAGGTCGGGATAATAATAGCGGAGGGAAACCTGGTCGCCCGCCGTGCCGGCATGCGCGCTGAAACTGCAAAAAAGCAAGACCGCGTACAGCAGGCGTTTCAGCGTCGTCATGGCGACCTCCAGTCAGGGAACTGGCATTTTATGCTTGCGGAACCGGCCTCGGCGCCACCTTGCCTGCCGGCCATGCCGGTTTGGCTTTTCAACGCCGATCTGTTACCTTTGCGGCGCCGCACCATACTGACCTGACCACGGAACACCATGCCGCCCACTTTATTTACGGCCGACCAGATAGCCGCTCTGCTGAAAGCGCTGCCCGACCCCGCTTTCCTGCTGACTCGCAGCGGACTGTACTCGGCCATTTTCGGCGGCGCCGACATCCGCTATTACCACGAGAGCAGCTACTTGATCGGCAAGACCTTGACCGAGGTGCTGGTGCCAGCCAAGGCCGAGTGGTTCCTCGGCGAGATCCACAAGGCGCTGGCCACGCGCAGCCTGCACGTGGTCGAATACGGGCTGACCGGCAGCGACGTCAAAGGCATGGAGAACGAGGGACCGTTGCAGGCGATCTGGTTCGAGGGCCGTATCCAGGCGCTCGATTTCCAGGTCGATGGCGAGGACGCCGTGCTGTGGGTCGCCAGCAATATCACTGGTCGGCATCAACTGGAACAGCAGCTGCGGCTGCAAAGCGAGAGCGACGAGCTGTCGGGCCTGTTCAACCGGCGCAAGCTGATGGCGACACTGGGCGAGCAGCACAGCGTGTTCAAGCGCTATGGCACGCCGACCGCGCTGCTGATCTTCGACATCGACCATTTTAAAAACATCAACGACCAGTACGGCCACCCATTCGGCGACAAGGCCATCCGCGCGGCGGCCGACGTCTGCCGCGACGAGCTGCGCGCGACCGACTTCCCGGCCCGCCTGGGCGGCGACGAGTTCGTGGTGCTGATGCCGCACACCGGCCGCACGCAGGCCGAACCGATCGCCGAACGGCTGCGCCTGCGCATCGCCGAGGCGCTGCTGCGGCTGGGCGCGCTGGACGGCGGCGCCACCATCAGCGGCGGCCTGAGCGAATTTTTGCCCGGCGACGCCAATGCGGAGGAAGTCCTCAAGCGCGCCGACGAGGCGCTGTACCGTGCCAAGCGCGGCGGCCGTAACCGGATACTGAGCGTATAGTGACTCCATGACTCCATCAAGACTGGCGCATACGAAGGCGCAACACGGGAGAGCGACATGAAATGGGAAGGCAACCGGGAAAGTGACAACGTCGAGGACAGGCGCGGCGATGGCGGCGGCGGCGGGGGCGGCTTCGGCTTCGGCGGCCGCTCGATCGGCATCGGCACCGTGGTGCTGGCCCTGATCGGCTCCTATGTGTTCGGCGTCAACCCGCTCACCATGCTGAACCTGCTCAGCGGTGGCGGCGGCCCCGTGCCGGTGCAACAGCAGCAGCAGGGACAGCCGCAGGCCCATCCTGCCGACCGCCAGGGCAAGTTCGTCTCCACCGTGCTGGCCGACACCGAAGACGTGTGGTCCGCCATCTTCCGCGCGCAAGGCGCCAGCTACGTCAAACCCAAGCTGGTGCTGTTCAGCGGCAGCACGCCGACCGCCTGCGGCACCGGCCAGTCTGCCGTGGGGCCGTTCTATTGTCCCGGCGACCAGAAAGTCTATATCGACCTGAGCTTCTACCGCACCATGGAGCAACGCTTCCACGTCAACGGCGAATTCGCCCAGGCCTATGTGATCGCGCACGAGGTGGGCCACCATGTGCAGCACCTGAGCGGCATTTCCGACAAGGTAGACCAGCAGCGCCGCCGCGCCTCCGAGCGCCAGGGCAACGCGCTGTCGGTGCGGCTGGAACTGCAGGCCGACTGTTTCGCCGGCGTCTGGGCCTTCCACGCCAACCGCGCGCGCAGCATCCTGGAACAGGGCGACATCGAAACGGCGCTCAGCGCCGCCACCGCCATCGGCGACGACGCCCTGCAGCGCCAGTCCCAGGGCCACGTGGTGCCGGACTCGTTTACGCACGGCAGTTCCGAGCAGCGCGTGCGCTGGTTCAAGCGCGGCATTGAAAGCGGCGACACCGGCCGCTGCAACACCTTCGAGACGCAGCAGTTGTAGCGGCCCCAAGCCCTAACGCAGGGCCACCCGCATCAGCCGATCCGGCGCCGGCTGGCCTGCGATGCTTTTGCCCGGCACCACCATCAGCAGTTCGCCGCCGACGTCGCCGTCGCCGTCGAACTCCAGGCGCACCTGCAGTTTGCGGTCCAGCGCCACGAAAGTGTCCTTGCCGGTGACGATGATCTGGTGCGCGCCCTCGGCATCGACTTCCGCAAACATCCTGGTGCCGGAGCGGCTCAGCGTCAGCGTCTGCCCGTTCGACAAGGAATAGCCGCCCTTGTAGCGGCCGAATTCGGCCGGATCCATATACCGCCCCGGACCGGGCGCGGCAATCTGCAGCGGCGCGGGCGCCGGTATCGTCACGGTATCGCCTTGCTGCGTCGTCTGCGCGCCGGCCAGCGGCAGCGTCGCGCCTGCGCAAGCGCCCAGCAGCGCCACCAATAGTATTTTTTTCATGATATGCACCATCCCTAGATAGCCAGATTGAAAAAGCGGCGCCGGCCTTGCTGCGGCCGGTCGAAATCAGTGTAAGCATTCATTATTTTCCGCGCGTCATCCAATCGGATGAGGCATGCACAGCGTCGCGGTGGAACCATGTATCAACGCGACCAGCTCGCCTTGCCGCCCGGTCCCCGTCTTGCCGTAGACCCGGTGCAGATGGGTCTTGACGGTGTTCACGCTGACGCCGCTGGCGGCGGCGATCTCCTCCAGCGAGTCGCCGGCCGCCAGCGCCCGGCTCACCGACGCTTCCGCCGGCGTCAGGTCGAACAGCTGGCGCAGCACTTCGGCCGAGGCGGTCACCGCTCCGGGGTCGCGCGCCATGACGATGGCGCAGGGCTTATGGCCCAGCGTGCCGTCGGGCAGCGCAAACGGCGCCACGGTCAGGGTCAGCGGCAGGCGGCCGTGGCGCGGCAAACTCAGCGATTGCGGGGGCGGCGCCTCCGCCGGCACGCCGGGCGCGCGGCCGCGCATGGCCCCGCGCACCATGCGCGCCAAGGTGCGCGCGCCGTGCGAAGCGGTCTGCACCAGTTGCGCGCCGCGCAGGCACAGCGGCGCCTCGGCGCCGAACAGCGCTGCCGCGCTGGCGTTCGCGTACAGCACCGTCAGGTCGGCGTCGAGCAGGAACACGGCGGTGGCCAGCGCGTCCAGCGCCGTCACGCTGCAGTGCTCGGCCAACCCCTGGTGCGCCAGGCGGCTGCGCAGCTGCAGCGCCCGCTCCAGGTGCGGCAGGAAAGCCCGCACACAGGCCTTGTCCTCCTCGGCGTAGTTGCCCAGCGCGCCGGCGCGGTGGATGCCCAGCACGCCCAGTTCGGTAGGCGACACCGCGAATACGGCGCCCACCACGTAGCACGCCCCGGCCTGTTCGCTGGTGGCGGCATAAAATCCGGTGGGATCCAGGGCCGTGTCGCCGGGGATGTCGGCGCTGGCGAATACCTGGGACAGTTCGAGCTGCCGGGCCTTCTGGGCCCCTAAGCCGCACTGCCAGTCTTGCTCCTCGTAGGCGGTCAGCGCTACGTCGTCGAGATTCGCGCTGCGGTCCAGGAAGCGGGCTTCGCTGGCGGCGGGCTGGACCATCACCGCCGCGCTGCTGGCGCCGAAGGCGGCGGCGATATCGTCGCACAACCCGGGCCAACGGTCTTCATGCAGGGCCGCGTCGTACAGGCGGCCGATCAACTCGTACTGCAAAGCCAACTGCTTCTCCAGCATAAGCACCTCCTTGCCGCCAGTCACTCAGCAACTTATAGCTTAGGCCGCGCTGCGGCAAACATCCACCTTAAAAGCATCCAAGCGTATTTCTTTTGATGATGGCGGGCGGGCCGGCGCACCGCGAACCGTATATGTGGCACCGGCGGCTGCGCCAGCGCTCGCACCAGCTCGCGAAGCCGTGCATACTGTTGCCATCGATAACACAGCAGGCATGCCGCGCGCATGCCCCACACCGCCATGACCGCCGACACCACGCCCCCGTCCGCCCATACCTTTGCCGCGCTGCGCCCGCGCCTGTTCGGCATTGCCTACCGCATGCTCGGCATCCGCGCCGACGCCGAGGACGTGGTGCAGGACGCGTGGCTGCGCTGGGACCGCGGCGAGCAGTCCAGCCTGCAGTCGGCCGAGGCCTGGCTGGTGACCATCGTCACCCGGCTGGCGATCGACCGCCTGCGTGCCGCCAAGGCCGAGCGCGAAGCCTATGTCGGCTGGTGGCTGCCGGAGCCGCTGGTCGAACTGGACGAGCGCACGCCCGAGGCCCAGGCCGAGCTGGCCGGCGAGCTGTCGGTGGCCTTCATGTGGGTGCTCGAGCGGCTGGCCCCGGAGGAACGCGCCGCCTTCCTGCTGCGCCAGGTGTTCGACCACGACTACAGCGAGGTGGCCGCCCTGCTCGGCAAAAGCGAGGCGGCCTGCCGCCAGATGGTGCACCGGGCCCAGCAGCGCGTGCAGCAGGAGCAGCCGCGCCAGCAGGTCGGCCGCGACGCCCACCGCAGCCTGCTGGCCAAATTCCTCGAGGCCGCCCGCAGCGGCCAGCCGGACGCCATCCAGGCGCTGCTGGCGGAAAATATCGAGCTGGTGGGCGACGGCGGCGGCAAGGTGCCTTCGTTCCTGGAAATCGTGCACGGGGTCGAACGCATCGCCGAACTGTACTGGGGCATGCTGGCCAAATTCCCCGGCCAGGTGGCCTACCGCGGCGCCACCGTGAACGGCGAGCCGGGCTTCCTGCGCTACGTCAACGGCAAGCTCGAATCGGCCCAGGCCATCCGCACCGACGGCAGCCGCATCACCGGCATCTACGCGGTGCGCAATCCGGACAAGCTGGCCGGCGTGCCGCAGACCTTGCCGGCGTAAGAACTTGCGCCAGCCGGGCCCGGCCGCCATATTCTCTGCTACACTGCGCGGCCATGCTCATTTAACAACTGATTCCGTATTTCATGCCGACCGACGACTACAGCGCCAACACATCCACCACCGCCAGCCTGCAGCCGGGCGGCCAGGCCAGCGCCGCCTTCGAAGCACAGTTCGACAGCGACTGGTTCCGCGTCAGCCTCACGGCGGGACGCTTCTACACCTTCGGCCTGGACGACGGCGGCAGCCGCAGCGCTTTGCAGCTGGCCATGGTCGACGCATCCGGCAACTACCAGTCCTTCAGCTCGACCAGCACGACGACAGGTGTCACCGGCACCTTCCGTCCGTCCGCCAGCGCCGACTATTTCCTCGCCGCCAGCAACTACAGCGCCTTCCTGCAAAACGTGCCCTACACGATCACCGCCAGCAGCGGCACGCCCGACGACACCGGCGACACGCAGGCGGCCGCGCGCGCCATCGCGCTCGACGAAAGCGTGAGCGGCGCCTTCGAGGGACCGCAGGACGTGGACCAGTTCAAGCTCGCGCTGCAGGCCGGCACCACCTACACCGTCAGCACCACCTGGGCCTCGGACAACGGCAGTTCCTGGTATGGCGGCATTGCGGTCAGCGGCCCCGACGGCGCGGTGCAGTCCGGCTCGCGCAGCAACTTTAACCAGGTTTCCTTCACCACCGGCAGCGCGGGCGACTATTACATCAGCGCCGGCAGCGCCTGGGGCACGGCGCTGGGTAGCTACACCCTGCTCGCCAGCGCCGCCGCCGACGACCATGGCGCCACCGTCGACAGCGCCGGCGCGCTGGCGATCGGCACCAGCACCGCCGGCAAGCTCGAACTACCCTACGACCGCGACTGGTACGCGGTATCGCTGCAAGCCGGCAAGACCTATTGGTTCACCCTGAGCGGCGGCGCAGCCAACGATTACATCGGCGGCACCCAGCTCAAGCTGCTCGACGGCGCGGGCCAGGCGCTGACCACGCTGAGCGGATCGCTCGGCTATCTCGGCTCGGTGCTGATGCCCTGCGTGGCCAGCGCCAGCGGCACCTATTACGTGGAAGTGGCGGACCAGTCTTCCGGCAGCGGCGGCTACACGCTGAAGGCCCAACTGGGCACGCCGGACGACCGCGGCAACACCGTCGCCGCCGCCGGCACCCTGGCGCTGGGCACGGCGTTCAGCGGCAAACTGGAAATCCCGGCCGACAAGGACGTCTTCAAGCTGGCCGTCAAGGCCGGCACCAGCTATGTACTGGAACTGACGGCGCAAAGCGCAGCCGACGCCGCCGGCTACACGCTCGACGCCCAGGATGCCAACGGCGGCTACGTGCAGACCCTCGCCTACAGCTCGGCCACGGCCTCGGTCTACAAGACCTTCACCGCCGGCTACACGGGCGACTTCTACCTGACGGTGGACCGCTACGCCGACGACCGCGCCAGCGCCTACACGCTGAAGGCCAGCCTGCCGGCCGCCGACGACTACGCCGCCAGCAGCGCCACCGCCGCCGTGCTGCAGCCCGGCGGCGCCTTCAGCGGCAAGACCGACTACGCCGGCGATGTCGACTGGGTCAAGCTGAGCCTGAACGCCAACGATAAAATCGTGTTCCAGCTGCAAGGCCTGGCGGGCACGGCGCTCGAGGCGCGCAGCGCCGCCGGCTCCTACGCCTATCTGAACACGCTGTACGGCGCCGGCCCCGGCTATTACTCGCTGACCGCCGACGTCGCGGGCGACTATTATCTGGCGGTCACGCCGCCGCAGCAGGAGAACACGGCGCGCACCGGCGCCTACACGCTGCAAAGCTATGTGCTGACGAGCGACAAGACCGGTCCGGCCGTGCTGTCCTACAGCCCGGCCAGCGGCGCCGCGAACGCCAGCCTGACCGGCAAGATCGTGCTCAACTTCGACGAGCGCATCATGCTGGGCCAGAGCGCCATCACCCTGCTCGACAGCACCGGCGCCGCGGTGGAGACCTATTACGGCTCCTACGACAACCACCTGCAGCTGAGCGGCAGCACGCTGCTCATCGACCCGGAGGCGCCGCTGCGCGCCGGCACCACGTACACGCTGCAACTGGGCGCGGGCGCCATCACCGACCTGGCGGGCAACAACCACGTCGCCAGCACCGGCTACAGTTTTTCCACCGCCGCGAGCGTGCCGCAGGGCGGCGCCGGCAACGACTACCTGACCGGCCTGGGCACCGCGCTGCGCCTGGAGGGCGGCGCCGGCGTCGACACGGCGGTGTACGCCGGCTCCCTGTACAACTACCGCGTGGTCCACGTCAGCAACGAATCGAAAGTGACCAACCTGGCAAGCAGCCCCAACGGCAACGGCGGCGACGTGCTGACCGGTGTCGAGCGCCTGCTGTTCCGCGACAGCGCCGTCGCGCTCGACCTGGACGGCGCGGCCGGCCAGGCCTACCGCATGTACCAGGCCGCGCTGAACCGCACCCCGGACAAGGCCGGCCTGGGCTACTGGATCGCCCAGCTCGACAGCGGAATCACGCTGGCCCAGGTGGCCGACGGCTTCATCGGCAGTGCCGAGTTCAAAACCCTGTTCGGCAGCGCACCGGGCGACGACAGTTTCGTGCGCAGCCTGTACACCAACGTGCTGCATCGCGCGCCGGACCAGGCCGGGCTCGATTTCTGGCTCGGCAGCCTGAGCGGCGGCCTCGGCCGCGCCGACGCCCTGGCCAGCTTCAGCGAGAGCGCGGAGAACCAGGCTGCCGCCATCCAGGTGATCGGCAACGGCTTCGAATACACGCCCTTCGGCTGAATTCGGTGACATTGGGAGAGATTTAACCGGAGGCAACGTTGCTATAATTCAACGTTACCCTTCACTCTCTCCGCAGCCATGGCCCTGACCGACGACTACCCAGCAAATTCCACCACCGCCGGCGCGCTGCCCGCCGACGGCCAGACCAGCGGGGTGTTCGAAACCGTTGGCGACAGCGACTGGTTCAAGGTCACGCTGACGGCCGGCTCGCTGTACACCTACAACCTGGCGGCGCCGTCCACGTCGGGCACCTACACGGTGACGACGCTGAGATTGCTGCGCGCCGACGGCAGCTACGTCGCCGGCGGCTCGGAACTGAGCGGCGGCGCCGTACTGTATTACAAGCCTGCCGTCAGCGGCGACTACTATGTACAGGCCGGCAAGCAGTACGGCGCCAGCGACGAACTGGCTTACACCTTGAAGTCGAGTTCGGTCATCGACAGCGTCGGCGACACCGACGCGGCCGCCCAGGCGATCGCGCTGGGCCAGAGCGTGAGCAGCGCGCTCGAAGGGGGATCGGACGTCGACAAATTCGGCTTCGACGTGCAGGCCGGCGTCACCTACACGGTCAGCGCCAGCCCGGCCGCCGGCGGCAACCCGCTGTCCATCAGTGGCCCGTCCGGCACCACGGCCGGCGCCACCGGTAGCGGCAGCGGCAGCTACTCGTTCACCGCGTGGACCAGCGGCACCGCCTATGCCGCCATCAGCCCTTACTACTCTTCCAGCACCGGCGTGCAGCCGTACACCATGACGGTCACGGCGGCTGCGGACGACTACAGCGCCAACACCTCTGGCGCCGGCAAGCTGACCGTGGGCGCCAGCACCGGCGCCAAGTTCAACACCATCAACGACCGCGACTGGTTCGCCGTCGACCTGCAGGCCGGCAGCAACTACTGGTTCACGCTGACCGGCGGTTCCAGCTACTACAGCAAGCTGAAATTGTTCGACGGCAGTGGCAAGGAAATGGCAGCCACGGTCACCACCGATCCCCTCAGCGGCGTGCCGCTGCTGGCGGTCACCGCGTCCCAGGCCGGCACCTATTACCTGGAAGCGAGCGACACCGGCTCCGGCATCGCCAGCTATGCCGTCGCGGCGCGCCTCGGCGCCCGCGACGACCACGGCAGCAGCAGCGCCACCGCGACCGCGCTCAAGGCCGGCGTCGCCGCCAGCGGCAAGCTGGAACTGGCCAGCGATACCGACGCTTTCAAGCTGGCGATGAAAGCCGGCACCACCTATATAGTCGAACTGGCGGGGGACGCCGCGAGCGCCAACAACCTGACCCTGGGCGGCAAGACGAACATCTCCGCCCTGGACTGGTATACCTATTCCGTGGCCGGGAAGGCGGCCTACCGCGTCTTCACCCCCAACCAGGACGGCGACGTGCTCTTGACGGTCGGCGAGAACAACACCTACCGCGCCACCGCTTACACTTTGAAAGCCTATATCCCGGCCAATGACGACTATATGGCCGGTAGCGGCACCTCCGGCGTGCTGGCGATGGGCGGCAAAGCCAGCGGCGCGCTGGACTTCGCCGGCGACCAGGACTGGATCAAGGTCAGCCTGATCGCCGGCGGCAAATACATGTTCCAGCTGGCCGGCGCCGTCGGCGGCGGCGGCACGCTGGAAGTGGACAGCTACGCTGGCACGCTGGCGCTGTACGACGCCAGTGGCAGCTTCCAGCCCCTGGCAACCATGAGCGGCATGAAAGCCGGCTACTACAGCGCCACCGCCAGCAAGAGCGGCGACTACTACCTCAACGTCGCCCCCTATCGGTACAGCAGCACGCCGCTCACCGGCAGTTATACGCTGCACGCGACCGACCTGAGCGGCGACACCACCGGGCCGGCCGTGACGGCGTTCTCGCCCGCCAAGGGCGGCACCGGCGCCAGCCTGAGCGCCAACATCGTGCTCGGCTTCGATGAGGCAGTGCGGCGCGGCGACGGCCTGATCCGCCTGCTTGACAGCAGCGGCGCCGCGGTGGAAACCTTCAACAGCTACAGCGGCGGCACCGCCACCGTGTCCGGAAACACGCTGACTATCAACCCCGCCGCGCCGCTACGTCCGAACACCGAATACACGCTGGAACTCGCGAACGGCAGCCTGATCGACTTGGCCGGCAATAAATACGCCGGCAGCAGCAACTACAGTTTCACCACGGTGGCGGCCGTCGCTGTGGGCGGCAGCGGCAACGACACCATGGTAGGTCTGGGCAACGGGCGCCGCCTGAACGGCGCCGACGGCATCGACACCGTGGTCTACGCCAACAGCAGTTCGAACTACACGGTGATCCACATCAACAGTGAAACCAAGGTCAGCCAGTACAGCGGCGGTGCGCTGGGCGACATGCTGTCCAATGTGGAGCGGCTGCTGTTCTCCAACACCAGCGTCGCGCTCGACATCGACGGCAGCGGCGGCCAGGTCTACCGCCTGTACCAGGCCGCCTTCAACCGGGCGCCGGACAAGTCCGGCCTGGGCTACTGGATGGCGCAGATGGATGCCGGCGCGCCCCTCAAGGACGTGGCCGGCGCCTTCATCGGCAGCGCCGAATTTCAGAAACTGTACGGCAGCGGCCAGAGCGACGCGGCCTACATCACCAGCATGTACAGCAATGTGCTGCACCGCGCACCGGACCAGGCCGGCGTGGCCTTCTGGGGCGACAGCCTCGCGCAAGGCACCTCGCGCGCCAATATGCTGACCGACTTCAGCGAAAGCGCCGAGAACCAGCTGGCCGCGCTCAAACTGATCGGCAACGGCTTCGAGTACACGCCGTACGGCTAAGTCCGGTCAATGGCATGCGCTGCGCCTATGCCGACGCGTATCCGGACTTGCCAGTCGCGCTGAAATAAACAGCGGTGCACAGGCGGGTTGCGCTGCGCGTTCGTAACAATTGCAAGAATTATTTTGCGGCTGGTGACAAAGCGCGCATTTTGCCGCCCCCCGTTTGTCATATCCTTACAGCAATTCTGTTACATCGCTGATATTGCATGCCAAACTCTTCCGAACTGACGGCCGCCAGGCTGCCCTCCAGCTACCGCGTCATAGCGCAAGGTCCGCAGCCCGGCCACACGCCCGAGCAGGTGACGCAGCGGCTGGCGGCGCTGTTCAGGCGCAGCGGCGAACAGATGCGCGCCCTGCTGACGGCGCCGCGCGCCATCATCAAGAAGCAGGTCGACTACGCCAGCGCGCTGCGCTACCGGGAGGCGCTGGAGAGTTGCGGTTGCGTCTGCGTCATCGAAGCCGAGGCGCCCGACTTCAGCGCGCTGGTACTGCAACGCTTCGCCAGTCCGGGCATCGGCATCGTCCTGAATGCGCCCGAAGCCTGGCGCGCCAGCAGCGAAGGCCACGTCTACCATCTGTTCGATCTGGACCATGGCAGCCAGTTCAGCGCGATAGGCGTACCCAACAGCAGCCTGACAGTGCAAGACTGGAGCGAGCTGCGTGTGCGCAAAGTAGCCGAGGAGATGCCCTGGCTGAAGCAGGTCAAGCGCCCCTACAAGCTGGAAGGCGAGAATTGGGGCGGGCACACGCAAGGCCTCGCCGCCGAATACCGCGGCACCTTCCCCGGCAAGGACGAGCCCAGCCACTATCTGTTGCTCAGCCTGTGGACGCGGCGGGCGCTGTCCTGCCTGACGATCACCGCCCCGGCGGCCGCCTTCGACGCCGACGACGCGCTCTACCGCTGGCTGCTGCAGACCCAGCTCAGCGTACAAGAAACCCCGCCCGGCCCGGTCCGCGACGAAGCCATGGCCCGCTGGCTCAAGTACAACAAGCTCCCCGTCCCCGCCAACACTGCACGTATGCAGGCCTGACCCCACCCCTGGGGTCAGGCCTGCATTCGTGCATTTTCAGGCATGTTCATCTATCAGGAACCTGGCATCTGCCTTGTTTTTTCGGCTGGGGTCAGGCCTGCAATCGTGCAGCGTTGGCGCAGTCGGGGGCATACCATGCGCGAAAACGCACGAATGCAGGCCTGACCCCAGGGCTTAATGCATCCGGAGTTGGCCGGGGTGGGGGGCGCCTGGGGCCACGCGGAACACGCTGACGATGCGGCTCAGCGTGGCGGCCTGCTCCTGCAGGGCGGAAGCGGCAGCGGCCGCTTGCTCGACCAGCGCGGCGTTTTGCTGCGTGACGTTGTCCATCTCGACCACCGCCGTATTGATCTGCTCGATGCCGGCACTCTGCTCGGCGCCGGCCGCCGCAATCGTGGCCATGATGCCGGTGACGCTGCGCACGCTGGCCACCACTTCATCCATCGTACTGCCCGCTTGCTGCACCAGCTTGCTGCCGGCGGCGACCTTGCCGACCGAGTCGCCGATCAGCTCCTTGATCTCCTTGGCGGCCGAGGCGGAACGCTGCGCCAGGGTCCGTACTTCGCTGGCGACCACCGCAAAGCCCCGCCCCTGCTCGCCCGCGCGCGCAGCTTCCACCGCCGCATTCAGGGCCAGGATATTGGTCTGGAAGGCGATGCCGTCGATGACGCCGATGATGTCGACGATCTTCTTCGACGAGTCGTGGATCGAGTCCATGGTGTGCACCACCTGCCCCACCACGTCGCCGCCCCGCACCGCCACGTCGGACGCCGCCGTCGCCAGCTGGTTGGCCTCGCGCGCGTTGCCGCTGTTCTCGCGCACCGCGCTGGTCAATTCCTCCATCGACGAGGCCGTCTCTTCGAGCGCGCTGGCTTGGCGCTCGGTGCGCTCGGACAAGTCCTGGTTGCCGCTGGCGATCTGGCCGGTGGCCACGGCGATGGTGTCGGTGCTGCTGCGCACCTGCGTCACGATCTGCACCAGGCTGTCGCGCATCAGCTTCATCGCGTGCATCATGCTGCCCTGGTGCGCGGCATCGGTCTCGACCTCGACCGTCAAATCGCCCGCCGCGATGCGTCCCGCCACCATGGCGGCGTAGTCGGGCTCGCCGCCCAGCTGGCGCAGCAGCTTGCGCGCGATGATCAGCGCCGCTGCCACGCCCACCAACACCGCCACCGCGCTCAAGCCCAGCATCAGCCCGCGCGCCGCCGCGTAGGCGCGCGCCGCCTCGTCCGCGTCCTCATGGTTGCGGCGCTTTTGCAGCGCCACGTCTTCGTCCATCGCGTCCTGCCAGCGCTGCGTCGCGGGACCGGCCTGCTGCACCAGCACCGCGGTCGCCTCGTCGTCCTTGTGGGCCAGCGCCAGCTGCGCCACCTGGTCGTTCAGGCGCCGCGCCACGGCGCCCGCCTCGTCGACGCGGCTGCGGATGGCCTTGGCTTCGGCTATGCTGGGCATCTTGTCGAGTTCGGCGGACGCGGCGGCATAGCGCTCGCGCGCCGCTTTCATCAGCGCCAGTTCGGCCCGGATGGCCGCCTCGTCCGTGAGCAGCACCGCCGTGCGCGTCACGCGCGCGACCACGTGCACCGCCTCCGACATGTCCTGCACCAGCGCCAGCTTGGCGACGTTGCCGTGCACGATACGGTCCAGCCGCTCGTTGATGCGGCCCATGCTGAACACGCCCAGCGCGGCCACCAGCACCAGCAGCGCCAGCACCATCCCGAAGCCCAGCGCCAGCCGGGTGCCCACCTTCATATTCGCTGCAGCCATAGTCGCCTCCTGAAAACAAATATGGAAATGCTGAAATATTCCGTGCGGCAGCCCTGCCGTGCCGTGCGGCGCGCCGGGTTTGCCATTAAAATGGCCCGGCGCCGCTTTCCCAATAATAACAACCTCGTTCACACACCATGGCAATTAATGTAGCTATCAACCTGGCAGCAGCAATCGCCCTGCTCGCTTTCATGGTCCGCCAGCAAAGCCGGCACGCCAGCTTCACCGTGCGCGTATTCACCGGCCTGGGCCTGGGCGTGCTGCTGGGCGCGGGGCTGCAGGCGCTCTACGGGGCGGCCGATCCGGTCGTCAAGACCACCGGCGAGTACCTCGACATCGTCGGCACCGGCTACGTCAAGCTGTTGCAAATGATCATCATGCCGCTGATCATGGTATCCATCATCGCGGCCATCCTCAAGCTGAAGAACGCGTCCTCGCTCGGCAAGATCAGCGCCCTGACCATAGGCACACTGATCGCCACCACCATCGTGGCGGCCGGCATCGGCATCCTGATGGCCAGGCTGTTCGACCTGAGCGCGGTGGGCCTGGCGGCCAACGCGGCCGAGGCGGCGCGCGGCGCCTATCTGCAGGGCAAACTGGGCGATGCGCAAGCCATCTCGCTGCCCAATATGCTGATCAGCTTCATCCCCGCCAATCCCTTCCTCGACATGACGGGCGGGCGCAAGACCTCCACCATCGCGGTGGTGGTGTTTTCCATCTTCATCGCCGTGTCCGCCATCGGCATCCACGACAAAAAGCCGGACCTGTTCGCCTCCTTCGAACACTTCATCCAGGTCGCGCACGCCATCGTGATGCGCATGGTGACCCTGGTGCTGCGCCTGACCCCGTACGGCGTGTTCGCGCTGATGGCCACGCTGGCGGCCACCTCCAGCTACGCCGACATCCTGCACCTGATCAGCTTCGTGCTGGCCTCCTACAGCGCGCTGATCCTGATGTTCTGCGTGCACCTGGCGCTGGTCTCGGCCGCTGGCCTCAATCCGCTGCGCTACGCGCGCAAGATCTTCCCGGTGCTGGCCTTCGCCTTCACCTCGCGCTCCAGCGCCGGCGCGATACCGATGAGCGTGCAGACGCAGACGCGCCGCCTCGGCACGTCCGAGGGCATCGCCAACTTCGCCGCCTCCTTCGGCGCCACCATAGGCCAGAACGGCTGCGCCGGCATCTACCCGGCCATGCTGGCGGTGATGATCGCCCCCACCGTCGGCATCGATCCCTACACGCTGGGCTTCATCGCGCCGCTGCTGGCCATCATCGCGGTCGGCTCGGTGGGCGTGGCCGGCGTGGGCGGCGGCGCCACCTTCGCCGCGCTGATCGTGCTGTCGTCGATGAACCTGCCGGTGGCGCTGGCCGGCCTGCTGATCTCGATCGAACCGCTGATCGACATGGGCCGCACCGCGCTCAACGTCAGCGGTTCCATCGCGGCCGGCGCTGTCGCCAGCCGCGCGCTGGGCGAGACCGATATGGCCGTGTTCAACGGCGACGCCGACCTGGGCGAGGAAGCCGACAGCAAGGCGGCGTAGGGCTAGCCCACCTCGTTATACACAAGTCGGCCCCATGACGTTGGCCGCTGGAATTTCCGTTTACATTCAGTGAGTTAGCGCCGGGCTTGTAAACTGCCGCGAAATCGCGTTTACTCTCGTCTTTTGCGTGGCGCAATTGGCAAACGGATCGACAAGCTGGACGGAAGCGGAATTTGGGCAACTCGATCTGGGCGATGCGCGCCTGAACCGGCGAGCGAGGACACTGATGGAAAGTATGGCTGCGGCCCCGACGGCAAGCGTGCCGAAGGCGTGCAACGGATGGGGCGAAACGATGGCAGCATATCGCTTCTTCGACAACGACAGCGTGGAATGGCAAGCGGTGCTGGAACCCCACTGGCAGCAGACCGAGCAGCGGATGGCGGCAGAATCGGTAGTGCTGTGCCTGCAGGACACGACGGAATTGGACTTCAATGGCCAGCAGGCCAAAGGCCTTGGCCCACTGAGCTACGAGGCGCAGCGCGGCATGTACCTGCACCCGACCTACGCGGTAACGACGGCGCGCGAACCGCTGGGGATTTTGGACGTATGGATGTGGGCGCGCGAACCAAAGAAGGAAGATGGCAAGCGCGGCGGGCCGAAAGAGAGCCTGCGCTGGATCGAGGGTTACGAGCGGCTGGCCGAACTGGCGCCGCGTTTGGCATCGACGCGCCTGGTGTATGTGGCCGACCGCGAAGCGGACATGATGCCGTTGATGGCGCGCGCCCAGCAACTGGGCATGCCGCTCGACTGGCTGGTGCGCGCGACGCACAACCGCTGCTTGCCCAACAGCGAGAAGCTGTGGCCCCACACTACGGAAGGGGCGGCGCTGGGCGAGATCGAATTCATGCTCGCAGCCCGGCCAGGCAACAAAGCGCGAATCGTGCGCCAGCACCTGTGGGCGCGCCGTGTCGAACTGAAGGCGGGTAAGGGTAAAACGGTGCAAGCGACCTGCATTGTGGCGCGTGAGTACGGCGCGCTGGCTGGCACGAAAGCCATCGAATGGCGCCTGTTGACGAACAGAGTGGCCACCACGGCGGCCGAGGTGGCTGAACTGATTGACTGGTACCGGGCTCGCTGGGAGATCGAGATGCTGTTCAACGTATTCAAGGCCGGCTGCAAGGTTGAGCAACTGCAGTTGGGCAGGATCGAGCGCATCGAGCGCGCGCTCGCGCTGTACTTGGTGGTGGCGTGGCGGATCGCTTATCTGATGCGTATGGGCCGCACATGCCCCGACCTTGACGCCAGCCTGTTCTTCGATCCCGATGAAATACAGGCGGCCTATTTGCTCAACAAGAAGCGACCGCCGACGGCACCAACACTGAACGAAGTCGTACGTATGATTGCTCGCGCCGGGGGATTCCTGGCGAGAAAAGGCGACGGTGAACCGGGGGCCAAGACCATTTGGGAAGGCATTTGCGATGTTCGGGCCTCGGCTCATACGATCAAGACATTACGCGAAATGGGGATGCTGGCAAGTTGTGTATAACGAGGTGGGGCTAGCCAGGCACGCCTGCGCCATCCTTTTGCAAATTCGACTAGCATGGACCGCACTTCATCAGTATCGGCGGAGCGGTCGGCATGGAACAAAAGTGGCCTCAACAGATCTGGCTCGTACGGCATGGGCAGAGCGCGGGCAATGTGGCGCGCGAGGCCGCCGAGGCCGCGTCGCAATTCCTGATCGACATCGCGCACCGCGACGTCGACGTCCCGCTGTCCGAACTGGGCCGGCGCCAGGCCGGCGCGCTGGCCGCCTGGTTCGCCGCCCTGCCGGCCGGACAGCAGCCCGAAGTGGTGCTGCACTCGCCCTATGTGCGCGCCCGCGACACGGCCCACGCCGTCATCGGACAGCTGGGCAGCGAGGGGCTGACCGTGGTGGCCGACGAGCGCCTGCGCGAGAAGGAGTTCGGCATCCTGGACCGGCTCACGCCGCTGGGCATCGCCGACAAATTCCCTGAACTGGCCGAGCAGCGCAAGCATGTCGGCAAATTCTATTTCCGTCCGCCCGGCGGCGAGAGCTGGTGCGACGTGATCCTGCGCCTGCGCAGCGTGATCGACACCATCACCCGCGAATACCGGGGCGAGCGCGTGCTCATCGTCGGCCACCAGGTCATCGTCAACTGCTTCCGCTACCTGCTGGAGCGCATGGACGAAACCGCAATCCTGGCGGTCGACCGCGCGGCCGACGTGCCCAACTGCGGCGTCACCTCCTACGTGTTCGACGCGGCGGCGGGCAAGCACGGCAAGCTGGTGCTGCAGAGCGCCAACTTCGTCGCGCCGCTGGAGCAGACCGGTACGCCCATCACCGCCAGGCCGGACATGCCGGCCGCCCCGAAGTCCTGATTGCTGCCCGGGAGCGCCATGGCCAACAGTAAAACCTACGCCATCGACATCAGCATGCGGACGCTGCGCGAGTGGCCGCTGCCCATGCCCCATTTCGACGGCGACAAGGAAGTGCGCGGCCACGTGCTGATCGTCGCGGGCTCGCGCGAGATGCCGGGCGCGGCCCTGCTGGCGGCGACGGCGGCCTTGCGCGCCGGCGCCGGCAAGCTGACCGTGGCGACGGCAGCCAGCGTGGCGCCGCACCTGGCCATGGCGCTGCCCGAGGCGCGCGTGATGGCGCTGGCCGAAACGGCGGCGGGCGGCTTTTCCATCGAGGCGGCGCGCAGGCTGGGCGAGCTGGCGCACAAGGTGGACGCGTTGCTGGTCGGCCCGGGCATGCAGGACGAGGCCGCCAGCGCCGAGCTGGTGCGCGCCCTGCTGCCGCGCTTCGCGGGCCGCAAGGTGATACTGGACGCGGCCGCGATGGAACTGCTGCGCCCGCCCGCCGAACAGCCGCTGCTGGCCGACCCGGTGGACTGCGAGCATTTCCGTTTCGAGGAAGCCGTGCTGTTGACGCCGCACGCGGGCGAACTGGCACATCTGTGCGGCATGGACCGGCAAGCGGTGATGGGCGACCTGCACGGCACGGCGCAGCGGCACGCGCGGCGCTGGAACGCGGTGCTGGCGCTCAAGGGGCCGCTCACCGTGGTCGCCGCGCCCGACGGCGAACTGTGGGAGCACCAGGGCGGCAATATCGGCCTGGCCATCTCCGGCTCGGGCGACGCGCTGGCCGGCATCATCGCCGGACTGGCGGCACGCGGCGCGGTGCTCGAGCAGGCCGCCGCCTGGGGCGTGGCGCTGCACGCGGCGGCCGGCGAGCAGCTGGCGCTGCGCTATGGGGTGCTGGGCTACCTGGCGCGCGAGATTTCGGCCGAAGTCCCGGCCCTGCTACGCACGCTGGCGCCCGCCTGAATTTTTGCGGAACCTAAAACGTCGGCACAAGTCCAATTTACGGGTTGAACTCTGGGTGACCACTCTATTTCACTTACCATGAAAGGAAGCACCATGAAAACATTGAGCACCACCACCGCGCTGCTGCTGAGCGCCGTCCTGGCCACGGCCACGCTGGCAGGCTGCAAGAACCGCAGCGCCGATTCCACCGGCACCACGGACAGCACCGCCGCGCCGGCGACCACGCCGTCGACCGTGACGCCCAGCACCACGCCGGGCATCACCACCCCAAGCACGACGCCAAGCACGACGCCCGACACCACAACGCCGTCGACCACGCCGACAGACCAGAACGCGACGCCGACCACGCCACCCAGCAGCGGCACATCGGGCACTTCCGGGACTTCGGGAAGCTCCGGCTCGGGCACATCAGGCACTTCAGGCACATCCGGAACCTCGGGCACGTCCGGGACCTCGGGTACGTCCGGGACTTCGGGCACGTCCGGCTCGGGCACCAGCGGCACCAGCGGTAACAACTCCACCACCACGCCGCCACGTAACGGGAAATAATAAAAAAGCAGGCTGCCCTTGTGGGACAGCCTGCTTCGCCGCGTCCTGAAAAAACCGCTCAGTACCGGTATGGCCCACCGCGCCCGGCGCTTGCAAACGGGGCAGGCCATGCAAACGGGTCTGCTACGTGCCGGGCCTGCGCACCAGGACCCGAAGGCCCTGCATCACGAGTTCAGGCGACCGGTTTCAAGCCGGAGCCGCCACGCCCCGTCAGCTTCAGCACCACCCACTTCAGCATGCGGTAGACCATGCGCACGAACACCAGCGTCAGCAGCGCTTCGACCAGCGTCATGAAGAAAGCCACGATGGCCGGCCAGCGTGCCGCGCGGCGGCCGAACTTGGCCATGGCGCGGTCGCGGGCGATCTCGATGCTGTCGTAGAAGGTCGGCACCACCAGCAGGGTCAGGATGGTCGAGGTGATGGTGCCGCCGATGATGGCGACCGCCAGCGGACGGTAGAACTCGCCGCCCTCGCCCAAGCCCAGCGCCACCGGCAACATGCCTGCGATCAGCGCGAACGTGGTCATCAGGATGGGACGCAAACGCATGCGGCCGGCGTGCATCAGCGCGTCTTCCCGGCCGTAGCCCTCTTCCTCGCGCTTGCGCGCCGCGTCCAGCAGCAGGATGGCGTTCTTGGCCACCAGGCCCATCAGCATGATGATGCCGATGAAGCTCATCAGGTTCAAGGTGCCCTTGGTCAGCAGCAGCGCCAGCACCACGCCGATCAGCGACAGCGGCAGCGACAGCATCACGGCGATCGGCGCGGTGAAGGAGCCGAACTGCATCACCAGGATCAGATACATCAGGCCGATGCCCGCCAGCAGCGCGACCGTCATCGCGGTGAACAGTTCCTTCTGGTCCTTGCCTGCGCCACCCAGCGACAGGCCATAGCCCGGCGGGAAATCGATTTCCTTGGCCAGCTTCATGGCGTCGGCGGTCACTTCGCCGGTGGAGCGGCCCTGCGCGTTGGCGGACACGGCGATCAGGCGCTTGCCATCCTTGTGCGTGATGGTGGCCGGGCCCTTGCCCATGGTGACGCGGGCGATCTGGTCCAGCGGCACCATCTGGCTGGTGCCGGTGACGGCGATCGGCAGGCGTTCGATGTTCTCGGCGCCGGTGCGGTCCTCGGGGTGCAAGCGCACCGCCACGTCGCGCGATTCGCCGGTCGGATCGACCCAGTCGCCCACTTCGATGCCGGCGAAGGCCACGCGCAGCGCTTGCGCCGCGTCGCCCGCCGAAATGCCCATGGAGTTGGCCAGGCCGCGGTCCAGTTCGATCTGCAGCTCGTCCTTCGGGTCCTGTTCGGACAGGCCGACGTCCACGGCGCCCGGCACCTGGCGCAGCTTGTCCATATAGGCGCTGGTGATGGCCATCAGCTTGCGCGTGTCGGGGCCGGTGAATTCGACCTGGATAGGCTTGCGGCTGCCGTTGCTCAGGTCGTCGAGCACCACGTATTCGGCGCCCACCAGGCCGGCCAGCTTCTCGCGCAGCTCGGCGGCGGCTTCGGCGGCCGAACGCTTGCGCTCATGCTTCTTGCCCAGGTCGACGTAGATGCGGCCGCCGCTCAGGTTGATATAGCTGTTGGTCTTCGGCTTTTCAGCCAGGGTGCGCGAGATCTCGGCGGCCCGTTCCACTTTCAGGCGCGAGTATTCCAGGCTGCTCGAGGACGGCGTGCGCACATCGATCATGATGGTGCCGTAGTCCGACTGCGGCAGGAAGCTGGTGCCGCCGAACTTGGCGTGCAGGCCGATCGCGCCGGCGAAGGTCAGCACCGCGATGGCGGTCATCCAGCGGCGGTGGTGCAGCGCCCAGCCGATCACATTGCCGTAGCGGTCGGCCTGGTGGTCGAACCAGTCGTTGAAGCGGGCCAGCACCTTGCTGATGCCCTTCTTCGGCGCGGTGTGGTGGTCAGGCGGATCGCCCCAGAAGGCCGACAGCATCGGGTCCAGCGTGAAGGAGATGAACAGCGAGACCAGCACCGAGCAGGTGACGGTCAGCGCGAAGGGACGGAACCATTCGCCCGACACGCCCGGCATCACGGCCACCGGAATGAACACGGCCATGATGGAGAAGGTGGTGGCGGCCACCGCCATGCCGATCTCGGCCGTGCCTTCCAGCGCGGCCTTGCGGCGGTCGGACCCCATCTGCATATGGCGCACGATGTTTTCCCGCACCACGATGGCGTCGTCGATCAGCACGCCGATCGCCAGCGACAGGCCGAGCAGGGTCATGAAGTTCAAGGTGAAGCCGCACAGCCACACCGCGATGAAGGCGGCGATGACCGAGGTCGGCAGCGACAGCGCGGTGATGAGCGTGGAGCGCCAGGAGTTCAGGAAGGCGTACACCACGAAGATGGTCAGCACGGCGCCGAACACCAAGGACTCGATCACGTTGTCGAGGTTGTTTTCCGATTCCTCGCCGCCGTCCTGCGTCACTTCCATCTCGGTGCCGGCCGGCAGTTCCAGGTTGATGGCCTTGACCATCTCGCGGATCTTGTTGGCCACCGAGACGGTGGACGCGTCGCGCGAGCGGGTGACGGAGATGCCGACGTTGGGCTTGCCGGTGCGGATGCTGACGTTGTTGATGTCGGCGAAGCCGTCCTCTATCGTGGCCAGCTGGCCCAGGCGGATGATCTCCTCGCCGCGGCGCTTGACCACCACGGCCTGGAAGTCCTCGGGGCGTTCGATGCGGCCGACCAGGCGGATGCTCTTCTCGTCGAGCGCGCCGCGCACCTTGCCGACCGGGGCGTTGGTGTTCTGCATGCGCAGCGCGTTGACCACCTCGCCCACCGACACGTTGTACTCGCGCAGCTTCTCGGCGCGCAGCAGCACGCTCAGCTCGCGCCGCAGCGAACCGTTGACCGTGACGTTGGCCACGCCGTCGATGCCGCGGAAACGGTCGGCCAGCTGGTCTTCTGCGATGCGCGAAATGGCCGCGTGGCTCTGCGTCTTCGACGACAGCGACATCTGCATGATAGGCTCGGCCGAGATGTCGAGGCGCTGCACGATGGGTTCGCGCATCTCGGTCGGCAGCTTGTAGCGCACCGAGGCGATGGAGTTGCGGATCTCGTCGGTCGCCTCGATCAGGTTCTTGCTGAAGGTAAACTTCATCTGGATGCGGGCCTGGCCTTCGGACGCGGTGCTGCTCACCTCGGTCACGCCGGTGATGCTCTGCATCGACTTTTCCAGGCGGTTGACGATTTCGCGCTCGACCGTCTCGGGCGAGGCGCCCGGGTACGGCACGGTGACGAAGATCATCGGCACCTCCACGTCCGGGCGCTGGTTGACGCGCAGCTTGGACAGGGCCATCAGGCCCAGGCACATCAGCGCGATGATCACCACGATGGTGGCGATCGGCCGCTTGATACTGAAATCGGATAAGAACATGGCTTAGTTTCCTTTGCTGACGGCGGCCGGCGTGGCCGAGGCCGAGGCCACCGCCTTGGGCGCCGCCATTTCCACTTTCTGGCCGTCCTTGAAGTTCGAGCCCGGCGTGCGCATCACCACGTCGCCGCTGGACAGGCCGGACTTGATGCTCCAGTAGCCGCTGCGGTCGTCGCGCTGGCCGACCGTGATCGGGGTCTTGACCAGGGTCTTGTCCTTGACGCGCCAGGTGTAGCTGTTGTCGCCGTTCAGCACCAGGGCCGAGTTGGGCACCATCAGGGTCGAGGTCAGCTCGGCCTCGACGCGGCCTTCGGCGTACAGGCCGGCCACGCGCGGCTGCGATTTCTCGTTGAAATCGACCAGCACTTCGACCTGGCGGGTGACCGGGTTGGCGGCCGGGTCGACGCGCTTGACCTTGCCGGTGAAACTCTGGCCCGGATAGCCGTTGATGCGGAAGGCGACCGGCTGGCCGATCTTGACCACGCCGATCTTGTCGGCCGAGACCAGGCCCTCGAAGCGCATGCTGGTCGGGTCGATCACCTTGATCAGTTCCTTGCCGATCTGGGCGGTGTCGCCGTTCGACACCTTGCGCTCGCTGACCACGCCGTCGAACGGCGCGCGCACCTCGGTGCGGGCCAGCTGCTGGCGGGCCGTGACGGCGCGCGCCTTGGCGGCGGCCAGGTCGCTCTGGGCGTTGTTGCGGCGGATTTCAGCGTCCTCCATGGCCTGGGCCGAGGTCATGCCCGAGGCGCGCAGCGTCTTCTGGCGCTCGAGCATACGGTTGGCCTGCTCCAGCGACTGGGTCGACGCGCGCAAGGCTTCGTCGGCCGAGGTCATGCCGTCGCGGATCGAGGTCGCGTCCAGGCGCACCAGCAGGTCGCCCTTCTTGACGGTCTCGCCGTTTTCCTTCAGCACCTGCAATACGATTGCGCTCACCTCGGCGCGCAGGTCGGCCTTGCGCTCCGGCTGCACCGAGCCGGTGATGACCGGGCCGGACGCCAGCGAATTCGACTCCACCGTCGCCAAGTCTTCCGGCGACGCCGACAGGACGGCCGGCGCCTTTTTGTCGGCGGCCTTGGCGGCAGCCGGGGCGTCCGCCTTGGCCGGTTCCTTGTCGGCCTTGCCGCAGGCAACCAGTGCTGAAGCGACGGCTAAGGCCAGGAGGGTTTTGCGCAACATAGAGAGTTCTCCGAAAATATTGTATAGGTGCGGAATTTACAAAAAACCACAAGTGGCGAAGTATGTGGAGTGCAACTTGTGATGTCAATCAGAGTGGGACGGACTGCGGGAATCTACGGCTGAAATGCAAAAAACGGGAGTGAACGGCGGATGTATCGCGCCGGACGCAGCACTTTCACCGATTGAAGAGCAGATTGATCAGGTGCCCCATGGCAATGCCGGTGGCCAGGCCGCCGCCGATTTCAACCAGCGTGTGGCCCATGCGTTCGCGCAGCCAGGTGTGGGCCCCGTCGTCCTTGGCCAGGCGGTTGATGGCGGCGGCCTGGCGGCCCACGTGCTGGCGCAGGCTGTTGGCGTCGATGATGACGATGAAGCACAGCGTGACAGCCACGCCGAAGGCCGGATGGTTCATGCCCTCGCGCAGGGCGATCAGGGTCGCCATGCTGGACACCACCGCGCTGTGGTTGCTCGGAAAACCGCCGTTGCCGACCAGGTTGAAAGCCCATTTACGCGCCTTGGCGCTATTGATCAAAAATTTGATCGGACCGACAGCGGTCCATGTCATGACAGGAGTAAGCAGGTAAGCGAGATCCATCGTGAATTCCTTTGTGGCAATCCGTCCATTATCGCAGAATGACTGTGGACGGCGGTAGCAAGTAATATAAAATCGGCACGCTCATATTTAAGGAACCACATGAAACATTTCAGAATTTCTTTCTTCGTCACCGTCGTGCTGATGGCCGTGGCCGGCTGGTGGGGCTATAGCCGGGGCGGCAGCGCCGGCCTGTTGTCGGCCCTGTGGATCACCGCCGTGCTGGGCGTGATGGAGGTCTCGCTGTCGTTCGACAACGCGGTGGTCAACGCTGCCGTGCTCAAGGACTGGAACGCCTTCTGGCAGAAGCTGTTCCTGACGGTCGGTATCGTGGTCGCGGTGTTCGGCATGCGGCTGCTGTTCCCGCTGCTCATCGTCTCGGTCGCCACCGGCCTGGGGCTGGGCGACGTGTGGAACATGGCGCTCACCACGCCGGACGAATACTCGCGCTACCTGACCGGCGTGCACGCCGAGGTCGCGGCCTTCGGCGGCGCCTTCCTGCTGCTGGTCTTCCTCAACTTCCTGTTCGACGAGGAAAAAGAGCTGCACTGGCTGGGCTGGCTCGAAGCCAAGCTGGGCAACTGGGGCAGCAACGGCCTGGCCACCCTGCTCGCCCTGCTCTCCGTGTTCGCCTGCGTGGCGCTGGTGCCGGAAGCGAAGAAACTGAGCGTGCTGATGGCCGGCGTGGTCGGCGTGGCCGTCTATGTCGGCGTCGACTGGATCAGCGGCCTGCTGGAGGACGAGGAGCACGACCCGGCCACCGGCGTGGCGCTGGCCAAGGGCGGCATCGGCGGCTTCATGTACCTGGAAGTGCTGGACGCCTCCTTCAGCTTCGACGGCGTGATCGGCGCGTTCGCGATCACCTCGGACGTGGTCATCATCATGCTGGGGCTGGCCATCGGCGCCATGTTCGTCCGTTCGCTGACGGTATTCCTGGTGCACAAGGGCACGCTGGACGAATTCGTGTTCCTCGAGCACGGCGCGCACTACGCCATCGGCATCCTGGCGCTGATCATGCTCGCCAGCGTGAAATACCACATTCCCGAGTGGTTCACGGGCTTGTCCGGGGTCGCTTTCATCGGCGTGTCGCTGTGGTCCTCGATCCGCCACCGCCGCAGGACGGCGGGGGAATGATAAGATCGCAAGGTTGCCACCAAATCAGCAAAAACACATGAACAAACCTTCACGCATCAAATACGTCCTGCTGGCGCTCGTCCTGGGCGCCGGCCTGCTGTTCGCCGGCTACACCTGGATCGCCTTGCAAGTCTCGTACTCCGAGGGCGAGCGGGCCGGCTACCTGCAGAAGTTCTCGAAACGGGGCTGGATCTGCAAGACCTGGGAAGGCGAGCTGCTGCTGACGTCGATGCCGGGCGCCATCCCGGAGAAGTTCCAGTTCAGCGTGCGCGACCCCGAGCTGGCCAGGCAGCTGATGGCCGCCACCGGCAAGCGCGTGCTGCTCAGCTACGCGCAGCACAAAGGCGTGCCGACCGAATGCTTCGGCGAGACCGAGTACTACGCCGAACGCGTGCAGGTGCAGCAGCAGCCCTGACCGCCAGCGGCTACGGGCCCGCCAGGGTCCGCAGCGCCGCCTTCATCTCCAGGCAAGTGTCGCGCAGCGCAGCCGCGAAGCGCGCGACACTGGCCGACTCCGGCCGGTGGCTGGGCAGCACCAGGCTCACCGCATACGGTATCGACACCGAAAAGCGCCGGATCGCCAGCCCGCGCGGCGCATACTCCAGCGCCGTCAGCGGGTTGACGATGGCTATCCCCACCCCCAAGTTGACCGTCGCGCACACCGCGCTCGCGCTGTGCGTCTCCACCACCATGCGGCGCGCCACGCCCAGCTCGCGGAACAGGCTGTCCGTGCGCAGGCGGTAGGGATCCTCGGGCGCCAGGCACACCACGTCCTGCCCCTCGAAGTCCCGCGGCGCCAGCACGGCGCGTCCGCACAGGGGATGATACGCAGGCAGCACGCACACCACATCCTCCAGCAGCAAGGTTTCAATGACGGTGCCAGGCGGGGCCGCCAGGTCCTCCGTCAGGCCGAGGTGATAGCGCTGCGCCGACAGCGACTCCTGCAGCGCCGGCGCCTCCTGCGGCGCGATGCTGACGCCGATGCCGGGATGGCGTTGCCGCGCCAGCTGGCACACCTGCGGCAGCAGGCCGTGCGAAAACGCGGGCAGGCAGGTGATGCTCAGCTGGCTGTGGCGGTGGTGCCGTATGCCGTCGGCCGCGCTGGCGATGCGCTGCAGGCCGACATAGCTGCGCTGCACCTCCTCGAACAGCAAGTGGGCCTGCTCGGTCGGCACCAGCTTGGCGCCGGCACGCTGGAACAGGGTCAGCCCGGTGACGTGCTCGAAGCGGCTCAGTTCACGGCTGATGGTGGGCTGCGAGGTGCGCAGCACGGCGGCGGCGGCCGTGGCGCTGCCGGTGGACATCACCGCCCGGAAGATCTCCACATGTCTGAAATTGAAATTCATGCGCCAAAGCATATCAGATATGAATAGGATGCCGATAACTTGATATTTTTAAATCAAGACGCGTCCCGCCATACTTTCCCCATCATTGAAGCACCAACCAAAGGGAAAACATGGATCACTTCAGCTATATCGACGGCCGCCTGCACGCCGAGGGCGTGGACGCGCACGGCATCGTCGAACGGTACGGCAGCCCGGTGTACGTCTATTCGGCCCGGACCTTGCGCGACCACGTGGCGGCGCTGCGGCTGGCCTTCGCGCCGATTGCGCCCCTGATCTGCTTCTCCGTGAAAAGCTGCGCCAACCTGAGCGTGCTGCGGCTGCTGTCCGAGGCGGGCTGCGGCATGGACGTGGTCAGCGGCGGCGAACTGTACCGCGCGCTGGCGGCAGGCGTGGCGGCGGACCGCATCGTGTTTGCCGGCGTCGGCAAGTCGGAAGACGAAATCCGTTACGCCGTCGAACAAGGGGTCTACCTGTTCAACGCGGAATCGGAAGGCGAACTGAGCCGGCTGGACCGGGCGGCGCTGGCGGCCGGCAAGCGGCTGCGCGTGGCCGTACGGGTGAATCCGGATGTGGCCGACGCCAGTACGCCGGCCAAAACCGCCACCGGCGGGCGCCAGACCAAGTTCGGCGTGCCGCTGTCGCGCGCGGCTGCGTTGTTCGCCCCCGGCCGCTACCCCGGCATCGACGTGTGCGGCGTGCACGTGCACCTGGGATCGCCCATCCAGGATGTGCAAACCTATCTCACCGCGATCGGCCGCATCGAGGAACTGGTGGCCGAAGTGGAGCGCGCCGGCGGCCGCATAGACACGGTCAATATGGGCGGCGGATTTCCGGCGCAGTACGGCAGGCCGGCTGCCGGGCAGCGGGAAGCCGGGCAGGACGGGACCGCGCCGGGCGCCGGGCACACCGCAGCGCAGAAGGTCGGGCTGGCTGGACTGGAAGCCGGGCAGGAAAGCGCGGCGGCGGACGCCAGCGCCTTGGCCGCCATGGGGCGCGCGATCTGCGAACGCCTGCGCCCGCTGCAGGCGCAGGGCAAACGCTTCATCATCGAACCGGGACGCTCCATCAGCGCCAACGCCGGCGTGCTGCTGACGACCGTGGAATACGTGAAGCAAGGCTGGGACGCCCTGATCACCGTGGTCGATGCCGGCATGAACACCCTGCTCAGGCCCAGCATGTACGGCGCCGAACATTTCATGTGGCCGGCGCAGCACGGCAACCATAGCGGACACTGGAGCGCGCTGGCCGGGCCGAATGGCTACGACGCCGTCGACGTCGTCGGGCCGATCTGCGAAACCGGAGACTATTTTGCGCTGGGCAGACCGATGCCGCCTATGGCGAGCGGAAGCGTGCTGGCGGTGTTTTCCTGCGGCGCCTACGGCATGAGCATGGCGAGCCAGTACAACGCGCGCGTGCGGCCGGCCGAGGTGATGGTGGATGGCGCGGAAGTGCGCGAGATCCGGCGGCGCGAGACCTGGGCGGACCTTGTCGCGCACGAGCTGGACGGCCTGAACGGCCCGGCGCGGGCCTAGGCAAGGTTCAACGCGCGCGCCATACCGACGTTACCGACTCCGCCGTTTCCTTCAGGCGGCCGATCACGTCGCGGGCCATGGATTCGGACTGCTCGTGCTCGGCGCGTGCGCGCGCCGCAGCCAGCGTGGCGGCGAAGGCATTTTCTTCAGTCGCCGCGCCTTGCGCCGCTCCGGCTTCCATGGCGGCGGCCACTTTTTCTTCCAGCGCATTGAGCGCGTTCTGCGCGGCGTGCTGGCGGCGGGTTTCCAGTTCCAGCAGCTTCTGCTTGGCCGCCGTCATCGCCTGCGTGGTGTCGGCCAGCTTGCGCTGCATCGCGGCGTGTGCCCTGGCCGCTACGACCAAGGCTTTCTGCTCTTCGGTCTTGTCTTGCGCCGCCTGGGCGGCGGCCTGTTCGGCCTGCTCGCGCTGGCGTGCCAGTTCAGCCTGCTCGTGCTCGGCATCGGCGCGGGCGCGCAGCGCGGCGGTGGCGGCCTGCTCGGACTCCAGACGGCTTTCGATCGATTTGGCGGCGCGCGCCTCGGCCGCGTTGGCGAGACGCTGCTGGGTCAGCTTCTGCTCGATCACGGCCAGCGACCGACGCTCGGTTTCGACGAATTCCTGCTCCGCTTTCAGCAGTTCGGCGGCTTGCGCGGCCTTCTCTTCTTCCACGCGGGCGCGCTGCACGTGCACTTCGCTCAGTTCGACCGCCAGGCGGGCCTGGGCGGCGACGGCTTGCGCCGCCAGGGCTTTCTGTTCGGCTTCGACGGCAGCCTGCCCGGCCAGCGCCTCGATGGCGGCGGCTTCCTTCTCGGCGGCGTCGGCCAGCGCCTGGTCGGCGCTGCGCTGCAGGCGCTGCGCCTCGGCCTGCTTCTGTTCGGCGGCAACGCGCGCGGCGGCGGCCACGGCGGCGGTTTCCTCGGCTTCCAGGCGGTCTTTCAGGGCGGCGATGGCTTGCTGCTCGACTTCGGCGCGGGCTTGTTCGGCGGCCAGCAGGTCGGCGGCGCGGGCGGCTTTTTCCTCGGCCAGCGCGGTGGCGGTGTTCTGCGCTTCGACCTGGGCCGACAAGGCGGCCACTTCGGCTTGCTGGGCGGCGTTCTGGGCGGCGGCCAGTTCGACGGCGGCGCGCGACAGCGCAGCACGCTCATCGGCCAATTGGGCGGCGCGCTGCTGCTCCAGGCTGTCGGCACGGGCGGCTTCGGCCGCGGCTTGCTCGGCAACCTGGCGCAGATGAGCCTGCTCCATCGCCTGCGACTCGGCCTCCAGCTTGGCCAGGGTTTCCAGTTCAGCCTGCTGCTCGGCGTCGAAACGCGCCAGCGCCACGGCGCGCAGCTGGCGGTCCACTTCGATGCGTGCTTCGGTGGCGGTGATGATGCGCGCGTCGGCGTCGCGGCGCGCCTGTGCGCTGGCGGCGGCGACCGCTTCCAGCCGCTCGCGCTGCACGGCGGCGTCGCGGATTTCCTTTTCGGTCTGCAGGCGCAGGTGCAGCGATTGCGCCGCGCTGCGCTCGGATTCGGCCTTGGCCAGCGCGATGGATTCGCGCTCCTGCTCCAGGTGGGCCAGCGCGCGGGCTTCTTCCAGCGCGCGCGCCTCGGCGGCGGCGCGGCTGAAGGCCGCTTCCAGCGCGATCTGGTCGGCGCGCTCGCGCTGCACGGTCAGTTCCAGCGCTTCGGCTTCAGCGGTGGCCAGCGCGTCGGCGGTCTGGCGGGCGCCGTAGGCGTGGCGTTCGCGTTCGCGCGCCAGGGTCGCCAGGCGGGCGTCGGCCGAGGCGATGCCGACCATTTCTTCGCGCGCCGCCTGCACGGCGGCCAGGCGTTCGGCCGCCTGCAGGCGGGCTTGCTCGGTTTGTGCGCTCAGTTCGTCGGCGGCGCGGGCGGCCTGCTCAGCCAGTTCGGCTTCGGTGGCGATCTGCTCGGTGGCGCGCTTGCGGCTTTCTTCTTCAGCGCGGGCGCGCTGCTCGGCGGCGATGCGGATCTGGGTGTCGGTGACGGCGCGCGCGCGCAACTCGGCGGTTTCCTGCTTGACCGCTTCCAGCCGGGCCACGCTGGCCTGGGCAGCGGCGCGCAGGCTTTCCAGGCGCTCGCGGTTGGCGGCGATGGCTTCCTCGGCGACCTGGGCGCTTTGCTGGGCGGCGGCGGTGGCGGCGGCGTCGATGGCGGCGCGGTCGTCTGCCAGGGAGCGGGCGCGCGCTTCGGCGTGGGCGCGGCTTTCGGCGGCGCAGGCAGCCTTCGCTTCGGCTTCGACCCGGGCGATGGCTTCCTTGATGGCGCTCATGTCCATCGGGCCGCGCTGGGCGGTATCGGCGGCCTCATGCATCGGCAGTGCGGGCGCGTCGTTTGCGGACGGTGCGACTTCGATCGTTTGTGCCAGTTGTGCTTGCATGAGAGTTCTCGCTAGTTCGACGGTTGATTCGGGATTTCCGAGTCATCATTATCGAATAGCGGGGGGCGCGGCAAGACCGCGAGCAAGGCGGGGATTTCCCGCCAATTCGCCGCTTAGACCGGCAGCGGCGCCTCGTCCATGAGCGCGACCTGCTCGCGCAGCTCCAGCACCCTGTCCTGCCAGTAGCGCTGGGTATTGAACCAGGGGAAAGCGACCAAAAAGGCCGGATCGTCCCAGCGGCGCGCGATCCAGGCCGAATAATGGATCAGCCGCAGCGTGCGCAGCGCCTCGACCAGGTGCATCTCGCGGCTGTCGAAATCGCAAAAATCCTCGTAGCCGGCCAGGATGTCGCCCATCTGGCGCACCTGGTCGTGGCGCTCGCCGGACAGCATCATCCACAAATCCTGTACCGCCGGCCCCATGCGGCTGTCGTCGAAGTCGACGAAATGCGGGCCCGCATCCGTCCACAGCACGTTGCCGCCGTGGCAATCGCCGTGCAGGCGCAAGGCGGCCACGTCGCCCGCCCTGTCGTAGCAGTGCCGCACGCCGTCCAGCGCCTGCGCGCTGACGCTGCTGTAGGCCTCCAGCAGCTCTGGCGGGATGAAGTTGTTGGCCAGCAAATAGTCGCGCGGCTCGACGCCGAAAGTGGCCGGGTCCAGCGCCGGCCGTTCGCTGTAGCGCGCCAGCTTGCCGACCGCGTGGATGCGGCCGATGAAGCGCCCGGTCCACTCCAGGGTGGCCGGATCGTCCAGTTCGGGCGCGCGGCCGCCGTGGCGCGGGAAGACGGAGAAGCGGAAGCCCTGGTATTCATGCAAGGTCTTGCCGTTGACTGTCAGCGCCGGGACGACGGGGATTTCGCGCTCGGCCAGTTCGGCCACAAAGGCATGCTCTTCGAGGATGGCGGCGTCGCTCCAGCGGCCCGGGCGGTAGAACTTGGCCACCAGCGGCTTGCCGTCGTCGATGCCGACCTGGTAGACCCGGTTTTCATAGCTGTTCAGCGCCAGCAGGCGGCCGTCGCCGTACAGGCCGATGCTGTCGAGGGCGTCGAGCACGCAGTCGGGACTGAGGGCGGCGTAGGAGTGGGTGTGGTCGCTTGTCATGCCCCCATTGTAAGCGCCGCCGCATTCTTCCGCCCGGAAGAGTGCGGCGCAGCGTATACTGGCGGCTTCAAATAGAAGGATTAAGTATATGCACCTCGAACAGCCTCTGAGCGAAAAAGAATTCGACGAATTGGACAATTTCCTGCTGTCCGACCGCAGCCCGGAAGATTCCATGACCATGGATCACCTGCATGGCTACCTGACCGCGATCGCCATCGGCCCCGAGCCTATCATGCCGGCCGAGTGGCTGTCTCGCGTGTGGGGCCCGGACGGCAAGGATGCGCCCAAGTTCAAGAACGCCAAGGATGAGGAACGCATCGTCAACCTGATCATGCGCTTCATGAACGAGGTGCTGGTGACGTTCGAAGTGGCGCCGAAAGAGTTCGAGCCGCTGTTCGTCGAGCACGAGGTGGACGGCCAGGTGCTGATCGACGCAGAAGCCTGGTGCTGGGGCTTCTGGGAGGGCATGGAGCTGCGCCCGGGTTCGTGGGACGCGATCTGGGACTCGGAAGTGGGCGACCTGATGCGCCCCATCTACCTGCTGGGCGCGGACGAGATCGAGGAAGACGAACTGCCGCTGGTGGAAGATCCGGTCAAGGCGCACAAGCTGGGCCAGGAACTGGAAGCGAATTTGCCTGCCATCCACAAGTTCTGGGTGCCGCGCCGCAAAGCGCCGGTCACGACCCTGGTGCGCGACGAGCCGAAAGTCGGCCGCAACGACGACTGCCCTTGCGGCAGCGGCAAGAAGTACAAGAAGTGCCACGGCGCCGAAGGCGCGACCGACACCGGTGCTGAATAGTCCCTGGCCTTAGCCTGGGTTCAGTTCCAGCTTAGCCTTACCTCACCCGCCGGCATCGCCGGGCTGCGCTCGCGGCCCGCTGCCCGGCGGGTTTTCCCCGCCTGACATTTCTTGCCTCCCCCTCACCCGAGCTGACAATTTTTGTCCGTTCCGCCCTTCCCCCCCGCCCTTGTTGAATGTTCAAGCTGCAAATTTTCGTCACTTTTTGCGTGGCATGCAAATTGCTGTTTGGAAACAAGCATCCAACAACAAGGAGAACCTCATGCAACGAACACAATGCCGGGCCTGGGCTGCGGCCTGCCTGATGAGTCTGGCGGCCAGCAGCTGGGCCGCCACCGCCACACTGGAGCATACCGCCCGTGGAGAAGTCGCGCTGGGCAGCAAAGTCTGGTTCCTGGGCAAAGTCGACGGCGTCGGCACCTTCATGAAATTCAGCGTCAACGGCGTGGCAGGCGGCAATGCCGTGTACGGCACGCTCAATTCGCAGAATGGCGAATACAAGGCGCCGGCCGCAATGCCGGAGAACCGCTATATCACCATCACCGGCACTACCTCGGACAAGCTCACCGCAAGCGCGACGCTGAAGCTGAAGATGACGTCCACCACCACGACCAGCCCGACGCCTACGCCTACGCCGACGTCTACCCCAACGCCTGCGCCCGTGCCGGTCCCGCTCGGCGAGCAGCCGGCCACCGATCCAGCCACCATCGCCGCCGCGCGCCTGCTGGAGCAGGCCACCTTCGGTTCCACCACGGCCGAGATCGCCAAGCTCAAGGCCCTGGGCCAGGCCGCCTGGCTGGCACAGCAGTTCGACATGCCGGCCAGCGCCCTGCCCGTCGCCGCCGACCTGAACGCGCTGCGCGCGAACTGGTATCAAAACATGGCCGGCGGCCAGGACCAGCTGCGCCAGCGCATGATCTTCGCGCTGTCCCAGCTGTTCGTGGTCTCCGCCGACAAGAATCCCTACGCCAGCGAAATGCAGCCCTGGCTGACGACGCTGTCCGCCAACGCCTTCGGCAACTTCAACACCCTGCTGCGCGAAATGTCGCTCAACCCCTCCATGGGCAAATACCTGGACCTGGGCAACAGCAAAGCCCCGGCGCCGAATGAAAACTACGCGCGCGAAGTGATGCAGCTGTTCACCATCGGCCCTGTCATGCTGAACCAAGACGGCAGCGTGCAGACCGACCGCAACGGCGACGCCATCCCCGCCTACGACCAGAACCGCATCGGCGACATCTCGCGCGCCCTGAGCGGTTGGACCTACGCCGGCACCAACGCCACCGGCGCCAACTGGGAAAACTTCAGCGGCCCGCTGCAGCCGCGCGAGCGCCTGCACGACAAGGCCGGCAAGACGCTGCTGATGGGCACCGTGCTGCCCGCCGGCCAGAGCACCGTGCAGGACTTCGACGCCGTGATGGACAACCTGTTCAACCACCCCAACCTGCCGCCCTTCATCGCCATCCGTCTGATCCGCTCCTTCACCAGCAGCAACCCCAGCCCGGCCTACATCGAGCGCGTGGCAAACGTGTTCGCCAGCGGCCCGGCCGGACGCGGCGACCTGAAAGCCACGCTGAGCGCCGTGCTGACGGACGCCGAAGCGCGTCAGGATACGCCCAGCGCCAGCCAGGGCAAGCTGAAAGACCCCGTGCTGCACTCGCTGAGCCTGTTCCGCGCGCTGGACGCCACGGTCGTCAATCCCACCAATGCCTTCTGGGAATACGGCCTGCTGGGGCAAAAGCTGCTGAACGCGCCCAGCGTGTTCAACTTCTATTCGCCGATGACCGGCCTGCCAGGCACGCCAGGCCAGTTCGGCCCCGAGTTCCAGGTCTACGCGCCAGCCCTGGCGATCGCCCGCGCCAACTTCCTGTACCGCTTCCTGTCCGACGAATACAAGGGCATGGTCGCCATCGACATCGCGCCCTACGTGGCCGCCGCCGGCGACGTCACGACCTTGCTGAACCTGGTGGACGCCAGGCTGCTGCAGGGCCGCATGTCGCCCGCCGCGCGCACCGCCATCGCCTCCTCGGTCAGCGCCACCACCGACAAGACCCAGCGCGCCCTGACCGCGCTCTATTTGACCGCCGCCACTGCCGAATTCGCAGTCCAGCAATAGGAGAACAAAATGAGCAAACAAAACCTGTCACGCCGCGGCTTCCTCGGCATGGGCGCGCAAGCCGGCATGCTGGGCGCGCTGTCCTCGCTCGGCCTGTTGAATGCCACGCCTGCGCAAGCCGCCGTCGGCGACTACAAGGCGCTGGTATGCCTGTACATGTTCGGCGGCAACGACGGCAACAATATGATCGTGCCGCTCGACAGCGTGAACTACGCCAAATACAGCGCCATACGCGGCGGCCACGGCCTGGCCCTGTCGGTCGCAGCCAAGACCCTGGTCGGCGAACGCAGCGCGCGCCTGCAGGCGGTGGCGAATCCGGTCGAGCAGCCTTTCGGCTTCCACTACGGCATGCCGGAACTGGACGCGCTGTACGCGCAGGGCCAGGTTGCCGCCGTGCTGAACGCGGGCAGCCTGCGCCAGCCGCTGACCAAGGCGCAATACCAGTCCGGCCTGTCAGTCCCGCCGCAATTGTTCTCTCACCCGGACCAGCAATTGCAGAACCAGGCCGGCACGCCGTCGCTGGCCGGCACCGGCTGGGGCGGCCGGCTGGTCGACCTGCTCGGCACCGGCGGCGACCTGGACGCGGTCGCGCTGGGCGGAGGCGGCCTGTTCGTCGAAGGCGTCAAAACGCACGGCAACCTGATCCCCGCCAACGGCCAGCTGAACCTGGCGGGCATGAATTTCTGGCCGCAGGCCGAGGCCGACAAGCGCCGCGCCGCGCTTGTGGCGCTGCTGTCGGCCAACAATGCCAACATGATGGCCGGCGCCGCCAACCGCACGCTGCTCAACGGCATGGAACTGGTGTCCGACCTGAAAGCGGCCACAGGCGGCGCGGCGCTGGCCACCACCTTCCCCGGCTACAATCTGGCCCAGCAACTGAAGACGGTGGCGCAGTTGATCCGGTTGCGCGCCACGCAAGGGCCGGGACGGCAAGTGTATTTCGTATCGCAGGGCGGCTTCGACACGCACGGCGGCCAGGCCTACCAGCAGTTCGACATGCTGCGCCAGGTGTCGCAGTCGGTGGCCGCGTTCCAGCTGGCATTGGCCGAGATCGGCGCGCAGCAGCAGGTGACGACGTTCACCATGTCCGATTTCGGCCGCAGCCTGCAGCCGAACAGCGGCGGCACCGACCACGGCTGGGGCAACCACCACCTGATCGTCGGCGGTGCGGTCAAGGGCGGGCTGTACGGCCAGTTCCCCGACTTCACGCTGGGGGGCAAGGACGACGCCACCGGGCGCGGCGTCTGGATACCGCAGATCTCCAACCAGCAATACGGCGCCACCCTGGGCCGCTGGTTCGGCGCCGACGACGCCATGCTGGAAACGCTGGTGTTCAAGAACGAGCTGAGCAATTTCCCGCTCAAAGACCTCGGCTTCATGGGCTAGTCCAACTTGCTTGAGTGGACCCGGTACGCCGGGGCCACTCAAGTGACCGTTACAGTACACGTGAACAAAATACGCCTGGCGTCATGATCACTGTGCGGCCGAACCGCCCAAGTTGCAGCAGACCAGCTCGGCGATCCCCTGTGACCAGGTAGTCCGCATCGCCCGCCTTCGCCATGGCGAGCAGGAAGGCATCATCGGGATCGTCCGTCTCAATGTCATCGCCAAGGTATTCAAGAACCAGGGCGCGATGCAGTTTATTGATCATTGTTCCCACGCGGGAAGGCTGCAGAATCTTGCGGAATTTCGGATAACGGCTGGCTCGCCGCATTTCATTTAGCTGTACCTGCGACGTAACCACTTCAAACTTGGCAGCTCGCCATGCCCGGTAAATGGCATCTGGAGCACCATGTGGGGAAATAAGTGCCGACAACAAAACGTTGGTGTCGAGCACGACACGCATCAGCGCCTACGTGCCCATTGCACAGCTTCATCGACGGCTGCTGCCAAATCACGTTCGCTAACATTGGCGTTGGACGCCTTGGCCTGTTCAGCAGTCAACTCCAATAGACGCACGCGGACGGCTTCTTCGACAAAGCGCGCCAAGTCACCACTGTGATCTCCACCGTAGCTGGCCAGGAAAACCCGAAGTGACTGATCGGTATCTGCCGAGACCTCGATGCTCCAACAAACCTGTTCCATTCGACACTCCCATAGTCCGACATCGGGTGCGGACGTTTATATGGTTATACACCGTGGCAATCGTACTCTCAATAGGTTCGCAGCATTTCCAGGCAACGGCGCATCTTGGCTTGCGCAGCATCAAATCGGCTGTCTGCGGCCGGCGGTTTCTAATCTGCGCCCCCTCGCCGCGCGCAGGCATACAATCGCTGTAAGGGCAACTTCCGGCGAGTGTGCGATGGGGCATGACGATTATCAGCAGCGCAAGCAGCAGTGGCTGGCGCAGATCGAGGAGTTTTACAGCCAGGTGCAGCTGTGGCTGGAACCGTACGCCATCAAGCACCAGGTGAAGTACGACTTCCACAGCGTGCTGCTGGCTGAGGAACTGCTGGGCAGCTATGCCACGCGCAGCATGGGAATCAAGCTGGGCCGGCAGCACGTGGTGCTGCGCCCGGTGGGGGCCATGCTGGGCGCCAGCGGCGGCCGCATCGACCTGGAGGGCCACCGGGGCAAGGTGTGCTTCGTTCAGCCGAACTTCGGCACCGGCTGGAAAATCGCCACCAAAGACGGCGAATTCCCAGCCTATGAGGATTTTAACGAGGACAACTTCTTCGAGGCGCTGCTGGAAGTATCCAGCGACTAAGACCAGCGCCCGCTCCCTGTCTCACTTGGCCTCACTTAGCCTTACTTGGCCGGGGCCAGCACGATGGCGCCGCCCTTCCACATGGCCATCAGCGCCATGCCCGCCTTGATGGCCTCGTGGTCGTCCTTGGCGTAAGGCTTGGTGTAAGTGGTCACCGCACCGCCCACCGGGGCCGCCAGGTTCTCCAGCGCCTCCTTGATTTTCACGCCGTCCGTGCTGTTGGCCTGCTTGATCGCGGCGGCGAGCAGCAGGATCGCATCGTGCCCGCCGGCGGCTGCCGTCGGATTGACGATGTGGGCGCGCTTGTACTCGCGGCGGTAGGCCTCCTCGAAGGCGCGCGCGGCCGGGGACGCCGCGCCTTCGACGAAGGTCTGCGGCGAGGCGGCGCCGTTGCCGGCCGCGCCTGCAATCGACAGGAAGGATTCCATCGCGTTCGGCCACGAACCGACCAGAGGCAGTCCCATGCCCAGCTTGGCGTTGCCGGTGGCGATCTGCCCCTGTTCCGGGCCGATGCCGTACACCAGCAACACTTGCGCGCCGGCTTCCTTGGCCTTCAGCAACTGAGCCGTCATGTCGGTGTCTTTCAGATTGAAGGTCGCGTCGGATACGGGGCGCAAGCCGTGGCTGGTCAACTGGGCCACCATGTCGCCGTGCCCGCCCACGCCGTACGGGGTGGAATCGGACAGCAGCGCGATCTTCTTGTAGCCTTTCTCGAGCGCGTAATTGACCATCATCTGCGCCTGCAGCGTATCCGACGCCTGCACGCGGAAAGTGTAGTTGCCTTCGGGGGCCGCGGCGTAGGTCCGCGTCAGCTTGGTGCCGGCCGACGCCGGGATCACGTTCGGGATCTTGGCCGCCTGCATGTCCTTCTGGTAAGACGCCACCACGCCGGTGTTGACGCCGCAGGCGCAGGCGACGATGCCTTTGGACATCAGGCTCTGCATGTTTTGCGAGGCCTTCTCCGGCTTGGCCTCGTCGTCCAGCTCCACCAGTTCCAGCTGCCGTCCCAGCACACCGCCGGCGGCGTTGATGGTCTTGACGGCCAGGCGCTGGCCGTCGCGGACCGACACCCCCATATTGGCGGAGCCGCCGGACAGTGGCAACAGCGCGCCGATCTTGATAGTCTCGGCGGCGCTGGCAGCGCCCGCCAGGCAAAGAGCGGCGATGGCGAGGGTGGTTTGCGTGCGTTTCATAACGTATCCTTTTGCGTTGTGGTTAGAAGGTGCTGCGGGTACGACGTGGATGGCGGGCATGGCGCTGCCCTCATGACAAATACGAGGCGACCAGGCCAGCATCGGAGCCCAGTTCGGCCGAGCTGCCGGACATGACAACCGCGCCGCGCGCCAGCACGTAGCCGGAGTCGGCGATGGCCAGCGCGCGGCGTGCGAACTGCTCCACCAGCACGATGGTCAGGCCGTCTTCTTTCAGGCCTGCGATGATCGCGAACACGTCGTTGACGATGTTCGGGGCCAGGCCCATGGACGGTTCATCGAGCAGCAGCACGCGCGGGCGCAGCATCAGCGCGCGCGCGATGGCCAGCATCTGCTGTTCGCCGCCGGACAAGGTGCCTGCCAGCTGGCCCGAGCGTTCACGCAGGCGTGGAAACAGGGTGAACATGCGTTCCAGGTCGGCGGCAATGCCGTCATGGTCGTTCCGGGTGAACGCCCCGAGTTCGATGTTTTCCCGCACCGACATCGGGCCGAACACCTGGCGCCCTTCCGGGCAATGGGCGATGCCGGCGGCAGCGACCTGGCAGGCGGCCTTGCCGGCCAGTTCCTGCCCGTCGAGCATGATGGAACCGGTGGTGTTGCGTATCTGGCCCGAGATGGCGCGCAATGTCGACGACTTGCCGGCGCCGTTGGCGCCGAGTATCGCCACGATGCTGCCTTGCGGAATGGCGAGCGTGATGTCGTGCAGCACGTGGTTGTCCTCGTAGCTGGCGTTGACGCCGGTAAGCGTGAGCGCGTTGGCCGGCGCATGGACGGGCGCGGCATAGCGCGCCGCGGGCGCCATGGATGGCAGTGGCTGCAGTTGCAGCGCCGGGTTCATGTTGGCATTCATGCTGGCATTCATACTGATATCCTCTGAGTTGCCGCTGCGGCAGCGGCTGGGTTGGCTTGGCGCGCGCTTCAGGCGCCCAGATAAGCTTCCTGCACGGCCTGGTTGGTCTGGATCTCCTGCGCGCTGCCGCGCGCCAGCACCTGGCCGAAATTGAGCACGGTGATACTGTCGGACAGCTCCATGACCACGTCCATGTGGTGCTCGATCAGCACGATGGCGATGCCGTGTTCGCGGATCTGGCCGATCAGGCGTTTCAGCGCCGCCAGGTCGGCGCCGCGCAAGCCCGCCGCAGGCTCGTCGAGCAGCAGCAGCTTGGGATTGGTGGCCAGCGCGCGCGCGATTTCCAGGAAGCGCTGCTGCCCGTAGGACAAGTTCCTGGCCAGGCCGTGCGCGTGGGCTGCCAGGCCAACCGTCCCCAGCAGCGCCATGGCGCGCGCCGTGGCATAGGCATCGATCGAGTGGTGCATGCCGGCCAGCACGTTGTCGAGCACCGACAGGTCGCCGAACACTTGCAGGTTCTGGAAGGTGCGCGAAATGCCCAGCGTGGCGATGCGGGTGGTGCCGGCGTCGGTCAGCGGGACGCCGTCGAACAGCACGCTGCCGGTGGTCGGCTGGTACAAGGCCGTGAGCACATTCATCGTGGTCGATTTGCCGGCGCCGTTGGGGCCGATCAGGCCCATCACGCTGCCCGAGCGCACCGAGAACGACACGTCCGTCATGGCCTGGAAGCCGCCGAAGGCCATGGTCACGCCGCGCACCTCGAGCAGCGGCTCGTGCGCCGCCGGCGCGACCGCGCGGATGCCGCTGCCGTCCTCCGGCGCTACCGATTTGTGCGCCGGCACATAGGCCGGCAGCAAGCCCATGACGCCGTTGCCGAGATAGGACACCACCATCAGCACGATGGCGCCGTAGATCGCCAGCCGGTGCTCGTTCAAGTCCTCGACGCCGTAGGCCAGCGCCACCAGGCCGGCCGCAAACGCCAGCGGCACGGCCATGCTGCCCAGGCCGGCCGCGCCGCGCCGGCGCCAGCGGGCCGCGCCGACGCCGGCCAGCACCCCCAGCACGGCGATGGCCAGCGCGCGGAACGCGACATGGCTGCCCAGCAGGTCGGGGAACACCACCACGATGGCGGCGCCCAGCAGAGGGCCCGACATCGACTTCTTGCCGCCGAACAGGGCCGCCATCAGGAACATCAGACTGGTCTCGAAGCCGAAGGTGTCCGGGAACAGCACGCCCTGGCTGTACACGTAGAGCAGGCCGGCCAGGCCGCCGAAGGCGCCCGACAGCACGAAGGCCAGCTGCTTGTGGCGCGCGGTGCCGATGCCCATGCAGTCGGTGGCGATCGGCGAGTCGCGCAGCGCCTCGAAGGCGCGCCCGGTCCGCGAATGGACCACGCGGTGCGCCACCCACAGCGCCAGCGCCAGGCATGCCAGGATCAGGTAGTAGAAATGCCAGGCGCCCAGGCTGTGGCCGAACAGCGTTTGCGGCTCCAGCTGCATGCCGCTCTGTCCGCCGGTCACCTCGGCGGTCTGCGACAGGAACACATAGACGATGCGGCCGAAGGCGAAGGTGGTCAGCACCAGGAAGGGGCCGTTCACGCGCAGCAGCGGGAAGGAGATCAGCCAGGCCGACAGCGCGCCGACGCCGATCGACAGCGGGAAGGCCAGCGCCAGCGGCAACCCGGCGTGCAGGTTCATCCAGCCGGCCGCGTAGGCGCCCATGCCGAACAGCGCGGCGTGGCCGACACTGACTTCGCCGGTGTAGCCGGTGACGAAGTCCAGGCCTTTGAGGGCGATCGCGTACATGCCGATCAGCGACAGCACCGTCACCACGTAGCCGGACGGCTGCAGCACGGGCAGCGCGAGGGCTGCCAGCACCAGCGCCACCATCGTGACGCCGATATCGTAAGGGAAATTTTTAAGGGTCATCGTATGCTCGCTCAGACTTTTTTGATGACGGCCGAGCCGAACAGGCCGGTCGGACGGAAGGACAGCATCAGCAACAGCAGCACCAGGCCGGGGATCTCCTTGTACAGCGAGGACACCGAATAAGCGGTGACCGCGTCCAGCACGCCGATCACCAGGCCGCCCACCAGCACGCCGCGCGCCGAGGTCAGGCCGCCCAGCACCGCCACCTGGAAAGCCTTCAAGCCCAGCACCACGCCCATCGAGGCGCTGGTCGTGGTCAGCGGCGCGATCAGCAGGCCGGCGATGGCGGCCAGCGCGCCGGACAGGGCGAACGAGCCGGACACCACCCACGCCGCGCGGATGCCCATCAGTTCGGCAGTCGAGCGGTTGATCGCCACCGCCGCCACCGCCTTGCCGTAGCGGGTCCGGGCCATGAACCACGCCAGGGCCAGCACCGCCGCCCCGACCGCGCCCATGGTCAGCAATTCCATCGGCAGGATGCGGATGTCGAACAGCACGAAAGGCGTGGAAGAGAACGGCGCGGCCACGGCCAGGTCGTCCTTGCCCCAGATCGCCTCGAACACGTTTTTCAGCACCAGCGGGCCGAGCGCGATGGTGCCCAGTATCCAGCCCGACTCGGAACCGCGCTTGAGGGCCGGAGCCACGGCCGCGTGGTAGGTGAACAGGCCGAGGGCCGCGCCGGCGATGGCCACCAGCGGCACGGCGCCCCAGTAGCTGACCAGCGGCGCCAGCGTGAAGGCCAGCAGGCCGCCCAGGGCCACCGCCTCGCCCTGGCCGAAGTTGAGGGTCTTGGAAGTGCTGTAGGTGGCCTGGTAGCCCAGCGCGATGACGCTGTAGATCAGCCCCAGCACCATGCCTGAAAAGACCACTTGCAATAGATTGCTCATCGTTGCTCCTTGTGACGGGATGCACCGCTCCGCGCGGCCGGCGTGACGCCGCCCGCGTCCCGATGGCGCAGACCCGAAGGTGAGGTGAAGTTGAAGGCGCGCTAGCCGCGCTGGCGCTTATTTATAGATGCCGGAGCCGACGATCAGGTCGCCATGGCGCTGCACATAGCCGGCCTTGCTGTCGACCGACTTGGTCACCGGATTGGGCCATTGGTATTCCACCCAGCCCTTGCCGGCGGGGCCGCTGGCGGTCTCGATGAAACTCTTGACGATGTATTTGCCGGCGCCGTCGCGCAATTCGAGCAGATTGCGGCCGACCATCTTGGGATTGACGCCGTGGGCGACGGCGGTGCCCTGCATGTCGTACACGTAGATGTACAGGTCGCGGTCGTGGAAGGTGGTGTTGGCGGGGTTGGCGAATTCGGCGTAGGCTTTTTCCTTGCCGTTTTCCTTGAGGTAGGCGATGGCCTTCTGGGTCATGGCGACCGCCTCGGCGGCGGTGCCCTTGTCGGCCGCGGAGGCGGGTGCCAGCGCGCACAGCGAGACACCCAGCGCGGCTGCGCAGATGAGCTTCTTCATATCGTTGTCTCCATGTCGGATTTATTTTTATGGGTGCTTTTTTGCAACCCTGTTCCGAGTATGAAGCGATATTCCGGCTGTGTCGTCAGTAGCAATACGCAGACGACGCGCAGACGATGCGCAGACAATACGCAGACAATACGCAAACGCCCAGGTCTGCGTACGCCATGCTTTACAGCTTGATGAAGTGCTCGCGGTAGTACTTCAGCTCTTCGATGGACTCGGTGATGTCGGCCAGCGCGGTGTGCTTCTGGTGCTTCTTGAAGCCGGACACGATCTCGGGCTTCCAGCGCTTGCACAGCTCTTTCAGGGTCGACACGTCCACGTTGCGGTAGTGGAAGAACGCTTCCAGCTTGGGCATGTACTTGACCATGAAGCGGCGATCCTGCCCGATGGTGTTGCCGCACATGGGCGATTTGCCGGACGGGACCCATTTCTTCATGAAGGCGATCAGCTCGGCTTCGGCCTGCTCTTCGGTCACGGTGGACGCCTTGACGCGCTCGGTCAGGCCGGAACGGCCGTGGGTGCCCTTGTTCCAGTTATCCATCTTGTCCAGCGTTTCATCGGATTGATGAATTGCAAACACCGGGCCTTCGGCCAGGAAATTCAGATGCATGTCGGTGATGATGATGGCCACTTCGATGATGCGGTCGGTTTCCGGTTCCAGACCCGTCATTTCCATGTCCACCCACACCAGATTCATCTCATTTGGACGCTGCTGTGGAGTAGTAGTTGGGATTTCGGTCGCTTGTGACATAATTCTCTCTTGGCCTAAACAATCCGCCATTTTCTCACAGGCATAGAATGTATTCACACGCGTTTTCGATTTTGTTCGTTTCTTTCCTCGTTCTGACGCTGGCCGTACGGTTCTGGCTGGGCTCGCGCCACATCCGCCACGTGCTCACCCACCGCGCCGCCGTGCCCCCCGAATTCGCTGAAAAAATCCCCCTGCACGCCCACCAGAAGGCGGCCGACTACACCATCGCCAAGACCAAGTTCGGCATGCTGGGCATGCTGGTCAACGCCGCCGTGCTGATTGGCTTCACCCTGTTTGGCGGCCTGCAATGGCTGTCGGTCGAGGTCTACAAGCTGGCCGGCCCGGGCATGGGCTACCAGATCGGCCTGCTGGTGGCCTACGCCGCCATCTCCGGCCTGATCGACCTGCCGTTCGACTATTACAAGCAATTCCGCATGGAGCAGCGTTTCGGTTTCAACAAGATGAGCCGCGCGCTGTTCTTCATCGACATGGCCAAGGGCGTGGCGCTGGGCGCGGCCATCGGCCTGCCGCTGGTGTGGGTGGTGCTGACCCTGATGGACAAGAGCGGCGGCCTGTGGTGGCTGTACGCCTGGCTGGTGTGGAGCGGCTTCCAGCTGTTGATGATGGTGCTGTTCCCGACCGTCATTGCGCCGCTGTTCAACAAGTTCACGCCGCTGGCCGACGAGTCGCTCAAGGCGCGCATCGAAGGCTTGATGCAGCGCGTCGGCTTCGCCTCCAAGGGCCTGTTCGTGATGGACGGCTCCAAGCGCAGCGCGCACGGCAACGCCTACTTCTCCGGCTTCGGCGCCAACAAGCGCATCGTCTTCTTCGACACCCTGCTGTCGCGCCTGGCGCCGCAGGAAATCGAGGCGGTGCTGGCGCACGAACTGGGGCACTTCAAGCTCAAACACATCATCAAGCGCATCGCCATGATGTTTGCCATCTCGCTGGCCTTCCTCGCGCTGCTGGGCTGGCTCAAAACCCAGCTGTGGTTCTACACCGGCCTGGGCGTCGATCCGCTGGTGCTGCCGGGCGAGAGCAACAGCGCCATGGCGCTGCTGCTGTTCATGCTGGCGCTGCCGGTGTTCACCTTCCTGCTCGGCCCGCTGACCTCGCTCAGTTCGCGCAAGCACGAGTTCGAGGCGGACGCCTTTGCAGCCCGCCACACCGATGCGCGCGACCTGGTGTCGGCGCTGGTGAAAATGTACGAGGACAACGCCTCCACGCTGACGCCGGACCCGCTGCATTCGGCCTTCTACGATTCCCACCCGCCGGCCAGCGTGCGCATCCGGCAATTGAACCTGGCATCCCAGTGAACCTGGCGGCCAGTGAGGACAACATGATGACTACCTCGACGATACTCTCCGCAAGCGAACTGCAGGCGCTGCATTGCGCGCCCGCCAAGGACGCGCTGGATCCGGAAGAAGCGCGCCGCCTGGCCGCCCTGCTGCCCGCCTGGCGCCTCGAGCACGGCAAGCTGTGCCGCAACTTCGGCTTCGCCAACTACTACCGGACGCTGGCCTTCGTCAACGCGCTGGCCTACGTCACGCACGCCGAAGACCACCACCCCGAACTGACCGTGACCTACAAGGACTGCATGGTGCGCTACGATACCCATTCCGTGAACCAAGGCCAGGGCGGCCTTTCGCTCAACGACTTCATCTGCGCCGCCAAGGCTGACGCATTGGCGGAGCGCGCATGAGCAAGCAGGTCAGCAAGCAATCCCAGGAAACCGGTCTGACCGGCATCGTCATCGCCGCCCACGGCCGCCATTACCTGGCCGACGTGAACGGCGAGCGCGTGCAGTGCGTCACGCGCGGCAAAAAAACCAATGTGGCGGTGGGCGATATCGTCCAGCTCGCCATGACCTCGCCCGACCAGGCCGTGATCAACGCCATCACCGAGCGCAAGACCCTGCTGTACCGCTCGGACCAGTACAAGTCCAAGCTGCTGGCGGCCAATGTGACGCAGCTGTTCATCGTCGTGGCCACCGAACCCGGCTACACCGACGACCTGGTCTCGCGCGCCACCGTGGCGGCCGAGGCGGCCGGCATCGAGGTGCACCTGATCCTCAACAAGGTCGATGTGACCGAATCGCTGGAGCGCACCCGCGCCCGCCTGACGATGTACTCCAAGCTGGGCTACCCGGTGCACGAAGTGTCCGCCAAGGGCAATCCCGCGCACGCCGTGGCCACCCTGCAGCCGCTGCTGAAGGGCAATTCGTCCATCCTGATCGGCCAGTCCGGCATGGGCAAGTCCTCGCTGATCAACCTGCTGGTGCCGGGCGCCGACATCGCCGTGCGCGAAATCTCGGCCGCGCTCGACACCGGTAAGCACACCACCACCTTCACCCGCCTCTACACCATGCCGGACCTGGGGCCCGACACCGCCATCATCGACTCGCCCGGCTTCCAGGAATTCGGCCTGTACCACCTGAGCGAAGGCATGCTGGAACGCGCCTTCCGCGACTTCAAGCCCTACCTTGGCGGTTGCAAATATTACAACTGCCGCCACCTGATCGAGCCCAGCTGCCCCATCCTGGACGCCGTCAAGGCCGGCGAGATCTCCCGCATCCGCCACGATCTGTACGGCCAGCTGCTGCACGAATCGGCGCAAACCTTGTATTAAAAAAACAATTGAATTGACAACTACTCAAAAAGTCCATTGCGCCTTTCAATGCTCTGGAGCATGATTGGAACGATAGACACCAATCTAGGGTAGTGACATGGACATGTTCGCAGCCGACGACGACGTTGCGCAGTGGGAGGTATCGCTCCTTCCCTTGCGCGGCGCCGCGCGCCTGCCGGTCCTGGTGCCGCTGGCCTGGCATTTGCGGCAGCGCGACAGTGAGCGCGCAGACGCCCTCGCCGCCGAGGCGCTGGCGCTGCTGCCGCAAACCCATCTCGACCCGCCCCCCCAACTGTCCATCGCCGCCCGCCTGCATCTGGTGCAGGCCGAAGTGCTGTGGCTGCGCGGCGCGCTGGACGCGGCCGAAGCGCTCGCCCATGACGCCTTTGCGCAGCTGTGCGCGCTGGACAACCACGCCGGCTGCGCCGATGCCCACTGGCTGCAGGCCTGGATTGCCGTCGACCGCGGCGACCACGCGCGCCGCGACCGCGAACTGGAACTGGCCATGGCCGCCGCCGGCGCCGCGCGGGATCCCGAGCGCGCCGGCATCGCCGAAGCGGCCATTGCGCGCTGGGCCATCCTGCGCGACCCGCACTGCGCAGCACAGTGGGACATGCGCATCGGCAAAGAGGTGCTGGCACCTTCTCCGGCCGCCGCTGCCTGGATCAGCGACTACCTCGGCATCGCCGCCAGCCAGGCCAGCGATTTCGGCAGTGCCGCCGGCCACTACATCCGTTGCTACGAGTCGGCGCTGGCAAGCGGCCAGCTGCGCGCCGCCATCACCGCAGCCACCAACATCGGCGAAGACTTCACCATCCTCAACGACCACCACGCCGCGCTCGAATGGATGCAGTGCGCGCTCGACCTGGCGCGGCCCACCGGCTGGCCGCGTAGCGTGGGCGCAGGCCTGATGCACACCGCCGACACCATGCGCCGCCTGGGCCGCCTGGATGCGGCCGAGGAACTGCTGCAGGAGGCGCTCGAGATCATGGCGCCGCTGTCGGGCGCGCGCAGCTACGCCATCGCCTTGCAGTACCTGGGCGACCTGAAACTGGACCAGGGCCAGCCCGCCGCCGCGCTGGACGCCTTCCAGCGCCTGGCCGGCCGCGCCGACGCGCTGCAGCAGGCCGACTTCCAGACTGTGGCGCGGCGCGGCCAAGCCCACGCGCTATCGAGCCTGGGGCGCGCCGAGGAAGCGCTGCAGGCGGCGCACGAGGCGGTGCGCCTGGCGTCCGAACAGCACAATGCTCACAACCACATCGCCGCGCTGCGCGTACTGTCCATCATCCACAGCCGCCACAGCCTGCCCAGCCCCGACGGCATGACGGAGCTCAACGCCACGCTGCACTATCTGCACCAGGCGCTGGCGGTGGCGTCCACCATCGACGGCTACACCCTGCCCGGCGACCTGCTGGACGCGGTGGCGCACGAATATGCCGGCGCCGGCAGCTACCGGCAGGCTTACGAGATGGCGCTGGCGGCCAGCGCCGCGCGCGAAAAAACGCATAGCCAGGAGGCGACCAACCGCGCCGTCGCCATGCAGGTGCACCATCAGACCGAGCACGCGCGCGCCGAGGGCCGCTACCACCGCGAGCTGGCCGCGTCCGAAGCGCGCCGCGCCGAAGTGCTGCAGCAGACCAGCGCCACCTTGGAGCGCTTGTCGGCCATCGGTCAGGAGATCACCACCCACCTCGACGCGGCCGCCGTGTTCCAGGCGCTGGACCGCCACATCGCGGCACTGCTGCAGGCGGACACCTTTGCCATCTACCTGTGCGATCCCGGCTGCGAGACCTTGACACGCGCCTACGGCATCGAAGCCGGCAAGCCCTTGCCGGCCAATGTCATCCCCATGTCGCACCCGCATTCCTACTCCGTTTTATGCCTGAGCGAGCGGCGCGAAGTCTGCGTGGACGACCTGGCCAAGGGCGAATACAGCTACGTCATACCCGGCACCTGCCCCAACCACAGCGCGCTGTTCGTGCCGCTGCTGGTGGGCGACCGCGCGCTGGGCGTGATGACGGTGCAGTCGCTCGCCGTGCGGGCCTACGGCGAACGCGAACGCTTGATCTTCCGCACCCTGTGCGCCTATGGCGCCATTGCGCTCGACAACGCGGAAGCCTACCGCCAGCTGCAGGACGCGCAGACCCAGCTCGTGTCGCAGGAAAAGCTGGCCGCACTGGGATCGCTGATGGCAGGCGTTGCGCACGAGCTGAACACCCCGATCGGCAACAGCCTGCTGATCGCCAGCACCTTGCAGCAGAAGACCGCCGAGATCGAAGCGCAGATGAACGGCCCGGGCCTGCGCCGCTCCGAACTGGCGGCGTACGTGGCCGACGCGCAGAAGGCGTCCGAACTGGTGATGCGCGGGCTCACCAGCGCGGCCGACCTGGTCAACAGCTTCAAGCAGGTGGCGGTGGACCGCACCACCGAGCAGCGCCGCATGTTCAACCTGCAGCAGGTGACGCACGAAGTGGTGGCCACGATGATGAACCGCATCCGCAACGCCAACCACAGCATCGAATACGACGTGCCGGACGCGCTGGCGATGGACAGCTATCCCGGTCCCTTCGGGCAGGTGCTGGCCAACTTCATCAACAACGCCCTGCTGCACGCCTTCGACGGCCGCCAGCACGGCCACATGCGGCTGGCCGCCAGCGCCAGCGAAGGCCGCGTGACGATCACCTTCAGCGACGACGGCGGCGGCATCGCGGCCGAACACCTGTCGCGCATCTTCGATCCCTTCTTCACCACCAAGCTGGGCCAGGGCGGCAGCGGCCTGGGGCTGTCGATCAGCTACAACATCGTGACCTCGCTGCTGGGCGGCCAGATCAGCGTCGCCAGCAGCCCCGCCGGCACCGCCTTCACCCTCGACCTCCCCCTCACCGCGCCAGAGCACGACGACAGCGGCCCGGTGGCGATTTACCACTGAGCCGGTACGGGCGCCAGCGCCAGAGGCTCCGTTTCACGGCATCACGTGGGTGTGGTAGATCTTGCTGACTACCGTCCACTTGCCTTCGACCTTGAGCAGGTTGAAGAAATCGGTGAAGCAGAATCCCGACACATCGTTGCTGTCGATGCGCGCGCTGGCGGCAGTACCGGCGATGTCGATGCTGGCGATCACGCTCCGGGCTTCGGGCGACGCACGGAAGTCACTGTCGATGGCGTCGAACAGGCCCTGGATCGCCCCGCCGCTCAGTTTGCCGTCGGCACCAATGCCAAAAATGGTCGCCTGCTCGCTGAAGGCCGGCTTCATGATACTGCCGCTGGCCAGCTGGCACCCCTCGATATACTGATTCAGCACCTCGACGACGGCTTTGTACTCTTGGACATAAATAGGTTTGTTCATGATGTTGCTCCTTGTTGATGGGGAAAAGACCGCTACGCTTACTTTTTCAAAAGCGGTGCCGGATGCCCATATTGGCCAAGCGCTCATTGCCCTTGCGTTCATGCGACATCCAGGCCGCGCTGGTGTACAGGGCTGTGCGTTTCGACAAGTCGTGGATATAGCCCAGCCCGAACTGATGCGCGTCGGCCTGCGCGGACCTCCTGTCGCGCAGCGTGACGTAGGACACCCTGATACTGCCGGCGCCGGCTGCAGGAATACTCGCTCCCAGCAGTTGATTTCGCATGTCCGTACCTGGCGCAATAAGGCCGCCGGGCGCGGTGACATTCCGGTTCCAGGCGTAAGCCGCGTAGAGCCTAATGCCGCCGAAATTGACGTTGCCGCCCACCAGCGCGGTGCTGCCGCGCGCATCGCCCGCCGCGTTGGCGGTGCTTTGGTAGGTCGCCACCGTATCGAGCTTGCCGCCCCGGTAGCCGCCGTAGCCCGCCAGCGTGCGCCCCGCCGCGCTATTGCCCGCAGCCTCCCCCGGCGCATACTGCAACTGAGCGCGCCAGCCGCCCGCCTCCAGGCCGTAGCTGAGCAGATTGTTGGTCCGGCTGCCGGAGTAATTGATCAGCCGCACACTGTCCGGCGCCAGTCCATTGCCAAAAGGATCGAATACATCGTTGTTCGCATACACCGGCGTGCTCTGCCTGCCCAGCTTGAGCATGCCGTAGGGCCCCGCCAACCCGACAAATGCCTGGCGCCCGAACAGCAGGCCGCCCTGCCCCATCGCGCCGGTATCGGCGGCAAAGCCGTTCTCCAGGGTGAAGAAGGCAGTCACGCCATTGCCCAAGGCTTCCGTCCCTTTGAAGCCGAGACGGCTCCCGTTCAGCAGGCCGCTGTTCAAGCTGGTGACAGTACCGGTCCCGTTGCGCGTATGCGACCAGCCCATATCGACCACGCCGTACATGGCGACGTTGTCCTGGGCCACGGCGTGACCGGCGACGGCCACATACGCCGCCACAACAAGCATCCGGGCCGTCATAGCGCACCGCTCCCGGCACGCTGCACCTCGGGCCGGCACAGGCTCACCTTCTCCCAGCGCGCGATCACCAGCGGGGCGATGGCGTTGCCCAGCACATTGAGCGTCGTGGTGCCGCTATCGATGATCCGGAAGATGCCGGCGATCAGCGCCACGCCATCCAGCGGCAGCCCGGCCGAGGCCAGCGTGGCCGACAGGATGATGATGGCGAAGCCCGGCACCCCTGCAGCGCCCTTGGATGTCAAGACCATCGTAATCACCAGCAGCGCCTGCTGGGTCAAGCTCAGGTCGATGCCGTACAGTTGCGCGATGAAGATGGTTGCCACCCCCAGGAAGATCGAGGCGCCGTCCAGGTTGAACGCGTAGCCGACCGGCACCACGAAGCTCACTATGCGGCGCGGCACGCCATACCCTTCCAGCCTGGCCATCAGCTGCGGCATGACCGCCGCCGACGCCGCGCTGGAAAACGCCAGTATCAGTTCGTGCCGGAAGTAGCTGATCAGCTTGAACAAATTTTCGCCGATCAGATGGCAGACCGCGCCCAGCACCACCACGGCGAAGATAATCAACGCCAAGTACACCACGCCGATCAGCTTCAACAACGGCAGCAGCGAAGCGAAGCCGAAAGCGCATACGGTTGCGCCTATCATGCCGAACACGCCTACCGGCGCATACGCCATGACAATCCGCACCACCTTGAACATGGTGTCGAGCACGCCCTGCAGCAGCGCCAGCACCGGCGCGCTGCGCTCCCTGGGCAGAGAATTGAGCGACAGTCCGAACAGCACCGCGAAGAACAGGATGGACAGCAGCTTCCCTTCCGACAGCGCCATGAAGATGTTGTCCGGCACGATGTTTTGCAAAATGACCAGCGCGCCCTTGGGCGGCTCCGTTTTCATGGCTGCGGCGCCGTGCGCCATGCCTGAAATGTCCGTGCCCACGCCCGGCTGGAACAGGTTCGCGAGCACCAGGCCAACCACGATCGCCAGACTGGTGATGGCGAAGAAATAGGCCAGCGATTTGGCCCCCATGCGGCCGAAAGACTTGTTGTCGCCGCCGGCTATGCCCAACACCATGCAGCAGAAGACCAAGGGTACGACCACCATCTTCATCATCCTGAGGAATATGTCGCCCAAAGGCCTCAGCACTTCGGCGCTGACCCAGGCCTGATGCTGGGCGTGCGTATTGAAATACCAGCCGACCGCGATGCCAAGCACCAGGCCGACAACAATCTGGCTCACCAATGAAATCCGTTTCATGCCTGTCCCCGTTTATGTTTTTTTATCTGAACTGGCACAGGCTTGCGCCCGTGCCGCACGCCTTACTTGGCGAACAGTTGGCCAATATCCTTGAACGCCTTGAACTCCAGCGCGTTACCGCACGGATCGAACAGGAACATGGTGGCTTGCTCGCCAACCTCGCCCTTGAAGCGGATGTAGGGCTCGATCACGAACTGGGTGCCGAACGATTTCAGGCGCTCCGCCAGTGCCTCCCACTGCTGCCAGCCCAGCACCACGCCGAAGTGGGGGACCGGCACGTCGTGGCCGTCGACCGGATTGGAGTGCACCGCTTCCTGCGATGCGGTCCTGGGGTGCTCGTGGATGACCAACTGGTGGCCGAAGAAGTCGAAATCGACCCACTGGGTGCTGGAACGGCCTTCGGCCAGCCCGAACACGTCACCGTAGAAGCTGCGGGCGGCGGCGAGGTCGTAGACAGGAATTGCCAGGTGAAAAGGCGAAAGATTCATCAATATCTCCATTGTGCTTGATTGAACTTGGGTGAATAGCTTGCGGAGGTATTGTAGAAGTCGCGAATTGAAAATAAAATCAATATAAATTTTTGAAATTCATCAATAAAAATTATGAATGAAGGTTGTAGATGATACGTGAGCTAAAAACGCTGGTGGCAGTGGCCAGGGAAGGCACTTTTGCCGCCGCGGGCGACAAGATCGGCTTGACGCAGGCGGCAGTCAGCGCCCAGATGCAGCGCCTGCAAGCCGAACTGGGCTGCGCCCTGTTCGACCGCGCAGGCCGCTCGGCCCGCCTCAACAAGATGGGCCACCAGATACTGGACCAGGCGCAGGAACTGCTGCGCCTGTACGACAGCCTGGGGTCGGCGACGGCAGGGGCGCCCGCCACCGTGGTGCAAATCGGTGCCATTGCCTCGGTGCAGCGCTCCCTGCTTCCCGATGCGCTGGCCGCGCTGCACCGGCAAGCCCCGGGCTGCCGCACGCGCGTGGTGCCGGGCTTGTCGATGGAGTTGCTGAACATGGTCGATGCCGGCGAAATCGACATGGCCGCCCTCATCCGCCCGCCGTTCGCCATGCATAGCGACCTGCGCTGGACCACGCTGGCGCGCGAGCCATTCCGGTTGATCGTACCGCGCTCCGTCAGCGGCGATGACTGGGCGGAACTGCTATCCACCCAGCCCTTCGTTCGCTACGACCGCGCCTCGTTCGGCGGCCGGCAAGTCGACCGTTTTCTCAGACACATGCAATTACCGTTGCGGGAAGTGTGCGAGGTGGACGAGCTGGACGCGATCGTCAAGCTGGTGGCCAACGGCGTGGGCGTGGCATTGATACCGCAGACAGCTTCCCATCGCCGCTGGCCGGCAGCCGTGCGCGCCCTCGATCTGGGCACCCACACCTTTCATCGCGATATCGGATTGGTGCACCGGCCGCAGGCCAGCCTGAGCGCGCCCGCGCGCTTGCTGGTGCAGCTAATTCTGGACATGGCACAGGCTGAGACAAAGGACCATTGATTCTTGCACCGGGCGAGCCAAGCCGCTTGAACCGCATCATGCCGGCTGCCATGCTGGCAGCCACATCGCTACGCCAGCAGTTTAGCCGTATAATGTTTTGCTAAGCTGGCGCTTCCGGCACCCCCGCCTCTGTCAGCCCAACGAATCGTTGTCATTATGTCTACCAAAAAACCGATCAGGCACTACCTGCAGTTTTCCGACTTGACGTTGGACGAATATGAATACGTGATCGAGCGCGCCCACATCATCAAGCGCAAGTTCAAAAACTACGAGATCTACCACCCGCTGGTCGACCGTACGCTGGTCATGGTGTTCGACAAGAACTCCACCCGCACCCGCCTCTCCTTCGAGGCCGGCATGCACCAGCTGGGCGGCGCCGCCATCTACCTGAACACGCGCGACTCCCAGTTGGGCCGCGGCGAACCGGTGGAAGACGCCGGCCAGGTCATGTCGCGCATGTGCGACGTGCTGATGGTGCGCACCTTCGGCCAGGACATCATCGAGCGTTTCGCCGCCCATTCGCGCGTGCCGGTGATTAACGGCCTGACCAACGAGCACCACCCATGCCAGGTGTTCGCCGACATCTTCACCTACTACGAGCACCGCGGCTCCATCGCCGGCAAGACCGTGGCCTGGATCGGCGACGCCAACAACATGCTGTACTCCTGGCTGCAGGCGGCCGAGGTGTTCGGCTTCCACGTCAACGTGTCCACGCCCAAGGGCTACGACATGGACATGTCGCTGGTATCGACCGACCGCTACACCTTCTTCGCCAACCCGTCCGACGCCTGCGCGGGCGCGGACCTGGTCAACACCGACGTGTGGACCAGCATGGGCTACGAGGACGAGAACGCGGCCCGCCTGAAGGCCTTCGAGGGCTGGATCGTGGACGGCCCGAAAATGGCGCGCGCCAAAGCGGACGCGCTGTTCATGCACTGCCTGCCCGCGCACCGCGGCGAGGAAGTGTCGGCCGACGTGATCGACGGCCCGCAGTCGGTGGTCTGGGACGAAGCCGAGAACCGCCTGCACATCCAGAAGGCGCTGATCGAGTACCTGCTGCTGGGCCGCCTGGACGGCAAATAAACATTTAAATTTTGACCAAGAATGGAACGACCATGAGCGACATCAAAAAAGTAGTCCTCGCCTACTCGGGCGGTTTGGACACCTCCGTGATCCTGAAGTGGCTGCAGGATAACTACCAGTGCGAAATCGTCACCTTCACGGCCGACCTGGGCCAGGGCGAGGAACTGGAACCGGCACGCGCCAAGGCGATCAAGTTCGGCATCAAGCCTGAGAACATCTACATCGACGACGTGCGCGAAGAATTCGTGCGCGACTTCGTGTTCCCGATGTTCCGCGCCAACACCGTATACGAAGGCGAATACCTGCTGGGCACCTCGATCGCGCGTCCTTTGATCGCCAAGCGCCTGATCGAGATCGCCAACGAGACCGGCGCCGACGCCATCTCGCACGGCGCCACCGGCAAGGGCAACGACCAGGTGCGCTTCGAGCTGGGCGCCTACGCGCTCAAGCCGGGCGTAAAGATCATCGCGCCGTGGCGCGAGTGGGACCTGCTGTCGCGCGAAAAACTGCTGAAGTACGCGGAAGACGCCGGCATCGACATCGACATGAAGCACAAGAACGGCGGCGCGCCGTACTCGATGGACGCCAACCTGCTGCACATCTCCTTCGAAGGCCGCCACCTGGAAAATCCGAGCGCCGAAGCCGAGGAAACCATGTGGCGCTGGAGCGTGAGCCCGGAGGCGGCGCCGGACCAGGCCGAGTACCTGGACATCGAATACGAAAAAGGCGACATCGTGGCCCTGAACGGCGTGCGCATGTCGCCGGCCACCGTGCTGACGGAACTGAACCGCCTGGGCGGCAAGCACGGCATCGGCCGCCTGGACCTGGTGGAGAACCGCTACGTCGGCATGAAGTCGCGCGGCTGCTATGAAACCCCGGGCGGCACCATCATGCTCAAAGCGCACCGCGCCATCGAATCGATCACCCTGGACCGCGAAGTGGCCCACCTGAAAGACGACCTGATGCCGCGCTACGCGTCGATGATCTACAACGGCTACTGGTGGGCGCCCGAGCGCGTCGCGATCCAGACCCTGATCGACCACACCCAGGCCACCGTCAACGGCTGGGTGCGCGTCAAGCTGTACAAGGGCAATGTGATCGTCGTGTCGCGCGATTCGAAGACCGATTCGCTGTTCGACATGACCATCGCCACCTTCGACGAAGACGGCGGCGCCTACAACCAGGCCGACGCCGGCGGCTTCATCAAGCTGAACGCGCTGCGCATGCGCATCGCCGCCAACGCACGCCTGAAGCGCGGCCAGTAAGATCGTCGTTCCCGCTTTGCGGGAATGGCTAGCCATCTCCCGAAACGGGCCGCCCAGTGCGGCCCGTTTCTTTTTTACGCTGCCAGACGGGCCCGGCGCGTGGCAGAATGGCGCATTGCCCCACCGCTATGGAGATCCCATGCTCAAAGACCTGAGTATCAAGACGAAACTGTACTTCGGCTTTGGCGCCATCCTCGCCATCATGCTGCTGCTCCTGGTGGTGGCCTACAATAATTTCACCCGCCTGTCCGAGGCCAACGCCTGGGACAGGCATACGATGGACGTGCTGCTGTCGATCGACGGCGTCAGCAACGCCATCCTCGAGGTGCAGGCCGAAACGCGCGGCTACTACCTGACCGGCGACCCGGCGCGCAGCGCGCGCGTCAAGGCCGACCTGGCGGCGCTGCCCGCCGTGCTGCAGAAAACGCAGGCGCTGGTGCGCGACGATGCCGCCCAGCTGGCGCGCCTGAACACGGTGCGCGGCCAGCTCGACAGCTGGATACAGGACGTGGCCACGCCGCAGATCGCACTGCGCCAGCAACTGGGCGACGCCCCCGGCGCGGCCGACGCCATCGGCCGCTCGTCATCCTCGCAGCTCAAGCAAGGCAGCCCCTTGATCAGCGCCATCTACCGCGGGCTGGACGCGGCTTCGGCCGAGGAACGCCGCCTGCTGGCCGAACGCACCAAGGCATCCGCAGAACTGCAGCGCTCCATGCTGGCCGTGCTGCTGGGCGGCGGCGCGCTATGCCTGGCGCTGGGCACGCTGATCGCCTACCTGCTGTCGCAGGCCCTGCTGGCGCCGCTCAACAACCTGATGCAGGCGGTCGGGCGCATCGCCGCCGGCGACCAGGGCGCGCGCGCGGCCGTCATCTCGGGCGACGAGCTGGGCCGGGTGAGCACCGAATTCAACAGCATGGCGCAGGCGATCCAGGACAGCCAGGCCAAGGAACTGGCCGACACCAACCTGCTGCGCGCGAAGGTCGACGCGCTGCTGGCGGTGGTGTCCAAGGCCGCCTCGGGCGACCTGACCGGGCAGGTCACCGTGGGCGGCGGCGACGCCATCGGCCAGCTGGGCCACGGCCTGGCCACCATGTTCGACAATTTGCGCGCCCTGCTCAACAATATCCAGAAGGCCGGCATCCAGGTCACCACCTCGGCCACCGAAATCGCCGCCTCGGCCAAGCAGCAGGAAGCGACCGGCGTCGAGCAGGCCCAGACCAGCGTCGAGGTGCTCAGCACCACCAGGGAAATCTCCTCCAACACGGCCCAGCTGCTGCGCACCATGGAAGGCGCCACGGCCGTGGCCGACTACACCACCAGCGCCACCGCCGAGGCCCAGGGCAACCTGAAGCGCATGGACGAAACCATGCAGCACATGGTCTCGGCCACCGACTCGATCAGCGCCAAGCTGGCCGCCCTGTCCGAGAAGGCCAGCAACATCAACAGCGTGCTCACCACCATCACCAAGGTGGCCGACCAGACCAACATCCTGTCGCTGAACGCGGCCATCGAGGCCGAAAAGGCCGGCGAGGCCGGGCGCGGCTTTTCGGTGGTGGCCACCGAGATCCGCCGCCTGGCCGACCAGACCTCGGTGTCGACCTGGGACATCGAGCAGATGCTCAAGGAGATGCAGTCGGCCGTCTCGGCCAGCGTGATGGGCATGGACAAGTTCTCCGAGGAGGTGCGGCGCAGCGTGGGCGAGGTGCGCCAGGTGACGGACCAGCTGTCCGGCGTCATGGACCAGGTGCAAAAGCTCGCGCCGCAGTTCGACGCCGTGCTGCAGGGCATGCAGTCGCAGGCGGTCGGCGCGCAGCAGATCACCGAGACCATGACCCAGCTGAACGACGCCACCCAGCAGACCGTCGAATCGCTCAGGTCCACCAGCGAGGCGGTGCACCAGCTGCAGTACGCGGCCGGCGACCTGCAGGCCAGCGTGGCCAACTTCGCTGTGGCCGCATAAACACGGTTTCACCGCCATGGCGGCGAGCCCATGGCAGAATGGAACATTTCCACCGATTTAGGAATCCCCCCATGCTCAAAGACCTGAGTATCAAGAAGAAGCTGTACTTCGGCTTTGGCGGCATCCTTGCCATTTTGCTGGCGCTGCTGGTGGTCGCCTATAACAATTTCATCGCCCTGACCGACGCCAACCGTTGGGACAGGCACACCATGGAAGTGCTGGTCGAAGCGGACCGTATCGACAACACCACGCTGGAAATCCAGTCGCTGGCGCGCGGCTTTTTCCTCAACGGTAACGAAACGGGATTGCAGCCGCTGGGCGGCCTGGAGGACAAGGTGCGCGGCCATATTGCCAAGGCGATCAGCCTCACGTCCGATAATCCGCAGCAGCAGGCGCGCTTCAAGCAACTCGACAGCCTGATCAACGACTGGCTGGGCAACTATGTGCACAAGCTGATTGAATTGCGGCGCTCGCTGGCCGGGCAGCCCGACGCGGCCGACCAGCTGGGCCGTTCGCCGCTGCTCAAGGACGCGTTCAAAGTCATCAGCGGCATGAACCGGGTCGTCGACGCGGCCGCCACGGAGGAAACCCGGCTGTCCGAAGTGCGCGCCGAGACCACCGCCGGCCTGCGCGAAAAGATGCTGATCGTGCTCTCGGCCGGCGGCGCCGCCTGCCTGGTGCTGGGAGCCCTGATCGCCTATCTGCTGTCGCAGGCCCTGCTGGCGCCGCTCAACAACCTGATGCAGGCGGTCGGGCGCATCGCCGCCGGCGACCAGGGCGCGCGCGCGGCCGTCATCTCGGGCGACGAGCTGGGCCGGGTGAGCACCGAATTCAACAGCATGGCGCAGGCGATCCAGGACAGCCAGGCCAAGGAACTGGCTGACACCAACCTGCTGCGCGCGAAAGTCGACGCGCTGCTGGCGGTGGTGTCCAAGGCCGCCTCGGGCGACCTGACCGGGCAGGTCACCGTGGGCGGCGGCGACGCCATCGGCCAGCTGGGCCACGGCCTGGCCACCATGTTCGACAATTTGCGCGCCCTGCTCAACAATATCCAGAAGGCCGGCATCCAGGTCACCACCTCGGCCACCGAAATCGCCGCCTCGGCCAAGCAGCAGGAAGCGACCGGCGTCGAGCAGGCCCAGACCAGCGTCGAGGTGCTCAGCACCACCAGGGAAATCTCCTCCAACACGGCCCAGCTGCTGCGCACCATGGAAGGCGCCACGGCCGTGGCCGACTACACCACCAGCGCCACCGCCGAGGCCCAGGGCAACCTGAAGCGCATGGACGAAACCATGCAGCACATGGTCTCGGCCACCGACTCGATCAGCGCCAAGCTGGCCGCCCTGTCCGAGAAGGCCAGCAACATCAACAGCGTGCTCACCACCATCACCAAGGTGGCCGACCAGACCAACATCCTGTCGCTGAACGCGGCCATCGAGGCCGAAAAGGCCGGCGAGGCCGGGCGCGGCTTTTCGGTGGTGGCCACCGAGATCCGCCGCCTGGCCGACCAGACCTCGGTGTCGACCTGGGACATCGAGCAGATGCTCAAGGAGATGCAGTCGGCCGTCTCGGCCAGCGTGATGGGCATGGACAAGTTCTCCGAGGAGGTGCGGCGCAGCGTGGGCGAGGTGCGCCAGGTGACGGACCAGTTGTCCGGCGTGATGGACCAGGTTCAAAAGCTCGCGCCGCAGTTCGACGCCGTGCTGCAGGGCATGCAGTCGCAGGCGGTCGGCGCGCAGCAGATCACCGAGACCATGACCCAGCTGAACGACGCCACCCAGCAGACCGTCGAATCGCTCAGGTCCACCAGCGAGGCGGTGCACCAGCTGCAGTACGCGGCCGGCGACCTGCAGGCCAGCGTGGCCAACTTCGCCGTTTCGGTCTAGGCCGGCGCGATGAAATTGCTGGTATTCCACATCGGCCAGGACCGCTACGGTTTGCGCCTGGGCGTCGTGCAGCGCGTATTGCCGCTGATGGAGCTCAAGCGCCTGCCGCTGGCGCCCGCCGCCGTGGCCGGCCTGATGAATCTGCACGGGCAGCCGGTGCCGGTGATCGACCTGGCGCTGCTGGCCGGGGCCAGCCCCAGCGCGGACCAGGTCGACACCCGCATCGTCGTCGTCGATTACACGCCCCCGCAGGAAGCCGGCGATGCGCAAGCCATGCCGCCGCGCTACGCGCTGGGCCTGCTGGCCGAGCGCGTGCTGGGCGTGCAGGAAGTCGACGACGGTGCGCTGGCCGAGAGCGGCGTGCAGGCCGCGCCCTTCCTGGGCGCCGTGGCAGGCGACCGCGCCGGCATCGTCCAGCTGGTCGAGCCCGCGCACCTGCTGCCGCCCGAACTGCGCGCCGCGCTGTTCCAGCACGCCACCGGGACCGGGGACGCCGCGCCATGAGCGCGCAGGCGATGCTGCGCCGGGTCACCGGCCTGACCGTCTCCAAGTCGGCCGCCGACCGCGCCATCCGCCAGCGCATGGAGCAGACCGGCCTGGTCAACCGTGAGGAATACCTGGCCGCGCTGACGCCGCAGGAACTGACCGAACTGGTGGAGCTGGTGGTGGTGCCGGAATCCTGGCTGTTCCGCGACCAGCAGGCCTTCCACGTCGCCGTTGAACTGGTGCGCGCCATGCTGGCGCGGCCGGCGGCCAGCCAGCGCCCGGTGCGCATCCTGTCGGTTCCGTGCGCCGGCGGCGAGGAGCCCTACTCGATGGCCATGGCCTTGTGCGACGCGGGCGTGCCGCGCACCGCTTTCAGCATCGACGCCTACGACCTGAGCCCGGGCTGCGTGGCGCGCGCGCGCAGCGGCGTGTATGGCCGCAACGCCTTCCGCGCGCGCGACCTGGCCTTCCGCGACCGCTATTTCACCCCTGTCGGCAACGACGACTACCAGATAGCCGCGGCGCTGCGCGCGCAGGTGCGCTTCAGCCAGGGCAATCTGCTCACGCTCGTTACCGCACACCGGGTGTACGACATCATCTTCTGCCGCAACCTGCTGATCTATTTCGACAAGCCGGCCACCAAGGCCGCCATCGAGCGCCTGTCGGCGCTGCTGGCCGACGACGGCGTCCTGTTCGCCGGTTACGCCGAAGTGCCCTCGTTTGCGCAGAACGGCTTCACGCCGCTGCCGCACCGGCAGGCTTTCGCGCTGAAAAAAAAGCCGGCCGCTGCTACCGCTGCTGGCGTGGCAACGGGGCGGTCCGCCGCTGCGGCCCATACGCCGCCGGCCAAGCCGCGCGGCGCCGAGCGCGGCGGCGGAACGCCCGGTCCGCGCGAGGACGGCACGCAAGTGCAACCTGCGAGGTCACGCGCCAGCGCACCATCCGCCAGCGCCGAACGGCGCAAGGCGGAGCGTGACGCCGCGCTCACACCGGGCGCAACGCATGGGGGCGGGCCAGCGGCAACGCCAACAGACATGCGCGGCCCTGCGCGGCCGGGCCTAGCCGGCGCCGTGGCCGCAGGCGCAGGCGCAGGCGCAGGCGGGGCAACGCTGCCAGCCGGGCGCGGCACGGCGGCTGGCGGCGCCAAGGCTCCGCCATCGGCCGCAGACCTGCTGGCGCAGGCGCGCAAGCTGGCCGACCTCGGCAAATACAAGGAAGCGGCAGCGGCCTGCCAGGCCGTGCTGGCGGCAGCCCCCGACAGCGCCGACGCCTATTTCATCCTCGGCATGCTAAGCGAGCATGCCGGCCAGGCCGAACAGGCCGAACAGCAATGGCGCCGCTGCGTCTACCTGCAACCCGACCACTATGAAGCACTGTGCCACCTCGCCCTGCTGGCCGAGCATGCCGGCGACAGCGGCGGCGCGGCCACGCTCAAGGCGCGGGCCGCGCGCATCTACCAGCGCCAGCAAACCGGCGCCGGCAACCCGAGAGCTGAACCATGATGACCATCGCCGAACAGTCCATCCAGGACATCAACGACTGCTGGAACCGCATCGGCGTGGCCGGCGACCACAGCTGCGGCAAGCTGCAGCAGTTCGTCCACTGCCGCAACTGCGACGTCTACGCCGGCGCCGCGCAGCGCAACCTGCAGCGCCCGGTGGATCTCGCCTACAAGCGCGACTGGGCCGAGCATTTCCGCCAGCCGGCCGGCACCGGCGCACAGCTCGACAGTTCCTGCATGGTATTTCGCATCGGCCAGGAATGGCTGTCGCTGCCCACTGCCGTGTTCCTGTCGGTGGCGCCGCAAGCCACACCGCACCGCCTGCCGCACCGCAATGCGCGCGGCCTGGCGGGCGTGGTCAATGTCGGCGGCAAGCTGTATCCCTGCATCACGCTGGCCGCCCTGCTCGACATCGACGAGAGCGAAGGCGCAGCGCGCAGCGGCCGCCATACCTTCGCGCGCCTGCTGCTGGTGCAATGGGAAGGCCAGCCCTACGCGCTGCCGGTGGCCGACCTGCACGGCATCCTGCGCTATGCCGCCGCCGAGGTACAGGCGCCCGCCGCCACCATCAACAAAGGCCTGTCGCGCTACCTGGCCGGCGTGATCAGCCATGAAGACATGCAGATCGGCTGCCTCGACTCCGGCCTGCTCGGCTACCAACTTGCGAGGACACTGCGATGAGCCAGGACAAAGACGGCGACTTGAGCCAATTCTCCATGCAGGAACTGTTCCGCATGGAGGCCGACGCGCAGACTGTGATCCTGACCGACGGCCTGCTGGCCATGGAGCGCCACGGCGGCGACGCCGGCGCGGTCGAGGCCATGATGCGCGCGGCCCATTCAATCAAGGGCGCGGCATCCATCGTCGGGCTGGACGTGGTGGTGCAGCTGGCGCACGGCATGGAGGACGCGTTCATCGCCGCCCAGCACGGCAGGCTGAAACTGACGCCGAACCGGGTCGACGTGCTGCTGGCCGGCGTCGACCTGATACTGCAGGTGTCGCGCCTGGACGACAAGGGCGTGGCTGCCTGGCTGGGCGCAAACGGCGCGCAGGTCCAGCGCACCATGGACAGCATTTCCAGCATCGCCTTCCTGCCCGAGCCTGCGCAAAGCTACGCGCTCCCGCCAGCGCCCGCCGCGCCGCCGCCATCAGCGCCGTCCTCCTCGTCCTCCTCGTCCTCCTCGTCCTCCCCATCCGCCTCACCCGCACGCGCCGCCGCGCCAGCCATTCCGACGCCGCCGGACATCGCCGCCTTGCTGGCCGATATGGAGGCCGGTTCGGTCGCGGCCGAAGGACAGCCCGGCCCGGCCCCGGGGCTGCCCGCCGACGGCGACGAGCCCGCCGCCGCCCCCGGCGCGCGCGGCATCGGTCCGATGAAGACCGCGCAGAACTTCGACCGCCTGCTGTCCCTGGCCAGCGAGTCGCGCATCAACGCGCACCAGATGCCCCCCTTCCTGCAAGCCATGCAGCGCTTCAAGCGCAACCAGGCCAGCCTCTTCACGGTGATCGAGCAGCTGCATGAAGCCGTCTCCAGCAGCACCAATGCCGGCCTGAAGGAAAAATCGCTGCTGGCGCTGCAGAAGACGCAGCCGCTCAAGCAGTCCGTGCTGGAGCAGATCGCCGACTTCGAAAACTGGGAGCGGCGCCTGCTCACCGTCTCGCAGAACATGGTGGACGAAGTGCTGGCGCTGCGCATGCGCCCCTTCCGCGACGGCGTGCAGCATTTCCCGCGCATGGTGCGCGACCTGGCGCGCAGCTTGGGCAAGGACGTCCACCTGCGCATCGAGGGCGGGGACACCCTGGTCGACCGCGACATCCTGGCCAAGATAGAAAGCCCGCTCAACCACATGCTGCGCAACGCCATCGACCACGGCATGGAAACGGCGGCCGAGCGCCTGGCGCTGGGCAAGCCGGCCACCGGCTCCATCGTGCTTGAAGCACGCCACCGCGCCGGCATGCTCAGTATCGAGATCGGCGACGACGGCCGCGGCGTCGACGTGGAGCGCATCCGCGCCGCCGTGGTCGAGCGCAAAATGGCCAGCGCCACCATGGCCGCCGCCATGTCGCATGGCGAGCTGCTCGAATTCCTGTTCCTGCCCGCCTTCAGCCTGAAGGAAAGCACCACTGAAATCTCCGGGCGCGGGGTCGGCCTGGACATCGTGCACGACACCATCCGCCAGCAAAACGGCACGGTCAGGCTGGACTCCGAACTGGGCACGGGCTTCCACAGCTACATCACGCTGCCGCTGACGCAATCGATCGTGCGCGCGCTGGTGGTCGACATCAGGGGCGAGGCCTACGCCATCCCCATCGTCAAGGTCGAACGCGTGATGAAGGTACCGCAAAGCGACATCCACACCTTGGAGAACAAGCAGTTCTTCGATCACGCCGGCGAGCACCTGGGCCTGGTCTCGGCGGCCCAGGTGCTGGAACTGGGCGACAGCAGCGCCACCGATGCCGAACTGCCGGTGGTGCTGATCGGCAGCGGCGCGCGGCGCTACGCCATGGTGGTGGACGCCATACGCGGCGAGCAAAGCCTGGCAGTGCAGGCCATCGATCCCATCTTCGGCAAGATGCGCGACATCTCCGCCGCCGCCCTGCTCGATGACGGCGAGCCGGTGCTGATCCTGGACGTGCCGGATCTGCTGCTGTCGGTCGACAAACTGCTGCACGAAGGCGGCCTGCACCAGCTGGCACGCGGCACGCGCGGCGAAAAGCGTAAGATGAAGCGTATCCTGGTGGTGGACGATTCGCTCACCGTGCGCGAAATGGAGCGCAAGCTGCTGGTGGGCCGCGGCTTCGAAGTCGACATCGCGATCGACGGCATCGACGGCTGGAACGTGGTGCGCAGCGGCGACTACGACCTGGTCATCACCGACGTCGACATGCCGCGCATGGACGGCATCGAGCTCGTCACCCTGATCAAGAAAGACCTGCACTTGCACAAACTGCCCGTGATGATCGTGTCGTACAAGGACCGGCCGGAAGACCGCGCGCGCGGCATGGCCGCCGGCGCCGACTACTACCTGACCAAGGGCAGCTTCCACGACGAGACCCTGCTCGACGCGGTGTCGGACCTGATAGGAGACGCCCACCAATGAAAATCGCCATCGCCAACGATGTCGCCATGGCTGCGGAAGCGCTGCGCCGGGTAGTGGCCAGCACAGCGGAGCACCAGGTGCTGTGGATCGCCCGCACCGGCGTGGAGGCGGTGCGCATGTGCGCCGAGCACCGGCCCGACCTGGTGCTGATGGACCTGAACATGCCGGAGCTGGACGGCGTGGAGGCGACGCGCCAGATCATGGAGCAAAGCCCGTGCGCCATCCTGGTGGTGACCGGGCGGCCGCAGGACAATGTGAACCAGGTGTTCCGCGCGCTGGGGGCCGGCGCGCTCGACGTCACCGCCACGCCCATGCTGCAGGGGAAGGCCGGCGGCGCTGCCGAGCTGCTGGCCAAGATCAAGACCATGGACAAGCTGATACGCCACAGCGGCGGCAGCCAGGCCATGCAGCCGCGCACCAGCCTGGCCGCGCAGGAGCGCCGGGACGCGGTGGTCACCAAACTGGTGGCGATCGGCGCCTCCACCGGGGGGCCGCTGGCCGTGTCCAAGATCCTGGCCGGCTGGCTGCCGCCGCCCGGCTGCGCCATCGTGGTGGTGCAGCACATCGACGAGCATTTCGCCGACCACTTCGCCAAATGGCTGGGCGAACAGCTGCAGATGCCGGTGCGCGCCATCGAGCACGGCGACGAACTGCTGGCCGGCACGGTGCTGGTCGCCAAGAGCAACGACCATCTGGTACTGGATAAAGACTACCGCCTGGGTTACGATGCGGCACCGAAGGACTATGCCTACCGTCCCTCGGTCGACGTATTTTTCCATTGCGTGGCGCAGCACTGGCGCGGCGATGCGGTCGGCCTGCTGTTGACCGGCATGGGCCGCGACGGCGCCGAAGGGCTGCTGGCCATGCGCCGCGCCGGCCACACCACCATCGCGCAGGACCAGGCCAGCAGCGCGGTGTACGGCATGCCGCGCGCGGCGGCCGAGCTGGACGCGGCGCAGATGATACTGCCGCTGGATAAGATAGGCCCCATGCTGCGCAGCACAACCGGCGGCCGGGGCTAGAACATAGAGAGTGCAATGTCAGACAGCTTCACCGTTCCCAGCGCGCTGGAACCGGCCCTCACCGCCTTCAAGGTGCGGGTCCTGCTGGTCGACGACCAGTTGATCATCGTCGAAGCGGTGCGCCGCATGCTGAGCGACCAGCCCGACATCGAGTTCCACTACGTGACCGACGCCACGCTGGCGCAGCAGACCGCGCTGCAAATGCAGCCGACCGTCATCCTGCAGGACCTGGTGATGCCCGGCATCGACGGCTTCGGGCTGATCCAGGCCTACCGCGAGGACGAGCTGCTGCGCAACGTGCCGGTGATCGTGCTGTCGGCCAAGGAAGACCCCAAGCTCAAGGCGCACAGTTTCGCCGTCGGCGCCAACGACTACATCGTCAAGCTGCCGGACAAGCTCGAACTGTTGGCGCGCGTGCGCTACCACTCGGCCGCCCACATCAGCCGCTTGCAGCGCGACCAGGCGTTCCGCTTCCTGCGCGAGAGCCAGAAGAACCTGGCCGACGCCAACATCGAACTGCAAAAACTGGCCGCGCTGGACGGCCTGACCGGCATCGCCAACCGGCGCCGCTTCGACGACGCCATGCGGGTCGAATGGCAGCGCGGCCAGCGCGAACGGCAGCCGCTGTCGCTGCTGCTGTGCGACGTCGACTTCTTCAAGGCCTACAACGACAGCTTCGGCCACCTCACGGGCGACTTGTGCCTGAAGAAGACCGCCGCCGTGCTGACCGAGCACCTGAAGCGCCCGGCCGACCTGGCGGCGCGCTACGGCGGCGAGGAGTTCGCCATCGTGCTGCCGGACACCTCGCTGGAAGGGGCGCGCAAGGTGGCCGAAGCATGCGTGCTGCACTTGGAAAAGCTGGGGATAGAAAATCCGCAGGCGGCGCCCTACGGCGTGGTGACGATGTCGGTCGGCGTGGCCAGCGTGGTGCCCTCGCCGCACTCCAGCGCCGAGGCGCTGATCGAAAGCGCCGACCGCGCGCTGTACGAAGCCAAGAAATCCGGCCGCAACCGGGTCTGCAGCGCTTGAGTTTCATCATTCCGCATCGGCGGCCCGCCGATGCGGAATGACACCGCTACACGAACACCGGCTCCGGCTCCAGCCACACGCCGAAACGCGCCTCGACGTCGTCCTGGATCGCCTGCGCCAGGCGCTGCACGTCGGCGCCGGTGGCGCCGCCCCGGTTCACCAGCACCAGCGCCTGCTTTTCGTACACGCCGGCCGCGCCCAGGCTGCGGCCTTTCCAGCCGCACTGGTCGATCAGCCAGCCGGCCGCCAGCTTTTCACTGCCGTCGGCCTGCTTGTGGTGCACCAGCGCCGGGAAGCGCGCCAGCAGCTGCGCGCACTGCCCGCCGCTCACCACCGGATTCTTGAAGAAGCTGCCGGCGTTGCCGATCTCGGCCGGGTCCGGCAGCTTGCGGCGCCGCACGGCGATCACCGTGTCGGCCACCTGCTGCGCACTGGCTTGCGCCATCCCCTGCTCGGCCACGGCCTGCGCCAACTCGGCGTAGCGCAGATTGGGCCGCCATGCGCGCGGCAGCGCGAACGTCACGTCCATGATGATCAGCCCGCGTCCAGCCTCCTGCTTGAACACGCTGTCGCGGTAGGCGAAGCGGCAGGCGGCGGCGTCCATCACGACCAGCTCGCCGCTGGCCGGGTCGTAGGCCGTCAGACTGTGGAAAAAGTCCTTGGTTTCGGCGCCATAAGCGCCTATGTTTTGGATAGGCGCGGCGCCCACCGTGCCCGGGATCAGCGACAGGTTTTCCAGCCCCGGCACACCCTGCGCCAGGCTCCACTGCACGAACTGGTGCCAGTTCTCGCCGGCCGCCGCACGCACGTGGTGGTGCAGTGCGTCACCGTCCAGCACCTCCCTGCCCTGCAGCGCGATGTGCAGCACCAGGCCGGGGAAGTCGCCGGTCAGCAGCAGGTTGCTGCCGCCGCCAAGTACCAGGCGCGGCAGCGCGGCCAGCGCCGGATCGGCCAGCGCGGCCCGCAACTGGGCAGTCGATTCCACGCGCAAATAAGTGCCTGCGCACGCATCGATACCGAAAGTGTTGAGTGAGCGCAGGGAGAAATGATGACGCAGGGGCAGGTTCGAGTGCATGGCTGGGCTAGGATTTTGGTCGATTATAGTAGGAAAGTAGGAAAATCGCGGCAAAAACGACCGAGCGTTCGGGCCGTTGTCCGTTAAAATGGCACATCTTTTTACGCGGCGCTGCACCATAGGCGCCCTTGTACTAACTAAAGGAAAGCAACATGCCGTCGTTTGATGTAGTCTCCGAAGCCGATATGATCGAAGTGCGCAATGCCGTCGATCAGGCCAAAAAGGAAATCACCACCCGTTTCGACTTCAAGGGCAGCAGCGCCAATGTCGAACAGAAGGAAGCCGAACTGACCGCCTACGCGGATTCGGACTTCCAGCTGACCCAGGTTAAAGACGTGCTGATCAACAAACTGGGCAAGCGCAGCGTGGACGTGCGCTTCCTGGACGAGGGCAAGATCGAGAAGATCGGCGGCGACAAGGTCAAGCAGGTCATCAAGATCAAGAACGGCCTGGAAACCGAGGCGGCCAAGAAGATCACCCGCATCATCAAGGACAGCAAGATGAAGGTGCAAGCGAGCATCCAGGGCGAGTCCGTGCGCGTGACCGGCGCCAAGCGCGACGACCTGCAGGCCGCCATGGCCATGCTGCGCAAGGAAGTCCAGGACACCCCGCTGGAATTCAACAACTTCCGCGATTAATCTCGATACCGACCCGGTGCGCCCCGCGCACCCAGCCACGGGCCGGCCGGCCCGGCGGCGCCACGTAAGGACAGCAATGAAACGAGTAGACGACTTCCGCCTGCGTTTTGGCGACAAGGAATATGTGCCCATCATGATAGGCGGCATGGGAGTGGACATTTCCACCTCCGAGCTGGCGCTGGAGGCGGCCCGGCTGGGCGGCATCGGCCACATTTCGGACGCGATGGTGGAAGACGTGTCGGACCGCAAGTTCGACACGACCTTCGTCAAGGACAAGACCAAGCTCTACAAGTACAACATCTTCAACATGGACAAGGCCGTGGTGCAGTTCGACCTCGAGCGCCTGGCCGACGCCCAGCGCCGCCACATCGGCAGCACCATGGCCGCGAAAAAAGGCCCCGGCCTGATCTTCGTGAACTGCATGGAAAAGCTGACCATGAACGGTCCGAAGGAAACCCTGCGCACCCGGCTGAACGCGGCACTGGACGCGGGCATCGACGGCATCACGCTGTCGGCCGGCCTGCACTTCGGCTCCTTCGCGCTGATGGCTGACCACCCGCGCTTCCGTGAAGCCAAGCTGGGCATCATCGTCTCGTCGGTGCGCGCGCTGCAGATTTTCCTGCGCAAGAACGCCAAGCTGAACCGCGCACCGGACTACGTCATCGTCGAAGGTCCGCTGGCCGGCGGCCACCTCGGCTTCGGCATGGAAGACTGGAAAGACTACGACCTGCACACCATCGTCGCCGAGGTGCTGGCCTACCTGAAGAACGAAAACCTGGACGTCCCGGTGATTGCCGCCGGCGGCGTGTTCACCGGCAGCGACGCGGTGTCCTTCCTGGAAGCCGGCGCGGCTGGCGTGCAAGTGGCCACGCGCTTCACGGTGACCAAGGAATGCGGCCTGCCGGACAAGGTCAAGCAGGAATACTACAAGGCCGGCGAAGAGGACATCATCGTCAACGGCGTCTCGCCGACCGGCTATCCGATGCGCATGCTGAAGAACACGCCGGCCATCGGCGCCGGCATCCGTCCCGGCTGCGAATCCTACGGCTACCTGCTCGACGCCACCGGCAACTGCTCCTACATCAACGCCTACAACCGCGAAGTGGTCGCCAACGGCGGCAGCGACAAGGGCATTTCGGTGATGGACAAGACCTGCTTGTGCACCCACATGCGCAATTTCAACTGCTGGACCTGCGGCCACTACACCTACCGCCTGAAGGACACCACGCATGTGAAGGAAAACGGCGAGTACCAGCTGCTCACCGCCGAGCACGTGTTCAAGGACTACCAGTTCAGCACCGACAACCAGGTCGCCCTGCCGGAAAAAGAATAGAAAAAAAGGGCCAGGGTTAATTAATTTAATTAACCCTGGCCCCATTATCGGACAAGGCGCCCGTCGGCGCCTTTCTTAGCCTTCGTGCGTGATGCGGGCGATCAGCGCGCCCAGCACATCGTCGGCCCGTTCATTGTCCACCTGGCAGGTACCGGCGTTCTCATGCCCGCCGCCGCCGTATTCCAGCATCAGCGCGCCGATATTGGTCTTCGACGTCCGGTTCAGGATCGACTTGCCGGTGGCGAACACGGTGTTCTGGTTCTTCAAGCCCCACAGCACGTGGATGGAGATATTCGTTTCCGGGAACATCGCGTAGATGATGAAGCGGTTGCCGGCGAAGATGGTTTCTTCGTTGCGCAAGTCCAGCACCACCAGGTTCTGGTGGATGGTCGCGCAGCGCTTGATCTGCTCCTTGCACTTCTCGCTGTGCTCGAAATACAGTTCCTTGCGCTCCCTGACGTCCGGCAGCTCCATGATCTGGTTAATGTCATGGTTCTTGCAGTAGTCGATCAGGTCCATCATCAGGTTGTAGTTCGAGATGCGGAACTCGCGGAAGCGGCCCAGGCCGGTGCGCGCGTCCATCAGGAAGTTGAGCAAGTCCCAGCCCTGCGGATTGAGCACTTCTTCGCGGTTGAACTGGGCCGAATCGCCCTTGTCCACCGCCGCCATCATGTCGTCCCACGAGGCCGGGAAGGCCTTCAGGCCGCCGTAATAGTCGTACACCACGCGCGCGGCCGACGGCGCCTCCGGATGGATGATATGGTTCTTGCGCTCGCCCGTGTTGCGGATGGTTTCGGACAAGTGGTGGTCGAACGCCAGATGCACGCCGGCCACGAAGGGCAGATTGGTCGTGATGTCCTTATCACTGATTGCAATCTTGCCGTCTTGCATGTCCTTCGGGTGGACAAACAGGATATCGTCGATCATGTCCAGGTGCTTCAGGAGTACCGCGCACACCAGGCCGTCAAAGTCGCTACGGGTCACCAGGCGATATTTTTTTGCTTCAGCTGACATGAAAACACCTTTTAGTTGAGAGTACAAACACCAGCGCATCCCGTAAAAAAGATGCAATGATGAATAATACAACCCAACTCCCCGCCTTGCACGTACTTATGCGGCCGTCATGGCGGGGCTGCGGCGGGCGGCCCGGAAGCGGGTATGCGCGGCCAGCAGCGCGGTCAGCACGGCGCACGCTATCCACATGGTCCACAGCGTGTGCGTCAGGAAATGGGCACCGCGCATCTGTTGCATCCAGCCCACGACAGCGCCGAAGGCCAGCGCCGCCAGCCCCACGTCGGCCGCCTTGCGCGGGTCGTGCGGCAGCCAGAACACGGCCAGCCCCACCAGCCACAGGGCGCTGGAGGCGTGGCCGCCCGGCAGGCAGTGCCCGGCCTCGACCCAGCCCGGCACGTGCTCGAGCAGACGGTAGTAAGGCTGGTAGCCGCCGTAGCGCTCCAGCTCCCACGGGCAGTGCGACACGCTGGCGCGCTTGAGCAGCGAAGTGATCGCAGGCACCAGCAGCACGCACAGCGACAGCAGGCGCAGCCGCAAACGCCACCAGGCCGGCAGTGCGCGGCCGTGCCGCAGCCGGTCCGGCAAGCTATCCCAGGCGCAGGCCGCCACCGGCAGCGTGGCCAGCAGGGTCAGCACGGTCTTCAGCGTGCCGTGGCTGAAGTGCTCGGTCAGCCAGGCGTGCTGCCAGGGGAATTCGTGGATGTGGAAATCGAACATCCAGTCGGCCAGCAGCAGATCCACCGTGCCCATGCCCAGCAGCACGATGATCGCGGCCGAGAGCGCCAGCATCCAGGCCGCGCGCCGCAGCGCCGGCCGGCCCAGGAGTTCCTCATCCATGGGTGCAGGCGTTGAAAATGTCCAGCTTGGGGTTGTAGACCGCCGTGCTCACGTCCAGCATGCCCAGCACCGAATGGAATACATTGTCGTGCGAGAACGGCTGGCTGGCGCTCGCGGCCACGCAGCGGCGGTCGATCTTGAAGCGCTCGGCGTAGCGGTCCGAGAACCACAGCATGAAGGGCACCCGGCGCTGCTCGGGCGGCGAGATGATGTAGGGCGCTCCGTGCAGATACATATTCTTCTCGCCCAGCGATTCGCCATGGTCGGAGAAATACAGCATGGCGGTATCGACGCCGTCCTCGTCGCTGCTCTGCCGCAGCAGCTTGATCACCTTGTCGAGGAAGTAATCGGTGTACAGGATGGTGTTGTCGTAGGCCGCCGTGATGGCCGCTTGCGAGCATTTTTCCAGCTCGTTGGTCTCGCACACGGGGCCGAACTGCCGGAATTGCTTGGGGTAGCGCTTCCAGTAGGCCGGGCCGTGGCTGCCTTTCTGGTGCAGCACGATCACCAGGTCGTTTTTGGCCGCGCGGATCAGTTCGGGCAGCCGCTCAAGCAACTTCTCGTCATAGCATTCCTCGCTGTTGCACAGCGGGTCGTTGGCCACCGGCTCCGACCAGTCTTCGTATTCAACACGGGCGCACACGCCCTTGCAGCCGGAATTATTGTCGCGCCACAGCACGTCGAAGCCGGCGTGCTTGAGCACGTCGAGCAAGCCCTCCTGCCCCTGCGCCTTGCCGTCCGAGTAGTTCTCGCGGCCCAGCGCGGAGAACACGCAGGGCACCGAAACGGCGGTGGCGGTGCCGCAGGAAGACACGTTGCTGAAATTGATCAGCCCGGCTTGCTGCGCCAGGCGGGGATTGGTGTTGCGCTCGTATTTGTTGAGCGAAAAGTTCATGGCGCGGGCGGTCTCGCCCACCACCAGCAAGGTGACCGTGCGCTGCGGGTGGCCGGCCCAGGTCACGCCCTTGAGGGCGTCGCGTCCCAGCGGCGCCACCACTTGGGGCTTGGTCCACTTCTGTTTCAGGTAGCTGTTGGTGGCCTGGATGTAGTTGGTCGGCGTGAGCAGGAAACGCAGTTCGCGGTGCTCGCGCAGCGCCGGCGCGTAGCTCTTGAAAAACAACAGCAGGATGGCGGCGGCCAGCAGCAGCGAGCCGACCACCACGCCGGCATTGGTCAGCAGGTGGCGGCGGCGCGGCGCGAACGTCAGCGTGGTGCGCGCCACCAGCAGCGCCGGCAGCACGCCCAGCAGCGCGACGGTCAGCACCAATTTCAAGCTCAGCAGTTCACCGGCTTCGCGCGCATCCGTTTCCACCACGTTCTGTATCATCGCCTTGTCGATCTGCGTGCCGTACTGATTCATGAAGTAGGCTGCGGCCGACGTGGCCACCAGCAGCACAATGACGACCGGCTTGATCAGGTGCCGGTAGTTCACCAGGCTCAGGCAGGCGTTAAAAACCAGCACCAGCAACACAAAAGTGGCGCCCAGCAGCGGCAAGTTGCCCAGGCTGAAACCGCCGGTCGCAAACAGGAAGCGCTGCCAGAAACTGTAGTTGTAGGCCAGGACCAAGAAGGCCGAGGCTGCCAGCGTGAAGAGGGGGGCGCTAAGGCGCGGGGCAAATTTGACGGTCACTGAAAATCCAATTATGTTGCATAGCTGACATACGCCACTATAGACTACCAGTCGCCAAGCCGGCGTCAACCCGGCGTGAAGAAAGCGTTAAATCGAAGGGAAGCCGATGACAAAAATGCTGCCGCCACCGGGGCGCTCGCGCAGCGCCAGGCTGGCGCCCAGATAGCCGCAGATGCGCCGCACCAGCGCCAGGCCGAGGCCGGTTCCGGCGGAACCGCCGGCGCCAGGCAAGCCGTTTGCGGCGGACGCCCCGCCCTGCCCTTCCAGCGCGGCGCGCACGGCGGGCGGCAAGCCGGGCCCGCTGTCCTCGACCAGCACGGTGCGCCCCGCCAGCCGCACGGTGACTTCGCCGCTGCCGGTATACTGGCACGCGTTGCGTACCAGGTTGCCGATCGCGGCCAGGCACAGTTCGCGCGGTGCACGCACGGCGAAGCTCAGGCCGCCGTCGAAGGACAGTCGCACCGGCTTGCCCGCCACCATGTGCTGGTAGCGTTCGGTTTCGGCCAGGCACAGCTGACCGATGTCGACTTCGGGCAAATCGCTCAATTGGGGCGCCCGCGCCAGCAGCAGCAGCACCGTCACGCAGTCGGCCGCTTCCTGCGCCGCGCGGTAGATGCGCGCCGCCGCCGGATAGCCGGGACTGGCTTCGCCCTGCGCCATCAGCACCTCGGCCGCACCCATGACGACGGTGAGCGGGCTGCGCAGCTCGTGGCTGACGTCGCCGGTGAAGAAACGCTCACGCTCCAGCACTTCGCGCAGCTGCGCGGTGTGGGCGGCAAAGGCGCGCGCCAGCACGCCCAACTCGTCCCTGCGCTCCTGCAGCGGCAGGGATGGCTGGTCGGCATTGACGGCGGCGGCCAGCTCAGTGATGGGGGTCACCAGCCGCCGTGCCATATAGCTGGCCAGCACATAGGAGAACAGCAGGAAACCGACGAAGGCGACCGCGAACATCGAGTACACCGCCAGCTCCACTTTCTCGTAGTCGCTTTCATGGTCGACCGCAACATAGTCGCCGAAGTCGTCGTGCCCGGCCAGCACGTGCAGGCCGATACCGTCGACGGTTTTCTCCTGCACACCTGGCGGCAGGTTGCGCAGCGACAGCGGGATGTCCTGATTGCGGTGAAAGCTCAGGCCGGCCGGCATTTCGACCGGCAGGTTGGCAGCCTGGCGCGGCGCCGCCCAGGCCGCCACCTCGCGCATGCGGTTGTCGACCAGATGCTCCTCGATGCCCTCGACGGCAAAGGCGGCGATCACCGCGAAAAACAGCACGAAGCCGAAGGCGTACCAGGTGTAGGCGGTGACGATGCGCCGCCTCAGCGAGTCAATGGGCGTCATCGTGGCTCAGCAGTTTGTAGCCGATGCCGGGCACGGTGCGCAGCATGGCGAAGGGAAAGGGTTTGTCCAGGGCCTGCCGCAGCGCGTGCAGATGGGTGCGCAGCGCGTCGCTGTCAGGCCGGTCGTCGCCCCACACTTCCTGCTCCAGCATGTCGCGCGGGACCAGGCGCGGCGCTTCCCGCATCAGGCAGCGCAGCAGCACATAGCCGGTCTTGGTCAGCACAACCGGTTTGCCCGCGCGGGTGGCGGTGTAGGTGCTGGTGTCGAAACTGAGTTCGCCCACGCGCAACACGGTCGACGCGGTGCTGCTGCCGCGCGCGCGCCGCACCAGCGCCTTGAGCCGGATGTCCAGTTCCACCAGCGAGAACGGTTTCACCAAGTAGTCGTCGGCGCCGGCATCAAAGCCGCTGACCTTGTCGGCCAGCGTATCGCGTGCCGTCAGCATCAGCACCGGGGTGGCCAGGTTCAGTACATTACGCAGCTTCTGGCACAGCTCCAGCCCGTTCAGGCCGGGCAGCATGAGGTCCAGCACCACGGCGTCGTACTGGTGCTGGGCGGCCAGGCCCAGGCCGGTATAACCATTCGAGGCCGAATCCAGCACATAGCCCTTCGGTTCGAAGAATTCGTACAGGTTGGCGACAATGTCGGGATTGTCTTCAATGATGAGGAGGCGCATGCGCGTATTCTAACTTCCACCCCGTGTGTAATGAAACTACAACAGACTTTTGCACAGTCGTTGACGAAGCAAGGATAGCAGCGTAGATTTTCACAGCCGCACCGTAGTTTAAGTACATACAAAAACAACCGGAGACCTTATGAAAATACGCCGCACCACAAGTGCCGCCATGGCAGCGCTCGCCCTTTCCTCCCTGGCTACCGCCATCACCGCCGCCCTGCCGGCCACCGCCCACGCCGCCATCAACGCCAGCCAGTTGGGCGCGGCCTATGACGCGGGCAAGACCAGCGTCAACTTCCGCCTGTATTCCAGCCGCGCCACCCGCATCGAACTATTTCTCTACAGCACTGCCAGCGGCACCCAGGAAAAAGCACGCCTGGTACTGACCAAGGGCACCGGCAACATCTGGAGCGCAAACGTGACGGCGGCAGCGCTGGCCGGCTACGGCATCAGCGGCACCGTGTACTACGGTTACCGCGCCTGGGGCCCGAACTGGCCGTACAACGCGGCCTGGACCAAGGGTTCGGCGAGCGGCTTCATCAGTGACGTGGACACGGCCGGCAACCGCTTCAACCCGAACAAGCTGCTGAGCGACCCGTACGCACGCGAACTGAGCCACGACCCGACCACACCTGCCATGACCGACGGCACCATTTACGCGAGCGGCGCCCTGTACCGCAACATCGACAACGGCGCGGCCGCGCCCAAGGGTATGGTGCTGGCGGGCGACACCCAATCGACCGGCACCAAGCCGACCCGGGCATTAAAGGACGACATCGTCTATGAAGCCCATGTGCGCGGCCTGACCAGCAACGACACCAGCATCGCCGCAACCTATCGCGGCACCTATAAAGGGGCTGGCCTGAAGGCAGCCTACCTGGCCGGTCTGGGCGTCACCGCCGTCGAATTCCTGCCGGTGCAGGAAACCCAGAACGACACCAACGACGTCGACGCCGCCAGCACGACCGGGGACAACTACTGGGGCTATATGACGCTGAACTACTTCGCGCCGGACCGCCGCTACGCCGCCGACAAAACGCCGGGCGGCCCCACCCGGGAATTCAAGGAAATGGTGAAAGCCTTCCACGACCAAGGCATCAAAGTGCTGATCGACGTGGTCTACAACCACACAGGCGAAGGCGGCGCCTGGTCCTCCGGCGATCCGACCACCTACAACCTGCAGAGCATGCGCGGCCTGGACAACCCCACCTATTACTCGCTGACCAGCGACATGCAATCGTCCTGGGACAACACCGGCGTGGGCGGCAACTACAACACCCGCAACCCGGTCGCGCAAGACCTGATCATCGACTCGCTGGCCTACTGGCGCGACACCCTGGGCGTGGACGGCTACCGTTTCGACCTGGCTTCGGTGCTGGGCAATACCTGCGAACACGGCTGCTACAACTTCCTGAAGACCGACAGCGCGAACGCCCTGAACCGCATCGTGGCCGAACTGCCGCCGCGCCCGGCCGCCGGCGGCAGCGGGGTCGACCTGATTGCCGAACCCTGGGCCATCGGCGGCAACTCCTACCAGGTGGGCGGCTTCCCGGCCGGCTGGTCCGAGTGGAACGGCCTGTACCGCGACCTGGTGCGCGAAAGCCAGAACAAACTCGGCTCGGTCACCGTCACCACCGGCGCCATGGCCACCCGTTTCGCCGGCTCCAGCGACCTGTACGCAGACGACGGCCGCAAACCGTGGAACTCGGTCAACTTCATCACCGCGCACGACGGCTTTACGCTGAAAGACCTCTACAGCTGCAACAGCAAGAACAACACGCAGGCCTGGCCATACGGCGTCAGCGACGGCGGCGAGGACAATAACAACAGCTGGGACCAGGGCGGCATCGCGGCCGACCAACGCAAAGCGGCGCGCAACGGCCTGGCGCTGATGATGGTGTCGGGCGGCGTGCCGATGATGGTGGGCGGCGACGAGGCGCTGCGCAGCATCAACTGCAACAACAACCCATACAACCTGGACTCGAGCGCGAACTGGCAGGGCTGGAGCTGGACCGCGGACCAGAGCAATTTCCAGAACTTCAGCAAAGGCATGATCGCCTTCCGCAAAGCCCATCCGGCCCTGCGCCCCGCCAACTTCTACTCCAGTGTCGACAACAACGGCAACGTGATGGAGCAATTGCGCTGGTTCAAGCCCAACGGGCAAGTGGCGGACGCGAGCTACTTCAACGACGCGGCCAACCACGCCATCGGCTGGCGCATCGACGGCAGCGAGCTCGGCGACACGGCCTCGGCCATCTATGTGGCGTACAACGCGTGGAGTGCACAGGTCAACTTCGTGCTGCCATGGCCGGGCGCGGGCAAGATCTGGTATCGCGTGACGGATACCTGCGGTTGGGCCGAAGGCGCCGGCCAGGTGCGCACGCCGGGCAGCGAAGACGTGGTCGGCGGTGAAAACACGTCTTACGGCGTGTGCGGACGCGGCACGCTGGTGCTGATCGCGAAATAACTGCAAACGCAAAAAACCCCCACCGGATCACCGGAGGGGGTTTCTCTTGTAACTAGCTTGACGATAACCTACTTTCACACTGGTTGCAGCACTATCATCGGCGCAAAATCGTTTCACGGTCCTGTTCGGGATGGGAAGGGGTGGGACCGATTTGCTATGGTCATCAAGCTTTGACTTGTACAAGCAACAGTTCCCGGTTGGGCAACTGCGCTTTAAAATTCGGAAGAAGTCCCCTGTCATTCCCGCGGATGCGGGAATCCATACTCAGCATGGGTTCCCGTTTGCACGGGAACGACAAGGCAGATTTATTATTGTAGCGATTGCGTATCAACTACTCACAACATGCGCACTTCTCGCCTACAACCATCAATGTTATAGGGACAAGCCTTACGGGCAATTAGTACTGGTTAGCTTAATGCATTACTGCACTTCCACACCCAGCCTATCAACGTCCTGGTCTCGAACGACCCTTCAAGGAGCTTAAAGCTCCGGGAAATCTCATCTCAAGGCAAGTTTCCCGCTTAGATGCTTTCAGCGGTTATCTCTTCCGAACTTAGCTACCCGGCAATGCCACTGGCGTGACAACCGGTACACCAGAGGTTCGTCCACTCCGGTCCTCTCGTACTAGGAGCAGCCCCCTTCAAATTTCCAACGCCCACGGCAGATAGGGACCAAACTGTCTCACGACGTTTTAAACCCAGCTCACGTACCACTTTAAATGGCGAACAGCCATACCCTTGGGACCGGCTACAGCCCCAGGATGTGATGAGCCGACATCGAGGTGCCAAACTCCCCCGTCGATATGAACTCTTGGGAGGAATCAGCCTGTTATCCCCAGAGTACCTTTTATCCGTTGAGCGATGGCCCTTCCATACAGAACCACCGGATCACTATGTCCTACTTTCGTACCTGCTCGACTTGTCGGTCTCGCAGTTAAGCACGCTTATGCCATTGCACTATCATCACGATGTCCGACCGTAATTAGCGTACCTTCGAACTCCTCCGTTACACTTTAGGAGGAGACCGCCCCAGTCAAACTGCCTACCATGCACTGTCCCCGATCCGGATTACGGACCAAGGTTAGAACCTCAAACAAACCAGGGTGGTATTTCAAGGTTGGCTCCACGATGACTGGCGTCACCGCTTCAAAGCCTCCCACCTATCCTACACAGATTGGTTCAAAGTCCAATGCAAAGCTACAGTAAAGGTTCATGGGGTCTTTCCGTCTAGCCGCGGGTAGATTGCATCATCACAAACACTTCAACTTCGCTGAGTCTCGGGAGGAGACAGTGTGGCCATCGTTACGCCATTCGTGCAGGTCGGAACTTACCCGACAAGGAATTTCGCTACCTTAGGACCGTTATAGTTACGGCCGCCGTTTACTGGGACTTCAATCAAGAGCTTGCACCCCATCATTTAATCTTCCAGCACCGGGCAGGCGTCACACCCTATACGTCCACTTTCGTGTTTGCAGAGTGCTGTGTTTTTATTAAACAGTCGCAGCCACCAGTTTATTGCAACCCTTTCGCCCTATCACAGTAAAGTGACCAAGCTACCGGGGCGTACCTTTTCCCGAAGTTACGGTACCAATTTGCCGAGTTCCTTCTCCCGAGTTCTCTCAAGCGCCTTAGAATACTCATCTCGCCCACCTGTGTCGGTTTGCGGTACGGTCTCGTATGACTGAAGCTTAGAGGCTTTTCTTGGAACCACTTCCGATTGCTTCACGCACTAGTGCGCTCGTCCCGCTCCCTTGAATTACGCACCCGGATTTGCCTAAGTGCCTTCTATGAAGCAGAAACTGACTATTCCAACAGTCAGACAACCTTCCGCGATCCGTCCCCCCATCGCATCATACGACGGTGCAGGAATATTAACCTGCTTCCCATCAGCTACGCATCTCTGCCTCGCCTTAGGGGCCGACTCACCCTGCTCCGATGAACGTTGAACAGGAAACCTTGGGCTTACGGCGTGGGGGCTTTTCACCCCCATTATCGCTACTCATGTCAGCATTCGCACTTCTGATACCTCCAGCATCCTTTACAAGACACCTTCGCAGGCTTACAGAACGCTCTCCTACCATATGTGCAAGCACATATCCGCAGCTTCGGTGACTGGCTTAGCCCCGTTACATCTTCCGCGCAGGACGACTCGATCAGTGAGCTATTACGCTTTCTTTAAATGATGGCTGCTTCTAAGCCAACATCCTGACTGTTTTAGCCTTCCCACTTCGTTTTCCACTTAGCCAATCTTTGGGACCTTAGCTGGCGGTCTGGGTTGTTTCCCTCTTGACGCCGGACGTTAGCACCCGACGTCTGTCTCCCAAGCTCGCACTCATCGGTATTCGGAGTTTGCAATGGTTTGGTAAGTCGCGATGACCCCCTAGCCATAACAGTGCTCTACCCCCGATGGTGATACTTGAGGCACTACCTAAATAGTTTTCGGAGAGAACCAGCTATTTCCAAGTTTGTTTAGCCTTTCACCCCTACCCACAGCTCATCCCCTAATTTTTCAACATTAGTGGGTTCGGTCCTCCAGTGCGTGTTACCGCACCTTCAACCTGGCCATGGGTAGATCACTTGGTTTCGGGTCTACACCCAGCGACTAGCGCCCTGTTCGGACTCGATTTCTCTACGGCTCCCCAATCTGGTTAACCTTGCCACTGAATGTAAGTCGCTGACCCATTATACAAAAGGTACGCAGTCACGGAACAAGTCCGCTCCTACTGTTTGTATGCACACGGTTTCAGGATCTATTTCACTCCCCTCCCGGGGTTCTTTTCGCCTTTCCCTCACGGTACTGGTTCACTATCGGTCGATTACGAGTATTTAGCCTTGGAGGATGGTCCCCCCATATTCAGACAGGATTTCTCGTGTCCCGCCCTACTTGTCGCACGCCTAGTTCCACACATCGCATTTCGTGTAAGGGGCTATCACCCTCTATGGCCGCCATTTCCAGGGCGTTCCACTATGCGTCATGCTAAAACGTGCAGGCTCTTCCCATTTCGCTCGCCACTACTTTGGGAATCTCGGTTGATTTATTTTCCTGCAGCTACTTAGATGTTTCAGTTCGCCGCGTTCGCTTTGCATGCCTATGTATTCAGCATGCAATGACCTAAAAGGCCGGGTTTCCCCATTCGGAAATTCTCGGATCAAAGCTTGATTGTCAGCTCCCCGAGACTTATCGCAGACTTCTACGTCCTTCATCGCCTGTAATCGCCAAGGCATCCACCATGTGCACTTATTCACTTGTCCCTATAACATTGATCCCTTGCGACTAACAAAGAACCGTTATAAAGCAAGAAGTACTACGTTGTTGCGTTTGTTGATATTGCAATCACTACCCAACGTTCGACCTTGCGATCGAACGAAAAATAATAAATCTTTACTTCTTCCAAATTTTTAAAGAACGGTACTACTCAAACCTAAACGTGGCGCCAAGATGGCGTCGCTTACATTTGAACAGTAATGGTGGAGGATGACGGGATCGAACCGACGACCCCCTGCTTGCAAAGCAGGTGCTCTCCCAGCTGAGCTAATCCCCCATGGTGCTACCAATGAGACTGGTAGGGCTGGTTGGACTCGAACCAACGACCCCCGCGTTATCAACACGGTGCTCTAACCAGCTGAGCTACAGCCCCAATGCTGTTCTTTAATCTTCAACAGTTGATAAGTGTGAGCGCTTGGCGTGTTGCCATACTCTAGAAAGGAGGTGATCCAGCCGCACCTTCCGATACGGCTACCTTGTTACGACTTCACCCCAGTCACGAATCCTACCGTGGTAAGCGCCCTCCTTGCGGTTAAGCTACCTACTTCTGGTAAAACCCGCTCCCATGGTGTGACGGGCGGTGTGTACAAGACCCGGGAACGTATTCACCGCGACATGCTGATCCGCGATTACTAGCGATTCCAACTTCATGCAGTCGAGTTGCAGACTACAATCCGGACTACGATACACTTTCTGCGATTAGCTCCCCCTCGCGGGTTGGCGGCGCTCTGTATGTACCATTGTATGACGTGTGAAGCCCTACCCATAAGGGCCATGAGGACTTGACGTCATCCCCACCTTCCTCCGGTTTGTCACCGGCAGTCTCATTAGAGTGCCCTTTCGTAGCAACTAATGACAAGGGTTGCGCTCGTTGCGGGACTTAACCCAACATCTCACGACACGAGCTGACGACAGCCATGCAGCACCTGTGTTACGGCTCTCTTTCGAGCACGCCTCGATCTCTCGTGGCTTCCGTACATGTCAAGGGTAGGTAAGGTTTTTCGCGTTGCATCGAATTAATCCACATCATCCACCGCTTGTGCGGGTCCCCGTCAATTCCTTTGAGTTTTAATCTTGCGACCGTACTCCCCAGGCGGTCTACTTCACGCGTTAGCTGCGTTACCAAGTTAATTAAAACCCGACAACTAGTAGACATCGTTTAGGGCGTGGACTACCAGGGTATCTAATCCTGTTTGCTCCCCACGCTTTCGTGCATGAGCGTCAATCTTGACCCAGGGGGCTGCCTTCGCCATCGGTGTTCCTCCACATCTCTACGCATTTCACTGCTACACGTGGAATTCTACCCCCCTCTGCCAGATTCTAGCCTTGCAGTCTCCATCGCCATTCCCAGGTTGAGCCCGGGGATTTCACGACAGACTTACAAAACCGCCTGCGCACGCTTTACGCCCAGTAATTCCGATTAACGCTTGCACCCTACGTATTACCGCGGCTGCTGGCACGTAGTTAGCCGGTGCTTATTCTTCAGGTACCGTCATTAGATGGGGATATTAGCCCCACCCGTTTCTTCCCTGACAAAAGAGCTTTACAACCCGAAGGCCTTCTTCACTCACGCGGCATTGCTGGATCAGGCTTGCGCCCATTGTCCAAAATTCCCCACTGCTGCCTCCCGTAGGAGTCTGGACCGTGTCTCAGTTCCAGTGTGGCTGGTCGTCCTCTCAGACCAGCTACTGATCGATGCCTTGGTAGGCCTTTACCCTACCAACTAGCTAATCAGATATCGGCCGCTCCAGGAGCACAAGGCCTTGCGGTCCCCTGCTTTCATCCGTAGATCGTATGCGGTATTAGCGTAACTTTCGCTACGTTATCCCCCACTCTTGGGTACGTTCCGATATATTACTCACCCGTTCGCCACTCGCCGCCAGGGTTGCCCCCGCGCTGCCGTTCGACTTGCATGTGTAAAGCATGCCGCCAGCGTTCAATCTGAGCCAGGATCAAACTCTTCAGTTCAATCTCTGTTTTACGATATTGCTATCGTGGTCGCTCTTCAAAATAACTGACGATTCCTTCTTTCGAAGGTCACGTTTATTTCTTTTGTTGAGCGTTTAAATAATTTGAGTCGCGGCTTGCGCCGCGGGCTCCATCACCAAACGCCCACACTTATCAACTGTTAATTTTTAAAGATCTGCGGCATTTGACAAAGCGTTTTGTTTGTCAGCCGCGAAGAAGGAAGATTATGGGGCTTTTCGTTACTGCCGTCAACCCCTACTTTTCTTTCTGTCCTGCGCTGCGTGTGTTCAGCAGCGCGGGGTGCGAATTATAGCCGTGCCCGCGCCGCCTGCGCAAGCCTTAATTTTCACTCAGTACTTTGCGTTGGTACGCCGGATCGGAACGGATCTGATCGTCGGTGAATGGCAGCCTCGCCAGTGTCTTGCGCGAGTACAGCGGCAACTGATCAGCGTAATGCGCCGACTTCGGATCCACGGACTGGCCGTATACCAGCAGACCTTTAGCCACCGGCCCTACCCGGTCGAAGCCAACCACTTGCAAATAGCTCGTTCCCCAAGCCACATCCCGGTAACCCGTCGGCGTCAGATCGCTGGCCATATTGATGGAATTGTAGGAACCGTCTATGTCGCCGATCGCGCCGTGCAGCTGGTAGCGCTTACCGTTGCGGGTCTCTGTCTGGTAATCGCCCAGACGGCCATACAGCGGCACGCCCTGTGCGTTCAGTTTATCGACCGCCGCGCGCAAGGCCTGCAGCATCGCAGGTTTGGCGGCCGGCGCCAAGCCGCGCGGCGTATTCACAGGATCGGCTGCATCGAACGGCACCTTCCATTTGCCGGGAATCCCCGCCGCCGCATTCCAGAACTCGCGGAACAATACGGCGCCCCGGCTGTCCAGGTCGGCCTTGCGATCCCAGGTCATCAGCACCGAGCAGGCCAGCAACAAGCCGCGGTCGTTGGAGGCCAGGCAGGCCGGGACCAGTTCGGGCAGGATCAGTTCCGCAGCATGCACGCGGTTGGCAAACATCAGGCGCTGCACGTCGTCGGCGTCCAAGTGCCGCTGCTCCGCCAAAGCCGCTTCCAGCTGCTTGAAACCGATACGGGTGCGCAGCGTCTGCTCGACATCGGTCGAACCGTACAGCGGCGAATAACCATAAGGCGCCGGGCCGCTTAGCAGATGGCGTACATTGCTGAGCCAATAGCTATCGTTCGAATTGCCCACATAGTCCTGGCGTTCCAGCATCGGCATATTTGCGCCGCCGAAAACGCCGTCCGGCGTGCCCTCGTCCTTGCCCCACGCGCATGCGCTGCGCGTGCCATCAAAGCCAAACAGTTCCGGCACGACCAGGCAGTCCGACGCGAATTTGTCCGTGCCCATATTCGGCACGGCGCTGCCGTCCATATAAAGCGTATTGCCGTCACGGTCGGCCGCGACGGTATTCACCCACGGCAATCCGGCGAGCGCATTCATACTCTCTTTCAGTGCGCCGACGCTGTTAGCCTTGCCCATCGCCAGCCACTGCTCAACCAGGCGCGTATTGTTGCGGTTGGCATCAGCCAGCACGATCGCGCTGGACGCAGTCCATTCCACACCCGGCATCACGATGACAGCGCCCTGCCTGCTGAAGTAAAAGGTCTTCTGCCTGGTCGTCAGCGTGCCGTCCACCTGCAGGCTCTCCACCGCGACGGTACGTGAACTCATCTTGAGCGCTTCGCCGTCATAGAAATAAGTGGTGCCACTTGGGTCGGATGGATCTAGGGCCAGCGCGAAGGTGGTGAAGTGTATGGCCTTGGTCACGGTATGGGTCCAGGCCAGATTTTGATTAAAGCCGATTACCACGGCGGGCATGCCGCCCAGGCTGGCGCCCATGGCGTCGTATTTCCCAGGCACGGTCAGATGGATTTGATAGAAACGGTCGGCGCTCGTCCACGGATAGTGCGGATTGCCCAGCAGGATGCCACGGCCGTTGGCACTCGCCTCTTTGCCGATCGCCAGGCCGTTGCTCCCCAAACCGGCCGGCATACCCATAGGAAGCTTGCGGCTCGCCAGCGGAACCGATTTCGCCAGCGCTACGGTAGCCGAAGAATCGCGCGCGGCCGCGACGATCGCGTCGGCAAATACTTCACCCGTCGCATGCAGGGCTTTCTCGGCGATCAGCAAGTACAGATCATCGACGCTCATCGGCTTCACCCAGGCGGCGCCGCGGCAAGCGGCGGGCAGACGGCTGACGCTGTCGCGCAAGTAGCGGTTATAGCCGGCGACGTAGCCGGCCAGTACGTCACGCACCTCCTGGGTGCTGGCCGCATAACCGGCGCGCAGCTGCTCGATGTCGAGGTAGCCCTTGAAGAAAAAGTCGCTGTCCTCGTTGCGCAGGTTCACGTACTCAAGGGCCGCACCGTACTCGCCGTTCTTGGGCTTGGTGGCTTTTGCGTCCGGTCCGAAATAGCGGGAACGTTCGCCGCGCACGGTCAGCAGCGTATCGGCCAGCATGCAGATATTGTCTTCTGCATAGGCATGCGCCAGGCCGTAACCCAGGCTGCGGAAATCGGCAGCCTTCACATGCACCACGCCGTAACTGGTACGCGTCACTTCACTGCTGACCGGCGCGGCAAGCGCGCCTGCCGTCAGCGCCGATGCAGCCAGAACCCAAAGCGCTTGCGTCATCATGCCCACTCCCTTGTTTATTGATATTGCAAAAATAATATCAGATAATAAAAGGATAACAGTTGTTTTTTTGAGCATGAACGCAAAAAACCCCGTTCAGATCACTGAACGGGGTTCTTCTTATAACTAGCTTGACGATAACCTACTTTCACACTGGTTGCAGCACTATCATCGGCGCAAAATCGTTTCACGGTCCTGTTCGGGATGGGAAGGGGTGGGACCGATTTGCTATGGTCATCAAGCTTTGACTTGTACAAGCAACAGTTCCCGGTTGGGCAACTGCGCTTTAAAATTCGGAAGAAGTCCCCTGTCATTCCCGCGGATGCGGGAATCCATACTCAGCATGGGTTCCCGTTTGCACGGGAACGACAAGGCAGATTTATTATTGTAGCGATTGCGTATCAACTACTCACAACATGCGCACTTCTCGCCTACAACCATCAATGTTATAGGGACAAGCCTTACGGGCAATTAGTACTGGTTAGCTTAATGCATTACTGCACTTCCACACCCAGCCTATCAACGTCCTGGTCTCGAACGACCCTTCAAGGAGCTTAAAGCTCCGGGAAATCTCATCTCAAGGCAAGTTTCCCGCTTAGATGCTTTCAGCGGTTATCTCTTCCGAACTTAGCTACCCGGCAATGCCACTGGCGTGACAACCGGTACACCAGAGGTTCGTCCACTCCGGTCCTCTCGTACTAGGAGCAGCCCCCTTCAAATTTCCAACGCCCACGGCAGATAGGGACCAAACTGTCTCACGACGTTTTAAACCCAGCTCACGTACCACTTTAAATGGCGAACAGCCATACCCTTGGGACCGGCTACAGCCCCAGGATGTGATGAGCCGACATCGAGGTGCCAAACTCCCCCGTCGATATGAACTCTTGGGAGGAATCAGCCTGTTATCCCCAGAGTACCTTTTATCCGTTGAGCGATGGCCCTTCCATACAGAACCACCGGATCACTATGTCCTACTTTCGTACCTGCTCGACTTGTCGGTCTCGCAGTTAAGCACGCTTATGCCATTGCACTATCATCACGATGTCCGACCGTAATTAGCGTACCTTCGAACTCCTCCGTTACACTTTAGGAGGAGACCGCCCCAGTCAAACTGCCTACCATGCACTGTCCCCGATCCGGATTACGGACCAAGGTTAGAACCTCAAACAAACCAGGGTGGTATTTCAAGGTTGGCTCCACGATGACTGGCGTCACCGCTTCAAAGCCTCCCACCTATCCTACACAGATTGGTTCAAAGTCCAATGCAAAGCTACAGTAAAGGTTCATGGGGTCTTTCCGTCTAGCCGCGGGTAGATTGCATCATCACAAACACTTCAACTTCGCTGAGTCTCGGGAGGAGACAGTGTGGCCATCGTTACGCCATTCGTGCAGGTCGGAACTTACCCGACAAGGAATTTCGCTACCTTAGGACCGTTATAGTTACGGCCGCCGTTTACTGGGACTTCAATCAAGAGCTTGCACCCCATCATTTAATCTTCCAGCACCGGGCAGGCGTCACACCCTATACGTCCACTTTCGTGTTTGCAGAGTGCTGTGTTTTTATTAAACAGTCGCAGCCACCAGTTTATTGCAACCCTTTCGCCCTATCACAGTAAAGTGACCAAGCTACCGGGGCGTACCTTTTCCCGAAGTTACGGTACCAATTTGCCGAGTTCCTTCTCCCGAGTTCTCTCAAGCGCCTTAGAATACTCATCTCGCCCACCTGTGTCGGTTTGCGGTACGGTCTCGTATGACTGAAGCTTAGAGGCTTTTCTTGGAACCACTTCCGATTGCTTCACGCACTAGTGCGCTCGTCCCGCTCCCTTGAATTACGCACCCGGATTTGCCTAAGTGCCTTCTATGAAGCAGAAACTGACTATTCCAACAGTCAGACAACCTTCCGCGATCCGTCCCCCCATCGCATCATACGACGGTGCAGGAATATTAACCTGCTTCCCATCAGCTACGCATCTCTGCCTCGCCTTAGGGGCCGACTCACCCTGCTCCGATGAACGTTGAACAGGAAACCTTGGGCTTACGGCGTGGGGGCTTTTCACCCCCATTATCGCTACTCATGTCAGCATTCGCACTTCTGATACCTCCAGCATCCTTTACAAGACACCTTCGCAGGCTTACAGAACGCTCTCCTACCATATGTGCAAGCACATATCCGCAGCTTCGGTGACTGGCTTAGCCCCGTTACATCTTCCGCGCAGGACGACTCGATCAGTGAGCTATTACGCTTTCTTTAAATGATGGCTGCTTCTAAGCCAACATCCTGACTGTTTTAGCCTTCCCACTTCGTTTTCCACTTAGCCAATCTTTGGGACCTTAGCTGGCGGTCTGGGTTGTTTCCCTCTTGACGCCGGACGTTAGCACCCGACGTCTGTCTCCCAAGCTCGCACTCATCGGTATTCGGAGTTTGCAATGGTTTGGTAAGTCGCGATGACCCCCTAGCCATAACAGTGCTCTACCCCCGATGGTGATACTTGAGGCACTACCTAAATAGTTTTCGGAGAGAACCAGCTATTTCCAAGTTTGTTTAGCCTTTCACCCCTACCCACAGCTCATCCCCTAATTTTTCAACATTAGTGGGTTCGGTCCTCCAGTGCGTGTTACCGCACCTTCAACCTGGCCATGGGTAGATCACTTGGTTTCGGGTCTACACCCAGCGACTAGCGCCCTGTTCGGACTCGATTTCTCTACGGCTCCCCAATCTGGTTAACCTTGCCACTGAATGTAAGTCGCTGACCCATTATACAAAAGGTACGCAGTCACGGAACAAGTCCGCTCCTACTGTTTGTATGCACACGGTTTCAGGATCTATTTCACTCCCCTCCCGGGGTTCTTTTCGCCTTTCCCTCACGGTACTGGTTCACTATCGGTCGATTACGAGTATTTAGCCTTGGAGGATGGTCCCCCCATATTCAGACAGGATTTCTCGTGTCCCGCCCTACTTGTCGTATGCTTAGTACCACCGGTCCGATTTCGTGTACGGGGCTATCACCCACTATCGCTGCCATTTCCAGGGCATTCCACTATCGGTCCGACTATCACATACAGGCTGTTCCCATTTCGCTCGCCACTACTTTGGGAATCTCGGTTGATTTATTTTCCTGCAGCTACTTAGATGTTTCAGTTCGCCGCGTTCGCTTTGCATGCCTATGTATTCAGCATGCAATGACCTAAAAGGCCGGGTTTCCCCATTCGGAAATTCTCGGATCAAAGCTTGATTGTCAGCTCCCCGAGACTTATCGCAGACTTCTACGTCCTTCATCGCCTGTAATCGCCAAGGCATCCACCATGTGCACTTATTCACTTGTCCCTATAACATTGATCCCTTGCGACTAACAAAGAACCGTTATAAAGCAAGAAGTACTACGTTGTTGCGTTTGTTGATATTGCAATCACTACCCAACGTCCGATCTTGCGATCGAACGAAAAATAATAAATCTTTACTTCTTCTGAATTTTTAAAGAACGGAACAATCGATAAGTGTGAGCGCTTGGCGTGTCGCCATACTCTAGAAAGGAGGTGATCCAGCCGCACCTTCCGATACGGCTACCTTGTTACGACTTCACCCCAGTCACGAATCCTACCGTGGTAAGCGCCCTCCTTGCGGTTAAGCTACCTACTTCTGGTAAAACCCGCTCCCATGGTGTGACGGGCGGTGTGTACAAGACCCGGGAACGTATTCACCGCGACATGCTGATCCGCGATTACTAGCGATTCCAACTTCATGCAGTCGAGTTGCAGACTACAATCCGGACTACGATACACTTTCTGCGATTAGCTCCCCCTCGCGGGTTGGCGGCGCTCTGTATGTACCATTGTATGACGTGTGAAGCCCTACCCATAAGGGCCATGAGGACTTGACGTCATCCCCACCTTCCTCCGGTTTGTCACCGGCAGTCTCATTAGAGTGCCCTTTCGTAGCAACTAATGACAAGGGTTGCGCTCGTTGCGGGACTTAACCCAACATCTCACGACACGAGCTGACGACAGCCATGCAGCACCTGTGTTACGGCTCTCTTTCGAGCACGCCTCGATCTCTCGTGGCTTCCGTACATGTCAAGGGTAGGTAAGGTTTTTCGCGTTGCATCGAATTAATCCACATCATCCACCGCTTGTGCGGGTCCCCGTCAATTCCTTTGAGTTTTAATCTTGCGACCGTACTCCCCAGGCGGTCTACTTCACGCGTTAGCTGCGTTACCAAGTTAATTAAAACCCGACAACTAGTAGACATCGTTTAGGGCGTGGACTACCAGGGTATCTAATCCTGTTTGCTCCCCACGCTTTCGTGCATGAGCGTCAATCTTGACCCAGGGGGCTGCCTTCGCCATCGGTGTTCCTCCACATCTCTACGCATTTCACTGCTACACGTGGAATTCTACCCCCCTCTGCCAGATTCTAGCCTTGCAGTCTCCATCGCCATTCCCAGGTTGAGCCCGGGGATTTCACGACAGACTTACAAAACCGCCTGCGCACGCTTTACGCCCAGTAATTCCGATTAACGCTTGCACCCTACGTATTACCGCGGCTGCTGGCACGTAGTTAGCCGGTGCTTATTCTTCAGGTACCGTCATTAGATGGGGATATTAGCCCCACCCGTTTCTTCCCTGACAAAAGAGCTTTACAACCCGAAGGCCTTCTTCACTCACGCGGCATTGCTGGATCAGGCTTGCGCCCATTGTCCAAAATTCCCCACTGCTGCCTCCCGTAGGAGTCTGGACCGTGTCTCAGTTCCAGTGTGGCTGGTCGTCCTCTCAGACCAGCTACTGATCGATGCCTTGGTAGGCCTTTACCCTACCAACTAGCTAATCAGATATCGGCCGCTCCAGGAGCACAAGGCCTTGCGGTCCCCTGCTTTCATCCTTGGATCGTATGCGGTATTAGCGTAACTTTCGCTACGTTATCCCCCACTCTTGGGTACGTTCCGATATATTACTCACCCGTTCGCCACTCGCCGCCAGGGTTGCCCCCGCGCTGCCGTTCGACTTGCATGTGTAAAGCATGCCGCCAGCGTTCAATCTGAGCCAGGATCAAACTCTTCAGTTCAATCTCTGTTTAATGTCCGTTAGGACATGTCTTGATTTCATGCCTAAGCATAAAATCACTCACTCAAAATACTGACGATTCCTCTTTCGAGGTCACGTTTAATATATTGTGCGAGCGTTTAAATAATTTGAGACGCGGCTTGCGCCGCGGGCTCCATCATCAAACGCCCACACTTATCGATTGTAATTTTTTAAAGAACCTGCCGTTTTTGGTTGACGAAGCGTTTTGTTCGTCAGCAGCAGAGAGATGAGATTATGCAGTGTTTCGCTTTCTTCGTCAACTTTCTTTTTTTCTTCCCTACGTTCGCATCTGCATGCGGCGCGTCGGGAGGCAGAACTATATAGAGGCTTGCGCGGCTTGGCAAGGGCCTTTTTTCAGACTGCTTCGCCGCCACCCCGGCCCAGGTCCCGATTTGTGCAGACTGTCGCAAGGCGATGGCGAATCCGGCGCAGCTTGCGTAAAGTTGCACCATTCGAGAAATCTGAAGGCACTGCATGTTTCCCCAACCCAAAGTACAAGACACGCTGAAGACCATACTTGCTTGGCTGCATAAAGGATTCGATGCGACCGCGACCTGGGTCACCCAACTGTCCTGGTGGAAGTTCTTCCTGTTTGCGGCGCTGGCCCTGATCGCCGGCTCCATCCTGCAGGATGAGCTGTTCTCTTCGAGTCCGGAGGAGGAACACGTCAGCAGCGAGCGCAAGCGCTCACGCCCCGGCGGCGATACCAATATCCTGATCGACGACAGCGGCATCCACTTCAACCCGCGCGGCAGCAAGATACGCAAGGACGCGCCGTCCGCCAGTGGCGAAGCCGCTCCGGCCGCCACGCCGGAACTGCCGCAAGCGCCGGAGGCGGCCGCGCCCGCCGAACCGCCCGCCCCGCCTGAAACGCCAGCAGCCCCCACGCCGCCTGCCAAAGCCGCTTCCACAAGCGCCGCCGGCAAGGCCGGCCGCACCGGACGCACGCCAGCCGCCCCGGCCGCCCCCTCCCTGCCGGGCGAAGAAGTCCATATCGAATTGCCGCCGCAAATCGGCGAGGAACTGTCGAATGCCATCGAGGAAGCGGTGGACGACGCCGCCGAACAGAAAGTGTCGCGCTATCACAAGCAGGCATCGACCTGGTTCAAAAGCTTCGTCTCGCTGCTGGTGCTGGCCCTGTTCGCCACCAAGGCGCTGATGAGCGGCAAGAAGCGCGCCGAAGCTGAAACCATGTCCGCCAACGCCGCCGCCGAACGCGAATCCATGCAGCGCCAGCTGAGCGAAGCAAAAATGCAGATGATGCAGGCCCAGGTCGAGCCGCACTTCCTGTTCAATACGCTGGCCTCGGTCGAGCATCTGATAGAAACCGATCCGCCGCGCGCCTCGGCCATGCAGCGCAGCCTGATCAAATACCTGCGCGCGGTACTGCCGCAAATGCGCGACAGCAACCTGATCACCAACCTGGGCCGTGAATGCGACATGGTGGTGGCCTACCTGGCCCTGCTGAAAATGCGCATGGAAGAGCGCTTGACCATCGACTTCGACGTGCCGGACGGGCTGCGCTCGGCCGCTTTTCCGCCGATGATGCTGCAATCCATGGTGGAAAACGCCATCAAGCACGGCCTGGAGGGCAAGCCCGAAGGCGGCACGCTGAAGGTGCGCGCGGAAGTGGCGCACAACAAGCTGCGCGTGATCGTGGCCGATGACGGCCTCGGCTTCGGCGCCAAGCCCAGCGACGGCACCGGCCTGGGCCTGACCAACATCCGCGAACGCCTGAAACTACTGCACGGCAAGCAGGGAGCGCTGAATATCGAACCCAACAAGCCCAGCGGCGTGATCGCCACCATCGAAGTGCCGTACCAGCTCTCCAAATAAGCTGCCTGCGCCAGGACAAGGAATCGATTGCGCTACGCGTCGATTCATTGAATAATTGGCACCTACTTTTAACAAGAACAGACTATGCCAACTGCAATTCTTGCCGACGATGAAAGACTGATGCGCGATCAGCTGCGCATGCGACTGGGCCAGGTGTGGCCGGAACTGGAGATCGTCGGCGAAGCCAAGAATGGCGAGGAAGCGATCGACCTGGTCGATCAACTCAAGCCCGACTTCGCCTTCCTCGATATCCGCATGCCGGGCAAGACCGGCATGGAGGCCGCCGCTGCCATCGGCAACAAGAGCAATGTCGTGTTCGTCACCGCCTACGACGTGCACGCGGTGGAAGCGTTCGAGCGCGGCGCGGTGGACTATGTGCTGAAACCTGCCGAACCCGAGCGATTGCAAATCACGGTGGAGCGCCTGAAGCACCGCATGAATACGCCGGCCGGCGCCGGCGGCCCGGACGTGAACGCCAGCGTCACGGCCATGCTGTCGCAGCTGGCGGAAAAGATCGCGGCGCCGAAGAAAACCTATCTGCAATGGATACAGGCCAGCATCGGCCAGGACTTGCGCATGATACCGGTCGAGGAAATCCTGTTTTTCCGCTCGGACGAGAAATACACTTGCGTGCAAACCGCCAAATACGAAGCGCTGATCCGCAAGCCGGTGCGCGACCTGGCAGACGAGCTCGACCCAGATCTGTTCTGGCAGATCCACCGCGCCACGCTGGTGAATGTGAACGCCATCGAAGGCGTGACGCGCGACATCCGTGGCCGCCACCTGGTGCTGATCAAGGACCGTAGCGACAAACTCGAAGTGTCCCGCAGCTTCCTGCACCTGTTCAAACAGATGTAAATTGCACAACCCTGCGCCAGATCAACACTGGGCTCGGTGGGTTCCCTATTGTGTAGCCTTGGGCCGGCATTCCGGCGGCGAGGGTGCGCATGGACAATCAGGGAAAAGTGGCATGGAAGTGGGCGGCGCCGGTGGGTGCGGCGGTGCTGCTGCTGTCCGCGCGCCGCTTGCGGCGCCGCGCCAGGACGCTGGCAGCCGGCGCGGTTGCCGCGCACTCGCGCCGCGACGGCCAGGCGCTCGGCCGCCGCGCCAGCGACCGCACCAGCTCCTACGAACAATTACGCGACCTGTCGGCCGCGTTGCAAACCATCCGCGAAGAAGAGCGCGCCCATATCGCGCGCGAACTGCATGACGACCTGGGCCAGCTGCTGGCCACCTTGCGCGTCGACCTCAGCTTGCTGCTGCAGCAGCCCTATGCCACGCCGCTGGCCGTGCGGCAGATGCGCGGCATGGACAAGCTGCTGCTGCAGGCGATCACGTCGCTGCGCCGCATCGCCTCCAACCTGCGTCCGTCGGCGCTGGATGAAGGCGGCCTGTACTACGCGCTGCAAACGCTGTGCGACGAATGGGAACAACGGCACAATGTCGCATGCCAACTCGACGCGCAGGAAGATGAACTGATCCCGGACGACCGCTACAGCACGGCGGTGTTCCGCATCGTGCAGGAATCACTGACCAACATCGCGCGCCATGCCCATGCCAGCCACGTGTGGATCTCCGTGCGCAAGCGCGACAGTTGCTTGCAACTGCGGATAGAAGACAACGGCCGAGGCATCGCCCCTCCCGACCTGGCCAAGGCGCACTCCTTCGGCCTGCTTGGCATGCGCGAACGCGTGTGGGCGCTGGGCGGCGAGATCGACATCGGCGCCCAGCAAGGCAAACGAGACGGCGCCGGCAGCGGCGCCCTCATCGCCATCGATTTGCCCTTGCCGCGCGAATGAAAAAAGCGCCCCGCAGGGCGCTTTCGGCATGCTGAAAATCAGGCGATCAGAACGCGTGGCGGAAGCCCACGTTAAAGGCTTTGTCGCCCGAGCCTGCTTCGTTGTTGTTGCCAACGGTATAGCCTGCGCCGTTCTTGTTCTTGATCTTGGCGTAAGCGACGTAGGTGCTGGTGCGCTTCGACAACGGGTAGGTGTAGCCCAGCGCGATCTGGTTGGCATCCTGGTTGTTGACGGTCTTGTCGTCCTTGCGGATGTAGGAAGCCAGCACGCTGCCGGTGCCCACGGGAACGCTCACGCCCAGCAGCATGTCGTTGCTGTCGATCGACGCCTTAGGCGCGACCTTGAAACCGTAGGCATTGGCGACCGGGATCGGAGCGCTGTTCAGGCCCTTGTCCACGCTGTAGGCGAAGAAGGCTTTCACAACGGTGAAATCGTAGTTGACGGCCAGCAGCGTGTTCTTGGCCTTGTCCTGGATCTTGGCCGGGGTGGCGCCGACGGCGGCGGTGTCCTGGTTGCGGTTGTTGTGCACCAGGCGCGCGTTCAGCGGACCTTGAGCGTAGTTCAGGCCGAAACCGAACTGGCGGCCTGCGGTGCTGCTGCCAGCCTGCTCGCCCAGGGCATACAGCGCTTCAGCCGAGAAACCGGATACGACCGGGCTAGCGTACACCATCGCGTTGCTGACGCGGGTGTTGGCGCCGGCGGTCGGGAACAGGTTCTTGATCGAGCCGGCATAGCCCGCGCCGAACGGGTCGGCGACCTGGCTCATGGCGTTGTACAGCATGGTGTACTGGCGGCCCAAGGTGAAGGAACCCAGTTCCTTGCTCTTCAGGCCGACGTAGGCCTGGCGGTTGAACAGCGCGCTGTTGGCGTTGTCCAGCGTGCCGTCGTCGACCTTCAGGCCGGTTTCCAGCGCGAACACGGCCGACAGGCCGTTGCCCAGGTCTTCAACGCCACGGAAACCCAGGCGCGACTGGCTGCCGATGCCGCTGGTAACCTTGGTGACGCTGCCCGCAGCGCCGCCGCTTTCCTTGACCAGGCCCGCGTCGACCAGACCATAGATGGTCACGTTCGATTGTGCTTGTGCGCTTGCCGAGAACGCGCCGATGACCAGTGCTGCCAGAGTAAGTTTTTTCACTTGATGATCCATTGTTGTTTGTTGAGGAGAGCGTCGCTTGCAACTTGACGGGACGAATCTTGCCTAACAAATGCTTCAACAATATGACATCAACAACCCGTTGCTGATCCGCAACGAAAAATGGGGCCAGGGTTATTTATGCGAAACATATACGAATCGCATAAATAACCCTGACCCCTTTTTCAGGAGCGGCTAGCGCAGGCGGCAGGTGGCGAGCCAGAAGTGTTCCAGGCGCTCGACACGCACTTCCTTGGCGGCCGTGGACAGGCGCTTGCGCAGCCAGCTGTCGGACGGGTAGCTTTGCGCCACTTCGTAGCGCTCGCCGTTCGGCGCGGTGATGATCTGGAAGCTGTTGCCGTCCAGGTCGGTGCGCGCGATCGGCTCGCTGTGCCCCTCGACATAGGTCCGGTCGAGCAGCACCAGCAGCACGTCCTTGCCCAGTTTCAGGCGCAGCTGGGCCAGGTATTTGTCCTGGTCCGAGCGCCGCACCTGCGACCACAGGCCGGACGCGAAACAGGCCGTGAAGTCGCCCGGCGCCACGCCGGCCGGCAGGTTGAAGGCGTCACCCTCGGCGAATTCGACGACATCGTCGTCCAGGCCGCGCTCGCGCGCCGCTTCCAGCATCTGCGGGCTGTTGTCGATGGCGTGCACCGAAACCGCCGTGTCGGCGATGATTTCGGTCCAGTAGCCGCTGCCGCAGGCCAGTTCCAGCACCTTGTGGCCGCTCAGCAGCTCGCTCAGATGGTCCTGCAGCTGCTCCAGGTCCTCTTCCAGCTCGGGCTGCTCGTACTGCAGGTCGTAGGTGGCGGCGACAGCCGCGTAATATTCTGCTTGGGTCTTCATGCTTGCTCTTCTTGTACTTTACAACTCGTAATGGTCTTTTTCACCGCTCATGGCCTGCTCGATCAACTTGCGGTTGAGCGTGGGGGCCAGCAATTCGATGAAGGTGTAGATATAGCTGCGCAGGTAGGCGCCCTGCTTGACAGCCACGCGCGACACGTTCATGCCGAACAGGTGCCCGGCCGGGATCGCGCGCAGGCTGCGGTCGCGCTCGGTATCGAAAGCCATGCCGGCAATGATGCCCACGCCCATGCCCAGCTCGACGTAGGTCTTGATGACGTCGGCGTCGATGGCTTCGAGCAGCACGTCCGGCTTCAGGCCGCGCAGCGCGAACGCGTGGTCGATCTTGCTGCGGCCGGCGAAGGCGCCATCATAGGTGATCAGCGGGAAAGCGGCAATCTCCTCCAGCGTGATCGCCTTCGATTTGAGCAGCGGATGGTCGGGCGCCACCACCACCACATGCTCCCATTGGTAACATGGCAATGTGATCAAATTATCAATGCCGGCGATCGATTCCGTGGCGATCGCCAGGTCGGCCTGGTCGCGCTGCACCATCTCGGCGATCTGGCGCGGGTTGCCTTGCAACAAAGACAAGCGCACCTTCGGGAACTTCTGCATGAAGGCCTGCACCACCTTCGGCAGCGTGTAGCGCGCCTGGGTGTGGGTGGTGGCGATGGTGAAGCTGCCGCTGTCCTGCGCCGCGTACTCCTTTCCGATGCGCTTCAGGCTGTCGATCTCCTGCATGATCATTTCCACCGAGGACAGCACCAGCCGGCCCGGCTCGGTGAGCCCGCGGATGCGCTTGCCGTGCCGCGTGAAAATGTCCACGCCCAGCTCCTCTTCCAGCTCGATAATGGCCTTGGATACACCGGGCTGTGACGTAAACAAGGCTTTCGCGGCGTCGGTCAGGTTATAGTTCTGGCGCACCGCTTCACGGACGAAACGCAGTTGATGAAGATTCATTGTTGTTCTCGGACTCTTGTTGGGGCTGTTCTAACCGTATTTTACGCTGATGCTTATACCCAATACGTATATAAGCAAATAAAGACTAAGTCGTTTGGAATAAAGGTGAAGTTTATTACCATTGTCACTAGTTTGGGATACTTTGAAAGAGCCAGCCCTGCCGGCCAGCGATTTTTTTTGGGAATGATATGTATCAATACGATCAATACGACCACCTCATCGTCCGCGAGCGCATCGCGCAGTACCGCGACCAGGTACGCCGCCGCCTGAGCGATGAGCTGACCGAAGCCGAATTCCTGCCCCTGCGTTTGCAGAACGGCCTGTACATGCAGCGCCACGCCTACATGCTGCGCATCGCCGTGCCTTACGGCCTGCTGGCCAGCAAGCAGATGCGCATGTTCGCCACCATCGCGCGCAAGTACGACCGCGGCTACGGCCACTTCACCACGCGCCAGAACATCCAGTTCAACTGGATCGAGCTGGAACAGACCCCGGACATCCTGACCGAGCTGGCCTCGGTGGAGATGCACGCCATCCAGACCTCGGGCAACTGCATCCGCAACACCACCACCGACGAATTCGCCGGCGTGGCAGCCGACGAGATCATCGATCCGCGTCCCTACTGCGAAATCCTGCGCCAGTGGTCCACCTTCCACCCCGAGTTCATCGCGCTGCCGCGTAAATTCAAGGTCGCCGTCAACGGCGCCGTGGAAGACCGCGCCGCCATCGCCGTGCACGACATCGGCCTGACCGTGGTCTACAACGAAGCCGGCGAGATCGGCTTCAAGGTCATGGTCGGCGGCGGCATGGGCCGCACCCCCATCCTGGGCAGCGTGATCCGCGAGTTCCTGCCGCGAGAACACCTGCTGACCTATGTCGAAGCCGTGATGCGCGTCTACAACCAGTACGGCCGCCGCGACAACAAGTACAAGGCCCGCATCAAGATCCTGCTGAAGGCCATCGGCGCCGAGGAATTCACGCGCCAGGTGGAAGCCGAGTGGGAGGACCTGAAGGACAGCGCCGAAACGCTGACCCAGGAGGAAATCGACCGCGTCATCGCCTACTTCGAGCCGCACCCGTACAAGGCGCTGGCCGCGATCGACCCGCTGGCCGGGCACCCTGACGACAAGGCTTTCGCCAACTGGCTCAAGCGCAACGTGCGCGCGCACAAGCAGCCCGGCTACGCCGCCGTGGTGCTGTCGCTGAAGAAGACCGGCGTGCCGCCGGGCGACGCGACCGCCGAGCAGATGGACTTCATGGCCGACCTGTCGGACCGCTACAGCTTCAGCGAGCTGCGCGTGACGCACGAGCAAAACATCGTGCTGGCCGACGTCGAGCAGACCCGCTTGTTCGAGCTGTGGAAGGAAGTCAAGGCGCACGGCCTGGCCACGCCCAACATCGGCCTGCTGACCGACATGATCTGCTGCCCCGGCGGCGACTTCTGCTCGCTGGCCAACGCCAAGTCGCTGCCGATCGCCGCCGCCATCGCCGAGCGCTTCGACAACCTGGACTTCCAGCACGACATCGGCGACATCGAACTGAACATTTCGGGCTGCATCAACGCCTGCGGCCACCACCACGTCGGCAACATCGGCGTGCTGGGCGTCGACAAGGACGGCAGCGAATGGTATCAAGTGTCGATCGGCGGCGCGCAGGGCAACCACTCGGCCATCGGCAAGATCATCGGCCCGTCGTTCTCGGCGCTGCAGATGCCGGAAGTGATCGGCCGCCTGCTGCAGGTCTATGTGCGCGAACGCGTGGAAGGCGAGCGCTTCGTCGACACCACGCAGCGCATCGGCGTCGCGCCGTTCAAGGAATTTGTATACGCCACGCCTATCGTCGACGCGGGCCGCCTGGTTGGAGAAGATGAATATGTCTGATAAAAATTTGATCATCAAGAACCGTGAAGTGGCCGAGGACAGCTGGACCGTCCTGCGCGCCGCCGAAGGCGAAGACGCGGCCACGCTGGCCGTGCCCACCGGTAAAGTGATCGTGCCGCTGAAAACCTGGCTGGCGCAGTCCGAAGCGCTGGCCGCCGGCCGCGCCGCCGGCGAAATCGGCGTCTGGTTCGCCAGCGACGAACGTCCGGAAACGCTGAAGGGCGAACTCGACGCCTTCGCGGTGGTGGCGGTCGACTTCCCGAAATTCACCGACGGCCGCGGCTACTCCATCGCCTACAACCTGCGCACCCGCCTCGGCTACGCCGGCGAGCTGCGCGCCATCGGCGACGTGCTGCGCGACCAGCTGTTCTCGATGCAGCGCGTGGGCTTCAACGCCTACGCCGTGCGCGCCGACCGCGACATCAACGACGCGCTCAAAGGCCTGTCCGATTTCTCGGAGACCTACCAGGCGTCGGTCGACCAGAAGGTGCCGCTGTTCCGCCGCGCACAGCGCGCCGCGCCGCAAGCCGACGGCGGCGACGCCGGCTACGGCATCTAAGGAAGGGAGATCGCCATGAGCGAGTTAGATTCACTGGTCCAGTCCACGCAGCAGACGCTGGAGCGCATCGTGCGCGACTTCACGCCGGCGGTGTTCGCCTCCAGCCTGGCGGCCGAAGACATGGTGCTGACCGACCTGATACTGAAGGCCGGCCTGCCGATCACCATCTTCTCGCTGGAGACCGGTCGCTTGCACGCTGAAACACTGGCCATGCTGGACAAGGTCAAGCAGAAATACAGCTACGATATCGCGCTGTACCGTCCGCAGCCGGAGGCGGTGGAAGCCTACGTCGCGCAAAATGGGCTGAACGCTTTTTATGATAGCGTAGAGATGCGCAAGGAATGCTGCCGCATCCGCAAGGTCGAGCCGCTGGGGCGCGCCCTGGCCGGCAACCAGGCCTGGATCACCGGCCAGCGCCGCGCGCAGTCCGCGACCCGCACTTCGCTGATGATAGAGGAGGACGACCCGGCCCACCTGATGACCAAGTTCAATCCCCTGGCCGACTGGTCGGAGGAAGACGTGTGGAACTACCTGCGCGAGAACGAGGTGCCGTACAACGCCCTGCACGACAAGGGTTTCCCGTCGATCGGCTGCGAGCCGTGCACGCGCGCCGTGGAACCGGGCGAGGACGTGCGCGCCGGCCGCTGGTGGTGGGAGAATCCGGAATCGAAGGAATGCGGCCTGCACGTGGTAGACGGCAAGCTGATACGCATCAAATCCGTGGCTGCATAAGTCACAACTAAACAATAGGCACAAGCCATGAATACTGTAGTTGACCGTTACGCCTCCCCCATCGGCCTGAGCGCCGTGAATGCGCGCCACCTGGACACGCTGGAATCCGAAGCGATCCACATCCTGCGCGAAGTGGCCGCCGAATGCAGCAACCCCGCGCTGCTGTTCTCGGGTGGTAAAGACTCCGTGGTGCTGCTGCGCCTGGCCGAGAAGGCTTTCCGTCCGGGCAAGTTCCCCTTCCCGCTGGTGCACATCGACACCGGCCACAATTTCGAGGAAGTGATCACCTTCCGCGACAAGCGCGTGGCCGAACTGGGCGAACGCCTGATCGTCGGCTCGGTGGAAGACTCGATCAAAAAGGGCACGGTGCGCCTGCGTAACCCGCTGACCGATTCGCGCAACAGCGCGCAGGCGGTGACGCTGCTGGAAACCATCGCCGAACACGGCTTCGACGCCTGCATCGGCGGCGCCCGCCGCGACGAGGAAAAGGCCCGCGCCAAGGAGCGCATCTTCTCCTTCCGCGACGAATTCGGCCAATGGGACCCGAAGGCGCAGCGCCCGGAACTGTGGGACCTGTATAACACCCGCGTGCATCCGGGCGAGAACATGCGCGTGTTCCCGATCTCGAACTGGACCGAACTCGACGTGTGGCAATACATCGCCCGCGAAAAGCTGGAACTGCCGCCGATCTACTTCGCGCACGAGCGCCAGGTCATCCCGCGCAACGGCCTGCTGGTGCCGCTGACCGATCTGACCCCGGCCCGCGACGGCGAAACCGTCGAAACCCAGGTGGTGCGCTTCCGCACCGTGGGCGACATCTCCTGCACCTGCCCCGTGTCCTCGGACGCGGAAACGGTGGAAGCGATCATCGCCGAAACGGCCGTCACCCAGATCACTGAACGCGGCGCAACCCGGATGGACGACCAGACCTCCGAAGCCTCCATGGAAAAACGTAAGAAAGCAGGTTACTTCTGATGAACGCACGCATAGACAATACCGACAACCAGGCAGGCCTGCTGCGCTTCATCACCGCCGGCTCCGTCGACGACGGCAAGAGCACGCTGATCGGCCGCCTGCTGTTCGACAGCAAGGGCATCTTCGCCGACCAGCTGGCCGCCGTGTCGCGCGCCAAGAACAAGCGCACCGTGGGCGACACCATCGACCTGTCGCTGCTGACCGACGGCCTGGAAGCGGAACGCGAGCAAGGCATCACCATCGACGTGGCCTACCGCTACTTCGCCACGCCCAAGCGCAAGTTCATCATCGCCGACACGCCGGGCCACGAGCAGTACACCCGCAACATGGTCACCGGCGCCTCGACCGCCGACGCCGTCATCATCCTGATCGACGTGTCGAAAGTGAAGCTGCGCGAAGACGGCGGCGTGGATCTGCTGATCCAGACCAAGCGCCACTCCACCATCGCCCACCTGCTGCAGATCGAGCACGTGGTGGTGGCCGTGAACAAGATGGACCTGGTGAACTACGACCAGGCGATCTACGACCGCATCGTCAAGGCCTACCAGGAATTCGCGCAGACGCTGGGCCTGAAGGACATCACGCCCATCCCGCTGTCGGCCCTGAGCGGCGACAACGTGGTGGACGCAGGCGAGAACATGCCTTGGTATAAAGGTCCGACCCTGATCGAGCTGCTCGAATCGCTGTCCGTGTACGACGAAGCGCACCATGCGCCGTTCCGCTTCCCGGTGCAGCTGGTGGCGCGCCACAACGGCCACGAGGCGAACGACTTCCGCGGCTACATGGGCCGCATCGAAGCGGGCAATGTCTCCGTCGGCGACAAGCTGGTGGTGCAGCCTTCGGGCCAGAGCGCCACGGTGAAGGACATCCTGACCCTGGAAGGCTCGCACCAGTCGGCGTCGGCCGGCCAGTCGGTGACCCTGCTGCTCAACGAATACCTGGACATCTCGCGCGGCGACCTGCTCGCCAGCAGCGAGCATCCTGCCACCTTGCTCAAGACCCTGAACGCGGATGTATGCTGGCTGTCGGAAGACGCGCTGGACCTGCGCCGCAAGTACTGGATCAAGCACGGCACCAAGCAGACCGCCGCCAAGATCACCGGCGTCGAGTCCCTGCTCGACATCAACACGCAGGAACGCAGCAGCGCCGAAACGCTGAAGCTGAACGACGTGGCCCGTATTTCGCTGACCGTGCAGCAGCCGCTGGCCGCAGACGATTACACCGACAGCCGCGCGACGGGCGCCTTCATCCTGATCGATGAAGTCACCCACCAGACCGTGGCCGCGGGTATGATTCGCTTAGCCTGATCCATTGGCACCATGGACCGGGGTCAGGTTCGCGCGCGGCGCGAGCCTGACCCCTTTTCGTTGGCGCCGGCGGGTTCGTTTCAATCTATACGGAGTACAGCATGTCCCAGCTTGGCAAGGTATATCTCATCGGCGCCGGTCCCGGCGCGCAGGATCTCATCACGCTGCGCGGCGCGCGCCTGCTGGCGCAAGCCGACGTGGTGCTGCACGACGCGCTGGTGACCGACGAAATGCTGGAACTGTGCCCGCAGGCCGAGAAAATCTCGGTCGGCAAGCGCTCCGGCCAGCGCTCCACCGCGCAGCACGCGATCAACGCCCAGCTGGTCGACAACGCCGGACGCCACAAACTGGTGGTGCGCTTGAAAGGCGGCGACCCTATGCTGTTCGGCCGCGCCGACGAGGAATTGCGCGCGCTGGAGGAAGCCGGCATCGAGGTCGAAGTCGTCCCCGGCATCACCACCGCGGTCGCGGCGGCGGCGGCCACCAAGCAGCCGCTGACCAAGCGCGGCATCTCGCGCAGCGTGGCCTTCTTCACTTCCAGCACCGCCCCCGAACACCCGGCCGACGTCGACATGCCCGACAGCGACACGCTGGTGCAGTACATGGGCGGGCGCGAAGCCATCATCACCGCGCAGCGCCTGCTGGACCAGGGACGCTTGCCGGAGACGCCGGTGGTGGTGATCGAAAACGTCAGCCGCGCCGACCAGCGCATCGTGCGCCTGACCCTGGACACGCTGGCGCACGGCCTGGCGCCGTCGCACGGCCCGGTGCTGGTCATGCTCGGCCACGCCATGGCCCGCCGCCCCCACCAGGCCGCCGACTGAGCATGCCGGCTTACTCCCACGGATTCCGCGCCAGCCGTAGGGCGGGTTAGCGGGGGGACGCCGAGTCCGCAGCCGGCGTAACCCGCCAAAACGCCGCCAGCAGCCGCCTGGCGCCCGTCGCCCCCGTGCAAACGGGGGCCCATGCTGCGCCGGCGCCCGACGCCGATTGCATTTCCAACAAGCCCCGCCGTAGAATAGCTGCTTCGACTCACCGGAGCACTGTCCATGCGCAAATTCGCCCCTCTCCTGCTGGCCGCCAGCATCGGCACCGCCTTCGCCCAAACGCCGGACGCGCCGCTGGCCGCCCTGCCCTACACCCCCGGCCTGGATGTGACGGCGATGGACAGGAGCGCCGACCCTTGCCAGGACTTCTACCAGTACAGCTGCGGCGGCTGGATGCGCAACAATCCCATTCCCGCCGACCAGAGCGCCTGGAGCGTGTACGGCAAGGCCGCACTGGACAACCAGCGCTTCCTGTGGGGCATCCTCGCCACGCTGGCCAAGGGCGGCCCGGAACGCAACGCCGCCCAGCAGAAGATCGGCGACTATTTCGCCGCCTGCATGGACGAGCAAGCCGTCAATGCCCGAGGCGCGGCGCCGGTGCAGCCCTACCTGGACCTGATCGCCGGCATGACATCCAAACAAGACCTGCCGCGCGTGCTGGCCAAGCTCCACCTGGAGATCGCCAACGGCATGTTGTTCGGCTTCTCCTCCAACCAGGACCTGGGCGACTCCGCGCAAGTGATCGCCTTCGCCACCAACGCCGACGCCGGCCTGCCGGACCGCGACTACTACATCAAGAACGACGGCAAATCGAAAACCATGCGCGCCAAATACGTCGAGCACATCGCCCGCATGCTGGAACTGGCGGGCGATGCGCCGGCTGCCGCCAGGCGCGCCGCCGGCAGCGTGCTGCGCTTCGAGACCGCGCTGGCGAAGGCTTCGCTGTCGCGCGTCGATCAGCGCGACCCGTACAAACTGTTCCACAAGACCGGCCTGAAAGGCGTGCAGGCGATGACCCCGGCCTTCGCGTGGACGGAATATTTGCACGCCATGGGTCTCGACGGGCTGGACTTTTTCAACGTCAATGAACCAGCCTACATGCGGGCGCTGAACAAGGGGCTGCAGCAACTGAGCCTGGACGACATCAAGGTGTATCTGCGCTGGCATACCACGCGGGCCATGGCGCCCTTCATGTCGGAAGCTTTCGTCGGCGAGAACTTCGGTTTCTACAAGAAGACGCTGCTGGGCGTGCCGGAACAGAAACCGCGCTGGAAGCGCTGCGTGCAGCTGGTGGACCAGCAACTGGGCGAAGCGCTGGGCCAGGAATTCGTCAACCGCGCCTTCAGTCCGGAGCTGAAGGAGAAGACGCTGCACATGACGCGCCAGATCGAAGCTGCGATGGAGCAGGACATCAATGCGCTGGCCTGGATGAGCGAAAAGACCAAGGAGAAGGCGCGCGAAAAACTGCACGCCGTGGCCAACAAGATCGGCTATCCGGACGTCTGGCGCGACTATGGCTCCTACCAGGTGCTGCGCGACGATTTCGCCGGCAACGTGGTGCGCGGCACCGTGTTCGAAGTGCGCCGCCAGCTGGACAAGATCGGCAAGCCGCTGGACCGCGCCGAATGGGGCATGACGCCGCCCACGGTGAACGCCTATTACAACCCGCAGATGAACGACATCAACTTCCCGGCCGGCGTGCTGCAGCCGCCGCTGTTCGACGCGAAGATGGACGACGCGCCGAACTACGGCAACACCGGCGGCACCATCGGCCATGAGCTGATCCATGGTTTCGACGACGAAGGCCGCCAGTTCGACGCCAAGGGCAACCTGAAGGACTGGTGGGCAAAACAGGACGCCAAGGCCTTCAACCAGCGCGCGCAGTGCATCGTGGACCAGTATGCGCAGTACACCATCGTCGACGACATCAAGATCAACAGCAAGCTGACCCTGGGCGAGGACGCGGCCGACCTGGGCGGCCTGGTGCTGGCGTGGATGGCGTGGAAAACGGAAATCGCCGGCAAGGTGCTGGCGGACCGCGACGGCCTGACGCCCGAACAGCGCTTCTTCGTCGGCACCGCACAATGGACCTGCGAGAACGAACGGCCGGAGGCGCTGCGCGTGAACGCACTGACCAACCCGCATTCGCCGGGCAAGTACCGCATCAACGGCGTGGTGGTGAACATGCCCGAATTCGCCAGGGCCTTCTCCTGCAAGCCCGGCCAGCCCATGGTGAAACCGAAGGAAAAGGTCTGCCGCGTGTGGTAAGGGGTTAAAATACTGCCTTCGATTTTCAAGGAGGTGATATGCAACAGCCCAATGAAGTGTTTGAACGCGCCCGCGAATCCCGGCTCGCGGGCCGTTACCAGGAGGCGCTGAAGGATCACCTCTGGCTGCACGACCACGCCCTTGAGGTGGCGCCCGACTGGCGCGGCGTGCGCCTGTCCTTCGCCCTGCGCGACTGGATCTACCTGGCCGACGCCTTCCCGCCCGCGCGCGCCGCGCTGCAGAGCATCCGCGACCGCGAATCGTCGCGCATGCTGCTGGGCGCCGCCACCGTCGAGCGCTTCCGCGAAGTGGCCGCCATCAACGAAGCGCTGCGCGAAGTGCAGGCCACCCACCTGCTGTTCCTGAAACTGGACGAACTCGACTCCGCCCTGGCCGAGCAGTGCGCCGAACTGGCCATGACGGCGCTGGTGAAATGCGAGGACTTCCAGCTGGCGCGCCGTTTCCTGCCCTCGCCTTCGGGCCGCATCGCCGCGCTGGCCGAGCGCCTGAACGACGGCGCCGACGCGCTGGCAAGCCAGCCCGCATCGGCCGCGCCCACCTTGCTGGCCTACGTGCTGAACTATGCAAAGGAAGTGCGCCTGGTACTGGGCGTGCTGAACGGCCTGGAGGAAGAAGGCGAAGCGGACAATATGCTGAAGCTGGCGCTGGACCAGATCCGCTCCGACGGCCTGCGCGCCATCATCCAGCGCGAGCTGGAAATGCCGGGCTCGACGCTGTCGGCCATGGCGGCCCAGTCGGAAGCCGGATCCGACGGCGAGTAAGAGGCTAGCCGGACGCCAGCGACGACACGCAATAGTCGGCGATGGCGTTCAGCACGTCCGGATTTTCGCCGACGGCTTGCGCCACGCTGAAGCGCACCTGCGGCAGCCGGGCGCGCAGCTCGTCCAGCATCAGCGGCAAATCGCGCAGCACGTGGCCGCCCTGGCCCAGGAACACCGGCACCACCGTGATGGCAGTGACGCCCCGCGCAGCCAGCGCGGCGGCATGCTCCGGCAAGCGCGGCGACATCAACTCCAGGAAGGCCAGCGAGACGTCCACCTGCGGCAGGCGTGCCTGCGTCAGCGCCCGCAGGCGCTCGAAGGGCTCGGCCCAGCTGGCCGCGCGCGCGCCGTGCGCGAACAGCACCATAGCTTGTTCAGTCATCAGTGCCTCTCCACCCACCACAACGCGCCCATGGCCAGCAGCAGGTACAGCACGCTGGGCGCGGCGGCCGTCAAGACCGGCGGCCAGGTGCTCAGCATGCCCACGTGCGAAAACAGCGTATTCACCAGAAGGAAACTCACGCCTATCATAACGCCAACGAACACCTTCAGGCTCACGCCGCCGCTGCGCGCGTGCAGGTAGGCGAACGGCAGCGCCAGCGCCATCAGCACGAAGATCGCCAGCGGGTCGATCAGCTTCTTCCAGAACGCCACCTTGAAGCGGTTCGTTTCCTGCTTGTTCTCCTGCAGGTGGCGGGTGTAGACCGCCAGCTCGTTGGCCGACATGCGCTCCGGGTCGCGACGCGACACCGACAGGATCTTGGGCGTGATCTCGGACACCAGGTCGCGCGTCGCCATCTTGATCGTGTCGACCTTGCTGGTTTCCTGTGCGAAGTGGTTCTGCGCGTTGGCCGTGGCGCCTGCAGCCAGCAGGGCCGGATTGCTGAAGCGGGTCTCGGTCACGTCCTCCAGGCGCCACACGCTTTTGCCCTGGAAGGTGGCGCGCCTGGCCACGATCAGGGAGCGCAGGCGGAAGCTGGTGTCGAACTCGTAGAGCTTGACGTCGATCAGCTGGCCGTCGGGGCGCACTTCGCGCACATTGAAGAAGCGCGAACCCAGCACTTCGCCGGTCAGGCCCTCGCTCTTGATGATGTCCTTGGTCCACAGGCCCGAGCGGAACTCGGCCGACACCGTGGCGCCCTGCGCCGTCAGGCGCACTTTCTCGGCCAGCGGCGCGGTGCGCGGCACGATCAGTTCACCGAACACGAAGGCGATCGCCACGATCACCACGCCTATCCTGAACAGCATGCCGACCGCCATGCGGGTCGACAGGCTGGCTGCGCGCATGATGGTGAATTCGGACGACGAGGCGAATTGCGCCATGATGTAGATGGTGCCGATCAGCGTGGCCACCGGCAGCACGCGGTAGACCCGCTCGGGCACCATCAGCACCACGTACAGCAGCGCGTGCTGCAGGCTGTAGCCGTTCTTGCCCACGGCCGGCAGTTCGCCGGTGAGGTCCATGAAGGCGGTCAGGCCCAGCAGCGCCAGCAAAACGAAGGCCACCGCCTGCGCGATCGAGCTGGCGAAATAGCGTTGCAGAATACTCATTTGACGGTTGCTTCCTTGGCCGCGCCGCGTTTGAACGCGCTCCACAGCACACGCGGGTGGTAGCGGTGGTTGACGTTGAGGCGCCAGGCGAACAGCATGACCACCACGATGGCCAGGCACAGGTGCAGCGGCCACCACGACAGCGCGAAGTTCATGCGGCCCTGCCGCACGCTGCCTTCGAATACCTTGATCAGGTTGTTATAGCTGAAGAAGACCAGCAAGGCCACGATCAGGTTGGCCGAACTGCCGCCGCGCGGATTGACGAAGCCGAGCGGAATCGCCAGCAAGGTCAACAGCAAACAGGTGATCGGCAGCGACACGCGCCACAGGATCTCGCCGTGGATGATGGGGCCGGTACCCTTGAACAGCAGCGCGCTGGGCATGGCGTCGACGTTGTTGCTGGCGCCCAGCTCCTGCGCTTTGTTGGCCACGCGCATGCTGTAGCGCTCGAACTCCATGGTCTGGAACTCGGCGCTGCCGGGCGTGCCCTGGTAGCGCCGGCCGTTCTTCAGCACCAGGTAGCGGTCGCCCTCGGCCGAGGTGCTGATGATGCCTTCCTTGGCCACCACCGTCGCCGTGCCCTTGTCGTCGACCGTATTGACGAACACGTTGTGCACCACCGCGCTCTGGCCGGACACGCCCTCGACGAAGAAGATGCGGTTGGCCGACGCCGATTCGCGGAACTGGCCGGGAGAAACCTGCTGCAGGTCTTCGCGCTTCTGGAAGCGATCGGCGTACTCGCCGCTTTTCTGCTTGGCCCACGGCGTGGCGTAAAAGCTGAGCGCCCCGGTCAGCAGGACGATGGGCAGCGCGAACGTCAGCACCGGACGGATCCAGCGCGTCAGGCTCAAGCCGGAGGCGAACCACACCACCATCTCGGAATCGCGGTAGCTGCGCGTGACCACCATCAGCACTGAAATAAAGCTGGTGAGGATCAGGACAGTTGGCAGATAATTCAGGGCCGCGAACGCTATCAGCGCGATCACGTCGCTCGACGCGACCTTGCCGCCGGCGGCTTTGCCGAGGATGGAAATCAGGGTCCAGGTGACGATGAGCGTAAACAGCACCGTGAAAGTGGCCCCGGCAGCACTGGCCAGCTCGCGTTGAAGGGCACGTTGAAAAATCATTCGAAGTTTATAATTCGGTCGTCAAGTTAAGTAAGTATCAAGCCTACACGGAGAAATCTCATGGACTTTAGCATAAAAGCATTCGACGCAAAAAACACCATTGCATCGGCAAAAACCGGCTGCGTCGCTGTCGCGGTATTCGAAAACAAGAAGCTTTCGCAAGCGGCCAAAGCCCTCGACAGTGCTGGTGAGATCACGGCTGCGCTGAAGTCCGGCGACATCACCGGCAAGCCAGGTACGGCCCTGCTGCTGCGCGGCCTGAAAGGCGCCGCGGCCGACCGCGTACTGCTGGTAGGCCTGGGCAGCGACGAAGCGGTCAGCGAGAAAAGCTTCGCTTCGGGCGTGCAGGCTGCGATCAAGGTGTTCTCCACCCTGGGCGCGGCGGACGCCATTATCGCACTACCCATGGAAGAAGTGAAAGAACGCGACGCGGCATGGGCGATCCGCACCGTGGTGCAGGCCGGCCGCGAGAGCATCTACCGCACCGACAGCCAGAAAAGCAAGAAGGATCCGGCGCCGGCCGGCGTGAAGAAGCTGGCCCTGGCCGTGGCCAACAACGCAGCCAACAAGCTGACGCTGTCGCAGGCGGTCGCCATCGCCAACGGCATCGAGCTGACCAAGGACCTGGGCAACCTGTCCGCCAACGTCTGCACCCCCACCTACCTGGCCAACACGGCCAAGAAACTGGCCAAGGACTTCGCCTTCGACGTCGAGATCCTGGACCGCAAGCAGCTCGAAGCGCTGAAGATGGGCAGCTTCCTGTCCGTCACCAACGGCAGCGAGCAGCCGCCCAAGTTCATCGTCCTGAAGCACAAGGGCGGCAAGGCCAAGGACGCGCCGGTGGTGCTGGTCGGTAAAGGCATCACCTTCGACACCGGCGGCATTTCGATCAAGGCCGGTCCCGGCATGGACGAGATGAAGTACGACATGTGCGGCGCCGCCTCGGTGCTGGGCACCTTCCGCGCCATTGGCGAGATGGGCCTGAAATCGAACGTGATCGGCGTGATCGCCGCCTGCGAGAACATGCCTTCCGGCCGCGCCACCAAGCCGGGCGACATCGTCAGTTCCATGAACGGGCTGACCATCGAGATCCTGAACACCGACGCCGAGGGCCGCCTGGTGCTGTGCGACGCGCTGACCTACGCCGAGCGTTTCAACCCGGCCGCCGTGATCGACATCGCCACCCTGACCGGCGCCTGCATCGTGGCCCTGGGCCACCACAACAGCGGCCTGTTCACGCGCGACGACGCGGCCCACAACGCGCTGGCCGAGGAACTGCTGGCGGCCGGCAAGGCCAGCGGCGACACCGCGTGGCGCCTGCCGATCGGCGAGCAGTACAACGAACAGCTGAAGTCCAACTTCGCCGACCTGGCCAACATCGGTTCGCCGGGCGGCGCCTCGTGCACGGCGGCTGCCTTCCTGGAGAACTTCACCCGCAAGTACAACTGGGCCCACCTGGACATCGCCGGCACCGCCTGGAAGTCCGGCGGCGCCAAGGGCGCCACGGGCCGTCCGGTGCCGCTGCTGGCGAACTTCCTGATTAACAGGGCTTCATAACAGGACTTAATCACAGGGTTCAATAGCAGGACTTAAAACACCAACGGGCCGCAAGGCCCGTTTTTCATTCAGTACACCGTGCGGCCCGTGTCCGGCGCCGCGTGCGGGTCGCCCGGCGGCAACCGCTGCATCACCACCGTCAGCACTTCCGGATAATCGAAGCCCTGCCCCGTGTTGCGGTCGACCACATAGCCTATGCCCGCCGTCAGGGCGATATTTCCCCACAGCGTGCTGTTTTCCCTGGAATCGATTTTTTCAAACGCCCACGCGGCATTGTCCTTGCGGCAGTCGACGCGCAACTGGCCCGAGCTCTTGCGTATGGTCACGCGCGCCGGCGTGGTGACGAACCATTTACCGGCGTCGTTGTACAGCAGGCAGCCGGCGCCAGCCACTTCGCGGTGGTCGAGCACGGTCTGCACCAGCACTTGCTGCGTGGGGGATTCGGTCAAGGTGCCGCAGCCGGCCAGGGCGGCCAGCATGGCGACGCAGCCGAAATAGCCGGAATGGCCGGAATAGCGGACGTGGAGGGACATCGCGGTCCTTTAGACGAGACGGCAACGGCCAAGGCAGCACCAAGTGGTGCTGCCTGTCCGTGCCGTTCGGGGCGTATCAGCGTTCGATGGCCTTGCTGTCCACCGCACGCTCAACGGTACCCGGCTTGGCTGGCTTCTTCAGGTTTTGGATCACCTGCAGAATGTCTTCCAATCCGGATTCGCCGTTGAGCCGCGAAAACGCATCCAGTACCTCGTTGAGCACCTGATTGCGAACCACAGCCTCGTCCTGATCCAGGACGGGCGCGCGCTGCAAGCTCGACGAACGCGCGGCGGCGGCTTTCTCGGCGGCAGCTGCTTCCTTCTGCGCTGCCGTCTTTCGCCCCGCCGGCGTTTTGCCGTGCTCCAGCGCCGCCTGCCAGATCACCCAGCGGCGTTGCGTTTCGAATACCAGGTACTCCTCTGGCTTGTCTTCACGGCGGCGGACGATGTGGCCATCACGCTGCGCCCATGCTTCAAATGCAGATCGCATTTTATTCCTTTACAAATGCTTCGCGCATATCTCACTGTTTAAACAACAACTATTTCCCAATAGTACCATTACTTGGTGGATCTCAATACACATATGTTACTTTATACACCAAATCTGTTGCTTTTGGGAAAAATCAGTGTCATCCCGGCTTGTTTCAGTATATTTCTGTTTTCGGCAGCCGTTTATGGAATCTTAGTACTAATTTGATAACAATGAAGCACTATCGGCAATTATTTTTTTTATTGTTACATTTTGCAAACAGCTTGGCTCCAAAAAGGGCAATTCCGCGGGTCTTTTAGCCCAGGCCGTATAATGCAGCCTAGTTTAAATTACCGCCAACACAATAGGACTTCCTACATGAAACTTGCAACTTGGAATGTCAACTCCCTGAATGTCCGTCTGCCCCACGTGCTCAAATGGCTGGAGGAAAATCCAGTCGACGTGCTGTGCATTCAAGAGACCAAGCTGACCGACGACAAATTCCCCATCGCCGCCATCGAGGCGGCCGGCTACCACGTGGTGTTCAGCGGCCAGAAAACGTATAACGGCGTCGCCATCCTGTCCAAACTGCCGATGACGGACGTGGTGCGCAACAACCCGCACTACGAAGACGCTCAGCAACGCATCCTGGCTGTCACCATCGACGGCGTGCGCGTGGTCTGCGCCTATGTGCCGAACGGCCAGGCCGTGGGCACCGACAAATACGAATACAAGCTGGGCTGGCTGGCCTCGTTCCGCCACTGGCTGGAACTGGAGGCCGCGCTCCACCCCAAGCTTGCCGTGCTGGGCGATTACAACATCGCCCCGGACGACCGCGACGTGCACGACCCGGTGGCCTGGGCCGGCCAGGTGCTGTGCTCCGAGCCCGAGCGCGCCGCGCTGCAGTCGCTGTTCGCGCTGGGGCTGGCGGACTCCTTCCGCATGTTCGAGCAGGCCGAGAAAACCTTCAGCTGGTGGGACTACCGCATGCTCGGCTTCCAGAAAAACATGGGCGTGCGCATCGACCACATCCTGCTGTCGGCGCCGCTGGCCGCGCGCTGCACCGCCTGCGTGGTGGACCGCGCACCGCGCAAGTGGGAGCAGCCGTCCGACCACGCACCGGTGATCGCCACCTTGAGCGAATAGCGTTGTCGTCCGCGCGCATGCGCGGACCCATGCCGGGCACGCTCCGTGCGGATGCCCGCTTCCGCGGGCATGGCTTCAGCTCCGCTTTTCCAGCATGTGCTGCGCGTTCTCGCGCGGCACCGGCTGCGAAAACAGATAACCCTGCGCGTACTGGCAGCCCTGCCGCTGCAGCAGGGCGAACTGCCCTTCCGTCTCCACCCCTTCCGCCACCACTGGCATCTGCAGGCTGTCCGACAGCGCGATGATGGCCGCCACGATGGCGCGGTCTTCCGAACTTTCCTCCAGGTCCTTGATGAAGGCGCGGTCGATCTTGATCTTCTTCACCGGGAAACGCTTCAGGTAAGCCAGGCTGGAATAGCCGGTGCCGAAATCGTCGATCGACAGGCGGATGCCCATGGCATTGATCTGGCCCAGGATTTCCATGGTGTGCTCGCCGTGCTGCATCAGCGCCGTCTCGGTGATCTCGAACTCGAGCATGGCCGGGTCGATGCCGGTTTCGTCCAGGATGCGGCGGATCGACTCGACCAGGCCGCGGTGCATGAACTGGCGCGGCGACAGGTTGACCGCCAGCGGCACCGGCTGCAGGCCCATGCCCAGCCATTCCATGCTCTGCTCGCAGGCGCGCCGCATCACCCACTCGCCGATCGGCACGATCAGCCCGTTCTCCTCGATCAGCGGGATGAAACAGTCCGGCATCACCAGGCCCAGGCCCGGACGGCGCCAGCGCAGCAGCACCTCCATGGTGTGCACGCGGCGCGTGGCGATGTCCATGATGGGCTGGAAATGCGGCTCGAACTGGCCCAGCGCCAGCGCGCTGCGCAAGCTGTTCTCCAGCTCGAAATGCTGGGCCGCCGCCACGTTCATCTTCTGCGTGAAGAACTGGTAGTTGTTGCGGCCCGACGCTTTCGCGTGGTACATGGCGCCGTCGGCGTGGCGCATCAGCGTCTCGACGTCCTCGCCGTCGTCCGGGAACACGCAGATCCCGATCGAGGGCGTGATGTGCAAGGTGCGCCCTTCCAGCGGAAAGGGCACGGCCAGCGATTCGATGATCTTCTCGGCCACGCGGCTGGCTTCCTCGATCGAACGGATGCCGGGCACCAGCACCACGAATTCATCGCCGCCCAGGCGGGCCACGGTGTCGCTGGCGCGCACCGCGCGGCACAAGCGGCTGGCCACCTCTTTCAGCAGCTGGTCGCCCGTCATGTGGCCGAGCGAATCGTTGATGGTCTTGAAACGGTCCAGGTCCAGGAACATCACGGCCAGGCGCCGGTTCGAGCGCTGCGCGGCCAGCATGGCGCGGTCCAGGCGGTCGGCCAGCAGCGCGCGGTTGGGCAAGCCGGTCAGGCTGTCGTGGTAAGCCATGTGGTGCACGCGCGCCTCGGCCTGGCGCCGCTCGACGATCTCGCCCTGCAGCATGGCGTTGGCGCCCGCCAGCTCGGCGGTGCGCTCCAGCACCCGCACCTCCAGCTCGTCGCGCGCCTGGCGCACGGCTTCGGCGTCGGCGCGGCGCTCGGTGATGTCGTCCACCAGCCACACCGAGCGGCCGTTGGGCTGCGCCAGGTCGAAGGGACGGCCGGACAGGCGCGCCCAGAAGCGGCTGCCGTCCTTGCGCACCAGCTGGTACTCGGAGGTGTTGACCAGGCCGGCGTGGAAGTCGCGCGCGGTCTCCTTGCGCGCCGCGTCCCACGCCTCCAGGTCGGCGTAGAACGCTTGCACGCTCAGGCCGTTCATCTCGCCCGGCGCATAGCCGAACAACTCTTCCATCTTGCTGTTGCAGCGCAGGTTGCAGCCGCCCTCGCACACCGAGATGCCCAGCACGGCGCTGTCCAGGATGGCCTGGTTTTCCAGCAGCGCGTTGCGCAGCGAGCCCTCGGCCAGCTTTTGCTCGGTGCGGTCCTCGACGATCCAGATCGTGCCCTGGGTGGTATCGTCCGGATTGACCACGTAGGCGATCAGCTGGGCCCAGAAGGTGCTGTCGTCCTTGCGCCGCATCTCCACTTCGGTCTGGAAGGGCTTACCCACCAGCAAAAAGGGCGAGGCGGCCGCGCCCAGGCGCTCGTAGGCGGCCTGGCTCGGATACAGCGAGGCGCCGGGCAAACCCAGGCCCTCGTCGCCCTGGTAGCGGAACATCTCGGCGAAGCCGCGGTTGTAGCGCGTGATGACGCGGTTCTTGGTGAACAGGATGCTGATCGAGGCGTTGGTCATGATGGCTTCGACCTCCATCTGCGTCTGGCGCGAGCGGGTGATGTCCTCCATGATCCAGATGGTGCCGCCGTCGCGCACATCGTGGCTCACCGCCTGCGCCCGCACATGGCACCACAGCAGGCTGCCATCCTTGCGCTTGAACTCGAATTCCTTTTTTTCGAACGGCAGCCCGCTGCCCAGCAGCGGACTGGCCTCGCGCCCGAACTCGGCGTAGGCTTCCGGCGAGGTGAACACCTCGACCGAGGGCCGGCCGTACAAGTCCTCGCGCGTGTAGCCGAACATCTCGGCCAGGCGCGGATTGCAGTTCAACAGCGTTTGCGATTTGGTGAACAATATGCCGACCGACGCGTTGTCCAGGATCGCATTCTGCTCCAGCAGCAGCTGGCGCGTGGCTTCCTCGGCCGCCTTCTGCTCGCTGATGTCCTCCACGATCCAGACCGTGCCCTCGGCGGCATCGGACGGATCGATAGCGCGGCCGTAGATGCGGCCCCAGAACAGCACGCCATCCTTGCGGCGCAACTGCGCTTCGGACTTGAAGGATTGTCCCTGCGACAGCAGCGGGCTGGATTCTTCGATCACGCGCCGCTGCACGTCCTCATTGGCATACAGCATGCGGCCGTGGGTCCCTTCCAGCTCGCTGCGCGCGTAGCCGAACATGTCGGCGGCGCGGATATTGCATTCGAAGACGTAGCCGCCCTTGCCGAAAATGATGCCGACCGCCGCGTTTTCGAGGATGGCTTTCTGTTCGAGCAGTGTCTTGCGCAGCGCCCGCTGGTCGCGCTGGAACCCGCTGATGTCGTGGAACACAATCACTGCGCCGGTGGCCGCGCCGCCCGGCAGCGGCTTGAGCGTGGCCTGCACGGGGATGTACTGGCCGTCGGCGCGGGCCAGGCAACTGTCCCAACGCGACGGCGGACCCGCCGCGGCGTCGGCCAGGGCTTCCTCCAGCCTGGCCGCGCTGTCGGCGCGCGCATGGCGCGCGAACACGTCCGCCATCGGGCGTCCGGCCGAAACGAAACCCAGCAGTTCATCCAGTTCAGGATTGGACGCGAGCACGCTGCCGTCGCTGGCGCAAGCGCACGCGGGCAGGCCGATCAGCTGCAAAGCCTCGGCCACGGAATCCGGATGGGGCGGAACACGACTCATGTACACCTGGGTACCTTGTAGGGAACGATGCCTGTCAATTGCAGCAGCGTAGTTGGCAGATCATAAACCACAATGCCACGCTTTTGCCATTTCGCACGCCGACTGCCCCCTCTAAATGCGGCTATGCCCGGACTAGCCGGGCATAGTTACAACAAAGCAAGGACAATATCCTAGAAACTATCTCCGGGAACCCGTACCCAGCCCTCCATCAGCACGCGCGCGCTGCGGCTCATGACGGCCTTGGTGACGCGCCATTGGCCGTCTTGTTGCGTGGCTTCGGCGCCCACGCGCAAGGTGCCGGACGGATGGCCGAAGCGCACCGCGCCGGACGTGCCGCCGCCGGCGGCCAGGTTCACCAGGGTGCCCGGCACGGCGGCGGCCGTGCCGATGGCCACCGCCGCGGTGCCCATCATGGCGTGGTGCAGCTTGCCCATCGACAGCGCGCGCACCAGCAGGTCGATATCGCCCGCAGCGACCTGTTTGCCGCTGGAGGACACATAGGCCGCCGCCGGCGCCACGAAGGCCACCTTGGGCGTGTGCTGCCGCTGCGCCGCCTCGTCGATATGCTGGATGAGGCCCATGCGCAAGGCGCCGTGGGCGCGGATGGTTTCGAAGCGCGCCAGGGCCTGGGGGTCGCCGTTGATGGCATCCTGCAGTTCCATGCCGGTGTAGCCGATGTCTTCCGCGTTGACGAAAATGGTCGGGATGCCGGCGTTGATCATGGTGGCCTTGAAGCTGCCCACGCCCGGCACTGCCAGTTCGTCGACCAGGTTCCCGGTCGGGAACATCGACTTGCTTCCACCCGCGCCAGCCCCCTCCTCGTCCGCCGCCGGGTCCATGAACTCGAGCTGCACTTCGGCTGCGGGGAAGGTGACGCCGTCCAGTTCGAAGTCGCCCGTTTCCTGCACTTCGCCGTCCGCGACCGGCACGTGGGCGATGATGGTCTTGCCAATGTTGGCTTGCCAGATGCGCACCACGGCCACGCCGTTTTGCGGTACGCGCTCCGCGTCCACCAAGCCGCCGCTGATGGCGAAACCGCCCACGGCGGCGGACAGGTTGCCGCAGTTGCCGCTCCAGTCGACGAAGGCCTTGCCGATGGCGACCTGGCCGAACAGGTAGTCGACGTCATGGCCGGGCCTGGCGCTTTTCGACAGGATCACCGTCTTGCTGGTGCTCGAGGTGGCGCCGCCCATGCCGTCGGTCTGCTTGCCGTACGGGTCCGGGCTGCCGATCACGCGCAGCAGCAGAGCGTCGCGCGCCTTGCCGGGCACCTGGGCCGCTGCAGGCAGATCCTGCAAGCGGAAGAACACGCCCTTGCTGGTACCGCCACGCATATAGGTGGCGGGGATTTTGATTTGAGCTTGATGAGCCATAAATAGTCCTCACAGCGTCATTCCCGCTTGCGCGAGGACGACAGATTACGCGGCCTTGGCCGACTCCAGGAAGTCCTGCGCGAAGCGCTGCAGCACGCCGCCCGCTTCGTAGATCGACACTTCCTCGGCGGTGTCCAGGCGGCAGATCACCGGCACCGTCAGCTGCGCGCCGTTCCTGCGCGTGATGACCAGCGCCAGCGTGGCGCGCGGCGTGCGTTCGCCTGTGACGTCGAAGGTCTCGGTGCCGTCGATGCCCAGGGTCAGGCGGTTCACGCCCGGCATGAACTCCAGCGGCAGCACGCCCATGCCCACCAGGTTGGTGCGGTGGATGCGCTCGAAGCCTTCGGCAACGATGGCTTCCACGCCAGCCAGGCGCACGCCCTTGGCGGCCCAGTCGCGCGAGGAACCCTGGCCGTAGTCGGCGCCGGCGATGATGATCAGCGGCTGCTTGCGCTCCATATAGGTCTCGATGGCCTCCCACATGCGCGTAACCTTGCCTTCCGGCTCGACGCGCGCCAGCGAACCGGCCTTGACCTTGCCGTCTTCAACCACCATTTCGTTCTTCAGCGTCGGATTGGCGAAGGTGGCGCGCTGCGCGGTCAGGTGGTCGCCGCGGTGGGTGGCGTAGGAGTTGAAGTCCTCTTCCGGCAAACCCATCTTGTGCAGGTACTCGCCGGCCGCGCTGTCCATCATGATGGCGTTCGACGGCGACAGGTGGTCGGTGGTGATGTTGTCGCCCAGGACCGCCAGCGGACGCATGCCCGACAGCGAGCGCGCACCGGCCAGCGCGCCCTCCCAGTACGGCGGACGCCGGATATAAGTGGTCTGCGGACGCCAGTCGTACAGCGGGCTCACCTTGATGCCGTCGTCTTCCTGCTTGGCGAACATCGGAATGTAGACCTTGTGGAAGTGCTCGGGCTTGACGCTGGCGGCCACCAGCGCGTCGATTTCCTCGTCCGCCGGCCAGATGTCGGCCAGGCGCACTGGATTCCCCTGGGGATCCAGGCCGAGGACATCCTTCTCGATATCGAAACGGATGGTGCCGGCGATGGCGTAAGCGACCACCAGCGGCGGCGAGGCCAGGAAGGCTTGCCTGGCGTAAGGGTGGATGCGGCCGTCGAAGTTGCGGTTGCCCGACAGGACGGCGGTGGCGTACAGATCGCGCTCGATGACCTCTTTCTGGATCACCGGGTCCAGCGCGCCGGACATGCCGTTGCAGGTGGTGCAGGCGTAGGCGACCACGCCGAAACCCAGCTTTTCCAGCTCGGGCATCAGGTGCGCGTCCTCCAGGTACAAGGTCACGGCCTTGGAACCGGGGGCCAGCGAGCTTTTCACCCATGGCTTGCGGACCAGGCCCAGCCTGTTCGCGTTGCGCGCCAGCAGGCCGGCGGCGATCATGTTGCGCGGGTTGTTGGTGTTGGTGCAGCTGGTAATCGCGGCAATGATGACGGCGCCGTCGGGCATGAGGCCAGGCTCGTTCTCGACCACGCCCGAAATGCCGCGCGCGGCCAGCTCGGATGTCGGCACGCGCTTGTGCGGATTCGACGGGCCGGCGATGTTGCGCACCACGGTCGACAGGTCGAAGCGGATCACGCGCTCGTATTCGGCGTGCTTGAGCGTGTCGGCCCACAGGCCGGTTTCCTTGGCGTAGGTCTCGACCAGGTCCACCAGCGCGGCGTCGCGGCCGGTCAGCTTCAGGTACTTGATGGTTTGATCGTCGATGTAGAACATCGCGGCGGTGGAGCCGAATTCCGGCGCCATATTGGAGATCGTCGCGCGGTCGCCCAAGGTCAGGTGCGAAGCGCCCTCGCCGAAAAACTCCAGGTAGGACGACACCACCTTCTCCTTGCGCAGGAATTCCGTCAACGCCAGCACCGTGTCGGTGGCGGTGATGCCCGGCTGCGGCTTGCCGGTCAGCTCGACGCCGATGATGTCCGGCAGCCGCATCCACGAAGCGCGGCCCAGCATCACGCTTTCCGCTTCCAGGCCGCCCACGCCGATGGCGATCACGCCCAGCGCGTCCACCATCGGGGTGTGCGAGTCGGTGCCGACCAGGGTGTCCGGGTAGGCCACGCCGCCCTGCACCTGCACCACCGGCGACATGCGTTCCAGGTTGATCTGGTGCAGGATGCCGTTACCCGGCGGGATCACGTCGACGTTCTTGAACGCCTTCTTGGTCCAGTTGATGAAGTCGAAACGGTCTTCGTTGCGGCGGTCTTCGATGGCGCGGTTCTTGTCGAAGGCGTCCGGGTCGAAACCGCCGCACTCCACCGCCAGCGAGTGGTCCACCACCAGCTGGGTAGGCACGACGGGATTGACCAGCGCCGGGTCGCCGCCTTGCAGGGCGATGGCGTCGCGCAGGCCGGCCAGGTCGACCAGCGCGGTCTGGCCCAGGATGTCGTGGCAGACCACGCGCGCCGGGAACCATGGGAAGTCCAGGTCGCGTTTGCGCTCGATCAGCTGGGACAGCGAGGCGTTCAGCGTCGCGGGATCGCAGCGGCGCACCAGGTTTTCAGCCAGCACGCGCGAGGTGTAGGGCAGCTTGTCGTAGGCGCCGGGCTGGATTGCGTCGACGGCGGCGCGCGCGTCGAAGTAATCGAGCTTGGTGCCCGGCAGCGCCTTGCGGTGGGCGGCGTTCATAGGGATGCTCATTATTGACGGTCCTTGATCTGCACGAATTTCAGGTCGTCCGGGCCGACGTAGTTCGCGCTGGGGCGGATGATCTTGTTGTCGATGCGCTGTTCGATGATGTGCGCGGCCCAGCCGGAAGTGCGCGAAATGACGAACAGCGGCGTGAACATCGCGGTCGGCACGCCCATCATGTGGTACGACACGGCGGAGAACCAGTCCAGGTTGGGGAACATCTTCTTGATGTCCCACATCACCGTTTCCAGGCGTTCAGCGATGTCGAACATCCTGGTCGAACCGGCTTCCTCCGACAGCTTGCGCGCCACCTCCTTGATGACCACGTTGCGCGGGTCGGAGATGGTGTAGACGGGGTGGCCGAAACCGATCACCACTTCCTTGTTTTCCACGCGCTTGCGGATGTCCGCTTCGGCTTCGTCGGCGTTCTCGTAGCGCTTCTGGATTTCGAAGGCGAATTCATTGGCGCCGCCGTGCTTCGGACCGCGCAGCGCGCCGATGGCGCCGGTGATGGCCGAGTGGATGTCCGAACCCGTGCCGGCGATGACGCGGCCGGTGAAGGTCGACGCGTTGAATTCGTGTTCCGCGTACAGGATCAGCGACACGTGCATGGCCTTGACCCATGACTCGCATGGCTTCTCGCCGTGCAGCAGATGCAGTATGTGGCCGCCGATCGAGTCGTCGTCGGTTTCGACTTCGATGCGCTTGCCCGAATGGCTGTAGTGGTACCAGTACATCAGCATGGAGCCGAAGGAGGCCATCAGGCGGTCGGCGATGTCGCGCGCACCGGGAACGTTGTGGTCGTCCTTCTCGGGCAGCACGCAGCCCAGCACGGACACGCCGGTGCGCATCACGTCCATCGGGTGCGCCGACGCCGGCAGCGCCTCCAGCGCGGCCTTCACCGCCTGCGGCAGGCCGCGCAGCGATTTCAGCCTGGTCTTGTAGGCGTTCAGTTCGGACTGGGTCGGCAGCTTGCCGTGCACCAGCAGGAAGGCGATTTCCTCGAATTCGCTGGTGGTGGCCACGTCCAGGATGTCGTAGCCGCGATAGTGCAAATCGTTGCCGGTCTTGCCGACCGAGCACAGTGCGGTATTGCCGGCGGTGACGCCGGACAGGGCGACGGATTTTTTAGGCTTGAAGCTTGGGGCTTGTTCGGTCATCTCGGTCTCCAGGTATCTCGGATAATGTCAGCTATTTTTTTTCGCGGCGAACAGGGCATCGAGCTTCTGTTCGAAGTCGTGGTAGTTGATGCGCTCGTAGAGTTCCATGCGGGTCTGCATGGTGTCGAGCACGTTCTGCTGGGTGCCGTCGCGGCGGATCGCGCCGTACACGTTTTCGGCGGCCTTGTTCATGGCGCGGAAAGCGGACAGCGGATACAGCACCAGGCCGACGTCGGCGCTGCGCAGCTCGTCCACGGTAAACAGCGGCGTCGCGCCGAATTCGGTGATATTGGCCAGCACAGGCACGCCGACCGCCTTGGCGAACTGCTTGTACATGTCCAGCGTGACCATCGCTTCCGGGAAGATCATGTCGGCGCCGGCTTCCACGCAGGCCACGGCACGCTCAATGGCGGCGTCCAGGCCTTCGACGGCCAGCGCGTCGGTGCGGGCCATGATGACGAAGTTCTCATCGGTACGGGCGTCGACGGCGGCCTTGATGCGGTCCACCATTTCAGACTTCGATACGATTTCCTTGCCCGGGCGGTGGCCGCAACGCTTGGCGCCGACCTGGTCTTCGATGTGGATGGCGGCGGCGCCGAACTTGATCATGGACTTGACGGTGCGCGCCACGTTGAAGGCGGAGGAACCGAAACCGGTGTCCACGTCCACCAGCAGCGGCAGGTCGCACACGTCGGTGATGCGGCGCACGTCGGTCAGCACGTCGTCCAGGCTGGAGATGCCCAGGTCCGGCAGGCCCAGCGAACCGGCCGCGACACCGCCGCCGGACAGGTAGATGGCCTTGAAGCCGGCGCGTTTGGCCAGCAGCGCGTGGTTGGCATTGATCGCGCCGACCACTTGCAGGGGAGATTCTTCCTGGACGGCTTTGCGGAACGCGGCGCCTGCGGAATATTGGCTCATGTAATGCCCTTTCAGTTAGGTTGCATGCAGTAATGCAAACGCTGTGCCAGCGGGTGAAACACAGCAAAATCAAGCACTTGGCACTATGTGGCACCGACTACGCCGTTTCAATCTGAAACACTGAAACAAGTTTGAAACGCAATTGAAACACCCGGCCTGCGCCTTGCACTATAATTTGAAACATGCGACATTCCACGCCCCTGCCCTTCGACATCGCCGACAAACCCGTGATCTGGACGGTGGCCGTGTCGCGCCTGTCCGAACTGTTCCGCGACATCACGCTGGAATACGACGAACTGGCGACGATAGAGCCGATCAACCTCGGCTTCGACGAAGCGGCGCGGCACATCCGCGAGCGCATGGCCACCGAGCGCTGCGACGCGGTGATCGCGGCCGGCTCGAATGCGGCCTATCTGAAGGGCCGCCTGTCGGTGCCGGTGGTGATCGCCAAGGCCAGCGGCTTCGACGTCATGCAGGCGCTGGCGCGGGCGCGGCGCGTGTCCGAGCGCATCGGCGTGATCACCTACCAGGACAAACTGCCGGAGCTGGCCGAATTCGCCGCTACGTTCGGCTTCGACGTGGCGCAACGCACCTACGCCACCGAGGAGGACGCGCGCGCCCGGATCAACGACCTGAAGGCGTCCGGCGTGCGCGCCATCGTCGGCGCGGGCCTGATCACCGACCTGGCCGAGGAAGCCGGGCTGACGGCGGTGTTCATGTACTCCGCCGCCTCGATCCGCCAGGCTTTCGACGACGCGCTGGAAATGGCGCGCCTGACCCAGCTGGAAGCGAACCGCGGCCGCGGCCGCGCCGGCGTGGTGGCGGACACGCTGCGCGCCAAGCACGGCCTGAACGACCTGCGCGGCGACTCGGCGGCGATGGAGAAGATGCGACAGGCCGTGGTGCTGTACGCGAAGTCTCCCGCCACGGTGCTGATCCAGGGCGAAACCGGCTGCGGCAAGGAGCTGGTGGCGCAAGCCATCCACCGCGAGAGCCCGCGCAGCCTGGGCGCGAACCGGCCTTTCGTGGCCGTCAATTGCGGTGCCATCGCCGAGTCGCTGCTGGAATCCGAACTGTTCGGGCACGAGGAAGGCGCGTTCACCGGCGCGCGGCGCGGCGGCCACGCGGGCCTGTTCGAAGCGGCCAACCGGGGCACGCTGTTCCTCGACGAGATAGGCGAAATGCCGCTGACGCTGCAAACGCGGCTGCTGCGGGTGCTCGAGGAACGCGAGGTGGTGCGGGTGGGCGGCACGCGGCCGATCGCGGTCAGCGTGCGCATCATCAGCGCCACCCACTGCGACCTGGAGCAGCGCGTGCGCGAAGGCCGCTTCCGCGCCGACCTGTTCTACCGGCTGGCCGTGCTGCGCCTGGCGCTGCCGCCGCTGCGCGAGCGGGCCGACGACGTCGTGCAACTGGCCGAATGGTCGCTGAAGAACGCGCTGGCGGCGCTGGGCGCGCGGCCGCATCCCAACCTGCGCGCCGAGATCATGGCCTGCGCCCCGCTGCTGCTGCGCTACGGCTGGCCCGGCAACGTGCGCGAACTGCGCAACCTCACCGAGCGGCTGGCGCTGTTCCTGGCGGCCGAGCCGCTGCAGGCGTTGACGCCCGGCTTCGTGCTCGGCGTGGCGCCCGAGTTGGGGGCGGCCGCGCCGGCCCGGCAGTTCGCGGCAGCAATGGCCGATGCCGCCTATGCGGCCGATGACGCTCACGACATTCCTGGCATGCGCGCAAGCGCAGGCACACCGGCAGCGCTCGGCATGCCCGCCCTCGCAGCGGCCTCGGCGCGCCCGCCTGATTCCGCCAATACCACTGACAGGGCCACCCCGGCCGCCGGCCGCCGCGCCGGCCGCGAAAGCGTCGCCGCCGTGCTGGCCCGCTTTGACGGCCGGCGCGACGCCGCCGCCGACCACCTTGGCATCAGCCGCACCACGCTGTGGCGCCGCCTGCGCGCCGAACAAGACGCCTAGTGGCATGGAATGGCGCATGGAGGCTGAGGCTGGGTTCCCGCCTGCCCGGCGGTCCGCCGATGCGGAACAACAAGCAAACTGTCGTTCTCGCGAAAGCGGGAACCCATACTGAGCCAAATGCACGGCGCCAATCGCTTACCTTGACGGCACTGGATCTGACCCCAGCGACTAAAAAAGCGGCAGAGACTGCTTGCTTGGCGCATGGGGGCAGCCCTCAAGGCCAGACGGGGACGCCGTGCCCCCGAATGCAGGCCAGGCCGGCTCGCTGCCAAGTTGCGCGCCACGCGCGCTGAGGGAACGCTAGAATCGCCGCATCGGGAGGGGCTATGGATCAGCAGGTGGAGACGGAGTCGCTGAAGGAGCAGATGGGCCGCATCATCGAGGAGGCGCGGATGCTGCTGCCGGGCATACAGGCGCTGTTCGGCTTCCAGACCATCGCGGTGTTCAACGAGCCGTTCAAGCAGTTGCCGGACGTCGTGCAGGATTGCCACGTGGCGGCGCTGGCCCTGGTGGTGCTGGCCATCGCCCTGGTGATGCTGCCGGCCGCCTACCACCGCCAGGCCGAACCCTTCCGCATCTCGCGCCACACCATCTCGCTCTCGTCGCGCTGCATCTGCTATGCATTGGCGCCGCTGGCGGGCGCCATCTCGCTGGACGTGTTCGTGGTGCTGCAAATGGTGACCGGGGCCACCATGCTGTCCGCCCTCAGCGCGGGCGCCGCCTTCCTGCTGCTGATCTCCGTGTGGTTCGGCTACCCGCAGCTGATGCGGCGCAAGTTCGGGCGCGCGAAATAGCTACCTGGACTTGTCCGGGAAGGCCGGCCGCAGCGGCCGCAGCGGCGGGTTCTTCACCAGCTCGGCCTTGATCACCTCGATCGCCTTCTCCAGCTGCGGGTCGCGGCCGGCGATCACCAGCGCCGGGGTCTGCTCGACTTCGATGTCCGGCGCCACGCCCTCGTTTTCCACGCCCCAGCCGCCGTCGCGCGTCCAGAACGCGAGATTGGGCGCCATGATGAAGCCGCCGTCCATCAGCACCGGGAAGCCCAGGATGCCGACCAGGCCTCCCCAGGTGCGCTTGCCGATCAGCGGCCCCATGGCGTTCTTGCGGAACATCCACGGCAGCAGGTCGCCGCCGGAACCTGCCGTCTCGTCGATCAGCATGGCGCGCGGGCCCTGGATGGACGCGGACGGCGTCTTCATGTCGGCGCCGTAGCGCATGGTCCACCAGGCGATCTCCTTCTTCTGCAGGATCTCGATGTAGTAGTCCGCGACGCTGCCGCCGCCGTTGAAGCGCTCGTCGATGATGACGGCGTCCTTGTCGGCCTGCGGGAAGAAATAGCGCTTGAAGTAGGTGTGGCCCAGCGCCGCCGTATTCGGCACGTAGACGTAGGCTACCCGGCCATTGGTGGCGGCGTGCACCTTGCGGATATTGCCCTCCACCCAGTCGCGGTTGCGCAGCGCGTCCTCGTTGGCCACCGGCACCACGGTGATGGTGCGCGACTTGCTGCCGTCCGGGTTGGCTCCCACCGTGATATCGATGGCCTTGTTGGCGGTGTTTTCAAATGCGCTGTAGAGATTCGTCGGCGGCAGCAGCGGCCGGCTATCCACCGCCAGCAGGTACTCGCCCGCTTTCACGTTCAGGCCCGGCTCGGTCAGCGGCGCGCGCAGCGACGGGTTCCAGTTCAAGCCTCCGTACACTTTCCTGAAGCGGTAGCGGCCATTGGCGATCTCGTAGTCCGCGCCCAGCAGGCCGCCGGGAACGGCGCGGCTGTCGACGAAGGTGTCGCCGCCGCCGCCGCGATGGTGGCCGACAGCCAGTTCGCTGCACATCCACTGGATCAAGCGGTTCAGGTCCGCCCGGCTGGACAGCTCGGGCAGGAAGGCGGCGTACTTGGCGCGCATCTTGTTCCAGTCCACGCCGTGCATGCCGGGGTCGTAGAAAAAGTCGCGGTTGATGCGCCAGGCTTCATTGAAGATCTGCGTCCATTCGGCGCGCGGCTCGGCGCGCACTTCGATGTTGTCCACCTTGATGCGGCCTTCGCCGGCCGGCAGCGCCTTGCCGGCGGCCGAACCCATGGACCACACGTCCTTCATCTTGTAGAGCAGCTTCTTGCCGTCGGCCGAGATGTCGTAGCCGTCCGCCTCGGCCACCAGGGTTTCGGCCTTGCGCTCTTTCAGGTCGAAGCGCTGCACGGCCTTCTTGCCGTCCGCTTCGCGCAGGAAGAAGATCTGCCCGGCGGCGCCTGACTCCAGGTCCGATATCTGCGCGGCCGGTATCGGCAGGTCGATGATGCGGGTCTCGATCCCGTCGAAGTCGATGGCGACCGGCGCCACCGCCAGCAGCGCCACCTTGGGATCGTCGCGGCCGGTTTTCGGATCGACCTTGGGCGGCTCGGCCGCTTCTGCTTCCGCCTTGGCGGTCTTGGCGGCATCCTTCTTCTCCGGCTCCTTCGGAGGGGAGGCCGGCGCGCCCTTCTCCTCGTCGCTCTCCTTGATCAGCGGCGAAGGCAGGTCGCGCCGCAGCACCGCCATCCAGACCGTGCGTGTGACGAGATTGTCCTGGTTCTGCTGCGAGAACCAGTTGTTGCTCGGTCCGGCGTCGGTCGAGGCGAAGAAATACAAATACTTGCCGCTCTTGTCGAACACGGGATTGGCCACGTCCGACAGGCCGTCCGTCACCGCATACGATTTACCCTGTTCCAGCGAATAGATGTAGGCGCTGCGGGTGTAGGACATCGAATTGAGGGTGTAGGCAATCCAGCGCGAGTCGGGCGCCCAGGCCGCGCGCAGCGTCTTGTTCACACCGTACAGCGGCTCGGATGCGACTTTCTTGACCGCGCCAGTGGCGATGTCCAGCACGTGCATGGTCCAGGCGTTGTCGGTGTAGGCGATCTTCTTGCAGTCCGGCGACCACACGAGGTTGTCGTAATAGCCCGCGCCATTGAGCTTGAACTTCTTCACCGTTCCCTTGCCGTCCTGCGGGCGGATGTGCAGCTCATACTCCCCGGACTCGTCGGACACGTAAGCGAGCGAGCGGCCGTCCGGCGACCAGGCGGGATTGCGCTCGTGCGCGGACGAGGTCTGCGTCAGGTTGCGCACGTCGCCCTTGTCGGCGGGGATGGTGACGATCTCGCCACGGAACTCGAACGCCACGCGCGCGCCGGACGGCGAGATGGAGGCGTTGCGGATGTATTTCGCGCCGCGCACCCAGCGCTCGCGCGACAGGCCAAGGTCGGTGCTGACGCCGACCGTGAGCTTGTGCGCCTGGCCGGCGCCGGCCAGGTCCAGCGCATGCAGGTAGCCGGCCTGTTCGTACACCAGCGTATTGCCGGAGGCGGCGATATTGAGCACCGGGAAGTCGCCGTGCTTGGTAATCTGGCGCACCGTTTTTGTCTTCAAGTCGTAGGCGTGCAGATTGAATTCGCCGCTGCGGTCGGAACGGAAGTAGACGGTTTCGCCCATCCAGACCGGATCGACGTCGTTGGCGTGCGTGGCCGGTTGCGGGATTTTTTCCACCGACTTATCGCCGAAGCTGTACAGCCACAGAACGGAGTTGGTGCCGCCGCGATAGCGTTTCCATTGCATGAAGGCGGGAGAGAACGGGTTGTAGGCGACGCGCTTGCCGTCCGGCGAATACGCCGCGCGCGCCGCGTTCGGGATTTCCAGTTCCGTTTCCACGCCGCCGTTCACCGGCACCGTGAACAGTTTGCGGTAGCGGTTGTTGAAGGCCGCGCGCGGGGACGTGAACAACACCGATTTACCATCCGGAGCAAAGGCCTGCGCGATGTCCGCGCCGGGGTGGTAGGTCAGGCGCTTGGGCACACCGCCCTCCACCGGCAGCACGTAGACGTCCGCGTTGCCGTCCAGTTGCGCGGTGTAGGCCAGCAGTTTGCCGTCCGGCGAGAACACGGGATTGGACTTTTCGCCCAGGTCCGATGTCAGGCGGCGCGGGCCGCTGCCGTCCAGATTGGCCAGCCACAAATCGCCCGCATACATGAAGGCGATATGGCGGGCCGACACGGCCGGCTCGCTCAGCATGCGGGTGTCGCTGGTGCTGGGCAGGGCGGCGGCGGTTTGCGACAGGAGCATGGCGCTGGCGGCGGCCAGCGGGAGGACGGTCGATTTCAGGCGGTCTAGGTTCAAATGGCGCTCGCTCGGTGAGGGGTGGACTTCGCATGGCATGGTTGGCAAATATACACCTGTCCGCACCGCCGTTCATCCTCATTTTTTACCGTTCATCCCAAGCCCGCGGTTGCCGGCGCGCCGCGCCGATAACATGGCTTTCATCGCAACCGACAAGAGGATACGCACCATGTTCAAACAACTGATCCGCAGCACCGTGTTTGCCGCCGCAGCCCTGGTCTCCGCCCTGCCCGCCTGCTCCGCGCACGCCGCCGGCCACCCCGCGTTCAATGTCAAGGTGACCGGCGCGGGCGCGCCCGTCATCCTGATTCCCGGCCTGGCCTCGCCCGGTGAAGTGTGGGATGGAACCGTGCAGCGCTTCTGCGTTACGCGCCAGTGCCACGTGCTGACGCTGGCGGGCTTCGCCGGGACGCCCGCTATCGAAGCGCCGCTGCTGCCAGCCGTGGAGCAGCAACTGTCGGCCTACATCGCCGAAAACAGGATGGACCACCCGGTACTGATCGGCCATAGCATGGGCGCTTTCCTGGCGCTGAAGATGGCGGCTGACCATCCCGAACAAGTCGGGCGCGTGGTGGTGGTGGACACCCTGCCGGCGCTGGGCGCAAGGCAGACGCCGAACATTACGGCGGAGCAGCTGGAAGCGATGGCGGCACAGATGCGCGACCGTTTTCTGCAGACAGACAACGCGGCCTTCGCCGCGCAGCAGCGCCGCACGGCCGGCACCATGGTGACCTGCGAAGCGGACGTGGAGCGCGTGGTGGGCTGGAGCCTGAAGTCCGACCGCAGGACCATGGCCACCGCGATGTACCAGATGCTGGCGGACGATCTGCGTCCCAGCCTGGCACGCATCAAGGCGCCAACGCTGGTGCTGGGCGGCGTGGCAAGCTTCAAAGCCTTTATGCCGCGCGGCGACGTGGAGGCCATGTACCGCAGCCAGTACCAGAACCTGAGCGGCGTGAAAATCGAACTGGCCGACAGCGCCCGCCACTTCATCATGTACGACGATGCCGATTGGATGTATGCTCGCATCGGTCAATTTTTGAACTGATGGAACGCATGGACAAAGCAAAGCGCCCCTGGCTGACGCGCCTGAACTGGTACACGATACTGCAACTGGCCGGATGGATGAGCGTCGGGATGTTTTTCCTGGCGCTTTACAGCTGGACGCTGCACCTGAAAGGGGTTGCGCTGACCAGCGCCTGGACCGTCGTCAGCGGCCTGCTGATCTCCCATCTGTGGCGCCGCTTCTTCAAGCAGCGCGGCTGGCACGCGCCCCGCCTGCGCTGGCAAATGCTGGCGCTGCCGGCGCTGGTGCTGGCGCCGTTGCAGATCATCAGCGTCACGCTGGGCATCAAGCTGTTGCAACATGGCAAAGTCGACGATTTCCGCTGGCTGCCGATGGCGCTGATTTTCTGGTCGCTGATTTTCCTCAGCTGGACCGGCTTCTATCTGATGGTGAAGTCCATACAGCGCGCCGCGCGCTTCGAAGCGGAAACGCTGCGCCTGGAAGTGGTCTCCAAGGAGGCGGAACTGCGCGCGCTGCAAGCGCAGGTCAATCCGCACTTCTTCTTCAATAGCCTCAATAGCGTGCGCGGCCTGATCTACGAAGACCGGGACGCCGCAGCGCAAATGATAGACCAGCTGGCAAGCCTGATGCGCTATGCGCTGCAGTCCGGCCAGGCCGATACGGTGACGCTGGCGGCCGAACTGGAGGCGGTGCAGGCCTACCTGGCGATCGAACGGATCCGCTTCGAAGAACGCTTGCGCGCCAGACTTGATATCGAGGCCGGCACGGAACAGGCGCGCGTGCCGCCGATGGCCTTGCAGACGCTGGTGGAGAACGCGGTGAAATACGGCGTCGAGAGCAGCACCACGGGCTGCGACATCACCATCAGCGCGCGGCGGGTGGCGGGCGGCGTGCGGATCGAAGTCGCCAACACGGGCGCGCTGCGGCAGTTCAGCAATTCGACGCAAGTCGGCTTAGCGAACGCGCGCAAGCGGCTGACGCTGACCGTGGGGCCGGCCGCCAATCTGGAGTTGGCCGAGAACGGCGGCTGGGTGCGCGCGACATTGACCCTGCCGGCGGCGGCATGATGCGCGTGCTGCTGGTGGACGACGAGCGCCTGGCGCGCGCCGAGCTGCGGCGCCTGCTGGCCGCGCATGCCGGTGTGGAGATCGTCGGCGAGGCCGTCAGCTCGGCCGACGCCATGGGGCAGATCGCCGCGCTGCAGCCGGACCTGCTGCTGCTCGATGTGCAAATGCCCGGCGGCAGCGGCTTCGATTTGCTGGCATCGCTCGACACGGTCCCGGACGTGATCTTCACGACCGCCTTCGACCGTTACGCGCTGCAGGCCTTCGAAGTGAACGCCCTCGACTACTTGCAGAAGCCGATACAGGCGGCCCGTCTGGCTACGGCGCTCGCGCGTGCCGCGCAGCGCCGCCAGGCGCAGGCGGCGCTTGCTGCTGTCGCTGCCGCCGCTGCCAAAGCCGCGCCGCATGCGCCCGCTACGGCTGCCGTATCCGTGCCGGCCGAAGCCGCCGCCTTGCCGCCGGACCTTGCGGCGGCACTTGGGACGCCCCCGGCGCCGACCCAAGCCGTTCCCGTTCCCGTTTCCGCCCCGGCTCCCGCCAAGCTATTCATCAAAGATGGCGAGCGCTGCTGGTTCGTCGCCCTGCACGACATCCGCCTGTTCGAATCCGAAGGCAACTACACGCGCGTCTATTTCGACCGGCAGCAGCCGCTCATGCTGCGCACGCTGACGCAACTGGAGGAGAAGCTGGATCCGCAGCGCTTCTTCCGCGCCAACCGCCGGCACATCGTCAATCTCGACCATGTCAGCGGCATGGCGCCGAACGACGCCGGTGGCCTGGACCTGGCGCTGCGGGACGGTCCGGCGGTCGAAGTCTCGCGCCGCCGCGCTGCGCAATTCAAGACGCAGTCCAGCCTATGATGCCTATGGTTCTGGTCCCCGGCTACATGCTGGACGAAACGCTATGGGACGACGTGCTGCCCTTGCTCCCGGCCGTGCCTGTCGTCCACGGCAGCCTGCGCGAAGGCGGCACCGTGGAGGACATGGCCCGCCACATTCTCGCCGCGTGCCCGCCACGGTTTGTCCTGGCTGGTTTTTCGATGGGCGGCTATATCGCGCGCGAGATGGCAAGGCTTGCGCCCGCGCGGGTGCAGTCGCTGGTGCTCATTTCCACATCCAGCCGGCCGGATACGGCGCAGCAGCGCGAGCAGCGCGCCAAGGCGGCGCTCAATACGCCGGTCGGGCCGTTCCGCGGCTTGAGCCGCGGCGCCATCGTTACGTCGCTGCATCCAGGGCACGCAAGCAAGGAAGCGCTGATCGCCCGCGTGCGCGCCATGGGGTCCGGACTGGGGCGCGAGGTGTTCATCCGCCAATCGCTGCTGGAGCGGGGCGACACGGCACGGCTGGGCGAAATCGCCTGTCCGACCCTCGTCATCGCCGCAGCCCAGGACCAGATGCGCTCGCGTGCCGAGGCCGAGGAACTGCGTGAGGGCATCCCCGGCGCCACATTGGCGGTCGTGGAGGACAGCGGGCATTTGATACCGCTGGAACAGCCCGCCGCGCTGGCGGCGCTGATACATCGGGCTAGCTACGAAATCCAGGGTCCGTAGGGCGGATTAGCCGGGGGCGCCGAGCCGGAACGGCGTAACCCCCATCACGCGGCGCGTAAAAAAACCCGCTCTTGCGGAGCGGGTTCCTGGCGCGTTGAACAAGCAGGGCTTATTCCACTTCCACCGTTTCCGGCGGCTGGCTCGGCGCGGCGTCCGATTCCGGGAACTCCAGCACGACCTGGTCCTTCTCGTCCAGCTCCACGGTCACGCGTCCGCCGCTCACCAGGCGGCCGAACAGCAGCTCGTCGGCCAGCGCCTTGCGGATCATGTCCTGGATCAGGCGCGACATCGGGCGCGCGCCCATCAGCGGATCGAAGCCCTTCTTGCCGAGGAACTTGCGCAGCTTGTCGGTGAAGACCGCTTCCACCTTCTTCTCGTGCAGCTGCTCTTCCAGCTGCATCAGGAACTTGTCCACCACGCGCAGGATGATCTCCTCGTCCAGCGCGCGGAAGCTGATGGTGGCGTCGATGCGGTTGCGGAACTCCGGCGTGAACATGCGCTTGATGTCGGCCATCTCGTCGCCCGCCTGCTTCGAATTCGTGAAGCCGATGGTGGCCTTCTGCAAACTCTCGGCACCCGCGTTGGTGGTCATGATGATGATCACGTTGCGGAAATCGGCCTTGCGTCCGTTGTTGTCCGTCAGCGTGCCATGGTCCATCACCTGCAGCAGGATGTTGAAGATGTCCGGATGCGCCTTCTCGATCTCGTCCAGCAGCAGCACAGCGTGCGGCTTCTTGGTGATCGCCTCGGTCAGCAGGCCGCCCTGGTCGAAACCGACGTAGCCCGGCGGCGCGCCGATCAGCCGGCTCACCGCGTGGCGCTCCATGTACTCGGACATGTCGAAGCGGATCAGCTCGATGCCCAGGATGAAGGCCAGCTGCTTCGCCACTTCGGTCTTGCCGACGCCGGTCGGGCCGGAGAACAGGAAGGAGCCGATCGGCTTGTCGGTCTTGCCCAGGCCGGCGCGCGCCATCTTGATGGCCGACGACAGCGCCTCGATCGCAGGATCCTGGCCGAACACCACGTTGCGCAGGTCGCGGTCTATGGTTTGCAGCTTGCTGCGGTCGTCCTGGTTGACGGTTTGCGGCGGGATGCGCGCGATCTTGGAAATGATTTCCTCGATCTCGGTCTTGCCGATGGTTTTCTTCTGCTTGGACTTCGGCAGGATGCGCTGCGCGGCGCCGGCTTCATCGATCACGTCGATGGCCTTGTCCGGCAGGTGGCGGTCATTGATGAAGCGGGCCGCCAGTTCGGCTGCGGTCGACAGCGCCGACGCCGAGTATTTCACGCCGTGATGCTCCTCGAAGCGCGACTTCAGGCCGCGCAGGATCTGCACGGTCTGTTCGACGGTGGGCTCGTTGACGTCCACTTTCTGGAAGCGGCGCGACAGCGCGTGGTCTTTCTCGAACACGCCGCGGAATTCCGTGTAGGTGGTCGCGCCGACGCACTTCAGCTGGCCGTTGGCCAAGGCCGGCTTGAGCAGGTTGGACGCGTCCAGCGTGCCGCCCGACGCCGAACCGGCACCGATGATGGTGTGGATCTCGTCGATGAACAGGATGCCGTTCGGGTTGTCCTTGAGCTGCTTGAGCACCGCTTTCAGGCGCTGCTCGAAGTCGCCGCGGTACTTGGTGCCGGCCAGCAGCGCGCCCATGTCCAGCGAGTAGACCACGGCGTTCTGCAGGATCTCCGGCACGTCGCTCTGCGTGATGCGGTACGCCAGGCCTTCGGCAATGGCGGTCTTGCCCACGCCCGCCTCGCCCACCAGCAGCGGATTGTTCTTGCGGCGGCGGCACAGGATCTGGATCACGCGGTCCACTTCCTCTTCGCGGCCGATCAGAGGATCGATCTTGCCTTCGGCGGCGGCCTTGTTCAGGTTCTGCGTGAACTGGTCGAGCGGGCTTTCCTTCTGCTGGCCTTCGCCGCCCGGAGCGCCCTCCTCCACGCCTTCCGAGGCCTTGGCGGCATCGGTCTGCTGGTCCTTGCGCACGCCGTGCGAAATGAAGTTGACCACGTCCAGGCGGGTCACGCCCTGCTGGTGCAGGTAGTAGACCGCGTGCGAATCCTTCTCGCCGAAGATGGCCACCAGCACGTTGGCGCCGGTGACTTCCTTCTTGCCGTTGGAAGCGGACTGCACGTGCATGATGGCGCGCTGGATCACCCGTTGGAAGCCCAGCGTAGGCTGGGTGTCCACTTCGCCCGTGCCAGGCACGGTCGGCGTGTTGTCGCCGATGAAGTTGGTGAGGGTTTTCCGCAGGTCCTCGATGTTGACTGCGCACGCACGCAACACTTCGGCCGCCGAAGGATTGTCCAGCAACGCCAGCAGCAGATGCTCTACCGTGATGAATTCATGCCGTGCCTGCCGAGCTTCGACAAACGCCATGTGCAAACTTACTTCCAATTCCTGCGCAATCATACTTCCTCCATCACACACTGCAGGGGATGGCCTGCCTTGCGTGCATGCGTTAATACAAACTCCACTTTGGTACTCGCGATATCTTTCGAGAAGACCCCGCACACGCCCTTGCCGTAGCGATGCACGCTCAGCATGATCTGGGTGGCCGTCTCACGGTCCTTGTTGAAGTACTCCTGAATGATGGCCACCACGAACTCCATCGGGGTGTAGTCGTCATTCAGCAACGCCACCTGGTACAGGGGAGGCGGTTTGAGCGTCTGCCGTTCCAGCAGCTGTTCGGTGTCATGCTTGGTTGCCATACGCTTATATTCTAATGCTTTCGGTGTCGTTGCGAAGTGCTTTGTGGACGTAAATCCATTTGTATTCCATCTTACGCGTTTTCCCGACTTGGCGCAGATGGCGCCCGTCACCGCAAAATCAAGAGTTGCTTTTTTGACGGCCCCGGCAGCTGTTGCAAGAAAAGTACTATTCAGCCTGCGAAAGCGCTTGACATTAAAAATTGTTCCGCCAACAATGCGATATCGACTTGTGCAGAAATGTACATGTTGATAAGAAGTGAGGCGTCGAGGAGGGGGCAGGAAGCTTCTTGCTTTTATGGCTCGTGTGATTCGTTTTTAATTGAAAGTTCTTCTTATTATGGCAACAGGTACTGTTAAGTGGTTCAATGACTCCAAAGGCTTTGGCTTCATCACTCCAGATGATGGCGGCGAGGATTTGTTCGCACACTTCTCCGCAATCAACATGAACGGTTTCAAGACCCTGAAAGAAGGTCAGAAAGTTCAGTTCGAAGTCACCCAAGGCCCTAAAGGCAAGCAAGCTTCCAATATCCAGTCGACCTGATAGGCGACCGCTGTTGCGGAAGTGAAAAACCCTGCAAAGCGTGGGGTTTTTTTTCGTCCCTGCCCGGCGCGGGAGGGGCCCTGCCTGAGCACGCTCAAGCGCCCGCTTCTTCACGGCCCTGTAAGCGGCGTTCTGCGCACCGCAAAATTCGGCCTCCGGTGCCGATACACGCGCTATTTTGAGGCGGAATTGACTTCGCGGTTGAACGCAAGCATGGCGTCGCCGATGCGCTTGCTTTCCTTGTCGGTGAAGATGCACTCGCCGCAGGCGCCGCAAAACTCGCCCGTGACAGCGGGGATCACTGTCGATTTACCTTCGTAGTGGTAAGGCATATCCTTGGTCTGCCGCACCAGGCTGCCCTCTCCGCAAAATGGACACTGCATATTTACTGCTCCTAATTAGCTCGTAGCTCCAGCATACACCGTACTGTTGCCGCAAACAAACAGCCATGCACGGTTACATAGCGCGCGGCCACATGCAGGCCGCAGCGGGAAACAACACTTGCGTATCAGTAGTATCAGTTCGGTGTCGCCAAATGAAGGGTATCTCGAAATACCTGTCGGTCCGCATCGGCAGACCGCTGCGCAGGGCTCGCCCCCCCCCCCCCCGCGGGAACCAATACGTCGCATGCTCAGAGAGGTAGTATGGATTCCCGCCTGCGCGGGAATGACGAATTTGGGCCATGGAGGCGGAATTGAAAAAGCCCCACTCTTCGACGAGAATGGGGCCTCAGGCTTGCCGGCGGCGGGCCGCCACAGCACTACATGTTTTCGATCATCACATCGCCGAAACCGGAGCACGACACCTGGGTGGCGCCTTCCATCAGGCGCGCGAAGTCGTAAGTCACTTTCTTCGAGGCGATCGAGTTTTGCATCGACGAAATGATCAGGTCGGCCGCTTCCAGCCAGCCCATGTGGCGCAGCATCATTTCGGCCGACAGGATCAGCGAACCCGGGTTCACGTAGTCCTTGCCGGCGTACTTCGGCGCGGTGCCGTGGGTGGCTTCGAACATGGCCACCGAGTCGGACAGGTTGGCGCCCGGCGCGATGCCGATGCCGCCCACTTGCGCCGCCAACGCGTCGGAGATGTAGTCGCCGTTCAGGTTCAGGGTGGCGATCACGCTGTACTCGGCCGGGCGCAGCAGGATCTGCTGCAGGAAGGCGTCGGCGATCGAGTCCTTGACGGTGATCTCGCGGCCGGTCTTCGGATTCTTGAACTTGCACCATGGGCCGCCGTCGATCAGCTGCGCGCCGAATTCCTTCTGCGCCAGGGCGTAGGCCCAGTCGCGGAAGCCGCCTTCGGTGTACTTCATGATGTTGCCCTTGTGGACAATGGTCACCGACGGCTTGTCATTGTCGATGGCGTACTGGATCGCCTTGCGCACCAGGCGCTCGGTGCCTTCGATCGACACCGGCTTGATGCCGAGGCCCGAGGTTTCCGGGAAGCGGATCTTCTTGACGCCCATCTCCTTGATCAGGAAGTCCATCAGCTTCTTGACGCCTTCCGAACCCTGCTGATATTCGATGCCGGCGTAGATGTCTTCCGAGTTTTCGCGGAAGATGACCATGTCGGTCTTCTCCGGCTCCTTCACCGGCGAGGGCACGCCGGTGAAGTAGCGCACCGGGCGCAGGCAGACGTACAGGTCCAGCTCCTGGCGCAGCGCCACGTTCAGCGAACGGATGCCGCCGCCGACCGGCGTGGTCAGCGGGCCTTTGATCGACACCACGTAGTCCTTCAGGACCTTCAGCGTCTCTTCCGGCAGCCACACGTCCGGGCCGTACACGGTGGTCGATTTCTCGCCCGCGTAAATTTCCATCCAGCTGATCTTACGCTGGCCGCCGTAGGCCTTGGCCACCGCCGCGTCGACCACCTTGATCATGACCGGGCTGATGTCCACGCCGGTGCCGTCGCCTTCGATGTAGGGGATGACCGGATGGTCGGGAACTGTCAGGGAAAAATCGGCATTGACGGTGATCTTCTGGCCGTCGGCTGGAACTTTGATATGTTGAAACATCGTAATCTCCGGGTGAGTGGGGTCATGCGTCGCTACTAGAATTCAGGTCTTCTATAAGACATAAGACATGTGTTTCACATTATGCACCAGTATTTTGCCGGGCGCCACGGTACAATTCGTTATGCCGCTCATCTTATTCAATAAACCATTCCAGGTATTGTGCCAGTTTTCCCCGCAGGCGGAGCGCGAAACGCTGGCCGACTACGTCAAGGTGCCCAACGTCTATCCGGCCGGCCGCCTGGACGCGGACAGCGAGGGTTTGCTGCTGCTGACCGACGACGGCAAGCTGCAGCACGACATCGCCCATCCGGACCGCAAGGAAGCGAAGGTCTATCTGGTCCAGGTCGAGGGCGTGCCCGACGCGGCCGCGCTGGCCCGGCTGCAAGCCCCGCTCAACCTGGGCGACTTCATCACCAAGCCCTGCCAGGCGGTGCGCATCGCCGAGCCCGGATGGCTATGGCCGCGCAAGCCGCCGATCCGCAGCCGCGCCGGCGTCCCCACCGCCTGGCTCGCCATCACCTTGCATGAAGGGAAAAACCGCCAGGTGCGGCGCATGACGGCCGCCATCGGCCACCCTACCCTGCGCCTGGTGCGCAGCGCGATCGGCGGCATCTCGCTGGCCAGCCATCCTTTGCTGCCGGGCGAGTGGATGGAAGTGTCGCCAAAAGACCTGCGCCCGGCATAAATCGCTGGCAAATATGCAATCTGTTTGATGCAGCGCAATACGTTTTACCGTATATTTGAGGACATGGAGACGCCGCTTTGCAAGGAAGGGCCGTTCTATGCCGGACATCGACGCAAGCAGCACGCCGCAGGCCCCCGTCGGCGAGAACCCGCATTACTTGCAGGCAGTTGCCGAACTGGGCAATGAGCGCAGCGTCGTCGCCCACCAGGACATCTATTCCTCCACCGGCATCAAACTGGTGGCCAAGGGCGCCCGTCTCACGCCGCAGCAATTCGAACGCCTGACCCAGCACAAGCTGAGCGCGCCGCTGGACCATATGCTGGAGAGCGAACGCCCGGTCGACGCCAACGCCCTGGCGGCCGCCGCCGCGCGCATCCTCGACCATGAGCCGGTGTATGCGCGCCTGGCCGCGCGCACCGGCGATCCGCTGGCGGTCAAGCACGCGCTGGCGGGCGTGAAGCTGCCCAAAGCGCTGCTGATGCGGCTGACGGTGATGCGGGAGCGGCGCAGCGAGATGTTCGAACATTCCATCCGCGCCGGCATGATCGCCCACGCGCTGGCCCAGCGCATGGGCTTGCCGGCCACCGAGCGCTACAACCTGCTGATGGCGGCCCTGTGCCACGACTTCGGCGAGATGCACACCGACCCCGCCCTGCTGGCGGCCGGCCACGACATCACGCCCGAGGAACGCTGCTACATCCATGTGCATCCGGTCACCAGCTATGTGCTGCTGCACGACCTGGCCGGCTTTCCACAAGTGGCCGCGCTCGCCATCCTGCACCACCACGAGCGGCTCGACGGCAGCGGCTATCCGCACGGCTTACGCTGCGACAAGATCGCGCCGCTGGCCAAACTGCTGGCGGTGGCCGACGTGGCCGAGACCATCATCCGGCGCTTCGACCTGCCGCGCCTGGACGTGCTGGTGCGCCTGAACCAGACCCGCTTCGACCATCGCGTCGTCAACGCCCTGCGCGACCTGATCCACGCCTCGCCGGAAGACGCGCTGGCCAAACCCAACGAGCACGGCGCGATGACACAGCTGAGCCATCTGGCCGATCTGCTGCAAGCCTGGCCGGTGCTGCGCGGCAGCTTCGCGGCGGCGGTGGCCCCGCGCGATCCGGACGACACGCCGCTGGCCTTCCTGTTCGAACGCATGGCCAACATCCGCGGCCTGGTGCTGCAGGCCGGCTTCGACCCCGACCACGTGGACACCATGCTCAGCATCGCGCGCGAGGACCCCGGCATCCTGGGCGAACTGCGCGCCTTGCTCGACGAGCTGGAATGGCTGCTGCAGGACCTGGCCAATGAAATCGGCCGGCGCGAACCCGAGCTGGTCGACATGCCGCACACACCGCTGAACGGCCTGGTTTCGCATCTGCGGCAGGGCTGAAAAGCGCTGGCATTGATGCGTCGCAGCAAAAATAGTGTCCGCTTTTGCGAAAAATCATGTCAACTGGAATGTGTTTTCCGCGTTTATTGAAGCAGATTCATCCGAATCACCGAGTGTTCAAAAACCACTAAAGGAAAACGCCATGTCCAAACTCATCGCTGCTCTGGTTGCATCCCTGTTCGCTGCCTCGGCTTTTGCCGCAGCGCCCGCCGCTTCCGCATCCGCTTCGGCCATGGCGTCCGCTCCTGCAGCGTCCGCGCCTATGGCATCGGCGTCGGCTTCGATGGCCGCCTCCGCTCCCAAGGCGAAGAAAGCCAAGAAGGCATCCGCTTCCGCCTCGGCAGCCGCTTCCGCAGCATCGGCCGCATCGAAATAATCCAGGCGCAAGCACAAAAACCCGCAATGGCTTGCGCCATGCGGGTTTTTTTGCTTTTACTGCCAGGCGGCGCGGACGCCGCCAGCGGAATTAAGCGGACAGTGCTTTCAGGGCAGCTGCCAGACGGCTCTTATGGCGAGCTGCCTTGTTTTTGTGGATGATCTTCTTGTCGGCGATGCTGTCGATGGTCGACACGGATGCCTGGAAGATTGCGGTTGCAGCCGCTTTGTCGCCAGCCTGGATCGCTTTACGAGCCGCTTTGATCGCGGTGCGCAGGGTCGAACGCTGGGACGAGTTGTGTGCGTTTTGCTTGACTGCTTGACGAGCGCGTTTGCGCGCTTGTGCGGTATTTGCCATGGAAGTTCCTAATCGTTGTCAAAGTTCGTTTGCAAACAATAGCGTTTGCCAAACAGGTGTTTGTTCAGTCTGTCTGCCTAACCATGTAAGCCAAGGGACGCTGGCAAAACATTAGTGTCTGCGATACTGAAATCTGTACAGCCTTAAATTATAGCGGGCTTTTGACGCCAGGGCAATTCCCAATACCGCTAATTGCCCTTTTCACACGATCTTAAGTCTGTGCGCATGGGGCTGCCGCTATAATCGGCGCCCATGAACCTGCTCAAAACCCTCGCCGCCATCTCCAGCATGACCATGCTGTCCCGCGTTACCGGCCTGCTGCGCGAAAGCCTGTTTGCGCGCGCCTTCGGCGCCGGCGCCTACACCGACGCCTTCATTGTCGCCTTCCGCATCCCCAACCTGCTGCGCCGGCTGTTCGCCGAAGGCGCGTTTTCGCAAGCCTTCGTGCCCATCCTGGCCGAATACAAGAACCAGCACGGGCAGGAGGCCAGCAAGGAGCTGGCCGACCACGTGGCCACCACGCTGGTGTGGGCCACGGTGCTGGTGAGCGTGCTCGGTATTATAGGCGCCCCGCTGTTCGTCTACCTGATCGCCACCGGCCTGCGCACGACGCCCGAGGCGTTCGACGCCTCGGTCTGGATGACGCGGCTGATGTTCCCCTACATCGCCTTCATGTCCTTCGTGGCGCTGGCCGGCGGCATCCTGAACACCTGGCGCGAGTTCAAGATCCCGGCGTTCACGCCGGTGCTGCTGAACCTGAGCTTTATCGCCGCCGCGCTGTTGCTGGCGCCGCGCATGGCGCAGCCCATCTACGCGATGGCGATCGCGGTGTTCGTCGGCGGCGTGCTGCAGGTGGCGATCCAGGTGCCGTCGCTGATCCGCATCGGCATGCTGCCGCGCATCTACCTGAATCCGGCGATCGGCCTGCGCGACGGCGGCGTGCGCCGCGTGCTGAAGAAGATGGGGCCGGCCGTGTTCGCCGTGTCGGCGGCGCAGATCAGCCTGATGATCAACACCAGCATCGCCTCGCGCCTGGCTGAAGGCAGCATTTCCTGGCTGTCCTACGCGGACCGCCTGATGGAGTTCCCGACCGCCATGCTGGGCGTGGCGCTGGGCACGATCTTGCTGCCCAGCCTGGCCAAGGCCAACGCGGACGCCGACCACGAGGAATACTCGGCGCTGCTGGACTGGGGCTTGCGCCTGACCTTCCTGCTGGCGCTGCCGGCGGCGGTGGGCATGGCGGCGCTGGCGGTGCCGCTGATCAGCACCCTGTTCCACTATGGTAAGTTCTCGGCCGAGGCGGCCACCATGTCGGCCCAGCCGCTGATCGCCTACAGCGCCGGCCTGATCGGCATCATCCTGGTGAAAACGCTGGCGCCGGCGTTTTACGCCAAGCAGGACATCCGCACCCCGGTGAAGATCGCCGTCGGCGTGCTGATCGCGACACAGGTGATGAATCTGTTGTTTGTTCCCTACATCGCCGTCGCGGGACTGGCACTTTCAATCGGACTCGGGGCCTGCATCAATGCCGCTTTCCTTTACATGGGGCTGCGCAAACGCGGCGTGTATCAACCGAAAGCCGGCTGGGGGAAATTTTATTTGAAACTTTTGGTTGCTGTCAGTTTGATGGGCGCGGCCGCCTGGTTCGGCCAGTTGCAGGTCGACTGGCTTGCAATGCAGCAGCATCCTTTCCTGCGGGCAGGAGCGCTCATGCTGTTAATCACGAGCTGCGTGGCAATATATTTCTTGGCGTTATTTATAATGGGCTTCCGCTTCCGCGATTTTAAACGCCGTTCCAAATGACAATCTAAAAAAAACCCGCTTGCGCGGGTTTTTTTAATGCTGGATCCCGCTTCAAGCGTCGGTATTTTTTTTGCGGCGAGCCAGGAAGCCCAGGATGCCCAGGCCACCCAGCAGCATGCCGTAGGTAGCTGGTTCCGGTACCGCCGACACCGTCACTTCGCCGCTGTATTTGGCGCCGGTCATGCCGGTGCCGAACAGGTTCAGCACGAATGGCGCGGCGCCGGTGTGCTCAACACCGAAGAAGCGCAGCTTGCCGCCGCCATAGGTGGCGCCGGTGGTGCCGTTCAGGTTCGACTGGGTGCCATCGAAGGTCAGGTTCTGGCCGGAGATCGTCACGACGATCTCGTACAGGCCTGGTGCCAGGCCGCCAAAAGTGATCACGTCGGAACCGCCCGACAGGACGTCGTCGGTAGGCGATTTAACGGATTGGAAGAAGTTGTTTGCCAGTGGATTGTCGTCCAGAATGACCAGCTGGTCGGCTGCCATGGCGGAGAAGGATGCTGCGGCCATCACGCTCGCAACAATAAGTTTCAATTTCATAGATTATCCTTAAAAAGTTGATGTTATTGGTCGATGAGCTAACCAACGTTGATCGGGACTGCGAAAACAGCATAGCATAATAGTCCAAAAAGTCTTGTTCTTTTGATTATATTTAATTTCCAATAATAAAGTAATTTATGCAAGAATATTTCTAATGTTGCAACGCAATATTTCACAAATTAAACTAAAAATTCCTAACTGAAAATTACGGGCAAAAAAAGGCCCGGCATGCAGGGCATCCGGGCGAGGAAGGCGTTATTTTTGCGGCTCGGGCGGCGGGTCGGGCTCGGGCTTGGCATCGTCCGCCGGCGGCGGCTCGGGCGCCGCGGCCGGCTCGGGCTCGGGCTCGGCCGGCGGCTCGGGCGGCGGCGCTGGCTGGGCCGGAACCGGCTGCATGCCAGGCACGGCCGGATCGGGCGCGCCGGACGGAGGAAGCTGCCCGGGTTGCAGAGGCTGCCCTGCTTGCTGGGGCTGCCCCGGCAGCGGCGGCTGCCCCGGTTTGCCCGGCTGGGGCGTCGGCGCGATGGCGTCGCCGGTGCGTACGAAACGCCACTCGGACAGGCGCCGCTTGCCCGCGAAGCCCTGGAAGCGGGCCGGGAAGTTGGCGACCTTGATGGGCTTGGCGTCGGACAGGCTGTACACCGCCAGCACGCCGGTGGTGCCGGACGCGTACTGGATGCCCCACTCGGCCTTGCCCGTCATGGGGTCGACGAAGATCTTGCGCAGGTGGCGGCGCATGCTGGGGAAACGCTTGTCGTGCAGCAGTTCCTTCAGCGACGGCGGCTGCGTGGGCTGTCCCGGCGGCGTGGCCTGGGCGTAGCTCTGCAACGCGTCGCTGAACTGGGCGCCGATATTGAGCAGCTCGCGCTCGGCTGCGCTGCGGTGCATCAAGACGCCCACCTTCAGCGTGGTGGCGCTGACCAGGCCGATGATGGCGATCAGGATGATCAGGCTGAGGTAGGTGAAGCCGGCGCTGCTTCCGCCGCTCCGCCTGGGGCCCGGCCTACCACTCCGCGTAGGGCTTGCCATGGCGGTCATTGCCGGGCGCTCCGCTCTTGAGGTCGGCCACGCCGCCTTTGCTGCCTTCCGCCGGCGCGATCAATATCCAGCTGGTGCTGCTTTCGGTGATGGGATCGACCGGCAGTGCGCGCAGGTATTTTTTCTCGACCAGCTGGTCCAGCGTCTCCGGATAGCGGCCCGTGTCGCCGAAGTACTGGTCGATGGTGGCGCGCGTGTTGCGCAGGTTGTCGGCCAGGATGGTTTCCCTGGCGCTGTCCACGCTGGGGAAATAGCGCGGCACGGCCAGCGTCAGCAGCAGCGCGATGATGCCCAGCACCACCAGCAATTCGATCAGAGTGAAGCCCTTGTTCTTCATGCTTACCATTTCCGGTAGGGGACGCCGTTCAGCCCCGTTTGTTCGGACAGCGAATACACATCGTACACATCTTCGCCCTCGCGCGGCTGGTCGGCCTCGCTGGCGTAGCTGCGCTTGCCCCAGCTCTGCGCCTCGGTCGCCTCGGCGTCGGCACTGAAGGGGTCGCGCGGCACGCGGCGTAAAAAGTAGATCTTGCTGTGCTTGGGATTGCGCTGGTCCGGCACGCCTTCGACCAGCAGCTCCAGGTTCTTCGGATAGCCGGTGCCGACCACGCTCTTGGCAATCCGGCCCTCGTCATAGGCTTGCTTGTAGGCGTCGATGGCCTGGCGGATCTCGTTGAGCGAACGGCGCAGCTCCTGCTCGTTGCGGCGCTGTATCGTCACCTGCGCCACCGGAATCACGAGCGTGCCGAGCAGGCCGAGGATGGCCAGCGTCACCAGCAGCTCGATCAGCGTGAAACCGCGGCGCCGTGCGTTCATTTTGCGGGCGGCTGCGGCTGGGCCGGATCGACCGTGGAAGGCTGGGGCTGCGCTTGTTCCGGCTGCGGCGCGGCGACGCTGGACGCCGGGCCCGGCTGCACGTTGGACAGCGGCACGCCGGCCGGCGCGGCGGGGTTGGCAGGGGTGCCGGTCTCCGGCGCCATCTGCCCTGGCATGGGCACCGTCAGCGGCTGCGCGCCCTGCGCCGGCGGCGGCAACTGCGGCGCCGACGGACGCACCGGCGCACCGGGTGCGCCGGGTGCGCCTACCGTCGGCGGCAGCACCTGCACCCGCGCCACCGGATCGGGACGGCGGCGGAAGTTGCCCTCGGTGCCGGCCGAGAATTCGGCATTGGCCGCTTCCGGCCGCTGCACGTTGCGGATCAGGTGCGGCGTGATCGACAGCACGATCTCGGTCTTCTGCTTGTCGTCCGTCGTGCTGCCGAACAGGCGGCCGAGGATGGGCACGTCGCCGAACAGCGGCACCTTGCTGCCGTTGCTGCGGTCTTCATTGTTGATCAGGCCCGCCAGCACCTGGTTCTCGCCGTCCTTCAGCTGCAGCATGGTGGAGGCCTGGCGCGTGCCGATCTGGTAGGCCTTGGTGCCGGACTTGGTCTCGACCTGGCTCACCAGGTTGCTGACCTCGAGCGCCACGCGGATCGCCACCTCGTTGTTCAGGTAGATGGTCGGCTCGGCGTTCAGGGTCAAGCCCACGTCCACGTAGCTGACCGACTCGCTGGCGAAGCCGCCGGTGCCGGGCGAGATGGTGGTGGTGATCACCGGCACCTTGTCGCCGATCAGGATCTTGGCCTTTTCCTTGTTGCGCACGCGGATGCGCGGGTTGGCCAGCAGATTGCTGTCGCCGTCGGTCTTGTTGGCGTTGGCCTTCAGGTTGATGGCCGAGACGCCGATGCTGCGCTGGTTCAAGTGGTTCAGGTCGTTAATCGTCAGCACCGTGCCGCCGCTGGAGATCAGCGGGCCGAAGGTGACGCTCGACGGCCAGGCTATGCCCAGCTCCATGAGGCGCGTGCGCTTCACTTCCAGGATCTCCACTTCCAGCATCACTTCCGGCTCGGCCACGTCCTGCAGCGCCACCAGGCGCTCGGCCAGGCGGATCGCCTCGGCGTTGTCGCGCACGATCAGCAGGTTCAGTTTTTCGTCCACCACCACATCGCGCGACTTGAGGATGGTCTTGAGCGTGTTGGCGACGGATTTGGCGTCGGCATTGGCCAGGAAGAAGGTCTTGATCACCATCTCCTGGTATTCCTTCAGCTTGGCCGCCACGTTGGGGTAGATCAGGATGGTGTTGCCGTCCAGGACCTGCTGCTCCAGCTGGTTGGTCATCAGCAGGTAGTAGACGGCCGCTTCGACGGTGCTGTTCTTCAGGTAGATGGAGGCTTTCTGGTCGGTCTTCACGTCCTTGTCGAACACAAAGTTCAAGCCGGAGCGGCGCGCGATCACCTCGAACACCTGCTTCAGCGGCGCGTCGCGGAATTCGATGGTGATGGGCTGCTTGAACGATTTCGCCAAGCCCACGTCGGCCGAGGGCTGGGCGCTCTTGTCGTTCACGTCGCGCAGCATCAGGCGCGCTTCCTCGTGCGACGGTTTTTCCTGCAGCACGGCGCTCAGGCGCTGCTTGGCGCCGTCGTAGTCCTTCTTCGCCGCCAGCTCGGCGGCGGCGGCCACCATCTTGTCGAGCCGCTCGGACGACTCCACCGCGCGCACGCCGGCGCGGGCACGCTCGTTCATCGGATCGAGCCCCTGCGCGCGCTGGTAGCCCTGCAGCGCCTGCGTGCGGCGGCCGGCGGCCAGGTCGCGGTCGGCCTGGTCCATATAGCGGATCGCCGCGCGGTCGCGCGTCTGCAGGTAGGCGGAACGGTACTTGGCGTTGTTCGGGTCGGCCGAGATCGCCTCCTGGAATTTCTGCAGCCCTCCCTCGGGATTGTTCTGCTCGACCAGCGTACGGCCTTCGCTGAAGGCCATTTGCCCGGCACAGCCGGCCAGGGCCAGCGCCACCAGCGAGGCCATGGCCGTGGTTTTCAAGATGCGGTGTGGTGTGCGGGCCATCAGTCGGGAACTCCAATATTGAGCTGCTGGGTTTGATTCAGCGGCAGATAGGTTAGCGTCAGCATGGGCGGCGCGATGGTGTCGACGCGGTAGACGCCGTCGATGACCGTCTTGTTGCGCACCAGGTAAGTCTTGTCGGCGCGGACCAGGAACACTTCCCATGCGCCGTCGGCGGCGGCCTTGCCGATGTAGGTGAAAGGCAGCGGCGGCGCTTGCGGCGGCGGCGGTGGCGGCGGCGGTGCCGGCGGCGGCGGCGGCGGTGGCGGCGGGGTCCAGCTCTTGCTGCCGAACAGCCCTTCGCCGCCGCCGAAGCGGCCCTCCGATTCGCCCAGCAGCTCGTCGCGCGGCGCCAGGCGCAAGATCTGCACTTCGGCGGACGCGGCGCCTTTGCCAGCATTGGCGGCCGAATTGGCGGCTGAATTGGCGCTGGCGTTCGCCGCCGGCGCAGGCGCAGGCTGCGCGGCAGCAACGGTTGCGGTGCCTGCGGCATTTGGTAAGCCTGCCGCGCCTGGACTGGCAGCGGCGCCGCTTGCCGGGGCGGCTGCGGGCCGCGCGCGCGCAATGGATGTGGTCGACCCGGCGGCAGACACGGTCACAGCCCCGGCGGCGGGTGCGCGGCGCTCGCTTGCCTCGGCCACGTCGCTGCCCGCCGGCGTCTTGTCGCCGAACCATACCAGGCCGGCGGCGGCGATGAGCGCCGCGCCCATCAGAAGGTGGCGCGGCTTCACGGCTGGCCCGGCATGACACCGTCCTTGAGGTAGAGCGTGAAACGCATGCGCGCTTCGACCTGCGTCGCGTTGACGTTCTCGCGGCGAAAGCCGATATCGTCCAGCGCGGCGAACGGCAAGGCGCGCAGGGCTTCCAGCGCGAACTGCCAGATGTCCTGGTAGCTGCCCTTCACCGGCAGCACGATCTGGTAGCTGGTGACGCGGCTTGCTTTGTCGTAGACGAATTTGTACTCGCCCTGGTTCAGGCTCAGATGTGCTTTCGCGGCCAGCCCGAACAACACCTTCACGTGCTGCTCGCTGTGGCGTTTCTCGCCCAGCGTTTCATGGAACAGCGCCAGGTTTTCATTGGCGGACGGCGGCGGCGCCACCACGGCCAGCGCAGCGGGGACCGGCAGCGGACGCGCGAGCGCTTGCTGCTGCACGGCGCGCTGCGGTATCAGCCAGGCCCACGCACCGGCACCCAGCACGCACAGGCTTACCGCCGCACAAGCGCCGGGACCCACCCGCGCCGCCGCCAGGCGGGCGCGCAGCAGCAAAGCCGATAATGGCACTTGCTTCATCGCGTCCCCCACTGTGCTTCAACCTGGAAGCGGATCGGACGGTTCGGGTCCAGGTCGCTGACCTCGTGCCGTACCAGCGCGGCGCCGGTGAAAAATTCCTGCTCTTTAAGCTGTTCTATGTAGGCGATCATTTCGTCCGCGTTCTTGGCTTCGGCGCTGATCTTGAGCAGCTGCTTGTTCGGATCGGGCTCCAGCGCCAGCAAGGCGATGGCGGGCGGCGTCGCGGCGGCGATGGCTTCCTGCACGTCGGCCCAGGGCAAATTCAGTTGCAGCACGGCGGTGTTGACGGCCTTGCCCAGCGCGTCGGATATCTGTGTCTTGGCGGCGCCGCCGGCACCGGGCGCGCCTGGTGCGCCTGCGCGCTGCTGCACTTGCAGTCGGCGTTGCTCGCGCTCCATCCGGCTCACCTGCTCAGCGCGCGCGCGCTGCAGGGCCACCATCCGGTAGCCATACAGCGCGGCGCCTGTGCACAGCGCCAGTCCCAGCACGCAGCCGGCCAAGGCGGCGGGATGCAGCTGGTACAGCGAGCGGCGCCAGCCCGGCGCGGCGAAATCGATGCGCATCTTCCTCATGCCGCCAGCCCTCCGCGCGCCAGCACGCTGGCCAGCGACCACTTGTCCTCGCCCGGCAAGCCCGCGCCCAGCGCGACGCAGGAAACCTGGTCCGCGTTGGCGGCGGGCTTGGCCAGCAGCGCCGGCACCTGGCCGCACAGCTGCAGCATGTGCGGCGCATCCAGGCCCGCCAGCAGCGCTTCGCGCTTCAGCGTCTGCGCCAGCCAATACGGGTCGGCGCCGCGCGGCAGCGGCAGCGCGCGTACTGCGCGCAATTGCTTGTTGTCGATAACAGCCAAAGTCAGCAAATTGTCGTGCACCTGGCCGAACCAAGCCCCCGCTTTCACGGCGCCCTGCCAGCGGTTCCACGCCGTGACGAAATGCGGCAGCACCTCCACCACCGCCATGCCATGGTCGGCGGCGGCCTGTTCCAGCGTGGCCAGCAAGGGACGCTGGATGGCGGCGGCGAAGAACGGCGCACGCGCATCCCAGTCGGCGACGATTTTCCAGTTGGCGGCGGGCTCGCCGTACAAGCTGAAGAAACGCAGCGCGGCGGCCGCCTCCAGGTCGGCCTGGCGCGCGGCCAGTTCCGGCGGCGTGACCTGCCACATGCGCGCCAGTTCGTCGGCCAGCACGAAGCCGACCGGCCAGCCCTGCACGTCCTGCCCGGCCAGCAGTTCGCGCAGCGCGAGGCCGATGGCGTGGTGGGCATGTTGCGCGCTCGCGTCTTCCGGTGAGAAGGGCTGCTCGGCCAGCAATTCGGCCTTGCCGCCGAACCACCGGCTCGTTTTCAGCAGGCTCACCGCGAAGCCCGACACGCCGATGCGCAATGCCTGTCCCGGCAGTCTGTTAAAAAGCTTAGGCATGCAATGTCACCCGTTTGATTTCGGACAGCGTGGTGCCGCCCCGCTTCACCAGTTCCAGCGCCGCCAGGCGCAGGCTGCGCGTGCCGTTGGCATAGGCGGCGGCCTTGATCTGGCGGATGGGTTTTTTGTCCACGATCAGTTCCCGGATTTCGTCGTTCAAGGTCAGGATCTCGGCGATCGAGCGGCGGCCCTTGTAGCCGGTGCCCCGGCAGTCGCCGCAGCCCTTGCCTTCCATGAAGCGGTAGTCGAAGACATCGGCGCGGCTCAGGTTCACGCTGGCCAGTTCCTGGTCCGACGGCGTGTATTCGGCGGCGCAGTGCGGGCAGTTGATGCGCACCAGGCGCTGCGCCCAGATGCCGTTGAGCGCCGACACGAAGGCATAGGGGTCGATGCCCATGTGCGTGAAGCGGCCGAATACGTCGAACACATTGTTGGCGTGCACGGTGGTGAGCACCAGGTGGCCGGTTAGAGCGGACTGCACGGCGATTTCGGCCGTCTCGCGGTCGCGGATCTCGCCGACCATGATTTTGTCCGGGTCGTGGCGCAGGATGGAGCGCAGGCCCTTGGCGAAAGTCAGGCCCTTCTTCTCGTTGACCGGGATCTGCAGGATGCCGGGCAGCTGGTATTCCACCGGGTCTTCGATGGTGATGATTTTTTCGCGGCCGTTGTGGATCTCGGTCAGCGCGGCATACAGCGTGGTGGTCTTGCCCGAGCCGGTGGGCCCGGTCACCAGCAGCATGCCGTAGGCTTCCTGGGCCAGCACGCGCAAGGTGGCCAGCGAGGGCGCGTCGAAACCGAGCGCCTCGAGCGTGAGCGAACCATAGGCTTCGATCATGGCGCGCTTGTCGAGGATACGGATCACCGCGTCCTCGCCGTGGATGCTGGGCATGATGGAGACGCGCAGGTCGATCTCGCGGCCGCCGGCTTCGACGCGGAAGCTGCCGTCCTGCGGGATGCGGCGTTCGGAAATGTCCAGTTCGGCCAGCACCTTCAGGCGCGAAATGATCTGCTCGGCCACGTCGATGCCGTTGACGGAGGTGGCGTGATCGAGCACGCCGTCCACCCGGTATTTGACGGCCAGGCCGCCGGCGGTGCTTTCCAGGTGGATGTCGGAGGCGCCGGCCTTGAGCGCGTCGTACAGCGTGGAGTTCACCAGGCGCACGGCCGGGCTGGCCGCTTCCGAGACGGAGGCGAACGAGAGCACGGCCGCGGTCTTGCCGTCGCGCCGCCCTTCGCTGGCGCCGGGCAGCAGGCTGTCGACCGCGCGCACCGATTCCTCCTGCTTGGACAGATAGGCCTGGATGTCGGCCTGCAGCGCCAGCCGGGTTTGCAGCGGCGCGTGCGGCGTGGCGCGCGCCTGTGCGCCCAGCCAGGTTTGCAGGTCGAGGTCGAAGGGGTCGGCGATCACGCCCACCAGCAGGCCGTCGTGCGCGCGCAGCAGCACGCAGCGGCGCGCCATCGCCTGCGACAGCGGCAGCAGGTCGAAAGCCGGCGTGAAGCCCAGCATGTCCACCGTTTCCAGCACGGCCAGGCCGAAGGGCTGGGCCAGCGAGCGTACCACCAGGCGCGGCTCGGCGCCGGTCAGCGCCTCCAGCTCGTCCACCAGGGAACGCTTGGTCTGTTCGCAACGCGCTCGGGCGCGGGCCAGCATGGCGCTGTCGATCGCCGCAGTCGCGGCGGTCGCCGGGGTTGGCGTCATGACATGTCTCCAGCGAGGTCGAAAATAGGCATATAGAGTAACACTACGATGGCACCCACCACCAGGCCGATGCAGGCCATCAGCAGCGGCTCGAAGGTGCGCGTGAAACGGTCGATCCAGCGGCTGATCTCGCCGTCGTAGAACGCGGCGGACTGGGTCAGCATCGGGCCCATGTCGCCGGTGCGCTCGCCCACGCGCAGCATGCGCAGCGAAATCGGCGTGGTCAGGCCGTTGGCCTCGAAGGCCGACGACAGCGGCAAGCCGCTTTCGATGGCCAGGCGCGCGGCCTGCAATCCCTCGCGCACCATGGGCGAGACCATGCCTTGCACGGTTTCAATCGCGTGCACGATGGTGATGCCGCCTTCGCTCAGCATACCCAGCGTCAGGTAGAGGCGGGACAATTCATAGATGCGCACGCGTTCGCCGATGCCCGGCATGCGCGACATCAGGCGCAGCAGGCCGCCGTTGGCCATCAGACGCCGCACGCCTATCACCAGCGAACCGAGCACCAGGGCCAGGCCGCCCAGCAGCGCGGTGGTGTTGCCGGCGGCGAACTGCCCCCAGCTCAGCATCATCTGCGACATCCATGGCAGGTTGCGGCCGGCGCCCTGGTAGACCTCGGCGAAACGCGGCACCACATAGGTGATCAGGAACAGGCTGACGCCGCCGCCGACCAGCAGCAGGATGGATGGATAGATGGCGGCGCTGACGATTTTGGCGCGCACGATGTCGATGCGCTGCTGGTAGTCGATGAAGCGCGACAGGGAGCGCGGCAGGTCGCTGGTGCCTTCGGCGGCCTTGACGATGCCGACGTAGAGCGGCGGGAACAATTCGGGCTGGTCGGCCAGCACGGCCGAAAAACGCTGGCCTTCGCGCAGGCCCTCCAGCAAGCGCCCCAGCACGCTGCGCGTGGCCGGGCTGGTTTCCTTTTCGAGCAGCGCTTCGAGCGCTTCGACCACGCCCAGGCCGGCGGTGAGCAGCGCCAGCAATTCCTGGCTGAACAGCACCAGCGACAGTGATTTGCCCTTGCCCTTGCCCAGTTTCAGACCCAGGCCGGCGCCGGCCGGATGGATGGCGCTGACGAACAGGCCGCGCGCCTCCACCTGGCGGCGCGCATCCGCTTCGTCGCGGCCATCGATGACCTGGCGGCCGATCACCATTTCCGGCGACAAGGTACGAACTTCAAACTGCATGGCGGGACCGCTGCTGTACTGGTGGTTTAGACTGGTGGTTCAGGCTGGCTTACTGGGACGAGATGTCGGCGTTTTCGCCTTCGCCGCCGGGCTGGCCGTCCTTGCCCAGCGACAGAATTTCATACTCGCCCTTGGTGCCGGGCGCGCGGTACTGGTAAGGCTTGCCCCACGGGTCGGGCGGCACGCCCTTCTTCAGATAGGGACCGTTCCACTTGGCGCCGGCCGACGCGGGCGCGGACAGCAGCGCGGCCAAGCCTTCCTCGGCGCTCGGATAACGGCCCACATCGAGGCGGTAGGTGTCGAGCGATTTTTCGAACGCTTCGATCTGGGCCTTGGCGATGGTGACTTCCGATTTGCCCAGCTGGGAGAAGTACTTGGGTCCGACATAGGCTGCCAGCAGGCCGATGATGACGATCACCACCAGCAATTCGAGCAGCGTGAAACCCTGAATGCGGCGTACCGCCTTGCGACCTGAAACCTGTGCTGCCTGCATCCGAACGACTCCTCTATGCACTGCTGAAACTGGGTGTATGTTTTTCTAGGCTACCACGAGCTTTGAGGTTTCTACAATCTTTTCTTCAAGAGAAACGATCATGTGACAAACATGCATTTTACGCAATGCGGCATGCGCCGATCCGGCCCGCCTTCAGTCGGCACGGCCGCCGGGACCCAGCGGTGGCCGCGGCGCGGTGCGGCAGTGGCCGGCATGGCAGACCGCCCCCGGGTCCGGTGTGACGGCGCAGGTGGAGGCGACGCCGCTCTCGGCGTTGGCTGCGCGCCGCACCTCGGCGTGGCGCTCGGCCAGCCGGGCCGCTTCCGGCAACTGGGATTCGGAGACAGCCAAATAGGCTTCAGGCCCGCCGCAGGCCTTGGCGCCGACCGGCACCGTGCGGCATTGCGCGCTATTGGCGCAGCTGGCCGACGCGCTCAGCGCGCGCAGGCGGGCCATCAGTTCGGGCCTGGCGGCGTTTTCGGGGGCGGGCGCGGAGACCGAGGGCGCGCAGGCACTGCAGCCCAGCAACAACGGCAGGATCAGGTGGCGCATGGCGGCGGGTCCGTGGATGCAATGCGGCCATCATGGGCCTGGCGGGTGGCAGCGTCAAGCGGCGCGCCAGCGCGGCCAGACCGGCTCTGAGCGGCTCAGTGCGGCGCGCCGCTGCGGCTGCCGCCACCGCTGCCATGGTTGCCATGGTTGCCGCCACTAAGGTTGCCGCTGCCGTGGCTGCTAGCGCCGTCCAGCAGGCGCAGCGCCATGCCGCGCGCCACCGCCTGGGTACGGTTGCTGACACCCAGCGTCTTGTAGATGCGCTGCAGATGGTTTTTCACGGTCAGTCCGCTGATGCCGAGAATCTGGCCGACTTCCTCGTTGCTCTTGCCTTCACCTACCCAATGCAGGATTTCCATCTCGCGCCGGCTGCAGGGGCGCTCCCCTGCCCTGGATCCGGCCTGCGGGCCGGCCGTGGCCAGCCGCAGCAGCGCCAGGTGCAAATGCGGCAGCAGCGCTTCGCCATGGCGCACCAGGTGGAGCTCGGGCCGGTGCTCGGGCATGTGGCTGGGCTGCTGGCCGGGCCGGGGGCGCGGCTGGAGGGCGGGCTGGGCGGCGGAATGAGGGTTCGGCCGCGCGGCAGGCTGCGGGTTCGGCTGAGCAACGAGCTGGGGGGCGAGCTGCGGGGCGGACCGCAGGCCCGGCTGGGTGACGGCTTGATGGCAGGGCTGGCCGCCGGCGCTCGACATGGCGAAGCGGTAGCCGCTGCCGCGCACAGTCTCGACGTGCCCGTGATGGCCGCTCGGCTGCAGCGCACTGCGCAGGCGGCCGACGTGGGCGTCCACGGTGCGCTCGTCCAGGCAGGCGTCCGGCCCCCACACCAGGTCCAGCAACTGGGCCCGGCTGTAGACGCGCTCCGGGTGGTGCATCAGGAAATCGAGCAGGCGGAATTCGATCCGGCCCAGGCTCAGCTGACGGCCTCCTGCCGTCACCCGCAGGGTGCCCGGGTCGAGCCGCAAACCGGCTGTCTGGACACTGCCATGGTCGCCCGTGGCCGCATGCGGCTGGTGGCGGCGCAGCACGGCGTGCATGCGGGCCAGCGTTTCGCGCGGACTGAAAGGTTTGCTGACGTAGTCGTCGGCGCCGCTTTCGAAGGCGAGGATTTTGTCGGCCTCGGCGTCGCGCGCGGTGAGCATGATGACGGGCAGGTCGCGCGAGCATTGCCGGGCGCGCAGCCGGCGCAACAGCGACAGGCCGGACTGGCCGGGCAAGTCCCACTCCATCAGCAGCAGCGCGGGCCAGTCGGTTTCCATCATCCGCAGCGCGCTTTCAGCGTCCGGCGCGCACAGCGGCCGGTGGCCGGCCTGGCGCAGGTTCAGCGCCAGCAATTGCTGGACCTTGGGGTCGCTGTCGATAGTCAGGATGGTGGCCGGCATGGCATGCGTCACTTATCTGGGATGCAAGCTTCACTATGCATCATCCCGAATGGCACGCACTAATACAATTTAACCGCGCGATTGATACGTTTTTCGACTAAATTTCCAGGCCCACTATGAAAAACGCCGCCCCGAAGGGACGGCGCCTGGCCTTCCATACGCAGAAACAACAATGTTTCAGACAGCTAACAACCGGCCCGATTGAGCGGCCGGCGCGGTGGCGCGGCGGCGCGCCAGCAGCACCATCAGCGCCAGGCCGGTGCCGGTCAGCAGCCAGCCGGACGGCTCGGGGATGGCACTGACGGCAGCCGGGTCGCTGATGCCGATGGCGACGCCGCCGCTGCCACCCTGGACCGAGGCGGGGGTCCAGGTCAGGCTGGCCAGCGAGCCGTCGGCGCCGTAGTTGCCCAGCAGCGTGGCCTTGTCCTCGGCGTAGGCGGAAATGGTGAACAGCGACTGGCTGACGAAGGCATTCAGGTCGGCCGCGCCGTCGAAGCTCAGGTCGAAGCCGAGCGAGCCGCCGAAGGCCACCGCATGGAACAGATCGTTCCAGCCCGGCGCATTGCTGAGCAGGTAACCGGACGCCAGCGAACCGCTGACGTCGCCGCTCAGCTCGACCAGCGCGCCAGCGTCAAAGCCGCTGAAGTTGGACACCAGCACATGCGCCAGCTCTGGCGTTTCGCCAGGCGCCGCGTTGAACTGCATGTCCAGCCAACCGGCGCTGCCGAAGCCGCTGCTGGTGTCGATGGCGACATGGACGGTGCCGGCGGAGGCCAGGCCGCCGCAAGCCGCCAGCGTCAGCGCCAGCACGGTGTTGCGCAGAGCGCGGAGGGAAGTCGGTGCGTACATGGTCGTATCCTTAGAAGGTGCCGCTGTAGATGGTGGCTTTGTAGCTCATCGCCCCTTTGGAAGGGTTGGTGAACGTCAGCGGTATGGTGATCGTGGCGCCCGGCGCCAGCGAACTGGCATTGACGGTCACGTATGGCGAACCAGCGTGGCTGCCGCTGGCGTTGTCCAGCGTGACGCCGGCCGTCAAACCGGTCAGTTCGTACTGGAAGGGGCCGGCCAGCGCGCCGGCGCCGCTGTTGGTGAGCTTCACGCTGGAGGTGAACTTGCCGGTGGCGCGGTTGTACACGGCGCCGCTGGCGACAATGCCGAAGCCGCTGGTGACGTCGACGAACGCCGGCTGCAGGTTCAGGCTGATGACCACAGGGTCGTGGTCCGAGGCGCGGTATGGCAGCGCGTTGTACAGGTCCTGCGGCTTGCCGTCGGTGTTGTAGTCGATCACGGTCGGCTCGTCGGCGTTCAGATGCCATTCGGCGGCGCCGGCCACTTGCGGGCTCAAGGTGGCGCTGGCCAGCGCGTGGTCCAGGTAGCCGCTGTTGCTGCCGAAGACGTAGGAATACGGCGTGCCGTGCGGCCGCACGAAGCGCTCGAGCTGGTTGACGTAGCCCGCGTCGGTCATGACGAAGACCGGATCTTCCATGCCGTAGGAGTTCATGTCGCCGATCAGCAGCACGTCCGGGTCGCCGGCGGCGGACACCACCTGCGGCACGAACCCGTTCACCAGGCGCGCCGCCTGCTGCTTGCGGGTCTCGTTCCAGCAGCCCTGGCTGTCGCCGCGGTCGCTGTCGAGGCCGGTGCCGGACGGGCAGCTGCCCTTCGATTTCAGGTGGTTGACCACCAGCGAGAATTTCTCGCCGTTGCCGGCCTGGAAGGTTTGCGCCATCGGCGGACGGTTGTTGATGGCATCGGCGTCGGACAGCGCGCCGCCTACCAGGCTCAGCTTGGCCGGCTTGTAGATCATGGCGACGCGGATGGCGTCGGTGCCGGCGGCGGACGGCGCCGGCACCACGGCGTAGACGTTGGCGCCGATGGCCTCGTTCAGGGCCTGGGTCAGGTAGCTGACCGCGTATTCGCCGTTGTTCTGGATTTCCATCAGGCCGTAGACGTCGGCGTCGAGGGCTTTCAGCTCGGCCACGATCTTGTCGCGCTGGCGCACGAACTCGACCATGTTCTGCGCACCGCGGCAATTGCTGGCGGTGGTGGTGGCGCCGACTTTGCAGCCCTGCCCGGTCTGCCCTTCGACGTTGCCGCCGTTGGCGAAGGTGGTGAAGAAGTTCAGCACGTTGGCGCTGGCCACTTTGACGTTGCCCGCAGCCAGCAACGGCGCGCCTTCACGCGGATTGCTGCGCGAGAAGGACGGCGGCGCGATGGGTTGCAGCTTGAACGAGGTGGTGTTGCCGCCGACGGCGCCAAAGTCGACCACGCCGGTCAGCTTGGTGACCGTATCGCCCACGCGCACGGTGCCGTCCTGGCCTATGTAGGGAATCACGGTCGGGGTGACGAACAGGCCGTCGTCCAGCACGATCATGCCGGCCGCGTTGGACGCCGCCAGCGCGATGGCTTCCGGCGTGCGCGCCGGGTGGCGGTTGGTCGGCACTTCCAGGCGGCCGTTGGCCAGCGTCAGTTCGCCGCGGTCGCCCAGGAACTCGGCCTGGTTGACGGTCAAGGTATTGGTGATGTTCACCAGCATGCCTTCGACTTGCGCCAGGTTGGCGCCCAGTTCGATGTTGACAGGTGTGATGGCCGGGCCGGCGCCCATGGGCACGACCGCGCTGACGTCCTTGAATTCGGTGTAGGAGCGCTTGGCGCCGGTCGGCGCGTATTCGGTCACCAGGCCGGTGACGCGGGCGATCTGCCCCACTTGCACGGTGGGTGCGGAGGCGGTGTAGACGAAGATGCCGTCCGAGCTGGTCGGGTCGTTGTCGCCCACGGCGTCCTGCATGAAGAAGCCGTTGGACACTTTCAGCGTGACCACGCCTTCGGCGGTCTGCACCGTGTTGGCGTGCGGGCTGGGCGTGTCGCCCGTGCTGGCGCCCTGGATTTGCGGAATGGTCTTGGTCACCTTGGCCAGGCCGCTGATCTGGACGGTGACCGGGCAGGACTGGAACTGGCCGGTGCTGTTGCTGAACTGCACAGACAGCGGATAGCTGCCCACGGCCAGGCTGGATGCCGCGGCCAGGCTGACGCTGGCGGTCCCGCCCACGCCGGCGGCGGCGCTGAAGCCGCTCAGGCTGATGCCTTCGACGCCGCCGGACTCGATCACGGCGGCGCTGACGATGCTGTCCTCATCGGTGGCGCTCAGTTCGACGCTGCCGGCGTAGCCCTGCGCCAGGGGCAGCATGGCGGGGCAGTTCGGAACGATGGGCTTGTCGGCCGGCGCGCCGCCGCAAGCCTGGATCACCAGCGTGTTGCGCGGCGCCGGTTCGCCCAGCGTGAAGTCGGCGCTGTTGTCGTTGCTGTCGTCGCAGCCGTTGTTGTTGCGCCTGGCGGCCAGCAGGTTGCCCAGGTTGCCGGTCGGCGCGCTGCCTTCGTAGAAATTGGCGGTGGCGCCATAGCCGACGAAGTCGACCACGGCGGCGCCGCTGGGGTTGGTGCCGGTCAGCGCGGCGGTGCTGTTGCTCAGCGCGACCTTGCCGGCCGCGCCTGCCATGGCGGTGCCGTTCGTCTTGTCGGGCGCGACGGTGCTGGCGGTGCCGCCGGCGCCGGCCGCCAGCTGGATCAGGTAGAACTGGCCCGGCTGCAATGTGCCGCTCAGCGCGGTCGGCGCCCAGCTGCTGCCGGCGGCGGACGCGTATTGCACGCTCCAGCCGGCCAGCGACACCGGCGCACTGCTGCGGTTGAACAGTTCGATGAAATCGTTCTTCAGCACGGCGGCGGTGGCGCCGCTGCCGTTGCCGCCCGCGCCGTAGACCTGGCTGATGACGACGGCGGCCTCGGGCACGGCGACCGCCGCCACGGCGGGTGCGGAGAGGCCGGCCAGCAAGGCGGCCAGGATGGTGAGGCGGCCGGGCGCGGCGTGGGCGTGATGTGTCTGCGATGTCATATGCGGTCCTGGGTAGGCGATAGCGTTAACAAAATAACTTCATAGTTGCTATCCGCATATTAATATAATCACATGACAGATTGATGACGCGTCCTTAGTCCGAACGGACTAAAGTTGTATCGATCCAACAAATGTCCGCATGGCAATGTCAGCGTCCGGCTTCACGCCGGTACGGGGTGGCCAGCGGTTCGCCGATGAACACGCCCTGCCCCGGCCAGGACACGCTCTTCCAGTAGGCCTCCAGCGCGCTGTCGCCATTCAGGTAGTGGCGCAGCAGGACGGCGGGATGGGGGAATTTCTGCCAGTAGTTGCACGGTTCGCTCACGGTGCCGTAGCTGGCGGTGGCGCCCGCCTCCAGCCAGCGCAGGCTGCTCATCTGCGTGGTGCCGTAGAGGTCGCCACCGAAAGAGGTCAAATGGTCGGCCAGCGCGCCGGGCAGGAATTGCAGCGTGTCCAGCTTGTCGACCTTGGCCATGCCGGTCTGGTAGACCATCACGTCGCGCGCGCCCTCCAGCGCGTCGGCGCGCTGGTTGTGGATGGTCAGCTTGCGCTGGGCCAGCACGCCGGCGCGCGGAAAATACGGCGCCCGGCTGTTGCGCTCCTTCTCGCTGGTGGCCAGATAATAGGCGCCCGCTGTCGGCACCCGGAAGCCGCTGGCCACGCCGCGCGCGATCAAGGCCTTGGCCTCTTCCACCGAGTCGGTCGGCAGCAGCATGGCGGGACGCAAGCCCAGTTCGCTGAACGGGCGGCTGACGGCGGCGTTGAAGTAGCTGCTGGGCTTGCCGACCGCGCACCTGTTGGCGCACACCGCGCTGTCGTAGCCCAGCGTGTAGGCGGCCGTGATGGCGTTGCACTCGACCGCGTAAGGCGCGGTCCAGACCATCAGCACGGCCTGGATCTGCGGCCCCAGCCTGGCGTCGATGTCCTCCTTGAGCTGGCGGAACTGGCCGGCGCTGAGCTTGCGCGGCTTGTCCGGGATGCGCACGTGCACCATGTTCTCGGCCGGGATGCCGCGCTTCTGACGGTAGAACTCGCCGATCTGCACGCTGTGGGGGTCGTCGTCATTGATGACCACGGCCAGCTGGGCCGGCTGCAAGGCGGCCTGCGCGATGCCGCAGCCGAGGCCGGCAACGAGGCCGGCAATGCGGCCAAAAAGGAGACCGGCCGGGGCCGGGGAGCGTCGGAAGTTAGGCAAATTAGTGGCGGTTGGATTAATCGTATGCCCAAGAAAAAACGGAAGCCGAAGCTTCCGTCTGGATTATAGCGCCCTGCGGCGCCGCATCGCGCTACCTTGCCGCGCCTGCCAGGCTGCTTAGGCCTGCTTGCGGCGGCGCGCCAGGAAGCCCAGTACGCCCAGGCCGCCCAGCATCATGCCGTAGGTGGCCGGCTCCGGTACCGGGGCCAGGGTCAGGTGGCCGGCATAGCTGGCGTCGGCGCCGGACAGCACGGTGCCGCTCACTTGCAGATAGTAGTTGTCAGCGGTCAGCGGGGTCTTGGACTTGATGGTCCAGACATCGGCCGCGCCGTTGCCGTGGCTGATGCCGTCGACGACCAGGCCGGACGCGTTGTACAGCGCCAGGTCGGTGATGTCGATGTTGCGCAGCGGACCGGCGCCCGGCGAGACGGAGATGACGCCGCCGACGAACTTGCTGAGGCTGGCGCTGGTGAAGGAGTAGCGGTCGGTGAACAGATCGCCTGTGCTGTAGACGGTCAGGTCGCGGCCGAAATGGGCCGTGTTGCCGGTCAGCGCGGCGGCGGTGGTCTGGCTGATGTCGGCTGCGTGCGCCAGGTTGGCGCCGGCGGCGGCGCCAGCCAGGGCCAGCGCGGCCAGGATGGTTTTGGTTTTGGTCATGTTTACCCCGATAAAAAAGGTTGGGAGACTGGAAAGCTGTCGAGTGCGCACAACACTGCACGCCAGACTGCCTGACCATCCTAGCATGGTGAAAACGAAACATTAACAAGGAAATATGTAAAAATTTCCGTTCAAAAACAATGCCTTACGTAAATTATTAGGCCAAATCGGTCGGCGAGCCCGGCTGTAAGCGGCTGTCCGGCGCGCCCCCCAACCGGGGTAGGAATGAGCCTACAAAGATGCAAGCCGTAGAGGAAGGCCTGTAGGACGATGGCGGGGCGAAAAAAAAGGGCCGCAGCCCTTTTTTCGCACCGCATCAAGTGCGCTGGTAGACGTCCTCGAAGCGCACGATGTCGTCTTCGCCGAGGTAGCTGCCGGACTGCACCTCGATCAGGTGCAGCGGCAGTTTGCCCGGATTTTCCAGGCGGTGGTTCATGCCGATCGGAATGTAGGTCGATTCGTTTTCCGTAAGCAGCGTGACCTTCTCGCCGCAGGTGACGCGGGCGGTGCCGCTGACCACGATCCAGTGTTCGGCGCGGTGGTGGTGCATCTGCAGCGACAGCTTGCCGCCCGGATTCACGGTGATGCGCTTGACCTGGAAGCGCTCGCCGATGTCGATGCCCTCGTAGCAGCCCCAGGGACGGTACACCTTGGTGTGGTGCAGGTGTTCGGTGCGGTCCTTGGTCTTCAGGTGCTCGACGATCTGCTTGACGCGCTGCACCTGGTCCTTGTGGGCCACCAGCACGGCGTCGTTGGTCTCCACCACAACCAGGTCCTGCACGCCGACCACGGCCACGATGCGGCTCTCGGCGCGCACCAGCGTGCCCTGCACATCGTCGAGGTAGACGTCGCCGCGCGTGACGTTGCCGGACGCGTCCTTGGGCAGCACGTCGTGCAGCGCGGACCAGGAACCGACGTCGTTCCAGCCTATGTCGGCCGGCACCACCACGGCCAGCTTGGTCTTCTCCATCACCGCGTAGTCGATCGAGTCGGACGGACAGGCGGTGAAGGCGGCTTCGTCCAGGCGGCAGAAGTCCAGGTCGCGGTAATCGTTCTGCACGGCGGCTTCGGCGGCGGCGGCGATGGCCGGCTGGAACTGCGCCAGTTCGCGGATGTAGGCGTCGGCGCGGAACAGGAACATGCCGCTGTTCCAGAAGTAATTGCCGGCCGCGACGAAGTCCTTGGCGGTCTCGAGGTCCGGCTTCTCGACGAAGCGGTCCACCTTGAAGCAGTGCTCGGCGCCGGCGCCCGGGCCGCTCTGGATGTAGCCGTAGCCGGTTTCCGGCGCCGTCGGCACGATGCCGAAGGTGGCCAGCGAGCCGTCCTTGACCAGCACCAGCGCGCGTTCGACGGCCTGGTGGAAGGCGTCCACGTCCTTGATCACGTGGTCGGCCGGCAGCACCAGCATGATGGCCTCGGCATCGATCGCCGTCAGGTAGTGGGCGGCGGCGGCCACGGCCGGCGCGGTGTTGCGGCCGACCGGCTCGAGCAGGATGCCCAGCGGCTTGAGGCCGATCTCCCGCATCTGCTCGGCGACCATGAAGCGGTGTTCGTTGCCGCACACGACCAGCGGCGCCATCAGTTCGGCGGCGCCGGTGGCGGCGCGGCCGGCCACGCGCAGCGCGGTTTCCTGCAGCATGGTTTTATCGGTCACCAGCGGCAGCAGCTGCTTGGGCAACACGGCGCGCGACAGCGGCCACAAACGGGTGCCGGCGCCACCGGACAGTATGACGGGATAGATTCTCATGCGTGCTTGATCCAATTTTTAACCAATTTTATTTATAAAGTAGTTCTTCTTCCTGCCTCCGGCGGCGACGACGGTCGCGGGCGTTCGCCCATTCGCCTGTTTCGTACTCGGAAACATGCTTCATTTCGCCAGCCCGGTCGACACTATAATCCTTGAAGACGATTAATTCTTCCAAGGTAACATCCGGTAACACGCGAGTATATTCGAACAACACGCTTCGCACCACCTCCGCGCCGCTGCAGATGTGGCTACCGTGGCCTATCCACGTCGGTCCGATGATGCAGGCGCCGGCGTCGACCTTGGCGCCGGAGCCGATATAGACCGGGCCTTCGATGCGGGTGCCGCCGCTCCAGTCTATGCTGGTGTTGAGCCCGACCCACAGGCCCTCGTCGACCTGGATGCCTGGCACCTTCATGTTTTCCACCTCGCCCAGCAGCACGCTTTGCAGCACTTCCCAGTAATCCTTGACGCTGCCGATGTCGATCCAGTTGAACTTGCGCTGCTGGGCGTAGAACGGCAAGCCCTTCTCGGCCAGCAGCGGGAACAGTTCGGAACCGATGTCGAAGGGACGGTCGGACGGGATCAGGTCGATCACCTCGGGCTCGAAGATGTAGATGCCGGTGCTGGCGAAGTTCGACAGCGCCTCTTCCTGGCTGGGTTTTTCCTGGAAGGCGCGGATGCGGCCGTCGGCGTCGGTGACCACCACGCCGTAGCTGGGCACCTTGTCCCAGGGCACTTCGCGCGTGATGACCGAGGCCAGCGCGCCCTTGCGGCGGTGCTCGAACAGCGCCGACTTGATGTCCAGGTCGATGATGGCGTCGCCGCACAGCACGATGGTGGTGTCGTCGAAGAAGCCGCCGAATTCCTGGATCTTCTTGATGCCGCCCGCCGAGCCCAGCGGCTCGGGCACGACTTCGCCCTCGTTGTTGGTGTAGCCTTCGAAGGAATAGCCGATCTGCACGCCGAACTGGTGGCCTTCGCCGAAGTATTCCTCTATCTTTTCGTGCAGGTAGCTGACGTTGACCATGATCTCCGTGATGCCGTAGCGCGCCAGGTGCTCGACCAGGTAGGCCATCACGGGCTTGCCCAGGATGGGGATCATGGGCTTCGGTAAATCATAGGTCAGGGGCCGCACGCGGGTCCCCTTGCCGGCTGCCAAGATCATCGCTTTCATACTTTGCTCCTCTATTCTTTTGGGGTGTGCTGCCAACGCCAGGCATCGGCGCACATTTGCGCAATGCCGCGCTCGGCCTTCCAGCCCAGCTCGCGCTCGGCCAGGGTGGTGTCGGCGTAGCTGGTGACGATGTCGCCGTCGCGCCGCGCGACGATGCGGTAGGGAACCGGACGGCCGCTGGCCTGTTCGAAGGCCCGCACCATTTCCAGCACGGAGTTGCCGCGCCCGGTCCCCAGATTGTAGGCGCGCACGCCCGGCGGCGTCGCCGCCTTGGCCAGGTGCTCCAAGGTGGCCACGTGGCCCAGCGCCAGGTCGACCACGTGGATGTAGTCGCGCACGCCGGTGCCGTCCGGGGTGGCGTAGTCGCCGCCGTAGACGTTCAGGCAGGCGAGCTGGCCGTGCGCCACCTGGGCGATGTAGGGCAGCAGGTTGTTCGGCACGCCGCCCGGCTCTTCGCCGATCAGTCCGCTTTCATGGGCGCCGGCCGGGTTGAAGTAGCGCAGCAGCGCCACGCTCCACGCCGGATCCGAGCGGCCCAGGTCGCGCAGCATGTCCTCCACCATCAGCTTGCTGCGGCCGTAGGGCGTGAGCGCCGACAGCGGCGCATCCTCGCGCACCGGCACCACCTCGGCGTCGCCGTAGATGCTTGCCGAGGAGCTGAACACCAGGCGCTTGACGCCGGCCTCGGCCATGCACTCGAACAGCGCCAGGCTGCCGGTGACGTTGTTGTCGTAATAGGCCAGCGGCTGGCTGACCGACTCGTTGACCACTTTCAGGCCGGCGAAATGGATCACCGCGTCGATCCGGTGCTGCGCGAACACGGCGCGCAGCGCGGCGCGGTCGCGGATGTCGGCTTGCACGAACTCCACGGCGCGCTCGGCGATGCGCTCGATGCGCTGGCGCACCGAGGGCTTGGCGTTGCTCAGGTTGTCCAGCACCACCACCTCGTGCCCCTGCGCCAGCAACTCGACGCAGGTGTGCGAGCCGATGTAGCCCATGCCGCCGGTAACCAATATCTTCATGCTTTTCTCCACGATGAAAAAAGGGCCTTGCCAGCCCTTTGTTTTACTACAGGCGTATGCTACGGGTTTGCTACAGGCGCCAGACGCACAGTCCGGCCTCTTGCAGCGCCGCCGCGTCGAACGCCGCCTTGACGTCGATGAAGCAGCCGCCCTTGATCAGTTTTTTCTGGATCTCCTCGACCGGACGCGCCAGCAGTTCGGCGTGCGACACGGCCGCCACCACCGCGTCCGCGCGCGGCAGCTGTTCCCAGCTGTGCAGGCGCACGCCGTATTCGTGCATGGCCTCGTCGGCGTCCGCGTACGGGTCGTGCACGAACACCTCGATGCCGAAGTCGCGCAGCTCCTTGATCACGTCGCCCACCTTGGAGTTGCGCAGGTCGGCGCAGTTTTCCTTGAACGTCAGGCCCAGCACGTTGACCCGCGCGCCCTTGATGTAGCTGCCGGCCGCGATCATGTTCTTGACGGTCTGCTCGGCGATGTACTTGCCCATGCCGTCGTTGATGCGGCGCCCGGCCAGGATCACCTGCGGGTTGTAGCCCAGCTGCTCGGCCTTGTGCGTCAGGTAGTAGGGGTCGACGCCGATGCAGTGGCCGCCCACCAGCCCGGGGCTGAACTTGAGGAAGTTCCACTTGGTGCCGGCCGCCGCCAGCACCTCGGAGGTGTCGATGCCGATCTTGTCGAAGATGATGGCCAGCTCGTTCATCAGCGCGATGTTCAGGTCGCGCTGGGTGTTCTCGATGACCTTGCAGGCCTCGGCCGCCTTGATGCTGCTGCAGCGGTGCACGCCCGGCACCACGATGCGCTCGTACAGCTGCGCCACCTGCTCCAGCGTCTCGGGCGTGTCGCCCGCCACCACTTTCAGGATGGTGGTCAGGGTGTGGTGCTTGTCGCCCGGGTTGATGCGCTCGGGCGAGTAGCCGACGTTAAAGCCCTGCTTCCACTTGCGCCCCGAGGCCTGCTCCAGCACCGGGATGCACACCTCCTCGGTGGCGCCCGGATAGACGGTCGACTCGTAGACCACGATGGCGCCGTCCTTCATGTGCCGGCCCACGCTGCGGCTCGCGCCCACCAGCGGCGTGAAGTCCGGGTTGTGCGCGTTGTCGACCGGGGTCGGCACCGCCACCACGATGATGTCGGCCTGGCCCAGCATGGCCGGGTCGGCCGTGTATTCGGCGTGCGGCGAGGACGCCATCTGCGCGTCGCTCAGCTCGCGCGACGGGTCGCTGCCGTGGCGGCAGGCGTCCACTTTCGATTGCGCGATGTCGAAACCGATGGTGCGGCCGTGCTTGCCGAACTCGATCACCAGCGGCAGGCCCACATAGCCCAGGCCGATTACGGCTACTGTCGTCATGGCGCTTACCCCAGTGCCGGCGCTGGCGCGGGGCTGGCCGCCGGCCAGTAGCGGTCGACCAGTTCGCGGGTGTTGCGGATATTGCCGCGGCTGGAGGCGCCGAACACGATGGCCTCGATGTTGGGCTGCTCGCAGACCCACTCGATGGCCTCCTTCGGCGCGATGGCGCCGGAGGCGAACACCGACATGGCGATGGCGCGGAATTTCTTCTCGCGCAAGGCCTTCTCATAGGCCTCGAAGCCGCCCGACATGCGGAAGCCCATCTTGTTGATGTTGGAGCAGACGATGGGGTTCTCGATGCCCAGCTCTTCGAGCACGTCGAGCAGCTTGGGCATATTCATCGTGATGAAACCCGGCTCGGCGTTGTAGCGTTTCTTGACGTGGTTGGCGAAAATGAGGAAGGCCTCTTTCATGCCCAGGCCCAGCACCAGGTCGACCACCACGTTCTGCAGGAAGATCACCGGCGTGTTCAGGCCGGCGAACATCTTCATTTCGGCGTCCACCAGCAGGGTGATGATGCCCTCGATGTCCTTGGTCGCCAGCGACATGCCGCCGCGCATGGCGGCGTTGAGGAAGCCCTCGTCGGGCATGAAGCGCTTGAGCGCGCCCAGCATGCCGTCCTCGGTGACGGCGTTGGCGTACTTGTGCGCGTACGGCATGCACGGCAGGAACTTGAAGTCCTGGTAGCGCTGCGGGTTGGCGCGCATGTGGTCGCACACCAGCGCGATGCGGTCGTGCGTGGTGCACATGAAGGACTTGACGCCTTCGTCGTAGGCGTTGTCGAGCACCTCGATGACGGCGCCGATGTCCTGGAAGCGCATGGCCTGGGCGCGCGCCTTTTCCTCCGACATGTGGTTGACGCCGAAGAACTGATTATCACCAAATAACAAACGATCCATTTCCTGCTCCAATATGAATACTTAAGTCGGGTTGTGCCTGGGCCGCTTAGCGGCCGCCAAAGAAGAAGCCTTTTTTGCGCTTCTGCACTTCCGGCAGGGCGTCCTCGGCCATGACCGACGGACCTTTTTCCGCGTCGGCGATCATCATCGAGATGACGCGGTCGGTGCCCATGGCCGACTCGAAGGAGTTGACGTTGTCGCCGCCGCGTTTTTCCTCGATGCAACGCACGAAGTAGTCGAGCTGGGCCGAGTATTCTTCGCCGCGCAGGTAGAAGTCAACCGGGTCGGTCAGCTCGGTGGTGTAGCGCACGTTCCAGCCGGCCTTGTAGGGCGCCGGCGCGGCCGACGCGTCCCGCAGGTAGACCTGCACTTCCTGGCGGTCGGCGCAGATGCGGCCGTTCTTGCCGAAGATGGTGATCTTGGTGCTCATCTTGCGGTAGGACTCGTCGCTCCAGTTGACCGAGATCTGCGCGCTCTTGCCGTCCTCGTAGTACAGCGTGGAGAACACCTCGTCGTCGGTGTCGGCCGAGAAGATCTTGTTGAGCACCGAGCCGCCGACGCCGCGCGGCGCACCGAAGTACCAGTTCAGCAGGTTCAGCGGGTGGGCCGCGTAGTCGTACAGGCAGCCGCCGCCCTCGGAGCGCTGGGTGCGCCAGGTCGACCCCTTCGGTTTCAGCACCACCGGGCCGTAAGCCTCGGCCAGCATGTGGGTGACGTCGCCGATGACGTTGGCGTCCAGCAGGCGCTTGACTTCCTGGAAGGCGCCGACGAAGCGGTAGTGGTAGCCGACCTGGTTGACCAGGCCCTTGGCGTTGGCCAGCGCGGTCACTTCCTCGCCTTCCTTGTTATCGAGCGTGAACGGTTTTTCGCAGAACACGTGGATGTTCTTCTCCAGCGCCGCCTTGACCATCTTGGCGTGCATGGACGACGGCGTGGCGATGATGATCGCGTCGAGCTCGCCCTCGTTGAGCATGGCGTTGAAGTCGGTGTAGGTCTTCACGCCGGTGTATTTATTGAGGACGTCGAGCACGTAGCCGGTCGAGTCGCAAATTGCCGCCACCTGCACGCGCGGGTGGGCATTGATCATGGCGTAGTGGGACAGACCCATTTTACCCAGGCCTACTACTGCGAGCCGTATCATATCGATGGTTCCTTAAATGAAAGCGTTGTGTTAAAAGTTCAGTGAAAAATCCGGTGGAAACTAGGCGCGGGCCTGCAGCAGCTGGCGCTTGACCATGTCGTAGGCGCTGCGGCCCTTTTCCAGCAGGCCGCGGTTGGGCGGCTTCTGCGTGGCCGTATCGAGGTAGGCCAGTGCCTGCTGCGCGGTCAGCGCCGGCAAGTGCTCGAAGGCGCCGGCCTGCAGCAAGTGCAGGTCGACGTCGAGCAGCTCGTCCTGGTAGACCGAAATGGTGGGGATGCCCAGCACCGCCATCTCGCGCGTCATGGTGCCGCCGGCGCCGATGAACAGGTCGCAGTCGGGCGCGATGTCGGCGATGTCGAGCGCCGTCGTCACCACCCGCACGCCGGCGAATTTCGGATCCTGGTAGTGCACGCCCTGGTCCTTGCCGCGTGGCAGCAGCACGACGTCGACGTGGTCCTTCATGCCCAGCACCAGCTTGTCGAGGAAGTTGCGGCTGCCCTTGTAGTACTGCGCCGTCCACGGCTCGGGCCGGATGTAGACCACGCGCCGCGCGCGCGGGGCGCGGGTGGCCGGGCGCGGCGCCAGGCGCGCGTCGAGCTCCCACAGGTAGATGCCTTCCTTGACGCCGGCATAGTGCAGCACCTTGCGCGGATTGGCCCACTGCTTCCTGAGCTTGTCCATGCCGAGGAATTCCGGCACCATGATGGCGTCGGCGCACAGGAAGGCCGGCACGTTGCCCATCGCGTGTTCATTGTCGTTCATATAGATCGAGCGCACGCCCATCAGCCGCGCCGCCACCGGCGAATGGAAGGAGCTTTGCGAGATGGCCACGTCGATCTTCTTTCCCGCCAGGAACTTGCACAGCTGGTAGACGCGGATCGGGAAGCCGAACAGCTTGGCCGAGAGCTTGCCGCCGTAGTGCAAGCCGACCACCTCGTACTTGAAACCGTGCAGGTCCAGCAGGTCGATGGTATTGGCCAGCGGACGGCAGGTGATGACGACCTCGTGGTCGCGCTCGAGTTCGCGGATCATCGCCGCGAACATATTGATGTGGGGTGAGTTTGTCAGTTCGAACCAGATGCGCATAATTCCTGCCTGCCTAAATACGATGAAATGAAACGGCCACTACAGACGCCAGACGCACAGTCCGGCCTCTTGCAGCGCCGCCGCGTCGAACGCCGCCTTGACGTCGATGAAGCAGCCGCCCTTGATCAGTTTTTTCTGGATCTCCTCGACCGGACGCGCCAGCAGTTCGGCGTGCGACACGGCCGCCACCACCGCGTCCGCGCGCGGCAGCTGTTCCCAGCTGTGCAGGCGCACGCCGTATTCGTGCATGGCCTCGTCGGCATCCGCGTACGGGTCGTGCACGAACACCTCGATGCCGAAGTCGCGCAGCTCGTTGATCACGTCGCCCACCTTGGAGTTGCGCAGGTCGGCGCAGTTTTCCTTGAACGTCAGGCCCAGCACGTTGACCCGCGCGCCCTTGATGTAGCTGCCGGCCGCGATCATGTTCTTGACGGTCTGCTCGGCGATGTACTTGCCCATGCCGTCGTTGATGCGGCGCCCGGCCAGGATCACCTGCGGGTTGTAGCCCAGCTGCTCGGCCTTGTGCGTCAGGTAGTAGGGGTCGACGCCGATGCAGTGGCCGCCCACCAGCCCGGGGCTGAACTTGAGGAAGTTCCACTTGGTGCCGGCCGCCGCCAGCACCTCGGAGGTGTCGATGCCGATCTTGTCGAAGATGATGGCCAGCTCGTTCATCAGCGCGATGTTCAGGTCGCGCTGGGTGTTCTCGATGACCTTGCAGGCCTCGGCCGCCTTGATGCTGCTGCAGCGGTGCACGCCCGGCACCACGATGCGCTCGTACAGCTGCGCCACCTGCTCCAGCGTCTCGGGCGTGTCGCCCGCCACCACTTTCAGGATGGTGGTCAGGGTGTGGTGCTTGTCGCCCGGGTTGATGCGCTCGGGCGAGTAGCCGACGTTAAAGCCCTGCTTCCACTTGCGCCCCGAGGCCTGCTCCAGCACCGGGATGCACACCTCCTCGGTGGCGCCCGGATAGACGGTCGATTCGTAGACCACGATGGCGCCGTCCTTCATGTGCCGGCCCACGCTGCGGCTCGCGCCCACCAGCGGCGTGAAGTCCGGGTTGTGCGCGTTGTCGACCGGGGTCGGCACCGCCACCACGATGATGTCGGCCTGGCCCAGCATGGCCGGGTCGGCCGTGTATTCGGCGTGCGGCGAGGACGCCATCTGCGCGTCGCTCAGCTCGCGCGACGGGTCGCTGCCGTGGCGGCAGGCGTCCACCTTCGATTGCGCGATGTCGAAACCGATGGTGCGGCCGTGCTTGCCGAACTCGATCACCAGCGGCAGGCCCACATAGCCCAGGCCGATTACGGCTACTGTCGTCATATCTTTTTCCCCGGTATCTTGCGCCCGCTCATGCCGCGCGCGCCACGTTGATTTCACCGTGCAATTCGCGTTCCAGCACGCCCACGATACGCTCGGCCGCTTTGCCGTCCCACAGGTGCGGGCGGCGGCCCTGCTTGCCTTCGCCGCGCAGGATCTGCGTGGCCGCGGCGATGATGGCGGCCGGCGCGGTACCGGCCAGCACGTTGGTGCCCTCCTCCACCGTCACCGGGCGCTCGGTGTTCTCGCGCAAGGTGACGCAGGGCACGCCCAGCGCCGTAGTCTCCTCCTGCAAGCCGCCGCTGTCGGTCAGCACCAGGGCGGCGTCCTTCCACAGGTCGAGGAAGGACATATAGCCTTGCGGACCGACCAGGGTCACGTCGGGGCCCAGGCTGATGCCGAATTTATCCAGGTTGGCGCGGGTGCGCGGGTGCACCGGGAACACCAGCGGCAGTTCGCGCGCGATCTCGCGCAGCGCACCGGCCAGCTGGCCCAGCATGGCCTGGTCGTCGACGTTGCTGGGGCGGTGCAAGGTCACCACGCCGTAGCGGCGGCCGGCCAGGCCGGCCTTGATGGCGACGCTGTCGAGCGTGCCGGCACCCGCGTTCGCCAGCTTGTTGGCCTGGTACAGCACGTTGTCCACCATCACGTGGCCGACGTAGTGCACGGCGCTGTCCGCCTTGCCTTCGCGGCGCAGGTGTTCGACGGCGCTCGGCTCGGTGACGAAGAACCAGTCGCTGATGCTGTCGGTGACGAGGCGGTTGATTTCCTCGGGCATGCTCATGTCGCCGCTGCGCAGGCCCGCTTCCACGTGCGCCACCGGGATGGTGAGTTTTTTTGCCACGATGGAGCACGCCAGCGTGGAATTGACGTCGCCCACCACCAGCACCGCGTCCGGGCGCTGCGCGACGCACAATTCCTCGAAAGCCAGCATGATCTTGGCGGTCTGCTGCGCGTGGCTGCCGCCGCCGGCGGCCATGAACAGGTCAGGCTGGGGGATGCCGAGCTCTTCAAAGAAGACATCGTTCATCTCGCGGTCATAGTGCTGGCCGGTATGAATGATTTTGAACGACAGGCCGCCGTGCGCCTGCAGCGCGCGCACGATGGGGGCGATTTTCATGAAGTTCGGACGCGCACCGGCGACCAGATAAATCATAGCCATAACATTCCTAAACGAGAAAAAGATCAAAGAGACAACATTCTATGGCGCTGCAGCAAAAGCTGTCGCACGGCTGAGCTGGCCGAACTGGCCGAACTGGCCGAAACAAGACCTCAGGCCGCCCGCGCCAGTTCGGGCGCGTCCAGCGGCGTGCCCAGTTCGGCGTACACCGTGCGCAGCTGGGCCAGCACGGTATCGAACGCGTATTCACGGCCCACGCGCAGGTAGGCCGCGCCGCGCAAACGGCTGCGCAGCGCCGGATCGCCCAGCACGGCGAGCAGGGCCAGCGCCAGCGCCCCGTGGTCGCCGGGCTCGACCAGCAAGCCCTCGACGCCTGAGTCGATGAAGTCCGGCGTGCCGCCGACCGGGGTGCTGACCACCGGCACGCCGGCCGCCATGGCTTCCAGCAGGGCCACGCTGAGCGCTTCGAAATAGCTGGGCAGCACGAACACGTCGGCCTGCTCCAGGTGGCGCTGCTTGGCCGCGCCGTCCACCCAGCCCGGCAGCGACAGCGCGTGCGCCACGCCCAGTTCCTCGGCCAGCGCCTGCACCTCGCGGGTGGCGCCGTCGCCGGCCACCACGAAGCGCGTGCCCGGCAGCGCCGCCAGCACCGCCGGCATGGCGCGCACCAGGTCGAGCACGCCCTTCTTTTCATGCACGCGGCCCATGAACAGCACCGTCACGGCCTGCGCCCGCAGCGCCGGCAGCGCGGGCGGCACTTGCACCGGGTTGCCGACCACGGTGATGCGCGCGGCCGGCTCGATGGCCAGCACGCCGGCGCGCCAGTGCGGCGACACCACCACCACGCGCGCCGCCCGGCGCAGCACGCGCCGCACCCAGGCCCGGGCCGGTGCGCCGCATTCGCGGGCGTAGAACAGCGGAAATTCGCTGCTATGCAAATGGAAGACATAGGGCACGCGGAACAGGTCGGCCAGCGCGCACATCAGCGACTTGCGCCAGAAACTGCCGCGCGAGGCGCTGTGCACGTGCAGCACCGACACCCGGCGCGCGGCAAGCATCGCGCCGGCGCGCAGCAGCGCCGCACCCATGGTGCGCAACTGGGTGGCCAAGCCCTTGCCTTCGTAGGTCGACACATAGGTGACGCCCCACTGCTCGAACAGCCGGACCGCCACGTAGGAGCGGACCACCGAACTGATGCCGCCGTGCGCGTCCAGCCCCGTGCCTATCATCAGGATGCGGCGCGCTGCGCCGGCTTTTGTTGTGTTCATGAAATAAAAACATGCTTAAATTGAATGCTTCCATCATAACAGCGAGGTATCACATCGCTGTCGCGCCTATCGTGCAGAGGGCGCACGATACGATGTTTTTCGAGCAAGCTTGCGTTTTGTCCATGCTAGAATCAAAAATATGAAAATCACTGTTGTTGTCCCCGCCTACAATGCCGCAGCCTTCATCGGCACGGCGCTGGCGTCTTTGCGCGCGCAGACCCACCGCAACTGGGAAGCCCTGGTGGTCGACGACTGCTCCAGCGACGACACGCGCGCCGTGGTGCGGCAGTGGACCGAGGAGGACGACCGCATCCGTCTGCTGGAACTGCCGCAGAACGGCGGCCCGGCCGCAGCCCGCAACGCCGGCTTCGACGCCGCGCAGGGCGAGTGGATTGCGCTGCTGGACGCGGACGACGCCTGGGAAGCGGAGCGCCTGGCGCGCTTCCTGCCGCACCTGTCCCCGGGCAAGCTGGACCTGGTATGGGACCGGCTGGCGCTGTACAACGCGGCGCAGGAAAAAGTGGTGGCGCACAGCTGGCCGTGGGTGCGCCAGCCGCGCACGATCGGCCCGCTGCAGCTGCTGCTGTGGGACCTGCCGGGACAGCGCGCGCCGCTGGGCTGGGCCAAGCCGCTGCTGCGGCGCGCCTGGCTCAACGAGCACCGCCTGCGCTACCTGCCCGCGCTGCGCGCCGGCGAGGACTGGCGCCTGCTGATGGACGCGGTGATGGCCGGCGCGCGCACCCAGGTGCTGCCCTTCGCCGCCTACCGTTACACGCTGCGGCTCGAGGAAAAGAATTTCAGCCAGACCAAGGTCGATTTCAGCGGACCGCAACGCCTGAACAGCGCGGTGCGCCTGGAATACGGGCCGCGCTGGCCGCTGGCCACGCGCGCCGCCGCCGTGCTGCGCGGCTGGCTGATCGGCGGGCTGGCGGCCAAGGCCCGCCTCAAGCCGGCGGTGCGCGGCAAGCGCTGGGGCGACCTGGCCAAACTGCTGCTGACCAGCCCCCGCTGCTGGGCCATCGTACTACTGAACCAGTTCGAAAAAGCCATCTGGTACCGCTAGCGGCCAGCCGCAAGGCGCGCTGACCGGCGCGCCCTGCCAGGCCGACCAGGCCGGCCATGCCATGCCCTACCCTGCCCAGCCATCCCCTCCGTCGCAACCGTTCCAGCCGTTCGAGCCGTTCCAGCCGTTCCAGCCGCTCCAACAGTTCAACCGCTCCAACGGTTCCAGCCGCTCCGGGCACGCCTGTCATTCAAGACTATGCAGCCATTCCAGCCGCTGCGGCCCTCACCGTCTTTACGGCCATGCCAGCGTGGCCCGGCGGCCGCCGCATGCCGCGGCGTTCGGGGCAGTCCGCCCGGCCTTGATCACGCCGCCCGCGGCAGCACCGTCACGCCCATCGCCGCCGCGCCGAACTCGGCCTCGTGCCTGGCCGCCAGCGCGGCGGCTTCCTCGCGCCGCAGCCTGAGCGAATACGCGAACGCCATGCCGAAGAACATGAAGGGCAGCGCCACCGCGTTCGGGTCGCCGTAGATCGGCGCGGTCAGCGAGCCGGACAGGGCCAGGAAATGGCCGACGAAAGCCAGGCGCCACAGCAGGCGCTCGCGCGCTTCGCGCACGGTCCAGGCCCGCTGCAGCGCGTAGAAGGTCATCAGCACGCCCAGCAGCAGCACGGCGCTGCCGCCTATCCAGCCCGCCTCGGCGAACAGATTGGGCCAATACGTGTCGAGCAGGTAAAGGTCCTGGCGATACCACCAGTAGCGTGCGCCGTAGCCCAGCGCCTCGTAGACGGAACGGTCGAACAGGCGCGCGGCCTCGCCGGCGAACTTGCCGAAGCCGATGCCCAGCGGGAAATGGCTGTTGGCCAGCTGCACCGCGTCCACGTAGAACACCGTGCGCGGCGAGGCCAGCGCCTGGTAGGACGGGGTCAGGCCCCACTGCATCGCCAGCTCGGCCCGGTTGTCCGGCCCCAGCAGCAGCAGCACCGCGCCGGCCACCAGGGCCATGCCCAGCAGCGCGATCAGCACCGACAGGATGCGCGGCCTGGTGCGGGACGAGAACAGCAGGATGGCGCAGGCCGCCATGGTGTCGAGGAATTCCTGGCGCTGCCCCGACAGCAGCAGCACCAGCAGGAAGCCGCCGCACAGCGCGACGTTGCCGAGGCGGCTGCCCTGCCCGCTCAGCCAGCGCGCGAACACGCAGCACAGGAACAGCGCCGCCATCGAGGCCAGCACGCCGGGGTGGACGAAGGGACCGGTGGCCAGCGGCAGGCCGGGCAGCAGCGGGTTGCCGTTGTGGGCGGCGGTGGCGTTGCGGGCGATCAGGCGGTGCACCGAAGGGGCGGCCAGCTCGAGCGCCAGCGCGGCCAGGCACAGCACCAGCACGATTTTCACCAGCAGCCAGAAGCGCTGTTCTCCTTTTTCGCCCAGCGCCACGCAAAAGCCGGCCAGCAGCATGATGGGCAGCTTGAGGTCGTAGCCGACCTGATAGGCGAAGGCATGCCAGTGGATGTGGCCGGCGCGCAGCGAACTGAGCGCGCCGAGCGCGAAGAACAGCAGGAACACCGCCACCAGCACCTTGCCCAGCCAGGAATGGGCGGCGAAGACGAACATGCCGCGCAGCGCGTAGATAGCCAGGCCCAGCAGCGCCACCGTCATCAGGCCGCGGGTGCGCACCGGCGAGACGGTGTCGGCCAGTGCGGTCAGCACCGCCAGCCCGGCCACCAGCCAGAACACGCCTTCGCCGCCGAAGCGGAAACTGGCGAAGGAGTTGGTGAACAGCAGCAGGCCGAGCACCAGGAAGGGAACGATGAGCAGCAGCGCGAACACGCCCGCGCCCAGCCCGGCCAGGCCGCCGAAGAGCAGCGCGCTCAACAGGCCGATCAGGATCAGCGGCAGCAGGGGCATGCGCGCGCGCATGGCCGCCATCCGGCGCGGCTTGGGGGTAGACGTCATGTTGTTACCGTTAGAATCTGTAGTAGCGGTAACTTATCATAAAGCCAAAAAAAAGCCCGCGCGATTGCACGGGCTTTGACCTGCGGCAATGCGCCATGCCGCTATGGCGCCTTCGTCAGCGCGGCGCGCACGGCGTCTGCGCCATCATCAGGTCGTAGGTGCTGGTCGGGCCGCCCAGGTACACAAAGTCGGCGTAGATGCTGCGTTGCGGCACCGTCATCGTCCCCGGCATATACATGCCCACCTTGGGGTAGTTGCCCAGCCAGGTTTCATAGCTGTTGTAGGTGTTCCTTGAGTTGAACACCTCGTTGCCGTTCATCCAGACCTGGACGCCGCCCGCCCCCGGCTTGTACGACCAGTCGGCGCGCACCACGAAGCAATACCAGCGCCCCAGTTCCACATTGCCCAGCCGGACCGACTCGGCCACCGAGTTGGCCTTGGTGGCCGGGTCGGTCGCGCCGCTGACGGTCGAGCGGTGGTTGAAATTGAAGTCCAGCGCGAAGGTGCGGTTGCTCACCGTCAACGACATCGGCGGCGACACCACGGCCGTCTGCTGGCTGGTGTGCAGCTGCGCCACGATGGTGGGCGCCGGGTGGAACACCCAGTTGGTGGGGAAATACATGCTGAAGGTGTACCAGCGCAAACCCTCCTTCACGTAGTCGTTGCGCGGCGATACCTCGGTGCGCGAGCCGCCCAGCACCGGCGCATCGGTGCTCTTGAGCGTCATGAAGAATACCTTCTTGCCGCTGCCGGCCGGATCGTCGACCAGGCTGACGTTGGACGGGCTGGCGCTGTTGAGCGTGTAGAAGTCCGGGAAGTAGCGGGTGGTGGCCTTGGCGTTGGCGTCGAGCAGCCAGGCGATGTATTTGTAGGTGACCGGATTGGTCGCCATGGTGGTCACCGGGCCGCCACGGGCCGGATCGATCTGGGCCTGGGCCCCGGCGGCGGCGGCGCACAAGGCCGTCGCGGCGATAATTTTAGTCCATTGCATAATGCACCTCTCAGGTCTTTATTTCACCAGCGCGGTGGTGGCGGTGGTGGTCTTGCACGGCGTTTCGCCCAGGATCTGCTCCAGCGTCGTGGTCGGCCCGCCGAGGCGGATGAAGTCGGTGTACACATTGCGCTCGGCCACGCCGACCAAGCCCGGATACATCTGGCCCACGCGCGGCACACTGCCGCCGGCGCCGGGATAGGAATTGATATCGCGCTGGCCTTCGAACACCTTGTCGCGGTTCTGGTACACGATCAGCGAACCGCTGCCCAGCACCGGCGACCATTCGGAACGCACGGCGAAGCAATACCATTTGCCCGTCTGCAGCGGCCCCAGCTTAAACACCTTGATCGCCGTGTTGGCGGCCGTGGCGATGTCCCCGGTGCCGCTCAGCGGGCGGTGGTTGTAGGCCAGGTTCATTTCCAGCGCCGAGCCGCGCACCACGATGGCCAGCGGCGGCGGCAAGCCGGTCGGCTGCTGCTGGTCGACCTGGGCCACCACCACCGGATTCGGATGCACGGTCCAGTTGGTGGGGAAGTACACGCTCAAGCCATACCAGCGTATGCCGGTCTGGCTGGCTTCGCCCTTGGGCAGGAAGTCGGTGCGCTGCACGCCGCCGACCTTGGCGTCGGTGGCGCGCACGCGGCTGCGCAGCACCACGCGTCCGCTGCCGGCCGGGTCCCTGTCCCAGGTCAGGTTGCCGACATAAGCCGTCGACAGCACGTAGCGGGTGCCGAAATCGGCATAGCTGACGGTGCCGCCCAGCGTGGTGTCGATCTGGCTCCAGGCAGCGCCGCAAGCCAATGAAGAAAGAATAAGAAAACTTAGTTTAGTAAATCGCATAGCAGTATCCCCCTGTGTTCGCTATTTGAGGACGATAGCATAGACTTGCGGACTTTTGCGTAGCCTGACGCCAACTTGTTTATATTAATTCGCGGGCGATCCTTATTCACTTTTTTCCTGCAATCAAAAGTTAATTGATAAAGCCATTACGCCTGTTTGCATTTATTATTGCCTGTCGTTAAACAGGCCATACCTTTATATCAACTGGAAATGGCGGGTCCGCGGCGCAGGAAACGCAGCGCCCGGGCCGGCAGCAGCGCACGCTCGGCCGGCGTCAGCGGCGGCAGCAGGAGCAGCACACCCCAGCTGACGCCCGTGGCTACGCCCAGCGCCAGCAGCAAACGGGCGGCGTCGGCGCCGGCCGGCAGGCCGGCCAGCACCATGGCCGCCAGCAGCCCGGCCACGGCAAAACGGGCCAGTCCGCTCCAGTGAAAGCGGAAATGCCAGTCCGGCGTGCGCAGGCGGCGCAGCACCAGCGCGTTGTAGGCCACTTCGGCCAGCATCAGCACGCCGAACAGCAAGATCCAACGTTGCTGTGGCGCAACGAACAGCAACAGCGGCGGCGCGAACAGCGTCATGAAATTGACCCGGGTGGTGACAACGGACTGGCCCAGGGTGAAGGCCATCAGGTCGGTCAGGCGGCGGTGCGCGACCAGCACCAGCACCGCCAGCCAGCCCGTCAGCAGCCAGCCGGCCTCGGGATAACGGCCCTTGCTGAGGAAACTGGTCAAGTCGCCGCCGCGCACGGCGCACAGCACCAGCAGCGGCAACAGGCACAGCAGATTGGCCTTGTAGATCAGGCCCACGCGCAGGCCCAGCTTGCCACGGTCCTGGTCGGCGGCATACCGCACCACCAGCAAGGTGCGGACGATGCCGAGCAGGAATTCGCTGGGCAGGTATTTGCGCACCTGCTCGGCCAGGTTGCGGGCGAAACCGAGCGGCGCTGCCGCCGCCGGCCCCAGCGTGCGGGTGGCCAGCAGCACTACGGCCTGCCAGCTCCAGCTCATGGTGGCCAGATTGCTCAGCCAGGCGTTACGCCCGACGCGCAGCATGGCGCGCCAGCCCGGCGGCAGCCAGCCCGGCTCGGCCGCGGCCTGGCCGCGCGCCAGCGCCAGGTGGCGCTGCAGCGCCCAGGCCGCCAGCAGCAGGCTGCAGCTGCTGGCGAGGATCTCGCCCAGCGCCAGCGCCTGCGCGCTGCGCCATTCCGGCTGGCCGAACGGCGCACCGAACACCAGCAGCGCATAGCCTGCCAGCGCCACGTTGCGCAGCAGCTGTGCTGCCTGGCCGGCCTTCTGCAGCAGCAAACAGGACAGCAACTGGTCGCGGAAGACGCGGCTGACGCCCTCGATCAGCATGACCACCGCGTACAGGCGCAGCACGCTCTCGGCGCCGGCCAGGCCCAGCCAGGGCGCCAGCAGCGGCGCGGCCAGGAACAGCAGCAGCGCGCTGCCGGCCAGCAGCGCCGTCTGCAGCGCGGCGCAGTGCCAGACGAAACGCGCCAGCATGGCGCCGCTGCCTTTCATCCGTATCTGGGGAATATAAATGCCGGTTACCCATTCCATGCCGAAAGCGGAAAAGACTATACCCAATTCGACGATGGAATAGGCGGCAATATAATTAACATATTGCAACTCCGGAAGCTGGCGCGCTATCCAGATTAATATAAAGAAGGCGGCGATCGCATTTAAAAAGCGGCCGCCGACATAATTGACGATACCCTTGTTAAATGCCTTGCCCGAATAATGCTCAGACATGGATCAACCGCCCTGCGCCGCCGGCGGCCGCGCCGGGCTGCCGACCAGCTTGGCAGCGTCGCGCGGGGCCATGGCTTGCACCAGGTCGGCGATGAACACATCCTGCAGGGCGTAGCCGGCGTCGCGGTCGGGGCCGATGCTCGAGACGCGGAACAGCAGGCCGTCGGGGATCTGGCCGTTCAGGCTGAAGCGCAGCTGCGTCAGGCGCTGGGCCAGGGTGCCGCTGACGGTTTCGTCGCCCACCCGTATCCAGTAGGTGATCGGCTCGTGCCGCGCGCCCAGCGCCGCGTACAGGCGGTTGACGGTGACGTTGGCGCCGCCCACCCGGCGCTGCTGCTGGGCCACCTTGTCGACCCGGAAGCCCTGCGCGGAGTAGCATTTCTCGGGACGGTGCACGCGCAGGCGCCCGGTCTGGTCGCCGCCGTAGGCGATCGACAGCATGACGCGCTGGCCGAGCGCGTTGACATAGGTGCGCCCCAGCGTTTCATCGTACAGTTTGCCGACCATTTCCTCGACTTCGGGCGGCGGCTGCACCGGCACCACGCTGTGGTCGATATGCCAGCCGTTGAACTCGGCCGGGATCAGGCTTTCCAGGCCCAGCTTTTCCATCGCCGGGCCCTCGTGCTTCTTCGGTTTGAGCAGGGCGGCGGCGGCGCTGGTGCCGCCCATCAAGGTGGCCAGCACGGCGGCGGCGGCGGTTCGGCGTTTCATGGTGCACTCCTGTTGCGGGTCCGCGCGGCGCCGCGCAGCAGCGTGTCGACGCCGATGATGAGCAGCAGCGCACTGATGAACAAGACCATGCCGGCGAAACCGTGCAGGAAACCCTGGCCGGCGGCGTCGCCGAAATGGTAGGTGATCAAGGTGAGCGTGATGACGCGGATGATGTTGGCGGTGAAGGAAATGGGGACGATCAGGATGGCCAGGCCGACGTTGCGCAGGAAGGAGCCGTGGCGCACGATGTTCAGGTACAGCAGGCCCAGCGCCTCGAGCGTAAACAGCGTGTGCAGGCCGGCGCAGGCGTCGGCCACCAGCAGCTGGTATTGGCCGACCTGCAGCACCACGCCGCTGCGCGCGATCGGATAGCCGACGGCGAACAGGATGTGCTCGGCGCACCAGGACACCGCCATCTTCATCGGCATGGTCACCGCGTCGACGAAGGGGCCGGGCAGCGGCAGCATGAACAGCATGAAAAACAGCGGGAACCACTGCACCCGCAGCGCGGCCGGCCCCTGCAGCAGCAGCATCGCGGCCACCACCGTGCACGGGAAGGAAAACATTTCGATGACCTGGATCTCGAGCACCCGGCCCAGCAGGTAGCTCAGCAGGCCGGCGGCCAGCACCGGCCAGCCCCAGGCGCTGCCGCGGCCGGCGCCGGCCGCCAGCATGGCCGGCCAGTTGCGGTAAAGCAGCCACAGCGATACGCCCAGGATGATGGGGCCGTGCGCCTGTTCTTCCCTGCCCCACACTTCGCGCAGCGCGTCGTAGAAGGTGGGGACGTAGAGGGCCAGCAGGCCCGCCAGGGCCAGCAGCCACTCGAGCGGCCAGCGGCTGGCGGCCGATTCGCGCGCCGGCGGCAGCGGGGAGCTGGCAGAGAGCATCATCAATGCTCCACCATGACCGAGCCGACCACGGCGATGCCGGCGTGCTGCAGCTGGTCCACGCTGGCGCTGATGGCGGCCAAGGTGGTGCGGTTCTTGCGCGCCACCAGCAGCACCCCGCCCACGCGCGAGGCCAGCGCCAGCGTGTCCGAGCCGAGCACGCAAGCCGGGGTGTCGTACAGCACCACGTCGTAGCGCGATTCGACATTGAGGTTGAGGCCGGCGAACGCCGGCCGCGCCAGCAGTTCCTGCGGATTGGGCGGCAAGGTGCCCGACACCAGCACCGACAGGTCGACCAGTTCCGGGATCTTCTCCACCACGTCGAGCTGGGCGCGCCCGGCCAGCACGTCGGACAGGCCGGCGCGCTGCTTGATGCCGAAGATGTCCTGCTGGCGCGGCGTGCGCAGATTGGCGTCCACCAGCAGCGTCTGCTCGCCCAGCTGGGAGAACACCACCGCCAGGTTGGCCGCGAACAGGCTGGCGCCGTCGCCCGGCTCGACGCCGGCCACCGCCAGCGCCTTGCGCCCGCGCGCGAACCAGCGCAGCATCAGCTGGCTGCGCACGGCGCGCAGCACTTCGACCTGCGGCGAGAACGGCTGGTAGGCCGCCACCAGCTGCGGCGACAGGTTGCCGTCGCCCGGCGTCAGGTAGGGATAGTCGAACTGGCGCGCCAGCACTTGCTGGATGTCGGCCTCGGAAATGAGGCCCAGGCGCTGGGCCGCTTCGCCGAAGCGGATGCCCAGCTCCTGCTGCATGCGCAGCACGCGCTCGGCGTTTTCGGGGCTGAGCTTGCCGGAGGCCAGCAGCAGGCCGCCGATGCTCGAATCGACGGCGGGCGGCAGCGCCGCGGGTGTCATGGCAGGGTGGTTCATATGCATATCCATATCCATATCAGGTCAGGCGCACGCGGCGCGGCATCAAGGCCATGCCCAGCTTGGAGCGGGCACGGGCCGGGCCCCAGTGAATTTCGCCCAGCACAGGGATCTGCACCAGGTCGGACAAGTCGTCGCGCGAGCGCACCCGGCGGTCCAGCATTTCGGCCAGCAGGCCGAAGCCCAGGCCCAGCATGGTGCCCATGAACAGCGCCAGCGCCGTGTTCAGCAGCAGGCGCGGCGAGGACGGCTCGACCGGCGCGACGGCCGGGTTGAGCACCGCGATGTCGCTCTGCTCGGACTGCCCTTCCATGCGCGTCTGCGACAGGCGCAGCGCGGCCGCGTCCATGGCGCGCTGGGCGCCCTCGACGTCGCGCTGCAGCACGTTCAGTTCGTCGCGCGAGCGGTTGATCTCCAGGATGCGGGTCTTCTGCTCGGACAGGGCCTCGCGCAGCGCCGACTCGCGCGCGCCCAGGATCTGGGCATTGTTGCCGACGCTGTTGGAGGTGGTCGACACGGCCGAGTTCAGGCTGGCGCGCAGCTGGTCCGCCTCCGCCTTCGCGCTCTGGTACTGCGGGTGGTTGCGGCCCAGGCGCTGGCCGGCCTCGGCCAGCTTGGTCTCGGCCATGCTCAGGCTGGCGCGCAGGTTCTGCACCAGCGGGCTGGCCGCCACGTCGGGCGAATCGAGCTTGCGTCCGCTGGCCACGCTGCGCCGGGAATTGGCTTCCATCTGCTGCGCCTGCGCGGCCACCAGCTGGGCCGACAGGTCGTTCAGGCGGTTCGACTCGACGTCGAGCCGGTTGTCCAGGCTGACGATGCCGTTTTCCTGCTGGTATTTCGAGAGCCGGCTCTGGGCCGCCTCCAGCTGGTCGCGCAGCACCTTGATCTGCTCGGTGAAGTAATTGGTGGCCTTCTTCATCGGGTCGGCCTTGAGCTGGATGCTCAGCCGCTGGTACTCGTCGGCGAAGGCGTTCGCCACCGCCGCCACGAAGGCCGGGTCGGAGCCCTTGAAGTTAATTTCGATCACGCTGCTCTCGCGCGAGGGCACCACGTCGAGCTTCTTGAGCAGCAAGGCGGCCAGCCAGTCGCGCACCGTGCCCTTGCCGCCGGTGTCGGACTGGAACTGCTCCTGCACCGCCGGGTTGGCCGCCAGCTTGAGGTGGTCGACCACGCGCAGCGCCACGTTCTTGCTCGAGATCAGGTCGATCTGGGTGGCCACGTAGCTGGGCATGAGCTGGCCGGGCATGGTCATGCCGGTGACCGGGTCGACGCCCTTGGTGTTGAGCAGCACCGACGACGAGCCTTTGTAGGTGGCCGGCAGCAGCAGGCTGACCAGGATGGTGATGGCCACCGTGGCGATCAGCGTGCCGAGCACGATTTTCTTGCGTGCCTGCAGTATCAATAGGAATTGGGCGAAATTCATGGCATATCCTTAGAACAGGCTTTCCTTGACGTACACCACGTCGTCCACCTGGATCACGTCGTCGTGCTTGACGCTCAGCACCTGCAGCTGGCCGCTGGCGTCCTTGCGCTTGATGCGCATGCCGCGCTCGGTACCGCGCGGGGTCAGGCCGCCGCCGGCCGACAGCGCCTGCAGCACCGTCATGTTGCGCTCCAGGCGCACCGCACCGGGATGCTGCACTTCGCCGTAGATGTAGAAGCGCGGCGCGCGCTCGACGTAGATGATGTCGTTCGGCTGCAGCGCGTAGTCGCGGTTGAAATCGGCCGCCTGCACCATCTGGATCACGTCGACCACTTCGCGCGTGGTCTTGCCGTCGCGGGTGCGTATCAGCGACACGGTGTCGCCGCCCTCGGGGCCGATGCCGCCGGCCTGCGCCAGCACGTCCATCAGGTTGCGCTTGCCGTCCACCGGATAGCGGCCGGGCCGGTTCACCTGGCCCAGCACCGAGATCTGCTGGCTCTGGATCTGGGTCACCAGGATGTTGACCTGGGCCCGCTTCACGTAGCCGCCGCTCTCGAGCATGCCGCCGATTTTCTTCTCGGCCGCCGGCACGGTCAGGCCGCCCACGGTGACCTGGCCGATCAGCGGAAAGGTGATGGCGCCGCTGTCGCTGACGCGGGTTTCCAGCGCCAGGTCGGGGCTGCCGTACACGGACAGTTTCAGCACGTCGCCGGCGCCGAGCACGATGTCGGCGGCGCCGGCCGGGCGCAGGACCAGCGCCATGCACATGGCCATGGACATGGCCAGCCACAGGATGAGTTTTTTCATGATGAGCTCACTTATTGGAAGGTGGATGGACTGCGCTTACTTCAGGCCGGCCACGCCGCGCGCGGCGGCATCGTCGGCGACCGCTTGCGGAGCGGCGGCCTGGGCCGGCGGCGGCGCGGCGGGCGCGGCGCCGCCACCGGGAGCCGGGGCCGCGCCGGCGGTGGCTGCGGCCGGGCCGGCGGCGGGCGCGGCGCCCGGCGCGGCCTTGTTGAAGTACTCGATCTTGGCGGTCGAGCGCAGGCGCTTGACCTCGGCCTCGGCGGCCTCCTTGTTCTTCTTGTTGAACAGGAACTGCTCGATCTGGGCGGTGGCCGCGTCCAGGCTGAGCGGGCTGTCCTTGATCTCGGCGATCTGGATCAGCATGCTGCGGTCGCCTTCGCGGATGATGAACAGCTGGCCCTTGGGCATGGCGGCCAGGCGCGCGCCCAGTTCCGGCGGCAGATCGGTGCTGGTGCGCGTCAGCTGGGCGCGCGCGAACTTGATCTGGTGCTGGTCCAGCCAGGCGGCCGCGTCGTCGAGCGACTTGACGGTGTCGAGCTGGGCCTTGAGCTGGTCGTTGACGTCCTTGGTGGCCAGCACCAGCTGGCGCATGTCGAACTGCTTGCGGTTGGCGAAAAATTCCGGGTGCTGCGCGTAGTACTGCTCGACCTCGCCCTTGGCCGGACGGGCCTGGCTGCCGATGCGCTTCTGCATATAGGCCTGCGCCACGATCATGGCCTTGGCGCGCTCGATCGCCTGCATCACCTGCGGGTCGCGCTCCAGCTTGTCCTTGGTGGCCTCGTTCTGCAGCAGCTGGCGGTCGATCAGCCCTTCCAGCAGCTGCTTGCGGGCCGCCTCCTGCTGCGCCGACTGCACGCCGGCGCGCTGCATTTCCTCGTTCAGCTGCAACACGGTGATTTCCTCGCCGTTGACGCTGGCCAATGCCTGGCCGTTTTTCTTCGCTTTTTCGCCGCATGCCGTCAGGGACAGCGCCGCCAGCAAGGCCAACACGCCTGCGGCGGTGGCCGAACGGCTGGATGGGAATGCTTTTCTCATGATCGTTCCTTTATGAAAACTTTTCTTTACAACATTGTCATTAGACAAACATCTTATCGCAGCCATTGCAAGCGTGACGCACGAATGGATGCGGCCCCGGTCCCATACAGCTTTCGTCTTCGCCTGTCGCCCGCCTAATGTGCGTTCTCGCGCGCGGCCACCACCTTCACGGTACGGACCACGATCCACAAATCCATCCACAGCGACCAGTTGCGCAGATAGTCCAGGTCGTAGCGGATGCGGGCTTCCATCTTGTCCAGCGTCTCGGTCTCGCCGCGCAGGCCGTTGACCTGGGCCCAGCCGGTGATGCCGGGCTTGACCTTGTGGCGCAGCATGTAGCCCTTGATCAGCTTGCGGTACTGCTCGTTGTGCGCCACCGCGTGCGGGCGCGGGCCGACAATGCTCATGCGGCCCTGCAGCACGTTGATAAACTGCGGCAACTCGTCGAGCGAGGACTTGCGCAGGAAGGCGCCGACCCGGGTCACGCGCTGGTCGTTCTTCTTGGCCTGCACCACCTGGGCGCCGTCCTCGGCCACCGTCATCGAGCGGAACTTGTAGACGATGATCTCCTCGCCGTACAGGCCGTAGCGGCGCTGGCGGAAGATCACCGGGCCGGGCGAGCTGATGCGCACGGCGGCGGCGATCACCGCCATCACCGGCACCAGCGCCAGGGTGATCAGGCCGCCCAGCACGATGTCGCTGGTGCGCTTGACCAGGCTGTTGAAGCCGGTGAACGGGCTTTCGCAGATGGCGATCACCGGCATGCCGCCGACGTTATCGAAGCGCGCCTGCATCAGGTCGAAGACGTAGATGTCGGGCAGGAAATACACGGACGCCGTGGTGTCCTGCAGCTCGTCGAGCAGGCGGCGGATGCGCGGCTGGGCCGAGATCGGCTGGCTGATGAAGATCATCTTGATCTGGTGCTGGCGCACATAGGCGGCGATGTCGTCCATCGTGCCCAGCACCGGGTGGCGCATGCCGCGCGGCTGGCGCTCGTCGGTGCGGTCGTCGAAGAAGCCGCACACCTTCATGTACAGGTTGGGGAAGCGGTCGATGGTGTTGGCGAACTTCACGCCCACGTCGTTGGCGCCGATGATGAGCACCGAGCGCACCTCGCTGTCCTTGGCCGGGTCCGAGCCCAGCTTGCGCGCCGCCAGGTGGCTCAGCAGCAGCACGAAGGGGGTGGCGGCGAACCACACCAGCACCACGTTCTCGTCGTAGTGGTAGGACAGGCCGCTGACCGAGCCCAGGAACACCAGGATCAGCGCGGTGACCACCCAGCCGAGCACGATGTCGCGCGCATAGGCCATCATGCGGCCGCTGCGCCAGGTGCGGTAGGGGTCGACGTACTGGTAGACCGAGGAGGAAATGAAGAACGCCAATATCATCAGCACCAGCGAATAGCCGGTGAACGGTTCGGCGAACAGCATCGAAAACAGGTACAGCGTACCCATGATGATGAGCGGGTCCAGCACGCGCTGGAAGAAGGAGATCAAGGGGATATCGTTTACCGTCATGGCCATTCTCAAAACTGTATGCTGGCACTGACGGCGGCGCCGTGAGTGCGGTAGTTGGTGGAAGCGTTGCCGCTGCGCGTTTCATGGAATACATTGGCGGACAGGCGCACCGACTGCAGCGGCGCGTAGTTCACGCCGAGCGAGGCATTGCGGCTCTTGTCGCGCAAGTCCGGGGCCGCGATCCTGCCCTCCAGCGTACTGAAATCGCGCTTGTCGCGCCGCACCGCAGCGTTGACGCTGACCTTGGCAGTGGCGTCCCAGGTGGTGGTGAAGCTGGCCCCCTTGTTCAGGCTGTTGCTCACGAGATTGCTTTCCACCGGCGCGAACTCGCGCCAGACCGAGGCCTGCATGCGCAGCTTGCGCAGCATGGACCAGTTCATCGAGGCGCGGCCGTTCAAGCCGCTGGTGTCGCGCTCGGCGAAGAAGCTGTGCTTGCGCTCGGCCCAGCCGGCCAGCATGGTGAATTGCGAGGTGGCGCTGAACAGCCAGTAGACATTGGCCTTCAGCTCGTTCTGGGTGTAGCCGTCGTCGATGAGGGCGCCGCCGACGAAACGGTGGTTGGGGTATTTGGCCTTGATCTGGCTCGCCTGCAGGCCGAAACGGCTGCCGCTGGACGGCAGGTAGTCGAAGCCCAGGTCGAGCTGGTCCTCGGTGCGGTTGTTGAAGCGCTGCGCCGGCAGGTCGTAGGTGAATTTCTGGCTGGCGGCGGCCGCGCGCACGCGGTAGCTGGGGTGGAAGCGCCAGGCGCCGTCCACGTACTCGCGGCGCTGCACGCGCAGGTTGCGCTGGGCGCTGTGGAAGTCGCTGAAGGAGGTCAGCGTCTGTGCGTACAGGCCGCCCAGATGGCCTTCCAGGTGGTTGCCGATGTGCCACTCGAGGTCGGCCAGGTAATCCTTGCCGCTGTAGTCGAGTTCCTTGAAATGCTCGAACTTCACGCGCGACTGCTTGATCTGGCCGGTCAGGCGCTGGCGGCTGACCGGCAGGTCGAACAGCACGCCGTACTGGGTTTGCGTCAGGTTGTCGTCGCGCTGGCCGACCAGGCCGGTGGCCGTGTCGTCCAGCCGGAACAGGTTGGCGTCGTGCGAGCGCGTCACCGACAGATAGGGGTGGATGGTGTCGCTGATGCCGGCCGCGGCCGGCAGCGGCAGCGCGGCGGCGGCGCCGAGCAGCAGCAGCAGATTTTTTTTATTGGGGAGAAGTCGCATGGTGTTTACCAGTAGTGCCAGTTGCCGGTGACCACGATCCACACGCCCAGCACACCATTGGTGGTGCCGTGCGCGACGATGGCGGTCCAGAGATTGCCGCTGCGCATATACAGCAGGCTGTAGGCCAGGCCGGCGACCATGCCGGCCAGCCACAAATTATGTTCAAAGCCGAACAGCAGCACGGTGATGGCGAGCGCCTTCACGCCCACGGCGGCCGCGCGCACTGGCAGGAAGTCGGGCGCGTGCAGCCAGCGCAGCAGGAAGGAGCGCCAGAACAGCTCTTCCATGACGGGCACCACCAGGGCGGCGCCGGCGATGCGCAGCGCCACCAGGCCCCAGTTGACGGCGCCGCTGGGGTAGCGCGGGTCGAAGCCGGCGGCGCTGCCGACCTGCATCCAGCCGGCGTCCAGGCTGACCCACAGGACGAAGACCGCCAGGCCGGCGGCGACCGAGGCGGCCATGGCGGACGCGCCCATGCCGCGCCACGCCAGTTCGGCATAGGCGCGGCGGTACAGCACCAGCGCCGCCAGCACGGCGGTGATCTTGACGGCGTACAGCCAGCGGGTTTGCTCGGCGCTGTAACCCAGGCGGGCCAGCACGTCGGCGACGAAAATAAAGAAGAGATAGACGGCGAACGGAATGATCCGTGCCTGGGCGGGGGCCGAACCGGCGGGTCCGGCGGTAGGGATATACGGTTTCACAGTCGTGCGCCTCGGCCTCATTGAAAGATCTGCATTGCCTGCCAGCCCGATCGGGCTGGCAGGCAACTTTGCAGATCTTACAATTTTCCGCTCAGCAGCAGCGCACGGCTGCGCGGAGTCTGCTAGCCTTTAGCGCGGGACTCGATTGCTTCCCATTTTTCCAGTGCTTCCAGCAGTTCGCCCTCGATTTGCTCAATACGTGTGTTGACGCGCTTCGCCTCGGCCGCATTTTTCTTGTAAAAATCGGGATCGGACAGCTGAACGTTGAGCGCGGTCTGCTCATCTTCCAGTGCGGCAATCAATTTCGGCAGCTCGTCCAGTTCGCGCTGTTCCTTGTAGGAAAGCTTTTTCTTGCCGGCGGCGGGCGCGGCGGCTGCCGGGGCGGCCTCGGCCTTCGGCGCGGCCTTGGCGGCGGCGGCCTTGGCGCTGGCGGTGGTGTCGCGCACGCGCTCCCAGTCGCTGTAGCCGCCGACGAATTCGCGCCAGTTGCCCTCGCCTTCGGCGACGATCACCTGCGTCACCACGTTGTCCAGGAACATGCGGTCGTGGCTGACCAGGAACACGGTGCCCGGATAGTCTTCCAGCAATTCCTCGAGCAGCTCCAGCGTATCGATGTCGAGGTCGTTGGTCGGTTCATCGAGCACCAGCACGTTGGCCGGCTTGGCGAACAGGCGCGCCAGCAGCAGGCGGTTGCGTTCGCCGCCCGACAAGGTCTTGACCGGCGAGCGGGCGCGCTCGGGCGCGAACAGGAAGTCGCTCAGATAGCTCATGGCGTGCTTGCGCTGGCCGTTTACTTCCACCCAGTCGCTGCCGGGGGCGATGGTCTCGAGCAGGCTGGCCTCCTCGTTGAGCTGGGTGCGCATCTGGTCGAAGTACGCGACCTGCAGCTTGGTGCCCTGCTTGACGGTGCCGCTGTCCGGCTTTTCCTCGCCCAGGATCATTTTCAGCAGCGTGGTCTTGCCGGCGCCGTTGGCGCCGATCAGGCCGACCTTGTCGCCGCGCAGGATGGTGGCGCTGAAATTGCTGACGATGGGACGGTTATAGGTCTTGGACACGTTCTCCAGCTCCGCCACGATCTTGCCCGAGCGGTCGCCGGCCGACACTTGCAGCGTGACCTGGCCCTGCTGGTCGCGGCGCACGGCGCGCTGCTCGCGCAGGCGTTCCAGGCGGCGCACGCGGCCCTCGTCGCGGGTGCGGCGCGCCTTCACGCCCTTGCGTATCCAGACCTCTTCCTGGGCCAGGAATTTGTCGAACTTGGCGTTCTCGATCTCCTCGACTTCCAGCTGCTCGGCCTTGCGCACCTGGTAGGTGGTGAAGTTGCCCGGATACGACAGCAGGCGGCCACGGTCCAGTTCAACGATGCGGGTCGCCACGTTGTCCAGGAAGGAGCGGTCGTGGGTGATGAACAGCACGCTGCCCTTGTAGTCCTTGAGCAAGCCTTCCAGCCACATGATGGAGGTGAAGTCCAGGTGGTTGGTCGGTTCGTCGAGCAGCAGCACGTCCGGCGCCGACACCAGCGCGCGCGCCAGCGCCACGCGCTTCTGCATACCGCCGGAGAGCGTCTTCATCAGCGATTCGGCCGCCAGGTTGAGGCGGTCCAGGGTCGCCTCGACCTTGTTCTTCAGGTTCCAGGCGTCGGCCGCGTCCAGCTTGACCTGGATGTCGTGCATGCGTTCCATCAGCGCGTCGTCGTCGCCCTGGCCGAACTGGCCGGTCAGCGCGTCGTATTCCTTCAGCAGGCCCTGCAGGTCGCCCATGCCGGAGGCCACGGCGTCGTACACGCTCATCTCCGGCTCGAACACCGGCTCCTGCTCCACGTAGGCGATCTTCAGGCCCTGCTGCATGACCAGCAGGCCGTCGTCCAGCTTGAAGCGGCCGGAAATGATTTTCAGCAGGGACGACTTGCCCGTGCCGTTGCGGCCGATCAGACCGACGCGTTCGCCCGTCTCCAGGGAAAATTCCGCGTGATCAAGGAGCGCGAAGTGGCCGAACGCCAGTTGCGCGGAAGAAAGAGAGATGACTGCCATAATGGATTTTGCCTGCGCGCGGCGCGCCGCCGGGATGGGGAAAGCCGCTGAAAAGATGAATGAAGCACGCATTGTACCGACATCGCGGAGGCAGGCCTATTTTTTGCCTTGTCATCGGCTATAATTGCGCTCGCAAAGCGTCCTCCCCGTAGCACAATGGATAGTGCACATGCCTCCTAAGCGTGGGATACTGGTTCGATTCCAGTCGGGGGGACCACCCAGCATGCATCCACCGACCCGCCCGCCCCACAGGCACGCCGGCTTGTCGCCGCCCCGCCCTGCCCCTCTGAGCATGCGATGCATGGATTCCCGCCTTCGCGGGAATGACACGCACAACCAGAACGACGCCGTCAATTCACCTACTGTTGCGCCTGGCCTCCCCCTTGACCGACCGCTCGGCTGGGCTGGCTGTTCAATGCCGCCGCCCGGCTGAACTCGTGAAACAAGCCCGGCCGGCGGCCTGGAGCAACAATTTTCAGTTGTATTTTCGCCGCAACCGATTAGAGCTTTCATGTAAAAAATGACATCGCAGCCGTGCTACGCTGGGTCCCTTCGTCACCCACCGTCCGCCGTCATGAGCCAAGCACAAGCAGCCACACCCTTCCCGCCTGCGGACGAAGCCGATCCCCTGGACATGCAGGCCGCGTTCGATGCGCAACTGGCCACCTCCCTGGCCTGGCGAACTTCCGGCGCGGCCGAGCGCCTGCGCCGCATCGTGCGCCTGCGCAAGGCGATGATGGCGCGCCGCGAGGCCTTCTACGCCGCCTTCGCGCAGGACTACCGCAAACCGCCGTCCGAGGTCGAGGCGTCCGAGTTCCTGCCGGTGATGGAGGAGATCCGCCACGCGCTGGGCCGCTTGAAACGCTGGATGAAGCCGCGCCGCGTGTGGCCGACCACCACGATGCTGGGCACCTACGCGTCGGTGCAGCCGCAGCCGCGCGGCCGGGTGCTGATCATGGCGCCGTGGAACTATCCGCTCAGCCTGTGCTTCGGCCCGCTGGTCTCGGCGCTGGCGGCCGGCAACACCGTCATCATCAAGCCGTCCGAGATGACGCCGGCGGTGTCGGCGCTGATGGGCAAGGTCATCGCCGAGGTCTTCCCGGCCAACCAGGTGGCGCTGTTCGAGGGTGGCCAGGCGACCTCGCAGGCGCTGCTCGATTTGCCCTTCGACCATATCTTCTTCACCGGCTCGCCCGCCGTCGGCAAGCTGGTGATGGCCGCCGCCGCCCGGCACCTGGCCAGCGTGACACTGGAACTGGGCGGCAAATCGCCCACCATCGTCGACGCGTCGGCCAACATCGGGCTGGCGGCGGAAACGCTGATGTGGGGGAAATTCCTGAACAACGGCCAGACTTGCGTCGCGCCCGACCACGTGTATGTGCACGCGTCCGTGAAGGACGCGTTTACCGAGGCCTGCCGCGCCGTGCTGCGCCAGCGCTACGGCGCCGACGCGGCGGCCCGCCAGGCCAGTGCCGACCTGGCGCGGGTGGTCAACCTGCGCCACACGCAGCGCCTGGCGCGGCTGCTGGCCGACGCGCAGCAGCGCGGCGCGCGCATGCTGGAGGGCGGCGAGGTGGACGAGGGGCAGTGCTACATCGCCCCCACCCTGCTGGACCGGATCCCGGCCGGGGCCGCCATCTTGCAGGAGGAGATTTTCGGACCGCTGCTGCCCATCATCGAATACAGCGACCTGGACCGGGTGATCGCCGCCATCAACGCGGCGCCCAAGCCGCTGGCGCTGTATCTGTGGAGTACGGACCGGCAAGCCATCGGCCAGGTGCTGGCGCGCACCAGCTCGGGCGGCGCCTGCGTCAACCACTGCGTCGCGCATTTCGCGCACGGCAACCTGCCTTTCGGAGGCGTCAACAATTCCGGGGTGGGCAGCGCGCACGGTGAGTACGGCTTCAAGGCTTTCTCGCACGAGCGCGCCGTGCTGCGCGCCTCGCCGCTGATGCTGATCAAACTGTTCTTCCCGCCTTACACCCGGCGGCGCAGCCACCTGATGCGCAAGATCGTCGACACGCTGCGCCTGCCGATGCTCTAGCTCAGCTCTGCGGGAAAGCCTGGGACAGGATCTGTTCCATGGCCGCCGCCAGATCGGCCGTGGCCAGCTTGCCGCGGAAGTAGCGCTGGCCATCCTCCGCGCTCTCGGCCACCACCGACGCCGCGCCGCCGGGCGCGATGCGCAGGCTGACGATCAGCCCGTTGTGGGACGCGCCGTGGACGCGCACGCCCAAAGTCAGGCCGGCATGGGTATCGAACAGCTTGCGGTTCACGTCGCATTCGAGCCGCCCGCCCAAGGTGCGCGTGAGCACGGCCATGCAGTGGTGCAGGGCCGCGTCCGCGGGTATGGCCATCGCGGCGCTTGCTGGGCTGAGCTCACCCTGTGCTGCCAGGTGGTTGGCGTGGGCGGCCATCAACTCGTCCTCCACGCTTCCCAGCATCCGCAGCATATGCACTCGGCTTATATTACCCATGGGTAACTTTTATTTCCAAATGACAATCAACGGCCCAGTATATCACCAACAGTCACACGCCTTCGGGAATATTTCGCTTGTCGGCTAGTCGGGCTTGCGGCAGGCATAGGCCAGCACGCTCAGCCCGGCCACCACCAGCGCCAGCGTGTCCGGCTCGGGCACCGGGCGCACCGCGTACACTTCCATGGCCGTGTAGGTGAACTGGCCGGTGCCGGCCAGGCTGCTGCCGAAGGGCTCGGCGCCGGGCTCGAAGCTGTAGTACGACGTCAGCAGGGAACTGCCGCCCGTGGTCAGGTCGTTCGTCACCAGCAAGTCCGCGCCGCTGCCGAAAGCCGGGCCGCATTGCAGGCAATTGTAGGTCTGGTGCGCGCCGTAGTCGGGGATGCCCTGGTCCGGCGGCGTCGGCACCTGGCGGTACACATGGCCGGCGGTGGCGTTGAAGATGAAGGCGGTGCGCTCCTCCTCGGGAACGGTGACGTGGTCGCCGTCGACCACGTTCCAGCTCTGCGGATTGTAGCCGCCGATCAGCCAGACATTGCCGTCGCTGTCGCGCGCGCGCAGCAGCGACACCGTGGCGCCCTTGCCATCCACGGCGGCGTGGAAATTGGCGGCGGTGTCGCCGTCCTTTTTGACGAACAAGGAGTCGAGCCGGACGTCGACCCGGCCCAGCCAGCCCAGCAGCTGGGTTTTCAATTCAGCGGTCAGGATGGGCGTGGCCTGCGCCGGCGCCGCTCCCAAACACCAGAGCAGGCCCGCCAGCGCGGCGGCCCTCGCAGCATTCAACATACCCACCTCCGTGACAATGCAAAAAATTTGACATTATCACAACGGTGCGCGCCTGTCGCCACGATTGGCGTACCATGCCGGGCCCAGCCACTTGGAGACACCACGCATGCGTTGCCTTGCCCTTGCGCTGCTGTTCAGCGCCACCCTGCCCGCTTCCGCCCAGATCGTCCCGGGCCTGGGCGGCCAGATCGACACCATGGAAGCGACGCCGCTTCCCTTGCCGCCCCAGGCCGGCGTGCTGGATGAAATCCAGCGCAATACGGAAGCCAGCCTGCGCCGTTTCGACCGCTTCTACACCTTGAATTCCGGCAGTCCGGCCAACGTGACGCTGGTGCCGGACCCGGCCAACGGCCGCCGCTCGGTGTTCCACATACAGTTGCACAGCACCGATCCGGACAGCGCCGGCGCCAAGCGCACCGAGGTGGCGCCGCGCTACGAATACACGCCCCAGGGGGTGCGCTGGTATGCCGCCAGCGTGTATTTCCCGACCGACTGGGTGACCGAGGCGGAGCCCGGGCGTCCGGTGGCGGTGTTCCAGCTGAGCAGCGCCAGGGGGGTGTTTGCGGGTCCGCCGCCGCTGGCGATCGAAGCGAGCGACGGCCTGCTGCGCCTGCACACCACCACCAACCACCTGCTGCCGACGGACGGCGTCGTGCCGACCAAGGCCAACGCCAGCGTCAAATCCATCCTGCTCGACAAGCTGCAGCTGGGGCAGTGGTATTGCTTCGTGGTGCGCGCCGACTGGCAATACAAGCTGGGCAGCGGTTCGCTGCAGGTGTGGATGAACGGCGAGCCGGTCTATTCCTCGACCAATCTGCACAGCCACTACGCCAGCACGCTGGGCAACTTCCCCAAGACCGGCATCTACCAGCCGGGCACCATGTACCTGGCGTCGCGCCACCTGTACACCGACTTCATCCATGTCGGCGCCGAGGCCAGCACCATGGAGGAGATGCTGGCCCGCACGCCTTGCGCGGGCTGAGCCGCGCCGCGCGCCGGTGGCGGCAAGGCGCTAGCCGAGGTGGCGCTTCATCTGCGACAGCAGTTCGATCAGCTGGCCCTTGTCGTCCGGCGACATCGGCTGCAGCAGTTCGGCCACCCAGCCTTCGTGCACGGCCGCCATGCTGGCGAAGGCGCGCCGCCCCCCCTCCGTCAGCTTGACGCTGGAGGCGCGGCCGTCGCTGGGGTCGGCCACCCGCTGCACCAGGTTTTCCCGTTCCAGCTGGTCGGTGATGCCGGTGATGTTGCCGCCGGTGACCATCATGCGCTTGGACAGTTCGCCCATGCGCAAACCGTCCGGATGCCGCTCCAGCTGCGCCATCAGGTCGAAACGCGGCAAGGTGATGCCGAAGGTGGCGCGCAGCCGGCCGCGGATTTCGTTCTCGATCTTCACCGTGCACGACAGCATGCGCAGCCATAGCTTGAGCGACTGGTGGTGCTCCTGCGTGAGCCGGCTGGCGAGGTCCAGATCCTGCATGCGGTTCCTCTATTCAGCAGTTTTAGCGGCGCCGTCGGCGGCGCGCAGCTTGAAGCGCTGCAGCTTGCCGGTCTCGGTGCGCGGCAGGGCCGCCAGGAAGCGGATGGCCCGCGGGTATTTGTAGGGCGCGATCTGGCCCTTGACGAATTCCTGCAGTTCGGCCGCCAGCTGCGGCGACGCCGCGTGGCCGGGTTTCAGCACCACGTGCGCCTCCACCACCTGGCCGCGTTCCTCGTCCGGCGTGCCGACCACGCCGCATTCGGCCACGGCAGGATGGCGCAGCAAGGCGTCCTCCACCTCGGGCCCGGCGATGTTGTAGCCGGCCGAAATGATCATGTCGTCGGTGCGCGAGCGGTAGAAAAAGTAGCCGTCGGCGTCCATCTCGTAGGCGTCCCCGGTCAGGTTCCAGCCGTTGAGGACGTAGTCGCGCTGGCGCTCGTCGGCCAGGTAGCGGCAGCCGGTCGGGCCCTTCACGGCCAGGCGGCCGGTCACGCCGGGCCCGACCGGCTTGCCGTCGCGGTCCAGGATGCAAGCCTGGTAGCCGGGCACAGGCTTGCCGGTGGCGCCGGGCCGGATGTCGCCGTCCGCCGCCGAGATGAAGATGTGCAGCATCTCCGTGGCGCCTATGCCGTCTATCATGTTCAGGCCGGTGGCCTGCAGCCAAGCCTCGCGCGTGGCCAGCGGCAGCGCCTCGCCGGCCGACACGGTTTTCTCCAGGCTGGCCAGCGCGTATCCGGCGGCCAGCGGCGCCATCTGCCGGTAAAAGGTGGGCGCCGTGAAGCACACGGTGGCGCCGTATTGCCCGATCGCCTGCAGCAGCGTTTCCGGCGTCAGCTTCTCCAGCAGCACCGTGGCCGCGCCCACCCGCAGCGGGAACAGCAGCAGGCCGCCCAGGCCGAAGGTGAAGGCCAGCGGCGGCGTGCCGATGAAGACGTCGTCGCGCCGCGCGCGCAGCACCGAGCGCGGGAAGCAGTCGCAAATGGCCAGCAGGTCGCGGTGGAAATGCATGGTGCCCTTGGGGACGCCGGTGGTGCCCGAGGTGAAGCTGATCAGGCAGACGTCGTCGGCGGCCGTGTCGGCCGGCGCGAAGCTGGCAGGCTGGCGTGCCATCAGCGCCTCCAGCGAATCCGGCGCGCCGCTGCCGAACCAGGCCGCGCTGGCAGGCATGCCGTCGGCCGCCTCCAGTTCAGCGCGCAGCGCGTCCGCGCACAGCACCGCGTTCACCTCGGCCTTGGCCATGATGGCGCCCAGTTCGCGCGCGCGCAGCAGCGGCATGGTGGGCACGGCCACCATGCCTGCCTTCAGCACGGCCAGCACGGCGGCCGCCATCACCGGATGGTTGGCGCCGCGCAGCAACACGCGGTTGCCGGTCTTTAATCCCATCGGGCCGCGCAGCACGTGGGCGATACGGTCGACCTGCTCCAGCAGCTGCGCATAGCTCCAGACACCGCCCGGGAAGCGGATGGCGTCGCGCCCGCCGTCCCCGGCCGCGACGGCGCGGTCCAGCAGTTCGGCCACGCAGTTCAGGCGGGCCGGATAGTCCAGCTCGGGCAGGCCGAACAGCATCTCCGGCCACAGTTCCCGCGCCGGCAGGTGCGCGCGCGCGAAGTGGTCCTCGTGCGCGCTGGCGCTGAACTCCGGCAAGGGCGTGGCGTATGGTCTGGTCATGGTCGGCCTGGGATGGTGGTCGGGTCGAGTCAGCCTGTCAGGCTTTTACTTTAAACCTAAACCATCCGCGCGACAAGCGCCGTCCGGCCGGCTCAGTTGCCGCCGATGGACTTGCGGACGAGGGAGGACTGGTGGATGACGGCGCGGATGACGTCCGACAGCACGGCTTGCACCGCGTCGCTGGACAGGAAGCCGGGGGCGAAGCTTTTCAGGGCGGCGGCGGCGCCGCTCAGGCCGAGCGTGACGCAGCCGGCGTGCAGGCGGTCGATCCGGGTCTGCGCCTCCTGCTGCTCGCCGCGCGCGAACAGCGCGTCCAGTTCGCCGCTGGCGACGGTGAGCTGGTTCTGGAAGCCGGTCAGGTAGACCAGCAGGCGGTCGGCGTTGATGCCCAGGCGCAACTGGGTGGCGCCCGGCGCCTCGGCCAGGTGCTCGTAGCCGCTGGCGGCCTGGTCGAGGAAAGCGGTCAGGTGGATGCGGACCTGGTCGGCCTGGAAAGGCTTGACGATGTAGCCGGCGGCGCCGGCCTTGGTGGCTTGCTGCACGGTTTCCTTGTCGGTGGCCGAGGACACCAGCACGAAGGGCATGGCGCTCAGGGCGTGGTCGGCCTTCACGCGCTGCAACAGTTCCATGCCGGACAGGCGCGGCATGCGCAGGTCGCTGAAGACGATGGCGGGCCGCAGGCCGTTCTCCAGTTGCTGCCACGCGTCGGCGCCGTCCTCGGCTTCGACGATATCGAATTTCCCGCAGCTGTCGATCAGGTGCATCAGCACCATGCGCGACACCACGTCGTCATCTACTACTAAAACTTTCATGTAACTCTCCAGTGCCCATATCGTCTGTGTGGCCGTTCTGTGGCACTGCGCCAATATACCCGATAACCCTGCCCCTGTCAGTCCGGCGTCAGTCCGGTTGCGCCAGCTGTGCCAGGCCTGCCAGCATGGCGCGCAGGCACGGCAGCTGCGGGCCGATTTCCTGCCAGGCGGCGCGGTCGGCGGCCTGCTCGAGCAAGCCGCACAGGTCGCGCAGTTCCGGTTCGTCCAGGTAGGCCGCGCTGCCCTTCATGCCGTGGAACATGCGTCCGGCGCCGTCGCCGTCGCCGGCGGCGATGGCCTCGTCCAGGTCCGCCAGGCGGGCCGGCAGGTCGGCCAGGAAGGCCGCGCGCAGGCGCGCCTTGAGCGGGTCGTCGTCCTGCCCGCGCGGCGGCGCGTGCAAGGCCGCCACCTGCACCGGCGAGGCCGGCGACGGCGACAGCATGTCCGGCAGCGCCGCCGGCGTTGCAGGCGGCGCTGCCGGCACGCCGAACATGGCGTCCAGTTCGTCCAGGCTGGGCGCGCGCGGCGCCATGCGCGGCAGCGCCACGCCGCGCTGCAGCTGGCGCTCGATGGCGCGGCTCAAATGGAAGTGCAGCGCCGCCTCGTCGATCGGCTTGGTCAGGAAATCGTCCATGCCGGAGGCCAGGTAGCGGCTGCGGTCCTCCTCGCTGGCGTTGGCCGTCAGCGCGATGATCATCAGTTCCTGGTCGCGCACCGGCGCGCCGTCCGGGCCGCCCTCGCGGATCAGGCGGGTGGCGGTGGGACCGTCCATCTCGGGCATGCGGCCGTCCATCAGTATCAGGTCGTAGCGGGTGCGCGCGCAGGCGGCCACCGCCAGCAGGCCGTTGGCGGCGATGTCCACCTTGTGCCCCAGTTCCTCGAGCATCATGCGGATGATGATCTGGTTGGTCGGGAAATCCTCCGCGCACAGCACCTTGAGCTGGTGGCTGTGCGGCTCGCGCGGCACGTGCTGCACCACGGGCGGCGCCACGCCGTCCGCCAGCGGCAGCTCGAAGGTGAACACGCTGCCCACGCCCGGCGTGCTGGCGACGCGGATTTCACCGCCCATCAGCTCCACCAGCTGGCGGCAGATCGCCAGCCCCAGGCCCGTGCCGCCGTAGCGGCGCGTGGTGGTGGTGTCGGCCTGCTCGAATTTCTGGAACAGGCGCGGCATGGCGTCGGCCGCGATGCCGATGCCGGTGTCCTCCACCGTGAAGCGGATCAGGTTGCAGCCGGCAGGGGCCGGCGCGGATCCCGGAGCCGGTGGCAAGTCGGCGTCCTGCGGCAGGCGCTCCACGCGCAGCCGCACTTCGCCGCGCTGGGTGAATTTGAAGGCGTTGCCGACCAGGTTGACCAGCACCTGGCGCAAGCGCGTCGGATCGCCCAGCACGTACAGCGGCAGGTCCGCGTCCAGCTCCACCGCGAAGCCCACGCTGTAGGCGGCGGCTTGCTCGTCGAACAGGCTGGCCACGTTCTGCACCATGCCGCCCAGCGCGAAGTCGATGTTCTCGATGGTGAGCTTGCCGGCCTCGATCTTGGAAAAATCCAGCAAGTCGTTGATGATGCCCAGCAGCGCCTGCGCGTTCACCTGGGCCCGTTCGATCTGCTCGCGGGTGGCGTCCTGCAAGGTGGCGTCGCGCAGCGCGAAGCCCTGCATGCCGATCACGCCGGCCAGCGGGGTGCGCATCTCGTGGCTCATATTGGCCAGGAATTCGGATTTCTGGCGCGTCGCATCCTCCGCCTTCTGCTTGGCGTAGCGCAGGCGCTCCTCGTTGTCCTGCAAGGCGCGGTTGGCCAGCGCCAGCTCCTCGGTGTGCAGGCGCACCTTGCCTTGCTGGAGCATCAGCTGGTCCTGCGTCTCGCGCAGCTGCTGCAAGGTCTCCTCCAGGCGCTGGTAGGCCATGGCGTTGTCCAGGCTGACGGCGGCGTGCGCGGCCAGGGTCTGCAGCATGTCCAGGTGCACCTGGCGGTAGGCGTGCTTCTCCTTGCTCTGCACCGACAGCACGCCCACCACGCGGTCGTTGACGATCAGCGGCGTGTACAGCAGGGACTGCGCGTACTCGGCTTCCGAACCGTCGGCCAGCAGCGCCGGCTTGAGCTTCTCCAGCCCGGCCGAACTCATATAGCGCGTGTACTCGGTGTAGAAGTCGTTGATGAAGATGTCGTGCCGGTGGTACCAGCACCACACCGCCAGCTGGTCCATATCGTCGACCCGGCGGCTGTAGGGCTGGCTGCGCATGCCGCGCTCCATCGAGAACGGGAACTCCAGCAAGCCCGATTCCTCGCGGTAGAAGCCGACGCCGAACATATGCGTGTCCATCAGGTGGCGCACATGGCGGTACAAGGTGCGCATGGCCTTTTCGATGTCCAGCGTGGCGCTCATCTCGCGCCCGATCTCGCTGAGCACCGAGATGTTGCGGTGCGCCTGCTCCACCGCCTCCTTCTGCAATTCCACTTCCTGCTTCTGGCGCTCGGCGTCCATGCGGCGCTGCTCGGCCTCGGCGCGCTGCGTCTCGGCCTCCACGCGGCGCCGTTCCAGTTCGGTCTTCTGCTGCTGCAGCAGCTGGTTCTTCAGTTCGACCTCGGTGGTGCGCAGGCCCACCTGCTGCTCCAGGCGCGACTTCTGGCCGCGCAGCTGGCGCATGCGCACGCGGTACACGGCGTAGGCGCTGCCCAGCAGGAGCGCCGCCGCGCCGCCGCGGAACCACCAGGTTTTCCACAGCGGCGGCAGGATGGTGATCTCCAGCATGGCCGCGTTGTCGTTCCAGATGCCGTCCTTGTTGGCCGCCTTGACGCGGAACACATAGTGGCCGGGATCGAGGTTGGTGTAGGTGGCGAAGCGCTTGGCCGCGTCCGTCACCACCCATTCCTGGTCGAAGCCCTGCAGCTGGTAGGCGTAGCGGTTGCGCTGCGGCGCCGCGTAGTGCAGCGCGGCGAATTCCAGCGAGAACACCGAGTCCTGCTCGCGCAAGGTCAATGCCGAGGTGTGCTCGATGGCGCTTTTGAGCACCGCCTGCTCGCCGCCCTGCCCGGCCTTGACCGACTTGTTGAAGATCTGGAAGTCGGTGATGGCCACGGTGGGCGCCACGCTGTTTTCGCGGATCTCGGCCGGCGCGAAGGCGGTCACGCCGTTAAAGCCGCCGAAGTACATGGTGCCGTCCGGCGCGCGCAGCGCGGCGCCGTCGAAGTAGGCGCCCTCGATGGTGCCGTCGGCGCCCGCGTAATTGCGCAGCTGGCCGGTTTGCACCGTCAGCCGCGTGATGCCGGTATTGGTGCTCAGCCACAGGTGGCCGCGCTCGTCGTCCAGGATGGCGGCGATGGCGTCGTCGGCCATGCCGTCCTTGCGCTGGTAGCGCCGGAAGCGCACCGTGCCGTCGCCGGCGACCTCCATCCGGTTCAGGCCCGCCGCCGTGCCGACCCAGATCACGCCACGCTTGTCCTGGTACAGATAGTGCACCTCATCGTGGCTGAGCGAAGCGGGGTCTTGCGGGTCGTGGTGGAAGTGGCGGAAGCGGCCGGTCCGGCGGTCCAGCAGGTCCAGGCCGTTGAAGGTGCCCACCCACAGCGCGCCGCTGCGGTCCTCCAGGATGGGGCGCACCACGTTGTCGGCCAGGCTGTTGCTGTCGGCCGGGTCGTGGCGGTAGGTGCTGGCGGCGCCGGTTTTCGGGTCGTAGCTATGCAGGCCGCCGCGCGTGGCGATCCACAGCACGCCTTTGCTGTCGCCGACGATGTTGCGCACATTGTCGCCGTCCGGATCGCCGCTCCAGGCGCGCACCCGCTCGTAGCGGCGGGTGGCCGGATCGAAGCGGCGCAGGCCGTTGCGCCCGCCCACCCACAGCGCGCCGCCGCCCTTGTCCTGCCACAGCGAGATCACCTGCGGATCGCGCACGTCGGCGAAGCCGGGCGCGGGGTCGCGGAACACCTGGCCTTCGGCGCTGACCGGATCGAACAGCGTCAGCCCGTCGTTGTTGCCCAGCCAGAGCTTGCCGCCGCCGGCGTCGATGATGGCGCGCACCTTGTTGTCGCTGAGCGAACGGGGACGCTCGGCGTCGTGCACCAGGCGCGCGAAACCGCCGCTGCCCAGGTCGACCCGGCTCACGCCGTTGTACCAGGTGCCCACCCACAGCGTGCCGAGGCGGTCGCGGAAAACCGAGGACACGTAGTTGTCGGCCAGGCTGTGCGGATCCGTCACCTGGTGCCGGTACTGCACGAAGCGGTGCTCGGCCGGGCGCCAGCGGAACAAGCCCTCGGTCTGGCTGCCGGCCCACAGCGTGCCCTCGATGTCCTGGTAGATCACCGTCACCACGCCCGGCTTCAGGCCGTCCTTCTCGCTCAAGCGCTTGCGCTGCGGCGCCTCCGCGCCGCGCGCCAGCTTCCACTGCTCGACGCCGGCCATGGTGCCCACCCACAGCGTGCGGTCCAGGTCCGCGCACAGCGACAGCACGGCTTCGAAGCGGGTGTCCGGCGCGGCGTCGACCTTGAAGTGGCGGAAGCTCTGCGCGCCCGGCTCCAGCAGGTCCAGGCCGGCCGCCGTGCCCACCCACAATCGGCCCTCGGCGTCGCGCGCCAGCGCGTTCACCTGGTCGCTGCCCAGGCTGCCGGGCAGGCTGGCGTCGTGGTGCCAATAGGTGTAGCGGCCGCTGGCCGGGTCGAAATGCTGCAGGCCGTCCGAGGTGCCCACCCACAGCCCGCCCTTGCCGTCGTCGACGATGGCGCGCACGTGGCGGTTGCCGTTGCCGCGCTTGGCCGGTTCGCTGGGCGGGAAATGGGTGAAGCTCTGGGTCAGCGGCTCGTAGCGGTCCAGGCCGCCGTCCGTGCCTATCCACATGCGCCCGGCGCGGTCCACGTGCAGCACGCGCACCCAGTTGTCGGCCAGGCTGCGCGGATCGGACACGGAATTGCGGTAAGTGACGATGCGCGCGCCGTCGTAGCGGCTCAAGCCGGCCTGGCTGCCGAACCACATGAAGCCCTGCTGGTCCTGCGCCACGCCCAGCACCGACTCCTGCGCCAGGCCGTCCTCCACCGCCAACTGCTCGAAGCGCAGCGTGCGCGGCGGCGCGGCGGCCGAGGCCGGCGGCAAGGCGCCGGCCAGCATGGCGGCAGCGGCGACGGGCATGAGCAGTTGGCGAAGGCGACGGCGGACGAACGGCACGGACTGGACCTGGTTAGACGAAAAAGACGGGCGGCACGCGCGCCTCGGTCATGAATTGAAGAAGGCCAGCACGTCGGCCTTGCGCGCATGGGTGTCGCGCTGGCCGAGCCGAATTAACTCGCAAGTATAAGTCGATTCGAACAAAAGGTAGGAAGCAAGTGACGATCCGCGCGTTTCGGTCGCGCCTATGCCCGACAACATGGTGCGTATCGGCGCCGGCAAGGAACCGATATGGCGGCTGGCGATGTCGTCGAGCCGCTCGGACGGGGCGATCACCAGCAGCTCCACCGGTTTGAGCGGCGTCTGCGCCAGGTACTCCGGCGGCAGCAGCGACAAGGTCTTGTTGATGCGCTCCAGGCGTTCGATGTCGACCGCCAGGCTGTCGAGGAAAATCGAGGACAGCGCGTGGCCGGCGATTTGCGCCAGGCTGGGGTAGCGCGCCATCTCGGTGCGCCGCTCGACCGGCTCGGTGAGGCGGCCGGCGCCGATCACCAGCACCTTGTCCGCGCCCAGGTGGATGGCCGGCGAAATCGGCGCCAGCTGGCGCATCGAACCGTCGCCGCAGTATTCGTGCTGGCCGCCCAGGTACAGTGGCGTGGCCGGGAAGATGAAGGGAATGGCCGACGACGCCAGCAGGTGCTCGACGCCGATCTGGTCCTGCATCGCCACGCGCTGGGTGCGTATCCACGGCGCGATCTCGGCGGCGGTCTGGAAGAAGGTCACGTGCTGGCCGCCGGTGTAGGACGAGGCGGTGACGGCCAGCGCGTGCAGCAGGCCCTCCTGCAGCACCATGTCCAGGCGCGGCAGGTCCAGCATGCGGTGCAGCAGGCTCACCAGCGGCGTGTTGTCGAGCAGGGAGCGCGGCGGCGCGGCGCGCCATTTGCGCAGCAGCCAGCCGAAGGAGAGCAGCGACAGCCAGCGCGCGCCGGAGCGGATCACGCCCAGCGAGTCGGCGCGGTAGACCTGCTCGACCGAAAAATTGAGCCAGACGTCGAGCAGCTTTTGCACGCCCTCGCTGAAATTGTCGGCGCGGCAGGCCAGCGCCGTGGCGTTGATGGCGCCGGCCGAGGTGCCGCAGATGATGTGGAAGGGATTGCGCGACGGCGGCCAGCCTTCTTCCCACAAGATTTCGTTGATGGCCTGCAGCACGCCGACCTGGTAGGCGGCGCGCGCGCCGCCGCCTGTGAGGATCAGGCCAGTTTTCTTTTTCATTCCCATCCGCAAAGATTAGCAGGGTCTGCCCGGTTTAGGCAAAGCGGCGGCGGGCTTTTCGCAGTATTACCACACTGACAAGTCCGTTGCCGCAGGGTTTGCAGCATCAGTCCCCACGCACGATGCCCTCGCGGCGCGGATCGGCGCCGCCGAACCAGATTTCCTTGCCGCCGCGCGTGACGCGCATGATGCCCTGCAGGCCGGAATTCTGCTCGTATTGGCGCACTTCGTGGCCGCGCGCCTTGAGCGCCTCGACCACCTCGGGCGCGATGCGCGCCGCCTCCAGCTCGGTCGGGCCGTTGCGGCTGCCGAAGTTGGGCAGGCTGATGGCCTGCTGCACGTCCAGCTTCCAGTCCAGCGTGCCCACCAGCACCTTGGCCACGTAGTTGATGATGGCCGAGCCGCCCGGCGAACCGGTGGCCAGCACCAGCTTCTTCGTGCCCTTGTCGAACACCAGCGTCGGCGACATGGCGCTGCGCGGGCGCTTGCCCGGCTGGACGCGGTTGGCCACCGGGCCGTTCTCGTCGACCGCGTCGAAGGAGAAATCGGTCAGCTGGTTGTTCAGGATGAAGCCGTCCACCATCTGGCGCGAGCCGAAGGCGTCCTCCACCGAAGTGGTCATCGATACGCCGTTGCCGTAGGCGTCCACCGCCACCAGGTGCGAGGTGGCCGGACTTTCGATGGCGGTGTCCGCGCCCCAGGCCACTGCCACCGTCTCCGGCACGCCGTACTTGGCGCGGCCCATCGAGCGCTCGCTGATCAGGGCGGCGCGCTGCTGCAGGTAGTGCTTGTCCAGCAGCGCGGCCACGCCCTTGCCGGGCAGCGGCACGAAGTCGGTGTCGGCCACGTAGCGCGCGCGGTCGGCATAGGCCAGGCGGCCGGCCTCGGTGAACAGGTGGATGGCTTCGGCGCCCGGCTTGCCGTCGACCGGCGGGTAGTTCTGGATGCCCTTCTGTTCCAGCACGCCCAGCATCTGCGCGATGGCGATGCCGCCGGACGACGGCGGCGGCATGCCGCACACGGTCCAGGCCTTGTAGTCGGCGCACACCGGGTCGCGCTGCTTGGCGCGGTAGCTGGCGATGTCGGCCGCCGTCAGCAAGCCGGGATTGGTCGGATGCGAGGCCACCTTGGCGGCGATGTCGGCGGCGATGCGGCCCTTGTAGAAGGCGTCCGCGCCGCCCTTGGCCACTTCGCGCAGGGTGCGCGCCAGCTCGGGGTTCTTCAGCAGGTGGCCGACCGGCCAGGGCTGCTTGTCCTTGTCGTAGAAATAGGCCGCCGCGACCGGGTCGCGCCCGATGTATTTGTCCCAGGTCAGCAGGCCGTTCAGGCGCGGGCTGACCGCGAAGCCGCCCTCGGCCAGCTTGATGGCGGGCCCGAACAGCGCGGCCCAGGGCAGCTTGCCGTGCTCCTTGTGCGCCAGCTCCAGCATGCGCAGCACGCCCGGCGCGCCGGTCGAGCGTCCGCCCACCACGCCCGCTTCGCGCGACAGCGGCTTGCCGCTCGCGTCCTGGAACAGTTTTTCGGTGGCGGCCGACGGCGCCGTTTCGCGGCCGTCGTAGGCTTGCACGCGTTTGCCGTCGAAATGCATGACGAAGGCGCCGCCGCCGATGCCGGACGACTGCGGCTCGACCAGCGTGAGCACCAGCTGGGTGGCGATGGCCGCGTCGATCGCGCTGCCGCCCTGTTTCAGCATCTCGTAGCCGGCGTTGGTGGCGTGCGGATTGGCCGCCGCGACCATGAACCTCTCGGCGGAGACGCCGGTTTTCTCGGTGTAGCCGGTGGCGATTTCGGGCGCGCGCTCCTGCACGGCGCGCGCGTCCTGCGCGTGGACAGGCGAGGCGGCGGCCGCAGCGAGCAGCGCGGCGGCCAGCGCCAGCGAGTGCAACTTGATCATATAGGCTCCAAAAATGAATCGGGCGCGCGACCTGGGCTGCGCGCCCGACGACTTGGCATCCTACCGCAAAACGCGGCAGCTTACTTCGGCTGCATGCGGATGGCGCCGTCCAGACGGATGGTTTCGCCGTTCAGCATGACGTTCTCAATGATGGACTTGGCCAGCATCGCGTATTCGGACGGCTTGCCCAGGCGCGGCGGGAACGGCACCATCTTGCCCAGCGCGTCCTGCACCTCGGCCGGCATGCCCAGCAGCATGGGCGTTTCGAAAATGCCGGGCGCGATGGTCATCACGCGCACGCCGCTGCGCGACAGGTCGCGCGCCATCGGCAGGGTCAGGCCGACCACGGCCGCTTTCGAGGCGCCGTAGGCGGCCTGGCCGATCTGGCCGTCGTAGGCCGCCACCGAGGCGGTGTTGATGATCACGCCGCGCTCGCCGTGCTCGGCCGCCTCGGTCTTGCCCATCGCATCGGCGGCCAGGCGGCACATATTGAAGGTGCCGACCAGGTTGATGTTCACGGTGCGCTGGAACACGTCCAGCGGGTGCGGACCGTCCTTGCCCACGGTCTTGACGGCCGGCGCCACGCCGGCGCAGTTGATCAGGCCGCGCAGCGTGCCCATCGCGGTGGCCGCCTCGACGACGGCCTTGCCGTCGGCTTCCGACGTCACGTCGCACTTGACGAAGACGCCCTTCAGTTCGGCCGCCAGCGCCTGGCCGGCTTCGGCCTGCACGTCCGCCAGCACGACCTTGCCGCCGGCTTCCACGATCATGCGCGCGGTCGACGCGCCCAAGCCCGATGCGCCGCCGGTGATGATGAATACGTTGTCCTTGATTTGCATGTCTTCCCCTATTCGTGATTGGATACGGCAGGATGTAACGTTTACGTAAACGTAAATCAGGATTGTAGCGAATTTTTGGGTGTTTTAGCGAATTAACACTGCACCCAGTTGCCGTCGGTGCGGCAAGGGCGGCCGGCAGGGTCGAGCACAACCGGGCCCGTGCCCTGGTAGCGCGTGCCGCCCGCGTCGCGGCAGCCGCCGGCGTCGCAGCCGCGCAGGGGCTGGATGGCATGGGGTAGCGGCGAGGACAGTGGCGATGGCAGCGGCGATGGCGCCGGCATGGCGGTCGGCGGCCGGTATTGCGGTGCACGGGCAGCCGAAGGCGGCATGGCGATGATGGCTTGCGGCACCGAACGGCGCTGCGCGAAGCTTTGCGTCGGGGCTGGCCGGCAAGGCTCGACCGCCAGGCGCATGCCGTCCGGCGCCAGGGTGCAGACCGGCAGCTTGCGGAAGGCCTCGGCGGCAGCCGCGCCGCCGGAAGCATCGGGCACGACTCGCGGCAACGCCGGCGCCGCACTTTGCGCGACGGCGCCCTGGCAAGCCAGCAGAGCTAACAACAACGGCAATCTCATGGCCCCCTCCCCGGCGCGGTGACAGCATCATGATAACCCCGCCGCGCCCGCCGAGGCGCACGAGGCAGCCACGAGATGATGGGCACGGCTGTGCGTTGGATGCGTTGGATGCGTTGGATGCCTTGGATGCGTTGAGTGCCTGGGTGCCTGGGCGCTTGGGTGCGATGGATGCGTTAGATGCGCAGGGCGGGTTAGCCGCTAGGCGTAACCCGCCACGTGTCGCGGCGACTCATGGCGGCTTACGTTGGCTAACGCCGCCTACCCCCCTACGGCCGGGCGGCCAACGCCGGCGCGGAAGCCGTCGCGGCGGGCGCGGCCATCACCGGTGGCACCGGCGCGTAAGCCGTCGGTGCGGGCGCCACCAGCGGCGCGGCGGCGTGCACCGGCCCTTGCGGCGTCACCGACAGCCAGCCGGACGCGGGCAGCAGCGGCACCAGCAGCAGCGCCACGATGTTGATGATCTTGATCAGCGGATTGACCGCCGGGCCGGCCGTGTCCTTGTACGGGTCGCCCACGGTGTCGCCGGTCACGGCCGCCTTGTGCGCGTCCGAACCCTTGCCGCCGAAGTTGCCGTCCTCGATGTATTTCTTGGCGTTGTCCCAGGCGCCGCCGCCGGTGGTCATGGAGATCGCCACGAACAGGCCGGTGACGATGGTGCCCATCAGCAGCCCGCCCAGCGCGGCCGCGCCCAGCAGCATGCCGACCAGTATCGGCACCAGCACCGGCAGCAGCGAGGGAATGATCATTTCCTTGATGGCCGACGCGGTCAGCATGTCGACCGCCTTGTCGTACTCGGGCTTGCCGGTGCCGTCCATGATGCCCTTGATGTCGCGGAACTGGCGCCGCACTTCCACCACCACGGCGCCCGCCGCGCGGCCCACCGCCTCCATCGCCATGGCGCCGAACAGGTAGGGGATCAGCCCGCCGATGATCAGGCCCACGATCACCATGGGATTCGACAAGTCGAAGGTGATGCTCTTGCCCACCGATTCCAGTGCGTGCGTGTAGTCGGCGAACAACACCAGCGCGGCCAGGCCGGCCGAACCGATCGCATAGCCCTTGGTGACGGCCTTGGTGGTGTTGCCCACCGCGTCCAGCGGGTCGGTGATGGCGCGCACGGATTCGGGCATGCCGGACATCTCGGCGATGCCGCCGGCGTTGTCGGTGATGGGACCGTAGGCGTCGAGCGCCACGATGATGCCGGCCATCGACAGCATGGACGTGGCGGCGATGGCGATGCCGTACAGGCCGCCCAGCTGGTAGGACACCAGGATGGCGGCGCACACGGCCAGCACCGGATACGCGGTCGATTTCATCGACACGCCCAGGCCGGCGATGATGTTGGTGCCGTGCCCGGTGGTCGACGCTTCGGCGATGTGGCGCACGGGGTGGAAGTCGGTGCCGGTGTAGTACTCGGTGATGTAGACCATCAGCCCGGTCAGCACGATGCCGACCACGGTGGCGCCCATCATCTTGTAGCGCATGGCGTCGTCCGGCCAGATCTGCCAGGTGACGGCGGCGAAGCCGATCAGCGACAGGCCGGCGGCCCACCACAGCCCGGTGTACAGCGCGGACATGATCTTCTTGCCCGGCTTGGCCTTGACCATGGAGCAGCCGACGATGGAGGCCAGGATGGACACCGCGCCCAGCAGCAGCGGATAGACGATGGCCTGGGTCGGCGCGTTGGCGATCATCAGCGCGCCCAGCAGCATGGTGGCGATCAGGGTCACCACATAGGTTTCGAACAGGTCGGCCGCCATGCCGGCGCAGTCGCCGACGTTGTCGCCCACGTTGTCGGCGATCACGGCCGGGTTGCGCGGGTCGTCCTCGGGGATGCCGGCTTCGACCTTGCCCACCAGGTCGGCGCCGACGTCCGCGCCCTTGGTGAAGATGCCGCCGCCCAGGCGGGCGAAGATGGAGATCAGCGAGGCGCCGAAGGCCAGGCCGATCAGCGGCTTGATCACGTCGTGCGGGCTCTGCGCCGGATTCGGGTAGCCGTTCGAGGCCAGGCCGGTCAGCAAGGCATAGAACAGCACCACGCCCAGCAGGCCCAGGCCGACCACCAGCATGCCGGTGATGGCGCCGCCCTTGAAGGCGACGTCGAGCGCTTCGTTCATGCCCTTGGTGGCCGCCTGCGCGGTGCGCACATTGGCCCGCACCGAGACATTCATGCCGATGAAGCCGCACGCGCCCGACAGCACGGCGCCGATCAAAAAGCCCAGCGCGGTTTTCATGTCGAGCAGGACGCCGATGGCGATCAGCAGCACCACGCCCACCAGCGCGATCGTCTTGTATTGCCTACCGAGGTAGGCTGCAGCTCCCTGTTGGATCGCCAGTGCGATTTCCTGCATGCGCGCATTGCCGGCGTCCTGCTTCAAGATCCAGCTGCGCGCCCATAAGCCATAGATCACGGCGATCACGCCGCATGCCACTGCGAACCAAAGGCTTGCTGTCATATTGTCCCCTTCGTTTGTTATCAAGCTCGACCACTACGACTCTCGAAAGCCGGTCTTGTGGACCGTCTACCAACTGCGTACTGCACAATGCCGATGCGCCCGCCATGGCGGCGAACTGGAAACAGAAGTTGGTATTGAGTCTACAGCAAACGTGGAAAATTAAGCAATTCACACTTGAATTGATTTTTGCCTAATGTGGGGAAAATGGTCAGTGCGCGCCGCAGGAGGACGCCGGGGAATGCGGGCGGGGATGCCGCGGGCGGACCGGACGGTCCGCCTGCGGATAAAGCTGTGCCGAAAGGCTAGTTCGACAGTGCCGCGAACGCGCTGTCGCGGATGGCTTCGACTGCGCCTACGCCTTCGATCTTGCGGTACTTCGGCGCCACCGGATCACCGGACTGCGCCCAGTTGTTGTAGTAGGCCAGCAGGACTTCGGTCTGGTTGTGATACACATCCAGGCGCTTCTTCACGGTCTCGGCCTTGTCGTCGTCGCGCTGCACCAGTTCTTCGCCGGTGACATCGTCCTTGTTGTCCACTTTGGGCGGATTGAATTTCACGTGGTAGACGCGGCCCGAGCCAGGGTGGCAGCGGCGGCCGTCCATACGCTCGATGATCGATTCGTCCGGCACCGAAATTTCCAGCACATAGTCCACTTTCACGCCGGCATCCTTCATGGCGTCGGCTTGCGCGATGGTGCGCGGGAAGCCGTCGAACAGATAGCCGTTGGCGCAATCGGCTTCTTTCAGGCGTTCTTTCACCAGGCCGATGATGATGTCATCCGACACCAGCTGGCCAGCGTCCATGACCTTTTTGGCGGCCAGGCCCATTTCCGTGCCGGCCTTGATGGCCGCGCGCAGCATGTCGCCGGTGGAAATCTGAGGAATGTTGTATTTTTCCTTGATGAAATTAGCCTGGGTGCCCTTGCCGGCGCCGGGTGCTCCTAACAGAATGAGACGCATGAAAAAGTCCTAAAACGATTATAAGAATCTGGTGGTATGGTTGGAAATGCTGCCGCTCTGTCTACCTTCGTCACGAAACTTACCACAAAAGGCATCCCTGGCGCCAGTTTGTGGACGATTTGGCATGAGGAAATGACGAAAGCAAGGGCGAAATCCTGAAATCGTGGACATTCCGCCTCACGCGGCCCGCATTCGGCCTGCTACAGCCACGATCATGCAGCGATACCGCTTACATACTGCTTACATCAGCTGGCAAAATGCAAGCGAACCCGTTCCAGGTCCTCCGGCGTATCGACTCCGGCGGCGGGCGCCGAGTCCGTCACATGGACGGCGATCGGGTAGCCGTGCCACAGCACGCGCAACTGCTCCAGCGCCTCGATCGATTCCAGCGGCGACACGGCCAGCTGCGGATAAGCCTGCAGGAAGTCGTTGCGGTAGGCGTACAGGCCGATATGGCGCAAGGGCACGTAGCCGGACGGCAGCGCGCTCCGCATCGAGCCGTCGCGCTGGGCGAAGGCGTCGCGGTGCCACGGGATTGTGGCGCGCGAGAAATACAGGGCGCGCCCGGCCTTGTCCAGCACCACCTTCACCACATTCGGGTTGAAAGCGTCCGCCGCGTCGTGCAGCGGGTGGGCGCAGGTCGACATCGGCACGTCGGTCCCGATGCGCGCGGCGGCGGCGGCCAGCAGCGCAGGATCGATCAGCGGCTCGTCGCCCTGCAGGTTGACGACCACCGCGTCCGGCGCCAGGTTCAGCGCGCGCGCCACTTCGGCGATGCGGTCGGTGCCGGACGGATGGTCGGCGCGCGTCATGCACACCTCCACGCCATGCGCTGCGCAGGCGGCGCGGATGTCCTCGTGGTCGGTGGCGACGATGATGCGTTGGGCGCCGGCCTCGGCCGCGCGTTCGGCCACGCGCACCACCATGGGCTTGCCGCCCAGGTCGGCCAGCGGCTTGTTCGGCAGGCGGGTGGAAGCCAGGCGCGCCGGGATGATGACGACAAAGCTCACGGCGTTCCCTTCATTCCACCGCATCTTGCAGCGTACGGGCCTCATCGGCCCACATGATGGGGATGCCATCGCGGATCGGGTAGGCCAGGCGGTCGCCGCGGCAAATCAATTCCTGGGCCTTTTTATCGTATTCCAGCGGGCCCTTGCAAACGGGGCAGACCAGGATATCAAGCAGACGAGCATCCACGACATTTCTCCACAATGTATTCGGCCAGCGCGGCATCGATGCGCGCTGTCACCGGAACCACCCACAAGCGCGGGTCGTCCCTCAGTTCTTCAATTTGCGCACATTTTACTGCATCCTTCTCGGTCATCAAGATGAGGTCCGCGTCCAGGCCGTCGAAGGGGCGGTCGAGGAAATCGTGATGGTCGGGCAAAGGCAGCTCGGCGATGTCCAGGCCGGCGCCGCGCAGCATGGCGAAGAAGCGCCCCGGATTGCCGATGCCGGCCGCCGCCGCGATGCGCAGCGGACGCTGCGCCAGTTCCGTGAGCGGCACGCGCTCGCTGCGGTCGGCCAGGCGCTCGGCCACGTCGCCCACCAGCTGCATTTGCACTGGCGCGCAGGCGGCCCCCGCTCCGCCGCGTGCCGATCCGGCTGGCGCCACGCTGGCGGCCAGCTCGGCGCTCAAATCAGGCGCGTTGACGACGGTGAAATCGCGCCGGCGCGACGGCAGCTCGCGCAGCGGGCCGGCCGGCAGCCGCCAGCCGTTGCCCACGCCACGGCTGTCGAACAGCACCACTTCCACGTCGCGCTGCAGCTTGTAATGCTGCAAGCCATCGTCGGCGACCAGGACATCGACGGCCGGGTCGGCGGCCAGCAGCGCCCTGCCCGCCGCCGCCCGGTCGCGCCCCACCATCACCGGGCAGCCGGTGCGCGTGGCGATCAGCAGCGGCTCGTCGCCGACCTGCTGCGGGGTCGAAGCGGCGGTGACGAGGCGCGGCGCGCTGTCCGCGCTGCCGAAGCCGCGCGAAATGACGCCCGGCGTAAAGCCCGCCTCGCGCAGCGCCTGCACCAGCCAGATGGTCAGCGGCGTCTTGCCTGTGCCGCCGATAAAGATATTGCCGACCACCACGACCGGCACCGGCAGCCGTTCCGACTTCAGCACGCCCGCCCTGAACAAGCCGGCGCGCAAGCCCGCCAAGCCGCCGAACAGCAGCGACACCGGCCACAGCGCGCAAGCGAGCGGCCCCCGCCGCAGCCAATTGCGCGTCAGCGTAGATTCAAGCGAAGAAGATGTAGACATAGAGACTGATTTGGCAGAACTTACCGCCGAGTTGAGCCGCGTTCGGGGACGCGGCGTCCCCGGATGCGGCTCAGCTCGGCTGGCGCAGGACGCCTGTATGGTGGCGTTGTATGGTGGCTTTTATTTGGCGCTGCCGGTCTGGGCGGCGAAGGTGAGCTTGTCGTAGCCGGCCAGGCGCGCTGCTTCCATCACGTTGATCACCATCTGGTGCATGGCGAACTGGTCGGCGTTGATGATGACCACCGGCGTCTTGTCCGCCGCGCCGCCCGCCTTGGCCGCCGCGCTTTTCAGCGATTCGGCCAGTCCGGCCACGTTCTGGAACGACACCGGCACGTTGTTCACCGTGTAGTTGCCTTTGGCGTCCACCGTCACGTTGATCTCGCCCGGCCGTTCGTGCGCCTTCTCGGCGTCGGCGGTCGGCAGCGTGATCTGCAGTTCGGTGAACTTGCTGTAGGTGGTGGTCACCATCAGGAAAATCAGGATCACCAGCAGCACGTCGATAAACGGGATCAGGTTGATCTCCGGGTCTTCGCGGTGCTGGCCGCGGCGGAAGTTCATGCCCATGGCGGACTCCGCTCAGGTCTTGCGCGAGCAGTGGACAACATCGACGAACTTGATCGCCTGCTGTTCCATCTCGTTGATAAAGCTGTCCACCAGCGCGCGGAAATGGCGGTAGAACACCAGCGTCGGCATGGCGATGGCCAGGCCGAATCCGGTGTTGTACAGCGCTACCGAAATGCCGTGCGCCAGCTGGGCCGGGTTGGTGCCGGTGGCGTTCTGCGCGCCGAAGATCTCGATCATGCCGACCACGGTGCCGAACAGGCCCATCAGCGGAGCCAGGGTGGCGATGGTGCCCAGCGTGGTCAGGAAACGGTCCAGCATGTGGGCCACGCCGCTGCCCGCCTCCTCGATGGTTTCCTTCATCACTTCGCGCGGCGAATCGATGTTGCGCAGCGCGGCCGACAGCACCACGCCCAGCGGCGAACTCTGCTCCAGCTTGTGGATCACGTCCGGCGTGATGTTGCCGCTGCGGTAGACGCCCACCACCTCGTCCAGCAGCTGGCGCGGGATGATCTTGGCGCGGCGCAGGAACAGCAGGCGTTCGATGACAAGGGCGGTGGCGACGATGGAGGCGATCAGCAGAGGCCAGATGGGCCAGCCGGCAGCTTGGATGATGGCGAGCAAAACGAACTCCTGTGTTAGGACTGCGCAGGCAGGAATGCCTAGACGCGCAATGTAGCTGGTTGTAGGCCAATCGGCAAGTATATCGCCGTGGCGGACTTATCCCCTATTCTGCACACATTCTGTGGACAAGATTGTTAGCAAGGCAGCCGACTACGCGATAAGCGCTTGATCCATAAGGATAAATCAACCATGCGCAAAAAACGCGCAGCACTTCCGCGACTGCGGCGAAATTGGCCGCCCATAGTTCTCCCCATAATCTGTTGATAAGATTGTTAGCAAGGACATTGATCGGCAGCAAAGCCCTTGATTCATAAGCGCTTTCTTTCCGTGCGCAAAAATTTCGCATTTACAGGAAAGACCCGCGTTTTGTATGGTTCTTGATACTAAAACCCATGTTTCAAAGGTCGATTGGGGACAACCGCCTCATTCTGCACAAAAACTGTGGACAAAATTGTTAGCAAGGCTGCACATTGCATGCTAAGCCATTGATTTTATTGAACTAACAGGCTTCGATTAAAAAACGGGCAGCAAGTTCAGTGCCAACTACCTCTGGTCACAGACGTACATTCATTCAGGCAACTGTGCACTTCTTCACACAATATGTGGATAAGATTGTGCGCAAGGCCCTCGGCTACACAGTATGTCATTGATTTGTAACAAATAACTTACAGTGCCCAAATTTTAATCAGCCGCAAATAACAAGGGATGGTTGTATGCATAGTGCTGGCGCGCGCATGGCATGCACCGAAGTTCTGCACATCTTCTGTGGATAATATTGTGAGCAAGCCGTCCGCCGGGCGGTCAAGTATTTGATTTATAAAGTAAACATTTCTATGAGTAAATTTTTAGCATGTGTCATGTCCATATCAAAAGTCGTTTGATACCAAAAAGTTCCGCACATTTTTTGTGGATAACTTTGTGCGTAACCCGCGCCGCCTTGGGCAAAGTACTTGATCCATAAGGATTTTCCTGAAATGCTCGCTAATGAAGCATTACAGTTTCTCTTTTAAAATCAAACGTTTACAAAAAATACTTGCGATAAAAAGTGATGTATGACATAAGCATGACCTGCGCGCCATTTTGTGGACAGTTTCCCTTTCCTGAACGATGAATACCAGCAATCAAAGCGACATCAGTAACCAGCAGCAAGCCGTCATCAGCGTCAGCGCGCTCAACCAGGCCGTCAGCCGCCTGCTGGAACGCAGTTTCCCGCTGACGTGGATATCCGGCGAAATTTCCAATTTCACGCGCGCCAGTTCGGGCCATTGGTATTTCACGCTGAAGGACGACGCGGCCCAGGTACGGGCCGTGATGTTCCGTGGCCGCGCGCAATACGCCGGCTTTATGCCGCGCGAGGGCGACAAGGTCGAAGTGCGCGCGCTGGTGACCCTGTACGGGCCGCGCGGCGACTACCAGATCAACGTCGAGGCAATACGCCGCGCAGGCGTGGGGGCGCTGTTCGAGGCCTTCCTGCGCATGAAGGAGCGGCTGGGCGCGGCCGGCCTGTTCGACCAGGACCGCAAGCGCGCCGTGCCGATGTTTGCGCGCACCATCGGCGTGGTCACCAGCCCCACCGGGGCGGCGCTGCGCGACGTGCTGACGGCGCTCAAGCGGCGCGCGCCGCACGTGCGCGTGGTGCTGTATCCGACGCTGGTGCAAGGGCAGCAGGCGCCCGAGCAGATCGCCGCCGCGATCAACACGGCCTCCGCGCGCGCCGAGTGCGAGGTTCTGATCGTCTGCCGGGGCGGCGGCAGCATCGAGGATTTGTGGGCGTTCAATGACGAAGCCGTGGCGTACGCCGTGGCCAACTGCAATGTGCCCGTGATATCGGGCGTGGGCCACGAGACCGACTTCACCATCGCCGACTTCGCGGCCGACCTGCGCGCCGCCACGCCGACGGCGGCGGCCGAACTGGCGGCCACGCCGCGCAGCGACTGGCTGGCCTCCTTGCGCGCCGACGCCACCGACCTGCGGCGCGCCATGCAGCGCGCGCTGGGCGACGCCGCGCAGACGCTGGACGGCTACACGCGGCGCCTGCTCAGCCCGTCGGCGCAGATCGGCCAGCAGCGCAGCAAGCTGCTGGCGCACGCCACCGCGCTGACGCACGCCAACCGCGCGCCGCTAGCCCAGGCGCGGGTCGGTTTCGACAAGCTGCAATCGCGCTGGGCCGCGTTGCGTCCGGACGTGCGGGGGCTGAGGATGGAACTGGAAAACCTGCAGCGCCGCGCTGCGCTGAGCCTGTCCAACCAGCAGGCGCAAAAGCGCGACGCCCTGCATGCGCTGGCAGCGCAATTGGAAATGCTCAACCCCCAACGCACGCTAGAACGCGGCTACGCCATCGTCACCGGCCAGGACGGCGTCATCCTGCGCGCACCCGAACAGATCAAGGCGCGCGACAGCGTCACCATGCGCCTGGCCGAAGGCAGCACACAAGTCGAAATTGCCTCGGCGAAAACATTGCCGACATAATTAACCCTGGCCCCTAATGAGATGGTCACCCTCCACCCTATAAGTTACTAAGCTTATAGGGTGTTTTCACTTCTGAAGGAGGCCATCATGGAGAACGTTACCCTCATCGGCATTGACCTTGGCAAGCACAGCTTTCATGTCCATGGTCAGGATCGGCATGGCAAAGCATTGCTGCGCAAGAAGTTCAGTCGCAGTCAGTTGATGGAATTTCTCGCCAAATTTCATCCGTGTACCATTGTCATGGAAGCTTGCGCGGGAGCGCATTTCATGGCCAGGCAGTTGGCGGCGTTCGGTCATGAGGCCAAGCTGATTTCGCCGCAGTTCGTCCGCCCCTTCGTCAAGAGCAACAAGAACGACTTCATCGATGCTGAAGCCATTTGCGAGGCGGCTTGCCGCCCCGCCATGCGCTTTGTCACGCCAAAGAATGAAGCCCAGCAGACATTGTCGGCACTGCACCGTGTGCGCGAATCGCTGGTGCGCGACCGAGTCAAGGCCAGCAACCAGATCCATGGTTTTCTACTCGAATTCGGGATCAGCCTGCCGGTGGGCTACGCAGCGATTCGGCGTTTGCCGGCCATCCTTTCCGAGCGTCCATTGCCGCCACGGCTGGTCGATGTGCTAACCCGGCTGCAAGCTCATTTCAAGTATCTCGACGAACAGATCGCTGACATGGAAAAGGAACTGACGCGTCAAGTGACCGATGACGACCTGGGCCAGCGGCTCATGACAGTGCCCGGAATCGGCCCGATCACGGCCAGCGTGCTCGCGGCCGAAGTGGGCGATGGCAAGCATTACCGTTGCGGCCGCGACTTCGCTGCCGCCGTCGGCTTGGTGCCGCGCCAGTACAGCACCGGCGGCAGAAATAAGCTGCTGGGCATCAGCAAGCGGGGCGACAAGAATCTGCGGCGCCTACTGGTCCAATGCGCCCGGGCGTACATGTTGCACCTGGAGCGCCAGCGAGGACGGCTGGCCGAGTGGGTGCGCGCCATGCTCACGCGGCGCCACTCCAACGTGGTGGCCTGTGCCTTGGCCAATAAATTGGCACGCACAGCCTGGGCCATCGCGGCTCACCATACTGAATTTAAAACGAAAGAGGCCCCCATGGCAACATGAGGGCCCTTTGAGACTCACCGCTTTACAGCACACCTACCGGTTTTGCGACTGCTGACATTGGATGACGTGAACGGCACACCGGCCTGACGGAAACCTGGTACGAAAATCGGCATCGCAGGCCGAGCCCCTTTTAGGACCGACAGGCGCGACTCTCATCGTGGCGCGGAGACCATCTCCAACCAGACGCCGGATAGATTTAAGCGAGCCTACTCACATCATACAAAATCAGCTTGCAAAAGCGAGGGTGACCATAGATTTTCATTGTCCTCCCTTCACCGCCCCCCCTTCAGGCGAGCTCGGCGAGGATGACGGACATGCCCATCAGGGCGGGGTAGTCGGCGGTGATGACGTAGGTGGGGATGTGCGACAGGTAGCCGCTGAAGCGGCCTTTGTGCTCGAAGCGGGCGCGGAAGCCGGAGCGCTGGAAGAAGTCGCCCAGGCGCGGCACGATGCCGCCGCCTATGTACATGCCGCCGCGCGCGCCCAGGGTGATGGCGACGTTGCCGGCTATCGTGCCGAGCATTTCGCAGAAGGTCTCCAGCGTCTCGACGCAGACCATGCATTCGCCGCGCAGGCCGCGCTCCAGGATCTGCGGCGAGTCTATGCCCTGCGGCACGGCGCCTGCGCGCTCGGCCAGTACTTCGTAGATCAACCGTATGCCGGGCCCGGACACCAGCCGCTCGGCCGACACGTGCCCATAGCGCTGCTGCGCATGGCGTACGATCTCGATCTCGCGCTCGCTGACGGCGGCGAAGGTGCTGTGCCCTCCTTCGCTGTCCAGCGCGACCCACTCTTTTCCAACAGGGACCAGCCCCGATACGCCCAGTCCCGTGCCGGCGCCGATCAGCCCGATCACGCCGCGCTCGCGCGCTTCGCCGCCGCCCACCTGCACACGGTGCTGCGCCGACAGGAAGGGCACGGAGCGCGCCAGCGCCGCGAAGTCGTTGACGACGTGCAGCGAATTCAAACTGAATTGGGAACAGATCGCTTCGACTGAAAACGACCAGTGGTGATTCGTCATGCGCACCGCGTCGCCGTCGATCGGGTTGGCGATGGCGATGCCCGCTTCGCGGGCCTGGTAGCCGCCCGCCGCCACCGTGGCCGGCTGCGACAAGTACTGCACGATGGCCGCACCCAGCGTTGGGTAGGCGGCGCATTCGGCAACCCAGATGGCGTCGATGCGCCCGGCCGCGGTCTGCAAGCCGAAGCGCGCATTGCTGCCGCCGATGTCGGCCAGCAGCCAGGGACGCTCGTAGCGCGCGCCGCCGCCTTCGTCGCCGTCGAATATGGCGAGGGAATGCTGGGGGATGTTTTCGATCTTCATGGCCGCTCCTGGGTATCTCCGACAATGCCGGCCAGGCGGACGGGCGGCGCAACCAGGCTTGCGCGCCCGGCTCCGCTCCGCCCGCCTGTGCGCGCTTTAGAACTTCATCGACACGCGTCCGCCGACCGTACGCGGCGCATTATAGAACGCACCGTAGATCTGCTGCGTCGGCTGGCATGGCATGCCGGTGTCCGTGCACAGTTCCGTCACGTCCAGCTTCACGTCGCGGTCGGTCGCGTTCTGCACGAACAGTTCCGCCGTGTAGGCCTTGTTCAGCGGCTGGAAGCGTACGCTCAGGTCCAGCGTGGCGTAGGCTTTCTGCTTCTTCACGCCGGCATGGCCGGGCACGTCGTTGCTGAAGGCGCCGGAACCGACGAAGGTCTCGCCTTCGTAGTGCGCCGAGATGCGCGGCGTGAACAGGCCTTTGCTGCTGGCGAAGTCATGCTCGTACTGCAGCGTGGTGGAGAACTTCGGCGCGTGCTTCATCACGCTGCCGCCTACGTCCACGGCCGGCGCGGTCGAGCCGCAGGCGAGGCCCTTGGCGCGGGCCGCGTCGACGTCGCACGACAGGAAGCTGTCATAGGTGGCGTCGAGCCAGGTGGCGGTGCCGGTCAGGCGGTCCACCTTGGTCGGACGCCAGGTCCATTCTGCTTCCACGCCGTTCACCGTGGCGCCGGCGGCGTTGAAGTTGGCCAGCACGCTGTTGACCACTTGCGACTCCAGCTTGTCCTTGTACTTCATGTGGAAGGCGGCCAGGTTCAGGGTCAGCATGCGGTCCAGCAGGTCGGACTTCATGCCCAGCTCGTAGCTGGTCAGCTTCTCGGGCTTGGTGGTGGCGCCGCCGTCGCCGATGGCGGGCGAGTGGAAGCCGGTGGTGACGGAGCCGTACAACAGGATCTCGGGACGCAGCTTGTATTCCAGGCGGCCCAGGTAGGTGGCCTGGCCGTATTCCAGGTCGGCCGTGTTGTCGCCCGCCGTGTTGCCGCAGCCGGCCGCCGTCACCGCGCCGCCGGGGCCGATGTTGTGGGTGTTGATCAGGCCCGTGCCGGGCGTGACCAGCTGCCGCAGCTGGTCCGGCGTCAGCACCGTGGTGCCCAGCGGGACGTTGGCCGGCCAGTTCGGGCAGGCCCAGTTCTGGCCGCCGATGTCGAACTTGTGGTCCTTGGTGTAGCGCGCGCCGGCCGTCAGTTTCAGTTCGCTGGTCAACTGCTGGCTCGCTTGCGCGAACACGGCTTTCGATTTCAGCTGGCGGTTGCCCTGGATGAAGGACATGGCCGACGCGTACTGGCCCACCGTCGGGCGCACGAAGATGACGGAGCCGTTGGCGACGTCCTGCGCGACCGTCGCTTGCGAAATCTGGCTGCGGTCGATGTCGAAGCGGACCTTGTTTTTCTCGCCGAAGAAGAACAGGCCGCCCACCCACTGGAACGGCGCGTCGTTGTCCGAGCGTGCCTGCAGTTCATGGGAGTAGCTGTCGAACTTCGCCCATTCGGTGCGGTTCTCGGACTTGAAGCCGGGGAACAGGCCGGCGTCGGCGTCGTTGACGTTGGCGCGCTTGTAGCGGCTCCAGCTGCCCAGGTAGGTCAGGTCCAGCTCGTCGCTCGGGTGGTAATTGAGCTTGCCCTTGAAGGTGGTGATGGACTGGTCCAGCGTGCCGGGGCTGTCGATCAGCGCCGAGCGCAGTTCGGTGCCGGCCGCAGGTTCGGCCGCCAGGTAGACGTTGCCCGCGCCCTGGTCCTTGTAGTAGTCGGCGATGACGGTGGCGCGCAGATCCGGCGTGAAGCGCCACAGCAGCGAGGCGCGCGCGCCCATCTTGTCTTCGGCGCCGTACTTCTTCGCGCCCGGCAGCACGTTCGAACCTTTGCGGAAGTCGACCGTGCCGTCGTGGCTGTCCTTGATGGCGGCGATGCGCAGCGCGATGTCGTCGGCCAGCGGGATGTTGATCATCGCTTGCGTTTGCAGGCGGTGGTAGTCGCCGATGGTGATGCCGGCCGAGCCGAACACCTTCTCGGTGCTGGGCGCGCCGGACACCAGGTTGACCGCGCCGGCGGTCGAGTTGCGGCCGTTCAGCGTGCCTTGCGGGCCGCGCGCCACCTCGACATGCGACAAGTCGTACATCAGCGCGGTGGCGCCCTGCGGACGCGGCGAGTAGATGCCGTCGATGTAGAAGGCCACGGCCGGGTCGCCCAGCTCCGTGTGGTTGGCCGAGCCGACGCCGCGCATGTAGACGTGCACGCCGCCCGAGTCGCCGTGCTGCTCGACCACCAGGCTGGGCACCATGCTGGTCAGCGAGGCAAGGTCTTTGACCTGGTTGTTGGACAGCGTGTCCTGGCTGTAAGCGGTGATCGCCAGCGGGGTTTCCTGCACAAAGGTGTTGCGGCGGGTGGCGGTGACGACGATTTTTTCAGGTTCGCCGTTGCGCGCGGCGACGGGCGCTTCGATCGGTGCGGCGGCGGCGGCCGGCATGGCGGCGGTGGCGCCTTCTTGGGCGTAGGCGCTGGCGGTCAGCAGGGCAAGCGGCGCGAGTTTCCACATCGCCTTGATTTGCGAATTTGTCATGTCTTTCCTCTATGTATCCGTTGATTAATTGGTGTTGCATAGCTCTTTGGCTACTACCACAATGCGTTCGTACTCAGCTCGAATTCATCTGGGCTCCTGGTTGGGGTGACGGGCCAGCGCGCGGCCGGCCCGGTCGAATAAGAAAAACTTGCTGCTTATAAAACTTGCTGCTTATGCCTGCTTGATGAAATTGCGGTACCAGTGCGCACTGTCCTTCAGCGTGCGCTGCTGGGTGTCATAGTCGACATGGACCAGGCCGAAACGCCGCAGGTAGCCGGAGTTCCATTCGAAGTTGTCCATCAGGCTCCAGTAGAAATAGCCCCGCACGTCGACGCCCGCGTCCATCGCGTCGTGCAGCGCTGCCAGGTGCATCTTCAAGTAGTCGATGCGCGCCTGGTCGTGCACCTGCCCTCCTTCGAGCTGGTCCGCGACGGCCATGCCGTTTTCGGTGATGTAGACCGGCGGCAGCGTGTACTCGGCGTGCAGCTTCAGCAGCAACTCGGTCAAGCCTTGCGGATAAATCTCCCAGCCCATGTCCGTCACGCCCAGCAGGCACGGCGGCGTGCGCGGCGGCGTCTCGGTGCTGACATAGGCGCGGAAGTAGTAATTCACGCCCAGGAAGTCGATCGGCTGCCGGATATCGTTGAAATCGTTTTCATGAATGGACAAAAGAGAACAGTCGTTATTTTCCAGGGCCAGCTCCGGATAGCTGCCTTTGAAAATCGGGTCCATGAACCAGGCCACGGAGCGCGCCCACTCCACTTCGGCAGCCTTGATGTCGGCGGCGGAGCCGGTGGCCGGGGTGGCGGTCCATTGATTCAGCACGATGCCCAGCTTGGCCGACACGTTCAGCGCACGCATCGATTGCATCGCCAGGCCGTGCGACAGCAGCAGGTGGTGCGAGGCCGAGACGGCGGCGGCGGGACGGGCGATGCCGGGCGCGAACTGGCCGGTGCCGTAGCCCAGGTTGGCGGTGCACCACGGCTCGTTGTGGGTGGCGATGCTGGCCACGCGGTTGCCGAAGCGGCGCGCCACTTCGGCGGCGTACACGGCGAAATGCTCGGCGGTCTCGCGGTTCAGCCATCCGCCCTCGTCTTCCAGCGCCTGCGGCAGGTCCCAGTGGTACAGCGTGACGTGGGCGGCGACATTTTTCTCGGCCAGCTTGTCCAGCAGGCGCGAATAGAAGTCGAAGCCGGCTTCGTTCCAGGCGCCGCTGCCGTCCGGCTGCACCCTCGGCCAGGCGATGGAGAAGCGGTAGGCGTCCACGTTGAGGCCGGCGATGAGGTCCACGTCCTCGGCGTAACGGTGGTAGTGGTCGCAAGCCACGTCGCCTGTGCTGGCGTCGGTGATCTTGCCTTCGGTATGGGTGAAGGTGTCCCAGATGGACGCGCCCCGGCCATCGGCGGTGGCGCCGCCTTCGATCTGGTAGGCGCTGGTCGCGACACCCCAGGTGAAGGTGGGCGGGAAGGCTGCAATTTTTTCAGGTATGGACATGTCTAGGAGGCTAGGTAAGTGGAGTGGCCCGTTGCTGTTCGTCGTTCCGTGCCGGGACTCGGCCTTGAAAACGTTTTCAAGCGATGGGCGTATTTAACACCGGGTGAAAATCGAAGTCAATCATAATATTTTCAACAACTACCCGTTTTTTATGGCCGGCATCGGCCCGCCCAGAGGGGAAACGGCGAAAAATCTGTGGTATTCTGACCATGAAAAGGATTTCACCGAACAGGCCCCCTCTTGAGCGACAACCACCAAACAGCCCCCTCGACTTTGCTCGATGTCGCCCGCGAAGCGGGAGTGTCGCCCAGCACCGTATCGCGTATCCTGAACGGCACCGCCAAGGTGTCGGACGACAAGCGTCTGGCCGTAATGGCCGCCATCGCGCGCACCAAGTTCGCGCCCAACCTGATGGCCCAGGGCCTGAAACGGGGCCGCTCGCAAACCATAGGCATCGTGGTGCAGGACATCTCCTCGCCCTACTTCGACGAAACCCTGCGCGGGGTCGACGACGGCCTGAAAGACACCGGCTACGCCTCGGTGATCGTCAGCGGCCACTGGAACGCGGAAGAAGAGGCGGACCGGATGCGCCTGCTGCTGGCGCGCAAGGTGGACGGCATCATCCTGCTGTCGGGCCGCATGTCGGACGAGACGGTGCTGCAGTTCTCCGGCCAGCGCCCCATCGTTTCCACCGGACGCGAGCTGAACACGCGCAGCGCCCTCGGCTTCAAGCTCGACAACGAGCACGGCGCCTGGATGGCCGCGCGCCACCTGCTCGAAATGGGCCACCGCCGCATCGCCTTCGTCTGCGGCCCGGCCGACAACAAGGACGCCGAGGAGCGCCTGGCCGGCTACAAGCGCGCGCTGCACGAAGCGGGCGTCGAGCTCGACCCCAAGCTCGTCGTCGAGGGCAACTTCCACGAAAACAGCGGCCTGCTGGCCATCAACCGCCTGTTCGACACCGGCCAGCAGTTCACCGCCGTGTTCGCCGCCAACGACCAGAGCGCCTATGGCGTGCGGCTGGCGCTGTACCGCAAGGGCATCCGCGTGCCGGACGACATCTCGCTGGTCGGCTTCGACGATTTGCCCGGCTCCTCCTATACCACCCCGCCGCTAACGACCATACGCCAGCCCCTATACGACATGGGTCTGGTGGCCACCCACGCGCTGCTGCGCCTGATCCACGGCGAGCCGGTACAGTCGCAGGTGCCGCCGCTGGAGCTGGTGGTGCGCGAAACCACGCGGCGGCGCTGAAACGCTTGCCCCCACGGTATCCGGGGGCAATTCAGCGCCATGCCGCGCTAAGGTTTACAATGATGGTCGTTTCAGCAAAAATGACTTTTCAGACTTAACCAAAAGGATAGACACATGGAACATACCCTGCCACCTCTGCCGTATGCAATGGACGCCCTGGCGCCGCACATCTCGCAAGAAACCCTGGAATACCACTACGGTAAGCACCATCAAGCGTATGTCACCAACCTGAACAACCTGATCAAGGGCACCGAATTCGAAGCCCTGTCGCTGGAAGAGATCATCAAGAAATCGTCCGGTGGCATCTTCAACAACTCGGCCCAGGTATGGAACCACACCTTCTACTGGAACGGCATGAAGCCAGCCGGCGGCGGCGCGCCTAGCGGCGCCCTGGCCGACGCGATCAACGCGAAGTGGGGTTCGTTCGACACCTTCAAGGCAGAATTCACCAAGTCCTGCATCGGCAACTTCGGTTCGAGCTGGACCTGGCTGGTGAAAAAGCCGGACGGCACCGTGGACATCGTCAACACCTCGAACGCGGCCACCCCGCTGACCACCGAGAACAAAGCGCTGCTGACTTGCGACCTGTGGGAGCACGCCTACTACATCGACACCCGCAATGCGCGTCCGAAGTATGTTGAGAACTTCTTCAACCTGGTGAACTGGGACTTCGCGGCCGCCAACTTCGCTTAATCGCGAGGCGTCCGCTTCCCCGAAAACCTGCGCTGCGGCGCAGGTTTTTTTTCGATTTCCATGGCAACCTCATTGGATGCAAGCTGGGCGGTTCCGGCGATGCCACGCTACCCATGTCTTCAACCCTGTTGCAGGATCTTGATGATGCGGTCTTCGGACCGCTCGCCTGCGCCGGCGTTGCTGGACTGCCTCTCCTTGCGCGCCACCAGCAGGCGGTCGCCGGAGCGCGCGTAGACGGACTGCTCGTCATGCTTGTACTCGAAGCTGACCACGATAAAGGCGCGGCCCGTGGCGTGCACATTCAGTCGGCTGGCCAGCGGCGTGCCTTCGGCGTCGATCCAGATATCGAGCTTGCCGTCGAACTCCTTGACGTATTTCCGGTCGCGGTCGCTCAGGCTGGTAACGGGAACGCTGAAGCTCAGCTGGCGCGCCGGCCTGCCATTGTAGCTGGCGGCCTTCTCGCTGTTGAAACTGGTGCGTTCAAGCTGGCGCGCCAGGCTTTCGGCGGCCGACACCATGGGACGCAGTTCATCCGGCCCCAGTTCGCGCATGGCGTACAGCGTGGGCGTCTTGGCGTTGGGATTCTTGGCCACAGCCTGCTGCTCCACGTCCATGCGCGACAATAGTTCGCGGCCATACTGCAGCCGCATGCCCTGGCTGCCGTCCTCCAGTGCGATGCTGGCGGCGCCCGCATATTCCTCCGCATCCTTGCCTTCGCCGCTGCGGCGCCAGGTCTTGGTTTCCAGCGTACCTTTCAGCGGTGTCTGCGCCTGCAAACGGGACAAGGCGCCCTTCAGGTCGGACAGGCCGTCGGCATGGGCGGCGCCGCTGGCGCTCGCGGCGGCGAAAGCGATGGCGATCGCAGCCATGGTTGCCTTCGCTACGGATGGCACGGCCACCACGGTGTCTGCGTTGGCGGTCAGGCGCATAATGCTTCCTTTTGCGAGTCTTCCTCGGTCAGGCGGCCGGCGGACATGGTGACGGTGCGGCCGCAGCGCGCGGCGATTGCCGGGTCGTGCGTGACGAGCACCAGCGTGGAGCCGCGCTCGCGGTTCAGGGCGAACATCAGCTGCATCACCGCCTCACCGGTGGCGGCATCCAGGCTGCCGGTCGGCTCGTCGGCGAACAGCAGCGGCGGTTCGGACACGAAGGCGCGCGCCAGCGCCACGCGCTGCTGCTCGCCGCCGGACAGGTACTTGGGATAGTGCTTCAGGCGGCTGGACAGGCCTACCCGCTCCAGCATCGCTTCGGCCTTGACGCGCGCGTGGGTCTCGCCGCGCAGTTCAAGCGGCAGCATCACGTTCTCCACTGCCGTCAGGTGCGCCAGCAGCTGGAAGGACTGGAACACGAAGCCCAGCTTGGCCTGCCGGAACACGGCGCGGCCGTCTTCATCGAGGGCGAAAATGTCGCCGCCGTCCAGCAGCACGGTGCCGGCGCTGGGCGTATCGAGACCGGCCAGGATGCCGAGCAGCGTGGACTTGCCGGAGCCGGAAGCGCCGACGATGGCCAGCGTCTCCCTTGCCCGCACGCTGAAATTGACGTCGTCGAGGATGGTCAGTTCGCCGGTGGCGTCGGCCACGCGCTTGCCCAGACTGCGGACCTGGATAATTGGGTGCATCTGCTTCTCCTTGTGATTGTGCTTATGCTTGTGCCTATACCTATGCTTGCCGCAGCGTAAGCAGCGGCGCTTGATTCAAAACGTTACGCAGGCCCAGCCAGCCGCCCGCGATGGCACACAGCGCGCCGGCGCACAGGCCTGCGCCCCACAACAGCGGCGACCAGCTCCATGCCAGTTCAAAGACGAAGTGTGCCAGCGCCCAGCTGCCGAGCGTGGCGCCCGCCGCCGCCAGCAGGCCGGCCAGCGCGCCGGTCAGCAAATGCTCCATCCACTGCGCGCGCGCCAGCTGGCTGCGCGTGGCGCCGAGAGCGCGCAGCAAAGCGGCCTGGCGCCTGCGCGTGTCCTGCGATCCGGCCAGCGCAGCGTACAGCACCAGCACGCCGGATGCCAGCGTGAACAGGAACAGGAACTCCACCGCCACGCTCACTTGCGCCAGCACGCTTTGCAATTGACTGACCAGGAAGCCGAAATCGAGCACGGTCAGGTTGGGAAAATCCTGCGCCAGCCGGTCGGCCGCCTTGCGGTCGTTTTCAGGCACGTGGAAGGCGGTGCTGTAAGTGCGCGGCAAATCGGTCGCGGCCACACTGTTGAGCAGGAATTCAAAGCTCGGCGTGTGTGCGCGCCAGTCGATCTTGCGCAGGCTGGTGACCTTGGCCTGCACCGGCAGACCGCCTGCATCGAAGTCCAGCGTGTCGCCCAGCTTGATGCCGAACTGCCGCGTCACGCTCTCGTCCGCCGACACTTCGGGCAGGTTCGAGGTCGGATCGAACCACCGCCCCGCCAACAGGGTGCTTGCCGCAGGCAGCTTGGCGGAAAAGGAGAGGTCGAAATCGGTGTCGTTCAGCGACGCCTTGTGGTCCTTGGCGCCGGCCGGCTTGCCGTTCACGGCCAGCAGGCGCGCGCGCGTGCTCGGCTGCAGCGCGGGGCTGCCGTAATGCGCCAGGCGGGCCGCGATATCCTCCCTCTGTTCGGGCTGGATATTGACGACGAAGTGGTTGGGCGCGTCGGCCGGGGTGTCGGCTTTCCATGCATTGAGCAGGTCGCCGCGCACCACGGTCAGTAGCAGCAGCGCGGCCAGGCCTATGGCCAGCGACACCGTTTGCGCCACGGTGGCGCCGGGATCGCGGTGCAGCGCGGTGACGGCGAAACGCCAGGCCGGCTGCTTGAACATGCCGCGCATGGCGCCCAGCGTTTTCAACGCCAGCCAGCAGACGGCGCCGAACAGCAGCGCGGCCAGCAGGAAGCCCGCCGCGCTCAGGGCGCCCAGCATGGCGTCGCCGGTGATCCACAGCAGCAAGGCGCAAAACATGGCGGTTCCCAGCGCGCACGCCGCCAGCGTGACGCCGCGCGGCGCCTGCTGCTCGCGCCGCAGCAGCCGGGCGTGCGGCACATCGCGCAGTTGCAGCAGCGGCGGCAGCGCGAAGCCGGCCAGCAGGATCAGGCCGGCGGCCATGCCCTGCAGCGCCGGCATCGAGCTGGCGGCCGGCAGCGCGGTGGGCAGCAGCCTTTCCAGCCATTGCAGCAGCATGAGGTGGCTGGCGTAGCCGGCCAGTATGCCGATGGCGCTGCCCGCCAGGCCGACCAGCAGGAATTCGACAAGGTAAAGCCGCAGCACTTGCGACTGGCGCAAGCCGAGGCAGCGCAGCATGGCGCAGGCGTCGACGTGGCGCAGCATGTAGCGGCGCGCAGCCATGGCAATGGCGACCGCCGCCAGCATGGCCGACATCAGGCTGACCAGGGACAAAAAACCGCCGGCGCGGTCCAGTGTCTGGCCCAGGGCCGCGCTACTCTCCCGGGCGGTCTGGATACGGACGTTGGCGGTGTTGGCGGCGCTCAGGCGTGCTTGCAGGGCGGCGCGGAACGCTTCCACCGCTGCGGCGTCGCCCGCCAGCAGCAGGGAATAACTGGCGCGCACGCCGGGTGCGATCAGTCCGGTGGCGGGCAGGCCGCTGGCGGCGATCATCACGCGCGGCGACATGTTGACGGGCGAGAAGCGGCGGTCCGGTTCGACCGCGATGAGGCGGGTGACCGTCAATTCCGCATCGCCGACGCGCAGCTTGCCGCCGGCTTGCAGGTCGAGCCGGCTGGCGAGGCCGGTGTCTATCCATGCCGTGCCGGGTTCCGGCGGCGCGGAAGGCACGGATGCGCCGCCTGGCGCGAAGCTCAGCGCGCCGCGCAATGGATAGCCGGCGCTGACGGCCTTCAGCGATATCAGCTGGGAGCGGGCGCCCTCGCCCGTCCCGGCGCGGGCCATGCTGATCATGGAGATGGTGGTGGCGGTTTGCAGGCCGCGCGCAGCGGCGTCGGCAAGCAAGGCCGGGGCCAGCGGCGCGTCCGAACCGACAAGCAGGTCGGCGGCCAGGGACTGCCTGGCGTCGCGCTGCATGCCGCCGCGGATGCGGTCCGTGAAGAAGCCGACCGCCGACAAGGCGGCCACCGAGACGACCAGCGCCGCCAGCAGCAGGTGCAACTCCCCCGCGCGCCAGTCGCGCGCGGTCATCTTCAACGATAGTCCCAGCATGGCATCCCTCAAGTTGACTGTGGACGCCAGCGTATCAGCAAGCCCCGCCGCGCCGGCCGGGTTTGCGACGAAACGGCGATAGATGCGACAAACGGCACTCAGCACCGGTGATTGCGCTATCATCGCCCTTCGGCACCGACACCAAGCAAGGAGACACCATGACTTACCAGGCATCGCGCCACCGCTACGAGGAAATGCAATACCGCCACTGCGGACGCAGCGGCTTGAAACTGCCCCTCATGTCGCTCGGGCTGTGGCACAACTTCGGCGACACCAATACCCTGGCCTCGCAGCGCGACATGCTGCGCACCGCCTTCGACCTTGGCATCACCCACTTCGACCTGGCCAACAACTACGGTCCGCCCTACGGCAGCGCGGAAACCAATTTCGGCCACCTCTACAAGGAAGACTTCCGTCCCTACCGCGATGAGCTGATCATCTCCACCAAGGCCGGCTGGGACATGTGGCCCGGCCCCTACGGCCAGGGCGGCGGTTCGCGCAAATACGTGCTGGCCAGCCTGGACCAAAGCCTGCAGCGCATGGGCCTGGACTACGTGGACATATTCTATTCGCACCGCTTCGATCCGGACACGCCGCTGGAGGAAACCATGGCTGCGCTGGCCCACGCGGTCCACCAGGGCAAGGCGCTGTACGTGGGCGTGTCTTCCTACTCGGCCGAGAAGACCGCCGAGGCGGCGCGCCTGCTGGCCGAATGGAAGGTGCCGTGCCTGATCCACCAGCCCTCCTACAATATGCTGAACCGCTGGATAGAAACCGAAGGCCTGCTCGACACGCTGGGCCGCGAAGGCATAGGCTGCATCACCTTCACCGCGCTGGCGCAGGGCATCCTGTCCGACAAATACCTGGGCGGCGTCCCCCAGGACGCGCGCGTGAACCGCCCGGGCGGCGGCTCGCTGCTGCAAAGCCATCTGAGCGAGGAGAACCTGGCGCGCGTGCACGGCCTGAACGAGATCGCCAAACTGCGCGGCCAGACGCTGGCGCAGATGGCCCTGGCCTGGGTGCTGCGCGACCCGCGCGTGACCTCCACCCTGATCGGCGCGAGCAACAGCGCGCAGATCCGCGAGAACGTGGCGGCGCTGAAGAACCTGGCGTTTACCAGCGACGAACTGGCCGCCATCGACCTGCAAGCGCAGGAGGGCCGGATCAATCTGTGGGCAGGCTCGTCCAGCCACCGCGGCTAGCGCGGAATCACGGCGCCTGTGGCGCGCAGACCGCCTCTATCATGCTGCACAGCTGCGGATACTGGTGCAGCTCCAGCATGGCTTCCACCGCCAGCACCGTGTCCGCATGGGTGGCGCGGAAACCTTCCAGCAGTTGCAGCGCGCGCGCCGGATACAGCAGATGCAGCAATTCACCCATCTCGACCAGCACCTCGTACGGCAGCAGCGCCAGGCACGCCCCGGTCAGTGGCGGCGGCGTCGCCGACGGCAGCCGCTGGCGGCGCCGGAAACGCACGCCCAGCTGCTGCTCCAGCACCTGGAACAGCCGGTCCTGCTCGATCGGCTTGCACAGGAATTCGTCGGCGCCGGCCGCCAGCGCCTCGCGCCGCTCCTCGTCGAAAGCGTGCGCCGTCATCATCACCACCCGCGGCTGGCGCAGCTCCGGTTCAGCGCGCAGCAGGCGGATCACCGCCAGCCCGTCCAGTCCCGGCATGCGCCAGTCCATCAGCACCAGCGCCGGCGGGGCACGGCGCAGCGCCGCCAGCGCGGCCACACCGTCGGCCTCCAGCTCCACTTTGAAACCCAGCGGCGACAGCAGGCTGTCTATCAGGTGGCGGCTATCCTCGTTGTCGTCCACCACGAGGATGCGGTGCCCGCGCTCCGAGGCGTCCAGCCGCTCGACCACGCTGAGCGGCTCGCGCGGCACGTAATCCGCGCCAGTGACCTCGATGGCGAAGCGGAACTCCGCGCCGCGCCCCGGTTCGGACTCCACCTCCAGCTGGCCGCCCATCATGCGCACGAACTCGCGCGAGATGGTCAGTCCCAGGCCCGTGCCCTCCTGCGTGCCGCTGCTGTCGGTCTGCACGAAAGGTTCGAAGATGCGCTGCTGGTCCGCCTTGGCGATGCCCATGCCGGTATCGCGCACCGAGAACGATAGCGCCTGGCGCCCGCCCTCGAGCGGCCGGGCGCGCGCGATCAGCATGACGCTGCCTTGCTGGGAGAACTTCACCGCGTTCGACACCAGATTGAGCAGCACCTGGCGCAGCCGCGCACCATCCATGTGCACGGCCGGCGGCAGGCCATGGCAGTCCAGTGTCATATGCAAGCCGGCCTGGCGCGCGCGCGCGCCCAGCATGTCCATCACCTCCCGCAGCAAGCTTTCCACCGCGACCACGGTCGACTGCAGCGTGATGCGCCCGGCTTCGATTTTCGACAGTTCCAGCAAGTCGTTGATCAGGGTGAGCAGGTGCTGGCCGGAGCGGTTGATCACGCCCAGGTTGCGTTTTTCCTCTTCCGTCATGGTTTGCGAATCGGCCAGCAGGCGCGAGAAGCCGATCACCGAATGCAGCGGCGTGCGCAACTCGTGGCTCATGGTCGCCAGGAACACGCTCTTGGCGCGGTTGGCCGCCTGCGCGTCCGCCACCGCCACCGACAGCGCCTCGGTACGCTCGGCCACCAGCTCCTCCAGATGGTTGCGGTGGCGCCGCAGTTCCTCCTCCGCCAGCTTGATATCGGTGATGTCGTAGTTCACGCCCACCAGGCGGCGAAAAGTGCCGCTGGCATCGCGAAAAGCCTTGCCGGCCGCCTTGATGTGGCGCAGCTGGCCGTCCGGCCAGCGGATGCGGAATTCGGTGACATAGGGGCGCTCGCCGCGCTGCACTTCCTCGATCAGCAGGTTTACGCGGGCCAGGTCCTCGGGCAGCACGCGCGCCTCCCATGCCGCCAGCGTACTGTTGAAAGCGCCCGGCGGCACACCATACTGGCGGTGCATTTCGCGGTCCCACACCACCTCGTTGCTGTCGACGTCCCAGTCCCAGATGCCGATTTGGGCGGCGTCCGTGGCGATCGTCAGGCGTTCCTCGCTGGCCCGCATGGCGCTGTAGCGCTGGTCCAGCAGCGCCACCATTTCCAGGATCGATTCCTTCAGCGTTTTCAGCTCGCCCAGGAATAAGGACTGGTCCGGTCCGGCGCCTGCGCCGCCCGCCTTCACGCTGGCCGCGTAATGCCCCACTGCCTTCAACGGTTTCAGCATCAGATACCACAGCAGCAGGTACACGCCCAGCACCAAGGTCACATCCAGCGCCACGATGGCGAAGCCAAGCGCGATGCGGCGTTCACGCAGCGTGTTCAACACGTACTCCGGCGTCACGTACATCTTCACCACGCCGATGTCGTTGCCGGCCACGCGGATGGTGCGCTCCGCCGTGCGCAGCGCAGGCAAGTCCGGCGCATGCGCCACCTGCACGACCACGCCGCGCGCATTGCGCAGGAAGGCGAACTGCATGCGCTTGCCGAGGGTGACGGTGCAGCCGTACAGGTCGCGGTTGTTCAGGCTGGCCTGCACTATGGCAATGATCTGGCGGTCGTCGAAGTTCCAGGCCGGCAGGGCGATGGCGGCGGTCAGCTGGTCCGCGTTCGCGTCGAGCCGGCGGTGCAGTTCGCGCCAGCGCTCGTCGCGCTCCTGATTGTAGGACAGGACGGCGAAACCGAGCAGCACCACGGTCACCAGCGCCGCCAGCGCCACGCTGACGATCAGCGCGATCGAGATGCGCCGCGCGGCGATGCGGCGCAGGACAGCGCGGGGCGTGAAAAAGCGCGCCAGCTGCGCAGCCAGGCGCCACGCCGCCGCCGTCCAGCGTTCTCCCCACGTCGATAACTTGCCCATCAGCCCGCCCGGAATGGTCCCTATGCGTGCGATCCTACTGCCACGAAAGCGAAATGTATCCTGTACCTTGGTACAGTAGGCATGCGCAAAAAATGAGCAGAGGGAAGCGGCCGGGGGCGCCAGCGTTCAAGCCGGGGGCGGGTTTGCAAGCCACACCGGCATGGCGCGAGCATCAAGGGCGGCGGCGGCCGCCCTTGCCTCGCTCGACATCTTCCGGTTCATCCAGTTCCTCCAGGATACCGGGAGGCAGGGTTTCAATGTGGTCGACATCGATGTCGGCGCCGTCCGGCGCCACCGTGTCGCGCCCGGCCGCCGCGCGTTCGCCGGTGCCGTAGGAATCGCTGTCGCTGTCCAGGTCGGAATCGCCCAGGTCGGGCCCCGCGGTGCCGCCCGCCCTGCCCGTTTCCATGTCATTCGGGCCCTGCCGCAGGCCGGTGTCGAACTGCTGCGACAGGCCGCTGCCGCCCTGCACGTCGCTGCCGGAATCGGAACTGTCGCTCGGCCCCAGCGCGCCGGTGCCGTGGCCGCGTCCCAGTGTACGGTCCGGCGCCTTGGGGAAGTTGTCCGGATCGAGTGTGCTGCTACCTGCCATGATTGCCTCCATCAGCCTTGTTAGCGGATCAAACGACTCTAACAAAGCCCCGCCATGGGCGGCGCACCGAACACCTGTGGCGCCGGCGGTACTGCGGGCATTAAACAAAGTTTCCAATCAAGCAAGGATAGTACAATCAAGTCTTTCGGAGAGGGAGAGGAGAGCGCAATGAGCAGTTTCGACGCCACAAACAAGCGCCTGAAAAACATCCACGCGCGCATGACGGCATTTCCTGAAGACCTGGTACGTCTGATGCGGATGACTTATCACGTGCAAAAGCGCATGAAGGACCTGTCCAACGCGGCGTTGAGGAAGTACGACCTGGTCGACGCCAGCTACATGGTGCTGGCGGTGCTGTACGGCTCGGACAACGAGACCTCGACCGCGTCCACACTGGGCGAAGCCTGCATGGAGAAGCCTGCCAACCTGACGCGCGTCTGCAACGACCTGGAGACGCAAGGCCACATCACGCGCGGCAACCGCCCCGGCGACCGCCGCTGCGTGATGATTTCGCTGACCGACAGCGGCCGCGCGCTGATCGAGCAGGTCATGCCCGAGGTATGGGCCCGCACCACCCGCGCCTACGACGGCTACAGCGCCGAGGACCGCAAGCTGCTGGAGCAGCTGTTCCAGCGCCAGCTCGACAACCTCGAGAACGTCAGTTGACAAGAAAAAACCCGCCGCAGCGGGTTTTTTCTTGCCGGGGCCGGCCTCAAGTGCTGGTGTGGCCCAGCGCGTACACCACGTGGTCCCACCAGTGGTCACGGGTGCGTACCGTCTTCATGCATTGCATGTCGGTTTCGCCCTTGAACATGCGGTCTTCGCATTTCTTGGTGGCGTAGGCATTGCGCTGGTTCTCGGCGTTGACGAGGGCAATGACGAGCCAGGCCGAAAAGGCGATGACGATCAACAGCAAACTCCAGGCGACATGGTTCACGTGGCTCTGCCAGAACAGCTTGCGCTCGTCCGGCGCGGACTCGCGGTAGATCGTCATCACTTCTTTTTCAACATCACTCATCTGCTCATCCTATTTCTTGGCGGCCTTGGCCACCAGATAATCCATGGTCTGCAGCGTCGCCTGCTGCGAAGCCATCTCCGACATGCCGGGACGGCCGGCCATGGACGGCGCGGTCACGAAGCGGCCATCGATGACGATGGTCGGCGCGCTGTCCACCTTGTACTGGCCCACCACCTGGGCGGCACGTTTCATTTTAGTCTGCACCGCGAAGGAATTGAAGTATTCCAGGTATTGGGCCTTGTCGACGCCGTTCTTGGCGATGAAGTCGGTCATAGCGTCATCCTTGTTCAGGCGGTTGCGCTCGACGTGGATGGCGCGGAAGATCTTGTTGTGCAACTCGTCGACCTTGCCCATCGCTTCCAGCGTCAGGTAGGCGTGCGCCTGCGCGTCGTTGGGGCCGCCGGCCGGGAAGTGGATGCGGCGGAACGCGATCTTGTCGCCCTGCTTCTTCACCCAGTCGGCCAGCGCAGGCTCGAAAGCATTGCAGTGCGGGCACGAGTACATGAAGAACTCGAGCACTTCCACCTTCTTGCCGGTGTCGGCGCGCACCGGGCTTTCCAGCGTCTTGAAATCGACGCCTTCCTTCGGTTCGGCTGCGGAGGCGCCGGCGGCGGCAAACGACAGGGCGGCGGCGGCAAGTATCAGGCGCAGGAATCGCATGGGTGGTCCTTCTTTGAATGAGAGTGGCGAACGCCGCGAGATTACCATTTTTTTCGGCCCGCCATCAGCCCAAACGGCAAAAATCCCCGGCCAGCGGGGATTTTAAGCCTGATTTAAGCCCGGCTTAGAAGTCGTAGCGCGCCGACAGCTTCAGCTGGCGGCCGTCGGACGGGTAGATCCCGCCCTGGCAGCTGAACGCCATGCCGTAGTACTGCTTGTCCGCCAGGTTCAGGCCGGACAGCGCCACTTCCCAGGCGCCGAACTTGCGCGCGTAGCGGGCGTCCAGCGTGGTGTAGGACGGGATGCGGGCGGCGCAGCTGTTGTCGAAATCGCTGCCGAAGCGCTGGCTGTCGACCCACTGGGCGCCGATGTCGGCGCTCTGGCCGTCGGCCGGGGTCCAGGACAGGCGCGCGCTCAGCACGTTCTTCGGCACCAGCACCAGTTCGCGGCCGGCGGCCGCGCCTTCGGTGAAAGTGGCTTTTACACGCTGGTAATGGCCGCTCAGCGACCAGTCGGCGGCCAGGCGCGCGCTCGCGTCCAGTTCGAAGCCCTGGCGCCGGGTCGGGGCCAGGTTGACGTTGGCGCCGAAGTGGAATTCGCCCGCGGTCGGATCGTAGTAGATTTCATTGCGCAGCTCGTGGCGGAACACGCGCGCGGCCAGCTTGTTGCCGTCTTCGGCGTAGCTCGTGCCCAGTTCCATGTCGTGCGAGGTCTGCGGCTGCAGCACGCGGTTGGCCAGCGGCGTGTAGGCATTGTCGTCCGCGTTCGGCAGGCGGTAGCTCTGGCCCATCTTGGCGTGCAGCGTGGCCTTGGCCGACAGCGCGTAGCTGCCCTGGATGTCCCAGGCGTTCACGCCCTGGGTCACGTCGTAGACGGCGCTGGCGAAAGGCGACGGGTCGCGGTTGTCCTTCTCGAACAGCTCGCGGCGCGCGCCGGCGGCCAGGCGGAACGCGTCCCACTTGATTTCGTCGCGCAGGTACAGCGCCTTCGACTTCTGCGTCGCCTTGCTAGGCGCGCTGCCCTTCTGCTCCCGGCTCCAGTCGATGAAATCGATGCCGGCCACCGCTTCGTTCAGGACGGCGCCGATCTGGCCCAGCTTGCGCACGCGCGGCGAGAACTGGGTCTGCTTGCTCTGGTAATCCAGTTCATACAAGCCGTAGGCGCTGAAATAGCTCGCTTCCAGCTCCTTGCGGCGGTGCGACAGTTCGGCTGCCAGGTCGTAGCCGGCCACCTTGGCTTCGACGAAGGCGGTGTAGCGGTCGCTGTCGAGCGAGCCGAAGTTCTTGGGCGAGGCGGTCTGGCGCGGATTGGCGTTGAACTGCGCCTCGGACAGCGAACCGGCGAAGCGGGAATCCTGGCGGGTGCCGGAGACGCGCACCCCGGCGCGGCCGCCGGTGAAGGCCCACTGCGCGCCCAGGTTCAGGTTGCGCGACTTAAAGCCGTTGTTGTCGCGGTAGTTGTCGGTGTCGAGCGCGCCGCCCGACAGGTCGAACGCCCAGTTGTCCGCGCTATGCGTGAGCGCGGCGCGGCCTTCGCGCAGGCCGAGCTGACCTGCTTCAGCGAACACCGTGCCCCGGGTGCCGGCATTGCGCGCGCCGGGGCGCTTGGTGATGATCTGGATCACGCCGCCGGTGGCGCCGTCGCCGTACAGCACGCTGCTGCCGCCGCGCGTGATCTCGATGCGCTCGACCGAGTCCACAGGAATGGTCGACAGGATGGCCGTGCTCTGCTCGTTTTCGGACAGGCGCACGCCATCCAGCAGGACCACCATGTTCTGGCTGCTGTTGGTGCCGAAGCCGCGCATGTCGAGCGCGAAGTCCGGGCTGCCGTCCAGGCTCTGGTGACCCAGCACGCCGCCGATTTTGCGGATGGCCTGGTTGACGTCGCTGGCGCCGGAACGGCGGATCTCGGCCGCGCTGATGACGGTGGCGCCGATCGGCAGTAGCGACGGGTCGCTGTCGAAACGGGCGCCGGTGACGATCACGGGCGCGGCGGTTTGGGCGAGAGCCTGGGCGGGCGCCTGGGCCAGCGCTGGCGCCGGTGCGGCTGCGGCTGCGGCGAAGCACAGGGCGATGGAAGTGGCCAGGGCCAGCGGCTGCAGGGACGGCAGCAAGGCCGGCGAGCGGCGGGTATGCGTGAAGGTCATCTTGTTCTTTATACGTAGTGAGCATCCGTCCGCGTCCCCGCAGATCGGATTCAACGGAAGGCAATCAGCGCTTCCACCTGTCTGGCCGGTATCCGGGCTGGCAAGACGGACTGGATCACCTTCCGGCGCGGCGCCGCGCAGCGGGACTGCCGCGCGGCCTGCACTGTGGTTGTCGATCCAGCCTGCCGCGTGCCTCGTTCAAGCAGCGCGGCGCTTGCGTACCGTTGCGGGGGCAGCACACCTTGGCCGCCGCGCGCAGCGCAGGCAGCCTTGTGTTTCCCGTTTAACTGCGTCCATGGACATGGGCGCGGGCACCAAAACGCGGCCATTATACTCCCGCCGATAAGGTTGGTAATTTACTACCTGCTTCGATATAGTGGCAGCCATGAACGCCTACCCCTACCGCAAACTCCTGGCCGCAGCAGCCGCCATGGCGGCCCTGGCCATCCAGGGCACGCTGCTGGCGCAAGTGCAGGTCATCGCCGTTCCGGAACCCTATACCGACACCGGCATCCCCTTCGCGCCGGCGCACGCGGCGGCGGTCGCCACGCCGAGCGCGCCCAACGCCTGGGGCGGCCCGCGCACCGGCGGCGAGCCTACCCTGTCGGACCGCGTGGCCGACTACAAGATCAAAGCGACGCTCGATCCGGTCAAGCACACGGTGGACGGCCAGCAGCAGCTCACCTGGCGCAACCGCAGCGCGCATCCGGTGCGCACGGTCTATCTGCACCTCTACCTGAACGCCTTCGAACACGGCGGCACCACCTTCTTCACCGAGCACCGCGCGATGGGTGGACGCGGCGTGTTCAGCACCGACCCCAAGGACGGCGACTGGGGCCACATTGAACTGCGCAGCGTGCTGCAGAACGGCGCCAAGGTCGACCAGTCCTTCGTGCACCCGGACGACGGCCCGGCAAACGACCGCACCGTGGTGCGCTTCGACCTGCCGCAGCCGGTGGCGCCCGGCGCCACCACCACGCTCGATATCGATTTCCACAGCCAGTTGCCGCGCCTGCTCGCGCGCAGCGGCTACTTCGGCAGCTTTCATCTGGTGGCGCAGTGGTTCCCGAAAATCGGCGTACTGGAACTGCCCGGCGAACGGGGCGCCGTCAAGGAGCGCTGGAACGTGCACGAGTACCATGCCGAGTCCGAGTTCTACGCGGACTTCGGCAGCTACGACGTGAAACTTACCGTACCGAAGGGCTACACGGTCGGCGCCACCGGCGAACTGCAAGGCGCGCCGGTGGAGAAGGACGGCATGCTGACGCACCACTACGTGCAGGGCGACGTGCACGATTTCGCCTGGACCGCCGACAAGCGCTACGCCGCGCCGCTGACGGGCAGCTGGACCGGCGCGGGCAGTCCGCCGGTCAGCATCAAGGTCCTGTACGCGCCGGAGTTCGCGGCCAGCGCGGCGCCGTCGCTGAAGGCCGCGCAGGATGCGCTGAGCTACTACTCGAAAACGCTGGGGCCGTATCCGTACCGGACGCTGACCGTGGTGCTGCCGCCGCATAACGCCGGTGCGGCGTCCGGCATGGAGTACCCGACCTTCTACACCGCCGACAGCTACACCAAGGTCGAACCCGACACGGCCGACGCATTCGAGCTGGACCTGGTCAACATCCACGAATTCGGCCACGGCTATTTCTACGGCATCCTCGCCTCCAACGAGTTCGAGGAACCGATGCTGGACGAAGGCCTGAACGAATACTGGAACATGCGCATGGCGCGTGAACGCGGGCAGAAGTTCCACCCGGCGCCATGGTGGCTGCGCGCACTGGGCGTCTCGCCCGGATTCGACGGCTTCCACTACGAACTTGGCGGCGCGGTGCGCGAGAACCCGGCCGATCCCGCCGGGCAGAACGCCTATGCGCGCCTGCAGGGCATCGGTCCGGTGTACAACCGCGGCGCCATCCTGTTCCACGACCTGGAGGCGCAACTGGGCAAGCAGGCCACCGAACAGGCATTCAAGGAGTACTACAAGCGCTGGCGCTTCCGCCACCCGAGCACCGCCGACCTGCGCGAAGCGCTGGCCGAGTCGAGCGGCCAGCGCGCGCTGGTCGAACGCGTGTTCGCGCAGCAAGTCTACCGCACCGGCAAAGTCGACGACCGCGTGCAGGAATTCGCCAGTACCGAAGTGCTGCCGCAGCCGGGCAGCACCATCGTCAAGGGCAAGCGCGTCATGTTGACGCAGGAGCAGGTGGACGAGCAGATCGAGGCGACGCGCGAGAAGTGGGAGAAAGCGCATCCCCACGCCGGCCCTGGCACCGGCCCCTTCCCCTTCCGCACCGAAGTCGTGCTGCGCAGGCGCGGCGAGGCCGTGCCGCAAACGCTGCTGGTGCGCTTCGCCGACGGCAGCACCATCAGCGTCAAATGGGATCCACAGAACGGCGAACGCTGGCAGCGCTACACCTGGGACAAGCCGGTGCAAGCCGTGTCGGCCGAACTCGATCCCGAGCGCACGCACCTGCTGGACACGAATAAGCTCGACGACAGCCGCACGCTGAAGGCCGACAAGAGCGCCGCGCGCCGCTGGACTTTCGACCTGGCCGCACTGGCCCAGGCCATGCTGACTTTGATCGCGACGATATGAGTGTCCCCAACTTGCCCTTGACCGGGGTCTGCCTGCGCGCCGCGCGCGCCGCGTTGCAATGGCGCTTGCTGCTGCTGTGGACCATCGCCCTGCTGTTGCCCACGCTGGTGCTCACGCTGCCGTACTGGAGCCACTTCAGCGCCTCGTTCGACTATTCTGTGCACGTTGCCGAACTGGCGCAGCGGCTGGACCTGTCCAACATCGCCGACCTGACGACAGACCCGGGCCGCAATCCGCTGGCCATGAAGCTGGGCGCCGGCGCCGCCGTGGCGGCGGCCCTGCTGCTGTCGCCGCTGCTGACCGGCGCCGTCGTCACCGCCGCGCGCTTTGATGGCAGGCCGGCGTTCCGCGACCTGCTCCTGGGCGCCATGGCCGAATACCCGCGCATGTTCCGCATGCTGCTGTGGGCGGCGGCGCCGCTGGGTGGCGCGCTGGCCCTCTCCAGCGGCATGCGTCACCTGGCAGCCAGCGGCGCCGACACCGCCATCACCCCGGCCGACGGGGAATACCTGCGCGCCGCCGCCGGCGTCGCGAGCGCGCTGCTGCTGGCGCTCGCCTTGGTGACGCTGGACGCCGGCCGCGCCGTGCTGGCCGCCGACCGCCGCCGCCGGTCCGCCGTGATCGCGTGGTGGCACGGGCTGCGCCTGCTGGCCCGCCGCCCAATGGCCATGCTGGGCAGCTACGTGGCGATCAGCGTCGCCGGCCTGGCGGCGGCCGCCGCGCTGGGGCTGGCGCGTATCCACGTGCCCCATATCGGCACTGCGGGTTTCCTGTTCGCCTTGCTGCTGACCCAAGTCATCGCCCTGCTGCTGGCCTGGATGCGCGGTGCACGGCTGTTCGCCATGATCGTCATCATTAACAAATCCTGAATGATCCATCCATAAAATCAGGATTGATGAATAGAGAATATGGCCCCATAGTAAGTGCATCGAATATCAGGAGCACTAAATGGCCGACACCGCACTCCCCACCTATTTCCTCTCGCACGGCGGCGGTCCCTGGCCGTGGATGCTGGAGCAGTACCAGGGAAAATACGACGCGCTGAAGGTATCGCTGGAAGACATCCCGCGCCAACTCGGCGAGCGGCGGCCCAAGGCTGTGCTGGTGGTCACGGCGCACTGGGAAGGCCGCGAGCCGCTGATCTCGTCCAGCGCTGCGCCGCCCATGATTTACGACTACGGCGGTTTTCCCGACTATACCTACGAGATCCAATATGGCGCCCCCGGTTCGCCGCAAGTGGCCGCGCGCGTGCAGCAGTTGTTGAACGGCGCCGGCATTGCCGCCCAGCTCGACCCGGAGCGCGGTTACGACCACGGCACATTCTCCGCCATGCAGCCCATCTACCCGGCGGCCGACGTGCCTGTCGTGCAACTGTCGCTGAAACAGGGTCTGGACCCAGCCGAGCACATGGCGATAGGCCGCGCGCTGGCGCCGTTGCGTAGCGAAGGCGTGCTGATCATCGGCAGCGGCCTGAGTTATCACAACCTGCGCCAGTTCGGCCCTGCCGGCGCGGCGGCATCCCACCAGTTCGACGCCTGGCTGCGGCAGACGATGGCGCTGCCGCCCGCGCAGCGCACGGCGCAGCTGGTGGAATGGGAACGCGCGCCAGCGGCCCGCACCGCGCATCCGCGCGAAGAGCACCTGCTGCCGCTGATGGTGGCCATGGGCGCAGCCGAAGGCGACGCCGCCGCTATCGTCTACCACGAAGACGCCTTCATGGGCAGCCTCGCCGTCTCCAGCTTCCGCTTCGGCTAAAACCGCAACCCGACAAGGGGCCAGAACCTGCAAAAGGGGCCAGGGTGATTTATACGAAACGCATACGCTACGTATAAATAACCCTGACCCCTTTTACGATTTGACCCTGGCCCCTTTTACGATTTGACCCTGGCCCTTTTTCCCTTTTTCGGGGGCCGCTCAGGTGCCGCGCTTGCCTTTGTTGCGCTCGGCTTCCTTGGCGGCGGCTTTGGCGGCGGCGGCTTCGGCTTTCACGCGCTGTTCTTCGGCGAACACTTCCAGCGCGGCGGCGCGGGTGGCCGGCGTCTCGAGCGAGATGCGGCCCAGCGCGCCGGTGCGGTAGTCTTGCAGGAAGATGTGCGACGCCTTTTCGTAGTCGTAGTCGCCGCCCTTCTGGCGGTAACCGCGCTTGGCGGCGATGCCTTCGACCACGGCGATCGCGTCCATCTCTTCTATGTTCTTGTAGCTGTAGCGCGCGGCCAGCAACTCGGGATAGCGGCGCAGCATTTCGCCAGCCAGGAATTCGGCCACTTCCTCTTCGATCAGCGCGTTGGAACCGATCGCGTGGCTGGCCGCCAGCATCAGGCCGTCGCTGGGCATGGCGATCTTCGGCCACAGCATGCCGGGCGTGTCGACCAGGATGGTGTTCTTGTCCAGGTAGAGCTTTTGTTGCACTTTCGTCACAGCCGGCTCGTCGCCGACCTTGGCCACGCGCTTTTTCAGCAGCGCATTCATCAGCGTCGATTTGCCCACGTTGGGGATGCCCATGATCATGATGCGCAGCGGCTTGGTCGGCACGCCGCGGTGCGGCGCCAGCGATTTGGCCAGGTCGGGAATGCGCGCCACGTCGCCCGGCTTCTTGGTCGTCATGGCGTACGCCGTCACGCCTTCCTGGCGGTTGTAGTATTCCACCCACGCGGCGGTGGCGGCCGGGTCGGCCAAATCCACCTTGTTCAGGATCTTCAGGCAAGGACGCTGGCGGAACAGGCGCAGCTCTTCCACCATGGGGTTGCAGCTGGCTTCGGGCAGGCGCGCGTCGACCACCTCGATCACCAGATCGGTGTTCTCCATCTGCTCGGCCGCTTTCTTCTTGGCGGCGTTCATGTGCCCCGGATACCATTGAATTGCCATCGCTTGCCCTTCTGCTGCTTGAGTGTAATCCGCTATTTTACCTGCTCCCGTGCCAGTGCCCATGCGGCGCGCTCCCGCCGCAGTATCCGATTCGCCGCAGGTCGGCTATCATGAGGCACAAAATGTTTTCCATTTTATAAACATTCCAATATACATGGAGTCCCGAAACATGACTAAAGCTTCCCCGTCCACGCCCGGCGAAATCACAGCACGCGGCGTGATCCTGGGCATCCTGATTACGCTGGTGTTTACCGCGGCGCAGGTCTATCTGGGCTTGAAAGTGGGCCTGACCTTCGCCACGTCGATCCCTGCGGCGGTGATTTCGATGGCCTTGTTGAGCGCCTTCAAGAACGCCACCATCCAGGAAAACAACATCGTCCAGACCATCGCCTCGGCCGCCGGCACGCTGGCGTCGGTGATCTTCGTGTTGCCGGGCCTGCTAATGATAGGCTGGTGGGCCAACGTGCCGTTCTGGCCGACCTTCGGCGCCTGCGCCATCGGCGGCGTGCTGGGCGTGATGTACACGGTGCCGCTGCGCCGCGCGCTGGTGTCGATGTCCGACCTGCCCTACCCGGAAGGCGTGGCCGCCGCTGAAGTGCTGAAAGTGGGCACTTCCTCGCGCGAAGGCGCCGCCGAGGGCAAAGCCGGCCTGATGGCCGTGATCCTGGGCAGCGTGGCATCCGCCCTGTACGCGGCCGGCGCCGCCGTCAAGGTGATGGCCGGCGAAATGGCGGTGTATTTCCGTAGCGGTAACGGCGCCACCGGCCTGGGCGCTTCGAGCTCGCTGGCCCTGATCGGCGCCGGCCACCTGATGGGCATCACGGTCGGCATCGCGATGCTGGCCGGCCTGGCGATCGCCTGGGGCGTGCTGGTGCCCATCCTGACCGCCGCCCAGCCGATGGCCGATTTGTCGGCTGCCGACTGGGCGCTGAAAGTGTGGAAAACCGATGTGCGCATGATAGGCGCGGGCGCCATCGGCGCGGCCGCCATCGTCACCCTGGCCGGCCTGGCCAAGCCCGTCGTCGGCGGCCTGAAGTCGGCCATGGAATCGTCGCGCAAGGCCAAGGCCAACGGCGGCGAACTGCCGCGCACCGAACAGGACCTGCCCATCTTCATCGTCGGCCTGGTGACCCTGCTGGCCATGGTGCCGGCCGGCTGGCTGCTGGCGACCTTCCTGCAGGGCGGCGTGCTGTCGAGCATCGCACCGGCCCTGATCGCCGTGGGCGTGGCCTACATCCTGGTGGCCGGCATCTTCGCCGCCGCCGTGTGCGGCTACATGGCAGGCCTGATCGGTTCGTCGAACTCGCCGGTGTCCGGCATCGCCATCCTGACCGTGCTGGGCGCCGCCCTGTCGGTGGGCGCGGTCGGCAAGCACATCATGGGCCCGGAAGTGGCGCACGCGCTGATCGCGTTCGCCCTGTTCGTCACCACCGTGGTGCTGGCCGTGGCCGTCATCGGCAACGACAACCTGCAGGATCTGAAGACCGGCCAGCTGGTCGACGCCACGCCCTGGAAGCAGCAGGTCGCGCTGCTGATCGGCGTGCTCGCCGGTTCCTGCGTGGTGCCGCCGGTGCTGGAACTGCTGAACCGCGCCAACGGCTTCGCCGGTGCGCCCAACCTGCAGGCGATTTCCTCGCAGCCGCTGGCCGCGCCGCAGGCGACGCTGATCTCCACGCTGGCCAAGGGCGTCATCGGCGGCAACCTGCCGTGGCACCTGATCGGCTGGGGCGCCGCGCTGGGCCTGGGCCTGGTGGTGGTGAACTTCGTGCTGAAGAAGGCCAGCAACGGCAAGTACAGCCTGCCGCCGCTGGGCGTGGGCCTGGCGATCTACCTGCCCAGCACGGTGACCGCACCTGTGGTGGTGGGCGCCGTCGCCGGCTACCTGTTCGAGCGCGCGGTGCATCACCAGACCTGGGGCGAAATCGCCAAGCGCCTGGGCGTGCTGATCATGTCCGGCTTCATCGTCGGCGAGAGCCTGTTCAACGTGGCGCTGGCCGGCCTGATCGTGCTGTCCGGCGAAGGCGAGCCGCTGGCCATCCCGCTCGGCCTGGGCGAACACACCACCATGCTGATTTCGCTGGTGGTGGGCGCCGCCATCGTGGCGGGCCTGTACCGCTGGTCCAGCACCAATGCGCGCCGCGTCTCCGCTTAAGTATGTAAATATTTACAAGAAAGCCAGGCAATAAGCAGGCCGCCATGTCTCCGACATGGCGGCCTTTTTCTCGAGGATGTGTACAGCAGACGCGGCCGATGGTAATGTGTCCCAGACATTTCCCGGTGGCCGCCCATGAGATTTGAAACCCTGCGCAAGTGGCAGAAGCTGTTTGCCGTGCTGGCGGCAGCCGTGGCAGTGGTGTTTCTGCTCGTGACCGGGTTTGTGCTGCATACGCTGCACCAGAGCCGCGAGCGCTACTACGCGAACGCCGAGGAGACGTCCAAGAACCTGGCGATCACGCTGGAGAACTTCCTGCGCGGACACTTCTACGAGGTCGATCTGGCGATGCGCCGCGCGGCGCTGGAATTCCGCACTCTGCACGAACAAAAGCGCTTCGACGGCGATGCCTTCAGTGCCTATGTGCGCTCGCTGAAGGAGCGCATCCCGCACGCGCGCTCGGTGCGCGGCTCGGACCGCAACGGCCTGGTGGTCTACGGCGACGACATCGACCCGGCCAAGCTGCAGGATTTGAACATCCGCGAATTCTTCCAGCGCGCCAAGACCGAGCGCGAACTGGTGTTCGGCGTGCCGGTCAGGTCGCGCATCACCGGCGAGATGGTGCTGCCGCTGATGTACGCGCTGACCATGCCGGACGGCAGCTTCGGCGGCACCGCCTGGGCCAACATCACGAACGACACCATCACCGAAGTGCTGAAGTCGCTCAACGTGGGCGGGCACGGCGTAATCACGCTGCTCGACAGCCAGCACCGCCTGCTGCACCGCTATCCGGAAGTGAAGGAGGTGGCCATCGGCAGCAAGGTGACGCTGTCGGCGCCCACGCTGGCCATGCTGGCGAGCCAGCGCCAGCGCGGCACCTACACCTCCATCAGCGTGCGTGACGGCTTGCAGCGCGTGATCAGCATCGAGCGCATCGGCAAATATCCGGTGTATGTGCTGGTGGGCCTGTCGAGCAAGGACTTCCTGGCGCCCTGGCACGAAGAGGTGCGCAACAGCGCCCTGTTCCTGGCGCTGCTGTTCGTCATGGCGTGCGCCTTGCTGCTGGGTGCACGCTATGCGCTACGCCAGCAGTACCGGGCCCTGGAAGCGCTCACGGCCGCCAAGGACCAGGCGCTCGAGGCCGGCCGCGCCAAGTCCAGCTTCCTGGCCAATATGAGCCACGAGATCCGCACGCCGATGAACGCGGTGCTGGGCATGCTGCAACTGCTGCAGCAGACGCCGATGGACCTGCGCCAGCGCGACTACGCGGCCAAGGCCGAATCGGCGGCGCGCGCCCTGCTCGGCCTGCTCAACGACATCCTCGATTTTTCCAAAGTGGAGGAAGGCAAGCTGGCGCTCGATCCGCATCCCTTCAGCCTGGACCGGCTGCTGCGCGATCTGTCGGTGATCCTGTCGGCCTATGTCGGCGACAAGGCCGTCGAGGTGCTGTTCGAGGTCGATCCGGCGCTGCCGGCGTGGCTGCTGGGCGATGCGCTGCGGCTGCAGCAAATCCTGCTCAACCTGACCGGCAACGCCATCAAATTCACCGAACACGGCGAGGTGGTGCTGTCGGTGCGGCGCGTGCCCGGTGGCGCAGGACAGGGCGTGGCCTTCGCCATCCGCGACACCGGCATCGGCATCACGGCCGAACAGCGCGCCCATATCTTCGACGGGTTTTCGCAAGGCGAGGCCTCCACCGCGCGCCGCTTCGGCGGCACCGGCCTGGGCCTGGCCATCTCGCAGCGCCTGGCGCGCCTGATGGGCGGCGTGCTGCAGGTGGCCAGCACGCCGGGACGCGGCAGCATCTTCAGTTTCGAGCTCGAGCTGCCGCAGGCGCCGCAGCCCGACACGGCGGACGGGGCGGCCAAGATGCGGGAGCTCGATTGCCTGGTGGTCGACGATAACCCGAGCGCGCTGCAGGTGCTGGCGGAAATGGCCGCCTCCTTCGGCTGGCGGGTCGACACGGCCGGCAACGGCGCCGACGCGCTCAAGCTGGTGGCGCGGCGCAGCGCCCAGCAGCCCTACGACGTGCTGCTGGTGGACTGGCGCATGCCGCTGCTGGACGGCTGGGAAACCAGCGTGCGGATCCGCGAACTGGCGCCGCCGGGCGGCACGCCGCTGATCATCATGGTCACGGCCCACGACCGCGAGCTGCTGGCGCAGAAGCAGGCCCAGGACGGGACGGTGCTGGACGGCGTGCTGATCAAGCCGGTGACGGCGTCGATGCTGTTCGACGCAGTGGCCGGCGCGCGCGCGGGGCACCGTCCCGCAGTGCTGACGCAACCGCCGCCGCAGCAGCACCTGCTGGAGGGCTTGCGCATCCTGCTGGTCGAGGACAATCCGACCAACCAGCAGGTGGCCGGCGAACTGCTGAGCCACGAGGGCGCGCTGGTCGAGGTGGCGCCCTGCGGCGCCGACGCCATCGCCGCCGTGGCGCGCGCAGGGCCGCTGCCCGACGTGATCCTGATGGACATCCAGATGCCGGACATGGACGGCCACGCCGCCACCCGCGCCATCCTGGGCCTGCTGCAGGGCGCCGCGCCGCCCATCATCGCGATGACCGCCAACGCCATGCATTCGGACCGCGAACAGGCGCTGGCGTCCGGCATGGTGGACCATATCGGCAAGCCTTTCGATTTGCCGCAGCTGATCGCAGTGATCCTCGCGCATGTGGACGGGCGGCGCGCGCAGGCCTCGCCCTTGCCCGACCTGGGGCCGCACAACGAGGTGGCTGCGGCATCGGGCGCGCCGGCGGCATCGGCAGCATCAGCCACACCATGCGCATCAACGGCATCGGCCGTATTCACCCCACCCGCGTCCCCTGCGGCGCCTGCCGCATCCGCGCCGCCGGCGGCATCCCAGGCAAGCCCGCTGGACACGGTGGGCGCGCTCAAGCGCATGGGCGGCCTGACGGGGGTGTACCAGATCGCGCTGCGCAACTTCAGTGCGGAGGCGGCGGTACTTGCAGGGGAACTGCGCGCCGCGCTCGACACGCAGGATTTCGCCGCGGCCAAGCCTGCGCTGCACGTGCTGAAAGGCTTGGCCGGCACCATAGGCGCAGAGGAGCTCAGCGACCTTGCGTCACGGGCGGAAATGGCATTGCGGCAGCGCGCCGGCGCGGCGGCCTGCGGGGCCTGCATTGCAGCGGTGCTGGCGGCCATCCCGTCCGTCGTCGAACAGGTCGGGCAGCACGTGGCGCCAGCCTGAGCCTGCCCGTGTCGTCCTCGCGCATGCGGGGACCCATACTCAGCGGCTTACGGTCTAGCCCCATGGATTCCCGCATGCGCGGGAACGACATGCGCCTATCGCTGCCGCGCGTAGCTCACCGTCAGCATCTCCCACTGGTGGCCGGCCGGCTCGTTCCAGTAGATCATGCTGCCGCCGTACTCGGTGTTGATCTTGCTGTCGCTCGGTCCGCGCACACTGCTGCGGTAGGCGATGTTGCGCTCCTTGATGCGCGCCAGGATGGCGTCGAACCCGGGCTGGCTCACGCGGAAGCAGTAGTGGTGCACGGGGAAGGCTTCCTCCGTATTCAGGAAGTCCAGCGTCAAGCCGTCGTTGATGAACACCGGCGAGAACGGCCCCGGCGCGGTTTCCGACCACGGCACGTCCAGCAGTTCCGCCAGCATCCTGGCCGACGCCACCTGGTCATGCGTCGGCACGATAAAGTGATCGAGCTCAATTGCCATGATGCACCTCCGATTCTTCTGACTGTGCTTACAGCTCCGCCAGCACCTTGACGTGGGCCACCACGCTGCGGCCCAGCGCGGACAGGTTGTAGCCGCCCTCCAGGCAGCTGACAATGCGCCCTTGCGCGTACTGGCTGGCCACCGCCATCACCTGCGCGGTCAGCCAGGCGTAGTCCGCCTCGACCAGGCCCATGCCGCCGATGTCGTCCTCGCGGTGGGCGTCGAAGCCGGCCGAGATGAAGATCATCTCCGGCTTGAAGGCGTGCAGCGCGGGCAGCCATTTGTCGGCCACCAGCTGGCGCACCACGTCGCCCTTCGAGCCGCCCGGCACCGGCACGTTGACGCGGTTCGGCGTGTCCGGTATCGGCGGCGTGTAGGGGTAGAACGGATGCTGGTAGAAACTGACCATCAACGCGCGCGGCTCGTCCAGCAGCGCTTCCTCGGTGCCGTTGCCGTGGTGGACGTCGAAATCGACGATGGCGACCCGCTTCAGGCCGCGCACGTCCAGCGCGTGCTTGGCGGCGATGGCGACGTTGTTGAACATGCAAAAACCCATGGGCTCGCCCGGGCGCGCGTGGTGGCCGGGAGGACGGATGGCGCAGAAGGCGTTGGCGATCTCGCCGTCGATCACCGCGTCGGTGGCCGCCACGGCCGCGCCGGCCGCGCGCAGCGCAGCCTGCCAGCTGTGCGCGTTGAGCGAAGTATCGCCGTCGATCGGATAGTACTCGCCCGCCGCCGGCACGTTGTCGCGCACGATGCCGATGGCGTTGCGGCTGTGGTTGCGCTCGATGTCGGACAGCTGCGCCAGCGGCGCTTCGCGGTGCTCCAGCAGGTCGTGGATGTGCGAGTTGATGAGCTGGTCGGCAATCGCCTGCAGGCGCGCGGGCGATTCGGGATGCCAGTCGCCCATCTCGTGGCGCTGGCAATCGGGGTGGCTGTAAATTGCTGTACTCATGTCTCGTTTCTTTACCGCAGCGATCAGGGTGGTTCCCATGCGGGTTCTCGCATAGAATTGTAAATCTACCACGGGATAATAACAGGAACCATGTACACCAAACTGCACGCGGTAGCCCGCCAGGTTGGCCAGGTCATCGTCGGCAAGGATGCCCAGGTGCGCCTGGCGCTCACTTGCATGCTGGCAGGCGGTCACTTGCTGGTGGAGGACGTGCCGGGCGTCGGCAAGACCACGCTGGCGCACGCGCTGGCCATCTCGCTGGGCCTGAACTTCAACCGCATCCAGTTCACCAGCGACCTGCTGCCGGCCGACGTGTCCGGCATCTCGATCTACGAGCGCGAGAAGAACGGTTTCGTGTTCCATCCCGGCCCCATCTTCACGCAGGTGCTGCTGGCCGACGAGATCAACCGCGCCACGCCGAAAACCCAGTCCGGCCTGCTCGAGGCGATGGAGGAGCGGCAGGTGTCGGCGGACGGCGTCACGCGGCCGCTGCCGGAACCCTTCTTCGTCATCGCCACCCAGAATCCCACGCACCAGGTGGGCACCTTCCCGCTGCCCGAGTCGCAGCTGGACCGCTTCCTGATGTGCTTGTCGCTCGGCTACCCGGACCCGGCCGCCGAGCGCGCCCTGCTGCTGGGCGACGACCGCCGCGCCATGCTGAAGACGCTGCCGCCGGCCATGAGCTCGGCCGAGCTGGCCGAGGCGCAGCGCAGCCTGCGTCAGATCCACGCCTCGCCGGCCTTGGTGACCTATATCCAGGCGCTGGCGCAAGCGTCGCGCCAGAGCGGCGCTTTTGCCGAAGGCTTGAGTCCGCGCGCGGCGCTGGCGCTGCTGCAGGCGGCGCGCGCCTGGGCCGCGCTGGAGGGCCGCGACCACGTGCAGCCGGAGGATGTGCAGGCGGTGCTGGTACCGGTCTGCGCGCACCGTTTGCGGCCGCTGAAGGCCGCGCACGGCGTGGCCCTGGCCAGCCGCGACCTGGTGCTGCAGCTACAGGCCTCGGTGCCGGTCTGAGCCATGCTGGCCGCGCTGCGCAGTCTCATGAACCGCTGGCTGTTCCAGCTGCGCGAGCGCGAGCCGGGCCAGGTGCTGCTGGTGATGCGGCGCGTGTTCATCGTGCCGACGCGCCCTGGCCTGGCCTTCACCGGCCTGCTGCTGATCATGCTGATCGGCTCGGTCAACTACACGCTGGGCCTGGGCTTCGCGCTGACCTTTTTCACCGGCGCCTGCGCGGTGGCCGACATGGTGATGACAGCCCGCAACCTGGGCTTGCTGCGCCTGGCGCCGGGGCGGGCGCAGCCGGTCTTTTCCGGTCAGGAAGCGCAGTTCGAACTGCATCTGCATAACGGCACGCCGCGCGACCGCTACGGCGTCTGGCTGGGTTTCCTGCACGACGGCGAACCGCGCCAGGCGGTCGACGTGCCGTCCGGCGGCAGCGCGGCGCTGGTGCTGGCCGCGCCCACCGAGGGGCGCGGCTGGCTGGCCGCGCCGCGCGTGCGGCTGGTGACGCGCTTCCCGCTCGGCCTGTTCCGCGCCTGGGCCTACTGGCAGCCGGACCTGCGCGTGCTGGTCTATCCCGCGCCGGAAAGCAACGCGCCGCCGCTGCCGATGAGCGGCGCGGCCAGCGAGGACGGCCACGGCCAGGTCGGGCTGGACAATTTCGCCGGCATCCGCAGCTACCAGCCGGGCGATCCGGTCCGCCATCTGGCCTGGCGCCAGATCGCGCGCGTCGACCCGGCGCTGGGCGGACAGCTCACCACCAAGCACTTCGACGGCGGCGCGGTGTCCGAGATGGTGCTGGACTTCGCGCTGCTGCCGCTGAATATGGACCTGGAGCACAGGCTGTCGCGCATGACGCGCTGGGTGCTGGAGGCCGAACAGCGGGCCCTGCCCTACGCCTTCCGCATCGGCCACCACGACATCCCGCCGGGGCTGGGCGACGCCCACCGCGCCGCCTGCCTGCGCGCGCTGGCGCTGTACGGCCAGGAGGCGTACGCGTGAGCGCCGCGCGCCAAGCCGGGCGTAGCGCTGCGGCGCTGCAGGCCGGTCCGGCCAGCAGCCGAGGCGCCGCATGAGCGCACCGGGCAAGACCGGTATGCGCACCGCCCGCGGCCCGCTCGCGCGCTGGGGGCAGCGGCTGACGCGCGACAAGGCCGACACGCTGCTGCTGCTGGCCGCCGCGCTGCTGGTGCTGGCGCCGCACTTCGGCCATCTGCCGCTGTGGACCAGCGCCAGCATAGTCGCCGTGCTGCTGTGGCGCGCCAGCATTACCTTGCTGGGCAAGCGCATGCCGCCGCTGTGGCTGCTGCTGCCGGTGTCGGTGCTGGCCATGGCCGGCGTCTACCTGTCCTTCCGCACGCTGCTGGGACGCGACGCCGGGGTCGCCATGCTGGCCTTGCTGCTGGCCTTCAAGCTGCTGGAAATGCATGCCCGGCGCGACGTGTTCGTGGTCATTTTCCTCAGTTTCTTCCTGCTGCTGACCAATTTCTTCTACTCGCAGAGCATGCTCACCGGCGCGGCCATGGTGGCCACCATCATCCTGCTGCTGGCCACGCTGCTCACCTTCCAGTACACCGGCATTGTGCCGCCGTTGCGCCAGCGCCTGCGCACGGCGGGCAAGATCTTCCTGAGCGCCGCGCCGCTGGCGCTGCTGCTGTTCTTCGCCTTCCCCCGCATCCAGGGTCCGCTGTGGGGCATGCCGGGCGATGCGCACGGCGCCCGCAGCGGCATTTCGGACACCATGGCGCCGGGCAGCATGACCAGCCTGGCCCTGTCCGACGAGGTGGCCTTCCGCGTGCGCTTCCACGGCAAGCTGCCGGAGCAGCGCCAGCTGTACTGGCGCAGCATCGTGCTGGGCAATTACGACGGCAAGACCTGGACCCGCAGCGCCCGCAGCCGCTACCGGGGCGTCAGCAAAGACCTCGCCCGCATCTCCGGCGAAGGAGTGCGCCACGAGGTGACGATGGAGCCGACCGGCAAGCGCTGGCTGTTCATGCTGGAGCTCACCGATCCCGGCTTGCGCACCCCGGGGCTGCAAACCGCCTACAACGAGGAACTGGAAATCTTCAGCCGCGAGCCGGTACTGCAGCGGGTGCGCTACGAGGCCATGGCCTACCTGGACTACCAGATGCAGCCGGCACTGGACGAGCAGCAACGCGAGCGGGCGTTGCGCCTGCCGCAAGGCTACAACCCGCGCACGCTGGCGCTGGCCGCGCAGCTGCGCCGGGACAGCCCGGCGGCGTCGGCGCAGGCGGTGCTGAAGATGTTCCGCGAACAAAAGTATTCGTATACGCTGGAGCCCCCGCTGCTCGGCCGCGACGCCGTCGACGATTTCCTGTTCGACAGCAAGGCCGGCTTCTGCGAACATTATTCGGGCGCCTTCGTCGTGCTGATGCGCGCCATGGGCGTGCCGGCGCGCGTGGTCACCGGCTACCAGGGCGGCGAACTGAACCCGGTGGACGACTACCTCACCGTGCGCCAGTCCGACGCCCACGCCTGGGCCGAAATCTGGCTGGCAGGACGCGGCTGGCAGCGGGTCGATCCGACCGCCGCCGTGGCGCCCGAGCGCGTCAGCCTCGGCCTGGGCCGCGCACTGCCGCGCCAGGCGCCGTTCGGCCTCGGCGCCCTGATGGATTTGCGCAATGACGGCAATTCGTGGCTGGGGCAACTCCGATTCCGCTTTCATGCGGTGAATAATGCTTGGAACCAATGGGTCCTCGATTACAATCCAGAGAGGCAGAGCAGTTTCCTTGGGGAACTAGGAGACGCTTTCGGCAACTGGCGCGGCGCCGCCGCGCTGCTCGCCGCGCTGGCGCTGCTGTGGCTGGCGCGCAAGCTGCGCATGCGCGCGGCGCTGGACCCGGTGGAAGCGGCCTACGACGCTTTTTGCCGCATGATGGCCAAGCGCGGCATGGAACGCGCGCCGCATGAAGGTCCGCACGGCTATGCTCGGCGTTTGCAGGCCATGGACGCACCGGAAGAAAAGAAGGCCGCGATGCGCGCCTTCCTGGAATTGTACGGCGCGCTGAAGTACGCAGCGCCTGCAGGTGGGATAACAGCGCCAGCCAAACAGCTGGCCATTTTGCTGAAACGATCACGATGACACTGTCTTTGCGCAACAACACTTTCTCCTCCATGCTGCTGGCGCTGGCGTTGGCCGGCACCGCCCTGGCCCCTTCGGCGGCCGCTGCCGCATCCGACGCGCCCAGCAAGAAAGCCAAGGCTGGCGCCGCGAAAAAGGACAAAGCGGGCAAAGCGGCCAAAGCCGCCGCCGCGAAAAAAAGCACCGACTACGAAGGCGAGTTCGTCAACTTCGGCCAGTGGAAGGAAGTAAACCAGTTCCTCGACGAAATGGCAGGCAAGCACGGCTTCGAACGCGCCGAGCTGGACGCCACCATCGCCAAGGTGCGCTACGTCGATTCGGCGGTGCAGCTGATGAAACCGGCGCCGCCGGGCAAGCCGAAGAACTGGCAGGCGTACAGCAAGCTGTTCATCGAACCGGTGCGCATCAACGGCGGCGTGAAATTCTGGAACGAGAACCGCGAGGCGCTGGCGCGCGCCGAGGCGCTGTACGGCGTGCCGGCCGAGGTCATCGTCGGCATCATCGGCGTCGAGACCGTGTACGGCGCCAACACGGGCCGCTTCCGCATCATGGACGCGCTCACCACGCTGGCCTTCGCCTACCCGCTGGCGCCCTCGCGCGAGGCGCGCATGGCTTTCTTCAAGGGCGAACTGGAGAGCACGCTGCTGTATGCGCGCCAGACCGGGGTCGATCCGTTTTCGCTGCTGGGCTCTTATGCAGGCGCGGTCGGCCTGCCGCAGTTCATGCCAAGCAGCATCATGAAATACGCGGTGGACTTCGACGGCGACGGCCGCATCGACCTGCGTAACTCGGCCACCGACGCGATCGGCAGCGTGGCCGCCTTCCTGGTGCAGCACGGCTGGCGCCGCGACGATACTGGCCCGCTGGTGTACCAGGCGACGGTATCGCCCAGCCGCAACTGGGAACGCTACATCAACCAGGGCCTGGAAGCCAAATTCCGCCAGCAGGACTTGATGTCGGCCGGGGTCGTCACCACATCGTCCTTGCCCGAGGGAATGCTGTTCGGCCTGGTGGACTTGCAGAACGGGTCGGAGCCGACCGAGTTCTGGTTGGCGAACAATAATTTCTTTGCGATCACGCAATACAACCGCAGCTATTTCTACGCGATGTCGGTCATCGAACTGGGTCGCGCGGTCAAATTATCGCGCCGGGAAATGTAATGAAGCGTAAAGACACTTGAAATCTTTCCTCGCGGCAGCTATTGTATAGCTGACAGCAGTATTAAATACTTCGAAGCACGACAAGAATCATATCGTGCGGCAATCCTCGAGGTTTTTGCCGTATACTCAACTTTGTCCAAAAGACAAAAATATGGCGGGATCCGCAGAGGCATGGTAGCACAGGCCGCATGCGTCAATTCTCACACATTGTTGCGGACCGACAACAATAAGTACTTGCGCCAGATATTTTTTATTGCTCGCAAGTATTACATTGCCCAACGTTGTATAATTGTGTATATATTATGAAACTTGTTATTTCGGAATTCCGTCCGTGTGGTGAATTCGTTCCCAAGTAAGGATGAACATGGCTAGGCTCCGAGTGTTTCACTTTGCAGGACAAACTTTACAGAAGGAACAGACGAATCATGACTAACCAAGTGGGTATTGATATGAACAGCGATGCGGAAGGCGACGATCTGCTGCAGTACAATCCGAACCGGCTGCTCGACACGCTGATTGAAAACCTGCGCCTGAAAAACGATGCCGCCTTGTCGCGCGCATTGGAAGTGGCGCCACCGGTGATCAGCAAAATCCGCCATCACCGCTTGCCGGTGGGCGCTTCGCTGCTGATCCGCATGCACGAGGTCAGCGACCTGAGCATCCGCGACCTGCGCTACTTGATGGGCGACCGCCGCAACAAGTTCCGCATCAGCGACAAGCAGTTCAAGCCTAAAGAAGGCGAAACCCCGCAACAGGGTTGATGGCAGCCAGGCTGAACGCAGCCTGACCGACGTTCCCTCCCCTCGCCGGGGAGGAGGAACTTTGTTTGCACAGACTGTTACGCCGGGAACACGCCGGTCGACAGATAGCGGTCGCCGCGGTCGCAGACGATGAACACGATGGTTGCGTTCTCCACGGTCTGCGAAATCCGCAATGCAATCTCGCAGGCGCCAGCCGCCGAGATGCCGCAGAATATACCCTCTTCCGCCGCCAGTCTGCGCGCCATGCGCTCGGCTGCCGCCTGCGTCACGTATTCCACCTGGTCCACGCGCGCCTTGTCGTAAATCTTGGGCATATAGGCTTCCGGCCATTTGCGGATGCCGGCGATCTGCGAACCCTCTTCAGGCTGCGCGCCGATGATGCGCACCGCCTCGCTCTGCTCCTTCAGATACTGCGACACGCCCATGATGGTGCCGGTGGTGCCCATGGCGCTGACGAAATGCGTGACCCGGCCTTCGGTGTCGCGCCAGATTTCGGGGCCGGTGCCGACGTAGTGGGCGCGCGGATTGTCGCCGTTGCCGAACTGGTCCAGGATGATGCCCTTGCCGTCCTTCTGCATCTGCTCGGCCATGTCGCGCGCGTATTCCATGCCGCCCGTTTTCGGCGTCAGCATGATCTGGGCGCCGTAGGCCGCCATGGCCTGCTTGCGCTCCTCGCTCTGGTTCTCCGGCATCAGCAGCAGCATCTTGTAGCCGCGGATCGCGGCCGCCATGGCCAGCGCGATGCCGGTGTTGCCCGAGGTCGCCTCGATCAGCGTGTCGCCCGGCTTGATGTCGCCGCGCTCCTCGGCGCGGCTCAGCATGGACATGGCGGCGCGGTCCTTGACGGAACCGGCCGGGTTGTTGCCTTCGAGTTTGCCGAGGATGATGTTGCCGCGCGCGGCGGCGTCGGCGCCGGGGATGCGCACCAGCTGCACCAGGGGCGTGTTGCCGATCGTATCGGCAATAGTCTTGTAAGCCATTGTGTTCTGTTTTCGTTCAGCAAAAAGAGCATTTTAATCCGGGACGCGAAAGCGCGCCCGGCAGGGGGCTAAAGCTTGAAGCTCATCAGCGTGTAGGCGAGCTGCTCACCGTCGATGCGGAACATGTCGGCGATCTCGCCGGTCTGGCGGAAACCGCAATCGCGGTATAGCGCGCAGGCCGGTTCGTTGACGCTCAACACTTCCAGGTCCACCCACGCCAGGCCCTGCTTGCGGGCCCAGTCCATGGCCGAGGCCACCAGCACGCGGCCCAGGCCCTGGCGCCGGGCCAGCCGGTGCACGCCCATGCCCAGCAAGGCGCGGTGCGCGCTGGCGTTCTCCGGCCGGGCGCGCAAGTCGATATGGCCGAGGATGCCGTCCTGCCCGGTGGCGATCCAGGCACGGCGCCAGCCGGGCTGGCCGACCGCGATGCCCAGGCCCTTGGTAAAGGCGGCCGCCTTGTCGTCCGGGAAAACGGACTGGCCGCGCGGCATGGGCTGGAACAGCGGATGGCCGTTGCCGCCATTGTCCCGCAGGTGATCGTTCAGGTAGGCGAAGAACTGCGGCGCTTCGCGCGGATCGAGCGCGCGGATGGCGGGGACATGGGAGAGGGGGACGGCGGACATGGCGTTGTTGTCAAGATGAATACCAAAGATTGTACCAGCCCAGCTCCCCAATAAGATGTTGGCATGGAAGTGACGGCTTGCGCTAGACTGCAGCTTACACCGCAGGTGACAACCCACACTCGAAAAAATCCGCCATGGCCACCGAAGACTCCCCATTTGCAGCAGACGCCAACGCCAGCGAGGGCAACGCCGTCCTGCCCGAATCCCTCGAATCGCGCCGGCACCAGATGTTCCCCACGCTGAGCGAGGCGGAAATCAAGCGCATGCACCGCTTCGGCACCGTGCGCCACTTCCGCGACGGCGAACGCCTGCTTGAAGCGGGCCGCACCGCCTTCGGCATGCATGTGGTGCTGAAAGGCAAAATCGCCATCAGCCGCTACGACGGCCTGGGCAACACCTCGCTGATCACCATGCACACGCCGGGCCAGTTCGGCGCCGAGGTGGGCCAGCTGTCGGACCGGCCTTCGCTGGTCAACGGCGACGCGGTGGGCGACGTCGAAGTGCTGGTGATCCCGTCCGAATCGCTGCGCGCGCTGGTGGTGGCCGAGGCCGAGCTGGGCGAACGCATCATCCGCGCGCTGATCCTGCGCCGTGTGGGGCTGATCGAAGCGCCGTCGGGCGGCCCGGTGCTGGTCGGCCCGCCCGGCCATCCGCGCCTGCACCACCTGCAAAGCTGGCTGGCCAGCAACGGCCATCCGCACTCGGTGCTCGACCCCAAGACCGATGCCCAGGCGCGCGCGCTGTGCGAGCACTACCAGCCTACGCCGGAGGAATTGCCGCTGGTGGTGTGCCCGGACGGCAGCGTGAAAAAGAACCCGACCAATGTCGAGCTGGGCCGCTGCCTGGGCATGCTGCCCGAACTGAGCAGCGACAAGGTGTGGGACGTGATCGTGGTCGGCGCCGGGCCGGCGGGGCTGGCGACGGCGGTGTACGCCGCGTCCGAAGGCTTGTCCGTGCTGGCGCTGGAAACGCGCGCCTTCGGCGGCCAGGCCGGCGCCAGCGCGCGCATCGAAAACTACCTCGGCTTCCCGACCGGCATCTCCGGTGGCGCGCTGGCCGGCCGCGCCTATGTGCAGTCGCAGAAATTCGGCGTCGAGATCGCCATCCCGGCGCCGGCCGGGCGGCTGATCTGCGACACCTACCCGCTGCAAGTGGAAATGTGCGGCAGCCTGACCAAGCTGCAGGCGAAGACCGTGGTGCTGTCCTGCGGCGCGCGCTACCGGCGCCCGTCGCTGGCCAACCTGAAGCAGTTCGAAGGACGCGGCGTGTACTACTGGGCCTCGCCCATCGAAGCCAAGCTGTGCAAGTCGGAGGAAGTGGTGCTGGTTGGCGGCGGCAACTCGGCCGGGCAGGCGGCGGTATTCCTGTCCGCGCACGCGTCCAAGGTGCACATGCTGGTGCGCGGACCGGGGCTGGCGGCCACCATGTCCAGCTACCTGATCGAGCGCATCGAAGCCACGCCCAACATCGTGCTGCACACGCACAGCGAAATCGTGGCGCTGGAAGGCGACGAGGAACTGGGGCTGCAGCAAGTGCGCATCCGCTGCAGCCGGACCGACGCCGAGACCGACTACGACGTCTGCCGCGTATTCCTCTTCATCGGCGCCGACCCCAACACCGGCTGGCTCAGCGACTGCGGCGTGGACGTCGACGAGAAAGGCTTCATCCGCACCGGTTTCGACGTCACCAAGGCGCAATGCCGGGCCAACTTCACCAAGGGCGTGTACCCGGCCGAGCTGCCCGCGCGGGCGGCGCTGGAAACCAGCGTGCCCGGCGTGTTCGCGATCGGCGACGTGCGCGCCAATTCCACCAAGCGCGTGGCGGCGGCGGTCGGCGAAGGCGCGGCCGTGGTCTCGCAGATCCACAACTTCCTCGCCAGCCTGCCGCGAAACACCTGATCCGTCGGCACTGGCGGGTTACGCGACAGGCGCTAGCCCGCCCTTGGACCATCGGCGGCACCGGCCTGTTACGCGACGGGCACCACCCCGTCCGTGGACTGCGGTGCCGTAGGGCGCGTAACCCGCCGCGGCGCTAACGCAGAGGTACGGGGTAGCTGGCTGGACTGGCGTTGCCGTCCGTATCGATCGCCTGCACGCCGAAGTAATAATTGTCTTTCGACAGCGGGACGCGCGCTTCTGTGACGTTGCCGACAAAGGTGCTGCCCTGCCAGGCGGCCGCGCCCGTTTCGCGCCACACGATGCGGTAGCCGGCCAAATCGGGCTCGCCATTGGCTTTCCACACCAGCGCGGTGTCGTTCTCCAGTTGCGCCGTGCGCACCTGCACTTGCTGCGGGGCTGCGGGCGCCAGCGCCAGCGTGGCCAGCGCGGCGGCGTTCACCCGCGCCACCTTGGCGATGTAGCCGTAGTCGTTGTACCCGGGCATGTCGCCGATGAGCACGCCGTTTTCCGTGCGCACGTTCTGGTGCTGGTGGTTGAAGTCTTCCGCCGGTTCGGTAAACCGCAGCGCCGCGTAGCCACGCTCCAGGAAGGGCATGTGGTCGCCGCCGCGCAGGTAGCGGTCGCGCCGCTGGATGACGTTGACCTTGAAGCCCTTCACATAGCGTTCGCCATACTCCTTCACATGCCGCGCCAGCTGGCGCGATAGCGAATCGTTCTCGCCGCCGGTCTGGATCAGGGTGCGGTTGGTTTCGCTGGCCTCCTTCTCCACCGGCAGACCTTCTGCGAACAGGCGCACCTGCTTGTCGTCCACCTTGCCGTGCTCGTTGCGCGAACTGCCGATGATGTCGTTGGTGAACATGCCGGCGATGTTCAGCTTCTTCTGCCTGGCCTGCTCGGCCCAGTGCGCCGCGCCCAGCAAGCCCTGCTCTTCCGCCGCCACCGTCATGAACACCAAGGTCGCGTCGAATTTGTATTTGGACATGACACAGGCCATCTCAATGACCGCCGCCGTGCCTGAGGCGTCGTCATTGGCGCCGGGCGCCAGGCCAACGGCATCCATCACGTCGGTGTTGCGCGAGTCGTAATGGCCGCTGACGACGTAGATGCGCTCCTTCGATGCATCCTGCGTGCCGGGCAAGGTGGCCACCACGTTGACGATCTCGGTCGGACGGCTGATGCGGCGCGACACGGGCGCGATGTGGCTGTCGAATTCGACTTGCAGGTGGCCGCCGTTCTGCGCGTTGCAGCGCTCGAATTCGCTCTTGATCCAGCGCCGCGCGGCGCCGATGCCGACCGTGTCGGACTCGGTCTCGGACATCGTGTGACGGGTCTGAAAGCCGACCAGCTTGCGTATCGTCGCTTCGATGCGCTGCGGCGAAATCTCGCTGATGATCTTCTCGATCTGCGGCTGCCGGCGGGTCGTGTCCGCACTTGGTGCGGCAGCTTTAGGAGCCGGGGCGGCGGCGATGGCACTTCCTGCAGCCAGTGCGGTGACGGTGGCGATGAAGATCTTCTTGGTCTGAGCCATATCGTTGTCCTGGTTGATACAGCCTGCAATATTCTCACGAACCTCGCACACCAAGTAACCGTATTTTTGTATCGATAAGTAGCTGCTCGCGTTCGCCCCGTCGCTACAATGGCTTGCCGTTCAGCCTGACGGCACAGCCCTGGAACGGCTGCGCAAACGGTGGTTGGTTCAGCACGTAGATTTCGACCTGCCGGGTGATCTGCGGCTCGCTCCAAGTCGCGCCGCCATCGGCCGACGTGCTATGAAAAACCGCGGTCACCCGTTAATCGTTACCTCCAGTGTTGATAAGTGGCCGCTCAAATACCAGCCGCCCGCTGCGCGGCAATACCAATGAGTAGCTCAGCACCGGCATCGCGCCAATGGCCTGCAGTTGCGCGCGTATTTCGGGAGGCTGGGATTTCGTTGCTGGATATAGCAGCAGCTTGCTCGGTAACAGCGCGTCATCAAACCATTTCCTTCCCGGTTCCAAGTAGCTACCGCTGACGAGCAGCACGCCGTCGACAATGCCAATGTGGCTGCAAGCTTCAACACCAGCCGAGTGCGGGATTGACCGCGGCGGGTGTTGCGCATCTCGGCCGCCGCTTGCTTCAAACCGTATTTGCCACGACTCTTGATTCAGACGCTTCGACAAGTCGGCTGGAATGATTTCTGCCAGCGGACTCCATTCATAACGGGCCGTCAAGGTGGCCCGCCCGCCGTTCGGCAGAGCGCATTCCAACACATCCTTCCGTGGGATCGCTTGCGCCGCCGTAGCAACGCCCGCAAGCAGGCAGAATGCCAGGGGCAGCCGAACTGGCCGCAGCATCATAGTCCCCTCATCTTGGGTTCACCTTCTTGCCGTTGAGCTTGACCGCACGCCCCTGGAACGGCTGCGCGAAGGGTGGCTGGTCCAGCACATAAATTTCGGCTTGCCGGGTAATCTGTGGCTCACTCCAATTTGCACCGCCATCGGCCGACGTGCTTTGAAAGACTGCAACCACATTACGAGGTGCGCCTGGTTTTATGTCGAACAGTGCCATCTCGTAGACCAGCCGTCCGTTGCGCGGCACTATCAAAGCATAATCCAGCACCGGCATCGCCCCCATGGCCTGCAGTTGCGCGCGTATGACAGGTGGCTGAGATTTCGTTACGGGAGTAAGCAAAAGCGGTCTAGGCAGCGAAGCGTTATTAAACCATTTTCCGCTTGGTTCTAGATAACTCATATTGACAATCAGCATACCGTCGATGACGCCGACACGGCTGCACGCTTCCACACCATGGACATGCGATATGGACGTCGGCGCGCGTTGCTTACTTCGACCACCGTTAACGTCGAATTGAATCTGCCACGGCTCCTGATTCAGGCGCTCTGACACATCCGCCGGGATTATTTTTGCCAGTGGACTCCAGTCGTAAGTGGACGTTAAGGTCGCCCTTGCGCCACCAGGCAGTGCACACTCCAGCACATCTTCCCTAGGGATCGCGTGCACTGCGGTACCGAACGCACCCAGGACGCCCGCAATTGCGACGAGAACTGCTTTCTTCATCGGACTGTCCTATTTCGTCGGTGGCAATTTGCCATAGCTAGTACTGTGCTGCCCTAATGCCTTGGCGTCCATCTTGAGACTGAGCCCACGCGAAGAAGCGGGGCCAACTGTAAACGCAGAACATCGCGTACATTTTCACAAAATGTAACGATAGCAAATAAATAATATTTATTTTAAATTAGTGCTTTTATTGCAACTATCTCAATCGTGCGCGGCGGATGATTCGGTTACGATAGCCGCCCGGCGGCGGCGTGAAAAAAACCCCGCCGGCTCGCGCCGGCGGGGTTTTTAGGAGTACTGGAACTTATTTGCCGGTAGCGGCAGTCTTGTCTGCCATTTTCTCGGCCGCCTTGGCAGGCTTCTCGGCCTTGGCCGGTTTGGCGGCTGCCGCGCCCTCTTTCGACTTGCCGTTCACTTGCAGGCCCGCCTCGGACAGCTTGATGGCGTTCTTGTCGCCGATGCCTTTTACGCGCTTTTCGAAGTCGGCCCAGTCCTTGAACTCGCCGCCCTTGGTGCGCTCCTCCAGGATGGCTTTGGACTTGGCCGGGCCGATGCCCTTGATGCCGTCCAGCGCGGCCGCGTCGGCCTTGTTGACGTCTACCTGTGCAAATGCGAAGCCCATCGTCACAACCAGCGTAACCAACGCCATCAACAGTTTCTTCATCATGTCTCTCTCCAGGTGAAATAAGCGGCGGCGCGGATGCGCCACGCTCTTTCCTAAACGGCCACAACCCTTCATGGTTGACATACAAGCTTTGTGAAATATCAAGAGTTGTTGTCAACGTCCATCAAGAGTTGCCGCTGCGACGCAAGTCACCCGCCGCGTCCTGCGCCAGCCAGGCGTTGCCGCTGCTGGCCAGGAAATCGAGCGCCTGCGGCCCCTTCAGCATGGCGATGGTGGCGCAGGCACCCGCCGCCACCGTGAGCGGCGCCAGCACGCTGACCGAGCGCCAGTACGTCACGGGGTAGCCGGTGGCCGGATCGAGGATGTGGCAATAGCGTCGCCCGTCCAGTTCGAAATAGCGTTCATAGTCGCCGGACGTAGCCAGCGCACCGCTGCTCACGTCGATGGCGGCGATGGTGGCGCCCTCCCTGCGTGGGTCCTGGATGCCGATACGCCAGGGACTGCCGTCCGGCTGCGGCCCCAGCACACGCATGTCGCCGCCCAGGTTCACGTAGCCGCTGCGCACGCCTTGCGCCAGCAGCGCAGCGGCGGCGCGGTCGGCCGCGTACTCCTTGCCGAAGCCGCCGAAGTCGAGCTCCATGCCGGCCAGCGGCAGGCACACGCCGCGCGCGCTTCCGTCCGTGCCCAGCTCCACCTTGCGCCAGCCTGTCAAGGCCAGCAGCGGGGCCAGCTCGTCGGGCGCGGGTACGCGCGCCTCCTTGAAGTTCCAGGCCTTGCGCAGCACGCCGGTGGTGATGTCGAACAGGCCGCCGCTCAGCGCGAACAGCTGGTCGGCGTATTGCAGCAGGGCCCATGTTTCATCATCCAGGGGCACGGAGCTGCCGCCGGCAGCGCCGTTGATGGCGCTGACCACGCTGTCGGCCCGGTAGCGCGAATACTTGGCTTCGATGCGCCGCACTTCGTCCATGGCCGGCTGCGCCAGGGCCCGCGCCGCTTCCTCGCTGGCGGCGGGCAGCAACACCTGGCACGGACTGGCCATGGCCTGGAATTCGACTGTGTAGAGTGCGCTCAACGGGCCAGCCATTGCTTCGCATACGCTGTTGCCAGCTTTCCGCTGGGTTCTAGCCCGGCCGCGCAGGGCTGGCCAGGCGGGATCCGGCATGCCGGTGCGGCAACGACCGCCACCCGGGCCGTCAAGGCGTTCCCGCCGCGAACCAGGCCGCCAGCACGTCGCGCTCGGCCTGCGTCATGCCGGTCTGGTTGGCCCACGGCATGAACTGCGATTGCACGGCGGTGCTGAAGATCTGCCCAGAGCGGGCGCGTATCTCGGCTTCGGTGTCGAATTTGATGCCGTGCGGGGCCGGGTTGAAGCCCGCTATGGTCGGCTGCGCGGAATGGCATGGCACGCAGCGCTGCGTGATGATGGCGCGCACTTGCGGGAACAGTTGCGGCGGCACCACGACCACCGGCTTGGTCCAGCTGAACACGCCGCGCTGGCCGCTGCTGGTATTGAGCCAGCGGCCGGTCAATATGCCGGACGCCAGATTGATGCTGCCGGTCAGCGTCACACTCTGCCCTCCCGTGGTCCCCAGCGCCACGACGAAGCGTCCGCCCTCCTCCAGCTTGCCGCTGCCGCCGGCATCCTGGTTGACCAGGTGGCCATACAAGGTCATATTGCCATCGGCGGCGACCGTGATGCCTATCGCCCCCCGGTCATCGCCACTCACCGTTACCTCATAGTAGCCCGCGTATTCGGCGATGGCATAGGCGGGCCAGGCGCTGCCCCAGGGCATGAATTCGACGCCGGTGCTGATGTCGGGCAGCACCAGGGCGATGTTTTCGGGCGAGTCCGAGAATTGCGCCAGCACGCCGGCGCGCGTCAGCCGCGCATTGTCGAGATTACCCACATGGAATGCCAGGCCGCCGGCATCCGGGGCGCGCCCCAGCACGTTGGCATACAACAAGGTAACGAAGTCGGTATTGCTCAGCGTGCCATAGGTGTCGATGAATTCCTGGCTGCCGACAAAGCTGGCCGCCACGTCGACCAGCGAGGCGCCGTTGTCCAGCGAGTTGATATGGAAGCCGAGCCCGATGAAGTCCGGCTTGCGCTTGAATGCGGCCTGGTACAGCCTGTACGCTTGGCCCGCGCTGCCATCCAGGTCGAAGCCCAGCGCCGTGTCGCCAAAGCGCAGACGGCTGTTGGCGGCCACTTGCTGGGTGGCGCCGCTGAGGATGTCGGTGACGGTGTAGCCGCCGGCCGATGCGGCGACGGTGTATTGATTGCGGTAGCCGCTGAACGTGATGAAAGGCGCGGCCGCGCCCATGACCGCCGTGGCGGCCATGCGCGGGGGACTGGCGGGTGCCGGCTGCTCGTCGCCCCCGCAGGCGGCCAGCAAGACCAGGATAGCACTGCAGCAGAGGCGGTTTGCCTTCATGACACTCACTCGTTGAGGAACGCGTGCTTACATCTTAGTCATGTGCGCACACTCTGGCAACCGTCGGCATCAGCCGAACAATTCCTCCCGGGTCACCGTGGCCGTGCCCAGCTTGCCGACCACGATGCCGCCGGCACGGTTGGCGGTCTGCACCGCCTCGTTCCAGCCCGCGCCCGCGCCCAGCATGGCTGCCATGGTGGCGATCACGGTGTCGCCCGCGCCGGACACGTCGAACACTTCGCGCGCGGCGGCCGGGATGTGGAACACTTCCTTCTCGGTAAACAGGGTCATGCCCTCTTCCGAGCGGGTCAGCAGCAAGGCGTCCAGTTTCAGCTCGGCGCGCAGGTTCTGCGCCTTGGTGGTCAGTTGCGCCTCGCTGCTCCAGCCGCCGGCGATGTGGCGGAACTCGGACTTGTTCGGCGTCAGCACGGTGGCGCCGGCGTAGCGCGCGAAGTCGTCGCCTTTCGGGTCGACCATCACCACTTTGCCGGCCGCGCGGCCCGCGACGACCATGTCGGCCACGTTGACCAGGCTGCCCTTGGCGTAGTCGGACAGGATGATGACGTCGTAGCCGGCCAGCAGCGCCTTGTACTGCACCAGCTTGTTGCGCAGCACGGTGTCGCTGGGCGGCTCTTCGAAGTCGATGCGCAGCATCTGCTGCTGGCGGCCGATGACGCGCAGCTTGATGATGGTGGAGATCGCCTCGTCGCGCTTCAGGTAGCTGTGGATGCCGCCGGTGTGCAGCAACTGCTCGACCTGATCGCCCGCCTCGTCGGCGCCGACCACGCCCAGCAGGCCGGCGTGCGCACCCAGGGCGGCGGCGTTGCGCGCCACGTTGGCGGCGCCGCCCAGGCGCGCTTCGCGCTTCTCGATGCGCACGATGGGCACCGGCGCTTCCGGCGAAATGCGGCTGACGTCGCCGAACCAGTAGCGGTCCAGCATGACGTCGCCGACGACGAGGATGCGGACTTTGTCCAGCGCGGGGGCTTGATAGGTGGTGATGGAAGTGGTCATGGCGCCTTCATTCTTTGCTGCTAATTCATTACGTTCATTTCTTCGGTGCGGCGCGGCGGGTAGGATTCCCACTTGCTGCAGCCCGGGCAGTGCCAGTAGTACTGCTTGGCCTTGAAGCCGCAGTTGCCGCACTGGTAGCGCGCCAGCTTCTGGGTGTAGCCGTGCACCAGGCCCTTGACCATGGACAGCTCGGACAGCAGCGCGGCGGGCGCGTCCATCATGCGCGCTTCCAGCAGCTTGTCCAGGCCCAGCAGGGTCGGCGTGCGGCGCAGCTCGGCCGAGACCAGCTCCTTGGCCGCATCCACGCCCTCGAGCTCGATGACGGCCTTGAACACCACTTCCAGCAGATCGATGGACGAGGCCTGTTCCAGGTAGGACTTCAGCAGGCTGACGCCTTCCTGCGGCCGGCCGACCTTGCGGTAGCCGTCCATGATGCGCTGCGCCACCAGGGCCACGTGCGGCACGCTTTGCTGCTCCACGCGGCGCCAGGTCGCCAGCGCCGCTTCCACGTCGCCCTGCGCCAGCTGCGCGTCGCCCACCAGGATGGTGGCGCGCACGCTGGTGCGGTCGGCCTGCAATGCCTGCTCGAGCAGCTGCAGCGCCTCTTCCGGATGGATGTGGACCAGTGCATCCTGCGCCATTTCACAGTAGAACTGCGAGATTTCCTTCTGGCGCGCGCCGGCGCCCGACTCCTGCAGGCCGACCGCCGCTTCGATCGCGCGCGGCCATTCCTTCTCGCGCTGGAAAATCTCCAGCAGCGAGCGGCGCGCCTGCACGCCGTACTGGGTGTCGACCAGGCGCTTGAAGGTTTCCTCGGCGCGGTCCAGCAGGCCGGCCTTCAGGTAGTCCATGCCCAGTTCGAATTCGGCGTGCGCCTTTTGCTCGGCCGGCAAGTCCGGGCGCGACAGCAGGTTCTGGTGCACACGGATGGCGCGCTCGGTCTCGCCGCGGCGACGGAACAGATTGCCCAGCGCGAAGTGCATGTCCGCCGTTTCCGGATCCAGGCGCACGATCTCGATGAAGGCGTCGATCGCCTTGTCGGGCTGGTCGTTGAGCAGGAAGTTCAAGCCCTTGAAATAGCCGCGCGGTAAAGTCCGCGACTCGGACACCAGCTGGCGGATGTCCACCCGCGCGGCGACCCAGCCCAGGCCGAAGAAGATGGGCATGCCCAATAACCACCAGAGTTCGAATTCCATGCTTTTTATCGTTGATTACTGCTGAGTATTCACGCTGTCCGGCTGCGGCTGGGCATTGACCTGCAAGGCCGTCGTTTGCAGCGTCTGGATGGTGGATTTTTGTTTGGTCGCTTCGCGCCGGTGGCGGAATACGGTGGGGGTGAGCGCAAGCACGCCGAGGAAGGCGCCGGCGGCAAAAAAGCCGAGCAGCATCAGCACCAGGGGGCCGCGTAATTCGTAGTTCAGGAACAGCACCAGATCGACTTCCTGCGTATTTTTCAGCGCGAAGCCGAAGAACAGGACGAACAGGATAAAACCAAAAACAGTGGAAACAATTTTCATTCGCCAGCTTCCCGTTTCAAAAAAAAACGGCATCCAGGGACGCCGCTCTTTTACATCAGCCGGAACAGGTTCGCACCCGCCCCGGCTACCGTCATGTAGACGCTCAGTCCTCGATGATCGGCTGACCGACCATCGCGTCGACACGCTCGCGCAACTGCTTGCCCGGCTTGAAGTGGGGCACCCGTTTTTCAGGCACCATCACCTTGTCGCCGGACTTCGGATTGCGGCCGATGCGGGGCGGCCTGCTGTTCAGCGAAAAGCTGCCGAAGCCGCGGATCTCGATGCGCTGGCCGCTCGCCAAAGCGCCGGTCATGGCATCGAGTATCGTCTTGACGGCGTACTCCGCATCCTTGGCCACCAGCTGAGAATAGCGCTCAGCCAGGCGGTTGATCAACTCGGACTTGGTCATCTACTTGTCGTCGTCTTAGTTCTTGCTTAGTTCTTATTGTCGAACTTGGCTTTCAGCAGTGCGCCCAGGCTGGTGGTGCCCGAAGCTGCGCTGCTGTCGACCGATGCCATCTTCTGCATGGCTTCTGCAGTTTCAGCACTGTCTTTAGCTTTGATCGACAGCTGGATCGAACGTGCTTTACGGTCGATGTTGATGACCAGCGCTTCAACAGCGTCGCCAACCTTCAGGTGCGTGCCGGCATCTTCCACGCGGTCGCGGGAGATTTCGGAAGCGCGCAGGTAGCCTTCAACTTCTTCCGACAGCTGGATCACGGCGCCCTTAGGCTCAACCGATTTAACGGTACCGTTAACCATCGAACCTTTGTCGTTCATGGCTGCGAAGTTGTTGAACGGGTCGCCTTCCAGCTGCTTGACGCCCAGGGAAACGCGCTCGCGCTCAACGTCGATGGCCAGAACAACGGCTTCCAGTTCGTCACCCTTCTTGAACTTGCGCACGGCTTCTTCGCCGGACTCGGTCCACGACAGGTCGGACAGGTGCACCAGGCCGTCGATGTTGCCAGCCAGACCGATGAACACGCCGAAGTCGGTGATCGACTTGATGGCGCCACGGACTTTATCGCCCTTCTTGTGGGTTACGCCGAAGTCATCCCATGGATTTGCTTTGCACTGCTTCATGCCCAGCGAAATACGGCGACGCTCTTCGTCGATCTCCAGAACCATCACTTCTACTTCGTCGCCCAGCTGGACAACTTTGTTCGGAGCGACGTTCTTGTTGGTCCAGTCCATTTCGGAAACGTGAACCAGGCCTTCGATGCCCTGTTCCACTTCAACGAACGCGCCGTAGTCGGTCAGGTTCGTTACTTTACCGAACAGACGGGTACCCTGTGGGTAACGACGGGACAGACCGGTCCAAGGATCGTCGCCCAGCTGCTTCACGCCCAGCGAAACGCGGTTCTTTTCCTGATCGTACTTCAGGACTTTCGCGGTGATCTCTTGGCCAACGGTCAGCACTTCCGACGGGTGACGCACACGACGCCATGCCAGGTCGGTGATGTGCAGCAGGCCGTCGATGCCGCCCAGGTCCACGAACGCGCCGTAGTCGGTGATGTTTTTCACAACGCCGGTCACTACCGTGCCTTCTTTCAGCGTTTCCATCAGTTTCTGACGCTCTTCGCCCATCGAAGCTTCGATGACGGCGCGGCGGGACAGAACGACGTTGTTACGCTTGCGGTCCAGTTTGATAACCTTGAATTCGAGGGTCTTGCCTTCGAATGGGGTGGTGTCTTTGACAGGACGGGTGTCCACCAGCGAACCTGGCAGGAACGCGCGGATGCCGTTGGTCAGAACGGTCAGGCCGCCCTTGACTTTGCCATTGACGGTACCGACGACGATTTCGCCGGATTCCATTGCTTTTTCCAGAGCCAGCCACGAAGCCAGACGCTTGGCTTTGTCGCGCGACAGGATGGTATCGCCGAAACCGTTTTCCAGCGATTCGATGGCCACGGAAACGAAGTCGCCTACTTTGACTTCCAGTTCGCCCTGGTCATTCTTGAATTCTTCAACAGGGATGAAAGCTTCCGATTTCAGGCCGGCGTTTACGATCACGAAGTTGTGATCCAGACGAACGACTTCAGCGGAGATCACTTCGCCGGAACGCATGTCCTGACGGGACAACGATTCCTCAAAGAGGGCTGCGAAACTTTCCATATTAGACATAGTACTTCCATGTTAGCCAGTAAGACCCGCACGATGCGGCTTCAACTGGGTTAGGGTTAATAAACTGCCAAGGCACTCAGAGCTTGCCCGGCAACCAACTATCTCCCGATGGCCGCATGCCATTGCAGCACCTGCGTTACCGCTTCATCCACGGTCATAAACGAGGTGTCAAGGACATGCGCCCCCTCTGCGGGGACCAGCGGCGCGATGGCCCGGTTTGTATCCCGGTCATCCCTTGCCTTCAAATCCATCAGTAGGTCTTCCATCTTAGCAGAAAACCCCTTAGCTATCAATTGCTTATATCGGCGTTCCGCACGGGCCTGCACGCTGGCGGTCAAAAACACCTTCATGGTCGCGTTCGGAAAGATCACGGTGCCCATGTCGCGCCCGTCCGCCACCAGGCCGGGCGCCTTGCGGAAGCTCAGTTGCAGGCCGAACAGGGCTTGGCGCACCGCCGGGAAGGCGGCGATTTTCGATGCCGTGTTGCCAACGTCTTCCTGCCGGATGTCGTCGGTGACGTTTTCATGCGACAGAAACACCGCGTCGCCGGTGAAGCTGATGTGCAGGTGCTCGGCCAGCTTGGCCAGCGCATGCTCGTCGGTGAGGCTGGTGCCGCGGCGGATCGCCTGCAGCGCGGTCAAACGGTAGAGTGCGCCCGAGTCCAGCAGGTGGAAGCCGAGGTGGTCGGCGACCTTGTGTGCGACGGTGCCCTTGCCGGATGCGGTAGGGCCGTCGATGGTGATCACTGGTATGGGGGATGTCGGCATAGAGTCGGTATCGTTAGGGCCAGGGCCATGTCGTCCTCGCGGCAGCGGGGACCCATGCTGAGCCGGCTACGGATGCTCGGCATGGGTTCCCGCCTGCGCGGGAACGACACGGGCTCAAAACAGGTTGTCGTGCGCAATACCGGCGAAGGCGGCGAAATAGTCCGGGAAGGTCTTCGCCACGCATTTCGGGTCGTTGATGCGCACATTATTGCCTCGACGCAACGCGCCGTCCAGCGAAGCGAGCGAAAAGCACATCGCCATGCGGTGGTCGTCATAGGTGTCGATGGCGGCGCTGCCGATCACGGCCGGCGGCGTCACCTTCAGGTAGTCTGCGCCCTCCTCCACTTCGGCGCCCAGCTTGCGCAGCTCGGTGGCCATGGCGGCGATGCGGTCGGTTTCCTTCACGCGCCAGCTGGCGATGTTGCGCAAGGTGGTGGTGCCGTCGGCGTACAGCGCGGCCACGGCGATGGTCATCGCGGCGTCCGGAATGTGGTTGAAGTCCATGTCGATGGCCTTCAGCGGGCCGGCCGACTTGGCCTCGATCCAGTTGTCGCCCATGGTGATCTGCACACCCATCTGCTCGAGCGCCTGCGCGAAGCGCACGTCGCCCTGGATGGAATCGCGGCCCACGCCTTCCACGCGCACCGGGCCGCCGGCGATCGCGCCGGCGGCCAGGAAGTAGGACGCGGACGAGGCGTCGCCCTCGACGTGGATGGTGCCGGGGCTCTTGTAGTTCTGGCCGGCCTGCACCGTGAACGAGGCCCAGCCGTCCTGCTCCACCGTCACGCCGAAGCGGCGCATCAGGTTCAGCGTGATCTGGATGTAGGGCTTGGAAATCAGCTCGCCCACCACATCGATGGTGACGGCATGGCCGCGCGCCATCAGCGGCGCCACCATCAGCAGCGCGGTCAGGAACTGGCTGGACACGTCGCCGCGCACCGACATGCGCTGGGCCGTCAGGTGGCCTTTGCGGATGTGCAGCGGCGGGAAGCCGGCGTTGCCCGTGTATTCGATCTGCGCGCCGACGGCGTTGAGCGCGTCGACCAGGTCGCCGATCGGGCGCTCGTGCATGCGGCTCACGCCGTGCAGCGTGTAGTCGCCGCCGATCACGGCCAGCGCCGCCGTCAGCGGACGGATGGCGGTGCCGGCGTTGCCCATGAAGAGGTCGGCCTTGTGGTTGGGGAACTGCCCGCCGCCGCCGGTCACATGGTGCACCTGGTGCAGCGTGGCGGGCGCGGTCTGCTCGTCCTGGGTCCAGTGGATGCCCAGTTCGTGCAGCGCGTTCAGCATCACCAGCGTGTCGTCCGATGCCAGCAGGTCGACGATGGTGGTCTCGCCTTCGGCCAGCGCGGCCAGCAGCAGGATGCGGTTGGAGATCGATTTCGAACCCGGCAGCCGCACCACGCCTTCAACGTGCATGACCGGCTTGAGGTCGATATGTTCCGGGTATTTTTGCTGCGTCATGCCATGTCCTTTTTGCTTACTCAGCTTTGTCTTGTGCGGGCGGCGTCTCGGCCGCCTCGATAGTCGCGATCCAGCGCTCGCGCGCGTGCCGGGCGTTGCCGTATACCGCCTCGAGGGCGGCGCCGTCGCCGGCGGCCAGTTGCGCGCGCAGCGTGGTCAATTGTGCCAGATAAGCATCCAGTTCCGTCAGCAGCGCGGCCTGGTTGGCCAGGCTGATGTCGCGCCACATTTCCGGCGACGAGCCGGCGATGCGGGTGAAATCGCGGAAGCCGCTGGCGGCGTACTGGAACAGCAGATCGGCGTGCGGCTTGTGGGCGATGTCGTCCACCAGTGCGTAAGCCAGCAAATGGGGCAAATGGCTGACGGCGGCGAACACTTTGTCGTGTTCTTCCGGCGAGAGGCGATGGATCACAGCGCCGCAGGCACGCCAGGCGGCGGCCACCAGCTCCACGTCCGCGTCGGCGTTTTCGGCCAGCGGCGTGAGCACTACTTTCTTGCCTTGATACAGATTCGGGATGGCCGCGTCGGGGCCGTTGGTTTCGCGGCCGGCGATGGGGTGGCCGGGCACGAAGCGCCCCGACTTCGAGCCCAGCGCGGCGCGCGCGGCGACCGTCACGTCGGCCTTGGTGCTGCCGGCGTCGGTGAGCACGGTGTGCGGATCCAGGTGCGGCAGCAGGGCCGCCAGGATGGCGCCGGTCTGCGCCACGGGGGCGGCCAGCAGCACCAGGTCGGCGCCCTGCACGGCGCTGGCGATATCGCCGCCGATCTCGTCGATGATGCCCAGTTCCAGCGCCCGCTGCAGCGCCACTTGGGAGCGGTCCATGCCGACGATGCTGCGCACGGCGCCGGCCTGCTTCAGCGCCCGCGCAAACGAGCCGCCGATCAGGCCGATGCCGAATACGACTACTTTATTCAGCATCATCTGTCGCTCCCGTGTGGAAGGGGAGCAATGCTGTCGCCCTCGCGCAAGCGGGGGCCCATGCTGCGCATGCACGCCCGCGCCGTATGAATTCCCGCGTTCGCGGCGGTCCGCCGATGCGGAACGACAAGGTGCGGCGGTTCATCATTCCGCCGCCAGCGCCTTTTGCAGCGCGGAGATCAGGATGGCGTTTTCCTGCGGCAGGCCGATGGAAATGCGCAGCCACTCGGGCAAGCCGTAGTTGCCGACCGGGCGTACGATCACGCCCTGCTTCAGCAGCGCCAGGTTGACGCGCGCGCCGGCCGCCAGGTCCTTGCCGACCTTGACCAGCACGAAATTGCCGAACGAGGGCACGTACTCCAGCCCCATCTGCTGGAACGCTTCGACGAACTGCTCGTAGCCGGCGGCGTTGTTGCGCGCGCCGCGCTCCAGGAATTCCTTGTCGTTCAGCGCGGCGACGGCGGCGGCTTGCGCCAGCGAATTCACATTGAACGGCTGGCGGATGCGGTTCATCAAATCCGTCAGCGCCGGCTGGGCGATGGCGAAGCCGACGCGCAGTCCTGCCAGGCCGTACGCCTTCGAGAAGGTGCGCGACACCAGCAGGTTAGGATACTGCTTCACCCAGGCGGCGGACTCGTACTGGTTTTCCGGCGACAGGAATTCGTTGTAGGCCTCGTCCAGCACCACCACCACGTTGGCCGGGACCTTCTTCAGGAAAGCTTCGATGTCGGCGGCGCCGATGAAGGTGCCGGTCGGGTTGTTCGGGTTGGCGATGAAGACCAGGCGGGTATCGGCGTCGATGGCGGCGGCCATGGCGTCCAGGTCGTGGCCGTAATCCCTGGCGGGCACCACGATGGCGCGCGCACCGACGCCCTGCGTGGCCAGCGCGTACACCGCGAACGAGTACTGCGCGTAGACGATGGCCTGGCCGCGCTCGACGAAAGCGTGGGCGGCGATTTCCAGGATGTCGTTGCTGCCGTTGCCCAGCGTGATCCAGTCGGCCGGCACGTCGTAGCGTTCGGCCAGCGCCGCCTTCAGTTCGAAGCCGTTGGCGTCCGGGTAGCGTCCCAGGTCCGCAGCGGCGGCGGCCATCGCGGCCTTGGCCGACTCCGGCACGCCGAACGGGTTTTCATTGGACGCCAGCTTGACGATGGCGTCCTCGTCGAGGCCGAACTCGCGCGCCACTTCGGAGATGGGCTTGCCAGCCTGGTAAGGAGCGATGGCGCGGACGTATTCAGGACCGAAATTCTTAGGCATAAAAAATTCTCAACTGGTTAAGTCAGGCTGACCGGGTAGGAACCCAGCACCTTGAAGAACGCGGCCTGGTCTTTCAATTCGGCCAGGGCCTGGGCGACGGCGGCGTCGTTCACATGGCCGTCCACGTCGACGTAGAAATAGTATTCCCAGGTGCCGATGCGGGCCGGGCGCGATTCGAAGCGCGTCATCGACACGCCGTGCCTGGCCAGCGGCGCAAGCAGCTGGTACACCGCGCCGGCCTTGTTCGGCACTGCCAGCACCAGCGATGTGTGGTCGCGGCCCGATGGCAGCGTTTGCAGGTGGCCGATGACGGCGAAGCGGGTGCGGTTGTGCGGATCGTCCTGGATATGGCCCTTGACCACGCCCAGCTTGTACTGCGTGCCCGCCATTTCACTGGCGATGGCCGCCACACTGGCGTCGTCGCCGGCCATGCGCGCCGCTTCCGCGTTGGAGGCGACCGCGCGGCGTTCGATGTTCGGGTAGTTCTGGTTCAGCCACACCTGGCACTGCGCCAGCGCCTGCGAGTGCGCGCAGATCACCTGCACGCCGTCCATGGAGCCGGTCTTGCTCATCAGGCTGTGGTGCACCGCGATGGCCACTTCGCCGCTGATCAGGGTGGTGGTGGCCAGCATCAGGTCCAGGGTGCGGTTGATGGCGCCCTCGGACGAGTTCTCGACCGGCACCACGCCGAAATCGGCGGTGCCGGCCTCGGTGGCGCGGAACACTTCGTCGATCGAGGCGCAAGGCAGGCCTTCGACGGCGCTGCCGAACTGCTGGTACACGGCCTGTTCGCTGAAGGTGCCGACCGGGCCGAGATAGGCCACGGTGACGCGCTTTTCCAGCGCGCGGCAAGCCGACATGATTTCGCGGAAGATGGTCTGCACGTCGGTGGCGACCATGGGGCCGGGGTTGCGGTCGGCCACGCCGCGCAGCACCTGGGCCTCGCGTTCGGGGCGGAACACCGGCGCGTTGGTCTCGGCCTTCACGTGGCCGACTTCCTGCGCCACTTTGGCGCGCTGGTTCAACAAGGAGAGGATCTGCGCGTCAATCGCGTCGATCTGCTCGCGCAGGGGTTTCAGTTTATCTGTCATGTCCGTCAACTGTATTCGTCTATGTCCTCGAAGCCGCCCGGTGTCGTTCCCGCGCAGGCGGGAACCCATGCTGAGTATGGATTCCCGCTTGCGCGGGAATGACATCAGCGGCCCGCAAATTCGTTCAGGTAGTCGACCAGGGCTTGCACGCCCTCGATCGGCATCGCGTTGTAGATCGATGCACGCATACCGCCGACGGACTTGTGGCCCTTCAGTTGCAGCAGGCCGCGCGCTTTGGCGCCGGCCAGGAATGCTTCATTCTTGCTCTCGTCGCGCAAATAGAACGGTACGTTCATGCGCGAACGGTATTGCGGCAGGACGCGATTCTGGTAGAAGTCGTCCGCATCGAGCGCCGCGTACAGCAGCGCTGCTTTTTCTATGTTGCGGCGTTCCATCTCGGCCACGCCGCCCTGGCGCTTGAGCCACTGGAACACCAGGCCGGCGATGTAGATGCCGTAGGTGGGCGGCGTGTTGTACATCGATTCGTTGTCGGCCACGTTCTTGAAGTCGAACGCGGACGGGCAAAACGGCACCGCCTTGCCCAGCAGGTCTTCGCGCACGATCACCACGGTGACGCCGGCCGGGCCGATGTTCTTCTGCGCGCCGCCGAATATCAGGCCGTATTTGGCCACGTCGACAGGACGGGACAGGATGTGCGAGGACATGTCGGCCACCAGGGTGGGGGTTTTTCCATCCGCGCCCTGGACCGTCGGCACGAAGTCGATCTCGACGCCGTCGATGGTCTCGTTGGTGCACAGGTGCAGATAGGCCGCGCCGGGCGTGAGCTTCCACTCGGACTGCGGCGGCACGAAGGTGTAGCTGTTGTCCTTGGCGCTGGCGGCCACGTTCACCTTGGCGTAGCGCGCCGCTTCCTTGATCGACTTGCTGGACCAGGAGCCGGTCTGCACGAAATCGATGGTGTCGCCGGCGCCGGCGATGAGGTTCATCGGGATCACCGCGTTCTGCGACAAGCCGCCACCCTGCATGAACAGGATCTTGTAGTTGTCCGGCACGGCCAGCAGCTCGCGCAGGTCGCGCTCGGCGGCGCGGTAGATCGAGATGAATTCCGGACCGCGATGGCTCATCTCCATGACGGACATTCCACTGCCGTTCCAATCCAGCATTTCAGCCGCTGCCTGGGCCAGCACTTCTTTCGGCAGCACGGCGGGACCGGCTGAGAAATTGTAGATGTTCGTCACGACTTAATCCTTTTGAAATGTAAAAACGGGGTCAGTGCCATTGTCGCATTATTCCGCGCACACGACACTGACCCCGCTGGATACCGACCATGGGCCATTCCCGTGACAGGCTCGGCGCCCCCACGGGAATGACAGGGTACTTACTCGGGCGCGGTCTCCGGTGCGTCCGGTGCGTCCGGGGCTTCGCCCGCGTCGCCGGCGACGTTGCCGCCGCTCGGCTCCAGCTCCACCTCGTCGATGTCGGTCTCCACGATGCGCTGCAGGCCGGACAGCTTGGTGCCGTCTTCCACCGCGATCAGGGTCACGCCCTGGGTCGCGCGGCCCATTTCGCGGATCTCCGCGACGCGGGTGCGGATCAACACGCCGCCGGTCGTGATCAGCATGATCTCGTCGGTCGGCTCGACCAGGGTCGCGGCGACCACCTTGCCGTTACGTTCGGAGGTCTGGATCGCGATCATGCCCTTGGTGCCGCGGCCGTGGCGGGTGTACTCGGTGATCGGGGTACGTTTGCCGTAGCCGTTCTCGGTGGCCGTCAGCACGGACTGCTGCTCGTTCTCGGCCACCAGCAGGGCGATCACGTTCTGGCCTTCTTCCAGGTTCATGCCGCGCACGCCGCGCGCGGTACGGCCCATCGGACGCACGTCGTTCTCGTCGAAGCGCACCGCCTTGCCGGAGTCGGAGAACAGCATCACATCGTGCTCGCCGTCGGTCAGCGCGGCGCCGATCAGGAAATCGCCCTCGTCCAGGTCCACGGCGATGATGCCGGCCTTGCGCGGGTTGCTGAAGTCCTTCAGCGGGGTCTTCTTCACGGTGCCCAGGCTGGTCGACATGAAGACGTAGTGGTCTTCCGGGAAGGTGCGGTTTTCGCCCGACAGCGGCAGCACCACGGTGATCTTCTCGTCGTCCTGCAGCGGGAACATGTTCACGATAGGCTTGCCGCGCGAGTTGCGCGAGCCTTGCGGCACTTCCCACACCTTCAGCCAGTACATGCGGCCGCGGTTGGAGAAGCACAGGATGTAGTCGTGCGTGTTGGCGATGAACAGCTGGTCGATCCAGTCCTCGTCCTTGGTCGCCATGGCCTGCTTGCCGCGCCCGCCGCGCTTCTGCGCGCGGTATTCGGAGATCGGCTGCGACTTCATGTAGCCCAGGTGCGACAGGGTCACCACCATGTCCTGCGGCGTGATCAGGTCTTCCGTGCCCAGGTCGGTCGCGTTGTGCTCGATGCTCGAGCGGCGCGCGTCCTTGCTGCCGTATTCCAGCTGGGCGGCGGTCATCTCGTCGGTGATGATGGTGGTCACGCGCGACGGCTTGGACAGGATGTCCAGCAGGTCGGCGATCAGGGCCATCACTTCCTTGTACTCGTTGACGATCTTGTCCTGCTCCAGGCCGGTCAGGCGCTGCAGGCGCATCTGCAGGATTTCCTGCGCCTGGTCGTCGGACAGCTTGTACAGGCCGTCCGCCTGCAGGCCGTAGTGGCGCGGCAGGTTCTCCGGACGGAAGGCTTCGATGCCGGCCTGGCCTTCTTCGCCGGTGCGGGCCAGCATTTCGCGCACGATGGACGAATCCCAGCCGCGCGCCATCAGTTCGGACTTGGCCACCGGCGGCGTCGGCGCCGCCTTGATGATGGCGATGAAGTCGTCGATGTTGGCCAGCGCAACGGCCAGGCCTTCCAGCACGTGGCCGCGTTCGCGCGCCTTGCGCAGTTCGAACACGGTGCGGCGCGTGACCACTTCGCGGCGGTGCGACAGGAAGCACGCCAGCATTTCCTTCAGGTTCAGCAGCTTGGGCTGGCCGTCGACCAGCGCCACCATATTCATGCCGAAGGTGTCTTGCAGCTGGGTCTGCTTGTACAGATTGTTCAGCACCACTTCCGGCACTTCGCCACGCTTGAGCTCGATGACCACGCGCATGCCCGACTTGTCGGACTCGTCGCGGATGTCGGAAATGCCTTCCAGCTTCTTGTCGCGCACGTTTTCGGCGATGCGTTCAAGCAAGGACTTCTTGTTGACCTGGTAGGGCAGCTCGTCGACGATGATGGCCGTGCGGCCGCCGTCCTTGCCGTACTCTTCGTAGTGGGTCTTGGCGCGCATCACCACGCGGCCGCGGCCGGTGCGGTAGCCGTCGCGCACGCCGGACACGCCGTAGATGATGCCGGCGGTCGGGAAGTCCGGCGCCGGGATCAGCTCGATCAGCTCGTCGATGGTGCAGTCCGGGTTGCGCAGCACGTGCAGCGCGCCGTTGATCACTTCGGTCAGGTTGTGCGGCGGAATATTGGTCGCCATGCCCACCGCGATGCCGGACGAACCGTTGATCAGCAGGTTGGGGATGCGGGTCGGCAGCACCGTCGGCTCTTTTTCCTTGCCGTCGTAGTTCGGTGCGAAGTCGACCGTGTCCTTGTCGATGTCGGCCAGCATTTCGCCGGCGATCTTGTCCAGGCGGCACTCGGTGTAACGCATGGCCGCGGCGTTGTCGCCGTCGACCGAGCCGAAGTTGCCCTGGCCGTCGACCAGCATGTAGCGCAGCGAGAAGTCCTGCGCCATGCGCACCAGCGTGTCGTAGATCGAGGCGTCGCCGTGCGGGTGGTATTTACCCATGACTTCACCGACCACGCGCGCGCACTTGACGTAGGGACGGTTCCAGACGTTGTTCAGTTCGTGCATACCGAACAGGACCCGGCGGTGCACCGGCTTCAGGCCGTCGCGCGCATCCGGCAAGGCTCGGCCCACGATCACGCTCATGGCGTAATCGAGGTAGCTCTTGCGCATCTCTTCTTCGAGGGAAATTGGGATTGTTTCTTTTGCGAATTGATCCATTGGTGGGTCGTCTGTTCTTTACTGAGGTTGACTTATCTGTTACGCACGCTACCGTGTGAATTACCCGCTGTCCGCAGACAAGCGTACGATTTTAGCATGCGCGCCCTGGCTGCTGCGCAATTCCGGCCAGGCCGGGGCCCTCCCCGCACACCTTCGGCGCCGCCGCGTGCCGGCCGCATCGGTGCACATCCGCGCAGAACTCGCCATGCGCTGTAACAGACCGGACATATTTCCATGTTATTATTCCGGCCAACGTTGCGCCGAAACAACATTTTGGTTGAATGCGGCGCGGATTCAGTTTGTACCAGTCGTATTTTATTTTGCCGTCTATGGCAAAATGGACGAGAAGTTAATTGCTTGTTTCGCAATCGGGAACCGTCGCGACTTTGGTGCATATGTTAGGATGCGCCCCACGTATCATCGTCGCGCAGTTTTTCTGCGGATATCACCCCGAAAGGAAGAAAAAATATGAATAAATATGTTGCATCGATCTTTGCTGCGTCGGCAGTGATTGCTGGTTCCGCCGTGGCCCAGCAGCCAACCACCCCGCCTTTCGCTCCAGTGACCCAGGACATCAAGGCCGCAACGCCGAAAAGCGCCTACGTGCAAGATGCACGTGGCGTCATCGCCCGCGATCCGTTCGGCCTGTGCTGGCGCACCGGCTACTGGACCCCGGCTGACGCCGTGCCAGGCTGCGACCTGCCACTCTGCGTAGAACCAGAGAAGCTGGAAAATGGCAAATGCGTGGCGCCGCCTCCGCCGCCTGCCGCTCCTGCACCGGCTCCGGCCCCTGCACCAGCGCCAGTCAAGCCGGCACCGGCACCGACCTCGGAAAAAGTCAGCTTCGCAGCCGATGCATTCTTCGATTTCGACAAAGCCGTGCTGAAGCCTGAAGGCAAAGCCAAACTGGACGATCTGAGCTCGAAACTGGGCGCGATCAACCTGGAAGTCATCATCGCCGTGGGTCACACCGACTCCGTCGGCACCGACGAATACAACCAGAAGCTGTCGGTAAAACGTTCCGAAGCCGTGAAAGCCTATCTGGTATCGAAGGGCGTGGAAGCAAACCGCGTCTACACCGAAGGCAAAGGCGAGAAGCAGCCTGTGGACGACAACAAGTCCGCAGCCGGCCGCGCTAAAAACCGCCGTGTGGAAATCGAAGTGGTCGGTACCCGCAGCACCAAGTAAGTCATAGCAGCACCATGACAAGCCGCCCGGTTCACGCCGGGCGGCTTTTTTTTTGCCCGCCGCGCGCCCCAAAAACCGCACCGTTGTAAATTTGAAATGCAGGGCGATACTTGTTGACTCGACATCGGCAATTGCAGGACTATTATTTCCAGAAGTAAACCGTCAGACGACAAGAACTGGGGTTAAGCATGATGAATCGCGCTTGGCTGATCGGTGGCATCGCCGCCGTACATTGTCTCACCACCTTGGCCCAAACCGTGCCAGACGCGGGCCGGCTTGAGGACCGTAACCGTCCCGCTCCCCCTCCACCACAGCCAGCGCCGAAAGTCGTCGTCCCGCCCGCCGCGCAAGCGGGCAAGGCGGCGCTGACCGAGGGCAGTTTGCAGGTGAACAGTTTCCGCTTCAGCGGCGACCTGGACGGCATTGCGCCAGCCACGCTGCAAAGCCTGGTTGCCGGCGAAGGCGGCCGCGTGATGGCGCTGAGCGAACTGCACAAGGTGGCCGACAAGGTGGAACGCCACCTGCAGACCGAGCTGGGCCTGGTGGTGGCGAAAGCCTGGGTCCCGCTGCAGGACGTGCAGGACGGCGTGGTCGAGATCCGCATCCTGCAGGGCACGGTGGAGCAGCTCAAGCTGTCGAGCGCGCCCGGCCAGATGGCGGTGCCGTCCGGCGCGCTGGCCTCGGCGCGCATGCTGCTGCCGCCCGGCGCGGCCATCAACCGGGGCAAGCTGGAGGAAGCCGTGTACCGCATGTCCGACTATGTCGGCACGCCGGTGCGCGCGGTGCTGCTGCCGGCCGCCACGCTGGGCCGCTACGACATCCAGTTCGAACTCGATGCGGAGGGCAAGATCAGCGGCAGCTTCAGCGTCGACAACACCGGCAACCGCTACACCAGCCAGTGGAAGGACACGCTGAACCTGAAGGTGGCCAACGTGAGCGGCCACGCCGACCAGCTGCAACTGACCGGCCAGCTGCTGACCGACAAGCAGCGCAGCCTGCGCGTGCACTACCAGTATCCGCTGCCCGGCGACTACCGCCTCGGCGCCACGGCGCAGGCGTCGCGCTACGAGCTGGGCGGGGCCTTCGCGCCGCTGGACGCGCACGGCCGCACCACCATGTTCGGGCTGGACCTGCAGCGCGCGCTGCAGCGCTCGCGCACCTACAACCTGTACGGCAGCGGCGAACTGCTGCGCCGCAAGCTGACCAACCACCAGCTCGGTTCGCTCACCAGCGAGCACACGGTGACCGAGCTGAACGTGGGCATGCGGGCCGACTGGGCCAGCGGCGAGGCCTTCAACTACGGCTGGCTGACCATCACGGCCGGCGACGTCAAGCTGGACGGCGCGGCGCTGGACGCCGTCACCGACCACCTGGGCCCGGACCTGCGCGGCGGCTTCGGCAAGCTCGGCTTCGGCTACACGCGCAGCCAGCCGCTGGACAAGGCCAGCAGCCTGGTGGCCAACCTGTCGGGCCAGCTGGCCAGCAAGAACCTGGACTCGTCGGAAACCTTCCTGCTGGGCGGCCTGGGCGCGGTGCGCGCCTACCCCAGCGGCGAGTCGGCGGGCGACCAGAGCCTGGTGGCGCAGATTGAATACCACCGCCAGTTCGGCCAGGGCGTGCGCGGCTTCGCCTTCTACGACATGGGCTGGATCAAGGTGCGCAAGAATCCGTGGGCGGGCTACCTGGGCGACAACGACTTCATGCTCAAGGGCCTCGGCCTGGGCGTGGTGTGGGTGCCGGCCAGCCGCATCGAACTGTCGCTGATCGCGGCGCGCAAACTGGGCCACAACCCGGTGGCGGACCCGCTGACCGGCCACGACAGCGACGGCCGCTCCTCGCGCTTCCGCGTGTGGGCGTTCGCCAGTTACCGATTCTGAAGGCTGGCGGGCTCCGGCCTCTCTCTAGTCAACTTGCCGTTTTGGGGTGCATATCATGTCGATGACGCAATTCCCTCTCAAACCTCTCGCCCTGTGCTGCCTGCTGGCCTTCGCCGCCATGGAGCGCGCCGCTGCGCAGCCCGCGCCGGGCGCCCTGCCCACCGGCGGCAGCGTCGCCGCCGGCCAGGCCGCCATCAGCCAGAACGCGGCCGCCATGCAGGTGCGGCAGAGCAGCCAGCAAGCCATCATCGACTGGCAGAGCTACAACATCGGCCGCGACGCCAGCGTGCAGTACATCCAGCCGAACGCCGGCGCCAGCGTGCTCAACCGTGTGCTGAACGGCAGCAGCGAGATCGCCGGCCGCCTGAGCGGCAACGGCCGCGTCTTCCTGCTCAATGCCAGCGGCGTCACCTTCAGCCCCACGGCGCGGGTCGACGTGGGCAGCCTGGGCGTGGCGGCGGGGACGGCCAGCAATGCATCCTGGCTGGCCGGCGCGGCGGAGATCCACAACAGCGGCAGCGTGCTCAACCAGGGTGAAATCCGCACCGCCGACGGCGGCAGCGTAGCCCTGACCGGCCTGACGGTGAGCAACAGCGGCAGCATCAGCGCGCCGCGCGGCGCCATCTCGCTGGCGGCCGGCGACGCGGTGCGGCTGAACATCACCGCCGACGGCCTGATCCAGGCGCAGGTGACGGGCGCGGCGGCGCAGGCCCTGGTCGACAACAGCGGCCTGCTTGACAGCGAAAGCGGGCGCATCGCGCTGGCCGCCAGCACGGCGGCCGGCACCGCCGGCGGCCTGGTGGCCAACAGCGGCATCATCCGCGCCAGCGGCGTGGCGCACAACGGCGGCACCGTGTCGCTGACCGGCGGCCAGGTGCAGGCCGGCGGCGCCATCGACGCCTCCTCCACCGGCGGCGACGGCGGCAAGGTCGACGTGTTCGGCGACCTGCAGCACGGCAGCGTGGCATTCAGCGGCAGCATCAACGCGGGCGCCGGCGGCAACGGCAACGGCGGCGCGGTCGAGACCTCGGCCGCCAAGGTGACGGTGGCCGGCGGCGCGCGCGTCAACACCCTGTCGGGCGCCGGCAAGGCCGGCACCTGGCTGATCGACCCGCAAGACTTCACCATCGGCACGGCGGCCGGCGACGACATCAGCGGCGCCACCCTGTCGGCCAACCTGGACAGCAGCAACGTGTCCATCGACAGTGCCGCCGGCGTGCGCGCCGGCACCGGCAACATCTATGTCAACAACCCGGTCAGCTGGAGCGCCAACACCACGCTGGCGCTGAAGGCGGCCAGCGGCATCGTGTTCGCGTCCGGCCCCGTGACCGACCCGAGCAAGCCGAACTTGGCGGCGCTGGCCAACCTCACCGCCACCGGAAACACGGCCGGCTTGCTGATGGACTACAGCACCGACTATGTGCTCGGCGCCAACAAGATCACCTTGTCGGGCAGCACGCCCACGGTCGGCATCAACGGCACCAGCTACGTGGTGATGAACGCCTTCAGCACGGCCGCGCTGAACACCATCCTGCGCACCCAGCCGGGGCGCGCCTTCGCGCTCACCAGCGACATCGACGCCACCGCCACCGCCGCGCTCGACAACGGCCAGGGCTGGCTGCCGGTGGGCGACAACGCTGTGCCGTTCAGCGGACTGCTCGCCGGCTTCGGCCACACCATCAGCAAGCTCGCCATCAACCGCCCGACCACCGACAACATCGGCCTGGTGGGCGTGATGACGGGATCGGTGCGCGACCTCGGCCTCATCGACCCCAGCATCACCGGGCGCAACGGCGTAGGGGGCATCGCCGGCTCGGTGGCCTCCAGCGCCGGCGCTTCAATCCGCAGCAGCTACACGACGGGCGGCGGCGTGAAAGGCACGTCCAACGTGGGCGGCCTGCTGGGCGACGCGGGCAGCGTGACGAGCGAACTGATCAGCGATAGCTATGCCAGCGGCACCGGCATCGGGTCCGGCGCCGGCCAGGCGCATGGCGCCCTGCTCGGCAGCTGGGGGCCGAACAATTCGCTGGTGCTGCACAACAGCTACTACAACCTGGACTCGGCCAACATCAACGGCAAGCAGGAGCTGGACCAGGGCGCGCTGTACGCCGCCCAGTTCGCCGACTGGCTGAAGATCCGCAAGCTCAACATCGCCGACTACGGTTCCAGCCTGCCGCTCGACAGCGCCAGCGGCTACTACATGATCAGCGACGCGCAAGGCATGCGCGACCTGCTCGGCTTCGCCGGCGACAAGAGCGCAGGCCTGAAGGTAAGGCTGGCCGGCAATATCGACCTGAGTGCCTCGGCCGGCTACTTCATCCCCGTGCTGCAGGGCGAGTTCGACGGCGCCGGCCGCAGCATCGCCGGCATGGTGGTAAACGCCCCCTCGCATGGCGGCCTGGTCGGCATCAACAACGGCCTGATCCGCAACGTCAACCTGCAGAACTCCACCATCAGCGCGCCCCACGCGGGCGGCGTGGCGGGCCTGAACGCGGGCACCGTGACCAACAGCCTGTCGGGCAACAACACCATCACCGGCAGCAGCGAGGCGGGCGGGCTGGTGGGCACCAACCAGGGCGTGGTCAGCAACAGCGGCAGCGAAGCCAAGGTGAGCGGACCGGTCGCGGGCGGCCTTGTGGGCCTGAATGAAGGCATCATCAGCAACAGCTACGCCACCGGCAGCGTGACCGGCACCGTGCTGGCCGGCGGCCTGGTCGGCAGCGGGGACATCAGCCTGGTCACCAGCAGCTATTGGGATACGCAGACGTCCGGCCAGGCCGGCAGCAGCAGCGGCAGCGGCAAGACCACCGCCGAGATGCGCAGCAGCGCCACCTATGTCGGCTGGGACCTGGCCAGCGTCTGGCGCATGAGCAGCGCCGGCCCCGTGCTGCGCGCGATCTCGCCGCAGGCCATCGCGCTGACCATCGCCGCCAGCAGCCTGACGCGCAACTACGGCAGCCGCGTCACCGCGCTGGAACTGTCGGTCACCCCGACCGGCCTGACCGACGGCGACAGCCTGTCCTCGCTGGGCGGCACGCTCAGCTATACCGGCACCTGGCAGACCGCCACCAATATCGGCGTCTACACCATCATCCCCGGCGGCCTGATCTCGAGCAAATACGACATCACCTTCGTCAACGGCGCGCTGACCGTCACCAAGGCCGACCTGACCCTGGCCGCCGTCAACGCCAGCAAGGTCTACGGCGCGGCCGACCCCACGCTGCGCTTCACGGCCAGCGGCCTGAAGTACAACGACACGATCTCCGTGGTCAAGGGCGCAACCATCAGCGCCCCCACCGGCGCGGCGGCCACGGCCGGCACGCACGCCATCGCCATGACGGTCACCGGCGCCACTGCGGACAACTACAACATCCTCAGCGCCACCGGCGGCACGCTGACCGTCAGCAAGGCCAGCCTCGCGCTGAGCCCCAGCAACGCCAGCACCGTGTACGGCGTGAACCCGTCGCTGACCTTAGCCGCCACCGGCCTGTTCTACGGCGACAGCGCCTCCGTGGTATCCGGCGTCAACTTCAACACCACCACCGGCGCGGCCGCCAAGCCCGGCACCTATCCCATCACCCTGTCCGGCGGCACGGCGGCCAACTACAACATCACCGGCTACGGCAGCCCGGCCACGCTGACGGTCGACAAAGCCACCCTGACCGTGCGCGCCGACGACAAGAGCAAGCTGCTGGCCGATCCCGACCCGGCGCTGACCTACAGCGTGCTGGGCCTGGTGTACGCCGACACGCGCGAGCTGGTCACCGGCGTCTCGCTCAGCACCAAGACCGGCGCCGACGCCACCGTCGGCAGCCACCCCATCGTCTCCACCGGCGGCGTGGCCGCCAACTACATCGTGCGCAACGAGAACGGCACGCTGGTGGTGTCGTTGCCGCCGGTAATACCGCCGGAGCCGGAGAAACCGGTGGAACCTCCCGTGGCCACCAAATCGCTGGACACGGTGGTGGTGGTGCAAGCCGCCGCGCCGGCCAAGGTCGAGCCCGAGAAACCGGTGGCCACGGTCGGCGGCGTGGTCAGCGCGCAGCGCAAGGCCCTGTTCGAGCCGGCCAACCAGTTGATCACCAACAACCCCAACATCGCCAGCCTGAAGGACTGCGGCAGCGACAACGAGGGCGAGTGCATCGCCCGGCCGCGCACGCCGGTGCAAGCGCGCATCGACACCGAGGGCCAGGCCGCGCCGGCCGCCGTCATCAAGCGCAAGATGGCGCTGGTGATCGGCAACCAGCTGTACGGTTCGCCGCTGACCAGCCTGGAAGGCGCGGGCGCCGACGCCGAGGCCGTGGGCTACGCGCTGAAGAAGCAAGGCTACGAGGTGCTCAGCCTGAACAACGCCTCGCGCGCCGAGATGGTGACCGGCATGAACAAGCTGATCAAGGATGCCGACGGGGCCGACAGTGTGCTGGTGTTCTACGCCGGCCATGGCCACATCCACCCCGGTTCCTCGGTCGGCTACTGGATCCCGGCCGACGGCCGCATCGACAATCCGCGCGGCTGGCTGTCCAACATCGACATCGCGCGCTTCCTGGCCAACATTCCGGCGCGGCAGGTGCTGCTGGTGTCCGACAGCTGCTTCTCCGGCGCGCTGACGCGCGAGACTGGCGCGGCGAGCGGCAGCACGCTGAGCCGCAACGCCATCCTGAACCGGCGCTCGGTGGTGGCCATGTCGTCCGGCGGCGAGGAAGTGGTGGCCGACAGCGCCTTCGAAGGCCACTCGCCGTTCACCTACTTCCTGCTCGCCGAGCTGGAGAAGGACAGCGAACAACCCGCCAAGGTGGTGCTGGAGAAGGTCCGCGAGCAGGTGCGCAAGAGCGCCGAGCAGGTGCCGGCCTATGGCGCCATCGTCTCGTCGGGCCATGTCAACGGCGGGGAATATCTGGTCAATCCCGTCAAGTAGCAAGGCCAAGAGGTGGCGTCATGAAAGTGTCCGTGTTGTTGTCGCTTGTGCTGCTGCACGGCGGCGCCGTGCTGGCGCAGAGCGCGCCGACCGTTCCGGCGGCCGAACCGTCGGCCCAGCAGATCATCGACGCGCTCAAGCCGCGGCCGGCCGAAGCGGCCGCCGTGGCGGAACCGGCGGCACCGCCCAAGCGGAAGATGCGCAACCTGACGGTCGAAGCAGTGCCGGCCGGGGGCGAATCGGGCGGCGGCGGTGCGGGCGGCGGCGGTGCGGGCCGTGTGGGTGTTGGCGGTGGCGGTGGCGGTGGCGGTGGCGGTGGCGGTGGCGGTGGTGCGGGTGCGGGTGCGGGTGCGGGTGCGGGTGCGGGTGCGGCCGTGTCGGCCGGAGCGATGGCAGGCTCCATGCCGAGCCAAACGCGGCCGGCGTCGCAAGCATCGATCAGCCTGGCCATCCAGTTCGAATACAACTCCGACAAGGTGCAGGCCGGCAGCATGCGAACGCTGTCCAGCCTGGCCAGCGCCATGCAGTCGCCCGAATTGTCCAAACTGCGCTTCCGGCTCGAAGGCCACACCGACGGCACCGGCACGGCGGCATACAACGTCAAGCTGTCCGAGCAGCGCGCCGAGCAGGTGCGCAAGGTGCTCATCGCCAACAACGTCTCGCCCAGCCGGCTGGTCACCGAAGGCAAAGGCGCAAGCGAACTGCTGAATGCGGCCGACCCGGCCGCCGCCGAAAACCGCCGCGTGCGCATCGTCAGCCTGGAGCAATGACGTGGCCGCATGCACCATCCAGGCTAAGCGCGCCGCGCACGCGCTGGCATCGGCCGCACACGCGCCTTTAGCCGGCCTGACGGCGCGGTCCCAGCCGGCAGCCTTGACCTGGTGGACGGACCTCGAAGGAGCGGCAGCCAGTCCATGGCCCCCTGCCGAGCCGGTCGCGCTGGCCATCGTGCTTGCGCTGGCGATGCTGGCCGGCTTAGCCACGGCGCCGCCGCCTGCCCTCGCCGCCGCCCCAACCGCTGCCGTGCCCGTCGCCAGTTCCGCCCCCTCGCAGCCGCGCGCCGGGCGCCATGCACTGATCATCGCCATCGGCGACTACATCAGCCCCGCCGTGCCCCCGCTGCTGGGCACAGACTACGACGTCGACTCCGCCAGCCAGATGGCCAGCGCCATGCAAGTGCCGGCGCAAAACATCCGCGTGCTGCGCAACCGCGACGCCACGGCCGCCCGCATCGAACAGGAAATCGCCGAACTGAACAAGCGCACCCAGCCCGGCGACCGCGTGTTCTTCTACTTCTCCGGGCACGGCAGCCGCTACTTCAACACCGCCGCCAGCGAGCAAGGCTGCGTCGAAGCGCTGCTGCCCGCCGACAGCGTGCCGCTCACCAACGGCCGCATCGCCAGCCTGCTGAAACCAATCTCCGACAAAGCCGACAAGATGTTCGTGTTCTACGACGCCTGCCACTCCGGCGGCATCCTGGGCAAGCCGCTGGCCGTCACGCGCAGCCTGGCCGGGCGTCGCAAGCTGACGCCCAAATTCAGCCCGGCCGGTGTGGCCGACGTGTGCACCAAGCCGGCCAACATCAAGACGCGCAGCCTGAGCAGCGAAGCCGCCAGCGCCGGCGCGCTGCCGCAGAACATCGTAATGGTGTCCTCCTCGCGGCCCGACGAAGTGTCGTTCGACGACGAGCAGGGCGGCGGCGTCGCCACCCAGGCCTGGCGCGACTGCATGCTGCACGACGTGAAAGACCTGGACCAGTCCGGCGCCATCTCCGTCAACGAAATCGCCGACTGCGCGCAAAAGCAGATGGAAGCGCGCTTCGAAGGTGACAAGCAGTTCGGGGTGCAGCACATGATCCTGGGCGGCAACGCCGGCTTCGTCCCCGGCTGGATGGCTGCCGGCAACACCCCGCAAAGCAAGCCGGGCGCCACGCTGGCAGGCGCCGCGCCCCCGGCACCCGCCGCCGCAGCAAGCGCGGCAGGAGCAGCAGCACCAGCAGGAGCAGGTACAGGTGCAGCAGCAGCAGGAGCCGCCGTTGTCGCAGCATCCTCCAGCGGCGGCTCGCCGGCAGTGCCGGCGGCCTCTGGCGCCGCCCTGGCCGACATCCTCGCCCAAAGCGACCCGCGCCGCAAAGTGACCATCGGCGCGGCATCGAAGGTGCTGCGCATCGGCAAGGACGCGCTCGACCTGTCGGTGACGTCCTCGCACGACGGCCACGTCTATATCGTGCTGCTCGGCTCGGACAACCACAGCTACTACATGCTCTTCCCCAACGACCGCGACCGCAACAACGCCATCCTGGCCGGGCAAACGCTCAAGCTGCCGCGTCCGCAGTGGCGCATCACCGCCCAGGGTCCGATGGGGACCGACCGCATGCTGGTGGTAGTCAGCGCCACGCCGCGCGACTTGGGCGTGCTTGGCAACAACAAATCCGGCCCCTTCACCTACAGCCTGACCGACGGCGCCGGCCGTGCCCGCCTGCAATGGCTGCTCAGTACCTCGGCCGCCGTGACGCAGACCGAATGCCAGCCCGGCGCCCCCGCGCGCGACGCCGTCCGCTGCAGTGACGCCTACGGCGCCGCCCTCGCCGAATTCACCGAATTGCCCTAGCAAAACATACCCAGTCCGGAAAAGGGGGGATCGCGCCGCAATGCGGTGCGATCCGAGCCCCTGTAGCAAAAGCAAAAAGGGGCCAGGGTCAAATCGTAAAAAGGGCCAGGGTTATTTATTTGATTTATTTGCCCCACAAAATAAATAACCCTGACCCCTTTTTTCGCGTGCGGACTTTGGCGGCAGGCAAAATCCCGCTATCATGCGCAATATGAACGCCGACCCTTTAGAAATCCAGAAATTTAGCGAACTGGCCCACCGCTGGTGGGATCCCACGTCCGAATTCCGTCCCCTGCACGAAATCAACCCGCTGCGCCTGGAGTGGATCAACGCGCGCGCCCCGCTGGCGGGCAAGAACGTGATCGACATCGGCTGCGGCGGCGGCATTTTGGCCGAATCGATGGCCCGCAAGGGCGCCAAGGTGACCGGCATCGACCTGTCCGAAAAGGCGCTCAAGGTTGCCGACCTGCACAGCCTGGAAACCGGCGTGCAAGTGCGCTACAAACTGATCGCCGCCGAGGACATGGCTGCGCAGGAAGCCGGCCTGTACGATGTGGTGACCTGCATGGAAATGCTGGAGCACGTACCCGACCCGGCCGCCATCGTGCGCGCCGCCGCCACCCTGGTGAAACCGGGCGGCCAGGTCTTCTTCTCCACGCTGAACCGCAATCCCAAGTCCTACCTGTTCGCCGTGATCGGCGCCGAATACGTGCTGCGCATGCTGCCGCGCGGCACCCACGACTACGCCAAGTTCATCACGCCGGCCGAACTGTCGCAATATGTGCGCAGCGCCGGGCTGCAGGTGAACGGCCTGAAAGGCTTGGGCTACAATCCCATCAGCAAGATCTATTCGCTGAACGAAGACACCAGCGTCAACTACATGGTCGCCACCAGCCGCCCCGCATAAACAGACGGCGGCCGCGGCCGCCCACTTCCCGCACATCATGAGCCATCCTGCCCCCACGTCCGCCCCGCGCGCCATCCTGTTCGACCTGGACGGCACCCTGGCCGACACCGCGCCCGACCTGGCCGCCGCCGTCAACCTGCTGCGCAGCGTGCGCGGACTGGAAGCGACGCCATACGAACTATTGCGCCCGACCGCCTCGGCCGGCGCGCGCGGCATGATAGGCGCGTCCTTCGGCCTGTCGCCGCAGGACGATGGCTTCGACGAGCTCAAAAACGGCTTCTTCGACAACTACCAGGCCGCCATCGCCGTGCACAGCACCTTGTTCGATGGCGTGGTCGAACTGCTGTCCGGCCTGGAAGCGGCCGGCCTGGCCTGGGGCATCGTCACCAACAAGCCGGCCCGCTTCACCGACCCGCTGCTGCCGCTGATCGGCCTGGCGCACGCCGGCTGCGTCATCTCGGGCGACACCACGCCGCACGCCAAGCCCCACCCTGCCCCGCTGCTGGAGGCGGCCCGCCGCCTCGGCATCGCGCCCGAGCAATGCTGGTACGTCGGCGACGACCTGCGCGACATCCAGGCCGGCCGCGCGGCAGGCATGGCCACCATCGCCTGCGCCTGGGGTTATTGCGGCGCGACCGAGCCGGCCGGCTGGAATGCCGACCATTTATTGCCGACGCCTCAATCTTTATTGCAACTTGTTCAATCAGTGCTGGCCGCAAACGCGCTGCCAGCCTGATAGATTGTCACATGTCTATTGCCGCACGGCAATTCACCGCGTAAGATAAAAGAGACTGAACAACTTGAAAACCGGAGTACACACATGACTAGCGATGAACTAATCGCCGACGCAGCTGCGCAGAGCCTGACGCCGCAGAGCTGGGATGTGACTGTGTCCGAGTCCAAGTTCTACTGGTACGACCTGCTGACCGACTTCCCGCCGGTGCCCGATTTCCGCGACCCGATGGGGCGTTATTTGCGGCGCATGCAGTTCGCGGTGGAAGCGACGATGGAAAAGCGGCTGATGTTCATGCTGGTAAGCCGTCCCAAGCTGCGTTTCGACACGTCGAAATCGACCAGTTGGGGCTTTTTCGGTCTCAAGCTCAGCATTCCGCTGCTGGTGGGCGCCGACCAGAAGCGCGACTCGGTGTCGATCGAGCTCAAAGTGCCGGAGGACGCCACCTTAAAGAAGCCGACTGTGCAGGTCTTCGAGCGCTTCCTGACGCTGAACTGGGGTTCGCTGATTGAGACCTACTCGGTGCACGACCTGCTGCAGAATTTCGACACCAAGCACGACTTCCCGAGCAAGATTCAATACATCGGCCAGACGCGCGACCCGGCCGGGCGGCTGCTGAAAGGCCGGCACAGCGGCGTCAACCGCGCGTGCGACAACAGCGGTCCCGATAACGACAACTTCCTGCTGATCCAGCGCATCGACTTCAAGCACGAAGGCGTGCTGACGGGGGCCGCGGAAGACACCGAGGCCGCGCACGACCTGCTGCTGAAGGACCAGATGGACCTGCTCGAATGCGTGCTGATCAAGTACTTCGAGAAGGAAGACGAGAAAATGCGCAGCGTGCGCGAAGTGACGGCACGAGAAGCGCGCGTCGCCAGCCTGCAGCAGGCGCACATGGTGCAGCGGCTGCAGGTGGACCTGGGCATGGAGGCGCCGGACGCGTTCCAGGACCTGTATTCCGAGCGGGTCAAGGTTGCGCCCCGGCACCGCTTCGAGTGCAACTTCGACGCTGAAGGCCCATGGTTCAGGGCGCAGGGCAAGGCGTGATGCACGCGGTGCCGTCGACGCACGCCTGATCCGGATGGTCGGCAACGCATGATGCGCGGCGTCTGGGAATGGAGTACAATGACAGTTCTGTGGGGACGACCTGGCTTCGACGTGGGTTGCAAAGCAGAACAGGGCATACCGAGGGCTGGTCACCTCGTAAATACATCCAGAAATTTAATACCTGCAAACGATAACTCGTACGCACTGGCAGCTTAATTGCTGTTAGCTCCACAACGCTTCTTCCCTGGGGCGGGCCGTTAAAAGCTGTGGAGTCATTTACAGGGAATCGCGCTATAACGGGTCACTTGAAGTAGCGTTAAATCTAAGGTGAATCGCTGGTACGTAACGTGCACGTCCGTGACGTACTGGTTAAATTAAATGATAGTGCTAAGTATGTAGAACTGTCTGTAGAGTGCTTGCGGACGCGGGTTCGATTCCCGCCGTCTCCACCACTGAATAAAAACAAAGGGCTCCAAGCTACGCTTGGGGCCCTTTGTTTTTATTCAGGGTGTTCGACGGGCGGGAATCGAATCCGCGTCCGGCACGGACGGCTTTACGGGGAATTCGCGCCATGCATGGCGCGCCCGTAAAGCGGGCTGGCGCTGCTGCGCCAGCCCTCTGGGATTACAGTGGTTTCGGCGAACATGCTCGCCGCCGCAAAAGCGGGTTGCGCTTGCAAGCGCAACACTCTCCGATTCGTCCATTCCGAAGATCGCCTTTGGCGATTTTCCGCGTGCGTCATCTATCGTCGAAAAAACTTCAGCAAGCAACAATTGAAATTGATCTGGTTATGGCCGCGAGATCCGCTGAAAATTTGCAGCGTCCAGACTACGCCAAGGTCTTGGGGTTGTCACACAACGAATGAAAACTGATACAGTTTCCGCATCAGTCAACGAGTCATAGAACAAAAATACCAACTGATCGGTTCGTGTCTGAATGTCGGAACTGACCCCGACGCCGCCGTGACGCCGCGCTACGCCGCCCCGCTACGCCACGTCCCGACCGGAACCAGTATTCGATCCAGCAGAGGTCTACTCCCCCATGGGCACATCATTCTCATTTCAACAACAAAACCACGCAGTTTGTTGTGCGATATCAACGATTGTATGATTTTGTTCGCTCGCAACCATACATTCCGCCCCCCTCTCGAATCACGCCTTCATAGGAGACGATGGACCAGCTATGCAATAAATGCAGCATTATCAATGTTATCGATATCCTTTATCGATAACAGAAATAACTGCTGCCCTGTTAGCATGAACGCGCTGTCAGAACACTCACAAAACCAACGCAGCCCCTTCATGGAGACCTCCGAATGACGCAGCCAAACAATCACGTCGATACTTCCCCCGCCTTCCCCACCAGCGCAGACAACGCCGAGCTGGCGCAGCACCTGTCGCGCCGCAGTTTCCTGTACAGTCTGAGCGCGATAGCACTGACTGCCTGTGGCGGCGGCGCCGGCGAACTGCTGTCGGCCGCCGCCCCACGGGTGGCGGTCCGGGCCGGCGCGCCGACGCCGTTCACGCACCCCGGCCTGCTGCATACCAGCGCGGACTTTACGCGCATGGCGGCGAAGTATACGACCAGCCCATGGTCCGACAGCTGGGCCCTGTTGATCGCCAACGGGCACGCGCAGAGCACGTATTCACCGTCGCCGCAAGCGGTGGTGTATCGCGGCAGCGACGGCGTGCATGCGGAAAATTACTCCAAGCTGATGAACGATGCGGCCGCGGCCTACGAGTGCGCTGTGCGCTGGAAAATCTCGGGCAATACCGCCTACGCCAACACCGCCGTGCTGATCATGAATCAGTGGTCGGCCACCCTGACCGCCATCGGCGGCGACACCAATGCGCTGCTGGCTGCCGGTATCTATGGCTATGAATTCGCCAACGCCGGCGAAATCATGCGCACGTACAGCGGCTGGGCTGCGGCCGACCAGACCGCGTTCAAGAACATGATGTCGGGCATCTTCTACCCGATCTGCACGGACTTCCTGGTCCGCCACAACAACACCGATTGGACCCACTACTGGGCCAACTGGGACTTGTGCGCGATCGCCTGCATCCTGGCCATCGGCGTCCTGTGCGACGACGGCGCGAAGTTCGACGAAGCCGTCAATTACTTCAAGACCGGCGGCGGCAATGGCCGCATCTTCAAAGCCGTGTATTACCTGCACCCGGGCTATCTCGGCCAGTGGCAGGAATCCGGCCGCGACCAGGGCCACGCCACGCTGGGCATCGCATTGGGCGGCGCCATTTGCGAAATGGCGTGGAACCAGGGCGTGGACTTGTATGGCTACGATAACAACCGCTTCCTGGCCGGCGCCGAATATGTCGCCAAGTCCAATTTGATCCAGTCCGGCACCACGTATTACACCGTGCCCTACATCAAGTACAACAACGTCGACAATGTCAACCAGACCGTCTTTGCGACCGGATCGCAAGGCACCAAGCGGTTCTGCTGGGCGCTGGTCTACAACCACTATGTCAACCGCATGGGTCTGGCGGCGCCGTATTCCAAGCAGTTCGCCACCGTGGTGCAGCCGGAAGGCGGCCCGAATATCGGCGAAACCAGCGGCGCTTTCGACCAGCTGGGCTTCGGCACCCTGACCTGCCTGCGCGATCCGATCGCCAGCGGCGCATTGCCGAGCGGCCTGACCGGCTATGTCACCGCCGGCCAGCCGGTGCTGTCGTGGTGGGGCAGCGCATATGCCACCAGCTACAACGTCAAGCGCGCCACCGTATCGGGCGGTCCTTACACCACCATCCAGACCGGCATCACCGACTTGCTGACCTATACCGACACCACCGCGCCGTCCGGCACCAATTACTACGTGGTGACCGCGATTATCTCAGGCGTCGAATCGGCGGTATCAAACCAGGCCACCGTCATCACCGGCACGCCGCTGCACACCTACCTCACCTTTGACGAAAGCAGCGGCACCACGGCAGCCGATGCGACGGGCCTGGGCCACACCGGCACCCTGAACGGCGGCGCCAGCTGGGTCGTGGGCAAGAAAAACAATGCCGTGTCGCTGAACGGCAGCACCGGCTATGTCAGCCTGCCGGCCAATCTCTTGACCGACGTCGGCGACTTCACCATCGCCACCTGGGTCTACTGGAACACGGCCAGCAATTGGCAGCGCATCTTCGACCTGGGCGACGGCACCGGCCAGTACATGTACCTGACGGCCAAGAACGGTTCCGTGATGCGCTTCGCCACCACGATCAATGGCGGCAACGGTGAACAGGGCATCAACCACACGGCGGCGCTGGCCGTGGGGCAATGGGTGCACGTGGCCGTCACGCTGTCCGGCCAGACCGGCACCCTGTACGTCAATGGCGCTAGCGTCGGCAGCAATACCAGCATGTTCCACGCGCCGTTCCGGCTGGGCAGCACCAGCCAGAACTGGCTGGGCCGCTCGCAGTTCTCCGCCGACCCGTACTTCAACGGGAAAATCGACGACTTCCGCATCTACCGCGGGGCGCTGAGCGCATCGGCCATCAGCACGCTATATACGAGCTGATGATGCGCTGCTGATGATGCGCAGCTGATGTACATCCGATGCGGTCCGCCAGGACCGCATCGCCGGGCTGCGCCGTCCGGGCAGAAGAAATCCGCTGAGCGGCTGCGAACAGGCGAACCGCTGCGCTTTGCTGCCGTTGGGTACGCCGCCGAAGCAGGCGCACAGCTGTCCTGCACGCAAAACGGGGCACCAGGGCGAGCGTTACACTCAAGCCCCCAGGTAACCATCGCAAGTCCCTGGCTACCACCACATGCGGGTAGCTCGTTCACAGGGTTCCGAGCAGCTGCTGCAGATCCTTAACGCTATCGATAAAGTACGAGGCCTGGTATTCCGGATGAGTGGTTTGGCCGTCGGCATATTTCCCCGTGCCTACCAACACCGTACGTATGCCAACCGCACTGGCACCGGCCACGTCGGTCGATATATCGTCCCCGACTACCAGCACCTGCTCACGTGCGCAGTCCAGCCCCGCCAGGGCGCTCTCGAAAAACACTTTCGACGGTTTGCCCGTCACCGTGGCTCGGGTGCCGGCGGCCGCTTCCAGCCCCAAGACAAAAGCACCACAATCGAGCTTGGGGCCATCGCTATCGAACCAATACAAGTTCTTCTGCAACGCGATGAGTTCGGCGCCCTCCCGCAGCATCAGGAACGCACGGTTCAGGCTATGGAAATCAAATCCCTCGCCGATATCGCTGATGACAACCACCTGCGGGTGCTTGTCGTCGCGCACGATGCCGTCAAACATCGGCAGTACTTGGGACGGCACCATCAAATGGCAACGCACGCCGGCGCGCGCTCGCAGCATGGCCACGCACACGGTGGTGGCGGTTTGCACTTCAGCGGCGGCGACGGCAATTCCGGCCGCGCTCAAGTCTGCAGCGATGCGTTCGGGTGTGCGCGCCGTGGTGTTGGTCAGGAAGCGCACCTGCATGCCCAGCGCACGCACATGTGCCACCGCCGCTGCGGCCCCCTCAATGGCCTCGCCGCGAGACAGCAACGTCCCGTCGATATCGAACAAAATGGCTCTGACTGGCATAGGGTTTGTCATTGGTTGGCAAGTTGTATTTTTACAGATCTGCATTCTTAGCGACGAAGCCAAGTCTGTCAGCCCGTCAATTCAGCCGCAGCATCAAAGTCATGGGCTGCACCGACGACTGCTGGAAACCGTAATGTTCATAAAATTTTTTGGCATCATCGTGCAGGGCAGGCACCAGAAAAGCCCTCACCCCGGCATGCTGCGAAACGATGGCGGCCCGCCTGAAAGCGTCCTGCAACAGCGCGGCGCCCACCTTCTGCCCCTGCGCCTGACGGTCTACCGCCAACCGCGCCAGCATCAGAACAGGAACCGGCTCCGGCATGTTTCGCCGCACGCGCGATGTCGCCAACCGATGGGATATCGCGCCTGCAGCCAGCGCGTAGTAGCCATACACCCGCTTGCCTTGGTCGACGACCACGAAAGTTCGGCTGGCGCCGCTTATTTGATTGGCCATAGCTCGACGTTTAAGCCATTCGTCGAGCGCGGGTTCACCGCATCCGAATTCATCCAGCAGATGCTCCGCTGCCAATGGCTGCGGCTCCGCGAGCATCAAACTCATTTCGCGGCCTTACTCCAGGGAGCCTGAACGGCCATCAAACGGTCAAGCCCGGTATTCGGGCCAATTGGCGCGTCCACCATCGCTTTGAACTCGGCAAATTTATTGGCATCCAAATCGAAAAAAACTTGGTCGAGCACGACAGCCTGGGCTCGTTCGCAGGCGGTCTCGAGCATAAAGTCAGAGCGGGTTTTACCCAACAGCTCTGCAGCCCGATCGATCAGCTCACGCTGCTCCGGAAGTACCCGCAGGTTGATCGCCGCATCACGCATGGCGCCCCCTGAATGCATACACAATAGATATACAAACTGTAGTCCGGGCCAAGGAAAATGTCAAACGACGACCAATGATTCATTAACGAGGCGCAAGTCCGTCGGCATTAGCCGTGCGCTACCATCTCCCGCTTTCAGGGCAGAATAGACATCCCCAGCTGTGTGAGGCACCCATGCGCATCGCCACGTTCAACGTCAACGGCATCACCAGCCGCCTGCCCGCCCTGCTGCAATGGCTGGAAGAAACCAGGCCCGACGTCGCCTGCCTGCAGGAACTGAAAGCGCCGCAGGAAAAGTTCCCTGAAGCGGCCATCAACGCCGCCGGCTACCAGGCCGTCTGGCACGGCCAGAAGAGCTGGAACGGGGTGGCGGTCCTGGCGCGCGGCGCGGCGCCGGTGGAGGTGGGACGCGGCTTGCCGGGCGATCCGGAAGACGAACAGAGCCGCTATATCGAGGCGGCCATCGACGGTGTCATGGTGGTCTGTTTGTACCTGCCCAACGGCAACCCGGCGCCCGGCCCCAAGTTCGACTACAAGCTGAGGTGGTTCGATCGCCTGATCGCCCGTGGCGCCGAGCTGATCGCCAGCGGCGCGCCGGTGGTGCTGGCGGGCGACTTCAACGTCATGCCCACCGATATCGACGTCTACAAGCCGGAACGCTGGGTCAACGACGCGCTGTTCCGTCCGGAAACGCGCGAGGCCTTCCACCGCCTGCTGGCGCAAGGCTGGTGCGACGCCCTGCGCACCATGCATCCGGACGAGCGCATCTATACGTTCTGGGACTATTTCCGCAACGCCTACGCCCGCGACGCGGGCCTGCGCATCGACCACTTGCTGCTCAGCCCGTCATTGAAGGGGGCGCTGCAGGCGGCCAATGTGGACCGCGAGGTGCGCGGCCGTGAGAAGCCCAGCGACCATGCGCCCACCTGGGTCGAGCTGGACTTGTGAGAGATCTTTAGCTGGACATCCATGCGGCGAGACCTATACTCCTTCTACCCACGCGCTGCCAGCATGAAGGAGATGATCATGGAAACATACGTACCGAAACGCCGCAAATTCGAACAGCAGACCCACTCGGGCACCAGCACCGCCGGCAGCATGGGAGCGGGCGCCACCGGGGACTGCATCAAGGGTTCCGCCTCCCCCGGCAACAGCCAGTCCGCAGGCCGCACCGATGACTTGCTGTCGGGCGGCGTCAGCGAAGACCAGCGCACCGAGGGCTTCCAGCGCGATTGCAAGGAAGACGATTTGCGCAAGGGGCTGGGCGGCAACCGACAATAGGCTAGCGGCTGATCTAATCCGTATTGCGGCTGCCCTCTGCATAGTTCCATTCTTTCGGGCAAAATGGCTGGATTCCAACCGCTAGGACACAGCCATGATTTACGAAGTCGCAGAGATCCAGATCAAGCCCGGCACCCACGCCGCCTTCGAGGCCGCCGTCAAGGAAGCCGTACCGCTGTTCCAGGGCGCAAAGGGCTGCGAGGCGATGCGCCTGGAGCGCATCATTGAGCGTCCGGACACTTACCACCTGGTGGTGAACTGGGCCACGCTGGAAAACCACACGGTCGACTTCCGCGGCTCCGAGGCCTTCCAGGCCTGGCGCGCGCTGGTCGGCGGCTTCTTCGCCCAGCCGCCCAAAGTCGAACACACCGAGACGGTGCTCACCGGCTTTTAAGCGCACAATACGGCCATATTCTTCAAGGAGCACTGATATGGCCGATACCATCCACCGCAATTTCATGTCGCAGGAAGACGCCGAGGCCGCACGCGGCGCTTTGCTGGCAGCCGGCTTTCCCGCCAGCGCGCTGAACCTCGCGCCGCACCGTTCGGGCGCGCAGAGCACCACCGTCAGCGCGGTCGAGAACATCATGAACTCGCTCACGCCCGACAACGCCGACAACACCGACGAGAAGCGCCCGCGCCCTGTCGCCCTGCTGAGCGTGGACGTGCTGGACAACGAGCAGCGCGAGCAGGCTGAAGCCATCCTGCGCAGCCACAACGCCATCGACGCCTGAAACACCCGAGCCACCGAGGCCGCCATTGTTCGTTTTTTGGCCGGAACTGATGCCTCGACATGCTTTCTGCCAGGCCCGTCGCGGCCGATAATGGACTCTTCCAAAACAGGAGTCCATCATGAACTCACCCAGCACCGCCACCAGTCCGGCAACCGCCGGCACCGCCGGCACGATCAAGGCCACCAGCAGCGCCAGCGGCGCATCCATCGAGCACCTGCCCGTCAACCTGTTCGCATCGGTGATGGGCTTGTCCGGCCTGGCGCTGGCCTGGCGCTCCGCAAGCAAGACCTTCGGCGCCGACGCCGCCATCGCCGATGCAGCCGGCGTGCTGGCCATCCTCGTCTTCCTGGCCCTCGCCGCCGGCTACCTCTACAAGCTGGCACGCTACCCGGACGCCGTCCGCCGCGAATTCACCCACCCCGTCGCAAGCAACTTCTTCGGCACCATCACCATCGCCATCCTGCTGCTGTCTGCCGTCCTCGGCCGCTATAGCGCCTCCCTGCAGCAGGCCGTGTGGACGGCCGGCGTCGCTGTCACCATCGCCCTCGCCTTCCTGTCGGTGCACCGCCTGCTGCGCGGGAACGCGGCGCCGGCCGGGGCCGTGCCGGTGTGGCTGATTCCAGGCGTGGCCACGCTGGACATCGCCGTCACCGGCGCCAGCATGCCCATGCCATGGGCGCATGAAGTCAATCTGCTGGCGGTGGCCGTCGGCAGCGTGCTGGCCATGGCCTACTTCGTGATGATCTTCTCGCGCCTGGTCCATGGAGATCCGCTGCCGGCCGGCATGACGCCGTCGCTGCTGATCCTGATGGCGCCGTTCGAAGTGGGATTCCTGGCCTACGTCAACCTGGTCCAGCAGGTCGACCTGTTCGCCGCCGTGCTGTTCTACTTCGGCCTGTTCCTGTTCGCCGTACTGGCCTTGCGCGTGTTCCGCCCCGCCGTCCCCTTTGCCGCATCGTGGTGGGCGGTCAGCTTTCCGCTGGCGGCGCTGGCAAGCGCCGCGCTCAAATATGCCGACGCCACCGGCAGCGCTGTGCTGACGGCGCTGGCCGCCGGCCTGCTGGCCTTCCTGAGCGTGACCATCGCCGTGCTGCTGGTCCGCACGCTGCACGCGCTGTTTTCCGGTAAGCTGCTCAGGACGTGATCTATAAGGAGTAGCCATGCGTATCGCCATGCTGGTCTTCCCCGGGGTGCAAATGCTGGACGCGGTCGGCCCGGTCGAAGTCTTCCACGAAGCCGCGCTCCAGGCGGGCAAGCCCGGCGCCTACCAGATCGACATGGTGGCGCAGCAGGCCGGCCCGGTGCGCGCGTCGAACGGCATGCTCCTGCATGCGAACATCGCACTCGCCGACACCGGCGCCATCGACACCTTGCTGGTGGCGGGTAGTCCGCACATCCAGACGGTGGAGGGAGAAGCGGCAATGCTCGCATGGTTGTTGCAGCAAGTGGGCCGGGTCCGGCGTCTTGGTTCCATCTGCAGCGGCGCCTTCCTGCTGGCGCGCGCCGGTCTGCTGGACGGCAAGCAGGTCACCACGCACTGGAACAGTTCCGCGCTGCTGGCGCGCGCGCATCCACTGGTGCAGGTGGAGGCGGACCAGATCTATGTGCGCGACGGCGCGCTGTACACGTCCGCCGGCGTCAGCGCCGGCATGGACCTGGCGCTGGCGCTGGTGGAGGAAGACTTCGGCCGCGAAGTGGCGCTCAACACGGCGCGCCAGCTGGTGATGTTCCTCAAGCGGCCGGGCAACCAGTCGCAGTTCAGCGCGCACCTCGCGGCGCAGGCCTCGGAACGCAGCGCGATACGCGACGTGCAGCAGTGGGTGCTGGCCAGCGTGGCCGAACCGCTGGCCGTGGACGACCTGGCGGCGCGCGCCGGCATGAGCACGCGCAATTTCTCGCGCATGTTCAAGCAGGACACCGGCATGACGCCGGCCGACTTCGTCGAGAACGCGCGCATCGATGCGGCGCGCAGGCTGCTCGAGGAAACCAGCGATCCGCTCAAGCGCGTGGCCGCGTGGAGCGGTTTCGGCAACCCGAACGGTTTGCGGCGCGCCTTCCAGCGCAGGCTGGGCGTCACGCCCGGCGACTACCGGACGCGCTTCCAGAACAGCTAGCGCGGTACAACCCTATGCCGGGTGCTGGAACACCTGGCGCAGGTAAGCGAGGAAGGTCTCGTCCTTGCACATGGTCTTGCCGGGCGAATCGGACAGCTTGGCCACCGACTGGCCATTGCAGCGCACCAGCTTCATGACGATGTTCAGCGGCGTCAGGCCGACATCGTTGGTGAGATTGGTGCCGATGCCGAAACCGGTCATGATGCGGCCGGCGAAGTGCCGGTACAGGCTGAACGCGGTCGGCAGGTCCAGCCCGTCCGAGAACACCAGGCGCTTGGTGTTGGCATCGATGCGCAGCGCAGCGTAATGCGCCAGCGCCTTCTCGCCCCACACCACCGGATCGCCCGAGTCGTGCCGCAGGCCGTCGAACAGCTTGGCGAAGTACAGGTCGAAGTCGCTCAGGAAGGCGTCCATGCCCACCACGTCGGTCAGCGCCACGCCCAGGTCGCCGCGATACTCCTGCACCCAGTCCTCCAGCGCGGCCTTCTGGAAGTCGCGCAGGCGTACGCCGAAGGCCTGGAAGGACTGCATGTACTCGTGCGCCATGGTGCCGATGGGTACCATGCCCAGGCGCTTGGCGAGGTAGACGTTGGACGTCCCCTTGAAGTACTGCGGCACCTCGGCCGCCAGGCGCAGCACCACCTCGTCGTGCCACTGGGCGGAGAAGCGCCGGCGCAGGCCGAAGTCGGAAAACTCGAAGGGATGGCGCAGCGCCGGCTGCAGGCCGAAGGCCTTCAGCGACGCGATCTTGTCCGTCAGGCGCTCGCGCCCCTCGGCCAGCGCGGCTGCCTGGTCGAAGCGGCGGAAATACAGCTCGTTGACGATGTAGAGCACGAAAATCTCGAAGCCCATCACGTGCACCTGCGGCCCGGCGGCGCGGATCGCCAGCGTGTCGCCCGCCACCTCGACCTGGATGAATTTGCGCTGGAAACGGAACACGGCCAGGAAGTCGACGAAGTCGCTCTTCATGTAGCGCAGCGCGCGCAGGAAGTCCAGTTCATCGTCGGCGAAGGACATCACGCACAAATGGTCCAGCTGCGCGTTCACCTCGGCGGCCAGTTCGGCCAGCGGGAACACGGTGCTGTTCCGGCACAGGAATTCGTACTCGGCGTGCGCGCCCGGATGGCCATGCAGCAAAGCCTGCCACATGCTGAATTTATACAGGTCGGTTTCGAGCAGGCTGCGTACCACGGGGATCATCAACATTCTCCTAGCGGCCGGCATTGACCAGCAACTCCTGCAGCACGTCGCCCGACTGCGCCAGGCGTACGCCGCTCTCCTCCATGTCTTCCAGGAAGTCCTGGTACTGGTCGCAGAAACCGGCCACGGGGCTCATGCAATCGGTGATCAGCACCAGACGGCCCAAGGAGTCTTCGCCGAAGCGCGCCACGAACTGCGCGGCGATATGCTCGGTGGTCGCCTTCACGCAGTGGCTGCCCGCCTCGCCCGCGATGTAGACCAGGTCCGCCTCGGCCAGGTGGTCGATCAGCTTGCGGTTCAATTGCGTGTCCGGGTCGGCGTGGTCGGGCACCTCGGCCATCACGGCCGAATAGTGCTCGGTCCAGGGATTGGAACCCTTGGCGATCTTGGTGACGGTGCCGAGCGCGGCGTCCTCCCAGCGGTTGTAGGCCGAGCGCACATCCTCGTGCACGTTGTGGCCCCAGGAGCCGATCTCGCAATGCACGGGCCAGACCATCAGGCGGTAGCGGTCGGCCTGTTCGAGCGCGTCCAGGTAGGCCAGCGCGCGCGGCAAGGCGGTTCTGTCGCGCGGCAGGTAGCTGGCGGCGCGCACCTCGGCGGCGGTGATCTGCGTGAACGGCGCGGGCGGCGCGCCCTCGGCGGTGAGCCAGAACGTGGGGTGCGCAATGTCGTAGCGGTGATGGGAGTCGAGTGTGACGCTGATGGCGGTCAAACCGTGACGGCCGCGGTTGATCAAGCCGGCCAGGCGCAGCATGTCCTGGTGCGCGCCGGGAACCGGCAGCGCGGGCGCGTGCAAACCCTTGGTGGCCGGATTCTCCGGCAGGTAGGCGGTCGGCAGGTCGCAAAAGTCGTTTTGCGGATCGATGACAAGCAAATGCAGATTGCGTTTCATGGGCAAGCTCCGTGGCACGTTGACCAACATCATACCGGTTGCCACGGAAACTCGCGTGTCATTCCCGCGCATGAGGGAATCCAGACCAGGCGTATCGGCCTCGGCATGGATCCCCGCCTGCGCGGGAATGACATGGTGCCGCGATGGATCCCCGCCTGCGCGGGGATGACATGGTGCGGCGATGGTTGCCCGCTTGCGCGGGATAACCTTAGGCGGCGACCAGGTCGGCGATCGACTGGCGGCTCTTGGCCAGGGTATCGGCCACGGCTTGCTCGCCCAGCGCCACGCCTTCGGCTTGCACGAAGGTGACATCGGTCAGGCCCAGGAAGCCGAGCACGGCGCGCAGATAGGTGCTCAGGTGATCGTAGGCTGCGCCGGGACCTTGGCTGTAGACGCCGCCGGTGGCGGTGAATACATAGACCTTTTTGCCGGTCAACTGGCCGACCGGGCCGGTTTCGGTGTACTTGAAGGTCACGCCGGCGCGGGCGATGTGGTCGATCCAGGCTTTCAGCGTGGAACTGACCGAGAAGTTGTACATCGGCGCGCCGATCACGATCACGTCCGCCGCCTGCACTTCGGCCACCAGCGTGTCGGAGGTCTTCACGGTGTAGGCCTGGTCGGCGTTGCGCGCTTCGGCCGGGGTGAAGAAGGCGCCCATCATCTGCTCGGTCAGGTGCGGCACCGGATTGGCTGCCAGGTCGCGCTCGACGACGGTGTCGGACGGGTTGGCGGCTTTCCATTTGGCGATGAATTCGGCCGACAACTGACGCGACAGGGAACCGGAATTACGCACGCTGCTGTTGATATAAAGTACGTTTGCCATGATGCTGCTCCTTCGTGATATGGACCCGGATGGGATTGCATGCATCATAGATCGGGTTTAGTATCGATGGAATACTGTAAATTTCAATCGATAGCATCGATTTTCTAGATCATGAGAGATCCCGGCCTGCCCTCCCTCGACCAGCTGCGCGTATTCATCGCCGTCATCGACCACGGCGGCTTCGCGCACGCGGCGCGCGCGCTGCACCGCACGCAGTCGGTCATCAGCTACACCATCGCCAACCTGGAGGAGCAGCTCAACATCGCCCTGCTCGACCGCAGCAAGCGCAAGCCGGTGCTGACCGAGGCCGGCAAGGCCTTGCTGGCGGACGCGCGCGCGGTGTCGATGAAGGTCGACAGCATGCGCTCACGCGCCAAGGCGCTCTCGGCGGGGCTGGAGGCGGAGGTGTCGCTGGTGGTGGACGTGATGTTCCCCACTTGCCTGCTGGTGCGCATCCTGAACGCGTTCCAGCAAACCTTCCCCACTGTGGCGATGCGCTTGCGCACCGAGGCGCTGGGCGCGGTGACGCAGCTGGTGCTGGAGCGGGTCTGCCACATCGGCATTTGCGGCGGCGTGATCGCGCCGCCGGACGCCATCGAGCGCCGCGCGGCGGGCGAAGTGACCATGATGCCGGTGTGCGCGCCCGGCCACGCGCTGGCGCAGTTCGAAGGCAAGATCCCGGTGTCGGCGCTGCGCGAACACCTGCAGCTGGTGCTCACCGACCGCAGCGCGCTCACCGCCGGCAAGGACTTCGGCGTGCTGGGGCTGAGCAGTTGGCGCCTGGGCGACCTGGCGTCCAAATATGCGCTGCTGCGCGGCGGCCTGGGATGGGGCAGCATGCCGCAGGCGATGGTGCAGGCCGACCTGGCAGCGGGGCGCCTGGTGCAGCTCGACATCGCCGACGGCAAGGCCTTCCAGTACCCGCTGTTCGTCATCAACCGCAGCGACGAGGAGCCCGGGCCTGCGGGCCGCTGGCTGATGCAGCAGTTCCTCGACCTCGACCACAGCCTGCCGCACGAAGCCTACTGACGCCGCCGCTGCACCGGCAGCGTGCCGGCGTATTGGTCCATGTCCTTGCTCCGGTCAGAACCTGGTGAAATGCGCTTCGTCCGGCTCGCCGTCGCCGATATGCGCGCTGCTGCCGCGCTGGCCGCCGCTCGCCAGCACCGGCTTGCGCGCCTGGCTGTGGACGGCCGCCTTGCGCGGCGGCGTCACCACGGTGCGCGCCGGCGCGGCGGACAGCCCGGCCACGCGGAAGAAGGCGATGGCCGCTTGCAGTTCCTCGGCCTGGCTGCTCATTTCCTCGGCGGTGGAGGCCAGTTCCTCCGATCCGGCCGCGTTCTGCTGGGTGGTCACGCTCAACTGGCCAACTGCCGCGTTGATCTGGCCCACCCCGGTCGACTGCTCTTCCGACGCGGCCGTGATTTCCTGCACCAGGTCCGAGGTCTTCCTGATGTTGGGGACCATGGAATTCAGCAGGTCGCCGGCGCGTTCGGCCAGGCTCACGCTGCTGGCGGCCACTTCGCCGATCTCCTGCGCCGCGATCTGCGAGCGTTCGGCCAGCTTGCGCACTTCGGCCGCCACCACGGCAAAGCCCTTGCCATGCTCGCCGGCGCGCGCCGCCTCGATCGCCGCGTTCAATGCCAGCAGATTGGTCTGGTAGGCGATATCGTCGATGATGACGATCTTCTGCGCAATCTTCTTCATCGCCGCCACGGTTTCCTTCACCGCCGCGCCGCCTTCGGTCGCCTCGCTCGCGGCCTTGCTGGCCATGGCGTCGGTCACCTTCGCGTTCTCCGTGTTTTGCCCGATCGATGCGGTCATCTGCTCGACCGAGGCACTGGTCTGCTCCACGCCAGCCGCCTGTTCGCTGGCCGCCTGCGACAGCGACTGCGCGGTGGCGCTCACTTGCTCGGAGGCGCCGGCCAGCACCTGCGCACCGTTGCTCACTTCGGCGACCACCTGTGCCAGCTTGTCGACCATCTGCTTCATCGCATACAGCAGGCTGCCATGGTCGCCGTCCTTAAGACGGATCTCGACGGCCAGGTTGCCGCCGGCGACTTCGCTGACGATTTGCTGCGCATAGTCAGGCTCGCCGCCCAACTGGCGCAGCAGGCTGCGGATCAGCGCCCACGCAATCAGCGCGCCCAGCAGCACACCGGCTATGGTCAGGCCGCCGCTCAAGCGGGTGGCGGCGTGGTACTGCTGGACCGCTTCCTCGTACTCCTGCCTGGCCACGTCCTCCTGCAAGGCGCGCAGCTTGGCCAGCAATTCCAGCGGCACGTAGAAGTCCTTCCCGATGGCGTGGAGCGCCTCGGTGGCCCCCTTCTGATTGCCGGCCCTGGCCAGCGCCATGGCGGCGATGCGCCTGTCGTTGTAGGCGTTCCAGGACGGCGTGAACTCGCCGATCAGCTTCTTCTCGTCGGCCGTCAACACGGTGCCCAGGTAGTCGGCCAGGTTTTTCTTGAGCACGGCATCGTTCTTGCCTGCCGCCGCCACATCGGCCTCCACTTCGGCCGCGCTGGCGGCCAGGGTGGCCTGCACCGCGCGGTGGCGGATGCGCAGCATGGCGTCGCCTATCGTGGCCAGCTGGCCCAGGGCCACGGTGCGGTCCTCGTACACGGTCTTCAGTTTCTCGTTGCTGAAGTTCATGCCGCGCAGACCGGCATAACCGACCGCCATCACGATGATGGACAGCAGCGCGACCAAAAACCCCAGGCGGGTGCCCACCGTTAGTTTGTTGAACATGCAAATCTCCTAAAAAGCTTGCTCGAGGCGGGGACCGCCGGCCGCCGCCGGTGCGGGGAGCACGATGGGCGCAAGCAGACGGGAATGGATACGAAGGACGTTTTACTGCCGGCGGCTCCCAGGAAACACGTCCAAGCCGTCCATTCGGGTAGTTGCACTGGAGAACTGTACCCACCAAGAAACATTTTGTAAGCTGTACTTTGGTACAGTGTGACATTCCCGCCCCACGGCAGAGAGCTCCGTTTTGCCATGCTGCACCAAAGTACAAGTTACAGCCGCGCCAGGCAGCGTTAGAGTGGGTGCATGGCCAAGGACACCAACACGATCGACATTTTTCTGCTGCCGGGCGAGTACTTCGTCGGGGGAGCGGAATACCGCATCCGCACCCTGCTGGGCTCGTGCGTGTCGATTACCCTGTGGCATCCGGAGCGGCGCATCGGCACCATGTCGCATTTTTTGCTGTCGGCGCGCAACGGCGCCAAGGACAGTGAGCTGAACAGCAGATACGGCGAGGAAGCGTTGGAATTGATGCTGGCCGAACTGCGCGCCATGGGCGTGGACCCGGCCGAATGCGAGGCCAAGATTTTTGGCGGCAGCATGATGTTCCCCGAGATCGAAGGCAGGAAAAGCGGCAACATCGGCCGTCGGAACGGCGAAGTGGCGCTGCGCCTGCTGCGCGTGCACGGCATCCCCGTGGTATCGGAAAGCCTGTACGGAGTGGGCCACCGCAGCATCATTTTCGATGTCGACAGCGGCAATGTCTGGAGCCGGCAAGCCCGGCCGGGAGACAAGACGGCGCAAAGCGGCGCCCCGCCCGCGGGCGCCAGGCCGATGCAGGACGCCAGCCTGGCGGCGCTGCAGCAGGCCAACGCGTGGGATGCCGCCAGGCAGCCCGCTAGCGCGCGCGAGTGCTGTGCAGTTTTGACCTGAGGCGCTGCACTTCCTCGCATAAATCCACCACCAGCGCAGCCAGCTGCTCGTCGGCTTCGAAGTCGCGCTCGACGCGCAGCAGGCTGCGTGCGCGGCTCAGGTCGACGCTGGCGAAACGCCAGGCCTCGGGGGCTTGCTGCCCGTCGCCCGCCAGCGCGCCGCTGCTCACGTGGCGCACCACCCAGTCCGGCTCCACGGCACAGGCGCGCGCCAGTTCCTCCAGCGTCAGCGCCGCGTCCTCGAGCAACTGGCCGTAAATTAAGCTGTCCTTGTGCAAGCTGTCCTTGTGCATGTCGTCATCCTCCCATGCCTGCGCGCGGGTTGAAGGCCAGCTCGCGCGCCATCGTTTCATATAGTTTGCGCGCCTGCTCGCTGTCGGCGGGCGGCAGCACCAGTTCCAGCAGCAGGTAGAGGTCGCCGGCGGCGGCGCCTGCTTGCGCGGCCGAGCGCGCGGCCGGAATGCCACGCCCCTTCAAGCGCAGCTTGCGGCCGTTCTGCGACTTGGGCGGCACCGTCACCGTCACGCGGCCGGACGGCGTGGGCACATCGATCTCTGCGCCCAATGCAGCCTCCCACGGCGCCACCGGCACGGTTTCATAGACGTCGCGCCCTTCCAGGCGGTAGCGCGGATCGGGCTTGAAGCGGATCTCCAGATACAGGTCGCCGGCTGGCGCGCCGCCGCTGCCGGGGTGGCCCTGCCCCGCCAGGCGCAGCTGCTGCCCGGCGGTGATGCCTTGCGGGATGTTGACGTCCAGCGTGCGCTCGCGCGTGACCGGACGGCCGTGCGCGTCGCTCTCCTGCAGGCGCAGGCTGACGGTGCGGCTGACGCCGTGGTAGCTGTCGGCCAGGTCGATTTCCAGCGTCGCGTGGCTGTCCTCGCCGCGCGCGCGGGCGCTGCCGGCCCGGCGTCCGCGCCCGCCCAGGTTGGCGAACAGGTCGGCGAAAAAGTCGCTGTCGAAGTCCGGGGTGGCGCCGCCGGGCGCCTCGCCCCGGCCGCCCATGCCGCCCATATTGCCCCAGCCCGGCGGTGGCCGGAACTGCTGGCCGTCGCGGTAACCGCCCCGGCCCAGTTCGTCGTAAGCGGCGCGCTTTTCAGCGTCGCCCAGCACGCCGTAGGCTTCGTTCAGCTCCTTGGTTTTCTTGTCCGCGTCGGCCTCCTTGCTGACGTCGGGATGGTATTTGCGCACCAGCTTGCGGTATGCCTTCTTGATGTCGTCCGCGCTGGCGGTCTTGGGCACGCCCAGCGCCTGATAATAGTCTTTGTATTCCACGATGCATGCTCTCCGGGCTGCCGCGTTCAGGCAAGATTACAAGCAAACGCGCGCCGGAAGCGCGCGTTTGGGGGGGGCATCCCCGCGCAGGGTGCAGCAGGGGTTTCGTGGGGCATGGATACCCCGCTGCGCGGGAATGACAGGCTAGCGTATCCGGCGCAGCGACGAGGCCTGGTCGTTCATGGGCCCCAGGTTGTCGTAGCGGCCCGGGCCGTAGATGACGCACCTGCCGCCGAAATTGTCGTGCTCGCACAGTTGCCACTGGCCTTCGTTGATGATCATCGAACTGGCGCGGTCGTTGAAGCCGAGGCCGCTCAAGCTGCGCGTCTCGCCCTGCACGGACACGCGACGGCCGCCCAGGCCGGCGTGCTCAAACAGTTCGATCGGGTCCGGGCGGTTTTGGCCGTAGCCTCCGCCGCGCTCGTCGCGGCGGTCATCGCGGCGCTCCATGCGCTCCTCGCGGCGCTCGACGCGGTCGTCGACACCGTCACGGTCGCGGTCGCGGAAACCGCCCGCGCCACCACCACGTCCGCCGCGCTCCACCTGGCGCAACGACGAGATGCTGTTGTTGAAGCGGCGCAGGTCGTTGTACTCGCCACGCTCGAAGACGGCGCAATAACCGCCGAAGTCCTTGTGCTCGCAGACTTCCCACACGCCCGAGTGCACCACCAGGCTGGACGCGCGGTCGTTGAAACCGGCTTCGCGCAAGTCGCGCGAACCGTCGCGGATGGTCACTTCTTCGCCACGGAAGTTATCGCGCGAGAACAGCGTCAATTCGCCCGCGTGGGCTGCGGCGAGCTGGCCGAACAGGGCGGCCGCCAGGGCCAGAGTCTTGATGCTCATGTTTTTCATTGCGCGTTTCATAATTAGCTCCGTTAGTTCTTCTCAGCCAGCGTAATCGATGCCTTCTATCAACGAATATGCCGGAGCATCAGCCTACACGACTGTGTAACAAATTCCTACTGCGTCAACAAGCATGGGGCGGATTTAGCCAGTAGAATCGTTGCTTTCGTCTCAACCTTTTTGCCGCTCATGCCCACCACCTTCACCCTGCACAACATCCGCACCGAAGCCGCCGCCCTATGGAAGCTGGCCTGGCCGGTGCTGATCGGGCAACTGGCGACGGTCGGCATGGCCGTGGCCGACGTCGCCATGACCGGCCACGCCGGCGCCGGCGAACTGGCGGCCGTGTCGCTCGGGGCGTCGGTCTGGTCCATCATCCTGGTCACGGTCAGCGGCACCATGATGGCCATCAACAGCGTGGTGGCGCATGAAGTGGGCGCCGGCGCCTTCCACACCATTCCGCACTCGGTGCGGCAGGCGCTGTGGAAAGCGCTCGGCGTGGGCGTGGCCGCCGCGCTGCTGGCCAATCTGGCCACCCTGCTGTTCGACCATCTCTACCTGGAGCCGGACGTCAACGCGCGCGCCTCCCTGTTCGTGCACATCATCAGCCTGGCGCTGCCGCCGTTCGCCGCCTACCGCGCGCTGTACGGCTACAGCACCAGCATCAACCAGACCAAGCCGGTGATGGTGATCGCCATCCTGGGGCTGCTGTTCAACGTCGCCGTCAACTGGCTGCTGATCTTCGGCCACTTCGGCCTGCCCAGGCTGGGCGGCATCGGCTGCGCGGTGGCCAGCGCGGCCGGCACCTGGCTGATGCTGGGCGCCATGGTGTTCTGGATACGCTACGCGCCGGCTTACAAGCAGACCTACCCGTTCACCCACTGGGAGTGGCCGCACTGGCCGGAGATCGCCAGCATGCTCAGGCTGGGACTGCCGATCGGCGTCACCTATTTCGCCGAGGTCAGCGCCTTCGGCGCGGTCAGCCTGCTGGTGGCGCGCTTCGGCGTGGTGACCGTGTCGGCGCACCAGATCGCGCTCAATTTCGCCTCGCTGGTGTTCATGGTGCCGCTCAGCTTCGGCATCGGGCTGATCACGCGGGTCGGCCAGGCCATGGGCGAAGGCAATCCGGCGCGCGCCCGTTTCGCGTCCTGGGTAGGCGTATCCATGTCGCTGCTGTTCGCGCTGCTGTCGGCCATCTTCATCGCCGCGTTCCGCCCCCGGATCGCCGCCGCCTACACGTCCGACGTGGCGGTGCAGGAACTGTGCGCCCACCTGCTGCTGTTCGCCGCGCTGTTCCAGTTGTCGGACGCGACCCAGGTGGCCTGCTCCTGCGCCATCCGGGGCTACAAGGTGACGCGCCAGCCGATGCAGATCCAGCTGCTGGCGTTCTGGGGCTTCGCCCTGCCGCTGGGCTACCTGCTGGGGCTGGCGCCGGAATGGGCACGAGGGCTGCCGCTCGCGCCGTCCGCGCCCATGGCCGCCAGCGGGTTCTGGATCGGCCTGGTGCTCGGCCTGACCATCGCCGCCGTGCTGCTGACGTGGTCGCTGCACCGGCTGTCGCTGCAGCGTTTGCGCACCGCGTAAAGCCCGGGCGGGAGGGGCTGGACGGTTTGCGCGCCGAATGAACCACGGTTTTTCGGCGCGTATTCCAAATCCCAGCCGTGCGCCAGTCTGGTATTGTCTTGCCCACTTTTCCGACCTTCTCGAGAACCTTCATGCGTTTTATTCTTTCCTTCCTGGCACTACTGGCCGCCGTGCCCGCCTCCGCCGAACGTTTGACGCTGGACCGCATCTACGGCGACCAGGCCCTGGCAGGCGCCGGCGTGCGCAGCCTCAAGGTGTCGCCCGACGGCGCCCGCGTCACCTTTTTGCGCGGCCGCGACGACAACCAGTACCAGCTGGACCTGTGGGAATTCAAGCTGAGGGACAAGACCACGCAGCGCCTGGTCGACTCGAAAATCCTGGTGCCCGAGGAAGTGCTGTCCGACGCTGAAAAAGCCAGGCGCGAGCGCGAGCGCACCGCCAGCCTGAAGGGCATATTGAGCTACAGCTGGTCGCCGGACGGGCGCCAGTTGCTGGTGCCCATCGCCGGCAACCTCTACCTGATCGACGTCGCCAAGCCGGACGCGGCGCGCCTGCTCGCCTCCGGCAACGTGCTGGACCCTAAAATTTCGCCGCAGGGCCGTTACGCGTCCTTCGTGCGCAACCAGAACCTGTTCGTGATCGACCTGGCCACCGGCAAGGAGCGTCAGCTGACCAGCGACGGCGGCGGCCTGGTGCACAACGGCGAAGCCGAGTTCATCGCGCAGGAAGAAATGGGCCAGCGCACCGGCTACTACTGGGCCCCGGACGACAGCGCCATCGCCTACAAGCGCTTCGATGAAACGCCGGTGCCGGTGGCGCGCCGCTTCGAAATCTATGCCGACCGCACCGACGTGATCGAGCAGCGCTACCCCGCCGCCGGCGATCCGAACGTGACGGTGCAGCTGAAAATCGTCTCCCCGGCGACCGGCGAGCAGCGCGACGTCGACCTGGGCGGCAACCCGGACATCTACCTGGTGCGCGCCGACTGGAGCGCCAACGGCAAAGCCCTGCTGTACCAGCGCCAGAGCCGCGACCAGAAGACGCTGGAACTGATCTCGGTCGACGCCGCCACGCTCAAGCAGCGCACCTTGATCACCGAGAAGGCCGACACCTGGACCACCATCCACGACGACCTGCGCTTCCTGAAAGGGCGCGACGCCTTCCTGTGGTCGTCCGAGCGCAGCGGGCGCAACCATCTCTACCTGTACAGCCTGGACGGCAAGCTGCTGAGCACCGTCTCCAAGGGCGACTGGGGCATCGACAACGTGCTGGCGGTGGACGAGAAGGCCGGCAAGGTCTACATCAGCGCCAACCGCGACGCGGTGATCGACAAGCAGACCTATGTGCTGGCGCTGGACGGCAGCATGGCCGACAAGCCGAAGCGCATCACGCAAGGCGACGGTTGGCACGAAGCCGCGTTCTCGCGCAACGGCGAAGTGTTTGTCGACACGTATTCGAGCCCCAGCATTCCGCCGCAGGTGAGCATCCGCCGCCCGGACGGCAGCATGGTCGACTGGCTGGAGCATAACGAGCTGAACGACACGCATCCCTACGCCCGCTTCAAGTCCGACCACCTGCCGACCGAGTTCGGCACGCTGCCCGCCAAGGACGGCCAGACGCTGCACTACTCGCTGATCAAGCCCTACAAGTTCGACGCGGCCAAGCGCTACCCGGTCTACCTGTCCACCTACGGCGGCCCGCATTCGCAGCACGTGTCGCGCAAGTGGGGCAACTACTTCGACCAGTACATGGCGCAGCAAGGCTTCGTCGTGTTCCGCCTCGACAACCGCGGCTCCTCGCGCCGCGAGCGCGTCTTCACCGACGCCAACTACAAGCGCCTGGGCACGGTGGAAGTGGAAGACCAGCTGAGCGGAATTGAATGGCTGGGCAAGCAAAGCTATGTCGACGCCAAGCGCATCGGCGTGTTCGGCTGGAGTTATGGCGGCTTCATGACCTTGCGCCTGCTGTCGCAAGCGTCGGACAAGATCGCGATGGGCGTGTCGGTGGCGCCGGTGACGGACTGGAAGCTGTACGACACCCACTACACCGAGCAGTTCATGAGCACGCCGAAAGACAATGCCGAGGGCTACAAGCAGGCCAGCATCTTCCCGCACGTGGACGGATTGAAATCGCCGTTGCTGCTGGTGCACGGCATGGCCGACGACAACGTGCTGTTCACCAACACCACGCGCATGATAGACGCGCTGGTGAAACGCAACGTCCATTTCGAGCTGATGACCTACCCCGGCGCCAAGCACGGCATCTCCGGCACCGCCAGCCAGCGCCACGTGTACGGCAACATCGAAGCCTTCTTCAAGAAGAACCTCAAGCCAGACACGATCCAATAAAAGAACCCCAAATAGTCCGGCAAAAAGGGGCCAGGGTCAAATATTAAAAAGGGTCAGGGTTATTTATTAACGAACGATCGTTCATTAATATTTGACCCTGGCCCCTTTTGTACAAAAGTCCGCGGGAGCGGACTTTTTGCTTTAGCGGTTGCCGCGGTCGATCGCGTCTTTCACAGCTTCCTTGGCGTCGCCTACGCCTTTTTGCAGCTTGCCTTCTGACTGTTTGGCCAGCCCCTTGGCTTGTTGTTCGGAACTACCCACCAGTTCTCCAGCTTTTTCCTGAACTTTACCGGCGATGTCTTTGGCTTTGCCTTTAACTTGGTCCTTGTTCATGATGCTCTCCTTGGTTGGTCAGGCTCACACGCGGTTGCGGTGTGCTGGGGGGAAGCATATCCACAAGGAATCGCCGGTTCCGTACGCTGGCGCACGCTATTCGGTCATTGCCCGGCTTGCCTGCCTCACCCGGGATTGCGCCACAGGCTGGCCAGCCACGGCTGTTCGTCGCGCGGCAGGCCGGGCGGACGGTAGTAATGGCCCAGCGCTTCGAAGCCCGCTGCGGTGAGGAAGCGTTCCCAAGTTTCGTAGTCGTAATAACTGCCGTAGCGCGGCCCGCTCCAGCCTTCCCGGTTGTCGCCGCGCGGGTTGGAACTGAACAGCACGCCTCCCGGCTTCAGCGCCGCGCGCAGGCGCAGCAACACGTCCGGCAAGGCCGCGCTGGGAATGTGGAACAGGGAGGCGTTGGCGAAGATGCCGTCGAACTCGGCGGCGGGCAGGTCGAGCCGGACGAAGTCCTGCTGCCACACCTCGCAACCGCTCCACGCGCGCGCCATGCGCACGAACTCGGCCGAACCGTCGACGCCGACCGCGCTGTGACCCAGTCCGGTGAAGGTTCTCAGGTCGCGCCCCGGCCCGCATCCCAGGTCCAGGATACGGTACGGCGCGGGCGACCGGATGGCGCCGAGCAGCGCGGACACATTCTGGCTCACGTCGTGGTCGCGCGTGCCTTCGAAAAACTGCTGCGCGCTGCGTTCGTAGTGCTGCAGCGTGGCCTGCGTGATCCGCGCGATCTTGTCCGCGTCCTGTTCTGTGTCTTTGTCCGGTTCCATCCCCCTACTTTACCAGACGCGCACGCGCTCCTGCGGCGCCAGATACAGCTGCTGGCCCGGTTGCACGTTGAAGGCCTTGTACCACGCGTCCAGGTTGCGCACGGTGTAGGTACGCCACCGGGCCGGGGCGTGGCCGTCGGTCATCACCTGGCGGCGCAGCGCCGGTTCGCGCGCCATGGAACGCCAGGATTGCGCATAGCCCAGGAAGAAGGCGCGGTCGGCCTCCTCGCCGCCCGGATTCACGGCCTTGAAGGCATCGTAGGAGGCGGCCAGGCCAGCCAGGTCGGACAGGTTTTCGCTGAGCGTCAGCTGGCCGTTGATGGCCAGGTCCGGGTAGGGCTTGTAGGCCGAGTACTGCGCCGCCAGCGCGCCGGCGGCGGTCTTGAAATGGGCGGCGTCGGCCGGCGTCCACCAGTCGCGCAGGCGGCCCTGGGAATCGAACTGCGAGCCCATGTCGTCGAAACTGTGGCTGATTTCGTGACCGATGATGGAACCGATGGCGCCGTAGTTCTGCGCGTCCGTTCCCTTCAGGTCGAAGAACGGCGGCTGCAGGATGGCGGCCGGGAAGTTCAGCGCGTTCTGCATCGGCATGTTGACGGCGTTGACCAGTTGCGGCGGCATGCACCACTCCTTGCCGTCCACCGGCTGGTGCAGCTTGGCCAGCTGTTGCCAGTAGTGCAGTTTGCCGGCGCGCTCGGCGTTGCCGAAGGCGTCGTCCGGCTTCACGCTCAGCTGGGCGTAGGAAGTAAATTTGTCGGGGTAGCCGACGCCGACGTACAGCGCGTCGAGCTTGGCGTGCGCCTCCTTGCGGGTGGCCGGGGCCATCCATTCCAGTTTATCGACGCGGCGGTGGAAGGCTTGCACGATGCTGGCCACCATCTGCTGTAGCTTGGCCTTGGCTTCCGGAGGGAAGTATTTGCCTACATACAGCTTGCCGACGGCGTCGGGCATGCCGCCGTTGACGGCGTCCAGGCCGCGCTTCCAGCGCGCCGGCAGTTGCGGCGTGCCGCCCAGCGTGCGGCCGTGGAAATCGAAATGCTGCTCGACGAAGGCTTGCGGCAGGCTGCCGGCCGCGGTGTTGATGGCGTGGAAGGCGAGGAAATCTTTCCAGGCCTCCAGCGTGCACTCCTTCAGCAGCGCGGCCACGCCCACCACGGCGGTCGGGTGCCACAGCATGAAGGTCTGCTGCTTGCCCAGGCCGGCGCTCTTGAAAAAGGCGTTCCAGTCCATGCCGGGCGCTTTCTTGGCGAAGTCGGCCGCGCTCCACGTATTGTTGGCCTTGAGCACGTCGGCCGAGTCTTCGCGGCTGGCGTGGGTCAGCGCCAGTTTGCGCTCCAGCTCGTACACGCGCGCGGCGCGGGTTTCCGGGTCGCTCAGCCCGGCCAGCTTGAACATGGCGGCGATGTGGGCCTGGTAGGCGGTGCGCAGCTTGTGCATGCGCTCGTTGTCGTCCAGATAATAGGCGCGGTCTGGCAGGCCGAGACCGCCTTGCAGCAGATACGGCAGGTTGTGCCTGGGGTCATTCAAGCCTTGCGCCACCCATAAGCCAAGGATGTTTTCGGTGTGGAATTCGGTGGCGTTCAGCGGATCGACGTCGGCACGCAGCGAGGCGCCCAGCGCATGGGCCAGTTCGGTCTTGTCCTGGATGGCGGCGATCTTCTTCAGCGCGGGCTGCAGCGGTGCGGCGCCCTTGCCTTCGATTGCCGCTTCATCCATGAAGGCGCGGTAGTAATCGCTCACTTTTTGCGCTTCGGCACTGGCGTGCTTGTCGCCGGGCACCGCTTCGATCAGCTTGATGATGCGCTGGTTGGTTTCTTCCGCCAGTTGGGCCATCGAACTCCAGCTGCTGCGGTCCGCCGGGATAGAGGTGATTTTCAGCCAGTCCGCGTTGGCGTAGCCGAAGAAGTCGTCGCCCGGCCGCACGGCGGCGCTGGGCACTGCGGCGGACGCGTCGGCCTGCGCTGCGTGGGCGGGAACGACGGCCTGGAGGGCGCCGATCAGCGCCAGGCTGAGTACGGTCTTGATGGGTGCGTGCATATGCTGTTCCTGTCGTGATGTTTTGATGGCGCGTTTTTTTATCGGCGTGGTACGCCATGATCGACTCTAGAGAAGCCCGTCGCCGAATGCGAGCGCCGTGCGACAGACGGCAAAACCGCGCGACACGCTGCGGTTTTGGCGGAATGCGACGCGGCTATGGTACGTACACCACAACAAGCACACGAAAATGCCACAGCGATGCCATGAATCGCTATATAGTTCACCTACAGCAACGCATACAAAACAAGGAGAGCCCCCTATGAAACTCGAAGCACTTTTCCAGAATCCGACTGCGTTGCCCACGGCTCCGAAGGTTGTTGAAGAATTAATCAGCAGCTTTGATAAAGCCAGCGTTTCCACCGAGGAAATCGCGAAGAAACTGTCCGCCGACCCGGTCCTGAGCGCGAAACTGCTGCGCCTGGCCAACTCCGCCTACTACCACGTGTCGCGCAGCATCGGCACGGTGGAGGACGCGGTGCTGATGCTGGGCTTCGTGACCGTGCGCACGCTCGTCATCAGTTCCGGCCTGGTGAGCGGCTTCAAGACCATCCCCGGCCTGGACCTGAAACAGTTCTGGCGCTACAGCCTGTACACCGCCGTGTCGGCCAAATGGATCGCCAAGAAAACCAAGGAAAACACCGACCTGGCCTTTACCATCGGCATGATGCACGCCATCGGCCAACTGGTGATGCACGCTGCCATGCCGGAACAGGCAATGCAGCTCGACAAGGTCGCCGGACCGCTCGATTCGCGCCGCCTGGACGCCGAACTGGCGTCGCTGGCTTACACCTTCGCCGACGTCGGCGCCGAACTGGCCAAGCGCTGGAAGTTCCCTGAGACTTTCTCGGAGACCATCATGGCCTTCCCCGACCCGATGAACCACAAGCACGGCACCCGCCTGGCCGGCGTCATCCATCTGGCGGCCTGGCGCGCGCGCGTGGAAGAGAACAAGCTGACCGACGAAGAGATCGAGGCGTGCTACCCGACCGAGATCGCCGAGGAGCTGGGCCTGGAGCCGAACGCGCTGATCGACGACATGCCGCCGCCAAGCGAGCTGAGCGCCGGCCTGGAAGAGCTGGTCAAGTAATCGATTTTCAGTTTTTCAGCACCCGGCATCAGGCCGGCGCCGCCCACCAGGGTCGCGCCGGCCTTGTCTTTTTGGTCACTCGAAAATTATTCGAAGAAATTTTCAATTTATTTTCAGAAAACCCTAAAGTTCCCGGAACGCATGACGTTAACCCAGACAAGCAGTAATCCATTTTATTTTTCCGGGATGCGCCATGACCTCCAATGAAGTGCTCGCCATGTATGAAAATGTTGCCGGCCTGACCAGTCAAATGGCGATGTCCGCGCGCGCGAACGATTGGGAAAGCCTGGGCCGCCTGGAGAATCAGACTGCGGCGATGACTGCCACCGTCGCGGCTGGCGCCAAGGTTCCCGCGCTGGACGGCGCAGCCCGTCAGCGCAAGATCGACCTGCTGAAGCAAATCCTGGCCAACGACCGCGCCATCCGCGACGTGACCGAGCCTTGGCTGAACCGCACCCCTGGCATGGCCCAGTAAGCCAGCCCCACCCCAGCGAAAAGCGCCTTCTTCAAGGCGCTTTTTTATTGCCCCGGCGCAGGGCGGGGCTCGGTGGCGCACGCCGCCGCCACCCGCCAACCACAGGCGATTCCGGTTCGCCGGCGGGCTACGCGGTTCGCGCTCGGCGCGCCCCGCTCGGCGCGCCCCGCTCGGCGCGCCCCGCCAACCCGCCTTAGCCAATGGCAACCCGCAGCGACAAGGCGATGCCCTTGGCGGCCTGGCGGATCTCGTCCAGCGACGGGAAGCTGGGGGCGATGCGGATGTGGCTGTCGTCCGGATCGACGCCATAGGGATAGGCGGCGCCGGCCGGGGTCAGCGTGATGCCGGCTTCCTTGGCCAGCGCGATGGTGCGCTTGGCGGCGCCCGGCGGCGTGACCAGGTCGATGAAGTAGCCGCCGTCAGGACGGGTCCAGCTGACGCCTTCCACTTGCCCCAGGTATTCCTCGAACTGCGCCAGCACGATGTCGAACTTCGGCTTCAACAGCGCGCGGTGCTGCTCCATCAGTGCCTCGACGGTGGCCTTGTTTTTCAGGAAACGCACGTGGCGCAGCTGGTTGACCTTGTCCGGGCCGATGCTGCGGATGCCGGCGTGCTTGGTCCACCAGGCGATGTTGGCCGGCGACGCCGCCAGCGCGGCAACGCCGGAGCCGGCCCAGCTGACCTTGGAGGTGGACGCGAACACGATGGCGCGGTCCGGATTGCCGGCCTTGACGCACTCGTCCAGTATGCTGGCCACGCCGAGCTTCTGCTCGCCCAGGTGGTGGAAGCGGTAGGCGTCGTCCCACATCAGCCGGAAGTCGGGGGCGGCGGTTTTCATCGCGGCCAGGCGGCGCACCACCTCGTCCGAGTAGACCACGCCGCCCGGGTTGCTGTACTTCGGCACGCACCACATGCCTTTGATGCTGGCGTCCGACGCCACCAGGCGCTCGACCACGTCCATGTCCGGGCCGCCGTCGCCCATCGGCACGTTGATCATCTTGATGCCGCGCTGCTCGCAGATGGCGAAGTGGCGGTCGTAGCCCGGCACGGGGCACAGGAAGGTGATGGGCTGGGACGACATCCACGGCGCATGGCCGGGCACGCCCATCAGCAGGCTGTAGACGATGACGTCGTGCATCAGCGACAGGCTGGCGCTGCTGTCGACCACCACCTGCGCGGCCGGCACGTCCAGCAGTTCGCCGAACAGCGCGCGCGCCTCCGGCAAGCCGACGCCCCCGCCGTAGTTGCGGGTATCGGTGCCGTCCTGCCCGGCGGTGTCGGCCAGCGCGCCCATCAGGGCGTTGGACAGGTCCAGCTGTTCGGGTGCGGGCTTGCCGCGCGACATGTCGAGCTTCAGGCCGAGTTGCTTGAATGCGTCGTACTGCGTCTGTAACGTTGCGGTGTTCATGATGCCTTTCTAGTGATTGAAAGCGGGTGCGCTGTGCGCGGGCACCACCCAGCGCCAATCGCCAGGCGGGGTCGCTGGCGCATATATTCAATGCGGGGGGAAAGGGTTCTTGGGAGCGGCGCCAGGTTATTGGTGGCGCCGCTCCGTCGCCGGTGGCTTCCGGCGTCCGCTTGCGCTGTTTGGCAAGGCGGACTGCTTCAGGCTGAACCGTCACGACTCTGTTCGCCGCGCCACGCAATCGCCGGTGGCTACGCCAGAATTCAGCCTGCTCCTTACATGGCGCGATGACCATGAAACAAGTATATCGTGTTTTTTTTGAACTTGCCTTGCTCTGCCCTATGTTATTTATGCATCGCCCAGTATAGGCTCGGCGGGAGGCGGCGCTTCGGCCTCGGCGGGCTTTTTGTCCTTGCGCCAGCCTTGCCAGACCTTCAGCGGCTCGGTCGAGAATTTGATCTTCTTTTTGCGGATGAGATACACGGCCAGGCCGAGCACCAGCGCCAGCAGCAATGCGCCGGCGGCGATCAGTGTGGCGGTATTGATGCCGGCGGCCTTTTTCTTGCCTGCGGCCTTGGCAGCATTCGCGGGCGGGGACGCTGCCGGGGCAGCGGCGGCAGCGCCCGTCAGGGGCGATGCGGCCGCTGAGGCCGCGCCCGCAACCACCGGGCCAGGCGCAGAGGCAGGCACGGCAGCAGGCCCCGGCAAAGTAGCGGCGGCAGTGACGGTGCCAGCAGGCCCCGGGACGGTCGCCGGCACAGCAGCGACGGCAGCCCCCTGCCCCAGCGCGGCCTGCAGTTGCTTGACCTTGCTTTCCAGGTCGACCAGCTTGGTCTTCAGTTCGGCATTGGTCTGGTCCAGGGCCAGGCATTGCTGCGCCTCTTCGCCCGGCTGGCCAGGCGTGCAGGCGGCCCTGGCGCGGCCCGGCCGGCTCCGCTGCGCGCGCGCCTCGGCGCCAAGCTTGATGGGCACGGCCGCCGGGCCGGGCTTGACCGTGACTGCTGCGGCTGCGGTGGAGGTGCCCGATGCCGTGGTGGCCGGGTTGGCTGCGGTGGAGGTGCCGGATGCCCCGGTGGCCGGGTTGGCTGCGGCGGAAGTGCCGGATGCCGTGGTAGCCGAGTTCGCTGCCGCGGAGGTGCCGGATGCCGCGATGGCCGGGTTGGCTGTGGACGCTTTGCCGGCTGGATTGGCCGCCTCAGCCGTGGCATGACCGTTTCCCGCCGCGCGGTCCGCCTTGGCGGCGCCGGCCGGCTCCTTGGTGGTGGCGAGCCCGTTCTGGGCCGCCGCGCGCAGCCTGGCCGCACGCAAGGCCACGGCGCGGGCCTCGGCACTTGCCGCAGTTTGGGCAGTTTGGGTGGGCTTTCCGGCTTGGGCACCTTGGGCCGTTCGCGCCGCCAGCGCCGCGTCGGCGGCCATCATGTCGGCGACGGCGGAAGCGGACTCGGGAACCGGCGGCCGCAACGGCGCCGGCTTGGGCGCTGGAAGCGGCTCGGCTGTCAGCCAGAGCGTCGCCGACCTGACGCTGCTGCGGCTGCCGGTCCCCAGCTCCAGGAACAGATGCAGTATTTCAGCGTCGACAGGCTGCACAGTGGTCAGGTGCAGGAACTGGCGGTTGTCGCGCTTCATCACCGACATGCGCAGCGACGACAGCGCCGGGTGGATCTGCGTATTCGCGCCCAGGTAGACATTCGGCGCCGCCAGCTTGACCTGCACGCCCGCAGCGTCTTCCGGCGTCAGCATCACCAGTTCTATGTCCGCCGACAGCTGCTGCCCGATGTGCGAGCGCACGGCGACCTCGCCCAACTCCGCGGCAGACACGGCGGGCGACAAGGGACCGGCCAACAGGCCGGCCGCCAGCGCGGCAACGCAGGCGGAAGGGACAAAATGACGGTGGAAACGAAGCTGCATGTGTTCTGATCGCTGGACCGCGAATTTCTAGAGTGTAACAGTCTTAACGGCTGGAATTTCCCGTTTTGAAGTGCCGCGCCGGAATTTGGCCGCTGCGCTACACTTATTGCAACTTCCACCACGAGAGGCTTTCCAATGAGCACCAGATCCGAGCGCGACAGCTTTGGCCCCATCGACGTCCCGGCGGGACAATTGTGGGGCGCGCAGACCCAGCGCTCGCTGGAGCATTTCAACATCTCCACCGAGCGCATGCCGCCGGAACTGATCCATGCGCTGGCCAGCGTCAAGCGCGCCGCCGCGCGCGTCAACCTCGACCTCGGCCTGCTGGACCAGGCCAAAGCGGCTGCCATCACACAGGCGGCCGACGAGGTGCTTGCCGGCAAGCACGCTGGCGAATTCCCGCTGGCCGTGTGGCAGACCGGTTCCGGCACGCAGTCGAACATGAACATGAACGAGGTGCTGGCCAACCGGGGTTCCGAGCTGATGGGCGGCGAGCGCGGCGAAAAGCGCTTGCTGCACCCCAACGACGACGTCAACATGGGCCAGTCCTCGAACGACATCTTCCCCACCGCCATCCACGTCGCCGCCGCCAACGCCGTCGCGCACACGGTGCTGCCGGCATTGCGCGACCTGCGCGCCACGCTGGACGCCAAGGCCATGGCCTTCGCCGGCATCGTCAAGATAGGCCGCACCCATCTGCAGGACGCCACGCCGCTGACGCTGGGCCAGGAATTCTCCGGCTACGTCGCCCAGCTCGACTATGCGGACCAGATCATCACCGGCTCGCTGTCGCCGCTGCTGGAACTGGCCGCCGGCGGCACGGCGGTCGGCACCGGCCTGAACGCGCATCCGGAATACGCCACCCGCATCGCCGCCGAACTGGCCGAGCGGCTGCAGCTGCCCTTCCAGACCGCCGGCAACAAATTCGCCGTGCTGGCCGCGCACGACGCGCTGGTGGCGGCGCACGGCGCGCTGAAAACGCTGGCCACGGCGCTGATGAAAATCGCCAACGACGTGCGCTGGATGGCGTCCGGCCCGCGCTCGGGCCTGGGCGAAATCAGCATACCCGAAAACGAGCCGGGCAGCTCCATCATGCCGGGCAAGGTCAACCCCACCCAATGCGAGGCGGTAACCATGCTGTGCTGCCAGGTGTTCGGCAACGATGTCGCGATCACTGTCGGCGGTGCCTCGGGCAACTTCGAGCTGAACGTCTACAAGCCGCTGATCGCGCACAATTTCCTGCAAAGCGCGCGCCTGCTGGCCGACGGCATGCGCAGCTTCGACCACCATTGCGCGCAAGGCATAGAGCCGAACCTGGCCCGGATCGGCGAACTGATGGAGCGCTCGCTGATGCTGGTGACTGCGCTGGCGCCGCATATAGGCTATGATCGCGCCGCGCAAATCGCCAAGAAGGCGCAGCATGAAGGCAGCACACTGAAAGAAGCCGCGCTGGCGCTGGGTTTTGTCAGTGCCGAGCAGTTCGAGCAATGGATCGTGCCGCTGGAGATGACGCAGCCCAACGCATCAGCCTGACTTGTGTGTTGACAGCGACACTTTTAATAACTGGACAACACGTCATCGCAACTGAGGATAAAATAAATGCAAAAGGTGAGTTTTGAACTGACTTCGGAATACATCGAACTGAACCAGCTGCTGAAGGTCGTCGGCCTGTGCGACAGCGGCGGCGCCGGCAAGATATTGGTGGCTAATGGCCAGGTGAAAGTCGATGGCAAACAGGAGTTGCGGAAAACCTGCAAGATTCGTGCAGGCCAGCAAGTCAGCATAGGCGATGTGCGTATCAGTGTTGTGGCCGGCGGCGGCGCCGACGGCGCCTGACACTGCCGCGCTGCAGCAGGAAATATTCTTGCATTTGGGCAATTTATCGCTAAGCTGAAGGATGACGGGCCGTGCCGGCGCAGACCGGCGGGCCAGCCACAGCATTGATGTTGCTCAACTTGTAGGAGGGGATCGCCATGGACGGCCCTGAAGAGAAGCTACAAACCCAGGAACGCCTGATCGGCGATTTGCGGCAAGTGATCGAGAACGCGGAAGAACTCCTGAAGAACACGGACCAGTGCAACAGCGCGCTCTACCAGAACGCGCGCGCCAAGCTGACCCAGGCACTGATCGCCGCCACGGAAGAGCTGGAACGGTTTGAAGACGCGCAACTGGGGCGCATGATCGCCGCCACGCACGCCGCCAACGTGCTGCACCGCGACGACACCGGCGAAGCCAGGCTGATGCGGGCCTTCCGCTAGCGCCGCACTGGCAGGTCAACCCAGCCGTTTTCGTCCGATCAGCGCATCGAGCGAAAAACGGCCGGGCCCGATCGCCACCACCACCAGCAGCAAGATACCCCAGTAGAGATGGTCATTGACCGCTGCCGGGCACTCGAAACTGAACAGCTGCGGGTAGGAAATCACCGCCATCGCATTGACCAGAAACAGCCCCAGCGCAGCCGGGCGCGAGAACAGACCGACGAACAGCAGCAGCGGCAGCGCCAGCTCGCCCGCCGCGCCCATGTAGGCGGCCAAGTCCGGCGGCAGCAGCGGCACCTTGTATTCGTCGTGGAACAGCGCCAGGGTGCTGCCCCAGTCGTTGACCTTGACCAGGCCGGCTTTCATGAACTGCCAGCCGACGTAGAGGCGGATGGCCAGACTGGCCAGCGAGCCGCCCCAGTCGCCCAGGGCTTCATCGTAGCGGGTGGACAGGCGATGCAATACGAACAGATTTTTCATGTTGGCTCGATTCAATGTGGGGCGGCCGGCGCGGACGGCGGCTGCGGGTTCAGGGTGCGGTATGGACTGCGCTGAAGACGGCGCTATCCAGCCATTGTTTCAAGTGCGTGGCAACGTCGAATTCCTCGTCCAGCCCGAAGGCGGCGTCAAGCGCTGCGCCGAAATCGCCCCCCTCTTCCAGTACTTGCAGCGCGGCATGGCTGGCGGGGCTGATAGTCAGCACTTCGGTCTTCCAGCGCGGCCGTGCGACCAAGGCGTAGCTGGGCTGGGACATGTCCTCCGGGAACGGCGGGCCGCCGGGCTGGTGCGCCAGCCACAGTGGCACCACGTTCCAGCCGGACGCCAGCAGGCTGCAGGCCGGGTGCAACGGCAACCGGGCCTGTTCAATGGACTCCGGCGGCACGGCGGCGACATCGGCAGCGCAAGCTGCGGCTGAGTCGGACGCGTAGTGCGCGCGGTGCAAGGCCCACTCGAGACGCGCCATATCGGGCAGATACGGCAAGCCGGCAGTGTGCGGGAAGGCCGCCAGGAAGTCGGCGAAACGGCCGCCGAACCGGTTCAGGTCGCCGCTTTCGGACGGGTGGGCCCGGCCGTATTCGCCACTCAGGCCGCCGAAGAACGCCTCGCCGACCAGTTGCGCGATGACGGGGTAGACGGCCGACAGCGTCTTGTGCCAAGTGGAGCTCAGGTTGCCGCGATATAGCGCGTAGCGGTGCTCATTGGCATCGCCGAGGAAGGCCGCCAAGGCAGGCGCGGACTCGGCAGCATTTAGCAGTCCGGTAGCGAAAGCTTGCTGCGAACCAGTCAATAACGCCAGCGCGTCATCCTCGCGGGCGCGGGGAACCAGCTTGTCATCCTCGCGGGCGAGGGGATCCAGCTTGTCATCTTCGCCAACGCAGGGAGCCAGCTTGTCATCCTCGCGAACGCGGGGATCCAATTCAGGCGCCGCCGCCGGGGACACCGCACTGGATCCGCGCGCATGCGCGGCGCTGCCGCTGGCGGGCGATCGGACAGCGGCCAGGGCAAGCCCCTCCGCCACGGCACGCGCCTTCTCCGCCTCGCCCAGCAGTACATCCAGTCCGGGGATATCGGTATCCCACTCGATCAGCGTCGGCACCGGGCCAAAGCGCCGCAGCGCGGCTTCGTACAGCGCCCACACCGGATCGGCGACGGTCGCGCCGTGGTCGTCGATCACCGCTTCGGGCGTCACCAGGTGGCCGGCGAGATGGATCTCGCCCACCGTGCCTTGCGCAATCGCGGCGATCGCGGCCAGCGCGTCCTCGCCGTGATTGCATTGATTCACATACAGATTATTAACGTCCAGCAGCAGGCCGCAGCCGGTGCGCTGCGCCAGCGCGGCCAGGAACTCCGCCTCGCTCATCGCGTCGTCGCGGAAGCGCACATAAGTGGACACGTTTTCCAGCAAAATCCTGCGTTGCAGTTTGTCCTGCGCGCGGTGCACGCGCTCGCTCAGCAATGCCAGCGCGGCATGGTTCAAAGTCAACGGCAAGAGATCGTTCAAGTGGCGGCCGGCCACGGCGCCCCAGCACAAGTGTTCGGACACCAGCACTGGCTGCACTGCGCGCACCAGGTCGCGCACGCGCTCCAGATGCTGCTGGGAAAAGCCGCGCGCAGAACCCAGGCCCAGCCCCACGCCATGCAAGCTGACCGGATAATCGCGCCGCAATTCCTGCAGCACATGCCAGTCCCATCCACCCTGATCGAGATAATTCTCGGTGTGGACTTCAAGCCATGCAGCTTGCGGCCGCTGCTCCAGGAACTGGCGGTAATGCGGCGCCCTGAGCCCGACACCGACGCCCAGCGCATGCGGCAGATGGGCGTCATGTGGCATGCTCATGGCTCCGCGTCGATGCACTACTTGGAAGGCGCCATGGTTTTGCCGCCGGCTTTTTCGCACGTGCCCTTGGCTACATATTTCCATTCGGCGGCACCGTTGTCGGTCTTGGACTGGCCGGCGCAGGAATGCGCACCGTTGGCTGCCGCGCAATCGTTCTGGCCGGCTTTGGCGATACCGAAGCATTTCTCTTTGTCGGCTGCAGGCTCGGCCGCCGAGGCGGACACGGTGGTGGCGGCGCAGACGGTGGCCAGTGCTGCGGCGATCAGGGCTTGACGTTTGTTCATGAGTATCTCCTAAGGGTAAAGGTGGTTATCGCTCTTGGTGCGCAGAAATCTGCGACTGAAGCATAGTCGCGCACTGCCCACGCATCCTTACACATTTTTTTAGAATATCAAAAAAGAAAAAGCCCGGATCACCGAGGCAGTGGATCCGGGCTGCTTCACACGCGCTGCGCGCGGCGCGGCATCAAGCTGCGGGAGCGGCTTTTTTGACGGCCTTTTTGGCGGACTTCTTGTGTGCTGTTTTCTTGTGGACTGCTTTCTTGTGCGCTGGCGCGGCAACGGCGGCCTCAGGCGCGGTGGCCGGGGCTTGGGCGAAAGCGGTACCCATGGCGAAGGTGGCGGCGATAACTGCAGCGATCAGTTTCTTCATTTTGATTCCCTCAAAGTTGTCCGTAAGAATTCCTACGTAGGCCATTAACGCCTGTGGCCGCATTTTTGTTGACGCCGTCTTGAGGATTTTTAACAAACCGGTCGCGCAAAGCGCGAAGTGCAAGCAGAGTTGCAAAGCGGAAGCGCAAATACGCGCGGCGACAACTGCCGGAGGCAGGCGCCGCGCGCGGTTCAGGCTTTGGTATTGATGCTGTTACCGAGATTCGATGGCAGGTTCGATGCTTTCGGCACCGGCGGGATCGCCTCGATCAGCGCCTGGGCGCTCGAAGCCTGGATGTCCTGGGCCTTTTTCTGCACCGCGACAGCCACGTCCTGCTTGATGCCGGTATCGGCGATGCTGCTGGATAAACGGGCGATTCCTGAAACGTCCATGGCTTCCTCCAATAAGGCCTATCCCCTGTTTACGGACGTTTTTTTCTAACCTTTAGGCTGGTGGCGCAATTATTTTCATCCGCTGCCGCAGCCAGTCCAGCACCAGTGCCGGCTGGTTCAAGTCCAGCCAGGCCAGGCCGTCGCGCAAATCGGCGGGGCGCGGCTGATCGGATGCGACCGCCACAATGAACGGATCGGCCGGATACAGCGGCGCACGGCCGGTGACCGGGCGGAACACCTCCAGCTTGTCGTATGGCGTGGATTTGAAGCCTTCCACCAGGGTCAGGTCGGCGGGCGCCAAGCGGGCCAGTTGCTCATACAGCGTCGGCTCCGGCGCGCCGCGCAGCTCCTGGATGATGGCGAAACGGTAAGGCGACGCCACCATCACTTCGGCCGCGCCGGCCATGCGCAGGCGGGCCGAATCCTTGCGCGGCGGCTCCAGCTCCAGGTCATGGTGGCTGTGCTTGATGATGTTGACGCGCAATCCCTGCGCCGCCAGTTGCGACACCAGGAACTCGAGCAGCGTGGTCTTGCCGCTGCCGGAGCTGCCGACGATGCCGACGACGTTGCCGGGAAGCGGAGGATGTTCTTGATGCATCTGAAATCTTTCAGTACGGCATGCGGTAGCGATAGCCTTTGAAGGTGAACACGGCGGCTTTCGGCTGCAACTTCTCCAGCACCAGCCCCGGCGCCACCTCCTCGCCTTCGCGCCGCAGCACTTTATCGATCAGCACGAGGCGGTCGGCGGGGTTCTTGGAATACATATATCCGCCCATGGCGATAGCCGGAACGCTGCGCTGTATGGGTTCAGGCAATTCGCGCAGCCACTGGACAGCTTCCTCCTGCGGCTCGACGGGTGCCGGCGCGGACTTGGCCGGAGGCTTGGCTGCGGGCTGGACGGCAGCTGTTGCCGTGGCCTGCGCTGGCCCCGGCGTGGGCGGCAAGGAAGGAGCAAGGCGCAAGGAAGGCGCGGGCGGCAAGGAGGGCGCGGGCTGCGCAGCGTCAACCGGCGCCAGGCGCGGCGCTGACGCGACGGCCGGCGCTGGCAGCGCGGACGTTTTCGCAGCGGTGGCCACATGCTGCGCTGCGGGCGCCGATCGCGCAACGGCCGCCACCGGCGCCGTAGCCGGGACGGCGGCCACCGGCGCCCTGGCGGAGACGGCAGCCGGTTCGGCGGCATTTGAAACAGTAGCCGCGGGCAAGGCCACAGCTGAAACAGTAGCTGCGGGCAAGGCGGCAGCTGGGGCAGCAAGCGCGGGCAGGGCGGCTGCCGAGGCGGCGGCTACGGCGCCTGCTGGAGCGGCACCTGCTGGAACGCTACCTGCTGGAGCGACACCTGCTGGAATGGCGACAACTGGAGCGGCGCCCGGCGCGCCGGGCGACGCCTGCTCCGCTGGCTGCGACAGCGCTGCGCGGTTGGCATCGGACGCGATCGGCGCCGTGCCCGGCTGCCGCCACAGCAGCATCAGCGCCCCGGCGGCCACGGCTGCGCCGGCGGCCAGCGCCAGCGGCTTCCACCGGGCTGCGGACGGGTTGCGGATCACACCGCTGTCGAGCGTCGGTGCGTGTATGGTGGGCGTGGCGCCGAGCTGGCGTTCCGCCTGGGCCTTCTTCAGCGCTTCAAGTATGTAGGACATATTATTTCCCCGCCACGGCCACGCCGGCCTGCGCCGGCGCCTGCAGGCGCGGTTCATTCACGCCGGCCAGCTGGTTCAACCGGATGAAAGTCTTGGGTCCGGCCACGCCATCGGCCTTCAGGTTCTGACTGATCTGGAACTCACGCAGCAGACGCTGGGTGGTCGCATCGAGCGGCTGGTTATCCTGCGGCTTCCTGGCGCCGCGCAGCGCCGCCAGGCGCTTGGCCAGCCAGTCCACATCCGGTCCACGATCGCCTGCGGAGACCTCGTCGCGCCACGCGCGCGGCGCCCGCCACAGCGTGGTGAAGCTGCCGTCGAAGCGGCTGGCCAGGGCATCCAGCCCCACCGTCTCGCGCTTGCCCGCCATCTCGACGGTGGCGCCCTGCCCGCTCAACGCCGTCAGCACGGCGAAACGCGGAACGACCGGATCGTCGTTCAGTTTCAGCACCGCAGGCCGGTTCAGCAGGCGCAAGTCATCGATGCCGCCCTTGCCGTGGAGGCAACGCAGATTCAGTTTGGCCGCTGCCGGGCAGAATTCCCCGTCCGGCACCGACTGCCCCCACAGCCCCGCCATCGTCCTCAGCGCATGATCGGCACCTGCCGCAGCGGATATCGCCGCAGCCGAGCCGGCATCCGCTTTTCCGGCAAGGTCAGCACGCGGGCTAGACAAATTCGCTGGATTCGGCGCCGCCGCAGAGCGAACCGCTACTGGGCCCGTGTCTGCATTTGCAGGCAGCGGGCCGGTGCGTGGAGAGGTGGCGGAATGAGGCATCAGCTGCCAGGCGGCGGCGCCGGTGATGGCGGCGCCTGCCAGCACGCCGGCGGCGATGGCGGGCCACAGGCGCCGCGCCTGGACGCCCCCGGCTTCCACCGCGAACACTTCGGCGGCGGCTTTGCGCAGGATGGTGCGCGTGACTTGCGCCGCGTTTTCGACGTAGGCACCCAGCATGGCACGGTCGCACAGCAGGTTGATGCGGCGCGGCACGCCTTTCGTCAACTGGTGCACTTGCTGGATCAGGCCGCGCGGAAACGGGGCGACGCCGGTGGCGCCCGCCACCGCCAGGCGGTGCACGATGTAGCTGCCGGTCTCCTCCACGGACAGCGAACCCAGGTGGTAGCGCGCGATCACGCGCTGCGCGAGCTGCTCCAGCTCGGGCCTGGCGAGGATGGCGCGCAGCTCGGGCTGGCCGATCAGGATGATCTGCAGCAGCTTGCGCTCGCTCGTTTCCAGATTCGTCAACAGGCGCAGTTGCTCCAGCACGTCCGCCGACAGGTTCTGCGCCTCGTCGATGACGAGCACGTTGTTGCGCCCTTGCGCGTGGCTCTCGAGCAGGTGCTGGTTGATCGCGTCCACATAGCCTTTGACGCTGACCGCGCCGGCGCCCTGCGGCGCCAGCGCGATCCGGAACTCGTCGCAAATCGACAGCAGCAGCTCTTCCACCGACAGCTTGGGGTTGAAGATGTAGCCCAGCTGGCAATTCTCGGGAACCTGCTCCATGAAGCAGCGGCACACCGTGGTCTTGCCGGCGCCGATTTCACCTGTCAGCAGCACGAAACCGCCGCCGCTGCCCACGCCGTACAGCAAATGCGCCAGCGCTTCGCGGTGGCGTTCGCTCATATACAGGTAGCGCGGGTCGGGCGCGATGGAGAACGGCGATTGTTTCAGATTGAAAAACTGCGTGTACATGGTGTCCCTGGATGAGCGCCCCAGCCGGCCACGATGTGGCTAGCCGTCAGCGTAAGGCGGGCGGCAGCGGCTTGAACTTGGCGCAGTATATCTTCGCTCTGCGGTCGGCATACACGATGCGGCTGCCTGGCGTGGCCTGCCGCACCGGGTAGCGCGAACTGTCAATTTTCGCATACCGCAGCCCATCCTGGGCAATGATGGCTTCTTCCAGCTTTTCCGGGGTGCTTTCCGCCACCGCGCCGACGAACACCATGGGGTAGCTGTCGTCGCTGACGATGACTTCGACGATCTCCGCACCCCACAGCCGCGCATCCTGCGTGCGGAACCACCAGGCGCCGCCTTCGCGCTTGTAGGGCGGGCCGAAGAACTTGACCATGTAGTCGTAGTAAAAGCGGTTGCTGGTCTCGTCGCGGCACAGCAGGCCGCTGCCGATGACGGTGCCGAAGGTGGTGGGAGGGGCGGCATGGACGCCGGAGCAGGCCAGCGCCAGCAGGGACGCCATCGCGGCGCGCGTAAGGTAAGCAGGCATCAATATGAGGATATCAATAAGAGGATATCAATAAGCAGGCTTCAATTCAGCCGCATTCCTTAAATTTTTGACATCCAGGCGCGGTTGGCGCTGATCTTGGCCTTGGCGGCGGCGGGCAGCGCGTCGTAGCAGCCTGGATACTGCTTCAGCGCCGATTCGCGGACTTCTTTCTGCAAACCATTAATCAGGAAAACATACAGGATGCCGCCTTCGCTGGTTTTCTTGGTCCCGATGTATTTGATCATGCTGGTTCTCCTTCCCGGCTTGGCGTGCGCACAGCCGGCGTAGCTCTTGAGCCATTATGACAGTTCCGGCCCGTATCTACACGGTTTCAGCTGGCTGTGCCGCTACACAACTTAACGGCACGCAAGCGCTGAAACTGTAGGGCGCGGCTACACCGACGCTAGCCAGGGGTCCCGTTCGGGATGCGGAAAGCGCGCCGTCATGAAGTCGACAAAGGCGCGCAGCTTGGCCGACAGCAGCTTGCGGCTGGGATAGGCGAGGAACACGCTCACTGTGCCGGTGCAGTAATCGGGCAGCAGCCGCACCAGGCGGCCCTGCGCCAGGTCATCCTGCAGGGTGTAGGAAGTACGCAACATGATGCCCATGCCCGCCAGGCCGGCCTGGTGCAGCACCTCCACGTTGTTCGAGATCATCTTGCTAACGATGGGTACCTTGGTCTCGCTGTCGCCGCAAAGCACGTACCAGTGGTGGCGCACCAGTTCGAGGTCGTGGTTCAGGCAGTCGTGCCCGGTCAAGTCGGCCGGCCGCGCCGGCGCCCCGCGCCGCGCCACGTAAGCCGGGGAGGCGCACAGCACCACACTGGAGGTCGCCAATTGGCGGACTATCATGCTGGCGTCCACCTTCTGTATGCCGATGAAGACGCCGGCGTCGAAGCCGTCCTCCACCAGGTCGGGGGCCTTGTCGGACAGGGCGACGTCAAGCACGATGTCGGGAAACTCGGCGGCGAACAGCGGCAGCAGCGGGGCCAGCTGCGACTGGCCGAAATGCAGGTGGCAGTAAATGCGCAGCGTGCCGCTGGGCTTGCACGCGGAAGCCGACGCCAGCGCATCGGCGTCGTCGATATCGCTCAGGATCTGGCGCACCCGCTCCAGGTAGCCCTGCCCGGTCTCGGTCAGCGACAGCGAACGCGTGGTGCGGTTCAGCAGCCGGGTGCCAAGGTGCTGCTCCAGGTCCGCCACGTGGCGCGTGACGACCGCGTTCGACATCTCCATCGCCATGCCGGCACGGGCAAAACTGCCCTGCTCCACAACTTTGGCGAACACCCGCATCGATTGCAGCCGGTCCATAGTGCCTTTCGATCATTGCTGATTCAGAAATTGTCCATTGTCATTATTCGCCTTTTTTGCGCGGATCGCAACGTATACACTGGCTTCATCGATGAGCAAACGCTCTTCCCACACAAGGAGCCACACCATGAACGCCAAGCACCTGATCGCCGCACTGACCGTTTTCGCCGCCTCCGCCTCCGCTTTCGCGGCCGACGCCCCGGCAGCCGACAGCGCCAAGCCGCAGCAACAGCAGTCGCAGCAGCAACAGCAGCAGCCAGCCCCGGTGCTGCTGGCCAGCGCCGCCACTGACAACGCCTATGCCAACGTCAACTACCCCAGCGCGCTGGTGAAGAAAAACGGTCCGCGCAGCCGCGCCGAAGTAAAGGCCGAGGCCGTTGAAGCCGTGCGCAACCACCGCAGCACCGACTCCCAGCAGTTCGACTTCTACAAATAAGCCCGCTTCGCCGGGACTGCGGCCCGCCACCGGAAACGGTGCGGGCCGCTTGCATTTCAGCGCCACTTTTTTGCAGTTGATGCCGCGATTCCGCACTTTCGTCCCTTTCCCCGGGTCATCAGGGCGGATTTATCATATTGTTCACACACCAACCGTTCCCCACCAGTCCACAGTGTGAAAACAATATGAACAAGCTGATCAAACAATCCGCCGTCGTGTCCCTCGTGGCCCTGGGCGGCTGCATCTACCAGCCCAGCCACGCCGAAAGCGCACCGAGCAAAGCGATCGCCGCCGAAGCGCGCCCGGTGGCCGCCTTCAGCGCCATCGAACTGGCCGGCCCCTACGATGTCGTGATCAAGGACGACGGCGGCCGCGCGGTCGAGGTGCGCGGCACCCGCAAGCAGCTGGACAACATGGAAACCGTGGTGGAGAACGGCACGCTGATCGTGCGCCCCTTGAAACGCAACAGCTTCAGCTTCCAGTTCGGCAAGAGCGCCGAACGGGCCACCGTGCGCATCAGCGCGGCCGGCCTGAAAAGCCTGCTCGCCAGCGGCAGCGGCGACGTCCAGGCCGAGCAGCTCAAAGGCCAGCAGTTCGCGCTGACCTCCAGCGGCCCCGGCGACGTCCAGGCCAGCGGCACCGTCGGCACCCTGGTGGTGCGCGCCAGCGGCAGCGGCGACGTCAACATGCGGCGCCTGCAATCGGGCAGCCTGAATCTGCAGATGAGCGGTCCCGGCGACGTCGAAGCGGGCAGCGTCAGCATGGACCTGAACGCGGAAATCAGCGGTTCCGGCGACCTCGACGCGACCGACCTGCACACCAACACCGTGAACGCGCTGCTGCACGGCCCAGGCAGCGTGACCTTGGGCGGCGTCAGCAAGGAAATCCGCGCCGAGATCTCGGGCTCCGGCGACCTGGAAGCCTGCCACCTCGCGGTGGAGAACGCCAGCGCCATGCTGCGCGGCCCGGGCAACGCCTGCATCGCCGGCAACATCAAGAAATTCGACGCCGAAGTGCACGGCTCGGGCGACCTGAGCGCGCGCGGCCTGGCCAGCAACAATGTGCGCGTCATCCTGGACAGCTCGGGCAGCGTGGAACTGAGCGGCACCAGCAATACCTTGAGCGCCGAAGTGAACGGCTCGGGCGACCTGGACGCCAAGGGCCTGGTGGTGGCGCGCGCCGTCACCCGCAACCGCGGCCCCGGCAATATTTACCTGAAAAAGGTCAGCGACACGCTGGACGCCGAAGTGCGCGGCTCGGGCGACTTGAAGACCAGCGCCGAATGCAAGGACGTGAAAGTGACCATGAGCGGGCCCGGCGCGGTCCACCTGGACGGCAACACCGCCAACCTGAACGCGCGCCTGACCGGCTCGGGCAACCTGCAGGCGAAAGGCTTGCTGGCCAGGCAGGCCGACGTCGTGGTGCGCGGTCCCGGCAGCGCCTGGGTCAATGTGCAAGGCAAGCTGAACGCCGAAGGCAAACCCGCCACGGCCGACGGCGCCCACATGGTGATGATAGACCGCAGCGGTGTACGCCCCAGCCGCGACAATTGACGGCGGCGGCGGGCCTGCTGGCCCGCCCAGCCTGACTTACCCGAACGCCCGGCCCAGAGCCGGGCGTTTTGCATTTCAGCAGTATAAATTGGCCTTATACCAGACCAGATGCAATACCAACGCAGGAAAATAACTTCCCGTTTAAAAACAATCGCTTACACATCAGTTATCGCCATGGAAAGCAAGGCCACTTCATCAAATTACAATACCAGTTAAATACCTGTTGACAAGCCGGTTGGCCAACCATATAGTGCCCCACAGCTCCTCAAAGAGAACATGCATATGATCGAATTCTTAATCGGCGTCGACGGCGGCGGCAGCGGGACCCGGGTGCGCTTGATGCGCAGCAACGGCGCCGCGCTGGGCGAAGGCGACAGCGGCCCGTCCGGCCTGCTGCACGGCATCAAGAACGCGTGGTCCTCGGTCGAGGACGCCGCGGCGAAGGCTTTCAAGGCGAGCGGCCTGGACTACCCGGCGCGCGAGCGCATCGCCATCGGCCTCGGCCTGGCGGGCGTGCACAACCGCCAGTGGGCCGCCAACTTCGTCGCCGCCAACCCCGGCTACGCGGCGGTGGCGCTGGAAACGGACGCCTACACCACCGTGCTGGGCGCCCATCTGGGCCAGCCGGGCGCCATCATCGCGCTGGGCACAGGCAGCGTGGGCGAAATCCTCTTGGCCGACGGCAACCGCAAGGAAGTTGGCGGCTGGGGCTTCCCGGCCGGCGACGAAGCGGGCGGCGCCTGGATCGGCCTGCGCGCCATCGGCCATATCCAGCAAGCGATCGACGGCCGCGTGGAAGGCGGCGCCTTCGCGGCGACCGTCATCAACGCCTGCGGCGGCGAGCGCAATGCGATCCAGGTCTGGCTGGCCAATGCCACGCAGACCCATTACGCGCACCTAGCGCGCATCGTCCTGCAGCACGCCGATACCGACGCCACCGCGCGCGCCATCCTGCTCGAGGCGGGGCGCCAGGTGGCGCTGATCGCGCACGCGCTGGACGCTTCCGGCAAGCTGCCGATCGCGCTGTGCGGCGGGCTGGGCGAACCGCTGCGCGCCTATCTGCCGCCGGAACTGCTGCAGCGCATCGTCGCGCCGCAAGGCGATTCGGCCGCCGGCGCGCTGCGCCTGATCCAGCAGCGGCTGGACCAGGCTTGAACCAACCCTGACAAAAAATCAAAACGAGGAGCCACCCGTGCTAGACCAGTTGAGCGATTTCAGGCCCGACCATGAAAGCGACACGCCGCTGTATATGCAGCTGGCGAACAAGCTGTCCGACGGCATCTCCAGCGGCGACTGGCGCGCCAACGAGGCGCTGCCGTCCGAGCGCGTGCTGTCCGAAATGCTCGACATCTCGCGGGTCACCGCGCGCAAGGCGATCGACATGCTGTGCGACCGCGGCATGCTGACCCGCAAGCGCGGCTCCGGCACCTACATCACGCCCAAGCTGGAGCAGCCGCTGTCGCGCCTGACCAGCTTCTCCGAGGAGCTGCGCCAGCGCGGCTTCACGGCCGGCTCGCGCTGGCTGCAGCGCGAGATCGGCGTGGCGGCGCCGCTGGAACTGCTGTCGCTGGGCCTGTCGCCCAATATGCCGGTGGCGCGCCTGAAGCGCCTGCGCACCGCCGACGACGTGGTGATGGCGATCGAAACGACCACCATCCCAGCCGCCTATATGCCCAACCCGCACAGCGTGACCGGTTCCCTGTACGGATTTTTGGAAGCCAACGGCACGGTGCCGATGCGCGCGCTGCAGCACATCCGCGCGGTCAACGCCACAACGGAGCAAGCCAAGCTGGCCAACATCCAGCCCGGCGTGGCGATGCTGCACATCACGCGCGTGAGCTATCTGGAAAACGGCGCGGCGGTGGAGCTGACCCACTCCTACTGCCGCAGCGATTATTATGAATTTGTAGCGGAGTCGCGCAGATGAGCGATGTAACGATCCAAGGCAACATCCTGACCCCGGCCGGCTGGCTGAGCGGCGCCATCTCCTTCGGCGAGCGTATCGCCGGCATCAATGGCGCGGCGGTCGACCCGGCGCTGAACGGAGACGATTACATCCTGCCCGGCTTCATCGACCTGCACGTGCACGGCGGCGCCGGCAAGGACGTGATGGAGGGCGGCGACGCCGTCCACACGGTCGCCGCCATCCACGCGCGGCACGGCACCACCAGCCTGCTGGCGACCACCATGACCGCGCCGCCGGAGGACATCGACGTCGCGCTGACGGCCATCGGCAAAGCCGTACGCCAGCGCGGCAAGAACGAGGCGAGGGTGCTGGGCGCCCACCTCGAAGGCCCCTACATCAACTCCGGCAAGCTCGGCGCGCAGCCCAACTTCGCGCGCGCCGCGACCTTGGCCGAAGTGCAGCGCCTCGAAGCCATGGCGCCGCTGCGCGTGATCACCGTCGCCCCTGAAATCGCCGGCCACCTGGAACTGGTGCGCCAACTGGCCAACGAAGGCATGCGCGTGCAGATCGGCCACACGCTCGGCTCCTACGAGGACGGCGTGGCCGCGCTGGAACACGGCGCGGCAGGTTTCACCCACCTGTTCAATGCCATGAGCGGCCTGCACCACCGCGAGCCCGGCATGGTCGGCGCCGCGCTGGCGCACGCCGAATACGCCGAACTGATACCGGACCTGATGCACGTGCATCCCGGCGCCATCAGGACCGCGCTGCGCGCCATTCCGCGCCTGTACTGCGTCACCGACTCCACCGCCGCCACCGGCATGCCGGACGGCGAATACATGCTGGGCCGGCACATCGTCCACAAATGCATGGGCGGCGTGCGCCTGCCCGACGGCACGCTGGCCGGCAGCACCCTCACGCTGGACCAGGCCCTGCGCAACCTGGTCGGGCTCGGCCTCGACCTGGCGGACGCCTCGGCGCGGGTATCAACCAATGCGGCCGACTACATCGGCCTGCAGGAACGCGGCCGCCTCGCGCCGGGCGCGTACGCCGATCTGGTGGTACTGGATCGCGACCTCAAAATCAAAGCTGTCTATATCGAAGGAGAATGTTGTGACCTCAATGATGCTTAAAGAAGCCCTGTCCGCCGCCGAATGCGTCGCGCTGCAACTGGCGAACGACGCCGACCGCTACGCGGAACTGGGACGCAAATTGAGGAGCACGCCCTACTCCACCGCGCTGACCGTGGCGCGCGGCAGTTCGGACCACGCCTGCAACTACATCGCCTACCTGATCATGGCCCGCCTGGGCCGCGTGGTCGCGTCGCTGCCGATGTCGCTGGTGACCTTGCACAAATCGCCGCTGATCACGCGCGACACCCTGACCATCGCGGTCTCGCAGTCCGGCCAGAGTCCGGACGTGGTGGAACCGATCCGCTACTTCCGCGACGGCGGCGCCACCACCGTGGCGCTGGTCAACGACATCGATTCGCCGCTCGCCCAGGCCGCCGAATGGGCGATGCCGCTGCGCGCAGGCAAAGAGCAAAGCGTGGCCGCGACCAAGAGCTTCATCACCTCGCTGGTGGCCGGTGCGCGCCTGGTGGCGCAATGGCAGAACGACCCCGAGCTGCTGGCCGGCCTGCAGGCGCTGCCCGAATCGCTGCAAAAGGCGGCCGAGGCGGACTGGTCGCCGGCACTCGACGTGCTGGCGCCGGCCAAGAACATCATGGTGGTGGGACGCGGCATCAGCTTCCCGGTGGCGCTGGAATCGGCGCTGAAGTTCAAGGAAACGTCGGCGCTGCAAGCCGAAGCGTTCAGCGGCGCCGAGATCAAGCACGGCCCGATGGCGCTGATCGAAGAAGGCTACCCGCTGCTGATCTTCGCCACGCGCGGCCCGACGCAAGCCGGCCTGCTGGCGCTGGCCGACGAGATGCGCGGGCGCGGCGCGCGCGTGCTGCTGGCCGCGCCGGACGACGTGGCGCAGCGCGACCTGACCTTGCCGGTCGCCGCCACGCCGGACCTCGATCCCATCGTCGCGATCCAGGCCTTCTACGTGATGGCGGCCAAGCTGTCCGCCGCGCGCGGCCTGGACCCGGACCGTCCGCGCCACCTGAGCAAAGTCACCAAGACCAATTGACCCATCGCCGGCGGCCATCAACGCGGGCGGGTTGGCGCACGCGCGCGTAAGCCGCCACGCGCAGCCGAACCGCAAACCTGGCGGGCTACGCAACGCAAAGCCGCCCTATGAACGACGCACCACGACCCGAGCCATCGATGAAGATCAAGACACTGCTGACCGCATGGATGGCCCTGGGCCTGGCGACGTGCGCCATTGCCGCGCCGCCGGTGCAGAAAATCGAATTCTGGACCTTCAGCATGAAGCCCAAATTCACGCCCTACTTCGAAGGCCTGGCGCGGCGCTATGAAAGCGCCCATCCCGGCATCCGGATCGAATGGGTGGACTTCCCGTGGGACATCATCCAGACCAAGCTGGTGACGCGCATCGTGGCCGGCACGCCGCCCGCGCTGGTCAACCTCAACGTTCCCTGGGCCGACGAATTCGCGCGCGACGGCCTGCTGACGCCCGTCGACGAACTGATAGGCGAGTCCCGCGCGCGCTACCTCCCCAGCACCCTGCAGGACCTGACCTTCGGCGGCAAGACCTACGGCTTTCCGATGTACAGCAATGTCGCCGTCATCAGCTACAACACCGAGCTATTCAAAGCCGCCGGACTGACGCGCGCGCCGCGCAGCCTGGACGAGCAGCTCGCGTTCGCGCGCCAGATCGCCCAGCGCACCGGCAAGGCCGGCTTGTGCCCCGCCCTCGCCAAGATCGACGGCCTGATGATGCAGCAAGGCCTGCCGGTGATCGCCAACGGCCGCGCAGCCTTCAACTCCCCCGCGCACGTCGCGCTGATCGCCAAGCTGGCCGAGACCTACAAGGCAGGCGGCCTGCTCAAGGACAGCCTGTTCGCCGAAGACAATTTCCCCGCCGCGATCGACGCCTACAAAGGCGGCCGGCTCGGCATGCTGCTGGCGCCGCCGACGGCGGTCAAGCGCATCGAAACGGACGCCAGGGACATCTACGCCAAGACCGGCGTCGCGCCCGCGCCGCTGGGGCCGACCGGGATCGCCGACGGCGGCTGGCTGGTGCACTTCGCCGTGCCAGCCGGCGTCGATAAAAAGCTGCTGCCCGCGGTCGGCGAATTCGCGCGCTACCTGACGAACGACGCCAACCAGCTCGCGTTCGCCAAACAAGCCAGCGTCTACCCCGCCGCCGCCGAAGCGGCGCGCGACCCGTTCTTCCTGTCCGTGCCGCCGAACGCCGGCGCCGCCGGGCAGGCCGTCAGCGCCGGCGCGGTCTCGATGCCGCACGCCCACACGCTGTACGTGTCCGGCGTGACCGACTACGACGAATTGCGCCGTTCCCTGGTGAAGGCGGTGGAAGCCGGCGTCACCGGCCGCCAGGACATCCAGCAAGCGCTCGACGCAGCCGTAGCCATCTGGAACAAAAAGCTCGCCAAGCAAGGCCGCGCGGTCGCCCCATCTGTCGCCCCATCTGTCGCCCTCGCGCAGGCGGGGACCCATGGGGTGCCGCCGATGACGCTTAGCATGGGTTCCCGCCTGCGCGGGAACGGCGTTGCGGCTGCGGGAGGCATGCGATGAGCGCGCGCCGTACTACTTTGACAGCCTGGCTGTTCCTGGCGCCGGCCCTCGTTCTGCTCGCCGCCTTTTCGTTTTGGCCGGTGGGCTTCGGCTCCTACCTGGCCTTCACCGACTACAGCCTGATCCGCCCCACCGCGTGGGTCGGACTGGACAATTTCCGCTACATCTTCGACAACGAGATGTTCGTCACCGGCCTGACAAACTCGCTGGTCTTCCTGCTGATGGTACCGTTCGTGCAGGTCGGCGCGCTGGGGCTGGCGGTGCTGGTGAATAACCGCCTGCCCGGCATCCGCCTGTTCCGCGCGGCCTTCTATGTGCCCGTCGTGACCACCGTATCCGTGGTCGGCATCATGTGGGGATTCATGTTCCACGAACAGGGCGCGCTCAATTACGTACTGATGGCGATGCGCTTCGTCGACGCGCCGGTCGGCTGGCTGTCCAACGATACGCTGGCCCTGTTCTGCATCATGTTCGTCACGCTGTGGCGTGGCCTGGGCTGGTATATGGTGATGTATCTGGCCGCGCTGCAGGCCGTCCCCGCCGACATGCAGGAAGCGGCCATCCTCGACGGCGCCAACCGCTGGCAGCGTTTCTGGAAAATCACCGTGCCCATGCTGCGCCCGACCATCATGGTCTGCACCATCCTGTCGGTACTTGCCGCGCTGAAGGCCTACCAGGAGGTGGACGTGCTCACACAGGGCGGTCCGATGAACTCAACCTTCACCGCGCTGTACTACGCCTACGACCAGGGCCTGAAGCACCTGAAGCTGCCGCGCGCGCTGGCCGCCAGCTTCGTCGTCTCCGTGTTCTGCGTCGGTATCGCGATGCTGTGCCTGCGCTACTTGAAACCGCGCCACAAATGAAGCTGCCGATGAAACCACGCGCCCAAACCGTCATGCACTACGCCGCGCTGTGCGCCATCGCCCTGGTGTGCGTATTCCCGTTCTGGTGGACGGTGGTGACCGCCCTTTCCACGGAAGGCAATATCTTCTCCTTCCCGCCCACCTTCTGGCCCAGGTCGCCGTCACTGGTGAATTTTGAGGAGGCGTTCCGCGTCATCCCCTTCCTGGCCTTCTTCAAAAATTCGGTCCTCATCGCCGCCTGCACCGTGTTCTGGAAGCTGGTGCTGTGCTCCATGGCCGCCTATCCGCTGGCGCGCATGCGCTTCAAGGGCCGCCAGCTGGTGTTCGGCCTGATCCTGGCCACGCTGGTGCTGCCGTCGGAGGTGAACTTCCTGGTCAACTTCATCACGGTGACGAAACTGAGCCTGGTCGACACCTACGCCGGCGTGATCCTGCCCAACGTCGTCACGGCGGTCGCCATCCTGCTGCTCAAGCAGGCCTTCGAGGAAGTGCCGCAAGACCTGATCGACGCGGCCCGCGTGGATGGCGCTTCGGAATGGATCATCTTCACCCGCATCATGCTGCCGCTGATTGCGCCCTGGCTGGCCACGGTCGGCATCCTGACGGCGGTGGAGGCTTGGAACGAATACATCTGGCCATCCATCGTGATGAGCAAGCCGGACGAATTTCCGCTGTCGGTGGGCGTGCTGTATTTGCGCGGCACCTTCGGCAGCAGTACCCGCGTGATCGCCGCCGGCACGGTGCTCACCATCCTGCCTACCCTGGCAGCCTTCCTTTTCACTCAACGATATTTCATGCGCGGCATGGACGGAGCTGTTAAATGATGCACCTCAACCACCAAGAACTGCGCCGCATCGCGGGCCAGATGATCATGATCCGCTTCCCCGGCACGGTGCTGGACGCGGCCACCGCCGATTTCATCAGCGCCAACAACATCCGTGGCGTGTGCCTGTTCCGCGGCAATATGGTGGACTCGGAACAGCTGGGCAAGCTGACCGCCGACTTGCGCGCCGTCATGGGCCCGGACGCGCTGATCGCCATCGACCAGGAAGGCGGCGCCGTGGTGCGTTCGACCTGGGTGCCGGCGCCGCCGGCAGCCATGGGCCTGGGCGCGGCCGACGACACGGAACTGGCCCGCCGCACCGGCGCCGCCGTGGCGCGCGCAGTCAAGTCGCTGGGTTTCAACTGGAACTTCGCGCCGGTGCTGGACCTGAACAACAATCCGCGCAACCCGGTGATCGCCGAACGCTCCTTCGGCGCCGAGCCGCAGCGCGCGGCCGAGCTGGCGATGGCCTGGATGGCGGGCAGCCACGCCGAGGGCGTGGCCTGCTGCGTCAAGCACTTCCCCGGCCACGGCGACACCCACGTCGATTCGCATCGAGACCTGCCGACCGTGGACAAGCCTTTGTCCGAGCTGGAAAACTTCGAGTTCAAACCTTTCCAGCTGTCCGCCGGCCATGCGCCAGCGATGATGACGGCGCACATCGTCTACCCGTCCATCGACGCCGACAACCCGGCCACGATGTCGCCCGCCATCCTGGACGGCCTGCTGCGCAAGCGCTGGGACTACCGCGGCGTGATCATCACCGACGGCATGGACATGCACGCTATCGCCGGCCGCTACGGCGTGGGCAACGCCGCCGTGCGCGCACTGGCCGCCGGCGCCGACATGGTGATGGCGCTGGGCACCCCGGAAACGCAGGACGAAACGCTGAACGCCATCGCCGCCGCGCTGGCCAGGGGTGCGCTGTCGCAGGAAGGCGTCGACGAGCGCCTGGCGCGGCTAGTCGCGCTGGCGCAAGCCTATCCGTGCAAGCCGCGCCCATACGGGGAGGACGCGGCCGACCGCGCCGTCATGGCCGAAGGCTGGCGCCGCGCTCTGACCGCGCGCGGCAATCCGCAGCGTCCCGCCGCTGGCGCCAGGCTGCGCCTCGTCGCGCGCCAGGACGTGGTCAGCGACGGCGTGTCCGAAGCGGGCGTGCCGGCCAGCGTGGTCGCCGCGACGCTGGGCAAACTGTACGACGTGGAGCTGGTGACCTATTCGGACGCCGACAGCTTCGACTGGTCCGCGCTGCCGCAGGACGGGCGCTACACCGTGCTGGCCTCGACCTCGCGCCTGCGCTACGGCGACCATCCGCGCGCGACGTGGAAGCCGGATTTGCACCTGGCGCTGTGGAATCCCTACCAGGCGCTGGACATCGCCGCCCCGGCGCTGATGACTTACGGCTTCGCCCAGCCCGCGCTGGAGGCGGTCAACGCGTGGCTGTCGGGCGAACTGGAAGCGCAAGGCCGCGTGCCGGTCCCCGGCTTTGAGTAGTTAACTTGTCGTCCTCGCGCAGGCGGCGGTGCGCCCCTGCGCGACCCATGCTGAGTATGGGTTCCCGCGTGCGCGGGAACGACAGCCGGCGACACGATAAGAATAGACAGGAAGAGACTTCATGGAAAAGACCACCAACCGCAGCCCGCTGGCCTGGGTCCCGACGCTGTACTTCGCGCAGGGCCTGCCCTTCTTCGCCGTCGCGCTGATCGCCAGCCTGATGTTGAAGAGCATGGGCGTGCCGAACGACGACATCGCCCACTGGACCGCCTACATCGGCACCGCGTGGATTTTCAAGCCGCTGTGGAGCCCCTTCCTGGAACTGGCCAGCAGCAAAAAGATCATCGTGGTCGGCTTCCAGCTGGCGGGCGGGGTCTGCCTCGGCCTGGTTGCGCTGGCGCTGCAGTTGCCGTTCTGGCTGTCCGCCTGCATCGCCATGCTGGCGCTGGTGGCGATCTGCTCCGCCACCCACGACATCGCCTGCGACGGCCTCTACATCGCCAGCCTGAGCGAAAAACAGCAAGCCGAATACGCCGGCTGGACCGGCACCTTCTTCAATGCCGGCCGCTTCATCTCGCTGGGCGGCCTGGTGATCCTGGCCGGCTACCTGGAAAAATCGCAGGGCGTGGTGCCCGCCTGGACCATCATCTTCTGCATCCTGGCCGCCACCATGATCGCCCTCGGCCTGTACCACAGCTGGTCGCTGCCGCTGGCCAGGAACGTCATCGCGCCCGACACCACGGCCGCCGGCATCGCCCGCACCTTGAAGGACGTGATCATCGACTACGTCAACAAGCCGGGCATCTGGGTTTCCATCCTCTTCATCATCCTGTTCCGCGCCGGGGAGGCGCAGATCCAGACCATAGGTCCGCTGTTCCTGCGCGAGGCGCGCGAACTGGGCGGCCTGGGACTGACGACGTCCGAAGTGGGCGCCGTGTACGGCACCACCGGCACCATCGCCTTCATCATCGGCAGCATCGCGGGCGGTTACTTCACGTCCTGGCTCAGCCTCAAGCGCGCCATCCTGTGGCTGATCCTCGCGGTCAACCTGCCCAACCTGGCGTTCTACTTCCTGTCCACCTACCAGCCCGCCGACCTGAAGATCATCGGCGTCGCGCTCAGCGTGGAGATGTTCGGCTACGGCTTCGGCTTCGTCGGCATCATCCTGTACATGATGCAGGTGGTCGCTCCTGGCAAATACCAGACCGCGCACTACGCCTTCTCCACCGGCGTGATGCAGCTCGGCTTCGTGCTGTTCAAATGGGTCAGCGGGAACATCCAGGTCGCGCTGGGCTATCAGAAGTTCTTCATCTGGGTGCTGCTCAGCGCCATACCCGTCCTCGTCCTGTCGCAGCTGATACCGATGCGTTCCCGCGCCGGCAGGGACGACGAATCGGCACCCGCGCAAGCGGCCACCGCGAGCTAAGCCATGTCCAGTGTCAGCCTGAAAAACATCGTCAAGCACTACGACGCCAAGCACCCCGTCATCCATGGCGTGGACCTCGACATCCGCGACGGCGAATTCGTCGTCTTCGTCGGCCCTTCCGGCTGCGGCAAGTCCACCTTGCTGCGCATGATCGCGGGCCTGGAGAGCATCACCGGCGGCGAACTGCACATCGGCGAGCGCCTGGCCAACGACGTGGCGCCGGCCGAGCGCCGCATCGCCATGGTGTTCCAGTCCTATGCGCTATACCCGCACATGACGGTGTACGAGAACATGGCCTTCGCCCTCAAGCTGGCCGGCCACAAGGCGGCCGAAGTCAAGGAGGCGGTGGAGCGCGCCGCCGGCGTGCTGCAGCTCACGCCCCTGCTCAAGCGCAAGCCCAAGGAGCTGTCCGGCGGCCAGCGCCAGCGCGTGGCGATCGGCCGCGCCATCGTGCGCAAGCCCGAGGTGTTCCTGTTCGACGAGCCGCTGTCCAACCTGGACGCCAGCCTGCGCGTGCAGATGCGCGTGGAGATCAGCCGCCTGCACCAGGAGCTGAAGACCACCATGATCTACGTCACCCACGACCAGGTGGAGGCGATGACCTTGGGCGAGCGCATCGTGGTGTTCAACGCCGGCCGCGTCGAACAGGTCGGCACGCCGCATGAGCTCTACAGCAATCCGGCCAATCTGTTCGTGGCCGGTTTCCTCGGCTCGCCGAAAATGAACTTCATTCCCGGCGAAGTGCTGGTGGCCTCACCCACCTATGTGGCCGTGATGCTGGCCGGCGGCGCGCTGGTGGAAGTGGCTGCCGAGGGCGGCGCGGCGCAGCGCGGCGACCGCGTGACGCTGGGCATCCGCGCCGAGCACATGGCCCTGCGCGCGCCGCCCGCGCCCGGCCCGGACGGCATCGACGCGCCCATTTCAGCGGCCGAAGCGGCGGCGGCGGCCGAGGCGGCCAGCGGCGAGGACGCCAACCTGCTGCAGGCCACCGTCGGCCATGTCGAATACCTGGGCGACCTGTCCATCGTCTACGCCGCCCTGCCGGGCGTGGCGGAGATGGTGGCGGTCAAACAGTCCGCCGAGGGCACGCAGCTGGCGCCCGGCGCCACCGCCCGCCTTTACCTGCCGCCGGCGCGCTGCCTGCTGTTCAATGCCGAGGGCCTGGCGTTCGCCCGCAGCATGTAACAGCCGTTACAATTCGCGCACTCTTGAACCCCGGCAGGCGCTCCGATTTATGGGAGAATACGCGTTTGTCTTTATTTAGATTGAAGGATTGTCCATGTCCAAGTTTCGTTTCGCACGTACCAGCCTGATCGTTGCCGCACTCGGCTTGAATTTTGCACCAGCGCTGCTGGTTGGCGCGCACGCCGCTGACAAAGCCGCCGCGCCCGCACCGGAAGCACCGAAGCCTGACACCGTGCGTCCTGAACTCTTCAAATTGCTGGACCCGGCCCAGATCAAGGAATTGATGACGGCGAAAAACTACGCCGAAGTGCAGAACCGCCTCACCCAGTCCGAAGCGCTGCCCAACCTGACCCCGTACGAATCGTTCGTGATGAACCGCATGCGCGTGTCCCTGGGTTCGGCCACTTCGAACAACGCGATGACCATCAGCGGCCTCGAAGCCGTATTGGCGTCGGGCAAGCTGCCGCCGGCCGACCAGGCCGACTTCGTGCAGGCGCTGGGCAATCTGTACTACAACACCAAGGACTACCCGAAGGCCATCGCGACCTTCAACAAGTACGCCGAGCTGACCGGCGACACCAAGAAGCTGCGTCCCTATATTCTGCGCGCCTACTACTTCAGCAACGACTTCGCCACCGCCAAGGCTGAACTGCTGAAGGACCTGGACGCGAACGTCAAGGCCGGCAAGGCGCCGACGCTGGAAGAACTGCAACTGCTGGCCAACACCGGCGCCAAGTCGAAAGACACCGCGACCTACCTGGTGGCCGTCGAGAAGCTGGTGCAGTACTACCCGACCGACGACTACTGGGTCGACCTGCTGAGCCGCACCCAGGGCAAGGCGACCTACTCGAACCGCTTCGCGCTGGACGTCTACCGCCTGCAAAAGGCCGCCGTGTCGAAGATGGCGCAGGAAGACTACACCGAGATGGCTGAACTGGCGCTGCTGGCCGGCCAGCCGATCGAAGCCAAGAAGGCCGTCGACGCGGGCTACGCCGCCGGCGTGCTGGGCGTGGGCAACAACGCCGACAAGCACAAGAAGCTGCGCGCGCAGGCCGACAAACAGGCTGCGGACGACACCAAGAACATCGCCTCCGGCGAAGCGTCGGCCAAGAAGTCGAAAGACGGCACCGGCCTAGTCAACCTGGGCTACGCCTACGTCACGCTGGAACAGTTCGACAAGGGGATTGAACTGATCAAGGAAGGTATCGCCAAGGGCGGCCTGAAGAACCCCGAAGACGCCAAGCTGCGCCTGGGCTACTCCTACGCGATGGCCGGCAAGAAGGACGAAGCGGTCAAGGTACTGGAAACCGTGCAAGGCGCCGACGGCCGCGCCGACCTGGCCCGCTACTGGACGCTGTGGGTCAACCGCCCTGTCGCGAACGCTGCGTCTGCCTCCGCAGCCAAGTAATTTGAACCACGTATAAAAGAGCCAGGGTCATAAGTTATTGACCCTGGCTTTTTTTCGCCTTTTATTTCCTTTCATGCCACGTCTCCTCAGTCTCGACGCGTTCCGCGGCTTCGTCATCCTGGCCATGATCTGGGTGAACTACATTGCAGAGATGCCGGCCATCCCGTACTGGCTCAAACACACGGGCCCCAGGGCCGACGGCATCACACTGCCGGACCTGGTGTTCCCGGCCTTCCTGTTCATCGTCGGCATCGCCATTCCGCTCGCGCTGCACAAGGAACAGGGCCGTTTCAGCGCCGCGCTGATGGGCCGCCTGGCCTGGCGCGCGGGCAGCCTGATGGTGGCGGGCGTGGTGCTGGCGAACGCCTACCGCTACGACGATGCCGCCGCCCTGCTGCCGCGCGCAGTCTATTTCCTGCTGTTCTACGCGGCCATGGTGCTGCTGTGGCGCCAGACCGCGCAGCGCGGTCCCGCCTTCTGGGCCGGCCTGGCGCTGATGCTGTTCCTGCTCGCCGCCTTCCGTGGCCAGCGCAATCCGGAATTCAGCAGTGTCTATCTGCAGCATTCCTGGTGGGGCATCCTTGGAATGATAGGCTGGGCTTACCTGCTGTGCAGCCTGATCTACCTGGCTGCGAACGGCAATGCGACGGTGCTGATGGGCGCACTGGCGCTGCTCGTCGTGCTGTACATGGGCGGCACCGCCGGCGCCCTCCCCATCCCGCAAGCGCTGAACGAATTCGTGAACGTGCCCCAGGTGCTGGGCTCCACCGCAGCCAACGTACTGGCGGGAACTCTGGTGGGTACGCTATTCCTGCGCCGCCTGCGGGATGCGAAGTTGGCTGCGAACTTGGCTGCAAACTTGGCTGCAAACTTGGCTCCGGACCTGGCTCCGGACTTGGCTGCGAAGCTGGCCTCCATGGCGCTGCACCGCCGCCGCATGGTCTTCATGGCCGTGTTCGCGACGGCGCTGTTCGCGGCCGGCATGCTGCTGAGGCCCTACCACGGCATCAACAAGATCCACGCCACCGAGTCCTACTCGCTGGTATGCGCCGGGCTGGTGCTGGCGCTGTTCCTGCTGTTTTACGTGCTGATCGACGTGCTGCAGTGGCGGGCGTGGAGCGCCGTGCTGATGCCGGCGGGGGAAAATGCGCTGTTCGCGTATGTCGCGCCGGATTTGTGGGACCAGTTGGCGGCGCTGTTGCACTTGCCGCGCATCTGGTGGCCTTACCTGGAGTCGGGCGGCAGCGCCGGACTGCTGAACGCCGCCGCGCTGACCATGGCCATGATGGGCCTGACTGCGCTGGCCAACCGCGCCGGCCTGCGCCTGAAATTCTAGCCTGGACGCGCTCTTCTCAGACTTTAACGTAGATGCGGCGGCGGTCCATCACATAGCCGACCGCCCAGCAGGCCAGCATGAAACTGACGGCGAACAGCAGCGAGGCCATCTTCGGCGGGGCCAGCGACTGGAAGGTATTGGCGTATAGCCAGTCGTAGCCGTTGCGCTTGCCAAGCTGCGTCTTCGCCAATACCACCACGGCCAGCTCGGACAGCAGATAAATGAACAGCGTGTTCCTGCCGAACACTTCGAAGAAGTAGGTCCAGCCACGCTGGCCGCGCATTTCGATAATGTAGATCAACAGCGGCAGCACCAGCAGGTCCAGGCCTATGGTGTACAGCACATAGGAACTGGTCCACAGTTTCTTGTTGATCGGGAAGGCCAGATCCCAGCACAACGCGGCGCCGGCACAGAGCACGCCGGCCATCATCAGCTTCGCCAGCGTTTCGTAGCTCGCGCCTTTCGCCAGTATGAGCCTGCCCGCGAAGTAGCCTGCGATGACGTTGACGGTCGCCGGGATGGTGCCCAGCATGCCTTCCGGATCGAAAGGCAGGCCTTCACCGTGGTAGAGATGGCGTTCGCCCAGCAGCCACAGGTCGAACCTGGCGGGAGCATTGCCCTCCAGCGTGTAGTCGCCGCACAGCGCCAGCACCACCCAGTAGGCCAGCAGTGCCAGCAAGCTGTAGACCAGCGCGCCCTTCGCCTTCCAGAAATGCAGGATCAGCGAGGCCAGGCCGAAGCACAGGGCGATTCGCTGCAGCACGCCGGGGATGCGCGTGCCCGACAGTGGAATCAAGCCCCAGTTGCCCGCGCTGTCCACGGCCACGAAGGGGAACCAGAACAGCAGGAAACCGAGCAGGAAGATGGTGGCGCTGCGCTTGCCGACCTTGGCCAGCACGGCGCCGTTGCCCATACGCGCGTACTTAGGCAGCGCGAAGCTGAGCGCATTGCCGACCACGAACAGGAAGGTGGGAAAGACCCAGTCGGTCGGCGTGAAGCCGTGCCATTGCGCATGCAGCAGCGGCGCGAAGACCGTGTTCCAGTCGCCGGGGGTGTTCACGATGATCATCAGCGCGACGGTGAGGCCACGCAGCACGTCGAGCGACAGGTAGCGGCTGGGGGCAAGGCCAGCGCCAGCGCACGATGCGGCGCTGGGCGAGTCGTTCGGCGAGACGCAGGGTGCTGCGGCCGGCACGCCGTTCATCGGGCAGCCTTGGCCAACGCGCGTCCGTAAGCGCCCGCCGGCACGCCAGGCATGCCGCTGCAGGTGGCGTCCGCGCCTTTGACTTCGGTGCGGCAGGGCGTGTCGCGGTCGGTCGACCAGAAATGCAGGCCCGCCAGTTTCAACTGGCGCGCGCCGCGGGTCATGGTGTTCATGTCGGCCATCGTGAAGACGTTCTCCACCACGTCGTTAACACCTATCATGGCGGTCAGCTCGATCTGCTCGTACGGCACCTGATATTTCTCATGCACGTTGCGCGCTGCCTGTAGCGCGGACGCGCCCATATCGCAGCGACCCTTGCCCACCACGCACACATTCTTTGCGGCCGGTCCGTAGTCCATCACCATGATGTTCAGCGTGTAGCCGGCCAGGCCGCTGCGGCGCACCGCCGCCAGCACCGTCTCGGCCATCCCGTTCAAGCTATGGCCGCTGCCATCGGACGCAGCATGCGTGGCAACGGTAAAGCTGAAGCGCAGTTGCGGACGCCGGGCCTGTGCCGCCGCGATGCGCTGCACCAGCGCATCGGTTTGCTCCTTCGTCTGGCCCGCTTCGATGTCGAAGTCGATGCCGATCAGCTGCGCCGATTCGTAGCGCTTGATGAAGCGCTCCATGCCCTCGTCGCTGCCGCAGCTAAATTCTTTGCCTTGCCCGCCAGTGGAAATGATGTAGCCCACGCCTGCCGCCGCGAAGGCAGCCACGTTGGCATCCGCCACGGCTTGCGCCGGCTGCCCGCCCCAGTTCTCGTCGCCGCATTCGCCGCTGGCGAACGCCCAGGTCAGCGTTTGCTTGCTATGCGCCAGGTAAGGCACGCGCTTGCCGTCCGGCGCCACGGTGATGACGTTGCTGGCCGGGTCGTTGTGCATCGCCAGGTGTTTGTATGGGCTGTAGACAACGCGCGGCGCCGCCTGCGCCATGTGCCCCGTCATGGCCAAAGCGCTGGCCACCAGCACCGGTTTGATCAAGTAATGCATTCCCGCTCCAATAAGAAAAAAGGCAGGACCTCCATGGAAGCCCTGCCCTGTACAGCGTCAGACTTCAGGCGGCATTACAGCTTGCCGCGTACGCCCAGGAAGAACTGCTTGCCGTTCTTGTAGAACGCGCGTGGCTGGTCCTTGCTGGTGGCGTAGGACTTCAGCAGCGGATCGTTCAGATCCTTGCCTTCGAACGACAGCGTCAGGTTCTCGGTCAGGTTGTAGTTCAGCGCCAGCGACACGGTGCCCACTTTGTCCTGGTAGATCGCACTGTTGCGGTCCAGGCCATTCAGGAAGGCCGAACGGAAGCTGTAGTTCACGCGTGCGCTGAACTTGTCGTTCTCGTAGAACACGCTGGCGTTGTACGAGTTCTTCGAGGTGCCTATCATGCTGCAGTCGCCCAGGTCCGCACAGGCCGATTTAGGCGCCTTGCCGGTTTCCTTACCGTCCGCATAGGTGTAGTTCACGCTGGCGCCGAAGCCGTTGCCCAGGTCCTGCGAGTACTGCAGCTCCACGCCTTTCACGCGGGCCTTGGTGTTCAAGGCCGAGCTCATGTTGTAGTTCGTGATCGAGTGGGTCGACTGGTTGAAGAACTGCGCAACCGAGGAACCGAAGGTCACGTAGGAACCCAGGTGCATGTCGTACACGTTCATCGCGATCAGCGATTTCGGCATGAAATACCACTCGACGCCGGCCTCGACGTTGTTCGAGTAGATCGGCTTCAGGTTGGGATTGCCGCCGGTGCCAGAGAAGGTCAGGTCGTTCAGGCTGAGCGAACCCAGTGCGCCGAAGTCCGGCCGCGCCATGGTGCGGCTGGCCGCGCCGCGCAGCACCACGTTGCTCGACAGGTCGGTGCGCAGGTTCAGGCTAGGCAGGAAGTCGTTGTAGGTCTTCGAGGTGTAGACCGGATTCCAGGAATTGTTGCCCGAACCGTTGGCCACGTTGATCTCGGTTTTCACGAAACGCACACCCATATTGCCCGTCACCGCGCCCAGGTTCACGTCGCCCATCGCGTAGGCGGCGTGCGCTTTCTCGGCGATCTGGAACTCGTTCTGGTAGGAGTGGCTGTCGAAGGTCACATACTTGTCGCCCCACTCCTTCATCGAACCGGCGGTGAAGGTCCATGGGTTCTGCAGCACGTTGTCCAACGGGCTGGTCGGGAAGGTCGTCATGCCGGTAGGACGGTTGGCCAGCAGCGAAGCCGCAGGCGCCAGGGTGCCGGCCAGCCAGGTCAGCTGGCGGTCATGCTTGGCGGTGCGCAGGCCCATGCGGATAGTGGGCACCAGGTCCCATGGGGTCTTGTAGGTGCCGTCCACCTGGCCGTAGGTTTCCTTGTCCTTGGCGGTGGTGTCCGATGCCCAGCCGCCGAAGAAATCGGCGCCGGTGCGCGGGCTGAAGGTGCCCGCGTTGTCCACGGTGACGGTCGCCGGCGACATGCCGTGCATGGTCAGGCTGTTGCCCGAGTAGGCCAGCCAGGCTTCATAGCCATAGTCGCGGGCGTAACCGGTGCCGCGCGTGGTGCCGATCTGGCCGGTGAAGTTCAGGTCGTTGTTGACGCGGTATTTCCAGTCCACGTTGACGAACTTGGAGTCGCTGTACGAGCCTGGACGGGCGATGATGTCCTGTACCGACGGGCCCATATTGGCGCAGCTGGCGACCGGGCAGGTTTTCGGGAAGGTGATCGACGTGATCTGGTTGCCGGTGACGGTGTAAGCCGACGGAATCACGCCGCCCACGCCGGACCAGTTGTTCGACAGCGGCTGGTATGGCGCCAGCATGAAGTTGGCGTTGACGTTGTCCGCGTCCAGGCGGGTGTAGAAGCCGCTGACGTCGAAGGAAAAGTCGTTGTTGACTTTGAACTGCACGTCCACCATGCCGCCCTTGCGTTCACGCTTTTGCTGGAACAGCGCGGAGCCTGTCAGCATGGACAGGTATTTGTTTTCCACTTCCGGATTTTTTGCGATCCAGTCGGGTGCGAAGCCCTTGGTGAGCTTGTCCCACCACAGGAATTCCTGGCCCAGGCGGCGCAGCGTGCGCTTCTCGTCAAAGACCTGGAACAGCACGCCCAGATTGTTCTCTTCGTTCTTCCAGTTCACCAGGCCGCTCACTTGCAGGTCGGTCTTCTTGGCCGAATCGCCGTAGGCGCCTTCGATGGAACCCATCAGGGTCACGGGCTTCTTGAAGCTCAGCGGCTTGCGGGTTTCGATGTCGACGTTACCGGCGGCGCCGCCTTCGGTCAGGTTGGCCTGCGAGCTCTTATGCACGGTCACGCGGCCGATCAGTTCGGACGGGAACATCGAGTAGCTGACCGAACGGCCGCCGCCGGTGATGTTGGAAATGTACCAGTCGCCGCTCGACACGGTATGGCCGTTCAGCGTAGTCAGGGTCAGGTTGGACGGAGTGCCTTTCAGGCTGACGCGGTCATTCTCACCGAAACCGCCCTCGGTGCCGCCGGCGGTGGCGACGGACACGCCAGGCACGCGCTGCAACGAATCGGCGACGCTCTTATCCGGCATCTTGCCCACGTCTTCGGCGGTAATCACTTCCACCAGCGAGTCGGCGTTGCGCTTCTGGTTGATCGACTGCGCCAATGCCGCACGCACACCGGTCACGGTGACCACCGTATCAGGCGTCTTGGATGCATCCTGCGCCATGGCGGCGGTGCTGGTGATCAGGATGGCGACCGCAGTGGCGATCGGTGTCAAATTGCGCTTCATGTACTCCCCCTTGATTGAGGCTCTCGGTGAAAGCCCGTCCGTTTAAGTAGATCCCTTGCCAGCCCGCCGCGCTCCCCGCAACGTCCTGCAGATCCTTCTATACAACCACTAACAAAACCAATTCAACGCCAATATACTCTCATCCAATACCAGAACACTACCAGTTTTCGTATTTTTTTCACATGTTGTATGTGCCACACAGACCACTTTGCGAACAATGCAGCATAGTTAGCGCTATCTCCCTCTGCGATTGCACTAGTGCAATACAAACCGCCGGCGGCCCGGTCTTTTTTGGTATTATCAAAACGGACCAGTAGCGTATAAAAAGAGCACAAAACAGAGCACAAAGACGGGGACACAGAGACATGACATCGCTCGCACAAATCATGCAGCACCTGGGGCAGACCAGCAGCCAGCCCCTGTACCAGCAGTTGCAGCGCGCGCTGCGGGAAGCCATCGACAAGCGCATCTTCGGCCCGGAGGAAGCTCTGCCGGCCGAGCGCCAGCTGGCCAACGACCTGTCGGTCTCGCGCATCACGGTGCGCAAGGCGATCGACGGCCTGGTGGACGAAGGCCTGCTGGTGCGCCGCGCAGGATCGGGCAATTTCATCAACACCCGGATCGAAAAGAACTTCGCCAAGCTGACCTCTTTTTCCGAGGACATGCGGGCGCGCGGACGCACGCCGCGCAGCGTTTGGCTCAAGCGTTCGGAAGGCACGGTGACGCCGGAGGAAGCGCTGCGGCTGCGGCTCAGTCCCGGCGCGCCGGTGTACCGCTTCAACCGCATACGGTACGCGGACGAGATACCGATGTGCCTGGAATACGCGACCATCGTGGCCGACGCCCTGCCCTCGCTGGAGTCGGTCGACGTGTCGATGTACGAGGCGCTGGAGAGCGCGGGCCACCGTCCGGTGCGCGCCTTGCAGCGATTGAGCGCGCTGCTGCTCAACGCGGAACAGGCCGCGCTGCTGCAGGCGAAAGAGGGAGACGCGGGGCTGGCAGTGGAGCGGCTAGGCTTCCTGCGCGACGGCCGCGCGGTGGAGTTCTGCCGCTCCTACTTCAGGGGAGATATGTACGACTTCGTGGCGGAACTGAGCACCCCGTAACGGTCATTCCCGCGCAGGCGGGAACCCATGCCCCGCCTGCGCGGCGGTCCGCCGCTGCGGGATGACACCTTACTTCGCTTTGCTCTGGTCGCCGGCGACCACCACGCTCAGCTTGTTCACGTCCACCGCCTTGCGGAAGGCGGCGTTCACCTGCGCCGGCGTCAGCGCCTTCAGCTTGTCTTCGTATGCCTGGCTCCACGCGTACGTGCGGTTCAGGTACAGGAAGTTGGCCCAGCCGCCCGCCAGGATGCCGTCCTGCGAACGGTTCTGGATGCGCTGCTGCAGCATGCCCGACTTGGCGCCCGCCACCTCCGCCGCCGTGAAGCCGTCCTTCAGCGCGCGCGCCACTTCTTCGCGGATCGCCGCTTCCAGTTTCTTCAGGTTCTGCGGTGCGGCGATCGCCGAAATGCTCAGGTTGCTGGCGCGGTCGACATCGCTCACCGACAGGCCGGAACCGCCGCCGTACGACAGCCCGTCCTTCTGCCGGATGCGGTCCATCAGCCGCGACTTCAGGCCGCCGTCGCCGAAGATGTAATTGGCCAGTTCCAGCGCCACGAAGTCCGGGTCTTCGGTGTTCATGTCGATGTCCACGCGCGCGGAGTAGAAGCCGTTCTCCTTGTCCGGCGTGTCGATCACCTTATGCAGCGGCGCGCGCTCCACGTTCGCATCCAGCACGCGCGCGTAGTTCGCCTTGCTGCTCCAGTTGCCCAGTTCCTCCGCCACCACCGCTTGCGCGGCCGGCGAATCGAAGTCGCCGACGATGGCCAGCTCGCCGTGCGAGGCGCCGTAGAATTCGCGGTGGTAGGCCTTGACCTCGTCCAGCGTCAGCGCCTTGATGGCCGCCAGTTGCTCGTCCACGCTCATCACATAGCGCACATCGCCTTTGGGATAGTGGTTGTAGTGCTGCGCCAGCGCGGTGGACGCGAGCACTTGCGGCTCGTTGCGCGCCGCTTCCACGCCCACCAGCCATTGCGAACGCATCTGCTCGAATTCGGCCGCGTCGAACGAAGGCTCCTTCAGCACGTGCGCGGCCAGGCGCAGCGCGTCGCCCAGGTTGCTGCGCGTGGTGTCGAAGTGGTACACGCTGCCCGACATCTTCAGCTTCTCCATCGCGTCCGCCAGCTGCGCGCGGCTGTATTTGCTGGTGCCGCGCGTGAGCATCTGGCCGGCGGCGGCGGCCACGATGGACTTGCCGAACTGGTTCTTCTCGTCGCCCCAGTGCAAGCGCAGTTCCACGGCCACCGTCTCGCCGCGATTCTTCTTCGGCAGCAGCGCCAGTTTCAACCCGCCTATGGTTTTCAGTTCGGTGCGTTTCAGGATATTGGCCTGGCTCGGATCGAACACCTCCGACACCAGCGTATTCTCCTTGCCCTTGAAGTCCTGCATCACCTTCTCCACCGCCGGCGCGGCGGTGATTTCCGCGCGCTGCGGCGCGTCCTCGGGCACGAAGGAGCCGACGGTGCGGTTGTCGCGCTTCAGGTAGGCGGCGGCGGCCTTGGCCACCTGCTGCGGCGTCACCTTGGCCAGACTGTCGCGGCCCAGGAACATCAGGCGCCAGTCTCCCAGCGCGATCTGCTCCGACAGCGCCACGCCCACTTTCTGCGGATCGTTGAGCGCCTTCTCGATGCTGTTGCCGATGTTGCGGCGCACGCGCGCCATCTCTTCCTCGGTCGGCGGCGTCTTGGCGAAGCCTTCCACCGCCGCGATCAGCTCCTCGCGCACCGGCTCCAAAGGCTGGCCAGCCTTCACCACGGCGCCTATCAGCTGCAGGCCCGGCGCGTAGCCGGTCTGGCCGAAGCTGAACACCTGCGCGGCCTTGCCGGTTTCCACCAGCGCCTTGTGCAGGCGGCCGTTCGGCGTGTCGTTCAATATCTCGGACATGAAACTGAGCGCGTCGCTGTCGTCGTGCAGCGCGGCCGGGATCTTGTAGCCCAGCGCGACGATCTGGATATCGCCCTTTCGGCGCACGAGGAAGGAGCGTTCGCCATCCTGGGTCGGTTCCACGGTCCAGAAAGGCGGCAGCTTGCGCTTGGGTTTCGGAATCGCGCCAAAGGATTTGGAAATCCACGCCAGCGTCTGCGCCGGGTCGAACTTGCCGGCCACCAGCAGCACCGCGTTGTCCGGCTGGTAGTAGGTGCGGTAGAAGGCCTGCAGGTTCTCGATCTTGACGTTCTCGATGTCGCTGCGGTTGCCGATGGTGGATCGGCCGTAGCTGTGCCAGTCGTAGGCCACGCTCTGCATGCGCTTGAGCAGCACTTCGAACGGGCTGTTCTCGCCGCTCTCGTACTCGTTGCGCACCACCGTCATTTCCGAATCCAGGTCTTTCTTCGCGACGAAGGAATGGACCATGCGGTCCGCTTCCATGTCGAGCGCCCATTTCAGGTTGTCGCCGCCGGCCTGGAACACTTCGTAGTAGTTGGTCCGGTCGTAGGACGTGGTGCCGTTGTACTCCATGCCCCGGTCGGCGAACTGCTGCGGGATGCTGCGGTTCCTGGGCGCACCCTTGAACATCATGTGCTCCAGCAGGTGGGCCATGCCGGTTTCGCCGTAGTTCTCGTGGCGCGAGCCGACCAGGTAGGTGACGTTGACGGTGACGGTGGGCTTGGAGGCGTCCGGAAACAGCAGCACTTTCAGGCCATTGGGCAGGCGGTACTCGGTGATGCCTTCGACCGACGGACCTTTGACGACGCCGGACGGCAGCGATTGCGCCAGGGCCAGGGAGGGGGGCAGCAGCGTCAGGCCGCACAGCAGCATGGTGGCGCGCAGCGCCGTCAGTTGTAGTTTCATGTGTAGGCAGGAGGGCAAAACTTCATCCTACCCTAATCGCACATGACAATGTGACAATGTGTGAATGTCGCGCGGGGTGGCCGCCCCTATACTGGGCCCCTTTCAAACCACCGGCACCATCATGCTTCCAAAACTCTTACCGACGCTGGCGCTCGCGCTGGCCGCCCTTCCCGCCTGCGCCGCGGATCGCAGCACCGACCCGCTGGCGCCCGTCGTCCAGTGCCTTGCCGACGGCGACTTCAAGCTCGCCCAGCAACAGCGCCTGCCCGCCACGTCCACCAGCCGGCAGGTGGCCACGGCGGCCGGCAACTACGCCGTGTCGACCGCCGACGGCTACCGCCTGCTGGTGCACAAGGCCAGCAGCGCGCCGCTGGTCAACCTGAAAGTGGAGCTGTCCGCGCCCGGCAAATTCGCGGCGGACCGCGTCACGGTGCTGGCACAGCTGAGGGAGATGTCGAACAAGCGCCCGCCCGGCATGATGGCGCTGACGCTGAGCGAAGTGAACGGGGTGGAGGTCATGGCGGTGAACAATCCCACCATCGAGCGCGGCGGGCCGATCAGCCTCTACACGCTGGCGCACGAAGGCAGCGGCGTCATCAGCACAGCCTATATCCTGAGCCAGCCCAAGGAAGTCCGGGAATTCGGGAATTACGAGCAATATGCGGCGCTGCGCGACCAGTTCATTGCGAAGCTGGCCGGCTGCCTGGCCGCACAGAACTAGACGGCCCGGCGCGCGCTCAACTACCTTCTCCGGGCAGCGGCAGGAAGCAGGCGTCGACGATCTGCAGGCCGTTGTCCTTGGCGAAGTTGACGACGAAGTGGTAGGCCATCGGCTCCAGTTCGCGCAGCGTATGGCTGACCACCACCGACTTGGCGCCGTTGATCACGGTCGGCCGCACCAGGGGCGAGAACTTCAGGTGGGCGTCGGTGCCGCCCGAGCCTTCCGGTCGGAAACAGGACATGACGCCGCACAGGCGCTCGGCCCAGTCGCTGGGACGGAACTGTTTGCCATCGGCGGTGATACCTAGAATAAAGAACTCGTTGGCCAGTTCTTTCTTGGGTTGGGCTGACTCGGCCATAGACTCGTGGGGACCTGGGTGCGTGAAAAATCCTAGGTATTATATCTTATAGAAGACCTGGGAAGGTAAGTACTTGATTTGAAACACGCATCGGCGACCGCGCCGTATGAAAGAGCGGCCACCAATCCCGATATTGTAACCCCATCGCCTGTCAAAATCCTTTCAGCGGCCGGTCAAACACCGTTCATCCCAGCCAAACTGCGCCGGACAGCAACAGCAGCAGCATCATCCACAGCAGCAGCGCGCGCCAGACCAGGCCGACCGTGCTTTGCAGTGCGCGCACGCCGGGCTCCTCGCCCGGCAGCGCCTCGCTTTCCATCTCGCTGCTGTCGACCACGGCGGCGTCGGCCGGCAGCACGCGGGCCGCGCTCTCGTCCGGCGTGCCCAGGCGCACGCCCATGGCGCCGCCGCCGGCGGCCAGGATGATGCCGCGCGCCTCGTCGGTCCAGCGGTGCGCGAAATTACGCCAGGCGTAGATCGCGTCCTCGAAATTGCCGACCACGGCGAAGGCCACGGCGGTCAGGCGCACCGGGATCCAGTCGATCCAGTAGAAGGCCCGGGTGGCGAATTCGCCGAACGCCTCGTTGCGCATGTGCTCGGGTTCGTTCCAGGCCCGCGCCAGGTATTCGGACACGCGGTACAGCACCGCGCCGGCGGGGCCGAGCGGCATCAGGAACCAGAAGAACACGCCGAACACATTGCGGTGCGTGGTGATCAAGGCCTTCTCGACGGCCAGGCGCGAGATTTCGCCCGCCTCCATGCCCACGGTGTCGACTTTAGTCCATTCGGCCAGCAGCGCGCGCGCGGCGCCCTCGTCGCCGGCGTTCAGGGCCAGCTGGATGGAGGTGAAATAGTGGCTGTAGTGGCGGAAGCCCAGCGTCAGATAGACGATCAGCACATTCCACGCGAAGGCGGCCAGGAACAGGTCGTAGCGCACCAGCACCCAGTAGATCAGCGCGGTGGGCAGCACCAGCGCCAGTATCATCAGGAACCAGCCCATGCGGCCGTGCTTGGCGTCGCCCGCGTTGAACCAGGCTTCCATGCGCACTGCCAGGCTCTTGATCTCGGCGTAGATGGGATTGTCCGCGCGTAGCGGCTTCATTTGCTCAATCAGCAGCGCGCACAGAATGGAAAGAAATGTCATTAAACGTCCTCAAGATTGGCATTGCCGCAATGCCCGCTACGATAGCGCAGCGGAGCGCGGGAATCAAACTTATTAGTTCGATGGCTATGCCCTCAGGAAATGGAACAGGTTGCGCAGCATGCCGGCGGTGGCGCCCCAGATGTAATAGTCCCGGTAGGGCATGGCGTAGAAGCTGCGTCGGCCGCTGGCCAGCTCGGCCGACAGGCGCTGGTGGTTCAGGCCGTCCATCAGGAAGGCCAGCGGCACCTCGAAAATCTCGGCCACCTCGTGCGGGTCGGCGCGCAGCTCGAACGGCGGGCGCAGCAGCGCCACCACCGGGGTCACGCTGTAGCCGGTGCCGGTGTAGTAGACCGGCAGGGTGCCGATGATGTCGGCGTGGCGGCGGTCCAGGCCGATCTCCTCCTCGGCTTCGCGCAGCGCGGTCTCGGCCGGGCTGGCGTCGTAGTCCTCGGCGCGGCCGCCGGGGAAGCTGATCTGGCCGGCGTGGTTGTTCAGGTGGGCGGTGCGCTGCGTCAGCAGCAAAGTCAGGCCCTCGGGGCGCTCGACCAGCGGCACCAGCACGGCGGCCGGCTTGGGCGCCACACCGGGCAGGAAGGGCTGCTCGGACGCCTCCGGCTCCCACGCCGGCGGCGCGGCGAAGCGCGCGCGCAGCCAGTCCGGCGCCAGGCGCTCGAGGGACAGGGCCGGTTCGCCGGCGATGCCGTCTATCGGGAGTTGCTGCGGATCGAACAAAAGCTTGGCCATAAAACTCCTCCGGAATGCAAAAGGGCGCCCAGGGCGCCCTTTCGAGGAGGACGCCACCCGGCGCCCTCCTCCCCAAACCCAAGCGCTATTAAGCGCTTGCCTTCGCCGCTGGGCGACGGTTTGGCAGTTTTTCTTTGATACGTGCCGATTTGCCCGAACGGTCGCGCAGATAGTACAGCTTGGCGCGACGTACGTCACCGCGGCGTTTCACTTCGATCGAAGCGATCAGCGGGGAGTACAGCTGGAAGGTACGCTCAACGCCTTCGCCGGACGAGATCTTGCGAACGATGAAGTTCGAGTTCAGGCCACGGTTGCGACGGGAGATGACCACGCCTTCGTATGCCTGGGCGCGCTTGCGGGTGCCTTCGACTACGTTGACGTTGACGATCACGGTGTCGCCAGGTGCAAATTCAGGAATGTTTTTGCCCAGGCGAGCAATTTCTTCTTGCTCGAGTTGTTGAATCAGGTTCATTTAATGACTCCAATTACCATCATGCCGGCGCGTACTAAACCCGGTAGAGGATGGGGTTGAACAAGCGGACAACATGTCCGCCGTCTTTGCTACAGTGCCGGTTTTTCTAAATCGGCCAAAAATTTCTCGTCCTGGCGCGTCAGCAAACCTGCCTCACGCGCCTTGGGCAATAAATCCGGGCGCTTGCGCGCGGTCGCTTCCAGCATGCGCTGGCGGCGCCATTTCTCGATCTCGGCGTGGTTGCCGCCCATGAGGACCGCGGGCACTTCCTCGCCTTCGTAACTCACCGGCCGCGTGTAGTGCGGCGAATCGAGCAGGCCGTTGACAAAACTGTCTTCGACCGCCGACGCTTCCGTGTTCAGCACACCGGGCAACAGCCTCACCACCGCATCCATCAGCGCCATTGCCGGCAATTCGCCGCCGGACAGCACGAAATCGCCCAGGCTGATTTCCTCATCGACAACGCGGTCGATCAGGCGCTGGTCGACCGCTTCGTAGCGGCCGCACAGTATCACCAGGCCGGGCTCGGCCTTCAGCTGCATCACGCGTTCGTGGGTCAGCTGCTTGCCTTGCGGCGACATGAACACCACGCGCGGCGCCGGCAAGCCGGCGTCGACCTGGCGCTGCTTCGCGGCGGCGATGGTCGCCTCCAGCGGCTTGGCCAGCATCACCATGCCGGGACCGCCGCCATAGGGGCGGTCATCCACGGTGCGGTGATTGTCGGTGGTGAAGTCGCGCGGATTCCACAGCGACAAATTCCACTTCTGCTGCTCGAACGCGCGCCGGGTCACACCCGACTGCGTCAGCGCGGCAAACATTTCAGGAAACAGCGTTACGACATCAAATTGCATAGTGGTCCCGGGATCAGAAATCCAGGCCCCAGTCCACCGTGATCTTGTTCGCTTCCTTGTCCACCTTGATGATGAACTGGTCGACAAATGGAATCAGGCGCTCCTGCGCCGCGGACTCGGCGTCACCGGACTCGGCGCTGACGGCGGCGGTGATGCGCAGTATCGACTGCGGACCATTGCTCATCATGTCGGCGACCACGCCCAGGCTTTCGCCCTGCAAATTCTCTACTGCCAGTCCGATCAGGTCGGACCAGTAAAACTCGCCGTCGTCCAGCACCGGGAACTCACTGCGGGGAATGTAGACGCCGGTGCCTTTCAGCGCCTCCGCTTCATTCCGGTCGGTCAGTTCCGGCAACTGGGTCACGACGTCGCCGCCGTGCAATTTCGCACGGCGAACCTCGACTGCGCGCAGGCTGGGCTTATCCAGCCACCAGGTCTTGGCATGCAACAAAGCATCCGCGTCGTCGGAAAAGGGGCGAACCCGGATTCCGCCAGCGACGCCGTAGGCGCCGAACACAAAGCCCACTTGCACCAGATCGTCGGGGAGTTTCACCCCGGATGCTATTTTGTCAGCCAAAACCAGCAGCAGACTTAGGCTGCTTTCTTGTTCGAAGCGACCAGGCGAGCAACGGCTGGGGACAGCTGTGCGCCTACGCCGGTCCAATGGGCCAGACGGTCTTCGGTAATGCGGAATGGCACTTCTTGGCCGGAAGCCATCGGGTTGTAGAAACCGATACGTTCGATGAAACGGCCATCGCGGCGATTGCGCGAGTCAGTTGCAACGATGTTGAAGAATGGGCGCTTCTTGGCGCCTCCACGAGCTAAACGAATAACGACCATAATATTTCCAAATAAGTGTGCTGAGACGGAAAAAGCCGCAAATTATAGCGCGCTTTCTCACCTGCCAGCAAGCATTAACAAAAAAAGGGGTGGGTTTGGGGCAATCAAAGATTATCCCCCACTCCGGCGTCAAGGGCAAGCGCGAATACGCGAAAAGGCTGGGCCGGAGGCGCATTATGACCCATACTTGCCGTTCCGCGAATTTTGGCAACGATCTATGAACCCTAGGCACAAGAACAAGACCTTCGCCAGCCTGCTGGCCTTCCTGCTGGGCGGCATCGGCGCGCACCGCTTCTATCTGCGTGGCGTGAATGACACATGGGGCTGGCTGCACGCGGCCAGCGTGCCGGCCATCGGCCTGGTGATGGCGGCCGCGCCACAGGCCGACATCTACTTCAAGCTGCTGCCGCTGTTCCTCTCCATGCTGGCCGGCTTCCTGCAGGCACTGGTGCTCGGCTTGATGTCCGACGCCAAGTGGGACGCCACTTTCAACACCGGCACCGGCCGCGGCTCGAACACGCGCTGGCCGCTGGCCGTGATCCTGGTGGCCACCATGCTGGTGGGCTCGGGCGCGCTGATCGCCACGATTTCCCGCCTGTTTGACTTGCTGTACACCGGCGGCGCATACGGCTAAGCCTTTCGCTCCCGAAGCCGCCGGGGCGCGCACGATAGCGTGGCACAATTGCCGTGAAGCTATTTTCAGCGGTTATACTGCGCAGACAATCTTTCCTGGAGAAAAAAATGAATGCACGCACCCTGACCATGTCGCTGGCTGTTTCCCTGGCCCTGGCCGGCTTCGCTACCACCGCGTCCGCCCAGCAGTACACCAAGGCGCAATACGCCGCCGACACCAAGCAAGCAGCGACCCGCTACGCCGAAGACAAGAAACTGTGCGCCGAAGAAAGCAACTCCAGCGCGCGCATGCAGTGCCAGCGCGACGCCAAGGCCGAATACGACAAGGCGCTGGCCGGCGCCAAGGCCGACCTGAAGAACGCCACCGGCAAGCCGATGGCCTGCAATGACTGCGGCCGCGTGATCGCGGTCAACGTGGTCGAGAAAAAAGGCGAAGGCAGCGCGGTGGGCGTGATCGCCGGCGGCGTGGCGGGCGCACTGCTGGGCAACCAGGTCGGCGGCGGCAGCGGCAAGAAGCTGGCCACCATCGCCGGCGCGGCCGGCGGCGCCTACGCCGGCAACAAGGTCGAGGAACACGTCAAGTCGAGCAAGGCTTGGCACGTGAAAGTCCAGTACGACAACGGCACCCAGGGCGAGTTCACCTTCGACAAAGACCCGGGCTTCGCCAACGGCGACCTGGTGAAGAGCGCCAACGGCACCATCGTGCGCAAGTAAGAACAATAAGCAGCAAGTAAGCAGCAAGTAAGCATACGCATCATCGCGGCCGGGCGCCATGCCCGGCCGCGCGCAATTGCGCGACGGACATTTCCCATCTTGTGTACTATTTAACAACACAAGATAAGGAACCCGCATGGAAGACTTGAAAGACCCCGTCGCCGCAAGCCCGGCCGCCCTAACTCCCGCGTCGCACCCCGCTCCCCCATCCGGCCCCTCGCCGCGCAAACGCCGGCGCGGCGTGACGGTGCTGCTCTATCTGCTAGCCGCTTTCGGCCTGCTGTTCCTGGGCATCTTCGCCTATGGCGCCTACCGGGCCTCGCTCAAGGTCGAACGCGTGACGATAGACGAGGCGGCCGTGATCGACAGCGTCATGTCCAGCAACTACGGCAAATACTCGATCGCGAAAAAGGGCTGGCTCTATGTCGGCGAGGACAACCGCACCTATCTGATGCGCGTGGTGCAGCAAGTGAAAATGGCGGACAGCACGGAGGGAGACGAGCTGTACTTCCTCGCCAGCGGCCAGGCCGTCGACGGCGAAGGCGTCGCCGTCTTCGGCGCCTTCCACATCCGCCCCAACTCGCCGTCCGACGGCGGCCTGGCCGAGATCAGCAACGCGGTGATGCATGCCGGCACGCGCGCGGTCAAACCGGAGGACGTGCGTTTCGAAGCGCTGAGCGAAGAACTGTGGGGCTGGGTGGTGAAGGTCAGGGACGGCGAGGACCCGCAAGGCAGCCAGCGCGTAGTCACCCGCAACCTGGTGCTGGCATCGCACGACAATCAGATCGCGACGCTGGCCGATTTCCTCGCCGGCGCCGAATTCGACCCGGGCATCCCCTGCGCCGAGGCCAAGGCCAACTACGAGCGGTACGCGGCGGGTCCGGCCGCCGGCGCGCAGGGCGCGGAAGAAGAACCGGAAGAGCCGCTGCGCTGCGAGAAGCGGCGCTGGAGCTACCGCACCGCAGGCGTCAACGGCAAGATCCCCGTGCCGTTCACGGTGACAGTCGGCGGCACGCTGGACGGCGAGCCGGTGGAAGCCAAGAGCTGGAAGCTGATGTTCGACACCAAAAGCTTCAGCTACAACGTCCCAGAGGAACTGAAAAACTGATGCGCACACCTTCCACAGTCCGGCCCGGCGTTGTCCTCCAGGAGTATTCCGAACGCGAAGCGGCGGCGCTGGCCGCGCAATGGCTGGAAGCGTTCGGCAAGCACCGCGACGGCGTCAGCGCCAAATCGTATCTATGGCACGTGCTGGCCGCCGGCTGCCACCCCAGCGTGCGCGGCGCCGACGCGCTGGCACAGTACCGGCTGCATGCCGCGCCCGGCTACATCGTGCTGTCGAACAGCCGCGACCACGCGTTCACCACCGACCTGCTGCCCGAGTCCTGCGCCCTGCAGGACTATTATGTGTTCCCGGCCAATATGGCCTGGACCATGGCCGTCACCCACGAGGACGGCTGGAACGAAGGCCCTTACTTCGCCCGCCACCGCGACTACGCCGCGCTGAACGAGGCCAACCTGGCTCTGCTCCGCCAGCGCCAGCAGCTCGAGCAAGCCCGCCTGGAAGGCTGGGGCTGAACGTTCAGCTGCGGCGGGACAGCAGCAGGCCCAGGCCGGCGCTGGCCAGCAGGCCGGCGCAGCTGCGGTTGAAGATGCGCTTGCCGCGCGGCTGGGCGAACCAGCGGCGCAACTTGGTGCCCATCCACGAATAGATCGCGATGGCCGCCATTTCCAGCGCCAGGAACAGCGCGCCCAGCACGGCGAACTGCGGCGCCATCGGCTGCGCCGGGTTGACGAACTGCGGCAGGAAGGCGGTGAAGATCAGGATCGCTTTCGGATTGCCGGCCGCCACCAGGAACTCCTGGCGCGCCAGCTGCATCAAGCCCGCGGCAGGCGCGGTCGATTCGGCCTCTGCGCCCGGCGCCGCGCGCCACAGCTGGAACGCCAGGTACAACAGGTAGGCCGCGCCCAGGGTCTTGATGGCGTAGAACAGCATCTCCGACGTGTGCAACACCGCCGCCAGGCCGAACGAGGCCAGCGCAATCATGCCGCCGAACGCCAGCAGCCGCCCCGCTCCCGCCGTGCACGCCTGGCGGAAGCCATAGCGCGTGGCGTTGCTGATCGATAGCAGATTGTTCGGCCCCGGCGCCATGTTCAGCGCGAAGCAGGCAGGGACGAATAAGGCAAGCGTGGACAGTTCCATGGTGCAGCTCCTTTGGTGACGGATTCGATTCTAACGGAGTTTGCGTACCGCGCAGGCGAAAAAAAAGGCAGCCGAGGCTGCCTTTCTTCGCGGTGCGAACTCCTTAGAACTGCTCTTCGCCCAGCGCCAGCACGCCGGCGCTGCCGTCGATGATGGAGGCGCGCAGGCCGGACGCCTGGGTCAGGAAGTGGTCGGCGAAGAAGCGCGCCGTGACGATCTTGGCCTGGTAGAAGCTGGCGTCGCCGTCGCCGGCGTCCAGTTTCTGCTGCGAGACCAGGGCCGCGCGGGCCATCTGCCAGCCGCCCAGCACGATGCCGGCCAGCTTCAGGTAGTTCACGCTGCCCGCGAACACGGCCTTGATGTCGGTCTTCATATTGCCGGCCACATACTCGACCACCGCCTCCAGGTCGGCCGCGCCCTGCGCCAGGCGCTTGCCGATCGCAGCGAACGCCGCGCCGTCCAGCTTGGCCAGCTCGGCTTCGGTGGCGCGCACTTGCGCGATCAGGCCCTTGGCGACCTTGCCGCCGTCGCGCACGGTCTTGCGGCCCACCAGGTCGTTGGCCTGGATCGCGGTCGTGCCTTCGTAGATGGTCAGGATCTTGGCGTCGCGGTAGTGCTGCGCGGCGCCCGTCTCTTCGATGAAGCCCATGCCGCCGTGCACCTGCACACCGTCGCGCGTGACGTCCTGCGACAGCTCGGTCGACCAGCCCTTGATGATGGGCACCAGGTATTCGTACACGGCCTGGTTCTCGGCGCGGGTGGCCGCGTCCGCATGGTTATGGGCCGCGTCGTACAGCGAGGCGCCGACGTAGGCCAGCGCGCGCGCGGCCTCGGTCTGCGAACGCATATTCATCAGCAAACGGCGCACGTCCGGATGGTGGATGATGGACACGGGACCGGCCGAACCGGCCAGGTCGCGCGACTGCACGCGGTCCTTGGCGAAGGCCACCGCCTGCTGGTAGGCGTGCTCGGACAGGCCGATGCCCTGCAGGCCGACGCCGAAGCGGGCCGCGTTCATCATGATGAACATGTATTCCAGGCCGCGGTTCTCCTCGCCCACCAGCGTGCCGATGGCGCCGCCGTGGTCGCCGAACTGCAGCACGGCGGTCGGGCTAGCCTTGATGCCCAGCTTGTGTTCGATCGACACGCAATGCACGTCGTTGCGCGCGCCCAGCGAGCCGTCGGCGTTGACCAGGAACTTCGGCACGATGAACAGCGAGATCCCCTTCACGCCCTCGGGCGCGGTCGGCGTACGCGCCAGCACCAGGTGGATGATATTCTCGGCCATGTCGTGCTCGCCGTAGGTGATGAAAATCTTGGTGCCGGACACTTTGAAGGTGCCGTCGTCCTGCGGCACGGCGCGGGTGCGCACGGCGGCCAGGTCGGAGCCGGCTTGCGGCTCGGTCAGGTTCATGGTGCCGGTCCACTTGCCGGTCACCAGGTTTTCCAGGTAGATCGCTTTCATCTCGTCGCTGCCGGCGGTCAGCAGCGCTTCGATCGCGCCGTCCGACAGCATGGGCGCCAGCGCGAACGACAGGTTGGCGCCGTGCAGCATCTCCACGCAGGGCGTGCCGATCAGCTTGGGCAAGCCCTGGCCGCCGAAGTCGGTCGGGTGCTGCAGGCCTTGCCAGCCCGCCTCGGCGAACTGCTTGTAGGCTTCCTTGAACCCCTTGGAGGTGGTGACGCTGCCGTCCTTCCAGAAGCTGGGCTCGATATCGCCGCTGCGGTTCAGCGTGGCGACTTCGCCCTCGACGAATTTAGCGCTTTCTTCCAGCACGGCTTCAGCCGTTTCCGGGGTCGCGTCTTCGCAGCCTGGCAGCTGGCTGACGCCGGACAGGTTGGCCAGTTCGTTCATGACGAACAGCATGTCTTTCAGGGGGGCTTGATAGCTCATCTTCTACTCTCCAAGGAAAAGGCCACGCTGGCGGCGGCGTAAAGCCTTGCCAGCGTGGCCTCAATACATAGTTATGGACTAACCCAGTTCTTTGACCAGTTCAGGCACGATCTCGAACAGATCGCCAACGATGCCGTAGTCGGCAACGGAGAAGATCGGCGCTTCGGGATCCTTGTTGATGGCGACGATGGTTTTCGAATCCTTCATGCCGGCCAGGTGCTGGATCGCGCCGGAGATGCCGACGGCGAAGTACAGCGACGGCGCCACGATCTTGCCGGTCTGGCCCACTTGCCAGTCGTTCGGCACGTAGCCCGCGTCCACGGCGGCGCGCGATGCGCCCATGGCCGCGCCCAGCTTGTCGGCCAGCGGTTCCAGGATCTTGAACGCTTCGCCCGAACCCATGCCGCGGCCACCGGAGACGATGATCTTGGCGGCGGTCAGTTCCGGACGGTCGGACTTGGCCAGCTCGCGGCCGACGAAAGCCGATTTGCCCGAGTCGCCGACAGCGGCGATGGTTTCGGTGGCAGCCGAGCCGCCGGTCGATGCGGCCGAGTCGAAACCGGTGGTGCGCACGGTGATGACCTTGACCTTGTCGCCCGATTGCACGGTGGCGATGGCGTTACCGGCGTAGATGGGACGCTCGAAGGTGTCCGGGGAGTCGACCTTGGTGATTTCCGAGATCTGGGCCACGTCCAGCTTGGCGGCCACGCGCGGCAGGATGTTCTTGCCGTAGGCGGTGGCTGGCGCCAGGATGTGCGAGTAAGAGCCGGCAATCGCCAGCACCTGCTCGGCGACGTTCTCGGCCAGGCCGTCGGCGAAGTGGGCGGCGTCGGCCACCAGCACTTTGGAGACGCCGGCGATCTGCGCGGCTTGCTCGGCGGCGGCGCCGGCGTTCGAACCTGCCACCAGCACGTGGACCTCGCCGCCGCACTGCAGCGCCGCGGTGATGGTGTGGTGGGTGCTGCCCTTCAGGCTAGCGTTGTCGTGTTCAGCGATAACTAATGCGACCATGATTATTCCTAGAATATGTTAGACCGGGCCGGGTAACCGGGCCGCTTAGATGACTTTGGCTTCGTTGCGCAGCTTGGCAACCAGCGTGGCGACGTCCGGCACCTTGATGCCGGCCGAGCGCTTGGCGGGCTCGGCGACCTTCAGGGTCTTCAGGCGCGGGGTCACGTCGACGCCCAGCTCTTCCGGCTTGACGGTGTCCAGCGGCTTCTTCTTGGCCTTCATGATGTTCGGCAGCGTCACATAGCGCGGCTCGTTCAGGCGCAAGTCGGTGGTGATGATGGCCGGCAAGGTCAGCGACAGGGTTTCCAGGCCGCCGTCGACTTCGCGCGTCACCACGGCCTTGCCGTCTTCCAGCACCACTTTCGAGGCGAAGGTCGCTTGCGGCCAGCCCAGCAGCGCAGCCAGCATCTGGCCGGTCTGGTTCGAATCGTCGTCGATGGCCTGCTTGCCCAGGATGACCAGTTGCGGCTGTTCCTTGTCGACCAGCGCCTTGAGCAGCTTGGCCACGGCCAGCGGTTCCAGTTCGGTCGCGGTCTCCACCAGGATGCCGCGGTCGGCGCCGATGGCCATGCCGGTGCGCAGGGTTTCCTGGCACTGGGCCACGCCGCACGACACCGCCACCACTTCAGTGACCTTGCCGGCTTCTTTCAGGCGCGTCGCTTCTTCCAGCGCGATCTCGTCGAACGGATTCATCGACATTTTGACATTGGCGATATCGACGCCAGTGCCGTCGGATTTGACGCGGACTTTGACGTTGTAGTCGACCACGCGTTTGACGGGTACCAAGACTTTCATAGCTTTGCCTTTGGGAAAATTTATAAAGGAAGGACAGTTTATGTGGGCTAGATTATAAGAGAAATTCCAGCGGCAAGCAGAATTAAAGCACGATCGTGCCTTTTTTTGGTAGTAGAAAACATCTAAAATTTACCTAGGCGTCGATTCGTGCTGAGTTTGCTTGCAGACAGGGGGCGTAGCCCGCCCCCCTGTGGATGGATTTAAAACTTATTGCGAACTTATTGCACTTACTTGCACTTACTTGCGCTTACTTGCGCTGCATCAGGAATACAAATTCCGTACCGTACTGCGCGTGCGACAGCAAGGCGTTGCCGGTCTGCTTGGCGAAAGCCTGGAAGTCGCGCACGGAACCGGGGTCGGTCGCCATGATGCGCAGCACTTCGCCGCTCTGCAGCTCGGCCAGGGCCTTCTTGGCCTTCAGAATCGGCAGCGGACAGTTCAAACCCCGCGCGTCGAGTTCTTTTTGAAATTCCATGATTTCGTTATCAACTAGGGTAGCACTCATCAAAAATCCCGCAATTGGTTGACCAGTTGTTCCACAGTCTACTCCAATTTGGCGTTCGTGACGCGGTGCACCAAAATAGTTCCTCCCTCGTTGCAAGTACACAACGAGGGAGCTGTGTCAGAAACGGCCCGCACTAGCATGCGAGCCGCATGTTTGCTAGGAAAGACGCTGTTCGACCCATGTTGCAACGCCACCTAAAGCGCCCGGCAGAGCCGCAGCATCGGTGCCGCCGGCTTGCGCCATATCGGGGCGTCCGCCGCCTTTTCCGCCCACTTGCTGTGCAACAAAGTTCACCAGCTCGCCCGCTTTGACCCTGGAAGTCGCGTCCGCGGTCACGCCGGCGATCAGGCTGACCTTGCCGTCGGCCACGCTGGCCAGCACGATGGCAGCCGTTTTCAGCTTGTCCTTCAGCTTGTCCATGGTCTCGCGCAGGGTGGCCACGTCGGCGCCTTCCAGCGTTGCCGCCAGCACCTTGATGCCCTTGATTTCCACCGCCTGGGTGGCCAGCTCGTCGCCCTGGCCGGAGGCCAGCTTCGATTTCAGCGCGGCCAGTTCCTTCTCCAGCGATTTGACGTGCTCCTGCACGGCGGCGATCTTGACGGTCAGCTCGTCCGGGTTGGCCTTCAGCACGGCGGCCGCTTCGCCCAGCTTGCGCGTCAGGCCCTGCACCAGCGCCAGCGCGCCCTCGCCCGTGACCGCTTCCACGCGGCGGATGCCGGCTGCCACGCCGCCCTCGCCGGTGATCTTGAACAGGCCGATGTCGCCGGTGCGGTGCACGTGCACGCCGCCGCACAGCTCTTTCGACGAGCCGATGTCCATCACGCGCACTTCGTCGCCGTACTTCTCGCCGAACAGCGCCATGGCGCCATGCTTGACGGCGTCGTCGAAGCTCATGTTGTGCGACTGGGTCGCCTGGTTCGCCAGGATCTCGGCGTTGACCATGGCTTCCACCTTGGCGATTTCCTCGGCCGTCAGCGCGGCGTTGTGGCTGAAGTCGAAGCGCGCCTTGTCGGGGTCGACCAGCGAGCCCTTCTGCGCCACATGCGAACCCAGCACTTCGCGCAGGGCCTTGTGCATCAGGTGGGTGGCCGAGTGGTTGCGGATGGTGCGGCCGCGGCTGACGGTGTCGACCGTGGCCGAGACGGCGTCGCCCACCTTCAGCGTGCCCTTGGCCAGCACGCCGTGCTGGCCGAAGACGTCGGCCTGGATCTTGAGCGTGTCTTCCACGTCGAACTGCGCGCCGCCGCTGGCGATCACGCCCTGGTCGCCGACCTGGCCGCCCGACTCGGCGTAGAACGGCGTGGTGTCGAGCACCACGATGCCCTGCTCGCCCGCCTTCAGTTCCTGCACCGGTGCGCCGTTGGCGTACAGGGCGATCACTTTGGCGTCCTGGCTCAGGCTGTCGTAACCGACGAATTTGGTCTTCTCGCCCGAGTACTCGACGTTGGCGGCCATCTTGAACTTGCCGGCGGCGCGCGCGGTTTTCTTCTGCTGTTCCATGGCGGCGTTGAAGCCCGCCTCGTCCAGCGTCACTTCGCGTTCGCGGCAGATGTCGGCCGTCAGGTCCAGCGGGAAGCCGTAGGTGTCGTACAGGGTGAAGGCGGTGGCGCCGTCCAGCTTCTTGCTGTCCTTGGCCAGCTGCGCTTCCAGGATCTTCATGCCGTGTTCCAGCGTTTCGCCGAAACGCTCTTCCTCGGCCTTGAGCACCTGCGCCACGCGGGCGGCGGCCTCGTTCAGTTCCGGGTAGGCGGTGCCCATCTCGGTGTTCAGGTCGGCCACCAGCTTGTAGAAGAAAGGCTTGGTCTGGCCCAGCTTGTGGCCGTGGCGCAGCGCGCGGCGGATGATACGGCGCAGCACGTAGCCGTGGCCTTCCGAGCCGGGGATGATGCCGTCGACGATCAGGAAGGAGGCGGCGCGGATGTGGTCGGCGATCACGCGCAGCGATTTGCTTTCCAGGTCGGTGGCGCCGGTTTCGCGCGCGGCGGCCTTGATCAGGGCCTGGAACAGGTCGATCTCATAGTTGCTGTGCACGTGCTGCAGCACGGCGGCCAGGCGCTCCATGCCCATGCCGGTGTCGACGCAAGGCTTGGGCAGCTTGTTCATATTACCCGCTTCGTCGCGGTTGAACTGCATGAACACCAGGTTCCAGATTTCGATGAAGCGGTCGCCGTCTTCCTCGGCCGAGCCCGGCGGGCCGCCCCAGATGTCGGCGCCGTGGTCGTAGAAGATCTCGGTGCACGGACCGCACGGGCCGACGTCGGCCATCTGCCAGAAGTTGTCCGAGGCGTAGCGCGCACCCTTGTTGTCGCCGATGCGGATGATGCGCTCTTTCGGCACGCCGATCTCGTTGGCCCAGATGTCGTAGGCTTCGTCGTCCTCGAAGTAGACGGTGACGGTCAGCTTGTCGGCCGGCAGCTGGTAGACCTTGGTCAGCAGTTCCCAGGCGTACTGGATGGCGTCGCGCTTGAAGTAGTCGCCGAAGCTGAAGTTGCCCAGCATTTCGAAGAAGGTGTGGTGGCGCGCCGTGTAGCCGACGTTTTCCAGGTCGTTGTGCTTGCCGCCGGCGCGCACGCAGCGCTGCACGGTGGTGGCGCGCGAATACGGACGGCTGTCCAGGCCCAGGAACACGTCCTTGAACTGGACCATGCCGGAGTTGGTCAGCAGCATGGTTGGGTCGTTGCCTGGCACCAGCGGGCTGGACCGGACGATCGTGTGACCCTTGGATTCGAAGAATTTGAGGAACTTCTCGCGGATTTCAGATGATTTCATGTCGTATTGGTTAGGTTGCTGGCTGGTGCAAAGGGTTGATTATACGTGATGTCGCGGCCGGGAAATCGGACTACCGCGCAGAGTACGGCGCCGGGTACCGCGCCGGGTGCCGCGCACGGTCCGGGGCAAAGCGCGGCGCCGGCCGCGCCGGCGGCGCAGTGTCTCGTTGCCAACTTGCAACGCTGACAATATTCAGCGCGCAGCCGGCCCGATATTCCCTATACTGGAAATCCGGCAAGCCCCCCCATGCCGTCCACACACTGCGAAAGACTGCCATGCTAGATAACCTCTTGCTTCGGACCAAGTTGATTCTGCTGCTGGTGTTCGCCATCCTCGGGATAGCGCTGGTGGGCGGGGCCGGGCTGCTCGGCCTGCGCGGCGCCAGCCAGGGTTTCTACGAGGTGGCCGAGGTCCGCCTGCCCTCGCTGGTCGGCCTGTACCAGATGAAGCTGGGCAACCGCGAGATACGCATCGGCGCGCTGACCATCTTCCGGCTGCTCGACGACCCCAAGAATCAAAGCAAGATCGCGGCCCAGGCCAGCGCCATGCGGACCGGCTTCGCCGAAGTGGCCGCCGGACGCAAAATCTACGATCCGCTGCCGCAAACGCCGGATGAGGCGGTGCTGTACAAGGACTTCCTGAGCGCCTGGGAGCTGCGCCTGCGCGGCGGCGAAAGGGTGATCGCGGCGGCCGACCGGCTCGCCAGCGCCGGCGACGCGGCGGGCATGAAGCAGGCCGCCGAGGAATTCAGCCAGGCCGCCACGGCGGTCGCGCCGCAGATCGAAAGCGTGCGGATGGCGCTCGACAAGGTGATCGACCTCAATATCAAGGTCGCCGAGGAGGCCAACAAGGAGGCCGAGGCCGCGATGGCGGCGTCCCAGCGCAACATGGCCATCATCTTCGGCGTGGCCGCGCTGCTGGTGGCCGGCCTGGGCATCCTCATCCTGGTCAACACGCTGCGCCAGCTGGGCGGCGATCCGGCCTACGCGGCCGGCATCGTCAACCAGGTGGCCGAGGGCGACCTGACCGTGCGCATCGAGACCCGCGCCGGCGACCAGGGCAGCCTGCTGTTCAGCATGAAAAACATGGTCGAGCGCCTGGCCGGCGTGGTCGGCAGCGTCAACAGCAGCGCCGACGCGCTGGCCAGCGCGTCCGAACAGGTCAGCGGCACCGCGCAGTCGCTGTCGCAGGCGGCAACGGAACAGGCCGCCAGCGTCGAGGAGACCAGCGCCTCGGTCGAGCAGATGACGGCTTCGGTGGCGCAGAACACGGAAAACGCCCGCGTCACCGACGGCATGGCCAGCCAGGCGGCGGCCGAAGCGGTCGAAGGCGGCAACGCGGTGGGCGGCACGGTGGACGCCATGCGCCAGATCGCGCGCAAGATCGTCATCATCGACGACATCGCCTACCAGACCAATCTGCTGGCGCTGAACGCGGCCATCGAAGCGGCCCGCGCCGGCGAGCACGGCAAGGGCTTCGCGGTGGTGGCGGCCGAGGTGCGCAAGCTGGCCGAGCGCTCGCAGGTGGCGGCGCAGGAGATAGGCGAAGTGGCCAGCAGCAGCGTGGAGCTGGCCGAACGGGCCGGCAAGCTGCTCACCCAGATGGTGCCGAACATCCAGCGCACCTCCGGCCTGGTGCAGGAGATCAGCGCGGCCTCGGAGGAGCAGTCGAGCGGCCTGGCGCAGATCAATTCGGCCATCAACCAGCTCAGCCAGGCGACCCAGCAAAACGCCGCCGGCTCGGAACAGCTGGCGGCGACGGCCGAGGAAATGAGCATCCAGGCCGAGGACTTGCAGCGCACCATGGGCTTCTTCGCCACCGGCAAAGGCAGCGCCCGGCCGGCGCCGGCGGGGGCGCGGCCGGCGGCGCGGCGCGTGCCGGCGCCGACGCTGCGGCGCGCCCCGGCGCCGGCGCGCGAGGCCGGCTGGGAGCCGGACCAGGACAGTTTCGAGCGTTTCTAGCCGCTAGCGCATGACCAGCGCCACCACCTCCTCGGTCACGCCGCCGCCGGCGGTCTGGCGCGGCACCACCATCAAGACTTCGCCGCCCACGCTGCCGTCGTCGCGCCAGTCGATGCGCATTTTCAGCTGGCGGTCCAGCGCCACGAAGGCGTTGTGTCCGGTAGCCACGATGCGGTGCGGCCCCTGCTGGTCGATCTCGGCATACATGAATTTCCCCTTGCCGCTCAGGTTAAGGGTCTGGCCGTTGGACAACTGGTACCAGCCACGGAAGTCGTCGAACTCGGCGCTGTCCATGTAATAGCGCCGGTCGGGCAATTCTATCTTCAAGGTTGGAGCGGGTATGGTCACGCGCTCGCCCGCTTGCTGCGCCGCAGCGCCGCTGCCGAATGACGACGCGGCGCACAGCGCGCACACTGCTAGCCATTTGTTCATGATGTTCTCCTGTCGGTGGATGGTGCTACCGCAGTCTAGGTAAGGGACTCCCGCTGCGCATCGTCCGTATGAATGACAGGGCCGATCAAGTCGATGCGGTCTGTACAGAAGCCGTCCACGCCCCAGGCCAGGATCTCCGCGGCCCGCTCCGGCGCGTTGACGGTGTAGCAGAACAGGCCGTAGCCGGCCGCCTTCACCGCCGCCGCCAGCGCGGCAGTCAAATGCTTCTGGTTGGTATGGATGGCGACGGCGTCCAGCGCCGCCGCCTGCTCGCGCCAGTCGGCCGGCAGGGTGTCGAACAGGCAGGCGCGCGGCAGCTCCGGCGCCGCCTCCCGCGCGGCGGCCAGCGCCGCCATGCTGAAGGAGGACAGCAGCGGCACCGCCTTGACGTCGCCCGCGCGCAGTTCCTCGCTGAAGCGCGCCCGCGTCTTGCGCGCCACCCAGCGCCCCGTCTCCGCCTCGTGCCCCGGCACCGGCTTGATCTCGATATTCATCCAGATGCCCTGCGAGCGGCAGTAATCGATGTATTCGGTAAACAGCGGCACCGTCTCGCCGGCGAAGTCCGGGCCGAACCAGGCGCCGGCATCCTTGCGCACCAGGTCCGAGGCCGGGGTGCGCGCCACATTGCCCTGCCCGGCCACGGTGCGGCCGAAATCCGGGTCGTGCATGACGACGCCGATGCCGTCCTTGGACAGCATGACGTCGAACTCCACGGCGCGGAAACCGTAGGCCAGGCCGCAGCGCAGCGCGGCGATGGTGTTTTCCGGGGCGAGCGTGCCGCCGCCCCGGTGTGCTAGAACTTTAGGATAGGGCCACATGGCTGCCTCGGTTGATGTTGAAAACGCATGTCGCATGTCTGGTATTCAAAACATACCACAAGACGTTAAGCTGGCGGTCTTGCTAAATCGACGAGGTGGAAGATGACTGTGACCAAAGCGCTGGGCCATATCCGCGTGCTGGACCTGAGCCGCGTGCTGGCCGGGCCGTGGTGTTCGCAGAACCTGGCGGACCTGGGCGCAGACGTGATCAAGATCGAGCGCCCCGGCAGCGGCGACGACACGCGCGCCTGGGGCCCGCCCTACGCGCGCGGCGCGGACGGCCAGGACACCACCGAGGCCGCCTACTACCTGGCCGCCAACCGGGGCAAGCGCTCGGTGACGGTGGACATCGCCAGCGCCGAGGGCCAGCAGCTGATCCGCGAACTGGCGGCGCACGCCGACGTGGTACTGGAAAACTACAAGGTCGGCCAGCTGAAACGCTACGGCCTCGACTACGCGTCGCTGAAAGCGGTCAAGCCGGACCTGGTGTACTGCTCGGTGACCGGCTTCGGCCAGGACGGGCCGTACGCGCACCGCGCCGGCTACGATTTCCTGATCCAGGGCATGGGCGGGCTGATGTCGGTCACCGGCGAGCGCGACGAGCTGCCCGGCGGCGGTCCGCAGAAGGCCGGCGTGGCGCTGGTCGACCTGATGACGGGCATGTACGCCACCATCGCCATCCAGGCCGCGCTGATGCACCGCGACCGGACCGGCGAGGGCCAGTACATCGACATGGCGCTGCTGGACGTGCAGGTGGCCATGCTGGCCAATATGGGCAGCAATTACCTGAACAGCGGCAAGGCGCCCAAGCGCTGGGGCAACGCGCATCCCAACATCGTGCCCTACCAGACCTTCGCCTGCAGCGACGGCTACATCATCGTCGCCACCGGCAACGACGGGCAATACCAGAAGTTCGTCGAAACCGGCGGCCGCGCCGACCTGGCCTTCGATGAGCGCTACGCCAGCAACCCGCTGCGCGTGAAAAACCGCGAGGAGCTGGTGCCTGTGCTGGCCGAGATGGTCAAGCGCAAGACGCGCGACGAGTGGATCGCGCAACTGGAGGCGGTGGGCGTGCCGTGCGGGCCGATCAACGACATCGGCGACGTCTACCGCAACCCACAGGTGCAGGCGCGCGGCATGGTGACGGAGGCGCCGCACCCGACGGCGGGCAAGGTCAAGCTGGTGCGCAGCCCGATGCGCATGTCGGCCACGCCGACCGACGGCGGCAGCGCCCCGCCGCTGCTGGGCCAGCACACCGAGGAAGTGCTGCGCGAGCTGCTCGGCCGCAGCGAGGAAGAGATAGTCGCGCTGAAGGACAAAGGCGTGCTGTAACGATACGCCCCCCTGCCATCCCCCCAGTGGGGGACATGACAGGGGGCGGGTCAATGCAGGTCGTGCTTCAGTTCGGCCAGCTCGTCATGCACGTGCTGGACCGCGCTGCGCATCTGCGGGGTCAGCGTGGGCATGTTGGTGCAGACCTTGCGGGCGCGGTCGCCCAGCACTTCCAGCTCATCGACCATCTTGCGCAGGCGCGTGACGTCGTAGGGTGCCAGCCCCTGCTGGGCGGCGTCGGCCTGGCGGTCCAGCTTGTGGATGCAGTCGCGCAGCTCGCCCGGCAGGTCGCGCTCGGCCGAGCACGCTTGCGCGGCCTCCCCTATGGCCCGTTCCACGCGGTTGAAGCGTTGCCGTATTTCATACTCTTGCAGCATGATCCCCTCCTTGCGGTGAGCAGGCACCGGCGTGCCTGTCTTCCTTGGACAGCGATCTCATCAAAAAGTTGCGCCCGCCAACTTGAGCCAGGTCAAGGGCCGCAAGTCATGCTTATGGCAGCGCATTGTAAGCAATTGTTAAATCCAAAATATCAAAAACGCAATTCAGATACATTGCCCGCATGACACATTCATCCCGCACGTCAACTGCCCTGCTGCTGACCGTCGCGCTGCACCTGGCGCTGCTGGCCGCGCTACTGGCGCGCAACCATGTACGGATACCGGCTTCCGCAGCGGCCCAGGGCAGGCCCGCCATCGCATGGATCTTCTCCGCGCCGCGCACGGCCGCGGTGCCGCCGCTTCCGCCGCTGCGGCCCGACCGTGCGCCGCCCGCGCACCGTGAACGCCCTGCGGCAGCGCAAGCCATCACCGCCAGCAGCGCGGAGCGCCGAGTCGAGCGCGCTAGCGCGCCGCAGCCGATCAGCACGGCAGGAAATTCCGCGCGGCAGGCCCAGCCACCATCCGACGCGGCGCAGCGGTCCGTCACCGAAGCAACGATAGGCGAGCTCCCGGCGCAGCAGGCCCAGGCAGCATCCGGCACGGCGGCACGGTCCGTGGCCGAGCCAGCGATAGGCGACCTGTCGGCGCAGCCCGCCCAGCCACCGGTCAGCGCCGCCGAGCTGCTGCGCCTGACCGTGCACGGCGCGGGCAAGATCGACCAGGAACTGCGCGGCGGCAAGCTGGCGCCGCTGCCTCCGCCCGGCCAGACCCTGCGCGGCAAGATCGACGCCGCCTTCGAGGCTGCCCACGAGGCGGTACGGCCGAAATGGTACGAGCGGGCCAAGGTGACCGAGATCACGTCGCCCAATTCGCGCATCCGCGTCTACAAGATCAGGACCGCGCTGGGCACCTATTGCATCTCGATGGCGGACGCCAGCATGAACGGCGGCGGCTACAGCAGCCCGAGCTACAGCAACTGCCCTTGAGTTCCGAGCCGCGAGCGCGACCTCGCCGTCAAGCCGCCGTCAAGCCGCCGCCAGCCGCGCCGTTTCGGCGGACGCCAGCGGAGCCAGGGTGCGCAAGCGCAGCGCGATCAGCAAGCCGCCCGCCAGCGCGCAACCCAGCAGCGCCACCACGCCGGCCCAGCCCGCCACGCCCCACACCACGCCGCTCAGCCAGCCGATCACGCTCGCGCCGAGGTAGTAGAAGAACAGATACAGCGCCGAGGCCAGCGCCTGCTGCGTCTGCGCCCGCCGTCCCACCCAGCTGCTGACCACGGAGTGCGAGGCGAAGAAGCAGAAGGTGAACATCGCCAGGCCGATGAACATCGGCACCAGCTTGCCGCTCAGGGTGAGCAGCAAGCCGGTCAGCATCACCGACAGCAGCCCCCACAGCACGCGTCGGCGGCCCAGCTTGTCGGCCAGGCGTCCGGCCCACACCGAGCTGAAGATGCCCAGCAGGTAGAGGAAGGAAATCGCGCCCACCAGGCTCTGGCTCATGCCGAACGGCGCATCCAGCAAGCGAAAGCCGATGAAGTTGTAGGCGCTGACCATGCAGCCCATCAGCAGGAAGCCGGCGCCGAACAGCCACGGCAGGCCGTCGTCGGCGAAGTGGCGGCGCAGGCCGCCGGCCAGTTCGCCCAGGCCGCCATGGCCGGGACGGAAATTCTGCGAGCGCGGCAGGCTGCGGTAGAACTCGGCGGCCGCCAGCAGGCCGGCCACGCCCATCGCGCCCATCGCCACGCGCCAGGAAAAATGGTCGCTCATCACGGAAACCAGCACGCGCCCGGCCATGCCGCCGAAGGCGTTGCCGCTGATGAGCAAGCCCATCGACAAGCCCAGCGAACCGGGTTCGACTTCCTCGCTCAGGTAAGTCATCGCCACGGCGGGCATGCCGCCCAGCGCGAAGCCCAGCAGCGCGCGCGACACCAGGAACTGGCCGTAGTTCTGCGCCAGCGCGCACAGCACCGTCATCACCGCGGCCACAGTGAGCGCCGCGCCCATCAGCGGCTTGCGGCCGACACGGTCGGACAAGATGCTCGACAGCAGCAGCGACACCGCCAGCGCCGCCGTCGACACCGACAGCGCCAGGCTGCTCTGCGCCGCCGTCAGCGAGAACTCGCGCCCCAGCAGCGGCATCAGCGGCTGCACGCCGTACAGCAGCGCGAAACAGGAAAAACCGCTGAAAAACAGCGCGCGGTTGGTGCGCTTGAAAACCGGTGTGCCTGCCGCGATGCCCATGATGATGACCGCCTGTTGACTAGATGGCCCATCTTAGGATTGCGCTGTATTACTGTCCAATATATATTTAAGGCGTTAGTAATACTTAAAAAAGATAAGACCCATCATGGAACTGCGCCACCTGCGTTATTTTGTCGCCGTCGCCGAGGAGCTGAGCTTCACGCGCGCGGCCGAACGGCTGCACATCGGCCAGCCGCCGCTGAGCCAGCAAATCCAGGCGCTGGAGGCCGAAGTGGGCGCCCGGCTGCTGGAGCGCAGCAAGCGCTGGGTGCGCCTGACGGAGGCCGGCAAGCTCTTCCTGGCCGACGCGCGGCGGGTGCTGGCGCTCTCCGAGCAGGCCGTGCAGACGGCGCGCCGGGCCCAGCGCGGCGAAGCCGGCGAGCTGCGTATAGGCTTCACCTTTTCCACCCCGTTCACGCCGCTGTTCGCCACCGTCATCAACCGCTACCGCGCGCGCTACCCGGACGTGCTGCTGACCTTGCGCGAAATGGCCACCCTGCCGCAGATCGCCATGCTGGAAAGCCGCGAGCTGGACCTGGGCTTCGTGCGCCCGCCCGAGGCGGCGATTCCGGACGCGGTGCAGCTGACCGTGCTGCGGCACGACCCGCTGATCGCCGTGCTGCCGGCCGGCTCGCCGCTGGCGGCCAAGGACCAGGTCGAAATCCGCGACCTGGAGGGCCTGCCCTTCATCATGTATCCGAAAACGGCCGGCACCGGCATCCATCCGCAGATATTCAGGCTGTGCAAAGAGGCCGGCTTCGTGCCCAAAGTCGTGATGGAGGCGGGCGAAGCATCCACCATGATCGGGCTGGTGGCGGCCGGCTGCGGCATCACCGTGCTGCCGGGCTCGTTCGACAGCATCCACATGGAAGGCGCGTGCTACCGGCCGCTGGCCGACCCCACCGCCAACACGGTGCTGTCGCTGGCGCAGCGCAAGGACGCGCAAGGCGCGCTGGTGCAAGGTTTTATCGCACTGGCGCGGGAAGCGTCCGGCGCGTTGTAAGCATTTGTTACAGCGGAAATGCTGGGAGTATATCTCGGCTACATTGCCTGAATGACACATCCACGGGGAACCCCAACGGCTATGCTGCTGACCGTTGCGCTGCATCTGGCGCTGCTGTTTGCACTGCTGTCGCCGCAACACCGGCCAGCCCGAACGCAGGCCGACGGCAACGCCATACAATGGCTGCTGCCCGCCCTTATGCAGCCGGTGCGCCAAGCGCAGCAAACACAATCCGGCTTGCCGGTGCTGCGCGCGCTGCGCGCTGCGGCGGCGCCGCAAGCGGCAACGCCAGCCTCAAGCCCGTCCGCGGCATACTCGGTCACACCGTCGGTCACACCGTCGGTCACCCCCTCGGTGCCGCCCTCGCTGGAGCCGCCTGCAGCCCAAGCAACGGCGCAGCCTCAGCGGCCGGAGGAGGACGTCTTCGCGGCCGGCGTACCGCCCATCCCTGCCGGCGCGGCGCAACAGCTGCTCAAGTCAGGCTATGGCGCGGGCGCGGTGGACCGCGACCTGCGCGGCGGCACGGCTGCCCGGCTGGCTGGCGGCGGCGCTGCGCTGCAAGGGAAACTTGATGACGCCTTCAGTGCGGCGGTGGCACGCAAACGGATGGATCCGGCGACCATCCAGGAAATCTCCACGCTGTCCGACCGCGTGCGGGTCTACAAGATGACGACCCGTGGCGGCACGGTCTGCATTTCGATGCCGGATCCCAGCCTGCAGAAGAGCTATAGCTACCGGATCACCAACTGCCCGCCCGAAGACCGGCGTGGCACTGTCAGTCCGGCTGTCGCCAAGCCGCCGCGCGCTCAGCCGTAGTCCGCTTCCAGCTCGGAGCCGGCGTAGCTTTCCAGCTCGGCGAACAAGGTCTTCATGGCCGTGCGGCCGGGGATGTGCTGCAGCACCTTGCAGTTGCCGCGGTAGACGGCTATGCGGTCCAGCAGCACCGGGTGGTGCTGCACCGGCACCTTGGCCACCAGCTCGGCCCAGCCGGCTTCGTAGTCGGGCTTGTTCTTGCGCACCGCCTTGACGAAGCGCTCGAACTCCTTCTGGCCGGCGCGCGCGACGATGCGCCCGCCTCCCTCGACGGCGAAGATGATGGCCAGCGCGATCACGCCTTCGGCGTTCAGGTCGGTGTCGCTGATGGGGCCGTTGTCGTGGTGGCGCCGCAGCCAGCCCGCCAGGCGCACGATGGCCTGCACTTCCTTGCGCTGCTTGAGCAGCACCTGGTAGCGCTGGTGGCCGTTCCAGTTCTGGTTCGGATCGGCCAGGCAGATGTCGACGAACAGGTCGCGCAGGCGGCGCTGGGTGTAGACCGGGTCCTGGTCGTATTCGCCCACCAGGGAATCCTCCGGCATGGCCGACAAGTCCTTGATCTGGCGGAAGCCGGCCTGGAAGGCCGCCTCGGCGCCGTTCTCGATCAGGAAATCCAGCGCCGCCTCGTCGCTGTCGGCGCCCACCACCTGTTCCAAGCCCAGCGACACGCCGCCCACGGCCAGCAGCAGCGCGCGCGCGATGCCGTCGGCGGTGCGGTCGTTGGTGAACTTCTCGGCCACCATGGCGGTAATGCCGGTCAGCTCGTCGGCCAGGATGACGGCCGCATCCGGGCGCTCGTCGCCCGGCAGCAGCTTGATGGCGCGCACCAGGCGCGGCAGGCTTTCCTTGACTAAAGCCGGCAGCATCAGGAGAAGATCCCCGTGCCCAGGCTGCGGCGGCTGCTGGCCGCTTTCGGCGCGCTGCGGGTGCTCGGCACCTGCTTGCGCAGGCGGTACAGCAGTTCCTTGGTGCTGCGCTGCAGGAACTTCGGTTCGTCGTCCGGGTCGTCGGAGAATTCGGCGTCGGCCAGGTCGGCGCTGTGGCGGAAGTCCGGGAACAGCTCGAACAGCGAGCGGTCCCAGCCGTCTTCGCTGGCTTGCGCCAAGGCCACGGCCAGCGGCACCACGTCGTTGTCGGACGAGGTCAGGCCGCTCACATAAGGGCCTTTCGAGATGATCTCGCCGGCCACTTCCAGGATTTCCTTGGGCGCCATCGAGAACAGCACGGCGAAGGCGGTGCAGCCGTGGTCGGTGGCCGAGGCCGCGCTGAGCAGCTCGGCGCGGCGCGCTTCGTCCTCGGTCGAGAACACCACGCCGTGGATGTGGGCGAACAGTTGCTCGGCCAGGCGCTCCGGGTCGTCCTCGATCAGGTCGTCCTGGAAGGTCGCGGCGAAGAAGGCCAGGCTGTCGGCCCAGGCCTTGGGCGGCACCAGCAAGGTCGCCAGCGACATCTTGCCGCCGTCGAAACCGGCCAGGTGCAGCGCCGTCACTTGCGGCGGGATGGTGCTGAGCACTTCCACCACGGCGTAGTCGCCGAACTGGTCGGCTGCCTCGGCGAAAGCCTGCTCGGCATGGCCGAGCGAGCCGGACAGCACCAGCTCGGTGACTTGTTTACTAAGGGCGGGCAGATTTGCATCGGACATTAGCGGTCTCCTTCCTGGTCGAACATTTGCGCGAAGTCGTCGGTGGCCTCGCCGGCCTCGTCGTAGTCGTCCTCGTCGTCGCCGTCATCGCCGGCCGACAGCTGCTCGAGCGAGGTATCGTCCTCGTCCCACAGGCGCGGGTGCTTGTGCAGGCAGGCGGTGATGATGGCCTGGCGGCCTATCCCGGGGAAATTCTCTTCGATGGCGGCCAGCATGTTGGCCGCTTCGCCTTCCGGACAGGTGGCCAGCGCGAACACGCGCGCCGGGTCGCCGTCCTCGTAGTCCTGGGCTTCGGCCAGCACCGCTTTCGGGTTGTCGAACTTGATCACGTCCACCAGCGCGAACGCCATCATGTTCACGTCTTCGATGCCGGCGCCGCTGGCGTATTCCGACCTCAGCGCGTCGACCATCATCTGGTAATTCTTGCGGTCCGGCGGGTCGCCCAGGATGCCGTCGATCTGGCCTTCCAGTTCACGCGACTGATAGGCGAATTCGGGGTGTACTTTTCTCATTGCGTTCTCTTTTCTGGTATTACTGACTACTTTTACTCTGCCGGCAGGGTCACGCCGTGCAGGCCGAACACGGAACGCCACAGCTGGTAGGCTTCGGCTTCCGGATCGATGATGATGCGGTGGTTCACGCTCTGGTTGTATTCTTCGCGCTTGACCGGGTCCGACAGGATCTCATAGGCCTTGGTGATGGCCTTGAAGCGCACCTCGGCGCCCGGCGCCGCATTGCGGTCCGGGTGGTAGCGCATGGCCAGCGAGCGGTAGATCTTCTTGATTTCCTCGTCAGAGGCGTTAGGCGCCACACCCAGCACGTTGTATAAATTTTCCACTTGGAAACTCCGTTGGGGTCGTATGCCGTGATGTAAAGACGAATTATCCTATAGAAAAGCGTTCGCCGTCCCGCCCGGCCGCGCCGGTACGGTAAAATGCCCGGAATTAGCAGTCATTACCGTCCCTTTTCCCTTGCCTTTACATGAGCAACGACAAAAAAAATACCGCACCTGCCGCGCCGGCCCTGCCGTCGAACTTTCTGCGTGCCATCGTTGAATCCGACCTGGCCGCCGGCACCCACGCCCGCGAGGGCATGCCCGCCGTCATCACCCGCTTCCCGCCCGAGCCGAACGGCTATCTGCACGTCGGGCATGCCAAGTCGATCTGCCTGAACTTCGGCCTGGCGCGCGACTACAACGGCCGCTGCCACCTGCGCTTCGACGACACCAATCCGGAGAAGGAAGAGCAGGAATACGTCGACACCATCAAGGACAGCGTGCAGTGGCTCGGCTTTTCCTGGGACTGGCAGGGCCCGTCCGGCGTCGAGCACCATCTGCACCACGCCAGCGACTATTTCGACCAGCTGTACGCGATGGCCGAATACCTGATCACGGCCGGCTACGCCTACGTCGACAGCCAGAGCGCCGACGACATGGCGGCCAACCGGGGCAATTTCAACACCCCGGGCAGGAATTCGCCGTTCCGCGACCGTCCGCGCGAGGAGTCGCTGCAACTGTTCCGCGACATGAAAGCGGGCAAGTACGCCAATGGCGAGCACATCCTGCGCGCCAAGATCAGCGAGGACGCGATGTCCTCGCCGAACATGAATCTGCGCGACCCGGCGATTTACCGGATCCGGCACGAACACCACGTGCGCACCGGCGACGCCTGGTGCATCTACCCGATGTACGACTACACGCACCCGATTTCGGACGCGCTGGAAAACATCACGCACTCGATCTGCACGCTGGAATTCCAGGACCACCGCCCGTTCTACGACTGGCTGCTGGAAACCCTGTCGGCCGGCGGCTTCTTCACCATGCCGGTGCCGAAACAGTATGAATTCTCGCGCCTGAACCTGACCTATGTGATCACCTCCAAGCGCAAGCTGCGCCAGCTGGTGGACGACAAGGTCGTGGCCGGCTGGGACGACCCGCGCATGCCCACCATTGTCGGCCTGCGCCGGCGCGGCTACACGCCGGAAGCGATCCAGCTGTTCTGCGAGCGCATCGGCGTGACCAAGTCGGACGGCTGGATCGACATGAGCACGCTGGAAGGCTGCCTGCGCGAAGACCTGGACCCGAAGGCGCCGCGCGCCACCGCCGTGCTGCGCCCGCTCAAGCTGATCATCGAAAACTATCCGGCGGGCCAGAGCGAGGACTGCACCTCGCCGGTCCATCCGCACCACCCGGAGATGGGCGTGCGCACCTTCCCGTTCACGCGCGAGCTGTGGATCGAGGAGGAGGATTTCATGGAAGCGCCGAGCAAGGGCTATTTCCGCTACTATCCGCCGGTGGGCGACCAGCCGGGCGCCCGCGTGCGCCTGCGCCACGGCTTCGTGACCGAGTGCACCGGCTATGACAAGGACGAGAACGGCAAAGTGAGCGCCGTGCGCGTAAAATACTTCGAGGACAGCAAATCGGGCACACCGGGTTCGGACACCTACAAGGTCAAGGGCAATATCCACTGGGTATCGGCCGCCACCGCGCTCGAGGCTGAAGTGCGCCTGTACGACCGCCTGTTCACCGACCCGCAGCCGGACGCCGGCGGCAAGGATTTCATGGCCGCGCTGAATCCGAACGCGCTGGAAACCGTCACCGCCTACCTGGAGCCGGGCATGACGGCGGCCGTGGCCGATCAGCGCTACCAGTTCGAGCGCCACGGCTATTTCGTGGCCGACCGCGTCGATTCGCGGCCGGGCAAACCGGTATTCAACCGCATCGTGACATTGAAAGACAGCTGGTCCGCAAAATAAAGACCAACGTAATACCTGTTCGGCCGAACCGCCTTCGGGCGGTTTTTTTCGCTGCAATGCAACAACAAGCCGAATAAATGCAGGAAAAGATACTTGACGGAATCAATTGACGATCTATATATTTAAATAACTTTCTGTCCGGGCAATATTGCCGTCATGCGCGCGCTCCTAGCACCAAAAAAGTTGTTCTCTCCGACCAAGCCCTTGTGGTGGACAGGACTGTTGCTGTCGCTTGGCGTCGGGGTGATGCTGCACGTGGTCACGTCGAATTCGCTGCAGACCGAAGCAAGCGAGCGCTTCCGCAACCAGGCGCGCAACAGCCAGTTTAATATCGCCAACGGCATCAAGGCCTATACCGACGTGCTGCGCGGCACGGCCAGCTTCTTCCAGTCGGTCGACAGCATCACCCGCGAAAACTTCCACCGCTACGTGGGCGGCCTGGACCTGGCGAACAACTTCCCCGCCATCGTCAGCATCAATTTCGCGCAGAACGTGCCGCTCGAACAGCGCGCCGCGTTCGAGCAGCACGTGCGCGACACGGCCCGGCCGGGCATCGACGGCTATCCCGAACTGGTGCTCAGGCCCGCCGCGGCGCAGGGCGACGCCGCCATCATTTCCCTGATCGAACCGCTGGCCGGACTGGAGGGCAAGTTCGGCGTCGACATCGCGGCCCGCCCGGCGGTGGCCGACGCGCTGGCGCTGTCGCGCGACACCGGCATGCTGAGCGCGTCGGGCCTGCCGATCGGCTTCGACACCACGCCCAACCGCCCCGCGCTGGGCATGCGGCTGCCGGTGTACCGGCCGGACCGGCCGCTGTTCACGGTCGCGCAGCGGCGCGCGGCCTACCTGGGCTCGGTGGGCATCGGCTTCAGCGTGCACCGCCTGGTGAGCGAAGCGCTGGCCGAGATCCCGGTGCGCCATGCGCGCCTGACCTTGCGCGACGTGAGCGAAGCGGGTGCGCCCAACGGCGGCGCCCTGCTGTACGACAGCATGGAGCACGAGACCGCCACCCTGGGCAGCGAGGACATCATCTCCTTCGTGCTGCCGATCGACTTCAACGGCCGCCAGTGGCAGGCCCGCTTCACCGCACCGATGAGCTCGCTGTACTCGCGGGTGGATGCCTTCCTGCCGTGGCTGGCGCTGCTGACCGGCTTCATTGGCAGCATGCTGATCTACGCGCTGTTCCACACGCTGTCCTCGTCGCGCCTGCGCGCCATCCGCATGGCCAAGGCCATGACGCGCGAATTGCGCGAAAGCCAGGCCAAGCTGCAGTTGTCGCACCACAAGCTGCGCCGCCTGGCAGCGCATGCCGACCAGATCAAGGAAGAGGAACGCAAGCGCATCGCGCGCGAGATCCACGACGACCTGGGCCAGAACCTGCTGGCGCTGCGCATCGAAGCCGACGTGCTGACCACCCGCACCAGCCACCGCCACCCGCGCCTGCACGAACGGGCGCGCTGCACGCTGGCGCAGATCGACAACACCATCAAAAGCGTGCGCCAGATCATCAACGATTTACGGCCCAATGTGCTGGACCTGGGACTGAGCGCGGCGGTCGAATGGCAGATAGGACAGTTCCGACAGAGATCCGGCATTGTCTGCGAGCTGAACGAAGACGGTGCCGACCTCGAGCTGGCCATCGACGACAAGTGCGCGATCGCCTTTTTCCGCATCCTGCAGGAATCGCTCAGCAACATCCTCCAGCATGCCCACGCCAGCCTGGTGCGGGTCGAACTGCGGCAGCAGGACGGCATTCTCAGCATGAGCATCTCGGATAACGGCGTCGGCATGCACGCCCGCAGCCGCAACAAGTTTGGCTCCTTCGGCCTGGTCGGCATCGAAGAACGCATCAGCATCCTCGGCGGCGCCTGCACCATCAGCGGCGCACCCAACGCAGGCACCACCATCATGGTCTCCGTGCCGCTCGAACTCCAAGCCCCCTCCTTCCCGCACCGCCTGGAAACCGTTTAGGACAATCCTGTTGCCATTAGGAATTTCCCGATCTGAAGTTGACGAATATCAATAGCAACTACTTCCACCTGGGCAAAAATCGTTTCTGTAGCACCCCTTCCACAACAGAAAGGAACGATCACATGAAATCGAACGACGACTTCAAGGCCATTGCGGAACTGGATCTGGAACCGATCAAAGTCAAGCTGATGCACGAGGAATCCGGGGAAGGCTGGAGCCTGGAACGCGCCAACGCCACCGAGTTTGAATACCGGCGTTTCCTGATCCTGATGAAGAAATATCCGCACGAACAGACCGCGCCGCTGGTCGATGTCGACACGTTCTGGCACTACCACATCCTCGATACGCTGAAGTACGCGGCCGACTGCGAAGCCGTGTTCGGCTATTTCCTGCACCACTTTCCGTATATCGGCCTGCGCGGCGAGGCGGACGAGGAAGCCCACCGCCGCGTTGGCGAGCGGATGAAGGAACTGTACGAGACCACCTTCGGCGAAGACTATGTGCGCGGCGCCGCCAAGCTGGCGGCCTTCTCGGGCGTGGCCGCCAAGGCAGCCTTCTCCGGAGTTGCCGCAAAGGCAGCCTTCTCCGGGGTTGCCGCCAAGGCCGCCTTCTCCGGGGTTGCCGCAAAGGCCGCATTCTCGGGCATTTTGCCGCAAGCCGCCTTCTCCGGCGCGGCCTCACAGACCGCCTTGTCCGGCCCGGCCTCGAAGACTGCCTTCTCCGGCGTCGCCGCCAAGACCGCGTTCTCCGGCGTGGCCGCGCAAGCCGCGTTCTCGGGTGCCGCCGGGCAAACCGCCGTCTCGGGCGTGGCGGCCAAGACGGCCTTTTCAGGTGTCTCGGCGAAATCGGCGTTCTCCGGCGTGGCCAGCCAGACCGCCTTCTCCGGTGTTGCCGCCGGCGCCAGGGACTCCGCCGCCGACTTCTACAGCGCGCGTCCGCGCCTGAGCGCAAACGCCTGATTAACTTGCATTTTGATAGTGTTGCGGGGGCCGCCTGGCCCCTGTTCCGTTTGAAATCATCACTTGCATAAACGATGGGCTTGCCTATACTGGGAACTGTTGATCCGCATCAATAATCGTTCCCAACTCCGAACGATCACACGCTTGCCTCTCCGGCCCCGAACCGCGTGCCACCGCATATCGTCCAATTTTAGTTTTTCACTCTGCAAAAGGGATGTCACTCATGATTTCAGCCGAAAGCTTCCAAGCCATTGCCGACCTTGATCTGGAACCTATCAAAGTAAAACTGATGCACGAAGAGTCGGGAGAAGGCTGGTCCCTGCAAAAAGCCAATGCCGTGGAATTCGAGTATCGCCGCTTCCTGTACCTGATGAAGACCTTCCCGCAGGAGCAGACCGCACCGCTGTTCGACGTCGACACCTTCTGGCACTACCATATCCTCGACACCATGAAGTACGCGGTCGACTGCCAAGCCGTGTTCGGCTATTTCCTGCACCATTTCCCCTACATCGGCCTGCGCGGCGAGGAGGACGTGGAAGCGCACCACCGGGTGGGCGAACGCATGAAGGAGCTGTACGAAGCGACTTTCGGCGAAGACTACCACCGCGCCGCAGCCGCCTATTCGGGCGTGCCGCCACAGCAGGCCGCCACTGCTTACTCGGGCGCCGCCACGGTAGCGTATTCCGGCGTGCCGCCGCAGCAAACGAAAACCGCTTATTCCGGCGCCACCTCGGTAGCCTATTCCGGCATGCCGCCGCAGCAGGCGAAAACGGCCTATTCCGGCGCCGCCACGGTAGCGTATTCGGGCGCAGCACCGCAGCAGGCGAAAACCGCTTATTCCGGCGCCACTTCGGTAGCCTATTCCGGCGTGCCGCCGCAGCGGGCCAAAACCGCCTACTCCGGCGCTAGCGCGGTAGCCTACTCCGGCGTACCGCCCTCGCAGGCGCAAAAAACGGCCTATTCGGGCGCCACCGTGCCACTGGCGGCCATGTACTCCGAACGTCCGCGCCTGGACAGCGTCGCCTGAAGCGCCACCCAGCCTTAGACGTATAAATGGCCCCCGCCTGTCACCAGGCGGGGGCCATTGCATTGTGGCGGCAGCTGTTTAGGCAGCCATCATCTCGCGCAGTTCACGGATGCTGAAATCGCTGATTTCATGCATACGGATCAGGATCGTGGCGCCAATAGGCAGGGTGTTATGGCGGATCTTGCTGATCACGGGTGGAGCCACCTCAAGCGCGCGCGACAGCGCCGCATCGTTCTTGAGTTGCAATTTTTCAATAATTGCATCCAGGACTCGGTTCGGATTGTAAGTTGCCGAAGCAGTAATTTCTTTAAGAGACGTCATCGGATTCGTTCAGGTTCGGGTCGTCTTCTTGGAAAAAAAACGACACATTGACAAAATATTTACCGGAAAAGTGCATGAATGACACCAGTTCACATAGGGCGTTTGCTATGTTTTATAGCATCTAGACCGTATGATACACGTTTTTATTGCCCAAAGGCCAATCTGGAGCGATTTTTGTGAGAATTTGAGAGATTCTATCGCCACTCGATGTGTTAGGAAATGTTAAACGTGCTTTTCCAATAAGACATAGTCAATACGAACGGCTGAATCCTGCGGCCATGAACAGCCACTCCACGGTCATCAGGGCGCTGAGTTGCGCCATGCTGCCGGGCAGGAACAGGGCAAAGCGGGGGGAAGGGAACACCAGGGAGCCGGTTTCGCCGTTGTAACTTTGGCTATCCCAGCCGAGCTGGCGGCGGATTTCATCGGGCGATGGCGGCGGCAGCCTGGCATGGTGGCGCTGCATCATATAAGCGCGAACTTGTTCCTTGCTGGGATGCGAAATCGATTGCATGACGTCTCCTGCCAAACTCTTGTCTTTATATTATGCTCCGCTTTCCTTACAGAGGCCTTTCAGCTGTTGTAGGCAAACCACGACTCGTGCATAGCGTAAACGAATGCCCAGCTCGCCTTTCAAACGCATGTTGCGCATGCGGCGCGACTCGGACATGAAGGACAGCAGGGCCGGCGTGACCACCGCCGCCAGTTCCGCGCGCGGCAGGCGCGGCGGGCGCGGCAAGGCGAACGCGTCGGCCACGGCGTCGAAATAATCGGCCATTTTCATGTCGCTGTCGTCGACCGCGTGGTAGACCCGGTTGGCCCTGCCCCGGAACAGCGCGCGCGCAATGATGCGGGCCAGGTCGTCGGCGTGGATGTGGTTGGTGTACACGTCGTCCTGCTCGCGCAGCGCAGGCGTGCCCAGTTGCAAGCGCCTGGTCGGCAGGCGGTCCGCCGCGTAGATGCCGGGCACGCGCAGGATGGACAAGGTGGCGCCGCTGCGCACCGCCCAGCTGCGCAGCACCTGTTCCGCGTCCACCCGGCGCCGCGCGCGGGCGTTGTGCGGCGCCACCGGACGGCTTTCATCGAACCACGCACCGCCGCAATCGCCATAAACGCCGGTGGTGCTGATGTAAACGACGCGTCCGCGCTCAGGTAAAATGGCGGTCAGATTGCGGGTACGGCTGTCCAGCAAACCCTCGGCGGGCGGCGGCGCCAGGTGCACCACGTATTGCGCCAGGCCGGCCAGGCGGCGCAGGCTGGCGGGATGGTCGAGGTCGGCCAGCAGCGGCACGGCGCCGGCGGCGCGCAGTTCGGCGCGGCGTTCCGCTTGGCTGGTGACGGCGAAGATGCGGAATTGATCGCGCAGCAGCGGCAGCAAGCGCATGCCGATATCGCCGCAGCCCAGGATCAGCAAGCGCGGCCGGCAAATTTTATGAGTGTTTAAGTTTTTCATTTCAAGGATTGTATGACTTTCCAGATTACTGTTCAGCCCAGCGGCCACCAATTCAGCTGCGACGAAGACGAAACCGTCCTGGCAGCAGCGATGCGCGCCGGCGTCGGGCTGCCGTACGGCTGCAAGAACGGCGCCTGCAGCTCGTGCAAGGGCAAGGTCATTTCCGGCAACGTGACGCACAAGGCGCACCAGTCGCGCGCGTTGACGCCGGAAGAGGAAGCGGCCGGCATGTCGCTGTTCTGCTGCGCCACGCCGCACGCCGACCTGGTGATCGAGGCGCGCGAAGTGGCCGGCAGCGGCGACTATCCGATCAAGAAGATGCCGTCGCGCGTGGCCAGCATCGAGAAAGTGGCGCCGGACGTGGTGGTGATCTCGCTGCAGCTGCCCGCCAATGAAAACCTGCAATACCGCGCCGGCCAGTATATCGAATTCCTGCTGCGCGACGGCAAGCGCCGCAGCTACAGCATGGCCACCGCGCCGGACAACGGTCCGATCACGCTGCACATCCGCCACATGCCCGGCGGCCTGTTCACCGACCAGGTGTTCACGACGATGAAGGAGCGCGACATCCTGCGCTTCGAAGGTCCGCTGGGCACTTTCTTCGTGCGCGACGACAGCGACAAGCCCATGGTGCTGCTGGCCTCCGGTACCGGTTTCGCGCCGATCAAAGCCATCGTCGAGCACCTGGTGCAGATCGGCTCCACGCGCGCGATGACCTTGTACTGGGGCGGCCGCCGCCCGCAAGACCTGTACATGGACGCACTGTGCCGCGAATGGGCTGCCAAGCTGCCCAACTTCAACTACGTACCGGTGGTGTCGAACGCCGAAGCGCAAGATAACTGGAGCGGCCGCACCGGCTTCGTGCACCAGGCCGTGATGGCCGACCTGCCCGACATGTCCGGCTACCAGGTCTACTCCTGCGGCGCGCCTATCATGGTCGAGACCGCCAAGCGCGACTTCGTGGCCCTGTGCCGCCTGCCCGAAGACGAGTTCTACGCCGACGCCTTCACCACCGAGGCCGACCTGGCCAACTAGTGCCATCCCCGCACATGCGGGGAGCCAATTACCTATCCAGATGGCGCGGCTGGCGGAGTAGCCCCATCCCCGCGCACGCGGGGAGCCTATGGTGGTGGCCTCGCCATGGCCGGCATAGCCGTGTCGTCCCGCGCACGCGGGAAGCCCGGCGGTGGTGACATCGCCATGGCTGACGTAGCTGCGTCATCCCCGTGCACGCGGGGATCCATGCCGCGCGGCCAGGCCGGCTCAGTATGGGTCCCCGCATGCGCGAGGACGACGCGGCAGCGAAGTTGCCGGGCATCTGGCACAATGATGGGCTACCCGCCCAGCCATTGCCGCCATGTCCGCCTCCGCCCCGAACGGTTTCTCCGTCCTCAAGCACCGCAATTTCGCTTTCTATTTGTCGGCCCGCATCCTCGGCACGCTGGCCGTGCAGATGCAGCACGTGGCCATCGGCTGGCATGTGTATGCGCTGACCGGCAATCTGTTCGACCTGGGCCTGATCGGCCTGGCGCAGTTCGCGCCCTTCCTGCTGCTCATCCTGCCCGCCGGCCACGTGGCCGACCGCTACAACCGCCGCAACATCATCGCCTTCTGCCTGGCCGCGCAACTGCTGTGCGGCCTGCTGCTGCTGGCCTTTACCTTGACCGGGCTTGCCATCGTCTGGCCCGTGTTCCTCATCCTCACGCTGTTCGGCAGCGCGCGCGCCTTCATGATGCCGGCCACCCAGGCCGTGCTGGTGAACATGGTGCCGGCCGAGGACTTCAGCAAGGCCGTCGCGCTCAGTTCGTCCTCTTTCCACATCGCCGTCATCCTCGGCCCCACGCTGGGCGGCCTGCTGTATTTCTACGGCGCCACCACCGTGTTCCTGGCCGCGTCCGCGCTGCTGGTGATGTCGGTCGCGCTGATCTGCCTGACCAGGGCCGCACCGCAGGCGGTGAGCAAGGAGCCGCCCACCTGGCACAGCGTGCTCGAAGGCCTGCGCTTCGTGATGTCGCGCCCCATCGTGCTGGGCGCGATCTCGCTCGATCTGTTCGCCGTGCTGTTCGGCGGCGCCACCGCCCTGCTGCCCGCGCTGGCGGCCGACGTGCTGCATGTCGGGCCGAGCGGCCTGGGCCTGCTGCGCACCGCGCCCGGCGTCGGCGCAGCGCTGTGCTCGGTAGCGCTGGCCTTTTTCCCCATCACGCGCCGCGTCGGCTTGTGGATGTTCGGCGGCGTGGCGCTGTTCGGCGCCTGCACCGTGCTGCTCGGCTCGACCACCAGCTTCCTGCTCGCGCTGCTGGCGCTGCTGCTGATGGGCGCGGGCGACATGATCAGCGTCTACGTGCGCCACCTGCTGGTGCAGTACGAGACGCCCGATGCCATCCGCGGCCGCGTCAGCGCCGTCAACTCGGTCTTCATCGGCGCCTCCAACGAGCTGGGCGAATTCGAATCCGGCGTCACCGCCGGCTGGTTCGGCCTGGTGCGCGCGGTGATCTTCGGCGGCGCCGCCACGCTGGCCGTCACCGGCTTGTGGAGCGTGCTGTTCCCGGTGCTCTCGCGCATGGACCGCTTCCCGCACGCCGAACGCGAAGCGCAGTCCAAAGCGGCCTGAGAGGTATCATGGCCGGATGAAACTGTTCCCGGCCCTGATACACACCCGCCCCCACCTGAGCCTGGCCGTCGCGCTGGGCGCGCTGAGCGCGCCCATGCTGCCCGACGCCTGGCGGCTGACCACCCGCATCCTGGCCAGCTGGGATATGGCGGTGTGGGCCTACCTGCTGACCATGGGCTGGATGATGATGCGGGCAGACCACCGCAAGGTGAAACGGGTGGCGGCGCGGGAGGACGAGAAGGCGCCGGTGATCCTGGCCGTGCTGTGCGTGGCGGCGGTGATCAGCCTGCTTGCCATCGTGTCCGAGCTGTCCGCCCTGCGCGGCAAGGCGCTGGCCGACAACGGCCTCTCCTACGCGCTGGTGGGGCTGACCCTGATCGGTTCCTGGTTCCTGGTCGGCCTGCTGTTCTGCTTCCACTACGCCCACCTGTACTACCAGACCACGCCCAACGCCCGCCCGCTGCAATTCCCCGGCGAACACCACGAGCCCGACTATTGGGATTTCCTGTATTTCGCCTTCACCATCGCGGTCGCCGCGCAGACCTCGGATGTCTGCGTGCGCAGCGCCAGGCTGCGCAGACTGGTGCTGGGCCAGTCCGTGCTGAGCTTCTTCTTCAACCTGTTCATATTGGGCCTGTCCGTCAATATTGCAGCTGGCTTGATGAATAATTAAAGATTACTAAGTACCATGCGGCAATGTGCTGGCAAGCACCGCCAAAAGGAGTAATATGGACTCGCGTACCCGGTACGCATTGATGAACAAACGGGAGCTGTATATGCAGATCAAAGTCAACACCGACAAGACCATCGAACACCATGCAAGCCTGGATGAGCATGTGCAAACCGTCGTCACCGCAGCCATCAGCCGCTTTGCGGAGCAAATCACCCGCGTCGAAGTCCACCTGAGCGACAACAACAGCCAGAAATCGGTCGACGGCGACAATCGTTGCCTTATGGAAGCGCGCGTGACCGGCTATCAGCCCATCGCCGTCAGCGCCCATGCCGCCACCCTGCACCAGGCCATCAGCGGCGCCGCCGACAAACTCAGGCGCGCCATCGACAGCGCCCTGGGCCGTCTGTCCGACAAGCGCCATGCCACCGCCCCGCTGGCGGCCGATGAAGTGGCCGACGAAGAAACCAGCGAATAGCAGTACCTCCCACCACAGGACGCCGGCCCGCCAGCCGCTAGCCCGCTAGCGCTGCGCCAGCCGGCGCAGGTAGCCCAGCCCCTGCAGCGCGCGGCTGCCGTACCAGGACATCATCTCCCCATCCACCAGTTGCACCGGTTTGCCGATCTGGCGTTCCAGCGCGTCCACGTGCTCCTCCGTGAAACGGTAGGGTTCCGACGACAGCAAGACCTGGTCTATCCCCGCCACCAGTTCCGGCGTCCAGTCGAACTTCGGGTAGCGCCCGGCGCCCAGCTGCGGCACGCTCCAGCCGATCTCGGCGAGCATGCGGGCGATGTAGGTGTCGGCCGAAACACTCATCCACGGGTCTTGCCAGATGCAGTACAGCACGGTTTGCGGCGGCGCTTTTGCCATTGCCTTCAGCGCCGCGTACTCGGCTTCGAACGCGGCGCACCAGGCCTCGGCTTTTTCTTCGGCGCAGAAGATGCCGCCCATCAGCCGCGCCAGCGCCAGGTTGTCGCGCGGCGCCAGCGGATGGGTCACCACCACGTGCGGCACGAATTCGGCCAGCGCATCGGCGGCCGGCTTCTCGTTTTCGTCGATATTGACGATGACGTGGCTTGGCGCCAGCGCGCCTATCTTCTTCAGGTTGACGTCCTTGGTGCCGCCCACCTTGGCGATATCGCGCACCACTGCGGCCGGATGGATGCAAAAGCCGGTGCGCCCCACCAGCTGCCCGGCCAGGCCGAGTTCGCACAGCAGTTCGGTGATGGAGGGCACCAGCGACACAATGCGGGCCCGGCTGTCGGCGGGGTGCGGCCGCCCCAGGGCGTCAATATGGTTCATCAGGCAAAAGAGAAAAGGTGATTCGTCGCCGTATTGAAACACAAGGCAGGCCCGCAGCGCCAGCGAACCCGGCCCTGGTTTGTCGCCGGGCGGGATTGCGCTATGATTTGCCTCACAGTATCCACTCTTTTCCCCTGGACCTTATCTTGAAGCAGATCAGCACTTTTGGCGCCTCCGCCTACCGGATCGACGACTTGCAGCTGTTCCGCGATTCGGACGCCGCGCTGGCGGCGCGCTACCTGTCCAACTGCCCCGTGGTGCAGCTGGAGCTTGGCCAATCGATCACCGACACCAGCCGCGCGCGGCTGTACATCGTGCTGAGCGGCGCGCTGTCGGTGACTGCGGACACCCGCACCGGCATGGCCGACGGCACCGTCAGCAAGGTGCTGCCGGGCGAAAGCGTGGGCGAACAGTCGGTGCTCGACGAGGAAGCCAACCTGTCGTCGATGACGGCGCTGGAGAGCAGCCAATTGCTGGTGGTCGAGGCGCAGATCGTGTGGAAGCTGATCGACGAGTCCAACGGCGTGGCGCGCAACCTGCTGCGCCTGCTGTCCTTCCGCATCCGCGCCGCCAACGCGCAACTGCGCCGGCGCCAGAAGCTGGGCGAGTTCTACCGCCAGATGTCGATGATAGACGGCCTGACCGGCTTGTACAACCGCGCCTGGCTGAACGACCTGCTGCCGGAGATGGTGGCCAGCGCGCACGGTGCCGGCAAGCCGCTGTCGCTGATCATGATAGACCTCGACCACTTCAAGAAATTCAACGACAGCCACGGCCATCTGGGCGGCGACCAGGCCCTGCGCACGGCGGCCCAGGTGCTGAGCGGCGCCCTGCGCCCGTCCGATTGCGCGGTGCGCTACGGCGGCGAGGAAATGATGGTGCTGCTGCCGGACACCAGCGACAAGGTGGCCGTGGTGGTGGCGGAACGCCTGTGCGAGCGCATCCGCCAGGCGGTGGTGTTCGGCGACATGCGCATGCCCTTGCCGCACATCACCGCCTCGCTGGGCGTGGCCAGCCTGCTGCCCGGGCAGGACGACCACAGCCTGATCGCCACCGCCGACGCCGCCCTGTACCGCGCCAAGGACGGCGGCCGCAACCGCGTTGCGGTGCAGGAAACCTTGTTTTCGTAGAGCGGAACGCGTAACCCGCCAAATACAGGCGACGCCGGTACGCTGGCGGTTTACGCGGTTCCCGCTAACCCGCCCCACCCACCCCACCCGCCCTGCGGTCCGCCGCGAAATCCTGCAAGCCCTGCTTCACCAGCTCGTAGGTCTTGTCGATATTGCTGGAAATATCGCCCTGCAGCACCTGCAGGCCGTCGAGCATGCCGCGCGCCTCCTCGAAGCCCTGGTCCACGCCGCCCTGTATGGTGTCGAGGAACTTCTGCACGACGGCATCGTCGTCCTCGCCCTTGTGCTGGGCCTTGAAAGCGTCGAAAAACGCCGTACTGAGCGACACGATGCGCCCCGCCGTGCCTTCGGGGTTATTGTCCTGCCCGGCCGCGTTCTGGATCGCATCCGGCCCGAAGTCCGGCGCCAGCGCCTCGTTGATCCCGGTCAGCGCCGATTTGTAGAGCAGCGCCAGCGGCTCGTTGCCGGAGCTGATCGCCACCGACATCGACGCCTGCACGATGGCGGTGTTGAGCTGCTGCCTGGCTTGCACGCGCGGCGGCGCAGCAACCGCCCCGCTGCGGGCGGTGCCGTCCGCGCCCGGCGTCTCGGCCGCCTTGCCGCCGGATTTCAGTGAAGTGGGATTTACCATCATCGCTCTCCTCGTTTTCGCCATTCCCCTTTATCATATCGGCCATAATGCGGCGAACTGTAGCCGCAACCTTGATAAAGAGCATCCATGAGCCAGCAAACCTTTCTTTGGCACGACTACGAGACCTTCGGCGCCCAGCCGCGCCGCGACCGGCCCGCCCAGTTCGCCGCCATCCGCACCGATGCCGAGCTGAACGAGATCGGCGAGCCTATCATGCTGTACTGCCAGCCGGCGCCCGACTTCCTGCCCGACCCGGTGTCCTGCCTGATCACCGGCATCACGCCGCAGCAGTGCCTGGAACGGGGCGTGCCCGAGCACAAGTTCGCCGCCACCATCGAGCACGCCTTCTCGCAGCCGGGCACCATAGGCGTCGGCTACAACACCATCCGTTTCGATGACGAAGTGACACGCTTCATGTTCTGGCGCAACCTGATCGACCCGTACGCGCGCGAATGGCAGAACCAGTGCGGGCGCTGGGACTTGCTGGACGTGGTGCGCATGACCTATGCGCTGCGCCCGGAAGGCATCGAATGGCCGCTGCGCGAGGACGGCAAGCCCAGCTTCCGCCTGGAGCACCTGGCGGCCGCCAACGGCCTGCTGCACGAGGCGGCGCACGACGCGCTGTCCGACGTGCGCGCCACCATCGCGCTGGCCCGCCTGATCAAGCAGAAACAACCGAAGCTGTTCGACTTCTGCTTCGCGCTGCACAAGAAGGACCGCGTGGCCGACGAGATCGGCATGCACCTGGCGCCGGCGCTGCGCCAGCCCTTCCTGCACGTGTCCGGCATGTTCCCGGCCGAGCGCGGCTGCATCGGCCTGGTGTGGCCGCTGGGGACGCATCCGACCAACAAGAACGAGATCATCGTCTGGGACTGCAGCTACGATCCGAGCGAGCTGTACGGGCTGGATGCCGACACCGTGCGCCTGCGCATGTTTACGCGCAGCAGCGAGCTGCCGGAAGGCGTGACGCGGCTGCCGATCAAGAGCGTGCACCTGAACAAGTCGCCGATGCTGGTGTCGAACTTGAAGACCTTGTCGCCGGCCATGGCCGCGCGCTGGGGCCTGGACGTCGAGCAGGCCAGGCGCCATGCGCAGACGGCGGCGGCCGGGCCGGACCTGGGCGCGCTGTGGGCCCAGGTCTACCACCGCGCCGGCGCGGCCGAGGAGACCGATGTGGACGAGGATTTGTACGGCGGCTTCATCGGCAAGGACGACCGCCGCCTGCTCGATGCCATGCGCAAGGAAACGCCGGCCAAGCTGGCCATGATGACGCCGCCCTTCGACGACGCGCGCCTGGGCGAACTGGTGTTCCGCTACCGCGCGCGCAACTTCCCGCAGACCTTGTCGGAGCAGGAAGCCGAGCATTGGGAAGCGCACCGCGCCGCACGCCTGTTCGACGGCGCTGCCGGCGCGCGCACGGTGGACCAGCTGTTCGGCGAGATCGACCACTTGCAGGAAACGGCCGACGAGCGCGGCGAGGAGATCCTCGGCGCGCTGTACGACTACGTCGAACTGGTCGCCCCGCAGCGCTACTGAGCCGACAGCATTTCCGCCAAGATGCAGCTGAGCCGCATTGGGGGCCTGCCCCCCGGGGCCTGACCCCGGATGCGGCTCAGCTGGCTAAGCGGTACAGATTGATCGCGTCGCGGGTTTCAAGGGCGACGCGGCGCGCGGCCATGGCGAAGTCTTCGCCGGTCTGCTGCGCCGCGTACAGGATGGCGCGCGACGAGTTGATCATCATGCCCGTGCCATTGGCGCTGCGGCCCGACTTCACGGTCGCCTCCACATCCCCGCCCTGCGCGCCGACGCCCGGCACCAGCAGCGGCATGTCGCCGATGATGGCGCGCACCTGCGCCAGTTCTTCGGGGAAGGTCGCTCCCACCACCAGCGCGCATTGGCCGTTGGTATTCCACTTCTGCGCCACCAGGCGCGCCACGTACTGGTACAGCGGCTTGCCGTCCACGTTCAGGAACTGCAAGTCCGAGCCGCCGGCGTTCGAGGTGCGGCACAAAATGATGACGCCGCGCTCGGCCCATTCCATGTAGGGCTCCACCGAATCGGACCCCATGTAGGGATTCACGGTCACCGCGTCCGCGCCGTAGCGCTCGTACGCCTCGCGCGCGTACTGGCGCGCGGTTGCGCCGATGTCGCCGCGCTTGGCGTCCAGGATCAGCGGGATGTGCGGGTAATTGGCGCGCGCATAGGCGCAGATCTCTTCCAGTTGGCGCTCGGCGCCCAGGGCGGCGAAATAGGCGATCTGCGGCTTGAAGGAGCACGCCAGGTCGGCAGTCGCGTCGATGATCTCTTTGCAGAAATTGAAGATGCCGTTGGGGTCTTGCTGGAACTGCGGCGGCAGCTTGGCCATGTCCGGGTCCAGCCCCACGCACAGCAGAGAGTCGTTGGCCGTCCAGGCGGCATTGAGCTTGTTGATAAAATTCACGACTTCCCTCCGGTATAAATGCGAACCCGTGATTATAACTTGGCGCTGCCAGCCCTTCCGGGCCGGCGTGCCTGGAGTAGAATTCGCCCATCACCGCAAACAGGAAGCCTACATGAAACTATCCCAAAAAGTAGCCATCGTCACCGGCGCCACACAAGGCATCGGACTGGCGTGCGCGCAACGGCTGATCGCCGAAGGCGCCAACGTCATGCTGGTCGATATCAAGCCGGAAGGCTTGCAGGCGGCCGAGGCGCTGGGCGACCAGGCCCGCTTCTTCGCCGCCGACGTCAGCCAGAAGGCCGACGTGGACGCGCTCGTGGCCGAGACCATGGCCGTGTTCGGCCGCATCGACATCCTGATCAACAACGCCGGCGTCACCCACAAGGCCAACTTCCTCGACATCACCGAGGACGACTTCGACCGCGTGATGCGCATCAACCTGAAATCCATGTTCCTGTGCAGCCAGGCCGTGGCGCGCGAGATGGTGAAGCAGCAGAGCGGCTGCATCATCAATATGTCGAGCGTGAACTCGGAACTGGCCATCCCCGACCAGGTACCCTACGTGGTGTCCAAGGGCGCCATCAACCAGCTGACCAAGGTCACCGCGCTGAACCTGGCACCGTACGGCATCCGCGTCAACGGCATCGGCCCCGGCACCATCCTGACCGAACTGGCCAAGAAAGCCGTGCTGGGCAGCCCGGAAGCGCGCCACACCATCCTGTCGCGCACACCGCTAGGCCGCTGCGGCGAACCGGAGGAAGTCGCCTCCATCGCCGCCTTCCTAGCCAGCGACGACGCCACCTATATGACAGGCCAGACCCTGTTCGTCGACGGCGGCCGCATGGCGCTCAACTACACGGTGCCGGTCAAGGACTAGTTATACGAAAATCTTATGTCTGATATTGAAAACGAAAATTAGACATATATGTGGCAGTGCAGCATAATGCATCTGTCTCCACTATTCTCCTCCAAGATAATAGTCTTAAGCCCGCTTTTACCAGCGGGCTTTTTTTTGTCCGTGCAATTTGTCCGCGTAATTTTGTCCGCCTGAACGTCCATGACTGCCACGCATGACCGGCATGCGCAATTTGCGTGTACGCAAAGTTGGCATCTCTATAAAATGAGGGATCTGACGCGCGGAGAATGCAATGGCCAGTGCTTGGGAAACACCGCTGGGCCTTGAAGCCGGCCCGCAATCGCTGGCCGCGCGCCGGCCGTTTTTAACGGCGTTTGCGCTCTCCCTGGGCGCGGCGATTTCGCTCGGGCTGTCGCGGTTCTCCTATGCCCTGCTGCTGCCGCCCATGCGCGCCGACCTGGACTGGTCCTACCTGCTGTCCGGTACCATGAATACAGGCAACGCCTTTGGTTATTTCATCGGCGCCCTCCTCACTCCCGTCCTCATGCGGCGCTGCGGCGCGCAGACCGCCCTGGTCGGCGGCGCGCTGCTGGCCGGCCTGTTCATGATGCTGTCCGGCTTCGTGGTCGACGCCGATCTGCTGATTGCGCAACGCGTGCTGGCCGGCATCGCCAGCGCCTTCATCTTTATTGCCGGCGGCGTGCTGGCCGCGCGCCTGAGTTTGCTGCACCCGGAGCGGGCCGGCCTGCTGATCGGCATCTACTACGGCGGCACCGGCTTCGGCATCGTGCTGTCGGCGCTTCTAGTCCCGCTCGCGCTGGCCGCCGCCCAGGCCCGCGGCGCGGCGCACGCCTGGCAGTGGGCCTGGGTCGCGCTTGGCGCGGCCTGCCTGCTGGCGACGGTGGCGATGGCGCCGCCGGCCCGCCGCGTCGGCGGCGCGCCCTCCGCGCCCGGCGCGCACGGCCAATTCCGGCCCCGGGCATTCCTCTATGGATTGGCCGGCTATTTCATGTTCGGCGTCGGCTATATCGGCTACATGACGTTCGTGATCGCCTTGCTCAAGGAGCAAGGCATGGCGGCCGGTACCATCACCGTGTTTTACTCGATGCTGGGCCTGGCCGTGATGGCATCGTCGCGCATCTGGGCGCCCATGCTGGACCGCTACAAGGGCGGCCAGTCCATGGCCATACTGAACGGGCTGCTGGGCCTGGCGACCATGCTGCCCGCCTTGACGGCCGCGCCCTTGCTGGTGTTCGCTTCGGGTTTGCTGTTCGGGGGGATTTTTCTGTCGGTGGTCGCCTCCACCACGGCGCTGGTGCGCCACAACCTGCCGCCGCACGCGTGGTCGTCCGGCATCAGCGCGTTCACGACCGCGTTCGCGCTGGGCCAGATAGTCGGCCCCACGGTGATCGGCTGGATCGCGGACGGTCCGGGCGGCCTGCAGCGCGGCCTGATCTTTTCGGCGCTGGCGCTGTTCGCCGGGGCGCTGCTGGCATCGCGCCAATCCGCACAAAAGAATTTTCCCGGGGACTCTTGAGTTTTGTCACGCTGGCGTCATATCGGCAATATAAACTTGTTTCCATCTGCTGCACATGCAACCGATATGCGTGGCAACAGAAAGGTGCGCCTAGCGCGCACCACCCGATTACTGCTCTCTTGACCCGGAACAGGGTTTTGCGCCCGCTTTTATCAGCGGGCATTTTTTTTGCCGCGTGCTATTCTTGCGCCTATGCGTTCATTACTTCAACAAGTGGTCCTCACCTCCGCCCACGCCAACCTGCGCTACCGCACGGCGCTGGTGCTTTACCTGATGATATTGGTGCTGGGTTCCATTCCCGGCGCCCGCAGCGACATCGGCCAGGTTGCGTCCGGCCTGGTGCTGCACTCGCTGGCCTATGCTGGCCTGACCTTCCTCTTGTTCACCGGCGGCAACGGCAACGCGGCTTGGCGCGCCATCAAGGCGGTACTGACCGTCATGGCCATGGGCGCACTCGACGAACTGGTGCAAAGTTTCCTGCCCTACCGCCATGGCGCGCTGTCCGACTGGGCGGTGGACACCGCCTCCGCCCTGGCCACGGCCAGCGTCATGTGGCTGCTGTGGAGCCGCCACAAGGTCGCCGTCTAAACGGCATCGTCCGGCCCTTCCTGGCATTGCTGGCCAAACTCCAGTTCGCGCTGGCGGCTCCTCACGTCCATGCCGATCTTGCGCAGTATGGCGCGCGTCTGCCGCTTTTGACCGGAACAGGCTGAATTCCCGACGGCGCGCTCGGTGTCCAGCCGAATTTCGAGCAGCTGCTCGGCCTTGGCCAGCCGCACCAGGCCCTGCAGCGCTTGCGCGAACACGAAACGCTGCTGCAATCCCGACTGCTGCCCGCAGGTAGCTGCAATCAAATCATCGATGACCTTGTCCGTCCTGCGTTTGTACATAGCCTTTTCCTATGAGTTTCTGACACGCAATTATGGCCGGGCCGACCAGCGGACTATTTGACGTACGTCAAGCGCGCGCGCTTCTGAGGGAACGGCTGGTGTAATGGAAGCTCCAACAAATTCGGGCGTACGCTCGCATATGGGAGATCATCATGAAGAAAACGAGTATTGTATTGGCGGCCGCGCTGCTCGCACTGGCAGGCTGCGCATCTGAAAGCGGAAGCAGTGCAAGCAGCGACTATGGCAGCAGCAGCACCTCGGGCAGCAGCGGCACCTCCACGTCCGGCTCCGGCACGGGCAGCACCGGGTCCGGCATGACTTCCCCGAGCAGCTCATCCGCAGCCAGCTCGGAGCAGGCGGGCAGCAGCGCTTCCAACACGAGCAGCAGCAGCGGCAGCAGCGCCAGCACCGCCGGTTCCATGGGAACGGTGCAGACCATCGATCAGATCACACGGCAGGATGCGACGTCGATGGGCCTGGCAACCGGCGCGGCGGCGGCCGGCGGTTCGATGGGCTCGCCCACCGACAAGGTCTACCGCGTCACGCTGCGGCTGGACGACGGCACCATACAAACGGTATTGGCTGAAAGCATGCCAGGCTATAAGGCGGGTGACCGGGTACGCTATGCCAACGGCATGGTGCAACGCGAGTCGCAGTAGGACGCGAGACGCGACCGGCGAGGCGCAGCCTGCGCCTCAGTAAATCTGCTCGACCTGGTAGCCGCGCTGGCGCAGCAGTTCCGGTACGCCCTGCTCGCCCAGCAAGTGCAGCAAGCCGACGCCGACGAATGCGGTCTGGTCCGCCTTCATGATGTTTTCGATCGAGGCGGCCATCTCGGGGTTGCGCTTGCCGAGCAGCGTGCGGTCCATAAAGGCGGCCGACACGCTGTCGCCGCTGACCATGGATTGCCAGGCCGCGTTGATGCCGGGCGCATCGGCCTTGCTCCAGGCGTCGATCAGGCTGGCGGTCTTCTGCAGCGACACGCCGCTCGCCAGTTCAGCCATATTCTCCAGCAGATAGGTTTCCTGCTGCGCGTCGTCCATCGCACTGAACAGGCCCAGCTGGTAGTCCGCGCTTTCCAGTTCGCGCAGAGGCTTGCGCTGCTGCACGGCGGCTTTCAGCAAAAACTGCTCCACGCCATTGCTGCGCGCATAGCCGTGGCGTTCAATTTCCGCGCCCACCAGGAAGTTCGCCACCAGCCATGGCTTGTACTGGGCCATGCTGTCTAGCGTATTGCCGGTCTTGAGCAGCGCCGCTTCCACCAGCTTCAGCGTGGCCGGCGACAGGTGGTTGCGGATGGAGTCGCCCTGCGGATAGCGCGCATGCCGCGCCAGCGCTTCCTGGAACTCGCCGTTGGCGCGCACATCCAGTTCCAGCACCAGCGCGTTGGAGTCGGCCAGCGCGCGCGTCACTTCCGGTTCCAGCGGGTAGTAGCCCTGCTTGCCCGCGTGCACGGTGCCGAACAGATAGCTGGTGCGGCCGTCGTGCCGCACTTTGAACAGCGCGCCACGGCGCGGCACGGCCTGCTCCATCACGACGGCCGCCGCGCCGCCGGATGGCTGCAGATTGATGCTCATGTCCATGCTGATGTCCTTGGAATAACCCGGCTGGCAAACCGCTAACAGCAATGCGCAAAGTGACAATAATTTTCGTGGCATGCAGAATCCCCTGCCGGGATCGTTGTCGATCCGGCATCCTTGGTAGCGATTGAAAATGATGAGAGTTCGGTAAGGAGTGGCGTGAAAGTAAGCCTTATTGCTGCTAATGGTAGGGCTTATTTTTCCGCAAGGGAACACATATCTGCGCGGGGGAAACAAAAACAACGCGGCGCCCCATGATGGCGGCGCCGCGTGTGATCAAGCTGCTATTTTCCGGCGGTTTATCGTGCCAGTTCGACCAGCACAGCGGTATACATCTGCAAGTTCAACAGCAACTGTTTGGTGGTGATGAACTCGTGCTCGGAATGGCCGGTGTAGGTCATGCCCGGCATGGTCGGACCGAAGGCCACCGCTTTCGGGAACAGGCGCGAGTTGGTGCCGCCGCCTATCGATATCGGTTTGGCATGCTGGATGCCGGTGTAGTGCGAGAACACGTCCAGCAGCACCGGCACCTGCGGCGCGTCCGCCTGCACCCACGGCTCGCCGATCTGCAGGACGATGCTGGCCTGCGGCGCGTGCGTGCGCTGCCACTGCTTGAACGCCTGCTCGAAATCGCCCTGTACCTGGGCCGTGCTGCGCCCCTTCGGACGGCGGATATTGATGTTGAGCTCGATGCCGCCGTCCTGCTGCTTCAACACCGTGGGCGCCACCGTCATCGGCCCCATGAAGTCGTCGCGGTAGGCGGCCTTGCCGAAGCGTTCGCCGTGGATGCCTGTGCCGACCAGGTCGTTCAGGAAGGTCACCATGTCTCCAGCGGCGGTGGCCTTCCACGGCTGCACCTTGAGCGCGTCCGCCAGCATGCTGATGGCGTTGACACCGTCTTCCGGCTTGGACGAGTGCGCCGACACGCCGAGCGCGGTGATCTTCAGTTCGCGGCCCTGCCAGGCGTACTGGTAGCGCATGCCTTTTTGCGCGGCGGCGCGGCGGCGGATCTGTTTTTCCAGCGCCGGCGTGGCGTTGGCGATCACGGCGCTGGCGTCCTCCGGGATCTGGCTGCCGAAGAAGCCGCCCGCGAATTCCCGCAGCTGTGCCCCCTTGCCGGACGCCGGGCCGACGGACGCAGCGGCGGCGGGCATGGTCACCTTCACGGCGCCCCAGCCCTTCTCGGCCGTCACCACCGGATACTCGGCGTCCAGCGTGATATTCATCTGCGGCGGCACATGGTCTTTCAGGAAAGCCTCCAGCGGCGCCCAGTCCGATTCCTCGGCCATGTAGACGTACAGCTCCAGGCGCTTCTTCAACGCCACTTTCTGGTCCTTGATCGCCTTCATCGCATACATGGCGGTGGCGATAGGCCCCTTGTCGTCCTCCGAGCCGCGCGCCAGCAGGCGGCCCGGCTCGCTCGTGCTGTCCAGCTCGAACGGCGACCTGGCCCATTTGGCCGGGTTCACCGGCTGCACGTCGCCGTGCGTGATGATGCCGACGCGGTCGGCGCTGTCGCCCAGGCCTATCACCACCACCCAACCGTGGTCCTTGTAGTCCAGTCCCAGGCGCGCGGCCTCCTCTTTCAACAACTGCTTGAAGCCCAGGTGCTGCGGATTCTTCTCGTACGGCACGGCCGGGTCGGCCACGGTGTTGTAGCTGACCATGGCGGCCAGCGCGGCCGTCATTTGCTGCGGGTAGGTATCCAGCGCATAGCGCGCCGTCGCGGTCGCCGCATCGCTCAGCGGCGCGGCGCTGGCCTGCAAGGCGGACTGCAGCAGCAGGGTCATCAAGGCAAGTTTTTTCAACATGTAGGGGGTCTCGCTATCGTGTTGGTTTTATGATCGGTTTTACTAAAACCCAACGAGTTTATCCGAAAGGCCACAAGCGCGTCAGGGCCTTCATTGATTCCCGGCTGCCCGCCTCCATATCCCGACCATGACACCATTTTCCATACTCGACCTCTCCCCCATCGCCGAAGGCAGCAACGCTTCGGCCTCGCTGCGCAATACGCTGGACCTGGCCCAGCACGGCGAGCGCTGGGGCTACCGGCGCTACTGGCTGGCCGAGCACCACGGCATGCCGGGCATCGCCAGCGCCGCCACGGCGGTGGTCATGGCCCATGTGGCCGGCGGCACCAAGACCATCCGTGTCGGCGCGGGCGGCATCATGTTGCCGAACCACTCGCCGCTGGTGATCGCCGAGCAGTTCGGCACGCTCGAAGCGCTGCATCCGGGCCGCATCGACCTGGGCCTGGGCCGCGCGCCCGGCTCGGACCAGACCACCGCGCGCGCGCTGCGGCGCAGCCTGGCCTCCGACGCGGACGAGTTCCCGCAGGACGTGCAGGAATTGCAGGATTATCTGTCGGACCATCCGCGCCAGCGCGTGCTGGCCGTGCCGGGCAAGGGCGCCAAGGTGCCGCTGTGGATACTCGGCTCCAGCCTGTTCGGCGCGCAACTGGCGGCCCATCTCGGCCTGCCCTACGCTTTCGCCTCGCACTTCGCGCCGGCGCAGATGATGCAGGCCGTGGCGCTGTACCGCGCCAATTTCAAGCCGTCCGCGCAGCTGGAGCGGCCGTATGTGATGCTCGGTTTCAATGTGTTCGCCGCCGACACCGACGAGGAAGCGCAACTGTTGGCCACGTCGATGCAGCAAGCCTTCGTCAACCTGCGCACCGGCAAGCCGTCGCAGCTGCCGCCGCCGCTGCCCAACTACCGCCTGCAACTGGGACAGCAGGAAAACGCCATGCTCGACTCGGTGCTCTCGTGCGCCGCGATCGGTTCGCCGGAGACGGTGGAAAAGCAGCTGCTGGCCTTTATCGCCAGCGCCAGGCCGGACGAGCTGATGATCACGTCGCAGATCTTCGAGCACGCCAAGCGCCTGCGTTCCTACGAAATCACCGCCGCCATACACAAGCGCTTGAGCTAGCGCGCCCCGTGCGCCACCGGAGTCGGTCGGATAAAACAGGGGCCAGGGAGCAGAAACCGGAAATCCGCACTACAATGTTTCCCCGGCTGTGCCCGCCTGTTTCGAGCAGGGCACTGGCATCTGCAGTCCAGTTTCCAGGAGTTTCTGTTGTCCACCCTTCATACCCCCGCCCTGCCCGGCATTTCCCGTGGCATGGTGCTGCTGCTGGCGGCCGCCACCGGCCTCATCGTCGCCAATCTGTATTACGCGCAAACGCTGGTCGGGCCGATCAGCCGCGCCACCGGACTGACGCCAGGCGCGGCCGGACTGATCGTCACGCTGACGCAGATCGGCTATTGCCTGGGCATGATATTCATCGTGCCGCTGGGCGACCTGATGGAAAACCGCCGCCTCATCGTCAGCTGCCTGGCGGGCACGTCGGCCGCGCTGCTGGTCGCTGCCAGCACCAGCAACGCCGCGCTGTTCCTGGCCTCGGCGCTGTGCATCGGCCTCGGCTCGGTGGCCGCGCAGGTGCTGGTGCCGTTCGCCGCGCACCTGGCCCCGCCGCACGAGCGCGGCCAGACGGTGGGCAAGGTGGTCGCCGGCCTGCTGCTGGGCATCATGCTGGCGCGGCCCGTGTCCAGCCTGGTCACCGACGCACTGAACTGGCATGCGATCTTCGTACTGTCGGCCATCAGCACGGCGCTGCTGGCCGTCGTCCTGCACCGCAAGCTGCCGCAGCGCCAGCCGGCCTCCGCCATCGCCTATCCGGCGCTGCTCGGCTCGCTGTGGCATCTGCTGAAGAGCACGCCCATCCTGCGCCGCCGCGCCGCCTACCAGGCCTGCATGTTCGGCGCCTTCAGCCTGTTCTGGACCACCGCGCCGCTGGTGCTGGCCACGCCCACCTTCCACCTGTCGCAAAGCGGCATCGCCGTCTTCGCGCTGGCCGGCGTGGCAGGCGCGATCGCCTCGCCGTTCGCGGGCCGCCGCGCCGACCATGGCAAGAGCCGCTCCACCACCGGCATGGCGCTTGCCGCCGCGCTGCTCGCCTTCGGCGCCCCCTTGCTGCTGCAGGGCGGCCGCGTGTTCGACCTCGGCCTGCTGGTGGCCGCCTCCATCGTGCTCGACGCCGGCGTATCGGCCAGCCTGGTCACCGGCCAGCGCGCCATTTTCGCGCTCGGCGAAGACGTTCGCAGCCGCCTGAACGGCCTGTACATGGCGGTCTTTTTCTGCGGCGGCGCCCTCGGCTCCTCGCTGGGCGGCTGGATGTATGCGCACCACGGCTGGCATGGCGTTCTGCTGACCGGCCTGATGTTCCCGCTGGCCGCGCTGGGTGTGTACGCCACCGAATTTACAGGGAAGAAGGTGCCGGCTCTCCCCTAAGCGAGAGCAAGGGCAATGCTTATAGCAGACGCGATGCCGCCGCAAAACTGGCACAGTTCTCTCTACCCGCCACCCTTCCTTTTCATGGAGAGAACAATGTCCTACAACACCCTGCTGAATCCGCAAGACTGCGTGCTGGCCCTGATCGACCACCAGCCGCAAATGCTGTTTGGCACCATGTCGCACGAGCGCACCACCATCTTGCACAATGCGCAAATCCTGGCCAAGACGGCCAAGCTGTTCGGCGTGCCGACCATCCTGACCACGATCGCCGCCGACTCCTTCAGCGGCCATCTGATTCCGGAAATCCAGTCCGTGTTCCCGGACCAGAAGCCGATCGACCGCACCTCGATGAATTCCTGGGAAGACCAGCAATTCAAGGACGCCATCAAGGCCACCGGCCGCAAGCGCGTCATCATCGCCGGCCTGTGGACCGAAGTGTGCGTGACCTTCCCGACCTTGCAAATGCTGGCCGAAGGCTACGAGATCTTCGTGCCGGTGGATGCCTGCGGCGACACCACGATGGAAGCGCACGACCGCGCCATCCAGCGCATGGTGCAAGCCGGCGCCACGCCGACCAATTCGCTGCAATGGATGTGCGAGCTGCAGCGCGACTGGGCACGCGGCGAGACCTACGACGGCTGCATGGATATCTTCAAGGCGCATTCGGCCTACGGCATCGGCATCCGCTACGCCAAGCAGATCCTGGGCGAGCACGCCAACGAAGGCGGCAAGTAATATAGCAAGTAATATAGGAAGTAATATAGCGAGCTGAGCCATAGCGAGCTGAGCCGCATTCGGGGCCAGGCCCCGGCGTGCGGCTCTGGCCGCTTCTGGGGCAACAACTAATGCGCCCAGATGCGCAACTGACCCTGCATCCACAAGGTGCCGTTGATGTTGACGCTCCCCATGCTGCTGGTCACCGGCGCCAGCGGATCGTTCTGCACGCTGAGCGATTCGAAGCCGAAGTTGGTGTACTTCACATAGCCGGGCAAGGCGAGCGCGACGTAGTCGCTGCCGTCGGGCTTGCGCTCCACGCTCAGGCCCACGCCGAACATGTCGATCACGCCGCGTACGTTCTTGATGACGACGTAGCGGTTCGGCCCATCCCCTCCAAATCCCAGCGACAAACGGCTGTCGGCCACCGCACCCACCAGGGTGGGATCATTGATGACGATGTGCGCCGCGAAGGCGATGCCGTCGCGTGCCGCCACCTGCGACAGTTCCGCGTCGTCCAGCGCTTGCAGGGCCGGCGGCGCGGCATATGCGGCCGGCGCGGCTTGCGCGGCGGCCACGAGGCCGCAGCACATTAGCCGGCTGCACAGCGCCAGGCGGAATAGGCTCTTCTTCATCGTCGGAATTTGACGTCGAGGTACTGGATTTGCATCGAGCCTATGCGCGATGAACCCAGGTCCACCACAGGCTTGCCCGGACTGCTGAACGAGATATTGTCGATCTGCAGTCCGCCCGCAGGCGCGGCGCCGCTGCCGTAGCGCGCATCCGGCCAGTCGATGCCGATGTGCAGGCGCGGGCCGCTTTCGTCGTTCAGCGCATTGAGCACGCCCGGCTGCGAGGCGACGTCGGCCAGCACCCAGGGGCGGTTGGTGAAGTTGCCGCTCTCGTCGACGGCGCCGAGGCGGATGCCGCTCAAGGCCATTTGTTCGCCGGTGTCGGCGCGTCCGCCCGGCCGGAACGCGAGCTGGCCGATTTCCGTGCGCAGCGCCACGCCGAACGCGATGCCGTCGTAGCCTTGCGGCGTGGAGAACTGCAGGCCGCCGCCACGGAAAACCAGGTCGCTGACGGAGACGCTGCCGTTGTTGAACGCCATGCCGTCGGCGTTGACGCCCCAGTCGTAAGCGAGCTGCCATTTCTGTTCGCCCAGCGCGTTGACGGGGAAGGCCAGCTGGATCACGTCGGCCAGGCCGGGCGCGCCGGAAACGATGTCGAGCTTGTAGGGGTCCGCGAACTGGTCGCTGCTGTCGCTGCGCGAGGCGGACAGGTTTTCCTTGTAGATGCTGCTGCCGGAGCTTGTGGTGTAGGTCGTGCGCACGTTGCCGCTCATGGCAAAGCCGGACAGGTCGAAGCTGACGCCGTCGCGTCCGCGCACGGCCGACAGCGCGCTATCCGGCAACGCTTCCATGGCCGCCACCGGCGCGCACAGCGCCGCGCCGCCGCCCAGCAGCACTGCGACACGCGTCAACGGGAAAAGGTTCCACATCTCAGCGGCCCTTCGGCAAATTGGGGGGCGCCGCGCCGTTGGTCGACAGCGCGGTCAGCTTGTCGCGCCAGTTGAGCCAGACGCCGGCTTGCGCCATGTCGGGCGCCACGCCGCCGGCGGGCGCGGCGAACTGCACGCCCGATTTCAGTATCGAGATCCAGAAGTCGCGGCTGGAGCCGGAAGCGTCGCCGGCGGTCACGCCGCCCAGCTGCGCCATGCTCAGGCAAGGCGCGGTGCAAGCGCCATCCCAGCGCTTGCCGCCCAGCGCATCGGTGCGCGAATCGAGCAGCAGGCCGCTGCCGTCGGGCGCATTGGCGGCCACGCGCAGCGAGCCGGAAAGGCTGCTCAGTTTCAGGCCCACGTCGCCGCTGATGGCGTCGAAGCCCAGGCGCATGCCGACCACTTCGCGCGGCGCGCCGTCGGCCGCGCTCTTGTAGACGAACTCCATATAGGGATTGGTGATGCGCACCAGGCGCTGCGCCTCGGTGCCATCGCTGCGGCCGAACTGCAGCAGCGGCATGTCGATGTCGGCACCCAGGCCGTTGCGGGCGGCGTAGCTGTACTCGCCCAGCCGGGTATTGCGGAAATTGGCGCTGAGCGTGACGTCGGCATCGAGCGCAACGCGCGAGAAGTCGTATCCGCCCAGACTGGTGTTGCTCATGGCGATCAAGCCCTGGCCGCGCGTGCGCGACATCTCGTCTTCCGTCAGCGGCTGCATCTGCGCGTGCGCGCCCTGCAGCGCACAGACGGACAACAGCAAGCCTGCGGCGCAGCGCGCCAGGTAGGTGATATGCATGGGAATTCCTGCGAAAAAACGGCCGCGTGGATAACGCGGCCGCCGTTACGGGATTAGTGCGCCCAGATCCAGACTTGGGTGCCGCGCAGGTCGATCTGGTTCATGGCCATCGAGCCGTACGATGCAGCGTTGTTGCCCATCTTGACCGCGTCAACCGACACGTTCAGGAACTTGCCGGCTGCCACTTGCACGTCGGCCGGAATGGCGATCTGCACGACGTCGCCGCCGGTGCTTGGGCTGTAGAACGTGCCTGGGTTGGTCACGCCGGCAGCGCCAGCGGCCTGCAGGAACGAGGCCTTCGACAGGATGTCGATGCTGGCGGCGATCAGGCCGTTGACCTTGATGCCGTTGAAGCTCACCGAACCGCCGCCCAGGCCGGTGGTCGGATCAACCGCGTCCGTATCGGTATAGACGAAGGAATCGATTTTCACTTGCAGGTTGGCGGCGATCGATACGCCGTCCTGACCGGTGACGGCGCTCAGTTCAGCGTCCTGGATAGGAGTCATTGCCGATGCGGAAAAAGCCAGGGTTGCCAGGGCTGCTGCTACTGCGGTTTGGATCAGTTTCATGCGATATCTCCAGGTTATGGTTGGTTGTGGTCCTACTTTGTGGTGCTCTTAATATTGTGCGAATATTAATTAAATTTATGATATGAGCACGGCCATGCAACGGTCTATAGCAACGTGTTGACCGAAAAAGCCAACAGCAGGGCCTGGCGAGCCATACAGAGTGAGGGCCGTGTTGTGCGGCGATTGCTTGCGATAGCATGGATTTCGTGATCACACGGTAGAGCAACGGGTCTAATTTTTTTGATGCGAGCCCGGCAGAATTCATGCGTTAATTAATTACAAAAAAGACAAAGAGCGATACGTTTAAAAAAAGCACGATCGTTCGTACCGGAGACATGGGCAATGAAAAAAACTGTAGCGGGGCGCCAGACGCCCCGGGGATCGGTGCAGCCATGCTGATGATCCTGTTGGGTGTCGTAGCAGCCCTCATCGGCGGTTCCGGCGTGATGTCGCGCCACGAGCCGCAAGACCGTCCGCAAGGCCAATACGAGATGCCGCAAGCGCTCTTGGGCGGCGGCAGCTATAGCCAGGCCGTGGCGATGGAACCGCACTCGCAGCTCAAGTACCGCCACATCGTGCGCCAGGCCTATGACTACAGCTGCGGCTCGGCCGCGCTGGTCACCATCCTGAACTATCACATCGGGCTGGAGGTCAACGAGCAGCAGGCCATGGAAGGCATGCTGGAGAAAGGCGAGAAGGAAAAGATCATCGAGCGGCGCGGCTTCTCGCTGCTGGACATGAAGCGCTACGCGGCCTCGCTGGGCGTGACCGGCGCCGGCTTCCGCGCCGAGGTGAAAGACCTGCTGGCACTGAAGGAACCGGCCATCGTGCCGATCGACTACGCCGGCGCCAAGCACTTCGTGGTGTTGCGCGGCATCCGCGACGGCATCGTCTACATCGCCGATCCTTCGGCCGGCAACATCGTGTTCTCGATCGAGGAGTTCGCCACGCTGTGGGACAAGAACACCCTCTTCATCCTGTCGCCGCCCAAGGACAAACCGGCCCTGGCGCAGCTGGCCCTGACCGACCAGGAACTGGGCGTGACCGACATGGACCGCATCACCAATCGCGGCCGCCTCGGCGGCATCAACAACAGCGCCCAGCTGCTCGAACGCGCGCTCAACTCCGGCGTATCCGGCACTTGGATGCACCGTCAATAAGGACTATTCGATGAAGATACGCACCCTGCCCGCCCTGCTTGCTGCCGCCTTGCTGGTGCATGCGATTCCAGCCCTGGCCCAGACCGCGCAGCCGGGCGGGACGGCCCCGTCCACGCCGCCGTCCACTCCCCCTGCCAGCGCCGACGCCGCGCGCGACGCGCTGGCAAAGAAGGAAGGCGAAGGCGACCAGAGCGCCCTGCTGAAGCAGACCCTGACCGCCGTCGACAAGCAATACAGCCTGATACGGCGCGGCCAGATCCAGGTCAGCTACGATTTGAACTACGCCTACATCGGCCAGGAAAAAATCGTCACCGACATCGGCGCCGGCGGCCTGACCTTGTTCGAAATCGAGAACGTCAGCTCGCACACCATCACCAACACCTTCTCGGCCGACTACGGCATCCTGAACAACCTGACCGGCAACGTCACGCTGCCGCTGATTTCCAAATACGCCGAGGCCAAGGGCCACAGCGGCGTCTCCAATTCCATCGGCGACATCGGGCTCGGCGCGCGCTGGCAGCCGATGGAGGCGCGCCGCGACCAGCCGAATTTGACCGTCACCGGCAACGTGCGCCTGCCCAGCGGCCGCAGCCCGTTCAAGATCATCGCCGGCAGCGGCCAGGCCACAGGCGGCGGCGTGACCGCCTTCTCGGCCGGCCTGAACATCAACCGCATCGTCGACCCGGTGGCGCTGTTCGGCTCCCTGAGCGTGACCACCAGCCTGCCGGCCAAGGACCTGCACCAGGTCAACGGCACGCGCCTGCTGACGCGTGTGGCGCCCGGCACCAGCGTGGGCTTCGGCCTCGGCTTCGCGTACGCACTGTCCTACGGCATCTCGACCACGATCTCCTTCCAGGAAGCGATATCGGCCGGTTCCAGGCTGCGCTTCGCCGACGGCCTGAACGCCAAGACCAGCATGCAGACCTCGGGCATGCTGAACCTGGGCCTGGGCTACCGCGTGTCGCCCAAGACCACGGTCAACCTGTCGGTCGGCATCGGCGTCACCAGCGATTCGCCCAACCTGTCGGTGGGCTTGAACCTGCCGCTGGCGTTCTGACATGCGGCCGCGCGTCCTAGCCGCAGCGCGCCCGCGCATCCTGGCGTCGGCGGCCGCACTGGCCTGCGCCGCCCTGCCGCACGGCGCGGCGCACGCGGCGCTGATGGAGAACCTCACCACCAGCGTCACCGCCATGGCCCTCGGGAACGCCGTCACGGCCGACCCGCCGGGCATCGATTCCATCCATTTCAATCCGGCCGGGCTGGCACGCATCCGCGGCGACCTGGAAAGCCACCATGCCTTCGGCGCCTCGATCCGCACCCATGCCAGCTTCCACCAGCCGGCCGGCTTCTCCGTGGGCGGCTGGACCGAAGACCCGGTGGCCGGCACCAGCACCGGCCCGGTGCGCCAGGCCATGTACGTACCCGGCTACGGCATGCCGGGCTGGCGCCTGCCCGGTGTCGTAATTCCCGGCATGGGCTTCGCGTTCAATCAGCCGGATTCGAAGTTCACCTTCGGCACCGGCGTCTACATGGCGCAGGCCATGAGTCTCGACCGCACCACCGACCCCAACGATCCGGCCCGTTTCGCAGGCCGCCAGGTGCAAGTACAGCGCCTGGTGTACGCCTCGCCGTCGGTCGGCTACAAGTATTCGGACACCCTGAGCTTCGGCGTGGCGGTGCCGATCGCGCACGCAGCCTTTGTGGTCGACACCCATATGCGCTTCCCGAACGAGCTGCTGGGCGTGTTCGGCAAGCTGCAGCAGGGCTGGTGCCCCGAAAGCGGCGGCAACATCCTGGACACCTTCGGCTTCGGCCTGTGCGGCGGCGGCAAGGAAGGCATGGTCAATCCCTTCAAGCAGGCTGCCAATATGCGCCTGTCGATGACCGCGCCGTTCGACCCCACCATCAACCTCGGCGTGTTGTGGGAACCCACCAAATGGCTGGCGCTCGGTGCGGTCTACCAAGGCGGCGCGAAGACGCGCTACGCGGGCACCTACGAATTCAACACCGAGCCCATGCTGCGCAACTTCATCAAGGGGCTCAATTCCGGCCTGCTCGGCCCCATCGCCGGCGCGGTGCTGGGCTTTCCGACCGAGATACCGAAGCAGCAGCGCGGCAACCTGAGCGCGACCATCCCCTTCCCCACGCACGTCCAGCTGGGCATCAAGCTGCGGCCGGTCAAATACGTGCAGCTGAACGTGGACGCCAGCTACGCCACCTGGGGCGACTGGAACGCGCTGACGTTCGAATTCGACCAGAGCATCAAGCTGCTGGAGGTGGCGCGCCTGTACGGCATACCGGATTCGGGCAAGCTGAAAATCCCGCGCGGCTATAAGAGCCTGGTCAACTTCGGCTACGGCCTGCAGATCTTCCCGACCGAGAAACTGACGCTGCGCTTCGGCTACGAACCGCGCAAAAGCTCGGTCCCGGCCGACAAGATCGACCTGATCGCACCGCTGCCGGACACCAAGCTGTTCGGCGTCGGCGTGGCCTACAGGGTGAACAAGGACATCGACATCAGCCTGACCGGCTCCTATATGAAAGGCCGCTTCAACGCCCCGGCGGACAGCGACTGCAATTTGAACTGCAATACCTTCACCAACATCATCTACAACCCATACGCCGGCCTCGATGTGGCTGGCGACATCCACGTCCGCTACGTCGGATTCAATCTCAACAAGCGTTTCTAAGGAGATCAATCATGGCTGTACTACGCAACACCGTATTCATGATGGCCCTGTGCGGCGGCGCCGCGCTGGCCACCGCATCCACCACGTCCACCGCCGCCACGGCGGCCACGGCCACGGCCGCCTCCGCCGCAGCCGCCGTCCCCGTTACGCCGGCCAAGCAGGCGCTGATCGACAAGGTGCTGTCGCTGTGGCACATGGACAGCATCGGCCAGTCCATGCTGCAAGCCCCCGTCAGCGACGCCGTGGCGCAAGCGCGCGCCATGCTGCAGGGACGTGCCTCGGCCGAGCGGCGCGACGCCGCCATGACCGACATCGTCGGCGAAGCGCAGAAGTTCATGGACGAGGCCACGCCCACCGTGCGCGCCAGCGCGCAGAAACTGATCCCGGCCAAGGTCGCGCCGCTGCTGGCCGAGCGCTTCACCGAGGACGAGTTGCGCCAGATGGTGGCCATCCTCGAATCGCCGGTAAAGCAGAAGTTCGAAAAGGTGCTGCCCGAGCTGCAGAAAAGCCTGGGCGAAGGCGTGGCCAACGACACCGGTCCCGTCATCAATCCCAAACTGCAGGACCTGAAACAGCGCATCGGCATGCGCCTGCGCAGCGCGGTCACCCCGTGAGCGGAGGTTGCGGCATGGCTTACTCATCTGCCTTGCACCTGGTGCGCGGCGTGAAGTCGCGCCTGGCCCATTCCGGCGTGGAGGCGGAAGCCTTGTTCCAGCAGGCCGGCCTGGACGAAGGCGACGGCCTGGCCTGCGACGCGCTCACGTTGTCGGACAAGCTGAGCCACTTGTGGTCGCTGCTGGTCGAGCATTCCGGCGACCCGCTGATCGGCCTGAAGGTATCGACCCCGCACCGCCTGGGCTGGCTGGGCGTAATGGGGCACATCATGCTGGTCTCGCCGACAGTGCAAAGCACCATCGAGCGCTGCCACGGCCACACGCGCGTCGGCCTGGTGCTGCCCGGCGCACAGCGTGTGGTGCCGCAGCAACGCTACGACTTCGTCTGGTGCGTGCTGCTGCGCAGCCTGCGCAGCGCGGCCGGCCGTGACGACGCCGCGCCGGTGCTGGTGGAATACGCCTTCCCGGAGCCGGCCAACGCCGGGCTGTATGCGCAGACCTTCGGCTGCCCGGTGCACTTCAACCGGCCGCACAACGTCATGGAGTTCGCCGATACCGACCTGGTGGCGGCGCTGCCGGACTACCGTGGCGGCAACGGCGTGCTGGCCAGCCTGGCGCATGCGCAGCCGCCCAGCATCACGGCGCGGGTGCAGGCCATGGTGGCGGTGATGCTGCCCAAAGGCCCGCCGCACCGCGAGGACGTGGCCGCCCACATGATGATGAGCGAGCGCACCCTGCAGCGCCGGCTGGCCGAAGAAGGCACCAGTTTCACCACGCTGGTGGACGACACGCGGCGTGAACTGGCGCGGCAATCACTGAGCACCGGCGAGCTGTCGCTCAAGATGCTCAGTTTCCAGCTTGGCTTTTCCGAGCCGAGCGCGTTCTACCGCGCCTGCAAGCGCTGGTTTGGCATGACCCCGTCCGACATCGTCAATCTCGCGCCATCGCGCAATATTGCCTAAGGAGTTCAGCATGGCTTGGTTCAAACAGGATCACAACAAGGCGCTGCTCGGTCAGCTGCTGGTTAAACAGAAACTGATTTCAGAAGCGCAGCTGACGCGGGCTATCGAACACCAGCGGGCGACAGGCCAGCGCCTGGGCGACATTTTCGCCGAGTGGAACCTGGTCACGCAGCAGCACGTGCACGAAGCGCTGCGCAAGCAGCGGCATTTGCGGATGGCGGCGGCGGTGGTCACGGCCCTGCTCGCGCCGCTGGAAACCTACGCCGCCACCGCCCTGCCCGCAGTGGCGATGACGGCGCCGGTGGTGCTGCCGCGCGGTGATGGCGGCAACAGCGATATCGGCGGCACTGGCAGCCCCGGCGGCATGCAGGCCTTGTCCGAAGACGAGCTTGGCGCCACCTCGGCGCAGGGCTTGAACGAGGAACTGGTGCAGCACGTGCGCCAGCAGATCAACAACAACGGCGTGGAAGTGATAGGCGACCTGGCCAAGGCGCTCAATCCGATCCTGGGTTTCCTCGAATCCGACACGACCATGAAGAACGTGGTCTACGACCCCACCAAGGCCGCCGCCACGATAGGCAAGGACGGCACGCTGACGCTGAACCTGCCGACCTCGATCGGCGAAATCAGCTTCCAGAACATCCGCGTGCGCGGCTCTGAAGGAGGGCCGAGTTTCGGCAGCATCAGCATCAAGGGCATCGACTTGACCGGCACCGTGATCTCGCTCGCGTTCAGGCACTGAGGTTCCGGCACTGAGTCGCGCCACGGCGCAGGCCACCGCTATACCTTCACAAACCAGCGGCGGCGCCACATGAACCAGGCCACCGCGAACATCACGGCGTTGAACAGCAACGCGTAGAGCAGCGAGGCCGCCTGCGGCTGCAGCGGCAGCGCCTTGATGGGTGCGTACAGCGTCGCGCCCAGCGAGCGCAGCGTTCCGTCCGGCTGGGCGATTTTCATAAAGCCCAGCATCTTCGCCACCAGGCCGGACAGTGCGAAGATGAACAGCGCGTTCATGCCGTAGATGATGAAGAAACCCGAACCGCGCTGCGCCCGCACGCGCAGCCAGCGCGACGGGTTCGCATCCAGCAGCCAATAGAAGGCCGAGAACATCAGCAAGGCCCAGCCGCTGGTGAACAGGCAGAACGGCGTGGTCCACAGGCTCTTATTGATCGGCATCAGCACCACATCCAGCATCGCACCCAGCAGCAGCAAGGCCAGGCCGGTTAGCAGCATCCACACGGTCTGCTCGGACTTGCCGCGCTTGACCATCAGCCAACGTCCAGCCAGCACGCCGATCAACTGGCTGCACAGCGCGGGGATGGTGGTGAACAAGCCTTCCGGATCCCAGGTTTTCGACTGCGCCCACAGGTGGCCGCTCAGGAACTGGCGGTCCAGCCAGGCACCGACATCGCGCCCCGGCTCCAGCACACCCGCGCCGACCACGCCGTTCACGTCCGGCACCGGCACCAGCAGCATCACCACGCTGTAGAACGCCAGCAGGCCGGCGATCCAGGCCAGGATCTGGCGCCAATTGAAGTAGACGACCAGCGGCGCCGCCAGCATCGTACACAGCGCGATCCGCTGCAGCACGCCAGGGATGCGCACCGTGGACAGGTCGAATTTCGGGATGGTGTTCAGCAGGAAGCCGATCAGGAAAATCAGCAAGGCGCGCTTGAACAGCTTGCCCAGCAAGGCCGCCTTGTCCGCACCCGCATCGGCCCGGCGTCCCAGCGAAAACGACATCGAGACGCCGCCGATGAACAGGAAGAAGGGGAAGATCCAGTCGGTAAAGGTCCAGCCGTTCCAGTGCGCGTGCGCCAGCTGCGAATACAGATTGCCCCAGTCGCCGGGATTATTCACCAGCAGCATGCTGGCGATCGTAAAACCGCGAAAAGCGTCAAGGGAGGTCAGGCGCGCAGAGATCAATGTGGTTCCAGTCAGATCCGCACCGAGCGAGCGTGCAATGCCAGATATTACTGTGGATGCATGACTCAGATCAAACTGACGAAGCAGGCTCGGCAGGACAATGACGGATTGCGTCCACAAGGAAGTCGCGCATGCCCACCATCGCCATGTTTTGCGGAATGATCGTCCGCATGTACTTCCTGGACATTAAACACCATCATGAACCACATATCCATGTACAGCACCAGGATCAACAATGCGTTCTGCTGATTCCTTCAGGCCGTTTAAAGGAAGGAACCCTTCCCCCAAAGCGCCTCGGCCAACTCCAAAAGTGGATTAAACTACACGAACGCGAGCTGATGGAGAACTGGGAACGCGCTGTGAAAGGCGAACAAACCTTCCCGATCAAGCCCCTGTAAGGAGGATTTATGCTGCCAGAAATTATTGGAGTGCGAGCACTGCCGGACTACCGGCTTGCACTTCGCTTCGCCAACGGCGAGAGCAAGACGTTCGATATGCAGACTTATCTGGACTACCCAGTGTTCCGGCCATTGGCGAACAAGCAATTGTTTGCCGCCGCTTATGTGGAAGGCGGCACGGTTGCGTGGTCGGATGCCATCGACATGGCACCTGAGACCCTGTATTTGGAATCTAAGTAAAACGCCATCACGAGGACGGCGTTGGGGTTGGCTTACTTCGAGCGGGCTTTGCCGAAGGCGTCGCCGGCTTTCCACTCCGGCATCTTGGGCGCGTCGGCCACCATGCGGCCCAGGTTCAGTGTGAACTGCGCGTGCTGCGTCATGCCGGCCAGGTCCCAGCTCGGATCGTATTCATCCGAGGCTTGGTGGTAGCGCTTGCTGTAGGCGTCCATCTTGGCTTTCGCGGCCGCCTTGTCGCCCAGGTAGTCGCTGCCCGAATTGATCGAGAACGCCGGCACGCCCACCTTGGCGAAACTGAAATGGTCGCTGCGGAAGTAGCCGCCGGACAGGTCCGGCTTGGCTTCGGCGATCACCATGTTCATGGCTTGGGCGGTGGCTGCGGCCATCTGGCCCAGGTCGCTGCGCTCGCTACCCTTGGCCCCGATGTCGCGCGTGACGCCGATGAAGTTCAAGCTGTCCAGGTTCAGGTTGGCGGCCGTCTTGGCCAGCGGCCACAGCGGGGCGCTGGCGTAGGCTTCGCTGCCCAGCAAGCCCTGCTCCTCGGCCGCCACCCACAGGAACATCTGGCTGCGCCTGGCGGGATGGGCCGACGCCTCCCTGGCCATGGCCAGCAGCGCGGCGCTGCCGGACGCGTTGTCCACGGCGCCGTTGAATATCGTATCGGCCTTGGCCTCGGCCTTGGCCTCGCCTTCGGTGCCCTGCTTGCCCAGGTGGTCCCAGTGCGCGCTGTAGATCACCACTTCGTCCTTCAGCTTCGGATCGGTGCCCGGCACCACGCCGGCCACGTTGAACTGTTCCAGGCGGCGCACGGCCGCTTTCATGTCGCCCGCCACTTTGGCCTTCAGCGCGACGGGCTGGAAGTCCTTGCGCTCGGCGGCGGCGCGCAGCGCGTCCAGGTCCTGTCCGGCGGCTTTGAACAGGGCGCGCGCGGTGTCGTCGGTCAACCAGCCTTGCAGACCGGTGCCCAGCGCGCCCTGCGCCAGCTGGAAGCGCTCCACGCCATCCCAGCTGTTCTGGATCACACTCCAGCCGTACGATGCGCTCGGCGTGGTATGGATCAGCAGCACGCCGGCGGCGCCCTGGCGGGCGGCTTCCTCGAATTTATAGGTCCAGCGGCCGTAGTAGGTGAGCGCCTTGCCGCCGAAACGGTTCGCTTCTTCGGCCGTGGGCTGCGGGTCGTTGACCATCATGACCAGCACTTTGCCCTTGAGGTTCTGGCCCTTGAAGTCGTTCCAGCCCTCTTCCGACGCGGTGATGCCGTAGCCGGCGAACACCAGTTCGGCGTCCAGCGCGTGCGCCGCTTGCGCGTCGCCAGGCGCCCAGACCCAGTCCTTGCCGAAAGAGGCCGGCAGCGCCGCGCCGTCGACTTCCAGGCGCAGCGAACTTTCCGACGGCAGCGACTTGATGCCGGCGATCTGCACCGCCTGGCGGTAGCTCTTGCCCGACACCGGCCTCAGGCCGGCGGCCATCGCCTGTGTTTCAAGGTAGGCGACGGTCAGGTCGCCGCCGCGCTGGCCCGTGCCGCGCCCTTCCAGCACGTCGCTGGACAGGAACGCAAGATGGGCGCGCAGCAGCGCTTCCTGCACCGTGGGCCGGCCTGCCTTGGCGCTTTTGGCACCCGCGGCGCTGGCCGGAAACGCCAGCGCCAGGCTGGTGGCCAGGGCGGTGGCGAGGAGGGAAGAGAGCATGTTGTACATGGTATCCGGTTTGTCGTAGGTCGGTAGTAACGGCGGGCATCGCCGCGCCGAGCATTGTATGCGATGTTTTCAGCTTGCCCCGGCGTGGCGCGGCATGCGGCGGTTGACGCGCACCGCGCCGGTCGGGGATACTTTTCCCATGACGTCATGCCCTCCCTACATCGGCCGCTTCGCGCCCTCGCCCACCGGCCCCCTGCACCTCGGTTCCCTGGTCGCGGCCATGGCCAGCTACCTGGACGCGAAAGTCCACCACGGCCGGTGGCTGGTGCGCATCGAGGACCTGGACCGCGACCGCAACGTGGCGGGCGTGGACCGGCATATCCTGGCCTCGCTGCAGCGCTGCGGCATGCAGTGGGATGGCGAAGTGAGCTGGCAGACCCTGCGCACGGATTTGTACGAGGCGGCGCTGGCGCAGCTCGGCGAGGCCATCTATCCCTGCTCCTGCTCGCGCAAGGAGATCCAGGATTCGCAATTGCGCACGGGGCAGGCGAACACCTCGGCGCTGGTGTATCCGGGCACCTGCCGCGAGGGCCTGGCGCCAGGCAAGGCGCCGCGCGCGCTGCGCCTGCGCACACCGCAGCAGCCGCACCGCGTGGTCTGCTTCGACGACCGCTGGCATGGCCCGGTATGCCAGGACCTGACCGCCGAGGTGGGCGACTTCGTGATCCGCCGCGCGGATGGGTTCTGGGCCTATCAGCTGGCGGTGGTGGTGGACGACGGCGCGCAAGGCATCACCGACATCGTGCGCGGCGCGGACTTGCTGGATTCGACGCCGCGCCAGATCTACCTGCAGGAACTGCTCGGGCTACCGCAGCCGGCCTACCTGCACGTGCCGGTGGTGGCCAACGCCGACGGCGAGAAGCTGTCCAAGCAGACCGGCGCGCAGGCCTTCGATAACGGGGCGCCGGTGGCGCAACTGCTGCAGTCCGCGCTGCTGCCCGCCGCGCGCTTCCTGGGCCTGGATGTGCGGGCGGGCAGCGTGGACGAATTCTGGCGGCACGCCGTGCCGGCCTGGGCGCAAGTTTTGCAACGGCGGCAACAGCGGCAACAGCGGCTACAACTGCCGGCGGCTACGCCTCCAGCCCGCTGAGCGCGGCATAGCGCGCCATGATCGCGTCGTGCTCGCCGCTTTCGGCCAGCTTGGCCGCCGCGTAGCTGCGCGTCGTCTCCAGCATGCGGTAACGCGCCGCGCCGGTGTCGGCCACGGTCGCCAGCATCGACTTGTTCACCAGGCTGGACAGGGCATCCATTGCCTCCTCCAGGCCCCGCCTGCCGTCGGCGCCGATCGCCAGCGCCTCCTCCAGCGAGAAGCGGCGCCGGAACACCGACAGGCGGTGCAGCATGCTCCTTTCGCTTTCGGCCAGCAGCGCGTAGCTCCAGTCCAGCGTGGCCTCCAGCGTGCGGTGCCGGATCTTGGCAGTGCGGCGTCCGCCCTTGAGCAGATAACAGCAGTCGTCCAGCCGCGCCACCAGGCCGCGCACGCCGAGCAGTTCCACCCGCGCCGCCGCCAGTTCGATCGCCAGCGGGATGCCGTCCAGCCGGCGGCAGATGTCGGCGATCTGCGGCACGTCGCCTTCTCCCAGCGGCAAGCCGGCCGCGCCCGCCTGCACGCGTTCGACGAACAGCTGCACCGACGCATAGGCCATCGCCTGCGCCATCGTCAGCGGCGCCGCGTCCGGCGCCGGTTCGGGCGGCAGTTCCAGCGCAGGCAAGCGATGCACCCACTCGCCTTCGGCGCGCAGCGGCTCGCGGCTGGTGGCCAGCAGGCGCACGCCCGGCGCGCCATGCAGGATCTGCTCGGCCAGCACCGACACCGCTTCCAGCAGGTGCTCGCAACTATCCAGTATCAGCAACAAATGGTGGCTGCACAGCGCCGCGACGATGGCGGAGGCGTCCATCGAGGCCGGGCGCTCCATCACCAGCGCGGCGGCCAGCGCCTGCGGCACTTGATCGGCCCGGGTCAGCGAGGCCAGGTCGACGAATACCGTGCCTTGGCGCCAGTGCGACTGCATGCGCTCGGCCGCCGCCAGCGCGGCGGTGGTTTTGCCCATGCCGCCGGTGCCGACGATGGTGATGAAGCGCCGCTCGGACAATTGCCGCTCCAGCACCGCCACGGCCTGCCCGCGTCCGAAGATCCGCGTGGCGCTCGGCGGCAGGCCGTCGCTCTGCGGCAGATACACGGTCCTGGCCGTCATCAGGCCGGCCCCGGCGTCCGCCGCCGCAGTACCGGTGGCCGGATCGCCGGGCGCTGTTTCGCTGCGCACCACCGGCGTGATAAAGCAATAGCCGCGCCCGGCCACGTTCTCAATATGCCGTTCGCCCAGCATCTTGCGCAGCGCCGCCACGTGCACCCGCAAGTTGCCCTCCTCGACCACGGTGTTCGGCCAGGCGCGGGCGATCAACTGCTCCTTGGTGACCGTTTCGCCTGCGCGCTCCAGCAAGGCGTGCAGGATATCGATGGCGCGGCTGCCCAGCCGCAGCGGACGGTCTTTTTCATAGAGCATGCGGCGCGCCGGAAAAAACCGGAACGACGTGAAAGCCAGTACAGGCTCGCTTGCTTCTGTGGCGTCGGAAAACATGCTGTCCTTATTGATGACGCAGTGCGTGTTGAAACTTGCAGTATGCCACTCTCGGCCCCGCACGCCATTATTTCCCTGAGGCAATGAATCCAGGAATCGAAATACCCAATTTAGCATTCCAGGCTGACGTCGAACTTGCAAGGGACGGTATACTGTGCCATGACCGAATCCAATACGCCCCGCTTCACCCCGCAAGGCCTGATACGCACCCCGGAACAGACCGCCATCCAGCTGGCCCAGAACAAGGTGGTGCTGATCGACGCCAACGCGGGCGCGGCCAAGACCACCACGCTGGCGCTGCGCATCGGCGAGGCGCTGGCGCGCAAGCTGCCGCCGGAGCAGATCCTGGCGCTGGTGTTCACCCCGGAAGCGCGCGACGTGATGCGCCAGCGCCTGCTCGACATCGGCATCCCCTATGCCACCGCAGCCCGGGTGGACGTCTCCACCTTCGAGGATTTCTCCGCGCGCATGCTGGCCCAGAGCGGCAACGGCGCCGCCGAGCGCCTGCCGCAGGCGCGCCAGCTCAAGCCCTATGTGCTGCACGCGCTGGAACGCGTCAGCGAGCGCTATGTGGGCCAGGTGGACTATCTCGACATCCGCACCCACAACATCGCGCTGTCGCAGTTCCTCGACATCCAGCTCACGCTGAAAGCCACCATGGCGCTCGACGGCGACCTGGAATACATGGAGCACGACGAGGCCGCCGAGCTGCTGAAAATACCGGTGACCGACTACCTGACGGCCCAGGAATACGAGACCCTGCGCCAAGGCGGCGACGAGGGCACGCTGTTCCGCGGCCCCTTCGACGCCACCTACGACCTGGCGCGGCAGCTGTCCCATTCCGCCGGCTACGCGCAAACGCTGCCCGGCTACCGCGTGGTGGTGTGCGACGAGCTGCACGACTTGAACGAAGCGGCCTTCCGCATCCTGAACGCGCTGCTGGCGCGGCCGGACTGCTACTTCGTCGGCGCCGGCGACAAGGACCAGGTGATCTATTCCAGGCTGGGCGCCAGCCAGGACTTCCTGGAGCATCGCTTCGCGCAGAACTATCCCGGCCTGAAGCATTACCCGCTGACCTACACCTACCGCCACGGCCCGCACCTGGCCTACGCGATGAAGGAATTCAAGAACAAGCCGGTGGAATCGAGCCTGCCGCTGCACACCGGGATCAAGCAGCTGCACTACGCCGACGCCGACGGCTGCGGCGAGCGCGTGGTGGAGGCGGTCAAGGCGTGGAAACGCGACGGTTTCCCGCTGGAAGGCTGCGCCATCCTGCTGCGCGACCGGCACCAGTCGATCGCCGTCGAGAACGCACTGCTGAAGGCCAAGATAGGCTACCGCACACCGGCCATGGCAGGCTATCTGCAGCGCGACGAAATCCTGTTCTTGCGCGGCATGCTGGCGATCGGGCTGCGCGATCTGGAGGCAGTGAAGTCGCTGGAGGTGCGCGCCGCCATCGTCGAGGCGCTGGCGGTGTTCGGCGAAGTGAATCTGGCGCCGGAGCGGCTGGAGATGGCCAAGCGCGAAGTGGCGCGCACCCCGCAGCTGCTGGGCGACTTCTACAAGCTGTACATCGACGGGCGCGACGGCGAGGACGGCGCGGGCGGAAGCGCCGGCAACGCGATGCGCGGCGCGATCAAGTCCGCCATCGACTACGCCACCGCACTGGACCCGGCCACCAAAGCCGACCAGGCGCTGCGCGCCATCTGCGGCGAGATGAACCTGGAGCAGGCGGCCAAGCGCATCTTCGTGCGGCCCTACGAGGCCAGCGTGGTGTCGAAATCGGTGGCGGGCTTCATCGCCTTCGCCGAGCACTCGGGCCAGACGCTGGCCGAGTTCTGGCAAACGCTGAACGCGGCCGAGGCCTTCGCCAGCCGCAAGCGCGAGAAAGACTACGTGACGATAGATTGCGTGGCCAACGCCAAGGGCAAGGAATTCGAGCACGTGGTGCTGCCCTTCCTGGAGGCCGGCGAATTCCCCAACCCGATGTTCGGCGCGCGCGAGGAAGAGAACCTGTTCTACGTGGCGGCCACCCGCGCCAAGCTGCGCCTGTCGCTGCTGTCGCCGTCGGATGCGGCGCAGCGCAGCGCCTACATCGCCCGCATGCGGCTGGCCCCCACCGCCGCGGCCGCCGAACAGGCTATCGTGCGCAACGGCGAGGCCGTCAAGGACCAGGCGCCGACGCGCTACTACCTGAGCGCCACCATCCACGAGGCGCCGCAGGTCAAGGCGCTGGGCGCGAAATTCGACTGGACGCGCAAGGCCTGGTATCTGGAGCCGGGTGCCGACTTGGCGCCGTTCGCACGCTGGCTGCGGAACTGATACCGGGCAGACAAGCAGCCAGATGCATCGGTACCAGGGGAGTTGCGGCTCCCCTTTTTCATGCCCGTGACAATGTACGCATATTTAACATTGTTATTTTGCTACCATGGCCTAATCCACCAACAACGGCACTCCGATGACGCTTTCCACCCTGAACATCAGCCTTCTTTCGCTGGCCTACGCCAACCAGGCTCCCGATATCGCCATGCTGGACTACTTCAGCAAGCCCAACATCGCAGACCTGCTGCCCCAGCTCGACAACGTTAGCGGGAAATCGCACGCCGGCGTGGTCAAAATGCTGTATCACAATCTGTTCGACCGTACCGCCGACGCCGGCGGCGTGCAATACTGGAGCGCCCTGCTCGACAGCGGCGCGATAACGCTCGCGACTTTGCCTGCCTTCCTGGTCGCGAGCGCCCAGGGCAGCGATGCCGCCGTCGGCTTCCGGGTGCAGGCGGCCCACGCGTTTTCCGTGGCAATGGAAGGCGATACTGCGGCCATGCTGTCGTACTCTTCCGATAGCGCCCTGGTCACGGATTGGCTGGGACGCGTGACCAGCCAATCCGCGCTGGACACCTTCAAGGCCGAACTGCCGGGCCTGCTTGTCGTGATCTCGGCCATTCCGGGCGTCCACCTGCTGCATGGCCAACTGCAGACGACGGGCTACCTGGCTGGCGCCACCGTCTTCCAAGACCTGAACGGTAACGGCCAACTCGACACCGACGAAATCAGCACGACAACGGACGGCAGCGGTCACTACTCGATAAACTACATGTCGTCGCGCACGCTCCCCGGCGAGCCGGCGCAAGCGCTGCTGGCCACCGGCGGCACCGACATCACGACCGGACTGCAGCGGCAGGGCACGCCCTCGCACGGCCTCGACAGTATCAGTACCAACTCACCGCTGACCTTGCTATACAAGGGCTTGCTCCAGCAGGGACTGGACGCTGCGCAGGCCAACACCCGCCTCGGCGAGGCCTTCGGCGTTGCCGCGCTGAGCGTAAGCACGCCGTCGCCGCTGCAAGCCGTGTTCGACGCCGACCCCGGCTCCGCCGCGCAGTTGCAGGCGCTGAGCACGCAGGCCACCGTCGCCAGCCTGGACGGCCTGCAACTGGCCATCGCGCGCACCCTGGTCAGCCTGGCCGGCGGCGCCGGCCACCTGTGTGAGGCGCAAGCGGCGCTGGCCGTCTCGGGCGCGCTGGCCGACACCATTGCCCACGCCAGCGGCGTCAGCGACCTGGGCAGCGCCAGCTTCATCACCGCCCTGCTCGCCAGCAGCGTCGCGCAGGCCGCCAACGCCGACCTGAGCGCCGCGGCGGCCGCCATGAGCAGCCAGACCAGCCATCTGTTCGCCAGACTGCTGGGCGACGCCATCGACAACATCATGCTGGGCACCGGCACAGCCAGCGCCGATTTCCTGGCGACCTTGGCCCACATCGGCCAAGCCTCGACGCTGCTGCAGGCCACGCTGGCGGACCAGCTGGCCTCCGCGACGGCCGGCGGCCACCTGGAAGCGCTGCTGCCGACTCATCTCGCTTCGGCGCTGGCGCTCAGCACCCCGGCGGTCCACATCGGTGACCTCGACCCGGGCACCACCATGGACAGCGCCGCCATCGCTTACGCCAACAGTGGCGCCGGCGTGCCGGCCTTCAGCGCGCTCGACATCGAAAAGCTGTACGTGGCCTTCCTGCATCGGCCCGCCGATCCGCTCGGCCTGGAATACTGGCTGAAGCTGGACGCCAAGACGCTCACCGACGGCCTCTCCGGCGCCTCCGAGTTCACCTTGCTCTACGCCGGCATGAGCAGTACCGCCGTGGCCCAGGACTTCTACCAGCAGCTGTTCGGCCGAGCCGGCGACGACGCCGGCGTCCGGTACTGGGCAGGCCTGGTCGACAACGGCGCGCTGAACGCGGCCAGCCTCGCCACCAGCATGGTGCGCTCGGCGCAGGGATCCGACGCCGTGGCACTGAACGCCAAAACGCTGGCGGCGGCCGAGTTTACCGCCTCGCTGGATACGGCCATCGAATTGATCAGCTACACGCCCCACAGCGTGGCGGCGGTTAACGCCTGGTTGGCGCAAGTGAAGGACTACGCCACGCTGGCCGCCGCCCTCGACACCATGCCCCAAATGGATACGATGCAGACGCTACTGGTCGGCGTCGCCGATGCCGGCGCGCCGCCATCGCCGCTGCTGTAAGCTGCCCGGCAAGCGAGGCTGCAGAGCGTCACGCGCCATGCCATAATTCCCGGCCATGATCAATACGCCCCCGCCCGACGCGCTGATGCGCGCCAGCCGCGCCGAATACGCGCGCCGCATGAACCGCGTGCTCGACTATATTGACCAGCACCTGGATGCTCCGCTCGATCTGGCGCAACTGGCCGACGTGGCCAATTTCTCACGCTTCCATTTCCACCGCGTGTTCGCCGCCTGGATGGGCGAAACGCTGGGCGACTACGCGCGCCGGCGGCGCCTGGAAACGGCCGCAGCGCGGCTGGCGCGCGGTTCCGGCGAGCCGGTGCTGGACATCGCGCTGGCAAGCGGCTTCGGCTCCGGCGAAGCGTTCGCGCGCGCCTTCAAACTGCAGTTCGGCTGCACGCCCACCGCTTGGCGGGCCGAGGCGCCTGCGCGCGCGGCGGCGCAGCTGGCCGCCATGCGCAGCGGCGGCGCGGCGCACAGCAATCCTGATCAGGTCCACAGCAAGCGCGATCAGGCGCGCCCCCGCGCGCCGGGCGACCATGACGGCTCCCTAACCTTGTTTGGAGAAGTCGAAATGGAAGTTCATATCACCGACCTGCCCGCCGTGCGCGTGGCGTATCAGCGTAAGATCGGGCCCTACGGCCCGCAAATCGGCGCCTTCTGGCGCGACGCCATGGCGCCGTGGATGCAGTCGCACGCCCTGGACGGCCAGCCGTGCTTCGGCGTCGGCCACGACGATCCCAGCATCACCGCGCCCGACAAGTGCCGCTACGACGCCTGCGTCGCCGTGCCGGACGACTTCCAGCCGGGCGCGCTGGCCAGCATCGCCACCTTGCCCGGCGGGCGCTACGCCGTGGCGCGCTTCCGGGGCCAGCCCCTGGCCATCGCTAACGCGTGGACTTGGCTGACGCGCGAATGGCTGCCATCGAGCGGCATGCAATGCGACGACCGGCCGTGCTTCGAACGCTTCCAGGTGGCCACCTGCATGGACCCGGCCACGGGCGAATTCAGCGGCGACATCTGCATCCCGGTGCGCGCCTTGTAAGGCCGCGCTACTTGAAGGTGATCGCCTTGTTCAGCCGGTCGATCACCTCGTCCGGCACGCCCTTGCCGCACATGATGTAGCGCTCGCCGCCGCGCGGCATGTCCCTCGGCTTCAGTATGCGCAAATTCTTCGCCGGCTCGCCGCCGTGCCCCAGCAGGTACTGCGCCTCCTCCTGCGACGCGAACATGAAGTCGACCGCGCCCGCGCTGACCGACTGCAGCATCTGCGCCGGGCTGCCGGTGGAGAGGGCCAGGTTCGGCTTGAGGCGCGCCATCATCTCGTCGATCTGGGCGCCGTAGGAGTAGTTGTCCTTCACCAGCACGCGCGTGCTGGGGCGCTGCAGCAGCACTTCCAGCGTGATGCCCTCGCCGGCGTCGAAGTCGGCGCGCGCCAGCAGCACCCAGTCTTTGTCGCGGTAGATGGCCTTGGTGAACTTGGCGTAACGCTCCCGCTCGGGGGTGCGGAACCAGCCCAGCGCGCAACTGCGCGCGGCCGGGTCTTTCACCATCGCCAACTGGCGGTTGCTGGGCACCTGGGTCCAGACGACGTCGATGCCCGCGTCCTGGAACGCGGCGACGGCCGGTGTGCCGGTCAGCCCGCTGGGCGCGCCGCCGACCGTCTGCTGCTGGTATGGGGGACGGTCATTGTAGGTGGCGACGATGGCGTCGCCAGCCAGGGCATTACTTGCAAAAAATAACAGAGCAGCGCCGTACAGTACTCTCATGTTTGGGGACCGTGGTGGAGTTATGCTCGAGTCTACACCGTATAATCCCGCCTTTGCCGTTTTTGCATTGTCACCAAATGAACATTTCCACCAGCCTGCCCGCCGTCGTTCTATTGCACAGCTCCATGAGTTCCAAAGGCCAGTGGGCCGAGCTCATCGCCCGGAACGAGGGCAGCTTCCGCTTCATCGCCGTCGATCTGCTCGGCTACGGAAAATCGCCCTTCCCGGCCGATGCCGGCGACGCTTTCTCGCTGGCGCACGAGGTGGACGCGGTCAACGCGGCCATCGCCGGCAAACTGGCGCCGGACGAGCCCTTCCATCTCATCGGCCATTCCTACGGCGGCGCCACCGCGCTGCACATGACGCGCCGGATGCGTGCGCGCGTGCTGTCGCTGGCCGTGTTCGAGCCGGTCGCCATCCACTTGTTGGCAGAGGACGACGCTGCGCGCATCGAAATCGAAAACGTGGTGGCCGACATCCATTGCGCCGCCAGCGCGCACGACGCCACCCGCAACTTCATCGACTACTGGAACCGCGCGGGCGCCTTCGACGCGCTGCCGGCCGCGCAGCAGGAGCGCTTCTGCGCACAGATCGCCAAGGTCAAGCTGGACTTCCAGGCGCTGCTGGGCGAACCGGCCACGCTGGCCGACATGGCACAGCTGGACATGCCGGCCCTGGTGCTGTGCGGCGAACGCAGTCCGTTATCGACACGCCGCGTGGCCGCCTGCCTGGCCGCCGCGCTGCCCAACGGCGCGGCAGTGCAGACCAAGGGCGGCCACATGGCGCCCATCACGCACGCCGCCATCGTCAACCCGCTGCTCGCCGGCTTCCTCGTCGGCGAGGAGATCGCCAGCGACTGAAGGGAGCCTGCGATGACACGCGGACAATGCATCAGGCGGCGGCGCGGCGGCGCGGCCAGGCCGCGCGCGAGCCGGGCCTGCCGCGGACGCGGGCCTGCATGCCCGGCCGGCGCTTATTTGCCGTCGCGGTCGGCGTCGCCCGGAATGGCGCGCTCCACCCTGTCCCAAGCGGCGCGGGTGGCCGATTTCGCCTCGTGCCAGCTCAGGCGCGACTGTCCCTTGGCGCGCTCCCACTCGTCGCGCAGCGCCGCTTCGCTGTCATCCCAACGGCCGTTGTAGCGCGCGCGGTTGGTGTAGCCCAGCGAATAGGCCGGGGCGTAGTCGTCGTAGCTGTAGGCCGGGTTGACGTAGGCCTCGTTGCGGTAGTTGTCGCGCCAGTAGGCGTGCTCCTCGGCCGGATTGACCAGGCCGCCCACGCCCTCGCCTATCATGCCGCCGGCCAGCGCACCAACCGCCGCCCCCGCCGCCATGCCGACCGGGCCGCCCATCGCGCCGAGCGCCGCGCCGGCCATGGCGCCGCCGCCACCGCCGACGCCGCGCGCCAGGTTATGGTCGCTCAGGTCGTCGCCGCGCTTCGGATTGACCACCTCGGCCGCGCCCTTGCCCGCCAGGCCGCCGGCCACGCCGCCGATGGCCGCGCCCAGCGCCACGCCCACCGGACCGCCCACGGTGCCCGCCGCCATGCCGGCAATCGCGCCCGCGCCGGCGCCCACGCCCGTGCCGACCACGTGCTGGCCGGCGCTGTCCTTCCAGCCGCTTTCAATGTGGGCGGCGTCCTCGTCCGAGCGGGCGCGCACCCCCATCAGGATGCCGCCGTTGCGGATGCCTTCTTCGTAAGGCTGCGCGCGGTCCTCCGGGATGCCGGCGCCGGCCAGCGCACCGAGCAGGCCGCCGGTCACGCCGCCCGCGCCGGCGCCGGCGATGGCGGCCGCCAGCGGGCCGGCCACCACCAGCCCCAGGCCGGGCAGCGTCACCGTGGTGCCGACCGCCGCGATGGCCGCCAGCACCGCGCCCACGGTGCCGCCGATGCCTGCGCCGATGCCGGCGCCCTCGGCGGCCTTGCTGCCCAGGTCGGTGTCAACGGTGCCGTCGCCGAAGTGGCGCTTGCGGGCCTCGTCGGACATCACCAGGTTGATGTCGTCCTTCGCGTAGCCGCGCGACGCGGCGTGCTGGTAGGCGCGCTCTGCGCTGTCGCGGTCGTTGAACAGGCCGGTCACCAGGCGCTTGTTGTCTTGGGTATCCATGCGTAAGTCTCCTCGATAGTGTTGCGGTTGACTGACTCAATCAGCGTTCAGATGAACGCATCCCGAAAGTAAGCGCTCGCGCGCTGCGGCTCTGTACGTTCACTCACCTTGCAGCCGATCGGACGCGGTCATGGCCTCGGTCATGGCCTTTCTTGCGCTTCGGTGAGTTGCCGTACCAACCGCGCGATCCGGCCGGGTTAGCCTTCAACCATGCCGGGGATGCCGGCGCGTGACGACAACCTAAAGGAGATTGACATGAGCTTTCTGTTATGGATCGTGATCGGTGGTGTGCTGGGCTGGCTGGCCAGCCTGGTAATGAAGACGGACGCCCAGCAGGGCATGTTGCTAAACGTGGTGGTCGGCATCGTCGGCGCCCTGCTGGGTGGCTGGCTGATCGCCCCGATGCTGGGCACCGGCACTATCAACACGGATGACTTCAGCGTCGGCTCGCTGCTGGTGTCCTTCCTGGGCGCGGTGCTGCTGCTGGCCATCGTCAATTTGGTCTTCAGGGGCCGCGCCCGCTGAAACATGGGGTGTCCGGCAGGCCGGGCGGTGGCGCGATAGAATGCGGGATGAATTACCTCGCGCACATCTTCCTCGCCCGGCAAAGCGACGCCGCCATGATAGGGGCCATGCTGGGCGACTTCGCCAAGGCCAGTGTCGACGGCCTGTACACGCAGGAGATCGAACGCGAAATCATGCTGCACCGCTATATCGACAGCTACACGGACAGCCATCCTGTGGTGAAGTCGGCGGTGCAGCTGTTCGCAGGGCCGCGCCGGCGCTACGGCGGCATCGTGCTCGACGTGTTCTACGACCACCTGCTGACGCAGCGCTGGGACCACTACAGCGAACTGCCACGGCACGAGCTCATCGCCCGCTTCCACCGCGCCCTGCGCGAGCACATGGACATCCTCCCCGACAAGCTGCGCGCCATCGCGCCGCGCATCATCGAGCAGAACTGGCTGGCGGGATATGAAGAGCTGGCTGGCGTGGAGCTGGCCGTCACGCGCATCTCGCAGCGCCTGAGCCGCAACGGCCACCTGATGCGCGAGGGCCTGGACGACCTGCGCGCGAACTACGCGGCGATTGCCGCCGGCTTCGACGCATTCTTTCCCGACTTGATGCGCTTTGCCGAGCAGCGCAGGAGCGAGCTGATACAGCTTGCCATGCCACGCTAACAGTGGGCCAAGCGCCGCCACCGCTTCATGGCAGACGCTATCGCAGAGGCGCAATCGTTGCGCTGGACACCGGGATAGATAGCACGCCGATGGCCAGCGCTACTCCTCCTTCTTGCGCAGCGGCGAGGTCAGCGGGCACTGGCCTGCCTGGCCCGTGTACTGTTCCGGCCCCTTGGACTCGTCCACGTGCTGCTTGGCGTACTGGATGCACAGGTTGCGCGCTCCCGCTGGCGTCCAGGCGTTCAGGTCTATTTCGTAGTGCAAGGGTTCCGGCTCGTCGACCGCGCGGATGGTTAGCGCGCAATGCCAACGCGCGCTGGGTTTGCCGGTTTCGGCCTTTGCAACAACACAGTCAATTTCAAATCCACGGTAAATATGCGCTCGCATGCAGTGACTAAAGCTCCAGATATAGTTTGACGTATGCTGCTCACTATAGCGGCTCGCACAGCGGGCACTCCACACATTAGCGCACGGAAAGTGGGCATGCCGGCTGCGCTAAAAATGCAAGGGAGTCCACGGTTCGCCATCCTGGGATCCGGGGATTTTATCGAAGGTGTCGCGGTTGTTGCGACGCCGGTTGTAGCGGACCGGCGCCAGCTCGTGCTGCGCGAACAGGCGTTCAAAAAGCCGGTGTTCGAACTCCCAGACACAGATCGCTCCGGCCACCAGCTCCTCGCCCATGAGGCAGTCAGCGGTCGCCACCACCAGCATTTCGGGGCCACCGCTCTGCTGGCAGACCAAGTCGCCTTCTCTGAAGAGATGAAGTGCCATGATGCGACTGCCGCTTAAAACAATCCAGTATCCGCCAAGCTCGCATAAATGGCGAGCGCGCCCGTTTGTATCGTGCTAGCACGAGCCCGCTTTATGGCTGCTACGTCAGCCGTTGGCGGCTCGTTCCAGTGCCTCGGCTGCCCACTGGTTCAGGCTCTTGCCCGCAGCCTCAGCGGCGATCGCAGCAGCCGCATGCACTTCCGGCGACACCCGCAACAGTACCTTCCCGGAGGCAGGTTTCTCGGGCCGGCGGCCGGTGGCTGAACAATCCTCAAGATAGTTTTCTATGGCCGCGTGGAAATCGGAGATCAATTCCGCGACTGAGGTTCCGTGAAAAGAGATGTGGTCGGCCAGCCCGAGTACGCGCCCGATGAAAATCTGATCGCGCGGATCAAACTCGATGCGCGCCATGTAGCCCTTATAGCTTATGGTGTTGTTCGTCATGGTTTGTAACCTGCGGCCAATAACAATGCGCGGATTTCCTCGACTTGGTAACGCTTGGCTTCCTTGCCGGGATGTGGCCGGTGCTGGTGCAAATGCCGGCCGCCGAGTTGAAGCACGACACGCGAGCCAGCGCCCGCACGAACTTGCCCGCCTGGCGCAACAAGCAGCCCCTCCAGGTCGGAGTATAGGATGCTTGCCGAAGTCGGCGATGTGAACACGGCCCGCAGCAGCTTCTCATGCTTCGTTCTCATTGATGATAGCACTCTTTGATATCACTTCAGGCCCATGGCCAGGGTTCGACGGCAGACTGACAGGGTACGTCTGATTGCTAACCCGAAGCCTGAGCTAGCTCAACGCGAGCTGAGCGAGAGCTGAGGAGCTGAGGGCCAGGTCCGACATTTCGACACGAACTCGGCTGGAAGCGGCGCGGACTTCGGAAGCGATACGCGGCGCTTTGGATGGGGACTTCGAATCTCCTAAGGCCTGAAATGGGAATACGAGCGCGCGCCCTCGGCGCGCCAAGCTTCCCGCCCAGCGGGAAGCAAATGGGCGATTCGGAGCGGCTCGCCCCTGCAGGGGCGAGGCCTTCGAATCCCCCGCGCAAGCCGCGCAGGCGGCTTGCTTCTCTTCGCCAAGGATACAAAAACAAAAAGGCCACCCGAGGGTGGCCTTTTGCTTTTGTATCCTTGGCGGAGAGAGGGGGATTCGAACCCCCGATAGGCTATGAACCTATACACGCTTTCCAGGCGTGCGACTTCAACCACTCATCCACCTCTCCTGCTTCTCACATCGCTGCGAGAGGCGCACATTGTAGCAAGGATTCTTACTTAATCAAATGATTTTTTACTTGATCATAGAAAACCTTGCTTCAAGCGTCGGACACCCCCAGCTCGAACGCATGCTCGGCATGCATTCCCGACTCAGCGACGATCCGCCGCTGCGACATGACACGGCTAATGCTTACGACGCTTCCTTGAGCTGCTCCAGGATCGCCGGGTTCTCCAGCGTGGATACGTCCTGCGTAATCGTTTCGCCCTTGGCCAGCACCCTCAGCAACCGCCGCATGATCTTGCCCGAGCGTGTCTTCGGCAGGTTGTCGCCAAACCGGATCTCTTTCGGCTTGGCGATCGGCCCGATCTCTTTGCCTACCCAGTTGCGCAACTCGAGCGCCAGGCGCTTGGCTTCTTCACCCGTCGGACGCGCTTGCTTGAGCACGACAAACGCGCAAATCGATTCGCCTGTCGTCTCGTCCGGCTTGCCCACGACAGCCGCCTCGGCCACCAGCGGATTGGCCACCAGCGCCGATTCAATCTCCATCGTGCCCATCCTGTGGCCCGATACGTTCAGCACGTCGTCGATGCGGCCAGTAATGGTGAAGTAGCCGGTGTCCTTGTTGCGGATGGCGCCGTCGCCGGCGAGGTAGTATTTGCCACCCAGCTCGTCAGGGAAGTAGCTGCTCTTGAAGCGCTCGGGATTGCCCCAGATGGTGCGTATCATCGACGGCCACGGACGCTTGACCACCAGGATGCCGCCCTGCCCGTTCGGCACGTCCTGCCCGGCTTCGTCGACAATCGCCGTCATGATGCCCGGCAGCGGCAGGGTGCACGATCCCGGCACCATGGGTGTGGCGCCCGGCAGCGGCGTAATCATGTGGCCGCCGGTCTCGGTCTGCCAGAAGGTGTCGACGATAGGGCATTTCTCACCGCCGATGTTCTTGTAGTACCAGACCCACGCTTCCGGATTGATCGGCTCGCCCACCGTGCCGAGCAGGCGCAGCGAGGACAGGTCGTAGTTCTTCGGATGCACTTTCGGATCGACGTCGGCCGCCTTGATCAGCGAGCGGATCGCCGTCGGCGCGGTGTAGAAGATGCTGACCTTGTGCTTGGCCACGGTCTCCCAGAAGCGGCCGGCGTTCGGGAACGTCGGGATGCCTTCGAAGATGATCTGCGTCGCGCCCACCGCCGTCGGGCCGTAGGCGATATAGGTATGGCCCGTCACCCAGCCGATGTCGGCGGTGCACCAGTAGACGTCGGCCGGCTTGATGTCGAAGGTCCATTTCATCGTCAGCGCGGCCCACAGCAGGTAGCCGCCGCTCGCGTGCTGCACGCCTTTCGGGGTGCCGGTGGAGCCGGAGGTGTACAGGATGAACAGCGGATGCTCGGCGTCCACCCATTCCGGTTCGCACTGCGCGCTCTGGCCTTCGACCAGGTCGTGCAGCCAGATGTCGCGCCCTGCCACATGCGTGACGTCGCCGCCGGTGCGCTGGTAGACGATGACGTCCTTGATGGTGTCGCAGCCGCCCATGGCCAGCGCTTCGTCGACGATGGACTTGAGCGGCAGGCGCTTGCCGCCGCGCTGCTGTTCGTCGGCGGTGATCACGGCCACCGCGCCGGCGTCGATGATGCGCTCCTGCAGGGACTTGGCGGAGAAGCCGCCGAACACCACCGAGTGCGTGGCGCCGATGCGCGCGCACGCTTGCATCGCGGCCACGCCTTCCACCGACATCGACATGTAGATGATGACGCGGTCGCCTTTTTTAATGCCGCGCGATTTCAGGCCGTTGGCGAATTTGCAGACTTTCTCGTGCAGTTCTTGATAGCTGACCTTGGTGACCGCGCCGTCGTCCGCTTCGAAGATGATGGCGGTCTTGGCGGCGTTGCCGTTTTCCAGGTTGCGGTCCAGGCAGTTGTAGGAGACGTTCAGCTTGCCGCCTTCGAACCATTTGTAGAACGGGGCGTCGTCTTCGTTCAGCGTGCGCGCGAACGGCTCTTTCCAGGCCAGGTTCTCGCGCGCCAGGCGCGCCCAGTAACCCTCGTAGTCCTGCGCCGCCTCGGCACAGAGCGCATTGTAGGCGTCCATGCCGGAGATGTTTGCTTGTGCGACGAAGTCGGCCGGCGGCGTGAACACGCGCGATTCCTGTGGGCCTTGTTGTTCCGTGGTCTGGGTGGTCATGCTGGTCTCCGGTGATAGTAATTGTTTGCAAACATCGTAAGCGCTGCCGCTTACGGACGTCTTACATGCGCTGCCATATGCGCTGCCAGACTGGTCGCATCGGCAATCTGGCCTTTTCAGCAATTCTACGGCAGAACCGCCAGCGCCGGTGCGACCGGGCTGGAGCGCGTGTAAAATGTCGGCAATTCAATCGCAGCCACGGAGCATGACTTTAATGACCGACCCTCGAAGCAATCTGAATTCGACCAAGCTGTCCCCGCTGCCGGCGTTCATCTTCATGTCGCGCTGGCTGCAGCTGCCGCTGTACCTGGGCCTGATCCTGGCGCAGTGCGTCTACGTATTCCATTTCTGGGTCGAACTGAAGGACTTGATCGGCGCGGCGCTCGGCAACGAGGCGGCGCTGGAGCATATCTTCCACGCGGTGGCCGTCGGCAACACCGTGCCGACCAAACTGAACGAAACCACCATCATGCTGGTGGTGCTGGGCCTGATCGACGTGGTCATGATTTCCAACCTGCTGATCATGGTGATCGTGGGCGGCTACGAAACCTTCGTCTCGCGCATGCACCTGGAAGGCCATCCGGACCAGCCGGAGTGGCTGTCGCACGTGAACGCGTCGGTGCTGAAGACCAAGCTGGCCATGGCCATCGTCGGCATCTCCTCCATCCACCTGCTGAAGACATTCATCAACGCCAAGGAATACGACGAGAAAGTATTGATCGCGCAGACCGCCATCCACATCGTCTTCCTGCTGTCGACCATCGCCATCGCGTACACCGACAACCTGATGACCCGCACCCAGCAACTGACCAAGCCGCACTAAGTTTCCATCCTCCAGCGAGAACACCATGACCATCATAAAGCAAGACGACCTGATCGAATCCATCGCCGCAGCGCTGCAGTACATCAGCTACTACCATCCGGCCGATTACATCCAGCACCTGGCGCGCGCCTACGACGCCGAGCAAAGCCCGGCGGCCAAGGATGCGATCGCGCAGATCCTGACCAACTCGCGCATGTGCGCCGAGGGCAAGCGTCCGATCTGCCAGGACACCGGCATCGTCAACGTCTTCCTGAAAGTCGGCATGGGCGTGCGCTTCGAGGGCTTCTCCGGCACCGTCACCGACGCCGTCAACGAAGGCGTACGCCGCGCCTACAACTTCGCCGACAACAAGCTGCGCGCCTCCATCGTGGCCGACCCGCACTTCGACCGCAAGAACACCAAGGACAACACGCCTGCCGTGGTCCACATGGAACTGGTCGAGGGCAATACCGTCGACGTGAGCGTGGCTGCCAAAGGCGGCGGCTCCGAGAACAAGACCAAGTTCGTCATGCTCAATCCTTCCGATTCGCTGATCGACTGGGTACTCAAGACCGTGCCGCTGATGGGCGCCGGCTGGTGCCCTCCGGGCATGCTGGGCATCGGCATCGGCGGCTCCGCCGAGAAGGCGATGCTGATGGCCAAAGAGTCGCTGATGGAAGACATCGACATGTATGAGCTCAAGCAGCGCGGCCCGCGCAACAAGACCGAAGAGCTGCGCATCGAACTGTGCGACAAGATCAATGCGCTGGGCATCGGCGCGCAGGGCCTGGGCGGCCTGACCACGGTGCTGGACGTGAAGATCAATATGTATCCTACCCACGCCGCCTCCAAGCCGGTCGCGATGATCCCGAACTGCGCCGCCACCCGCCACGGCCACTTCGTGCTGGACGGCTCCGGCCCGGCCTATATGGAACCGCCGAAGCTGTCGGACTGGCCGGATGTGAGCTGGGCGCCGGACACCGAGAAGTCCAAGCGCGTCAACCTGGACACGCTGACCAAGGAAGAAGTGGCATCGTGGACGCCGGGCCAGACCCTGCTGCTGAACGGCAAAATGCTGACCGGCCGCGACGCCGCGCACAAGCGCATCCAGGACATGCTGGCCAAGGGCGAGCAGCTGCCGGTGGACTTCAAGAACCGCGTCATCTACTACGTCGGCCCGGTCGATCCGGTGCGCGACGAAGTGGTGGGCCCGGCCGGCCCGACCACCGCTACCCGCATGGACAAGTTCACCGACATGATGCTGGAGCAGACCGGCCTGATCGCCATGATAGGCAAGGCGGAACGCGGCCCGGTCGCCATCGAGTCGATCAAGAAGCACAAGTCGGCCTACCTCATGGCGGTCGGCGGCTCGGCCTACCTGGTGTCGAAAGCCATCAAGTCGGCCAAGGTGCTGGGCTTCGAGGACATGGGCATGGAAGCGATCTACGAGTTCGAGGTGGAAGACATGCCGGTTACCGTCGCGGTCGATGCGGGCGGCACCTCGGTGCACACCACCGGTCCGAAGGAATGGCAGGCGCGCATCGAGGCGCTGAACGTGCCTATCGTTGCGGCCTAAACAAGCCACCAGCATGTCATTCCCGCGCAGGCGGGAATCCATGCTCACTATGGATCCCCGCCTGCGCGGGGACAACACGCCGGCGCAAACATGATCCCAACCATCCCATTCCCCACCGCCGCCGATGCGCCGATCGGCATCTTCGATTCCGGCGTGGGCGGACTGTCGGTGCTGCGCCATATCCGGGCGCAGCTGCCGCAGGAGCACCTGGTCTACTTCGCCGACTCCGGCTTTGCGCCCTACGGCGACAAGACCGAGGCGGTGGTGGTGGAGCGCTCGCTGGCCGTGGCCGCCTTCCTGGTGGCGCGCGGCGTCAAGGCGCTGGTGGTCGCTTGCAACACGGCCACCGTGGCCGCCATCAAGGCGATCCGCGCCCACCATCCGGCGCTGCCGGTGGTGGGCGTGGAACCCGGCCTGAAACCCGGCGCCGCGGCCACGCGCAACGGCAAGGTTGGCGTGCTGGCCACGCAGCGCACACTGACGGGGGAGAAGTTCCTGCTGCTGCGCGATCAGATCGCCGGCGCGACGCAGGCGCAATTCCTGCTGCAGCCCTGCGTCGGGCTGGTGGACCTGATCGAGCAGGGGGAGCTGGACACCGAGGCCACGCGCGCCATGCTGGCGCGCTACATCGCGCCGCTGCTGGCGCAAGGCGCGGACACGCTGGTGCTGGGCTGCACCCACTACCCATTCGTGCGGGAAGCCATCGCGCGCGCGGTGGCGGATGCAGGCGGAGCGGACATGGTGCTGATCGACACCGGCGACGCGGTGGCGCGGCAACTGGCGCGGCTGCTGGAAAGCGGCGGTTTGCAGCGTCCGGGCAGCGTCGGCCATCCGCCGCTGCTGCATGGCTACACCACGGGCGGCGCGGAAGCGCTGTCGCCGGCCTTCATCAAGTTGCTGGGCATGAAGGCGGATGTGGAATCGCTCAAAATCTAGACAGTTCGGCATGATTTGAAAAAAAGCCCGGATTGGGCTTTGCAAGTTGCCGGACACCCTAGTATAATTCGGCACCTGACGCGCAAACAGTGCTTCAGGCGAAGTAAATCAGTGGTGGCTGTAGCTCAGTTGGTAGAGTCCAGGATTGTGATTCCTGTTGTCGTGGGTTCGAGCCCCATCAGTCACCCCACAGAATTACGGCACAAGCCCAGTCATCGACTGGGCTTTTTGCTTTTCCGGATAGATTGGTGTATCGCCCTGGCAAAAGCCTTCTTCAGCGAGACTTCAACAACCCATGGGCGTCGGCCCATTCGTAAAGAACTTGATTCATTCGAGTTTGCCACCCGACACCGGTTGCCTTAAATGCCTGCAAGACCTCAGGGTCGATACGCAAGGTTGTCGGAATCTTGGTAACAGCCTGCGCGGGCCTTCCACGGCCCCGCCTGAACTGCGCCAACTCTTCGTCCGTCAACGGCTGGGCGTCCGGGTCCGACAACGCCGCGGCCGTGATCGCCGCATCCTCTTCATCCGTCGGCATGATGATCTTGACTTTGGTTGACATATCTCCTGGCCTCTCTTGCATTCGCCTTGCGCATGCTGATGGTTCTGGCAGTCTTTGGCGGCATCGAAGGCGATTTCCATGAATTAGCGTATGTACATAAATCATCATCGTCAATGACTGCTTTACGCACTGCACTCCCGGACTCAAGGATGCGATAGCTGGTACTGGCGGTAGTCGGCCGTGCCGCGGTAGTCCTGCAGCGCCTGCCAGTAGCGGATGGCGAAGCCGGGGTATTGGGCGTGGAACTGGCGCGAGAACATCAGGTAGAGCGGGGTTTGCTCGAAGGGGCGCGCGGTGCGCTCCAGCTTGTCCGGGTAGCGGCTGGCGATCAGCTTGCCGGCCTCGGCCTCCATGCCGATCACGCCTTCCAGGCGCCCGGCAAGCAGCTTGGCCAGATTGAGCTCCAGCGTCTTCGCGCCGTCGTCGTAGCGCACCTGCTGGCGCTGCAACTGCTCGATGATGAAGGCGAAGCCGGATTCGACGCCTATCCTGCCTTCGCCCAGGCCACTGAAACGCTGGCCGTCCCACGCCAGCGGCGATCCCTTGCGGCGATAGGCGAAGTAGCGCGGCGTGGCCACGGATTTTTTCTCGTCGGGCTCGGCGCCCGCCATCGGGAAGACGGCGTATTCGGCGCGCTCGGCCGAGTAGGCGCCGAACATGCCGTCCACCAGCCCCGCCTTGAGCTGCTCAAGGCAGCGGCGGCGCGGCGCCACGTAGCGCTCCACCTCGACGCCCAGGTTGCGCGATGCCTGCTGCATCAGGTATTGCAGCTGGCCTGTGCCCTCCACATTGCCGTAGGGCTCGTAATCGACGTCCATGGAGCAAAGGCGGAAACGCGATGGCGCGGGCGCGCCCTGTGCCTGCGCCGGCGATATCACCAGCAACAGCAAATACAGCATTCCATACAGCCAGCACATCCGCCCAACCATGCGTCACCCCGAAAGCAGTCTCAACCCTAGCGTACCACGCCGGCTTGCAGATAGCCGCCATATGGCAGCGGCCAGGCCCCGGGACACCCGCCATTTTGTGGCCGTAAGGAAACAAGCATATCCGCCAGCTTTTACTAGTGCCAAAATGCTGAATATGGACGAGTTTTGACGCAATCGACATGCAAGCGATATCCATCGCCGCCATCTCAGCAATACGGGTACATTGGAATTGCTGGGCGGTTTCGCCGGCAAGTTGAGGGGACTGTTCTCGCTGCACCCGCTCCCACGCAGGTGCAGCGATTTTTTTATCCGGCGATGCGTTCGATCAGCGCGAACAAGCGCGCCATATCCACCGGTTTGACGAAGTGGTAGTCGAAGCCGGCCGCGTAGGATTCGTTCTTGTCGCGCTCCTGGCCGTAGCCGGTCACCGCCACCAGCACTGTGCCCGCCGTCTCCGGCATGGCGCGCAAGCGGCGCGCCAGCGCATTGCCATCGATGTCGGGCAGGCCGATGTCCAGCAGGCAGATGTCCGGGCGCAACTCGCGCGCCAGGTCCAGCGCCACGCGCGAGCTGTGCTCCACCGTCACGGCGTGGCCGGCGTCGGCCAAGAGCATGCCCAGCGTCTCCGCCGCATCCACATTGTCGTCCACGATCAGCAGGCGCAGGCTGCGCGCGGCGCGGGTCTTGGCGGCGCCGTCCGGGCGCATGCCCTGCGGCGCCTGCGGCTCGGCCATCGGCAGGCGCAGGATGAAGGTGCTGCCCTTGCCGATGCCGTCGCTGTGCGCGGCCACGCTGCCCTGGTGCGCCTCGGCCAGGCGCTGCACGAGCGCCAGGCCCAGCCCCATGCCGCCCTGCGAGCGGTCCAGCGTGCGCTCGTCCTGGGCGAACAGGTCGAAGGCGCGCGCCAGCAGTTCCGGCTGCATGCCCACGCCGTTGTCGCGCACGGTCACCGTGGCGCTCTCGCCGCGCAGGCTCAGGCGCAGCTCGACAAAACCGTCCTCCGGCGTGTACTTGGCCGCGTTGTTGAGCAGATTGGCGATCACCTGCACCAGGCGCTTCTTGTCACCCTGCACATAGATCGCCTCGGGCGGCAGCTGCACCGAGAAGCGGTGGCGGCGCGCCTCCATCAGCGGGCGGGCCTGCTCGGCGGCATAGCCGAGCACATCGCGCAGGTCGAGCGATTCCTTCTGCAATGCCACCATGCCGCGCGTGACGCGCGAGACGTCCAGCAGGTCGTCGATCAGGCCGGTCATGTGCTTGACCTGGCGCGATATGACTTCGCTGGTGCGCTTGACGGTGGCGGCGTCGGACTGGAAATGGCGCAGCAGCTCGGCCGCGGTGCCGATCGGCGCCAGCGGATTGCGCAGCTCGTGCGCCAGCATGGCCAGGAACTCGTCCTTGCGGCTGTCGGCGTCGCGCAGCGCGGCCTGGGCGCGCTTGCTATGCTCGTGCTCCGAGCGCAGCGCTGCCACCGCACGGGCCCGTTCGGCCGCTTCCCAGGTGCGCTGCACCACATCCTGCGTGATGGCGATGTCCTCGCGCGACCAGCTGCGCGGCGCCACGTCGGACAGGTTCAGCGCGCACGTGACGCGGCCGGCCTGCAGCAGCGGCACCACCAGGATGGAAGCCATGCCGAGCGCAAGGTAGGCGTCGGCATAGGCCGAGGTGCGGCGGTCGGAACGCACGTCCTCCACCACGAAGGGCTTGCCAGCGTTCAGGATGCCGATGATCTCGGGGCTGTAGTCGTCCAGCCGCGCGCTGCCGGGCAGCGGCGGCAGTTCCGGCCGCTCGGCCGAGCTCCACGCCCCTTGCAGGTAGGCGATGCGGCTGGCCTCGTGGATTTCGGTGTAATACACGCGCGAGGCGTGCAGGTAATTGCCCAGCAGCTCGGTGGCCGCCGCCGTGATGTCGGTGGAGGCGGACATGCTGCGCAGCCGGTCCGCCACGTCCAGCTGGAAGGCCTGGCGCCGGTTCAGGGCCACAAATGCGCGTTCGGCCAGCACTTCGCGGGTCGATTCGGTCAGCACCAGCAGCACGCCCTCGACCTCGCCGCCCTCGTTCCAGATCGGGCTGTGGCAATGCGTGAAGTAGGTTTCACGCTGGCTGTGGCCGCGCTCGGGCGCGTAGCTGGCGTTCTCGACGTAATACGTGGCCCCGGTCAGCACGTGCTCGACGATGGGCGCCATCTGGTCCCACATCTCGCGCCACCACTCTTTGGCCGGACGGCCCAGGTGGCCCGGATGCTTGCTGCCCAGTACTTGCGCGAAGGCATCATTGTAAAACGTCAGCAACTCGCTGCCCCAATGGATGGCCATCGGGAAGCGCGACGCCATCACCGTGCGCAACACCATCTGCAGGCATAGCGGCCAGTTCTCGGGCGGCCCCATGCGCGAGCCGGCCCAATCGAAATTGCGCAGGCGCTCGCCGCACTCCCCGCCGCCGTCCAGAAAAGACGGGCGGCGCAGGTCGGCCAGGGGAGAGGAATCGTTGGTCATCATTCGGGTATCTGGTCTTGCTAGAAAAGCATGCAACCCGAATCATACACTTAGTTGACAACTGGCATGCAACCATCGCGCGTATACCTTGGATGGCGCAAGCGGTCCGGGCTGCGGTGAAAATACAACGCCGGCGCCGAAATATGGCCGCACCCGTTGATATTGCTGCCGCACCGGGGCTGCCGGTGCTATGCTCCTTTCATGGCGAAAAGGAATTTGTCTTTCCTTTTCCATAATACCAAGCACCGAATAACGTTCCTAGCAGGGAACTAGCCGTGACAGTCCGCAAGGGCAGCCCGGCCTTGCCGCGCGATGTAAACAAGAACAGCCGCATCTGAAAAAGCGCGTCGTACGGAATGCCGCCCGCTCACCGAGCCGGCGGCATTTTTTTTAGCTCATCTCGTCCTACGAGTTTCCCTAAGGCATTGATTTGACGCTACAATGTCATCATCGTCTGTCACACTTCCCCGAGCCCAACATGTCCGAAGAAAAATCCCTGCTATCGGTATCCACTTACAGTAAGGATACCCCGGTCGGCCACCCCGACGTCGACGGCCGCGCGGGCGTTTTCGTGCCGACCGAGGACTTCGACCTAGCCAACACCACCACCATCCGCAAGGGCGCGGGCATTGTCGGCTTCGGCAATCCGGACGGCTCGCTGACCGTGTACTTCGAAGCCAACCGCTTCGACGAGAGCAGCTTGCACAAATGGGAAAACAAGGCCCGTAAAGCCTATGACCGCATGGTGATGCGCGCCCCGACCGTGTCCAAAACGAAGATCGACGCCCGCATGCTGGAACAGGTCGGCATCATCGACGGCCTCGGCATCAGCATCAAGCTGCCCGAGCGCCTGCAGCACTGGCTGACGCTGTCGAACGCGCTCGACACTGCCCCCGAAAGCGCCACCGTGCAGTGGAAGAAGTAATTCAGTAGGAAAGCGGGCGTGGGACAAGCCATTGTCCTACAACGGCGTGGACGCTTGGCTGATGCCCAACTGCATGATTAATGCATAAGATGGTGACATAGCAACGCACAACCCGCCAGGAGCCCGCCATGTCACGCATTTGCCCACTCACCATAGGTACCCTGCTGATCGGCCTGGCCAGTGTGTCGACCTGGCTGCTGTGCTCGGCGGACGTGCTGCACCAAGCCTCGTTCTTCTTCGTCCACTAAACGCAGCCCGGAAAGCAAGCGCCGTCAGCTCAGCGCCGGCGGCCGTAGCCGCGATGGCGGTGGCCCCAGTTCCCGAACACAAAATCCAGGCCTATCGTCACCGGCGGGTAGTAATACGCCGGCGCGGGCGCGTACAAGGGCTGCGCCACATAGACCGGCACCGGCTCGGTGGTGTAGACCACGCGCGGTTGCAGCGGCGCTTGCTGCTGCACCAGCGGCTCGCTCGTATATTCCACACGCGCATCCCCCGCCACCGGGCCGCCGGCACGCTGCACCGGCGTCACGGATACGGTGTGCCACTCGTAGGGGTTGGCAGGTTTAGGATAGTAAACGGCCGATGGCTGCGTCGCGCAGCCGGTCAGGGCCGCGACGGCGGCCAAGGCAAAAATGGTTTTCATGGGAGCTCCTGTTCCAGACACCTACTATATGAAAATTCGGCCTCGCCTGCCGCACTTTTACAGCCTGTTACATCCCCGTACCCGGCCGCAAAACGCGGGCGAAAAAAAACCGGCTTGCGCCGGTTTTCCTGTCTGCTGACGCTCAATCCAGTTTCCACGCGTAGTCGACCTTGGTCCAGGTCGTGTCCGGCTTGCCGTCCTTGGTGCCCGGCTTGAACTTGCAGGCGCTCAAGGCCTTGAGGGCGGCCTTGTCCAGGTTCTTGAAACCGCTCGACTTCTCGAGCTTGGACTCGAGCACGTCGCCGCCGGCCGACACCTGGAAGGACATCGACACCGTACCCTGCTCTTCATTCATCAGGGATGCTTTGGGATATTCCGCCTTGCAATTCTTCGAATCGAAGCTTGCAGGAACTTCCGCCGCGAAGGCGCCGCCCGATACGAGCACTGCCGCAATGACACTCAACCAACGCTGATTCTTAAACATGTGTATTCCCCAAATGATTTTTAACTGGATAAGGCCAGGCCGGAATTACAGCTTCCAGACGTAGTCGACTTTGGTCCAGGTTTGCGCCACGGCACCATCCTTGGTACCCGGCTTGAATTTGCACGCGCTGATCGCTTTCACAGCCGCTTTGTCCAGGTTCTTGAAACCGCTGGATTTTTCCACTTTCGAGTCCAGCACTTCGCCGCCTGGGGAGACCAGGAAGGCCATCGATACGGCGCCCTGCTCTTCGTTCAGCAGCGAGGCTTTCGGATATTCGGCTTTGCAGTTCTTGGCGTCGAAGGCGGCTGGCACTTCCGCGGCGAAGGCCGAGGTACTCAGCAGGGCGGCGGCGATAAAACTGATCGAATGCTTGGTCATGATGTTATTCCGGTAAGATTGAAAAGCTGTTGGACGGCCGCACCTGTCGCGGCCATCTTGCGCCCCGGCTAGACCGGGCGCGCGTCTGCAAACTGCGGGGGCTACTGCTTAGAACTCTTCCCACTCGTCGCTGCTGGCGGTGGCGGCGGCAATCTTCTTCGGCTTGGCGGCCGGCGCGGCAACGGCCTTCTTCACGGGGGTACGGGCGGCGGGCTTGCGGATAGCAGCCACTGGAGCCGGCACGAAGGCCGCCGGCGCCGCTGCGCGCTGATCGTTTTCCGACAGCTTGAAGATGGACACCACGCGCGCCAGTTCGCCCGCCTGGTCCTGCAGGCTTTGCGCCGCGGCTGCGGCTTCCTCCACCAGCGCGGCGTTCTGCTGGGTCATGCTGTCCATCTCGATGATGGACTGGTTGACCTGCTCGATGCCCGCGCTCTGCTCCTGGCTGGCGGAGGCGATTTCGCCCATGATGTCGGTCACGCGGCGCACCGAGTCGACCACTTCGTCCATCGTCACGCCGGCCTGGCCGACCAGTTTCGAACCGCGCTCGACTTTCTCCACGGAGTCGCCGATCAGGGTCTTGATCTCTTTGGCCGCACCGGCCGAACGCTGGGCCAGGCTGCGCACTTCGGACGCCACCACCGCAAAGCCGCGGCCTTGCTCGCCGGCGCGGGCCGCTTCCACGGCGGCATTCAACGCCAGGATGTTGGTCTGGAAAGCGATGCCGTCGATCACGCCGATGATGTCGACGATCTTCTTGGCCGACTCGTTGATCGAGCTCATGGTGTCCACCACCTGCGACACCACGTCGCCGCCCTTGCGGGCCACGTCGGAGGCGTTGGCCGCCAGCTGGTTGGCCTGGCGCGCGTTGTCGGCGTTCTGCTTGACGGTCGAGGTCAGTTCTTCCATGGCCGACGCGGTCTTCTCCAGCGACGAGGCCTGCATTTCGGTGCGGGACGACAGGTCGATATTGCCGGCGGCGATTTCGCGCGAGGCGGTGCCTATGGTCTCGGTGCCGGTGCGGACCTGGCCGACGATGCTGACCAGGCTGTTGCGCATTTCCTTCATTTCCACCAGCAGGCTGTCCTTGTCGGTGGAGCTGGTGTTGATGGCGATCGACAGGTCACCGTTGGCGATGCTGCCGGCGATCGCTGCCGTATAGTCCGGCTCGCCGCCCAGCTGCTTCAGCAGGCCGCGGGTGATGACGATGGCAGCGGCCACGGAGATCACCACGGCCAGCAGGCCCATCATGACCATGAAGGTGCGGGCATTGCCGAACCCGGCCGCCGCGTCTTCCTGCACCTGCAAGTTCAGCTTGTCCTCCAGCGCGGTCATCTTGTCCAGCGCCTCGATCCACTTCTTCTGGACCGGCTTGATTTCCTTGATGTAGACCTTGGTGGCCGCTTCGGCCTGGTCGGCCATCCACAGTTCCGACGCCTTGGCGATGGCGGGCATGGCCACCGCCTCGGTTTCGACGATCTGGGCGATCAGCGCCTTCTCTTCCTGCGTGCCTTCGGCCGCCAGCAAGCCCTGCAGCTTCTTCTGCGCGGCGCCATACTTCTCGGCCTGGTCCTTGATGCGCTTCATGTCCTGTTCCATGTCGCCGGAATCGGTCAGCAGGGTCAGTACGCGCAGCGAGGTGATGCGGTCGCTGACGTTGTTGCGCATGTCGATCACCTGGCGCGTCACCACGTTGTTGAAGCTCACCACGTGGTCCAGCCGGTCCTGGATCTGCGCCATGCGCACGATACCGACCACCGTGATGGTGACCAGGAACAGCAGCACCAACGCAAATCCGAGGCCCAGGCGCGTCCCCACTTTCATTTTTGCTAAATTCATTTCGGCTTCTTCGTAAGTGACACTATTGTTAAGAACTACCCAGGAATGCACCCGCTTCGTGCACGAGGACACATTCAACAGTCCTTGCCACTGCGCAAGTAATGACAGTAGCAAACTATGACTGCGAATGCAAAACTTGCGCTTCCGGTCGTGAGAATCTGTGGTTTTTCAGCGCAAGACATAGCGCAACCGGGCTGAAGACCAGGTGACTATGTGTGTATATTATGAAATTATAGGTGCAAATTTTGCCTCGAAGCAAGCACAAACTGCCTCAAATTTACGCAACCTAACTTTCTGCGGGGAAAGCGTCGTTACACAGATTTTGGTTCGGGGAAATGGGATTTCGCGCCCGATAAGGCCGACGGCGAGGCTATTGGTCAGGCCAATTGACGCATATGGGATGCCGCTTCCAGCAGCAGATTGGCGTCGCCGGCGGCGAGCTTTTTCGAGTCCGACATGATCTGGCGGAACAGGCGCGCGCCGGGCAAGCCCTGCATCAATCCCAGCATGTGGCGCGTGATGCTGTTCAGCTTCAAGCCGCGCCCACCCTCCTTCGCCAGCTGTGCCTGGATATAGGGCACCATGGCCGCCAGCACCTGCTCGCGCGTCCTGGGGGCAGCCGCGTCGCCGTAGTAGCGCTGGTCGAAGTTCGCCATCATGAAGGGGTTGTGGTAGGCCTCGCGGCCCAGCATCACGCCATCGACATGCAGCAGGTGTTCGTCGATCTCGGCCTCGGTCTTGATGCCGCCGTTGATCAGGATCTCGAACTGCGGAAACTCGCGCTTGAGGCGGTAGGCGTACTCGTATTTCAGCGGCGGGATCTCGCGGTTCTCCTTGGGCGACAAGCCCTTCAGGACGGCGTTGCGGGCGTGCACAATAAAGGTGTTGCAGCCGGCATCCGCCACGGTGCCGACGAAGTCGCGCACGAAGTCATAGCTCTCGCTGTCGTCGATGCCGATACGGTGCTTGACGGTGACGTCGATGGAAACCGCGTCGCGCATGGCCTTCACGCAATCGGCCACCAGTTGCGGCTCGGCCATCAGGCAGGCGCCGAAAGCGCCCTTCTGCACGCGTTCCGACGGGCAGCCGCAATTGAGGTTGATCTCGTCATAGCCCCACTTCTCGCCCAGCCTGGCGCTGGCGGCCAGGTCGGCCGGATCGCTGCCCCCAAGCTGCAGCGCGACCGGGTGCTCTTCCTCGTTGAAGCGCAGGTGGCGCTCGACGTCGCCGTACACCAGGGCGCCGGTGGTCACCATCTCCGTGTACAGCCAGGTGTGCTTGCTGATCTCGCGGTGGAACACGCGGCAATGGCGGTCGGTCCAGTCCATCATCGGGGCGACGGACAGGCGGCGGCCCGGCAGATTGCGGGCAGCGGTGGTGTCGGCGTTCGGAGCGGTGATGGTGGTCATGTCGGCAACAGTCGGGTAAACGAAAGGGGGCCGTCATTATATAGCGGAATGCGCAGCGGAACGCGCAACGAAATGCGCGCCCGCCCCGCAGCTTGCCCGGCCTGCCCGCCCCGCTCGCCGCCGCCTTGCCGCGCCCGAGGCCCGCCGCCCTAACCGGCCAGCTTGACGGCCGCGCTGAACATGGCCGCGATGCGCGCCATGCGCTCGGCCGCCTCGCCCTCCAGCTCGCCGGCCGCGCCGGCCACCTGGCGCACCACGTCCAGCGCGTGCTCGCGCTCGGCCGACGACGGCGGCAGCAACAGCGGCAGCGCGACGAAGCCGGCCTCCTCGTTCCACGACAGGATCTGCGCCTGCTGCTGCACCACGTCCTTGAAGTGCGCCAGCGACATGACCTTGCCCTCCTCGGAGTGCGTGCGCAGTTCGCGCAGCATGGCGTAGCCGCGCTCGTCCGCCGCGCGCAGCTCGGGCGCGCGCAGCACGTACAGCAGCGCGCGGATGATGGCTTCCGGCGTGCCGCCCACGCCGGCCTGCTCGACCAGCTTGGCGCGCGCCGAGGCCGCCACCGTCTCGCGCGCGATGTCGCGGCCCAGCTGGCGCACGCGGCCGTCGTCCGCACGCAAGCCCACCAGTGCCTGCAGCACCGGCGAGCCGTACACATTCATGAAGTAGCGTTCGACGGCGCTGTCGCGCAGGTCGCGGTACTGGTCCAGCACGCCGACCACCTGGCGCGACCAGGCTTCCTGCAGCATGGTAAACACATTGTCCGGCTTGGCCGGCGCGCGCTGTGCGCGCACCCGCTCGGCCGCCCCGGCGATGCCGAACAGCAGAGGGCTCTTGCTGGAAAACAGCTTGTAGCGCAGCCGGTAGGGATGGAGTTGGCGCAGCCACTCGGCGCCCTGCTCGTTGATGGCGGCCTTCACCAGCGGACTGGCGAACGTGCGGTACAGGCCCAGGTTCACGTCCGACAGCCGCGCCACGGCGGCGAAGCGGCGTTCGTCTTCCTGGTCGTTGCCGCCCAGCGCGCGCACATCGTCCAGGAAGCGGCGCTCGAAGCGCACCACGTAATTGCCGTCCACCAGGCCGGCGTTCACGGTGTCCTTGGTCTTCTCGACGAAGACCGCCTCGTACAGGCCGGGCGGCAGCACGTCGATCAGGTCCATGGCGCCGGTGAATTCCTCGTGCTCCTTGTTGGCCACCGTGGCCGAGACGAAGATGCCGAGGTGGCCTATGGTTTCGTGCAGCGCGTAGATGATGGTCTGGCCGCTCAGGGCCATGGCGTCGTCGTCCTGGTACATGTCCAGCACCCAGCCCAGCGCCTGCTGCGGCGGCGTGACGTCGTCGCCCCAAGAGCAGAACACCACCACGGGCGACTTGACGTTGCGCAGGTCGATGCGGCGCCCCGCGCTGTCGTGGATGGAGCCGGAGCTGAGGCGGTTGCCGACGAACAGGTTGTCGGCGATGTACTGCATCTCCTGCGCGTTCAGCAGCACCGGGTTGCCCCACCACTTCTCGAACTCGAGGTAGCGCTCGGCCTCGGTGTCGATCTCCGAATACACCTTGTACTCCTTCTTCCACCAGGTGTTGGCCGGGTTCATGCTCTCGAAATTGCTGACCAGGTTGGCGCCGTCGAAGATGCCGCAGCCCAGGTCGCCCGTAAAGGCCGTCAGCCAGGTGCCGCCCAGCAAGCCGCCCAGGTAGCGCAAGGGATTCTTGCCGCGCACTCCGGCCCAGTAGGACAGCGGGGTGCCGGCCAGCACCAGCGGGCCGGTCAGGTCGGGATTGAGGGCGCTGGTCATCATGATCTGCCAGCCGGCCTGGCAATTGCCTATGAGTGCAGGCTTGCCGTCCGCATCCGGATGCAGTTCGGCCACCTTGGCGATGAACCGGGCCTCGGCCTGGCACACGTCCTCGATGGTCTGGCCGTGCACTGGCTGCGGCAGGAAACCGACGAAATAGCAGGGATGGCCGGCGCGCAACACGACGCCGATTTCGCTGTCGTGCTTCATGCCGCCGATGCCGGGGCCGTGCCCGGCGCGCGGGTCGAACACGATGAAGGGGCGCCGGTTGGCGTCCACCACCACGCCCTCGGGCGTGTGGATGCGCAGCAGGCTGTAATTGACCGGACGCGCCAGGTCGCGGCCGTCCATGACCACGTCGAATTCGAAGTTGAGCACGTGGGGCGCGGCCTGGGTCAACTTCTCCTCATGGTCGTCGCCGCGCTGGCGCATGGCGTCCATGAACAACACCGAGCGCTGCCAGGCGTCCAGCCAGTATTCGCCGGCCTGGTGCGCAAGATCGAAGGGGCTGCCGAAGGGGCTGCCGAAAGGACTGCCGAAAGGACTGCCAAAGGGGCTGCCAAAGCGGGCAGCTTGGAATAGATTGAGTCTATCGTTCACGCTGAGCTCCCAAAGCAAGCGGATGGAGAGCCAGTATAGCAGTATTAAAAAAGCAAAAACCGCCGGCCCCTCACGGGTGCGGCGGTCTTTTTTGCGCGGGGCTCGCGCCCCGGGCATCTGCGAAAATCAACCTTCGCGGTTGGCTTTTTTACGCTCGTGCTCTTTCAGGAAACGCTTGCGCAGACGGATCGATTTCGGGGTGATTTCCACCAGTTCGTCGTCGGCGATGAATTCCACCGCGTATTCCAGGGACATCTGGACCGGCGGCACCAGGCGCACCGCTTCGTCGGTACCCGACGAACGCACGTTGGTCAGCTGCTTGCCCTTGATCGGGTTAACCACCAGATCGTTGTCGCGCGAGTGGATGCCGATGATCATGCCTTCGTACACCGGGTCATTGTGGACCACGAACATGCGGCCGCGATCCTGCAGTTTCCAGATGGCGTAGGCAACGGCGGCGCCGTCGTCCTGCGAGATCAGCACGCCGTTGCGGCGGCCGGCCATTTCGCCCTTCGAGTTGTCCACTGGCGCGTACTCGTCGAAGATGTGCGACATCAGGCCGGTACCGCGGGTCAGGGTCATGAACTCGGACTGGAAGCCGATCAGGCCACGGGCAGGGATGCGGTATTCCAGGCGTACACGGCCCTTGGCGTCCGATTCCATGTTCTGCAGGTCGCCGCGGCGGCGGCCCAGCTCTTCCATGACGCCGCCCTGGTTCGCTTCTTCCACGTCCACGGTCAGCAGTTCGAACGGCTCGTGGCGCACGCCATCGACCATCTTGTAGACCACGCGCGGACGCGATACGGCCATTTCGAAGCCTTCGCGGCGCATGTTTTCGATCAGGATGGTCAGGTGCAGTTCGCCGCGGCCCGATACTTCGAAGATCGTGTCGTCGTCGGTCGGCGCCACGCGCAGCGCGACGTTGGCCTTCAGTTCTTTGTCCAGGCGGTCGCGCAGCTGGCGCGAGGTCACGAACTTGCCTTCGCGGCCGGCCAGCGGCGAGTTGTTGACCATGAAGTTCATGGTCAGGGTAGGCTCGTCGACGGTCAGCATCGGCATTGCGTCCGGGGTGTCCGGGGCGCAAACGGTCGAACCGATGCCGATGTCTTCGATACCGTTGATCAGGATGATGTCGCCGGCGACGGCTTCGTCAACCAGCACGCGCTCCAGGCCCTTGAAGTTCAGCACCTGGTTGATGCGGCCCTTGATCGGGGTCGAATCAGGACCGTTCAGGACGATGACGTCCTGGCCGGTCTTGACGCGGCCGCGCGAAACGCGGCCGATGCCGATCTTGCCGACGTAGGACGAGTAGTCCAGCGAGGTGATTTGCATCTGCAGAGGACCGTCCGGATCGTCGTCACGCGATGGCACGTGCTTCAGGATCGCTTCGAACAGCGGCTTCATGTCGCCTTCGCGGACGGTGTCGTCCAGCGATGCGTAGCCGTTCAGGGCCGAAGCGTAGACAACCGGGAAGTCCAGCTGCTCGTCGGTGGCGCCCAGTTTGTCGAACAGTTCGAAGGTGGCGTTGATCGCCCAGTCAGGACGCGCGCCCGGACGGTCGATCTTGTTCACGACGACGATAGGCTTCAGGCCCAGGGCCAGCGCCTTGCGGGTCACGAAACGGGTCTGTGGCATCGGGCCTTCTTGTGCGTCGACCAGCAGCAGAACCGAGTCCACCATCGACAGCACGCGCTCCACTTCGCCGCCGAAGTCGGCGTGGCCGGGGGTGTCGACGATGTTGATGTGGGTGCCTTCGTATTCGACTGCGCAGTTTTTCGACAGAATGGTAATGCCGCGTTCTTTTTCGAGGTCGTTCGAGTCCATCACGCGGGTTTCAACTTGCTGGTTTTCGCGGAAGGTACCGGACTGGCGCAGCAGTTTGTCGACCAGGGTGGTTTTACCGTGGTCAACGTGGGCGATGATGGCGATATTGCGGATAGCGCGTTTAGTAGTAGACATAGTCGTTTTAATTACAGAAAAACTGCGGTGCGTACGGAGGCGTACGAAGGGGGGCATACGGTGATGCTGTCACTGGAACCCACTAGTATAGCATGTTGTCAGGCAAAGGCGATCAGCCTTTCGGGCGCCAGGATGTCGAACTCGCCCAATTGCGCGGTGCCCAGCAGCTTGTCGCCGAGGTAGACGCGCACGCGGCCGGGGATCTGCTCCAGCTTGGGCACCGTCACGGCGGGCTCCTTGCCCAGCGCCAGGCGCTGGCCGTTGAGGAAGCGCTTGGCCAGTTCCTCGCTCAGCTGCACCGCCGGGAAGGACGACAGCAGCGCATCGACCGGGGCCAGCAAATCCAACGGCGCCGGATGGGCTGCCACGTGTTCCAAGGTCACCATGTCCGTCATCGTCAGGTCGCCGACCTGGATGCGGCGCAGCGCGTTCAGGTGCGCGCCGCAGCCCAGGGCCGCGCCGATGTCCTCGCCCAGCACGCGGATGTAGGTCCCCTTGCTGCACTTGACTTCCAGTTTCAGGAACGGCGCCTCGTAGCTGACGAATTCCAGCTTGTGGATGGTCACGGGACGCGCTTCGCGCTCCAGCGTGATGCCGGCGCGCGCGTATTCGTACAGCGGCTTGCCGTCGCGCTTGAGCGCCGAGTACATCGGCGGCACCTGCTCTATCGGCCCCCGGAAGCGTTCCAGCACGGCCTCGATCTGCTCGCGCGTGACGTCCACCTCGCGGGTCTCGATGATCTCGCCTTCGGTGTCCCCGGTGTCCGAGCGCTGGCCCAGGTGCACGGTGGTCAAATAGGTCTTGTCGGCTTCCAGCAGGTCCTGCGAGAACTTGGTGGCTTCGCCGAAGCACAGCGGCAGCAAGCCGGTGGCGAAGGGATCCAGCGTGCCGGTGTGGCCCGCCTTCTTCGCGTTGAGCATGCGCTTGGTCTTGATCAGCGCGTCGTTGGAGGACAGGCCGACCGGCTTGTCCAGCAACAGCACGCCGTCGACGATGTCGCGCACGCGTTTTACTTTTGCTAGGTTCATCAGGCCTCGCCGTTGCCCTTGTCGCCGCCGGCATCGTCGTCCGCTGCGTCGGCCGGCGCTTCGGCAGCCTTGGCGGCGGCTTCCTCGTCGTCCAGCGAACGGGTCGAATTGGCCTGGTCGATCAGCGCCGACAGCTCCATGCCGCGCGAAGCCGACATGTCGTGGTGGAAGTGCAGCGACGGCAGCGTGTGGATGTGCAGGCGCTTGCCGAGCATATTGCGCAGGTAGCCGGAGGCGGCATTCAGGCCGGCCAGCGTGTTCTTCACGGTTTCCGGATCGTCCTTCAGCATGGTGAAGTAGATCTTGGCGTGCGCATAGTCCGGCGTGAGCTGGACTTCGGACAGCGTAATCATGCCGACGCGCGGGTCCTTCAGTTCGTAGGCGATCAGTACCGACAGGTCCTTCTGGATCTGGTCGGCGACGCGCAAGCCGCGCGCGGGGATGGTTTTACTATGTTTTGCCATGATGTGGTACCTAAAAAAGATGGCGGGTCAATGGCCCGCCCTACGGTGTAGGGCAGAACATTGACCCGCCAGTGCGCCGACCGCTGTTACAGCGTACGGGCGATTTCCTGCACTTCGAACACTTCCAGGGTGTCGCCAACCTGGATGTCGTTGTAGTTCTTCAGCGACAAGCCGCATTCCAGACCGGCGCGTACTTCTTTCGCGTCGTCCTTGAAGCGCTTGAGCGATTCGATCTCGCCGGTCCACACCACGATGTTGTTGCGCAGCAGGCGAACGGAGGAAACACGCTTGACCACGCCGTCGGTAACCAGGCAGCCCGCAATCGCGCCGACCTTGGAGACCAGGATGACCTGGCGTACTTCGACCTGGCCGGTGATCTGCTCGCGGCGCTCTGGCGCCAGCATGCCCGACAGCGCTGCCTTCACCTCTTCGATCGCGTCGTAGATGATGTTGTAGTAGCGGATGTCCACGCCGTTCGACTCGGCCAGCTTGCGCGCCTGTGCATCGGCACGGGCGTTGAAGCCGATGATGACCGCTTTCGAGGCCACCGCCAGGTTGACGTCCGACTCCGTGATGCCGCCCACCGCCGCGTGCACAACCTGTACCCGCACTTCGGAGGTCGACAGCTTCTGCAGCGAGGAGACCAGCGCTTCCTGCGAACCCTGCACGTCGGTCTTGACGATCAGCGGCAGGTTCTTCACTTCGCCTTCGGCCATCTGTTCGAACATGTTCTCCAGCTTGGCCGCTTGCTGCTTGGCCAGCTTGACGTCGCGGAACTTACCTTGACGGAACAGGCCGATCTCACGGGCTTTACGCTCGTCAGCCATGACCATGACTTCTTCGCCGGCGGCCGGCACTTCGGTCAGACCCTGGATTTCGACCGGGATCGAAGGACCTGCTTCGGCGACGGACTTGCCGTTCTCGTCCAGCATGGCGCGCACGCGGCCATACGAGGAACCTGCCAGCACCACGTCGCCGCGGCGCAGGGTACCGGATTGCACCAGGATGGTCGCCACAGGGCCGCGGCCCTTGTCCAGGCGGGCTTCCACCACCAGGCCGCGCGCAGGCGCGTCGACCGGTGCTTTCAATTCCAGCACCTCGGCTTGCAGCAGCACTTGCTCCAGCAGCTCGTCGATACCCTGGCCGGTTTTGGCCGACACCGGCACGAACGGCGAGTCGCCGCCGTATTCTTCCGGCACCACTTGTTCGGAGATCAGTTCCTGCGTCACGCGCTCCAGGTTGCCGCCCGGTTTGTCGATCTTGTTGATCGCCACCACCAGCGGTACGCCTGCAGCTTTTGCGTGGGCAATCGCTTCCTTCGTTTGCGGCATCACGCCGTCGTCCGCCGCCACCACCAGGATGACGATGTCGGTCGCTTTGGCGCCGCGGGCACGCATGGCCGTAAAGGCTTCGTGACCCGGGGTATCCAGGAAGGTGATGGTGCCGCGCGGCGTGTCGACGTGGTATGCGCCGATGTGCTGCGTGATGCCGCCAGCTTCGCCGGACGCCACTTTGGCGCGGCGGATGTAATCGAGCAGCGAGGTCTTGCCGTGGTCGACGTGACCCATGACGGTGACCACCGGTGCGCGCGAGGTCGCCTCGAAGTGAGCGTGCTCACCCTGGTCGGCCAGCAGCGCTTCCGGATCGTCCTCGGCGGCAGGATGGGCTTTGTGGCCCATTTCTTCCACCAGGATCATCGCCGTTTCCTGATCCAGCACCTGGTTGATGGTGCACATCTGGCCCAGCTTCATCAGCTGCTTGATGACCTCGGACGCCTTGACGGACATCTTGTGCGCCAGTTCGGCCACGGTGATGGTTTCCGGCACGTGCACATCTTTGACGATGGCTTCGGTCGGCGCCTGGAAGTTGGTCTCGCGGTCGTCCGCGTGCGAACCGCCACGGCGGCCGCCACGGCCACCGCTGCGCCAGCCGTCGCGGCCGCCGGTCGAACCGGTGTTGCCGCCGCGGCCTTTGCCCGCGCCGCCGCCAGGGGCGCCGCGTTTTTTGGCGTCATCCGACCAGGTCGACGACACATTGGCCGACTTGATCGATTTCTTGTCGCCGACGGCAGGCTTCTTGTCGCCCGGCTTGTCGGTGGCCGGCTTCTTGTCGGCTGGCTTGTGCAGCGTGCCTTCAGCGGGCTTGGCCTTGACCGGCACCGGAGCCGGGGTAGGCTCAGGCGCCTTGATGGCGCGGCGTGGCGCGTTCATCATGGCTTTGATCTGCGCCACTTCGTCGGCCACGGCCTTGCGTGCGCGCTCGGTGGCGGCAGCGCGCTCGGCGGCTTCCTTGTTGGCCAGTTCGGCGGCTTTTTTCGCTTCTTCGGCAGCAGCGGCCTTCTTCGCTTCGGCGGCGGCGTCGACTACCACCGGCGCGGCTGCGGCGGCTGGCTTGTCGGCGGCTGCCTTGGCGGCGGCGGCGGCTTTCTTCGCTTCCGCGTCAGCGGCTTTCTTCGCTTCGGCTTCAGCCTGGGCGGCGGCTTGCGCCTGCTCGGCTTTTTCCGATTCCAGCTTGGCCAGGCGGTCCTGCTTTTCACGCAGTTCCGCTTCCTGGCGGGCGATCATCTCGGCCTGCTTGCGGGCATCTTCCTCGCGGCGCGCCACTTCGGCGGCGTCCACCACCGGCGCGACAGGCGCGGCGACAGGCGCCGGCTCGTCGCGCTGGACGAAGGTGCGTACTTTCTTGACCGCTACCTGGATGGTGCGGGACTTGCCAGTTGCGTCAGCCTGCTTGATCTCGGTGGTTTCCTTGCGGGTCAGCGTGATCTTTTTCTTTTCCGTGTCCGCAGCTGCGCCGTGGGTGCGGCGCAGATGTTCCAGCAACTTATCCTTATCATCTTTCGACAATGGATCTGACGTCGAACTCTTTTCGACGCCAGCAGAACGCAGCTGCGTCAGCAGCAAATCTGCAGGCATCTTCAGTTCGGTGGCAAATTGGGCTACGTTGTTACTCGCCATTCAGTCCTCTTTTCTATGTGTCGCGGAGATGATAAAGATACTCAAATTATGCCTTTGCGGATTCGGCCGCCGACCAGGCTTTGGCTTGCAGGCCTTTAGCGCGGTCGTCGTACTTCGAGTCAACCAACTTCATCTCATCGTCGGTCACATCTTCAAATTCACTTGCAATCAGTGCACGGGCACGGTCGGCGGACAGGGCCAGGATAGCGCCGAATTCGTCGTAAGCCAGTGCGGCAAAAGCTTCTACGGTCTTGATACCAGCCAGACCCAGCTTGCCGGCGGTGATGCGGTCCATGCCTTCCAGACCGACCAATGCCTCGTCCATGCCTTCCAGACCTTCTTCCGAAGCAATCGCTTCGGTCACCAGCGCATCGCGCGCGCGGGTCCGCAATTCATTGACGGTATCTTCGTCGAACGCATCGATTTCCAGCATTTCGGAGATCGGCACGTAAGCAATTTCTTCCAGGCTGGCAAAGCCCTCTTCCACCAGGATGTCGGCCACTTCCTGGTCGACGTCCAGTTTTTCCATGAACAGCGCGCGTACCGCGGCCGTTTCCTGGGCTGCCTTGTCGGCCGATTCCTCGGCCGTCATGATGTTGATCTTCCAGCCGGTCAGGTCGGCGGCCAGGCGCACGTTCTGGCCCGAACGGCCGATGGCGATGGCCAGGTTCTCTTCGTCGACCACGACGTCCATCGCGTGCTTCTCTTCGTCGACCATGATGGACGAGACGTTGGCCGGGGCCAGCGCGCCGATGACGAACTGGGCCGGATCTTCCGACCACAGCACGATGTCGACCCGTTCGCCGCCCAGCTCGCCGGTCACGGCCTGCACGCGCGAACCGCGCATGCCGACGCAGGTACCGATCGGGTCGATGCGCTTGTCGGCCGTGTAGACGGCGATCTTGGCGCGCACGCCGGCGTCGCGGGCTGCGGATTTAATTTCCAGCATGCCTTGTTCGATTTCCGGCACTTCCAGTTCGAACAGCTTCATGATGAAGTCCGGCGCGGTGCGCGACAGGATCACCTGCGGGCCGCGCATATTGCGGTCCACGCGCAGGATGAAGGCGCGCACGCGGTCGCCGATGCGCAGATTCTCTTTCGGGATCATCTGGTCGCGCGGCAGGCGCGCTTCGATCTTGCCCGATTCCACGATGGCATCGCCGCGCTCCATGCGCTTGATGGTGCCGGTCACGAGCGAGTCGCCGCGCTCCAGGAAGTCCGCCAGGATCTGTTCGCGCTCGGCATCGCGCACGCGCTGCAGGACCACCTGTTTGGTGTCCTGCGCGAAGCGGCGGCCGAATTCGACGGATTCGATCGGTTCTTCGATGTGGTCGTCCACTTCGATATCGGCGATCTGTTCTTTCGCTTCGAACAGCAATACTTCCTGGTCGGGCAGCTGCAGGCCGGCTTCATCGGGTACCACGTGCCAGCGGCGGAAGGATTCGAATTCGCCCGATTCGCGGTCGATCGAAACGCGGATGTCGACCTCGCCTTCGTAGCGCTTCTTCGTGGCTTGCGCCAGAGCGAACTCGAGCGCGCCAAAGACCACGTCCTTGTCGACATTTTTTTCACGCGCCAGCGCGTCAACCAATAACAAAACTTCGCGACTCATGCTTTGCGTCCCTTAAAATCCACCTGCGGCACCAAGCGTGCCTTATCCATATCGGCGAGCGTAAACTCCAACAGCGCCGGACCATCTTTACCTTCAAATTCCAACGCCAACTGGTCGCCCTGCGGCTCCTGCAGCACGCCCTCGAAGGACTTGCGGTTGGAAGTGCCGGGCATGGCGACTTTCAGCTTGACGATGGCTTCGCAACCAGCGAAGCGGGTGAAATCTTCCAATTTACGCAGCGGCCGATCGAGGCCGGGCGAGGAGATTTCCAGCCGTTCGTAGTTGACGTTTTCGACCGTCAGCACATGGCTCAGCTGATGGCTGACCGTGGCGCAGTCTTCCACTGTGATCGGGCCTTTTTCGGCCGCATCCGCCGCGCTGAAATCGATATACACGCGCAGCAGTCCGCGCTCGGCCCGTTCGACATCAACCAGCTCATAGCCCAGACCGGTGACGGTCTTTTCAATTAATTCCGGCAGTTGCAAAAAATTTCTCCAGATCAAAGTCTGCTGTTGAGCAGACCACTAAAAACGGTTCACCAAAAAAAAAATGGGCAATTGCCCATCTTCTTGTATTACAACCAGATGAAAGCACTCTCGGCGTTAAAACCAGCGAATCACTTTTCTAGGCTGGTCATTATAACCGTCAATTGACGCCGCTGCAATGCCACATACCACAGTGGACACGCAAACAACAATCAAAAGCGCGAAAAAACCGGGGCCGTGTGGCAGTGGGACGGCGCCGCAAGCCCGTGTCATTCCCGCGAAGGCGGGAATCCATGCTGACGTGGCCAAAGCCGCTGCGGCCACTACCCTGTCATTCCCGCGAAGGCGGGGAATCCATGCTGAGGCGGCCAAAGCCGCTGCGACCACTACCTCGTCATTCCCGCGAAGGCGGGAATCCATACTGAGGCGGCTAACTGAGGCGGCTATAGTCCCTCAGCATGCATCCCCGCTTTCGCGAGGACGACAAGTCGTCTTAGCCCTTGCGGCGGCGCGGCATGCCGTGGTCGGCAGCGCCGCCGCGCGGCTGCTGGTTGCCGCGGCGCGGGCCGCCGGCGTTACCGAAGCCGAAAGTGGTTTGCAGCGGATCCGGCTGGCGCGGGCCTTTCGGACCCTTGCTGGCGCCGAAGCCGGCGCCCTGGCCGCCTTGACCGCCCTGGCCGCGACCCAGACCACCCTGGCCCGCGCCGGCACCGGTACCGCCTGGACGGCCCGAACCCGGACGGCCGAAACCGCCGCCCTGACCCTGCCCATAGGCACGGCCCTGGCCGCGCGGCGCTTGCGGGAAAGGATCGGCATTCTTGTTGCTGACGTCCATGCGGTTGCCGTTCGGCTCGCCGTCCTCGTCATCGTCGCGTTCGCGGCGCGGTTTCGGGTTGCCGCGCTGGGGACCCTGGCTGCCCTGCGCCCCCTGGCCACGGCCCTGTGGACCTTGGCCGCCCTGCGCGCCCTGGCTACGGCCCTGCGCACCCGTGCCGCCCTGCGGACGCTTCTGTCCGCCCGGCGCGCCACGGCCGCCCTGGCCCGCCTCGTCCGGCTGCTTCTTCTCCACACCATACGCGGCCAACAGGTCGCGCACGGTGTTTTCTTCCATCTCTTCCCAGCGGCCGCGCTTCAGGTCGCTCGGCAAGGTCATCGCGCCGTAGCGGGTACGGATCAGGCGCGACACGGTCAGGCCGACCGCCTCGAACATGCGGCGCACCTCGCGGTTGCGGCCTTCGCCGATCACCACGCGATACCACTTGTTGATGCCCTCGCCGCCGCCGTCGGCGACCTTGGAGAACTGCGCCACGCCGTCTTCCAGCTCGACGCCGGCCAGCAGCTTCTGGCGCATGCCCTCTTCCAGCGTGCCCAGCGTACGGACCGCGTATTCGCGGTCGATGTTGTAGCGCGGGTGCATCAGGCGGTTGGCCAGGTCACCGGAGGTGGTAAACAGCAGCAAACCTTCGGTGTTGAAGTCGAGGCGACCGATGGCCAGCCATTTTCCGGCCTTCATGGTCGGCAGGCGGTCGAACACCGATGGACGGCCGTCCGGATCGTCGTGCGACACGATTTCCCCGGCGGGCTTGTGATACACCAGCACGCGCGGCGGTTTTTTGCTGACTTTGCGCTGGATCTGCTTGCCGTTGATGCGCACCGTGTCGGTCGGCAGGATGCGCTGGCCGATGTGGGCCGGCTCGCCGTTGACCGACACGCGGCCGGCAACGATCAGGTCTTCCATGTCGCGGCGCGAACCGAGGCCGGCTTCAGCCAGTACCTTGTGCAGTTTGGGCGCGTCGTCGTCCGAGGTCAGGTCGCGGCGCACGGCCGGCTTGGCCGCACGACCCTTGCCCGACTCTTCGCTGTCGAATGCATCCGAAGTCACATAGGAGAAAGCGGCATCGGCATCGTTCGGCTTGGCGCCGGCGTGACCGCCCTGGCCGGCCCCCCCCGCGCGCTGCGGCTTGCCCTTGTTCTTCTTGTTCTTGTTCTTGCCATGGCCTTCAGGACGCGGACCGCGTTCGTGGCGCGGCGCGGCCTGGACGGCATTGCCTTCGGCGTCGACCGTCGGCGCGGCTTCGGCGCCCTCGGCCGCCGGTGCGGCAGCGACAGGAGCCGGACGGGTCAACTCGCGCACGGCGCGCAGTTCACGCATCTGGCGCGGGCCGCGCGGGCGCTGCCTGTCGCCCTGGACTGCATCCGGGGATGGCGCGTCGGCGGATGGCGCGTCGGCTTGCGCTGCTGCAACATCGGCTTGCGGCTTCTTGGCCCGCGGCGCCCGGGCTGGCGCGGCGGCGGCGGCAGCAGGTGCGGCGGATGCGGGTGCGGAAGCGGCAGGCGCGGCGGATGCGGCGGCAGGGGCTGCGGCGGGGGGCGAGCCGGCAACAGCGGCTTCGACGGCCTTGGCCGGTTTGGCGCGCGGCTTCTTCACGGGTGCGTCGGCGGCGTCGCCGGCGGCCGCCACCGGCGCGGCGGCTTCGGCATCAGCCTTGGGCTTGCGCTTGGCTTTCGGCGCTTCGCCGGCAGCCAGCGCTGCGCTGTTGTCGGCTTCGATCTGGGCTTTGGTGCGGCGCTTCGGCTTGGCGGCAGCGTCCACAGCAGGGGCGGCGGCGGCGATGCCGTCGGCAGTCTCTTTGGTATCAGTATTGTTCATTGTTCATTTCTTGGTTGGGCTCAGCGTCAACCGTCGTTTCTGGCGCAGGGGCGTGAGTCGGTGCCTCGTTGATAGGCGGCGCGGCGTGTTGCGCCGCTTTGTCAAAGTTCTCCTGCAAGGCTGCTTCCAGCGCCTCCATGTCTGGCGCGCCACCCTGCATATCGCTGATTTGCTGCAACGGAGGCAGCTGGGACAGCGAATTGAGCCCCAAATCGTCCAAAAAGTGCTTGGTCGTACCCAGCAAGGCCGGGCGTCCTACCACATCGCGGTAGCCGAGCACATCGACCCAGCCGCGATCTTCCAGCATCTTGATCGTCTGCGAATTCACGGCAACGCCGCGAATTTCCTCGATATCGCCGCGCGTCACAGGCTGACGGTAGGCGATGATGGCCAGCGTTTCCAGTGTGGCGCGCGAATATTTCTGCGGCTTCTCCGGACTCAGGCGGTCGAGGTACTGCTTCATTTCAGGCCGGCTCTGGAAACGCCAGCCGCTGGACAAACTCACGACCTCTACGCCACGGCCAGCCCAGTCCTGCCTTAATTCTTCGAGTAATTCCTTGATCGTATCGGCGCCCAGCCCTTCATTGCGCGGCCCGCCCTTGTCGTCCAGTTCGACAAACAGCTTTTTCAGGCTGTGGACAGACAAAGGCTCATGCGCGCATAGCAAAGCGGTTTCGAGGACTTTTTTCGCCTCAACTGTATTCATAGCTATCTTGTGTTTGCAAATAAATGCAAGATGTGCGCCCGGGCCTATGCGCGCTGGGCTGGGGCACTACCGAATGGGGATGGTATGTTTTCGGGCGAAAACCGGCGCGGATAGCCGCAAAAAAGTAAGCCGTTTCATCCAACTGCGCCAATTGTACCTGATAAAAGCAAGAAACGGATAAATTGTCCAGGCGATCGGAACAAGCGTTACGCCGAGGCAAGCCTATCGCTGAGGATTGCGGAAACGCCAACGAAAGCCGGGTATTGCGCGGTGATCACAAAGGTCGGGATGCGCGCCAGATAATTGACGAAGCGGCCTTTTTGCTCGTAGCGGGCACGGAAACCCGAGCGGTCGAAGCGCGCGCCAAGGCGCGGCACAATGCCGCCGCCTATATAGATACCGCCCTGCGCGCCCAGCGTCACGCCGAGGTTGCCCGCCACCGTGCCCAGCATGCAGCAGAACGATTCGATGACCTCGTCGCACAGCGCGCACTCGCCGTCCAAGGCGCGGCGCACGATTTCCGGCACGGCGAGGTCTTCCGCCGCCACGCCGCGGTGGCTGCGCAGCGCGCGGTATATCAGTTCGATGCCGACGCCGGACATGAAGCGCTCGGCCGACACATGTTCGAATTCGGTCCACGCATATTGCAGGATGGCGACTTCGGTTTCGTTCACCGGCGAAAAGCTGACGTGGCCGCCCTCGCTCAGCAGCGCGGTCCAGCCGCCGCCCTTGGCAGGAATCAGCCCGGAAACGCCGAGACCGGTGCCCGCGCCGATCAGGCCCAGCGGCGCGCCGGCTTCGGCCTGGCCGCCGCCAACCTGGCGCTTTTGCTCGTCCGACAGGAAAGGCAGCGAACTGGCCAGGGCCGTAAAGTCGTTCACCACCACCAGCACGTCGAAACCGCACTCGACGCGCAAGGCCTCGACCGAGAACGCCCAATGGTGGTTGGTCATGCGCACGAAGTCGCCCGTCACCGGGTTGGCGATGGCGATGGCGCCATGGCGGATGCCCTCGCCCGCCACCGCCGCCACTTCCGGCAGCGCCAGGTAAGCGCGCAGCGCGTCACCCAGCGTCGGATAGTCGGCACCCGCCAGCACATTGATATGCCCGATATCGCCCGGCGCCAGCTCCAGCGCAAACCGCGCATTGGTGCCGCCGACATCCGCCAGCAAACGCGGGCCGCCTGGGAAGCCGGGATTTCGAGGGGATGTGGGCTGGACTGTCATGATGAGCAAAAATTAGTTGAGGCCTTAGCTTAAAGGAAATTCGAGCCGTCACGCAAGCATTCTTTGTAGTTTTAGTACATTTTATAATTCGCCGAGTAGAAAAAGTAACGCTTCGCACGATTTCCTGCGTAGTATGACTACCCAAAAATGCAAAAACCCCGGCCGAAGCCAGGGTTTGTCGTTTCCGCGCAGGCGGGAACCTATACGGTGTTACGCGCGCTCAGCCGTGCGAGGCGGTGATGGCTGTGTCGGTTGCGGGGCGAGGACGGCGCAGCTCGTGGGCGAAGGCGGTGTTCCAGGCGTCCAGGCCGCCATGCAGGGGCTTGGCGTAGCTGTAACCCTTGGCATGCATCAGTTTGGCGACATGGGCGGCCGTCACGTCGTTCGGGCAGCTGCAATAGACGACGATGTGGCGGTCCTTCGGCAAGGCCGCGATGGCGCCGAGCGGATCGCCATTGACCAGCAGCGCACCCGGCACCGCCGGCTCCAGCTCTTGCGCAGTGAGGCTGCGGGCATCGACCATCACGGGCGCGTGGCCGTCCAGCAGCAATTGCTTGAGCTCGTCGACCGTGATGCGTTCCATCTGCACCGCCTGCTGGAAACGCTTGCGCTCGACATATTTGTACAGGACGAACAGCAGCAGCAAGGCGCCCAGCACGCTCAGCGCGGTGCCGCCCATGGTGGACAGCACGTCGAGCACGTCGTCGATGCTTTTGTGGAAATAGGCGCCGATGGCGATGCCGGTGCCGCTCCAGATCAGTCCGCCCGGCACGCTGAAGCCGAGGAAGCGGGGGTAGGAAGTGCCCATGGCGCCCGACATCGGCGGGGCGATGGTGTTGAAGCCGGGGATGAATTTGGCCACCAGCAGCGACTTCGGCCCCCAGCGGCGGAAATTGTCCTCGGTCTGGCTGACGCAGTAGTCCGGCGACAGCGAGATGCGGCACAGCAGTTTCAGGATGCGCTTGCCGTAGCGGCGCCCTGCGCGGAACCAGAAGAAGTCGCTCACCGAGCAGGCCAGCAGCGCGGCCGCCAGCACGCCGGCCCAGTGCAGCTCGCCGTTCGCGGCCAGCGCGCCGGACACGATCAGCAGCGGAAATGCGGGAATGGGCAAGCCCATCTGTTCGATCAGGACAACCGCAAACACGATGAACACACCGTATTCCTGCAGCAATGAGAGTAAGTTCGCCATGGTGCTGCTATCTTATCCGAAATCGTGGCGCGGGATCGCCGCCAGCAGCGAGCGGGTATACGGATGAGTGGGATTGCGGTACAGCTCGTCCGAGTCCGCCAGCTCCACCACGACACCCCGGTGCATCACCATCACCTGGTCGGCGATGTATTTCACGACCGACAGATCGTGGGAAATGAAGATGTAGGACAGGCCGAACTCGTCCTGCAGGTCTTGCAGCAGGTTCAGCACTTGCGCCTGCACCGACACATCCAGCGCGGACACGGATTCGTCGCACACCAGGATTTCCGGCTTCATCGTCAGGCAGCGCGCGATGGCGATGCGCTGCCGCTGGCCGCCCGAAAACTCATGGGGGTAGCGATGGAAAGCTTGCGCGGGCAGCCCGACCTTCTCCAGCAACTGGTAGGCGCTCTCCACCCGCGCGCGCTCGTCGGCGCCGATGCCGTGCAGCCGCATCGGCTCGAGCAGGATCTGGCCCACCGTGAAACGCGGATTCAGCGATGCGTAGGGATTCTGGAAGATGATCTGGATGCGGCGCTTGTAGGCCATGTATTCCTTGGCCGGCATGGACATCAGATCCTTGCCTTCGAACATGGCGGTGCCGCCGGTGGCCTGGTGCAGGCGCAGCAACGTCAGGCCGACGGTAGTTTTGCCGGAACCGGATTCGCCCACCACGCCCAGCGTCTTACCGCGCGGCAGTTTGAACGACACGCCCTGCACCGCCTTGAACTCGCGCTTGCTGAACAGGCCCTCGCGCAGGAAGAAACTTTTGCTCAAATTGTCCACCACCAGCACGTGCTCGTCGTCCGGCGCGGTGCCGCGCGTACGCTGCCCGCGCTCGACGCCGGCACCGGCCGCGCCTTCCCCGCCCCTGCCGTCCATATAGTCGCTGATGACCGGCAGGCGCCACGGGCGCGCATCCAGCGAGGGGCGGCAGTGCAGCAGCGCCCTGGTATAGCTGTCCTGCGGGTCGCCGAAAATCTGCGCCGTGGCGCCGGCCTCGCGCACCTCGCCATGGCGCATGACAATCACCCGGTCGGCGATCTCGCCCACCAGGCCCAGGTCGTGCGTGATGAACAGCACCGACATCTGGTGCTTCTTCTGCAGGCTGGCGATCAGCTCCATGATCTGCTTCTGGATGGTGACGTCCAGCGCCGTGGTCGGCTCGTCGGCGATCAGCAGCCTGGGCTCGCAGGCTATGGCCATGGCGATCATCACGCGCTGCTGCTGGCCGCCGGACATCTGGCTCGGGTAGGCCTCGATCCTTTGAGCCGGATCGGGGATGCCGACCTCGTCCAGCAGCGCCAGCGTGCGCGCCCTGGCCTGCTTCCTGTCCATGCCCATGTGCTGGCGCAGCACCTCGCCGATCTGGTAGCCGACCGTGAAGACCGGGTTCAGCGAGGACATCGGCTCCTGGAAGATCATCGCAATATCCTTGCCGCACATGCGGCGCCGCTCGGCGATGGACAGCTTGAGCACGTCGACGCCCTGGAACTGGATGCTGCTTGCGGCATCGATTATGGTGTTGTCCGGCGGAAGCAGGCCCATCACCGCAAGCGAGCTGACGGATTTGCCGCTGCCGGACTCGCCCACCAGCGCCACGGTGCTGTTGCGCGGTACGGCGAAGCTGATGCCCTTGACGGCTTCGAAGGTGGTCTTCTTGTCGATGCGGAAGGAGACGCGCAGGTCGCGGACTTCAAGCAAATTGGCGTGGTCCATTTACTTCACTTTCGGGTCGAGGGCGTCGCGCAGCGCGTCGGTGAACAGGGAAAAAGCGGTGACCAACAGCGCCATCGCGGCGGCGGCGGCCGCCAGTTGCCACCATTTGCCGAGGATCAGTTCGTTCTGCGCCTCGTTCAGCATCGAGCCCCAACTGACCACGCCGACCGGCACGCCGAAGCCTAGGAAGCTCAAAATCACCTCGGCCTTGATGAAGCCGACCACGAGGATGGACATCTGCACCAGCGCCACGTGGCTGACGTTGGGGAAGATGTGCGAGAACATCTTGCGCCAGCTGGAAGCGCCGATGGCGTCCGCCGCCATCACGTACTCGCGCGCCTTGTGCTTGATGTACTCGGCGCGGATCAGGCGGTAGGGGCCGGTCCAGCCGGTCAGGCCGAGGATGAGCACGATGGTGCTCACGCCTTTTTGCTGCAAGACCGCCGCTACCGTCAGTATCATCAGGATGGAGGGGATGGAGGTGAAGATGCTGTAGAACCAGTTGAAGAAGTCGTCGACCAGGCCGCCGTGGAAGCCGGAGAAGGCGCCGAACACGGTACCCAGGCCGACCGCGATCAGCGCCGACGCCAGGCCGACCACGATGGACGTTTCCGCGCCCTTGATGGTTTTCTTGACGACGTCGTGACCCCATTTGTCGGCGCCAAACGGCAGCGTGGCGCGGCGTGCGGCGGCGCCTTGCGGGCCGCCGCCGGCCATGTCGGCGCGGAGTTCGTTCAGTTCGCCAGCCAAAGGGTCTACGATGCCGTAAGTCTCGTTTCGCAGCGCGACTCCGCTTGCGTGGCCAAGCTCGGCCTGCAGGACGCGGATGTCGTCGGCAAGCGGGTCGAATTCGTTGGCGGACGGCGGAGCTTGGCGGGTTACGCTTGCGCCAACCCGCCCTACGGGTCCGACGCCATTCGGCGACGGGATGGCGCGTCCGGAAGATACGGCGAGGCCCGCAGGACTGGTCGCTGGTCCCGTCATGAATGATGGCGGCGCGTAATTGACCCCGACTTCCTCCTCCCAGTCCGAAACGATCAGGCCGCTGGCCGACAGCGCCAGCAACAGCATGAAGGCGCCGACGACGGCGAGCGAGACCATGGCTACGCGGTCGGCGCGCAAACGGCGCCAGGCAAGCGCCCACAACCCGGGCGCGGCGTGTGTATTGTGCATCCGGCTTCCTTACTTCAATTGGACGCGTGGGTCGACCGCCTGGTACATCAGGTCGGTGAGCAGGTTGAACACCATGGTGGCGACGGCCACGTACACGGTGATGGCTTTAATGACGGGGAAGTCGCTGCGTTCCACCGCCAGGATCACCTCCCGCCCGATGCCCGGGATGCCGAAGAAACGCTCCAGCAGGAAGGCGCCGATCAGCAGCGCCGGCAGGTTGGCCATGACGTGCGTAATGATGGGAATGGCCGCGTTGCGCAGCACGTGCATCCACATGATGCGGCGCTCCCTCAGCCCTTTGGCGCGCGCCGTGCGCACATAATCCTGGTTGACCTCGTCCAGTACGAAGCTGCGGTACAGGCGCAAGGTGGGTGCGATCGACACCGCCAGCCCGATCAGGATGGGCAAGGTGGAGTAGCGCAGCAGGTTTTCCCAGAAACCGTTGCCCCAGCCCTGCACCGGGAACCAGCCCATCCGGTAGGCCAGGCCGTACTGGAACACGATGATGTAGACCAGGATGGAGATCGACATGCCGACCGTGCAGGCGATCATCACCGCGCGGTCCAGCAGCGAGCCGCGCACGAAGGCGACCACCAGCGCCAGTGCGATGCCGAGCAGGGTTTCGAGTATGGTCAGCGGCACCAGCACCGTCAGCGACGGCCCCAGGCGCGTGGCGATGATGTCGGACACGGACTCGCCGGTGGCCCAGCTCTGGCCGAAATCGAAGGTGACGATTTGCTTCAGGAATATGCCGAGCTGTACGTAGTACGGCTGGTCCACGCCGAGCTGGCTACGGATATTGGCAATGCTCTCGGCATTGGACATCTTGCCCGCCAGGATGTAGGCCGGGTCGCCGCCTACCCAGTTGAACAGCAAAAACACCAGCAGCACCACGCCCAGCATGGTGGGCAGCATCTGCCACAGGCGGCGCAGGACGTAGGCAAACATCCCGAAGCGGTGAGCTAACTTCATGCAGGTATTCCCTCAAGTTATAGGAGCACCCGCTCCCCCACCATCATCCTTGCCGCAGCCCGGCATGCAAGGACAAAATATGCTGCATTGCAATATGTTTACTGGCACAGCAGCGATATTATCGATATTTCATAGGTAAACGCAGTGCAGCATAGCCCTTATCAGGAAACAAAAATACTGTTGTTTGTACGCAAATTGCTACATGTATTTCATTGACAATTCCCATAGTGCAGTGTTCTGATGCGCCCTCTTCGAAAACATTGCGATTTTTGGAGACAATGTTGGTATGCAACTTGTCCATAAGCAGCGGCCTGAGCCGCATTCGGTAACTCGGCGCCCCGTCGGAACCCGAATGCGGCTCAGCTCGGCTATTGCGTGGACTGGCGGCTGCCGTACGAAAATCTTCTTGGGAGTTGTTGTAATGATGATGGAAACGGTTTTATCCCGCTCGGTGCGCCTGATTTTCTCGGGCAGCCTGGTAGCGGCAGGCCTGATGGGCCAGCAAGCTTTTGCACAAGACGCCAATGTCCAGCGCGTGGAAATCACGGGCTCGAGCATCAAACGCGCGACCGCTGAAACCGCGTCGCCTATCCAGGTCCTGACCAGCGACGACATGATGAAGTCGGGCAAAGCCACCGTGGCCGAGTACCTGCAGACCCTGTCGGCCGACGGCGCCGGCTCCCTGCCGACCGGCTTCGGCTCCGGCTTCGCCGCTGGCGCCACCGGCATCTCGCTGCGCGGCCTGGGCGCGACCTCCACCCTGGTGCTGCTGAACGGCCGCCGCATGGCGCCGTTCGCGCGTGCCGACGACGGCCAGAAGAGCTTCACCGACCTGTCGACCATCCCGATGCAGATCGTCGAGCGCATCGAAGTGCTGAAGGACGGCGCTTCCTCGCTGTACGGCGCGGACGCCATCGCCGGCGTGGTCAACATCATCCTGAAGAAGGACTTCGAAGGCTTGCAGATCAAGGCCGACACCGGCGCTTCGCGCTACTCGGACGCCAAGCAGAACAAGATCTCGCTGACCGCCGGCAAGGGCAACCTGGACGACGACAAGTACAACATCGTCTTCAACGCCGAGTACAGCCACACCGACGGCCTGCAGGCTTCCGACCGCGGCAGCCGCGCCTGGATCGGCCACGGCGACATCCGCCCTTGGGGCTATGGCGTGGGCACCCAGTACGCCGGCGGCTACATCACCAACGGCGCCGCGTCGCCATCGCCGACCGGCGCGCTGCTGAACCCGAAAACCGGCCAGTACGTCTCCCTGCCGGGCTGCGACCAGTTCTCCTCCTCGGCGCCGCAAGACCCGAACGGCGGCTGCCTGTGGCATCACGACAAGTTCCGCTCCATGAATCCGGAGATCGAATCGATCAACCTGTATTCGCGCGGCACCTTCCAGATCAACGCCGACCACCAGGCCTTCTTCGAAGCCGGCTACTCGGAGCGCGACACCGCCTTTACGCTGACGCCGTCGGCCACCTCGTCGACCGTGGTGTTCCCGGGCGCCAACGGCGGCGCGAACCAGCTGATCAACTACGGCAACACCATCCTGATGGCCGCCAGCCACCCGCAGAACCCGTACGGCGTACCCGTGCGCGTGCGCTACTCGGCCTTCGACGTCGGCCCGAGCACCCGCAAGAACACCAACGAGTTCACCCGCTTCGTGGCCGGCCTGAAGGGCAACGTCAAGGGCTGGGATTATGAAACCGGCTTCACCTTCTCGCAGTCCAAGCTGAACCTGGACTGGAGCAATCTGTTCAACATGAAGACGCTGCAGTCGGCGCTGGGCGATCCGAAGTCCTCGCTGTTCCCGTACTACATCGGCGCCCAGGCCGGCAAGAATCCGGCCGCGCTGTACTCGGCCCTGGTGACCAACGCCACGTCCGACTCCAGCACCAAGCTGATGATCGCCGACTTCAAGGCCACGCGCGAGCTGTGGGCCCTGCCGGGCGGCAATATGGGCCTGGCCATCGGCGGCGAACACCGCCGCGAGACGCTGAGCAACCCTAGCTTGAGCGGCACTTCGGACGGCTCGATCAACTCCAGCTACACCGCGGCGTTCGGCAAGAACAACGTGTCGGCGGTCTACGCCGAAGTGCTGCTGCCGGTGCTGAAGTCGGTGGAACTGACGGCGGCCCTGCGTTACGACCATTACGACCAGTTCAATTCGACCACGCCGAAACTGGGCGCGAAATGGACCCCGGCCAAGAACTTCGCCGTGCGCGGCACCTACACCGAAGGCTTCCGCGCTCCTAGCGCGGCCGAGTCGAACGTGCTGAGCCAGGCAGTGGGCAGCGCCCCGGTGCGCGACCCTGTCCGTTGCCCGGGCGGCACGCCGGCGGCTGGCGCCAGCGCCACCGACTGCTCGATCACCGTCAGCTCGATCAAGGTCGGCAACCCGAACCTGCAGCCTGAAGAATCCAAAGGCTACACCCTGGGCATGGTCTGGGATCCGTTCGAAGGCAACAGCATCGCCATCGACGCCTTCAAGATCAAGCGCAGCAACGAGATCAACCCGGTGTCCTACGCCGAAGCGGCGCAGTCCCCGACCGCAGTGCGCAACGACAACAACCTGAAGAACGCCGCCGGCCAGGTGATCCCGAACACCGGCTCGCTGCTGGTGGTGTCTGGCGCCTACCGCAACTCGAGCTTCACCGAAGTGACCGGTGTCGACCTGGACGTCAAGCAGCGTTTGCGCCTGGGCGCCTGGGGCAAGGCCGTCATCGGCCTGAACCTGACGCACATCTCGTCCTGGCTGCGCGCCGAGTCCGACACGGTGCAATACCAGTTCGCCGGCACCCACGGCAACTGCGACACCTCGAACTGCGCCGGCACGCCGAAGAACAAGGCCACCCTGTCCGCTTCGTGGGACATCGGCGCCTGGAACTTCGCGTCCAACGTGAACTACCGCGACAGCATGAAGAACATCAAATATGAAGGCGACATCTGCGCCTCCAAGTTTGCCGACGGCACCGCAGCCCCTCAGGACTGCAAGCTGGCATCGTTCACCACCATGGACCTGTCGACCCGCTACAACTTCAGCAAGAACCTGCAGCTGTTCGCGTCGGTGGCCAACGTGTTCGACAAGATCGCACCGCTGGACCCGCTGACCTACGGCGGCATGAGCTTTAACCCGATGGACGCCTCCGGCGCCATCGGCCGCTACTTCAAGGTTGGCGCGACCTATTCCTTCAAATAAGTAATCTGAAGACAAATCAGGGCCCGAGGGCGGTGAGCGATCACCGCCCTTTTTACATCCAAGTGTCGCCAAAAAGTAACAATATGCCGCGAACATCTGAATTATTTATAGCAGCGGCAGCAGGGTCCGATATGTGCCGAGTTCGCCACAATAGGACGCACTTGCGTTCGGATACGTCAGAAGTTGCCCAGAAATACAGCCCTCGAACCGGTACGAAACGTGATACAGCTGTCGCGCTCGTCTTGACAGTCCCTTATCACAAGTGATCTCATCGTTCACTTGGGTAAATGCAAAGACGTTTACTCAACTGGAGCGCAGAGACCTTGATTAAAGATAGCTTTAACAAAAAGCTAACGCGGTCGCTCGTTTGTTTATTCTTAGTTGGAGGTTTTTTAGCATGATGATGGAAACAGTTATGGCACGTTCCGTGCGCCTGATATTCTCGGGCAGCGTGGTTGCAGCAGGTTTGCTGGCAACGCCGGCGATGGCACAAGATGCCAACGCGAACGTCCAGCGCGTGGAAATTACCGGTTCGAGCATTAAGCGCGCAACCGCCGAAACCGCATCGCCTATCCAGTTGATCGGCCGCGAAGAGCTGCTGAAGTCGGGCAAAGCGACCGTGGCAGAATACCTGCAGACCCTGACCGTGGACGGCGCTGGCTCCCTGCCTACCGGCTTCGGCAACGGCTTCGCCGCCGGCTCCACCGCCATCTCGCTGCGCGGCCTGGGCGCCACCTCCACCCTGGTACTGCTGAACGGCCGCCGCATGGCGCCTTTCGCCCGTGCCGACGACGGCCAGAAGAGCTTCACCGACCTGTCCACCGTGCCGATGCAAATCGTCGAGCGCATCGAGATCCTGAAGGACGGCGCTTCGTCGACCTATGGCGCCGACGCTATCGCCGGCGTGGTCAACATCATCCTGCGCAAGGACTTCGAAGGCTTGCAAGTCAAAGCCGACACCGGCACCTCGCGCTACAGCGATGCCAAGCAGAACAAGGCTTCGGTCTCGTTCGGCAAGGGCAACCTGGACACCGACAAGTACAACTTCGTGCTGAACGCGGAATACATGCAGTCGGACAAGCTGAAAAACAGCGACCGCGCCGACCGCGGCCACATCGGCCATGGCGACCTGCGTCCGTATGGCTTCCCGATCGGCACCCAGTTCGCGGGCGGTTACATCGCAGGCCCGAACAACGCCAGCCCAGGCCCGGCAGGCGCGATCCGTGACCCTGACCCGCTGAAGGCCGAGAATCCTCCTTACATCGGCCTGCCTGGCTGCGCGGCACTCAGCGCGACCACCAACCAGACCGGCGCCAATGGCGGCTGCCTGTACCATCACGACCAGTTCCGCGACATGCAGCCTGAGATCGAATCGATCAACCTGTACTCGCGCGGCACCTGGCAGGTGAACGACAACATGCAAGCGTATGTGGAAGCGGGCTACTCCAAGCGCGACACCGCGTTCACGATCATCCCGCCTAGCGTCACCCCGACCGTGGCATTCCCGCGCAACGCGGCCAACCCGCAAGGCTTCATCAATTTCGGCAACCGGAACCTGATGGCCGCCAGCCACCCGCAGAACCCGTTCGGCGCCGCGACCCGCATCCGCTATGCCGCTTTCGACGTCGGCCCAAGCACCCGTACCGCCAACAACGAGTTCTCACGCTTCGTGGTCGGCGTCAAGGGTTCGGCCATGGGCTGGGATTACGATACCGGCTACACCCACTCCGAGTCCAAGCTGCACCTGGACTACAGCAATATGCTGAACATGAAGGTGCTGGTAGCGGCGCTGGGCGATCCGAAATCGCCGTTCTTCCCCTACTACATCGGCGCGCAGGCGAACAAGAACCCGGCTTCGCTGTACGCCGCTATGGTGACCAACGCCACTTCGGATTCGACCACCAAGCTGGACGTGATCGACTTCAAGGCCACGCGTGAACTGTTCGCCCTCCCAGGCGGCAACGCCGGCATCGCGATCGGCGCCGAGCACCGCCAGGAAAAACTGTCCAACCCGTCGCTGACGGGCACCTCCGACGGTTCGATCAACGCCAGCTACGTTGCCGCCTTTGGCGACACCAAGGTATCGGCGATCTACGCCGAAATCCTGGCGCCGGTGATCAAGAACGTCGAGTTGAGCGCCGCCGTGCGTTACGACAAATACGACAACTTCAAGTCGACCACGCCAAAAGTCGGCGCCAAGTGGACTCCGCTGAAGTCGTTCGCGCTGCGCGGTACCTACACCGAAGGTTTCCGTGCCCCAGGCGCGGCTGAAGGCAGCTCGTCGTCGCAATCGACCGGAACATCCACCGTGGCCGATCCGATCCGTTGCCCGAACGGCAAGACGCCTGCACCGGGCGGCGCCACCACCACCGACTGCGGCATCGGCGTTGCTGCCGTAAAAGTGGGCGATGCCAATCTGCGTCCAGAAACCTCCAAGGGCTACACCCTGGGCGTAGTATGGGATGTGCTGGCCGACACCGGCGTCACGCTGGATGCCTGGAAAATCAAGCGTTCGGACGAGATCAACCCGCTGCCGTACAACGAAGCGGCCGCCCTCCCGACCGCCGTACGCAACGACAACAACCTGATCCAGAACGGCGTAGTCATCCCTAACTCGGGCACCCTGGTGCTGACCCAGGCGCCATACCGCAATTCGAGCTTCACCGAAATCAGCGGCGTGGACCTGGATATCAAGCAGCGCCTGCGCATGGGCACTTGGGGCAAGGCCACCTTGGGCCTGACCTGGACCCACGTTGCATCGTGGAAGCGCCACGAGTCCGCCACCACCGTGTACCAGTTCGCTGGCACCCACGGCAACTGCGACACCTCGAACTGCGCCGGCACGCCTAAGGACAAGATCAACCTGACCGGCAGCTGGGATCTGGGCGACTGGAACTTCAACGGCATCGTGAACTATCGCGCCAAGATGAAGAATATTCTGTTCGAAGGCAAGGCTTGCGCCGCCAACCTGGCCAACGGCCAGCCAGGCACCACCAACTGCGAAATCGCCTCCTTCACCACGCTGGACCTGTCGACCCGCTACAACTTCAGCAAGCAGCTGACCTTGTTCGCGTCAATGAACAACGTGCTGGACAAGATCGCGCCCCTGGATCCGCTGACCTACGGCGGCCTGAGCTACAACCCGATGGATGCTTCCGGCGCCATCGGCCGCTACGTCAAAGTGGGCGTGAACTACAAATTCTTCTGATCGCCTAGCTGTTAGATAGAATGCCTTGAGGGGGCGGTGCGCGAGCACCGCCCTCTTTTTCGTCGCGCATCTCCAACAACAAGACTATACAACTTGTTGACCAAGACTCTGGCGACGGCAAAAGTCGGCGTGCTCGACACTATCACCGCCACTGCCTCGGCACCGACAAATCTACGCCAGCGGCTGAGCCAATTTCAGGCCGCGCTTGCGCTCCAAAAAATGCTATTAAGCAGCAAATAACGGCAATTTCACAGCATCTGCACGCAAGCTTGATGAGCAATCCTCCACTCTTCTCCGCCATCTGCACAAAATAAGCTTTTGCGAAAGACCGCATAAGCCGTGCGTTGTATTATCCGCACATTCAACATTTCAATATTGACATGCTAACCGCCTGATGGTTACATGGCACTCTTGAAGATCAAACATTTCTTCAAGGAATTGCCACAAGCAGGGCCCTGCCTATCCGGCATCAGGCCCATGACATTAGTTGATAATCTTTTGGGAGTTTGGCAATGATGAAAGAAACAGCAATCGCACGCTCGGTGCGCCTCGTCTGCGCAATCGGTCTCGGCCTGGCGGCGCAAACCGCCTTCGCCCAAGCGTCGGAACCGGCAATGCAACGGGTCGAAGTGACCGGTTCCTCGATCAAGCGCCTGGTATCGGAAACGGCCAATCCGCTGACCGTCTTCAAAGCAGAAGACTTCGTCAAGCAAGGCTTGACCACGGCCCAGGAAGTGCTGGACCGCATTCCGTCGAACAGCTCCAGCTTCAGCTCCGGCAATGTGGTCGGCGGCAACAGCTCCGGCCTGCCGACCGGCGGCCAGTCCAGCGCCGACCTGCGCGGTCTGGGCAGCGACAAGACCCTGGTGCTGCTGAACGGCCGCCGCATTGCCAACCACCCGTACGACGGCGCCAGCGTCGACCTGAACATCATCCCGGTCTCCGCGCTGGAGCGCGTCGAAGTGCTGCGCGACGGCGCCTCGGCCATCTACGGCACCGACGCCATCGGCGGCGTGATCAACTTCATCACCAAGCGCTCGGTGCAAGCGACCACGGTCACCGCCGAAGTGCTGCTGCCGCGCGCTGCCGGCGCCGATGAAAAGCGCGTCAACATCTCCAGTGGCTTCGGCGACCTGGACAAGGACGGCTACAACTTCTTCGGCGTGTTCGACTACCACAAGCTCGACATCCTGACTTCGCAGCAGCGCGAGTTCTCGAAGACCGGCGTGATTCCCGAGCGCGGCCTGAACCTGACCTCGGGCACTACCTACCCGGGTAACTATTTCGATCCGGGCTCGAACAAGACCGGCAACCCCGGCTTCGCCACCGGCTGCGACCAGCCCTTCTCGGTGCCGCGCGCCAGCAACGGCACCTGCCGCCAGGATTACACCCGCCTGATCGACGACCTGCCAGCGCAAAAGCAAATGGCTTTCTTCGGCAAGGCCAGCTTCAAGATCAATAACGACCACCAGGCCAATATCGAGTACCTGCACGCCGAGAACGACGTGCTGTCGCACACGGCGCCGCCGCCGCAGACCGGCCTGATCCTGCCGAAGAGCAGCAAATATTACCCGGGCAACCCCGGCGGCGGCGTGCCGGCGCAAGCCGGCCTGTCCGGCCAGCCATTGTCGGTCAACTGGCGTCCGACGGAAGCGGGCCAGCGCGAGATCAACTCCCTGGGCGCGTCCGACCGCCTCAGCATCGGCGCCGAAGGCCTGGCCGGCGGCTGGGACTACAAGACCGCGTTCACGCTGTCCGAGAGCCGCTCCTCCGAATGGTTCACCGGCGGCTATGTGCGCGACGAATCGTTCGCCGCCGGCGTCTTCAACGGCATCCTGAACCCCTTTGGCAAGCAGGACGCGACCGGCAAAGCCTACCTGGACAGCGTCGCCCTGCGCGGCAAGGTACAGACCGGCAAAACCCGCAACACCGGCATCGACGCCAAAGCCAGCCGCGACCTGATGGAATTGGCCGGCGGCAAAATGGCAGTGGCGGTCGGCGGCGAACTGCGCCGCGAAGAAGCCGACTTCTTCGTCAACCGCGACATCGCCGGCCAAGCCGCCAGCTCGGGTCTGTCGGGCTCGCAGTCGACCGCCGGTTCGCGCACCGTCAAGGCCATCTTCGGCGAGCTGAACATGCCGCTGCTGAAAGACCTGGAAGTCAACTTCGCCACCCGCTTCGATGATTACAGCGACGCCGGCAACACCACCAACCCGAAACTGGGCGTGCGCTACCAGCCGACCAAGGAAGTGCTGCTGCGCGGCTCGGCCTCGACCGGTTTCCGCGCCCCGACGCTGTTTGAGAAGAACGCGCCGGCGTCGAAGAACGACACCAACAATTCTTACAACGATCCCATCCTGTGCCCGGGCGGCGTGATTTCGAGCAACCCGATCGCCAATCCACTGCGCGACTGCGACCTGCAACAGTTCAAACTGCAGAGCGGCAATGCTAACCTGAGCCCGGAGAAGTCGAAGACCTTCTCGGCCGGCATCGTCATCGAGCCGATTCCGCAAGCCACGCTGGCGATGGATTACTGGAACATCAAGCTCAAGGACAAGATCAACTACCTGCCGGAAGAAGCCATCTACGGCAACTACGCCAAGTACAAGGACCGCTTCCTGCGCAATCCGGACGGCTCGCCGTTCGCGATCTCGGATCCGAAGGAAAACCTGGGCAAGGTCAACACCGACGGCGTCGACGTCAGCCTGACGCTGCGTTCCGGCTCCACCGCCTACGGCAGCATCACCTTCACGCTGGACGGCACCTATGTCCACAAGTATGAGTACCAGGACGAGCGCGACGGCCCGTACACCCAGAACGTGGGCCGCTACGCCGCCAACAACCCGGTCTTCCGCTGGAAACACAATGCCGTGCTGAACTGGCGTCAAGGCGCTTGGGCTGCAACCTTGGCGCAGTCCTTCAAGACCGGCTACACCGACCAGAACCTGGACATCCCTGCCCAGTTCCTGAACGAAGTGCCGTCCTATAGCCTGTGGAACCTGTCGGCCACTTACACCGGCATCAAGGGCTTGACGCTGACCGGCGGCGTGAAGAACCTGCTGGACAAGGAACCGCCGTTCTCCAACCAGGGCACGCTGTTCCAGAAGGGTTACGATCCGCGCTACACCGACGCGGTCGGCCGTGCGCTCTACCTGCGCGGCAGCTATACCTTCTGAGCGGGGCTGACACCCAAGTGAACTGGTAAGCAGTATCAAAATCCGCCGTCCGGGCGATCCGGCGGCGGGTCTATTTACTCGGCCGCCACCTCACACCACCCGTCGCCAGCTGTAGCAATAGGTAGCAACGCGCATCGTTTTGTAGCAAAAAAGGGACAATCGAGCCCTCTAGTTGCCGCCTACTAAGCAGGGACCGAATGCCGCCACCAGCACTTGCATATTAGTCAACTCGTTTTGCCAAATGGTCAAAGATGTTCGCTAGTTCCGCGATCTTCACTGATTTTGGCTACGACTTGCCTACAAGGCTCAGAACTGGATCGGCCTGCGCGTTTCCCTTACTTCAGCTCGCCAGCTTACAGAGGCAAAATTTCTACGTTGACACCCCTTTCCCCGGGTGATTACATGAGCATATGAGCAAGCATGGCTATCTATCCAATGGCACGTTTGTATCACCGAAGAGATTTAACATCTTTCAACCGGCCCAAGAAGCCGTTATTTACGCATCACATACTGGGAGTAGTTAAATGATGAAGGAAACAATCTTGTCCCGCTCCGTACGCCTGATCTGCGCCGCCGGCGTCGCCGTCGGCATGCAAGCGGCGTACGCGCAACAAGCAGCGCCAGAATCGATTCAGCGCGTCGAAATTACCGGCTCGAGTATCAAGCGCATCGCCGCCGAAGCATCGCTGCCGGTGCAGTCGTTTAGCCAGAAAGACATCCAGCGCGCAGGCGTGACCTCGGTCACCGACTTTGTGCAGCAACTGCCTGTGATGCAAGGCTTCACCGTGGCGGCCGACTCGGTCGGCGGCGGCGGCGGCGGCATCACCACCGCATCGATCCACGGCGTGGGCGAAGCCTACACCCTGGTGCTGGTCAACGGCCGCCGCATCGCGCCCGCCACCTCCGGCACCACCATCGACATTAATTCAATCCCGCTGGCAGCTATCGAGCGCATCGATGTGCTGACCGACGGCGCCTCCGCCCTGTACGGCGCCGACGCGATCGCCGGCGTACTGAACTTTATCCTGAAAAAAGGCGCGTCGCCACTGACGATAGACGCCAAGTACAGCAAGCCGCAGCATCCGGGCGCCAAAGACAAGTCGGTTAGCGTCTCCAAGGGCTGGGGCGACGTGGAAAACGACGGCTGGTCGCTGTTCCTGTCGGGCAGCCACCAGGAGCAGGAGCGCATGACCGCCGCCCAGCGTCCCTTCGCGTCGACCGGCATCATCAATTTCAACGACCCGAAGACCGGCACACCCCTGCAGTTCTTCAACGGTTCTTCCCGTTCGATCCCGCCTAACGTCACCGTGGGCTACGTGAACGCAGCCGGCGCCAACAAGACCGTCAGCGTCAACCCTTACCTGAAGATCAATGGCAAGTGCCCGCCGAAACATGTCGACCTGGGCGATGGTCAGTGCTACTTCGACTACACCTCCTCGGTGGAAATCTCCCCGGAAATCAAGCGCGACAGCTTCTACGCCGCAGGCAAGCTGAAACTGGGCCAATCGGGCTTTACCGCCTTCAGCGAAGTGACGCTGAACGACGCCCACATCTACGCCACCATCGCGCCGTACCCGGCTGAATTCTCGCTGGCCAAGAGCTCGCCGTTGTTCACCAAGTACGTCCAGCCCTACCTGACCGCGCAGCAGCTGAACACGATGACCTCGGCCACCGTGAAATACCGCCTGCAGGACATGGGCGGCCGCGCCTACGACTACGCCAGCAAGACCACCAACGTGGTCGCCGGCGTTGAAGGTGTAGCCGCAGGCTGGGACCTGAACTCGGCCCTGACCTTCTCGCGCAACAAGGCGCCTACCAACTATGTCGGCGGCTTCCCGCTGGCCGACAAATTCAACGCGGCGCTGACCGCCGGCACCATCGATCCGTTCCCGTACGCGCTGGGCGAGATGCCTGAAGCGATGAAGACCGCGCTGAACGGCACCGGCTACACCGGCAACTACAGCAACACCGAAATCGAAATGAAGGGCTTCGATGTGCGCGGCACGCGCGAGCTGTTCTCCATGCCTGCCGGCAAGGCACAGCTGGGCGTGGGCGCGGACTTCCGCAAGACCACCTACACCCAGAGCGGCAACCCCGCCGTGAGCCACTCCGAAATCCTGTTCGACGACGACCAGCCAGCCTTCGACTTCTCGCGCAAGAACGGCGGCGCATTCGCCGAGCTGGTGCTGCCTGTGATCAAGGAGCTGGAAGTGACCGGTTCGGCGCGCTATGACCGCGTGACCAAGATCAGCGACGGCCTGAACGCCAAATCGATCGGCGAAGACCAGTCGGCGACCACTTACAAGGTCAGCACCCGTTACCAGCCGACCAAGGAATTGGTGTTCCGCGCCGCCTACGGCACAGGCTTCAAGGCAGCGTCGATGAAGGATATCGGCCAGCCACAGACCGACTTCGGCGTCACCGGCGGCACCTACAACTGCCCGCTGAGCGCAGCCAACGGCTTGGCCAGCCACCCGCTGGCCCAGTACTGCGACGGCCGCAACCAGCTGGAAGTGTTCCAGGGCGGCAACCCAGCCTTGGTGCCTGAGAAGTCCAAGCAGTGGTCGGCAGGCTTTGTATTCGAGCCGAACGCAGCCTTCAGCGCCAAGTTCGACTACTGGAACGTGGAAATCCGCAACGCCGTCACCAGCGTCAGCGAAGCGCTGATCGCCGCCGATCCGAACAAGTACATCGACCTGTACACCACCAAGTTCAAGGCATCGACCAACAAGCGGACCCTGGCCATCATCCTGGCTCCGATCAACATCGGCCGTCAGGAAAACCAGGGTATCGACTACGACCTGCTGTTCAAGCAGAGAGTTTGGGACGGCAAGCTGACCGCCCGCCTGGCCGGTACGCATATGTTGAAGTCGCGCTACACCACCCCGGGTACGGATGACCAGTGGGAAACCAGCCTGGACCAGTTCGGCAGCGACGACAAGGTACAGTTCCGCAACGTGGTGAAAGCGTCCGCCACCTATGAACTGGGCCGCTCGACCAGCACCCTGACCGCGAACTACCGCAACGGTTACAAGGACAAGCACCACGACATCGACAACTGTGCGGTCAACACCAACGACGCTGCGCAGGATTGCGTGGACGTGCAACTGGACGTGCCTAGCTATGTCACCCTGGACTTCCAGACCCAGTACCGCGTCCTGAAGAACCTGGAGCTGACCCTGGGCGTGACCAACCTGGCCGACCGCGATCCGCCGCTGTCCCTGCGTAACACCGGTTCGCACCAGCTGGGCTATGATCCGCGCTACGCCAGCTCCGTGGGCCGTACCTTCTACGTGAGCGCCAACTACAAGTATTAATCGACTTGGAGCAGGCAACAAAAAACCCCGCCGTAGCGATACGGCGGGGTTTTTTACGTCCCTCTATATATTAGTCGTCGCTGCGCAGGCGGCGCTGGCGCACGGCGGCGGCCAGGCCTTCGAGCACTTGCAGGCTGCTGTCCCAGTCGATGCAGCCGTCGGTGATGGACTGGCCGTAAGTCAGCTCCTTGCCCGGCACCAGGTCCTGGCGCCCCGCCACCAGGTGCGACTCGACCATCACGCCGACGATGCGCTGGTCGCCGCCCGCCACCTGGGCCGCGATGTCGGCGCACACCGGGATCTGGTTCTCCGGCTTTTTCGAGCTGTTGGCGTGCGAAGCGTCGATCATCAGGCGCGCCGCCAGGCCTTGGCAGGCGATGGCCTTGCAGGCCTCTTCCACGCTGGCCGCGTCGTAGTTCGGCGCCTTGCCGCCGCGCAGGATGATGTGGCAGTCCTCGTTGCCGTTGGTCGACACAATGGCCGAGTGGCCGCCCTTGGTCACCGACAGGAAGTGGTGCGGCTGCGAGGCGGCCTTGATGGCCTCCACGGCGATCTTGACGTTGCCGTCGGTGCCGTTCTTGAAGCCCACCGGGCACGACAGGCCGGAGGCCAGCTCGCGGTGCACCTGGGACTCGGTGGTGCGGGCGCCGATTGCGCCCCAGCTGATCAGGTCGGCGATGTACTGCGGGCTGATCACGTCCAGGTATTCGGTGCCGGCCGGCAAGCCCAACTCGTTGATGTCGCGCAACAGCTCGCGCGCCATGCGCAGGCCGTCGTTGATGCGGAAGCTGTTGTCCATATAGGGGTCGTTGATCATGCCCTTCCAGCCCACCGTGGTGCGCGGCTTCTCGAAGTACACCCGCATGACGATTTCCAGGTCCGCGCCCAGCTTGTCGCGCAGGGGCGCCAGCCGGCGCGCGTATTCCATGGCCGCCTTGGGATCGTGGATCGAGCACGGGCCGATCACCACCATCAAACGGTCGTCCTGGCCGTGCAGGATGCGGTGCAGCGCCAGGCGCGCGTTGGCGGCGGTGGTGCTGGCCGCTTCGCTGACGGCGAACTCGCGGATCAGGTGCGAGGGTGGGACCAGTTCCTTCATTTCGCGGATGCGCAGGTCGTCGGTGCGTTGCATGTTTTCTCCTGGAGTCTAAGGCTGATTAAAATCTTGGGCTAAAAAAAAACCGCCATCGTTGGCGGTTTGTCTGGGTCTGCTGGGATCTCGTTTTGCTGCTACGTGAACCGGCCGCTACTCCACCGCCTTTGGGTTGGAATTGCTAAAGTAAAAATGGCCGGTAAAGAAGAAGCGCTGCATGGATGAAATCCTAAAAGGTTGCAACGACTATAGCAACAAGTCGCAAGCTTTGGCAAGTAGTTTTGTCAAGTGGCCTCGTCATGCCCGCGCGTGGCGCGCGCACCACAATGGGGCGGCATCCCTGCCTGTCCTTGATCCAGATCAGCATCTCTTCATGAAAAGGCGGCAAGACTGCATGTTCGACTACTGATTGGAGTTACACGATGAAAAAATTGATACTTCCTGGTCTGCTGGGCCTGCTATCGCAAGCGCAGGCCCAGACCACGGATACGGCCCAACCTATCCAGCGGGTCGAGATCACCGGTTCCAACATCCGCCGCGCGCAGGCCGAGACGGCCTCCCCGGTGCAGACGCTGAACCGCGCCGACATTGAAAAATCCGGCAAGACCACGGTGGCCGAACTGATGCAGACGCTGGCGGTCGACAACCAGGGCTCGGTGCCGATGACCTTTGGCGGCGGTTTCGCCTCCGGCGCGTCCGGCATCTCGCTGCGCGGCCTGGGCGCGGCCTCCACGCTGGTGCTGATCAACGGCCGCCGCGTCGCGCCGTACGGCTTGGCCGACGATGGCCAGAAAGTGTTCGCCGACCTGAACGTCATCCCGGCCGAGGCCGTCGAACGGGTGGAGATCCTGAAGGACGGCGCCTCCGCCATCTACGGCTCGGACGCCATCGCCGGCGTGGTCAACGTGATCCTGCGGCGCGACTTCCAGGGCACGACGGTGCGCGCCAGCCAGGGCATGTCGGGCGACCACGACGGCCACGACACCCGCATCGCCATCTCGCACGGGATCGGCAACCTCGACAGCGACCGCTACAACTTCATGGGCAGCTTCGAGTACGGCCGCAAGGGCGCCATCCCCTACAGCTCGCGCAGCGACCGCCGCTACATCGGCCGCGTCGACCTGCGCGACTACGGCTTCTCGGCCCAGGAAACGCTGGGCGGCACCGGCGCCATCACCGGCCCCAACGCGGCCGGCAGCTCGGTCAACGGCAACGTGCGCAATCCGGACACGAACACGGAGTCCCCCGACTACCTGCGGTATTTCAGCCGCGGCAACCCGGCCGGCGTGGGCTTTACCCGATTCTTCCCCGGCGCCAACTGCGCCAACTTCACCCAGCACCCGCAGGGCGACCCCGGCGGCGGCTGCCTGATCGACGCCCAGCAGCAGTACAGCGAAATCCAGCCGGAGCAGGAGACCGCCAACGTGTTTGCGCGCCTGAGCTACCAGCTCACCCCCGAGCTGCTGGCGTACAGCGAGCTGAACTTCTACCACAGCAATTCCACCGCCAGCACCACCCCGTCCACCGTCAGCGCCTCGGTCGGCTACCCCGGCGGCCCGGTCAGCAACGCCGCCGTGCGGCTGGGCGAAACGCATCCGGACAACCCCTACTTCGGCAGCGCCGCGCGGCTGCGCTACCTGGCCGCCGATGTCGGCCCGCGCATCAGCCATGTGGGCTCGGATTTCACGCGCTTCGTGGCCGGCGTCAAGGGCAGCTGGATGCAATGGGATATGGACGTGGGCTACCTGTTCTCGGAGAACCAGGTCAGCAATTCGCGCACCGGTTATTTGCAGCGCAACGTGGCCTTCGCCCTGCTCGACCCGAGCGCGGCCAACGTCGCCGCCGCGCGCGCCGGCAGCCCCGCCTACGCCGCGCTGCCGGCCGGCAGCGTCTGGCGCATCGGCGAGAACGCCGGCCTGAACTCGGCCGCGCTGTACGGCGCGCTGTCGCCGACCATTTCCAACGACGCCGAAACCCGCATCAGCCAGGTCGACATCAAGGGTAGCCGCGAGTTCGGCAAGCTGGCCGGCGGCGCCATCGGCGTGGCGCTGGGCGCCGAGTACCGCCACGAGTCGACCATGCTGCAACCGACCCAGGGCACCGAGACCGGCAACATCATCGGCCTGGGCTACTCGGCCTACCAGGGCAAGCGGCGCGCCAGCGCGGTCTACGCCGAAGTGCTGGCGCCGGTGCTGAAGACGCTGGAGGCCTCGGCCGCCGTGCGCTGGGACCATTTCTCCGACGTGGGCAATTCCTACACGCCCAAAGCCGGCCTAAAATGGACGCCGACCAACACCTTCGCGCTGCGCAGCACCTTCGCGCGCGGCTTCCGCGCCCCCAGCCCGGCCGAGAACGGCGTGGGCGGCTTGGCAGCGTTCTCCACCGCCGCCGACCCGGCGCGCTGCGCCTTGGGCGTGCAGATGGCCTGCAACCCGGCCTCGATCGCCGTCATCACCTCGCCCAACCAGGCACTGTCGCCGGAACGCTCGAAGAGCTACAGCGCCGGCCTGGTGTGGGATCCGCTGCCGCGCACCAGCATGTCGCTGGACTTCTGGCAGATCAAGCGCAAGAACGAGATCAACCAGGAGCAGGTCGACGCCGCCATCGCGGCCGGCCAGGTCTCGCGCGACCCCTCCACCGCGACCGTGGCCGGCGACCCCGGCGCCATCACGGCGGTGCTGGCGCGCTACGTCAATTCGGCCTCGACCAAGGTGCGCGGCGCCGACCTGGACGTGCGCAAGACCTTCTCGCTGGGCGGCTGGGGCAGCCTGCAGGCGGACGCCAAATGGACGCATTTGTTCAAATGGCTGCGCACGGAGACCGACGGCACGCAGCGCGACTTCGCCGGCACCCACGGCAACTGCGACGTGACCAACTGCATCGGCACGCCGGACGACAGGGTCAACCTGGGGGCGACCTGGGAACGCGAGGCCTTCCGCGTGACGGCCTCGGTGAACTATCGGGGCAAGCTGGACAACACGGCGTTCAAGAACGATCCGGAGGGCTGCGCCACCCACTTCGCCAACGGCAACGATGCGCCGACGGGCTGCAAGATCTCCTCGTTCACGACGACGGACCTGACGGCGCGCTGGACGGTGAGCCCGAAAATGGAAGTGACGGCGTCGATCCAGAACCTGTTCGACAAGGTCGCGCCGCTCGACCCGCTGACCTATGGCGCGGTGTCCTATAACCCGCTGGACTACAGCGGCGCGCTGGGACGCTACTTCAACGTCGGAATGCGCTACAAATTCTGACGACCGGTGTCATTCCCGCGCACGCGGGAATCCATACACTGCATGCTGCGCCGGCTTGGCCCGCGCAGCATGGATCCCCGCCTGCGCGGGGACGACAAGCCAACTTTACGCCGTGCCGCCGACGGTCACGCCGTCGAGGCGCAGGGTCGGCTGGCCGACGCCGACCGGCACGCTCTGCCCTTCCTTGCCGCACACGCCCACGCCCGAATCGAGCTTCATGTCGTTGCCTATCATCGACACGCGGTTCAGCACGTCCGGACCGTTGCCGATCAGCGTCGCGCCCTTGACCGGATAGGTGATCTTGCCGTTTTCGATCATATAGGCTTCGCTGGCCGAGAACACGAACTTGCCGTTGGTGATGTCGACCTGGCCGCCGCCGAAATTGACCGCGTACAGGCCGTTCTTGACCGAGGCCAGGATCTCGCCGGGGTCCTTGTCGCCGCCCAGCATATAGGTATTGGTCATGCGCGGCATCGGCAGGTGGGCGAACGATTCGCGGCGCGCGTTGCCGGTCACCGGCATCTTCATCAGGCGCGCATTCATGGTGTCCTGAATGTAGCCTTTCAGAATGCCGTCCTCGATCAGGGTGGTGCACTGGGTCGGGTTGCCCTCGTCGTCGATGTTGAGCGAGCCGCGGCGGTCCGCCAGCGTGCCGTCGTCGACCACGGTGACGCCCTTGGCCGCCACGCGCTCGCCGATGCGGCCGGAGAACGTCGACGAACCCTTGCGGTTGAAATCGCCCTCCAGGCCGTGGCCGATCGCCTCGTGCAGCAGGATGCCGGGCCAGCCCGGTCCCAGCACCACGGTCATCGGGCCGGCCGGCGCCGGCCGCGCGTCCAGGTTGACCACCGCCGACTTGACGGCTTCCTCGGCGTACTGCTCGAGCAGCTCGTCGCTGAAGTAGCCATAGTCGTAGCGGCCGCCGCCGCCGGACGAGCCCATCTCGCGGCGGCCGTCCTGTTCGGCGATCACCGTCAGCGACACGCGCACCAGCGGACGGATGTCGGCCGCCAGCACGCCGTCGCTGCGCACCACCAGCACCACGTCGTATTCACCGGCCAGGCCGGCCATCACCTGCACCACGCGGCTGTCCTTGGCGCGCGCCATCTTCTCCAGGCGCTCCAGCAGTTTCACCTTGGCCGTCGCGTCGAGCGAGGTCAGCGGATCATGCGGCAGGTACAGCGAGCGGCCGCCCACCTGGGTCATGCCGCTGGCCACCTTGATCTTGCCGGCGCCGGCGCGGCCGATGGTGCGGGTCGCCGCCGCCGCTTCCATCAGCGCGCGTTCGGAAATGTCGTCCGAATAGGCGAAGGCGGTCTTGTCGCCGGATATGGCGCGCACGCCCACTCCCTGGTCGATCGAGAAGCTGCCGGTCTTGACGATGCCTTCCTCCAGGCTCCAGCCCTCGTTCTTGGTGAACTGGAAGTACAGGTCGGCGTAATCGACTTTGTGGGTGAACATGCTGCCCAGCGTTTTCAGCAGCTTGCCCTCGTCCAGGCCGAACGGCGTCAACAGCAAGTCGCGCGCGACGGCCAGGGTGGACAGATTGGGTTCGAATGGAGTCATGATTGGTTACCTTATTGGATATGTTGCCATTGTAGGGCGGATTAGCGGGAAACGCCGAGTCCCTAGCGCGTAATCCGCCATGCGGCGGGGCGACACTACATGGTGCGGTGTTTCAGCGCCGGCAAACTCTCGCGCACGCTGTCCATGAACATCGTGTCGATCTCGCCGTGGACCACGCCCTCGCCTTCGGCCAGCACGGTTTTCACCGCGCCCCAGGGGTCGACCAGCATGCTGTGGCCCCAGGTGCGGCGGCCGTTCTGGTGGGTGCCGCCCTGCGCCGCCGCCAGCACATAGCACTGGTTTTCGATGGCGCGCGCGCGCAGCAGGATTTCCCAGTGCGCCTGGCCGGTGGTGTAGGTGAACGCGGCCGGCACGACGATCAGCGCGACCGGCCCCATGGCGCGGAACAGTTCGGGGAAACGCAGGTCGTAGCAGATGGCCATGCCGACCTTGCCGACCGGCGTCTCGGCCACGCCGACGTCGCGGCCCGGCACGATGGTGCGCGCCTCGTCGTAGGATTCGGTGCCCTTGGTGAAGCCGAACAGGTGGATCTTGTCGTAGCGCCCGACGTGGCGGCCCTCGCCGTCGTACACCAAGGTGGTGTTGACGACCTTGGCCGGGTCGCTGGAGGCCAGGGGCAGGGTGCCGCCCATCAGCCAGATGCTGTGGTGGCGCGCCATCTCGCTCATGAAGTCCTGGATGGGTCCGTGGCCCAGCGGCTCGGCCACGGCCACCTTGTCGCTGTCGCTCAGGCCCATGATGGCCCAATACTCGGGCAACACCACCAGCTTGGCGCCGGTGTCGGCCGCTTGCGCGATCAGGCGCCGCGCGGTGGCCAGGTTTTCGCCCACGGAGGGCGAGGAAATCATCTGTATCGCTGCCACGGTGTTCATGGTGTCTTCCCTTTCAAGGCCTCCAGCCGGGCCGCATCGAGCTTGGTGATGACGGGCGCCTTCCACGGCCCCGTCACTTGCATTTCATAGGTCAGCGCCCGCATCATCGGCTGCGCCAGGAACAGCTGGGCCAGGTAGCTGCCCAGGCCGATGACCGGATTGACGGCCAGCGCGTACACCAGCGGCGCCGTGCCGAAATTCACTTCGGGCATCACCACCACGTGCAGGTTGGCCGTTTCGTTGGCGATGTCGGCGGTGCCGTCCATCAGTACAGTAGCGGCGACGCCGTGCATTTTCAAGTTGTCGGTCTTCACGATGCCGCGGTTGATGGCCGCGTTGGCACTGATGCCGTCGAAGGCCAGGCCGTCCGAAAACACGTCGTGGAAGTCCAGCTTGAGCATGCGCGGCAGCGCTTGCAGGCTGAGCACGCCGAGCAGCTTGGCCGCGCCCGGATCCTGTTTCAGGAACTGGCCCTTCTCCACGTTCATGCTGATCTGGCCGGACAGGCTGGGGATGTCCAGCGCGTAGGGCAGGCCCTTCCAGGCGATGTCGCCGCTCAGCTTGCCCTTGCCGTTGCGCAGCGTGTCGACGAAGCCGAAACGGTCCAGCAGCTTGCCGGCGTTGGTGATGCCCAGTTCGAAATTGAGATTGGTCTGGTGCTGGCCGTCCTTGACGAACCAGCGCCCCGTGCCGTTCAGCTCGCCGTCCGCATTGGCCAGCTGCAGCTTGGCTATCCGCCATTCGCGGGCCGTGGCTATCATCGCGTTGTTCGCCTGCAGTTCCAGGCGGCCCAGCGGCTTGTTGAACAGTTCGAAACGCTCGGCCACCACGTCCAGCGCCGGGATGGTCGGCTGCGTCCCCTTGTTCTCCAGCAGTTCCTTCACTTCATTGGCCTGCGATTCGGGAATGATAAGCGAAGACAGGCGCGCCGTCACCTTGCCCACGCCCTGCCCGGTCGGCGATTCGTTCCACGTGACGTAGCCGGCCACCTGGCGCGAATCGATGTTGGCCTGCCACACGCTCTTCTGGTGGCTGACGCCGACCACCACGCCGTCCAGCTTGCGCTCGCCGATGACCAGTTCGCCGGCGCGCGCGGCCATGGTGTCGGCCACCACGTACTGGGCGACGTCGACGCCGCTGCCTGCCGCCGGAGCGGCCGGCTCCTTGCCGACGATGGCGTCGCCCAGGTCCAGCCACTGGTCGACATTGAGGGTCTTCAGGTTGGCGTGCATCATCATGCCGCTGTCCGGTTCCGGCGCCGGCACGTTGACGCCGATGCCGCCGCGAACCAGCTTCCATGCCTCCTTGCCCTGGCGCTGACGCTGGTAGGCGGCAGCGATGCCGGAACCGAGCGCGATACGGATCTCGTCGCGCATCAGCCCGGCTTCATTGGCGGCCGTGCCGTTCAGCAGGAAATGCAGCGGCAGCAGGTCGGCCGCGTTCTTGGCCAGCGGCGCCGGGAAGTCCAGGCCCAGTCCGGCCAGGTTGGAATCGACCGTCACCGCATACTGGCGGTCGCGCGCCGTGACCAGCCCGGTGTAGCGGGCGCCGCCGCTGAAATGCCTGGCCACGCGCTGCATCTGCGGCGACGGCCAGGTCTTGGCCAGGCCGTCGGCGGTGACGGCGCCGCCCAGGCGCACCTGGATGCTGCCGTCGCGCTGGCTGCCGCCGGAGATGGCCACCGGCCCGCCGATGAAACTGCCCGCCAGGCCGTTCAGGTTGACGCCCTTCTCGTTGAATTCAATCTTGCCGGTCGCCCCCAGCACCGGCGGCATGTCGTGCCACAGCACGACGTCGTTGCCGCCCAGTTGCAGCACGCCCTGCACTTTCGCGTCATGCAGATGGTTCAGCGGCAGCTGCAGCTTCAGCGCCAGTTTGGCCGAGCCGCTGGCCAGCGTTTCATCGGTGAAATGGCCGATCCACTCCAGCACCGGGCTGGCCGCCATGTAGTTGAGGAATTCCTGCATGGCCGCGGCAGCGTTGCCGTCGATTTCCAGCACGCTGTCGTGCGAGGACAGATCGGCGATCACTGCCTTCACATTGTTCAGCGCGGCACCGCCGGTGGCGGCCGTGTCGCCGCGGATCTCCATGCGCGTGCCTTCGAACACGAAGCTGCCCTTGATCTTCTCGGCTTGCGGCCACAGCGGCGACTTGCCGTCCCTGGCGTAGACGCCGGGGTCGTAATTGAGCTTGCCGTTGCTGAGGCGGCCGGCCACGCGGAACTCGCCCTTGGCCCGCTCGGCGGCGCCGGCGCCCTTGAACGGGAAATGCGCCAGGTCGCCGCGCAGGCGCAGCGCGACGTCGTCGGCCTGGCCGTCCTCGAGCGCGCCGACCAGCCAGTGGCGCAGGTGCTCGGGGGTTTGCAGCGGCAGGTAGCGGCCGATTTTCTTCAGGTCGAAGCCGCTCAGATTTCCCGTGAAATCAGCCACGCCCGCGCTCTTGCCGTCCAGCGGCAGCACATGGCTGCCGGACAGCGAGCCGCGCAGGCCCTGCTGCGAGAACTCCAGGTTTTCCAGGTCCAGCTTCAGTTTTTCGTTGCCTTCGAAGGTCCAGCGGGCCTGGCCGCGCAACTTGTCGAAAGGCATGGCCGCGTCGCTGAAATAGTCCGGCATGTGCAGCACCAGCTGGTCGGCGTTCAAGGCGAAGCTGCCGCCCTTCTCGCTCGCCTCCAGCGTGCCGCTCAGGTTGTCGAAACCGGGCAAGGCCGGCATGCCGCGCACCGCCGGGGTTTTGCCGCTTTTCGGCTGCGGCAGGCGGGCCGGGCGCGGCCGCAGTCCAAGGTTCTCCAGCTGCGCGCTCACCTTGTAGGACAGCAAGGCCGGGTAGCTGCCCTGCCAGGACGCGGCCACGTCGCGCAGCCGCCCGCTGGGCGCCAGGTCGGCCAGCATGCCGCGCTGCTCCACGCTCAGCGGCAGACGGCTGGCCAGCGAGGCCAGCGCCTGCAGGTCCAGCACGCTCGCCTTGAGCTCGACGCGTTCCGTCGTCTTGGCCGTGGCCGCCACATAGCGCTCGGACAAATCGGTGGGCGCCATGACCAGGCCGTCGCGCGTGCGCAGCGAGAAATTGCTCAGGTTGATGCTGTGGCCCAGCACGCCGAAGGCCGGCTTGCCGCTGTCGAGCGCCTTCGGGATCTCCTCGCGCGCCGAGACGCGGCCGCGCACGTCGAGCAGGTCCAGCGCTTCCAGGTCCTTGCCCAGCACGGCGGTGACATCGGTCAGCGCGACGTCGGCGGTAAAGCCGGCCAGCTTGGCGTGGTCCAGCAGCACCCAGGCACGCACGGAGCCCAGGCCCGCGCGCAGGTCGAAGGGGTAATTGACATGTCCTTTCCAGGCCGCCAGGTCGGCCTGCCGCACGTCGGCGTAGACCTCGCCCTGCCACTGGCGCACGTCCGAGGTGCGGGCCGCGAAGGCCGGGTGGACGAAGTCGGCGCGCACGTCCAGCGGGCCGCCCAGCGCGGCCGGCGGCGTGGCGGTCAGGCCGAACTGGTGGCGGCGCCATTTGTTGCGCAGCACCAGATTTACGTCGGCCAGCGCCAGCGGCGGCGCGCCGCGCAAGTTGTCGGTCCAGGCCAGCTTGCCTTCCCGGATGACGATCTCGCGCTGCGCCAGCAGCCAGTCGGCGCCCTTGCCGTCGCCCTTCTGGTTCAGGTCGATATACACGCCGGCTGCGTACAGCTTGCCGTCCGCCTCGCGCCGCACGTCCAGCTCGGGCCGTATCAGTTCCAGCGATTCGAAGCGCACGTCGGCTGCCGCCACGCTCCACCACGACAGGGTGGCGGCCACGCTAGGCAGGGTCAGCACCTGGCGGCCCTGCTGGTCGCGCAGCACCACGTCGCCCAGGAACAGGCTGGGATGCAGGCCGGACCAGGAGGCGTAGACGCGGGCGATGGTGACCGGGTTGCCGAGCGCGCGGCTGGCGGCACGCTCGATGTCGCCCTTGTAGTGGTCGATATTGGGCAGCACCAGGTAGCGCAGCGCCAGCAGCAGAACGGCGAATGCAAAGTACAGCAACAGGGCTAACTTGACAGTAAAGCCCAGCACGTGGTGGGTGGCCAGATTGCAGACGCGATAGGCGGAACGCAGCCTCTGCCAGCGCACGGCCAAGGGCACGCTGCCTGTCACTGTCTCCTCTGGCGGTTTTTGCATCAATAAGCTAATAATTCGGGCCCGGCGTCAAAATAAATCGCTAAAATCGTTTCCAGCCCTAAAGGACGCGCCTTGCGAGAGTGAAAAAGCGCGTCTTAGCCTGCGTGTCCATTTTACCGCATAGGCCGTTATCCCCACGCTCCGTTTATTACGTTGCTACACTACGTTACTTCCTGCCCATATGACTGACAGCATGACCGACAGCAACGCCAGCCAGCTCGTTTCCTCCTCCCGTTACTACCAGCGCTGGACCGGCGCCGATCCCGGCCGGGCCGCCAAGGTGGAGGCGCTGGCGCTCACGCCGCTGACCGGGCTCGACTTTGCCGACTGCCTGGCGCGCGAGATGGACCAGGGGCCGGACGCCGCACGCCCGGCGCTGCCGCTGCCGCGCGCCATGCGCCGCCTGCGCAACCTGCTGGTGTGCACCCTGATCCGGCGCGATCTGGCCGGCCAGGCCGACCTGCACGAGGTGGTCACGGCGATGACGCGCTTCGCCGACTTCGCCATCCAGCGCCATCTGGCGGCGCTGCACGAGGAGATGGTGGCGCTGCACGGCCAGCCGGTCGGCCACGAGAGCGGCGAGGAGCAGGAGCTGATGGTGCTGGCCATGGGCAAGCAGGGTGGCGGCGAACTGAACGTCTCGTCCGACATCGACCTGATCTTCGTCTACCCGGAGGACGGCGACACCGTGGCCGGCCCCGGCCAGCGCTCGCTGTCCAACCACGAATTCTTCATCCGCCTGGGCAAGAAGCTGATCGCCGCCCTGTCCGAGATCACCGAGGACGGCTACACCTTCCGGGTCGACATGGCGCTGCGCCCGAACGGCGGCTCCGGCCCGCTGGCCGCCAGCCTGAGCATGGTCGAGCAGTATCTGATCGTGCAGGGCCGCGAATGGGAACGCTACGCCTGGGTCAAGGCGCGCGCCGTCACCGGCAAACCGGCCGACATCGCCGCGCTGGACGCCATCGTGCGGCCCTTCGTGTTCCGCCGCTACCTGGACTTCGGCGTCATCGACGCCATCCGCAGCATGCACGCCCAGATCCGCGCCGAGGTGAACCGCCAGGAGCGGCTGCACCCGGACCGCAGCAACAACGTCAAGCTGGGGCGCGGCGGCATCCGCGAAATCGAGTTCCTGGCCCAGGTGTTCCAGCTGATACGCGGCGGACGCGACGCCACGCTGCGCGACCGCTCGACCCGCGCCACCTTGCGCGTCCTGCCGGAAAAAAGCTTGCTGACGGCCGACATCGTGCTGCAACTGCTCGCTTCCTACACCTTCCTGCGCAACCTGGAACACCGCCTGCAATACCTGGACGACGCCCAGACCCACACCTTGCCGCCCAACGAGGCCGACCAGCTGGTGGTCGCGCACATGATGGGCCTGCCGGACGTGGCCACCCTGCTGGCGCGCATCGAGGCGCACCGCAAGTTCGTGGCCGAGCAGTTCGATGCCATGTTCGCCGATAAGACCGCGAACGGCGGGCAAGACGCCGACATCGACCCTGCCACCAGCAACGAGTGCGCCGACCCGGACAATCTGGAGGCGATCCAGGCCCGCTTCACCGCACTGGGCTATGACGACCCGGCCAGCGCCGCCCAGCGCCTGGTCGCCACTTGGCAGGCGCCACGTTTGCAATCACTGCCCGAGGCCAGCCGCAACCGCCTGGTGTCGCTGGTGAACGCGGCCCTGCCGCTGATCGCCCGCACGGCGCAGCAGTCCAGCGTCGGCAGCCAGCTGGTGACGCTGGGTTCCCTGCTCGACTTCCTGGAGGCGATCGCGCGCCGCTCGGCCTATTTATCCTTGCTGACCGAGTATCCGCACACCCTGGAACGCGTGATCCGCATGATGCACGCCAGCGGCTGGGCCGCCAAATTCCTCACCAAGCACCCCATCCTGCTCGACGAGCTGCTGGACGACCGCATCCGCAACGCCGTGTTCGACCCGGCCGCGCTGGCCGCCGAGCTCGACGGCCAGCTGGCCGCAGCCGCCGGCGACACCGAGCGCCAGATGGACATCCTGCGCGAAGTGCACCACGCCCAGCTGTTCCACCTGCTGGCGCAGGACCTGGCCGGCGACCTGACGGTGGAAAAGCTGGCCGACTACCAGTCCGCGCTGGCCGACGTGATCGTCGCCGCCACCGTGCAGGCGGTGTGGCAGACGGTGGCCACGCGCCACCGCGACGTGCCGAAGTTCGCCGTCATCGCGTACGGCAAGCTGGGCGGCAAGGAGCTGGGCTACATCTCCGACCTCGACGTGATCTTCCTGTTCGACGACGACGACCAGGACGCCCCGGCCCAGTACGCCAAGCTGGCGCAGCGCTTCATCACCTGGATGACCTCGCACACCTCGGCCGGCATCCTGTTCGACGTCGACATCGCGCTGCGGCCCGACGGCGCCAGCGGCATGCTGGTATCCAGCGTGCAGGCATTCGAACGCTACCAGGACAGCTCGGCCTGGATCTGGGAGCACCAGGCGCTGACGCGCGCCCGTTTCTGCGCCGGCGACGCGGCCATCGGCGAGCGTTTCGAACAAATCCGCTGCAAGGTATTACGCAAAGAACGCCCGATCGGCGGACCGCTGAAACTTGAAGTGCTCAATATGCGCAAAAAGATGGCGGAAGCGCGGCCCAACCGTTCCGAGCTGTTCGATTTAAAACAGGACGCCGGCGGCATGATCGATATTGAGTTCATCGTTCAATACCTGGTGCTGCAGCACGCGGCCACCTATCCCCAGCTGACCGGCAATGTCGGCAATATCGCGCTGCTGAAAATGTGCGGCGAACTGGGATTAATTAAACCGGAATTGGCGGCCAGCGTTGCCGACGCCTATCGTGCTTTCCGCAAGTTGCAGCATCAGATGCGCTTGCAGGGCCAGGAAAATGCCCGCGTCGATCCAGCCCGCGTTGCCGGCCATGCGGAAAAGGTTATAGATTTATGGCAGGAAATCTTTACCACCCAAGGAGAGTCGAAATGAAGATGTTTTTAAGTGGTGTCGCAATCAGCCTGGGCATATTCGCCCTGCCAGTGTATGCCGCTGAAAAAGGATCGGCCAACGAAGCGGTCGCCATGGTGAAAAAAGCCGCGGCCCTGATAAAGTCCGACGGCAAGGACGCGGCTTTCGCGGCCATTTCCGATCCGGCCAACAAGGATTTCCACGACCGCGATCTGTATATTTATGTGTACGACCTGAATGGCGTGGCGGTGGCACATGGCGTTAATCCCAAGCTGGTCGGCAAAAACCTGATCGATATGAAAGACAATGAAGGCAAAGCCATGATCCAGGAGATGGTCAAAGTAGCCAAGGAAAAAGGTAGCGGCTGGGTGGATTTCAAATGGCCCAATCCGGTGACCAAGGCGATCGAGGCGAAGTCCGGGTATGTGGAGAAAGCGGGTGATCTGCTGGTGGGTTCCGGCATTTATAAATAAAACAGTCTTCATCCAGCCCCAGCGCCGCGTCTCGCGGCGTTTTTTTTCGCCACTCACGCCAAACTTTGGCTTAATTAAGCCAATATTCGGCCTGTATTTCGCCTACTCGCGGACCTGTACGCCAGAGGAAGCTCGAAAAACTTCAAATCATGTCATCCACATCGGCGAACCGCCGCGCAGGGTGTAGCAAAAAGTTCGTAGGACATTCGCGCACCTGCGGAATGATATCCGGCAGCAAGGGGAATCAATCCGTGGCAGCAAAAGGTCGCGGCGCATGGTTTGCGCGGCGGCCGAACAGTCGAAAGGCTATAGAATACCCCTGCAGGCTATTCTTTCCGTCAGCGCCGCCATTGCCGGCTTCGCCTGTAGCCCAGTCCGCGTTTGCACTGATGCGCCTGCCATCGCACCTCCCCCTATCCAGCGCGTTGAAATCATCAGCTCCGCGATGCACGTCGACGTTAGGGTGCCTCGAATAGTCGCCAATTTGTCATTCCGCATCGACGGACCGCCGCGCATGGTCCGGCGCCCCGCGTGAATCGATTCTATGCCTCTGAACATGCGAAGTATGGGTTCCCGCCTGCGCGGCGGTCCGCCGATGCGGAACGACAAGCATTTTGAGGTACCCGCTATAACCGAAGGGCATTTCGAATAATCACCGATTTATCATCCTCGCGCAGGCGGGAATCCATGCTACGCGTCTGAGCATGCAATGTATGGGTCTCCCACGTTCGTGGGAACGACCGGTATTTCGAGATGGCCCAAATTGCCGGTCACTGCGGTTGGAAAAGAAGGGCCTCGAAATACCTGGGCGACCTGTGCGATCAGAGCATTCCCATCATCGAAAATATAATGCCCTGCCTTAGGAGCCGTCGATTAATTCGGCATTTTTCCGGAGTTCTCTCGTACAACGTCCGGAAATCGAATAATTCAACGCGTCCTTTTAATTAGTTAAGGCGAAAAAAATCCCCCATCAGCCTGAACGCGCTCTAGATCGCGCTCAGTGCAGATGGGGGATTTTTACGTCGCGTGGCGGCGGATTAGCGCGCAGCGCGTAACCCGCCAAGCGGCAATTACTTGGCGGTCATCAGCGCGACGGTGGTGTCCAGCATACGGTTGCTGAAGCCCCACTCGTTGTCATACCACGACGACACCTTCACCAGGCGGCCCGACACTTTGGTCAGGGTCGAATCGAAGTTCGACGACGCAGGGTTGTGGTTGAAGTCGATCGACACCAGCGGCTCGGTCTGGTAGGTCAGCACTTCTTTCAGCGCGCCTTCGGCAGCGGCTTTCATCAGCGCGTTGACTTCGTCGACGGTGGTGTCGCGCGCGGCGATGAAGGACAGGTCGACCAGCGAGACATTGATGGTCGGCACGCGGATCGCGAAACCGTCCAGCTTGCCGTTCAGCTCAGGCAGCACCAAGCCGACAGCGGCGGCAGCGCCGGTCTTGGTCGGGATCATCGACATCGTGGCCGAACGGGCGCGGCGCAGGTCCTCATGCATCACGTCGGACAGCACCTGGTCGTTGGTGTAGGCATGCACGGTGGTCATCAGGCCGGTTTCCAGGCCGATGGCGTCGTGCAGCGGCTTGACCAGCGGTGCCAGGCAGTTGGTGGTGCACGATGCGTTCGAGATCACGGTGTCGGTGGACTTCAGCACGTGCTGGTTCACGCCGTACACGATGGTCGCGTCGACATCCTTGCCGCCCGGAGCGGAGATGATGACTTTCTTGGCGCCGCCCTTCAGGTGGGCCGAAGCCTTTTCCTTGGTGGTGAAGAAGCCGGTGCACTCCAGCACGACGTCCACGCCCAGGTCGCCCCATGGGATTTCAGCCGGGTTGCGCTGTGCGAACACGCGGATCACGTCGCCGTTGACGATCATGTTGTCGCCGTCCACCGTCACGGTGCCAGGGAACTTGCCGTGCGCGGTGTCGTAGCGGGTCAGGTGCGCGTTCGACTTGGCGTCGCCCAGGTCGTTGATGGCAACGATCTGGATGTCTTGCTTTTTGCCGCCTTCGTAGAAAGCACGCAGTACATTACGGCCGATGCGGCCGTAGCCGTTGATTGCTACTTTGATCGTCATACTAAGCTCCTGATGAATAAGAAAAGGGTACTAGGTAATTATGCAACCAGAACAGATTTAACTTTGGCCACGACGTTTTCCACCGTGAAGCCGAAATGCTTGAACAGCACAGGCGCTGGAGCGGACTCGCCGAAGGTGTCGATGCCCACCACCGCACCTTCCAGACCGACATATTTGTACCAGAAATCGGTCACGCCGGCTTCGATGGCCACGCGTGGCGTGCCCTTGGTCAGCACGCTGGCCTTGTAGGCGGCGTCCTGGCGGTCGAACACGTCGGTGGATGGCATCGACACCACGCGGGCGGCAATGCCTTCGCCGGCCAGCGCGCTGGCGGCGGCCACGGCCAGTTCCACTTCGGAACCGGTGGCGATCAGGATCACCCGGGCGTCGGCCACATCGTTCAGCACGTAGCCGCCCTTGGCGATATTGGCCACCACGGCGGCGCTGCGCTCCTGGTACGGCAGGTTCTGGCGCGAGAAGATCAGGGTCGACGGACCGTTCTTGCGCTTGACCGCCTCGCCCCACGCCACCATCGATTCGACGGTGTCGGCCGGACGCCAGTTGTCCAGGCCAGGGATCAGGCGCAGCGACGAGACGTGCTCGACGGACTGGTGGGTCGGGCCGTCTTCGCCCAGACCGATCGAGTCGTGGGTGAAGACGAACAGGGAACGCTGTTTCATCAGCGCGGCCATGCGCAGCGCATTGCGGCTATAGTCCGAGAACGTCAGGAAGGTGGCGCCGAACGGGATGAAACCGCCGTGCAGCGTGATGCCGTTCATGATGGCGCTCATGCCGAACTCGCGCACGCCGTAGTTGATGTGGTTGCCAGGCTTGCCGGAACGCAGGTTGACCGACTCTTTCCAGTTGGTCAGGTTGGAACCGGTCAGGTCGGCCGAGCCGCCCAGGAATTCAGGCAGCACCGGCGCCAGGGCCTGGATCGCGTTCTGGCTGGCTTTGCGGGTGGCGATGGTTTCCTTCTTCTCCACGCAGGCGGCCACGGCGGCGGCCAGGGTGGCGTCGAAGGCGGCTGGCAGTTCGCCGGCCATGCGGCGGGTCAGCTCAGCGGCTTCGGCAGGGAACTTGGCGCTATATTCGGCGAATTTCGCGTTCCAGTCGGCTTCGTGCTGCGCGCCGGCGGCTTTCGCGTCCCATGCCGAGTAGACGTCGGCCGGGATTTCGAACGGGGCCGGGGTCCAGCCGATGTATTCGCGGACGGCGGCGATTTCCTTGTCGCCCAGCGCGGCGCCGTGCACCTTGTCGCCGCCCTGCAGATTCGGCGAGCCCTTGCCGATCACGGTCTTGCAGCAGATCAGGGTCGGTTTGTCGGCCTTCTTGGCGGCCGCGATGGCGGCGTCGACAGCGGCAACGTCATGGCCGTCGACAGCGCGGATCACGTTCCAGCCGTAGGCTTCGAAACGGGCCGGGGTGTCGTCGGTGAACCAGCCTTCGACTTTGCCGTCGATGGAGATGCCGTTGTCGTCGTACAGGGCGATCAGTTTTTTCAGGCCCAGGGTGCCGGCCAGCGAGCACACTTCGTGCGAAATGCCTTCCATCAGGCAGCCATCGCCCACGAACGCGTAGGTATAGTGGTCGACCACGTCCAGGCCCGGCTTGTTGAACTCGGCCGCCAGCAGGTACTCGGCCAGCGCCATGCCGACCGCGTTGGCGATACCCTGGCCCAGCGGGCCGGTGGTCGTTTCCACGCCCGGCGTGACGTCCACTTCCGGGTGACCCGGGGTCTTCGAGTGCATCTGGCGGAAGGCGCGGATGTCGTCCATCGTCACCGCGTAGCCCGCCAGGTGCAGCAGCGCATAGTGCAGCATCGAGCCGTGGCCGTTCGACAGCAGGAAGCGGTCGCGGTTCAGCCATTTCGGGTTGGCGGGGTTGTGGCGGTGATGACCGCTCCACAGCGCTACGGCGATCTCGGCCATGCCCATAGGCATGCCTGGGTGGCCGGAATTAGCCTTTTGCACAGCGTCCATTGCCAGCGCGCGGATCGCGTTGGCCATTTGAGTGGTAGGGAGCGTAGTAGTCATCATGTTAATGGAAGGTTTGGAGAGGGACAGCAGTACAGCGTGCTTGCTTGAACCAAGTATTTTACCAGACCAAGGGGCGGCCAATTAAAATTGCGGCTATCTCAGCACGCTCAAGCGCACCCAAGGACCCCGCATGCCCCGTTTCTACTGCCCGCAGCCGCTTGCCATCGGCCTCATCATCGACCTGCCCGAGGCGGTCGCCCACCACATGCACGTGGTGCGGCTGGCGCCGGGCGAGGCCATCACGCTGTTCAACGGCGACGGCGGCGAGTACACGGCGGTGCTGCAATCGGTGGAAAAGCGCCGCGCCAGCGCGGAAATCAAGGCCCACACCGCGCGCGACACCGAACTGCCCTACGCGGTGACGGTGGCGCAGGCACTGCCGGAAGCGTCGAAAATGGACTGGATCATCGAAAAGGCGGTGGAACTGGGCGCCGCCGCCATCCAGCCGCTGGCCGCGCGCCGCTGCGTGGTGCGCCTGTCGGGCGAGCGCGCCGAGAAAAAGCTGGCGCACTGGCAAGGCGTGATCGTCTCGGCCAGCGAGCAAAGCGGGCGCAACCGCCTGGCCCATCTGGCGCCGGTGGACGACTTCAAGGACTGGATAGGGCAGCAGGACATGCACCGCCGCGTCATCCTGACGCCGCGCGCCAGCCAGTCGCTGGCCGACTGGGCCCGCCACCAGCCGCCGCAGGCGCTGACCATCATGGTCGGCCCGGAAGGCGGTTTTTCCGATGAGGAAGAAGACCTGGCCATCGCCCAAGGCGTGCTGCCCCTGTCGATGGGTCCGCGCATCCTGCGCACCGAGACCGCCGCGCTGGCCGCCCTCGCGGCGCTGAACGCCAGTTGGGGCGGCATGTAGCAGAGATATGTCATTCCCGCGCCAGCGGGAGTCCGTGCTGAGCGTGGTACCCAGCGACAGTTGAGTGCATCATGCTTTCTATGGATTCCCGCTTGGGCGAGAATGACAATGCGCGGCAGGAACGACAATGCATCGCTTAAAGCCATGCTAAAATTCCCAGTTCTGCCCGATAACTACCGGCTCTGGAACCGACACATGCTGCGACTGAACGAAGTAAAACTCCCGCTCGACCATACCCCCGAACAACTGACCGCCGCCATCCTGGCCCGGCTCCACATCGAGCCCGCCCAGCTGAGCAGCTACACCGTCTACAAGCGCAGCTACGACGCGCGCAAGAAATCGGCCATCGTCCTGATCTACGCGGTCGACGTGGCCACCACCGACGACGACGCCGTCCTGAAGGCCAATGCGCGCGACAGCCATCTGATGCCCTCGCCGGACACCCGCTACAAATACGTGGCGCAAAATGTCAACGCCAGCGGCGCGCAGCCGCGCCCGGTGGTGATCGGCATGGGCCCTTGCGGCCTGTTCGCCGCGCTGATCCTGGCGCAGATGGGGCTGAAACCCATCATCCTGGAGCGAGGCAAGACCGTGCGCGAGCGTACCAAGGACACCTTCGGCTTCTGGCGCAAGCGCGAGCTGAACCCGGAATCGAACGTGCAGTTCGGCGAAGGCGGCGCCGGCACCTTCTCGGACGGCAAGCTGTACAGCCAGATCAAGGATCCCAAGCACTACGGCCGAAAGGTGCTCACCGAGTTCGTCAAGGCCGGCGCGCCGGAAGAGATCATCTACGTCAGCAAGCCGCACATCGGCACCTTCCGCCTGGTCAAGATGGTGGAGGCGATGCGCCAGGAGATCGTGTCGCTGGGCGGCGAGATCCGCTTCTCGGCCAAGGTGGCCGACATTGAAATCGACGAGACGGACGGCGTGCGCCAGGTGCGCAGCCTGACCCTGGCCGACGGCGAGCGCATCGCCACCGAGCACGTGGTGCTGGCCATCGGCCACAGCGCGCGCGACACCTTCGAGATGCTGTACGAGCGCGGCGTGTTCATCGAAGCCAAGCCCTTCTCGATCGGCTTCCGCGTCGAGCACCCGCAGTCGCTGATCGACCAGTGCCGCTTCGGCCCCAACGCCGGCCACCCGCTGCTGGGCGCGGCCGACTACAAGCTGGTGCACCACGCCTCCAACGGCCGCGCCGTGTACAGCTTCTGCATGTGCCCGGGCGGCACCGTGGTGGCGGCGGCGTCCGAGCCGGGCCGCGTGGTCACCAACGGCATGAGCCAGTACTCGCGCTCCGAGCGCAACGCCAACAGCGCCATCGTGGTCGGCATTTCGCCGGAAGACTATCCGGGCCACCCGCTGGCCGGCATCGAATTCCAGCGCCGCCTGGAGGAAAAAGCGTACGAACTGGGCGGCAGCAACTACAGCGCGCCGGGCCAGCTGATGGGCGACTTCGTGGCCGGCCGCGCGTCGACCGAGTTCGGCGCGGTGGTGCCGTCGTACAAGCCCATGGTGCACCTGACCGACCTGGCCAGCATCCTGCCGGAATACGCGGTGACGGCGCTGCGCGAAGCCTTCCCGGCGTTCGACAAGCAGGTCAAGGGCTACTTCAAGGCCGACGCCGTGCTGACCGGCCTGGAGACGCGCACCTCCTCGCCCATCCGCATCAAGCGCCGCGACGACGATCTGCAAAGCCTGAACACGCGCGGCCTGTTCCCGGCCGGTGAAGGCGCCGGCTACGCGGGCGGCATCCTGTCGGCCGGCGTGGACGGCATCAAGGTCGCAGAAGCGGTCGCGCTGTCGATGGCGGCCAAGGACGCCTGATTGTCATTCCGCATCGGCGGAATGACATAGAGAGCCTACTCCGGCAGCGGTAACTTCACGTGGAAGCGGCAGCCGCGCTCCACGCCGCCGTCCACCGCCACCCGTCCGCCCATCTGTTGCACGATGGTGTAGACGATATGCATGCCCAGCCCCGAACCGCCCTGCCCGCGCTTGGTGGTGAAGAAGGGCTCGAACACCCGCTCGCGCACGCCGGGCGGCATGCCGACGCCGTCGTCGGCGAAATCGATCAGCAGCCAGGACTTGCCGTCCGCATCCGCTTCGGTTTTGGCCTCCACGGTCACCACGCCGGGCCCGCCGTCGGGATAGCCGTGCTTGGCCGAGTTCATCAGCAGGTTCGACAGCACCTGCGACAGCTTGCCTGCCGGCATGCGCGCGCGCAGCGCTTCGTCTATCCGCAGTTCCACCGTGATGGCACCCTTGCGCAGTTCCGGGCTGTGCGCCGAGACCACGCCCTGCACGTAGTCGCGCAATACCAGTTCGGTCACGTGCTCGGTGCCCTGGTCCACCGCCAGCTGTTTGAAATTGCCGATCAGTTCAGCCGCGCGCGCCAGGTTCTGCTCGATCAGGTTGGCAGCGCCCTTGAGCCGTTCGGCCAGCGCGATCAGCTCGGAGCGGCTCACCTTGGCCCCGTTGAGCGTCTCCACCATCTGCCCCGCATAGGCGCTCATGCCCGATGCCGCCGTCACCGCCACGCCGATCGGCGTGTTCACCTCGTGCGCCACGCCGGCCACCAGCGCGCCCAGCGCCGCCATCTTTTCCTGCTCCACCATGCTGGCCTGCGCCGCGCGCAAGGCCTCGGTGCGCTGCAATACCTTGTGCTCCAGCAGTTCCTCGCGCTCCTGGTGCTGCAACTCGGCCGCGCAGCGCGCGGAGAAGATCGACAGCAGCGACAGCGCCAGCAGGCGCTTGTTCTCGTCGATGGCATTGGTGTCGATGGCCGACAGGATGCCCAGCGTCTTGCCCTCGGTGTCTATCATCGGCATGCCTATGTAACTTTCGGCCTTCATGTCCACCAGCAGCGTGTCCTGCGGATAGTCGGCCTGGATGCCGCAGGCGTGGAAGCACATGGTCTGGTCGGTCACGTCCTGGCAGGGCGTGTGGCGCAGGCTGTATTCCATATTGGGCAGGAAGTCGCCGCCGCCCCACACCGCCAGCGTGCGTATGCCTTCGCCGTCGCCCATGGCGATCACGCGGCCGGCGATCACATAGGTGACGTCGAGCGCCTTGGCCAAGTCGCGCACCAACGTGCGCATGAACTCCTCGCCGCGCACGCGCGCGGTGGAGGCGGTGATCGAACGCAGCGCGGCTTCGGCCAGCAGGCGGCTGTCGTGCTCGTCGAACAAAGCGGGGGACTGGGCGGTCATGACGGGCTCCGGCGGCGTGGCCGCGGCGTGGATCAGTGGGCGGGATGGCGCTGGTAAAGTATCTTCAATTCGGCCGCGTGCGCCAGCAGCAGCGCGGCCAGCGCCGGATCGAAGCGGCGCCCGCTTTCGGCCTGCACCTGCTCGAGCGCCTGCGCCAGCGGCCGGGCCGGCCGGTAGCAGCGCGGACTGACCATGGCGTCGACGAAATCGGCCAGCGCCGTGATGCGTCCGGCCATGCTGATCTGCTCCCCCGCCAGGCCGCGCGGATAGCCGCTGCCGTCCCAGTTCTCGTGGTGTTCATAGGCGATGTCGGCGGCCAGGCGCAGCACCGGCTGGTCCGAACGCAGCAGCATGGCGCGGCCGATTTCGCTGTGCCGGCGCATCAGCCGCCATTGCCCGCTGTCGAGCGGACCGGGCTGGTTGAGCACCGCATCCGGCACGCCGCTGTGGCCGACGTCGTGCAGCGGCGCGGCCTGGCGCAGCTGGCGCACCACGGACGGCGCCAGTTCGGCGGCGCGCGCCAGCATGGCGGCGATGGCTCCCACCCGCGCCACGTGGCCGCCGCTTTCCGGCGAGCGCCGCTCCAGCGCCTCGCCCAGGATGGCGATGGTGGCGTCCTGGGTCGATGCGCCTTCCTCGCGCTGCAGCAGTTTTTCATAAGTGATGGCGACATTGGCCGAGAACAGCGCCAGCAGCTCGCGCTCCTCGTCGCCCACCGGGTCGGAAAAGGACATGTACAGCAGGCTCTCGTTGCCTTCGCGCGTACGGTGGTAGCAGGCGTAATAGCGATCGCCATGGTGGTCCTTGCGCTCGCGCAGGCAACGCCTGAAGGCGGTGGCCACCTCAAGCGGCAGCTGCGCCAGCGTTTCGTCGGCGCGCAGGCATTCATAGGCCGGCGTCACGGCCAGCACCCGCAGGCGCTCGTCGAGCGGCGCCGCCGCATAGGCTTGGATGCTGCCGTTGCGGCTGGCGCAAACGCCCTCGCCGTCGTGGCCCAGCAGCGCGCTGGCCTGGGCCAGCACCGCCGAGCAGAAACCGCGCAAGGTGTCCGAGTCAACCACCTGGGTGATGGCGTCGATCGAGCGCCGCAGCCCGCTGCGGGCGCGCTCTAGGCGCATCAGGTCGCGGTAGGCGCGCAGCGTCGCATAAAACACGGTACTGAGCTTGGCATGCGTCAGGTCGGTTTTTTCGCGGTAGTCGTTGATGTCGTAGGTTTTCAGTACATAGGCTTGCGGCGCCTGGCCCGGCTGGCCGGTGCGCAGCACGATGCGCACCTTGTTGTCGCCCAGTTCATCGCGGATGTGGCGCACCAGGTCCAGGCCGGCGTGCTCGCTCTCCATGACCACGTCGAGCAGGATCAGGGCGAATTGGGCGTCCGCCAGTACGGCGCGCGCCTCGGCAGCCGAATAGCAGTGGGTGAAACGCAGCGGGCGCCCGTCGAACATGAAGTCGCCCATCACCAACTGGGTCACCTGGTGCACCGAGACGTCGTCGTCGACGATCAGTACCTGCCACGGCGGCAGCGCGGCCGGTGGCGGCGCAGCTTCGTCGTCGAATTGCATGTCATCGTCGTCCAGCATGGCGGCCTCGCGTAGGCACTGCTTACTTGCATATTGTACATCGATACTGCGGCAGAGAATAAAAAAAGGACGCCCGAAGGCGTCCTTTAAGACTGCGGCGCAACGGCCGCCGCAGCAGTTCCCGATTAGAACGAGTAGTTCGCGCCTACGCTGAAGAAGCGGCCTACTGCGCCGGCCTGGTGCAGGCTGGCATTGTAGGAGGTCAGGTTGTTGGAGTTGCCGTAGGTGGCGACGTCGATCGGTGGAGCTTTGTCGAACAGGTTCGTGATCGAAGCGCGCAGCGTCAGGTTTTTGTTCACTTTGTACTGCAGGTTCAGATCGGTCGTCAGGAACGATGGGATCTTGCAATAGCTCAGCGGGGTGGTCGTGCCGAAGAAGTAGGCACGACCCGAGACGCCAGCCGCATCGGCGCAATCGAGCACATCAACCGATGGATCGATCGCCTTGAACGAGCCCACCCAGTTGAAGGTGGTGGTCACGGTGGCCGGGCCTTTTTCCCAGCCCAGGGTCAGCTGAGCGCGGTTTTTCGGATTGCCGGTGTTGCCCGACACTCCCGATGGGCCGTGGGTGCCGGCCAGCTCGAACTCCTGCCCGTTCGACTCGATCGTGTAGCTGATCATATGGTTGACGTTCAAGTTCGCCTTGAACTTGCCTGGTTCGCCGAAGTTATGGTTGAACAGCAGGTTCATTTCCAGGCCGCTGGTAGTGGTCGAACCTGCGTTCACGTAGCCCGAAGCGGCGTAGGCGATGGTGCCGACCGAAGGGATGCCTTGCGACGTGCCACCCTGCGCATTGGTGATCTCAACCGGGAACGGCTGATTGCGCACATAAGTCGGAACGAAACCTGGCAGGGCCGACGCCGTGGTGATCTGGTTCTTCGCTTCGATCTTGTAATAGTCGAAAGTGGCGTTAAGCGACTTGATTGGGTCCAGGATCAGGCCAAGGGTATAGGAACTCGACTTCTCCGGCGCCAAGTCCTTGGTGGTGACTTGGACGAAAGCTGGAGCGAAGTTACATGCCGATGGCACATTGCCTGGGGTCTTAGGATTGCCGTCTTTGCACAGGATCGGATCGTTGACCGCATGGAATGAGAAGAACGACGAAGCGGTGCCGTTTTCAGCCGAGTTCGGAGCGCGGAAACCCTTGGCAAACGTGCCGCGCACGGTGGCCATCGGGGTAGCCTTCCACTTGACCTTGGCGGCCGGTGTGAATGAGTTGCCGTAAGTGTCAAAGTGGTCGTAACGAGCCGACGCGATCAATTCCAAGTTCTTGACTGGCAGTGCGTTCAATTCGGCGAAAGCGGCGGTGTTGGTTTCTTCGCCGAAGGAGTAGGCTGCGCCGTTGCCGACGGTGCCTTGCTGCAGCAGGATAGGCGAAGGTGCGTTCAGCTTCTTCTTTTTCCAGCTGACGCCGGTTGCCAGCATCAACGGACCGCCCGGCAGTTGCATCAATTCGCGGACGCCGATCACGTCGGCATAGGTCAGCTTGTTAGTCGCCTCGTTCGAGAAGTGAGGCTGTATCAGTTCCATCACGGCTGGCGAATTGCCGCCCAACGGGTTGAACGGGTTTGCCAGGTTATTCAACGCCTTGTACAACTCGATACGGTTCACGTAGCCGCTGTAGTCGATCTCGGTCTTGACTTGCGAAGCGCCCAGGGAAGCGGAGATATCCCAGCCCATCGCCGTACCTTTCAGGTCGGCGGCGAAGCGGGTAGAGGTAGCCGTATTGTCCTGAGTGCTGGCTGGGTTCAGACCTGGAATATAGCCATACAAGCGAGCGGTGCCTCCGGTCTTGTTCAGCGGATAGCTGGCAGGGAACGTCGTCACGCCAAAGACATTCACGATGGCAGGGTTCTGGCCTGGAATCAGCGCGGTGTTACCGGCGAAGCTTGTTGGCGAGAAGGTTGCTGGGACGCCGCGATTGTTCACGCTGTTACGCTTGAACATCGACGCTTTCAGCGCCAGGTTCCAGTCCTCACCCAGACTCTTGGTAAAGCCGGCAATCACGTTCGCGTTCTGCGACTCAGGCTGCAGGAAGGAAACCGTGTCGCGCACGTAGCAGCCGCCGGCCTTGTACTTGAGGAAGTTGCAGCTCGGATCCAGGAACTGGAAGTTTGCTTCGTCTTCCGCGCCGACTTTGCCGGTAACCGGGTTCTTGACCGAGTTGGGCTTGTAGAAGAACGGGCTGCTGGCAGCGACCAGGCCGGCATTCTGCGCATTCGGGATACCGCGGCGCAGATCCATTCCGCCACGGCCGGTCCAGTTCCCGTCGGCCCAGATCTGGTTGTCGCGCTGCGACAGCATGATGGCGTTCGCATGGCGGAATTCACCAGCGATGTAGGCGTTGTAGCCGTCGGTGTTCAGGTCGCCGAAACCAGTGGTCAGTGCCACTTTGTAGTTTTTGCCGCCGCCGTGCTGGGAATTACCCATGTCGGCTTTGATGTTGGTGCCCTTGAAGGTCTTTTTCAGGATGATGTTGACCACACCAGCCACCGCGTCCGAACCGTAGATCGACGAAGCGCCGTCTTTCAGAACCTGGATGCTGTCAACCGCGTCGAACGGGATCGAGGACACGTCGACGAACTGGCGCTGCGCGTCGTCCGACAGCGGGTACGGTGCCATGCGGTGGCCATCGATCAGCACCAGGGTCAGGCCGACGGACAGGCCGCGCAGCGAAACGCCGGCGGCGCCGTTGGCGAAGGCGCCGGAGAAGCCGGTGCCCAGCGCACCCTGGCCGTTGGCGGTCAGGTTGCTGAGTACTTCAGCGATCGAGGTGGAGCCGGTCTTGATCAGGTCGTCCGCAGTCAGGATTTGCACTGGGCTGGCGGTTTCCTTGTCAGCGCGGCTGATCAGGGAGCCGGTCACGACAACGCGCTGCGGCGCTGCTTCGGCGGCTGCTTGTTGCGCCATCGCTGGCTGGATGAATGCGGCGGCGCCGAACGCTGCCATCAGGGAGCGAACTAATACGGTTTTTCTTAACATTGTGATTTTTCCCAATTAAAAGCCGTCTGGTAGACGGCTGTACGATTATCTGCAGCCGATTCCCGGTCGGCTGTTTACTGCGTACCACTCATTTCTTTCGCTGTTGCGAAATTTTGCCAAATTCACTTGTCGTTTTTTTGGCAAGCAGCAATCAAAACACGGCGCGAAATGGAGTGTCAACAAAGGAATTGTATTGATGTGTTTTTACGACATTATTAATAATGCATTACAAAAGGCGTACGCCGGCAACGCCCATGCATGGTGCGTTGCCGCACCCGTACCGGGCGGTTTCATAGTAAGAAAGGGGAATAAGAAGGATTAACGTCGAGTGGGGGAGCTTATGCCGCGCTGCAGCAATGCGTCGTGCGCGCAATCATTAGTCCGAATAACATTCTGTAAAAAACTAGGATTTTCCAATTTTATTCAATTAGTCCAAACCGTATTTTGTACGGCTGGACCTTCAGGGCCCGAATAAGGATATTCGGTTAGTCATTCAACGCATCAATGTTGTGATGGAAATGACACGGGGATATTAAAGTCAAATTTTCTAATTGACAATAAATTTTCCTACAGCCAGCCCGCTTTTCGGAATTTTCGGTACAAATAACAACACACTGTGACCATGAGCAACAATGCGGCCGGGTAGCCGTAGCGCCACTCCAGTTCGGGCATGTACTTGAAGTTCATGCCCCAGATGCCGGCGAAGGCCGTCATCACCGCGAAAATGGCGGCGCCGGCGGCCAGCTTCTTGTTCACCTCGCCCTCGTCGATGGCCACCATCGACAGGTGCACCTGGATCGCCGTGCTGATGGTGTCGCGGATCGAGTCCAGCGTGGTGTTGATGCGGTGCAGGTGGTCGTGCACGTCGCGGAAGTATTCCTGGCTGTCGGCGCAGACGGACGGCACGCGGCCGCCGTGCAGCTTGCCGACCGCGTCGAGCAGCGGCACCACGGCGTGGCGCAGCACCAGCGCCTTGCGCTTCAGCGCGTACAGGCGCTCGATGTTGTCGCGCTGTGACTTTTGCTCGAAGATGCGCTCCTCGATTTGCTCCAGCTCGGTTTCCATGGCGTCGGCGACGGGGAAGTAGCGGTCCACCACGGCGTCCATGATGGCGTACAGCACGAAGGCCGGCCCCTGCTTGAGCAAGTGCGGCTCGCGCTCGGCGCGGGCGCGCACGCCCAGCAGGTCGTGCGCACTGTTCTGGCGGTTCGACAGCACGTAATTGGGGCCGACGAAGACGTCGACCTCGCCCAGCACCAGCTCGCCGTTGCCGCCCGGGCGCTGCTCCACGGTCTTGACGACCACGAACAGCGAATCGCCGTACTCCTCGATCTTGGGCCGCTGGTGGCCCCGGCTGGCATCCTCGACCGCCAGCGCGTGCAGGCCGAACTCCTCCTGCATCTTGGCCAGCTCGCCCACGTCACCGTCGCGCAGCGCCACCCAGACGAAACAGTCGCCGCGCGCGACGTAGTCGCTGATGTCCTCGACTTCGACATCGGCCAGCTTGCGGCCATCCTGGTAGGCAACACAATTAATCAGCATAAGGATTCAGCTTCGGCAATAAAGCCGAAAGCTTAGCATGGCCATGCCGGCCCCGCTAATCGTCCTTGGCGCCGTCGATGCCGAGCTCGGCGATTTTTCGCGTGATGGTGTTGCGGCCTATGCCCAGGCGCACCGCCGCGTCGTTCTTGCGGCCGTGCGTGTACTTGAGCGCCGTGCGTATCAGCGCGGACTCGAACTGCCGTCCCAGCACATCCATCACTTCCTGCTGGCCGCTGGCCAGCATGCCGGCAGCCTGCAGCTCGAGCAGACTGAGCCAACTGTCCGCGCCGGCCGCCGCGCCGTTGGCCGCACCGGCGCCGGCGCTTGCACCCGCGCCGCCCAGCCCGCCGCCCTCGCCCATAGGCACGGCCAGCACCGTGCCGTGATGCGACAGGCTGCCATGTTCATGGCCCATGCCTGGCGACGCCAGGCCGGAAGAACTACTACCATGGCCGCCATGGCTGCCGTTGGCGCCATGGCCGCCGCCGTGGCCGCCGGCCTGTTCCTGCGTCAGCTCCAGCGGCAAGTCCTTGATCTCGACCGTCTGGCCGGGCGCCATCACGGTGATCCAGTTGCACAGGTTTTCCAGCTGGCGCACATTGCCCGGCAAGTCCAGGCTGCACAGGAACACCAGCGAGGAGTCGCTCATGCGCTTGGCTTCCACGCCCAGCTGCTTGGCGCTTTGCACCAGGAAGTGGCGCACCAAAATGGGGATATCCTCGCGCCGCTCCCTCAAACTGGGCAGGCGCAGCCGGATCACGTTCAGGCGGTGGTACAAGTCTTCGCGGAACAGGCCGTCGCGCACGCGCTGTTCCAGGTTCTGGTGGGTGGCGGTGATGACGCGCACATTGGCCTTCAGCGGCTGGTGGCCGCCGACCCGGTAGAAGTGGCCGTCCGACAGCACGCGCAGCAAGCGGGTCTGCAAGTCGAAGGGCATGTCGCCGATCTCGTCGAGGAACAGCGTGCCGTTCTCGGCCTGCTCGAAGCGGCCGCGCCGCGTGGTCTGGGCGCCGGTGAAGGCGCCGCGCTCATGGCCGAACAGTTCGGATTCGAGCAGGTCCTTCGGGATCGCCGCCGTGTTCAGCGCGATGAAGGGCTGCGCCGCGCGCGGGCTGTGCTTGTGCAGCGCGCGCGCCACCAACTCCTTGCCGGTGCCGGACTCGCCGGTGATGAGTACCGTCACATTGGACTGCGACAGGCGGCCGATGGCGCGGAACACTTCCTGCATGGCCGGCGCCTGGCCGAGGATCTCGGGCGTTTCGGTGGGGCCGGATTCGACGCTGGTCTCGCGCAGGCTCTCGTCGAGCGCGCGGCGGATCAGCTCGACCGCCTTGTCGATGTCGAAGGGCTTGGCCAGGTATTCGAAGGCGCCGCCCTGGAAGGCCGCCACGGCCGAATCCAAGTCGGAGAAGGCGGTGATGATGATGACCGGCAGGCCGGGGTGGCGCGCCTTGACCTGCTGCAGCAAGTCCAGGCCGGAATCGCCCGGCATGCGGATGTCGGACACCAGCACCTGCGGCGTTTCGCGCTCCAGCGCCGCTATCGCGTCGCGCGCGTTGGCGAAACTCTTGGTGGCGAGGCTTTCCCTGGCCAGTGCTTTTTCCAGTACCCAGCGGATCGATTCGTCATCATCAACTATCCAGATTGGCTTCATGTGTTTTCTGTATCCCGCGGATGGATCGTCAAATCAAGGGACCCGGCCCCAGCGTTCGGCCGCGCCCGCTTATGGCAGGGGCAGCAAAATCCTGAAGTCCGTATATCCAGGCCGGCTCTCGCACTCGATCACACCCATGTGCTGCTGCACGAAGGTCTGCGCCAGCGTCAGCCCCAAGCCGCTGCCGCCCTCCCTGCCCGACACCAGCGGGTAGAAAATCCGGTCGCGGATCTGGGGCGAGATGCCCGGTCCATTGTCAATGATATGCAAGTCTAATGCCAGGTTGTAGCGCACCTTGGCCAACGTCACCTGGCGCCCCACCCGGGTCTTCAAAATCAGCTCCGCGTCGCCCTGTTCGATGCGCGCCGACAGGGCTTGCGCGGCGTTGTGCGCGATGTTGAGCACGGTCTGGATCAGCTGTTCCTTGTCGCCCCGGAACTCGGGTATCGAGGCGTCGTAATCGCGCCGTATCGCCAGGCCGGACGGGAACTCGGCCAGGATCAGGCTGCGCACGCGCTCGCACACCTCGTGGATGTTGACGTCGCCCACGATGTGCGGCCGGCGGTGCGGCGCCAGCAGGCGGTCGACCAGGGTTTGCAGGCGGTCGGCCTCCTTGATGATCACCTGCGTGTATTCGCGCAGCTCGGCCAGGTGCAGCGGCGGCAGCTCCATCTCCAGCAGCTGCGCCGCGCCGCGTATGCCGCCCAGCGGGTTCTTGATCTCGTGCGCCAGGTTGCGGATCAGCTCCTTGTTGACCTGGCTCTGGTCCAGCATGCGCTCCTCGCGGTCCAGCTTGAGCTGCTGCACGTTCTCGCGCAGCTCGATCAGGATGGCGCCGGCCGGCTCGTCGAGCGCGGAAACGATGCTGTGCACGTGCAGCGGCTCCTTGCCGGCGCGCTCCAGCGTCATGTCCTGGCGCAGGTCGGAGAACTTGTGTTCGCGCGCCTGCGCAATCAGGTTGAGCAGCTCGTCGGGGTTGGTGAACAGGGCCGGGAAGTTCTGCCGCGACAGCGCCTTGACCGAGCTCTCCAGCAGGTTCTCGGCGGCCGCGTTGATATAGGTGATGTTGCCGTCCGCGTCGAGCAGGATGACGGCCGAGGCCAGCAGTTCAAGGCCGGCCAGCGATTGCGGGCGCGCCATGGCGGCCGCCGCGCGGGCGATGTTGGACACGATGCTCATGGTGCTCCCAAGGTTGGAAGGGGCGGAAAAATCAGCGGATGTTCGAGATCTCGCGCTTGAGCGCTTCCACGTTCCTCTCGGAACGGTTGATGCTTTCCTTCAGGCTGGCCACGCGTTCCTGGTATTTCGCATAATTGCGCTCGTCGCCGCGCCGTTCCGGTTCGCCGCTGTTGAACTCCTTCTTGAGTTCGTTCAGCTTGGCCTGCTCGCCGTTCAGCTCCTCCATCAGGATCTGGCGGCGGTCGGCGTCGCGCGCCTTCTGCTCGCTGCTCTCGACGCGCGGGAAGTCGCCCGGCGTCGCGGCTGCTGCGGGCGCCGGGCGGGGCCGCGCAGCGCCGTCCTGGCGCCGGGCCGGGGCCGGGATCGCGCCCGGGATGTCCAGCGGCTTGCAGGCCGCGTGCTTGCGGCTGTCGGTCAGCTCCTTGTGGCCGGCCGCGTCGACGCAGAGAAAAATCTGCCCCTGCGCGCACGCCAGGCCACTGGCGACACTCGTTGCGAATAACACAATAATGGCTGCGGAATTCCAGGTAGTCATGCCCCGACTATACAACATCCGGTAAAAAAAACGCGAGGAGAGCTTTGCTGTCCTCGCGTCTGGTTGCGTGCCGGCCCGGGGGCCGGCGGCGTCGCTGATTACAGCGAGTAGTACATGTCGAATTCGACCGGGTGCGTGGTCATGCGCATACGGGTCACTTCGGTCATCTTCAGTTCGATGTAGGCATCGATCATCGAATCGGTGAACACGCCGCCACGGGTCAGGAACTCGCGGTCTTTGTTCAGGTGGTCCAGGGCTTCTTCCAGCGATGCGCAGACGGTCGGGATCAGCGCGTCTTCTTCAGGCGGCAGATGGTACAGATCTTTCGATGCTGCTTCGCCCGGGTGGATCTTGTTCTGCACACCGTCCAGGCCGGCCATCATCAGCGCCGCGAAGCACAGGTATGGGTTGGCCAGTGGATCCGGGAAACGGGTTTCGATGCGGCGGCCCTTAGGGTTGGCCACGTGCGGAATACGGATCGAAGCCGAACGGTTGCGTGCCGAGTACGCCAGTTTCACTGGAGCCTCGTAGCCTGGCACCAGGCGCTTGTACGAGTTGGTGCCTGGGTTGGTGATCGCGTTCAGCGCCTTGGCGTGCTTGATGATGCCGCCGATGTAGTACAGCGCGAAGTCCGACAGGCCTGCATAGCCGTCGCCGGCGAACAGGTTTTTGCCGTCTTTCCAGATCGACTGGTGCACGTGCATGCCCGAACCGTTGTCGCCAACGATAGGCTTAGGCATGAAGGTGGCGGTCTTGCCGTAGCTGTGGGCCACGTTCCAGACCACGTATTTCAGGTTCTGGGTCCAGTCGGCGCGCTCGACCAGGGTCGAGAACTTGGTGCCGATTTCGTTCTGGCCGGCGCCGGCCACTTCGTGGTGGTGCACTTCGACCGGGATGCCCAGCGATTCCAGGATCAGGCACATTTCCGAACGCATGTCCTGGAAGGAGTCCACTGGTGGCACTGGGAAGTAGCCGCCCTTGACGGTAGGACGGTGGCCGCTGTTGCCGCCATCGATGTCCTTGTCGGTCGACCAGGAAGCTTCGTCGGAGTCGATCTGCACCTTGGCGCCCGACATGTCGATTTTCCATTTGACGGAATCGAAGATGAAGAACTCTGGCTCAGGACCGAAGTAGGCGGTGTCGCCCAGGCCGGACGATTTCAGGTAGGCTTCAGCGCGCTTGGCGATGGAGCGTGGGTCGCGGTCATAGCCCTTGCCGTCCGACGGTTCGATCACGTCGCACTGCATGAACAGGGTGGTCTCTTCCATGAACGGGTCGATGTTCGCGGTCGCTGGATCCGGCAGCAGGATCATGTCCGAAGCTTCGATGCCCTTCCAGCCGGCGATCGAGGAGCCGTCGAAGGCGTGGCCGGACTCGAATTTATCCATATCGAAGTGCGATACAGGCACGGTAACGTGCTGTTCTTTGCCGCGGGTGTCGGCAAAGCGGAAATCAACGAATTTCACTTCGTTATCTTGTACCATTTTCAATACTTCTGCGGCGGTCAGTGCCATGCGTCTCTCCTAGTGAAAAAGTGGGGCAGCCCACGCTGGTGCGTGCGGCTTGAAACTCGTCCTTCCATTAAGCAGGAAGCGTGCCAGGACTTGCGCCCTCTTGCACTACTTTTGCGCATAATCAAACCCGCACCGAACTGGTGCATTGCTAAAATTATGCACCTGTTTTGTGCAAATTTTTACCGATTTTGAAAAATGCATCGGCTTGGTGCAAAAAGCTAAAATGGACGAATCGGGCACTATAATAAACGCAATATTGACACTCGAAGTGGGAAAAATCACCATGAGCACTATTACCGAGATTCTCGACCGCGCGCGCAGCCGCGACGCCGGCCTGCCCTACGCAGGCGCCGTCACCCCGGCCGAAGCGCATGCCCTGATCGGCGCCGACGGCGCGGTCAAGCTGATCGATGTGCGCACCAACGCCGAGCGCGACTGGGTCGGCCGCGTGGCCATCCCGGAGGCGCAGCACGGCGCGGTGCAATGGAGCACCTATCCGGGCGGCGTGCCCAACCCGCAGTTCGCCGAACAGCTGGCCGCGGTGGCGAAGAAGGACGATGTGCTGCTGTTCCTGTGCCGTTCCGGGGTGCGCTCGCGCCACGCCGCCAAGCTGGCCACGGAGCAGGGCTATACGCAGTGCTACGACATCCTGGAAGGTTTCGAGGGGGACAAGGACGCCGACGGCCACCGCAAGACGGTAGGCGGCTGGTGCAAGGCCGGCCTGCCCTGGCTGGGCGCCTGAAAAACCAGGCCCTTTTCCGAAAAAGCAAAAAGGGGGGATGACGCCGCAGTGCGGCGTAATCCGAGCCCCCGTGGCAAAAAGCAAAAAGGGGGGATTACGCCGCAGTGCGGCGTAATCCGAGCCCCCGTGGCAAAAAGCAAAAAGGGGCCAGGGTCAAATATTAAAAGGGGCCTGGCCCCTTTTTAGTTTTGTTACAGGCTGTAGTTCAGGCGCGCATAGACGAAGCGGCCGGAACGCCCGAACGGCGAGTAGTTCGAGTACGGGGCGTTGCCGGTCGTGTTCAGCGCGGCCGGGTAGGCGTCCGGATACTGGTCGAACACGTTGTCCGCGCCCACCGCCAGCGACAGCTGCTTGGTGAAGGCGTAACGCCCTTCCAGGTCGACCAGGGTCTTCGGGCTCATCCAGAAGTCCAGGTTGGCCGTCGTGCCCGGCTGCAGCACCTTGCCGTAGCGCGTGGCGCGCGCCGTCACGCCGAACTGCGCGTAGGACCAGGTGCTGCTGGCGATGACCTTGGTCTTCGGCGTGCCGTCCGTGAAGGTCAGCACGTTGACACGGTCGAACAGCACCGGCGCCGGCGACAGGGCCGCCAGCTGCGCCGTCACCGGCACCTTGGTCACGTCGGTCTTGGTGTAGTTGCCGGCCAGCGTGAAGTCGAGCTTGCCGTAGCCGTCGGTCTTCACCGGCAGGCTGCTGACGATGTCGATGCCCTTGGTGGTGGTGTCCACGCCGTTGATGAAGAAGCGGCCGCCGCCCACGCCGATGAAGCCCTGGCTGGTCAGGTAGTTGCGCACATTGGCCGCCGTCAGGTTCTCGGACAGCACGATGCGGTCCTTGATCTTGATGTGGAAGGCGTCCGCCGTCACGTTCACCGCGCCCAAGCGCATCACCGAACCGAGCGAGAAGTTGACCGATTTCTCGGCGTCCAGCGGCTTGGCGCCGAGCGCGATCGCGGCCGGGTGGCCAGGCTTGAAGGTGGTGATCTCGAACGGCACGCCGTTGATGAAGTTGGTCGAGGTCGAGGTGAAGAACTGCTGCTGCGGCGACGGCGCGCGGAAGCCGTTCTGCACCGAGCCGCGCAGCGCGAATTCGGGTACGAAGTCGTAGCGGCCGGCCAGCTTGCCGGACACGCTGTTGCCGAAGTCGGAGAAGTGCTCGCCGCGGATGGCCACCGAAGCGAGGAACTGCTTGGTCAGGTTCGCTTCCAGGTCGACATAGGCGCTGTAGGCCTTGCGGCTGTTGTCCGACGCGTCGGCCGGGCGGAAGCCGGGGAAGACCTGCGCGCCCGGCGGGGCCGGGGTGCCGTTGGCCAGCACCTGGCCGCCGTAGCGGTAAGAGTCCGGCTCGCCGGCGAACAGATTGTAGCCTTCGCGGCGCGCCTCGGCGCCCACCGCCACGTTCAGCGGCGAGGCCAGGCCCACGTCGTACTGGCGCACGCCGGACAGGTTCAGCGTCAGCTGGCTGTACCAGTAGCCGCCGGCGTCGAACGCGGTCTTCGACGTCGGGCCGATGGAGCGGTTCAGCGTGTTCTCGATGGTGTACTGCATCTTGTTCTTGCCGTAGCCGATGGACGCGTCCATGTCCCATTCGCCGATCGACCAGGTCACGCCGCCGGTGCCGCTGTAGTCGTCCACCTGCGGCGAGATGATGGGCAGGAAGCCGTCCGGATAGATGGCGATGACGTTCTGGTCCTGCAGCGCGCGGCGGAAGAAGCCGGCCGAACTGGCTTCGCGCTTCTGGTAGCTGGTCCAGCCGTACAGCTTGGCGCCGCCTGCAAGCGAGTAGCCGGCGTTGGCGAACACGGTGCTCTGCTTCATTTCAGGCTCGCCGTACCAGGCGTTGAAGCGGTTGATGGTCTTTTCGCGCGGGTCGAAGGCGCCGTTGACCAGCGGGTACTGCTGGCGCACGTCGTAACCGCTGCGCTCGGTGTGGTCCTGGTCCTTGTACTCGGCGGCGATGGTCAGGAAGCCGCTGTCGCCCAGCTCCAGGCCTTTCCAGCCGCCCACGGTGACGGTCTTGCCATCGTTGCGCTTGCGCGAGGTCTTGGCGTCCCAGGTGGCGCCGGCCGGCAGCGCGCCGGCGATGAAATCGTATTCGGTGCGGCGCTCGCCGTAGGTGGTGGTGAATTCGCCGCCCTTGCGGTCGGTGCGCAGGCGCAGGTTGACCACGCCGGCGATGGCGTCCGAGCCATACTGGGCGGAGGCGCCGTCGCGCAGCACTTCAATGTTCTTCAGGATGGCGACCGGGATGGTGTTCATGTCCACCGACGACGAGCCGCGTCCGATGGTGCCGTTCAGGTTCACCAGCGAGGAGGTGTGGCGGCGCTTGGAGTTCACCAGCACCAGGGTCTGGTCCGGCGCCAGGCCACGCAAGGTGGCGGGACGGACGGTGTCGGTGCCGTCGGCCAGGCCGGGACGCGGGAAATTCAGCGAGGGCAGCGCGACCGACAATGCTTGCGAGATCTCCGGCACGCCGGTGTTCTTGATGGTGTCGGCGCCGATGATGTCGACCGGCGAGGCGGTGTCCAGTGCGGTGCGGTTGGCGACCCGGGTGCCGGTGACGACCACGGTGGCCGTGGCGGTGGTTTCGGGCGTTGCGGAGGGTGCCGGCGCGGTCTGTGCGGCGGCGTGCGCGCCTGCGAACAAGGAAGCGATGGCAACTGCGAGTACGTGGTTTCTCTGCATTGTGACTCCTGGCTGGTTAAATTTCACTTATCCCCCTTCAGTAATACCGCCGTGAAAAAGTAAAGTCAAAGAAAACCAGGCCGGCTGTAGCTAGGTTGTAACAGTTAAGTAATATTACTTAGCCTTCCATAGCTTTTCCGTCAAGCAATTGCCCGAGGATGCGCTGGCGCACCAGGTTGATGTGGCTGCGCAGCCCGTACAGGTCGTCGGCGAAGGACAGCGGGATCGATATCTGGTTGACCTTCTCCTCGATGTCGTTCAGCTCCCGCAGCTGCTCGGCGTAGACCCGGTCGCGCTGGTCCTCGGCTGCGGCGGCCAGCGCCTGCTCCACCGAGCGCAGCTGGCCGTACCAGCGGAATACGCGCGAGCGGATGCGCCACACGTACAGCGGCGGCACCACCTTGGACAGCGGCAGGATCAGCGCGCCCAGGGCCACCACCACCACCCACATGCGGTCGAACAGATTGGCCAGCCAGAAGCTCATGTAGCGCTGCAGGAAAGGCGGGCCGTCCTTGTAGAACTTGGCCGCCTCGCGCGCGACCGGGATTTCGCTGTAGCGCGGATTGGGGAACTGGCCTTGCTGCTGGAACCAGCCGGCGCCGCCGTGGATGCCGCTGGCCGCCTGCACCAGCAGGTCCACCAGCGCCGGGTGCAGGTCGGCGCGCGCGACCAGCGTGGCGGTGGGCGCGATCAGGTGGTAATCCTTGGCCGGCAGGTCGCGGCCCAGGTCGACGATGCCGCGCGGCAGCACCACGTGGGTCAGGAAAGGCAGGCGGCGGGTGTAGGCTTCGGCCTGGCTGAAGTCGAACAGCTTGATGCCCGGCGTGATCAGCAGCATCTGGATCAGCGGCGCGTCCGGCGCGGAACTGAACACCAGGCCGTCGATGCGTTTTTCCAGCAGCTCGATGGTAGCGGGCGTGTTCTCCAGCGCGCTGACCTTGAGGTCGGACGCTTCCAGGCCGTTGGCCTCCAGCACCTGCTTGAACAGGCGCGGCGCACCGCTGCCCGGCGGGCCGAAGTTGATGCGCAAGCCCTTGAGCTGGGTCAGGTCGCCGGCCTTGACGTCGTCGCGCAGGAACAGCCAGAGCGGCTCGGTAAACAGGCTGCCCAGCGACACCAGGCCTTTGCGCTCGGCCTCGTCCTGGCTGGTGGTGCCGCTTTGCAGGAAGGCGATGTCGGCCTCGCCGGCGGCCAGGCGCTGCAGGTTCTCGTAGGAGCCCATCGACGGCTTGAGCACCACCTTGATGCCGTGCTTGGCCAGCACGGCGGCGTATTTCTTGCCGAAGGCTTCGTAGGCGCCGTTTTCCTGGCCGGTGGACAGGGTGACCGTGCGCGGCGGCGTGGGGTCGATCACCACGTAGGCCAGCGCGCACACGGCGGCGATGATGACGATGGTGGGGGCGGCGGTGACGATCAGGTCACGCACCGAGAAGCGCGTGAATTTCAGGATCTTGGTCATGTGGTGGCGCATGGGTTTCATGGGCCACACCATGCCAACAAATGGCAAAACATGCAAGCGCGCCGTCGCCTGCGCGGATTGTCGTTCCGCTTGCGCGGGAACGACAGATCAGCCGCCGCAGGCGCGCAGCGGCGGCGTCGACATGCCGCTGGCCGGCGCCAGCGTCGGTTTCAGCCCCTGCCCCGCCGCCGGATTGAGCGCCACCGCGACCACGCCGCCTTTGGGCGCCGCGTTCGGTTCTATCAAGGGCATCAGGCTGGGCGCGAGCACCACCAGCAGCTGCACCGGCAAGGCGCTGGTGAAGTCGTAGTTCTTCGATTCCGGTCCGTGCACATAGGCCGTCATGCTGCCGAAGAAGCGCTCGCCGATGTTGAACACGAAGGTCGCCGAGCGGTTCACGAAGCGCGACTCGATCAGCCGCCCGCCGCCGCCGTACACTTCGAAGCGCTGGTCGCCGGTGCCGGTCTTGCCGCCGACCGGAATGATGGTCCCGTCCGACTTGACGAAGGCGCTCTTGACGCGCTTGGCCGTGCCGTCCGATACCACTTCGCGGATGGCGTCGGCCGCCGCGCGCGCCACTTCGGGCGACAATATCCGTTCGCTGGCCGGCTGCTTGGCGCGCTTGACCAGCGTTTCGTACGGCGTGCCGGAGGCGAAGTGCAGCGAGGAGATGCGCTGGCTGCTCTGGCGCACACCGCCGTTGATGATGATGCCCATCATCTCGGCCAGCGCCGACGGACGGTCGGCCGAGGCGCCCAGCGTGGTGGCATAGGACGGCACCAGCGACTCGAAGGGATAGCCCATCTTCTTCCACTGGCGGTGGATGGCCATGAAGCTCTCCATCTCCACCAGTCCGGCGATGCGCTTGTCCTGCGCGTGCTTGCGGTGGGTCTTGAACAGCCACTGGTAGACTTCCTGCCGCTGCTTCTCGCTGGCCGCCACCGCCTGCGCCATGGTGGCGCCTTCGTTGTTGCGCAGGTAGGCCACCAGCCACAATTCCAGCGGGTGCACATTGGCCAGGTAGCCGCGGTCGGCCAGCGACCATTTGTCCATCGCGTACTGCTCGTACATTTTGGCGGCGCGGTCGTCCTGGACCTCGTTCTGCGACGGCAGGTTGTCCTTCAGGTAGGCGCTGAACTGCTCCACCGTCGCTTGCGGATACAGCGTGCGGTGGATGTTGGCCAGGCGCACCGGCGTCGGCCGGATGGTCGCCACCAGGATCTTGTCCAGTTCGGCCACCGGCTTGCCGCGGTACTTGGCGTAGAAGCGGTACAGGAACTCCTTGCCTTCCTTGTCGGCGAAGCGCGCCAGGTAGTCGGCGCGGCGCGGGTCGTCGGCGTCGGCCAGCAGCGAGGCCGAGGAGCCCGGCGCCTGGAACATGTAGTATTTCACGACGTCGCGCATCAGGCGCACGAACACCAGGTTGGTGGAGCGGCGCAGCGCTTCGCGCACGGTCAGGATGCGGCTGTCGTCTTCCTTCGAGAAGTTGCCGAAGGTGTGCACGCCGCCGCCGGTGAAGAAGCCCTCGCCCGGATTGCCGGAGTATTTGCGCTCCATGGCGTCGGCCAGCAGCGAGACCAGGTCGCGCTTGTCGCTCGGATGTTCGAGGAAATAGGCCACGGCCCACTGGCTCAGGTGGTCCTGCGGCGCCAGCACCTGCTTGCGCAGTTCCTCCGGCCCCATGCCGCTGTAGCGCTTGTGCAGCTGGTCGACGATGTCGAGGTAGGTCACCAGGGTGCGCAGCTTGGCGGTCGAGCCCAGGTCCAGCTTGGCGCCCTCGTTGATGTCCAGCGGCTGGTCGAAGTTGTCGGTCTGCAGGCGCAGGTAGTTCGTGCCCTCGCCCTTTTCCAGCAAGGTGAAGCTGTACACCACGTTGGCGGGGTCGCCGTTGCCCAGCATGCCCTTGCCGGTCAGGCCGGCGGCCTTGGCCATCTCGGGGTCGCGCAGGTCGCGCAGCACCTGCGTGACCTTGCGCTGCGCCTGCGCGTCCAGGGTGCTGACCACGTTCAGGTCGAGCCGGTCCAGGTTGTACATGCGGTTGTCGCCCAGCAGGTTGGCCAGGTGGTTGCGCACCGAGTTGGACGCCTTCTTCTCGACGAAGGACTGGGCCGGCGCCGCCGCCAGGCCGTTGCCGGCGGCCGGGTGCAGGCGCTCCTTGAGCGCGGCGTCGCGCAGCCCGGGGGTGATGATGCCCGCCTGCGCCAGCACCCGCAGGTGGCTGTTGGCCAGCGTTTCCAGGTCGGCGTCGCCTTCGCCCAGGTAGTAGCTCGGACGGCGCTGCGCGATCAGCAGGCTGAGCGCCTCCTTGAAGGCCATGGCGCTGCCCGGCTGGTCCATCTTGCCGCTCAACAGCTTGTTGATTTCGTTGAAGTCGCGCCCGTACCAGACCCACATGCCGTCGCCGATGCCGTTCACCTCGCCGTAGCCCGGCTTGGCCGACAGCGGCACGGTGTTCAGGTAGTCGACCACGATCTGGCGCCGCACCTGCGTGGTGTCCGGGCCGCCCTGGTAGGCGCGCAGGCTGGCCGAGATCATCTGCTGCAGCTTGTCCTTCATCGAGCCGGTGCGGCCCTCGGGCGAATGGCGGTATTTCTCGATCTGCGTGGCCAGCGTGCTGCCGCCGGCGGCGCGGTGCCCCCCCGCCACCGCGCTGACGGACTTCTCCAGCACGGCCTTGCTCAGGCGATCCCACTCGACGGCGGGATTGCGTTTCGGGTAGGTGTTGTCGAGCAGCTCGCGGTTCTCGATGAACAACAGGCTTTGCACCAGCGCGGTCGGGGTCTCCTTGAAGCCGGGATAGACCCGCTCCGGATAGCTGGCGGTAAACAGCGGCTCGGCGCGGCAGTCGACGATGTTCAGGCCGGTGCGCGTCTTCTCGCGGTAGGTGGCGAACAAGCCCATGTCGGCCAGCTCCACCATCTTCGGCGAGAAGCGCGCCTGCGCGGCCACTTCGTAGTCGCGCGTCTTCAGCTTGCCCAGGTAATCCGGCAGGTTGGCATAGCCCAGGCGCTCGTCATAGGGGCTGTCGTGCGGGAAGCGGATCGCCTTGCTGGGGCCGGGTTCGACCTTGTAACTGAGCTTGCCCACCAGGTCGGAGAAGAACTTGGCCTGCATGGCCGAGCTGCGCATTTCCTGCAGCGCCCACCAGACCGCCAGTGACAACAGCACCAGCAGCAACAGGATGAAGGCGTTGCGCGAGCGCTTGCTTTTGCCTTTGCCGCTGGCGGCATCGGTGGCGGGGGTGTCTGGAGTATCGGGCATATCGGAAGGGGCTGACTGCGCTTGCAAAAGCACGGCGGTTTGGGGCACGACATGCAGGCGGCTGCGGCGCTTGAAGCCGAATACTGCAGCGCCTGCACGTAATTTGCGCACTGCGCGCGCAACGATGAGGGGCTGGCGAAAACGTCGATTGCGTGGGTTGCTTAACATTGCTGACACCATGTGTTTCAGTGGTACTGCTCTTGCTATCCATTGCACCACATCGGCAAGGTGGACACAGGCAAGTACGCGCAATATTTGATCTGGGGCTATCCATTTTCGCAAAAAAACAACGCATGCGTTGTCGCCTTAACCACCCGGCCTGCAGCCGGTCACGGCGCTGTCATATACGGACGTACTCCACGCCCATGCGGTCCAGTTCCGCGCACAGCCTGGCGTACGCTTCGCCAGCCTGGGCCGGCTCGCCTTTCACCCCCAGTTCGATGTGGCGGCGCGTGTGCGCGTCGCCCACGCTGGGCAGGCTGAACACCTTGATGCGCGGGTACTGCGATTCCAGCGCCACCATCAGCGGCGTCAGCGCCGACTCGGCCGCCTCGTACACCAGCGTGGCGTGCTCGGCGCGCGGCTCGCGGTTGAACAGGTCGGCGTAATGCGTGTCCAGCACCCACTCTATCATCGGCCAGGCCATCACCGGGAAGCCCGGCACGAAGTAGTGCGTGCCCAGCGCGAAGCCGGCCACGTTGTTGTAGGGGTTGGGGATCAGCGCCGCGCCCTCGGCGAATTCGGCCATCTTCAGGCGGTGCAGATTGTCGGGCGTATCCAGGTCCACCTGCTGGCCCGCCTCGCGCGCCATCTGCAGGATGCGCTGCTGGATATGCTCCTTGCCCTGCGGGTGCAGCACCAGCGGCAGCCCGAGCGCGTCGGCGGCGGCCTGGCGCGTGTGGTCGTCCGGCGTGGCGCCGATGCCGCCGCAGGAGAACACGATGTCGCCGCCGGCGAAGGTGCGCTTGAGCGCGGCCGTGATGCGCGCCGGATCGTCGCCCAGGTACTCGGCCCAGCCCAGCTGCAGGCCGCGCGCGGCCAGTATCTGCACCACTTTGGGGAAATGCTGGTCGGTGCGTTTGCCCGACAGGATTTCATCGCCGATGATGATAAGTCCGATAGCCATAGCCCTGCCCTATTCCGTAGTCGTTGCGATGGTCGCGATGCTCGCGCCGGCCGGCGCGGCCGTGCGCTGCGCGCGCTGCTGCTGCAGCGCCTCCAGACAATAATACTCAAACCACAAGCCGGTGAAGATAAATATCACGATGTAGAGCCAGATCGAGGCGGCCGCCAGGAAGGGGAAGAACACCACGGCCAAGGTGGCGCCGCCGACCCAGACCACGCCGGGAATCGCGCCGGCCGCGCCGGACACGACGCCGATCGCCAGCAACTGCCAGCGGTGCGCGCGGCGCAGTTCGGCGCGCTCTTCCGCGCTGGCATAGTCGGCCAGCGCGTCGTAAGTCATCACGCGGCAGGTCAGCCAGCCCCACAGCAGCACTTGCGCCAGCAGCGCGGCCGGCGGGAAGAAATACAGCGGCAGCGTGAGCAGCCAGGCCAGCACGAAGACGGCGAAGCCGCCCAGCGCCGCCGCCACGCTGCCGGCGATGCTGCCGCCGCGCTTTTTCTCCAGCTGCGGATAATGGCGGCCGCCGACGTGGCGCACCACGAAGGGCATGGCGGCCACGCCGATGAAGATCAGCGCGGTCAGTATCATCAGCGGCAGCAGGGTCAGCATGGCGATCAGCGGCGGCACCACCGTCCTCAGCACGCCCAGGCCCAGCGTGTTGAGCCAGCTGGTGCTGGCGCCGAACAGGTCGTGCTCGGCGAACTGCAGGTGCACATAGTCCACCATGGGCTGCAGGCAGAAGTAGAGCAGCACGGCCCACAGCGCCACCGACAGCAGGAAGGGGACGATGCTGAGCACCAGCATCTTGCCGTGCAGCTGGGACAGCAGCGCGCGGCCGTAAGCGTTCAGGACGGCCCTCATGGCTGGGCTTTCATGGCGTGGGCTCCTTGCCGAAATTGTGCACCATGCGCTTCAGGCCCAGCCACTGCTGCTGCCAGAAGCCGCGCCCATAGTCGCGGCCGGGCACGGCGCTGCCGTCGGGCGCGGTGTGCGGCAGCTGGTCGCGGATGCCGGTCTGCTCGAAGCGCGGCGTGAAGTTGGCGGTGCGGAAAACGATGTCCCAGACCGGGAACAGCACCGAGAAATTGCAGCCGCCCAGGGTGCCCCGCCCTTTCGACTCGTGGCCGACGCCGATCGCGTGGTGCATGCGGTGGTAGCGCGGCGACACCAGCAGCCGTTCGCCGATGGCGCCGAAATGCACGCGCACATTGGCGTGCTGCAAGCTTTGCAGGATGCGCGACAGCGACACCAGCAGCACGTATTGCGCCGGCGGCACGCCGATGGCGATGGCCACCAGCGCCATCACGACGTCGCGCAGCAGGTCGTCCAGCAGATGGTTGCGGTCGTCGCTCCACAGGTTCATATTCATCTGGCTGTGGTGCAGGCTGTGCAAGCCCCACCACCAGTTGAACTGGTGCGAGGCGCGGTGGTACCAGTAGTCGACGAAGTCCAGCACCAGCAGGTAGAGCACGAAGCTGGTGAGCGGTCCCATGCCCGGCAACAGGTCTTCCAGGTTGACCGGGCGCACATCCTCCAGGCGCAGCAGGGCGTTCAGGCTGTCGAGCAGCGGGTCCAGGGTAAAGAAGATCACCACCGTGAACAGGCCGAGGCGGTGCAGCACCGTGTAGACGAAGTCGTTCCAGCGCGCGCGCGGGTCGGTGAACTTGTGCACCGGGATCAGCGCCTCCAGCGGCCGCAGCACCAGGTACAGCAGCACCAGCTCGGCCAGGCCGATGATCAGCCACTCGGTGCCCTCGAAGGCCTCCTCGGTGATGTCGCCCAGGCCGGCGTAGAACAGGAAGGGCTGGATCGCGGTTTCGAACAGCCAGCCCTGGGCCAGGCCCAGCCAGTCGCTTAATAATTGCATCATGTGCGGAATTAACGTTGCTTGAAAACTGATTGATAGTCCGGGTGCTCGCGCAGCGTGCCGAAGCAATAGCCCTTCTGCTTCAGGCCCGCGATCAGCGGCTCCAGGTTGGCGGGCGCCCACGGGTCGCGGCGCGACCAGATGCCCATATGGGCCACGAAGATGTCGCCGCCGCGCAGCTCGCGCAAGGACTTCTGCAACAATAGCGCATTCGGCCAGGCGCTGCTGGAGAGCTCGTCGCCGGAGAAGCCGGCCTTGGCCCAGCCCACGTGGGCGTAGCCGCAGGCCTGCCCCGCCGCCAGGGTGCGCGGCGAAGTCTTGCCGCCGGGCGCGCGCCAGATCGGATCGAGGCGGCTGCCGGTGAGTTCGTAGAAGCGGCTCTCGACGCGCTTGATCTCGTCGCAGTACTGCCCGGTGCTCCAGCTTTGCGCCTTGCCGGCCGCCGCGCCGAACTGCGGCCTGACCTCGATGGCGCCGCCGGGGCCGTCCTTGAGCCAGTAGACGTGGTCGAAGGTGTGCGAGCCGAAGGCGTGGCCTTCCGCCACGCGCGCCTTCCAGAACGCGGCCCAGGACGGGTCCAGCGAGTAGTCGCCGCGCACCGTCTTCTCGTTGGCGAGGAAGAAAGTGGCTTTGATGCGGTGCCTGGCCAGGGTTTGCGCGATCAGCTCGGCCTGGGACTGGCTGCCTGTGTCGAAGGTGAGGTAGATGGTGCCGAGGCAGGCAGCCGGCGCCGCCCCGGCGAAGGCGGGAGCGGCAGCCGATATGGCCAACGCGGCCAGCGCGGCAGCGCATGCCGCCGCCGGCGCGGTGTCAGTCAGGAAGGCGGCGCTGCCGCCCGGTCGCAGCAGGCCGCTCATGGCGCGCTCAGATGCGCGGCGAGGCGTTGGCGAAGAACACGCCGTGCGGCGAACGCCCGACCGGGATCATCTTCACCACCTTGCGCGTGGCCAGGTCGACCACCGCCACTTTCTTGATCCAGCGCAGCGTCACCCACATGGTCTTCTTGTCGTCGGTGATCTCCATGCAGTCCGGGCCGCCCGGCACATCGATGGTGCCGACGTTCTCCAGCGTCTTCTGGTCGATGATGTTGATCGAGTTCGAGACCCGGTTCGAGACATAGGTCAGGCGGCCGTCGCCCAGCGCGCGGAAATTGTGCGTGCCGTTGCCGGCCTTGATGCGCTTGACCGTCTTCTGCGTCTTCCAGTCGATCACTTCGACGTAGTCGCTGCCCATGATGCCGACCAGCAGATGCTTGTCGTCCGGGGTCATGGCGATACCGGCAGGCAGCTTGCCGACCGGGATGGTCCATTTGATCTGCTGCGTCTTCAGGTCGACGCAGCTGATCTGGTCGCTGCCCTGCTGCGTGATGAAGACCATGCTGCTGGCCGCGTCGAAGGCGATGTGGCTGGGCAGCTTGGCCATCGGCAGGCGCTTCGACAGCGTGAAATTGCTGCCGTCGAACTTGTAGATGTCGATGCGGTCCAGCCGCAGCGAGGTCACGACAAACCATTTCTGGTCCGGCGAGAAGCCGATCTGGTAGGGGTCGAGGATGTCCTTGACGTGGCGCTGCACCTGGCCGGTCTTCGGGTCCAGGAACACCAGTTCGTTGCCGACCGAGCTGGCCACGATCAGGGACTTGTTGTCCGGCGTGGGCATCAGGTGGTGCGGTTCCTTGCCGACGGCGAAGGTGGAGAGCGTCTTCTGGGTGGCCTGGTCCAGCAACTGGACGGTGGCGTCGCGCGAATTGAGGACGACTACCACGTTCGCCTGCGCCGAGCTGGCCGAGCTGACGGCGGCAACCAGGCAGACACTGGAAAATACGATACGGCGTAGACTGCGGAACATGACGGGAATCGCTTGTAGGGGCAAAACCCTATTTTAAGTGCAAACCGGCCCCGTGTAGGTCCAATTGCCCACAAATCGCCGACAATTAAGCGGGCCGATAGCGCGTATGCGCCGCTCCCGCTACAATTCGTGATTAACCTAACATTTAAAAGGAAGTTCCATGTCCACCATTACCACCGAATCCGGCCTGCAATACGACGACGTCGCCGCGGGCGAAGGCGCCGAAGCGAAAGCCGGCCAGAACGTCACCGTGCATTACACCGGCTGGCTGCGCAACGACGACGGCAGCAAGGGTTCCAAGTTCGATTCGAGCAAAGACCGCAACGATCCGTTCGAGTTCGCGCTGGGCGCCGGCATGGTCATCCGCGGCTGGGACGAAGGCGTGCAAGGCATGAAAGTGGGCGGCACCCGCGTGCTGACCATCCCGGCCGAGCTGGGCTACGGCGCGCGCGGCGCCGGCGGCGTAATCCCGCCGAACGCCACCCTGATCTTCGAAGTCGAACTGCTGGGCGTGTGATGCGGCGGGTTACGCTGCCATGCAGCTAACCCGCCCGCACGTCCGGTGCGTGCTGTCTGCGCCATCACCGCTGCCATGCCTTGCGCATGGCCTCCTGCTCGGCCGCCGCGTCGAGCAGGGCGCCGCTGCTGCGCTGCTCGACCACGGCCTGCACCGCCGCCGGCAATTCCGTCGCCGCCTGCCGCAGCTGCCCCGTCTGCGTCCCGCCCTGCGCCTGGTTCGACGGCCTGGGCTGCTGCATCAGCACCGGCAGCTTCCATCCGCCCCCGCTCTTGCACGCCAGTCCCGCCATGTCCTGCACAGCGCCCGTGGCGCTGAAGCTGCGGCAATAGCTGCCGTCCGTCGCCACGAAACTGGACACGATGCGCACACTGCCGCCGTACACGCCGGCCGCGCCGCCCGGCGCCTGCTCGAGCGCCAGCGCCAGCCGCCCCTGCGCCTGCAGCGTGCCGTCGCGCCAGGCCACGCTGGCCTGGGCCTGCGGGTCAGGCTGCCAGTCGGCCAGCCAGAATTTGCCGGCCGCCACGCCCAGCATCAGCACCCCGGCCAGCACGCCCCATTCCATCCACGACCAGCGCCAGCCCTTGCGCGCCTTGCGTGCCGCCTGCTGGGTGGCGGCGCGGGTGGCGCGCACGGCCGCCAGCTGCACCACGGTCGCGCCACGGCGCGGCCCGGCCATGCGCTGGCGCGCGCTCTGGTAGTGCGCCACGCGCTGCGCCAGGGCGGCGTCGCGCTGCATGGCCTGCTCCACGGCGCGGCGGGTCGCCTGGTCCAGTTCGCCGTCGGCGTAAGCCATCAGGATGTCGTCGGAAAAGCTCATGTTACGGTTCCTCGCTAGTTCCGATCATACCCCCAGCGGCGCGGCAGCGGTAGCCGGCCTGACGCGAAATCGGCGCAAGCCAGCACCCGTATGGCTTACTTTCGAAATTCTGTCAGCAGATTCCTACTCCCGGCAATAATTCTGTGCTAATCTGCGCGCTCTATTAACCAAGGAGGTAGTAATGAAAAAAGGCGAACTGATTGCAGAATTTGCGAAGCGTACCGAGATGTCGGGTGCTGCCGCCAACGATGCAGTGAACACTCTGATTGCCATCGTTACCGAGCGTCTGAAAAAGGGCGACACGGTCGGCATCACCGGCTTCGGCACCTTCTCCGTCGCCAAGCGCGCAGCGCGCAAAGGCCGCAACCCTGCAACCGGCGAAGCGATCAAGATCGCCGCATCCAAGACCCCGAAATTCTCCGCTGGCGCGACGTTGAAAGCGGCAGTGAACCCGAAGAAGAAGTAATCACTTCTTTGAGCGGTTCGGCCGGGGATGCGTCCCCGGCCTTTTTTTTTGCCTCGCCAGCTCAGGCGCAGCCGTCCATCAGCGCCAGCAGCACCAGTTTCTCGAACTCGGGCGCGAAGCGGCCGATGATGTTGTCCGGGTCGCGCACCAGCGCGTCGTCGGTGACGATGCCGAACTGCACCCCGCCGTTGTAGGACAGGATGGAGACGCCGATCCCGATGTCGCCCGACTGCGGCACCCAGAACATGATCTGGTCGAGGCGGCTGCCGGCCAGGTAGAGCGGCGTCTGCGGCCCCGGCACATTGCTCATCACGGCGCTCGCCTTGCGCGCGAAGAAGTTCTGGATCTCGTTTTGCACCTGCTTGGGCGAAGCGCCCAGCACGCCCAGCACCGACATGGCCACCAGCGCGGTGTAGCTGCCCTTGAGCTCCGTCATGCGGCGCTGCACCTCCGCCAGCCGCGCCACCGGGTCCTCCACACCGACCGGCAGCACCAGCGGCACCAGGCCGAAGGCGTTGCCCAGGCGCTGCTGCTGGCTGGCCTTGCGCAGGTTGACCGGCACCATCACCCGCACCTCGCAATCGGCGGCCACCGCGTCGCCGCTGTCCTTCAGGTAGGCGCGGATGGCGCCGGCCACGCTGGCCATCAGCACATCGTTGACCGAGCAGCCATAAGCCTTGCTGACCACCTTGACCTCCTCCAGCGGCAGCGGCTCGCTCCAGGACACGTGCTTCTTGCCGTTCGGCTTGCCCTTCAGGCGGGTGTGGCTGTCGTCGGCCATGGTGGTCAGCTTGACCGCGTCCGTGGTCAGCTGGGCGGCGGTGTGGCCGACGGCGGCCACGCGCTCGGCCATCTTGTCGAGGTCGGCGAACATGCTCACCGACTTCAGCAGCATGGCCGAGGACAGGTCGATCGCCTTGACGCTGGTGGCGGTGATGGGGTTCAGGATCTGCTCCCACGGGTTGGCCTCGGCCTCGGCCACGGCGGCCGGCGGCGGCCGCTCGGGCTGCTGGTCCGGGTGCTGGCCGAACATGGACATGAACACGCCCACCAGCGCGATGCCGTCGGCGATGCAGTGGTGGATGCGCACGATCAGCGCCTGGCGCACGTGGCCGTCCTCGCCGATGCAGTTGTCCACCAGGTGCATCTGCCACAGCGGGCGGGCCGGGTCGAGCGGCTGCTGCGACAGCAGGCCCACCATGCGCTGCAGCCCGGCCTTGTTGCAGGCGCCGGCCGCGTCGTCGATGCGGGTGTGCACCACGTGGTCGTCCAGGTCCACCTCGTCCTCCTCCCACCAGGAGCCAGCCAGGTCGGTGACGACCCGGCTGCGGAAACGCCGGTAGGCCAGGAAGCGGGTTTGCAGCGCATCTTTCAAGCCGGAGACGCCGATCGCGTCGGCCATCATGGCCACGCCGACGATCATCATCTGGTTGCCTTCGGAATCCATGCGCAGCCAGGCGGTATCGACCGTGGACATTTTTCTGCGGCCGAGCGCCGACAAGGCTTTGGACAACATATTTGAACTTCTCCTCTATAGTGGCCGGGCAGACGCGCCAGCGCGGGGTATTTTTTGTATTATGTCGCCAATACGTCCATTCCGTGCACGGGTGCACAAAGTTTCTTTAGTGATATTACTCTAGGAGAGTTTATGAGTCTGCAAGAACAATTCGACCAGGCGATGGCCGATTCCAAAAATCTGCCGGAACGTCCGGACAACATGACGCTGCTGAAGATGTACGCGCTGTTCAAGCAAGGCTCGGCCGGCGACGCGAGCGGTTCGCGTCCGGGCTTCACCGATATGGTGGGGCGCGCCAAGTTCGACGCCTGGGCGGCACTGAAGGGCACCTCGCAGGAAGAGGCGCAGCAGCAGTACGTCGACCTGATCGGCGAACTGCAGGCCGCTTAAAGGCAAAATGCCCGCATCGCGCGGGCATTATTTATTCAGGCGGGGATCCGGGTGCGGACTCAGGCGGCCTTGACGCCGCCGAATATCTTCTTCATCTTCTCGCCCGCCTTGGCCTCGATCAGCGGTGCGAACGCGCCGTACAGGAAACCGAGCTTGATGAACATCTCGGCCTTGTGCTTGCTCAAGGTCAGTTCGCCGGCCACGCCGCTGCGTTCAAAACGCAACACATCCCCGTCCCATTCATAGGCCAGGTCGAATTCCTCGGCCAGCTTTTCAGCGACCTTTTGCGCGGCCTCGCGCGCTTTTTTTGGCGTCAGGCTGTGTTCCTGAACGATGTTGATGTCTGCCACGGCATTCTTCTCCTTTGATGGGGCGGCGCCATTTTACAGCAGGCGGAACGCGGCGATGGCCACTATCGTCGGCGGCAGCGCGCCCAGGAACAGGCCCAGCGGACTGACGCAGCCATCGCCGAAGTAGCGCCGCAAGAGCGCCATGCCGGCCGGATTGGGCGCGTTGGCGATCACCGTCAGGCCGCCGCCGGTGACCGCCCCGGTCACCAGCGCGTACTTGAATTCCCCGCTCAGGCCCTCGACCAGCGAGCCCAGGTAGGTCAGCGCCGCGTTGTCGGTGATGGCGGTCAGCGCGGTCGCGCCGTAGTACACCGCCTGGCTATTCATGCTGAGCAAGGCCGATTGCAGCCACCACTGCTGCTGCCCGCCCAGCACCACCAGCCCGGCCAGGAAGAAGGCCACCATCAGGCCTTCGCGCAGCATCAGCTTGTCCTGGTGCCGCTCGTAGGCGTGCGCCACGCCGAGGAAGAACAGGAACAGGCCCATGAACACCGCCGGGTGGTGCGAGAACACCACCACGCCGGCCAGGAACAGCACATGCGCCGCCACCAGCGCCAGCGGCACCGGCGCGTCCAGCATTTCACCGGGGCCGATGCCGTCGGCCCGGTCGGTCGGATTGGACAGCTGGCCCAGCTCCCGGGAAAACAGCAGCGCGGCGGCCACCGCATTGACGGCCACCGCGATGGCCGCCTTCCAGCCGATGTGGCTCAACATGAAGGCCGTGTCCCATTGCCATTTGGCGGCCACCATCAACACCGGCGGCGCGGCGAACGGGGTCAGCGTGCCGCCGATCGACACGTTGACGAACAGCACACCGAGCGTGGCGTACTGCAGGCGCGGCGAGATGCCGGCGGCGAAGATGCGGCGCGCCAGTATCAGCGCGCCCAGCGTCATGGCGGCCGGCTCGGTGATGAAGGAACCCAGCAACGGCACCACCGCCAGGATCACGATGTAGGCGCCCATGCTGCCCGGCAGCGGCAGCGCGCGCGCCAGCAGGCCGACCGCGCCGGCCGTGCTTTGCAGGATGGGGCGGGTGGCGGCGATTACCATGATGACGAACACGAACAGCGGCTCGGTGAAGTTGCGGCTGTCCAGGTAGGCGGTGGCGCCGGCCTTGCCTTGCAGCGCGAACATGCACAGCACCAGCACCAGCGCCCAGAAGCCGAACACCACCTCCACCTCGCCCAGCAGATGCCACAGGCCGGCGTGGGCCGGGCGCGCATGGGCCAGGCGCTCGAAGATCTTGGTGGAGAAGGTATGCAGGATGGCGACCGCGAACAGGGCCGCGCCGATGATCTCGATAGTGCCGGGTGCCACGCTGTCTCCTTGACTGGGGTTCGAATCCGCTTGCTACGGCATTGTACGTCAGCAAGAAAAATCGGGCGACGGCCGCAGCGTCTTTGATAAAGCGCAAGCGGCGCGCGCGCGCCAGGGGCCACTATCGGAATTCGGCGCGGCATCCGGCCAGCGCCTGTCACAAAACTGGAGGGACCATGGAAACCGACCTGATAGAGACCTTGATAAGCCCGGCCAACAAGCTGCCGGTCAGCTATGTACCGACCCCGTCCGCCCCCTACCGCGTGCACCGCAAGGCGGCGCAGGCGACCATGCAGCCGGGCCGCCCCTGCCGCAACACCAACGGCCAGGCCGCGCCGGCCTTCCCGGCCGGTTCGCGCGTGCTGATCTGGAAACAGGACCCCTCGGTGACGGAAATGGGGACGCGCAAGACCTTCCTGCCCGGCGTGATCCTGGAAGGCCCGCGCGACGCCCGCATCGCCAACGGCTCGCCGGGCATCCTGCCGGTCAGCCCGAACGCCTTCGGCGACTTCATCATGCGTCCCGACACCGACCAGTTCGACGCCGTCCACACCTTCGCCGTGGTGCGCCAGACGCTGACCATGTACCAGCGCGCGCTGGCCACCGGCGGCGAGGCCGCGCCGCTGCCCTGGCAGTGGAACAGCGCCAGCGACACCGACCCGCTGCTGGTCTACCCGCACGGCATACCGGACGTGATGAACGCCTATTACAGCCGCGACGAACGGGCCCTCAAGTTCGGCGACTTCGTCCCCAGCGGCGCCGACGAGCGCATGTACACCTGCCGCTCCTTCGACATCGTGTCGCACGAGACCGGGCACGCGGTGCTGGACGGCCTGAAGCCGCGCTGGCTGCTGAACAACAATCCGCCGCAGACCGGCGGCCTGCACGAGTCCTTCGGCGACCTGACCGCCATCTTCCTGACGCTGTCGCAGCTGGACCAGGCCGAGGCCGTGATCGCCCAGACCAAGGCCGACCTGCACGACAAGACCTTCCTGGCCGACATGGCCGAACAGTTCGGCCTGGCCCTGGGGCGCCCCAACGGCTTGCGCAACGCCGACAACGACTTGAAGCTGTCCGAGACCGGCAACGAAGTGCACGCGATTTCGCAGGTGTTCACCGGCGCCGTCTACGACATCCTGGCCGACATGTTCGCCTACGAGCGCCACCCGGGCGTCGAGGACGACGCCGCGCTGCTGCACCGGGTCGCCGAATACCTGTGCGGGCTGGTGCTGCGCGGGCTGATGGCCGCGCCCGACCATGGCGCCACCTACGCCCACGTGGTGAACCAGATGGTGCGCATCGTCGGCGAGGACGGCAAGCCGGCCGAATACGGCAACTTCATCCGCAACCGTTTCAGCCTGCGCGAGGTGGTCATCGCGGCGGCCGGCACGGACGCCACCGCCATGGCCGGCAATGGCCACGCGGCCGAACTGGTGCCGGACGTGAAGGACGAGCCCGGCGTGCCGCAGGACAGGCGCGCCTGCTGCGGCACCATGAACAACGCCCAGTATTTCGAGCTGCAGGACGCGCTCGACCAGGAGCGCGAGGAGCTGGCGCAGTGGTGCCGCAGCTATGCGGCGAGGAACGGCGGCGGCGCCCATCCTTAGCGCCATGCCGGCGGGGGCGCCGGGCCGGCGCGGGAACGGCATGGCTCTCCCCGCGCCTGGCAGCGCATTTGCTTATTTGTATAGTGTCTAAGCGCGAATTTGTGGCGAGGCGCAAATTACCTTAAAATACAGTGCTTTGCTGTACTCGACCAACATAGATAGGACTGTCATGACCCACGTAGTTACCGAATCTTGCATCAGCTGCCGTTACACCGACTGCGTCGATGTTTGCCCGGTAGATTGCTTCCGCGAAGGCCCGAACTTCCTGGTTATCGATCCGGACGAGTGCATCGATTGCGCTGTCTGCGTCGCCGAATGCCCAGTGAACGCCATTTTCGCCGAGGAAGACGTGCCGGCCAACCAGGTCCAGTTCATCAAGATCAACGCCGACCTGACCGCCAACTGGCCGTCCATCACCAAGACCAAGCCGGCCCTGCCGGAAGCGGAACAGTTCAAGGATGTGCAGGACAAAATCCACCTGCTGGTGCGTTAAGCAATAGATAACACCTCGGACGCCTCCTACACAAAAGCAGCGGAAACGCTGCTTTTTTTGTTTGTTCTCACGTATTATCGTTATATCCATGGCGCTGGCGCGTCATGGACTTATTTCCTTTGGTTACCGCAAAGTGCTTTACGTCATGAACAAATATCCTATAATGGATTCATGATTCCATCCACGGGGGCGCCGGGCGCCTCGCTTAAAACCGGGAATATTTATGCTTTACCAACTGCACGAAATGCAACGCACCTTCCTGACGCCCCTGATGCAATGGGCCGACGCGTCCTCCAAACTGTTCAGCAATCCAGTCTCTCCCCTGGCGCATACGCCGTTTTCCCAGAGGATCGCAGCGGGTTACGAGCTGATGTACCGATTGGGCAAGGAATACGAAAAACCTGCGTTCGAGATTGATAGCGTTACCGTCAACGGCAAGGAAACGCGCATCGTCGAAAAGGTCGTGATCAACAAGCCGTTCTGCCGCCTGATCCACTTCAAGAAGGATTTGAGCGACAAGGAAACCAAGGCGCTGAAACAGCCCACCGTGCTGCTGGTGGCGCCTTTGTCCGGCCACCACTCGACGCTGCTGCGCGACACCGTCTCGGCGCTGTTGCAGGAACAGGACGTCTACATCACCGACTGGACCGACGCCCGCATGGTGCCGATGTCGGCCGGCGCCTTCCACCTGGACGACTATATCTTCTACGTGCAGGACTTCATCCGCCACCTGGGACCGGACCTGCACGTGATCTCCGTGTGCCAGCCTACCGTGCCGGTGCTGGCCGCGATCTCGCTGATGGCCACCGCCAAGGACCCGATGCTGCCGAAGACGATGACGATGATGGGCGGCCCGATCGACCCGCGCCGCTCGCCGACGGCGGTCAACAACCTGGCCACCGAAAAGAAATTCTCGTGGTTCGAGAACACGGTGATCTACTCGGTGCCGCCCAGCTATCCCGGTTTCGGCCGCAAGGTCTATCCGGGCTTCCTGCAGCACGCCGGCTTCATCGCGATGAACCCGGGCCGCCACGCGCAAAGCCACCGCGAGTTCTATATGCACCTGGTGACGGGCGACGACGAGCCGGCGGAGAGCCACCGCAAGTTCTACGACGAGTACAACGCCGTGCTGGACATGCCGGCCGAGTACTACCTGGACACCATCAAGACCGTGTTCCAGGACTTCTCGCTGCCGCAAGGCACGTGGATGGTGGGCGGCCAGCTGGTGCGTCCGCAGGACATCACGACGGTGGCGCTGTTCACGGTGGAAGGCGAGCTGGACGACATCTCCGGCGCCGGCCAGACCCAGGCCGCGCACGACCTGTGCGCCAACATCCCGGCCGACATGCAACAAGACTTCGTGGCGCCGGGTGCCGGCCACTACGGCATCTTCTCCGGACGCCGCTGGCGCGAGGTGGTGTGCCCGAAAATCAGCGAGTTCATACGCAAGCACGGATAAGCACCGGCATGCACCGATAAGCGAGAACGAGCACAAGAACCCCGGACCTCCGGGGTTTTTTTATTGCATCCGCGGCGGCAGCGCATCGTCGCCGACGCGGCGCCAGTAGTCGCGCTCGATGCGCAGCAAATCGACATCCCTGGCCGCGTCGTTGAAAGCCTGCTGCAGCCTGACGCCTTCGCCATTGCGCTTGAAGCACAGGTGCACGGTGCGCTCCCTGAACAGCTTGTCGGAATACACGATGCGCTCACGCTCGGCCTTGCTGAAATGGCCGTCGGACAACAGGTGGCGCAGCACCCGCTTTTCAACGACGATGGCGGGGAAGCGCCGCATCAGCAGCTTGCGCAGATTGGTCTCGTCGTTCACGCCCTCCTCCGTCCTCAGCTCGCCCGCCTTGACCAGGGCGTCGAAGCGCTCGCCGTTCGCGTAGCCCGCGACGGTGCCGATGCGCAGGCTGCGCAGATCGGCGACGGAGGCGGCCTGCACCGGCGCCTCCTTCAGGTAGGCCAGCACGGTCAGCGTGCTGCCGATGGCGCTGGAGAAGTGGCACTGCTGTTCGCGTTCCGGCGTGCGCCAGACGGCCATGAAGCCCGTGTAGCGCGGACTGTTCAGGCCCAGCTCCATGGTGCGCTTCCAGGGGAAGTAGTCGATGTGGACCGCATAGCCGATGCGCTCGAAGACCGCGCCCACCAAGGCGCCCGACAAGCCGTTGTTGGGCATCGAGGCGGTGACGAAAGGCGGCCAGTCCTCGGCCGCGAAGCGCAGCGGCTCCAGTTCGGCCGCGCCCGCCGGCCCCGGCGCGGCCGCCATCGGGCCGGCGCCTGGTGTCAGGGCCAAAGCCAGGGCCAGGCCGGCGGCCCGCGCCGCCAGCAGCGGCCCCGCCATCTTCAATGCTCTTGCTCGCATGCGCATGCCACGTTCGGGTAATCCGGCTATGCTCCCACAAAATGTTAGCTGCTGCAAAGATTTTTTGTTGTCTTGGCAATATTCTCCGGCACGGCAGAAGGTTTTTCCCGCCCGCCGCGCGCGGATGTCGGATAATGACATATTACCGATTAGCCATACCCGCCGTGCCAGACGCAGCCCCCTCCTCCCTCGCCGACCGCATCGAAGACGTACTGCCGCAGACGCAATGCACCAAGTGCGGCTACAACGGCTGCCGCCCGTACGCGGAAGCGATTGCCGACGGCAACGCCGGCATCAACCAGTGCCCGCCCGGCGGCGCCGAGGGCATCGCGCGCCTGTCGTCGGTGACCGGCTACCCGGTGATCCCCTTGAACCCGGTAAACGGGCTGGAGCGGCCGCGCGCCGTGGCCTACATCGACGAATCGCTGTGCATAGGCTGCACGCTGTGCATCCAGGCCTGCCCGGTGGACGCCATCGTCGGCGCGGCCAAGCAGATGCACACCGTGGTGCCGGAGCTGTGCACCGGCTGCGACCTGTGCGTCAACCCCTGCCCGGTGGACTGCATCGTCATGTTCCCGGTGACGGAGGGCACCGGCTGGCAAGCCTGGTCGCAAGACCAGGCCGACGCCGCGCGCGAGCGGCACGACTTCCGCACGCTGCGCCTGCGCCGCGACAGCGAGGAAAACGACGCGCGCCTGGCGGCCAAGGCGGCCGAGAAAATGAAAGCGGTGGAAGCGCTGGACCCGGCCACGGCCGCCGGCGAAGCGGAGAAGGAACGCAAGCGCGCCATCATCGCCGCCGCGATGGAGCGCGCGCGCCTGAAGGCCGAAGCGGCCGCGCAAGACAAAAAACCGGACGAAGCCACCTGATGAACGCAGCCCATGAACGCAGCCCATGAACGCAGCTAAGCGCCACGAAATCTTCAGCCGCCTGCGCGCGGCCAACCCCTCCCCCAAGACCGAACTGGAATACACGACGCCGTTCGAGCTGCTGATCTCGGTGCTATTGTCCGCGCAGGCCACCGACGTCGGCGTCAACAAGGCCACGCGGCGTTTGTACCCGGTGGCGAACACGCCGCAGGCGATGCTGGACCTGGGGCTGGACGAGCTGACCGACTATATCAAGACCATCGGCCTGTACAAGACCAAGGCCAGGAACGTGCTGGCCACCTGCCGTATCCTGGTCGACAAGCACGGCGGCGAAGTGCCGCGCACGCGCGAAGAACTGGTCGAACTGCCCGGCGTGGGCCGCAAGACGGCCAACGTGGTGCTCAACACGGCCTTCGGCGAGATCGCGATGGCGGTCGACACCCACATCTTCCGGGTGTCCAACCGCACCGGCATCGCGCCGGGCAAGAACGTCGACGTCGTCGAAGAGAAGCTGATGAAGTTCGTGCCGAAGGAATTTTTGCTGGACGCCCACCACTGGCTGATCCTGCACGGCCGCTACACCTGCACCGCGCGCAAGCCGCAATGCTGGAACTGCATCATCGCCGACCTGTGCGAATACAAATCCAAGACCGCCATCCCCGACGGCGTTTAGCAGGCTGGGCCGGCTCGCTTACAGCAGGACCATATTGTCGCGGTGGATCAGCTCGCGGCCTTCGAGGAAGCCGAGGATGTTTTCGATCTCGGCCGAGGGCTTGCGCATGATCTTGCGCGCCTCGGCGCTGGTGTAGTTCGACAGCCCGCGCGCGATGGCGCTGCCGTCCTCGCCCACGCAGGTGATCACCGCGCCGCGGCCGAATTCGCCCTTGACGTCGGTCACCCCGATCGGCAGCAGCGACTTGCCCTCCTTGCTCAGTTTTTGCACCGCGCCGGCGTCCAGCACCACCTGGCCCGCCGTGTGCAGGTGGTCGGCCATCCATTGCTTGCGCGCGGTCAGGTGGCCGGTCTGCGCGGCCAGCTCGGTGCCGATCGCCTCGCCGCTGGCCAGCCGCGTCAGCACGTCGGCTTCGCGGCCGAAGGCGATCACCGTGTGCGCGCCGGACTTGGCGGCGCGCTTGGCGGCCAGGATCTTGGTCAGCATGCCGCCCCGGCCCAGGCTGGAACCGGCGCCGCCGGCCATCGCCTCCAGCGCCGGGTCGCCGGCGCGGCCCTGCGCGATCAGGACCGCGGCCGGGTCCTTGCGCGGATCGGCGCTGAACAGGCCGCGCTGGTCGGTCAGGATGATCAGGGCGTCGGCCTCGATCAGGTTGGCCACCAGCGCGCCCAGGGTGTCGTTGTCGCCGAACTTGATCTCGTCGGTCACCACCGTGTCGTTCTCGTTGATGATGGGCACGATGCCCAGGCGCAGCAAGGTGGTCAGCGTGGAGCGCGCGTTCAGGTAGCGCTCGCGGTCGGCCAGGTCGGCGTGCGTGAGCAGCACTTGCGCCGTGCCCAGCTGGTGGGCGCGGAAGCTGGTCTCGTAGATCTGCGCCAGGCCCATCTGGCCGACGGCGGCGCAGGCCTGCAGTTCGTGGATGTCGGTGGGGCGCTGCTCGAAGCCCAGGCGCAGCATGCCTTCGGCGATGGCGCCGGAACTGACCAGCACCACTTCCTTGCCCAGCGCGCGCAGCGCGGCGATCTGCGCGGCCCAGCGCGCGATGGCGGCGTGGTCCAGGCCGCGGCCGTCGTTGGTGACCAGCGAGGAACCGACTTTGATGATGATGCGGGTGGACTTCTGTATAACGGAATTCATGGTACGGCGGCTCTCATCTAAGCTCAATAATCCCGGCGCGCCGTGCGCTGCGCGGGTCGTGCGTTGCTTGATTGCGTAGGGCGGATCACCCTGCCTTGCCGCCGACAGCCACCGGCCCGCGGTAGCAGGCCGGCACTGTTGCTGGGAATGCAAATCAGCGCGTTGCTGATTATGCCGGTGTTGCGGATTTATTGCGAGTTGCCGAGGCCGATAATTGCCAAATTCGCCATCGGCCGGCAACTTTATTCCATGATCTTGAAACGCGGATCGTCCGGGTCGATCGAGGAAATGCCGCGCGCCTCTTCCGTCATCTGGGTTTCCTCGGCACGCTGTTCGCTGTGCTTGACCTGCTCCAGGTGCTTGTAGATGGCGTTGACCAGTTCCTGCGTGCCGTCGTGGCTCAGCGCGGAGATCTCGAACACGGGGCCCTTGAAGCCGAACTTCTTGACGAAGTCCTTGACGCGCTTGGCGCGCTCCTCTTCCGGCACCACGTCGAGCTTGTTGAGCACCAGCCAGCGCGGCTTGTCGACCAGGGCCTCGTCGTACTTCTTGAGCTCCTTGACCAGGGCCTTGGCCTCCTTGACCGGGTCGACGGTGTCCTCGAACGGGGCCAGGTCGACGATGTGCAGCAGCAGGCCGGTGCGCTGCAGGTGGCGCAGGAACTGGTGGCCCAGGCCGGCGCCTTCGGCGGCGCCTTCGATCAGGCCGGGAATGTCGGCGATGACGAAGGATTTTTCATGCGACACGCGCACCACGCCCAGATTCGGGTGCAGCGTCGTAAACGGGTAATCGGCGATTTTCGGCTTGGCGTTGGACACGGCCGAGATGAAGGTGGACTTGCCGGCGTTCGGCATGCCCAGCAGGCCGACGTCGGCCAGCACTTTCAATTCCAGGCGCAGCTCGCGGCGCGCACCTTCCTTGCCTTCGGTCTTCTGGCGCGGCGCACGGTTGGTCGACGTCTTGAAGTGGATGTTACCCCAGCCGCCCTCGCCGCCCAGCGCCAGCAGCTCGACCTGGCCATGCTCGGTCATGTCGGCGATGATGTCGCCGTTCACTTCGTCGATGATCAGGGTGCCCACCGGCATGCGCAGGTAGATGTCGTCCGCGCCCTTGCCGTAGCAATCGGCGCCGCGGCCCGACTCGCCGTCCTTGGCGCGGTGCATTTTCGAGTAGCGGTAATCGACCAGGGTGTTGACGTTGCGGTCGGCGATGGCCCAGATGGAGCCGCCCCTGCCGCCGTCGCCGCCGTCAGGACCGCCGAAGGGGCGGAACTTCTCACGGCAGAAAGAGGCGCAGCCGTTGCCGCCGTCGCCGGCGATGACTTCAATTCGTGCTTCGTCGATAAACTTCATATTGTGCCGCCATAAAACTAAAAAGGCTCCACCGTTGGCAGAGCCTTTCGATTGAAGGCTTGCGCCTTACTTTTCGTTGTAGCGCGTATTACGCTGCTACTACAGTCACGAACTGGTGCGACTTAGGACCTTTGACAACGAACTTGACCTTGCCGTCCACCAGGGCGAACAGGGTGTGGTCCTTGCCGGTACCGACGCCTTCGCCGGCGCGCACCGGGGTGCCGCGCTGACGAATGATGATGCCGCCAGCGTTGACCGCTTGGCCGCCGTACACTTTAACGCCCAGGCGTTTTGATTCTGAGTCGCGGCCGTTGCGGGTTGTGCCGCCGCCTTTTTTGTGTGCCATTTATAGCTCCTAAATTAGCTGTAGTGAAGACGATTAGCCGTTGATCGAAACGATCTGGATTTCGGTGTAGTTCTGACGATGGCCTTGGTGTTTCTGGTAGTGCTTACGACGGCGCATCTTGAAGATCTTGACCTTGTCGTGACGACCCTGCGAAACCACTACCACTTGTACCGTAGCACCTTCAACCAATGGAGCACCAAATTTGATGCTGTCGCCCGCGCCGACGGCGAGGACTTGATCGATGGTGAGTTCGGAACCAATGTCAGCAGGTATCTGTTCTATTTTGAGTTTTTCGCCAGCGACAACTTTATACTGTTTGCCACCGGTTTTTATGACCGCGTACATGATTTGAAACCTCATCAAATGTTTAAAAGAATCCTCCGCTGCGCCCCACGATGCAACTGTGCGGAACGGGGAGAACCTGCGATTATACACAAACTGAAAATTTGCGTCAAAGACTTCCCAAATCGCCCGCCGCCATGGTATGTCGGCAAGATTGCCGGGCGGGGCGTGCGCCAGCTTGCCAAAGCGGCATCGGCGCCGGCAATCGCCACCGGGGCCGGGCCATGACGTATAATCGCCGCACTTCACTTACCCTTGCAGGTTTGCCTTGTCTGCCGCTACCCAAAACGCCAACTCCAACACCATCACCCAGACCATCGCCGCCGATATGGAAGCGGTCAACACGGTGATCCGCCAGCGCCTGCACTCCGAGGTGCCGCTGGTTAACCAGATCGCGGAATATATCATCAGCGCCGGCGGCAAGCGCATCCGTCCCGTGCTCGTGCTGCTGGTGGCCAACGCCTACTCCTATCAGGGCGTGGCGCACCACGAGCTGGCCGCCGTGGTCGAGTTCATCCACACCGCCACCCTGCTGCACGACGACGTGGTCGACGAATCGTCGCTGCGGCGCGGCCGCGCCACGGCCAACGCCCTGTTCGGCAACGCCGCCTCGGTGCTGGTGGGCGACTTCCTGTATTCGCGCGCCTTCCAGATGATGGTGTCGCTGAACAGCATGCGCGTGATGCAGATCCTGTCGGACGCCACCAATGTGATCGCCGAGGGCGAAGTATTGCAATTGCTCAATATGCACGACCCGGACGTGAGCGAGGAGCGCTACCTGCAGGTGATCCGCTCGAAGACGGCCAAGCTGTTCGAGGCGGCCGCCGAGCTGGGCGCGCTCATTTCCGGTGCCGACGACGGGCAGATCGCCGCCGCCGGCGAATACGGCCGCTCGCTGGGCACCGCCTTCCAGCTGATCGACGATGTGCTGGACTACGCCGGCGACGCCGCCGAGATCGGCAAGAACGTGGGCGACGACCTGCGCGAAGGCAAGCCGACCTTGCCGCTGATCTGGCTGATGGGCAACGGCACCGAAGCACAGCGCCAGCTGGTGCGTTCCTGCATCGAGAACGGCGACGAGCAGCATTTCGACACCATATTGGCCGCCATCACCGGCAGCGGCGCGCTGGCCTACACCCGCCGCGCCGCCGAAGAGGCAGCCCAGCGCGCCGCGGCGGCGGTAGCCGGCCTGCCGGCCAGCGTCTACAAGGACGCCCTGCTGCAGCTGGCCCGCTTCGCGGTCGACCGCACCCACTAAGCAGCCCGCCCCCGCAGAGCAAAAAGGGGCCAGGGTCAAATCGTAAAAGGGGTCAGGGTTATTTTTCTCCGCCCGGGGAAATAAATAACCCTGACCCCTTTTGGGTTTCGCTCTTGGTTTAGAGGATCTCGTGCACCAGCGCCGGGGGGCGGCACAGGCGCACGCCCTTGTCCGTCACCACGAATGGACGGTTGATCAGCGCGGGGTGGGCCAACATGGCGTCGAGCAGGGCGTCGTCGCTCAGGCCGGGGTCGGCCAGCTTCAGTTCGTCGTATAGCTCGCCCTTGTCGCGCATGGCGCCGCGCACGGTCAGCCCGGCCTTGGCGATCAATTCCTGCAGCCGTTCGCGGCTGGGCGGCTGCAGGACGTAGTCGATGATTTCCGGCTCGACCCCGGACTCGCGTATCAGCGCCAGCGCGCCGCGCGAATTGCTGCATGCGTTGTTGTGGTAGATCGTGATGGCCATGGCCCCTCCTGTTCCTTGAAGGCAGCCATGCTAGGCCATCCGGCTCATCGTGGCAAGCGCTACACGCGCGGCTTGCCCCCCCCTTACGCCCGCGCCATCGACTTCAGCCGCGTCCGGTTGGACTTGATCCAGCCCAGCATCTTCTCGCCCGGCATGGGCCGCGCCGCCAGGCGCGCAGCAGGCGGGCCAGGTGGGCCCGCCGCACGCCGCTGTCTTCCACCACCATGGCCGTGCGCGCGCCCCACAAGCTCGTCACTTGGGCTCCCTTCCGGCGGCCGTCAGAATCGGACGAAGCTGCTGTCGTCCGGCTCCATCTCCAGGCTGCGCTTGCCGGCCGCCTGGCGCGGCTGGCGTGCCGCCGGGGCTGCCGCCGCCCGCCGCGGCGCCGGCCTGCGCTCGCCGCCCTCGACGCGGAAGAAGGCCACGGCTTGCTGCAACTGCTCGGCCTGACCGCTCATCTCTTCGGCGGTGGCGGCCAATTCCTCCGAACTGGAGGCGTTCTGCTGGGTGGTCTGGCTGAGCTGGCCGATCGCCGAGTTGATCTGCGCCACGCCGGACGACTGCTCCTCGGACGCGGCCGTGATTTCCTGCACCAGGTCGGAGGTCTTCTTGATGCTCGGCACCATCTCGTCGAGCAGCTTGCCGGCCTTTTGCGCCAGGTCGACACTGCTGCCGGCCACCTCGCTGATTTCCTGCGCCGCCACCTGCGCACGCTCGGCCAGTTTGCGCACCTCGGCCGCCACGACCGCGAAGCCCTTGCCGTGCTCGCCCGCCCGAGCCGCCTCGATGGCCGCGTTCAGCGCCAGCAGATTGGTCTGGTAGGCGATGTCGTCGATGATGCCGATCTTCTTGGCGATCTGCGTCATGGCCTCGACCGTCGACCTGACGGCCGAACCGCCCTCGGCGGCCTGCGTCGACGCCTTGCCAGCCATGCCGTCGGTAACCTTGGCGTTCTCGGTGTTCTGCGCGATCGAGGCGGTCATCTCCTCGACCGAGGCACTGGTCTCCTCGACGCCGGCGGCCTGCTCGCTGGCGGCCTGCGACAGCGATTGCGCAGTGGCGGAAATCTCCTCGGAGGCGCTGGCCAGGGCCTGGGCCCCGGCGCTGACCTCGGTGAGCACAGCCGCCAGCTTGTCTATCATGGTTTTCATCGCGTACAGCAGGCTGGATTGGTCGCCCGGGCGCAGCGCGACCTGCACCAGCAGGTCGCCGCGCGCGACCTCGTTGACGATGCGCGAGGCATAGGCCGGCTCGCCGCCTATCTGCACCAGCAGTTTGTCGACCATTTGCTTCATCGAGAACAGCAGGCTGCTCTGGTCGCCGGGCTGGAGCTTGACGTCCACCGCGAAATTACCCTGGGCCACTTCGTGCACGATGCCGGCCGCGTAGGCCGGCTCGCCGCCCAGCTGGCGCAATATGCCACGCAATATCGTCATGCCCAGCGCAACCAGCAGCGCCAGCCCGACCAGGGCCGAGGCATACATCAGCAGCAGCGAGCGGCTGGCCGTCTGCTCCGCGTTCTGCACCGCCGCGTCGCCAGCCTTCTTGTTGTGTTCGACCAGCTTGTCGATGCCGGCCTCGGCCGCCAGGAATTGCGGACGCAAGGCGAACAAGGCCTTGTGCATGACCGCGAACATGGCGTCGCGCTTGTCGGCCGGCGCCTTGGCCACTTCGTCGGCCAGGCCATCGAATTTCTGGTCCTGCGCCTTCCAGGTTTCCCAGTCCTTGACGAAGGCCTTCCACAAGGCTTCCTCCTCGCCGTCCCGGCTCATGCCCTCGTAGTGCTTCCACGCCTTGTCCGCCTCGGCCCAGAACTCACGCTTGCGCTTGAGCTGGCGCTCGATCTCGCCCAGCTCCTCCGGGTAGGCGGCGACGCCGTCGACCACGCGGTTGGCCGAGCGCAGGGCCACCTGGCTGTTCTGTATCGTCAACAGGTAGAGGATGGAGGGCATGCTGTTGTTGCCGATGTCGTCCAGCGCCGCCGCGTCCTTCTTCATGCCGTAAATGCCGATGCCCATCACCAGCATCAAGGCCAGCAGGCCGATACCGATCAGCGTGATCAGCTTGGCCCGTACCGTCATCGTATTGAGCATGCCATCTCCTCAGATAAGCCGCCAGGGCCGGCGGCGGGCTGTCCGGCTAGGCTTCCGCGTGGCTGCCGCCGACCTGCGCCATCGCTTCCAGCTCGGCCACCGACAAGACCTGGTCGGTGTTGAGCAGGATGACGAACTTGCCATTCACCTTGCCCATGCCGGAGATGAACTCGGCGCGGATGCGGGCGCCGAACTGCGGCGCCTTTTCGATGTCGCCCGGCGGGATGTCGATCACGGCGTTGACCGCGTCCACCATCACGCCCACCACCTGCTGTTCGCCGTCCGCGTCGATCTCGACGATGACGATGGCGGTGCGCTTGCCGATCTGGGTGGGGGGCCGGCCGAAACGCGCCGCCAGGTCCATCACCGGCACCACCGCGCCGCGCAGGTTGATCACGCCGCGCACGCACTCGGGCATCAGCGGCACCGTCGTCAAGCCGTCGTATTCGATGATTTCCTTGATCGCCAGGATGCCGATGGCGTAGACTTCGCCGCCCAGCATGAACGTGAGGAACTGGGCCGATTCTTGTGCCACGGCCGGCGGCGCGCCCCGGCCTGCTTGCACCAATGCTGTCATGATGGACTCCTGCTTGAGAGTGAGTGCGTCGTTCGGGCTTGCTTGTAGGGTGTTGCGCGTGCCGCGCGGTTCAGGCCGCCAGCTGCGGCGGCTCGCCGCCGCCGCCGGCCGGGGCCAGGCCGCTGCCGCGCCCGACGATGGCCGGCACGTCCAGGATCAGCGCCACTTCGCCGCTGCCCAGGATGGTCGAACCGCTGATGCAGCGCAGCTGGCTGAACATGCGCCCCAGCGGCTTGATGACGGTCTGGAATTCGCCGTGCAGCGCGTCGACCACCAGGCCGACCCGCTGGCCGGCGTGCTTGACGACCACGATGCTTTCGCGCCGCGGCGGCGGCGTGGAGACGCCGAACAGCGAGCGCAGGCGGATGAAGGGCAGCACCTGGCCGCGCAGATTGGTGTAGTCGTGGCCGGCCTCGGCGGCGAACTCGATGCACTCGTCTATCATGTCGAGCGGCACCACGAAGGTGGCCGTGCCCAGCCCGACCAGGAAGCCGTCGATGATGGCCAGGGTCAGCGGCAGGCGCACCGAGACCGTGGTGCCCAGGCCGGGCGCGCTGTCGACCGTGACGGTGCCGCGCAGCGCGGTGATGTTGCGCTTGACCACGTCCATGCCGACGCCGCGCCCGGACAGGTTGGTGATCGCGGCCGCGGTCGAAAAGCCGGGTTCGAAGATCAGGCCGTAGATCTCCTGGTCGCTCAGCTTGCGGTCCGGCTCGATCAGGCCGCGCTCGACCGCCTTGGCCAGGATGCGCTCGCGGTCCAGGCCGCCGCCGTCGTCCGACACTTCGATGACGATGCTGCCCGAGTCGTGGTAGGCGTTCAGGCGCACGGTGCCGCGCAGCGGCTTGCCGCGCTCGGCGCGCAGCTCGGCCGATTCGATGCCGTGGTCGATGGCGTTGCGCACCAGGTGGGTCAGCGGGTCGCCGATCTTCTCGACCACCGTTTTGTCCAGCTCGGTGTCCTCGCCGCTGACGGCCAGGCCGATGTCCTTGCCGATCTCGCGCGCCACATCGTGCACCACGCGCTGGAAGCGGTTGAAGGTGGCGCCGATTTTCACCATGCGCAGCTGCAGCGCCGAGTCGCGCACCTGCTCGACCAGGTCGCTCAGCATGGAGGTGCATTCCTGCAGCTCGCTGTTGCGCACCTGGCGCGCGATCAGGTTGGCCGAGGCGCCCACGATGATCAGTTCGCCCACCAGGTTGATCAGCTGGTCCAGCTTGTCGGCGTCGACCCGGATCGAGCGGCTTTCCTGCGGCTTGGGCTCGCCCGCCTGCTTCTGCTTGGTCAGCGCCGCCTCCACCATGGACGGCTCGACCGTGCCGCGCTCCACCAGGATGGCGCCCAGCGGCGGCGCGGCGGCCGGCGACTGGCCGGCAGCCGCCTGCACCTGCAAGGCCGCGTCCAGTTCGCGCTGGGTGATGCAGCCGCAGCGCACCAGGATCTCGCCCAGCAGCGCCTTTTGCTCGGGCAGCTCGCGGATCAGGCGCACATACTCCTCGATGCGGCTGCGCGGCGGCAGGATATGCAGCGTGCACGCGTCCTGCACGAATTCGAACACGCCCTCGATGGCGGCCTTGTCGGCCTCGGTCTCGAGCGCGATCTGGAAGCCCAGGTAGCAGGTCTCCGGGTCCATCTGCTCGGCGGCGGGAATCGCGTCGGCCAGGGTCACGATGCCGACCACGCGGCCGATCTGGCCCAGGTAGCGGATGAAGGAGAGCGGATCCATGCCGTCGCGCAGCACGTCCGGGCCGAAGCGCAGCGACAAATGCCAGGCGTCGTGGCCGCCGCCGGTCTCGCCCATGCGCTCGACGCCGGGATGCTCGCCGGCCACCAGCGCGCCGTGGCCGGGGGCGCCGCCGTCGGCCGGCTGCCCCATCCGCATGCGCAATTGCTCCAGCAGCGGCTGGCCCTCGGCCAGCATGTCGGCGTCGGCCTCGGTCTGGCCCGCCTCGAGCGCGGTGATCATGCCCGACAGGTGGTCGCAGCACGACAGCAGCAGCACGATCAGCTCGTCCGTCAGCGACAGCTTGCCGTCGCGCACCTCGTCGAGCAGGCTTTCCACCACGTGCGTGAAAGCCACGATGTGGTCCAGGCTGAACAGCCCCGCCGAACCCTTGATGGTGTGGGCCGCGCGGAAGATGGCGTTGATCGCCTCGTCGCCGGCGCCGGCCTGCTCGGCATTGAGCAGGGCGTTCTCCATGTCCTCCAGGAGTTCGCGGCTTTCAAGGATGAAGGTTTGTAGCGCAGAGTCCAAGTCCATGGTCTTGCCTCCAGAGCGTGCGGTTTTTTAGTGGGGTGCGATCAGCAGGGCATCGCCAAACCAGGCGCCCAGGTCCAGCAGTTCAAACACTTCCAGCACCGCCGGGCTGTGGCCGACCAGGCGCAGTTCGCGCTGCTCGGCGCGCGCGGTCTGCTTGGCCAGCATCAGCACCTGCAGGCCGGCGCTGTCCATCTCGGTCACGCCGGCCAGGTCCACTTCGAGCACGGTGCTGCGCTGCAGCTCGCCCAGCAGCAAGGCCTTCATGTCCGCCGCGCGGTAGATGTTCAGTTCGCCGTCGATGGCGACCCGTCCGGCGCCGGCGCTCACGGCAGCACCAGCTTGGCCACCGCGCCCAGCAGCACCTCGGGCTTGAACGGTTTCACCACCCAGGCCTTGGCGCCAGCCGCCTGGCCCTCCTTCTTCTTGCCCTCCTGCGACTCGGTGGTCAGCATGATGACGGGCGTGAACTTGTAATTGGGCAGCTGCTTGATTTCCTTGACGAAGGTGATGCCGTCCATATTCGGCATGTTGACGTCGCACACCACCAGGTTGACCTTCTGGCCACTCAGCTTGCGCAGCGCGTCGACGCCGTCGCAAGCCTCGATCACATCGTATCCGGCGCTCTTGAGCGCTATGCCGACCACTTGCCGCAGCGAAGCCGAGTCGTCGATCACCATGATGGTCTTTGCCATAGTACTTCCCTAGAAAAAAGTCACTTCATCGGATGGCGCGGCGATGGCTTGCTGCTCGCCCCGGTGCACCGCGTGTTCCTCGGCCATTGCGTAGGTTTTTTCCAGCTCGCCCAGCAAATCGGCGGCGCGCGGCGCCTCCAGCGCCTGTCCATCCTGATAGCGCTGGCGGTTCTCGTCAAGCAGACTCGGCAGTAGCTCGATATTGTGGCTGACATGGCCCAGCACCTGACTGACGCGGTCCTGGAATTGCAGCTGCACCAGCGCGTTTCCGACTTCGCCCTTGATAGTGACGCTCTCTTGTTTGAGCAATTCGGACGACTGCGCCATGGCGTCGGTCAGGTTGCGGAACTCGCGCAGCACGGCGTCGATGGTGCCCTCCGACTCGCGCATGGCCTGGTCCTCGGCCGCGCTCGATTCATTGGCGGCGTGGCAGGCCGACACGATGGCGCTGCTGATCTTGCCCACCCGGTCGCTGATGCTGCGGCCGGTCTCGGCGGAGCGGTTCGACAGGTTGCGCACCTCCTGCGCCACCACGGCGAAGCCGCGTCCTGCCGGGCCGGCGCGGGCCGCCTCGATGGCCGCGTTCAGCGCCAGCAGATTGGTCTGCGCGGCAATGCTGGCCACGCCCTCGGCCATGTCGCGCAGTTCGCGCGTAAATTGTTCCAGTTCGCGGATGCGGGTCAGCATGGCATGCTTGGAGGCCAGTGCCGATTTCATCGTCGCCACCACGTCGCCAAGCTGCTGCTCGCTGTGGGTAAACACCTGGCTCAGCGAGGCGCCGCCCTGGTTGTCGGCGGCCGCGTTCGACAGGCGCAGCGTCTCGTCGAGCTTGTCGACGATGGTGGAAAAGCGCGTGGCCAGTTCGGCCACCGCCTCCTCCATCTGGCTGCGCGACGATTCGATGTGGCGGCACCAGACCGGCACCACGGTTTCGCCGAATTCCTGGCGCGCGGCCAGGTAGTCTTCGACTTCGCGGCGCGGGTCGTTCTGCCCACTGCTCAGCTGTATCCAGGAGAAGGCGCCCGCCGCCAGGAAGGCCGCCGCGCCGAGGATGCCGAGCCAGCCGCCGTTGGGCCAGAACAGCGCCATCAGCGCGCCGGCGATTGCGAGTGCGGCCGGATAGAAGCGGCCGCCGGTGTTGTGAAGGAATGAGTTCAATCGGTGTCTTCTCAGGGTTGGGAAACCACAAAGGCGCATCTAGACCACTGCCAATCCATTCTATCAAAACCGATATTTGCCACATGGAATATCTATCGGGCCGGACGAAAAAACCACGTTTGCCGGCAAATGAGCGCGCCCGGACGGCACACCCGTGACAGTCAGTCATCGTTGCCATTTCCGTCATTTTCTGATGTAATCCCAATGTCATTAAAGCACACCGTCGGGGTGTGGCTCAGCCCGGTAGAGCGCTGCGTTCGGGACGCAGAGGCCGGAGGTTCGAATCCTCTCACCCCGACCAACCTTCCTTATGCAAAACAGCGGGCGAACCCGCGGTCTTTGCCTGCGGGCCATCCGCAGCACTTCAGTTGCCATGCGATCCGCCACAGCCGCAATGAGGCCCCCTCATGCTTGCTGGCCAGCGCACCGGTACCTCGACGGAGAAACATTCACAAAATAAATAATGTTCATAAGAAAATATTGTTATGTCATACTTTTTGTGAATGTCACACATCCAAACTTAAAATGTGAGTTATATGCTGCAATGCCGCATAATGTTTTCAACGGACAACATTTTGAAGGAGAACAGCATGAACCTCAGCAAACATATGGAATTCATCTTCCTCGGCGCCCTGATACTGATCGGCGGATCCGCAGCAGCCACAGCCACTGTGCCTAAATTGCTGGCTCCGCTGGCGCCAGCCGCCCATGTAGCGCCCGTTCAAGATAGCGCTATCCCGACCGTGGTGGTAAAGGCCAAGCGCCTGACTGCCAAAGAAAAGGCTGCGCTGGCGGAGTAATTCCCGGCCTTGGGGAGGGCGCACGCCCTTCCCGGCCACAAGCAAGGTGAGAATAAGCGACGTCGGCGAACTGATTCCAGCCAGGCGCGCTCCAGCAAGACGCTCTTCCATGTCGACAGGGGATGAAGTTCGCCAATCTGTAGTATATTACATATTGCAAATTATAAAACCTGCTCGCCGCCATGCCTCTTCCTGCCACCGTCACCGCCATTCCCCGCTCGCTCGCCCGCGCCGAGGTGTACCGCACACTGAAGCAATGGATCGTCGAGCTCACCCTCGCGCCCGAAGAAGTCATCCGCGATCATGATCTGGCCGAGCGCCTGGGCGTGTCGCGCACCCCGGTGCGCGAGGCCCTGCGCCAACTGGAGGACGAGGGCCTGGTGGTGACCAGCTTCCACAAATGGACCAAGGTGGCGCCGGCCGACCCGGCCGAAGTGCTGCAGCTGTATCCGGTCGTGGCGGCGCTGGAGGCGGCGGCGGTCCGCCTCGCGGCAAGCCGCCTGGCGGCGGACGACCTGGCCCGGCTCGGCAAGCTGAACCAGGCACTGGAGCAAGCCATCCGGCGCGGCGACAGCGCGGCGGCCACCGGCTGCGACATGGCCTTCCACGCCCTGCTGGTCGAGCGCAGCGGCAATGCCGAGATCGCCAAACTGCTGGGCACGCTACGCCCGCGCATCCAGCGCATCGAGCTGGCTTACTTCGGCGACCAGCCGATGGCCTTGCAGTCGGTGGCCGATCACCGCGCCATCCTGGCCGCCCTGCGCAAGGGCGACGCCGACGCGGCCTGCGCCGCCATGCAACGCAACTGGGCATGGCAGCCGACCGCCACGCCTCCAAGCTCATCCCCGCCCAAGGAGTAGACCCATGCGCACCGCCCTGATCGTGATCGATTTCCAAAACGCCGTGTTCATTGAACCGCCGGCCTACCAAGCCGTGCTCGTGCTCGAACGCATACGCGGCCTGATCGCCGCCGCGCGCGCCAGCGGCGCGCCGGTCGTCTACATCCAGCACGAAGAACCGGGCAGCGACTGGGAAGCCGGCCGCGAAAGCTGGCAGTTCCCGCCGGAGATCGCGCCGCAAGCAGGCGATTTCATCAGTGCCAAAGCGCGCAGCAACGCCTTCTTCGGCACCGGCCTGCACGACCATCTGCACGGGCAAGGCATAGGGCGCGTGGTGGTCTGCGGCTACGCGACCGAATTCTGCATCGATACCAATGTGCGCCACGCCGCCGGCGCCGGCCTGGAGACCGTGGTCGCGACGGATGCCCACACCACGCGCGACCGCGCCCACCTGGCCGCGCCGGCCATCATCGAGCACCACCACGCGACTTGGCGCGGCTTCGGCGGCATCCGCCTGTGCGACAGCGGCGCGGTGCGCTTCGGCCGGGAGTGAGGCCATGACCAGCATCGCCACGGAACTGCTGCAGCCGGCCGGGAACCTTCCGCCCGGCTTTGCTTCGCTGTCGCAGGGCGTCTTCCACGCGTCGACCATCCTGTTCCCGGACGTCGCCTCCTTCCTGGACCGCCAGGCGCAAGCCGGCAGCGGCTATAGCTACGGCCAGAACGGCACGCCCACCCACTACGCGCTGGCGGACAAGCTGGCGCAGCTCGAGGGCGGCGGCCAGACCGTGCTGGTCCCCAGCGGCCTGGCCGCCGTCACGCTGGTCAGCAGCTGCGTGCTGTCGGCCGGCGATCACGTGCTGCTGCCTGCGGCCGTCTACGGTCCCACGCTGGACGTCACGCGCACGCTGTTCGGCAAATGGGGCGTGCGCTGTTCGGTGTACGGGGACGAGGCGGGCGCGGACTTCGCGCGCCTGTTCGAGCCGCGCACCCGGCTGGTGTGGACCGAGGCTCCGGCCTCGAACACGCTGGAGATGCAGGACGTGCCGGCCATCGCCGCGGCGGCGCGCGCGCACGGCGCGCTGGTGGCGATGGACAACACCTGGGCCACGCCGCTCGGCTTCCGGCCGCTCGACCACGGCGTGGATTTTTCGATCCAGGCACTGACCAAATACGTCGGCGGCCATTCGGACCTGCTGATGGGCGCCGTCACCACCCGCGATCCGCAGCGCTACCAGGCGCTGCGCGACACCGCCGAGCTGCTGGGCTACTACGTCTCCAGCGACGAATGCTTTCTTGCGCTGCGGGGCCTGCCGACACTGGCGCTGCGGCTGGAACGGCATTTCGCCTCGGCATTGAAAATAGCCCGCGCGCTGGAAGGGCATCCGGCGCTGGCCAGCTTGCATTACCCGCCGCTGGCATCGGATCCGGGCCATGCGCTGTGGCAGCGCGACTTCAAATCGGGCAGCGGGCTCTTGTCGTTCACGCTGCGCCGGCGCGGCCTGGCGGCGGTCGAGGCACTGGTCGCCGCGCTGCGCCTTTTCCCGCTTGGAAACAGCTGGGGGGCGGTGCACAGCCTGGTCGCGGTAGCGCCCTTGCGCGCCCCGCGCGACGGCTGGCTGGTCCGGCTGCACGTGGGGCTGGAGGACGCCGACGATTTGCTGCAGGATCTGCTGCAGGCGCTGACCGCCCTGCCCAGCCCGCCATAGCGCTGCCCAGGGCCGCGTAGCCGAAAGGCCACAATACCGCGGCCGAGTGGCTTCGCAAGCGCCGAAAAAGGGAATACTCTTGGACAAGACGGGACCATCCAGATCCCGATCGGTCAACCGGGAGACAAAAGATGAAGCTCTTTCTAAAGATGGTCGTGTTCCTGATGGCTCTGGCCATGGCTGGCATGGCGCCGGCGGCGGACAGGGGAACGGCGGAGGAAGCGGTGGCCCTGGTCAAGAAAGTCGTGGCGGACATGAAGAAGTACGGCAAGGACAAGGTCATCAAGGATATCCAGAACCAGGCTCCCGACTACAAGGACCGCGACCTCTACGTTTCTGTCGGCACCCTGGACGGGATGAATCTGGCGAACGGGAACAATCCTAAGCTGGCCGGCAAAAACATCATCGACCTGAAGGACGCGGACGGCACCTTCATCACGCGCGAGCGCATCGACATCGCCAAGAAAAAGGGCTCCGGCTGGCAGGAATATAAATGGCCGGACCCCATCACCAAGGAAATCCAGAAGAAGGCGATGTACGTGGAGCGCTATGAGGACCTGACCATCGCTTGCGGCGTATACAAGAACTGAGCCGCGTCCTGATGCCTGCCAGGCACGGTCACCGTGATGACCGTGCCGGCGCCCGGTTTGCTGGCGATGTCCAGGCCGGCGCCTATGCCCCTGGCGCGCTCGCGCATGCCCACCAGTCCCCAGTGGCCGGGCCGGTGGCCCACGGCGGCGACGGATTCGTCCAGTCCCTTGCCGTTGTCGCGCACGCGCAAGACGAAGGCGCTGGCGCTGTACTCCAGTTCCAGTTCGATGCGCGTGGCATCCGAATAGCGCGATGCGTTGAACAGCGCTTCGCGCGCGATGGCGTAGACCTCCCCGTGCACATCCGCGCACAACGGCCTGGTCGCACCGACGACCTTGACGGCAAAGGCATGCGCGCGGTGTTCCGCCAGCCCTTTGCCGAACTGCTCCAGCGTCAGCTCCAGCGCCTCCGGCGAGCCCGACGCCCGCAGATCCATGATCTGGTCCCGTCCTTCGACCAGCAATTGCTCGGCAAGATTGAGCGTCTGGTCCAGGCGCGTGCGCTCCGGCGTGCCTTCTTTCAGATTCCGGCTGTGCACATCGAAGGACATCAGCAACGCCTGCACGCTTTGCAGCAGGGTGTCGTGCATGGTCCGCGCGATGCGCGTGCGCTCCGCCAGGCGCTCCTGCAGGCGCTCCTGCATCCGCTGCGTGAGGAAACGTATGCGCAATGCGTAGGCGGCATACAGCAGCAGCAAGCCGATCGCCGCCAGCAGCAGTTTGAACCAGCCGCTTTGCACAAACGTCGGCGGAATATCCAGCTCCAGCGCCGCGCCCTCGGTGTTCCATAAATCATCCTCGTTCGAGGCGATGACTTCGAAGCGGTACTTGCCGGGTGCCAGATTGGTGTAATACGCTTGCCGCCGCTCCACCGGCCCCTGCCACCCATGGTCCAGGCCGACCAGCCGGTAGCGCAGCCGCACCCGCTCGGGGATCGACAGGCTCAGCGCGGTAAAGTCGATCTGCAGATTGCGCGTTCCCTGCGGCAGGCCGAGCACACCGCCACGCGGCACCGCATAGCGCAAGCCGCCGGCGCTCACGCCCAGCACCTCGACCGGCGGCGTCAGCCGATTGCGCGGGATATGGGCCGGATCGATGCTGCCGACCGAACCCGTGGTTGCGTACCACAGCATGCCGTCGCGCGAGCGCAGCAGCGAGGGCACCGGCCGCAACTGCGGCGCGCGGCCCTGCATGCCGTCCAGCGCATTGAAGCGCTCGAACGGCACGGCGCTGCCCTCGTCTTTCAGCCACCGCTCCAGGTCGGCGGCGGCGATGCGGTACAGGCCGTCGGCACCGTGCAGCCACAGCTCGCCGCCGGGCAGCCGGACGATGCCGGACACGCCCCGGAAATGCTCGTTGCGCTCGCCGTGCAAGGCGGCGAAGCGGCCGTTGCGGTGCAGGGCGACCCCGGTCTCTCCTCCCGCCCACATTGCCTTACCGTCGGCGTACAAGTGCAGGATGGTGCCCAGCTGCAGGCCTTGGACGGGGCCCAGCTGGCGGACCGCGCCGCCGCCGACCACGGTGATCAGGCTGCGCAAGTGCGCCATCCACAGGTCGCCGTCGCCGTCGCGGGCCATGGAGGTGATCAGCAGATCGGAAATGCCCTGCAATCCGCCCGACCTTGTCCAGCGGCCATCGGCCAAGCTGTACACACCTTTGCCGGAGGAAAACGACACCCACATGGCGCCGTCGCGGTCCTGTTGCAGGGCGTGGACACGCAGCGCAGTCACTTCGTCCGGATAGCGTATCAAGGTCTGGCTGCCGTCGCGGTCACGCCGCTGCAGGCCTTCCATGCCGCCCATCCACACCACGCCGTCCGGTGCCGTGTAGCTGGCCGTCAGCCGCCCCGGCATTTCGCGCCGGATGCGCCCATCGGGAGCGGCGCTCCACAGGTCGCCGGCATAGTCGCCCACCCAGGCTTCGCCGGACGGCCCGGCCACCAGCGCCGGATACTCGAGCGGCTTGACGACGGGCATGGTGCGCAAGCGGTTCGGCCGCAAGCGGTCTATGCCGCGCGACGTCCCTACCCACAGATTGCCCTCCCTGTCCTGGAAGGTCGCGCCCAGCATCGGGCCGCTGAGACCGTTTGAGCTCGACAAGCGCTGCTCCGGCAGGCCGGCACTGTCCGGCGCCGCGATGCGCTCGAAGCTGTCGGCGTGCACCATCCACATGGTTCCCTGCCGGTCGAAGCGCATGCTCTTGCCCTCGAGCTCGGGCTGCACCGGCTCGCCGGCGGGCGGCGGCGTCAAACGGGCACGGTAGTAGCTGTGTCCGAAATCGTTGCCCCATATCGTGCCGTCCGGCGCCTCGCACAGCGCAACGAGCGCGACGCGGGGCCAGGCGCGGCTGAAGCGGGTTTGGCCCGGCTTGCGAAAATAGGCGCCGGTGTTGGTGCCAGCCCAGGTCGTGCCGTCGCGGGCGAACAGGATCTGGAACACGCCCAGCGCCGGCAGCCCGGCCTCGGGCCCGAGGTAGCGGAAGCGCCCGGCGCCCGGCGCCAGCACCGCCACGCCGTCGCGCATCGCCGCCCAGACCGCGCCGTCGGGCGCCACTTCGATATGCATGGCGCCGACCGGTTGCAATCCGCCTTCCTCCATATAGGTGCGGGCGCCATCTTTCCTGAACACGGACACGCCGCCGACACGGTAGCCGACCCAGACCGCGCCGTCCGGCGTGCTGGCCAGCGCCATGATATTGCTGGAATAAAGCGGCTGCCCGTAGACCTTGTCGGTGCGCTCGAAATGCACGCCGTCGTAGCGGTACAGGCCGGCCGGCGTGGCGATCCATAGCCAGCCATCCGGTCCTTGCGCGAATTTGGTCACCCCGGTCGGCGCGCCGTCGACCTCGGTCCAGGCGGTGTGGGTGTAATCGCTAAGTAATGGCCGCGCCGCCGGCGTCGCAGCCGTCGTGGCGCCGCAAGCGATGTGATGCCAGACCAGCATGAGTAGAAAAGCTTGGAACGGGCGTATGGTCATCTGTCGGGGGCTGGCTTTGTTTCGGTTAAATGTCGCGTACCGAATGGTAATTCATCCAGGCACACAACAGCGTAGTGCACCGGCGCACCAATCCCAGCCCTGCGGGCAGCACAGCACCGTCGTTTCCTGCCACACATCGTTATTAAACAGTAATGTACTATCGGTTTAATAGAAACAATTAAATTTATCTATAGACTCCCGGGCAGTACATTGTGGACTCCTGCACACCAATCAAGAGGAGAACCGATATGACCCCGAATATACGCGCTGCCGCCGCCTTGCTCATCTTCCTGGGCGTTGCCGCTGCCAGCAGCCAAGCCACCACCGACCTGACCCGCGACAACGGCGCGCCGGTGGGCGACAACCAGAATTCCCAGACCGCCGGCCCGAACGGCCCGGTCTTGCTGCAAGACGTGCACCTGATCCAGAAGTTGCAGCGCTTCGACCGCGAACGCGTTCCGGAACGCGTGGTGCACGCGCGCGGCACCGGCGCGCACGGCGTGTTTGTCGCCAGCAAGGACATCTCCGCACTGACGCGCGCCGCCGTCTTCGCACCGGGCGAGGAAACGCCGGTGTTCGTGCGCTTCTCCAGCGTGGTCCATGGCAACCACTCGCCGGAAACCCTGCGCGACCCGCGCGGCTTCGGCACCAAGTTCTACACCCGCGAAGGCAACTGGGACCTGGTCGGCAACAACCTGCCCGTGTTCTTCATCCGCGACGCGATGAAGTTCCCGGACATGGTGCACGCCTTCAAACCCGCACCGAACAGCAATATCCAGGACAACAAGCGCGTGTTCGACTTCTTCTCGAGCCATCCGGAAGGCACCCACACGCTGACCCGCGTGTACTCCGATTTCGGCACCCCCGCCAGCTACCGCGAGATGGACGGCAACAGCGTACACGCTTATAAATTCGTGAACGCCACAGGCCGATACAACTACGTGAAGTTCCACTGGAAAAGCCTGCAGGGCGAACGCAACCTGAGCGCGAAGGAAGCCGAAGCCATCCAGGGCAAGGACTTCAACCACATGACGCGCGACCTGGTCGAGGCCATCGGCAAGGGCAACTTCCCGAAATGGGATTTATATGTACAGGTGATGGCGCCGGCACAGCTGGCCACGCTGGACTACGACCCGCTGGATCCGACCAAGATCTGGAACGGCGTGCCCGAGACCAAGGTCGGCACCATGACGCTGAACCGCAATCCGGACAATGTCTTCCTCGAAACCGAGCAGTCGGCGCTGGCGCCGTCCAACCTGGTGCCGGGCATCGAACCGTCGGAAGACCGTTTGCTGCAGGGCCGCCTGTTCTCCTACGCCGACACGCAGCTGCACCGCATCGGCACCAACGGCCTGCAGCTTCCCATCAACCGTCCCCGGGCGGCGCCGGTCAACTATAACCAGGATGGCGCCCAGAACGCCGGCGCCCGCCAGGGCAGCGTGAACTACCAGCCCAGCACGCAGGCGGCGGTGGCCGACAAGGCCGGCCACAAGTACAGCCAGTTGCCGCTGTCCGGCGCCACCCAGCAGCAAGGCATCGCCCGCACCCGCAACTTTGCGCAGGCCGGCGAGTTCTACCGCGCGCTGAGCAAGCAGCAGCAGTCCAACCTGGTCAGCAACCTGGCCGGCGATCTGGGACAGGTGAGCGACGACAAAGTGCTATACACCATGCTGTCCTATTTCCATAAAGCCGACGCCGGCTACGGCAAGGCGCTGGCGGCAACCCTGAAGGCGGATACCGCTCGCGTTGCAGCCCTGGCCGCCGCGCTGCGCGATTGAGGGCTCACCCTCTTCAAGCTGGCGCAGCATTCGGAACCATGATGAGCAACTTGGCCGATCTGGCCTGCTTCGTCGTCGTGGTCGAGCACAGCGGCTATTCGGCCGCTGCGCGCTGGAGGTTTTTCAAGGTTGGCTTACGTTGCACCGCCGCGTTTCGACGGACGACTGCCGGAGTCGGCGGCCGGCTCGTCGGGGCTGCCTTGCCGCTGGCCCCGGTCGGCCTGCAGGGATCCCGGCGGCCCGGCCGGCGATTCTTCCGAGCCCGCGCGCTGGCTTTGTTCCATGCCGCCACGACCGGACTGCAGGGCTTCGCCGAGACGGCCTTGCTCGCTATCTTCCTTCATGCGCTGCGCCTGCTGGCGGGCGCTCCAGCCGGTTTGCTGGGCACCGGCCCCGCCGCGTTCGCCGATTCCCGGGCCACCGGGCCCGCCTTGCAGCGAACCCGGATTACCGCCCGGCGCGCCCGGTCCCGCGGACTGCTCGCTGCCCCGGTGGGCGGGCCCGGCGCCCGGCGCCCTTGCCTGCTGGCTCCCCGCGGCGACCGGTACCGTCTTCTCCTTCCCGATCTGCCGCTTGCTGTCTTCCCCCTGGTTCTTCTGCTTCGAGTTCATGATAGCCATCCTCCCAAGATTGGAGCTAGCATGATCATGCGCGCCGCACCGGCCCACTTGTATCGGAGGGCGGGCCGGGCCTCTGTAGGAAATCACCGACATCGTCGCAGCAGCCAGCTGACCGGTCCGCGCTCTTGCACAGTTCGCGTTGCGCCTGCCCTTAATGGATGATCTTGGCCAGGAAGTCGCGCGCGCGGTCCGAGCGCTGGGTGCCGAAGAAGGCGTCCTTGCTGCAGTCCTCGATCACCCTGCCCCGGTCCATGAAGACGATGCGGTTGGCCACGCGCTTGGCGAAGCCCATCTCGTGGGTCACCACCATCATCGTCATGCCCTCCTGCGCCAGGCCCACCATCACGTCCAGCACCTCGTTGATCATTTCAGGGTCCAGCGCCGACGTGGGCTCGTCGAACAGCATCGCGATCGGGTCCATCGCCAGCGCGCGGGCGATCGCCACGCGCTGCTGCTGGCCGCCCGACAGCTGGCCGGGGAACTTGTCCTGCTGCGCCAGCAGGCCGACCCGGTCCAGGTATTTCAAGCCCTTGGCGTTGGCCTCGTCCAGGCTGCGCCCCAGCACCTTGACCTGGCCCAGCGTCAGGTTCTCGCGTATGGTCAGGTGCGGGAACAGTTCGAAGTTCTGGAACACCATGCCGATGCGCGCGCGCAGCTTGGACAAATTGGTTTTCGGATCGCCCACTTCCATGCCGTCGACCGTGATGCCGCCGCTCTGGAACGGCTCCAGGCCGTTGACGGTCTTGATCAGGGTCGACTTGCCGGAGCCGGACGGACCGCAGATCACCATCACGTCGCCCTTGCCCACCTTGGTGCTGCACTCGGTGAGCACCTGGAACTGGCCGTACCACTTACTGATTTCTTTTAATTCGATCATTTTTTTATCTCTCCCTAATTGATGCGCTCTGATGATGGTTAGCGGATGATGGCGACCCGCTGATGCAGGCGTTTGACCAATGCCGACAGCGCAAGGCACAGCACGAAATACACCAGCGCCACGAAGCTGTACATTTCCACCAGGCGGCCGTCGCGCTGGGCGACCTTGCTGGCGGCGCCGACGAAGTCGGGGATGGACAGCACATACACCAGCGATACGTCCTGGAACAGCACGATGGTCTGCGTCAGCAGCACCGGTATCATGTTGCGGAAGGCCTGCGGCAGGATCACATTGGCCATGGTTTGCCAGTAGTTCATGCCGAGCGCGTTGGCGGCCCAGACCTGGCCACGCGGGATCGACTGTATGCCGCTGCGCATGATCTCGCAGTAATACGCCGCTTCGAACATGATGAAGGTGATCAGCGCCGACTGGAAGGCGCCGACCTGCACCGGTTCGGCCGCGCCGATGACCCAGGCCGCGATGTAGGGCACCAGGAAGTAGAACCAGAAGATCACCAGCACCAGCGGGATCGAACGGATCAGGTTGACGTAGCCGGTGGCGAACAGCGACACCGCCTTGTAGCGCGACAGCCGCATCATCGCCAGCAGCGTGCCGACCAGGATGCCGCCGGTCATGGCCAGCGCGGTCAGTTTCAGCGTGAACGCCATGCCGGTCTGGAACAGGTAGAACCAGGACCGGGAAATTACATCGAAATCGAAATCCATATCAGTGTCCTCCCGAAGCGCCGCCGGCGACGATGAAACCGGGGATGGCGACCCGCTTCTCTATCCTGTGCATCAGGAACACCACGCCGATGTTGACCACCACGTAGATCAGCGTGGCGGCGGAAAATGCCTCGAACACCTGGAAGCTGAATTCCTGAATGCCGCGCGCGCGCGCCGTCAGCTCCATCAGGCCGATGGTCAGCGCCACCGAGCTGTTCTTGACGATGTTGAGGAACTCGCTGGTCAGCGGCGGCAGGATCACGCGGCCCGCCATCGGCAGCAGCACGTAACGGTAGGTCTGCGGCAGCGTCAGGCCGAGCGCGGTGCCGGCCATGCGCTGGCCGCGCGGCAGCGCGGCGATGCCGGCCGACACCTGCACCGCCACGCGCGACGAGGTGAAGAAGCCCAGGCACAGCACCGCCGTGACGAAGGGCGCGTTCGGCAGCGCCTTGATGGCGTCGCCCAAGGCCTGCGGCAGCACTTCCGGCATCACGAAGTACCACAGGAACATCTGCACCAGCAGCGGTATGTTGCGGAACAGTTCGACGTAGCCGTTGGCGAGGCGCACCGCCCACGGGTTCGGCAAGGTGCGGACCGTGCCGATCGCGAAGCCCAGCGCCAGCGCCATCAGCCAGGCCGTCAGCGAGGTCGCCAGCGTCCAGGCCAGGCCGGACCATAAGGTATCCAGATAGGTGCCGGAACCATCGGGGGCGATGTCCCAGAAAATGTGCCAGTTCCAGTGGTAATTCATAGTATTCCCTCCAAAGTGAGCCATGGGCGGAAGCGCAGGGCCGCCGAAGGCGATTCCTGCGCCGCCCAGTTGCGGCCCCGCGCGAGCCGCTGTGCGTTATTATTTTTTCTTGGAGGCGGCCTTCTGCGCCTCTGGGACAGCCGCGTAGTCGGCCGGGTTGCCGGAGTCGGTCGGCTTGGCCAGCGCTGCCTCAAGCTGCGGCGGCATCGGGAAGCGCAGGTTGATGCCCTTCGGCGGGATCGGCGACATGAACCACTTGTGGTACAGGCGCTGGATGTCCTCGCGCGACTTGTAGAAGCGCACCAGGGCCTCGTCGACCGCCTTCTTGAAGGCCGGGTCGTCCTTGCGCATCATGATGCCGTAGGGCTCGACCGACAGCGCCTCGGTGGTGATGTCGTAGTCGCCGGGCGCCTTGGCGTTGGCGCGCTGCGAGGCCAGCAGGATGTCGTCGTTGGCCTCGGCCACGGCGCGCCCGGTTTCCACCATCAGGAAGGACTCGGGGTGGTCCTTGCCGACCAGGATGGTCATGCCCAGGTTCTGTTCATTGTTCAGTATCGTCATCTGCTTCAGGGTCGACGTGCCGGCGGTGGCGACCAGGGTCTTGCCCTTCATGTCGGCCAGCGTCTTGATGTTGGACGACTTCTTGGCCAGCAGGCGGTTGGCGATCACGAACATGGTGGGCGCGAAAGCCACCTGCTGCTGGCGCTCCATGTTGTTGGTGGTCGAGCCGCACTCCAGGTCGATGGTGCCGTTGGCCATCAGCGGGATGCGGTTGGCCGAGGTGACCGGGTTCATGACCACTTTCAGTTCGCTCAGGCCCAGCTGCTTCTGCAGCGACGCGACCACCTTCATGCACAGGTCGATCGAGTAGCCCTGGTACTGCTGCTGGTCGTCCAGGTAGGAAAACGGGATGGAGCCGTCACGCACGCCCAGGGTGATGCTGCCGTTCTTCTTGATCTTGGCCAGCGTGCCGGTCGCTTCCTGCGCCTGGACGTTGCCGCCCAGGGCCACTGCGCTGAAGAGGGCGACGCTGCTCAGCGCCACTGCGAAAGTCGATTTAGTCATCTGATGTACTCCAGGTAATCCCGGACGGGCCGGGGGAGGAAGGAGCCGGCCTCAGGCCGGTCCCGTCCAGGTTGACATGCGTGCCGTGGTGTCCGGCTGCGGCGCTTAGAAGGTGTGGCGGACGCCCAGGTTCAGGCCGGTGTTGCCGGTGCCGTCTTCGGTCGCGTTGCCGACCTTGAAGGTGGCGCCGTTGCGGTTCGAAATGCGCGCGTAGGCGGCGTACAGGTCGGTGCGCTTGGACAACGCGTAGGTGTAGCCCACCGCCCACTGGGTGGCGTCCTTGTTGGCCTTCGATTCGTCGTTGCGGCGGATGACCGAGCCGAACACCTTGCTGGCGGCGCCGAACGGCACCGTCACGCCCAGCAGCACGTCGGTGCTGTCGATGCCGCCCAGCGCACGGTTCTTGGCGTAGCCGATGTTGCCTTCGGCGAAGCTGGCGCGGTACTTCGCCGTCAGCAGCGTGTTGGCGCTATGGTCGGTCGCGGTCGCGTTCTGCGCCTGGTGCCAGGCCAGCGCCACCACCAGCGGACCCTGGATGTAGGACAGCGACGTGCTGTAGACGCGGTTCTTGGCCGAGTCGCCCGCCACTTCGCCGAAGCCCAGCGCCGCCTCGGCGACAAAGCCGCTCAGGTTCGGCGAGGCGTATTGCACCATGTTGTTGACACGGGTGTTGGCCACCATGATGTTGCCGGCGCGGCCAGCCCAGCCGGCGACGAAGGGGTCGGCCACGTCGCGCATGGCGCGGTAGTAAGGCGAGTACTGGCGGCCGAAGGTGACCGTGCCCGCTTGCTGGCTGCCCAGGCCGACGTAGGCCTGGCGGCCGAACAGCAGGCCGCCCTGCGCGGCGGTGCCGGTGTCGATGTTGAAGCCGTTTTCGATCACGAACAGCGCCGACAGGCCGCCGCCCAGGTCTTCCTTGCCCTTGAAGCCGATGCGCGAGCCGGAAGCCACGCCGCTGACGAGGCCATTGAAGTGGCCGGCGGCGCCGCCCGTTTCACGCACAAAACCGGCATCGGCCACACCGTAAATGGTGACGTTCGATTGCGCCATGGCGGAACCGGCGAGCAGGCCGAAGGCGGCGATGGCGATAGTAGCTTTTTTCATTTGTTCTCCTAGTTGATAGTTTTATTTACACTTATTGGCGAAACAACGCGTATGCGCTATTCCGGTCAGTCTTATTCAAGACCCGCCTCGACCGTAAAGAAATAAGTGAATATATACACGCGGCTCTGGCAGATTTATTGATGCCGCAACTTTACTGATGCCTCAGACTTTTTCTTACCTGGTTAATCTGTTTTACGAGATCGACGGCAACACCGTGGAATTGGCGTCCCGCTGGAGTAAGCGATGGTGGCGTGCTGCTGCGGTCCACCAATTCCGTTCCCAACCATATTTCAAGCGATTGAATCCGCCGGCTGAACGCCGACTGGCTGGTGTGCCGCACACTGGCCGAACGCGAGAAACTGCGTGTATCGGCCAAGCAAATAAAGTCTTCCACCCATTTCGTGTCCATAAGATCTCCAGCACCGGGTTCATATTCATTGACATCGTTTCGTCCCGCCCTATTCCTTCAGCACATTGCGTGCCAGCAAGAGACTTTTCCGCATATGAACCACAACTCTTTGATTCCATTGATCTTTATAGTTTTTTAAGCGGCCCGCAGCAGCATGGCAGTGTGGAGATCCACACGACAGGCGGATAGCCAGTATCGAAATCGATACGCCGCCGGGAAGGGGGGCGCGGCGCCTATCGGCCGGGGCCATCGAAAGGCGGGGAAAGCGCTGAAAAATGGTGGTGCGATCGGGGCGGCCAAGGTATAGTTGGCCTCTGCCACACCATCTTCCGCATTGCCGAGGCTTTAATTGCGCATCAATCTAAAAGTTAAAGAATACCGATCCATATTTTGGATCGTCGTATGGATAGGCATATTGGCGGCGGGCGCCGTTGGCGTTGTATTCGCATATTCCTGGAGCGAGCGTTACGGCTATGAACAGCTCAATGGCGCGCTCGCCCATAAACTGGACCTTTATGCAGCCACGCTGGAAAGTGAACTGGGCAAGCATGAATACCTGCCCGGCATCGTCGGTTTCGACAACGACGTGCAAGCGCTATTAAGGGCGCCGGCCGACCCGCGCCTGGGTGAAATAGCCAGCAAGAAGCTGGGCAGCCAGAACGTGCGCGCCGGCACGCTCGCCATCTTTGTCACGGACCGGGCCGGCGTGGTGCGCGCCGCCAGCAACTGGTATCAGCCGGGCAGCCTGGTCGGCCAGGACTATTCGGCCCTGCCTTATTTTTCCGACGCCATCAAGGGCGGACAGGCGCGCTATTTTTCCCGCAGCGCCGCGCGCGACGCGCCCGAGTACTACTTCGCCCAGCCGGTCCGCCAAAATGGCGTGGTGGCCGGCGTCGCCGTGGTCAAGATCAGCCTGGAGCCGATCGAATCGACCTGGATCGCGCTGGCCACGCAATCGAACCACGGCACCTTCCTGGTGCTCGACGAGGACGGCGTCGTGGTCATCGCCCCATCCCCCGAGTGGCACAACCGCAAAATCAGCAAGCTCACCTCGCTGCTCGACACCGGCAGCGCCGGCACCCGCGTGCTCCCGCCACCGCGCACGGCGAGCGAGGTGCGCAGCGGGCAGGCGGCCGCGGACAGCATGACGGTCGAGGAGATCACCGCCTACGGCAACGAGATCATCCGCTGGCCGGGCCTGAATCCGGCCGCGCCGCGCACCAAATACGCGGCGCAGAGCCGCTTCCTGTCGCGCCAGGGCTGGCGCCTGGTGACACTCACCAGCGCCACCCCGGTGGCGCTGGACGCCTTGCAGAACGCGATCGGCGCCGCCGTCCTGATGGCCTTCGCCGGCCTGCTCGGCATGTATCTGGCGCTGCGCCGGCGCACCATCGCGGGCAGCCTGCGCGCGCGCGCCGCGCTGCAGCAGGCGCACGACGAGCTGGAGCAGCGCATCGCGCAGCGCACCGCCGAGCTGCACGAAACCAACCAGGAACTGGTGCGCGAAGTGCGCGAGCGGCAGCACGCCGAGCAGGTGCTGCGCGCCTCGCAGGATGAACTGGTCCATGCCAGCAAGCTGGCGCTGCTGGGGCAGATGTCGGCCGGTATCACGCACGAGATCAGCCAGCCGCTGACGGCATTGCGCGCGCTGTCCTTCAACACCCAGCTGCTGCTCAAGCGCGGCGAGGCGGGCCGGGTCGAACGCAATCTGCAGTCGATCACCGACCTGACCGAGCGCATGGGCAAGCTCACCGAGCAATTGAAGTCCTTCTCGCGCAAGGCGCCGCTGACGCTGGGATCCTTCCCGCTGGCGAACGCGGTCGACAACACGCTGCTGCTGCTGGAAAACCGCATCCGCACCGCGCGCATCACACTGCACGTCGACATCGCCGAGCCGCTGCGGGCGCTGTGCGACGGCGGCCGGCTGGAGCAGGTCCTGATCAATCTGTGCGCCAACGCGGTCGACGCCATGCAGGACGCGCCGGTGCGCACGCTGTCGCTGCGCGTCTGGCGCGCCGAAGGCAAGGCCTGGATACGGGTCGCCGACACCGGCGCCGGGATACCGGAGGCAGTCTTCGAACGCCTGTACGAACCCTTCTTCAGCACCAAGCCGGCCGGCCAGGGGCTGGGCCTGGGCCTGGCGATCTCCGCCGACCTGGTGCGCGAATTCGGCGGCACCCTGCGCGCCTTCAACACCGAGGGCGGTGCCGCCTTCGAGTTCGAACTCAATCTTTCAGAGGAAAGCAGCCATGTTTGACGGATTCAAAATCGTATTTGTCGAGGACGAGCCGGCGGTGCGCAGCAGCGTCGCCGAAACGCTGGAACTGGCCGGCTTCGCGGTCGCGCCCTTCGAGTCCGCCGAACAGGCCTTGCCGCACATCGGCCCCGGCTTCGCCGGCATCGTCATCAGCGACGTGCGGCTGCCCGGCATGGACGGCTTCGCCCTGCTCGAGCGGGTCTGCGCGGTCGACGCGACCATCCCCCTGATCATGGTCACCGGCCATGGCGACGTGTCGATGGCGGTGCAGGCGATGCGCTGCGGCGCCTACGACTTCATCGAAAAACCGTTCGCCATGGAGCGCCTGGTCACGGTGGCCGGCCGGGCCATGGAAAAGAGCGCGCTGCGCATCGAGGTCGGCACGCTGCGCCGCCGCCTGCAACACCAGGGCGGCATCGAATCCACGCTGCTGGGCAACTCGCCGGCGATACGCGAGGTGCAGCGCCAGATCCTCAACCTGGCCGACACCTCGGCCGACGTGCTCGTGTTCGGCGAGACCGGCACCGGCAAGGAAGTGGTGGCGCGCTGCCTGCACGACCACAGCGTGCGCAAGCAGGCCAATTTCGTGGCCATCAATTGCGGCGGCCTGCCCGAGAACCTGTTCGAGAGCGAGATTTTCGGCCACGTGGCCGGGGCCTTCACCAACGCCAGCAAGCGCCGCATCGGCAAGATCGAGCATGCCCACGGCGGCACGCTGCTGCTCGACGAGATCGAAAGCATGCCGATGGGCTTCCAGGTCAAGCTGCTGCGGGCGCTGCAGGAGCGCAAGATCGAGCGCCTGGGTTCGAACGAGCAGGTGCCGGTCGACGTGCGCATCGTGGCGGCCACCAAGTGCGACCTGCTGGAACTGAGCGCGCAGCAGAAGTTCCGCAGCGACCTGTATTACCGGCTCAATGTCGCCACGCTGGAGCTGCCGCCGCTGCGCGAGCGCCGCGAAGACATCCCCATCCTGTTCGAGCACTTCCTGCTGCAGGCGGCCACGCGCTACGGCCGCGACGCGCCGGTGCTGCAGGGCCACACGATGCGCGCCCTGATGGCCAAGGACTGGCCGGGCAATGTGCGCGAGCTGCGCAACGCGGCCGACCGCTGCGTGCTGGGACTGCCGGGCGCGCAGGACAGCGGCCCTGCCGCCGCCGCAGCCGCGCCGGCCACGCTGGCGCAGCAAATGGACATGATAGAGAAATCGCTGATCGAGCAGACCTTGAAACAGCACCAGGGACGTCCGCTGCCGGTGTGCGACGCGCTCGGCATCGGGAAAAAGACGCTGTACGACAAGCTGCACCGGCACGGCATCGCGATCGAGGAGTACCGGCCGGCCGGCACCCCGCAGGCCTAGCCGGAGAGGCGCAGGCCGGCGGCCAGGCGCCGGCGCCTGGCGCCCGCCCCAGCCCGGCCCTCGCGCGTCAGCGGTAGGCTGCCGGGTCGGCCGCGTCGGTGGGTGCGGACAGCAGTTTCTTCAACGCCGGGCTCATCGCCAGGTTGAGGGTCACCTGCTTGGGCGGTATCGGCGCCAGGAACCATTTGCGGTACAGCTGAGCGATGGCGCCCGTGCGGTACATGTCGATGATGGCGTCGTCGACCACTTTCTTGAACACCGGGTCGTCCTTGCGCAGCACGATGCCGTACGGTTCCACCGACAGGTCGCCGCCGTAGATCACATAGTCTTGCGGATGGCGGGCATCGGCCACCAGGCCATAGAGCAAGGCGTCGTCCATCGCGAACGCGACGGCGCGGTCGGTCTCGAGCAGGTCGAACGATTCGGCGTTGTCCTTGCCCGCGATGATGCGCAGGTCCAGCCCGAGCGAGCGGTTCAGTTCCAGCAGGCCCTTGATCGGCGTGCCGCCGGCGGTCGACACCACGGTCTGCCCCTTGAGCTGCACCAGGCTCTGGAAACCGCTGGCCCTTTTCGACACCAGGCTGTTGGCGGCCACGAAGGTGGTGACCGAGAACGCCACCGACTTCTGCCGGTCCAGCGTGTTGGTGGTGCTGCCGCATTCCAGGTCGACGATGCCGTTGGCCACCAGCGCCATGCGGTTGGCCGAATTCGCCGGCCGGAACAGCACCTCCACGTCCGGCTGCTTCAGCCTGGTCCTGACCGCCTCCACCACGCGCAGGCAGATGTCGATCGAATAACCGACCGGCCGCTGCCGGTCGAGGTAGGAGAAGGGGATGGACTTGTCGCGGAAGCCGAGCGTGACGATGCCCGTTTCCGCGATTTTCCTCAGGGTCGGCGATTCCTGCGCCGCAGCCTGCTGCGACAGCGACGCCAGCACAGCGCATACCGGGAGTAAGGTCTTCAATTTCATGATGGTTCCGCGAACGTCAATGAATGCCGGCCAGCGCCGGTGCTGCCGTACCTGGGACCAGCCGGAAGATGCAGACCGCCCGCGCCAGCGCCTGGGCCTGGTGCTGCAGGCTGCCGGCCGCGGCCGCCGCCTGTTCAACCAGGGCCGCATTCTGCTGCGTCATGCCGTCGATCCGGTTCACCACCTGGCTGATCTCGCCGATGCCGCCACTCTGCTGCGCGCTGGCCGCCGAGATGTCGCGCATGATGTCGGCCACCGACTGTACCGCGCCGACAATATCGTCCATCGCATGGCCCGCATCATCCACCAAACGGCTGCCCTGGTCAACCTTGCCGACCGAGTCGCCGATCAGCGCCTTGATCTCCTTGGCCGCGCCGGCCGAGCGCTGCGCCAGGTTGCGCACTTCGCTCGCCACCACCGCGAAGCCCCTGCCCTGCTCGCCGGCGCGCGCCGCCTCGACGGCCGCGTTCAGCGCCAGGATATTGGTCTGGAAAGCGATGCCGTCGATGACGCCGATGATGTCGGCGATGCGGCGCGAGCAATCCTTGATCGAACTCATGGTGGCGATCACTTCCGACACCACCGCGCCGCCCTTGAGCGCGACCGCCGAGGCGCCCTGCACCAGGTGGTTGGCGCGCCCGGCGTGGCTGGCGTTCTCGCTGACCGTGCCGCTCAGGCGCGCCATCGATCCGGCGGCGGCCTCCAGCGCGCTGGCCTGGGACGCGGTGCGCACCGCCAGGTCGGCGTTGCCGGCCGCGATTTCCTCCGAGGCCAGCGCGATGGTCTCGCTGCCCTCCTTGATCTGGCGCACCGCGTCGACCAGCTGGCGCTGCATCAGCCGCAGCGAGCGCACCAGCCGCCCGGCCTCGTCGTCGCCCCCCTCGGCGATGTCCTGCGTCAGGTCGCCCTGGGCGATGGCGTCGGCGATGTTGCCGGCACGCCGCAGCGGCACCGTGATGCTGCGGGTGATGCCCCAGGCGGTGACCATGCCCAGCGCGGCGGCCAGCAGGCCGATGGCGAGCATGCCCGTCCTGGCGGCCTCGTAGTGCTGGCGCGAAGCCTCGGCCGAGGCCTTCATCGCCGCCATCTGGTGCTCGGCCAATGCCGCCAGCGCCACCATCCACTGTTCGTGCGGGCCGGCCAGGTCCTTCAGCAGCAGCGAAGCGTCGAAGTAATTGCCGGCCGTGACGTAGCCCTGGAACTTGCGCAACAGCGGAAACACCACCGCCTGCCGCGCGACCACCTGCTCCAGCAGCTGCCGGCCCTGCGGCACGGCAGGCAGTTTCTGCAGGCTGTCGAGCGAGCGCGCATAACTGCCCAGCGTGGCCGCCATACGCCCGCTTTCCAGCGCCGCCTCCGCCGTGTCGGTCGGCGCGCTCAGCTTGCGCAGCGTGAGCGCCAGCGAGCCGCCGGTCTCGCGCATGCCGGTGGCGTGGTTCAAGCTTGCCACCTTGTCATTGACGATGGCGTCGGTCAGTGTCTGCATTTGGCTCATCCGCCATAGTCCCAGCCCCAACAGGGCCAGCGCACACAGCAGTATGACACCGAAACCCAGTGCCAGCCGTCCTCCGATTTTCATATTCGCCAAGCCAAGCATGATCCGCTCCCTGTTAGACAGACGACCGCGCCAGGCCCACCCCGGCAAATACATCATCCCAGATGCCCTTGCAGCCACATACGCATATGCAATATTTGCATGGATGCAGGCAAAGTATTGACTAGCGGCATGAAACCATGCCTCCGGCCATGGTGCCCCATATAGTTATCGATATCAATCCCCGAAAAATCGCTATTTGCTTAATTCGCCCGGGACTCGGATAATGCTCGGATCGGAATAGAAAAAAAGGCAACATGAAGCTGCTCGCCCTCCTGCTCTCCCTGGCCGCCGCCGTCCCCGCGCTGGCGCAGAACGCGACCGACCACTTGCTGTTCGGCGCCGCCTACTACGACGAATACATGCCGGTCGAGCGCCTGGCCAAGGATGTCGCCATGATGAAGGCGGCCGGCATCAACGTGGTGCGCATCGGCGAATCGACCTGGGGCACGATGGAGACCCGCGAAGGCGTGTTCGACTTTTCCCACCTGGACCGCGTGCTGGCGGCGATGCACGGGGCCGGCATCGGCGTCATCGTCGGCACGCCCACCTATGCCATCCCGACCTGGCTGGCCAGGCAGCATCCGGACATCCTGGTCACCACGCCGGCCGGCCGCGCCAAGTACGGGCCGCGCCAGAACATGGACATCACCAACCCGCACTTCAGGCGGGCCGCCGAGCGCGCCATCCGCAAGATGCTGGCGCACGTGAAGGACCATCCGGCCATCATCGGCTACCAGGTCGACAATGAAACCAAGCCCTACAACACCTCCGGCCCCAATGTGCAACAGCAGTTCGTGGCCTACTGCAAGCAGAAGTACGGCACCTTGGACGCGCTCAACGACGCCTTCGGCCTGAACTACTGGAGCAACCGCATCAACCGCTGGGAGGATTTCCCCTCCACCGATGGCAGCATCAACGCCAGCCTGTCGGCCGAGTTCGCGAAATTCCAGCGCCGCCTGGTGACGGACTACCTGGCCTGGCAGGCGCGCATCGTGCGCGAGTACAAGCGCCCCGGCCAGTTCATCACGCAGAACTTCGACCTGGACTGGAAAGGCCACAGCCACGGCATCCAGACCGAGGTCGACCATTTCGCGGCCGCCGCCGCGCTGGACGTGGCCGGCGTGGACATCTACCACCCGACGCAGGACAAGCTGACCGGCCTGGAAATCTCCTTCGGCGGCGACCTGGCGCGCTCCATGAAGGCCGGCAAGAACTACCTCGTCATGGAGACGCAGGCGCAGGGCTTCCCGGACTGGACGCCCTACCCCGGCCAGTTGCGGCTGCAAGCCTACAGCCACCTGGCCTCGGGCGCCAGCATGGTGTCGTACTGGCACTGGCACTCGATCCACAATTCTGCCGAGACCTACTGGAAGGGCTTGCTGAGCCACGACTTCGAACCCAATCCGCCCTACCTGGAGGCCAAGGTGATCGGCGCCGAGTTCGCCCGCATAGGCCCGCACCTGGTCAACCTGCGCAAGGAGAACCAGACCGCCATCCTGTTCAGCAACGAGGCGCAGACGGCGCTCAACCATTTCCCGCACGGCCTGAAATACAACGACATCCTGCGCCCCTTCTACGACGGCTTGTACAATATGAACGTGGGCGTGGACCTGCTCGATCCCGGCAGCGGCGCCTTCGACGGCTACAAGCTGATCATCGTGCCGGCGCTGTACGCGGCCTCCGACAGCCTGCTCGAGAAGCTCAACGCCTACGCCCGCAACGGCGGCCATGTGCTGTACACCTTCCGCAGCGGCTTCTCGGACGACAACGTCAAGGTGCGCCACGGCCGCCAGCCCGGACTGATCGCCGAGGCGGCCGGCATCAGCTACGACCAGTTCACCATCCCGCAAGGCGTGCCCCTGGCCGGCCACGCGTTCGCGGTGAGCGGCAAGGACAACGAGGCGCGCAACTGGATGGAGCTGCTCACGCCGGGCAGCGCCCGGGTGCTGGCGCGCTACGACCATGCGGCGTGGGGCAAGTATGCGGCACTGACCGAGAACGACTACGGCAAGGGCCTGGTCACCTACGTCGGCTTCATGCCCTCGGACGCCATGATCGCCGGCATACTGGCCGACGCGGTCGGCAAGGCCGGCGTGGCGCGCGACAGCGCGCTGAGCTTCCCCCTGATCAGCAAGAGCGGCGTCAACCAGCTGGGCAAGCGCGTGCATTACTACCTGAACTACTCCGCCGCCCCGGCCGAGCTCAGCTACGCGAACAAGGACGGCGTATCGCTGCTGAGCAACGCGCCTGCGCCGCAGGGCGCGCTGCTCAAGCTCGAACCCTGGGGCGTGGCCATCATCGAGGAGCGCTAGGCCGGCACCGCCCTGGCGGGGCTAGCCGCGCCAGGCAACAGCATCCGGCCGGCCCGGCCGCCCTGATGCGGCGGCCATTGCCAGGCACGCGCGCCTAACTCAACAGCCCGCGATCGATCCCATAGCGCAGCATTTCCATATTGCTCTGGAAGCCCATCTTTTCCATCAGGCGCGCTTTGTGGGTGCTCACGGTCTTGTTGCTGATAGATAATTCGTCGGCGATCTGGTTCACGCTTTTACCGCCGACGAAGAGCTTGAAGATGCTCATCTCGCGCTTCGACAATTGTTCATGCGGCTGCTCTATCTGAGCGGCCGCGCCTTCGAACACCATCTGCTCGGCCAGCCCGGCATCGATGTGGCGCCCGCCGGCGGCGACCTTGTGCACCGCGGCCAACAGCGTCTCCAGGTCCACGTCCTTGCTCACATAGCCGGCCGCGCCGGCCTTCAGGGCGCCGAGGGCGAGCCGCTGGTTGTCGTGCCGGCCGAACACCAGCATCGGCAAGCTTGGCATGCGGGCTTGAATCCGCCGGATCAGCTCGATCCCGCTGACGCCGGGCATCGACAAATCGAGCAAGATCAGGTCGCACACGCCGGTGCGCAAAAAATCGATGACCTGGCCGCCATGCGTGGCGACGCCCATCACTTCGACATTGTCTGCCAGGTTAAACAGGTGCAACAAGCCGCAACGCACGATCGCGCGGCCATCCGCGATCAAAACTCGAATCATAGGTGCCAAAGTTACTTTCGTCGGATTCAATCTCTCACAGATCTTTCATCCGCATTATTGCTCAAAAGTATAATGTATGTCGCTTGGGAAGCGGAAATTAACACTCGCCCGCCACCAGCATGGCTTCAAACCCGCCCATGGCATGGGCTTGCCGAACAAAACGGGTCAGATGGCTCAGCGCCGAATAGCCGGTCGATTTCGGTAATGTTCGTAGCGGGCGAGCGTGCCGGGCGAGTTTTCCACCAGCGTGCGGAAGGTCTCCAGCAGGCCGGCGGTGCGCGCCGCCACCAGTTGCTCAAGCTCCTGCGGGAATGCTTGCGGGAACGCCCCTGCCGCGGGACGATGCGATACCGGTCCCGTCATCAGTACGTTTCCCGCCCCTCGTGCCTGGCCGCAGCCGGCGCCGGCCGGGCGGCGCCGCTTCCCGGCTTGAACGCACTGATCACTTCGTTGCCCCGTGCAGGCGGCATCAAAACTCTTCCCATTCGGCGCCGGCCCCGTTGGACCGCCTGGGCGCCGCTTTGATACGCGCCGGGCCGCCCGCCAAGCCGTGGGCGGCGGGCCGGGAGCGCGGCAGGCCGACGACGTTGCCGGCGGGCGCCGCGTGGCTGGCCTTCAGCTTGAACAGACCCACCACCTCCACCAGGCTGCCGGCCTGATCCTGCATGGATGCGGCGGCGGCGGCGGCCTCCTCGACCAGTGCGGCATTCTGCTGCGTCGCCTGGTCCATCTGGCTGATCGCCTGGTTGACTTGCTCGATGCCGCCGGTCTGCTCCAGGCTGGCGGCCGTGATTTCGCTCATGATCTCGGTCACGTGGCGGACACTGTCGACGATCTCGTGCATGGTCGCGCCAGCCTGGTCGACCAGCCGGGTGCCGGCCTCCACCTTGTCGACCGAGTCGCCGATCAAGGTCTTGATTTCCTTGGCAGCGGCAGCCGAACGCTGCGCCAGGCTGCGCACCTCGGTCGCCACCACGGCGAAACCGCGTCCTTGTTCGCCGGCCCGCGCCGCTTCCACCGCCGCGTTCAGCGCCAGGATATTGGTCTGGAAGGCGATGCCGTCGATCACGCCGATGATGTCGACGATCTTGCGGGCCGATTCGTTGATCGAGCCCATCGTGTCGACCACCTGCGCCACCACCGCGCCGCCCTTGAGCGCGACTTCGGAGGCCGACAGCGCCAGCGTGTTGGCCTGCCGTGCGTTGTCGGAATTCTGCTTGACGGTGCTGGTGAGCTGCTCCATCGCCGACGCGGTTTCTTCCAGCGAACCGGCTTGCTGTTCGGTGCGCGACGACAGGTCCAGATTGCCGCTCGCGATCTGGTCCGAGGCGGTGGCGATCATGTGGGAACTGAGGTCGATCTTGCCGACTATCCCGGCCAGGCCGTCGCGCATGGTCTGCATCGCATACAGCAGGCTGGAGCGATCGTTGCGCCGGGTCCGGATGTCAATGCCCAGCTCGCCCGCGGCGATGCGCTCGACGATGGCGCGGGCGTAGGCCGGCTCGCCGCCAAGCTCGTTGACCACGCTGCGCGTGATCAGCACCGCCGCACCGGCGCTGCACAACAGCGCCAGCGCGCCGAAGAACAGCATCAGCGTGCGCGCACTGTGGTAGTCCAACTCCGCCTCGGCCGTCGCCTGCTCGTTCTGCTTCGCCTCGAGCTCGCTCAGCCGGCCCAGCTGCTCCCACCATTTCTTTTGCGTGGGCCGGAATTCAAACCGCAACAGCTGGTACGCCTCCTCCCGGCTGCCCGCCAGCGCCAGTTCCGCGCCCCTGGCAATGAACGGGGCCGCCGCTGCGGCGGTTTTCCCTATCTCGTCGAGCAGCGCTTTTTCTTCCGGCGAGGCGTTGGCGGTTGGCGAGTTCAGCATGCGGCGCAGCACCGCCTCCGCCGCCGCGTATTTTTCCGTCTGCACCTTGATCCGCTTGATTTCGATCTGCGATTCGACCGGGTTCTCGCCCAGTAGTATCAGATTGCGCAGCGCCAGCGCACGTTCGGTAATGGTGAGGTACATGACCGAGGCCTGGGCCGCCTGTACGTTGTTCACCTTGGTGATCTCATCCATACGGCTCTTGAGTTCGCTCATGCGGCTCAGGCCCAACAGGGTGACCACGGCCAGCAACAGCGACACCAGCGCGAAGCCTATGCCCAAGCGGGTGGCAACTTTTAAATTCGATATGCTCATTTATTTGTCTTTGATTGGGTGGCCGATGGCAGCTCAGCCACTGTGTCCATGGCAGTCTTTCAATACCGCAGAGTGCGATAACTTTCTTTATGGTAATAATTATTTATAAAACTGTAAATCGGAAATGCCCTAGGCCAGCCTAGGGAAATCCCTACACCGCGCGCACGGCGGCAGTGGCGCGCGTCCTGGCAGCCCCTGCGCGTAGAATCGTGTGAAGCAGAGTTATCTCAATTCAGCACCAGCCCAGGCACGCATATGAGCAATCCGGATAAACAGCAGCGCAAGATAATACAGGCGGAACGGATACAGCTGTTCATCGCCAGCGTCACCGATTACGCGATCTATATGTTGTCGCCGGACGGCATCGTGAACAGCTGGAACGCCGGCGCCGAACGCTTCAAGGGTTACACGGCTGACGAGATCATCGGCAAGCACTTCGGCCGCTTCTACACCATCCAGGACCGCGCGGCCGAGCGGCCCGGACGCGCCCTGGCCCGCGCGGCCGAGCACGGCCGCTTCGAAGACGAGGGCTGGCGCGTGCGCAAGGACGGCACCACGTTCTGGGCCAGCGTGGTGATCGACGCGATCCGCGACCACGACGGCGTCCTGCTGGGCTTTACGAAAATCACCCGCGACATTACCGAGAAGCGCCGCACCGAGGAAGCCCTGCACGCCAGCGAGGAACGCTTCCGCCTGCTGGTGCAGGGCGTCACGGACTATGCGATCTACATGCTCTCGCCCGAGGGCCGCGTCACCAACTGGAACGAGGGCGCTCGGCGGATCAAGGGCTACACCGCGGACGAGGTGGTCGGCACGCACTTCTCGCGCTTCTATGCCGAGGAGGACCAGCGCGCCGGCCTGCCCATGCAAGCCCTGGCGACCGTGCGCCGCGAGGGCCGCTTCGAAAAGGAAGGCTGGCGCGTGCGCAAGGACGGCAGCAAGTTCTGGGCGCACGTGGTGATCGATCCTATCTTCGACGCCGGCGGTGCGCTGGTCGGCTACGCCAAGGTGACGCGCGACGTGACGGAGCGGCGCAACGCGGCCGAGGTGCTAGAACGCACCAAGGCGGCGCTGTTCCAGTCGCAGAAGCTGGAAGCCATCGGCAAATTGACGGGCGGCATCGCGCACGATTTCAACAACTTGCTGAACGTCATCATCAACGGCATCGATTTGCTGCGCCTGACGCCGGATCACGGCGCGCGGCTGAAGGTCGTCGACAGCATGGAGCGCGCGGCCCAGCGCGGCGCCTCGCTCACGCAGCAGTTGCTGACCTTCGCCCGCCAGCAACCCGTCAAGACGGAAAAGCTCGACCTCAACCTGGTGATCGGCTCCTTCGAGGCGGTGCTGCGGCGGGCGGTTCCCGGTTCCGTCCAGCTGCATCTGCAGTTGGCGCCGCAGCTGCCGGAGGCGGAGATGGACCTGGCGCAGTTCGAATCGGCCCTGCTCAACCTGGTGGTCAATGCGCGCGACGCGGTCGGATCGGGCGGCGCCATCGACATCACGACCGCCGCCGTCGACTTGCGCGCGGGCGACGTGGGCGGCCTGGGCGCCGGCCGCTACGTGCGCGTCGGCGTCAAGGACGACGGCGCGGGCATGCCGCCGGACGTGATGGAGCGCGCGCTCGAACCCTTCTTCACCACCAAGGAGGTCGGCAAGGGCACCGGCCTGGGACTCAGCCAGGTCTACGGCATGGTGCAGCAGGCCGGCGGCGACCTGAGCATGGCGTCGGCGCCGGGCGCCGGCACCGACATCGCGCTGTACTTCCCGGCTATCGCTGGCGCCGCCGACGACGCCAGCGCCGCTGCGCCGGCCAGGCAGAAAATCCTGGTGGTCGACGACCAGCCGGAAGTGCTGGCAATCGCCATCAATCTGTTCCAGGGCCTGGGCTACGACGTGCTGGCGGCGAACAACGCCGGCGAAGCGCTGAACGCCATAGGCCGCCATCCGGACATCGGCGTCCTGTTCACCGACGTCGTGATGCCGGGCATGAACGGCATCGAACTGGCGAAGGAGGCCAAACGCCGCCTGCCGGAGCTGAAGGTGCTGCTGGCCTCCGGCTACGGCGCCACGCCGCTGCTGAGCCGTGAAAGCGGCGCCGACGCGCTGCCCTTGCTGAACAAGCCGTACCGGCTGCACGACCTGCTCAGGCACTTGAAGGCGATATACGGCTAGGCAGGGATCGGCCGGCTCACGCAGGGCTGTCAGCCAGCATGGCGTCGAACTCGCTCAAGGGCATCGGCTTGCCGAAAAAATAACCCTGCGCCAGACGGCAGCCGTGCGCTTGCAGATAGGCCGCCTGCTCCGCCGTCTCGACCCCTTCGGCCACCGATTCCAGGCCCAGCGCGACGGCGATCGACAGCATCGCCTTCACCAGCTCGCATTTGCCGCGCTGCTCCGGGATGCCGCTGACGAAAGAGCGGTCCAGCTTGATCTGTTCGACCGGAAAACGGTTCAGATAGCTCAGCGCCGAATAGCCGGTGCCGAAGTCGTCGAGGGAAATCGACAAGCCCATCGCGTGCAGCGCGCCCAGCATGGCAATCACCTCCACGCTGTCTTCCAGCAGCAGGCTTTCCGTGATTTCCAGTTCCAGCCACTCCGGCCGGCAGCCGCTGTCGGCCAGGATGGCGCGCACGCTGCCCACCAGATCGTTGCGCAGGAACTGGCGCGCCGACAGGTTGACCGACAGCTTGACCGCCTGCGCACGGGCGCCGTTCCAACGGGCCGCCGTCGCGCAGGCGCTGCGCAGCACCCACTCGCCTATGCTCACCATCAATTCGGACTCTTCGGCAACGGGAATGAAGCGGTCCGGCGCCACCATGCCGTGCCCGGGGCGGTTCCAGCGCAGCAAGGCTTCGGCGCCGGTCACGCGGCCGCTGCGCAAATCGACCTGCGGCTGGTAATGCAGCACCAGTTCGCCGCGCTTGCCCGCGGCGCGCAAGGCCGACGCGATTTCGACGCGTTCCAGCGAGCGCCTGGACAACTCCTGGCTGTAGTGCTGGTAATTGTTGCGCCCCATTTTTTTGGCGTGGTACATGGCCGAATCGGCATACCGGTACAGCGCATCGACGTCGGCGCTGTCGTCCGGATAGACCGCAATGCCGATGCTGCCGGTCACGAACAGCTCACGCCCGTCGATGACGAACGGTTCGGCCAATTGCGACAGGAGCTTGCCGGCGACGAGGCCCAGGTCGCCGCGCTGGCGCACTTCGGGCAACAAGATGGCGAATTCGTCGCCCCCCAGGCGCGCCACCGTGTCGCGCTCCCACACGCAGGCGAGCATGCGGCGCGCCGCCTCGCACAGCAGCTGGTCGCCCACGGCGTGGCCCCGCGTGTCGTTGACATCCTTGAAGCGGTCGAGATCGAGGAACATCAGGCCGAACTGGCGCCCGTGGGCGCCGGCGTCGGCGATGGCCAGGGCGATGCGCTCGGACAGGCGCAGGCGGTTCGGCAGCCCGGTCAAGCTGTCGAAGAAAGCCTGCTGGTGCACCTGCCTGCGGTATTGATCGATTTCGGCAACGTCGCCGCCCCGCGCCCATGCATGCGGGGCGGCTCCGGCGTGGCCGGATTCCGGATCCGGGCGCGGCGTCCTGCCCGGCGAGCCGTGCGCCACGTCGGTGGCAGCCACGCGCAACTGCGCCAGCTCGCGCTGGCAGACGCCGATTTCATCGCGCAAGCGCTGATTGGCCTCCAGTAAGCCGGCGGTGCGCTCCGCCACCAGCCGCTCCAGCTCGCCCGCCCGCGCCTCCGCCGCCGGACAATGCGATACCCCTTCCGTCATCAGCAGCATATCCATTCCTCATGCAGGGCCTGTAGCCCTGCGCCCGAAGAACCGGTACGGAAATTTTCAATCTTCATGGATAGCTTTCTCACATTGCTGCCTTCTACTGCGCCGGGCCGTAACCGCAGTCCGGCCGAGCCCGCCGGAGGGCGAAAAATATCCATATAGTAATTATTCTTAGGGCATCCGCAAATCGGGATCGCCTGAAGCGCTGCTAGGGAAATTCCTACCAACGCGGCGGGCGGCGCGCCGCACCGCGCCGGCAGCGCCCCGCCCCTGCCGGCGCCATGCTCAAAGACGGAACTGCGCCGTCACGCTCAGTTGGCGGTCGTTGGTCCACAAGCTCTGCGGCCGCGTGGCGCTGCTGAAGTTGGCGCGCCGCACGGTGCGCAGCAAATTGCCGCCTTCGATCGACAACGTCAGCCCGGAACTGAGCTTGTAGCCGACAGAAGCGTCCAGCCAGCCATAGCCGTCGGTGTAGACCGGCAGCACGCCCAGGCCGATGGTGCTGTTGATGCTGCTGAGGAATTTGTCGCGCCAGTTGTAGGCCAGCCTGGCCGACCACGGACCGCGCTCGTACATGCCGACCAGATTGGCGCTGTGGCGCGACAGGTTGGGCAGCGGCGTGTCGGCGCCCAGCAGGCTGCTGGGCGTGGCGCTGTCGACGAAGGTGTAGTTGGCCTGCGCGCCGAGCCCGCCCAGCCAGCCGGGCAGGAAATCGTACATTTGCTGGTAGCCCAGTTCCGCCCCCTTGATGACGGCGCGCGTGCTGTTGTACGGCCGGGTGACCTGGTAGACCGCGCCGTCATGGCTTTCCGGCTGGCTGGCGGCGCCGATAAAGCCGTCCACCCGCTTGTGGAACACGGTGAGCGTGGCCGAGGCGGCCGGCCCGAGATAGCGTTCCAGCGCGAAGTCGACATTGTTGGCGCGTATCGCTTGCAGTGCGGGATTGCCGGCGGTGCCGGTGTTGGCGCTCGGCGTATTGCTGTTGGGCACCAGCGTGAGCGACGGCGACAGCTGGTCGAAATTGGGCCGGGTCACCGACTTCGCGGCGGCGCCGCGCAGAATCAAGTCCGGCGCCAGCCGGTAGCGCAGGTTCAGGCTGGGCAGGTAGTCGTGGTAGGCATGGTCGACGCCGATCGGCGCGATGGCGCCGCTCGACGGCAACGATTGCATGCCCTGCACCGCTTCGCGCGTGCGCACCAGGCGCACGCCCGCGTTGCCTTCCAGCGGCAGCGTGCCGCCGTTGAAGCGGGCCTGGACGTAGGCCGCGTCGGTCTGTTCGCGGATGCGCCACACGCCCAGCGCGCCGCCGGCCGCCGGCAGCGGCGCGGTCAGCCCCGCCAGGCGGCGCAAGGCGGCCGCGTCGCGGGCCTGGGCCAGGTCGCCGACCAGGTAGTTGCTGGGCCCCTGCCCGCCGTCCGGGAAGAAGCTGGAAAACGGATACGCGGCCGCCAGCGACGGCGCCGCCGCCAGCGCCAGGCCGGCCGGCACCGGCGTGTCGCCGAATACCAGGCCGGGCGCGTTGCCGGCGTCGCGCCGGCCCAGGCGCACGCCGGCCGACAGGCTTTCCAGCCAGCCGTCCAGACCGTAGCTGGCGTCGAACTGCAGCGCGTTCAGCTTGCCGTCGTAGGGACGCGTGCGATAGGCGATGCCGGCGACCTGCAACTGGCCGGGATCGAGCAGTTCATTGCCCGGCAGCGTGACCGACGGTTGCGCTCCCGTCAGGTCGGTGCGCAGCGTGGCCGTCCTGCCGGTCAGCGTGGGGCCGGCGAAATACAGCGCATTGTGGCCGGCGCTGTGGCTGAGATCGGCCTTCAGGCGCAGCGCGCCGCTTTGCCAGCTGCCGCCCACGGCCAGCGCGCGGTTGCGGTCCACCGTGTCGCGCGCAAAACTGAGGATGCTGGCCGGCGCCCCAAGCCAGCTGACACGGCTGACGTCGCTACTACCGTCGAACAGCGACACGCTGCCGGGCACGAAGGCCGGCGCGATGCCCAGGGTGATCTGATAGGTGTCTTGCCGCGTGAAAAATTGCTCGTAGCGGCCCTCGGCATACAGCTCCGCGCCGGGCGCGGGGCGCCACTGCAGCATGGCGGAGGCGGCGTCGCGCTCGCGCCGGCCGGTGCTGGCCGACTCGCCCGTGTTGCTGGGGACCGCCACCTGGCGGCCCGGCACCAGGTCGCCGCGCAGCACCGGCGCGCCGAAGCTGTTCTGGTCTTCGCGCCAGGCGCGCCGCTGGTGCACCAGGTTGAGCAGCGCGCCGAATTCGCCGCCGGCGCCGCGCCAGCGCTCGCTGGCCAGCACGGACCATTGCGGCTGCGTGTGGCCGGCCAGCGCGCCGTGCACCAGGCGCGCGGTGCCGGCCAGCTGACGGCCGGCGAAATCGAAGGGACGGCGGGTGCGCAAGTCGATGGTGCCGCCCAGGCCGCCCTCGATCTGCTCGGCCGAGGCGCTCTTGTAGACGTCGATGCCGGCCACCATCTCGGCCGGCACGTCGGCGAAATCGAGGTTGCGGCCGGTGCCGGCGGTAAACACTTCGCGGCCGTTGAGCGTCGTCTCCGTCTGCGTCAGGCCGCGGATGGCGACGTTGGCGCCCTCGCCCCGGTCGCGCGCGATCTGCACTCCGGTCACCCGTTGCAGGGCGTCGGTCACGCTGAAGTCGGGCAGTGCCTGGATGGCGTCGGCCACCACCGAGTCCACGATGGCGAGCTGATCGCGCTTGATCTGCTGCGCCGTCATCAGGCTGGCGCGCTTGCCTTCGACCACCACCGGCGGCGCCGTGGCCGGGCCCGGGGCAGCTTCCTGCGCGGTGGCGGCGGTGGCGGTGGCACACGCCAACGCCGCCCAGCCGAGGCAATAGCGCTGGTAAGGTCGTTTATAGGATTGCATGTTGCGAACTGATTTCATAAGGTCTCTTCTTTGGTTCGTGTTTGTGATGCCGGCGGCAATGGCAGGTGCACGCTGATGCGGGTGCTGCCGCCCGGCCGGCTGCTGACGGTCACCTGCCCGCCCAGGTTCAGCACGCGCTCGCGGATGCCGAGCAGGCCGAAGGTATGCGGCCGCACCCGCGCCGGGTCGAAGCCGCCGCCGTCGTCGTCCACCGCCAGCTCGCACTGCTCGCCGCTGCAGCGCAGCGTGACGGCGGTCTCGCTGGCGTCGGCATGGCGGGCGATATTGGTCAGCGATTCCTGCACGATGCGGAACACGGTGATGGCTTGCTTCTCGTCCAGTTGCCCGTCCTCCAGCGCCAGCGTCAGGCTGCAGTCGATGCCGCTGTGCTTGCGGAACTCGTCGACCAGCCACTCCAGCGCCGAGCCTATGCCCAGGTCCAGCGCGGCCGGCCGCAGCGTGGTGGCGACGTTGCGCACCACGCCGATGGCCCGGTCGACCAGCTCGGTCATGCCGCGCACCTGCTCGTTCAGGCCGGGCACGTCGGCGCCGAAGCGCACCCGCAACAGCGCCGTCTGCATGCGCAGCGCGGTCAGCGACTGGCCCAGCTCGTCGTGCAGCTCGCGCGCGATGTGCTTGCGTTCGTCCTCGCGCGCGCATTCCTGGTGCGCCCCCAGTTCGCGCAACTGGGCGTGGGACGCGGCCAATTGCCGTTCCGCCTGCTTTTGGACCGTGACGTCGCGGCCTATGGCCAGCACGCCGATGATGTCGCCGCCGGCGCCGCGCTCGGCGCTCATGCGGATCGCCACATCCCGCAGGCGGTTGCCCGTGGCCGGGAAGGACAGGCCGACCTCGGTCTGCTCGCCGCTGTCTATCACCGATTGCAAGATGGCCTCGAAGCGCGCCAGCGGCAGGTCGGCGCGCCACTCCTGCGGCCGGATGCGCCCCAGCGCCTGGCCCGGGCGCAAACGCATGGCCCGCTCGTACGCGGGATTGGCGTAGGTGCGGCGCAGCGCCCAGTCGTAGCGCACGATGGGATCGGGCAGGTTTTCGCTGAGGGAGCGGAACTTGGCCTCGCTGTCGCGCAGTTCGGCCGTGCGCGCCGCCACCTGCTGCTCGAGGTTGTCGCGGTATTGCCGCAGCGCTTGTTCGGCCGCGCAACGCTCCCGGTTTTCAGCCAGCAGCAAGGCGTTCTGGCCGGCCAGCCTGGCCTGCATCGCGGCCAGGCGCAAATGGGTCGTCACCCGCGCCAGCACTTCCTCGGCCTGCAGCGGCTTGGTCACGTAGTCGACCGCGCCGGCGCGGAAGCCGGCCACCTTGTCGACCGTGCCGCTGAGCGCGGTCATGAAGATGACCGGCACGGCGGCGGCCGGCGCGGGGCCGGCCTTCAGGCGCCGGCACACCTCGAAACCGTCGATGCCGGGCAACATCACATCGAGCAGGATCAGGTCGGGCGGCGCGAAAGCGACCCGCCGCAGCGCCTCGTCGCCGCTCTGCGCCACCGCCAGGTTCAGGCCCTGCCGTTCCAGCATGGCGACCGCCACCGCCAGGTTGGCCGGGGTGTCGTCGACGATCAGGATGGTGCGGTCGCGCAGCTCAGGCGACATGGTCATGGTTCACTCCTTCTTGCAGGCCCAGGTGGCGCTCGACCAGCTGGAGCAAGGCCTGCGATTGATAACGTTTGGCCAGCTGCCGCAGCTGCGCGGCGAAGGGCCGGTAGCGGCGGTCCAGCTGGCCCAGATAATCGGCCCGTTCCACGATCTTGCGCATATTGCCCACTTGGACCAGGTGGTGCAGGATCGCCATTTCGGCCGGCGGCGGCAGCACCAGCGGCGCGCCGTCCCCGTCATCGCCGTCCGGCGCGCTGCGCGGCGCCGGCTGCCGCTGCCACTCCAGCTCCAGCCAGTGGCCCAGCCGGGCCAGCAGGGCGTCCAGGTCGAGCGGCTTGGGCAAGCTGTCGTCAAAGCCGGCGTCGAACTGCCGCTGGCGGTCGTCGGCGCCGGCGCTGGCCGACACGGCGATCACCGGCACGTCGTGCATGGCGCTGTCGCGGCGCAGCCGGCGCACCGCCTCCAGGCCGTCCATGCCAGGCATGACGACGTCCATCAGGATCAGGTCGGGCCGCTGCCGCGCGGCCAGCTCCAGCACCGCCTGGCCGTGCGCCGCCTGCGCCACCTCGAAGCCCAGCGGCTCGAGCATGTCGGCCAGCAGGCGGCGGTTCTCCGGCAGGTCGTCGGCGACCAGCAAGCGCCGCCGCCGGCCGAGATAGCCGACGATCATCTGCGGTTCGGCGCTGTCCGGCGCCGGCGCCGCCAGCACCGGCAGCGTCAGCTCGAACCAGAAGCGGCAGCCCTGCCCGGGCTGGCTTTCGACTGCGATCTCGCCGCCCAGCAGGCGCACGAACTGGCGGCTGATCGCCAGTCCCAGGCCGGTGCCGCCGTGGCGCCGCCGCGTCTCGCCGGCCTGCTCGAACGGCAGGAAGATGCGCTCCAGCTGGCCGGCCTCGATGCCGACCCCGGTGTCGGCCACCTCGAAGCGCAGGCGGCCGCCGTCCAGCGCCTGCACCCGCAGGCTGACGCCGCCCCGGTCGGTGAACTTGACGGCGTTGGCCAGCAGGTTGAGCAGGGCCTGGCGCAGGCGCTGCTCGTCGGTCAGCACCAGGGCCGGCACGTCGGCCCCGATGTCGCAATCGAAGGCCAGTCCCTTTTGCTCGGCCCGCACCCGCAGCATGTCGGCCAAGGTCTGCAGGCACAGGCGCAGCGGCACCGCGCCCAGTTGCGCTTCCAGCTTGTTGGCCTCGATCTTGGCCGAATCGAGCAGGTCGTTGATCAGGGTCAGCAAGTGGTCGCCGCTGTCGTGGATCACGGCCACGCCGGCGCGCTGGCGCTCGCTCAGGCCGGGGTCGCGCCGCAGCAGCTGGGCATAGCCGAGGATGCCGTTGAGCGGGGTGCGCAGCTCGTGGCTCATTTGCGCCAGGAATTCGCTGCGCAGGCTGGCCAGCCGCTGCGCTTCCTGCAGCGCCGCTTCGCGCGCGGCCTCGGCCTGCTTGCGCTCGCTGACGTCGCGCGCGTAGCCCACCGTGCCCAGCACGCTGCCGTCCTCGTCGAGCACCGGCGCCTTGAAGGTCTCGACCCAGACCAGGCCGCGCTCGGTGGCCCGCTGCGCCTCCACCGTGCGCGCCTCGCGCGTGGCCATCACTTCCTGGTCCTCCAGCCGGACATGCGCGGCCGTATCCGGCGCGATGTCCTCGTCGGTCAGCCCCACCATCGAGTCGATGTCGCGCGACCAGACCGACGCGACGGCGCGGTTGACCGCCAGGTAGCGGCTGTCGGTGTCCTTGAACCAGACCCACCACGGCAGCGTGTCGATCAAGACCCGCAGGTAGCGGGTTTGCTGGCGCAGCGCGGCGGTGCGCTGCTGCACCTTGACCTCCAGTTCGGTGTTCAACTGCCCCACCAGGCGGTGCGAACGGCGCAGCCGGGCCATGAAGACGGCGATGCAAAGCAGCAGGGCCAGGCTGCCGCCCAGCACGGTCCACATCCAGCCCTGCTGCAGGGCGCGCCGCTCCAGTTCGGCTTGCTGGCTGGCGTTGCTGAGGGTCAACTTTTCAATATGGCGCTGCTTGCTCTCCGACTCGTAGCGCTCGGTCAGCTCGATCACGCGCGCGCTGGTCTTGTCGCGCGTCGCCTTGGCGCCCAGTTCGGCCGCCTCCAGCGAATACGCGTAGGCCAGCTGGTGGTTGCCGCGCCGCGCCGCCAGCGCCGCCAGCTGGCGCGCGCTGTTGCTGACATAGCCTTCCAGGCCGACTTCCTTGGCCAGCCGGTAGGACGCTTCGACATCGCTCCAGGCCGCAGCCAGATTGCCCAGTTGGGCATGCTCGGCGCCGCGCGCCGTCAGCGACCACCACAGGCCGATGCGGTTCGCATAGCGCTGGTAGGTGACCGCCACCTGGTCGAACAGGCGCAGCGCTTCGGCATGCCGGCCCTGCTTGGACAGATTGGTCGCCAGGCCATGCAGGCAACTGTTCAGGTAATACGGCCCGCCCACCTCGCGGAACAGTTGCACCGCCTGCCGTATCAGCGTTTCGCCGCCGTGCAGGTCGCCTGCGGCCGCCTGCTGGGCCGCCAGGCCGGACAGGGCCAGGGCCAGCAGTATTTTCGAGCCGTCGGCGCGCGCGGCGTCGGCCATGGCAGTGTAGTGGCGCATCGCCTCGGCACGGTTGTCGCTTTGGGCAAAGGAAATCGCCATGCACTGGTGGCCGAAGGCCAGCGCACGCGGCAGGGCGCTGACGCGGGCGATCTCCATCGCCTGCACGCAGATCGCCACCGAGTCCTCGAGCTTGCCCAGCCGGCTGTATGTCATGGCGGCGCGCAGCATGGCCTCGGACAGCAGCACCGGCCTGGGCACGCCGTCGAGGATTTTGACCGCGTGGCTGGTGGCGCTGACCAGGCGGTCGATGCGGCCCTGGCTCACCGTGCTCAAGGCCAGCACCATGTCGGCCTCGGCCTGGCCGATGCGGTCGCCTTGCTGGCGCGCCTGCTCCAGCGCGCGCTCGGCCAGCGCGCCGGCGGTGTCGCTGTGCGCCAGTATCAGTTCGGCGCGGGCCAGCAGGTTCAGCGCGCTGGTGAGCTCGGCGCCGGTGGCGCCGGCCGGCGCCGCCTGCAGCCGCTGCGCCTGCTCAAGGGCGGATACGGCGTCGCGCTCGACCAGGGCCGACACGCGCGGCAGCTCGGCGCGCCATTGCGGCAGCGACAGCGCCTGGGCACCGGCGGCCGGCGCCAGCCAATAGCAACAGGCGGCCAGCAGCCAGACGCCGCCGCGCGCCCCCGCCATCCCCCCCGGCAACCGCCTGTCCCCCATGCCCAGCCCCGCATTCACTCACGATGGCGCCCGATCCCCACGGACACGCCGACGCACTCGGATAACTGGTTAGTTTGCCATAAGGCATGTTTTTTTACCATCAGGTAATCTTGATAAGGCGGTAGGGAAATCCCTACAGCGCTGCGCGGCGCGTGCGCTCACGCCGGCGGCAGCGGCAGCGTGGCGGCGATGCGGGTGCTGCCGCCAGGCCGGCTGTCGACCGTGACCAGGCCGCCCAGGCTCAGCGCGCGCTCGCGCATGCCGAGCAGGCCGAACGAGTGCGGCGGCACCCGGGCCGGGTCGAAGCCGCAGCCGTTGTCGTCCACCTGCACCGCGCACTGCTGCGGGCCGCAGCGCAGCGTGACGGCGCTCTCGCTGGCGCCGGCATGGCGCGCGATATTGGTCAGCGATTCCTGCACGATGCGGAACACGGCGATGGCATGCTCTTCGTTCAGCTGTTCCCCCTCAAGCATCAGCGTCAGGCTGCAGTCTATGCCGCTGTGCTTGCGGAACTCGTCGACCAGCCATTCCAGCGCCGAGCCTATGCCCAGGTCCAGCACGGTCGGCCGCAGCGTGGTGGCGACGCTGCGCACCACGCCGATGGCGCGGTCGACCAGTTCGGTCAAGCCGCGCACCTGCTCGTTCAAGCCGGGCACGTCGGCGCCGAAGCGCACCCGCAGCAGCGCAGCCTTCATGCGCAGCGCGGTCAGCGATTGCCCCAGTTCGTCGTGCAATTCGCGCGCGATGCGCCTGCGTTCGGCCTCCCGCGCGCATTCCCGGTGCGCCCCCAGTTCGCGCAATTCGGCCGTGCGCGCCGCCACCTGCAACTCCAGACTGTCGCGGTACTGCAGCAGCGCCTGCTCGGCTGCGCAACGTTCCCGGTTTTCGGCCAACAGCAAGGCATACTGGCTGGCCAGCCTGGCCTGCATCGCGGCCAGCCGCAAATGCGTGGCCACCCGCGCCAGCACCTCTTCGAACTGCAGCGGCTTGGTCACGTAGTCGACCGCCCCGGCGGAGAAGCCGGCCACCTTGTCGGCCAGGCCGCTGAGCGCGGTCATGAAGATGACCGGCACGGCCGCGGCCGGCGCGGGGCCGGCCTTCAGGCGGCGGCACACCTCGAAGCCGTCGATGCCGGGCAACATCACGTCCAGCAGGATCAGGTCGGGCGGCGCGCAGGCGACCCGCAGCAAGGCCTCGTCGCCGCTGTGCGCGACCGACAGCAGCAGGCCCTGCTGCTCCAGCATCGCCAGCGCCAGCGCCAGGTTGGCCGGATTGTCGTCGACGATCAGGATGCTGCGGCCGCGCAGCTCAGGCGACATGCTCATGGTTCACTCCAGCTTGCAAGCCCGGGCGGCGGCCCGGTTGCAAGCAGTATGCCGTGGCGTGCAACTGATTCCTATCAGGCATTCTTGATATGCTTGTAGGCCCATCCCATCACGCGGCACAGGAAATCCTTACACCACCCTTACATTCAGTTGCCCAGTGCATGATCGATCCCATAGCGCACCATGTCCGCATTGCTCTGGAAACCCATCTTTTGCATCAGCCGCGCCTTGTGGGTGCTGACGGTCTTGTTGCTGATCGCCAGCTCGTCGGCGATCTGGTTGACGGTCTTGCCGCCGACAAAGAGCCGGAAAATGCCCAGTTCGCGGTTCGACAGCTGCTCATGGGGCGGCGCGCCCTGCCCCGCGTCGTTGTCGAACACCAGCAGTTCGGCCAGGCCGGGGTCCAGGTAGCGCCCCCCCGAGGCCACCTTGCGCACTGCCAGCAACAGCGTCTCGGGATCGCCGTCCTTGCTCATATAGCCGTTGGCGCCCGCCTTCAATGCGCGCCGCACCACCAGCGCCTCGTTGTGCATACTCAACACCAGGATGGGCAGCGCAGGCGCGTGCGCCCGCAGGCGGGCGATCAGCTCGACGCCGCTGGCGCCGGGCATGGACAAGTCGAGCAGCACCAGGTCGCACGGCGTGGCGCGCAAGCTCTCCATCACCTGCCCGCCATTGGTGGCCTGGGCCACCACCGTCACGTCACCGGCCAGCGCAAACAACTGCAGCAGGCCGGCGCGCACGATGGCATGGTCATCGGCAATCAAAATTCGTATCATGATAGAGGCGGCCTTCCGGAAAGAATCCAATCAACAGTAGCGATCATGCTACCAGACAACTGGTCTGACCTCTGAGGCTGTGCCATTACTGCAACAGAAGGCTGGCGCCCGATGCCGGGCTTGCTACGCCGCGGCCGCCGGGCCGGCATTGCCGGAAGGGGGCGTGAGCGCAAACCTGTCCAGCATGGTGTCGATGGTATCCTCGGCCTGCTTCCGGCCTTCCTGGTCTATCTGGAACTGCAGGTCACGCAAGGTTTGCGACGTCCCAACCAGCGCATCGCGCAGGGCGATCAGCTTCGCCACCAGGTCCTGCCCCTCGGGCATTTCAACAGCATTCATCACATTTCCTCGATATCGGTCAACCAGGGGCAACGCTATCACGTCGAAAAAATTCAAGGAATCAGCACATCCCGATCTTGTCATAAGGAAATCCTTATCCAGGGCCGCGATTCAGAACAGATTGCCCTGCGACGTGGTCAGGCCGGCGAAGCTGTCGTGCAGCGGCAGCAGGATGGCGTCGGCGATCGGTTGCAGCTGCTTGCTCACGTAATGCTGGTAGTCGATGCTGGACTTGACAACCTCCAGCGGTTCCGGCCCGCCGGTGGTCATCACATAGCTGATCCAGCCGCCGTTCTGGTAGCGCAGCGGCCGCTGCAGGGACTGGTTGTAGGCGTCGGCCAGGCGCGCGGCGCGCACTTGCGGCGGCACGTTGACCTGGTACTCGTCCAGCCGGTGCCGCAGCCGCTTGCGGTACACCAGCAAGTCGTCGTACTCGCCCGAGACGGTTTTGCGCGCGTAGTCGCGCACATAGTCCTGGTAGGGCTCGTTACGGAAGATGCGGTTGAACAGGCCTTTCTGGAACTGGTGGGCCAGCGGCGTCCAGTCGCTGCGCGCCACCTCCAGGCCGCGGTAGATCACTTCCTCCTCGCCTTGCGCATTCGCGCTCAGGCCCGCGTAGCGCTTCTTGCTGCCCAGCTCGGAGCCGCGTATGGTGGGCATGAAAAATTTGCGGAAGTGCGTGTCGAACTCGATTTCGAGCTGGCTCTCGAGTCCCAGCTCGCGCTGCAGCGTGTCCTTCCACCACAGGTTGATCTTGTCGGCCAGGCCCTGCCCGATGGCCAGCGCCTCGCCGTTGCCGTACTCCTTCTTGAGCCAGATGAAGATAGAGTCCGTGTCGCCGTAGATGACGTCGTAGCCCTCCCGCTCCACCAGCTCGCGCGTGAGCTTCATCATCTCGTGCCCGCGCAAGGTCACCGAGGACACCAGCTTGGGATTGAAGAAGCGGCAGTCGGGCGAGCCGAGCACGCCGCAGAAGGAATTCATCAGCAGCTTGAGCGCCTGCGACAGCGCCTCGTTCTTGTGCCGCTTGGCCTCGTCCCGCCCCTGCCACAGCGTGTCGACGATGGCCGGCAGGCAGTGCTTGTCGCGCGAGAAGACGGCGCCCCGGAAGCCGGGCACGCCCCGCCCCGGCCCGCCCGCCGCGCCTTCTATCATGCCCACCGGGTCGACCAGGAAGGTGCGGATGATGGACGGGTACAAGCTCTTGTAGTCGAGCACCACCACCGAATCGTACAGGCCGGGCTTGGAGTCCATCACGAAGCCGCCCGGCGACGGGCCGACCTCGATGTCGCCCACGCTGGGCGCGACATAGCCTTCGCGGTGCATGCGCGGCAGGTAATGGTGGCTGAAGGCGGCGATGGAGCCGCCGAAGTGGTCGGCCTGCAGCCCGGTCACGTGCGCGCGCTCGAGGATGAAGGCCATCAGCCGCGCCTTGTCGAAGATGCGGGTGACCAGCTCGCAGTCCTTCAGGTTGTAGTGCGCCAGCGCCGGCTTGTCGTGCCGGAAGCGGCGCTCGATCTCCGCCATCTTGTCGTAGGCGTCGCCGATGTCCTTGCCTTCGCCCAGCATGGCCTGGGACACGTTTTCCAGGCTGAAGGAGGGAAAGCTCCACGACGCCGCGCGCAGCGCTTCGATGCCGTCGATGGCGATGCGCCCGGCCAGCGCGGCGAACACGTATTCCTGCTTGGCGTGGTGCTTGCGCCAGTCGATCTGCCTGCCCTCGCGTCCCAGCAGCAGCGGCACCTTGTGCTTGTCGGCGTTTTTCTGCAGCACGCGCAGGTCGAACTGCACCAGGCTCCAGCCTATGATCGCGTCCGGGTCGTGCAGCTGGAACCAGGCGTTGAGCTTTTCGATCAGCTGGCGCGGCGTGGCGCAGTATTCCAGCGCGAAGTCCGGCGCGCAGTCCGCATCCGTCCGGCCCTGTCCGGGGGCGTCGCCCAGCATGTAGACCTGGCGCTGGCCGCAGCCCTCCAGCGCGATCGAATACAGATCCTCGTAGGCGCTGGTCTCGATGTCGAGCGACACCATCTTCAGCACGGGCCGGTAGTCCGGCGCGGGCCTGAGCTTGCAGTCGGTGACGGTGTGGCCGCTCTGCTGGCCGCCCTCGATCTGCACCGAGGCGGTGATGAAGCGCTCCATCAGGTAGCGCTCCGGCGGCCGGATATCGGCTTCGTACAGTTTGATGCCGCGCTCGCGCAAGGTGCGCTCGAGCGCCGTGAGCTGCTTGTAATGGCTGCAGTAGATGCCCACCACCGGTTGCTGTTCGAACGTTTTCAGCGGCAGCTCGCGCACGTCGGCTTGCTGGCCGCCGCCGGCCAGGGCCAGTTGCGCTTCGATGGCCGCGCGCTGGCCGGCCTCGGCAAAGGCGACCGAGGCCTGCCCGTTCAGGCGTATCTTCCGCGGGCCGCCGTCGGTGGCCAGCCAGAATTCGATTTCGGTGCCATGCCGCGTGTCGCGCCAGTGGCGGGTCAGGATGAAACCTTGCTGGGATGTCGGAGCCACGGTGCGGTATCAAAGCGTTCAGTGGCCGAATTATACTGTATATAAATACAGCCTGAAAACGCTGGAACCATCCGCCCAGTGGCGACAATCTTGAGGGTGCTAAAATTGCAGCCCGGCCAGACGGCCTGCCTGCTCCGCGCCATCGATGACTACACCGAATACCGACGACTTCAGCGGCGACACCGCCACCAATGGCAGCCTCGATCCGGGAGGAGAAGTGATCGGCACGCTGGAAACGGCAGGCGATGCGGATTGGCAGGCCATCAACGTACAGGCCGGCAAGCGCTACCTGTACACGCTGGACGGCGTGCCGAACATGGAAAAGCTGCTCATGCAGCTATACAACGCCGACGGCCGCCTGCTGTACTCCGCCAGCCCCAGCGGCGCAAACACCAACATGCTAGTGCTGCCGCTGAGCGACCTCGATGCCGGCCGCTACTATGTCGGCGTGGAGAGCTACACGGGCGTGGCCGGCGGCTACACCGGCAGCTACCGCCTGCGTGCCGCGGAGGCCGCGCCGGACGACTATGGCTACGGCGCTGATGCCGGCCTGCTGTCCGACGGGCAGACCGTGCCTGGCGCCCTGGAATATCCGGGCGATTCGGACAGTTTCACCGCCACACTGAGCGGCGGCATGACCTATCTGCTTGAGTTGCTGGACGGCGGCGACCCTGCCAGCTTCGTGAACCAGTGGCCCCTGTACTCCATGCTCGGGGCCTCCAGTTTGAGCGGCGACGACCCGGAAGGCACAGTCACCGGCTGGCCCGGCTCCAAGCTGGTGCTGCGCCCCGGCGCGAGCTCCGAGTACCAGTTCACCGTATCCGCCAATGGCAGTTACGCCATCGGCGGCTATGCCGTGCGCCTGACCGGCTACGCCAGTGACGACCATGGCGACCGCCTGGCCGCCGCCACCTTGCTGCAACTGGGCGCCAAACAGGAAGCGTCCTTCGAGCTGTACGGCGACCAGGACTGGTACGCCATTGTGTTGGCGGCCGGCCAGTCCTATGACATCGGCTTCCAGACCGGCGCCGGCGGCCACACCGCGGGCGGATCGACGGCGGTATGGCTATACGGCCCTGCGGGACAACAACTGCTTTACAACGGCTGGGGCGACGATACGCACCTTTCCTACAAACCTTCCGCCGACGGCACCTACTACATCAAGGCGGACAGCTTCAGCAACACCACCGGCAGCTATGCGCTCACGGTGAGCAAAGTGGTGGACCGCACCGCTCCGGCGCTGCAGCAATTCAGCATGGACAGGGAACTGGGACTCGCCACTGTCGATGCCGTGTTCACCGCGCGCTACAGCGAGGACATCGCGCGGGGCTTCGGCGCCATCAACCTGCGCGACGCCGGCGGTGCCCTGGTCGCGCGTTACGACAGCACCAGCACGAATGTGCTCATAGCCGGCGACACGCTCACCGTTATGCCCCAGCAAGCGCTGAAGTACGGCACGGCCTATATCCTCGAACTGGCCACCGGCACGGTCAAGGACAGCAGCGGCAACCTGTCCGCCTCGCGCTTCGAGAAGTTCACGACCATGGCCGGCAACCGCGTCGTCGCCGGCACCGATGGCAACGACAAATTCGCCGGCCAGAACCACAGCGACACCTTCAACGGCGGCGCCGGCATCGACACGGTCAGCTACCCCGGCGCGCTGGGCGACTACCGCATCGCGCGCGCGGGCGCCGGCTTCAGCGTGGAAAGCGTGGCCCATCCGATGACCGATGATCTGCTGAACGGCGTCGAGCGCCTGCAGTTCGGCGACACCGCCGTGGCGCTGGACGTGGATGGAACGGGCATGGGCGGCGCAGTCTACCGCCTGTACCAGGCAGCATTCGACCGTACGCCGGACGCCGCGGGCCTGGGCTTCTGGCTGGCCATGATGGAGCGCGGCCTGCCGCTGAAGGCAGTGGCCGCCGAATTCCTCGCCAGCGGCGAATTCACGAAGCTGTACGCCGGCGCCGGCACGGACTCCGCTTTCATCGACGTGCTGTACGCGAACGTGCTGCACCGCGCGCCCGACGCGGGCGGCCGTGCCTACTGGCTGCAGGCTATGCAGCACGGCGAAGACCGCGACGCGCTGCTCCTGTCCTTCAGCGAGAGTCCGGAAAATGTGGCCGCCGCAGCAACCGTCATCGGCTCCGGCTTCAGCTACACGCCCTACCACTAGGAGCCGGGACCGGTGCGCTAAGCCAGGAAGACCGGTAGCGCTACCCAGAAGGTGCTGCCCATGCCGGGCGTGCTGACCACGCCCAGTTCTCCGCCCATCTTTTCCACCAGGTGGCGCGTCATCACCAGGCCCAGGCCGGTGCCTTCCTGCGTGCCGCCCTCCTGGCCCAGGCGGTTGAAGGGCTGGAACATGGCCTCCAGCTGCTTCTCGTCCAGCCCGGCCCCGGTGTCCTGCACCGACAGGCGCAGGCGCTCGCCGCCGGCCGCCTCCGCGCAGTGCACGCTGACCGTGCCGTATTCGCGGTTGTACTTGATGGCGTTGGAGAGCAGGTTGATCAGCACCTGCTTGAGCCGCACGCGGTCTGCCATCACGCTGACGCCGTCGGCCACCGACACCCGCAATTCCACGCCGCGCATGCGCGCCAGCGGATCGACCAGGGTGCGGCACTCCTGCAGCACTTGCGACAGCCCCACCTGCTCGGTCTCCAGGGTCAGCGCGCCGGACTCCACCTTGGCCAGGTCGAGGATGTCGTTGATCAGGCGCAGCAGGTGGCGCGACGCCTGCAGGATGTTGCCGGCGAACTGCTTCTTCTGCGCCGGCGTGGAGGGCAGCTGCTCGGAGGCCAGGATCTGCGCGAAGCCGAGGATGGCGTTGAGCGGCGTGCGCAGCTCATGGCTCATATTGGACAGGAAGGCCGACTTGGCCTGGTTGGCGCGGTCGGCCTGCAGGCGCGCCACTTGCAATTCCTCGTTGATGCGCACCAGCTGCACCGCGTGCTCGCGCAGCCGCAGCTCCAGGCTGGCGTTCATGATGCGCAGGTTGCGCGTCTCCAGCGCGCGCGCGATGATGGGCAGGATCACCGAGACCCGGAACGGCTTGAGGATGTAGTCCAGTGCACCCACCTGCATGGCTTGCACCGCCGAACCGATGGTGCCCTCGCCCGTCATGATGATGCAGGCCAGGTCGGGGTCGATGGCGCGCGCCGCCTGCACCAGCGCGATACCGTCGAGGCCGGGCATCATCAGGTCCGCCAGCAGCACCTGGAACGGCGCCTCGGCGCCGCCGTCCCCGGCCTGGCCGTTCAGGACGGCCAGCGCCGCCTCGCCCGAACTGCAGCCCACGGTCTGGTAGCCGCGCTGGCCCAAGGTGTCGCACAGGGCGCGCATCTGCGCCGCCTCGTCGTCCACGATCAGGATGCGCATCACCATGTCAGACCTCCGTGGTGCAGCAGGCGGCCATCGCTTCGCGCAGCTCGCGCAGCTTGGGCGGCTTGCCCAGCACACGGTCCACGTGCACCGGCAAGTCGCCCTCGGTGACGATGCGCTGGCCCCAGCCTGTCAGCAGGATCACCGGCGTGGACGGCGACATCTCCTTGATGGACTGCGCCACCTTGCGCCCGTCCACATAGGGCATGCCCAGGTCGGTGATCACCAGCGCGTAGGGCTCGCCGCGCGCCTGCGCGGCGCGGAAGGAATCGATGCCGGCCTGCCCGCCGTCGGCCGCCGTCACCAGGTGGCCGTCGCGCTCCAGGATGTCGCGCATCGACTTGAGCACCAGCGGATCGTCGTCCACCGCCAGCACGCGCACGCGCTGCGGCAGCGCCGGCGCGCTCTGGGCCGGCGCGGGCCCGGCCGGCTCGGTCGGCAGCGCGAAGCTGAGGCGCACCGTGCTGCCCTCGCCGGGCGCGGTCAGGATGTCGATCTGCGCGCTGTGCCGCTCCACCATGCCATACACCATGGCCAGTCCCAGGCCGGTGCCGCGCTCGCCCTTGGTGGTGAAGAACGGTTCCAGGCAGCGCCGCCGCGTGTCCTCGTCCATGCCCACGCCGCTGTCGCCCACTTCGATGCACACCCTGCGCGCGCCCTGCAAGCCCTGCTCGCCCTGCTCCATCAGCCGCGTGCGCAAGGTCAGCACGCCGCCCTCGGGCATGGCGTCGACCGCGTTGAACACCAGGTTGGTCAGCGCCTCGCGCAGTTCGCCCTCGACGCCCATGATGGCCGGCAAGCCGGGCAGCGCCTCCATTGCCAGCCGTATCGTGATGCCGCGCTGCTGCGGCATGTCGTTCCAGCGCGCGCGAGTCAGGTCGGCCACCTGCTGCAGCAGCTGGTTGGCGTCCAGCGGCGCCAGCGTCAGCTGCGGCTCGCGCACGCGGTAGAACTCGCGCATGCGCGCCACCGTGGCGGCCACGTCGTCGATGGCGCGCTTGATCACCTCCAGGCAGGAGCGCGCGTGTTCGCTCAGGCCGGCCTCGGTCTCGAGCAGAGATTCGGTATACAGCACCACCGGCGAGATGGCGTTGTTGATGTCGTGCGCGATGCCGCTGGCCATCTGCCCCAGCGCGCGCAGGCGCTCCTGCTGCAGCGACGCCTGCTGCGTCTGGCGCATCTCGTCGTAGGCGCGCTGCAGCGCGGCGTACAGCTCGCTCTGGTTGGCGGCCAGCGCCACGTGCTCGCTGAGCTGGCGCAGGAATTCGCATTCGCCGCTGGAAAAACTGTGCGCCTGGCGCCGCGCGGCCACCAGCACGCCGAACACATGGCTCTCCACCAGCAGCGGCGCCAGCACCATGGAGCGCAGGCCGCCCTGCGCCAGCCGGCGCGGGAAGGGGAAGTTGACCTCGGCGATGTCGGCCTCGTAGACCAGCTCGCCGCGCACGCAGCGCGCCAGGCCGTTGGCATCCACGGCGATGTGGGTGCGCTCGATGATGGGCAGCTCCATCGCCAGCGCCGAGCCTTGCAGGCCGACGCAGCTCACCAGCAGCTGCTCGCCGGCGTGGTCGTACAGGCAGATGCAGCCGAAGTCGATCGGCATCTGGTCCTCCAGGCTGCGGATCACCACTTGGAAGATGCTGCGCAAGTCCTGCCGCTCGCCGATCGAGCGCGTGATCTGGTGCAGCAGGTTGAGGCGCTGCAGCTGCGCCGTGGTGCGCGCCTCGGCCAGCTGGCGCACTTCCATTTCGGCCTGCAGCGCGGTGTTCAGCCCCGCCAGGTCGTCGCGCGAGACGGTGGTCTGTTTCAGCTTGTCGGTCATGCCGTCGAAGGCGCGCGCCAGCTCGCCGATCTCGTCGCGCGTGTGCACGCCGAGCTTGAAATCGAGATCGCCGCCGCCCACTTTCAACGTGCCTTCGCGCAGCCGCGCCAGCGGCCGCGCCACGCTGCGGTAGCCCACCAGCGTGGTGCCCGCCACGGCCAGCAGGGCCAGGCCGCCGAACACCGCCACCGCCAGGCTCTCGCGCCGCTGCGCGGCCAGCAACTCGCTGCGGCTCAGCTCCGACAGGCGCAGCACGTCCGAAATCATGCTCTGCATCTTGTTGGCGATCTGGCCCGACAGGCGCGATTCGAACTCGTCGGCCACGGCGCGCTGCGGCGTGTCGGGCGGCGGCTTGCGCGGCTGGGATGCCAGGGTGGTAAACAAGCGGTCCAGACTGGTGTGCGTGCGCCGCAGGCCGGCCAGCAGCTGCGCCTCCTCCTGGTCCTGGAACTCGTCGGCCTGTACGATCAGGTGTTCCAGCGAATCGCTGCGCAGCTGCCACTGGGCCTCGGCGCGCTCCTCGTGGCGCAGCACGTATTCCAGGGTCAGGTAGCGCAGCGCTGTGACCGCGTGCAGCATCTCGCCGGCCGCCTCGTTCTTGCTCAGTTCGCGCTGCACGCGCTGCGCCGTGCCCAGCAACACCACCACGATCATGGCGACGATGGCGGCCGAGAACAATCCCATCAGCTGGAAGCGGGTGGCGAGTTTCACTGGGCCTCCTTAATGGATCACCGTGACGGCGGCCGGCGCCACCGCCTCCAGCGGCCGGTAGTCGATCGCCGGCAGGAAGTTGGGCACCGCCGCCCCGCTGGCCAGCTGGTTGCTGATGGCCCAGCGCGACTCGTCCTCCAGCGCCAGCAGCAAGGCCTGGTCCAGGCTGACGCGGAAGCGGTAGGTCGGCCACAGTTCGCGCCACTTGTCGCCGCTGGTCTTCAGCGCCGCGCCCGTCATTTCCTGCGCCGCCTTGGGTTGCTCGGTGCAGTAGCGCGCGCCGGCTATCAGCGCGCGCAGCAGCTTCTTGATGGTATCGGGGTGGCTCAGCACATACTCCTTGGTGCCGGCCAGGCTGTAGGGGATCTCGTACAGGTCCTCGGCGTCGAACTTGGTGCCGTTACCGTCCAGCTGCGTCATCATCGTGTCCATATAGGGCTCCCAGTTCGACACGGCGTCCACCTCGCCGCGCATCAGCGCGGCGGGCATGTCCTCCGGTTTCAGGTTGACCATGGTGACTGCGCTGGACGCCAGGTGCTGGCGGTTGAGGAAGGCATTCAGCACGAAATGGTTGGAGGTGCCCAGCGTGACGCCGACGCGCTTGCCCGCCAGGCTGGCCGGCGCTGTCACGCCGCGGTCCTTGCGGCCGACGATGCCGTGGTCGCGCTCGGCGCGGAAGAAGGTGGCCACGACCGACACCGGCACCTTGTCCATCACCGCGAACATGATGGGGATGTCGGCCACGGTGCCCAGATGGGCGCGGCCCTGCAGCGCAGCCTCCAGCGACGCCTTGCCGCTGGTGTGCGGCTGCACCTGGGCCGCCAGCCCCTCGCGCTCGAAATAGCCCAGGTCGCGCGCGGCCAGGATGGGGCACATCGCGACATAACTGGTGTTGGTGGCCAGGATGATGGGTTCCAGCGCGGCTCCGCCTGCCCCGCCTCCGGTCCGGCCATTCCAGACGAAGGCCGCTGCCAGGGCGACGAGCACGACCAGGACTGTCGCTGTGCGCTGCACCGTCTTGTTCATCATGGTGTGTCTCCCTGGGACGAAGCTATCGCGACCAGCTTACACAATAGCTGCGCGGACGCAACAAATTTCGCATTACCCTTTAGATAAGCCCTCCCCCGGCTAGCATGGCGATAGCGTCGCCCTTGCCGTGTAACAGTTGTCGACGCGCAAATAGGTGCGGTGGCATGCGCCTAGAATGATGCAACGGACGGGAAATGTTAATTGTCGCGTTGGCGCGGCGGCGGCAAGCCGCCCGGGGCGGCCAGCTGACACTTGGCTGATATATAGCTGATACTTGGCCGATCCTTAGCTGATACAAGCTTATACATTTGGCCCGTAATGCATGCGCTAGAATGCCCGCTCGACTTTGTCCCTACCCCCACAAAACGATGCGAACACTAGCTTATTCCGCGCTCTGCGCGGCGCTGTGCGCGGCGCCGGCGATCCCGGCAGCGGCACAAACCCCGATCACGCTGGACCAGGCCATGTCCAACCCGGACTGGCTCGGTACCCCGGTGGAAACCGCCTGGTGGAGCTGGGACGGCAAGCAGGTATATTACAAGCAGAAACGCGCCGGCTCGCCGCTGCGCGACACCTTCCAGGCCGGCGCCGGTGCCGGCATCCCTGCACGCAAGGTGGCCGACGCCGAACTGGCCAGCTTGGACAGCGCCAGCGTGCAATACAACCGCGAGCGCACCCGCGCGCTGATGGTGCGCAGCGGCGACCTGTTCGAGCGTGACCTGAAGAGCGGCGCCCTGACCCAGATCAGCAAAGGCGCCACGCCGGGACCGCTGGACGCGCGCTACTCGGCCGACGGCCGCGCCGTGCTTTACCGCGTGGGCCACGACTGGTACAGCTGGAACCGCGCCGAGCGCCTGGCCTCGCCGGTGGCGCTGCCGCGCACCGCGAAGGATCCGGCCGCCGCGCCGGACGCGAGCGCGTCGGAAACCGCCCTGCGCGACATGCAGCTGCGCCTGATCGCCACCCTGAAGCGCCAGAAGGACGACAAGGACACGCTGCGCGAGCGCGCCGATGCCGAACGCCTGGCCGACGCCACGCGCGCCCCGCTGCCGGTCTACCTGGGCGACAAGGTGACCATCGACGCCAGCGCGCTGTCGCCGGACGGCCGCTACCTGGTGCTGGCCACCTCGCCCAAGGGCGACAAGGGCCGCGTCGGCAAGATGCCGCGCTACGTGACCGAATCCGGCTACGAGGAAACGGACGACGAGCGCACCCGCGTCGGACGCGACCTGCCGAAAGGCCAGACCCTCAAGCTGGTCGACCTGAAAACGCGCACCGTGCAGGACATTCCGCTCGATGCGCTGCCCGGCATCGCCACCGATCCGCTGGCGGCCATGCGCGAGGAGCGGAAACTGGCCGCGCTGAAAGGCAACCGCGCCGTGCGCCTGGACGACGACGAATCCGGCGGCGGCATCGCCTGGACCGGCAACGGCGCCCAAGTGGCCGTGATGCTGCGCGCCGTCGACAACAAGGACCGCTGGATCGCCGCCATCGACCTGGCCTCGGCCATCCCTGCCCTGAAACCGCTGCACCGCATCAGCGACAGCGCCTGGGTCAACGGCAGCTACAACGAATTCGGCTGGCTGCCGGACCACGCCACGCTGTGGTTCCTGTCCGAGGAAAGCGGCTACGCGCACCTGTACACGCTGGGCGCGGACGGCAAGCAGCGCGCCCTCACGCAGGGCAACTGGGAAGCGACGCGCGTGCACTGGTCGGCCGACGGCGCCACCGCCTTCGTGCTGTGCAACCGCAAGACGCCGGGCGCCTACGAGGTGTGCGCCGTCAACGCCAGGGACGCCTCGGTGCGCGAAGCGACGGCGCTCGACGGCGGCGTCGAGCAGTACAGCGTGTCCCCGGACGAGCGCAAGCTGCTGGTGCACTACTCGTCGGCCTATGTGCCGGCGCAGATCGCCACCGTGGCAGTCGCCGGCGGCGCCACCGCCAGGCTGACCGACACCCGCACGCCGGACTACAAGGCGCGCAGCTGGATCCAGCCGGAACTGGTGGCCGTGCCGTCGGCCCATGGCGGCGGCCCGATCTGGTCCAAACTGTACCGCCCGGCCAATCTGGAGCCGGGCAGGAAATACCCGGTGGTGATGTTCGTGCACGGCGCCGGCTACCTGCAAAACGCCACCAGGCGCTTCCCTGTCTACTTCCGCGAGCAGATGTTCCACAACCTGCTGGTACAACAGGGCTACATCGTGCTGGACATGGACTACCGCGCCTCCAAGGGCTATGGCCGCGACTGGCGCACGGCAATCTACCGCCAGATGGGCCACCCTGAGCTCGACGACTACATCGACGGCGTGAACTGGATGGTGGCCAACCACCAGGGCGATGCTGGCAAGGTCGGCATCTACGGCGGCAGCTACGGCGGCTTCATGACCTTCATGGCGCTGCTGCGCGCGCCGGACATGTTCAAGGCCGGCGCGGCGCTGCGTCCCGTCACCGACTGGACCACCTACAACCACGAATACACCGCCAACATCCTGAACACGCCGGAGCTGGACCCGGAAGCGTACAGGAAGTCATCGCCGATCGAATACGCCGACAAGCTGCGGGGCCATTTGCTGATCGCGCACGGCATGGTGGACGATAACGTCTTCTACCAGGACTCGGTGCGCATGGCGCAGCGCCTGATAGAGCTGAAAAAGGACAACTGGGAACTGGCCAGCTACCCGCTGGAGCGGCACGCCTACCTGCAGCCGGAAAGCTGGTACGACCAGTACCGCCGCATCTACCAGCTGTTTGAGCGTTCTCTGAAAAGATAGACGCAAGCCAGCCGAAGCCGGAGCATCCCGGCTTTTTTCATATGCACCATCAGGGCATTCAAAAAATCCCTCCCGGTTGGCCCACGCCGCCCAGCACAATCTTGACCGCCCGCCGTCAGCCTGACCTCGCAAATACAGCCTGTACGGGCCACCGATTTTTCACGCCTGCTTCCGCCAACATTGCCCATTGGAAATGTATATTCCTTCCGCATATCGGGATTCCCCTAGGGAAATTTCAGGATCGGTTGATATCTTTTTGAAAGCCATTGGTCTAAGCTGCATTTAAGCGCCTGGTCCGTTTCCAGCATGCGGTGGCGAAGTGCCTGCCCCCGCTGATGGCGTTTGACTATAAGAAAATTCAAGGGGATGAAAATGCAAATTGCAAATTTGAAGATTGGCACGCGCCTGGCGCTTGGCTTTGGACTGGTGTTGGCGCTCCTCGCCGGCGAGGTAACGCTGGGCATCAGCGGCATGGTCCGTGCCAACGAGCAGTTGCATCATATTGTCGACGTCAACGTCTACAAGATTAGTCTGCTGGAAGACATGTCGAAGTCGGTGCACATCGTGGCCCGCGTGATCCGCAGCATCGCCCTGCTGTCGGATGATGCCGCAGCCAACGCGGAACACAAGAAAATCGATGCTGCCCGAGAAAAATACAATGCGGCGTACGCGGCCCTGGAAAAGATGCCGCTGGACGATGCCGGCAAGGCCGCCATCGCCAGCATCAGGGAGCACCAGGTCGCGGCGCGCGCGCTCAACGACAAATTCGGCGAACTGTCCAAGACCGACAAGCAGGCATCCGTCGCGTTTCTGCTGAAGGAAGCCGGACCGGCGACAAGCAAGTGGCAGGACGACATGGAGGCATACATTGAAATCCAAAAAACGAAAAACACCAAAGAGGAAGAGATCGTCGAGCAAACCTACAAAGACGCGCGCACGCTCATGCTGGCACTGAGCGGTGTGGCGATCCTGTTCGGCGTCCTCACCGCCGTGCTGGTCACGCGTTCGATCACCCGTCCGATCAGCGCGGCGGTCCGAGTCGCGCAGACAGTCGCTTCGGGCGACCTGTCGAGCCAGATCGAGGTCAATTCGACCGACGAAGCCGGGCAACTTTTGCAGGCATTGAAGGACATGAACGACAAGCTGAACAGTATTGTTGGCCAGGTACGCACCGGGACCGATACGATCGCCACCGCGTCGAGCCAGATCGCCAGCGGCAATCTCGACTTGTCGTCACGCACCGAACAGCAGGCCAGTTCGCTGGAAGAAACCGCCTCGTCGATGGAGGAGTTGACCGCGACAGTGAAACAGAATGCGGACAATGCGCGCCAGGCGAATCAATTGGCGAAATCGGCATCCGAAGTCGCGGTCACGGGCGGCGTGGTGGTGTCGCAGGTGGTTGAAACGATGGGGGAAATCAACTTATCGTCGAACAAGATTGTCGACATCATCGGTGTGATTGACGGCATCGCCTTCCAGACCAATATCCTGGCGCTGAATGCCGCCGTCGAGGCGGCCCGCGCCGGCGAGCAAGGCCGGGGCTTCGCGGTCGTTGCCAGCGAGGTCCGCAACCTGGCGCAACGTTCGGCCGCCGCCGCAAAAGAGATCAAGACCCTGATCAGCAATTCCGTGGAAAAGGTGGAGCTTGGCGCCAAGCTCGTTGACCAGGCCGGCTCGACCATGAAAGCCATCGTTGACAGCATCAAGAGCGTGACCGACATCATGGGCGAGATCACGGCCGCCAGCCAGGAGCAGACTGCCGGCATCGAACAAATCAATCAAGCTGTCGCTCAAATGGACCAAGTCACCCAGCAAAACGCGGCGCTGGTGGAGGAGGCCGCCGCCGCCGCCCAGTCATTGCAGGACCAGGCCGGCAACTTGGCGCACGTGGTCAGCGTGTTCAAGTTCAGCGGCTCGACGAGCGCGGCGCCGTTGCGGGCGGCGGCAGCGAGCGGTACGCGGCGTGTTTCCGCTGCGACGGTACCCGTGTCGGCAAATGCCGGCCCCGCCCTGCGGCTGGCGGCAAAACCACGGCAGCTCCAGCGGACCGGGCCGGCCGTCGATGCGGCTGCCGAGTGGGAGACTTTCTAGGCCCGCACACTCCCCGCGCGACAATTTTTCACGCACGCACGGCCGTAACCGGCCTGCTTCAACGCAGTTCACGGCAGTCACTCTTTACAACTCAAAGATAGGAAACGTTATGAATCGAACGAATATTCTAGTCATGGGCGCGATGTTGGCCTGCTCGATCGGTGCCGCATTCGCCGGGGAACAAGCCGCGCATCCACACTGGAGTTACCAGGGAAAAACCGACCCGGCGAACTGGGCCGAGCTGGACCAGGCGAACTCCGCCTGCAAACTGAGCAAGGAACAGTCGCCGATCAATATCGAAGAACGCCATGCGAGGAAGGCGCCCTTGGCCGCGCTGGATTTCAATTACGTGGGCGGGACCGCCGAGGTGATCAACAACGGCCACACTGTGCAAGTGAATCTGCCCTCCGGCAACGCACTGAAGGCCGGCGACGAGGTGGCCAACCTGCTGCAGTTCCACTTCCACACGCCGAGTGAAGAAAAAATCAACGGCGTCAACTACCCGATGGTGGCCCACTTCGTCCACAAGAGCGCTGACGGCAAGCTGTCGGTCGTTGCCGTCCTGTTCAAGCAAGGCCGCGAGAACAAGACCCTGGCGCCGGTATTTAACGCCTTGCCGGCCGAAGGCAAGCCGAATCAGCTCACCAGTTTCAACCCTGCCGATGTGTTGCCTGTTGACCGCGCTTATTTCAAATTCATGGGTTCGTTGACGACGCCGCCGTGCAGCGACGGTGTGCGCTGGCAGGTGTTGAAATCCCCGGTCGAGCTGTCGAAAAAGCAAATAGCGGCTTTCCGGAAACTCTACAAGATGAATGCGCGTCCCGTACAGCCATTGAACGGCAGGCTGGTCGAGGCCAGCGAATAATGGCTGGTTGACGGGGAGGAGCCGTGCTGGCTGGAGCGGCCGGCTTTCTCATCGCGCCGAAAACAAGGGCAGGAAGTATCTGGTGGTGATGTTCGTGCACGGCGCGGGCCATTTGCACAACACACCGCCAACATCCTGAACACGCCGGAGCTGGACCCGGAAGCGTACAGGAAGTCATCGCCGATCGAATACGCCGACAAGCTGCAGGGCCATTTGCTGATCGCGCGCGGCATGGTGGACGACAACGTCTTCTACCAGGACTCGGTGCGCATGGCGCAGCGCCTGGTAGAGCTGAAAAAGGACAACTGGGAACTGGCCAGCTACCCGCTGGAACGGCACGCCTACCTGCAGCCGGAAAGCTGGTACGACCAGTACCGCCGCATCTACCAGCTGTTTGAACGGTCGCTGAAGAAATAGGAGAGCAAGGGGTGCCGCAGAATATTCCAGGCACGCCCCGGATTCAAAAGGAAACTGCTCGAGCCCCGGGACAATAAGGCATTTTCGTAGCACACAGGCGCATAAACTTGTTGGTACTCATCCACCAACAGGAGACTGGCAGTGATCTACCAACCTAAATTTATCAGCTTCGATTGTTACGGGACGCTCATCAACTTTGAAATGGGTCCGATTGCAAAGCATCTTTTCGAAGACCGTGTCCCGGCAAGCCGGATGCCGGCTTTTCTGGACAGTTTCCGGGCCTACCGCCTCGATGAGGTATTGGGCGAATGGAAACCGTTCTTTGACGTCGTTGAAAATTCCATACAACGGGCGTGCAAGGCGCACGGCATCGAATATCGCTCATCGGACGCGCTCGCGTTGTACGACGCCATCCCGGCATGGCAGCCCCATCCGAACGTGGTCGAGGCGCTGCAGGCCATCGCTCCGCACATCCCGCTGGTGATCCTGTCGAACTCCATGGTCGATCTGATTCCGCACAGCGTGGCCCACCTCAAGGCCCCCTTCCACGCCGTGTACACCGCCGAGGAAGCTCGCGCCTACAAGCCGCGGGCCCGGATATTCGAATACATGTTCGATCAACTCGGCTGCGGGCCCGAGCAGATGATGCACTGCTCGTCGAGCTTCCGTTACGACCTCATGACAGCGTCCGATCTGGGCTTCATGGCCAAGGCTTTCATCGACCGCGGCCACGAGCCCGCGCTCGACGGCTATGGCGTGAACCGCTTGACCGACGTCCGCCAGCTTCCCGGTCTGCTTGGCCTGGAATGCCTGCCCCAGGCCGCGACGACGAAGCGAGGCGCGTGATGCCGGAGCATCGTCCCGTCGCGGCAGCGGCCTTGAGCACGGCGGCGCCCAGCCTGCCCCTGGCCGAAGTGGCGGCCCTGGTCAGCCGTCTCTACGGTATCGACGGCAGCGTCAAATCACTGGCGAGCGAGCGCGATCAGAATTGCTGCATAGAGACCGCGGACGGCACGCGCTACGTGGTCAAGATCAGCAATCCATCCGAGCCGGTTGCCGTGGTCGATTTCCAGATCGCCGCGCTCGACCATATCGCCCGCGTGTCGCCCGGCCAGCCCGTGCCCCGCGTCGTCAGGACGCTGGCCGGACGTACGCGCGACACGCTGGCCCTGCCCGGCGGGCTGCAAACCACGGTGCGGATGCTGAGCTATCTCGACGGCATCCAGATCCGGGAGACTGTTCGTAGCGCCAGGCAGCGGCACGCAATGGGGACCGGCTTGGCCGAATTGAACCTCGCCTTGCGCGGCTTCACGCATCCTGCCGCCGCGCACAATCTGCTCTGGAACGTTTCGGCGGCGCACCGCCTGGCAGCCAAGCTCGATGGCATCCTCGATGCACCGCGCCGCGCGCTGGCCGAGGCGTTCATGACGCGCTTCACCGACCACGTCCTGCCGCGTCTGGCCTCGGTGAGGGCGCAGGTGATCCACAACGACTACCATCTCTACAACGTGCTGGTCGAACCCGACGACCATGCACGCATATCGGGGATTATCGACTTCGGCGACATGCTGCATGCGCCGCTGGTCGGCGAGGTCGCCACGGCGGCGGCCTTCCACATGACAGGCAGCGCCGATCCCTTCGAAGGGCCGGCGCAGTTCGTCGGCGCCTACCACGCGACGCTGCCGCTGACCGGCATCGAGCAGGAAATCGTTGCCGACCTCATGGCCACACGCCACCTCATCACGGCGCTCATTTCGGAATGGCGCGCCGCGCGCTACCCCGAGAACCGCGCCTACATCATGCGCCACAATCCCGCCGCGTGGGAAGCGCTGTCCCAGATGGCCGATCTCTCCCGCGCAACGGCGCGCGACCGCTTGCTAACCGAAGTACAAAATAACGTGCAAAAAGGAAAAGCCCATGAAAAGCACCACTGACCTCAATATGGTCAATGCCTATATCCCCGGCCGCGCCAACGTGGGAGCAGCCACCGAAGCCATGATCGCGCGGCGCGATGCCCTGCTCGGCCCGGCATATCGGCTGATGTACGAGCATCCCCTGCATATCGTGCGCGGCGAAGGCGTGTGGCTGATCGATCCGGCCGGCCGCCGCTACCTCGACGTCTACAACAACGTCACTTCGCTCGGGCATTGCCACCCGGCGGTCACCGAGGCGATATCGACGCAAGTGCGCACCCTGGCGACCAACACGCGCTATCTGCACGACACGATACTCGAACTGGCCGAAGGCCTGCTCGCGAGCGTGCCTGAAACCGAACTTGCCCATCTCATGCTGACCTGCACGGGCAGCGAGGCAAACGACCTCGCTTATCGCATCGCCAAGGTCCGCACCGGGGGCACGGGCGTGATCGTGACCGAAACCGCCTATCACGGTTTCACAGACGCCGTGTCGCAATTCTCGCCATCGCTCGGTGCGGGTGTCGATCTCGGCGCGCACGTGCGCCTGGTTCCGGCACCGCGCCTCTATCATGCCGAGGGTACCGACCTCTCCGAACGCTTCACGCGCGATGTCGAGGTGGCGATCGCCGACCTTCAGCGCCACGGCATCAAGCCGGCGGCACTGATAGTCGATTCCTTGTTCACCAGCGACGGCATCCTCCCTGGGCCGGCGGGTTTTTTGAAAGGCGCGGCCGATGCGATCAAGCGCGCCGGCGGCCTGTTCATCGCCGACGAGGTCCAGCCCGGTTTCGGCCGGACGGGCGAGCATATGTGGGGCTTCCAGCGTCACGGCGTCATCCCCGACATCGTCACCCTGGGCAAGCCGATGGGCAATGGACAACCGATCGCGGGACTGCTGGCCACCGCCGACGCGCTGGCGGAGTTCGGCAAAAACTCGAGGTACTTCAACACCTTCGCCGGCAATACCGTGTCATGCGCGGCCGCGCTGGCGGTGTGGAAGACAATCGAACAGGAAGGCCTGGTCCGGCATGCCGCCAAGGTCGGCAATACCCTGCGCGAAGGCATCGCAGCGCTGGCCGTGCGGCACGAGGCCATAGGCGATGTCCGTGGCGCGGGCCTGTTCGTCGGCGTGGAACTGGTCTCGGACCGCGCGTCGCGTACACCCGACCGCTGGCTCACCACCCAGGTAGTCAATCGCATGCGCGACCAGGGCGTCCTGCTCAGCGCCTGCGCGATGGGACACAACGTGCTCAAGATCCGGCCGCCGCTGGTGCTGTCGGAGGAACAGGCGGGCATGGTGATCCATGCGCTCGACGAAGCGCTCAGCGGAGCGCAATCGGCAAGGCCGGGGTAAGCGGCCCCCGGCTTTAGTGATAGTTAATGATAGTATCAGCCTATGAAATCCGCAGCGTCCCTCGATCCCTTCGACATCAAGATTCTTGCGCACCTTCAGCGCGAGGGACGCTGTTCGAATGTCGCCCTGGCCAAGGCCGTTGGCCTCAGCGAGAGCCCATGCCTGCTCCGTACCAAACGGCTGCAGGACATCGGCGTTATCCGGGGCTACGGCGCGGATGTCGTGCTGGAGAAGCTGGGCAGCCACGTCATCGTGTTTTCCGAGGTGACCATCGGCAGCCATCGCTTGCACGACTTCCGCAAATTCGAAGCGGGGGCTGGCAAGTACCACGAAATCGTCGAATGCTACAACGTCACCGGCGGTTGCGACTACCTGCTGAAAATCGTCGCGCCCAGCATGGCCTATTTTCAGGCGCTCATGGAGCGGCTGCTGGACGACGATATCGGCATCGCGAAGTTTGCCAGCCGCATCGTATTGAGCCAGCCGATCGAGCAGCGCGCTTATCCGCTGAATACACTCATCACCGGCAAGCCAAGCTGGGAACGATGAAACAAGGCGGTGCGCGTCGAGGCGCTGCAGGCGGCGCCGGCACACGCCAAACGCGCCGCAGTCCGAGTTCCTGGCCTGGTCAGCGCGCAACGCTGCTTGGCAGCTCCGTGAAATCGTCGGTCTTCTCGAGCAGCTGCCAGGTCGCCAGCAAGGCCGGCGGCGGCACGATCAATTTGCGCGCCACCAGGTCCAGCCAGCCGCCTGCGCTGGTGATGCGCGCCGCCAGTTTGCCGTCGCCGCGATAGACATCGCTGCGCAGCAGCCAGCGGCTGCCGTCCTCCGACATGCCGGCCAGGCCCAGCGTCACGGTGATCGCTTCCAGCAGCATCACTTCCTTGAAGTAGGCGATGTCGTCCTTCATCACCACCGGACCGATGTTCTGGCGTTTGAACTCGCTCATGCCGAAGCCGTGCTCCGACAGGAACAGCATGCGCACATCGCCCGCCTTGTCCAGGAAGGCCGTGTTGCGCATATGGCTGTTGAAGTCCATGTCGCCCCAGCCCGCCATCATCTTCTTTTCAAACATCGCAGCTCCTTGTTCAGGCCAGGAAGTCGGCCAGCGTTAAAGCGACGATTTTAGTCGCTTTGCGCAAATCGTCCAGCGCAAGGCGCTCGTCGGCCTTCTTGGCGTTCGATTCGGGCACGGTGCGCGGACCGGCGCCGTACAGCACGGCCGGAATGCCCTGCTCGCCGTACAGGCGCGCGTCGGCGTACAGCGGCGTGCCCACGGCGGGTATGTCCTCGCCCAGGATGGCCTTGGCGTTCTTCTGCAGATTCGCCACCAGCTGCTCGGAACCCGGCTGCGGACGCAGGGCGTGCGACAGCAGCAGGCGCTTGATCTCGATGCGGATGCCGGGCTCGCCGCGCACGGCGTCTTCTATCAGCGCGCGCACCTGCGCTTCCACCGCCACCGTATCCTCCTCCGGGATCATGCGGCGGTCCATCTTCATCACCACCTTGCCGGGCACCACGTTGGTGTTGGTGCCGCCGTCGATGCGGCCCACCAGCATGGTCGGGCTGTCGATGCCGGGCACCTTCGATTTGACTTTCCTCAGCTCCGCCACCTGCCCGTACAGCGCGTTCAGGATTTTGGTGGCCGCCTGCAGCGCGTCGTGGCCGGTTTCCGGCATGGCGCCGTGGCCGGACTTGCCGTGCACGGTGATCTCGAACTGCAGGCAGGCGTTGTGCGCGGTGACGATGTTGTAGCTGAAGCCCGCCGCGATGACGAAGTCCGGCCTGGTCAGCTTCTGCTCGAGCAGCCAGCCCGGCCCCAGCAGGCCGCCGAATTCCTCGTCGTAGGTGAAGTGCAGTTCCAGCTTGCCCTTCAGCGGCACGCCCAGCGCTTCCAGCGCGCGCGCCGCGAAGATGTAGGTGGCGAAGTCGCACTTCGACACCGCTGCGGCGCGGCCGTAGATATAGCCCTTGTCGACCACGCCGCCGTAGGGCGGATAGGTCCAGCCCTCGCCCGGCGGCACCACGTCGCCGTGCGCGTTCAGCGCCACCGTCGGGCCGCTGCCGGAATACGGCCGGCGCACGATCAGGTTGGTGATGGTCTCCATGCCGTAGTCGCGCACTACCTGCTCGGGCACGGCGTGCTTCTCGGCCTGCCAGCCGTAGGCCTGCACCGCATCGGCGATCATGTCCGCGTGCGGCGCGTTGTTGCCGGGCGGGGTGTCGGTCGGCACGCGCAGCACCTGCTGCAGGAAAGCGACTTGCTCGTCGAAGTGGGCGTCGATCCAGGCTACCAGTTGTTCTTGCTTGCTCATATTGGTCCTTTTATTTTGCGCCGGACTCGAACCATGCGCCCAGCTGGGCGCGTTCGGCGTCGGTCATATTGGTCAGGTTCGCGAGCGGCATGGCTTTCAGCTGCACCGCCTGTTTGTAGATCTTTTCCGCGTTCTGGCGGATCTGCGCTGCGTTCTCCAGAATGATGCCGGCCGGCGCGGCGGCAAAGCCGGGCTGCGTCGGCGCGGCCGCGTGGCAGGACACGCAGCGCTGCGCCACAATGGCTTGCACCTTGCCGAACTGCGCGGCCGTATCCGGCATTGCGGGCGCGGCCACCGGGCGCGCCGGTGCGATCGCCACCGCCACAGCGACCAGCAGCGCCACCCCGATGGCGGGATAGCGCCACTCGGTGCAGCCCTTGTGCCGCAGGTTGAAGAAGTGGCGGATGAACACGCCCGCCGCCATAATGAAGGCCAGCACCAGCCAGGCGCGGTCGTGGCGGTAGGTCATCGCGTAGTGGTTGCTGATCATGATGAACAGCACCGGCAAGGTAAAGTAGTTGTTATGCACGCTGCGCTGCTTGGCGCGCTGGCCGTGCACCGGGTCCGGCAGGCCGCCGGCCGCCATGGCCGACACCATCTTGCGCTGGCCGGGGATGATCAGCATCAGCACATTGGCCACCATGATGGTGCCTATCATCGCGCCGACGTGGATATAGGCCGCGCGGCCACTGAGGAAGTGGGTCAGCACATAGGCCGAGACCACCAGCAGCGCGAACACCACCACGCCGAAGGCCAGGTCGTGCTTGCCCAGCGGTGAGCGGCACAGCAGGTCGTACACGGTCCAGCCGGCCACCAGCGAGCCGATGCCGACGCCGATGGCCTGCAGGCTGCTCAGGTCCGCGACGGATTTGTCGACCATCATCGCTTGCGCGTTGAAATAGTAGGCGATGGTCAGCAAGGCGAAGCCGGACAGCCAGGTGGTGTAAGCTTCCCATTTGAACCAGTGCAGTTCCTTGGGCAGTTCAGCCGGCGCCACCAGGTATTTTTGCGGGTTGTAGAATCCGCCGCCGTGCACCGCCCACAGTTCGCCCGACACGCCCTTCTTCGCGAGCTCCGAGCCGGCGGCGGGCGGACGGATCGAATTGTCCAGCCAGACGAAGTAGAACGAGGCGCCTATCCAGGCGATGCCGGTGATGACGTGCAGCCAGCGCACGATCAGGTTGAGCCATTCAAGGCCGTACGGGATCAGATAGGCGAAAACTTCCATGTATTCCTCAAGAATGAAGTGGCGGCAACTTACCGAAGATAAACGGTTTTCGTCCCGGTGCCATGAAATATATCGTATATTTCTCATATCCGATCTGATATAAAGCCTGCCTATGTCCAGCCTGCCCAAAAATCTCGATCTGCACCTGATCCGCATCCTCTACCTGCTGCTGGTGGAGAAGAATGTCTCGCGCGTGGCGCTCAAGCTCAATCAGCCGCAGCCCTCGATCTCCGCCTCCCTGCGCAAGCTGCGCGAACTGACCGGCGACCCGCTGCTGGTGCGCGGCGCGCGCGGCATGGTGCCGACCCAGCACGGCGAAAGCCTGCTCAAGCCGGCCAAGCGCATCCTCGACGAAACCGAGAACCTGTTCGTCAAGAAGACGCCCTTCGTGCCGCAGGAGGAAGCGCGCGTCTTCCACATCGCCGCGCCGGACTACCTGGACACGCAGTTCCTGCCCAACGTGGTGGCGCTGCTGCGGCGAGGCTCGCCGCTGAGCCGCATCGTCATCCATGGCCTGGGGCCGGGAGTGGACTATGTGCGCCTGCTGTCGGACGGCGACCTGGACCTGGTGATCGCCAACTGGGACGAGCCGCCCGAGCACCTGCACATGTCCAAGCTGTTCGAGGACCCCATCGTCTGCGCCATGCACGCCGGCGCGCCGTACGCCAAACGCACCGCCAGCGACGCCATGACGGTGGAGGACTACCTGTCCCTGCCCCACGTGGCGCCGTCGCAGCTGCTGCCCGGCTACCACGGCGTGATCGACGCCTTCCTGGAACGCCAGCACCAGCGCCGCAACGTGATGGTGGAGTCGGCCTATTTCGGCCTGATCCCCTATATGCTGACGCAGACCGACCTGGTGCTGACCACCGGCCGCCAGTTCATCCGCTTCCACGAGAAAACGCTGCCGTTGAAGACCTACACGGTGCCGATCAAGTTCCCGCCGATGCGTTTCTACCAGCTGTGGCACGAGCGGGTGCACTCCGCGCCCGAGCACAAATGGCTGCGCGACCAGGTCAGCGAGGCCGCCAAAGCACTGCTGAAGTGATAAGGATCATAGGCGGCCGCGTATAGACCGCCTATACCGGCGGCTATATCATCGAAGCTCCAAGGATGGAAATAACGATGACTACACTCTCCGAACTGAACAGCTGCGACGTCCCCACTTTCGCCGAGCGCCTGCACGGCATTTACGAGCACTCGCCATGGATACCGCAACGCGCCGCCGCGCTGCGTCCCTTCAGCAGCGTGACGGCGCTGAAGCAGGCCTTGCAGGCGAAGGTCACGAACGCCACCAACGAAGAACAACTGGGCCTGATCCGCGCCCACCCTGAGCTGGCGGGCAAGGCCGCCATCGCCGGCGAACTGACGGCCGAATCGACCAACGAGCAGACCAGGTCCGGCCTGAACCTGTGCAGCGCGGAGGAATTCGCCACGCTGCAGACGCTCAACGCCGACTACAACGCCAAGTTCGGCTTCCCCTTCATCCTGGCCGTGAAAGGCCCGACCGGCAACGGCCTGACGCGCCAGCAGATCATCGCCACGTTCACGCGCCGCTTCCGCAACCAGAAAAGCGACGAGCAGCAGGAATGCCTGCGCCAGATCCACCGCATCGCCGAAATGCGCATCAACGACCTGCTGGGCGTGAAGATGGACTTCGGCCCCGCCATCATGCAATGGTCCGAGGAATTGGCGCAATGGAGCGACGACGCCGAAGGCCTGACCTGCGCCTACATGACTGACGCGCACCTGAAGTCCGCCGCCCAGCTGGCGGCCTGGATGCGGGAAGCCGGCATGGAAGTGCATATCGACGATGTCGGCAACGTGGTGGGCCGCTACCTGTCCGGCGCCGCCAACGCGAAAACGCTGATGACCGGTTCGCACTACGACACCGTGCGCAACGGCGGCAAGTACGACGGCCGCCTCGGCATCCTGCTGCCGACCGCCATCGTCAAACACCTGCACGCAACCGGCGAAAAACTGCCGTTCGACTTCGAGATCGTCGGCTTCGCCGAAGAGGAAGGCGTGCGCTTCCGCTCCACTTTCCTGGGCAGCAACGCCATCACCGGCCGCTTCGACCTGGGCCTGCTGGAACAGCTGGACGCGGACGGCGTGAGCATGCGCAGCGCGCTGACCGGCGCCGGCCACAACGTGGCCAACATTCCCGCCATCGCGCGCGATCCGGCCCAGCTGCTGGGCTTCGTGGAAGTGCACATCGAGCAGGGCCCGGTATTGGTCGGCAAAGGCCTGCCGCTGGGCGTGGTCACCGCGATCGCGGGCAGCTCGCGCTACCTGGTCGAACTGCGCGGCCTGGCCAGCCACGCCGGCACCACGCCGATGACCATGCGCAAAGACGCAGCGGCAGCGGCAGCCGAAATCGTGCTGCTGGTGGAGCAGCGCTGCGGCACCGCCGACGCGCTGGTCGGCACCGTTGGCCAGCTGCAGGTGCCGAACGGTTCGGTCAATGTGATACCGGGCGCGTGCAAGCTGTCGCTCGACATCCGCGCGGCGGACGACGCGGTGCGCCAGGCGGCGGTGAAGGACGTCCTCGACGGCATCGCCGCGATCTGCGAGCGGCGCTTCATCGAGTTCAAGCTGGAGAAGGTGGTGGAGGCTGCGGCCGCGCCTTGCGCACCGTGGCTGATGGACCAGCTGGGCGCGGCGGTCGAGCGCACCGGCCTGCCCCGTTTCGACCTGCTGTCCGGCGCCGGGCACGACGCGATGGCGCTGGCGGCCGTGACCGACGTGGCGATGCTGTTTACGCGCTGCGGCAACGGCGGCATCAGCCACAACCCGCTGGAGACGATGACGGCCGACGACGCCGACATCGCCGCGCTAGCGCTGCTGGACTTCCTGCGCAACTTCAAGCCGAAGGCGGCTTGAACATGGTGGGTTACGCTGCTGCGCAGCTAACCCACCCTACGAACTGGCCGGCTCCGTAACCTTTTTGGGGCGGCCACCAAGTTTTCCATTCTTGCGCGCGGCGGCCGTTTTCGCGTCAGTGGATGCCCTGCCGCCCACTTTTCCCATCTGCGAAGCCATCCAGCTTTTCGATCCGAGAAAGCCTTCCAGCAGCGCTGGAATGTAGAGATCCGCATCCAGCTTGGGGAAGCGTATCCCTAATCCAGAAGGGCTGATTTCAGCATCGATCAAGTCTGCGGGACGAGCGCCCTCCAAGCCTTGCACGTCGCGCGGGATGAACGCGATTTGCAATCCCGAAGCCAGGGAAATCACAACGCGCCCAATGCGCCGGTCATAGCGTACCGCCGACGCAACTGGAAAAGCAGCCCGCTTTGCCGCCCCTCGGCGGTTAGCCGCATCAAACTCGGCATCAGTAATTTCCATGTAAGCCCCTCCACTTTGCGCACAGCCGCGTTAATTCATCTGCGAGCGCGGCAACAATCTTTCCCAACTCTTTCTGCGAGAACCCATAGTTTTCCCGCAACTCGGGAGGCCCTGCCGGACAGTGCAAATTGAACGCCGCTTCACATCCTTTTCCCTGAACGTGAACGTGGGCAGGCCGGTGATCATTGGAATAAATTAACACGCGTAAGCCGAAAACCATCAACACAGTAGGCATTTTATCTCAAACCTAATCAGCTTGGGTTTACCTCGGGGCAGTACCCGCCCTGCAACAGTCAGCCGTTGCAGGGCTCGATGTAGTATCCCATGGGAAATTAGGCATGCGGCAAAGAAGATCCACCCGATGTTGACAGAACGCAAGAAGCACAACATCGTAGTTCTTTCACGCCACCGCCATCTCCCGGCTGTAGCTACGCGTCGCCTCAACCAGCGTGCGCGTGTAGGGATGGGTGGCGCCGCCGCTGCTCAGCAGCGCGCTGTCCAGCGTGTCGACGATGCGGCCCTGCTGCATCACCGCCACCCGGTCGCACAGGTGCACCACCACGCCCAAATCGTGCGTCACCAGGATGTAGGTCAGGCCGTCGCGCGCGCGCAGTTCGGCCAGCAGGTTCAGGATCTCGGCCTGCACCGACACGTCCAGCGCCGATGTCGGCTCGTCCAGCAGCAGGATGCGCGGCTCCAGTATCAATGCGCGCGCTATCGCCACGCGCTGCCGCTGCCCGCCCGACATCTGATGCGGATAGCGGTAGCGGAACGATTCGTTCAGCCCCACTTTCAGCAGCATCTGCCGCACGCGGTCGTCGATGTTGTCCATCTTGTGGATCTTCAGCGGCTCGGACAGCGCCGTGTCCACGGTGTGGCGCGGATGCAGCGAGCCGTAGGGGTCCTGGAACACCATCTGCATCATGCGGCAGCGCGCGCGGTCTATCTTGCGGCCCAGCGCTTGCCCGCTTATTGTCATCCCGCCTTCCCAATGCGAGTACAAGCCGGCCAGGCAGCGCAGCACCGTGCTCTTGCCGGAGCCCGATTCCCCCACCAGCCCGAATACTTCCCCTTCCGCGACCGAGAAGCTCACTTCATTCAACACCTTGCTGCGCTGGCTGCCACTGCCAAAGGAGAGCGCCAGTTCGTTTACCGTGATCATGGGTCGATCTCCTATTGTGTAAGCCAGAGCGGGTCGCGCTGCAAGACCGGCAGCACCGGGCGCCGCACGTCTATGCTGGGCAGCGCGGCCAGCAGGCCACGGGTGTAGGGATGCTGCGCCTTGTCGAGGTCCGCCGCCGCGATCGATTCGACCACACGGCCTGCGTACATCACCAGCACGCGGTCGCAGAAGCTGCGCACCAGGTTCAAATCGTGGCTGATGAAGATCAGGCCCAGATCGCGCTGCCCCACCAGGTCGTCCAGCACCGACAGCACCTGCGAGCGCACCGATACGTCCAGTGCGGACGTCGGCTCGTCGGCGATCACCACTTCCGGATCCGGTATCAGCATCATCGCGATCATGATGCGCTGTCCCATGCCGCCCGAGATCTCGTGCGGGTAGCGCTCGTAGACGCGCTGCGGCTCGCGGATGCGCACCTGCTCCAGCATGGCGATGACGCGCTCGCGCACGTGCGCGCGCGGCAGCCGCCGTCCGCTTTCGTGGGCCAGTACCGCCTCGGCGATCTGGTCGCCCACTTTCATCACAGGGTTCAGCGAATACTTCGGATCCTGCATGATCATCGACATGCGCTGGCCGCGTATGGCGCGCATCTCCTTCTCGCCGGCACGCAGCAGGTCGGTCTCGCCGAAGCGCAGCACGCGCGCGTCGATGCGGGCGCTGGCCGGGTGCAGCTTGAGCAGCGTGCGGCCCACCGTCGATTTGCCCGAGCCGGACTCGCCGACGATGGCCAGCTTCTCTCGCCCCAGCTTGAACGACACCCCGCGCACCGCATCCACCAGCCCGTCGCGGGTGGCGAAGCGCACGCTCAGGTCTTCCACTTCCAGCTTGGTTTCCGTTGTTGTCAAAATCGTTGTCATCTTCATTCCTTGTCAGCTGCGCGGATCGAACACGTCGCGCAGACCGTCGCCCAGCAGGTTGAATGCGAGGCTGACCACCATGATGGCGGCGCCCGGCATGGCCACGAGCCACCAGCATTCCATCATGTAGCGGCGTCCGGCCGAGATCATCGCGCCCCACTCGGCCGACGGCGGCTGCGCGCCAAGGCCCAGGAAGCCAAGTCCGGCGGCGGTGAGGATGATGCCGGCCATGTTCATGGTCAGCCGCACCAGTACCGAGGACAAGCACAGCGGCGCGATGTGCCGCACCAGGATGCGCAGCGGCGAGGCGCCCTGCAGCTGCACAGCAGCCACGAAGTCGGCCTTGCGCAGCGTACGCGTTTCAGCGCGCGCCAAGCGGGCTATCGGCGGCCAGGCGGTGAGCGCGATGGCGATCACCGCGTGCTCCAGGCCCGGCCCGAGCGCAGCCACGAAGGCCAGCGCCAGCACCAGGCTGGGGAAGGAGATGAAGATGTCGGTAATGCGCATGAACAGCGCATCGACCCAGCCGCCGAAGTAGCCGGACGCGGCGCCCACCGCCAGCCCGACCGGGCCGACCACGATGGTGACCAGGCCGACGATGTACAGCGTAGTGCGGGCGCCGTATATCAGCCGGCTGAAAGTGTCGCGGCCGTATTCATCGGTGCCGAACCAGTGCGCGGCGCCCGGCGCTTGCAAGGTCGCGGCCAGGTCCTGGCGCAGCGGGTCGTGCGTGGCGATCCATGGCGCGCAGCAGGCCGCCGCGATCAGCAGCACGATCACGATCAGGCCGGCAAGCGTCATGGGATTGAGCAGCAGGTGCTGCAGCGCGCGGCGCAGCGATTCGCGCATAGCAGTGCCGGCGGTAGCGGCGCCTCCCGCATGCGGGGGCACCGGGGTCGACGGAATCTGCGAGACGCCTTGCGATGAACGCGGCGGCGGCGACGGCGGCGGCGCCTGGTGTGGCGCAGGCTGCAGATGCGGCGGCGACGTCTCGGGGGCGTCCGGCATGGACGGCGCCGCAGCGCCGCCTTGGCCGGTAGGGGCAGGCTTGATAGGAGTCAGCATCAGTGCATCCGTGGGTCGAAAACTTGGTACAGGGCGTCCGAGACGAGGTTGAGCGTGACGAAGATGACGCCGACCAGCAGCACGCATCCCATCACCGAGTTCATGTCGCCCAGCAGCAGGCTGTTGGTCAGGTACTGGCCGAAGCCGGGCCAGGCGAACACGGTCTCGATCAGCACCGCCCCCTCCAGCAAGCCGCCGTAGGCCAGCGCGACGATGGTGAGCAGCTGCACCAGGATGTTGCGGAAGGCGTGGCGCCAGATTACTGCTGCTTCCGACAACCCTTTCACGCGCGCCGTCAGGATGTATTCCTGCGACAGCTGCGCCAGCATGAAGCTGCGCGTCATGCGGCTGATGTAGGCCATCGAGTGCAGGCCGAGGATGCAGGCCGGCAGCAGGATGTGCTTGACGCTGTTGCAGAACGCGTCCCAGTGCCCGGACAGCAGCGTGTCGATCAGCAGCAGTCCGGTGACGGAGGGGATGACGCCGTCGTAGGCGAGCGCGATGCGCCCCGAGCCGCCGGCCCAGCCCAGCCATGCGTAGAACACCAGCAGGCCCATCATGGCAAACCAGAATACCGGCGTCGAATGGCCCGCCAGGCTGATGACGCGCACCACATGGTCGACCAGACGGCCGCGCCGGCTGGCCGCCCACACGCCCAGCGGCACACCGGCCAGCACGCCCAGCAAGATGGCCAGCGTCGCCAGTTCCACGGTGGCGGGAAATACCCGCGCGATGTCGGCGCTGACGGCGTTCCCGGTCAACAGCGAGGTGCCCAGGTTGCCCTGCGCCAGTTCGCCCAGGTAGCGCCCGAACTGCACCCACAGCGGCTGGTCCAGCCCCAGGCGCGCTGCCGCCTCGCGGTAGGTCGAGGCGTCCGCGTCGGGGCCGACAATGGACAGCACCGGATCGATCGGCATCACGCGGCCGACAAAAAAGGTCAGCACCAGCAGGCCTAGCAGCGTGACCAGGGTACTCAGCAGGCGCGAGCGCATGGCGCCCGCGCGTGCCCAAAAAGCTTTCATGAGTGTCTCCGTAGTTGTCATGTCAGTGCGCCTAATCTTTGTAGACGTCACGCAGGTGGGTAGTGGCGGACGGATGTCCGACGTAGCCGTGCACCCGTTTGCTCAGCACCACCGTTTCCAGCATCTGCGAAATGGGCTGGATCGCGCCCACTTCGCTGTCGTACAGCTGCTGCACCTCGCGGTACATCGCCGTCTGCGTTTGCGGGTCGCGTTCGCGCACCGCCTGCTCGATCAGCCGGTTGATCGCGGGGCTGTGGAACGACGTGCGCCAGCCCTGGAAGTTGGTCAGCTTGGCGGCGTCGCGATTGTCCGGGTTGTAGACCAGCGCGCGCAGGTTGGCATGCGGATGCGGTTCCACCCCGCCGCCGCCCCGCCCCACCACGATTTCGAACTTGCGGTCGCGCATGGCGCCGTACACCTGGTTGCCGGTGCCCGACTGGATGCTGGCCTGGATGCCGGCCTGCGCCAGCGTTCCCTGCAAGGCAGTCGCGATGTTGATCATGGGCGGGTCGGACAGCACCTTGATGGTGGTGCGGAAACCGTTCGGATAGCCGGCGGCGGCCAGCAGCTGTTTCGCGGCCGCGACATCGAGCTTGTAGCCGGGATCGGGCAGAGTGGCCGCCAGCCCTATCATCACGGGACGCTGATGCGCCACGCCGTAGTGCGGCATGATGGCTTTGTTGATGCCGTCGTAGTCGATCAGATTTCGCAGCGCCAGGCGCACGCGCTTGTCGGCAAACTTGGGGTCCTTCATGCTGAGGGCCACATAGTAGGAGGTGCCGCGCAGCACGGGCTGCACCACCGCGCTGGCGTCATGCCGCAGCGCTTCGATGTCCGGACCGGCCATGCCGGCCGCCAGGTCGACGTCGCCGCGCGAGATCATGAAGCGCAGCGACAGCGATTCCGGCACGTGGCGCATCACCACCCGGCGCAGCTTGGCCGGGCCGCGCCAATAGCTGTCGTAACGGTCCAGCAGCATGGCGTCCTTGGCGCGCCACTCGGTCAGCGCGTAGGGTCCCGAACCGGCGGCGTGCGTCAGCAGCCAGGCCGCGCCCAGGTCGCCGTTCTTCTGGTGCGCCAGCACCGCGTCGCGGTCGAGGATGGCCGCGCTGACCGAGGTGCCCAGCGTGTACAGCACCATCTTCGGGTCGGTCGGCTCCGGCAGCGTGATGCGCAGCGTGCGCGCGTCGACCGCCTGGATCAGGCGCTCGGCGTTGCCGGCGCTGAAGCCATAGCTCTTCCATGGCGAGGCCATGGCCAGGTTCAGCTTGAGCACGCGCTGCAGCGACCAGGCCGCGTCGGCCGCCGTCAGCGCGCGGCCCGACTGGAAGCGCACGCCTTCGCGCAGCGTCAAGGTCAGGCTGCCGTTGTCGGGCGCGATTTCCCACTGCTCCGCCAGCCCGGGATGCACCACGCTCAGGTCGTGCGGATCGAGTTCGACCAGGTAGTCGTACAAATTGGCCACCACGCCCAGCACGTCGTTGCCGGTGGCACCGGCCGGATCGATCGACAGCAGGTTGTTCATATTCATGCCGATCACCAGCTGGTCGCGGGGTGTGGCTGCCAGCGCCGGCGCGCCCGGTAGCGCCAGCGCAGCGGCCAGCACCAGGGACAGCACAGAAGCCGGCACGCGAGGCAGCGCCCGGGTCAGCATGGCGCGCGAGGCACTCCGCGCTTCGGTCATCGTTCCAGCCGCGGACGCACCTTTCTTGCCATCGCCACCGCCGCCTGCAGGTTTGCTTGCACGTGTCATGGCCGGACCTTAGTAGGATTCCACGGTGCTCGCCGCGATGTAATCGAAGTCGATGTCCTCGCCCAGGCCCGGCTGCTGCGACAGGTGGACGTAGCCGTCGGCGTCCATCGTGTCCGGCAGGCTGCGCAGGTAGGCCGGCGGCACGTCGTAATCGAGGAAGGGATGCAGCAAGCCGCGTTCGTACCATTCGCAATTCTTGATCGCGGCGGTGACGGCCAGGTTGGCCGCGCCGTTGCCATGCACCTCGCAGTTCATGCCGAAGGCGTCCGCCAGCGCCGCCACCTTCATGGTCGGCGTGATGCCGCCCACGCCAGGAACGCCTGCGCGCAGGATGTCGCAGGCGCCCGCCTGCACCCAGTCGGCGCGGCTGTGGTGCTTGCCCGAGATCGATTCCGGCCCGACGATGGGGATGTCGAGCTGGTTCGCCAGCCAGGCGTAGGACGCGATGCTTTGCTCGTTCATCATCTCCTCGAACCATGCGAAGTTGAGCCGTTCCAGCGCGCGGCCTATGGTGAGCGCATCGCTGCGGCTGTACCAATGATACCCGTCCAGCATCAACGCCACGTCCGGGCCGACCGCCTCGCGTACCGCCGCGCAAGCCTTGATGTCCATCGCCACGCTGGGCGCGAACGACACCGGCGGCATCCAGGTGTGCAGCTTGATGGCCTTGTAGCCGCGTTCGACCAGCTTGACGGCGAAGGCCGCGTATTCGTCCGGCGTGGACAGGCCGCCTTTCAGCTCGTCGCCGCACATGGTGCTGCCGTAGGCCGGCACCTTGTCGCGGTAGGCGCCGAGCAGCTTGTAGACCGGCGTGTCCAGCGCGCGCCCCGCCAGGTCCCACAGCGCCTGCTCGATGACGGCCAGCGCGCGGTCGGTGAGCTGGCCGGCGCTGCCGCGCTGCCAGTGCACCAGGTCCTGCCACAGGCGTTCGCGGTCGAACGGGTCCTGCCCGATCAGCACCTTGCGCGCAAACGCCTCCAGCACATGGGGGCGCACCACTTCGGGCGGGCCGAAGGCGTAGCCCTTGCTGTCGTCGTCGGCGGTGATGATGACCATGGCCATGGTGGCGCGCTTCTCAGGGCCGGGATGCGAATGTCCCGCGCTGTCGACGCTGCGGCTGGTCAGGTAGTGGAACACGGTTCCTTGTACTCGTTCGATTTTCATATGCTGTCTCGGATGGATTCAAAAAAAGGGGGCGCGCCGCGCTACTGCGCTGCTGGCGACGCGCCCGCCAAATGGCCGGGGCCGGCCTTAAAACTGGTCGCTCGGAACGTGGCGCGTCAGAACTCGTAACTCATGCGCGCGTTGAAGGCACGCCCGATCGGGCTGGCGATATTGTTGGCATACGCGGTCGCGTTCGAGTTGGTGACGGGGGGTTCGGTGTCGAACAGATTGCTCACGCCCGCCGTCAGGGTGATGTGTTTGAAACCCTTGTAGGACCCGGTCAGGTTCCACACCGAGTAAGGCTTGATGTCGCGGAAGTACTGCGGCAGCACGTTGTTCAAATCGTGGTAGCCGGTGTTGTAGTTCTGCGTCAGCTGCGAGAACCAGTCGCCCCTGGCCCAGGACATGCGCAGCGTGTGCTTCCAGCGGAAGGTGTAGGTCGGGCTGGCGCTGACGTTGCCCGAGCCGACCGAACCGAAGCGGCCCAGGTTGGAAATCCACGCGCCGCCCTTCTCGTTCTGGTTCTCGAACTGGTTCACATAGGTGCCGTCCAGGCCTATCTTGAAGTCGCCGGCCGGCTGCCTTGGAAAGCCATAGCTGAAGCCCACGTCGACGCCGTTGGTGCGCAGGTCGCCCAGGTTCATCACCGTGTTCTTCACATACGCCAGCGAGCCGTCGGCGTTACGCACGAACAGGTCGGCGTACTTGGCGGTGTTGGTGAAAATGGCGTTCTGCGGCAACTGGCCGATGCTGTTGCGGAAGCGGATGTCGTAGTAGTCCAGCGACAGCATCATGTTGCGCATCGGTTCGATCACCACGCCCAGCGTCAGGCTGCGCGACTTTTCCGGCAGCACGTCCGGGTTGCTGCCCTGCTGCACCGGCAGCTGCGCGTTGCAGACAATGAGGGGATTGGCGCCTGCCACCGCCTTGCCGCTGCCGGCCAGGCCCACGGTTCCGGGGCACAGCAGCGGGTCGTCCCAGCGGCTGGTGGTCAGCGCGGTGGCGCCGGGCAGCCGGTAGCCGTAGCGGTCGAACAGGGTCGGCGCGCGGAAGCCGGTGCTGGCCGAGCCGCGCAACATCAGGTTTTTGGCCGGCTGGTAGCGGAAGCTCGCTTTCGGATTGACGGTGTTGCCGAAATCGGAATAACTGTCGGCGCGCGCGGCCACGTTAAAGCTCAGCTCAGACGTCACGGGCAGTTCGGTCTCGACGAACAGCGCGCTGATGTTGCGGCTGCCGGAGGCGTAGCTGGGCAGGCGGTTCTGGTAAGGCACGTCGATCACGCCGGGCAGCGCGCGGTCCTTGTTGCCGTCGTGGTGGAACTCGGCGCCGGTGGCCAGCGTGAGCGCGCCGCCGCTCAATTGCATCAATTCGCGCGTGACGGTCAGGTCGACACCGCTGTACAGATTGGTGGTGTGGCGGATCTGGCCGCCGTCGGCGGAAATCTCTTTCAGGTAGGCCAGGCCGGCGGCGTCCTGCGTGCCGAAGGGATTGAGGATGCCGTTGCGCACGCCGGCCTGCAGCTTCAGGCCGTTCAGATAGCCCTGGCGGAACCAGGAATCGCGCTCGCCGGCGCCGTAGATGAAGCCCAGGCGGTAGTCCCATTTTCCCAGGCGGCCCTCGTCGGCCACCACCAGGCGCGTGGCTTGCTGCTGGTCGCGCGCGATGGCAGGCCCCAGTTCGGCCACGCTCCAGGAGACATTCAGCGTCGAGCCGTTCAGGCCCGCGATAGCGGGTACGCCGCCGCTGCCGCCCGGGTAGTAGCGGCTGGCCGGCGTGATCTGCGCCACCGCGCCGTTGAAGCCGACCGTGCTGGTGGACGGGCGCTGCGTGGTGATGTGCTCTTTCGCGTACAGCAGTTCGGCGGTCAGCAGATGTTCCTCGGACAGCTTCAGGCTGCCCTTGGTGAAGAAAGTGGTTTGCGAATTGCCCGGCAACGCCAGCACGTAGTAGTTGGCGTTCTGGATGCAGGTGTTGCGCAGGGCCGGCGTGGAATACGGCGGCGTGCAGCCGGTGGCGTAGTACGGATTGCCGGTGATGCCGGTGCTGGGCGAGAACACATTGGCCGGCTGCGCGTAGCTGCCGGTGGTGGCGCGCGGCGCGATGCCCAGGGCGGCCAGCCGTTCGGGGCTGGTCAGCTCCGGCCGGTCGTTCGCTGCCAGCGCGCTGCGTTTGTGGGTGTCCACGGTGGCGTAGATGTTCCAGCCGTCCGTTTCGAGATCGCCGATGCCGCCCAGGATGCTCAGGCGGTGCTCGCGGCCGCCGCCGGAAGCCTCCGGAACCACGCCCTGCGCAGTCACGTTCAGGCCCTTATAGGTGCGCTTGGTGATGAAGTTGACCACGCCGCCGATCGCGTCGGTGCCGTAGGTCGAAGAGGCGCCGTCGCGCAGCACTTCGACCCGGCTCAGGGCACTCATCGGTATCATGTCGACGTTGACGAAACCATTGCTGAGCGGCTCGTTGACCATGCGGCGGCCGTTGAGCAGCACCAGCGTGCGGTTGATGCCGATGCCGCGCATATTCATATTGGTGCCGGCGCCGGCGGCCGACGGCACGTTGGTCGATGCCACCGGCATGGCGGTGACGACGTCGGCCACCGTGGTCAGCGCGGCGTTGGCGAATTCGTCAGCCTTGACCGTGGTCACCGGCAAGGCCATTTCGCTGGCGACGCGCTTGATGGTGGAACCGGTGACTTCGACTTTCTGTATGGCCGGTTCGGCCTGCTGCGCGGCGGCCTGGCCGGCCAGCGTCAAGACGGCAAGGGCGATCGAGGTGCGGGCCAGCCGCTGCGGGGACGTGCGGGTGCGGTGCTGCATGGTTATCTCCTCCATGGTGTAAGAATTTTCTTCTTCACGTCGGCGGAGGATCCGGCGCGTTGCCGCGTTGTCCTTTTTGTCTCGCCATGACGCTGGTCGTGCCGGCCCCAAGTCATCGGTCGTCTGACAACTTGGAAACAAGTATAATCATCACTTTTAGAAAACGCAACTTGTGTTTTGCGACCCAGCCCATCCATGGATTCTTTCCGCCCCACCCCCGCCCCAGGCAAATCGCGCTCGCTGGCGCACGGCGTCGTCGACTATGTCGCGGACCTGATCAAGGAAGGCCGCGTCGCGCCCGGCGAGAAGGTGCCGTCGGAGGCCGAGATCATCCGCGCGCTGGGGGTCAGCCGCTCGGTGGTGCGGGAAGCGATATCGCACATGCAGGCGGCCGGCATGGTCGAGACGCGCCAAGGCGTGGGCACCTTCGTGCTGGGGCGCGCGCCGCAACACATGGGCCTGGCGGCACAGGGCGGCATGACGAAGGACGAGGTGCTGTCCCTGTTGGAATTGCGCATCAGCCTGGAGACCGAGGCCGCCGGACTGGCGGCAGCCCGCCGCAGCGAGCCCCAGCTGGCGCGCATCCGCGCAGCGCTGGACGCCTTCCTGGCGCGCTGCGCCGGCGGCGGCGAGACGGCGACGGCGGATACCCAGTATCACCTGGCCATCGCACAGGCCGCCAGCAATCCCTATCTGCACGACGTGCTAAGCCACATCAACAAGGAATTGCTGCCGCGCGCACGGCAAACATCCGCCCACATCCCGCGCGACGCGCCGGAGGTTTATCTGGAGCGGGTGAGGCGCGAGCATGAAGACATCTACGGCGCCATCGCACGCCAAGACCCCGAATCGGCCCGCGCCGCCATGCGCACGCACCTCAGCAACAGCCGCGAACGCCTGCGGCGCGCGCACGAGCTATTCGAGACCGCAAAAAACAGCTGAAGCTTATTGCCCGATAGCGCTTGCATCGGGAGTCTTTTTGAATCAACCTGTCAGACGTCTGATAAGTAAAGGTGAAAAAAGACGGCGAAATCGCCGTCATGCCGCCGAAAATTACCGGTAAGTAACGCTATTCGCCTCGCCCAGCCACTCCAGGTGGGCGAAATTATTCAGATAGTTCAGGCTGATCTTGCCCGGACGGTGCTGCAGTTTGGTGATCGAGCAGTTGGCGATATTCCAGTTCATTTCCAGCGCCTTGTGGTCCGGCAGAGCCAGCAGGTGCTGGCAGATCGCCGAGATCGTGCCGCCGGAGGTGAACACCACCGTCGACTCGGACGCCGCCGACTGCGTCGCCAGGCGCTCCAGCGCGCCCACGCAACGCGCCTGGAACTGCTGCCACGTCTCCGTGTAGTCCGCATCCTTCTCCCCGCCCATCCAGCGCAGCATGGCCGCGACGAAGATGTTCTCGAAAGCGCGCTTCGGGTCCGGCTGGCGCGCGGCGTAGGCTTTGAAATCGTCAGGCGACGCGAACTCGGGACAGTGCTTGACCAGCACCTCCACGTGGTCGAACTCCGCGAAGCCCGGGTCAGTCAGCCATTCGGTATCGGCCAGCAGCGCCTTGGGCAGCTCGGACAGGCAGCTGTCCGCCGTCTGGCGGTGGCGCACCATGCCGCCGCACACCACGCGCTGGAAGGTCTGGCGGCTGTTGGCGAACCACTGCCCCAGCAGGCGCGCCTGCTCGAACCCCAGCGGGGAAAGCTGATCGTAGTTGGCGGCGCCGAATGACGCCTGACCATGCCGCACCAGATATATTTGTCCCATCGCGCGCACTCCATGTAGCAAAAGAATAAGGGACAGCTTATCGCGCAGTGTAGAATTCATCAAATGAATAGTTTTAATGCGCCCGCATAAGTATTATGCATATATCCAAAGTCGATCTGAACCTGTTCGTGGTGTTCGAGGCCATCTACACGGAAGGCAGCCTGACGCGCGCCAGCCTGAAAATGAACCTCACGCAGCCCGCCATCAGCCATGCCTTGTCACGCCTGCGGACCTTGCTCAACGACGTGCTGTTCGAGCGCCAGGGCCATGTGATGGTGCCGACGCCGCTGGCGCGCAGCATCATCGAACCCGTGCGGCAGGCGCTGCGCGGATTCGAAGTGACCTTGAGCGGCACCGAGCGCTTCGACCCGGCCACCAGCGAACGCACCTTCACCCTCGCCATGCGCGACGTGGTGGAGCCGACCATCCTGCCGCCGCTGATGGCGCGCATCGCCCAGGCCGCGCCCTCGGTCGGCGTCAACGCGCTGCGGGTGGCGCGCGGCGAACTGGAAGGCGAACTGGCCGCCGGCAGCATCGACGCGGCGATCGACTTGATGCTGCCGCTGTCGAAGGACATCCGCCAGCTTCGGCTGCCGTCCGACCAGACCGTGGTGCTGGTGCGCGCCGGGCATCCGCAAGTGCGCGGTGCGCTGGATCTGGAGCTGTATCTGAAGCAGGAGCACATCCAGGTCAGTTCGCGCCGCAGCGGGCCCAGTCTGGAGGATGTGGAACTGAGCCGGCGCGGGCTGCAGCGCCGCATCCGCATGCGCTGCCAGCACTACTACACGGCCTGCACGGTCGTCAGCCAGACCGATTTGCTGCTGACCATGCCGCAACGCTACGGCGACGTGCTGAACGAGCAGTTCGGCCACCAGTTGCTGGAGCTGCCGCTGGAACTGGCGCACATCGACAACCAGCTGTACTGGCACGCCAACGTCGACAACGACCCCGCCAACCGCTGGCTGCGCGAACTGATCGCCGAGGTGATCGGGGCCCTTCCGTAGGCGGGTTGGCACGACGTGCGTAAGCCGCCCTTCAATGCCAGGCCGCATCCAGCCCCAAGTGCATGCCCAGCAACAGCAACGCAAACAGCAAACAGCGGCGGAAGATCAACGGCGGCATCCGGCCGCGCAGCCGCTGCCCCAGCAGCATGCCCGCAAGCGCCGGCAGCTGCGCCACGAACGACATCCCGGCCGCCGCCGGCTGCCACGCGCCCCGCGCTGCCAGCGATGCCGCCAACGCCAGCGTGGACACCGTGAACGCCAGCCCCATCGCCTGCACCAGTTCATCCTTCTCCAGTTCCAGCGCCTGCAGATAAGGCACGGCCGGTATCACGAACACGCCGGTCGCCGCCGAGATGGCGCCGGTGATGGCGCCCACCGCAGGCGACAGCGCGCCCTCGCTGCCGTTACGCAGCTTCCAGCGCACCGACAGCAGACCCATGGCCGCGTACGCCACCAAGGCCACGCCCAGCGCCCCGCTGGCCAGTTTGGCGTCCGCCGCGAGCGCGCCGGCCAGCAGCGTGCCGGCCCCCGTGCCGACGCAGATTCCCGCCATCATCGGCCACAGGCGCTGCCACAAGGGATACAAGGAGGCGCCGGACATCAGCTGCCAGACATTCGTCAAAAGCGAAGGCACAACCAGCAAGGCTGCCGCCTCCAGCGGCGGCATCACGATGCTGAGCATGGCCACCGCCACGGTCGGCAAGCCCATACCCGTCACGCCTTTGACCATTCCCGCAAGCAGGAACACCACGGTGATGTAAATGATATTTTCCATGCTTCGCAGTCTGGCACGGCGCGACGACAGCGGGAATGTGGAATATACTCAGTCTGCCTTCGGCCTGGACGAAGGCACAGCACAACAAGGGATCATCATGCGATTCGACCTGACCGACCTGCGCCTGTTTCTGCACGTCGCCGAAAGCGGCAGCATCACCTCCGGGGCGGAGCAGTCGCACCTTGCGCTGGCGTCGGCCAGCGCGCGCATACGCGGCATGGAGGAGATGCTGGGCGTGCCGCTGCTGGAACGCGGCCGGCGCGGCGTCGAGACCACCGAGGCAGGACGCACGCTGCTGCACCACGCGCGCATGATCACGCAGCAGATGGAAAAGATGCGTGCCGACCTGGGTGAATATGCGTCCGGCCTGAAAGGTCATATACGCGTGCTGTGCAACACCTCCGCGCTGGCCGAGTTCCTGCCCGACGCCCTGGCCGGCTTCATGGCCGCGCATCCGCAAGTGAACATCGACCTGGAGGAGCGGCTCAGCTACGAGATCGTGCAGGGCATCAAGGACGGCCTGGCCGACATCGGCGTCATTGCCGACTCGGTGGACAGCACGGGGCTGGAGACTTTCCCCTTCCGCGACGACCGCCTCGTACTGGCGATGGCGCCCGGCCACCCGCTGGCGGCGCAGCTGAAGCGCAAGCGCAGCATGGCTTTCACCGATGCACTGGGCTACGATTTCATCGGTCTGGCCGGCGACAGCGCGCTGCACAAATACATCGCCGGGCACGCGGCGCGCCTGGGCAAACGGCTGGTCTACAGGGTGCGGCTGCGCAGCCTGGACGCCGTCTGCCGCATGGCCGCCAGCGGCGCGGGACTGGCGGTGCTGCCCGAATCGGCCGTGCTGCGCTCACGCGACGTGATGGCGATCCGCCACGTCCAGCTGACCGACCCGTGGGCCGTCCGCAAACTGCTGATCTGCGTCCGCCATTACGCCGACCTGCCCGGCTACGCGCGCGAGCTGGTGGACGCGCTGCGGCCGGCGGTACCGGACTGAATCAGCAGGCCGCGCTGCCGCCGTTATTGATGGTACGGATGGCTTTGGCGATGCCGGCGGCTATGCGCGCGACGGCGCGGCGGTGGCCGGCCACCAGGGCGTCATAGCCCGGCGCGACCTTTTCGTCGGCGGTGCTGCGGCAGGTCAGCACCTTGTTGCTGCCGACGCGGCGCACGCTCCAGACGGCGTCCACCAGCGCATATTGGCCGGGCGCGGATTCGAAGCGCTGCACGCTGGTGCTGACGCGGTAGACCGTGGCCTGCTCCGGCGCCGCCGTGCGGTAAACGTCGATGGCGCCCAGCTCGCCCGTGATGCCGAGCGACAGCGCCTGGCCGATCTCGGACGCCAGCGGCGCGGCCCAGCGCTCCTGCTCCAGCAACTCCACCCTGCCCGCGCCGCTCGTGACCACCAGCTGGTTGCGGCTGACCTGCTGCGGCACGCTGACCGCCTGCAGTTCGATGTAGACCGGCGCCGTCATCTGCTGCTGCCCGCCGGCGCCAGGCGCCCCGGCGGCGGAACCGGTGCTCCCCGCCGATCCCGCGGCCGTAAGGGGAGCCCCCGCTGTCAGGCTGTAAAAGTGCTCCACGGGCGCCGTGCCGCAGGCCGCCAGCAGCAAGGCCGACGCCAGCGCGCCTGCCCGCATGGCGACGGTGCCCGCCAGGCCGGTGCATGTTGCCGCGGCACGGCGGCCAGCCCCTACATCGCCGGTGCGCATCCCCGCGGCCTGCGGACGCTTCATCATGGGCTGTGTCATTTCTTCTCTCCTTGCTTGCCCCTGATGAGCGACTCGGGGTGGCGTTCCAGGTAGTCGGACAGCGTGTTCAGCGATTGCAGCGTCTGCGTCAACTGCTGCAACGCCTCGCGCAGGTCGGACTGCACCGGTGAATCCTTGTGCAGCAGCTGTTCGGCGGTGCCGAAAGTTTGCTTGGCCGCGCCCAGCGTGTCCTTCATCTCCGGCAGCACCTGTCCGTCGAGCTGCTTGAACAAGGCATTGGCGTTCTTCAGCGTGGCGTTCAGGTTGTTGCCGATGTCGGCGAAGGGCACCTGGTCCAGCTTGCGCGCAATGCTGGCGATCTGCGTCTGCAACTCCTCCAGGCTGTTCGGTATCGTCGGCAGTTCCAGCGGATACGCGTCCACGTCGAGCTTGACCTGCGGCGAATTGGGGAAGAAGTCGAGCGCGATGTACAACTGGCCGGTCAGCAGGTTCCCGGTGCGCAGCTGCGCGCGCAGGCCGCGGCTCACCATGCGCTCGAGCACCGCCGGTCCAGCCTTGTTGTCAGGGTCGGCCGCCAGCGCCTGCTGGAACCGTTTGCCCAGCCGCGCCGGGTACAGGTCCACCGTCACAGGCATGCGGAAGCTCTTCTTGTTCGGGTCGTACTCCACGCCCACCGAGCGCACCTCGCCCAGCACGATGCCGCGGAAGTCCACCGTGGCGCCGGGTTGCAGGCCGCGCAGCGACTGGTCGAAATAGAACACGCTGGAAATGGGCCGGCCGTCCGGTTCGCGCAAGGCGCTGGCCTGGTCGGCAGCGAGCAGGAATTCCGATCCGTTCGGCGCCACCGTGTCCGGCTTCTGCCCCGTCATCGACTCAAACGCGATGCCGCCCACCAATAGCGCCGCCAGCGACTGCGTGTTGATCTTGAAGCCGCCCGAGTCCAGCCGCAGGTCGACGCCGCTGGCGTGCCACCAGCGCGTGTTCTTGCCTACATACTGGTCGTACGGCGCGTTGACGAACACGCGCATGCTCACGCCCGCACCCTGCGGCTCGAGCGCGAAGTCGATCACCTGCCCCACCTGGATGCGGCGGAAAAAAATCGGCGAGCCGATGTCGATCGACCCCAGGCTGTCCGCATGCAGCGTGAACTGGCTGCCCTTCTGGTCCACCGTCACCGGCGGCGCGCTCTCCAGGCCGGTGAACTGCTCGGCGCCCAGTGCCCCCTTGCCCGCGTCCACGCCGATATACGCGCCCGACAGCAGCGTACCCAGGCCTGACACGCCGCTCGCGCCGACGCGCGGCTTGACCACCCAGAAGCGCGTATCGGCCGCCGTAAAGCGCTTGGCGTCCTTGCTCATATCGATCGTCACCTGCACCTTGGACAGGTCCGGCGCCAGCGCGATGGTGCGCACCACGCCGATGTCGACGTCCTTGTACTTCACGCGCGTCTTGCCGGCCTCCAGGCCGTCGCCGGTGCGGAAGGTGACCGTCACGGTCGGCCCTTTGTCGGCCACCGACTTGGCCACCAGGCCGAGGCCGATCAGCGCCGCCAGCAACGGCACCAGCCACACCAGCGAGGGCAGCCAGCGGCTGGCCCGCTCTACTTTCGGCTCGGGCAAGCGCTCTTCATCAGACATGTTGCTCTCCACTTCTTTCTTCCTCATGATCCCAGATCAGGCGCGGATCGAACTCCAGCGCCGCCAGGATGGTCAGCACAACCACCGCGCAGAACGCCAGCGCACCCGGGCCGGGCGTCATCACCGCCATCGAATTGAAACGCACCAGCGCCACCGTCAGCGTGATGACGAAAATGTCCAGCATCGACCAGCGGCCGATGAACTCCACCATCCGGTACAGCACCGTGCGCTGGTGCGGACGCCAGCGCGAGCCGCGCTGCGCGGTGTAGGCCAGCAGCGACAGCGCCACCAGCTTCAGCACCGGCACCACGATGCTGGCAACAAAGATGATCACCGCCAGCGCCGGCGCGCCGGTGTCCCAGAAATACAGCACGCCGCTCATGATGGTGTCCTGCGTGTCGCCGGACAGCGAGTCGGTGTACATCATCGGCAGCGTGTTGGCGGGAATGTACAGGATGGCCGCCGCCAGCAGCAAGGCCCAGGTGCGTTTGATGCTGTCCGGGTGGCGCCGGTGCAGCGTGCTGCCGCAGCGCGCGCAATGCTGGCGATGCGCGGTAGTGACGGCGGCGGCCACGAGGCCGCAGGCGTGGCATGACAGCAGCGCTGCCGATGGCGCTCCCCCGGCGCCGGCCGGCAGTTCGGGCGCCGGCCGGTGGACGCCGGCCACGGCGTCGCCGATCTCCCATAGCACCTTCGGGTCGAACGAGGCGACCACGGTCAGCAACACGGTCAGCGCGCCGAAGGCGAACAGGCCGGCATGGAACACCAGCGTGGCCACGCTGGTCAGCTTGATCATGGCAATCAGGATGCCCATCATCAGCACCTCCGTCATACCCCACTGGCGCGCCTTGCGCACGGCGCGCAGCAGGCGGTGGAAGCCGGGAGGCCGGTAACCCGCCCGCAGCGCCAGCGACACGTACAGCAGCGCGCACAGCTCGATAATGGGAAAGGCGATGGTAAACAGGAGCACGCAGACCGCGACAGTGCGCATGTCCTCTATCCAGAGAATGCGGATGGCGTCGAACAGGGTCGCGCTGGTGCTGCTGCCGTGCATCTCCATCTCGACGATGGGGAAGAACTGGGCGATCAGGAAGACGATCAGCGTGGCCAGCGTGATGGCGGCAATCCTGTCCAGATTGGGCGGCACGCCACGGTACAGCACCGAGCGGCAGCGCACGCAGCGCGCCTTCTCGCGCGGCGCCAGCGGCAGGCGCTTGTGCAGCACGCCGCACTCATGGCAGCTGATCAGATCATTTCGATGCACGGTTGTCGCTTCGGATGGGCCAGCCAGCATGATACGTGAAAACCACGTGAAACACGGCCCCTCAAGCCAGATTGACCCGCGCGATGAAATCGGCCAGCGCCGCCGGCGCCAGCGGACGGCTGTACAGATAGCCCTGGAACAGCTGGCAGCCGCCTTCGGCAACCAGTTCCAGCTGCGCTTCGGTCTCCACGCCCTCGGCCATGACCTCCATGCGCAGCGCCTTGCCCAGCCCCGCGATGGTGTGCACGATGGCCCTTCCATGGCGGCCCTTCTCGGCATCCCACACGAAGGAACGGTCAATTTTCAGCTGTTCCAGCGGCAGCCGGTGCAAATAAGACAACGAGGAATAGCCGGTGCCGAAATCGTCCAGCGCGAAGCCGACGCCTGCCTCGCGCAGCAGCTCCATGCGCGCGATGGTCGTCTCCACGTCTTTCAGCAACAGGCTCTCCGTCAGCTCCAGTTTGAGCCGGTCCGCGCGCACGCCGGTGTCGGCCAGCACCGCCAGCACTTTCTCGACGAAATCGGGCTGGTGGAATTGCTGCGCGCTGACGTTGACGGCCATGCGCAAATCCGCCGTGCGCGGCTCGGCCGCCCAGCGCGCCAGTTGCGCGCAGGCGGTGCGCAGCACCCAGGCGCCAAGCGGGATGATGATGCCCGTTTCCTCGGTCAGCGAAATGAATTCGACCGGCGCCACCATGCCGCGCACCGGGTGGCGCCAGCGCAGCAGCGCCTCGGCGCCTGTCATGCGCTGGCGCAGGTCGCACTGGGGCTGGTAGTGCAGTTCGAACTGGCCTTCGTTCAGCGCCTGGCGCAAATCCGCCTCCAGGGCGGCGCGCGCGGCCACGCGCTGCTCCATGCCCGCCTCGAACCAGGTGCTGGTGTTGCGCCCCGCCGCCTTGGACTGGTACATGGCCAGGTCCGCCCGCTTGAGCACCTCGTCCACGCTGCCACTGGTACTGTCGATAATCGTGACGCCTATGCTGGGCGAGCTGTAATGCTGCACGCCCGCGATGTCGAACGCCGCGTCGAAGGCCCGCAGCACTTTGGCCGCCACGTCGCGCGCGTGCTGCGCCGCCGTCTCGCCGCTGTCGCCCATGTTGTCGAGCAGGATCACGAACTCGTCGCCGCCGAAACGCGCCACCGTGTCGCTGGCGCGCAGCAATGCCGTCATGCGTTCGCCCACCATCCGCAGCAGGATGTCGCCCTTGTCGTGGCCGCGCGCGTCGTTGACGGCCTTGAAGTTGTCCAGGTCGATGAACAGCACCGCACCGCAATGGTGGCTGCGCTGGTAGCGCTGCAGCGCCTGGCCGATGCGCTCCACTAGCAGTTGCCGGTTGGGCAGCCCGGTCAGGCGGTCGTAGTAGGCCAGTCTGTGGAATTCGGCCTCCTGCGCCTTGCGCTGGCTGATGTCGAGGAAATAGAGCGCCAGGCCGTCGTCGGAGGGATAGGCCCGCACTTCGGTCCACAGGTCGAGCGGCTGGTAGTACTCCTCGAACAGCACCGACTGGTTGGTGGCGACCGCCTGGTGATACGCCTTGTAATAGGGACCGCCGACCGCCTCCGGGAAGCGTTCCCAGATGTTCATGCCGATCACCTCTTCGCGCTTGCATTGCAGCAGGCGCTCGGCCTCGCGGTTGATGAAGGTGAGGCGCCACTCCCGGTCCAGCATGAGGAAGGCGTCGGTGATGTTGTCAAGCGTGCATGCCAGCCGCGCACCCAGCCGCTGGGCTTCAAGGTCCAACTGCGGCGGGTGCGCGTCTTCGGTCATGGAACAGGTCTGGCCCTCTCCAGCATCGCGTGCAGCAACACGTTGCAGCCGGCTTCGAGATGCTCGGCTTTCGCATCCTCGATCTCGTTGTGGCTGATGCCATCCTTGCAGGGCACAAAGATCATGCCGGCCGGCGCCACGCGCGCCGCATAGATGGCGTCGTGGCCCGCGCCCGACACGACATCCATGGTGGAATAGCCCAGTTTGGCCGTGGCATTGCGCACCGCGTCCACGCAGTCCGGGTGGAAGGGACATGGCGGATAGTAGGAAACGCGCTCGATGCTGATGCCGAGTCCGGATTCCTGGCGGGTTTTGTCTATGAAGGCCAACATTTCCTCGTGCATGGTGTTGAGCAGCTCGTCGTTGACATTGCGCAAGTCGATGCTGAATTTTACCTCGCCCGGGATAACATTGCGGCTATTCGGGAAAACCTGCATCATGCCGACGGTGCCGCGTCCGTATGGAGGGTAGCGGTTTGCTATCGACACCACCTCCTGGATGATGCGGGTGGCAACCTGCATGGCGTCCTTGCGCAGGTGCATCGGCGTCGGGCCGGCGTGCGCTTCCATGCCGGTGACCACGCAGTCGTACCAGGACAGCCCCATCACCGCCGGCACCACGCCGATCACCTTATCCTCGTCCTCCAGCACCGGGCCCTGCTCGATGTGGGTTTCGAAATAGGCGCCGATGGGATGCTGGCCCGGCACCTGGTCGCCCTTGTAGCCGATGCGTTCCAGCTCCTCGCCCACGGTCTTGCCCTCGGTGTCCTTGGCCGCGTAGGCATGCTCCAGCGTGAAAGCGCCGCAGAACACGCCGGAGCCCATCATCACGGGCACGAAGCGCGAGCCTTCCTCGTTGGTCCAGAACGCGACTTCGATGGGCGCTTCGGTCTTCACGCCATGGTCGTTCAGCGTGCGCACCACTTCGATCCCTGCCAGCACGCCGTAGTTGCCGTCGAACTTACCGCCGGTGGGCTGGGTGTCGATATGGCTGCCCGTCATGATGGGCGGCAGCGCATTGTTGGTGCCGTCGCGGCGCATGAAGACGTTGCCGATCTGGTCGATGGTGATGCTCATGCCGGCCTCCCGCGCCCAGCCGACCACCAGGTCGCGGCCCTGCTTGTCCAGGTCCGTCAGCGTGAGGCGCTTGACGCCGCCTTTCGGGGTGGCGCCGATCTTGGCCAGCTCCATCAGGGAGGACCAGAGGCGGTCGCCGTTGACGTACAATAATTCGTGCAGTTCGTTCATTTGTGGACTCCGTGAAAAGTGGATTCCCGCATGCGGCTCGGCGCCCCAGCGGGAATGACACACGCATTGTCGTCCCGCATCGGCGGACCGCCGCGTACGCGGGGACCCATATACCGCTAGCCAGCTGATACCGCCTTGAACGCCGGACGGTCGATGTACCGGCCCGCGCCTTCAACCGCGCGCAACTCGCCCTTGTGCCAAACCACTTTCCCGGCCGACAGCGTCGTCGTCGGGATGCCCTTCACGGTGCGCCCCTCGAACACGTTGAAGTCGCCCTTGGCATGCTGAGTCTTGGCCGAAATGGTGCGCGTGCCCTCAGGGTCCCACACCACGATGTCCGCATCCGACCCGGCCGCGATCAAGCCCTTGCGCGGATAAATGTTGAAGATCTGCGCCGCATTGGCCGACGTCACCTTGACGAACTCGGACGGTGTCAACCGCCCCGTGTTCACGCCCGCGTCCCAGATCACGGCCATGCGGTCTTCCACCCCGCCGCAGCCGTTCGGTATCTTGCTGAAATCGTCGCGCCCGGCCGCCTTCTGCGCGGCGCAGAAAGTGCAGTGGTCGGTGGCCGTGGTGTGCAGATTGCCGCCTTGCAGCCCATGCCACAGCGCGGCCTGGTGGTGCTTGCTGCGGAACGGCGGGCTCATCACGTGCGCCGCCGCGAAGGCGAAGTCCTCGTTCTGGTACACGCTGTCGTCGATGATCAGATGGCCCGCCAGCGCTTCGCCGTACACGCGCTGGCCGTTGGCGCGCGCGCGCGTGATCGCATCGAGCGACTCGGCGCAGGACACGTGCACGATGTACACGGGCGTGTGCAGCACGTCCGCGATGGCGATCGCACGGTTGGCCGCCTCGGCTTCCACCGCGGGCGGCCGCGACAAGGGATGCGAGCTGGGGCCGGTCAAGCCCTGCTTGATCAGATCCTGCTGCAGCTGATAGACCAGTTCACCGTTCTCCGCATGCACGGTCGGGATAGCGCCCAGCTCCAGGCAGCGGCGGAAGCTTTTGACCAGCGTCTCGTCGTCGGCCATGATGGCGTTCTTGTAGGCCATGAAGTGCTTGAAGCTGTTCACGCCGTGGTCGCGCACCAAGGTGCCCATGTCGCGGTGCACGGACTCGTCCCACCACGTGATGGCGACGTGGAAGGTGTAGTCGCCCGCCGACTTCTGGGCCCAGCCGCGCCACTGCTGGAAGGCCTCGAGCAGCGGCTGCTGCGGATTCGGTATCACGAAGTCGATGATGGTGGTGGTGCCGCCGGCCAGGCCGGCGGCGGTGCCGGTGTAGAAATCGTCCGCCGTGACCGTGCCCATGAAGGGCAGGTTCATGTGCGTGTGCGGATCTATCCCGCCCGGCATCACATACTGGCCGGCGGCATCGATCACGGTGGCCGACGCGGGCGCGTCCAGCTTCTCGCCGACTGCGACGATCTTGCCGCCGTAGCACAGCACATCGGCGCGGAATGCCCGGTCGGCATTGACGACGGTGCCGCCGCGGATAATGGTGGTCATGTTGCGATTCTCCTGAAGTGAAAGCCCGATGCTTAAGGCTGTGCGGCAGGCCGCAGCGCTTGCGCCGCTTTGCCCTTCATCATGACGCCGTAGGCCAGCGCGGAAATGGCGATGCCGACAAACCATGCATAGGTGTAGATGGTCTTGAAGCCCTCGCCCACTCCGGGGAAAGCGGCCGGAAAGGCCGCGTTCAGGAAGCCGGGGATGTTCGGCGCCACGCCGATGACGAAGGCCGCGACGGCGGCCATGTTCCAGCCGTTGCCATACGAGTACTGGCCGTCTTCGCGGTACAGCTGCTCGACATTCAGCTCCGTCTTGCGGACGAAGTAGTAGTCGATGATCAGGATGCCGGCGATGGGGCCGAGCAGCGCCGAGTAGCCGATCAGCCAGGTGAAGATGTAGCCCTGTGTCGATTCCAGCACTTTCCACGGCATCATTACGAGCGCGATGGAGGCGGTGAGGTAGCCGCCCGCGCGGTAGCTGATGTGCTTGGGCGCGAGCGCCGAGAAGTCGTACGCCGGGCCCACCAGATTGGCGGCCAGGTTGACGCTGACGGTGTCGATCAGCAGTATCACCAGCGCCACCAGCACGGCCACGCCGGTCATGCGGCTGGCCAGGTCGACCGGGTCCCAGATCGCCTTGCCGTACAGGACCACGGTGGCGGAGGTGACGATCACCGCCAGTGCGGCCAGCAGGCCCATGGGCACCGGCAGGCCGACGGTCTGGCCGAGCAGCTGGTCGCGCTGGGTCTTGGCGAAGCGGGTGAAGTCGGGGATGTTGAGCGCCAGCGTGGCCCAGAAGCCGACCATGGCGGTCAGCGAGGGCCAGAAGGCGGACCAGAACTGGCCGGCCTTCTTGCCGCCTTCAACGAATTGCGAGGGCTGCTCCAGCAGCGGGCCGAAGCCGCCGGCCTTCTGGTAGACCCAGCCGAGCAGCACGAAGCAGATCAGGATTTTCAATGGCGCGGTGTAGGTTTCCAGTTTGCGGATGGCGTCCATGCCGTGCACGATGTACCAGAACTGGATCGCCCAGAAGGCCAGGAAGCACAGCAGCTGCATGCCGTTGATGCCCAGGCCGGCGATCTTGCCGCCGCCTATCTCGCCGCCCAGCATGACGCCGATCAGGGTGTAGATCATCTGGCCGCCGAACCAGGTCTGGATGCCGTACCAGCCGCAGGCGACGATGGCGCGCATCAGCGCCGGCAGCCGCGCGCCGCTGGTGCCGAAGGAAGCGCGCGCCAGCACCGCATAAGGGATGCCGTACTTTGTGCCGGCATGGCCGATGGCCAGCATGGGCAGCAGCACGATGGCATTGGCGAGGAAGACGGTGAACACGGCCTGGTAGGCCGACATGCCGCCTTCGATCAGGCTGGCCGACAGGGTGTAGGCGGGGATGCACATCACCATGCCGACCCACAGCGCGGCAAAGTGATACCAGCGCCAGGTGCGCTGCGCGGCACTGGTGGGCGCCAGGTCCTCGTTCCAGAGTTGGGTGCTGCCGGATAAGTCTTTATTCACCGTATTCGCTCCCTTAAATTGAGTTCCCGCCTGCGCGGCGGTCCGGCGATCCGGAACGACAAGCTGCCGTGGTCGTCCCCGCGCAGGCGGCGGTGCGCCGCTGCGCGATCCATACATACTATCCGAGTCAGGCGGCCTTGACTTCGCGCCGCGGATTGCGCGGATCCTCGGTCCAGTTCATATACGGCTTGCCTGTATCCTGCGGCACCATGGTGATGCAGCCCTGCACCGGGCACGTGATCTCGCACAGGTTGCAGCCCACGCACTCCTCCTTGATCACCTCGTAGGTGCGCACGCCGGCCGCATCGATCAGCTGTGCGATCGACTGGTGCGAGGTGTCTTCGCAGGCCACATAGCAACGCCCGCACTTGATGCAGTCGTCCTGGTTGATCTGCGCGATCACCTGGTAATTCATGTCCAGGTATTTCCAGTCGGTGGTGTTCGGCACAGCCTTGCCCATGAACTCGCCGACGTTCTTGTAACCCTTCTCGTCCATCCAGCGCGACAGGCCGTCCTTCATTTCCTCGACGATGCGGAAGCCGTGCAGCATGGCCGCCGTACAGACCTGCACGCAGCCCGCGCCCAGGGCGATGAACTCGGCCGCGTCCTGCCAGTTGCCGATGCCGCCTATGCCCGAAATCGGCAAGCCCCTGGTCTGCGGGTCGCGTGCGATCTCGGCCACCATGTTCAGCGCAATCGGCTTGACGGCGCTGCCGCAATAGCCGCCGTGCGTGCTGGCGTTGCCCACCGCAGGGAAAGCCACCATGCGGTCCAGGTCCAGGTGCGTGATCGAGTTGATGGTGTTAATCAGCGAAACCGCGTCCGCCCCGCCCGCGTTGGCCGCGCGCGCAGGCGCGCGCACGTCGGTGATGTTGGGCGTGAGCTTGACGATCACCGGCAGCCTGGTGTGCTGCTTGCACCAGCGCGTCACCATCTCCACGTATTCCGGAACCTGGCCGACCGCCGCGCCCATGCCCCGCTCCGGCATACCGTGCGGACAGCCGAAATTGAGTTCGATGCCGTCCGCGCCGGTCGCCTCCACCAGCGGCAGGATGTCGGCCCACAATTTTTCTTCGCACGGCAGCATCAGCGAGACGACGATGGCGCGGTCCGGCCAGGCCTTCTTCACTTCCGTGATTTCGCGCAGGTTGATTTCCAGCGAGCGGTCGGTGATCAGCTCGATGTTGTTGAAGCCCAGGACCTCGCGGTTCTTGCCGTAGTGCGCAGAATAGCGCGACGACACGTTGACGGCCGCCGGATCCTCGCCCAGCGTTTTCCACACCACGCCGCCCCAGCCGGCTTCGAATGCGCGCACCACGTTGTACGCCTTGTCGGTCGGCGGCGCGGATGCCAGCCAGAACGGGTTAGGCGATTTGATGCCGCAGAAATTGATGCTCAGATCGGCCATTATGCAGCCTCCACTTTAGAAATGATGTCGTGATGGATGGCGTGCGCCGCCAGCTTCCCGTGCTGCACCGCCTGCACGGTCAAGTCCTGCCCCGGCGCCACGCAGTCGCCGCCCGCGTACACGCCCGGCACCACGGTGCGGTATTGCTCGTCCACATGGATCTTGTCGCCGTCGCGCCTGATGGTGGCCGCCATGGAATCCGACAGGCTGGCGCCGTCCATGCTCTGGCCTATGGCCTTGAACACCGCGTCGGCCTGCAGTTCGAACTTGATGCCTGTGCCGATCAGGCGGCCGTTCTCCAGCACCGTGTTCTCGAAGCGCATGCCGCACACCTTGCCGTCGCCGTCGAGCAGCACCTGCTGCGGCGCGGCCCAGGTGCGCATGCGGACCTGGTTGGCCTTGGCGATGTCCTGCTCGTGGTGCGTCGCGCTCATGTCGTCGAAGCCGCGGCGGTAGACCAGCGTCACCTCCTCCGCGCCCAGGCGCTGGATCTGCACCGCCATGTCGATCGCCGTGTTGCCGGCGCCGATCACGATGGCGCGCCGCGGCACCGGCAGCTTGGACAGGTCGCCGGCCTGGCGCAGCTCGGATATATAGTCCACGGCAGCCAGCAGGCCGGGGGCGTCCTCGCCGGTCAACCCCAGCTGGCGGCTCGCGCCCAGGCCCAGGCCGAGGAACACCGCGTCGTACTGGGCGTGCAGGTCCTTCAACTGCACGTTGCCGCCCAGCGTCTGGCCGTGGCGCACCTCGATGCCGCCTATGCCGAGCAGGAACTCGACTTCCTTCTGCGCGAAGTCCTCGGTCAGCTTGTACTTGGCGATACCGTATTCATTCAGGCCGCCGGACTTCTCCTTCGCCTCGTAGATCACCACGTCATTGCCCAGCATGGCCAGGCGGTGTGCGCAGGACAGGCCGGCAGGACCAGCGCCCACCACCGCCACCGTCTTGCCGGTGGACGGGGCGCGCTGGAAAGGATGCTCAGCGATGGTCATGTTATCGAGCGCATAGCGCTGCAGCAGGCCGATTTTCACCGGCTGGCCTTCGGCGTCGTGGTTGCGCACGCAGGCGTCCTCGCACAGGATCTCGGTCGGGCAGACGCGCGAGCAGCTGCCACCCAGGATGTTCTGCTTCAGGATGCCGACCGCCGCGCCATTGACGTTGTGGTCGTGGATATTGCGGATGAAACTGGCCACGTCGATTTCGGACGGGCAGATGCGGGTGCACGGCGCGTCGTAGCAATACAGGCAGCGTGCGCTTTCTATCGCCGCCTGGCGCGCGTTGAGCGGCGGCGCCAGATCGGTGAAATGCTCGCCCAACTCGGCGTTCGTGGCTTTTGGCTGCGGTAGGTGTGTGAGTGTCGCGATCATATTCATTCCTGTTATCTGACCCTTGTCATTCCCGCGTACGCGGGAAGCCATGCTGAGCATACTGCGGACGCGACGTATGGGTTCCCGTGCGGGCGGCGAGCCCTTCGCGGGAACGACAACGTTCTACTTCATCTGCGGAAATGCAAATTCCGCGCCAGCGCTTGCGGTGTTCGGCCAGCGCTGCATGACCGCCTTGTGGCGCGTGTAGAAACGCACGCCTTCGGGGCCATAGGCGTGATGGTCGCCGAACAGGCTGCGCTTCCATCCGCCGAAACTGTTGAAGGCCATGGGCACCGGCAGCGGCACGTTCACCCCCACCATGCCGACCTGGATCTGGCGCACGAATTCGCGCGCCACGCCGCCGTCGCGCGTGAAGATCGCCACGCCGTTGCCGTATTCGTTGTTGTTGATCAGTTCCACCGCGTGGACCACGTCCGGACAGCGCATCACGCACAGCACCGGGCCGAAGATTTCCTCCTTGTAGATCGTCATGTCGGAGGTCACGTGATCGAACAAAGTGCCGCCGACGAAGAAGCCGTTCTCGCGTCCCGCGACCTTGAAATCGCGGCCGTCCACCACCAGCGTGGCGCCCTGCTCCACGCCCTCGCCGATCAGGCGCTCGATACGCTGCTTGGCCATGGACGTCACCACCGGCCCCATTTCGGCACCCGCCTCCATGCCGTCGCCTACTTTCAGTGCGGCGGTGCGCTGTTTCAGTGCGCCTATCAGCTTGTCGCCCGCGTCGCCCACCGCCACGACGACCGAGATCGCCATGCAGCGTTCTCCCGCCGAGCCATAGGCCGCGCCCATCAGGGCGTCGACCGCCATGTCCATGTCGGCATCCGGCATCACCACCATGTGGTTCTTGGCACCGCCCAGGGCCTGCACGCGCTTGCCAGTGGCGCTGCCGCGCGAGTAGATGTATTCGGCGATGGGCGTGGAGCCGACGAAGCTCACCGCCTGCACCACCGGGTGCTCCAGCAGCGCGTCGACCGTGACCTTGTCGCCCTGCACGACGTTGAACACGCCGTCCGGCAAGCCCGCCTCCTTCAGCAGTTTCGCGTGCAGCAGCGAAGGCGATGGATCGCGCTCGGAAGGTTTCAGCACGAAGGTGTTGCCGCAAGCGATGGCGACCGGGAACATCCACATCGGCACCATCACCGGGAAGTTGAACGGCGTGATACCGGCCACCACGCCCAGCGGCTGTCGCATCGACCATGCGTCGATGCCGCGCGAAATCTGGTCGGTGAATTCGCCCTTCAGCAGTTGCGGAATGCCGACTGCGAACTCCACCATCTCGATTCCCCGCGCCACTTCGCCCTGCGCGTCGCTGAAGGTCTTGCCGTGTTCGCGCGTCAGCATGGCCGCGAACTCGTCAACGTGCTGCTGGCACAGCTGCAGATACTTGAACAGCACGCGTGCGCGCGTCAGCGGCGGCGTGGCGGACCAGGACGGGAAGGCGGCAGCGGCGGCCTGCACCGCCGCATCCACTTCCTCCGTGGTGCCCAGCGCCACGCGGGCCACCGGCTCGCCCAACGCCGGATTGAACACGTCACCATAACGGCCGCTTTGGGTGTCGACCTTGGCGCCGTTGATGAAGTGGGTGATGGTATCGAGATCGCTCATGCTTCTTGCTCCGTTAAAACTTGCTCCGTTAGGCCAACAAAGAGTCGGCCGAAATATAGGGGTAACCCAGGCCATGCGCCACCGCTTCATAGGTGACATGGCCCTGGCATACGTTCAATCCGTTTTTCAAATGCGGGTTCGCCTGCAGCGCCCGTTTCCAGCCCTTGTCGGCCAGCGCCACGGCGTGCGCGATGGTGGCGTTGTTCAGCGCGAAAGTGGACGTGCGCGCCACCGCGCCCGGCATGTTGGCCACGCAGTAGTGCACCACGCCGTCCACGATGTAGGTGGGCTGTTCGTGCGTGGTCGCGTGCGACGTCTCGAAGCAGCCGCCCTGGTCGATCGCCACGTCCACCACCACCGCGCCCTTCTTCATGCGCGAGATCATGTCCTTGGTCACCAGCTTGGGCGCTGCCGCGCCGGGCACCAGCACGCCGCCTATCACCAGGTCCGCGTCCAGCACCGCTTCCTCGATGGTGTGCGCGTTGGAGTACATGGTGGAGACCTGGTTGCCGAACACCAGGTCGAGCTGGCGCAAACGGTCCACGCTCTTGTCCAGTATGGTGACGCGCGCGCCCATGCCGATCGCCATCTGCAGCGCGTTGCTGCCCACCACGCCGGCGCCGATGATGGCCACGTGGCCCGGCGCCACGCCCGGCACGCCGCCCAGCAGCAAGCCCATGCCGCCCTTGGATTTCTCCAGGTGCGCCGCGCCGGCCTGGATCGCCATGCGGCCGGCCACTTCGCTCATCGGCGCCAGCAGCGGCAAGCCGCCGTTGGGACCGGTGATGGTTTCATAGGCCAGGCATACCGCGCCGGACTTGATCAGCGCGCGGGTCTGGTCCGGATCCGGCGCCAGGTGCAGATAGGTGTAGAGGATCTGGTTCTCGCGCAGCATCGCGCACTCCTCCGGCTGCGGCTCCTTCACTTTCACGATCATCTCCGCGCGGGCGAAGATTTCAGCCGCCGTATCGATAATGGAAGCGCCCGAGCCCACGTACATCGCGTCGGTCAGACCGATGGCCGCGCCCGCGTTTTTCTGCACCAGGACCTGGTGCCCGCGCAGGACTAGCTCTTTCACGCTGGCCGGGGTAAGGCCCACGCGCGATTCCTGATTTTTGATCTCTTTCGGTACGCCTACCAACATGGTGATCTCCCGTTAGTGTCATTCCAGGTTCTTCAATACCTTCGCCAGCTTGCCGAACAACTCGTCGATGTGCTTCTTCTCGAACACCAGCGGCGGCGACAGGGCGATGATGTCGCCCGTGGTACGTATCAGCACGCCGTCCGCAAACGCTTTTTTGAAGGCGCTGAACGCGCGCGCGCCCGGCTTGCCTTCGATCGGCGCCAGCTCGATACCCGCGATCAGGCCGATGCTGCGGATGTCGATCACGTGCGGCAGGCCTTTCAGCGAGTGCACCGCGTCGGCCCAGTATTCCTGGATGCCCTGCGCGTGCTCCAGGATGTTCTGTTCCTTGAACACTTCCAGCGTCGCCAGCGAGGCCGCGCACGCCACCGGGTGGCCCGAATAGGTGTAGCCGTGGAACAGTTCGATGCCTGCCGGCGCTTCCATGAAAGCGTCGTGGATGAACTTCTTGGAGAACACCGCGCCCATCGGTATCACGCCGTTGGTCAGGCCCTTGGCGGCGGTCATCATGTCCGGCTCGACGCCGAAGTAGTCGGTGGCGAACGGCGTGGTGAGGCGGCCGAAACCGGTGATCACCTCGTCGAAGATCAGCAGGATGCCGTGCTTGGTGCACAGTTCGCGCAGCCGCTTCAGATAGCCCTTGGGCGGAATCAGCACGCCGGTGGAACCGGCCACCGGCTCGACGATCACCGCCGCGATGGTGGACGCGTCGTGCAGCGCGACGATGCGTTCCAGTTCATCGGCCAGGTTGGCGCCGTGTTCCGGCTCGCCGCGCGTGTAGGCGTTCTTCTCCAGGTTGTGCGTGTGCGGCAGGTGGTCCACGCCCGGCAGCATCACGCCGTAGGGCTTGCGGTTGCCGGCGATGCCGCCCACCGAGATGCCGCCGAAGCCCACCCCGTGGTAGCCGCGCTCGCGGCCGATCAAACGGGTGCGGCTGGCCTCGCCGCGCGCCTTGTGGTACGCCAGCGCGATCTTGAGCGCGGTGTCCACCGCCTCGGAGCCGGAGTTCGTGTAGAACACGTGGCCGAAGCGGTGGTTGGTGTACTCCATCAGCTGTTCGGCGAGGTCGAAGGCGGCCGGGTGGCCCATCTGGAAGGTCGGCGCGAAATCGAGCTGGCCTATCATCTCGCGCACGGCTGCGACGATCTTCGGCTGCGCGTGGCCGCAGGGCACGCACCACAGGCCGGCCGTGCCGTCCAGGATGGCGTTGCCGTCCACGTCCTTGTAGTACACGCCCTCGGCCGACACCAGCAGGCGCGGATTGGACTTGAAATCGCGGTTGTTCGTAAACGGCATCCAAAATGAGGACATGGATGCTGGTCTGGACTCGTTCATGCACTTCTCCTTATTTTTTGACAAACCGTAAAAATCTTTACCAGTTGGCAAAATCATGATGCAATAATAGTCAGCCGCTTCACTATGGCACAGATACACAATCAGCAAAACCAGCCAACCGTACAGGTGACAAAAACGATACAGTTGCGGGTGTGGGGACTTGGAGAGCGTGGCAATGGACGAAATAGCAAGCACAAGCGAACGGGACTGCGGCCGCAGCGATGGCGGCGGCTGGCCCGTGCTGTCCATAGAGCGCACGCGCAAAGGCAGCCTGGTCGACCAGATCGTGTCCGCCATCACCGCCATGGTGGCGCGGCGGGAACTGCGCATCGGCACAAAAATGCCCTCGGTCAGGCAATTCGCCAAGTGTAATGGCGTGTCCACCTTTACAGTTGTGGAGTCCTACGACAGGCTGGTGACGCTGGGACTGCTGTCCTCGCGGCGCGGATCGGGCTATTTCGTGGCCCGCCAGGACGTTCCCGCCACACTGCTGCCGATGCAGCACCACCCCGCCCCCGTCCACATCGACGCGCTCACGCCGGAGCTGTATTCGGGCGTCTCGGAGGCGCTGCCGGTGGGCGCGGGCTGGCTGCCGCCCGAGTGGTACGGCGAGGACACCATCCTCGACGCGGTGCGCCAGGCCATGCGCATCCCGGCCAACCGGCTGCGCGGCTACGGCCACCCGCTGGGCTTCCCCACGCTGCGCCAGCACATGGCGGCGGTGCTGAGCGACGAACTGTATCCGGTCGAGCCGGAGCAGATCCTGCTGACGCACGGCGCCACCCACGCCTTCGACCTGGTGCTGCGCACCCTGACCAAGCCGGGCGACACCGTGCTGGTGGAGGACCCCGGCTACAGCAATCTGCTGTCGCTGATACGCCACCACGGCTGCATCCCGGTCGGCATCCCGCGCGACGCCAACGGCCTGGACATGGCGGCGCTGGCCGAGCAGGCCAAGGCCGCCGGACCGAAGCTGATGTTCGTCAACACCGTGCTGCAAAACCCGCTCGGCACCTCGCTCACGCACGCGCAGGCGCACCGATTGCTGGCACTGGCCGAGCAATTCGACTTCTGGCTGGTGGAGGACGACATCTACCGCGAGCTGACGCCGCGCGGCGAGGCATCGCTGGCAGCCATGGACGGCTTGCGCCGCGTGATCCGCGTCGGCAGCTTCTCCAAGACCTTGTCGCCGGTGCTGCGGGTCGGTTCCATCTCGGCCTCCAATTCGCTGCTGCCGGAACTGCTGCGCGTGAAGATGCTGGCCGGGCTCACCACTTCCGAGATCAACGAGCGCGCCGTATTCCACGCCATCACCGCGCGGCCCTACAAGCGCATGGTGGAGAAGCTGGCCAGCCAGCTGGAGGAAGGCCGCAACCGCAGCATCGAACACCTGGCGGCGGCCGGCATGCGGCCCCTGGCGCAGCCGCGCGGCGGCATGTTCGTCAGCGCCGGCTGGGAGCACGTGCCCACCCCCGAATTCAACGGCAAAAGCGTGGCCGACCTTGCCCTGAAGTCCGGCATCTTGCTCTCGCCGGGCGAGTTCTTTATGCTGCGGCCCAGTGCCAGCATCTGGTTCCGCTTCAACGCCGCCTATAGCGACAGCCCGCAGTTGCGGCAATTCCTGCAATCCGTACGACCCGGCTGAACCAGCAAAGAAAGACCATACCATGCCAGCAGTAAAACCGAACGCCATACCCGGCCTCGCCGCCGCCCCAAAAGTGAAGCGGCGCGTCATCAACCGCGACAAGCTCGAGACCGACATCGCCGCCGTGGCGGTGCGCGTGTTCGCCGAATGCGGCTATGAAGGCACGTCGATCGCCGCCATCGCCGACGCGGCAGGGCTGTCGAAACAAAACCTGATGTACTACTATCCGACCAAGCAGGCGCTCTACCAGCGCGTGCTGGACGACGTGCTGGACGACTGGCTTGCCCGCATGGAAAGCCTGGCCGACGAGGAGCACGATCCGCACGACGTGCTGCGCACCTATATCCAGGCCAAGCTGCGCTTCTCGCGCGAGCAGCCGTGGGCGTCCAAGGTGTATGCGATGGAAATCATCAGCGGCGCGCAGCTGTACGGCGAGCAGATCAAGAACCGCGTGGTGCCGCTGCTGCGCAAGGACATCGACGTGTTCGAGAGGTGGATCGCGGCCGGCCGCATCGCGCCGCTGAACGCGACCCATCTGCTGTTCATGATCTGGGCCATGACGCAGTCCTACGCCGACTTTTCAGCGCAAATGGCGCTGGTGCTCGAGCGCAAGCAGCTGACGCGGCAGGACTACGACGACGGCGAGGAAACCATCGTGCGCATGGTGATGGCGGCCATCAGCCTGCCTGCGCCGTAAAAATCTTGTAAAATTATAAAATGACAAGTTTTCCCGACACCAAGCTCCGGACCGAGCGCCTGGCGCTGCGTTTCCTCACCGAGGACGACGCCGCCGCCCTGTACACCATCTATTCCGATCCCGAGGCCATGCGCTACTGGAGTTCGCCACCCTGGAGCGACATGGTCCAGGCCCACGCCCACATCGGCATGACGCAGGCCGGCTACGAGGACGGCAGCATCTTCACGCTGGGCATCACCCTGGCCGGCGATGACAAGCAGTCCGGCGAGCTGATCGGCGTATGCCGGCTGCACCATTTCGACCGCCAGAACCGCCGCTGCGAGATGGGCTACATGCTGTCGCGCGCGCATTGGGGCAAGGGCTATATGCGCGAAGCGATGGCCGCCACCATCGCCCATGCGATGCAAGCGTTCGACCTGCACCGCATCGAAGCCGACGTCGACCCGCGCAACACCGCCTCGGCCACGCTGCTCAAGCGCCTGCATTTCGTGCAGGAAGGCCACCTGCGCCAGCGCTGGATCGTCGACGGCGAGATCTGCGACACCGACTTCTTCGGCCTGCTGCGCGCCGACTGGGATGCCGCCGGTCCCCAGCTATAGCCGGACAGCTCGCCTGCACTCCTCCGGCCCGTCCTCCTTCCCTTCCTTCCCCTTTCCTTCCTGCCCCCTCCCGCGCGTGCGCGCGCGGGCCATGCGCTTTCGGAATAGCTGTATGCCGAAGCCGCATGGATGCCCGGCCTCGCCCGCCTACACTCCAAGCTTCCCCGAAGACATGCCGTAGAGCCATTCTGCGCACCGCGTCCCGGGGGATAGAGCAGCTAAAAACAATCAAGTCGTTCATTGGAGGAGTTCAGCATGAGAAACATCAAACTAACCACCTGGATCATGGCCGGCATGGCCCTGGGGATCGCGGTGGGCGCCGTCTGCCACGGACAGGCGGCCTCCCCCGCCGCCGCCAAGGAGATCGCCGGCTATTTCAACCTGGTCACCGATATCTTCCTGCGCCTGATCAAAATGATCATCGCGCCGCTGGTGTTCGCAACACTGGTGTCGGGCATTGCCGGCATGAGCGACGGCAAGGCGCTGGGACGCATAGGCTTGAAGGCCTTCGCCTGGTTTCTCACGGCCTCCTTCATTTCGCTGTCGCTCGGGCTGCTGTTCTCCAACCTGCTGCAGCCGGGCCAGTCGCTCGGGCTGCCGCTGCCGGAACTGGGCGCGGCGACCAAGCTGAGCACGGCCAACTTCAGCCTCAAGGACTTCATCACCCACCTGGTGCCGAAAAGCTTCTTCGAGGCGATGGCCACCAATGCGATACTGCAGATCCTGGTGTTTTCCCTGTTCTTCGGCTGCGCCGTGGCAGCGGCGCGGCCGGGCGCCGCCGCCACCGTGATCAAACTCACCGACGAGGTGGCCCACATCATGCTCACGCTGACGGGCTATGTGATGCGCTTCGCGCCGCTCGGCGTGTTCGCCGCCGTGGCGTCGGCCATCACGGTGCAGGGTTTCGACGCGCTGGCCACTTACGGCAAGTTGCTCGGCAGCTTTTTCCTGGCCATCGCCGCGCTGTGGGTAGTGCTCATCGGCGCCGGCTTCGCCTTCCTGGGGCCGCGCGCCTTCACGCTGGTGAAGCTGCTGCGCGAACCCATCATGCTCGGTTTCTCCACTGCCAGCAGCGAATCGGCCTATCCCAAGCTGATGGAACAGCTGGAAAAATTCGGCGTCAGCGGCAAGATCACCGGCTTCGTGCTGCCGCTGGGCTACTCGTTCAACCTGGATGGCTCCATGATGTACCAGGCCTTCGCGGCACTGTTCATCGCCCAGGCCTACAACATCGACATGTCGCTGGGCCAGCAGATGACCATGCTGCTGGTGCTGATGGTCAGCAGCAAAGGCATGGCCGGCGTGCCGCGCGGCTCGCTGGTGGTCGTGGCGGCTGTGCTGCCCATGTTCGGCCTGCCCGAGGCCGGCCTGCTGCTGATCATGGGCATAGACCAGATCCTCGACATGGCGCGCACCGGCACCAACGTGCTCGGCAATGGGATAGCCACTGCCGTTGTGGCACAATGGGAAGACCTGGACGGCCAGCCCGGGGCCACCAGCCCGCGGCCGATGGCCGCCACGCCGCTCGCTTCCAGTTGAGCGCGCTGCGCGCGCCGGCAACCGCCGGCGCGTCGCATCCAATGCCGGCAACCCGCCGGCGTCGTACCCGATTCCGGCGAGCCCAGGCCGCCGGCGCCTTCCCACCTCCGGAGTTACATCATGCTCATACTAAAAAAAATATCGCTGGCCACCGCCATGTGCCTCGTGGCGGCCCTGCCCTGCCACGCCGAGGACTTGACAGGCACCCTGCAGAAAATCAAGACCAGCGGCGCGATCACGGTCGGCTACCGGTCGGCGTCCGTGCCGTTTTCCACGCGCGAAGGCGCGGCCGCCCCGGCCGGCTACACGCAGGACCTGTGTGCGCGCATCATCGACAACGTCCGCAAGGAACTGGCGCTGCCCGACATCAAGGTCAGCTATGTGGAAGTGAAGTCCAGCGACCGCATCCAGAAGCTGCTGGACGGCGAGGTCGACCTCGAGTGCGGCTCCACCACCAACACGCGCGACCGCTCGGCGCAGGTGACCTTTTCCAATACCATCTTCGTCACCTCCAGCCGCATCCTGACGCTCGCCGCCTCCCCCATCAAGGGCGTCGAAGGCCTGAAGGGCCAGCGCGTGGCCATCGCCCAGGGCGCCAGCGTGGCGCCGCTGCTCAGCAAGATCGACCTGGCCCAGGGCCTCAATATCCAGTATGTGCGGGTAAAGGACTTTACGGAAGGCTTCAAGGCGCTGGAGGGCGGCCGGGTGGCGGCCTTTGTCAGCGACGACATCCAGTTTGCGCAGTACATCGCCAGGTCCAGCCGGCCGCAGGACTATGCGGTGGTGGGCGAGCCGATCTCGGTCGACCCGCTGGGCATCATGATGAGAAAGCAGGATACGCGGCTGCACGCCATCGCCAACAAGACCCTGGCGGACCTGGTCTCGAGCGGCGAGTTCGAGCGTAACTACACCAAGTGGTTTGTGACGCCCACGCTGAAGTTCCCGATGGGCGAAGCGCTGAAGAAGCTGTTGAAGGCGCCGAACAACCAGGCCAATTACTGAGCCTGATACTGAGGCTGATACTGATACTGATACTGAGGCTGGCACTGGGCCCGGCTCCATGACAGCGGCCCGCATGCGGGCCGCTGTTTTTTTTTCGCCCTTTAGAACGTGTGGCGCACGCCCAGGTTGAAGGCGGTGTCGCCCGACCCGGCATCCGTGCCGTTGCCGACACGGAAGGCGGCGCCGTTGCGGTTGTCGATATGGCCGCGGGCGGCGTACAGGTCGCTGCGTCTGGACAGGCCGTACAGATAGGCCAGCGCCCATTGGCGCGCATCGCGCCCGGCGGGCGTGCCGTCGCGGTGCACGATCACGGAAGCGAGCACCTTGTGGGCGCCCAGCGGCACAGTCAGCCCGAGCAGGGTGTCGCGGCTGTCGCTGCCGGCCAGACCCTGGTTGCGGGCGTGCGCCAGGCTGGCCAGCGCGACGCCGAGATCGTACTTCACCGCCAGCAGCGTGTTGCCGGCGTGGTCGCTGGCGGCGGCGTTCTCGCGCCTATGGTGCACCAGGTGGGCGCCGAAGCGGCCGCTGGTATAGGCCAGGCCCGCCCCCACGCTGCGGTTGCGCGCGCTGCCGCCCGGCGTTTCACCCGCCCCGTAGGCAATGTCGGCCGACCAGCCCAGGTAGCGCGGGCTCTGGTATTCCACCATATTGTCGACCCGCGTGTTGCCGGCCATGATGTTGAGCGAATTGCCCGCCAGCCCGATGCCGAAGGGGTCGGCCGCATCGCGCATCACCTTGTAGTACGGCGAATACTGCCGCCCCATGGACACAGCGCCGGCCGCGCCGGACAAGCCCGCAAAAGCCTGGCGTCCAAACAGCAGCCCGCCCTGGCCGGCCGTGCCGGTGTCGATGTTGTAGCCGTTCTCCAGCTGGAAGAAGGCGGCCATGCCGCCGCCCAGGTCCTCTTTCCCCTTGAAACCGATACGGTTGCCCGAGGCGACGCCGCTGCTGAGCGCCTTGACGCGGCCGGCGCTGCCGCCGCTTTCGTAGACCAGGCCGGCATCGGCGACGCCGTACAGCACGACGCTGGACTGCGCATGGGCGTACGGGATGGCGCCGGCCAGCAGGGCTGCGGCGATGATGGGGGACTTCATGTTTTCTCTCCTGGTTGTTGTGTGTACGCGGCGCTCGATGACCGGCGGTGGCGCCGCGCGGGCGGAACTCAAGCGGCGGCGACGGGCCGCGGCCGGGTCAGGCTGGCCGGCTGCAGCACCCGCTCGAGCTCGCTGGGGCTGAGCAGGTCGAGTTCGAGCACCAGCTGGCGCACGCCGCGTCCGCTGGCCAGCGCGTCCTGCGCCAGCCTGGTGGCGGCCTCGTAGCCGATGAAGGGGTTGAGCGCGGTGGCCAGGCCGATCGAGTTGTCCACCTGCGCCTGCAGGTGCCCGGCGTTGGCGCTGATGCCGTCGACGCAGCGGCTGGCCAGCACGCGGCAGCCGGCGTCCAGGTGGGCGATGCTGTTGAACAGCGCATAGGCGATGATGGGTTCGAAGGCGTTCAGCTGCAGCTGCCCGCCCTCGGCCGCGAAGCTGATGGTGACGTCGTTGCCCAGCACTTCGAAGGCGATCTGGTTGACCACTTCCGGAATCACGGGATTGACCTTGCCGGGCATGATGCTGGAGCCGGCCTGCATCGGCGGCAGCCTGATTTCGCCCAGGCCCGCGCGCGGACCGCTCGACAGCAGGCGCAGGTCGTTGCAGATCTTGGACAGCTTGAGCGCCGCCCGCTTGAGCACGCCGGACAGCTGGACGAAGGCGCCCACGTCCTGCGTGGCCGCGATCAGGTCGGGCGCCGTGGTCAGCGTCACGCCGCTCAGTCCGGACAAGGCGCGGCGCACCAGCGAGGCGTACTCCGGATGGCAGTTGATGCCGGTGCCGATGGCGGTCGCCCCCAGGTTGATCTCGCCCAGCAGCGCGGCGGCCTCGGCCAGCCTGGCCTGGTCGTCCGCCAGCATCACGGCGTAGCTGCGGAACTCCTGGCCCAGCGTCATCGGCACCGCGTCCTGCAGCTGGGTGCGGCCCATCTTCATCACGCCGGCGAATTCGTCCGCCTTGGCGCTGAACGAGCACCGCAACTGCTCCATGGCTGCCAGAAGGCGCTGCGCCCCGGCGTGGGCCGCCAGCCGCAGCGCAGTCGGGTAGACGTCGTTGGTGCTCTGGCCCAGGTTGACGTGCTCGTTGGGATGCAAGGCGTGGTAGGCGCCGCGCGGCTGCCCCAGCAACTCGAGCGCCCGGTTGGCGATGACCTCGTTGGCGTTCATATTGGTCGACGTGCCGGCTCCGCCCTGTATCATGTCGACCACGAACTCGCCGTGCAGCCGGCCGTCGCGTATCTCCTGGCAGGCGGCGACGATGGCGGCGGCCAAGTCCCCGTCCAGCAAGCCCAGCTGCCGATTGGCGACCGCCGCCGCCTGCTTGACGGTGGCGAGCGCCACGATCAGATCCGGGTGGCGGCCGATGGGGGTGCCGCTGATGGGGAAGTTTTCAACGGCGCGCAGGGTGTGGATGCCGTAGTAGGCATGCTGCGGTATGGCGCGCTCGCCGAGCAGGTCGTGCTCGGTCCGGTGTTCAGTGGATGGCATGCTGGGTCCTTGTAGAATGAGGCGTCGGAAGATCGACGGCTTCATTCTAGGGACCGGCCTGGACCTGCCTATTCGGATCCCGCATAGATTGATGCGTCGCAGGAATCCGGCCGCGGCCTCATCGCAGCCTGTCCCACAGCTCGTCGAGCATGGGTTTGCGGCGGCCGATGGCGCGGAACAGGCGGATCTCCAGCCGCATGGTCCATTGCTCCCCGCCGGCGCGCACCAGCTTGCCCTCGGCCAGCTCGCGCGCGATGCAGCTCTCCGGCAGCCAGGCCAGCCCGTGCCCGGACAACGCCATGGTCTTCAGCAATTCGGCCAGGTCGCTCTCGTAGCAATTGCGCAGGCAAGCCGGCGCGGCGGCGCGGCTCTGGATGCGCTGCACCACGCGGCCGAAATACGAGGTCGCCGTGTAGGCCAGGTAGGGCAAGGGCGCCGCCTTGCCGCCGGGCAGGGAGAAAGCGGGCGAGCCGGCCCGGTTCGGGACCGACACGGGCATCACCGTTTCGTCGCCAAGGTGCAGGCAGTCGAAGCGCTGCGCGTCCAGCTCGATGGGCAGTTCGGCGTGGTGGTAGCACAGCAGCAAATCGCAGTTGCCCTCCACCAGCGACAGCACCGAATCATGGATATTGGCCGGCAGGATGCGCGCGCGCAGCGGCCCGTGCCGGGATTGCACCGAATGCAGCCAGCTCGGAAAGAAGTTCAGCGCCAGCGCGTGGCCGGCGGCCACCCGCAGCACCTGGTCGCTGGTCTCCTGCACGCGCAGCACGGCGCGTGTGTCGTTCAGCAGGCGCATCGCCTCGGCGGCGGCCACGCCGAACATTTTGCCGGCCGGCGTGAGCACCAGGGGATAGGTGCTGCGGTCGACCAGGTCGGCGCCCACCCATGCCTCCAGCGACTGGATGCGCCTGCTCAGCGCGGACTGGGTCACGCTGCGTTCGTCCGCCGAGCGCGAAAAATTGCGCGTCTGCGCCAGGCTTAAAAAATCTTCCAGCCATTTGATGTCCATCCGTCTGCCTCCCTGTTGCTGACGCTAGTGTATGGCCCCGCCTCCCGGGCCATATGCCGTAAATGCATAAAGCCATGGCGAACTTGCATAAGGTCCGCGGCCGAAATCCGATATCGTCGTACCCACCCCAGCCTCAAGGAATCCGCCATGACACCCCACACCGCCCCGCGCCACCTTGCCATCATCGGCGGACTCGGGCAGCTCGCCGGCGCCGACCTGTACGGCAAGCTGGTCAAGACCCTGGCCGAGCGCGGCGCCACGGAGCGCTATCGCCTGACCTTCGAACAGCGCCGCTACGACCGCGGCGCCGGCACCGGCGCCGAACCGGCCCGGATAGGCGGGCGCAAGCTGTATCTCTACGATAGCATGGCGCGGCTCGAGCAATGCCAGGCCGATGGGGTGCTGCTGCCGTGTTTCATCAGCCACACCTTCCTGGACGAGTTGCAGGCCGAGCTGCAGGTGCCCATGCTGAACATGATGACCGCGCTGGCGCGCCACCTCGGCGACGGCGGCGGGCCGCGCAAGCTGGGCGTGCTGTGCACCGGCTACGTGCAGAAGAGAAAATTGTTCGAGCAGCATTTTCCCGCCGACACCCTGCTGTATCCCTCGGAGGAAATCCACGCCCGATGCATCTCGCCGGCGATGTACGGCGGCGACGGCGTGCTGGCCGGCCATGCCGGCGGTGCCGCGCTGGACCGGCTGCACCGGGCCTGCGCAGACCTGCTGGCGCAAGGGGCGCAGCTCATCGTTCCCGGCGCCAGCGAAATCGCGGTGCTGGCCGGGGCGCTGCGCCAGCGCGGCCTGCCCGTCGTCGACAGCCACCAGGTGTACGTGGACTACGCCCTGGCGCACCGGGAAACCCAGCGCGCCCCGGCGTTCAAACTGGGCATTGTCGGCGGCATCGGACCGGCCGCCACCGTCGACTTCATGCACAAGATCGTCCGCAACACCAGCGCCGAGCGCGACCAGGACCACATCCGCCTGATCGTCGACCACAATCCGCAGATACCGGACCGCACCGCCAACCTGGTCGGCGCCGGGAGCGACCCCACCCTCGCGCTCTACTCGGCCTGCAAGCGGCTGGAGGCGAACGGCGCGGCCCTCATCGCCATGCCCTGCAATACGGCGCACGCCTATGTGGCGCGCCTGCAGTCCGGCCTGTCCGTGCCCATCGTGAACATGCTGTCCGAGACCGTGCGCCACATCGGCGAACATTGCGCCGGCCATGCCACGGTCGGCCTGCTGGCCACCACGGGCACCGTCGACAGCCGGGTCTACCACGAGGCCGCGCGCGGCGGCGCCTTCGAGTTGATCGTGCCGGATCCGGCGCACCAGGCGCTGGTGATGGAGGCCATCTATGGCAAACAAGGCATCAAGGCCGGCTACGTCGACGGCGCATGCAGGGAAGCGCTGCTGCAAGCGCTGTCCCATCTGGCGGCGCGCGGCGCCACGGTGGCCATCCTCGGCTGCACCGAACTGCCCCTGCTGCTGCCCGAGCACCGGGCCTACGCCGTAGGCGGCCGCACGGTCGTGCTGCTCGACCCCACCGCCATCCTGGCGCGCCGGTGCGTCGCCCTGTCGGCCGAGGCGGGCCGGCCGGCATAGGAAAGCTGCGCAGTTCGCCTCCCGCTGCGCGCAGCTTATCCCGCCGAATTGCCGCTTCGTCGGAAACCGGGTGCGCCGCCGGGCACGGATCGCTACAGTGGGATCATCGACACAACGGAGGACCCCATGAAAACCATCAACCGCTCTATCGGCGACGTATTCCGCGAAGTAGGCCGCGCAACCCAGCAGGTTACCCGCTCCTTCATGCGCGCGCTGTCCCGCATGTCCTGGCCGGCGCTGCTGGCCAGCTGTATCATGATGGCGCTGCTGCTGACCATCTTGCCGCTGGCGCTGACCCTGTTCGCCGTGTTCCTGCTGCTCAAGGTCGCCATCGCCATCATCGCCGGCTACAACGTCAGCAAGCGCACCCACGAACACGCACCAGAGCACAAGGAACACTGAAATGGCATTCAGCCGCACCAGGAAAGGCACCCGCAACCTGTTCGCCTTCATCGGCGAAGTGGGCGAAACGGCCCGCACGCTGTGGTGGAACTTCTTTGACTGGCTGGCCCGGATTGAATGGCGACAGCTGGCCATCATCGCCGTGCTGGCGCTGACGCTGAGCGCGCCCTTCCGCCTCGGCGAATCGGTCTCGATGTTCATCGTCTTCTCGGTCGGCCTGAAAGTACTGGCGGGCGGCAAGCGCCGCGCCGAAAGCGAAGCGCGCATGGCCGAGCAGCAGGCCGGCACGGAAACGCTGGAACGCCGCCTGGTGGAGGCGCAGATGGCCGCGCTGCAGGCGCAAGTGGAACCGCACTTCCTGTTCAACACGCTGGCCCTGATCGGCCAGCTGATCGAAACCGACCCGCCGCAAGCGGCCAAGATCCATGCCCACCTGATCGATTACCTGCGCGCCACCCTGCCGCAGATGCGCGCCAAGGGCAACGGCACGCTGGGGCGGCAGATCGAACTGTCGCGCGCCTACCTCGCCATCATGCAGGCCCGCATGCGCGAACGCCTGGCTGTCTCGATCGACGTGGCGCCCGACCTGCTGAGTGCGTCGTTCCCGCCGATGATGCTGCAAACGCTGATCGAGAACGCCATCAAGCACGGCCTGGAGCCCAAGGTGGCTGGCGGGCGCATCGACATCCGCGCCAGCGCCAGCAGCACCGCCGCCGGCAACGTGCTGCAGCTCGAAGTGCAGGACGACGGCGTCGGCTTCGACGTGCACGCAGGAGACGGGCTCGGCCTGACCAATATCCGCGAACGCCTGCGCCTGTTGTATGGCAGCCGCGCCCAGCTCATCATTGAAGCGCCGCTGGACGGCGGCGCCCGCGCCATCGTCCGCATGCCCTTCGCCCCCGACATCTTTGCTGGAAGCAAACTGTAATGAAGACTCCCACCGCCCTCATCGCCGACGACGAAGAACCGATGCGCCAGCTGCTGCGCGCGCGCCTGCAGGAAGCGTGGCCGCAGTTGCAGATCGTGGCCGAGGCCGCCAACGGCGTGGAGGCCATCGCGCTGACCGGCCTGCACCAGCCCGACATCGTCTTCCTCGACATCCGCATGCCCGGCCTGTCCGGCATCGAAGCGGCGCGCATGCTGTTCAACCGCTGCCACATCGTGTTCGTCACGGCCTACGACCAGTACGCGATCGAGGCCTTCGAGCAGGGCGCGCTGGACTACCTGCTGAAGCCGGCCGGCGGCGAGCGCCTGAAGACCACCTGCGAGCGCCTGCAAGCGCGCCTGGGCACATCGCCCGACAACATCGAGCGCCAGCTGACGCAGCTGCTGCAGCACACGACCCGGCACAAGCCGCAGGAACACCTGAAATGGATACAGGCCCAGGTCGGCAACAGCCTGCGCATGATCAGCACGCGCGAAGTGCTGTTCTTCCAGGCCGACGAGAAATACACGCGGGTGCAGACGCTGGAAGGCGAAGTGCTGATCCGCAAAACGCTGAAGGAACTCGAGGACGAGCTGGACCCGAAAGAGTTCTGGCGCATCCACCGCTCCACTTTGGTGCGGGTGGACGCGATCGCCGAAGTCAAGCGCGACCTGCGCGGACGGCAGATGGTCCGCGTGCGCAATTCCGATGAAGAATTAGAGGTTAGCCGCGGCAACACCCATCTGTTCCAGCAGATGTAGGCTGGCCGGCCGGACGCCGCGATCTGCATAGACGCCCTTGGATCGTCAATACGTGGGCGGCCCCGATAGCTCCGGATCCATCGTATGCTCAACACCATGCCACTCTGGCAATTCGGCTGGCGGCAAGGGTAAAACCGAATCAAGTCCGCCAAATTTGAGATCCGGGTTAAGATTCAGCGCTTCGTCGATTTCCCTGTAACGGCGATACCGCTCAAGGTCTTCTCCAAGCCCGAGCGGCGTAAGAACTCTCTTTTGGATGCTCGATTCAGCCCCCGCTCCAAATGCCAATAAAAGAAACGCCGCACTCTCCTTGCTGCCAAATTTCACGCCATCCTGATGGAGGCGTAGTGTATCCATATACCTTTCCTCAATAAGCGCATTCCTGCCAAGCAGAGTCGCAGCGGGGCCATGTCCTTGCTCGTAGGCGCATCGCACCATCTGTTCCTGTGCGTCCCTTCGTCCCGCCTCGCCATAGGCTTCGGCCAGAGCCATTTGGGCGTCGGGGCTTCCCAACTGGGCTGCTCTCAAGTAATACGCCCAAGACATGTCCAAGTCGTAGTACGCGCCACCATACCCGTACTGATGCGCGACTCCCAAGTCGTAGTATCCCCAGGGTTGCCCAGCTTCGACCGCCATGCGCGCGATGGCAACCGCCTTGTCCCCGTCCTTATCGAGAACCTTGTTCTTTGGCATGGGTCCCAGCCCGCGCAGATAGAAATGCGCCAGCAAGGCACGCGCTCCCCAATCTCCTTTGTCAGCCCCAGTTCTCACGTCAGCCAGTATTTGCAGCAGTTCGGCCTTGGTAAACTGCCATTCAATTTTGCTGCGCCACCGTTTTCGGGCCTCGATATAGACGCGATATGCTTCGGGGTCTCGCACCTTGGGCATATGGGCCGTCCAACGGCCGCACGCAGGAACGGGGCCGGTTACGTCAAATCGTGACAGTCCTAGAGGAATTGCGTGCATGGCTTTGTACCTTAAATGGTCAATATAAGAGTAAGTACTTACCGAGATTGCAAAGATCATTAGGGCTAGCGCGCCCCAGCGCTTCAATCTCTTCTCCATCGCTACACAACCGGTTTGCCGGGTTTACGATCAACGTGGAATCTCAGCACCTGTCCCTCCAACACCTTACCCTGCGACTTTCTGCTGGAATTTTCCTGCATGGTGTCCTGCCAAGACTTGAAAGTTAAGGCCATATTTGAGAATTGCTCGGGGCCAGTCTGGCCAGTACATTGACGAAACAGATCGCAGCGCAACTTGTATGCGACATCCATGGCCTCGCTCAGCACATTGAGTTCGCTGTCCAGCGCCATGCTGCGAAGATTGAGGTTCGCCGAACCCATAGTGAAGGCTGCGTCGTCGACGATGGCCACTTTGGCGTGGATGTATATTTCTTCGTACTCGTCAGCCCCGAGCCCCCCGACCTTAGGTGGTCGGGCACAGGTCCAAAGGGACCCCATGACAACATTGATGCCCGATTTGGCTAATTCCTCCGGCGCGGCTGGCCTCGCCGCTTTGCCCTTCTTCGCACGCTCCAAGGCTTCGTTGTGTTCGACCACCATCGTCTCGCTCTGCCCCACTTTGCTGGCCACGTCATAAGTCGGCTGGTCCATACCGTCGCTCTCGGGCGTCGAGGTCAGGATGAAGACGTATATCGGCTTCAAATACCCGGCGTCGCGCAGCCGCTGCACGCATTCCTTCAGGTGCTCCGCCCAAGGTTCGTACTGGATGTATTGGTTCTGGATGAAGATGTAGTGCTGCATCTGCCGCGTCAGGTTGGCGTAGCATTCCTTGATCGTCTTTTCGCCATGCAATGGCTGTGTGCGCAGCAGTTGAACGCTGTGCTGCCCACGCGCCAGCTTGAACAAGGACGCTGGCATCGTACTGCGCCCCTGGAAAAAATCCGGTTCCGGCCTGGCAGCGATCCGCTGCACGACTGCCTGGGAAATCGTCTGCGCCAACGTCACTCCCGGTGCGACCAATGGCGCCAGTTCAGCCAGCAACGACTCGGGCCGCTCCGACTCCGTCCACGCCTGGCAGAAATTGTGATTCAGATCCCACAGCACCGGCCCGCGCAACCGGCACGACACATCCTGATAAGGCTTCGCAACCCAACTGTCCCTGTCCAGGTAAGCCTGCACTGCGCGCTGCTTTCGATCGATCTCGTCGCCTGTCGGCTGGTAGCCGGGAACGTAGGCGCCCGTGCTGGATGCGATGTTCGGCCCCTGCCTCCATGCTTTCGACGGATCTGCTTTATGGAAGCGCTCGCGGCGCGGATCGCGGAACAAGTGCGCCTCGGTGTCCCAGAAATCGGTGACGAAGTTGTGCCCCATCACATAGCCAACGGCTTTCGGAGGGTCCACGTAATCGATCAGTATCATCTTTTGGTGGTGGGTGGCGTAGACCTTGCCAGCGAAAGCGGCCGCACTACCCGGGGAAGCTTCGCCGGACAGCGATTGCCTGAGAAAACTCACCGGCACTTTTCGGACCCGGAACTCGATATTGGTCAAGCCGTTGGAGCACGCCTTGTCAAACCATTCAGCGTTGTAGTACTGATGGTCTTCGCTGTAGTAGCCGGTCCGACAACATCCAATCGCCGGAAACTGCAAACCGTAATAACCAGGTACGTTCTTCATCAATAGCTGTGCCACGACATCGTCATGCCAAACCACAATACGAACCTTCACCGGATGATGCTCGCGGCTTGCAATCTCCTGCAATAAGTCTCCCACGCGCTGTCCGGCCTGGGCGGCGGCGCCGCGTACCAGCACCATGCCAGGATCGAAACCCCAACTGATGATGTCGATGCAGCGTCTGGCGTCGCGAATGTCCTGTTCAAGCCGGCGAAACACATGCTCGCCGCAGATCAACGGTTCCAGTTCGCAGCCGTGGCGCGGGCCATAAACCTCCTGCGGCGTACGCACCCACCACGGCAAAGACAGCGATTGGTAGGGGCCCATATTCCGGTTGTAGCCCAGTTTTTGCTGATAGAGCTTAGCGTGGTCATTCATGCTCATGGCTGCAACTCCGGTCTTTGATAGTGTGTTTCCGCGCAAGAACACCTATTATTCACGGCCAGCCAGACGCCGATTTGCGCTGGCACAAGCTCTGATCAAGACGGCAAAACCAAGTCCATCCGAAAGTGGCAAAGGCAGAATGGATGCCCATTGCCGGCGTTGACAGGCCGACCTATGCCAAAGAACCGGACGACGATATTTTCAGCTTTGTACGGGCCGGCTCCGCCGCATGAACACTGGCCTCCCGCACTGCAACAGCTTGCTCCGCCCTCCCCGCTGGACTATATTGTTTGAACTCGACGCATAAACAGAGATCGAACGCTACCACACCACAAAGGGGGAGCAGCATGTCCAGCATACCGAAGAACACCCGCGCCACCATCACGCCCTGCCTGCGCTACCGCGACGCGCCCGCTGCAATCGACTGGCTTTGCCGCACTTTAGGTTTCGAGAGATCACTGGTTGTTCCCAACGAGGATGGCAGCATCGCGCACGCCCAGCTCTCGTACGGCAACGGCATGATCATGCTCAGTTCGATCTTCGACACCGAGTTCGGCAAGCTGATGACGCAGCCGTCCGACACCGGCATGAAGGTCACGCAAAGCTGCTACCTGATCGTCAACGATGCGGACCAGGTGCATGCGCGCGCGGTCGATGCCGGTGCGCCCATTATCATGCCGCTGCAGGACGAGGAGTATGGCGGACGCGGCTTCACCTGCCGCGACCCCGAGGGGCAGTTGTGGAGCGTGGGCACTTACGACCCCTGGAACACGCGATGAACGATGAGACGGCAATCCGGCGCCTGATCGCCACCTGGCTGGAAGCGACGCGTGAAGGCGACGTCGACAGGTTGCTGACCTTGATGACGCCGGACGTGGTGTTCCTGGTGGCCGGCCAGCCGCCCATGCACGGCCGCGACGGTTTCGCCGCCGGCCTGCGCGCCATCCTGGCCACGCACCGCATCGAGTCCGACAGCACGGTGGACGAAGTGGAAGTGCGCGGCGACATGGCTTGGTGCCGCACCACGCTGGAAGTGCGCGTCGTGCCGCTGGCCGACGGCGGCCAGGGCATGCGCCGCGCTGGGCACACGCTGTCCATCCTGCGCAGGAACGACAGCGGCGTTTGGCAGCTCGCGCGCGACGCGAACATGCTGGCGCCTGTCGCCTAGCTGCCGCCGCAGGAACCCATAGGCCGCCAACAAGTACACAGCGCATGGGTCCCCGCATTCGCGAGGACGACAGCGGCTACGACAGCGCCGCGATCAATGCCGCGTCGGCCACCTGCACCGGCCGTATGCGTATCAAATGCCGGTACAACGGCGGCATCGATGCGCAGATGTGCTCCAGCTCCCGCTGCGGCAGCGCCGGCAGCACATACTGGAACTGCGCCGGATTCGACGCCGGCAGTTCGCCTTCCATCGTCGAACCGTAGGCGCCCAGCTCCATGAAACTGAGCGCGCCGTCGTCCGGCCCGTTGGCGAACACAAAGGTGCCGTCTTTCGGATGCCCCAGGTACTGGCGGATTTCCTCGCGCTGTTCCGGCGTGGCGTGCTCCATCAGCTTGTAGCGCAGTTGCGCATACGCGCGCGTGCACTCCATGAAAGCCGTGCGGATGTCGGACTTGTTGCGCCGTCCCGGCATGCACAGCAGCAGGTTGCCGAACGAGTCCAGCAGCGCCACCGCGTCGCCCTTCCCTCCCATCACCTTGTCGCGCGCCATCGCCGTCTGCAGCGCGGGCACCAGTTGCACGTCCGGCTTCTGAGGCTGGCAGCGCACCGTCAGGGCCTCCGGGTACACCTTCTTCAGCGCACACACAATGGCGTGCTTGACCGACAGCGTGGCCGGATCCTTCAAGCGCGAGCGCGGCGGATCGGAATCGAACAGCGCCATTGCGCCCTTGGCGGTGGCTTCGAACACGAGCGAGCACAAGGCCTGCGTCGGCTCGCCGATGGTCTTGCCGATGAAGAAAGACTTGGGCGCCATGCCGTGCGCGGCGCGCGCATACTGCGAATCGCCCAGCACGGCCGGATAGGCGAAACTGGCTTGGGCCTGCGGGCGCAGGCCTTCCGGCAGCGCGTCGAAGCTGGCGCTGCTGTCGTAGTTGATGCCCGCGTTGGCGTCGGTGGCCGCCACCATGACGCTGAAGCCGCCGGCCAGGATGGCGCCGGTGCACATGCAGCACGGGTCGAGCGAGGTGACGATGGTGATGTCCTGCGGCTCGGGCAGCGGCGTCCCCTTGGCGCGCTCGGCGTAGTACCAGTCGATCAACTGGCGCTCGCCGTGCGCGGTAGGGTCGAACACCAGGCCCTGGCGGATGACGTTGTTGTGCAGCGACTTCAGCACCGTGCCGAATTGATCCAGCATGGCGCCGCCGACACCGAAAGTGCCCTGCGTTTTTGCCACGATGGCCTCGGCCGCCGCGACGGCGACCGCTGCCTGTACGTCGATAACCTTCTTCAAGATGTTTACTTCTTCTTCAGGTCCGCGCCGCCGAAGGCGTTCGGCAGTTGCGCCGCCGCGGTGGTTTCGCAGATGTCGCCCTTCAGGTTGGCCAGCACGACAGGCAGCGCGTTTCCGCCCAGTTCCAGGATCACCTGGCGGCAGGCGCCGCAAGGGGCGATGGGACCGTCGGTCTCGCCGATCACGGCCAGCTTGTCGAAGTCGCCCGGCATGTAGCCGTGCGCGAAGGCGCTGAAGAAGGCGGTGCGCTCGGCGCAGTTGCACAGGCCGTAGGAAGCGTTCTCCACGTTACAGCCGTGGAAGATGGTGCCGTCGTTGCACAGCAGCGCCGCGCCGACCTTGAAGTTCGAGTACGGCGTGTAGGCCTTCAGGCGCGCTTGCGCGGCTTCGGCGATGAGTTCTAAGTTAGTCATATGCGGTCCTCGGAGATGTCTGTCGTCCCCGCGCAAGCGGGGAACCATGCTGCTTGGGCGGCGCCGCGAAATGGGATTCCCGCGTGCGCGGGAATGACAATTCCGCGGCGCTAGCCCCTTCATGGCCTGATGGTACGGTAGATGACAGGGTTGACGGGGGGCGCGGTGTCGGCGATCGTGTAGGCGGCCTGGATCTGCGCCACGGCCGCTTGCGCCGCCGCTACACTGCGCGCGTGCACCTTGGCCAGCGGCTGGCCGGCTTGCACCGGCTGCCCCAGTTCGATCAGGTCGGTCAGGCCGACGGCGAAGTCGATCTTGTCGGTTGGCAGGCGGCGGCCGCCGCCCAGCGCCACCACGGCCAGGCCGATGTCGCGGCACACGGTCTTCGAGGCGAAGCCGGACGACAGCGCCGGCACGTCGACGATCACCGGCGCCTGCTCCAGGTGCTTGTCCATATTGTCCATCAGGTCGGACGGGCCGCCCAGCGCGGTCACCATGCGCGCGAAGCGCTCGGCGGCTTCGCCGGAATCCAGGGCGTGCTGCAGCTTGGCGCGCGCTTCGGTTTCGGTGGCGGCCAGCTTGCCCAGCACCAGCATCTCGGCGCACAGCGCCATCGTCACTTCGTGCAGGCGCGCCGGACGGCGCTTGCCGGTCAGGTAGTCGATCGCGCCGCGCACTTCGACCGCGTTGCCGGCCCATGGCGACAGCGACTCGTTCATGTCGGTCAGCAGCGCGGAGGTCAGCGTGCCGGCGCCGTTGCCGACGGTGACGATGCTCTCGGCCAGGTCGACCGATTTTTCGTAGCTCGGCATGAAGGCGCCGGAGCCCACTTTCACGTCCATCGCCAGCACGTCCAGGCCCGCCGACAGTTTTTTCGACAGGATGGAGCCGGTGATCATGGCCACCGATTCCACGGTCGCGGTGACGTCGCGGATCGAGTAGAAGCGCTTGTCGGAAGGCGCCAGCGAGGCGGTCTGGCCAATGATGGCCACGCCCACGTCACGCACCACCTGGCGGAACTTGTCGTTGTCCGGCACGGTGGAGTAGCCGGGGATGGAATCGAACTTGTCCAGGGTGCCGCCGGTGTGGCCCAGGCCGCGGCCGGAAATCATCGGCACATAACCGCCGCAGGCAGCGATCATCGGTCCGAGCATCAGCGAGACCACGTCGCCCACGCCGCCGGTGGAGTGCTTGTCCATCACCGGACCCGGCAGGTTCAGCGATTTCCATTCCAGCACCTGGCCGGAGTCGCGCATGGCCAGGGTGAAGGCCACGCGTTCGTCCATATTCATATCGTTGAAGAAGACGGCCATGGCCAGCGCGGCGATCTGCCCTTCGCTGACGCTGCCGTCGGTAATGCCGCGCACGAAGAACTGGATTTCTTCGGCGCTCAGCGCGCCCTTGTCGCGTTTTTTACGGATGATCTCTTGGGTGAGGAACATGGTTTTTTCTCTTGTCTTGTAAGGTATTTGGGCCGCAGGCCAAGGTATTGGTCTGCGGCCCCTTTGGCGGGTTACGCTGTGCTAACCCGCCCTACGACGGCGTGGAATTGCGCAGGGCGGGTTAGACGCAACGCGTTGTAATCCGCCAGCTCTTAGACGCCGTAAGGAATCCAGATGTTCTTCACCTGCGATGCGTGCGCCAATACCGCGCGGCCGCCCGCTTGCGCGGTGCTGTACCAGTCGCGGCCCTTGGCGCCACCGGTCCAGGTGCGCTTCAGCGACGCGGCCGACAGGCGCTCCACTTCGGCGCAGCCTTCGGCCGAACCGTCATGGCGCCACACGGCGTCGACGTCGGAGTGCGACGCCAGCGTGCGCGCCAGTTCATCGGCCGAACCGGTGACGATGTTGACCACGCCGCCCGGCAGGTCGGACGTGTCGAACACCTGGTACAGATCGGTGGCCGACAGCGGATGCGCTTCCGAGGGCACCGCCACCACGCGGTTGCCGACGGCAATGGCGGGCGCCACCAGCGAGACAAAGCCCAGCAGCGGCGACTCGTTCGGCGCCACGATGCCGATCACGCCGACCGCTTCGTTCAGCGCCACGGTGATGCCGTGCATGGGCGGCTGGTGCGCCAGGCCGTCGTACTTGTCGGCCCACGCCGCCCAGTAGAACAGGCGCTCGATGGCCGCCTGCACTTCCTTCTCGGGATTCTTGGCGCCGGTCATCGCGCCGATGCGGGCGGCGAATTCCTCGCCGCGCGCGGCCAGGTTTTCAGCGATGTAGAACAGCACTTGCGCGCGGTTATGCGCGGTGGCCTTGGTCCAGCCGGTGGCCTTGTGCGCGGCTTCCACCGCATTGCGGATGTCCTTGCGGTTGCCTTCGCCGACTTCGCCGATCAACTTGCCGTCGGCGCCGTGGATGGCGCGGCTGTAGGCGCCGTCGGGGCGGGCCTGCTTGCCGCCGATGTACAGCTTGGCGGTGCGGTCGATGGCGAAGGCGTCGGCGGTGGCGGCCGCTGCCTTGGCTTTCGCGGACGCTGCCAGCACGGGCGCCGCCGGGCGCGCGTCTTCCGACACGGGCACCAGGTATTCGTACATGCCTTCGCGGCCGCCCTCACGGCCGTAGCCGGATTCACGGTAGCCGCCGAAGCCGCAAGCGGCGTCGAACTGGTTGGCGGTGTTGATCCAGACCACGCCGGCCTTGATCTGCGGCGCCACGTCCAGCGCCAGCGAGATGTTCTCAGTCCAGACGCAGGAGGCCAGGCCGTACACGGTGTTGTTGGCCAGCTGGACCGCTTCAGGGGGGGTGCGGAAGCTCATCGCCACCAGCACGGGGCCGAAGATCTCGGCCTGCGCCACGGCGGCCGACGTCGATGCGCCGGTGATCAGGGTCGGCGGGAACCACGAGCCGTCGGCAGGCAGTGCGCAGCCGGCCGGCTGGTACACGGTGCAGCCTTCGGCGCGGGCCGATTCCACCAGGCCTGCGATGCGCTGCCGCTGCACCGGATCGACCAGGGCGCCGATGTCCATCGACTTGTCGAGCGGCGAACCGAGGCGCAGATTGTCCATGCGCACGCGCAGCTTGGCCAGGAAACGCTCTTCGACCGATTCCTGCACCAGCAGGCGCGAACCGGCGCAGCAGACCTGGCCCTGGTTGAACCAGATCGAATCGACCAGGCCTTCGACAGCGGCGTCCAGGTCCGCGTCTTCGAAGACGATGAAGGGCGACTTGCCGCCCAGCTCCAGCGACAGCTTCTTGCCGCTGCCGGCGGTGGCCTGGCGTATCAAGCGGCCCACTTCGGTCGAGCCGGTGAAGGCCAGCTTGTCGATGCCCGCGTGGTTGACGATGGCTTCGCCGACGCGGCCGTCGCCAGTCACGATGTTGACCACGCCGGCAGGCACGCCGGCCTGCACGCAGATGTCGGCGAACAGCATCGCGGTCAGCGAGGTGAATTCGGCGGGCTTGAACACGACGGTATTGCCGGCCGCCAGCGCGGGGGCGATTTTCCACGCCAGCATCAGCAGCGGGAAATTCCATGGCACGATCTGGCCGACCACGCCCACCGGGCGGTGGTTGGCGAATTCCTCGTCCTGCAGCTGGGCCCAGCCTGCGTGATAGTAGAAGTGGCGCGCCACCAGCGGCAGGTCGGCGTCGCGGGTTTCGCGTATGGTCTTGCCGTTGTCCAGCGTCTCCAGCACGGCGAACAGGCGCGCGTGCTTTTGCATCAGGCGCGCGATCGAGTACAGGATCTTGGCGCGGCCATGGCCGCCCAGGCCTTGCCAGCCCGGCTGCGCGCGGCGCGCCGCGTCCACGGCGCGGTCGACGTCGGCGCCGCTCGCTTGCGTCAGCTTGGCCAGCTCTTTGCCATCGGCGGGATTGTTGGACGCGAACAGCGCCTCACCCGTTGCGGCGTCGCTCCAGGCGTTATCGATGAACAGGCCGAACTGGCGGCCCTTCTGGTCCAGCCACGCTAGCGCTTCCTTCTGGCTTTCTGGTGCCGGGCCGTATTCCATGGTATTGAGGATCTCGTTGATAGTTGGCATATCGGTGTCTTCTTAAGGTTGCGCGTCAGGGTTGGGCATGACGATGGGCAGCGGAGTAGTTGCCGGTGACGTAGTGCTCGAGCTGGCGCTCGATGTCGGTCAGCAGGCTCGATGCGCCGATGCGGAACAGGTGCGGCTCCAGCCAGTCGTTGCCCAGCTCTTCTTTCATCACGGTCATGTACTGCAAGGCGCCCTTCGCGGTGCCCACGCCGCCGGCCGGCTTGTAGCCGATCTTGAAGCCGGTCTGCTCGTAGAACTCGCGGATCGCGCGCACCATCACCAGCGATACCGGGATGGTGGCGTTGACGCCTTCCTTGCCGGTCGAGGTCTTGATGAAGTCCGCGCCCGCCATCATGCATACCCACGATGCCTTGGCCACGTTTTCCAGCGTCACCAGGTCGCCGGTGGCGAGGATGGCTTTCACGTGCGCTTCGCCGCAGGCTTTGCGGTAAGCCAGCATTTCGTCGTACAGCGCCTGCCAGTTGCCCGTCAGGACGTGCTGGCGGGTGATGACGATGTCGATCTCCGTGGCGCCGGCGGCCACGCTCAGTTCAATCTCGCGCACCTTGGTTTCCATGCTGGTCAATCCGGCCGGGAAGCCGGTCGATACGGCGGCGATGGGCAGGCGGCCCTTCAGCACGCCGGCAGCGGGCTTGATCATCTCGTGGTACACGCACACGGCGCCGGTCATCACGTTCAGCTCCTGTATCCCCAGCGCTTCCACCAGATCGGTACGCAGCGGACGCATGGCCTTCATGCACAGGCGCTCGACGCGGCCCGGCGTGTCGTCGCCGGACAGCGTGGTCAGGTCGATCAGGCCGATGGCCTTGACCAGCCAGGCGGCCTGGTATTCCTTCTTCACCGAGCGGCGGTTCGCCAGCGAGGCGGCGCGGCGGTCGGCCGCAGCCTTGTTCACGTGGATGTGGTTCAGCCAGCTCAGGTCGAGGGCCATGGCCTCGGTGCGCTTGAAGTCGTGCGGGATGGTCATAAGAGGTTGCTTCCGTTGGAAAGTGGTTTCACGCCCAGGTGGTGGGCCAGCGTCTGGCCGATGTCGGAGAAGGTTTCCGAGATGCCGAGCGAACGCCCTTGCACGCCCGGGCCGAAGAAGATCATCGGGATATGTTCGCGGGTGTGGTCCGAGCCGGGCGAAGTGGGATCGCAGCCATGGTCGGCGGTGATTACGCACAGGTCGCCGTCTTTCAGCCTGGCCAGGAACTCGGGCAGGCGCTCGTCCATTTCGTGCAGCGCGTTCGAGTAGCCCGCCACGTCGCGGCGGTGGCCGAAGGCCTGGTCGAAGTCGACGAAGTTCACGAAGGTCAGCGACTTGTCGCCCGCCTCGTCCTGCACTTTCAGCAGCGCGTCGAACAGGGCCATGTTGTCGACGCCCTTGACCACGCGGCTCACGCCCTTGGCGGCGTAGATGTCGCTGATCTTGCCGAGGGCGATCACTTCGCCGCCCTCGTCGTGCACATGGTCCAGCAGGGTCGGCGCGTGCGGCGGAATGGCGTAGTCGTGGCGGTTCGAGGTGCGCTTGTAATCGCCATCGGCGCCGGTGAACGGGCGCGCGATGATGCGGCCGATGTTGTACGGCTTGACCAGCTCATAGGCCTTCTCGCACATGTCGTACAGGCGCTCCAGGCCGAAGTGCTCTTCGTGGCAGGCGATCTGCAGCACCGAGTCGGCCGAGGTGTAGAGGATAGGCTTGCCGCTGGCGACATGTTCGTCGCCCAGCTCGTTGATGATGGTGGTGCCGGACGCGTGGCAGTTGCCCAGGAAGCCGGGCACGCCGGTCAGTTGCTGCAGCTTGTCGGTCAGCTCCTGCGGGAACGAGGGCACGGTTTTCGGGAAGTAGCCCCAGTCGAACAGCACCGGCACGCCGGCGATTTCCCAGTGGCCGCTCTGCGTATCCTTGCCGGTCGACTGCTCGCGGGCCGCGCCGTAGGCGGCGGTGAAGCCGTCGCGCAGCGCGAAGCCTTCGGCCCACTGGCCGCAGGCCTTGTGCGCGGCGGCGGCCAGGCCCAGTTTTTCCATGTTCGGCAGCGACATCGGCTTGCCTTCCCGGGCCGCCCATTCAGCGATGTGGCCGAAGGTGTTGGCGGCGCTGTCGCCGTATTTGCCGGCATCCGGAGTGGCACCCAGGCCGAAGGAATCCAGCAGGAGGATGAATGCGCGTGACATGATCTGTCTCTCTCTCGCTCAAAAAAGATAGTGTAGGCCGATTAATGATCAAGGGCGGTCGAGCCGCCCTTTAATTTACAACCGCTTTACGCCTTTGGCGTTTTCGCCACGTTTTCCAGGAAGCCCAGTATCAGCTTGATCAGGCTTTCCGCGCCGATGGCGGCGTATTTCAGGGTCTGCTCGTGCGACAGCGGGAACGGCGACAGGCCTTCGGCCAGATTGGTGATGACGGACACGCCCACCACCTTCAGGCCGCAATGGCGCGCAGGCACCACTTCCGGCACCACCGACATGCCCACCACGTCCGCGCCCAGCGTCTTGAAGGCGCGGATCTCGGCCGGGGTCTCGAAGTTCGGGCCGGAGTAAGCGATGTAGACGCCGTCGTGCAAGGTGATGCCCTTGTCGGCCGCGGTGCTCTTCAGCAGATTGCGCAGTTCAGCGTCGTAGGCGTTGGCCATGCTGAAGAAGCGCGGGCCGAAGCGCTCGTCGTTCGGTCCTATCATCGGCGTGCCGGGCAGGAAGTTGATATGGTCGGTCAGGGCCACCAGGGCACCCGCGTCGACTTCAGGACGCAGCGAACCGGCCGCGTTGGTGACAAACAGGAAGTCCACGCCCAGCAGCTTCAGCGTGCGCACGGCGGACGTCATCACGCCCAGGCCATAGCCCTCGTAAAAATGGCCGCGGCCCTTCAGGCACACCACCTGCACGCCCGCCAGCGTGCCCAGCACCATCGCGCCGGCGTGGCCGTGCACGGTGGAGATGGGGAAGCCCGGCAATTCGTCGAAGCCTATCGTGACCGCATCCGTCATCTGCTCCGCCAGCACGCCCAGGCCCGAGCCCAGGATCATGGCGAGGCGCGGCTGGAAGTTCGCCGGCATGCGGGAACGGACGATGGCGGCGGCCTGGAACGGAGAATTGCTAGACATGGTTATCCTCGATTTTAAAATAATTCACTATGAGATTCGGGCTGCGGGACGGGGCGATGCGGTCGGCTTGCGACTGGAACTACATGCTTTGATGACGTGCGAATAGCCAACGAATAGCCAGACAACATGATGCCTGAGCGTCTATATGTATGGCAAATACCATTTTTCTTCGCCATTTATATGAAAGTCGTATAAATTACGGGGTGTGCTCAATTTAAAAGCAGGGTTTGACAGTGTTCGGACAAATGTTTACGATAAGGGACAAATGTTTACAGGACTACCGCCCGTGACGGACACTTCCAAAAAAGAGCAGTTATACGAACTGATCCGCGCCAACCCCTTCGTCTCGCAGCAAGACCTGGCAGTCGAGCTGCGGCTGTCGCGCTCGGCCGTGGCCGGCCACATCGCCAGCCTGATCCGCGAGCGCCGCCTGCTGGGCCGCGCCTACGTGCTGCCGGACAAGCGCCCTGTACTCTGTATAGGCGCTGCCAACCTGGACCGCAAGCTGCGCACGCTGGAAACGCTGCAAATGGGCACCTCCAACCCCGCCTACGCCGAGGAGGTGCACGGCGGCGTGGCGCGCAACATTGCCGAAAACCTGGCCCGCCTGGGGCTGCCCGCCGCGCTGCTGACGGCAGTCGGCGACGACCCGGCCGGCAGCGCGCTGCAATCGCGCGCCGAAAGCGCCGGCATCGACACGCGCGGCAGCCTGCGCCTGAACGACACCTACAGCGGCACCTACACCGCCGTGCTGGACGAGCGCGGCGAGATGGTGCTGGCCCTGGCTGACATGGCCCTGTACGACAAGATGACACCCGAATTCCTGGCCAGCCGCGCGCCGCAGCGCAGTTCCGCCGCCATGGTGGTGGCCGACCTGAACCTGCCGCAGGACACCGTGGCCACGCTGCTGCAGGACGCGCGGCGCGACGCGGTGGCCCTGGTCATCGTCGCCGTGTCGCAGCCCAAGATGGCGCGCCTGCCGCAGGACCTGCACGGCCTGCGCCTGCTGGTGCTGAACCGCGGCGAACTGGAGACCCGCGTCGGCCGCAAGCTCGCCGGGGACGCCGAACTGGCGGCCGGCTGCCGCGAAGTGCAGGCGCAAGGCGCGCAAGACATCATCATCACCTGCGGCGGCGAAGGCGTCTACCACACCAGCTACACGCTGGCCGGCGAAGCGGGCCTGACCTGGCTGCCGGCGCCGAAAGTGGACGTGGTCGATGTCACCGGCGCCGGCGACGCCTTCGCGGCCGGGGTATGCTGGTCCATCTACCAGGGCAACAACGACCTGACGCTAGCCTGCCGGCGCGGCCTGAAGGTCGCTGCCATGACCTTGGAAAGCCCGGACACCGTTTCCCCGCTGCTGGCCGCCGACATCCTCGAAGAGATCAGCGAATTCCACCCCCTGCACCTGCCGCAGGACTGAACCGGAACCAAGAACAGGACACAAGCATGCACCAATTCCTCTCCTACTCGGCCGAAGTGGCCAACGCGCGCGCCGCCGGCAAACCCATCGTCGCGCTGGAATCGACCATCATCTCGCACGGCATGCCCTACCCGCAGAATGTGCAGACTGCCAGGGATGTCGAACAGATCATCCGCGACGCCGGCGCCGTGCCGGCCACCATCGCCATCATGGGTGGCAAGATCTGCATCGGCCTGTCGCCGGAACAGCTCGAATTGCTGGGCAATTCGCCGGACGCCATGAAGGTCAGCCGGCGCGACCTGCCCTATGTGCTGTCGCAAGGGAAGCTGGGCGCGACCACCGTGGCGGCGACCATGATCTGCGCAGAACTGGCGGGCATCCACGTGTTCGTCACCGGCGGCATCGGCGGCGTGCACCGCGGCGCGGAGACCAGCTTCGACATCTCGGCCGACCTGCAGGAGCTGGCACAGACCCCGGTGGCCGTGGTGTGCGCGGGCGTGAAATCCATCCTCGACATCGGCCTCACGCTCGAATACCTGGAGACGCACGGCGTGCCGGTGGTGAGCGTGGGCCAGGCAGGCTTCCCCGCCTTCTTCACGCGCGAGAGCGGCTTCAACGCCGACTTCCAGCTCGACACGCCGGCCGAGCAGGCGTCCTTCATCAACACCAAATGGAAGCTCGGGCTCAAAGGCGGCGTGGTGATCAGCGCGCCGGTGCCCGAAGCCGAGGCGATGCCGAAGGCCGAGATCGACGCCATCACCGCGCAGGCGCTGGACGAAGCGGCGCGCGGCGGCGTGGCGGGCAAGCAGGTCACGCCCTTCCTGCTGGCGCGCATCAAGCAGCTTACCGAAGGGCGCAGCCTGGCGACCAATATCGCGCTGGTGAAGAACAACGCGCGGGTGGGCGCCGAGCTCGCGCGCGCCCTGATCGAACACCCGGTAACCTAGGAGGTCATTCCCGCGCAGGCGGGAATCCACGCTGCCTCTGGATCCCCGTTTGCACGGGGACGACGCAACTAACGAGTCTCGCCATGTCCATCGACCTGAAACAACTAAAGTACTTCCTCGCCGTCGCAGAAGAAAAGAGTTTCAGCCGCGCCGCCGAGCGGCTGCACATCTCGCAGCCGCCGCTGAGCCAGCAGATCATGAAGCTCGAAAGCGAATTGGGCGTGCGCCTGTTCGCGCGCACCACGCGCACCTTCGAGCTGACGGTGGCGGGCAAGGCGCTGATGTCCGAAGCGTCCGATCTGCTGGCCAAGATGCGCATGACCATCGACACCATCCGCCAGATCGACCGCGGCGAAGTGGGGCGGCTGCGAGTGGGCATCGTCGGCTCGGCGATGTGGGGGCCGATCCCGTCGCTGCTGGAAGAATTCCAGAGCAAGTTCCCGCGCGTGACGTGGACCATCCACGAGTTCGGCCCGACGGTGCAATACGACGCGCTGCGCGCCAAGCAGATCGACGTCGGCTTCTGGCGCGAGCCCAGGCTCAACGACGACGACCTGAAGAACGACAACCTGCGGCAGGAGCTGTGCTTCCGCGAGAACGTGTGCGTGGCCCTGAACGAGCACCACCCGCTGGCCAAGCAGGACGCGATCGAGCTGACCGACATCGCCAGCGAGCCGATGCTGACCCTGGCGCTCGACAAGTCCGCCTTCCCGCGCTACCTGATCCAGTGCTGCGTGAGGGCCGGCTTCCAGCCGACGATATTCCAGGAAGCGTCCGAGCCGCAAACCCTGCTGGCCATGGTGGGCGCGGGCCTGGGCGTCGCGCTGCTGCCGGAAACGACGAGCCGCATCGGCTGGCCCGGCGTCGTCTTCGTGCCGATCCGCACCAATCCGCCGTCGGCGAATTTATACATCACCTACACCACGCTGGACGACGCCCCCGTCGTGCGCGCCTTCCTCAACATCATCAAACCCGCCACCTGACGCGCTACGCGCACTGTAGGGCGGCTTAGCGGGCTTCGCCCGCGTAACCCGCCAAGCATGCTTTACGGCGGCGCAAAGCTAATGAGTCGCGCCGCCGAGCTCGCGCAGGTCGATGTCGACCGCGAGCGCGGTGCGGACTGCGATGCGCAGGCCTTCGGTCATGTCGGCCAGGGACATGCTGGCGGCGCCGGGGTGGGCGGCCGCTTGCTGCGGCAAATAGGGGATGTGGATGAAGCCGGCCCGCAGCGGGGCGTGGCCGCCTTCGGCCAGCCGTGCGGCGGCCAGGTGCATCAGGCCGTAGAACACGTGGTTGCACACGAAGGTGCCCGCCGTCTGCGACACTGACGCGGGCAACCCTGCGTCGCGCAGCTCGCGCACAATGGCCTTGATCGGCAGCGTCGAAAAATAGGCGGCCGGGCCGTCCGCCGCGATCGGCTGGTCCACCAGCTGCCGCTGGCGATTGTCCTTGATAGGCGCATCGTCGATGTTGATGGCGATGCGCTCCACCGACAGGTCACATCTGCCGCCAGCCTGCCCCACCGCGATGACGATGCTGGGGTTGAGCGCTTCGACGGCGATTGTCAGCATGTCGTTCGCCTCGCCGAACACGCACGGCAACTGCCGCACTTCGACCTCGAAACCGTCCCCGCTCCAGCCTTCGAGCGCGCGCACCGCCTCCCAGGCGGGATTGATGCTCTCCTCGTTGAACGGTTCAAAGCCGGTAAGCAGCACAATCTTTTTGCTCATCTTGCCTCCTCAATAATCCATCAGGAAGTACAGCAGCAGTATATTCGCTCCCAGCAGCGGCAGCGCGGTCGGGATCTGGGCTTTGATGACCGCGTGCTTGTCGGGCAGGTCGAGCAGCGCGGCGGGAACGATGTTGAAGTTGGCGGCCATCGGCGTCATCAAGGTGCCGCAGTAGCCGCTGAACATGCCGATGGCGGCCATCAGCGCCGGGTTGGCGTGGTAGACGCCGACCAGCACCGGAATGCCGATTCCGCCCGCCATCACAGGGAAGGCGGCGAAGCCGTTGCCCATGACGATGGTGAACAGCGCCATGCCGCCGCAGTACACCGCCACCGCGGCCAGCTTCCAGTCCATATTGATATAGGAGGTGCTGACGTGCGCCACCGCCTTGCCGACGCCCGCTTCCGTGAACAGCAATCCCAGCACGGCCAGCATATGCGGCAGCACGATGGCCCAACCCATGGCGTCGACCAGGCGGCGCTGCTCGCGCGCGGCCTGCAGCGGCGTAGCGCGCAGCATGATGCAGGCGACGGCCACCGCGATCACCGAGGCGCAACCCAGCGCGGCCAGCGTCAGGTGCTTCTGGTCGAACAGGAACAGCCCGTTGAACTTGACGTCCTTGAGCAGGGTGGCGCAGGTCATGGTGACGGCGGGGATCACCAGCGCCGGCACGAACAGCTTGTGGCCGAGGCGCTGTGCACTGCTGCGGCGTTCGGACTCGGGCAGGCTTTTCGGCGCGCCCATGCGCACGCCGCCAAAACCTGCCAGCAGCGCCATGGCGATCATCATGGCGCCCGCCGCCGCTTCCGGCAGCGCTTCGCCTCCCAGGTAGACGGTGGCGTACAAGGCCCAGAACAGCGCGGTCGTGTGGCGGCGCGGATTGCTGCGGTCGGCCAGCGTGAGCAAGGCGATCAACGCCAGCACCGCGCCCAGCAGCAGGTAAAAATAGTCGAGCTTGAGGATCATGGCTGGCCTCCCGGCGGCAGCGGCGCAGGACCCGGCGGCGGCCCGCCACTGCCTGTGCCATCGCCGACCGGCAAGGACGGCGTGTCGCGCGGCCCTGCCCCGGCTTCTGCCTCTGGGTCTGGGTCTGGGTCTGAGTCTGGGTCTGGCGCGGACGGGCCGGCGGTCCGTTGTGCCGCAGCCTGCGCAGCAGCCAACAGCTCGCGCTCGATCTCGTGGTCCAGGCGGCGCAAACGCCAGGCGTGGATCACATAGGCAGTGATGGCGGTCGGGATACCCCACATCGCCATGTGCAGCGGATTGGTTTCTATCCCCTCCCCGCGCAGTATGGTCTGCATCAAGACGATGGCGCCGAAAGCGACGAAGATGTCCTCGCCGAAGAACAGGCCGACGTTGTCGGTGGCGGCGGCCATGGCGCGCACGCGGTGACGCAGGCGCTCGCTCAGGCCGGGATGGCGCAGCTCGGCGGCCGCCTCGGCCATCGGCGACACCAGCGGCCGCACCATGTTGGGATGGCCGCCGAGACTGGTCAGCCCGCCCGCCGCCGACAGCTCGCGCACCGTCAGGTAGACGATCAGGATACGTCCCGCCGTGGCCGACTTCACGCGCGCGATCGCTGCCTGCGCATGCTCGCGCAAGCCGTAGCGCTCCAGCAGGCCGATGGCGGCCAGCGGCAGCAGATAGATCAGCGGCAGGTTGCGCGTCTTCACGAACGCCCTGCCGAGGGACGCCAGCAGCGCCTCGACCGGCATCGCCGCCGCGAAGCCGGTGGTGAAGCATGCGGCCACCACCACCAGCACCGGGTGCGCGCGCATCAGGAAGCCCACCACGATCACCGCCACGCCCAGCAAGGGCCACAAACTCACCGCCGTCTGCATACGCCAATCTCCATACGAGCCGAAAAAGAAAAGCCCGCACATCTTACGATGCGCGGGCTTCTTCAGGTCAAACTACGAATCAGAACGTCGCTTTGAGCTGCACGCCGTAGGTGCGCGGCTCGTTGGTGATGCCGGTCAGGTTGTCGAAGTCGATCGCCGCCACGGACTGGATGCGGTTGGTGATGTTGCGGCCATACGCTGCCACTTCATAACGGTCCCACTTGTAGCCCACGCGCAGGCCGCCTTCGGTCAGCGGCTTGGCGGTGTATTCCTTGGCGGCGTACAGGAACATATTGTACTTGGTGCGGTAGGTCCAGTCGGTGAAGGCGTAGAACTCGCCGTTGGCCACCGGCACCGAGTATTTCAGCGTGAAGTTGTGCTGCCACTTCGGCGCACGCGGCAGGTCATTGCCGTTGACCAGGGCGACGGTCGAACCGTTCTGCTCCTTGGTCGGATTGGTCACACTGCAAGGCGCGCCGCATGTTTTGACGAACAGGCCTGCGTCCTTGATCTCGGTGTCGTTGTAGCTCGAACCGATGGTGGCGCTGAAGCCCGAACCCAGGTTCGCTTGCGCATCGAATTCGATACCCTGGCCGATGGCCTTGTCCGCGTTCACCAGCACGTTCTGGTTGACGGTGCCGGAACCGGCGGTCAGCTGCTTGTCTTTCACGCGGTAGTGGAACACGGTCGCGCTCAGACGGGCACGGCGGTTGAACAGGTCTTCCTTGATGCCGGCTTCAACCGACAGCACCTTTTCGGCGCCGGCGACGGTCGGCAGGCTGTCCAGGCCGAACAAACGGCCCTGCATGGACGGCGCGCGGTAACCGGTGGCGACGCGGCCGAAGACGTTGGTGTCCTTGTCCAGCGTATAGGTACCGCTCAGGTCCCAGCTCACGTTCGACGTATCGGCGTCCAGGCGACGGCTGGCGACGGTGTTTTCCACGCGCTGGGCCAGGAAGTCCTTCTTGTCCTTGGTGTAGCGCACGCCGCCGCGCACTTTGAACTTGTCCGACACGGTGTAGTTCAGGGTGCCGAACAGCGCGTAGGACTCCGCGTTCTGGAACTGGGTCGCGTAGAACGGGTTCTTCGGATTGCCTTTGGCGAAGGAGTCGAAACTGATCGAATCGATCTGGATGTCTTCGTTGAAGTAGAACATGCCCGCGATCCACTGCAGCGGGCCGGCGTTGGTCGACTCGGCGCGGAACTCTTGCGAGAACTGGCGGTGGTTCGGCATCAGGTCGGCGGTTTCAACCGGGAACGGGATGAAGCCGGGACCCATGGGCGGGTGGAAGGAGGCGCCGTAGCCGCCGTCCACGTCGGCGCGGCTGTACAGGTTCAGGGTTTCATAGCCGGTGATCGAGTGCAGCGTCACGCCGGGCAAGTCCCAGCGCAGGCGCGCGCTGCCGCCACGGGTGCGCAGCCACTGCTCGTTGACGCCGTCGGTCGGGTAGTTGCCGTAGTCGAAGTTGTCGACCAGCTCGTTGGTGCCCGGCTTCAGGATGTTGGCGCGGAACAGGGTCGCGGTGCCGTTCATGGTGCGCGCGTGCACGTTGAACAGGGCGCTGAAGTCCTTGGTCGGTTTGACCAGCAGCTGGATGCGGGCGGCGTGGTCGTCGTAGCCTTCGAAGTCGGAGGTGCCGCTGTTGGTCGGACGCGGGTTGTGCACGCGGTCGCCGCGGTGCTGGGTCTGGCCCGAGAAGCGCACCGCCACGGTGTCGCTCAGCGGCACGTTGAAGGCGCCGTCGAAGTTGCGCACGCTGTCTTTGCCGAAACCGGCGTTGATGTAGCCCTCGTTCCTGAAGACCGGCTTGGCGGAGTCGAACTTGATCACGCCGGCCGGCGAGTTGCGGCCGAACAGCGTGCCTTGCGGCCCGCGCAGCACTTCAACCTGGTCCACGTCGAATACCGGGAAGCCTTTCAGCATCGGGTTTTCCTGCACCACGTCGTCCATCACCAGGCCCACCGGCTGGGAGGCGTTCAAGTCGAAATCGGTGTTGCCCAGGCCGCGGATGTAGAAGCGCGGGAAGGTGCGGCCGTAGTCGGATTCAACGCTCAGCGACGGCGAACGGCCGGACAGGAAACGGATGTCCTGGCCGCCGGAGGTCAGCACGTCCAGCTTGTCGCCCTTCACGGTGGCGATCGACATCGGCACATCCTTGATGTTCTCGGCGCGGCGCTGCGCCGTCACGATCACTTGCTCCAGCTGCCCGGCTTCGGTCTTGACGGTGGACTGCTCGGTGGTGCTGGCCTGGCCTTCGGCGGCCGCTTCAGGCGCAGCCATGGCGTGCAGCGGGAAGGCGGCGGCGATCGACAGGGCGATCAGCGTACGGCGCGCGTAGGTACTTTTAGTCATCATGTAGTAACTCCGAATAGGGGTGAAACCCGTTATTAAGTATTGTTCAGCAGGTCTTGCAAATCACGCCAAGCTTTGCAATTTACAAATAAAAAGCGACGCAAGCGCGAATCCTAGCATGAAAACTTTTGACTGGAAATTACGACACAATGTAATTCATTTATATCTTCACCATATAAATAAGCAACAAAAAACGTATTTGCCATACATATCGCGGCTCATGCATAGTAAGGAAATATCCGACCGCTGCGCCGCCACGGCCCCGCACACTAATATGTATACGGTGGCGTTCCCATAGGGGCGAAGGGCCTGGAACAGTGATATGGCAGGCATGCCGATTTAGCAACGGCGGTTGGCTGTTTGAATGAAAAAGCAACAATGAAACACGTTTGGCGGATGTAAAGTCATGTTGCATCAGCACGACAAAGCCAGGCACTGGCAAATTGAACAAGATTGGGGCCGCCTCCTCTAAAAACCATGTCAAATTAGATGTTTCGGCCGCAAAAAATATACAATATCGAACTTCCAGGAGCCTACTCATGAAAATCAAACAATTCAGTATGACCATAGCCGCTTTGTTCGTGGCAGCAGGCGCCTGCGCCGCTGACCCGAAGCTGGCTGTGGTCTACGACGCGGGCGGTAAGTTCGACAAATCGTTCAACCAGTCCGCGTTCGAGGGCGCTTCGCGCTTCAAAAAAGACACCAACATCAACTTCATCGAAGTGCAGGCCAGCAGCGACACGCAGGCCGAGCAGGTGCTGCGCGGCCTGGCGCGCAAGAATATGGACATGATTGCGTCGATCGGCTTCGCCCAGACGCAGGCGGTGCAGAAGGTCGCCAAGGAATTCCCGAAAGTGCGCTTCGTGCTGATCGACGGCGTGGCGCAAGGCGCCAACGTGAACTCGGTGACGTTCAAGGAAGAAGAAGGCTCCTACCTGGTGGGCGTGGCTGCGGCCATGGCGTCGAAATCGAAAAAGCTGGGCTTCATCGGCGGCATCGACATTCCGCTGATCCGCACCTTCGCCTGCGGCTACGCGCAAGGCGCCAAGTCGGTCGAGAAGAAGGCGGAAGTGTTCCAGAACATGGTGGGCACCACCTCGGCCGCCTGGAACGACCCGGCCAAGGGCGGCGAACTGGCGCGCTCGCAGTTCGAGCGCGGCGTGGACGTGGTGTTCGCCGTGGCCGGCGGTTCGGGCATGGGCACGCTGCAGACCGCCAAGGAAAAAGGCAAGCTGTCGATCGGCGTTGATTCCAACCAGAACAGCCTGTACCCCGGCAGCGTGCTGACCTCGATGGTCAAGCGCGTCGACAACGCCGTCTACGATGCCTTCACGCAGATGAAGAACGGCAGCTGGAAGGCCGGCGTCACCGCCAAAGGCCTGAAGGAAGGCGGCGTCGACTGGGCGCTGGACGAGCACAACCGCAAGCTGATCACCCCGGAAATCGAAAAGAAAGTCCTGGGCGTGCGCAAGGACATCATCGACGGCAAGGTCAAGGTCATCGACTACCGCACCAGCAACAGCTGCCCGGTCTAAACACGTGATTTAAAAAGAGAACGCGCCGGCGGGGACTCCCGTTCGGCGCGTTTTTCAGTCATAGCAACCATCATCCAGTGATCCTATGCACCCAGCTGTAGAATTTCGCGGCATCTCCAAGCACTTCGGGGCTGTCAAGGCGAACACGGACGTCAGCTTCGCCATCGCCAAGGGCGCCATCCACGGCCTGGTGGGCGAGAACGGCGCCGGCAAATCGACCCTGATGAGCATCCTGTACGGATATTACCGCGCCGACGGCGGGGAGATCCTGCTCGACGGCCAGGCCCGCAACATCCACAGCAGCCACGAGGCGATCCATCTCGGCATCGGCATGGTGCACCAGCACTTCATGCTGGTCGAGAACATGACCGTGCTGGACAATGTAATGCTGGGCGCCGAGGGCGGCTTCAAGCTGGCCGGCCAGCGCGCGGGCGTGGAGGCCAAGCTGCGCGAGATCTGCGCGCGCTACCGCCTGGACGTCGATCCGCTGGCCACCATCCACGACCTGTCGGTGGGCGCGCAGCAGCGCGTGGAGATCCTCAAGCAAATCTACCGCAGCGCCAACATCCTGATCCTGGACGAGCCGACCGCCGTGCTGACCGCGCAGGAGACCGAGTCGCTGTTCGAGATCCTGCGCTTGTTCAAGGAACAGGGCAAGACCATCATCCTGATCACGCACAAGCTGCAGGAGATCCTCGACATCACCGACACCGTCACCGTGATGCGCGGCGGCCGCGTGGTCGGCGCCGTGGAGACGGCGCAGACTTCGAAAGAGGAACTGGCCAACATGATGGTAGGCCGCCCGATCGAGAACAACCTGCCGCGCGGCGCCTACAAGCCCGGCGCGCCGGTGCTGGACGTGCGCGAGCTGCAGCTGACCGACAGCAACGGCGTGACCCTGCTGAACAAGTTGAACTTCACGCTGCGCGCCGGCGAGATCGTGGCGATTGCCGGCGTGTCCGGCAACGGCCAGAGCGAGCTGATGGAGATCCTGTCGGGCATGCGCCTGCCGACGTCGGGCCAGGTCGACTTCCAGGGCAAGCCCCTGCCCTACGCCCGGCGTTCCGACCCGGACGGCCTGCCGCGCGAATTCCGCGAGCTGGGCATAGGCCACGTGCCGGAAGACCGCCTGCGCGACGGCGTGGTGAAGAACTTCTCGGTCATGCACAACACCTTCTTCGGCTACCAGGACCGCGTGAAAAACCGCTGGGGCCTGATCGACTTCAAGGGCATCGCCGAGCGCTGCGCCGGCCTGCTGAAGCAGTTCGACGTGCGTCCGGCCAACCCTGACCTGCGTATCGGCCTGCTCTCCGGCGGCAACCAGCAGAAAGTGGTGATCGCGCGCGAAGTGCTGGCGCAGCCCAAGCTGATGCTGGTCGGCCAGCCGACGCGCGGCGTGGACATCGGCACCATCGAATCCATCCACAGCCAGTTGCTGGCCCTGCGCGATGCCGGCGTGGCCATCCTGCTGGTCTCCGTGGAACTGGAGGAAGTGCGCGCGCTGGCGGACCGCATCCTGGTCATGTGCGGCGGCAGCATCACCGGCGAACTGAAAATCGACGAATTCGACACTACCCGCATCGGCTTGCTGATGGGCGGGATGCATAAATCATGAACACTAACGACATGCCACGCTGGGCGACAGCCTTTGTCCTGCCCGTATTGAATTTGCTCTCGGCGCTGCTGGTGGCCGCCCTGGTGATCCACCTGCTCGGTGAAGATCCGCTCGACTCCATGCGCATCCTGATCAACAGCGCCATCGTCAATCCGGAAGGCCTGAGCTACACGCTGTTCTACGCTTCCACCTTCATCTTCACCGGCCTGTCGGTGTCGATCGCCATGCAGGCCGGCCTGTTCAACATCGGCTCCGAAGGCCAGATGTATATGGGCGGCCTGGGCCTGACAGTGGCCATGCTGACCTTCGACGCCTCGCTGCCATGGTGGCTGCTGATCCCCTGCGGCATCGCCGGCGCGGCCCTGTTCGGCGCGCTGTGGGGCTTCCTGCCCGGCTACCTGCAGGCCAAACGCGGCAGCCACATCGTGGTGACCACCATCATGTTCAACTTCATCGCCGCCTCGCTGATGAACTTCTTCATCGTCAAATACCTGATCCCGCCGGGCGAGCAGAACACCGCCAGCCGCGTGTTCTCCGCCGCCGCCGAAATGCCGCGCCTGAACACCTGGTTCCCGGTGCTGGGCGACACGCCGCTCAACGTCAGCTTCCTTCTGGCCATCGCGGCGCTGGCCGTGTACGGCGTGATGGTATGGCGCTCGGCATGGGGCTACAAGCTGCGCGCGACCGGCTTGAACAAGCACGCCGCGCACTACGCTGGCGTGCGCATCAGCAAGATGATCATCGTCGTCATGCTGATCTCGGGCGCGCTGGCGGGCCTCGGTTCGGTCAACTCCATCATGGGCTCGACCCACTACCTGTCGCTCAATTTCGTCGGCGGCGCCGGCTTCGTCGGCATCGCCATCGCGCTGATGGGCCGCCAGCACCCGGTCGGCATCTTCCTGTCGGCCGTGCTGTTCGGCGCGCTGATCCAGGGCGGTTTCGACCTGTCGCTGGAAAAACCGAACATCCCGACCGAGACCTTCATCTTCATCCAAGGCCTGATCATTCTGTTCTGCGGCGCCATGGAAAACTTCTACGCACCGGCCATCATGAAGCTGATGAAGGCCAAGGGGTAACGACATGACTTTTGAAGACCTGCATATCGGCAGCATCCTGGTATCGACCGTGCGCAACGCGCCGGTGCTCATTTTCGCCGCCATGGCCGGCCTGTTCGCGGAACGCTCGGGCGTGATCGACATCGGCCTGGAAGGCAAGATCCTGGCATCCGCCTTCGTCTCGGCGGCGGTGGCCTTCGCCACGCAAAATCCCTGGTACGGCGTGGCCGCCGGCGTGGCCGTGTCGGTGGCGCTGGCCACCTTGCAAGGCTATGTGAGCATCACGCAAAAAGGCAACCAGCTGGTGGCCGGCATCGCCATCAACATCGCCATGAGCGGCCTGACCTTCGTGGTCGCCCAGTTCTTCTTCCAGCAGGGCGGCCGCACGCCGGACCTGGGCCAGGCGCGATTGTTCGACGTGGTGCTGCCCGGCAGCGCCATGATGGCGGACATTCCCTTCATCGGCTGGCTGTACACCAAGCTGATCGGCGGCCACTCGGTGCTGGTCTACCTGGCGTTCGCGCTGGTGCCGCTGGTGCACTGGGTGCTGTACCACACCCGCTTCGGCCTGCGCCTGCGCGCCTGCGGCGAGAATCCGCACGCGGCCGACGCGGCCGGCGTATCGGTCGAATGGACCCGCTACACGGCGATGCTGATCGCCGGCGTGCTGTGCTCCTTCTCGGGCGCCTACCTGGCCATCGTGCAGAGCGGCTTCTTCCTGCGCGACATGTCGGCAGGCGCCGGCTACCTGGCGCTGACCGCCATGGTGTTCGGCAACTGGCGTCCGCTGTACACCTTCCTCGGCTGCCTGATGTTCGGCTTCTTCGGCGCGGTGCAGATCCAGATCGAAGGCGTGGACCTGCCGGTGGTGGGCCGCATCCCAGGCTCGCTGATCCAGATGGTGCCGTATGTGGTCACCGTGGTCGTGCTGGCCGGCCTGATGGCCAAGTCCGTGGCGCCGAAAGCCATCGGCGTCCCATTCGTCAAATCACGCTGATCCAATATGAAAAATAAAATCGATCCACCACGGCGCGCATTCATGATCGCGGCGACGGGCGCCGCCACCGCGCTGGCGGCGGGCGGCATGGCGGGCTGCCAGTCGGCCTCCACGGACGACCGCCAGCTGCGCTTCGCCTCGCTCGCGGCGGCGGAGCAGGAACTGGCGCGTCTGGCCCAGGCCGGGGAGCTGGCATCAAACGCCGCCTGGAGTTGGGCGCAGACGCTGTCGCACTGCGCGCAAAGCATCGAGTTCTCGATGTCCGGCTTCCCGCAAGAGAAATCCGCGCTGTTCCAGCGCACGGTCGGCTCGGCCGCACTGGGCGTGTTCTCGTGGCGCGGCCGCATGACGCACGACCTGGCCGAACCGATACCCGGCGCGCCGTCGCTGGCGGCAGCGAACGAGCCCGCGCCAGCGCTCGAACGCCTGCGCGCGGCGATCGCCGCGTTCCGCGCCTGGTCCGGACCGCTGCGGCCGCACTTCGCCTACGGGACGCTGGACAAAAAAGATTACGAGCTGGCCCATGCCATGCACCTCGCCAACCATTTCTCCGCCTTCCACGAAAAAGTCTAACCCAGCCCCGGAGTATCAATGACTTCGGCGGGTGCAAATAGCTCTGCCGGGAGTCCAAAGAATTGCCCCATGCGCAGGGCAGTCGCGGTATCGATGCCCACATGATTGCCTCTTTCCAATTTCTGCGATTTGGGGGATATTACTCTGCATGGAATCAGACCGCCGCGTTGCCCAACCTATTTGTCGAGGCTAAACCATGTCCGCACTCATCGTCGCCGCGTACGCCTCGTTCGCATTGTTGAGTGGCTTCCTCTGGCGGCGCCAGCTGCGTCAGCGGCGAGAAGCCTATATCCGCAGCTTTGTCCTGCCCAAGGGCCTGTTCGACAAGCTCATGAAGAAGCATCCGCAACTCAGCACCAAGGACTGCCAGCTGGTGGCGCATGGCTTGCGGCAATTCTTCCTGGCCCACCTGAAAAGCGGCCGGCTCTATGTGTCGATGCCGTCTCAGGTGGCGGACGACTTGTGGCACGAGCTGATCCTCTACACCAAGAATTACCAGCAATTCTGCCAAAAGGCCTTCGGCCGCTTTCTGCACCACACGCCCGCCATCGTGCTGACCAAGGGCCAGCAAGGCAACGACGGCATCCGGCGCTGCTGGCGTTACGCATGCATGGAGGAGAACATCAATCCCCATGCGCCGTTGCGCCTGCCCCTGCTGTTCGCGCTGGACGGCAAGTTCGATATCAACGAGGGCTTCCTGTACGTGCCGGACTGCCATGGCGTACGCCGGCAAGACAACGGCAGCGCCGGAGCTTATTGCGGCGCGGACCTGGGCAGCGGGCACTCCCTCAGTGACGGCGGCAGCGGCTGCACCAGCGACACGGGCTCAAGCGGAGGCGACGGCGGTAGCGATGGCGGGGGCAGCGATGGCGGTGGTAGCGATGGCGGCGGATGCGGCGGAGGTGGATGCGGCGGCGACTGAGCGGCCGTTGCCAACCCGGTGGACGCCGCCAAATTTACACCAGTCAAGCTGGCGCGCCTGCCGGCCCCGCACTTCTATACTGGCTCGGTCTGTATTGAAGGAGCGAGCCATGGAATTTCAACGAGGCAGGCTGTTTGACCACGTCCACTTGCGCGTGGCCGATGTGGAAGCAAGCAAGCGCTTCTACCGAGCGGCGTTCAAGGCGCTCGGCCTGACCGGCGCGCTGGTGGAAGAAGAAGGCCACTTCTACCTGGACGATTTCTACGTCGACAAGGCCGACGGTCCGGTGTCGCACGTGCACATCGCCTTCATGGCAAAAGACCAGGAGACGGTGCAGGCATTCCACAAGGCCGTGCTGGCGGCTGGCGGGCGCGACAACGGTCCACCGGGGGAGCGCGACTACCATCCCGGCTACTACGCCGCCTTCGCTTTCGACCCCGACGGCAACAACATCGAAGCCGTCTATCACGGGCCGTTCACACGCTCCGCTGAATCTGTCGTGTTCAAGCCGGCTTAATGGCGGACACAAGGACACGCGGCCGTTCGTCTTGTTAGCACTGTGGGTTGGCTGGGCCGCCGCCGCGTCAGGACGTAGGATGGTCGAACAAATTCAGCTGCGCGTACTGCAGCAGCATGATGGTCTTGGCGTCGCATATCTCGCCGCTGGCCATCATGCCGACCGCGCGCTCGAGCGGGAGTTCCAGCACTTCGATGTCCTCGCCCTCCTCGGCCAGGCCGCCGCCCTCGCCGGGCCGCGAGGCGGGATCGTACTCGGCGACGAAGAAGTGCACGCGCTCGGTAACCGAACCGGGGCTCATGAACGCGTCGAAGATCTTGCGCACGTCGGCCACGCGGTAGCCGGTCTCCTCCTCTACCTCGGCACGGATGCGCTCCTCGGGACTGGCCTGGTCCAGCTGCCCGGCCGGCGCTTCAATCAGGAAACCGTCGTGGCCGTCGTGACTGTAGGCGGGGAAGCGGAACTGGCGCACCAGCACCACGCTGCGCCGCGCGCGGTGGTACAGCAGAATCACCGCACCATGCCCCCTGTCGTAGGTCTCGCGTGACAAGGTCTGCCAATTCCCGTCGCGGCGGCGGTAGTCGAAAGTGGTCTTTCGCAGCAGGAACCAGTCGTCCGACAGAGTCTCCACCGAGCGTATCTTGACGTGATCTTCCGGCATGGCCGCCACTCCCTGAACAGTTTGCATATTTTCACGATATCATGCAGTATCGTGCAATATCAAGAAAATTCGTGCACCCATGCTGACACGCCAACGCAAAGAATTACTGCTGAACATGCTGCGCCAGGATGGCCAGATCGTCGCCAAGACGCTGAGCGAGAAGCTCGGTCTGTCGGAGGACACCATCCGGCGCGACCTGCGCGAGCTGGCCAAGGAAGGCTTGCTCGAGCGCGTGCACGGCGGCGCCCTGCCCGCCTCGCCGGCAATGGGCAATTTCGCCCAGCGCCAGCATATTTCCAGCGACGCCAAGCCCGCCATCGGCCGGGCGGCGGCCGCCATGGTCAAGCCCGGCCAAGTCGTGTTCATCGACGGCGGCACGACGGCCGTGCAAGTGGCGCGCCATCTGCCGCGCGAGTTGCGCGCCGTGGTGGTCACGCACAGCCCCAGCATCGCGGTGGAGCTGGCCGAGCATCCGACGGTGGAAGTGATCATGCTAGGCGGCCGGCTGTTCAAGCATTCCATTGTCGGCGTCGGCGCGGCCACGATGGAGGCGGTCGCCCAAGTCAGGGCCGACATCTTCTTCATGGGTGTATGCAGCCTGCACCCGGAAGCGGGCATCAGCACGGGTGACTACGAAGAAGGCTGCGTCAAGCGCGCCATCAGCGCGGCCTCGCTGCGCACCGTGGTGCTGGCCTCGCCGGAGAAGCTCAACACCGCCGCGCCGTTCCGGATCGCGCCGCTGGCGCAGGTCAACGACATCATCGTCAACGCCGGCGTGGACGAGGCGCTGCTGGCGCCGTACCGCCAGATGGGAATCGCAATTACGCTCGCAGCGTAAAAACCGGAAAGCTTATAAAATAGATCACTTTCCACTTCACGGAGTCCCGCATGAACGAGCGCCTGAAAACCTTCCGACAGCTCCACGATGGCAAGCAATTACTACGTCTGGCCAACGCATGGGATGCGGGCAGCGCCCGGCTGATTGAAAGCCTGGGCGCACCAGCCATCGCCACCACCAGCGCAGGTGTCGCCTGGACGCAGGGCTACCCGGACGGCGGCATGCCGGCCGAATTGACTATCGCGGCGGCCCGCAACATGGCGCGCGTGCTGAGCGTACCGCTCACGGTCGACATCGAGGATGGCTACTCCGCCGACCCGCGGGCCGTCGCCGAATTCGTCCAGCGCCTGGTCGACAGCGGCGTCGCCGGCGTCAATCTCGAAGACCGCGGCGAAGCGCCTGAACTGATGGCCAGGAAAATCGACGCCATCAGGCTGCTGACGGCCCAGTCCGGCACCGGCATTTTCATCAACGCGCGCACCGACATCTTCTGGCTCCGTACGTTGCCGGAGGCGCTGCGCGTCGAAGAAACCCTGGCGCGTGCAGCAGTCTACCGCGCGGCCGGAGCCGACGGCCTATTCGTGCCGGGCATCGTCCAGCCCGACGACATCCGGGCGGTAGCCGGCGCGGCCGGGCTGCCGCTGAACGTCATGGGCTGCCCGGGATTGCCACCGGCAGCGGAGCTTGCGACGCTGGGCGTGCGCCGGCTCAGTGCCGGGGCCGGCTTACCGCGCGCATTGTGGGGCGCCGCGCGCGGCATGGCACAGGGCTTCCTGGACCAGGGAGACACCGGTCCGCTGGCTGCGCAGGGGATGAGCTACGGCGAGCTGCAGCAACTGTTTCTCGCCGAATCGGCGAACTGAACCCGCAAACTGACAAAGGAGATTTGCATGAACGCACTGGTGTCGACATTCCGGCAACTGCACAACGGCCCGCAACTGCTGCGCCTGGCCAACGCCTGGGACGCGGGCAGCGCCCGGCTGATAGAAAGCCTGGGCGCGCAAGCGGTCGCCACCACCAGCGCCGGGGTGTCATGGTCGCAGGGCTACGCAGACGGGCAAAAAATGCCGGCGGACGTGGCCATCGCCGCCGCCCGCAGCATCGCCCGCGTGCTGCAGGTGCCGCTCACCGTGGATGCCGAAAACGGCTATTCGGACGACCCGCAAGCCGTCGCCGCCCACGTCATGCGCCTGGCCGACAGCGGCGTGGCCGGCATCAACATCGAGGACGGCAACGACGCACCGGACCTGCTGGCCCGCAAGATTAGCGCCATCAAGGACGCTGCCGCCAAAGCCGGCGCCGACATCTTCGTCAACATACGCACCGACGTCTATCTGCGCGGCCTGGCGCCGGAAGCGGAACGGGTGCAGGAAGTGCTGTCGCGCGCGGCGCTGTACCGCGCAGCGGGCGCCGACGGCCTGTTCGTGCCGGGCGTCTGCAAGGCAGAGGAGATCCAGCGCATCGCCGGCGCGGCCGGCCTGCCGCTGAACGTGATGGACTGGCCGGGCGTACCGGATGCGGCGCAACTCGCCGCACTGGGCGTGCGTCGCCTGAGCGCCGGCTCCGGCATCGCCGAAGCGCTGTGGGGCGTCGGACGGGAGATGGCGCAGAGTTTCCTCGACGGCGGCAACATCGGCCCGCTCAAGGACAAGGCCATGACCTACGGCCAGATCCAGCAGCTGTTCCTGGCCCGGTAGGCCGATCCCGGCAAGCCTGTCGAATTCGCAACGCTATTGCGGCGTGCCGCTTGCTGGCAGAGCGGCCGGATGGCACACTGAATGCATGGAGCGCTCATCCCCCACCCGCAGACGCTTTCTCCAGGGCACGCTCACCAGCTGCCTCTGGCCGGTGCTGGACAGCGCCAATGCAGGGCTGTCCAGTCCGCAAACCCTGGTCTACCCACGCTACATCGACGCGGTGGACCAGCTCTACGATTATGACTGGCTGATCCTGCGCACCTCGCTCGAGAAATCGGCAACGGCCTTCGGGCCTTTCGACATGAAACAGCTGGACGAGCCCATGTCGCCGCAGCGGGTCCAGCAGGAGCTCAGCCTGGCGCAAGGGCGCATCAACGTGTTCGCCTATCCCACGGCGCGCGATCTGGAGCAGCGCTTCCTGCCGATCCGCATCCCCATCGACAAGGGCTTGCTGGGTTTCCGCGTGTTCCTGGTGCGCGCCACCGACCTGCCGCGCTTCGAGGCCGTGCGCAGCGTGCAGGACCTGCGCGGCATGCGGGCAGGCCAAGGCAAGGGCTGGGTCGATATCCCCATCCTGCGCGCGGCCGGCATGCCGGTGGTGGAAGGTTCGTCGGATAGCATGTATTCGATGCTGATGGCGGGCCGCTTCGACTACTATTCACGCGGCGTGGACGAGGCGCCGCGCGAGTTGGCCGAGAACAGGCAGCGCTACCCGCAAATGGCGCTGGAGCCCAGTCTGCTGCTGCACTACCCGCTGCCGCGCTATATTTTCGTCCGGCGCGACGCCGAGGGCGAGCAGTTGGCCAGGCGCATCAAGGCGGGGCTGGAAACGATGGTGCAGGACGGCACGCTGAACGCGCTGTTCCGCCAGCACAAAGGCCCCATCATCGAACGTTGCGGCCTGGACAAGCGGCGCCTGCTGACGGTGCCCAACCCCTTCATGTCGCCCGACACCCCGCTGCAGCGGCCGGAACTTTGGTATCGGCCGCTGGCGGGGAAATAAAGACTGTCACGGGTTTGCTTCAAGAGAAAACAAGGCAAAATGCTGACGATCATAGAGCATCACCAGGTCCGAAATCAGATCAAGCAGGCCTGCCAGGGGATGCTGCTCATCGTCTCCGATAGTGTCAATCAACTGATCCATCAGACTCACCGCATGATCGTAGTCTGCCTCGGACCTGAGAGCGCGCAAACAGCTGATGCGTGCAAATTCTGCCCACAAACCTTGCAACGCAGCCAGATCAATACCTTCCGACATGGTATTCATCGCTACCCTCCTCTTTTCCGATAGTGCTTGCACCACACATCATATTCCGAATGCGTCCATACACCACAAATGTACACTTTGTGCGCGTCATACCGGATGTGAACCACTAAACGATATTTGTTGCCGCCAATGTCGAACACAGTGTAAGGACGTACGTAGTCGGCACTAGGGAAGTCTGCGCGCAGGCATTGAAATCCTGATATTGGCGACTGGTCATGCGTTTTCCCCACTCCCGCATCGGCGCCTCAGCCGATGGATGCCGCTGCCAGAATTCTCTCAGTCTCTTTTCGGTGATGATATGCATAGGGCAGTGTACGAAGTTCGAACAGGCGCCCTATTGAGACTAAACAGTGATTGTTGACGAATTAAGGCCAGATCGCCTGCAGCAGCGATGCCAGGTGGTAGCCGCCTTTGATCAGCTGCTCTTTGGCGATGGCCGACGATGGCACCGGGTAGTTGTCCGGCACGTTCAGCGTCCACACCGTATAGACGGTGCCGGTGCGGCTGGTCTGTTTGCCGGCGGCGCCTATGGTGACGTCGGCGTGCGCCAGCTTGGCCACCGCCAGCGCGTCGTCCGCCCACTGGTAAGGCCAGCTGGCTGGGTCGCCCGAGTTGCCCGCCACGGCCGGCTTGCCGCCGATGGCGATCTGCGCGAACTGCTCCGGCGTGCGCGCGCTCACGCGGCGCATCGCATAGTCCACCACCGTGGTGTCCCAGTAAGAGTGGAAGGGTTTGGTCTTCGGCACGGGCGAAGCGGTCTGCGAGACGGCCGGCTTGGCGTCGGCCGTTGGCGCTATAGCCGCAGCAGCCGCCGATGCCGATGAAGCGGCAACCGTATCCGGCTTGGCTGCTTCCCCCTCTTTCGGCGCCGCGGCCGGAATCAGCGCGCTGCTGTTGGCGAGCAGCTTGGCATCGTCCAGCAGCATATTGTTGCCGCCCTGCGGATTGAAGATGTTCACGCCGTCGATCTGTTCCTGCTTCAGCGGCACGACGAACACGCCGTTCTTGCTGATGAAGGCCGAACCCACGTGCAGCGGCTGGTGCACGTCGCCGGCCAGGTGGGCCAGCAGCAGCAAGGCCTGGCGTCTGGTGAACTTGTGCGGATTGACGGCCGCGCCGTCCTTGCCCTGCAGGACCCAGATCGCCTGGCGCAGCGACTGCACGATGTCGTGCTCGTCGGTGCCGACGCCGTGGTCGTGGTATTCGTTCAGCTGGAACGGCACGTCGGTGTAGTGGTACTCGCTGTGCTTGGGATTGGCGGCCGTGTAGTCGGTCATCTCCGGCGTCTGCGGACCGCAGTAAGTGCCCTTCACGCAGTCCATCCAGTTGGCGACCTTCTCCAGGCTTTCGCCCGGCACCAGCAGCGCGCGCACCTGCTTCTCGGCGTTGCTGCCCTTGATCAGCTGGTCGGCGATGGCGCCGACCACGCGGTGGCCGTCGTTACCCCATGCCATGACGTTGGTCGATACGAACGCCGCGCCCAGCGCCAGCACACATGCAAGCTTCTTCATTCTTGTTTACCTTTGCTCGGTTTCGGATAATTCCTGTTCACGTCCAGCGGCGCCGCGTACGGAGAATCCCACAACTGCTCATGCAGGGCGCCCAGGCGCTGCGCCATCTTCTCGTTGCGCATCACCACTTCCAGGTTGCGCGACAAATCGAAGTAGCCGCCGGCCCAGTTGCTCGTGCCCACCCATGCGACCTTGCCATCGATGCTCATGGTCTTGCTGTGGATGACGCGCGCGAACGGAATGAAGCCGGTCGACGCGGCGGGCAGCGTCACGATCCTGATCTCCACGTTGGGCAGCATGGCCAGGCTTTTCAGGTAGGCGATCGCGGGCGCCTCGGTGTTCCAGTTCGAGACCATCAGCTTGATCTTCACGCCGCGCTGGGCGGCCGCGCGCACAGCGTTGTCGACCACCGGATAATAGGGACGCGTGCCTTTCGCGCCGTAGCTGAGCGGCGCGTAGTCCAGCAGCTGCACGCGCACTTCGCTTTGCGCCTCGTCCAGCAGCGCCGGCAGGGCGCGCTCGGAATCGGCCACGCCTTGCGGGTTGTAGGCGTAGGGGCTGGCCAGCAGGAATGCGTCCGGCGCGTAGTTGGCGCTGAACGTCGACGTGCCGATTTCCGGCACCCGCAAACCACGCGCCTGGCGCGCCTGCGCATTCCAGTCCTGCTCGAATATGGACTGCACCTGCCGCACCACTTTCGCATCCGTGATGCGCAAGCCGGTTTCGTGGATGTGGGCGAACGAGCGCCAGTCGAAGTTCTGGCTGCCCACGAAAGCCACCGCGCCGTCCACCACCAGGTACTTGGCGTGGATGATGCCATTGCCGGTCAGCTGGTTGAAATCGAGGATGCGCAGTTCCACATTCGGGATCGCCTTCAGGCGCTCGAGGGTCGGCGCCTCGGACAAGTTGATGCCCTTTTTATCGAGCAGGAAGCGGATCTTCACGCCGCGCTTGCCCGCTGCTTCCAGGCGCTCCATGACTTTCTCGAAGGCGCTGCCTTCGCGCACCACGGCGTAAAACTGGCCGATCGCGATGTCCTTCTTCGCGTTGTCGAACAGTTCGGTCCACACCGCCGCAGCTTCGCGCAGGTCGGGATTGGAGAGCGAGGTTTCGACCGGCGTGGTCAGCACCAGCTCATAGCCCGGAATGGAAAAGTCGGCGCGGGCGCTGCCGAAGGAGGCGGCCAGCAGTGTGGCAAGTAGTAAGCGGCGCATAGAATTTCCTTGCTTATTTGAGACGCTGGATACGGCCCGCCGACACGGCGGACCCGGCCGGCTTGCCATCACGGTCGCGCTGCGCCAGGTAGGCAGCCAGCGCGTCGATGTCGCGGATGGAGGTTGGTGCGCGGTTGGTACCGCGGGCGAATGTCGGGAAGTAGTCGCCGCCCTCGGACAGGAAGTGGTTGGTCACCACGCGGTAGCTGGCACCGTCCTCGACGCGCACGCCATGCAGCAACAGGCTGCCCGGCACCACGCGCTGGCCGCCGGGCTGCTTCGGGTCCCACTGGTAGGTGAAGCCGTCCGATGACTGCAACATGCCGCGCGTGACGTTGCGGCCCTGCAGGAACTGCTCTTCCAGCAGCGCGCGGAGCTGCGCGCCGGTCAGGTTCATCACGTCCAGCGTATTCCCGAACGGGAGCACCATTTGCAGCTGGCCCAGCGTGGCCATATTGTCCGCTCCCGCCAGCAAATCGTTGCGCAGCCCGCCCCGGTTCATAAAGGCGATTTGCGCGCCAAAAGACTTGGCCGCGTGCAGCATGGAGTCGGCCACCAGGTCGCCCACCGCAGACTCGTCGATATCGTCCGCTTCTGTGCGCCCCACCCTGCCCACCGCCAGGCGGGCGACCGGTTTGGCCAGCACCTCGGCGCTGCGCTGGCGCACATTGGCCAGATAGGCGGCCATGGCCGGATCGGCCGCGTGGCGGTTCTGCGTCATGACCTCGTTGCGCGCACTGCTGTCTAGCAGCGTGTTGCTGGCCTTGTCCACACGCAGGCGGATGCGCGACATCACATGGCCGGCCGTCTCGGCCTGCGTCACCAGGCGGCCGTCCACGCGGCACAAATAGCCTTTGTGCGAGTGGCCACTGACGATGACGCGGATGGCCGGATCGAGGCGCTTGACCACGTCCACGATCTCGCCCTGCAGGTTGGGGCAGTCCGGCTGGTTCAGCGCGGCCGTCGTACGTCCGCCCTGGTGGATCAGGACAACGAACACGTTCACGCCCTGCTCGCGCAGTTCCGGCAGCACGCGGTTGATGGCTTGCGCTTCGTCCTCGAACTGCAGGCCGGCGATGCCGGAAGCCAGCACCGCGTCGGCGGTGTCTTTCAGCACGGCGCCGATGAAGCCTATCTTCACGCCGTGCGCCTCTTCGATGCGGTAGGCCGGCAGGAAAGGCTTTTTGGTGACCATGTCCACCACGTTGGCAGCCAGGTACTGGAATTTGGCGCCGGGGTAGACAGGCGTGAACTTGCACGCCTTGTCCGGACGCGGCGACGCGCAGCCGCCCTTCTGCTGGCGCAGCAGCTCGGCGCGGCCGGCGTCGAATTCGTGGTTGCCGACCGAAGTCACGTTCAGGCCCAGCAGGTTGAGCGCGCCCAGCGTGGTTTCGTCGGCCCACATCGACGAGATGGCCGGACTGGCGCCGATCAGGTCGCCGGCCCCCACCAGCAGCAATTCGTGATCTTCCCTGCGCCATGCCTTCAGCGCGGCGGCAATGGTATCGATGCCGCCGGCCAGTTCACTGCGGGCCTCTCCACCGGCGTCGGTGTAGTTGAATTTGCTCGCTTCGATGTAGCCGTGGAAGTCGTTCAGCGTGGCCAGGTTGATGTCCACCACCGTGGCTGGACGGATGGCGGCGCAGCCCGACAGCAGCGCGGCCGCCATTGCCAGTGCCACCGTTGGAAATTGGAGGGAAATTTTCATCGTAAATTGAGAAACAGGTGTGACTATTGTACCGCTCCGCAGCCGCGCGTCGGCGGGCTGGACGGGCAGCGAAACGTTACGTTACAGAGTAAATGCGGACCCAAAAAAAAACGGCTGGTGTCGCCACCAGCCGTTCATTCGGACTACTTAAGCGACGAGCTTAGAACTCGTACTTGACGGTAGCCTGGATGGCCCACTGGGATTCGCCCTTGGCTTGGCGCACGTCGAGGTCTTCAACCTTGTCGCGCAGCTGGTAGACGTACTTGTTGCCTTCCATGCCGACGAAGTCAACGAAGCTGCGAGCCTGGCCGCCATTTGACTGGAAACCCACTTCATTGATACGGCCCCACTTCTTGTTGAGCATATTACCGACGTTGAACATGTCGAGCGTGAACAGCGCTTTGTGGCCGCTGATGAAGCTCGGGATCTCCTGGCTGACGCGCATGTCGAAGCTGTTGGTCCATGGCGCGAAGTCGGTGTTGCGGCCGACCACTTTGCCGGCGGCCGATTTCAGCACCTTGTTGTCGTTGACGATGGACCAGAATTTGTCTTCGTTGGCATGGCTGGTTGCGGTGTCGCCCCTGAACACCACTTCGCCAGCACCTGGTGCGGAAGGGATGTACATCAGGTCGTTGCCGCCCAGGCCGTCGCCGTTCAAGTCGTTGTTGACGGTCCAGCTGTACGGTTTGCCGGCACGGCCTTCATAGAACAGGCCAAACGAGGTCTTGTACGAGGCGAAGAAACGCTTCTGGAAGTTGACCAGCGCGTTGATACGGTCTTTCACCAGGTAGCTCGAGTTCGATTTGACTTCTTCGTTCGGGTTGAATACCGCACGGCCAGCCCAGTTCGAGTTCGAAGTCGAGGAAGTCAGCGGCGACACTTCTCTCGCTTCCGTGTAGGTGTAGGACACCGACCAGCCGAAGCCGGCGGTCATCGGACGGCTCAGCGACATCGTCAGCAGGTTGGAACCACCTTGCTTGGTCTTGGCCGCCAGAATCACGTTGTTGAAGCTCTGGTTGGAGCCGGACTTTGCACGCAGACCGGTACAATCCGTGCCGTTGGTGATGGCGGTCGCGCTCGTGGTCGCGGTCCAGCACTTGGTGTTATAGGCTTGCTGGGTATAGTACAGTTCCCGGCCATCGCTACCGGTACGGGTTGGCGCACCCAGGTTCAAGTTCTGGTAGTAGATACCGTCCTTGACGTCAATCTTCAGGTACTCGGCACCGAATACAATCCCGTACCACGGCAGTTCATGTTCAAACGCGATGTTCGCTTTCCAGACCGACGGCTGGCGCAGGCCAGGCGCAAGGATGTCGACGTTGGCCGCCGGCGGCGTGCCGACGAAGTTGTTTGGCTGCTTGTTGATGTCCGCGCTGAAACGCCCATCGGTGTTGTCGCAAGCTGCATAGCCGGAAATGCCGCAGCCGACGGTCTTGGTGACCACGCCAGGGTTCGAGAACGCATTCGATACCCAAACTGTCGCTGCAGCGCCTTGGAACAGACCTGCGCCGCCGCGAACCTGCATCGGACGCACGCTGTCGAAGGTGTAATTGAAGCCGACGCGCGGCTGCACCAGGTTCTGGCCGTCGAAGGTGTTGGTGTTATCCAGGCCATAGCCGCCGGTCTGGCGGCCGGTTGCGGTAGTACGCGGGATCATAGGCGTAGCCACGACCGCATTGGCCAGCGGACGGTCGCCCATGCGGTTCGCGTCCACGCGCACGCCGCCGCTCACGGTCAGGCGCGGGTTGACGGTCCAGGTATCCTGCACGAACATACCGTAATTCTTCATGCTGAACTGGGCTACTGCGTCGTCCAGCGTCAGGCCGGCGTTGGCCACCTGGGTCTGGTAAGACAGTGGACGGCCACGGCTGAAGTTCTCCAGCACCGACTGTTCCATCTGTGCCGGGGTCAGGTTGGCGCAGGTGACGTTGGCTGTCGGCAGGACGCCGGTGATGCCGTTGTACTTGATATTGTTGATGCAGCCGAAGGTGTAATTGCCGAAGACGTTCTGCAGGAAGGCGTTGTACACCTTGTTGTCCTGGTAGTCGCCGCCGAATTTCACTTCATGGTCGCCCAGCGACCAGTTGGCGCCCAGGTAAGCGTCCTTGGTCTTGGTGCCCAGGATGTTGCGCTGGCGGCTGTTTTCCGTACCGAAGTTGATGAAGCGGTTGGCGGTCGACAGGTTGGCTGGCGAACCGGCAGGCAGCGCGCCCGAGAACTGCAGGCCGACCAGCGGCATCTTCGCGTTCACTTTCGGTTCCGAATCGTAATCGCGCGAGGATACCTTGAACTCGGTCGAGAAAGTCGGGGTCCAGTCGGCGGTCCACTGCGCAACCATGGTCTCGATGGCTTTTTCCTGGTTGTACCAGGTCGAGTTCAACGAAACGCCGGTGGCGCTCAGCAGTGGGAAGATCGGCTCAGCCTGCTCGGTTTTCGAGTAGCGGAACATGGCGCGGTGGTCGTCGCTGATGTTCCAGTCCAGTTTGAGCAGCTTGTCCGTGACGTTCAGCGCGGTGCCGGCAGGCACTTCCGAGGTGCCGATATCCATGCCGTACCGGTCTTTGGCGATCTGCTGCGCGGCGGCGATCGCGGCCGGCGTCACGCCGACGTTGGTCTTCTCGCTGCCCAGCGGGCCGAAGGCCGGCGCCGAGCGGCTCGACTGCAGCTTCTCGTAGTTGGCGAAGACGAACAGCTTGTCCTTGATGATAGGCGCGCCGACGGTGAAGCCCTTCGTGGTTTCCTTGAACGGCGCAGGTGGCGCGTAGGTGTCGTTGGTCGCGTTGTAGCGGTCGCCTGCCAGCGCGTCGTTGCGGAACACGTAGTAGACGCTGCCCTTGACCTTGTTGGTGCCCGATTTGGTGACGGCGTTGATGTTGCCGCCGGTGTAGCCCTTTTGGGTCACATCGTAGTTGGCCACGTTGATCTGCACCGACTGGATCGCTTCGATCGAGATCGGCTGCTTGGCCGTTGGCGAGCCGTTTGCTTCCAGCCCGAAGGTATCGTTGACGGACACGCCGTCGATGGTCAGCGAGTTGTAGCGCGCGTTCTGGCCGGCCACGGACATTTCGCCGCGTTCCTTGTCGGTCTGCGAAACGCGCGGGTCGCTGCGGGCGTAATCCTGCAGGTTGCGGTTGATCGAACCCTGGATCGCCAGTTCGGTGGCGGAGATGCTGGTGCCCGCGCCCATCGAGGTCTTCGAGAACTTGTCGGAACGGCCGCCAGCGACGCCGGCGATGGTTACGGTTTGAATGGCTTCGCCGCCCAGGGTGGCATCCACGTTGGCCGTTTCGGCCAGCTGGACGAACACGCCTTCGCGCTTCTCGGTCACGCCGTTCTTGGTGATGGTGATCGTGTACGGGCCGCCCACGCGCAAGCCACGTGCGACATAACGACCTTCCGCGTCCGTGACCACGTTGCTCGTGGAGCCGGATTCGGTGTGCAAGATCGTGATAGTCGCGCCGCCTGCAGGTTTGCCGTCGACACCGGAAATGCGGCCGCCGATGGCCGACGTGGTGTTCTGAGCGTATGCCGGCGCCGCGAGCGCGATGGACAGGCTGAGCGCGATTTGCGTCAACCGTAGCCGTGGATGCTTGATCATTGTATAACCCCAAAAAAGACTAATATTATTGAAGCGCTGTCAGCCGTCCTGTAGGCTGGCCGGGCGTTCCTCTTTACTTTGCTGCAAACTTGCCGACCGGTGCGCCACGTGTGCCTGGCACCGGGAGAGATGCTCTGTAGCGAAAAACGAGTGAGTCTATATATGCAATGTTTCAAGAACGTGACACCGCTACAGCGGGTACGACGGTCGCGCAACATGGTATTTTTGTAATGCTGATCTCACTATGCATGAAGCAAAAATGCATGACAAATTCGTTTTTCCTCGCGGATTCAGACCATAAATATATAAATCGGCCGGTTTTAGTCGGCCGACTGGATATGGAATGGGAAATTAGCCGGAATTATAAAGTTGGCTGAAATTAATTCATGGCCAAAATGAAAAAGGGGCGCAGAAAAGCGCCCCATGTGTTGCTACCAAACCACAAAGTTTTCAAAAAAATATTGCAAATCAACCATTTTGCCAAACGATCAGTTTGGCTTGCAAAGCTTCGTACGGCTTGGTTACCGGGTCATAATCACCATCAATGCGCCGCATTGTGCAGCGAAGACGCAACATCCGCCTCAAAACGCGAGAATTTGACGGCCAGGGCGCGCAGCAGGCGCTCCTTGTCTGCTGCGGCAAGGAAGCTGTAACGGATGCTGTCGTATGACAATTTCTTTACTTCCGCATAACTGGTCTTGTAGCGGCTGGCGAACAGCACATATTCGTTGGCCAGGTTGTTGCGCGACACGCCTGCGTCGTCGGTCGAGATGACGAAGGGCACGCCGTACTTGCGGTACAGCGTGACGGGATGGGCATCGCCCTTGATGCCGAGAATGAAATCGTTGCTGGTCAGGTTCACTTCGACGGCGATGCCGCGGTCACGCATTTTTTTCATGGTGGCCAATGCATTGCCCTCGTGCGCAATGTCCATGCCATGGCCGATGCGGCTGGCGCCGGCCACATCAATGGCGTCGGCGATGTGCGACTGCAGGCCTTCAGGCGGCACCATGCCCAGCGCCAGTTCGCCCGCGTGCAGCGCCAGTTTCACGTCCGGGTACTTCGCTTTCAGGAATTTGAACATCTGCATGTGCAGCTTGTAGTCGCGCATCGATACATAGGTACTTTCCTGGCCGACGATGTTCACGCCCACCACTTTCGGGTTCTCGCTCGCCAGCTTGAAGGCCGACACCATGGACGAAAACACCTGCGACGGCGACAGGAAGCGCAGCACGAAAGGCTGGTAGCGCATGGTGAACTGTTCGTCGTCGATGCCGGCGGTGGCGGTGTCGATGTTGGCCTTGTAGGCGCCCAGCCAGCCGGTCCAGCCGGCGTCCTTGTCCAGCAGGGGCAGCAGCGCTTCCAGCTGGGCGTTCAAGTGCGCGTTCATCGCGGCGCCGTCCATGCCCGGGGCCAGTACGGCTTTGTCGAAGTCCGCGTTGGCGGTGAAGGGCGCCAGTTCGAACACGGTTTCGATGTAGCTCAGGTTTTCATTGATGGCGCGCTGCTTCAGTGTGCGCAGGCCGTCGGCCGTGTTGGTCGAAGCGACGGGGTTGAAGTAGCCGAAGGTATCGAAGAAGGTGCGGTCGGGTGGGGTTTGCTGTCCGCTATGGTTGTAGAAGTCCTTGGTGCCCCAGCGTTGCAGCAGTTCGGCCAGCATGCTGTTGTCCTGCATGACCGCTACGCCCGACAGGCAGGTGCGCGCGGCTGGCGTAGCGACGCGCTCAAGCGCCAGCTTGCCGGCGTCGGTTTCGATCTGATAGGTGTTCTTGTAGACGCAGTAGTTTTGCTTGTCCACCCATTGCAGAAACTGCTCGGCGTAGATCGCGCCGGAATAGTGGTGGTGCAGGTCGCCGCCCTTGGGCATCATGGTGAAGAACAGGGTCAGCTCGGCGGACTTCGGCTGACCGCCCGAAACCAGGGAAGCGAAGTGGCGTTTGGTGGCCTCTTCGCTGGCGTTCGGCGCGGCCTTTTGCGCGTGCGCATTGCAAGCGGCCGCCACGGCCAGCGCCATCATCAGTTTCGGGAAAGTGTGCGTCATCAGGTGCCCTCGGTTAGATTGAACATCAACGAAGGGCGCTAGCTTGGCATTCCGCATTGGCGTACGCCTTGCACACAGGAGTCCATGCAACGCATGGCTCAAGGCGGCGTATGGGTTCCCGTGTGCACGGCGGTCCGCCGATGCGGAACGACAATGCTGCGGCGTCAGGCCAGGCGCTGGTGGACCTGCTCGCCTGCCGCATAGGTCGCGGCCACGGTGCGGTCGTCGCCCAGCAAGGCCAGCGCGAACAGCAGCTCTTCCAGGCTTTCGGTGTGGCCCGTCCGGCGCGCCAGCAGCGGCGTGGCCTGCGGGTCGAGCACCACGAAGTCCGCCTCCGCGCCTGCCGCGAAACTGCCTATCGTGCCTTCCAGCTGCATGCTGCGGGCCGCACCCAGCGTGGCCAGGTAGAACATGCGCAGCGCCGGCAGATAACTGCCCTTCAAGCGCGCTACTTTATAGGCTTCGTTCATGGTTTGCAACATGGAGAAGGAAGTGCCCGCGCCCACGTCGGTCGCCAGCGATAACAGCATGCCCGCTTCGTCGGCGCGTTCGAAGTCGAACAGGCCGCTGCCAAGGAACAGGTTGGAGGTCGGGCAGACGGCGGCGGCGGCCTGTGTCTCCGCCATCCTGCGGCGGTCGCCCTCGTCGAGCCAGATGCAGTGGCCGTACATGGCGCGCGGACGCAGCATGCCGTATTGGTCGTACACGTCCAGGTAGCTGCGCGCTCCCGGGAACAGCTCCTTCACCCACTTCACTTCGTCCTCGTTCTCGGACACGTGGGTCTGGATATAGGTGTCCGGATAGGCGCGCGCCAGCTCGCCCGCCACCGCCAGTTGCGCCTCGGTGGAAGTGGGCGCGAAGCGCGGCGTGATGGCGTACAGCGCGCGGCCGCGCTTGTGCCAGCGCTGGATCAGCGCTTCGCTTTCGCGGCCGCCGGTTTCGGCGCAGTCCTGCAGGAAGGTCGGGCAGTGACGGTCCATCAGCACCTTGCCGGCGGCCATGCGCAAGTTGCGCTTTTCGCTGGCGGCGAAGAAGGCGTCAACCGATTGCGGATGCACGGTGCAGTACACCATGGCAGTGGTGGTGCCGCAGCGCAGCAACTCGTCGAGGAAGAATTCGGCCGTCGCGGCGGCGTGCAGCGGGTCTTCGAACTGGCGCTCGGTCGGGAAGGTGTAGGTGTTCAACCAAGGCAGCAGGCCGGGCGCCGGCGAGGCGATCATGTCGGTCTGCGGATAGTGCACGTGGGTGTCGATGAAGCCGGGCGTGATCACCTTGCCGCGGTAGTCGTGCACCACCGTGCCCGCCGGCAGCGTGGTGTGCAGCGCCGCGTAGTCGCCTGCCGCCTGCACTTTTCCGTCTGCGACGATCAGCAGGCCGTCCTCGTGCCAGTGGTGGGCGTCCGGCGTAAACGCTGGATCGGCGTGGAAGTGCAGCAAGCCTGCGCGGTAGGCTTGCACCTGGGTCGTTTGCATAGGAGTCTCTAGATCTTGTATTGCGTGGAACCGGCTGCGCGCAGCAGGGTTGCTGTCTGGCTCAGCGGCTTCGGCAGGCGCTCGGACTCCTGCTCTTCCCACACGCCCAGCAGCTGGGCGCACACGGAAGCGGCGATGACGGCTGGCGCCTTGTTGGTTATGCCGGCGATACCGATCGGGCACACCATGGCGTCGATGCGGGTCTGGGCGATGCCTTTGGCCTGCAGCCGGTGTTCGAACTGCATGCGCTTGGTCTTGGAGCCGATCAGGCCGAACCAGTAAACGTCCTTGCGTTGCAAGATGGTTTCGGTCAGGCGCTGGTCGAGCGCGTGGTTATGGGTCAGCACCAGATAGCTGCTGTTGGGCGGCGCGTCGGCCACGCAGGCTTCCGGCCACTCGCTCGCTTCCACCGTGACATTGGCGGGGATGTCGGCCGGGAACATGTCTTCGCGTTCATCGACCCAGGTCACGGTGCATGGCAGTTCGGCCAACGCGCGTACGATGGCGGCGCCGACGTGGCCGGCGCCGAACAAGGTCAGGTGCGCGCGCGGGGCCAGGATGGGATCGACCATCCAGCGGCGCCCTGCTTCGTCCTGCATCAGGTGCGCGCCACGGTCGCGCGCGAAGGCCGGCGCGGACAGCGGGTCGGCCATCGGCGTAGCCAACGGCGCGGTAGCGGCCCCATGCGCGGCGGCCACGCTGGTGGCGGCGGCGGTGACGGCGGTAGCGCTGACGGCGGTAGCCGTGGCGGTGGCGGTGGCGGCGGTGACGGCGGTGGCGCTGACGGCGGTAGCGGTGGCGGTGGCGGTGGCGGCGGTGGCGGCGATGGTGGCGGCGGCGGCAGGGCCGGGTTTCGCCGCCGACAGCGGCTGGCCGTGCATGTCGAACAACGCGACGCAGGCCGGGCCATCGATGGCGGTCAAACGCCAGCAGTCCTCGCGGCGGCGCTCGCGCAGGGCCGCCATGACGGCGCCGAGGCGCGTATCGACGCGTTCGAACAGCAGGTAGACCACGCCGCCGCAGCACTGCCCCAGGCTGGGGCCGAGCGCGAAACGCTCGTAGCGCACGGCCTGGCCGGTGAGCATCTCGCGCGCGATGTCGATGGCGCGCATTTCCAGGTGGCCGCCGCCTATGGTGTCGAATTCATGGTCCGCCGTCACCAGCATCTTGGTGCCGGCCTCGCGCGGACCGGAGCCGTCCACGCGCGCCACGGTAATCAGCACCGCCGGTGCCTTGGGATCTGTCAGCCAGTCGCTCATACTATTTCATTGCCGCTTCAACAGCGGTAATGGCCTTGAGGATTTCTTCGGAAGTCGCCGGCGCGTTCAGCGGCGGATGGATCTTGTGGCCGCCGACGGCCGAAACGGCGTCGCGGATGGCGAAGAACACCGAGAACGGCAGCAGCAGCGGCGGTTCGCCCACGGCCTTGGAACGGTGGATGCTGTCCTCGACGTTGCAGTTCTGGAACAGGCGCACGCGGAAGTCTTCCGGGCAGTCGGACACGCCGGGAATCTTGTAGGTCGACGGCGCGTGCGTCATCAGCTTGCCGCCCGCGTTCCACCACAGTTCTTCGGTGGTAAGCCATCCCATGCCCTGGATGAAGGCGCCCTCCACCTGGCCGATGTCGATGGCCGGATTTAGCGACTGGCCCGCGTCGTACAGCGCGTCGGCGCGCAGCAGTTTCCATTCGCCGGTCAGCGTATCGACCACCACTTCGGACACGGCCGCTCCGTAGGCGTAGTAGGAGAAGGGATGGCCGGTCATGGTCTTCGGGTCCCAGTGCAGGTGCGGCGTGGCGTAGTAGCCGTCCGACCACAACTGCACGCGCGCCAGGTAAGCCTTCTGCACCAGCTCCGGGAAGGGCAAGGCGTGGCCGTTGACGTGGATGCGGTTATCGTAGAACAGCACCTCGGCCGCGTCGCCGCCGTACTGCTTGACCGCGAAGACGGCCAACCGTTCGCGGATCTGGCGCGCGGCGTCCTGCGCGGCCTTCCCGTTCAGGTCGGCGCCGGTGGAGGCGGCGGTGGCGGAGGTGTTGGCGACCTTGCTGGTGTCGGTGGCGGTGATGCGCACGCGCTCCAGGTCCAGCCCCAGTTCATGCGCGACCACCTGCAGCACCTTGGTGTTGATCCCCTGCCCCATCTCGGTGCCGCCGTGGTTGACCAGCACCGAGCCGTCCACATACACGTGCACCAGCGCGCCGGCCTGGTTCAGGTGCGTGACGTTGAAGGCGATGCCGAATTTGAGCGGCGTCAGCGCCAGCCCCTTCTTCAGCAGCGGACTGCCGGCGTTATAGGCGGCCACCGCCGCGCGCCGCGCGCGGTACTCGCTGCTCTGCTCCAGTTCCGCAGTCAGTTCGGCGATCACGTTGTCGACCACCACCTGGCCGTAAGGGGTGACGTTGCGCTCGTCCTTGCCGTAGAAATTCAGGCGGCGGATGTCGTAGGCGTCCTGCCCGAGATCGCGCGCGATTTCGTCGATGATGTATTCGATGGCGATGGCGCCCTGCGGCCCGCCGAAACCGCGGAAGGCGGTGTTTGACTGCGTGTTGGTCTTGCCGCAGGCGGCGCGGATGTCGACGTCCGACAGGTAGTAGGTGTTGTCGAAGTGGCAGACCGCGCGCGTGGCGACGGGGCCGGACAGGTCGGCCGAGTAGCCGGCGCGCGAGACCATGTCCACCTTGGCGGCGATGATCTTGCCGTCGTCGCCGTAGCCTACTTCGTATTCATAGTAGAAGCAGTGGCGCTTGCCGGTGACGAGCATGTCGTCGTCGCGGTCGGCGCGCAGCTTGACCGGGCGGCCGGACTTCCTGGCGGCGATGGCGGCGGCGGCGCACCACAGCGCCGATTGCGATTCCTTGCCGCCGAAACCGCCCCCCATGCGGCGGCACTCGACCTGGATATTGTGCGAATGCACGCCCAGCGCGTGCGCCACGACGTGCTGCATCTCGCTCGGGTGCTGCGTCGAGCACAGGATCTGCATGCCGTTCTGCTCTTTCGGGATGGCATAGGCGATCTGGCCTTCCAGGTAGAACTGTTCCTGGCCGCCGACGTACAGCGTGCCCTTCACCGTGCGCGGCGCGCGCTCGAACGCGGCCTGGTAGTCGCCGCGCTTCAAATGCATGGGCGGCAGCACATAGGACTGCGCGGCCTTGGCCGCTTGCGGCGTCAGGATGGCGGGCAGTTCCTCGTAGCTGACGTTGGCGCGGCGGGCGGCGCGGCGGGCGTTGTCGTGCGTGTCCGCCAGCACGATGAAGATGGGCTGGCCCACGTATTCCACCTTGCCGTCCACCAGGATGGGATCGTCGTGGATGATGGGGCCGCAGTCGTTGGTGCCGGGGATGTCGCGCACCGTGTACACCGCCACCACGCCGGGCGCGGTGCGCACCGGGTCGAGATCGATGGCGCTAATGTTGGCGTGCGCCTTGGACGACAGGCCGAGCGCCGCATGCAGGGTGCCGCGCAGTTCGGGAATGTCGTCGGTGTAGGTGGCCTGGCCCAGCACGTGCAGCTCGGCCGATTCGTGCGGTTTGGCCAGGCCCACGGCGGTCCACGCCATGGCTTTGATATCCGTTGCGCCGGGATGGTTCATGGCGGTCCTTTCAGGCGCGGCAAGCGAAGGCGTTGACGGCATTGGCCGCAAGCGGCGCGTCAACACGGGTTTCGAACCAGAAGCGGCGCAGCAGGTTTTGCGCCGTCTTCATGCGGTAGGTGCTGGAGGCGCGCATGTCGCTCAGCGGTTTGTAGTCTTGCGCCAGCAGGTCCATGGCGACGGCCAGATTGGCTTCGCTCCATGGCTTGCCGTTCAGCGCGGCCTCTGCCAGCGCGGCGCGTTTCGGCGTGGCCGCCATGCCGCCGAAGGCGATGCGCGCTTCGCGCACCGTCTCGCCGTCCAGCGCAAAAGCGAAGGCGGCGCACACGGCGGAGATGTCCTGGTCGAAGCGCTTGGCCAGCTTGTAGGTGCGGAACTGCACGCCGGCGCGCGGCAGCGGGACGCGCACGGACTGCACGAATTCGCCGGGCTGCAGATCCTTCTTCTGGTAGTCGAGGTAGAAAGCGTCCAGCGCCAGCGTGCGCGGGCCGGCCGGGCCGCGCAGCACCACTTCGCTGCCCAATGCGATCATCCACGGCATGGAGTCGCCGATCGGCGAGCCGTTGGCGACGTTGCCGCCCAGGGTGCCCGCGTTGCGGATGGGGAGCGACGCGAAGCGCTGCCACATTTCGCCCAGCTGTTCGGGGTAGTGCCGGCACAGCGCCGCGTAGGCGTCGTTCAGCGACACGCCAGCGCCGATTTCCAGCATGCCGCCGTCGTCGCTGACGGTCTTCAGCACGTCGACGTGGCCCAGGTAGATGATGTCGTTCAGTTCGCGCATCTGCTTGGTGACCCACAGGCCGACGTCGGTGGAGCCGGCCAGCAGCAGCGCGGAAGGACGGCTGGCGCGCAGCGCGGTCAGTTCCTCCAGCGTGCGCGGGGCGTGGAAATGGCGTTCGCCGACGCTGTAGGTGGCCAGCTTGTCGCGCTTGAGCGCTTCCAGCTGCTGCGCCAGCGCGGCGCGGTCGAACGCCACTTTCGGCAGTTCGGTCATGCGCTGGGCCGCTTCGATGATGGGGCGGTAGCCGGTGCAGCGGCACAGATTGCCGGACAAGGCGTCGTCGACTTCCTTGCGCGCGCAGGGCTGTGCGTCGTTTTTGAGGTACATGCCCCACAGGGACATGGCGAAACCGGGTGTGCAGAAACCGCACTGGGAACCGTGGCATTCGACCAGCGCCTGCTGCACCGGGTGCAGCGCGCCGTCCGGCTGCTGCAGGTCTTCCACGGTGAACAGGGCTTTGCCGTCCAGCGTGGGCGTGAACTGGATGCAGGAATTGACGGATTTGAGCTCGACCTGGCCGTCGACCAGGGTGCCGACCACCACCGTGCAGGCGCCGCAGTCGCCCTCGGCGCAGCCTTCCTTGGTGCCGGTGCAATGCAGATCCTCGCGCAAGTGCTGCAGCACGGTCTGCGTCGGCGACACCGTGCTCACTTCATGCACGGCGCCACGATAGTAAAAGCGGATCGGTTCTGACATTGTAGCCTCGGGGGGTTATCCTGGATTACAAGGTTAGCAGTTCACGGCGCCCGTTACTTATATTATTCGGATGATGTCGGATATGCTTTATTCGGCATAAGGATGGGTCGCATGCCAATGCTCGGCGATATCGATGCGGCGCGTGATCCAGACTTTGTCCAGGCTCTGCACATAATCGAGGAAACGCGCCAGCGCGGCGGCCCGGCCCGGACGGCCTATCAGGCGGCAATGCAGGCCGATCGACAGCATTTTCGGCTGGTTCAAGCCATTCGGATCGCCCTCGGCGTACAGGGTGTCGAACGCGTCCTTCAGGTAGTCGAAGAACTGCGTGCCCGAGTTGAAACCCTGCATGGCGGCGAAGCGCATGTCGTTGGTGTCCAGCGTGTAGGGCACGATCAGTTGCTGGCTGACCACATCCCGGCCGCTGCCGTCCTTGTGCGCCACCGGCAGCCAGAACGGCAGGTCGTCGCCGTAGTGGTCGGCGTCGTAGCGGAAACCGCCGTGCTCGATCACCAGCTTGTGCGTATTCGGCGAGTCGCGGCCCGTGTACCAGCCCTGCGGCGCGCTGCCGGTCAGCTCCTGGATGATCTCGACCGCTTCCTTCATATGGGCGCGCTCGGTGGCCTCGTCCATGTTCTGGTAGGAAATCCAGCGCAAGCCGTGGCAGGCGATTTCGTGTTTCAGTTCCAGGAAGGCGGCCACCGCCTCCGGGTTGCGCTTGAGCGCCATCGACACGCCGAATATGGTCAGCGGCAGCTTGCGCTCTTCGAACATGCGCAGCAGGCGCCACAGGCCGGCGCGCGAGCCGTACTCGTAGATGGTCTCCATGCTAAGGTGGCGCGTCGGAAACGCCGCCGCGCCGATAATCTCGGACAGGAAGGTTTCGGAGGCGGGGTCGCCGTGCAGGACATTGTTTTCGGCGCCCTCTTCATAATTGAGAACGAACTGCAGCGCCACGCGGGCGCCGCCCGGCCATTGCGCATGGGGTGGGGTGCGGCCGTAGCCGATCATGTCGCGGGGGTAGTTGTCGTAAGTGCTCATCCGCCAATAATATATGGCATTGCCGACATCAGTATAGGTTTTGTACGATAGCGTGATTCACTCAACACATATAGGACTCATCATGGGAAAACTCAGTACGCACGTGCTCGACACCTCCGCGGGCAGGCCGGGCGCGGGCGTGAAAGTGGCGCTGTTCGAAGTGCGGCCGGAAGGCAAGGTCTTGCTGAAGATGGAGATCACCAACGCCGACGGCCGCTGCGCCAGCCCGCTGCTGGAAGGCGACACGATGAAGGCCGGGCAGTATGAACTGGTGTTCAACGCCGGCGACTATTTCGCCGGACAGGGCGTGGACCTGCCGTCGCCGCGCTTTATCGACCTGGTGACTATCGCCTTCGGCATCGCCGATCCTGCACAGAATTACCATGTGCCGCTGGTGGTCTCGCCTTGGTCTTACTCTACCTACCGGGGAAGCTGAGGAGGAAGCTGAGGAGGAAGCCGTGACGCACAGGCGCGGCTCCTTAGCCAGCATGGGCCGCTCCGCCTGCGCGAGAATCACACGCTAAGGCCGCTGGCCGTACTCCTGGATGAGCCGCGCCAGCAGATAGACGCGCGGAGCGATGCTGTCCACTTCCGCGTATTCCTCGGGCGTGTGGATGGCGCCGCCGACGATGCCCAGGCCGTCGATGGTCGGCACGCCGGCCGCGAAGGTCAGGCTGGAATCGGCCGCGCCGCCCGAACTTTCCAGGGTCAGCTTGCGGCCCAGTTCCGCGTACACGGCCTGCACCCTGGCAGCCACTGCGTCGGTGACCGGGCTTTTCGGCATCGGCGGGAAACCGCGCCGCAGCTTGGCGTTGACCTTGGTGTCCGGAATCAGATGGTTGGCCGAGATGCGCGCCAGGTCCTGCTCGACGCGGTCGAACTCCTCCGGCACCGCCACCCGCACATCGGCCTGTACCAAGGCGCGGTCCGGAATCACATTGCTGCGCTCGCCCGACTTGATGACCGTGAAATTGACCGTGGTCTGCTTGCCGCTGTCGGCCAGCTTGGACAGTTGCAGCATCTGGTGCGCCGCCTCCATCGCCGCGTTGCGGCCGGAATCGGGCGCCACGCCCGCGTGCGCGGCCTTGCCCGTCACTTCCAGCTCGATGTCGCCGCTGCCCTTGCGCATCACCACCAGGCCGTCTGCCGGCCGGCCCGGTTCCAGATTCAGCGCCACGTCATGCTCCCTGGCGAGCTTTTCCATCAGCGCGCGGGTGCCGCGCGAGCCGGTTTCCTCGTTGGTATTGAGCAGCAGGGTGACCTTGGCGTAGTGGTTGAAATCCGACTGCTTCAGGATCTTCAGCGCCGCCAGCGCGACCACGATGCCGCCCTTGTCGTCCATGATGCCCGGGCCGTAGGCGCGGTTGCCCTCGATGCGGAACGGCCGCGCGGCGGCGGCGCCGTCAGCGAAGACAGTGTCCATGTGCGCCACCAGCAGGATGCGGCCCTTGCCGGTGCCCGTCAGCGTGGCCTGGATGTTGCGGCTCAGCGCAGGCGTGGCAGGCGACGTTTCCACCTTGGCGCCCAGCTTGGCCAGCTCTTCCTGCACGACGGCGCCCACGCGGTCCAGGCCCGCGCCGTTGAACGTGCCCGAGTCGATATTGACCAGCCGCTCCAGCAACTGCAGCGCCTCCGGCCTGGCCTGCTCCGCCTTCGCCAGCAGCGGCTGGTTCGCCTCCGCCGCACCGGCAGCACCGCACGCCAGCGCCAGCAGCATCCCGGCTACAGCACCGCCCTTGGCCCACACCGCATCTTTGCCCATCACTTCTCCCCAGAGGATTTATTAGTCAACAATAGTAGCCCAACAATAGTACTCCCGCTTGTGCGATCCGAAACGGAAGCATATTATTGGACCAATTAATACACGAAATAACGTGCTTTTCTTGGGAAACCGTATGGCACTCACAAATTCCATTTTCGCTTCGACAACCGTCAGCATTACCGAACTGCGTCGCAATCCGGGTGCGGTTATCGAAGAAGCCGGCGGCATGCCGGTTGCAATACTCAACCACAACCGCCCGACCGCATACCTGGTCCCTGCCGAGGCATTTGAGGCCCTGCTTGAACAGTTGGAGGATTTGGATCTTGCTGAAGTGGTCCGCCAGCGACGGGGAGGCAAGACTGTAAAGGTCTCGCTGGATGAGCTATAAGCTTGAATTCAACGAGGATGCACTGAAGGAGTGGAAGAAGCTGGATGGCTCCATCAGGGAACAATTCAAAAAATTGCTGACGCGGCGATTGATTGCGCCGCACGTCCCGTCGGCCAGGCTGCACGGCGCGGACATGCAACACATCTACAAGATAAAGTTACGCGATCTCGGATACAGGCTGGTCTACGAGGTCATAGACCAGACTGTAACTGTGCTCGTTTTAAGCGTAGCGAAGCGGGACAAAAATCGCGCTTACGACTTGGCAATACGGCGCCGCACTTAATCCGCGATCACTGCGCCGTGAAGCGGGCCAATTGGCCGGTATCGCCGCTCAGGATCAGGGTTTTTCCTTCGACTTTCCAGGTGCGCGTGGCGTTGAGCGCCTGCAGGAAGGTATTTTCCTGGCGGCTGGCCGATTCGTCCGCGCAGGCGCGGCGGGTCGAGGCCAGCGGTCCCAGCTTCAGCGACTTGCCGCTCCACTGGTAGGCGCCGTTGAAGTTGTTGCAGCCGCCGCTGCCGGATACCACGCCCCGCGCCGAATCGAACGTCAGCGATTGCTGGCCGCCCGGCTGGCCGGCCAGTTCCGCAAGCTTCCACGAGGTGTCCGTCAGCGATGCGCCCGCAGGCGCCGTCGCCGTCTGACTGGTGCCGCAGCCACTCGCCAGCGTCGCCGCAGCCAGCGCGGCCGCCGCCATCATCCATTTGCCCATATTTTGCATAGCCCACTCCTTTCAGTTGTGTTGCTTCCAAAACACATGAAATCGGAAATACTGTCGTATAGTTAGCCTTAGCAGTTCCGCCACTCAACTCTACAGGATTACGTCATGAAGAAGATCATTGCCGTTCTGGCCGCCCTCGGTTTCGCCACCTCCGCTTTCGCTGCGCCTGAAGCGGCGTCCGCTCCCAAGAATTCCCAGCAATCCAAGATGGCGACCTGCAACGCCGATGCGACCGGCAAGAAAGGCGATGAGCGCAAGGCCTTCATGAAGGAATGCCTGAGCGCCAAACCAGCCGCCGCCGCGCCGGTAACGCAGCAGACCAAAATGAAAACCTGCAACGCGGACGCCACCGGCAAGAAGGGCGACGAACGCAAAGCCTTCATGAAGGAATGCCTGAGCGCCAAGAAATAACTCCGGCGGAAGGCCGCACAGATTACTTCAGCAAGTTCTCGTACCAGGCCTTCTTGCTCTTCTCCACGATCACCGCCTGGTAGGCGCCGATGTCCAGCGCGCCGACCACCGGCCGCTGCATGCCGCCCGCCACGTGCTTGTACTGCATCACCGGGCGCAGAGGCACGCCGGACGGCAGCACCGGCGCCTCGGCGCCGGCGTTGATGATCTTCGGGTTCTCGGTCGGCACCAGGTTGTAGCCAGCGCGGTCGACGAAATCGACCTCCATGGCCGCGTAGTTGTTCCTGGAGACGGCCGAGGCCTGGTTGGTCAACTGCCCCTTCCCCACGAATAGATTATTCTGGATCAGCGCAGGCGCCTTGACGCGCTCATGCACGCGCACGAACACGCCGTTACGCTTGTCGTCGTTGAGGAAGGTGTTGTTCAGCACGTATAGCGCGTCGTTCGCGCCGCCCCCCTCGTTGCCGTAGGCCAGCAAAGTGTTGTTGTCGTTGTCGGCCGGCTGTTCGATCACATTGCCCACCACATAGGCCTGGCCCGCGTTCGGCAAGTCGATCTCGAAGCTGGGACGGCCGGCGGCGGTGCTGCCCTTTTCGCCCGGCGCCAGGCTGGAGAAGCGGTTGTAGGCGATGGTATTGATGCGGGCGCGCGACTTCAGGTTGTGGCCGACGTTGGCGTCGTGCGAGAAATTGAAGCGGAAGCTCAGGCTGGCCACGTCGCCGACGTAGATGTTGTGGGTCTGGCCGCTGCCGTCGCCATTGCGGCCGAACTCGTTGTTCTCCAGCACGATGCGGCTGGTCGGCGAGGCCCCGGTCAGCACGCCGTTCTCGTTGTCATGCAGAAAGCTGTTCTTCAGCGTGAAGTTGTTGCCTTCGATACGCAGCGCGGCGCCGTTGTGGTCCGCTACCTTGGTGTTGAAGATTTCCACGTTGTCCACCGTCACGTCGTTGCCCGCGACTATCCAGGCCCCCTTGCCTTCCGCGCCGCGCCCTTCGGCGTCGATGCGCGCGCGGCCGTGCACGCCGCGTACGGTGAGGAAGCTGGCGGCGATCTTGCACACTTCGCCCTTGTACAGGCCGGCCTCGATCTCCACCGTGTCGCCGCTGCGGGCGGCGGCGAACGCCAGGCACGGCCGTGCGTAGGCCATGCCCGGCCCAACGTTCAGCACGGCGGCATGGACGGCGGTTTGAGCGAAGCAGATCGATACAGCCAAGGCCAGGTGGCGGACGCGTAACGTCATGATGCAATCCTTGTGAATTTGGAACTGCAATTTTACGACGGCGCAGCGCTGGCACGGCAGAAAATCAGCGGCTCCGGCATCTGCTCGCAGACACGGCGAATTGGCTTGCGCCAGATCAAACTTGCCGCGCTGGAAACATGTCCGGCTTGCACCGCAGCCGGGCTTGCCTTAAAATCCTCAGCTCTGAAGCCGCATCGTGCAGCTTCCCGCTCTGGGCCGGCGCCGCCTGACCAGCTACTCCCCATGCCAGTTTCTTCACGGTGACCCATTGGATACCGTTCCCATATGGGCGCAATTCCTCGCGCTCGCACTCCTGATCCTTTGCTCGGCGTTCTTCGCCATGGCCGAAACCGCCCTGATGGCGGCCAACCGCTATCGATTGCGCCACCAGGCCAAGCGCGGCAGCCGGCGCGCGCTGGCCACGCTGTGGCTGCTCGACCGCACGGATAAGCTGCTGTCGCTGGTGCTGATCGCCAACACGCTGATCAACGCCACGGCCATCGCCCTGGTCACCGCCATCGTGATCCACACCTTCGGCTACGACGAATGGCTGATCGTGGCCTCCACCGCCTGCATGACTTTCCTGCTGGTGGTGTTCGCCGAAATCTCGCCGAAAATGATAGGCGCGACCTATCCCGAGCAGATCGCCTTGCCCACCGCCACCATCCTGCGTCCGCTGATGGCGGCCGCCAAGCCGGTGATCTGGTTCACCAACCTGTTCGTCGGCGTGGTGCTGCGGCTGTTCCGCATCAAGATGGGCACGCCGCTGCGCGAGACCCGGCTGTCGCCCGAGGAACTGCGCTCGCTGGTGCTCGAAGGCGGCAACTTCATTCCGCAGAAACACAAAAGCATCCTGCTCAACCTGTTCGACCTGGAAGCCATTTCGGTCGAGGACGTGATGACGCCGCGCGCCCAGATCGAGGCCCTGAACCTGTCCGCACCGGTCGACGAGATCAAGCTGCAGCTGACCACCTGCTACCACAACAAGCTGCCGGTCTACGAGGGCGAGATCAACCAGATCGTCGGCATCCTGCATGTGCGCAAGGCCATGTCGCTGCTGACGATGGACGAGGAACTGACGGCCGAGCATTTCCGCGCCCTGCTGTCCGAGCCCTACTTCATTCCGCTGGACACCGCCGTGTTCGCCCAGTTGCAGTACTTCCAGGAAAACAAGGAACGCCTGGGCATCATCGTCGACGAGTACGGCGAAGTGCAGGGCCTGGTCACCTTGGACGATATCATCGAGGAAATGATCGGTGAATTTACGACATCAACGCCGGGCGCGGCGCGGGCCGACAGCTTCAACTGGACCGAGGCCGGCGACTGCCTGCTGGAAGGCACCACGGCCTTGCGTGACATCAATAAGCGTCTGGGATTAAACTTTCCCCTGGACGGGCCGAAAACATTGAACGGGATGCTGCTCGAGTTATTGCAGGAAATTCCCGAAGCCGCCATCAGCGTCAAGCTGGGCGGCTGCGTCATCGAAGTGGTGCAAGTACAGGAACAGGCGATCAAAGTCGTCAAATTGATACGTCCGCGCAGCTAGGCTGGCGATAGAGCCGCGCACGGTACGCATCTGCTTTACAAAAGTGATGCCTACGGGCATCATCCGATGGATGGCTCCAGAGGGGCCAGCCCCATCATGCAGTTTTCCTAACAGCGCGGTTCTATGGCAGCAGTTCAACCCAACACGGCGTCCAGCGTCCCCATGGCGGGCCTGGCGCGGGCCCTGATGCAAGCCGGGCGCCTCACCGCGCCCCAGGCCGACGCGCTGCAAAAAAAAGCGCTGACAGATAAGCAACCCTTCATCGACACCCTGCTCGCCAGCGGCACCATCCAGGCCCGCGAGCTGGCCATGTTCTGCTCCGAGACCTTCGCCTATCCGCTGATGGACCTGGCCGCCTTCAGCGTCGAGGCGCTGCCGCCCAAGATCATCGACGCCAAGCTGATGCAGAGCCAGCGCGTGATCGCCCTGGCCAAGCGCGGCAACAAGATGTCGGTGGCGATCTCGGACCCCACCAACACCCAGGCGCTGGACCAGATCAAATTCCAGACCGAGTCCTCGGTGGAACCGGTGATCGTGGCGCACGACGCGCTGCTGGCCCTGCTGAGCAGCCTGAACCGCAACGCCGAGCAAAGCCTGAACGACATCGCCGGCGACGAGCAGGACATCCAGTTCGCCGAGGAGTCGGACGCGCCGTCGGCCGCCGCCGAGCAGGCCGCCAACGAAGTCGAGGACGCGCCCATCGTGCGTTTCCTCAACAAGATGCTGATGGACGCGGTCAACCTGGGCGCCTCGGACTTGCACTTCGAACCGTTCGAGAAGTTCTACCGCATCCGCTTCCGCGTGGACGGCGTGCTGATGGAACACGCCCAGCCGCCGGTGTCGATCAAGGAAAAGCTGGTGTCGCGCATCAAGGTGCTCGCCAAGCTCGACATTTCCGAAAAGCGCGTGCCGCAGGACGGCCGCATGCGCCTCATCGTCTCGCCCACCAAGACCATCGACCTGCGCGTGTCGACCTTGCCGACCCTGTTCGGCGAGAAGACCGTGATGCGTATCCTGGACGCCACGCAGGCGCAGATGGGCATCGACTCGCTGGGCTACGACCCGGACCAGAAGGAGATCCTGCTCAGCTGCATCGAGCGGCCCTACGGCATGGTGCTGGTGACCGGGCCGACCGGCTCGGGCAAGACGGTGTCGCTGTACACCTGCCTGAACATCCTGAACAAGCCCGGCATCAACATCTCCACCGCCGAGGATCCGGCCGAGATCAACCTGCCGGGCGTCAACCAGGTCAACGTCAACGACCGCGCCGGACTGACCTTCCCGGTGGCGCTGAAATCCTTCCTGCGCCAGGATCCCGACATCATCATGGTCGGCGAGATCCGCGACCTGGAGACGGCCGACATCGCCATCAAGGCCGCGCAGACCGGCCACATGGTGTTCTCCACGCTGCACACCAACGACGCGCCGTCGACCCTGACGCGCCTGATGAATATGGGCGTGGCGCCGTTCAACATCGCCTCCTCGGTGATACTGATCACCGCGCAGCGCCTGGCGCGCCGGCTGTGCACCTGCAAGCAGCCGGTGGACATCTCCAACGAGCTGCTGCTCAAAGCCGGCTACCAGGCCGAAGAGCTGGACGGCAGCTGGAAACCGTACGGCCCGGTGGGCTGCGAACGCTGCAACGGCGGCGGCTACAAGGGCCGGGTCGGCATCTACCAGATCATGCCGATCACGCCGGCGATCGAGGCCATCATCCTGGCGCACGGCAACTCGATGCAGATCGCGGCCCAGTCGGAAAGCGAGGGCGTGAAATCGCTGCGCCAGTCCGGCCTGGTCAAGGTGAAGAACGGCCTGACCAGCCTCGAGGAAGTCCTCGGCTGCACCAACGAATAAAGTTAAGCGAGGAAACACCATCATGGCTACATCGAGCAACGCCGGCAATCCGGTCAAGGAATCGGTCTTCGCCTGGGAAGGCAAGGACAAGGCCGGCAAGACCGTGCGCGGCGAACTGCGCGCCGGCGGCGAGGCGGTGGTCAACGTGACCTTGCGGCGCCAGGGCATCATGGTGACCAAGGTCAAGAAGAAAACCTACCGCAGCGGCAAGAAGGTCACCGACAAGGACATCTCCCTGTTCACGCGCCAGCTGGCCACGATGATGAAGGCCGGCGTGCCGCTGCTGCAGTCCTTCGACATCGTCGGCAAGGGCCACTCCAACCCGTCGGTGGCGAAACTGGTGATGGACTTGCGCGCCGACATAGAAACGGGCACCAGCTTGAACCAGGCGTTCCGCAAGTTCCCGCTGTATTTCGACCCGCTGTTCTGCAACCTGGTGGGCGCCGGCGAACAGGCCGGCATCCTGGAAGACCTGCTGACCCGGCTGGCGATCTACAAGGAAAAGACCCTGGCCATGAAGGCCAAGATCAAGTCCGCGCTGACCTACCCGGTGTCCATCCTGGGCGTGGCCTTCATCGTCACGGCCGTCATCATGATCTGGGTGGTGCCGGCCTTCAAGGAGGTGTTCGCCACCTTCGGCGCCGACCTGCCCGCGCCGACCTTGTTCGTGATGGCGGTGTCGGAATACTTCGTCAAATACTGGTGGCTGATTTTCGGCACTTTGTTCGGTTCGCTGTACTTCTTTTTCCAGGCCTGGCAGCGCTCGCCGCAAGTGCAGCGCTTCATGGACGTGGCCCTGCTCAAGCTGCCGATTTTCGGCGAAGTGATACGCAAGGCCACCATCGCGCGCTGGACCCGCACGCTATCGACCATGTTCGCCGCCGGCGTGCCGCTGGTCGAATCGCTGGACTCGGTGGGCGGCGCTTCCGGCAACATCGTCTACCTGGAAGCGACGCGCCGCATCCAGAAGGAAGTCAGCACAGGCACCAGCCTGACGGTGGCGATGCAGAACGCCGACGTGTTCCCGAACATGGTCACGCAGATGGTGTCCATCGGCGAGGAGTCCGGCTCGCTGGACGCCATGCTGGGCAAGGTGGCCGACTTCTTCGAAGAGGAAGTGGACGAGGCCGTGGCCTCGCTGTCGAGCCTGATGGAACCGCTGATCATGGTGATCCTGGGCGTGCTGATCGGCGGCCTGGTGGTGGCCATGTATTTGCCGATCTTCAAGCTCGGTTCGGTGGTGTAAGCGGCTTCATGTGAGACCCTCGCTGGCCGACAGCACTTCCTGCGCGGCCCGGAAGGCTTCGGCCACCAGCGGCACGCCGCAGTAGACGGCGGCGTGCAGCAGCACTTCCTGCAGTTCGCCGACGGTGGCGCCATTGTTCAGCGCACCGCGGATATGGCCCTTCAGCTCATGCGTGCGGCCCATCGCCGTCAGCATGGCCACGGTGGCCAGGCTGCGCGTCTTCAGGTCCAGGCCGGGCCGCTGCCAGACCGTGCCCCACGCTACACGCGTGATGTAGTCCTGCAGCGGCTGCGTGAACGCGGTGGCGCCGTCCAGCGCGCGCGCCACGAAGTCCTCGCCCATCACCTGCTTGCGCGTGCGCAGGCCGTCCTCATACTGCTGATCCTGCTGATCCGTTTTTTCCATGCCGTCCTCGACCATGTTATTGGGCGGCCCAGCCGCCGTCCATATTGAGGGCCGCGCCGCGTATCTGGTCGGCGCCGGCGCTGCACAGGAACACGGCCAGCGCGCCGATCTGCTCGGGCGTGGCGAACTCCAGAGAAGGCTGCTTCTCGCCCAGCAGCCTGGCGCGCGCCGCCTGTTCCGTCAACCCTTCCCGCCCGGCCAGGTCGTCGATCTGTTTTTGCACCAGCGGCGTCAGCACCCAGCCAGGGCAGATGGCGTTGCAGGTGACGCCGCTGCGCGCGTTCTCCAGTGCCACCGCCTTGGTCAGCCCGATCACGCCGTGCTTGGCCGCCACGTAGGCGGCCTTGTTGACCGACGCCACCAGCCCATGCACGGAGGCGACGTTGATGATGCGGCCCCAGCCGCGCTCACGCATCTGCGGCAAGGCGGAGCGGACGGCATGGAAGTTGGACGACAGGTTGATGGCCATGATCTGGTCCCATTTATCGACCGGAAACTCGTGCACCGGCGCGGTGTGCTGGATGCCCGCGTTGTTGACCAGGATGTCGACCGCGCCGAAGGCCTGCGTGGCTTCGGCCACCATGGCGGCGATCTGCTCCGGCCGCGACATGTCGGCCGCGCTGTGGCGCACTTGCACGCCGAGCGCGCGCAATTCCTCGATCAAGCCGGCAATGGCGGCGGCGTCGCCGAAGCCGTTCAGCATGACGTTGGCGCCCTGCGCGGCCAGCGCACGCGCGATGCCCAGGCCGATGCCGCTGGTGGAACCGGTGACGATGGCTGATTTGTTGTGCAACATGGAAACTCCTTAGTAGATGCCCAGCAGGTAGTAGGCGGCTATGACGACGAACACGGCCATGGTTTTGATGCAGGTGACGGCGAAGATGTCGCCATAGGAAGTCTTGTGCGTCAGGCCGCTGACCGCCAGCAGCGTGATGACGGCGCCATTGTGCGGCAGCGTATCCATGCCGCCGCTGGCCATGGCAGCCACGCGGTGCAGCACTTCCATCGGGATGTGGGCGGCCGTGGCGGCCTGGATGAAGGTGTCCGACATGGCGGCCAGCGCGATGCTCATGCCGCCCGAGGCGGAACCGGTGATGCCGGCCAGCGCGGTGACGGCGATGGCCTCGTTGAGCAGCGGGTTGGGCACGCTGCGCAGCGCGTCGGCCACCACCAGGAAGCCCGGCAGGCCCGCAATGACGGCGCCGAAGCCATACTCGGAGGCGGTGTTCATCGACGCCAGCAGCGCGCCCGAAATGGCGATCTTGCTGCCCTCGGCGAAACGCCGGCGCACCGTGTCGAATGCCAGCAGCAGCACGGTGGCGATGCCGATCAGCAGCGCCGCTTCGACGGCCCAGATCGCCGCCACTTTCGACACCTCGGTGGCAACCGGTTTCGCCGCGCCCGCCAGCGTCATGCTGTGGGTCTTGCCGTAGTACAGCGGAATCAGGATGGTGAAGACCTTGTTCAGCACGCCGACCAGCACCAGCGGCAGCAGCGCCAGCAGCGGGTGCGGCAGCTTCTCGTGCGTGTAGTCCTCGGGTTCGTTGCTGTGGCCGGTGCCATAGCCCTCGCCCTTGGCCAGCGCCTGGCGGCGGCGCCATTCCAGATAAGCCAGGCCGGTGGCCAGGATGAAGACCGAACCGGTCACGCCCAGCCACGGCGCGGCCCAGGTGTCGGTCTGGAAGAAGGAGGTCGGGATGATGTTCTGGATCTGCGGCGTGCCGGGCAAGGCGTCCATCGTGAAGGTGAATGCGCCCAGCGCGATGGTGCCGGGGATCAAACGCTTGGGGATATTGCTCTGCCTGAACATCTCGGCCGCGAAGGGGTAGACCGCGAACACCACCACGAACAGCGATACGCCGCCGTAGGTCAGCACCGCGCACACCAGCACGATGGCCAGCATGGCGCGCTCGCGGCCTACCAGGCGTATCACCAGCGCCACGATGGACTTGGAGAAGCCGGACAGCTCGATTACCTTGCCGAACACGGCGCCGAGCAGGAAGACCGGGAAATACAGCTTCACGAAGCCGACCATCTTGTCCATGAAGACGCTGGTAAACATCGGCGGCACCAGGGCCGGGTCGGTCAGCAGCACGGCCAGCATGGCCGCCACCGGGGCAAACAGGATGACGCTGAAGCCGCGATACGCGACCACCATGAGGAAAACCAGCGCCAGCAATACAATCAAGAAGCTCATACGCACTCCGATAAGTTAGAATATTGTCTACAGCACAATCCATGCCCGGGGCGGAAAGTCCTGTTAATTCAAGTACTTAGATATCACCGGGCGTGATACGCGAGTATCGTTCGGACGCATATTGTCCGGATATCCGGACAGCTGACGCAAAACAGCCGCAAAAGCGTGTCTGGAATTCCGGACAGGGTGCCGGAATACTGGACAGTGTGGCCTCCAGCGTCCAGAATCGGCCTTTTCCGGAGGGCGGCCGCGATGGATCTGATGCACTGGTTTACCGAGAACCCGGGCGGTTTGCGCCACCTGGCCATGCCCTCGCTGCTGGAACGGCTGGACGCGCTGTGCGAAGGCACGATCGCGGTCGACACCGAGGCCCGCATCGTCTGGTGCAACGACAAATACCTGCAGATGCTGGGCTACACCGACCCGCAGTCGCTGCTGGGCCGCGACGTCGAGGACATCATCCCGAACAGCCTGATGCGCCAGGTGGTCAAGACCGGCGAACCCATCCTGCTCGACCTGATGGCCTTCGGCAGCGAAACCCTGGTCGTCTCGCGCCTGCCTCTGACCGGGCCGGACGGCAAGGTGATAGGCGCGGTCGGCATCTGCCTGTACGACAAACTGCACCACCTGAAACCGCTGCTGGGCAAATTCTCGCAACTGCAGGAAGAGCTGGCCGCCACCCGCCGCATGCTGGCGGCGGACCGCCGGCCGCGCTACAACCTGGCCAGCTACGTCGGCAACAGCCCGGCCAGCCTGGAGGTCAAGCGCCAGGCGCGCCGCGCAGCGCAGCTGGGCAGCACGGTGCTGCTGCTGGGCGAAACCGGCACCGGCAAGGAGCTGCTGGCGCAAGCCATCCACGCCAGTTCCGGGCGCGCCGGCCAGCCCTTCATCGCCGTCAACGCGGCGGCGATACCGGAAGCGCTGCTCGAGTCCGAATTCTTCGGCGCGGCGGCCGGCGCCTACACCGGCGCCGACAAGCGCGGCCGCGACGGCAAGTTCAAGCTGGCCCACGGCGGCACCCTGTTCCTGGACGAGGTGGGCGACATGCCGCTGCAGATCCAGGCCAAGCTGCTGCGCGTGCTGCAGGAGCAGGAAGTGGAACCGCTGGGTTCGAACAAGGTGATCAAGGTGGACGTGCGCATCATCGCCGCCACCAGCATCGACCTGGTGCAGGCCTTGGCGCAGGGCCGCTTGCGGCGCGACCTGTATTACCGCCTGAACGTGCTGTCGATCACGCTGCCGCCGCTGCGCGAGCGCAAGGCCGACCTGGAAGCGCTGTGCGAAGGCGCACTGGAGCAGATCGTCGAACGGACCGGCATGGCGCGGCGCGAGATCACGCCCGGCGCCTTGCAGCGGCTGGCCGGGTACGACTGGCCCGGCAATGTGCGCGAGCTGCGCAACGTGCTGGAAAAGGCCGTGCTGCACAGCGACAACCGGCGCCTGGTGGCGGACGACTTCGACACCATCCTGCCGCTCGCCGTACCGGCCAGGCCGGGCGTGCCGGCCATCGTGCAGCCGCTGGCGCAGGCGGTCGCGGCGGCCGAACGCGGCGCCATCGAAGCGGCGCTGCTGGCCGCCGGCGGCAAGAAAACCGAAGCCGCGCGCCTGCTCGGCATTTCACGCGCCACGCTCTATGAAAAAATGGCGCACCTGCAACTGTAGTTGTGCCTTGCCCTGCCTTATACTGTGCGCTGCCCAACCCAAACGGAAGCAACCCGATGCAGGATATATTGCTGTTCGCCCCGCCCGCCACCCTGGCCGCCGCCATCGCGGCCGGCATCTTCGGCCTGCTGATCGGCAGCTTCCTCAACGTCGTGATCCACCGCCTGCCCATCATGATGCAGCGCGAGTCGGACAACTACGTGGCTTCCGAACTGGGCAAGGAATTGCCGCACACCGAACGCTACAGCCTGGTCGTGCCGCGCTCGGCCTGTCCGCACTGCCGGCACCAGATCACGGCGCTGGAAAACATCCCCGTGATCAGCTACCTGGTCCTGCGCGGCAAATGCAGCAACTGCAAGGCCAAGATCTCGCCGCGCTATCCCCTCATCGAAGCGCTGACCGGCCTGCTGTCGGCGGCGCTGGTGTGGCAGTTCGGCAGCGGCTCGATGGGCCTGGCCACGCTGTTCTTCCTGTACTGCCTGGTCGCCATGACCTTCATCGACGCCGACACCCAGCTGCTGCCGGACGACCTCACCTTCCCGCTGCTGTGGGCGGGCCTGCTGATCAACATCAACGGCACCTTCGTGCCGCTGCAGGACGCGGTGATCGGCGCGGCGGCCGGCTACCTGGCGCTGTGGTCCATCTACTGGCTGTTCAAGCTGGCCACCGGCAAGGAAGGCATGGGCTACGGCGACTTCAAGCTGCTGGCGGCGCTGGGCGCGTGGCTGGGCTGGACCATGCTGCCGACCATCATCCTGCTGTCGTCGGTGGTGGGCGCCGTGGTCGGCATCTGCCTGATGGTGTTCGCCAAGCGCGGCCGCAACAACCCTATCCCCTTCGGTCCCTACCTGGCGGCGGCCGGCCTGATCGCGCTGATGTACGGCGGCCCGCTGTCCGGCTTCACCTCCGGCCTGCTGGGACAGTAAAGTGGCCGACACGGTGCGCGACAAGTTCAGCGTCGGCCTGACCGGCGGCATCGGCAGCGGCAAAAGCGTGGTCGCGTCCATGTTCGCCGCGCGCGGCGCCACCATCGTCGACACCGACAAGATCGCCCACGGCATGACCGTGGCCGGCGGCCCCGCCATGCCTGCCCTGCTGGCCGAGTTCGGCCCGGAATTCGCGGACGCCAGCGGCGCCATGGACCGCGCCCGCATGCGCGCCCTGGTGTTCAGCGACGCCACCGCCAAGGCCAGGCTGGAAGCCATCCTGCACCCGCTGATCCGGGGCGCCGCGCTGGCCGAGGCCGAGGCGGCGACCGGCAGCTATGTCATCTTCGACGTGCCGCTGCTGGTCGAGTCCGGCGCTTGGCGCAGCCGGGTCGCGCGCGTGCTGGTGGTGGACTGCCCGGAGGCGGTGCAGATCGCCCGCGTCATGGCGCGCAACAAGATGCCGGCTAGCCAGGTGCAAGCCATCATGGCGGCCCAGGCGCCGCGTTCAACGCGGTTGGCAGCCGCCGACGATATCATTAATAATGAAGGGGATTTAGCCGCATTGGAGCCGCAAATTGCGCGATTGCACGATTTATACCTGGCATTTTCCGCAGGAACGATAACAATACCATCGCAACGTTTGTAATTTTGCTTCGCTTGGTTCAGAATCACGGAATTCTTTGCAGGCCCATCTATAGAGGGAAGTCATTTTGATTGTCTACGAATACCCTTTCAACGAGCGCATACGCACGTTGTTGCGGCTGGAAGACCTGTACGAGAAATTCAAGTTCTTTGTGCATCAAGAACACCCGATGCAGCACCACGTCGCGCTGGCCACGATATTCGACATGCTGGAAGTGGCCGGCCGCGCGGACCTGAAGTCCGACCTGCTGCAGGAACTGGAGCGCCAGCGCCAAAGTTTGCTGAGCTACCGCTCCAATCCGAATGTACAGGCCGAAACGCTGGACGCCATCCTGTCCGAACTGGACAGCGTGAGCACCGCCCTGGTGGCCGCGCAAGGCAAGACCGGCCAGAATATCCGCGACAACGAATGGCTGATGAGCATACGCGGCCGCACCATCATCCCCGGCGGCGCCTGCGAATTCGACCTGCCCTCCTATTACGCCTGGCAAAAGCGCAGCGCCGAACACCGCTTCAACGATATCGCCGGCTGGTTCGCGCCGCTGGCGCCGCTGTTCGACGCGCTCGGCCTGGTGCTACGCTTGCTGCGCGATTCCGGCGGCCCGGTTAAAATGATCGCCAATGCGGGAAGTTACCAGCAGATGTTACAAGGCAAGGTCTACCAGATGTTGCGGCTGAGCCTGGATGAATCGCTGGGTGCGATCCCCGAGATTTCGGCCAATAAATACATGCTATGGGTGCGTTTCACCACCCAGGGCGGCGACCTGAAACCGAAGCCGCTGGAAGAAGACGTCCCATTCGAGCTCACGCTCTGCAATTTTTGAATAGAACCGCCATGACCGTAGTTGAATGCCCGACCTGTTCCGCCAAAGTGGAATGGACCGAAAAGAACAAATACCGCCCGTTCTGCTCCGAGCGCTGCAAGCAGATCGACCTTGGCGCCTGGGCCGAAGAAAAATACGCCATTCCGGCCGCCCCCCCGCGCGACCCGCTCGAAGAAGAATAAGCCCTACGGCCATCCCGCTCTGAAAAAGGGGTCAGGGTTATTTATTCCCGCCCGGGGGAAAAAATAACCCTGGCCCCTTTTGGGTTTACGGCAATGCGGCGGAAAAATAACCCTGGCCCCCTTTGGGGGTTACGGCAATGCGGCGGGATCGTGGCGGATCTGCTCCAGCCATTCGAGCAGCGGTATCGTGGCCGGCAGCAGCGGCTCGACGCCGACCGTGCCCTGCCAGGCGAAGGCTTGGCCCTCCAGGCTCTGCGGCTCGCCGCGCCAGTCGCGGCTGATGTAGAAATGCAGCCGCACATGGGCGTGCGGGTAGACATACTCGACGCCGCACCATTCCTGCGCGCTGCTTATGTGCAGACCCAGCTCTTCGACAAACTCGCGCTTCAGCGCTTCAAGCACCGTCTCGCCCGGATCGACTTTACCACCGGGAAATTCCCAGTAACCGTCGTAGGGTTTGCCGGCCGGACGCTGGCCCAGCAGCACGTCCCCGTTGGGCTTGATCAGGATGCCGACCGCGACATCCACTTTTTTCTCCGTCATGCACTTCCTTCGGACAGTTTGCCGGCGTAGTCCTTAGCGAACTGCCAGGCCACGCGGCCGGAGCGCGAACCGCGCTGCAGCGCCCAGCGCAGCGCGTCGCCGCGCGCTTCGGCCACCTGCTCCGCCGTGCAGCCGAAACTGCCCAGCCAGTGCGCGACGATGTCCAGGTAGTCGTCCTGCTTGAAGGCGTAGAACGACAGCCACAGGCCGAAACGCTCGGACAGGGAAATCTTTTCCTCCACCGTCTCGCCCGGATGCAGGTCGCCGTCCTCGTCGTGCTTGTAGCTCAGGTTGTCGGCCATGCGCTCGGGCATCAGGTGGCGGCGGTTCGAGGTCGCGTAGATCAGCACATTGTTCGACTGCGCCGAGATCGAGCCGTCCAGCGCCACCTTCAGCGCCTTGTAGCCGCTCTCGCCCTCTTCGAACGACAGGTCGTCGCAGAAGACGATGAAGCGTTCGGGGCGCCCCGCCACCAGGTCCACGATGTCGGGCAGCTCGGCCAGGTCGGCCTTGTCGACTTCGATCAAGCGCAAGCCGTCTTTGGCGAACTGGTTCAGGCAAGCCTTGATCAGCGACGACTTGCCGGTGCCGCGCGCGCCCGTCAGCAGCACGTTGTTGGCCGGGCGGCCGCTGACGAACTGGCGCGTGTTCTGCTCGATGGCGGTCTTTTGCGGGCCGATGTTGTGCAGGTCGTCCAGCCCGATGGAGGACACGTGCTTGACCGCCTGCAGGTGCGCCACGCCGCCGGCGCGGCGGCGCCAGCGGAAGGCGTAGCCGAGTTTCCAGTCCGGCTCGCGCGGCGCTTGCGGCAAAATCGCCTCCACCCTTTGCAGCAGGGCTTCGGCGCGCACCAGGAATTGTTCGAGGGGCGTAGCCATGGCTCAGGAACGGTAGTCGGCGTTGATGCTGACGTAGTCGTGCGACAGGTCGCAGGTGTACACGGTGGCGGCGGCCTGGCCGCGCGCCAGCTTGACGCGCACGGTGATCTCGCTCTGCTTCATGATGCGCTGGCCGTCTTCTTCCTTGTAGTCCGGGTTGCGGCCGCCGTTCTTGGCCACCCACACGTCGTCCAGGTACAGGTTCAGCTTGCTTACGTCCAGGTCCACGCCGGCGTAGCCGATCGCGGCCAGGATGCGGCCCAGGTTGGGATCGGAGGCGAAGAAGGCGGTCTTCACCAGCGGCGAGTGGGCGATGGAGTAAGCGATCTTGCGGCATTCCTCCATGTCCTCTCCCTCTTCCACGGCGATCGTCATGAACTTGGTCGCACCTTCGCCGTCGCGGATGATGGCTTGCGCAAGGAACACCGACAGCTCGGTCACGGCGGCCGACAGGGCCTGGAATTCGGGCGCGTCGACCGAGTTCACCTCCAGCGTGCCGGCGCCGGTGGCGACCAGCATGAAGGAATCGTTGGTCGAGGTATCGCCGTCGATGCTGATGCAGTTGAAGGACTGGTCGGCGGCCTGCTTGACCAGCGCGTCCAGCACCGGCTGCGCCACCTTGGCGTCGAAAGCCAGGAAGCCCAGCATGGTGGCCATGTTGGGACGTATCATGCCGGCGCCCTTGCTGATGCCGGTCAGGGTCACTTTATGGCCGCCGATATCGACCGTGCGCGAGCCCGCTTTCGGCTGGGTATCGGTGGTCATGATGGCTTCGGCCGCGTTGAACCAGTTGTCCGCGGTGAGGTTGGCCACCGCCTGCGGCAGGCCGGCGGTGATGCGGTCCACCGGCAGCGGTTCCAGGATCACGCCGGTCGAGAACGGCAGGATCTGGCCAGCCTCGCAGCCCAGCAGTTCGGCCAGCGCGGCGCACGATTGCTGCGCGCGCGCCATGCCCTCCTCGCCGGTGCCGGCGTTGGCGTTGCCGGTGTTGACCATCAAGGCCTGGATGGGCTTGCCGCCGGCGTTCACCGCCGCCAGGTTGGCTTTCGAGATCTGCACCGGCGCGGCGCAGAAGCGGTTCAGCGTAAACACGCCGGACACCGTGGCGCCCGGCGCCAGGCGCAGCACCAGCAGGTCTTTGCGGTTCGGCTTCTTGATGCCGGCTTCGGCGTAACCGATGTCGATACCGGCAACCGGCTTCAGATCGGCGGCGACAGGAATGGGGGAATTGACGGCCATGGTGGGTTCTCGGGCTAGTGTAGAGGAAGCCGTTATTGTAATGCCTACGGCCGGACGGCGCGGCGCACTACTTCCAGTACGTCCCGCCGAACGAACTTTGTTATACGACGTCATCCCACTTGGTTAAGTGTCATTAAAAGATGACAAAGTGCGCTCAAACTATCGCCAAAATGCGACATTTTTCTAGAGCAAGCACTCCAATTCCGAGATTTTAGTTCGACCGTGCGGAAATTTCATTTATCTTTGGCAACGCATGCGGCTCTGTGTCCTTGCCGCGCCTCCGAAAAATAAAGTGATTGGAATTCGTACGATGAAAAAGCAACTTCTAGTAGCATCCGTCCTGGCGGCTTGCGGCGCAATGCAAGCCCAGGCCGGCACTTTGAGCGACGGCAACCTGAGCATCAGCGGCTTCGGCACGCTGGCGGCGGCCCAGAGCGATAGCGACACGGCGCAGTTCGCCCGCTACAACCAGGCCACCGGCGTCAAGGACAGCCCGCGCATCGGCCTCGATTCCAACCTGGGCCTGCAGGCGACCTACAAGATCAACGACTGGCTGTCCGGCACCGCGCAAGTGCTGACCCGCAAGAACACCAGCCCGAGCTTCACCACCGACCTGACCTGGGCCTTCCTGAAGATGAAGGTCAACGACGAGATCAACGTGCGCGTAGGCCGCGTCGTGATCCCCGCCTTCCTGATCTCCGACTACCAGAACGTCGGCTACGCCAACACGATGATGCGTCCGCCGATCGAGATGTACGGCCAGGATCCGATCGAGAACGTGGACGGCGTCGACGCCAACTACCAGCACGCCTTCGGCGACACCAACTTCACCGCGCAAGCCTTCTTCGGCTCCAGCCGCGGCAAGCTGTTCGTGCCGAGCGCCGGCGGCTCGGTGGCGAAATACCGCGCGCCGGCGCAGGGCTTCAGCCTGGCCGTCGAGCACGGCCCGTTCACCGTGCGCCTGGGCCATGCGCGCGCCGAACTGTACAGCGACAACCTGCTGCCGCTCAACGCCCTGGCCGCCACGCTCAAGCAGGTCGGCTTCGCCCAGCTGGGCAGGGACCTGGGCATCGTCGACGGCAAGAAGATGAGCTTCACCTCGCTCGGCCTGACCATGGACTGGAACAACATCGTGGTGCAGTCCGAGTATGCCCAGCGCCGCGCGCACGACCCCGTCTACATTCCTGAAACCAATTCCTGGTACGTCATGACCGGCTACCGCTTCGGCAAAGTGCTGCCGTACTACGCGCACGCCGCCAGCAAGGGCGCGGGCAGCTCGATCACCGTGCCGGCCGGCCTGGCCAAGATCCCGGCCCTGAACGCCGCCGTCAACAACCTGCTGGTGTCGCCAGAGCAGTCGACCGACCTGGTCGGCGTGCGCTGGGACTTCGCCAAGTCGCTGGCCCTGAAAGTGCAGATCGACCGCGTCAATCCCAAAGTCAAGTCGGGCCAGCTGATCTTCACGCCGGCCGCCGGCCAGAAGGACAAAGTGACCGTGGTTGCAGCCGGTCTGGATTTCGTATTCTAAGGTGATGGCAATGAAAAAACTGACAGCTAATTTGGCAAGCACGCTTATCCTGGCCGCGCTGGGCGCGGCCGCCCTGCCGGCCGGCGCCGAGACGGTGGTGATCGTCAACAAGGCCAATCCGGCCACGCGCATGTTCTCGGAACAGGCGTCCCAGTTCTTCCTGGGCAAATCGAACATGTTCACGCCGGTGGACCAGGCCGAAGGCTCGGCCATCCGCAACGACTTCTACACCAAGGTCGCCGACAAGGACGCGGCCCAGGTCAAGGCGCTGTGGTCCAAGCTGGTGTTTACCGGCAAGGCCACGCCACCGAAGGAATACAAGTCCAACGCCGACGTCAAGAAGGCCGTGGCGGAAGACCCGAAAGCCATCGGCTACATCGACAAATCGGCCGTCGACGATACCGTCAAGGTCATCCTGACCCTGCCATAAGCGGCGCCATTGGCCGCAGCGCCCGCCCGGAGCGATCCCGGCGGGCGTTTTTATTTGCGCAAGCTTATCGATTCCACTAGTTGAAGAAATACCACACCGCTGCCTGGTCCTGCGCGCCGCCCGCACTTCTTTGGTGCTCTATGGCAAAAATTCGACTAAGGTGAAATGACGCGCCAGCCCGGCGCGGCAAGAGATCAGCGAGGTCAGGATGAAAAGAGCATTTTACGTCAGCTCCCTATTGGCAGCCATGGCGCTGCCGCAAGCCCAAGCGGCCCTGGTCGACGACGGCAAACTCAGCATCAGCGGCTTCGGCACGCTGGGCGTGGCCAAAAGCGATACCGACCAGGCCCAGTTCGTGCGCTACAACCAGGCCACCGGCGTCGGCGACAGCTGGCGCCTCGGCCTGGACACCAACCTCGGCCTGCAGGCCAGCTACAAGCTCAGCGAGCAGCTGTCCGGCACCGTGCAGGTGCTCACGCGCAAAAACACCAGCAAGAGCTTCACCACCGACCTGACCTGGGCCTTCCTCAAGTACAAGGTGAGCGACGAGCTGAACGTGCGCGTCGGCCGCGTGCAACTGCCCACCTTCCTGATTTCGGACTACCAGAACGTCGGCTACGCCAACACCATGATGCGTCCGCCTATCGAGCTGTACGGCCAGGTGCCGATCGAGAACCTGGACGGCCTGGACGTCAACTACCAGCACGCCTTCGGCGACACCAACTTCACCGTGCAGGCCGGCGTAGGCCAGGCGCGCGGCAAGCTGTTCGTCCCGGCCGCCAATACCGTGGCGCATTACCGCGCGCCCGCCAAGGCCATCAGCATGGCGCTCGAGCGCGGCCCGCTGATGGTGCGCTACGCCCACCTGGAAGCGGTCATGAACAGCGACGACGTGACGCCGGTCAACGCGCTGTCGGCCACGCTGGCCAGCGTCGGCTTCGCCCAGCTGGGCCGCGACCTGGGCTTCGTCGGCGGCAAAAAAATCAAGTTCGACGCGCTGGGCGCCACGCTGGACTGGAACAATCTGCTGCTGCAGGCCGAATTCGGCAAGCGGCGTTCGGTCGACCCGATCTATGTGGCCCAGACCGACGCCTGGTACGTGCTGGCCGGCTACCGCGTCGGCCAGTTCGTGCCCTATTACGCGCACGCCAGCTACAAGGGCAAGGGCACCTCGGTCACGCTGCCGGCCAATTTCCCGGCCGCGGGCCCCTTGTCCGCCGCCGTGCGCGGCCTGCTGCTGCCGGCCGAGCAGGACGCCAACCTGGTCGGCGTGCGCTGGAACTTCGCCAGCGCGGCCGCGCTGAAGCTGCAGGTCGACCGCGTCGAGCCCAAGGTCAAGACCGGGGCGCTGATCTACGGACCGGCCGCCGGACTGAAGGACAAGGTGACGGTGTTCGGCGCCACGCTGGATTACGTGTTCTGACCGGGAGCCCGCCATGCAATCATTGACCCGCAAAATGCTGCCGGCGCTGCTGCCCGCGCTGATGCTGTCGGCCGCGCCGCGCGCGATGGCCGAGACGGTGGTGATCGTCAACAAGGCCAATCCGGCCACGCGCATGTTCTCGGAACAGGCGTCCCAGTTCTTCCTGGGCAAATCGACCATGTTCACGCCGGTCGACCAGGCCGAAGGCTCGGCCATCCGCAACGAGTTCTACCAGAAGGTGGCGGACAAGGACGCGGCCCAGGTCAAGGCGCTGTGGTCCAAGCTGGTGTTTACCGGCAAGGCCACGCCGCCCAAGGAGCTCAAGGGCAACGCCGACGTCAAGAAAGCGGTGGCCGACGACCCCAAGGCCATCGGCTACATCGACAAGTCGGCGGTGGACGACACGGTGAAAGTGATCCTGAGCTTGCCTTGACGTTTTGGTCATGAGTTATATTGCTGTCTGGTGGACGCCGCGGGCGTCCAGGACGGCAAGGAGAGGGTGTGAGCTTATCGCTGCGTGCGAAATTTCTGTTGTTGAGCGCCATCGTGCAAGCGCTGGTGGTGGCGCTATTGATCGGCAACAGCCTGCGCGTGATGGACCTCGCGGTCAACAAGAACGCCGAGCGCGTGGCGCACGAGTACGCGGTCACGCTCAATCTCACCCTCAGCCCCTACGCGATCCGTGGCCGGCTTAGCGAGCTGAACGATTACTGGGCCGAGATGCTGTCCGATCCGCAGGACAGTTTTCTGCGCTACATCGTCGTGCTGGACCAGAACGGGGCGACGGTGGCCACCGCCGGCGAGCGCCCGGCCGAGCTGCCGGCGGCGCTGCGCAACCCCGGCGCCGCAGACGGCAACAGCAGCACCAGCATCATGAACGGCGTGCGCACCTGGCAGCAAGGCGGCACGCTGCACGCGCGCGCGCCCATGCTGCTCAAGGATAACCAGATCGGCTCGCTCAATTTCGGGCTCTCGACGAGCGAACTGAGCAAGGCGCGCGAGGAAGTGCTGCTGCAGTCCGGCCTGATTTCCCTGTTCGGCCTGGCGCTGGGCGTACTGCTGTTCTATGCGTTTACACAAGGCATAGGGCGCCGCCTGCGCGCCCTCACCGGGCAGGCCGAGCAGATGATGAAAAGCGCCTTCGGCCGCAGCACGCCGGCCGGCGACGGCGACGAGATCGAAGTCTATGCGCGTTCGCTGAACTCGATGAGCGTGGCCCTGCGCGAACGCGTGCTGCAACTGGAGGCGTCCGAGCGGCGCCTGTCCGAGTCCGAGGCGCGTTTCAAGACCCTGTTCGACATGGCGCCGCTGCCGCTCAGCGTGAGCGACCGCAGCGGGCGCATCATCGGCGCCAACCAGGCCCTCACGCGCGCCTTCGGCTACAGCGAGGAACAGCTGATCGGCAAGCGTTCGGACCAGGTCACTTTCTGGGGCGCGCCCGAGGAGCGCGAGCGCATCTGGCAGCTCTACATGCGCAACGGCGCGGTGCAGGGCGAAGTGGCCAGCATCGCGCTCAAGGACGGCAGCAGCGGCCAGCTGGCGATCTGGTCCTCCTCGCTGACCCTGGACGGCACCGACGCCATCATCTGGGCGCTGCTGGACCTGACGGCCGAGCTGCGCGCCAAGCAGGAACTGGAAGTGCTGAACGTGTCGCTGGAGAGCCGGGTGCGCGAGCGCTCGGCCGAGCTGGAACGCGCCAACGACGACCTGTCGCACGCGCTGCTCACGCTGCAGCACACCCAGCACGACCTGCTGGCCGCCGAGAAGATGGCCTCGCTCGGCTCGCTGGTGGCCGGCATCGCGCACGAACTGAACACGCCGATCGGCAACAGCCTGCTTGCCTCGACCGCGCTGGGCGACCGGGTCGCCGAATTCGAAGCCCTGCTGGTCGGCGGCACCTTGCGCCGCTCCGCCCTGAGCGCCTACAACGAGGAAGTGAAACTGGCCTCCGGCCTGATTTCCAGCTCGCTTAACCGGGCCGCCAGCCTGATCGCCTCCTTCAAGCAGATCGCGGTCGACCAGACCAACGACCAGCGCCGCGTGTTCAATCTGCTGGCCGTGGTGCAGGACACCTCGGCCACCTATATGCCGCGCCTGCGCCGCGCCAACTGCAGCACGTCCTTCCATGTGCCGCCGGAGCTGGCGCTGGATTCGTATCCGGGCAGCTTCTACCAGATCTTCAACAACCTGATCAACAACGCGCTGGCGCACGCCTTCGAGCACAGCGAGAGCGGCACCATCACGGTCAAGGCCCGCGAGCTGGCCGGAAACATGGTCGAGATCGTGTTCGGCGACGACGGCGCCGGCATGCCCGAGGAAGTGCGGCGCCACGTGTTCGACCCCTTCTTCACCACCAAGATGGGGCGCGGCGGCACGGGGCTGGGCATGAACATCGTCTACAACATCGTGACCGGCATACTGAGCGGACGGGTGACGGTGGAATCGCAGCCCGGCAAGGGTACGTCGGTGCGCATCGTCATCCCGCGCAGCTCGCCGATGCGGGCATAGGGGGCATAAAAAAACCGGAGGCCAGCTCCGGTTTTCTGTTTCAAGCCAGCTTGCCGTGGCAAGCCTTGAACTTCTTGCCGCTGCCGCAAGGGCAAGGATCGTTGCGGCCGATGCGCGGCGCGCCGTCGTCGATCTGGGCGCCCGGCGCCGCAGCAGTCGGCGCCAGCAACTCTTCCGGCGCCGCGTTCGGGTTGAAGTCGGCGTGCTGGTAATGCACGTTCTCCAGGTGGGTTGCCTGCATGGCCGCTTCGGCCGCGTCGATTTCCTCGCGCGACTGGATGCGCACCGTCATCACGTGGCGCACCACCTCGTTCTTGATCATGTCCAGCATCTGGCCGAACAGCTCGAACGCCTCGCGCTTGTATTCCTGCTTGGGATTCTTCTGCGCGTAACCGCGCAGGTGGATACCCTGGCGCAGGTGGTCCAGCGCGGCCAGGTGCTCGCGCCAGTGGCTGTCCACGCTTTGCAGCATGACGTTGCGCTCGAAGCCGCCGAAGGCTTCCTTGCCGACGATGTCGATCTTGGCCTGGTACACGGCGTCGGCCGCGGCCAGCACCTTGTCCAGGATTTCATCGTCGGTCAGGCTGGCGTCGGCCGCCAGGGCGCCCTGCAGGTCCACCTGCACCTGCCATTCGCCGGCCAGCGCCGCCTCCAGGCCCTTGATGTTCCACTGCTCCTCGACCGATTCCTCCGGCACGTATTCGCGCACGATGTCGGTGAACATGCCGTGGCGCAGCGACTGGATCATCTCGGAGATGTCGGTCGCCTCCAGCAGCTCGTTGCGCTGCTGGTAGATCACCTTGCGCTGGTCGTTGGCGACGTCGTCGTATTCCAGCAATTGCTTGCGGATGTCGAAGTTGCGCGCCTCGACCTTGCGCTGCGCCGATTCGATGGAACGGGACACGATGCCCGCTTCGATCGGTTCGCCTTCCGGCATCTTCAGGCGGTCCATCACGGCGCGCACGCGGTCGCCGGCGAAGATGCGCAGCAGCTGGTCGTCCAGCGACAGGAAGAAGCGCGACATGCCGGGGTCGCCCTGGCGGGCGGCGCGGCCGCGCAGCTGGTTGTCGACGCGGCGCGATTCGTGGCGCTCGGTGCCCACGATGTGCAGGCCGCCCGCGGCCACCACCTGCTCGTGCAGCGCCTGCCAGCCGTCGCGCAGCGCCTGCGCCTGGGCGGCCTTGTCGGCGTCGCTCAGGGCCGGGTTGGCGTCGATGAACTTGATCTGGTTTTCCACGTTACCGCCCAGCACGATGTCGGTGCCGCGGCCCGCCATATTGGTGGCGATGGTGATCGCTTTCGGGCTGCCGGCCTGGGCGATGATTTCCGCTTCGCGCGCGTGCTGCTTGGCGTTCAGGACGTTGTGCGGCAGGCCGCCCTTGGTCAGGATGCCCGACAGCAGTTCCGAGTTTTCGATCGAGGTGGTACCGACCAGCACCGGTTGGCCGCGCTCGTAGCAGTCGCGGATTTCCAGCAGCATGGCATTGTATTTTTCCTGGTTGGTCTTGTAGACCTGGTCCTGCTTGTCCTTGCGCGCGGAAGGGCGGTTGGGCGGGATCACCACGGTTTCCAGGCCGTAGATCTCCTGGAATTCGTACGCTTCGGTGTCGGCGGTACCGGTCATGCCGGCCAGCTTGGCGTACATGCGGAAGTAGTTCTGGAAGGTGATCGAGGCCAGGGTCTGGTTCTCGTTCTGGATCTTCACGCCCTCTTTCGCCTCGACCGCCTGGTGCAGGCCGTCCGACCAGCGGCGGCCCGTCATCAGGCGGCCGGTGAATTCGTCGACGATCACCACTTCATTGTTCTGCACCACGTAGTGCTGGTCCTTGAAGTACAAGGAGTGCGCGCGCAGCGCCGCGTACAGGTGGTGCACCAGCGTGATGTTGGCCGAGTCGTACAGCGAGGCGCCTTCGGGCAGCAGGCCCATCTTCACCAGGATGGCTTCGGCCTTCTCGTGGCCGGCTTCGGTCAGCAGCACCTGGTGCGCTTTCTCGTCCTTGGTGTAGTCGCCCGGCACTTCAATCTGGCCCTTGCCGTCCGGCGTTTCCTCGCCGATCTGCTGGGTCAGCATTTTCGGCACTTCGTTGATCTTGTAGTACAGATCGGTGTGGTTCTCGGCCTGGCCGGAGATGATCAGCGGGGTGCGGGCTTCATCGATCAGGATGGAGTCGACTTCATCGACGATGCCGAAGTTGAGTACGCGCTGCACGCGGTCGCGCGCTTCGAACACCATGTTGTCGCGCAGGTAGTCGAAGCCGAATTCGTTGTTGGTGCCGTAAGTGATGTCGGACGCGTAGGCGGACTGCTTGGCGGCGTGTTCCATCTGCGACAGGTTGACGCCCACCGTCAGGCCCAGCCAGTTGTACAGTTTGCCCATGGTCTCGGCATCGCGCTGGGCCAGGTAGTCATTGACGGTCACGATGTGCACGCCCTTGCCGGACAGCGCGTTCAGGTAGGCCGGCAGGGTCGCGGTCAGGGTCTTGCCCTCGCCGGTGCCCATTTCGGCGATTTTGCCGAAGTGCAGCACCATGCCGCCCAGCAACTGGACGTCGAAGTGGCGCATCTTGAACACGCGCTTGGACGCTTCGCGGCACACCGCGAACGCTTCCGGCAGCACCGCATCCAGTGCTTCGCCGTTGGCGATGCGCTCCTTGAAGGCGGGGGTTTTCGCTTGCAGCTCGGCATCCGACAACTTCTCCATGGCCGGCTCGAGCGCATTGATTTCGCGTACCGTTTTTTGATATTGCTTGAGCAGACGCTGATTGCGGCTGCCGAAAATCTGGGTCAGTAAGGACATTGGTTAACGCCGTTAAAAAAAGCTATGGTATGAGGTGCTCAGCTTGCCAAGGGCAAAAGACCGGTGATTTTATCATGCCGTCCGGCCTACATAGGGTTATTGCCCTTTATAACAATAGCCAGGATTGTAACTAATTCGGAATTTTTGCCGCGGCGCGGTGGCCGTCCCAGGCGAACCGCGCCGCATTCCGGGGCCTGGCGGGGACCGCGGGTCCCTAGCGGCTCAGTTCGCTTGGGCGGGCAGGCGGGCTGTGGTATGTTTCGGCCATGCGCTTATTCAACTCCCTCAATCAAGGCCGGTCGCCCAAGGTCGCCACGGACTTTCTTAAAAGAAATGACAAGATGGCGGCCCTGCTGCCGGCCGTCGAGCGCATGGCCGCGCTGCAGAAGGATTGCGCGGCCACGCTGCCCAGCATGTTCAGCCTGTGCGAGATCCTGGCGTTCGAGGAAGGCAATCTCCTGCTGTCGACGCCCAGTTCGGCGGTCGCGGCCAAGCTCAAGCAGCAATTGCCGAAACTGCAGGACGCGCTGCTCAAGCGGGGATGGCAGATTGGCAACATCAAGCTGCGGGTGCAGATGATGAAGGCGGCCGAGATCAAGGAACAGATGCGGGTGCTGACCCTGCCGCCGGCGGCGGTGAGCGCCTTCGAGGAACTGAGCAAGTCGCTCGACCAGAGCAAGCAGAACGACAGCCTGATCCAGGCGCTGCAGTTGCTGGTGCAGCGCCGCCGCGACCGGCCGGACTACTGATTGCCGGCTACCGGCTACCAGCTACGGTCAATGGCTTAAATCCCACTCGTGCGTCATCTGGCGCACATAGGACGGCGGCGCCGCCGCCAGCGTGTCATAGCTGACGACTTCGTACGACGAGGGGTCGGCCAGCAGCGCGCGCAGCAGCTGGTTGTTCAGCGCGTGGCCCGACTTGTGCGCCTCGTAGCCGGCCACCAGCGGGTGGCCGACCAGGAACAGGTCACCGATCGCGTCCAGGATCTTGTGGCGCACGAACTCGTCGTCGTAGCGCAGGCCGTCCGCGTTCAGGATGCGGTACTCGTCCATGACGATGGCGTTCTCCAGCGAGCCGCCGCGCGCCAGGCCTATGCCGCGCAGCATTTCCACGTCCTGCATGAAGCCGAAGGTGCGCGCGCGCGCGATCGCCTGCACATAGGTGACGTCGCCGAAGTCGATGCTGGCGCGCTGGGCCGTGCCATCGACCGCCGGGTGGTTGAATTCGATGAAGAAGTCCAGCTTGAAGCCGTCGTGCGGCACCAGGCGCGCCCATTTCTCGTTGCCGCCCTTGCCTTCGCGCACCTCGACCGGCTTCAGCACGCGGATGAAGCGCTTGGCCCCGTCCTGCTCCTGCACGCCGGCCTGCTGCAGCAGGTAGACGAAGGACGAGGCCGAGCCGTCCATGATGGGAATTTCCTCGGCGCTCACGTCCACGTACAGGTTGTCGATGCCCAGGCCGGCGCAGGCCGACATCAGGTGCTCGACGGTGGAGACGCGCGCGTCGCCCTTGCTCAGCACGGTGGCCATGCGCGTGTCGGTCACGCCCATGGCGCTGGCCGGGAATTCCACGACAGGGTCCAGGTCGACGCGGCGGAACACGACGCCCACGCCGGGGCCGGCCGGGCGCAAGGTCAGCACCACCTTGGTGCCCGAGTGCAGGCCCACGCCGGTGGTGCAGACTTTTTCTTTGATGGTGCGTTGTTTTAACATCCGTAAATTATATCGGAGTTGCCTTTCTACCGCAGAACATCAGACATCCCAACCTTCGAACTCAGGAACTTTCCCCCTCCCCACCACTGCCCTCCTCTACACAACGTATAAATGCGATAATCTTCCATCTCCTCATCTATCATCCCAAACGCCATGGCCGGTCCCAAAAAAGCATCACTTCTTCACAACGACCTTCCAACAACTGGCGACCACCTAGGATGGGCTGCAGAGATCGAACGCATGACTACAAGACTTCGTACCTGCGCAACACCGCACGTACTAGGGATTCACGGCGACTGGGGAAGTGGCAAGACGAGTTTCATGCGACAAGTTCAGTGCGCGCTTGGCGGCGATATGCCGTCTGACTCCTCAGTAAATCACAATCGCAATACAGCCCCAAACGCTGCTGCAAAAAAGCTACTTCAGACAGAAATAATAACTGTCTGGTTCGACGCGTGGCGTTATCAGAACGAACCAGTCCCAGTCGTACCGCTATTGCATGAGATGCGTCGTCAAATGACTCTAGCGAGAAGTGTAGCGGAGAATTTAAAAAGGCTGGGCACCGTTACCGCTTATGGGATCCTCGATGGACTATCTGACATAGCGAAAGTTTTAAGTATAGAAGGCCTACCTAGTGTTGAAAAGTTAGAAAAACGAGGTGAGCAGTGGGAACGCGATCACTTTGAAACCTCGTTACAAGTAAACTCCTTACGCGAGCATCTTTCGGAGACCATAAAGCACCTACTGCCACAAAAAAATTCCAGAGCAGTTATTTTCATCGACGATCTTGATAGATGCAATCCAAAATCTGCGGTCAGACTTTTGGAAGCCCTTAAAATATACTTATGCATACCTCGATGCGTATTCGTATTGGGAATGAATGAAAGAATTTTGGTAGATGCAATTAAAGATGAAATTTCAGGGCTAAATCTAGACTCGACGGAAGATGCAAAATTAAGAGCCAATCAGCTTAGAGCCAGCCACTATTTGGAAAAAATTTGTAGTGATATTTACAGGATTCCACTTCCAAAATCCACCCTATCGTTATTCGCAAAATTAATATCCGACACAGATCATCAACAGGCGCTCACTCTTGCAGTAAAAACAAATAACTGCCTCCCACCTAATCCGCGTCGATTGAAAGCGCTATCGAATCAGTGGCATAATTTTGCTGAAAAAATTCCATTCCCGATCAACGGAGTTGAGCAGGAAAAGATTTGGGCAGTAAGAGTTCTAATAGTGTGCTATATACACCAATTTCATCGCGATTTATGGGAAAGATGGCAATTTAATCCCGACTTCTGGGAGAAAATCCGTAGTTGGTGCAATGGCGACAGTTCTGATGCCAGTTCTGATTGGATGCTTTCTTTGAGGCTAACTCGTTCAGTTTCAGGCTATGATCAAACAACAAGCCGTGCCATTTTTTCGTCTTCATATCCAAACCCCGGCGATGTAAACATATTTTGGATTAGCACTTTAATTGCGGAATATAGTGATCAATTAACAGCTGCTGACTTTTCGCCACTTTTAAACGTACACGTATGAAAAAAGCCACTTCAGTTCCTGCAACTTCTATGTGGGATAACATTGCATTAAGACCATATTTAGGTGAGATAAGGCGCCGTCATGGCATTGTTGACACACTTGCCCTGCCAAACATGCGCGACCTTCCTCCGGTGCGCATAGAAAGCCTATTTGTACAACCACTTCTGAGTGACATATCGGTGAGCCCGACCAGTGCGCCTGAAACGTGGCCAGAAGGGGACACGCTCTTTGAGGCAATGAAGGCCGCGAATTGTTTAGTTCTCCTTGGCGACCCAGGATCAGGGAAAACGATGCTGGCCAATTGGCTCTCATGGCGCCTCTCATCTGGAATATCAACTCCTTTGCCAGAATACTTGCACAACAAGCTCCCTATCCCTTGTGTTCTGCGAGAAATGGATTCAAAACTATTTTCGCCACAAACCACCATCTCCGACCTTGCCATGCACGTGGTAAATAGATACTTAGGCGACAGAGTAACTACGGAGATGAAAGATAGCATTCTTTCTCTTGTAAAAAAAGACGACTATGTTTTAATATTGGATGGAATAGATGAAATTCCCGCAGTTAATCGCAAGACAGTCGCATCTTGGATACACCAAGTTTCAATTGGAAAAGCCCGGCTTCTAGCCACATCGCGTAGTGTGGGATATGAAGATTATCCAGTCCATATCCCACCGGCAAGAAGCTCGGGGCAAAGCAAAAAAATTCTTCTTAAAGATATTCTTAAGGGGCAAAGTTTAGACGATCAATCCTCACCTTCACTGAAGGTAGTGAGAGAATATACCATTAAAGAGCTAGTAGACATCTCGACACATGGTATCTCCAGCAGTGGAAAATGGGCAACAGTCGCTTACATAATGCCTTTTGATCCGACGCGCGTTCGTACGTTCGTAAAAAATTGGTATCTTCAACGCAGTGGAAGCGAACTCGAAAGCCTGACGAAGACGGAAGATTTACTGTCCGCTTTGGGGCAATCGGAAGTGACGCAAGAACTTTCGCGAACTCCGAATTTACTTAGCCTTATGGCCATTGTTCATCGAGAGAGAGCCAATCTACCGGACGGGAAGGCGTTACTCTATAAGGAAATAGCCAATGCTTACATCAACACAATTGACCAGCATAGAAAAATCCAAAATGGCGACGTTCTAGCCCCCTACAGTTGGGAAATAAGAGAAAGCTGGATCGCCTACGTTGGATTCCAGATGCAAATCGAGCGATTTGCGAAAGGAAAGGAAAGCAAATCAGGTGTTCTAATTAATGAAAAAAAAGTTATCTCATGGATTCAGCATGCAATGCGAGTATCAGAGGTCAAAAATCCAGAAGTGATATCAAAGAACTTTTTAGAATGGGTTGCGAGGCGCAGTGGTCTTCTTTTGCCGAAGGGCGAAAAACTCTACGCGTTCGTTCACTTAAGCTTCCAAGAATACTTTTGCGCTAGATATATCGCGACGCAGATTATTAATCCACTTTTTATCAAAGATGACGGCAGCAATTCAAAAACAATAAACCCAGAGCAGTTGAAAATTTGGTCACGCCATCCGCTTTGGCGAGAGGTTTTTATATACCTTCTTGAACTCATTTCAGCTGAGAGAGGAACTGCATGGTGCGATCACCTAATTGATATTATCTTCGGCGAAGTTGTTTTACAATCCGAAGATGAAAATATAATAAGCTTAAGTGCCGGAATTTTATCGAATCGGCACGTTCATCTAAACAAAAAAAATAAAGAGAAGCTTGCGTCGTTCTGCATGCCTTCAGCCATTACGGTTTGGGCGGAGCCATGGTTTGCACACGACAAACTCCCTCTGAAGGCCGTTCAATCGTCAAACTTCTTTTACATATTTAGCGATAGGTCAGAAATTATCGGCAGGCCGAACATAGCAGCCGATAGCCTCAAAAAAATTGATTCAGTGGTTCCGACGGAAACGCTAGGCTTGGTTATTAAGTGCAAGAACTATCCGGAGATGCTAAATATTTCTGATTTTAAAAATCTTCAATTGCTCGAAATAGATGGTTACCCACTGGAGGAAATTTCATTTATAAGCAGAATGTCTAGCTTGACATATTTAGCACTGCACGGGTCACTTCTCTCTCGATTAAAATCGATATCTACACTTAAAGAATTGATATATTTAGATCTATCATCGACCAATCTCTCTAGATTAACAGAATTTAAGTCTTTGTCGAATTTGGTAGATTTGAATTTATCAAGGACTTCGATAAAAAATATTTCAGCTTTGGGTCATCTCCCATCCTTATTCGATTTGAATATTAGCAACACAATGGTCGAAGACGTCAATCCACTTTCAACGCTCCGAAAGTTAGCATCTCTGAATATTTCGAATACGAAAGTAAGGATAATTGAAGGTTTAGGAAAAATAAAATCTTTAATATTATTAAATGTTTCTAACACTGAAATAGAAGACCTAGACGCTCTAAAAAATTTGGATCATCTAACGTTCTTATATGCAGGAAAGACGAAAATTAAGGATCTCTCGGCGTTGTCGAAGCTTGATAAAATACGTAGGCTTGACGTATCAGAGACGAAGATTACTGACGTTTCCGCATTAATCGAAATGAAAAACCTTACCGACCTCACTATAAGTGAAACACACATCACCGACATTTCGAAAATTGCAAACATTACCCAACTTGAGCGTTTGGATATAAGCGGAACAAAAATAAGAAATTTATCACCGATTTTACAGCTAAAAAATCTTCATACCTTAATTGCAAATAACATAGACATTTCAGCGCTAGAGAAATTAAAAGGCCAAGTAAAGGGTTTGTCAATTATTCATGACTAGGTCACGCATCTACTTTAACCGCCCTCAACGAGTTGATACCGCTTAATTTTCTTGCGAAAGTGATAAAATTAGCTATCTGAATTCGCAAGCTTCGTCATAATCTTGGTATTTCTTGCGTATGTCACAGACTTGAATGTCGCTGAAGGCCCGTCGGGCAGAAAAAAGACGACATGTTCAGCAACGTCTGGACGACATGGTCAACCCGAAACATTCGCTGGCACCAATGGCAGGGCATATAGACTGACCATCGTTTGAGTGGAAATGGTCGGGCACATTCAGTGCTTGCCGATGGTGCCCCGCTACGCCAACGCGGCTATTAGCCTGTCCGCTTACATATAGCGGGCCTTCTTGCTATCGTGAGAATGTCCTATGGACTGGGCTGAGAACCCGTATTGACGATTGTTTTGCAGCTAAAGCTGGTTTCAACACCGACCGACGGTCAAGAAAAGGCTTGCTGCGCGCGGCGCAAACAGAAATAATGCTGACGCCACAGCGATTGAAGACTGCATTAGCCGCGTAACCTGAGCAGATTCTGCTGGGTATTGCAGACAATAGTAATAGACATCTCATTGATCTACTGAGCTGTTCGGACTACCCTACAATCAAACTGTCTACGCAGCATGATTGTCTTGATCTCAGGGATGCTCGCTCTCGGCGTGCACCGCCTCGCGCCGCACCAGGTAGATGCCGCTGCCGATGATGATGGCCGCGCCCAGCAAGGTGTAGGCATCCGGCAGCGTCTGCCACAGCAGCCAGTCGATGGCCACGCCCCAGGCCAGCGCCGAGTACTCGAACGGCGCCACGGTGGACGCCTTGCCCATGCTGAAGGCGATGGTGATGGCGAGCTGGCCGAAGAAGCCGCTCAGCGCCAGGCCGGCGATGACCAGCCAGTCCTCGCGCCGGATCGGCACCCAGGTCTGCCAGCACAGCGCCACCGAGCCCACGCCCATCATCACCAGCAGCCAGAACATGATGTGCTCGCTGGCATCGCTGCGGCTCAGGATACGGCTGGCGATGGCGGACACGGCATAGCAAACGGCCGAACCCAGCACGGCGAGGCCGGCCAGCGAGATGAAGCTGCCGCCATCCGGACGCAGCACCACCAGCACGCCCACCAGGCCGACCACGATGGCGGCCCACTGCATCGCGTCCACTTTTTCCTTCAGGATGAATACCGACAGCGCCGTGATCAGCGCCGGCGCGATAAAGAAGATCGAATAGGTGTCGGCCAGCGGCAGGCTTTTCAGCGCATAGGCGAACAAGGTCAGCATGCCGATGCCGAGCGCGCCGCGCAGCAGCTGGAGCGGCCAGCGCACCTTGAACAGGCCGGCGAATTTGCGGCGGTAAGCGATGTAGCCGCACAGCAGCGGCAGCGAGGACAGCGAACGCAGCGCGGTCACCTGCATCGCCGGATAGTGGGCCGCCAGCAATTTCATGGCCGTGTCCATCAGCGCGAACATGGCGACGGCGATCAGCATGGCGTAGATGCTGCGGAGGTTTTCGGCTTGCGGTGTCAGAAACGGCTCCTGGTCGGGGCATGGTGCGGGAGCGGCCCATTATAGCAACTGTTGTGTTTACGCACGCTATTGGCCCCGATATCGCGGCAAAAGCGCGCCAGTGTGACAAAGCGCGTGTTTGTGCGGCTTGGCGGGGCGCTATCATTTAGGCAATCCCTCATCGAACCAGCCCAGCAAGGAAAGAAATGCCGTTCTGCCAGCAATGCGGATCCCAGGCCTCGTCCACCGCCCACTTCTGCTTCAACTGCGGCGCCGACGTGGCGGCCACGGCCATCGCGCTGCCCGGCCTGTCCGAGGGCTGGAAGACTTGCTTCGCCGCGTTGCAGAAAGCCGGCGGCGTCGACCTGCCGCAATCGATAGAGCTGACCCTGGCCGAGCGCGCGCTGGTGCTGTTCAATCCCTGGGCCTTCCTGTTCGGGCCCTTCTACTACGTGGCCAAGGGCATGGCCCGCAAGGCGGTCGCGCTGTGCATCGTCGCGTTGGTGCTGACCGCCGGCGTGCGCCTGCTGCTTGGCGCCGCCGGCCTGCACAGCGTGATGTTCTCCGCGCTGGTCTTTTTCATCCCCTCCGCCCTGTTCGCCACCCGCGCCAACATCGACTATTTCAAGAAGATGGTGCTCGATGACGAGGGCTGGCTGTAGCCGCTCTTAATTCGTTCAGATGCGATAGATGTGCGCGTCCATGCCGTATTGGCGGCCGAGCCGCGGACGCGGCGGAGGCGGTGGCATTCCCGGTTTGCGGAAAAAATTAACGTCTGTAAGCAACTTCCGGTATGCAGCGCTGTCCTCGTTGACTAGGCGGTAGTCAAGGTCTTCCGTGTCCAAGCCTTCATCCTTGAGCGCAGCTTCGATGGCGGATATTCGGAAGTGTGCATCCGGAACATCACGATCCCAGTCGCCGGGATAGACCAAGGATAGTTCCCAGCAGTGCCCCCCGTAATCGAAGCGCCAATAGGCAGCTTTGACTGGCACGCCGGTCTTGTCGAGTTGTTCAATCAGCCGTGCGCCCAACTCTTTCATTTCGCGGCTTAGCTCCCGCGTCACCACATAGTCCTCAGCCATCGCAAGACTCCAGTTTGCTTGTCCGCGCACGCCGCGTAAAGCTGCCGGGCAGCGGACTCCGTCAGGTCTAAACTATATCTCGCCTCCTCGCTCCATGCCAATGCCGCTTTCCAGTTGTTGCGCAATTTGGAAACTTCCGACTCGCCCAACATATCCTCTTTCAACCCGGCAGTGATCAGCAACTGACCCAGCTTGTGTGTGTGGACCAGATTGGCAAACGCCTTGTCGGGAAAGTCATGCCGCTGAGTACGTCTGGAAATAATGGCCTTTAAAGCGCATTCGACGGCATAGCCGGCAAGGTAGTAGCTGCCGCCGTAGAAGCCTGCGTCGAGCAGCACCTTGGCTTCGCGGATGCGCATGCGGGACAGTTGCTGGAAGTCGCGTCGGTTCATACAGCTACGATAGGCGTTGCCGCGGAGCAGCATCTTGAGCGAAGTCAGCAAGGCACGATTACGCGTTAATTCAATGCGGGCTCAAAGTCGCGGTAATATTGCGCCCATGACTACGACCATCGACACCCCGCTCTACATCGTCAAGGAATCCCCCATCCACGGCCGGGGCGTGTTCGCGCGCGAGGATATTGCGCCGGGCACGCGCATCATCGAGTACACCGGCGAGCGCATCAGCAGCGACGAATCGGCGCGGCGCCAGGAAGCGGGCGGCGGACCGGTCAACCACACCTTCTTCTTCAGCCTGGCCGACGGCAGCCTGATCGACGGCGGCAGCGGCGGCAACGATTCGCGCTGGATCAACCACGCGTGCGAGCCGAACTGCGAAGCCTACGAGGAGGACGGCAAGGTCTTCATCTATTCGCTGCACCACATCGAGGCCGGCGAAGAGCTGAACTACAATTACGCGCTGATCTACGAAGCGCGCCACACCCCCGCCATCAAGCGCGCCTTCGCCTGCTACTGCGGCGCCCCGTCCTGCACCGGCGTCATGCTGGCGCCCAAGCGCCGCAGCCGCAAGGCCGTGCAAGCGGCGGCATAACGAAAAACGGCGCCGGGGCGCCGTTTTGCATTTACTGCGAAAAACCAACTGGATTACAGCTGGCCCAGCAGCGTTTCCGCGTTCGACACTTCGAACTTGCCGCCCTGCTCGATGTTGAGCTGGCTGACCACGCCGTCGTCGACCAGCATCGAGTAGCGCTGCGAGCGGGTGCCCATGCCGAACTTGCTGAAGTCGGCGTCCAGGCCCAAGGCCTTGGAGTAGGCGGCGTTGCCGTCAGCCATCATGCGCACGGTGCCGGTGGCTTTCTGGTCGCGGCCCCAGGCGCCCATGACGAAGGCGTCGTTCACGCTGATGCACCAGATCTCGTCCACGCCCTTGGCTTTCAGCTCGGCGGCGTGCTGGACGTAGCCCGGCACGTGCTGCGCCGAGCAGGTTGGGGTGTAGGCGCCTGGCAGGCCGAAGATCGCGATCTTCTTGCCCTTGACCAGGTCTTCGACTTTGAACGTGTTCGGGCCGAGCGAGCAGCCTTCGGTTTCGGTTTCGACGAATTCGGACAGGGTGCCTTCCGGCAGTTTGTCGCCAATCTTGATGGTCATAGTCTGGACTCCTTTTGTAGGGTTGAAAAAAAGCCGCGCTGGGCGCGGCATGCCTCTGGCACGAACTAACAGTATGCCAGAGGTTAGCAGGATGCGTCGGACGCCGCCTTAGTCGGCTTGCTTGCGCAGGAAGGCTGGAATGTCGTAGGTCTCCATGCCGTTCTTTTCCATCGCGCGCACCTGCTCGGAAGCCGATTCGCGGCGCCATACGGCCGGCGCCTTCATGCCGTCGAACGCTTGCGCGCCGCCGCCCGAAATGCCGCCGCCCGCGCCGCCCATCGTCACCGACGAGGTGACCGCGCCGCCGCCCATTGCCGCCTGCGTCAGCGGGCCGTTGTGGGTGCCGGTGCGCAGCATCGGCTGCTGTACCAGCTGCACGTGCTTCTTGGTTTTACCCAGGCCGGTGGCAACCACGGTGACGCGGATGGAATCGCCCATGTCGTCGTCGTAGGCGATACCTTGTGCGATCGACGCGTCCGGCGCGGCGAAGGCGCGCACGGCGGCCATGACTTCCTTGATCTCCTTGCCCTTCAGGCCGCGCGAGGCGGTCACGTTGACCAGCACGCCGCGCGCGCCGGACAGGTCCACGCCGTCCAGCAGCGGCGAGGCCACGGCCTGCTCGGCGGCGATGCGGGCGCGGTCCACGCCCGATGCGGTCGCCGTGCCCATCATGGCCTTGCCCTGCTCGCCCATGATGGTCTTGACGTCGTTGAAGTCGACGTTGATGTGGCCGGGCACGTTGATGATCTCGGCGATACCGGCGACAGCGTTGTTCAGGACGTCGTCGGCGTGCTGCAGCCATTCGATCAGCGATTCGTCCTCGTAGATCTCTTCCAGCTTCTCGTTCAGGATCACGATCAGCGAGTCGACGTTCTGCGACAGCTGCTCCAGGCCTTCGTCGGCGATGTCCATGCACTTCTGGCCTTCGTGCGAGAACGGCTTGGAGACCACGGCCACGGTCAGCGCGCCCATCGCCTTGGCCACTTCGGCCACGATGGGTGCGGCGCCGGTGCCGGTGCCGCCGCCCATGCCGGCGGCGATGAACACCATGTGCGCGCCGCGCAGCGCGTCTTCAATGCGCGCGCGCGATTCCTCGGCCAGCTTGCGGCCCACGTCGGGCTTCATGCCCGCGCCCAGGCCGGTCTCGCCGATCTGGATGATGTTGCCGGCCTTCGAGGTCGACAACGCCTGCGCGTCGGTGTTGGCGGCGATGAATTCCACGCCGCTCATGCCCTTGTTGATCATGTGCTGAACTGCATTGCCACCTGCCCCACCGACGCCGACGACCTTGATGACGGTGCCCAAAGCTGCGTTATCGACCATATCAAACTCCATGATGTGCTCCTATCTTGTGCCGTTTTCAATCGCCAGTCCTCATATCGTTAGGAGAGCTGGGGATTGAAAATTGCGGTTTCAATTAAAAAATATTTTAGACCACGAACTTCAGAAATCCACTTCAGAAATTACCGAGGAACCATTCCTTCATGCGCTGCCACACCGCCTTCACCGATCCATCCTGGCGCGTAACGATATGGCCGCGCAGGTACTGTTTTTTCGCTTCCAACAACAGGCCGAGCACGGTGGCGTAGCGCGGACTGCGCACCACGTCGGCCAGCTGGCCTCGATAGTCCGGCGTGCCGAGGCGCGCCGGTTTCAGGAATATGTCTTCCGCCATTTCCACCATGCCGGGCATGATGGAGGTGCCGCCGGTGAGCACGATGCCCGACGAGAGCACGCCTTCGTAGCCCGATTCGCGCACCACCTGGTGCACCATGGCGAACAGCTCTTCGACGCGCGGCTCGATCACGGCCGCCAGCGCCTGGCGCGACAGGTTGCGCGGGCCGCGGTCGCCCAGGCCCGGCACTTCCAGGTGCTCGCCCGGGTCGGCCAATACCTGCTTGGCCACGCCATAGCGGATCTTGATCTCTTCGGCTTCCGAGGTCGGGGTGCGCAACGCCATCGCGATGTCGTTGGTGATCTGGTCGCCGGCGATGGGGATCACGGCGGTGTGGCGGATCGCGCCGTCCGAAAACACGGCCACGTCGGTCGTGCCGCCGCCGATGTCGATCAGCACCACGCCCAATTCCTTCTCGTCCGGCGTCAGCACCGCGTCGGCCGAGGCCATCGGCTGCAGGATCAGGTCGGACACTTCCAGGCCGCAGCGGCGCACGCACTTGACGATGTTCTGCACCGCGCTCACGGCGCCGGTGACGATGTGCACCTTCACCTCCAGCCGGATGCCGCTCATGCCGATCGGCTCGCGCACATCTTCCTGGCTGTCGACGATGAATTCCTGCGGCACCGTATGCAGCAATTGCTGGTCGGTCGGGATGTTAACCGCTTTCGCCGTTTCGATGACGCGCGCCACGTCGGTGGCCGTCACTTCCTTGTCCTTGATGGCCACCATGCCGCTCGAATTGAAGGAGCGGATATGGCTGCCAGCGATGCCGGCGTAAACGTTGCGGATCTTGCAGTCGGCCATCAGCTCTGCCTCTTCGAGCGCGCGCTGGATGGACTCGACGGTCGCCTCGATGTTGACCACCACGCCCTTCTTCAGCCCCTTCGACTCGTGCTGCCCCAGCCCGATCACTTCGTGGCGGCCGTCGCCCATCACCTCGGCCACCACGGCCACCACTTTCGAGGTGCCGATGTCGAGGCCGACGATCAGGTTTTTCGCATCTTTTGTCATCTGTTTTGCCTGCTTTTCGTATGCTGTAAAGTGTTCGGTCTTATTTCGCTTTTTTACCCTCGGGCGGGATCTTCAAGCCCGCCGCGCTGAGCGCCAATCCGTTCTGGTACCGCATGTCTATCGTTTCGATGTTCTGCACCCGGTTCGCCAGCTGGGGCCAGATGCCCACCAGCCGGTCGACCCGTTCCTTCAGCATGGACTTCGATTGCTCGCGTCCCAGCTCCACGCTCATGCCGTTGTCCAGCTTCACGGTCCACGCGTAGCGGCCCGACAGGTCCAGCGCCTGCGGCTCCAGCCTGGCCGGAGCGAACCACGCCTTCAGCTCGCCGAAGCGCGACAGCACTTCCTTCTCGCTGCCTTCCGGACCGGAAAAGGCGGGCAGCTCATGGTCTTCCTCCGCCTCGGCCAGGTTGGCGGTAAACACGTCGCCCTTGGTCGACAGCAGGCGGCCATCCTCGCCCCAGGTCCCGAGCGCCTCATGTTCTTCCAGCGCCACGATGAGCTGGTCCGGCCATTCGCGGCGTACCGTTGCGCGGCGCACCCACGGCACCGATTCGAACGCCAGCCGGACCGAGTCCAGGTTGGTGGTGAAAAAATTGCCCTTGATGCGGCCGGCCGTGCTGGCATGCAGCGTCAGCTGGTTCACATGGCGCAGGTCCGACCGGTCCATCGTTTCAACGCTGATGCTGCGCAGGTCGAACATCGGCCGCTGCGACACCCACCACACGCCGGTGGCCGCGCAAGCCAGCGCCACCGCGGCATAAATGCCGCTGGCGGTTGCATTCAAGGCTTTCGCGTCTTGCCACATCGTGCTTACCCCTTCAACTAAGGTTTAGCCAGTTTCAAGCTGGCCGAACGCAGGATCTCGACGCACAGCGCTTCGTAGCTGATGCCCTCGGCGCGCGCCGCCATCGGCACCAGCGAGTGGCTGGTCATGCCCGGCGAGGTGTTTACCTCCAGCAGGAAGGACTTGCTGTCGGCCGCGCGCAGCAGCACGTCGACCCGCCCCCAGCCCTGGCAACCGAGCGAGCGGTAGGCCTGCACGGCGATGCGCTGCATTTCATCAGTAATCGCCTGGTCCAGCAGCGCCGGGCAGAAATACCGGGTATCGTCGGTGAAGTATTTGTTCTGGTAGTCGTAATTGCCTTCCGGCGCCACGATCTCCACCACCGGCAGCGCGCGCGCGGCGGCGCCGCTGCCCAGTACCGCGACGGTGAACTCGCGGCCAGCGACGAATTCCTCGGCCAGCACCGAGTCGTCCAGCGCGGCGGCGATGTCGTAGGCGGCCTTGAAATCGGCGCCCTGCTCCACCTTCGTGATGCCGATGGTCGAGCCTTCGTGCGGCGGCTTGACGATCAGCGGCAGGCCCAGGTCGGCCGCCACTTGATCGAGGTCCGAGTCCGCGTTCAGCACCGCGTACTTCGGCGTCGGCAGGTTTTCCGCCAGCCACAGGATCTTGGTGGTGATCTTGTCCATGCCCACCGAACTGGCCATCACGCCGCTGCCGGTGTAGGGGATGCCCAGCAGTTCCAGCGCGCCCTGCAGGCTGCCGTCTTCGCCGAAGCGGCCGTGCAGCGCAATAAAGACGCGGTCGAATTGTTCGGCCGCCAGTTCAGCCAGCGTGCGCTGGCCCGGATCGAAGGCGTGGGCGGCGATGCCCTGGCTTTGCAGCGCGGCCAGCACGCCGGCGCCGGACATGAGGGAGACGTCGCGCTCGGCCGAGCGGCCGCCGAACAGCACGCCCACCTTGCCGAAGGCCTGCGCTTCTTGCGCGGAGAGGAATTGAATGGTATCGGCCACGTTATCAGACCTTATAAGTAGTCAGTTTCGCAGGGACGCCGCTGATCGAGCCCGCCCCCATCGTGAGCACGACGTCGCCGTCGCGCACCACGTTCATGATCGTTTCCGGCATGTCGGCGATATTCTCCACAAACACCGGCTCGACCTTGCCGCGCGCGCGGATCGCATGCGCCAGCGAGCGGCCGTCGGCCGCCACGATGGGCTGCTCGCCGGCCGCGTACACGTCGGCCAGCACCAGCACGTCCACGGTGGAGAGCACGCGGGCGAAGTCCTCGAACAGGTCGCGCGTGCGGCTGTAGCGGTGCGGCTGGAATGCCAGCACCAGCCGGCGGCCGGGATAAGCGGCGCGCGCTGCGGCCACGGTGACTTCCGTTTCAACCGGGTGATGGCCGAAATCGTCGACCAGCGCGAACGTGCCGCCAGCGGCTGCGGCAACCTCGCCGTAGCGGGTGAAGCGGCGGCCCACGCCGGCGAAGCCCGCCAGGCCGGCCTGGGTCGCGCTGTCCTCGATGCCGATTTCCCGCGCGATGGCGACCGCCGAACAGGCGTTCTGCACGTTGTGCATGCCAGGCTGGTTCAGCACCACGTCCAGGTCCGGATAGCCTTCCTGCAGCACGGTGAAGTGCATCTGCAGGCCGGCGGCGCGCGCGTTCACGGCGCGCACTTCGGCGTCTTCGTGGAAACCGTAGGTGGTGATCGGTTTGGTCACATGCGGGATGATGCTGCGCACATGCTCGTCGTCGATGCACAGCATGGCGCGGCCGTAGAACGGCAGGCGGTGCGTGAAGTTGACGAAGGCCTGCTTCAGCTTTTCGAAGTCGTGCTCATACGTTTCCATATGGTCGGCGTCGATGTTGGTGATCACTTCGATCATCGGCGTCAGGTTCAGGAAGGACGCGTCGGATTCGTCGGCTTCGGCCACCAGATAGTCGCCGGTACCCAGCTTGGCGTTGGCGCCGGCGGCCGTCAGGCGGCCGCCGATGACGAAGGTCGGATCCAGGCCGCCTTGCGCCAGCACGGACGCCACCAGGCTGGTCGTGGTGGTCTTGCCGTGCGTGCCGGCGATGGCGATGCCGCGCTTCAGACGCATCAGCTCACCCAGCATCACCGCGCGCGGGACGATGGGGATCTTGCGCGCGCGCGCGGCCACCACTTCCGGGTTGTCCGCCTTGACGGCGGTCGACGTGACCACCGCGTCGGCATTGCCGATGTGGCTTTCGGCGTGGCCCTGGTGCACCGTGGCGCCCATGTCGATCAGGCGCTGGGTAACGGCGTTGGCGCCCAGGTCCGAGCCGCTGACGTTGTAGCCCAGCGTCAGCAGCACCTCGGCGATGCCGCTCATGCCGCTGCCGCCGATGCCGACGAAGTGTATGTTCTTTACTTTATGCTTCATGGTTTCTGTTCCACAATCTGTTCCAGTACTTGTGCGATCGCGTGGTTCGCGTCGCGTTTGCCCGCCTTGCGGGCGGCCATGGCCATGGTCAGGCATGCGCCGCGCGTCAGCGTTTCCAGCAGCGTGGCCAGGCTGCGCGGATTCATTTCCGTCTGCGGCATGTGGATGGAGGCGTTCTGGCCGGCCATCCATTGCGCGTTGTCGCGCTGGTGGCTGGTGGTCGACGCCACCAGCGGCACCAGCACGCTCGCCACGCCGGCCGCCGTCAGTTCGGACACGGTGATGGCGCCGGCGCGGCAGATCACCAGGTCCGCCTCGGCGTAGGCGCGCGCCATGTCGTCGATGAAATCGACCACATTGGCCTGCACGCCCAGTTCCGCGTAGCCGGCGCGCAGGGCATCGATATTCTTTTTTCCCGACTGGTGCGTGACCAGCGGGCGCTGCGCCTCGGGTATCAGCGCCAGCGCGGCGGGCAGGTTGTCGTTCAGCGCTTTCGCGCCCAGGCTGCCGCCGACCACGAGCACGCGCAAGGCGCCGTCGCGGCCGTCGAAGCGCGCCTGCGGCCCGGCCAGGTCCAGGATCTCCTGGCGCACCGGATTGCCGGTGACGATGGCTTTGCCGGCCGCGCCGCCGAAGTCCGCCGGGAAGCCGAAGCAGACCTTGCCGGCGAATGGCGCCAGCGTCTTATTCGACAGCAGCAGCGCCGCGTCCGCGTTCACCAGCACGATGGGCACGCCGCGCAGGCGCGCCATCAGGCCGCCCGGCACGGTGACGTAGCCGCCCATGCCGAGCACCGCGTCCGGCTTGCGGCGGCCGAGGAAGCGGAAGCAGTCGGCGAAAGCGCCCAGCATTTTCACGGCGCCGCCGACGCTGTGCTTGAGGCCCTTGCCGCGCATGCCGGAAAACTCGATGGTGTCCATCGCGATGCCTTGTTTGGGCACCAGTTCCCGCTCCATGCCGTGGCTCGTGCCCAGCCAGCTCACTTCCCAGCCGCGCGCGCGCATGGTCTGCGCGATCGCCAGGCCGGGGAAGATGTGGCCGCCGGTGCCGGCCGCCATGATCATTAGTCGTTTCATACTCTACCGCCGCGCATCAGGACCCGGTTCTCGTAGTCGATCCGGAGCAGGATCGCGAGTCCGATGCAGTTAATCAGAATGCCCGTGCCGCCGTAGCTCATCAGCGGCAGGGTCAGGCCCTTGGTCGGCAGCAGGCCGAGGTTCACGCCCATGTTGATGAAAGTCTGCACGCCGATCCAGATGCCGATGCCCTTGGCCGCGAGGCCGGCGAAGGTCTGGTCGATGGCGATGGCCTGGCGCCCGATGTCGAAGGCGCGCTTGACCAGCCAGTAGAACATGGCCACCACGCACAGCACGCCGGCCAGGCCCAGTTCCTCGCCGATCACCGCCAGCAGGAAGTCGGTGTGCGCCTCCGGCAGGTAGTGCAGCTTTTCCAGGCTGCCGCCCAGGCCAACGCCGAAAAGCTCGCCGCGCCCGAAAGCGATCAGCGAGTGCGTCAGCTGGTATGCCTTGTTCAGTGCGTTCTCCTCTTCCCAGGGATTGAGGTAGGCGAAGAAGCGGTCGCGCCGGAATTTCGACAGCGCGATGATGGAGACGAAGATCGTCACCAGCATGGCGCCGATGCCGCCGAACCAGATCGCATTGATCCCGCCCAGGAACAGGATGCCCATGGCGATGCAGACGATGACGCCGAAGGCGCCCAGGTCGGGTTCGAGCAGCAGCAGCAGGCCGACGAAGCTGACCGCCAGCGCCATCGGCATGAAGCCCTTGGTCAGCTTGTGCATGTACTCCTGCTTGCGCACGGTGTAGTCGGCCGCGTACAGCACGATCACCACCTTCATCATCTCGGACGGCTGGAACTTGAAAAACACCAGATTGAGCCAGCGCCGCCCGCCGTTCACCACCGAACCCAGGCCGGGTATCAGCACGGCCACCAGCAGCACCAGCGTGGCGATGAACAGATAGGGCGCCCCGCGCTGCCAGAGCGCGATCGGGACCCGGAACGTGATCAGCCCGACCAGCACCGAGATGCCGATGAACATGGCCTGGCGCACCAGGAAGTAGTTGTTCTTGTAGGCGCCGTACTTGGGCGAATCGGGCAGCGAGATCGAGGCCGAATACACCATCACCATCCCCAGCAGCATGAGGATGAGCACCACCCACACCAGCAGCTGGTCGTACTCCATCATCTTCGACGGGCGCGCGCGGCTGTCGATCGCCTTGGAGCCCGAAGAGGAAGAGAAGCGGAATGGCAGCTGGAAGGCCATGGATCAGAGCTCCTGTCCGGCGTCGAGCGCGATTTCGCGCACGGTGTCGATGAACACCTGCGCGCGGTGCGCGTAGTTCTTGAACATGTCCAGGCTGGCGCAGGCCGGCGACAGCAGCACGGCGTCGCCCGGTTTGGCCAGCTTGGCAGCCAGGCGCACGGCGGACGGCAGGTCGGTGCCGCAGTCGGCCAGGTCGACGCCCGAGGCCTCCAGCGCGCCGCGCAGCGCCGGCGCGTCGCGGCCGATCAGCATCACGGCGCGCACATAGCGCGACACGGGTTCGGCCAGCGGCTCGAAGGCCTGGCCCTTGCCGTCGCCGCCGGCGATCAGCAGCAGGCGCTGGCCGGCGCCGGTGAAGCTCTTGCCCAGGCCATTGAGGGCGGCCACGGTGGCGCCCACGTTGGTGCCCTTGCTGTCGTCGTAGTATTCGACGCCGTTGATGGCCGCGACCAGTTCCACGCGGTGCGGCTCGCCGCGGTATTCGCGCAGGCCGTGCAGCAGCGGCGCGAACGGCAGGCCGATGGCGCGGCACAGGGCCAGCGCGGCCAGCGCGTTCGAGGCGTTGTGCAGGCCGCGGATCTGCAGCGCGTCCGAAGGCATCAGGTTCTTGGCGGAGGTAGGCGCCGGCGGCGGCGCCGGATCATTCTTCTTGCGCTTCTTCGGCGGCTCCGCATCCTCGTCCGGCACGGCCGTGGCCAGCCAGTAGATGCCGCGTTCATTGTGCAGGCCGAAGCTGCCCGCTTCCTGCGGTTCGCCGGTGCCGAAGCTGACGTTCTCGCCGACCGGGTTCGCCATCCGCATGACGGCGGCGTCGTCGCGGTTCAGCACGCGCACGGTGTTGGCGCCGAAGATGCGCGCCTTGTCGGCGGCGTAGGCATCCATCGAGCCGTGCCAGTCCAGGTGGTCCTGGGTGATGTTCAATACGGTGGCGGCGTCCGCCTGCAGGCTGAAGGTGGTGTGCAGCTGGAAGCTGGACAATTCCAGCACCCAGATTTGAGGTAACTGCGGCGCCAGCGCATCCGCGTCAAGAACTTCGCGCAGCACGTCCAGCGCGGCCGGGCTGATATTGCCGGCCACGCGCACGCTGAAGCCGGCGCGCTGGCACAGCTGGCCGGTCAGGCTGGTGACGGTGGTCTTGCCGTTGGTGCCGGTGATGGCGATGATCTTGGGCGCGTAGCCGCGCTCTTCCTTCAGCGCCGCCAGCGCCTGGGCGAACACTTCGATCTCGCCCCAGACCGGGATGCTGGCCGCGGAAGCCGCGCGCATCAGGTCCGCCACGTCGCCCTGGGGCGCCAGGCCCGGGCTGATGGTGACGAAGTCGGTGTCGTACAGCAGCGCGATGTCGAGCCGGCCTCCGATGAATTCGGCGTCCGGCGCGGCGGCCTTCAAGGCTGCCAGGCGGTCCGCCACGGCGCTCTCGTCGCGCGTGTCGGCCACGCGCACGCGCGCGCCGCCACGGGCCAGCCATAGCGCCATCGCCAGGCCGGATTCGCCCAGCCCGAGTACCAGTGCCCGTTTGCCTTGGTAGCTCATCAGCGCAGCTTCAAGGTGGAGAGGCCAACCAGGACCAGCATCATCGTCACGATCCAGAAACGCACGACGACCTGGGTCTCTTTCCAGCCCTTTTGTTCAAAGTGGTGGTGCAAGGGCGCCATCAGGAACACACGCCGGCCGGTGCCGTAGCGCTTCTTGGTGTACTTGAACCAGCCCACCTGGATGATGACGGACACGGTTTCGGCCACGAAGATGCCGCCCATGATGAACAGCACGATTTCCTGGCGCACGATGACCGCGACGGTGCCGAGCGCGCCGCCCAGCGCCAGCGCGCCGACGTCGCCCATGAACACTTGCGCGGGGTGCGCGTTATACCAGAGGAAGGCCAGGCCCGCCCCCGCCATCGCGCCGCAGAAAATGATCAGCTCGCCGGCGCCGGGAATGTAGGGGATGAACAGGTATTTGGAATAGACGGTGCTGCCGGTCAGGTAGGCGAACAGGCCGAGCGCGGAGCCGACCATCACGGTCGGCATGATGGCCAGGCCGTCCAGGCCGTCGGTGAAGTTGACGGCGTTGCTGGTGCCGACGATGACGCAGTAGGTCAGCGCGATGAAGCCCCACACGCCCAGCGGATAACTGATGGTCTTGAAGAACGGGACGATCAGGTCGGCCTTCGGCGGCAGTTCCATCGAGAAGCCGGACTGCACCCAGGCGAAGAACAGCTCGAACACCTTGGCCGGCGTCGGCGCGGAGACCGAGAACGCCAGGTACAGGGCGGCGCCGATGCCGACCAGCGACTGCCAGAAGTACTTTTCAGCGGAGCGCATGCCCTCGGGGTCCTGGCGCACCACTTTGCGGTAATCGTCCACCCAGCCCACTGCGCCGAAGCCGATGGTCACGACCATCACCGGCCAGATCAAACGGTTCGACCAGTCGCACCACAGCAGCGTGGACACGCCGATGGCGATCAGGAGCAGCACGCCGCCCATGGTCGGGGTGCCGTGCTTTTTCAAATGGGTTTGCGGACCGTCGGTGCGCACGGCCTGGCCGTATTTCAAGGCGGTCAGCTTGCGGATGACGGACGGGCCGGCCCACAGGCCGATGATGAGCGCCGTGATGGTGGCGAACACCGCGCGCGCGGTAATGAAGTTGAATACGCGCAGGGGACCGAAGTCGTCCTGGTACATCTGTGCGAGCCAGAGCAGCATGATTAGTGAGTTCCTTTGTTAGCTTGTTGCGATCCAATCAAATGCTGCACGACCCGTTCCATTTTCATGAAGCGGGAGCCCTTGATCAATACGGTTGCATCCGGCGTTGCCGCTGCGTCTACGGCGGCGAGCAAGGCGTCGAATTCTTCAAAATGCCTGATATCGCCGCCACCCGAGCCGCTGTCGCACATATAGCGCGCCAGTTCGCCCGTGACGAGGATATGTTCCAGGTCCTTGCTGGCGGCGTAGGCGGCGATCTCCTCGTGGAATTCGCGGCCCTGCGCGCCGACTTCGCCCATGTCGCCCAGCACCAGCACGCGCGGTGCGGCGGCCCTGGCCAGCACGTCGATGGCGGCGCGCACCGAGTCCGGATTGGCGTTGTAGCTGTCGTCGATGACGACGGCGCCGTTCACGGCGGCCTTCCTTTGCAGGCGGCCGCTGACGGGCGCGAAGGTGTCCAGGCCCAGCTTGATGTGCTCGGCGCCGATGCCGGCCGCGCGGGTGCACGCGACCGCGGCCAGCGCGTTCATGACGTTGTGCTCGCCGGCCGCTTGCAGCGCGACGAAGAATTGCAGCGGTGCGGCAGCGTCGCCGGGCCCGCCCTCGCGCACGGTGACGAACATCTGGCTGCCGAAATCGTCGGCGCGGAAGGTGCAGGAAACGTTGGCTTCCTTGCTCAGGCCGAAAGTCAGCGTGCGGCGCGGCGCGCCTCCGCTCGCTGCCAGCTCGCGCCACACCGGCGTGAATTCGTCATGCTGCGGGAACACGGCCACGCCGTCGGCCGGCAGGCCGGCCAGCACGGCGCCGTTCTCGCGCGCCACCGCTTCCACGGTGTGCATGAATTCCTGGTGCTCGCGCTGCGCGTTGTTCACCAGGCCTATGGTCGGTTCGGCGATGGCGCTCAGGCGGCCGATTTCACCCGGATGGTTCATGCCCAGTTCAATCACCGCTGACTGATGCGCGGCGTCCAGGCGGAACAGCGTGAGCGGCACGCCGATTTCGTTATTGAGGTTGCCGCGCGTGGCCAGGCGGCCCTCTTCGCCGTGCGCCGCCGCCAGGATGGAGGAGATCATTTCCTTCACCGTGGTCTTGCCGTTGCTGCCGGTGACGCCGATGACGGGCAGCGTGTACTGCTTGCGCCAGAAGTTGGCGATGCGGCCCAGGGCGGCCAGCGTGTCCGGCACGATCAAGGCAGGCAGGGTCCAGCCTTCCGGCAGCTGCTCGGCGACGACGGCGGCAACGCCCTTGGCCGCCACTTGCGGCAGGAAGTCGTGCGCGTCGAAGTGCTCGCCGCGCAGGGCGACGAACAGCGAACCGGCCGGCGCGCTGCGGCTGTCGGTGGAAACGCCTGCGAATGCCACGGCATCGGCAGGTTCTTGCGTGGCGGCGCCATGCGCGGCGCCCGGCGCGTAGCTCGCTCCGGGAATCGCGTTCAGCAGCTGGGCCAGTGTTGCTTGCATCAGTTGGTCCTCATCATGGTCAGGCGGGCGGAGAGCGCCAATTGCGCGTGGTCCGCATCCGAAAACGGCATCTTGCGGCCCTTGATTTCCTGGTAGGGCTCATGGCCCTTCCCTGCCAGCAGTATCACGTCCGGCTTGGCGGCGTGCTTGATGGCGGACAGGATGGCCGCCGCGCGGTCTTCCACCGCCTGGAAAACGGAAGTCGGGTGGTTCTTGTCCATGCCGGCCACGATCTGTTCGATGATGGCTTGCGGATCTTCGCTGCGCGGATTGTCGCTGGTGACCAGCACGTGGTCCGCCATCTGCGCTATGCGGCCCATCTGCGGGCGCTTGCCCGGGTCGCGGTCGCCGCCGCAGCCGAACACGCACCACAGCTGGCCGCCGCGTTCCTGCGCCACGTGGCGCAGCGTGTCCAGTGTTTTTTCCAGCGCGTCCGGCGTGTGCGCGTAGTCGATCACGACCATGGGCACGTCGTTGCCGCCCACTTGCTGCATGCGCCCCGGGGCCGGCGTCAGGCCTTCGATGGCTTCGACGGCGGGGCGCAGCGCGGCGCCCTTCACCAGCAGCGCACCCAGCACCGCCAGCGCGTTGCTGATGTTGAACTGGCCCACCAGGTGGGTCTTCACGTGGGCCGAGCCTTGCGGCGTGTCGAGATGGAATTCGGTGCCGGCGCTGCGGGTGCGGAACTGGCTGGCGCGCAGCATGTCCACGCCCGGCAGGTCCGGCAGCGCGGCCGCCTCGGCCAGCGTGTAGCCGAGCACGCGGCCGTTGCGGGCCACGATGCCCTTGGAAGCGCCGTTGTCGGCTTGCGCCGACAATCGCTTCGCTAAGCGAAGCCCCATGGCGTCGTCCAGGTTGACCACGGACGCCTGCAGGCCGGGCCAGTCGAACAGCCGGGTCTTGGCCGCCTCGTAGGCCGCCATGTCGCCATGGTGGTCCAGGTGGTCGCGCGTGAGGTTGGTAAACAGCGCCACGTCGAAGTGCATGCCGTCGGTGCGGCCCAGGTCCAGGCCGATGGAGGTGACTTCGATGGCCAGCGCGGTGGCGCCCTGGTCGCGCGTTTCGGCCAGCTTTTGCGCCAGCAGCACAGCGTCCGGCGTGGTGTAGCCGGTCGGATCGAATTCGACTTCGCCGCGCGCGCGCGACATGCCCACGCCCAGCGTGCCGATGACGGCGGTCAGGTCGCCCAGGCGGCTCAGCGCCTGGCCCAGCCAGACGGCGCAGGAGGTCTTGCCGTTGGTGCCGGTGACGCCGACCGTAAACAGGCCCGTATCGGGGTTGCCGTAGTAGGCGTGCGCGATCGGGCCGGAATGGCGCTTCAGGTCGGCCACGGCCAGGTGCGGAACGGTCCACGCCGCGTCCCAAGGGTAGGCCGAGGCCGGGCCGGCTTCCTCGTAGACGATGGCGGCGGCGCCCTGCGCGATGGCGGCGGCGATATAGTCGCGGCCGTCCTTGCCCTCGCCCGGATAGGCGAAGAAGACGTCGCCCGCCTTCACGCGGCGCGAGTCCGAGGCCAGCTGCCCCGTGCTGCCGGCGGGCGCGGCCTGCTTGATCCAGTTGCTGATGTCGATAGGTGTCATGGCGCTCATTACATTACGTCCGGTCCGCCGTCCGCGGGGATCACGATTTCGGTGACGGACGAATCCGGCGGTACGTTCAGGGAACGCAGCGCGTTGGCTGCGACGGCGGCAAAAGTCGGTGCTGCCACCTGGCCGCCGAAGTGGCCGCCCGAAGTGGGTTCGTCGATCATGACTGCGATAATGAAGCGCGGATTCGACATCGGCACCATGCCGACGAAGGAGCCGATGTATTTGCGCGGCATGGCGTAGCGTCCGTTTTCCACCTTGTACGCGGTGCCGGTCTTGCCGCCCGCGCGGTAGCCCGGGATCTGCGCCTGCTTGGCGGTGCCGTCCTTGCCCGAGACCACCGACTCCAGCATCTCGCGCATCTGCGCCGCGGTCTTGGGCTTGATGATCTGCTGGCCCACCGGCGGTTCGGACACCTTCTGGAACGACAGCGGTATGGTGTCGCCGTTACGGGCGAACATCATGTAGGAGCGCGCCAGCTGGATCAGCGAGACCGAGATGCCGTTACCGTAGCTCATGGTGGCCTGCTCGATCGGACGCCAGGATTTATAAGGACGCACGCGGCCCGCGACGGCGCCCGGGAAGCCCCATTTCGGCTGCTGGCCGAAGCCGACCTTGGTAAACATCTCCCACATTTCCTGCGATGGCATGCCCAGCGCGATTTTCGAGGTGCCGATATTGGACGACATCTCGATGATCTGCGCCACGTTGATCACGCCGTGGCCCTTGGTGTCGCTGATGGTGCGGTCCAGGATGGTGTACTTGCCGGCGCCGGTGTCGATGTAGGAGTTCGGGTTGACGCGGTTGGTGTCCAGCGCCAGCGCCACCGTGATCGGTTTGAGCGTGGAGCCGGGCTCGAAGGTGTCGGTCATGACGCGGTTGCGCAGCTGCGCGCCGGTCAGCGAGCGGCGGTCGTTGGGGTCGTAGCTCGGGTAGTTGGCCAGCGCCAGCACCTCGCCGGTGTGCACGTCCAGCACCACCGCGCCGCCGGCCTTGGCCTTGAACTTCTCCACCGCCGCCTTGAGCTGGGTGTAGGCGATGTACTGGATCTTGCTGTCGACCGACAGGGTCAGGTCCTTGCCGTCGTGCGGCTCGTGGATGGAACCGATGTCCTCGACGATGTGGCCGAGGCGGTCCTTGATCACGCGGCGGCTGCCGGTGGCGCCCTGCAGCGTTTTCTGCTGCGCCAGTTCCATGCTTTCCTGGCCGATGTCCTCCACGTTGGTGAAGCCCACCACGTGCGTCATCACTTCACCCTGCGGGTAGAAGCGCTTGTATTCCTTGCGCGCGTCGATGCCGTCGATCTTCAGGGCGGCGATCTTGTCGGCCACTTCCATCTCGACCTGGCGCTTCAGGTAGACGAAGTTGCGGTCGGAATCGAGCTTCTTGCGCAGCTCGGCCTCGCTCATTTCGAGCAGGCCGGCCAGCGCGCGGATTTTCTCGGGCGGCGCTTCGAGCACGTCGTCCGGGATCGCCCAGATGGCTTTCACGGGGACGGACGAGGCCAGCACCTGGCCGTTGCGGTCGGTGATCTTGCCGCGCGTGGCGGGCAGTTCCAGCGTGCGCGCGTAACGGATTTCGCCCTGCGCCTGCAGGAACTGGGTCGACAGCCCTTGCAGCCACAAGGCGCGGCCGGCCAGCGCGGCGAAGGCGGCGAACAGCACGAACAGCACCACGCGCGAACGCCACGGCGGCAGGCTCACCGCCAGCATCGGGCTTTTCGAGAATGGCATGCCTTTCGAGCGTGCCACGCGTGCGCTGTTCGCTCCGCCGCCGGACCGCATTATTGGGCTCCCTCGGTCAGGTACTGCGTGCGGTTGGCGGTCAGCTGCGTCATGTTCAGGTCGCGGCGCGCGATGGCTTCGATACGGGCGTGCTTGCCCAGCGTGGACTGGTCCAGCTGCAGCTGGGCCCAGTCGATGTCGAGCTGGCGCGCCTGCGCCTGCGCGCGCTCAAGGTCGATGAACAAATGGCGCGCCTGGTACTGCGCGTTCACCAGGGACAGCGCGCAGCCCACTAGCACGGCGGCCAGGACGATGTTGATCTTGAAACTCACGCCGCGCCTTCAGCGTAAGGGAGCCGGCGTGCCACGCGCATCACCGCCGAGCGGGCGCGCGGATTGGCGTCCACTTCCTCGTCGGACGGCTTGATCTTGGCCAGCAGCTTCAGTTCCGGCTGCGGCAGGTCGACCGCGCGGATCGGCAGGCGGCGGTCCGGCTGCGGCACGTTGGCCTTGGAGGCGAAGAAACGCTTGACCATGCGGTCTTCCAGCGAGTGGAAGCTGATGATGGCCAGGATGCCGCCCGGCGCCACGCAGTCGTAGGCGTGGATCAGCCCGGCCTCGAGATCCTCGAGTTCTTTGTTGATGTGGATACGGATAGCCTGAAAAGTCCGGGTGGCCGGGTCTTTACCTTTTTCACGGGTCTTGACCGCCCCTGCCACGAGACCGGCAAGCTGTCGTGTGGTTGAAATTGGCTCGACTGCCCGGCGAGCAACAATCGCCTTTGCAATCTGAAAAGCAAACCGTTCTTCCCCATATTCTTTAATCACCTTTTCCAGTGTCTCGGCGCTTTCGGTGGCCAGCCATTCGGCCGCCGACTGGCCACGGGTGGTGTCCATGCGCATGTCGAGCGGGCCGTCGTTGCGGAAACTGAAGCCGCGCGCGGCGTCGTCCACCTGCGGCGAAGAGATGCCCAGGTCCAGCAGCACGCCGTCCACCTTGGGCAGGGCGCGTTCCCGCAGCGCGTCGGCCATGGTGGCGAAACTGTCGTGCACGATCTGGAAGCGCGGGTCGGCGATCTGTCCGGCGGTGGCGATGGCCTGCAAGTCCTTGTCGAAGGCCAGCAGGCGGCCCTGCCCGCCCAGGCGCGACAGGATCAAACGGCTATGGCCGCCGCGTCCGAAGGTGCCGTCTATATAGAGGCCGTTGGCACGGTCGCCGCTCAACTGGAGCGCGTCAACCGCCTCGGTAAGCAGCACCGTACGATGCTGGAATTCTGGCACCGCAAAAGAAGTCATCGGGGCGGGCCTTAGAAAGAAAAATCGGAAAGCGCGTCGGGCATGCCGACGTCGATGGTTTGCTGCTCGTTTTCGGCACGGCGGGCCGGATCCCAGATCTCGAAGTGGGTCAGCATGCCGGACAGTACGATGTCGCGGCCCAGGCCGACAGCGTCGCGCAGTTCGGGCGCGACCAGGATGCGGCCGGCGGAGTCCATCTCCACGTCGTTCGCGTTGCCCAGCAAAATGCGCTGCCAGCCGCGCGCCGACATCGGCCAGTTGGCAATCTGGTCGCGCTTGGCTTCCCACACATGGCGGGGATACATCAGCAGGCAACCGTCGGGGTGCTTGGTAAGCGTGAGGCGTCCTTCGCACTGGATAGCCAGTGCGTCGCGATGCTTGGCGGGAATTGACATCCTGCCTTTCGCATCGAGAGTGATCGCGGAAGCGCCTTGAAACACGTATTACCTTTTCATTTGGAAGGGAAGAAAATCCCACAAAACTACACTTTTTCACACAGTTGCCCACTTTAGAGGATGAGCAGGGGGTGGTCAAGCGGTTTCCAATTGGGAAAAAATGGATTTTATTAATGAAATTAAGGACTTAGCGTCGTTCCTTGATGCAGCCTCGCATGAAATGTGCCTTTGAAATTAGGCACTTACATTGGATACTGAAAGTGCTACCTTATCAGTCACCGGCCTGACCACCCCTGACTGAGCGCAAAAAAGATGTCAAGAAAAAATTGAAATATAACCATAAGGTTGCCAGGCGCCAACATAGTCGTAGCTAATCGGCAACAGTCGGCCAGGGCCTGCGCGCGGCTTTGCCGGGACGGACGGAGTGGTGATTTTCTTTGGGATTTGGCACTCTGCCGCGCTTTGCGCGCGATCAGGCAGGACGGCGGATCTTGGGTTGAAACCAGTGCTGAACGTTTCCTTCTGACTGCAATTGCGGTAACTTGTATAGACAAATTCAGGCCCGCGGTGCGCGCGCCTGATCCATCTCAATTATACGTAAAAGCGCGGGGATGACGCGTACATTACGCTCAGCGACCGCCATGACGCTTACCAAGTCGGCAATATCTTGAATACCTCCCGCGCGGATGGCAGCGTATCCGCATCCTCGATGGCGATCCGATCCACCCGCGCGGCAGGCGGGCCGCGTTTGGCCCACAGGACAATCGCCTCGATTGCCTGCGCATCGCCGTCGACGCAGGCTTCCACCGCGCCATCCCGGCAATTGCGTACCCAGCCGTGGAGGCCCAGGGCGAGCGCCTGCTCCGCCAGGGAAGCGCGATAGCCGACGCCCTGCACCCGTCCCTCGATGAGCAGCCGCTTGGCCGTCATAGCGGCGCCTCCCAGCCCCTGGCGCGTTCGACGCCGCGCGCCCAGCGCGCCAGCAGCGCGGCGCGCCGGTCGGCGCCCATGGCCGGTTCGAAGCGGCGCTCGCACTGCCATTGGGCCGCGATTTCCTCTTTCGATTCCCAGAAGCCGACCGCCAGCCCGGCCAGATAGGCCGCGCCCAGCGCGGTGGTCTCGGTGACCTTGGGCCGCAGCACCGGCACGCCCAGCAGGTCGGCCTGGAATTGCATCAACAGGTCGTTGCGGGCCGCGCCGCCGTCGGCGCGCACTTCGGTCACCGGTATCGGCCGCTGCGCCGAGGCGACATCCTTCTGCATCGCCGCCAGCAGCTCGGCGCTCTGGTAGGCGATGGACTCGACCGCCGCGCGCGCGATGTGGGCGGCGCTGGTGCCGCGCGTCATGCCCAGCAGTGTCCCGCGCGCGTACGGATCCCAGTGCGGCGCGCCCAGGCCGGTGAAGGCCGGCACCAGCAGCACGCCGTCGCTGTCGGACACGCTGCCCGCCAGCGCTTCCACGTCGCCCGACTGCCTGATGATGCCGAGCCCGTCGCGCAGCCACTGCACGGTGGCGCCGCCCATGAAGACGCTGCCCTCGAGCAGGTAGTCGGTGCGCCCGTCGACGCGCCAGCCCACCGTCGACAGCAGGCGGTTGTGCGACACGGCCGCGTGCCGCCCCGCGTGCATCAGCATGAAGCAGCCGGTGCCGTAGGTGTTCTTGACCATGCCGGGCTCGTGGCAGGCCTGGCCGAAGGTGGCGGCCTGCTGGTCGCCGGCGATGCCGGACACCGGGATCTCGCCGCCGAACAGCGCGGCGCGCGTCCGGCCCACCTCCTCGCTGGAGGAGACCACCTGCGGCAGCATCTGCTCGGGAATGTCGAACAGTTCCAGCAAGTCCGCGTCCCAGCGCATCAGGTGGATGTTGAACAGCATGGTGCGCGCGGCGTTGCCGACGTCGGTCACGTGCACGCCGCACAGCTTCCACGCCAGCCAGGAATCGATGGTGCCGAAGGCCAGCGCGCCGTGGCGGGCCCGCTCGCGCGCGCCGGGCACGTGGTCAAGCAGCCATTTGAGCTTGGTGGCGGAGAAGTAGGCGTCCAGCTCCAGGCCGGTGCATTCGGTGATCAGCCTGGCCTTGCCGGCCGCGCGCAGCTGGTCGCAGGTGTCGGCGGTGCGGCGGTCCTGCCAGACGATGGCGGGCGCGATCGGCTCGCCCGTCTTGCGGTCCCACACCACGGTGGTTTCGCGCTGGTTGGCGATGCCGATGGCGCTCACCTGCTGCGGATCGACATGGTGGTCGTGCAGTACCTTGCGGGCGACGGTGAGCTGGCTGTTCCAGATCTGGTTAGGGTCGTGCTCGACCCAGCCTGGATGGGGATAATGCTGCGGAAATTCCAGCGCCGCGCTGCCGTGGATCCGGCCGTGGCGGTCGAACAGGATAGCGCGCGAGCTGGTGGTACCCTGATCGAGGGCCAGGATGTATTGATTCATCGGCGTTCCCCAAGCAAAGCATGGTATTCAGTTGAAGCAAGCCGGTAGGCCGGATTTTGTTACGGCGCTCGCCCTTGCGGATCCGCGCTATGACAGCCATTCCTCTAGGCGCTGGATTACTCCAGCGCTCAAGCTTTCTACCCGCACGCTCCGCGAGCAGCATCATCGCGTGCCTATTTGAAATTGCACCAGGTGGAGGTTACCGCGTTTCACCGTAACTTAATACGCTCGTCTCTGTGGCCCTATTCCTCGCCTTATACCCCGAAAGGCTTTCAGCGGACGGCCGTTAACCGTCACCCCGCTCTATGGAGTCCGGACCTTCCTCCCGCCTTTGCATTGCTGCATCGGCCAGCGGCTGTCTGGCTTGCTTCAGGGCATATTGTACCACGCCCCCCCGCCACGCCGAAAAAGGGCCAGGGTCAAATCGTAAAAGGGGCCAGGGTTATTTTCTCCACGCTGGCGAGCGGCACACTCGGCCAGCGGGCATCCGGGCGCCCGGCTCTCTCCCTGCGAAATAATTAACCCTGACCCTTTTTATTTTTTGACCCTGGCCCCTTTTTGGAAATTTGATGTCGCCATTTCAAAAGCCGCCGGCTGTGGGGCGCTTTAGAATGCGGCAACACTTTCCCGCTTGCCGCATCTCATTGAATAAAGGTCAGACCATGACGCATCCCTCCCGCACCGGTGGCCAGATACTGGTGGACGCCCTGAAGATCCACGGCGTCGATACCGCCTTCGGCGTGCCCGGCGAAAGCTACCTTGACGTGCTCGACGCGCTGCACGAATCGGGTATCCGCTTCATCATCAACCGCCAGGAGGGCGGCGCCGCGTTCATGGCCGAGGCCTACGGCAAGATGACCGGCCAGCCCGGCATCTGCTTCGTCACGCGCGGCCCGGGCGCGACCAACGCCTCGATCGGCGTGCACACCGCGTTCCAGGATTCGACCCCGCTGATCCTCTTCATCGGCCAGGTCGGCAGCGACTTCATGGACCGCGAGGCCTTCCAGGAGATCGACTACCGCCGCATGTACGGCCAGATGGCCAAATGGGTGGCGCAGATCGACCGCGCCGACCGCATCCCCGAATACATGGCGCGCGCCTTCCAGGTGGCCACCAGCGGCCGTCCCGGCCCGGTGGTGCTGGCCTTGCCGGAAGATATGCTGACCAGGATGGCCGCCGTGGCCGACACCGGCCGCTACCAGCCGGTGCAAGCCTGCCCATCAACGCCGCAGATTGCCCGGCTGCGCGCCATGCTGGCCGGCGCCCAGCGTCCGCTGGTGCTGCTGGGCGGCGGCGGCTGGAACGCGCAGGCCTGCGCCGACGTGCAGCGCTTCGCCGAAGCGAACGCGCTGCCGGTTGCCTGCGCCTTCCGCTTCCAGGACCTGCTCGACAACGCGCACCCGCAGTATGTGGGCGACGTCGGCATCGGCATCAACCCCAAGCTGGCCGCGCGCGTGAAAAACGCCGACGTGCTGATCGCCATCGGCCCGCGCCTGGGCGAGATGACCACCAGCGGCTACGAGCTGCTGTCCTCGCCGGTGCCGCAACAGCGCGTGGTGCACATCCATGCGAGCGCCGAGGAACTGGGCAGCGTCTACCAGGCCGAACTGATGATCGTCAGCGGCATGCCGCAAGCGGCGGCCATGCTGGCCGGCATGGAGCCGGTCGATGCCGCCGCCTGGCGCGGCAGCGTGGCCGAAGCGAAGGCCGAGTACCTGGCGTTCCAGCAGCAGCCGCCCATCTTCCAGGACGGCAAGGCGCCCCTGAACCTGTGGCAACTGGTGCAGGACATCGGCGAGCTGGCCCCGGCCGACACCATCATCACCAACGGCGCGGGCAACTACGCGACCTGGGCCCACCGCTTCCACCGCTACGGCGGCATGCGCACCCAGTTGGCGCCGACCAGCGGCGCCATGGGCTACAGCGTGCCCTCCGGCGTGGCCGCCAAGATCATCGATCCCGCGCGCACCGTGATCACCTTCGCCGGCGACGGCGAATACATGATGAACGGCCAGGAGCTGGCCACCGCCGTGCAATACCAGGCCGGCGTGATCATCATCGTGTTCAACAACAATATGTTCGGCACCATCCGCATGCACCAGGAAAAGAACTATCCGGGCCGCGTGTCCGGCACGGAACTGCACAACCCGGACTTCGCGGCGCTGGCGCAAGCCTATGGCGCGCACGGCGAGGTGGTGACGGCGACGGCGCAATTCGCGCCGGCCTTGCGGCGCGCCCTGGAACACACGCGCGGCAAGAAGCTGCCGGCGGTGATCGAGCTGCGCTACGACGGCAACCTGATCACGCCTGGCGCCACGCTGGAAACGATACGCAAGAACGCGCAAACGGAAAAAGCCAAAGGCGCGCCGGGCGGCTAAGCGCCAGGCGCCTCTTAAGTCACTCCGGCAGGAGTGACGTTCGTACGATGCGCCCGTTTTGGCGGGCGCCAGCACCATGGCGGCTTGCGCGGCACGCCGCTAACCGGCCCTGCGGCATCACCGCAACACGGCCGCGCGCATGGCGGGTCAGGCCTGCTGCGGCGACGGGGCAGCCTGCTTGACGGGGGCCTCGTGCGGCATGGCCGGGGCCGGGCGCGCGGGGGCCTCGTCCTCCGGCTCCACCGGCGCCGGCTTGGGTGCCGGGCACGGCTTGCACACCGGCGCGTCGCGCCCGAAATCCCTCATCTTCTTCAACCTGGCCGGCACATCCGCCTGGCCGCAATAGCCGCCATCGAGCACCAGCGTGTCGCCATTGTCGGCGAACTTGCCGCTAACGGTGCGTTCTTCGTGTTCCAACTGCAGCGTGAAATACATCTGCTTGCCCAGCGGGTCGATGTTGACGTCGCTCGCCACGATGGGCCAGCTCAAGCCGCCGGCCGTGAATTCATAGATCACCGTGTCCACTTCGGCGAAACGCTGCACGCTGATGCGCTGGCCGCCGAACTCGCCACTCTCGGGGTGCACGCACAAATCGGAATACACGGCCATGCCATAGCGCGGCAACCCCTTGGACGCGGGCTTGTTGGCCGCCTTGGGCGCGGCGATCGCGGCACTGGCGGCCAGCAGGAAAAAACACGCAATTTGATGGGCAATTTTCATGTCCGCATTCTAACATTGCAAATAAAAACGGCGGCCCGAAGGCCGCCGTTTCAGCGTTCAAATTCCGGCAGGAATTAGAAGGTGTGCTTCATGCCAACGTTGAAAGCTTTGTCGCCGGTACCGGCGTCGGAGTTGTTGCCGACGGTGTAGCTTGCGCCGCGCTTGTTGTTGATCTTGGCGTAAGCGACGTAGGCGCTGGTACGCTTCGACAGCGCGTACGAGTAGCCCAGTGCCCATTGAGCGGCGTCGCGGTTGGCGACGTTGTTGTCATCCTTGCGGATGTAGGAAGCGATCACGGTGCCGGCCGGGCCCACTGGAGCGGTCGCGCCCAGCAGGATGGTGTCGCTGTCGGTCGAACCGGCAACGGCGGTCGTGGTGAACGCGGTTGGGTTAGGGATAGGCGACGAGGTCGGGCCTTTGTCGCTGCTGTACGCGAAGTAGGCTTTGACGACCTGGAAGTCGTAGTTCGCTGCGAACAGGGTGTTGTGCGCGTATTCGTTCTCAACAACTGGCGCCAGGCCGGTTGCGATGTCGCGGTTGCGGTTGTTGTAAGCCAGACGGGCGTTCAGAGGACCGTTGGAGTAAGCGAAAGACACACCCAGTTGACGGCCAGCGTCGGCCTTGGCTTGTTCGCCCACGCCGTACTGGACTTCAGCGTTGAAGCCGCTGTAGGTCGGGGTCTTGTAGTTGACCGCGTTCGAGGCACGCACGTTGGTGCCCGAAGCACCGAACAGGTTCTTGGCGGAACCGGCCAGGCCAGCCTGGAACGGGTCGGCTACTTGCGACAGCGCCAGATAGATCGGCGTGTACTGGCGACCCAGGGTCAGGCTGCCGGCGTCTTTCGACACCAGGCCGACGTAGGATTGACGCTGGAACAGGCCAGCTGCGTCGCCCACGCCGGTGTCGGCTGCAAAGCCGCTTTCCAGCACGAACACGGCCGACAGACCGCCGCCCAGGTCTTCCGTGCCGCGGAAGCCGATACGGGAGGCGCTACCAACACCACTGCTTACTTTCGTTACGTTACCTGCTTTGCCGCCACGCTCGGAAACCAGGCCGGCGTCAACGATGCCGTAGATGGTGACGTTCGATTGGGCGAATGCAGCGTTGCTCAGTGCACCCAGGACCGCGATGGAGATCAGAGTTTTTTTCATTACGAGTTTCCTTCAGTTTGTGTTGCAAAAAAAGGGCAAGCTGGAACTACGGCTCAATTCGTGTGCTTTGTCAGCGCCTGCTTTGCGGGCGCTACACTTATGTGTGACGGCAATCCCCGATTGCCTTTGCGGTTTCGGATAAGAAACGCATCACTTATATTCGGCGGCCGCTCATGTTGCCGGCTTTGTCACAGAGCGTTTAGCTCCGGAGGCGGCACTATACTGGCCGTTTGCTATTCCAGCAAGTGTTATGAATCGTCCAGTGCGGGCCCTGCGGCCCCCGCTTGACAACGGTGGCAGAACTGCAATCTGAACCAAACAGCAGCATTTATACAGCAATTGACTATCGTTCGCTTGTACTTGTTAGTTATAAGCAATTTCCACAATAGCATATCGTCAGCACCGGTTTATGGCGCGCTCCCCTCTGGGACGACGCTGGCCTCGGCCCATGGTTTACCGAAAGTGCCGGCTTTGGCGGCACCGCAATTTCCCCTTTCAATACAACACTTCAGGATTTTTTTTCAAATATTTGAGTTTTTTTGTCTACGACAAAAATACAACTGAAGGCCTAATCGGGTTCTATGTTCTGGCTGCGGGGGCTGTGTCGTGGACAAGCTCCAGCCAAGCCGGGTTTCCGGCAGAGCGGCGCTGCCGGCCTGGCACTTTCTCTACCGAAACGAATGTAGAATGCAGGGCGCATCACCCGGGCTACGGCTCCCCAACAGTATGAAAGCGCGGCAACCCTAAGCTTGTTGCCACTTATGCAAATGAACACTGAGGCCCCCTCTTTGACTGTCCCCAGTACCATCAGCGACGTCGAGCGCGACACCGGCGTGGCCAAGGAAACCTTGCGCGTCTGGGAACGCCGCTACGATTTCCCGCAGCCCCTGCGCGACCCGTTTGGCGAGCGCGTCTACCCGACCGAACAGGTGGTCAAGCTGCGCCTGGTGAAACGGCTGATCGACCTCGGCTTCCGGCCCGGCAAGGTCATCCAGTACAGCCACGCCGAACTGCAAGCGCTGGCCGAAAAGGCCGCCGACAGCACCAAGGCGCGCAGCCGCGCCCAGCATCCTGAACTGCAGGTCTACCTCGACTTGTGCAAAGCGCACCAGATGGATGCGCTGCGCCGCAAACTGTCGCAGGCGCTGCTGGTGATGGGCTTGAAAAGCTTTGTCATCGACCTGGTCACGCCGCTGACGGTGATGGTGGGCGACGCCTGGGCGTGCGGCCGCTTCGCCGTGTTTGAAGAACATCTGTTCGCCGAATCGCTGCAGATGGTGATGCGCAGCGCCATCTTCTCGGTGCCGCAAGCGAACGCCGGCCACAACGGCGCGACGCGTCCGCGCATCCTGCTGACCACGCTGCCCCAGGAACGCCACGGCCTTGGCCTGCTGATGGCCGAGGCGCTGTTCGCGGCCGAGGGTGCGTACGCCATCTCGCTCGGCATCCAGACACCGGTGCCCGATATCGCCGACGCGGCCCGCAGCTTGGGCGCGGACATCGTGGCGCTGTCGCTGTCGGCCTCGATGAATCCGCGCCAGGCGCTGGACGGCTTGAAAGAGCTGCGGGCGCGCCTGCCGGACACGGTGGAAATCTGGGCCGGCGGCCAGTGCTCGGCGCTGCGCAAGCGTCCGCCCGCCTTCGTGCGCGTGTTCCAGCTGGCCGAAATCGGCGGCGGCATCGCCGACTGGCGCGTGCGCGTGCGCAGCCAGGCGTTGCCTATCGGTTAACAAGCCAGGCGACGGCCCCCTGCCCGCGCCGGGGGGCGGCAGCCCGCGCTCTGGTAGAATACCGGCAGAATTCCCCCGTCCGGCGCCGCCGGACCTTCGCTTGAAGCCCTCTACCGCACACCCATGTTCAGCTTCTTCAAGAAAAAACCTGTCCAGCCCGAGACTCCTCCCGCCCTGCCCACCGCAGCCGCCCCTCCAGACTCCGCCACGCCTGCCGCGCCGACGGCGGCGCCTGCGCCGGCGTCGACGCGGGCGAGCGCCGCGCCTGACCATGCGCCGGTCGCATCGGTCATGCACGCGCCGCTCGCCGGCCCGTCCGCCGAACAGGACAAGCCCGGCCTGGACAAGCCGAACTGGATGGCCCGCCTGAAAGCCGGCCTGTCCAAGACCTCCGCCAATTTGTCGGTGCTGTTCGTCGGCGCCAAGATCGACGACGCACTGTACGAGGAACTGGAAGCGGCGCTGCTGATGTCGGACGCCGGCATCGACGCCACCGAATACCTGCTCGACGCGCTCAAGCGCAAGGTCAAGGAAGACAAGCTGCTCGACGCGGCGGCCGTCAAGAACGCGCTCAAGGCGCTGATGACGGAACTGCTGCTGCCGCTGCAAAAACCGTTCGAGCTGGGCCGCCACCAGCCCCTGGTGATGATGATTTCCGGCGTCAACGGCGCCGGCAAGACCACCACCATCGGCAAGCTGGCCAAGCACATGCAGGGCCACGGCCAGTCCGTGCTGCTGGCCGCCGGCGACACCTTCCGCGCCGCCGCCCGCGAGCAGCTGATGGTGTGGGGCCAGCGCAACAACGTCACCGTCATCTCGCAGGAATCGGGCGACCCGGCCGCGGTCTCCTTCGACGCGGTGCAGTCGGCCAAGGCCAAGGGCATCGACGTGGTGATGATAGACACCGCCGGCCGCCTGCCGACCCAGCTGCACCTGATGGAAGAGCTGAAAAAGGTCAAGCGCGTGCTCGGCAAGGGCCTGGCGGGCGCGCCGCACGAAACCCTGCTCGTCATCGACGGCAACACCGGCCAGAACGCGCTGGCCCAGGTGAAAGCCTTCGACGACGCACTGCAGCTGACCGGCATCATCATCACCAAGCTGGACGGCACGGCGAAAGGCGGCGTCATCGCCGCCATCGCCCGTGTGCGCCCGGTGCCGGTGTACTTCATCGGCATCGGCGAGCGCATCGAGGACTTGCAGCCGTTTAACGCCACGGAATTCGTCGAAGCCCTGCTCGGCTAAGGCTGGAGAGACCCTGTCATGATCGAATTCCAGCACGTCTCCAAACACTACTCGGCCGACGCCACCGCGCTGCGCGACGTCACGTTCACCGTCGGCAAGGGCGAACTGGTGTTCCTGGCCGGCCCGTCCGGCGCCGGCAAGTCCACGCTGCTGAAGATGATCGCCGCCATGGAGCGCCCCAGCGCCGGCAAGGTCATCGTCAACGGCCAGGACATCGGCAAGCTCAAGGCGGCCGGCGTACCCTTTCTGCGCCGCAACCTGGGCCTGATTTTCCAGGAGCAGCGCCTGCTGACCGACCGCTCCATCCTGGCCAACGTCATGATGCCGCTGATGGTGACCGGCCAGCCGCGCGCGCAAGCCGAACAGCGCGCGCGCGCCGCGCTCGACAAGGTGGGCCTGGCCGAGCGCGCCAACGCCATGCCGCTGGCCCTGTCCGGCGGCGAACAGCAGCGCGTGTCGATCGCGCGCGCCATCGTCAACCGGCCGCAGATCATCCTGGCCGACGAGCCGACCGCCAACCTGGACCGCGCCAGCGCCGAACGGGTGCTGGACGCGCTGCGCGCCTTCCACTCGGTGGGCGTGACCTGTCTGATCTCCACGCACGACGAGCTGGTGCTCGAAGGCGCCGCGCGCGTGATCCATTTGAAGCAAGGCCAGCTGCTCAGCAACAGCGCCGCGCCGGAACCGGAGGTGGCGGCATGAGCAACTGGTTGCGTCAACACGGCTTCGCGCTGGGCGCGGCGCTGGTGCACCTGCGCAAGGCGCCGGGCAGCTTCCTGTTCAACATCCTGGTGGTGGCCATCGCCCTGGCCCTGCCCTTCATGGGCCTGACCCTGCTCGACAATGTGCGGCCCCTGTCCGAGCAGCTGTCGGTCGATCCCGAGATCAGCCTGTTCATGAAGCAGGACGTGGCGCGCGAACAAGCCGCCGGGCTGGCCACGCCGCTGCGCGAGATGATGAAGGACGCCAAGATCATCTTCGTGCCGCGCGAAAAGGCGCTGGACAACCTGAAAGGCAAGAGCGGCCTGTCCGACGTGCTGGCCACCCTGGGCGAGAACCCGCTGCCGGACAGCTACATCGTCAAGCTCGACGCCTTCCGCAGCGCCGCCGCCGGTGTCGACGTCGACCAGCTGGCCGAACGCATGCGCAGCCTGCCCGGCGTGGACACGGTGCAGATCGATTCGGCTTGGGTCAAGCGCCTGGCCGCGCTGATCGGCGTGCTCAAGCTGGCCCTGCTGCTGCTGGCCGCGACCCTGGGCACGGTGGTGGTGGCCGTGGTATTCAACACCATCCGCCTGCAGGTATTGACGCAGCGCGAGGAAATCCTGGTGTCCAAGCTGATCGGCGCCACCGACACCTTCATCCACCGCCCGTTTTACTACACGGGGGCCCTGCTCGGCCTGTGCGCCGGCGGCGTCGCGCTGGGCGCGGTCGCGCTGGCGCTGCGCCCGCTCAACACGGCCATCGCCGAATTCGCCCGCCTGTACGCCTCCGAATTCCAGCTGGCGCCCATGGAACCGCTGCAAATGGCCGGCCTGCTGGCCGTCTCCGCCGCGCTCGGCCTGGCCGGCGCCCTGCTGTCCGTGCAGCGTCACCTGGCACGCCTCAATTAAGCCAGGGCGGCGGGCCTGCACGGCCCGCCGATCCCGCCGCTGCGTGCGTTCACGCACAGTTCCGCCCCTCCCCCTCGGCTATGCTGACCGCGTTGATGCACCGCAAAGTTCGTGCGGTTTAAGCGCCTTTGCAAAAAACCATCGACTAGAATCGGCCCATAGCATTATCGCTATCAGGGTCATTGCGACTGGCGATTGGCACTCTCCCAATGAGAGTGCTAATATATGGCCAACAGCCACTTCCGCCCATGCCTTACGGAAATATTAAGCGTGGTTTAAGAAGTGTCACGCAAGATGCATTGATCCGAAACACTCCGTTTTCGAGCGAGGAATTAAAATGACGATGATGACCGCACCTGCCGCATTGGTACCAGCCAGTAAAAATGCCCTGGGATTGGGATTCACTGGCAACCTGGGCAATCTGGACGCCTACATTTCGGCGGTCAACCGCCTGCCTATGCTCACGCCCGACGAAGAAAAGCGCCTGGGCCGCAGTCTCAAGGAAAACAACGACCTGGGCGCCGCGCAGGAGCTGGTGCTGTCGCACCTGCGCCTGGTGGTGTCGATCGCGCGCGGCTATCTGGGCTACGGCCTGCCGCACGCCGACCTGATCCAGGAAGGCAATATCGGCCTGATGAAGGCGGTCAAGCGTTTCGACGCCGACCAGGGTGTGCGCCTGGTGTCCTATGCCATGCACTGGATCAAGGCCGAGATCCACGAATACATCCTGAAGAACTGGCGCCTGGTCAAAGTGGCCACCACCAAGGCCCAGCGCAAGCTGTTCTTCAACCTGCGCAGCCACAAGACCGGCCTGGACGCGATGTCGCCGGCCCAGATCGACAACCTGGCCAAGCTGCTCGACGTCAAGCGCGAAGAAGTGATTGAAATGGAAACGCGCTTGAGCGGCCGCGACATCGCGCTCGAATCGCCGACCGACGACGAGGACGACAAGTTCGCCCCCATCGCCTACCTGTCGTCCGAGCAGAGCGAGCCGACCCGGGTGCTGGAAGCCGAGCAAGTGACGCGGCTGCATTCCGAAGGCCTGGAAACGGCCTTGGGCAAGCTCGATGCGCGTTCGCGCCGCATCGTCGAAGCGCGCTGGCTGGCCAACGACGACGGCTCCGGCGCCACGCTGCACACGCTGGCCGACGAATTCGGCGTCTCCGCCGAGCGCATCCGCCAGATCGAATCGGCCGCCCTGAAGAAAATGAAAGGCGCACTCGCCGCCTACGTGTAAGGTTCACCCGCGTACGAGACGTACGAAAAAGGGAAAAAGGGGCCAGGGTCAAATATTAATGAACGCGCGTTCTTTAATATTTGACCCTGGCCCCTTTTCACGTTTTCACGCGTGCGCCACGTGCGATGTATTTTAGCTAATATTTTCATCCGTCAGGCCTCACCGGCCAGCCAGGAGAATCTATGCAGCCCAAAATTATCACCCTGCTCACCACCTTCGCCGGTTTCGGCATAGTGGCCGCGTGCAGCGTCGCCGGCCAGAGCGGCAGCGGCGAACAGCCGGCTCCGGCAAGCCCGCAGCGCACCAGCGCCACCTACACCTTGTCGGCCGGCCAGAGCGTCGCGCTGACGCCGACCGCCAGCCTGAAACTGGAGCGCGTCAACGACAGCCGCTGCAAGACCGGCGCGGTGTGCGTGTGGGAAGGCTATATCAGCTACAGCTTCGTACTCACGAACAACGGCAACAGCAGCAGCTTCGTGCTGTCCGAAAAAATGCCGGGCGCAGCCAATACCATCACCCAGCAGGGTTTGCGCTTCACCCTCGCCGGCGTGGAACCGGCCGAGCCGCCTGCGTTAAATGCTCCGGCGCCAACTTATCGGGTAAGCTTGCGGGTGGATATTTCCTAGCCACCACTGGCCGCGACTGGCCATGCCACCCGATAGAGAGCCCATGACCTCGTCTCCCCGCCGCGCCCTCCCTTCCCTGCTTGTCTCCACCATCGTCATTAGCGCCGCATGCGCGCCGGGCGCCTGGGCCAAAAGCCCGGTAGCGACCGGCACCGGCGGCGCGGTCGCCACCATCAGCGAACAGGCGTCCCAGTCGGCGCTCGCCATCCTGAACCAGGGCGGCAACGCGGTCGACGCGGCGGTTGCCGCGGCGGCGACGCTGGGCGTGACCGATCCGTTCAGCTGCGGCATCGGCGGCGGCGGCTTCATGATGATCTACCTGGCCAAGGACAAGCGCGTCATCACCATCGACCACCGCGAGATGGCGCCGGCCAATTTCAAGCCATCCGTGTTCCAGCAGGACGGCAAGGAGCTCAACTTCGACGAGGTGCTGGCGAGCGGCATGTCGGTCGGCGTGCCGGGCACGGTGCGCGGCTGGCATGAGGCGCTGGACCGCTACGGCTCGATGTCGCTCAGGCAAGTACTGCAGCCGGCGATCAAGGTAGCGGCGGACGGTTTCAAGGTGAACGCGAATTTTTCGCGCCTGGTCGCCTCCAACGAGCGCAAGTTCCAGCTGTTTCCCGCCACGGCCAAGCTCTATCTGAAGGACGGCAAGGCGCTGCCGGAAGGCAGCCTGCTGCGCAATCCGGACCTGGCCAAGGCTTACCGCGAACTGGGCGCGGGCGGCATCAAGGTTTTCTACGAAGGCAAGATCGCACGCGCCATGGTCGATGCGGTCAACCATCCGGGCGCCAAGGTGCGCGCCGGCGCCATGACGATGGCCGACCTGGCCAACTACGAGGCGCGCATCCGCCAGCCGCTGCGCTCGACCTACCGCGGCTACGAGCTCTACGGCATGCCCCTGCCCAGCAGCGGCGGCGTGGCGGTGGCCGAGGCGCTCAATATCCTGGAAGGCTACGACCTGAAGGCCATGCCGCGCGACAAGGTCGAGCACCTCTACCTGGAAGCGAGCCGCATCGCCTTCGCCGACCGCAACGCCTACCTGGCCGACCCCGAGTATCTGGAAGCGCCGGTGCAAGGCCTGCTGAGCAAGGACTACGCCGCGCGGCGGCGCGAGCAGATCAACCCGCAGCGCGCGGCCTCGCACGCGGCGGCGGGCGACCCCTATCCCTTCCAGGACGACCAGAGCGTGCCGCTGCGCCCTGCCGCCGCCAAACTGCTGGCCGAAGGCGCGCACACCACGCACCTGACCGTGTCCGACAAGGAAGGCAACATCGTTTCCTACACCTTCACCATCGAAAGCTGGGGCGGCAGCGGCATCACGGTGCCCGGCTATGGCTTCCTGCTGAACAACGAGATGACCGACTTCGATTTCAGCGGCCCGCATCCCAATGTGCCGGAAGCGGGCAAGCGGCCGCGCAGCAGCATGTCGCCGACGCTGGCGTTCAAAGGCGGCAAGCCTGCCTTCTCGATCGGCAGCCCGGGCGGCGCCACCATCATCACCACGGTGCTGCAGACCATCGTCAACCACGTCGACCTCGGCATGACGATGGACCAGGCGGTGGACGCGCCGCGCCTGTCCGAGCGCAACGGCGCGGCCACCGACATCGAACCCGGCTACGCCGCCACGGGCGCCGCCCAGTCCCTCGAAAGCTACGGCCAGCGCTGGGGCGGCACGCCACGAGAAATAGGCGCCGCCAACGCCCTGCTGTTCAACGCCGACGGCACGGTGACGGCAGTCAGCGAAGGCAAACGCCACGGCACCGGCAGCGCGCTGGTCCAGAAAAAAGCCCACTAGATCAAACCTGGGGTCAGGCCTGCAAAACTGTATTTTTCAGCCTCAGCCCTGACACCCGCTGCATGCAAACTGCACGAATGCAGGCCTGACCCCAAGAGTGGGGTCAGGCCTGCATTCGTGCATTGCGATGAGTTATTTGTGGCGGTGGCGGCTGTCGGCGGGGGCTTGGGCGCGCTCTTGCAAGCCGTAGTCGCGAACGACGCCGGCAATGCGCAGGCGATAGTCTTCGAAGATGGCGGCGCGGCCGGCTGACTGCGCTGCGCGGTGCGCTTCCAGTTGCCGCCATTGCGCGATCGCGTCCTCGTCACGGAAGAAGGACAACGACAGCAGCTTGCCCGGCTGGCTCAGGCTTGCGAAACGCTCGATGGAAATGAAGCCGTCCACCTGCTCCAGCAAGGGTCTCAGACTGGCGGCAATGTCGAGGTATTCCTGCTTCAGTTCGGCCTTGGGCCACACTTCAAAAATCACGGCTATCATGCGCTCTCCTGTTCTGCGATGAATTCGGGGATGCGCGCGTTCACGGACGGCCGGTAGCACCAGGCCAGCGCTGCGGGCGCGCCGTTCCGCAGCAACACCTCAATCGCGGCGGCGGCAATGGTTTGCGCCAGTGCCTGGCCGGGACAAGCGTGCATCCCATGGCCAAAGCCGAGCGGTGCATCCTGGCTCTTCCCGTGCGCGGACGGGCCGCAGCGTGCCGCAGCAAGCAGCACCAGTATCGCCTGCCCCGCCTCGATCTTCACTCCGTCGATGTCGATGGCTTGTGCCGTGTAGCGGCGTGTGTTCTGGATAGGCGGGTCGTCCCGCATCACGCCTTGCACCAAGGCTGCGGCGGGCAGGCAAGCTTGCGCCGGCTCACGCATCAGCGCGACGACCGTGTTGCCGATCAGCCCGGCCGTGGCCTCGTATGTCTGCGACAGCATGCCAACCAGATTGGCGAGGATGGCGTGTGAGTTGTTCCAGCCTGCGGCATCGGCTTCCGCCAGCACACCGGCCAACAGGCTACCCGCCTGCGCATCGGATGCCGATACTCCGCGCAGCATCGTCTTGAATCGTTCCAGCAGCGCCAGCGCCGCACCGTGCGCGCGGCCGACCCGCTCTTCGCTGGCAAGCGGCGACAGGCAAGCCACAAAGTCGCCCATCCATGCGGCGACCTGGGGCAATTGCGCGTCCGGGAAGCCGAGCAGGCTGGCCACGGTTTGCACCGGCACTGCGAACATCCACGCCGACAATGCAGATGGCTGGCGCAACTCATCCACCGGCAGTGCCGCGCCGGTTCCGGCTCCCGCGCCCGCCTCGCCGCGTTCGGCATAGGCGAAGCCGTGCGTGATGCCGCTGCCACGCCTGCGTCCCAGCGCGGCTGCCAGTTCGCTCGCCCGTGCATGCACCACGCCCGGATCCAGTCCCGCCAGCGCACGCTGCAGCGCCAGCCTGGGCGCCGCGTGGCGCTCGCCGTCGTTCATCCGCACCAGTGCGCCGAACACCTGCCCCGCGCTGCCGCCTGCGATGGCGGTGGGCACCGGCTCGGCCATGGGCCGCACGCGGCAATCCGGATGCGCCAGCACCGCGCTCACCGCAGCCGCACTGGCGGCAATCCACAGCTTCAGGCGCTGGTCATAAACCAGCCCCCGCTGCGCGGCCAGGACGGCGTAATACGGGTACGGATCCGGGTGCGTTACCGCGGCGATGGCATCCATGTCGTCTCCTTTGCATATGTCGATGGGGTGCAGTATGCTGAAAAACAGTCCAACACAATTCGTCCGAGACCGAACCATGAATGCAGACACCCACCTCGCCCGCATTGCCGGCGCGATCGCCGAACCGGCCCGCGCGCGCATGCTGTGCTGCCTGCTGGACGGCCACGCCCGGACCAGCACCGAGCTGTCGGTGGTGGCCGAGGTCAGCCCGTCCACCGCCAGCGCCCACCTGGCGCGGCTGAAGGATGAACAACTGGTGCAATTGCTGGCACAAGGCAAGCACCGCTACTACCAGCTGGCCGGCGCCGACGTCGCCGCCGCACTGGAGGCCCTGCTGGTGGTGGCCGGCCTGCCACGCCCGCAGTTCAAACCCAGCACGCCGGACCGGCTGCGCCATGCCCGCACCTGCTACGACCACATGGCCGGCTCGGTTGCCGTGCGCCTGCACGACCACATGGCGGCGCAAGGCTGGCTGGCGGAGCACGAGGACGATGGCAGGGAATACGAATTGACGCCGGCCGGCGAACAGGGTTTCGACCGGCTCGGCGTCGATACCAAGGCGCTGCGCAAGCTGCGCCGGCGCTTCGCCTGCCCTTGCCTGGACTGGAGCGAACGCAAGCCCCACATCGGCGGCGCGCTCGGCGCGGCGCTGCTGCAACTGGCGCTGAAACGCGGCTGGGTGGAGCAGGACCTGGACAGCCGCGCGCTGGCCGTGCCGCCGACAGGACAGCGCCGGATGCTGGCCGCCTTCGGACTAAGCGAGGTTTAAGAATCGCACCGGATGATGTCTTCACCACTTATCCACCACCACACTCAGCGGAGAACAATAATGAAACCCTGGTTACGCGCCAACAAAGGCTTCATCGCCTTCCTTATGCTGTTTGGCCTGTTCCGTACCGCCGTGGCGGACTGGAACCCCATCCCTTCCGCGTCGATGCACCCCAACCTGCTCGAAGGCGACGTGGTATTCGTCAACCGCCTCGCTTTCGACCTGAAAGTGCCGCTGACCGACGTGGTGGTGGCGCACCTGGGCGAACCCAAACGCGGCGACATCGTCACCTTCTCCTCGCCGCTGGACAGGACCCGTCTTATCAAGCGCCTGATCGCCGTGCCCGGCGACACGGTCGCCATGCAGAACGACCAGCTGATCATCAACGGCCAGCCGGCCGGCTACAGCACGCCCGTCAACGCGGTCGAGGCGATCGACCATGTCGGCCCGCTGGCGGCGCTGCAGATGACCGAGACATCCGGCGCCAGCGAACGCCGCATCCAGCTGCTGCCGCAGGTGGCCAGCAGCAAGCGCGATTTCGCGCCCATCACCATCCCGGCCGACCGCTATCTGATGCTGGGCGACAACCGCAACAACAGCGCTGACTCGCGCTACATCGGCTTGGTGCCGCGCGAACTGCTGATCGGCCGCGCCGAACGGGTGCTGGTGTCGGCCGACATCGTCGGCAATTGGCTGCCGCGCACCGAGCGCTTCGGCATGGCGCTGGGCAGCCAGCGGCAATGATCGCATTCCAGGGTTTATCCAAATCCTACAACGGCTTTGAAGCCGTCAAACCGCTATCGCTGACGGTGCCGCGCGGCGAAGTGTTCGGCTTCCTCGGCCCCAACGGCGCCGGCAAGACCACCACCATCCGCATGCTGATGGGCATATTGGTGCCCAGCGCCGGGCGGGTGCTGGTGAACGGGCTCGATTGCCGCGCCGACGCGGCGGAGGTCAAGCGCCACGTGGGCTACTTGCCAGACACGCCGATTTTCTACGACTATCTGCGCGGCCGTGAAATCCTGCAATTCGTGGCGGAGATGCACGGCTTTTCGCGCTCGGAAGCGGCCGGCCGCGCGCACCGCCTGCTGCGCGAACTGGGCCTGGAGGACGTGACCGAGGAGTTCGCGGTGAACTACTCGCTGGGCATGAAGAAGAAGCTCGGCCTGGCCTGCGCGCTGGTGCACAACCCGAAAGTGCTGGTGCTGGACGAACCGATCAACGGCCTCGATCCGCGCGCCGCGCGCGACGTGCAGGAACGCCTGCTGGCCGCCGCCGCGCAGGGCACCACCATCTTCATCTCCACCCATTTGCTGGACATGGCCGAACGCATGTGCAGCCGGGTCGGCATCATCCATCGCGGCGCGCTGGTGGCCAGCGGCACGCTGGCCGAATTGCGCGGCGCAGCCCACGCCGACAGCTCGCTGGAAGATGTCTTCCTGAAGATCACCGACGAAGCCGGCGCTCCCGAATGAACGGCCGCTCGCCCGCCCGCGCCATATGGCTGCTGGCGCGCCTGCGCCTGCTGCGCCTGTTGAACATGACGTCGGCGATCCGCTTCGGCAAGGCCGCCAACGCCAAAAGCCGCGCCGCCTCGCGCGGCAAGAGCAGCAGCCGCTGGCTACTGGGCGCGACGGTGGGGCTGGGCATGCTGTTCAGCTTTGCCACGCTGTCGAAAACATCGCTGCTGAACCTGCACTGCAAGCTCGATATGCCGTCCGCCTGCGCCGCCGTGCTGGCCAGGCAGTCGGCCGAGCGCATGCAGGAGATGGCGGGCGCGCAGCTGCACGCGGCGCAATTCTCTCCCGCGCTGGCCGCCGCCATGACACTGATGTTGCTGCTGATGTGGCTGGTAAGCTTTCTGCTGCCGCTGGGCAGCCATGAAATGGCGCAGGCCGACTGGGACCTCGAATGGCTGGTGACGCTGCCGGTCAAGCGCGCCACGCTGCTGTGGGCGCGCCTGCTGGAGCGCAGCGTGGCCAACCCGATCGGCATCCTGGCGCTGTGGCCCCTGTGCACGGTGCTGGCGTGGTTCGGTAACCACGGCCCGGTCTCGCCGCTGCTCGGTGCAGCCGTGGCGCTGCCCTTGCTCATGCTGGCGGCGCTGATGCGCACCCTGGCCGACACCGGCCTGCGCCTGTCGCTGCCGCCGTCGCAACTGCGCAACTTGCAGGCCCTGGCTTCCGTGCTCAGCATGCCGCTGATGTATGCGGGGATTTCGTTTTCGATCTGGTCCAACAATTCCTTCACGCTGGACTGGGCGCGCGCCTTCCCGGCGTGGACCTTGTGGACGCCGCCCGGCCTGGCCGTGCAGGCACTCACCGCGCACGCCGCCCCCAACGCCGCCCTGGCGGTGGCGCTGCTGCTGGTGCAAACGGCCGCGCTGCTGGCGGCCGGCATGGCGCTGCTGCACCGCCAACTGCGCCACGGCGTGGTCGCGACCGGCGCGCGCGAAGCTGCGGGCCGCAACGCGAAGGCGGCACTAGCTGGCCGCGCGGCCGAGGCCGCGCTGACGTGCGCCGCAGCCGTATCGGTGCCCGGCTTGCACGTGGCGGCGGCGATGAAGGTGGCCGGCGATGAAGGGCCGACCGGGCCGGCCGCCGCATCCGGTGCGGCTGTCGCGGCGGCGGCGGGGACCGCAGCGGCGGGCGCACCGCCGCGCCGGGGCGCCTGGCGCGCCTGGCGTCCCTGGCGCCTCGGCACCATTTTGCAGCGGCGCGAACTGCTGCTGCTCGGCCGCGACCGCAACTTCCTGGCCCAGAGCCTGCTCATTCCCGTGGTGCTGATCGTCAGCCAGCTGCTGGTCAGCGGCCAGCTGTCCAGCGTCACGCTGCTGGGCCAGAACCAGCAGCTGATGGCCGCCATCGGCTTCGGCATCGGCAGCTACGTGCTGCTGCTGTCGGCCTTCCAGGCCATCAACACCGAAGGCCACGCGCTGTGGATGCTGTACACCTTTCCGCGCCCGATCGGCAGCCTGCTGAAAGAAAAGGCCCAGCTGTGGGGCGTGCTGGCCGCGCTGTACCCCTTGCTGGTGTTCGCCATCGGCCTGTACTACACGCCGGATTTCAACTGGCGCCTGTTGGCCTACGCGGCCATCGTCATGGCGGGCATACCGGTCTACGCGCTGATCGCCGTCTCGCTCGGGGTCTTCGCCAGCAATCCGCAAGCGCAGGACGCGCAGTCGCGCGTGCGCCCCGCCTATGCCTACCTGTACATGATGTTGTGCAGCCTGTACACCTACGCACTGTATGCGCCCGAATGGACGCAAACGCTGTCCATCATCATCCTCACGTCCTCGCTCGCGCTGGCGCTGTGGCAAAAAGCCCACGACGAACTGCCCTACCTGCTCGACCCCGCCGCCGCGCCCCCGGCCAGGGTGGCGCTGTCGGATGGCCTGATCGCCGCCACCTTGTTCTTCGTGCTGCAAGGCTTGGTGGGAATGATGTTGGGAGGCCCGCGCGGCAAGCCTGAAGCCGGCGTGGTCGCCTTCGTCGTCGCGGGCGCCACCGTGTACGCGCTGGTGCGCTACCTGTACTGGCGTCACAAGACCATCGGCGTGCCGGCTCTGCTGAACGGGAAATTGAGCGCGGCCGCAGGCCATGCTTTGCTGGGCGCTGTCGCCGCCTGTGCCTTCGGCGCAGCCTATCTGTGGCTGCTGCGTGACACGCCATGGTGGCCCCGTCACGCGCCGCGCCACATTCACCTCGTCCTGCCATTGACGGTGCTGGCCGCGCCGTTGTTCGAGGAGTTCATTTTCAGGGGATTGATTTTCGGCGGCCTGCGGCGCCTGGCGGGAGCACTGCCCGCGGCGGCGGCAAGCGCCGCGCTGTTCGCCATCGTGCATCCATCGCTGGCCATGCTGCCGGTGTTCGTGCTGGGACTATGCACCGCGTGGGCCTATGAACGCAGCAAGTCGCTGCTGGCCCCCATGCTGGTGCACGCCGCCTACAACGCCATGGTGGTCGGCGTGCAGGTGGCGCTGATACGGTAAGCGGCTACGTCAGATGTACTGCGGACCGTCCATCACGAAGCCGCCGCCCTGGTACAGGGTGGCCGCGTCGTCCTTGTCCGGGTAGGCGCCGGTGTCCGGGAACAGGTGCTTGAACTGCTCCGAGCTGTCCTTCGGTTTGAAGCCGATGAAGGCGGCCTTGCTGTTGTCCCACCAGACGGCTTCGTTGTTCGACTGGCCGTACAGGATGGCGTGCCCCACGCGCGGCGCCATCAGCGAGCAGCGCAGTGCTTCGACCAGGTCGTCGTAGCTCAGCCAGGTGCGCATCATGCGCGGATTCTTCGGCTCGGGGAAAGAGGAGCCGATGCGCAGGCACACGGTTTCGATGCCGGTGCGGTCGAAGTAGTAGCGCGCCAGCTGCTCGCCGAACACCTTGCTGATGCCGTACATGCTGTCCGGGCGGGTCGGGCTGTCCGCGTCCAGCACCTCGGTCACCTTGTGGAAGCCGATGGTGTGGTTGGAGCTGGCGAAGATGATGCGCCGGGTGCCCGCCTTGTGCGCGGCCTCATACAGGTTGTAAGTACCGTGGATGTTGGCGCTCATGATGGCTTCGAAATTGCTTTCGGTGGAGATGCCGCCGAAATGCAGCACCGCGTCCACGCCTTCCAGCAGCGCCAGCACGGCAGGCTTGTCGGACAGGTCGCACTTGACGATTTCCTCGCCTTCGCGCGCCTCGCCCATGTCGCCGATGTCGCTCAGGCGCACCACGTCCGCCCATGGTTTGATGCGGTCGCGCAGGATCTTGCCCAGGCCGCCGGCCGCCCCGGTCAGCAGTATGCGTTTAAATGGTTTGCTCATGTCTGTTCCCTCAGCTGCAGTTGTACGATGTCGTATGATACAGGCAATCAGGTCACTGGTGCCGGATTGAACAGCACCAGGGCATTGTGCAGCTTCCACTGTTCGGCCCAGGTCTTGCGGCCGCTGGCCACTTCCAGCATCAGGCGGAACATTTCCCAGCCCACGTCCGCGATGCTCGCTTCGCCGCTGGCGATGCGGCCCGCGTTCACGTCCATCAGATCGTGCCAGCGCGCGGCCAGTTCGTTGCGCGTGGCGACCTTGATCACCGGCACCTCGGCCAGGCCGTAAGGCGTGCCGCGGCCGGTGGTGAAGATGTGCAGATTCATGCCGGCCGCCAGTTGCAGCGTGCCGCAGATGAAATCGCTGGCCGGCGTGGCCGCGTAGATCAGGCCTTTTTGCGTCAGCTTCTCGCCCGGCGACAATACACCCGAAATCGGCGCGCTGCCGCTCTTCACGATGGAGCCCATGGCCTTCTCAACGATGTTCGACAAGCCGCCTTTCTTGTTGCCCGGCGTGGTGTTGGCGCTGCGGTCCACGCCGCCACGCTTGAGGTACTGGTCGTACCACTCCATCTCGCGGATCATGGCGGCCGCCACGTCGGCGTTGACCGCGCGCGAGGTCAGCTGGTCGATGCCGTCGCGCACTTCGGTCACTTCCGAGAACATCACGGTGGCGCCCGCGCGCACCAGCAGGTCGGTGGCGAATCCGACTGCCGGATTGGCCGTCACGCCGGAGAAGGCGTCGCTGCCGCCGCACTGCACCCCCACCACCAGTTCCGACGCCGGCACGGTTTCGCGGCGGCGCTGGTCCAGCACCCGCAGCTGGACTTCGGCCGTGTTCATGATGGAATCTATCATCGACTGGAAACCGACGTGGCCCTGGTCCTGCAGGCACACCAGCGCGGGATCGGCGCCGCCGCCGTTCTGGATCGGGATCGAGCCCTTGGGGAACAGGCGCTGCGGCTGCAGCTTCTCGCAACCGAGGCTGACCACCATGGCCTGGCCGCCGAAATTCGGGTTCAGGCTGATATTGCGCAAGGTGCGGATCGGCACCATGGCGTTGGGCGCGTCGATCGCGACGCCGCAGCCATAGCTGTGTTCCAGGCCGACCACGTCGTCCACGTTGGGATACTTGGGCAGCAGCTCGGCCTTGATGCGGCGCACCGCATGCTCGACCACGCCGGCCACGCACTGCACGGTGGTGGTGATGGCCAGGATGTTGCGCGTGCCGACGCTGCCGTCCGGATTGCGGTAGCCCTCGAAGGTGTAGCCCTCCAGCGGATCCTGCGGCGGCGGCTTCACGGTGGCGATCGGCAAGCCGGTCAGCTCGCGCGCGGCGGGCATGTCCACTTGCGCCTCGGCGATCCAGCTGCCCGCCGGAATGTCGCGCGATGCATTACCAATAGTTACATTGTACCGGATAACCGGGTCGCCCTTGGCGAATGCACGCAGCGCGACCTTGTGTCCTTGGGGCACGGCTTCCAGCAGCGTCAATCCGCTTGGAAACACGCTGCCCGCCGGCAAACCGCCGTCATTGACGACGATGGCCACGTTGTCGTTCTCATGCATGAGGATGTAGCGCGGGCTGTTCGCGCTCGGCTCTGTCGTCATTTTTACGTCCTTGTAGGTTACTTGCTGTCCAATTCAGTATGGCAGAGAAAAAAAAATTTGGCTAGTCCAGATTGATTATTTGGTCAGACCACCTTAGAATGGTCTGACCAAACAGACACAGCGGGACATCCCTTGAGCCAGAAAAAAACCACCTCAACCCCGGAAGCCGGCAGCCACGAGCCGCGCCTTTACCGCGTGGTGGCGGACCGCATCCAGCAATTGATCGCCGACGAGGGCATCGCCGGCGGCGAACGCCTGCCGTCCGAGCGCGACCTGTCCATCAAGCTCAGTGTCAGCCGCGCCTCGCTGCGCGAAGCGCTGATCGCGCTGGAGCTGGGCGGCGTGATCGAGGTGCGCGGCGGTTCGGGCGTCTATGTCAGCGAAGTGCCGGATGGCGACATCGCGCTGCCGGAGGGCGGGCCGGGGCCCTTCGAAGTGCTGGCCGCGCGCCGCTTGTTCGAAGCCGAAATCGCCGCCATCGCCGCGCGCGTCGCGACGCCGCACGATATCGACGAGATCTTGCGGGCGGTGCTGGAGATGGAAGCGAGCCACGCCAACAAGGCCAGCAATGAACAGGCCGACCGCAACTTCCACCTGGCCATCGCGCGCGCCACCGGCAACAGCGCGCTGGTGGGCGGACTGGATTACCTGTGGAACCAGCGCGGCCGCCTGTGGCACAAATTGAAAGAGCATTTCCAGACCGAGGAACTGCGGCTGGAAACGCTGAAAGACCACCGTCGCATCCTGGAGGCCATTGCCGCGCGCGACCCCGCAGGCGCCAGGAAAGCCATGCGGTCCCACCTGGAACGGGTGACCCGGACATTCTCAAGGGGATAGCCGCCCCGCAGAGGGCAGCACCCTGCAAACCAGAATTATCGACCGGCGCGAGCTAGGCCGCCCTTCCTTCGTGCAGGTGCTGCCCTCCTCGCAACGGCACGGAGCACGCGAGGTGCTCCACCTGCGGCTGCGCACCATGCGCGGCGCATCACTACGTTTGAAATACTAGGAGACATAGCTTCATGAACAACTTCGACAAAGCGCAGCCGCGCCTGCTGCTCTCGTCCATCACGCTCGCCGTGCTGGCACTGATGAACACCGCCACCGCGCAAGAGATGCAGCGGGTGGAAGTGACCGGCTCCAGCATCAAGCGCCTGGCCACAGAAGCCGCGCTGCCGGTATCCACCATCAAGGCCGAAGAATTCGCCGAACGCGGCATGACCACCCTTGCCGACGTCATGATGGCGCTGCCGCAATCGGCCTCGCTGGCGCCGTCCAACGCCGGTTCGGGCACCAACATCAACCTGCGCGGCCTGGGCGTGAACCGCACCCTGGTGCTGCTGAACGGCCGCCGCCTGGCCAACGAGGCCATCGCCGACGGCTACGCCAACCTGGACGTGATCCCGATGAGCGCCCTGTCGCGCGTCGAAATCCTGCGCGACGGCGCCTCCTCCATCTACGGCTCGGACGCCATCGGCGGCGTGGTCAACTTCATCACCAAGCGCGACTTCGAAGGCGCGTCCGTCACCGCGCAATACATCCAGCCGGAGAAAAGCGGCGGCGGCGACGAACAGCGCCTGACGCTGACCGTCGGCAAGGGCAGCCTGGCCAAGGACGGCTGGAACGTCTACGCCACCGTGGACGCGCACCGCCGCAGCCGCCTGGCCGCCAAGGACCGCGCCGACCTGAGCTCGAACGCGCTGCTGACCGAACTTGGCCGTCCGCCCACCCTGGGCAGCGGCGGCAACGCCATGCCGGCCAACTTCACCACCGCCACCAACAAGAACGCGCAGAACCCCTACTTCTCGGCCGGCTGCGCGGCGCCCTACTCGGTGGTCGGCGCCAAGAACACCTGCATCCTGAACGCCAACGAATACGGCACCGCGCTGCATGAAAACGAGCAGCTCACCTTCTACGCGCGCGGCACCAAGCGCTTCGATGACGACCACACGCTGAGCATCGACTACATGCGCGGCCAGGAAGCCATCCTCTCGGCCCGCAACCCGACCAACGCGGTCGCGGTCGGCGGCGTCAGCGCCAGCCTGCCGGGCAGCAGCAAATGGTATCCGGGCGCCAGCGGCGGCGTACCCGCCGTGGCCGGCCTGAAAGGCGAACCGCTGACCGTGACCTGGGCCGTGGCCGACTACGGCGTGGCCGTGCAGAAGGACAAGCAAGTCAACCAGCGCATCTCGGTGGCCGACGAAAACCGCTTCGGCGAGTGGGACATCCGCACCGGCCTGGTGATCGGCGTCAGCGACCGCGAGAACTACTACGACAACGGCTTCTTCACCGGCCAGGGCCTGCTGGACGGCCTGAAACAAGGCAAGCTCAATCCCTTCGGCCTGCAGGACGCGACCGGCCTGGACTACCTGAAGAGCATCTCGGTGGACGGCCAGAAGAACCGCGACTCGCGCTCCACCTTCACCGGCATCGACCTCAACGCCAGCCGCCAGCTGATGGAGCTGCCGGGCGGCGCGCTGGCCCTGGCTCTGGGCGCCGACATCCATCGCGACACCACGCGCGACGACAAGCTGGCGATCCAAAATTCGGTCACCTATCTCAACTCGACCGCTTCGCACGGCGACGGCGCGCGCAACGTCTACGCGCTGTTCGCCGAGCTGGACGTGCCGGTGTCGAAGAACCTGAACCTGAACTTCGCGGCCCGCGACGATTACTTCAGCGACTTCGGCAACACCTTCAACCCGAAAGCGAGCTTCCGCTACGAGCCGTCGAAGCAGCTGATGTTACGCGGTTCGGCCAACACCGGCTTCCGCGCGCCCACCCTGTTCGACGCCTACGGCTACCGCCTGCCCGGCGCCACCGGCAAGACCAACGCCAAGTGGGACGACCCGATGCTCTGCCCTGGCGGCAAGCCGGGCGTGGCCGGCACCGGCACCGCGCTGGCCGGCTTCGTTTCCTCGGAAGTGTGCAATGTGGCGCTGCCGAAACAGGTCGGCTCCAACGCGGACCTGAAGCCGGAAAAATCGCGCGGCTACACGCTGGGCTTCGTGGTCGAACCGGTCAAGTCGCTGACGGTGTCGGTCGACTACTGGAACATCCGCATGAAGGATATGCTGGCCAACCTGCCGGAACAGGTGTATTTCCTGGACCCGGTCAAGTACCAGTCGCTGATCGTGCGCAATCCGGACCGCACCATCAACTACATCAAGAACGTGACGATGAACCTGGGCGGCCAGAAAGCGGGCGGCATCGACATCTCGGCGACGTACGACCTGCCGCGCACGGAAGCGGGTAACTTCAAGGTGCAGCTGGACGGCACCTACCTGACCCAGTTCGACAACCAGCTGGAAAGCGACAGCCCATTCGTCTCGAACGTGGGCCGCTTCGGCCTGGCCAGCAATGGCACCACCAGCAGCTTCCCCATCATCACCTACCGCTGGAAGCACACGCTGAAACTGGGCTGGAGCAAGGGCGACTGGGCGGCGCAACTGACGCAGAATTACAACTCGGGCTACGAAGACCAGAACCTGGTGGCGCAACAGTACTGGCGCGACATCAATTCGTATAAGGTATGGAATCTGACCACCTCGTACAAGGGCTTCAAGAACATCCAGCTCGTCGCCGGCGTCACCAATCTGTTCGACAGCAACCCGCCGGTGACCAACCACAGTGGCTATTCCTTCGGCTACCTGAGCAGCGCGGGCAGCCCGATCGGACGTTCGTTCAACCTGCGTGCGACTTACAACTTCTGATAGGAAATCGACGATGGCCAGCAATGTGAAAACTGGTCCCCGTCGCCTGGCCAGGGCCGCTGCGGCCCTGGCCTTGGCTACCGCCGCCCTCGTGGCGGCGGCGCCGGTGGCGATGGCGGACGACGGCAAGCCCGTGCGTTTTATTCTCGTCGGTGATTCGACCATGGCCAGCAACAGCGGCTATGGCGACGCGCTGTGCGCACGCATCGTGCGCGGCGACACCTGCATCAACCTGGCGCGCGGCGGACGCAGCTCAGGCAGCTTCCGCGCCGAAGGCCGCTGGGACGAAGTGCAAGGCCTGCTGCGCGGTTCCGCCGCGTACCGCGCAACCTATGTATTGATACAGTTCGGCCACAACGACCAGCCGGGCAAGCCTGGCCGATCGACCGATCTGGCCACCGAATTCCCCGCCAACATGGCGCGCTACGCGCAGGAAGTGAAAGCGCTGGGCGGGGTGCCGGTGCTGGTCACGCCCCTGACCCGCCGCACCTTCAAGAACGGTGTGCTTGAGAACAACCTTCAGCCATGGGCGGACGTGATCCGCAAAGTGGCCGCGCAAGAACACGCGCCGCTGCTGGACCTGAACGCGGACAGTGTCGCCGCCGTGCAGGCCATGGGGCAGGACGAGGCGGATACGCTGGCGGTCGTGCCGCGCCCCACGGGTTACGGCTTGCCCGCAGCCGCAGTGCTACCTGCAACTGGTACTGTACCGGCGGCCGCGACGACAACAGCAACGACAGCGGCATCGATGGCCGCAACGACAGCAACAACGGCAGTGGCGCCCCCAGCGCCTGCGCCTGCGGCATCTGCAGCCGCCGGCATGGCTGCGACCGAGCCGCAAGGCCCTGCCAAGACTGCCTTCGACCGTACCCACCTCGGCGCCAAAGGCGCGGACTACTTCGCACGCATGGTCGAACGCGAAGTGAAAGCCGTGCTGCCGGAAATTGCTGGCCGCTTCCGCCCGGAGGGCCAGCAATGAAACGCCGCCGCGCCGCAGTTGCGGCGGCAGTGCTCGCTTGCGCAGCAGTAGCGCAGGCGCAAGTGCCTGTGCCTGTGCCTGTGCCTGTGCCTGTGCCTGTGCCTGTGCCTGTGCCTGTGCCTGTGCCTGCGCCTGCGCCTGCGCCGGTGCAAGTGCAGACGACGGCACCGGCACAGCAGCAACAGCCCCCTGGCGACAGCAGCACCGCCGCCCGCCCCACCTCCGGCACCGGCAGCGCCCGTCCGCAACTGACGGCGGCGCAGGCAGCGCAGTATTCGTACGCCGAAGTGCTGAAGTACGCCGGGACGGCAGGCAGCGAGCGCATCGACCCATGGGACCCGCTGGCCGATCCGCTGGCCAAGGGGAGTACCTTCACGCCCGCCTACACCGTGGACGCGAACGCGAAAGCCGACGGCATCAAAGTCTTCCACACCGTGCAGGCGGCCATCAACCGCGCCGTCGATACCAGCATGGCCGCGGAGCCGCACAAACGCATCCATATTTTGATCAGACCCGGCGTGTACCAGGAGCTGGTCTATGTGCCGGCCGCCTCCGCCCCGATCACGCTGTACGGCGAAGGCGCGAACGCTGCCGACACCAGGATCACCGCAAAACTGGACGCCGCGACGACGGCCGCCAGCTACAACGCGCGCTACGCCGCGCAATTCACCAACGCCCACCCGTCCGTGCAAGCCATGTATGCGCTGGTCAAGGACCGCGCCGCAGCCGGAACCGCTGCAACCATAGGCACCTTCGGTTCGATGACGGTATGGGTGAAAAACGACGGCTTCCAGGCCCGCAACATCACCATCGAAAACGGATACAACAAGGACACCGGCAACGCGCGCGAGGAATGCGGCGAACGCCCCTGCGGCAAGACCGATATCAACCCGCAGCAGGGCGTGGTGCACCACCAGGCCGTGGCGCTGCAGGTGGAAGGCGCGGACAAGGTGCAGTTCGAAAATGTGCGCCTGATCGGCTTCCAGGACACGCTGTTCCTGCGCGCATCCGACACACGCCGCACCGCGCGCAGCTTCTTCAACAAGTCCTATATCGAAGGCGACGTCGATTTCATCTTCGGCGACGCCACGGCCTATTTCCACCAGACCGAAATCAAGTCGCTGGGCGACCGCAGCACGTCCTACGTGGGCGCGCCCAACACCAACCACAGGACGCGCTACGGTTTCGTGTTCGAACAGTGCCGCTTCACCCACGACGGTTCACCCAACGCGCTGGCCGGGAAGTTCTTCCTGGCGCGCCAATGGTTTCACAACTCGCGCTGCACGCCCTACGGTAAAGTGCCGCTGCCCGGCTACGCCTGCACGCTGGGCGGCGTGAGCCAGTTCCAGTCCCCGGTTGGCACCATCACGCCCACCGTGCTGGAAACGGTCGGCAAGATGGCGGTGCTCAATTCGCGCATCGGCTCGCATATAAACCGCAACGCCCCCTGGTCCGACTGGAACCGCAACGGCACGCTGTCCTACCGCCCTGCGCAATTCAATTCGGACGACTATTGGAACAACCTGAAAGCGGCGGGTATAGCCCCCGTCAAAGACCTCGGCTACACCGGGCAGCCCGTCCCTGCGGACAGCTACCTGGCGGAATACAACAACATTGATGAGTAACGGAGAGAGCATGATCAAGAAGTTGAACGAACAGCGCCGCAGCCTGATGAAAGCCGCATCGGCCACCGGCCTGTCGCTGGCCGGCGGGGTGCCGGCCATGGCGCTGGCAGCCGCCGAGCCGGACCCGTGGGAGCGCGCGGCCGACATCGTCAAACGCCTGTCCAAGCCTCTGGTATTCCGCAAGCAGGACTTCGACGTCACCAAATTCGGTGCCGCGACCTGCAAGCTGGTGAAGGTGAAAGCGTGGAAATCGTTCGAAGAGCAGGGTGAACTGGACACGCCCGTGCCGGGCTCCAGGGACTGCTACGCCGCCTTCGCCGCCGCCATCGCGGCGGCCAGCAAGGCCGGCGGCGGCCGCGTCGTCATCCCGGCCGGCAACTGGTACTGTGCCGGGCCCATCGTGCTGCTGTCGAACGTGCATGTGCACCTGAAAGCCGGCGCCCACATCTATTTCAGCAACCAGCCGTCCGACTACGCCAAGTACGGCGACTTCGACTGCGGCAAGAACGGCAAGCTGGTGATCACGCGCTGGCAGAGCAACGACTGCCTGAACTTCGCCTCCCCGATCTACGCCTACGGCCAGGACAACATCGCACTCACCGGCGAAGACTGGACCAGCGTACTGGATGGCCAGGGCGGCGTCCCGTTCAACAAGGAAGGCGACTGCTGGTGGACCTGGAAGGGCAAGACGCGCACCATGAATTCGGTGGCGGAAAACTCGGTGCCGAACTTCGGCCCAGGCAAGCTGGCGGGCAATGTCGAGAACCCGGCCAACCCGGCCTCGCTGGCCGACGTGGCGCCCGGCCTGAGCGAGGCGGAACGCCTGCAGATCCAGGGCGCCGGCGGAAAGTGGCGCGCCGACGAGCAATACCTGCCGGCGCTGTCGGAAGCGGGCGTCCCGCTGGGCAAACGCGTGTTCGGCATGGGCCACTACCTGCGCCCCTCGATGATCCACATCATCGGCTGCACCAACGTGCTGCTGCAGGGCTACCAGGTGCAGCACACGCCGTTCTGGCAGCACCACCCTGTCCACTGCCGCAACATCGTCATCCGCAAGGTGCACGCCTTCAGCCACGGCCCGAACAGCGACGGCTTCGACCCCGAGGCATGCGACCACGTGCTGGTGGAAGGCTGCACCTTCGACGCCGGCGACGACTGCATCGCCATCAAGGCCGGCAAGAACCAGGACACGCATTTCGGCCCGTCGCAGAACATCGTGATCCAGGATTGCGTCATGCACAGCGGCCACGGCGCCGTCACCTTGGGCAGCGAAATGGCGGGCGGCATCCAGAACGTGTACGCGCAAAACCTGGTGTTCCAGAACGCGCACTGGAAAACCAACCCGCTCAACACCGCGATCCGCCTGAAGACGAATCTGAATCGCGGCGGCTACCTGCGCAATTTCTACGTGCGCAACATCAGCATCCCGAACGGCGTGCAAACCAGCCCGGCGTTCTACGCCTCGCTGCCAGGCTCGCCTATCCAGTCGCGCACCGTGGCCACGGCCGCCGGCGCGGTGGTGACCTTCGACTGCGACTACGCGCCCATCGCCGACACCGTGCGCACCCGTCCCCCGGCGGTCAGCAATGTGCACATCTCGAACGTCAAAGTGGGGAACGTGGAGGCCACGGGCGGCAAGCAGGCCTCGTGTTTCCAGGCCATCGTCATACTGGGACCGGTCGCCTCCGACTACAACGGCCCCGAGCCTATGCCGGCCATCATCCCGGTGAGCAACGTGACCATCACCGATTGCGACTTCGGCACCCCGGTGAACACCGAATCGCCATGGTTCCTGTACAACGTGAAGGGCTTGAAGCTGAAAAACGTGACGGTGGACGGCAAGGTGCTGAACACCGAACTTTCCGCCTGACGAAAAAAAGCCGGGGTTGGAAAACCCCGGCTTTATTCAACTCGAACCGTTATCCTTTGAACCGCGTCTCCGCGATGCCTTTGATTCCGGGCCGCAGCAACACCACCGCGCCGCCCCACTCCTCATCCTCGGGCTTGCCGGACACGATGGACGTGACCAGCAAGGTGCCCATGTCGTCGCCACCGAAGGCGCACATGGACGGCTTGAGCATCGGCACGTCGAGACGGCGGTCGAACTTGCCGTCCGGCGTGAAGCGCAGCAGGCAGCCGGCGTCGTTGGCGCAGATCCAGTAGCCGCCCTCGGCGTCCACCGCCGCGCCGTCGGGACGGCCCACGTGCTGGTGCAGGTCCGCGAACACGCGGCGCTTCGACGGCACACCGGTTTCGGTGTCGTAGTCGAAGGCCCAGACCAGGCGCCGCGATGGATGCGAATCGGACAAATACATGGTGCGTCCGTCCGGCGACCAGGCCAGGCCGTTCTGCGTGATCAGCTCCGGCACCACGGGCCGCGACAGGCCCTGCTCCGCGTCGTAGCTATACAACTCGCCGATGGCGCGCGCGGCCGACATGTCCATGAACATGGTGCCGCTCCAGAAACGCCCCTGGCGGTCGCAGCGGCCGTCGTTGAAGCGCATGCCCTCGCCCAGAGACGCCGGACGCGCCAGCCGGGTTTCCCCGGCATGCCTGGCGTCGATCAGCGCGAGGCTGAACAAACCCGTTTCCATGCCGGCGATCAGCCCGCCGCTTTCCTTCGGCGCCAGACAGGCCACCATTTCGGACGTTTCCCAGCTGCGCAGCGCGCCGCTGAGGCCGTCCATCCGCCAGATACGCTTGGCGACGATGTCCACCCAGTACCAGGCTGCGGCTTGCGCGTCCCAGACAGGGCTTTCACCGACCGTGCATTGGATATCGCTTACACGTTCCATACCAGGTCGCCATCTTCCACGCGCGGGATGGCCAGCGGATTACCGTCGGCCAGTGCGGCTGCCAGCAGTTCCGCAGGCAGGTCCTGGTAGCTCACCGGACGCAGGAAGCGGTCGATGGCGGAGGCGCCAACGGAGGTGCTGCGGCTGTCCGAGGTGGACGGGAACGGGCCGCCATGCACCATCGCATGCGACACTTCCACGCCGGTGCCGAAGCCGTTGAACAGCACGCGGCCGGCCTTGCGCTCCAGCGTAGGCAGCAGGCGCTTGGCGAAGGCCAGGTCGGCAGCGCTGGCGTGGACGGCAGCGGTCAGCTGGCCTTCCAGGTGTTCTGCCACGCGCACCACTTCGTCCTCGTTGCGGCAGCGGATCAGCAGCGAAGCCGGTCCGAAGATCTCGCCTTCCAGGTCGGGATTCGACAGGAAGGTCTCAGCGGCGACTTCATACAGCGCAGCTTGCGCGCCGCACGGCAGGCCGGTGGTCTGGCCCTGGCCGACCAGCTTCACGCCCGGGATGGCGGCCAGCTTGGCCACGCCCGACGAGTAAGCCTGGTGGATGCCGGGGGTCAGCATGGTCTGCTGCGCCTTGGCGGCCAGCGCGGCGGCGGCGCCGTCGACGAAGCCTTGCAGCAGCGGACCGTCCACGCCGATCAGCAGGCCGGGGTTGGTGCAGAACTGGCCCGCGCCCAAGGTCAGCGAATCGACGAAGGCTTGCGGCAGCTTGGCGTTTTCCAGTGCGCCGGCCAGCAGGAACACGGGATTGATACTGCTCATTTCAGCATAGACAGGAATCGGCTCGTGGCGCGCGGCGGCGGTGCGCATCAGCGAGGTGCCGCCCTGGCGCGAACCGGTGAAGCCGACGGCCTTGATGGCGCGGTGCGCGACCAGGTTCTGGCCGACGCTCACGCCTGAACCGATCAGCATCGAGAACACGCCTTCGGGCATGTCGCACTCGATGGCGGCCTTCTGCACAGCGCGGGCCACCAGTTCGGAGGTGCCCAGGTGCGCCGAGTGCGCCTTGACCACGACCGGGCAGCCGGCGGCCAGCGCGGAGGCGGTGTCGCCGCCGGCAACCGAGAACGCCAGCGGGAAATTGCTGGCGCCGAACACGGCGACCGGGCCGAGGCCGATCTTGCGCAGGCGGATGTCCGAGCGCGGCGGGGTACGGTCCGGCAGCTTCGAGTCCAGGGTGGCGCTCAGGAAGCGGCCGTCGCGTACCACTTTGGCGAACAGGCGCAGCTGGTTGCAAGTGCGTCCGCGCTCGCCTTCCAGGCGGGCCTGCGGCAGGCCGGTTTCAGCCATCGCGCGCTCGATCAGCACAGGACCGAGGTCCATGATGCGGTCGGCGATGGTTTCCAGGAAGCGGGCGCGTTGCTCCAATCCGGTTTCGCGATAAAGGTCGAACGCCTGTTCGGCCAGCGCGCAAGCCTTCTGCAGTTCCGCTTCGCCACCCAGCCCGAAGGCCGGTTCGATTTGCTCGTTGCGGGAAGGGTCGATCGCCTTGATCGTGCCTTCCTGGCCGCGTACGACGGAACGGCCAATTATCATTTCACCGGATACTTGCATCACTACTCCTTGGTTATTGCGCGCCTTGTGCACGCATCAGTTTTTCCAGCATTGCGCATTCTTCTTCGGTCAGGTCGGTCAGCGGAGCGCGGACAGGGCCTGCGTCGTAGCCTGCCAGCTTGGCGCCGGCCTTGACGATACTGACGGAGTAGCCGGCCTTGCGGTTGCGGATCTCCAGGTATGGCAGGAAGAATTCGTCCAGCATCTTGTTCTGCGCGGCGTGGTCGTTGCTGGCGACGGCGTGGTAGAAGTCCATCGCCAGTTTCGGCATGAAGTTGAACACCGCCGACGAGTATACCGGCACACCCAGCGCCTTGTAGGCCGACGCGTAGACTTCCGCGGTCGGCAGGCCGCCCAGGTAGCTGAAGCGGTCGCCCATGCGGCGCCAGATCTGCATCATCAGTTCGATGTCGCCCAGGCCGTCCTTGAAGCCGATCAGGTTAGGGCAGCGGTCGGCCAGGATTTCCAGCGAGTCGGCGCTCAGGCGGCAGACATTGCGATTGTAGACCACGACGCCGAAGTCCACCGACGCGCACACTTCTTCCACGTGGCGGATCAGGCCGTCCTGGCTCGCTTCGGTCAGGTAGTGCGGCAGCAGCAGCACGCCTTGCGCGCCCAGGCGCTCGGCTTCCTGCGCGTAGCCGATGGCGGCGCGGGTCGAACCGCCGGCGCCGGCCAGGATAGGCACCAGGCCTTTGCAGGTGTCGACGGCGGTCTTGATGACGTCGCTGTACTCGTTCGGCGTCAGCGAGAAGAACTCGCCCGTGCCGCCGGCCGCGAACAGCGCGCTGGCGCCGTACGGTGCCAGCCATTCCAGGCGCTTGGCGTAGGTGTCGGCGCGGAAGTTGCCCTGCGCGTCAAAGTCGGTGACCGGGAAGGACAGCAGGCCGGACGAAAGGATGGTTTTGAGTTCATTTGCTTGCATGTCTTCTCCAATGGGTGTCTAAAAAGTGGCGCAGCGCCGCCTTGTTGTATGACATCGTACAACCATAATGAAAGCGGGGCAAGCGTTTTGATGCGGCTTTTTAGTTATTTCCCTTAAGAAATTGCAGGGCCGTCCAGCGGCTGCCCTTCCAGCTGCGCGCGGCGCAGGCGTTCGCGGCTGTTGCTGAGGTGGGTGCGCATGGCGGCGCGGGCCGCCTCCTGGTCTTGGCGCAGGATGGCGTTGTAGATGTTCTCGTGCTCGCGGTTCACGCCTTCCAGGTAGTGGGCCGGATCGTCGTGCGCCAGCTGCGCCGAGTTCAGGCGCGCGCGCGGGATGATGTGGGTGCCCAGGTCGGTCAGGATGTCGACGAAATAGCGGTTGCCGGTCGCCTGCGCGATCAGCAGGTGGAACTGCACGTCGGCCTCGACCGAGCCGCCGGCACGGATGCGCTGCAGCGCCTCGCCCATCGCAACGGCCTGCTCCTCGGTGCGGCGCGCCGCAGCCAGCCAGGCCGCTTCGGTCTCCAGGCTGATGCGCAGCTCGAGGATGGCCAGCACGTCGCCGATGGTGCGGATGGTGTCGGCCGAGATGCGCAGCGCGGCCGGCTGCGGCTCCAGCACGAAGGTGCCGATGCCATGCTTGGTCTGCACCAGGCCGTTCGCCTGCAGATGCGAAATCGCCTCGCGCACCACCGTGCGGCTGACGCCGTGCATCTCCATGATGACGGATTCAGTCGGCAATTTGTCGCCCGGCTTGAGCTGGCCGCCCGTGATGCTGGCGGTGATGCTCTCCACCACGCCCTGCGCGAGGTTGCGATGGCGCTTTTTAGGCGGCTGGAAGGCTGCGGCGATGTCGTTCATGGCTTGCGGTAGGTTGCGCGATAGTGAAGATTATAGCAGTTGTATGACGACGCTGGCCCCTGCCGGACGCGCGGCCGCGCACCGCGCCAATATTGCAAATTGCAAGCCAGTGGCTGGCGCGCCCGCGCACCCGGCGGCAAGCATAAATTCCATCCGACATTCTCACCAATTATCACCGTGTATGAATGGTGGCAACACATGCAAATTTGCCTTTGCCGCCAGCATGTTTCGATGTCTAATCGGAATTATCGTATAGCGGCGTGTACAGACCGCGGCCAGGGAGGATGGGATGACAGGGACAGCAACCATGACCACCTGCGGACGCCCCTTCTCCTGGCGGCCATCGTGGCGCCCGGCTTGGCTCCCGGCTTGGCTCCCGGCCGGCTGGATGCTCGGCCTGCTGTGCGCGCTGGCGGCATCCGCGGCAGGCGCGCAGGGGACGGATACGCGCAATGAATACTTCCAGATGTCGCTGGAGGAACTGAGCGAGTACCGCGTCACGTCGGTGTCGAAAAAGGAAGAACGGCTGGCCGACGCCGCCGCCTCGGTTTACGTGATCACGGGCGAAGCGATACGGCGCTCCGGCGCGCGCAGCCTGCCCGAGGCGCTGCGGCTGGCGCCCAATCTGCAGGTGGCCCGCATCGGCGCGTCGCAATACGCCATCAGCGCGCGCGGTTTCAATTCCAGCACCGCCAACAAGCTGCTGGTCATGATCGATGGCCGCACCGTGTATACGCCGCTGTATTCCGGCGTGTTCTGGGATGCGCAGGCGACCATGCTGCCCGATGTCGACCGCATCGAAGTGGTGAGCGGCCCGGGTGGCACCATCTGGGGCACCAATGCCGTCAACGGCGTGATCAATATCATCACCCGGGATGCCGCCAAGTCCGCCGGCACCCTGCTGTACGCCGACGCCGGCACCGACGGCGGCGGCGTTGCCGCGCGCTACGGCGCGGCGCTGGGCGAGCAGGGCCACTACCGCATCTATGCCAGCGCCGACCGCTGGCCGCACTCCGAGCGCGTGAACGGGGCCGCCATGCCCGACGCCTGGCGGCGCAAACAGGCGGGCTTCCGCGCCGACTGGCACGGCGCGCGCGACGACGTCAGCCTGCTGGGCGACCTCTACAACGGCACCGAAGGACTAAGCACGCCGGGCCAGACCACGATCGCAGGCGCCAACCTGCTGCTGCGCTGGGAACGCCCGCTCGGCGACGGTGCGCGCCTGACCGCGCAGACCTATCTGGACCACACCGAACGCGACGTGCCCGGCCTGTTCGGCGAATCGCTCAACACCGCCGATGCGGAGCTGCGCTACGCGTTCAGCCACGGCAGCGCCGAGACCACCGTCGGCGGCGGCTACCGCGTGGCCAGCGACCACGTGCGCAACTCGGCCTTGCTGGCCTTCCTGCCCGCCCAGCGCATGCTGCATTGGGCCAACCTGTTCGCGCAGCAACAGCGCCCGCTGACGCCCGAACTGCGCCTGATCGCCGGGATACGGGCGGAGTCGAACGACGACACCGGCATCGAATGGCTGCCCAGCGTCAAACTGGCCTGGAAGGCCGGCGCCGCGCAAACGCTGTGGGCCGCCCTGGCGCGCGTGGTGCGCGCGCCGGCCCGCCTCGACACCGACCTCTATTCGCCTGCCAAGCCGCCGTTCATGATCGCCGGCGGCCCGGATTTCAAATCGGAACTGGCCAACAAGCTGGAGCTCGGATGGCGCGCCCAGGGGCGCTCCTCGCTGACGTATGCTGCAACCTTGTTCCACAGCCGCTACCACAGGCTGCGCAGCACCAGCCGCAGCGCCGCCGGCCTGGTGCTGGACAACCAGATCGCCGCCCGCGCCACCGGACTGGAGGCCTGGGCCAGCTACCAGGCCGCGCCGGACTGGACGCTGGACGCCGGTGTGCTGCTGCAGCGCCAGCGCCTGCGCGGGCCGGTGGCGAGTGCGCCGCCCGGCAACGATCCGCGCCACCAGTTCAGCGCCGGCTCGAAATGGAATGCCGGCGCAGGCTGGGAGTTCGACCTCGCGCTGCGCCACGTCGGCGCCTTGTCCACCCCGGCGGTGCCCGCCTACACGGCGGTCGACGCGCACCTGGGCTGGCGTCTGTCGCCGGCGCTGGAATTGCGCCTGAGCGCGGCCGATATCTTCCATCGCGGCCACGTCGAATTCCGTTCCGGCAGCGGCACCGCTTCGGCCAACCCGGTCCGCATCGAGCGTTCGCTGGCGCTGGCGCTGACGGCGAGGTTCCCGTGAGCGCCGTTCGCGGCCTGGCCTGGACCTTGGCCGCCGTGCTGTGGGCCGGCGGCGCGCGCGCCGGCGACGGCCAGGCCGACGCTGAATACAAGATCAAGGCCAGCTATATCTACAAATTCGCCAGCTACGTTGACTGGCCGCCGGGCGACGCGGGCGCGGCGCCCTTCGTCATCGGCATCGTGGACGCCGACAGCCTGGCCGAGGAATTGAAAAAACTGAGCGCCACCCACCCGCTGAAAAACCGCCCGGTGCAAATCCGCATGCTGGCGGCCGGCGCCGTGCCGGCCGGCCTGCAGCTGCTCTACATCGGCCAGCGCGCCGCGCGCAGCGCACGCGGCATGCTCGACAGCGTGGCCGCGCAGCCGGTGCTGACGGTGACCGAATCGGCCGGCATGCTGACGTCCGGCAGCGTCATCAATCTGCTGCTCGTCGATGAGCGCATCCGTTTCGAAATATCGTTGCCGCACGCCGAGGCCAGGCAGCTGAAGATCAGCGCGCGCCTGCTCGACGTGGCTTACCGGGTCGAAGGGAAATCGCCATGACGCGCGTCCTGCATGTGCGCTCCATCAGCAAGAAGCTGCTGCTGATGGTGCTGGTGGCCAATCTGTGCACGCTGCTGATGGCCGGCGCCGCCCTGCTCTACCATGACTTCCAGGAAGCCCGCGCCAAAACCGCCGCCGAACTGACCGCGCTGGCCAATCTGCTGGGGCAAGGCAGCATCACGGCGCTGGAATTTTCCGACCCCAAGGTGGCCCGCGAAAACCTGGCCCATCTGCGCGCCGCCCCCAACATCGCGGCGGCCGCCATCTACACCAGCAGCGGCGCGCTGTTCGCCAGCTATGCGCGCGACGCGGCGCAGGCGCGGCTGCTGCCGGCCGGCCCGGCCGCTGAAGGCGTGCGTTTCGAGGGCGCCGAACTGAGCATCTTCAAACCGATCGCCAGCGCGCAGGAAACGCTGGGCGTGGTGTTCGTCAAGGAACAGCACGACCTGTCCGGCTGGCTGCGCGACTACCTGGCCATCCTCGGCGGCGTGCTGCTGGCCAGCCTGGCGTTCGGCCTGGTCATCTCGTCGCGCCTGCAGCGCTGGGTGTCCGGTCCGGTGCTGGCGGTCGGCCAGGTGGCGCGCCAAGTGATGGAGCAGCACAACTACCAGCTGCGCGCGCCCAAGACCACCGAAGACGAGGTCGGCGAACTGGCCGACGCCTTCAACGGCATGCTGCAAACGCTGGAGCACGAGATGGCCGAACGCGGCGCCGCCGAGCTGGCGGTGCGCACGCTGAACGCCGACCTGGAACGGCGCGTGCACGAGCGCACCGCCGAACTGGAGGTGGTCAACAGCAACCTGCTGACGCGCACCGCCGAAGCGGAGAGCGCCAACCGCGCCAAGGCCGACTTCCTGGCCAATATGAGCCACGAAATCCGCACGCCGATGAACGGCATACTGGGCCTGGCCTATCTGCTGGACCGGCGCCAGCTCGACGGCGAAGCGGCCGACATGGTGCACAAGATCCGCAACGCCGGGCGCTCGCTGCAGGCCATCATCAACGACATCCTGGACTTTTCCAAGATCGAGGCGGGCCGCCTTGAAATCGAGCAGACGCCGTTCCGCCTGGTCGACATCTGCGACAACCTGGCCGCCATCATGGCCGCCAACGCCGGCGACAAGGAAATCGAGCTGGCGATCGCGCCGCCGCCCGCGATCGGCGGCCAGGTGCTGGGCGACGCGCTGCGCCTGGAACAGGTGCTGATCAACCTGACCGGCAACGCCATCAAGTTCACCGCGCGCGGCGGGGTCAAGGTGGGCATGAGCCTGCTGTCGCAGGACGAGCGCGTGGCCACCGTCCGCTTTTCCGTCAGCGACACCGGCATCGGCATACCGCTCGACAAGCAGGCCCACATTTTTTCCGCCTTTTCGCAGGCCGACGCCACCACCACCCGGCGCTTCGGCGGCACTGGCCTGGGATTGACCATCTGCCGCCATCTGGTGGAGATGATGGGCGGGCATATCGGCGTGATCAGCACCCCCGGCAAGGGCAGCGAATTCTGGTTCACGGTGCCGTTCGCCTGGGTGCCGGGCGGCGACTACGCGCCGCCGGAGCTGGCCCTGCTCGACGTGCTGATCGCCGACGACAGCGACATCGCGCGCGAAAACCTGGTGCAGACGGCGCGCTCGGTGGGCTGGAGCGCCACCATGGTCGACAGCGGCGAGGCGGCCATGCAGAAAGTGCTGGCCAAGCAGGCGCAAAACGCCCACTACGACGTGCTGCTGGTGGACTGGAAAATGCCGGGCATGGACGGCTTGCAGCTGGCCACGCGCTTGCGCGGCACGCTGCACGACCAGGACACGCCCATTGTGCTGATGGTGACCGCGTATTCGCAGGAGGAATTGCGCCACCAGCAGGATATCGATTGCGTGGACGGCGTGCTGAGCAAGCCTGTCACCAGTTCGGCGCTGTACAACGGCGTGGCCAGCGCGCTGCGGCGCCGGGTGGGCGCGCTGCCCGCGCCCAAGCCGGCCGCCGACGGCCAGCGGCTGCCCGGCCTGCGCGTGCTGGTGGTCGACGACAGCGACATCAACCGAGAAGTGGCGCGCCACATCCTGCAGGGCGAAGGGGCGCAGGTGGAGTTGGCCAACGACGGCGTCTCCGCGCTGGCATGGCTGTCCGCCCAGCCGAACGCGGTCGACATCGTGCTGATGGATGTGCAGATGCCGGAAATGGACGGCTACGAGGCAACCCGCCGCCTGCGCGCCAACCCGGCCTGCGCCGCGCTGCCGGTGATCGCACTGACCGCGGGCGCTTTCAAGAACCAGCAGGAAGCGGCGCGCGCGGCGGGCATGGACGCCTTCGTCGCCAAGCCATTCAATGTGGACGACCTGATCGCCAGCATCCAGCGCCTGACCGGCGGCGGGCCGGCCGCCGCCGCACCTGCCGCAGTTGCCGCAGCGGCCATCCCTGCCGGGCCGGACGCGCCTGCACCCGAAGACCTGCCGGGCCTGGCGCTGCGGCAAGGCCTGGCGACCTGGCGCGACGCGGCCGCCTACCGCAAATTCCTGCGCAAATTCGAGGCCGATTACGGCCAAAGCTGCGCGCAGCTCGAATCATGCTATGCCCGCGGCGACGGCGCCACAGCGCGCAGCCTGACCCATAAACTGAAAGGCGGGGCCGCCGGCCTGGCCCTGAACGGCGTAGTGCAGGCGGCGGCGGAACTGGAGGCGGCCGACTATGCCGGCGGCGACATCGGCGCCGCGCTGGGCGCGCTGCAAACGGCGCTGAACACCGCTTGCGCCTCGATCGCCCGCTATGTTGGCGGCGACGAGGACGCCCCGCCGGCGGCCGAGCATCCCGCCTCCCCCGCCGCGCCCCCGGGCGCCGACGGCGCCGTCCTGCTGCGCGAGTTGCTGCTGGCGCTGGACACCGACGCACCCGACAGCGCAACCGCCGTGCTGGACCGGCTGGCGCCCCTGATCCCGGCCGGCGCGGCCGCCGAGCTGCGCGAGCGCATCGACGGCTTCGATTTCCGCGCCGCCGAAACGCTGGCACTGGGACTGATCTCGGACCTCGGCCTGGAACTGGAGGAATAAAACATGCTACCCGGCCCCATCCTCATCGTCGATGACGAACCCAGCAACCTTGCGCTGCTCAAGCAGATACTGGGCGACAGCTACACGCTGGCCTTCGCCCGCAACGGCGCGGAGGGACTGGCCGCCGCGCGCAAGCACCTGCCCATCCTGGTCCTGCTCGACGTCCAGATGCCGGACATGGACGGCTACGCCGTATGCCGCCAGCTCAAAAGCGACCCGCAAACGGAAAACACGCCCGTCATCTTCGTGTCCGCGATGAGCGAAGTGGGCGACGAGGCGGCAGGTTTCGCCTGCGGCGGGGTCGACTACCTGATCAAGCCGGTCTCGCCGGCCATCGTGCAGGCGCGCGTGCGCAACCACCTGTCGCTGGTGCGCGCCGCCACGCTGGAACACTATGTGCGGCAACTGGAGCTCGAGCAAGCCCAGACCGCACGCCTGAGCCGCATCCACGCGGTGCTGAGCGGCACCAACAGCGCCATCGTGCGCATCCGCCAGCCGCAGGCGCTGCTGCAGGAAGCGTGCCGCATCGCGGTGGCGCACGGCGGTTTCGGCCTGGCCTGGATAGGCACGGCCGACACCGCCGGCGGCGCCATCGCGCTGTCGGCCAGCGAGGGCGGCGCGGGCGAGCCGCCGGACGCGCAGGGACCGGCAGGCGAACTGGTGCGGCACGTCATGGCGCATGGCGCCACCACCCTGTGCGACGACGCGCAAGGCGGCGCGGCCTTTCCGCAGAGCTGCGCCGACGCGCGCGCGCGCGGCTTCCAATCCCTGCTGGGCCTGCCGCTGCATTCGCCGCGCGGCGTGATCGGCGCCATGCTGCTGTACGCCCGCGCCGCCGGCAGCTTCGACGCCGGCGAAATCAAGCTGCTGGGGGAACTGGCCGGCGACATCGCGTTCGCGCTTGAAGCCATCGCCCATGAACAGCGCGCCAATTTCCTGTCGAACTACGACGCCCTGACCGGCCTGCCCAACATGGGGCTGTTCCTCGACCGGCTCGAGCAGATCGAACAAAGCGCGCAGCACAGCGGTGGCGGCGCCTTCGTCATCGCCCTCAACCTGGAACGCTTCAAACAGGTCAACGACGCCGTCGGGCGCAACGGCGGCGACCAGGTGCTGCGCGCGGTGGCCAAACGCCTGAGCGAGGACGTGGGCCGGCCCTGCACCGTGGCGCGGGTGGGCGCCGACAATTTCGCGCTGGCGGGCGAACGTGGGCCCGATGAAAATATCAGCCCGCTGTGCGCCAGCCTGATCAAGCTGATCGGCGAGCCCATCGAGCTGGAAAACGGCACCGTGCAGTTGGCGGCGCGGCTGGGGGTGGCGGTCTACCCGGCCGACGCCAGCGACGCCGAATCGCTGTTCAAGAACGCCGAGGCGGCGCTCAAGCAGACCAAGGCCATGCTGGCGCGCTTCCAATACTACTCGCAGGAGCTGAACGCGCGCCTGGCCGAGAAGGCCGAACTCGAACGCATGCTCAAGGAAGCGGTCGACGCCGGCCAGTTCACCATGTACTACCAGCCCAAGGTGGACCTGAACACCGGCCAGATCTCCAGCGCGGAGGCGCTGATACGCTGGCAGCACCCGCAGCTGGGCATGGTCTCGCCCGACCGCTTCATTCCGCTGGCCGAGGAAACCGGCCTGGTGGTGCCGATCGGCGACTGGGTGATACGGGCGGTGGTCGCCCAACAGGCGCAATGGCAGCGCGCCGGCCACCGCATCGTGCCTGTGGCGCTGAACCTGTCGGCCCTGCAATTCCGCGAAGGCAATGTGCTGCACACCATCGCCCACACCCTGGCCGAGCACAAGCTCGACCCGCGCTGGCTGGAGGTGGAGCTGACCGAATCGCTGGTCATGCACGACCCGCTGGCGGCGCAGCAGACCATGCGCGACTTCCGCGACCTGGGCCTGCGGGTCTCGCTGGACGACTTCGGCACCGGCTACTCCTCGCTGGCCTACCTGAAGCGCTTCCCCTTCAACTACGTGAAGATAGACCGCGCCTTCGTCACCGACATCAACCAGAATCCGGACGACGCGGCCATCGCCACCGCCATCATCGCCATGGCGCACAGCCTGCGCATGGGCGTGATCGCGGAAGGGGCGGAAACGGAGGCGCAGATGCAGTTCCTGCGCTCGCGCCAGTGCGACTACCTGCAAGGCTATTACTTCAGCAGGCCGGTGCCGGCCGCCGAATTCTGCGCGATGGTACAGAACGGCAAGCAGGTGGCCCTGGCCGCCGATACCGCTGGCACGCCGCGCACGCTGCTGGTGATCGACGACGACGACGCCTTCCAGAACGGCATCGGGCGCGCGCTGCGCGGCGAAGGCTACCGCATCGTGCGCGCGGCCTCGGCGCACCAGGCCATGGATTTGCTGGCCACGGAATCGATCCAGGTGGTCCTGTGCAACCAGCTGGCGCAACACGGCCGCGGCAAGCCGCCGCTGCCCGACATCGCGCGCATGCATCCGGACAGCATGCGCATCGTGCTGAGCGGCCACGCGGAACTGCCGGCGGTGCTGGACGCGGTCAACCGTGGCGAGATCTACCGTTTCCTCACCCCGCCCTGGAACGAGGACATCCTCAAGCAGACCATCAACGAAGCGTTCCAGCGCTACCGGCCGATGGCCGACACTGTGAAAAAAAACGGCAGCCTGAAACAGGCTGCCGTGTAAAAGGCGCGCGCCATGGGTGAACGCGCACCGGGAAGCTGGTACATCCTTACAGGTGCGGCGCGATCTGCGGCAGCAGGTCGTCGAAGGTGCGGCCGGTGCCGTTTTCGCCGATCGCGTGCATCTTCCATTCACCGTTGTGGCGGTACAGCTTGGCCATGATCTGCGCCGAGTGGCTGCCCTGCACCGACAGGTTGAAGCGCGCCACTTCCTTGCCGTCGGCCGCGTTGATCAGGCGGCAGTAGGCGTTCTGCACTTGCGCGAAGGTCTGGCCGGTGAAGCTGTTCACCGTGAACACGATACTCTTCACATTGGCCGGCACGCTCGAGAGCGACACGGTGATTTGTTCGTCGTCGCCGTCGCCGGCGCCGGTGCGGTTGTCGCCGCTATGGACCACGCTGCCGTCCTGGCTCTTCAACTGGCGGAACCAGACCACGTCCAGCGGACGGTTCTCGGTGTCGAACAGCACGCACGAGGCGTCCAGGTCGACTTCGGCGCTGCCGCCGCCGAAGCCGAAGAAGCCCTTGCTCTTGACGGCGTCCCAGCCCAGCCCCATCACCACGCGCGACAGCGCGCTGCCCGCTTCTTTGTCCAGAGAGATCTTCTGGCCTTTTTGCAAATTGACTGACATAGCTATACTCCTTGTTTATTGTCCGCTTACTGTCCGGTGCCGCGCACCCAGCCAAGGAAACCCTTGCGGCTGCGCGAACACACCAAAATCTTGCCCTGCCCGGAGAAGCGCAGCACCATGCCCTCGCCGCTGGTCTGGCTGTTCACCAGGTTGCTCAGGAAGCCGCCGCTCTGCGAGGTCGCCACCGACATCTCGTAGTGCAGCGCACTGTCCCAGCACACCACGTGCGAGTTGTCGATCACCACGTCCTTGCCCGGCTCCACTTCCAGCTGCGACATGGAGCCGAAGCCCGACACCGCCAGCTGGCCGCTGCCCTGCGTCTCCGTGATAAAGAAGCCGCCGCTCTGGGCGAACAGCGCATTGCCCAGGCTTTGTGTGCGCACTTTCAACTCCACGCCGGCGCTGGCCGCGACGAAGGCGCCGTCGCTGATCATGTACTGGCGCGGTCCGACGTCGATCACCTGCATCGCGCCCGGCAGCGTCGGCGACAACAGGCAGTCGCCGTTGCCGCGCACCGCTTCGATGTGCTGCTGGAAGAAGGACTCGCCGTTGGCAAAGGTGCGCATGATGGCGCTGCCGATACCGCCCGTGATCTTGCCCTTCAGCTCCAGCGCCGCTTCCATCATCACCATCGCGCCGGACTCGCAGTAGATCTTTTCGCCCTGCCGCAGCGAGACGTGCAGGAAGGGATCGACATCCCCTGTCACGGTGAAGACCGGCATGCTTACACCGCTACGCCGAAGGACGACGCCAGCGCGCCCAGGCCGCCTTTGTAGCCCTGGCCCACGGCGCGGAACTTCCAGTCGCCGCCGTTGCGGTAGACTTCGCCGAACACCAGCGAGGTCTCGGTCGAGCCGTCTTCGGACAGGTCGAAACGGGCGATCTCGGTGTTGCCGGCCGCGTTCACGCAGCGCACGAATGCCTTCTGCACCTGGCCGAAGTTCTGGCGGCGGGCGTCCGCTTCGTGGATGGTGACGCAGATCGCGATGCGGTCCACGTCGGCCGGCACCTTGGACAGCTCGATGGTGACCGTTTCGTCGTCGCCTTCGCCGGCGCCGGTGCGGTTGTCGCCCGAGTGGGTCACCGAGCCGTCGCTCGACTTCAGGTTGTTGTAGAAGATGAAGTCGTTATCGGCGCGGACCTTGCCGTCGACCTTCAGCAGGAAGGCGGAGCTGTCGATGTCGAAAGCCGCGCCGTCCGTGTTGCGTATGTCCCAGCCCAGGCCGACCACCATCTTCGACAGGCCCGGAGCTTCCTTGCTCAGATTAACGTTACCGCCTTTTTGCAGACTGATTGCCATGATTTGCGACTCCTAAATAAAGTTGTGAACACCTTGCTGCATGCGCGGCGGGCCGGTGTTCTTTGGGCGCGCCGCGTTTTCTTTACACCGCTCAGGCAGGGACGCCGAGCGCTTCTTGCTGCTTGCGGTGGCGGACCGACGACCACAGCGACGCCACGATGAAGGCCACGCCGATCAGACCCGTGAAGATCTCGGGTATGTGGAACTTGATACTGGCCAGCATGATCAGGGCCAGGATGCCGATCGCGTAGTGCGCGCCGTGCTCCAGGTAGACGAATTCGTCCAGCGTGCCCTTCTCCACCAGGTAGATCGTCATCGAACGGACGAACATTGCGCCTATGGCCAGGCCCAGCATGATGATCACGACGTCGTTGGTGATGGCGAACGCGCCGATCACGCCGTCGAAGCTGAACGATGCATCCAGCACTTCCAGGTACAGGAAGCCGCCGATACCGCCGCGCTTGACCATGTCGCCCACGTTCGAACCTTCTTCCTCGGACTCCAGCAGGCTGCTCAAGCCGTCGACGGCCACGTAGATCAGCACGCCCCACAGGCCGGCGATCAGCACGATCAGCTTCTGGCCTTCTTCAACCATGCCCAGGCAGGCCAGCAGCGCGCCTATGGTCACCATCACGGACACCGACGACATCTTGCCCAGCGAGCCGAGTTTCTTCTCGACGTTGCCCAGCCAGTGCGTTTCCTTGTCCTTGTCCAGCAGGAAGTTCAGGAACACCAGCAGCAGGAAGGCGCCGCCGAATGCCGCCACTTCAGCGTGGTGGTTGGTCAGGTGCGTCGAATACGCTTTCGGGTCGTTCAGCGCCAGGGTCCAGACTTCGGCCAGGCTGATGTCGGCGGCGACCGCGACGATCACCAGCGGGAACAGCAGCCGCATGCCGAACACCGCGATGATGATGCCCACGCCCAGGAAGAGCTTCTTCCAGAACGCGTCCCAGGTCTTCAGCACCGAGGCGTTGACCACCGCGTTGTCGAACGACAGCGACACTTCCATCACCGCCAGGATGGCGGCGATGCCGAGCGCCGTGAGCGCGCCGCTCCAGCCGGTATGTGAGTAGCCCCACCAGCCCGCAACCGCAAGGCAGATGAAGGAGATAATGAATGACACTCTGAAGTGTTTCATCGGTATTCCCTTTCTTGTTGATTAATGTCATGCAGTGTAGAGATTTCCAGATCATTTAAAAATGGTAGATAATCGAAGTATTACTTCGCAAAAACAGAACCATGAAAACAGCGGGCATCAACTTCAGGCATCTCTATTTTTTCTGGACGGTGGCCAAGGAAGGCAGCGTCACGCGCGCCGCCGAGCGCCTTGGCCTGGCCGTGCAGACCGTCAGCACGCAGCTCTCGCAGCTCGACATCCAGGTCGGCACGGCCCTGCTCAAGCAGCAGGGCCGGCGCCTGGTGCCGACCGAAGCGGGCCGCGTGGCGATCGAGTATGCGGACCAGATCTTCCAGCTGGAGGACCAGCTGCAGCAGGCGCTGACGGAGGTCGACGCGGGCCGCATGCGGCTCACCGTGGGCATTTCCGATTCCCTGCCCAAGCTGGTGGCCTACCGCCTGCTCGAGATGACACAGAACCTCTCCAGGCCCGTGAAGCTGATCTGCATGGAAAATGAGTTCGACACGCTGCTGGCCGACCTGGCCTTGAACAAACTGGACGTGGTGCTGACCGACCGCGCCGTGCGCGCCACGCCCAGCCTGCGCGTGTTCAGCCACTTGCTGCTGGAAAGCGAAATGCAGCTGTTCGGCGCCCGCAAGCTGGCCGGCAAATACAAGCGCAATTTCCCGCAGAGCCTGAATGGCGCCCCGCTGCTGCTACCGACCCGCAACAATGCGCTGCGCGGCCGCATCGACGCCTGGTTCGTGCGGCACGGCGTGCGGCCGGACGTGGTGGGGGAATTCGAAGACAACGCCATGCTCAACACCTTCGGCCGCAACGGCATGGGGCTGTTCTTCGCGCCGTCCGTGCTGGCGCACGACATCGAAGTGCAGTTCGGCGCCGCGCACGTGGGCAACGCGCCCGAACTGCGCGAGCAGTTTTACGCGATTTCCAACGAGCGAAAAATCAAGCATCCGGCGGTGGAGGCGATACTGGAGGCGCTGCATGCGGCGCCGTTCGCGGTGGCGTGATGATTAGTATGCGTGTCCGAACGTCCGCAGCCTGGATTCCGAGTTCCAGGGAGCAATTTTGGGCGTCCGGGCGCCGGGTCGGCTAAGATGTAGCTTTCAACGACGGTCGCGCACGCGATTTATATGGTTAACTTATTGCTGGTCCTGCTCGCACTGCTGCTGGTTGTGTTGAACGGTTTCTTCGTCGCCGCCGAATTCGGCATCGTCACCCTGCGCCGCACCCGCGTGCGCGCCATCGCCAAAACGCAGGGCCTGCGCGGCCGCATCCTGGCCAAGGTCCACGGTGAACTCGATGCCTACCTGTCGGCCTGCCAGCTGGGCATCACCCTCGCGTCGCTCGGCCTGGGCTGGGTCGGCGAACCGGCATTCGCTTCCCTGCTCGAACCCTTGTTCGGCGCCATCGGCGTCACCTCGCCGCAGATCATCCACGGCGTGTCCTTCATGTTCGCCTTCGTCACCATCTCCTTCCTGCACATCGTGGTGGGCGAACTGGCGCCGAAGTCGCTCGCCATCCGCATGCCGGAAGTGGTCGGCCTGTGGAGCGCGGTGCCGCTGTACGGCTTCTACTGGGCCATGTACCCGGCCATCTGGGTGCTGAACCAGAGCGCCAACATGGTGCTGCGCGTCGTCGGCCTGTCCGGCCCCGGCGGCCACGGCGATTCGCACTACACGACCGAGGAACTGAAGCTGATCCTGCGCACCAGCCAGCCGGGCGAGAAGTTCAACAAGGACGAGCGCAACATCCTGGCGCACTCGCTCGATTTCAGCCTGCTGTCGGTGTCGGACCTGATGCGCCCTATCCATGAAGTGATCGCGCTGCACGCCGACAAGCCGCTGGAAGAGAACCTGCAAACCGTGGTGCGCAACCGCTTCAGCCGCTATCCCTACTACGACGAGGACGGTGAAACGGTGCTCGGCATGGTGCACTTGAAGGACCTGTTCTTCGCCGAGCAGTCCGGCAAGGAGATCACCTCGCTGGCGCCCTTCCTGCGTCCGGTGGAGACCTATTCGGCGCGCACCCCGGCGCTGGAATTGTTCCGCCGCTTCAAGGACGGCGCGCCGCACTTCGCGCTGATCGGCGAGAAGGGCAAGCGCCCGGTGGGCTTCCTCACCCTGGACAATCTGCTGGGCGCCATGGTGGGCGAGATCCATGATGAATTCCGCCTCAACGAAAACGACTGGCTCAAGCAGCCGGACGGCTCGCTGGTCGGCAAGGCCAGCCTGCCCATCGTCTCGCTGGAACGCGCGCTCGGCCTCGACATCGAGAACGAGGAGATGGGCCTGCAGGACATCGAATCGGTCGGCGGCCTGGTGATGCTGAAACTGGGCGACATCCCCAAACAGGGCCAGCGCGTGGAGTTCAACGGCTTCGACATCGTCGTCAAGAAGATGACCGGGCCGCGCATCCTGCTGGTGAAAGTGATCCCGCGCCAGCCCCGCCACAGCGAGTCCGACGACCAGGACTGAAGCATCGCCGGCTTGCCGCCTAGCGCTCGTAGTGGCTGAAGGCGCTGGCCAGCACTTCCAGCACGTGGGCGTCGTCGTCCGGCGCGGCGATGAATTTGAAGACGGCCCCCAGGTTGATGGCGTCCGCCAGTTCGTCCGCGCTGCCGGCGCTGGTGAGCAGCACGCGCACGGCGCCCGGATAGAGCCGCTTGATGCGCTGGAAGAATTCGATCGCCCGGTCGCCCTCGGGCCCCTGCCCTGAAATGACCACGCCCACCTCGCGGCTGGCCAGCAATTCATAGGCGTCCTCCGACTTGCGCGCGGACAGCAGTTCGTAGGGCGTGCCGTCCAGCAGGCGGCGGAAATGCGCCTGCACGCGCGCCTCGCGGTCCACCAGCAGCACGGTGCGCCTGGAACGCTTGCCCGCCAGCGGCAACTCCAACATGGCGCCGCTGCGCAGCATGGCGACGATGCCGTCCTCCGCCAGCGGCCGGCTGAAGTAATAGCCCTGGATCTCGTCGCAACCCTGCTTGGCCAGCAGCTGCACCTGGCCTTCCGTTTCCACGCCCTCGGCGATCGCGCGCAAGCCCAGGCTGTGCGCCAGCCGTATCACCGCCATCACGATGGAGCGGTCCTCCGGGTCGCTGGCCACGCCGCGCGTGAAGGACTGGTCGATCTTCAGCTTGTCCACCGGGAAGCGTTTCAGGTAGCTCAGGTTGGAATAGCCGGTGCCGAAGTCGTCGATCGACATGGTGATGCCGATCGCCTTCAGGCGGTGCATCATCGCGATCGATTCCTCCGGGTCCGCCATGGACAGGCTCTCGGTCAGCTCGAACTCGATCAACCCCGGCTCCAGGCTGTACTTGTCCAGCACGTCGACCAGCATGCGCTCCAGGTCCTGGTGCGCGAACTGCGTGGCGGCCACGTTGATGGCCACCGGCACCACCGGCACGCCGGCGTCGATCCAGGCGCGCAAGGTGGCGCACACCTTGTCCAGCACCCAGCTGCCGATGGCGGTGATCAGATTGCTTTCCTCGGCCACCGGGATGAACTGCATCGGCGGCACCAGCCCCAGTTCGGGCGACTGCCAGCGCAGCAGCGCCTCCAGGCCGATCACGGTGCCGCTGGCCAGCTCCACCTGCGGCTGGTAGTGCAGCACGAACTCGTCGCGCTGCAGCGCGCGCATCAAGCCCTGCTCCAGGGTCATCCGCGCGTCCAGGCGGCTCTGCATCTCCTGCGTGAAGAACTGGAAGCCGTTGCGGCCGGCCTCCTTGGCGCGGTACATGGCGATGTCGGCCTGGCGCAGCAGGTTCTCGGCCTGGTAGCCGTCCTCCGGGAACAGGCTCAGCCCCATGCTGCCGGTGATGACGTGCTCTTGCCCGGCCAGCAGCACCGGCTTGGCCAGGTGCTCGCCTATGCGCTCGGCGATCATGCCGGGCGTGGTGTCGCCCAGCGGGCTGTCGAGCAGCAGCACGAATTCATCGCCGCCCAGGCGGGCCACGGTGTCGAAATCGCGCACGCTCTTTTTCAGCGTGGCGGCCACCACGCGCAGCAGCTCGTCGCCGACGGCGTGGCCCAGCGTATCGTTGACCTGCTTGAATTTGTCGAGGTCCAGGAAGACCACCGCCAGCCTCTCCTTGCGGCGCTCGGCGCGGCGGATGGCGTGCGCCAGGCGGTCCAGGAACAGCGCGCGGTTGGGCAGCCCGGTCAGCTGGTCGTGCGTGGCCTGGTGCTCGACGGCCTTCTCGTGCTGGCGCCGTTCGGTGACGTCGTGCGCCACGCTCATCACCGCGTCGGCGTTGTTGAACCAGATGCGGCAGCCGAAATACTCCACGTCCACCGTGCCGCCGTCCAGCCGCAGCACCTGCAGCGCGCTGCGCGGCTGCAGCTGGGCCAGCGCCAGGTCGCTATACGTGCCCTCGGCCAGCTGCGCGTGGAACTCGGCCGGCACGCGGTCCTCGGCACGCGTGCCGAGCAGCGCTTCCGGCGACGCCGCGCCGAACAGGCGCACGGCGGCCGGATTCATGAACACGATCTCGCCGTCCATGTGGATCCAGATCGCGTCCGGTATCAGTTCGACCAGCGTGCGGTAGCGCGCCTCGCTCTGCTCCATGTGCGCGTTCAGGTAACGCAGGTCCTGGTTGATGTCGTACAGCTCCCGGCTCTTTTGCTCGAGCAGGGTTTCCGCCTCCTTGCGGGCGGTGCGTTCGCGCAGCAGGCTGCGCGACGCCACCGTGCCCTGTGCCGCCGCCGGCGGCGCGGTCTCCGGCGTCATGCAGCCCCGGTGACGAGGTGGAAGCGCGCGCGGTGCAGATTGCCTTCCTTGGCCAGGTCGGTGCGCGTGACCGCGATGGTCTCGCCGAAGTGGGCGATGCAGCCGTCGATCAGGCCCGCCGCCAGGTCGGCGAAGCCGCGCGGAGAACTGTACAGCAGCACCAGTTCGCCCGGCGCGGGGCGCTCGCACGGCAGCGAGGGCAGTTCGGCGTCCGGATACAGCTTGCGCACCTCAACATGGATGACCTTGTCGATGCGGCTCAGGAAATCGAACACGTTGCCGGCGTCGGCGAACAATGCCGGATAGGCGACCGAGAAGCGCTGGAACAGGTGCTGGCCGAACAGGTGGACCAGCGCCGGCACGGCCATGCCGGTAGCGTTCGACAGCGCCATCACCAGCCGCACCAGCTCCGCATGGTCGTAGGTGCCGACCGCGGTGTAGGCCCCGTCGTTCGGCAAGTCGGCCTCGGTGATGATGCGGTCCAGCATATCGAGCCCCATGCGGGCCTCGACCAGTTCCATAAATTCGGTAAAAACAACGCCCTTCATTCGATCTCCCGGTGTAAACCAGCGCCAGTATAAACCGGGATTTGACTATCCGTCAGACCGTTTGCCCGGTCCAGTTGCGCAGCAGGCCGAGGCCCACCGCCAGCAAGGTGGGGCCGATGAACAGCCCGACGAAACCGAAGGCCAGCACACCGCCCATCACGCCCAGCAGCACCAGCAGGAATGGCAAGCTGCTGCCCCGGCTGATAATCATGGGCTTGACCACATTGTCCACGCCGCTGATCAGGAAGACGCCCCACACCAGCATGAAGATGCCCCAGCCGGTGCTGCCCTGGTTGAACAGCCAGACGGCGGCGCCGCCCCAGATCAGCGGCGGGCCGACCGGGATCAGCGAGAACAGGAAGGTGGCCACCGACAGCAGCGCCACGGCCGGCACGCCGGCGATCAGGAAACCGATGCAGGCCACCGCCGCCTGCGCCAGCGCCGTGCCGAGCAGGCCGTACATCACGCCGCGCACGGTGCGGCTGACCGTGTCCGCCACTTCCGGCGCGTGCTCGCCCATGATCTTGTCCATGCCGGTGCGCAGCGCGGCCAGGATGGTCACGCCGTCTCGGTACAGGAAGAAGCTGACGAAGGCCGCCAGGCTGACCTGGGCCACGCCGCTGCCCAGCACCCGGCCGCTACCGAGCAGGAAGTGGCGCGCCGGTTCCATGTAGCGCTTGGCCAGCGCGATCAGCTCCTCGCGGCTGCCGATGATCTTGCGCACATAGGCGTCCGCCGCCTCGCCCACCACGGGCAGGTCGCGCAGCCACGATGGCGGTGCGACCGTGCCGGCGTCGACCGCCTCGCGCAGCTTCTCATACACCTGGCCTGCATTGTCGGCGATGTTCCAGGTGACCAGCACCAGCGGCAGGATGATGATGAGGATGAGGGTGAACGTCATGACCGCCGCCGTCAGCGTGCGGCGCTGACGGAAGCGCTGCAGCAGCATCAGGTACAAGGGCCAGCTGGAGATGGTGATGGCGGCGGCGAACAGGATGGCGGCCAGGAAGGGGCGCAGCACCACCAGGCAGCCGACCACCAGGAAGATGATCGCAGCCAGGCGGCTGTAAGGTTGAAAGCGTTTTTCCATCGTTTCCCCGGCAATGTTATGTCGGGGACTAGCTTAGCAGGAAAGCAGCGCTGTCAGGAGCGCGGCGATATCAGGAGAGAAGCAACTTCAGGTCGTGCGCGATCGGGGCCGGGCCCTGGCCGTGGCGCACGAACAGGCGGATCTTGCCGTTCTTGTCGAACACATAGCTGCCGGCGGTGTGGTCGATGGTGTAGCTGTCCGGCGTCTTGCCTTCCACCTTGTTGTAGATGACCTTGAACTCCTTGGCCACGGCGGCGGTCTGCTCGGCCGTGCCGTACAGGCCGACGAAGCGCGGATCGAAGGTGGGCGCGTACTGGGCCAGCAGCTCCTTGGTGTCGCGCGCCGGGTCGAGCGTGATGAACAGGACCTGCACCTGGTCGGCCAGCGGGCCGAGCTCCTTCATCACGCCGGCCATCTCGGCCATCGTGGTCGGGCACACGTCCGGACACTGGGTGTAGCCGAAGAAGACCACCACCGCCTTGCCCTTGTAGCTCTCCAGCGTGACCTGCTTGCCGGTGTGGTCGTTCAGCGTGAAGCCCTGCGCATAGCTCAGCCCCGTCAGGTCGGTGTTCTTGAAGGCCAGGCCGGAGCCGGGCGCGCCCTTCTGGCAGGCGGTCAAGGTCAAGGCCAGGGCCAGGGTCATGCCCAGCAGTGCAATCAGTTTTTTCATGTCGCTCAGATCTTCACGTAATGGTCCACCAGCAGCGCGGCGAACAGCAGGGACAGGTAGATGATGGACCAGGTGAACGCCTTGCGCGCCACCAGGTCGGTGTAGTGGCGGTGGACGCGCCAGCTGTGCCACAGGAACACCACGTTCAGCGCCACCGCGCTCACCAGGTAGATCAAGCCGCTCATCTTGACCGCGAACGGCAGCAAGGTCGTGGCGGCCAGGGCGATAGAATACAGCCAGACGTGGAAGCCGGTGAAGGTCATGCCGTGCGTGACGGGCAACATCGGCAGGCCGGATTTGGCGTAGTCGTCGCGGCGGTACATGGCCAGCGCCCAGAAGTGCGGCGGGGTCCAGATGAAGATGATCATCACCAGCAGCCAGGCTTGCATCGGCACGTCGTTGGCCACGGCGGCCCAGCCCAGCGCGGGCGGCATGGCGCCGGACAGGCCCCCGATGACGATGTTCTGCGGCGTGGCCGGTTTCAATATCATGGTGTAGATGACCGCGTAGCCGACGAAGGTGACGAGGGTCAGCCACATGGTGAGCGGGTTCACCAGCGCGTACAGTATCCACATGCCCGCACCGCCGATCACGGTGGAGAACACGGCCGTCTGGGCCACGCTGATTTCGCCCTGCGCCATCGGGCGGCGGGCGGTGCGCGCCATGCGCGCGTCGATCTCCCGTTCGGCCAGGCAGTTGACCGCGAAGGCGGCGCCGGCGAGCAGCCAGATGCCGGCGGTGGCGGCCACCACCACGCGCCAGTCGGGCAGGTCGTCGGTGGCCAGGAACATGCCGATCACGGCGCAGAACACCGCCAGTTGCGTCACGCGCGGCTTGGTCAGCGCCCAGTACTGTGCGATGCGGTTGGTCGGTTTGTGTAGTGCGGTTTGGGTCGTCATTGGTGGTGTCTGGCTGGCACAGTAGCGGATTCCGAACGCGATACGCCGGTTTCGCTGTACTGGGCCGTGTCGAATTGGTGCTTAGCCCTATAGTTTAACATGGTCAGCAAGAGCACCAGCAGGGCCGCGCCGGCGTTATGCAGCACGGCGACCGCCAGCGGGAAGCTGAGGTAGATGGTGGCCAGGCCGCTGGCCATCTGCAAGGTCAGCACGGCGGCCACGCCGCGCGCCAGCCTTGCCATGCCGGCCAGGTTCCAGGCTTGCCAGGCGGTGCAGCCGGCCAGCGCCGCCACCACGAAGGCGAAGTTGCGGTGCACCCAGTGGATGGCGGTCAGCGCGGAAAACGGCAGATAGTGGCCGGCGGCGGTCTTGCCCAGCTCGCGCCACAGGTGGAAACCGTGTTCGAAGTCCATCTCGGGCACCACTTTGCCGCCGCACAGCGGGAACTCGGTACACGCCAGCGTGGCGTAGTTAGTGCTCACCCACCCGCCCAGCGCAAGCTGGACCAGCAGCGCCGCGCCGGACGCCAGAGCCAGCCAGCGGACCGCGCGCAGCACCGGCAGCGGCGCGGCGCGGGCGGCTGCCGGTGCGGCGGAATGCGGCACGGCAGGCGTGACGGGAAACGCGACGGCAGGCGGTACGGCGGATGCGCCCGTGATGGCCTGGTGCACGGTGTCCTGGCGGCAGCCGAACCACGCCAGCATGGCCAGCAGGCCCATGCCCAGCAGCAGATGCATGGTGACGATGACGGGCTGCAGCTTGAGCGTGACGGTCCAGGCGCCGAATGCGCCCTGCAGGCAGACGAAAAAGAACAGCGCGGTCGGCAAGCCGGGCGCATAAGCCCAGCGCGCGGCGGCGGCGCCGGGCGCGATGCCCTGCCAGGTAGCGCCGCCGCCAGCCAGGCCGGTGGCGGCGGCGGCGCTTGCGGCCGGCCTGGCGGCCGGCTTGGCAAACGGGCCGCCAGCCTTGCCCGCCTTCAGCCGCTGGCGCCACGCCACCGCCATCATGGCCACGATCAGCACGCCGATGCCCATGGCCAGGTAGCGGTGGATCATCTCCACCCAGGCCTTGAACACGGTGACCGGGCCGCTCGGCTGCAGCGCCTCGGCGGCGCTGATCTCGGCGTGCGCCAGGAAGGGGTTGGCCAGGCCGTAGCAGCCCGGCCAGTCCGGGCAGCCCAGGCCGGAGTCGGTCAGGCGCGTGAAGGCGCCGAACACGATCAGGTCGAAGGTCAGGAACACGCTGATCCAGACCAGCTTGCGGTACTTGTTCTCGTCCGACGACACCCAGACCATGGACAGCGGCAGCAGCGCCACCAGCAGGCCGGTGACGGCCAGCTGGGCCAGCGAGGAGGTTTGCATGGCGCGCCCCTAGCCGATGGCCGAAGCCTTGAGCAGCTTGCCGATGTCCTTCTTGACCTTGGACGGGTCCGGGTCTTTCGGGAAGCGCATCATCAGGTTGCCCAGCGGATCGATCAGGTAGATGTGCTGCGAGGCGTCGCCGCCCTGCTCCACCGGCAGCCACTTGGCCACCGTGGCGGCCGGCGCGCGCAGCATGCGGGTGCCGTCGTTTACGCGCAGCAGCACCGTTTCCAGCGGCTGCTCGTCGGTGATCAGCCACACCCGCTCAATGCGCTCCATCTCCTTGCCTTGCATGGTGCGCAGCTGGCGCATGGCGAACAGCTGGTCCTGGCAGGCTTGCTGGCAATCCGAGCCGCCCACCTTGAGCATGATCCACTTGCCCTTGTAGGCCTCCAGCGTGGCCGGCTTGCCGTCCAGCGTGGTGCTGGCCATGGCCGGTATCGGGTAATTGCGCGGGTCGATCAGCGCGCCGTAGTTGGTGCGCCCTCCCGGCTTGACCACGTAATAGGTGAAGTACGACGCGACCAGCGGCGCCGCGCACACGGCCAGCACCACCATCAGTTTCCAGCGGCCGCTGGCACGCTGCTTTGTTTCCGACTGGTTTCGTTCCGGCTTATTTTCCACGATTGTTTCCACGCCTGAATCCCGTTACGACGAAAAAGAGAGCGGCCATCACCGCCAGTGCATACCACTGGAAAGCGTAACCGCGATGTTTGTCCACGCCCGTCGCGGGCGCCGGCCAGTCCTGCACCAGGCCGGTGTCGCCCGCGCCTGCGGGCGCCGTTTGCTCGATGATGAAAGGCTGCATGCGCAAGCCGCTGGCGGCGGCCACCTCCTCCACGCCCGCGTTCTGCACGATGGCGTGGGGCTTGAGCGCGGGCGCGCTGCCCAGCTGGTACACATGGCCCGGATTGCGGCGCACCACGCCTTCGAGCGTGACCGTGCCGGGCGGCGTGCCATACGGCGCAATCTGCTCGCGCTGCGCCATATTGCGCGGCAGCCAGCCGCGCGCCACCAGCACGTGCTGCTCCGATCCGGCGATCCTGAACGGCATCAGCAGGTAAAAGCCGGTGCCGTTCTTGTAGGGGCGGTTCTCCAGGTACAGCGGCCAGCCCGCGACGAATTCGCCAGTGACGCGCACGCGGCGGAACTCGGCTTCGGCGGCCGGCACGGCGGCTGCGCCCAGCAGCAGCGGCGCCGCCGCGCCACCGGCCTGCAGGCGGGCCTCGGTGGCGGTCTTTTCGGCGGCGCGGCGGTCCTGCCACTGGCCGAGCGACACGCCCAGCGCCACCAGCAGAACGGTGGCCGCGAAGGGAACCCATTTGAAGCGGAAGGCCATTACAATGGTGCCTCTACCCTGACATGCGCTGCTGCAGATAACATGAAAATCCTCGTTGCCATTGCCTTCATCCTGATCCTGGCCAGCCTGGGCTCGGCCCTGTACTACATGATGCGCCAAAAGGGCAAGAACGACCAGCGCATGGTGCGCTCGCTGGCCCTGCGCGTCGGCTTCTCGATCGCCCTGTTCGTGCTGATCCTGATCGGCCACAAGCTGGGCTATATCCAGCCCACCGGCATCCGCTAGCGCCGGCGGCTTACGCGCAGAAAAAAGCCGTACGCGGGTTCAACCTGCGTACGGCTTTTTCGTTTTGCGGCAGTATCGGCTGCCGCAAATTATACCGCTTACAGCCAGTAGACGACGATGTACAGGCCGAGCCAGACCACGTCCACAAAGTGCCAGTACCAGGCCGCGCCTTCGAAGGCGAAGTGGTGTTCCGGCGTGAAGTGGCCCTTCATGACGCGCACCATCACCACCGCCAGCATGATGGCGCCCATGGTCACGTGGAAGCCGTGGAAGCCGGTCAGCAGGAAGAAGGTGGAGCCGTAGATGCCCGAGCTCAGCTTCAGGTTCAGTTCGCTGTACGCGTGCATGTATTCGTACACCTGGAAGCACATGAACACCGCGCCCAGCAGCACGGTGGCGGCCAGCCAGCCGACGGTCTTGGCGCGCTTGCCGGCGATCAGCGCATGGTGGGCGATGGTCAGGGTCAGGCCGGAGGTCAGCAGCAGCGCGGTGTTGATGGTCGGGATGGGGAACGGGCCCATGGCGGTGAACGGCTCCACCACGCCGGCCGGGGTGTCGCCCCAGCGCGCCGCGAAGTCCGGCCAGATGAATTTATGGTCCAGGTCGCCCAGCCATGGCAGCGTGATGGTGCGGGCGTAGAACAGCGCGCCGAAGAAGGCGCCGAAGAACATCACCTCCGAGAAGATGAACCAGCCCATCGACCAGCGGTAGGAGTGGTCGATGCGCCGGCTGTACAAGCCGCCTTCGGATTCCTTGATGGCGTCGCCGAACCAGAAATACAGCACGGCCAGCATGCCCACGATGCCGGCCAGGTTGACGGACGGGCCCCACGAAGCGTCGTTGACCCAGGCCGACGCGCCTATCATGGTGATGAGCATGGAAATGCCGGCCAGCATAGGCCACCTGGACGGACCTGGCACGAAGTAATACGGTGCCGCGTTATGTGAACTCATCTTCATCTCCTATGTACCTAGATAATTACTTTGAAACTACGAACTTCACTATTGTTATCAGCAAGCCGATGAACAGCGCGACGCCGATCAGGGCCGCGATGATCACGTGGACCGGATTCAGCTTCGCCTCGTCCTGGTCGAAATCGCTCTTCCGGCGCAGGCCGAAGAACGACCAGATCACCGCTTTCATCGAATACATGAAAGAAGCCGTTTGCTTTTTCTCTTCCATTGCGCGCCCCTAGTTGGAAGCCGTCTTGTCCAGTCCTGCGATCTCGAAGAAGGTGTAGGACAAGGTGATCGTCTTCACATCCTTCGGCAAGGCGGGGTCGATGAAGAACACCACCGGCATCTGCCGCGCCTCGTTCGCCTTCATGGTCTGCTGCTTGAAGCAGAAGCATTCCACCTTCTTGAAGTAGGGCGTGACGTTGTTCGGCGCGTAGCTCGGGATCGCCTGCGCGTTCACCGTGCGCGGCTGCGTGTTGACCACTTCGTACACCACCGTGGCCAGCTCGCCCGGATGGACCTGGACGCTGCGCTGGGTGGCGCGGAAACGCCACGGTCCGTGCGCATTGCTGTCCAGCTCCACCGTCACCAGGCGGCTCGTGTCCACCTGGGTGTTCTTCGGATCCAGCGTGACCGTGCCGTCCTTCTGCGTCAGCATGTTAATCCCGAGTACTTCGCAAATATGCTTGTATACCGGGATCAGCAGGTAGCCGAAGCCGAACATCATCACCGCGATGATGATCAGCTTGCGCAGCATGCGCAGGTTTTCGGCCTTGGCGCTCACGTCACATCCAGCCGCGCTTGACGAACACGGACACGAAAAACACCAGCGCGATCGAGGCCAGCGTCAGCGCCAGCTTCAGGTTGCTTTGCTTCTTGGGGTTGGACATGGCAGCTCTTTACTTCACGGTCGGCGGCGTTTCGAAGGTGTGGAACGGCGCCGGCGACGGCACGGTCCACTCCAGGCCCTCGGCGCCTTCCCATGGCTTGTCGCCCGCAGGCTTGCCGCCGCGGATGGTCGGCAGCACCACGAAGAACAGGAAGAACACCTGGCTCAGGCCGAAACCGAAAGCGCCGATGGTGGCGATCGCGTTGAAGTCGGTGAACTGCGCCGAGTAGTCGGCGTAGCGGCGCGGCATGCCGGCCAGGCCCAGGAAGTGCATCGGGAAGAAGGTGACGTTGAAGGTGATCAGCGACAGCCAGAAGTGCGTTTTGCCCATGGTTTCGTTGTACATGTGGCCAGTCCACTTCGGACCCCAGTAGTAGAAACCGGCGAACAGCGCGAACAGCGAACCGGCCACCAGCACGTAGTGGAAGTGCGCCACCACGTAGTAGGTGTCCTGCAGCTGGATGTCGATCGGGGTCACTGCCAGGATCAGGCCGGTGAAGCCGCCGATGGTGAACACGAAGATGAAGCCCACGGCGAACAGCATCGGGGTTTCGAAGGTCATCGAACCCTTCCACATGGTGGCGATCCAGTTGAACACTTTCACGCCGGTCGGCACCGCGATCAGCATGGTGGCGTACATGAAGAACAGCTGCGAGGTCACCGGCATGCCGGTGGTGAACATGTGGTGCGCCCAGACGATGAAGGACAGGATGGCGATCGACGCGGTGGCGTACACCATCGACGCGTAGCCGAACAGGGTTTTGCGGGCGAAGGCCGGGATGATCTGCGACACGATGCCGAAGGCCGGCAGAATCATGATGTAGACCTCGGGGTGGCCGAAGAACCAGAAAATGTGCTGGTACATGACCGGGTCGCCGCCGCCGGCGGCGTTGAAGAACGAAGTGCCGAAGTGGCGGTCGGTCAGCGTCATGGTGATGGCGCCGGCGAGCACCGGCATCACGGCGATCAGCAGGTAGGCGGTGATCAGCCAGGTCCAGCAGAACATCGGCATCTTCATCAGGGTCATGCCGGGCGCGCGCATGTTCAGGATGGTGACGATGATGTTGATCGAACCCATGATCGACGAGGCGCCCATGATGTGCATGGCGAAAATACCCATGTCCATGCCGGGTCCCATCTGGGTCGACAGCGGCGCGTACAGCGTCCAGCCGGCGGCGGTGGCGCCGCCCGGCACGAAGAAGGAACCGGCCAGCAGCAGCGCCGCAGGCGGCAGCAGCCAGAACGAGAAGTTGTTCATGCGCGCGAAGGCCATGTCGGAGGCGCCCACTTGCAGCGGGATCATCCAGTTGGCGTAGCCGACGAAGGCCGGCATGATGGCGCCGAACACCATCACCAGGCCGTGCATGGTGGTGAGCTGGTTGAAGAACTCGGGCTGGAAGAACTGCAGGCCGGGCTGGAACAGCTCGGTGCGTATCATCAGCGCCAGCACGCCGCCGGACAGCAGCATGATGAAGGAGAACCACAGGTACAGCGTGCCGATATCCTTGTGGTTGGTGGCGAACAGCCAGCGGCGGTAGCCGCTTGGATGGTCGTGTGCGTGGTCGTCATGGCCATGGTCGTGGCCATGGGCGTGATCGTGTGCGTGATCGACAGTGGTGCTCATAATGTGCAACTCCTAATTACTTGCGTGCAGCCAGGACTTCGGCCGGTTGAACGATGTTTTCGGCCGGCTTGTTCGACCAGCTGTTGCGGGTGTACGTGATCACAGCCGCAATGTCGGTGTCCGACAGTTGTTTCCAGGCCGGCATTTCGGCTGGGAACTTACCGCTCTTCTTACCATGCAGCAGCACGTTGATTTGCCCGGCTTTCGGACCGTTGACCGTCTCCGACGCGTCCAGCGCCGCGAACGCGCCCGGCACGCCCTTGCCGTTCGCCTGGTGGCAGACCGCGCAATTGGCGGCGTAGACCTTCTCGCCCTTGGTTTTCAGCTCGTCGATGGTCCAGGTTTTGCTCGGATCGTCGGCCAGCGCGGCCAGTTCCTTTTTCTTCTTGTCGGCCCAGGCAGTGTACTCCTCGGCAGTGACGACGCGCACGACGATAGGCATGAAGGCGTGCTCTTTGCCGCACAGCTCGGCGCACGCGCCGCGGTAGACGCCGGTGTACTGGGCGCGGAACCAGGTGTCGCGCACGAAGCCGGGGATGGCATCCTGCTTGACGCCGAAGGCCGGGATCATCCAGGCGTGGATCACGTCGTTGGCGGTGGTGACGATGCGGATCTTCTTATTGACCGGCACCACCACTTCGTTGTCGACTTCGAGCAGGTAGTGCTCGCCGCGCGCCTGGGTCGGCGCGGTGCCCGGCTCGCCCACTTGCGCGCGCGGGGTGGACAGGTTGGACACGAAGTTGATGCCCTCGCCCTCGCCCTTCAGGTAGTCGTAGCCCCATTTCCACTGCATGCCGGTGGCTTTGATGGTGATGTCGGCGTTCGAGGTGTCCTTCATGGCCACCACGGTCTTGGTCGCCGGCAGCGCCATGCCGATGACGATCAGGAAAGGCACCACGGTCCAGGCGATTTCGACCGCGGTCGACTCGTGGAAGGACGCCGACTTGTGGCCCAGCGATTTGCGGTGCTTGAGGATGGAGTAGAACATCACGCCGAACACGGCGACGAAGATCACCAGGCAGATGATCATCATCAGGTTGTGCAGGTCGTAGATTTCGGTCGCGATCGCCGTTGCAGGAGGCTGCAGGTTCAGCTGGCCGACGACCGGGCCGCCGGTACCGCCGGTCGCCTTCGAGTATTCCGTGGCCGCTGCAGCCGTCTCCGCCGCCCAGGACGGGACTGCGGCGGCTGTCATCGACAGCGCGAGCATCAACGATTGAAATCGCTTTGCATGTTTCATGTTTTCCCCAACCACCCAAGAAATAAAAATATTTTTAAAGGCAGCCGTCCGATGTTCTGAATAGCCGCCGTACGCTACAACACCCAAATCTCCCCGCTCAGCAGTACTTGAGTCGTACTTTCTCTGGGCGAAATGATGGCAAAATTAGTCAAGGATTATAGTCAACACCCCTAAGGGCATCAAGGAAATTATCTGTTACGCAAGGTCAAACGACAGTGGTTTGACGTTATTTGCCACATACGCGCAGCCATATTCCAGTTATCGCTGCCTATTTATTAGGCTTGCGCGGCAAATCGAAGCGGATAATCGACTCGCCCTGGCTGGTGGTGCGCGGCGCCGGGCGGAACGCATGGCCGTACAGCACCTCGAAAGTGAGGCCCAGCTTGCCGTCCGGGCGGCGCTGGCGCTCCAGGCCGGCGACCAGGCGGGCGTGGGCCGCGCGGCCCAGCATACCCTGGCGCCGGGTCGCCAGCGGATTGCCGCCCCAGGCGCGCACGTCGGCCAGCAGGGCCTGCGGCGTGTCATAGGTGACCGTGATCTTCTCCATGTCGAGCACCGGGGTCGAAAAGCCGGCCTCGACCAGCTGGTCGCCGAAATCGTGCATGTCGACAAAGGGCAGCGCGTGCGGGTACAGGTCGACGTCGGCGAAGGCGGTGCGCACTTCGGCGAAGGTGTCCGGGCCGAAGCACGAGAACATCAGCAAGCCCTCCACCCGCAGCACCCGGCGCCACTCGGCGAACACGCGGTCCGGCTGCGGATGCCAGTGCAGCGCCAGGTTGGACCAGACCAGGTCCACGCTGTGCAGCGCCAGCGGCAGGTCGGCGAAATCGCCGCACAGCAGGTCGACGCCGGCTTTCGACGGCAACAGCTTGCTGATCAGCTGGTTCAGGCCGCCCGGCCTGGCCGCCGGTCCGCGCGCCGTGCGCGCCATCGGCTCGGACGCGTCCACGCCCAGCACTTGCGCGGCGGCATACAATTTTTGCAATACCGGCAAATCGGCGCCTTCGCCGCAGCCGGCGTCGAGCACGCGGCGCGGCACGATCTTGACCAGTTGCAAACGGTCCTGCATGCGCGACGAGATCTCGCGGCGCAGGAAGTCGGACGGCGCGGCGCGCTCGGGGCGGGCGAACAGCGCGCGCACGCGCTCGATGTCGATGGGCGCGCTCAATTTAGGCGGCTTGGCGGGAACTTGCATGATCGGTCGGACTCGCGGTCGGATGGGTGAGATAATGGCGGCAGTTTACATGGTTAAGGGAAAACGCGATGCCGACCGGCCTGCCGCCCCTGTTGCCCACGCTGGTACGCGCAATGCAGGCAAGCGCCCGGGCCGCCGCGCGCCTGCCCGACGCGCTGCTGCCGGGCGCCTGCGTGCTGTGCGGCGGCGCGGCCGGCAGCGGGCAGACTTGCCGGGAATGCCACGAGCAGGTATTCGGCGGCGAGCCGGCTGGCTTGCAAGCGCGCTGCCGTGTGTGTGCCAATCCCTTGCCGGGCACGTGGCACGCGAGCCGCGCCGACGGGTCGCTTGCAGCGAGAGCGCAGACCGGCAGTGGCGCAGCGGCCACGGCCGCCTCGGAAGAGGCGGCCAGCCAGCGCGCAGCGGGCGGGGCCCGGGCCGGCGGCGGTGCTGACGCTGGTGGCGGCGCTGACGGTAGCGCTGGCACCTTCGTCCTGTGCGGCCGCTGCCTGGCACACCCGCCAGCGTTTGACGCCACAGTGACCGCCACCGACTACGCGATGCCGGTGGACCAGTTGGTGCTGCAACTGAAATTCGGCGGCCGTTTGGCGCTGGCCGCGCTGTTCGGCCGCGCGCTGGCGGACGCCGCGCTGGCGACGCCGGGCTTGGTCCGCCCCGCCCTGCTCTGTCCCGTGCCGCTGGGACCGCGGCGGCTGGCCGAACGCGGCTTCAACCAGGCGCTGGAGATTGCGCGGATTGTGTCGCGCCGGCTGGACATCGGGCTGCAGCCGCGCCTGGCCGCGCGCGTGCACGACACGGTGGCGCAAAGCCTGGTGCAGCCGTCCGCGCGGCACGCCAACATCGCGCACGCCTTCACGGTGCCGGACGGCGCGCTGGTGGCCGGGCGCCACGTCGGCATTGTCGACGACGTCATGACCAGCGGCCAAACGCTGGGCGAACTGGCCGCCACGTTCAAGCGCTACGGCGCCGCGCGCGTCACCTGCCTGGTGTTCGCGCGCACGCCGCCGCATTAAATTAACAACAGGAGAGCAAGCAGTGTTCCACGTCGTACTCGTCAACCCCGAAATCCCGCCCAACACCGGCAATGTGATCCGCCTGTGCGCCAACACCGGCGCCCAGCTGCACCTGATCGAACCGCTCGGCTTCCCGCTCGAAGACAGCAAGCTCAAGCGGGCCGGCCTGGACTACCACGAATACGCCAGCATGAAAGTGCACAAAAGCTGGGACGACTTCCTGGTCGACCAGCAGCCCGAGCCGGCGCGCATGTACGCGATGACGACGCACGGTTCCGCGCCGTTCGGCGCGTGCCGCTTCCAGCCCGGCGACTACTTCGTGTTCGGTTCCGAGACGCGCGGCCTGGACCCGGCCTTGCGCAACCGCTTCCCCGAAGCCCAGCGCATCCGCCTCCCCATGCGGCCCGACAACCGCAGCCTCAACCTGTCGAACACGGTCGCCGTGGTCGTGTTCGAAGCCTGGCGCCAAAACGGCTACGCCGGCGGCGCCTGACGGCCCTCGTCCCGAGTCGAGCTGAGCCGCATTCCCATACTTTCGCTGGCTCAGCACTGGCTGCGCGCAGGCTAGGCCTGCGGGGCCGGCGACGACGGCGCGGCGGGCAGCGCGGCGCCGCAGTTCTTGCAAAACCGCGCCAGCAGCTCGTGCCCTTCCGCGCTGCAGGCCGGGCAGCGGCGCAGCGGCGCGTAGCCGGTGCTGCGCTGGTGCGTGATTTCCGAACTGATGATGCCGGTCGGCACCGCGAGAATGCCCCAGCCCAGCAGCATCATGAAAGACGCCACGGTGCGCCCCAGGTCGGTCTTCGGCACCAGGTCGCCGAAACCGACCGTGGTCACGGTGCTGATGGCCCAGTAGACGGCGGTGGGGATGCTGGTGTAGCCGTGCCGCGGCCCTTCGACCAGGTACATCACCGTGCCCAGCAGGAGCACCACCATCATCACCACCGACAGGAACACCAGGATCTTGCGCCGGCTCGCCATCAGCGCGCGGCCCAGCATGCTGTATTCCTGGATGTAGAGGGTGAGCTTGAGGATGCGGAACATGCGCAGCAGGCGCAGAATGCGGATGTCGAGCAGCACGTGCGCGCCCGGCACCAGCAGCGCCGCGTAGCTGGGCAGCACGGCCAGCAGGTCGATCACGCCGAAGAAGCTGCGCGCATAGCGCAGTGGACGTCGCACGCACAGCAGGCGGCCGGCGTACTCCACCGTGAACAGCAGCGTGAAGAACCACTCGAAGGCCTTCAGCGGCGTGCCATGCTCGCGCGCCACCGGTTCCATGCTCGACAGCACCACCACGACCACGCTCAGCACGATGGCGCCTATCAGCACCAGATCGAACAGCCGCCCGGCGTGGGTATCGGACTCGAAGATGGCAGCGTACAGCCGCGCGCGCCAGCCGCCGTCCGGCTTGCCGTAGCGCTGGTGCGGATCCGCCGACGCGTTCGCCGGCGCGGGGGCTGCATGAGGAGGTTCGGTAGGCGTCATCGTCGTGGCAGGCAGTGTTGGTTTCGCGCCATCATAGCGCTCCCCGGCAGACGATGCACTTTAACGCGAGCGGACCACGGGACTGCCGATTTGGCGCGAGCGCTAGCGGGCCAGCAAGTCGGCGCGCGGCGGGGTCCATTGCGGGATGCCGGCGGGACAGGCGCGGCCGGCGGATTCGGCGACATCGAGCGTCGTGAAGTTGCCGCGCGGGACGGTGGAGAAGCGCATGTCGCTGGCGACGCCGTCCACCAGCGCCGGCATGCGCGCGAAACGCAGCCAGGCGGCGAACCAGCAGTTGCCGTCGCGCAGGCGCCGCAACTCGGCCAGGCTGCCACCCGCCTGTGCGTACAGCTCGATGCCGGGCACGGCGTTGCCGTGCGGCGGCGGATCGAGCAGGCCGGACGGGCACTGCTGCGGCGGCAGCCAGTCCGGCGCCAGGCTGAGCAGCCCGCGCCGCAGGCGGTAGCTGTCCGCCGCCTCCTTGCTTTCCACCGATACGAATACCCAGCACAGCGGCTGCGCCGGGAACGCCGTCATCGCCACGTCGAGCACGCGCGCCTGCGGATCGGCCGCCTGCAGCGCCGCCAGCACGCGCTGCCGCCCCAGGCCGCTGGCCACGCCCTGCACCGCGACGAAGGCGACGCTGAGCAACAGCGCCAGCGCCATCGCGGACCGGCTGCGGCGGCGCGCGTTCTTCAATGCAGCCAGCCCGGCGCCCAGCACCAGCAGGGCCGCCAGCGACACGGCGCCCAGGTAGCCGCGCGAGGCGAAATAGCACAGCGCGCCCGCCAGTGCTGCCAGCATCGGCCAGCGCAGCCACGGCGCGCCCACCGCCATGATCAGCGGCACGCCGAACGCGACCCAGAACAGCGGTTCGACGATGAAGATCATGTCGCCGTAAAACCAGCGCGCGTCGAAGGGATAGAAAGGGTGCACGCCATAGGAGTTCAAGAAATCCATGCCGATGTGCAGCAGCAAGCCCAGCACAACGGCGGCGGCCAGCCCTAGCCGAGCCTGATGGCTGCGCCGCAGCAGCGCCCGCGCCTTGGGCCACAAGATCCACAGCAGGGCCAGCAACAGCAGCGCCTGCGGCAGTTCGTACAGCAGCGTGTGCGTGTGGCCGCGATGGTTGAGCAGGTAGCCGAGCGGATCGGGCAGCAGCCTGGTCAGGAACAGGTCGAGGTCGGGGAAATTGCTGGCGGCCCCGCAGGCCGTCAGCAGCAGGCGGTGCCGCGTGCGCTGGCCTGCCTCGTCCGGCTCGGCCGGCAGGCTGCGCTGCACCAGTTCGCCGACGCCCAGGCCGACGACGGTGTGGGTGAGGTTGTCCAACTAGGGCTGCACCTCCACGCCGTGCCAGAAGGCGACGTGGTCCTTGATGTGCTGGGCCTTCTCGGACGGGTGGCGGTAGAACCAGGCGGCGTTTTCGTTGACCTTGCCGTCCACCTGCAAATGGTAGTAGTTGGCCTTGCCTTTCCACGGGCACACCGTGGTGTGCTCGCTTTCCTGCAGGTATTCCTCGGCCACCTTGTCGATCGGGAAGTAGATGTTGTTTTCCACGATCTGTACTTCATTGTCGTTCGCTTCGGCGATCACTTCGCCGTTCCAGATTGCTTTCGGCATGGTTGCCTCCTCTGAATGTGCTAACTTTCGATACGGTCGCGTCCCTTGGCCTTGGCGCGCGCCAGCGCCTCCTCTGTCCGGCGCAGCAGGCTGTCGGCGTCGTTGATGTCCATATGATTGAACGAGCCGACGCCGATGCTGGCCGTCACCGGCAGCAGCCGTCCCGCTTCGCGGTGGATCTGCGCGCCTATCCTGACACGCAAATTCTCCGCCAGTTTGAGCGCGCCGTCCTGCGGCGTGTTCGGCAGCAGCACGCAGATTTGCTGCCCGCCGTAGCGCCCGGCGAGGTCGATCACGCGCACGTTTTCGCGCACCAGGCGCCCGACGCTGGCCAGCACCACGTCGCCCGCGTCGTGCCCGTGCCGCTCGTTGACCGCCTTGAAGCCGTCCAGGTCGATCAGCAGCGCCGACAGCGGCATGCGGAAGCGCCGCGTGCGCGCCACTTCGAACGTCAAACGGCTCAGCAGCGAACGGCGGTTGTGCAGGCCGGTCAAGTCGTCGGTGGTGGCCAGCCCGGCCAGTTCGGCTTGCGCCGCTTGCAGCGCCTGCTTGCTGGCGCGCGCTTCGAGCAGCCCCATCACCTGGCGCGCCAGCCGGCGCAGGCTGTCGGCTTGCTGCGCGCTCAACCGGCCCGGCTTGCCATCCATCACGCACAGCGTGCCGATGGCGTAGCCGTCCGGCGTGGTCAAGGCCACGCCGCTGTACATGCGCATGTGCGGCGCGGACACCGTCATCGGCATGCCGGCGGTGCGCGGGTCGGCGCTGAGGTCTTCGATTTCGGTGGCGTGCTGGCCCAGCACGGCCAGCGAGCAGTAGCACTGTTCGCGCGGCAAGCTGTCCATAGCCAGGCCGGTGCAGGCCTTGACCCAGACCCGCTTGGCGTCCACCAGCGAAATGAAGGCATAGGGCACGCCGCACAGTTGCGCGGCCAGTTCGGTGAGGAAGGTGTACTCTTCGCAGGCGGGCGTGTCCAGCACCTGGTAGCGGTGCAGCGCAGCCACGCGGCGCGCGTCGTCCGGCGGGGTGGCGCGGGTGACGCGGGTGGCGTCACTTGGCGGATGTATTCTCTGTGCGGCCAGCATGGTCGTCCCTTCGTAGCGTCGTTGCGCTTGTCTAGTCTATAAGCCTCGGTGCTACATCGGCAAGTTTAGCGCAAAACAAAGGGCAGCGGAAAGCCTGGATGGCCGCCGCCGTACGCGCTGCATGCCCCCTGCCGCCTAACCGTCCGCCAGGATCTGGCGCAGCGCGCGCTCGAACAGCTCGACCGGCTGCCCGCCGGAAATCAGGTGGCGGTCGTTGATGATGACGGCCGGCACCGAATTGATACCCTGGCGCTGGTAGAACTGCTCGGCCTGCCGCACCTCGGCCGCGTAGCGGTCCGAGGCCAGCACGGCGGCCGCGCCCTCCGCGTCCAGCCCGGCCTTGACAGCGGCGGCCTGCAGCACGGCGTGCGCGCTGGGATCCTCGCCCTCGGTGAAATAAGTGCTGAACAGGGCGTGCTTGAGCTCGCGCTGGCGCCCTTCCAGGCCGGCCCAGTGCAGCAGGCGGTGGGCGTCGAAGGTGTTGTAAATACGGCTGCGCTTGCCCATCGCGAAGTCGAAGCCGACCTCGGCGCCGCGCTGCCGTATCATGGCGCGCGACTGTTCCTGCTGCTCCGGGGTGGCGCCGTATTTCTGGGTGATGTGCTCGGTGATGTCCTGCCCTTCCGGCGCCATGTTCGGGTTCAGTTCGAAGGGCTGGAAGTGCAGTTCGGGCGCGGCGTCGGCGCCGACGCGCTGCAGCGCCGTTTCCAGCGCGTTCAGGCCGATGGCGCACCAGGGGCAGGACACGTCGGAAACGAAATCGATCTTGATGGGGGTACTCATGGCGGCCTCGCGTGTGGATGCCGCCCGGTGCGGCGGCTGATTCCATGCAAGATGGGGCCGCCGGCGGGGATTACAACTATTTCTTCCTCGAGGCGGCGGCGCTCTTGCTGCCGATGCGGCTTTCCTTGCCGGCCAGCAGGTTGGCGATGTTGGCGCTGTGGCGGAACAGCAGCAGCATGCTCATGGCTGCCACCGCGATCAGGATGGAATCGACGCCGAACAACAGGCCGTAATAGAACGGCGCGAACACGGCGGCGGCCAGCGCTGCCAGCGAGGAGTAGCGGAAGGCATAGGCCACGATCAACCAGGTCGCCAGGGTGGCCAGGCCCAGCCAGACGTTCAGGCCCAGCAGCACGCCGGCCGCCGTCGCCACGCCCTTGCCGCCGGCGAAGCGGAAGAACACCGGCCACAAATGGCCGAGGAATACGGCGATGGCCACCAGCGCGATGGCGATGTCGTCTACGCCCAGTTGCTCCTGGAAATGCACCGCCAGCCACACCGCCAGCCAGCCCTTGGCGGCGTCGCCGAGCAAGGTGGCGATGGCCGCCTTCTTGTTGCCACTTCGCAACACATTGGTCGCGCCGGGGTTCTTGGAGCCGTAGGTGCGCGGATCGGCGATGCCGAACAGTTTGCTCGACACGACGGCAAACGAGATCGATCCCAGCAGGTAGGCGCCCACGGCCATCGCCACTGTCAACAGTGCTGTATTCATGTTTCCCCTTATTTTGGTCTTCTGTGCCCTGCCGCTTGCGGCGGGCCGCTGACTATACAGCAACTGCGCTTCAGTCTGCCAGCGCGCAGTGCACCGCCTTGGCCGCGATCAAGTCCAGCAGCACCTGCGGCTTGATGCCGACCAGGTAGCCGCGCCGTCCGCCATTGATATAAACCGTATCGAGCGCGAGGATGCTTTCCTCGACGTACACCGGCAAGGCTTTCTTGGTGCCGAACGGCGAAGTGCCGCCCACCATATAGCCGGAATGGCGCTGCGCCACCTCGGGCTTGCACGGTTCCACCGACTTGCAGCCTATGCCGCGCGCCAGGTTCTTGGTCGACACCTTGCAGTCGCCGTGCATCAGCACGATCAGCGGTTTGGCCGCCTCGTCCTGCATCACCAGCGTCTTGACGACCGCGTGTTCGTCCACCCCCAGCTCGCGCGCGGAGACCGTGGTGCCGCCGTGTTCCTCGTAGTCGTAGGGGTGTTCGGAGAATGCGACCTGATGCTTGCGCAGCATCTGCGTCGCCGGGGTTTCGGAAATATGCTCTTTTTTGGCCATGCCGTGATACGCTAACCGTTCAATAGGAGTTTCTAATTATGCAGCAAGAAATTCGCTTTGCCACCTTCAACGTGTGCAATCTCGCCCCAGCGGGCGTGCAATTGTACGATAACCTGCCACCGCTTTCCGAGCAGGAATACGAGGCCAAGGTGGAGTGGACGGCGCAGCAACTGGACCAGCTGGACGCCGACGTGGTGGGCTTCCAGGAAATTTTTTCCCAGGCGGCACTGCAGGACGTGCTCGCCCGCAGCCGTAAATACCGCAACGCGCTGCAGGCCGGTTTCGACCCCGATCCGCGCGCCACGCGCTTGACGCCCAACGTGGCGCTGGTGTCGCGCCTGCCGCTGGCGGCCGCGCCGGCCGTGTACGCCGAGTTCCCGCAGGGCGTGGTGTCCGATTCCGGCAATCCCGATTCCGACCGCTTCGCGCGCGCGCCGCTGCACGCGCAGGTGGTGCTGGGCAACGAGACCATCGTCGACGTGGTGGTGGTGCACCTCAAATCGCGCCGCCCCGACTACCGGCGCGACGACTGCGGCGAGGAGCCGCTGCACTTCGCGCTGGCCAACCTGCGCTCGCTGGTGTGGCGCGGCACCGAGGCGGTGGCGCTGCGCGTGCTGCTGAGCAAGGTGATGAAGGACGGGCGCCGGCCCTGCATCGTCATGGGCGACTTCAACGACACCGCCGACGCGGTCACCACCACCATCGTGCTGGGGGCCAACCCGAACGCGGGACCGGCCTGCGAACCGGGCGGGGAGTTGCGCGGGCGCATGTTCGACTGCGCCCAGATCCAGCTGCGGCAAGACCACTTGCGCCACGTCGGCTACACCACCGTGCACGAGGGGCAATACAGCACCATCGACCACGTGCTGGTGTCCGAGGAGTTCCACCCGGGATCGCCGCGCGCCATCGGCGAGGTGCTGGACGTGACGTATATGAACGACCACCTGAGCCAGCAGCGGCCGGAAACCTCGGACCACGGGCAAGTGCTGGTGCGCCTGCGGCTGCGCTAGCCTGCCAGCAGCTTGCCCAGCGGGCCGGCCTGCACCTGGGCGTCGGCCAGGTAGCCCTGGTACAGGTCGCAGCCCTCGGCGCGCAGGAAATCGAGCTGTTCCTGGGTCTCCACCCCTTCGGCGATGGCCAGCATGTTCAGGCTGCGCGCCATGCCGATGATGGCGCTGATCACCCCGGTGTTGCCGTCCAGCGTGGCAACGAAGGACTGGTCTATCTTCAGCTTGTCGACCGGATAGTCCTTCAGATAGCCCAGGCGCGAATAGCCGGTGCCGAAGTCGTCTATCGTGAGCCGCACGCCCAGCCCGTGCAGCGCCTGCAGCGTGTCGTGCGCGGCGCTGCCGCCCTTCATGATGATGGCCTCCGTCAGCTCCAGTTCCAGGCTAGCCGGCGCCAGCCCGGCGCTGCGCAGCGCCTCGCCCACGCTGGAGAGCAGGTTCTTCTGCGCGAACTGCGCCGCCGACAGGTTGACCGCCACGCCGACCCGGAAGCCGGCGTCGTGCCAGCGCTGCGCACTGAGGCAAGCCTGCTGCAGCACCCAGTTGCCAATCGGAATCATCAGGCCCGCGTCCTCGGCGGCCGCCATGAAGCGCTCCGGGCGCAGCAGGCCCAGCTCGGGGTGGCGCCAGCGCAGCAGCGCCTCCACGCCCACCGGGCGGCCGCTGGCGATGTCGATCTCGGCGTGGAAGGCCAGTTCGAATTCCTGCTTGCGCAGCGCCTGCCGCAAGCCGTTCTCCATCTGCACCCGCTCGGCGATCTGGGCGTGCATGTCGGCGTTGAAGAACTGGAAGCCGTTGCGCCCGCTTTCCTTGGCGTGGTACATGGCCACGTCGGCGTTGTCGATCAGCTGCTCGATGCGGTCGCCGTCGTTGGGGTAGATGCTGATGCCCACCGAGCCGGACACGTGCAGCGCGTGCGGTCCCAGCTGGAAAGGCTGGTTGATGGCGCTCAGCACGCTGCCGGCCACGTGCGCGGCCTGGTCCACGCCGCCGATGTCGGCCAGGATGATGAGGAACTCGTCGCCGCCCTGGCGGCTCACGGTGTCCGCGCCGCGCACGCATTTGACCAGCCGCTGGGCGATTTCCTTGAGCAGCTCGTCGCCCACGTGGTGGCCCAGCGTGTCGTTGACTTCCTTGAAGCGGTCCAGGTCGATGAACAGGATGGCCAGCATGGTGTGGTTGCGGCGGGCCGCCGCCAGCGCCAGGCTGAGCCGGTCGAGCAGCAGCACGCGGTTGGGCAGGTCGGTCAGGAAATCGTGCTCAGCCAGGTGGCGCGTATGGTCCTCGCTGCGCTTGCGGTCGGTGATGTCGGACAGCATGCCCATGTAGTTGCTGACGCGGTCGGCGCTGTCGCGTATGGTCGTCAGGCTCAGCCAGCCGGGGAACAGCCCGCCGTCCCGGCGCCGGCAGCTGACCTCGCCCTGCCAGTGACCGGTGGCATCCATCTCCTGCCATACCAGGTGCTGGAAGTCGTCGGCGCCGACGCCGTCGCGCCGCATCTTCAGCGGCCGCCCCTGCATGGCCTCGGCGGGGTAGCCGGTGATCAGCGTAAACGAGCGGTTGACCGCGATGATGCGCTTGGCGCGATCGGTCAGCACGATGGCGTCGCGGCAATTCTCGAACACCTGCGCCGCCAGGTGCAAGGTGCGCTCGGCCTGCTTGCGGGCGGTGATGTCGCGCACCACCACATAGAACAGGTAGCCGTGGTCCAGCGAGATCGACGTCATCAGCACCTCGGCCCAGAAGGCCTCGCCGGCGCAGTTCAGGAAGCGCCAGTCGTAGCGCAGGCTGCTGTCGCTGCCGCCATGGTCCTGGCCGCCAGCCTGCCCGTCGATCCGCCTATCGATCCGGCTATCGATCCGGCTATCGATCCGGCCGTCGATCCGGCCGTCCGTCTGACCATCCGTCTGACTACCTGCCCGGCCATCACGCCGGCTATCGGAGCGGACATCGGGTGAACCGCCGGACCGGCTGGCGCCCCGGCTATCGTCCGGGCTGCCGGAGCGGCTTGCGGTCTGGCTATTGCGAGGGCTGCCGGACCTGCTCCCGGCCAGCGCTTCGGGCGGCTCACCGGAGCGGCTGCCGGCCAGAACCTCGGGCGCCTCACCGGAGCGGCTGGCGGCCAGGTCATCGGACGAACTGCCTGAGCGGCCACCTGCCTCGGCATCGGGCTGGTCGCCGGGCAACTGTTTGCCCGATTGTTGTAGTGTGGAAAAATCATGCAGTCGGTGCCCCACCATCTGCTCGCGGCTGACGCACTTGAACAGCTGCATCGCGGCCGGATTGAGGTCGGTGACGCGGTCGCCCTGCAGCATCAGGATGGCGTCGCTGGAGCGCAAATACATCTGCCGGAAGTTGATGCCGGCCGCGCGCAGCGCCTCTTCCTCCAGGCGGCGCGCGGTGATGTCGACGTCGACACAGAACACCTGCTGCACCTTGCCGTCCTGCGCCACCGGGAACAAGGTGGAACTGACCCACAGACGGCGCCCGCCGGCCGTGCCGACCTGCCAGTCCTGCGCCGGCTTGGCGCGCCCGCTGCGCCAGGCGTCGGCCAGCGCCTGCGCATGCTCGGCGCCGCGCTCGAAGGTGAGCAGGCTGGCCAGCGGCCGGCCCAGCGCGTCCTGCGGCGCGATACCGTACAGCTCGGCGCAGCCGCTGTTCCAGAACAGCACTTTGGCGGCCTCGTCCATGCAATGCACGGCCACCAGCTGGGCCGGCTCGACGGTGTCGATCAGGCGCGAAATCAGGTCCAGCGCGTCGGGCACCGGGGTCTGCCCGGCGGTCGGATTCTCATTCTCCACTATGGCCTCGCTGCCGGAAGCGCCCGGGTGGGCTACCGGGCCATCTTGGTCCTTTGCCGCCTGAAACGTATTGCGGGATGTCAAAGGTACGCGGCGTGCGCTTCATCCCGCCTTTCTGCCGCTCAGCCGCCCTTTTTGCCGCTTTGTCGCACCGCCGTGGATGCGGCACTTGAAATTCCCTACAGTGCCAACATCCGCATAGCCCCAGACCAGAGACAACCATAATGAAACTAGAAACCTTGCCCCTGTCCCCGAACACTATTCCCACGCCGACCCGCCGCAACAAACGCTGGCGCGCGCCCGCCATCGGCCTGATCGTACTGGGCCTGGCCGGCGGCGGCTGGACCGCCATGCAGTCCAAGGCCAAGGCGCCCGAGCAGAAAACCGCGCCGGCCGCCGACAAGAAGCCGAAAGGCCCGGAGGTATACGAACTGGCAGCCGCCGACGTGACCGCCATCTCGGCGCGCGCGCTGAGCATCAGCCTGCCGTTGTCCGGCTCGCTGGCCCCGGTCAGCCAGGCCACCATCAAGTCCAAGGTGTCGGGCGAGGTGCGCGAGACCACGGTGCGCGAAGGCATGGCCGTCACGCAGGGCCAGGTGCTGGCCCGCCTGGACCAGGCCGACCTGCACGCCCGCCTGACGCAGCAGCAAGCCATGCTGGACGAGGCGCAAGCCAAGCTGGCCATGGCCAGCCGCAACCACGCCAACAGCCAGGCCCTGCTCAAGCAGAACTACATTTCCTCGACCTCCTTCGACACCACCGCCAACGGCGTGGAACTGGCGCGCGCCAGCGTGAAGTCGGCCGGCGCCATGGTGGAGCTGGCCCGCATCGCCCTGAACGACAGCGTGATCCGCGCGCCGATCAGCGGCGTGGTCTCGAAGCGCCACGTGCAGGCGGGCGAAAAAGTCGCGCCCGACATGGCCGTCTACACCATCGTCAACCTGGCCGAACTGACCCTGGAGGCACAGGTGCCGACCTCGGAAATCCCGCGCGTGAAAGTGGGCCAGGACGTGAGCTTCAAGGTCGACGGCTTCCAGCAGCGCGAATTCGCCGGCAAGGTGGCGCGCATCAACCCGACCGCCGAAGCCGGTTCGCGCGCCATGCTGGTCTATATCTCGGTGCCGAACAAGGACGGCGCCCTGCTGGGCGGCATGTTCGCCAAGGGCAGCATCACCACCGAACGCTCGGCGGTGATGCCGCTGGTGCCGGTGGAGGCGCTGCGCAGCGAAGGCGGCAAGCAGGTGGTGTACGCCGTGGCCGAGGGCAAGGTGGTGGCGCAGCCGGTCACGCTGGGCCTGCGCAACGAGGACCAGGGCTACGCCGAGGTGACCGGCGGACTGCAGCAGGGCGCGCAGGTGATCGTGGCCAGGCTGGAGGGCGTGAAACCCGGCGCCAGGGTCAAGGTGTCGGCGCCGCCGCCCGCGCAGTATCCCGGCCTTGTTCCTGTCAAGGCCGGCGTGCTGGCGCAGCGGAGCTGAGCCATGTGGATCACTAAAGTCAGTATCAGGAACCCGGTGTTCGCCACCATGGTGATGGTGGCGCTGATGGTGCTGGGCATGTTCGCCTACAAGCGCCTGGGCGTGGAAAGCATGCCCAACGTCACGCTGCCGTTCGCGGCCATCGAAGTCGAATACCCGGGCGCCTCGCCGGAGGCGGTGGAGAACGACATCACGCGGCCGGTGGAGGACATCGTCAACACCGTCAGCGGCGTGAAGACCATACGCGCCAACTCCTGGGAAGGGCGCGCCGGCGTCTACCTGGAATTCCAGCTGTCCACCAATATGGACAAGGCCATGCAGGAGTTGCGCGACAAGGTGGCGCTGGTGCGCCCGCGCTTCCCGAAAGAAGCGAAAGATCCCTTCATCGCGCGCGCCGAGGGCGAGAACGAGCAGGCCATCGTCAACCTGTCGCTGTCCTCGTCCAGCCGCAGCCTGCGCGAACTGTCGACCATGACCGAGCAGGTCATCGCCAAGCGCTTCCAGGGCGTGCCGGGCGTGGGCCAGGTGCGCACGCTGGGCACCACCAAGCGCCAGATCCTGATCCACCTCAAGCCGGGCGAGATGACGGCGCAGGGCGTGGGCGTGGACGAGGTGATGCGCGCGATCCAGACCACCAACGCCAACCTGCCGGCCGGCAACGTCAGCCAGGGCGTCAGCGAGCAGCTGATCCGCGTCGAGGGCAAGATCAAGGAAGCCCGCGAGTTCAACAAGATCATCGTGGCGCGCCGCGCCAACGGCCCGGTCTACCTGGAACAGGTGGCCAGCGTGGTGGACGGCGAGCAGGAGGCGCTATCGTATTCGCGCATCAACGGCCAGGCCGGCATTTCGCTGGAGATCACCAAGGTGCAGGACGCCAACGTGGTGCAGGTGGGCGACGGCGTGCGCCAGGTGGCCGAGGAGCTGCAGAAGACGCTGCCCGGGGACATCAAGCTGCGCATCCTCGATTCGCAGTCCGAGCGCGTGCAAAGCCAGCTCGACAACGTCAAGCACACCATCGTCGAAGGCGCCGTGCTGACCATGGTGATCGTGTTCTTCTTCCTCAAGTCGTGGCGCTCGACCATCATCACCGGCCTGACCCTGCCGATCTCGGTGATGGCCAGCTTCATCGCCATGCAGGCCTTCGGCTTCACGCTCAATTTCCTCACGCTGATGGCGCTGTCGCTGTGCATCGGCCTGCTGATCGACGACGCCATCGTGGTGCGCGAGAACATCGTGCGCCACTTCGGCATGGGCAAGGACCACCACAAGGCGGCAGAGGACGGCACCAACGAGATCGGCCTGGCGGTGATGGCCACCACCTTCGCCATCGTCGCCGTGTTCGTGCCGGTGGCCTTCATGGACGGCATCATCGGCCGCTTCTTCCTGCAGTTCGGCATCACCGTGACGGTGGCCGTGCTGGTGTCGCTGTTCGTCTCCTTCACGCTGGACCCTATGCTGTCCTCGGTCTGGCCCGATCCCGAGGAGGGCCGCTTCAAGTGGGTGCCGGGCCTGGGCCGCCTGATGGACCGGATCGAGCGCGGCCTGGACCGGGTGCACGCCTGGTACGGCAAGGTGCTGGCGGTCGCGCTGGACTGGCGCAAGAGCACCCTGGCCGGCACCGCCGTGCTGTTCTTCGCCAGCCTGATGCTGGTGCCGATGATAGGCGGCGAGATGTTCCCCGAGACCGACCAGGGCTGGATCAATATGCGCTTCAAGACCCCGGTCGGCTCCAGCCTGGAATACACCAACGACAAGGTCAAGCAGGTGGAAACGGCGCTGCGCGAGTTCAAGGAAATCGACAGCATCCTGTCCAACGTGGGCACGCGCGACGGCCGCAACTCGTCCGAGGTGAACCTGAAGCTGACCGACGTCAAGGCGACGCACCGCCGCTCGCAGAAGGAGCTGGAAAAGCTGATCCGCGAACGCCTGTCGTCCATCGCCGGCATCCAGCTGTCGGTGGGCCAGAAGCCCATCTTCATCGCCATCCTGGGCACCGACGAGGCCAAGCTGGACGCCGTGGCGCACCGCCTGATGGACAAGATGCGCACCATCAAGGGCGTGGCCGACCTGGAATACAGCCAGGAAGGCGCCAATCCGTCGACCATGATCAAGATCGACAACGAACTGGCCAGCGACCTGGGCCTGTCGGTGCAGCAGATCGGCGCCGCGCTGCGCCCCTTCGTGGCGGGCGAGACCGTCAGCCACTGGCTGGCGGCCGACGGCCAGAACTACGACATCAACGTGCAGCTGCCCAAATCGGGCCGCCAGCGCGTGGTCGACCTGTCCGACCTGTCGATCGCCTCCAGCAAGAGCAACCCGGACGGCACGCCGCGCATGGTGCCGCTGCGCCAGGTGGTGGAATTCGTGCCCTCGTCCAGCCCGCAGGTGCTCAAGCGCCAGGCCCTGCAGCGCCGGGTGGCGATCTACGCCGGCGTGGAGGGCCGCCCGGCGGGCGACGTCGACGGCGACGTGCAGAAGGCCATCAAGTCGATCGAGCTGCCGGCCGGGGTGCGCTTCGACGTGGCCGGCAACGCCCAGCAGATGCAGGAAACCATGGGCGGCGCCATCACGGCGCTGGGCGTGGCGGTGATCTTCATCTACCTGGTGCTCGCTTCGCAATTCGGCAGCTTCCTGCAGCCGATCGCCATCATGACCTCGCTGCCGCTGTCGCTGATCGGCGTGCTGCTGGCGCTGCTCATTACCGGCAGCACCCTGAACATGTTCTCGGTGATCGGCTTCATCATGCTGATGGGCCTGGTGACCAAGAACGCCATCCTGCTGGTGGACTTCACCAACCATGGCCAGCAACACGGCCTGGGCCAGCGCGCAGCCATCATGCAGGCCGGCCAGGTGCGGCTGCGCCCCATCCTGATGACCACCCTGGCGATGATCTTCGGCATGCTGCCCATGGCCATCGGCCTGGGCGACGGCGGCGAGACGCAAGCGCCCATGGGCCGCGCCGTGATCGGCGGCGTGATCACGTCCACCCTGCTGACCCTGGTGGTGGTGCCGGTGGCCTACACCTACCTCGACAGCCTGGGCAAGCGCTGCGCGCGCTGGTTCGGCGGCAAGCAGCAGGAAGGCGTGGCGGCCGCCATGGCCGAGCAGGAAAAAATGGCAGAGGTGGCATGAGGCGCCGTCTGGAGCGCGCAGCGGGCACCCTGCCAGTAGCCCTGCCCGCGCAGATACCCGCGCTGCTGCACGGCGAGCAGCACATTGGCCTCAAGCTGCCGGAAGAAGGAATGGGCTACGCACCGCCGCTGTCCGACAAGACCTATCCGGACGACGCGCTGATAAAAATCAAGTTCGTCGACGAAGCGGCTGCGTGAAGCAAGAAAGGGAGAGGCTGCGCTTCTCCTTTTCATTTCCGAATTTCAGGTAGAGCTACCAGTCAAAGCGTTCATCTTGTTCGCGGTATTCCGTTGCTTCACGCTGTCTTTCCCGATCCGCCGCTTTCGCGAGCTTTGGTATCGCAGCCTTCGCCCATTTGGCAATTCTTGCATCCGGATCCCGGCTAAGCTCATCCAGCAGCGGTTGCCGCCCGGCTAGGATGTCGGCAAGTGACCCACTCCATCCCATTGGACTAAGGTGTTTTGCGAAAGCTTCGAGCACAGGGATTGGATCAGGCGCCTCGTGGATCAGCCGCAGTGCGACAGGCGTCCATTTGATACCCACGATGTCATCAGCCTCCGGCGATACCTCGGAGGCTTGTTCTGCGTTGGGGCTGCGCCACCCGATCAGTTCAGATGCAAGGGCCGTGAAACGCGTCCCCGGCTTCTCATGCGCCCACTGAAGTAACACTTCGTCATCGATCTTGCGAAGAGCGCACTGCCCATCCTCGCGAAATGAGCTAAGCAAACCGCGCCCTGATTGGCTATCCGCACGGGCAGGTTCCAACGCTTCTCCGAGAACAATCCGCGGGAACACTCCCGCGATTTCGGCGACTAGCTCCGCGTAGTCATACGGCGAAACCTTATACTCATTAATTCCCACTAGCAGCCGCTGGCACAAGCGTTTAGCAAGCAGATCGTCTGCCGGATGCGCAAGGCAGTGGCGTACAATTTCGGCGAGCTTATGCGGCTCACGATTCTTGTTTTCGTCGAACGTAACTTGCTCAAGCAGTGCCTTTGCAACCTCTCGCTCAACCCTTGTGATCTGCTTCTTCTCTGACCGCAGTGAAAACAGGCGCATAGTGAGAATCTCTGTTGCGGCATCTAAGCCACCTTCCTTCTGAGCCATCACAGAGAGAAGTTCTTTAAAATCCGAACCAGTCAAATCGTCTGTTGATCGTCCGCTAGCGAGAATATGAAGTGTCCACGCAGGTAGGGACTGCGACAACATAGTCTCGACTAATCGTTTGCATCCCGCCCTATCTACCCCAACACATAGCTGCATATGAGGGAGGAATGGATGCCAATGACGATTTAATGTTGTTGCATCAAGCAGCTGGTTGGCTTTCGCGCGATCCCTTTCGGCCAACCCAGCCAAAAAACCGCCGGGAAATGTGTAGACCTTACCGTGATGATCGGGGGCGAGTACAGCATGTTCGATAGCTTCCCAGGCCACCGTCGGATTCGTCGCTGTCCGCCCGACCGCTCGGGCTACAAAATGCACCCTTTCGGATCTGGACTGCAGAAGCTCTGGCAAATGATCTCTAAGCCGATCAACGTCTATAGTGGACCCCGAGTTTGAGACGTTGGTTTAAGCTGTTGTCCTCGATAGGATGAGAGCAAATGGCAGAAGGCAAAAAACGCAGGGTACATACGGCAGAGTTCAAGGCCAAGGTCGGACTGGAAGCGGTACGCGGGGTAAGGACGGTGACGGAAATCGCGCAGGAGTTCGGCGTGCATCCGGTGCTGGTGGGGCAATGGAAAAAGGAAATCCTGGAGAACGCCGGGGCCTTGTTCGACACCAAACGCGGTCCGAAACCGATCGATGAAAGCAGCCCGGAGGACAAGCTGTACGGCGAGATCGGGCGGCTGAAAATGGAAGTGGACTGGCTTAAAAAAAAGCTGGGGCCGTGAGCCAACAGGCGCGCTTTGGCTGGATCGAACCCGAGCACGCAAAGCTGCCGCTGACACGCCAATGCGAGCTGGCCGGTGTGCCGCGCGCGACGGTGTACCGGCGGATCGATGCGGCAACCCGGCAGGCGTGCGAGGACGAGGACGACCTGAAGCTGCGGGCGCTGATTGACGAGGAGTACACCCGCCGGCCTTTTTACGGCAGCCGACGCATGACGGTGTTCCTGCGCGCAGCGGGCCATGAGGTCAACCGCAAGCGCGTGCAGCGCCTGATGCGCAGCATGGGGCTGGCGGGTATGGCGCCGGGGCCGAACACGAGCAAGCCGCACCCGAAGCACAAGGTCTATCCGTACCTGCTGCGCGGTGTGGCGGTAACGCGGCCGAACCAGGTGTGGTCGACGGACATCACCTATATTCGGCTGGCGCGGGGCTTCGCCTATCTGGTGGCGGTCATCGACTGGTACAGCCGCAAGGTGCTGTCCTGGCGCATCAGCAATAGCATGGACGCGTCGTTTTGCGTGGACTGCCTGGAGGACGCCTTGCGCCACCACAGAGGGCCGGAGGTGTTCAACAGCGACCAGGGCTCGCAATTCACCAGCACGGCTTTTACCGATGTGCTTAAGCGTGAGGGCGTCACCATCAGCATGGATGGACGTGGCCGGGCGCTGGACAACATCTTTGTCGAGCGGCTGTGGCGGAACGTGAAGTACGAGGATGTGTATCTGAATGGGTACGTCAACATGGCGGAGTTGACGGTGGGATTGGCGCAATACTTCGCGTTCTACAACGCGCAGCGCCCGCACCAGGCGCTGGGCTACCAAACGCCCAGCCATGTCTACAGCGCCGGTGTTGGCGGCGGTGCATTGATCGTCGACAGGTTTGGTGACGATGACGATAAGCCGCAGGACAAGAGAAATACGGGGCAGCGCCGGGCAGCTGACGAGGTGGAAATGGGCACAGCTTAAATTAACCGGCAAAGTGTCTTGACTGACGGGTCCACTTTAGTCTGCAGCGAGTTCGGCGCCAATGTCATCGCATTCTTTCTCGATGCTGCTGCGCGCTTTCTCGTAACAGCGGAGCGTGTCAATGATTTTGAAACACCTGGTTGAATCGGCGAGAGTCTAAGTCTCGTTTTTCAGGCTGCCTTTTTCTCCATGGTCGGTGGGTTGATCCAAGCCGCCGTTGGCAGCTTCTGCGGCTGCGGCATGCGGTGTTTGAAACGGTTCGGCGTGCGCTGGAAGGCGCCGGCCAGCGTGGCTTGTCGCAGCCTGTGTACTTCGGTCGCGCGGCCGGTGTGGACACTCTCAGGCGTCATCATGCCGATACCGGAATGGCGGTGCTGCTGGTTGTACCAAGCGAAGAACTGGACGCAGTGGGCGCGAGCGTCAGCGAGCGAGCCAAAGCGCGCCGGGAAGCCCGGCAGGTACTTCATGGTCTTGAACTGGGCCTCCGAGTACGGGTTGTCGTCGGAGACGTAGGGTCTGCTGTGCGCCTTGGCAATGCCCAGGTCCGACAGCAGCGTGGCCACCGGCTTGGAGCGCATGCTGCTGCCCCGGTCTGCATGCAAAGTCAACGCGCCCGGAGCGATGCATTCTTTGGCGGCGGTGTCTGCAATGAGCTGCTCGGCCAGCTCGGCGGTCTCCTGTTCGGCCACCATCCAGCCGACGACGTAGCGACTGAAGATATCGAGGATGACATACAGATGGAAACAGGTTCCCCTGACCGGTCCCTTCAGCTTTGTGATGTCCCAGCTCCAGACTTGATTGGGTACCACGGCCAACAGTTCGGGTTTGGTGTACTCGGGATGGCGCAACTGGTTGCGTCGCTCGCGCACGGCGGCACAGCCTTGCAGCAGGCGGTACATGGTGCGCACCGATGCCACGTAACGCCCCTCATCGAGCAATTGGGCGTGAATAGCCGCCGGCGCGCAATTGGCGAAACGCGGGCTGTTGAGCACGTCGAGCACGACGCGGCACTCCAGTTCCGACAACGCCAGCGGCGGACGCCTGACCGGTGCGCCGCTGGTCGGAGCCAGCAACGGACAAACATTGCGCGCGGCGCGGTCGCGATACAACGCACTGCGCGGCAGGCGCAAGGCTTGGCAGGCGGCAGCCACTCCGACCTGGTCGGCCAAGCTGTTGGCGGCGTTGATCACTTCGGCTCGCTCAGCGTGTCGCCGGTGCTCAGGCCCAGCAGAGTGGAAAGTTTTTTTTGGACGTCGATGATTAAATCGGCCTTGACCAACTTGGCGCGCAGGCGTTCAACTTCCTTTTCCAGCTCCAGAACCCGGCGATCTTGGGCTGCGGCGGGATTGGCTTTCGGTCCGCGCTTGCGCTCCAGTGCGCCGGCTTCGCCGCTGAGCTGACGCTGTTTGCGCCAAGTCGCCAGATGCGACGAATAGATGCCTTCACGACGCAGTAAAGCGCCGATGTCGCCGGGTGCCGCGCAAGCGTCCGCGGCCGCCAGAATGCGCAGTTTCTCAGCCTTGGAAAAGGCGCGCCGCTTGGCGGTGGGGACAACCTCGGGGTCGGGACGTTGGGCCTCGGCGGCCGGCACGATAACGGCGTCCTGGGGAGCTGCTGAAGTACTAATTTGATGCTTTCGGTTGTGCATATTGGGAGCCTACCGCTGTACTTTAAATTAATCGGGTAGGTGTCTCAAGTTATATTGGCACAGGGGGGTCGCTCAAGTCTTCGATGTGGGCAGGCGTGACCTCAAAAATCATTGTCTCTTACAGCCGTTCGTTATCCAGATTTGCTTACTTGGTCCATAGATTAGCCCGTTAGTGCAAGGGGACTTATCTCCTTGGCGATGGTCTTGCCAGCCAAGGTTTCCGCAATACGAAGATCGTATGCGCTTTGGAGATTCAACCAGCCTTGAGCCTCGCTCCCAAAGTAACGTTCCAGTCGAAGGGCAGTATCAGCTGTCACCGCACGCTCTCCCTTGGTGATTTCAGCGAGGCGGGAATAGGGAACATGCAAGGCCAGGGCCACAGCACGCACACTTACTCCCATGGGTTTGATGTAGTCTTCCACCAGAATCTCGCCAGGGTGGACAGGACGCATACCGTTCTTGAACATGATGAACTCCGAAGCTATTCAGTTTTTTCACCAGGTTGCTCCTGGATCAATGTGGATCTTCAATCCGCACCTCATAGGGGCCATTCTCGCCCCATTTGAAGGTCAGGCGCCACTGGTCGTTAATTCTCACGTGCCAAGCGCCGCCGTACTCCTTCAGATCGTTACCTGGAGGAGCCTTCATAAATTTCACCGATGGAGCCGCATCAAGTTGGGCCAGCTTGCGCTCAGCTACGCTCTTGATGTTGATGAACTTCCGGCTCTTTCCCGTCGTAAATAGGGCCTCCGTGTCGGGACACCCGAAAGATTGGATTGGCATGGGTGAATGTTATCCGTGAACCGGATAACGGTCAATCAAGCTACCTGTATCTACTACTCGCTGGCGCAAGAACGGCCGGGAAATGTGCGAGCTTCAATCGCCGCGCTATGACGAACTGCAGCGAAAGCAGTCTACAAGAGCTGAGTGACATGTCTGGAATGGTCTAGCCTCGGGCGACCGACGGGCTAACGGAGTCTAGGAGTTTCCTTGCGGAGGCGAATTCGGTCCAAAAAACGCGGCGCCTGAGCGATCCTGGACTCTGTTAGACCGAACTCTCTTCGTTTGGAGCGAATTGGAGTGCCTCCAAAAAGAGCCCCCCCTACCCGCAGCACCAGGACTGTTATTCCTGTGCCGGCGCATCCTCTTCCGGTGCGTCGTCGCCGTCCTCATCCGTGCCCTGCTCGCCCGGCGGCTTGTTCTTGGCTTCCAGCTTGCGCCTGGCCTTCTCCTCGGCCTTTTTCTTCTTCTCCAGTTCCCGCTGACGTTTCTCGTAACTGAAATTTGTCTTAGCCATAACCACCTCTCTATGTTGCGAACAGTGTTCGTTCAGCTACATTATGACGCACTTGAGGCCGACGCAAATATTTCAGCCTCGGGGATGATGTTGCGCATGCAAATGCTTGAGCCGCTCGCGCGCCACATGGGTGTAGATCTGGGTGGTGGAAATGTCCGAATGGCCCAGCAGCAGCTGCACCACGCGCAGGTCGGCGCCATGGTTCAGCAGGTGGGTGGCAAAAGCGTGGCGCAGCGTGTGCGGCGACAGCGGCGAGGTGATGCCGGCCTTTTGCGCGTGCTTCTTGATCAGCACCCAGAACATCTGCCGCGTCATGCCGGCGCCGCGCCCGGTGACGAACAGCGCGTCGTCCTGCTGGCCGTTCAGGATGGCCCAGCGCGCCTCCTGCATGTAGCGCTCTATCCACACGCGCGCCTGCGCGCCGAACGGCACCAGCCGCGTCTTGGCGCCCTTGCCGGTGATGCGCAGCACGCCGTCGTTCAGGCTCAGCTCGAACGTCTTCAACGCCACCAGCTCGGACACGCGCAAGCCGCTGGCGTACATCAGCTCCAGCATGGTGCGCTCGCGCAAGCCCAGCGCCGTGCGCACGTCGGGCGCGGCCAGCAGCGCCTCCACCTGCGCCTCGCTCAAGGTGTGGACGAAGCGCAAGGCCTGCTTGGCGCCCTCCTTCTTCAGGCAGGGGTCGGCCGCCACCAGCTTCTGGCGCAGCGCGTACTGGTAGTAGCGCTTCAGCACCGACAGGCGGCGGTTGGCCGTGCTGGCCTTGGTGTCCGTGTGGCGCGCGCTGAAATAGGCGTCGATATCGTGCGCGGCCACCGCGTGCAGCCCGGCCACGGCCGGCCGCGCCAGCTCCAGCCAGCGCGCGAAAGCGCGCAGGTCGCGCCGGTAGGCATCCAGCGAGTTCTTCGCCAGGCCGTCCTCCAGCCACAGCGCGTCGCAGAAGTCGTCGATCAGAGCAAGGTTGTCTGCTGCCATGCGTATTCGCTATGTCCTTCGTGCGCCAGCAGCCAGCGCTTGACGTTGAGGTGAAAGCCGTTGGCGTCGTCGTGGTTGGCGAAGCCGCCCAGGCCGTTGGCGCCCGTCACGCGGTGGCAGGGCACCGCCAGCGGATACCAGTTGGCGCCGCAGGCCTGGCCGACCGCGCGCGGCGCCGACTCCAGGAATTTGGCCAGCTCGCCGTAGGTGCGCACCTGGCCGCGCGGAATGCTGTTGATGGCGCCCCACACGCGGCGCTGGAATGCGCTGCCGACGGCCGCCAGCGGCAGCTGGAAGGGGAAGTCGGCGTCGGCGCAGTAGCGCAGCACCTGCTCGGCCGCCAGCGCGGCCACCGCGTCCTGCGCATCCTTCTCGGCGTAATGCGGCGGCAGGTAGACCATCTGCGTCACCAGCGCGCCGCCGGTGCGGATGCCCAGCGCGCCGAAGGGTGTGGCGACGACGGCGTTGAACAAATCACTACTCTGTTGTATTTTCATCACGCGATTTTGTGAATATGTGGTATTCATACTACACCACCAAAACGGGGCGGGCAAAAAAAAAGCGCACTGCAACAGTGCGCTTTCAATCATGCTTTCACGGAACCGGCCGTTTGGCGCCGCCGTAGCACGCTTGTGGCGGCCTGCGGCGATCTTCCAACGACATACTGTGAACCGTGTGTCTCCTCAATGTTTATGCGGTATCCAATACCGTTTCTTATCGACTTCTCCCCACTAATTCTGTCTTCTTGCTACCCGAGCGCATATCGTTATTCGTTCTGTTTGCCTCTGGAGCGAAGCAATCATAACTGATCCAAAAACGTTTTTGCTCATTTTTTTGTGGCAAGAAAATATTTAGTTTAGGAGTAAATCAAGTTAGGCAGCCACAAGGAAATCTGTGGTACGTAAGTCACCACGACCAGGAAACCGAGCATGGTGAGCAGCCATGGCCAGACCGCGATGGTCAGTTCGGTAATCCCCATTTTGGTGATACCCGAAGCCACGTAGAGGTTCAGGCCGACCGGCGGGTGGCACATCCCCACTTCCATGTTGACAACGATCAGGATGCCGAAATGGACAGGATCGATGCCCAGCTTCATCGCCACCGGGAACAGGATGGGCGCCATGATCAGCACGATCGACGACGGTTCCATCACGTTGCCGGCCAGCAGCAGCAGGACGTTGACCACCAGCAGGAAGCTGATCACGCCCAGGCCCTGGCCGGTGATCCATTCCGCCATCGCCTGCGGGATGTTTTCGCTGGTCATCAGGAAGGAGAACAGCACCGCGTTGGTGATGATGTAGAGCAGCATGGCCGACATGGCCGCCGAGTCCAGCAGCACCTTGGCCACCTGCTTGAGCTTCAGGTCCTTGTAGACGAAGACGGCGATCACGAAGGCGTACACGGCTGCCATGGCGGCCGCCTCGGTCGGGGTGAAGGCGCCGCTGTAGATGCCGCCCATCACGATGACGATCAGCAGCAGGCCCCAGGCGCTCTTGCGGAAGGTGGCCCAGCGCTCGCCCCAGCTGGCCTTGGGCATGCGCGGGTAGTTGTTCTTGCGCGCCAGGAACCAGGTGGTCACGCCCAGCAGGAAGGCCAGCATGATGCCCGGCACCACGCCGGCCATGAACAGCTTGCCCACCGAGGTGTTGGTGGTCACCGAGTACATCACCATCACGATGGACGGCGGGATCAGGATGCCCAGCGCGCCGGAAGTGGTGATGACGCCGGCGCCGAAGCCTTTCGGATAGCCCTGGCGCACCATGGCCGGCAGGATGATGGAGCCGATCGCCACCACGGTGGCCGGCGAGGAGCCGGACACGGCCGCGAACAGCGCGCAGGCCAGCACGCCGGCCAGGGCCAGGCCACCGTGCCAGTGGCCGACCATGGAACTGGCGAAGTTGATCATGCGCCGCGCCACCCCTCCGTGTGTCAGGAAGTTGCCCGCCAGGATGAAGAAGGGGATCGCCATGATCTCGAACTTCTCGATGCCGGTGAACAGCTTCAGGGCCACCGATTCGATCGGCACGTCCGTCATGGTGAACAGGAAGGTCAGCACTGTCAGGCCGAGCGAGATGGAGATCGGCATGCCGGTCAACATCAAGGTCAGCAGCAGCACGAAAATGATCATGGCGTTCATGCTTGGGCTCCTTTTTCTTCAGCCTTCAGTTCGTCTTCCAGGCCTTCGACGTGCGAATGGTCGTGTTTCGGCAGATGGCCGGTGCGCAGGAAGGCCACCGTCACTTGCAGGAAGCGGAAGCACATCAGGTAGGAACCCAGCGGCACGGCCAGGTAGACCAGCCACATCGGCACTTCCAGGTCGGCCGAGGTCTGGTCGGTGTGGCCGATTTCCCACACGAAGGAGGCGCCCAGGGTGCCCACGATGCCGGTAAACAGCGCGCCGGCCAGCAGGCCGAACACGACGAACTTGTTGCGCCAGGCCGGGTTCATGCGGTTGATGATGACGTCGACGCCGACGTGGATGCCGGTGCGCACGCCGTAGGCGGCGCCGAACTTGGCCATCCACACGAACATGTAGATGCACAGCTCTTGCGCCCAGCTGGTGTTGAGTTGAATCAGGGCGTCCTGCAGGCCGGGGATGGGCAGGCCTGCCAGATAGCGGTGCACGACCGCTATGAAGATGATGACTGTGGCCAGACCCATCAGGGTCGCGATCAGCCATTCTTCCAGGTGGTCCAGGAATTTCATGGTTGAATTCTTTCCAGAGAAAGAGGAATGGGAGCGCGGGGCGGCAGGACGCCGCCCCGCTCAGGACATGCTAGCAGCGCCGGCTTACTTCGCGGCTTCTTTGTTGATGGCCTGGATCAGATCCTTGCCGATGCGGCCTTCCATGTCCTTCTGGACCGGCAGCAGCACCTTGCGCCAATCGGCTTGCTCTTTGGCGCTCAGGGTGTAGATCTCGGTCTTGCCGGACTTCTTGATGGCGTCCATGGCCAGGTCGTTGTCGCGCTGGGCGATGGCTTTCTCGAACGTGGTGGCGTCGCGCATCGCCGTTTCCAGCGACGTGCGGATGTCGGCCGGCAGGCCGTCCCAGAACTTCTTGTTGACGATGACGGCATAGCCCAGGTAGCCGTGGTTGGACACGGTCACATGCTTCTGCACCTCATGCATCTTCTGCGTGTACATATTCGACGGCGGGTTCTCGGTGCCGTCCACCACGCCGGTCTGCAGCGCCTGGTACACCTCGGAGAAGGCCAGCACCTGCGGGTTGGCGCCCAGCGTGCGCATCTGCGCGTCCAGCACCTTGGACGACTGGATGCGCATTTTCAGGCCCTTGAAGTCGGCCGGGGCGCGCAGCGGCTTGTTGGCCGACATCACCTTGAAGCCGTTGTCCCAGTAGGCCAGGCCGGTGATGCCCTTGCTTTCCAGCTTCTTCAGCAAGCCCTTGCCGATCGGACCTTCGGTCACGTTGTACAGCGCGGTCTTGGTCGGGAAGATATACGGCAGGTCGAAGGCCTCGAATTCCTTCACGCCCAGCGGACCGAACTTGGCCAGCGACGGCGCCAGCATCTGCACGGCGCCCAGCTGCAGCGCTTCCAGCTCTTCCTTGTCCTTGTACAGCTGGCTGTTCGGGTACAGTTCAACCTTCACGCGGCCATTGGTGGCTTTCTCGGCCAGCTGCTTGAAGCGTTCCGCCGCCTGGCCCTTCGGCGTGTCGGTGGCGACTACGTGGCTGAACTTGATGACGATGGGGGCTTGCGCGAAGGCGCTGAAGCTGGCGGCCGCGCACAGCGCGGTCAGAATGACTTTCAATTTCATGTGAGGTCTCCGCTCATGGTTAAAGTACATTATTATTGCCTACGATTATGCCTACGCTAGCAGTTTGGAACAGTTGTACGATACCCCGCTATTGTGGAAAACCACAATAGTCCCGTCTCCGCCAAAGCTTATGCTCCGCCCATGACTACACCGACCGCCAAGCCGCCGCGCCAGCACTTCACCAACCCGGTGCGCTGGCTGCTGCCGGTGGTGCTGGTGCTGTTCTTCCTGGCCGTGCTGATCTGGCTGCCGTGGCAGGCGCGCCAGATGGAGAGCAGCGAACGCCAGGAGCAGCTGATCGCCGACACGCTGTGGGTGGAACAGACCATCCGCTTCCAGCTCGGCCGCCACGAGGAGAGCCTGCGCAGCCTGGCCGGCGAGATCGCCTTCGGCCACTTGTCGCCCGAACAGGTGCACGCGCGGCTGCTGCGCATGCTGCAGAACGGCCACGAGGTGCGGCGCGCGATGTGGCTGGCCGCCGACGGCAAGGTGGTCGCCAGCAGCGACGCCTCGCCCCAGCGCGACTCCGGCCTGAGCGCGGCCTCGCTGGCCGCCGCCGACCAGGCGCGCCGCACGCACCGCCCGGTGTACAGCCAGCCCCAGCTCGGCGAGGCGGGCGGCGCCACTTTCGACTTCCACTACCCCCTGTTCAAGGGCGGCGACTACCTGGGCAGCCTGGTGGCGCGCTACCAGGCCGGCACCATCCTGGAAGAGATGGTGCCGTGGTGGTTTGCCCAGGACAACCAGATCACCCTGCTCGACCGCGACGACAAGGTGCTGGCGCGGCGCACCGCCGCCGGCCCAGGCCACGGGGTCTATACCCACAAGCGGGCGCTGGACCTGCCCGGCGCCTCCATCACCCTGGTCACCGACAGCGTGAAAAGCGAGCCGCGCCTGCTGCCCAACCTGCTGGTCGGCTCGGTGATCGCGCTGTCGCTGGCGCTGCTGTGGAGCCTGCTGGCGCTGTGGGGCCACATTTCGCGCCGGCTGGCGGCCGAGGGCGCGCTGCGTCAGCAGATGTCGTTCCGCACCGCGATGGAGAACTCGCTGGTGACCGGCTTGCGCGCGCGCGACCTGGAGGGCCGCGTCACCTATGTCAACCCGGCCTTCTGCCAGATCGTCGGCTACCCGCCGGAGGAGCTGATCGGCAAGCTGCCGCCCATGCCCTACTGGGCGCCGGAAGCGATGACCGAATACCAGCACCGCTTCGCCGGCGTGTTGGCCGGCAACGTCACGCCGCAGTTCGAAACCATCTTCCAGCGCTCCACCGGCGAGCGGGTGCCGGTGCTGATCTTCGAGGCGCCGCTGGTCGACAGCGTCGGCAAGCAGACCGGCTGGATGGGCTCCATCCTCGACATCTCGGACCGCAAGCGGATCGAGGAACTGAACCGGCAGCAGGAGGAAAAGCTGCAGACCAGCGCGCGCCTGGCCACCATGGGCGAGCTGGCGTCGATGCTGGCGCACGAACTGAACCAGCCGCTGGCGGCCATCTCCAGCTACACCACCGGCGCGCTGAACGTGCTGGCGCGCGCCGAGGGCTCGGGCGAGGCGCTCGATTGCGGCATGCTGAGGCCGGCGCTGCAGCAGGCCGGCGCGCAGGCCCAGCGGGCGGGCCAGATCATCCGCAGCGTGCATGAATTCGTCAAGAAACGCGACCCCGAGCGGCAAGAAGTGGCGGTGCAGTCGCTGCTCGACGGCATCGAGGCGCTGATCGACCTGCAGGCGCGGCAAAGCTATGTGTCGCTGCAGCTGAGCATCCCGCCCACGCTGCCGCCGGTGCTGGCCGACCGCGTGATGATAGAACAGGTGCTGCTGAACCTGACGCGCAACGGCATCGAGGCGATGGCCCAGGTGCCGCCCGCGCAGCGCCTGCTGCGGGTCGAGGCCAGCTACGACGCCGCGCTGTCGCAGGTGACGGTGGAAGTGATCGACCACGGCCACGGCATACCGGACGACGTCGCCGCGCGCCTGTTCGCGCCCTTCTTCTCGACCAAGGCCGAAGGCATGGGCATGGGTTTGAGCATTTGCCGCACCGCGATAGAATTCCATGGCGGCACCCTGATCCACCAGGCCAATCCGGCCGGTGGCACCATCTTCGCATTCACGCTGCCGGCCGCCGCCGGCGCGCCCTGAAAGGACTGACAACATGCTGCATATCGTGGACGACGAAGCGGTGGTACGCGACTCGCTTTCCTGGCTGGCTTCCTCGCGCGCGATCGCCGCGACCGCCTACGCCAGCGCGGCCGAGTTCCTGGCATGGACCGAGCGCGGCGAATTCGACGCCCAGGGCGACTGCGTGCTGCTCGACGTGCGCATGCCCGACATCAGCGGCGTGGCCGTGTTCGACCAGCTGGCCGCGCGCGGCCTGACGCAGCGCCTGCCGGTGATCTTCCTGACCGGCCACGGCGACGTGCCGATGGCGGTCGACACGCTCAAACGCGGCGCCTTCGACTTTTTCGAGAAACCCTTCAACGACAACCAGCTGATGGACCGGGTGCAGGAAGGCCTGGCCAACTCGCGCCAGGCCAGCGCCTCGGCGGCGATCCACGCGCGCCTGGCGACGCTGTCGCTGCGCGAGCGCGAAGTGCTGGACCTGATCCTGGCCGGCAAGATGAACAAGGTCGTGGCCGACCAGCTCGGCATCAGCATGCGCACGGTCGAAGTCCACCGCGCCCACATCTTCGACAAGATGCAAGTCAAAACCGCCGTCGAGCTGGCTGGCCTGCTGAAATAGCGAAACACCGTCGTTCCCGCGCAGGCGGCAATCCCGCTTGCCGATCCGCCGCCGACGCATGGATTCCCGCCTGCGCGGGAATGACGCCTTTGTTCTGCGGCACCGCGCCGGTCTATGTATTCAACAATGCAGCGCCAGCGCCCACTCGACATGCTCGCGCACCAGTTCCGACGGATGCGCGCGGCGCGCGTGCAGCGCGGCGACGATGGCCGGATCGCCGCGCAGGCCGGCGGCGGCCGCGTTGCCCAGGCCGACCGCGATGTTGCGCAGCCAGCGCTCGTGGCCGATGCGGCGGATCGGGCTGCCTTCCATCTTGCGGTTGAACTCGTCCTCGCTCCAGCCGAACAGTTCCACCATGCCCGCGCCGCCCAGGCCGTGCCGCTCGTCGAAGTCCGGCAGCGTGGCGCGCTGGGCGAACTTGTTCCACGGGCAGGCGGTCTGGCAATCGTCGCAGCCGTAGACGCGGTTGCCGATCAGGGGCCGCATTTCTTCCGGGATCGCGCCCTTCAACTCGATGGTCAGGTAGGAGATGCAGCGGCGCGCGTCCAGCCGGCCGGGGCCGAGGATGGCTTGCGTCGGGCAGGCGGTGATGCAGGCGCTGCACTGGCCGCAATGCGCACCGGTCGCATCGTCGACCGGCAGCGGCAGGTCGACCAGGATCTCGCCCATGAAGAACATCGAGCCGGCGCTGCGGTTGATCAGCAAGGTGTGCTTGCCGCGCCAGCCCAGGCCGGACTTTTCGGCCAGCGGCAGCTCCATCACCGGCGCCGAATCGGTAAACACACGGTAACCGAATTCGCCGATGGCGCCCTTGATGCGGTCGGCCAGCTGCTGCAGCCGCGCGCGCAGCACCTTGTGGTAATCCCGCCCGCGCGCATAGACCGAGATCACGGCGGCGGCCGGATCGGCAATGCGCGCGGCCTCCCGCTCGCGCCAGTCCTCGCCCAAGGCCGCGGGCAGGTAGTTCATGCGTGCGGTGATCACGCGCACCGTGCCGGGCACCAGTTCGTCCGGGCGCGCGCGCTTCATGCCGTGTGTTGCCATATAATCCATTTCACCGTGCATGCCCGCGTCCAGCCAGGCTTGCAGTCCCGCTTCGGCGGCGGACAGGTCGATGTCGGCCACGCGCACTTCGGCGAAGCCCAGCTCGGTGCCCCATGCCTTGATGGAACGGACCAGTTCATCTAAATTGAGATCGGCAGGGGACATCGGCTTTACAATGCAGCGTTAAGCAACTTATACAACTCACAGCCCACATTTTATTCGATGCAGCACTTTACATCCCACCTCCACGACGAAGCCGGCACCGCCGCCCTGGGCGCGGCGCTGTCGCGCGCCATCGCGCCGGGCATGGCGATCTATCTGCACGGCGACCTGGGCGCGGGCAAAACCGCCCTCACCCGCGCGCTGCTGCACGCGGCCGGCCACGCCGGCCATGTCAAAAGCCCGACCTACACGCTGTCCGAACCCTACCTGGTGAAGATCGCCGGGCGCGACGTGAACGTGATCCATTTCGACTTGTACCGCATGAGCAGCCCCGAGGAATTCCTCGACGCCGGCTTCCGCGAGGACTTCAACGGCGAGAACGTGTGCATCGTCGAGTGGCCGGAAAAGGCCGACCCCGTGCTGCCGCCGCCGGACCTGCATATATTCTTGACTGTGGCCGGCGAAGGACGTGATGTAGAATTGCAAGCGTCCTCCGCTTTAGGTATGTCATGCCTGCAACGCCTCAAATTCGCCTCCCAGCTGTGAAGTCCCGCCACCGGCGCACGGTCCTGCGGGCCGGCGGCGCGCTGCTGCTGTCCGTGCTGGCGCCGCTGTCGGCGCGCGCCGCGCAGATCCTGGCGGTGCGCGTCTGGCCCGCCGCCGACTACACCCGCGTCACGCTGGAGAACGATTCCAACCTCAAGGCCACCCACTTCATCGTCAAGGATCCGGAGCGCCTGGTGGTGGACATCGAGGGCCTGGAGCTCAATCCCACGCTGAAAACACTGGTCGCCAAGATCCAGTCGAACGATCCCTACATCCGCCAGGTGCGCGTGGGCCAGAACCGGCCCAACGTGGTGCGGCTGGTGTTCGACCTGAAGGAACAGGTCACGCCGCAAGTGTTCACGCTGCCGCCCGCCGGCCAGTACAAGCACCGCCTGATCTTCGACCTGTATCCGGTGAACGCGGTCGATCCGATCGCGGCCATGATAGAAAAAGGCGACTTCAGCGGAGTACAGACCGGCACGGCCACGGCCGACGCTGCGGGCGCACCGCCGGCAGCCAGCCTGCCGGGCGTGCCTGCGCAGGCCCCGCCCGGCAGCGCCGCGCAAGCCGCGCAGGCGACCCTGGAAGCGCAGGCGAAAGCGGAAGCGCGCGCTGAAATCAAGGCCGAGGCGAAGGCCGAAGCCGCCGCTGGCAAGACCGACATCGCCGCAGCCCAGTCCGAGCAAAAAGCCGAACACAAAGAGCCGCTGCCGCAAGCCAGGCCGCTGCAAGGCCAAAAAGTTGCGCGCATGATCACCATCGCGCTCGACCCGGGCCACGGCGGCGAGGATCCCGGCGCCACCGGCGCCAGCGGTTCGCGCGAGAAGGACATCGTGCTCGCCATCGCCAAGCGCCTGAAGAGCAAGCTGGAGCAACACCCCAACATCCGCGTGATGCTCACGCGCGACGGCGACTATTTCGTCCCGCTCGGCAACCGCGTGGAAAAGGCGCGCAAGGTGCAGGCCGACCTGTTCGTCTCCATCCACGCCGACGCCTTCGTGCAGGCCTCCGCGCGCGGCTCCTCGGTGTTCGTGCTGTCGGAAAAAGGCGCCAGCTCCAGCGCCGCGCGCTGGCTGGCCAACAAGGAAAACGAAGCGGACAACATCGGCGGCGTCAACGTGCAGGGCCACGACAAGCAGCTCGCCAGCGTGCTGTTCGACCTCTCGACCACGGCGCAGATCAACGACAGCCTGAAGCTGGGCAAGGCCGTGCTGGGCGAAATCGGCGGCATCAACCGCCTGCACAAAGGTTCGGTTGAACAGGCCGGCTTCGCGGTGCTCAAGGCGCCCGACATCCCGTCCATCCTGATCGAGACCGCCTTCATCTCCAACCCGGAGGAAGAGGCCAAGCTGAAGGACAACGACTACCAGGACAAGCTGGCGGACGCCGTCGTCAAAGGCATCCGCCAGTACTTCGCGAAAAATCCGCCGCTCGCCAAGAGCCGGCTAACCTGATTCCCCCCTGATCAAGGAAGAGCAATGATACGCAGCACGACCCACGGCGACCTGCCGGCTGTCAGCATCACCGCGCCCGACGGCGCCCAGGCCGTCGTGGCGCTGTACGGCGCGCACCTGCTGTCGTGGAAAACGGCCGACGGCAAGGAGCGGCTGTTCCTGAGCGCGCGCTCGCCGATGGACGGCAGCGCGGCCATCCGGGGCGGCGTGCCGGTGATCTTCCCGCAATTCTCCACGCGCGGCGACGGCCAGCGCCACGGCGTGGCGCGCCTGTCGAACTGGCGCCTGGGAGAACACGGCCCGGACGCGGACGGGGTCCACGCAGAATTCGAACTGACGCAGGACGACGTGCCCGCGCAACTGGCGCAAGGCTGGCCGCACGCCTTCGCGCTGCGCCTGCGTTTCACGCTGCGGGGCGACACGCTGCACATGCGCTTCAAGGTGCGCAACAGCGGCGCGGAGGACTTCAGCTTCGCCTGCGCGCTGCACACCTACTACGCGGCGGGCGATTTCGAGCGCAGTTCGCTGCACGGCCTGGAGCAGGGCGAGATTGCATTCGGCCCGGCGCTGGACAACATCTACGCCGCGCCGCCGGCGCTGGAACTACGCACGGCCGACAGCACGCTGCAGCTGGAGCAGCAAGGCTTTACGGAATGGGTGGTGTGGAACCCTGGCGCGGAAGGCGCGGCCAAGCTGGCCGACATGGCCGACCACGAGTGGCGCCAGTTCCTGTGCATCGAACCGGCGCGCGTGAACAAGCAGGTGCTAGCGGCCGGCGCCGAATGGACCGGCCAGCACAGCATCACGGCTACGTAGCGCGGGATAGCGGGCTTCGCCCGCGTAAGCCGCCAAAACGGGCGCATCGTACGAACGTCACTCCTGCCGGAGTGACTCAAGAGCAGCAACGCTGCGTAACGCGCCATTGTTTGCAGACAGTCGGCGCTTGGCGGCTTACGCGGCTACGCCGCTAGCCCGCCCTACATGGATTCCTTGACGATGCGGCCCGACGCCGGCTGCACCGGGCGCGAATTGAGCGGGTACAGGCGGCTGAACAAGGCCATCTGCGCCGGCGAAGCTTGCACCGGTTCCTTCATCACCAGCCACAGCACGTTCTCGGTGCACGGCGGCGTGGTCAGCGAGCCCATGAAGGTGAAGTAGTCGCGCCGCTGCGGCAGCAGGTCGTTCGGATCGAGCACGATGGACGGCGACATCACGTCGCCCTTCTCCAGCGGCAGGTTGTTCCACACGGTCTGGATCGCCGGCTGCGGCTTGCCGCGTTCGAGCAGCAGCGCCAGGACCGCCAGGCGGCCCTCGCCGTCCTTGTGCACCAGGTGCACCACCATCTCGAAGCCCCTGCCGTTGATGCGCTCTTCCGACGGCCGGTGGAAATGGAACTGCACCAGCTCATACATGCGGTTGCCGACGTTGAGGAAATTGCCTCCGCCCATGGTCACCTGCACCGTGTGGCCGTTGTCCTGCACGCTGAACGAGGACGGATGGTAGTCGAAGGCGATCTGCTCCAGGTCGACCTTCATGCCGTCGCGGATATCGATCGGCGACTGGCGGTTGCCGGTGCTGCACTTGGCCCAGTCCGAATTGATCTTGCTCCAGTTGGCCGGGCCGAGTTCACCCTCGTAGCCCCAGTGCGTGCCGTTGGCGCGCGGCGGCGGCGCAGCGGCGGCCTTGGCGGCCTTGATGGCGGCCTCCTTTTTCGCCTTCGCGGCGGCGGCGGCGCGCACGGCCTGGTTGGCGCGCATCTCGGCCAGGCGCGCGGCGATCTTGGCCGACAGTTCCGCCTCGGCCTGCTCTTCGCGTTCGCGCTCGCTCAGGCGCGGCGCCGCCGGCGCCCTGGGGCTGATCTTGGGCAAGCCTTTGACGACGGACGTGCTGGCGCCGCCGAGCGGCGCCGGATTGGACGGCCGGATGTTTTCGATATTGGTCTTCAGCGCGGCCGATTTGGGCGGCGCGTAGGGCGGCGGATCGTTGGCGGCGCCCGCCGCCGCGATGGCGAAGCAGCAGGCAGTCAGGGCGATCAGGTTACGCATGGGAATCCAGGAATGAGAAATGCATACCTGGTTTAACGGTTGCACAGGGGTAAAACTTGAGCTGTGCGGGCGGAAAATCAGCCGCGGCAGGGCGCCGCGGCGTTTGTTGCAATGCGGGTCAGCGGCCCAGCACGCGGCGGCCCAGCTTCCAGGCGCCGCCCAGCGCCAGCGGCACGATGGCCACGCCGACGCCTATCATGACGATGGTGGTCAAATGGTCGCGCACCAGCGGCATATTGCCGAACAAATAGCCGCCCACGGTCAGCGATACCACCCAGGCCACGGCGCCGGTAACGTTGTATAGCTGGAAACGGCTGAAGGTCATGTCCGACACGCCGGCCACGAAGGGAGCGAAGGTGCGCACCACGGGAATGAAACGGGCCAGGATGATGGTCTTGCCGCCGTGCTTTTCGAAGAAGTCGTGGGTACGGTGCAGCGCTTCCTTGTTGAGCCAGCGGTAGTCATGGGTAAACACCCGTTGCCCGATGGCCTCGCCTATCCAGTAGTTGACGGTATTGCCGGTGACGGCAGCGGTGATGAGCAGCGCGATCAGCATCGGCAAATTCATCTGGCCATTAGCGCACAGCGCGCCGGCAATGAACAGCAGCGTGTCGCCCGGGAAAAAGAACAGCACCACCAGGCCGGTTTCACTAAAGATAATGAAAAACAGCACGGCGTAGACCCAAAGCCCGTATTGGGCGATCAAGGTGTCCAGCGCCTTGTCGACATGCATCAGCATGTCTAGTAATTGCACGAAATCCATAAAAATCCCAAAAGGTAGCGCCGGAATCATACACCACACTGAGCGGTGCAAGATCGTAGTCACGATTAATTTTGCCACCCTGCAGTATGGGGACGTTTGCCGGCATTACAATTCCCGCACCCATAACAAGGAGACCATGGATGCATGCTGACCAAGTATTGAGGAAAAGGCCGGCGATCCCGGCCCTGGCCACCGCCCTCTGCGCCGTCCTGCTGGCCCAGCCGGTCCAGGCAGCCGAGCCGGTGAATCCGCCGCGACCGGCCGCGGCCGACGCCGTCAACGCGTCCAAGCCTGCCGAATGGCGCCCGCTGGACCCGGAGCACACGCTGTACATGGAGCTGCCGGGCGGACGCGTGGTGATCGAGCTGGCGCCCGCCTTCGCGCCCGCGCACGCCGCCAACATCCGCGCCCTGGTGCGCGAAGGCTATTTCGACGGCCTGGCCGTGCTGCGATCGCACGACAACTACGTGGCCCAGTGGGGCGACCCGGACGAGAAAAACCCGCGCCCGCTGAAAACGGCCAAGGCCAGGCTGGCCGGCGAGTTCACTATGCCGATGTCGAACGACAAACATTTCACGCCGCTGCCGGACCGCGACGGCTACGCCGCCCAGGTCGGCCATTCGAACGGTTTCCCGTCCGCGCGCGACCCGAAAACCGGCCGCGCCTGGCTGGCGCACTGCTACGGCATGGTCGGCGTGGGCCGCGACGTCGACAGCGACAGCGCCAACGGCAGCTCGCTGTACGCCGTCACCGGCCACGCGCCGCGCCATCTGGACCGCAACATCACGGTGGTCGGGCGCGTGGTGTCCGGCATGCCGCTGCTGTCGTCGCTGCCGCGCGGCACCGGTCCGCTTGGTTTCTACGAGCAGCCCGGGCAGCAAGTGCCGATCAAGGCCGTGCGGCTGGCGGCCGACGTGCCCGAAGCCGAGCGCAGCAAGCTCGAAGTGATGCGCACCGACTCTGCCAGCTTCAAGGCCGTGGCCGAAGCCCAGCGCAACCGCGGCGGCCCCTGGACCAAGGTCCCGGCCGGCTACATCGAGCTGTGCAATGTCACCATCCCCGTGCGCGAGCAAGGCAAGTAAGCACAGCCGTATCATTCCCGCGCAGGCGGGAATCCATACTTCCCCTGCCGAAGATACCGTGTAATTGTTCCAGCCGTGGCATTCCCGCGCACGCGGGAATCCATACTTCGCCTGCCGGAGATACTGTGTATGGATTCCCGCTTTTCGCGGGAACGACAGTCGCCCTCCCCCTGGTGTTTTATAATCACGGGATGAACGCTCCCGCCCCCTTCCGTCCCATCCAGGCCCTGCCCGACCAGTTGATTTCCCAGATCGCCGCCGGCGAGGTGGTGGAGCGGCCGTCGGCCGTGGTCAAGGAATTGCTGGAGAACGCGCTCGACGCTGGCTCCTCCCAGATCACCGTGCGGCTGGAGGAAGGCGGCGTCAAACGCATCGCCATCACCGACAATGGACGCGGCATCGCGCCCGAACAGATGCCGCTGGCCCTGGCGCGCCACGCCACCTCCAAGATCGCCTCGCTGGACGACCTGGAGAACGTCGGCACGCTCGGCTTCCGGGGCGAAGCGCTGGCGTCGATCGCCTCCGTGGCGGCCGTCACGCTGACCTCGCGCACCGCCGACGCGGCCCACGCCTGGGAACTCACCGGCTCGCACAACGGCACCGTCACCCCATCGTCCGGCGCGCACGGCACCACCGTCGATGTGCGCGACCTGTATTTCAACACGCCCGCGCGCCGCAAATTCCTGAAGTCCGAGCAGACCGAATTCGGCCACTGCGCCGAAGTGGTGCGCCGCATCGCGCTGGCGCGGCCGGATGTGGCGTTCTCGCTGTCGCACAACGGCCGCACCGTGGACCACTGGATGGTGGGCGAAATGGCCAAGCGCAGCGCGCAGATCCTGGGCGAGAACTTCGCCACCGCCCGCCTGTCCATCGACGAACACGCCGGCCCGCTGCGCATCCACGGCTACGCCGGCCTGCCCACCGCGTCCAAGGCGCGCGCCGACGGCCAGTTCTTCTACGTGAACGGCCGCTTCGTGCGCGACAAGGTGCTCATGCACGCGGTGCGCGCGGCCTACGAGGACGTGCTGCACGGCGACCGTTTCCCGTCCTACGTGCTGGCGCTCGACCTGGATCCGGCGCTGGTGGACGTCAACGTGCACCCGTCGAAAATCGAAGTGCGCTTCCGCGACAGCCGCGCGGTGCACCAGTTCGTGTTCCACGCGGTGCAGCGCGCGCTGGCGCAGACCTCGGCCACCGCGCACGGCAGCGTGCCTTCGCCGCTGCCCGCCGCCGACGGCCTGAACGCGACCACGCCAGGCTGGCGTCCGCAGGAGCAGACCTCGTTCGGCTCCATCCTCAATCCCGACTACCAGCCGACCTTCTCAGCCTCGCCTTTCGGCCAGCCGCAGCGCCAGTTCGGCGACGCGGCCGGCACAAACGGCGGCGTGGCGCAGAGCACGGAACGCTACGGCGCCCTGTTCGGCGGCGGCACCGCCTTCGGCGCGCGCGCCAGCTACGGCGTCGAAGACGGCGCCGCCGGCTATGGCGCTGCGGGCAACCTGCCCGGCGCTGCCGAAGGCGGCAACGGCACCCGCGGCATGCCCGGTGCTGCCGGCTCGGGTTACGCCCTGCCGCAAGCTACGCCCTACACCGCCTCCTCCGCCGCGCTGGCCGCAGAGGAGTTCCCGCTCGGTTTCGCCCTGGCCCAGCTGCACGGCATCTACATCATGGCGCAGAACAGCAAAGGCCTGGTGCTGGTGGACATGCACGCCGCGCACGAGCGCATTCTGTACGAGCAGTTGAAGAACGCGCTCGACGCGCAAGTGTCCGGCCAGGACATGCAGGTACAGCAGTTGCTGATCCCCGTCACCTTCTACGCCGACCCGGTGGAGGTGGGCACCGCGCAGGAACACCAGGAAACGCTGCAGTCGCTCGGCTTCGACATCGCCGCGCTGTCGCCGACCACGCTGGCGGTGCGCACCGTGCCCGCGCTGCTGAAGAACGCCGACGCGCAAACGCTGGCGCGCGACGTGCTGCGCGACGTGCGCGAATTCGGCGGCTCGCGCGTGCTGATCGAGCGCAGGAACGAACTGCTCGGCACCCTGGCCTGCCACACCGCCGTGCGCGCCAACCGCATCCTGTCGGTGCAGGAGATGAACGCGCTGCTGCGCCAGATGGAAAGCACCGAGCGCGCCGACCAGTGCAACCATGGCCGCCCGACCTGGGTCCAGGTTGAAATCAACGCACTCGACAAGCTGTTCCTGCGCGGCCAGTGATCTGACGCAAGCACCGACTTAAGCAAGCCTGAACCAAGCCAGCCCCGAAAGCAACATGACGCAACAAGCATCCCTAGCAAGAGCGAAACCGCTGGCCGTGGCCATCATGGGCCCCACCGCCAGCGGCAAGACCGCCGCCGCGCTGGCCATCGCGCAGCAGATCCCGTCCGAAATCATCTCCGTCGATTCGGCGCTGGTGTATCGCGGCATGGACATCGGCACCGCCAAGCCCACGCGCGAGGAACGCGCCGCCGCGCCCCACCACCTGATCGACATCCTCGATCCGCTCGACTCCTACTCGGTGGCGCAATTCCGCGCCGATACGCTGCGCCTGGTCGACGAGATCGTCGCGCGCGGCAAGCTGCCGCTGCTGGTCGGCGGCACCATGCTGTACTTCAAAGGACTGGCCGACGGCCTGGACGACCTGCCCGGCGCCGACCCGGTGCTGCGCGCCGAACTGGAAGAACAGGCCGCGCGCGACGGCTGGCCGGCGATGCACGCGCGCCTGGCGCAGCAAGACCCCGCCACCGCCGCCCGCCTGGCGCCGAACGACGCCCAGCGCATCCAGCGCGCGCTCGAGATCATCGCGCTGAGCGGCAAGCCGATGTCCGAGCTGCTCGCGCTGCGCGAACAGACCGAGCTGCCCTTCGACCTGCTGTCGTTCGCGCTGGAGCCATCCGACCGCGCCGTGCTGCACGAACGCATCGCGCGCCGCTTCGACCTGATGCTGGAGGAAACCGAGGACGGCGACCTGATCACCGAAGTGGAACAGCTGCGCCGCCGTGGCGACCTGCACCCCGGCCTGCCGTCGATGCGCTGCGTCGGCTACCGCCAGGCGTGGGAGTACCTGGACGGCACCATCGACTTCAAGACCCTGCGCGAAACCGGCATCATCGCCACCCGCCAGCTGGCCAAACGCCAGCTGACCTGGCTGCGCTCGATGCCGGAACGCGTCGTGATCGACTGCCTGGCGCCCGATACGGCAGGCACGATGCTGGCCGCGATCCGCGCGGCGGGCGCCTGACTACTGCGGCTGCACCGCGCTCGGGTCCATCCACACCACTTCCCATACGTGCCCGTCCAGGTCCTGGTAGGCGCGGCCGTACATGAAGCCGTGGTCCTGCGGCGAACGCGGCTCGGTGCCGCCCGCCTCCAGCGCCCTGCCCACCCGCTCATCCACGCCCGCGCGGCTGTCCTCCGTCAGGCAAAGCAGCACCTCGGTGCTCTTTTTCGCGTCGCAGATCTCGGTGTTGATGAAGCCCTGGAACTTCTCATGCGTGAGCAGCATGGCGTAGATGGTGTCCGACACCACCATGCAGGCGGCGGTGGCGTCGGTGAACTGGGCGTTGAAGGAATAGCCCACCCGCTTGAAGAATTCGACCGACTTGTCCAGGTCGCGCACCGGCAGATTGACAAAAATGTTGGTAGCCATACATGTCCCCCGTTGTGGATTTAGCATCGAAACAGGAGCATAGCAAAAAAATGCAGGCTTGCGCTTGACAGTTCGGCGCCCGAAACGCGATAATTCTGGCCGTTGCGGTGATATAGCTCAGTTGGTTAGAGCACAGCATTCATAATGCTGGGGTCGGTGGTTCAAGTCCACCTATCACCACCAACCGTTCGGTGATATAGCTCAGTTGGTTAGAGCACAGCATTCATAATGCTGGGGTCGGTGGTTCAAGTCCACCTATCACCACCAAGATACTCAGAGAAGCCCTGCTCCGGAAACGGACCAGGGCTTTTTTGTTGTCAGAACGGCTTGTAGGGCAGGAACTTGCCGTCCAGCGTAATGACCGCGCGCGAGCCGCCTTCGGGGTCGTCCACCTTCTGGATATCGAGCTTGAAGTTGATGGCGCTGATGATGCCGTCGCCGAACTGCTCGTGCACCAGCGCCTTCAGCGTGGTGCCGTAGACCTGCACCATTTCGTAGAAACGGTAGATGGTGGGATCGGTCGGCACGCCGCCGGGTATGCTGCCGCGCAGCGGGATGGTCTGCATCTGCGCGGCCGCTTGCGAGTCCATGCCCAGGCGGTCGGCCACGGTGGCGGCAGCTTCCTTCGGCAGCGGGTGCTGGCCCAGCAAAGCGGCCGTCACATAGGGCACGCTCAAGCCCGTGCCTTGGGCCAGCTGGGCCCACGTCAGATCCTTCATGGCCTTCGCGGTGAGAATGCGGGCGCTCAGCGCCATGTGCGCGTCCTGCGTATGGGTCGATTGCGGCATGGTGTTTCCTTTTAGGGAAGTGGAAAACGGACACTCACTTCCATGCAACTACCATGCCACATTTCCGCACCAATTTGCGCCAACCGCGCCAACGGAGACGGTTTAGATACTTCGGTTTAGATGCGTCTTGTAGTCCGGCATGCCGCAACCCGCCATCCAGGCTTGGATCTTGCTTATTAAAGCGGCACTACGCTACCTGGGACTGTCAAATGCCGGTGTCTGCACCAAAAACGGGCGTGGCCGATCAGGAAGCGCCGCTGCGCATCGTCAAGATACGCCGCGACTACAACACCTGGGTGGCCAACGAAACCATCGAAGACTACGCGCTGCGCTATACGCCGCGCTCTTTCCGCAAGTGGTCGGTGTTCCGCGTGTCGAACACCGCCTTCGGCGCCATCTCCTTCCTGGTGCTGGAGGCGATAGGCGGCACCATCGCCGTCAACTATGGTTTCATCAACGCCTTCTGGGCCATCCTCGCGGTCGGCCTGATCATCTTCCTCACCGGCTTGCCGATCAGTTACTACGCGGCCAAATACGGCGTCGACATGGACCTGCTGACGCGCGGCGCCGGATTCGGCTACATCGGCTCGACCATCTCCTCCTTCGTCTACGCGTCCTTCACCTTCATCCTGTTCGCGCTGGAGGCGGCCATCATGGCCTACGCGCTGGAGCTGTATTTCGGCCTGCCGCTGTGGATAGGCTATATGGTCAGCGCGCTGGTGGTGATCCCGCTGGTGACGCACGGCGTGACCTTGATCAGCCGCATCCAGATGATTTCGCAGCCCGTCTGGCTGGTGCTGCTGGTGCTGCCCTTCATCGCCATCATCGCCAAGAAGCCGGAACTGCTGGCGCAGCTCGGGGAGTTCGCGGGCCAGTCGCCCGGCAACGGCCGGTTCAACATGCTGGCCTTCGGCGCCGCCACCGCCGTCGGCGTGGCGCTGATCACGCAGATCGGCGAGCAGGTCGACTTCCTGCGCTTCATGCCGGAGAAGACGCAGAAGAACCGCGTCCAGTGGCACCTCGGCGTGCTGATCGCGGGGCCGGGCTGGATACTGCTCGGCATCGCCAAGATGCTGGGCGGGGCCCTGCTGGCGCTGCTGGCGATCGAGGGCGGCGTGTCTTTCGCGCAGGCGATCAACCCCAACCAGATGTACCTGGCGGGCTACCAGCAAGTGTTCGCCAGCCCCACCGCCGCCGTGCTGGTGACGGCCTGCTTCGTCATCATCTCGCAGGTGAAGATCAACATGACCAACGCCTACGCCGGTTCGCTGGCGTGGTCCAATTTCTTCGCGCGGCTCACGCACAGCCACCCGGGCCGCGTGGTGTGGGCCGTGTTCAACGCGCTGATCGCGGTGCTGCTGATGGAGCTGGACGTGTTCCAGGCGCTGGACCAGGTGCTGGGCTTCTATTCCAACATCGCCATCTCGTGGATCACCGCCGTGGTGGCGGACCTGGTGGTGAACAAGCCCCTGGGCCTGAGCCCGAAAGGCATCGAGTTCCGCCGCGCCTACCTGTACGACATCAACCCTGTCGGCGTGGGCGCCATGGTGCTGGCGTCCGCGCTGTCGGTGGCCGCTTTCGCCGGACTGTTCGGCGGCCAGGCGCAGGCCTTTTCGGCCTTTATCGCGCTGGGCACCGCCTTCATCGCCTCGCCGCTGATCGCCATCGCCACCAAGGGTAAATACTATATCGCGCGCCAGCCGGCGCCGGCCTCCGCGTCCAGCAAGGTGTGCTGCATCTGCTCCAGGGAATACGAGTCCGACGACATGGCGCACTGCCCGGCCTACCAGGGACCGATCTGCTCCCTGTGCTGCTGCCTGGACGCGCGCTGCAACGACGTCTGCAAGCCGCATGCGCGCTTCACGGCGCAGTGGGACGGTGCGATGAAGGCGCTGCTGCCCAAATCCATGTGGCCCTACATCACCAGCGGCCTGGGGCACTACCTGCTGCTGATGATGGTCACGCTGCTGTTCCTGGGCGGCCTGCTGGGACTGATCTATGTGCACGAGGAGCGCGTGCTGATCGAGGCCGGCTCCACCATGCTGCCGCAGTTGCGGCTGGCCTTCGTCAAGATCTTCGGCGCGCTGCTGCTGGCCAGCGGCATCGTGGCGTGGTGGCTGGTGCTGACCAGCGAAAGCCGCCGCGTGGCGCAGGAGGAATCGAACCGGCAAACCGGCCTGCTGACGCGCGAGATTGAACTGCACAGCCAGACCGACGCCCAGCTGCAGCAGGCCAAGAAGCAGGCCGACCAGGCCAACCAGGCCAAGAGCCGCTACATCGCCGGCATCAGCCACGAAATCCGCACGCCGCTCAACAGCATCCTCGGCTACGCGCAGCTGCTCGACAACGACCCGTCGATACCCGAACACCGCCAGCAGGCCATCCGCGTGATACGCGGCAGCGGCGAGCATCTGCTGTCGCTGATCGAAGGCACGCTGGACATCGCCCGCATCGAAGGCGGCAAGCTCAGTTTCGACATCAAGGAAGTGAAATTCCCGGACTTCATCGGCCAGCTGGTGCGCATGTTCGAGCAGCAGGCCAGCAGCAAGGGGCTGAGCTTCCGCTACGAACTGACGGGCGAGCTCCCGCGCGTGGTGCGCGCGGACCGCAAGCGCCTGGGGCAAATCCTCATCAATATCCTAGGCAACGCGGTCAAGTTCACGGAGCGCGGCGGCATCGTGTTCCGGCTGCGCTACGCGCGCGACATGGCCTCCTTCGACGTGGAGGACAGCGGCCCGGGCATCTTGGACGAGGAGCGCGAGCGCATCTTCGAACCGTTCTCGCGCGGCAGCGCGGGCGACAACGCGGGCGCAGCGGGCACCGGCCTCGGCCTGCCGATCAGCAAAATGCTGACGCAGCTGATGGGCGGCGACCTGACCCTGAACAGCACACCGGGCAGCGGCAGCGTGTTCCAGATCCGGCTGATGCTGCCGCGCGTGCATGCCGATGCCCGCAGCGACGAGACGCCGGAGTTGGTGCGCAGCGGCTACACGGGCCGGCGCCGCAAGGTACTGGTGGTGGACAACGAGCGCGTGGACCGCGAACTGCTGGTGAACATCCTGGCACCGCTGGGTTTCGAGATGGCGCAGGCCGTGTCGGGCGCGGACTGCGTCGACAACTACGCCGCCTTCGGCCCGGACCTGATCCTGATGGACCTGGCCATGCCGGGCATGGACGGCTGGGAAGCGGGCCGCATCATCCGCAAGGTACACAAGTACGACGTGCCGGTCGCCATCGTCTCGGCCAACGCCTACGACAAGGGCCTTGAGAACCCGGCCGGCATCCCGGCGGAGGACTTCTTCGTCAAGCCGGTCAACGTGGCCGAACTGCTGGACTGGATAGGCCGCCGTTTGCAGCTGGAGTGGATCACCCATGCGGGGCCCAAGGGCATCAGCAGCGAGATCGTGGCGCAGGAGCCGGCAGCGCCGCCGCCGGTGATCTTTCCGCCCGCCGCGCAGCTGGAGCCATTGCGCGCGCAGCTCAAGCTCGGCTATGTGCGCGGCATCGTCCACCAACTCGACGTGATCGCCGGCCTCGGCCCCCAGTACGCAGCATTCACCGCCGCCATGCGCGGCTACGCCGCCCGCTTCCAGCTGGACGCGATGGCGAGGTTCATCGAACAAGGAGAAAAGCATGATGCCGAATCAGTTTGAACACCGTCCCGGCCACCTGGTGCTGATCGTGGACGACGTGCCGGAGAACCTGGCCGTGCTGCACGACGCGCTGGACGAGTCGGGCTTCACAGTGCTGGTGGCCAACAGCGGCGCGGCCGCGCTGGAGCGCTGCGCGCAGGTGGTGCCGGACATCATCCTGATGGACGCGGTGATGCCGGGCATGGACGGCTTCGAAACCTGCCGCCAGTTGCGCGCGCAGATCGCCACGCGCCACGTGCCCATCATCTTCATGACGGGGCTGACCGAGACCGAGCACGTGCTGGCCGCGTTCCAGGCCGGCGGCACCGATTACGTGAGCAAACCGGTGCGGCAGAGCGAAGTGCTGGCCCGCATCGGCGCGCACTTGCAGACCGCGCGGCTGATGAACCAGGCCCGCAGCGCGCTGGACGCTTTCGGCAGCGCGACGCTGGCGATCGCGCCGCACAACGGGCGCATCGTGTGGCAGACGCCGCTGGCGCGCCAGCTGATGCGGAACTATTTCGCGCTGCCGGGAACCGGGCACCTGACCGACACGCCGGCGGAACTGACGGCCTGGCTGGCGGCCACCGTTGAGGCGCGGCGCGGCGGGCAGGATCATCCGTCGCTGAACGTGATCCAGGGCGCCTCGCGGCTGGTCTTCAGCGCAGCCGACGTGAGCAATCCGGAACAGTGGATGGTGTTGCTGCGCGAGGAATCGGACACGGCGCAAGTGCAGGCGCTGTCGGCGCTGTTCAAGCTCACGTCGCGCGAGTCGGATGTGCTGCATTGGGTGATCAAGGGGAAGACCAACCGCGATATCGGGGACATCCTCGGCACCAGTCCGCGCACGGTGAACAAGCACCTCGAGCATGTGTTCGAGAAGCTGGGCGTGGAGACGCGCACGGCGGCGGCGTCGCTGGCGATGAACCGGCTGCGCGGGACGGTGAGCGATGCCGGCGCAAGCGCCGTGGCAGCCAGCGCCTAGCCGTCGCCCTGTCATTCCGCATCGGCGGACCGCCGCGCACGCGGGAATCTATGCACAGCCAAGTCGCCCGCGAAGCATGGATTCTCGCGGGGGCGCCGAGCCCTGCGCGGGAATGACACGTCTGGCGTCTAAACCGCCAAGTGGCGCCGCACCTCCTCGCTGTCCATCTGATCCGGCGCCCCGGCGGCCACCACTTCCCCACGCGACAGCACCACGAATTTGTCCGCCAGGGCGCGCGCGAAATCGAAATACTGCTCGCACAGCAGAATGCCGATGTCGCCGCGCTGCCGCAGCAGCCGTATCACCCGCTCGATGTCCTTGATGATGGACGGCTGTATCCCTTCGGTCGGCTCGTCGAGGATGATCAGCTTCGGCTTGGCCAGCAGCGCGCGCGCGATGGCCAGCTGCTGCTGCTGCCCGCCCGACAAATCCCCGCCGCGCCGCGCCAGCATCTCCTTCAGCACCGGGAACAGCTCGTACACCTCGCCGCTGATGCTGGACGCCTCGCGCCGCGACAAGGTGGCCATGCCCATCAGCAGATTCTCCTCCACGGTCAGCCGCGCAAAGATCTCCCGCCCCTGCGGCACATAGGCGATGCCGGCCGCCGCGCGCTGGTGCGGCTTCAAGCGCGTGATGTCGCGCCCGTTGAACGTCACCTTGCCGCGCGCCACCGGCAGCACGCCGGTCAGGCACTTGAGCAGCGTGGTCTTGCCGACGCCGTTGCGCCCCAGCAGCGTCAGGCACTGCCCCTGCTCCACAGACAGCGAGATCCCGCGCAGCGTGTGCGACGAGCCGTAATACTGGTTCACTTGTTCGACTTGCAGCATATGGTTCCCTAGCGTCCCAGATAGACTTCGATCACGCGTTCATCGGCCTGCACCTGGTCCATGCGGCCTTGCGCCAGCACCGCGCCCTCGTGCAGCACCGTCACATTGCCCTGCTGCGCGATCTCGGCGACAAAGCCCATGTCGTGCTCCACCACCATGATGGAATGCTTGCCGCGCAGTTCGTTCAGCAGCTCGGCGGTGCGCGCGGTCTCGGCGTCGGACATGCCGGCCACCGGTTCGTCCAGCAGGATCAGCTGCGGCTCCTGCATCAGCAGCATGCCGATCTCCAGCCACTGCTTCTGCCCGTGCGACAGCAATCCCGCCAGGCGGTCCTCCTGTCCGTTCAGGCGGATCAGGCGCAGGATCTCGGCGATCTTGTCGCGCTGTCCGGAATCCAGGCGCGCGAACAGCGTGGGGCGCACGCGCTTGTCCATCTTGGCCGCAAGCTCCAGGTTCTCGAACACCGTATGCTGCTCGAATACCGTGGGCCGCTGGAATTTTCGGCCGATGCCGGCGTGCGCGATGTCGTATTCCGTCATGCCCGCCAGGTCCATGGTCTGGCCGAAGTAGGCACTGCCCGAGGTGGGCCGCGTCTTGCCGGTGATGACGTCCATCATGGTGGTCTTGCCGGCGCCATTCGGTCCGATCACGCAGCGCAGTTCGCCCACCTTGATGTCCAGGCTCAGTTTGTTGAGCGCCTTGAAGCCGTCGAAGGAGACGGTGATGTCTTCCAGGTAGAGGATGACGCCATGCTCCGTGTCCAGCCCTTCGCGTTTGACCGTCATGCGGCCTCCTTCGCAGATGCGGCGGCTGGCTCGGCGTCGGACGCCGGCGCCGGTTCGGGCGGCGGCGCGCCGCGTTTCAGTTTTTCCATCAAGCCCAGTATGCCCTTTTGCATGAACAGCGTGACGAGGATGAACAGCAGGCCCAGTGCGAACAGCCACAGGTCCGGGAAGGCGGCGGTGAACCAGCTTTTCAGGCCGTTCACGGTGAACGCGCCGATGATGGGGCCGACCAGCGTGCCGCGCCCGCCGACGGCGGCCCAGATCACCATCTCGATCGAATTCCCCGGCGACATTTCGGACGGGTTGATGATGCCCACCTGCGGCACGTACAGCGCGCCCGCTATGCCGCACAGCACCGCCGACAGCGTCCACACGAACAGCTTGAACCACAACGGGTTGTAGCCGATGAACATGAGGCGCGATTCCGAATCGCGCACGGCCTGTAGCACACGCCCCAGCTTGGACGTGACGATCCAGCGGCACAGCAGCAGCGCGCCGACCAGGAAGCCCAGCGTGAGCAGGTAGAGGACCGCCTTGGTTGCCGGCGCCGTGACGCTGAAGCCCAGGATGCGCTTGAAGTCCGTGAAGCCGTTGTTGCCGCCGAAGCCGGTGTCGTTGCGGAAGAACAGCAGCATGAAGGCGTAGGTCATCGCCTGTGTGATGATGGAAAAGTACACGCCCTTGATGCGGGAACGGAAGGCGAAGTAGCCGAACAGGAAGGCCAGCACGCCGGGCACCAGCACCACCAGCGCCATGCAGTACCAGAAATTGTCCGTCATGGCCCAGTACCAGGGATAGGTCTTCCAGTCGAGGAAGACCATGAAGTCCGGCAGCGTGCTTTGGTAGACGCCGTCGCGGCCGATGGCGCGCATCAGATACATGCCGTGGGCGTAGGCGCCCAGCGCGAAGAACACGCCGTGGCCGAGCGACAGGATGCCGGTGTAGCCCCACACCAGGTCGAGCGCCAGCGCGGCCAGCGCGTAGCACATGAATTTTCCGGCCAGGCCCATGGCATAGCTGGACACGTGCAGCGCGTGGCCGGCCGGGAAGGCGAGGTTCAGCAGCGGCAGCAGCGCGGCGGCGGCGACCGCCGCACCGACGGCGATCCATGCGGGACGGGAGTACAGGACGGTGCTCATTCGACACTCCGGCCCTTCATCGCGAACAGCCCTTGCGGCCTGCGCTGGATGAAGATGATGATGAAGACGAGGATGGAGATCTTGGCCATGACGGCACCCGCCAGCGGTTCCAGGAATTTGTTCACTTCGCCCAGGCCCAGCGCGGCGATCACGGTGCCGGCCAGCTGGCCGACGCCGCCCAGCACCACCACCATGAAGGAATCGACGATGTAGGCCTGGCCCAGGTCCGGGCCGACGTTGCCGAGCTGGGACAGCGCCACGCCGCCCAGGCCGGCGATGCCGGAACCGAGGCCGAAGGTCATCATGTCGATGCGGCCGGTGGGCACGCCGACGCAATCGGCCATGCGGCGGTTCTGCATGACGGCGCGCACGAACAGGCCGAGCCGGGTCTTGTTCAGGATCAGCCAGACAGCGGCCACCACCACGATGGCGAAGGCGATGATGGCGATGCGGTTGTACGACAGCACCAGGGAGCCCAGCACGGTGACGCCGCCGGACATCCAGGAGGGGTTGGCCACTTCCACGTTCTGCGCGCCGAACACGGTGCGCACCAGTTGCATCAGCATCAGGCTGATGCCCCAGGTGGCCAGCAGGGTTTCCAACGGGCGGCCGTAGAGCCAGCGGATCACCGTGCGCTCCAGCGCCACGCCGACCGCGAACGCCACCAGGAAGGCGGCGGGCAGCGCGGCGGCCAGGTACCAGTCCAGCGCGCCGGGCAGGTACTGCCGGAACAGGGACTGGCAGATATAGGTGGTGTAAGCGCCTATCATCAACAGCTCGCCGTGCGCCATATTGATGATGCCCATCAGGCCGAAGGTGATGGCCAGGCCGAGGGCCGCCAGCAGCAGCACGCTACCCAGCGAGATGCCGTAGAACAGGTTGCCGACGAATTCGGTGCGGGCGACGCGGCTGTCTATCCGGTTCAGCGCGTCGACGGCGGCGGCGCGCACGGCCGGATCGGGTTCGGCGTAGCTGCCCGCCTCCTGCGCCAGCATCGCCTGCAGCACGGGACGCAGCGCGGCGCCGCCGCTTTCCGCCAGGCCGTCGACCGCAGTCTTACGCACTGCGGCGTCGGGCGATTTCAGGTCGGCGGTGGAGACCAGCACTTGCAGCATGGCCTTGATGGCCGGATCGTCTTCCGCTGCGTAGGCTTTGCGTATCAGCGGCGCCTGGGCGGCGTCGGCTGTTTTGACCATGAGCTGGCGGGCGGCGGCGAGGCGGCGCACCGGGTCCGGCGACAGCAACTCCATGCCAGACAGCGCGCTCTCGACCGCACCGCGCAGGCGGTTGTTGACGACCACGCCGTCCACGCCGTCCGGCACCGGGCCGGTGGCGCCGGTGGCCGGGTTCCACGCGCGCTCGCCGTCGATGACGACAACGCCGCCGTCCGGCGTGGCGTAGAGCGCGTCGCCGTTCAGGGCTTGCAGCAGCTTGAGCGCATCGCCGTCGGCCAGCGCGGCGATCTTGCCGACCGCTTCGATGCGGGCGTCGGGATCGTCGCCGGCCAAGGGCTTGAGCAAGGCCGGGTCGATGGCGGCCTGGGCCGCCATCGTTGCCAGGCAGAGCGCGGCGCCGGCCAGCGCCCGCCGCGCCGCCACTGTCATCCCCGCGCAGGCGGGGATCCATACGGTGCGGGCCAGGAGACGGAGTATGGGTTCCCGATTGCTCGGGAACGACAGGTTAGTGGTCATCATCGTCACATCTTCTGTTTGCCTTCGTTACCCTTGATGAAGGGACTCCATGGCTGCGCGCGCACCGGGGCCTTGGTTTTCCACACCACGCTGAACTGGCCGTCGCCCTTGATCTCGCCTATCATCACCGGCTTGTGCAGGTGGTGGTTGGTCGGGTCCATGGTCAAGGTGAAGCCGGACGGCGCCTTGAAGCTCTGGCCGCCCATTGCGGCGATCACCTTGTCGCTGTCGACGGTGCCCGCCTTCTCCACCGCCTGCTTCCACATATGGATGCCGACGTAGGTCGCTTCCATCGGGTCGTTGGTGACCACGGTGTTCGCGTTCGGCAGCTTCTTGGCGATGGCGTAGGCCTTCCACTTCTTGATGAACTCCGAATTGACCGGGTTCTTCACCGACTCGAAGTAGTTCCACGCCGCCAGGTGGCCCAGCAGCGGCTTGGTGTCCACGCCGCGCAGCTCCTCCTCGCCCACCGAGAACGCCACCACCGGCACGTCCGTCGCCTTCAGGCCGGCGTTGCCCAGCTCCTTGTAGAACGGCACGTTGGAGTCGCCGTTGATGGTGGAGATGACCGCCGTCTTGCCGCCCGCCGAGAACTTCTTGATGTTGGCGACGATGGTCTGGTAGTCCGAGTGGCCGAACGGGGTGTAGACCTCGTCGATGTCGCTGTCCTTCACGCCTTTGCTCTTCAGGAAGGCGCGCAGGATCTTGTTGGTGGTGCGCGGGTAGACGTAGTCGGTGCCGAGCAGGACGAAGCGCTTGGCGGCGCCGCCGTCCTTGCTCATCAGGTATTCCACCGCCGGTATCGCCTGCTGGTTGGGCGCGGCGCCGGTGTAGAACACGTTCTTCTCCAGTTCCTCGCCCTCGTACTGCACCGGGTAGAACAGCACGCTGTTCAGCTCCTTGAACACCGGCAGCACGGACTTGCGCGACACCGACGTCCAGCAGCCGAAGACGGCGGCCACCTTGTCGTTGGCGATCAGCTGGCGCGCCTTCTCGGCGAACAGCGGCCAGTTCGAGGCCGGGTCCACCACCACGGCTTCGAGCTTCTTGCCCAGGACGCCGCCGTTGGCGTTGATTTCGTCTATGGTCATCAGGGCCACGTCCTTCAGCGACGTTTCCGAGATGGCCATGGTGCCCGACAGCGAATGCAGGATGCCGATCTTGATGGTGTCGGCGGCGTGCGCGGAGACGCCGGCCATCAGCATGGCGGCGCCGGCGGCGATCTGGCTCAGGGTGGCGATAAATGTGCGGCGAGTTTGCATGGCGATCCTCGTTAGGTGTGGGGGTTCAGTATTGGAGCTGCAGGGCGACGACGAATTTGCTCTGGTCCGGCGCTGCCGTGACCTTGGTGCGCGAGTAGACGGCGCTGATCTGCGCGTTGTAGCCGTCGATGATGTAGTTCACGCCGGCGTCGGCCTGGCGCGTGTCGATGTGGGTGTCCGGCGTGAAGCGCTGCAGGCGCACGAAGGGCTGCACGCGGCCCCAGCCCAGGCCCTTGTCGAAGATGTAGGAAGCGCCTGCCGACCAGGCGTTGCCCTGTTCGGATTTGATGACGTTGTCGGTATCGTAGTCATAGTAGGCCGCTTCGAAGGCGACCGCGCCGGAGCCGGGAATGCGCTTTTCCAGCAGGAAGTCGACGTTGACGGCGTTGTAGTCGCCCACGCCGGCCACGGTCAGCACGCCGTTCTTCTGCTGGCGCGCGGCCACGCCGATAGCGAGGATGTCCTTGCCGCCGAGGTAGTTGCCGGTGCCGTAGTAGCCCGGTTCCGCGTCCCAGAAATCGTATTGCAGGCGGCCCGCGTACATCAGCGAGTCCGAGCTCTTCACGCCGGCTGCCTTGGCCTGGTTCTGCGTCAGCGAACCGATGCCGAAGGTGTGGCCCTCGAAGGCGCCGAAGGAATAACCCAGCTTGCCGCCGTCGAGCGCATTGCCCCAGACGACCACGCCGTCGTCGCGGCCCCGGAAGATGCCGCCGTTGTAGCCGTAGCGCGAGGACACGCCGGCCCAGTAGCCGCCGCCCAGCGAGTAGTAAGGACCGGCCATGTTGGCGCGGTCGCTCGGCGACAGCAGGCGGCCGGCCCAGATGTTGAGTTCGGGCGAGATGGCGAACTGCCCAGCCGCGTCGAGCACGCGGATCTTGTCGCCGTCCCACTCGGTGTTGAACATGCCCTTGATGTTCTTGTTGAGCGAAGCGCCGAAGAACAGGCGGGCGCTGTCCAGGTTCAGGTCATGCGAGCGCGAGGTGCCGTTGCTGGCGCCGTCCTCCACGCTGGAGTAGCTGCCGCGCATGCCGAAACCCACGCTGACCGACTGGTCGGCGCCGATCGGTATCGTGGCGCCGGCGTGCGCCTGCAACAAGGGGGCAGCGGCCAGCAGGGCCGCCAGCGTGCGTTTCATCGGTATTTTGGTCATCCCAGGCCTCTCTCATGTAGTAATGCGTTGACATGAGATTAACCATTGCGGGATGACTAAGACATACGTCACCTTACGTAGGTGGGCCAATTGTTCGGCGCGTGACAGTTCAAAACGCGGACGACGGCTATGATTGCGCAAGAGGCGAAAACGCATTCTTCGTGCGCCCATGCCCCCCACGATTCCCCCCAGGAGACAGAAAAATGAGACAAATGCTGAAGATGATATCCACCGCAGCTTGCGCACTGGCCCTCCACGCCCCGGCGTGGGCGGTGGAAGACCGGGGGACCGCCGCCGAAGCCACGGCGATGTGCCGGCGCGCCGCCGACTACATGAAGGCGAACGGCGCGAAGAAGGCCTACGCGGCCTTCAACGATGCGGCTGGCCAGTTCAAGGACCGTGACCTGTATGTGTTCGTCTTCGATTTCAGCGGCAAAGTGCTCGCGCATGGCGCCAATCCAAAACTGATCGACAAAAACCTGCTGGAGCTGAAGGATGCGGACGACAAGTACTTTGTCAAAACCATGGTCGACGTCGCCCAGAGCAAAGGCAAGGGATGGGTCGATTACAAATGGCCGAATCCGGTGAACAAGGCGATAGAGCCGAAATCGACCTATGTCGAAAAAATCGACGACGTGTTCATCGGCTGCGGCATATACAAGTAGCACGAAGTACGAATAGCATGAAAATCCGGGCATCGGTCAATGCGCCGGATTCATCCCTTCTGCATACGCAAACTGCCGGCCCGTCAAATTGCCGCCGTCAAATGCCCACGCAGCCGCGCGATGTCGCCTTCGATGTCGGCTTGCTTCACGACGTCATGGCAGGAGAACGATGGCAGGACGTCCGCGCCGCAAAACTTGTAGTTGGCGGTATTCGACACAAAGACGTCGTCGACGGACCTTCCCTCGAATAGAAACTGCCGTGCGTCGCCGAAGGCTTCCTCGGGCGCGTTCCATGTCAGGGACAGCATGTATTTTTTGCCCTGCATTTTCCCGCCCGAGCCGTATTGCTTGCTTGGATCGTCGCGCGTCCGCCCGTCACTGACCAGTAGACGCTGCTGTACCAGCCCAGCCGTAAACACTTCATCCACGTACTTTTTGTAGATCCACGGAGTAGCGAACCAGTAGACCGGCGACTGGAGAATGATGACGTCGGCGTCGACATGTTTTTGAACTTCGGCATCGATGTCGTAGCCATCTTCTATGACTGTTTGCATGACTTCATAACCCAGCAACGCCATTTCCTCCTTGATGACGGCGGCCATGGTCTTGTTCAGCTTGCCATTGGCAAAGCCTGGGTAATGTTGGTGGGCGTCAATTAGTAGTGCTTTTTTCATCGCTTGTTCCATCGCTTGTTTCATCGTTATTCCCTGTAATTTCCGCGTCTGCATGCGGCATGAAGTGTTGCAGATGGCAGAGATTGTGGGGGCGGCGGCGCCAAAGGCGGTTGCCGGATCCGATCTGCTTATTGCCCATTCCGATGAGTCCGCAGCAATCCGGATATGGGAAAACAACGACATTGTCTTCGGCGTTACAAAGCCCATGCTCTTTCCCTCATAAACTGAAAAGGTCGGCCTGGAACCGGTCCGCAGGCCGCGATGGCATGTCGCACTTCGGATCGATATCACACCTTTTCAATGGAAAAAAAATGAGAAAAACACTGGGGACACTGGCACTGCTGGGAATATCCGGAACGGTCACGGGCGCTCACGCGCAATCGTCCGTCACGGTCTACGGCACGCTGGACGCGGGCATCGCCAAAGTGTCGGGCACCACCGCGCAAATCGCCAAACGCGACAATAACAAGCTGGGCTTCCGCGGTGTCGAGGATCTCGGCGGTGGCCTGAAGGCGCTGTTCCAGTTGGAGATCCGCTACGAGTCCGACACCGGCACCGTCGAAGCGGGGTCACGCCCCTTGTTTCAGGGCCAAAGCCGGGTCGGCCTGCAAGGCGCATTCGGCACCGTCCGCCTGGGCCGCGGTCTGACGGCCTACCAGGAAGCCAGCACGGCGTTCGAACCCTGGAACGGCCTGCCCACCGTGGTGCCATCGAGCACCGGCGGCAGTATCGGCCCCGGCTTCCAGCCGGACATCCATGTCGCCGGCTACACCAGCGATGCACTGGGGCCGGCCGGCAATTCGCGCAACCGCTTTTCGAACGCGGTGTTCTACAACTCCCCGCTCTACAACGGCTTCCAGCTCAACCTGACTGTGGGCGCCAAGGAAGCCAACGGCAACGCCGCGCTGATCGGGCGCGGCACCGCGCTGGCGCCGCAATATCCGGCCAACAGCGCGCCTTCGGCCGCGCCCTACTCGGTCAGCGCCACCTATAACTCGGGCCGCTTCGGCGCACTGGCCGCCTACGAGCGCAACGCCATCGAGACCAAGTTGTGGGCGCTTGCCGCCTCCTACAAGCCGCTGCCGGACTTGAAGCTGATGGCGTCTTATCAGCAGCAGGACCAAAGCCATACCATGGCCGCCAACGCGGACATCAAAGCCTGGCTGCTGGGCGCCAACTACACCATGGGCGCCGGCAAGCTGCTGTTAGGCTACGGCCAGAAAACGCCGGACGCCGCACCGCACGTCAAGCAGGCATCGATAGGCTACGAGCACAGCCTGTCGGCCCGCACCTACCTCTACGCCGACCTGTCGAACAGGAAAACGCCACCGGTTTCCACCCCGGCCATCCTGCGCAGCTACACCTTCTACGGCGCGGGCGTGCACCACAACTTCTGATTACCCTGCAAGCAACGGGAACATGCCGGCGGCCTTGGCGACAGGGCGCCGCCGGCTGGATGCTATTCCAGCGGCTCGGAAGCGAAGGCGCGCAGCGCTTCGATGTTGAGTATCCGGATCGATCCGTAGCTGGTTTGCAGCAGCTGCGCCTCCTCAAGCCGGTGCAGCGTGCGGTTCGCGAGCTGGCGCGACACGCCGGCCAACAGGGCAAGCTCCTCCTGCGAGATCTGCAGCTTGGCGGCGGTGCCCGGATAGAGTTCGGCGTTAAACAGTTCAGCGAGGCAGTGCGCGACGTGTTTTTCAGGCGCAGACGAGCGGAAATGCTCGAGGCGAATGACGAACTGGGCGAGCCTGGCGTTGAGTTGTTCGATCAGGAAGCGGTTGAAGGGCAAGCTGGTGCCCAGCAGCCAGTGAAAAGTCGAGGAAGGCACCAGCGCCAAGCGGCTCGCGCGCAAAGCCACCACGTCGTAAGGACGGGTTTCATTCTTCAAGACCGAGCCTTCGCCGAACCAGCCTCCCGTGGGGATGCCGATCAAGGAGGTCGGACGTCCGCCGCGTGACACATTGGACACCTTCACCAGACCGTCGGCGACGCCATACCAGTACTCCGCGCGCACACCGCGGTGGCACACCGTCTGGCCGCCGTCCGCCGTCATCTCCGACGCGTCGCACAGCACGCGCCGCAACTCGGCCCCCGTCAACGCCGCCCCCCACTGGGAAGACGCTATGAAATCCTTGATACCCTCGCTAGCCATGGCCGCATTCCATTCTTGTCAGTGCAGGCCCTGCAGAGCCTGCCGTTCCACCACTATACGTCCGCCAGGGATTGAAAACCAACACCACCACCACGGTGCATGTCACCGGCCAGTCCCGCGCGGCTTTTATGTCCCAGGCAGCAGCAAGGGAGCGGGCATGGTGCTGACTCCTTGCGTCTTGGCCGCCGCTGTTTCCGCAGTGCGGGCCCGCTGGTAACCGTCCCGCTGCTGCAGCTGCCGCCAGTAATGCCGCACCGGCTCGGGAAATTCCGCCTCCATGCCGAGATACTCGGCCAGCAACAACGCGTATCCCAGCGAGATATCGGCCATGGTGAAGCGGCCGGCACAGATCCCCGGCTGCGTTGACAAGATGGGCGCCAGCGTGCGCAGCCTGCCGAGGAACCAGCGCCGGTAGTCGGCGGCAGCCTGCGGGATGCGCCGCTCGGGCGCTTCGAAGCGCTCGTAACGCAGCACGATGGTCTGCGGGAAGGTCAACGTGGCCTCGCCGAAATGCAGCCAGTTCAGGAAGGCGCCATAGTCCGGCTCGCCGGCATGGACAACCAGGGCGGAGGGTCCGTACTTCGCGCCCAGGTAGTGGCAAATCGCAGCCGATTCGGTCATGCGCACGTCGCCATCGCACATCAACGGCACCGTGCCAAGCGGATTGAGCCGCAGATAGCCCTTGTCGGCAATGCGGGGCGGGAAGGCGAGCATGTTCAGCTGATAGCCCAGCCCCAGTTCCTCCAGCGCCCACAATGGCCTGAACGAGCGCGCGGCGACGCAGTGATAAAGGGCGATCATGCGAACCGGCGCTTGGCGGCGATCGCGTTGCCCGCGCGGCTGGCGGCCTTGCGGCCGAGCTGCTGCGAGATGAATTGGCCCGCGTCGACCACGGCATCGAGATCGATGCCGGTTTCGATGCCTAGCCCTTGCATCAAATACAGCACGTCTTCGGTCGCGACATTGCCAGTAGCCCCCTTGGCGTAGGGGCAGCCGCCGAGTCCTGCGACCGACGAATGGAACACCGCGATCCCGACTTCCAGGCTGGCGTAGATATTGGCTACCGCCTGGCCATAGGTGTCGTGGAAATGGCCAGACAGCTGCCCTATCGGAAACTCGCGTGCGGCGCGCTCCATCACGCGCCGCACCTGTCCAGGCGTGCCGACGCCGATGGTGTCGGCGATATCGATCTCGTCGCAGCCCAGTTCGCGCAGGCGCCGCACCACGTCGGCCACGCTGTCGGGCGGCACCTCACCCTGGTAGGGGCAGCCGAATGCGCAGCTGATGCTGCCGCGCAGGCGGATGCCGTGCAGCTTGGCCGCTTGCGCGACGGCGCGAAAACGCTCGACCGATTCGGCGATCGAGCAGTTGATGTTTTTCTGCGAGAAGGCTTCGGAGGCCGCACCGAAAATCACCACTTCATCGGCCTTGGCGGCGATGGCCGCTTCCAGCCCCCTCATGTTGGGCGTGAGCGCGGAATAGACCACGCCCGGCTTGCGCCGGATCGCCGCCATGACCTCGCTCGACGTCGCCATCTGGCGCACCCATTTTGACGACACAAAGGAGGCCGCTTCGATATTGGCGAAACCGGCAGCGCTCAGACGGTCGACCAGTTCGATCTTGACTTCGGCGGGAATGATTTCCCGTTCATTCTGCAAGCCGTCGCGCGGGCCGACTTCGACGATCTTGACCTTATTTGGCAGGCTCATGGTGCTTCCTTAATCTGCTTGGCCCAGGGCCGTGAATACCAGCAGCTGATCGCCATCGGCAACCTGGTCCCCGACCGCATACAGCAGTTCCTCCACGGTCCCGCTGGCCGGCGCGGCGATGGTGTGCTCCATCTTCATGGCCTCCATGATCAGCAAGGGGGCGCCTTTTTCGACGGTATTGCCCGGCTCGACCAGCAAGGCCACGATCTTGCCCGGCATGGGTGCGGTCAAGCGCCCGCCCTCCGCCTCGGCTTCGCCCGCGTGCGCCAGCGGATTGCTGTACGCGAGCATGTAGTGGGCGCCGCCGGTAAACACGTGGAACATGTCCGCCGCCAGCACCACCGTGCCGCGCACCGTCGCGCCATCGAGCTTGATCGTCAGTTGTCCGCCATCGCGTGCGACCAGGGTCATCGCCACCGTGCCCTCCCCCAGCCCCACCGTCCAGCCGGCATGGCTGTAGCCCACGCGCACCGCATAGCTGTTCGCCTCGTCGGCAAAATCCAGCGCGCGTTGCAAGGCACTATTCATGCGCCAGCCGCTGGCATGGGCCCAGGGGGCCGGCCCGTCCGCTCCCTGGGCCTGCTCGGCCGACAGCAGCCGCGCCGCGGCCAGGCCGAGCACCTGCAGGGGCGCCGGCCGCGCAGGCGGGAACAAGGCCGCCTGGTGCCGCTCGATCAGGCCGGTGTCCAGGTCGGCCCGGGAAAACGGCTGGCTCTCCACCAGGCGTTTGAGGAAGGCGATGTTGGTGGCCAGGCCGACCACCTGGTATTCCGCCAGCGCCAGCGCCATGCGGGCCAGCGCCTCGTCGCGGTCTCTCCCCCAGACGATGAGCTTGGCCACCATGGGGTCGTAGAACGGCGAAATCGCATCGCCTGCGCGTACACCGGAGTCGATCCGGACCGCTGCCGGATGGCCGGCCTCGGCGCCGTCCCCCAGCTCGAACGTGACCGCCGGCGGCGTTTGCACATGCCGCAGCGTGCCGATGGACGGCAGGAATCCCTTTTCCGGATTTTCCGCGTAGATCCGCGCTTCCAGCGCATGGCCATGAATGGCCAGTTCGTTCTGCCGTTTAGGCAGCGCGCCGCCAAAGGCAACCCGCAACTGCCATTCCACCAGATCCTGCCCGGTGATCATTTCGGTGACCGGGTGTTCCACCTGCAGGCGGGTGTTCATCTCCATGAAATAGAAGCTGCCGTCCTGGTTGGCGATGAATTCCACTGTGCCCGCGCCGACATAGCCGACCGCCTTGGCCGCCGCCACCGCCGCCTCGCCCATCGCGCGCCGGCGCTCCTCGGTCATGCCGGGCGCCGGCGCCTCCTCCAGCACCTTCTGATGGCGGCGCTGCACCGAGCAGTCGCGCTCGAACAGATACACGCAATCGCCGTGGCTGTCGGCGAACACCTGGATCTCGATATGGCGCGGACGGGTCAGGTATTTTTCAACCAGCACCTTGTCGTCGCCGAAACTGTTGATGGCCTCGCGCTTGCACGACTCCAGGGCGGCTTTGAATTCGCCGCTCTTGTCGACGATGCGCATGCCCTTGCCGCCGCCGCCCGCACTGGCCTTGAGCAACACAGGGTAGCCTATCTTGTCGGCCTGTTCCCGCAGGAAGTCCGCATCCTGGATGTCTCCGTGGTAGCCGGGCACCAGCGGCACGCCGGCGCGCTCCATCAAGGCCTTGGCCGCCGACTTGGAACCCATCGCGCGTATCGCGGAGGCGGGCGGGCCGATAAAGACCAGGCCCGCCTCCGCGCAGGCGTCCGCGAAATCGGCGTTCTCGGACAGGAAACCATAACCGGGATGGATGGCTTGCGCGCCGGTGGCGAGCGCGGCTTCGATGATCTTATCGGCGCGCAGATAGCTTTCCTTGGCGGGCGGCGGGCCGATCAGGACCGATTCGTCGCACACGGCGACATGCTTGGCATTGGCATCGGCTTCCGAGTAAACGGCGACGCTTTTTACGCCGAGGCGGTGGGCGCTGGCGGCAACCCGGCAGGCGATCTCGCCGCGGTTGGCGATCAGGATTTTATTGAACACTATAGTCTCCGGAGGTATGTGTGATTCCAGCGTGGCTTTTTCAAGATAGGCGTTCGAGGCCACGCGGCGACGCGGGGAGGCCGGCACCGGTCTCCATGGCTTACATCCGGAACACGCCGAACTTCGTGTCCGGGATCTCGGCGTTGAGCGCGGCGGACAGGCCCAGGCCCAGCACCATGCGGGTGTCGGCGGGATCGATCACGCCGTCGTCCCACAGGCGCGCGGTGGCATAGTAAGGGTGACCCTGGTGCTCGTACTGGTCCTTGATCGGCTGCTTGAAGGCCGATTCCTCTTCGGCGCTCCACTGTCCGCCCTTGGCCTCGATGCCGTCGCGCTTGACCGTGGCCAGCACCGACGCGGCCTGGTCGCCGCCCATCACCGAGATGCGCGCGTTCGGCCACATCCACATGAAGCGCGGCGAGTAGGCGCGGCCGCACATGCCGTAGTTGCCGGCGCCGAAGCTGCCTCCGATGATGACGGTGAACTTCGGCACGGCGGCGGTGGCGACAGCGGTCACCATCTTGGCGCCGTTGCGGGCGATGCCTTCGTTTTCGTACTTGCGGCCGACCATGAAACCGGTGATATTTTGCAGGAACACCAGCGGGATCTTGCGCTGCGCGCACAGTTCGATGAAGTGCGCGCCCTTGAGCGCGGACTCCGAGAACAGGATGCCGTTGTTGGCGATGATGCCGACCTTCATGCCGTAGATGTGGGCGAAGCCGCACACCAGCGTGGTGCCGTAGCGCGCCTTGAATTCATCGAAGTCGCTGCCGTCGACGATGCGCGCGATCACCTCGCGGATATCGAAAGGCTTGCGGGTGTCGACCGGGATCACGCCGTACAGTTCCTGGGTCGGGTATTTCGGCTCCACGGACGCACGCAAGGCCATCTGCTGCGGCTTGACGCGGTTCAGGTTCGAGACGATGGTGCGCGCCAGCGACAGCGCGTGCAGATCGTTCTGCGCCAGGTGGTCGACCACGCCGGACAAGCGCGTGTGCACGTCGCCGCCGCCCAGGTCTTCCGCCGTCACCACTTCGCCGGTGGCCGCCTTCACCAGCGGCGGGCCGCCCAGGAAGATGGTGCCCTGTTCCTTGACGATGATGGACTCGTCGCTCATGGCCGGCACATAGGCGCCGCCGGCGGTGCAGGAACCCATCACCACGGCGATCTGCGGGATGCCCTTGGCCGACATATTGGCCTGGTTGAAGAAGATGCGGCCGAAATGGTCGCGGTCCGGGAACACGTCGTCCTGGTTGGGCAGGTTGGCGCCGCCCGAGTCGACCAGGTAGATGCAGGGCAGATTGTTCTCGTCGGCGATTTCCTGCGCCCGCAGGTGCTTTTTCACGGTGACCGGGTAGTAGGTGCCGCCCTTGACGGTGGCGTCGTTGCAGACGATGACGCATTCCTGGCCCGACACGCGGCCGATGCCGGTGATGATGCCGGCGGCCGGCGCCGCGTCCACGCCCTTGGCGTCCTGGTACATGCCGTAGGCGGCCATTTGCGAGAATTCGAGGAAGGGCGTGCCGGGATCGAGCAGCATCTGCACGCGGTCGCGCGGCAGCAATTTGCCGCGCGCGACGTGCTTGTCGCGCGCCAGTTCGCCGCCGCCCAGGGCGATCCTGGCGACCTTGTCGCGCAGGTCGTCGACCAGGGTCTGCATGGCGCCTGCGTTGACCTTGAAGTCATCGGAACGCGGGTTCAGTTTTGATTCGAGTGTAGTCATGATGGCGGGCAGTGAGGATTGAACAAATCAGCAGGTTTCAGCGAACAGCTCGCGTCCGATCAGCATGCGGCGGATTTCGCTGGTGCCGGCGCCGATCTCGTACAACTTGGCGTCGCGCCACAGGCGGCCGACCGGATACTCGTTAATGTAGCCGTTGCCGCCCAGCGCCTGGATCGCTTCGCCCGCCATCCAGGTGGCCTTTTCCGCCGCGTACAAAATGCCGCCGGCGGCGTCCTTGCGCAACGCACGGACCTGTTCCGGCGTCTGCGCCCGGTCGCAGGCCTGGCCGATGGCGTACACATAGGCTTTGCAGGCCATCATGGTCGAATACATGTCGGCCAGCTTGCCCTGCATCAGCTGGAATTCGCCGATAGCCTGGCCGAACTGTTTGCGGTCAAGCACATACGGTAATACGACATCCATGCATGCCTGCATGATGCCCAGCGGCCCGCCGGCGAGCACGGTGCGTTCGAAATCCAGGCCCGACATCAGCACGTTCACGCCGCGCCCCACCCCGCCCAGGATGTTTTCCTCGGGTACCTCACAGTCCCGGAACACCAGCTCGCCGGTGTGCGAACCGCGCATGCCCAGCTTGTCCAGCTTCTGCGCCACGGAAAAGCCGGGGTAGCCCTTTTCGATCAGGAAGGCGGTGATGCCGCGCGCGCCGGCCGCCGTGTCGGTCTTCGCGTAGACCACCAGCACGTCGGCGTCCGGGCCGTTGGTGATCCACATCTTGCTGCCGTTGAGCACATAGCGGTCGCCCTGCTTGTCGGCGCGCAGCTTCATGCTGACCACGTCCGAGCCGGCGTTCGGTTCGGACATGGCCAGTGCGCCGACATGCTCGCCTGACACCAGCTTGGGCAAATACCGGGCCTTTTGCGCTGGGCTGCCGTTGCGCTTGATCTGATTGACGCACAGGTTGGAATGCGCCGCGTAGGACAGGCCGACAGAAGCCGAAGCGCGCGAGATCTCCTCCACCGCGATGATGTGGGCCAGGTAGCCCATGCCGATGCCGCCGTATTCCTCCTCGACCGTGATGCCCAGCAGGCCAAGCTCGCCCATCTTGCGCCACAGGTCCATGGGGAACTGGTCGCTGCGGTCGATCAGGGCGGCGCGCGGCGCGATTTCCCCTTGGGCGAATTGGCGGATACCTTCCCTTAAAGCGTCGATGTCCGCGCCGTGGGCGAAGGACAGGCCGGCCAGGTCCATGATGTGAGTTGCCATTGCGTTCCTCTATATGACGTGTATGTATGTCCGTGTATGCCTGTTCAAGCAGCCCTGCCTCAGGCGCTCAGGCGCTCAGGCCAAGGTCGGTGGTCACCTGCTCGCGCAGCAGGTATTTCTGGATTTTTCCGGTCACAGTCATCGGGAAGGCACTCACAAACCTGACGTAGCGCGGTACCTTGTAGTGGGCGATCTGCCCTTGGCAAAAGGCGCGGATGTCGTCTGCCGTGGCCTCCATGCCGGGCCGCAGGATAATGCAGGCGCACAACTCCTCGCCGTATTTCTCGTCCGGCACGCCGACGCACTGGACATCCAGCACCTTGGGATGCCGGTACAGGAACTCCTCCACCTCGCGCGGATAGATGTTTTCACCGCCGCGTATCACCATGTCCTTGGAGCGCCCGACGATGCAGGCGTAACCCTGCTCGTCGATCACGGCCAGATCGCCGGTGTGCAGCCAGCGCGCCGTGTCTATCGTGTCGCGGGTCTTGTCCTCGTCGCCCCAGTAGCCCAGCATGACCGAATAGCCGCGCGTCAGCAGCTCGCCCTTCACGCCGCGCGGCACGATGGCGCCAGCCGCATCGACGATCTTCACTTCCAGGTGCGGGTGCACGCGGCCGATGGTGGACACGCGCAGCTCGACGGGGTCGTCGACCGAGCTCTGGAAACTGACCGGCGAGGTTTCCGTCATGCCATAGGCGATGGTGATCTCGCGCATGTGCATCTTGCGTATCACCCTGCCCATCACTTCGGACGGACAAGGCGAGCCGGCCATGATGCCGGTGCGCAGGGTGGACAGGTCGTAGTTGCCGAAGTCGGGGTGGTCGAGCAGGGCGATGAACATGGTCGGCACGCCGTGCAGGCCGGTGCAGCGCTCGGCCTGCACCGTCGCCAGGACCGCCTGCGGCTCGAAGCCCTCGCCCGGGAAGACCATGGCGGCGCCGTGCGTGACGCAGGCCAGGTTGCCGAGCACCATGCCGAAGCAGTGGTACAGCGGCACCGGTATGCACAGCCTGTCGCTGCCGGTGAGCTTCATCGCTTCGCCGATGAAGAAACCGTTGTTGAGGATGTTGTGATGGGTCAGAGTCGCGCCCTTGGGCGCGCCGGTGGTGCCGGAGGTGAACTGGATATTGACCGGATCGTCGAATTGCAGCGCCGCCTGGACCGCCGCCACGCGGGCGCGCAGTTCGGCGTCCGGTTCGGCCAGCAGCTCGTCGAAATTCAACATGCCGGGCGTCTTGCCCGCGCCCAGCCGTATCACCTGGCGCAGCTGCGGCAGGCGCTCCGACTGCAGCGCGCCCGGCTTGGCGTGATGGATTTCCGGCACCACGTCCTGCACCATGCCGATATAGTCGCTCGACTTGAATTCGGGCGCGAGGATCAGGGCGCTGCACTGCACCTTGTCGAGCACATATTCCAGCTCCGAGCGCCGATACGAGGGGTTGATGTTGACCATGACCAGGCCGGCCCTGGCGGTGGCGAACTGGACCAGCACCCACTCGGCGCAGTTTTGCGACCAGATGCCGATCCGGTCGCCCGGATGCAGGCCAAGCTTGAGCAGGCCGGCTGCCAGCCGGGTCACGCGTTCGTCGAATTCCTGGTAGCTCCAGCGCACGTTCTGGTGGGGCACGACCAGCGCCTCGTTGGCGCCGAAGCGCTGCGCCACCGACGCCAGGTAGGTGCCGATGGTGACACCGATGAGCGGCACGTCGTGGGCGCCGTGCACATAGCTTAAATTGTGTTGCATACCGGTCTCCTGTGCTTCGCCGCTCATCGTTTCAACATTGGGCAAGCCGACTGCGCCAGAGGACGGAAGGCCTCGCCGGCCGGGATCACGTCCACCACCTTGTAATAGTCCCAGGGCGTCTTGGACTCGCCCGGCTTTTTCACCTGGAGCAGCAGCATGTCGTGCACCACGCGGCCGTCGGCGCGCAGCGTGCCCTTGGGCATGATGACGTCGCTGATCGGCGTCTCGCGCATCTTCTTCATGACCGCGGTGGTTTCATCCGTACCGGCCGCCTGCACCGATTTCAGGTAGTGCGTGACCGCCGAATACATGCCGGCCTGCGCCATCGTCGGCATTTTCTTTTGCACGGCGAAGAAACGCTTGGCCCAGGCGCGGGTGGCCTCGTTGTAGTCCCAGTAGAAGCCCTCGGTCAGATACATGTCCTGTGCATACTTGAGTCCGATCGCGTGGACATCGCTGATGAACATCAGCAAGGGGGCGACCACCGTGCCCTTGCCGGCGATGCCGAATTCGCCGGCCTGCTTGACCGCGTTGGCGGTGTCGCCGCCGGCGTTGGCCAGGCCGATGACCTTGGCCTTGGAGGCCTGCGCCTGCAGCAGGAAGGAGGAGAAGTCGCTGCTGTTCAAAGGATGCCTGGCCGAGCCCAGGACCTTGCCGCCGCCCGCCGTGACGACATCGGTCACGTCTTTTTCCAGCGACTTGCCGAAGGCATAATCGGCCGTCAGGAAATACCAGCTGCTGCCGCCGCGCTTGAGCAGGGCCTTGCCGGTCCCCACCGAACTGGAATAAGTGTCGTACATCCAGTGCGCGCTGGTCGCCGTGCACTTCTCGTTGGTGATGACGCTGGAGGCCGAGCCGACCACGATCGCCAGCTTGTTCTTTTGCTGCGCGATCTCCATGACCGCCAGCGCGACATTGGTCGGCACCAGGTCCATCAGTACGTCGACGTGCTGCTGGTCTATCCATTCGCGCGCACGGGCGGAGGCGACGTCGGCCTTGTTCTGGCTGTCCGAGGTGAGCAGTTCGATCGGTTTGCCGAGCACGCTCTTGCCGAAATCGTCGATGGCCATCCGTGCCGCCACGATGGAACCCTGCCCCGACAGATCGGAATACAGGCCGGAAAGGTCGGTGATCACGCCGATTTTGACGACATCATTGCTGACTTGCGCCGTCGCGGAAACTGAACCGGCCAACAGCAAGGCTGCGACCAGTGAACTGTGCCTGAGCTTCATATGCTTTTGTCTCCATCATGTTCTTGGGTTGAAACAGGTCTTTACGTTTACGTTAACGTCAATCAAAAGCCAGATTAGCACCGAACTTTTCGGCGAATTGTTCACGCCGTGACAATTGGGAAAATTTCTTGGCTAGCCCGGAAATCCGCTCAATTGTCGCGGCATGGACATTCAACTGCCGGGAGCGGTGCTACCCTCGGTCCAGATTGACGTTAACGTAAACGTAAGGCACGAAGTTCAACCAAGGAATCTGATGCTGAATACTGAGATGGCGTCCTCATTCGAGTACCTTCGCATCGGCGGCGGCTTCCGCCGCATATTGAAGACGGAGCTCGGACAGGAACAGCTATGCGCCCGCTGCCACGAACCGTGGCCCATGGACGCGGAATTCTTCATTGTGTCTGGATGTGGCGTGAGCTATGAATGCAAAGCCTGCATTCAAGAGCGCAGGCAAAGCCAGTAGGGGCGCAAGCCGCCAACGCTTAGTCGCCGGCGACGCTGGAGGCGGCTTCGATGGCGGCGAAGCCTTCACGGATTTCGTCGGCGTCTTCGGGGCGCACCACGCGCGCCACTTCCTTACCGTCGCGCAGGAAGATCAGCGTCGGCCACAGCTTGACGCGGAAGGAACGGCCCAGCAGGCGACCCGGCCCATCCTCGATCTTGTAGTGCTTCACTTGCCCGTAGGACGAAAACGCCTCGGCAATCGCGGGCTGCGCCGCGCTGCAGTAGCCGCACCAGTTGGTGCCGAACTCCAGCACCGCCGGGCCGCTCAGCGCGTCGATCTCTGCGCGCGTGGGCGCGCTTTCCTTGTAGGTGGTTTCCATGATCGTGTCCTCCTGTGGCGCTATGATCTACGATTTCGGCTTCTGGCCGGCGCACGGGTCGGGGCGCCGTTTCCCGGCCACCGTGTAGCTGGCGTCGTACAAGCCCTGCTCCGGCGCCGCTTCCACATAGCCGATGCTGCGCACGGTCAGCCTGGGTTCGACCGCGTTCAGCCAGCGCGGCACGCCGTAGTCCTTGCGCACGTGGCCGTTCCCGGCGATCAGCACCACGTCGCGCGGCTGCTGGGCGCGCAGCAGCTTGGCCATCCAGATGTCGCGCGCGACCTGGGCATTGACCATGCCGGGCACCATCATGTCCGACAGCATATTGCAATGGCCGGCCACGATTTCCTTCTGCTGCGTCTTGACGATGTCGGCCGGCAGCGGCTCCTTCAGGCGGTACTCGGCCACGGTTTTCTCGTCGAAGCTGGAGGCGACGCCGTCGCGCACCACGCGCGAGGCGTCGGCCCGCGACAGGTTGGCGGCGATCAGCGGCAGTTCGTAGCGCAGCGCCAGGTCGATGATGGGACGGTACTGGTCCCAGTCCCAGTGCGGACCGGCCATGACCAGCAGCAGGCATTTGGCGTCGCGGCAGTCGCGCTGCGCCTTGTTCAGCAAGGCCTGGTGCTCGCGGTCGAACTGCTCCATGGCGATGGCGGGTCGCCAGCCGGCTTCCACGCGCTGGAACAGCTGCCGGTAGCGCAGCTTGTGGCCCTCGGCATTGTCGTGCACTTCGCCCAGCAGCAGCACTTGCGGATTGACGAGGACAGTTTCGGGTTGGGACTTGTTCTTGCTGCCTGCACAGCCGGCGATGGCGGCGGCGAGCAGCAGCAGCGCGGGTAGGGAGCGGTTCATGGTTGCTTGCTTGGGATGGCGAAAACTCCAGTCTAGCCTAAGCCGGCCTCCCCCGTTGCGGGAACCGGTTGCGGCGCCCGCCCAGCTGAAAGCGCCTGCCCCGGGGTCCGCCCTGGTGTCTGCCCTGGGGTCGGGTCTGCCTTGGTGCCCTGGGGGCCCTGGGGTCAGGCCTGCATTCGTGCGCTACGCTTGAGAAACAAGTGCACGATTGCAGGCCTGACCCCAGGGTTTATCGAGCTTGGGCGGCGGCAGGGAGACGCCGGGGGGCGGCGACGCAGAGCCACGCCGCTGCTGCGGCGCATAGCAGCAGCGCGGACGAGATCATCAGGGTGCTGCGCACGCCCACCGCCACCAACTCGGGACTGGCGGCGGCGGCCATCGCGCCGTAGACCGCCACGCCCAGCGCGCCGCCCACCTGGCGCGCGGTGTTCAGGATGGCCGACGCGGTGCCGGCCTGGCCGCTGCCGACACTGGACAAAATCGAGGTCGTCATCGCTGGCACGGCCAGGCCCATGCCTGCCGGGATCAGGGCCAATCCGGGCAGCATGGACCAGAAGCCCGCCTGCCCTGAAATGCCGAACACGCACAGCAAGGCGTAGCCGCTGGCGCCCACCAGGCCGCCGATGATCATCGGCGCGCGCAAACCGGTGCGGGCCGCAACCCAGCCGCTGGCGATGTTGGAAAAGATGAAGGTGCCGGTCAGCGGCAGGAAAATCAGGCCCGCTTCCATCGCCGTGTAGCCGCGCACACCCTGCAGGTACAGACTCAGCACGAAGATCACGCCGTAGTAGGCGAAATTGACCAGCACGCCAAAGGCGACCGCGCCCGAAAAGCCCGCGCTGCGGAACAGCGCCAGCGGCAGCATGGGCGCCTTGCTGCGCGCTTCCACCAGCAGGAACAGCGCGCCCGTCCCGCCCGCCACGGCCAGGCCGAGCTGCACCGCAGCGTGGGTCCAGCCCAGCGCGTGCACTTCGATGACGGCGCCGATGAAGGCGATCAGCGCGACCACCGCCAGCAGCTGGCCCGGCATGTCGAAAGCGCGCCCGGGATCCTTGCCCGCCGCCGCCGGCACCGCGCGCAAGGTCAGCCAATAACCGGCCAGGCACAGCGGAATGTTGACCCAGAAAATGCTGCGCCAGCCGGCCAGCTCCAGCAGCGCGGCGCCCAGCACCGGACCGGCGGCGATCGACACGCCGCCGGCCGCCGTCCACCAGCCGACCGCCTTGGCCAGCATCTGCTTGTCGTGCGCGTAGGCCGCGTTGAGGATGGACAGGGAACTGGGCACCAGCAGCGCGGCCCCGATGCCCTGCGCGGCGCGGGCGATGTTGAGCGCCAGCGCGCCGGCTGCGGCGGCGCAGGCCAGCGAGGCCAGCGTGAACAGCGCGAAGCCGGCCAGGAAGACGCGGCGCGCGCCGAATTTGTCGCCCAGCACGCCGGCCGACAGCAGGAACACGGCGAAGCCCAGCGTGTAGGCGTCGATCACCCACTGCAGGCCGGCCACGCTGGCGCCCAGTTCGCGCCCCATCTGCGGCAGCGCCACATTGACGATGGTGACGTCCAGCTGGACGATGATGAAGGCGAAGCTGCAAGCCAGCAATACAGCGCGCGGGGGAGTGGTCGAGGTTTTCATGCTTCCAATATAGGCGGATTTACTTATTTCGAAAAATGAATAATAATGATCAGACCTATCGCCTAAAGAGAACATCATGGAACTCTCGGCACTACGCATTTTCAAGGCTGTGGCGGAAGAAGGCAGCGTGACGCAGGCCGCCGCACGGCTGCACCGGGTGCAGTCGAATGTGTCGGCGCGGCTGGCGCAGCTGGAGGAGACGCTGGGCGTGGCGCTGTTCCACCGCGCCGGGCGCCGTTTGCTGATCACGGCCGAGGGCGAACGCCTGCTGAGCTATGCCGACCGCCTGCTGACCCTGGCCGACGAGGCGCAGGCTTCCGTGCGCGGCGACCTGAAGCCGTCCGGCCAACTACGCATCGGCAGCATGGAAACGGCCGCCGCGGCGCGCTTGCCGCTGGTGCTGGCGGCCTTCCACCAGCGGCATCCGGACGTCGATCTGGTGCTGGAGACCGCCCCCACTGACCAGCTGGTGCACGCGGTGCTGAACCACAAACTGGACGTGGCGCTGGTGGCCGCGCCGGTGCTGCGGCCCGAGTTGGCGCAGCTGGCGGTCTTCGACGAGGAGCTGGTGCTGCTGACGGACGCGGCGCACGGCCCGGTGCGCACGGCGCACGACGTGGCGCGCCGTGCGCTGCTGGTGTTTCGCAGCGGCTGCGCCTACCGGAGGCGGCTGGAAAGCTGGTTCGCCGAAGCCGGCGTGGCGACCACGCGGATTTCGGAATTCGGCACCTTCGAGGCCATCCTCGGCTGCGTGGCGGCCGGCATGGGCGTGGCCCTGATGCCGAAAGCCGTGCTGGAACAGCGCCAGCTGGCGGGCAGCATCCTGTGCCACGCACTGCCGCCGCACACCGCGCTGGTGCAGACCATGCTGGTCTGGCGCAGCGACGTGCTGCACCACCCGGCGCGCGACGCCTTCGCCGCCTGCCTTGCTGCCCGCTAGGCTTTCAGCCCGCAGACCTGGCCGATGCTGCCGAAGGAAACGCCGCTGCCGATGGCGCGGCCGATGCAGCTGGCTTTTTGCATGCCGTTGTCCGACAGCGCGAAGCCGCCCACCACCAGCGCCAGCAGCAGCCCGACCATGATCAGGATGCCTTTGAATAGATCGTTGTTCATAATATTGCCGACAAGCAAAGACCGCCATTGTAGCCGCGCTAGGGGATCGCCGCAATCACGTAGTCGAAGGTGTAGTAATGCTTGCCGTCCTCGTTGCGTATATCGAGCTTACCACTCAATCCGGTCAGGTCGCCGCTGCCCGAGTCGGGCACCACCAGCACCGCCAGGCTGGGCAGGCCGCGGTCCATGATGCCGTTGTGCTGCAGCGTGAAGCCGCCGCTCAGGCCGTCCAAGGTGCCCTCCACGCGCTCCATCGCGACATAGCCGGCCGAGCCTTGCGCCGCGCCCATGAAGGTCAGCATTTCGCCGTTGCCGGTCGCCTCCAGCGCGCCGTGGTAGCGCTTGTCCAGCACCATGCGGCCGAGGCCGAAACCGGACGCGCCGACCGACATGCGCTCCGGACTCATCGTCACATCGAACTCTCCCTCTACTCGTGCCATCGCGCTCTCCCCTAGGTTCAGGCCGGCTGTTCGCAGGCCAGTGCATACAATTTGCTGATGGTGGTCCAGTTGCGCGTGGTGACGGCGTCGCCCAGCACCTTGCCCATGGCGGCGGCGGCCCGGCTGGCCAGCACGCCGTCCGGGCACCACAGATAGGCCGACCAGCGCCCCAGCGCGAACGCCTCCGGCTCCCAGCTCTGGTGCGCCAGCGGCAGCAGCCGTTCCCGGTCGGCCGGGTTGTTGAGCACGGCCACCAGCAGGCGCGACGGGTCGTCGGCCAGCGGCCGCAGGCTGTTGTCCTCGACCACGTGGACCAGCTGCTCGGCGTCGAGCACGGTCACCCGCGCGCCCACGCCCAGCTTGACCACCAGCGCCTCCTCGATCAGGGTGGCGGACTCGGATGCCGGCATCGGCTCCGCGTCCGGGCAGTCGAACACCACATTGCCGCTGTTGAGCAGCGTCTTGACGTCGCAGTAGCCCAGGTCGGTGATCAGCTTGCGCAGGTCGGCCATGGCGACGCGCTTGGCGCGGCCGACGTTGATTCCGCGCAGCAGGGCGATCCGCCTGCGTGTCCCCATCTCGTTCTCCTTCACCGCAAAACGGTAGTATGCGGCAATCAGGCGTGCAGCGGCGCATCCGCGAGCGGCTCGCCGCTGCCGTGCGCGCCTTCGATCGGCGTCACGCGCGGAATGCGCAGCACGAAACTGGCGCCCTGCCCCGGCGTGCTGCTCACCGTGATGGTGCCGGCGAACTGCTTGGCGATCAGGTTGAACACGATGTTGAGTCCCAGGCCGGTGCCGCCCTGGCCCCGGCGCGTGGTGACGAAGGGGTCGAACACCTTGTCCAGCATGTCGGCCGCGATGCCCTTGCCGTTGTCCACCACCTGCATCTCGATCCACTCGCCGTCGGGCCGCACATTGATGCCGATGCGGCCCTCGGTGTCGGCGTCGAAGGCGTGTTCGACGCAGTTGAGCGTGAGGTTGGTGATGACTTGCGCCAGCGCGCCCGGATAGCTGTCGAGCACGATTTCCGGCGGGCAATCGATCTCGACGTGGATATGGGTTTTCTTCAGCTTGGGCTGCAGGCTGGAGACCACCTCGCCGATGTATTCGTGCAGCTCGAAGCGGCGCCGCACCTCGCTCACCTGGTCCACCGCGATCTGCTTGAAACTGTGGATCAGGTGCGCGGCGCGGTAGGCGTTGTTCATGATCAGCTTGGTGCTTTCGCTGGCCGTCTCCAGGTATTGCAGGATGTCGGACTTCTTGATGACGCCGTCGGCCACCGCCTGGTGCACCTTCTCGGTCGCCTCTGCCAGGATGGACGCGCTGGTCAGCGCGATGCCCACCGGCGTGTTGATCTCGTGCGCCACGCCGGCCACCAGGCCGCCCAGCGAGGCCAGCCGCTCGGCCTGCAGCAGCGATTCCTGCGTGCGGCGCAGGTCGTCGAGCGCGCGCGCGGTCTGCTGCGCGGCGCGGCGGGCCTCGTCCTCGGCCTCGCGGGTGCGGGCGATGATGGTTTTCACGCGGCGCTGGATGGCGTTGAAGCCGCGGATCACCTGCCCCAGCTCGTCGCGCCGGTTTTCCGGCAGCTCGCCCACCTCGTCGGAGCCGCGCGTGGCCAGGTCGTGCAAGCCGTCGCGCAGCTGCTTGAGCGGGTCGAACACGATGCGCAGGCTCAGCGCCAGCGCCGCCACCAGGATGGAATCCAGCAGCAGTACTTCGATCACCTTGCGCCGCACTTCGTTGCGCAAGGTGGCGTCCATTTGCGCGCGGCTGAAATTGACCACCACGCGGCCGACGATGACGGGTTTGGGCGCGTTGCCGGCCGCGCCGGCGTCGCGGTAGGCCAGGTCGGCCACCACCGGCGTGCCGCTGATCTCGGCGTCGGTCTCGATCTGGCCGACGCCGCCGCCGTCCTTGCGCAGCTTGCCCGAGAACAGGCCGACCGAGGTGTCGTAGACGCGGATCGCCACCAGCTCGGGCGGCAGCATCTCGGCGGCCACGATGTTGTCCACCTTGGCCTTGTCGAGGTCCCACAGCGCGGAAGGCAAGCTGGTCTGCAAGCGGGTCAGCACGCCCTGGCGCAGGCGCAGGTTGCTGACCTCCAGTTCATGGCTCAGACTGTATTGCGCATAGGTGCCGGAGATGCCCAGCACCAAGGTCACGATCACCACGAACAGCAAGGTCAGCCGACCTTGAATTCCAAACATCGAGAGACTCCTCCCGGCCAGGCGGGCAGATGGATTGAGCGGCAAAGAAACAACTCACCCCAATGTAAAGTAAGCCTAGCGCCTTGGCAAGATTTTCGGTTCCCGCCCGGCGCGGATGGTAAGATCATGCGACGAGAACGATGGGGACGCGCGATGACAGCCAGTTACCACCACGTGCCGCTAGCGCAGGTGCAGGCAGGAATGATATTGTCGGACGAGCTGCTCGACATGCAAGGCCATGTGCTGTTGCCGCACGGCACAGTGCTGACCGAGGCCATGATCGCGCTGATGCCGCGCCACGGCATCGCCGTGCTGCCGATCGCGCTGTCCGAGCAGCCCAGCGCGGCCGAACAGGCGGCCGGCCACGAGCAGCACCTGGAGCGCATCGACCACCTGTTCCGCAAAAACGATCCCGACAGCGACGAGGACTGGGCCACCGCGCTGCTGCGCCGCTTCGTCACCGATTTCCGCCTCGGCCTTGCCCCCGCAGAAGAATGAGCGCCATGCTGACCTATGACGACGTCGTGAAAAACCTGGACGACCTGCCCTCGCTGCCGGCGGTGGTGATGGAGCTGTTGAACAGCATCGACCAGGAGGATGTGGATATTTCCGTGCTGGCCAAGAAGGTGTCCTACGACCAGGCGCTGACGGCCAAGACCTTGCGCCTGGCGAACTCGTCGCTGTACGGCCTGCAGGTGAAGGTCACCACCATCCAGCAAGCGATCACCTTCCTCGGCTTCCAGTCCACGCGCAAGCTGATCACGGCGGCCGCCATCACCGGCTGCTTCGCCGAGCGCGCCTGCGCCGGCTTCGACCACAAGGCCTTCTGGCGCCATTCGATCGCCAGCGCGGCCTGCGCCAAGGTGCTGGCGCGGCAGATGCGCTTCAACCAGGACTACGCCTTCACGGCCGGCCTGCTGCACGACATCGGGCGGCTGGTGCTGGTGGCCTGCTTCCCCAAGCAATACGAGCAAGCGATCGCCCACCGCGACGCGCACGACTGCCTGATGCTGGAGTCCGAACGCACGGTGCTGGGCATCGACCATGTCGACGCCGGCGCGGCGCTGGCCGAACACTGGAATTTTTCCGACACCATGCGGCTGGCGATCGCCCACCATCACGATCCGGAAGCGACCGGCGCGGGTTTTCTGGCGGCCATCATCCATGTGGCGGACGCGATCGCCCATGCGCTGGATCTGGCGCATATGCCGGACGGCCTGGTGCCGCCCGTGTCGACCGTCGCCTGGCGCGCGCTCGGTCTCGATGAAGCCGTCTATCTGCAGTTGTTCCGCGAAACGGAATTGCAGTACGAAGAAATTTCTATGGTGCTGCTGTCTTGATGCCGCTGTAACGCTGGCCGCGCCGCACCAGACCGGAACCCGCGGGCTCCGGTCCAGCCTCCGCGCACCGGCTTAGTGTGCGTAGCTGCCGGCGTCCTGCTTTTCCGGCCTGTCCTCCGGCTTTGGGCGGCCTTGCGCGTCGGACAGGCGATACTTGGTGCGGCGGTCGCCCATCAAGTCGCGCAGATCGCGGATACTCATCCCGGTCACTTCATGCATGCGTATCAGCAAGGAAGCGCCGACCGGCAAGCGGTGGTGGCGGATCTTGCTGATGACAGGCGGCGCCACTTCCAGCATGCGCGAGAGCGCGGCGTCGTTCTTCAGCTGCATTTTTCCGAGCAGCATATCCAACAGATGGTTGGGGTTGTAACTTTCTTGAGAAGCAAGGGCGTGGTGTGCCATGATTTTCCTCGTCTAGTGAGTTGTCTATCCCGGAATGGCATTGCAATTTCAATAACAATTCTAATACCAAACCAGCCCGTTCCGGCCAAGCTGCGACTAGCGAAGCTTGTGTTAGGTCAAGCGCCCGCTAGAATTCTTAGCAACAATGCCATTTCAACACACGGGAATATTCCGTGGCGCACGGAAGAACTTTTAGGAAAGAATTACGCGGTGCATTGCTGCTTGCCGGGGATGAAAACGCCCGCAGAACGCGGGCCGAGGAGGAGTCTACGCAGTCGTGTTGACGTTCTGGCCGGCGCGTGCGGACGGCGACGTGCTGTTCTGGGTGCTCTGCTGCGATTCGAGTTGCTGCCGCTTCACGGCGTCAGCCTGCTGGGTCTGCCGCTCCTGCTCGGCGCGCGCGGCCTGCTGCGTCTGCTGGGCCTGCTGATCGGCGCCGGCGGCCTGCTGCTCGCGCCGCGCTGCCTCCTCGCGGCGGGCCTGGCGTGCTTGTTCGGCGCGCTGGTCGGTCGCGACGCTGGCCGGCTGGGGCGCGTTGCCGACGCCTGAGATGGAACTGACTGCCATGGCATGCTCCGTAAACATTGCGGGACTGTTCATTCGACTCTAGAGCAAGCTGGCCTGAATGCAATGTCTAAGCGTCAACTCGCGCGGGAATTTCGCCGCGCAAGGCCGCATACGGTAAACTAGCGCCATCCAGTACATCCTAGCAGGCACCGCCCTTTGAAAACCAAGACCCCAAGCCAGCCGCACTACTTCATCCCCGAGCCGCTCGACAACACGCGCCTGGCGCACCTGTGCGGCCCGCTGGATGAAAACCTGCGCCAGATTTCGGCCGCGCTGGACGTGACGATTTTCCGCCGGGGCGAGAAATTCATCGTCAACGGCACCAACGCCGAGCGCGCGGTGCAGATCCTGGAGCAGTTCTACAACGTGGCGCAGAAAGTGGTGCCGGTGGAGGAAGTGCAACTGGCCCTGGTCGAACAACGCGCCGGCCTGGCGCCGCCGCTGGAGCCGGACCAGGAGGAACCGCCGTTCAACGAGCCCGACATCACCAGCCCGACCCTGAAGACGCGCCGCACCGACCTGCGCGGGCGCACGCCGCACCAGATCAAATACCTGCGCAACATCCTCGACCACGACATCAGCTTCGGCCTGGGGCCGGCGGGCACCGGCAAGACCTACCTGGCGGTGGCCTGCGCGGTGGACGCGCTCGAGCGCGACGCCGTCAAGCGCATCATCCTGACCCGCCCCGCCGTGGAAGCGGGCGAGCGCCTGGGCTTTTTGCCGGGCGACCTGGCGCAAAAGGTGGACCCGTACCTGCGCCCGCTGTACGACGCGCTGTACGACCTGCTGGGCTTCGACCGCACGCAGAAGATGTTTGAAAAAGGCGTCATCGAGATCGCGCCGCTGGCCTATATGCGCGGACGCACGCTGAACCACGCTTTCGTGATCCTGGACGAGGCGCAGAACACCAGCGTCGAACAGATGAAGATGTTTTTGACGCGTATCGGTTTCGGCAGCAAGGCCGTGGTCACCGGCGACACCACGCAGATCGACTTGCCGAAGAGCCAGAAGAGCGGCCTGGTGGACGCCAGCCATGTGCTGCGCGACGTGCGCGGCATCGCCTTCACGCAATTCAGCAGCGCCGACGTGGTGCGCCATCCGCTGGTGGCGCGCATCGTCGACGCCTATGAAAGCGCGCACAACGCGTCGGCCGAAATCTCGCCCCTGTTCACCCCTGCCAAGACTGCCTCCGTCAAACATGCCCGAAAAAAATAAGCTGACTTTATCGGTGCAATACGCCGACCCGCGCCTGCAGGACAGCATCACCCGTCCGATGGTGCGCAAATGGATCAAGGCCGCGCTGTTCGCGCCGGCCGAACTGACGATACGCTTTGTCGACGCCGAGGAAGGCCGCACGCTGAACCGCGACTACCGCGAAAAAGACTATGCGACCAATGTGCTGACCTTCGCCTACAACGAAGGAGAAGAGATCGCCGAGGACGAGCCGACGCGGGCCGACATCATCCTGTGCACCGACGTGCTGCAGAAGGAAGCGGCCGAGCAGAAAAAAACGGTGGAGGAGCACACCGCGCACCTGATCGTGCACGGCGTGCTGCACGCGCAAGGCTACGACCACATGGACGAGGAAGAAGCGGACGAGATGGAAGGGCTGGAGACGGAAATCCTGGCCGGCCTGGGCTACGCCGATCCCTACGCCTGACACCCCAAGGAAAATCACGCCCCGGTGCGCCGAGTCCGCGTAGCTCAAAGCAAAAGGGGCAAAGCAAAAGGGGCCAGGGTTATTTATTCCGCTGGGCGGAGAAAAATAACCCTGGCCCTTTTTACGATTTGACCCTGGCCCCTTTTTCAGGGGGTTTTGGTGCCGGTGGTGCCGAGCAGGGCGCGGTGCAGGTCGAACGGGGTCTTTTCGATCAGGCGCGAGGTCGGCTCGGCCTGTTTGTCGGCTTCGAACAACATCGGCGCGGCCGCTTCCGGCGGCGGCGCTTCGGGACTGGCCTCGGCCGGCGGCACGGCGTTGATCGCCTGCGGATCCGGCGCGACGGTGTCGACGTCGGGCGGCGCCTCTTCCGCCATCTTGCGCTGCGGGACCAGCCCCGTGGACGGGCTGAGGGATGAAATGCTGACCATGGCGGGCTCCGCGCGGGAAGTAAATGTCCCCCATTGTAGCGCTAAAAACGATGCCGAAAGCCATGCCTTTCCGACAAAAACGAAGCGCCCTGGCCATTTGTAGTATCCTATAGGACTTCGAAACAACTGGCTCACGCCTCCTATGCAAGAGCACCCTAGTGGCGTCAAGACTGACGCCAAACCCCATAGATCGCTATTTGAGCGACTCACCGCTTTCATCTCCCCCGAGCCCGAGAACCGCGCGGAACTGCTCGAAGTCCTGCACGATGCCCATGAACGCAACCTGATCGACGCCGACGCGCTGTCCATGATCGAAGGCGTGTTCCAGGTGTCGGACCTGTCCGCGCGCGACATCATGGTGCCGCGTTCGCAGATGGATGTGATCGACATTTCCAAACCCATCGAGGAATGGATGCCCTCCGTGCTGGAGACGGCCCACTCGCGCTTCCCAGCCATCGAGGGCGAGCGCGACAAGGTTATCGGCATCCTGCTGGCCAAGGACCTGCTGCGCTACTACGCGGAGGAATCGTTCGACGTGCGCGACATGCTGCGCCCGGCCGTGTTCATCCCCGAGTCCAAGCGCCTGAACGTGCTGCTGCGCGATTTCCGCGCCAACCACAACCACATGGCCATCGTCGTCGACGAGTATTCCGGCGTGGCCGGCCTGATCACCATCGAGGATGTGCTCGAGCAGATCGTCGGCGACATCGAGGACGAGTACGATTTCGACGAGGAAGAGGACAACATCCTGTCGATCAAGGAAGGCAAGATCGGCCCGCGCTGGCGCATCAAGGCGCTCACCGAGATCAGCCAGTTCAACGAGGAACTCGACACCGACCTGTCCGACGAGGACGCCGATACCATAGGCGGCCTCGTGGTCAAGCATCTGGCCCGCATGCCCCACAAGGGCGACACCTTCGACATCGGCAACCTGCGCTTTGAAGTGCTGCGCGCCGACGCCCGCCAACTGCACGTGCTGCTGGTCGAAAAACTGCCGCCGGCAGTGGACGAACAAGACTGATGCGCTGGCGCCGCGCCCAACCCGGCGATCCGCTTCCCCCGCAACGCAGTACCCGTGGCCGGATGTTGATCGCCACGCTGGCGGGCGGCGCCAGCGTTTTCTCCTTCGCCCCCTTCGGCTGGTGGCCGGTGCAGATCCTGTGCCTGGCCGCGCTGTTCTACCAGGCGCTGCGCGCCGCCACGCCGAAAGCCGGCGCGCTGGTCGGCTGGGCCTTCGGCTTCGGCTGGGGCCTGGCCAATGTGCACTGGCTGGTGGTGGCGCTGAACCGCTTCGGCGGCCTGCCGCTGCCGCTGGCGGTGGCCGCCATCGCGCTGCTGGCCGTGGCCATCGGCGCTTACGCCGCCCTGGCCATGTACGGCGCGCTGTGGCTGCGCAAACGCTGGGCGCTGCCGCTGCCGGCCGCCAATCTGCTGCTGCTGCCCGCCATGTGGGCCCTGCTCGAGTGGGTGCGCGGCTGGCTGTTTACCGGCTTCCCGTGGGCCGTGGCAGGCTACGCCCACAACGATGGCCCCTTGGGCGGCTACGCCCCCATCGTCGGCGTGTACGGCGTCGGCTGGCTGGCCGCGCTGTGCGCCGGCGCGCTGCTGCTGGCGGCGCACCGCAGCCGCTGGCTCGCGCTGGGCACCATGGCCGCCGTGCTGCTGGCCGGTTTCGGCCTGCGCTTGGTCGACTGGACCCACGCCGTGGGCGAGCCGATCTCGGTGCGCCTGGTGCAGGGCAACACGCCGCTGCAGCAAAAGTTCGACGCGCGCCACACCGAGGCCACGCTGAACAAATACCGCGACGCCGTCAGCGCCGAGGCGGCCGACCTGATCGCCACGCCGGAAACGGCCATCATGCTGTTCCCGCACCAGCTGCCGCCGGACTACCTGCCCAAGCTGGGCCAGTTCGCCAAGCGTTCCGGCAGCCACCTGGTGCTGGGCATCCCGCTGATGGACAGCCCGACCCAGTATTCGAACAGCGTGATCGGCGTGCCGCCCGAATCGGGCCTGCCGACCTACCGCTACGACAAGCACCACCTGGTGCCCTTCGGCGAATTCATACCGACCGGCTTCCGCTGGTTCACCAATATGATGCACATTCCGCTCGGCGACCAGACGCGCGGCAAGACGCTGCAGGCGCCGTTCCAAGTGAAGTCGCAGCGCGTGCTGCCCAATATCTGCTACGAGAACGTGTTCGGCGAGGAGATCGCCGACCAGCTGGCGGCCGATCCGAACCCGGCCACCTTGCTGCTGAATGTGTCCGAACTGGCCTGGTACGGCGAATCGATCGCCATCCCGCAGCACCTGCAGATTTCGCAGATGCGCACGCTGGAGACGGGCCGCCCGATGCTGAGCGCCACCAACTCCGGCGCCACCGTGGTGATCGACAGCCACGGCAAGGTGACGGCGGCCCTGCCCTATTACCAGGCCGGCGTGCTCAAGGCCACCGTGCGCGGCACGGCCGGCAACACGCCCTACATTGTGCTGGGCAACAGCCTGTTCCTGGCGCTGGCCGCGCTGGCGCTCGCCGGCGCCTGGTTCCAGACACGAAAAAACGCAAAGAAGCCCCCCGAAAAATAGCCAAGCAGACAGCCAATACGGCTAAAATTAGCCGTTTATGGCTTAGCCTGCGCAAAGAACAACGACAATGCTCACATTTCAACAAATTATCCTGACGCTGCAATCCTACTGGGACAAGCAAGGCTGCGCCCTGCTCCAGCCGTATGACATGGAAGTGGGCGCCGGCACCTTCCACACCGGCACCTTCCTGCGCGCGATCGGCCCCGAGCCTTGGCGCGCGGCCTATGTGCAGCCTTCGCGCCGCCCGAAGGACGGCCGCTATGGCGAAAACCCGAACCGCGGCCAGCACTACTACCAGTACCAGGTGGTGATGAAGCCGGCGCCGGAAAACATCCTGGACCTGTATCTGGGTTCGCTGGAGGCGCTGGGCCTGGACCTGAAGCAGAACGACGTGCGCTTCGTCGAGGACGACTGGGAAAGCCCGACCCTGGGCGCCTGGGGCCTGGGCTGGGAAGTCTGGCTGAACGGCATGGAAGTGACCCAGTTCACCTACTTCCAGCAAGTGGGCGGCCTCGATTGCAAGCCCGTGCTGGGCGAGATCACCTACGGCATCGAGCGCCTGGCCATGTATCTGCAGGGCGTCGAGAATATGTACGACCTGGTGTGGACCGAGTGGGAAGAGGGCGGACAAACCAAGACGCTGAAGTACGGCGACGTGTTCCACCAGAATGAGGTGGAGCAGTCGGCCTACAACTTCGAGCACTCGAACACCGAACTGCTGTTCGCGCAGTTCAACAACCACGAGTCCGAAGCCAAGCGCCTGATCGAGCTGCAACTGACGCTGCCGGCCTACGAGCAGATCATGAAGGCTTCGCACAGCTTCAACCTGCTGGACGCGCGCGGCGCCATCTCGGTGACCGAGCGCGCCGCCTACATCGGCCGCGTGCGCGCCCTGTCGCGCCTCGTGGCGCAGGCTTACTACGATTCCCGCGAACGCCTCGGCTTCCCGATGGCTCCCGCAGTTGCCGCCGCTCCCGCAGTTGCCTCCCCTGCCGCGTAAAAGATTAGAAGAACATGAACCAGACCCTGTTAATTGAACTGCTGACCGAAGAACTGCCGCCGAAAGCCCTGGCCAAACTGGGCGCCGCTTTCGCCGCCGGCATCGTCAACGGCCTGAAATCGCGCGACTTTTTGGAAGCCGACAGCGACGCCACCATCCACGCCACGCCGCGCCGACTGGCCGTTTCCGTCACCAAGGTGCGCGCCACCTCGCCGGACAAATCCATCCGTGAAAAAGTGCTGCCGGTGTCGGTCGCGCTGGACAAGGATGGCAATCCGAGCGCGCCGCTGGCCAAGAAGCTGGCCGCGCTGGGCTTCCCCGGCCTGACCGTGGCCGACCTGGAACGCGCGCAGGACGGCAAGGCCGAGAGCTTCTTCTACACCTACACCGCGCCGGGCTCGCAGCTGCTGAGCGGCGCGCAGGCCGCGCTGGAAGAATCCGTGGCCAAGCTGCCGATCCCTAAGGTGATGAGTTACCAGCGTCCGGACGGCGCCACCGTGCAGTTCGTGCGCCCCGCGCACAGCCTGATCGCGCTGCACGGCGCCACCGTGCTGCCGCTGACCCTGCTGGGCCTGACCGCGTCCAACCTGACCGAAGGCCACCGCTTCCTGACCGCCCCCGGCGCGCGCAACGTGACCGTGGCCAACGCCGACGCTTACGCGGGCGTGCTGGCCGAACAGGGCAAGGTCATCCCGGGCGTCGATGCGCGCAAGGAAAAGATCCGCGCCGCGCTGCTGGACAAAGCCGGCGCCGACCAGGTGCTGATGCCGGAATCGCTGCTCGACGAAGTGACCGCGCTGGTGGAATGGCCGGTGGTGTACGAGTGCCGCTTCGAGGAGGAGTTCCTGGCCGTGCCGCAGGAATGCCTGATCCTGACCATGCAGACCAACCAGAAGTACTTCGCGCTGACCGACGCGGCGGGCAAGCTGCGTTCGCGCTTCCTGATCGTCTCGAACATCGCCACCGACACGCCGCAAGCCATCATCGGCGGCAACGAGCGCGTGGTGCGTCCGCGCCTGTCGGACGCCAAGTTCTTCTTCGAGCAGGACAAGAAGAAGACGCTGGAATCGCGCCTGCCGCTGCTCAAGAACGTGGTCTACCACAACAAGCTGGGCACGCAGGCCGAACGCAGCGAGCGCGTCACCGCGCTGGCCGGCGCCATCGCGGGCAAGCTGGATTCCGCCGGCTTGAAGGCGGACGTGGCCTTGACCGAACGCGCCGCGCGCCTGTCCAAGGCCGACCTGCTGACCGACATGGTGGGCGAGTTCCCCGAGCTGCAAGGCATCATGGGCACCTACTACGCGCGCCACGACGGCGAGCACGAAGACGTGGCGCTGGCCGCCTCCGAACATTACCAGCCGCGCTTCGCCGGCGACAGCCTGCCGACCACCGCCACCGGCACCGCCGTGGCGCTGGCAGACAAGCTGGAAACCCTGGTCGGCATCTGGGCCATCGGCCTGGCGCCGACCGGCGACAAGGACCCGTTCGCGCTGCGCCGCCACGCCCTGGGCGTGCTGCGCATGCTGATCGAGAAGCGCCTGCCGCTGTCCATTTCCGGCCTGCTGGCCGACGCGGCCAAACAGTTCGCCTCCGTGGCCGGCTTCAAGGATCCGGGCGCCGACGTGGCGGTGTTCATGCTGGACCGCCTGCGCGGCATCCTGCGCGAGCGCGGCTTCACGCCGAACGAGATCGAGGCCGTGGTGGCCCAGAACCCGGACCGCCTGGACGACATCGTGCAGCGCCTGGAAGCGGTGCAGGCTTTCGCCGCGCTGCCGGAATCGGCCTCGCTGGCCGGCGCCAACAAGCGCATCACCAACATCCTCAAGAAGAACGAGGAAGCGCTGGCGCTCGCCGGCGCCGTTGTGAAGGAATCCCTGCTGCAGGACGCCGCCGAGAAGAGCCTGCACGCCGCCATCGTGCGCGTGCAGCCCGAAGTGGACGCCGCTTTCGCGGCGGGCGACTTTGCCGGCACGCTGAAAACGCTGGCCAAGCTGCGCGACGACGTCGACGCCTTCTTCAACGACGTGATGGTGATGGCCGAGGATGTCGCCCTGCGCAACAACCGCCTGGCGCTACTGTCCTCGCTGCACGGCATGATGAACCGCGTGGCCGACATCTCGAAACTGGCGGCATAAGATGGGCGCTGCGATGAAGCTGATCATCCTTGATCGGGACGGCGTGATCAATCACGATTCGCCGGACTTCATCAAGTCGCCCGCCGAGTGGATCCCGGTGCCGGGATCGCTGGAAGCCATCGCCCGCCTGAACCAGGCGGGCTACCGTGTGGTGGTGGCGTCCAACCAGTCCGGCATCGCGCGCGAGTATTTCGACATGTCGGTGCTCAACGCCATCCACCAGAAGATGCATATGCTGGCGCAGCAGGTGGGCGCCGAGATCGAGGCGATCTTCTTCTGCCCGCACGCGGCGGCCGACAATTGCGACTGCCGCAAGCCCAAGCCGGGCATGTTCGCCGAGATCGCGAAGCGCTACCAGGTCAACCTGAAGGGCGTGCCGACGGTGGGCGATTCGCTGCGCGACCTGCAGGCCGGCTTCGTCAGCGGCTGCGTGCCTTACCTGGTGCTGACCGGGAAAGGCGAAAAAACCAATGCCACGGGCGGCCTGCCACCCGGTACAATGGTCTTCGCCAACCTGGCGGCCATGGTGGACCACCTGCTGAAGAAGGCCCCGGCGGCCAACGCTGAAACCAAAGCTGTTAATTGAATTGATTCTGGAGTGTCGCATTGGGTAAGCCTGTACTGTTTCTGCGTTCCTTGATATTCGCCGTCGTCATGGCGATCGCCACCGTCATCTGGTGCGTCGTCTGCATGCTGGCAACGCCGCTGCCGTACGCCCAGCGCTACTACGTCGTCTCGCGCTGGAATGTGTTCATCATCTGGTGCGCCAAGGTCATTTGCGGTATCGAATATGAAATCAAGGGCGCCGAGAATTTCCCGGACGCGCCGGCCGTGGTGCTGTCGAAGCACCAGTCGGCATGGGAGACCATCTTCCTGCTGTGCAGCCTGCCGCGCCCGCTGGTATTCGTGTTCAAGAAAGAGATCCTGTACATCCCCTTCTTCGGCTGGGGCATTGCCGCCCTGCGCATGATCCCGATCGACCGCAAGCAGGGCAAGAACGCCTTCAAGCAGGTGGTCGCGCACGGCAAGCGCCGCTTGAAAGCCGGCCTGTGGATTATCATGTTCCCGGAAGGGACGCGCATCCCGGTCGGCCAGAAGGGCAAGTACAAGAGCGGCGGCACGCGCCTGGCGATCGAGACCGGCGCCATGGTGGTGCCGATCGCGCTCAATTCCGGCGAATGCTGGCCCAAGAATTCCTTCATCAAGAAGCCCGGCAAGGTGACGGTTTCCGTCGGCAAGCCGATTTCTTCCGAAGGACGCACACCAGACGAGTTGATGGAGCAGGTGGAACAGTGGATAGAATCAGAAATGCGCGTCATTTCGCCCCACGCCTACAGCGCTGGCTAGACGACCTGGCCACCGCCGCCCGACCGGCGGCCAGCCAAGCGGACGAGGGGCAGCTTGATTTGTTCGGCGAGAGCACGCCGGGCGCGGCATCGCGTCCCCAAAGCCACGCCGCCAATGCGGCGGTGATGCACCCGCCGTCGAATCCGCCGTCCAGTCCGCCCCCGGTCCCGGCGCCTTCCACCTGGCAGGCGCCGCGCCCCGTTTCCGCGGCACCCGCGTCCCCATGGTCGGCCTCGCCAGCGGCAACACCGGCCGCCGCCCCTGCCGCAGCACCCGCCGCCCCATCTTCCGGCGCCCCCGCCAGCCCTTCCGCCGTTTCCGCAGCGTCCCCGTCCCCGGCCGATACCGGCTCTCCCGCAGTCCCCACCGCCAATCTGCTGCGCCCTCCACCTGTGCCGCTGCGCGCGCCCGAGCCGCCGCCCGCGCCGGACGCCGACGCGCTGCCGCGCCGCCAGTTGATGGTGGGCCAGTTCATACTCGAATACACGCTGCGCCGCTCCACGCGCCGTTCGATCGGTTTCATGATCGACGACGAGGGCCTGCGCGTGACGGCGCCCAAACGCATCAGCATCGCGGAGATCGACAACGCCATCCGCGCCAAGCAGCACTGGATCATCTCCAAGCTGGACGAACGGCGCGAGCGGCGCGCGGCGCGGCTGCGCAAGCCGCCGGTGGCGTGGGAAGACGGCGCCACCCTGCCCTATCTGGGCGGCGAACTGAAGCTGCGCCTGTACACGGCCACCCGCAACCGCACCGACTACAACCCGGACACGCGCGAACTGCATATGGGACTGGTGCAGGGCGCCACCGAGACGCTGCTCAAGGAGCGCGTGCGCGCCTGGATGCAGCAGCAGGCCAAGACGCTGTTCGAACAGCGCCTGGACCTGTACGCGGCGCGCCTGGGGGTGCAGTACAGCGCCTTCGCGCTGTCCTCGGCCGGCACGCGCTGGGGTTCCTGCACCGTGCAGCGCGTGATCCGCCTGAACTGGCGCCTGATCCACTTCTCGCTGCCGCTGATCGACTATGTGGTGGCGCACGAACTGGCGCACATCCTGGAGATGAACCACAGCGCCCGCTTCTGGGCCACCGTCGGCCGCATCTACCCGGCCTACGACGAAGCCAAAGCCCTGCTGCGCAAGCGCGCGCAGGAACTGCCGGTGCTGTTCAGCTAAGCTTCTTTTCAGCCCGCATGCTCTTCTTGCGGCAGCAAGGCTGGCAATAAGGCCAGCGTGCGGGCGGTGGCGCCGCGGTGCTGGTTGGCGAAGGAGAGTGCCTGGCGGCCCATCGCAGTTCGCGCCATGTCGTCGCGCAGCAGGCGAGCCGCCTGTGCCATCAAGTCGTGCGCGCTGGCGACGCGCCGGGCGCCGCCGGCTTCGACGGCCTGCTCGGTCACCAGGGCGAAGTTGAAGGTATGCTCGCCGATCAGCACCGGTTTGCCCAGCGCGGCGGCTTCGATCAGGTTCTGCCCCCCCAGGGGCTGCAGGCTGCCGCCGATGAAGGCCAGGTCGCAGGCGGCGTAGTAGGCGAACATTTCCCCCATGGAGTCGCCCAGCAGCACTTGGGTAGACTCCGCCACCGAGGCGCCAGGCTGCGCCAGGACGCTGCGGCGCTGCGCCGGCATGCCGCGCGCCGCCGCCATCTGCTCGACTTCGTCGAAGCGCTGCGGATGGCGCGGCACCAGCAACAGCAGCGTGTCCGCAGCCATGGCGGCATGGCCGGCGCCAGGCGCGGCGGCGCCAATGGCAGCGCCGGTCGTGGAGGTCGTGCCAGAGCCAGCGGGCGCCGTGCCGGCTGCCGCGTTGGCGCCGGCCAGGGCGCGCCGGAAAGCGTCCAGGATCAGCTCTTCCTCCCCCTCGCGCGTGCTGGCGCACAGCAGGACCGGACGGCCGCCGATCTGCGCGCGCAGCATGGCGCCCACGGCCAGCGCGGCGGGCGGCACCACGACGTCGAATTTGATGCTGCCGGTGACGGCCACTTGCGACACGCCCAGCGAGCGTACCCGTTCGGCGTCGGCCTCGGTCTGCGCGGCCACCAGCGTGATGCCGCGCGCCGCTTGCGCGATCAGCGTGCCGAGCTTTTTGGCCTTGCGCAGCGAGCGCTCGGACAAGCGCGCATTGGCCAGCACCACCGGCACGCGGGCGTTGCCGCATTCGGCGATCAGCGTCGGCCACACTTCGGTTTCCATCAGGATGCAGATACGCGGCTCGAAGTGCTTGATGAAGCGGCGCACCATGGTGACGGTGTCGTAGGGCAGGTAGGCTTGCGCCAAGCGCGCGCCGTGCCTGCCGAACAGCTGCTTGCCGGTGGCGCGGCCGGTCGGCGTCATGTGGGTCATGACGATGCGGCTGCGCGGGTATTGCTTGAGCAGCGCGTCGACCAGGGGTTCGGCGGCGCGGGTCTCGCCCACCGAGACCGCGTGCACCCAGATGGTGTGCGGCTCGTCGTTGGCGGCGCGCGGCCGGTAGATGCCGAGGCGCTCGTTCCAGTGCTGGCGGTAGCCGGCCTCGCGGCGGCCACGCCACCACAGGCGGCCCAGCACCAGCGGCATGGCGAACCACCAGATCAGGGAATAGAGTCTCAGCATAGCGATGTCAGGGAATGGGGATGCACTGTCATCCTCGCGAACGCGGGGATCCATGCTGAGTAGGGACCGGATCGCCGGACCGTCCCGCGTTCGCGGGAATGGCAGGGGTGGCGGCGCTGGACGCATGACTTACGGCAAGGACGGCCTGGCTTGCCGCGAGCACTTCGGCCACGGACGGCGGCGCGCCTTTGTCGCCGAGGTTGATGATCTTGGGCGACCAGTTGCCCTCGGTCTTCCAGCGCGGCGAGTCGGCGTAGATTTCCACTGTCGGCGTGGTGAAGGCGGCTGCGATGTGGGTCAGGCCGGTGTCGACACCGATAGCCAGCGCCGCATGGCGCGCCAGCAGCACCGCGTCGGACATGGACAGCTTGGGCAGCACGCGCGCATTCGGCAGGCTGGCGGCCAGGGCCTCGGCTTCGGCCTTCTCCTTGGGTGAGCCCCACGGCAGCAATATCGTCATCGGCGCCAGCGCGGCGCCCAGTTCGATCCAGTTGGCGGGCGCCCATTTCTTGGCGTCGCGCGCGGTGCCGTGGAAATAGACAGCGTACGGCCCTGCCGGCATCCACTCCGGACGCGGGTCGGACGACGACACGGCCGGCAAGCCGAAGTCGGCCGGCGTATCGACCGGGTAGCCCAGCGCTGCGCCCGCCACCAGGCGCCCGCGCGCCACAGCGTGCGTGCGCGGGTCCAGCGGTATGCTTTTAGTATGGAAGAAGCGCGAGATGCCCTCGTAGCCGGAGCCTTCGCTGCCGTTGGCCAGGCCCACCTTCTGCCCGCCCTTCACCACCCGGGCCGCGCCCATGATGATGCCGGTCTTGAGCAGGCCCTGGGTGTCGAACACATGGTCGTAGCGCTCGGCGCGCAGCGTGCGGAAGAAGACCTTGATCTCGGCGCGCGTGGCCGGATTGCCCAGGCTTTTGCGCCAGCGCCGCAGCGCGAACGGAATGATGTTGCGCACCCGTCCGTTCAGGCGCACCAGGCTGGTGTAGCCCTCCTCCACCACCCAGTCGATATGCGCGTCCGGGTAGCGGCGCGCGATATCGGCCACGATGGGCATGTTGTGCAGCACGTCCCCCAGGGAGGAGACGCGCACCAGCAGAATATTCATATGAACTGCGTCATGCCGCTTTAGTAAGGCAGCTCGGCGTCCGGCTTGGCAGCCAGGATCACGCGCTTGAATTCACCCTGGATGCGCGCCAGCGCTTCCGGGGTTTCGGCTTCGAAGCGCATCACGATCACCGGCGTGGTGTTCGAGGAGCGCGCCAAGCCGAAGCCGTCGGCGTATTCCACGCGCAGGCCGTCGATGGTGATGATGCGCTCATTGCCGGGAAACTTGGCGTCGCTGCGCAGCTTGTCCATGACGATGAAATTCTCGCCTTCCTTCAGGTGCAGGTGCAGCTCGGGCGTGCTGTCGGACTGTGGCAGGGAATTGAGCAGCGCCGAAGGGTCGGCCTCCTTGGTCAGGATTTCCAGCATGCGCGCGCCGGCGTACATGCCGTCGTCGAAGCCGTACCAGCGGTCCTTGAAGAAAATGTGGCCGCTCATTTCGCCGCCCAGCGGGGCGCCGGTTTCCTTCAGCTTGGCCTTCACCAGCGAGTGGCCGGTCTTGTACATCAGCGGCACGCCGCCGCTCTTCTCGATGAACGGCGCCAGGTGGCGCGTGCATTTCACGTCGTACAGGATCTGCTCGCCCGGATGGCGGCTCAGCACGTCCTGCGCGAACAGCATCATCTGGCGGTCCGGGTAGATGATCTGGCCGTCCTTGGTGACGATGCCCAGGCGGTCGCCGTCGCCGTCGAAGGCCAGGCCGATTTCAGCGTCGGTCTCTTGCAGCGCGCGGATCAGGTCCTGCAGGTTCTCGGGATGGGCCGGGTCCGGGTGGTGGTTGGGGAAGGTGCCGTCCACTTCGCAGAACAGCTCCACCACCTCGCAGCCCATGCCGCGGTACAGGTCGCCGGCGAAGGCGCCGGCCACGCCGTTGCCGCAGTCGACCGCGATCTTGATCGGACGCGCAAGCTTCACGTCGCCGATGATGCGCGCCAGGTATTCGGCGCGGATGTCGTAGGTGCTGTAGGCGCCCGGCTCGGCGGCGACTTTATCGGCATTGGCCAGGATGGAGTCGTACAGGCCGGTGATGGACTCGCCGTGGATCGCCTCGCCCGCCAGCACCATCTTGAAGCCGTTGTAGTCCGGCGGGTTGTGGCTGCCGGTGACCATGATGCCCGAGGCGGCGTCCAGCACGTTGGTGCCGAAGTACACCATGGGCGTGGCCACCACGCCCAGGTCGATCACGTCCACGCCGGCCGACTGCAGGCCCTGCGCCAGCGCGGCGGTCAGCTCGGGGCCGGACAGGCGGCCGTCGCGGCCGATCACCACGCGGCGCTCGCCCTTGGCGGCGGCGGCCAGGCCGAAAGCGTGGCCGATCTGGCGGGCGACGCCCGCGTCCAGGGTTTTGCCGATGATGCCGCGGATATCGTAAGCTTTGAAGATCGATTTAGACAGGGAGACCATAGATGAGTTCGCGTGGTGCCGCCGCCGGGCGCGGACGCCAGCCGGTTGCGTTGTAGGGAATGAGTTGCGCCAAAAAAGCAGCCCGCACAAGTGCGGGCACGGTGACCAGTATAACAAGTATACCCGGTATGGTAAGGGCGATGCTGGCGGCAGGCAAGTACCGGCCATCCGCGCCGCCTTGGCGGCGGGCCAGGCCCGCCTGGAAGCGTGGTAAGCCTTAGATACGCAGACCGTCCAGCGCCTTGCCGGAATCGACCCATTCCTTGACCCATTTCGGCTGGCGGCCGCGGCCGGTCCATTGCTGGGTCGCGTCGGCCGGATTGCGATAGCGCGCCGCCACCGTATTGCCGGTTTTCACGCGCACCGCATTGCCGATCAGGTCTTTCACCGGAACGCCCACGGATTGGGCGATGGCCAATATCTGCTCGCGGGCTTTTGCCAGGTCTTCGCTTTCGCGTTTTTTTAATTCGCGCTCCAGTTGCTTCTGCAAGTCGCGCAATTGGGCGGAAGACAGATTCGACAGATCCATGACTTTATCCTTTTTAATGAGGTAATGAGATTCTGATCGAAATATACTACAACCACGATTTTTTTCTAGTGTTTCTTGTGCCGTATCATCCAGCGTGGCGCTTTAAATCGGACAATGCGCACATATAACCAAATGTAGCTAATCATAAACAACAGGCAGAAGAACATCAGCACCCAGGTGTGACGCCAGAACATGGTGGCCGGAATTACCGCCATCAGCGAAAACATCCACAGATAAGGCGACGTCAATGAATTGCGGCGCAATAAGGCGCGCCCTTCCTTGCGGCCCACCGCCCATTGCACGATGCGGCGGAATATCAGGCTGTGTAAATGTATGCCGTCCGGCATGGTGGGCGATTTGCCGCGCACGAACATGCGGCGGTAGGCCGAGAACAGGGTCTCAAAGGCCGGATAGATCAGCAGCAGCGCGGCATACCAGGTCGACACCTGCGGGTTGCGCACGACCAGCAGCAGCGCCAGCTCGCCCAGCATGAAGCCGATGAAATAGGCGCCGCCGTCGCCCAGGAAAATCAGCCCGACCGGGTAGTTCCAGACCAGGAAGCCGGCCGTGGCGCCGGCTACCATCAGGGCCGCCACCAGCACGAACATGTCGTTCACCTGCAAGGCCACATAACCGAGCGAGAGCAGCATGCAGATCGTGACCACGCTGGCGAGGCCATTGAAACCATCGATAATATTAATCGCATTGGCAATGCCGGCCACCGCCAGCACGGAAATCGGCAGCGCCAGCCAGATATACGGCACCGACCAGACCGAGAATGGCCAATCGATGCGGTCGATGCGGGCGTCGAGCAGGAAATAGGCCAGCAAGGCGGCCGCCATGGTCAGCACCAGGCGGCGCATGGCGCTCACCTTGCCGGTATAGTCTTCAACGATGCCGCCGGCGAAGGCGATAAAGGAGCAAGCCATCAGCGACAGCATCCAGCTGGTCATGGCGGGTACGCGCCAAATGGAAATGCAGGCGCTGATCGCAACCGCGAAGAATATCGACAGGCCGCCGATGCGGGCCACTGAATGCACGTGGTTCTTCTGCACGCCGCCGAAATCGGAATCGAGCGCCGGTCCGTGCAATTTGACCTCTTTAATGACCAGCAGAGTCAAGAGCGCGGACGCGATAAAGCTCACTAAGAATGAAAACATTATTATTTATCAATACAAGATACCGGAGCGTGTGATATTCCGCCGCGCGGCAGTAGCATCACCTTATCTGCACGCCAACCCGCGATTGTACCGGATTCAGCGCAGGCACAGGCCGAGTGCATCGCGCCAGTGCGGCAATTGGCAGAACTGCTCCATCAGGCGCTGCGAGGACAGTACCGAATACTGCGGACGGCGCGCCGGCACCGGGTAGTCGGCGCTGGTGATGGGCTGCAGGCGGCACTCGATGCCGGCTTCTTCGATAATGGCCCGGGTAAAATCGAACCAGGTGGTCTGGCCCTGGCTGCTCAGGTGGTAGACGCCGCTGTGTTGCGCCCACCAGCCGGCGCCGGCTTCGCTGGCCGGCGAACCTGCCCGGGCCAGCGTCAGCGCGGTGGCGTCGGCGATGGTGCGGCTCCACGTGGGCGCGCCGTGCTGGTCGGCCACGATGCGCAGTTCGTCGCGCTCGCGCGCCAGCTTGAGCATGGTCAGCAGGAAGTTCTTGCCGCGCATGCCGTACACCCAGCTGGTGCGGAAGATCAGGTGCGGCACGCCGGCCGCCGCGATGGCTTGCTCGCCGGCCAGCTTGCTGGCGCCGTACACGTTGACGGGCGCGGTGGCGTCGGTTTCCACGCGCGGGGCCGGATCGTCGCCGGGAAACACATAGTCGGTGGAATAGTGCACCAGCGCCGCGCCCAGCTTTTTCGCCTCCCCGGCCATGACGGCGGGCGCCTCGGCGTTGATGCGGTAGGCCAGCGCCGCTTCGCTTTCGGCCTTGTCGACCGCCGTGTAGGCGGCCGGATTGACGATCAGCCCGGGCCGCACCGCGCGGATCACGGCGCGCACCTGGTCCAGGTCGGCCAGGTCCATGCGGCTGCGGTCCACTGCCACCACCTGGCCCAGGCCCTGCAGGCTGCGCTCCAGCTCGTAACCGACCTGGCCGCTGCATCCCGTCAGCAGGATTTTCATGCGAACAGTTCCGCCTGCGCCAGCGGCACCCCGGCCCTGTCCTTGGCCGACAGCAGCGGCTCGCCGTCCAGCGGCCATCGCACCCCCACCGCCGGATCGTTCCAGATGATGGAGCGCTCGAATTCCGGGGCCCAGTAGTCGGTGGTCTTGTACTGCACTTCGGCGATCTCGCTGGTGACCACGAAACCGTGCGCAAAGCCCGGCGGCACCCACAGCTCGTGCTTGTTCTCGGCCGTCAGCGGCACGCCGTGCCACTGGCCGAAGGTGGGCGAACTCTTGCGGATGTCCAGCACCACGTCGAAAATGGCGCCTGCCGTCACGCGCACCAGCTTGCCCTGCGACTGCTGGATCTGGTAATGCAGGCCGCGCAGCACACCCTTGGCCGAGCGCGAATGGTTGTCCTGCACGAACTGCGCGCTAACGCCGGTCAGCTCGGCGAAACGGCGTGCGTTGAAACTCTCGTAGAAGTAGCCGCGCTGGTCGCCGAACACGGTCGGCTCGATCAGCAGCAAACCGGCCAGGGGCGTCTGGACAACTTTCATCGCGAAATCACCTTGTCTTCCAGGATGCCCAGCAGGTACTGGCCGTAGTTGTTCTTCTTCAGCGGTTCTGCCAGGCGGCGCAGCTGGGCGGCGTCGATATAGCCCTTGCGGAAGGCGATCTCTTCCGGACAAGCCACTTTCAGGCCCTGGCGTTTCTCGATGGTGGCAATGAATTGCGAGGCGTCCAGCAGCGAATCGTGGGTGCCGGTGTCGAGCCAGGCCATGCCGCGCCCCATCACCTCCACGTTGAGCTGCTTCGCTTCCAGATAGGCGCGGTTGACGTCGGTGATCTCCAGCTCGCCGCGCGGCGACGGCTTGATGCCCGCGGCGATGTCGCACACCTGGCTGTCATAGAAATACAGGCCGGTGACGGCATAGCTGGACTTCGGCTTGAGCGGTTTTTCCTCGATGCTGACGGCTTGCTGCTGGTCGTCGAAATCGACCACGCCGTAGCGTTCCGGATCCTGCACGTGGTAGGCGAACACGGTGGCGCCCTCGGTGCGCTCGGAGGCGTTGCGCAGGATGCCTTCCAGATAGGCGCCGTAGTAAATATTATCGCCGAGGATCAGCGCCGACGGCGCATCGCCGACGAACTCGCGGCCGATGATGAAGGCTTGCGCCAGGCCGTCCGGGGACGGCTGCACCGCATAGCTCAGCTGCAGGCCCCATTGGCTGCCGTCGCCCAGCAGTTCTTCGAAACGCGGCGTGTCCTGCGGCGTGGAAATGATCAGGATCTCGCGGATACCGGCCAGCATCAAGGTCGTCAGCGGATGGTAGATCATCGGCTTGTCGTAGATCGGCAGCAGCTGCTTGGAGATGCTCATGGTAATCGGATACAGCCGGGTGCCCGAGCCGCCGGCCAGGATGATGCCTTTGCGATTGCCTGCCGCTTTGCTGCCGGTATTGTTCATTGCCTTGCTCATTGCGCGCCGTCCCGGTTGAAGTAATTGGTTTCCACCCACTTGGCGTAGCTGCCCGACTGCACATCGGCCACCCAGGCGTGGTTCTCGAGATACCACTGCACGGTTTTCTTGATGCCGCTCTGAAAGGTCTCGGCCGGTTTCCAGCCCAGTTCGCGCTCCAGCTTGCGCGCGTCGATCGCGTAGCGGCGGTCGTGGCCCGGACGGTCTTTGACGTAGGTGATCTGGTCGCGGTAGCTGCCGGCCGCCTTCGGCCGCAGCTGGTCCAGCATGTCGCACAGCGTGTGCACCACGTCCAGGTTGGCCATCTCGTTCCAGCCGCCCACGTTGTAGGTCTCGCCCAGGCGGCCGGCGTCCAGCACCCGGCGGATGGCGGCGCAGTGGTCGCTCACATACAGCCAGTCGCGCACCTGCTGGCCATCGCCGTAGATGGGCAGCGGCTTGCCGGCCTGCGCGTTGGCGATGATCAGCGGGATCAGCTTTTCCGGGAAATGGTAGGGGCCGTAGTTGTTCGAGCAGTTGGTGGTCAGCGTCGGGAAGCCGTAGGTGTGGTGGTAGGACCGCACCAGGTGGTCCGAGGCCGCCTTCGAGGCCGAGTACGGGCTGTTCGGCGCGTAGGCCGTGGTTTCGCTGAAGGGCGCGTCGTCCGGGCCCAGGGTGCCGTACACCTCGTCGGTGGACACGTGCAGGAAGCGGAACGCTGCGCGCTCGGCCTCCGGCAACTCGTTCCAGTAGCTGCGCGACGCTTCGAGCAGGCTGAAGGTGCCGTTGATGTTGGTGTTGATGAATTCGCCCGGACCGTGGATGGAGCGGTCCACATGGCTTTCGGCCGCGAAATGGACGATGGCGCGCGGGCGGTGTGCGCGCAGCAGTTCCAGCACCTGGGCCTGGTCGCAGATATCGCCGCGCACGAACACGTGGCGGCTGTCGTTTTTCAGCGTCGCCAGATTGTTCACATTGCCCGCATAGGTGAGTTTGTCGAAATTCAATACCGGCTCGTCGGACTGGGCCAGCCAATCGAGCACGAAGTTGGAACCGATAAAGCCTGCACCGCCTGTCACAAAAATCATTGAGCGTCCCGCGTAGAGCGTTGAATTAGTCGTAGGCATGATTTTATGTGAAACTCGCTGCATTCCGCGAGAAATAAGCATCGCTTACAATTTAATTTTTCGATTGCAACACTTATGAAAACCTATGTTATCGGCGACCTGCAAGGCTGCCACGACCAGACGGTGGCGCTGGTCGACCGCATCCTGGCCGAGGAAGGGCAAGCTCCGTCCATCCTGTTCACGGGCGACCTGATCAACCGTGGTCCGGAGTCGCTGGCCACTTTGCGCTATGTGCACGCGCTGGCGGTGGCCAGCGGCGGGCGCGTCGACACCGTGCTGGGCAACCACGACCTGCACCTGCTGGCGGTGGCCACGGGCATCCGCCCGGCATCGGCCTCGGACACGCTGAGCCACATCCTGGAAGCGCCGGACGGCGCCGAGCTGCTGGAATGGCTGCGCACGCGGCCCATGGCCATCTTGCGCAAGGGCCACTTGCTGGTGCACGGCGGCGTCCTGCCGCAATGGGACGCGCAGCAGGTGATGGCGCTGGCCGGCGAAGTGGAGACGGCGCTGCGCGGGCCGGGCTGGACCGCCTTCCTGGCGCAGATGTACGGCAACGAACCGAACGCCTGGGACGACAGCCTGCAAGGACCGGCGCGGCTGCGCTGCATCGTCAACGCGCTGACGCGGCTGCGCTTTTGCAGCATGGACGGCGTGATGGATTTCAAGCTGAAGGAAAGCGCCAAGGCCGATCCGGCCAGCGGCCTGATGCCGTGGTTCGACGTGCCTGGCCGGCGCACGCAGGACGTGACGCTGGTGTTCGGGCACTGGTCGGCGCTGGGACTGCTGCTGCGGCCTAACTTGATCGCGCTCGACACCGGCTGCGTTTGGGGCGGCTACCTGTCGGCCGTGTGCCTGGACGACCGGTCGCTGATGCAGGTGCAGTGCCCGGAGTTCCGGGAGCACGCGGGCAAATCTGCAACATAGCGGCGCCGCTCCGCATCGGCGGACCGCCGCGCATGCGGGAAGCCATACTCAGCGGATCAGGACGCGGCCTATGGGTCCCCGCGTGCGCGAGGACGACACGCCAGCGACACGGCCAACGTCGGCGGCGCGGTCAAGGACTCCGCGAGTGCGAGGACGACCCTCTTGGCACCGGGCAGCTTGTCCGAATGCCCCCTTGCGCGAGGGCGGCGCGGCTGCGCTTACGCGGCCGGGGCGATGCCCAGGCCGGCGGCGACCGCGTCGTGCGCCGCTTGCGCCAGGTCGCGGCGGTGGGCGCCGGTGGCGTCCATGGCCGGCATGCACTTCAGGCGCGCGGTCACCGGGGCGCCGTTCAATATCCTCACCACGCTCTCGGCGAAGGACATCTCGCCGATGAACTCCACGCTCGGATGCAGTGCGCCGGCGGCGTCCACATAGCTGAGCGCGAAGGGCTGCACCATCACCTTGGCGTCCACCGCCGCCTCGAACAGGTTGGCGTGGAAAGGCAGCACCGTGCCCTGCGGCGCCGTGGTGCCCTCGGGGAAGAAGGCCACGCGCTCGCCGGCTTGCAGGCTGTGCACCAGGCCTTTAAAAATATGGCGCAGGTCGCGCTTGCTGCCGCGCGCGATGAACACGGTGCCGGCCTTGGCCGCCAGCCAGCCCGCCAGCGGCCAGGCCCGGATCTCGGCCTTGGCGACGAAGCGGCACGGGTACAGCGCGTCGACCACGAAGATATCGAGCCATGACACGTGGTTGGCGACGATCATCGCGTGTTCCAGCGGCGCTGCGCTGCCGGGCGCGATTTCGACGGTGACGTTGCAGATGCGCAGCAGTTTGCGCGACCAGCGCCGGGTATGGCGCTGGCGCGCCTCGGCGCCGCTCAAGGGGAACACGGTGGCGCAGATCGCCATGCCGAGCAAGACGTGCAGCAGCACCCGCAACACGCGGAAAATGAGAAATGGATTCACTGTGGGGAAAGCGAGGAAGCGGGGCTGGCTGGCCCCGCGGGGGTTAGCGTGCGTTGCGCTGATAAGCGACGTGGCCGGCGACGACCGTGGCTTGCACCTGGCCGGCCAGTTCGTAGCCGAGGAATGGCGTGTGCTTGCCCTGGCTGGCCAGGGCCTTGCCTTCCACGGTCCAGCGCACGGCCGGGTCGAAGATGCAGATGTCGGCCACGCTGCCCACGCCGAGCTGGCCGGCGTTCAGGCCGCCCAGGCCGGACACGCGCGCGGCGTCTGCGCTGATGCGGCTGACGGCCAGCGCCAGCGCCTGCCCTTCGCTCACGCCGGGCTGCGCCGCGGCGTATTCGTGGGCCCATTTCAGCGCCAGCGACAGCAGCAGTTCCAGGCCGGTGGCCCCGGGCGACGCTTCGCCGAACGGCAGCAGCTTCTCGTCGTCGTCGACCGGCGTGTGGTCGGAGCAGATCGCGTCCACCGTGCCGTCCAGCAGGCCGGCGCGGATGGCGTCGCGGTCGCGCTGGCTGCGGAACGGCGGCGTGACGCGCGCGTTGGAGTCGAAGAAGCCGATGTCGGCGTCGGTCAGGTGCACGTGGTGGGCGCCGACGTCGCAGCTGACCGGCAGGCCTTCGGCTTTCGCCGCGCGCACCAGCTCCAGGCCGGCGGCCGAGGAGATGCGGCACAGGTGCACGCGGGCGCCGGTGGCGCGCATCAGTTCGAAGATGGTGTGCAGCGCGATGGTCTCTGCCATCACCGGCACGCCCGACAGGCCCAGGCGCGAGGCCAGCGGGCCGCTGTGGGCCACGCCGCCACGGCCGATGTGCGCGTCCTGCGGGCGCAGCCAGGTGGTGTAGCCGTAGGTCTTGGCGTACTGCAGCGCGCGCAGCAGCACGGTGGTGTCCTCCATCGGCACTTCGGCCTGCGAGAAGCCGATGCAGCCGGAGCCGGTCAGCTCGGCCATTTCGGTCAGCGCCTGGCCCTTCAGGCCCATGGTCAGCGCGCCCAGCGGATGCACATGCGCCTGGTTCAGGCGGCGCGCGCGGTGCTTGAGCATTTCGACCAGGCCCGGTTCGTCGAGCACCGGATCGGTGTCCGGCGGGCACACCAGGCTGGTGACCCCGCCCTGCATGGCGGCCTGCATTTCCGATTCCAGCGTGGCCTTGTATTCGTAGCCCGGCTCGCGCAGGCGCACCGCCAGGTCGACCAGGCCGGGCGCGACCACCAGGCCGCTGGCGTCGATGGTCCGACCGGCAGTGAAGCCGGCCGCGAACTCAGCCGATACGGAACCCAGCGCGGCCACTTTTCCGTCCTCGATATACAGGTCTTGCACCGCGTCCACGCCATTGGCCGGATCGATCACGCGGCCGTTCTTGATAACCAGTTTCATGCCCATCCCGTTCATTCCTTCGCCCCTGCCAGAATACTCATCACCGCCATGCGCACCGCGATGCCGTAGGTCACCTGCGGCAGGATCACCGCCTGCGGACCGTCGGCCACCGCCGAGTCGATCTCCACGCCGCGGTTCATCGGGCCCGGATGCATGACGATGGCGTCCGGCCTGGCCAGCGCCAGGCGCTCCGGCGTCAGGCCGTAGTTCTTGAAGTACTCCTGCGCCGACGGCAGCAGCGCCCCGTTCATGCGCTCGTTCTGCAGGCGCAGCATGATGATCACGTCCACGCCCTTCAGGCCTTCGTCCATATTGGTGAAGGTGCGCACGCCCATCTGGTCCAGGCCGCCGGGCAGCAGCGTGTGCGGGCCGATGGCGCGCACTTCGGGCACGCCCAGGGTGGTCAGGGCGTGGATGTCGGAACGCGCCACCCGGCTGTGCAGGATGTCGCCGACGATGGCCACCGTCAGATTGGTGAAATCCTTCTTGTAGTGGCGGATGGTGTACATGTCCAGCAGGCCCTGGGTCGGGTGCGCGTGGCGGCCGTCGCCCGCGTTCACCACGTGCACGTGGTGCTGCTTGTGGTCGTTCAGGTGCTTGGCGATCAGGTAGGGCGCGCCCGACTGCGAGTGGCGCACCACGAACATGTCGGCGTGCATGGCCGACAGGTTGTCGATGGTGTCGAGCAGCGATTCGCCCTTGCTGGCCGAGGACGCCTGGATGTTCAGGTTGATCACGTCGGCCGACAGGCGCTTCGAGGCGATCTCGAAGGTGGTGCGGGTGCGCGTGGAGTTTTCGAAGAACAGGTTGAACACGCTTTTGCCGCGCATCAGCGGCACTTTCTTCACTTCGCGGTCGGACACGCCGACGAAGGAGGACGCGGTGTCCAGAATGTGGTTGACGATGGACTTGGGCAGTCCTTCGATCGACAGCAAGTGCTGCAGCTCGCCGTGTTTGTTCAGTTGCGGATTAAGCATGGTCGTTTTCGATGGTAAGCGTGAATTGTCCGGCATCGCTGCGTTTCAGCGCCAGCGCCTGCCCCGGCTGCACCGTGACCTTGGCGGCCACGAAATCGGCCGCGACGGGCAGCTGGCGTTCGCCCCGGTCGACCAGCGCGGCCAGCATGATCTTGGCCGGGCGCCCGTAGTCGAACAGCTCGTTGATGGCGGCGCGGGTGGTGCGGCCCGTGTAGAGCACGTCGTCCACCAGCAGCAGGGTGGCGCCGGCCACGTCGAAGCCGATCTGGGTCGGCTTCACTTCGGCCGGCAGGCCCTTCTTGGCAAAGTCGTCGCGGTAGAAGGACACGTCGAGCACGCCGCAGCGCGCGGACAGGCCCAGGTCGGCCGCCAGCCGCTCGGCCAGCCAGGCGCCGCCGGAGTGGATGCCGACAATGGCCGGCTCGTGCGCGTCGGCCAGGCCGGCCTGCACCTGCCGCAGCAGTTCGGCGTACAGGGCTTCCGCGTCCAGCGCGGAAGGGGCGGAGGAGTTAGTTGGATGGGACATATTCGTCAAAGTATTGTTGCAAAATGATGGAGGCGGCGCGGTCGTCGATGACGTCCCCGCGCTTGGCCGAAATGACGGCCGACGAGTAGCGCTCGTCAACCAGCACCACCGGCAGGTTGAAGCGGCCGTTCAATTGGTTGGCGAACTTGCGGCAGCGCGCCGTCATCTCGTGCGGCGTGCCGTCCGGATGCATGGGCAGGCCGACCACGAACAGCGTCGGTTCCCATTGCTTGATCAGCGCGCCGATCTCGGCGAAGCGCACGTCGTTGCCGATGCTGGAAATGACGGCCAGCGGCGAGGCCTGCCGCAGCACGCCGTTGCCCATGGCGACGCCGATGCGCTTGATGCCGAAGTCGAAGCCGAGGATGGTGTCGAGCTGGTCCACGCTCAGGTCCGCATCAGGCGTGGCCCGCTTCGGACGCGAGCATCAGCGGGTCGAAACCGAGCAGTTTCATGGCGGCGAAATAGCGCTCTTCCACCGGCATGTCGAACAGGATGGCCGCATCGGCGCCCACCGTCAGCCAGCCGTTGCGGCTGATCTCGTCTTCCAGCTGGCCCGGGCTCCAGCCCGAGTAGCCGATCGACACCAGCATGCGCTCGGGACCGTCGCCGCGCGCCACCGCTTCCAGCACGTCGATGGAGGTGGTGAAGGCGACCTCCTCGGTCACCGTCAGCGACGAGGAATAGCGCGCCCCGGGGGTGTGCAGCACGAAGCCGCGGTCGTCCTGCACCGGGCCGCCGAACATGATGGGTTCGTCGACGATGGCGGGCGACAGGTGCGCCTCGGGCTCCAGATCGATGCGCTCGAACAGCACTTGCATCGTCATGTCGGTCGGCTTGTTGATGACCACGCCCAGCACGCCGTTCTCGTTGTGCTCGCACACATAGACCACGGTGCCGCCGAAGACGGGGTCTTGCATGGCGGGCATGGCGATCAGGAAGTGGTTCGCCAGGTTCAGCGCGGATGCGTCCCCGCCTGCGGCGGGCGCCAAGGGGTCGGTGGCCTCCTGGATCAGGCCAGGTGCGGGCAGAGGGTGACCGGCTTTAGTTTTCTTCATACGCGTAGCTCTCTCTGCTGGTCTGCGGGTGTTCTTTTATAGTCTTTACGGTAATATCGCACGGCGGATAGCTGTCGTTCAGGTGACAGTTTACTATGAATTGCCGTTGCGGCCACTTCCGGCGCCGCCGCGCGCGGCCATCAGCCCTATATTAGGCCGGAAATCGGCCCCGATCTTGACCCTGCACACGCATATTTCCTTCCCATGTCCTTGAATGCCACCCTGGTCTGGTTCCGGCGCGACTTGCGCGTCTTCGACCACGCCGCCCTGCACCACGCCCTGCAGCGCAGCCGGCGCGTGTATTGCGCTTTCATTTTTGACAAGGCCATCCTGGACGGCCTGCCGCGCGCCGACCGGCGGGTGGAATTCATCCACGCTTGCATAGCGGAATTGTCGGCGGAATTACAACAGCTGGGCGGGCATTTGATCGTCAGCCATGCGGTGGCCGAAAGGGAGATTCCGCGCCTGGCGGCGGCGCTGGAAGTCGATGCCGTGTTTGCCAACCACGACTACGAGCCGGCCGCCATCGCGCGCGACGGCACGGTGGCCAAGGCGCTGGCAGCGGACGCGCGATCCTTCTTCACGTTCAAGGACCAGGTGGTGTTCGAGAAGCGCGAGGTGCTGTCGCAGTCGGGCACACCGTTCTCGGTGTTCACGCCCTACAAGAATGCCTGGATGCGGAAGATGCTGGCCGAGCCTGCTTGCCTGGCGGCGCTGCCAGTCGAGCCGCTGGCGGCCCGCCTGGCCCCGCCCCCTGCCCGGACCGCCGTTGACGCCGTTGACGCCGTGCCGACGCTGGCGCAGCTCGGCTTCGAGCGCACCAACCTGGCGGAGTTGAAAATCCCTGCGGGGATGAGCGGCGGCGCGCAGCTGTTCGACGACTTCCTGACGCGGATTGCCGACTACGGCAGCGCGCGCGATTTCCCGGCGGTGAAGGGGCCGTCGTATCTGTCGCTGCACCTGCGCCACGGCACGGTGTCGATCCGGCACCTGGTGCGCACCGTGTCCGAGCTGGCGGCGCGCGGGCAGGCCGGCGAAGGCGGCGCGGTGTGGCTGTCCGAGCTGATCTGGCGCGAGTTCTACATGATGATTTTGTACCACCATCCGCATGTGGCCGGCGCGTCCTTCAAGCCGGCCTATGACGCCATTGAATGGGAGACCGGGCCGCAGGCCGATGCGCTGTTCGCGGCCTGGTGCGAAGGCCGCACCGGCTATCCGCTGGTGGACGCGGCAATGCTGCAGCTGAACCGCACGGGGTATATGCACAACCGCCTGCGCATGGTGGCGGCCTGCTTCCTGATCAAGGACCTGGGCCTGGACTGGCGGCGCGGGGAGGCGTATTTCGCGCGGCAGTTGAACGACTTCGACCTAGCGGCCAACAATGGCGGCTGGCAGTGGGCGTCCTCGTCGGGATGCGACGCGCAGCCCTACTTCCGCATCTTCAACCCGGTGACCCAGTCGCAGAAGTTCGACAGTGCGGGGCGCTTCATCCGGCGCTATCTGCCGCAGTTGAAGGAGCTGGACGACAAGGAAATCCACGCGCCGTGGCTAGTGCCGCGCATGCTGCTCGAGCAGAAGGGTGTGCGGCTCGGCGATAACTATCCCGAGCCGTTGGTGATGCACGACGAGGCGCGCAAGCGCACCCTGGCGCGCTACGCGGTGGTCAAGGCAGGGTGATGGCGGGGTGATGCTGGATGAGGTGATGGCGGGTTATACGGGGGCGCCGAGCTGGGGGCGCCGAGCCGGGGGCGCCGAGCTGGGGGCGCCGAGCCGGGGGCGCCGAGCCACTCCGTGCTGAGCCGCCCGACGAACCACCTTCCCTATGTGACCGTAGCGCGGGTCGGCACACCGTGCGTAGCCCGCCGCTGGTCCGCCAGCAGCCCTTCGATCGCGCCCAGCAGCACAGGTTCCTGGAAGGGCTTGCCGAAATAGGCATTCACGCCGAGCTGCATGGCGTAGTTGCGGTGCTTGTCGGCGCTGCGCGAGGTGATCATGATGATGGGGATATCCCTGGTGCGCTCGTCGCCGCGCACGTTGCGGGTCAGGTCGAAGCCGTCCATGCGCGGCATTTCGATATCGACCAGCATCAAGTCCGGGCGGCTTTCCTGGATCTGCTCCAGCGCGTCCACGCCGTCCTTGGCCAGCAGCACCCGGTAGCCTTCGCGCTCCAGCAGCCGCTGCGACACCTTGCGCACGGTGAGCGAATCGTCCACCACCATGATGACGCTGCCTGTCGTCGGCAATGCGGCCGGCGCGGCTTGCGCTCCCGTCCCGTCGGCACGCGCGGCCAGTTCCGGCCGGTGCGCCAGGTGCTGCGCCAGCGCCACCGGATTCAGGATCAGCACGATCTCGCCCGACCCGAGCACCGTGGCGCCCGAGATGCCGGGCATGCGCGCAAGCTGCTGGCCGATGTTCTTGATGACGACCTCGCGGTTGCCCACCACCTCATCGACCTGCAGCGCCACGCGCTCGTTGCCGCTGCGTAGCATCAGCACCGGCGCCGAACGCTGCGCCGGCGGCTGGGCGTTCGCCAGCCGCAGCATCGCGGGCAGATAGTGCAGCGGCGCTTGCTGTCCAAGCACCGTTACGTGGCCGTGGCCGCGCGCTTCGACCAGTGCATGCTCCTTCATCTGCAGCACCTGCTCGACCAGGGTCGACGGCAGCGCGTAGGTGCGTCCGCCAGCGGCCAGCAGTACCACTTGCGTCACCGCCAGCGTGAGCGGCAGGTGGATGGTGAAGCGCGCTCCCTTGCCGCTTTCGGTCGCGGTTTCAACCCGGCCGCCCAGCGCCTGCGCTTCGGATCGCACGATGTCCATGCCCACGCCGCGCCCGGCCAGCTCGGTCAGCGCGTCGGCGGTGGAGAAGCCGGCTTCGAAAATCAGGCCGGCGGTGTCGGCATCGTTCAGCGTTTCCCCTTCCTGCAGCAGGCCGATGCGGCGGGCCTTGTCGCGGATGCGGTCCAGGTCCAGTCCGGCGCCGTCGTCGCTGAATTCCAGTACCACTTCGTTGCCTTGCTGGCTGACCTGCACCAGCAGTTCCCCGGTTTCGTCCTTGCCGGCGGCGGCGCGCTGGGCGCGGCTTTCCACCCCGTGCACGATGGCGTTGCGCAGCAGGTGTTCGAACGGCGCGGCCATGCGTTCCAGCACGCTGCGGTCGATCTCGACGCTGCCGCCACGGATGTCCAGGTTGACGCGTTTGTCCACTTCCTTGGCGCTCTGGCGCGCGACACGGAACAGGCGCTCGGAGATGCTGGCGAAAGGCACCATGCGCACACGCATCAGATCGCGCTGCAGGTCGCGCGTCATGCGAGCTTGCTGGGCCAGGTCGCCGCTGGCGGTGTCCACGCTGCGGGTCAGGCTTTCGTGGAAGGAAGCAACGTCGTTGACACTTTCGGCCATCATGCGCGTCAGTTCCTGCAGCCGCGTGAAGCGGTCGAATTCAAGCGGGTCGAACTCGCGCTCGCTGGAGATGGCCATCCGGGAGGCGATCTGCGACTCGGCCTGCATTTCGATTTCGCGCAATTGGCGGCGCAGGCGGGCCAGGTTGTCCGAGAAGTCGCTCAGCGAGGTGCGCAGCGTACCGACTTCGTTTTCCAGGCGCGAACGCGAGATGGAGACTTCGCCGGCCTGGTTGACCAGGCGATCCAGGATGTCGGCCCGCACCCGCACCAGCGGCGAGCGGGCGGTGGCATCGGCTTCGTCGGCGATTGCGGGGCGAGGGGCGGCGGGACGCACTGCTGCGGCTTGCACCGTACCGGCGCTTCCCGGAGCCGTCAGGCCGGCGGCGTTGATTGTGTCGGCTGTGCCGGCGGTGCCGGCTGCCTCGGCACTGGCATCGGCGCTCGCCCCAACAGCGCCGGCGGCGGCGTCAATTGCCTGGACGGGGTCAAGCAGGCCGCGCGATAACGCTTCGCCGCCAGCATCGGCACCGACCGGCTGAGGCGGCGTACCGCTTGCGCCGTTTAGCGCGTCCGGATGCTGCAGGTATTCGAACAGCAGCAGCGCGTGGTCGTAGTGCGCGAGCAGCTCTTCGAAAGCTTGCGGCGTGGCGCTGTTGGCGTGCACCATGTTTTCGATGTGCGTCTCGATCTCGTGCGCGTGTTGGCCAAGGCGCATTGCGCCGGCCATGCGGGCACTGCCCTTCACGGTGTGCAGCACGCGCTGCAGCATGTGGGCGTGGCTGAAATCGGCGGGGTTGCGCTGCCAGGTACGCAGCGATTTGCCGATCTGCGGCAGCAGGTCGGCGCCCTCTTCCAGGAATACCGGCAGCAGGTCCGCGTCCAACTCGTCGTGGTAAATGCCGGGGACGGCCGCCGACAGTTCGGACGGCGCTTCCGGCAGCGTGACGATGGTGACGTCGGGCTCTGGTTCGGACATCGTCGGCTCGGCGGGGCCGACCGGCTCCAGCAGCTCGGCGCTGTCCGGCACTTCGCTAAGGTCAGGTTCAAGCTCGGCCAGTGCTTGCAGCTGGTCTTCCAAAGCAGGGATGGATTCCGGTGCGATGGGCGCCAGCGCTTCGAGTTCCGGCCCGGGTCCCGGCTCGGCTGCGGGCGCAGACTCCGGTTCAGGCTCTGGCCATGGCTCCGGTTCCAGCTCCGACTCAAGCTCCGACTTAGGCTCCGGCGCCGACGCCGGCTCTGGCTCTGGCTCTGGCTCTGGCTCTGGCTCTGGCTCTGGCTCTGCCTCTGCCTCTGGCAGTGGCTCTGGCTCCGGCGCGAGCGCGGGAACCAGCGTCAGCACGGGGTCGGGGACTGGTTCGGGCGTGGCGAAGGCCAGCAGTTCGGCTTCGGCTTGCGCATCTGCTTCCGTTGGCGCGGTGATCTGCGATAGCGGCGCGGCGAAGGCGTCGTCGAACAGATCATCGAAATCGTCGCTGGCGGCCGGTGTGGACGGTTTGGCGGCCGACAGGCTTTCAAGCGGCGCGCGGGTGGCGAAATCGGATGCGGGCGGCGGGCTGTCGAGCATGCTCTGATAAGTTGCGACAAACAGCGCATCCAGCCGCGTGGCCAAGTCGGCGCCGCTTTCGGCTGCCGGAGCTGGTGCTTCCGCGATCGCTTCAGGCACCGGGGCAGACGTGGCGGCAGGCAGGCCGGCATCGCCGACAATACTGTCCAGCGTCTCGGAGAACAGATTATCGAGGCGCGCATCGAGCTCGCTGCCGGCGTCTTGCGAGGCGGCCAGTTCCTCCCGCAGCTTGTGCAGGGACTTGATCAGTTCGGGCTGTGCGGGCGCAACTTCCCCCAGGGCGAAGCTTTGCAGCATCTGACGGATGCGTTCGACCGTGAAGTCGAGCAGGTCGTGCTGGGCGTGGTCGAGTTGCGGCGCGGGGGCCTGCAGGGTTTCCAGCGTTTGTTCCAGCGCGTGCGCAAGGTCGCGCAGCGACTTGAAGCCGACGGTGCCGGAAGTGCCGGTCAGCGTGTGGGCCGCGTGCAGCGCTTCCGGATTGACAGGCCGGCGCGCTTCGTGGCGCCATTCGCCGAAGTCGCGCGTCAGCACGCGCACCAGTTCGTCGGTTTCGGCGAGGTAGATGTTGTACAGCGGCAGAGGGATGGACAGGGCGCCGATGTGTTTGAGGTTGTCTTCCTCGGGCGGCACCAGCGGCTGCGCGGAGGTGGGGAATTCGATGACGTTACCGCTCGATTGCGGCGCTGCGGGCGGCGCCTCGGCGACGTGATCTACGAGAATCGTGGCCTCGACCAGCTCGCCGGCAGCGTCCCCGTCCGCAGGCGCGTCGACGCCGGCGGGTACGGCAGCCGGGATCTCGGACGGGGCGTCGAACAGCGCTGCAGCGCCGGCTGGGATGTCGAGTGGCGCGCCCGCACTGGAGGCGGCCGGGACGTCGCGCTGGGCGGCGGCACCGGCGCCGGCGTGGATGTCGGTATCGGCGGCCGTGCCGGCGGAGATGCCGGCGTTGGCGGCGGCGGCGTCGCCCAGCGCGGCGGCGGCGGCGGCCGGCGCTTCGAAGGCGCCCCCTTCCTGGACGCGCGCGGCGGCGGCGGCGATGGCGTCGCCGGTGCGGGCCGAGACGCTGCGGGCGATCAATTCTTCAACCCATGCCGACATGTCCTGCTCGGCGTACTCCAGCAAGCCGAACAGAGCGTCGTTGGCGGCGCGTTCGTCGGCCAGCCAGGTGTTCATGGTGCGTTCGACGCCGGCGGCGGCGTCGGCGAACTGGTTCAGGCCGACCATGCGGCCACTGCCCTTGAGCGTGTGGAAGGACCGGCGCAGCATGGTCAGGTTTTCCTGGCTGCCGGCCACCTCGCGCGGCTTGCCCAGGGTCTCGCGCACAAACACGAGCACGTCCTGTGCCTCGGCGATGAAGATCTCCAGCAGCTCGGCTTCAACGGCGGCGTCGGTCGCTTCCGGCACCGCTTCCGGCTCGGGTTCGGGCGTCGGCGAGGTGGTCGGCGAGACCTGCTCTTCGAGCACAGGCACCGGCACCGTGCCGGCGGCGGCCAATTTCTTGAACGGCACGGCGCGGAAGGCGCCCTGCTCCGCGTCGAAGGCGAAACGTTCGCGCGCGCCGGCCGGGTTCTGCGCCAGCATGTCGACAAAGAAGCCCAGCGCACCGACGTTCTGCGCGATCTCGTCCAGCACCCTGGGTTCCTGCGCGGTGTCGCACAGGCCTGCGGCCAGGGTGCGGATTTCGCTGCGCACCTGGCCGGCGGCCTGCGTGGCGTCGTCCTGGTCCAGGATGGCGAGCGCGCCTTGCATCTGGTGCAGCACGCGGTCCAGCTCCTCCAGCGACGGGCGCAGCGACGGGTCGCCGTAGTATTCGTCCAGCACTTTCTCGACCTGGCGCAGGCCGGTCTTCATTTCCATCGCCAGCGCCACCACGGTGTCGTCCTGCTGCATCTGCTGCATTTGCTGAACGATGCCACCCTGCCACTGCGCCGGTTCGGGCGGGGCGTCACCGGCCAGCAGCGCTTGCAGGCGCTCGGCGATGGTGTCGGCGTGGGCCGAGAAGTCGTCCGGCAGATGGCGGATCTGGTCCAGCCCGTGCTCGGCGAACAACAGCGCGGTCGTCATCTCCAGCGACAGCGCTTCGCTGCGGCCGGCCGTGACGGCGGCATTGGCCACCTCGGCCAGTTTGCGCATCAGCGCGGCCAGTCCGGCCATGCCCAGCTTGTCGCTGGCGACGGCCACCAGCGCCAGCGCCTGGCCGAAGGCCGCGTCCAGCGCCGGGTCGATCACCACTTCCGACAATTTGTGCCAGGCCGCCTTGGCGTCGGCCATGCCCTCCCTGGCGCGCGCCAGCACGTCGGCGTCGATCTGGCCATAGCGTTTCGCCTCATAGTCCTTGGGTACGGTGCCTTCCAGCGCGAACACGCTGCCCAGGTGCAGCACCAGCGGCGAGACCTCGTCCGCGTGCTCACCGGCCAGCGCGCCGGCGATGAAGAACAGCGCTTCGCGCAGCATGGCATCCGGCTGCGCCGCGTTGCCTTGCGTGAGGCGGCGCATCTGCAGGTTGACCAGGCCAAAGAGCTGTTTCACATACAAGCCGCCTTCCACGTGGCCGGCGGCGACCAGTTCGGCGAAGGCCTGCAGCGCCAGCCAGAAGGTGCGCGCCTTCGGCTCCTGCTGCGCGTCCGCCACCTGGGCCACCGCGTCGCGCAGGGACGCCGCGTGCGTCCGCTGGGCCGCCGCGTCGGCGCTTTTCAGGTAGGGTAGCAAGGCGCGTTCGAAGCGCTGGCGGCAGGCCGTGTAGTCCGGCGCGGCGGCGGCGAGCGGCGCGGGCATGCGGGCCTGCAGCGTCACATCCGGGAAGAACAGGTCGGCCGGGTGGATGCGCTCGGCGCCCAGCATCTCCTGCAGCGCGCGGTAGTAAGGGAACAGGCGCACCGGCTGGAAGGGCGCGCCCGCCAGCAGCTCCTCCAGGAACTCCGTCACGGCCTGGTACAGATTGGCCACCACCTGCGCGTTGTCGGTGCTGCACTTCAGGGCGCCGGACTTGAAGCGCTCCAGCGCCTCCTCGGCGATCTGGGTCATCATCACCACGCCGTCGGCGTCGACCATCTGCAGCGCGCCATGCGCCTGGTGCAGATGGGACTTGGCGTGCTGCAGCGACGTGGACTGGTCTTCCGGGGCCCGCCCGCCCGCTTCGAACAGGGCGGTCCTGGAGCGGCCCAGCGCCTCGCGGATTTCCACCATCACCCAGGACAACGGGCCGGTGTCGAATTGCGCTGCGGTCGGAAAATCAGGTTTGGTCATGCTGGGACTTTCTATGTGATCAGGATGCCGAGATGCGGAAGCGCGACACCGAATTTTTCAGTTCCTGCGCCAGCACGGACAGTTTGTGGATCGACTGCGCCGTTTGCTGGGTGCCGTCCTGCGCGTGCTCGGTGACCGACAGGATGTGCTGGATATTCTGCGCCACGCCGCTGGCCGATGTCGCCTGCATGCCGGTGGCATAGGAAATACCCTGGATCAGTTCCGCCAGGCGGTTCGACACCTGCGAAATGTCCGACAGCGCCGCGCCGGCCGCGTCGGACAGGCGCGCCCCTTCGACCACGCCCTGGGTCGATTTTTCCATCGCCGCCACCGCGTCGTGGGTGTCGGTCTGGATGGTGCGCACCAGCGCGCCGATCTGCTTGGCCGCCTCGCCCGAACGCTCGGCCAGGCGCTGCACCTCCTCGGCCACCACGGAGAAGCCGCGTCCCGCCTCGCCGGCCGACGCGGCCTGGATCGCCGCGTTCAGCGCCAGCACGTTGGTCTGCTCGGTGATGTCGGAAATCAGTTCGGTGATCTCGCCGATCTCCTGCGACGATTCGCCCAGGCGCTTGATGCGCTTGGACGTCTCCTGGATCTGCTCGCGGATCTCGTGCATGCCCTTGATGGCGTTTTCCACCGCCGTCGAACCCTGGCGCGCCGCCGCCACCGACTGGCGCGCCACGTCGGCCGACTCGGAGGCGGACTTCGACACCTCGGTGATCTCGTTGGCCATTTTCACCACGGTGGCGCTGGCGTCCTGGATTTCGCGCGACTGCTGCTGCGAGGCGAGCAGCAGGTCGCTGGAGATGCTCTGCGCATGGCTGGAGGCCGAGGTGACCTGTTCGGCGGTGGTGGTGACGCGGCCGACCAGCCCGCGCAGCTCTTCCACCGTGTAATTGACCGAGTCGGCGATGGCGCCGGTAATGTCCTCGGACACCGTGGCCTGCACCGTCAAGTCGCCGTCCGCCACTTCCTGCAGCTCGTTCATCAGGCGCAGAATCGCGGCCTGGTTCTGGTCGTTCATGGACTTGGCTTCCTCTTCCTTGCGCTGCGCCTGCTGGCGCATGGCTTCCGCTTCCTGGCGGCGGCGGTCGGCGCCACGGGTGCGGTTGTAGGAGTCCTGCAGCAGCACGCGGCCGATGGCGGCCGCCGCCATCAGGGTCAGCAGGCCGCCGGCCACCATCAGCCAGAAGCTCAGGTTGAGCGAATCCTGCTGCACGCGGTAGGCAGCCAGCACCACGCCCAGGCGTTCGCGCAGGGCCTCGTTTTCGCTGAAGATCTGCTGCTCGGCCACCTTGGCCGCCGTGTAGCGGTCCAGTTTGTCGAGCACCGAGCCGACCAGGGTCTGGTAAGTCTCGAACGGCGTTTTCAATTCCGTAAACAGCGTGCGCAGCTCGGGGTCGCGGGTGACCGGCAGCGCCAAGGTCGTGCTGCCGTTCAGGAAGCCGTCCACGGTGTTGCGGAACACGGTGATGTCGCGTCCCAGCTGGAAAGCGGTTTCCGCGCTGATGCCGCCGGCGGTGACGAATTCGCTCACGCTGCGGTTCATGCGCTGGGTCAGCATGGTCAGCTTGCCGAGGGCGGCCATCTCGCGCGCGCTGCCGCCGCGCAGCAGCTTGAGGGCGGCGATGGTTTCGGTCTGCTCCAGCAGGTCGGGCGACAGGCGGTCGAGCTGCCTGAGCGTTTTTTCCAGGCCGGTCAGCTCGGGTTTCAGGCGCAGGATGGTGTCGGCCGAACGGTCGGCCGCGCTCCACACCTTGCGCGCGGCCGCCACCGCGCTGGCCAGCGATTCGCCGGGCGAACCGATGGTGCGCCCGTGGTAGTCGCCGCCGGACTGCATCAGCTTGATATCCTGGTTCAGCTCCTTGCGGCTGTCCTCGAGCTGGCGGAAGGCTTCGACATTGCCCTGCACCGCGTTCGGTGCGGCCTTGCCGATGCGCTGCGAGTGCATCAGCGCGTCGCTGGCGATCTGGGTCTGGGCCGAGGTGACGCTGCTGTTGCGGATGTTCAGGCCGACTGCGGCGATGCTGAGCAGCAGGCTCAGGCCGAGGGCGGTGGACAGGATGCTCAGCTGGCGCTGCGCGGGCATGTGGCCGATCAGGGGCAGCTTGACGCCGGGGCCGCTGTCGCCGGCCGGGCCGGCGCCACGGCGGCGCAGGGCGTCGCGCAGGCGCAGCGGCGCGCTGGCCTCGCCGCTGTCGGCGGCGGACGGTGCGGCGGCGAGCGAGGAAGCTGCGGCGGCCGTGGTTGCGGCCACGGCCGCGGCGGCGGCGGCAAGCTCCGCCGCGGACGGCGCGCCCACGCCGGCGGCCGTGCTGCCATAGCTGGCGAATTCCGAATCAGGGCCCGCTTCCTGATGAGCGTCCTGCCTGGAGCGTGCGAACAAATTCTTAATGAATCCCATTACACCGTCCCTTATTTGCAAAATGATTACAGACCGACTTGCAGGAACCTTTCTTCCCGCACCAGCAGCGTCAGGTCGAGGCGCGACCAGAGCTGCCCCTCCTGGTCCAGGAACTGCTGCACGCACCAGGCCGGCACGTCCTCCGCCAGCGGGGCCGGCGCCATGTCGTCCAGCTTGCGCAGCCCAAGCACGCGCGCCGCCAGCAGCGCGCAGTTGAAGCCCAGGCCGGGCGAGAAAGTAATGATGCGGCTGTCGGCCGCCGGCGGCGTGGCCGGGTAGTCGAGGTAGCGCGCGAAGTCGATCACGCCGCACAGGTTGCCGCGGATATTGGCCAGGCCCAGATACCAGTCCTGCGCCAGCGGCACCACGCTGACCGCCTGCCACGGCACGATCTCGCCGATCTGGGTCAGGTCCAGCAGGCAGCGGCTGGCGCCGAACTGCACGCCCAACTCGCGCCCGGCGGCCTGGCTGCCGCTCTTGGCGTCGTGCATGCGTTCAAGCAGCTGGGCCTGGTAGCGGCGCAAACGGCTGCGGCGCTCGGCGCCGGCGGGCTCGGCCGAAGGCGCCGGCACGGGATCGAGGGGCAGACCGCTCTCGGCGTTGCTCATCGCTCAGCCGCCGAGGGCGGCGATCTTGGCCAGCAGCGCGGCCGCGTCGACCGGTTTGACCAGGTAGTCCTTGGCGCCCTGGCGCAAGCCCCAGATGCGGTCGGTCTCCTGGTTCTTGCTGGAGCAGATGATGACCGGCACGTCCTGCAGCTCCGGGTCGCGCGCGATGGAGCGCGTGACCTGGAAGCCGTTCGCGCCCGGCATCACCACATCCATCAGGATCAGCTGCGGCTTGTCGGCCTTGATCTTGGCCAGCGCCTCCTCGCCGTTTTCGGCGGTGGAGACGGAAAAGCCGTTCTTGACCAGGATGTCGGTCAGGTAATAGCGCTCGGTCGGCGAATCGTCGACGATCAGTATTCTTTGTATGGCCATGATGCCCTCGCTATGCGTACGATACTCAGACCCCCGCCGCGCCTGCGGTATGCTCGCGCACGGCCGCCAGCAGGCTGTCTTTGGTAAATGGTTTGGTCAGGTAGGCGGCCGAGCCGACCATGGCGCCGCGCGCGCGGTCGAACAGGCCGTCCTTGGAGGACAGCATGAGCACGGGCGTGGCGTGGAATTTGGTGCTTTTCTTGATCAGGGCGCAGGTCTGGTAGCCGTCCAGGCGCGGCATCAGGATGTCGCAGAAGATCAGCGACGGGTGGTGGTCGTTGATCTTGGCCAGCGCGTCGAAGCCGTCTTCGGCCAGCACCACCTGGTAGCCGGCCTGGCTCAGGAAGATCTCGGCCGACCGGCGGATGGTGCTGCTGTCGTCGATCACCATGATTTTCAAACCAGTCGCTTGCGGCGTATTAGTCATATTTACTCACCGATATGTATCGATACGATAGCATAGCGCGCCGCGCCAGCACAGTAATTGCTTTACAGAAATTTTATTACAGCGCCACCATTTCGAAATCGTCCTTGCGGGCGCCGCATTCCGGGCAGGTCCAGTTGATCGGCACGTCGGCCCAACGGGTGCCGGGGGCGATGCCTTCTTCGGGCAGGCCGGCTTCTTCATCGTAGATCCAGCCGCAGATCAGGCACATCCAGGTTTGGAACGGCTGCGTTGTTTCATTGCTACTCACGTTGTATCACCTTCTATAAAGTAAAATGCCGAATCAGGTATCTTAATCTACCAGCCGTGCAAAACCAAACTTCTCCCCTTATCCTGACCTTTGGCGCCGCCGACCCGGTCGGCGCCACCGGCGTCACCGCCGACCTGGCCGTGTTCTCCGCCCTCGCCTGCCAAGGCCTCGCCGTCACCACCGCGTTGCTGATCGGCGACAGCGCACGCATCGAAGACTTGCAGGAGACCGATCCGGACTGGGTATCCGACCAGGCCCGCGTGCTGCTGGAGGACGCCCAGGTGGCGGCCTTCAAGATCGGCGCGCTGCAAAACATGGAGCACGCCTCGGCCATCGCGGAAATCGTGTCCGATTATCCGGACGCGCCGCTGGTGCTGGACCCGTTCAGCTCGCGCCTGCCGGAACCGGGCGAGGACGCCGAGGAACTGCTGACCATCGTGCGCCAGTTGCTGGTGCCGCAAACTTCGGTGCTGGTGCTGTCGCAGGTGGAGCTGGGCCGCATGGCCGAAACCTGGCGCGACACGGACAACAGCGAGGCCGGCAGCGAGACCGACCCGGACGTGGGCGGCGACGCCGGCAGCCCGGGCGCGCTCGAGGAAGACGTGGCCTACCTGATCGAACTGGGATGCGAGTTCGTGCTGGTGACCGGCACCCCGGCCGGCCCCGGCCACGGCGACGCGGTGCGCGCCAACACCCTGTACGGCGCCGACGGCGTGGTGCGCCACGACGCCTGGCAGCACCTGCCCGGCCCCTTCCTCGGCGCCGGCGGCACGCTGTCGGCCGCCATCGCGGCCTACCTGGCGCGCGGCGCGGACACGCCGCAGGCGGTGGGATTGGCGCAGGACTACGTCCAGGGCGCGCTGGCCAACGCCCAGCGCTACGGCATGGGCAAGCTGGTCCCCAACCGTTTTTTCCGCATGCAGTTCACGCCCGACCAGTAAGGCGCGGGCCACCACAACTTACCAAAGAGACATCATGACGACTGAATCGAAGAACGACACGCTGTTCGCACGCGCCCAGAAAACCACGCCCGGCGGCGTCAACTCCCCGGTGCGCGCCTTCCGCTCGGTGGGCGGCACGCCGCGCTTCATCACCCGGGCCGAAGGTCCTTACTTCTGGGACGCGGACGGCAAGCGTTATATCGATTACATCGGTTCCTGGGGCCCCGCCATCGTCGGCCACGCGCACCCGGAAGTGGTGAAGGCGGTGCAGGAAGCGGCCACCCGCGGTTTATCTTTCGGCGCGCCGACGGAAGCGGAAATCGACATGGCAGAGGAAATCTGCCGCCTGGTGCCGTCGATAGAACAAGTGCGCCTGGTATCGTCCGGCACCGAGGCGACCATGAGCGCTTTGCGTTTGGCGCGCGGCGCCACTGGCCGCGACAAGATTATTAAATTCGAAGGCTGTTATCACGGCCACGCCGATTCCTTATTAGTCAAAGCCGGCAGCGGCTTGCTGACTTTCGGCAATCCGACCTCGGCCGGCGTACCGGAAGACTTCGTCAAACACACGCTGGTGCTGGACTATAACAATGTGGAACAGATCAGCGTAGCGTTCGCCAATTTCGGTTCCGAGATAGCCTGCGTTATTGTCGAGCCAGTGGCCGGCAATATGAATCTGATCAAAGGCACGCCGGCATTCCTGCAAGCCCTGCGCGAGCTGTGCACCAAGCACGGCGCTATTCTGATCTTCGATGAAGTGATGTGCGGTTTCCGCGTGGGCCTGGGCGGCGCGCAGGAATTGTATGGTATTAAACCGGACTTGACCGCGCTGGGTAAAGTTATCGGCGGCGGTTTGCCGGTCGCGGCATTTGGCGGCAGCGCTGAATTGATGAGCCAGATGGCGCCGCTGGGTGCGGTTTATCAGGCCGGCACCTTATCCGGCAATCCGGTAGCGGTAGCGGCAGGCATGACGACGCTGAAGATCATTCAACAGCCGGGCTTCTACGACAAGCTGGCCGCATCGGCGAAACGCCTGGCCGCTGGATTAACCGCGGCGGCGAAAGAAGCCGGCGTCACTTTCTGCGCCGATGCCGAAGGCGGCATGTTCGGTTTATATTTCAGTGAAGTACCGCCGAATAACTACGCCGAAATGATGGCCGGCGACCGCGCCAAGTTCAATACCTTCTTCCACGCCATGCTGGACGAGGGCGTCTATTTCGCGCCGGCCGCTTTCGAGGCAGGCTTTGTTTCGGCGCAGCACGACGACACGGTGATCGACGCGACCATCGAAGCGGCCCGCAAGGTATTCGCGACACTGAAGTAATTCATTCCCCAAAACAGCCGCCGCAACGCCTTTCCGGGCTGCGGCGGCTTTTTTTCGCCGCTTTTAAGCCAGGTTTTGGCTTGATCACGCCAAAACCCGGCTCGTATTGCGGCTTGCCCCACCAGTGCGCGCAGCGGCTTCCCTGCAGAGCAATTACCGTATTCACCAGGGAGAGCCCGGCATGGCCGTCGCACGGCGAAGGCAGCACCGGTTCGCGCCGATACTGCTGGCTATGACGGCCAGCTATTATCTCGTTTGCAGTTCCGCCCCGCCTCGGAATGGATGCTACTGCTCGATTTTCACCGTTACCCCGCCGCTGATCCACTGGCGGCTGCAGCGCCCCAAGAAGATATGGTGCACAGCTAATCAGTGGCGATGCTGTTCATTGGGCACTATATTTATCCGGTAACAAAACAAGGAAATAATCTCGCATTCAGAAGGGGCAGCGCGATATTTCACTAGTGCTTGGCGCAGCCGAGATTGTGTTGGGAACGTACCTGACTTCGAATGGCACCTCTAAATACCCGTCACCCCTCACCGGCGGGACTGCCGCATAAGCTTGAACCCATACGTCGCATGCTCAGATGTGCAATATGGGAATCCCGCGGGGCACCGAACCTTGTGCGGTGATTCGCCGGTGTGAAGGAAACATTGGCGATTATTTGAGGCACCCGGAGTTATAGAACATGATGTGCTTGCGGCCGGCGCCCCTTATTTCAGGCGGAGGCTTGGTATTACAGGGCACCTCGAAATACCTGTCGTTCCGTATCGGCGGACCGCCGCGCAGGGTGTAGCAGGGAATTCGTGGGGCACGCCCCACGCCTGCGGAACGACTTGCGGCAGCAAGGGGAACCCATACTTCGCATGCTCAGAGGCGCAGCATGGATTCGCGCGGGGGCGCCGAGCCCTGCGCGGGAATGACAATTTAGCGGTTATTCGAGGTTCCCTACACTATTTGTACGTAATGGAAGGCACCGGCATTTTTCGGTGAACGTCATTTCAACTATGCGGATAATGGACAGTCGCCGATTACAGCTCTACTTTATCGCCCTGTATCCCGAGCAGGGCTCGGCGCCCCCGCGCGAATCTATGCTACGCCTCCGAGCATGCGATGTATGGGTTCCCGCCTACGCGGGAACGACAGGATTTTCGGGGCGGTGGAGAGATTCAAGCGAGTGCTGCGGCGCAAAGCGGGCGTCCGGCGCCATGTCCGACCGTGCCGGGCGCATATCGCCATCCGCCTGAAAACGGGCTGCGAACTGCCCGATCTGTTTGGCCGCCGGTAGCCGCTGAGCAAAATTTACCCGTGTTTGGAGCAAGCGAGAGTGTTTCGTGACTGTTGGATAGAATTCAACAATGTTGGGAAAGGCATACTATCGGAATGAAATTAATTGCCGAAAAACGCTCCAGCAACGACAAGTACGACGTACTTCGCTTCGTCCGCAACAACGGCAGCGCCACCGACGCGCTGATGCCGCGCCAGGGCATCCTGCCGCACGACCTGATCCATTACGTGGTGGAATCCGCCCTGCCCCTGCGCCACGGTTTCCTCAGCCAGGTCGCACTCGGGGCCGACGCCGGTTTTGTCGTGCAGGCCGTGCATGACTCCGGCAACCCTGCCGTGCAGCAGGAGGCGGTGCAGGTGGAAGCCATCGTCGAGGGGCTGCAAACCCAGCTTTGGGCCGGCAGTTTCGACCTCGACGCCTTCCTGCTTGCAGCCAATTCGGCCTGCGAAGCGCGCGGCAAGCCGCCTTTCGACCTGAGCGGCATAGACGTCCACGCCTGCCTCTACCAGCGCGCCCAGGCCCTGCACGCTAAATGGCAGGAAACGCCCTATCACCGCTTCCTGACCCTCGACTTCAGCCCGCGCTTCACATAAAAGGATAAAGGGGCCAGGGTTAATTAATTTGTAATCACAAATTAATTAACCCTGGCCCCTAATGAGATGGTCACCCTCCACCCTATAAGTTACTAAGCTTATAGGGTGTTTTCACTTCTGAAGGAGGCCATCATGGAGAACGTTACCCTCATCGGCATTGACCTTGGCAAGCACAGCTTTCATGTCCATGGTCAGGATCGGCATGGCAAAGCATTGCTGCGCAAGAAGTTCAGTCGCAGTCAGTTGATGGAATTTCTCGCCAAATTTCATCCGTGTACCATTGTCATGGAAGCTTGCGCGGGAGCGCATTTCATGGCCAGGCAGTTGGCGGCGTTCGGTCATGAGGCCAAGCTGATTTCGCCGCAGTTCGTCCGCCCCTTCGTCAAGAGCAACAAGAACGACTTCATCGATGCTGAAGCCATTTGCGAGGCGGCTTGCCGCCCCGCCATGCGCTTTGTCACGCCAAAGAATGAAGCCCAGCAGACATTGTCGGCACTGCACCGTGTGCGCGAATCGCTGGTGCGCGACCGAGTCAAGGCCAGCAACCAGATCCATGGTTTTCTACTCGAATTCGGGATCAGCCTGCCGGTGGGCTACGCAGCGATTCGGCGTTTGCCGGCCATCCTTTCCGAGCGTCCATTGCCGCCACGGCTGGTCGATGTGCTAACCCGGCTGCAAGCTCATTTCAAGTATCTCGACGAACAGATCGCTGACATGGAAAAGGAACTGACGCGTCAAGTGACCGATGACGACCTGGGCCAGCGGCTCATGACAGTGCCCGGAATCGGCCCGATCACGGCCAGCGTGCTCGCGGCCGAAGTGGGCGATGGCAAGCATTACCGTTGCGGCCGCGACTTCGCTGCCGCCGTCGGCTTGGTGCCGCGCCAGTACAGCACCGGCGGCAGAAATAAGCTGCTGGGCATCAGCAAGCGGGGCGACAAGAATCTGCGGCGCCTACTGGTCCAATGCGCCCGGGCGTACATGTTGCACCTGGAGCGCCAGCGAGGACGGCTGGCCGAGTGGGTGCGCGCCATGCTCACGCGGCGCCACTCCAACGTGGTGGCCTGTGCCTTGGCCAATAAATTGGCACGCACAGCCTGGGCCATCGCGGCTCACCATACTGAATTTAAAACGAAAGAGGCCCCCATGGCAACATGAGGGCCCTTTGAGACTCACCGCTTTACAGCACACCTACCGGTTTTGCGACTGCTGACATTGGATGACGTGAACGGCACACCGGCCTGACGGAAACCTGGTACGAAAATCGGCATCGCAGGCCGAGCCCCTTTTTAGGACCGACAGGCGCGACTCTCATCGTGGCGCGGAGACCATCTCCAACCAGACGCCGGATAGATTTAAGCGAGCCTACTCACATCATACAAAATCAGCTTGCAAAAGCGAGGGTGACCATAGATTTTTGCCTTCTGCGTTTTTGAGATTATTTCAGCCAGCCGCGGTGGCGGAAGTAGAGGAAGGGGGCGATGGCGCTGGTGATCATCAGCGCCCAGGCCCAGGGGTAGCCCAGGGCCCATTTCAGCTCAGGGATGTTGTCGAAGTTCATGCCGTAGACGCTGGCGATCAGGGTCGGCGGCAGGAAGGCGACGCTGGCCACCGAGAAGATCTTGATGATCTTGTTCTGGTTGATGTTGATGAAGCCGACCGTGGCGTCCATCAGGAAGTTGATCTTATCGAACAGGAAAGAGGTGTGGCCGTCCAGCGATTCGATGTCGCGCAGAATCTGGCGCGCTTCTTCAAACTGCTCGGAATTGAGCAGCCGGCCGCGCATCAGGAAGCTGACCGCGCGCCGCGTGTCCATCATGTTGCGGCGGATGCGGCCGTTCAAGTCTTCCTCGTGGGCGATGGCGCTCAGCGCGTCGGCCGCGTCCCGGTCGGTGAATTCTTCCTGCAGCACGCGGCCGGACACTTCTTCCAGGTTCTGGTAGATGCCTTCGAGCGCGTCGGCCGAATATTCGGCGTCGGTGGCGTACAGGTCGAGCAGCACGTCCATGTAGTCGACGATGGAGCCGGGACGCGAACGGGCGCGCATGCGCACCAGGCGGAACACCGGCAAGTCGTCGGTATGGACCGAGAACAGCATTTTCTTGGCCAGGATGAAGGCCACGGTGACGATGCGCGACGGGCCGTCGTCCTCTTCGAGCAGGAAGTCGGTGCGCAGGTGCAGGTCGCCGTTTTCCGCTTCGTAGTAGCGGGCCGAGGCTTCGATGTCTTTTACTTCGTCTTCGCCCGGCAGGGTCACGCCGTAGATGGCTTTGACCCACTGGCGCTCGTCGTCGTTGGGGTCGGTCAGATCGACCCAGACCGGTTCGAGCTTCTCCAGGTCTCCCCGGGATTCGATGGGAACCTGGTTGAGACGGCCATTTTGTAAGACGAAGACATTGATCATAGGCACTCTCAGCCGGCGGTGGGAACGAAACAGCGCAAGTGTACCCGCAAGCCCCTTATTCGGCCACCTCTGCGTGCTGTTTTTTGCCCTAGCGGGTGGCCTTTTCTATCATTTTCGCGCGCAGGTCCTGCGGCGCGGCGTCGGCCGGGTCCGGCTTGGGCGCCTTGGGCGCTTCGATGCCCTTTGTTTCATGCACGACAACGTTTTTGGTGGTCGCGTTGCGGTCGCCGCATTCGGTGTCGGAAAACACGGTTTTGCCGTTGATGATGCAGCGGCGCAGCTGGTTGCCCGGGGCTGCGGCCGGCAACACCGGCAACGCGGAAGCCGACGGCATGGCTGCCGGCGGGCTCTTGCCGGTCAACTTGTTGATGCCCTCTGCGAACAGGTTGCGCTCGTAGCGCATCGAGAACAGGGCTGCCATCGCCAACGCGGCCACGCCCGCCATCAGCACCGCCACCAGGATCAGACTCACACCGCGCTGCCGCTGAAGCATGCCGCCTCCGAAACAAATAGATGCCCTATGGTAACTCAGCCGAGCCCATGCGCCTCAAAATAACGCCGGTGCGGCGCGCGAGGTAGCTGGAATCGCGGTGCTTGTCGTAGAAACGGGGGTTGGGCAGCATGACGGCCAGCTTGGCGGCCTGCGCCGCGCCCAGCCTGGCGGCGCTGATGCCGTAATAGTGCTTGGCGGCCGCTTCGGCGCCGAAGATGCCTTTGCCGAACTCGACCACGTTGAGGTAGATCTCGAAGATGCGCTCCTTGTCCATCAGCGCTTCCAGCATATAGGTGATGATCAGTTCCTGGCCCTTGCGCAGATAGCTGCGCGAACCGGACAGGAAGAGGTTCTTGGCCAGCTGCTGGGTGATGGTGGAGCCGCCCGAGACCAGCTTTTTCCTTCTGTTGTTTTTTTCATAAGCCAATTGCAAGGCCACCCAGTCCACGCCTTCATGTTCGGAGAAATTGCTATCTTCCGAGGCGATAATCGCGCGCTTCAGGTTGCTGGAGATGCGCGCGTACGGCACCCATTGCTGCTGGATGTTGGCCGTGGGGTTGACCTCGCGCAGCGCAGCCTGCTGGGCGCGCATGAAGGAGGTGGTGGCCGGATTGTGGCCGACCCACCACCAGATCTGCAGCAGGAAATACAGCTGGACGGCGATGAACAGCAGCACCGGCGCAATGAAGAGCCATTTGACCCACCGCCACTTGCCGCCGGCCGCCGCCGGCTTGCGCGCTTTTGTCATAGTGTTGAACGCAGATGAGCCAGTAATGCCGTCGTTTGCGGACGCATGCCGCGCCAGGCCAGGAAGGCCTCGGCGGCCTGCTCTACCAGCATGCCCAGGCCATCACGCGCGATCGCGCCGTGATCGGCCGCGAACTGCATGAAAACGGTCGGCTCTTTGCCGTACATCATGTCCAGCGCCAGGGTGCCGGGGCCGAACACCGCGGCCGGCACCGGCGGCAGTTCCGAGCTCAGGCTGGCCGAAGTGGCGTTGATGACGATGTCGTAGCGCCCTTGCGGCTCGGTGTAGCCGCAGGCGGACAAGGCGCAGCCGCCGGACAGCGCGGCGAACTGCGCCACCAGCGCGTCGGCGGTCGCCACGGTGCGGTTGGCGATGGTGAGCTGGGCGGGATGATGCTCCAGCAGCGGCAGCACGACGCCGCGCGCGGCGCCGCCGGCGCCCAGCAGCAGCACGCGCTTGCCGGTGACGGCCACGCCGGCGTTGCCGACGATGTCGTTGACCAGGCCGGCGCCATCGGTGTTGTCGCCTATGGTGCCGTCCTCGGTAAACAGCAAGGTGTTGACGGCGCCGGCGGCCTGGGCGCGCATGGTCAGCGCGCCGCACAGCTTGTGGGCCTCCAGCTTGAAGGGGACGGTGACATTGGCGCCCTTGCCGCCTTCGGCGATGAAGCCGCGCACGGCGGCGGCGAAGCCGTCCAGCGGGGCCAGGCGCTTTTCATAGGTCAGCTGCTGGCCGGTCTGCTGCGCGTAGGCGGCGTGGATGTCGGGCGATTTGCTGTGGGCGATGGGGTTGCCGAAGACGCAGTACTTGTCCATGTAATTAATTCGTTCCGCTCAGGTTGGATTCCAGTTTTTCTTCGCGCGTGAATTTGAAACGCGTGATGATGACCCACAGATCGTCGCGCTCGCTCGACAGCATATTGGGCGGGAAACGGCCGAAAGGCGCGGCGCGGCGCACGATGGCCAGCGCGGCGGCGTCCAATGCGTCGTTGCCGGAGCTTTTCTCGATGCGCACGCCGCCATCCTTCTGGTAGATGGTGCCGTCCTGGAAGATGGGGATGTACACCACCAGCTCGCCGTACAGCTTGCGGCCGTTCTTTTGCGGGAAGTTCAGCGTGCCGATCTCTTCGACGCGGCGCTGCAGTTCCTTGTAATAGTTGGCGTAGCCGACTTCGCGCGTGGTCGGGGTGATGAAGGTTTTCTTGGGGCGCTTGTTCTGGTCGTCGATGGTTTGCGTGATCTCGGCGGCCATGCGGGCGATGGCCTTGCTGCTTTCGAGCAGGTCGGCGCCGGTCGGCATCGGGTCGGGCTTGGCTTTTTCGGTCACCGGGGCGGCGGCCAGCGGGCTGGGCTTGACGGCCTGGGTCAGCAGTTTTTTCTGCGTCTCCTCCAGCTCGGCGATGCGGCGCTTGGTCGCTTTCACGCTTTCGCCTGTTTCGTTCTTGCGCATGTCCGGCAGCGGCGACTTGGCGCGGCCGGCATCGGCCTTGCCGCCGCCTTCCAGGTTGGCTTGCGCCAGCGCCTCGGCCTTCAGCGGCGCCTTGTCGTGCTTGGCGTTCACCAGGATCACTTCCAGGCCGGGGTCGGTCGGCTCGACCTTGAAGTTCTTCGGCGCGACAAAGTTCACCGCCAGCAAAACGCCGTGCGCCAGCAGGGAAATGCCAGTTGCAAGATACAGGAAGCGGTTTTCTTGGAAAGACTTCACGCAGGGACCGTCGGCGACATCAAAGGATTGCACATTCTACGACAAGCGCAGGCTCGCGGGGCTGTCGTCGGCGGCCCGGCGCCTTGTCATTCCGGACCGCAGGCCCGCCGCGGCAAGCGGAATCCATGCGTCCGGGCCGCAGCATGCGGCGTATGGACTGCACCGGCGGACCGTCCCGCCTGCGCGGGAACGACAATCGGGGGTCAGGAGGCCTGCTCGGGGGCGGGCTCGGTGACCACCGTTTCGCTGGCCAGTTCGGCCACTTCGGCTTGCTCGTCGGCCGGGGCGACGGCGGGGCCGGCTGCGGCTTCCTCGCCTTCGGCCACGGTTTCTTCCTCGTCCTCGTAGTCCATTTCGGCGTCGGCCGCCGCCGGGGCGGTGACGATTTCGATCAGGCGCGCTTCGATGCCGAGGTCCACTTCGTCCCAGCGCAGGATGTCGAGCTTGACCTGCGCGCCGCGCGCGGCCGGCGGCATGCCGGGCATGCGGATGATCAGCGGGATGTCGGTCAGGCGCAACACTTCATCCTTGAGCACCACCGCTTCGACCTGGCGCTGCTCCTGCTGGCCCAGCCAGCGCAAGCACCAGTAGCGTTCCATATTGCCCTGGTGGTCGTTATAGGCCGAGTAGGCCGCGTCGAACTGGGACACGATGGCGAACAGGTTGGCATCCTTGTGCTTGAACGGCGCCACGAAGGGCGCGGCCACGCCCTTCTCGGCCACGGCCAGGATCTGCCACTGGTTGACCAGGTCGGTGTAGCGGCGCAGCGGCGAGGTGCTCCACGCGTACTGGTCCACGCCCAGGCCCTGGTGCGGCGCGGCGTGCGTGAGCATGCGCACCTGCATCTTGGCGGCCCAGCCGCCCACGCCCTGCCCCTGGCTGCGGTAAATGCCGGGCACGCCGTGGTCGTGCATCAGCTTGCCCCAGGTGCTGTTGGCGAAGATCATCAGCTCGGCGACGATCTTGTCGAGCGGCGCGCCGCGCTTGCGGCGCGTGACGGTGACGACGTCGTCCTCGACATAGAAGTTGTAGTCGACGCGGTTGTTCTGTTCCGGCTTCAGGCCGAAGCCTTCGCGCTTGACCATGCGGCCCGCCTCGAGCTGCAGCGCCCATTGCCACAGCAGCGCCAGCTCGGCCTTGCGCGGATACTCGCCCGCGCCGCTGGCCAGCGTTTCTTCATTGACCAGCTCGTCGAGCGTGTTGTGGCGCAGGTTGTTGGCGATCGGCACCATCTCGGCGCGCGTCTCGGTGGCCACCACGCTCCAGTCGGCCGGGTCCAGCGTGGCGTACAGCGACAGCGCCGGGCAGGTCTTCCCTTCGGCCAGGGTGAACGCTTCGACCACGGCGTCCGGCAACATGGTGATTTTGTCGCCCGGCATATAGACGGTGGACATGCGCGCGCGCGCCATCTTGTCGACCGCGTCGTCCGGGCGGATGCCCAGGCCGGGCGCGGCGATGTGGATGCCGACCTTGACCTTGCCGTCGGCCAGGTGGGTGACCGAGAAGGCATCGTCGATCTCGGTGGTGGTGACGTCGTCGATGGAGAACGCTTCGACGGCCGCCAGCGGCAGGCCGGACGGCGTGGCCGGCACCGGCACGTCGGGGAAGCCCGCGCCTTTCGGGAAATTCTCGAACAGGAACTTGGACATGTGCAAGTCCTTCGGCGTGGCGACGCCGCCCACGGCCAGCATCAGGCGCTGCGGGCTCTGGTGCAGTTCGTTGCAGGCCGCCTCCAGCGCCTTGTATTCGATGGTGTTCTTGTCCGGCTTGAACAGCAGCTGCTGGACCATGGACTTCATGCTGTCGGGCAGCTTGTTGGCCTTCAGCTCTTCCACGTACTGCGCTTGCACCAGCGCCTGCTGCTTCTTCTTCTCGATGCCGGCCAGCGCGGCGCGCAGCGATTGCTCGGGCGCCTTCTTGTAGCGGCCGCGGCCTTTCTTGTAGAAATAGACCGGCGCGTTGTGCAGGCCCAGGATCAGGCCGGCCGCCTCGTGCGGCAGCGGCGCGTGGCCGAAATACTCGGCGCCCAGCTCGGCGAAGCCGAACTCCTCTTCGCCCGCCACTTCCCACAGGAATTCCAGGTCGATGTCGGCGGCCACCGCCTTGGCCTGCTCCAGCAGCTCGGCCGGGGCCGGTTTTTCGTACTGCAGCAGCACGTCCTTGGCTTTGACCTTGTTGCGCTTGCCGCTGGCCATTTCAATCTGGTAAGCCTCGCCAGCGTGGGACATGACGGAGCCGACCTTGAAGTCGCCCGATTCTTCGAAAAATACGTTCATTTTTTATGTTCTGTTCTCTAAAGTCGCGTTTGCCGTGGCTTGCACCAGGTCCAGCACCGCGGGCAGGAAGACCTCGGTGACCAGCAGCAATCCATTGTGGCGCTGGTACAAGCAGCGCCGTGCATACAATATCTGTTCGTCCGGCATGCCGGTGGCCGCGCGCGCGCGCAGCGACAGCGGATGGGTGGCGCGCAGGCGCGCAAACTCCAGTGCGCCGCGCCGCACTTGCGGGTCGCCGAACAAGGTCGAGCCCAGCGAGCGTTCGCCCAGCGCGCTGAACAAGGGCCAGTCGCCGGCGTCCGCCGACATCGGCACCACCGTGTGGCCGAACACCACAGGCGTATTATCACACCGCAGCAGCACCTCGCGTTCCACCACGCGGCTGCCGCGGTGCAGGCCGATGGCGGCCGCCTCGTCGTTCAGGCACGGCGCGGGGTTCTGGTGCAGGCGCTGCACGCGGAAGGCGCCGCTGTGCGCTTTCAGCTTGCCGGTCAGCGAACCGCGGCCGCTGAGCCAGTGGCGCATGGCCGGCGGCGCGTTGACGGCGTTCACGTGGCTGTGCCAGAGCGCGAGCCGCAGCGTGCGGCCCTTCACCGGGAACCGCCGCCGTCCGCGCCGGCGCCGCCTGCACCGATGCGCACGCCGCAGAACGCCAGCACGCCATCCATATAGTCGGCAAATTCGCTGATGCCGTGGTCGCTGCCCTGTATCACCAGCTGGCGCGCATCCCGATAGTGCTCCACCATGTCGCGGTAGTCCAGCACTTCGTCGCCGGTGGCGGCGATCAGGTAGTAGCGCTCCGGCCTGCTGATCCTGGCCACGTCGAGCGCGCGCAGTTCGTCTATATATTCAGGCTTGAACTCGAAGGGGCGGTCCGAATGGTATTCGGTGCTGACGCCGACGTGTTTTTGCAAATCCTGGCGCGGCACGATGGCCGGGTTCAGCAACACGGCGCGGCAGCCCAGGCGCTCGGCCAGCCAGGTGGCGTAATAGCCGCCCAGCGAGGAGCCGACCACGGTCAGCTCCTCGGCCAGCTGCGCGGCAGGCACGCCCGCCACCAGCGACAGCGCCAGTTCCATCGCCAGCCTGGGCGAGGCCGGCAATTGCGGGCAGAGGTAGTCGGCGCTGCGGCCCAGCGCGGCCATGCGCTCGCCCATCAGGCGCGCCTTCATCGATTGCGGCGACGAGCGGAAGCCATGCAGATACAAAATCATCGGGCCAGCGCCTCCAGCAATTTCTGGTGCACGCCGCCGAAGCCGCCGTTGCTCATGACAACGATGTGGTCGCCCGGCTGCGCCCGGGCGGTGATGGCCTGCACCATGGCGTCGATGTCGTCGTGCGCGCTGGCGAGCTCGCCCATGGGCGCGAGCGCGGCGCCCAGGCTCCAGCCCAGCGACTGCTCGCTGCCGTAGCCGAACACCAGGTCGGCCTCGGCCAGGCTGCCGGGCAGCGCGTCCTTCATCGCCCCCAGCTTCATGGTGTTGGAGCGCGGCTCCAGCACAGCCAGGATGCGCCCCGCCGCGCCCAGCTTCTGGCGCAGGCCGCCGACCGTGGTGGCGATGGCGGTCGGATGGTGGGCGAAGTCGTCGTAGACGGTGATGTTGTGCACCACGCCGCGCACTTCCATGCGGCGCTTGACGCTTTCAAATCTGGCCAGCGACTCGGCCGCCTGCGCGACCGGCACGCCGACGTGGCGGGCGGCGGCGATCGCGGCCAGCGCGTTCGAGCGGTTGTGCTTGCCGGTCAGCTGCCATTGCACCTTGCCGGCCACCGCGCCGTTGAAGACGACGTCGAAGCTGCCGTCCGCGTATTCCTGCATGGCCCAATTGGCGCCGGCCTGGCCGCCGAAGGACTCCTGTTCGCTCCAGCAGCCGCGTTTGAGCACGCGCCCCAGCGCGGCCTCGTCGGCGTTGGCGATGACGCGGCCGATGCCGGGCACGGTGCGCACAAGGTGGTGGAATTGGGTCTCGATGGCGGCCAGATCGGGGAAGATGTCGGCGTGGTCATACTCGAGGTTGTTGAGCACGGCGGTTTTCGCGTGGTAGTGCACGAACTTGCTGCGCTTGTCGAAGAAGGCGGTGTCGTACTCGTCCGCTTCGATGACGAAGAAGCCGGAACCGGCTTCTTTTCCGGACAGGCGGGCCGAGATGCCGAAGTTCATCGGCACGCCGCCGATCAGGAAGCCGGGCGCGTAGCCGGCGTCTTCCAGTATCCAGGCCAGCATGGCCGAGGTGGTGGTCTTGCCGTGGGTGCCGGCCACGGCCAGCACCCATTTGTTACGCAATATGTGTTCACCCATCCATTGCGGGCCGGACACGTAGGGCAGGCTGCGGTCCAGGATGGCTTCGACCAGCGGGTTGCCGCGCGAGACAACGTTGCCTATTACATACAGATCGGGATTGAGCGCGAGCTGTTCCGGGCCGAAGCCCTGTATCAGCTCGATGCCTTGCGCTTCGAGCTGGGTGCTCATCGGCGGATAGACATTGGCGTCGCAGCCGGTGACGCGGTGGCCCGCTTCCTTCGCCAGCACGGCCAGGCCGCCCATGAAGGTGCCGCAAATACCTAATATATGAATATGCATGTTGAGAGTGCGCAGGCCTGAGCCGTTAATCGCTGAAATCGTTGGGGCAAGGTGGTGATTTTACCTGAGACGTGGCCTCTTCCGGTTCAGAGTATGATCTCGGACATGACGCTGCCCCCAAACGACGAACTCCAGCTGCTGCGCGCGCAGATCGCGGCGGCGGCCGCGCGCCTGATCGCGCAGGACGGCGCCGACTACGGCTCGGCCAAGCGCAAGGCTGCGCGGCAGATCCTGGGCGAGGCCAGCAACACCGGCGCCAGCATCTTGCCCGACAACAGCCAGGTCGAGGAGGAAGTGCGCCTGTACCACGCGCTGTTCAACGCGGCCACGCAGCCGGCGCGGCTGTTCCAGCTGCGCACCGTCGCCTTGCAGGTGATGGAGGCGCTGGAGCAGTACCACCCCTTCCTGACCGGCGCCGTGCTCAACGGCACCGCCGGGCCGCACGACGACATCCACCTGCAGCTGTTCGCCGACAGCGCCAAGGAAGTCGAGATCTTCCTGCTGAACAAAAACATCAACATCGACATTTCGGAGACGCCGCACTTCAAGGGGCCGCGCTTCGATCCGGTCGAGACGGTCAGCTTCCTGTGGCACAAGGAGGGCGTGCACGCGGCGCTGTACGAGCTGGACGACATGCGCGGCGCCCTGAAGGCGCGCAGCGACGGCAAGGCCATCCGCGCCGACAGCGCCGGCGTGCGCGCCCTCCTACTATCTAGTAGCCACGATATTTAATACTACGAATCAATATAATGTTTAATAAGAAATACTTTGTATACGCGGCAGTCGCTATCGCCTGCGGCGCCGGCGGTGCCTGGTTCAGCGACATGCAGGCGCAGCAGGCGCTGGCCGAGGCCAGCGCGGCCAAGGCGGCCAGCATGGCCGCCCTGCCGCCCCCGGTGGCGGCCCTGTTCCGGCAGCAACTGAAGGACGTCAAGGGCGCGGACCAGTCGCTGGGGCAGTGGCGCGGCAAGGGCCTGCTGGTCAACTTCTGGGCCACCTGGTGCGCCCCTTGCGTGCAGGAAATGCCGGAGCTGTCCGCCCTGCAGGCCGAAATCCAGGACAAGAAACTGCAAATCATTGGCATCGGCATCGATAGTCCCTCCAATATCGCCGAATTCGCCGAAAAGCATAAAATCGCCTATCCTGTGTACGTGGGCGGCATGAGCGGCACCGACTTGTCGCGCGAACTGGGCAACGCCCATGGCGGGTTGCCGTTCACCGTGCTGATCGGGGCCGACGGCCGGGTCAAAAAGACCTATCTCGGCCGCTTGAAGTTCGACGAGTTGCGTGCGGATCTTGCAAGTATGTAAGAATTTCGACAAATTATTTTTACTTGCCAAGGGTCGCTGTTGGCGGCAAAATGCGAAACTTTCGCTGAAAACGGTCTGAACACATGGCAAAAAACCTCCTGCTACTGAATGGCCCCAACCTGAATTTGCTGGGGACGCGCGAGCCCGAGGTCTATGGCGCCAGTACGCTGGCGGACGTGGAACAGGCGGCCCAGGCGCAAGCGGCAGAGGCCGGCGCACAGCTGTCTTGTTTCCAAAGCAACCACGAGGGGGCGCTGATCGACCGCATCCACGCCGCGCGCGGCGAAGGCGTCGACCTGATCGTCATCAACCCGGGCGGGCTGACGCACACCAGCGTGGCCCTGCGCGATGCGCTGGCCGGGGTGGCCATCCCCTTCGTGGAAGTGCACATTTCGAACATTTATCAACGCGAAGAATTTCGCCACCATTCTTTTCTCAGCGCGGTCGCGCAAGGGACGATCTGCGGGCTCGGCATCGACGGGTATCGCTTAGCCATCGACTTTGCACTTAAAAAACGTTAATCTACGCGATCTGCGCGCATTTATCGCGGCCACGCCCCACAAGGGGCCGCCGCCCACAATCATAAACAAAGCTACACAGGGAGTCTCAGATGGATCTACGCAAGCTCAAGACGTTGATTGACTTGGTCGCTGAATCGGATATCGCAGAGCTGGAAGTGACGGAAGGCGAGAGCAAAGTACGCATCGTCAAGTCGTCGGCCATGCCGCAAAACCAGGTTGTGATGATGCAACCGCAAGGCATGCAGCCGCAGTACCAGCATGCCGCGCCGATGGCCGCCGCCCCAGTCGCCAGCGTTCCAGCTGCCCCTCCTGAGCCTACCGGCCACGTGGTGAAGTCGCCGATGGTCGGCACCTTCTACCGTTCCTCGGCCCCGGGCGCCGCCGCTTTCGTCGAAATCGGCCAGTCCATCAAGGAAGGCGACACCCTGTGCATCATCGAAGCGATGAAGCTGCTCAATGAGATCGACGCGGACGTGTCCGGCGTGGTGACCCAGGTGCTGGTGGAAAACGGCCAGCCGGTCGAATTCGGTCAACCGCTGTTTGTGATCGGCTGATCCCCGCCATGTTTGAGAAAATCCTTATTGCCAATCGCGGCGAAATCGCGCTGCGCATCCAGCGCGCCTGCCGTGAAATGGGCATCAAGACGGTGGTGGTCCACTCCGAAGCGGACAAGGACGCCAAATACGTGAAGCTGGCCGACGAGTCGGTCTGCATCGGCCCGGCCGCTTCCGCGCTGAGCTACCTGAACATGCCGGCCATCATCAGTGCGGCCGAGGTGACCGACGCCGAGGCGATCCACCCCGGCTACGGCTTCCTGTCCGAAAATGCCAACTTCGCCGAACGCGTCGAGAAATCCGGCTTCGTCTTCATCGGCCCGCGCGCCGAGTCGATCCGCCTGATGGGCGACAAGGTCTCGGCCAAGCAAGCCATGATCCGTACCGGCGTGCCCTGCGTGCCCGGTTCGGAAGGCGCGCTGCCGGAAGACCCGAAGGCGATCGTGCAGATCGCGCGCAAGGTCGGCTACCCGGTCATCATCAAGGCCGCCGGCGGCGGCGGCGGGCGCGGCATGCGCGTGGTGCACACCGAGGCGGCGTTGATCAACGCGGTGGCCATGACCAAGGCGGAAGCCGGCGCGGCCTTCGGCAACCCGGAAGTCTACATGGAGAAATACCTGGAGAATCCGCGCCACGTGGAGATCCAGATCCTGGCCGACGAACACAAGAACGCCGTCTGGCTGGGCGAGCGCGACTGTTCCATGCAGCGCCGCCACCAGAAGGTGATCGAGGAAGCACCGGCGCCGGGCATCCCGCGCAAGCTGATCGAGAAGATCGGCGACCGCTGCGCCGAGGCTTGCCGCAAGATCGGCTACCGCGGCGCCGGCACCTTCGAGTTCCTGTACGAGAACGGCGAGTTCTATTTCATTGAAATGAACACCCGCGTGCAGGTGGAGCATCCGGTTACCGAAATGATCACCGGCATCGACATCGTGCAGGAGCAGATCCGCATCGCCGCCGGCGAGAAGCTGCGCTTCCGCCAGCGCGACGTGATGCTGGCCGGCCACGCCATCGAGTGCCGCATCAACGCCGAGGACCCGTTCAAGTTCACGCCGTCGCCGGGCCGCATCACGTCCTGGCACGCGCCGGGCGGCCCCGGCGTGCGCGTCGACTCGCATTCCTACGCCGGTTACTACGTGCCGCCGCACTACGATTCGATGATAGGCAAGGTCATCACCTACGGCGCGACCCGCGAGCAGGCCATCCGCCGCATGCAGATCGCGCTGTCGGAAATGGTGGTCGAGGGTATTTCGACCAACATCCCGCTGCACCGCGAACTGATGGTGGACGCGCGCTTCATCGAGGGCGGCACCAACATCCATTACCTGGAACAGAAACTGGCAGCGATGCCCAAGGCGGGCGCATGAACTACGTAGAAATCGTCATCGAGGTCGCGCGCGACCATGCCGAGGCGCTGTCGGACGCGCTGATGGAAGCGGGCGCGCTGTCGGTCTCGGTGGAAGATGCCGATGAGGGCACCGACGCCGAGAAGCCGCTGTTCGGCGAACCGGGCATGGAGCCGGAAGAAGCGGCGTGGGACCATTCCCGCGTCGTGGCGCTGACCGGCGAGGACGCCGACCAGGCGGCCATCGTCGCCGAAGCGGCGGCGGCCATCAGCCTGGCCGCAGTGCCGAAGTTCACGCTGCGCGGCGTGGAGGAGCAGGACTGGGTGCGTTTGACCCAGTCGCAGTTCGAGCCCATCCACATCGGCAAGAACATCTGGGTGGTGCCGAGCTGGCACGAGGCGCCGGATCCGGACGCGCTGATCCTGGAGCTGGACCCGGGCCTGGCGTTCGGCACCGGTTCGCACCCGACCACGCGCTTGTGCATGGAGTGGCTGGAGGCGCACCCGGCGCCGGGCAAGACGGTGCTGGACTACGGCTGCGGCTCGGGCATCCTGGCGATGGTGGCCAGGAAGCTGGGCGCGGGCGCGGTGGCCGGGGTCGACATCGACCCGCAGGCGATCGAATCGGCGCGCGCGAACGCCGAACGCAACCAGGTCGGCGAGATCGAGTACTTCCTGCCCGACACCTTCGCCGTCTCGGCGCACGCCGAGGCCCGTTTCGACGTGGTGGTGGCCAACATCCTGTCCAGCCCGTTGAAGGTGATGGCGCCGATGCTGTCGGGCCGCGTGGCCGACGGCGGCGCGCTGATCCTGTCCGGCGTGCTGGCGCGCCAGGCCGAGGAAGTGGCGGCGGCGTATGCGCCCTTCATCAAGCTGGGCGTCTGGGCAGAGCTCGATGGCTGGGTCGCGCTGCACGGCGTCCTGGGCAGTGATACCGCACCGCCCGCACGCTGAGCCCCCGCTAGCACGATGGCGCTCGCCACCAAATGCCCCCACTGCAGCACGATATTTCGGGTCGCCCACGACCAGTTGAAATTACGTGGGGGCATAGTGCGCTGCGGCGCCTGCAATGAAGTCTTCGACGGCAATGCCGCGCTGGTGGAGCCGGCGCTCAAGCAGCCCGTCATCATCGACCTGCCGGCGTCGTCCCTCGCCGCGCCCACCACCTCCCCCGAACTCGAAGCCCTGATCACCACGCTCGACGCGCGCCATGCGGCTGCGCCGGACTGGCAGGACGACGAGCATGAACCCGGCCGCGATACCGACGCCGGTGCCGATGCCTTGGCAGATGCCGATGCCGATGTTGCAGCCGAATCAGCGGCGCAGTCCCTCGCTGCATCGGAGGACGCCGGCGCGAATGCCGCGGCGGTGCCTGAGGCATCGGCCGACACGCCTGTACCCGCCGCCGAGGACGCGTTCGATCTCGATCTCGACGTGGACCTGGAGGCGCTGGATGGCGAGCCGGCTCCCGCAAATGCCGAAGCGCGTCCCCCGCTGCCATGGGAGGACGATACGGCATCCGGCGCCGACGGCGGCTACGGCCTTCCGGGCGACGACGAAGAGTCTTCCGACGCGCTTTCCATCGGAGACGACGATGCGGCCGAGCCGGCCCGTGCGCCCGAAGCTGAACCGCAACGCCCCGCTTATCCGCCGCTGTCCGCGCTGGACGACGAGGACGCGCCCGCCCCGGCTCAGGAATCCGAATACAGCGACGGTCGCCGCGAGCCCACGCTGGATCTGCCCGACGAGCACCTGACCGCCGTCGCGCTGCACGACAGCTTCGAACTGGACGCCTACCCGCGCAAGACTGGCGACGCCGGGCATGAGGCCGACGGCGATGCCGACGGCGATGCCGATGCCGATGACGATGACGACGATGTCGTCACGCTGTCCAGCGCCGCTGCGGGCTTCGCCGGGACCGGGGCCGGCGGCAGCGCGCTGACAACAGACTCCAACGAGGACGCCGACGGCCGCGGCGATGGCGAAGGCAAGGACGCCGACGACAGCAACGGTGGCAACGGCGCCGCCAGGGACGGCAAGGATGTCGCCAGCGGCCCTGCCACGCCGGTGTCGGCCGGCCTGCCCGGCGCCGACGACGAGCCGGGCTTCGTCAAACGCGACCGCCGCCGCCAGCAGTTCGGCAAGGCGGCCCGCGCCGGCATGGCGCTCGGCATCCCGCTGCTGCTGGCCGCGCTGACCGCGCAGGTGGTGGGCACCTTCCGCAACCCGCTGGCCGCCGCCGTGCCGGCGCTGAAGCCGGCGCTGGTGTCGGCCTGCCAGCTGGCCGGCTGCAAGGTCGACCTGCCGGCGCAGATCGACGCGCTGAGCATCGAGCAGGGCGAGCTGCAGACGCTGGCGGAAAACGTGTTCAGCTTCTCGACCACGCTGCGCAACCAGTCGCGCAGCGCGCAGGCCTGGCCGCACATAGAACTGATCCTCAACGACGCGGCCGACAAGCCGGTGCTGCGCCGCGTGTTCGCGCCGCGCGAGTATCTGGCCAATTCCGTGACCAATGCCGCCGACGTCGACAAGGGCTTCGCTCCACGCTCCGAGCAATCGGTTAAACTGCATTTCGAGCTCGCCCAAGTCAAGGCGTCGGGCTATCACATCGCTGTTTTCTATCCTTAAGACCTATCATGAACCAGACCTCCCTGATCTGCGGATCGCTCGCCATCGACTTCATCATGCAGCACGAAGGCCGCTTCTCCGACAGCCTGCTGGCCGACCAGCTGCATAAAGTGAACGTCTCGTTCCTGGTGCCGACCATGCGCACCGAGTTCGGCGGCTGCTCCGGCAACATCGCCTACAACCTGAAAATGCTGGGCGGCGAAGGCCGCATCGTCGGCGTCATGGGCCAGGACAGCGGCCCTTACCTGGCGCGCCTGCAGAAGCTGGGCATCTCGACGGCCAACATCCTGGTCAAGGGCGACGCCTACACGGCGCAGTGCTTCGTCACGGCCGACATCGAGAACAACCAGATCAACGCCTTCCACCCGGGCGCGATGTCGTTCGCGCACGAGAACCCCGTGGCCAGCGCCGGCCCGGCGCGGGTGGCCATCATTTCGCCGGACGGTCACCTGGGCATGCTCAAGCACGCCGACGACCTGGCCGCGCTGGAGATCCCCTTCATGTTCGACCCGGGCCAGCAGATGCCGATGTTCGACGGCGCGCAGCTGATCGCCTTCATCGACAAGGCCACCTACGTCACCTGCAACGACTACGAGATCGAGCTGCTGATGACCAAGACCGGCTTGACCCTGGACGACATCGCCGGCCGCCTGGAGGCGCTGATCGTCACGCGCGGCGAGCAGGGTTCGGAGATCTACACGGGCGGCAAGCGCATCGACATCCCGGCCGTGGCGGCCGAGGCGGTGCTGGACCCGACCGGCTGCGGCGACGCCTACCGCGCCGGCCTGCTGTACGGCATCACGCACGATCTGGGCTGGGAAACCACCGGCCGCCTGGCCAGCTTGCTGGGCGCGATCAAGATCGCCCACAAGGGCGCGCAGAACCACGTGCTGACGACGGCGCAGATCGCCGACCGCTTCGAGGCGGCCTTCGGCTACCGTTACTAAAAAAAATGGCGGATTACGCGCGCGTGGACTCGGCGTCCCCCGCTAACCCGCCTACGCGGCCGGTGCCGCGCATATATCGGGCGGGTTAGCCGTAGGCGTAACCCGCCATTTTTTATCGGCCGAACAACATGCCCAGCACCAGCTGGGCGATCTGCAGCAGGATCAAGGCCACCAGCAGCGACAGGTCCAGGTTGCCCACCAGCGGCACCACCTTGCGCAGGGGACGCAGCAGCGGCTCGTTCAAGGCCCTGATAAAGGGCGCCAGCGGCGCGTGCGGGTTGACCCAGCTGAAGATGGCCTCGATCACCAGCAAGGCCATGAAGCCGTACAGTATCCATTGCAGGAAGCGGTGCAGCGCCGACAGCAGCACGGCCTGCCACGGGACGCCGGCAAAGAACAGCACCGAAGTGGCCAGGAACACGATCAGGAAGGCACCGATCAGGCTGGCCCAGTCATAGCCGCCCATACCGGGGACCACCCGGCGCAGGGGACGCACCAGCCAGTCGGATAATTGGAAAGTGAATTGCGCCACCGACGTCGGCGGGCGCACGCGGATGGCCTGCATCCAGAAACGTAACAACAGGACGGCGCCGAGCAAACCGGCGATGGTGTCCACAATCAGCATGACAATACTAAACACGAGCTCTCCCCAGAAAAAAACCGCTGTGTGATTGTCTCACACAGCGGCCTGGCCTCATAAGGCTACCTACGACTCAGCTCAGGAAGGGCGCGTGCTGGTCGGGAACGGCCATGCTGCGGCCGGAGCCAGCACGGTCTTGGCTGCTGGCGCGGCTGCCGGTGCGGCGGCCGGTTTCGCTGCTTCCTTCTTAGGTGCTGCTGCCTTCTTCGGCGCTGGCTTTTTCGCTGCCGGAGCGGCAACTACTGGAGCTGCGGCCGGAGCGGCAACAACAGGGGCAGCTGCCGGCGCGGCAACTGCCTTAACCGCCTTTTTTGCTGCTGGCTTGGCGACGCCTTTCGCCGCAGGCTTGGCTGCTGCGTTAACGGCTGGCTTGGCGGCTGGCTTGGCGGCTGGCTTCGCAGCAGGTTTTGCCGCTGGTTTGGCTGCTGCTTTGGCCGCAGGTTTCGCTGCAGGCTTGGCTGCGGCTTTGGCTGCAGGTTTCGCTGCAGGTTTCGCAGCTGCTTTCTTGGCAGCCGGTTTGGCTGCTGCTTTAGCGGCTGGCTTGGCGGCAGGTTTGGCAGCAGCTTTCTTCGCTGCTGGCTTGGCAGCAGGTTTAGCTGCTTTCTTGGCTGCTGGTTTAGCTGCAGCTTTCTTGGCGGCTGGTTTGGCGGCGGCTTTCTTAGCAGCTGGCTTGGCTGTCGCTTTTTTCGCTGCCGGTTTGGCGGCTGCTTTCTTCGCGGCCGGCTTCACCGCTGCTTTAGCTGCTGGCTTAGCTGCCGGCTTGGCTGCTGCTTTCTTCGCAGCCGGTTTAGCTGCTGGCTTGGCGCCCGACTTGGCAGTCGAGCCTTTTTTAGCTACTGGCTTCGCTGCGGCTTTCTTTGCTGCCGGCTTGGCCGCTGGTTTCGCTGCAGCTTTCTTCGCTACTGGCTTGGCTGCTGCTTTGGCAGCTGGCTTGGCTGCCGCCTTGGCTGCTGGTTTTGCCGCTGGCTTCGCTGCAGCTTTCTTCGCTGCCGGCTTGGCCGCCGGTTTGGCCGCTGGCTTGGCCGCAGCTTTCACCACTGGCTTGGCTGCCGGTTTGGCGACGGCCTTCTTAGCGACTGGTTTGGCAGCGGCTGCTTTAGCCGCTGGCTTCTTAACTTCCTTCTTTACTTCTTTTTTTGCTGTAGCCATTTTGGTCTCTCCTTCATCTAGAGATGAGAATTTACGCACAAGATTTAAACCCGTCCGGCCCCATGGCCAGGCGAATTATTCATCGGCGCAAACACGGGTTTGCGCTAATGAATTCGGCACCAGCTGAACTGCTGCAACTCCTCACGTCTGCAGCGCTTCAGCCCCTGACATCGCCGTTCGATGGAACGGCCGACGTACTAAATCTTGTTGCGATGTTCGCGGGTCGCGGGCGTGCGCTCAGCTCCGGTCTTCCACATCGCAGCCACATCACGTTTTGTTTTTCAAAGAAAAAACCGCCCGGCCTGAGTCGATCTCAGGCAAGGCGGCGATGAAAAAACTGTGTGGTCTTGTGCATACTCGTGCGTGTTCGTATCCCATTTTGTTGATCGTTTTGCGGGTGCGTGCGCTTCAAAAATCCGCACTAAAAAAATCACGCAAATTCAATCTCGTAAATTACACGAAAACCTTGTCGGTGCGCAACCGGCACAACTGACTTTCGCACGCTTTTTTGCACGATACGCGTGCTAACGCACATTAGTTCACCAAATGGAGGCGATGCGCGGCACATCCGGTGCGTGCAGAGCGCGTGTGCGAAGCGCGCGGTGCGTGATGAGAACGCGCGATGAAGTGGCCGCGCGGCGCGGCGATCGCGCCGCGCTCACGACGATGCGCGCCTGCGTTTTGCGCGCTCGAAAAATTCAAACAGCAGCATGCCCGCGACCATCGCGGCGACGAACACGAGCGCCTTCATCTGGCCCGCGCCGAGCGAGACAATGGCCGGTCCCGGACAGAAACCGGCGACGCCCCAACCGATGCCGAACAGCACACCGCCGACGACGAGGCGGCGGTCGATGACCCGCGAAACCGGCAGCCTGAACTCGGCGCCGAGCAAGGAAGCCTTGCGCCTGCTGGCGGTCTGGAACGCGACCAGGCCGACGGCGATCGCGCCGGCCATGACGAAGGCGAGCGAAGGATCCCACTTGCCGGCCAGGTCGAGGAAGCCGAGCACCTTCGCCGGGTTCGCCATGCCGGACAAGATGAGGCCAACACCGAACACCAGGCCGGCGGCAAACGCTGTGAATACATACATGCTTATCTCCTTACAGCGCGAGCAGGTGGCGCGCGACATAGACGGTGAGGAAGCCGGCCGACATGAAGGCGAGCGTGGCGGCGGCGGAGCGCGGCGACAGGCGCGAGAGCCCGCACACGCCATGTCCGCTGGTGCAGCCGGCGCCGTAACGCGTGCCGACACCGACCAGCAAACCGGCCATGATCAGCGCGCCGTAGTCCGCGTCGATGCGCGTGGCGGGCAGCGCGGAAAACAACAACCAGGCCGACGGCGCGGCCATCAGGCCGACGACAAAGGCGGCGCGCCACGCGACGTCGCCGCGCGCGGGCGCGAGCAGTCCGGCGACGATGCCGCTGATGCCGGCGATGCGTCCGTTGAAGAGCAGCAGCAGCGCGGCAGCGAGGCCGATCAGGGCGCCGCCGGCAAGCGCGGCGAGCGGTGTGAAGTGGGGCAAGTCGATGGTCATGAAGCTTCCTTGGTTGATTCAGCGCGCGCCGAATTGCTGTTGCACCCAGTGCCGCAGCACGGTGGTGGCGGGCCGCGCCGACGCGCGCGGACTATATACGAGATCGTAACGGAAACTCTCGAGCGACAGTTCAAAAGGCTGCACCAGTACGCCGGCCGCCAGCTCTTCCTCGACCAAGGTGAGGCTGAGCAGGCCGATGCCCTGGCCCGCGATGGTGGCCTGCACCGCATGCAGCTCCTCGCTGAACGAGAGGCCGGTGTCGGCGTCGACGCCGGCCGCGCCCGCGCTGGCCAGCCACTGGCGCCAGCCGACCGCGCGCTCGTCGCCTCGCACCGCGTCGCCCCACTCGAAGTGGATCAACGTCGCCTTGCGCAATTCGCGCATGCTTCTTATATTGAGGAGAGGACTGCACACGGGTGCGAAGCGGTCCTCGAACAGATGCTCGACCAGCAGGCCGGGATAAAGGCCGCTGCCGTAGCGCACCGCCACATCCGCGTCCGCGTCCAGGTCGACCAGTTCGTTCGACGCGTCGAGCCTCAGCGTCCAATCCGGATAGCCATCGCGGAAGGAACCGGCGCGGGTGGCGAGGCGGCGCGCCATGAAGGCGACCGTCGACGACAGCCTTGCCACCTGCCCGCCCTGGACCCGCATCAACTGCCCGATGGCGCGCTCGATGCTGTCGAAGCCGTCGCGCAGCGTCGGAAACAGCTGGCGTCCGGCCGGCGTGAGCGACACCCGGCGCGGCCCGCGCTCGAACAGCTCGACGCCGATGGACTGCTCCAGGTGTTTGATCTGGTGGCTGACGGCGGTCGGCGTCACGTTCAATTCCTCGGCGGCGTCCTTGAAGCTCAGGCGCCGCGCGGCCGCCTCGAAGACCCGCAATGCGCTCAGCGCAGGTAAGTTCCGCATGATGGTGATGGCTTAGTTTTTCTCATCTGTTAGCTGAAAAATGATCGTTTGCCGTACTGGTACGGCGTTCGCATACTGTGCTTAGCTTGATTCTAACTCAACCATCGAAGGGAGCACACCATGCAGCTTGAACAGATCCATACCCGGCCGGACCCGTACGCGCCCTATCTGCTGTCGCAAGCCATCCGGGCCGGAGGTCTGGTGTACGTGTCCGGCCAGGCCGGCGTGGGCGACGACGGTGCCATCGTCGGCGCTGGCGGTTTCGACGCGCAGGCCGCGCAGGCGTTCCGCAACCTGGAGCGCGCGCTGCTGGCCGGCGGCTCGGACATGCGCCACGTCATCAAGGTGACGATCTACCTGACGTCGATGCGGCACTTCCCCAAGATCGTCGAACTGCGGCGGCAGTGGTTCGCCCCGCCCTACCCGGCCGACACTATTGTCGAGGTCTCTGCGCTCTACTCGCCGGACGCGATGATAGAGATCGAGGCCATCGCGGCGGTGGCTAGTGCAGCGAGCTTGGAATGAAACCTTCGGCGGCCAGCGCCTTGACGACGCCGCGCAGCAGGTAGTTGTTGTTGAAGGACAGGGAGTACTGACGTGAGCAGCCTGACCACCCTGGTAGTGGATGTGCTCGACCAGGCTGAGAGTAGTCTGCAAGGCGGCGCTCATGGTGCATTCGGCTGCCGCCATTGTTTCGATAGGGGATGGCGCCACCGGACGGTTTTCCAGTTCGCGCCGCAGCTTGGCGGACACACCCTGTTCTTTTCACCGTGCAAGCGCACCCAAAGGTCGCGCCAGCCGCCGGTCTCGCATCCGATGGCGCCGGCGCAAGGAAGTTGCGCCTAGCGGCGACGGCGCATCAAGCCCAGCAGCGCCAGGCCGGCGGCCACGATGGCCAGCGATCCCGGTTCCGGAACGGTGGCGGCGGGCAGGCCCGGCGCTTGCACCGGCGCCAGGCTGGCGAGCGCATCGCGGCTGAACAGGGTGAGGTTGGAATAGTCGGCGTACTGTCCGCCGTTGTTGAAGATGTTTAAGTCCCAGCCGCCGGTGATGGTGGCGCCGGCACCGATCAGCTGGTTATCGAACAGCCACGCTCCACTGCCGTTCCCCGCGTGCATGGCAAATACCAGGTCCAGCACAAGGTCCTGCGCCGCGTCGTTGTTGGTGACGCTCCAGCTGCCGTGGCGCGCGTCCGTCTTGTTGAACACCATGGTCAACGCCGGCTTGCCGCCCACGGTGGTCAAGGTGGTGCCATTGCCCGCCGACGCGCCGAATTTGGACAGCAAGCTCCAACTGCCTTCGCCGTAGGGACTGAAGGCCGTCTGGAAGCCGGCAGTGTTGCCCTTGCCGCCCTTCTGCGGATTGACGCCGCTGGCGTACTGGAAATAGTCGGAGGAGGCGCCGCCGAGCGTGATATCGCTTACGGCGGCCGTGCCGATCAGGCCGGCATGGGCGGCGGTGGCGAGGGTGAGTGCAGCGGCGGCGAGGCCGCCACGCAATGCGTAAGCCATTGCAGTTCCTGTTCAGAAGAGGTGTGATCTAGTGGACACTGGTGCGGGATGGAGCTGCCACTATCGATGACGGCAGTCCGGGACTGCATCAGGCCAAATGCTACCTTAAATCTTATTCATTGGAAACTAATATTTATAAATGATAACATATTCGTCCGTGGTGACGCTTTTCTCAGCGCCGCTCCCGCGCGCACCGTGCGGACGAAAAAAAACCCGGCAGTGCCGGGCTTCTTGCTACGCAGACAACGATCAGTCCCAGTTCAAGGCGCCGCCGGTCTGGTATTCGGTGACGCGGGTCTCGAAGAAGTTGCGTTCCTTCTTCATGTCTATCATCTCGCTCATCCACGGGAACGGATTCTCGGGCTGGTCGAACAGGGTCTCCAGGCCGATCTGCTGCGCGCGGCGGTTGGCGATGAAGCGCAGGTAGCCCTTGAACATGGCCGCGTTCAGGCCCAGCACGCCGCGTGGCATGGTGTCCTCGGCGTAGGCGTATTCCAGCTCCACGGCCTGCATGAACAGGCCCTTGATCTCCTCGCGGAAGGCAGGCGTCCACAGCAGCGGGTTTTCCATCTTGATCGTGTTGATCAGGTCGATGCCGAAATTGCAATGCATGGACTCGTCGCGCAGGATGTACTGGTACTGCTCGGCGGCGCCCATCATCTTGTTCTGGCGGCCCAGCGCCAGGATCTGGGTGAAGCCGACGTAGAAGAACAGGCCTTCCATCAGGCAGGCGAACACGATCAGCGATTTCAGCAGCTTCTGGTCGTTTTCCACGGTGCCGGTGGTAAAGGCCGGGTCGGTCAGCGTGTTAATGAACGGAATCAGGAACTCGTCCTTGTCGCGGATCGACTTCACTTCGTTATAGGCGTTGAAGATTTCCTGCTCGTCCAGGCCCAGCGACTCCACGATGTACTGGTAGGCGTGGGTATGGATGGCTTCCTCGAAGGCCTGGCGCAGCAGGTACTGGCGGCATTCCGGCGCCGTGATGTGGCGGTAGGTGCCCAGCACGATGTTGTTGGCGGCCAGCGAGTCGGCGGTGACGAAGAAGCCCAGGTTGCGTTTCACCAGGCGGCGTTCGTCTTCGGTCAGGCCGTTCGGGTTCTTCCACAGCTCGATGTCGCGCTGCATGTTTACTTCCTGCGGCATCCAGTGGTTGGCGCAGCCGGCCAGGTATTTGTCCCATGCCCATTTGTATTTGAACGGCACCAGCTGGTTGACGTCGGTCTTGCCGTTGATGATGCGCTTGTCGTCGGCGTTGACGCGGCGGGCGATCTGCTCGGCGGTGACGTCGGCGGCGATGGGTGCTTGGGGGTGTGCGGCGGGCGCCGCGGCTTCTTCGTCCCAGGACAGCATGATATTTCCTTCGATTGTTTGACAGGTGGCGCAGCAACTGGCGGATTACGCGGCCTTGCCGCTAACCCGCCCTACGCGGATGTATACATTGTAGACCGTAGGGCGGGTCAGGCGGCGCCAGCCGCCGTAACCCGCCATCGCCAACTTACTGGCAGGCTTCGCATTCCTCGAAACCGTCGTCTCCGGGACGCAGGTAGCAGGCGGCGCCGTCTTCCTCGGCGGCGGCTGCAGCAACCGGTGCGGGCGCAGCAGCCGCGATCGCGCTGGCCGACATGCCGCCGTCCACGGCCACTGCGTTCAGCGCGCCGGTCTTGGAGGTCGATTTCTCCATGTGCGTCGCGGCAATGGTGCGCAGGTAGTAGGTGGTCTTCAGGCCGCGCAGCCAGGCCAGCTTGTAGGTCTCGTCGAGCTTCTTGCCCGAGGCGCCGGCCATGTAAATGTTCAGCGACTGGGCCTGGTCGATCCATTTCTGGCGGCGCGAGGCGGCTTCCACCAGCCAGGTCGGCGACACTTCGAAGGCGGTGGCGTAGATGTCGCGCAGGTCTTGCGGCACGCGGTCGATCTTCACCAGGGAACCGTCGAAGTATTTCAGGTCGGCGATCATGACCTCGTCCCACAGGCCGCGCGCCTTCAGGTCGCGCACCAGGTAGGAGTTGATCTCGGTGAACTCGCCCGACAGGTTGGACTTCACGTACAGGTTCTGGAAGGTCGGTTCGATGCAGGCCGACACGCCGATGATGTTCGAAATGGTCGCGGTCGGGGCGATCGCCACGCAGTTCGAGTTGCGCATGCCGAACTTGGCAATGCGCTCGCGCACCGGGGTCCAGTCCATGGCCGCCGAACGGTCCTGCTCCAGGTAGCCGCCGCGCTCTTCGGCCAGTAGCGCGATCGAGTCCTGCGGCAGGATGCCGCGGTCCCACAGCGAACCCTTGTACGATTCATAATGGCCGCGTTCCTCGGCCAGTTCGGTCGAGGCCAGGTAGGCGTAGTAGCACACCGCTTCCATCGAGGTGTCGGCGAAGGCCACGCAGGCGTCCGACGAGAACGGCACGCGCATCATGTGCAGGCAGTCCTGGAAGCCCATCACGCCCAGGCCGACCGGACGGTGGCGCATATTGGCGTTGCGGGCCTTGTCGACCGCGTAGTAGTTGATGTCGATTACGTTGTCGAGCATGCGCATCGCGGTGCGGATGGTCTTCTGCAGCTTCACGTGGTCCAGCTTGCCCTCTTTCATGTGGGCCGGCAGGTTGACCGAGCCGAGGTTGCACACGGCGATCTCGTCCGGGCCGGTGTTCAGCGTGATCTCGGTGCACAGGTTGGACGAGTGCACCACGCCCACGTGCGACTGCGGCGAGCGGATGTTGCACGGGTCCTTGAAGGTGATCCATGGATGGCCGGTTTCGAACAGCATCGACAGCATCTTGCGCCACAGGTCGAGCGCGGCGATCTTCTTGAACACGCGGATTTCGCCGGCGGCGGCCTTGGCTTCGTAGCCCAGGTAAGCTTGTTCGAAGGCCTTGCCGACCTTGTCGTGCAGGTCCGGCGTCTCGGACGGCGAGAACAGGGTCCAGTCGCCCTTTTCCATCACGCGCTTCATGAACATGTCCGGGATCCAGTTGGCGGTGTTCATGTCGTGGGTGCGGCGGCGGTCGTCGCCGGTGTTCTTGCGCAGGTCGAGGAATTCCTCGATGTCCATGTGCCAGGTTTCCAGGTAGGCGCACACCGCGCCCTTGCGCTTGCCGCCCTGGTTGACCGCGACGGCGGTGTCGTTGACCACTTTCAGGAACGGCACCACGCCTTGCGATTTGCCGTTGGTGCCCTTGATGTGGGCGCCCAGCGCGCGCACCGGGGTCCAGTCGTTGCCCAGGCCGCCGGCGAACTTGGCCAGCAGCGCGTTTTCCTTGATGGCGTCGTAGATGCCTTCCAGGTCGTCCGACACGGTGGTCAGGTAGCACGAGGACAGCTGCGAGCGCAGGGTGCCCGAGTTGAACAGGGTCGGCGTGGACGACATGAAGTCGAAGGTCGACAGCAGGTTGTAGAACTCGATGGCGCGCGCTTCGCGGTTCTCTTCGCGCAGCGACAGGCCCATGGCCACGCGCATGTAGAAGGCCTGCGGCATTTCGATGCGCACTTCGCGCACGTGCAGGAAGTAGCGGTCGTACAAGGTCTGCAGGCCGATGTAGCCGAACTGCAGGTCGCGGTCGGCGACCAGGGCCTTGGCCAGCTTGGCCAGGTCGTAATTGGCCAGCTCGGCGTCGAGCAGCTCGTTCGCTATGCCCTTGGCGATGTATTGCGGGAAATAGGTCAGGTATTCGGCGGCGGCCTTGGCCTGCGGCACCTCGTGGCCGAACACTTCCTTGCGGATGGTGTGCAGCAGGATGCGGGCCGTCACTTGCGAGTAGGCCGGGTCTTTTTCCATCAGCGCGCGGGCGGCCAGGATGGCGGACTTGTGCAATTCCTCGACCGGCACGCCGTCGTACAGGTTCTTGACGGTCTCGGCCAGGATGGCGTCGGCGTCGACGTGCTTTTCCAGGCCGGAGCAGGCCGCGTTGATCAGGTCGCGCACTTCCTGCATCACCAGCGGACGGCGCACGCCGTTTTCGGTCACGCTCAGCTCGGGTTCGGCGGCGAGGCCCTGGGTGTCCTTCTTGGCGCGGCGCTCTTCCATGTGCTTGGCGCGGTACAGCACGTAGGCGCGCGCGACGTCGTGCTGGCCGGAGCGCATCAGCGCCAGTTCGACCTGGTCCTGCACGTCCTCGATATGGAAGGTGCCGCCCGATGGCTGGCGGCGCACCAGCGCCGACACCACGCCGTTGGTCAACTCTTCGACGATCTCACGCACGCTGGCGGAAGCAGCGCTCTGGCCGCCGTGCACGGCCAAAAAGGCCTTGGTCATCGCGACTTGGATCTTGGAAGGTTCAAACGCCACGACCGCGCCGTTGCGGCGGATGATGCGGTAATCGCCCAGTGCACTTGCAGCTGCGGTCGAGGTGGTTGGGGCACCCGAAGTAGGCGCTGGTGGCACAGGCATAACGCCAGAGTCATGTGTAGATTGCATTTAACCTCCAAATCTAGCAGCGTGCACCGCTGTGATTAGTTGTATTTTAAGAAAGACAAATAAATACAGCCAACTAGTTGCGTAATTGGCTGTGTTGATAGTGAATATGGTACGTCTGCTCTCAAGAAAATTAGTGTGGGAAACAATTCTATTTCACTACATTTAGTTGGCCCAGCGGGGCTCTATACTAATTCTAGTTGCCAAGCATGGCAAGACCATATATTTTTTTCTCTTTCTGGCTTGACATTTCTAGAGGTCAAATGGGAAGCGCGCTTGCCGGTTAGCGGCTACTAACGGACCGATCTTTTTCAAAAAATCAGCATGCAAATTAGCCAATTTTTCCCAGTCAAAACTAGGGCCCGGATCGGTTTTGCGGCCGGGCGCGATATGCTCGTGGCCTACAATATCCCGCAAGGGATAGCGTTTTTGCAATGCCGCCGCCAAGTCCGCCAGCACGGTGTACTGCACTGGCGTAAACGCAACATTGTCGGAACCTTCAAGCTCGACGCCGACCGAAAAATCGTTGCAGTTGTCGCGTCCCCGGAACGACGAGGTGCCGGCGTGCCAGGCCCTGTCGTTGCAAGAAACATATTGCAGCAGGCGGCCGTCGCGCCGCACAAAAAAGTGCGCCGACACTTCCAGCCCGCGCAGGTCGGCGAACGACGGGTCAGCATTATAGTCTACCCGGGCCGTGAACAGGTCCGACACGTGCGGCCCGCCGAAGCGCCCGGCAGGCAGGCTGATATTGTGCACCACCAGCAGCTCGACCTCGGCGCCGGGCGGGCGCGAGTTGTAGTTGGGCGAGTCGTAGCGGGCGGCGCCGGCGCACCAGCCGTCCTCCCCTACTATATAGAGCGCGCTCACGCCTCCGGCTCCTGGATGTTCAGCTTTTGCATCTGGTAGCGCAACTGGCGGAAGCTGATGCCCAGCAGGCTGGCGGCCTGGGTGCGGTTGAACTGGGTCTGCGCCAGCGCGCGCAGGATGATGTCGCGCTCGACCTGGGCCAGGTAGCCCGGCAGGTCGCTGGGCAGGGTGTCGGGCGCCGGCGGCTGTGGCGCTGGCTGTGACGTTGGCTGTGACGTTGGCTGTGATGCTGGCGGTGTATGGACCGCAGCGGCGGACCGTCCCGCCTCCGCGGCGGTCCGGCGATCCGGAATGACAGGCGCCGGCGGCACGACCGGGAGCGGTGTCTGGCTCGGCACGGCGGCATCAGCGTCGCCCTGCCGCTCCCGCGCAAGCGGGACTGCCCGGCGGTCCGGGCCATGCTGAGCCGGCTCCGTCTCGCCCCGCAAGTCCGCCGGCGGCGGCACATAGCCCGGCGGCATCTCGGCGCTGCGCGCGCCCTTCAGCGCCAGGTCGCGCACCTCGATCACGCCGTCGTTGGCGAAGGCCAGCGCGCGTTCCAGGATATTCTCCAGCTCGCGCACATTGCCCGGGAAGGCGTAGCCGCGCAGCGCCTCCAGCACACCCGGCCCGAGCGCGATCTTCTGCTCGAAGGTGCCCAGCCGGGCCAGGATGGCGTCGGTCAGCACGCCCAGGTCGTCGAGCCGCTCGCGCAGCGGCGGCAGGCTCAGCTCGATCACGTTGAGGCGGTAGAACAAGTCCTGCCGGAACTGGCCCAGCTCGACCAGCCGCTCGAGGTTCTTGTGGGTGGCGCTGACGATGCGCACGTCGACCGGCTCCTCGGCGGTGGCGCCGATCTTGCGCACGCGCCGCTCCTGGATCGCGCGCAGCAGCTTGACCTGCATCGCCAGCGGCAGGTCGGCCACCTCGTCGAGCAGCAGGGTGCCGCCGTTGGCGGCCTGGAAGAAGCCGTCGCGCTCGTCGGCCGCGCCGGTGAAGGCGCCCTTGCGGTAGCCGAAGAACTCGGCCTCCATCAGCGCCTCGGGGATGGCGCCGCAGTTGACGGCCACGAAGGGCTTGCCGGCGCGCGAACTCTGCGCGTGGATCTCGCGCGCGGCCAGCTCCTTGCCGCTGCCGGACTCGCCGTTGATGGCGATCGGCGCCATCGAGCGCGCCAGGCGGGCGATCTGCGCGCGCAGCGCCTGGATCACGGCCGACTCGCCCTTCAGGCCGCTGGCCTGGGACGATGCGCCGGGCGCCGGGCCGGCGGCCGGCGCGTTCAGGCGCAGCGCCGACTGCACCATCACGCGCAGCTGGTCCAGCGCCACCGGTTTGCTGATATAGTCGAAAGCGCCCGCCTTCAGCGCCACCACCGCGTTGTCGGCGCTGCCGTAGGCGGTCACCACCGCGATCGGCGTGTTGCGGCAGGCCGCCGACACTTCGCGCACCAGCTCGAGCCCGAGGCCGTCGGGCAGGCGCATGTCGGTCAGCACCAGCGCGTAGGGCGAGGCCGCCTCCGCCATGCGCGCCAGGTGGCCGCGCGCCTGGGCCAGGTTTTCGGCGCTGTCGACGTCCAGGCCCATCTTGAGCAAGGTGATTTCCAGCAGCTCGCGCAGGTCGGCTTCATCGTCGACGACCAGCACGCGCGGGGAACTGCGGGGAGAACTCATGGTGCGTCCTTCTTCTGATAGGGAATCACGGGCCCGGCATGCCGGCCGGCCGGGCAAACGTGATGACGAAACGGCCGCTCGACTTGCGGCTGCCGTCGGCCTGGACCTGGGCGTCGAAACGGTACTCGTAGTCCAGCATGGCCTCGTTATTCAAGCACAATTCGCGCGCCAGATACAGGCCCAGGCCCGTGCCCTTGCTCGATGTTGTATAAAAGGGCTCGAACAAATGGGCCCGCACCCCGGGCGAGATGCCGGGGCCGTCGTCCTGCACGTGCAGCTCCAGGCCGCGGCCCTTGCCGCCGACCACGAACAAACGGATGCTGGCCGGCCCGCCGCTGGCGTAGCGCACCGCGTTGTTCATCAGGTTGAGCACCACCTCGCGCAGGTGCAGCGGGTCGAAGCGCACCAGGGCCGGGCCGGCCGGCTCGCGCCGCACGATGCCGGCGGCCAGCGCGTGCGTGTCCTGGAACTCGGCCACCAGCTCGGCCAGGAAACCGTCCAGCGCCAGCGGCTCGCCGTGCGGCTGCACCTTGCGCGACAGCTGCAGGATGTCCTCGACCATGCGGTTCACGCGCGCCACGTTGTCGCCGACGATCTTGAGCAGGCGCGTGTGCACCGGCGCGGCCAGGTCCTCGCTCAGCAGCGAGGTGGCGTGGGCGATGGCCGACAGCGGGTTGCGCACCTCGTGCGCGATGCTGGCCGTCAGCCGCCCCATCGAGGCCAGCTTCAGTTGCTGCGCCTGGTTCTCGATGGCGGTCACGTCCTGCAGGAAGATCACGCTGCGCTCGACGCCCAGGCCGTCGGTCTCGACCGCCGCGAAGCGCACACGCAAGTGCGCGGCCAGGTCGCGCCGCGCGCTCCAGGCCGCCGTCGTCTCCTGCAGCGCCGGATCGGTGTAGGGCTTGATGGTGAGCAAGGCGGTGGCGCGCGCCGGGTCGGCCAGCCAGTCGCGGTGGGCTTGCGCCAGCGGCGCCAGCGCCGGCGCCGAGCCCAGGTCGAGCCGCATCTCGGCGCCGGCCATGCCCAGCATCTGCTGCGCCGCCGGGTTGCCGGCGTGCACCTGGCCGTCCGCGTCCAGCACCACGATGCCGTCGCTCATGTGCGACATCACCAGGCGGTTGACCGACTGCTGCACGTGGATCTCGGCGCCGCGCCGCACCGCCAGCTCCTCCTGGCCGATCAGCTTGGCGGCCATGCGGTTGACCACCAGCACCGCGGCCAGGAAGGCGCCGCCGAACAAGCCGGCCTGCAAGGTGGTGCTGTCGCCGTCCTGGGTGAAGATCTGCCAGGCGCTGTGGCCCAGCAGGAACAGCGCCACCAGCGAGGCCGAGAACAGCGCCAGCAGCAGCGGCGCCAGGATGGCCATGCCGGCCAGCGGGAACAGGTAGAGGATGGCCAGCCCGCTGCGCAAGCCGCCGGCGCCCGCGTACAGCAGCGAGATGACAGCCAGGTCGCAGGCGATCTGGGTCAGCAGCTGCAGCAGGAAGCGGCGGCGCGTGCGCGCGGCGGCGGCGAAGCCCAGCGCCAGCAGCAAATAGGCGATGCAGACCGGGGCGTAGCCGATGCCGCCGGCCGCGCGCAGGCTGCGGCTGTCCACGCTCAGATAGGCCAGCAGCACCAGCGCGATCACCACCCGCGTCGCGTTCAGCGTCTGCAGCGAGCGCCAGAAGGTGTCGCGCGACTCGGGCGTCAGCGCAGCGAGGCGGAAGCCCACCTCAGGACGCCGCGGGGGGGGCCGGGGCCCGGGCGTGGCCCTCGCAGCAGTAGTCGCGTCCGTCGCGCCGCACGGCCTCGGAGGCGGGGAAGAACACGCCGCAGTGGGCGCAGCCGAGCATGGTTTCGGCCTCGGCCACGGCGGCCGCGCGGGCCTGGGCCTGCGGCGAGCGGGCTTGCGCCTGCGCCTGGGCGGCGGCGGCCGCCGCGCGCTCGGCGGCCACGCGCTCGGCGTGGCGCCGCGGGTCGTCGCGCATGTGCTGCTCGCGCGCCGCGGCGCGCAGCTTGCTGCGGATGGCGGCCACCACCAGGAAAGCGAGCGCCAGCCAGAACAACAATCGTGTCATGCCATACCCCGATGCAAAACCACTTCAAGGACGAACCGGCTGCCGACATAGGCCAGCAGCAGGGTCGCGAAACCGGCCAAGGTGAAGCCGAGCGCGGTCTTGCCGCGCCAGCCGCGGAAATGGCGGCCGGCCAGCAGCGCGGCAAACAGCAGCCACGACAGCAGCGTAAACACCGACTTGTGCTCCCACTTCAGCGCCTTGCCGAACAATTCTTCCGAAAACACGATGCCCGACAGCACCGTCAGGCTGAGCAGGACGAAGCCGAAGGCGATCAGGCGGAACAGCAGCTTTTCCATGGTCAGCAGCGCCGGCAGCTGGTCCAGCGCGGCGCTGAAGAAGGTGGCGCGCCCGCCGCGCGTGTGCAGGCGCGACTCCTGCAGCGCCATCAGCACGGCGTGGAAGGCGGCGATGGTCAGGGTGGCGTAGGCCAGGGTGGCGATGGCGATATGCCAGCCCAGCATGGGCGCGCCGCCGCCGAGGGCGACCAGGGCGCCGGGGAACAGCGCCTGCAGCGCCACCGCCAGCGCCGCCGGCGGCATGACGATGCGGCGCAGGCCGTCGAGCGAGAAGTTGCGGTTCTCCAGCCAGTAGGCGCCGACCGAGATCCACAGCGCGGCCGACAGCATGGCGGCGAAGCCGATGCGCAGCGAGCCGGGCCCGACCACGCCGAACCACAGGCCGGCGCCATGCAGCAGCCAGGCCGCGGCGGTGGCGGCCGAGATCAGCGCGGCCCGGCGCGGCGGCAGGACGGCACAAAGGACATACAGCAACGCGGCTGCGATCAGAAAATAAGTCTGCATGGAGGAAGAGTTTACACTATCGCCGAAGCTGGGGTCAGGCCTGCATTCGTGCATTCGGCAAATGCCGAATGCACGAATGCAGGCCTGACCCCAGCAATTAGTCCACCGCCGCCATGCGCAGCTCGTCGTTGTGGTGGCGCTGCTGCTCCTCCATCACCAGCATGCCCAGTTCGCGCTTGAGGGCGTTGAACTCGGGCGCGGCCGGGTCGCGCCCGCGCGGCAGTTCGACCAGCAGGTCGCGCTTGACGGTGCCGGGCCGGTAGGTCATGACCACGATGCGGTCGGCCATATAGATGGCTTCCTCGATGCTGTGGGTGACGAAAATAATGGTCTTCTTCAGTTCGGACCAGATGCGCAGCAGCTCGTCCTGCAGGTTGCGCCGGGTCAGCGCGTCGAGCGCGCCGAACGGTTCGTCCATCAGCATGATGGGCGAATCGAGCGCCAGCACGCGCGCGATCGCCACCCGCTGGCGCATGCCGCCCGACAAGTCCTTCGGAAAACGGTTGCGGAAGTCGCCCAGCGACAGCATGGCCAGCAGCCGCGCCACGGTGGCCTCGATGTCGGCCTTGGGCAAGCCCTTGATCTGCAGCCCGAAGCCGATGTTGTCGGCCACCGTCATCCACGGGAACAGCGCATACTCCTGGAACACCATGCCGCGCTCGGGGCCGGGCCCGGCCACGGGCCTGCCGTCGGCGACGATGCTGCCGCTGCTGGGCGGCGCGAAGCCGGCCACCGCGTTGAGCAGGGTGGACTTGCCGCAGCCGGACGGCCCCAGCAGGCAGACGAACTGCCCCTGCGGGATGGTCAGGTTGATGTCCTTGAGCGCCACCACGTCGCGCTCGGCGGTCTGGAAGACCTTGCCGACGCCGCTAATGACTATGTGTTCCATCAATTCTCCAGGCCGCGGTGCCAGCGCAGCAAATGGTTGTTCAGGCGGTTCATGCCGACATCGATCGCCAGCCCCAGCATGCCGATGGTGATCATGCCGGCGATGATCTTGTCGGACCAGAAATACTCGCGCGCCTCCAGGATGCGGAAGCCCAGGCCGTTGTTGACGGCGATCATCTCGGAGACGATGACGACGATGAAGGCGGTGCCGATGCCGATGCGCACGCCCGACAGGATGTAGGGCACGGCGGCCGGCAGCATCACGCGGACAAACATGGTGGAACCGGAGGCGCCCAGGTTGCGCGCGGCCCGGATATAGATGTTGTCGACCTGGCGCACGCCGGCGATGGTGTTCATCAGCACGGGGAAGAAGGCGCCCAGCGCGATCAGGAACACGGCCGGCGGGTTGCCCAGGCCGAACCACAGGATGGACAGCGGGATGTAGGCGATGGGCGGAATCGGCCGCAGCAGCTGGACCAGCGGGTTCATCCACGCGTACACGCGCGGGCTGGCCCCCATCACCAGGCCCAGCGGCAAAGCCAGGCCGGCGCCGATGGCGAAGCCGACCACCACCCGGTACAAGCTGCCCAGCGAATCGCCGATCAGCTCGCCCGACAGCGCCCAGGCCAGCCAGTTGCCGCCGGCGTAGGGCTGCATCGGCAGCAGGTAGGCGATCCACTTCTCGACCACCGCCAGCGGCGAGGGCAGCACCTGCGGGTTGACCCAGCCCAGCATCGCCACCGCCTGCCAGACGGCGATCACCACGGCCGGCACCACCATGCCGACGCCCACTTCGCGCCAATCGATTTTTGCCATGCACCCTCCCCGGGCTGAGTTGACGGCTTATTTGACGTTCAGGCTTTTCTTGGCCGCGTCCAGCAGGTCGGTCTTGACCCAGTCCTTGGCCAGCGGCGGCTTGGCCATCTTGCCCACGCCGGTCTTCACCATCACGTCGGTGGTGATCTGGATGTGCTCGGGCGAGATGTCGTAGGAGTAGGGCGAATTGCTGATCGCGTCCTGAAAGTCGTCGCTGCTGATCTGGCCCTTGAACACCACGTCGCGCACATATTTTTCGGCCACGGCCGGCTGGTCGATGAAGGTCTTGGTGGCCTCGACGAAGCAGCGCATGAACTTCTCGGCCAGCGGGCGGCGCTCCTTGTAGAATTTCTCCGTCATCACCATGGTGCGGATCGGCTCGCCGATCGGGGTGTCGTAGGGCTTGAGGATCTCGCTGCCGAAGCCCTTGTTGAGCGCCTGCGAGGATTGCGGCTCGGACTGCATCATGGCGTCGATGTTCTTGCCTAGCAGCGCCTGGTTCAGATCGGCATAGGCCAGGAAGATCAGCTGCACGTCCTTGCCCGGCTGGTCCGACACGGTCAGGCCGGCCTGCTGCAGCTCGGCCAGCAGCAGCACCTCCTGGATGCCGCCGCGCGTGACGCCGACCTTCCTGCCCTTCAAGTCCTTGACCGACTTCAGCTTCAGGTCGGCGCGCCCCACCAGGCGGGCGCCGCCCTTGGCGAAGCCGGCCACCACCACGATGGGGGCGCCGCCGGCGCGGCCGGAAATGGCGGCCTCGGAGGCGGTGGTGCCGACGTCGAGTTCACCGGCGATGATGGCCTGCATCACGTCCAGGCCCTTGGCGAACATGTGCTCCTCGACCTTGATGCCGCACTTGGGGGCGATCTCCTTGATATAGGACACCGCGCCGTAGTGGGCGAACTTCAGGTTGCCCAGCCTGACCACTTCCTGGGCCTGGGCCGGCATCAGCGCCGCGCCCGCCATGACCAGTACCGCCGATGCCACCACCTTGCCGAACGAATTCAGTTTCATGCAGTCTCTCTCCTCAGTAGTCCTGGCCGGCGGCCATCGATATTGTGCCTAGATCATACCAAGCAACATTATGAAAAACAGCAAATATTATTGCCGCCCCGCGCGCCACGCAGCCGCGCGCGCCCGGCGCCGTGGCGCGGCGCCGCGTTTCCGCGCCGCCCGGATAAGGTAAAATGCTTGTCCTTGCCGGCGCCCTGCCGGCTCACGCATTCTATATAGTAGGCTGACCATGCTAGACAATCTGACTCAACGCCTCGCCAAGGTCGTCAAGACCATGCGCGGCGAGGCGCGCCTGACCGAGGCCAACACCGCCGAGATGCTGCGCGAAGTGCGCATGGCGCTGCTCGAGGCCGACGTCGCCCTGCCCGCCGTGCGCGACTTCATCGCCAAGGTCAAGGAAAAAGCCATGGGCGAGGAAGTGCTGTCCTCGCTGTCGCCGGGCCAGGCCCTGGTAGGCGTGGTGCAGCGCGAGCTGGCCGCCCTGATGGGCGCGGACCTGGGGCCGGAAGCGTCGCAGCTGTCCTTCGCGCAGCAGCCGCCCGCCATCATCCTGATGGCCGGCCTGCAGGGCGTGGGCAAGACCACCACGGTCGGCAAGCTGGCAAAGTACTTGAAGGAAGAGAAGAAGAAGAAAGTGCTGACCGTGTCGGCCGACGTCTACCGTCCGGCCGCGATCGCCCAGCTGCAATCGGTGACCGGCCAGGTCGGCGCCGACTTCTTCCCCTCCACCGCGCAGGACAAGCCGGTCGACATCGCGCTGGCCGCGCTGGACTGGGCCAAGAAGCACTACCACGACGTGCTCATCATCGACACCGCCGGCCGCCTCGGCATCGACGAGGAGATGATGCGCGAGATCGCCGCCGTGCACGCGGCCGTGAAGCCGATCGAAACCCTGTTCGTGGTCGACGCCATGCTGGGCCAGGACGCCATCAACACGGCCAAGGCCTTCAACGACGCGCTGCCGCTGACCGGCATCGTGCTCACCAAGCTGGACGGCGACTCGCGCGGCGGCGCCGCGCTGTCGGTGCGCCACGTGACGGGCAAGCCGATCAAGTTCGCCGGCGTGTCCGAGAAGCTCGACGGGCTGGAGGCCTTCGACGCGGCGCGCATGGCCAGCCGCGTGCTGGGCATGGGCGACATCATGGCCCTGGTGGAAGAGGCGCGCAAGGGCGTCGACACCAAGGCGGCGGCCGACCTGGCGGCCAAGGTCAAGTCGGGCGGCAAGTTCGACATGAACGACTTCAAGGCGCAGCTGGGCCAGATGAAGAAGATGGGCGGCATGGCCAGCCTGGTCGACAAGCTGCCGGCGCAGTTCCAGCAGGCCGCCGGCGGCGCCAATATGGACCAGGCCGACAAGCAGGTGCGGCGCATGGTCGGCATCATCGACTCGATGACCAAGGCCGAACGCGCCAAGCCGGAGCTGATCAAGGCCACCCGCAAGCGCCGCATCGCGGCCGGCGCCGGCGTGCAGGTGCAGGAAGTAAACCGCATGCTGAACCAGTTCGAACAGATGCAGACCATGATGAAAAAGCTCTCCGGCGGCGGCATGATGAAGATGATGCGCTCGATGAAGGGCATGATGCCGGGCCTGCGCTAAGCCGCTCCCCCGTCCTGGAAAGCCGGCCGCGCGCCGGCTTTTTTATCGCCATTTTTCCCTATGGCGCCGCGCGGACCCAGCGTTGGCGGGCTTTACGTGGCGTTTCCGAGAAAAAACACGAAAAACACTTGCATAGTCGGCAAATCCCCACCAATATTAGCCGTGCGATTGAATTGCGCAACTTTTCCCTGTGTTCGTTAAGGAGGCTCGAATATGGCAACAGCCAAGAAAACCCCAGCAGCACCAGCAAAGAAAGCAGCAGTAGCAGCGAAACCTGCCGCGGCCAAGAAAGCAGCTCCGGCCAAAACCGCCGCCGCCAAACCAGCCGCAGCGAAAAAAGCAGCAGCGCCGCGCAAGCCCAACGCCGCCTTCATGAAGGAACTGACGCCGTCGGCATCGCTGGCCGCCGTGGTAGGCGCAGCCCCGCTGCCACGCACCGAGGTGACCAAGAAAGTCTGGGACTACATCAAGAAGCTCGATCTGCAGGACGCGGCCAATCGTCGCATGATCAACGCGGACGACAAGCTCAAAGCTGTTTTCGGCGGCAAAGCCCAAGTGTCCATGTTCGAAATGACCAAGCTGATCTCCGATCATCTGAAATAAGAGCCTGCGCGTTGCGCAGCGCACAGCAAAGCCCCCGTCGCACACGCGGCCGGGGCCTTTTTTTCGTCCGCCGTTCCTGCCGCCACGCCTAGAAGCCGAAGGCCGCCTTCATCAATTCGAACACCCTGGTGTTTTCCATGGTGCCCTTGAAGGCCTGCGCGCCGGCGCCCGTGGCGTACAGCTTGACGTCGCCGCCGCCGTGCGTCTCGCCCTTGAGGCGGATGCCGGTCTCCTGGCGGTAATGGTCGCCCAGCGCGGTGTCGCTGGCGACGTCGGCGCGCGCGCTGGGGCGGTTCGGACCGTTGCCGAAGGCGAGCGCCGTGTAGGTGTGGCCGTCGGCGTCGCGTGCCGGGCTGCCGTCCGCGCCGCGCACGATGTCCAGTATCGGATTGCCGCGCCGCGCGGTGCCGTTGAAGGCCAGCGTGTGGTCGTGGTCCGCCGTGACGACGATGAGCGTGTTGCGCAAGCCCGGGTCGAGCAGCTGCATGCGGTCGATCGCGGTCTGGACGGCGTCGTCGAAGGCCACGAGATCGACCAGCGCGTGCTTGGCGTTCGAGTCGTGCAGGCCGTGGTCGATCTTGCCGCCCTCCACCATCAGGAAGAAGCCTTCGGGCCTGGCCGACAGCAGCGCGATGGCCTTGGACGTCATCTCCGACAGCGAAGGCTGCGTGGCCGCCTCCCCCTTCGGATTGTGCGCGGCGCGTTCCAGCTCGTAGGCCAGGTGGTCGTCCTTCGAATACAGGCCGACGAACTTGCGGCCCGGCCTGGCTTCGGCCATCTGCGCCTTGTCGGTGGCGACGGCGTAGCCGCGCGCGGCCAGTTCGGCCAGCAGGTCGCGGCCGTCGGCGCGGCCCTTGGGGTTGCCGGCCCCGTAGGGGGTGAAGTGGTGGCGGCCGCCGCCCATCAGGACGTCCAGGCCGTCGCCCAGCGCCGGGTTGTAGCCGGCGCCGCCCGGCACCGCCTGCGCCGCGATGGCGTAGCCGCTGCTGCGGTGGCAGCTGTGCGCATAGGTCGACGCCGGCGTGGCGTGGGTCGCCTCGGTGGTGCTGACGGCGCCGACCGCCTTGCCGTGCGCCTTGGCCAGTTCCAGTATCGTGACGGCGGCGCGGCCGTTGGACGCGGCGCAGGTGTCCACCGTCAGGTTGCCGTGCGCGTCCTTCTTCGGCATGCTGGCCCTGGTGTCCGACGACATAGCGATCACTTCGTTCTGGATCTTGATGCCGGTCATATAGGAACCCATGGACGGCGCGCTGTCGGTGGTCTGCGCGTCCTGCGAATAGGTCTTGATGCGGGCTACGCGCTCCAGGCGCTCGAACTTGAGCAAGCCCTCTTCGCGGTACTGGTAGATGCGCGCGGCGGTGATGGCGGTCGGGCCCATGCCGTCGCCGAGGAAGAAGATAACGTTCTTCGCTTCGGCGGCGCAGGCGGCGACGTTGCAGGAGGCGGCCAGCAGCAGGCCGGCGAAGGTGAGCGGGTTGGCGATGTAGTTCATGTCTTCTTTCCTTACCAGCCGGCCGCGTTCATGATCAAGGTGTGCACCTGCGTGTTCTCCAACGTGCCCTTGAAGTCGGCCGCGCGCGCGCCGACGGCGCCGAGGTAGACGTCGGTGCCGCCGTTGCTGGTGGCGCCTGGCGCCATACGCACCGTCGCCTCCTGGCGGTAGTTCGGCTCCGTCACGATGGCGTCGCTCAGCAAGGAACCGCCCGCGCGGCTGCCGTTGACGCGATTGACACCGTTGCCGTAGCCGATGATGGTGTAGGGGACGTCGTCCAGGTCCTTGTAATAGCTGCCGTCCGTGTACTTGCGCACCAGGCCCAGCACGCCCGGTTCGGTGGCGGTGGTCTTGCCGGTGCGGATAGAGTAGCCGTTCAGGACCAGAGTGCTGTCGCTGCTGGCGGTCATGACGATCAGCGTGCGCTTCAGGCCGGGGTCGATCGCGCGCATCTTGTCGATGGCGGTTTGCAGCGCGCTGTCCAGCGCTACGGTTTCGTCCAGCGCGCGGCGCGCGGTGGAGGCGCGCTGGGCCTGGCCTATCAGGCCGTTGCCCACGACGAGGAAGAAACCCTTGCCGCTGCCGGCCAGCAGGTCGATGGCGGCGGCCGTCATCTGCGGCAGCGACGGCGGGCCGCCCGCAGCTGCCGGCGCGGCACCGGCAGTGCTGGCAGCTGCGGCGGTGCTGGCCGCGGCGGCGGTGCCCGGCGCCGCCGGCGCGCTAGCGACACCGCTGAAAATGCCGAATACACGGTGGCCCGCAAGCGGTGCCGAATAGGACGGTTGGGACGGTGTCGTCGATCCGGCCGATCTGGCCGGTGCGGCCGGTGCGGCGGGCGCGGTCGCTGCGGCGACGGCCGTAGCAGCCGGTGCGGCTGAGGCGGCGGTTGCGGCCGATGCCCGCGCCAACGCCATCAGCGCGGCGGCGTCGGCCGCCTGTACATAACCTTGCTTGCGCAATTCGGCCAGCAGGTCGCGGCCGTCGGCGCGCTTGTTGAAATACTGCCCGCCGCCGCCCAGCACGACGTCCAGGCCGCCCACCAGCTGTTCGTTGTAGCCGGCGCCGTCCGGCACCAGCGCCGCCGCGATGTCCTCGCTGCGCGAGGCTTGGCAGGCGTGGGCATAGCCGGCAGCGGTCAACGGATCGGTGACGCTGGCCGCATTTACCACGCCGGCCGACCAGCCGCGCTTGCGCGCAGCCTCCAGCAAGGTGAGCGGCACGCGCGGCGCGGCAAAGCCGCCGGACGCGGCGGGCGCGGCGGCGGGCCCGGCCGTCATCGTGCGCGCGCCTGCCGGTGCGCAGCCCGTCATCGCCAAGTGTCCGTTGCTGGTTTTCACGCCCGTCATGTAGGCCGACATGGCCGCAGCCGTGTCGGTGACCTGCATGTCGTTGGAATAGGTTTTCACGTAGGCCGACTCCGGCAGCGTATCGATGGCCAGGTCGCCGGACTCGCCGACGGCGTAATTGCGCGCGGCGGTCAGCGTGTTGAAGCCCATGCCGTCGCCGACGATGAAGATGATGTGCTTGAGGGACTGCGATGTGGGCGGCATGGCCGGCGGCAAGGGGACGCCGGCTTGCGGGACGGACGGTGTTCCCGGGCCGGCGCAACCGGCCAGTAGCGTGACAATCGCGGCAATGCCGGCCGCAGCATGAATCCGATATTCCATAGCCCACCTTCGTGTCGCAAAGGCAACCATCTTATCTGAAATTATGTGTCCCGGAGTGCCATTCCCATGGGAAGGGCGGCCGCTAAATCGGCGGGGTGTATTTCCAGTTGTTCCATGCCGTGAGCACGGCGTTCGGATAGTCGGGCCGGCCGCGCGAACCGTTGTAGCGGCCCAGCGCCAGGAACAGGTTGCCGCGCTCCATGTCGATGTACATGCGCAGTATCGCGCAGCCGTAGCGCAGATTGGTCTGCATATTGAACAGCTTGCGCCGGTCGCTGTCGCCGATCACATTGGTCCAGAACGGCATGACCTGCATATAGCCGCGCGCGCCCACCACCGACACGGCGTACTTGCGGTAGGCCGACTCCACCTGGATCAGGCCCAGCACCAGTCCCGGCTCCAGCCCGGCGCGGCGCGCCTCGTACCACGCGGTCTCGAGGAACTCGGTGCGCATCTGCTCGTCGGGCAGCTTGCGCTTGAGCCGCGCCGACATCTGCGCCAGCCACAGTTCGAAGCGCTGGCGTTCAGTGGCGTTGCTGAAGGAAGGCTTGGGCGGACGGGCGTCCAGGATGGCGTTCGACAGCGCCAGCCGCATGCTGTCGGCCAGCGCCTCCTCCTGCTGGTTGCCGGCGAAGCCGAACGGCGCGCTCAGCACGCCGGTCGAAAACGCCAGCACATGCCACCAGCGCAGCGGCAAGGCCCAGAGACGGCGCCGTTCCGCGCCTGCGCGCTGATGGGTCAGGGGTTTCACGGCGCCATCTTGCCCTGGATGAAGGCCACCACGTCGGCCAGCGGCACGGCGGTCGCTTCGGTGTCGCGGCGGCCCTGGTATTCCAGGTTGCCCTCCTTCAGGCCGCGCTCGCCGATCACCACGCGGTGCGGCACGCCGATCAGTTCCCAGTCGGCGAACATGGCGCCCGGACGCAGGCCGCGGTCGTCGACGATGACGTCGATGCCGGCTGCCTGCACGGCGGCGTACAGCTTGTCGGTCTCTTCCTTGACCAGCTCGCTGCGGTCATAGCCCATCGGGCACAGCACCAGTTCGAACGGCGCCAGCGAGGCCGGCCAGATGATGCCCTTGTCGTCGAAGTTCTGCTCGATGGCCGCGCCCAGGATGCGCGTCACGCCGATGCCGTAGCAGCCCATCTGCAGCGGCGCCGCTTTGCCGTTCTCGTCCAGGAAGGTGGCCTTCATGGCTTCCGAGTAGGCCGTGCCCAGCTGGAACACGTGGCCCACTTCGATGCCGCGCTCGACCGCCAGCACGCCCTTGCCATCCGGCGAAGGGTCGCCCTCGACCACGTTGCGCAGGTCGGCCACGATGGCAGGCTCGGCCACGTCGCGGCCCCAGTTGGCGCCGGTGTAGTGGAAGTCCGCCTCGTTGGCGCCGGTGATGAAGTCGGCCATGTTGGCCACGGTGCGGTCCGCAACAACGGTCACGGGGGCCTTGGTGCCGATCGGGCCCAGGTAGCCCGGCACGCAGCCGTACACTTCCAGGATTTCCGCCTCGGTCGAGAAGCGGTGGCCCGCCAGGCCGGCCACCTTGCCGACCTTGATCTCGTTCAGTTCATGGTCGCCGCGCAGCAGCAGCATGAAATAGGTCTTTTTGCCGTCTTCCTGTTCCACCGTCAGCGCGATGGTCTTGACGGTGTTTTTCAGGTTGGTGCCCAGCAGCTTGGCGACGTCTTCGCACTTCTGCGCCTTCGGGGTCGAGGTCTTGACCAGCGCGGCGGCGGCGGCGGCGCGGGTGCCGGTCGCCAGCGCCTCGGCCGCTTCCATATTGGCCGCGTAGTCCGAGTCCGGGCAGTACACCAGCGCGTCCTCGCCGGTGCTGGCGATCACGTGGAACTCATGCGAACCGGTGCCGCCGATGGCGCCGTTGTCGGCCGCCACCGCGCGGAACTTCAGCCCGAAACGGGTGAAGATGCGGGTGTAGGCGTCGAACATCACCTGGTACGACTGCTGCATGCCGGCCAGGTCGCGGTCGAAGGAGTAGGCGTCCTTCATGGTGAACTCGCGCCCGCGCATCAAACCGAAGCGCGGACGGCGCTCGTCGCGGAATTTGGTCTGGATGTGGTAAAAATTCAACGGAAGCTGCTTGTAGGATTTAATTTCCGAACGGACAACGTCGGTGATCACTTCCTCGGACGTCGGCTGGATCGCGAACTCGCGGCCGTGGCGGTCCTTGACGCGCATCAGTTCGGCGCCCATCTTGTCCCAGCGTCCGGTCTCCTGCCACAGCTCGGCCGGCTGCACCAGCGGCATCAGCAGCTCTATGGCGGCGGCGTTGTTCATCTCTTCACGCACGATGGCTTCGACCTTGCGGATGACTTTCAAGCCCATCGGCATATAGGTATAGATACCCGAGCCGAGGCGCTTGATCATGCCTGCGCGCATCATCAATTGATGGCTGACGATCTCCGCGTCGGACGGCGCTTCTTTGAGAGTTGAAATAAAAAATCGGGAGGCACGCATACGGTGAATTCTTTTTAAAAAGAGAGAGTTATAATCAACCTAATTTTAAAGGATTAGCTGGCTGATGCGTCCATACTTTATACAAATGCGTTCATTAGATGGCCCGCCGACGGTTTTCGTACCCCGAAAACCGGGCTGGCGCGCAGGTTTGTGGGCAAAAATATAAGAAGGACGCACTGCGAGCAGAAAGTTTGAGGTGCACTATGCTCGACCGTGAAGGGTTTCGGCCCAACGTCGGCATCATCCTGCTCAACGCCCATAACGAGGTGTGGTGGGGCAAGCGGGTGCGCGAGCACTCATGGCAGTTTCCGCAAGGCGGGATCAAATATGGAGAAACGCCCGAACAGGCGATGTACAGGGAGCTCGAGGAAGAAATAGGATTGCGGGCCGAACACGTCAAAATCGTGGGCCGCACGCGCGACTGGCTGCGCTACGAGGTGCCCGACCACTTCATCAAGCGCGAGATCCGGGGCCATTACCGTGGCCAGAAGCAGATCTGGTTTCTGCTGCGCATGTGCGCGCGCGACAACGACGTGAACCTGCGCCTGACCGACCATCCGGAGTTCGACGCCTGGCGCTGGCACGAGTACTGGGTGCCGCTGGACGTGGTGATCGAGTTCAAGCGCGACGTCTATCAGCGCGCCCTGCAGGAGCTGTCGCGCTTCCTGACGTGGCCGCCGCATGGCAACGGGCACCGCCACCACACGTCGCGCTACCTGCGCCAGCCGCACGCGCCGCGCAGCGCGAACGGCAACAATGGCAGCAATGGCAATAATGGCGGCCCCGCCAACGTTGCCGGCATGGCAAGCGAAGGCGGCATCCTGGCCGCCGGGCCGGAACTGGCCACCGCCAGCGCCGACCCTTGCGCCTGCGACGATCCGCCGCGGATCGTGCTGCCGGGCCAGGACTAAGTCCTGGACCAAGACAGAACGGACGCCTCGGCGTCCGTTCTGCCGCCAAGGTACAATGGCGCCTTATCCGCAGCCCTCGCCTTCCCGCTTATGTTCAATCCGTCCTCCGACGACGTGCGCCGCTTCTTCTGCACCGTGTTCCAGAAACAGCGCGCCAAGGAAATCCTGACCCCGCTCGAACTGATGGCGGCCGACTGGATCGGCCACCATCCCGAGTACGAAGACGCGCTCAGCGACGTCGACGCGGCCATCGCGCGCGACTATTCGGTCGACACCGGCCAGGCCAACCCCTTTCTGCACCTGTCCATGCACTTGTCGATCGACGAGCAGATCTCCATCGACCAGCCGCCCGGCATCCGCGCCGCGGCCACCGCCCTGACCCTCAAGCTCGACTCGGCGCACGAGGCGCAGCACCAGATCATGGAATGCCTGGGCGAAATGATCTGGAACGCCCAGCGCAACGGCCAGCCGCTGGACGGCGATGCCTACATCGAAGCGGTGAAACGCCGCGCCTCCAGGTAAAGCCGCCAAATAAAAAAAACGCCCCGAAGGGCGTTTTTTATTTGGCGGCCGGCAGTTACCAGCTGGCCGTCAGCGTGTACTTGCCGCTGGTGGCGCCGGTGCCGCCGCTGTAGTAGATCACTTTGGCGTACAGCGTGCCGGCGGTGCTGTAGGTCACGGTGTCTGCCAGGCCGGTGCCCTTGACGCTGGAGGCGACCTTGGTGCCGGCGCTGTTGTACAGCTCCAGGTCGTAGTCCGAGGTCGCGTTCGGGGTCATCTTGACGGTCAGCGTTTTGCCGGCCGGCAGCGCCACCGAGAAGTAATCCACGTCCGTGCTGGCGCTGAACGTGCCGTTCACCGTGGTGCCGGACGTCGTGATGGCGTTCGCGGTGGCGGTCGTGTTGTTGCTCTCGGTTTCGTTGATGACCGGGCCGACCGGCGTGCTCGACAGGATGCCCTGCGCTTCGAACTTGGCCTGGAAGGTGTTGGCGTACGTCAGGTCGGCCGGATACAGCGTCTTGGCCGCGTTCACGATGGCGGTCGCCATGGCCGGCATCTTGATGTTGCTGCCCAGGCCGAAGTGCGCTTCCAGGATGATCTGGTCGATATTGGCGCGCGGCTTGCCGGCGGCGATCAGCGCCACCATGGACTGGTACAGCGGCGCCGACCACAGCTCGTCGGACTGGAACGTCACGCCTGACTCGGTCACCGACTGGTGCGCCGCGTAAGTCTTGCCGCTGTTGTATCTGGCGTCCGTGCGGTTCAGCATGCGGCCGGCCCAGCAAGCGCCGTGGCCGTCCCAGCTGAAGGCCCATTCCGGATGGTAGAGCTGGCCGTTCGGCGTGCTGTAGGAGTAGGACGCGGCCCAGTAGTCGCCGAAACCCTCGCCCATGGCGCCGGTGTCGCCGCCGGTCCAGCTGGCGCTGATGTTGGCCTGGATGCCATGGCCGTATTCATGCAGGATCACGTCCGCGTCCTCGCTGTCGTTCACGCAGCCGTGGCCGAAGGCCAGGTAGTCCGACGAACCGCCGCTGTAGTGCGAATTGTCATCGCCGTTGACGCCGTCGGTGTCGACGTTGAGCGGGCGGTTGATGATGGACTTGGTGCCGGTGAAGCCCAGCGACTGGATGTAGCGCTGACTCTGGTCCAGATGGAAATAGACGTTGGTGTCGTCGAAGGCATTATTGCCGCGCTTGGCCGTCCACACGCCATTGGTGGTAGTCGACGGCGCCGTGTTCGGCGCTTCGATGTTCTTGATGTTCACATACGGGCCGCTCAGCGTGTAGCTGCTGCCCACCACGGTCAGGTCGCGCAGGGTCTTGTTCGAGTAGGCTGCGTCGAAGGCGCTGGCGGCCGAAGTGTCGGTCAGCGCGTCGGTGTTCAGCACGGTGCGCGGGTCCGGGTCGAAGGCATAGCCCGAACCGTTGATGCCGGACGGCACAACCGTGGGGGCAGGCGCGGTGCCGCGCACGGACTGGGTGCCGCCGGCGGCCTTGGTCGCGGCGCCGCGCTCGAGCACCGGACCGCCCACGCTGGCGCGCGAGGCCAGCGTGCGCTCGCCCTTGCGCGGAATCGAGGTCGAGTAGGAATCGATGACGCTGCCGTCGTGCGCATTCAGGAACTGCACGAAGCCGCCGGTCGGCATCTGCGCTTCGATGCTGACCTTGCGCGCCAGTTGCACGCCATCCTTGGTCGCCACCCACACCAGCTCGGTGCGCGGCACGGCCACCAGCGGGTGCTGCACCTTCATATTGTTCCAGCCCTTGTCCAGCGCCTGCTCTTCCGAGATCTGCGCCTGGTTGTGCAGCTGGTTGACGGCGGACGCGTCGACCTTGTCGGAAATATGGCGGGTCTCGTTGAAGATCTTCTGCAGCGCGCCGTTCTTGCCGATCGACACGATGATCTCGGCGCGGTCCACCGGCAGGCCGCGCAGCATTTGCTGGTAGTGGTAATGCTTGCCGGTCAGCGACTCGCGCACCGTGACCAGGGTCAGGTTGTTGAGCGAAGCCGGCAGGCCGAATTCGGCGGCATGCTGGCGCAGGACGGCGTCGGCCGAGGCGGCCGAGGCGCCGGCGAACAGCGTGAGGTTGTCGATCTTGTAGCTGGCCGCCTGCGCGGTGCCGGCGTAGGCGAGGACGATCAGGGAGGCGAGGATGGGGCGGGAAAATTGGCGCATGCTGCGGAAGCTCCTGTCAAAATCGGTGGTGGATACGAACGGTGCGCGACGAGTATAGCCACGGCGATTTCGGCGTTGTAAACGCGGGCCTTTTTAGACAAAGTTTTACCGTTTGTCCCAATTTGGACATTTGAACGGTGCGCGCGCGGCGCCGCGCTAAGATGGGCGTCTTATCGAAGGAGCACAGCATGCGGCACGTGATGACAGTATTCCTGGCCGGCGCGCTGACGGCCGGCTGCGCCTGGTCCGCGCCGGACGCACCGGCCGCCAAGGCCATCGAGGATGTGGAACCGGAAGTGACGAAGGACGTGGCCGCCGCGCTGGCGCGCAAGGCCGAAGAGGCAACGGCGGCAGGCCAGGCCGCCGCGCCGGAAGTCCCCCTGCTGCGCGCCTGCCCGGCCCCGCTCCGGCTGGAGCTGCTGCGCCGCAGCGTCGATGGCGAAGAGCGCAGCTATCTGTACCGTGTACGCTGCCCGGTCCCGCTGCTGGCGAGCGCCACCTACGGCAAGGCCGCCACCATCAAGCGCCTGTCGGTCGTGCCGGAATGGCCAGCCCCCCTTCCATATTGAGCAGCAACGAGGCCGCCGAGGCGGGCGTCAAGGTCAGCCCGATCAGCAGCAGCACCGGCCCGGCCACACCGCCGGTGGCGATGGCGCCGCCCAGCCAGGGCAAGTCGGGCGCGGTCAGCGCCAACGGCCGGTCCTGTTGCTCGCGCCGCACCAGGGCGCGCACCAGATGCCAGGCTAACGCAGCAAACGTAGCCCGTACAATCCGCCCGCCATCGACCCCGGCTTGGCGACGAACTTCACCGTCAGCGACCCGTTGAGCAATTCAGCCGGAATCGCCACATCCTTCGTGTAGAACTCCTGCGTATTCTTCTCCAGCGTGACCGTGGCGATCTGCCGGCCATTGACCAGCACATCGAACGTAGGGCCGGAATCGCCGCCGCTGAAGGTCAACCTCAGGGTCTTCGCTTCCAGCTTGCTGTCGTTCAGCACATAGCTGAACCATCCGCTTGCACGGCGCCAGTGCTTGTCCTTGGCGACGCCAGCGTCGGCGCCCTCGCCCGCAAACGCATGATCGGACTCCGGCTGCTGCTCACCCGGCGCCACCTGATCGATGGTCTGCGCGTCGAGGGCGATGCGCTCGGCTTCGGCCTTGGCCGCCGCTTCGCGTGTGGCCTGCGCGCCGGCCGGGGTCGCATACGGCCAGTAGATCGTATAGCGCGAATCATGCAGCCGGAAGAACGGAATGAGTTTCATGTCCGCCGCACCGCCGCCCTGGATCAGCCCCGGCGCCGTGAACGTCATCGGCTCGCCCTTGACCGCCTTGAACTTCTTCACAAAGTCGCGCGTGTCGCTCACGAACATCGGCGCCGCCGCCGCCGGACACACGGGCCCCCATGCGCCATGCGACCCCGAATCGCCCGCGAACATGTTGAGCTTCTCATTCGCGTGCAGCTGCGTCTTGGCCGCCAACACGATCGGCCCGCGCAGCACCGCATAATAGTTCGACTGGTCCGGCAGGCGCTCCAGGGTCGTTTGCATCGGCACGGTCACGTCGATGCGGTCGCCCTTGCGCCAGTGACGCGTGACGCTCACATAGCTGCCCGGCTTGCCATCGACCTCGACCGGCTTGCCATTGACCTTCACCTGCATGGCTGCGCGCGCAACCCAGCCCGGATAGCGCAGCTTGACGGTAAATACGCCATCGCCATCGAGCGTCAGGCGGCTGGTGTCGGCATCCGGAAAGCGCGTCGTCTGTGTAATGCGCACGCCCTTCTCGCGCCACTCCAACGTCGAGGATGCGTACAGGTTGACGAACAGTGCATCTTTCTCATGGGCGTAGATAAATTCGCCATACTTGGACTGGCTCTCGATGCCCGAGCCGACGCAGCACCACATGGAGTTGTCGACCTCCGAATACACGCGGTAGTGGTTCGGCCGCATCGGCGTGAAGTAAACCAGGCCGCCAGTGTCCGGGTGCTGCGACGACAGGATGTGATTGAACAGCGCACGCTCCATGTAATCGGCGTAGCGCACGCTCGGGTCGCGGCGGAACAGCATTTCCGACAGACGCAGCATGTTGTAGGTGTTGCAGGTCTCGGGGCCTTCGACCGCGCTGATCATCGACGAGAAGTCTTTGTCGTCGTGGAAGTGCTCGCGGACGCTGTTGCCGCCGATGGCCACGGTGCGGTGATCGTGTACCGTGCGCCAGAAAAATTCCGCGGCCTTGTGCAGCTTCTGGTCGCCGCCCAGCGCGGCGATGCGCTCGAAGCCGATCACTTTCGGAATCTGCGTGTTGGCGTGCATGCCGGTCAGCTTGTCCTTGCCCTCTTCCAGCGGCTGCAGCAAAACCTGATGCGAGAAGCGCTGCGCCAGCGCCAGGTATTTTTTGTCGCCGGTCAGTTCGTACACATCGGCCAGCACTTCGTTCATGCCGCCATGTTCGGCGCGCAGCATGGACTGCATCTGCTCATCGCTCAGCGCGGCCGTCAGCTTGAGCGCCCAGTCGGCCATTCCGACCAGCATGGCGCGCGCGTCCTGGTTGCCGCCGTAGCGATAGGCGTCGCGCAGGCCGGCGTAGGTCTTGTGCAGGTTGTACCAGGGGACCCACTTGCCGTTGACCCCGAAGTTGTCGGACTTGATCGCGCCTTGGGCGACGTCCTGCCACGCCTTGCTGCCTTCCGGGATGCCGCCGATGTAACCGTTGCCGTTGGCCTGCTGGCACTTCTTGAGTTCATTGACGAAGTAGTCGAGGCGCTCCTTGACCTTGGCGTCGCCGGTCGACGCATACAGCAGCGCCAGCGCCGACAGATAGTGGCCGCCGATGTGGCCGTCCAGGCCGTGCGATTCCCAGTTGCCATAGCTCGGCGCTTTCAGCGGCAAACCGGCTTCTCGCTGGAAGGGCGCGAGCAGTTTGTCCGGATCGAGCGACATCAGGTAATGCAGATTGCGGTTCTGGGCATCGAGGAAGGGACCGGCGCCAAGACGGACGTCGGCCAGCGGAAAGCGATCCGCGGCCGACGCCGTCAATGCTGTTGCTGCCAGCAGAAGGCTGGCGAGGAGTTTGCTCATGGTAGTTCTTTACCTTTACTTTGATAGCGGTTCAGTTCTTGGGGGCGACCAGCGGCCCATCCGCCCCGTTTTTCATGCGGCGCCCGTACCAGTCGCCAAGCTCAGGCTCTCACTGCGTAAATTGCCAAATCAGTTAGATAAATTGAAGGTACGCCGTTACACCATGCCCGGATACCATCAAATTCGAGGGAGTGCATTTGGCCAGGAAGGCGACGTTGGTGTATCGGCGCCGGGCAAGCGCCCGCGGCGAACTGCACGGCCGGCGGCGCCCGGATTATTTGACGTAGGTGCCGAGCTTCACTTTCAGCACCTGCGCCCTATCGAAATTCAACAGCATGGAAGGCGGTCAGGCATGAAAGCGCGACGGCGGCGCGTAACGGGGGGGCCGCGGGCATGAGATATATCCTATTCAGCAATTCTTGAGCCGGCAAGTTTCTCATTGGATGCACGGCACATGCAATACCTGAAATCACCAACTATGCGAACAATTTTCACGCACCTGCCCCACTCTTTTGCCGTATCCATATGGGCAAGAGTTCGTCGGCGTAAGCCCGCGACGGTATATTCAATAATTTCGAGCGCCAAAGTCAGGCCGTATCGCCAGCAGCATGAAACAGGCAGCGCCGAGCTGGTGTGCGGTGCCCTAATAGTCACCTCATTTTTATGGTCGCGTCACAGCAATCCGTGAAGAACCAAAAAAAAAGCCACGCGATGCGTGGCTTTCTCGGGATGCCGCTGTCGGATCAGCGGTGCACTGCCAGGGTGCCCGGCAGGCTGTGCAGGTAAGCGGCCAGATCCTTGATGTCCTGGTTGCTCAGCGGTTTCACCTGGCCGGTCATGATGGCGTTGCTGCGGCCGTTGGCGGCGTCGCCGCGCTTGTAGGCGGTCAGCGCGTGCTGCAGGTAGTCCTTGTGCTGGCCGGCCAGCTTCGGATACGACGGGTCGATCGGCGAATTGTAGTCCTTGCCGTGGCAGGCGGCGCAGCTGTACTTCTCGGCCAGCGCCTTGCCGGCGTCGATGTTGCCGCCGGCGGTGGCGGCGAAGGAAGCGCTGGCGCAGACCAGGGCGATAATCAGTTTTTTCATGGTGTCCGGACTCATTTCTGCTTTTGTTCAGCGTAGTAAGCGGCGATGTCGGCCATGTCCTGGTCCGACAGGCTGGTGGCGATGCCCTTCATCGAAGGATGCTTGCGCTCGCCCTTCTTGTAGCCTTGCAACGCGTTCTCGATGTATTTAGCCGACTGGCCACCGATCTTGGGCACCTGGAACACTTCCGGGAAGGTGGCTTTGTAGCCTGGGATGCCGTGGCAACCGATACACATTTCGATCTTGGCTGGAGCGGCCTTGGCGTTTCCAACGATGTCCGCCGCTGCGGCAACTTGAGCGATGCCTGCGAGCACGAGAACTGCGTAGATTTTTTTCATGGTGAATGGCTAGGTTAACGTCAGTAATATTATTGATACTGCGTGGTACTGCGAGGGCGCAAAAGTTGACTTTTACACTACCAGCCAGCGATTCTAACTCACAACACTGGTCGAGTCCACATTCGCGGGGCGCAGTGTGGTATAGCGTTCTGGCATATACTCAAGAGATTCTTTTTCAACTATGAGACGTGTACTTATGCAAGCAAATAAAGGGCAAGGCCAGCGCTTCGAGGGTTCGGACAACTACGTCGCCACCGGCGACTTGAAACTGGCCGTGAATGCGGCGTTGACGCTGCAGCGTCCATTGCTGATCAAGGGCGAGCCGGGCACCGGCAAGACCATGCTGGCCGAGGAAGTGGCCGCCGCGCTGGACATGCCATTAATGCAATGGCATATCAAATCGACCACCAAGGCCCAGCAAGGCCTGTACGAGTACGACGCCGTGTCCCGCCTGCGCGACTCGCAGCTGGGCGACGAGCGCGTGCGCGACATCCACAACTACATCGTCAAGGGCGTGCTGTGGCAGGCGTTCACCGCGCCGGAGCCGGTGGTGCTGCTGATCGACGAGATCGACAAGGCCGACATCGAATTCCCGAACGACCTGCTGCGCGAGCTCGACCGCATGGAATTCTACGTCTACGAGACGCGCGAAATGGTGCAGGCCAAGCACCGCCCGCTGGTCATCATCACTTCCAACAACGAAAAGGAATTGCCGGACGCCTTCCTGCGCCGCTGCTTCTTCCACTACATCAAGTTCCCGGACAAGGACACGATGGAGCAGATCGTCAAGGTGCACTACCCGACCCTGAAGCAGGACCTGCTGGCCACCGCGCTGCAGACCTTTTACGAAGTGCGCGACGTGCCCGGCCTGAAGAAAAAGCCGTCCACCTCCGAGTTCCTGGACTGGCTGAAACTGCTGCTGGCCGAGGACATCCCGCCCGAAGCGCTGCGCAGCAAGGACGCCAAGGCCGTGGTGCCGCCGCTGCACGGCGCGCTGCTGAAGAACGAGCAGGACGTGCACCTGTTCGAGCGCCTGGTGTTCATGAACCGGACCAACCGCTGATGAACGCCCTGCTGGCCAACTTCACCCCGGTGACGCTGGAACTGAACGGCGTGCGCCTGGAGCCCCTGGGTCCGCAGCACGCCGACGGCCTGCGCGCCGCCGCCCGCGACGGCGAACTGTGGAAGCTGCGCATCACCTCCGTGCCCGAGCCGGACCAGGTGGAAGCCTACATCGCCGCCGGGCTGGACATGCGCCCGGGCCGCTTTGCCTTCGCCGTCGTCGACATGCACAGCGGCGCGGTGATCGGCACCACCAGCTACCACGACATCGTGCCCGCGCTGGACCGCGTGGAAATCGGCTATACCTGGTACGCGCGCAGCCGCCAGCGCAGCTACGTCAACACCAGCTGCAAGCTGATGCTGCTGACGCACGCCTTCGACACCCTGGGCTGCGCGGTAGTCGGCTTCCGCACGGACAACTTCAACCACGCCTCGCAGGCGGCCATCGAACGCCTGGGCGCGAAGAAGGACGGCGTGCTGCGCCACCACGGCATGCGGCGCGACGGCACCGTGCGCGACACCGTCGTCTACAGCATCGTGCGCGGCGAGTGGCCGGAGATAAAAGCGCACCTGCGCTACAAGCTGGACAGGGAATGAGGGACTGAGCATGCTGATCGATTTTTTCTTCACGCTGAAAGACGCGAAGATCCCCGTTTCCATCAAGGAGTTCTTGACCTTGCTCGAAGCGATGCAGAAGAACGTCATCGACGCCTCGATGGACGACTTCTATTATCTGTCGCGCCTGACCATGGTCAAGGACGAGGCCCACTTCGACAAGTTCGACCGCGCCTTCGCCCAGTATTTCAAGGGCATCAACGGCGCCTTCGACACCAACAGCGCCATTCCCATGGACTGGCTGATCAAGCGCATGGAGCGCGAGCTGTCCGAGGAGCAGAAGGCCGCGCTGCAGAAATTCGGCTACGACAAGCTGATGGACCGCCTGAACGAACTGCTGAAGGAACAGAAGGAACGCCACGAAGGCGGCAGCAAATGGATAGGCACCGGCGGCACTTCGCCGTTCGGCAACGGCGGCACCAATCCGGAAGGCGTGCGCATCGGCGGCAAGGGCGGCAACCGCACGGCGGTCAAAGTGTGGGAGGCGCGCGCCTACAAGGACTACGACTCCGAGCGCGAACTGGGCACGCGCAACATCAAGGTCGCCTTGCGGCGCCTGCGCAAGTTCGCGCGCCAGGGCCACGAGGACGAGCTGGCGCTGGACCAGACCATACGCGCCACCGCCAACAACGCAGGCTTCCTCGACATCAAGATGCAGCCCGAGCGCAAGAACAACATCAAGGTGCTGATGCTGCTCGACGTCGGCGGCACCATGGACGACCACATCGAACGCACCGAGGAGCTGTTCTCGGCGTCCAAGACCGAGTTCAAGAACATGGAGTTCTTCTACTTCCACAACTGCGTCTACGACTACCTGTGGAAGAACAACCGGCGCCGCAACGCCGAGCGCTTCCCCACCTGGGACGTGCTGCGCAAGTACACGCCGGACACCAAGGTCATCTTCGTCGGCGACGCGACGATGAGCCCCTACGAGATCCTGCAGCCGGGCGGCTCGGTCGAGTACAACAACGAGGAGGCCGGCGCCGAATGGCTGGGCCGCTTCACGCACGCCTTCCCGAAATTCATCTGGCTCAACCCCGAGCCCGAAGGCCTGTGGCAGTACCGGCAATCGATCGCCGTCATCCGCCAGCTGATGAACAACCGCATGTTCCCGCTCACCATAGAGGGGCTGGAACGGGCGATGCGCATGCTCAGCAAGTGATAAGAAGGCCGGGGTCAGTTATTTTTTCCCCTTCCTGTAAGAAACCCCGTGCGGAAGTGACTATCTGATCAAGAACAGCTCACTTCACGCCACCATGACAGCACAAGCGCCCCTCGCGCCGCCCGGCCCCGGCCAGGACCACCGCTACCGGCACGCCATAGAGCGCTATGGCCCCGATATCGCGCGCTTCGCGATGGGCTATGAACGCGACCCCGCCAAGCGCCAGGAACTGCTGCAGGACATCCACGTGGCCATCTGGCAAAGCTTCGCCACCTTCAGGGACCAGTGTTCGCTGCGCACCTGGGTGTACCGGGTCGCCCACAACGTCGGCACCAGCCACATCCAGCGCTCCTTCCGCGCCGCCGACCGCATCAGCCTGGAACTCGACGCCGCCGAGCTGGTGGCGGACGACGGCGCCGACATCGGCCTCACCGAACGCAGGCTGGACCTGCAGCGCCTGCTGACCCTGATCCACCGGCTGGGCGCACTCGACCGCGAAGTGATGCTGCTCTATCTGGAGGACATGGACGCGGCCGCCATCGGCGACATCACCGGCCTCTCCGCGCGCAACGTGGCCACCAAGATCCACCGCATCAAGGCCGTGCTGGCGGCGCAACTCGGGAGCAAAGAATGAACGACGACGACCTGAAACAGCTTTGGCGGATGCAGCCGGCCAGCAGCGCCCCCTTGCCGGAGGAAGTGCTGCGCAAGCGCGCCAGCAAATTTCAGCGCCGCGTGGCGCTGCGCAACCTGATCGAGGTGCTGGCGGCCGTGCTGGCGGTGGCCGGGTTCTCGCGCTATCTGTGGCTGTACCCGCAGCCATTGATACGCTTGGGCAGCGTGCTGATCATCCTGGCCGCCGCATTCGTGGTGTACCAGCTCTACCGCCGCGCCTCCAGCCGCCCGCTGCCGGGCGCCGAGAGCGCCCTGCCCTGCCGCGACTTCCACCGGGCAGAGCTGGTCCGCCAGCGCGACGCGCTGCGTTCGGTCTGGCTCTGGTACATCGGCCCCTTCCTGCCCGGCATGGCCGTGTTCCGCTGGGGCGTGGAGACCCAGCTGGACGCCAGCGCGCCCTTCGCACGCGGCTGGCAGGCCAACCTGCTGATCGCGGGCGTGCTGCTGGCGATCGCCATCCTGAATCTGTATGCCGCACGGAAAATGCAGCGCCAGATCGACCGGCTCGACGCTGAACCCAACTGAAAGAAAACCCATGAAAAACCGAACCATCATCGCCGCCGTGGCGGGCGTTTTGCTCAGCGGCGCCCTGCACGCGGCGGCGCAGCTGGACGACAATGTGCGCAATATGATCGCCGCCCGCATCGAGAAAGGCGAGCTGGCCAGCGTGGTGGTCGGCATCATCGACGGCAAGGAGTCGGCCGTCTACGGTTTCGGCGTAGCCGACGGCCGCGCGCCGGACGCGCGCACCGTCTACGAGATCGGTTCCGCCACCAAAACCTTCACCGCGCTGCTGCTGGCCCAGGCCGGCGCCGCCGGCGCCAAGCTGGACGAGCCGGTCGCCACGCTGCTGCCAGGCTTGACGATACCGAGCTACGCGGGCCAGCCCATCACCTTGCTTGACCTCGCCACGCAAAGCTCGGGCCTGCCGCGCCTGCCCGGCAACATGCCCATGCGGCAGCCGGACAACCCCTACGCCGACTACACGCAGGAAAAGCTGGAATTGTTTCTGCGCAACCACCAGTTGGCGCGCCGGCCCGGCAGCGCATATGAATACTCCAACCTTGGCTTCGGCCTGCTCGGGCAGGCACTCAGCGCGCAGGCCAAGCTTCCCTACGCGGCCTTGGTGCGCGAACGCATCACCGCACCGCTAGGCATGGAATCGACCGCGGTGGAATTGACGGCGGACATGCGCGCCCGTCTCGCCCCCGGCCACAGCGCCACAGGACAGCCCGCCGCCAACTGGGATATGGGCGCCCTGGCCGGTGCTGGAGCGCTGCGCTCCGACGCCCAGGACTTGATCCTGTATCTGAAAGCCCATATGCAGGCGGGCGCCGGCTCGCCCTATGCGCGAGTCCGGCAGGCGCAGCGGCCTGCGCCGGGTCCCGACATGCGGATCGGCCTGGCATGGCATCTGAATCCGGTGCGGGGCCGGCCCGTCGTCTGGCACAACGGCGCCACCGGCGGCTACTCCAGCTTCCTCGGATTCACCGCCGATGGCCAGCGCGGCGTCGTGGTACTGGCCAGCACCGCCACCGCCATCGACAGCATCGCCCTGGCCAGCCTGGTGCCGGGCGCGGCGGTGGAACCGCAGGCCATCGCCATGACGGCCGAGGCGTTGGCAGGATACGCGGGCCGCTACCAGTTGGCGCCGAATTTCATCCTGACAGTGAAGCCTGCAGCCACCGGCCTGCAAGTGCAGGCGAGCGGCCAGCCGGCCTTCATCGCCGGCGCCAGCGCGCCGGACGAGTTCTTCCTGACCGTGGTGGACGCGCGCCTGAGCTTCAAGCGCAGCAAAGATGGTGCGGTCGACCGCCTGGTGCTGCACCAGAATGGGCGCGCCATGCCAGCGGACAAAATAGACTAGCCTGTATCATACCCAAGGCTGGTAGTTGATACCGTCCGCGATTTGGCCGATCAGCTGCGCGTAGTTTTCCGTACTCTCGCTGAAACCGCTCAACACGCCGGCCACGGTGTCCTGATGGGTGTTCAGCACGTTCACCCAGTAGTTCAAGCCGCCCTGGTCCGGCGCGCGGTGCAGCACATTGGCGTAGAGGCGGACCACGATGTCGGCGTTGCTGGCGTTGGCGCCATAGGTGGCGGCAAATTCGCCCGAGCCAACGAAACCTGCCGCGACCGTACGCAGGCTGGCGCCGTTGTCCATCTGCGCGATCCAGTATCCCAGGCCCTGCTCATCCGGCGCGCGGTTGAAGGCAGCCTGGTAGAGCCGGTAGGCCTCGCCGCCGTTGCCGTCCACGTCCAGCGCGATGGCGCCGTCCTTGAAGTTGAGGCGTTCGACGTTCACCAGCTGGTCCAGACCGTCCGCGCCGACCTTGTCGTCGACCCAGAACCGGCCGCCGTCGGCGCGCACCGTGTACTCGTCGCGGTAGCCGTTGTAGAAGGCCTCGTCGAGGCCAGAGCCGCCGTTCAGATAGTCGTCGCCACGCCCGCCGAACAGGGAATCGTAGCCAGCGTAGCCGTAGATGTCATCGTTGTCAGCGGTGCCGTCCAGATTGTCATCCCAGTCCGTGCCGTTTATTACATAAGCCATCATGCTCTCCTCGTTCGTTCGATGAGGAATCTTAGGCCGGCGATTTGACGTGGATGTGAAGAATTACAATTTGTTTCGCGCGGTAACCGCGTAGCAGCGTGCGCCTAGCCAACGGTGGCGTTCATCTTGCCGATGAGCGTGCAGCCGCACTCCGTCTTGCAGCCGTGCACAGCGACGGGCTTGCCGCCAGCGGTCAGTGTTTCGTGTGCGGTGACAATCTTGTTGACGCCGTGGGGTTTGCCGCCGGGATAAACCTGGGGGCACGCAACCGTATCGCCCAACCGCGCGACGGCCTTGCCGCCGATGTCGTGCGTCAGCGACCCGCTGATCACTTTGCCGCCATGGTCGGTGCTGTCGCCGACGACGATGATTTTGAGTGCCATCGAGGGGCTCCTTCAATAGGTTGGCGGACCTGGCGGCTCAGGGTCCATCGCGCCTTCGACGCCTGGCCATGCTGGCAATTTGGCTGGTGGCAAGGGCAAGAACAAATCCAATCGGCTAAATTTGAGATCCGGATTAAGGTCCAGTGCTTCGCCGATTTCTGTATAGCGCCGAGTCCGCTCGGTGTCTTGACCAAATCCTAGCGGCGTAAGAGCTGCCTCTTGAATCATCCTTCCGACGCCGTCACCAAAAGCCAGATACAGATGCGCTGCACTCTCCTCGCTGCCAAATTTCACGGCCTCCTGATGGAGACGTAACGCATCCATATATCTCTTTTCTATCTCCGCTATTACGGCGAGCTTATGCGCCGCAGGGCCGTGCCCCTGCTCGTAGGCACATTTCATCATCTGTGCCTCCGCGTCCCTACGCCCCGCTTCGCCGTATGCTTCGGCCAAAGCCATTTGCGCGTCGGGGCTACCCAACTGAGCTGCTCTCAGGTAATACGCCCAGGAGATATCCAAATCATAATACGCCCCACCATATCCGTATTGATGCGCTACCCCCACGTCGTAGTACCCCCAAGGCTGCCCAGCTGCCACTGCCACGCGAGCGATGGCAACCCCTTGATTCTCCTCTTGATCCAACACTTTATTCCATGGCATAGGTCCCAGACCGTGCAGATAAAAATGCGCCAGCAAGGCACGCGCCCCCCAATCGCCTTTGTCTGCAGCGGTTCTCACGTCCGCCAGTATTTTCAGCAGCTCATCCTTGGTGAACTGCCATGCAATCTTGCTGCGCCATTGCTTCCGGGCTTGAATGTAGAGCCGATATGCTTCGGGGTCTCGCACCTTCGGCATATGCACTTTCCAACGGCCGCAAGCAGGAACCGGGCCGGTTATATCAAAACGCGAAAGTCCTGGTGGAATTGCATGCATGGCTTTGTACCTTAAATGGTCAATATAGAAGTAAGTGCCTATGGAAATTGCAAGAATCATCAGGGCTAGCGCGCCCCAGCGTTTCTGTCTCGTGCCCATCGCTACACCACCGGTTCGCCGGGCTTACGATCCACATGGAATTTCAACAACTGCCCCTCGAGGGATTCTCCGCGCAACTTTCTGTCAGAATTTTTATCCATCACGGTTCGCCACACATTGAAAGTCGTGGCCATATTTGCAAATTGCCCGGGCCCGGTATCACCTGTGCATTGGCAAAATAAGTCGCAGCGCAGCTTGTACGCGATATCCATGGCCTCGCTCAACACATTAAGTTCGCTGTCCAGCACCATGCTACGCAAATTAAGATTCGCCGACCCCATGGTGAAAGCAGCGTCGTCGACGATTGCCACTTTGGCGTGGATGTATATTTCCTCATACTCGTCAGCCCTCAGCACCCCGACCTTGGGCGGCGCGGCGCAACTCCAGAGAGATCCCATCACAACATTGATGCCCGATTCGGCCAAATCCTTCGGGGTGGCTGGCCTCGCCGCTTGGCCCTTCTTCGCACGCTCCAAGGCTTCGTTGTGCTCAACCACCATCGTTTCGCTCTGCCCCAGTTTGCTGGCCGCCTCATAAGTCGGCAGGTCCATACCGTCGCTCTCAGGCGTCGAGGTCAAGATGAAAACGTATACGGGCTTCAGATAACCACCGGCCCGCAGCCGCTGCACACATTCCTTCAGGTGCTCGGACCATGGTCCGTATTGGATATACTGGTTCTGGATAAAAATATAGTGCTGCAGTTGCCGCGTCAGGTTGGCATAGCATTCCTTGATCGCCTTCTCCCCATGCAATGGCTGTGTGCGCAGCAATTGAACGCTGTGGTGGCCACGAGCCAACTTGAACAAGGACCAATGCATCATGTTGCGAGCATCAACAAAGTCAGGCTCGTTCCTAGAACTCCCCCACAACACGACGGCGTCGGAAATCTCCCGCGCCAGCGTCACTCCAGGCATGATCAACGGTGTCAACTCAGCCAGTAGCGACTTGGGCCGCCCCGACTCCGTCCACGCTTGGCAGAAATTGTGATTGAGATCCCAAAGCACCGGCCCGCGCAAACGGCACGAAACATCCTGATAGGGCTTCGCAACCCAGCTATCCCTGTCCAGGTAAGCCTGCACCGCGCGCTGCTTCCGAAGGATCTCATCCGCTGTCGGCTGGTATCCAGGAATGTAAGGGCCGGCATCGGAGGCTATATTGGGACCTTGCGTCCAAGCCTTTGAAGGATCGCTTTTGTGGAAGCGCTCGCGGCGCGGATCGCGGAACAAATGTGCCTCGGTGTCCCAGAAGTCTGTGACAAAATTGTGCCCCATCACATAGCCAACGGCTTTCGGAGGGTCCACGTAATCGATCAGTATCATCTTTTGATGATGGGTAGCATAGACCTTACCGGCGAATGCGGCGGCCCCGCCCGGCGAGAACTCTCCGGATAGAGATTGCTTGAGAAAACTCACCGGCACTTTTCGGACCCGGAACTCGATATTGGGCAAGCCGTTGGAGCACGCCTTGTCAAACCATTCAGCGTTGTAGTACTGATGGTCTTCGCTGTAGTAGCCGGTCCGACAACATCCAATCGCGGGAAACTGCAAACCGTAATAACCAGGTACATTCTTCATCAATAGCTGTGCCGCGACATCATCATGCCAAATCACAATACGAACCTTCACTGGATGATTCTCGCGCTTTGCAATCTCCTGCAATAAGTCTCCCACGCGCTGTCCCGCCTGGGCGGCGGCGCCGCGCACCAGCACCATCCCTGGGTCGAAACCCCAACTGATGATGTCGACGCAATGGCGGGCATTGCGAATGTCCTGTTCGACCCGCAGAAACACCTGCTCGCCACAGATCAGCGGTTCCAGTTCACAGCCATGACGCGGGCCGTAGACCTCCTGCGGCGTACGCACCCACCACGGCAAAGACAGCGATTGATAGGGGCCGATATTTCGGTTGTAACCTAGTTTTTGCTGATAGAGCTTGGCGTTGTCATTCATGCTCATAGCTGCTCCTCATTTCGGTCGCGCGTTGTTGGATTTGCCTGCAGCCGTTCCTCCTCCATTGATGGGTGCGGCACACCCAAGCCACCACCCGGATTCTCATACCCATGAAACCCTATCCCCGCGTTCATCTCGTGCGGCTCGGATTGATCCTCAGGATCAATGGCATAGCGCTGTCCGTTAGCTAGTTCAATCTGATAACCAGCCTGCGCATCCAGATTGTGCATAAATACCAGAGCCCCCTCATCGTCGAATTTTCCTTCCTCAACCAATGCATCTCCCTTGAATAACTTGTATGGGAAACCGGCGCTCGCCATACCGGCCGCACTCGGGTGACTCCCCAAGTTGAATGCCCCTTGCCCTTCCAGTTTGGATATTGGGGGCATGGTGAATTCCACCTTGATATTCTTCGGACCAGGCAGGCTATGCTTGGCCGCGTGCGCGACGTAATTGCCGTTCGTGCCATGCTCGATGCCGCCGGCGGTGAATTTGGCGTAGCTGCCGCCTCCATTGATCACTACTTCTTCCTTGGCCGTGATGGTGATGCGGTTCGCCGTGTGCGTGATCTCCAGCTTGGCCAGCAATTTGATGCTGTCCGATAGCGCCTGCAGATCGATATCCCCCGCCGCCGCGATCATCTTCATTCCGGCTTGATGGACAAACAGCCGCAGTGCGCGGCGGGCGCTGGCAAACAGCCCGCCGCCGCTGGCCAGCGAAATGCTGTGGCCAGCACTGACCGCCGCGTGCTGGTCGCTGGCCAGATGGGTGCTGCCTGCGGTCGTCGCTGCGATGCCTGCAGGACTGGCAAGTAGCAGATGCGGGGCCGACAACGAGTGCGAGCCGCCACCGGACTTCCCCTTGACTTCCTGCTGCTGCCGCTCAAGGGCCTTCACCGCATCGGCCTGCTGCGATTGCGCATCCGAAGCGTCATATGGCTTCGCCAGCGCAGCGAGATCCGCGTGGCTGCGCTGCGCAACGCTGAGGCGCCGGGCAGTTTCATCCAGGCTGGTGACGTGCGAGCGGGAGGCCGGGCGCGCTTCCGTCGTCAGCAGCATGCCCTTGGCCGCCCGCGCAACGCCATGGCCGTCGGTGCGCAACTCCCAGCCATCGCCGCGCGCCTCCTGCCGCCCCGCCGTGTCGTCCACCCGCACGATGTGGCCCAGCGCCAGCTGGCTGTGCAGATGGTCGCTGCGCAGTTGCGCCTGGAGCTGGCCGCTGGTGTCGTCCAGCAGCAGGTAATTGCTGCGCTGGCCGCCATTGAGCTCACGGCTGCGCCAGCCCGTCAGCGCGCTTTGCGACGGCAGCCCCCACGGCGGCTGGCTGCGCGCGTTGTAGGCCGCGCCCATGATGATGGGATGGTCGATATTGCCGTCGACGAACTGCACCACCACTTCCTGTCCCACGCGCGGCAGCGCGATCTGGCCCAGGTTCGGTCCCGCCATCGGCATCATCACGCGCGTCCACGGCGTGCCGCCCGCGTCGTACTTGCCGGCGCGGTCCCAGTGGAACTGTATCTTCACGCGGCCGTAGCCGTCAGTGTGGATCTCGTCGCCGGCCGGGCCGACCACCAGCGCCGTCTGCACGCCGGGATGGGCGCAGGGTTCGCTGTTGTAGTGGCGGCCGGGCCGCCAGCGCTGCTCCTGCCGCACGCATTCGAAACGGTTCTCGTAGTGCGAGGCCGCGTTCCGCCCGACGTGGTAGTTGTTGCTGGCGGTGTGCTCCACCGACAGGACCAAATACTTGCGCGCGGCGATGCCGGCGCGGCGCGCTTCGCCCGGCTCGGGCGGGCGCGGTTCGGCGCTGAAGTGGCCATCAAGCTTGAACACGCGTCCCGCCTGCGCATTGCGGTCGTTGCCGCTGGCCTCGAAGTACTGCGTGCGCTGGTCCTGTCCCTCCATCCTGCGGCGCGCCACGACTTCGCCGGCGTCCTGGTTGGGGTAGGCGTACGCGCCGCCATCTTCGTACAGTTCATAGGCGAACACGTCGCCCTGCTGGTTGCGCGAATGGCCGACGGCGTGTTGCGGGCGCGGGCATTTGTAGTCGAAGCTGGCCAGCGTCAATTGCCCCGAACCGAGGCGCCGCACGGCCTGCCACTGGTGCACGCCGTCGTCTTCGAAGGAGCCGGACTCGCTGCGGAAGGGCATGCCATCCGGCACGGGGGTGAATTCGCGCTGGTCGATGGATGGGCACAGCGTGCTGTCGTCGCCCAGCCACAGGGTGTGGCCGTCGGCGCGGTGCTCGTACCAGTAGAACAAACCCAGCGCCTCCCAGCGCCGGTGCAGATGGTTGTAGTCGGTTTCGTTGTGCTGGTGCGCGCAGCGCAGTTCCGGATCGGCACTGCAGATCCGCGTGCGCCAGTCGCGCTTCAGATAGGGTTCGAGCGTGCGCTCGGTCAGGTCCCTCACGCTCAGACCGTAGAAGGCGGCGTTGTTCTTGCGCAGCCTGGCGAAGGCCAGCCAGGGCTCCAGCACCATCCGGTAATGGGCGAAGCCGCCGTCCGTGCCGGCAAAGCGGAACTCGGCGACGTAGCCGTTGAAGTAGCGCAGCGAGCCGTCGTTGCGTACCAGCGAAATCGTCACCATCTTGCCCATCATGGACTTGAGCGGGATGCGCGCGTCGTCCGACAGTACCTCGACCTCGAAGCGGAAGTCGCGCGACATTTCCTCGCGCGCCTTCAAGGTATTGACCAGCATGACGCTGTATTTCGGGCCGTCGCCGCGCGGGAAATCCATGCGCAGCAGGCGCCCGCCCTGGCTCTCGCGGCTCAGTGCCGACATCTCCATCACTGTTTTCAACACGGTTCCTGCATTCATGGTCGCCTCCAGGCATTGTCAGGGTTGCAGCAGATAGCGCACTTCCGGCTTCGACACCGTGCCGTCGCGGCTGGGCAGGAAGCTGTCCCAGCCCAGGCGGCGCCGGGCGCCGAGCACCACCGGGCGGATGCAGGAGCGCGCAAGGATCAGGCGCACCTCGTAGCGCAGACTGGGCGCACCCAGCAGCTTGAGCATGCGCAGCAGCGCGGCGGCACCTTCGCCGTGCGGCAGGAAACGCTCCAGCTGCGCCGCGTTCAGCGGGCCGATATCGAGCCGCACCTGGCGGTCGTGCCGCCATATGCGCTTGCCCAGCACCGCGCCATGCCCCAAGCTGGGCTGCGTGCGTCCCAGCGTGCTGCGGCAGCCCTCCCGCAAATAGTCCCAGCTGCCCGCGAGCTGCTCCAGCTTCACCGGCAAGCAGAAGTGGCCGGCCAGCACACGGCCGATGCTGTCGGCATTGACCGGGCGGCTCCGCAGCAGTCCGGCGTAATAGGCGGCCGCATGCTGCTCGCCGTCCCGCGCCAGATGGCGCGCGCCGCTCAGCGCCAGCAACAGGGGCAACTGGGTGTCCCTGCCTTGCGTGTCGAGCGTGTACTCGAGGCGGTGCTTGCCCCAGGCTTGGTGGAACAGCGCCACCATGCGGCCCGAATACATGTCGAAAAAGGCGCGCGTGCTGGCTTCGGCCTCCCCCGCCGGCATCGCGGCGATGCCCTGCGTGACATGCAGGGGCAGTGCGCCATTGGCGCCGAGCAGGCCGATGAAAGCCGGCGTGATGCGGATCCGGCGCGGCAGTGAATTGGCGTTATCGCCTCCCGGTTCCATCTTCAGCTCCGCTATTTCGCTGGCGGGGAAGGACAGCGAGAGACTGTTATCGAAGCGCAGCACGTCCGCGTAGGCCTGCTCGTAGGACACGCCGTGCCGCCGCAGCCAGCGCAGCAGCAGGCGCACCGCCTGCGTGCACCGGAAGCTGTGCGGCTCGGCGAGCAGCCGCTCGATCACATCAGGGCGGCCTGACCGTTGCGCGCTTTGCATCGCACCAGCTCCTTTCCCGATTGTTTGGCCAGCACCACCAGTTCGATGTAGCTGTTGACCTGCACATGCATGGCCAGGAATTGGTCGACCACCTGCACGAACAAATGCGTGCCGCTGCCGACGAAGGCATCCTCGTCCAGCGTCATGCGCACCTCCATGCCGTGCACCAGGGACGCGCCGCGCACGCAGCGCATCCAGCGCGTGGCGGGAACATGCTCCAGGCCGGCCACACCGCCGATCTGGCGCCGCGACACGGCGCTCTGCCGCAGGTCGTACAGGGTGAGCATCTCGCGGAAGGCGGCCAGGCCTTCCGGCGCCAGCCCATGGTGGTTCAAGGCCAGATGGGAGATCAAACGCCACTGCAGGCCGGGACCGGGATCGAAGCGGCAAGGCTGCGACGGCCGGCGCGCAAAGCAGATCGCGACGTCGCCCGCGCCCTGCGGGTTGGTCAGCTCGCCGGCCCGCAGGCTGTCGCGCAGTTGCGTGGGCAAGTCCCGGTTGGTGCAGGTCAGCGCCAGCGACAAGGTGTCTTGTTCGAACTCCAGCGGCGCCATGTCCGCATCGATCAGCGACAATCGCTTCTCGTGGCCGGGGCTGGTCACAGCCAGCGTCGCGTCGTGCCGCAGCACCCAGTAGTGGCCCTGCTGCGCGCCGCCCTCGCCGTGGCGCAGGCAGTAGAACGGGCGGAACTCGGTGACGGTGCCGGCCTTGCCGGTCTGGCTCAACATCGTCACGGAGTCGATCGAATAGACCTCGTATGCCGACGCATGCTCGGCACTCGCCACCACCGCGTAATCGGCCGCGCGCTGGGTGATGGCGATCGGTTCGCCCGGCTTGGAAAACAGGTTGACCACCGGCGCGCAGCCGAGCAGCAGGTTGGCGGCGGACAGGCTGTTGAGCATCCTCGCAGCTTGCGGGGCGGCCATGGCATCGCCCAGCACCAGGTGCAGCGTGAAGCGCTCGCAGCCGGCGGACAGGTGGACACCCAGCGCGGCGGCGTCAAGCTGGAAGAAATTGAACTTTTCGGGATAGGCGAAGTACTCGGTGAGCAGGCGGTAGGCCGGCTGCGAACGGGAACCGAAGGGTATCAGCGCATCGTCCTCCTCGAACCCCACCGGCGCGACCGGGATGGCAGGCATCGCGCTCCAGCCCCCGTCGGTTTCCACGTAGGCCTTGACGATGCGCAGGAAGAGCGCGTCCCGCAGCGCGGCGCAAAACGAGGGTTCGCCGTCGATGAAGATGCGCAGCGCCTGCGGCGGCATCGAACCGCAACCGGCGCCTTCGAACCTTAGGCGCAACACGGCGCTGGCGCCTGCCGGCAGCTGCACATTGGCCGGCGCGTTGACCATGGCGTCGACGCCGGCCTCGGTCAGCCGCAGCGGGCCGGCCGCGATGTCGTAGCAGCTGCGGAATTTGCATTGCACGCCCTGGACCGGGGCGGAGTTCAGCTCCGTCCCGCGCGGGATGAGGCGCCATGGGGCGCCTGGCACGACGCTGCCGGCGCGCGCAATGGCGCAAGAGGGGAAGGGGCGCAGGTAATGCGGGAACAGGGCTTCGAGCAGCGATTCGGTGAACTTCGAATAGTCGTCTTCCAGCCGCTTCACGATCCGCGCGGCCAGCAGCGCGAGCCCCTGGATGATGCGTTCAACCTGCGGATCGGCGCTGCCGTCGCCCCCCATCCTCAGCTCCCCCGCGATCTTGGGAAAGCGCTCGGCGAACTCGCTGCCGTAGCGCCTCAGCAGGATCAGTTCACGTTCGTAGTAAGGCAGGAGGTCTTCCATGTTCGCCTTTCGTCGCGGAGAAGTGCCCATTATTCACGCCCGGCAAAGCGACGACTTGCGTTTGAGCAAACCTTTGGCTAGCGCTGGCAAGCCGGCAATAAGTTGAGTAGCGTCAATACTTTCGCCAGCCAAGGCCGCATGCTCGCTACACCGTCCGACGAAAGGAAACGCCATGAACATGCCATTGAAAGTACTGTGGTCCGAAGGCTTGACGCTGGAACCGCATCAGTTGCAGCAGCTCGACCGCTACCACGAGGCGCGGCTGCAGCGCACCGCCGCCGCCATGCAACCCAATTTGTGGGGCATCCAGTCAGTGGAGTGGAACCGCGACGCGCTGCGCAACAACCTGCTGCAGGCCAACGGCATGTCGCTGATGTTCCCGGATGGGGAAATCTACGACGCGCCCGGCGGCGAAGTGCTGCCGCCGCCGGTGGACTTGAGCCGGCTGGCGGCCGATACCCAGCTGTTCACCTTCTTTGCCTGCATGCCGTCGCTGGAGGCGCATGGCGGCAACCTGTCCACTTCCGGCCTGGCATCGGCGCGCTACGGCCGGATAGACCGGGAAGTCCAGGACTTGTTCAGCGGCGCCGTCGACGCCAACGTGGCCTACCTGTGCAAGACCGTGCGCCTGCTGTCCCACCTCGAGCCGCGCGACGCTTTCGTCAGCTTCCCCGCGATCCGTTTGCGCCGCCTGGCCACCGGCGGCTTTGAGGAGGACCACGACTACCTTCCGCCCGGCGTGTCCATCGGGTCGCCCTATCTGAAACGCATGCTCGACAGCCTGCTGGCCAAGATGCAGGCCAAGATTGCCGCGCTGCAGCTGCGCCACCGCCAGTCGGCCAAGGACGTCCTGGAATTCCACAGCGGGGACATCGCCTCGTACTGGATGTTGAGCACCCTCAGCACGGCCGGTGCGGGCCTGAGCCATGCGGCGAACTACGGCCAGCACCACCCCGAGCACCTGTTCGAACGCCTCGCCGCGCTGGCCGGGGGGCTGATGACCTTTTCCACCAAGTACACGCTGAGCGACCTGCCGTCCTACCGGCACGCCGACGCAGCGCCCGGCTTCGCGAAACTGGACGGCATCATCCGCGAGTTGGCCGACACCGTGCTGTCTTCGCGCTATTTCACCATCCCCCTGGCCGTCGATCCGAAAATGAGCGCCAACCGCATCGCCCGCCTGGATCCGGCGCACGTGGACAAGACCACCATGCTGGGCCTGGCGGTGCGCGCCGACATGCCGCCGCTGGAGCTGGTGGCGAAGGTGCCCGTGCGCTTCAAGCTGGGCTGCCCGGCCGACGTGGACGGCTTCATCCGGAATGCGCTGCCCGGCTTGCCGCTGGTGCACATGGCCCAGGTGCCGCAGGACGTGCCGGTCCGCCCCAACACATACTATTTCTCCATCGAGCGGCTAGCCCCCCTGTACGAAGCCATGCTGGCCGCGCAGATGCTCACCGTGTTCTCGCCGAGCGGCATGGACGGGCTCGAGATCGAGCTGTTCGCGCTCAAGGGACTTTAGCGATCAAGGCAGCTGCAAGCGGTAGCCGACCGCCGTTTCAGTCAGCAAATACCTGGGCTGGGCGGGCTCGTCTTCCAGTTTGTGGCGCAGGTGGCCCATGTAGATGCGCAGGTAGTGGCCGTTTTCACTCTGCGAAGGTCCCCACACGGCGCGCAGCAGTTGCGGGTTGCTCATCACGCGGCCTGCGTTCGCGACCAGAACGGACAGCAGCCGGTACTCGGTCGGCGTCAGGTGCACGCCCTCGCCGCCCCTGGTGACGCGGCGGTTCTGCAAATCCACTTCCACCGCGCCGAAGCGTACGATGCCGCCAGCGTCGGCCTGCGGCTGGCGCTGGCGGCGCAAGGTGGCGCGCACGCGCGCCAGCAGTTCGCCCACGCCGAAGGGCTTGGTCAGGTAGTCGTCGGCGCCGGCGTCCAGCGCCTGGATCTTGTCGGCCTCGTTCACCCGCGCGGACAGCACGATAACGGGTACCGTGGACCACTTGCGCAAATCTGCCAGGAAGGCAATGCCGTCGCCGTCCGGCAGGCCAAGGTCGAGCACCACCAGGTCGGGTTTGCGGGTGCCGGCGTCGATTAGGCCGCGCAGCATGGTGGCGCATTCGTGCACCTGCCAGCCCTCCTGCTCCAGCGCGGCGCGCACAAAGCGGCGGATCTGCGGTTCGTCTTCCACCAGCAGGGCGACAGGAGATGGTTCGTTGGCGTGCGTATTCATTATTCGATGATTTCTTTGGGCGGTTCCGGCGGCGTGCCAAGCGGCAGCGCGATGACGAAGGCTGCGCCGCCCAGCGGCGAGCCGGCCGCCTCGATCCGGCCGCCGTGCGCTTCGACGATGGCGCGGCAAATCGCCAGCCCCAGCCCCACGCCAGGCTTGGTCGATTCGCGCTCGCCTCGCGTGAACTTCTCGAACACCGCCTCTTCGCGGCCATGCGGCAGGCCGGGTCCGTCATCGTACACCATCACATTGATCCAGGCGCCGTGCAGCGTGGCGCCGACGACGACGCGCGAACCCGGCGGCGTGTACTTGGCGGCGTTCTCCAGCAGGTTGCACAGCACGCGTTCGATCAGCACGGTGTCATACCGCAGCAAAGGCAGGTTGCGCGGCAGTTCGGTACTGACGCGGTGCTGCCGCAGTTGCGGCGCGCTGGCGCGCAAGGCGCTGCCGACCACTTCTTCCAGCGGCTGCCACTGCAGGTTGAATTTCACTTCGCCGCTCTGGATGCGCGCCATGTCCAGAAGATTGGACACCAGGGTGCTCATGCGCAGCGATTCGGCGTGCAGCGACTGCGCCAGGTCCAGCTGATGCGGCGCCAGTGCGGGCCTGGAGCCAGCCAGCGATTCGGACAGGCCGACCAACGAGGTGAGCGGCGTGCGCAAATCATGCGACAAGGCGGCCAGCAGGGAATTGCGCAAGCGCTCGGACTCCATGCTGACCAGCGCGCCCTGTGCCACTTCGATGTAGTGCACGCGTTCGAGCGCGATGGCGGCCAAGGCGGCGAAGGTATCGAGCTGCTGCCGCTGTTCGGGGATCAATATCCAGCGCCGGTGCTCCGGTTCGATCGCCAGCACGCCGCGCGTGCGCATCGGCGCCACCAGCGGCAAGTAAAAGATGCGGCTCGACGGCAGGGTATCCGTACCCAGGCCGGCACTTTCGCCGCGGTCATAGGCCCACTGGGCGATCCCGGTGTCCAACACGGACAGGGGAGCGCTACCGATTGAGGCGCCCGGCTGCGATGGCGGCAGCAGCCGGCCCGCGTCGTCGGGCAGCAACAGCGTGGCCCTGGCCCGGAACGCGGCCTGGACGGCGCTGCGGGTGCTGTCGAAGATTTGCTCGGTCTGCAGCGCGCCGGACAACTCGCGCGCAAATTCGTACAGGGCGCGCGACCGCGCCTCGCGGCGCGAGGCAACGCGAGCCTGGAAGCGCAGGCCCGCCATCAGGTGGCCGGTGATCAGGCCGACCGCCAGCATCACGAAAAAGGTGATCACGTACTGGAAGTCGGAGACGGCGAAGCTGAAACGGGGCGGCACGAAAAAGAAGTCGAAGCACAGTACACTGACGCAGGTGGCCAGCACCGAGGGGGCGCGGCCAAAGCGCACGGCGACCAGCATCACCACCAGCAGGAAGAGCATGGCGATGTTGGCCAGGTCGATGTAGTCCAGCAATGGCGTGACCGCCAGCGCCATCAAGATACTGGCCGCAGCAGCGGACAGATAGGGCAGTCCACGCCATTTCCGTAGCGCGCCGAACCCACCTCCCAGGGCGGCGTTGTCCGCGCCGCGGTCGGCCACTTCGCCCGCCATGCCGCCGCCATCGCCCCAGCTGCCCTGTCCACCCGGGCCGGCCGAAAACGGGCTGGCGCGCGTGCGCCCGGACGGGGAGAAGCCCGCCAAGCCCCTGTCCGGGGCGGGCGCGTCATCTTCGCGGCTGGCCGCGCCGATCTCGATCAGGTCGACGTCCGGCGCAAGGCTGGCCAGGCGCTTGATGTGCGCGGCCCGCCAGGGCCAAGTCGGGTGACCGCGTCCCATCGCAATCCTGGACAGGTTGTGGCTGCGTGCATAGTCGATGGCCGTGGCGGCGATGTCGCTCCCGGCCAGCACGGCCGTTGTGGCGCCCAGGTCCTGCGCCAGCTTGAGCGTTTTCAGGATGCGTTCACGCTCTGCCTCGGACAAGCGCTGCAGGACCGGCGTCTCGATGTAGACCGCATGCCAGTCCGTGCCGAGTTGCCCCGCCAGGCGCGCCGCGCTGCGCACCACGTGCACGCCGTCGGAACGCGGTCCCACGCAGCACAGCAGCGAAGCGCCGGTCTTCCAGATCGCATCGATCGACTGCTCGACACGGTAGGCGCGCACGTCGTCCTCCACGCGGTCGGCGGTGCGGCGCAGCGCCAGCTCGCGCAGGGCGATCAAATTCCCCTTGCGGAAGAAGTTCTTCGATGCGCGCTCTGCCTGCGGCCCCTGGTACACGCGGCCGCTCTTCAGGCGCGCCAGCAACTCGTCGGCCGGAATATCTACCAGCACCACCTCGTCCGCTTCGTCAAACACGGTGTCCGGCACGGTTTCGTTGACGCGGATGCCGGTGATGCCGCCCACTACGTCGTTCAGACTGTCCAGGTGCTGCACGTTGACGGTGGTGAGCACGTCGATGCCGGCGTCGAGCAGCTCTTCAACATCCTGCCAGCGCTTGGGGTGGCGCGAGCCGGGCGCGTTGGTGTGCGCCAGCTCGTCCATCAATATCAGCGGCGGACGCCGCTCCAGCGCGGCGTCGATGTCGAATTCCTTCAGCACCTTGCCGCGGTAGGCGACTTCCTTGAGCGGCAGCACGTCCAGGCCATCCAGCAGGGACGCCGTCTCGCCGCGGCCGTGGGTTTCCGCCACGCCCACCAGCACCGTTTGCCCGCCAGCTTGCAGCTTGCGCGCGGCCGACAGCATGGCGTATGTCTTGCCGACGCCGGCCGAGGCGCCGAAATAGATGCGCAGCTTGCCGCGCGCGGCCTTGCGCTCCTGCGCCTGGACCTGCGCCAGCAATGCGTCGGGATCGGGGCGCTGGCCGTCGTTTGGGAACATGGTGCCTCAACTTTTCAGGTCGGTTCAGCGAGTATGCGCGGTTTTGCCATCCAGTGCCAGGTTCAGCGCCAGCACGTTGACGCGCGGCTCGCCGAAGAAGCCGAAGCTGCGGCCGCGCGTCTCCCTGACGATGATGGCCTGCACCTGCGCCGCGTCCAAGGCGCGCGCGGCGGCGATGCGGCCGACCTGGTACTGCGCCGCGGCCAGACTGATCTCGGGATCGAGGCCGCTGGCCGATGCCGTCACCAGGTCCACCGGAACCGATGCCGTATTGCCGGGATCGGCCGCCTTCAGGGCGTCGATGCGGCTCTTGACCGCGTCCACCAATGCCGGGTTAAGCGGCCCCTGGTTGGAGCCGCTCGAGCCGCTGGCGTTGTTGGCCATCGGCGCGGTGGCCGACGGGCGGCCCCAGAAATATCCCGGCGAGGTGAAGGACTGGCCGATCAGCGTGGAGCCGACCGGTTTGCCGCCGGCCTCGACGATGCTGCCGGCCACCTGCGAGGGGAATGCGGCGGCGCCGATGCCAGTCACGGCCATCGGGTACAGCACGCCGCAGACAACGGTCAAGGCGCCGAAGATCACCAGCGCGGGACGAAGGTGGGAATCCATGATTTACTCCAGTGCGTAGGTGTCATTCCCGCGAAGGCGGGAATCCATACGGCGCGGACGGATCCACGTAGGCATGGGTCCCCGCGTGCGCGAGGACGACAAGGGTTAGACGAAGTTGAAAGCCGCCAGCGCCATGTCGATCAGCTTGATGCCGATGAACGGCAGGACGATGCCGCCCACGCCATACAGCAGCAGGTTGCGGCGCAGCAGCGCGGTGGCGCCGATGGCGCGGTACTGCACGCCCTTCAGCGCCAGCGGGATCAGTGCGACGATAATCAGCGCATTGAAGATCACCGCCGACATGATGGCCGACGACGGACTGGCCAGGTGCATGATGTCGAGCGCCTTCAGTTGCGGGTAAGTGCCAACGAACGCTGCTGGGATGATGGCGAAATACTTGGCGATGTCGTTCGAGATCGAGAACGTGGTCAGCGAGCCGCGCGTCATCAGCATCTGCTTGCCGATTTCAACGATTTCCAGCAGCTTGGTCGGATTCGAATCCAGGTCAACCATATTGCCGGCTTCCTTGGCCGCCTGCGTGCCCGAGTTCATGGCCACCGCCACATCGGCCTGGGCCAGCGCGGGGGCGTCGTTGGTGCCGTCGCCGGTCATCGCTACCAGGCGGCCTTCGGACTGGTAGCTGCGGATCAGTTTCAGCTTGTCCTCCGGCGTGGCCTCGGCCAGGAAGTCGTCCACCCCCGCCTCGGCGGCGATGGCGGCGGCGGTCAGCTTGTTGTCGCCGGTGATCATCACGGTCTTGATGCCCATGCGGCGCAGTTCCGCGAAACGCTCCTTGATGCCGCCCTTGACGATATCCTTCAGCTCGACCACGCCCATCACGCGGCCGCCGTCGGCCACCACCAGCGGCGTGCTGCCGCGGCGCGACACGTCGTCCACCGCCTTCGCCACTTCGGGCGGATACGGCAGGCCCAGCGACTCGACGTACGCCTTCACCGAATCGGCCGCGCCCTTGCGCACAGCCCGGATCGACGCCGGCCCGTCCAGGTCGACGCCGCTCATGCGGGTATTGGCCGAGAACGGCACGAATACTGCGTGCAGGGCCGCCATCTCGCGTTCCCGGATGTTGAACTTCTGCTTGGCCAGCACCACGATGCTGCGTCCTTCCGGCGTTTCGTCGGCCAGCGAAGCCAGCTGCGCCACGTCGGCCAGTTGCTGCTCCGTCACGCCGGGTGCCGCGATGAAGGCGGCGGCCTGGCGGTTACCCAGCGTGATGGTGCCGGTTTTGTCGAGCAGCAGCACGTCGACGTCGCCGGCGGCCTCCACCGCGCGGCCCGAGGTGGCGATCACATTGGCCTGCATCATGCGGCTCATGCCGGCCACGCCGATGGCCGACAGCAGGCCGCCGATGGTGGTTGGAATCAGGCACACCAGCAGCGCGATCAGCACCGTGATGCTGACCGGCGTGCCGCTGCCTGCCGCAGCGACGCCGAACAGCGAGAATGGCAGCAGCGTCACCGTCACCACCAGGAACACGATGGTCAGCGCCACCAGCAGGATGGTCAGCGCGATCTCGTTCGGGGTCTTCTGGCGCTTGGCGCCCTCCACCATGGTGATCATGCGGTCGAGGAAGGTCTCGCCCGGATTGACCGTCACCCTCACCACCAGCCAGTCCGACAGCACGCGGGTGCCGCCGGTGACGGCCGAGAAGTCGCCGCCGGATTCGCGTATCACCGGCGCCGATTCGCCGGTGATGGCGCTTTCGTCCACCGAGGCCACGCCCTCGATCACCTCGCCGTCGATCGGGACCACGTCGCCCGCTTCGACCAGGATGACATTGCCCTTGCGCAGATCGGGACCGTCGCACGGCAGCCAGGCGGTGCCGTGCTTCGGGCTGGCCAGCTTCTTGGCCACGACGCTCTTCTTCAGGTCGCGCAGCGAGGCCGCCTGCGCCTTGCTGCGCCCTTCCGCCATGGCTTCGGCGAAGTTCGCGAACAGCACCGTGAACCACAGCCAGATGGCGGTGGCGAGGATGAAGCCGGCGCTGGCCTCGCCCTGGCCGAACAGCGCCTGGACGTACAGCAGCGTGGTGATGATGCTGCCGACGTAGACCACGAACATGACCGGGCTGCGCAGCTGCGTGCGCGGGCTGAGCTTGCGGAACGAATCGGCGACGGCCGGCAGCAGCAGTTCGGAGTCGAGCATCTTCAGCCGCTGGGCCGGCGTCGTAGCGTGCGGCACCATGTCTTGGGGGGGATGATTAGCTTGCGACATGCGATGCTCCTTATTTGTCAAACAGTTGCAGGTGCTCGACCATGGGACCCAGCGCCAGCGCCGGCACGTAGTTCAGCACACCGACCAGCGCCACCACGCCCACCAGCAGGCCGACGAACATCGGGCCGTGGGTCGGCATGGTGCCGGCGTTGGCCTGCAGGCGCTGCTTGCCGGCCAGCGAACCGGCGATGGCCAGGATGGGCACGATCACGGCGAAGCGGCCGAACCACATGGCCACGGCCAGCATGGTGTTGTAGAACGGCGTGTTGGCGGACAGGCCGGCGAAGGCGCTGCCGTTGTTGTTGGCGGCCGAGCTGAAGGCGTACAGGATCTCGGAGAAGCCGTGCGCGCCCGGATTGGCGATGCCGGCCTTGCCCACGTCCAGCATCACGGCGACGGCGGTGCCGCTCAGCACCAGGATGGGCGTGACCAGGATGGCGATCGAGGTCATCTTCATCTCATAGGCCTGGATCTTCTTGCCCAGGTATTCCGGGGTGCGGCCTATCATCAGGCCGGCGATGAACACCGCCATGATGGCGAACACCAGCATGCCGTACAGGCCGGAGCCGACGCCGCCGAAGATCACCTCGCCGAACTGGATCAGCAACATGGGGATCATGCCGCCGACCGGCGTGAAGGAGTCGTGCATGGCGTTCACCGCGCCGCAGGAGGCGGCGGTGGTGACGGCTGCGAACAGGGCCGAGGCGCTGATGCCGAAGCGGGTCTCCTTGCCTTCCATATTACCGCCGGCCTGCAGCGCGCTCATGGCCTGGTCCACGCCCAGTGCCTGCAACGCGGGGTGGGCCTGCTGCTCCGCCACAAGCACCACGACGGTGGTGGCGACGAACAACAGCGTCATCGCGCCCAGCACCGCCCAGCCCTGGCGGCGGTCGCCGACCATGCGGCCGAAGGCGAAGCACAGGCCGGCCGGAATGATGAAGATGGCCAGCATCTGCATGAAGTTCGACAGCGCGGTCGGGTTCTCGTATGGGTGCGCGGAGTTGGCGTTGAAGAAACCGCCGCCATTGGTGCCCAGCATCTTGATCGCCTCCTGCGACGCGACCGGGCCCATGGCAATGGTCTGGGTGGTTGCCGTCATGGCCTCGGTGACCGGCTGGCCGGCCTGGTCAAGCACCGGCTGGCCGTCGGCGCCGGTTTTCGGCACGCTGTAGGCGACCTGGTCGAGCAGCGTCACGTCCTGGTAGGCCGAGAAGTTCTGGATCACGCCCTGTCCCATCAGGAACACCGAAAATAGCAGCGACAGCGGCAGCAGCACGTACAAGGTGGAACGGGTGATATCGACCCAGAAATTGCCGATCGATTTGGCCGAGCGAAAACTGAAGCCCCGGATCAGCGCGTAGGCCACGGCCATGCCGGTGGCGGCCGAGAAGAAGTTCTGGCACGTCAGCGCCAGCATCTGGGTCAGATAGCTCATGGCCTGCTCGCCGCCGTAGCCCTGCCAGTTGGTGTTGGAGACGAAGCTGACGGCGGTGTTGAAGGCCGAATCCGGGCTGATGTTGCCCAGGCCTTGCGGATTGAGCGGCAGCCAGGCCTGCAGGCGCTGCAGCGCGTAGACGAACATGGCGCCGACGCCGTTGAAGATCAGCAGGGCCACGGCATAGCTCCTCCAGCCCTGGCCGCGCTCCCCGGCCTTGGGCGGCACGCCGGCCGCGCGGTACAGCAGGTTCTCGACGCGCGCCAGCCAGCCGAAGCCTGGCACGCGGCCGCCGTCGCCCACGCGGGCCAGGACGATGCCGAGCGGCCAGGCCAGCGCCAGCAGCGCCGCCAGGAAGACCGCCAGCAGCATGAAAGACTGACTGTTCATCACAGCTCCTCCGCTTTCAGCAGGGCCGCCACCAGGTAGGCCAGCAGTCCTGCTGCGGCCACCGCACCGATTATGTAGAAGCTGTTCATTTCTTTTCTCCCAAGGCTTCGCAGCCGGCGGCGAAGCCGCAGGCCGCCACCAGGAAGACCACGATCGCGCCGATAAACACCAGATCCATGTTGCACCCCTCGCAGGTCTTGTTTTGATACTTCCAGCTTATCGGGGGACGCCTAAAAGTGATGTAAAGACTGGTGGGGCGGGTGTAAACAAGGTGTAAAAATCGGCGTTGCTGGTTGACAGTATCGCCGCGCCCGCCTACCCTGAGCGTCGCTCCGGAGACCCCATGAGAAACTACTTGCCCGCCTGGCGCGACGCGCTGCTCCTTGCGCTATGCGCCCCGGCCGCGCATGCCGGGCGCCCCATGGCGGCCGACGACGCCGCCATCCTCGATCCACGCCAGTGCCAGTTCGAGACGTGGGCCCAGCACAGCCGCGCGCAAAACGAATACTGGCTGGTGCCGGCATGCAACATCGGCGCGGGCTGGGAACTGGCGGCGGGCGCGGCGCGCACGCGCGGCCTGCAGGGTGGCGGCCGCAGCACACTGGGGCTGCTGCAGGCGAAAACGCTGCTGCGCGCGCCGCAAGACGACGGCTGGGGACTGGGATTGGTGCTGGCCGGCCAATTCCGCCCCGATGCGGGCGGGCATGGCGACCTGTCGATGAACGTTCCGCTCAGCGTGGAGCTGGCAGGCGAGCGCGTGCAAATGCACGCCAATGTGGGCTGGTTGCGCCAGCGCGGGCAAGCGGACCAGCCCGGGCCGGGCCTGCAGCGCACTTGGGCGCTGGGCCTGGAGCTGGCGGCCGGCGGACGCGGCGCGCTCACGCTGGAGGCTTACGGCCGCCAACGCGAAGCCAGCTACCTGCAACTCGGTACGCGCTACAGCCTGGTTCCGGGCCGGGCCGATATCGATTTCAGCTATGGCGACCGGGCCGGACGCCGCGGCGCCGGGCGCTATCTCGCCGTCGGCCTGACACTGGCCGCTTCGCTGGGCGACTGAGCAAGCCTTAGAACACTTTGCCGACTGTCAGCACCAGCGCCGTCTTGCCGAGGAATTTGCCGTTGTCCGGCGAGGTGTAGCCGCGTGCGAATATTGATATAGGCCAGCACGCCCACATCGCAACCATACATACAGGTCCATGCGGCAAGATTGGCACAGTCAGGCGATGCGCATCAGCTTTTTGAGCACGGCCCGCAGCGTGGCGTCGGACACGGGCTTGTCCAGCAATCCCGCGGCGCCGGCCGCGCCGGCGCGCGCGCTGTCGTAGGCGTAGCCACGCGAGACCAGGAACACCACGGCGGGCACGCCTTCGGCCTGCCCGGCCTGGGCGCGCAGCGCGGCGCACAGCGCGTAGGGGTCGATATCCGGCAGCGAGGTGTTGATCAGCACCACAGCCACCGGCGCCGCCATCTGCGGCGCGTCGGCGCAGGCGGCCAGCGCCGACGCCTCGTCCGAGGCCCACAGCGACGCGATGTTATAGGGTTTGAGCAGCTTGGCCACGTGCTCGCTGAAGCGCGCATTGCGGTCCACCACCAGCACGGCGCCGCGCCTGTCCTTGCCCGGGCGGCGCATGGCCGCGTAGTCGGCCGGGTCGGTCAAGTCGAAATCGAGCCGCTCGCTGGCGCGCCGCTCGGGCAGCGGCGGCAGGCCTGCGCCGGCCAGCCTGGCCAGCGCGTCGGCGCGGCGTTCGACCAGCTGCGCCAGCTCGGCGTACAGGCTGTCATCCTCATAGGGCACGCGCAGGTTCGGGTAAGGCAGCGCCATGTACGGCGCGCCGATCAGCAGCACGGGCCGCGTGTCGCCCTGGCTGAGTGCCGCCAGCGCGGCCAGCGCTGCCAGGTCGGTGCCGTTGGCAATGATCAGGTCCGGCTCTTGCAAACTGTCGCCGGACAGGCAAAAATACGCCGGCCCCGAGCCGGTCTGCGGGGCGCCTTCCAATGCCGCAGCCAAGGCTTCGGCCTGCGCCTCGGGGAAGCCGATCAGGCGCACTGCGAACGGGAATCTGTCTGCTGTCATGGCGGTGTGCTGCGGATTTTTTCCCATTTAACCACAGTTCCCGCGCCTGTCAACCGGCTTGTTTCCCGCCGCCGCCGCCCGTTGCGGATAGAATGCGCAGGCAAGCCCGCCGGCCCGGCTTGCGCAGAAAGCACTGTCAAGACAAAATAACTGTATATAATCACAGCGTTTTGCGTGCAGCACGCCGCACCGATAAAGAATCGCACAAAATCCGCACAACCTAGCTCGATCAAGTATGGCCACTAAAAAACCAGTTTCCGACTACAGCGAATCATCCATCCGCGTCCTCAAGGGCCTGGAGCCCGTCAAGCAGCGCCCGGGCATGTACACCCGCACGGAGAACCCCCTGCACATCATCCAGGAGGTGATCGACAATGCCTCGGACGAGGCGCTGGGCGGCCATTGCAAAAACATCATCGTGACGCAGAATGCCGACGGCAGCATCACGGTGGAGGACGACGGCCGCGGCATCCCGGTCGGCCTGCATCCGGAAGAAAACGTGCCAGTGCTGGAGATCGTCTTCACGCGCCTGCATGCGGGCGGCAAGTTCGACAAGGGTTCGGGCGGCGCCTACGCCTTCTCCGGCGGCCTGCACGGCGTCGGCGTGTCGGTCACCAACGCGCTGTCCAAGCGCCTGGAGATCTCGGTCTGGCGCAAGGACGACAAGGGCAACGGCCTGCACCACCTGGTGTTCGAGCACGGCGATGTGGTTGAACCGCTGAGCTCCATGCCCGCGCCCAAGGACGGCAAGAAGTCCGGCACCCGCGTCACCGCCTGGCCGGACGGCAAATACTTCGACTCGCCGCTGATCTCGCAAGTCGAGCTGCAACGCCTGCTGCGCTCCAAGGCCGTGCTGCTGCCGGGCGTGACCGTCACCCTGGCCAACGCCAAGACCGGCGACTCGCAGACCTGGAAATACGACGAAGGCCTGCGCGGCTACCTGACCGAGGCGCTGGCCCAGGCCTCCGACGGCGAAACGCTGATCCCCCTGTTCGAGGGCGCGCAGTACGCCGGCCCGGACACCGAAGGCTTCGCCGAGGGCGAAGGCGCGGCCTGGGTGGTGGCGTGGACCGAAACCGGCGCCGTGGTGCGCGAATCCTACGTCAACCTGATACCCACGCCGAACGGCGGCACCCACGAATCGGGCCTGCGCGACGGCCTGTTCGGCGCGGTGAAGAACTTCGTCGAAATGCATTCGCTGCTGCCCAAAGGCGTCAAGCTGCTGCCGGAGGACGTGTTCGCGCGCGTCTCCTTCGTGCTGTCGGCGAAAGTGCTGGACCCGCAGTTCCAGGGCCAGATCAAGGAGCGCCTGAACTCGCGCGACGCGGTGCGCCTGGTGTCGACCTACGCCAAGCCGCCGCTCGAACTGTGGCTGAACCAGCACGTCGAATACGGCAAGAAGCTCGCCGAGCTGGTGATCAAGCAGGCGCAGTCGCGCCTGCGCTCGCTGCAGAAAGTGGAAAAGAAAAAATCGTCCGGCGTGGCCGTCCTGCCTGGCAAGCTGACCGATTGCGAATCGAGCGATGTGCACCGCACCGAGATCTTCCTGGTCGAGGGCGACTCGGCGGGCGGCTCGGCCAAGATGGGCCGCGACAAGGAATTCCAGGCCATCCTGCCGCTGCGCGGCAAGGTGCTCAACTCCTGGGAAACGGACAAGGACCGCCTGTTCGCCAACAACGAGATCCACGACATCTCGGTGGCCATCGGCGTCGACCCGCACGGCTTTGGCGACTCGCCCGACCTGAGCGGCCTGCGCTACGGCAAAATCTGCATCCTCTCCGATGCGGACGTGGACGGCTCGCACATCCAGGTGCTGCTGCTGACGCTGTTCTTCCGCCACTTCCCGGCGCTGATCCAGAACGGCAACATCTGCATCGCCCGCCCGCCGCTGTACCGCGTGGACGCGCCGGCGCGCGGCAAGAAGCCGATCCAGAAGCTGTACGCGCTCGACGAGGGCGAGCTGGTCGCCATCGAGGACAAGCTGCGCAAGGACGGCCTGAAAGAGGGCAGCTGGTCGATCTCGCGCTTCAAGGGCCTGGGCGAGATGAACGCCGAGCAGCTGTGGGAAACCACCATGAACCCGGACACGCGCCGGCTGCTGCCGGTGAAAGTGGGCCGCCCCGGCCACAGCACCTCCTCCGCGCGCTTCAACATGCTGATGGGTAAAGGCGAAGCCGCCGCCCGCCGCGCATGGATAGAGGAACACGGCAACGAAGTCGAAGCCGATATTTAACACAGTATTGTCATTCCCGCGCAAGGTGTAGCAGGGGTTTCATGGAGCATGCTCCATGCCTGCGAAACGACTTGCGGCAACAAGGGGAATCCATAGGCAGCATGGGTCCCCGCGTGCGCGGGGACGACCAGTAACCAATCAAGCAGACACACGATGACTCAAGCAAACCTCTTTGACGAACCGAAGCCGGCCGAGCCGGCCGGTAAGCAGGACGCCGACGGCGGCGTGGCCACGGCGGCCGAAGCCGGCATCGATACCGGCACCGACACCGCTGCCGATGAAATCGACGCGATCGCGGACGTGATCGCCGAAGGCGGCGGTGACGGAGGCGGCGGCGATGGCGGCGGCGGCGATGACGGCCAGGGCGACGACGGCGATGGCGGCGACGGCGGCGAAACGCTGATCCTGTCCACCTTCGCCGAGCGCGCCTACCTCGACTACGCGATCTCCGTGGTCAAGGGCCGCGCCCTGCCGGACGTGTGCGACGGCCAGAAGCCGGTGCAGCGCCGCATCCTGTACTCGATGAACGAACTGGGCCTGGCCCACACCTCCAAGCCGCGCAAGTCCGCCACCGTGGTCGGCGACGTGCTGGGTAAATTGCACCCGCACGGCGACCAGTCGGTGTACGACGCGCTGGTGCGCATGGCGCAGGACTTCTCGCTGCGCTACCCGCTGATCGACGGCCAGGGCAACTTCGGCTCGCGCGACGGCGACGGCGCCGCCGCGATGCGGTACACCGAAGCCCGTTTGACGCCGATCTCGCGCCTGCTGCTCGACGAGATCGACCACGGCACGGTGGACTTCCAGCCGAACTACGATGGCTCGTCCGAGGAACCGAGCCTGCTGCCGGCGCGCCTGCCCATGGTGCTGCTCAACGGCGCCTCCGGCATCGCCGTCGGCCTGGCCACCGAGATCCCGTCGCACAACCTGACCGAAGTGGCGCAGGCGGCGGTGGCGATGATACGCAACCCGAAGATCACCCACGACGAACTGATGGCCCTGGTGCCCGGCCCGGACTTCCCGGGCGGCGGCCAGATCATCACCCCGGCCTCGCAGATCCGCGACATGTACGCCAGCGGCCGCGGCTCGATGAAGGTGCGCGCGCGCTGGAAGATCGAAGAACTGGCGCGCGGCCAGTGGCAGGCCGTGGTCACCGAGCTGCCGCCCGGCACCTCCTCGCAGAAGGTGCTCGAGGAGATCGAAGAGCTGACCAACCCCAAGGTCAAGATGGGCAAGAAGGCCCTGTCGGCCGACCAGCTGGCGCTCAAGCAGCTGATCCTCGGCTCGCTCGACACCATCCGCGACGAATCCGGCCGCGCCGCGCCGGTGCGCCTGGTGTTCGAGCCGAAGTCGAAGAACCAGGACCAGACCGAATTCATGCTCATGCTGCTGGCCCACACGTCGCTCGAGTCGTCGGCCTCGATCAACCTGGTGATGATAGGCAGCGACGGCCGCCCGCGCCAGAAGGGCATCGGCGACATCATCAGCGAGTGGATCGGCTTCCGTTTTGAAACCGTCACGCGCCGAACGCAGTTCAAGCTGAAGAAGGTGGAAGACCGCATCCACATCCTGGAGGGCCGCGAGACCATCCTGCTCAACATCGACGAGGTGATCCACATCATCCGCAATTCGGACGAACCGAAGGCGGCGCTGATGGAGCGCTTCAATCTGTCGGCTATCCAGGCCGAGGACATCCTTGAAATCCGCCTGCGCCAATTGGCGCGCCTGGAAGCGATCAAGATCCAGCAGGAACTGGCCGAACTGCGCAAGGAAAAGCAGACCCTGATGGACCTGCTGGAAAACCCCGCGTCGATGAAGCGTTTGATCATCAAGGAAATCGAGAGCGACGCCAAGACCTACGGCGACGCGCGCCGCACCGTGATCGAGGAAGCGCAGAAGGCCGTGGCCGAGCAGAAGGTGGTGGACGAACCGGTCACCGTCATCATCTCGGAAAAAGGCTGGATACGCGCCCGCACCGGCATCGGCCACGACAAGACCCAATTCACCTTCAAGGTGGGCGACTCCCTGCACGACGCCTTCGAATGCCGCTCGGTCGACACCCTGCTCGGCTTCGGCGACAACGGCAAGGTGTACTCGGTGCCGGTGGCGGCGCTGCCGAACGCGCGCGGCGACGGCGTGCCGGTCACCACGCTGGTCGACCTGTCGGGCGGCGTGCGCATCAAGCACTACTTCGCCGGTCCCGCGTCCACCCAGCTGCTGCTGTCCTCCAGCGCGGGCTTCGGCTTCATCGCCAAGGCCGGCGACATGGTCAGCCGCCTGAAGGGCGGCAAGTCCTTCATCACGCTCGACGAGGGCGACCTGCCGCTGCCGCCGTCGGTGGTGGCGGACGACGCCAGCGCCGTCGCGGCGCTGTCCGAGAAGGGCCGCCTGCTGGTGTTCGGCATGAGCGAGATGAAGACGCTGACCAACGGCGGACGCGGCGTGATCCTGATGGAACTCGATCCGAAAGAGACGCTGCTGTCGGCCGCCGCCATCAGCCAGAAGGGCGTGATCGTGCACGGCATCATGGCGGCCAAGCCGCGCGAGCTGGAAATGTCCGGCAATGTGCTGGCGCCGCACTTCGGCAAGCGCGCCCGCAAGGGCAAGGAACTGGTGCAGCGCATCAAGCCGTCCACGCTGGCGCCGAAGTAAGCAGCGATCCCGTGGCGGCCTCCCACGCCGCCACGGCCCCTCCGCTTCGATTGACTTGCGCTATCGACTTGCGCACAATGGGCTGATTCAGGTGGAGGTAGCGCATGCGTATCAGCCGGGCCGCCAGCGACGAGCGGCCAGTTTCCGGTTTTGACCTCACAGACGCGCTGTTTGTCGGCGCGGTGGTCTACCTGTGCTCCATCTTCGGCATCTACACCGCGCCGCCCGGCGTGCTGGCGGCCTTCTGGCCCACCAACGCCGTGCTGCTCGGCCTGATGCTGCGCCGCACCCATCCCCCCAAGCTGCTGCACTGGCTGGCCGCCGCCAGCGGCTACATGCTGGCCTCCCTCTACATGCAGCACGGCTGGCCCAAAAGCGCCATGCTGGCCTGCACCAACCTGATGGGCGTGTCGGTCGGCTACTTCCTGCTCTCGCGCATGAGTGCCGAGCACCAGGGGCTGCGCCATCCGCGCTCCATGCTGCATTTCGTGCTGGTGGTGGTGTGCGCGGCGGCGGCGGCGGGCCTGGCCGGCATCTTCGTCCACCCGGTGCTGTTCGGCGGCAGCGCGGCCTACGGCTTCGCCTTCTGGTTCTCGACGGAACTGGTGAACTACATCGCCATCCTGCCCGTGATGCTGACGATGCCGGATGTGCGCCGCTGGCTGAAGGACCACAAGCGGCGCGCGGACTGGCCCGGCCTGCACATCGAACAGGTGGCGCCGCTGGCGGCCTTCGCCGGCAGCCTGTGGCTGGGCACGCAGCTCGGCGGGCCGGGCGTGATCCCCTACCCCATCCCGGCCATGCTGTGGTGCGCGCTGACCTACAGCCTGTTCGCCACGGCCGGCATCACGCTGTTCTTCTCGATGTGGACCCTGCTCGCCATCTCCAGCGGCACGCTGGTGATCGGCGCCAATTTCGACACGCAGCAGGCCATCATGTCGCTGCGCGTGGGCGTGACGCTGACCGCGCTGGCGCCGCTGACGGTGGCCAGCGTGATGGTGGCGCGCAACGAGCTGCTGGCGCGCCTGAAGTACGCCGCCTCGCACGACCCGCTGACGCATGTGCTGAACCGGGGCGGCTTCATGATCAACGCCGAGGAGCTGCTCGTCACGCCGCAGCTGATGCGGCGGCCGGTGGCGGTACTGATGATGGATATCGATTTCTTCAAGAAGGTCAACGACAGCTACGGCCACGCCGCGGGCGACGTGGTGCTGACCAGCTTCGCGCGCGTCGTCGAAGGCTGCTTGCGCGGCGGCGACCTGCTGGGACGCCTGGGCGGCGAAGAGTTCGCCGTGCTGCTGCCCGGCTGCAGCGAGGCAGACGCCCGCATTATCGCGCAGCGCGTGTGCGACGCCTTCGCGCGGCACACGGTGGCGGTGGGTGAAGGCAAGCTGCTCAATTCCACCGTCAGCATAGGCGCGAGCTGCGCCGACAACACCGGCACGCCGATCGAGACCATGCTGTCGGCGGCCGACGCGGCGCTGTACAAGGCAAAACAGTCCGGCCGCAACCGCGTCGAACTGGCGTAAAAAAAACAGGCTGAGCCGCATTCGAGGTCAGACCCCAAATGCGGCTCAGCCTGCGAGCGATGCAACAGCCCTACTTCAGCCTTATTTCAGCCTTATTTCAGCCTTACTTGACCGTGGCGGCCTTCACGTCGGCGTTGGCTTTCGCCTTCACCTCGGCGGTCTTGGCGGCGGCGATGGTCTTTTCCTCGGTGGCTTCGGCTTTTTCCTTGGCGACCTTGGCATCGGCCTTGGCGGCGGTCTTGTCCACTTTCATGTTCGCGTCGGCCATTTTCTTGTCGGCCTTGGCTTCGGCTTTCACCTTGTCTTCGGGATCGGCCTTGGCGACTTTTTCCTCAGCCTTGGCGTGCGTCTTCTCGGCCTTGGCGTGGGCCTTGGCGACTTTCTCGTCGGCCTTGGCCTGGGCTTTCGCTACGTCTTGATCAGCGGCGGCGTCCTTTTTCATTTCCTTGGCTTCGGCCTTGGCCACCGATTTCTCGGCCTTGGCCTGGGCCTTGGCGACGTCGGCTGCCGGGGCCGGGGTTTGTGCCATGGCGGCGGTGGCGAACAGACCTGCGATCAGGGTAGCAATCAGCTTATTCATAATATCGACCTTTCAAAGGTTTTTGGATGAGTGTGTTGTTCTTGTCACGGATCCAGAATAAGCTTGTTGAGCACCCCCTTCTGTACGCTGGCGCACGATGGACTCGTATCAAACGTTACCAAACATTACCGGCCAGGAGCGGCGTCAGCGGGCCGGGTCGCGCGTATACAGGTCTATCGTGGCGCCCACCGCCTCGCTGCACACGGCGCAAAACTTCTCGCTGCGGTCGAACATCAGGCATTGCTGCGCCGGGCGGTAGTAGCCCTTGGCTTCGTAGTTGGCGCCCTCGAAGGCGCCCACATCCTGCCGGTGCGGCGCGGTGGAGAACAGCTTGGCGGTGAACGCCAGGTCCTCTTTGAACAGCGCGCTCATTTCGGATTCAGGACGGTTCGCCTTGCGTAATGCGGCGCGCACCTTCTGGTACTCGCGCGCATGCGTTTCGTAGGCTTCCTTCGGCCATGGCGTGGGCAGCGGCGTGCCCGGCTTCACCAGGTGCTTCCATTTCAGCCTGGCCGGGTCGCGCAGCGCGGTGGCGTTCGGCTCCCACGGTTCCACGCGCTCTCCGCTGGCCTGGTAGGCCACCGGCGAGGTGTAGTACTCGTCCGCCAGGCCCGCGAAGTGGTGGCCGAATTCGTGCACGAACAGATAGTTGGCCCAGTCGCTATTGGCAGCCGCCGTGCTGAACTGGCCGTAAATGCCGCCGCCCCCGTAGGTGTCGTTGTTGACGAGGATTTCAATGAACTCGTACGGCGCGTGCTGGGCGATGTCGCGCAGCGCGCGGTTGTCCAGCGTGAGCACGTAGCGCTCGCTGCCGAAGATGTCGTAGCGGGTGCCCAGCGCGGATGCCTTGTGCGCGCCGGTCGATGGACGCGACACGCCCGATTCCTGGGTCGGCACGGCCAGGCCCCAGACGTTGAAGTCCTGGGCGCGCTCCTTGAACGGCGACACGGAAAACAGGTAGTCCGCCAGCCGGCGCGCGGTCTGCTCGAACTTGGCCATGTCGGCCCTGGTGTAGCCGTCGCCCAGGATCAGCAGGTCCACCTTGTCCGGCGACGGGCCGCCGACGCGGATGGGGATCGGCTTGGCGGGCGCGGACTCCTGCTTGCGCACCACGTCCTGCGCGTCGGTATCGATCTCCACGCTCCAGACCACGGAGAAGGCGCTGCGCTCGTCGCGCCTGAGGATGCGCACCTTCACCGGGCGGTCCGGCTTCGGGAAGCGCACCGATTCCTGGAAGCCGCGGCTCATCTTCTGCGCCTCCTCGGTGCTGCGCCATTCGCCGAAGATGGTGGAGAAGCCGCGCGAGTACAGCAGGTCGCCGGTCCTGGCGTCCACCACTTCCACCCGGTTGACGCCCCGGTCGGTGTCGTCCAGATTGCGCGACAGCTTGCCGGGCCACGGCAGCGGCTCGATCACCACGCGGTCCATCGCGTACTGCTCGGACAGGGCGTTGCCGGTGTGGAGATAGTCGAGGCGCACGGTGGCTGGAGGCGATGCCGGGGCAGCTGCCGCAGCGGCGGCGGACAGGGCGAAGGCCGCCCCGGACAATGCGGCGGCGGCCTTGGTGCGGAGGGTCATGGCGGTCCTTGCGTTGGGTTGGGAGACCATTGTAAACCCGGCCGCGGTGGCGCGAAAGGCTGCTGCCGCAGCGTGCATTCGGGATGTCACCTGCACGAATGAATTCGTCACCATTCCGCATTTCGTGCGCCATCCAGTTCGGGCATCATCATCGCTCATTTTCCTCCAACCGACGAATCCGGCCACCGGCATTCCCGATACTAAGGTGTATACATGAGCAAAGTAACGGTATTACGCGACACCCTTGCACAGAAACACGAGGCATTGACCAAGCACCCTGTTTTCACGGCGGTACGCAACCTCGACGACCTGCGCACCTTCATGGAATGGCATGTGTTCGCGGTGTGGGACTTCATGTCCCTGGTCAAGCGCCTGCAAATTGACCTGACCACGGTATCCCTGCCATGGGTGCCGCCTGAAAATCCCCTTGCGGCCAGGCTGATCAACGACATCGTACTGGGCGAGGAATCGGATGAAACGCCGGACGGCGCCATCAGCCACTTCGACCTGTACATCAATGCGATGCGCGAAATCGGCGCCTCGACCGACCAGATCGGAACCTTCGTATCGCTGGTCAGGGCCGGCGTGCCGGTGGCCAGCGCACTGGCCAGCGTCAAGGCGCCGGAGCCCGCCTGCCGCTTCGTCATGGCGACCATGGACGCCTGCCTCAAGGGCGAAACGGCCAGCGTGCTTGGCAACTTCTTCTACGGCCGCGAGAACGTCATCCCCGCCATGTTCCGGACCTTGCTGGACCAATGGAGCATCGATGCGAGCGCCGTGGCGACCCTGGTGTTCTACCTGGAGCGCCATATCGAAGTGGACTCCGGCGATCATGGCCCGGCGGCCGAAAAAATCATCGCCCAGATCTGCAAGGGCGACGACGAGATGCTGCAGGCGGTACTCGCATCCGGCATCGCCGCGATCGAAGAGCGGCAGCTGCTGTGGAATGGGCTGCTGCTGCAAATTGAACAGAAGCAGGCCGTATGCGCGATCAATTGAGGCGGGCCGGCATGGAACAAGTACACAGGCTGGAAGCCTTCGAGTGGGAACGCCCGGCGGGATTTGACGAGGGAATCGAACAGGTCATCATCGTCGATACGCTGGACCAGCAGAAAAAACAGGGCGTGCGGACCCGCTTCGTGCGCTTCGCACCGGGCGCCGCTACCGCCGTCCCCTTCATCCACGACTACGACGAGGAAGTCTACCTGGTCGAGGGCGACCAGGCCTTGCTGGACAAGGCCTCCCTGCAGCAAGTGGCGTCCTACGGCAAGGGCGCCTATTTTGTCCGCCCCGCAGGCACCTTCCACGGCCCCTTCTCGAGCGCGGCCGGCTGCCTGCTGCTGGAAATTCACTCCTATCCAGTTGCCGGGGAAACGGGGGCCGCATGATCGAGCATCATTACCAGAGCCATTCGTCGATCTGGGAGTCGCGTGCCACGATCCGATCGCGTCCGCGCCGCCAGATCGAAGACGACGGCCTCCAATACTATCCGGCCGAGCGCCAGCCGCTTTGCCTGCATCCGCTGATCGCCGGGCTGGGCAAGGAAACGGAAGAATTCATCCTGATCCAGAGCCTGTACAAATACATCAACGACATCATCATCTTTGAAACGGAAATCGTTAACCGGACCGCGCGCAGCATCGCCAAGGGCCAGTTTCCATTCGAGTTTCCCTTTGCCTGCCGCTATGACGCGATGTCGGTGGTGATCGACGAGGACTACCACGCCTACGTGGCGATGGACTATCTGAACCAGGCGCAGGAACGCACCGGCATCGCGCCGATCGCGCTGCCCGCTGAAATCGAACTGTCGCGCGCCATTCCGCGCACGCTGGCCACGCTCGGCGAACAATACCGCGATGGCATGGAATTGCTGGCCGTGGCGATTTCGGAAAATACCGTGACCGCCGATGTCGCGGCCTTTTCGCGCGACGCCAGCATCAAGCGCTCGGTCAAGGGCATGATGTCGGACCACCTGGCCGATGAAGGCCGGCATTCGAGCTTCTGGATCAAACTGGTCAAGCTTTACTGGGCCAATATCGACGAACCGGCGCGCGTGGCGCTCGGCTCGGCGCTTCCGGTTTTCCTGCAGCAGTACCTGACCAACGATATCCAGGCCGACTTCGACCGCCGCCTGGTGGCGGCCATCGCCATGCCGGAAGCCTCGCGCCGCGACATTTCGGCCGATATGGTGCGCTCCTACCCCATCACCAAGCGGCATCCGATGATGGTCAATATCGTCAAATTCTTCAAATCGAGCGGACTGCTCGAGCACACGCCCACGCGCGCGGCGCTTGACGCGTTCATCTAACAAGGTGGCTAAATGAAATCACTCATCATCGGCGTGTCCGGTACGGATGGCCTGGCGACCAAGGCCATGGTCGCGCTGTTCGAACTCGGTCACGAAGTGCTGGTCTTGCCCGGATCGGGCGAACAATTCCTTGAGATCGCGGCCAGTCTCGGCGTCGCCGTCCTGACGCGGGACGCCGCCGCGCACATGCCGCCGCTGGACGCACTATTGCTGCTGGCCGAAGGCGCCGCAGCGCCCGCATGGCTGCAACAGCCCTGCCATGAAGTGCGATGCGGGATCAGCCTGGACGCGGCGCGGGGGCAAACCGGCGAACTGGCCTGGAGCATCGGTCCGGCCACGGCCATGCGCACGCTGTGCAGCACCACCTTCACCGTCGGCGGCCAGCGCAGCGGCGCCGACCTCGCCGCCGGCGTGACGCAGCTGGCGCTCGACTTGCTGATGGAAGCGGTCGGCCACGCCGCGCAGCACAACGGCGTCTGGGGTGTGCAGGCGGCAAGCGCCGCCACGGCGCGCTGCGATGCCGCCTCGATGCTGGAAACACTGGCCTTCTGCCACCAGTCGAACCGGCCGGCCAGGCCAGGCGCGCCGCAAGGCTCGCTGTTCGCCCAGTTCGCCGACGCCGCCACGGCGCACCCGCGCCATACCGCCCTGGTCGCGCCCGACGCCACCCTGAGCTACCAGGAACTGTTCGATTACGCGGCCGCGATAGCCGAAGACCTGCTGCAGCGGGGGCTGGCGCCGCAGGACGGTGCCGAGACCGTGATCGGCGTCGCCATGCCGAAGTCCGCCAGGCTGTACGCCACCATCCTGGCAGTCGTCGGCATCGGCGCAGCCTATGTCCCGCTCGACCCTGCCTACCCGGCGCCGCGCCTGGCAGCCGTGGCCGAGGATGCGGCCCTGGCGCAGGTCCTGACCGACGCCGAGCACGCCGCCACCTTCGAGCGCCTCGGTTTGCAGACGATCCAGGTCGTGCCCTACCAGCCCGGCGTCTGCGCCGGCCCGGCCGCCCCTTCCCCCTTCGCGCGCGCGGCGCAGCAGCACCAGCCGCAGCGCCTGGCCACCGTCATCTACACCTCGGGCTCGACCGGGCGCCCCAAAGGGGTGATGCTGGAACACCGCAATATCGCCGCCTTCTGCCACTGGTACCGCGGCCACGTCGGCCTGACGGCGGTATCGCGGGCCCTGCAGTTTTCGACCATTTCCTTCGACGCCTCCCTCCTCGACATCTTCCCCACCCTGTTCGCCGGCGGCTGCGTAATCGCGCCGTCCGAGCAGCAACGGCATGATTTCAGCGCGCTGGACGAACTGGTCAGGGCGCACGGCGTCACCCACGCCTTCCTGCCGCCCGCCTTGCTGGCCGGCTTGCCCGATTTTGCGTGGCCCGCGCTGCAGCACCTGGTCACCGGCGGCGACGTCTGCGATCCGGACACCATCGGGCGCTGGAAGCGCGGCCGCCAGTTCCACAACATCTACGGTCCGACCGAGTGCACGGTGCTGGCGACGACGTCGAATTTCTCCCTCGACAGCGCCAACAAGAACATCGGCCAGCCGATCGCCGGCGCGCGCTGCTATGTGCTGGACGACAACCGGAAACCGGTCCGCGGCGGCGAGCAAGGCGAGCTGTATATTGCCGGCGCCGGCGTCGGGCGCGGCTATTTCCGCCAGGCCGCGCTCACCGGCGAACGTTTCCTGGCCGATCCGCTCGAGCACGGCGCCAGCATGTACCGCAGTGGCGACATCGTCACCTGGCGCGCCGACGGCGGCATCGAATTCATCGGACGCAAGGACTTCCAGGTCAAGATCCGGGGCTTCCGGGTCGAGCTCGGCGAGATCGAAAACGCGGTCCTGGCCTGCGCCCTGTTCAAGCATTGCGCGGTCGTGGTCGACGAGCAAAAACGCATCCTCGCTTTCGTCGCCAAACCCTGCCATGCCGCCGCGAACGCGGCCGACGTCAAGGCTGGCGTGCGCCAGCGGCTGCCGGACTACATGGTGCCTTTCCAGGTCACGGTGCTGCCCGCGCTGCCGGCGACCGACAACGGCAAGACCGACCGCAGGGCCCTGCTCGCCCTGGCCGCGCCGGCCGCCCGCGACGCGGTCGAGGAAACCCTGAGCGCCACTGAAAGCCGCTTGCGCCCGATCTGGGCCGCAGTACTGCAGCTCGACGAGACCGAGATCGGCAAAACCGACTCCTTCTTCGACCTGGGCGGCCATTCGCTGCTGGTATCGCGCATGCTGCTGGCGATCAAGAAGGAATGGGCGGTCAGCACCCCGCTGGCGCGCTTCATGGAACAGCCCACCATCGCCGCGCTCGCGCTGCTGCTGACCGACGATACCATCCGCAAGGGCGACAGCATCCCGGAGCAAGTCTATACGGACATGCTCTTGCCCGTGAGCGTAGCGCCCATGCCGGCGGCCAACCCGGCGCTGCACGCGCCGCGCGCCGTGCTGCTGACCGGCGCCAACGGCTTCCTCGGCGTGTTCCTGCTGCAGCAGATCCTGCAGCAGACCGACGCCGTCGTGCATTGCCTGATCCGGGCCGCCACGCCCGAGCAGGGCAGCCGCAAGCTGGGCGCCGCGCTGGCGGCCAATGGCTTGCAGGCCCTGGCCGGCCAGGCGCGCATCCGGATTGTGCTGGGCGACCTTGAGCAGCCGGGCCTGGGCCTGCCGGCGCAGCTGTTCGACGAGCTGGCGCAACAGGTCGACGTCATCTACCACAATGGCGCCAACGTCAATCACGTGTACGACTACCGCTACCTGGCCAATGCCAATGTGCGCTCCACGCTCGAGCTGCTCAGGCTGGCCACCACGGGCAAGAACAAGGCCCTGCACTACATCTCGACGCTGTCGGCCGCCAGCAACGTCGACGCCGCCGGCCGGATCGTCGAGGACGGGCCGGCCAGGACTCCGCCGGCGTTCGTCAACAACGGCTACAACCTGAGCAAATGGGTGTCCGAGCATCTGGTGTGGCAGGCCATCGGACGCGGCCTCACGGGAACGATTATCCGGCCGGGCAATATCAGCGGCCATACGCAGACCGGCGTCTGCCAGCCGGACCAGAACCGCATCATGCTGCTGATAAAGGGCTCGGTGCAGCTGGGGTGCGCGCCGGCCTGGGACAGCGGCTTCGACCTGTGCCCGGTCGACTTCCTGGCCGAGGCCGCCGTGCGCTGCTCGCTGTCGGCCAGGCTCGATACGCCGGTCCTGCACTTCCACAATCCCAAGCCGCTCGACTGGGTCGACTACCTGGCCTGCTGGCGCGGCTTCGGCTATCCGCTCGCGCTGGTCGCGCCCGACGAGTGGCGCAGGCGGATCGTCGAGGTCGACGAATCGAACGCGCTCTACAACGTGCTGTCGTTTTACCTCGACGAGAGCAACGAAGACATCGGGGACATGTCGCATATCGACCACCTGCGCACCGAGGCGGCCCTGGCCCGGCTGGGCATGGCGTTCCCCGACAAGAGCGCCGCGATGATCGAAAACAATTTGCGCTACCTGCAAGACAGCGGCTTCATGCCGCAACTGCCGATCGAGGCCGACGGCTGAACCGCCGCGCCACCTCCTTTCATCCAACCCAAACTCACCAAGGATAGACCATGCTGCAACAAGTAAAACAGACCGGCGCCGCACCCGACACCCTGATCCGCAATCCCGCCACCCGCGTCATTTCCGGCTCGGCCGAACTGCCGGTGCCGGCCCGCCAGGCCTGGGCGGTGGTGGGCGACTTCGCCGGCTTCGACAAGTTCATCACCGGCCTGGAACGCACCGAAATGACCGGCGACGGCGTGCGCTCGGTACGCAAGAAATTCTTCGGCGATGGCAATATCGTCCTGGAACAGCTGAACTCGCGCGATGACGCCGCCATGCAGATGACCTGGAGCCTGCTGTACACCACCTTCAACATCGGCAACCTGTGGGCATGGATGCGCGTGGACGAAACCGGCGCCAACGGCTGCAAGGTCAGCTGGGACATCGCCGGCGAACCGTGGACCGGCGGCGCCGAAGGCCAGCCTGCTTTCGACGCCTTTGTCGAAGGCTTCGTCGACATGGCGATGACCAACCTGAAGGCCCTGTTCCAGAAGTAAGCCGCTGCGCAGGCGGCGCCGGCCACCGGCGCCGCCCTTCCATCCACCTTCACGGCCCCGCCATGTCCCCATATTCCCTGTTCCTGGTCATCCTCGTCCCCTTCATCTGGGGCCTGCAAGCGGTCATGCTCAAGATCGGCCTGCATCAATTCCCGCCGATCTTCATGGTCGGCATGCGCTTCGTGATGATGAGCCTGATCCTGCTGCCCTTCATCGGCGGCATCAAGGGCAAGCTCGGCCCCGCCCTGCTCGTCAGCCTGACCCAGGGCGTGGCCCACTTCGCGCTGCTGTACATCGGCTTCCGCCTGGTCGACGTCTCGACCGGCATCATCGCCTACCAGACCAACGCGATTTTCACGGTCATCCTGGGCGGCCTGCTGTTGCGGGAGCGCATTACCAAACTCGGCATGGCGGGCATCCTGACCGCCTTCTCCGGCGTGGCGCTGATCGTCGGCGGACCGAAAGCGGGCGGCAGCACCGAGGCCATGTTCATCATCATCGGCTCGGCGTTCATGTTCGCTGTGGGCAATATCACGGCGCGCCGCTACGGCCCCATGAAGCCTGCCGCCCTCAACGCCGTGGTGTCGCTGGCGGCCGGCCCCGCGCTGCTGCTCATTTCCTTCCTGTTCGAGCAGGGACAGGTCGAAGCCGTACGCCACGCCGACCTGACCGGCTGGGGCGCGCTGCTCTACACCGTGCTGGCCGGCGGCATTGCCGGGTTCGGCATCTGGTACTGGCTGCTGAACAAGTATCCGGTCGACAAGATCGCGCCGTTCGGCTTGCTGATGCCCTTCTTCGCCATGCTCGGCAGCGTCATCCTGTTGCATGAAAATATCACCGCAATGAATATGCTCGGCGCGGTGCTGACAGTGGCCGGTGTGGCCATTGCCCAGTTCGGCAAATCCTGGGCCGCCTGGTTCGCGCGTCCTGCGCCCTTGGCAAAGGCCGGCTGACCGCCGCGCCGCGATCGCGGACAGGGGCCCCACGAGGGCCCCTGCGCATTGACAAAACATAAACCCCGCGCTACACTTCATTTATTGTCAATATTACATTGTTGACTATTAAAGCAATATTTACCATCAGTGAATATCAACGCTCAAGGCAATTCACGCCAGCTGAATTGGGGCGCCCTTCCCGCAGACCTCGATAGCAACAATGCCAACGCAATGCCATCATTTGCCACAGCGGCGCCCGTGCGCCCGTGCGCCCGTGCGGCCTGGCGGCGCGGCACCGTTTAACAGCCCAAGCAAGGAATGCCCATGTCGCAATTCGAAGCAACGCCAGACCATGCGCCCGGTACGCCATGCCGCGGCAATGCGCACGCCTTCCAACAGGCCGAAGCGCCGGTGACGATCCTGTCGGCGGAGCTCGCGGCCGACTTTTTCTCGCCCGTGCACCAGCATGCGAGGGGGCAGCTGATCTACGCGCCCAAGGGGATGCTGGTCGCCAACGTCGAAGGCAAGTCCTGGGTGCTGTCGCCCACCCGCGCGGCCTGGGTCCAGCCCAGCGTGGCCCATTCGATCGAATGCCTGAGCCATACCCACATTTCAACCCTGTACATCGCCGGCTCGCTGTGCGCCCGCTTGCCGCCCAGCTCCTGCCTGATGTCGATCACGCCGCTGTTCAAGGAAATGGTGCGGCGGCTGTCGAGCTTTCCCGACCATTTCGAGCACGATTCAGCCAGGGCCAGGCTGATCCCGAGCGTGATCGACGAGCTGCAGGCGCTGCCGCTGCAGCCGCTGATGCTGACCATGCCGACCGACCGCCGCCTGCTGCGCATGTGCGAACGGCTGCGGCGCGCGCCGGAGTGCGACGCCACCGTCCTGATGCTGGCCAAAGAGGTCGGCCTGAGCTCGCGCCACCTGATGCGCCTGTTCTACATCGAAACCGGCATGCAGTTCGGCGCATGGCGCCAGCAGATGCGGCTGATGGCCTCGCTGCCTTTCCTGGCCGACGGCATGCCCGTCATGCGCGCTTCCCAGAACGTCGGCTACAACAGCGTGGCGGCCTTTTCCACCGCCTTCAAGCGCACTTTCGGCACCTCGCCCAGCCAGTATTTCAGCGCCTGACGCCGCCGCGCATGCGCGCAAGTGACATTTCGTGCGGCCAGGTGACGAACTGCGGCCCCACGATTGACACTGCCGGGGGCCGCTTATAGGATCGTTCCCATCCCGTCGATCAACAGCCACTGCCCGCTCCATGCCCAGCCCGTCCTTCCCCGTCCTCACCAGCGCCTCCCTCCGCGCGCTATCCCGCCCGCCCCTAGCGACCGCTTGCTGAGGCGCGCCGCCGCGCCGCTGCGGCAAGCTCGCCACCCTACCCATTCCCGTTTGATTATCTTTCCTCTCTTTGAAAGGAGATGCACCATGTTGCGCAACCCTCATGTGAAGTATCGTGCCACCGCCACTGTCGACCTGCCCGAACGCAGCTGGCCCAGCCGCAGCATAGTCCAGGCGCCGATCTGGATGAGCACCGACCTGCGGGACGGCAACCAGGCGCTCATAGAACCGATGAATCCCGAGCGCAAACTGCGCTTTTTCAATCAATTGCTGAAGATCGGCCTGAAACAGATCGAGGTCGCCTTCCCGTCCGCCTCGCAGACCGATTTCGACTTCGTGCGCGCGCTGATCGAAGAAGACCGCATCCCCGACGATGTCACCATCGAGGTGCTGACGCAGTCGCGCGAGGACCTGATACGCCGCACGGTCGATTCGGTCAAGGGCGCCAAGCAGGCCATCATCCACCTCTACAACCCGATCGCCCCCGCGTTTCGCCGCATCGTGTTCGGCATGAGCCGGGAGGAAGTCAAAGCCATCGCCGTCAACGGCACGCGCCTGATCAAGCAGCTGACCGACGCGGCGCCGGAGACCGCATGGACGTATGAATATTCGCCGGAAACGTTCAGCATGGCCGAACTCGATTTCGCCAAGGAAGTGTGCGACGCCGTGTCGGCGGAGTGGCAGGCCACGCCCGAACGCAAGATCATCCTCAACCTGCCGACCACCGTGGAGTGCACCACGCCCAATGTCTATGCCGACCAGATCGAATGGATGCACCGCAACCTGGAGCGGCGCGACAGCATCATCCTGAGCGTCCATCCGCACAATGACCGCGGCACCGCGGTCGCCGCGGCGGAACTGGCCGTGATGGCCGGGGCCGAACGGATCGAGGGCTGCCTGTTCGGCAATGGCGAGCGCACCGGCAACGTCGACCTGGTCACCCTGGCCCTGAATTTGTATTCGCAGGGCATCAGCCCGGGGCTGGACTTTTCGGATATCGACGAGGTGCGGCAATGCGTGGAATATTGCAATGACATCCAGGTCCACCCGCGCCATCCCTACGCCGGCGAGCTGGTGTTTACCGCCTTTTCCGGTTCCCACCAGGACGCCATCAAGAAGGGCTTCGCCCAGCAGGACCGCGGCGGCATCTGGGAAGTGCCCTACCTGCCGATCGATCCGGCCGACCTGGGGCGCAACTATGACGCGGTGATACGGGTCAACAGCCAGTCCGGCAAAGGCGGCATCGCCTACCTGTTGGAAAACGACTTCGGCCTGAGTTTGCCGCGCCGCCTGCAGATAGAATTCAGCCGGGCGGTACAGCGCGTGACGGACCAGACCGGGCGCGAAATCCGCTCGAACGAGGTGCATGCGCTGTTCCGCCAGGAATACCTCGACGAACACGGTCCTTATGCCTACGTGGCGCACCGCTTGACGGAAAATTCGCGCCTGGCCGACGGCGTCGGCATCGAGGTCGAGCTGTTGCTGGACAATGTCCCGCTCACCATCGCCGGCCAGGGCAATGGCCCGATAGACGCGTTTGTCGCGGCGCTCGGGCAGCAGATCAGCATCATGCATTATTTCGAGCACTCGCTGGCGACCGGCGCCAACGCGAGCGCGGTCAGCTATATCGACATGCGGGTAGCGGGCAACGCCAGCGGCTTCGGGGTCGGCATCGACCAGAATATCGTGACCGCCTCGCTCAAGGCCGTGGTGTCAGGCCTGAACCGCCACCTGCGCGCCGGCAAGACGGCGGAGCGCAACGCGGAGCCGCAAACCCTGGCGGCATAGCAGGGATGGCAGGCCCATCCACATCGTCCGTGGCGGACGATGTGGATGAATCGATGCAGATTAATTCTTGTACTTGTACAGCGGGCGCTGCACTTCGATGGGCCGGATGTCCAGGCGCAGGTTCAGGATGGAGTAGTAATCGGCCACCGATGACAGGTAGCCGGTGCTTTCCGGCGTCTTGGAGAAGCGGAACTCGAAGCCCACCTCGGGCGCCGTGCCGCGCGGGTCGCCGCTGGCGATGCCGATGGCGTCCACCTGGTCGCTGTCGATCAGCTTCTCCATCAGGTCCACCACCGCGCTGTTGCCCAGGATATCGTTGCTGAACACCGGTCCGCGCCGCACCGGCCGCGTGTTGTCCAGCCGCCCGTCGGCCTTGTCCGGCGCCGGCGTGAAGGTCTGGGTGGCGATGTTGAATTTGTCGCCCCGGTCCAGGTAGCTGATCAGGATGTTGCTGACGTTGAAGGCGCTCGATTCGGAATCCATGGTCGCATGCGACAGGTCCAGCAGCATGGCGCCGCGGTAGCCGATGATCTCCACCTCGCGCTTGGCGTTGACCACCATGGCGCTGTTCTCGTCTATGCCCAGGCCAAGCTGGTAGCCCTTCTTCAGCATGGCCGGGATCATGCGCGCGAAGCGGCCCCGTATCAGCAGGTGCTGGTCGACGAAGATATCGTCGCCGATGAAGCCCAGGCCGGGCGCAATGTCCTTGCCGTCGGCCACGCCCTCCTGCAAGGTGGCCAGCACGCGGCGCGCGTCGTAGAACATGGTGCTGCTCATGATGGCCGCGCCGGCGCTGGTGCCGGCAATGACGCCGCCGCGCCGGTAGATGTCCCAGATCGCGTCCAGCGCCGCCGTGCGGGTGCCGTCCGCGCGCACCAGGGCCTGCGTGATGCGGCCCTGGTCGCCGCCGGCGAAGTACACGCCGTCGGCGCGCCGCACGCGGTCGGCCAGGGTCATGTCGTCGGCGGCCTTGCGGTAGTCGCTATTGGCCAGCTTGACGGCGATGGGCACCAGGAAGGGGTCGGCGCCGTAGCGCTTCAGGTAGCCGATGATGGCCTGGCCCGAGCGCTCGGGCGCGCCCGCGGCCGAGGGGAACACCGCGATGCGGGCGCCTTTGCCGCCGGCCAGTTGCACGATGCGCTGCCAGATGTCGGCATTGTCGCCGCGCAGGCCGCCGCCGATGATGACCAGCGACCCTTTCGGCTGTACCGGCTCAGCTGCATGCACTTGCGCCCCCGTGATTGCATACCACAGCAGGGAAACCCTGCCCACGCATTGAATCAATGTTTTGAGTACACCCATTTTCGAATCCGTTTTGCAGAAATAGTGCAGATACCATGCCCTGAGGGCGCGCTGCGTATGGCCCGCTCCTGATGCCAATATACATCAAAAGCGTGGACACGCCGCGCTGGCAAATCCATAATCCCCCGATATCAAATCCACCGGGCCATCTTCATGCGTACAGAAAAACATCCCATCTCGGCGCCCCAGAGCAGCGCCCAGTTCGAGCTGACCAGTTTCCACTACGGCACGCCCGGCAAGGGCAAGAAAGTCTACATCCAGGCCGCGCTGCACGCGGACGAGGTGCCCGGCATGCTGGTGGCGCAGTTCCTGCGCCGGCAGCTGGACGCGCTGGAGGCGGCGGGCAAGGTGCAAGGCGAAATCATCCTGGTGCCGGCGGCGAACCCCATCGGCCTGTCGCAAGCCATCCATGGCGCGCCCTTCGGCCGCTTCGACCTGACCACCGGCATCAACTTCAACCGCTCCTACAAGCACGTGGCGGACGAATTGAAGGAGTCCTTGCAAGGCAAGCTGGGACCCGACCCGGCACAGAACGTGCGCGTGATCCGCCAGCAGGCGCTGGCCTCGGTGGCCGCGTGGGAGCCCAAGTCGGACGGCGAGGCGCACAAGAAGCTGCTGCTGGGCATGGCCATCGACGCCGACATCGTGCTGGACCTGCACTGCGACAACGAGGCGGTGCTGCACATCTACGCCGGCACGCCGCTGGCGGACGGCGTGGCCCCGCTGGCGCGGCTCATGGGCGCGCACGCGGTGCTGCTGGCACTGGCCGCCGGCGGCGAGCCCTTCGACGAAGCCTGCAGCCGCTTGTGGTGGGACTTGCAGGCGCACTTCGGCGACGCCTATCCGATCCCGCCGGCATGCTTGTCCACCACCATCGAGCTGCGCGGCGAGATGGAAGTGAACTACGAGCTGGCGCGCCAGGACGCGGACGCGCTGGTGCGCTACCTCGCGCACGCCGGCGTGCTCGACGCCGAAGCGGGCGAACTGCCCGCGCCGCTGTGCGAGGCGACGCCGCTCGAAGGCGTGGAGCCGCTGCTGGCGCCGCACGCCGGCATCCTCGTCTATACGCGCAACATGGGCGAGCGCGTGAAGGCGGGCGACGCGCTGGCCGACGTGATCGATCCGGTCAACGGCACCACCACTTCGGTGCGCTGCAGCGTCGACGGCGTATTCTTCGCCCGCAGCGCGCACCGCCACGTGCTGCGCGGGATGAACATCGGCAAAGTGGCCGGGCCCGCCGCCTTCCGCTCCGGCGAACTGCTTAGCCAATAAGAACAAGCCCCCCATGAAACTGCGCATCCCCAACACCTACGTCCTCGTCTTCGCCATCCTGGCGCTGATCGCGCTGGCCACCTGGTTCATCCCGGGCGGCAAATACGACACCCACCTCGTCGACGGCAAGCAGCTGATCAACCCCGCCACCTTCCACTACGTCGACAGCAAGCCGCAAGGCTTCGCCGCGCTGATGATGGCGCCGATCAAGGGTTTCACCGAGGCGGGGCTGATCATCGGCTTCATCCTCATCGTCGGCGGCGCCTTCAACGTGCTGCACAAGACCCAGGCGGTCGACGCGATGATCAAGGCCATCGCCAAGGCGCACACGCATTCGCGCTTCGTGCGGGCCGCGCTGATACCGGTCTTCATCACCCTGTTCTCGCTGGGCGGCGCCACCTTCGGCATGAACGAGGAGGCGATCCCCTTCATCCTCATCTTCGTGCCGCTGGCGCTCGCGCTGGGCTACGACACCGTCACCGGCGTGTCGATTCCCTTCCTCGGTTCGCAGGTGGGCTTCGGGGCCGCCTTCCTGAACCCCTTCAACGTCGGCATCGCGCAGGGCATCGCCGGCATCCCGGTGTTCTCCGGCATGAGCTACCGCCTGGTTTGCTGGCTGGTGGCCACCGCCATCACGGCCGCCTTCATGATGTGGTACGCGGCGCGCATCAAGCGCAGCCCGGAACTGAGCCCCACCTATGTGCTGGACCTGGAGAAACGCAAGGAGAGCCCGCTCGACCTGGGAAGCTTCGAGGGCATGACGGCCAAGCACAAGGTGGTGCTGGCCATCTTCGCCGCCTCGCTGGCCGGCATGGTGGTGGGCGTGGTGAAGTTCGACTGGTATATCGAACAGATCGCCGCGCTGTTCCTGGTGATGGCCATCGTCATCGGCGTAATCGGCGGCCTGGACTCGGACGAGCTGGTGGCCGCCTTCATCCAGGGGTCGAAAGACCTGGTGGGCACGGCGCTGGTGATCGCGCTGGCGCGCGGCACCATGATACTGGCGCGCGACGCCAACATCATCGACACCATGCTGCACGGCCTGCTGCCGCTGGTGCAATCGTCCAGCCCCGTGTTCGCGGCGCAGAAGATGTTCGGCATCCAGACCGTGATCAACTTCTTCATCCATTCCGGCACCGGCCAGGCTTCGCTGACCATGCCCATCATGGCGCCGCTGGCCGACCTGGTGGGCGTGACGCGCCAGACCGCCGTGCTGGCCTTCCAGTTCGGCGAACTGACCACGCCGATGATACCGACCTCCGGCATCACCGTCGGCGTGCTCGCGCTGGCGCGCATCCCGTGGATCACCTGGGCCAGGTGGATGGTGCCGCTGCAGCTGATCTACGCTGTCATGGCCCTGCTGCTGCTGATCCCGCCGGCGCTGATGCAGTGGCAGTGATCAGCGCCCTTCGGTGTAGATGGCCGGGAAGTAGCGCTCCATCAGCGATTGCGGGCGCAGCGGCGGCGTAAAGCCGAATTGGGCGTACAGGCCGTGCGCGTCGCCGGTGGCCAGCGTGAAGCGGCGCAGTCCCTGCAGGTCCGGATGCGCCATGACGGCCTCCATCAGGCGCTTGCCGTGGCCCTGGCCCCGATGCTCCGGCAGCACGAACACATCCACCAGGTTGGCGAACGTGGCGCCGTCCGTGATGACGCGGGCGAAGGCGATTTGCCTGCCCTCCAGGTAGCCGCCGAAACACAGCGAATTGGCGATGGCTTTTTCCAGCACCGCCAGCGGCAGGCCGATCGCCCAGCTGGACCGCTCGCTGAGAAAGCGGTGAATAAGCGCCATGTCCAGCGCCGCCTTGTCCGATGTGACCTCCAGTGCGATGTTCAATGTTTGCCTTTCAGGTAACGTTCAGGCAGCGGGGCCTGCTCGGACTCCGCTTGCCACACCAGCGACAATATCCACCAGCGCTGGCCGTCGTTTACCAGCTGGATGCTGTTGACGCCGCGCAGGAAGGGCTTGGCATCGTCGGCCGCGTGGCGCGCCTCGTAGGTGCTGAACACGTGGGCGATCTGGCCGAAGGTCTCGGTCGTGCGCGTCAGTTCCGACTCGTAGAAGCCTTCCCTGGCGAACAAAGGCGTCACGCGCGAGATGTAGTCGGAGACCGACAGCACGCGGGTGGTGATGTCGCCCGCCTTGTTCGGGCCATGCACCACCATGCGGCCCTCGTGCGTAAACAGGCTGCGCAGGCGTTCCCAGTCGCGCGCCTCGCCGGCGGCGCCGGAAATGGTGGCGTACAGCGCCGACAGGATGCCGTCCAGGCTGGCCAGCCGCGCGTCCGGCGCCGCCTGCGCGGGCTGGAGGGCCGGTTCGATGCCCGGCCCGGCGCCCGCTTGCGCGGCGGTGGCCGGCGCCGCCGCCCAGGAGGCGGAGGTGCCGGCGTTGCCGTTGGCGCTGACAACTAGCGCGGGCGCGGGCGCGGCGGCGTCCGGTTCCCCGGCGCGCGCGGCGCTGTTGCCCAGCATGGCCCCCATCATCAGGACGCACAGCAGGCTGGCTTGGGCTGGCTGCTTCATGGCTGGTCTCCCCTGGTTCGATGCGCCCATGATCGGCGATTTCCGCCCCGCTGTCACGCCCGCGGCGAGCGCTAATCTGCCGAGCCGGCCAACCTTGTTTATAATCGTTCAAATATCCGCACGCTCACCTTCCTAAAAAATCATGACTGATCAATTCTCCAAGAAGGGCGAAGCCTGGTCCGCCCGCTTCTCCGAACCCGTCTCCGACCTCGTCAAACGCTACACCGCCTCTGTATTTTTTGACAACCGCCTGGCCAAAGCCGACATCCAGGGCTCGCTGGCGCACGCCGACATGCTGGCCGCGCAAAGCATCATCAGCGCGGCCGACCTGGCCGAAATCCAGCGCGGCATGGCCCAGATCAGCCAGGAAATCGAAGCGGGCCAGTTCGAATGGCTGCTGGACCTGGAAGACGTCCACCTGAACATCGAAAAGCGCCTGACCGAGCTGGTGGGCGACGCCGGCAAGCGCCTGCACACCGGCCGTTCGCGCAACGACCAGGTGGCCACCGACATCCGCCTCTACGTGCGCGCCGCCATCGACGACGTGACCGGCCTGCTGAACCAGCTGCGCGGCGCGCTGACCGACCTGGCCGAGCAACACGCCGACACCATCCTGCCGGGCTTCACCCACATGCAGGTGGCGCAGCCGATCACCTTCGGCCACCACATGCTGGCCTACGTTGAAATGTTCGGCCGCGACGCCGAACGCATGGCAGACTGCCGCAAGCGCGTGAACCGCCTGCCGCTGGGCGCGGCCGCGCTGGCCGGCACCACCTTCCCGATCGACCGCCTGCGCGTGGCCAGGACGCTGGGCTTCGACGACGTGTGCCACAACTCGCTGGACGCCGTCTCGGACCGCGACTTCGCCATCGAATTCACCGCCGCCGCCTCGCTGATCATGACGCACGTGTCGCGCATGTCGGAAGAGCTGATCATCTGGATGAGCCCGCGCGTGGGCTTCATCGACATCGCCGACCGTTTCTGCACCGGCTCGTCCATCATGCCGCAGAAGAAAAACCCGGACGTGCCGGAACTGGCGCGCGGCAAGACCGGCCGCGTGTACGGCCACCTGATGGGCCTGCTGACCCTGATGAAGGGCCAGCCGCTGGCCTACAACAAGGACAACCAGGAAGACAAGGAACCGCTGTTCGACACCGTCGACACGCTGATGGACACGCTGCGCATCTTCGCCGACATGGCCGGCGGCATCTCCGTCAAGCCGGACGCGATGCGCGCGGCGGCCCTGCAGGGCTACGCCACCGCGACCGACCTGGCCGACTACCTGGTCAAGAAGGGCCTGCCCTTCCGCGACGCGCACGAAGCGGTGGCGCACGCGGTGCGCGCCTGCGTGGACCTGGGCATCGACCTGTCGGACATGTCGCTCGAACAGCTGCGCCAGTTCTCGGCGCTGATCGAGCAGGACATCTTCCAGGTGCTGACGCTGGAAGGTTCGGTCGCCGCGCGCGACCACGTGGGCGGCACCGCGCCGAACCAGGTGCGCGCGGCCATCGCCCGCGTGCGCGCGCAGCTGGCGTCCAGCTAAGTCCAGGGGACGCCATGCAGCGCAACGCTTCGGGTACCAGGCCGGCCGCTGCGTTGCCGCGCCTGACCTACCGCAAGCCCCAGCTGGGGCGCGACTACTGGGTGCAGGACGACATCCTGCCGGACCCCGAGGCAGTGGCGCGGCGCTGTTTCCAGCGCGAAGACTGGGAAATGGGCGCGCCCCGCGCGGCCATGCCCTGGCCCGGCATGCGCAGTCCGGCGGCATTGCTGCCGGACGAGCTGGCGGCGGTGGAAGCGTGGGTCAGGAAAGTGACGGGCGCGAAAAAACTGTGGCAGGAGCAGGCGCCGGAAGGGCGCATGCTGAACCATAATTACGTGCAGCTGGTGGGCGCCACCGAATCGGGGCCGCGTCCGCATACCGATTCGCTCAAGCTGTGCCGCTACGCGGCCGTGATCTACCTGTCGCCCGATCCGCTGGCCAGCGCCGGCACCTCGTTCTACCGCCTGCGCTACCCGGACGGCACCATGGGCGGCAACTACTGCAGCCCGCCGCACGCCAACCTGCGCGAAGCGCTGGGCGTGACCTCGCTGCCGCCGCAGGCCTGGCACGAGGACGTGGTGGTCGAGAACCGCTTCAACCGCATGCTGCTGTACCGCGCCAACATGGTGCACTCGGCCAGCGGCTATTTCGGCACCGGCCACGACGACAAGCGCATGACCGCCGTCTTCTTCTGGATGGCCTAGACGGCCGCCGGCGCAGCCCTACTGCGCCACCAGGCGCGACAGCACCGCGATGGCCGCGCCGGTCTGGCGCGGCTCGAGCAGCACCGTCAGCTCGGTGTGGGTGCTGATCATGTTCACCAGGTTGATCTTGTCCCAGGCCAGCTTCTTCAGGATGCCGTGGTAGATGCCCGGCATGTTGAAGGTCTCCGGGTCCAGGTGCAGCGTGACCGCGTTCAGGCTTTCGAGCCGCGCCAGCTGGCGCTCGGTGGCGAAGATCTCGTCCACCACGCACGTGAGCGGGCGGCTGCAGATCACCATCACCTCGTTGATGCCGCGCGTGACCGAGACGAAGGCGCCGCGCTGCGGCGCCGCCTTGGCCAGCAGCTGGCGGTGGCACTCGTAGGTGTGCTCCGAATAACGGAAGGTGCACATCGTCAGGTCGGTGCGGGTGGTCAGCTCGCCGGTCTTGCGCGCCAGCGACAGCTCGCCGTGCGCGGCCGCCTCCTGCTGCGGCAGCCGCTCCGCCACGCGCCGCAGCGCCATCACCACGGCGGCCTGCCCCACCGGCTTCCACAGGTCTGTTTCGAGTTGCGGCTGCAGTTGCCGCGCGAGTTCGGACAAGTTGATCAAGCCGCGCCCCAGTCCTTCTGTAAGGAAGGGCGACTCCATGACGATCCGCTCAACTTTGGTAGATATCGAGAGCATAGTAAACAAGGAAAAAAGCTGTCCCTGCGCACCTGGCCACGGATGGGCTAAGGCGCACGATGGCACCGCTGGAGCCGGGTCGCGGCGAGCGGAGTACGGATGTGCTGGGGGCGGCGGCGTGGCCCTATGAGGGCTGGGGTGGCGCTTTGCGTATGGTCATATTCTCTGCTCCCTGTGGTTCCCGGTGCGCGGTTTTTTATGGGTCGTGCCCTGCGCTTTTATGCACCTAGTGTAGATCGCAACATTAAGAAATTGCAACCCGCACGCGCTGAAGAAACAGGCAATGTGTCGCGTTCGTGACGAAATTAGAGTGTTAAGTCTATTACGTTGCGTGTTACATACAGTATCGCGATGAAACCCTCCTGGTGTGCGCCGTTGCTAGCATTTCTGTAGCTGGCGCCGCCCGAGGCAAAGGCAACTTTGTCTCATATTTAACAAAATTCCCCGTCCCGACTCATTTCCCAAGTTTTTTGACTTGCCGCCGCCGGCAGGAATAGTGTCGCCCATCTGGCTCAGCCAAAAGCCCCGGCCAGGACCACCACTGCGAACGAAACCTTTGGAGAAGAGATGAATTTACGTAAGAAAATGCTTGCCGCATCCATCGCTGCCCTGCCGATGATGCTGATCGCCCATGCACAAGCTGCCGGCCCCCACATGATGGCCGCCCCGGTCGCCCAGGCCTCTCCACAAGAGAACGCCGGGCTGGCCGCCAAATTGGCAGCACGCCCCAGCTCGGCCGGCCTCGGCCAGCAGCACGGCTTCGCCATGGGCGCCCAGCACCCGGGCGCGGCCGGCACCAAGATCACCCGCGCCAAGCACACCTTTAACGGCCTGCGCGTGTTCGGTTCCGAGTCCGTGGTCGTCACCGACGCCGCCGACAACATCGTCAGCGAATCCGTGTCCGACCGCCGCGCCGGCCTGAACGCTGCGCGCGGCGTTGCCGCCAACGGCGCACGCACCGGCGCGCCGGACCTGACGCCGGCGCTGAGCAGCGCCGACGCCATCGCCGCCGCCGTCAAGTCGGTCGCGCCGGGCGGCGTGCACCGCTGGGCGCCGCAAGCCGAGCTGCTGATCTACCCGGTCATGAAGTCGGTGCGCGTGGCTTCGGCCCTGAACAAGGCCGAATCGGCCCTGAACGCGATGGACCTGGAAGAAGTGGTGGACCGCTACGAGCTGGCCTACCTGGTCAAGACCCGCATGGCCGACAGCCGCAAAAAACTGGTCTACCACGACACCATGGTCAACGCCAGGACCGGCGCCATCATCTCGCAGTGGGAAACCCTGCAGACCGTGGTCGGCACCGGCAACAGCCAGTACAACGGCCAGGTGCCGATCAGCACCACGCTGTCGGGCAGCACGTACTCGATGAAGGACGCCACGCGCGGCGTGGGCGGCACCTTCGGCGGCATGGCCATCACCAACGCCAACCACGCGCCGGAATCGAACCCGACCGCAGGCAGCATCTACACCAACAGCAGCAACACCTGGGGCGACGGCCAGCAATACATCAGCGGCGGCAGCACCACCAGCGCCAACGGCCAGACCGCCGCCGTCAACGCGCTGTGGGGCTTGATGAACACCTACGACGCGATGAAGAACGTGCTGGGCTGGCAGTCGCTGGACGGCAACAACACCGCCACCTACATCGCGGTCCACGTCGACAACAACTACGACAACGCCTTCTTCGACCCGAACTGCAAGTGCATGTACATCGGCGACGGCAGCTCGTTCAAGAGCCTGGGTTCGATCGACGTGATCGGCCACGAAATGTCGCACGGCGTGATCGACGCCACCTCCGACCTGGTCTACGCCGGCGAATCCGGCGGCCTGAACGAGTCCAACTCGGACATCGGCGGCGAGATGGTGGAAGCCTACGCGCGCGCGGGCGGCACCGGCACCGCGATCCCGAACAGCGGCAACGACTGGCAGATGGGCACCGAGATCTCCAAGACCGGCCAGCCGCTGCGCTGGATGATCAAGCCGAGCAAGGACGGCCAGAGCCCGAACGCGTGGAGCAGCACCATCAAGAACCTGAACGTGCACTACAGCAGCGGCCCCAACAACCGCATGTTCTACTTCCTGGCGCAGGGTTCGAACTCGAGCACCGCCAGCGACGCCTACAGCTCCTACCTGAACAAGCAGCCGCTGGCCATGACCGGCATCGGCAACGACAAGGCCTACCGCATCTGGTTCAAGGCGGCCACCACCAAGTTCACCTCGTCGACCAACTACGCCGACGCGCGCAACAAGGTGCTGCTGGCGGCCGAGGAACTGTACGGCGTGGGCAGCGCCGAGGCCACCGCCGTCAAGCGCGCCTACGCGGCCATCAACGTCGGCCTCGACGTCGATGAAGCGGCCGGCGCCGGCGGCGTCGTCATCGGCACCCAGCCGGCCAGCGTCACCGTCGCCCCCGGCGCGACCGCTTCGTTCTCCGTCGCGGCCAGCGGCGGCACCGCGCCGTACAGCTACAAGTGGTACCGCAACGGCGCGCTGATCTCCGGCGCCACCTCGGCCACCTACTCGCTGACCGCGCAAAGCAGCGACAGCGGCGCCGTGTTCAACGCCGTCGTCACCGACTCGTCGTCGCCGGTCAAAACGGCCACCTCGGGCAACGCCACCCTGACCGTCTCGACGGTGAGCGGCGTTGAGCGCGCCACCAACGGCGGCTTCGAGTCCGGCATCACCGGCTGGAGCGGCAGCACCGGCGTGATCGGCTCCTTCAGCGGCCAGACCGCCTTCGAAGGCACGAAGTTCGCCTGGCTGGGCGGCAACGGCTCCACCGCGACCGAGACGCTGACCCAGGCCATGGTGATCCCGTCGACCGCCACCGCCGCCTCGCTGACCTTCGCGCTGCATATCGACACCGCTGAAACCACGACCAGCACCATCTACGACAAGCTGGTGGTGACGGTCAAGAACAGCAGCGGTACGGTGCTCGGCACGCTGGCCACCTACTCCAACCTGAACAAGGCCACCGGCTACCAGACCCGTACCTTCAGCCTGCTGCCGTACAAAGGCCAGACGGTGACGGTGTCGTTCGCGATGACGGAAGATTCATCGGCCCAGACCTCGTTCGTGCTTGACAAGGTCAGCCTGATCACCCAGTAAGCCGCTTTAGCATAGTAGAAAAACGGCGGCTGCGTTTCCGG